>NZ_MDJS01000008.1 GCF_001705515.1 Mucilaginibacter sp. PPCGB 2223 | reverse complement strand
GATATTTGGTGGGAGCGGACAGTACAACACCTGGACCTTAGGTTTAAACGTTGGTGCAACAAGCAACGAAGCTGTTATCGGTGGCGTTAATGGTTTCTCCGGCCTTAAAATTAATTTGGGTGGATTATTAACTGTCAGAAAACAACTGGCTCATTCTTTCGGTATCGAAGCCGATTTTGGTTTGGGTAAAGTACAAGGTACTAACACTTATGCTACTCAGGGTACCGGTAAAACCTTCCCGGTTTACGGTTTTTCGACAACTTATTACTCAGGTGCTATACTTGGTGTGATTAATGTTGCAACTGTCGACTTCTTACGTCGCAAAAACGCGATCAATTTCTTCGTTGAAGCAGGTTTAGGTGCACAATACTATAACCCAACCCTGTACAACAATGCCGATTTTGGCAGCGCTACCAAAAGCGAACCGTTTAAAAACAACGCCGGCAGCGACCACACCATTTTTGAAGCTTATGTACCAACAGGCGTAGGCGTTAAATTTAGGTTGAGCGATTCATGGGCATTTAACTTAGGTTACAACATGTACTTTACCGATGGTGATGATTTCGATGGTTCGAAATTAGTTGGCGATTACGTTCACCGCGATAAATACACATTGGGTTATGCCGGTATCGAATACACTTTCGGTTCGAAATCAAAACCGAACTTAGAGTGGGTTAACCCTGTTGCCATGATGTATGACGAATTGAACGATCCAACCCTGAAACAAGAAGTTGAAGCTTTAAAAGGCCGTGTATCAAATGTTGAGAAAGCAGTTGACGACCTGAAAAAAGACAGCGACGGCGACGGTGTAGCTGATCAGTTCGACAAATGCCCTAACACTCC
>NZ_MDJS01000007.1 GCF_001705515.1 Mucilaginibacter sp. PPCGB 2223 | reverse complement strand
GAGAAGATGGGAAAGGGGCCGGAAGGCTGAACAAAAAGGGAGATGCGAATCTCGCTTACCGACGGAGCGATTCCGGAGGGGACAAGACAAGATAATCAAGCCGAAAGGTAAGATATAAAGAGAAGCCGTGAAGGTGGATCGAAAAAGTTCTTTAAAAGGAGTAACATGTAGCGTAGCGGAGAGTAGAGATACTCAGAAGTTATGTTAAAGACGAACAATAAGAGAGAAAGTTAGCACAGATATCTGTATAAAGATACAAATACAGATTCTACAAATAATAAAGTAGGGTCAGTGATATAAAAACTTAACATTTACAATGGAGAGTTTGATCCTGGCTCAGGATGAACGCTAGCGGCAGGCCTAATACATGCAAGTCGGACGGGATTTGGGAGCTTGCTCCTAATGAGAGTGGCGCACGGGTGCGTAACACGTATGTAACCTACCTTTATCAGGGGGATAGCCTCTCGAAAGAGAGATTAAGACCGCATAACATTATAACACAGCATTGTGATATAATCAAATATTTATAGGATAAAGATGGGCATGCGGGACATTAGCTAGTTGGCGGGGTAACGGCCCACCAAGGCGACGATGTCTAGGGGATCTGAGAGGATGGCCCCCCACACTGGTACTGAGACACGGACCAGACTCCTACGGGAGGCAGCAGTAAGGAATATTGGTCAATGGACGGAAGTCTGAACCAGCCATGCCGCGTGCAGGAAGACGGCCCTATGGGTTGTAAACTGCTTTTGCAGGGGAATAAACCTCCCGACGTGTCGGGAGCTGAATGTACTCTGAGAATAAGGATCGGCTAACTCCGTGCCAGCAGCCGCGGTAATACGGAGGATCCGAGCGTTATCCGGATTTATTGGGTTTAAAGGGTGCGTAGGCGGCCTATTAAGTCAGGGGTGAAAGACGGTAGCTTAACTATCGCAGTGCCTTTGATACTGATGGGCTTGAATACACTAGAGGTAGGCGGAATGTGACAAGTAGCGGTGAAATGCATAGATATGTCACAGAACACCAATTGCGAAGGCAGCTTACTATGGTGCAATTGACGCTGAGGCACGAAAGCGTGGGGATCAAACAGGATTAGATACCCTGGTAGTCCACGCCCTAAACGATGAACACTCGATGTTAGCGATATACAGTTAGCGTCTAAGCGAAAGCGTTAAGTGTTCCACCTGGGGAGTACGCCCGCAAGGGTGAAACTCAAAGGAATTGACGGGGGCCCGCACAAGCGGAGGAGCATGTGGTTTAATTCGATGATACGCGAGGAACCTTACCCGGGCTTGAAAGTTAGTGAATGATTCAGAGACGGATCAGTCCTTCGGGACACGAAACTAGGTGCTGCATGGCTGTCGTCAGCTCGTGCCGTGAGGTGTTGGGTTAAGTCCCGCAACGAGCGCAACCCCTATGTTTAGTTGCCAGCACGTCAAGGTGGGGACTCTAAACAGACTGCCTACGCAAGTAGAGAGGAAGGAGGGGACGACGTCAAGTCATCATGGCCCTTACGTCCGGGGCTACACACGTGCTACAATGGATGGTACAGAGGGCAGCTACCTGGCAACAGGATGCCAATCTCCAAAAGCCATTCACAGTTCGGATCGGGGTCTGCAACTCGACCCCGTGAAGTTGGATTCGCTAGTAATCGCGTATCAGCAATGACGCGGTGAATACGTTCCCGGGCCTTGTACACACCGCCCGTCAAGCCATGGAAGCTGGGGGTACCTGAAGTCGGTAACCGCAAGGAGCCGCCTAGGGTAAAACCGGTAACTGGGGCTAAGTCGTAACAAGGTAGCCGTACCGGAAGGTGCGGCTGGAATACCTCCTTTCTGGAGCAGGTATCTGATATTTTCTCATCAAAAACGTTCGAGCGGCATAACGCCGCTACGCACATGTCTATTTCTTTATTAAAAAATTAGTACAAAGTATTTAGTACAGAGTATTTAGAAAGCGAAAGCTAATCATCCAAATACTAACTACTATATACTAAAGTACTCAAAAAAACACCCAGAAAGACAAGCCACAGTGGCTGTGACCGCAAGGAGCAGGACGTTGCTGGCAGTTGAAAGTTGAAAGGAGCAAGTGAAAAGTTAGTTAGCAAAAGCGGCTAACCGAAACTGACCACTCACAACTGACAACTGACAACAAAAATAGAGTCCGGTAGCTCAGTTTGGTTAGAGCACTACACTGATAATGTAGGGGTCAGCAGTTCAAATCTGCTCCGGACTACAGGGTTTAAGTTGAAAGTACAAAGTAGTTAGTACAAAGTATTTAGATGAAAGTCTAACTACTAAATACTCACTACTAACTACTGAAAACGAGTCTTACGGGGGATTAGCTCAGCTGGCTAGAGCACCTGCCTTGCACGCAGGGGGTCAACGGTTCGAATCCGTTATTCTCCACCAACCCTCCATTCTTTAACAAAAGAAGGATATTGATAAAAGCCCCTTTAGGGGTTTGGGGTAAACGTTCTTTGACATATTGGAAGAAGTAATTCAAAAAGAGAAAACAACAGTAGGGACGTTGTTCAGGCTTTATAGGTTTACAAGAAAGTAGAAAAGTAGTCTAACTACTTGATACTAACTACTAGATACTAGAACGGAACAACTACCAAAAAGCATACCATACGAGCAAAAGGCGTATGAGTAGAAGAAAGTAAGAAAGGGTACACGGGGGATGCCTTGGCTCTCAGAGGCGATGAAGGACGTGATAAGCTGCGATAAGCTGCGGGGATCAGCAAATATGAATTGATCCGCAGATTTCCGAATGGGGAAACCTAACTATTTGAAGAATAGTTGCATAAATGCGCGAACCTGCTGAACTGAAACATCTAAGTAAGCAGAGGAAGAGAAAACAACAGTGATTTCCAGAGTAGTGGCGAGCGAAATGGAAGCAGCCCAAACCGGTTATGTTACGGCATAGCCGGGGTTATAGGACCACAACATGAATACTAAAATGAAACTGAACGGGGTGGGAAACCCGGCCATAGAGCATGAGAGCTGCGTAAGTGTAAGTAATAGTAGGATAGTGGTATCCTGAGTACCGCGAGGTCGGAGACGCCTTGTGGGAATTTGCCGGCACCATCCGGTAAGGCTAAATACTCCTGAGAGACCGATAGTGAACCAGTACCGTGAGGGAAAGGTGAAAAGAACCCCGAACAGGGGAGTGAAATAGAACCTGAAACCGTGTACTTACAAGCGGTCGGAGCGGTGAAAGCCGTGACGGCGTGCCTTTTGCATAATGAGCCTACGAGTTACTCCTCACTGGCAAGGTTAAGTGATTAAGTCACGCAGCCGAAGCGAAAGCGAGTCTGAACAGGGCGTGCAGTCAGTGGGGGTAGACGCGAAACCTTGTGATCTACCCATGGACAGGTTGAAGGTGCCGTAACAGGTACTGGAGGACCGAACCGATAAACGTTGAAAAGTTTCCGGATGATCTGTGGGTAGGGGTGAAAGGCTAATCAAACTGGGAAATAGCTCGTACTCCCCGAAATGTTTTTAGGAACAGCCTGGCGGTTGAGTTATATAGAGGTAGAGCTACTAATTGGGTGCGGGGGAGTCAAATCCTACCAAATCCAGATAAACTCCGAATGCTATATAATATACGCTGGAGTGAGGCTTTGGGTGCTAAGGTCCAAGGCCGAGAGGGAAAGAACCCAGACCATCAGCTAAGGTCCCTAAATTACCGCTAAGTTGAACTAACGAGGTCCGATTGCACAGACAGCTAGGATGTTGGCTTGGAAGCAGCCATTCATTTAAAGAGTGCGTAACAGCTCACTAGTCGAGCGATCGGGCATGGATAATAAACGGGCATCAAGTGGTATACCGAAGCTATGGATTGCATGTAAATGCACTGGTAGGGGAGCATTCTACAGGGGGCGAAGCAGATACGTAAGTTACTGTGGACCTTGTAGAAAAGCAAATGTAGGCATAAGTAACGATAAGGCGGGAGAGAAACCCGCCCACCGAAAGACTAAGGTTTCCTGATCAACGCTAATCGGATCAGGGTTAGTCGGGGCCTAAGGTGAAGCCGAATGGCGTAGCCGATGGACAACTGGTTAATATTCCAGTACGTTTTATAACTGCGATGCAGTGACGGAGTAGTGAAACTGACGCGATCTGACGGAATAGATCGTTAAAGGCCGTAGGTATATAGTTTGTAGTTAAGTACGCAGACTATGCTGAAAGCCGATAGTACTCGGAACCTTCGGGGGATGGGATAGTTCAGGTAATCAGACTTCCAAGAAAACCTGCTAAGCTTCAGGTTATAAAACCCCGTACCGTAAACCGACACAGGTAGTCGAGGAGAGAATCCTAAGGTGCTCGAGTGAATCATGGCTAAGGAACTCGGCAAAATGGCCCTGTAACTTCGGGAGAAGGGGCGCTGACAGTAATGTCAGCCGCAGTGAAAAGGCCCAGGCGACTGTTTAACAAAAACACATGGCTTTGCAAAATCGAGAGATGACGTATAAGGCCTGACACCTGCCCGGTGCTGGAAGGTTAAGAGGGGATGTTAGTCGCAAGGCGAAGCATTGAATCGAAGCCCCAGTAAACGGCGGCCGTAACTATAACGGTCCTAAGGTAGCGAAATTCCTTGTCGGGTAAGTTCCGACCTGCACGAATGGTGTAACGATCTGGGCGCTGTCTCAGCCATGAGCTCGGTGAAATTGTGGTATCGGTGAAGACGCCGGTTACCCGCAACGGGACGGAAAGACCCCATGCACCTTCACTACAACTTAACATTGATATCGGATACAGGATGTGTAGGATAGGTGGGAGGCTGTGAGCCGGATTCGCCAGGATTCGGGGAGCCAACGTTGAAATACCACCCTTTCTGTATTTGGTGTCTAACCCTGCAAAGCGGGGGACATTGTTTGGCGGGTAGTTTGACTGGGGTGGTCGCCTCCAAAAAGGTAACGGAGGCTTTCAAAGGTAAGCTCAGTACGCTTGGTAACCGTACGGGGAGTGCAATAGCATAAGCTTGCTTGACTGTGAGGCAGACAAGCCGAGCAGGGTCGAAAGACGGATATAGTGATCCGGTGGTTCTGCATGGAAGGGCCATCGCTCAAAGGATAAAAGGTACGCTGGGGATAACAGGCTGATCTCCCCCAAGAGCTCATATCGACGGGGAGGTTTGGCACCTCGATGTCGGCTCGTCACATCCTGGGGCTGGAGAAGGTCCCAAGGGTTGAGCTGTTCGCTCATTAAAGTGGCACGCGAGCTGGGTTCAGAACGTCGCGAGACAGTTCGGTCCCTATCTGTTGTGGGCGTTGGAAGTTTGAGTGGGGCTGACCTTAGTACGAGAGGACCGGGTTGGACTAACCTCTGGTGAATCTGTTATGGCGCCAGCTGTATTGCAGAGTAGCTACGTTGGGAATAGATAAGCGCTGAAAGCATCTAAGTGCGAAACTAGCCACGAGATGAGACTTCCTTATAGGGTCGTAGCAGACTACTACGTTGATAGGTTACAGGTGTAAAGGTGGTGACATCAAAGCCGAGTAATACTAATAACCCGAAGCTTTCTCATAGCAGGTAATAAGGTGAGTGGTTAATTGTGAATAGTGAGTTTACTCACTGCTGACCAATGACCACTCACTAAACAACAAAGCTGTTGTTTTCTCTAAAAATTACTTCTTTCAATACTTGTCATTGTTGATGATAGTATCAAGTAGTTAGTATCAAGTATCGAGATGAAGATCTTACTTTATACAACTCTACGCTATACTCAGCAACAAATAAAAAATCGTTTATTACTAAAGCAGTTAAAGTCTTGCTACTTGATACTTGCTACTAAGTACTAAACAAAAAGCATTCAGGTGCCTATATCGGCGGTGTCCACCTCTTCCCATTCCGAACAGAGAAGTTAAGCCCGCCAGAGCTGATGGTACTGCGGTAATACGTGGGAGAGTAAGTCGGTGCCAACTTTTACT
>NZ_MDJS01000006.1 GCF_001705515.1 Mucilaginibacter sp. PPCGB 2223 | reverse complement strand
CCCTGAAACAAGAAGTTGAAGCTTTAAAAGGCCGTGTATCAAATGTTGAGAAAGCAGTTGACGACCTGAAAAAAGACAGCGACGGCGACGGTGTAGCTGATCAGTTCGACAAATGCCCTAACACTCCGGCTGGTACTGTAGTTGATGGCTCAGGTTGCCCGTTGAAAGTTGGTTTGGATACTGCACAAGTTCACGACATGATCAACAAATACGGTGGTAATGGCGGTAACAAAGGATCAGTAACAGGTACTGCTTATGCAAACATCCAGTTTGAATTTGATAGCTCAGTATTACGTACTTCGTCTTACCCAATCTTAGATGCTACTTCTGCCGACTTGCGCGCATCTGGTAAAACTGTTTGGGTTAACGGTTACGCTTCATCTGAAGGTACTGCTGCTCACAACATGCAATTATCAAAAGACCGTGCTAACTCGGTTAAAACTTACTTAGTAAACTCTGGCGTTGATGCTAAACACCTTAAAGTAAAAGGTTATGGCGAAACTCACCCGATTGCTGATAACTCAACTGAAGACGGCCGTGTATTAAACCGCCGCGTTGAATTCAAAAAATAATTAGCTTTAAAAACTAATTCTTAAAAGTCCTGCCGGATATCCGGCAGGACTTTTTTATTTTACAGAGAATATACAAAAGATGAATTCGCCCGGGCAGCAAAGAATCAGGCAATGGTTCAGCGAAAAAAACTGGAAACAATTTGCTTTCCAACTGGAGATGGAAGAAGCCTATCTTTCCGGCTGCTCCGGGTTGTTAAATGCGCCCACTGGCAGTGGTAAAACATTCGCCATGTTTTTGCCTTTCCTTGCCGAATACATCAACACTTATCCCGAAACTTACAAAACCCGGCAGGATAATGGTTTGATGATGTTGTGGATAACGCCGCTGCGAGCCCTGACCAACGATATCCGCAAAGCCATGCAGGAGGTTTGCGACGACCTGCAAATACCCTGGAAAATAGCCACGCGGACCGGGGATACGCCCGCTGCTGAGAAACAGGCGCTCAGAAAAAAACTACCCGAAGTACTGCTCACTACTCCCGAAAGCCTGCACCTGATGCTGGCCCAAAAGGAATACCCTAAAATGTTTAAAAACCTGCAGGTTGTAGTAACCGACGAATGGCACGAGCTCTTAGGCACCAAACGCGGCGTTCAGGTTGAATTAGGGCTATCGCGACTAAAGGCCCTGAGCCGGAAAGTGAGTTATGAAAATACCGACTCACCACTCACTATTCACCACTCACCACTAAAAATCTGGGGTATCAGCGCAACTATAGGCAATCTGGAAGAAGCTTCGCAGGTTTTGCTGGGTAACGATATGCCTGCAGGTAAGATCAGAATGGTGCGTGCGAATCTTGAGAAAAAGATCCTCATCGAATCGGTAATACCGGAGAACGTGGAGACTTACTCCTGGGCCGGGCATATCGGGCTAAAACTGTTGCCGCAGGTGATCGATATTGTAGAGCGCAGCAAAACCACCCTGATATTTACCAATACACGCTCACAAAGCGAAATCTGGTACCATGCCATCTTAGATAAATACCCCGAATACGCTGGTATCATGGCTATGCACCACGGCTCGCTCGATAACGAGCTGCGCAACTGGGTTGAACAGGCCCTGCATGCCGAAGCGCTGAAACTGGTAGTTTGTACTTCGAGCCTTGATCTGGGTGTCGATTTTCGGCCGGTTGATACCGTTGTCCAAATTGGCAGCCCGAAAGGCGTAGCGCGTTTTATGCAACGGGCCGGCCGCAGCGGGCATCATCCCGGCGCTATATCCAAAGCTTATTTTGTGCCGACGCATTCACTCGAATTGCTGGAAGGCGCTGCCTTAAAGCAAGCCCTGGTTAACGGCGTTTATGAAAGCCGCGACCCTATCCTGCTCGCCCTCGACGTATTGATACAATACATGGTTACCCTCGCTGTATCCGATGGATTTACAGCGAACGAGCTGTTCAATGAAGTGAAAACAACCTTTGCCTTTGCCGATCTGAAACGCAGCGAATTCAATGAGCTGCTCGACTTCATCACCAATGGCGGCAAAACCCTTGCCCAGTACGACGAGTTTTTGAAAGTTGAGCTGGAAAACGGGGTATACAAAGTGAACAGCCGCCGGGTGGCCATGCGGCACCGCTTAAGTATCGGCACCATTACCAGCGATGTCAGCATCCGCGTGCGCTGGTTAAGCGGCGGCAGCTTGGGCAGTATCGAAGAATCATTCATATCCCGATTAAAACCAGGCGATAATTTTTGGTTCGCCGGCCGTAGTTTAGAGTTCGTCCGGTTTAAGGAGATGAGCGCTTACGTACAAAAATCGACTAAAAAGAAAGGCATGATACCGAGCTGGATGGGCGGCCGTATGCCTTTATCTTCGCAGCTCTCGGCAGTGCTGCGCGATAAACTGGATGAGGTTGCCCGCGGCACCGAAAAGGGTGTTGAGGTTGAAGCCTTGCGCCCTTTATTCAATATTCAGGCCGCCGAATCGCACCTGCCCAAACGGGATGAGTTTTTGATCGAATCGTTCGAATCGCGCGAGGGGCACCACCTGTTTTTCTATCCTTTCGAGGGGCGGCTGGTGCACGAGGGCATGGCATCGCTTTTTGCCTATCGCATCTCGAGGATCAAAACGGCCAGTTTCTCCATCGCCATGAATGATTACGGTTTCGAGCTGCTTACCGATGATGAGATACTTTTGCAGGAAGCTTTGAATCACGACCTGTTCACGATTGATAACCTGCTCGATGATATACAGCACAGCCTCAACGCTAACGAAATGGCCCGCCGCCGCTTTCGCGATATTGCACATATCGGCGGTCTGATCTTCACCGGTTATCCCGGGCAACCGGTAAAAAGCCGGCACTTGCAGGCTTCATCCTCTTTATTGTTCGATGTCTTCAGCGAGTATGAGCCGAACAACTTATTGGTAAGACAAGCTTATAACGAAGCACTGGCTTTCCAGTTAGAAGAGTTCAGGCTTCGTGCTGCGCTGCAGCGTATCGCCAAACAAAAGATCATCATTAAAAAAACCGATAAACCCACGCCATTCGCTTTCCCGATACTGGTGGACAGCCTTGGCCGTGAAAGGTTCACTACCGAATCGCTCGAAGAGCGGGTAGCTAAAATGGCTAAACAGTACGAAAAGGATACCGAGTGGGAAAGTAAACCCGCTCCGAAAGGACGGGTTTCGAAAAAACGGCCTTTTTAAAAATTTCTCAAAACTTGTTGACATAGGGCTGTCACCGGCCCTTTGTTTATTTGTATCAGCAAACCAAAAACGATACAATTATGTCAACAATCAATGTTTTTTTAAAAGAACTGGAGAACGAATCGGTAACCACCCGTAAAATGCTCAGCCGTATACCCGACGATAAATACGACTGGCGCCCGCATCCAAAGAGCATGACCATCCGCAGCCTGGCCACACACATTGCCGAACTGCCTACCTGGATAACCATGACGCTCACTACCGACGAGCTGGACTTTGCAAGCAGCCCCTACAACCCTCCGCAGATCAACAACACCGCCGGGCTGATGGAACTTTTCGAAAAATCGCTGGTAGACGGCCGTTCGCAACTGGTAGAGGGAAATGAACCTAAACTCGGCGAGAAGTGGACCCTGCGCAATGGAGACCGCGTACTCAGTGTTTCGACGAAAGCCGAAGTGATCCGGATGTCGCTGAACCAGATTGTGCATCACAGGGCGCAACTGGGCGTGTTTTTACGCTTACTGGATATCCCGATCCCCGGAAGCTACGGCCCGAGTGCCGACGAAATGAATTTCTAAAATATCCGGAGGGCTGCTCCCCGGTTAAAGGAACAGCCCTTTTAAATCAAATTCGCCATGAACATCCTGATCTTCAAAACCAATATCAGATACAAAAAGGACCTGCATAACCTTACACAGGTAATGCGTAATATCCCCTCGGTAGCATTCTGGAACGTCGACCGGGAGGATATCGACAAAGTATTGCGCATTGGATCAACCGATAACGACAGCGAAGCCATACGCAATAAAATTCAATACGCAGGGTATTTTTGTGAGGAACTGGATTAGCTATAATAGCATATATAAGCCACATCCTTTTCGCAGCTTACATCAAAGGCCTGGCCGGCGGCTATCTCAAAAGTTTCCTGCGGGTAATACATTTCCCAGCCGGCGCCGGGCAGTTTTACATTCAGTTCGCCCGAAATAACGGTCATCACCTCATCGCTCGAGGTGTTGAACCGGTATTCGCCCGGCAGCATCACGCCAACGGTGGCTTTGCCTTCTTCGGTATCCAGGCCAAGGCTTTGCACCTTGCCTTCAAAATAGGTATTGTGTTTTATACTCATAGTTGTTGTATTCTTATTTCCGGAATAAACTACTCCCACCCTTGGCGCCAAATTTTACAGTTTTCGTCACCATCATCATTCCGATGTAGTAGTTTCCAATTGGCAGTTCGTTTTGAAATGACTTGTATTTTCTTCCCAACTGGAACACGACTTCTAATCGGTTAAAAAACTTCTTAATATAAATTCCAGGGATCCGTTCCTGAACAGCTGGCTCCCAGTAAGTCTTGATAGAATACGAGTCACGGTCGGCAAATTCAACAATATCATCCCCGCCATCCAGACCTTTCTGCCAGTTCGCTATTCTTTCTTCTGTTGGTATCCCGTTTAATGCCAGAGAATCATACATTGCTATTATTTGTTTCGCTTTATCAGTGTATACACTTTCTTTTTTACTAAGTATATTATGCTGATACCCGCCTTTACCCTTCCTGTGATAAATGTAATTGAGTAAAAACCCCTGGTAGGTAACATCATCGTCTGTCCATATCTCCACAATTTGCCCTTCTGTGGAAAATCGATAATGATGCCGATGTTCTGAATCTGCCAGCTTTTTCAATCCCAGCTCTTTGGCATTTGCTTCAGCTATTGGGTACTCCACGTTTAGCCGACTACCTTCTGTGCGCTTTCTGTTTTGTGCAGCAGCTGATAAAATAACCGACATACAAAAGAGCAGCAGAATTTTCTTGCTCATGCCACTACTTTTCAATCGCTACCCTTGCAGGCGTATCTTTCCCGTCTACAATGCTGCGCGAACTTAAGGCAATTGCCTTAATTGTCGAAACAATATTTGTAACATCAAGGGTACCGTATTCATCGCCCACAGTGTGATAAAGTTTATCGGTATCGATCTGGTCTGTCGAGATGGTATGCGCAGGTACACCCACTTTGGCCAGCGAAGCGTTATCGCTGCGGTAAAATAAATTTTGAGCCGGGTACGGATCAGGATAAAACTTAAATTCGGTGCCATTCAGGTTATTCTGCAATATCTTACCAAAATCCGATCGTTCGTAACCGGTAATAAATGCCGAGTTAGGGCCGAATTTGGAGGGCTTGCCGATCATCTCGATATTGAACATCGCCACGGTTTGCTCCGGGTTCATTTGTTTGGAGAAGTATTGCGAACCGTACTCGCCGATCTCTTCGGCCGTAAAGGCAACAAATACCAGGGTACGGGCATTACTGTTGAGTTTTTTGTAGTATTTGGCCAGCGTGATCATGGCCGTAGTGCCCGAGGCATCATCATCGGCGCCGTTGGCAATACTGTCGCCGGCCATTGGTTTCAGAATGCCTAAGTGATCGTAGTGGCCCGAGAAAATCACATACTCGTTTGGCTTGGTTTTACCTGAGATGATACCCGCAATATTGAATAAAGGCAACTGCTCAACCTTGCCTTCATATTTTACCGAAAACGATTTGATATCATCATGATTTCCCAATATAAATACCACAGTCTGATCCTTATTGGCATCGGTGAAACTTACCCTGCCGCGCGTGGAGCGGTTTACCAACTGGTTAAAATTAGCTGTAAAGATCTGGTCGACTAATACGAGCAGTTTTTTACCGCTGTTCAAATAACCGGTATATTCCTTCCGGAAATCTTTATCCGAACTTAGTTTAACGATCTGCACATCGGCATTGTTGCTCCATTCAAAACCTGCCGATGCCGAGACAGCGAACACACTGTCCTTCGGGATGATCTTACCGTTGATGCTTGCAAAAGTTTTAACTGGTTTTGAGCGCGTCATGCTGAAATTCTGCCTGTAGGTAGCATTGCCTGGCAGGGGTTTCAAACCAGTTTGCTTAAATTCATTTTCGATAAACTGCGCTGCTTTTTCAATACCGGGCGTAAACGTTGCCCGGCCCTGCATATCATCCGCACTAAGCGTTTTAATGATGCGGTCAACGTCCTTAGTGTCGATGAGTGTATTTACATCAACAGAATGCGATGCTTTGCTGCTCTTGTGTTTGGTTTTATGCTGTGCATGCAACAGTGAGCTGTACAGAAGCAATAAGGCAGCAAGTGGTAAATATTTCTTCATCAGAATTTATTTTACTTTGGTCGATAGCCAGTTGGTACGAAAAGTCTCCTGGTCTTTGGTCAAGGTTTTGCCGGTTTTTTCAAAAGTAACTACTTCGAGGGCCGGGCTTTCGGCTAAGGTGATCGTAGTTTGATGCTCGCCTGCGCGGTTGGTATAGGTAACCGCAATTTTATCGCCGATCTGTTTAGCGGCAATCACATCCGCAAAAGCCTGCGCATCTTTGATATCCTTACCGTCGGCTTTGGTGATCACGTCGCCAACGTCGATCCCTGCTTTATAAATTGGCGTACCAATGGTTGTGTTCGAGGTAATAGCAAAACCATTATCGGTAGTGGCACGCACCTGCCCCGAACGCCCGCGCTGGTTATTTAAAAACAGCGAACCTGCCCACGCTTTACCAGGCTGAGCCTTGCGCAGCTCAAAGCCTGCTTTTGCCAGCAAAGCGGCATAATCGTTCTTTTCAATACCGTTGATATAGCGTTTAAAAAAGTCGGCAGCAAAAACTTTGTTGGTTACCTTGGTGAGCGATTTTTGCAGATCGGCAATGGTGTAAGGGATATATGGCTTACCATAGTCGAGCCAAACCTGGCGCATAAAATCGTCGAGTGTGATATTGAACTCGCTGCGCAAACGCAGGTCGAGCGCCAACGCGGTAGCGCCGCCATAATAATAATAACTGATAAACATATTGCCCTGGTTGTTCGGGTCGATCGATACGCCCGCATCGGCAAATACGGCGTAGTTACTCATTTGTACGGGTGTATAACGGGCGGCGGCGGGCGTGTTCAGTACACTGTTTACCAAACCGGCTACCGTGCGGGTATAATCATCCGCGGTATGGAAGCCTGCGCGGACCAACAGCAGTTCGCCATAGTACTGGGTGAAACCTTCGGCAAACCAAAGTTCGTTGCTCATATCGGCATGCTCAAAATTGAACGGCTCCAGCGATTTCGGCCTGATGCGCTTCACATTCCAGCTATGAAAATACTCGTGCGAAAAAGTGCCCAGCATTCGTACCTCATTGCCCTCAATCCTGTCGGTACCTCCCGATACGATACAGGTAGAGTTGCGGTGCTCCATGCCATCGCCCGAGTTTGTCGGGTAAACATCGTCCAGGAAAGTGTACTCGCCAAAATCGTAAGCCGGCAGTTCGCCGTAAACGGCTTTTTCCTCCAGCACCACTTTTTGTACCATTCTGGCAAAATTATCCACCACCGGCTGGGTATCGGCCGAGTGTATGGCCACGTGCAGCGTCTCCTTTTTACCATCGGCATTGGTCACATCCCAGGTCGCCATCTTATAGTCAGACAGTTCGGTCGGGCTGTCCATCATATACTGAAAAGTCGGCGCGCTGTAAACATTGGAGCCTTCGTGTTTTAACTGTGTGGCTACTTTCCAGCCGTATTTATCCAGGTCGTTAAACTGAAATTTAGCCCCCCTTTTTTCCTGGCCGATATACCACATAAAGGTTGCCGGCATATTGAGGTGCGCGTGGCTTTGATCGATACCGGCATAAGTACCGTCGACCCAGTTGGCATATAGCGTGTAGCTTATCTTAACCGTGGCATCATGCTCTGGTATTTCGTACACATCGCCTTCGACCTGCCTGATCGCTAAAGCGCTGCTATCGACATTAAAAGCCTTTACATTATAAATATTCTTGCCAAATTCGGCCGTGGCATACCTGCCTGCCGACGAACGGCTCATGCGTACCCGGATAGTGCCGGCCGGCGCTTCGGGAATGGTCATGATGATCTGCGCCTCGTGATGAGCGGCATTCGGAAAATTCACTTCGTAAAATACGGGCTTTTGTGCAAGGCTGGCAAAACCGGCAAGCAAAGCAGGGATAAGGAGATAGGTTTTTTTCATGCAGAGACCAGTTATAAAAGCTTGAAATTATTAAAAATTACGCTATGCGACAATACCCCTTATGATTGTTACAGGATATCTTCGGCAATGAAGAGGTATCGCCGTTCAAATTGCAGGCTAAAAAAGCCATCGCGCAGCATGATGTAGTTTTCATCTGCCGTTTTTTGAAGACCGGCTGCTGAAACATCATCGCCGGGATTTAATATCCTGACAGCTTCACCAGCAGGCTTCCATTTGCTGAAACCACTGCTTACAGGGTATATTTTGCTGTTGCCACAGTAAATCACAAGGCCGATCTTGTCAGCGAAAGCTAAATAATCCGCGAGCACAAAGTCATCGGTGATAATATTTACGGCAGGGTAATGGGTTGCGGTAAGATAGTTAAGTGCTGCCTGCACCTCACTGCTGCTATCAGATTGAATAGATTTAACATCCGACTGTGTAGCGATATTGCCTGCACTCCCGATAATGATATCTACTTTGATATCCGCCGAGGTCAGTTGTTCGGCAATATCCGCAGCAACAATCACCGTCGGGCTCCACTCGAGCAATTGTCCCAGCAGCTCATTGGTAAAGCTTTCCATCCCTAAGATCACCAGGGCCGGTTCCTGCTTTTCGCGAACAATGTGATGAGATGACATGGTTAGTGAGCGGTGAGTAATGAGTGGTCAGCAGTTTTGGTTATCGGTTTCGGATGGCTCATGGGTATTTATGGGTGTTAAAAAAAAGTCATGCCGAACTTGTTTCAGCACCTCTCAGCACAAGCAAACGAGTATATTTTCAAGAACATGATTCTCATTACTGGCAAGTATGTCGGGTTGGATTGTGGTATAGCTTGCTACTTGTGCCTATTCAATCATTCAGGCAATCAATCCTTCAATCAATTTTTCAAGGGCGTTGCCTGCGGCCGGGCTATCCGCTCATACTGCACAGGCATTAGCCACAGGCCGGTATCCGCTGCTATCCCTAACGCATTTGCCCGGAGTCGGGAGTCTTTTTGGGCTCAGGGCTCCAGGCTCACGACTTCCTTCACAGGGGGGGAATTGTAAGAAATTCTCGCAACATTTCCGCTTCCGGCTTCGCGCCATAAGCTTCCGGCTCAAAAAACAATATAACAAAAAAACGCCAGACTATCAAGTATCTATTTCACACGTACCACCGTTTGCCCAAAGCGCAGGGTATCGGCATTCAGACCTAACCCGGCTATCTTATCCTCGTCCATATCAATCACCACGCCTTTTTCGTGCCTATCCTTCCCACTGAACTCGATCTCGATGCCCAGCTCGGCAAAACACTGGCGTACAAACTCGCGCATGGTAACGTCGCTGCCCGGGTACAATGCATCCAGGTTGCCGGTATAAAGGCACTCCTGCCGGCCGGTGGCAATCTGGGCCACATTAAAAGCTATTTCGCGTGTTTCTTCCAAAACAACAAAGCGGTTATTTCCGGTCTTTTTTCAACAGTTTTAACAAATACTGGCCGTAACCGCTCTTAACAAGCGGCGCAGCTATGCTCTCTAATTGCGCGGCATCAATAAAGCCCATGCGGTAAGCAATCTCTTCGATGCAGCCTATCTTCATGCCCTGGCGCTCTTCGATCACCTGTACAAACTGGCCTGCCTGCATCAGCGAGGCAAAGGTACCGGTATCCAGCCAGGCGGTGCCGCGGCTTAAAATACCTACCTTCAATTTGCCCTGGCGCAGGTATTCCTTGTTTACATCGGTTATCTCGTATTCGCCGCGCGGCGATGGTTTAATGTTTTTTGCAATTTCGACTACCGAGTTATCGTAAAAATATAAACCCGGTACAGCATAGTCCGATTTTGGCTCTTTAGGTTTCTCCTCTATCGAGATGGCTTTGTTGTTCTGATCAAACTCCACTACACCGTAACGCTCCGGGTCCGATACCTGGTAGGCAAATACCATCCCGCCATCGGGGTTGTTACTTTCCTGCAGCAGGTGCGAGAGGCCGTCGCCGTAAAAAATATTATCGCCCAGGATCAGCGCCACCTTATCTTTCCCAACAAAATCAGCGCCGATTACAAACGCCTGCGCAAGCCCGTTAGGCTCGGCCTGTACGGCATACTCAAATTTGCATCCCAGGCGCTTGCCGTCGCCCAGCAGTTTTTCAAACTGGGGCAGGTCGTGCGGGGTCGAAATGATCAGTATCTCTTTAATACCGGCAAGCATCAATACCGAAAGCGGGTAGTAGATCATCGGTTTATCGTAAACCGGCATCAATTGTTTGCTAACTGCTAAAGTTAAGGGATGCAACCTGGTTCCAGATCCCCCGGCGAGTATAATTCCTTTCACGGCTGTTGGGTGTATGTGTATACAATAATATCAATAATTTCGGATTTCTCGCTTGTGTTTGTTTCAATGGAGCTCAAGAGGGCTTCGCCGTTTCGAATGTTCTATTTCGGATTTATCAAATCCATATTTTGCTGTCTCTTAGGTTTGAAATCAGCTCATAACCCCGCAACCTGGTTTTCCAGCTCAGCGTACCACTCCGCGCCATACTTACGGATAAGCGGCACTTTTAAAAACTCGTGTACACGCACATTGAGCTCGGCGCCGAAGGTACAGGCCGGCGCGCAAATGCTCCAGCGGTCGTAGTTCAGCACATCAAACTCGGGGTATTTGGTAATGCGTATGGGATAAAGGTGGCAGGATATTGGTTTTTGCCAGTCGATATCACCCTGTTCATATGCTTTTTCGATGGCGCATTTGGTAATGCCGTTCTCCCATATCACGTAGGCGCATTCTTTATTCACATCAACACAGGGGGTGGTATAATCGCCTTCAAAATCGGTAACGTGGGTGCCAACTTCTTCGATGGTAGCAATGCCTTTGGCCGTCATATACGGCTTAACTTTAGGGTATATTTCTTTCAGGATGTCCAGCTCCGATGCTTCGAGCGGCGCGCCCGAATCGCCCTCAAGGCAACAGGCGCCCTTGCATTTATTAAGGTTACATACAAAACTCTCGCGCACAACATCCTCATGCACCAGTGTATTTAAAACTTCGATCATCAACTTATTTCTGATTGTTTAAAGGGTATTTCAACCCGCTCGCATCTGCCAGGTCCATGGTTAAACTACCCACAATCACCTCAACCTTGGCCTTTACAGGGATGCGGTTGCGGTCATCGGTTATCCAAAGGTACAGCTTACTATCCTTTCTGAAAATATTACCGGGAATAATCGTAGGATTAAATTTAAGGCAGTTGAACTTGCCCATCGAGCATTCGACGGTTTCCTTACCCAGGTAGGTGATGGTAAGCTCTTGTATCTTATCTTCCAAAAAGTAGCGGAATACGATCTTTTCGCCAACTTTCAGGTTGCTTACATCCAGGCAGCGGGCATAATAATAAGCGGCCGGGAAATCAAAAACTTTCCCCGTGAACGGGAACACGCCTTTATCGGCTGTTATTTTATGTTCTTCGTGGTCAAACACTACGTGATCGGTATGCCTGTATTTGCCTTCGCGGCGGTTTTCGGTATACAGATAAGGCAACAGCGTATTACAATCGATATACGATTCGTAACGGTTTCGCACCTTGTAAAAAATATCGAAGGTACCGGTCGTTTTACCATCGGCAATGATATGATAGATGGGTTTACCGTCATACCGCGTATCGCCTGTGAGTATCTGCAGATCGGCTTCGGCAGCCGTAAATATCCCGTACTTTAACTTATAATGAAGTTTTTCGCCTGGTTGAAAGGCTGTCTGGCTTTCTTTTTCAGGTTCTTGCGAAAATACACTGGTTTGCAGAAGCGCTGTGAGTATAAATAAAAACAAATATTTCTTCATATATAGCGCCTTGCAATAGTGTGAGGCCTTAATCTTTTCGTTTATATATCGGGACGGTTGAACAAGGTTCGCCAAACATCAGGCTTTTTACTACCGGCGTTAACTTACTGGTCAACTCGATATATGCCGAGTTTGGCACAGCAACATCGCCACAGCCCTTAATTACAACACGTTTATCCCGGTATTGTTCAACATCTAATGTGTTTAACGCTTTTTCGAACAAAATCGTTTCCAGGGTATCTAAATTTCCAAAAACAATTTCTTTGGCGTACGGCGCCATGCGGTTTGCCAGCAACATATAGGCCCAGGTAGGCACTATGGCATCGGCGGTACAGGTAATGGCTACATATTTGCCGGTATACTGCGCCCAGTCGTGCTCCTTCACAAAGTCCCTGAAATCCTTCTCGCGCAATATCAGGCCCATATACAGGTTATCTTTAATATCGTATAACACGCGGTCGCCTGCCGGGTAGAAGCTTGCCGGGTCGACACTCACCAAACCGCTCTGCGCAACCTTGTTTACTATTTGCTCTTGTATATCCATTGTTGATCAGACAAAAAAAATCCGGAAGGGTTCAATCACCTCTTCCGGATACAAAATTACTTGATTATGCTGATTATAACATCTTTGCTCTGTAATCTTTTATAACAGCTTTATCTTTTAAGGCCTCTAAAATCGAATTTTCGGCACGTTGCGATAAAGTCTGGCTCATTTGCTCTTTCTGGCGGAGCGTATTGGTGAGCGCTGCAGGGTTCACAAAGTTATCTACAACAAAAACATACACGCCTTTTTCGCCTTCAACCGGTTTCGACAATTTGTTCGGCTGCGATGCAAAAATAGTACCTACCAGTTTATTCTCCTGCGCGGTGCCGGGTATTACCGGGTTAGCAAACACAATGTTTTGTACCGGGGTAACCGTACCGCCTGTTTTTTGAGCAACCTGATCGATCGTAGTTGCCGATTTTAAAGCATCCTCAAACTTCTGTGTAAGTATTTTTGCTTTGGCAATGTTTAAAACAGCCGGTTTAATTTGCTTTTTAACGTTCTCGAGGCTCAATATGCCTTTAGGCTTGATAGCGGCTAAGCGGGCCACAACATAAGTATCGCCCGAGGTATAAACCTTATCGGTAAAATCGCCGAGGCTGGCATCGTTAAACGCCCAGCGAACAAGGTCGCGTGCGCTTTGCAGCTCGCCGGCGCTACCGGCAGTACCGGTCAGGTCTTCGGCGGTCTTCTTGGTCAGGCCTTCTTTTTTAGCTTCCTCGTCAAAATTATCTTTAGTGAGCGAAGCCAAAAAGCTTTGCGCTTTCGAGTAGGCTGCTGTTTGCGTTTTGGTGCTTGGGGTTAATGGCTTATCAACTATGGCCACCTTAACCACTTTTGACGAACCTTTTTGGTTCATGATCTCGATCAGGTGAACGCCGTATTGAGAAGTAACGATTTTAAGATCGCCTTTTTTACCGTTAAATACGGCATCTTCAAAAACAGGTATCATGGCGCCACGCGCAAAGGTACCCAGGTCGCCGCCTTTAACAGCCGAGTTCTTGTCGACCGAATTGGTGGTAGCCAGCTCGGCAAAAGTTTTCTTACCACTCTGGATCAGTTTTTTTAACGAATCGGCTTTGGCATTAGCGGCCGCAGCATCGGTAGTAATAGGTATCAGGATATGGCGGGCCGTAACCGAATCGGGGCCAACGCGCGAATCAACCAGTTTGGCAATTTTGTACGCACCGTTAGAATAGTAAGGGCCATAAACAGTGCCATTAGCCGAGTTGAACATCACAGTATCAACTTTAGGCTCCAACTGGCCTTTCTTTTGATAAACCAAAGGCTGTTTGGTTTCGGCGTTGATGGCCACAAAGTTCGAATCGTTGGTACTGGCCTTAAAATCGGGGATAAGTTTTGCAACTGTTTCTTTTACGGCAGCCGAATCTTCTTTCGACGGAGCGCCGTTAAAAGCTACATAATCAATACTGCGCAGTTCCTGCTGGTTTTTAAACAGGTTTTTATGCTCGTCGTAATAGCTTTTGTAATCGTCGTCGGTCAGGGTAACTTTAGCATCAGGCACCGAAGCGTAATCGGCTGTTACATATTTAAAATTAACCAGGCGGTTTTTAGCTTCGTAATCATCCTGCGCGTCGAGGCTGTTTACGTAAACGCCGTTTTTGATCAGCGCCAGGTATTTTTCAGCTTTTTTACCATTGATCAGCTGATCGATAAAAGCATCCCACTCTTGTCTTCTCGGGTCGCCGGCTTTTGCGGTTTTCATGTTGCGCAGTGTTTCAACCAGGGCGGCACGGTCGAGCTGGCCGGTTTGCGGGTTGGTAAAGTATTGCGCAATTTGCGGAGCCGGGTTAGGGCCGCTCACCATGTCCTGGGTTTCGGCATCGCCAACAGAAATGCCCAATCTGTCGATCTCTTTTTGTACGATATCCTGGGTGAGCATCTGGTTCCATACATTATCCTGTATCATCCCGGTAAACTGGGGGTTCAGGCTGCTTTGGCCGGTTTGCTGTTTATATTGGTTTACCTGCTGGTCAACCCGTTTGTTAAAATCCTCGATGGTTATTTTCTGGCCGTTAACCTCGCCCACTTCATTGGCCGATCCACGCAGAAACGACCTGCCCGAAGTAATTACTTCGGTAGCCAGGAAAGCGACAAGCGAAAATCCGATAGCTCCTACCACGATCTTTCCGCCCCTGTCGCGTAAAAAATTCATTATACCCATTGTATACTTCTATATTTATATATTCTGAAAAGAGGGCGCAAGATACAACTTTTAGTAAAAATTTATAACACAAATTTTTACCCTCTTTTTTTACCTAAATCATTGTGTGATATTACCTTTGGTTACTATTGGCCCATACCCGTTATCGCCCGAATAATCGGTGCCGTTTTCGTTACTTTTAAAGTTACTGAAATTTAAATGTGTGCCGTCGATCTTGTTAAGCTCGACAGGCTGATTCGAGTATATCTGCTTCTGTATCGAGTCCCAGGTCAGCTCGCTCGATTTAAAGGTATCGCCCTCAGCATTGGTTACTACCACGTTTCTTTTAAAGGTGATTATTTTGTCTTCCTGGCTTGTAACGGCATAATCGCTTACCACCGTGCTTAATACGTTTAAATTTTTGTCGTAAAAAGTTACCCTGATACCGCGGGGCATTTCTTTGTATGGTTTTTTGGCGTTTTTATAATCCAAAAGCAGGGGCGTTTTTAAAACTGCCTTTACGTGTGCCGAATCGCTGTAGGTAACTTCAACGGCCAGGCTGCTATCTACCGGGTTGGTAAATTGCTTAGCCGATATGGCACGGACATTTTTCAGGTCGTTCTCGCATGCAGACAAAAGCACGGCCATCAGTACTGCCGGAATCAGAGAACCGGTTAGCCATTTTGTTGCCTGCCCCATGCGATGAAAATTAATCGAACTTAAATTTTTGGAACCACTTATCATTGATGGTAAAGCCTAAACGAAAGTTAAAAAACGTTTCGCGTACCAGGTTGTTCTGCAGGCTTCCTCTTTGGCCGGCTTCGACGGTAAAATTAATCTTATAGAAGCTTGTACGGGAGCTGTTGGGGATAGGCATGCCCAGGCCAATGCTTGCGCCGTATTGGGTAATATCGGTGCCGTTAACGTTAATGTAAGTTTTATCGTAATTAACACCAAAACGGTAATCCACCACGGCCCAATAACTGCCTATTGAGTTGATGTTAGGGGTGATCTGACCACCTAAAGCAAAGGTCTGGCTGTTTTGCAGGCCGGCGTTGGTACCATTAATGGTTACATCAGACCACGAAGCCATTTTATATTCGGCCCCTATCATAAACTTATTATCTTTTTGGTAAGTTATACCGAAACGGTTAATCAAAGGCAATTTTATTTTACCATCGGTTTGTTCGCTCCTCAAGCTGTCGAGAGCAGTGTTGGGTGTACCATCGGTACTTAAAGTATACTGGCTCGTTACAAATTTTGCGTTGGTGCTGAGCATGGTACTTGCCGAACCAGAGTAACCCAAAGTAATACGGGCATCCTGTTTAAGGGGGATCTCGTACTGCAAACCGTAATCGTAATTCAATCCGCCAACGCTCATGCTGTTCTCAATACTGGTGTTCAGCACCGACGGCAGGTCGGTAAACTGGGTAGTGCGGTATTGCTTTTCATTACCAAAAATATATGCCACGTTAACACCAACGTGCAGGTTTTTCAAACCGATGCCGTAGCCAATATAACCTTTTGATAAGCCACCCTCGCCTGTATACATGTAGCTGGCAGTGGTTGTGGTATCAACACCGCCGGTTGCGCTGTTATTCAGTTTAACTAAAGCGGTTTTTGTGTAATTGTATCCTAAATCGGCATAGGGGGTAAGGCCAAAACTAAAAGCCGCATGTTTACCGGTTGGGATAGCTATCGCAACGTGATTAAGCCTGAAATTGCCGCTTGTTTGCGATACTGAATTTTGGCTCAATGTAGTGCTGTTAATAAACGCACCCATATCAATGGTGGTTAAATTAATATTGCTGTATGTTGCAGGGTTTACGATATTGATATCGTTAAAACCGCCTGTTTTGCCTACTGCCGTTCCTAAACCGCCTAACGCGCTGTTTTGCGGCAAAAGCGGTTCCTGGTATAAGCCAAAACCATATTTTGAATACGGCGAGCTGGTAGTAGCCGATGTTTGTGCTGCCGCACCCAGAGCAATGGTCGAAAGTATAAGTAGTATAAAAAGCTTACTATAATTAATCATTATGCTGTTGTATAACTGCGTTTAATCCTGCCAGAACCAAATGCGGTTCGATTTTAATTTGAGGGGCAAAGATGCTATTTTTCAATACAGTATCAAAAAAAATCGAGTCGCCCCCGGTTAGTATAATATTTAGATGTTTTTCTGTTTTAAAGTATGTTTCAATAAAGCCGAGTATCTCAAACCTGATACCGTTTTGTACGCCCGAACGTATGGCCGACTCGGTATCATCGCCGTAAACGCTGTCGAACCCGGCATCGGGTGTTAACAACGGCAGCGCCGATGTATAATGGTTCACTGCTTTGTAACGCATATTCAGCCCCGGTGATATACTCCCTCCAAAATAATTCCCCCCGGCATCGATCATATCGTAAGTAACACAGGTACCTGCATCAATAACCAAACTGGCCTTGCCCGGATACAACGCCTGTGCACCTGTTATAGCAGCCACGCGATCGGCCCCAAGGGTTTGCGGTGTTTTATAATGGTTCTTTACCGATTTTGCCATCGCCGTATTAAACCTCACCGTTCCAACCTGGCCGGCCAGGTATTGCTCCCAGCTTTCGGGGTTTTTCTTTACCGAAGAAACGATAGCTTTCAGGGGTTTATATGCGCTTAGAACCTTACTCAGTATTTCGGCATTGATATTGGCATAGCTTTCCATCCAAACCAGGTTATTACCATCGAAAACAGCAAGTTTGGTAAACGAATTGCCAATATCAGCTACTAGGTTAGCCATCAGGCCTTAACAAATGCCAGTATCGATTCAAATATGGCCAGGCCGTCCTCATTGGCTAAAAGGCTGTCGGCCGCGCGCTCGGGGTGCGGCATCATACCAAACACATTGCGCGCCTTATTGCATACACCGGCAATATTTTCGATAGCTCCGTTAGGGTTGGCTTCGGGAGTAATATTGCCTCCGGCATCGCAGTAGCGGAAAAGCACCTGGTCGTCATCGTTTATTTGCTTCAGAGTATCGGCATCGGCAAAGAAGTTACCCTCGCCATGCGCGATAGGTATTTTCAGGGCCTTTGCCGGGTCGACCTGCGAGGTAAGCAGCGAGTTTTGGGTTTGTGCCTTAATGTAAAAATTATTGCAGATAAACTTACGCTGGCTGTTGTGCAGTAATGCCCCGGGCACCAGGCCGGCTTCGGCCAGTATCTGGAAACCATTGCAAATACCCCAAACATAACCTCCCCTGGCGGCAAACTGTATCACTTCCTGCATGATCGGCGAAAAACGGGCTATCGCGCCCGAACGCAGATAATCGCCGAAGGAAAAACCGCCGGGCAGTATAACAAAATCAACATTTTGCAGATCATGGTCTTTATGCCACAGGCGAACAACCTGCTGACCCATTATTTTTTCCAATACATAAATGATATCCTCATCGCAATTGGATCCCGGAAAAATGACTACGCCGAACTTCATGCTACAAAACTAACACATGCGGGCACATATGAGCTAATATAAAAGTTAAAATTTGTTAAACTGGAAGTAAATTATGCTAATTACCAGCAAAATATACAGGGTTTCGTAAAACCAGCGCCTGGTGGCATACAAAAAATAGTAGGCAAAAAATATACTTGCGGGCACTGCGCACAAAATAAAGTGACTAAGCCTGAAATTGGCCTTGATATAAAAGGAGAGCAGCCCGATAATAAAAATAATAAACAGCAACTGGAACGATTTACGCGTTTGGATAAAGCTTTTGTAATACTTTTCGCGCAGGCTCAAAAATGCCAGGCTCAGGATAATGATTACCGGTATTAACACGATATAATTGTAATAATCGATGTGTATTTTACTCGGAAAACTGCGGCCCAGCGGTAGCCAGATGGTATAGAACTGACGGATACGGTCTGTTAAGTAGTAATATACCGCCAGGAAGAAGAAGATGGTGACGAACCCAACAAGTACCGATGCCCACTCGCGCCAGTTGAACGGACGGAAGATGATGAGCGCTATCCACACCGCTAAAAACATGTAAATAAACGGAAAGTAGATCATGGTGCCTACACCTACTATCATACCCAGATCATAAGCCGTGGTTTTAGCGCTTTCGTTTTTATAAAAGTTAAACAGCTTATCAACCATCAGGATGATCAGAAAATTACAGATCAACGGCGGGCTCAATATCAGGAAAGGCACAAACATGCCCGATGCTGTAATATACATCAAGGCAGGCAAAAAGGTAGGCTTACCCAGCAGGTTATACTTGTTAACGATCTGGTTGAGCCACAGCGCCTGTATAAACACCAGTACCGCGGCAACCAGCAGGTTATTTATCGATGAAAAAAAGTTCTCGTACGAGAGCGGTATCAGCGAGTGGGCAAAAGGCTCCAGAAAAGTAAACTCGATATGTGCGGGCAGGTTAACTATGTAGTTAATACGCAGCACAAATAAAAACACGCCAAGCCAAACAATATTAACCGGATTAAGTACCCTGAAAAATTTGATCATCGGTATATGGTGTGTATTTAACGCAATATTAATGAAAATTAAGCAAGGTGGGAAAGCGATGGTTTAGCAGAGCATTTTATACAATAGCGTTTATCCAACAAAAAAGCCCCGTCCCGACAGCATGTCGGGACGGGGCTTTGATATTTTAATGTTGATTACAGCTTGCGTTTTACTTCAACGTTCTCATAAGCTTCAACAATGTCGCCTACTTCAATGTTGTTAAAGTTCTGGATATTCAAGCCGCACTCGTAACCTGTCGATACTTCCTTAACATCGTCCTTAAAGCGTTTTAACGATGCCAGCTCGCCGGTATAGATAACCACGCCTTCGCGGATAACACGGATCTTGCTGTTACGGGTGATCTTGCCATCCAGCACCATACAGCCGGCAATGGTACCAACCTTGCTGATCTTGAAGGTTTCGCGGATCTCGACGTTTGCCACAATCTTCTCTTCAAAGGTTGGTGCAAGCATGCCTTCCATCGCGGCTTTGATCTCGTTTATTGCATCGTAAATGATCGAGTATAAACGGATATCGATCTGCTCCTGCTCGGCAAGCTTACGCGCACTGCCTGAAGGGCGAACCTGGAAACCGATGATGATCGCATCGGATGCCGAAGCCAGCAATACGTCCGACTCGGATATCTGCCCTACAGCTTTCGAGATGATGTTCACCTGGATCTGGTCGGTAGATAGTTTCAGTAACGAATCGGATAGCGCTTCGATCGAACCGTCCACGTCGCCTTTTACGATGATGTTCAGCTCTTTAAAGTTGCCTATCGCTAAGCGGCGGCCAATTTCATCGAGCGTAATGTGTTTCTGTGTACGTAAACCCTGCTCGCGTTGTAACTGCAAACGTTTGTTGGCAATCTCGCGTGCTTCGGGCTCGCTGTCTAAAGCGTTAAACTTATCGCCCGCTGTAGGCGCACCCTGCATACCCAGTACCTGTACCGGTGTAGATGGGCCGGCCGATTCAACACGCTGGCCACGTTCGTTAGTCAATGCCTTAACACGGCCGCTGTAGCAGCCTGCCAAGATAGGATCACCAACGCGCAGCGTACCGGCCTGTACCAAAATGGTGGTTACAATACCCCGGCCTTTATCTAAAGCAGCCTCGATAACTGTACCCACGGCACGTTTGTTCGGGTTGGCTTTCAACTCAAGCAATTCGGCCTCGAGCAACACTTTCTCTAAAAGCAGGTCGATATTTAACCCTGTTTTTGCCGAAATTTCCTGGGTTTGATATTTACCGCCCCATTCTTCAACCAAAATATTCATGGTTGATAACTGCTCGCGAACCTTATCGGCGTTAGCGCCAGGCTTATCAATTTTATTGAAAGCGAAGATGATAGGAGCACCTGCAGCCTGTGCGTGGTTTATAGCCTCGCGGGTTTGCGGCATCACGCTATCGTCGGCAGCGATCACAATGATCACGATATCGGTAACCTGGGCACCACGTGCACGCATAGCGGTAAACGCTTCGTGACCCGGCGTATCCAGGAAAGTTATTTTTTGATTATCCTTCAGCTTAACCTCGTAAGCGCCGATGTGCTGGGTTATACCACCCGCCTCGCCGGCAATTACGTTTGTTTTACGGATAAAATCGAGCAATGATGTTTTACCATGGTCGACGTGGCCCATAATCGTTACGATCGGCGCACGCGGGATCAGGTCTTCCGGATCATCCGGTTCGTCGAGGTTAGCCTCTTCGTCCTGTGGTTTCACAAACTCTACCTCGTAGCCAAACTCTTCGGCAACGATAGATAAAGTTTCGGCATCCAAACGCTGGTTGATGGATACGAACATACCCAGGCTCATACAGGTTGAGATAATCTGTGTAACGGGTACATCCATCATCGATGCCAGTTCGTTCGCGGTTACAAACTCGGTTACCTTTAAAACCTTCGATTGCAATTCCTGCTCTAAAGCGTCCTGTTCGGAAGCTGCGGCCACGTCATCGCGTTTTTGACGGCGGAATTTGGCGCGCTGAGCGAACTTGCCCGACTTACCTGCACCGCTTAAACGGGCAAGGGTGGCCTTAATCTGATCTTGAATCTCTTTTTCTGACGGCTCTTCTTTAGAGCTTGGCGCAGGTTGCTGGCCCTTGTTCCTGAAATCGGGACGAGGGATATTACTGCCGCCTTTTTTAAAGTCGGGACGGCCGCCTTGTTGCGGTGCACCCTGACCTTGCTGACCGGGAGCGCCCTGGCCCTGCTGCCCGCCCTGTGGCCTTTGGCCCGGGGCGTTTTCTTTACGCTTGCGTTTGCGGCGCTGATCGGCAGCGCTGCCCGCACCCGATGATGCTATGGGCTGGTTACGCTTAGGCGCATCGGGCAATTCTATTTTACCGATCACGTTCGGACCGGTTAAACGCTCGGCTTTGGCGCGGATAACCTCGCCTTCGCCGTTATCCTCTTCGTCTGCTTCGGGCTGTGGGGCTGGTTGCGGCTCTGGTTGTTTGGCAACCGGGGCTGGTGGTGGTGGCGGCGCAACAGGCTCGGGCTGTTTTACCTCAACGGGTTTTACAGGTTCGGCGACAGGTACCGGTGCCGGTTTTTCGGCAACGGGTTCTTTCTCAACCTTTTTGCCAAGGTTGTCGAGGTCGATCTTACCGACAACTTTAACACCCGGCAAGCTTGCCTCATCACGCTCCTCAACAACGGGTTTCGGTTTTTCAACCGGTGCCGGCGGCGGAGTATAGGAATGTAAATTTTTAACTAAAATTTCTTCGTGCTCAAAATCCTTGGCACGCGGATGGTGCTCCGCTTTTTCGGGCACGCCGGCTTCTTCGCGGCGAATTTTTCCGATGCTGATCTGCTTGGCTTCTTCCTTGATGATCTTGTCGCCCTGGAACTCTTTCAGCAGAGCATCGTACATTTCACCCTCAATCTTAGCGTTAGGTTGCTTTTCGATTTTGTAACCTTTAGACGCCAAGAAATCGACAATGGTGCCTGTACCAATGTTCAGTTCTTTTGCTGCTTTAAATAATTTTATCGATTTGTCTTCTGACATTTAATAGTTGTTATCCGCTTTTTTTTACAAAAATACGTTTTTAATTTTTGTTATTCTGTTTTATTCAAATTCGGCCTGCAAAATTGAAATTACTTCCCTGATGGTTTCTTCTTCCAGGTCGGTACGTTTTACCAGTTCGCCTACATTGAGTGCCAGTACAGATTTAGCCGTATCTAAACCGATACGTTTAAATTCGTCTAATATCCAGCCATCAATTTCGTCCGAGAATTCTTCGATGTCCACATCTTCCTCTTCTTCATCCGCTTCGCGGTAAACGTCGATTTCGTATCCCGTCAATTTTCCTGCCAGTTTTATATTGTGGCCGCCGCGGCCTATCGCCAGTGATACCTGGTCGGGTTTTAAATAAACTGCAGCGGTTTTTTTCTCGTCGTCTAATTTAATCGTCGTGATCTTGGCCGGCGATAAAGCACGCTGAATGTACAACTGCAGGTTGTTGGTGTAGTTAATCACGTCGATATTTTCGTTCTTCAACTCCCGAACGATACCGTGTATACGCGAGCCTTTCATACCCACGCAGGCGCCTACCGGGTCGATACGGTCGTCGTACGACTCAACGGCAACTTTAGCGCGCTCGCCCGGTTCGCGAACGATCTTTTTGATAGTGATCAACCCGTCGAAAATCTCAGGTACCTCTAACTCAAACAAGCGCTGTAAAAACTCGGGCGCTGTACGCGAAATGATGATCTTCGGGTTGCTGTTCATCATATCAACCTTGTGAACGATGGCGCGAACGGTGTCACCTTTTTTAAAGTAATCGGCAGGAATCTGCTCGGTTTTCGGTAACAGCAATTCATTGCCTTCGTCATCCAGCACCAAAGTTTCTTTTTTCCAAACCTGGTAAACCTCGCCGGTAACAATTTCGCCAACGCGGTCTTTATATTTTTTGTAGATCTCGTCTTTTTCCAGCTCCAGGATTTTAGATACCAGTGTTTGGCGGGCAGCTAAAATAGCGCGGCGGCCAAAGCTTTCGAGGGTAATGAGTTCGATATGCTCGTCGCCAACTTCCAGGTCAGGATCCAATAATTTAGCTTCTGACAATTCTATTTCCAGGTCATCATCTTCGCTGAAACCGTCTTCCATAACCACACGTGTGCGCCAGATCTCCAGGTCACCATTGTCGGTGTTTACGATCACGTCGCAGTTTTCGTCGGTGCCGTATTTTTTACGGATCATGCTTCTGAAAACATCTTCCAATACACTCATCATCGTCGGGCGATCGATGTTCTTGAAATCTTTAAACTCCTGAAAGGAATCAATTAAATTAATATTGCTCATTGTACTACTTGAATGATATTAAAACTTTTGTTTCTGTAACCTGGCTCAAAGGGATGCTGCTTTCTGTTACTACGGCTTTCTTCCCTTTTTCGCCTTTTACTTTTTCTTCGATTATTAGGTTATCGTTATCTAAATTTTTTAAAGTGCCTTCGCGTTTGCTGCCATCGAGCATTTTAATGCCAACGTTGCGGCCAATGTTTTTGGTATACTGCCTTGGCAGGGTAAGTGCTGCATCTATCCCGGGCGATGATACCTCGAGGTTATAGGCTTCGCCGATGATGTTATCCTCTTCGAGCTTAAAACCCACAAAGCGGCTTATGGCGGCGCAATCGGCAATACCTATACCTTTATCGCCATCAACCAAAATCATCAGCTTGCGGCTGGGCAGCATTTTTACCTCGACCAAAAACAGGTCGGGCCTGTCGGAAATTTTCTCTTCCACCAGCGTCGCTACGTATTTCTCTAATTTCTTTTCAGACATTTATTTTTTTGAAAAATAAAAGAGGGGACTAATGCCCCCTCTTCCTTTTTTTTAATTACGATACAAATATACGGATTATTATTTGAAAGTCAAGAGGGTGAGGTAATTTCGGATTTGATAATGTGCAAATATCCCGTTACTCCACCGCAATGACGCGGGATCACATTACTTCATCCTTGGTTTCAAAAACGCGATGGTGTGCATATAAGCATCTTTGGTGGCATCGGCATTATAGATCGGGTTACTCGGGTTGGCAAAGCCGTGGTCGGCATCGTACTGGTACAATGTTAGTTTTTTATCGTCCTTTTTCATGTTATCGGCAAAGGTAGCTACCACTTTGGGGTTTATCCATTTGTCTTTATTGCCGAAGATGCCCAGTACGTCCGTATTTAAAGTTTTTAGCTTCGCCAGGTCGTTTTCGGGCATGCCGTAGTACATTACGCAGCCAATAGCCTGCTTGCCGGCGAGCAGCGTGGTTTGCAGGCTCCAGCCGCCGCCAAAGCACCAGCCGATGGTTGCGATACGTGCCTTCGGGCCAGCATAGGCAATGGCGCCTTTAATGATAGCCACAGCCCGGTCTTCCTTAACGGCGGCCATATATTTACCGGCATCGCTGCTATTCGTGGCCACATTCCCATCGTAAAGATCGAGAGCGATCACATTTACATTGCCGATATCGTTATACAATTTTTCGGCTTCCTGTTTAATAAAGTCGTTCAGGCCGTACCATTCGTGTACTACCAGCAGGTAATTATTGGTCGGTTTTTTGGCCTTCAGTTCGTAAGCATCGGCGGTTTTGCCGTCGGCGCAGGGATAATTAATAGTTTTACCTATACTGCTTTGGAAGTGGAAAGGGCGCGGGTTGGGATGAGCCCTGACAAATTTTTTGTCGGATGCCAGCATGGCAAACTGCTGTGTTGGCGAATGGCAGACAGCAACGCTTTTAGCCTGGCCGAAACCTGCCGTGTAACATAAAACGGCAACGATGAGTAATGACAGCTTTTTCATAGTTTGATTTGTTTGATAAGATAACAATTAAAAGTAATGGATCTGTTTGAATTGACCACCACAACCCTTACGCAAAAAAAGCCCGGCCGGTTGCCGGCAGGGCTTTTAAAATACGTTATATCGGTTTGTTTAGTTTGAACCGCCGCTTTGCTGTTTGGCCTGGTTCTTCATCTGGTCGTTAGCAACGATCACGATCTCCACCCGGCGATTTTGCGCGCGGCCATCAATTGTACTGTTATCGGCAATGGGCTCAGTATCGCCTTTGCCTTGTGTGGTTAAACGCGCAGGATCGACCCCGGCAGATATAGCATAAGCTTTAACAGCTTCGGCCCGGCGTACAGAAAGGTCCATATTATGCGCAGCTGTACCGGTATTATCGGTATGGCCAACCACCAAAATATTGGTTTCGGGGTTGCTTCGCAGCGATGCTGCCAATTGGGTAATATCGGTTTTGGCTTGCGGCTGCAGGTTGGTTTTATCGATATCGAATAAAATACCCGAGCTGAACTTCACGATGATACCCTCACCCTCGCGCACAACTTCGGCGCCAGGTACGGTTTGTTTGATCTGGGCAGCCTGCCTGTCCATATTACGGCCGATAAAAGCACCTGCAGTGCCGCCAATAGCGCCGCCAATAATGGCACCCAAAGCTGTGTTACCGGCTTTACGGCCAATAAGGGCACCAATGGTACCACCCGCGCCGGCGCCAATAGCCGTGCCTTTTTGGGTTTTGGTTAAACTGTTGCAACTGGTAGCCACGGTTAAAGCCATTGCACAGGCTATGCTTAGTGTTGCGAATTTTAAATTAACGATCTTCATTGTTATTTATAAGGGTTGGTGTTCGGGTACAAAATTACAAAGTAAGTGCCAAATAGTTTTTAAATACCTTTGTAAATATATAAAACGAGACGTTTTGGACAAAAGTATAAGTATTTTAGGTTGCGGGTGGCTGGGCTTGCCCTTAGCTATCAGGCTGATAGCGCAAGGCTGGCAGGTTAAGGGCTCTACTACTACAGAAGCTAAGTTAGGGTTACTGCGTACCTACCAAATTGACCCGTATTTAGTACAATTAAGCACCGATACGCTACTGCCGGCAGTTTTTTTTGACAGCGATATCCTGTTCATCAACGTCCCGCCCTCGCTAAAAAAACAAAGCGCCGGGGCATACCTGATCCAGATGCAGTTTTTGCTTGAGCAGGTAAAAGCATCGCCGGTTAAACGGATGATCTTTATCAGCTCAACTTCGGTTTACCCGGATAGTAATTCAGAGATCACTGATACCGGCATTGTAGATTTTCAAAACGCACTCTACCAATCCGAGCAGCTGTTTAACCAAAGTGCCACCTTCAAAACAACTGTTATCCGCTTTGCGGGATTGATTGGCCCGGGGCGGCACCCGGGGCGTTTTTTTGCAGGTAAAACCGGTGTCCCGAATGGTCAGGCGCCGGTAAACCTCATCCACCTGGATGATTGCATCGGTATTATCGAAGTGGTTTTGAAGAGCCCGAACTTTATAGGCACTTACCATGCGGCCGCGCCGAGTCATCCATCCAGAAAGGAATTTTATACTTTGGCAACCGAAACAGCCGGTTTGCCAGCTCCGCAATTTATTGATGAATTAAATGATTGGAAGATCATCGATCCGTTAAAGCTGGAGCACGATCTGGATTATGAGTTTATTCATCCGGATTTACCACGGTGTATTACGAACGAAGCTTGCTGGTAATGATAGTTGTTCATAAGAAAAAGCATTGGGGCTGTGCGATTCCCTCCTAACGGGAGGGTGTAGGGAGGGGTCTGTTGAACATTCATACCGAAAAATGACCCCTTCCCGCCATTTCACAGTCATCCGCACCCTTCCCCAAGGAAGGAGTTTTGACCGAATCTCAATTTTTAGGCCACCTTATTATATTCCCGCTGGTAATTCAACGGACTTTTTCCCGTGATGAGCTTAAAGTATTTGTGAAAACCAACCAGGTTTTGAAAGCCGCATTCAAAGCAGATCTGCTTAATGCTCAATTTGTTTTCGATGAGCATCTTACAGGCATCGCCTACCCGTATCTCGATTAAAAACTGCGAGTAGGTTTTGCGTGTGCGCGATTTGAAATACCGGCAAAAAGAGTTTTCGCTGATGCGGGCCACTTCGGCAATTTCGCTCAACTGTATCTTACGCCTGAAGTTGGCCAGCGAGTATTCGTAAATAGCATTAATGCGCTCGTTCTCCATATCGTTCAGATCGTGGCTAAAGCCGATGGATGACAGGAATACAAACTCATCGCTCGCCGCGATGACCGATAGCAGCTTCATCAGTACGATGATGCGCTGCATGCCGTCGCTGTTCATCATTTTGCGGATCAGCATCCCGGCTGCTTTGGCCGTCTGGCCCTGAACGTGTATACCCCTGCGTGCCTTTTCGAGCAAGGTTTTGATAGGCTTGCTTTCGGGCAGATTCATAAAATGCTCGCCCCAGAAGTTCTCGGCAAAATGGATCACGGCAGCATTGGCGGACAGCGTAGTATCCGGCAAAAAATAATCATCGTCGTACCGCCAGTAGTGCGGCAACTGCGAACCGATCAACACGATATCGCCGGGCGAAAAACGCTTGATGCTGTCGCCAACAAATTGCGTGCCGCTGCCTTTGTTGATCTGTATCAGCTCGACCTCCGGATGGTAGTGCCAGAGGTTGTTGATATACGGATGAATATCCTGCCTTACGCTGAAAGAATGCGCGGGTGCATTATTAACTTTTAGCAGCTGCGGCTTCATTAAACTATAAATTCGTTACTAATGAATAGAGTTGTTAATTATATGCCAAAATAGTTTATTAATTAGACAAATCAAAAAAGTTAATGTAGCGCAAAACATTCTTTCTTTGTAATACCAATTATCAATAGTTAATTTTTCTGAACCAATTAGCGACAATTACCTAACCTAAACCAGCAGATGGAAAAAAAGACCAGCCAGACCTTTGCCTTTATCCTTGTCACTTCTTTGTTTTTTCTATGGGGGTTTGCACACAACCTCGATCCGGTATTGATCCCACACTTAAAAAGGTCGTTCACACTGACCACTGTACAGGCAGCACTGGTCGACTCGGCCGTTTTTACAGCGTACTTTGTTATGGCGCTGCCTGCGGGTTTTATTATGAAAAAATTTGGCTATAAAAATGGGATAATTACTGGTCTACTAATCTTCGCTATCGGTTCGTTTTTGTTTATTCCAGCAGCCAACACATTGCAATACTCGTCGTTTCTGATCGCATTGTTTATCATAGCTTGTGGTTTAACCATTTTAGAAACAGCAGCAAATCCATATGCCACTGCACTTGGCGATCCGGAAACTGGCCCACAACGACTAAACTTCGCACAATCATTTAATGGCCTTGCAGCAGCACTTGCACCTGTTGTTGGTGGAGCGCTTATTTTAAACAAGGGGCTTACCGATGATCAATTAAAAGTGATGAGCGAGGGCGCGCGCAAATTGGCTTTGGCATCAGAAGCATCCACAGTAAAAACCCCATACTTAATATTAGGAACTATTTTGGTTGTGGTAGCTATTGCATTTGCGTTTACAAAGCTCCCTAAAATTCAAGATACTGAAGGCCATGTGGCGAGCAAAAATATTTTTCATGCATTTAAACACAGTCATTTATCCTGGAGTGTTGTTGCGCAGTTTTTTTATGTGGGAGCACAGGTTTGTGTGTTTAGCTTATTCATTTTATATGCTACCAAATCAGCAGGTATCACACAGGTCGAGGCTCGTGTTTATGCTGGAGCATGTGGTTTAGCATTCCTGATAGGCAGATTCGTGGGCACGTTTTTGATGCGCTTTTATAAAGCCAATAACCTTTTAGCTATTTATGCATTGGTTAACGCCGGTTTATGCCTGGTGGCAATATTTGCCCATGGGATGATAGCGGTATATACCGTTGTTGGTATCTGCTTTTTTATGTCTATCATGTTCCCAACCATATTTTCTTTAGGTATTAAAGATTTAAAAGGTGATACCGAATATGGCAGCAGCTTATTGGTCATGTCGATTGTAGGGGGCGCGCTTCTTCCTTTGGTTTTTGGTTGGATAAGCGATGTTACCAGTAATATTCAAAATGGCTATATAGTACCATTAGTTTGTTTTATTGTTGTTGCTTTCTTCGGTTTAAAAGGCTATAAGGTTGTTAATAAAACCGAAGTTGAAACAGCGTTAGACCCCGGTAATTTAGGATAAGGATAATGAACAACTACTGCTTAGCGCTCGACCTGGTTAACGACCCGCAACTGATTGCCGAATACGAACAATACCATCGCAACGTATGGCCCGAGATCATTGCCAGCATTAAGGATGCCGGCATTACCAATATGGAGATCTACCGTTTTGGTAACCGTTTGTTTATGACCATGGAGACCGACGATACTTTCAGTTTTGAACGTAAGGCTGCTATGGACGCTGCAAATCCAAAGGTGCAGGAGTGGGAGCAGCTGATGTGGAAATATCAGCAGGCTATACCCGGCGCCAAACCCGGCGAAAAGTGGGTGTTTATGGATAAGATTTTTCAATTATAATAATCAATAAAAAAGGTGTCTCCCCTTGGGGGGGATTATTCATAAAATGTTAGCTTTTCATGGAATTCATGATTGCTAACGCAATTTAGAGGGTGCTTCTATGTTAGATCTAAAAGGAAAGACAGCGGTAGTGACGGGCGGCGGCAGCGGGATAGGTAAAGCTGTGGCCACTGTTTTTGCACGTCAGGGTGCTGCGGTGCACATTATTGAATTGAACCTGGAGAACGGCCAGCACGTAGTCGACGAGATTGAAGCTGCCGGCGGTATCGCTTACGCCCACGCTTGCGATGTAAGCAACCAGCAGCAGGTGAGCGCGGTGTTCGATCACATCCAAACCATCGATATTTTGGTGAACAACGCCGGTGTTGCCCACGTTGGTAAGGCCGATACCACAAGCGAAGAAGATTTTGTGCGTTTGTTCAATATCAACGTTAAAGGGGTTTACAATTGCCTGCATGCTGCTTTGCCTTTAATGAAGAGTAGTGGTAAAGGAACTATATTAAATATGTCATCCATCGGCGCGGTGGTGGGCATTGCCGACAGGTTTGCCTACTCTATGACCAAAGGCGCCGTCCACGGCATGACCTTATCTGTGGCCCGCGATTATATTCACGATGGCATCCGTTGTAATTCGATATCCCCGGCAAGGGTACATACCCCTTTTGTAGATGGCTTTATCGCCAAAAACTATCCCGGCAAGGAAGCCGAAATGTTTGATAAGCTATCCAAATCGCAGCCTATAGGCCGGATGGGCACGCCCGAAGAGATCGCCAACCTGATATTATACTTATGTTCGGATGAAGCATCGTTCATCACCGGCTGCGATTACCCTATTGATGGGGGATTTATAAAACTGAATAATTAGGCCCCCTCCCAGCCTCCCCCGGAAGGGGAGGTGAAAGGTGGTGCCAACAAAACTTATATAACAATTAAATTTTTTAAGTCCTCCCTACTGGGGAGGATTTAGGAGGGGCTTTATGAAACTTATACGATACGGACAGCTGAACCAGGAAAAGACAGGTGTTGAACTGGATGGAAAATATTTTGATACCTCGGCTTTGGGCGAAGATTATAACGAACGCTTTTTTGAGACAGGCGGCCTTGATCGCCTGAAAGCATTTTTAGATCAGCATGCTGGCAAATTGGCCGAGATACCTGCCGGCTCGCGCTTAGGCAGCCCGATTGCCCGTCCATCAAAAATCGTTTGTATCGGCTTAAACTATGCCGATCACGCCCGCGAAACCGGTGCGGCCATCCCGCCCGAGCCGATCATCTTTATGAAAAGCACCACGGCTTTGGTTGGCCCTAACGATGATATCATCATCCCTAAAAACTCGGTTAAAACCGATTGGGAAGTAGAAATTGCTGTTGTTATCGGCAAAAAAGCCACCTACGTAAGCGAAGCTGATGCCGAAAATTACATAGCCGGCTATGTGCTGCATAACGACGTGTCGGAGCGCGAGTTCCAGATTGAGCGCGGCGGTACCTGGGATAAAGGCAAAGGCTGTGATACCTTCGCGCCGCTTGGCCCGGTGTTGGCTACTCCCGACGAAGTTAAGGACGTAAACAACCTGCGCCTGTGGCTGACGGTGAACGGTAAAAAAATGCAGGATGGCAACACATCTAACTTCATCTTTAAAATACCTTTCTTAATTTCGTATATCAGCCAGTTTATGACCTTGCTGCCAGGCGATGTAATATCAACAGGTACGCCTGCCGGCGTTGGCCTGGGCTTTAACCCGCCTGTTTATTTAAAAGCAGGCGACGTTGTGGAGCTGGGCATAGATGGCTTGGGCACTTCTAAACAAACCTTAAAAGCATATGCGGATTGATGCACACCAGCATTTCTGGATATTTGACCCGGTTAGAGATAGCTGGATAACGGATGATATGGCGGCCATTCAGCGGGATTTTATCCCTGCCCACCTGGCGCCTGTCTTACAGCAAAACAATATCGACGGCTGTATTGCGGTGCAGGCCGATCAAACAGAAATGCAAAATAGTTTTTTGCTGGAGCTTGCCAGCGAGAACGATTTTATTAAAGGTGTGGTAGGCTGGGTTGATCTGCGCGCTAAAAACATCGAGGAGCGGCTGGATTATTACAGTCAGTTTGCCGACATGAAAGGTTTTCGACATGTATTGCAGGGCGAAGAAGACCGTGCGCTGATGCTGAAACCGGAGTTTATGAATGGCATCGGCAAATTAAAAAAACATGGGTTTACATACGATATCCTGATCTATACCGATCAGTTGCAATACATTCCCGAATTTGTGAACGCTTTCCCTGATCAAAAATTCGTGATCGATCATATTGCCAAACCAGATATTAAAAATCATAAAATTGCTGACTGGGCGAAAGAAATGCGCGCCATTGCCGAGCTGGATAACGTGTGGTGCAAGGTATCGGGCATGGTGACCGAAGCCGACTGGGCGAAATGGAAACCCGAAGATTTTGAACCCTACCTGGATGTAGTTTTCGAATCGTTCGGGGTTGAGAAAGTCATGTTCGGCTCCGATTGGCCGGTTTGCCAGGTAGCTGCAAGCTACAGCGAAATGGCCGACATAGTGAGGCAGTATACCTCGACGTTGTCCTTAAGCGAACAATCGGTTTTCTGGGGCGAGAACGCGGTTAATTTTTACAATATTCAATAGTCATCCTATCAAAACAAAAACAATGAATTTACAGCTCAATAATAAAGTGATCATCGTAACGGGCGGCGCCAAAGGGATTGGCGAAGGCATATGCAAAGTATTAGCCGATGAGGGGGCGATACCTGTAGTTGTGGGCCGCAATGCCGCTGATAACGAAGTGGTGGTTTCGGCCATTGCTGCCACAGGCGGCAAAGCCTTCCAGGTAGCGGCCGAATTATCCGAACCTGAAGAGTGCAAAAAAGCTGTTGAAGCTGTTGTTGCACAGTTTGGCAGGATTGACGGCCTGGTGAATAATGCAGGCGTAAATGATGGTGTTGGGTTAGAGAACGGCACGTACGAAGCCTTTATGAAATCGCTGCATAAAAATGTGGTGCATTATTACCTGATGGCGCACTATGCATTGCCGGAGTTGAAAAAATCCAAGGGCTCTATTTTGAATATCACTTCGAAAACTGCCGAAACCGGGCAGGGCAATACCTCGGCTTATGCCGCAGCCAACGGCGGGCGTAATGCCTTAACCCGCGAGTGGGCGGTTGAGCTGCTGAAATACGGCATCCGGGTAAATGCCATTGTTGTTGCCGAATGCTGGACACCTGCTTACGATACCTGGATAAAAACGTTATCTAATCCGGACGAAAAGCTGAAAGAGATCACCTCGAAGATACCACTGGAGAACCGCATGACAACATCCGAAGAGATTGCCAATGCAACGGCGTTCCTGCTTTCGTCCAAATCGAGCCATACTACCGGGCAGATCATCCACGTGGATGGCGGCTATGTGCACCTGGACCGGGCGCTGGCGAACGCATAAGCAGGGTCATAAAAAAATTGTCATTTCGATAGAGCAAGCGGTGGGATAGAGCGTCGGTGCGAAAGAGAAATCTTCTGGTACATGCAAAGCTTATGAGCCTGAACCAGAAGATCTGTCACTATCGTTCGGGATGACATTTTTTTATTTAATATCTTTTAATTGTTGATATAACACTTGATACAATGAAAACATTAGTATGCACCACCCCGGGGAGTTTTGAATACCAGCAGGGAATTAAACCCGTATTAACTCCAGGGCATGCCATCATCAAAATAAACCGGATAGGCATTTGCGGTACCGATCTGCACGCTTTCGAGGGTACACAGCCCTTCTTTTCGTACCCGCGCATTTTGGGCCATGAGTTGGGTGGCGAGCTGATTGATTTTGACGATGCGCCCGGTTTTACCAAGGGCGAAGCGGTAACTTTTATCCCTTACTTTAATTGTGGCGTATGCATCGCATGCCGCTCCGGAAAGCCCAATTGCTGCAGCAACATTAAAGTTTTTGGGGTGCATATCGATGGCGGCATGGCCGAATATGTTTCGGTGCCCTCGTACTCGCTCATCCATGGCGAGGGTTTAAGCACCGATGAGCTGGCTTTGGTTGAGCCTTTGGCTATCGGCGCGCATGGCGTCCGCCGTGCGGATGTGCAGCCGGGCGAATTTGTATTGGTGGTAGGCGCAGGGCCCATCGGTTTGGGTATTATGGAGTTTGCGCGCATTGCGGGCGCACAGGTTATTGCGATGGATATTAACGAGAACCGCCTTGATTTTTGTAAGAATAAATTAAAGGTGCATCACACCATTAATCCTTTAAGCCAGGATGTGGATGAGGAATTGAAACGCATCACCAATAACGATTACCCAACCGTGGTTATCGACGCTACCGGCAATTTGAAAGCTATTACCAATGCTTTCCAATACATGGCACATGGCGCAAGGTATGTTTTGGTAGGATTGCAAAAAGGCGAGATCAGTTTCAGCCACCCCGAGTTTCACAAACGCGAAGCTACGCTGATGAGCAGCCGTAATGCAACCAGGGCCGATTTTGAGCATGTGATCGCGTCGATGAAAAAAGGCTTGGTCGACCCGACCAACTACATTACCCACCGGGTTGATTTTGACCAGGTGAAGGATGATTTCGCAAACTGGCTCGACCCGGTGAATGGGGTGATTAAGGCGATGGTATCGCTGTAATTTCCTAAGGGTAATTACCTCGTGTCATTTCGACGAATAAAGGTGGGCGAAGTGCCGGGATGAGGAGAAACCTTCTGCGATGTGCGGTATATACTGCTTGCAAAAGATTTCTCAGTCACGCTACCGCTCATTCCGTCCCTTGCTCCTTCGAAATGATATGGTGGAGTTAAAAAGCAGATTTTACGATTTAAGCATAGCCATGTATTCATCGCGCGGTATCATCCTCGCGCCCATCGATTCGAGGTGTTCGGTATACACCTGGCAGTCGATCATCTGGTAATTACCGGTTTGGCACAGGGTGATAAGCGCGAGTTTTGAGGCATTGCTTATTTTACTAAACATGCTTTCGCCGCAAAAAATGTTGTTTACTTCCACGCCATAAAGTCCGCCGGCTAATACATCATCCTGCCACACTTCAACCGAATGTGCTATGCCTAATTTGTTCAGGTTGATATAGGCTTGTTGCATTTCAGCGGTTATCCAGGTACCATCCTGTCCTTCGCGCCTGGCGTCGGCGCAAGCCACTATAACTTCGGCAAAAGCCTGGTTAAATGTTACCTTAAACTTGTTTGAGCGCACGACCTGCCTCATGCTTTTGGAGATACGCAATTCATGAGGAAACAAAACAAACCTTTGGTGCGGAGCGAACCACAGGATAGGGTCGCCTTCGCTGTACCAGGGGAAGATGCCGTTTTGATAAGCCAGGATCAGCCTCTCGGGCGACAGGTCGCCCTCGATAGCCAGCAGGCCATCCTCTTCGGCTAAAGCCGGATCAGGGAAAATTACACGTTCATCGAGCCTGAAGATCATCAGGCACAAAATTAAGCCTTCCTGCGGATCACCAGTTTTTTATTTTGCGCTTTATTGATGTTATCCATATACTCCTGCAACTCTGTATATTTTGCGGCAGGTATGATATGGTCTGTCAGGTTAAATGTAGTAGTACTGATCACCTGGTTTTTTGCCGCATCGTAGTTATAACTGATGCTGAAACTGCCATAGCTAAACTTTAAACTGGCGTTGGCAGGCAAAGCATCCACTTCAAAACCGGGCGGCAGATCAATCGTGGTAACGCAGGTTTTAGCCATAGGGTGATCGAAATAATAATCCGTCTTTCGCTTTTCGAGCGGCGGTACCGTTAAGCGCCACAGATCGAACACGCGCGGTCGGTAAAACTGCTTGTTACCTGCAGCCATATCAAAAAAGGTTTCGTACTCCAAATTCAGCGTAAGCTGATTGATGCCGTCTTTATCATCACCGGGCTGAATGTTTAAAACCGATGGCTGTTTCATGTTCAGCGTACGGATAAGCGCCTGCTTCTGCTCATCAAGCTTCAATTGCATTAAAGACAGGTAGGCGTTACGGTATTCGCCGCTGGTATTGATCTTTACTTCGGCCCTGGCGCCGCCGTCGGGGTTCAGCATAATGTGTACTTCGCTTTTAAATTGGTTATCGGCCATGGTGCTTCTCGGCGTGTTAACCAGTTTGCCACCTTCCGGTGTAATGAGCAACGCGTTGCGGTTTTCGGTAAAAGCGCCCAGTTTGCCAAATTGCTGTGTGTTGCTGGTACACTCCAGCCAGGTAGTATCGCCCTTTAACGGTACGCAAAGAATAATGTGATTAAAAGGATCGAAAGGAAAATTCGGATCGGCAGGTTCTTCGTTTTCACCTGCGCGTACAATAGCGTAGTACGATGGTATATTTACCGCTTTGAGCAAAGCGCCCATGTAATTTGCCAGTGCCTTGCAATCGCCGTATTTCTTCTCATCGACAAATGTTGCCGGGAACGGCTTAAGTCCGCCAAGCCCTAATTGTATACTCACGTACCGCATGTTTTTTTGCAGGTATCCGTACAAAAACTTCACTTTATCCTTATCGTTGGCAATGCCGGCCGTCATTTGTCGCACCTCTTCTTCGCGCGCAGGCCTTAACGAGCATACATCGGCATTTAGTGCCAGTTGCCATTTACCGTAACTGGCCCAGCTGCTGATATCGCCGGCGATGCCATTATACTCGAATGCATCGGTAGCAAACGAAATTTTTGGCAGCACGCGCCAGGCTACGCAGTCTTCTTCGAGCTTTACAGCTTTAAGGTTGCCGGCGGTCCAGGTATAGGTATCCAATCCATTTGCCGCTTCCTTTCTGGGCGTAATGGTGGTGTTGCTGTTTTTATACCTGAACCCAAGCATGGGGCCGACGGTTATTTTGTAGGTTGAGTTTTGTACAGACAGCTCTGGTTCCAGTATCTGCCACGAAAACAAATCGAGGTAGCTGTTGCGGTCGAGCTCCGTAGTCTGCTCGATGGTGACCGGGTAATTGACGATGCTGTGCTCAACAACCATCAGGCGCTCATCGTCGATGATGGACTCAGCGCTCACAGCCGAACGATCGTACATATCGCCCTTGTGGTATTTTTTGATCACTTTACCGTCGGCATCATAAACAATCATATCGGCGGCGGCAACATTGCTGAATTTTTTCTGATAAAATAATAGCATCGTCGCTTTTTCCGCAGCCTTCTCGTTTAAAACAGTAACTACGGTGTGCGATTTGAAGACTGCTTTGCCTGCTGCCTTGACGATAATCTCGTTGTAGCTATACCGCACTACTGCGTTGGCGTCTTTTTTTAAGGAATCAGGAATAGTCGCGGCTTTGTACAGATCAGCAGGTATCTTGTCCTGTCCGCAAATAGTTAAAGCATAAAGTATAGCCGGTATTACAGTTATGGCGACCCGTTTGATAAAACTTTGACACATTATTTAGCCTTTTTTCAACACGATCTGTTCGTTGAGCATCTCGTTCATTTTTTTATAGAAATTGTAGAACTCGGGATACTGTTCTTTAAGGAAGATCGCTTTTTTGGAATTGATCACGTATCGGACTATTATTGCCCCATCCTGCTCCATCACAATGCGCCTGAAAGAAATGCTCTGGTCAGGCATCACCAGGGTCATGTTCTTGGGTAAAGCGTCTATCTTGTAGCCAGCCGGTATCTTGTACGAGCCGTTGATAGAATAATTTGTGAGGTAGCCAAAGTCGATGTTGGTGGCGCGCGTCTCACTCAAAAAGGGATTAGTTTTAAGCCCGCTGAACAGATTGGGGTTGAAGTAAATGTAATTATCGTCTGATCCGGTAAGGGCGAGCTTAAAGTTTAATTTCTGACTTAAAGGCAATGTGTCGACGTCCAGGTCCTCGAGTTTCAGATCGGCTATACTAAGGTTGTTATCATTATCTTTCAGGAATGCCCTGTACTTTTCCTCGCCATCCTTTTTGTATTGCTCTGTACGTTTTTGTTTAAAATAACTGCTACTGCTGATCTCGGCATTGCCTTCCATTTTTCCATCAGGTTTAATTTCGGCCGTAACCATTACGATCTGGCGAGCAGGCTGATCTTTATTTAGGTATAAAATATCGAACACCTTGTCATCTTTACTGATGTACAGGCCCGATGAGTTTAAAAGCTCGTCGGGTATTTCGTTATACGTATTGTACTTGTTGCTGGCATCTAATATATAACGCCGGGCGCTGTCTACCGGCACGTAGGTTACAGCACGGTTAAATTGCGACAGATAGGGGTAGGCACCATTCACTACTCCATGATTACGGGTGCTTACTACCATAGGGTAAGCTTTTACGCCGGCAGCTTTTAACAAATGGTATACGATGATGTTGATTTCGGTTGCGTTACCGGTTTGTTTTTCCCAGGCTTTTGGCGTACCATCGTTAGTATACCAGCGGTCGACCTCGTTCCATTTCATCCGGTTTTTTACCGTATTAAAAATGTAAGCTATCTTTTCATCATCAGTATGCATGGTTTTGGCTTTGGCAATAATTTCTTCTTCGCCTTTAAGTTTCTTTTTCAGCTGATCGCCAAAATCTTCGTCATCGGCAAGCGCTCCGCCAACTTTAGGCCAGCTATTGGGTACGGTATGAACAAAATCGCCTTCGGCCTGTACAGACACCAGCTCTAATAAAACGCAGGCCAGGTTATCCGCTCTCGAGCGCATGTAAGGCTCGTCGACAAGAGAAGGCACTGAAGCCATTGCCCGGGTTTGCCTGGTGGTAAGAATGGTATATTGCCCAATGCTTTTGGCGTCGCCCGATTCTGTTTTGTTGTATACATAAGGAATATAACCCTTGCTTTGGTTTTTAAAATAAAACCAGTTGGGTATCTCTGTATCGTATTCGCTGTAGCGCACAGGCATCTGGGTTTGAAAATACCAATCGGGCACATCGGAGTATACGCTTGTTTGCCAGCGGTATTTAAACTCAAGCACCGAGCCTGGTTTTACATTAGGGAAGGTAAACACAATGGCTTTTTCAACTTTATCGACCACCTGGTTGTAAATAAGTTTCGAGTCGAGCTTAGTGATCTCGGCTTTGCCATTTACTTCGTTTATGGTTTCGGCTTGTATGCCGGTTATCGATTCGCGGACACCATTGTTACTAAAGAAGGCATAATACGGTATGCGGATGTTGGCCTCATCCTTACCTTTATCGTTAAATATTTTGATGCGCTTTATGCGCTCCATAATGATGTTGAAGCGGTCATCATAGTACACCTCTCCTTTGTCATAAAGCACCATCGCATTTGCGTCTTTCTCAAAATCGCACTGCTTCAGTTCAAGATCGGCTATATCGACTTTACCATAGGTTATTTTTTGCAACTGGGCAAAAGCTGTACACGTAGCCAGGCAAAAGGTAATCAGCGTAATAGTTTTTTTCATTTCGGGGTTATTATTCCCCGGAAAAATAACCATTGTAACCGAAATTCAGAAATATTTATTCATTGAATTAAACCATGGCTCAAAGGCAGGGTCAAACAACCATACGTACGCATTTTTAGCTTCACACTGAAACTTTAAATGCGATCCACACGTAAAAGGTGAAATACATTATTTAGTTTAATTTGGTTTGGTTGCAGCTGGTTACTGCAACCTTTTTTATTTTGTGGATTCGCTATTCTGTCAGGAATATTTTTTGTGTGATTGGCGGGATAACTTTATTCTCCAGCGCTTTATCAAACATCAGCCTGATGGCTTTGCGGCCCTCGGTACCCAAGTCGGCCGAGTATTGGTTAACGTAAAGGCCGATATGCTTGTACATCACTTCCTCGCTCATTTCCTGCGAGTGCTGACGGATAAAATCCAATCCCGACTTTGGATTGGCAAAAGCAAACTCGACGGATTTACGCAGTACGCGGTTTAGTTTTAGCTGCACATCCGACGGCAGCGAGCGTTTAACTACGATACCGCCTAAAGGTATAGCGCAGCCGGTTTGCTTTTCCCAGTAATCGCCCAGATCGATGATCTTATGCAGGCCTTTATCCTGGTAGGTAAAGCGGTTCTCGTGGATGATGAGGCCGATATCGATCTGCTCATTTAACAAAGCATCTTCGATCTCAGAGAAAACCAGTTCCTGTTTGTTCTTTGCCTCCGGAAAAGCCAATCCCAATAAAAAGTTGGCGGTGGTATATTTCCCCGGGATACCTATCTTATAACCTAAAGGCTCTCTCTCTAAATCTGCGGCTGCGATTTGCTCTTTCGAGATCAGCATTGGCCCCACACCAAAGCCCAAAGCGCTGCCCGAATCCAGTAACGCATACTGATCGGTGACATAGGCAAGGGCATGATAGCTGAGCTTGGTCACATCCAACATACCTTTAAACGCTTTTTGGTTGAGGGTTTCCACGTCGTCAAAAAACACCTCGAACTCTAATCCTTCGGTGTCGATCTTATGGTGGATAAGCGCGTCGAAAATAAAAGTATCGTTAGGGCAGGGCGAAAAACCGAGGGTGAGTTGCATGGCGGTGTTATTTATCATCGTCTGCCAGTAACTGCTGTAGCAGATCAACGGCAAAACTATTCAAATTTTTAATGGCAAGGCCTATCTTCCAGGCATTGCGGTTGCGCTTTTCGACGTAATTTGACACAGCCCTGATCTGTACTCCGGCAACACCCGCCTGTTTGCAGGCATAAAAAAATGCAGCGCCTTCCATGCTCTCTAATTGCGGCTGCAACCGGTTACTGATCTTTGCGATACTCGCCTCGTTCCCGTGAACGGTATTCACAGTGATAGCTCTTACCTTTCTCAGTTGGGTGATCATCCTTTCAGGATAAAAATCGCTTTCGCCGAAACCTAAAGCTTCGATTGATAAAAACGCCTCATCGTCCTGCGCGCCAAGTTCGGCAATGCGGTCTTCGGCAATCTCGACAACCTCGCCAAGCCCGATGCTCCGGTCGAAACTACCGGCAATACCCAGGTTGACCACCAGATCGTAATTGTTTACAGCCAAATGCCGGCCCAAAGCAAAAGCCGTGGCAACCATACCCACGCCGGTAATCAAAACGGCAAATGGCTGGTTATCACCACAATGGCTGGCCAATGGGCTTATCTCATCCGCAGTAGCGGCAACTATTAATATTTGCATGGGCATTAAAGCTAAGGTAAAACTATCATCCGGTTTTTTACAGGGTAATGATACCGGGCACGAATTTATAGGTAAATATTTTACGTAAGTTTGCAGCACAATTGTTATGATGATCTACATTACACGAAAAGAGCATTTTAACGCGGCCCACAAAATGTACCGCGACGAATGGAGCCTCGAAAAAAACCTCGAAGTATTTGGCAAATGCGCCAACCCTAACTGGCACGGGCATAATTACAATTTGTTTGTTACCGTTAAAGGGCATGTTACGCACGCCACAGGTTACCTGATCGACCTGAAAGATCTGAAGGTGATCATTAACGAGCACGTTATCGAGAAACTCGACCACAAGAACATTAACCTCGATGTGGAGTTTATGAAAGGCAAAATGGCTTCGACAGAGTTGCTTTGCATCGAAATATTTAACCAGTTAAAAGCACCGATAGAGGCACACGAGGGCGTGTTTTTACACTCGGTAAAACTATACGAAACCGAAAATAACAGCGCCGAGTATTTTGGCGAAGAATAATATGAGCAATCACGACCACCATCATTTAGCCGGCGAAGAACTTGACGGCTATGTAAAGATAGACCGTTATAACCCCGATCTGATCAGCAGCATATCGAGCCATTACCAGGAGATATTAAAACATGTGGGCGAGGACCCGCAACGCGAAGGTTTATTAAAAACCCCCGAGCGCGTAGCCAAGGCCCTGCTGTATTTAACGCACGGCTACGATTTGAACCCGACCGAGATACTCAACTCGGCCATGTTTACCGAAGACTACAGCCAGATGGTTGTAGTGAAGGATATTGAAATATACTCGATGTGTGAGCACCACATGCTGCCGTTTTTTGGCAAGGCCCATATTGCCTACATCCCTAACGGGCACGTAGTTGGGTTGAGCAAGATACCGCGCGTGGTTGATGCCTTTGCCCGCCGCCTGCAGGTACAGGAACGTTTAACCAACGAGATACGCGATTGCATACAGGGAACGCTGAAACCACTGGGCGTTGCCGTTGTTATGGAGTGCAGGCATTTATGCATGAGCATGCGCGGTGTACAAAAGCAAAACTCGGTAACCACCACATCGGCATTTACGGGCGAATTTTTGAAGGATAAAACCCGCGCCGAATTTTTACATTTGATATCGTCTAAGTTGAGCTAAAAGGCCCACTACCCCTTAAAGGGGGTAATATGAAAATCAACAATGATTAACTAACAAAATATTAAACCAATTATGCTCTTTTGTTCCCCCTTTAGGGGGTTAGGGGGCTAACTAACACATGAAAGCATACATTTTTCCAGGACAAGGCGCCCAGTTTGTGGGCATGGGTAAAGATATTTACGAAGCATCTGCATACGCACGCGAACTTTTTGAACAAGCCAACCAGATACTGGGCTTCAGGATAACCGACGTGATGTTTAACGGTACCGATGAGGACCTTAAACAAACCAACGTTACCCAGCCCGCCATATTTTTACACTCGGTAATCTTAGCCAAAACTTTGGGCGACAGGTTTCAGCCCGAAATGGTAGCCGGCCACTCGCTGGGCGAGTTTTCGGCGCTGGTATCGGCCGGGGCATTATCTTTCGGGGATGGCGTCCGTTTGGTTGCGGCACGTGCCAACGCTATGCAAAAAGCCTGCGAGGTGCAGCCATCAACTATGGCAGCCATTTTAGGTCTGGACGATTTTACGGTTGAAGACATTTGCGAACGCGTGAGCGACGTGGTTGTTCCCGCAAACTACAATTGCCCTGGCCAGCTGGTTATTTCGGGCACGATTGCCGGGGTCGACCATGCCTGCGAACTGCTGCTTGCCGCCGGTGCAAAACGTGCGCTTAAATTAAATGTAGGCGGTGCTTTCCACTCGCCATTGATGGAGCTGGCCAAAAAAGAACTGGAAACCGCTATCCTGGCTACCGAAATTAAGAGCCCGGTTTGCCCGGTTTACCAAAACGTTGATGCCAAACCTTATACCGATGCCGATAGCATCAAAGCCAACCTGATAGCACAGCTGACGGGTCCCGTAAAATGGACCCAAACCATGCAACGCATGCGGCAGGATGGCGCCACCCAGTTTATTGAGGTTGGCCCGGGTAATGTTTTGCAGGGCCTGGTTAAAAAAGTTGACCGTGCCGTGCAAACAGAAAGCGCCTCTTTGTAGTTTATAGGGTGCGGTAACTTTTAGTTAATTTATCGCGTACTGTTTATATTCGGCCTATCTTGTAAAAAAACAATTGAACTCTGCTGCTAAAATACGCTGGTTATTAGCGCTTATTTGCTTAAGCCTGTTCTTAACAGCGATTATAGCACGCAAAACCTACAGCCCGGGCAATAACCTCGCGAGTAGCGCCAAAACGCTCGAGACGCACTTACACCAGAAAGAAGAATTTGTAGCCGGCTACCTGAACGATCCGGATAATTTTAACCGTTTAAAAAACGTCAATAACGATGAGACTTTCGCCTTGCAGTTAGTTGATGTCGCCAAGAGCGAAAAGATATATGCCGCTACCTATAACCATAACCAGCTAAGCTATTGGAGCGGCATACGGGTACTGCCCGATGATGCATCACTGGTCAGCGAGGGGCATTCGTTCATCAGGCAGCCGAATGGTTATTACGAAGCGATTAAAAAAACGGCTGGCGATTTTTCGGCTATCTTTTTTATCCCGGTTAAAAACAAATATAATTACCAGAACACCTACCTGCGGAATACCTTTTCGACCGACCTGCTGCAGGACGATAATATTGCCCTTACCGATGATAGTGATAAAAAGGGTTACGATATTTATAGTTATGATCATCGCTACCTGTTTTCGGTAAAACTGATCGCCAACAACCCGAATCCTTTTTTTTCCCGTATCCAGATACTGCTCTGGTTATCCGGCCTGCTGCTGCTTTGCGCCCTTACGCATAACCTGGCGCACCGCGTAGCAAAAAGGGGATACATATTCAGCTCATTCGGTATTATCGGGGTTTTTATCATCGCATTGCGGTTTATTAACCTGTATTACAAGTGGCCCGATATCTATAGCGACTTACCTTTATTCGACCCGTCTTATTACGGTTCAAATACAGGGTTCCCTTCGCTCGGCGATTTTGTCATCAACGTTTTGCTGCTCACCTGGTTTTCGGTATTTGTTTACCTTAACCGCACGAGGCTTATCCGGCCGGTGCAGGACAAGGTCCGCAGTTACGCCATATGCGTCGGGTGCGTGTTGTTTTTAATAGGCATTTCCACGGCGCTGCTTGTCTTATTTAAAACCCTGATATTTAACTCGAATATCAATTTCGATGTTAATAATGTGCTCAATCTCACCTCGTTCAGTATCGTCGGGGTCATCACCTTATGCTTTGGGTTTCTGATCTTTGTCCTTTTTAGCGAGACGGTTTTATATCTGAACCTGAAGCTGAATGTGCCCCATGTGCACAAACTGATCATTTTCCTGTCGCTCATCTTTACCGTTACAGCATACCAGATCATCCGGAAAGACTATTCGGATTTTTACCTGCTATGGTCGCTGCTGGTTATTATCCGGGGTTACGCAGTTTTTTACGATTCGGGAAAGTTCAGCGCCTTAACCTATATCGGCATCATCATTATCTGCTCATCGGTTTCGTCGGTTAAACTTTATGTATTTCAATCGGCCAAAGAAAAAGAAACCCGTAAAATACTGGCACAAAAGCTCGAATCGGCCAGCGATCCGGCCGCCGAATACCTCTTTACCCAGATAGAAGATCAGATACTGACCGACAGTGTGGTTTTTAAGTACTTTAAAGATCATTCGCACAACCAGGGCTACCTGCACAACAGGTTTCAAAAATTATACTTTGATGGCTATCTTTCAAAATATGATGTTAAAACCTACGAGTACGACAACCAGGACAGGTGGATATCGGGCAGCGAACTGTTCGACCTGAACGATTTTAAGCAGCTGGTACAGGTAAGTGCCATCAAAGTTGCCCATACCCGGTATTTTTATCAGCCCAATAATACTTTCGGGTTTCAGAACTACTTCGCCATGATCCCGATACAGACCGACTCGTCGACACTGGGCACACTGGTCATCGGGCTCGAATCGAAGCCTTTCAGAAGTACAGAACCGTTTCCCGAACTGCTTACCGAGAGCCCGCTAAACCAGCCCGATGATTTTAAAGGATACTCGTACGCCTTTTACAGCGATGGCAAGTTGCTTAATCAAAGCGGCAAGTATATTTACAGCCTCGCCAACTTCGATTTTTCGGGCAAGCTTAAACAATATGTGTACAAAAGCACTGTTGGTGATGGCGGCTCCGGCGCTGATAAGACGCACTATTCGCACCTGATCTACCAGCCATCGGAGCGGGATATTATTGTGATCACGAAAGAAGACGATATGTTTTACAGCGGCATCACATCGCTCACCTTTTTCTTCCTGGTGTTCCTTGCATTCACGCTGATCTTATTGGGGCTTATCTATTTATGGAAAAACTACCGGACCCTGATCAAGATAAAATCGGTTAAATGGATGTTCTGGGAAAACTTTGACAAGGTGCTGTACAAAACGCGTATCCAGGTTTCGATGGTTTTTGCGGTAGTGATCACACTGTTTATCATTGGAGTTATTACCTTTTTGTCAGTCCGTAACCAGTATATCAGCCAGCAGGACGAGATCATTCACGATAAGATGGCACGCATTTCCATCGCATTCGAAAAATTAAGCCTCGCCAAAAACATCTCGGAGGCCGGTACCGAATCGGCTCAACTGGAGTTCAACACTTTTGCCAACACTTACTCGGCCGACCTTACCCTGTATGATAAGGAAGGCAGGGAACTGCTGACCACCCAACCCAAGCTGTACGAAGCCGGTTTGATCGAACCCCGAATGAATGCCAAAGCATTTATTTATTCGAGCCGGTTACAAAAATCGGGCTTTATAAACCCCGAGGTTATAGGCACCCTGGATTATAAGGCGGCTTACGCGCCCCTTAGGACCGCCAAACACGATATCATCGGTTTTTTACAGCTGCCTTATTTTGCCAATGAAGCCGAGTACCGCGAGCGCGTGGGCGCCTTTTTAAATACCATGATCAATGTGTATGCGCTGGTATTTATTGCCATAGGCCTGTTTGCGATAGTTGTGGCCCGGCAGATCACTACGCCGTTAACGCTTATCCAGCAAAGCTTAAGCAACACCATTTACGGCCGCAAAAACGAGCCGATACAATGGCAGCATAATGATGAGATCGGGTCGCTGATCAAAGAATATAATAAAATGATAGCTGCGCTGGAGAACAGCGCCCAAAAGCTGGCCCAATCAGAAAGAGAAAACGCCTGGCGCGAAATGGCCAAGCAGGTAGCGCACGAAATCAAGAACCCGCTAACCCCGTTAAAATTAGGTTTACAATTGCTCGAAAAAGCCTGGCGGGATAAAGACCCCAAATTCGACCTGAAGTTTGAGCGCTTCAGTAAATCGTTTGTGGAGCAGATCGACAGCCTGTCGCGCATCGCGAGCGAATTCTCCAACTTTGCCAAAATGCCCGAAACCAGGGTAGAGCGTTTTAATATTTTTGACATCATAACCCAGGCGACCAACATTTTTAAACAAACCGATAATTTAGATATCGTTTACGAACCCGCAAACAGCGATTTTTATATCATGGCAGATAAAGACCAGATATTGCGCTGCTTTAACAACCTGCTTAAAAACGCCATTGAAGCCGTTCCGGCCGAAAGGCGCGGCGTGGTCAGGATTGATTATAACATAGCCGGCAACGAAATACACATCCGGATTACCGACAATGGCAGCGGCATACCCGAAGCTTTGCGCGAACGGATATTCGCCCCGAACTTTACTACCAAAAGCTCGGGTACCGGCCTTGGGTTGGCGCTTGTAAAAAACGCCATCGAATATGCAGGCGGCACCATATCGTTTGATACCGAACTGGGTAAGGGCACCACTTTTTATATCAGTTTTCAGGCTGCGACGTAGCATGAACCGGGCTGCAAATATTTGAAATTCCTGCAAAAAATGAGTATATTGTATACCGGGCTGCATGCTTAAAAACGCAAGGTTAAAAGCTGCGGAAACCCCGAAAAATTTCTTACAATTTCCCCCCTGCTGTCAATGATTGAAGCCTGCCTGCCGGCAGGCAGGGATTGAATTGATAAATGATTGTTTTGATTTGCATCGGTAAAAAATCAATAACTGATCGAAAATACCGAAGAAGCCTGTGTTGGCCGGTCATTGGTTCACCGGTCATTCGTTCATTTGTGTTTTTTGCCTGCCCTATGTTGGCACAAATAATAACTGTCATCGCCGTGTCAACCTATTCACATATTCACAAAAATGTTACCTGTTGTATAATCTTAAAAAAACAAAGTTTAAAACTATGAGTTATATTTGTTAACAATTTGATATCAGAACATGTATTTTGATATCAATTGAATGAGTTAACACTGGCATCATTTAGTTAATTGAAGAGTTATAAGCGCCATATCACCTTTGCATGGATTGTGCTGATCTGTTTTGTTACAGGCCAGATAACCGCTATAGTGCACCAGCACGTACCCGGTTATACCCAGCGGGTTTATCATGTAGCAAAGCAGTTCCCACAGCAAACCGTAGCCGAAAAATGTTATGTGTGCGATATGATGCACCATACGCCAATGGCATTGTTTACCGATTTGCCGTTGATACCCGATTACACCGTCAGCGATACCCAATACAAATGTGAACACGACTACATCGGTATTGCGCTTATCTTGTCCGCGGGACGCTCTCCGCCCCTTGCGTAATTTTTGTTTGATTGTTTGGCTAATTGTTATGCCGAACAAACTTCAGCCCTAAGCGGCTATTTAATCACATTATTTATTGTAAATGAACCATCGTTCCGGGTTACCCCGGGATCAACGCTTTTAAGCTGATGCGCTCATTGATCATGATATAACAAAAATGAAATTCAAACTCAAATTATTAGCGCTACTATATATGATGCTGTTGCCGGTGCTGCATGCCATGGCAACAGATTCTGACCCGGCAGGAAACGGAACCCTGACCGGTAAAGTTACCGACAAAGCCACCGGTGAAGCCCTGATCGGTGTAACCGTTATTATACCCGACCTGCACAACGGCACCGTAACCGATGCCAACGGCAAATACATACTGAATCATGTACCTAAAGGCGTTTACCTGTTGCAGGTGCGCTATATTGGTTATGCTACCATTACTCAAAAGGTTGATTTTTCGAAAACCAACTCGCTCGATTTCCAGTTACAGGTATCCTCTATCGAAGCGAGCGAGGTAGTGATCACCGGTGTATCGAAAGCAACAGAAATAAAACGCAGCCCGATACCCATGGCAGCCGTAAGCAAAACTTTTATCGACGAGCGCGCCGCAGCCAGCAACGTGATAGACGAGATTGCCAACCTGCCCGGAGTAAGCGCAGTAACTACCGGGCCGAACGTATCTAAACCGTTCATCCACGGGCTGGGCTATAACCGGGTGGTAACGCTTGAGGATGGCATACGCCAGGAAGGCCAGCAATGGGGCGACGAGCATGGTATCGAGGTTGATCAGAACTCGATCGACCGGATTGAAGTGGTGAAAGGCCCGGCCAGCTTATCGTACGGCTCAGACGCTATTGGCGGAGTGGTTAACCTGATTACTGCCGCTCCATTGCCCGAAGGAAAGATACAGGGCGATATATCCGGCAATTACGGTACGAATCAAGGTTTATTTGGCGGATCGTTCAGGTTGCAGGGCAATAACAACGGTTTTGTTTGGGGAACTGTGATATCGGCAAAAGCTGCCAAAGATTACCGGGATCAGCACGACGGCCGCGTGTATGGCACCAACTATCAGGAAAAAGACGCCCGCTTCATGGTCGGTATCAATAAATCGTGGGGTTACTCATATCTGAATGCCTCGGTTTTCGACGATGAGCAGGCCATACCCGATGGCAGCCGCGATTCGGTTAGCCGGGCATTCACCAAACAGGTAACCGAGGCCGACCTGTTCAGGCCTATCGTATCGGCAGATGAGCTGAACTCGTACACCATCCCGGTACTGCACCAGCATGTGCAGCTTTACCGCATTTACAACAACAGCAGCTTTAATTTGGGAAAAGGCAGCTTGCTGGTGAACCTCGGTTACCAGTTTAGCCACCGCCGCGAGTTTACCCATCCCACCCAACCCGAAACACCGGGATTGAACCTGCACCTGACCACGTATACCTATGATGTAAAATACAACTTCAACTTAGGCGATTACGAAACCACTTTAGGCGTAAACGGGCAGTACCAGAACAATACCATCGGCGATGCTACCGCATTCCCCATACCTGCATATCACCAGTTTGATGTGGGCCCGTTCTTTATTGTGAAGAAAAGTTTCGGTAAGCTTGACCTTTCGGGGGGAGCCCGGATAGACAGCCGGTCGTTTATCGGCCAGGCAGCTTACATCGATACCACCAACGCTTTCTTTCCGGTACTGTACACCGGCAGCAGCCCCGAAACGGCACCCAATGTGGCCAGGCAATTTGATGCCCTGAATAAAACCTTTTCGGGATTCTCGGGCAGTTTTGGCGCGACTTACAATTTCTCGAACAGCTTTTTGCTGAAGGGTAATATTGCCCGCGGGTTCAGGGCGCCAAGTATTGCCGAGCTATCGGCCAACGGCCCCGATCCCGGCTCACAGATATACCACGTTGGCAACAGCAATTTTAAACCCGAATTTAGTGTACAGGAAGACCTGGGCGCTTTTTTAACCCTGCCAACCGTAACAGCCAGCATTGAGGCGTTTAATAACAACATTGATAACTATATCTTCCAGCAACAGGTACTGGATGCTGCCGGGGCACCCGTGACCAACCAGGGCTACAACGAGTTTACCTATGTACAAAGCCATGCCCGCATCTATGGCGGAGAGGCCAACCTGGATATACACCCCTTTAGCTGGCTGCATTTTGAAAATGCCATTGGCCTGACCTACGGCGAGAACAAAGGCACAGGCGCTAAAGTTCCCGACAGTTTAAAATACCTGCCGTTTATACCGCCGCTGCATACACACAGCGAGTTGCGCGGTAATTTTACCAAAGGCTTCGGCAGGCTGAAAAATGTATATGTGAGTGTTGGCTTTGATCATTACAGCGCGCAGGACAGGTATTTTGCCGCCTACGGCACCGAAACCTATACTGCAGGCTACAACCTGATCAGCGCCGGGCTTGGAGCCAACCTGATGGACGCCGCTGGTAAGCCGGTGATTAAACTGTTTATCGAAGGCACCAACCTGGGCGATGTGAACTACCAATCGAATATGAGCAGGCTGAAGTATTTTGACAATGCCGACCCGGGCCCGGGCGTACAGCCGGGCATATTTAACATGGGCCGCAACATCAGCTTTAAGCTGGTGGTGCCGTTTGATTTGTCGCCTAAAGCGAAGTCGTAAAAACGACGAAGCGTTTTTGAAAGAGCATCTATTTTTTGATCCTATATCTACCTGTAGCCCTCTCCCGAGTTAAACCGGAGAGGGCTTTCTTAAAAAAACAGGTTTACATCCTCGGATCAATCTTGATCTGGGCCGTATCGGTGATCATGATCTCGGGTTTGCCTTTATAGTCGACTAATTTACCGGTAATACAAACTTGTCTGCCTTTAAACTTATCTTCAGGGGCGGTGCTGAATTTCTTGCGGTCGTCGCCTTTGATCACCAGGCTCAACACCTCGTTAGGATGGCTGCCGCCGACATCGAGCAGGGTAAGGCTCGAGTTCGACAGGTATTTGCCGCTGAAGATCTTATCGCAGATGGTTACCTCTTCGCCGATGTGTTTGGCCGCGTCTTTTGCGCTGATGCTGGTTTGTGCCGATGCTTTCATCGCCGCAAAGGCTATCAATAAAGCTATGCCGATCTTTTTCATATCGAATTGTATTGATGTGTTTTGCTCTAAATAAAGAGTTTTTGCTTAAACGGCATAATTCAAAATAAAATGTAATTAATAAATTACCCTATTGCAAAAGGGACGTATTAGAATGCTAAATTTTATTTATGTTTATTCGTCATAAAAAAGCCATAGATTGATGAAGTACTTTTTAATATTGCTATGCCTGTTGCTTGCGGTTTGTAGACTAAGCGCCCAAACCAAAAAAATAACCAAAGCCAACCCGCAACTGCATACGAGGGAGATATATGAAGTTTTAGAGGCTGATACCTCTGTAAAAAACGGCTTGTATACCCTAAACGATAATTACGGTATAATTACCCGGGGATATTACAAAAACAATTTAAAAGATAGCGTTTGGACAAGTTATGGTTTTAGGGGGAAGATCTCAGGATCCGGACAATATAAAAACGGCAAAAAGGTAGGCGTTTGGGAGTGCTACAACTATAAATATGAGTTGAGTGATAAATACGATTTTGATAAAGGTATATATATTTTCCATAAGGATATGCCGGAGGATACCTTAAAGTATATTGTAATAAACGGAACGGATACACTGAAAACTAAATTGGATAAACCTGCGCTATATCTTGACGGGGAAGGCAAACTTTCAAGGCTGTTTGTTACGAGGGTAAGGTATCCGGCGCGAGCTCTGGAAAACAATACGCAAGGGAAGGTAATAGTTGCGTTTATTGTTGACTTAGATGGCCGACCAACCGATTACCAGGTTAAAGTGGGCATTAAAGATGGCTTGAGCGAAGAAGCCCTAAAGGTTATAAAAAGTGTGGAGGGTGATTGGTTGCCTGCAATTTTAAACAACAAACCTGTAATTGCCGAAGGCACACTGCCTTTGAGTTTTACATTAGCTGATAGATAATAAATATAAAATATAATACGTGTTAGTAAAAACCTTTGGCAGCGCAGTTTACGGTATCGAAGCTACAACCATAACCGTTGAAGTAAATATTGCTGCCGGCACCAAATATTTTATAGTGGGCCTGCCCGATGTAGCGGTAAAAGAAAGCTATTTCCGCATCGAATCGGCCTTGAAAAACTGCGGCTTTAAAATGCCGCGCCAGCAGGTGGTGGTCAATATGGCTCCGGCCGATGTGCGCAAGGAAGGCTCGGCTTACGATCTGACCATCCTTACCGGGATACTGGCGGCTTCAGGGCAAATAGAGTCCGAAGAGCTGGACAAATACCTGATTATGGGCGAGATATCGCTGGATGGCGGCGTACAGCCCATCAAAGGCGCTTTACCCATTGCCATACAGGCCCGAAAAGAAGGTTTCAAAGGTTTTATCCTGCCTAAGCAAAACGCACGCGAAGCCGCAATAGTAAGCGACCTGGAAGTTTACGGCGTAGAAAGCATCAAAGAGATAGCGGGGTTCTTCAACGGCGACCTGCAATTGAAGCCAACAACCGTAAATACCCGCGAGGAGTTTTTCGACAGCATCAACAATTACGACAGCGATTTTAGCGAGGTACGCGGACAGGAAAACATCAAGCGCGCTTTGGAGATAGCCGCGGCGGGCGGGCATAACGTGATCCTGATCGGCCCGCCGGGAGCCGGTAAAACCATGCTGGCGCGCAGGCTGCCTTCCATACTGCCGCCGCTCAGCCTGCACGAATCGCTGGAGACGACCAAGATACACTCGGTAGCTGGCAAACTATCGGCAAGCGATGCTTTGGTCACTGTACGGCCTTTCCGATCGCCGCACCATACCATTAGTGATGTGGCCCTGGTTGGAGGCGGCAGCAACCCTCAACCCGGTGAGATATCGCTGGCGCATAACGGCGTTTTGTTTCTGGACGAATTACCCGAGTTTAAACGCAGCGTTTTAGAAGTAATGCGCCAACCGCTGGAAGAGCGTAAGGTGACAGTAAGCCGCGCAAGATTATCAGTAGAATATCCATCAAGCCTGATGCTGATCGCGAGTATGAACCCCTGCCCCTGCGGTTATTTTAACCATCCTGAAAAGGAGTGCGTATGCCCGCCGGGCGTAGTACAGAAATACCTGAGCAAGATATCGGGCCCTCTACTCGACAGGATCGACCTGCATGTGGAAGTTACCCCGGTAAATTTCGACGAACTCTCGTCGGACAGGGTATCCGAAAAAAGCGCCGTGATACGTGAGCGTGTGATCAAAGCCCGCGATGTACAGGCCCAGCGTTTCGGCAAACAGGAAGGCCTGCACAGCAACGCCCAGATGAGCACCAAAATGGTGCGCGAGATATGCGTCATCAATGATGCCGGGCAGTTGCTGCTCAAAAAGGCTATGGAAAAGCTCGGCCTCTCCGCACGCGCTTACGACCGTATTTTGAAAGTGGCCCGCACCATTGCCGACCTGGCCGGCAGCGAATCCATACAGATTGAACACCTGGCCGAAGCGATACATTACCGCAGTTTGGACAGGGAGAATTGGGCGGGGTGACAATCAAAGAATCATTTACAAAAATATATGAATACGTTTTCTTTTACTTCTAAAATGACCTATCCTGAATTCAGGAAGCTAAACTTTAAAATACTCTACGCAAAAAAATGGGTGGTTATTATTTCCGCATTTGCCGTCCTCTTCATTTTGGCATCTATCATCATGAACATGGTACACTATTATACCATCCTCGATTCTGACTATTATTCCTTCGGAGTAATTCTGGTCACGATGGCCATTACCCTGCCTGTAACAATTCTCCTGATTGCCAAAAGAAGCTTTAAAAGTAATCTGATGGTGCAGGAACTGATTGCCTATGAGTTTTCTGACGAGGGCGTAAAAGTAAAGGGCGAATCATTTTCGTCTGACTATAAATGGTCGAAGCTACATAAGGTTGCAATAACCAATGATTGGTTATTGCTATATCCCAGTAAAATGTTGGCGATCTTTGTGAAAACCAACGAAGTAAGTGCCGAAAATCTTGAGCAACTAAAACATTTATTTAAAGCGCAGGGTATCAAGATTCAACAAATAAAATAGAATAGGCGGTTCTAAATAATACCAATAAATCCATTGAAAAAGCTCTACCTCATCGGCCTTATTGCTATCATCCTCGTTGCGGGTGGGTCATACGGATACATCCGCTATGAACAGGCTAATTATCCCGAAAGGTTACTTGCCGATATTACCGGTGTAACACATTACGAGCTACGGTCTACAATCTATACCGAGCACGATGCGTATGCGGAAGCCAATATCAGTAGTGCTGACAAGGTTACCCTTTTAAAAAGACTTACATTCAAAAACTACCCGCCCAACTGGAAGCTGAAAGCGATATGCCCTTTTATACCCGATAACGAGCGGGGTTTTTTGTACTACCGGGAGTATAAAAAGCAAAAACCACATGGGTATACGCTGTGCTTTTTACAACCTAAAACCAATGTGGTTATTGTTTACGAGTATCGCGAAAAGTAAGCGGTATCGATTGTCAGAAATGGAAGAATATGCCCAATGTACTTTGCCATACATTAATGGGCTGTTTGGTAACCAAACGGCCATTGCTGTACGGGTTGCTTTCGTTTGTTATGGCGATACCATCACAGCCGACATATTTGCCCGTAAGTGCAAATCCAAACCCATCGCTCAAATTTAAATGCAACCCTGCATGACCGCTATAAGCAAATGCCGAAGCGCGCGAGCTGCGCTGATAAAACGTAGTTGATTCGAGGGTTGTTGAGCTAACCAGCTGTTTATATACGTTCACCTCGTATTCGGGCGTATCAAAGCTTTTTAAAAGGCCGGCCGACGCGCCGATATCAAAAGAAAATTTACCGAAATAAAAAGAGTACTGTGGCCCAAGCAGCAAATTAAGGTTTTGATAACGCTCCGTAACCGTAACCGTGGTTGATTGTGCATTAAAATCGCTGTTATACCCTCCCGACAGCGTTTGTAAAACATCGCTGCTTGGCCTGCCCTGGTCCTGGAAAGAAATATCGGCAATAGCCGCAACATGTTTGGTAAAATAATGCGCCCAGCTGATGCCGTACGTCACGTTCCCCCTTGCCATACCGGCGTTGTTATTATAATAATCGGTGCTTTTAAACACCCCCATTGGTTGCGATATTCCCAGGTAAATACCCAGGTAATTTTTTCCTACGGGCGCATCCTGAGCTTGTACATTTACAGTTATTAATGCGATGAATAAAGTAAAAAGTATAGTTATGTTTTTTTTCATATGATGGTACAAGTAGCCATTGTTTGGTGCAAAAATAGCAAAGCAGGGCAATAACTCAATTAATTTTGGCTATGCAACGCCTTACAGGCCATAATATTACGCTTTTTGTATACGCCGGCGCAATTTTTAACAATTTTTAACTTGTAATTATTACAATCAGATGTCTGTCCACCGCAATTGCAACCGGCAACTATTCGCTATCGGTATTCAATGCTGTTATCATCTGGCGCATTAGCTCGGTTTCGGTAAAGGGTTTAGTTATTTTGCCTGCAAAACCATTACCTGCTCCCGCATCCCAATCAGCCTCTTCATCGCTTATGATGGCAATGAATGGTATTTCGCTCAATGGCGAGCCCAGTTCGCGTACTATGCCGATCAGCCGGTGAGCGTCCATATCCGGCAAAGTGGTATTGGCCAACACAATATCCACCTCTTCTTTCTGTATCGTGTCCAGGGCATCGTTACCGCCCGAGGCTTCAAAAAAGCGGATGTTCCATTGGCTGGTCATCACTTTGAGGAACATCCGGTCGAGTTCGTTATCGGCAACGGCCAGTATCCTCAAACCGTTGAGCAGGTTCGATGGCTTATCGGCTGCCAATACACGGGCACCGCTTGCTACCTCCTGGTATGGTATACCGAAACTGAAGGTCGTACCCTGCCCCGGGGTACTTTTTACACTGATCTGCCCGTTTTGCAGCTGCACCAGCTGGCGGCAGATATACAGGCCCAGGCCCGTGCCGGTTTTCCCTTTTGCGCTGCTGGTTTGGTAATATTTCGAGAACAGGTCGGTCTGTTGTTCGGGGCTTATGCCGGCGCCCGTATCGGCAACAGCAATATTGAGCCAGCTTTTACCATCCCTGGGGCTAATGGCCGCACTTACATGTACCGAACCTGTCTGGGTAAATTTGATAGCGTTGCTTAGCAGGTTGATCATGACCTGCTTCAGCCTGAAACTATCGCCCGATACCATGCTTTCCTTATCGCCATCAAACCGGTAAACGAGCTCGAGCTTCTTTTTGGCTGCGCTGAAAGCCATACTGTCAACAACCTGCCTTAATATAAAATCGGGGTTAAACGGTTCGTTGTTAATCGTAAATTCTCCGCTTTCCATTTTGGCAGCGTCGAGGGTATCGTTGAGGGTATGCAGCAGCATGTCGGACGAGAGCCTGATCGAACCCAGCATTTCTGCCTGCCTGGGGCTAAGATCAGTTTTACTGAAAATGTGCAAAAAGCCCTTGATCGCCGTTAAAGGGTTACGTATCTCGTGGCTCATATGCGCCAGCAGATCCATTTTTTGCTGCGCCAGTACAATGGCCCGTTCGTTCTCCTGCCGCAAACTAAGTTCGGAACGATCGAGCTTGAAGATGAATACGATGAGCCATGTGGCAAATAACAATACCAGGAATAAGGCTATGAGGAAAAACCTGTTAAGCGAACCCGTTGTTTCCTGGTAGTTTTGAAAGGCCATACCTTTTATTTGGTTGGCCAGGGTATAGTTTATCTCTTTCAGATCATTGATCACCCGTTCAAGTTCGGTAATGATCTGGATGTTAAGTGTGATGAGTTGCTTCTGGGTGATCAGCAAAGTTTTGTTTTGCTGTTGCAGTTGCTTTAATATCCGCAGATAAGCGGTCCGGTTTTTTTTGTTGATGTTCCGCGTAAGCGAATCGATAATCTGTTTATTGTGCCGGTGATTGATCTCGATCACATTCGTCGTACCGCTTTTATTGGTTATGGCATCCTTTAGCCTTCCCAATAAACCCCTGTTATTTTTAACCGACTTTACCACTGTATCCGATGCTACCGATTCGATCGTCCTGCTCGTTTTACCAAACTGGCTGGCATGTACCGTGGCGTCGCCCTGGTCTGCTATCTCTACGCTGTTCAGCAACGAATCGAACTGGTGCCTCACCACAGATAAACGAGCCGAGAGTTGCAGTTTTTGCCCGTACCAGTTTTTAACCTGCTGCCTTTGTTGCGAATTCAGGCCGGTAGTATCGGTATGCTGCCTGAGCAGGGTATCTATTTTACCAAAAGCTGCGGCCAATTCGTTCTGGTAGGCAGCTATGTCCTGGCTGTTGTTACTGATGAGCGATCGCTGGAAATCATCCTCGGCTTTGTGTAACAAAAGCAGCGTTTCTTCGGGGCGCGATTGGTCGTGCTCAGCGTTATGGGCCAGTGTGGCAAGGGTTTCGAGTTTTTTTGAGATCGAATCGCGTACAAAAAGCGCTGCGATGCCCAGTATAATCACCAGCGATAAAAAAGCTAATAAAATCCGGGTCGAAAGGCGTTTGGTGTAGGTGCTGCTGCTCATAAAATAAAAATACCGCTACGGCTAATATAGCTAAAACCATTTTATCCAGACTTGCCTGTAACGTTTAAAACTACAAAGCTATTGTGAGGCAGGCCCAGGGTTTTGCCCGGAGTAACGTTTAAATAGAGCTTTAAGTAACCGTTTACAATACCTGTCATCATCCGGTTTTGCCATGTCTCAAAATCCTTGTCAACAGGCACAATTGTCGACCGCCAGAAATGTACAGCACCCGCAGCGTCAACAATAACCACAAACGAGTAATTAAAATCTTTGTAGGCTTTGTTGATGGTGATGTCGTATTCGGGATTAATATAATCGGCTTTAGGATCGGTGCTCACAGCCGAATCGACGGGGGCTTCTACTCTTTTTATGGTCAATAGCGGGCTCTTGCTTTTTATCACCGGCTGTTCTGCCCCGGCGAATGAACTGTCGGGGTTTCGTACTGCCTGAGCTATTTTAGCTTTGATGAACAAAGTGTCGATACGCCGTGGCCTTTGTAATGTCTGCGCATCGGTATGCAGTTTGTTCTTGATGTAATCATCCGAGTAAACGGTCATGTACAGGTTCGAGCGGTCGTCGATAATTACCTTATTCTCTACGTGTAGCACCTGGAATTTGATGCTGTCTTTGGTGAGTTTCTTCAATTTAAGCCAGGCCCAGGCTATATTGAATACCGAATCGTGGTCGAATATCACCGGGCAGTTAAAAAAGCGTTTCTTTTCGGGGCTGTAAATATTGATCGAATCGGCCGATACAAAGGTAAAACGCCAGTCGGGCGCCAGTTGGAAGCCCTGCCCGTTAAATATCACGCCATTTTTAAATGTGCGGCGCACCTCGGTATAATGGATGCCGATAACACTTTTAAACGAAGGGTGCTCAACTTTCGCAGGTTGTTTGCACGACAAGCAAAAGGCAGCAATAGTAAAAATGAAAAGGTTACAAAATCGTTTCATGCGTATAAATAGTAATACGTAGTTAGCGCCGGCCGCAACATGCCGAAAATATAGGTTTAATTCAAGTTTTTAACGGGGTAATGAAAAAAATACTTTTGCCGGCCCTTTGTTACATCATATTGCATGCTGCTGCCTGCTGTGGTGTTGATGAGCCAAAGCTGACTGTTTTACTTTGGTTACCGCATTGCGTTAATAAAACCTGTATCATGGCCGATGCCGAAGGACATAACAATTTTTACCGCGAAACCTGGTTATGCAACGAATGCAAACGGACGCTTAACATGCGTGGTGTTGCAGCAAGGTAAACGTTGTTCCGGGTTTACGGCACACCCATATTGCTCATTGGTTAATCAAAAAAAGGGTTTCGGTATTTTTGATATATTTTGTATAATTGTGTTGTTGGTATATCCGGGAAACTCTACAAAGCAAACGTACTGCGTTTTTACTAACAGGCAATACTCATATGATGGCTTCTCGTATTCCATTTTATTTTTGTGTGACAGGGGTTACACGATAAGGCTAACGGCCTGGATTTTGATACACTGTGTTTTAATAAAGATTTTTTAAAATAGTTATAATAAAGCAACTTATTGCCGTGTAATAAGTTCGATGCTTATTGCTATGTTTGCGGGAGATTTCTTTTTATCGTGGTACGATTTTAAGATGTAAATTTGCCGCGATATTAATCTTAGAGCTGTGTACAGATGTGAAAAACAAATTGCATAGTATTGAGTTAAGCAAATTGATTAAACTTTAAATGAATAAGATCGGTAACAATGAATTGGACCCCGGAGCGTATAAAAAACTCCAGGTAATTCATGCGGTGTTTGCGGCTATTACTGCAGTATTCGTTATAATCATCGTTTGTTTAAATAAGCATGTAGGCGCCAACATCCTTAACCGCAACGATAACTCTTTGTTATATGTTGCCTTTGCAGCAACGATACTGTTCCCGATTATTTCGAACTACGTTTTTTACAAAAGGGTTGAAGAAATAGACCTTGACGAACCGGTAAGGTTCCGTTTCAGCAATTTCCTTACCGCAAATATCATCCGGTACATGTGGATATTCGGGGCCGCAACATTAGACCTGATGGTTTGGTTTTTTACTGCTACCATACTTGTGGCTGCATTTGTGGGTTTTTTATTCCTGGTGTTCCTGCTGATACGCCCGATCAGGTTTAAAGTGGTCAGGATGTTGCGCCTGAAGCCGATCAACAAAGCCGGAAATTAAAATAATCCACGGTCCATCAGCTTTTTCTTTTCCTCTTTCTCTTTTTTGCGTTCGGCGCGTTTTTCCTGGCGTATTTGTTTTTTGGTTTTCCCGGCAGTATCAATTACCGGCTCCTTTTTATGTGTAGTATCTTTTTTACCAAACAGGCGCTGGAAAAAGTTCGGTTTCTTTTCGGGTTGGATAACCGGGATGGCGTTATCCTCCTCCTCGTCATCCTGGTCCTGCTTCAGGGCTTTCATAATGGCGGCGGTATCACCCGGAGCGATAATGGTATGACTGCGCTGGCTCGATTTCAACCGCACATCAGCAAAGCCATAATTCAGGCTATCCATCAGGTTGATGTAATGCTGGTTGGCCATCCTGTCGCCAAGCGAACGGAAATAATTGCGCAGATAATCCTTCAAACTGCCATCGGGCTGGAAAGCGTATAGCCCGGCTTTAGGCTTAGGTACGATGCTGGCCAGGTAAATACTCTCGCCCAAATCGAGTTCGGCAGGGCTTTTACCAAAATAATAGCGCGATGCTTCGCCGATACCGTAAACGTTGTTGCCCCATTCGATGATATTGAAATAAACCTCCAGCATCCGGTTTTTCGAGACGATGTGTTTGTTCTCGATCATCCACACGATCAGCATTTCTTCAATTTTTCGCAGCATGGTTTTTTGCCTGCTTAAAAAAGCGTTTTTAACCAATTGCATGGATATCGTACTACCGCCGCGATTAAACTTTTTCTTCTTAAAATCAATCGCTATCGATTTACGGATGGCTTCGGGTATAATACCGTGATGGCTGTAAAATGTAGGGTCTTCGGCCGACATGACCGCGTGCTGCAAGTACGGCGAGATATTTTCGAGCGGGGTATAATCGGGGTTTGAGGGCCCGATGGTGCGCGATGGCATAGGTTTGCCGTTTTCGTAAGGCGTATATACAAACGGGCTGTTCAGTTTATCAAAGTTGGTATTGCCGTATTTAACCACATTAAAGTTCTCTTGTTTTAGCTCCGAATTAAACCGCACCGAGTCGGGCATGGTGCTATCAAGGTAAAGGCTCAGGTTGTAGGCCAGTTTCCCGCTAACCTGGATGCCTTCCAGCGCGTCAAAAGTCCCCTTGGGGAAGGAGTTAAACATCTTCTGTGCGTCGGTCATCGGCATAGCTAACTTTAACTCGTAGATTTTAGCTGGTTTAAGGGTGTATTTTACGTATGGGCTTGCAACAATGTCTTTCAGATGGATTACCGATGAACTGTCTATCGATACATAGTGCTCTCCGATAAAGATATTAGCGTCTATCGATCCGTTGGGCACAACGATATCGGTTGTAGCCAAGCGCGGGTGGTTGATGAGCAGGTTGCTCACCGACCAGGAACTATAAATACGTGTTTCGCCGTTGCTGCGTTCAACCTTATCCAGCCTGGTGCCAATGGTATCAAAACTGAGTTTCAACCCGAATTTCTTTTCTATAAAAGGCAGCTCCACCTTTTTATTATCGGCATAAAGCCTTACATCGATGTATTTATCGCTGGGGCGCATCTTACCGGCAAAATGCAGGGTCGATTCGCCGTTATTGATGATGAATGTAGAGCTTAGGTCACTATCTTCAATCCGCGCGGTTTTGGCAAGCACGTTCACGCTGGTACTGTCGTCGTGAAACTTAATGATAAAATCATTCAGGTTGAGCGCATCGGGTATTTTATAAAGCACCTGGTTGATGAGATCGTTAGCCACAACGGATATATCGCCGCCGGTGTTTTCGGTGGTATCGCGTTTCTTTTTAAATAAAAAATCGAAATTTTTTACGCCGTGTACGCTGGTCAAATTGAGCCAGCCTTTATCCAGCTTAACTGATGCCAGCTTAACATTGCCAAAGAGTAATGGCCATAGCCTCACTTCGACTTCAAAATTCTTGATATCTAACAGACTGTCACGACCTTGCGGTACAATGGTGATATCGTCGAAAGCAACGGTACTAAGCCCCGTAAAGTGTGCCGAGCCTATTTTTACATCTAAATTATAATCTCTTTTGGCTTTTGCCGTAGCTTTGTCAATCGCATTGTGGAGTAGATTTTCGCGCTTAAACCAGGCAATGGTACCGGCTATTACAATCAAAACAACTATCGTTAGCAAAACTATACCGCCAACGCGGAAGTACTTTTTATCTGGTAGATGCATCAGTAAATTTTTCCAAAACTAATAATCTTATCTTTACAAAGTTTATTGTAAACAACTATACCGTAACAAACACCTTAACAGGCTGTTTTACATTTTATCCGAATTGTAAAAATGATAATTACTAAAGAACAAGTACTTGCTGCCCTGAGCCACGTTGAAGAACCCGATCTGAAAAAAGACCTGGTAACGTTGAACATGGTTGAAGATATCCGTATCGAAGGCAGCAAAGTAAGTTTCTCCATCATATTAACAACACCGGCCTGCCCTTTAAAGGCCATGATCGAGAACGCATGCCGCAACGCCATATTGCATTTTGTAAGTAAAGATGCTGATATACGGATCAACATGACCTCGCGCGTGACCACGCAAAGCGGTAACAGTTTGCCGGGTATTAAAAATATCATCGCCGTGGCTTCGGGCAAAGGCGGGGTGGGCAAATCAACCGTGGCGGCCAACCTGGCATTGGGTTTGGCTAAAACCGGTGCAAAGGTTGGTTTGATCGATGCGGATATTTACGGCCCGTCGGTGCCTATTATGTTTGGTTTGGAAGGTGCCAAGCCACGGGCATCGCAGCTTGAAAATGGCAAAACACGCATCGAGCCGATTGAGAAATATGGCATCAAACTGCTTTCCATTGGTTTCTTTACCGATCCGGATCAGCCCGTACCTTGGCGCGGGCCGATGGTGTCAACCGCGGTAAAACAGTTATTTAACGATGGCGACTGGGGCGAGCTGGATTACCTGGTTGTCGACCTGCCGCCGGGTACAGGCGATATCCATATCACGATTACGCAAGGCTTCCCGATAGCTGGCGCAGTAATTGTAACTACACCGCAAAACGTGGCCCTGGCCGATGCGCGTAAAGGTGTGGGTATGTTTATGATGAATGCCATCAATGTGCCGGTGCTGGGTGTGGTCGAAAACATGGCCTACTTTACCCCGGCTGAGTTACCCGAAAATAAATATTATATTTTTGGCGAAGGCGGCGGTAAAAAGCTGGCCGACCAGATCGGCGTGCCTTTGCTGGCGCAGTTGCCGCTGGTAAAAAGCGTGTCAGATTCCGGCGATTCGGGCAAACCCCTTATACTCGACGATAATAACCCGATGAGCGCCGCGTTTATCGATATGGCAAAAAAAGTTGCACAGCAGGTAGCGATTGTAAATGCCAAAGCGGCCGCACAAACAGCAGTTATACAATAAATTAGTATCTTTATACTATAAAAATTAAAAAAATGGATTTGTTAGCACAGGTAGAGGCAGCCTTAGATACAATTCGCCCGTATCTGGAAACAGATGGCGGCAATGTTTCGGTGGAAGAGATAACGCCTGACAAAGTAGTTAAATTAAAACTTTTGGGTGCATGCGGGTCGTGCCCGATGAGCATCATGACCTTAAAGGCAGGTATAGAGCAGGCTATTAAAAAAGCCGTGCCCGAGATCACGGGCGTCGACGCAACTAATCTGACGGATATGGATGATCCGGCGGCGGTATTGCCCGAAAATTTGAGATAAGTTAAAGATTGTTAAATTAGCCGGTGTTATAACAACTAACCGGACAAAAATTATTTGATTTGTATCCCGGTTAAAACTTTTTAAACGTTAACTGAGTATAATAAATTAATACAGTTATTCACAATGAAGCGCTTGTTCTTCATATTGTTTAGCCTCGTGGCGGTGTCGGCATTTGCGCAGCAAAAGCCCGAGAGGCCGCTGGTGCAATTTAGCGGTGTGGTACTGAACAGCGACAGTACCAGTATTATACCTTACACCTCTGTAACTAATATCAGTAATCCTAAACAAAGTAACCTGGCTAACTATAAAGGCTATTTTTCTTTTGTAGTGCACGAAAACGATACCCTGCAATTTACCTCGATAGGTTATGCCTCGGCAATAGTGGTGATCCCATCTCACCTTAAAGAAAAAAGCTACACTGTTGAAGTGCGCTTACGCTCACAATCGGTGCACCTGCCTGTAGTTCATATCTTCCCATGGGCAACTACTGATGAGTTTCATAAAGATTTTTTGGCGATGAAAATTGCTGATGACGACCTGGAGATAGCCCGCAAAAACCTGAGTGGTAAATCAATAGCCGCGTTAGAGCGGTCGCTGCCGTTAAACGCGCAGGACCATCAGACGCTGAACTTCCAGGATATGCACAACAATATGGTAAACCAGCACTCGCTGATGCCCAACCCCTTGTTAAACCCTTTTGCCTGGGGTGCCCTGATTAAAGAGATAGCCGCAGGTAATAAAAGCCGGGGGATCGACGATAATTAACGCCCCTTCTTAGCCGCCGGAAATTTCATCCGGTAATCAACCGAAACATTTCCTTTCGAAATATCGTTCAGCTTTTTTTCTATAAGGCGTTTGCGTAAAGGGTTAAGCTTGTCGGTAAATAACTTGCCTTCGATATGGTCGTATTCGTGCTGGATGATGCGTGCGGCTAATCCCGTGTAACTCTCTTCGTGGTGTTTCCAGTCGGCATCGTAGTACGATATACGCAGGTTTTTTTTGCGATACACGTCTTCGCGTATTTCGGGGATGCTTAAACAGCCTTCGTTAAATGGCCACTCTTCGCCGTCCTCGCTCAATATCCGTGCATTGATGAACGCTTTCTTAAAATCTTTAAGCTCAGGTTCGTCATCATCAAACGGCGACGCATCGATCACGAACAAGCGCATAGATAAACCCACCTGCGGCGCGGCAAGTCCAACTCCCTTGGCCCCGTACATCGTCTCGTACATGTCCTCAATCAGTTGTTTGATGTGCGGATATTCATCGGGTTCAATATCGGTAGCTTTTCTCCGTAAAACAGGGTCGCCGTAGGCTATAATGGGTAATTTCATAATCTACAAAAATAGCAGTTTAATCATTAGGCTCAAATAGCAAAGTAGTCAGCCTTGCCGGGTCGAATATCTCATTGGCGATATCCTGCATTTCTTCAGCCGTAACCGCATTAATCTTGGCAAAGACCTCCGCAATGCTGTCTACATAACCAAAATCCAGCAGGCTTTTAGCCATGGCGATGATGAGGCCGATACGGTTCTCTTCGCCCAGGGCTATCTGGCCACAAAACTTTTGTTTGGCCTGGGCCAACTGCAAAGTGCCCAACTTTTGTTCACGCAGTTTTTTGAGCTCCTTGTGGATGAGCTTTACCGCGCGTTCGGCCTTTTCGGTATCTGTACCGAAATAGATGGAGAAAATACCTGTGTCCGAAAACGTGGAATAGTTCGATTCGATGCTATAAGCGATGCCGTACTTTTCGCGTATCTGCAGGTTAAGCCTCGAGCTCATCCCCATGCCGCCTAAAATGTTGTTGAGCAACAATAAACCGTTCTTTCGCTTATCACATGAAGCATACGCCTGCCCGCCGATGACGCCGTGCGTTTGTGATATCGGTTTTGAAAAACGCGCTACCTCCGAAGGGTTGATATGTGGCTTCACCCGGTTCTTACCACGTGCATTTTCCGGAATATGGCCAAAATATTTCTCAGCCAGTTTTACCAGTTTTTTAAAATCGTACTCGCCTAAAACAGCAAAAACCATTTGATGGGTATTGTAATTTTGTGCGACAAAATCCTTCACATCCGGCCTGCTCAATGCACTTACCGAATCGGCAGTACCTAAAATATTGCGGCCAAGCGGATGATGCTTAAAAAGCATATCCTCAAAATCATCTTGTATGGCTTCATCAGGCTGGTCGAGATACGATGCGATCTCGTCCAAAACCACGCTTTTTTCCTTTACCAGTTCTTCTTCGGGAAAGGTAGAATGAAAAACGATATCCTCTGTCAGGTCTATCGCCCGCTCCAGGTGCTGCTTTAAAAACGAAGCGTGGATACAGGTATACTCCTTGGTAGTATAAGCGTTCAGATCGGCCCCAACCAATTCAAGCCGGTTTAATATCTGTTCGGTATTACGGCGTTCGGTAGCTTTGAAAAGCAGGTGTTCGATAAAATGCGCAAGGCCATCTTTACCCGGCGCTTCATCGCGCGCACCGGCATTTACTATAAAGCAGCAATGCGCCAAAGGCGATACGGCATGTTTGTGCAACAGCCTGATGCCGTTGGGCAATGTGTAAACCTGGTAATCCATTAGCCGGCAAAGATAAACGAATATTCGGGCATTGAGTTTAAGCCAATTGTAAACAAATTAGCTACTTTAGCCATATGAATATCCGGATAGAAGAACTCACCTTTGAGCCGATGATCAGTTATGAGACCATCGCGCAGCGCACCATTGAAATTGGCAATACTTTAGCAGAAAAATACAAAGGCAATACGCCCGTTTTTGTAGGTGTTTTAAACGGCAGCTTTATGTTTATGGCCGACCTGGTAAAACAAGTTCCTATCCCGTTGCATGTGGCCTTTATGAAGCTGTCGTCGTACCACGGTGGTTTAGCCACTACCCGTACCATTACCGAAGATTTTAACCTGAAGGTAGACATACAGGGCCGCGACGTGATCCTGGTGGAAGATATTGTAGATACCGGCAATACGCTGCGCTACCTGGTCGATAAGTTGAAATCGTTAAATCCTGCATCGATAACCGTTTGCGCCTTGCTGTACAAACCAGATGCAATGGAGCACAATATACCCGAACTGGAATACGTGGGTTTCGAAATCGAGAACAAATTTGTGGTGGGTTATGGTTTGGATTATAAAGAACTGGGGCGCAACTATAAGGATATCTACCAATTAGTGAAATGAGAAAATGGCTTGGCCTGTTAATCATTCTGTTATTCGCTTTGCGTGGATATGGCCAGATTGCACCCCTCATCCCGGTGCACGACCCGGTAATGATCAAACAGGATAGCCTGTATTATATCTTTTGTACAGGCCGCGGCATAACCGTATGGTCGTCGAAAGATCGGCAGACCTGGAAGCGCGAAAAACCCGTATTCGCCCAAACACCCGATTGGGCAGCCAAAGCAATCCCCAAAGCCCGGCCGAATGACTTTTGGGCGCCTGATATCTCCTATTACAACGGCAAATATCACCTGTTTTATGCGGTGTCGGTATTCGGCAAAAACACGTCGGTTATCGGCTTAGCCACTAATAAAACTTTACATGCCGATTCGCCCGATTTTAAATGGGAAGATCAGGGCGAGATTATCCGTTCCATTCCCGGTCAGGATCATTTCAATGCGATCGACCCTAACCTGATCCTCGATGAAAAGAATGTGCCGTGGTTGTCGTTCGGCTCGTTTTGGGATGGGATCAAGCTGGTTAAATTGAGTGCGGACCTCAAATCTCCAGCGCAGCCTAAACCATGGTTGACCATCGCCAACCGGGCCGGATTATCGCACAGCAGCAATGATACCACGGCCGGGCGCGGAGCCATTGAAGGGCCGTTTATCTTTAAACATGCGCAATATTATTACCTGTTCGTATCCTGGGATTATTGCTGCCGCGGGCCAAAAAGCAATTACAAAATGATGATCGGCCGCAGTACCAGAATAACCGGCCCGTACCTCGACCGTGATGGCACAGATATGGCCAAAGGCGGCGGTACCTTAGTTTTGGCAGGCGATAAAGACTGGTACGGCGTGGGGCATAACGCTGTTTGTACTTTTGATGGTGTGGATTATCTCGTCTTCCATGCTTATGATGCTGCAGATAATGGCCGGTCGAAATTGCGCATCGAGCCGTTAATGTGGGATAAAGACGGATGGCCTGTTGTGCAGACAGCAAAATAATTCCCGCCTATCTCTATATTTGATCTTTCAATAAATCAGGCATCATGGCAAAAACATATATCATCAGCGGGGCGGGTAGCGGCATTGGCCGCGCAATAGCTATACAATTAGCACAATCGGGCAACCGGTGTATCCTACTTGGCCGCAAAAAGAAGGCTCTGAACGAAACTCTTGGCATGTTACCGGGCGAAGATCATCGCACACTCATAGCCGACATCCGCAGTAAAGACAGCTTGGAGCATGCAGCATCCGAACTGGGTGATACCACCATCGACGGCCTGGTGGCCAACTCGGGCATCGGCGGCGAAAACTACTGGGGCGATAACGACCGCTGGAACGATATCATCGCAACCAACCTTACCGGCACCTATAACTTTGTGAATGCCTTTTTGCCCAACATCCGCAAAGGTGACGGTGCTGAAAAACATATCCTCATTATGTCGTCGGTACTGGCGCGATTGGGAGTAGCCAATTATTCAGCCTATTGCGCTTCCAAGGCCGGGCTATTAGGTCTGATGCGTTCGTGGGCGGTGCAGTTCGCTCCCGAAAAAATACTGGTGAACGCCATTTGCCCGGGCTGGGTAGATACCGAAATGAGCCAGGAAGGGTTGCAAGGCATTGCCGACGGTATCGGTATCACCAAAGACGAGTTTTACGATATCGCCATGCAAAGTGTACCCCTGCGCCGTATGAGTCAACCCGACGAGATTGCCAGCCTGGTTGCCTATCTGCTCAGTCAGCGCTCCATCACAGGCCAAACGCTTGATATCAATTGCGGTTCGGTTATGAATAGTTAGCAGCCAGCCTCACCGCTCACTATTCACCACTCACCAAAAACTACTTCGTGCTTATCTTCACCGGGTTAGATGGATAGCTTTCGTTCTTCAGCCTGTCGATAGCCGTGACGACGTAGGTGTATGATTTGCCGGCTTCGATGGTCTTGTCCTCAAATTTTGTCGAGGCATCGTACTGGATGTGCAGGATGTTGGCAGGGTCGTCCATCGGTAATTTTACCCCTGCATCCTCAAAACGGTATATCACATAACCATAAACAGGCTCTTTATCCCGGGCCAGGTCGGGCGTTTGCCAGGTGAGGACGAATGAGCGCGGCTTGATGGTAATATCAAAATGCTTGGGCGCGTTTGGCGCTATCGAGTCGAGCCAGATCATCGCCGGCGGCAAGGCCGGGTTATTGTAATAATTTTCGCGGAGCGAATCGGTAAAGCCCAACGGGTTTGAAGTGACAGATGCCGAACTGAAGAAGATACTACCCTGCACACGATCATTTTTGCGCAGGTATTTCATTTCATTCGGCGCTTCGGCGGCCGAATGGAAGCCTGATGTTTTGCGCAGTTCGCCAATGCGGTAGGCCGCCTGCCCAATATATAAATGCCTGTTGTAGGCGTTATCGCTCCACCAGTCTACCAGTTTATCAAAAGCTGCGGCCGCATTACCGAATGGCCAGTAAATTTGGGGCGCAATGTAGTCTACCCAGCCTTCTTTGAGCCATTTGCGCGAGTCGGCATATAACTCGTAGTACGAATCGCCGCCGTGTGTAGCAGAGCCTTCCGGATCGGCCGCCCGTTTATTTTTCCATATCCCGAAAGGGCTGATGCCGAATTTCATGCGCGGGTTATGGTCGTGTATGCTGTCGGCCAGCATTTTGATCAGGCGGTTCACATTGTCGCGGCGCCAGTCTTCGATATTGGTGATGCCATTGTTATATTTATTAAAAGCCTCGGTATCGTTGATGCGCTGGCCCGGTATAGCGTACGGGTAAAAATAATCGTCCATGTGCACGCCGTCTATATCGTAATTATCAACCACGTTCAGGATGATCTGAACAATGTAATCGCGCACCTCGGGTATCCCGGGGTTAAACAGCTTGGTGCCGCCATAGGTTAAAAACCACTCGGGGTGTATTTTGGTGATGTGGTTCGGACTTAAAAGCGATTCGTTGGGCGAAAAAGTAGCGCGGTACGGGTTAAACCAGGCATGCAGCTCCATGCCGCGTTTGTGTGCTTCGGTAATGGCAAATTCAAGCGGATCGTAAAACGGGTCGGGCGCCAAGCCCTGCTTGCCTGTTAACCAGCGCGACCATGGCTCGGTAGATTTGGCATAAAGGGCATCGGCCTCGGGCCGTATCTGGAATATAATGGCGTTAATGCCCGTTTCCTGGTGCGAATCCAGAATATCGATCAGATCCTGTTTTTGTTTTTGAGTGGGCGATTTGGGGCTTGGCCAATCGATATTACTTACCGTGGCTATCCATACCCCGCGAAACTCGCGTTTCGGATCGGGCTTAACCTGGGCGTTCATACCTGTTATCGCAGCAAAGAAAATAAGGAAGGTTAGTACCGATCGTTTTTTTAGAGTCATCAGGCTACAAAAATTTGGAGCTGCAAAGATATCAATCCCCGGCTAATGGTTAATAAATTTAACTGCTACGCTTTTGTTTGAATAAATAATTACAGTTTCTGCAAACAATTTGCGCGGATTTTATTTTTACTAAAGTTAACGTGTGTAATAGGCGTTATAACACCGATGCGCTAAATCACAGCTTAAAAAATGATTAAAAAACATATATTAGGGCGCTTGTTAACACTTAACCATAATAGTTTACCAATAAGAGACGTTTTTTATTCTGAAGACCAATTAAATTAACCGATGCTATGGATCAACAGCAAAACCACCCCCCCAAAAAAAATTCGAATGTTGTTTATTTTTTAATTGTCGTGCTTGCGGCCTTATTAATAACCAACGTTTATTTATGGTTCAATAATAAAAAGAGCGATGATGCACGGATAGTATACCAAAACGATAACAAGAGCCTGCAATCACAAAAAACTCACCTCGAAACACAGATCGACAGCCTGGAGAACCAGCTCGAACAAGCCAATACCGGCAAGGCCAAATTATCCAAAGCTTTAATAGCCAGCAACGATTCGCTTAAAGCCAAGATAAAAAGCCTGCGTGTAAAGCTTTATAACGGCAAGCTTACCGCCGAAGAGTTGGCCAAAGCACAGGAAGATGTCAAACAGTTACGCTACTTCGTAACCAAATATACCGCCGATATCGACGACCTGAAAAAGCAAAACGCTTCTTTAACATCTGAGCGAGACACCTTGAAAACCAACCTGGCTACCGTGAGCGAAAAGGCCAGTACCCTGCAAAAACAAAACGAAGACCTGAATACCAAGGTAACTATCGCTTCGGCATTAAAGGTGGGTAATATCAATATTACGCCTTTAAAGGTACGCTCGAGCGGCAAAGAGGTGGCTAAAACCCGGGCCGCTGCTACAAAAAAGATCAAGATCGACTTTACCGTGGCCAGCAATGCTGTGGCCGAGAAACGCCTGCACGATGTTTTTGTCCGGGTGATCGACCCGACAGGAAACCTGATAACCGGTACGGACTCGGGTAACTTCCAGACAGACGGGCAGGAACTGCAGTACACCTACAAAACCGCCATCGATTTTAAGGACGATGGCAGCGGCTATACCATCGAGTGGACAAACCCCAACGCTTTCCAAAAAGGGGTGTATACCGTATTGCTTTACGCCGATGGTTTTACCATGGGTAAAACCAGCTTTACGTTAAAGTGAGTTCCTGATTTAAGAAAATACGAAGGGGTGCCTTTCAGGCATCCCTTTTTTGTTGGTGCTGCAAGCCCCTGTTAAACTAATGAAACAACTAACCGTATATTTGCCGGCATGACACCTGCCGAAGTAAATAGTAAATGGAAAGAGTTACAGCAAAAAATTGCTGAGTATTTTGATACCGAGATACCCGATATCAAGGTAATGTTGTTTTTGATCGGCGTGCAGGAGCTGGGGCAAGGACCAAAAAAATTCAGCAAACGCCAAAAAGAAGAGCTGATGCACATTGCTAATTGCCGTCTTTTTAGTAAACTTGGGTTTTACGAGTTAGAAGGGCTTGATCAGGATGGCTGGCCACACTGGCAGCTGGTAAAACCAATCCCGGCTTATACCTTGCTCGAACAGGAGATGATCATCAAATCGCTGATGATCGATTACTTTGAAGATATTTTTAACCAATGAAAAGAGTTTTTACACTGTTACTGTCGTTAACCTTTATTGCGGCAGCTTTTGCAAAACCACCCAAAAACCAATACGTGCGTATTAAAACCAGTTATGGGCAATGCATCATCCGCCTGTATAACGAAACGCCCAAACACCGCGATAACTTTATCAAACTAACCAAAGAAGGTTTTTTTAACGGCACGCTGTTCCATCGCGTTATTCAAAACTTTATGATCCAGGGCGGCGACCCGGATTCAAAAAACGCCAAACCGGGTATCGAACTGGGTAACGGCGGACCAAAGTATACCGTTCCGGCCGAATTTAACGACAGCCTTTATCATAAACGGGGCGTTTTGGCTGCCGCGCGAGATGATAACCCGGCAAAGGCTTCGAGCGGCTCTCAATTTTATATTGTGGAAGGTAAACGTTATACCGATGCCGATCTCGACAAAACCGAAAAACTGCCGCGCTTTAACGGCATGAATTATAAGATCCCGGCATCGCAGCGCGAAATTTATAAAACCGTTGGCGGTACGCCGAGCCTCGATCGTAACTATACCGTTTATGGTGAAGTGGTTACCGGCTTAGATATGGTCGACAGGATTGCCGCCGTGCCCAAAGACGAACGCGACCGCCCGAAAGCCGACGTACCTATGACGGTTGAACTTTTGAGCAAACGCGAGTGCAAACAACTGGATAAATTATTAGGAATAGACAAATAGTAATGAAGATTATCACCTACAACGTAAACGGCATACGCTCGGCAATTACAAAAAACTGGTTCGCGTGGCTGCAGGCTACCGATGCCGATGTGGTTTGTTTGCAGGAGATCAAAGCCACGCCCGATGTGCTAACCGACCTGCTGCTGGTTGAGCAAATGGGTTATGAGCATTACTGGTATCCCGCCGAGAAGAAAGGGTATAGCGGCACGGCCATCTTTACCAAAAAAACGCCAAAACATGTAGAGTTTGGCTGTGGCATTGCCGATTACGACCGCGAGGGCCGCAATATCCGTGTCGATTTTGATGATGTATCGGTAATGAGCGTTTATTTCCCATCAGGCTCAAGCGGCGATGAGCGCCAGGGATTTAAATATCGTTTCCTGGAAGAATTTGGCGCCTATATTAATCAGTTGAAATGGGCCTATCCTAACCTGGTCATTTCCGGCGATTACAATATCTGCCACCGGCCTATCGATATCCACAACCCCAAATCAAATGCTAATTCGTCGGGTTTTTTACCGGAAGAACGTGAATGGATGGAAAATTTTATTCAATCGGGTTTTGTGGATACTTTCAGACATTTAAACAAAGAGCCGCATAATTATACCTGGTGGAGCTTCAGGGCAAATTCGAGAGCCAAGAACTTAGGCTGGCGCATAGATTATAACATGGCCACTGCCCCGCTCGAGCCTTTAATCAAGCGGGCGGCAATATTATCTGAAGCACGGCATTCCGATCACTGCCCGGTATTGCTCGAACTTAACCTGTAAACCGTGCCATCTGCCATGCCCGTCTGTTTAGGTGCATCGTAATATTGACTTTCTAAAATGCGTGTATGTGTGCTTGTTGTGCTTAGTACATAGTACCGCCGTAAACAATTAAGGCATATGTACCGCTTAAGGGGCAACCAAAAGAATAAATATTTCGCTAATGGCCCACGCCTTATACGCTCCTCAAATTCAATATGGCACTTTCGGCAGCATGGCCGCCGGTTTTGCGTAGCAACTTTCATTCTTAAGTAGATAGTGTTCTTTTATTTATACGGAGGAGTTGAAACTTTGTTTCAATAAATGATAAAAAAAATTGTTATTGGAAACATTTTATCAACTTTGGATATATTACGGCTTGCCAGTATGATTAATGGCCAGTTCAAGATCCCTGAAATTAACACCAGGCCTGCCAAAAGCCAGTGCGCCAACATAGTTTTTATCAACATCAAAGCTGGTTATCAGCCAGTTATTATCTGAACGTATTAAGGAGTTTGCTACACTATGCCTGCCATCTGTACACGGAATATGCTTCATATCGTCATCAATACCTTTCCCGGTTGCTTTTAACAGGGCTTCCTTACGCGTCCATAGCGTATAAAAAATTTTAAGCGGATCTGTTGAGCCTGCGATACAGTTTATCTCGTCGTGGCCAAAACTATGCCTTAGTATATCCTGGTACGGAAACATAGGTTCCAGGCACTCAACATCGACCCCAACCGGTTCTTTAGCTATCGCGATCAAAATATAATCGCCCGAATGTGCTGTATTGTAATGAATATCACGCCTGGCTCCATTTTTAACAAATGGCTTTTTATCGGCACCTATCTCAAAAACTATGGCCCGAGCATGCGTATTTAAATACCTGCCAAGCAGCATACGTAACGCACCGCGACTGATGATAAATCTTTCCCGGTCGGTTTGCTGATAGTACCGTGTGGCGCGTTGATGTTCGTCATCACTAAGCAGCGCCTGCATATCATTTACAGCTAATATGTTTTTGCTGATAGCAATCCGCCATACATCGACACTGCCGTCCATTCGAAAGTTAAATTCGTTATTTGTCCATTGAGCGTCATTAACAGAGATACAGGTTATACCGGAGTGCATTTTGAGTATCGGGTTTTATGATCATCCTGCTTCAGGCTGATAACAGTTGCAAGGTAATAAATTCACAGGCCTCATCCTGCAGGATATTTTATATTAAAATCCATCAGGCTATTTAACTTATACAATAACATATTGCCTTGCTTGCGTTCAAACAGAGTTTTTTGCTTGTTTAAATTAATAAAATAGTTATTGCATTTAAATAATAAATCGATATTTTTACTATCGAACCCTGTACTATTGCCACAAGTGAAATTCGCTATCCTTATTGTTACCTACACGTCCGCGAAACAAACCAGGCGATTGATCGAATGCCTTAACAACGGCGATTTTGATTTTTATATCCACGTAGATAAAAAGGTCGACATCCAAACGCACCGTGATCTGTTCGATATTCCAAACGTATATTTTATTGAAGACCGGATAGATATTAAATGGGCAGGCTATACAACTGTGCAGGCTGCGTTAAGTTGTATCAGGCAAGTGGTGGCATCGGGCATAAAATATGATTTTTTAAACCTCGTCACCGGCCAGGACTACCCGATAAAACCGGCGGCCTATATTTCAGATTTCCTGCAGCAAAATACCGGCAGTGAGTTTATGCTGTTTCAGGATTTTGAAACCGACTGGACAGAAGCCAAAGCCCGGGTCGACCGTTATCACTTCACCGATCTGGGCTTTAAAGGCCGTCACCGCCTCGAAAAGATCGTCAACTTTTTTACCTTTAAACGTAAGCTTCCGGTAGATATGCACCTTTACGGGAAGGAGACCTTTTGGACACTGAGCTTGGATTGCGCCGCTTATGTAGCTAATTACATCGACGGGAATAAAAAGCTGAGCCGCTTTTTAAGATATACCTGGGGCAGCGACGAGTTTATTTTTCAAAGCATTATCATGAACTCGGATTTTAAGGATCGCGTGGTTAATAAAAACTACCGGTATATCGACTGGCCGCCGGGAAGCGCGCGCCCAAAAGTTTTATTAACCGAAGACTACGACAGGATCATGGCATCCGATAGCCTGTTCGGCCGCAAATTCGATATCAATACCGACGAACATATTCTTGATCTGTTAGATCGGGCCAACGGCATCCCCCTTTAATTTATGGCATATCTTATCCAATTAAAAACCTTTACCGACGAGCGCGGGCGCCTGACGCCGATCGACAGGGTATTACCTTTCGATATCAGGCGCTTATATTACATTAACGATATTGCCGACGATGCTAACCGCGGCGGGCATTTACATTACGAGACAATTGAGGCCCTGTTTTGTGTGAGCGGCAGTTTCACGGTCGCGATCAACAACGGTAAAACCCGGCAGGAGTATTTTTTGAACGACCCGTCGCAATGTTTAATCGTTGAACCCTTAGACTGGCACATGATGTATAACTTTAGCCCCGGTGCAATACTGATGGGCGTATCGTCCACCCATTATGATCACTCCGACTACGACCACGAAGAACCGATCATCAAACCATGATACCTTACGAAAATTTAAAACGGTTAAATGCCCCTTTTGAGGCGGACTTCAGAGCCAGATTTGATGAAGTGATCGAAAAAGGGCATTACATTCTCGGCCACCAGCTTGAGGTATTTGAAAAAGAGTTTGCAGGATATCACAATGCAAAAAATTGTATCGGGGTTTCAAACGGGCTTGATGCAATTGTTTTGGCGCTCAGGGCTTTAAACCTGCCCGCCGAAAGTGAGGTGATCGTACCCTCCAACACCTATATCGCCACTGTTTTAGCGGTTATTGCAGCGGGTTTAAAACCGGTAATGGTTGACCCGGATATCAATACCTATAACATCGACCCGGATAAAATCGAACAGGCTATTACCCGCGATACCCGTGTTTTGCTCGTTGTGCACCTGTACGGCAAATGCTGCGATATGGACCCTATTATGCACATCAAACAAAAGCACAACCTGTACCTGGTGGAGGACTGCGCGCAGGCGCACGGCGCAACCTATAAAGGCAAATTAGCAGGTACCTTTGGCGAATTTGGCGCATTCAGTTTTTATCCCACCAAAAATTTAGGCGCATTGGGCGATGCCGGAGGCATCATCTGTAACGAAGCCATGTACAACAGCGCTTTATTAAAACTGCGTAATTATGGCTCCGACAAAAAATATTACCACGATACTATTGGCTATAATAACCGGTTGGATGAGATGCAGGCCGCTTTTTTAAGCGTAAAGCTCAAATACCTGGGTCAGATGAATGCACATCGTCAAAAGTTGGCCGGCCTGTATCTTAACAATTTGTCGCCGCAGTATATCTTGCCGGCAAAGCATCCCGACCATTTCGACGTATACCATATCTTTAACATCAGGCACCCCGAGCGCGACCGCCTGCAGCAATACCTTGCTGATAAAGGTATAGGTACCGTAATTCACTACCCGGTACCGCCTCATCGCCAAAAAGCATTAAAAAGCATTTTTGTGGGAAAGGATTTTCCGGTTGCCGACGAGATACACGATACCACGTTAAGCCTGCCCTGCTCGTTTTGCCATACAGAAGAGGAAATACTGGAAGTTATTGATGCCTTAAATCATTTTGCATGAGCGGACAATCACAACCGGCAGATATTACTTTCATCGGGAGCGGCATAGCCTGTACAGCTACTTTGATACAGCTTTTCCGTAAACTCTTAAATACTGAACAAGCAGGCAACACCCGACCGGAGATAACCGTAATTGAAAAGAACCGGGAGTTTTGGAAAGGCATACCTTACGGCTCCCGCTCATCGGTAAATGCTTTAACCATCACCTGTGTTAACGATTTTATTTACGAAGCCGAGCGCCCGGCTTTTTTCAGGTGGTTTAAGGAAAACCAAAACGACTGGGAAACTTATTACCGCGAACACGGCGGCATAACAGCCGAACGCTGGTTAAAAAACAACCTTCCCCTTATCGCCAAGAACGATTGGGAGACAGTATACATTCCGCGGTTTATTTTTGGCTGGTATATTCATAACACTATAGCAAAGCTGCACAGGCAAATTGAAGAAAAACAACTTGCCAAAATAAACCTCATACATGCCGAAGCCATCGATGCCCGGGTTACCGGTAACAAGCATTATGAGGTAAAACTTGAGCACCCGGATAAGAGCATAAGTTATATCATATCGCGTAAGCTGGTCATCGCTACGGGTTCGGCGGTGGTTAAACCCGTTGATGAAGTAAACGCCGCTCAGGTAACTTACATCAATGATATTTATGAGCCATCGGTACCGCTAAACATCGAAAAGGTAAAAGATGCGTTAACCCAGACCGATTGGGTTGAGAACCGCAATGTATTGATCATCGGATCGAACGCGAGCAGTATCGAACTTTTATATTTACTCGAAGGCTTGCCCCAGGTTAACGGTCTTATCAATAACCTGGTACTGATATCGCCGAGCGGCGCATTGCCATACCACATATCAACCGAAACTTTGGATGAACATCCCACCCCCTCGCTTAAGGCGCTGCAAAACAAAGGGAGCTACAATCTCAAAACCCTGGTTGACGCCGCCGCCGCCGACCTGCAACCGGCTATAAAAAACGGCGCAAATGTTGCCTATATCGCAACCGTTATTGGCAATACGCTTAAGCTGATGGAAGCTTTGGGCGATGACGCGAAGAAGGAATTTTTTGGAATACACGGCATGCGCCTAAGCAATATGTTCAGGCGGTCGGGGCCGGAGTATAAAGCAGGCTCACAACAACTGGCCGACGTGCGGAAAGTAAGTTTTATCAAAGGTAAATTTATCCAAATGCAAACCCGTAACGAGGGCGTTGTTTTGCGGTACGAAGAGGTCTCGTCGGGCACAGAGAAAACATACCCTTTAACCTTCAAAGCCGTTATCAACTGCAGCGGCTCTGATAACCTCGACCGGTCGGCATCACCACTCATTTACAACCTGGTGCATAAAAAGCTGGCGGCTATGAACCTTTCTGGCAAGGGTTTTGAAGTGAACGAGCATTTTGAAGCCGCGCCTAACCTGTACATTATGGGCCCGCTTTTAGGCGGGAACATGAATAAACTGATCCATTTCTGGCATCTCGAAAATGCATCGAGGCTGATGTATCTTGCCCCATACCTTGCCAACGAACTACTTAAGGATTAGCGAGATATCACCAAATAAATTTCGCCAAACCTAAATCATAACCAGCGTTTATTTGTTGCGTTATCATGAAAGATCAACAAAACCCGCCAGCGGCCGAAGAATTTAACATCGATGCCATCACCATCAAACAACTGGCGCTTAACAGCGCCAAGCTGGATGTAATATTACAATTGCAGGTGGAGATACTGGGCATATTACAGGCACGCGACCAGGCCGAGATATTTGCCGGGGTTAACCAGAGCATCAAAGAGCTTACGCTCGAGTGGTACGTGCAAAACAGCCTCAAAAAATAGCTTACGCTGTTACCGTGAGGATATTACCTGCAATACTTACGTTATATTTTTGAAGGTTTGCGGCTGCCGGCCCGAGCAATACGCTACCGTTGGTACTAAACTCGCTGCCGTGGTTAGGGCATATAAATATTCCCTGACCGGTATTATAGTTTATGGCTGTGCCTTCGTGGGTACAGGCAACCTGCACCGCTGTAAACGAGCTCGCTACGTTCCCGGCTGCAATGCGCACCAGGATCACTCCGTTCGATACTTTGTTCTGGCCAACCGAGGTTAGCTCGGTATTAAGGTCGGCAGTAAACACTGTACCACTACCCGGGGCAGGTGCATTGCCACCGCTGCTACTTGGCCCGTTATTGCTTTTTGAGCACGAAGCAAAAGCACATCCCACACAAACTGCGGCAACACCTATGCCCAGTTTCGATAAAAATTCCTGACGTTCCATATCCTTAGTATTTTTCGGTTTCGCCTTTTTGTTTAGGTCTCAGATCGAACATGCGCGAGATGGTAAAGCCAAAACGGTACTGGCCTTTTGTCCAGCTTTGTTGCGTGTTACTCAGGTTGTTGATCTGCGATATCGAGTTGGAGTTGCTGAAATTGAGCGTGAACACGTGCCCTCCTGTTTCTTCTTCCAAACCAAAGCCCAGCGGATCGTAAAAACCATGATCGCCGGTGCGGAAATCGGAGAACGGATGCTCGTAATCAACCAGGATGCTCATGTGCTTGGTAACCTTTAGGCGGCCTGCTGCAGCTATCGATAAAAAGTTTTTGTCGGCGCCGGTAACCTGTGGGTATGCCGTATTATTCGACACATATACCGGCGATACTACCAGGGAAAAGCCTGACGTAAACTTGCGCGAAAAGCTGGCTTCGGCAATGTACGACATCCTGTCGCCAAACGAGTTATACAAACCATAGCCATAAGGATGTACGCCAAGGCCGCCATACAGGGTTATGGCAACAGGCGAGCTATTATTTGTTGTCTGGTGCAAAACGGCCCATTTGGCGTCGAGCTCTATTAACTGACCTATGGTACTGCGGCCAAAATCGAGGTTGAAATTATCGCTTAAGCCATATTCAAAACCGATATAAACATCCTGTACCCGATCTAAACCAAAATCGGTTTGGGCGCCTCCCTGGGCAGTACCTATATCACCAAAACGGTGCAGTATTAAAAAGTTAAGATTATTCTTTTTTACAGTTTCGGTAGTTTGCGAAAATATCAACCTTGTTGCTTTAAATGCAGCAATTACAGGTTCGTTCTTTTTGTCGCCGGCGTTTAACGCGTTCATCAGCGAATCGGTGTTTTGTGCGCTCACGCCTATCGAGGTAAGCAAAAACGCAAAAATAAGGGCATACTTATTCATTGTAATTAAGTTGAGTGGGTGGAGGATTATTTGTTATTTTTTGTAGGCATCATAGTTTGCCGATACCGTTATCTTAATACTTTCGGCAATATTGTGGAACACGATGGTCGGTATCGTGATCTTATGGTCGACACATTTCACCATAAACTCCGACGACATGCTTACCACGCCGCCTTTTACAGTAATAGTGCCTGGTATGGTCCGGTTCTGGCTAACGCCATGTACAGTTAATACACCCGTGGCATTAACCGGGTACGAACCGTCTTTGGTTACATCTACCGTACCGCTTACCTTACCTTTAAAAGTTGCGGTAGGGTATTTATCGCTTTCCATATAGTTTTCGTTAAAATGCTCCTGCATCAAACTTTTTTGGAAAACGAATGAGCTGACAGGCACGCTGAAAACCAGATCGCCGGTGGCCGAATTATATACCGACGTACCTTTTTCTGATTTAGCTTCGATATCTTCTATGGGCGCTTTTGAGAAAAGGGTTATCCGGGCGTTTTTACAAACGAAAATCCCTTGCCCCGCCTGGTTAAAGATGCTTAAGCCTGCAAGTAATATAAAGCCGATGATTTTCATATTGGTTAATGTTTAAGGGTATTCATATTCCAGCTCATACCTACCGATATACCGGTTGTCATCAGTTTAACCTGGCCGTTACCGATATCGGTTAAAGGTAATTTCAGATAAGGCTGCAGTGCTACACTCAGCTTTGAGTTAAGCTGTCGCTGATAAGTAGCATCCAAATTAAGAACCCCCATAAAATGCTGGTTCCTGTTCGCAAAGCTTACATCAGTAAGCCAGTATGGGTTAGGATTGGCATAGTTGTAATGGTATTTTTCGCTCAGCATTACATAGCTCGACAAGCCCGAGCCTACACTAAACGAATTCCTGCCCTTTTGTGCAATTTTATAATCGATGTTCAGCGGGATATCCAATACCCGGCAATCGGCGTTTACCGTTTCGGGGTTTACTTTAAAAGGATAGCTGGTATGATAGTTATAAAACTCGGTATTGTAAGGCGTTTTTGCATATACCGCGCCGGTACTGATGGTAAAACGTTTGGTTACACCAACCGAGAACAGTAGACCTCCGGCAGCGCCAACCTTGCCACCATCGAACGTGGCAACACCATTGAGCGCCGATGAAGCCAGCACCGTTAAGGCATACTGCGGATGAAAGCCCGATATTTTTATTTTTGTATCGGCCACTTTTTGAGCACTATTATTGACAGGTAAGTTATTCACTGTCCCAAATTCAACATCCTTGTTTAACCCGTCATTGCCAAAAACCCGGGTATCAACAGCAGCCAAAACTTCGGCTGAGCGGCCGGATGCATTGCTGCTATCAACGTTTAGCCCGGTAGCGCGGCCGGCATCAACAGCAGATAAGGTTAAGAACGATTTGTTATTTGGGCTACCATTAGTAATGGTTACATGGGTTGATAGCCCAGTTTTTTTTGCGAGAACTGCCTGTTGCTGTATCTGCCGGTCGTTTTTACCGGGGTTACCTTGAACATCATTAACTAAACCTGGTTTTTTTACTGTAAAACTTTCTGTATTCCGGGTTGCCGGCGCTGGTTTTGTAACACTGGCCACTTGTTTTTTGTCAGCAAGGTTTTTTGCAGCCGGCGTAAAAAAATGCCAGCCAAAAACCAATAGCAATACTGCTGCCACGCCACTTAATAGCGGCAGCCAGTAAACAATGCCCCGTTTCTTTTCTTTATCGAGCATTGCTTCAAGGGCATCCCAATCGTCCTCACGGTACGCTCTGTAGTTACCGGGTTCCTCGAGTCCCTTTTTAAACAGGTTATCTAAATCTTTTTCCGTTTTCATCACCTAATCCCATTATTATAATAACCATTGCCAACTTCAGATTTACTAATGGCTACAATAGGAGAATAATTTAATCCGCTGTAATTACCATGGCCGGTATTTGTTGCCGGCTCTGAATCCAATATCATTTGTTTAAGCTTTTGCCTTGCTTTATGTAAGTTCGATTTCGATGTCCCGGCATTGATGCCCAGCATTTCGCCTATCTCATCGTGGCTGTAGCCATCGATAGCAAACAGGTTAAATACTGTGCGGTAAGCCTGCGGCAGTTTCTGAACCATTGCCAGCAGATCGTCGTAGTTTAACTTCCTGTCGGCAAACTCGCCATCGCTTAAATGCTCTGCTTTATCCAGATCGTCGCTATAGGCCATCTTTAAATTGGCGCGGTAATAGTCGATAGACACGTTGGTCATTATCTTACCCAGCCAGCCCTTAAATGGCCTTGTAATATCATAGGTTTTTATATGCGTAAAAACCTTCAAAAAACCCATATTCAGCACCTCGGCAGCTTCATCTCTATCGCCGGTATAGCGCAGGCATATCGCCATCGAAAAGCCGTAAAACGCTTTATACAGCATCTTCTGGCTTTTTCTGTCCTGTTTGACACAGCCGTCTATCAATCGATATAACTCTTCTTCGCCCATCTGGGTTATAACCGGTTAGCTCCCTATAATTTTACCTTATCTGCATACATCACGTAGGCATTTTATAAAAGGTTGCCTGCTATTCTCAAAAAAATTAAAAAAAATTAAATAACACGCTTATATACAGCAACATATACCAATACTTCCGCAAAAAATACAACTATAGCTTACTTAAAAACGCAAATATTTTTTGTTACAAGCAACCTTTTCAATTTGCAATACGTGATGTTTTATACAAACACTGAATGACTATGATACCTGTTTCGGTTGTGATCATAACCAGGAATGAAGCTGAGATAATTGCCGATACCCTGGCAATGGCCAGGCTTATTACCAACGATATTGTGATAATTGATAATGATAGTACCGATGCGACCTTACAGATAGCCGAATACTATGGCTGCCGGGTGTACCAAAAGCATTGGGATGGTTATGGCGCCAATAAAAACAAAGGTATTGAGCTGGCAAAGCACGATTGGATATTGAGCCTGGATGCCGATGAAGTAGCCGACCAGGATTTGATCACCTCCTTATATACCCTCAGGCTGAACGACCCCGAGATTGTTTACGACATCCGCTTCCGGTCGTACTTTGGAAAAAAACTGATCCGTTTTGGCAAGTGGGGCCGCGATCACCACATCAGGCTGTTTAACCGGACTAAAGTGCGGTGGATAGAGTCGCCGGTGCACGAAACCCTGATTTTGCCCGGCAAGACCAGGATCAAACGATTGAAAGGGCATTTGCACCACTATTCGGTAAGCAACGGTACAGAATGCCGCGAGAAAGCACTGCATTATGCACGGCTTAGCGCCCAGGGATGCTATAATAATCAAAAGCGGGCCACATTTACCAAGCTGTACCTGTCGCCATTGTTTAACTTTGTTAAAAATTATATCTTTTTTCTTGGTTTCCTGGATGGGAAGGAAGGCTGGCAGATCGCGAAGTCGGCTATTAAACACACCCGGTTAAAGTATTATTTTCTGAAGAAAATGGAGAATACAAATCTTATTTACAGCAATTACCGCGAGAAGGATTACAGCATAGATAATGCCTATAGCCGGGCGGTATAATTATAGACAAAATACATTTTCCGCGATTAAACAACAGACCATCCTTCGTTTTTAACTGTATTACAACCCGTTATACATCCCGCTTAATACCCTGCTGTAAAAACCGAGGTTTTCACCGGCGATATTTTCTATACTGAAATGATGTTCGGCTTTTGATTTTCCAGCCGCCGCCAGTCTTTCGCACTCATGGGTATCGGTAAGCAGGTAAACCATTGCAGCGGCCATTTGTACAATATCGTCAGGGTCTATCAAAATTCCGTCGACCTGGTCGTCAATCAATTCGGCCCCCGATGTCCGGTTCGAATTGATCACGGCTGTACCGCAAACCATAGCTTCCAACGGCGCCAATGCAAACGCCTCTGCATAGGATGGAAATATACTTATGGCCGATGCTGATAGATACCTGTACAAAGTTTGTGTATCTACATGCCCGGTAAAAGTTACGGTTCGGCGGGCTGATGGCGTTAAATATTCTGTTACTTTATGTTGATTGCCCTTCCCTAAAATCAATAAGCGGGCATCGGGCCGGCCGGCGTTAACCATATTCCAGGCTTTGGCTAATTGGTATATCCCTTTTTTGGCCATCAGGCTGCCTGTGAAGATCACCTGGTGAGGATCGCGGGCAACATCGCCTGCCGACACATGGGTATTGATACCGTTATGGATCACTTCGATAGGCTTGTCGTAACCAAAATACTCGGCGCTTTTCTGGGCCGTATACTTGCTGGCACTGCTGATGGCTGTGGCCTGTTTTAAAATAGTTTGCTCCATTTGTTTGATGTTAACGGCAACATCTTTATCAGCTTCGCAGGCAAAATAGGTTAACGACCCGTTGAGCTTTACGACTACCGGAACTGACAGTTTGGGGAAAGGCACATATCCCCGGCAAAATTTAACATAATCGTTATAGTCGGGCATTTCAACTATATCGATCTGGTATCTGGCGATCAATTCTTCGAGCAGGCTATGATACCGGGTAAGGCTTTTCCTGATGTCGCGTTCGAGCATGCCGGTAACTTTCAGCAACCTGCGCACGATACGGACCAGCAGCCTGTCGCGGTTTTCAAACCAGGGCGCATCCAGGTCCAACCTAAAGCGGTAAACTTTTACACTTTCATCCGTAAATTCATCCGCGCCGCCATAACCCAAAGGATATAAACCTGCTACAATTACGCGATGGCCCATCACGGCCATCTGCCTGGCCAGTAACTGCACAGAGGTGCCGATGCCACCATGTTGGCCTGGAGGGTATTCGTCGCACAGGTAAAGTATATTCATTGGGTTAAAAACTGTTTAAAACCTTCTGTTTTTTGCCTGCTTAGCTGCCGCGACAGTATGCCCAGTAAGGCATAAAGACCGATCGCGATCACCAGCTGAAAAACATAATGTACGTTTATCCGGCTAACAAAAAGATAAATAGCCGGAGCTCCTGCAATAAATATAAAAACAGGCCATAACGTTACGCCGTTGATTAATTTGCGAGCCAGGTTATAATACATCCCGCCTTGCAAAACCGTAGTTAACAAAAAGGAAACTGCCGCTCCAACCCCACCCCATACTGGTATTAAAACAAGGTTTAACCCGATGTTTAACAGCGCGCATACAATAGTTATGGTTGTAATCTGCCTGTACTTTTTAGCGCTAAAGCTGATGGACCAAAGCAGGTTAATAAACAACTGAACAGGCACGCATAACGAAAGCAGCAAAAACCCGGTAGCGTTGGTAGCGCCGTAGCGCCCATGCGTAAAAACACCAACCAGCGGAACCCATAAAACATTGAGCACTAAGGGTATCAGCGCGGCTAAAAACAGTTCAACGCCGGCAAAGTCGTTAATCTGCTGTTCATTTTGTGCTGATAGTTTGCCAGTCATCAACCTTGCCAGTCGCGGTAAAATCAGCGGGCCGATGATCAGCATAGGCAGCCGGGCCAGCTCAAAAGCGCGATAGGCAAAGCTGTAATCGGCCAGGGCCGCGTTGCTCGCCAAAAAACCCATCAATATCCAGTCCATCCTCGATAAGCTCGTATCAAATATCACCGAAATATATTGCGCTGATGCTTCTTTGATGAGCCTGGTATACGCTTTAAAATGTAGTTTGAAACTCCAGGTGGTTTTCAGGGCAACGTATAAAAACAAGCACAGCAGCTCAAACCCCGCAAAGCCTGTCAACACCAGGATAATGTTGTTTAGGTTTAACATCCCGTTTTGCTGCAGCAGATAAGCGGTTGCTATTTTACCGCCGTTGCTTATCAAAGCGATTATGCCGTAAGGTGTAAACCGTTCTTTGGCGTTTAAAAATTGCTTTAGGGGCACCGCGAGATAGGCGAGTCCCTGCGCCGCAAAAAACCAGGGCAGGTAACGATAGATGCCCTGCTGATTTCTGAGCAGCAACAATAGTAAGAGAGTGATGATAAATCCGGCTATCGAATGGGCGAAAAAAGCCGTTGCGGCCCAGTCTGACTGCTTTGAGGCGGCAACCCGCCGCACCACCACCTGCTCTAACCCAAAACCTAAAAAGGTGGTCAGCAAAACACATACCGCATTCATCCAGCTGATCAGGCCGAAATCGTTTTTAGAGATATAAACCGAAACGAAATAGAAAAATACGCTGCCTAAAACCTGCACTGCCACCGCCTGCATGCCCGATGATAACACCCGTCCGAATAGCTGATTTTTTGCCAATAGTTTGCTGTGTTTTTCTGGTATACGTTGGTTTGGTACCGCCCCGTTGCTTTCTGCCTTAAATAACACTTAAAAAGGCACATAGCAGGCAACCTATTGAAAAACCGTGCCGTAATTGTTTTAACTGTGCCAATATATTGATTTGAATTACGGCCGACGAGAAATGTTTAAACTAAGTTTTGATTTTAACAAACTGAAAAGCTATGCCGATTGGAAACTATTGGTGTTCCTGGTGCTGTTTTTAAACATCAAACTCGAGGCAAAAGTATTGGCCATTGTTTTTGCTTACCTGCTGCAATTCGATTTCAAATTCGGGTTTGCGTTAAAAAATTCGCGCCTCCCTCTTTTTTACCTGGTTATTATACCCATTGCAGTGCTTGGCCTCGTTATCAGCCAAAGCTATCAAAACCCTAATTACTGGCTGGTCTTCCTTACCGGGATAGGTTTTTGGGGGCTCTCTATCCTGGCGGTACACCAGGTTAAACTAATGGTCGAACAAAACGATACCGAAACCATCCATCGCACTATAAGCTTGTTTTTTATACTTAATGCGCTGGTTTCGATAGTTAATTTACTGCTCATCATATGGCAGATTAAAGATGTTAACCCATACACTTTTAAGGGCCTGCATCAATTATACTTTGTTAACACCGGCGATAATATCAAAGGGCTCACTTTTGATATTTCATCAACCAACGGTGCGCTGAACGTTTTAGGAGTTATTTATTTTTTAGTTAAAAAGCAGCCCGTTATGCTGCTGGTTTGCATGGTGACCTTATTGCTTACGACCAGCAATTTAATAACGGCGGTTCTGCTGTTTGTGCTGGCGGCTATTTACGCCTTCAACAGCAACAGGGACCAAAAAAGCCTCATCGTTATTTGCGCCATGCTTTTTGTGGTGTTTATGTTTAAGATATCCCCTCAAAACATCAGGTACGTTAATGAACAGGCCGAACGCGCCATGCACATACCGGTGGATACCAGCTTCAGGCTCGATACGGTAAGGCCCATCACCAGCAGGCCCGACAGCACGCTGAATTTTGAAGAAATGCGCGAAAAATTTGCGACGCTGTATCTCGACAGCCTTAACCGGGCAACTACCCGACAAAAACCTGTTAAAACAACCATCCCGGAGAAAGTTACCATTAAACCCCGATGGAAGTATGCTTATGAGTTTCGACCGGCCTGGGTAATTGAGCCCGAAAAGCAAATCCTGCTCAATTTTATTGCCGCGCACCCCTCGCAGTTGCCGCTATCGTCGCACAAAAAATATGTGGCCGGTTTTCCGGGTAAACTAACCGGGCTCATTCAATCTGTACTGATCTTATACCACAACCCGGCTGAGATGCTGACCGGTATGGGGATAGGCAACTTTTCGTCGAAGATAGCTTTCAGGGCGTCGGGTTTGGGCCTGCGCGGCAAATATCCCGAAAAGTACACCTATATCAGTCCGGCCTTTTTAAGCAACCATCTCGATCTGTACATGAACTTTTTCAGCCGCGACCTGGGCCTGCATTCCATCACCAATAATCCCTCGTCGGTATACGATCAGTTACTGTCTGAATACGGGCTATTGGGTTTACTGGCATTGATTACCGGTTACCTGTGGTTTTTTGCCCGCAATTACCGGGTGCTCACTTATGGTATCCCGCTGTTATTTGTGATAGGTACGTTCTTTTTCATCGACTATTGGTTTGAGCAATTATCCGTTGTGGTGATGTTTGAGCTGATGATGTTTCTGAATATTAAAGAAAACCAAACTTTAATGCCCCATGGAAACTAACCCGATGATCACCGTTTTAATGCCCGCTTATAACGCCGAGCATTACATAGCCGAAGCTATCGCATCGGTACTGCAGCAAACCTATACTAATTTTGAGCTGATCATCGTAAACGATGGTTCGACAGATGGCACGCGCAACATCGTTAAAACCTTTAGGGACCCGCGCATCAAACTGATCGAACAGCCTAACATGGGTGTGGCCGCAGCCTTAAACACCGGGCTTAAGCATGCCGGAGCGCCTTACATTGCGCGCTTTGATGCCGATGATATTTGTTATCCCGAAAGGCTCGAAAAGCAGCTGGATTTTCTGCAAAACAATCCCGAATACATCCTGGTAGGCAGCGATGCCGAGTACATTACCGAGAACGGCGACTTCCTGTTCAATTTTAAATGCATCGCGCATACGCACGATGAAATTATGGCCAAGCTGTATTTCTACTGCCCGTTTCTGCACCCAACGGTAATGTACAAAAAGCTAAGCGTAAGCAATGCCGGGGGCTACCCTGATAACGCCCACAATTTTGAAGATTACCTGCTCTGGACCAACATCGCCAAAGCGGGCAAATTATACAATATGCCCCAGCCGCTCATCAAATACCGCCTTAACCCTGCTTCGGTAACTATTGATGAGCGGTGGCGGGGCAAACGTTTCCGCGAGATTAAGCGCACGGCTATAAAACGCGGGTCGATAACCACCCATGAGGCCGACGAACTGCTCGCCATCATTAAAAAGCAGGATGTTTGGAAAATTAAGCAGGGATCGTACCATGCCCTTTGCGGGAAGAAATTTTTAGCTAACAATTATGAGCCCGAAAAGGCCCGTAAGCATGTACGCAAGGCCATCAGGATATACCCGCTGCGTTTTGACAACTATTTGTTATACACGGTAAGCTATCTGCCCGAAAGGCTCATAGCCTGGCTGCATAAACTTAGCCCCAACAGACTATGAGCAGCCGGATGAAAATATTTGTTGATGCCCATGCTTTTGATGCGGGCTTTCAGGGTACGCAAACCTTTATCAGGGAATTATATACCAGCCTCATCGGCTTGCACCCTGAGCTTGATATCTATTGGGGAGCCTACCATGCCGACCGCATACAGGCGGCGTTTCCATCGGTAAACCCCGTCAATATTTTGCCCTATAAAAAGGAGAACGGGGGCCTCAGGCGATTTTTATTTGATATCCCGGCATACCTGAAGCAGCACCGGTTTAACTTTGCGCATTTTCAGTACATATCGCCGCGGCAGCAGGATAACTGCAGGTACATTGTTACCCTGCACGATGTGCTGTATAAAACATTCCCCGGCGATTTTTCGTGGACGTATCGCGCGGCACGTAATTTTCTGTTCGGCAAAAGCATTAAAGATGCCGCCATAAAAACCACTGTATCAACCTATTCGCAGCAAAAAATAGCCCGGTATTACGATATCGCGCCGAGCAGGATACATGTTATCCCCAATGGTGTAAACGAGGCCTTCGCAAAGTTTGGCTATGATAAAAAGGCTGCGGCAGAATTGATAGCTGAAAAGTTCGGCATCCGCAATTTCGTACTTTACGTGAGCCGGGTCGAGCCGCGAAAAAACCATGCGCTCTTGTTAAAAAAGCACATCAGCCTTGGTTTGTTCGACCGCGGCATCGCATTGGTATTTATCGGGGACGACTCGGTTAACGTAGACGCCCTGCAAGGGCTGATCGCAACACTTACGCCCAAACAAAAAGCGCTGTTCTTCTGCTTGCCGCAGGTAGCACAGGACGACCTGACTGCCTTTTACAGCGCCTGCCGCCTGTTTGTTTACCCTTCGAAAGCCGAAGGCTTTGGCATACCTCCGCTCGAGGCCGCCATTTGCCGGGCGCCGGTATTATGCTCATCGGCGACAGCCATGAGCAATTTTGATTTTTTTGAACCTCACACCTTTAACCCCGAAGATGAGTACGATTTTGAGCATCAATACCTGCAGATGATAGATGCCCCGCCAACCGAAACCACCCTAAACCACATAGCTGAAACCGTAGCCAACCGATATCAATGGCAGCGCAGCAGCGAACTATTTTATGATCTGTTACAAACTGATAACCAACTATGAAACTACGAATTGCAATATTAGGCACACGCGGCATCCCAAATTTTTACGGGGGGTTCGAACACATATCCGAGTACGTATCGGCCGGACTGGTTAAACGCGGCCACTCGGTAACGGTGTACAACTCGCACAACCATCCTTACCAGCACGATACCTGGAACGGCGTCGATATTGTACATTGTTACGACCCCGAATACGTGATCGGCACGGCTGGGCAATTTATTTACGATTATAACTGTATTAAAGATGCCCGCAGAAAAAACTTCGATGTGGTACTCATTATGGGTTATACCAGCAGCTCAATATGGGGAAAGATGTATCCGCCCCAAAGCGTCATCATCACCAATATGGATGGCATGGAATGGAAGCGTTCAAAATACTCGAAACCGGTACAGCAGTTTTTAAAATATGCCGAAAAGCTGGCCGTAAAACACAGCGATTATTACATCAGCGATGCGGTAGCGATTAAAACCTACCTGGGCGAAAAATACGGCATCGACAGCCGCTACATCCCTTACGGCGCCGATTTGCTGACCGAAGACGAAAAATCGGGAAAGCTGCCCGGAAATGTAAACCCCGATTACTTTTTGCTGATGGCGCGTATGGAACCCGAAAACAACATCGAAACCATACTGGAAGGCTTTAATACAAGCAACTCGAAAAAAGATTTTAAGGTGCTGGGCGATACCTCCAACCGTTTCGGCAAGTTTATTACCAACCGCTTTAAAAACGACGAGCGCATACAGTTCCAGGGAGCGATATTTGATAACCAGAAGGTGCGCGCCTTGCAAAACAACTCGTACCTGTATTTCCACGGGCACAGCGTGGGCGGCACCAATCCATCGTTATTGGAAGCCATGGCCAGCGAGGCTTTGATCGCGGCGCATAACAATCCGTTCAACAAGGCAGTACTTAATTCGGACGCGTTTTATTTTTCCGATTCGACCGAGGTGCGCCAAATTGTGGAGACCGTACAGCGCGATGAAGCAGGCAGCCGCATGGTTAAAAACAACCTGCATAAAATACAATACCAGTTTAACTGGGAAAACATCATCGACCAGTACGAAGAATATATCATCGATTGTTATTATCATTCAAATTATGCGAAAGCTATTGTTCATTGATGATACGCTGGCCAACAAAATAAGCTTTTACCATTTGCTGCTGCTGTTGGTCAGCCTGCCGTTCGATTATTTCTACAGCCATATCATCCTGGCAAGCTTTGCCCTGCATACCCTGATACATCTAAAAAAAAGTGAGGTTAAACCGGTTATCACTTTACGCACTTTTTTATTGCAGTCGGTATTCCTGGTTACGGTTCTCGCATCCGTCTACAGCCACTATAAAAGTGAGGCATTTAACGACATGGGGCGGCAGGCAGCCATTTTTATATTCCCGATACTTTTCTGCCTTAACCCGTTAAACATCAGCAAATACCGCAGCCAGCTCCTTATTTTATTTGCACTGTCGTGCACGGTTACGGTAAGCGGTTTATTCGCCTACGCATTTTATCTGATCAGGTATTTTCATTTCCCGCTGCAGGCTATATTTTCACACGCCTTTACCAATCATAATTTTTCGGATCCGATCGGGATGCATGCTACCTTTTTTTCGATGCAGGTAGCCATTGCGCTCATGAGCTTTTTATCGGTGGTTGTTAAACCATTGCCTGCCGCAACAAGAGCGTTGTATATTTTTTGTTGTGCGATATTAATTGCAGGGCTTATCCAGTTAGGTGCAAAATCGGTTGTGGCGGTTATGTTTGCGGCCATTGCTTTTGTGCTGCCGGTGGTGATGCTTACCGGGCGTAAACGTATTGGGTTTATTACCGGTTCTGTTGGCATTGCCCTGCTGGCGATAATCGTGATCTCGCATTCGCCTAACTTTAAGGAGCGTTATTTCACTTCGTTCGGTAAAGACCTCTCGGAAAAGAGAGGCCCCGAAGCCACCGACTCGCGGATAACACGCTGGGCAGTCGTTATCCAACTGATCAAAAAATCACCGGTTATCGGTTATGGCCCCGGATCGGAGATCCCGTTATTAAAGGATGCTTTTTTTAAAAACAAGCTTTACGACTCTTTTTTAAACGGCCTGAACTCGCACAACCAGTATTTAAGTTTCTGGCTGAAATCGGGCATCTGGGGCCTGCTTATTTACCTGCTAACCCTGGGTTACGGCTTTAACATGGCGTTCAAAGCGGCCGACGTGGTATTTATAACCTTTATGCTGCTGATCGCCGTGGTATCTTTATCCGAAAACATTTTCGACGTTGATAAGGGCACTATGTTTTATGGTGTGTTTTTTCCTCTGCTTGTTTTTTCGCAGCAGGATGTAACCGTATCAAAACCGGCATTAATACAAAAAAATATTTTGGCTGATGGGCAACCTGTGTGCTAATCTGTACGTGTTATATTATGTTAGATTCCATGTAGTTGTTGGATTGAACAAGGTTTGATTTTTCACAACGGGGCGCGATATAGCACAGGGTTCAACGGTTGTTACTTAAGCGCCCCCGAGTGAAATTTTAAGCAAGCCGGGTGTTTTTAAACGGGTATATTAAAAAGTATTTAAACTTTATAAATCGTGTCGGACATCAAAAAAAACATATTAGCGGCCCTCGCTTATTTTGATGTGTTTAATTACCCGTTAACACAGTCCGAAATATTCCTGTTCCTTTCGCAAAGGTATGACCCGGCGGTTTTTTCGAATGCTTTGTTATCGCTGATAGCTGAGCGTGCGGTTTATAAGTTCGATAATTTTTATACGCTCAAAAACGACCTGGGCATAGCCAAAAGGCGCAGCGCGGGTAATAAAAAAGCAACGGAGCTTATCCAGGTTGCCGAGCGGGTGGGTAGCTTATTGATACGGTTTCCTTATGTCCGTGGGATCGGTATTTCGGGTTCACTATCCAAAAATTTTGCCGATGAGCAATCGGATATCGACCTGTTTATCATTACGACCGGCAACCGGTTGTGGATTGCCAGGACATTGCTGCACTTCTTCAAAAAAATGACCTTCCTGGTTAACAAGCAGCACCTGTTCTGTATGAATTATTTTATCGATGAACAGGGGCTCGAAATTGTTGAGAAGAACATTTATACAGCTATAGAGGTAGCTACCTTAATACCCATTGAAGGCGATATCGCTTTTGAGAAATTTTACTCGGCCAATACCTGGACACGCACCTACCTGCCTAATAACTGCATGCGTGTAACCTCGGCCAAACCCGTGAAGAACACGCTGATTAAAACAGTGGCAGAGGCTTTGCTGAATAACCGGTTCGGTTCGTTTTTGGACAGGCAGTTTATGCACATCACGGCCAGCCGATGGCTCCGCAAATCGCAGCAGCACAAACGCAATGCGCGCGGGGTTATTATGGGGATGGACGCCAGCGAGCATTGTGCCAAACCCGATCCAACCAATTTTCAAAATAAGCTGATCGATCGTTACCAGAACAAGGTTGGTGCCTTGCTGCAAAGCTACGAAGCAGGTTTTGCTCACAGTTAAACCATTTTTTTACGCAGCGAAATAATATAATAATCGCCGATGAAGCGCCAGGGCCAGGAGCTCTTCAGGCGTTCTTCTTTAGCTTTCAGGAAGCGGTAGATACGCGGATATTTTTCGGCAAAGCCTTCGATGTATGATGGCGGTACGATTGTACACAAGCCTTCTATGCCTAATACATCAAAATCATCCTTCAAACAATTGATGATGTACGACGGGTTATAATACCAGCATCTAAAATAAGTTCCCTCAACATGCGCGGTTACGCCGTTGCTGCTGAACATACGGCGCGCAGCCGTTTTAAATTTGCCTTTAAAAACCAGCAATGCTTCCCATAAGCAAAATTTTGGCAACACAACCAGGGTTACCATACCGCGTGGTTTTAGTAAAGGCGCGAAAGACGCAAGTACTTTATCCAGCTCACCGGTGCAGTTTAACCCCGCGAAGTTGGAGAAGATCAGATCGTACGGGCCGCGGTTTTGCAAATGATCGAGCTGGGTAAACGAGCGTAACTCGGCGCTTACCTTATTTTGCATACCGGCTTCCAGAATCTTTTGCCGCAGGCGGTTTTGCATACCGGGCGCAATATCGGTAGCATGGATACTGTGCCCCTGCTGCGCAAAAAACAAGGCATCTTCGCCCGTGCCGCTATTGAGTTCGAGGATGTGGCTGCCCGGTTGCAAATGCTGCAATACATGCGATCGTATCCGTTCGCGTTTGTAAGCAACAATAGTATTGCCGGCGTAGATATCATCAAATACCACCGACTGTTTGCTGAACGCTTCGGCAGATGCCTGCTCATTAACCGGGTTGCCGATCTCCGTCATGCCGTCAGCCTTTCTGCACGCTGCAGCTTATACTTTTCGATCAGCGCAAGCGGAACATAATACAGTATGGAAGCTGCCTTTTTTAAATTGTTGTAAGTTGCTGCCAACGGATTTCTGATCAGCTTCAGCAAACTGTCCTTAGCCAGGTGCTGATGATAGTTTTGATGTACATAACGGTGCAACTGTTTGTAAAAGGCCGGTGAGTAGGTGTTTTTGTACATCAGGGCCATCTCGTCCGAGTCGGTCCAGTTGGTTTTTTTCTGCAGCTCGGTTCTTACCCTGTCATAAAATACCGTGCCGGGTAAAGGGTATGATACCGATATGCCGATCTCGTGGGGCAACAGCTCAGCTATCATTTTAATGGTAAGGCTGATATCTGCTTTTGTTTCGCCCGGGTAACCGAACTGGATAAAAAACGAGGGTTTGATCAGATGTTTCTTTAGCAGTTTTGTAGCCTCGCGTATCTGTTGGATGGTGGTGCCTTTATCCATGGCATCCAGTATTTTTTGCGAACCGCTTTCGGCGCCTATCCATACATTGTCGCAGCCCGATGCCGCCAGGGCTTCTATCTGGTCATCGTTCAAAAGCAGGTCGGCACGGCTTTGTATCTTATATTTAAAATGCAGGTTTTCTTCGGCAACCAGTTCTGCAAACCGGTGTACCCAGCCCGGCTTCAAACCAAAAATATCATCGCAAAACCAGATGTGACCGGGGTTATAATGTTGTTTGAGATATTTAAGCTCGGCTATCACGTTTTCCGGGCTGCGCGAGTTATACCGGCTGCCGTAAATAGGCTTGGCGCACCAGTTGCATTTAAAAGGGCAGCCGCGTGTGGTGCCCATATTCATCGAAAAATAACCTTTGCTTTTTAGCCACGCCTCGCGATAGGGTTCGATGTCGACCAGGTCCCAGGCGGGTAAAGGCAGTATGTCGAGATCCTTTAATACAGGCCGGCCGGCGGTTTTTTTTATTGAGCTGCCTTCGGTAAAAGCTATGCCTTCAATATGGTCATAATCAGTTGCGCCCTGTTTAATAGCGTTTGCCAGCTCAAGCAGGGAGGTTTCGGCTTCGCCGATCAATACAAAATCGGCGCCGGCGTGCAGGTAGTCTTTATAGCGATCGGTCGAATCGCTGCTCGATACGATAACGGTGCAGCCCTGCTCTTTTGCCAGCCTGAACATTTCGAAAGCGGCCCCGCGCATATTGGTGAGGCACATTTTGGTGAGGTAGTTAAAGCCATCATCGTACACCACGAAAAGATCGGGCTGATGCTGTAATAAGGCGGGCATAACCTCGCGCGCAGCGCTCGCGAACATGGTATCGAACAGCGAAACCTCATACCCGTTCCTTCGCATCAGGCTTGCGGCGTACAGCGTGCCCAGGGGCGCATACGGCTGGCCCAGCTCCCATTGTTTGGGATCGAACCTTAAGAAGTACGAGTGGCTGAACAGGATCTTATTCATGGCTAATTGAGTCGATAAATATTATAACTGTACAGGGTACGGTCTAAATGGTAATTTTTCGCGACAACCCGGTCGATGTAATTGCGAAGGTCGGCGTCTATATATTGCTTATACTCCGGGAATAATGGCACTAATATCATCCCAGGCTTATTTAACGCAATATCCCGGTAAAGCGTTTGTTTAGCCAACTGGGTTTGCGTAGCATTAAAATAAATAGTCGGCGAAAGCCTTTCCGAATATAATAGCGGGGTTGCGCTATATCCCGCTATAAATACTTTGGTATCAACAGAGGTGTTTGCTTTTATCCATAAACCAAGTTTTTTCCAAACGTACTCATCAGGCTGGATAAAAGGCGGGTGGCTGTAGGCATCCGTATTCACCTGTTCGGTTACGAACAGCTTTTTAAAATTAACAAAAGGCTCCAATGGTTTGGGCAGAAAACATAGCCAGATGATGGTCATCGGGTATTTCATCGGTACCCGGTAAGTTTCGACAATATGCGCCATGGCAATCGCACTCATCAGCGAAAAAGCAGGCAGCAGATCACGCAGTTGCACACGGGCATAATTGCCTACCACGTTCATCGCTATAAATTGAAATACCAGCCACAGCACCAGCCAGTCGGCCTTCTTTTTGACGAACAGATAGATAAGTACAAAAGGATAGAACAATACCAGCTCCGAATAAAAGAACGTGTTCAGCATCTGCTGCATCCGCCATAAAAAACCATGATCGGTTGTGCTGCCCGGGCCGAAATTATCGCCGATTTCATACCTGTAAATGCTGTACAGATCGATCCCGGCCAGGCCATAGCCTGCTGCCAAAAGCAAAATACCTGTTAAGCCGCCTATGCAAAAAAACAGGGCTTGCCTGCGGTTATGATAAAGCAGGTTGATGAGCAAAGCCGCCGTGCCGAAACCTGCCGATAAACGAAATCCAACCGCTATCGCAGCCAAAACCCCGCTTATTAAAAAGCTTTTATTTGTTTTATCGATATAAAAATATGCCGACAGGATCATGAACAATACATCGTAGGTTTCATCGTAGGAGGTATACCGCCCATCCACGCAATGCCAGAGGACGGCCAGGCCGTAAAAGGATATGGCCAGTACGCCCGCACGGTCTCCGGCAAGTTTGACCGCTATTTTATAAATGTAAAATATGCCGATCGATTGGCAGATAACGCCCAGCACCCGCGGAAACCAATAGTTGATGCCGAATAACCAATCGGAAACCCCAAAAACTGCAAAAAGCACGGGCGACTTAATATCTACGCCACCACGGTATGGAACCAGCCCATGCCTGAACCAGTTACGGCCGATATAATGCCACATCGCCTCATCTGATGACAAAGTGAAACCATTGGTCAGCAAGCTGAGCAACAGTTGCAGCACCACCAGTACGACAATAATATGCAGCGGTTTAATCCGCGACAATCTGCTGGTTGTATTGCTGATCGGCCCCGTGCTCATAGTTCAGTTTAAATTGGTACGCGGGTGCAGGTTTAACGAGCACACGCATTTTACGCAGGTTGGGTTGCCGCCCATGTTTAATGTTTTGCGGAAACCGATGGCAGTATCGCTGTTCAGGATATCCGCCAGTTCATCATCATGAATATTGCCGATAGTGTCGTGAAAAAAACATGGCCTTACGCTGCCATCGGCTTCGACAACTGCCGATACCCAGGGTGCGTTGCACTTTTTAAACGGGAACGGGTTGATATTGTAAAAGGCCGCATAGTACGCATGTATATCGCGCAGCTTGGTATCGCTTTCGGCAATAAAACGCTCGCCCCGGTCGATGGTGGGTATGATGCGCGCTATGATTTGCTGTAACTCGGGCAACTCATCTTCAGCCAGTAATATTTCGTGTTGTTTGGGTTCGGCCCAGGCGGTTTGGCGGTTAAAGGCTTCACTGCTTACATCGGCCGGTAAAAAGCTCACCTGGTCGAGGCCCATCTCTTTTGCCGCCATGATGATATTCTCCCAGTTGCGGAAATTGATACGGTGTATGACGCTGCGGCCGGTTATTTTATAATCGGGGTTGCGGCTTTTGAGGTATTGCACACCTTCGCGCAATTTGGCGAAAGCGCCGGGGATGTTGCGGATGGCATCATGCAAAGGCTCATCGCCATCTATCGAAACGATGATATCGTCGACCCATCGGAGCAGTTCGTCGGTATGGTGCTTTAGCGTGAGCCCTGTAGATAATAAACTGATGCTGATATTTTGCCGTTTGAGTATTTCGCACAGGCGGAAGAAGTTCTTATTCAATAAAGCCTCGCCGCCCGACATGAGCACCTGCTGTGTGCCCAGTTTTTTAAGAGAGCGCATCAGGCCGGTTACATCAGCTTCAGTTAGCTGCTTCAGGTTTTTGTTATCCTTCCAGATATCGCACATTACGCAACGGCAGTTACAGGCGCTATGCGGCATCAGTATCACTACCGGCAGGGCCGAAATCACATCGGTTTGCAGGGTGTGGTAACGCTTATAGGTATGCAGTAACGAAGCCATAGTCATTAATTAAAAACCCTGTATCTCGGGCTGGCGGTATCTCCACAACCGGTGCAGCAGCTTGATCTCGTACGGATAATCGAACACGTTGATCTTATACCTCACACCAGCCAAAAACCGGATGGCGCGGCGTTTTAAACTATTCATCCGGATATCGGTTACGGTTGGGTAATAGCCGTTGAGTACCGTTTCGAAATTGCGTATCTTATCGATCATTTCGGGTGTAAGCCACGGCGTGAGCGGGTTTTTACGCAGGTCGAAGTTTTCCCAGGCCGGGCTTACCCAGTCTTCCAGCTTTTCGGGGAACTTGAAGCCTCCGGCAATTACCTGCTCATACAATTCCGAACCTTCGGTAGGTACCGGGCTGTAGGTGTACATTACAATCTCTGTTTTGGGGTTCACCGCTTTGATCTTTTTGATAAAGTCGATATCAAAGTCGATCTGCGCGTTTACCTTTTCGGGCGTTTCGGCAGGCGTGCCCAGCACAAAGGAGTATTCGGGTATGATATCGAATTTTTTTAACCTTTCGGCAAACGCTAATATCTGTGCACCGGTTTGCGTGCCGCCCTTATCCATCTGCGCGAGCACCTCGTCGTTACCGCTTTCGGCGCCAAAGAAAATGCATTTACATCCTGCGGCGCGGATGGTGCGCAGCGACTCGTCGGAGTATTTGCTCATGGTATCGATGCGGGCCATACCCCACCATACCATGTTCTCGTCTTTCATCAGACGCGAAAATTCGACGGCGCGCTTTTCGGATACAAAAAAGTTATTATCGTGGAACTCGATCGAATCGGCGCCCCATTTATCCTTGATATATTTTATATCCTGGTATACATTGTTTGCCGATTTGGCTTTCCAGCGCGCCTCGTAAATAGGCACAACCGCACAAAACGAGCAGGTGAACGGGCAGCCTATGCTGCTGTGATAGGCAAAGGTTTTCTCGCCTAAGTAAGTTTTACCGAGATATTTTTCGATCGGGTAAAAACGGTCCAAACGGTGATAGGGCAGCGGCGGGAGCGAATCCTGGTCGATCAGATCCTCTTTGGCATTTTTTACAATCTGCCCGTTGGCTTTGTAGATCAGGTTTTTCAAAAACTCATACGGCTGAAAATTCTCGAGCGCATCCAGCAGCCTTGGGAAACAGTTATCGCCGGGGCCGTTGATGATGAAATCGACGTAGCCCGAATCAAGCACCACCCTGGCATGGTTCGAGGGGAAGTACCCTCCCCAAACCATCGTGGTGTTTTTATACTGCTGTTTTACGGTTTTGGCGATGGGAATGGCCTGGCGCAGTTGCGGGCCGGGCATTACACTAAACCCCAGGTATTTAAACTCGCCGGTGGCCAGGTAATTGAGGATGGTTTGCTGCGGATCGGTTTCGCGGTTACCATCCACGATCACCCAATCGTATTTGCCCTCGATAGATGCGGCAATATTCAGGATGGAGTTGGGTATCCTGAAGGTATTGTTAGCGCTCCGTGGATTAAACAGCAAAACCTTATTCATTGCATCAATTAATGTATTGTATCAGGGATTACGTTGCCCGTAAAAACAGCGTTGCCTCGCCTAAAAATAAAATAGAGGGCAACCCTTGTAAAAAACACGCCGTATCCCCTGTATAAATAATTTTTATAACGAATGTCTGTACTGCAAACCATCAGGGGTTTTATCCGCCGCAATACTGCGCTGATTCACGAGAAGGGATCGGTTGAGGCCTATGACCTGTGGGCCGGCAGTTATGACGACCAGCCCGATAACCTAATGTTTTACCTCGACAACCGGATATTTGGCGAGTTGATGACTACCGTGAACCTGAAAGGTAAAAATGTTGCCGATATTGGCTGCGGTACCGGCAGGCACTGGCCTTTGCTTTATCAGCAACAGGTGGGTAACCTTACAGGTTACGATGTTTCGGGAAGGATGCTGGAGCGCTTGCATATCAAGTTCCCCGACGCCGGGCTGGTAAAGATCATCAGTGATGACTTTTTGACCGATGTGCCCGATGCCACTTACGATGCGATTATCTCGACGCTTACCATCGCACACATCGAAAATTTAGCATACGCATTACTCGAATGGTGCCGGATACTGAAGCCGCAGGGCGAGATCATCATTACCGATTTTCACCCGCAGGCTTTGGCGGCGGGTGGTAAACGCACTTTTCAGCACGATCGTAAGCTGATCGGTATACGTAACCATGTGCATTCAACTGCTGACTTAAAAGAGCTGTTCATCAGGAGCGGGTTTACCGTGATAAGCGAAACCGAGCGGGTGATTGACGAATCGGTTAAACATTTTTACGAGAAACAGGACGCCCTGCATGTTTACAATGATTTTGAGGGCAGGCCCATGATCTATGGTATACACTTAAAACGTTTGTGATGGTTTTTAGCGGCGCGCGGTTGATGGGGGGCGATGCGATGGTAAGCATCGGTATTTCGGGCGGAGAGATTATCTCTGTATCGCAGGAGCCTGCCGCAGCCGGTTTTACTTTTAAAAATGCCGTTGTTTTTCCGGGTCTGATCAACTCGCACGATCACCTGGATTTTAACCTCTTCCCGCAGTTAGGCAACAGAATATACCGTAACTATGTCGAATGGAGCGAATACATCCATGATAACTATAAAGCTGAAATAGATGCCGTATTGAACATCCCGAAACATTTGCGTACGCAGTGGGGTATCTACAAAAACCTGCTTTGCGGCATTACCACGGTTGTTAACCATGGCGAGCGGCTGCAAACCAACGATCCGCTGATCACGGTGTTCGATAGATGCCAAAGCCTGCATTCGGTAGCGCTCGAAAAGAACTGGAAACTGCGGATCAATAACCCGCTGAAAGCTAAAGTACCGGCGGTAATCCATGTCGGTGAAGGGTCAGACATTCATGCATTTATTGAGATCAACACATTGGTGCGGTGGGCGCTGTTTAACCGCGACCTGGTTGCCGTACATGGCGTAGCCATGAAACCCAGCCAGGCCGGCAGTTTTAAAGCTTTGGTTTGGTGCCCGGCATCAAACTACTACCTGCTCAATAAAACCGCCGATATCGGCACGATCAAAAAGCACCTGCCTATCTTATTCGGTACCGACTCGACCCTGACCTCGGCCTGGGACCTGTGGGACCACATCCGCCTGGCGCAAAAAACCGGCATGATGAATGATGAGGAGTTATATGATACCCTGACCGAGAATCCCGCTAAGGTGTGGAAGCTCAACAGCGGTAAGATAGCGCCCGGCAGGGATGCTGATATCGTAATAGCCCGCGATAAAGACCTGGGCGGGCTTACACCGGCCGATATCCTGATGGTTATCCACCAGGGTAATATCCGCCTGTTCGACGAAGAAATGTATGATCAGGTCCAAAATAATGGCACAGATACCGGGGTTTACAGTAAAATCTATGTTGGTAATAGCTGTAAATACGTGCAGGGCGACCTGCCCGGGTTGATCGGCCAGGTAAAAAGTTACCATCCCGGGGCCGCATTCCCTGTAGATACCATTGACCCGGTAACAACCAAACGGGCTTTAGTATAATCCATCTATTTTTTGATAGTTGCTTTTTTGAAACTGCAGAAAACCTACGTGATACAACGATGCAGCATCGGGCGTGATGACCTTCTGGTTAGCCACCTTACCCAGCAATAGCATGTGGTATCCCATTTTGCGGTGCCCTATGATCTCAAGCTCTTTATAAGATGCCGCCGTTGCCGGAACCGGGAAGCCGAATATCTCGCTATCGCTGATATCAAAAGGCATATCCTGTTTTTTTGTTGGCGATTTACTGCCGTGTTTCCCTAACCGGTACACCGTTTCCAGGTCGATCTTATCGGTATCGCAGATCACTACCTTTTTAGCAGCCAGAATTTTATCGAGCGTTATATTGGTGGTACGCAGGCCCAAAAGCTGCAGGCCTGCCTCGGGGATATACCCCTGGATATCCATCGGGAAGATGTTGTAATAATCGTTATCCTGGTACGAAACCATAATGATTTGCCTGGGGTACGAGTATAGCGAGCTGATCACGCGTCGGCTTTGATAGGTGTTTGTTTTCGACCGTAAAAAATAGCCGAACAGCGCCAGCCGGTGCAGCGCCGTTAATTGGTGGTTCTTTACACTTTCGAGCCGGTATAACAACAGCCGCCCGTTACCGGCAGGTAATTCTTCTATGCGTGTTACGCGCATTTCGGCATTACACTTTTTCTCCTGCCTAAATTGAATGTTTACCTGCTGCGTGTGCAATGCCGGCGCCTGGTCCGGAGGCAGCCATACCGCAATACAAAACGGATCGAGGCAGATCATGCTGTGCCGGTTGGTTACATCGATACAGGCACCCCGGCTCTCTAAAAAAACCCGTTCGCCGATATCGGCCTCGCGCAGGCGCGTTACAAAAAAGGTCCGTACCGCACCGGGTTCAAAAAATAAGCTTTTGATCAGCAATCCTATCATAAATTCAATCCGGCCATTTTATTTAGATTACGGTTGGGAGCAGGCTATGGTTGCTTTGCCGGTCGGTAATTAGCTTTTGGCGGAGGCAACCATTGCTATATAAAAACGGTAATCCTAATGATTATGAAATTTGTTTTTGTAAGCTACAGTTACGACCCCGGTTTTAAAGAACCCGATGCCTGGTTCGATCAGATCGGGGGGTATGTTGGTATACTTTCGTGCCTGGCTAAAAACAATCACGAGGTGATCCGCATCAAGCAGATCGGCGACAATTATACGTGCGAGGTAAACGGTGTGCAATACCAATTTGTAAACTTTGGCGCCCGCAGCCGGCACTTTCCGCGAAAGCTGCATCAGTTGCTTAAAGGTTTAAACCCGGATATTGTGGTGGTACACGGACTGCATAACCCGCTGCAAGTTATTCAATTGCGTTTTTCGCTTCCGCGGAATGTTAAGATCATGGCCCAGAACCATGCCGAAAAGCCATCGTCCGGCATACGAAAAGTATTGCAAAGGCTGGCCGACCGTTATATAGGCGCTTACCTGTTTGCCTCAAAAACGATGGGCATGGATTGGGTAAAACGCGGTAACCTGGCTTCGGCAAAAAAAATCCACGAGGTGATGGAAATATCATCCGGCTTTTACCCCATAGACCCGTCGCTTGCCAGGACAAAAACCGGGATGACAGGCGACCCGTCTTTTTTATGGGTAGGCCGTCTTGATCATAATAAAGATCCGCTAAATGTAGTAAAGGCCTTTTTGCGGTTTACCGATAGCTGCCCCCGCGCCAGGTTGTACATGATCTACCATACCGAAGAATTGCTGAACGACATAAAAACCATCCTCAACATCCACTCAAATGGCAATACGGTAACTCTTGTTGGTAAAAAGCCCCACGACGAATTGCTTTACTGGTACAACAGCGCCGATTTCATGGTATCCGGTTCGCACTATGAAGGCAGCGGTACAGCCGTTTGCGAGGCTATGAGCTGCGGGTGCGTACCCATCCTGACCAATATTTTCTCGTTCAGGGCCATGACCGGCGATGGCCGGACAGGACTGCTGTACGAGGCAGGCAACCAGCAACAGTTACTGGCGGCCCTGGCCAAAACAGAACGGCTGGATATGACTGCCGAACGCGAAAAAGTGCTGGCGTTTTTTGAGTCGCACCTCTCGTTCGAAGCGATAGCCGGAAAGTTTGAAGCGATTGCCGCCGGTTTACGCGTATAACTGCATAATGCTGCTTGCCGTTTTTTGAATGGGGTAAGCCAGTACAGGCTCGTGATCGGGCTCTGCCGCGTCGAATATATCCAGTAACTTATGGCACATTTCAACTAAATCGCTAACCGGGTGAAGGTGTTCGATCCTGCCGGCCATAGGTTTAACAAACGAAACCACCTGTGCCCCGGCGTACAAAGCCTCCTGGAACACTGCAGCGAACCCTTCGTACGACGAGGTATGCAAAAACACCTTCGAGCGCTGCATCAGCGAGAGTACTTCGGCATGCGGCACCTCATCCCGCAAGGTAATATTGCCTTCAAGCCTGTTTTGCCTGATGAGTGTTTGCAGCCGTTCTTTTTCGGGCCCTTTGCCACAAATAACGGTGTTAATATCAGGTATGAATTCTTTCATGAATTTTACCACATCGATAAAAACATCATATTGCTTTAGCGGGATCAGCGACCCGGCACCCAGGATATCGATATCGCGCTGCCCGGCGCCAGGTTTAAATAACGAAACATCTATACCCGTAGTGATGGTATTGGCCGGTAAAATGCCGTAATTATCCAATACCTGTTGCGCTACAAAATCGGATAAAGCGATGAGCGATCCGCTCTGGGGCCTTATCCATCTGAAATACCGGTTGCCCGGCCGCGCATCCTGGCCCAGCATCCAGCTAAAGTGCTTAAGCCTGTGCCTGCGCGCAAAATGATGGCCCACAAAAGCGCATTCGTCAAACCAAAAGCTCAGCAAACCGATAACCTGGTATTGCTTATTAAGCCTGGTCAGCGTTTTCCATACACGCGTCCAGTTGGCCCAGCGGTATAAACGGCTGCGGTTCTTGCCGCCCAAAGCTATCACAGGTATACCTTCCCAGCTGTAAGACGATTTTTTGAACGGATATTCGAACGCAACAATCACGATATTGAGTTGCGGATAGCTTTGCTTAAGCCCGCGCACAAACACCTGGCTAAACGGCATGCACGTAGTATCGGCCTCGTTTTCGGGGAAGCCGGGGCTCAGTATCACCAATGTTTTGCGCTCGTTCATCAATTTATTACAGGAATTACGCTGCAGGTGCCGGTATAGTTGCCTGGCACCTGAATTTAGGCGTCACAAAAAAACAGATTGAAACTATAGCAATATTTTGTTTTATTGATGTGTGAAAATCACCTTTTAACGATGCCGGTTTTGGCTTTCAGAAATATAATCTCTAACTTTCAAAAAAACTGATTAAATCATTATTTCATGAAAACAAGATCCTCTGTGTGGCTGGCAATCCCATTAGCCCTTGCCGTGTCGTGCAAAAACAAAACCAGTACAGATTCTGCTCCTGCCCGGACTGTATTTTTCGACAAAAGCGGTATGGATACCACCGTTAAACCCGGCGACAACTTTTTTTTGTATGCCAATGGTAAATGGATGAAAAATACCGAAATACCGGCATCGCAAACCGGTTGGGGCTCATTTTACACACTGTACGATGATAACCAGAAAAACCTTCACCAGATACTGGAAGACCTTTCTTCGCATAGCAACCCTGATGGATCGAACGAGCAAAAGGTAGCCGATTACTACACCAGCGGCATGGATACCGTATCGATAGAAAAATTAGGCTCCGACCCGTTGAAGCCCATCTTTGCCCAAATTGATGCGGTAAAAGATTACAAAGGCCTCATAGCGCTTTCGGCTGATGGTTTCAAAACCGGCGACGGCTTTCTGTTCGGGTTCGCAGTTGCGCCCGACGACAAGATCAGCACCAAAAATGCCGCGCAGTTCGGCCAGTCGGGCTTAACCCTGCCTAACCGCGATTACTACTTTAAAACAGATAGCGCGAGCGTGAAGATCCGCGCCGAATTTGTGAAATATGCCACCAAGCTCTTTACGCTTGCCGGTGTTGATGCCGCAACTGCAGCAAAAAACGCCGATGCGGTGCTGAAGTTGGAAACCGAGATAGCCAAATCGCACTCGACCCCGGTTGAACTGCGCGACCCGGTTAAAAACTACAACAAATTTGCCGTTGCCGATTTTCAGAAACAGGTGCCGGATATCGACCTGAAAGACGTCCTGAACCGCCTTGGCGCCAAAACCGATACTATTTTGGTTGGCCAGCCTAAGTATTATGTAGCATTGGATGGTTTGCTGAAAAGCCAGCCGATAGACGCCTGGAAAACCGAAATGAAATTCGGCGAGCTGAATGGCTCGGCCCCTTACCTGAGCAAAGCTTTCCGCGATGCCCGTTTCGAGTTCTGGGGTAAGACCATGAGCGGCCAGAAAGTGCCTAAACCACGCTGGAAATCGATGGTATCGAGCGTTGATAATGGCTTAGGCGAACTGCTTGGCCAGGTATACGTTGAAAAATACTTTACTCCCGACGCTAAAAAACGCATGCTCGACCTGGTGAACAACCTGCAGGCTGTTTATAAGGACCGCATTGAGAAAAACCCATGGATGAGCGCCGAAACCAAAAAGAAAGCTGAAGAAAAACTGGCGGCCTTTACCAAAAAGATAGGCTATCCCGACAAGTGGAAAAAGTACGACGACGTAACCATCAACAAGGCAACCTACTTTGCCAACCAGCAATCAATAGCCAAACACGATTATAAGGAGATGATCAACAAACTGAGCAAACCGGTCGACCGTACCGAATGGGGCATGACGCCGCCAACCGTGAACGCTTACTACAACCCATCGTTCAACGAGATCGTGTTCCCGGCAGGTATCCTGCAGTTCCCGTTCTTTGATAAGGATGCCGACGACGCCATCAACTACGGCGCTATAGGCGCAGTAATCGGCCACGAAATGACCCATGGTTTTGACGACCAGGGCGCACAATACGATAAAGATGGCAACCTGAAAAACTGGTGGACCGCCGACGACAACAAAAAATTCAAAGAACGCGTGCAAGTGGTGGTTAAACAATACGATGCTTACACCGTGTTAAATGGCTTGCACGTTAACGGCAGCCTGACCACCGGCGAGAACATGGCCGACATTGGCGGTATAGCCATTGCTTACCAGGCGTTCAAGAACACGCCGCAGGGTAAAGGCGATACCAAGATCGACGGCCTTACGCCCGATCAGCGTTTCTTCCTGTCGTTCGCACAGGTATGGCGCCTTAAGGACCGCGACGAGACCATGCGTATGCGTATCAGCAGCGACCCGCACTCGCCCGAAATGTACCGTGTAAACGGCCCGCTGTCAAACATGGAAGCTTTTTACAAAGCCTTCGATGTTAAGCCCGGCGACAAGCTTTACCGCCCTGAAGCCGAGCGCGTAGCAGTGTGGTAGGGAATTAGTCCGGAGTCTTGAGTCTAAAGTCTCGAGTCGACGAATGATGCTTCATAAAAACAGCCCTGGCTTTAAAAGCCGGGGCTGTTTTACTCTATATCTAATTCTGTTTAGATCAAATTAACGCTCCGGTTAACAAAATCAGTCAGCTCAGCGCCTGTTAACATCCCTTGCGAAAGCAGGGCCAGGTCAAAAGCCTGGCGGGCCAGGGCCGTTTGTTCTTCTTCGTTCTCGTCGTTTAATATGCGGCTGATCAGCTTGTGGTTGCCGTTGATGGATACCTTGTAGTTATCGGGCAGCGAACCATAAAAGCTCATACCGCCGCCCATTGCGGCCATATCCTTCATCCGGCGCATAAACTCGTCCATGGTAACGGTTACCGGTAACTCATCGGGGCTCAGGCTTTCGATCTCTACCTTCATATTCGGTTTGGTGATCGCTTTTTCAAAGATCGCCTTAACCTTAGTCGATTGCTCTTCGGTGAGCGCATGCGCCGGGGTATCGGCTTTGTTGATCAGTTTATCGATCACATCGGCATCCACCCGTTTTACCGCTGTTTTTTCGAGCTTCTGCTCCAGTTGGCTCACAAAATGGTTATCGATGGGCGAGTTCATCAGCAGCACATCGTAACCCTTTTTGTTGGCGCTCTGTATAAAGGTATCCTGTTTGGCCGGGTCGTTGGTGTACAGGTAAACTACGGTATCATCCTTATTGGTTTGGGTAGCTTTTACCTTTTCGCGGTATTCGTCCAAAGTAAAGAATTCGTTGGCGGTGTTGGTGAGCAGGGCAAAATCTTTGGCTTTATCGTAAAACTTATCTTCGCTGATCATGCCGTATTTCACAAACAAACCGATATCGCTCCATTTTTCCTCGAACGATTTACGATCGGCCTTAAACAGCTCTGCCAGTTTATCGGCTACCTTTTTGGTGATGTAGTTGTTGATCTTTTTAACATTGCTGTCGGCTTGCAGGAAGCTGCGCGATACGTTCAGCGGGATATCCGGGCTGTCGATCACGCCGTGCAGCAGCATCAAGAATTCGGGCACAATGTCTTTCACCTCATCGGTAATGAACACCTGGCGGCTGAAGAGCTTGATCTTGTTTTTAGTGATCTCAAAGTCGTTCTTCACTTTCGGGAAGTATAGCACGCCCGTCAGGTTAAACGGATAATCCACATTGAGGTGAATCCAGAACAACGGCTCTTCCGAGAATGGATAAAGTTCTTTATAAAAGTCCAGGTAATCCTGGTCGATCAGTTCCGAAGGCGCTTTGGTCCAGATCGGGTTGGTATTATTGATGATATTATCGACAATAACCTCGGTATATTTCGGTTTGCCCTCTTCGTCTTCACCATCAGGCTCGCGCTCGGTTTCGGTACCGAATTTGATCGGCACGGGCAAAAACTTGCAGTATTTGTTCAGTATCTCCTGCAGGCGGTGCTTATCTAAAAACTCCTCGCCTTCGGCGTTGATGTGCAGTATTACATCGGTACCGCGGGTGGTTCGGCTGCCTTCGGTTATCTCGAATTCGGTGCTGCCGTCGCAAATCCAGCGGGCTGCTTCGGCGCCATCCTGGTACGACAGGGTTTGGATCTCCACCTTATCGGCCACCATAAATGCCGAGTAGAAGCCTAAACCAAAGCGGCCGATAATTTCGTTCGCGTCTTTGGCATCTTTAAACTTCTCCATAAACTCGGTAGCGCCCGAAAAAGCGATCTGGTTGATGTACTTTTTGATCTCCTCGGCGGTCATGCCCAAACCATTATCGCTGATGGTGATGGTTTTTGCTTTTTCGTCGAAAGCTACCTCAACCTGCAGGTTGCCCAGTTCGCCGTTGTATTGCCCGAGCGAGGCCAGGCGCTTGATCTTTTGCGTCGCGTCGACAGCGTTCGACACCAGCTCGCGCAAAAATATCTCATGATCGGAGTATAAAAACTTTTTGATGATCGGGAAAATGTTCTCGGTATGTATCGAGATCGTTCCTTTTTCTTGCATAGTTATTATTTTGGATTTGTTTGTTTACTATAGTTCGGCGTAAAGGCTAACAATACCTGTTCCAAAGGGGCGTTTTTTGCCAAATTGACAGAAAACCAAAAAGCCGCCCTGAACTTATTTCAGCACCCCACAGGCAGAGACGTTTGCAAGTTATTTTGACTTTTGAGTTTTTCCTTTTGAATTTTTAAAGGGCGTTGCCTGCGGCCCGGGCTGTACGCTCATACTGCACAGGCCTTAGCCACGGGCCGGTATCCGCTGCCATCCCTAACGCAGTTTCAGTCCGAAAGTCCGGTGTCCGAAAGTCCGCAAGATGCTTTTTACTTTCGGTCTTTCCCGACTTTCCGATTTCCGGACTTCTCCCAGCCAGGGAGGAAATTGTAAGCATATTTTCGATGTTTTCAGTTCCATCCTTCAAAAAAGCTTCTCGCTTCATGCTTCCGCCTTCTTGCTCACCCCCATCTTGATACTCGATACTTGCTACTTGATACTCCCGGGCA
>NZ_MDJS01000005.1 GCF_001705515.1 Mucilaginibacter sp. PPCGB 2223 | reverse complement strand
TCCTCCAGCTCAAAATCCTCCTCCGGGTAATCCATCGGCAAGTTATCCAGGCTTCGGTCAACAACTGCAGTTGCTGCTACTTCTTCCGTCTTTCCGACTTCCGGACTTTCGTACATCGGACTATCTTCCTCTTGATACTTGATACTTGCTACTTGATACTTCCCAACTCCCGAAACACCATAAAACCCCAAGTGCCTCGCTATCTTATCCAGCGCGCTCATCTTATTATGCAGCTTGATCTTACTTTGCATCCCCACCCGGTAGCCCTCACCGTCCTGTATCTCCGTAATATCATAACTGGCAATGGCTGCTTTCTCGTCCACCGTCAGTTCGTTCATCCGTTTCAGGCAGGCATATTCGTCGTAATAATTGCCCATATTGCTGAAGGCTATCTTTGATAGTTCCCGCAATATCATATCATGCGTAATTTCCAGCCGCCGGCTGCGCCGGTTCATCGCCTCTTTTAAATAATGCTGAATTTTAGGCACATGCAGCAGTGCGCCTTTCCTGCTCGTGTTCTCGCTGTAACCGCTGTTGATGGCAGCCTTAAAAGCGTTAAAATGGGTCAGGTACTCATCGCAAAAGCGCTGCTGCTGGTGCGTGAGTTTGCCATAAAGTTCGTTTGTTTCGTCTGTGTTCATCGGGATTGTCTATTTAAGTTTGATTATTACTATTGTAATGTAAAATCTTAAATATACGGAAAATTTAGAGAATTAACAAGATTAATTTATTACAAAACGAATCAACCATTGCCACCATGGCATTGCGGGACGAAGCAATCTCTCAGGATAGTCTATGTGCCAAGTCTCAAACGGCCATCTTTACTGGCGCAAGTTTAAGGGCTGGTGGTGCGGTGGGTTAACTTGTGTCTAAAGAGAAGGCACAAGTACACTGCGCTCATTTGCCTGCGCTGCATACTTGCGCCAGAGGGGGGTTCATCAAGAATGAAGGGGCCGGAAAGTTGAATAATTGAGGAAGTGTTGAGAAAAAACTAACTTTTTTATTTGGACCCAATTTAAAAACTAATTAGATTAGCAAGGTGATTATTGTTTTCAATCTTCAACCTAATTCCTATTTTTATGGACAGAGAGTTTACCAACAGGGCGTACACATATGAAAATATAACTCTTTCATTAGTATGTGATTCCGACCAATTGGATTTGTTTGAAAGAGACCTATTAATGAATAACACACCGTTAAAATACCCGAGACGATCCAAGCGTACCATTGCAAATAATGTATATCAATTAGATGAGCCAAATGAAGCAGTATCTAATAAGATGCAAAAAGTACTAAGCAAGAATACGAATATTGAACAAATAATTGAACAGGAATTAATTATTGCGCAAATAAAATATGCTCGTCCTCAGCAACTTATTGAAACAGTGGAAGGAAGTCCTGACTTTGTTGTCCCCCGATATAAGATAGCAATCTTTTGTGATGGAGACTTTTGGCACGGCCACAATTTTGACCAAACTAGAATCAAATCCAATAGCGATTTTTGGACCGCTAAAATTGAAAGGAATATCGTTAGAGATGAAGAAGTTACATATTATCTAAAAAACAAAGATTGGCAAGTTTTTAGATTCTGGGAACACGAGATAAAAAAAGATTCAAGAGGCTGTATAGATAAAATAAAAACCTATATCAAGGCCGTAGAATCTGATACTCAGAGCAAATTTACTTTTGTTGATCTATTTGCTGGTATTGGGGGCTTCAGAATTCCATTAGAAGAGTTGGGGGGGAAATGCCTTGGTTTTTCAGAAATAGATAAACCAGCAACTGAAGTTTATAAATCTAACTTTTTTGGATTTAATAATGATGAAGAACTAGAACTTGGGGATATTACAAAATTAGGTAAACTCCCATTTGACAATTTAGATTTGCTTGTTGGAGGGGTTCCTTGCCAAGCTTGGTCGGTTGCTGGAAAAATGCGCGGTTTTGATGATCCGAGAGGGAAGTTGTGGCTAGATACTATCAGAGTGGTTTCATTAAACAAACCCAAGGCTTTTATTTTTGAAAACGTTAAGGGTTTGATCGATCCTAGAAATAAGAGTAGTCTTAATTTAATTATTGATAGTTTGGAACGTGAGGGATATAAAGTTAAATTCAAGCTATTGAATTCTTATGATTTTGGACTCCCGCAGAATAGAGACAGAATATTTATAGTTGGATTTCGAAATGATTTTAAAGACAATTTTGTGAAATTTGACTTCCCTGAACCGACAAAAGAAAAGCTTTTGCTTAATGATATTATAGACGGGGTTCAGAAATATAAAACTAAAACCAAAAAACAATTTGACCCGTCCGAGCTTTTCGGAGAGAAGATACCGGTTGGGAGAAATCGATTCCAAAACAACAATCACTTAAACGACTTTTTTGTGTTTTGCGACACAAGAAATGGACACACCACAATCCATTCTTGGGATATCATTAAAACAACAGAACGAGAGAAAGAAGTATGCTTAACTATATTAAAAAACAGAAGAAAGAAAATTTACGGTCCACTGGACGGCAACCCGTTAAGTTTTGAATCATTGGGTAAATTGATTCATAACTTAAAGGAATCCGAATTAAGCAAGCTTGTAAACAAAAAAATCTTAAGATATGTTGCTGACTTGGGATATGAATTCGTAAACAGCAAAAATTCAGCAGGAATCAATGGCATATATAGGATTTACTTACCTCACTCCAAAATATTCTCAACATTAACGGCCACCGGTACAAAAGACATGATTGCGTTAGAAGACGTTGAGGGTAATAATGTTAAAGAATATAAAGAGAATTTTATAAATAATATCGTAAAAAGGAAATTTTATAAAACCATTTCACCAAAAGAGGCCGGAAAACTTCAAGGATTTCCTAATTGGTTTGCATTTCATAAAGACGAAAACTTAGCAAAGAAGCAATTTGGCAATGCGGTTTCTACTTCTGTTATAAAAAACTTGGCGACCTCATTACTTAAAACGGGTTTTCTTAACATATAACGTTTAAATCATATTTCTGAGGTGGTTGTTAAGAGGGAAGTAACTCTTGTCATATTGTTTGTGGAATTAAACATCTATTATTGTAAAAAATAATTGATGGGAAAGCTTAAATGGATTACTGACGAGGATATAATTCGCGCAGTTGAAAGTATATTGATTACGGCAAAAAAAGCCAAATCGGACGCAACTAAAAATTTTGCAAAAAATGTTGTCGATCCATTTTCAGCAATTTTTGAAATGGCTGGCTTTAATCTAACTTTTGATGGCTGGCTAGTAACAGAAGAGGCGCGACAGGCACAAAAGACTCTTCAAAACTTCATTGGAGAATTTCATCAAACCATTCTTGGGTCTTGTGATGGCTGGGAAGACAAAAAGCGAGGCAATATAGTTGATCTAACTAGCGAAAAATATAAGGTTGTTGCCGAAATTAAGAATAAACACAATACAATCTCCGGTGGGAAATTGGCTGATTTGTACTGGTCGCTGGAATCTGCCGTAATGAATAAGACAAGCATATATAAGAGCTACACGGCTTATTATGTTGCGATAATACCGAAAACCTCAAAAAGATTTAATAGACTTTTTACTCCATCTGATAAGGAAAAAGGACAAAGATGTCCGGCCAATGTATTGGTTCGAGAGATAGATGGAGCAAGTTTTTATGAATTAGTAACAGGCGATAAGTATGCGTTACAAGATTTATATAAAATTCTTCCTGCTGTTATCGAAGAAGTCTCTTCAATAGATTCACTTGATCGTGAGAAATTAATAAAACTATTTAATATAGCTTATGAGTAGCCCCGCTACCGCAAGCGTCCCGCTTGTAGTAAATTAGGACAAGATGGTGCAGCGCTCCGCATGTATCTCATTGGTACAACACCCCAACCCCGCAACGCCTTAACTAATAAAATCCTGCACAGTAACCGTTAACGGCACATAAGTAGTATGCCCGGGCCCCTGAAAGGTTAGAAAATGATGGCTCGGGTTGCCGGCGCTCGACCGGACGAAAGTATTTTCGTGGCCAAAATTCCTGGTTTTAGCTTCGATACTTACCTGCGAAATGAGGACGATTTGGGGAGCTGCCCAGTGTTTTTTACCGGGTGACAGCGTAGGGGAAATTTGCATTCGGAATGTTCTTGGTAAAGATAAAAGTAATTATCGCAAATCAAAGCGGGTGCGTAACAGGCATTTGCGTTAGGGATAGCAGTGCCCGCCTGCCGGACAGGCAGGGATATCGGCCGCGCGTGGGTTCGGGGCCGGCCGCGCCTAATGCCTGCAGGCGTATGAACGGATAGCCCGGGCCGCAGGCAACGCCCGCTACCGCAAGCGTCCCCCGGCTTGTGGTACGTAGATATGTCAGTTCGACCCCTCAGTTTGCGTTAGCGGTAGTAGCGGATACCGGCCACGCGGCTAAGGCCTGCGCAGTATGAGCGGATGACGCGGCCCGGAGGGAAACGCCCTTATTTAAGCTAAAAGCCGGAAGCATAAAGCCGAAAGCTAAAAAACCTGCATCGCCGCTCTGTACCGCATAGAGATTGCTTTGTCCCCCGCAATGACGCGTAGAGAACCTGCATGGCCCCTCTGTAAGTCGGGGATTATGGATTTAATAATTTGTTTTTTGACGGTATCCATGAGCTTGCTACCGCTCGGTTGTCTTAGTACCTCGCAATGACGCTTTGAGAAATAGCAGCAAATATTTAGTATCAAGCAGCACAACAAAAGGAAAATACTTGATACCTGCTACTTGCGGCTTGCTACTGAATCCACGGGAAATTTACACTGAATCAATAATTTAATAATACAATTACCATGGGCGATAGTAATTTAATGATAAATTAAGCGTACCTTTGCGGCAAATTTAAGACGCGCATTTCCATGCAAAAAATAAGAAACATAGCGATCATCGCTCACGTCGACCACGGTAAAACCACCCTGGTTGATAAAATTCTGCACAGTTGCTCAATATTTCGCGATAACGAGCAAACCGGCGAACTGATACTGGATAACAACGACCTGGAGCGCGAGCGCGGGATCACCATCGTATCGAAAAACGTTTCGGTGCGCTATAAAGATGTCAAGATCAACATTATCGATACCCCGGGCCACGCCGACTTTGGCGGCGAGGTGGAGCGCGTATTGAAAATGGCCGACGGTGTGCTGCTGCTGTGCGACGCCTTTGAAGGCGCGATGCCGCAAACACGTTTCGTAACGCAAAAAGCATTGTCGCTTGGGTTGAAGCCGATCGTGGTGGTCAACAAGGTCGACAAGGAAAACTGCCGCCCCGAAGAGGTGTACGAGCAGATATTCGAGTTGTTCTTCAACCTCGAGGCTACCGAAGAGCAGCTGGATTTCCCGGTGATCTACGGTTCGTCGAAACAGGGCTGGATGAGCGCCGACTGGAAAAAACCGACGACCGATATCTTCCCGCTGATGGATGCTATTTTGGAGAATATACCACCTGCGCCACAGGTTGAGGGAACGCTGCAAATGCAGATCACCTCGCTGGATTATTCGTCGTTCGTTGGCCGTATCGCTATCGGCCGTGTGGCCCGCGGCACCATTAAAGAAAACATGCCAGTTTCGCTGGTAAAGCGCGATGGCACCATCCAAAAATCGAGGATCAAAGAACTCTATACTTTCGAAGGTTTAGGCAAGGTGAAAGCTACCGAAGTGAGCAGCGGCGATATTTGCGCGGTTGTAGGCATCGAAGGTTTTGATATTGGCGATACCATTGCCGATTTTGAGAACCCCGAGCAACTGGCCGTTATCAAGATCGACGAGCCGACCATGAACATGCTGTTCACCATCAACAACTCGCCTTTCTTTGGTAAAGAGGGCAAGTTTGTAACCTCGCGCCACCTGCGCGACCGCCTGCACAAAGAGATGGAGAAAAACCTGGCGCTCAAGGTTGTGGAAACCGAGTCGCCTGATTCGTACCTGGTGTACGGCCGTGGTATCCTGCACCTGTCGGTACTGATCGAAACCATGCGCCGCGAAGGTTACGAAATACAGGTAGGCCAGCCGCAGGTGATCATCAAACAAATCGATGGCGTAAAATGCGAGCCGGTTGAGACGCTGATCGTAGATGTACCGGGCGAGGTTGCCGGTAAGGTGATCGAGCTGGTTACTCAACGTAAAGGCGACCTATTGGTAATGGAGCCTAAAGGCGATTTACAACACTTAGAATTTGACATCCCTGCACGCGGTATCATCGGCTTACGTAACAACGTACTGACCGCTACCGGCGGCGAGGCCATTATGGCGCACCGCTTCAAGGCGTACGAGCCATGGAAGGGTACTATCCCCGGCCGTTCGAACGGTGTACTGATCTCGATGGACAAAGGCGCTACCACAGCTTACGCGATCGACAAGCTGCAGGACAGGGGCCGTTTCTTTGTCGACCCGGGTGTGGATATTTACGAAGGCCAGATACTGGGCGAGCACATCCGCGATAACGACCTGGTGATCAACGTAACCAAAGGCAAGCAGTTAACCAACATGCGCGCTTCGGGCAGCGATGATAACGTGCGTATAGCCCCAGCCATCAAATTCTCGCTGGAGGAAGCGATGGAGTACATCCAGGCCGACGAGTACATCGAGGTTACCCCGGTAAGCATGCGTTTACGCAAAATATACTTAACCGAAAACGAGCGTAAGGTAAACGCCAAAAAGTTTGTAACGGCGTAATTGCATTGAAACATCATATATAAAAGAGGCAGGTTTAGACCTGCCTTTTTAATTTCGTAAATATTATCTTTGACCTATAACCTAAACCAATGGCTGCCAAAAGGTATTTATATCTGTTTTTAAAACTTGTTGCCTTGGTAACATGCTTAAGTTTCATGATATCATGCGGCAAAACGGCATCTTCCGACGGAGGTGGCGATAACACAGCTTCGGTTCCCGATAGTACCGGCATGGGTATGATAGCTTACTATCCTTTTAATAACAGCCCCAATGACACGACGGGGAACGGCCATAATGGCTTTAAATCTAACGTCACTTCGGTTCCGGATAGAAATGGTAAGGCAAATTCGGCTTACAGTTTTAGAGGAGGTGCCAGTTATTTCAGTATCCCCGATAGTGCTCCACTACGCTTAAGCAATACCGACTTTACGATAAATGTGTGGATAGTTGTGTTAGGATTTGACGCAACAGACTACACCAACGAGGTTGTCATCGTAAAACGTGGATCTAACAGCGGCATTGGTTGGAATTATAGTTTCAAGAATGTTTCCTCGCAATCGCAAAGTTATGGGCTAACTTCATTTGAGGCATTGGGTGGTGGAGGCTCTGTTGCAATCGGATCGAGGCCCATCAATTCAAATACATGGTATATGTTGACGACCACCTACACCTACAAAAATAATACGCTGCGTTTTTATGTAAATGGCGCCTTGGATAACGTTATCACTGGTGTACCGATGCCATCAGCATCTGCCGATGCACCTATATACATTGGACGAGAAGACCCCCGGGTAGTTAATCCTGCAAGACCTTTCGATCCCTTCAATACTTTGAGTGCCTTCCTGGATGACCTCCGTATTTACGGACGTGCTTTATCTGTTGCGCAGATTAAAAAACTTTTTGCCGCTACCAATTAAGAGATCTAATAAGTTCAGAGCATTTTAAAAGCTGGATAAAACGAGTATTTTCGAATTGCTGAAAAGTTTGTAACAGCTTATTTTCGAATTGAAGCATTTACCCCCAAAGAGGCAAGCTTAGGCTTGCCTCTTTGGGGGTAAACATAATAATATTGTTACCCCTGCTTTTGTTGGCATAATAAGTAATATCTTTGGTATATATTAACTTACGTTTTATGAAATTTTTTACTGCAAGAAATATCGCGTTACTATCGGTATTTGCTGTTTTGGGTATGATGGCTTCCTGCAAAAAAGGCAGCAACACCGGCCCGGTTGAAGAGGTCGACAGCCTTAAAGTTGGTTTAATAGCGTATTATCCGTTTAATAACAGCGGGGTTGATGAATCGGGCAATGGCAATCATGGCTTTGTAAACAACATTACCTCAACCAGCGACAGGAATGGCAAAGCCAATGCGGCTTATTATTTTGATGGTTCGACCAGCAACATCCGTGTTCCGGACAATCAGGCCCTGCGCTTAAGCAATACCGATTATACCATCAACACCTGGGAAAAAATAGACAGCTATGGCCCAACCTATGGCAGCATCATCCTGAGCAAAAGAGGCAACGGCAGTACCAACGGATGGAACTACGGTATACACGGTTACGTTGCCAGCAATAATGCAGTACTTGGCCAAACAACCATGCAGATATCCGGCGGGCTCGATATCACCGCAACGGGTGTAAAAACGCTCAATACAGGCACCTGGTATATGCTTACAACCGTTTACAGCGTATCAAAACACCAGATCACTTATTATATCAATGGCGTCCTCGATAATGTGGTAAGTAACATTCCTTCGCCAAACGCAGCCACAACAGTTGATATGTTTATTGGTTCGGATAATCCGGCAGTGACTTCTTCGGGATATTATTTCAAGGGATCTTTGGATGACATGCGTATCTATGGCAGGGCTTTAACCCAGGCTCAGATTCAGAAGCTGTATATCCTAACTTATTAACAGCATAGCCCGAAATAAAGCATTTTCATAAGCTGAATAAAACCAGTATTTTCGCGTTGCCAAAATCGAAACAGCTGCTGGCTGTGCTTTGGCGATAAAAGATTTTCATGGGATTTTTCAGGATATTTAAACCAATAGTATTACCGCTTAAGCGCCGCCGGGATATTTTCAGGCTGTTGCGCGCCGTGCGTAAACCCGATGTAAAGATCGTGGTAGGAGCTTCGGATATCTTCGACAAGGGTTGGGTGCCTACCGATATGGAGTTCCTCAACCTGCTTAAAGAGGGCGACTGGAAGAATTATTTCAAACCCGATATGATATCGACTATTTTGGCTGAACATGTTTGGGAACATTTGACACCCGAACAGGGCGAACTGGCGGCAAAACATTGCTTTAAATATTTAAAACATGGCGGCCACCTGCGAATCGCCATACCCGACGGTAATCATCCAAAACCCGAGTACATCGAACACGTACGTGTTGGAGGAACCGGACCGGGAGCTTACGATCATAAAGTATTGTATACTTATAAAACACTCACCGCCATGTTGCAGCGCGTTGGTTTCGAAGTAAAACTATTGGAGTACTTCGACGAGAACGGCCGATTTCATGAAACGCCATGGAAAACAGAAGACGGTTTTATACACCGCTCAAAATATCACGACAAACGCAACGCCGGTGGCGAATTGAACTATACCTCGTTGATCGCTGATGCTGTAAAACCCTAAGCCGCTTCCGAAATGAACAATGATGAAAGGTTAAACCCATCGATATTTAATACCCGGTATGTACACTTAACGCATTTGCGGGATGCGACACTAAAGACGGTACAGCAACTAACCGCAAATGATAAAAACCTGTTATTGGTGGATTTTGGCTGCGGTAACATGCCGTATCGCGAGGTAATCAAACCGATGGTCGGTAAATACGAAGGCGTCGACCTGGACATGAACCCCAGGGCCGATCATCATATCGGTTTCGACAGCAAAACTACCCTGCCCGATAATTATTGCGATATTATCCTGTCGAACCAGGTATTGGAGCATGTCGATTCACCATCGGGCTATTTGCAGGAAGCTCTGCGCATACTTAAACCAGGCGGCTCTATCATCTGCACTACCCACGGTTATTGGTTCTACCATCCCACGCCTAATGATTACTGGCGGTGGACGAGTGCCGGCCTGCGAAAAACCATCGAAGATGAAGGTTTCAGGATCACTTCTTTTTTTGGTATCATGGGATTGGCGGCAAGCGGATTGCAACTTTTCCAGGATGCCATCATCAGCAAACTGCCCAAATTTTTAATACCGCCTTTTGCGTTGGTTATGCAGGGCCTTATCGCTCTTTTCAATAAAATAAACAACCAGGAGCAGCGTAACCGCGATGCTTCGTTATATGTTGTGCTGGCACAAAAGCCGCTTTAATAAAGTGCCATGAAGCCGATTAACCTGTGTATCATCAAACCCAACAAACAAACCTTTTCCGAAACGTTTGTGCAGGAGCATATCAATCGTTTGCCCGGCAATAAAAAAGTTTTGTACGGCGGTGTTTTCCCGGTTTATGATCACGAAGATAAATTCCTGATCAAATCAAAATGGGGGTTGTTAAGCTACCTCATCCAAAAAAAGATCTTCAAAAAACAAGCGATAGCGGTTCGGACGAACGCCTTGGTGGCCTATCTCAAAAAAGAAGAAATCGATGCGGTTTTTGTTGAATACGGTATGGTCGGCGCCATGGTTACCGAAGCTTGCCGTTTAGCCGGGGTGCCGCTGATCATCCATTTTCATGGCGCAGATGTCCACCATCGCAAAACGGTCGAAACATATTTTGATTTATACCAGGAAGCATTTAAATATGCGAGCGCCTTTATTTCGGTATCGGTTGATATGATCGGCGCGCTGATAGAACTTGGCGCACCCGCCGAAAAGATACACCTGGCTTCCTGCGGTGTCGACACCGAAGCGTTCCCGCAATTGGACATATCGGGTACCGCCAGGAATTTTTTATCCGTGGGACGCTTCGTCGAAAAAAAATCACCTGCATCTGTGGTGAAGGCGTTTAAAATCGTTGCTGATCAGCTCCCCGATGCCAAATTATGGATGGTGGGCGAAGGCCCGCTGTTTGAAGAAACAAAAGCCCAGGTATCGCAACTGGGGCTTGGCGAAAAGATCAATCTCACAGGGCCACTGCCCAGCGATGGTATTAAAAAATTATTCGGCCAGACACGGTGCTTTGTACAACATTCGGTAACAGCAGCTAATGGCGATAAGGAGGGTACACCCGTTACCATACTCGAAGCCGGCTCTTCCGGCCTGCCAATAGTCAGCACATTCCATACCGGTATTAAACAAGCCGTAATACACGAAAAAACCGGATATTTGGTGCCCGAACACGATATTGAAGGAATGGCCGCTCATATGATCAAAATAGCGCAGGACCTGCCATTGGCCATAGCGCTTGGCAATGCCGGCGCGGCGCATGTTCGCCGGAACTATGATATTAAAGACAGAATAAACACACTGACCGAAATAATTTACAAAGCAATACAAAGAGATTAGGATATGATGAAGAAAATGTTCCACGCGATGCTTGATAAAATGGGTTTCGCCCTTATAAAGCCCGATAAAAGGATAGTTGTTGATGGCTTACCTGTTGATTTTGACAAACCGACTGTCGAAACCTACCGCAAAGTAAAGCCCTATACCATGACCTCGGCCGAGCGCATAGCCTCGCTTTGTAACGCGGTGAATTACCTGGTGCAAAATAACATCGCGGGCGACTTTGTTGAATGCGGCGTTTGGCGCGGCGGCAGTACCATGGCCGCTATCGACACCTTGATCAAAGCCGGTGATACCAGCCGTGAAATATACCTGTACGATACCTTCGAAGGCATGTCCGAACCTACAGAAGCCGATAAACTGGCAATGGGTACCGCTGCGAAGGAAATGATGGATACCAGCAGCCGCGAAGACACAACCTCCGTTTGGTGCTATTCGGCGCTCGAAGAGGTTCAGCAAAACGTCGGCAGCCTGAAATACCCTCCCGCCAAAGTGCATTATGTAAAGGGAAAGGTGGAGGATACCATCCCGCATACCCTGCCCGGTAAAATAGCGTTATTGCGTTTGGATACCGACTGGTACGAGTCGACCGCCCACGAGCTGAAACACCTGTATCCTTTATTGGTATCCGGCGGCGTGATCATTATCGACGATTACGGGCATTGGGAAGGGGCGCGTAAAGCCGTCGATGAATATATCGCAGCCGAAAAATTACCGTTATTACTCAACCGCATCGACTATACCGGCCGCATCGGTATCAAATACTAAAGTATAATTAAGAAGCATTTTGGCGACTTTTTAATTTTGACTTTTAACTTTTATACATGGGAATAGTAAAAAAACAGGCCTATAAAAACACGATCGTATCCTACTTTGGTATGGTAGTGGCCTACGTTAATACTATCCTGTTGTTCCCGTTCTTTACCAAAAACGAAGAGTATGGCCTGTACAATTTACTCATCGGCATTTCAGTTTTATACTCGCTGATCGCCTCATTCGGTATCCCGCAGATCATCTCCAGGTATTTTCCTTTTTACCGTACGCCCGACCGGCTGCACAACGGCTTTATGCACTGGACGGCGCTTTTTTCCCTGCTTGGATTCGTGGCCACAACAATCCTCTTTATTGTGCTAAAACCGGCTATTATTCATGCCTATACAGGTGGTAAATCTTCGTTACTGATCGATTATTACTATTACCTGGTGCCCCTGGCCCTGTTTACCGTTTTCTTCAATTTTTTAGAGATGACCGGCCGCATCATTTACCGCACGATTTTTTCGAGCTTTCTGCGTGATGTTCTGGTTCGGCTGATCACAACCGCGTTACTAGGCATGATTGCCCTGGGCTGGATAGATTTTAAACAGTTTATCGCGCTGTATATTGCAAGCTGGGGCCTCATTTGTGTTATTTTACTGATCAATCTCGCGCTCTCGGGCGAGTTTTCTTACCGGGTGAACGATCTTAAATTTGCCGCCATACAAAAAAAGGAGCTCATTAATTATGGCCTGATTACCGTCGTATCGGTATCGGTATACGTATTGCTGCAAAAAGTCGATATCATTATGCTCAGCTCTATCGTTGGCGATGCCAAACAAGGCGTGTACAGCTGGTACTTCAATATCGCAATGGTCATCAGTGTACCGGCTTCGGCATTAAGCCGTACTACTTACCAGATCGTATCCGATGCCTGGAAGGCTAAAGACATGAAAAACATTGCCGATGTCTACAACAAAACCTCGATTGTACAGATGCTGGTAGGGTGCCTGCTGTTTGTGGGCATCATCAGCAACCAGGGCAACCTGCTTCACATCGTTCACGATCCAGAAAAAATAAAAGAGTTTGATATTTTTATCGTTATCGGCCTCGGCTTCCTGGTCGATATCACCGGCGGCCTCAATACTTATATCGTTACCACTTCGCACAAATACCGCCTGGTAACGGTTTGGGTAATCTGCTCGAGTTTGTTGTGTATCGGGCTCAATTATTTTCTCATCCCGCGTTATGGCGGCATGGGCGCGGCAATAGCTTACCTGGCTACCATGGCGGCGCTTAATTTTTGTACCTGGTACTATATTAAAACGAGGTTCCATATGCAGCCTTTTACAAGTAAGCACCTCATTGTGATAGCCATTACGATTGCCAGTTACTTTTTGGGCAAATATTTATGGCAGTTACCTAACGTTTATGCTGATATTATTGTGCGGAGCGGTGTAATAACTGGTTTTTATGGTGTGCTGATCTACCTGTTCAATATCGCTCCCGACGTGAACGAAAAAGTAGATAAAACCCTGGTTAAACTAAAACTACGATCATAATTGATACCTCGTATCAAAAATTTAAATTTGCCCTATGCCCGATAAAAACATCATCAGCGAAAACGTAAAAACCGCCTACAGTTCGTTTTACGAAAAAGATGATAAAGGCTGGCGGCTGCTCGGCGCAAAATACAAGGCGCAACGCATTATCGAAGTAAGCAAGGGGCATACCTTTAACAATGTATTGGAAGTTGGTGCCGGCGATGGCAGCATTTTAAAACTCTTATCCGAAAGCAATTTCGCCAGGGAATATTCCGCCGTCGAAATATCCGAAAGCGGCGTCGGCCGTATCAAAGCGCTGCAGATCAGCAATCTCAAAAGCATACAGGTTTTCGATGGCTATCATTTGCCTTTCGGCGATGACGAGTTCGACCTGGTCATCCTGTCACACGTACTGGAGCATGTGGAGCACGAGCGTATTTTGCTGCGCGAGTTAAGGCGCGTTGCTAAAATGTGCCTCATCGAGGTGCCTAAAGATTATCGCTACGGGGTAGATAAGCGCATCAAACACTTCCTTGCGTACGGGCACATCAACATGTATACCCCAACCTCGCTGCGTTACCTGTTGCTCACCGAAGGGTTCACCATCGCAAAGGATCTGCCGTCGATGATCACGCCCGATGTCAGTCGTTTTTACAAGAAGAAAAGCCTGTTTGCCGGTTTGAAGATATCTGCCGAGTATGCTATCAAGCAGTTGCTTTGCGCCATTGGCGGTAAAAAAACCACCGAGCGCTTTGCCAATTCCTATACCGTACTTTGTGGTAAACAGGCCGAAGCGCCAAAGCTGTTTTAAGAGTGTATAGCCCTGGACTGTAAATTAATAACCGGATTATTTTAAATTTGCCGGGCTGTTTTACCGAAACACCGACACGGCTTAGTTGTTAATACATTTCATCAGTACCCCCGAAAATGCAGAACCCGGCACCCATTGCTTTATTTGTTTACAACAGGCCCGAGCATACCCGCCGCACCCTCAACCACCTGAAAAATAATTTACTGGCCGATGAATCGCGCCTGTACATTTTTTCGGATGCGGCAAAAACCGATGCAGATACAGCCAAGGTCGGCGAGGTAAGGGAGTTGATTAAAGATGTGGAAGGCTTTAAATCGGTAAAGGTGGTGGAGCGGAAAGAGAACCTCGGCCTCGCAAATTCCATTATCGCCGGGGTGACACAACTGGTGAACGAATATGAAAAAGTAATCGTATTTGAAGATGATTTGCTCTCATCGCCCTATACGCTCACTTATTTTAACGAAGCTTTAGATAAATATGCGCATACCGATAAGATAATGCACATCGGTGCGTATATGTACCCCTTGACCGGCAACTTCCTGCCGCAGACTTTTTTTTACCGTGCGGCAACAAGCTGGGGCTGGGCCACCTGGGCACGTGCCTGGAAACATTTTGAGCCGGATGTAGATAAGCTCATTGCCCAGTTCGATCAGAAAAAGATCCTGCAGTTCTCCATCGAAGGCAATATGAATTTCTGGAAACAGGTACAGGAGTTCAAAGCCGGTAAAAACAACTCCTGGGCCATCCGCTGGTATGCCTCGATCTTTTTACGCGGCGGCTTAACGCTTAATCCGTCAAAATCGCTCATCCACAACATCGGTAACGATGGCAGCGGCATTCACTCCAACAAGGAAGATATTTACCAGGTTCCTATTTATAAGGAAGCCATAACCGATTTCCCGGATGTGATAGCAGAAAGCCCGCAGGCGCACCTCGTGATCAAACATTTCCTCAAAAACCGCAAGGGTACGTTGCTGCAAAGGTTGGTGCGGTTTGTAAAGCAGCGGATGGGGAAGTAATCATTTTTTGGATAGATTTTCCAAGTCGTCAATATCTTTCGGTCTACCGGATATCTGTTTTGCCTTTATAAGATCGTTTAAATGGATCGTTCTTATCACCAGACCGCCTTCTTCGAAATAAGCCGATTCTTTGAAACACGAATCAAAATCAAGCCCCTTTACACTAATCATCATATCTATAGCCGTAGGTGGAATACCAAACGTGAAGACTTCCCAGTTAGGATGATGAAGAAAATTTTCTTCATTCATATCAAAAACAGGCATTCCAAATTGTTGAAATGCCTGTTTGATTTTTGTATAGTTCTCATGGGTACGTTCAACCCATATATCCATATCGCCGGTAGTCCTGGAGTAGCCATGTAGTATTACCTAAAAACCACCGACTAAAATATACCGGACATTTTGCTTGTTTAACGCGTCGATAAAATCCCGGAAGTCTTCATTGAATATATTCCCCATCAACTTCTTGATCTGACACTAAACTTTGTTTTATCCATCCTTGGCGGGCTATCTATCGGAAAGTTAAACGCTATGCTATTTAAATAATGAGCTATCCGCAAACGCTCTTTCACAGTAAGGTTTTGATAGTATTCCCTATGATCGGCTGCTTCGGCTGCTGTTTGTGCTTTAAATGCAGTTCTATCCAGTTTAAATTCGCTCATATTCAAAATTAGTAAAATTTCTCTGAAGCCGTTTGGGTGTCCCGACGCCGTTGCTGGTGTTGTCACCAACAACTCCCGCAAGCTACTTCAACTCCTTCATAATCTCTTTTACCGCGGCATCAATCTGCGGGTCCTTATCGGCCAGCCTGTCGGTAAAAGTAGTTTTAATGTAGATATCGGGTTTAACGCCGGTATGTTCAATATCATCGCCGCTCAGCGTAAAGCACCCCCAGGATGGCAGGCGGTAAAAGGATCCATCCACCAAACCTTTGCCGCTGGTAAAAATGATCCAGCGGTAAGTTTCGGTGCCGATGATCTTACCTAAGCCTAACTGTTTAAAACCGGCCGAAGTTACCTCACCATCGCTCAGGGTCTGCTCGTTCACCAGTAAAATAATAGGCTTAGCCGCCGGACTGAAATTTGGCTGCGGGGTTTTCTCGCCGCCCCGGTACTGCCATTGCATATAAGGCTTGCGCGATAAAAAGTTGAGTACGGCATCGTGCACGTTGCCGCCGGTATTGTAGCGCAGGTCGAGTATCAGGGCGTCTTTTTTGTAACCCTCGTCAACCATATCTTCCAAAAAGTTTTGCAGCGAGCCGTCGCCCATGTCTTTCATGTACACGTAGGCAATGCGTTTGTTGCCTTCCTGCTCCACCATCGCTTTGTTGTGTTTGATCCACTCATCGTATAACTGGCCGCGGATATCGTTAGTGGCTTCGGTATGCAGCTTTACGTCGATGTTTTTACCGCCGCGCTCAAAGGTGAGCAGTATCTCCCTGTCGATAGATGGTTTGGTGAAATAATAATCGCGATCCATCTTTTCGTTAACCGGTACGTTGTTTACTTTGATCAGCTTATCTCCGGCCTGTACATCGATACCTTTATGATCGGCCGCGCTGTTCTCCAGGATATGATCGACCACGTAGGGCGAAGTATTGCCGAATACGATGCCGGTTTCCATGGTACGGTAACGCAGGTTCAGGCGCTCTTCCTGCCCGTTGGAGGTAAAGCCCATATGCGATGAGTTGAGCTCGCCCAGCATATCGTTCAGCATCAGGCGCAGGTCGGCACGGTTATTAATATAAGGCACATAGGCCTTATAACGATCGTGCATTTTCTGCCAGTCGATATGATGGAATGTACCATCATAATAGTTTTCTTCCAGGTTGGCCCAGGTCTCGTCGAATATCTGCGCAAACTCTCCCGAAAGGTTACGGTCGAACTTATACGTCACATCGATCTTATCCAGCTTATTGCTTTCGATATTGATGCGGTAAACGTTGCCGCCAAAACTGATATAATATTTTTCGCCGACCGCTGTCATGCTGAAACCGCCGGCATCCGCACCCTCAACCTTATCGGTCTTGGGCCGCTCAAAAGTTTCGAGCGTGGTGCGGTACACCGAGTTACTGCCTCCGTTTTGGTTCGAGGTATAATAGATCAGTGTTTTCTCGCCTTTCTGGATCACAACCGGCCCGTCCTGCTGGCCAAAGCCGCTGCTGATGCGCTCCAAACGGTGCATGATCTCGTCGGTATTGATCGCAATGTCCGAAGGTGCCTTTGGCGCAGGCTGTGCAGCCAGCGGCGCCGGCTTGGTATCCTTCAACGGCGATTTTTTAGTGGTATCCGGTTTTGGCTCCTCTTTAAACAGGTCGTTAAACTTGCTCAGGCGGAAAGCCTCGTCGAATTTCTCGAGCGGCATCCGGTAAATATGTGCGTCCCTCGTGCCAAAGGGGTAGGATGGCTGTGTGCGGGATGTGCTGAAATAAATGTACTTACCATCCGGCGACCAATACGGGTTTACCTCGCTTACGCCGCTGTTGGTGAGGTTAAGGGTTTGCCCGGTTTTAAGATTATGCACAAAAATATCTTCCTCGAAATTACGCTTAGCGGTATACATCAGGTACTCGCCGTTTGGCGAAAAGTACGGCTGCCCGTTCTGGAAACCCCAGAACTCGTCTTTCACGACAGTTTTGCTCACAAAAGTGCTCAGGTCTATCGTACGCAGCTCATCGCGCCCGCTCAGGTAAGCGGCCATGGTACGTTTTTTATTCAGGGTCAGGTCGCGGTTATTGCGCTTGTCGTTGGTTAGTTGTTTCGGGCTGCCGGTACCGTTGGCAGCTATGGTGTACAGGTTTTGATAGCCCTCCAAAGTTTGGTTGTACAGCAGGGTTTTGCTGTCGGCAAGCCATTCTACTTCGAGCACGCGCTCGGCAGAATTACGTTCAAGTTTTTGGATGAATTTCCCGTCTGCATCCGATACAAATAACTCGCCGCGCGAAACAAAGGCCAGTTTCTTACCATCGGGCGAAGCATCAAAGTTTTCGATATTGCCCTGTATGTCGAACTCCTGCTGTTTCGGCAGAACGTTGTTGCGATAAATGTTGATGTTCAGCTTCTCGGTCTTCCTGCCTGCTATATCGTAGGTAAAAAGCTGGTAGTCCTTTTCAAAAATGATCTTTTGCCCGTTCGCGCTTACCGACGGCCGTTTTACCGACGTTGGATAGTTGGTTAAGGCTGTTTTTTTGCCGTTGACGAAAGTGTACAGGTTATACTCGTCGTTACCCTCGTCGGATACGAAGTAGACATTGCCTTGCGCGTCAATCGTGGTCCAAAAATCTTTACCGGCCCAGTCGGTATAACGTTTGTAAGCTTTTGTTTTGGGATTGTACGATTGTATATCGGGGTTATAATCGCCCCTGTAGTGCTTGCGCTGAGCAAAACGGTAGCTTTCCCAGGTATCGCCAAAATACAGTTCGCCGGTTTTGGGATGCTCGGCCGCGCCATGGATAGTGTTAAAATAATTACCGAACAACCGCACCGCCGTGCCGCCATCGATATTTACCTTATACGCGCTGAAGTTGTTATACCGGCCCGAGGTAAAATAAATGCTTTTCGAATCCCAGCTCCACGAATCCACTTCATCATTGGCATCATTATAGGTGAGTTGTTTGATCTCGCCACCGGCAAGCGGCATTACAAACACATCGTTATTGCCATATTGGTTAGCGCTGAACGCGAGCCATTTACCATCCGGCGAAACCCGCGGGTTAGTTTCCTGCCCCTGCATGGCTGTTAAACGTACGGCCGGCGACTGCCCGTTCACGGCAACTTTCCAAAGGTCGCCTTCGTAGCTGAAGATGGCGGTTTGTGCGTCGGGGGTTAAGGTGGGGTAGTCGGCAAAATAAGTGTCGTTGCCTTGAGCCTTGGCGGCAAAAATTGTAAACAGCGAGCCTATAGCAAGTGCGTAAACTTGTTTCATGTTAATTGGGATGAGGTCGTTTTGTAATCTAAAAGCCAGTTAAGCCAGTTGGGTAAATATAATAAATATTTAATTTAATCGGCCTTGCGCGCTTTTAAAACAATATAAGGCGAGAGCGCCTTTGTTTCGACAGGTACAAGTTTGGTGAACAGTTTCCCCGCCAGCCAAATGGATCTTACGATCGATTTTACCAAACCCGTTTGCTGCGCATTGTTCTCCAGCCATACCGAAAAGCGGCCGTGGTAGTACGATTCCACCTCCACCAGCCCAAGCTCTTTACAAACCGAGGCCAGCAGTTGCGGGTTCATGGAGCCGATGTTATGTTTAGCATAATTCTCCGGGTCGTACCGGCGCTGTATCCAGCCGTTAATGCCGGTAAAATTGGGCAGGGTGATAAATAAAGTGCCTTTGGGGTTAAGCAGGGCTACGTGGCGGGCTATGATATCCTTCAGGTCGTTAAAATGCTCTATCAGGCCGAATGAGGATACCAGGTCGTACTTTTTAACCGGCTGGTAAGTAAACAGGTCGGCCTCGATCACAGAGATGTCTTCATATTTCAGGCCGTTCTTTTCGAGTAGTTGTTTGATGAGCCCTTCGTGGATAAAGTAATCGAACAGCGCAGCATCCAGGTTTAGGTACTTTTTGTAGTAAACGGTATAATATCCCGGGAAGCCGCCCAGCTCGACAGCGGTTTTGATATGATTGTCCTCAACCAGTTTTTTAATGATGGCGGTGAAGTGGTAATCGGGTTTTATATAAAATATCAGGTCTTTTTTCGATTCCCAGAAGGCTTTCCAAAAGGCCCTGTCGGTTAAATGCTGTTCCATTAATTTATTGTATTAATTCCCTCCCTTGGGAGAGCCTGTTCCGAATATCGGGAGTTAGGAAGGGGTTTCTGCCTGCGACTACCCCTTCCTCCTCCTTCCCCGAGGAAGGAATCGCGCAATGCCAGCGCTTTTATCTTTTTACTCTTTCTTCTCCAATACCCTTGCCGGGTTACCCACCACGGTACAGTTACCGGGCACACTTTTCACTACGACCGATCCTGCGCCGATGATGACATTATCGCCGATGGTAATATCGCCGATAATACACACATTAGCGCCGATATCTACATTGTTACCGATCCTTGGGCAGGCAGTAAAGGTACCGTCGGCCAGTTTTTTGTGGCCGATGGTGACCGAGTTGCGCAATACAACGTTCTCACCCAGAACCACACCCTGGTTCAAAATCAAAGCCTGGCCGTGGTAAATGATCAAACCCTTGCCTGCGGTTAATTTACGAGGCAGCTCGATGCCCCAAACCCATTCCACAACGTAGCGGTACCACAGCAGGTACGGGTAAAAAATCACCTTCGTAATCATGCTGCGGTTGATAGCCTGCGCCAGCCTGAACAGGAACAACACCAACTGCCCCTTAAAATTCCTGCGGTTGGCTTTACGGTCCTGAAATAAGTAGGCAAACAAGTTCATGGTTGTATTAAAAGGTTAAAGGTACGTTTTAGAAATTAATATCATAGCGATGGGTTTGAAAGCCATCGCTATTAACAGACTCCATTCATATAGAAACTCAAAACAATTTCTAAATTTGGTTGATGCCGCACAGCTACTCTGTTTTATGGATACATCTGATATGGTCGACTAAAAACCGCGAACCCGTAATAACGATGGGTTTGAAACCCATCGTTATTACGGAATCTATACTTATCGCTATACTTGCCTTGTGAAAGTAACACTGATCAATACGTCCGACAGCGGCGGCGGCGCGCCGGTGGCCTGCGTGCGCTTGCTTAAAGCGCTCAAGTCGGATAAGATCGATGTAGCCATGCTCGTTCAGCATAAAAAAACCAATGAACAACATATTACCAGCGCCATCCATAGCTGGTTCGGCAAACAAAAGGCACAAGTCAATTTACTGCGCGAACGCCTGCCGTTTATCTTTTTTTATGAAAGGGACAAGTCGGTACGTTTTGCTTTTTCAACAGGTGATACGGGTAGTTCGATCATGGATGAGCAGCTGGTGGCCGGTGCGGATATCCTGCACCTGCACTGGACTAATTTTGGTTTCCTTTCTATCGATAACCTCAAAGAGCTGGCCCGCTCGGGCAAACCCATCGTTTGGACGCTGCACGATATGTGGTCCTTCACCGGCGGCTGTCATTACGCCGGCACCTGCGATCATTTTAAAAAACAATGCGGCGATTGTTATTTTCTGCGCAACCCGCATCCAAACGACCTTTCCCACTCGGTCTGGAAAGAAAAACTGGCGCTTTTCGCGGATAGGCCTAACATTACTTTTGTAACCTGCAGCAACTGGCTCGCCGGTGAAGCCAAAAAAAGCGCCCTGTTAAACGGTTTCAGGATTGAAGCTATCCCTAATCCTATCGATACAACAGTTTACGCACCAAAGGATAAGGCTGCCGCCCGGAAAAAGCGGGGCATCGGTACCGGTGTTAAACTCATCCTGTTTGGCGCAGCCAATATTATGGACAGGCGCAAGGGCCTTCCCTACCTGGTTGAAGCCCTGAATATCTTAAAGAGCAAACACCCGTCCGATCAGGTTGAGATCGCCATCTTTGGCAAAAACAAACATTTTGATGTAAACCAACTGCCGTTCCCGGTACATCAGTTGGGGTTGATCTCCTCTCAGGCCGACCTGGTGGAGATCTACAGCATGGCCGATATTACGGTGTCGCCATCTGTAGAAGATAACCTGCCTAACATCATTATGGAATCGATGGCCTGCGGTACGCCGGTCGCGGCATTCGATACCGGCGGTATACCCGATCTGATCGATCACCTGCAAAACGGCTATATGGCGTTGTACCGATCGGGCGAGGACCTGGCACGCGGCATCCGCCACATTCTGTTTTCGGCCGATGCCGGCAAAATGTCGACAGCTGCACGCGATAAGGTGACCAGCAAATTCAGTAACGAAAAAGTAGCGGCTCAGTACATTAACGTTTATCAATCCGTTTTAAAATCATGACGGGCTTTACCCCCATATTATCCGTAGTCACCATCGTTTACAATAACGTAAAAGATATCGAGCGCACCATGCTTTCGGTGCTGGGGCAAACCTACCCGCATATTGAGTATATCATCATAGATGGCCTCTCGACCGACGGTACTTTGGATGTTATCGAAAAATACAGGCCGCGCATCACCAAACTGATCAGCGAAAAGGACGAAGGCATTTACGATGCCATGAACAAGGGCATTGCCGCCGCTACCGGCGATTACATCATTTTTATGAACAGCGGCGATGAGTTTTATGACAACGATACCGTAGCGCAGGTTTTTTCATCAGAACCCGGCGCCGATATTTACTACGGCGAAACCGAAATGATCGGCAGCAAAGGCGAAAGCCTGGGCCGCCGCCGCCACAAGGCTCCGAAAACGTTTACCTGGAAAGGCTTCAGATACGGCATGAGCATCAGCCACCAGGCCATTTATGTAAAACGCAGCCTGGCCGAACCGTACGACAGGCAATACCACCTGAGCGCCGATATCGACTGGATCATCCGCGCGGCCAAAAAGGCTAAAAAGATCGTGAACGTAAACCGCTATGTGGCTAAATACCTGGTAGGCGGCATGTCGAAAAAGAAGCACCGGCAGAGCTTGAAGGAGCGTTTTGATATCATGAAAAGGCATTATGGTTTATTGCCGACCTTATTTAATCATGGTGTGATCACTTTTAACTTAAGCTGGTATTATTTAAGGCATAGAAGGACGAATGATTAAATCTTAACAAGATGAAGAGGTTCATTTGTTTCATATTTCTTCTGATGATGATGGCCTGTAATGGTCGACATGATAAAACAGTTTTATCAGCGGATAAAAGCTTTGACGCTTTTTTTCAACTCTTTAAAACCGATTCCGTCTTTCAAAAATCTCGGATAATATTTCCGCTTAAAGTTTTCACTGCCGGCGACGAAGGTGAAAGCGATACTAAGACCGTTACTGAAACCCGAATGAAGTTCATCGGATTGTTTATTGATAAATCTGAAAAAGGAATTGTGATTAAAAAAATGTTAAGCGGTAATAAAACAAACATCAGATTTCAAATACAGGATACCGGATTTGAGGAAGAATTTACTTTTATAAAAATAAACTCAAAATGGTACCTGAGTTCTGTAACAGATAATTCTGATTAAATATATTGTTTACATGCGCTTCTATGTACCGAATGCAGAATAGAATTATCCCATGAAACTCCTCCTCACCTCAGCAGGCATCAGCAACAACAGCATCCATAATGCACTGGTGGAGCTATTGGGCAAACCGGTAGAGGAAGCCAACGCCCTGTTTGTACCTACGGCCATATACGGCCTGCCCACCGGCGGCGAAATAGTAAGGCGGGTAATAACCGGCAGGTTAGGCGATCCTTTTTGCGAACTGGGATGGAAATCGCTGGGCCTGCTCGAACTTACTGCTTTACCGAGCATCAAGCCCCAGGTATGGCAAAAGGTTACGCGCGATGCTGATGCCCTACTGGTCGGCGGCGGCGACTGCCAGTTTTTAAGTTACTGGATGCGACGATCTGGCCTGGCGGATATGCTGCCCGAACTGCTGCAAAAAACGGTGTATGTTGGCCTGAGCGCCGGCAGCATGATCATGACACGTTACGGCACTACCTTCGGCAACCATACTTTGCCGCCGGATACGGAAAAATCGTTGGGGTGGTTCGATATCGCCATTCACCCGCACCTGGACTACCCGGCCTTTCCGGATAACGCCATGACCGAACTCGAAAAATTAGCCGCCACATTGCCGGTGCCTTCTTATTTAATAGATGATCAGACTGCAATTAAGGTTGTTGATGGGGAGATCGAGGTTATATCGGAAGGGAATTGGAAGTTAGTTGAGCCTTGAAAATAGAATCAAGAGCCAAGATGCAAGAATCAAGACAAAAACAAAATACTGCGACTTGAATAGGTCCGCCCGCTATGGTTCGACAAGCTTACCATGACACCCGTGGGAAAGATAAGTTTAAACCTGGGATTAAAACGCGATACAATCGCTAAGCCAGTTAAACGCTCGTTTATAAACGAGCGCAAGTAATCATTTATTGGTCTATTTGTTCTCAAAATAATAAAAACTAAGCCAATAGCTCACCTCTGATTCTTGCAGAAATTGACCTTCATAAACGGCCAGAGTCGTTTTCTCGCCCCATGTTTCTTCGCAAATAAAAATAGGCACCGACTCAGCTATCAGTCTTGGTAAAGCGTGCCAATATGTTGCAAAACGCTGAATATCTTTTGATTTGATGTGAATTTCACTAACAGGGTGATCTAAATACATCGGCTCAACCTTAAGTATTAAGTGTTCGCCCGTTAGTTCGTAACTCCCTATATAGTAAGGTTTATAGTCCCGGTCGTCCATTTGCTGAATAATATTTGCAAGGTATGAATAGCGATTTACTTATCAACTATAACTTGCCAATGCCGCCAATATTTGGTATATTTAAAGGTTAAGCGCGATGCTTAGCTTAGTCATTAGTTCATCGGGCATTAGTTCATTTGTATGTTATGATGCCCGGAATTGCTGAAAAATTTCTTACAATTTCCCCCCTGGCTTTCATTGGTTAATCAGTTCATTGGTTTACTGGTATTGATAGCGGAGATTTTATTTGAAATACCGAAGAATACCTATGTACTAACGAGAATCTGCGTTAGCGATAGTAGTGGAAAGCCCGGAATGAGCTTCTATCAGCGAATGAGGACTTGTAACGGATAGCGCGGGCCGCAGGCAACGCCCGAAATAGGATCAAGATGCAAGAACCGAGCTTTAGCGAGCTCGTTCACATCGTGAAAAATAAACACATGGAGAATAATCAAGGCAAAGTTTATTTAAAATACCCATTAATCATCGGCTGGAAGAAAATCGCGTATTTATTTGTCCTGAGAGATACCGAAACAAGTTCGGCATGACTTCTTTTATTGAAATACTCGTGTAATTAGTAGCAAGTATTCAATATCAGGTAACAAGACAAAAAAGAAAATACTTGATACCTGATACTTGCGACTTGATACTATCTCACCAGCGCAAACACATGCTCATCGTAAAACTCGCCGTTTTTAAATATGGCTTTTTTGCCGATGCCTTCCTTAACAAAACCGGCCTTTTCGAGCACCCGCATCGATGCCGTATTAGGATGATAAACCCCGGTTTCTAAGCGCACGATATCGAAATTATCAAAAATGTAATTTACCATGAGGCGTGTGGCCGCCGGCATCATTTGCTTTCCCCAAAAAGGTTCGGCAAGCCAATAGCCAATGTGCGCCGTTTTGCGCCGTTCGCCGTTCCGGAATTCTACACCTATGCCGCCCACACATTCGCCATTTACATCGATAGCAAAGTTTGTAACCGGGCTTACGCCGGTAATAAAGTTAAGCCAGTTCTGCGCATCGGTTTGGGTATAGGGATGAGGAAACTGATCGGCCAGGTAGCGCGATACATTAGCGTTATTGGCATATTTTATTAGCGCTGCTTCGTCGGTTAGCCGCCACTCGCGCAGGCAAAATGTAGGGCCCTGTAGTTTCATTACTTGTAACAATTATGAAAACTAAAATAGCTATTTAGTTTATTATCGCATTAAATATTAAATTGCAGTTCGTAAAAACATGGCCTCACAATTAACCATCGCATGAAAAGAACGTTTACCCTCTTTCTGTTAGCTTGCTGTACTTCAACATTTGCCCAAACCCTCGGCCCGCTCACCGTCGAAAAAATTATGCGCGACCCGAAATGGATGGGCGTTTCGCCCTCGAATGTTTACTGGAGCGATGATGGTAAAAAAGTCTATTTCAACTGGAACCCCGATAAGGCCGAACGCGAATCGCTTTACGCTATCACACCAACCAACCCGAAGCCCGAAAAAGTAAGCCTGGACGAACGTAAGGACATGCGCCCGGCAGGCGGCTCGTGGAACACGAAGCGAACCATGAAGGTTTACGAAAAAAACGGCGACCTGTTTTTGATGGATGCCAAAACCGGCGCATCAACCCAGCTCACCAAAACGGCCGACCGCGAGAGCAACCCGGCCTTTAGCGGCGATGACAGCAAGATCGTTTTCACCAAAAGCGAAAACCTGTATACTATTGCTTTGAATGGCGGCGAATTAACACAGCTCACCAATTTTACCCATAACGCGGCGACTGCTGTAGCGGCTGTACCTGCATTCGGCGGTGGTGCCGGTGGCAGGCGCGGTGGCGGCAACGGTACAGGCGGCGGTGGCGGCCGTGGCACCGGTGGTGGCTTTGGCGGCGGGGCGGGCCGTGCCGCGGCAACCGATCAAAACGCTGGCAGTAAACAGGATGCCTGGCTGAAGGCTCAGCAAACCGAGTTGTTTGATGTGATGAAGGAGAAGGAAAAGAACGATAAGCTGAATGCAGCCGAACGGAAAGAGCTTGCGGTTAAACCCATGCGCGAGATCGGCGTGGATGATAAGCAGATCCGCAGTTTACAATTGTCGCCGGATGGCCGGTATGTGACTTATACTTTGATTAAAGCTGCCGACGGCACTAAAAACACTATTGTGCCTAATTATGTAACCGCGACCGGTTATACTGAAGATATCCCTAACCGCACCAAGGTTGGCGCGCCGCAGTCCACCTCCGAAAGTTTTGTGTACGATGAACAGCGCGATACTGTGTATGCCATCCAGACCAAAGATATCCCGGGCATTAAAGACCTGCCCGACTATGTGAAAGATTACCCGAAAGAGCTGGAAGAGCGCCAGGCGCGCAACGAAGACCGTAAAGTGAGCATAGGCACAGCCTCCTGGAGCGCCGACGGCAAATACGCCGTAGTGATTGTGAACGCACAGGATTATAAGGACCGCTGGATCATGAAGCTCGATGCCGAAACCGGCAAGCTCAGCCTGCTCGACCGGCAGCGCGACGAAGCCTGGATAGGCGGCCCCGGCATCAGCAGTTTTGGCGGCAGCACAGGTTGGATAGATAACCAGCACTATTATTTCCAGAGCGAAGCCAGTGGTTACTCGCATATTTACGTAGTGAATGTGGCCACCGGCGATAAAAAACAACTCACCAACGGTAGGTGGGAAGTACAAAGCTTAAGATTATCGAACGATAAAAAGGATTTTTACTTTACCGCCAACATGGATCACCCCGGCGTAGCCGATTTTTATCGCATGGCGGTTACGGGCGGCACCCCGGTAAAGCTCACCAGCATGAAAGGCGGCAACGAAGTCGAGCTTTCGCCCGATGAAAAATGGCTGGCCATCCGGTATTCGTATACCAATAAGCCATACGAATTGTACATTCAGCCGAACAAGCCAGGTGCTAAGCCGGTACAGGTAACCAGCTCGGTAAGCGAAGAATTTAAATCGTACGCATGGCGCGCGCCCGAGATTTTTACCTTTAAAAACCGTTATGGAACTGATATCTACGCCCGCGTTTATGCACCGGCCAACCCAGCCCCATCGCACCCGGCAGTGGTATTTGTACACGGCGCCGGTTACCTGCAGGATGTGATGTACAAATGGAGCAGCAGCTATTTCCACGAGTTTATGTTCAACAACCTGCTGGCCGATAACGGCTACACGGTGCTGGAGATCGATTATACCGGCAGCGCAGGCTACGGCCGCGATATCCGAACGGGCATTTACCGCCACATGGGCGGCAAGGATCTGAGCGACCATGTGGACGCCGTGAAACTCCTGGTCGAAAAATACGGCATTAACCCGAAGAACGTGGGCATCTACGGCGGCTCATACGGTGGCTTTATGACCCTGATGGCGCTGTTTACCGAACCCGATGTTTTTGCCGCAGGCGCAGGCTTGCGTTCTGTTACCGATTGGGCGCATTACAACCACGGCTATACCGCCAATATTTTAAACGAGCCTTATAACGATGAAAAGGCCTATAAGCAAAGCTCGCCCATTTATTTTGCCGATGGCCTGAAAGGCCGGCTGCTGATGTGCCACGGCATGGTGGACCAGAATGTGAACTTCCAGGATATCGTTCGCCTGAGCCAGAAGCTGATCGAGCTGCATAAACAAAACTGGGAACTGGCTGTTTTCCCGGTCGAGGATCATGGCTTTGTACAACCCAGCAGCTGGACGGACGAGTATAGCCGCATCTATAAGCTGTTTAACGAAACGCTGAAGAAATAGAGAAAATGTGCAAATGCCTGAATGTGCAAATGAGGAGAACCGGTCTTGCGTTGCGGTTTTCTAATCTTCAACAACAATGGCGTCTTCAACAGGGATGGGCTTATCTAATTTGTAATAAAATATACTGAAGCCCATCACCGGTGCATAAGGGAGCCACAACCAAAACCAGCTGATACCCATTGTGCTTTTTAGTGCGAACACGATCACAGTAACCAACGTTAGTAACTCGGCCGAGATAAATATGCGCATTTTTTTGCGGCGTTCCGGCCAGTTGTTTTGGCTGATGTAATGGACATTGAATGCAAAAGCTGCAAAACCAAGCATCCCGAAACCGTTGCTCGTTATTACCAGGAGCCAGTACGCCGGAAGCCAATCTTCTGTGATTCCTTTCTGTGCCAGTATTATGGTAAGTAAAACCGGGGCGGCCAAAATATTGGTTACCCAAACTTTTATAATGTAGCGCAGGTACGGATAATCGCTGAAGCTGGTATCGGTTTTTACCAGGTACGAATTGAGCAGGCCGACAAACAAAAGAACGAAGGCGACGTAAAACCAGATATACTTAAACCCGTCGTCAATTTTTACGCCATCCAGGTAAATGGGCTTGTAGGTAATAATATAGTAAATGCCGATCTGGGCCATCACAACAGTAACCCCCAGCCAGTAAACATAATAAAACAACGATCGTTTACCGCGCAGCACCTGGTGGCCCCACTCGTTGGATGGCTTTTTGGCAAAGATGCGGCTGTTGACTAATTTGATGATGGTGTAAATGACGGCAATATAACCCAGCATTACCAAAAAGGTCAACCCGGGATGCTGGGTTTCGCGGTTGCTAACGTACAGGTATAAAGTTAAAACAGCAGGCGGCATTGCTTACTCTCCGTTAGTTGTGTCAGGCGGCTCAGTTACAGCCGACGCCGGCTCTTCTAACTTATAGCACATTACACCGGTACCCATAACTACACCATACAGCAACGCTATGACAAACCATGAGAGCTGGGGGATTACTTTAGGGGCATAAATAAATACTGTGATAAAAGTTAAAAACTCGGCGACAGCCAAAATAACCACTTTTTTCCTGGCGCCGGCCCAGCTTTGTTTACTGGTATAGTGCACGGTAAAACCCAATAACGCGAAACCAAGCATCCCAAAGCCGCTGCCGCCGATTACCCAAAACAAATATATATCGGCAATAATGTCCGGGCTTGCTGTCGTCCCATTTAAAATAAAAATGATAGTGAATATAACCGGCGTTGCTAAAACCGTAGTAAGCCAACCTTTAACAATGTATCTTAAATAAGGATAATCGCTAAAGCTGGTATCGGTTTTAAGCAAGTACGAGTTGAGTAAACCAACCAGGAATAAGAATAATGATAAGGCAAACCAAAAATAATTCGGCGCGGCATTATTATCAGGCAGATGGGAAGGGGATGCAAGTACTTCGTAAACTGTTATCTGTGCGATCAGTACTGCAGCACCCAAACAGTAAACATAATAAAAAGGTGAACCCTTCCTACCCGAGCGTCCGTCTGTACCATAGCCCAGCGGGCCAACGCTCACCATATCTGATGGCTTGCGCGACGGGTTTTTCATAAAGATGTTATTCTTTCGTAATTGCGCCCACCCGTAAATAACCAGGCCGCCAATTACTAAGATAGCATACAGTGTTTTATAAATAATTTCCTCTGTCATAATAATTGATCAGCTCAACCAGTATCAAATTAGGTACCCAGCTCAAAAAAGCGATGATGAGGTAGTTGTGCGCAAAGCCCACGCCGTTGCCCAAAACCGTGAACAAGTAAATGTAAAAACGTAAAGTTACTGCAGCAAAAGCAAGTGCGTAGCTGCGGCGCATCATTTTTACGTGCTGGGGTATTTGCACGTTTTTAGCATAGTACCATGCAGCGGCAGTAAAGATTATCCATAAGGTATTCTGCAGCATGAAAGAGATGAATGGCCCCATGCCGCGGTTGATGAACATGGTCATCACATAGGCCCCGGGCGCCGAAAAGAACAATACCCCGAAAACATAGACTTTGCCCAATGTACGATGCAGCGGCTTATTACGGTAAACCCATTTTGAGAACTGAAAAAAACCGATAATAAGGATAGTGCAGCTCACATATACATGCGCGTAAAAACCGGGCAAATACCAGCCGGTTTTAACCGCATTTTGTTTCAGTTGCAGAAAAGCCGTGTCGCTTTCCATCCGCCTGTATAGGTACAGGTTCATTAACGACAGATACAATATCCATGGCAATGCCAGGTAGCGCAGCATTTTGCCCGTTAGCGTCATTTAGCGGCCAATACTTTTGGTGAGGCTTTTTGTGCTTTTATTTTCTGATCGAGGAAATTGATGTTGTATTTATCGATAACCGTCAGAGAATCGTCGACGCTGGTATTGCGTTTATATTTTTGCTCCTCCATGTTATAATTGTTAAAGCGGCCCTGGAACACTTCGGCCCATTTGGGGTCTTTAAACTCGTAAAGGTACTCAGCATATATTTCGTTCTTCATATACTGCAACATTTCCAGGTTCGGATGGTCGAGCTGTTTATCATCATATATATAACAACCTTTTAAATAACTATCGTCCATTTTAACATACTTGGTAAAGCCAAATAGCCTTTTATTGTGCAATTCAGTCAGCCTGCCATTTTTCACATAGAGATAATGAAAGGTTGGTCCGTTAGCCAGCAACTTATCGTTGTGCAGGGTTTGGTTGTAAATCGAGCTCATTTTAAACTCAAATAAGGTGTCGTTTACCTGTCTGATCTGGCTTTCGATGCACTCTGACTCCGACCCTGGATTTTCTTCGGTAGAGTAATCAACATTCATTTGATGGCCGACAACCGTATTGCTCTTTTTATCGACCACAACCAATGCCTTGGCGCTGTAAAGGCCGCCGCGGCCACCTAAATAACTATCTTCTATCGAATACAAAGCACTTGTAAGCCAGTTTGAAGCAGCCGGGCTGTTTTCAAATGCGATAAGGTATTTTTCCGACATTTCTTCGTCGGATAAGAAATCCGGCCGCAGTGGATTTTTAAACATTTGTACGCGCGGACGCACCTCCCAATCAACAAGGTACGATGGCGGGAATACGATGCTGGCATGGTACTCGCGCGAGTTAAACTCGATAAGCCCTTTTGATTCGGCCCCGGTTAAGGTTGATTTAGCGCCATACTCTTTAATCTGCGGCAGCATATCGGCTATTTTTAAACCGGCTATTTTTTCGGAAACGGTCAAGTCGCTTTTCAGGTAAAAATAGTCCTGCCCTTTATGTAACAACGCAAGATTGGTTTCGCCTTTTAAAGGCAAAATCTGATCATAGGTTATCGGCACCACCTCTTTTCCGTTAAGATCGTAAAAACCGCGCCTGCCTTTATCTTCTACTTCTATCAGGCCGTCAATTATTCCGCTAATGTTATGGATTAAGGTATATTTTACCGGGATGAGCTCTTTAAGATCAGGACCGACCAAACCGATTTTCCAGTTCAGGGTACTGTCTTCGCCAACTTGCTCAAACGAGAACTCCTTCCCCGAGCCTTTAACCACATAGTAATAAGTTTTACCGTTATAATGCTCAAAAGCAGGTATGGTATCGTAGCTTGCTTTTAGCTTCTGAGCCTCAGCAAAAGCCGCTAACGTTATAGGATCGTAATTTTGTTTTTCAGGTTGCTCACGCGTGCGGATGACATTTTCAAACGCCACATAATCTTTAAAAAACTCCCGGCCATCTATCTGCAATATCTTAAACTCACCCTGGCCGATCTTACGCAACTTCATGAAAAGGAAAGTTTGCCGAGGCGGGTTGTTACTGTTCTTCTCGCTGAAAGTGGCCGGTATCCGCACTTCCAAAAGCTCGTTGTTGATGATCTTGAGGTCGCTGTAAGCGGTGGTAAGGCTTACTTCAAAAAGCGGCTGGCCCGAGCCGGATGCCCCGGTTTTATTGCAAAGCACGCTCAACAATTTCATAAGCGGTTTGCTTTTTTGCGGGATATTAAAATAGGTAAGCAGTTGTTCCGGATCGCCGCCTAATACTGTTGTGTTAAACTTCTCCAAAAAAGCAATAACTTCTGTATCCTTAGGTTTGGCCAGATATTTACTACGAATAAATAAAAACGCACAGATACCCAATACCGCAACGGCGGCGATGATTATGACAGGTTTTCGTTTCATTGTGACAGTTTGTTTGCAGAATAAAAATAAAAGAAATTATCCTGCAAACAATACCTGTTTTCTTCTTCAAACATCCGCATTTTCGATATGTGCTACGTGATGGTTGCCATGCCAGGCGTATAAGCCTAATGCCTTGCGCAAAGGCGCCGTTTCGTTATTGGCCGGGTGGAAATAGGTGCGGCTCCATTGCTCTTCGGTCATGCCCTCCATCAGGGCGGTCCAGCGCTGGTGCAGGCCTTCGAGCATGCGCAATGCTGGCTCAACGGGCAGTTTCGAATCGGCAAACAGTGCCCAGTCGGCCTCTTCGTAAGGTTTAATGGTGGGGTTATCTTCAGTTAAGGCAAATTTGAAACGGGCAAAAGCATTCAGGTGACTATCGGCGGTATGATGAACAACCTGGCGGATGGTCCAGCCGCCGGTGCGGTAAGGCGTATCCAGCTGCTTTTCGTTAAGCGTCATTACAGCCTGGCGCATTTTGGCCGGTAAAGCTTTGATCTCGGCTATCCAATGCAGCATATCCTGCTGGGTGTACGATGCCGGTGCCTTAAATTTCCCGATCGGGTATTTGGCGCGGTCTAATGGTTCGGTACTCATAGGTTATTAAAGGGTTAAAAATTTAAGGTAGGATGTTTTTTGTTAAAGTCTGTCGCGTCCTGGTAAATTTTTGCGGCCTCGAGCATCTTGCCCTCGCCGAATAATTGCCCCATAAAGGTAATGCTGGCCGGCAACCCGCGGCGGTTTAAACCATTGGGCAGCACCAAACACGGGTTTCCTGTGAGATTAGTAAGCGATAAATTGGCGCTGAACGATGGTGCTACATATAGATCGAGCCCCTTTAAACGCTCGTACCATTGCTGTATTAAAACGGTACGAGCCCGTTGTGCATTAATGTATTCAACCGCGGGTATAAACTGCGCCGAGCGGAAGGTATTTGGCCATGAGCTTTTGCGCTGCTGAGCAAGCATATCGTCTTTATGGTTTAAAACTAACTCCTGAAAGGCCGCTCCCGCTTCAGCGCTTAAAACAAAAGTCATTGAGCCAAAAGGCATTTTAGGTTGTTCTATCGGTACAAGTTCGGCGCCAAGCTCTTTTAGTTTGGCAAGCGTTACCGAATCGTTGGCATGGTTTTGTGTGCGCAGATTATCAAATGCTGCTTTTAAATAACCAATCTTCCAACCCTTCAGGTCTTTTATGTTGCCATCGTACTTAAATGGCGAAGCAATGGTGCTCAGGTCGTTCGGGTCCGGTCCTTGTATCGCGTTAAACACAATGGCGTCGTCTTCCACGTTGCGGGCAATCGGGCCAAGCTTATCCATACTCCAACTTAAGGCCATTGCACCATATTTGCTTACCCGGCCAAACGAAGGCCGCAAACCGGTATCGCCGCACTCGGTTGATGGCGATACAATAGAACCCAACGTTTCAGACCCGATGGCAAAAGGCAAACAACCCGCGGCCACCGCCGAAGCCGGCCCGGCCGATGAGCCGCTCGAGCCACGGGTAATATCCCATGGGTTACGCGTTTGCCCGCCGAACCAGGTATCACCCTGTGCCAGTTCGCCCAGGGTTAATTTGGCTATCAATACAGCTCCAGCTTCTTCTAATCGTTTAACAACGGTAGCATCTATTTTCAACTCCTGGTCGCGGTAAGGCGCGGCCCCGTAGGTCGTTTTAGAGTCGGCAGACGACAGGAGGTCTTTCACTCCGAACGGTATCCCATGCAAAACACCTTTATACTTACCGGCTTTAATTTCGGCATCGGCCAATGCCGCTTGCTTTAATGCATGCTCTTCGGTATAGTTTACCACGAACAGCAACTTGCCATTATATTTCTTTAAACGGTCTATAAAAAACTTTGTCAGCTCAACAGAAGTAATCTGTTTGGTGCGGATCAGCTCGGCCAGTTGGCGAATGGAGTAAAAAGCCAGTTCGTTTTTGTCCGCAGGCAGTTTCACCGCAGCCATCTTAGCCATAGCAAAACCGCTTACCTTGTCGGGATTAGTAAAGCCGACCGGCACCGGGTTAAAGTTGAGTGCCGGTACCACGCTGTTGGGCAGGTTAAGTTTACGCAATGTATTATAAGTATTTACCTGGCCGTTCAGGTTATTCAGCATCGAGTCGGCCTGGGCATCGCTAAATTCAAGGCCGATAACCTTCTGCGCCTGTTTAACCACATCTACGGTGATGGTATTTTCGGCAGCATGCCACACAAATGCGCCCAAAACAAAGCTCAGGCAGCAGCAGGATATGATAAAAAAGCGCGATCTTTTCGTATAATTTTTCATAGGCAATTAAAAGCTTTGCCCTAATTTAGCGTTTTACAGTTGTTATAAAAATCTATAATGGTTAAAAAGTTATTTGTACTTGTTTTATTATCAGCATATTTCGGCGCACACGCCCAGGAAAATATAAAAACAGATGTATTAGTGATAGGAGGCAGTGCCAGCGGGGTATCGGCCGGTATACAGGCCGCCCGCAGCGGTGTACAGACCATTATAGTGGAGCCAGGGCCCTGGCTGGGCGGTAGCATGACCTCGGGTGCAAATTGTATCGTGGATGCCAACCGCAATTTACCATCGGGCATCTGGGGCGAATTTCGCAGACACGTGATCAAATTCTATAAAAATACGCCGGGCTACGATACCACAGCAAATGCAACCTTACGCTTTGAGCCGTACACCGGCGCAGCCATCCTCAAAAAAATAACCGATACCGTTAAACGCCTGAATGTAAAATTCAACACCCAGTTCGCCGGTATTAAAAAGAACGGCGATTTGTGGGATGTTGTCATCAGCGAAAAAGGCGTTAAAAGTACGATATCCGCCCGCGTGGTGATTGATGCTACCGAAACTGCGGATGTCGCCGCTAAAGCAGGCGCTAATTTTGACATCGGTTTCGACAGCAAAAAAACAACAGGCGAACCTATTGGGGTAGATGAAGCCTTGCCACTGATTGAGGAAGTGACCTGGATAGCCGTTTTAAAAGATTATGGCCGCGCCGCCGACCGCACCATCGATAAACCCGAAGGGTATGATCCATCGTTATACAGCTGCCTTAAAGGTAAAGACATTAAAAAAATGCTGGCCGACGGTAGACTGCCCAACGATAAATACATGATCAAATGGGGCGAATGCGCCAACAGTTTCCCTGTTACGATGGACCAGTTGGAGCCGGATCAGCGCGACGATTTCTATAAAGAGTGCAGGCTGAAAACCTTAGGCCTGATCTATTACCTCCAAACCGAGCTGGGCTTTAAAAACCTGGCGCCCGATTTCCAGGAGTTCCCGACCAAGGACCGTTTGCCCATGATCCCGTACATCCGCGAAGCCCGCCGCGTGCAGGGGCAGATCCGTATGGTGACCGGTGATATTTTTACGCCGTACGATAGGGCTTCGAAGCTCTACCGTACTGCTATCGCCGTAGGCGATGCGTCGCCAGGCCAGCATTATTCGGCCGTGAGCAACGCGCCTAAAATCAACTATCCGCCCATGCCGGGTTACTCTATCCCTTTAGGATCGGTTATCGTACGCGATATGGAGAATCTGCTGGTTACCGAAAAAGCCATGTCGACCACCCACCTGGTCAACGCCAGTACGTTCTATCCGTCTGTACAGATGACGGTTGGACAGGGCGCAGGCACCGTAGCCGCTTTTTGCGCTTTTTACAAAACCACAACCAAAAAGATCAACGTGCGCGAAGTGCAGAAAGAACTCATCAGGTTCAACGCTTATTTAATGCCTTTTGTAGATGTTAAACTGAATGACCCGTACTTCCGGTCGATACAACAGATTGGCGCTACCGGCCTCATCAAAGGCGTGCAGTTAACTAAAGGCAAAGCCACAGCTACCTACTTTTTACCCGACTCCATCGTCAAAACCACCGAAGTTAAACCGGTATTGATGGAGATCTACGCCCGCTCGTTCCTGTGGTTCAACAAGGTAAAACCGGGCGATGATTTTACAGTAGGCAACCTTTTATCGTTTATCAGCGAAATGACCCTGAGCGACCCCGAGACCCTGCAAAAAAACGTCAAAAAATACTGGCAAAGCCGCTTTAAGTTCACATCAGCTTACGATCTGGGCAAACCCATCACCCGTCGCGAGTTTGCCATACTGGCCAATTTGTATATTAATCCCTTTGCACGGAATGTGGATATAACGGGGAGGTTGATTAATTAAAGCAGTTTTAAACTCCGGAGGAGTTGCCTGTTTGTAGAAGAAAGCTAAAAAGGGTTTAGCTCCGGAGGAGCTTCCTGATCTTGATATGGGCGTTTCCCTGCGAGCCGGGCCTACTTATTTAATCTCTTTTTTATCTGATAGGCTATATCTTCCAAATCGTATTCATTCTTCTGCCTGCCCGAGTAAACCTTAACGATCGGATTGTTTTTTGAGAATATCATTAACGTTAAAACTCTTGGCCTGCCGCCTTCCCATTTCAATTTCGTGCTGATGCTTTCCTGTGGTATAAGGTATGTGCTGTCTGAGTTTTTCCGGGTAACAATCGCCTTGAAAATGCCATCCACTAAAGATATCGAGCGTACCTTATTCCGCGACCATTTGTAGCTGCTGTAAACGGTTGATAAAAATATACAGGTTACCGTTGCCAGCCATAGTAACACAATTGCATTAAATTCCTTGAAAAAGCAAGAAGATACTATACAGAAAATTGGCGTAATGATAAAATTTGCCAGATAAACCTGCCACATCCGTTTTACGAATGGATCTATCTGTGTTTCAAAAACCATTTCCTGATAATCCTGTCCCATACAAAATCTTTGATCCCTGTTCTTTGCTCATTGATCAAAAGGAGACTTGTTACTGATCATAAACATGTGCCGTTCCGCTTGGAAAAAACACACTTACATTCACCGGCAATTTACCCGCAGGTTTTAACTGCCCGCAAATAGCTTTCACTGCCGAGCGCTGCATCTCATCGCTTTTTTGGTAGCCCATCAGCAGCATGCCGCATTTTTCGATGCCCGGCAAACCGGCAATGGTATACGGGTTGGCAAATACGCTGATGGTGCTGTTGGGCTGTGCGGCCAGTTCAGCAACCAGCAGTTTAACGTTGCTGCTAAAATCGAGCTTGGCAGCGGGGCGCAGGCGGGTATCGTGCACACCAATGATCACCTGGTCGTAGCCTTTTAACTGGCTCAATAAGCTATCTAAGGGTGGAGTATTGCTCGTGTTTTTAGCCACGAAGAATAACTTGCTATCGGTAAACTGTTTTTGCAGCTCACGCTGATAGACCGTGGTATCGGTCGGGCCGATGCTCACCAATGCGGTCTTTTTGCCAAAATCGATGGCCGGTCGCCCCGGGTTATTCGTCAGTTGTGTTAATGCCGAATCCGTTAGCTGCTGTACAAGGGCTTTTGCGTCGGGCTTGTTCAGGTCGGCTATCAAATTGTTTGTTTCGATAGGTTCAACATGGTTTAAACCGGCCCAGTATTTGGCTGCGAGCACCTTTTTTACCCGGGCGAATAATTCTTCTTTATCGATCTGTTTTTTACGCACAGCCCTCTTCACCATTTTTATGGCCCGTTTCGAATTCTCTGATAGTTCGAGTATATCCATGCCCGCCATAAGCGCGCGTACATCAGCCTCGCCGTTAGGGAAGTATTTTACCACGCCTTTCATACCCATCGCATCCGAAACCACCAGGCCTTTAAACCCAAGCGAATCTTTCAATATCCCGGTAATGATCGGTTTCGAAAGGGTCGACGGCAGGTGTTGGGTGCTATCCAATGCAGGTATGTTCATGTGCGCCACCATAACGCCGCTCAATCCGGCTTTGATCGCTTCCCGGAAAGGATATTCTTCCAGCGAGTCGAGCCTTTGACGGGTAAAAGGCAGTTGCGGCAGGTCGTAATGCGAGTCCACATCGGTATCGCCATGGCCCGGGAAGTGTTTTGCTGTAGTCAGTATGCCGCCATCCTGCATGCCCTGCATATAAGCTATGCCTTTTGCAGCAACATTGTATTTGTTATCGCCGAACGAGCGGAAACCGATAACCGGGTTGTTGGGATTGTTGTTCACGTCCATATCCGGCCCGAAGTTCATTTGCAGGCCCAGTCGTTTAAAATCGCGCGCTACAAATTGCCCCATCTTAAACAACAAGGTATTATCCTGTACAGCGCCCAACGTCATTTGGTAGGGGTAGGATATGGTGCTATCCAGCCTCATTCCCAGGCCCCATTCGCCGTCGATCGAAATCAACAAAGGCACTTTGCTTATTTTTTGGTAACGATTGGTAAACTGCGCCTGCCGCACCGGCCCGCCCTGGAAAAAAACAATACCGCCTATCTTTTCCTTTTTGATCAGATGGGCTATCGAATCGTCGAAAGCCTGGGTTTGGCTGCTGTAAACCCGCACCATAAACAACTGCGCTATTTTTTGTTTTTTACTAAGCCTTTTAAAAACCGAGTCGACCCAATGGTTCTGCTGATCGAGCGAATGTACAAAGCTTTGTTTTTGGGCAGTTGCTATCTGGTAGCTGATGCAGAGCAAAATGATAAGAGCTGGTTTAAATGTTTTTTTGCAGATGATCATAAAACAAAACTATCAAATAAGCCGGTAATTCAGCTACCAAAAGGTTATCGATTTAACAGGCAATAAGTCGGGCGCAGGCCAAAATTGTACAGAAAACTATACACAAGGGTGTGCTTTGTAACCGGGTATTTGATGCGTTTTACTCATGTCTTTATGGTGCAAATCCCGCAAAATCAGCCCATAACGTATCTAAATGATTATGGGTGCCGGTAATTGGCATATTTATTTCAATACCGTCACAATAACAACGAAAAACAAAAATGAAAAAACTGATATTTTTTGCTGCGGGCCTGTTATTCGCAGGTGCAGTTAACGCACAGATCAAATTTGGTGTCGCGGGCGGTGCAAATTTCTCTAACATCATTAAAACCGACGATCCGAATTTTACCACCAGTTATAAAACGGGCTTTAATGCGGGCGTTACCATGGATATCCACCTGATCGGCCCCTTGTCCTTCGATCCTGAGATTTTGTATGATACCAAAGGTTATAAAGCGCAGACTACCTCGGGCGAGTTTACCCAGCGCACTAATTTTATCGATGCGCCTTTGCTCGCCAAACTGAAACTCGCTCCGGGCTTCGGCATCATTATCGGCCCGCAGGTATCGTTCCTCATGTCGACAACCAATACTTACAGTAACGGCTTTTCAACCATCGTACAACAACATTACGAAGACGATGCTAACCGTTTCCGCAAAAGCATTATCGATGGCGTTCTTGGCTTAAGCATCGACCTGAGCAGCAATGTCGATCTGCGTGCCCGTTATACGTTAGACCTGCAGCAGGATAATGTTGACGGCACCACACAAACCCCGCGATACCGTAACCAGGTATGGCAAATAGGTTTGGGCTTTAAAATACCCTAAGTTTTTTTGATTGATAGTTTGAAGGGCTTCTGCCGGTTGGGCAGGGGCCCTTTGTTTTTACCGGTTCCTGTACTTGTTCAAAAAGCCTGGTGATTTTCTTAAAACTATAATTTATTATAATTGCAAAAACAACCTGGTTTTATTGCGAATTAATTCTATCTTAACACCCCGTGTTTAATTATCTACCAAAGCTTAAATGAGGCCCGTCGCATTCCGGATTGTGCTGATGTACGGCCTTGCCGGTGTATCGTGGATAGCGATAAGCGATGCTTTGTTTTATCAGATCCATTCCTCTAAAGATGTACCCTTGCTGTGTATGGGTACTGTCAGCGCCCTGCTGTTTGTGCTGATCACCTGCTTTATACTTTACCGGCTGATACAACGGTACTATAAACGTTTGCGCTTAAGCGAAAAACAGTATCGCACCTATTTTGACGATAATCCAATACCCATGTGGATATACGACCGCGAAACATTGCTGTTTATTGCCGTAAACGATGCCGCCGTGTTAAAATACGGGTACAGCAAGGAAGAATTTTACAATATGAGCATCCTTGATATCCGCCCGCCTGAAGATGCCGGCAAAGTGATGGAAGCCGTATCGGATCGCCTTGAAAAACCCGATTACAAAAATTTCGGGGTATGGCGGCACAGGCGTAAAGACGGATCCGACATTTTTGCACATATCACCTCGCACCTTACGCATACCAATAACGAGCAGCATGTCATGATCGCCGCCGAAGATGTAACCCAGCGTTTGCTTACCGAAGAACGGTTACAGCAAGCCAATACCGAGCTGTTGCGCCAGAACAACCTGCTGCGCGAAATATCCTGGGCGCAATCACACAATGTGCGCAGGCCGCTGGCGTCGATTTTAGGATTATTGAACGTGATACGGATAAGCGACGATGCAAGCGAAAGAGAGCTCTGTATCAACTATATCGAAATATCGGCATCAGAGCTGGATATCATGGTGTACGAGATCAACGAACAGATCAACCAGGGCGTTTACCACGAAACGCCCGACTTGAAACCAAAAAACCCGGTAAGTGCAGGGCTTTTGTATTGATTTACTTCTTCATCATTTCGATAAAATCATCGAACAGGTAGCGCGAATCGTGCGGGCCGGGCGATGATTCGGGGTGGTACTGTACCGAAAATGCCTTTTTGCCTTTTACCCGGATACCTTCTATCGACTGATCGTTCAGGTTAACGTGGGTGATCTCTACTTTGTCAGACGCTCTTACCGCCTCTGGAACCACGCCAAAGCCATGATTTTGCGAGGTAACCTCACAGTGGTTTTTGATCACGTTTTTAACCGGGTGGTTCAAACCGCGGTGGCCGTTAAACATTTTTTTAGTCGGGATATCGTTAGCCAGAGCCAAAAGCTGGTGGCCCAAACAAATGCCGAACATTGGTTTATCGGAAGCTAATATCTCTTTAACGGTTTCTACAGCGTAAGGCATTGCTGATGGATCGCCGGGGCCGTTGGATATGAAGTAGCCATCGGGGTTGAACGCTTCCATTTCTTTAAAGGTGGTTTTTGCCGGGAAAACCTGCGCATAAACATCCCTGTCGTCAAAGTTGCGTAATATATTCTTTTTAACACCCAGGTCCAAAACAGCCAAACGGTGTGCCGCGTTCTCGTCGCCAAAGTTGTAAACCTCGGTGGTTGATACCTGCGACGATAGCTCCAGGCCATCCATCGACGGTACTTCGGCCAGTTTCTTTTTCAGTTCTTCGATATCTAAAGTTTCCGACGAGATGATCGCGTTCATCGCACCCTTATCGCGGATGTGGCGCACCAGCTGGCGGGTATCGATATCGGATATTGATACGATATTCTGCTCGGTAAAATAATCCTGTATCGATTCGGTAGCCTGCTTACGGCTATAAGCCACGTTATAGTTTTTACAAACCAAACCGGCTATCTGTATCTTGTTCGATTCAACCTCTTCGCTATTGATGCCATAATTGCCGATATGGGCATTAGTGGTCACCATAATCTGGCCGAAGTATGACGGATCGGTAAAAATTTCCTGGTAACCCGTCATGCCGGTATTAAAACAGATCTCGCCGGTAGTGGTGCCAATCTTTCCGGCCGCTTTACCGTAAAATACGGTCCCGTCGGCAAGTAACAATATGGCAGGTAGTTTAGCAATGCTCATCGCGAAAGAAAATTAAAGTTTGAAAAAAAGTGGGTCAGGCAGGTATCCGGTACTGCGAACTTATCTGGAGATAGGAAGTTTGAAACTTCTGGATTCACGGCCGCAAATGTAGGGTTTTATTTCGGATTTCGGAATGAATTTGTTGATTTAGAATGTCAAAATCCCATCAAATCCGAAATCCCACATCCGAAATCCGAAATAATTCTCAACTTTGCCGTCTCAAACACCAACACCATGTCGGTACACAAAGAAGTTAAACGGATAACGACCAACACCCTGCAGGAGATGAAGCAGCGCGGCGAAAAGATCGCCATGCTTACCTCATATGATTACTCGATGGCTACCATTGTTGATGACGCGGGCATCGATGTGATCCTGGTCGGCGATTCGGCCTCAAACGTGATGGCCGGCCACGAAACCACACTGCCTATCACGCTCGACCAGATGATCTACCATGCCTCATCGGTGGTTCGGGCCATCAAGCGTTCGCTGGTGGTGGTCGACCTGCCTTTTGGCTCGTACCAGGGCAACTCGAAGGAAGCCTTAAACTCGGCTATCCGCATCATGAAAGAGTCGGGGGCTCACGCAGTTAAAATGGAAGGCGGTAAAGAAATTGCCGAATCTATCAGCCGTATTTTGGCTGCCGGTATCCCGGTAATGGGGCATTTGGGCTTAACGCCGCAATCCATCTATAAATTTGGTACCTACACCGTCAGGGCCAAGGAAGAAGCCGAAGCTCAAAAACTGCGCGAAGACGCCATTACGTTGCAGGAATTAGGCTGCTTCGGTATCGTACTCGAAAAGATACCCGCTAAACTGGCCCAGGAAGTGAGCCAAAGCCTGAGCATACCCACCATCGGCATTGGCGCCGGCAGGCATTGCGATGGGCAGGTATTGGTGATACACGATATGCTCGGCCTGAACAAAGGCTTCCGCCCGAGGTTTTTACGCCAGTACGCAAACCTGTACGATATCATGAACGAGGCGATTAAAAGCTATATCGGCGATGTAAAATCGAACGATTTCCCGAACGAGAAGGAACAGTATTAGGCCCCTCCTAAATCCTCCCCGGAAGGGAGGACTTAAAAAGAATAAATAGTGAGCGAGTTTAACCATAAGAAATTTAAAGTCTCCCCTACAGGGGGAGATTTAGAGGGGGCCATCACCGATGCCGATGTGCTGTACGAGGATAACCACCTCATCGCCATCAACAAGCGGGCGGGCGATATTGTACAGGTTGATGATACCGGCGACGAGCCGCTCGATGAAAAGGTAAAGACCTATCTCGCAAAAAAATACAATAAACCTAACGGGGCTTTTTTAGGCGTGATACACCGGATTGACCGGCCGGTGAGCGGGCTCATCATGTTTGCCAAAACCAGCAAGGCGCTCGAGCGGATGAATGCTTTATTTAAAGTGCGCGAGGTGCATAAAACTTACCTGGCCGTGGTGCGTAACCGCCCCCAGCCGCCCGAAGGTAACCTGGTACACTGGCTGGTTAAAAACCCGCAGAAAAATGTAACAACCGCCCACAATAAAGAAGTTCCGGGCAGTTTACGGTCCGAATTGAATTATAAGCTCATTGGCGAACTGAATGGTTACTATTTAATAGAGGTTGATCCGATAACTGGCCGCCCGCACCAGATCAGGGTTCAGCTTTCGACTTTGAACTGCCCCATCGTTGGCGATAATAAGTACGGTTACCCGCGCGGCAGCCTCAAAAAAAGTATCTGCCTGCATTCGCGCAAGATTAGTTTTATACATCCCATTAAAAAGGAGCCGATCGTCATCTATGCGCCTTTGCCTAAAGACGGTTTCTGGGAAAAATTTGAAGCGCTTTTATAACGAAGGCCGGTCCCACACATAAGTGGTGCGCATGCAATTAAAACACCGAAAACGCTTAGATGGCCACCAAAATAAAAATAATTTAACTAAAACTCCACGCGATATGCGGTACTCTAACCGCTCGTGGCAATGAGGGCAAAACAATTTTTTCCTTTTCGGGAGATCGGGTGTATCACCGGGGGAAATAGCTGAAACATCAACCATAACATGCTGTACGTTTAATCAATAAATAATTAGGCAGACCAAATATAACAAACATTTTACAATTAACCAAAGACCTATAAAACAGCAGGTTGATTGTTAATATGGTTTGACGGTGTATTTTGCGAAAAGATTAATTGGCCGGCCAGTAATTGCCGGAGATGATCAGCAAACCGATCATTTTAATACTGTTATCGTAATAATCAAAATCATCCAGATCGAACTTGTTGATATAATCCCACAGTTTATTGAGCCAGACCTGGTTTTTATCCTCCGCCATAGCCGAAACGGCAAAAGGGGCAATAAAGCTCATCGCTTCAAAATACCGGCCTTTAATATCGTTCCCGGCAAGGGTATAGCCGGCTGAGATGTTATCCGGGTTGCCGCCTGTGGTTTGCCGTATCCAGGCGTTGATCTTTGCCGACATTGCCAGCGCGCGTTTATCGCCATATAAAACAGCATCCGTGCCCACACGCCAGGGCACCCGGCAGGCATTGTAATTGTATGCGCCGTCGTAAACCGACTCTAAGAAACGTGGTTTGGCAGGCACTGGTTTTTTGTTGAGGTGGCTGATGAAATCGGGCACTAATCCAGCTTCCGGGCTGTATCTGCCAGCCATATCCTCAAACAGCCGGTAGGTGTTATCTGTTACTTTATCCCAGCGCGCATCAGCGGTAGCTTTTTTAAAAGCTTTAAAATGTGCGGGCATAAAATCGGAAGCGCGGGTGTCGAAGTAATCACCGCTATCGTGCTCCACGGCATTGCTTAGTAAGATGGTATACGTTTGGGGGTTAATTTCCTGCTGCATAATGGCCGCAATCATGCTGCGCGCCTCCTGCAGGTAATTGATCTGCCCTTTGCTGCCCCATTGCGCGTTTGCCAGCAGCAGCGAAAAGGCAATGTCCATATCGCCATCGGTAGCGCTGCTGCCATCCAGGTCTGTACAACTGTTACTTTGCGCCCAGGCCATCAGGTATTTACTGCGTTTGCTGGGGTGAGCTTTGTAATACCGGTACAAGCCGTCAAATGCGGCTTTCGCCGATCTATCGTAACCGGCCATTAATGCCACAATGAGCATCCCGTATCCCTGCCCTTCGCTTACGCATTGTTTATTGCCGGGCTTTTCGAACCAGATATAATCCTGGCCCTTATCGCAGCCTGTGTTGATATAGCGCTCCTTCCACCGGGTATAAAAAGCACCTACCGTTTTATCCATTTGCTGTTGCGAAACATGGCTGGGTTTGATCACACCCGTAACATATTTGACATGCTGCGGAAATGGCCTTACTGTGTTTTGGGCAAAGGACGTCAACGCAGCGAAGATCAACCCGAATAAAATCAACAAATCATGTCGAACTTGTTTTGGCATCCCATCATACTGATCGCTTGCACCGCCTCCCTGTGACTTTCCCGGTTCCACCATCACATTGCCCTTACTTTATTCCAGATGTCTTCCCTTACGGGGATACCTTCCTTTAAATTCCGGATACGCGTTCTCAAGGTGTTCTCGCCGGGATAAGCTATGATACCGCCTTCGGTATCCGGGCGACTTGTTTTTGTAAATTCCAGTATCTGTTCAGTCAACCGGGAGGTCGTTTCCTTATCAGGGTCTTTAATGCAGATAAACACCTGCCCCACGCCCGATTCTACCGTGCTTTCGGTGATCCGCGCAGTCGATTTACCCTGACTTAAAATCGTCACCAGCAAATCGAGCATTAAGGCTAAACCCGAGCCCTTCCAGAAGCCGACAGGCAACAAGCGTTTTGATCTGATGATGGCGCCGGGATCGGTGCTCAACTCACCGGCTTCGTCGTACCCTCCGGGCAAAGGCAGCTCTTCGTTATTGCCCTGGTATTGCATCAGCTTGCCCATCGAGTATTGCGACATGGCCATATCCAGTACAATATGCCCTTCGGCCCGCGGTACGGCTATCACCAGCGGGTTGTTGCCCAAACGCGGGTCGATGCCGCCCCAGGGTGGCACCAGCGCTATCGTATTGGTAAAATGTATGCCGATGCAGCCTGCCTCGGCCGCCTGCCACCCGTAGGTGCCGCCGCGCATCCAGTGGTTGGTATTGCGGATGGCCACACAGCCCATGCCATGTTCTTTGGCCAGTGCAACTGCGCGCTCGGTACAAAACCTGGCGTTAAGCATACCCGGCGCCAGGTTGCCGTTCCATTGTTCGATCAGTCCGAAAGTTTTTTCTAAAGTTGGCTGGGCATAACTGTCGATAAGCCCTTGTTTGATATAGTCGACAAAAGTAGGGAAGCGGTTTAAACCGTGGGTATAAACGCCGTCGCGGCTGTTCTCGGCAAATATGGCAGCACATTGCTCCGCTTTTTGCGGCTCAAAATTTTGCTTAAGGAGCACGCGCAAAAATTCGGCTTTTAGTTCTTCAAAAGGTATTTTCATCGTGCTAAAATAGTTAATCCCGACCTCATAGCTCAAACGATTAGATAAATATCTGCGGTCAATTTCTTAGCTTTACCCAACAACTAACCTCATTTTATGAAAAGAATATTTTTGATGATGTTCATCGCGGGTTCGCTCGCATCCTGTAAACAAGGCGACAGCTCCGGCTCGGCAGCAGCGGGTAATAAAGACCTGGCCAAAGTTTTTGAAGATTATTACCAGGACGGCCTCAAGCTCGACCCGATAACGGCCACCTTTAACGGTGATAACCGCTATAACGATCTGCTGCCCAATTATGGTTCGGAGGCCTACCTGAAAGAAGATAAGGAATACTACACCAAATACCTGGATAAGGTTAAACAGTTTAAACGCGAAGATTTGAACGAGGCCGACCAGCTATCCTACGATATTTTTACCTACGAGGCGCAAATGGCACTGGATGGATTTAAGTTCCATACCGAATACATGCCCTTTAACCAGTTTAACGCCTTGCCGATTACTATCGGGCAATTTGGCTCGGGCAGCGGCACGCAGCCATTTAAAAACGTTAAAGATTACGATAACTGGCTAAAACGCTTAAACGCATTTGCAGTTTGGGCCGATACTGCTATAGTTAATTTTAACAAAGGCATTAAAACTGGCATGGTATTGCCCAAAAGCCTGGTGGTGAAAATGATACCGCAAATGGATGCCATGGTAGTGACCGACCCGACCAAAAGCTTGTTTTACGGCCCGATTACCAGGTTGCCGAAAGAGTTTAGCGATGCTGATAAAAAACGCCTGGCCGACGATTATAAAAAAGCGATTACCACCGTTGTGGTGCCCACCTACAAAAAGCTGGGCGATTATTTGAAAGGCACTTACCTGGCCAAGGGGCGCAGCACATCGGGCCTGTCGTCGCTGCCGGATGGTAATGCTTTGTACGCTTACTATGTTAAGTTGCAGACCACGACCGATAAAACGCCTGAACAGATCTATCAAACCGGTTTGAGCGAAGTGGCGCGTATACGCAAAGCGATGGACAGTATTAAAAACGTGGTAGGTTTTAAGGGCGACCTGCCGGCGTTCTTCGCCTATATGAAAAACGACCCCAAGTTTTTCCCTTTCAAAACGCCGAAGCAAGTGCTTGATGCTTTTGAGAACATACACCAGCGCATGCAACCAAACCTGAAAAAAGAGTTTACACACGTGCCCAAGTGCCCGTTCGAGATCAGGCAGACCGAGGCTTTCCGTGCCGCATCGGCCAGTGCCGAGTATTACCAGGGTACACCGGATGGCAGCCGACCCGGCATATTTTATGTGCCTATTTTGGATGCCACCAAGTTTAACATCACTTCGGGTATGGAATCGTTGTTTTTGCACGAAGCCATTCCGGGCCATCATTACCAGATATCGCTAACGCAGGAAAACACCTCGCTGCCCGATTTCAGGAGGTTTGATGGCAATGAGAATGCTTATGTAGAGGGCTGGGCATTGTATTGCGAATCGCTGGGCAAGGAATTGGGACTATTTACCGACCCTTACCAGCACATGGGCGCCCTGGGCGATGAGATACACCGCGCGATCCGTTTGGTTGTCGATGTGGCCATCCATACCAAAGGCATGACCCGCGAACAGGCCATTAAATATATGATGGATAACGAGCAGATCGACGAGCAGGGCGCCACCGCCGAGATAGAACGCTACATGGCCTACCCGGCACAAGCTTTAAGCTATAAAACCGGCGCATTAAAAATCCGCGAACTGCGTACCCGTTACGAGAAAAAACAAGGCAGCAAATTCGACATCGCCGAATTCCATAACCAGGTGCTGAAGGACGGTGCAATGCCGCTCAGCGTTTTTGAAGCTAAAATGGATGCCTGGGCTGCTAAGCAGTAACATATCCCTCATAGCGATGGATTTTTGAAACCCATCGCTATGAAAAAAATTACGTTAGCGATTGCAGCGGATACCGGCCCGTGGCTAATGCCTTGTGCAGTATGAGCGGAAAGCGCGGCCCGCAGGGAAACGCCCGGAAAAAAACAAACCCATATATTACCCTATCCCCGGATTACCCAACCTTTACGCTACTAGCATATAAATACTTTCATAAACTTTTCCAATCATAAATCCCTGCATTTTTCGTTATTTTGACCTGTGTTTATAACTGCTAAATATAAAGTTCCGTTTTTTGCGCTGTTGTGCCTGGCTGCCGTTACACTGTTTTTCAACTCCTGCAAAAAAGATAACGGCGATACTTTGGCCTACTTTTTAACCAACGGCAAATGGACGCTGGCATCAGTAACCGTGTTGCACTATGTTGGCGATACGCAAGGTAAAACCGATACACTGAACGCCACCTGCGCAGCAGATCAGGTGTATATCTTTAACGCCGACGGCACTTGCAGTTATAGTAATTACCATTGTATTACACAAAATTCATCGGGCACCTGGAACGTCGACCAGGATAACCTTACCCTAAGCTGCAATATGTCGGCACAGGATACCTCGAAAGGTAATAAAGTAACTGTTAAAGCTTTTCAGGCGGCGCTGATCGATAACCTCGGGCAATACTCGCTGGTACTCAAAACCGGCGATATACAAGCTTACTACAAAGCAACCACGGTACGTACGATTACCAGGTATGGGTTCGTGCATTCGCGCTAAGCAACCTTTTTTCTAATTTTTTAGTAATCAACGTACAATATTTTATATTTGAGGAAAGCTCAACCAAAAAACGGAATACTTGAAAAAACGCATTGCCATTTTTGCTTCAGGCTCGGGCTCAAACGCCCAAAAAATAATGGAGCACTTTAAACGCAGCACCATCGCTGAAGTATCACTTATTTTAACCAATAACCCCGAAGCTTACGTTTTACAGCGGGCCGATAACTTTGAGATCCCATCGCATATTTTTGACAAGCACGAGTTTTACGAAACCGACGAGATCATCCGCCTGCTGAAAAACCTGCAGATCGACCTGATCGTACTGGCCGGTTTTTTATGGCTCGTTCCGCAATCGCTCTTACAGGCCTTCCCCAACAAGATCATCAACATCCACCCTGCGCTGCTGCCCAAATACGGCGGTAAGGGCATGTATGGCGATAGGGTACACAATGCAATACTGGCCGCCAAAGAAGAAGAATCGGGCATCACCATCCATTTTGTGAACGAACATTTTGACGAAGGTGAGATCATCCATCAGTCGCGCTTTAAGATCGAGCCCGACGACGACCTCGAAATGGTGAAATTTAAGGGCCAGCAATTGGAACATGCCCATTTTGCCAAAGTGATCGAAGGTTTGCTGAAAAAAATGAAATCGTAAGCCGCACCCGTTTTTCAATACAGGTAAAAGCCTTACATTTATCTTGTAAAAATACTCCTGATGGCGGATACCTTAATCGAAAATAACTCCTGTCTGATTTATATCGACTATTTCGACCTGGAAACCAATGCCCGTCTGTTTGCTCATGCCATCGCCAAACAGGCCGATTTTACCCATACCATGACGGTTGGCCTTGATGGCGAGGGCGCTCTTAACGAAAACTACCGCCACTCGCTATCATTACCACCAAAGGATTTTAAAGAGTTTTATAAGATACTGGCCCAAAAAATAAGAAGCGAATTTGAGCAGATAGTGGAGAAACTGGGCATTGAACCATTTGAATTGGGAGCTGTAGAGATGCACCTTACCAGTCATAATAACGGCGAATTTTATAAACCGCATATTGATAACGGCAAAGGAACATTAAAAAACCGCGTAATTACCTTTGTTTATTATTTTCATTCTATCCCCAGGAAATTTGAAGGCGGGCAACTGCTTTTTTTGCGAAACAAACCCAAGCCGCTTATCGTGCCTCCCGATAATAACTCGATCGTTTTTTTCGATTCGTCATTGTTGCATGCCGTGCACCCGGTAAGCTGCCCCAGCCAGGAGTTTGCCGATGGCCGCTTTACGTTAAATGGATGGCTTTGGCGAAAAGTTGAAGAAGAAAAACAGGCTGAAGACTCAAGCCCGCCGGCAGCGCAATAATATCGGATGTTGAGCTTAACTCCGTTATTCGGCATTAAAAATCCGATGTTTTTAATAGCCCTGGTGCCCTTTTCTGTTCAGGTCGTCCTTTTCGGCGGCATACGGCCCATCCCGATCTACATAATGTAAAAAAACCTGTGAGCAGGCGCCAAAGGTATTGGGTTCGCGCCAGTGTACCAGTTCGATGCCTTTAAAAATAAAAGCGTCGCCCGCTTCCAGTGCAAAAGCATGGTTTTGCCCGCTCCTGTCTTTAAGCCATAAGGGCCATGGTTGGCCTTCGTTACCCAAACATAAGCTTACGGTTACTTCGCAGGCATGGCGGTCGCGATGTATTTTCAACTCTTCGCCCAAATGATACTGGCGGGCGTAACTATACGTTTTATACAGCTTATAACCCGATTGCTGCTCTACGTCGGGCAATAAATGCTCGAGCAGTTTTTCGAAAAAAGGTTCTTTATAAAACCCCTGCGAACCGGGTACCTGCGGGTCTTGTTTACCCTTGCCCAACTCTACCAGGCGGTTCATGATCTTCCAGTAAGCCGATGTGTCGTCAACCAGGCCTTTTACAAACTTATATCCGTTATCTTTAAAGCTGTTATCGCTCACTCTATATGCCGAATTAAAAGGTTTTTGTGGGATAAATATAAAAATTAAATCCGGAGCCCGTACTTGGCTATTGCTTTCGGGGCAATATGTTTCTCTATTTGTTGTATATTGCAGGCTCTGATCGAACCCGAATTATGAAAAGTGAGCTTGAAAAAGATATCCTGGCCTTATTGGCGGCCCATCCCGAGCTTAAAAACAGCAGGTTATTATTTAACGAGGACAATTTTAAACTGGTGAGCGATGAGCAAACTGACGATGATGCGCTGCCGCTTTGTAAGATCAGAGAAGAGAGCCCCGAAGTTTTATGGGGCCTGTCGTCAAAAATAGAGCCCCGGAAATCGGCCGTACATGGTTACGGTGTTTTTGCCCGCGAAGCCATCGAAGAGGGCGAAATGATAGAGCAAAGCAAACTGCTGAAGCTGGGTAGCCGATCGAAAATCTCGCACGACCCGGTTTTGGGTGATTACGTTTGGGCCAATCAGCAATGCGAGTGCCCGGAATGTAAAACTTATGGCGCATTTCAATATTTCCCGTTTGGTTACATCTCGCTCTATAACCACTCCGACGGGCCGAATACCCGTCAGGAAATGAACTTCAAAACCGAAGTGGCGACCATTACCGCCCGGCAGCGCATTGAAAAGGATGAAGAAATATTCGTAACCTATGGCACCAAGTATTGGATCATCCGCGACTTTTGGAAACAGGTTGGCAAAACTGACGCTATTGCTAAATTTCACAAAGCCAATATTCAACCCAAGATCAAATAATCAGCACATTGCTGACCTTCCCCTTTTTAAAGCATGAGCTCGATTTACGGAATACTCCACTATGATCAAAAACCGGTTACCACGGCCGACCTGGCCGTGATGGAACAGCCATTGGCACATTGGGATGTCGGCGCCAAAGGTATGTGGGTCGGCGGTTCTGTCGGCTTAGGGCATTTGATGTTATACAATACGCCCGAATCGCTGCACGAAAAAATGCCGCTGCACGAAGCCGGCAGCAATTTAACCATTACTGCCGATGCCCGGCTGGATAACCGTGATGAACTTTTCAGTAAATTAGATGCCAGCAAGGCTAATGCTGATGAGGTACCCGACAGCGCCTTGATATTAAAAGCATACCAAAAATACGGCGAGGATTGCGCCACACACCTGATCGGCGATTTTGCCTTTGCCATTTGGGATGAAAACGAACAAAGACTTTTTTGCGCCCGCGACCACATGGGCATCAAACCCTTTTTTTATTACCAGGATGAACGCTTTTTTGCCTTTGCGACAGAGAAGAAGGGCTTGCTTGCCTTGCCGGGGATAGATAAAAGCATCAATAAGCAATTTGTATATAATTATCTCATTCGCACGGCTGAGCAAACTTTGGATAGCACTGTTTATGAGAAGATAAAGCGCCTTGAGCCTGCCCATACCTTAACTGTACATCAGCCGAAAAATGAGTTAAGGTTGCTGCAATACTGGGATATGGATGCCGAAACAGAACTCCATTTTGCCAACCGGCAGGATTATTACGATGGCCTGCTCGATCATTTTAAAGCCGCGGTAAAATGCCGTTTGCGAAGCGCCTACCCTATCGGTGTTGAATTAAGCGGCGGCATGGACTCGTCGGGCATTACCGGCGTGGCAGCGCATTTTTTACAACGGGAGGGTAAAAACCTGATCACCATATCCAATACGGTACCCAGGGATGTTACTGATGAGAAGATACTGGCCGAGAGCGAGCGTACCTGGATTGATGCTGTGGTAAACTTTAACCATATCGAAAATGCCATTTATACCGTTGCCGACGATTATACCAGGCCTTTTGCCGATAACGATTTTTTACTGGAGGTGAACGACGGACTCGAAAACTGGCACCAGATGTGGCAGGTTCCCATCCGCAGGGTTGCACAGCAGCAGGGCATCCGGACTTTGTTTTCGGGCTTCCCCGGCGATGAGATGGTAACCTACCGCGGCAAATACTACTTTTTAGATTACCTGGATAAAAAGCAATACCTTAAATATTTCCTGGCTAAGAAAAAATTTCCGGGTTTTTATAAGATAGAGCCTTTTATACCCTATTCGGTGCGTTATAACATGCACCTGCTTAAAACCAGGTGGGGCCTGCATAACAAGCACGTCAAAAAATCGCTTAAAACTTATGATATCCCTGCCGAGTACCTGCGTAAAACCGGCGACGCTAATTGGCTCACCCCCCTCAAAGAAGAGCAGTATAAAAGCTATCGCCATTATCAAAAGCATCGCTTTTTGCGTAATCATTTGCCCGCCCGTATGGAAAGTGAAACCCGTTATGGCCTGTATTTTGGTTTTGAACCCCGTTTCCCCATGGCCGATATCCGGCTGACGCAATATTACCTGTCGTTACCTAATGACCTGAAGTACGAAGGCGATCTGAACCGTACCGCTTACCGCAAAGCGCTTAAGGATTTTTTACCCCGGGAGGTACTGGAACGCGATAATAAATTTGGCGGCATGGCGCCATACCGCGAGCCCATAAAAGATGAAGCGGTGATTAAACAACGGCGCGATGAGCAACAAAAGGCACTGGAGCAATTGCTTAAAAACATCGGCAATAACCCTTTGCTCAACAGTAAAAGGCCTAAAAACGTGGGCTTTGATGCAACACTTTTGCGCTGGCTCGAGCAAAACCCCGATGCGTTTAAATAAACGCGGTTAAGGATTTACTATCACAACCTCTACATGTTCAAGCGTTTGCGCGCGTGTACTGCTGTTTAAAAACTTTGGCTTCAGTTTGGTTATCCAGTACCTGTCAAATGTTTTTATCGCCGGCCCAATGTGCCAGCCTTTGCTTTTTAAGGCATCAATGTTTTCGGGATAGCCGTATATCAAAAAAGGTTTTGGGGGTATTTCGCCCTTACCGTCCTGATCTATGGTAAACAGATGGCTATCGAGGTAAAACTCCAGCGGGTAGGCATAATCGCCGGGGTGAAGGCATTGCACTACCGGCAGCTTTTGCGGGTTGTTTTGATTGAGCCATATTGCCGCCTCGCTGCCGCTCTGGTATTTTAGTAAGGATGGATAGAAAGCCAGGTTGAGATAAAGATTAACAATGCAGGCAGCCAGGAATGTGACGATCGCTGTTTTTTGCCAGCTAATCGTAGTTGCCTTTCCGGGAAAGAAGATCATCGCTGAAAGCAACAACAACAATATGATTCCAGTAAGCAAAGTCATGCTTTCGGGTTTGAAGAAGATTTGAAGAGCGACTATCAGCAATAACATCAAAACCGCAATCATAATTTGCGTGACGCGGATAGCCCGGATGCTTTTTACACCTTTAACCCCGGCCAGGTATTGTGCCGTAATGATGGCGAAGAAGGGGTATACGATATTGAGGTAAAAAGGCAATTGAAATTTCGACGCCGAAAACAGCAGGAATGTCAAGAGCGAACCGCAGATGCAGTACCACTCGGCCTGCTTAACGTTTTTGCCTTTCTGCTTAAAAAATTGAAATATCGCCGCAAACAACAGCAACGACCAGGGTAAAAAGGCCCACAAAGTGGTATGGATAAAAAATGTTGGGTCGCCGTGGCCCTTAATCGGCCCGGTATTAAAAAACCGCCCGAACTGGCTATCCCAGAAAAAGAACCTGACGCCCGAAACATGATCGTGCCCGAACACTACTTTTTCGGGGTGCAGATCAAACTGGTGGTAAAGGCAATATATTTCGGGCAGGATAAATATGCCGGTTAGTATAATTGCCACAAGCCATCGCAGGTTAAATAACCCGCGCCATTGTTTTTTGATGATCATATCCCCGGCCAGGGCTCCGCCAATGGGGATAACGGCAAACATGCCCTTGGTCATGATGGCGCAGGCGGCAAACGCACAGCCCAAAAGTAAATGCCACCAGTTTTTAGCCGTGTACGACCGGTAAAAATGGTACACCGAGGCGATGATCAGCCCGGTAAGGTAGGGTTCGGCACGCACATCCTGGTTAGATATGATGATGTGCTCGGCAGTTAGCAATATCAATACCGACCATAGCGCCACCTGTTCGTTATAAAGCTTTTTGGCGAAGAGGTAGGTATACCGTGCGCCCATCAGCAAAAATAAGATGGCAGGCAGTTTATAGGCCCAGGTAGTAAAGCCAAAGCATTTAAACGATAGTGCGATGATCCAGAACGGGAAATGTGGTTTATCGAGCCAGTTGCGGCCCTCGGCAAAAAGGTCGGTATAGTTGTTATGCAGCACCATTGTTTTAGCAATGGTTGCATACAAGGCCCCGTCGGGCGCCATAATGGTAACAAATAGCCCGCTAAGATTTAATAAAACGGCGATAAAAACCAAAGTATAAAGCCAACGTATGTTCGTCGCGGGCATCAATTTCGTCATACAAAAGTATCAGGCGCTTAAAGGTATGCAGAATTTTGTATTACCGGCTTAAGTGCTTCTAATAATTTATCAGTAGCTTAGTATGGTATTCAAAAATACGGCTTAAACATCGACCTAAAAACATTTCATAAAAAGAGCGGTATTATATTAGTTGCCAGGCAATGAAAGCTATTATATTACAGTGATTTTGATTATTTGAGGAAGATATAATCCGTATTTTTATAAATATGTGGGGGTTAAAAAAATTTCTGGCGGGTAGTACCAATTTTATCAACAGCCCTTTTTACATCAAATATGGTATACCCCTGCTTTTACTGATATGGGTCACCCTGTTGAAGCTCATTCTGTTTAAATATATTGGGCAGCCAACGCCATTCTTACTTTATTTTGCGGTAATTATTATAACGGCCAGGTATTTTGGCGAGATATCGGCGCTGGTTATTATTTTTTGTGCGGCGCTGGTAGTCAACTTCTTTTTTTTATACCCTTACGACAGTTTTTCCATTGATACCGGGCACCTTGTTCAAACCGGCATATTTGTTTTAGAGTGCAGTTTTATTGTGGGCCTAAGTGCCGCCTTGCGAAAAACCGTTCAGAAAATGCATCAGCGCGATATGGTTTTTAAGGCGCTTGTCGAAAAAAGTGCCGAAGGCATTACCATGCACAACGCCGATGGGATGCGCATATACTGTAGCCCATCGGTTGAGGAAATACTCGGCTATACACCCGAAGAGCTTTTAAAACAGGACCCCTGGGCGTACAGCCACGAGGGCGAGCTGTTATACGCCAAGGAGCAGTTTTACCGCCTGGCATCGCACCCCGGTAAAACCATCACCATATTGCACCGGGTAAGGCACAAAAACGATAAATGGATATGGCTCGAAAGCCGGCTAACCAACCTGCTGCACGAACCGATGGTTAACGCCATCATTTCGAACTTTACCGATGTTACCGATCGTGTATACCTCGAAAAACAACGTGAGGATTTTATCGGCGTGGCATCGCATGAGTTGAAAACACCTTTAACCAGTTTAAAAGCGTTTACCCAGGTGCTCGAAAACAGGTTTAAAAACAGTACCGATACCTCATCGCACGAGATCATCACCAAGATAGACTACCAGGTTAACCGTATTGTGAGCATGATTAACGATATGCTCGATGTAAGTTCGTTGCAGGCGGGCGGGTTAAATTTTAATATCAGTAAGTTTGATTTGAACGAGCTGATAAACGAGTTAAGCCAGGCCCTGCAGCAAAGCATGCGCAAACACCGCATTGTTGTAAACCTGGCCCCCTTGGATGCCATACCCGGCGACAGGGACCGGATAGGTCAGATCATCAACAACCTGATAGCGAATGCTGTTAAATACTCGCCCGCGGCCGACACAATAAACATCAGCTCAAAAATTGATGGCGATTATGTAACCGTTTCTGTGCAGGATTATGGCATCGGCATACCCGAAGATGAGCAGAAAAGTATTTTTGAAAAATTTTACCGGGTAGGGAACTCCCAGAAAGCTTTTCAAGGATTGGGGCTGGGGCTTTTTATCTGTTACCAGATCGTCGAGATACACAAGGGGAAGATCGGTGTGATCAGCCATCCGGGCGAAGGCTCCACGTTTTGGTTCAGCCTGCCGTTATAATAAAAAAGCATCCGCTTTTAGGGCGGATGCTGCAACGATTTTTATGATGATTAAGAATTAACCAACTACTGTTACGTTTGTTGCGTTAAGACCTTTTTTGCCATTAACAACTTCAAATTGTACTTTGTCGTTTTCGCGGATCTGATCAACTAAACCTGTTGAGTGTACAAAAACTTCGGCACCGCCTTCTTCGGGGATGATGAATCCGAAGCCTTTGGTTACATTAAAAAATTTTACTGTTCCTTGTTGCATTATTGTGTATTTAAAAAATTTGCCGCAAGGTAATGTTAATAATTTGATATGCAATACCCGCCGGTGTAAAAATACACTGTGATGCTATTTCAGCAACAATTTAGTGGCGCCATAGCCAAATTTCTCCTTGCGGGCATCCATAAATGTTTGTACATGCGGATGCCTGCCCGCCAGTTTGTGCAGCTCGTTTTTTAAGGTACCGTTACCTACGCCGTGTATAAAAGTAATGGCCGGCAACTTATGTACGATGGCTGCATCGAGCGCTTTTTTAAAAGTATCCAGCTGGATGCGTAAGATCTCGTCGCTGCCTAAAAACCGGTGATCATCGTGGAGTTTTTCAATATGCAGGTCTACCTCGCTGGCCGGTTTTTCAATTTCGCGTTTCTCCTCGGCCGGTTTAAAAAAACTTTCCTTGAGCTTTTGGGCGTCTATCATCATTTCGGGCTCGTCCAAACGGATCAGCCAGGCTGGTTCTTTAAGCAAGTTGACCGATTTTTTACCCCCTGAAAAATCCTTCGCCTTAAAGTTTTCCTTATAAACCAACGGCTCGGTTATGGCAATGTTTTGCGAAGTGTAGTATAACGCCTGGAAATGAAATTTGGGCCAGATCTGGATATCGGGCAGCGGTGCCGAATAAATTTTTACGGCTGTTTTGGGTGCGATGATGCCTGCGTATTCGCCTTTAAACTGGTTTTGCCTTTCGGTTGTGAGCGAGAGCAGTAATTGAAAAGATGTTTCGTTAACGAGGTGAAAATGCACCACCGATGCGATGCGCTGATCGCTGGTAACAGCCAGATAAACGCCTTTGGTTACAAATTCGGCAACCGGCGTACGCTTTTCTTCAAATGCTTCGCTTGCTATACCCGATGACTGATGCCCGTGCACCGTGGTTACCTTGCTGGCTAAAACCGGTATCTCAAAATCATCGTCGCCGGTTACGCCGATCATCTCCTCATCAAAAATACGGGTAATGTAGCCTTCGCGCCGCTCATCTACAAAACGTACAAAATCGCCCAATTTAAATCGCATAATTATATTGCATGTAATAAGAGGGCAAAATTAGCCTATTTTATGCTGTTTATATAAAATGTTTGCAATGCTAAAATCCGTCGTACCTGGTTATTGCTTTGTAAAAGTCTTTTTTCATAAAAAGTTTAAAAGCTTTAGGATCTTCTTTTAAAACTGGTGCAAGAGCCGCAGAGTCGAGCTTTTGTATCGGCCCGTTGCCTACCTGAAAAGCTTGCAGGTAGTCACTGTTAATATTTTCAATTTCCGACAGGTGCGAGTAAGCACTTATTTTACCGCGCAAAACCCGGAATAACCAACAGCTATCGGTAGCAAGCCCGGTAAAATTTACAATGCCTTCGCTGCGGGTTATGGTTAATGTCTGATCACAGTATATTTTTTTATACCGTTTCGGGTCTGACTCTGGCACCGATTTATCGTTAAACACCAGATAACTTTTATGCGTTACGGTGTCTACATGTATTTTCGATTTTATTTCTTTAACAGTACTATCCTTCATTATTACCTTAAACTTGTATTCGTTGTTAACCAGGTAATCCATACCGAAGTACCAACGCTGATTAAGCATCCGGTTCATCGACATTTGCATTGATTGGTTAGCCATCATACGGTTAAAATCAGGCCGTAAGGAAACCGGGACACCATTTTGCGCCAATACCCTGCCAGTTATTAAGGTGATAAATAAGGTTAAGGTAATAGTAGTGTATAATTTTTGCATGGCTGTAAATTTGCTGTTGCAAGATAATATATTGGTCTTCACATATTGTATTGATTAATGAAAATATCAGTAATTTTAGCTATATCGGGCAGCCTGCGCAAAAACTCCTCAAACGGTGCCATTATCAATGCCCTTGCCGCTATGGCTCCGGAAGGTGTAACCGTTACAGTTTACGAGGGCTTGGCCAACCTGCCACATTTCGACCCGGGGTTGGATACAGGAGAGCCGCTTGCCGCAGTGGCCGATCTGCGGAAGCAGATCAGTGAAGCGGATGGCGTATTGATCTGCACACCCGAATATGCGTTCGGTATCCCTGCTGCTTTAAAAAACGCTTTGGAGTGGACGGTATCATCGGGCGAGTTTGTGGATAAGCCTACGGCGCTGATCACGGCATCCAGCCAGGGGCAGCATGGGCACGCGGCTTTGCAACTGGTGTTAGGGGCAATTTCGGCGAAACTGCCCGAAGAAGCCAAATTGCTGATCCCCTTTATCCGAACCAGGATAAACGCCGAAGGCAAAGTTACCGATGCCGAAGTGTTAGCCTCGCTGCAATCGGTTTTACAGGCGCTTATCGGTACGATCAACCAATCGTAGTAAAAATACTACGATCACCCTCATACAAGGCCGCACCGGCAAACGATCGAATCATATCATATCTGATTATATTGGTTTGGAAGCGACTGAGAGCTAATTCCGGAAGTTAAGTCGAAAGCCATGATGGATGTGTGAATGTACAGATGAGTAAATGTGCAAATGATTGACTTGCTGAACTGATTATCGACAAGAGTTTTTGAGAGAACTGTCTTCATTTGCACATTTTCACGTTTGCACATTGCAAAACGCCTATCTTTGCAATATGTCCCAACCGAACAACCCATTACACGGTAAAACACTCGAAGCCATCGTAACCGAACTGGTTGAACATTATGGCTGGGAGCGGCTGGGTCAACTCATCAAAATAAACAGCTTTACACATGAGCCAGGCATAAAATCGAGCCTGAAGTTTTTACGTAAAACCGAATGGGCAAGGCGTAAGGTTGAACTGTTGTACCTGGATACTTTTATGGCCTGAATTTGCGTAATTGCTTGATTTTTGGTATATTAGATGACTAAGCGAAAGGCACTGAAGCGGGAAGCCGGGGCAGAAATGCTGCGAAAATTTCTTACTATTTCCCCCCTGAGAAGAGAATCAGGAACCAAGAGTCAAGATGTATGACTGGTGATTTTACGTTAGGCAGTAGTTACCGGCCGTTCGATGGAAATTTTTGACCTGTTACTTTTGAATTTTGACTTAGGCCTGCCCCAACGCCTTCCGTATCGCATCTTCCGATCGTTGCACTACCTCTTCGGGGGTGCCGGTGCTTGGTTCTATCGGCTTGAGCACTTCGAGGCTGATATGCTCGAAAGCGCTGAGCGGGAAAAAGCCGTACTGCACCATCCGCCAGCTGTTGTTAATAGCCAGCGGCACGAGCAGGGCTTCGGGGCATTTTTTGAGGATGGTGGCTACCCCGCCTACCTGGAAGTTGCGCACCACGCCGTCTTTTGAGCGGGTACCTTCGGGGAAGATGGCTGCCGACCATTTGTTCTCGCGCATGCGCTGGGCAAGCTTCACAATTTCCATGATGGATTGCTTGGTGTCCTTACGGTCGATATTGGCACCGCCGCCCTTGCGCAGGTTATAGCTGATGCTGGGTATGCCTTTGGCGAGCTCGATCTTGGAGATAAACTTGGCGTGGTGCTTACGCATAAACCAGATGATGGGCGGTATATCATACATGCTTTGGTGGTTGGCCAAAAAAATGATGGGCCTGTCTGCCGGCAGGTTATATGGATTTTTAAAGCTGATGCGGTGCCCGAGCAGGTAACCGTTGTACAACAGGAAAAAGTTCATGATATCGACCACCTTTTTGTGCGCCTTATAACCGCCCAGATTGTAGGCCAGCCATTGCAAGGGGTGAAATATCCCCAGCCAGAACCAGAAGAACAGGTAATAAACAGGCGTGAGTATGTATCCCCCTAACTTGTGCATGGGCGCAAAAGTAATACTTATCGGCTAAATTGTACAAACGGTTGTTTAAGGCAACCGGTTTTCGATGATCATGAGCTTTACGCGCAGCACGGCGGCCACGGTAAGCGAGTCGGTTATCTGTCCGCCGATGACCATCTGGTAAACCTCCTCGAAAGGGAGTTTACGTACGGCGAGCTGTTCGGTTTCCTCCGGTTGGGCCTCAAACTGCTCCAGCCCGCGTGCCAGGTAGCAGATGCCCAGCTCATCGCTTACCGAGTTGGAGAGGTGGATGCGTTGAAGTTCCGTCCAGTGCGAAGCTTTAAGGCCGGTTTCCTCGAGCAGCTCGCGCCTGATGGATTCCAATGGTTCGATGGCGTGGAGGCCGCCACCCTCGGGCATTTCCCATGTGTATTGGTCGATGGTAAAGCGGTACTGACCAACGAGGTAGGTGTTGAGGTCGTCGTCGAGCGCGATAACGCCCAGGGCCAGGTTTTTAAAATGCACCTTGCCGTAGATGCCCGGCTTGCCCGATGGGTTGATGACCTGGTACTCGGTAAGGTGTATCCAGGGGTTATCGTAAACCTCGCGTTCGCCGGTTATCTTCCAGGGGTTATCTTCGCTGTGTTGCATGGCTGCAAAATAAGGGTATCGGGGTTAAAAAACAACTTGTAACAAGTTAAAAAGCCGGTAATCTAAAAGCTATAAAACTTACTGTGATGAGATACTTCCTTTGCTTCCTGTTCCCGCCGCTGGCTGTGTTAACAACCGGCCGTATCGGCGCCTTTATACTGAGTATTATATTGACCATTTGTTTCTGGATCCCGGGTATCATTCACGCCGTGCTGGTTACGCAGGATTATTACGAGGCCAAGCGCCACCGCAGGCTAATCCGCGAGGTACGGCGCCACGGCTATCGCTAAACAAAAAAGCCTCCCGATAAACTCGAAAGGCTTCAAAATTTATAGTTTGGGCTCTTAGATGCCAAAGGCAGCTTTAACCTTGTCTACATAGTCTAATTTTTCCCAGGTGAACAGCTCGACCTCAACTTCTTTCCTGGTACCGTCGGGCGAGGTGAACGTTTTGGTTACGGTTTGGGCCGGTTTACCGAAGTGGCCGTAAGCGGCGGTCTCTAAATAAATAGGGTTGCGCAGTTTAAATCGGGTTTCGATTGCGTATGGCGTCATCGGGAATATCGACTCAACCTTGGCCGCAATCTCACCGTCTGTCAGTTTAACTTTGGCAGTGCCATAAGTATTTACATAGATCCCCATAGGCTGCGCCACACCGATAGCGTACGATACCTGTACCAGCACCTCATCGCAAACGCCGGCAGCAACCAGGTTTTTGGCAATGTGGCGGGTTGCGTAAGCCGCCGAGCGGTCGACCTTCGAAGGATCTTTACCCGAGAAAGCACCACCACCGTGGGCACCTTTGCCACCGTAGGTATCCACAATGATTTTGCGGCCGGTTAAGCCGGTATCGCCGTGCGGGCCACCGATCACAAACTTACCGGTAGGGTTAATATGGTATTTGATGTTATCGTTAAAGAAGTGGCTGTATTTAGGGTACTTGCTTTTTACACGCGGGATCAGTATCTCCACGATGTCCTTACGGATCTTGGCCAGCATGGCCTCTTCGGTATCAAAATCGTCGTGTTGGGTCGATACCACAATCGCGTCGATACGTACCGGTTTGTTATTATCGTCGTACTCTAAAGTCACCTGGCTTTTGGCATCCGGGCGCAGGTATTTTACCTCGCTGTTTTCGCGGCGGATCTCGGCCAGCGTGATCAGTATCGCATGAGCAATATCCAATGCCAGGGGCATATAGTTTTCGGTTTCAACAGTAGCGTAACCGAACATCATACCCTGGTCGCCGGCGCCCTGGTCTTCTTTCTTTTTACGGTCAACGCCCTGGTTAATATCAGGCGATTGCTCGTGTATAGCCGAAAGCACACCGCAGGAGCTGCCATCAAACATATATTCGGCCTTGGTATAGCCGATTTTATTGATCACGTCGCGGGCGATCTTTTGCACATCGAGGTAGGTTTTCGAGTTCACTTCGCCCGCCAAAATTACCTGCCCGGTGGTCACCAGCGTTTCGCAGGCTACTTTCGATTCAGGGTCAAATGCCAGAAAATTGTCAATTAGTGCGTCCGAGATCTGGTCGGCAACTTTGTCGGGGTGTCCTTCTGATACCGACTCTGAAGTAAATAAATACGACATAAAAATTCCTTAGTTTTTTTGTTAATCCGCTAAATTGTGGCTTTCAGAAGGGATTGGGTAAAAAAAGAAGCAGGGTTTTAGCACTTTTTTACGTGGTTGCAATCCGGCGTTGCCATTCTACAGGCAACTTAAAATCAGTCCACTTTCGGCTGGCGAAGTTAAAACAATTTTATATAACTCAAAAATACAAGTACTTTTGGCCCCCGAAACACATCAATTATTTGAAACGGAAAGCATTATTTATTATAAACCCGGTTTCGGGAGGCAAAAAAAAGGATCAGGTTCCGCAACTCATTCATAAACACCTCGATCATAACGCCTACGAGTATCAAATCGAGTTCAGCACGCTCGATAAAGAGATCAGGGCGATAGCGGTGGAGGCTGCCAAACATTACGATATCATTGTAGCAGTAGGCGGCGATGGCACCGTGAACGAAACTGCATCGGCCATAGCCGGAACCGACAAACTGTTAGGCATCATCCCTTATGGCTCGGGCAATGGTCTTTCGCGTTTCCTGCAAATACCGATGGACCCCGTTAAATCCATTCAACTGCTAAGCACAGGTAGTATTCGTTCTATCGATTCGGCACAGCTTAACGGCCGCTGGTTTTTTAACATGGCCGGCATGGGTTTCGACGCCCACATCAGCGAAGTGTTCTCGCACACCACCCGCCGCGGCTTCAGCTCATACCTCAGATCATCTATCGAAGAAATATCAAAATACAAAGCACAGGAGTACCACCTGGAGATAGATGGCAACGTTTACGATCGCACGGCCTTTATGCTCAGCTTTGCCAACTCATCGCAATACGGCAACAACGCACACGTATCGCCGCATGCTTCACTTCATGACGGCTTGCTGGATGTTTGTGTCATCAAACCCTTCCCGCCCTACCGTTTACCCGAAATGGGCCTGCGCATGCTGACCAAAACATCCGAAAGCTCAAAGTTTGTCGAGATCATCCGCGGCAGGCATATCAGGGTCGAGCGCGCCACCCCCGGCCCCGTACATCTCGATGGCGAGCCCAGCATTATTGGCGCCACTGTACAAATAGATGTTATCCCCGATTCATTGAATGTAATTGTGGGCCCCGGCTACAAAGGTTAATTGGATTTTTAAAGCATCTTCACCGATGGCAAAATAATTCTTCCCCGGGCAAGTCCCTCCAAAGTTTTTTGCTTTTTAATTTTGAATTTTGACTTCCCAGCCTTTTCCTACCTTTATGCCCCAAAGCAAAAAGCCATGTCTAAAAGAAATAAGAACATGTCGGGCATCATGTACTCCACCAATCCCGACTTTCAATACCCTGCCGAAGAGCAAAAGGAAACGGGCACCTTACCCCCCCAGCAGCAAAGCCTCCGGATATTTCTCGACCGCAAAGGCGGCGGCAAAATGGTTACTGCCATAGCCGGTTTTATTGGTGCAACCGATGATCTGGAAGCGCTGGGCAAAAAACTTAAAACTAAATGCGGCGTGGGCGGTTCGGTAAAAGATGGCGAGATATTGATACAGGGCGATTTCCGCGATAAAATTTTAGCGCTGCTGCAGGCCGAAGGCTACAAAGCCAAAAAGGCCGGCGGTTAAAAATTTTGCAAAGCCTGGGTGTACGTTTGACACACGAGTATCGTTTTAGTTACAAAAAAAATTAATGTAACCGCTTGCGTTTATAAAAAAAAATGGTTTGTATTGTAAAAAATTGTCTCGATAACAGGCAATTTTTTTATTTAAGTACGTTATTGAATAACCAATTAAACAAATTAACAGTCAATGTTAATTTATTATAAAGAATACTAAAAAAGGTTTTTTTTATTCATTTATATTTTAAATTTGTTATTCTGTTTTACAAGTAGCACATTAATTAACTTACATTTATAAAACTAAAAAACTAAAATTAAAGTAATGGCAAACGCACCAAAACCAACTCCTGTTAAAAAAGAAAGCTCAAGTTCAGCAGGTAGCATGTTCGCATCCTTTGCAATTCCAATTTGCATTATCGTATCCATATTAGTATTCTTCTTCTTCCTGGGTGACGGAAGCCATTATAAAGGTGGTGACCCTTCTGCCGAAGCTACAGACGTATTTGGCCTTGTACACAAAGGTGGTTATGTGGTACCAATTATCATGAGCTGTTTATTAATGGTGATCACGTTCTCTATCGAGCGTTTCGTAGTGATCAGCAAAGCTTCTGGCAGTGGCAGTGTTGATGCTTTTGTTAAAAAAGTACAGGCGTTCTTAAACTCGGGCAACATTGATGCTGCTTCGGCCGAGTGCGACAAACAAAAAGGTTCGGTTGCTAACGTAATCAAATCGGGTTTGAAAAAATACCGCGAAATGGAAGCTGAAACAGGCATGGATGTTGATCAAAAAACATTGGCTATCCAAAAAGACATCGAAGAAGCAACTTCGCTTGAAATGCCGATGTTAGAGCAAAACTTAACCATCATCGCTACCCTGGTATCAATCGGTACACTGATGGGTCTGTTAGGTACAGTATTAGGTATGATCGGTGCGTTCCGTACGATGGGCGCCGCAGGTGCTCCAAACGCTTCTGAGTTATCGTCTCACATCTCTGAGGCCCTGATCAATACAGCGTTGGGTATCAGTACTTCGGCTATCTCGATCATCATGTACAACGTGTTTACCTCAAAAATCGATACTTTAACTTACGCAATCGACGAAACCGGCTTCAGTATAGTTCAAACATTCGCTGCATCGCACAAATCAAAATAATCTGATGTAACGAAGCGTTAATTATAGTACCAGCTATAATTGATATTTACGAACTTATATTTAAATTAAAAATATGCCCAGAGTTAAAATAGCGAGAAAAAGTACAGCAACCGACATGACCGCCATGTGCGATGTGGCGTTCCTGCTGCTTACGTTTTTCATCATGACGTCGAAATTTAAAGCCGACGATCCGGTACCCGTGGCTATTCCTTCATACACCCACACCATAGTATTGCCCGAAGAGAATACTGCCACGCTAACAGTTGGCCATGGTAAGGTTTTCTTTAGCGTTGAGGGCGACAAGATCCGCGCCTCTATGCTCGAGCAGGTTGGGCAATTGTACAACGTTACTTTTACCCCACAGGAAAAAGCAATGTTTATTACCCTGCCTACTTTCGGTATGCCTATCGGCAGTTTGAAAGGATACCTTGACCAGTTGATCAACGAGCCCGAAAAAGCCAAATCAATACAACAGCCGGGTATACCTACCGATTCGGTAAGTAACGAACTTTTCAATTGGGTAAGGGAGGCACGTAAAGCCGATGCGGCGCTTAATGGCAAGTCTTTACTTATCTGCATCAAAGGCGATAAAAAAGAAGAGTATCCTACCATTGGTAAGATCATTGCCATACTGCAGAAGCAAAAAGTTAACAAATTCAGTTTAATTACTGCATCCCGAGGGATGTAAAAACATAAAAAAATGGCAGAATTAAATACCGGCGGGGGTGGCGGCGGACATAAAGGTGGCAAGGTAAGGTCGAAAAAAGCCTCAACCCGCGTCGATTTAACGGCGATGGTGGATTTGGCTTTCTTGCTCATCACCTTCTTTATGTTAACCACTACCCTGTTAAAGCCAAAAGCGATGGACCTGGCAATGCCAGATAAGGACGATAAGCACCCCGATCAGTTGCCTGTGCCTGCTACACGTACCATGACAATACTTTTAGGCGCACGCGATAAAGTAGAATGGTTTGTAGGCGAGCCGGGCAAAACACCGCCGACCACCGACCATTTTGGTAAAGATGGTTTGCGCAAAGCGTTGGTTGAAAACTCAGATAAGATCAAGCAAACACATGGCGGCCAGGATATGATCGTGATCGTGAAACCAAGCGACCACTCGAATTATGAAAACCTGGTATCGGCCCTTGATGAGTTAAGCATCACAGGTATCGAGCGTCATGCGATAGTTGATATCACACCTGTTGAGCTGGAACTGCTTAAGCGCGATGGTAATTACTAAGCAACAATAATTAAAAAAATTAACCGTTAATTAATACAACAGTCCAAAGAAATGATAGGATCAAAAGTAGATATTTTTAATCCGGAATGGCTGAATGTAGTTTTCAAAGGTCGTAACCAGGCTTATGGTGCATACGAACTGCGGAAAGAGAACCCTCGTAATACAAACAAGGCTCTTGTTATCGCTATCCTGTGCTTCGTGTTTGTGCTGGCTTCGCCAACCATTTGGAACAAAATTCAGGGCTTCATTCCAAAAGCGGATCAAAAGGTGAAGGTCACCGACGTTGTGCTCATGCCGCCACCACCGCTTGATAAACAGAAACCACCACCGCCACCACCCAAAGAACCACCTAAACCCAAGGTTGACCAGGTGCGTTTCCCACCTCCGGTAGTAAAGCCGGATAACGAGGTGCGCGAGAAAGATCCGCCAACCGAAAAGCAATTAGAAGTTGCCGACCCGGGTCAGAAAGAGCAAAAAGGTGATCCTAACCAGGAAGTTCGTATCGACGAGCCGGTAGGTAATGCCGACGTTAAAAACGTAACCGAGGCAACGGATAACCAGGTATTCACCGCGGTAGAAATTAACCCGGAGTATCCGGGTGGTGAGGCAGCATTGGGTAAGTTTTTGCAAAAAAACATCCGTTACCCGTCTATCGCCAAAGAAAACAACATCCAGGGTAAAGTATACATCCAGTTTGTTGTTGAACGCGACGGCAGCCTTACCGACATCAAAGTTATCCGCGAGCCAGGAAGCGGAACCGGCGACGAAGCCGTACGCGTGTTAAAAATGTCGCCTCACTGGAAACCAGGCGTACAAAACGGTAAACCGGTACGTGTACAGTTTACCCTGCCTGTAAACTTTAGTTTAGGCGACGCGAACTAATTCGATGTTACAACAGTTTAACAATAGGGAGAAATCGCTCACAAGGCGATTTCTCCTCATTTTAGGAATCATCACTTTTATTGCTTTCCTCGTACTTGGGCTGATGATCATCTTTTGGGATAAGTTCCCGCTTGATATGCCGAAGTATCAAAGAGTTTTATTTGGCTCGCTAATAATTGTGTACGATGTTATCCGCATTTCGCGTTTGTTTAAAAAACAGCCAAATGAAAAATAGTTCGCAGGTTTTATTTTCTTTTTTGGCTTCATTATTGCTGTTTAGCGGTTGCAGCTCCGGGGTAAAAGAGCATAACGATACCTTTATAACCGGAAAAGCGCAGTTTGTTGCCGACGAATCTTTTTCGCCGATATTAGATCAGGAGCTTTATATTTTTAAAGCCACTAACAAAGAGGCCGATCCTCAGATGATCTACAAAACCGAAAACGAAGCGTTACGGCTTTTTTTAAATGATAGCATCAGGGTAGCTATATTGGCCCGTAATTTAAAGCCAGACGAGTTAGCCCTGCTGCGTAAACGTACTTTACCGCCCGAGATCAATTGCTTTGCAATAGATGCCGTGGCACTGATCGTCAATAAAGCGTCGACCGATACATTAACTTCGGTTGCCGAAATAAAAAAAATGCTCAGGGGAGAGGTTAAAACCAATAAAACCATCGTGTTTGATAACCCAAACTCCAGCATTACAAGATATTTGAAAGATTTGTCAGGCGTAGATCAGTTTAATCAAAACAATATCTATGCGCTCAAATCAAACGTTGATGTTATAAAATACGTTGGCGAACACCCGCAGGCCATAGGCTTTATAAGCTATACCTGGCTGCTGGAGCCCGATAAATACTATGCCGCTTTAGTTGATAAGATTAAAATGGTCGGGGTTAAAGATGAGAGCAACAAGGATGATCCGAAAAGCTATTTTACGCCATCGCAAAATAGTTTGGCTATGAGGCAGTATCCGTTGCAGCGTTCTTTATATATTATAAACAGTACCGGCAGGCGCGGCCTGGCAACCGGGTTTGCAACCTTCCTCGAAAGCGAGCGCGGCCAGCGCATCGTTTTACGGTCGGGGTTGCTGCCCGATTCGATACCGACCCGCGAAGTTAGCTTCGGTAAATAATTAACATAGTAAACATCCAAACTAAAATAAACATATAGAGTATTAATAATTGAGCCATGAAAATAACAAGCAAGTTAGTTACCACATCATTAGGCCTGATATTGATAGGTTCATCAGTTTTTGCGCAAAGTCTGCCCGACGCTAAAAAAGCCATCGATGCTGAACAATATCAAAAGGCTAAATCCATGTTGAAAAACCTTACGGTTACTCAACCTACTAAAGACGAGAACTTTTTTTACCTCGGTTGGGTGTACCTTAAACAGGATTATGCCGACTCTGCCAAGATCTTATTTGATAAAGGCTTGGCAGTTAACCCAAAATCTGCATTAAACATTGTGGGCTTAGGCGCTGTCGATCTGACCGATAACAACGCGTCTTCGGCGTCGGCCAATTTTGACAAAGCCATGCTGCTTGCCGGTAAAGATACCAAACCCTATGTTTACATAGGCAAAGCATACCTGTTGGGCAAAAAGCCCATTGCACAAAAACGCGCCGAAGCTGCCATTGCAGTTTTAGAGAAAGCAAAAACCTTAGGCGGCAAAAACCCGTCTAAAGATCCCGAGTTATTCCTAACTCTCGGGGATGCCTATCAGGCTTTTGGTGATGCCAACCATGCTTACACCAGCTATGCCGATGCCGAAACCTTAGACCCCAACGCCCCGAACATTAAAGTAGCCAAAGCTGTATTGATCAAAGGTGCTGGCAACTTCGACGACGCTATTAAAGGTTACCAGGAAGCCATCAAACTCGATCCGAACTATGGCCCTGCTTACCGCGAAATGGCCGAAACCGATCTGCTGATCGCCAATGCCGACCCGAAACAAACTGCCGCCAAAAACAAAGAAGCGGTTGATTTCTACAAAAAATATTTAGACCTGACCGACCGCTCGCTGGAGTCGCGTTTCCGTTACACCGACTTTTTGGTGTACGCCAAAGACTGGAAAACCCTGGAGCAGGAAGCGAACGACCTGGCCAAAGCCGGCAATACCGATTTGCGCGTTTACCGTTACCTGGGTTATGCTGCTTACGAAAACGGCAACTACCCGGCCGCGTTGCAGGCTTTAAATACCTGGTTATCAAAAGCAGCGCCTAAACGTATCATCCCCGGCGATTATGTTTATTTGGGTCGTACACAGGTTGCGTTAAAAACCAATGGCCAGGATTCGCTCGGTATCGTCAACCTTAAAAAAGCGATAGCTTTAGATACCACCCAATCAGATATTTATGGCGAAATTGCCCGGTCATTATACTCACAACATAAATATGCCGCAGCCGCCGATAACTATGATCTGTTTATTAAAAAATCAAAAAACCACAAGCTGAGCGATTACTTAACCATGGGCCGCAGCTACGAGTATGCTTTTGAGGACCAACAAAGAAACTATGCCAAAACAAAAGTTGCTCCTGATACCAGCTTATTGGTAAAAGCTGATACTGCATTAAGCTATGTAAACCACCACCTGGCTAAGCCTAATGCAACAGTAACGTTGTTACGTGCCGAAGTTGCCGACGATCGCGAATCTGAAGACCGTTCGAAATTTAAAGGTCTGGCCAAACCTTTTTATGAAGAATACATAGCCGAAGCCGGCGGCGACCCGGTAAATAACAAAAAAGGCTTACTGGAAGCCTATATCTATTTAGGTTTCTATTACGAGTTAACTGCTAAAGATGAGGCCAAAGCTGCCGAAAACTGGGGCAAGGCCAAAGAGCTCGACCCTGCCAACAAACAGGTGATGCAATATTACGCACGCCACGGCGGTCCGGCGGCACCGCCGTCAACCCCGCCAACCCCTGGTAAAGGAAAATAAAATAAAGCCTCCCGGTACTTCGGGAGGCTTTTTAATTTAAAATCAAAGGTTATATATTTGCCACATGGAACCACAAAGTTTTCCCGTTAATTATCTGCCCATCATCTTCCAGATGGTGGTTGCTGTAGGCTTCGTTGTGTTAACAATGTTCGCCACGCATAAGCTTGGCCCCAAACGCAAAACCGACGATAAGCTCAGCACGTTCGAATCGGGTATCGAAGTTATCGGCAACGCCCGTACGCCAATCTCCATCAAATACTTTTTGGTGGCTATCCTGTTCGTGCTGTTCGATGTCGAGGTGATCTTTATGTACCCCTGGGCCGTAAATTTCCGCGATCTGAAAGGCACCGGCATGGTCGAGATGTTCATCTTTATGGGCACTTTGCTGCTTGGCTTCATCTATGTGCTAAAAAAGAAGGCGTTAGACTGGGATTAATTAGAACCATTCCAAATACACGGCTTAGTGTTTTTTTAACACTGTTGCCGATATAATTACTAAATTTGTACTCATCCTTTTTGGATGAGTTTTTATGTTATAACTATGAGTGATATTCAGATAGTTGAAGCCCCTCCTGGTATTGAAGGTTCCGGTTTTTTTGCCACAAGGCTCGATCAGGCCGTGGGTCTCGCCCGTTCATACTCGTTGTGGCCCCTGCCATTTGCCACCTCGTGCTGCGGCATCGAGTTTATGGCAACCATGGGCTCGCATTACGACCTGTCGCGTTTCGGCGCCGAGCGTTTAAGCTTTTCGCCGCGCCAGGCCGATCTGCTGATGGTAATGGGCACCATCGCCAAAAAAATGGCACCGGTACTGCGCCAGGTATACCTGCAAATGGCCGAACCCCGCTGGGTAATGGCTGTCGGCGCCTGCGCATCAAGCGGTGGCATATTTGATACTTATTCGGTTTTACAGGGTATCGACGAGATCATCCCGGTCGACGTTTACGTTCCGGGCTGCCCGCCGCGCCCCGAAGCCATTATCGATGGTTTTATGAATATACAAAAACTGGTACAAACCGAGTCGGGCCGCCGCCGTAACGACCCATCGTACCGCGATCTGTTAGCTAAATACGGAATTCAATAATGGCCAAAGTATCTAACGAAGAACTGCTTCAGCAACTGACCGCTAAATTCGGCGATCAAATTATACCCGAAGGCGAGCCTTTTGGCCTTTTAACCGTTGAAACTGCCCGCGAAAACATCATCGCCGTATTAGGCTATCTCAAATCCGATCTGAACTTCATCCACCTTACCGATATTACCGCAATCCATTATCCCGAAAAGGAAAAGCAGTTTGCTGTTGTATACCACGTACACAACCTGGCCGGCGGCGTACGTATCCGGGTAAAGGTTGCTTTAACTACCGATGATGTGCATATCCCAACTGCAGTTAACATTTGGGAAGGCGCCAACTGGATGGAGCGCGAAACATACGACCTGTTCGGGATCCTGTTCGACGGGCACCCCGACCTGCGCCGTATTTTAAATGTCGACGATATGACGGCTTTCCCAATGCGTAAAGAATACCCATTGGAAGACCCGAACCGAGTAGATAAAAGAGATTATTTCTTTGGAAGATAATATTTCATATAAAGAATGCAGAATCATCCTGTTTTTACAGACAACGACCCGCAAAACGAAACCTCGACCTTAAACCTCGGGCCAACACACCCGGCCACGCACGGCGTGTTCCAGAACGTGCTCGAGCTGGATGGCGAGCGCATTGTTAGCGGCGTATCAACTATAGGCTATATTCACCGCGCGTTCGAAAAGATCGCCGAGCACCGCCCGTTTTACCAGATCACCCCGCTGACCGACCGTTTGAACTACTGTTCATCGCCGATCAACAACATGGGCTGGCACATGACGGTTGAGAAATTGTTGGGCATCCAATTGCCTAAACGCGTCGAATATCTGCGCGTTATCATCATGGAACTGGCCCGCATTACCGATCACATCGTGTGTAACGGCGTATTGGGTGTGGATACCGGCGCCTTTACCGGCTTTTTATACATGATGCAATGGCGCGAGCATGTATACGAAATTTACGAAGAGATATGCGGTTCGCGTTTAACCACCAACATTGGCCGCATAGGCGGTTTCGAGCGTAATTTTAACGATATCGCATTCGCCAAAATAAAATCATTCTTAACCGGCTTCCCGCCCGTGTTAAAAGAGTTCGAAGCGCTGTTTACCCGTAACCGTATCTTTATCGACCGTACCAAAGATGTTGCCGCGGTAACTGCCGAGACCGCTTTAAGCTACAGCTGGAGCGGCCCGCTTTTGCGCGCTGCCGGCGTTGATTACGATGTACGCGCCCAGGAGCCATACAGCTCTTACGAGGACTTCGATTTCGAGGTGCCGGTTGGCAGCAACGGCGATGTTTACAACCGCTTTCTGGTGCGTAATGAAGAAATGTGGCAAAGCCTGCGCATTATTGAGCAGGCCATGGCTAAATTAGAGAAAGAAGACTCAAGCATTTTCCACGCCGATGTGCCCGAGTTTTACCTGCCGCCAAAAGAAGAAGTTTACAACAATATGGAAGCGCTCATCTATCACTTCAAGATCGTGATGGGCGAGATCGATACACCAAAAACCGAGGTATACCACTCGGTTGAAGGCGCTAACGGCGAATTAGGTTTTTACCTGTTAAGCGATGGCGGCCGTACGCCGTACAGGCTGCATTTCCGCAGGCCAAGCTTCATCAATTACCAGATGTATGCGCCCATGAGCCGCGGCATGCTCTTATCGGATGCCATTATAAACATGAGTAGTTTAAATATTATAGCAGGAGAATTAGATGCTTAGAGTTGAGGAAAAACAAGAGCCGGTTACTTTTTCAGCTGAATTAACCGCTAAAATGGCCGATGTGGTGAGCCGCTATCCGGAAGGAAAACAAAAAGCCGGCCTGCTGCCCATTTTACATTTGGTACAGGCCGAATACGGCTGGGTAAGCGCCCCAGCTATGGATGCCGTTGCCGATTATTTGAGCATACAGCCCATCGAAGTTTACGAGGTGGCTACTTTTTATACCATGTTTTTAATGCGCCCACAGGGTAAATACCTGCTGGAAGTTTGCCGTACCGGCCCCTGCTGCCTGGTCGGCGCCGAAAAGATCATGGATTATATCGAACAAAAATTAGGGGTTAAAGAAGGCGAAGTTACACCCGACGGCTTATTCAGCTGGCGGGGTGTGGAGTGCCTGGCAGCCTGCGGTTTCGGCCCGGTACTGCAGATTGGCCCCGAATATACTTTTTACGAAAATTTAACAGCCGAAAAGGTGGACACTTTAATAGCGGATTTAACAGCAAAGGCAAAAAATTGATGCGATGACGGCCGCAACCTTAATATTATCTGATGTTTTGTTTGCGGCAGCGTCGGCTACCATTGTAGCTACCGGCGATTTGAAAACATACCCGGTAATTTTTTACCCCTTGCTCGGCGTAGCGCTGGCAACCTGTATAATAAGGCATATTAATTATTATAAGCTTACTAAAAGGATCTATTAGCAACCATGGGACGCAAACTTTTATTAGAACATATCAATGTACCCGGCATCAATACCTTTGATGTTTACCGCTCAAAAGGCGGCTATGCTGCTGTCGAAAAAGCTTTAAAAACATTAACGCCCGACGAGATCGTCGAGGAGGTGAAGAAATCGGGCTTACGCGGCCGCGGTGGTGCGGGTTTCCCAACCGGTATGAAGTGGAGCTTCCTGGCTAAACCCGAAGGCAAAGCACGTTATCTGGTTTGCAATGGCGACGAATCGGAACCCGGAACGTTTAAAGACCGTTACCTGATGACCTATATCCCGCATTTATTGATCGAGGGGATGATCATCTCGAGCTTTGCATTGGGCGCTAACGTATCGTACATCTACGTTCGCGGCGAAATGATGCCGCAGATCCGCATCCTCGAAAAGGCCATCGCCGAAGCAAAAGCAAAAGGTTTTTTGGGTAAAAATATTTTAGGCACCGGTTACGACCTTGAGTTGTACGTACAACCCGGCGGCGGCGCCTACATCTGCGGCGAAGAAACCGCGCTGATCGAATCGCTCGAAGGTAAACGCGGTAACCCGCGCATTAAACCGCCATTCCCGGCTATTGCCGGTTTGTGGGGTTGCCCTACGGTGGTAAACAATGTCGAGTCGATCGCGGCGGTAGTACCCATCATCCGCGATGGCGGCGAAGAATACGCCAAGATCGGTATCGGCCGCAGTACCGGCACCAAACTGATCTCGGCCGGCGGCAACCTGGTTAAACCCGGCATTTATGAGATCGACTTAGGCCTGCCTGTCGAAGAGTTTTTATATTCCGACGAATATTGCGGTGGTATCGCCAATGGCAAACGTTTAAAAGCGGTAGTCGCCGGTGGTTCATCGGTGCCTATTTTACCGGCTAACCTGTTCCTCAAAACCGCAGCCTTAGCGCCGCGCTTAATGAGCTACGAATCCCTGTCCGACGGTGGCTTTGCTACCGGCACCATGATGGGTTCGGGCGGTTTTATCGCTTTTGATGAAGACCAGTGTATTGTTCGCAACACCTGGAACTTTACCCGTTTCTATCACCACGAAAGCTGCGGCCAATGTTCGCCTTGCCGCGAAGGTACCGGCTGGATGGAAAAAGTGCTGCACCGTTTAGAGTACGGCCACGGCAAAATGAGCGATATGGACCTGCTGGTCGACGTGTCGAAAAAAATTGAAGGTAATACCATTTGCCCGTTGGGCGATGCGGCAGCCTGGCCGGTAGCCAGCGCCATCCGCCATTTTCGCGACGAGTTTGAATGGCATGTAACTAACCCATCGGCAGCGCTGGCCGGTAACTTTGGCTTGGCCCATTACGCCGATCCGTTACCGGCACCGGAGCCGGTAGCATAAGCCACTCCTAAATCCTCCCCGGAAGGGAGGACTTTGAGAAAGGCAAAGAGGAATTGATTATAAAAGATATATAAGAAACATAAAATTCAAAAGTCTCCCCTTTTAGGGGGAGATTTAGAGGGGGCTTATGAAAGTAACTATAGACGGAATTAGCATTGAAGTGCCCGACGGGACAAGCATCCTTAACGCCGCAAGGATGATAGGTGGCGATATCGTTCCGCCGGCGATGTGCTATTATTCAAAGCTGCAGGGCAGCGGCGGTAAATGCCGTACCTGTTTGGTAAAGGTGAGCAAAGGATCCGAAAAAGACCCTCGCCCTATGCCCAAACTGGTAGCATCATGCCGCACCACGGTAATGGATGGTATGGAAGTGCAGAACATCACTTCGCCCGAAGTTGTGGAAGCGCGCAAGGGTATTGTAGAGATGCTGCTCCTTAACCACCCGCTGGATTGCCCTATTTGCGACCAGGCGGGCGAGTGCGACCTGCAAAACCTGGGCTTCGAGCACGGCGCGGCTAAAACCCGTTACGAGTTCGACCGCCGCACCTTCGAGAAGATCGATATCGGCGATAAGATACAGCTGCACATGACGCGCTGCATCCTTTGCTACCGCTGCGTGTTCACAGCCGATCAGATCACCGATCACCGTATCCACGGTATTTTAAACCGGGGCGATCATTCCGAAATATCAACTTATATCCATGCTGCGGTAGATAACGATTTTTCGGGTAACGTGATCGATGTGTGCCCGGTAGGCGCTTTAACCGATAAAACTTTCCGCTTTAAAAACCGCGTATGGTTCACTAAACCGGTCGACGCACACCGCGATTGCGATCACGAAAAGTGCAACGGTAAGGTAACACTCTGGTACAAGGGCGAAGATGTTTTACGCGTTACCGCACGTAAAGATGTTTACGGCGAGGTGGAAGAGTTCATCTGCAACACCTGCCGTTTTGATAAAAAGAAAACCAGCGACTGGGTGATCGAAGGCCCGCGAAAAATTTCGCACCACTCGGTTATCAGTTCAAACCATTACGAAACGCTGATACCGCTGCCCGTTGTTAAAACAAACCCGCTGCTGGTTGAAGCCAATAAAGAACAATTTGAACGTCAAACACGCTTATAATCAATGGAATTTGCTCTAATCGCTCAAAAATTTATCCTCATTGTCGTAATCTTCGGCATAAGCCTGTTGGCGGCCATGTATTCAACCTATGCCGAGCGTAAGGTGGCGGCTTTTTTTCAGGATAGGGTTGGCCCTAACCGCGCGGGCCCGCTGGGTATTCTGCAGCCTTTAGCCGATGGCGCTAAAATGTTTATGAAGGAGGAGATCATCCCAACCCGGGCAAATCCCTTTCTGTTCATCGTCGGGCCATCGCTGGCTATCATGACGGCCTGTATCGGTTCCGCGGTTATTCCATGGGGCCAGCAAATGGTTATCGGTTCAACTGTGGTCGATCTGCAGGTTACCGATATCAACGTTGGCGTTCTGTATATCTTCGGCGTAGTATCATTAGGCGTTTACGGCATCATGATCGGCGGCTGGGCATCCAATAACAAATACTCGCTGTTGGGAGCAATCCGCGCGGCGTCGCAAAATATCAGTTACGAAATTGCCATGGGCCTCTCTATCATCGCTTTATTGATGATCACCGGCACCCTCAGCTTACGCGATATCACTGCACAGCAACACGGTTTCTGGAACGGCCACTGGTTCACCTGGAACGTATTTAAACAGCCTTTAGGCTTCCTGCTGTTTATGGTTTGCGCTTTCGCGGAAACTAACCGTTCGCCTTTTGACCTGCCCGAGTGCGAAACCGAGCTGGTTGGCGGTTATCATACCGAATATTCATCCATGAAACTGGGCTTTTACCTGTTTGCCGAGTACATCAATATGTTTGTATCGTCGGCAGTAATGGCAACCCTGTACTTTGGAGGTTATAACTATCCGTTTATGGATGTGGTTAATGCCCATTTAGGCTTAACCTGGGGGCCGCTGGTTGGTACACTGGTACTGTTTATCAAGATCGTGGCCTTCATCTTCTTCTTTATGTGGGTACGATGGACCATCCCCCGTTTCCGCTACGATCAGCTGATGGACCTGGGCTGGAAGATCCTCATCCCGCTGGCCATCGTCAACATCGTGATAACCGGGTTGATTTATAATTTTAAGTGAGAGATTAGCGCTATTTAAATATGGAACAATTAACTAATCGCCGTAAGGTAATCGAATCAAAACCACTCAATTTTTTAGAGCGGGCATACCTGCCTGCCATTTTGAGCGGTTTGCGCATTACCGGGAAGCACTTCTTCCGCAAAAGCGTAACCATTCAATACCCCGAGCAAAAACGCGAGTTTTCCGAAAACTTCCGTGGCCAGCATTCGCTTAAGCGCGATGAGGAAGGCCGTGAGCGTTGCACTGCCTGTGGTTTGTGCGCCCTGAGTTGCCCGGCCGAAGCCATCACGATGATAGCCGCCGAGCGCCAGAAAGGCGAAGAACATTTGTACCGCGAAGAGAAGTACGCCGCTGTATACGAGATCAATATGCTGCGCTGCATTTTTTGCGGCTTGTGCGAAGAGGCCTGTCCTAAAGAAGCTATTTACCTGGATGGCGACATCGTTCCGTCGAGCTTTACACGTAAAGACTTTATTTACGGCAAAGACAAATTAGTGGAGAAGCCTCTAAATCAATAAGGAAGTTTTATACCTTTGCCCGTCCTCAAAATGCGGGCAAAGGATTTTGTAATTATACAGATGAGTTTATTTTACTTTATCGCATTTTTATCCATACTGTTCGCACTGCTGGTTATTTTCTCAAAAAACCCGGTACACAGTGTGCTGTATCTGATATTGACATTCTTCACCTTTACCATCCATTACATTTTGCTGAACGCACAGTTCCTGGCCGTGGTGAATTTCATTGTCTATATGGGCGCCATCATGGTACTTTTCCTGTTCGTCATCATGCTTCTCAACCTCAATAAAGATACCGAGCCTGTTAAAAAAGCCGTGGTTAAAATTGCCTCGGTTGTTGGCGGCGGCTGCTTGCTGGCAACCATTGTGGCATCGGTAAAGGCGCTGGGCATTTCTGAGCCGGTGGTATTAAAAACTGCCGACCTGGGCCTGGTTAAACATTTAGGCAAAGTATTGTTCGGCGAGTTTTTATTGCCTTTCGAGGTATCGTCGCTCCTGTTGTTTTCGGCAATGGTAGGTGCTGTTTTACTGGCCACTAAAGATAAATCAAACGCTTAAGCTATGAATACGCTAACGCAAAATATACAAACCATACCGCTCAATCATTACATCATTTTATGCGCCATCATTTTTGCTATCGGCGTAACCGGTGTATTGATCCGCCGCAACGCCATCGTCATCTTTATGTCGGTCGAGCTGATGCTGAACGCGGTTAACCTGTTGCTCACCGTATTTTCGGCCTACCGCGGCGATGCCACGGGCCAGGTATTCGTGTTTTTTATTATGGCGCTCGCCGCTGCCGAGGTAGCGGTTGGTTTATCCATCATCGTCATGATCTATCGAAACACCAACTCGCTGGATATTAACGTACTGAACAGGCTGAAACATTAGGAATAGAATCAAGAGTCAAGAACCGAGCAAAGCGAGCTCATGAAATAATCAAGAGGGCTTTAACCTCTAAAGCGATATATAAATGGTAACTAACTACATCTGGCTTATTCCCGTACTTCCGTTAATCGGGTTTTTGATTAACGGACTTGGCCGCAATACCTTGTCGAAAGGCCTTATCGGCTTTATTGGCAGCGCGGTTGTTTTTGCATCATTCTGTATCAGCGTAGCCGCTTTTATGCAGGTGAACAAAACAGGCGGTTTCACAGTAAACCTGTTCGACTGGATCAGAGTTGGAAAACTCGATATCCAGTTTTCCTTCCTGGTCGATCAGCTGAGCGCCATCATGCTGCTCATCATCACCGGCGTAGGCTTTTTGATCCATGTTTATTCGGCAGGCTATATGCACGATGATGCCGGCTTTGGCAAATTCTTCTCATACCTTAACCTGTTCGTGTTTTTCATGTTGCTCCTGGTGCTGGGCTCGAACTATGTGGTGATGTTCATTGGTTGGGAAGGTGTGGGCTTATGCTCTTACCTGCTCATCGGTTTCTGGTACAGCAACGGCGCTTACGCAGATGCTGCCAAAAAAGCTTTCGTGATGAACCGTATAGGCGACCTTGGTTTCCTGATTGGCATCTTCGTTATCTTTAACGCTTTTGGTTCGGTGGCTTTCGCCGATGTGTTCCACAAAGCCGAATCGCTGCACAGCGGCAATACTACAGTCTTACTGATCACTATCCTGCTGTTTATCGGTGCAACCGGTAAATCGGCACAGATACCCCTATTCACCTGGCTGCCCGACGCGATGGCCGGCCCCACGCCTGTTTCGGCTTTAATACATGCCGCAACTATGGTAACCGCCGGTGTGTATATGATAGCCCGCTCGAACATTTTGTTCACCCTGGCGCCTGTAACCATGCACATCATTGCCGTTATCGGTTTAATGACGCTGGTTTTGGCAGCTTTAATCGCCCTCACCCAAACCGATATTAAAAAGGTACTGGCTTATTCAACCGTATCGCAACTGGGTTATATGTTTTTGGGCCTGGGCGTTGGCGCTTATACCGGCGCTTTCTTCCACGTATTAACCCACGCTTTTTTCAAAGCTTTATTGTTCTTAGGCGCAGGTTCGGTTATCCACGCCGTTAGCGGCGAGCAGGATATGCGTAACATGGGCGGTTTGCGCGGTAAACTTCCGGTAACTTTTGCAACGATGCTCATCGGCACCATCGCCATAGCGGGTATCCCGCCATTTGCGGGCTTCTTCTCAAAAGATGAGATCCTGGCACATGTTTATGCACATAACCCAGGCTTTCCTGTTCTTTGGATAATTGGTGTTTTGGGGGCTATGCTCACTTCTTTCTATATGTTCCGCATGATGTTCTTAACCTTCTGGGGTAAGTTCCGCGGCACGCACGAACAGGAGCATCACCTGCACGAATCGCCTTCCTCCATCACCATCCCATTAATTGTTCTGGCCGTATTATCCGTTGTGGGCGGTTTTATCAACGTCCCCGAAATTATGGGTGGCGGCCACTGGTTACAAAACTTCCTGGCCCCGGTGTTTAAAGCTTCAACCGCTATTGAACGTACCTCCAAGCTGGAAGTCTCATCATCAACCGAATGGGGCCTGATGATTGTTTCCGTAGTTATCGCACTTGTTGCAATGGCATGGGCATACGGCAAATACGTTAGTAAAGGCGAGTTGCCGGTTGCCGATACCGAAGAGCGCCCGGCATTCACCAACCTGTCGTACAATAAATTTTATATCGACGAAATTTACGATGCCATCATTCGCAAGCCGCTGGATGCATTATCTGTATTCTTCTACAAAATTGTCGACCTGCTGGGTATCGACGGTTTTGTGAACGGCCTTGGTAAGGGTTCGATGGAAGCAAGTAAGGACCTTCGCCTGGTGCAAAACGGTAACGTGGGTTTCTATATTTTCATCATGGTTGCAGGCATTATTGCCGTACTGGTTTATAACTTATTCAGATTTTAAAGGGCATTTATAAGATATTATAATGACGGTTTCTATACTCCTTTTTTTACCACTGATCGGCGCGCTTGTCACCTTGTTCTTTAAAGGGTCGGCGGCTAAAACCGCGGCGTTGTTTTTCGGCCTGGCCGAGCTGGCGGTGGCGGTGGGCTTTTTAACCCAGTTCGTTCCCGATTCGAGTGTCCAGTTCCTGGTCGATTCTCCGTGGATCGATCAGTTCGGTATCCGTTTCCACGCCGGTATCGATGGCATCAGCATGGTATTGGTATTGCTTACAACCCTGCTTGTGCCCATTATTACTTTAAGCACCTTTAAACACCAGTATAATAAACCGGGCGTTTTTTATGCGCTCATCCTGTTTATGCAGGCAGGTTTGCTCACGGTATTCACCGCGTTAGATGGCTTTTTGTTTTACGTAGGCTGGGAAGTTGCCTTAATACCCATCTATTTTATCTGCGCACTGTGGGGTGGCGCCGATCGTATCCGCATTACGCTCAAATTTTTTATCTACACTTTTGCAGGCTCGCTGTTTATGCTGCTGGGCATCATTTACCTGTACCTGCAAACACCCTATAAGAGCTACGACCTGCAGGCATTTTACGATCTGCATTTAAGCAGCGGCCAGCAAAACATGGTGTTCTGGGCATTCTTTTTAGCCTTTGCCATTAAGATGCCAATATTCCCGTTTCATACCTGGCAGCCCGATACCTATACCGAATCGCCAACGGCTGGTACTATGTTGTTGAGCGGCATCATGCTTAAAATGGGCGTTTACGGCGCTATCCGCTGGCTGATCCCGATCGCGCCTGCCGGTTTAGAAAACAGCGGCCCGTACGTTATCGTCCTGGCTGTTATCGGCATTGTTTATGCTTCGTTAATCGCCTTTAACCAAAAAGACGGCAAGCGTTTAATAGCCTATTCATCCATTGCGCACGTTGGGCTTATCGCTGCCGGTATATTTGCCTGGAACATCCAGGGCGTACAAGGCGCCATCATCCAGATGCTTAATCACGGTATCAACGTAGTGGGTTTATTTTTTGTGATGGATATCATCAGCCGCCGTTTAAACACCCGTGATATCGATCAGTTGGGCGGTATTTCAAAAGTGGCACCGCAATTTGCTGTCAAGTTCCTCATCATTTTGCTGGGTACCGTGGCGCTACCGCTAACCAACGGCTTTATCGGCGAGTTTTTATTGCTCGACGGTGTTTATCAATATAACATCTGGCTATCTGTCGTGGCCGGCTTAACCATCATCTTTGGCGCGGTATATATGCTGCGCATGTACAAAAAGGTGATGCAGGGCGAAACCAATAGCCTTACTGCTTTATTTACCGATATCGACGGTTCTGAAAAAGCAGTTCTGCTGATCATCTGCGCGCTTATTATTTTCCTGGGTGTGTACCCGCAATCTGTCCTGCACCTGTCCGAGGCAAGCGTAAAAACTCTTATCCAGCAGGTAAACGTTAAAACATTCTCAGCTAAGTAAATCATGAATACTTTAATCATCATTTCTGTTTTACCAATCATTCTTTTATACCTGGGATTGTATAAGTTTAAAAAAGCTTTACTCCCGGTAACTATTATTGGCCTGCTGGCGGCTTTAGGTTTTGCTGTGGCCGACTGGAGCCAGTACAATCATCCTATTTTCAACGGGATGATGCTGTTCGACAATTATGCGATCGCTTTTTCGGGTATTACTATCCTTTCTACCATATTGATCCTGATGCTCTCCAAAGATTATTTCGAACGCATCAGCGATCACGTTGCCGAATATTATTCCATCATCCTGTTCGCGCTTGCAGGCATCATCGTTATGCTGTCGTACCACAATATGGTGATGCTGTTTATCGGTGTCGAAATCATGTCGGTAAGTTTATATATCCTTGCCGGTATCAAAAAGCAGGATTTTGCTTCGAATGAGGCTTCGTTAAAATATTTTTTAATGGGCGCGTTTTCGACCGGCTTTTTGCTGTTAGGCATAACGCTCATTTACGGCGCCACTGGTTCGTTTAACCTGGATGGCATACGCGATTGGGCTATCCTGCACCCGCGCTCAAGCGAACCGTTCTTTTACCTGTTTTACAGCGGTATCTTATTGATGATCGTTGGCCTGTGCTTTAAAGTCGGTGCGGCCCCGTTCCACTTCTGGACACCCGACGTGTACGAAGGCTCGCCTACGCTGATCACCGCTTTCATGTCGACCGTAGTAAAAACTGCCGGCTTCGCGGCTTTCCTGCGTTTGTTCTCAACGTGTTTTGTCCCGGTAGCCAACCTGTGGACGCCGACCCTGCTCATCATTACCATTATCACCCTGTTCGTAGGCAATATCACAGCGCTATATCAGCAAAGCTTTAAACGTATGCTGGCATTCTCGAGTATTTCGCACGCGGGCTATTTGCTGTTTGCTATCGTGGCTTTGGGTGCCAGCTCCAATAACTCGGTATTTTTGTATGCCACGGCATATTCAATCGCTTCGATCATCGCTTTCGCGGTATTGATACTGGTACAGCAGCAATCGGGCAGCGATCGTTTCGAAGCTTTCGACGGGCTCGCCAAAAAGAACCCTTTCCTGGCGCTGATGCTAACCATTTCGATGTTATCGTTGGCCGGCATTCCGCTAACCGCAGGCTTCATCGGCAAATTCTTCATGTTTTCGGGTGCCTTGTCGCAATATCAGTATGTCCTGGTTATTATCGCCGTTATTAACGCCATTGTCAGCATTTACTATTATTTCAGGGTAATTGTTGCCATGTATTTTAACCCGGCCGAACGTACCGAACTTTCCGTCCCGGCTTATTTCACCCTTGTTTTAGGACTATCAGCATTAATAACTATAGTTATTGGTGTATACCCGGTTTTTTTAACTACCTTAATATAATATTTTCCGGTGTAACAAACCGGTTAATATTCGTAGTTTTATAACCATCTGAATGGAAAATTTCTGGGAACACCTAAGGCATTTAACCAGGGCGCAGGAGATTATTGAACACGGTGGGCTTTATCTGCTGCTTGTGGTTGTTTTTGCCGAAACCGGTTTATTTTTCGGTTTCTTTCTCCCCGGCGATTATCTCTTAGTTCTGGCAGGTATATTTTGCGCAAACGGGATGCTGCATACCTCTGTTTATTTTTTGATAGTCAGCCTGGTGATGGCAGGATTTCTGGGTAATTACGTAGGATATTGGTTTGGTTACCGGACAGGCGATGTGTTGTTTACCCGCAACGACTCCTGGTTCTTTAAAAAGCGTTACGTGCGCACGGCCGAAGAGTTTTATACCAAGCATGGTGGAAAAGCGCTGATAATTGGAAGATTTCTCCCCATAATTAGAACTTTTGCCCCTATCTTTGCGGGAATTGTACGGGTTGATTTTAAACGGTTTACTTTTTACAATCTGATAGGCAGCATTGCCTGGGTAACCATACTAACCTTAACAGGTTATTTTTTAGGACGCAAATATCCCGATCAGATACAAGACTATTTACAATATATTGTAATTGGTTTAATAATAGTTACAACAATTCCGCTTATTGTAGCTTTAGTAAGAAAGCGGTTAACTAACAGCAATATTGACGATAACACACATACAGAAATTAATAAATGAGTACACAACACCCATGGCACCAGGTATCGCCTGGCGAAAATATACCAAACATCGTTAACGCGATCATCGAAATACCCAAGGGCTCAAAAGCCAAATACGAAATAGATAAAGATTCGGGCCTTTTAAAGTTAGATCGCGTGCTGTTTTCATCGGTAATGTACCCGGCAAACTACGGCTTCATACCGCAAACCTATTGCGACGATAAGGACCCGCTGGATATCCTGGTTTTATGCTCTGTCGATGTTTACCCGATGTCGATCATCGAGGCACAGGTTATCGGTGTGATGCACATGGTTGATAACGGCGAGCAGGATGATAAGATCATCGCGGTAGCCAAAAACGATATGTCGGTCAACTACATCAACGAACTGACTGAATTGCCGCCGCACGCCATGAAAGAGATCGTGCGTTTTTTCCAGGATTACAAAAAACTGGAAGGCAAAAACGTAACCATCGAGCATTTGATGGGGCAACGGTATGCCTATAAGGTAATTACCGAAGCACTGGACTTGTACAAGTCTACTTTTCCAACTCAAAACCTATAAATGGCCCCTCCCGACCTCAACATAAGCGGTTTTTACATATTTGCCACGCTGGCACTGGTTGCCCTGAACGGCTTTTTTGTTGCTGCCGAGTTTGCCATGGTCAGGGTACGAGGCTCACAGATCGAACTGCAGGCCAAAACAGGCAGCGCAGTGGCCAAAGTTGCCAAAGCCATCCTGTTCAACCTGGATGGTTACCTGGCTGCTACGCAATTGGGTATCACCATCGCTTCGCTTGGTTTAGGTGTGGTGGGCGAAGGCGTGGTAAGCGCCATTATGCTCAATCTCTTCAATCTTGTCGGGTTGAATATCACCTCTAACGTAGTTGTCAACATCAGCCATGTTGCGGCGTTTACTCTCATTACCGTTTTTCATATCGTATTTGGCGAGCTGGCGCCAAAATCCGTAGCCATACAACGCTCGGTACGTACCGTAATGGCCGTGTCGGTTCCGTTACGTATCTTCTTTGCGGTATTCAAACCCTTTATCTGGACGCTCAATACCTTCGCCACTTTTATTTTGCGGATATTGGGCATCAATACCGTGCCCGGAGGCGAGGCGCACCACAGTTCGGAAGAGTTGCAATACCTGCTGGAACAAGGCAAAGAAACCGGCGCTTTGGATTCGAGCGAGCACGAACTGATCCAAAATGTTTTTGATTTCAACGAGCGCGTGGTAAAAAACATCATGGTGCCGCGTACCAAAATTTCGGGCGTAGACATCAATACCACCAAGGAAGAACTGCTCGAAAGTATCATTACCGAAGGCTATTCGCGTATGCCGGTGTACGATGATGTGATCGATAAGATAGTCGGCATCGTTCATGCCAAGGATATCCTGGCCCTGCTTGCACGCAACCAGGATATAGTTTTGCGGGAAATTATCCGCAAGCCGTACTTTGTGCCCGAAACCAAAAAGATCAACGACCTGATGGCCGAGCTGCAGCAAAAACGCATCCAGATCGCTATCGTATCCGACGAGTTTGGCGGTACCGCCGGCATGGTTACGCTCGAAGATATTGTGGAAGAGCTGGTAGGTGAGATACAGGACGAATACGATGAAGAAAAACCGATCGTAGAAAAACTGAACGAGCGCGAGTTCGTCGTAAATGCGCTTGCACCGATATACGATGTAAACGGGCACCTGCCGCACGACTTACCCGAAGACGGCGATTTTGATACCGTATCGGGCTGGCTGGGCGAAATTTTTGGTAAGATACCCGAGGTCGGCGAGCAAAAGGAATCGAACGGTTACAACATCACCGTGCTCAAAAAATCCGATCAGAACATCGAATCGGTCAAGCTCGAACTGTTAATCAACGAGTCGGACGCGATAGACCTGCATTAAACCTACCGCCATGCAGCTATTTTACACACCCGATATTGCCGATTCGCCCCTGTATTACCTGAGCGAAGAGGAAAGCAAACACGCCATACGGGTATTGCGCCTGCAAAACGGCGAGCATGTTCAATTGATCGACGGTAAGGGCGGTTTATACGAAGCCGAGATCGCCGACCCGCACCCCAAAAAAGTTGCCCTGAAATTATTATCACAGCAACAGGAATTCGGCAAACGCAATCATTACCTGCACATTGCCGTAGCGCCAACCAAAAACATCGAACGCCTGGAGTGGTTTTTAGAAAAAGCGACCGAGATCGGCATCGACGAGATATCGCTCATCATCTGCCAGCGCTCAGAGCGCAAAGAAGCCAAGGCCGAACGTTTGAACAAGATCATCACTGCGGCCATCAAGCAATCGCTCAAAGCTTATCATCCGCTTTTAAACGAACCTGTCGCCTTTCAAAAATTCATCGCGCAAAGCAAAAACGAACAGAAGTTTATTGCGCATTGCGAGCCGGGCGAAAAAGCCGGCATCCGAAAACTCATCAAACCCAATGGTAACTATTTGGTGATGATTGGCCCCGAAGGCGATTTTACCCAAAAAGAGATCGGCGATGCTTTGCAAAATGGATTTGAACCAATAACTTTAGGCGAAAGTCGTTTACGTACTGAAACGGCCGCACTGGAGGCCTGCTTCGAGATCAATTTTTTAAACCGCCCATGAGGATATACCCGGTCATCGCTATAGTTTGCCTGTTGCTGTTCAGCGGCTTCAGCGTGCCTACCTATAAAATGGCCAAGGTAAAATACAATGGCGGCGGCGATTGGTATGGCGACCGTACCGCGCTGCCCAACCTCATCGCCTTTTGCAACGAAAACCTCAAAACCAATTTTCAGCAGCAGGATGAAACAGTTGAGGTAGGCAGCGCCGAGCTGTTCAACTATCCTTTCATTTTTCTCACGGGGCACGGAAACGTCATCTTCTCCAACCAGGAGGCAGCCAACCTGCGCAAGTATCTGATCGGCGGCGGCTTTCTGCATATCGACGATAACTACGGCCTCGATAAATTTATCCGCCGCGAAATGAAAAAGGTATTCCCCGAACTGGAGTTTGCCGAACTACCCGTCAACCATCCCATCTATCACCAAAAGTTCGATTTCCCGAACGGCCTTCCCAAAATACACGAGCACGACGGCAAACGCGCCCAGGGTTTCGGGCTGATCTATAAAGGCCGGCTGGTTTGCTTTTACACTTACGAATGCGATTTAGGCAACGGCTGGGAAGATTTCGGCACTTACCCTAACGATACGCAGGAATCGCGCTTAAAAGCCTTAAAAATGGGCGCTAATTTAGTTCAGTACGTACTAACCCAATAAACCATGTACAGCATCAAAGTAAACGATAGTTTCAGCTTCGAAACCACCCTGAAAAAAGACGTGCTCAGCATCAACAATAATGAGGTAAAAGCCGATATCAGCAAGCTTGGCGCCGGTATGTACCATATCATCAGCAAAAACCAATCGTACAGGGTTGAGGTGGTTAGCCTGGATCGCGCGGTCAAGACAGCCGAGATCAAAGTAAACGGCAATACTTACCAGGTAAAAGCCAAGGACCAGTTCGACGCCCTGCTCGAGCAGCTCGGCATGAGCAACCTCAACAGCAATAAGGTGGCCGATATCAAAGCTCCGATGCCGGGCCTGGTATTGAAAGTTTTAGTTGCCGAAGGCGCTGAGGTGAAAAAAGGCGATAACCTGTTCGTGCTCGAAGCCATGAAAATGGAAAACATCATCAAAGCCCCTGCCGACGCTATCATCAAAAGCATTAAAATAAAACCTGCTGATAAAGTTGAGAAAGGGCAGTTGCTGATTTTGTTCAGCTAAGATAGTTCCCTCTAATTACCCCCTGACATTTCGACGAATATAGTTAGGGATCAGGGAATGGGATGAGGGGAAACCTACAGCGATATGCGCGAAATTTTACTAATAGCAGAAGATTTCTCTCTCGCACCTGCACACATTCCTACCCTTGCCCTATCGAAATGACACGGTAGTAAACACAATCACATCTTCGTTGCCGCAAAGCCGAATACTTTTTGCATTACCGGGTTCGGGCGGGCGCCGATGTTGGTGCGGATATTCAGCTCTTCGGCCGCTATTTTGATGAACAGGCCGTCGACCGTTTTCTGGCAGGCATAATCCACAATATCCGGGTTAACCTTGCTTACAAATGGTATTTTGTTGTAGATGGTTGCACCCTGGCTGTAATATTGGGTAGCGCCGGTTTTACCCAGGCTTTTTTCAATAACAGGTTTAAAGGCGGCAACAAGGGCCGTTGTAGTAGTGCGCCTGAAATACTGCGTTGCCGAATCGTTGCTCCCCAGTAATATCTTTTGCACATCATCCAAAGTCATTTGCTTGATCGCGTCGATAAATATCGGCTTGGCCTGCCCGGCAGCATCCTCGGCGGCACGGTTTAGCGACAGGATGATCTTATCGCAAAGCGCCCCCTGGCCTAATTGCCTCAAGCGGCTCTCAACCTTTTGCGCCTCGGGTGGGAACAATATCTTCACGGCGGCATCACCAAAAAACCCGTCGACGGCCGATAGTTTATCCGAGCTTTTGGTAGTACCCTGCGTCAGCGCATCTTTAAGCGCGGTACCGATCTCCAGGGTTGTCGGCGTACCCGAGCCTGACGACCCGCCGGTTAGCGACTTGATCGACGCAGGCAGCTTTATTTGTGCCGAAGCAGCTGATGATAATAAAAGTAAGGCGAATACAGGTATACGGAATGCTTTGGTCATAATGTGCTATTTGCTCTAAAACGGCAATGATAAATATTTAGTCTGTACGAAACTAATAAATAAACGCGATCATACCTAAACGTCAGGCCGGAATACCGGCCCGGCGGTGTATTGTTACGCGTTCTTCACCAAAATGGTTTCCATTACGTTGGCCACATCTTCGCACATATCGGTGGCGGTTTCGAGGCCTGCCAATATCTCCTTGTATTTGATGAGTTTAACGGCGTCCTTCTCATACAGAAACAGATCGGCCACGGCACGGTCAAAAACGTCATCGGCCTGGTTTTCGATACTGTTGATACGGATGCACGAATCGGCAATGCTGCGTACGTTGTTCATATCCTTCAGCTCCTTGATGGCTTTTTCCATTTCAATAGCCCCGCTCAATATCAGTTCGGATAGTTTTTTAATCGCCGGCGTCATCTCCTCCATATTGTACAGGTTCATCCGGTTTACCGAGCCCTGTATATAATCGGCTACGTTATCGATAGCGCCCGTCAGCGAGGCGATGTCTTCCCTGTCGAACGGGGTGATGAAGTTTTTGCTTAGTTCGAGGTATATCTGGTGGGTAATCTCATCGCCCAGGTTCTCCAGCTTATCTATCTGGTTAAACAAGCCAACGCGCTCGGCCGCCCCGTCAATAGCTACAGCCTCAACCAATAGTTTCGACATGGCAACCACGTTGCCGGCGGCCTGTTCAAACAAAGGAAAAAACACTTTTTTATCCTTCGGGACAAAATACTGGAAAATGCTGTTTAATGACATGGCGGGATTGTTTGATTTATACAAATTTACTTGAGCATTATTAAACAATTGTTAATTTTTTAATACCGGTAACGCCGGAAACGGCGACTGACGAACTTTTTGCAGCGTAAAACCAAATGTCGAGCCTATACCCTCGGTGCTGCGCACGTTGATGGTTTGCTGGTGCGACTCGATGATGTGTTTCACAATCGCTAAACCCAGGCCCGAACCGCCTATCTGCCGCGAGCGGCTGCTATCCGTGCGGAAAAAGCGCTCGAACAAACGGGGCAGGTATTTTTCTTCAATCCCTATGCCGTCATCGGTAACTTCAACCAAAACCTGTTCGTGCAGATCATACAGCCTTATCGATGTGCAGCCACCTTCTTTACCATATTTAAACGAGTTGTCAATCAGGTTTACCAATACCTGGCGTATCTTTTCACGGTCGGCATTTACCATAATGTGTTCGTCGTATTTATCCTTAAACTCGAGCTTTATTTTGTATTGCTTAGCCTTTAGCTCCAGCGATTCTATCACTTCCTTGATCAGCTCATTGATCCTGAACTTGGAGTAATTGATCGGTATCTCGCCCGACTCCAGTTTGGATATCTCGTCCAGGTCTTTCACCAGGTAGCTCAGCCTGTCGACATTTTTTGCAGCCTTATCCAAAAACTGCTTTGCCATTTCGGGGTCGTCCATATCGTCCTGCAAGGCTTCAATGTATCCCTGTATGGCAAACAAAGGTGTTTTAAACTCGTGCGAAACGTTCGATAAAAAATCGCGGCGGAACTGCTCCTGCTTTTTCAGCTCCTCAATTTCGGTCTTTTTTTCGCGCGCCCACTCTTTCACCTCGGCCTCCACATCGTTTATCGGGTCGGAGCTTACGTGGTCGCCAATGGCGTCCTTCAGGTCCTTACCCAGCTTCAGGTTATGGATAAGCTTGTAAATGATCTTGATCTTGGCCACAATGTACCGCTCTATCATATAATAAATAAACACAAAGCTCGATGCCATGCTTACCGAAAAGGTGATGGCCACATCGTACCAGCTATGCCTGAAATAATAGTTTACCGCCGATATGGTGATGGATACGGCAAGCGCATTGATAAAAACAAGTACACGAAGTTTCATTTCAACGTAAATATACGTTTATGCAGCCGATAAGCACGTATTTGTTAAGCATTTAACATAAAGATAATGTGGGGGGGGATTTCGGAATCCGGATGTGGTCATTCGGGTTTTTTGATTTTCCTTTTTACCGGCGCAGGTTTAAGGGCTGGTGATGTGATGGGCTAACTTGTGCCTGGCATTGCAGAAGCTTTATGCTTCAAGCTCAATAAGGGCGTTGCCTGCGGCCCGGGCTGTCCGTTCATACGCCTTCAGGCATTAGCCGCGGCCTATTCCCAAGCCAGCACCCGGCCGGTATCCACTCCCATCCCTAACGCGGTTCCGTAAAACATCGGTATTCTTCGGTATTTTCATTCTTGTTTCCATTCCTTTTTACTTGTGCCTATTCAATCCTTGCTACCAGCTACGGTACTCCCTGCTGTTCCCCATCATGAGCGGCACCCGGCAGGTTCCCTTTTTAGCCGATCCAAAGTCAATCGTCCCACCAAGCTGCCCGGGCGCACCCGCCTGGCTAACCCCCGCCGCCGCATCTTCCGTACTTTCGCTTCCCGCTTCCTCTTCATCCCGTTCAAACAGCCTGGGCGCGTCCGGGTCGAACACCGGCTGATGCTCGTCCGTGCCGCTCCTTCTTTGGGTTATCCAGCCCGGTTCGTCTGCCCTTTTGGCGGTTAGTTGTTTAAGGCAATGTACGATCATCTCGTCCGTCATAAATTTAGCCGGTGGCAATATCTTTTCAAGTTTCGGGTAAAAATACACTAAGCTGTTGCGTTCGCTTTCCATCCGCCAAATGCGCTCCCGTTCCTTTTCATCTTCAAATTCGTCATATTCATCCTTGTAATCATCATCTTCCTCCGGCTCATCAAAACTATCGTCCTCAAACTTATCCTCCTCCGTCAGCCTTGCCGTATCTACGTAAACAACGTTTTTCGGCGCCTCTTCCGGTTCGGTATAAAACCTCAGGTGCTTCGCCATTTTTTCCAAAGCGCCAAGCTTGCTGTTCAGGCGTATAAAAGTTGTTTTACCTTCGGCCGTTTCGGTTATGCGCATGCTCCATAAAGCCGCGCCCTCATCGTCGGCCAGTTCGTGCACGCCCTTTAAAGTGCCGTCGCTGCGGTAGTAATTGCGCATATTGCCAAAGGCGATCTTGCTCAGCTCGGTCAGTATCATTTGATGCGTCACCTGCGCTTGCCGTGCCGCGGCGTTGGTGCGCTCCTGTAAATAATAAGCAATTTTAGGTATCCGCATCAGCGCGCCGCTCAGCGCCGTACTGCTGCTGTACCCCGCCCGCAGCGCGGCCCGGGTAGCGTTCATGTCAATTAAATACTCGTCACAAAATTTCTGTTGCTTGGGCGTAAGCAGCCCGGTGGTGGTGTTTTCCATTTGGGTATGGGGTTTAAAAGGTTTAAAGAAAAGGATCAGCCGCCCGTCCGCCGAAGCACGGCGAAAAAGAGAAACGGCTACAACACGGGTCAGGAAATAGTCAGCGCGCTGTCTAAATACGATATACTAACTACTTAATATTAAAATTACAGTAGTAATGTTTAGATATAAAAATAGTGAAATTTTTGCAGAAAACCAAGTTTTAGTTATTACAAACGCGTCATCCCGCGTCATTGCGAGGAACGAAGCAATCCTTGACTTACTGAGCCGCTCTGCTCATTAATAATTGATTCCCCGTGGAGCGATACTACAAGGATAAACAGTCTTCGAGTATAAATATTAAATGAATAAATAATAACTTTGATTATACCCCATATTCTTAATGAAGAGACACGCGTTTAAATTTACCCCAGAAAATATTCGCAAAATCGAATATATCCTTCCTAAAATTAAATATTCAAGCTACATCGGAAACGTAATAAAGTGGTTGGAAAATTTTGAGACAGCAGAAATAGAGTTAGCAATAGACTTTTTAATGTTCTTTGAATATATTCCATTAAATGAACTTCAATCCCGTTTAGAAGAACAAATATCAAATGCTAATTCAAATATTCCCAGAGAGCATTTGATCTTACTCATCCCATTTACCAGCTACCCTAAAAGCAATGATATTATAGCATATTTGATTAGCAAACTTAGAAGTTATTCTCATATGCAGGCATCCGGGAGAATGGATATAACAAGGGATTTTGAATCATATAAATACTCTAAGAAAACTTCTTTATTGTTTATAGATGATTTTATTGGAACAGGTGATTCATTCTTAAAAAGTTACCGCAATAGAAAAATTGGTCAATTCATTGGAAACAATGATGAGTTAATAAACAATGATATTTATTTATTAGCAGCTATTATAATGAATAAAGGGAGTGAATATCTAAAATATAAAATCCCTGAATTAGTAATTTTTGCCGAAAAAAGATTCAACTGTTTTTGCACACAAAATTCACCTTTTTTAATTTCCCAAGGAGCAAAAAAAATGAAAGCACTCGCTCTTAAGTACGGGACTGGCTTACGCGTGCTGCGGAGAGGTGAGCAAGATATATATTATCCTCTTGGTTATGGAAACTGTGAAGCGCTTATTTCCTTTGATTACGGTCCACCTAACAATACTTTGCCGATTTTTTGGAGCTCTGCTAGTAGTTGGCATCCAATATTTCCGAGAATCGCAGATGATAAAATTGCGCAATCCTCAGCAATAAAAAAAAGTGTTGCTTTCTATATTGGCATTATGAAAATGTTAGGCTTAAGCCTATACACGGATTACAATGTACTAATTTCTGGTGCGACTTATAAGTATGATTCAAGGTTAGATCATTCGTTAGTGACAGTTATGTTTTTATTGAATAAAAAATATAATGAAATAATCATCTGTCAAATACTGGGCATCACAATCAAAGAATTAACGGCGATTTATCAATACGGAAAACAGAGACGGTTATTGGATTCAAAAAATACTTTAACATTATCCGGTTCATCATTCATATCTGAATTAATAAATAAGGCAAAAAAACAAAAATTTCGTTCTAAAGCTATTAGAAACTTTGAACGAAATAACTTAATTTACGTGCCTAATAGTTTTAAAGGGGTCGTATAATGGATTAGCTGTATTAATCTATTAAATCTCGGGCAATTTGGTCGAGATATGCTAAAGTTACTTAACAATATTATATAAGCTTAATTTTTGTTTCCGTTGATTTATTTTTTTAAGGAAGTCAACAAAAATCAAGCTTATATAATACACTACAGTTTAACAGACATGTATTTAAATGCTCTGCATACAAAAAGTAATCCATTATGCCCTTTGACTTTGAAGAATTTAGGAAAATTGCCAAATCAAATAATCATTCCGAGGAATATATATTTGAGACAATAAAGTATGCTGAAAAATTAAATAAAAAAGATTTGCCAGTAATATTTTCAACTGTTCATCTTGCAATTGAGCTAAAGATTCCCTCAAACATTCTCAATTCTTTATTGAAATCATACAACTACACTTTTTTTAATTTACACAAAAGAAGCGGAGGGTTTCGTGAAATAATGGTACCCAATGAAAAATTAAAATATGTGCAGCGATGGATTAATTTTAATATTCTACAAAAGTTACCTCTTGAAAAAGTCTGTACTGGCTTTAGACCAAATTATTCAATACTAACAAATGCTAATATTCACGCGAATTCCAAGATGGTATTGAAAGTGGATTTATTGCGTTTTTTTGATACCATTACTGATCGACGAGTATATGGGTATTTTAAATCATTAGGATACTTAAAGCCGCTTTCATATGATTTAGCTAAATTAGTAACTGCACGGCATAAAAAAAGTTATTGGGATTTTGTCTCAAAAGACAACTGTCCTCAATTAGCAGATATCGCTAATAGCAATTCTCCTGTTTTACCACAGGGTGCGCCAACAAGTCCAATGTTAGCCAATCTGCTTGCGTCGAGAATGGATGAAAGATTTATCATATTGTCCCAAAAATTAAATTTTAGATATTCGAGGTATGCAGACGATTTGACTTTTTCCATTACAGAAGAAGGGCAGTTACCATTTACACGTGTAATTAAGAAGATTATCGAGGAAGAGGGGTTTTTCATGAACGATTCAAAAACCAAAATTTTTTCTCGAGGGATGAAGCAATATGTAACTGGATTAACTGTTACACACGGTGTTCATGTTTCAAAAAAAGACCGTAAAGATATTTTTATGCATTTGCATTTTTGTAAAAAATTGGGGCCAAATGAACATTTAAAAAACTGGAGTAAAAAAAATGGCTTAAACAGAGAACCTTATGGATTTCAAGATTGGTTACTCGGAAAAATTTCGTTTATCTATTCTATTGATAAGATCATTGGAACAAAGATGTTCAAGGAGTTTGACAAAATTAATTGGAGTTTTGAGAACTCAAATTAACCCCCCGCTACCGCAACGTCCTCGGCTTGTGGTACACAGTAAAAGCCGCTTCAATAGCAATTGCACATCTGCACATCCACGTATCTGCACATCAAAACAATCCTCATCCCCTCCGCTACCGCAAGCGTCCTCGGCTTGTGGTACGCACAGTCAAAAGTTAACTCATAACACCACCCAGCGCTTAAACTTGCGCCAGTAAAAAGAATAGATCCGAAACGGCGCAGCCTTCTTGAGCACCAGTAAAAAGCAAACACAAGCGAAAAATCGAAATTCCGAAATCCTAAACGGTGCAGCCCTCATGAGCACCATTAAGAACAAACAACAGCGAAAAATTCGAAATCAGATACTCACCTCAACATTCAAAAACACCGTCACCTCGTTGCTTAATACCACGCTGGTATCGCCCACGCCAAAGTCGAGGCGGTTGATCTTGAACGTGCCGGCAAAGGTTGCGGTATTGCCTTTTACCACGTAGGTAAAAGGCACGGTAATGCGTTTGGTTTTGCCTTTGATGGTGAGATCGAAATCGCCGGTGAAGTTATTGCCGCCCTTTGGTTTAAGCGATACCGATTTCATGGTCATATTGGGGTAATGGTCCACGTCGAAAAAATCGGGCTTGCGCAGGTGCTCGTCGCGGCCCTCATTGTCAGAGTCGAGCGTTTTTACCGCAACCAAGGCATCGATACTGCTGGTAGCCAGGTGCGCCTTATCGAACAGGATGGTAGCTTCAACAGGGCCAAACTTGCCGTCGGTAGTAAAACCCATGTTTTTGATCTGGTAGGTAACGGATGACCTGGTAACCGTGTTTTTGGTTTGCGCTGCGGCAGCCAGGGTTGTGCCGAGCAACAATATAATCAGGGATAGCTTTTTCATTATTGTATAAGTAAACGCGAAACAAACAAGTATAGTCTTTTGCACGCTATTTTACAATTTAAGACGATGGATTTGCCCGCAGGTTTAAAGCAGGGCCTTCAGGGTTTCCAGTGTATCGGCTTCTTCCATCGGTTTATCGGTGCGCCAGCGCAGTATCCGCGGGAAACGCAGCGCCACGCCCGATTTATGCCGCGTTGAATAATTGATGCCTTCAAACCCGATCTCGAAGACCAGTTCGGGTTTCACGGTGCGCACCGGCCCGAATTTTTCCAGGGTGTTGCGTTTCACAAAATTATCCACCTTGCGGATCTCCTCGTCGCTCAGCCCCGAATAGGCTTTTGCAAACGGCACCAGCTTATCGCCGTCCCAAACGGCAAAGGTATAGTCGGTATACAGGTCGGCCCGGCGGCCATGTCCTTTTTGCGCGTAGATCATCACCGCGTCGACGGATAGCGGGTCGATCTTCCACTTCCACCAGTCGCCCCGGCGGCGGCCAACCTGGTAAGCGGCGTTTTTGCGTTTCAGCATTACCCCCTCGGCAATCATACTGCGCGATTGCCCGCGTATTTCGGCCAGCTCGCCCCAGCTGTTAAAACCAATGAGCACCGAGATACGGAAAATATCCGGGTGTGCGGTTGCGGCCTGCAATTGCTCCAGCAATAGCCGTCGTTCGGCCTGGGGTTTATGCCTGATGTCTTCGCCGTTATGCTCCAGGCAGTCGTAGGCGATCAACGCTACCGGACTTTCTTCCAGTATCTTTTTGCTTAAATTCTTCCGCCCGATACGGGTTTGTAAAACGTTGAAAGGCATCGGCAGCCCATCTTTAAACGATAGTATCTCACCATCAAGCACCGTACCGTGCGGCAGGGCTTTTAAAAAAGGGTGCAGCTCCGGGAACTTTTCGGTAGCCAGGTCTTCGCCCCGGCTCCAGATAAAGATCTGCCCGTTGCGGTTGATCAGCTGTGCGCGGATGCCGTCCCACTTCCACTCGGCCTGCCATTCGGCAGCATCGCCTAAAGCTACCTGCAATTCGCCGGCAGTTTTTTGCTTTTCGGAGGTTTCCTGTATCGGGTAAGCCAGGAAGAAAGGGTAAGGGCGCGATACATCGTCCGACAAGCCCTCGGCGGCCACCAGGTCGGCAAACTGGTAGTTTTCGGGCATCCAGTTACCCATGATGCGGTGCGTGACCGTAGCCGCATCCAACCCCGAAATATCGGCCAAAGCTTTCACTACCAGGTTTTGCGATACCCCGATACGGAAACCCCCGGTCAGCAGCTTGTTGAATACGAATCTTTCCTGTGTATCCAGCGTTTCCCACGATGAGAGCAGCCATTGTTTGCGCCCTTCTTCGGTTTGGGTTGCGATGGCGTTGATCTCGGCTATCCACTCGGTCAGGGTTTTATTGCTGCTGCTGGTACTTTTAGGCAGGAGCAAGGTAATGGTTTCGGCCAGGTCGCCCACCACCTGGTAACTCTCTTCAAACAGCCATACGGGGATATGCGCCATTTCCATGGCCCAGGTGCGCACCAATGTAGCGTTGATGGGCCGTTTTGGCCGGCGGCCGGTAAACAGGGCCAGCATATGCATCTTATCGCTATCGGGTACCGAAAGAAAATAATCTTTCAGCACACGTACCTTTTCGTTGGTCTTGTTGGTTTCGTCAAGCGAGAGGAAAAGTTGGGCGAAGGCTTTCATAAACCAGCCCCTCCTAAATCCTCCCCGGAAGGGAGGACTTTTGATTCATCGTCCGGCACTAAAGCCTCCCCTTCCGGGGGAGGTTGAGTGGGCGCTATTTCCTCATCTGCCGCCGTCAACTCGTCGCCCCCATAAAGTGTATGTACTTCGTGCGCATCAAAACCGATCTCGTTGAGATACCGGGCAAAACTTGCGGTATAGCCGTGTGTAAGATATACTTTCTCGCAGCCCGTAGCGTCAATAGCGCTGATCAGGCCGTCCCAGTCGGCATGGTCGCTCAGCACAAAACCACGGTCGGCAGCGCGGCGGCGCTTGGCGCCGCGTATGCTCATCCAGCCCGAGCAATACCCGAAATCGTAGGGGTTAAAGCGCCGCATCCAGGGCGAGCCGACTGCCGAAGGCGGAGCTATAACGATCCCTTTGCGGATTTCTTCTTTAGCCAAATCAGTCGTGATGCGGTGCGTCGGGTTGAGGGCGATGCCATTCCGCCGCAAAGCTTCGTTGGTATTTTCGATCACCCCATGGGTATATACCTTACCGATAGAAAGATCGAGGTTTTGTAAAACGCGCTGCGCTTTGCCCAGGCTATAGCCCACAATTACCGTCGCCAGGCCATTTTCAACGTTTTTCCGCCACCAGTTGTTGATCTCGGCAAAAGTTTCGGCCTGGGGCTTCCACCTGTAAACCGGCATGCCGAAGGTACATTCGGAGATGAAATGATGGCAACGTACCGGCTCAAACGGGGTTGATATACCGTCATCATCCACTTTATAATCGCCGCTTACTACCCAAACCTCATCCTGATAACAAACCCGAACCTGCGCCGAGCCGATAACATGCCCGGCGGGGTACAGGCCGATCTGCACGCCGTTCTTCATCAGGGTTTCGCCATAAGGTACGGTTTGCAGTTGTATTTCGCCTAAACGGTAGCGCAGTACCTGCTCCGAATACTCGTGAGCAAGGTAGCGCCTGTGCCCAACGCGTGCGTGGTCGCTGTGCGCATGGGTGATCACCGCATCATCCACAGGCAGCCAGGGGTCGATATAAAACCGGCCGACGGGGCAGTATATGCCGCGGTCTGTAAATTCGAGGAGCGGTTTTTTGGCCATAAACATAAAAAGCTTAGCATAAAGCTAAGCCTTTTGGATAACGTAAAGCAATTAGCAATGTTTTATTGCGAAGTGTCTTATCGGTTGTAAACTTCAATTGCTTTTATCATTCGAACGTTGTAAGTAACATAGCTTACTTCTGCCGCCACCAGCGATACGGTACAAACAATGCCCGGGCCAACAATTGAAGGTTCTTTTACGCGTCCGCTCGCATCTGTACCTCCCGAACCAAATATCGACGCAAAAGCAGCCACGGCACCCACTCCAATTCCGCCGAAAGAAGCTAAATAGCCCGCTTTCCAACGTTTGGCACCCTTCGCTATAGCTAAAGCTTCCGGGTTATCGGCAACATAGTCTGCTACAATCCCAACTGTCATTTTATCAATCCGGCTCGAACCACGTTTTTGTATATAATATTTCCGCGTGGTTGTATGCCCTGTTGGTAAAGCTGAAGATGTTGCCCCGTATCCGTATCCAGGCGTGCCATAGGTTGGCGTATAAGTCGGCACTTCCATCACATCGTACAGAACGTTTATCCTGCCAACGCTTTCTCCCTGATAGAGCATTCCATTACTTACACCAAAATACATTTTTTTCGACCGGATGGAAGATACATCATTGAGGGGATACGGTTTGCCATCTACAGTTAGCTGGCCTGGCTTTACATCGATAGTTGCTGCATCAATACGTTTTCCGGATGTGGTTATCAGGTAGCTCGAATCGGAGCCTCTCATACCGCTCGTTTTAAAATTATAGCTCTTGACCGAACCGCATGAACTAAGCATTAATAAAACAGCAGAGATAAGGAATAAATTAAGTAGTGTTTTTTTCATAAAATTAATTGTGAATAGATTAAGGTTTTGAAGTTATTAAAATAAGTGAATTTCTGTAACGGCGCAGGTATTGTTGAAAATATAGTCGCCAGACAAGCTATTAAAACAAAAAACCCCGTACGAACGTCGTACAGGGTCAAGATATATAATCGCCGTAATATTACTTACAGCTTATTTGCGGGCACAGGTGTTACCGTGGTATTTTTGGTGAGCTTATTATCCATCAAAATATAATCGGTCAGTATCTGGCCGCCTGCATATTTCAAAAAGTCGAGGTCTTCGTTCCTTGGCTTTTTCTGCCCTTTTTTCAATACCGGTAAGCCCAGGGCAACACGCTCTGCGTTTTCGCCTTCGGCAGTTTTGGCCTCGTCCTGGTCGCGCTGTTTTTTCAGCTGCTCTTCGTTCAGCGAAATGCTTTTTTCGGCATCGTGCTTACGGTAATCGTTCATGGCATTTACCAGGTATTTGTATGCCGGGTTATTGGCCATGCGCTCGGCAAACATCTGGTTCAGTTTCGGTATAACGGCGCTAAAATCGCCGGCTTTAACATAGTTGCTTTTCGCGATGATATCGTAAGGCAGGGCCGATGGTTCGGTATCTTCGCCATATTTATCCATCGGGATAAGCGACGGGAATTTGATATCAGGGGTAACGCCTTTATGCTGTGTCGATGTACCGTTGATGCGGTAAAATTTGGCAACAGTCAGGTTCAGCTGGCCAAATATGCTTTGGTTACCTGATCCATCGGGCACTGGTGTTTTGGTTTTAGCGAACAGGGCTTTCAACTCTTCCATCTTGCCTGGCTCTATCTGCTGGTCAAGGTCGATCTCGTTTTGCACGGTGCCTTTGCCATAGGTTTGTGTCCCGATGATCAGGCCACGGCCATAGTCCTGTATGGCGCCGGCAAAAATTTCGGATGCCGAGGCGCTGAAACGGTCGACCATTACAGCCAGCGGACCGGAGTAAGCTACGCCCTGGTCCTCGTCGCGCTCAACTTCAACACGGTTACGGCTGTCGCGAACCTGAACAACCGGGCCTGATTTGATGAACAAACCGGTCAGATTAATGGCTTCGGGCAACGATCCGCCGCCGTTCTCGCGCAGGTCTATCACCACACCGTCAACCCCTTTCTGCTTTAAGGTGTCCAATATCCGCTTCACATCGCGGGTAACACTTTTGTAGTTGGGATTACCGGCCCGGTAATCGGCAAAGTTCATGTAAAAATCGGGGATGTTGATGATACCGATCCTGGTGATCTTGCCATTGGTATTGTACGTTTTGATCTCCGACTTAGCCGAACGGTCTTCGAGCACGATTTTTTCGCGCACAATATCGATCTCTTTCGGCTGATCGGAAGCTTTGGCGCCTTTTGGCAGTAATTTCAGCTTTACGGTCGTGCCTTTCGGGCCGCGGATGAGCGATATGGCATCATCAATGCGCCAGCCCACAATATCTTTAAATTCGCCGTCCTTACCTTGAGCTACCGCTACGATGCGGTCGTCAACGTTTACCTCCTTGGTTTTATACGCCGGCCCGCCTGGTACGATGGTTTTAATGGTCACGTAATCATTTTCGGTAGCCAGTGTTGCGCCTATCCCTTCCAGCGAACGCGACATCTCCATATTAAACTGCGATGCGTTGAACGGCGTGAAGTAACTGGTATGCGGGTCGACCGCACCGGTAAAAGCATCCATAAACTGCTGAAAAACATCTTTATTAGATAGCTTATTGGCGTTGCTCAGCAGGTTTTCGTAACGTTTTTTCAGCGTCTCTTTGTTTTTGGCCATATCGGGGTTGGCCAGTTTCAGGTTCAGCAGGTCGTATTTAACCCGTTTGCTCCACAGATCGTCCATCTCGGCCTGGGTACCGATGTACGGTAAATTGTCCCTGTCGAAGGTGAAAGTTTCGTTTTTGGTAAAATCGTAGGTTTTATCGAGTTGCGCCAGCGAGTATTTTACATGCTCGAGGTAGCGTTTCTGATAAACGTTGAACATATAGAACACATCGGCCAGGTCGCCCGCCTTAATATCGTCATCGAGCTTGGTTTTAAACTGCTCAAAGCTTTTTACATCCGACGCCAGCAGGTAATTATGATTTTCGTCCAGGCTCTTCAGGTAGCGGTTATAAATCACCACCGAAAGCGAGTCGTCCAGCGGGATCTTTTTATAATTGATCTGCAACATCTCCGAAACAAGGTGTACTACTACGCTTTGTCTTTCGTCGGGCGTAATATCGGTAGATCCCGGAACCTTAACCATGGGTTTTCTTGGGGCTGCTGTACAGGCCAGGGTTGCACCAAGCAGCAGTAACATATATATCTTTTTAAACATATCCTTAACAGAGTTTACATCAACTTTTCGACTGAACATTTATTTTATAACGTAATTAATTGCTAATCTATATATAAAAAAGAAACAGCCCTGCAGCTGTTTCCTAAATAACAATAACAATATTACAAAAATGTTTTATTTGTTTATGGCCCGGCAGCTTTTTTAAATTCAGATTACAAATGCCCGCTGCGCTGCTGCTTAAATAATGTTGTTTTGATAGGCATATTGCAACAGGCCAACCGTATTGGTCGACGAAGTTTTACGTAAGATGTTGCTGCGATGGGTTTCGACGGTACGTTCGCTTATCGCCAGCTTATCGGCAATTTCGCGGCTGCTGTAATTTTTTGCTATCAGTTTAATGATCTCGGTTTCGCGCTCGGTAAACCTGATCATGCTGTTTATCCTGGCTATAGCCATCTGCACTTCGGCCGAAAAGTATTGTTCGCCGTTAGCTATGGCATTCAGCGCCGATACCATCTCTTCCTTGGTTGTATCTTTCATTAAATATCCGCTAACGCCTGCATCGATCATTTGCTTTACCGTGGCCGGCTCGCAGTGCATAGACAGGGCCAGTACGCGCATTTTTGGATATTTTTCCAGCACAAGCCGGGTAAGGTCGATGCCCGACATTTGCGGCATACTGATATCGGTGATCAAAATATCGGTCGGGTTCCTGTTCAGCAGGGCCATCACCTCGTTGGGGTTGTTACTGGCGCCGCTTATCTCGAATCCGTCCAGGTCCGAAAGCAGGGCGGTTAGCCCCTGCGGTATCAGGAAATGATCGTCGACAATAAATATCCTGCGTTTATGCGAGGAAGACATAGATTATCTGTTTGGTGTGTTTAGTTCTTTTTGTCTTCGGGGAGGAGTTCGGCATACTTGATATCGCTTTTGATGTTCAGGCTGCGCTTATGTTCAACAATGGCAAGTTTTTTTCTGATCTCGCCCACATCGTTTAACCGGCCCCTGCCTGCTGCAAAATCAACGGCGGCATTCAGGTCATCTTTAGCTTGCGCAAAATCCCCGATCTCCGATTTTACCATCCCCAAACCCACCAGCGATGCGATGATGTTTGTGTCATCGCCTTTTTGGCGCGCCAAATTATTGATCTGCAAAAAATACCATTTGGCTTCCGAGTAGCGCTGCTGCCCCATGTATAAGCCTATCAGGATATTAAAATTGTCAATGCTCTCCGAGTACATATGAAACCTCAGCGTATGGTAAAGCGATTTCATGATGGCGGCCTCTGCAATTTCGTAGCCAAACTGGCTTAGCTCAAATTTAACATTATCGCTTATGATGGTTACAGCGGTTTTTTGCGTTTTATTAAAATTAAACGACAAACGTTTCGCGCTTTCCAGCAAAGGCAAGCGTACAACGGTTTTCTTTTTCCACCATTGTGCATCGGCAGATAAAGCAAAAAACAAACATAGGGGGGCGAGTATCAATACTCTCGTCTTTTTAAACACTATTTTTTCGGTATGTTACAAATATACATTTAAAACCATTGGCTTTAACCGGGGCTTGTAAAAATTTCGGATAGATTAAACCTGCTGTTTATTACGCTTTAATTTATTAACAGGTTTCCTTTCTTCGAGGTAAAAATGCCATAACAGCATGGTTGCCAGCGTACGGTATGGTACCCAGCTTTCGGCAATCGGTAAAATATCTTGCGTCGACGCATCTGCAGGCAGTTTTTTGATCTTTTTCAGTGCGTTAACCGCGGCCAGGTCGCCCGCCGGGAAAATGTCTGCCCTGTGTAAAATAAAGATCAGGTAGATATCCACTGTCCAGTTGCCGATGCCTTTAACGGCTGTCAATTGGCGGCGCACTTCGTCATCCGGCACGAATTCGAGTGCCGGTAAAGATAACTTTCCCTCCGCTATGCATTCGGCCAGGTGCCTTACATAAATTGTTTTTTGCCTGCTGAAATAACAGGCTTTCAGTTCCTCATCGGTTAAAAGCAGCACGCGTGCGGGTGTTATCTCCTGTATTTTTTTCCGGAGTTTATTCAATGCAGATAGTGCCGAGGCCAGCGATACCTGCTGCTCCAAAATAATATGCACCAGCGATTCGAACGTATTGGGCCGTTGCCATAAAGGCGGGTATCCATAGGTTTGGATGATTTGATGGAGATCGGTATCTATGGCTGCGATGTTATCGCAAAGTTGGCGCAGGTTAGATCGATCGAAGTGCCGGCTCATTTAAACATGCTCTAAAATAAATTTAGGATCGATGTTCAGCTTATCGTAAAGCGATTTTAAGAAATACACATCCGGTTGTCGTTTTCCGCTAAGAATTTGCGATAGTTTGGGCTTACCGATCCCTAATTTATCAGCCAGTTTGGCTTGTGATAACTTGTTTTCGAACATAAACAACTCGACAGCCTCTGCCAAAGTATTGGGCTTTTTTGTTGGCTTCAGCAGTAAAACTTCGTCTTCATATTTTTCGGCTGCGATAGTCATTTGCCGTAACCTGGCAATATCGTCTTCTGTCAGGTTTTGTTCACCCTTATCCATCAGTTCATATATGGCTATCATTGTTTCATGATAGTTTTTATCCGTTATTGTCAGATCTTTCATTTATTACTTTTTAAACTTAACGTTTGAAGCATCGATTTTATCGTAATCACTATGTGTCCCGATAAATAGAATAAACACCGTTCTTACCTTAAAAATTATCAAGGCTATCAGCCGGTACTTGTTTCCTTTGATGTTAAATACATACCTGTCATTTCCAACCGCATCAACACTATTAAAGCTGTTCTTAACATCACTAAAATTACGCCATTCAGCAACTTTGGTAACATCATACCAATTTTCCAATTGGGTTTCGGCTTCATGATGGACTTCAATAAAATCTTTAATGATACTTTTTGAAATGATAACCATTTATTCAAATATACAATTTTAATTTTAAAAACATTGTTTCAAAAAATGAAATGCTCCTTGTGTGTGTCTTATACTCTTCAAAGCTAAAATTACTAATTTTTTTAGGATCAACTCCGCTTATTTTCCTAATTTTACGTTCGATGAGTACGTTACCACCACTGGCCGAGCGCATGCGCCCCAAAAACCTGGATGAATATGTCGGCCAGAAACACCTGGTCGGCCCGGGGGCGGTTTTACGCAAGGCCATCGAATCGGGCAATTTACCCTCCATGATCTTCTGGGGGCCGCCCGGTGTGGGTAAAACCACGTTGGCCTATATCATTTCGCAATCGCTCGACAGGCCCTTTTTTTCGCTCAGCGCAATCAACTCCGGCGTGAAAGATGTGCGCGAGGTGATCGACAGGGCATCGCTGCTGCGCCAAAGCGGGCAAAATTTACCGGTGCTGTTTATCGATGAGATTCACCGCTTCTCCAAATCGCAGCAGGACTCACTGCTGGGCGCCGTTGAACGCGGCATTGTTACCTTAATCGGCGCTACTACCGAAAACCCTTCGTTCGAGGTCATTTCGGCTTTGCTGTCGCGATGCCAGGTTTATATCTTAAAACCGTTGAGCGAAGACGACCTCATCCATTTGCTGCAAACAGCCCGCGAGCGCGACGAAGTGTTGCAGAAGCGCAACATCAGCATCGAAGATTACGAAGCGCTTATCCGCCTTTCGGGCGGCGATGCGCGCAAGCTGCTCAACATATTCGAACTGCTGGTCAACGCTATCGATTCGGATAACATCAACATTACCAACGAGGTTGTGCTCGAAAACGTACAGCAAAACATGGCCCTGTACGATAAGGCCGGCGAACAGCATTACGATATCATTTCGGCCTTCATCAAATCCATGCGCGGCAGCGACCCGAACGGCGCCGTTTACTGGCTTGCGCGGATGATAGCCGGCGGCGAAGACCCTTTGTTCATCGCCCGGCGTATGCTTATCCTCGCTTCCGAAGATATCGGTAACGCTAACCCTAACGCCTTGCTGCTGGCGCAAAGCTGTTTTAACGCGGTGCAGGTTATCGGCATGCCCGAGTCGCAGCTCATCCTGTCGCAAACGGTGATCTACTTGGCCACATCGGCCAAAAGCAACTCGGCCACTACGGCTATCGGCGCGGCAATGGCCCTGGTGCGCGAAACCGGCGATCTGCCTGTACCCCTGCACCTGCGCAACGCGCCGACCAAACTGATGAAAAATATCGGCTATGGTAAGGATTACAAATATGCCCACAGTTTTGAAGGCAATTTTGTTGATCTGGATTTTTTACCCGATGCCGTACGCGGAACAAAATTGTACGATCCGGGTAACAATCCGCGCGAAAACGAATCTAAAGAGAAACTGAAAAAGCTTTGGGGCGATAGATATAAGTATTAACTTACATCCGCTTAAGCAAACAAGTATCTGTAACTTAACACTGATCCATGACGCGTACCTTTATCAGTCACGAGCTCAAATCATTCTGGAGGTCAAAAAATGCGGGTAAAACCCTCACCATCCGCATTGTAATGGGTTTATTGATTTTATACCTGCTGGCCTGTGTTCTGTTAGTTGCTTTTGCTTTAAATAAGATTCTTGAAAAATCCTTCCCCACACAGGATCCGGTAACCTCATTTTGCGGGATACTGCTTTTTTATTTTTTAATCGATCTGTTGATGCGTTTCCAACTTCAGGAATTACCTACGCTGCGGGTGCAACCTTATTTAATGCTGCCTGTTCGTAAAAATACCATTGTAAGGTATTTGTCGTTTGTGTCGCTGCAGTCCTTTTTCAATCTTACACCTTTAATCCTTTTTACACCGTTTATTGTCAAGGTTATACGGCCGGAGCACGGCGCCGGTATTGCCTGGTTATTTATTGCAGCTATATTAGGTTTAACGGTGTTTAACAACTATTTAAGCCTGTACATTAAACGCAAATCAAATTTAAACGGTTGGGTATCGCTTGGTTTTTTAGCGCTCCTTATCCTGCTCGGCGCTTCCGATTTTGCCTGGCATATCCTATCGTTCAGCAAAATATCCTTTTTGTATTTCGGCCACCTGCTAACCCAGCCTGCCTGGGTGCTCATCCCCATCGCAATGGCTGTGGCCATGTTTTATATCAACTTTTTATATCTTAAACAAAACCTGTATCTCGAAGAGTTAACTACGCGCAAAGTCAGTTACAAAAGCAGTACCGAGATCCCGCTGCTGGATAAATTCGGGCAGATTGGCGACCTGGCGGCTAACGAGGTGAAGCTCATCCTCCGCAATAAACGACCCCGGTCGGCACTGGTGATGACCTTGATGTTTATGTTTTACGGTTTGTTGTTTTATACCGGTAAAATAGCGGCCTATAACGGCGATGGCTGGAAGGTATTCTGCGGCATGTTTATGACGGGCATCTTCATCATTAACTACGGGCAGTTTATGTATGGCTGGCAGGCCGGGCATTTCGACGGCATCCTGGTGAGCAAAACCCGCTTCCGCGATTTTTTGAAGGCTAAATATCTTTTGTTTACGGCCGTTTCATTTGTTGCCTTTTTACTCACCACGCCTTACGCCTATTTTGGCTGGCATATTATCCTGGTGCATTTTGTAATGCTCGTATGGAACATCGGCGTTAATACAACCATCGTATTGTTTTTTGCCAATCGCAATTACAAACGCATCGACCTGAGCAAAGGGGCCTCATTCAACTGGGAGGGTGTGGGAGCTACGCAACTGCTGCTGGGTTTCCCGTTGTTTATCCTGCCGTTCGTTATTTATGGCCCGTTCGCGCTTTTTAAACACGCCGATATGGGCCTGGCCGTTTTGTTTATTGTCGGCCTTGTGTTTGTGATAACCCGCAACTACTGGATTAAATTACTCGAAACCGATTTTTACGAAAAGAAATATAAAATAGCCGAAGGCTTCAGAGCTAAATAAAATGATAGAGATTAAAGAGCTTAAAAAGGTTTATGGCGGAGTGATCGTTGTAGATGTGCCGCATTTAAATATCAGCAAAGGCGAAAGCATTGGCCTTGTTGGTAATAACGGCGCGGGTAAAACTACGCTTTTTCGCGCTATCCTGGATCTGATCCGCCCCGAAAAAGGCGAAGTGCTGTCTAACGGCGAAAATGTTGCTCAAAGCGAAAACTGGAAGAATTATACCGCCGCCTATCTCGACGAAAGCTTCCTGATCGACCATTTGACACCTGAGGAATATTTTTATTTCATCGGCGGCCTGCACCAGCAAACCCGCGCGCAGGTTGATGAATTCATGGCTTCGTTCGCCGATTTTTTTAACGGTGAGATATTGAAACGCGGCAAATATATCCGCGATTTGAGCAAGGGTAACCAATGCAAGGTAGGCGTAGCTGCATGTATGCTGCAAAACCCGGAGCTGCTGATGCTCGACGAACCTTTTGCCAATATCGACCCCAGCACCCAGATCAGGCTCAAGAACCTGCTAAAAGATCTGAACCGCGGGCGCGGGATAACGACCATTGTATCCAGCCATGATCTGAACCACATAACCGAGGTTTGCGACCGCATCCTGCTGATGGAAAAGGGGAAGATCATTAAAGATATCGCAACCAGCTCCGGCACCTTGAAAGAACTGGAAGATTATTTTGCTGTTGTTTAAGCGATTCTATTATCATGTATATTATTCGCGAAGCCGTCATCGCAGATACCGAAACCATACGCCGGATAGCTCATGAAACCTGGTGGCCAACTTACGGGCCTATTTTAAGCCCAGAACAAATAACTTACATGTTGGGCTTACTTTACAGTTCCGAAAAGATACATCAGCAAATAGATCATAACGAGCAAACCTTTTTGCTGTTGACCGAGAACGATGAGCCGGTAGCCTTCGCCGCCTATTCGCCCCGCGATGAAGATCCCGAAATATACAAGCTCCACAAACTATACTGTTTGCCGAAAACCCAGGGTAAAGGCTTTGGTAAGATATTGATCGAAACCGTAGCTGATAAAGTCAGGCTTGCCGGTAAATCAACGCTCGACCTCAATGTAAACCGCTTTAATAAAGCCCGGAGTTTTTATGAAAAAATGGGCTTTGAGGTAGTTTACGAAGAAGATATCCCCATCGGCCCTTATTGGATGAACGATTTTGTGATGAGAAAACAGCTTGTTTAGCTGTTTGATGATGCGGTATAGCACCTGCCGATAACAATCTATTAAAATACTTGCATTAAAATTACAAACCCTCTTACAAATACCCTCTGTTATTCGTATAAAATTAAAAATTAGCGTGTAACATTATTTTTATAAACCCGTCGTGTAATTTGATTGCAATTTTATTAGCTTGAAAAACTATTTTAACGAGTGTATCGTATAAAATAGTAAAACCCTTTTTATAAACTTTTTTTAACCCCTTTAACTAACTAACATGTTGATACTACAAGTTATTGTCTCGGCAATTCCAGGAATTGTTATGACATTTATCGCTATCCAGTTACTCCCCAAAAGGGATAGGTAAAGCCATTTTAATATGTTAATGGTTAATTAACCATCTAACAAAAAAACAAAAAGCTCTTTAGGGCCATGCGCACCTAAAACTAAAGTTTTTTCAATATCAGCAGTACGGCTTGGGCCCGTTACTGTTGATATTAATGATGGTAAATTATTCCCGTATTTTTGTTTGATCAATTTAAACCCATCGCTCAGATCCATAACCAATTGCGATGCGTATGCCAATACAATGTGCACGCCCGGATAAATGCTTAACCGCCGCCCTGCTGCATTTCCGTTTGATATCAGGATGCTGCCGTTGCGCGCAATAAGCGCCTCGCATAACGTAAGGCCTACTTCAGCCTGTTCGAAATCTTTATCGGTTTCAAAAAACGGGTATTCGTATTTTGTCAGTATATCCTGCAGCGATTTTTCCCAACAATAAATTTTGCGCCAGTTACGCTCTTCGGCAAGGGTAAGCAGGTTTTCGATAAACTGCACCTCATCCTCACAAAAAACAAACTGACCATTAACTTTAGTATATTGTTCGGCAAATAAAACTTCGGGCAAATCTTCCGCAGGGTGGTATAACGGCAAATCCTCGAGGTTCGGATAGGGGTTGTCGCGCCTTTCGAGCAAAGCCTTACGTATTTTTTTGAGCAGTTTTTCTTTACTGGTGGTGCTGTTCTTCATCTGTCAAAACCCGGTAGGCAAATATGAATAAAAATTGCATAAAAAAGGCCGCTATGTTTTTCACAGCAGCCTTCAAAATATATTTCGTTGTTTTATGCTACATCTCCCGCCATCGGGTCGTTCGCCGGATCCGTGAGTGTTTCGGGTATGGCGTTCGTATCAGGCGTTGCATTTGCCGGCGCTTCGCCGTTAACAAACTTATCGTAGTTGGTCCGCGTCTCGAACGGGCGTTTGCCTAACAGGTCTTCCAGGTCGCTCTGGAACAATACTTCTTTTTCGAGCAGCTTGGCCGCAACTTTCTCTAAGCCATCGCGATGCTCATTGATCAGCGCCTTGGTTTTAATATAAACCTGGTCGACCAGGTTACGTACTTCCGAGTCGATCAGTTCGGCTGTCGTGTCGGAGTATGGCTTACTGAACTGGTTCTCGCCATGCGGATCGTAGAACGAAAGGTTACCCACTTTATCATTCATGCCATATATCTTCACCATGCCGTAGGCCAGGCGCGTAATACGCTCCAGGTCGCTCAAAGCGCCGGTGGTTATCTTACCGAACACAATATCTTCAGCAGCACGGCCGCCCATCGATAAGATCATATCATCCATGAGCTCTTCTTTGGCCACTAAAAACCTTTCGTTTGGCAGGTATTGTGCATATCCCAAAGCTGCAACGCCGCGCGGAACGATGGATACTTTAACCAGCGGGTCGGTATGTTCCAAAAACCAGCCTGCAATGGCGTGGCCCGCTTCGTGGTAAGCAACCACCCGTTTTTCTTCAGGCGATATCAGCGTATTTTTCTTTTCCAAACCACCGATCACCCGGTCGATAGCATCCTGGAAATCCTGCATATCAACCGACTCTTTATCTTTACGGGCGGCTATCAGGGCAGCTTCGTTACAAACGTTAGCTATCTCGGCACCGGCAAAACCTGGTGTTTGTGCCGATAGTTTTTTCGCATCCACATCGGGTGCTGTTTTAACAGGCGCCAGGTGAACTTTAAATATTTGCTCGCGCCCGTTCAGGTCGGGTTTATCGATCGATATCTGCCTGTCAAACCGTCCGGGGCGCAGCAGGGCCGAGTCTAATACGTCGGGGCGGTTTGTTGCTGCCAGGATGATGATACCCGAATCGGTACCAAAGCCATCCATCTCAACCAATAACTGGTTCAGGGTGTTTTCGCGCTCATCGTTACCGCCGATCATGTTGTTTTTACCACGGGCGCGGCCGATAGCGTCAATCTCATCGATAAAGATGATACATGGGGCCTTATCTTTTGCCTGGCGGAACAGGTCGCGCACACGCGACGCGCCCACACCGACAAACATTTCCACGAAATCAGAACCTGATAACGAGAAGAACGGTACATGGGCTTCGCCTGCAACTGCTTTTGCTAACAGGGTTTTACCGGTACCCGGCGAACCAACCAGCAACGCGCCTTTGGGTATTTTACCACCCAGGTTAGTGTATTTTTTAGGGTTTTTCAGGAAATCGACGATCTCCATCACCTCGGTTTTGGCTTCCTCCAATCCGGCAACATCGTTAAAGGTAACGGTTACCTGGGCTTCTTTATCAAACAAAGTAGCTTTTGATTTACCGATGTTGAATATCTGGCCTCCCGGGCCGCCGCCCGAACCGCCCGACATGCGGCGCATAATAAATATCCACATACCGGCAAACAGCACGATCATGATCACACATTGCACCAGCCAGTTCGACCAGATGCTTTCGCGCGGTTCAAGTACCGGGGTTATCTGGTCCTTCGCATCCCAATCTTTCTCGATTCCGGCTATAAAAGTTTGCAGGCTATCAAACGAGCCTGCGGTAAAAATATATTGTGGTGCCGAGGCCTGCGAAACGCCAAACGTGTTTTTGTCTTTCACATCTGCATATTCGGGTTTTTGAAGGCTCTCTTTTTTAATGTAAACTTCAACGTAGATCAGGTCGCCGCCTTTATAGGCAACCAGTTTTTCAACATCGTGCGCCCTCAGCATTTTGCTGAAGTTTTGCATGGTGGTTTCTTTAACGTTGGATGTATTGAAAATGGTAGAAGCTACCACCAGCGCCAGTACTATTAAACCATATATCCATACAATATTAAACTTAGGCGCTTTGGGGTTAAGTTTTTTATTCGGGTTTTTCCGGGTAATTCTCGGTTTATCTGCTTTAGTTTCTTTCATTTTTTTACGAGCTCAAACATCATTCTTTGTGAATTTTCAGGTAGGGGAAAATGAGCGGTTAAGCGCTTTTGTAAAATTTAATTTCCGCATCGCCCCACAAATCTTCAACGCCATAATATTCGCGTTTATCTGTCCTGAAAATGTGCACCACCACGTCAAAGTAGTCCAGCAATATCCATTCGCAGTTCTCCAAACCTTCTTTACGTATGGGCTCCGTACCGAGGGCCTTATAAATCTCTTCTTCAACACTATTGGCAATTGCCCTAACCTGTGTGGCCGAATCGGCATGACATATTACAAAATAATCGGCTACTGAGCTGTGGATATTTCTGAGATCGAGCCTGATAATATCATTTCCTTTTTTTTCCTGGATGCCGTAAACGGCCATTTCCGAAATTTGAGACGATTCGTTAATTGATTTATTTTTTACCATCAAAAAGATTTAGTTTTGGACGAGCTGACAAATATTATAATTCGACATTGCAAAATAACACATTTTCAGGATTATTTGTTGGACAAAATTTGGTGACATTAACCGAAGTTGATTCAACTAACAATTTCCTTAAACAAGCATTGGCAAATTCCACGCCATTAACCGACGGAACGGTCATTATGGCAGAAAGCCAATTTGCCGGCCGTGGCCAGCAGCAAAACAAATGGCATAGCGAGCCTGGCAAAAACCTTACCTTCAGTATACTGCTTAAACCCACGTTTTTACCGGTTAATCAACAATTTAATTTAAATTTAGCTATTAGTGTTGGAATAATAAACGCATTAACAAAGGTTTTAGGTACAGGCGTGAAAATAAAATGGCCAAATGATGTTTATTTTAACGATAAAAAGTTAGGCGGGGTTTTAATTGAGAATATCATCCAGGGCCAATCCATTAAAAACTCGATAGTCGGCATCGGTTTAAACGTTAACCAAACCGAATTTGCCGGTTGGGTACCCAATCCGATCTCTGTAAAGCAAATCTTACAGAAAGATTATGAACTGAAACTTTTATTATCAGACATTTGCGCTTGTATTGAAGCTGCATATCTCATTCTTAAAGCCGGTAATATTGCCCGATTAAAAGCGTTTTTTATGCAGAATTTATATTGGCTGGATGAATTGCGGCCGTTTAAAACAGGCGAACATGTTTTTAACGGTATAATAAAAGATGTGACACAGACCGGACAATTGGCTGTAAGCATCGACGGCGAATTGCGACTATACAGCTTTAAAGAAATTGAATTTTTAAATAAATCATAAACAAAGAACATGAAGTACCTATTTGCTGCCTGTGCAGCCATTTTATTCAGCACGAGCACTTATGCACAGATCGAAAGCCATGTAAAATGGGCCGAAGGTGTTAAAAAAGTGAGCGCAACCGAAGCAGTAATTCTGATTAAAGCCACGATTGATGAAGGCTGGCATGTTTACTCGGTTAACCAAAAAGACGGCGGCCCCATAAAAACCAGCATTACCATCAGCCCTTCGAAAGATTATGCCGCCGTTGGCAAAACAACCGAGCCAACGCCGGTCACCAAATTTGAAAAATCATTCGGCATGAATGTAAGCTATTTTGAAAACTCGGTCGTTTTTCAGCAAAAAGTTAAATTAAAAGCTAAACAGACAACCGTTAAAGGTAAAATAGAGTTCATGACCTGTAACGATCAGAAATGTTTGCCCCCCGAGGATATCGACTTTACCGTAGCTATTAAATAATGCCCACAGCCCAAGCTATGATGAAAAAGCAATTAAGCCTCGTTTTATTGTTACTCGCCTTTTTTTGCCTTTCGGCGGATAGAAGCATCGCACAAAGCAAAAAACCCGACACGGTATCTACCGAAGATGTGCAGTTTACCAGCATACCAACCGCTGCCGACAGTTTAGCCCTGCGCAGGGCAAAGCTGGCCACTGATTCGGCTGCCAAACACGCGCAGGCCATCACCCAGGCCGTTGCCAATGGCAAAAGCGTACCAGGTGTTACCATTGTTAAGGCAGAAATACCCAAAACTTTGTGGCAAATATTTATCGAAGGCTTTTTAGGCGGTTTACTGGCAGTAACAATGCCCTGCATTTATCCATTATTGCCGCTTACCGTCAGCTTTTTTACCAAGAAAGCGGGCAGCCGGGCCAAAGGCATTTCGCAATCGCTGCTTTACGGGTTATCCATTATTGCTATTTATGTGGGCCTGGGGATGCTCATCTCCATCCTTTTCGGAGCCAGCGCCCTGAATGATCTGGCCACCAACGGTATTTTCAATATGTTCTTCTTTTTACTGTTGGTTGTTTTCGGTATCTCCTTTTTGGGAGCTTTCGAAATCACGCTGCCCAGTTCGCTGGCCAATAAGCTCGACGCCAATTCGGACAAAGGCGGTTTAACCGGCATTTTCTTTATGGCTGCAACCCTGGTTGTGGTATCGTTTAGCTGCACCGGCCCAATCATCGGCAGTTTGCTGGTTGAGGCAGCCTCAAAGGGCGAGCGTTCGGGCCCGGCCATCGGTATGCTTGGCTTTTCAATCGCTTTGGCTATCCCGTTCGTCATATTTGCCTTGTTCCCGTCAGCACTTAAATCATTGCCAAAATCAGGCGGTTGGTTAAACAGCATCAAAGTGTTTTTAGGGTTTATCGAACTGGCCTTCGCATTAAAATTTTTATCCAATGTCGATCTCGCCTACCACTGGAACTGGTTCGATCGTGAGATCTTCCTGTCGCTTTGGATAGCTATAGGCATATTAATGGTGCTTTATTTATTAGGCAAGCTCAAGTTCCCGCACGATAGCGATGTGCCGTTCATATCCATTCCGCGCATATTCATCTCCATCATCGTATTATCGTTCGTGGTTTATATGATCCCGGGGCTGTGGGGCGCGCCGTTAAAATCCATCAGCGCATTTTTACCTCCGCCCGCCACACAGGATTTTAACCTGTATAACCTGCAGCTTAGCGGAGGCAATACCAGGCCAACTGCCGATATCAGCAGCATTGGCCCAAAAAAATATGAAGAGGGTTTTACACGCGCCAAAGTAATGGACCTGGATGGCTGGTACGATTACGACCAGGCCCTGGCCGTATCAAAGATCACCCGCAAACCTATATTGCTCGATTTTACCGGCTGGAACTGCGTTAATTGCCGCAAAATGGAGAACAACGTATGGAGCAACGCCGAAGTCCACAAGCTTTTAAAGAACGAATATGTGCTTGTTGAAGCTTATGTTGATGATAAAAAAGTGGAATTGGAAAAAGATCAGCAATACATTTCTTCGTTTAGTGGGAAAAAAATCACACTTTTGGGCGCAAAATGGAGCGATATCCAGGCAGCAAGATTTAATTCGAACTCACAGCCCGACTACATCATATTAGATAGCAACGGAAATGAGTTTAAAGACAAAAACGGAGCTTTAATTATACCGCGGCAAGGCGCGGATTATAACCCGGATAATTACATTAAATTTTTGCAGGCCGGATTAGCGGAATACAAAAAGAACAATGGCTCAAATTAAAAATATAGGTGTTTTTACCTCCGGCGGAGATGCGCCGGGCATGAACGCTGCCATTAGGGCAGTGGTACGTACAGCATTATATTACGATTTGCAGGTTACCGGCATCCGCCGCGGTTACGAAGGCATGATCAACGGCGAAATGATACCGATGGACCGTAAATCGGTGGGTAACATTATCCAACGGGGCGGTACTATTTTAAAAACCGCCCGCAGTGATGCCTTTAAAACACCCGAAGGCCGTAAAAAAGCATACGATCATTTAGTTGAGCATAAAATTGATGCCTTGATCGCTATCGGCGGCGATGGCACATTTACCGGCGCTAAAGTTTTCGGTAAGGAGTATGACATACCCATGGTTGGCCTGCCCTGCACTATCGATAACGACCTGCAGGGAACCGATTTTACCATCGGTTACGATACGGCCATTAACACGGTTATCGATGCCGTCGACAAAATTCGCGACACGGCCGAATCGCACGACAGGCTGTTTATTGTCGAAGTCATGGGCCGCGATTCGGGCCTGATCGCATTGCGCACAGGTATTGCAGCCGGCGCCGAGGCGATCATCATCCCCGAAACCAAAACCGATATTATGGCTCTGTTCGATCGTTTGGACCGCGGGCGCAAAGACAAATCATCAAAAATTGTGATGGTTGCCGAGGCCGAAGAAGCCGGCGGCGCTTTCGAGATAGGCCGGCAGGTAAAAGAAAAATACCCGAATTACGATACCCGCATATCCATCCTGGGCCATATTCAGCGTGGTGGCAGGCCAAGCTGTATGGACCGCGTGTTGGCGAGCCGGGTAGGTGTTGCAGCTGTTGAAGCCTTACTGGCCGGCCATCGTAATGAGATGGTGGGCGTTGTTCACAACGAGATATCGTACACCCCGTTCGAAAGTGCTATCAAACATCATGTGGATATCAATCCTAATTTCCTGAAAATCGTAGAGATACTTTCGTTATGATTTCGGAATTCGAATGTTCAATTTCGAATTTATTTGAGGTTCATCATGTCATTGCGAGGTACGAAGCAATTGCACATAACCAAGTCCGATCTGCATAGCAAGAGATTGCTTCGTGCCTCGCAATGACATACTATGTAACTACCGACGTTTACTCACTTGCATCCATTTGCTTAACCCCATCCCGCTCCTGCTCAAACAGTACCCGTTCGGTAACATCGGTGGCAACCACTATACGGCAGGTGGTATTGTTATATTTGATCTCGTAGCCTGTTATTTCGGCATAGATCAGTTCGCCCCGGCTGTTCAAATGCTTCCATATACCGCCCCTGTTTGAGGCCGGCAAAGCTTTACGCGTGCTGCCTTTGCGAAAAATATATTCGTTAAATTTAGCCAGGTCGATCTTGGGCCGGATATCGCGGATGGTGAGCGATAAAAACTGCTCTTCAGTATAGCCGTAATGCTCAACCGCAGCGGCATTCACTTTTAATATCCGTAACGAGGGCAGTTCGTATATCCACATCGGGCTGATGTTTTTATCGAACAGGATACTGAAATCGCCCAAAGCGTTTTTGATATGAAAATTGGTGCTGTGCTTATCGCTCACATCCTTAATCACACCTAAAACAATATTATTGCCTGTTTCTTTATCGGCAAAGCGCAGTTTTTTTTCGTACAGCCATTTGGTGGTGTCGCCCAGTTTAACACGGTAATACAATTCGACCTGCTCATCCAGTTTAAGGCCAAGGCTGGTGCTCACCATTTGCTTGCGGTCGGCCGGATGAATGTTTTTGTACCATGCTTTTTTATCCGTTTTCAGGTCATCGGGCGTAACGCCTAATACCTTATCGATGTTAGGGTCGATATAAATGTATTGATGCTCGGTTTGATTATACGCCCAGGCGTGATCAGATATCGCTAAGAGTAGGTGCTCAAGCATTGTTTTATAGTTTAATCAAAGATAGATCACCCCGGGGCGGGCGATATCGTAAAAGTACATTTTTTGTTTTGGATGTTAAAATATTTCTTCCAGTTTTTGGAACGATGCCGCCTGGGTTTTGTGCTATCGGGCATCGTTTTACTATAATTCACAAAATCAGTATATTAATTAAAAAAGTTTGTTTACCTTTGCAGCCCCGCAGAATAGGCTCCGGGAAATATGTTGAATACATAAAAAGCAAAAAATGGCAACTAAGATCAGACTGCAAAGACACGGTAAAAAAGGCAAACCTTTTTATTACATCGTGGTAGCGGATTCACGTGCGCCCCGCGACGGTCGTTTCATCGAGCGTTTAGGTTCGTACAATCCAAACACAAACCCGGCAACTATCGACATCAATTTCGACAAAACCCTGAACTGGGTGAACACCGGTGCACAGCCAACCGATACGGTACGCGCTATCTTGTCGTACAAAGGCGTGCTGTACAAAAAACACCTGCAAGGCGGCGTAACCAAAGGCGCCCTTACCCAGGAACAAGCCGATGCTAAATTTACCGCATGGCTTGAGCAAAAAGACGGCAAAATTACCGGCAAAAAATCAAATTTATCTTCGGCTAAAGAAGAAGCTAAAAAAGCTGCCTTAGCTGCCGAAGCTAAAAAGAAAGAAGACAAAGCTGCAGCTATCGCTGCTAAAAACGCTCCGCCGGTTGAAGAAGTGGAAGCACCTGCTGAAGAAGAAGCTCCGGCTACCGAAGAAGCAGCTCCTGAAGCAACCGAAGAAGGCGCAGCCGAATAAGTTAAATTATTACCACAAAGCTATAGCGAAGCATCTTCCGAAACCGGAGCGCTTCGCTATACTTTTTTAAAGGCATTTGTAAATGAAAGTTGAAGACTGTTTCCGCATCGGTTCCATCATCAAAACACGGGGTTTAAAAGGAGAGCTGCAGGCATACATCGATTTTGCCGGCGCCGAAAACCTGAAGTTTGATAACCTTTTTTTACAAAACGGAAGCAAGCTGGTACCGTATTTTATCCAGTCGTTCAAAATGCCGCAAAAAAATACCGCCTTTATTTATCTCGAGGATATCGATCATATCGATAAGGCAACGCCGCTGGTAAAAAAGGATATCTATCTCTCCAACAAATTTAAACCCGAAAAAAACGAAGACGATTTTACCCTGCGCGACCTGGAAGGCTTCACTGTAGTAGATGAAGACGAAGGTGAACTGGGCGAGATCACCGACATCCAGGAATTTCCGCAACAGTTGATGGCTACCGTAATCTACAAAGATTGCGAAGTACTGATCCCGCTGATCGAAGAGATCATTACCGGCATCGACGTGAATAACGAGGTTTTATATGTTGATCTGCCCGAAGGGTTGCTGGATATTTATCTCGATTAATTTTTTTGTCAAGAATACTTGACTTTTGTCAATTTTGTTTTACATTTGGTAAACTTAAATTGACAGATCATGAAACCCCATTTCCTTTTCCCTACTTGGATGCGCTGGCTCGGCCTGTGCCTGTTCTTTGTGCATTTGCCGGTAATGCATATCTGGGATATGTATCATATCCACTCCGCTCCCTCAGATACCGGCATGTTTAGCTCCGGCCACCTGTTTTTTATACTCACCATCGTATTAATGGTTTCGGGTTTATTTTTGATCGCTTTCGCGCGAGAACGTATCGAGGATGAGCAGATCTACCAGCTGCGCTTGTCATCACTGCGCTGGGCCATCTTTGCCAATTATGCCATCCTGGTGATCTGCCTGGTCTTTACGACTAACAAGGCCGATTATAAAGATATGCTGCGTCTTAACCTGTGGGTGCCCCTGGTGTTGTTCATCATCATTTTCCGCTATAAAATATTCAGGCTTAACCGTTCGCTAAAACCGGAGCAATAACCATGAAAAATACCCTCCGCGTTGAGCGCGCCATAAAAAACATCACCCAGGGCGAACTGGCCGAACTCATCGGCGTATCGCGCCAGACGATCAATACCATCGAGAGTAACAAGTACGTGCCCTCTACCGTACTGGCGCTAAAAATTGCCCGGGTATTTGAAAAACCCGTCGAGCAGATCTTTTTGCTGGAAGATGGCGATTAACTAAATTTGATATACGTGAAAAACTTGTCTCAAATCTCACATCTCAATACTCATGTCTAAAACACAAACCGTTTTCGCGCCGTTGCTTAAAATTGAGAACGGCATTACCGATATCAGCTTTTATAAAAGAGCATTTAATGCCAGCGAGCATTTTTGTTTTACCAACGATGACGGCTCCATCCACGTGGCGGAACTGGATATTGACGGCGCCATATTTCACCTGCACGAGCAGATGCCCGGATCAGGTTCGTGCCCGCATAAATTGAACGATACCACTGTAACTATAGGTTTATTTACCGAAAATGTGCACGCCGTTTTTGACCGGGCCGTTGCTGCCGGTGCAACCATCATGAATCCGGTTACCGATTACGAGTACGGTTACCGCCAGGGCGATCTGAAAGACCCGTTCGGCCATATCTGGACGATACAGAAAGTGATTTAGTGTTCTACGTGGAACAAATGAGTATGTCGCAATACGCATATCGCAATACTCAATACTAAGCAGTATCTTTGCCAAATGCGTTTTGATATCGTTACTGTTTTACCAGGCCTGCTCGAAAGCCCTTTTGCCCACTCCATTTTGCAGCGCGCTCAAAAAAAAGGTGCCGCCGAAATTGTGGTACATAACCTGCGCGATTACAGTACCCAAAAGCAAAAAAGTGTCGACGATTATCCTTACGGCGGCGGCAGCGGCATGGTGATGACCATCGAACCCTTTGCCCGTTGCATTGATACCCTGAAGAAAACGCGCGAATACGACGAAGTGATCTTCATGTCGCCGGATGGTGAAACATTGAACCAAAAGATAGCCAACCAGCTTTCCATCAAAAAAAACATCATCATCCTGTGCGGGCATTATAAAGGCATTGATCAGCGCGTACGCGATATCTTCGTTACCCGCGAAATTTCGATTGGCGACTACGTGCTCTCGGGCGGCGAATTGCCTGCCGCAGTTTTGGTGGATGCGGTGGTCAGGCTAATCCCCGGTGTTTTATCGGATGAAACTTCGGCTTTGTCTGATTCTTTCCAGGATGACCTGCTCGATGCACCGGTGTACACCCGCCCGGCCGACTGGAACGGGCACAAAGTACCCGACATTTTATTAAGCGGCAATACCCCCGAAATTGAAAAATGGCGCTTCGAACAAGCGCTCGAGCGCACCAAACAACGCCGGCCCGATCTGTTGAATGACTAAGATTGACAATATCCTTTCCCGCTTGCACGATGCTTTGCGCCCCGTTAAAGGCGAGTGGATGATTATTGGTACTTCGAGCCTTTATATGGCAGGCTTTTCTGTCCAACCAAACGATATCGATATTTTAGCGGATATTGAAACCACTAAAGAGATAGAAGCTGCGCTTGCCGTATATCGGGTTGAAACCCAGGTACGACCGAGCGAAAAATTCCGGTCGCGATTCAGCCAATATGTTTTTGATGGTTTTAATATCGAGGTGATGGGCGGCCTAAAAGTGAATAGTTTTGATGGCTGGCTTTTGCTGCGGGAAAATATCCCGGCAACCGAAGTTGTTTTTTTAAACCAGAAACCATTTATCGTTCCTGCAAAAGAAAGCCAAATTGCGATTTATACTTTATTTGACAGGGCAAAGGATAAAAGCACCCTACAGATGTTAACGAACGAAAACCTGCATTAGGGATGGGAGCGCCTGCCTGCCGGCAGGCAGGGATACAGGCTTGTGGCTAATGCCTGTGTAGTATGAGCGTACAGCCCGGCCCGCAGGGAGTGCCCAAATATAAATTTAAAACCGCCTAACTTTTGACGAATACTTCCTAGTCTTTACCAATTTATAAATTATTCTTATCACACTTCTTAATTGTTTAAATCACCCCCAGTCTCTACCTTCTGTTCTACCCGAAAAAATCAATATTCAACCCTGTCTAAATAAATACTACACCTTGATTTTTGTGAATATCACGACATTTGTGGAAAATTTTAAATAACTCTTTTTTAAACAAAAAAAATTCTCTATTATTGCAGTCCGATTTTTACGGGTTAAAAATCGACTTTAAGAGCTAAAAATCATGGATTTAGTAAAATTTGTTGAAGAGCAATCAATAGAAAAAAAGGCATATCCTGCATTTAAATCAGGCGATACCATCAGTGTACACTATAAAATCAGGGAAGGTAACAAGGAGCGTATCCAGGTTTACCAGGGCGTAGTTATCCAACGCAACAGTGCAGGCGCTACCGAAACTTTCACCGTACGCAAAGTATCAAACGGTATCGGCGTTGAGCGTATATTCCCTATCAACTCGCCAAACATCGATAAAATCGAAGTAAACAGCAACGGTAAAGTACGTCGTGCTAAACTGTTCTACCTGCGTGCCCTTACCGGTAAAGCAGCCCGTATCAAATCAAAAAGGGTTTAATTACCTTTTCAGATATAAAAAGAGCCTTCCTGTTTTGCAGGGAGGTTTTTTTGTTTGGGTAAAGAGAGCTTTTATTACCTTAGAGTATATTATTAATGAACCCGCCATTTTTTAACACAGTGTTCCTCGGTAATTCGGTAAAAAGCTATATACTTTTTGCTGCGATACTTTTGTTGTGGCTGTGCTTTAAGAAAATTTTTTCCCGGTGGATCAGCCAGTTCCTGCTCATGCTGTTCGGGCGGTTTGGTAAAGAGGTCAATGCCGCAGTGTTTGTCGAGTTGCTCATCAAACCCATCCACTTTTTTATCAGTCTCGACCTGATCTACCTGGCTATTAACCAATTAAACTATCCACTTAACGAGGTGATTTTTGAGCGGAAGACCCTGGTTGACAAAGTACAAAAGATAACCAGCATTACGCTCATCGAAGTGGTTGATAAGCTGTTTGTTTTCCTGATGCTGATCTCGGTGTTCTGGATCATTCTGCGTATTATCGACTTTGTCGCCCATGTTTTTGCATACCGGGCATCGTTAACCGAATCAAAAGAGGATGATCAGCTGGTACCGTTCGTTAAAGAGCTGGTTAAGATCACTACTATTACAATAGCTTTTTTTGTGATACTCGGTTACGTGTTCGAGATTAATGTGCTGACGCTGATAACGGGCCTGGGCATTGGTGGTATTGCCATAGCCCTGGCGGCTAAGGAGAGTCTCGAAAATCTGCTGGGCTCGTTCACTATTTTTGTGGATAAACCTTTTGTGGTGGGCGATTTTGTTAAAATTAACGGTATTGAGGGTACTGTTGAAAAAGTTGGCTTCCGCAGCACCCGCATCCGCACTGCCGAAAAAAGCCTGGTGACGATGCCCAACAAAAAAATGATCGATACGCCGCTCGAAAATATGACGGTGCGTAACTATCGCCGCATACGCTTTGATGTTGGCCTGACCTATAGTACCCCTGTTGAAAGTATTAAAGTGATTGCGCAGCAGATAACCGACTATATCAACGGGCACGAAAAAACCAATAACGATGCCATTGTAACCTTTGAAGCTTTTGGCGCATCATCGTTAGACTTGCAGGTATTGTATTATATCGAGATGATGGATTATAACCCCTATTTAAAGATCAAAGAAGAGATCAACTTTAAGATCATCGATATCGTACAGCAAAACCACGGTGATTTTGCTTTCCCGACGCAAACGGTTATCCACCAGTACGATGAACCTACGCAGGTTGGCGGAAATCCGAAAACATAAAAAAGGCCCCCGGATAACATACGCGGATGCCCAACTAATAATCAATTAAACTATTATCCTTTACCGCCAAGGCCTAAAAATCCTTTGCGTTTTTTCTTTGTGGTATCCACAATGCCGTGAGCTTTATTTATCGAATCTTTTTTTGCCTGGGCTGCTTTTTCCTTTTTCTTAAAAAATCCTTTTAATAAAAAGTTATGCTGAGCAGCCTTTAAATCCTCGTTAAGCGTACCGGTAGTGGTTTTTACCGAGCTCATGGTGTTTTTTGCTTCCTTCACCGTTTTTTCCATATCCTTGGCCATCTTGTCATTATTCAGCAAGCGGCCGATGCTGCCCTGGCCATGATTGATCTTGGCTACGATTTCCGACAGATCGCCGGTAAGGTCTGAGGCATTACTGATAATGGTCGTCGCTTTCGCAATGATCTTATCTACATCAAGTGGCGGCACCGTAGCCAGCATTTGGCCGCTTTCAGCAATCGCAGTGGTGTTAGCGCCACCCGGACTGATCACCACCAGCTTATCACCTATAAAACCATCGGTGCTTATAGATAGCTTGGCATCGCTTTTAACAAACTTTTTAACACTGCTGTTCAGCGTCAGGTCGACGCGTACCGAGGTATCCGTCAGGATATTGATCCCATCCACAATCCCCACGTTAATACCTGCCAGGCGTACATTGTTGCCCACCTGTAAACCGCCGACGTTTTTAAAAATCCCGTAAACGGTATATGTTGAGCTGAACAGGTTTTTCTGGCTCCCGATAAGGAAAATCGCGACAAACAGGATAACCAGCCCTACGGTGGTGAATATGCCTATTTTTATTTTTTGTCCGGTAGTGGTTTTCATATTGATTATTTAAAAAAAGATCTTACAAATTCTTTATCTGATTTTTCGAGTTCCTGATAGGTTCCTTCGGCAACAAACAGCCCATTATTCAAAACAATCAAACGATCGGCGATAATTTCGGCGCATTCCATATCGTGTGTAATGATGATAGATGAGGTTTTATATTTTTTCTGCATCTGCAGTATCAGGTCGCTTATCTCGCGCGAGGTGATCGGGTCGAGCCCGGTGGTGGGCTCATCGTACAACATAATTTCGGGATGCACGATCAGCGTGCGCGCCAAACCCACACGCTTGCGCATCCCTCCAGACAGTTCGGAGGGCATTTTGTCGATAGCATCTGCCAGGCCAACAGAATCGAGTACCTCTTCAACCCGGCGGTCTATTTCTTCCTGATCGTTCATTTTTAATACGCGTGTTAGCGGGAACTCAAGGTTTTCGCGTACGGTCATCGAGTCGTACAAAGCGCCGCTCTGAAACAGGAAACCTACTTTAATACGCAGTTCTTTTAGCTCTTTATCGTCCAGTTCAGCCACCTCTTCCCCTAAAACGGTCACTGTACCTTCGTCCTGCGTCAACATCCCAACTATACACTTGATAGTGACCGATTTACCTTGACCAGAGCGTCCGAGGATCACCAGGTTCTCGCCGCGTTTTAAACTTAAGCTGATATCTTTGAGCACCTCTTTGTCGCCAAAGCTTTTGCGCACGTTATGCATCTCGACAACTGTTTCGGCATTAGGCTGTGATTTTCCTGCATCCTTTTTCGGATTTTTTTCGGCCGTGCTCATCTTAATAAAACAATAATTGGGTTATCTGTACTGCAAGCACATCTAAAAAAAATATCCAAAGGGAGGCATTTACCACAGCCGAGTTGGCGGCCTTGCCGACGCTTTCGGTACCGCTGTTGGAGTTATAACCTTTATAACAGCCTACAAAGCCAACGGCAAAACCAAAAAATATGGTTTTAATAAAAGCCGGCAGCAGATCCACAAAAGTGATGGAGTTGATACATTTATTGAAGTATAAGGTCCAACTGGTGCTGTCGGCCAGGTTAACTGCTAAAAAGCCGCCAAACAAGGCTATCACATCCCCCATCATGGTTAATAAAGGAATCATGAACGTAGTGGCCAGTATACGGGTAACTACCAGGTACTGCATCGGGTTAGCGCCGGATACATCCATGGCATCAATCTGTTCGGTAACCTTCATGCTGCCCAGCTCGGCACCTATACCCGATGACAATTTGCCGGCACAAATGATAGCCGTGATAACCGGGCCAATCTCGCGCACGATGGACACACAAACCATCAGCGGTAACATGCTGCTCGCGCCGAACTTAACCAATGTAGGCCTCGATTGAAGGGTAAGCACTACACCCATAATAAAGGATGTAACACCCACCAGTGTGATGGACTTATATCCTATTTCGTAACATTGGCGCACAAATTCCGACCATTCGAAACCGCCACGGAATACATTGCGGAAAAAGGCGGTAAAAAAACTCACCTGCTCGCCGGTTTCTTCAAACCAGCGCTTATATGCGGGTATTGTTTGCTCTGACATATGAATAGCTAATTATTAATACGTTATAACAAACAAAAGGGAGATTGTTTTCAATCTCCCTTAAATTAAACTAATAGTAAAATTTTTAATCCTTAAAACATCGGTACTTCAATGATTAAGATAGTTGCTGCTGTTGTTGTATGAATGCTGAAGGTTTCTGTATCCGAAATACCTGTCGCATCGCGTTTATTTAAAGTAGTTCCTTCAACCTCAACCGAGCCGTCTATCACAAAAACATAAGCTCCGCTGTTTGGGTACTGCATTTTATAGTCTATTTGTTTACCGGCATCAAAATTACCCATGCTCAGGCGCGAATCCTGGTTTATCCACAAGGTGTTTTCAGATTTCTCACCGTCGATCAGGGTGGTCAACTCATTTTGAACCATCGCACCGGTAAAGCTTTTCTGGTCGTACCGTGGTTTGATATTATTTTCTTTCGGGAATATCCATATCTGGAACGAATTGGTTTCTTCGGTTTTTGACGGATTGTATTCCGAATGCATGATACCTGTACCGGCCGACATGATCTGTACCTCGCCGGCTTTAATGATACCCACGTTACCCATGCTGTCTTTATGCTCCAACGCACCTTTTGATACTACGGTGATGATCTCCATGTTATCGTGCGGGTGCATACCGAAGCCCATGGCAGGCGCTATATAATCATCGTTCAGTACGCGCAATGCACCAAAATGCACTTTTGCAGGATCATAATATCCGGCAAAACTGAATGAGAAATTGGCCTTTAACCATCCGATGTCGTTATACCCGCGCTCATTGGCAGGGTGCAATACTTTTTTCATTTGTTTTTATCCCTTCTTAATTATATGTTGTAACATACAATTTTGATACCATAATTTTAAAATGCGTACTTTTGCAGTATTATTTGGCAATTATTAGCTGTAGCAGACGTTCTTAAGATGTCGAAATCAGACTATTTGTCAGTTGTGTACTAAAATTAAGCAAATACTGTGAGTACTTATATATCAGCAGAAAACCTCGGCCATTCTTTTAATGATACCTGGTTGTTTCGTCAGTTAACCTTTGGTATTAACCGCGGCAGGCGTGTTGCTTTGGTTGGCGCTAACGGTGCAGGTAAATCTACGCTGTTAAAACTACTGGCCGGTAAGTTTTTACCTGTTGAGGGCAAGGTTGTCCGGAGTAAGGAGTTAAAGCTGGGATACCTGGAGCAGGACCCTCAGTTTCCAAAAGATGCGACCATCAGCGATTTCATCTTCCAGTCGGATAATGTGCAGCAACAGCTGATACGCCGGTATGAAGAATTACTGGAAGACGACCCGGATAACTACGCCGAAATTGAAAAGGTAACTGAAGAGATCAGCAATAACGATGCCTGGGAATATGAGCATAATATCAAAACCATCTTAGGCCGGCTGGATATCCATCACCTCGAACAAAGGATTGATACCTTATCCGGAGGTCAGAAGAAACGACTGGCTCTGGCACAACTGCTTATCGCCGATCCGGAAATCTATGTTTTAGATGAGCCTACCAACCACCTGGATATCGATACAATAGAGTGGCTGGAAAGCTTGCTGACCGAAGGCAACAAAACCATCCTGCTGGTTACGCACGACCGTTATTTTTTGGATAACGTGTGCAACGAGATCATCGAGATAGAGCGTGGCAGGATATTTAACTTCAATGGTAAGTACGGGTATTATCTCGAAAAGAAAGCCGAGCGTGAAGCTACCGATGCCACGCAGTTCCAAAAAAATTCCAACTTATTAAAGAAAGAACTGGAGTGGATGCGCAGGCAGCCGCAGGCGCGCGGCACCAAATCGCAGGCGCGTATCAATGCTTTTTATGAGTTGGAGGAAAAGACTAAAAATGCCGGGCCGTTGCAAAAGGTTGAGCTGAGCATGAAGTCGGCACGCCAGGGCAACAAGATATTGGAGATAGAACATTTAACCAAAGGCTTTAATGGTAAAACGCTCATCAACAACTTTAGCTATACTTTTAAAAAGGGCGACCGTATTGGGTTAGCCGGCAGAAACGGTACCGGCAAATCCACCTACCTGAACATGATAACCGGATCGTTGAAGGCGGATAGCGGCACCATAGTTAAAGGCGAAACTACGGTAATGGGTTATTTCCATCAGGGCGGTATCGTGTTTAAGGAAACCGACCGCGTGATAGATGTAGTTAAGAACGTAGCTGAATATATTTTAATGGCCGATGGTAAAACCATCACGGCATCGCAATTGCTTACCCAGTTCTTGTTCCCTCCTGCCAAACAGCACGGCTTTATATCAAAATTAAGTGGTGGCGAAAGGAAGCGTTTGCAGTTGATGCATATCCTGATGCAGAACCCGAACTTTTTGATACTGGATGAGCCCACCAACGACCTCGATATTGATACGCTAAATGTGCTGGAAGACTTTCTGACCAACTATACAGGTGTACTGGTTTTGGTTACGCACGACAGATATTTATTGGATAAGTTGACCGACCAGCTGTTTATTTTGGAAGGCGATGGAAACATCAGGATTTATAACGGTAACTATTCGTCGTACCGTTTTGAACTGGAAGAAGCCAAAGTTTTAGCTAAGAAAAAGGCTGCAGAAGATGCTAAAAAGCCTGTGCCTGTAGCTCCAGCACCCAAAAAGAGCAAGCTGAATTTTAAGGATCAGAAAGAGCTGGAAGAATTAGAAAAACGTATTGCGCATATCGAAAACGAAATAAAAACGTTTACTGAGCAGCTAAACTCGGGTATAACCAATCATGAAGAGCTGGCATACCTGGCCGATAAAGTATCCGACTTAAATGAAGAACTGGAAGATAAAACCATGCGCTGGCTGGAACTGACAGAGATGAGCGAGGCATGAGTATACCAGATATTATTGCAACAACCGGTGTGATCATTCTGCTGGTGGCGTTCTTTTTGAATCTGAATAAAAAGGTATCGGCTACCAGCTACTACTATATCATATCAAACATAGCTGGTGCGGGGTTGTGTTGCCTGTCATCATATCTCATCAGGTTTTATCCTTTTGTGATACTCGAAGCTATTTGGGCAACGGTTGCCATAGTGTCATTATTTAAGAATGTTCCACGTGGAACATCGACGAAAAAGTATAATAAGTAATTTTGCAATGTTCCACGTGGAACATACCGGATAAAAATGTTTAAGAAGTATAATGTAATTGTGGTAGGTGCCGGCCATGCCGGATGTGAGGCAGCAGCGGCAGCAGCTAACCTGGGCTCGAGTGTGTTATTGATCACTATGAATATGGAGACCATTGCGCAGATGAGTTGTAACCCTGCTATGGGTGGCGTAGCCAAAGGGCAAATTGTACGCGAAATAGATGCGCTGGGTGGTTATTCGGGTATTATATCAGATAAAACAAGTATCCAGTTCAGGATGCTGAACCGCTCAAAAGGCCCTGCAATGTGGAGCCCTCGCACCCAAAACGATCGTAAACGTTTTGCTGAAGAATGGCGTTTAGCTCTTGAAAGAACGCCAAACGTTGATTTTTGGCAGGATATGGTAAGTTCGCTGCTCGTTAAAAACAATACTGTTTGCGGCGTTAAAACATCTTTAGGTATCGAAATTGAAGCCGATGCGGTGGTACTAACTAATGGTACTTTCCTTAATGGTGTAATACATATTGGCGAAAAACGGATGGGCGGCGGGCGTACTGCCGAGCGTGCTGCAACCGGTATAACCGAGCAATTGGTAAGTTTAGGCTTTGAATCTGGCCGTATGAAAACAGGCACCCCTCCCCGCGTTGACGGGCGCTCGCTAAACTATAGCTTAATGGAAGAACAATGGGGAGATGGAGAGCGCGGGCGTTTCTCATTTACCGATGTTCAACAGAAACAAGAACAGCGCTGCTGTTGGATTACCTATACCAACAGTAATGTACACGAAACTTTAAAAGAAGGATTTGAGCGCTCACCTATGTTTACAGGCCGGATTAAAGGTCTTGGCCCCAGGTATTGCCCGTCTATCGAAGATAAAATAAACCGCTTTGCCGAGCGCGACCGCCACCAGATATTTGTTGAACCTGAAGGTTGGGACACTTGTGAGATATATGTAAACGGCTTTTCGACTTCGTTACCTGAAGATGTACAATACAAAGCTCTGATACAAATACCCGGTTTTGAGAATGCCAGGATGTTTCGCCCCGGTTATGCTATCGAGTACGATTATTTCCCTCCTATACAATTGGGTTTAACTTTAGAAACAAAGTTGATATCGAATCTCTTCTTCGCAGGCCAGATCAATGGCACTACCGGTTATGAAGAAGCTGCATCACAGGGTTTAATAGCTGGCATCAATGCCCATCAAAAAATCAATGATAAACACGAACTGATCATGAAAAGATCAGAGTCATACATCGGTGTTCTGATAGATGACCTGGTAACCAAAGGTACCGAAGAACCTTACCGCATGTTCACTTCAAGAGCTGAGCACCGCCTTTTGTTACGCCAGGATAATGCCGATATCCGCTTAAGCCCTATCGGCCATGAATTAGGTTTGATCAGTAATGAACGTTTGGCCAAAGTTGAGAAGAAGGTAAAAGATAGTGATGACATCGTTAAGTTCACCCGAGAAAAAAGCATTGGCATGAGTGAGGTGAACGGCTTACTCGAAGAGCTTGAAACTTCCCCGGTAACGCAAAACGTTAAATTATTTAACTTAATCAGCAGGCCGCAAGTGGGTTTAGCCGATCTGCGTAAAGCTGAACCCGCACTTAACGAATTGTTGGCGAACTATGATCAGGAAACTATCGAGCAGGCCGAGATCAAAATTAAATACGAAGCTTACTTTGAAAAGGAATTAGAGATCGTAGATAAAATGAAAAAGATGGAAGACCGTGAGATCAACCCGGAGTTTAACTATCATCAGCTTGTCTCACTTTCAAAAGAAGCCCGCGAAAAACTGATGCGCATCAAACCGCGAACTTTGGGCCAGGCATCACGCATTTCTGGCGTATCGCCATCAGATATTTCAGTTTTGATGATCCACGTCTCAAAATAGTACATAAATTACTGATATACAGGTAATTATAAATTATTCGATTTAAGACGAGATTTCAGATTTTTAATATTAATCTTCAAGAAATATAAAAAGTAGTTTATAAAGGCTAAAAATGACCTCAAATCAAAAACGACCGTTTTTCCTACAATTTACACTTGGTTTTATAGCTATTTTGATCCTGTTTGGTTGCGCCAACATTCAACGGCCCATGGGCGGACCACGAGACCGTACTCCGCCAAAATTATTAAAGGCCACCCCGCTCAACTCCACCCGAAATTTTACTGCGAAAATTATCCAGCTTGATTTTGACGAATATTTTAAACTGAACAATGTTTACCAGGAAATCACGATCAGTCCGGACGTGAACAAACAACCCGAATACAGTATCAAGAATAAAAGTTTGATCATTAAACTCAAGGACACCCTGCAGAAAAATACAACTTACGTATTCAACTTCGGTAAAGCCATTGCCGATGTCAATGAAGGGAATGTACTGAAAAATTTTACATATGTACTTTCGACCGGCGCTACTATTGACTCTTTGAAAATCACCGGGTCGGTAACCAACGTTCAAACCCAGAAGAAAGAAAAAGATGTAACAGTAATGCTTTTTCCCTTAAACCGGGATACTACCTGGGGAAAACATAAACCGGCAATCTATACTACAACGGATAGTGCCGGAAATTTCAGCCTGGCAAACCTGAAAGCCGGCGACTATAAGGTTTATGCTTTGATGGAAAAATCGCCCAACAAAATATATGACAATGATGAAGAACTGGTGGCTTTTAAGAAGGATGTAATTCATCTGACCAGGGACACCGCCAACTTGCAACTTATCCTGTTTAAGCAAATACCGCCAAAGTTAAGGCTGATCGAACGTAAAATAGATAATGATGGCAAGCTCTATTTTATATTTAATAAACCCCTGCTTAACCCTGGCGTGCATATATGGGATAAAAAACTCGATTCTGCAAAAATTGTCGACTTCAGCCCAACTGCCGATACTGCCATGATCTATCTAAAGGATATGACTTTCGATTCGGTAAAAGTTTCGTTTTTAGATAAAGATAAACCTTTGGATACCGTAACGCTTAAACGCAGCAAAAGGGATACTTATAAACGTATTATTGCCTTACAATACAATACTACTTTTGATAAGCTAAAGCCCGGTACCGACCTTGTCATAACATCAAACTATCCTATTGCGACCATAGATCCCACACGTATCATTATGCAGGAAGATAGCAATGAAGTAACTGACTTTAATATCATACGCGACCCGCAGAGCCTGAAAAAATTTACATTAAAAACCCGTTTACGACAGGGAAAAAATTACTCGCTGGCATTTAACATCGGTACCTTTACCGACATCTACAGCGACCGCAGCGCACTGATCAAGAAACAATTTTCGGTGGATAAACAAGAGAATTACAGCCAGCTTACTTTGCATGTTACGTTGCCTGACAGCAGCGGAAATAAAAACTACGTGGTACAATTGCTAAATGATAACAACATCGAAATTAAAAGCACCGTAGTTAATAAAAACGGCCCGATCGTGTTTTCGCGGTACCCGGTTGGAAAATACCGCGTCAGGGTGATTTATGATGCCAACAAAAATGGTAAATGGGATACCGGCGATATCAAACAAAAAATTCAACCCGAAAATATCTGGATATTTACCAAGACAATTCCGTTAAGAACAAATTTCGAAATTGACGAAGATATCGTGGTTCCGCCTGAGGTACCTAATCCTTAAACCAGCCTGAATACATAATATAGTTATTCGGAAGCTTTTTAAGCATTTCTTTCTGTTCATCGGTAAGCGGTTTTATCCTTTTGGCAGGTGTGCCTGCATATAGATAACCTGATTCGCATACCGTATTTTCCAGTACTACAGATCCTGCGCCGATGATGACAAATTCCTGGACCTCTGCATGGTCCATTACTATTGCGCCCATACCAATCAATACATGATCTCGTAAAGTACACCCATGGACCAGGGCATTATGCCCTATTGAAACATTATTACCGATATCGGTAGCTGCACGAAGATAAGTGGCATGTATCACTGCACCATCCTGGATATTGGTGTTATTACCTATTTTAATATAGTTTACGTCGCCGCGGATAACAGCATTAAACCAAACAGAACAATTATCGCCCATCACAACATCACCAACAACAGTAGCGTTTTCGGCAATAAAGCAATCTTTTCCCCAGGCAGGATTTTTATCTTTTACAGGCAGAATTAATGGCATTGTTTTCTAATTATTTTATACTTTAGTATCATCAATAAGCGGGAATAGCTCAGCTGGTAGAGCATCAGTTTCCCAAACTGAAGGCCGCGGGTTCGAGCCCCGTTTCCCGCTCAAATTTACCTATCTCAACACGGTATCCTCCAATTGCACCGAATGCTCCGGGTAATCGGTAGTATAATGCAGCCCCCTGCTCTCCTTCCGCATCATAGCCGATTTGACAACAATATACGATACCTGGATCAGGTTACGCAATTCGCAAAGTTTAACTGAGAGCTTTGTCTTTTTATAAAAATCTTCGGTCTCTTCGTATAACAAACCCAAACGGCGCATGGCACGTTCGAGGCGAAAGTCAGAACGAACAATACCTACATAATCGTTCATTACCTTTTGCATTTCGCGGATATTGTGGGTAACCAAAATATCTTCATTTGAAAGCTTCACACCTTTTTCGTCCCAATCGGGTATGTTGCCAGGTATTACATTAAATTCGTATTGCTTAACCGCATCCTCATAAATACGATGTGCAAACACTAAAGCTTCCAATAGTGAGTTGGAAGCCAATCTATTAGCCCCATGTAACCCAGTAGATGAACATTCGCCACAGGCATATAACCGCAAGATAGACGACCGGCCCACATCATCTACCATAATGCCGCCGCACATATAATGACAGGCCGGCGATACCGGGATCATATCCCTGGTCATATCGATACCTATATCCAAACATTTAGCATAGATATTCGGGAAATGGGCCAATATATCTGCCTTGCTCCGGTGCCTGATATCCAGGTAAACAAAATCTTCACCCGATTTCTTCATTTCGGAGTCGATAGCACGTGCTACAATATCCCGAGGAGCTAATGACTTGCGCTCGTCATATTCCTGCATAAATTCTTCGCCATTTCTCCTTTTCAAAACACCGCCAAAACCACGAACAGCTTCGGAAATTAAAAATGACGGATAATCGCCCGGATTATATAAAGCCGTTGGATGAAATTGGATAAATTCCATGTTTCTCACCTTACCCTTCGCACGGTAAACCATCGCTACCCCATCACCAGTTGCAATGGTCGGGTTGGTAGTTATGCTATAGATATGGCCTGCGCCTCCGGATGCCATTACGGTAACTTTTGATAAAATTTTCTCGACTGTGTTTGTTTCTGTATTAAATGCATAAATACCATAACAGGTGATGTCGGTTGATGATTTATCTACAAAATCGCCCAAATGATGCTGTGTGATCAGGTCTACAGCAAAATAATGCGTCAGTATTTCAATATTCGGGTTTTGGTGGATCTGTTCCAGCAACGCACGTTCAATCTCAAAGCCCGTAATATCCTTGTAATGCAATACTCGAAATTCGGAATGACCACCCTCCTTTGCCAGATCGAAAAGGCCCTGATTAGTTTTATCAAAGTTAGTACCGTAGTCTATAATCTCCTGAATACGTTCAGGTCCTTCCTTAACCACAATCTCCACTACATGTTCATCGCACAAACCATCTCCGGCGATTAAAGTATCTTCAATATGTTTTTCAAACGAATCTTCCTTTTTATCCACAACCACCGCAACACCCCCCTGTGCATATTTTGTGTTCGATTCATCTTCATTTGATTTCGTAACTATCAGTACTTTACCATGTTTTGCTGCCTTGAGCGCAAAGCTTAAACCGGCTATTCCCGAACCTATCACCAGGAAATCAACATTTCTGTTCATGTATTATCAGTAAAATGTATAAAAAAAGTAGATGTGTTAATAAGACCCTATAAAGATGTTAATTTTGCGTCTGTAAAAAAGTGATAAAATTTAAAAAGGTTAATAACTACCTTTTGCTGACAAAAAATGAGAAACTTCTCAGCCATTTGTCAGTTCCCTTTTTATGGATACAAACATTTTTCTACTGAAGAATTAATTCACACAAAAAGTTTTAAAAGTTTTATAGGATAACTAAAGTATTCAGTAAATCAGTAAGATAAGGTTATCAGAATATGAATTAAATGTTAATAAATTATTACAAACAACTTTTTCAAGTTTTTGTGTCCCTACTTTTACACACAACTAACACCCTAACAAGTAATAGCTTTCTTTTATTTAAAAAATATTGTAATTTATTGTACCGTTGATAATGGATACTTTTGAAGAAATAAGCGTTAAAGGATTTGTGGAAGAAAAAATTGATCCGACACTTGATCTGTTCGAAGAAATAGAAAAGTTAAAAAAGCAGAAGAATGCAGTTATACTGGCCCATTATTACCAGGAACCCGATATACAGGATATTGCCGATTATATTGGAGATAGTTTGGGCCTGTCGCAACAGGCTGCAAAAACAGATGCCGATATCATTGTATTTGCCGGAGTGCATTTTATGGCCGAAACAGCCAAAATACTATCGCCAACAAAAAAGGTGCTTTTACCCGATGCCAAGGCAGGCTGCAGTTTAGCCGACAGCTGCCCGCCGCATTTGTTTAAAAAATTTAAAGAGCAGCATCCCGACCACCTGGTAATCACTTATGTAAATTGTACTGCCGAATTGAAAGCCTTAAGTGATATTGTTTGTACCTCGAGCAACGCGGTGCAGATTGTGGAAAGTTTGCCGAAAGATCAGAAGATCATCTTCGGACCGGATAAAAACCTGGGTAAATACGTGATGAAGAAAACCGGTCGGGATATGGTTTTGTGGAATGGTGCCTGTATGGTGCATGAGATATTTTCGAGAGAAAAGATCACCAAGCTAAAGGAAAGGCACCCGAATGCGAAATTGCTGGCACACCCTGAATGTGAGGATATCATTCTGCAAATGGCAGATTATATTGGCTCGACCACAGGTTTGCTAAAATATGCCGGCAAAAGCGATGCGCAGGAATTTATCGTAGCGACAGAGTCGGGCATTCTGCACCAGATGGAAAAGGAAAACCCGGGTAAAACATTTATACCGGCCCCGCCAAATAACAATTGCGCCTGCAATGATTGTCCGCATATGAAGCGGAATACCTTGGAGAAATTGTACCTGTGTATAAAAAATGAGCAGCCTGAGATATTTGTGCCGGCCGATATTATTGAAAAGGCAGTTAAACCGATAGAAAGAATGCTATCTATTTCGGCTTCGCTGGGATTGTGATTTCACAGATTTAAAAAATGATTTCACAGATTAGGTAATAGATTATATTGATAAAATCATCGGTGTAATCACAACAAAATCAGTGTAATCCAAAAAATAGGATATGTTCGATAATAAAGAAAAAACAGAGATAGCACAATTAGGTGAGTTTGGTTTAATTGATCATCTCACTAAAAACATCAAGCTGAATCAGCAAACTACGGTTAAAGGTGTTGGCGATGATGCGGCTGTTTTAAATTTTAAAGATAAACAGGTATTGGTATCCACCGATATGTTATTGGAAGGCATACATTTCGACCTCGCTTATACACCTTTAAAGCATTTGGGCTATAAAGCTATCCAGGTTAACCTGAGTGATATTTATGCGATGAATGCCAATCCTACGCAGGTGACAGTTTCGCTTGGCTTTTCAAGTCGTTTTCCGCTCGAAGCGGTAGAAGAACTGTACTCGGGTATGCTGCTGGCCTGTGATAAATACGGCGTGGACCTGGTGGGTGGCGATACAACCTCATCAAAACAAGGTTTGGTGATCAGCGTAACCAGCATCGGTTATGCCGATGAAAAAGAAATTGCTTACCGCAATACTGCGAATGAAGGCGATCTGATCTGTGTATCGGGCGATTTGGGCGGTGCTTACATAGGTTTACAATTATTAGAGCGTGAAAAGCTGGTTTTTTTAGAAAATCCAAACATTCAGCCCGATCTGGAGGGTAAAGACTATATTGTTGAGCGCCAGTTAAAACCGGAAGCCCGCAGAGATATCATCGATCTGCTGAAAAAAATTGAAGTAATACCAACGGCAATGATCGATGTATCGGACGGTTTAGCATCCGAAGTTTTACATATCTGCAAACAAAGTAACAAAGGCTGTAATATATACGAAGAAAAAATACCGATCGACCCGATGACGTATGAAACAGCCCGTGAGTTTGGTCTCGATCCTACCGTATGTGCATTAAGCGGCGGCGAGGATTACGAATTGTTGTTTACCATCAAACAGGCCGATTACGAAAAAATAGCGCACGATGTGGATATCAGTATTATTGGCCATATTACCGAGGCATCGGCCGGTTGTAACCTGATCAGTAAAAGCGGTAATGTACACCAGCTGAAGGCCCAGGGTTGGAATGCCTTTAGCCCGCCAGCCCCTTGAAGGGGTAACAATCTATCGCGATGAAAAAAGTATTGATCATTCCATTTTTCCTTTTTGCTTTCGCGAATGTTTATGCACAACGGGCTGCGATTTTTAAAATGAAATACCTGCCTGGTTTAGTTTATACCATTACACAGACTACTAATTCGTTAACAAGTATAGATTTTACGGGAGACAAGGCGGAACGGGATAAACTACCGGTATCGCAATTGCCTATTGTGCTGCAAAGCAAAAACAGTATTAAATATACTGTAATTACAGGTGCCCAAAGCCAAATTTTTTTTTCGGGCAATGTCCTCTTTATTAACTCATCCAACACAAGAAAATTAAATGGCGAAGAAGCGGATGGTATGGCTGATTCGCTGAGATCAAAAAATTTTTCCGGGGGATTTGCAAATGGCTCTTTTAGCTTGGATAGTGAAAAATACCGCCATATTCCCGATAGCGTTAAGCAAATTGTGCTGGCGATGGTCAACGGTATAAAAATCGACTTTCCGGATAAACCGTTAAACCCGGGTGATACCTTTACCCAGAACATCCCGGTAAACTTGCCAATTGCCGGCAAGCCGATTGCTGTGAATACCAAACTTGTTTACAAGCTGCTGAGTACCAAAAACAACGGTGCTTTTTTTGATGTGACGCAAACCGCCGATCTGAAAACGCATACCGATCAGGGCGACCTGGAGATTACAGGTAATGGCGAAGGCCATATTTTGTACGATATGAAATATGGCTTTTTCCGTTCGTACCAAAATAACCTTACTCTCAAATTCACCATGCAAACCGGCAAACTGGCCATGACCGGCACATCGAGCACTTTATCAGTTTATCAAACGGATATCAGCACCAAATAACAAAAATTTAGTTTACGGAGATATTTGTTTAAGTTTAATGAGATTAAAAAATCATCATGAAAAAGATATTAACTATTCCGGCTATATTATTCGCCGCGGCGCTATCGGCTAATGCACAAAACGAAGTGCTGTTTAAAATGAAAATGCTGCCAAACCATCAGTATTCGGCCAATATGAAAATGAACATGGATATGGAAATGAATTACGAAGGCACCGGGGCGGCTATGGACCAGCTGAAAGCCAGCGGCATGAAGATGCCTATGCTGATGCAAATGGAAACTGGTATACAATCGGAAATGAAAACCGGCGCCGTTAATGCAAAAAAAGAATTTCCGTTCAGTGCGACCATCATAACTTTACCCTCAAAAATGACCATGAACGGGCAGGCATCGCCGGAACCCATACCTAATACTCCCCCCGAAACTTTGTATGGAAAGTGTTCGGTTAACAGCGTTATGCCTGTAATTGATTCGGTACAGGGTAAAGCTATGAACGACTCGCTGAAGAACATGATGAATAAAATGTTTCAGAACCTGCAATCGGCTATTGATTTTCCCGAAAAACCTATGAAAGTAGGCGATACCTTTACCCAGGATGTGCCGTTTGATTTACCTGTTTCGGGAGCAGGAATGAAAATGAGTGTTAAAGCAGTTTACAAACTGTTATCCATAAGTGCAGGAAAAGCCAATTTTGATGTGATTTTTACGATGGATATGAACTTAAAATTAGGTACCGGCGGACAGGGAAGTATGAGCATGAACGGAGGTGGCGATGGAAAAATGGAGTATGATATTGCTAACAATTATCCAACCCATTACCTGCAAAATATGGATGTGAATTATACCATGCCGATACCACAGCAAACCATGACGATGAAGGGTAAAATGAAAATGGTGATGGACCAGCAAACGATGATAAAATAAACAAATGCAGAAGGTACTTTTTTTTACCGCGTTTTGTGCCCTGGTAGTTCAGTCAAAGGCGCAAAACGCGGTTTTGTTTAAAATAAAATATCTGCCCAGCCACACCTATTCGGCCACTACAAAAATGGTGATGAATATGGATATGGACTATGACGCCGATTCCGCCACTTTAAAGCAGATCAAAGCCAGCGGGGCAAAATTGCCTGTGATGATGAATGTCGAAACCAGCCTGCTTTCGGATATCAAAACCCGCACATATAATTTAAACCACGAAATACCTTTTACCGCGAATATTAAACAAACCCCTCCTAAACTGACCGTCAACGGAACAGCCTCGCCCGTACCGGATGCCGGATCGGATCAGGTAGTTTACGGTCGTTGCGCTGCAAATGGTAAGATAATAATTGAAGGTATACAAGGCAGGGTTATGACCGATTCGGCAAAGAACGCGGTGATGAAAATGATAGAAACTATCGAAGCGAATGTAGCTTTCCCTAAAGCGCCCATAAAACCGGGTGATAGTTTTGCGCAGGATATCGATACCGATGTGCCGGTCCCTGGCTTTGATGCTAAAATGCTGATGAAAGTAACCTACAGGCTTTTATCGGTAAGCAATGGTAAAGCCACTTTCAGTATGGATTTTTTGGCCAGCATTGATAAAAAGGCCGGCAACGGTCTGGATATTTCGGGCACGGGCACCGGCCAGTTTGTTTACGACCTGGGCACCCATTATACCGAAAGCATGAACGAAACCGTAAACATGACCTATATGAGGCCCATGCCGCAACAAAATGTGGTTATGAAGGGCAAAGTACAGATGATCATGGAGCAGCAGGTGGTGATCAAATAAGATACTTTAGTCGGCCTCGTTAACCGGCAGGTATTTCTGATCGATCTGCTTATCCGCCTTAGCGCCTAATTTTTTGATCTTATCGGCGGTTACAACCAGGTTACCCCTGCCCATCGACAATTTATTGATGGCTTTATCGTAATTATCCTGCGTAAGGCGGATGTTTTTACCGATGCCTTCCATATCGGCAATAAAGCCATAAAATTTATCGTACATTTCGCCGCTGAGGCGGGCAATTTCCAACACATTACGGTTCTGGCGTTCCTGTTTCCACATACTGGCGATGGTGCGCAACGTGGCCAGTAAAGTTGACGGGCTGACGATCACTACACGCTTATCCCAGGCGTAATTAAAGAGTTCACTATCCAGTTGTACAGCTATGCTGAAGGAGGATTCTATCGGCACAAAAAGCAATACAAAATCGGGCGAGTTGATCTGATACAGATCGTGATAGCGTTTGGATGACAGCGACGTGATGTGGTTGCGTAGTGATTCCACATGTGCTTTGGCGAACAGCTTGCGCTCTTCTTCTGTTTCGCAATTCACCAGGCGCTCGTAGGCGATGAGCGATACTTTTGAGTCGATGACCAGGTGCTTATCATCCGGCAGATCGATGATCACATCGGGTTGGTAACGGCTGCCGTCGATAGTTTGCATACTGGTTTGGATGCGGTATTCGCGGTCTTTAATTAATCCCGAACTTTCCAGCACTTTTTCCAGTATAATCTCACCCCAATTCCCTTGCCTTTTATTATCGCCTTTAAGTGCTTTGGTAAGGTTATTGGCTTCGTCGCTTATCTGCTTGTTCAGATCCATTAACTGTGTGATGACGCCTTTTAAAACGTTACGCTCGTCGGCCTCGGCCTTATACACTTTGTCTACCTTTTCTTCAAAATCCTTAAGCTTATCTTTAAACGGGTTCAGGATCACATCCATATTGGCGCGGTTACTCTCGGTAAACTTTTGAGATTTTTCGTCGAGCAGTTTGTTGGCGATATTTTCGAACTCGTGCTTAAACTTTTCCTGTGCCTGCTGCAGGTAAACATCCTGCTCGGCCAGGCGCTCGCGCTGTGCTTTGATGGCTTCTTCGGCCTTTACCGACTGGCTTTTTTCAACCAGTAGCTGATGGTTAAGCGATGCAATGTTGGCTTCCAGCCGCAAGCGCTCGTTATACAATTGCTGGGCTATATTATCGCGCTCTGCAATCAGGCCGATAGCCTGCTGCTCTGACCGGGCGAGCTTTATTTTCAGTTCTTCGGCTTCAGTACCGGTTGCCGGCCGTTTTAAAAATATCAGCACAGCTATCAACAGGATAACAATGGCAGCTCCTAAAATTAAAACACCCATAATGATAAAATTTTTAGCAAAACAAATGTAATTGTTTTATTAATACTAAAAAATTGTGATGGGTAAAAAAACGAATGACAAACAAGATGTTATTGATTTATTGCGCCTTCTCCACCCGTAAACCTACATCGCTCACCTCGTGCAGCGGGTTATCGCGCATGTTTTGTTCCAGTTCGATACGGTATGTTCCGGCGGCCGGGAATTTATAGCCCGCCTCGAAAGGTATCTGGTAGCTGTACAAATTGCCGGTGCCCTGCCCCAGCCACTCGCCATCGGGGTTGGCCAATTTAAACTCATACCTTGCCGTTTTGGTTTTTTTATCGGGCCCGGTTTGATGGATGAGGATAAAGATGTTGGAATACCGGTAATTGGGCGTTACCCGCAAATTTAAGAGCAGGTTATAGCGGGCGGATGCGTCATCGATTTTAACATCAAATTTTACTTTGTTAACGTACGACCAGTTGAGGTCATACACCGAAACATTACCGTCGATAACCGTGTTTTTATCGGGCTGTACGCAACCGTTAAACAACACAGAAGCGACAGTGGCCCACAATAAAATAAAGCTTTTTAAAGCTGTTTTCATTTTACTCGCTGCCTTTGTTTGGATTACCGTTGTTACCGCCGCCCTTGCCATTACGGTTTGGCCGGTGGCGATGTTTGTGGCGTTTTTGGCTATTACCACCGCCGGCATTGCCCTCGGGCTTTTGATTATCGCCTGGTTTGGCTGCCTGAGCGGTGCCGGGTTTTTCAATAATTACCGGCTGCGGCCTCGAACCGCTGCGTTGGTCCTGCTGGCCCTGGCCCTTATTCCCGCGGTTTTTGTTCCGGTTTTTATTTCGGTTTTTGTTCCTCTCGTCCAACCGGGTTAAACTGTCCTGCCCAACAACATTCTCATAATCGAGCGCCTTAGGCGCTTTATTGGCTTCGGCCTGTATCATTTCACCAAGGTCGGCCGGTAGGAGGCCTTCCTTATTCATCTTCTGGATCTCTTTTACACGGTCTGTCTCAACCGGCACCCACGTATCATCATTAGGATAACTAAACCACATCGTCCTTTTAAAGATATCAGTTTTTTGCAGTTTAGCGTCGCCTTTTTCTGTTTTCAGATAGTTTACGTTATCGGGGATGTGCTTCAGGGCATCCATATAAGTATCCAGCTCGTAGTTGAGGCAGCATTTTAATTTGCCACACTGGCCGGCCAGTTTAAGGGTATTTAACGACAGGTTTTGATAGCGTGCCGCTGCAGTCGAAACGGTTTTAAAATCAGTTAACCAGGTGGAGCAGCACAGCTCACGGCCGCAGGAGCCGATGCCGCCCAGGCGGCTTGCCTCCTGGCGCATGCCTATCTGGCGCATTTCGATACGGATACGGAAAGCTTCGGCCATTTTTTTGATCAGCTCCCGGAAATCGACGCGGCCTTCGGCCGTATAGTAAAATGTGGCCTTGGTTTTATCGCCCTGGTAATCCACATCGCTTATCTTCATTTGCAGGCCGAGGTCGAGCGCCAGGGTGCGGGCCTTGTGCATGGTTTGCCATTCGAGGTCTTTGGCTGCTTTCCATTTATCTACATCGGCCGGGGTGGCTTTGCGGTATATTTTTTTAACCACGTCGGCTTCGTTCACATGGCGCTTAGCCATCTGCATGCGCACCAGCTCACCGGTAATGGATACGTGGCCGACATCAAAGCCGCCTGTAGCGGTTTCAACAGCAACCAGTTCGCCAAGCTCCAGGTAAAGGTTATCGGTATTGACAAAAAACTCTTTGCGCGAACCTTTGAACTTTACTTCGGTTATTTGAAACGGCTTATAATTTGTCGGCTTATCCATGTTAGACAGCCAGTCGTAAACATCTAATTTGCTGCAACCGTTAGTGAGGCACGAGCCATTACTTTTGCAGCCTGCAGGCGCGCATCCGCCTGTTGAGCAACTTCCACATCCCATATTCAGATAGGTATATATTGATTCCCTTGCGGGACTATTTTAAAATGTAACACACTAATAATTTGTAAAGATACATCTAAAAATAAAATTTTCGGGTTAGCATTTCTCTCTACATGATAATGCGCCTTTTCGAAGATATCGCTGATGGCTTCGGCCGAGGCTAAAGTCATCACTTTGGTCATTTTTTGCGCAGTATCCAATTCGCTTGCCGGAAGATGGACGAGTTCGCCCGCTCCGGCAATGATCATACAGATCTCGCGGATATAACTGATGCCGTAGCGCATAAAATTTTTCTGGTTTTCGCGCCCCATCTTAGCCAGCACATCCACAAAGTTCATCACTTCGGTGCCTTTGTTGCTGAAACACATGCGCAGCCATTTGATCAGGATATCGTGATAGCTGTTATCATCCTCGCCCAGCATGGCCAGGGCTTCTGTTAAATTGCCGTTGCTTAAAAAAGCGATCTCGTCGGCGGCATGCTCAGTTTGGTGATGTTCATCGATGAGATATTGTTTGATCACTGTATCAGATAGGGCCGGTATTTTTACCAGCTGCGTACGCGACAGGATGGTGTTCAATATCTGATCCTGGTTTTGGGCCACCAGCAAAAACAAGGTATTAGGTTGCGGCTCTTCGATGATTTTGAGCAAAGCGTTGCCCTCCTTATCCAGGTATTCGGGTAACCAGAGGATCAGGATCTTGTATGGCGACTCGAAGGGCTTTAAGCTGAGTTTTTTAATGATCTGATGGCATTCGGCAATATTGATATTGGCCTGCTTGTTTTCGGCATCGAGGCTGTTGCGCCAGATATCGAGACTTAAATACGGGTTTTTTAACAGGGCGTCGCGCCATTCTTCGATAAAGGTGAGCGCGTTATCATCTTTATGCTTGGCAAAGAAAGGGTACGAAAAATGCAGGTCGGGATGCACCAGCTTTTCGTACTTGCGGCATGAAGAGCATATCCCGCAGGAATCGTCGGCCTTACGATCTTCGCAGCTCAGAAACTGCGCGTAGGCAACCGCCAGCGCCAGGCTGCCCGAACCTTCGGGGCCCAAGAATAATTGGGCGTGGCTCACCCGGTTATCTTTTACCGTATTGATAAGCCTTTGCTTAACATCGTACTGGCCAATTATGGTGCTGAACTGCATTGGTGCAAAATACAGAATTAGTATTGAGATATGCGTATTGCGTATTGCGATTTTTGAATTATGACAAAAGAGCAATACGAAACACCAAATCGGCTACATTTGTGTGTCGCAATACGCAAATCGTATTACGCAATACTATATGAGGATCATGGCTTTTGATTACGGAACCAAGCGCATCGGCGTAGCCGTTACCGACCCTTTGCAGATCATCGCCACCGGTTTGGATACCGTGCACCCGAAGGATATTGTCGACTATCTTAAAAAATACATCGCGCAAAACCCTGTGGAACGTTTTGTAGTTGGCGAACCCAAGCAGATGGATAATACCGCTTCGCAATCGGCGCCGCATGTGCGTGGGTTTGTCACCATCCTGAAAAAGAATTTCCCCGAAATCCCCGTCGAGATGATGGACGAGCGTTTTACCTCGAAAATGGCCTCGGCGGCTATTTTGCAAAGCGGCGCAAAAAAGAGCGACCGGCAGAATAAGGCATTGGTGGATACGGTGTCGGCAACCATAATCTTACAAAGTTGGATGGATAGCAGGCTATTTTAGCATAATTATTCTTACCTGTCATCTCGAACGATAGTGAGAGATCTTCGGCTGCATGCCTTGCGGAGTTGCAAATCGAAGAAGATTTCTCTCTCGTCCCTCGTTCGAAATGACACATTATTAGCGGGTTAGCGGTTAAATTTGCCCCTTACCCCCAAATCCGTATCTTTGCCCCATGGAGATACTTCCGGAGATTTTACAACAATACCTCGAAACGCACTGTGAGCCCGAGCCGGAATTGTTGAAAAACATCAATCGCGAAACGTACCTCAAGGTGCTCAAACCACACATGCTTTCGGGCCATTACCAGGGGCGTTTGCTGAGTATGCTGAGCAAGCTGATGCAGCCGAAATGCATTCTCGAAATAGGCACCTACACCGGTTACGCCACGATTTGCCTGGCCGAAGGGCTGGTTGAGGGAGGCGAAATACATACCATCGAGGTGAACCGCGAGATGGAAGAAATGATCCGGAAAAATTTTGCGGCAAGCGCATTTGAAAAAAGTATTTTTCCACATTTTGGTGATGCTCAGCAGATTATCTTGGAGCTTTCGGGAAAAGTTTACGATATTGCGTTCGTTGACGCAGACAAAAAAAATAATTTAACCTATTTCAACATGATCCTGCCCCAGGTAAAAAGCGGCGGTTTGATCATTGTAGATAACGTTCTGTGGAAAGGCAAGGTGTACGACAGTGCCGCGAATGACACTGATACCCGCCTGATCCGCGAATTTAATGATGCTATAAATGTGAATGATAAAGTGGAGAAACTGATTCTCCCGGTGCGCGATGGGATTTTGATCATCAGAAAAAAGTAAATTATGAAGAAACTCTTACTGATAGCATTATTGCTGGTATCTGTTCAGGCTTCAGCCCAAAAAAACACCTCACAATCGTATATCGCTCAATTTAAAGACGACGCCATCCGCATTATGCATGCCAGCGGCGTACCGGCAAGTATCATCCTGGCAGTAGCCATGCACGAAAGCGGCAACGGCAACAGCAAAATAGCCCAGAACCTTAATAACCAGTTTGGTGTAAAGGGCTATAATAAAACCACTTATGTTACTGCTAAAAACAAAAAGGTGAGCACTTTTTATAAACATTATGATTCGGTGCTCGAGTCGTTCGAAGATTTTGCCCGCATCATGACCCAGCGCAAGCAATTCAGCAAACTGGCGGCAACCCTCACCAGCTTTGATTATACCGGCTGGGCCAAAGGCATACAAAAAGCAGGTTATTGCAGCAGCCGGCGCTGGTCGAAGGATGTGCTGGGTATCATCAAAAAATATCAGCTTAACACCTTTGATATGGTGCAGCCAACGGACCAGGCCGCACTTATCCCTGCCGACATTGATAAGGATGTTAATAATAATTAAGACCAGCCAACCGGGCTAAGTTGTAGCTTTACAGCCAAAACCCTGCTTATGCAAAAACTCATCTGCGGCTTAATACTCATCTGCTTTTTAGCTTCCTGCGCATCGCACAAAAAACTGGCCGGCAATAAACCTGCGGCAGCCAACCCCACCGTCAGCAACAGCGAAGCCAAACGCAATAACGAAAAGATCAAAAAACAATACAGCGAATCTATCGCCAGCTATACCACTTATACTGCCGATAGCTACATCGAGCGTTTTAAAACCATCGCCATACAGGAGATGAATACCTACGGCATACCTGCCAGTATTACGCTTGCGCAGGGCCTGATCGAATCGGCCAACGGTAACGGCGACCTGGCCCGCATTGCCAACAACCACTTCGGTATCAAATGCACCGCCGACTGGACGGGCAAAAGCTTTTACAAAGACGACGATATGGTGAACGACTGCTTCCGGGTTTATGCCACGCCCGAAGAATCGTTCCGCGATCATAGCAACTTTTTAAAACGGAAGCGTTACGCACCGCTGTTCGAGCTGGATAAGAACGATTATGTGGGCTGGGCAAACGGGTTAAAGGCAGCAGGCTATGCTACCAACCCGAAATATCCGCAGATGCTGATCAACATCATCCAGAAATATAACCTCGACCGGTACGACCGGCCCGAAGGCGAGGTGCAGAAAATTAAACGTGAAGACCGTGTGCTGACGCAGATCAATAACAACATCGGTAAAGAAAACCGCGACTCGATAGTTACCAATACCCCGCAGGATAAACTGTATACCGTTAAACAGGGCGATACACTTTATAATATATCCAAACGTTTTGGATTAACGGTCGACGATCTGAAAAGCCTCAACAGCCTGGGCGATTCGAACATCAAAATAGGCCAGAAATTGGTGGTTACAAAGTAAACCGCGTTAATTTTTGTTAAAAGCTATGTTAATAACACGCCGATGTGTTAGTTTTAACCCTGTGATAAAGGTATGGGCCATTATTGTTTTATGCGCGGTGCAGGTTACAGCAGCCTTTGCGCAGGATAAAACCATCGATGGTATTGTGTTTGATAACAACAGCAAGGAACGCATTGCCAGGGTAAACATCGTAAACACCCGTACCGCCGAAAGCTATTACAATAACCTTAAAGCCGAGTTTAAAGTTAAAGCGCGCAGCGGCGATGTACTGATATTTAGTAAAACAGGCTATTTTAACGATACCGTTACCCTCAAAAACGAAGCTACCCTCGTAATTTATTTAAAACCGAGCAGCGTACAGCTCCGCGAGGTGAGTATACGCAGTTTGGTAACACCGCTCGATCAGTATAACCGCACAAAAAAGGACTATACAAAAATATACGGCCATATTGCCGATAAGGGCCTGCTATCGTCTATCAGCGGGCAGGGCGCGGGCCTGAGTATCGATGCGTTGTGGAACATGGTGAGTAAAGAAGGCCGTAATGCAACCCACCTGCGGGCCATTATCGACCGTGATTATCGCGAAAACGTGATCGATTACCGCTTTAACCGTACACTGGTAGGCAGCATTACAGGGCTGGACGATGTGAAACTGACTGATTTTATGTTTAAGTACCGCCCGTCGTATTACATTGTTACCAGCACTAACGATTACGACTTTATCAAATACATCCGCACCAGCTATAAACGCTACCTGCGCAACCCCGAAGCCTTCTCGCTGCAGCCATTGATATCCGACGATAAAACGGCACCCTGAATACCAAAACAGCCGGAGGTTCGTTTAAAATCCACATCGCCATCTTAAAAAAAATGCTTTTATTTGCCTTATGTTCAAATACAGCTTCAGCATAAGCATCCTGGCCCTTTTGCTTTTATGTGATGCGGCTTTTGCACAAAAGCCCGATACGCTGAAGATAGACACCAACCTGCTGAAAAGCTACCGCATCGATCCCCCAAAAAACGCTTTGCCGGTGCGCAGCCGCCCTATCATCATCCGCCCGGAGGCCATCCCCGTTACCGAGTTGGGTTACCAGGTGAGTTACTGGCGCAAAAGTTTAACAGTTGGCATCAACGTTAACCAGGCCGCGTTTAGCAATAACTGGAGCGGCGGCGGTATCAGCAGCATAGCCCTGGGCAATAATTTTGATTTTAAGGCCGAGTACAACCAACAACCGCTCGACTACACCACAGAGCTGCTGCTTATCTACGGGATATCCAAAAGCAAGGGGTTGGTATCGCGCAAAACCAACGACCGTATCTTTTTCGATAACAAGCTATCCACACAGTTAAGCAAACACTGGTACTTTTTCGGGTCGATAAGTTTCGAGAGCCAGTTTGCCAAAGGGTTTAACTATAGCAACGATGCTTCGGGCAACCCAAACATCCAAACGCTGATCAGTAACTTTATGTCGCCGGGGTATATTACCGAGTCGCTGGGTTTTGAGTACAAGCCCGTAAAATATGTCGATATCCGTTTGGGTACCGGCACGGCGCGGCAAACCTTTGTGTTAGACACTACCATTTACCATAACATCAGTGGTAATTACGGCGTTACCCCACGCAGTAAGTTTCATAACGACCTCGCTTTCCAGATAGTGAGCACGATTAATAAGGATATTGCCACCAACATGAACCTGCAGGCCCGCTACGCGCTGTTCATCCCCTACAACAACTTTGGCTGGGACAGGATAGACCACCGTTTGGATGCTACCCTGCTGGCCAAGGTAAACCGCCTCATCAACGTTGCCCTTACCGGGACGATGCTCTACGATGTGACGACCTCAAAGGATATACAGTTTTCGCAGGGCCTGGCGTTGGGAATAGTGTATAAGTTTCCGTAATGGAGAATAAGCCCAGAGCCTTAAGTCTTTTTTTAACTCCAGACTATAGACTCAGGACTAAATGAGGGCGTTGCCTGCGGCCGGGCTGTCCGCTCATACGCCTTCAGGCATTAGTCACGCCCTACTCAAAACCAGCCGCACGGCAGGTATCCACTTCCATCCCTAACGCGATTTTAGTCCGGAGCCTTGAGCCCGAAGCCCCGGGTCATTTCCTCCCGACTTAGGGCTTGCTCTTTGTTGGTGTTATCACCAACAAACCAGTAGAAAGCAAAATATAAGTAACAAAGGCATCTTACCCGCCCTCATATATCACCCCCGAGGTAGGCGTTTCCTTCAGCTCAATGCGTTTAAGGCCGGGTACCAGCGGTTCGATCATGTGGAAGAGCCATTTGGCCAGTATTTCGCTGGTGGGGTTTTCAAGCCCGGGTATATCGTTAAGTAAATGATGGTCGACCAGGTTCAGTATGGGCGATACAGCCTCTTTAAGGTCGGCATAATCAATAACCCAGCCTTCGGGCTGTAATAGCACGCCTTCAACATACACAATCAGCTCGTAAGTATGGCCGTGCATGTTTTTGCATTTATGCCCTTCGGGTACATGGGGCAAAAAATGGGCGGCATCAAAACCAAATCGTTTGTAGATGATCATACCGGCAAAGCTGCAATTATCCGGCCAGCTTAAAAATGACGGCGGTCAGGTTTTTGAGATAAGGGGGATCACTTCTTTTTGACTGTGCTGAAGTTATCACCAGCAAACTGATAAACAAGGCTGCCTTGCTTGTTTAGGATTACGTTACCGCGTCGTGCTGGTTATTGGGGCTGCACGGCTTGTGCCTGCAAACACACGGTTTATCAATGCTTTCAGAATCCAACAAAAATCCGTATATTGTAAAAGCGCGAGGCTAAAAGCAATTATAAATTTGATAATCAGGCACGGATATCTTATGTAAAAATACCGAAGAATACCGATGTCTTCCGGATTTTGGTTGCGAAAATGGTAATCATTTGCACATCTGCACATTCCTGCATTTGCACATTATTTCTTCAGCGAGATCTTTCCCAGCTTATCCGTCATCATTTCGGTAAACCACAGGTTGCCTTTGGCATCGGGGCGGATGCGGTGCATCATGCTCATGCGGCTGGGCACATCGTGCATGGTATAAGGTACATGGTGGATATCGGTGCCAACCACATTGCGGATGGATTTATCAAAACAGATGATATAATCGATACCGGCGGGAACGGGGTTGGCATGATCGACGTATGCCTGCACCCACAGGTTACCGTCGAAATCAAAAGCCAGCGAAGCCAGGATATCGTTTTTATGGCGGGCGGGCACTTTATATTCGGTAATGTTGCCTTTCATATCAATCTTCCCGATGTTCACACCGGCCTCTTCGGTAAACCACATGTATGGCCCGGATGGGTCGGGTATGATGGCTATCGGCCGGCTGTTCGGCGTTGGTATAGGGTACTCGTTGATATGGCCGTAATGGGTGGCCTGTGCAATACAGTTGCCCAAAAGTTGGGTACCCCAGATGCATTGATCGGGGCCCGCGTTTAAAAATATAGGCAAGGCCGCGAGGGTATTGAACATAAAATGCTCCACTTTGCCCCCGGGCGATATTTTGCCGATGCCGCTGGTGCGCTTGCCGGTAAACCAGATGGTTTCGCCATCCGCATCCAGGCCGATACCATGCGGCGCCACGTTAACCGGTATGGCGGCATTGCTGGCATTCATGCTTACATCAATTTGCGTAATCACGTTGCAATCCTCGTCAAGCTGCACCACTTTGCAGGCAAACTCCCACGATACCCAGAGCCGCTTATGCTTATCGATGAGCAAACCGTGCGGGCCGCTGCCTTTGGGCATGTGGTAATGTTTGATCTCGTTCGTTGCCAGGTCGAGGCGCGCCACCTGGTCCATATTCTGCCCGGTAATGTAAACATATTTATCGCTGATCACCAGCTCGTGTGTAGAGGCGCTGGCGGGCGGCGTAGCCGGCAGCCAGTTTAAGCTGAATTCGGTAATATCGCCAAGGGTTACCGGGCCGGTTGATGCCGGCATATCCATGTGCATATCCATCGGAAGAAGATTTAGGTAAATAATAGATAAATATACCTATTTATATGGGTGCAAATGAGAAAATGTGCAGATGTGCAAATGATTTGTATACAAAGTAACTCAAGGTATAAGAATGCGGGCCAAGGCATTGCATATTACTCATCTGCACATTCGCACATCAAACTTTCTTCTTTTTCCTCAAATTCTGGTAATCGATATAGTACAGGATCTTCACCGAAAAGTTGTTGTTCTGCGGGCTGCCGAATACGCCGTGCAGGTTGTGGTAGTAACCGTATTCGCCCTCGTTGGTATCGGTGAGCGAAGAGTTTTTGTAGGCGATGCTCAGCTCGCTGCCCGGCGAAAACTGCCATACGTATACCATATCCACGTTAAAGGTGTTAAAATCTTCATCGTTGCCGGAGTTAAACTCCGATGGCACACGCGGCGCCAGGTTGCCATCGGGCTGCAGGTTATAAAAGCTCAGGTTGTTGCGCACGCTCCAGTAATGGCGCACGCGCAGGTTAAGGCCCATATTGGCGGTAAAGGTGTATTTCAGGTTCAGGATGTTCTCTACCGTGTTGCGGTGGTAAAGCGAGAAAACCGAAGTATTGTTGCCGTCGACGGTGAAAAAGCCCAGCACCGAGCGCTGCGGGTTGTAGGTTACATCCTCGCCAAAGCTAAAATGATCGTTGATGCGGTAGGTATAAAACAACTCATCGGTATTGCTGAAGGAGCCATGCCCGTTGCTGATCTCTATCCATTGCACAAAAAAGCCCCAGCTAAAAGGTTTTGAACGTGGGCTGTTGCCATACCAATTGCCACGATAGCTGAAAGGGCTGTTATACTGCATGCCGGCTATTTCGGGCACATAAAAATCATGCCCTGTGGGCTGGTAGTGATAATTGGTGCCTAACTGCCATAGGTTTTTGAGCGAGATATTGCCGCCAATGGCATAATCGGCCGTTTGGAACGCCGACGGGGCATAACGGCGCGAGTAATAAAGGTTAGACCAGATGCTCCATTGCGTAAAATGCTTGGTGGGCTTGTAGCTGGCATATTGCAGGTAAAGGCTGTGATCCAAATAGTTGGGGTTATTTAAAAAGCCGAGGTCGTTGGGGTTATAGTTCGGGCTCACATAATCTTCGGTGAAGTTACCTGTAAAGCTGCCCTGGGTTTTATTGGCGCTTATCTCGTAAGCATAACCTTTAGTATCCGTTTTATCGGGATAAATGAGGTTGCTCATAAAGCCGTAGCCGCTTATGCCGAAAGAGTTTTTTTTGTTATTGAGGTTGTAGGCAAAACCGCCCACATCGGCATTATAATCGTTGCCAAAGCGGGTAACGTTGGTGTTAATGAGCGTGACCGATGAATTGTGCGGTAAATTCTGGTCGAGCACTATGATATTGTAGTTGGTGGTAGGCGATGTTTGCGCCATACGGGTTTTACCGGTGATAGTATCCTGTATGGTTGCATCAGCCGATTGTTGTACGGCATTGAATACACCTATACCTAAACCGCCGGCTGTGCGGCCCGAAAATTTGGTGGCGTTAAGCAAACGGGTTTCACTGGGTTGTTTGACGATCTCTTCGTGGGCATTTAGCGGCACGTTGCCATAATCGATAGGTGTGCCGCCTACCCTGCGGCTGTAAAACAGGTTGCCTTTGTTAAAGAGCTCGGTACCCTCGGTAAAAAAGGGCCGGTTCTCGTTATATTTTACCTCGAAGGGAGTAAGATTCAATACCTGGTTATCGCTTTGTACCTGGCCAAAATCGGGTATCAGGGTCATATCGATCGTAAACGTCTGGTTGATGCCATACTTGATATCCATGCCCCCGTTTACCGAGCCGGTGGTATTGGCGATGCCAGGGGTGTTATATGGGTAATGGTTGACATAGGTGGAGAAGTATGGGTAAAACCCAAGCCTGATTGGCGGTGTTAGTTTTTCGATACCGGTAAGCTGGCCCTCCTGGTTAATAAAACCGTTCTTTTTCGGGTCGAGCTCGTTCCAGAAAAGCTGTGTCTGTGTTTTCTGGCGTTTGCGTACCATGTTAAGCCCCCAGGTTTGCACGTCCTTTTTAGAGAAGCGCAAAGCCGAAAACGGTATGCGGAACTCGGCCGTCCAGCCTTTGTCGTCAATCTTTACCTTGCTATCCCAAACGGCGTTCCAGTTCGAGTCTTCGTTGCTGCCGCCACCCGGTACCGGCGAATATTTGGCATCGTACTGGCTGCCGGCCGCGGTAACGTAAAAGCCCGAAGCGTTCAACCCGTCTAGATAAGTATCCAGTACGATGCCTATAAAATCGGCAGTACCTACGTTATCGCGTGTGGCCAGCTCGTGCGCTATCTTATCCGGGCCGGTTTCGTACATATGCGCGCCTACATAAATGGCGTCATTATCGTATAAAATGCGTACTTCGGTGCGTTCCTCCGGTTTTTCGTGGCGGCCCGCAACGGGGTTAAGCTCAACAAAGTCGGTAGCGACGGGCGCTGTTTTCCAGACATCCTCGTCAAGCACGCCATCTATTTTGGGGGCGGTAGTTATTTTGGTGGCCTGCAGCTTTTTTTGTGGAGGTTGTGCAATGGCAGCGCAGTATATCAGGATGAATGCTACAAACAGGTAAAGTTGTTTCATTGGGTAAACGGTCGGCTAACAGATTAATTACACTTAAGACGTACTAAATTAACATTGGTTACAGGTTTTTTTTGTTAAGGTTAAGTTAAGGATATAATATTTAACAAATATTAACAATAAGGCATTAGTTATCAATGGTTTAATGGTTAATAAAATTACCTCTCACCCGGATTAAAAAAATATATTTTGATTTCTGAAACCAGTTTTGTTACTTTGAATATCAAAGTACTTTAAATGAAAAAAAAAGATTTATTGGACGACCTGAGCTCGATTAAAAATATCATGGAGCGTTCTACAAAGTTTATCTCGCTCAGCGGGCTTTCGGGTGTGATGGCCGGGGTTTATGCCCTCGTTGGCGCGGGTTATGCTTTTACTGTACTGCAAAGTGGAAAAGCTGCGGGACCGGGCCATACCTACCGCGACGAGGTTATTGTGCCGCTGGTGTTCACCGCCATTGCGGTTTTAATATTATCTGTATCGACAGGTATATGGCTCACCATCCGTAAGGCCCGGCGAAAGGGCCTGACGGTTTGGAACCCGGTAAGCAAGGCATTACTGTTAAGTGGTGGCATACCGCTGGCAACAGGTGGTTTGGTTATTATTATCCTGCTTTTGCAGCGCCATTTTGCGATTATATCGGCTGGCTGTCTTATTTTTTACGGATTAGCGTTAGTTTCGGCCAGTCATCATACCTTTGGCGATGTAAAATGGCTCGGGATATTCGAAGTTATAATAGGGCTTGCCGCTTTGGCTATCCCTGGCTATGGTTTTTTACTTTGGGTGCTGGGTTTTGGGGTGATGCACATTTTATATGGTGCTATAATGCATTTTAAATACGATCGTGAAGTTAACGCTTGATAATTTTGACAAAGCTTTCGAAAACCGGATCCGCCTGCAGGCCATGAGCGTACTGGTGGCTAACGAAAGTTACGATTTTAATTCGCTTAAGGAGCTGCTTGACGTTACCGATGGCAACCTGGCATCGCACCTGAAGGCTTTGGAAAAGGAAGAATACATTACCGTTACCAAGTCTTTCCTGGGCCGTAAACCCAATACCCGCTACCAGGCTACCAAAGCAGGTATTGCCGCTTTTAAAAAACACCTCGAGGCGCTCGAAAATTTAATTAAACAACAGAAATAATTTTTTTTATTTTTTTACTTTGAAATTCAAAGTGTTTTTAACCTGATCAAATGAATCAAATAACAACCCGCCGAATCAAAACATATATCAGCATCGTCATCATCGGTTTGGTAATAAGCGGTATTACCGCCTTCCCTATCGAAAGCGAATTGGCCCTGCTGGCACATCCCGGAAACAGCACCATGAACAACTGGCTCAATACCATTTACCAGGCGGTTAAAACTACAAACCAAAACTATCCGTGGTTAAGTTACGGTACCGACTGGCTGGCCTTTGCACATATCATGCTGGCCGTTTTGTTTATTGGTCCGCTGCGCGACCCTGTGAAAAACATTTGGGTAATTGAGTTTGGTATGATTGCCTGCGTGGCGATATTCCCGCTCGCACTTATTGCAGGCGGTATCCGCGGGATACCGCTGTTCTGGCGGCTGATCGATTGTTCGTTCGGTGTTATGGCCTTTGTCCCGCTATATCTAACCTATCGGGCTGTCAAAAAGCTCGACCCCAAACAAATTTAACCGATGCTCAAATTCAATCTCAAATATTTTACCCTGGCGCTTTTGTTGTTTATTACTGAGGTGCTCATTGCACGCTATATGCACGATGCTTTAATCCGCCCATACGGCGGCGACGTACTGGTGGGCATTCTGGTGTATTGTTTTATAAAGAGTTTTATGAACACACCCGTAAAGCCAACCATTTTAGCGGTTTTGCTATTTTGCTATACGATCGAAATATTGCAATACTTTCATTACGTGGAGCTGTTAGGACTGCAAAATTCAAAACTGGCACGTACGGTCTTAGGCGTTGGCTTTTCGTGGATAGATATGCTTTGCTATACCCTGGGTATGCTTATTGTTTTATCGTTGGAAAGTATAAAAGCATCAGAAAAAGAGGCCCCATGGAATACTTTGTGAAACCCGGCTCGATTGTACGCCGCATATGGGGCAAAAGCGATACCATACTGTTTATTTTCGCCGGTTCGGCGGCCGAGTTCGCCTTGAATAAAGCGGTCGACTGGTTGTACTTTACCGGCCGCCTGCCTGCCGACCCGCTGGGGCGCCTGTTCAGCACGGTAGTTTATGCCAGGAAGATCATCTTTTCGGACACCGAAAACGCCTTAAAAGCGATTGATCAGATCACAGCCATCCACACGCAGGTGGAGGCCAGCCGTAAGGCCAAAATACCTGATTGGGCCTACCGCGATGTGTTGTTCATGCTCATCGATTATTCCATCCGCTCGTTCGAGGTATTGGAGCGCAGGCTAACCGATGGGGAAAAAGCCGAAATATTTGATGTGTTTTACCGTGTAGGCCAACGTATGGGCATTAATGGCCTGCCTAAGCTTTACCCCGATTGGCTGAGTATGCGGCGCGGGCACCTCGAACAAAACATGCGTAACAGCAGGTTCACTACCGACCTTTACGAGCAATATCAGAAGCATTTAGGAACTATAAGATATATGCTGCTCAAACAGGTGCAATTGCTCATTGCTCCCGAAAGGGTAAAGCAAATGCTTCCAATAGGTAAATACGTATATATCAAACCGCTAATTGTGCTCTATAAACTGGCTCGTTTTATCAGGATCAGCCAGTTTTTGAAGAATGCTATGCTGCCTACGGCTTATAAGCCGCAGATACTGGCGCTGGATATAAACGGGTAAAAGTGTTTTTATAATTTTTTTTATAATATTATGGAATGTTTGGTGTGAATGCATCTGTTACAGGATTACCTTATACTAACCTGACCTGTTATGAAGACTATTGAACGAGTAACACTGTCCCTATTATTATTGACAGCCTTTATTAACTTAGAGGTCGCGTACGCCCAAAAACAGCCCTCGGTACAAGAGGTCGGCGTGCGTGCCCCTGCAAATATTAAGATCGATGGCAAACTTGATGAATGGCCCAATAAATTATTAAGCGCATATAACTCAACAAGCCGTATTTATTACACCATAGCTAACGACGACGAAAATCTGTACCTGGTCGTTCGGGGGTTCGGCCAGCGTGTTTCGCGCAAGGCGCTTGAAGGCGGGCTGACTTTTACCATAAGCCATTCGACCGGGAAAAAAGAGCGCGAGAAAGCCCCAGATAACGTAAGCATCAGCTTCCCGGTGCCGCAGGGCGAAAAAATTCGCTTTGACCTGCTGGCTCAGCAACGTGAACTGCCGCCGCTGATGAAAGACACGGTGGCAAACCGCAGGCAAATAGATTCGTTGATAAAGGTGGCTAATGCTGTGTTGACGGCCCGCCTGAAAGAGATCAGGGTGGCCGGAATCAAAGAGATCGAAGACACGAGCATATCGGTTTATAATACCCAGGGCATCAAAGCAAAAATGCAATTCATTCTGATGCAGCCGGTGGTCGAAATAGCCATACCGTTAAAATACCTGGGGCTGTCCACAACTAAGCCGGTAAAGTTTAGTTATAATATCAAACTCAGCGTTCCTCCTCCTCCGCCCGGGTTCGTTGCAGGAGCGATAGCCGATGACCCGCCTACTGCCGATGAAGCTTATTTAGAAAATACCACGGATTTTTGGGGAGAGTATATCCTGGCTCCCAAGCCATAAAATTCGTTATTTTGTTTCGGCTTCCATTATCGGGTTGCCGGATGCGGTTACCGTTGCCGGGTTCATTTTAAGGCCGGTAATTTTTAGTGTATAAGCGATATCGCAGGGCGCATCGGCAGGTAAGGTTACGTGCAGGCCATTGGCGTCCTGTGTAAAGGCCAGGCTGCCTTTTGCGCCGAGCATACTAACCGCATTTATTTTACCAGCGGGCGCCTGCCCCCCGGCCAGGGATGTTATGGTTGCTGTCGCACCAGGCCATTTACCCGAAATGATGGCGAAAAGCGCATCGCCTTTAACTGTAAAATGGACGTTAAGCGCATCTTTTCTGCCTTCGGCAAATTTGATCCAGTTATGAGTATCGTAAATAGCCTCGCCGTTTACCGCCAGCCATTTGCCTATCCCCAATAAGGTTTCCTGCTGCTCCTGCGGGATGGTGCCATCAGCTTTTGGCGACAGGTTAAGCATCAGCGTGCCGTTCTTGCTCACAATATCGATCAGGCGGTTTACAATTGCCGCCGCGCTGGCTACGCGCATGCCTTCGGTATAACCCCAGGTGCTGCCTATCTGGCTATCTACATCCCAGGTGCCGGTGCGAATGCCTGCAGGCACGTGCCCCTCAAAATCTAATATCGACCCAATGGTTGCTATGTTTGTGCCCGACGGTGCAAAAGCGGCTTTTTTGGTGTTCAGGGTAACTTCCTTGCCCCATTGTTTTGCGCTATTGTAATAATAGGCGGCAACCTGCAGCTTCAAAGGGTCTAAAAACCGTTGATCGATACCATTATCAAACCACAGCACATCGGGCCGGTACTTGTCTATCAGTTCAACATTGCGGTTAAACCAGCCCAGTAAAAACTTTTGGCAGGCTTCGTCGCTGCGGTCGGCAACGTTGTAAAAAGGTTGCCATTCCGGGTCGTACAGGTCAGCCCGTTCTGTTTTCATCTTTTCGAGCATTGCTGCGGGCGGATTGATGAACTGGAAGTTTTCGATCTGATGATTGGTAAACCCGAACTTTAACCCTTGTTTGCGCACGGCGGCACAAAGCTCGCCTATCAGGTCGCGCTTTGGGCCCATTTGTTTGGCATTGTAGGGCGTAACTTTACTATCCCACAAGGCAAAACCATCGTGGTGCTGGCAGGTTGGCGCTACAAACCGGGCGCCAGATTTTTTGAAGAGTTGGGCCCAGGCCTGCGGGTCGAATTTTTCCTGCGTGAACATGGGGATAAAATCTTTATATCCGAATTTATCCTGCGGGCCAAAATGCTCGGTATGCCATTGGCCTACGCCACCCTCGGTATACATGTGTTTTTCGTACCACTCGTTATGGTAAGCGGGCACCGAGTATAAGCCCCAATGCATACACAGGCCAAACTTGGCGCCCGCATACCAGGCCGGGACCTTATAATTTTCTTTCAGCGATTCCCAGGTTGCTTTGTATGGCCCTTTCGGCATTTTAGTGGTGATTTGCTTTACAGATGCTTCTACATTCCGGAGGGTTGTTTCGGGCGCCATGTCAAAGCCGGTATCATTACCGGCCTCGCCGATAGTTTTATTCAATATTTTAGTTACCGGAGCATCATGGCGGGCTTTTGTGCGTTCAGTTGTATCGCTTTTTGTCTGCGCTTCTGCGGACAGGGCAGCAAGCAGAAAGATATTAAAAGAGATGATGGCGACTTTTTTCATGCCGGATGTATAGTTTGATCAGATGGTGCATAATGGTTGATCAAAACTAATCATAGCCATTGGTCAACAGATTGTAACAAGCCGACTTTTTTTTGTACAAAACAGACTAACAGTGCTGTGGCAAGCCGGGTAACATTTGTTCAAAGCCCCGAACCATAAGCCTGTCTTCATATTAGTCTTACCCGTTACCGAATCACAGAGGGTAACTCTTTGACCGTATGCTTTTGTTCGTATATTTATGCTTTAACCAAACTGACATCATGAAACAATACCTGCTTCCGCTGGCGATGTTTTTTGGCATAGCTTTTACAGCCAATGCACAACAAAGCGCCCCTGCAAAAAACGACCAGCCTGTCTCAAAAAGCCGCATCTTAAAAGTCGATTCGGCAACGACGACCAAACACACCGTTACTATAAAAGGTCAGGTTGTGCCTTATACCGCTACCGCAGGCAGTATACCTGTTTGGGATGAGGACGGCCGCCCTATCGCCGGCGTTTTTTACACCTACTACGAGCGCGATGATGTTACCGATCGTACCAACCGGCCGCTGGTAATATCGTTTAACGGCGGCCCGGGCACGCCTTCGGTTTGGATGGAAATTGGTTATACCGGCCCCAGGCTGTTGAACATCGATGAAGAAGGGTACCCGGTTCAGCCTTACGGTATCCGCGAAAACCCTAATTCTATATTGGATGTTGCCGATATTGTTTATGTCGACCCGGTAAATACCGGCTACTCGCGCCCGGTGAACAAGGATGTACCCACATCAAAATTTTTTGGTGTTAACGAGGATATCAAATACCTGGCCGAGTGGATCAATACCTTTGTTACCCGTAAGGGCCGCTGGGCATCACCAAAATTCCTCATCGGCGAAAGCTACGGCACCACGCGCGTATCGGGCCTGGCGCTCGAACTGCAAAACAGCCAGTGGATGTACCTGAACGGTGTTGTACTGGTATCGCCCACCGATCTGGGGATTAACCGCAACGGCCCTGTTGATGCGGCGCTAAGCCTGCCCTATTTTTCTGCTACGGCCTGGTATCATGGTATGCTTGCCCCCGATCTGCAGGCTAAAGATGTTACGGCTATTTTGCCAGAGGTTGAAAACTTTACCATCAACGAACTGATACCCGCGCTGTCAAAAGGTGGTTTTATCGATGAGGCATCACGTAAAGCGATAGCGGCAAAAATGTCGCGCTACAGCGGCCTGTCCGAAAAATTTATCCTGCAAAACAACCTTGATGTTTCGGCCAGCCAATTCTGGAAAGAGTTGTTGCGCGATAAGGGCTATACCATAGGCCGCCTCGATTCGCGCTACAAAGGTATCGACAAAAAAGACGGCGGCGACGGGGTTGATTACAATGCCGAACTGACAGCCTGGCTGCAAGCCTTTACACCGGCCATCAACATCTACCTGCGCGGCGAACTGAATTACAAAACTGATATTAAATATAATATGTTCGGCCAGGTTTGGCCCTGGAACAACAACGGCAACCGCACCGGCGAAAACCTCCGGCAGGCGATGGCGCAAAACCCCTACCTGCATTTACTCATCCAGTCGGGTTATTTTGATGGCGCCTGCGATTACTTTAACGCCAAATACAGCCTTTGGCAGCTCGACCCGAGCGGCCGGTTAAAAGACCGCCTGAAATGGGAAGGCTATAAAAGCGGGCACATGCTGTACCTGCGCAAAGGCGACCTGGCTACAGCTACCGAAAACCTGCGGACCTTCATCCGCGAATCGACACCGAAACCAGGGCAACCTGCCAAATATTAAGAAAGAGGGCCCCGGTATAAGCCGGGGCTCTTTTTTACTAATCTGATCAATCAATAAACGGCAGATTTTCGGGCAGATCCAACCTTGCTACGCCAATCATGTCATCGGCCATGCCATAATAAATATCAAACCTGCCGGGCTGGCCGATATCGGTGCGCTGATCTATGCCTGTCGGGAAAACGACATCGGCAATGACGCCTACCCGCTCATCCGGAAGATCAGGCTTCAATATTGGTTCGATCGTCCTGAAGATCACGTCGTAAGGGTCGTTTTCTGAAAGGATCATCAAGCCGGCGGAGTAACACAATGCTTTTTTGCCCATGTCGGATCTTTTGCTTTCGTGGACGCCATGATACAGAAACATCCAGCCAAATTTGGTTAGCACCGGCGGTGTACCGGCGCCTATTTTCAAGGCCTCCCATTCCGAAATCGGTATAGCCAGCGGGCGGTGCGAAGTGAACTCACCGGGGTTCCATTTATTGTTCTTTTCCGGATGCACATGGCAGTAGCTTAACCAGATACTTTCGTGGTGTTTATGCACCTCTTCGTCCCAGGGGTTTTTAACCTTTTCTTCGGGACTTGTGCCGGGGAAAAGCGGCCGGTGCAGCATACCCAGTGCCCGGTGCCCGTGGGGGCTGGGCACTGCGCAGGGGAACAGGCAGGCGTCTTTATCATTTACCCCATCAAAGTCAATATGCTCGTAAGGCGAATAGGTAGCCAGGCCCAGGCGTTCCCAACGGGTCAGGTTTTCAGATTGGGCCAGCGCTATCCTTGGTCCATCAGGGCCGAAGGCCGTATAGGTCATGATATAATGGTCAAGCGGCTCAACATAAGTTATCCGCGGGTCTTCGCAGCCGCCACCGCCATCGGGGCGTCTTTCATAATCGGCTTCGGGTTCAATCGCAATACCCAAACGTTCAACATCAACCGGGTCGCCGGCATGGTTAAACTTTACACGGCATACGCCGATGCGCGAGTAATTATCTTTAGTAGCCATCCGTGGGAAAAGATACAGATGGCCATCTTTACCTCTTACAACAGCCGGGTTGAGTACCCCGCCGGCTTCCATCGGGTTATTTGCATCAGGCTTCATTATTGTGCCGAGGCGTTGCATTTTAAAATCGTTCATGTGTCTTAATTTCCTTGTATGCTGTGTTTTTCGGTGTTGGTCAAACAAACTATGAGTGTTTTGATCAGTGTTTTGGTATCATCAGGGTCGCGCACCTGTATACAATCGGCGCCGGTAGTGCTTGCCGGGTAATCGTTGCCACCCTTAAACAAGGCATCGCCAACAAAAAGCATCTCATTTATGCCTATCTCCAAAATATCCTGTAGTTTATGCATGCCATATGCTTTATCGATGCCGTGCCTGGTTACGTCTATCGATGTGGCGCCACCCAGCGTTACCTGGAATTCGGGTATCAGTTTATTCAGCAGGGTCTTGATCTTTTTACGTTTGGCGAACTTAGGGTCCCAGGCCTTCTTGGGTTCGAGAGGCGCCTTCTGGCCCAACGCCGAAAAAGTGATCTGGCTGCCGCGGTCCTCGATCTGCTCGCCCCATATTTTATCGGCTCTAAATCCCGATTTTTCGACAGCTTTATTCAGCGATTTAATGATCTTTTTTTTTTGCGCACCGGTAAAATCTTCACTATAGAGCTTTTTCCATTTGCCTTTGCCGTACTCATAAAATTTGGTGCCGCAGGTGGGGAGTATGGATAATTGTTCCAGCCTGCTGCTTTTAGGGAGTTTGGATATGACCTGCTTTTTAAACTGGGGCCAGGCCCCGCCCGATATGATCGCAACCCGTGCCAAATTGAGCAGGCCGCCAAACAGCCTGGCCATCTCTTTGTCGAGTGGCGCCTTGCTTTGAGCCAGGGTACCGTCGAGGTCGAATACGATCAGCTTTTTCATTTTTGATTCGCTCCGGATAGCTATGCCTGCTGCCGGTTTCGAAATACACCAACAGATTAGCAGCCAAATTAGTTTGCACTAAAAATGTAACATGCTTATGGTGAAAAAAATGTAATGGTGAATAAACAAATTGGGGGCGCGTTTTTTCGACACTTTTAATACCTTTGTGGGCTTAAATTTTACGATCTACAAAAGGATTAAAAGATGTTTGAAAATCTTTCGGATAAGTTAGACAGGGCGTTCAAAGTCCTGAAAGGACAGGGTACCATTACAGAAATAAACGTGGCCGAGACCATGAAGGAGATCCGTAAGGCTCTGCTCGACGCCGACGTTAACTATAAAACCGCCAAAGCGTTTACCGACGACGTAAAGCAAAAGGCCATCGGCCAGAATGTATTGACCTCGATATCGCCGGGGCAATTGCTCACGAAGATCATGAACGACGAACTGACCGAGCTGATGGGTGGTTCGACGGCCGAACTGAACTTTCCGGCTACGCCGACTGTAATTTTAATTGCAGGGTTGAACGGTGCAGGTAAAACCACTTTTACCGGTAAGCTGGCCAACTTTTTAAAGACACAAAAAAATAAAAAGCCGCTTTTAGTAGCAGGCGACGTTTATCGCCCGGCAGCCATTGACCAGTTGGAGGTTTTAGGGGGGCAGATCGGTATTGAAGTTTATGCCAACCGCGAATCGAAAGACCCGATAGCCATTGCCCGGGAGGGTGTTGCACGCGCGAAGCAAAACGGTAATAATGTAGTGATTGTGGATACCGCCGGCCGTTTATCGATAGATGAAGCGATGATGGTGGAGATTGAGCAGGTGAAAGCTGCCGTTAACCCGCACGAGATACTATTTGTAGTTGATGCCATGACCGGCCAGGATGCCGTAAACACCGCCAAAGTGTTTAACGACAGGCTCGATTTTACCGGTGTGGTATTAACTAAACTGGATGGTGACACCCGGGGCGGGGCGGCGCTGTCGATCAAATCGGTAGTGAACAAGCCGATCAAGTTCATCGGCACCGGCGAAAAGATGGAGGCGCTGGATGTTTTCCACCCCGACAGGATGGCTTCGCGTATTTTGGGCATGGGCGATGTGGTATCGCTGGTTGAACGCGCGCAGCAGCAGTTTGACGAAAAGCAGGCTGCCGAGCTCCAAAAGAAGATTCGTAAGAACAAATTTGATTTTAACGATTTTTACGGACAGATACAGCAGATCAAAAAGATGGGTAACATGAAGGATCTGATGGGTATGATACCGGGCGTAGGCAAAGCGATGAAGGATATTGAAGTTGATGATAACGCCTTTAAGGCCATCGAAGCCATCATCCAATCGATGACACCGTTCGAAAAAGAAAACCCCGACAGCATTAACCAAAGCCGCCGTAATCGCATCGCTAAAGGCTCGGGTACCAACATTACCGAAGTTAACCGTTTGATCAAGCAATTTGAGGACATGCGGAAAGTGATGAAACAGATGAGCAACCCTGCGGCCATGGCCAGCATGATGAAACGCATGCCTAAAATGTAATAAAAACGCTGTTTTACAGCATCGAACCGTATTCGCGACTGAACACTAACTATGCCCTGTGTGTATAGAAAAGTATTCAGTCGTTTTTTATGGAGATCAATAGGGTTACGAATGTCGCTTGCTTTCAATTAATTGAAAATCAATTAATTAAATAAATTTGAGGGCGATTTTTATGATTGGTGGGGCCATACCCTATTAAACTGGTAGGATTATCGCTCATGCTCTGGTAGTATTAACTAATATCCAGAAATCATGAAAAAGTTATTTAGCCCATTGCTTTTTGCTGCGGCTCTTTTTGCCGCTAAAGCAAGTCACGCTCAAATTAATGTTGGTGCAAGCACCGCAACTAAAATAGCAACCCAAGCCGCTATCCCTGCTGTTAACCCAGCTGCCACTACTCAAAAAATAGTAACCCAGGCTACCGATGCCAGCAAACAAGCCGCTATGCAATCGCAGGCTGCCGCACAGGCCGCTGCCAGCAAAGCTGCTGCAACACAGGCATCGGCCAGTGCAGCCTCGAATACTGCCGTAAATACTTCAAAAGCTAATGTTGATGCAACCAGCAACACTGCTGCTTCGGCATCAAAATCGGGCATCAGCGAAAGTGAGAACGCTAAAGCCGATGCAAGCGCCGATAAAACCATCTCGGCTGCTAAAAGTACTTCGGCCGGTATTGCTGCAAGTGCCGATGCAAAAAAAGATGCCGCTGTTAGCACCTCAAAAGCCGGTGTAAACGCTGCCGCCAATACAACGGCTGCAGCCAAAGCCAATGCTAACGCCAGGGTACACCATGGTGTTGCAGCAAGCAAAAGCGCTTCGGCCAATGCCCTTGCCAACGCTTCGGCTAAAAAAGATGCAGGCATCAGCAAAGCCGACGCTTCTGTAGCAGCCGCCAAGACCCATACCGCTAATGCAAGTAAAAAGGTAGCCGTTAGCAGCAATACCAGCAGCAGTGGTTCGGGCAGCATCAGTGCTTCATCGAAAAAATTAAGTGCGAGTGGCAGCAATACCACCGCCTCGAATACCAGCATCAAAGCCGGTAAAAAACAGGCTTCGATCAGCGGTTCATCAAGCGATAACGCTAACCTGACCGCTACAAAGAATAAATAATCATTAATTGTTATTCAGCACGATCAAAAAGGCCTGCGGGCCTTTTTGATTTTACAACCACACCAGATCAATCGCAATGAAAACGCTTCAAATAATCGTTATCCTTATTGCCGCCGCAATTGGGTTGAACGCAGAGGCTCAAACCACTACAGCCGACAGTACGCATACTAAAAGCCTGTTTTTTAACGCGGGCCTTCAATATATTTCAAACCTTACTTATGCCGGCCGCCGCGATAATTCGAGCGTGCCTATTTTATTACCGATGTTCACCGTCGTATCAAAACAAGGTTTATTTGTGAGTGCGGCTGGTTACTTTGACCTAAACGGCAGCAAATCGGGCGCCGAAGGCCTGAGTGTGACACCGGGTTATGTATTTTCGTTCGACCAAAAAAAGGAGTTTGGCGGTGCATTATCGGCAACCAAGTACTTTATTACCAACAGCAGCCCCATCATCCTGTCATCATTTAATGCCACTATCGACGGGCAGTTAAACTATAACCCGGCTAACATCGTAAAAATCACCGTTGGTGGCAGTTACCGTTTCGCCAAGCAAAACAGCAACGATATAGTTAATAATGTTGAACTGAGCAAAGAGATCGGCATCATGAAAACAGGCGCTAAAAAAACCGGCGGCCTGAAAATAGCTCCCGCAGCTACGCTTTATACCGGTACCCAATCGTTCTACGAAACGTACTATACCACATCGCAGGTGCAGCGGGCAATAGAAAATCCGGGCTCGCCGGGTTCGGCACCCATACTGGGCATACCCGGAACGGGAACTCCGGGCACGCCGCCATCGCAAACCATTATTAACGAAACCGATACGCAGCAAAAACAGCAACAGGTTAAACAATACACCGTTTTAGCCGCCAGTGCCACTATGCCCATAACGTATACTATAGATAAAGTACAACTAACTTTAACGCCCTATTTCATTAAGCCGTTTAACCAGGTTGACTATACCAGCAACACCAGCACGAACGGGCTTTACTTTTTATTTACAGGCGGGGTTAGTGTTACCTTTTAAGCAAGGTATATTTTATAGCAAGGCCTTAGTTTGCAGTGATTTGATTTTTCTTAGCACGCCTTTTTTGAGTACGATCTCGATCTTGCGTGCTTTTTTGATGCGAAAAGTCGCCGCGTTTTTTGGAGGTTTAGGGGCCGTTTCCATGCGAACAGGTTTTATTTGGGGTAAATAAACTTAATAGAATCTCCTAAAATTGGGCTTAAAGCCTTTTTAAAGCAATGTTTAAAACACCTAAAAAGTACCGTGTTTTAACGGTATGAAAATTAACTTTTGATTTAATACCTTTAGCCCTAAACACTAAACCCGAATAACAATGGCTAAAGGACACGGACCAGTAAATAACAAACTGGCAGACGCATGCGTCAAAAATTATCACGCAATATTTAAAGGAGCGATTGACAAGAAAATAATAGATGCGTTTACCGCAGACGTTATTTTTGACAAGGCACAGCTTATAGCGTGGCTTAACACACTCACAACCGACAGTGTAAAGGTTTCGATGGGGATCTACACGCCCGAATTTGTGGCTCAGTACCCCACCGCAAAGGTTAACCGGTTAACAACGTTCATAACCCCTTACGACAAAGGTTCGCAACCACCGTCAAAAGTATTGGGCGCCCCCGACCCGACTGGCGGCGACCCCGGCTCTGGTGATGGCGGCGGACAAGACACATTCAACCTTGGGGAACTATTGCCTTAAAATACAATATGGTTATACACTATTTCATGTACTTCCAGTTTTTAAGCCTCCTGCTGTCAATTATCTATTACAGGGGGCTTAAAACTTTTAAACTGCTTGGTTTTATACCGCTTTTGCTGATCGTTTGTTTTACCGAAATAACGGCGGCAAACCCATCATTTGTTGGCTTGCCCAACAATCACGGTATATACAACTACTATCTCCTCTTCAGTACGCCGGTTACTTTTTACATCTTCCTGCAAATGCTTTACTTTAAGGGTTGGGTAAAATCGTTATACATCCTTACATCGGCATTACTGGTATTATTTGTGGTGATTAACTTTTTAGTTGGGCAAGGGCCGTTAAGGTTTGATACCTACTCGCTCATCCTGATTGAGTTTTTAACCGGTTTGCTAACCCTGCTGGTGATCGCCAAGCTGTTTCGGGAAGACGATAGCCCGATTTACCTCAACCGGCACCCGTACTTCTGGATCGCCGCATCGACACTGATATTCAGTATCGTAACGCTGATCGTACTGGGCATGCAGCAGTTTATCGAAGTAAAAAAGATCCGCATCGGCAACCTGCAGATCTATAGTGTAATTATGCCAATGATAAATGTATTTTTGTACGGGTGTTATAGTTACGCATTTTACCTATGCAGGAAGTTAACCAGCAATTCGTAGCAACAATAGTTACCGCCATAATTTTATTACTGGCCATAGCTATTATTATGTTGTTACTTGCTGTTTACTATACCAATACCAAAAAGCGCCTCATCAGGGAAAAAGAAATACTAAAAGCCACTTACGAGCAAACCATACTAAAAACCCAGCTTGAGATACAGGAGCAAACTTTTCATAACGTAAGCCAGGAAATACACGATAATATAGGCCAGGTATTGTCATTCGTTAAACTTAACCTTGGTACGGCTGCCGGCTTGAGCGAACAGGAAAAAGACGATAAAATAGCCGAAAGTAAAGACCTGGTGGCACAGGCCATCGGCGACCTTCGCGACTTATCGAAAAGCCTTAGCTTTGATCATATATCCTCGAACGGGTTTATCGAGACCATCAAAGCCGAGATACAACGCATCAATAAAAGTAAACTGATAAGCATTATATTTAAGCAGGATGGCGACTATTACAGCCTCGGCGAACAACGCGAACTGGTTTTGTTCCGCATCATGCAGGAATCTGTAAATAATGCGTTAAAACATTCGGGCGCCAAACATTTAACGGTGAGTTTGCAATACTCAGCAGAATTGTTTACTTTAACGGTAATTGACGACGGCTCCGGATTTGACCACAAGGAAGCCATGGGCAAAAACGGCTCCGGATTAAAGAATATTAAAAACAGAGCAAGTTTAATAGGCGCCGAATACAAGATCAACAGCACCGTTGGTCGAGGTTCGGAAATAAAAGTTATCCTAAACCCGGTTCAACAAAAAATTTATGTCAACTCAACCCATACAAGTAGCTTTAGTTGATGATCACCGCCTGTTCAGAAGCGGTATACGGTCATTGATCGATAACTTTAGCAGCTATCAGGTTATATTAGAAGCGGCTAACGGTAAAGAATTTAGCCAGAAAATCAGTAAAAAGTTTAAACCAGATGTGGTTTTGATGGATATCAACATGCCCGAAATGGACGGGCTTGCAACCACACAGTGGCTCAGGCAAAACTATCCCGAAATACACGTAATTATACTATCTATGTTTGAAGACGCTGATAAGGTGCTTACGCTGGTAAAAATGGGTATTAAAGGCTATTTGCTGAAAGACTCTGAACCTGAGGATTTTAAAGAAGCGCTCGACGTGGTGTCGAACAACGAAATATATTACCCGGCATTTGTATCAAAACACCTGGTTAACAGCCTTACCGTTGCCCGCCCTGCTGTCGGCTTTAAACTGAACGATCGCGAGAGTGAGTTTTTAAAATATGCAGGCACCGAACTTACCTACAAAGAAATTGCCGACCGCATGAATGTGAGCGCACGTACGGTTGATACTTACCGCGATCAGCTTTTTGAAAAACTGCAGGTAAAAAGCCGGGTAGGCCTGGTGCTGTATGCAATAAAAAATAAGCTGATAGAGGTATAGGCCAGCAAGCCTCCCGATACAGAACCCTTAAAGTTAACCGGTTTTAACGGTATTATTTTAAGGGAATAATTTATATTTTTATGATAGGTTTAAATTAAGCAAACGCTTACATTTAGATAATAAAGTTTTTTATTTTTAAACCTATGAAGTTTAGGCTTGCTGTAATTTATATTTTATTCATCTGGCCGCTATCTGTATTATCCCAATCCACATCTCTTAAAGAAGTTACCGGTTTACCCACCCGCGAACTTTACGACTTAATGATCGATAAAAAAGGGTTCTTATGGATCACGCACGACCTGGGTATTACACGCTTCGACGGCATTAACTTCACCCACTTTTATAACCCTAAACAAACTTCGCTAAGCGGGACCGGCTTGCTGGAAGACAGACAGGGGCGCATCTGGTTCAATAACTTTACCGGGCAGATATTTTACATCGAAAACGAAAAAATGCACCTGCTTGCCGGATACGACTACAAAAAAGAGTCTACCTTTCCGCGCATTGGGCTATACAAGGATCAACTGGTTGCCACGAGCAAAAGAGGCTTGTTTTTTTGCGATACCAAAACCCTTAAATGCCGTTATGTAAGCTGCGCAAACCCGGCAGCAAGCGGTACTACCTCGCTGGCAATACTGAACGATAGAATTATTGCCTATGGCGCTGCCCGCTGGTATATTTATACAGATAAGAATGGGCTGAAGGCCGTAGACATTAAAGGGAATAATACCATGTTGATCGGCAGTAATTCGTCGACGTTAAATACGCAAACTTTCAAGGATACCGCATATATCGCATCAAACCCGGCCGGTGTGTTAAGCAAGCTGATTGCTACTGACACCTCGATCACGATAACGGGCCAAAAAACCTATAAAAATTTTATCAATACAGTATCGGTATTGCCCAACGATGTTTTGGTGAACACTACGCAAAATACCGAGTCGATCAACGGCATCCAACAGGCAAACAACTATAACCTGAGCGATGTAGTTATCGATCATGAAGGTAACAGCTGGTTTGCCAGCCTCAAAAAAGGGCTTTTTGTTCAATACAAACAAATCGACTGGAATAAGATAGAGTTACCTAAAACAGATGCCGACGATGTTGTTAAAACCGTGCAGCAAACCAACGGCCAGCTGCTGTTGGGCACGCAGGGAGGCAAATTGATGCGGTACGATCCGAAACATCCGGCTATAAAAAGCCAGATAGACCTGCCGCAGCCCCAGGCGCCGGTAAACATTATTTACCCATTGGGAGCCGATGATTACCTGATCGGCACCTCGGTAGACAGTTACCTGTTTAATGCCAAAACCAACATTTTTACCCGGATCAACGTAGCGGCTATTAAACAAGTGGTAAGTACCGATAAAACTATTTTTTTAGCTACCGCGACCGGTTTGATCATCTTTCCTAAAAATTATTCGGGGCAATGGGAAACCGAAATAAAAAGCCAGTTTGCAGGAGCCATACCACAGCATTACAGCAAGCCATATTTTCTTTCGTTCAGGCAGCGGTGCCGGGCCTTGTGTTACGACCCGTACTCAAAATCGTTGTATGTGGCGTTTAAGGATGGTATCTACACAATCAACAGCAAGGGTGCACAGCCGTTCCTGTACAAAAATGCGCCGGTTTATGCCATCTCGGTAACGTATGCCGATGGCAAGGTAATCATCGGCAGTATCGATAACGGGCTTATCATTATTGATCATGGTGTGGTGAGCAACCTTACAGCCAACCAGGGCCTGTCGACCAATGCTGTGATCAAGATGAAAGCATTCGGCACACACCTTTGGGTATTGGGCACGGGCTCTATACAGGTTATGGATCTAAAAAGCAATAACTTTATCAACAATTATAACCTGCCATCCTTATCGGATGCCAATATTGCCGATTTTGAGGAAATGAACGACACTGCATACGTGGCTACCAGTACCATGCTGTGCAAAGTGCCGCTTGTAAAACCTAAAGACGGACCAGGTTATAAAGGTTATCTGCTCAGTATTAAACTCAACAACGTGGATTCGGTATTGAACGGCAGCAGCAAATTCAATTGGTATAATAACGATCTGCAGTTTAACCTGGGTGTGCCCATTTATCATAACGCGAGTTACATCTATTTTAAATATCGCTTAAAGCAGGACGACAATACCCCCTGGCAGGTTACCAAGCCTGGCGAGCGCAGCATCACCTTTCCATCGCTGATGCCCGGCAATTATGTGTTTGAGGCGATTGCGCAACACCCGCAGATGGGCCCGTCGGAGGTTTCGGTACTGTACAGGTTTTCGATATTGCCCCCGTGGTGGCAAACATGGTGGTTCAGGGCACTTATCGTCGTGCTGATCACCGGTGTAGTGGTATTTATTGTGCGGATATATTACCTGAACCGTTTAAACCGTCAAAGAATCGCTTACGAAAAGGAGCTGGCCATACAGGATGAACGCCATCGCATCAGCAGCGAAATGCACGATGATATCGGCGCTGGCCTTTCGGCTATTAAGCTATTTGCCGGCGCAGCCAAAGCTAAATCAGACAAGAATAATGTGCTGGAGGTTGATAAGATATACAATATGCTTACCGACCTGTCTGACAAGATACGCGAGGTGATCTGGAGCCTGAACGTGGATAATGACAGCCTGGAAAACCTGCTGTATTACATCCAGTTCCAGGCGACCAAAATATTCCAGTACTCTGATATTGACTTCGACACGAATGTGCCCGATAACGTACCCGGGGTGGTGGTTAACGGCGTAGTGAGGCGAAATGTGTATCTGATTATTAAAGAAATATTGCACAATGCCTTAAAGCATTCAAAGGCTACTACGGTTACCCTTAATTTTCGTATCGAAGCCGGTAACCTGATCGCAGTAATTGAGGATAACGGTGTCGGTATTAAAAATACCAGGGCCACCCCTGATAGTATGGGAATGAAAAGTATCACACAGCGTATGCAAACCATCAAGGGGAAGATGGATATGAATAGCGAAAAGGGTACTGTTATTACACTGTCGATGCCATTGGCCAACCTTAAAGGGATATAAAAATATATTACAGAACGGATTGTTTTTTGCTAAAAATATTAGCAATTTTGTATCATGTCGCATGAGGAAAATCCGGAGTATTTTAAGGGGCGCGGGGCACAGGTTAACACCCACAACAAGTTTCTGAAAAACAAATATGTGCTGGAGCATATCGAGGGGCTCGACGAGCAGATGCTCGAAAACTCCGGTACGCAGATATTTGAGGAGCATCCTAAAAAGATCGTCAGCGAATCGAACAGCCCCGACCTGCATTTTATGCACTCCATCAACCCCTACCAGGGCTGCGAGCACGGGTGCATTTATTGCTACGCCCGCAACACGCACGAGTATTTTGGCTTTAGCGCAGGGCTCGATTTTGAGCGGAAGATCATCGTAAAACGCAACGCGGCCGAACTGCTGGAAAAGCATTTTAACAAGAAAGGCTATGAGCCTGTTGTGATCCTGCTTTCGGGAAATACCGATTGTTACCAGCCGCTCGAGCGTAAGCTGAAAATTACACGCTCGCTGCTGCAGGTGTTTTTAAAATACAGGCACCCGGTATCTATTATCACCAAAAACAACGTGATATTGCGCGACCTGGATATTTTGGGCGAACTGGGTAAGATGAAACTTGTGCATGTGAACGTTTCGCTTACCTCACTTGATGAGCAGCTGCGCCAAAAACTTGAGCCGAGGACCATAACTGCAACCGGCAGGCTGGCGGTTATCCAAAAGCTTTCGGAAATCGGTGTGCCCGTCCGTGTAATGGCTGCGCCGATCATCCCCGGCCTGAACAGTAATGAGATACCCGATATCATCAAAGCCGCTGCCGACCGGGGCGCGCTTGCCGCCGGTTTTACTATTGTGCGGTTGAATGGCAGCATCGGCGAGATATTTACGGATTGGGTGCATAAAGCTTATCCCGACAGGGCCGAAAAGGTATTGCACCAGATTATGGATTGCCACGGGGGGCAACTGAACGACAGCCGTTTCGGCACCCGCATGAGCGGCGAGGGAAATATCGCCAAAGCCATCCACCAGTTATTCAGGATGAGTTGCAAACGTTTTTTGGCAGGCCGCGAAATGCCTGCTTATGATATGGGGCTGTTTATACCCAGGAATGGTAAGCAGACGGAGTTGTTTTGAGATTATTTCCCCCCGCAACGTTTAATGCCATCCCTGGCTTTTTGCTCAAGGCTGTTTCTGAACTGTTTGGTCTTGAAGTCGAAAACCATGTTGTAGGCCGCGCGGGCATGTACAGGATCCTTGCGTTCTTCGTAAATGATACCGATGCGTATAGCCGAACTTGCGGCGTAATGATAGGTGGAGTTACGCCCGATAGCTATGGCGTTATTGTAATATTTAATTGCCTCATCGTTCTTATCCATCGCATCGTAAATGCGGCCCAGGCGATAGTAGTATTCAATTTTATCGCGCTGCAGCGAAAAATCGCTAACTGCTTTATTGCTTAAAGTTGCAACGGCTTTGGTGTAGAAACCGCCATCGCACAACAAACGGGCGCGTAACAGGTTAGCATCCGGAGGCGTGTCATTCGCCTCGTCAAGGGCCTGCTTATCTTTATCGTTATACAGGTTGCCTTTGCTTTTTACCAGCTCCACAAAGGCATAATAACGTTTGGTATCACCATCGAGCAGGCATCGCCAGGCCAGATGCAGGTATGCATCCTTAATAAAATTCGCACCGGAGTAGGTTTTTAGAAACTTGTTGAAATAATTGCTGGCGTCATCGTCCTGCCGGTTCATTTTAGCGATGGCCAGCAAATAATCCATATAAGCGTATGGCTGGTACTCGAGGCCCTGGATGCGATTTTGCAGCAAACCGATAGCCTCGTTACTGTGCCCTGTGCGCAAGGCCACATAACCCGCTATATACGATTTTAACAAACTCGTGCTATCTATCCCGTTTACCATGTGCAACATTTTAGTATAAGCCAACGGGTCGTTTACTACATCGGTTTGGATGTAAGTGAGATAAAAAACCAATTCATCGTAGCTAAAAGCATAGGGCGATGGCTTTAGAGTCTCCGACAGTTTTTCGAGCATTTTAATGCCGGTTTGGGTATCGCCTTTAATGCCAAAGAATGCCAGGATGCTTTTTAGAGGGCTGCCTGGCAACGAGCCCAGTAAAACGTTAACCACGCCCAGCGGGATATTGGTCGGCAAAAAATTTGGAAACTTTTTGTTATTGCTCTGCAGTAGGCGGTATGCCTTATTGATTTCGAAACCGGCTGTGGTATACTCGGCAAAGCGGCTGTGCAGTAGTGCCCACTGCAGGTTAACCTGGGCTATGGCGTAATTGTAATAAGGCGAGTTTTCATTTTCGTTTTCCAGCTTGTCTATCCGTGCCGATTTGTTATCCTGCAGCTTTTCAAACTGCTCGCGGTTTTCGGTGGTCAATACGGTAAAAAAATCGTAGTAATTATCCAGCAGGATAGTAATCGAGTTTTGGGGATGCTGGGCTTTCTCCTTATTGATGAGCGCACGGGCCTCATTGAGGCGCAGGCTCATTAGCGCTTTGTAGGCCAAAGCACAGTTACTGTTAAAGTCGAAATAGGCAAAAGCGTTAACCTTACTTAAACAAACCAGGACGAGTACTAAAAACAGTTTCCTAAACATCGGTAAAAAAAAAGCGCCTTGTAAAAAAGGCGCTGTATATCATAAGTATATTAAAAGCAAAACTTAAACGGTTTCGGCTTCTAACGCCATTTGTTCATCAACCAATATACGGCCACAATGTTCGCAAACGATGATCTTTTTTCTTTGGCGAATGTCCGACTGGCGCTGAGGTGGTATCTGGTTAAAGCAGCCCGAGCACGAATCGCGCTGGATGGTTACCACAGCAAGGCCGTTTTTAGCGTTGCCGCGCAAACGGGTATAAGCGGTTAATAAACGTTCCTCGATGCTTTCGGCAGCTTTTTCAGCTTGCGCGATCAGCTCCTGCTCATCTTTTTGAGTTTCGGCAGTGATGGTATCTAATTCAGCTTTTTTAGCATCCAGATCGCCCTGGCGGCCTTCCAGATCGGCAACGGCTTTATCATACACCTGTGTTTTGGTTGCGATCTCAAAACCAAACTCTTTTATTTTTTTCTCGCTTACCTGGATATCCAGGCCCTGGATCTCGATCTCTTTCGAGATAGCGTCGTATTCGCGGTTGTTTTTTACCTCGTTAAGCTGGGCTTCGTATTTTTTAATATTTGCCTGTGCCTCTTTGATCACGTTTTTGCGGGTCACGATCGCATCTTCGAGGTCATCCAGCTCGCTTTTAATCTTGTCGATACGTGTTTCCAGTCCGGCAACTTCATCCTCAAGGTCGGCAACTTCCATTGGTAATTCGCCGCGTACCTGGCGTATCCTGTCGATCTTGGTGTGGATGGTTTGTAGCTCGTATAAAGCTTTAAGCTTTTGTTCTACGGTTTGTTCCATTAAATCAAATATTTGATGGGGTTTGTATTTACTTCTGTTAAACGGACGGCAAAGTTAACAAATTTTTTCCGGATAATTTCAACTAATAAATTCTGTGTAAATTGCTCACTTTCAAAATGTCCTATATCGGCAATGATCAGCTTTTCTTCGGCATCAAAAAACTCGTGATATTTAAAATCGGCCGTAATAAAAGCATCTGCCCCGGCGGCAATGGCCTGCTTTAACAAAAAGCTGCCCGAACCACCGCAAACTGCCACATTTTTAACGGGTTTACCCCGCAAATTAGTATGGCGGATGACGGGTGTATTCATCTTATACTTCACCATTTGCAAAAACTCCGCTTCGGGCATGGCGGTTTCGAGTTCACCTATCATACCCGAGCCTACCTCATATTGGTTGGTGATGGGGTACAGATCGTAAGCCACTTCTTCGTACGGATGCTCCATAAAAAGCGCCATGAGTATTTTGCTTTCGAGCGTCGCGGGGTAAACGGTTTCGATGCGTACTTCGGCTTCGCGGTGCTGTTTGCCCGGTTGGCCGGCAAAGGGATCGGTGCCTTCGCTGCCCTTAAACGTACCGATGCCTTCGGTATTGAAGCTGCACTCGCTGTAATTGCCGATGTTGCCCGCCCCTGCGCCGAACAAAGCTTCGCGTACCTTATCGGCATAATTTACCGGTACATAAGTAACCAGCTTTTTAAGCAGGTTGGCTTTGGGTGCGAGTATGCGGCAATCGGTTAAGCCTAAAGTTTCGCAAATGCGGGCATTAACGCCGGTTGATACACTATCGAGATTGGTATGGATGGCGTAAATGGCGATATCGTTTTTGATCGCTTTTTCGACCACCCGTTCCACGTAGGTTTTACCATTAAACTTTTTTAAGCCGCCGAAAACAATGGGATGGTGTGATACAATGACCTGGCAGCCGGTAAGGATGGCTTCATCAACCACAGCCTCGGTACAATCGAGCGATACCAAGGCCTGCAGTACCTCTTTATCTGCGCGGCCAACAATCAGGCCGGAGTTGTCGTAGCTCTCCTGGTAGGCAAGCGGTGCAAGGCTTTCAAGGTATTGGGTCAATTCAAAAAGTTTCATCCGCACTAAATTAAACAAAATGCAGCATATCCGTCTCCGGGCGTGTTTTAAAAACAAGTTAATAAAAAGTCGTTATTGTAAATATATTTCCCCAATTCCACAATTTTCCCCAGTTGGGGAACGTCACAAAGTTTGGTAAATGCGCCAAAAAGCGGCGGCTAAGCTGTTTTTATTTTTTGGTATTGATTTTGGATAATACCTGTTACCTAATTAATACGAATAAATCTCTTTCCCCTAATTGATTTAGACTATAACAGATCCCTAACTGGAGGCCCGTCTTATCCGACACGCGGATGACGGGCCTTTTTTGTAAGCGGCAGATTTTCCGTGCCATTGTTCGTGTAAAATTACTTTCTCCTGATATTTTTACCCGTATATTTGTAAGGTAAACTTACAAGTTTAGCTTACAAGAAATGAACAATCAAAATTTGCACCTCGCATCCGAACTCAGGTCGGTATTGGTCAGGCTTTATAAAAAATTGCGAAAAAAATCGGTCTCGGCCGAAAAACTGTCGTTAACCGAGCGCTCAAGCATAGCGCTCATTTATAATAACGGGACTATGCTGGCCAGCGAGCTCGCGCTGGCAGAAAAGATAACCACGCAATCCATGTCGCAGGTAGTGAACCATTTATTTGAGTTGGGGCTCATCGTAAAAACGCCATCCGAAACCGACAAACGCAAAGTGCTGCTCTCGCTTTCGGACACAGGTAAGGAAATCATAGAAAAGGCCCGCACCGAAAAGGATGAATGGCTGAGCGATGCTATTGCCGGGGCTTTAACGCCCGAAGAGCATGATGCTTTGACAAAGGCGTTAGGTGCTTTAGCGAAGCTGGTTGATTTTGATTAAGTAGATGTGCAAATGCGAGAATGTGCGGATGTGCAAATGAAAAAAGGCCGGTTTGAGATTTTTTGCATTTATAACTGAGTTTAAAAATTGATAAATAAAAAGAGAGAGGGACAGGAATGAGCGCAATACACGTAGATACATTCAGGGTTTTTAAGAGCCGTAATTACCGGCTTTACTTTTGGGGGCAATCCATATCGCTGATAGGTACGTGGATGCAGAAAACCGCCGTAAGCTGGGTGATTTATGCGCTTACCCATTCGAAAGTTATGCTGGGTGTTTCGCTTTTCGCAAGCATGTTCCCATCATTCCTGTTCTCGTTTTTAGGTGGTGTTGTTGCCGACAGGTACGACCGTTATAAAGTATTGCTCGCAACCCAGGTAGCCAGTATGATACAGGCCGTATTGCTAACGGCCCTGGTGTTTTTTAAGGACTATAACGTTTGGGAAATTGTTGCGCTGAGCGTGATGCTGGGTATCATTAACGCGTTTGATGTGCCGGCGAGGCAATCGCTGGTGTACGAAATGGTTGAGGACAAGAACGACCTGCCGCAAGCCCTGGCCTTAAACTCGTCGATGGTGAACCTGTCGCGGCTCATCGGGCCGGGCATAGCGGGCTTTATCCTGGAAAAATTAGGCGATGACGTTTGTTTTGGATTGAATGCAGCAAGCTTTATAGCGGTAATAGGCTCGTTGTTACTGATGCGATTGCCCAAATACGTTAAAAAGCCGCACACCAAAAATGTGATCGGTGAGCTGAAAGAAGGTTTTACCTATATCAAAAATACGCCTTCGATAGCTTTTATATTGATAATGCTGGCGCTGATAAGCCTGCTGGTGTTGCCTTACAGCACGTTGATACCGGTTTACGCCAAAGACATTTTCCACGGTACCGCTACCGATTTTGGCTGGATAGACAGCGCTATAGGGCTGGGCGCATTTTCGGGGGCGATGTTCCTGGCATCGCTAAAGCCAGGTAAAAACCTCAAAAGAGTGTTGGCCATTAATACGCTGATATTCGGTACGGGGCTGGTGTTGTTCTCGCACGAAACGTTTTATCCTTTAGCGCTGGTGTTCGCCATTATCGGCGGTTTTGGGATGATGTCTCAGATCACGATCAGCAATACGCTGATCCAAACCACGGTCGATCCGGGCATGCGCGGGCGGGTGATCAGCTTTTACGCGATGGCATTTTTTGGTATGCAGCCGCTGGGCGGTTTGATCATCGGCTGGGCGTCGCAGCATATCGGTGTGCAGGACACCGTTTTAGCCGAGGGCGGTGTGGCATTGCTCATCGGTTTGCTGCACCTGCGCTTTTTAAAACACAACCGGAAAAAGATACATGCATTACGCAAGCAGGTTGAAGCCAATATGCCGCCTGCGGAAGTGGTGCAATAGATTTCGAATTCCGAATTAACTTCATTGAGGGCTTCGCCGTTTTCAATTTCGAATTTATTTTGATTTTGGATGCTGATTACAGAATAAGATTGTTCGAAACTTTTAAAGCAAAAATAACTGAATTAATAACCCGGGTTTTCAAATTCGAAATAAGACATGATTACTGCATTAGATGAAAAAACAGCGCTCGTATTGATCGACCTGCAAAAAGGTATAGTTGGTTACCCGACGGCGCACCCCATGGCGGCTGTTTTGGCCAATGCGGCCAAACTGGTTGCGGCCTTTCGTAAGGTTAATTTACCTGTTGTTGTGGTAAACGTCGATCCGGGCAGGTTTAAATCGCTCCATACCCGTAAAGACGCTCAACAACGCAATATGGGTGAAATACCTGCCGAATGGTTCGAGATAGCGCCGGAGATTGTGACACAGCCCGGCGATATTTTTATTACCAAGCATACCTGGAGTGCTTTTCACGAAACGGCTATGGATGCCGAGCTGCAAAAGCGTGGCATCACCGGCATTGTGCTGGCAGGCGTATCGACCAGTATCGGGGTTGAAGGAACAGGCAGGGCGGCCCACGAACGCGGTTATAATATCAGTTTTGCTGTCGACGCCATGACCGATACGGCAGCCGAAGCCCATGAGCGCAGCCTGAAGTACATTTTTCCGCGGATGGGCGAATCGGGCACAACAGATGATATCATCGGGCAACTGAAATGATCAGGCCCCCATTTTAGCTATCTGGTAGCTTTCGTAAATCATATCGCGGTTATACTCGTTGGCCAGTTGTTTATGGTTTACCAGATCTACAATAGTGCCGATAACACATAAGCCGCCTGTAAAAAAGTATAATATGCCCATGCCTATCTGGCCCAGTACAAAACGTTGTATACCGGCAAGGCCAAAAAAGCCCAATATGCAAAACAGCAATACATCGCCCGGGTTTTTACGTTTGGTTGAATAGATCATCTGAAAATTACGCAGCTGGCTCTCGTTCAGGTCGGCCGTGGCCTGGTTTAAAAGGTACATTTCCTCGGCAGTAATGCCCGGAAACGAAAAATATGGGTTGTTTTGATTCGTTGTCATAACATTTAGATTGAAAGGTCAACTAAATGTAACAAAAACCTTTGAAAATAATTGGGTTATGCGGTAGAAAATGACAACGACGGCCGGGATGCCCAGCCAATGGGCGTGCAGCGAAGCCGAAACCTGCCCATGAAAAAGGTAAATGATGCTATGGCCGAGGCCGCAGCCCGGGCACCAGCCAAAGCCCATTAATTTGAGCGGGCAAAGCGTGAAATGCGTGTTTGATGAGGGGCTGGCAAGCGATAAACATAACAAAGCCGCAACCCAGAATATCAGTTCGAAGTTGCGGCTCAGTGCTTTAATCATTTATAAATTTTTGCTCCTGCTCATGATCAGTAACGATACGGCAAGCGAAGATAATAATCCAACCAAAAGAGCGCCAAATATTTGCGCCGAAAAAGCTGTGATGCTACCGGCCGTGACGTAATTAATGAACAGGATGGCAAAAAAGATGGCGATAACGCCGCCGACGAGTAAAATCTTCCAGCCTTCTATCAATGCCTCTAAAAAGGTGATGCGGCCGCCCATTTCGTTTTCGCGGTAGCTGCGTACGCCAATGTACAGTACGACGAGCGGGATGATCACCGAAGTGATCTCGATTGGCTGAAACTCGGTTGTGGGCTTGGTGCTAATGCCGGCAAGGTGCATCACAAATATCCAGATACCACTCAGCGCGCCAATAACGGCCCCGTAAATTAATGCATTCTTCATAATATATAGAGGTTTAGTTTAAACTTGTTGATTAGGAATTGTTAGTTAAATATACCATTTTATTCCGTCAATATGTATGTTCAATAAAGTGAATTAAGCAAGTGTTTGTTTTAAAATACTGTGGTTTTTTAGCAAAAACATGTTTGCGTTTGGGCGGTTGTTTTTTAATTATATTTGCACCGTTTTGAATATTCGCGATATTTTGGAGCGTTACAAGGCCGACGAAAGGATACAATCGTTAGCCAAAGCGCTCAACAGTTCGAAAAACCCGAGGGTACACCTGCGGGGCCTGGTCGGGTCGAGTGATGCGGCCATGGCGGTAGCTTTGTATTTTTTGAAGCACAGCCACATGCTGTTCGTCCTGCCCGACAGGGAAGAGGCCAGTTATTTTCAATCGGACCTGGAGAACCTGCTGGATAAGGAAGTGTTGGTTTTCCCTTCATCCTACCGCAAACCTTTTGAGTTTACACAGCCCGATAGCGGCAATGTTCTGGCGCGTGCCGAGGTGTTGAATGAACTGAACCATGAGCAGGCGTCGGGCTATGGGCAACTGATCGTTACTTACCCCGAAGCGCTGGCCGAAAAGGTGATCGACCGGGCATCGCTCGAAAAAAATACTTTAGAGATATCGGTAAATAACAAGCTAAGCATCGATTTTATCAACGAGTTTTTGGTGGAATACGATTTTGAGCGTGTTGATTTTGTTTACCTTCCGGGACAATTTTCCATCCGTGGCGGTATTGTGGATATCTTTTCGTTTTCGCACGACCTGCCCTACCGCGTGGAGTTTTTTGGCGATGAGATCGAATCGATACGTACCTTCGAGATCGAGAGCCAGCTATCGGTCGAACAGGTAAAGAGCATCACCATAGTGCCCAACGTGCAATCGAAGTTTTTAACAGAGAACAATATCTCGCTGCTCGAATACATTGATCCATCTACCACCATCTGGATAAAAGATGTACAGTTTACACTGGATATCATCCAGACAGGGCACAAAAAAGCAACACAATTGTGGAAAGCCCTCTCGGCAGAAGATAAAAACCAGAACCCGGAGTGGATTGACCCCAAGTTTGCTTTTACCGACGAAAAGATGATCGCCGATCAGCTGGCCGATTTTGGCTTGGTTGAGTTTGGCAAACAGTTTTTTTATACACCTAACGATAGCATCCAGTTCGATATCAGGCCGCAGCCCAGCTTTAATAAAGATTTCAGCTTACTCATCCACAACATTAAAAACAACGAGGCCGAAAAGATAGAGAACTGCATTTTTACTGATTCGGCAAGGCAGGTGGAAAGGCTTTACGCTATTTTTGACGACCTGGACAAGAGCATCAAATTCACGCCGATCCATATCTCCATCCGCGAAGGTTTCGTAGATCATACCCAGAAACTGGCCTGCTATACCGATCACCAGATATTTGACAGGTACTACAAATACAAACTTAAAAAAGGCTATCAGCGTTCGCAGGCCATTACTTTGAAAGAGCTGCGCGAGCTTAAGCCGGGCGATTATATTACGCACATCGACCACGGCATCGGCAAATACGCCGGCCTGGAGAAAGTGGAAGTGAACGGCAAAATGCAGGAGATGATCCGTTTGTTGTATGCCGATAACGACCTGCTGTATGTGAACATCAACTCGCTTAACCGCATCTCGAAATACAGCGGTAAGGAAGGTACCGTGCCCAAAATGAACAAATTGGGCACCGATGCCTGGGAGAAGCTCAAAAAAACCACAAAAAAAAAAGTTAAGGACATAGCGCGCGACCTCATCAAGCTTTACGCCGTGCGCAAGGCGCAAAACGGCAACGCGTTCTCGCCGGATAGTTATTTGCAAACCGAGCTTGAGGCCTCGTTCATTTACGAAGATACGCCCGACCAGGAAAAGGCGACCATCGACTTTAAAAAGGACATGGAATCGCCCCACCCGATGGACCGTTTGATTTGCGGCGACGTAGGTTTTGGTAAGACAGAGGTGGCTGTTCGCGCAGCGTTTAAAGCTGTTGCCGACAGCAAACAGGTGGCTATACTGGTACCGACAACCATCCTGGCGGCCCAACACTACAAAACATTTTCGGACAGGTTGAAAGGCTTCCCGGCTAACATCGACTATGTGAACCGTTTTAAATCGAGCCGGCAGATCAAGGAAACCCTGGAAAAACTGGCCGAGGGCAAGGTGGATATCATTATCGGTACGCACCGGCTGGTAAGCAAGGATGTAAAGTTTAAGGACCTGGGCCTGATGATCATCGACGAGGAGCAGAAATTCGGCGTAAGCACCAAAGAGAAATTGAAAGCCATGCGCGTTAACGTGGATACGCTGACGCTGACTGCCACGCCGATACCGCGCACGCTGCACTTTTCGCTGATGGGCGCGCGCGATCTTTCGATCATATCAACGCCGCCGCCAAACCGGCAGCCTGTGGTTACCGAGCTGCATGTGTTTAATGACAAGCTGATTAAAGAAGCGGTTGAGTACGAAATTGAACGCGGCGGCCAGGTGTTTTTTATCCATAACCGGGTAGCCGATCTGCCGCAGCTGGGCGGCCTGATCCGCAAGCTGGTGCCCAAGGCGCGCATCGGCATTGCGCACGGGCAGCTGGAAGGCGACGACCTGGAAGACGTGATGCTGAAATTTGTGAGCGCCGAGTACGATGTGCTTGTGGCAACCACGATCATCGAAGCCGGTCTGGATATCCCGAACGCCAATACCATTATCATCAACCATGCGCACATGTTCGGCCTGAGCGACCTGCACCAGATGCGCGGGCGCGTAGGCCGGAGCAATAAAAAGGCGTTTTGTTATTTGCTGAGTCCGCCGTTGTCAACCTTAACATCCGAAGCGCGTAAGCGTTTAAGCGCCATCGAAGAGTTTAGCGACCTGGGCAGCGGTTTTAATGTGGCCATGCGCGACCTCGACATCCGCGGAAGCGGTAACCTGCTTGGCGCCGAGCAGAGCGGTTTTATTGCTGAAATTGGCTTTGAGATGTACCATAAGATACTCGACGAAGCCATACAGGAACTAAAGGACGAAGAGTTTAAAGGTTTATTTAACGACGATAAGCCCCGGCCCTATATCTCGTTTACCCAGGTGGATACCGATTTGGAGATATTGATACCCGACGAGTATGTGACCAATATACAGGAACGTTACAACCTGTATACCGAGCTGAGCAAACTGGAAAACGAAACGCAGCTGACCGCCTTTGCCCAAGAGCTGCACGACCGCTTTGGCCCGGTACCTGTACAGGTGAACGAGCTATTGAACACCATGCGCCTGCAATGGCTGGGCAAAGCCATTGGCTTCGAAAAAATATCGCTTAAAAAGCAGGTTTTGCGCGGGTATTTTATCGCTAACCAAAGCTCGCCTTATTTTGAAAGCCCGCAGTTTAAACGGGTACTTGGCTTTTTACAGGGCAATATGCGCCGCTGTAACCTTAAGGAAGTTAAAAACACCTTGCGACTGAGCATTGAGGATGTGCAAAGTATTGATGAAGCGGTGGAGTTGCTGCAGGAGATTGCGGAGCCGGTGGCGGTATGATATTCATAGCGATGGGTTTCAAACCCATCGCTATATGGGCGTTTCGTTATTTGATAGGCAGGACGCGATGCAATCGCTAAAACAGGTTAAGCACTCATTGCAAACGAGCGCAGGAAAGAATGGCAAATTCATAACAACTTGGAATCAGCTTTAACTTTATAATCTCATTAATTTTATGTATATTGTATGGTTAAGCGCGAAGCTTGATAGTAGTTCATTAGTTCACTGGTAATTTGTTCATTGGTGCCTATATGATGAGAAAAGATGTTAACAGGACTGCAAAATTTTCTTACAATTTCCCCCCTGTTTAATTTGAAGGGTTGAGTTATTGAATGATCATCATAGCGACATAGGTACACCGATATAATACCGATGCCGTACCTATGTGTTTGATAGGTATAAAATACGCAAGAAGCCTGTTTGAAGCGAACAGGGGCAATAAAGCGGAAAATATCGCAAAAAATACCGAAGAATACCTATGTGTTGGTGAGATAGAGTGGAGAAGCAAGAATCAGGAAATAAGACAAGAACTGCTTGTGCGAATACCCATATTTACCCATGTTTTAAAATTACAATCTGGTAAGTAGGTCCAATTTTAATTCATCGATCGTCCTATGTAGAGATTATTCATTTGTGTTTGTTTTTTCAAGGTATGAATGAGCTCACTCCGTTCGGTTGGCTTCACTATCGTTCGCAGTGACGCTTGGAGGGTGTTTGCACATTGCTGAAATACCCTTACTTTTGAAAACATGCCCCAGCGCGATAAATTATACTTTGCCTCCGATTTCCATTTAGGTGTACCTAATTATGCCGCGAGCCGCGAGCGTGAGGATAAGATCGTCCGGTGGCTGGATATGATCAAGGATGATTGCCTCGAGCTATACCTGATGGGCGATGTCTTCGATTTTTGGTTTGAGTATGCTACCGTTGTGCCTAAGGGTTACATCCGCTTTTTCGGCAAGCTGGCCGAATTGGCCGATGCCGGCGTAAAGCTATACCTTTTTAAAGGTAACCACGATATGTGGATGTTCGATTACCTGGTGAAAGAGCTTGGCGCGGTAATTATCCCGGATGAGCTGCTTATTGAACGGAACGGCAAAAAGTTTTACCTGCACCATGGCGATGGGCTGGGCCCGGGTGATACCAAGTACAAAATGCTGAAGAAGTTTTTCCGCAGCCGGATTTGCCAGTGGCTATTTGCCAGGATACACCCTAACTTAGGCGTGGGGATAGCCAACAAATGGTCGAACCATAGCCGGTTGGTGCAGGGCCATAACCTGGCGCGCAAAAATTTGGAGCAGGAATGGCTGGTAGCTTACAGTCGCGGGGTACTGCAAACCGAATTTTTTGACTATTTGGTATTCGGTCACAGGCACCTGCCGCTGGATATTCAACTCACCGAAAAAAGCCGTTACGTAAACTTAGGCGAATGGGTGAACTATTTTAGCTATGCCGTTTTTGATGGCGAGAACCTGCTATTGAAATATTTCGAGAGCGATACCCAGCCGGAGCATCCGCGATGGGATCATAGCCCTAATACATCTGCCAGTTCGTAACAGGTGTTTATTTTTTCGTTTTTACCGAACTGCCGGGCGATTGCCGAGTAGATATCGGTGCGTGTTCTGCCTTGTTCACGCAGCCATTTGACGGAGGTATCTCCTGCCGATTTGGATAGCTTTTGATCGCCGTTAGCCATCAGCAAAGGATGATGATAGAACGTGGTTTTGAGGAATGGTTCGACCCGGAGCTTTTTGGCCAGTTGCAGCTGTGCCAGGGTTGACGACCACAGATCTTCGCCACGAACAACGAGGTCGATATCGAAAAGCAGATCGTCGACAACGGAAGCCAGCTGATATGCCGGCAGTTCATCCTTTTTGCGGACGATGAAGTTTTGTACATCGGCGGGGAGCCTGGCGGTGATGATCTCGTCGGGATAGCTGTGCACTTCGATGTTATCATTGGTTGTCAGGAGTTTCCAGCTGCTTTCAGGCAGATCGAAAGGTAACTTTTGCGATAAACAGGTACAAGGCGTTTTCGACCTGCGCGAACAGATACAGGCGAAGAGGTCGCCCTGGAGTTTCAGCCTGTCGAGCGCCTGTTTATAGCTGCCAAGCCTGTACATTTGCGACCATCGGGTTTTGTATTCGTGGATATTGCGCGGGCCCTCGTGCCAGGGGATCTCCATAAAATTGAGCGTGTCGAAAATGTCCTGCACATACTCCGGCCGGATACGCTGCTGGTCGAGATCGTCGATCCGGAGCAGAATTTCAGCCCCGGTTTTTTGCGCCAACGCCGCTGTATGTGCGAAAGACAATACATTGCCTAAATGCAAATAGCCGCTTGGTGTAGGCGCTATGCGTGTTTTACGGAATGCGGGTTGAGCTGCTGGCATGTCATGTTGGCACGGTGCCGGATGTATGAGGCCGCAAAATACGTTTATTCTATAAATTCCGTACTTTTGCATGCTATTTGCACCGCATGGTGTAAACTAAACCCGATTGCAGCGTAAAGTCGTAAGGGCTTGTGCATAAGGTGGCTTGCAGCGTAAAGCGGGGCTGCCGGAACCGATGGAGCCGGGAAATTGATTTTCGAAGAAAAAAGATATGTTAGATAAATTAGAAGCGATAAAAGAACGCTGGCAGGATGTGGAGCGCGAACTGAGCAATCCGGATACGATGAAGGATATGAAGCGGTTTGCGCAGATGAATAAGGAGTATAAGGACCTGACCAAAATTGTAGAGGAGTACGGTGTATATGCCAACGTAATGAGCAATATTGAGGCTAACCGCGAGATACTGGCTACCGAAAAGGACCCGGAGTTCAGGGATATGGCTAAGGCCGAGCTGGATGAGCTGTTGCCTAAACAAGAAGAACTTGAAGAAAAGATACGCCTGATGCTGATACCGAAGGACCCGGAAGACAGCCGCAACGCGATTGTGGAGATACGCGGCGGTACGGGCGGCGACGAGGCTGCTTTATTTGCCGGCGACCTTTACCGCATGTACGTGCGCTTCTGTGAAAAACAAGGCTGGAAAACCGAACTGGTTGATTGCACCGAAGGCACGGCGGGCGGTTACAAGGAGATCATCTTCAACGTAAATGCCGAGGATGCTTACGGTACGCTGAAATTTGAATCGGGCGTGCACCGGGTGCAGCGGGTACCCGATACCGAAACCCAGGGCCGTGTACATACTTCGGCCGCTTCGGTAGTGGTATTGCCCGAAGCGGACGAGTTTGACGTGGACATTCATGTGAATGATATCCGGAAAGACCTGTTCTGTGCATCGGGTCCGGGCGGGCAGTCGGTAAATACCACCTATTCGGCCGTGCGCTTAACGCACATCCCAACCGGTATCGTGGCCCAATGCCAGGATCAGAAATCGCAATTAAAAAACTACGACAAGGCGTTACAGGTATTGCGCTCGCGTATTTACGAAATGGAGCTGGCCAAGCACCTCGAAGAGATTTCGAAGAAAAGAAAAACCATGGTATCCACCGGCGACCGTTCGGCTAAAATACGTACCTATAACTATCCGCAGGGGCGCGTTACCGAACACCGCATCGGCCTAACTATTTACAACTTACCCGATGTAATGAACGGTAATTTGCTGGAGATAATGGAAGCCCTGCAGTTTGCCGAAAATGCTGAGAAACTGCAGGAAGGCAGCATGGCCTAAACATTTTTCACTTTTTATTTGCGGAAAGCAAATAGCTGCTTATATTTGCAGCCCCAACGGAGTGGTAGTTCAGCCGGTTAGAATACATGCCTGTCACGCATGGGGTCGCGGGTTCGAGTCCCGTCCATTCCGCTAAACGCAATAAAATGCCTGTAAATCACTGATTTACAGGCGTTTTTGTTTTATCCAGACGGGACTCGAACCTAACTTTCAAAACCTGCCAAATAAGCTCAAATAAGCACTTTTTAGACCAAAACTGACTTTGGTTGCACCATCAAAACTTTTTAAAAGGGTGCCAAATCGGGTGCCATTTTTTGTTTTCGATTTAATACATTCATTTACAGTGCCATATGAAGTAACTTGAAGGATTTTTTGCGGACCTTATCTCCTATACAGACACACTAAGCCTCAATAAATTAAGGAAGGTTTTTCGTTATGAATATTAAGTCATTGGCAGATAAAATTTATATTGCCTTATGCAATTACTCATCGACAGGATAAAATCGATAGTCCATATTTCGGACGACGAAGTGGGGTTAATAGGACAACTTTTTTCGGAAAGGAAATTGAAAAAAGGGGAGCACTTTTTACAGGAAGGACAAATCTGCCGCTCGGCGGCGTTGATCGGCACCGGCCTCGTCAGGTATTATGTCAATGAAGATGGCAACGAGGGCACCTATTACTTCGGCAGCGAGGGAGACTTTGTGTGTGATTATGAAAGTTTTTTGCCGCGGACCCCCTCAACCAAAAACATCCAGGCATTGGAAGATACGTTATTATTCGCGATCAGTTACGACAACCTGCAACGGCTTTACCGTGAAGTAGAAGCGGGTGAACGCCTGGGCCGTTTGGCTATCGAGCAGGTATTCGTTAGTATATTGCAGCAATTATCCTCGTTCTATAAAGATTCGCCCGAACTCCGTTATCAGCGTTTTCTTAAAACATTCGCCGGTATCAGCCAGCGGGTGCCGCAATACTATATTGCCTCCTATGTGGGCATCAAACCACAATCTTTATCCCGTATCCGGAAAAGAGCTACCCTGTAGTATTTATTAACCTGGGTGAATGACCAGGGATTTTGAGCTGGCGACATTTGCTTTAACAAAGCAATAAAGCAAATGAAAACACAAACAATCAATTCATGGGGCCCGCGTTCGGCCTCGTACTGGATGACCGCCGTAGTAGCGACAGGCATCATTTTCCTGGGTGCACGGTTTATGCTCGATCCGCAGGCCGGGGCCGAAGGTTTCGGCATCACGCTGGCTTCAAACAAAGCAACGCTTGCCTACGGCTGGATCAAAGGTATTCGCGATATATTTTCCGGCATCGTCGTACTCACGTTCCTCATCTCGCAAAACCCACGTGCAACTGCTATCGCTTTTGGCGCGGCCATCATTATTCCGGTTTCCGATTGTCTGACCGTGCTGGCGGTAAACGGCACAGCTGACATTACGCATTTACTCATCCACGGCATTACGGCAGTGTACATGATGATTACCACTTTCCTTTTATTCAAAGCAAAAAAGTAAAACCATGAACACTTTGATCCTACATATACTCAACGGCGTAGCGATAGTCGCTACTGCCGTTGTATTCGGCACCGATGTTTTCTTCACACTGGTTGGTAAAAAAGCCGCTGCTAAAAGCCAGGATGCATCCATAGCGGTGTGATGGGCCATTTGCATGAAGTAGCCGATGCCAGGATGCCGTTCATAGGCGTTACGGCCATCCTTTCCAGTTTATTTCAGATCGTCTGGCCGGCGTCACGCATATTCATGGACAATTGGCGCTGATTTCTTTAGTAGCCTTGCTGGCGCACCTTACGGTGTACCTGACCATAGCCAAACCCATCAATAAGTTGATGACAGAGGGCGTCAAATTTGGTAGGCTAATAGCGAACATCAGGGAATTGCAGCAGCGCTGGGACAGCATGATCTGGCTGCGCGCAGCCTTACTATTCATCGCCATGGCCGCATTGATCATCGTCAACTATTGCTGATGCTGTCTTTTAAGTTTAACTTCGGTCATGATCTTCAGCTTTTCCGCCACGCCCGATTTTGACTTCATGACGCATTTCGCCCGTCATCTCGGCGCATCGGTAGAAAACAATGTGTTGCAATTCCCGGGATCATTGGGTGAAGGGTATATCCGTAAGCTGGCTTTTACGCCCGATTTTAAGATCACCCTGCATCATTATACCCTCAAAGAAGACCTGGTGATAAAACGCAATTCCTCCGGGCTGGGGAACGAACTGATCACCCTCTTCTTTTACAGCAATGAAGACACGCTGGAGATCGCTTTTAACGACGAGCAGCAGGTACGCTTTTCTGAACGGGAAGAGGCGGCTATCCAGGTCACCTCCAATGATCTGAATTCTACTATACATTTTCCCAAAGGTCACGCTGTTCACTATATCGTGATCGCCATCAAACCTGCCTACCTGAAAACGCTGTTGCATATCCATCAGCCTAATGACGTCATCAAAACGATCACTACCAGCGGCAGTTCCTTTCTGTATTTTGAAAGTATGACCTCGGAAACGAAGAACCAACTGAAGCACATGGCTGCTATAAATATGCAGGATGATCTGAGTCATTTTTATATGCAGGTAAAGGTGCAGGAACTGATCTACCTGCTGTTCCGTCAACTCACCCTGCGAGAAAACACGCCGCATTACAGCATCAATAGCGCCGATGTGGAAAGATTGCTGTTTATCCGCAACGAACTATTGAAAGACCTGAGCGTACCGCCCGTACTCAGCGAACTGGCGCAACTGGCGGCCATGAGCGAAACCAAGCTGAAGCAGCTTTTCAAACAAACCTTTGGCGATACCATCTACAATTATTACCAGCGCGCCCGGATGGAAGAAGCGGCTTTCCTGTTAAAACAAGGCAAGCGCTCGGTAGCCGAAACCGGTTATGAACTCGGCTTTTCCAACCTGAGCCACTTTAGCCGTTTGTTTGAAAAACATTACGGTCTAACACCCAAACGTTACTCTGCCCAGGCTTAAGCATCCCTTGCCGGATTGGACTGATTTTGCGTCTTTTTGCGCTATTTTCCGCTGCGCATAAGCGGCAACTTTGCTATGTCAATTAAAACATAGCAACATGAAAAAGATATTTGAGCCGTACCATAACGGCAGCTTACAATTAAAGAACCGGGTGGTGATGGCGCCCATGACCCGCAGCCGGGCCATTAATAATGTGCCCAATGCCTTAATGGCTACTTACTACAAACAGCGTTCAGGCGCCGGGCTGATCATTACCGAAGGTACCTCACCCAGTCCCGAGGGTTTAGGTTATCCACGCATTCCCGGCATTTTCTCTGATGAACAAGTAGCGGGCTGGAAACTGGTAACAGAAGCCGTACACGAGGGCGGCGCTAAAATATTTCTGCAATTGATGCATACCGGCCGTATCGGGCATAGCAGCAATTTGCCGGAAGGCTACCAACTGGTGAGTTTGTCGGATCTGAAAGCCGCCGGTGAAATTTATACCGAAACCGGTATGCAGGAATTCTCTGCGCCTGTCGCGCTGGCTGAGCAGGGCATCGCCCGGATCATTGCCGACCACGTAAAGGCAGCAAAGAACGCTATTGATGCCGGCTTTGACGGTGTGGAACTGCATGGTGCGCATGGGTACCTGCTGGAACAGTCGTTAAACCCTATTGTAAATGACCGTACAGATAGCTATGGCGGCTCCATCGAAAACCATAGCCGCTTGTTACTGGAGATCGCGCAGCAGATTGCCGACAGCATTGGCGCAGATAAAGTTGGCCTGCGTATTTCACCTTATCTGACCTCCAACGATATGCCGGCTTATGACAGTGCGGAAGTCCATCAAACCTATGTGTACCTGGCGCAACAACTGAACCGCCTGGGTATCGCTTACCTGCATATCTCAAACAATCCGGGCATCCCGGAAGAAACGCATCAGGGCATCCGCGCCGCCTTTAAAAACACGATCATCTACTGTAACGGCTTTACGGCAGAAACTGCCGAAGCCAAACTGCAGGATGGCTCGGCTGACCTGGTAGCCTTCGGCAGAAGTTTTTTAGCCAATCCCGATTTTATCAATCGGCTGGAAAAAAACGCACCCTTAAATGAGCCGGATTATAACACGCTATATACGCCCGGCGAACAGGGTTACACCGATTACCCGGTATTAGAACAATTATCATTCACCCTTTAAAACATATCAAAATGAAAATTACAACAACAGGCTCATTAGGCAATGTAGCCAAACCCCTAGTACAAAAACTGATCGCAGCAGGACATGAAGTAACCGTGATCAGCACCAAAGCAGACAAAACAAGCGAGATCGAAGCTTTAGGCGCTAAAGCGGTTATTGGCTCTATCAGTGACGCAGCCTTTTTAACCGAAGCCTTCAAAGGCGCAGATGCCGTGTATACCATGATGCCGCCATCCATGGGGCCCGGCAACATGATCGAAAACATTGCGGCAGCTGGCCAAGCCTATGCTGATGCCATCAAAGCCGCAAATGTGAAACGCGTGGTGATGCTGAGCAGCGTAGGCGCTGATGCGCCCGCAGGAACCGGCCCGGTTGGCGGCGTGCACCGGGTGGAGCAGATCTTTCAGGATCAGTTAACTGATGTCAACGTGACCATCGTTCGCTCCGGCTTCTTCTATGTCAACTTCTTCCGGGACATTCCGCTTATCAAGAATAGAGGCATCTTCGGCAATAACTATGGCGGCGATGACCGTCTGGCATTGACCCATCATGACGACCTTTCGACAGCTATCGCTGCTGAATTGCAGGCCAAAGGAAATGGCTTTGAGATAAAATATGTGATCAGCGATATCTCGACCGGTAATCAATTGGCCGCCTTGTTTGGCCAGGCCATCGGCAAACCTGAACTGACCTGGACCGAGATACTCGACGAACAACTGAAGCAAGGTATGCTGGGTGCCGGTTTGCCAGCTGAACTGGCCGGGCTCATTACTGAACTGGGCCAGGGCGTAAGGGCCGGCATTGTGATGAAAGACTTTTTTGCAAAGGGCGGAGCAGTGACCGGAAAGATCAAACTCGAACAATTTGCGGAGGATTTTAAAAACCGTTATCAGCAAGCCTAAGCATAAAATCCATCGGGATGTACCTGTAAGTTCGTCCCGATGGTTTCATGATCATCAAAAAAAATAGCCATGACCAACAACGTAAAGCATATCAACAGCAGCCAGGGGAAGCATCTTTCCATCATGGGCGACAATTACCGCATCGTGATCTCCGGCAAAGAAACCAACGGCGAATTTGCGATGATCGACATGCTGGTGCCGCCGGGTGGCGGCCCAGGTCCGCACGCACACGCAGCTTTCCACGAAACATTTTACGTGGTGGACGGGGAAGTGGAATTTAAAACGGAAGCCGGAGCAACGATCGCCCGCAAAGGAGACGTGCTTACGGTACCTAAAGGCGGCGCGGTACATGCTTTCAAAAACATCAGCGGCAGCATGGCGCACCTGTTATGTACCGTGGTACCAGCGGGCCTCGATGCCTTTTTTGAGGAGATCGGTACGCCCGTGCAGGCGGATGAATTTCTACCGCACCCGCACCTGGACAAAGAGGCGGTCGAAAAGCTGATGGCCATTGCCAAAATGTATGGACAGGAGGTTTACCCGCCCGATTACCTGGATAAATAATCAAAACATTCATCTACCAATCAATACAAATAAGATGAAATCCATATCATAAGACCCAACAATAATCTATCTATAATGCTTAAATAAATAGCTATGAATACAACAAATAAAATCCTGCTGGTTACCGGGGGTAGCCGGGGAATTGGCAAGAGCATTGCCATCAATGCTGCTAAACGGGGCATCGGCGTTATCCTGACCTACAATCATCGAAAAGAACAGGGCGAAGCCGTAGCGGCGGAGATCAATCAAGCCGGTGGCAAGGCCGTTGCATTGCACCTGGATACGGCAGCCGTTCAAAGTTTTGATCACTTTAAAGGCCAGGTCGTTCAGGCGTTGAAAGACAATTGGGGGCGTGATACTTTGGATTACCTAGTGAACAATGCCGGTATTGCCCAGCGTTCACTGATCAAGGACACCACTGAAGCGATCTTCGATGAACTTGTTAATGTAAACTTTAAAGGCGTGTTCTTTCTCAGCCAAACATTGTTGCCACTCGTCAAGGATGGCGGCCACGTGATCAATATTTCTTCTGCCCTGGCCAGGGTTTCTTTTCCAGGCAGCGCCGTGTATGGGGCCTTGAAGGCGGGGCTAGAGTCGTTAACACGGTATTTTGCAAAGGAACTGGCTGATCGGAAGATCCGTTTCAACAGTGTGGCCCCCGGGGCTATTGATACCGAGTTCGGCGGTGGTAAAGGAGACAAAGCGCACCGCCAACAAATTGCTTCGGCGGTGGCGCTCGGGCGGCTCGGCGATGCCGATGACATTGGCATGTATGTAGCATCCCTTCTCTCAGAAGACAGCCGGTACCTTAATGCGCAACGAATTGAAGTAGGCGGCGGTATCATGATTTAAGGAATTAATCTTCAGTTTGATTTTACTACTTTATTTAGTAAATTTGAAAAAGAAGTTCTTTCCAAAAATCACACAATTAAGTGTATTTATCTCGGGTGCTAAATCGGGTACCATTGATGATATGCAATAGAATATATCTCTAAATGAGCGCATTTCAGAGTTTTGGACAGTCCCGTCCATTCCGCTAAAAACAACTAAAATCCCGTAAATTAAATGTTTGCAGGCTTTTTAATTTCTGAAATATGCCAAAACATCCATGTTTTACCATAACAAAGGTGAACAATTCTGTGAGCATATTTGAGAAATGCAATTGCCCACCCGAAACGTTGTAACGAATTGTATTACGGGTAGTTAAGCTGTTGAGCATCTTGGCTGCAAATGATGAAATAAACAATTTTGTTTCACTAAAAAATCATTTGTAATGAGAACGCAAGTCAACTTGCTTTTTTATCTAAAAAAAGAACAAACTACAAAATCGGGCCGGTAACCATTTATTTGCGCTTTACGATAGAAAGTCGGCGAGCCGAAGTATCGACCGGGAAAGTCTGCGACGCTACCCGTTGGAATGTTGAGGCTGGCAGAGCGAACGGTACCGGGAATGGCTGTTTACATCAATATACATAATCACAGCTCTCTTTCACTGCCGGTTGACGCGGTATAACTGACGCAAATCATTTTTTTCACTGATGGTAAACACCTGTTGAAGCTGTTGATCTTACTAACTTTCGGAAAGGAGAGATTTGACAATGAATGACAAACATTTGCTTTGGATGCTTTTGGGTTGTGGCGCCCCATTGTTGCTTATTTTTTTAGCGCCGCTGTTTGGTATAAAAGGTAATATTTCCACTTTTATTTTCATTATTGCCATGTTCGGTTGCCACCTCCTGATGCCAATGCATCATGCTCGTAATAAGCATCCGGACAATTCGATGCACGATCCAAAAAAACCCGGCAGGCTTCAAAAATAAGGCTATCTAAAAATTAGTTGATCACTTTAAATGATTTAATTATGCAACGGATCATAGTAAAAAAACTTGGTTTTGCCTTTGGGGTCACCGCATCGCTTGTTCACATAAGTTGTATATTGCTTATGGCAACTATCGGAAAAGATAACAGCGTAAAGTTCTTTAATTCCATTATTCATGGTATGGATTTTTCTACTGTTGTCCGAACGGGTATTCCGTTCTCAGAAGCAGCCATCGGCGTGGCTGAGGTTTTTATAATTTCCTGGTTAATTGGCGCCTGTATTGCAGCCTTTTACAATGCTTCGATCAGGAACGACAGATAAAAATTAATCAACCGTTTATGGACTCGGTCACTATCAAGTATGAAAGTAGCAGTATTCAGCACACACAAGTTTGAAAGGGATTACCTTATATCAGCCAATAACAATCGGCATGAATTAAAATTCCTGGAATCAGTATTGTCGGAGGATACGGCCGACCTGGCGGCCGGGCACATTGCCGTGAGCATTTTTGTAAATGATCACGCATCGGCCCCGGTTCTTGAAAAGCTAAAAAAGTTTGGCGTAAACTTTTTAGTATTGAGATGCGCCGGATTCAACAATGTCGACTTGCAGGCGGCAAGCCGGCTTGGCCTGAGAATAGCCCGGGTACCGGATTACTCACCTCATGCTATAGCCGAGCATACAATTGCCCTGATACTTGCATTAAACAGAAAGCTGGTACGGGCCCATAACCGTATCATGGAACAAAACTTTTCGCTCGACGGACTGGTTGGGTTTGACACGGTAGAAAAAACCGTAGGGATCATCGGAACCGGAAAGATCGGGGCATTAGTTGCGAAAATAATGCATGGTTTTGGATGCAGGATACTTGCATTTGACCCGGTTCCAGATGAGTCCCTGGTCAATCAATTTCATGTTACCTACACGGACTGCGATACTTTGTGCAGGGAATCCGACATCATAACGCTTCATGCTCCTCTAACAGAAGCATCAAAATACCTCATTGACAGCGACTGCATAGCCACCATGAAAAAAGGCGTAATGCTGATCAATACCAGCCGCGGTAAATTAGTTAATACAAAAGCGGTTATAGATGGATTGAAGGATGGGAAGATCGGCTATTTCGGCATGGATGTCTATGAGGAAGAAGACGGGTTGTTTTTTGAAGACCATTCTGAAGACATTTTATTGGATGATACGATTGCTCGCCTGATGGTATTTCAAAATGTTCTGATAACCAGTCACCAGGCATTTTTAACAGAAACGGCTTTAAGAAATATTGCGGATGCAACCGTTTATAATATAGATTGTTTTGAGAATGGATCGTCATCCGGCAATGAAATTCTATCTTACGGGGCAGCATCACAAAAATCATCATCACACAAACGTTTTAGTCCATGAACACAATGGCATGGAGCATGCAGGACATGACCATGGAAAAATGATCGCAGATTTCCGCAAGCGTTTCTTTGTTGTACTCGTTCTGACGATCCCCATCATGCTGTTTTCCGAAATGATCCCAGCGTTTTTCGCCAAAAACTTAAAAGCCCCCGCTTTTCAGTAAGGCTTTTTGGCATTTTAGCTATTTGTATAAATTTGCTATAACTCTTCAGAAGATTATGTACCAACGGCTATTTGATTTTCTTGATAAACATCGCACTATTAGCGAAGATGATAAAAAGGTTATCATGGAGCACAGCGCTGTCCGTAATGTATTCGAAGGCGAAGTGCTTTTAATGCCGGGCCAACGCGCGCGCGAGTTGTTCTTTATCTGCAATGGTATATTGAGAACTATGGTTACCAACAGCAAAGGAGACAGGTTTACCCAGTTTTTTGTAAAGGAGGACCATTTTTGCACCATTCTGTATAGTTTTAACGACTGCGTTCCGGCGGGAGAAGGTATCGAAGCTGCCTGTAACGCAAACCTGATCGTATTTACACGCAGTGGCTTTGAAAGTATCTGTGCGGTACTGCCCTGGTTTCGCGACCTGTTCGACGGCATTTCTAAAAGATCGCTGATGGAAAAAATAAAAGTGCGTGGCGGTTTATTAGGCGAAGATGCAACAACACGCTATCAAAAGTTCCGCACCAGCCATCCGGATATTGCTGCAAGGGTGTCGCTTACTGATATTGCCTCATACCTCGAGATCACCCCGCAATCCCTAAGCCGTATCCGGCGCATTGCAAAATAATACCCGCTTTTTGCTTTTTACCATTTGGTAAGCGTTTGGGAGGTGTTATCCCGGAAATTTGTGTCATCAAATTAATCAACATGAACAACACAAATTCCATATCCGGAAAAACAGTTATCATCCTTGGCGGCAGCGCCGGCATCGGGCTGGCAACTGCAAAATTAGCTGCACAGGAAGGTGCGCGGGTCATCATCGCGTCGGGCAACCAGGCACGCATTGATGCAGCTCTACAGCAATTGCCCGCCGGCAGTCAGGGTTATGCGGTCGACCTGAGCAAGGAGGAAAGCATTGCCGGATTCTTCAAAACTATCGGTGCTTTCGATCATCTCATTTACACCGCCGGCGAGAACCTCAGCCTCTCGCCCATTGTTGAAGCCGATATCGAAAAGGCGCGCAGCTTTTTCAACGTACGCTATTGGGGAGCTTACACCGCAATAAAATACGGTGCTCCAAAGATAAAACAAGGTGGTTCTATTGTGCTGACAAGCGGAGCTGCCGGCCGGCGCGGCGGCGCAAGCTGGTCTGCAGCGTCAAGTATCTGTGCTGCAATGGAAGGTCTGACTCGCTCCCTGGCTATCGAACTTGCGCCCATACGTGTCAATTGTATTGTGCCTGGTTTTGTTAAAACAAACCTGTGGGACTACCTGGACAGCGAAACCCGCGAAACCATGTATGCAAATGCCGCAAGTGCGCTTCCGGTAAAATATGTTGCCGGGCCCGAGGATATAGCGCTAAGCTATATTTACCTGCTTAAACAGCCTTACAGCACCGGAGAGTCGTTACTTGTAGATGGTGGTCATGTATTGATATAGCCTTTATAAACAGGCACTAAGAAATCCATTAATCGTGCATTAAACCCCGGCTTGAAAAGCCGGGGTTTTTTTGTAGGCTGATAATTTTAAGATCAATCGGTTTTTTTTAAGCATAAATCAGAAACCCGGTTGAGCGTGTCTTGGTCTTAAATTAATTAAAAAGGATATGGGACACATTACAATTTTAACGGCAGTTATGCTTCGAACAATATAAAATCAGATCCGGCCTCAAAATAAAAAAGACTTTTTACCGCAAATCTTATTAAAATAAACTTTCAGATAAGTTAATTTTATAATTAATATTATTAAAAAATTATATTTCTATGCGATTCGCTGTTTTATTGTTAGATATTTACTTGATAATCAATTGTTTAAAAAACACCAATTTGAATATAATTTATTTGTTTTTTAAAAACACAGATCATATTTTTATTATATATTTACAAACATTCGCGCGGCGCCCGTGATGAATTATGAGTTTTTCCCCTTTCGCGACGGCCTGGTCTGGCCGGCAATGGAATAGAGAAGCGCCGCCTATATATAAATAAGGGTATTTGAGAGCTTTTGCTGGCCTGGGCTACGCGTTCTGCGCGCGTATGGCGCTGTCCAGCCGGTTTTGATCGCATTGATTTAACTATAAACCTAATATCACAATGGCAAATAACAGAGCCGACCTCTTTCTGGAGATATCGGCATTACTCACGGGCTTTAACAAAGCCGAATTACAGGGCACCGGTATGGTAGCGACATACTATAATACCGTGGCAAATATTCCTCAGGACCCAAACTACTCCGACCAGGAGCTGGCGGCAAATGAAGCCAACGTAGGCTTCTTTTTTGAAGAAGTAAATTCGATACTGAAAGAAAACAAAAAAGATGAAAGTAAGCTTCAGCAGGCCATCGCCGGCAGGCTGATGCCTCTTTCGGCTTATAACGGCCTGGCGCAATCTATCATCACGCTGTGGTATACCGGTAGTTGGGGCGCAAACGTGGTTAATGCGCAGGCGTACATACAGGGGCTGATGTGGGATACCGCCGAAGCGCACCCGCCCGGAGCGAAACAACCCGGCTTTGGTTCGTGGAGTTTTCCGCCTTTATAATTTAATTGCTCAATACAACTTATTTTTTGATATGAAAACAGATCACTACGACGTGGTAATTGCCGGGTCGGGCATTGCGGGTTCGCTCATAGCCAAAACCCTCACACGGGCAGGTAAAAAAGTATTATTGCTCGAAGCGGGCCTGCAGGCCGGGGTCGCGTTAGACAGCGATGGCGCCTATAATAATTATATGAGCTACCTCGACAGGTTTTATAATGCCGCTGCCAAGGTGCCCAACTCGCCCTATCCAATACTGAAAGACGCGCCAACATCAAACGTGCTCGATGTGGTTAAGCTTACACCCGGAGGGCCGCCTCCGCCGGGATACCTGGTGCAGATGGGGCCCTTACCTTTTGCCAGCGATGCCGTTCGCGGGCCGGGCGGTACCATGCTGCATTGGCTGGGTACCACGCTGCGCATGCTGCCCAACGATTTTAAGATGAAAACCGTTTATAACCAGGCTGTGGATTGGCCCATTACGGCCGACGACCTGAGGCCCTATTATGAAATGGCCGAGTTGGAGATCGGTGTATCTGGTGAGGTATCTGAGCAAACCTACCCGGATACGCCGGCTCCTAAAGCGTATTTTGGGAAGGACTATGTGTTCCCGATGCATAAAATACCGCAGAGTTACCTGGATACGGAGATTGCCAAAGGGGTACAGAATATGACGGTTAAACTCAACAAACGCCAGTACAAGATCAATTGCATCAGTACACCGCAGGGCCGTAACTCCACGCCAAACGCCAAATACCCTTACCGGGATGTGATATGGAACAAAGCTGAGAAAAAATTGAAGCTGACCGGCCTGCTGGGAGAAAAATACGATTATAACCCGGTTCCGTCCATCTGGGATGCCTATACCGGCCAACGCTGCGAGGGCAATGCCAGTTGTGTGCCGATATGCCCGGTGCAGGCTAAATACAACCCGTTGAAAACACTGAAACGGTCCAACTTCGATCATCTTACTATCATCACACAGGCAGTGGCCTCGACCATCAATATCGACGAAAAGACCAAAGAGGTAACCGGCATAGTGTATAAGCGTTACAACAACCCCGATTCGCCCGAGTATACTACCGGTGTAGCTGCAGGCAAGATATACGTGCTGGCCGCCAACGCCATCGAGAATGCCAAGATACTGCTGGCATCGGGTGCCGCAAACAGCAGCGACCAGGTAGGCCGTAACCTGATGGACCACATGGTCATGCTCACCTGGGGGCTGACCAAAGAAAAGATCTACCCGTACCGCGGCCCGGGCTCGACCACCAATATCGCTACCTTCAGGGATGGGCCGTTCCGGTCGGAGCATGCAGCCTGGATATCGCCCTTTGATAACTGGGGCTGGAGCTGGCCGGTGTTCTCGCCCGGTTCGGATGTGAGCGATGGCTTAGCGATGGGTTTGTTCGGTAAGCAACTGCGCGATTACCTGAACGAAAGGCTTACCCGCCAGTTTTTGCTGCACTTTGAGTGCGAGCAAAGCCCCGACCCCGATAACCGCGTCACCATCGATCATCAGTACCTGGATCCGCTGGGCAATTATAAACCCATCATCCATTATTATGCTACCGATTATATGCTTAAATCGATGGAGGCGGCCAAAACCGTATCCGATCAGATATTTGCAGCCAATGGCATTGAAGACCATACGGTTTACAACCCCGTAACCGACGCCGGTTATGTAACCTATAAAGGCCAGGGTTATACTTACCGCGGCGCCGGGCACATTGTAGGTACGCACCGCATGGGCTTTAACAAACACGATTCGGTAGTGAACCACGAGCAGCGCACCTGGGATCACCCTAATCTGTTCCTGGCCGGCTGCGGCAATATGCCAACGCTCGGTACATCAAACCCGTCATTAACCATGACCGCCCTCACCTTTAAAGCCGCAGAGGCCATTCTTAAACAACTCGAAAAATAAACATGAAAGCTGCATATCAACAACCTCATAACCCAAAACGGCAAAAGCTGCTTAAACCGCTTCCGACACCCAAACAGGTTAACCTGCTTATGGCGGGAAAGCATACCCGCGATGACGGCACCATCCGTACCCTGGCCGAACTGAAAAGCGCTTTGCAGAACGCCATCGAACTGGAGCACTCTACCATACCTACTTATTTGTGCGCGCTCTACTCCATACAGGATGGTACTAACCAAAAAGCCGTCGAAACCATCCGAAGCATCGTGGTGGAAGAAATGCTGCACATGATTTTGGCCTGCAATATCCTGAATGCCATAGGAGGCGAACCGGCGATCAATAAGCCCGGTTTTGTGCCGACCTATCCGGGCCACCTGCCCGATAGCGATAATTCGTTCGTTATCAACCTCGCTAAATTTTCGCGCGAGTCGGTCGATGTTTTTTTGAAGATCGAGAAACCTGCTACCACGAGCGAGCCGCCCAAAGCCAAAGGTTATCAAACCATCGGACAGTTTTACCAGGCAGTACGCATTGGCCTCGAGTATGTTAACGATAACACACCGGGCGGCATTTTTACCAAAGACAAAAAGCAACGCGCTAAACAGATCACTGCTGAACATTACTACGGGAGCGGCGGCCAGATTATACCGGTTTATACCATTGATGATGCCCGCGAAGCCATAGCCGAGATTGTTGGCCAGGGCGAGGGTATCGACGACACTATCGAAGATTCGGATCAGCAGATGTTTGGCCAGGGTATCGAGTATGCGCACTACTTCCGCTTTAACGAGCTGCACGAGGAGCGTTTGTATAAGGATACCGACACGCCAAAAAGCGGCCCGACCGGCGACAGGATCGTAGTGGAATGGGATGCGGTGTACAACATGAAGCCCAATCCTAAAATGGACGACTTTAAGGCTTATCCCGAACTGCTCGAAAAAGTCCGCGACTTTAACCGCACTTATACCCTTTTGCTGGATAATATCCATAACGCCTGTAACGGGCAGCCCGATTTGTTGATGAAAGGCGTTGCCATGATGTACCAGCTTAAGTACAAGGCTATCGCGTTGATGAACATCCCGGTACCCGGCACCAGATACATGGCCGGGCCAAGTTTCGAATTCGAAAAATAATTTAAATACCAATCCAATCCGTAAAATCTTAAAATCAACTTATGGCAACAATTAAAAACCTGGCGACTACGCCACTGGCGTTCAACCGCAAAGCTCAAACGGCAGCAAGTAATTCAGCGCTCGGTCCGCTCCAAACCTTAGTAACCGGCAATACCTGGGTTGGCGATACCGGTTTTAACATCATGGTGGTACCTAACCCTAAAAGCCAGTTTTTGGTAATGGTGAGCCAGTTGTTCGAAACACATCAATTCGACGAAGTTCCTGCGCCGGTTCCGAACCGCAGCCAGAACAATGGTACGGCACAGGTAGGTGCAGTAAAATACTCACAAATTGTAGCTGAAAATGTGAGCAAGAACATTTTGCACGAAGAAACCGGTATGTGGTTGAACCAGACACTGGGTACCCTGCCTGTCGACCCGACCGGCAATGGCTTGCAGGCAATAACAGGCCAGCCCGAAACGGATTATGTGGTGACTAATCCTGTAGTCCGCTCGGGCACCATCCCGCATGGCAACACCATACAGGCTACCGGTGTGTGGAGCGATTATAATATATCGTCGCCCGGCCCCAGCCCGATCGACCTGTCGCCTTATATTGCTTTGCAAAACTTCCCTACGGAGAATGGCGCTTTGAGCTTTTTACCGTTTTTTGTTGATGGATCGGACCCATCCGGGCTGCAAGCAGATTACCGTGCGCAGATCGCCGTTTCGCTGGATAATATCGGACAGACAACACTAACCGTCGATGATTTTATCAACCCGATCTCGTTATTGAATAAATACACGGCCAATGTCAGCGAGATTGTTTCAATGGCGGTTACCACAGCGAACAACCTGGGCGGCGTGCTTAATGTACCGTTTGCGCGGGGAGTGATCGGTCCTCAGGATTTTATCTGCACCTTCATGATCGAAACTGTGCAGAACAACCCAACGTTTGCTCCAACCCAGGACGAAAACCCGACCTTCTTTCAGCTTCAATATCTGCAGTCTATCCCGCTGTTGTTCCCTAAAGCATACAACGGTAAAGACGTGGTTTTCCCGCACTGGAACATCAATACGCTGATCGCGATCTAAAAAAGATAGTTTAATAGTCTGAAAGACAGGGGGCCCGAATTTCGGGCCCCTGTCTTTATCCGCAACTGCTGTTGCCCGGCCCGGGCTTGTACTATAATTTATGCGCCGCACGGCTAAACATCATTGCTAAAATGGTGTTAACTTTACAGCAGTAAATCAATTTTTATGTTCGATAAGATATTTGAAGCGCAGCAAAAAGCCGGCGAAGTTAAAAAACGTTTAGATGCCATTACGGTAACCGGCAGTGCGGGCGGCGGCGTGGTTGTGGTAACCGCCAACGCTAACAAACAAGTGCAATCCGTAAAGATCGACCCCGTAGTTTTAAAGGAGGGCGATATTGAAATGCTTGAAGACGTGATCCTTACTGCCATTAACCAGGCAATGGAGCAAGCCGAAAACATTAGCCAGAGTGAAACAGCAGCTATGACCAAAGATCTGCTCGGTGGTATGGGCGGGCTGGGCGCGCTCTTTGGCAAGTAGTATTAACCCTTTGTTAATACTGCCGGATTATTTTTTACTGATCAATCAGCCTGTCAATCTATTACTTAATAAAACCAACTATCGATGAAATTAACTTATTACGGGCAATCGTGCCTGCAACTCGAAATCAGCGGTAAAAAAGTACTGTTCGATCCCTTTATCTCCCACAATCCTTTAGCTAAGGATATCGATATCAGCAACCTTAAACCCGATTATATTTTATTGAGCCATGGCCACGGTGATCACATTGGCGACCTGGTAACCATCCAGAAGAACAGCGGCGCCCAGGTGGTTTGTATTGCCGATATTGTTGGTTGGTTAAACAAGCAAGGCGTTGAAAAAGTTGCCGGGATGAACATCGGCGGTAATTTTAAAATGGAGTTCGGCAACGTTAAAATGGTGGTAGCCATCCACTCGAGCGGTTTGCCTGATGGCTCGTATGGCGGTAACCCCGCCGGTTTTGTGATCACTACCGCCGATAAAAAGATCTATTTCGCGGGTGATACGGCCCTAACTTATGATATGAAATTGCTGGAAGATGAGAACCTCGACTGGGCCATTTTACCCATCGGCGATTATTATACCATGGGCGTGGATGATGCCATTAAAGCCGCAGGTTTTGTGAACTGTAAAAAAGTGGTAGGTATACATTACGATTCGTTCCCGGTGATAAAAATTGACAAAGGAGAAGCTAAAGCCAAATTTACCAAAGCCGGACTAAACCTCAGTTTGCCAGGCATAGGCGAAACGATAGATTTATAAAACGCGAAAGCCCCGGAATTCCGGGGCTTTCGCGTTTTATATCACCGTACCATCCGGTATCACCGCGCGCTTTTTAAGCACGACAATGCCGTCCATCACGGTATACTTGTCATAGTCGCCGTTCGGCAGCGGGTCGCCGCAATTGATCTTCACATCGTTGCCGATATAGCAGTTTTTATCGATAATGGCATTTTTGATGTGGCAGCGGTCGCCGATACCCATCACAGGTGTGCCGTTCTGCCTCGATTGCTCGATCTGTTCCAGCGTTTGGTAATTATCGCTGCCCATAATATAGCAGCTTTCGATAACGGTATCGAAACCGATACGGGCCCGTATACCGATCACCGAACGGGTTATTTCTTTTGCGTTGATGATGCAACCATCGGCAATAATAGCGCGTGTAAGCTTTGAGCCCGATATCTTCGACGGCGGCAGCATACGCGACCGGGTGTAGATATGGTTTTTATCGAACAGGTTGAATTTCGGTATATCGTCCGTCAATTCCAGGTTGGCCTCGAAGAACGAGGGTATGGTACCGATATCTTCCCAGTAGCCTTCATACTGATAGCTCAATACTTTATGATCGCTGATAGATTGCGGGATGATCTCTTTACCAAAATCAGTACGCTCGTTGCCCTGCAATAAATCATACAATACCTTGCGGTTGAACACATAAATACCCATCGATGCCAGATAATCGCGCCCCTGTTGCGCCATCTCGGCACCCACATCCGATTTCAGGTATTCAAAATCGGTTTTAGGTTTTTCAACAAACTGGGTTATCCATTTATTTTCGTCGGTTTTTAATATGCCAAAGCCAGGTACATCCTTAGCCGTTACCGGGATAGTTGCGATGGAGATATCGGCTTTATTTTTTTCGTGTGCATTTATCATTTCTACAAAATCCATCTGGTACAATTGGTCGCCCGAAAGGATGAGCACATACTCAAATTCGTAAACCGACATGTGGTGCAAACTTTGCCTCACCGCATCGGCCGTACCCTGGAACCAGGCTACGCTCGTGGGTGTTTGCTCGGCAGCTAAAATATCAACAAAGGCGCTGCTGAAATTGCTGAAGTGATAGGTGTTTTTAATGTGCTTGTTTAACGATGCCGAGTTGAACTGCGTTAACACAAATATGCGGTTGATGCCCGAGTGCAGGCAGTTGGAGATGGGTATATCCACCAAACGATACTTGCCTGCGATAGGTACCGCGGGTTTTGACCGTGAGGCAGTAAGCGGAAACAGGCGGCTCCCCTGGCCGCCTCCGAGTACGATGCACATTACTTTCGATGTCATAATATATAATAATTAAAGGCTTTCATATAGTTGAATGTACTCTTTGGCCGATCTGTCCCACGAAAAATCGAGCTCCATCATGCGTTTGCGCAGCAGTTTCAGATGCGGCGTATTGGCATAAAGGGTTACTGCCCTGTCGATAGAAACGCAGGCTTCTTCGGCGCTGATGTTGTTAAATGTGATTCCGTATCCTTCTTCGTTACCAAAGTCGATCACTGTATCGCGCAGCCCGCCGGTGCTGTGTACGATAGGTACGGTACCGTAACGTAACGAATAAAGCTGGTTCAAACCACAAGGCTCCACGCGCGAAGGCATCAGCAAAAAGTCGCCCGCGGCATATACCAGGTGTGCAAGCTCCTCGTTATAGCCGATGTACACGCTGCATTCGCCGGCAAACTGTTCCTGTAATTGTTTCAGTTCGAGTTCCAGTCCCGATTCGCCCGAGCCTAATATCATAAAGCTCAACGCACCTTTGTGTTTATCGAGGCTTTTCCGGATGATCGCCGGTATCAGGTCGGCACCTTTCTCATCAACCAAACGGCCAATAAAAACCACCAGGGGTTTATCAGGTGAAAGGCCGAATTTTTCGCAAAGCGCATCTTTATTTTCTTTTTTGCCCTTATCGGCAGTTTTGGTGTGATAGTTTTTAACCAGCATGGGGTCCGTCTCGGGGTTCCAAACCTGGGTATCGATGCCATTGATGATACCGCGGCCCTTTTGTCCTTCGGTATAAAACAAGTATTCCAGGCCGTTTGACTGGATGGTGAGCTCGTGCAGGTAAGTTGGCGATACCGTGGTGTATTTCCAGGCACATTTTACAGCTGCGGCCAGCGGGTTGATACCGCCTCGCCAATCCAGCAAGCCGGTACTATCCGGGTCGATCTCCGGCAGGTAATTAAACTTATCCCAGCTAAACGCACCGTGGTATTGCCCGTTATGGATAGTTAATATGGTTGGGATATTTGATATGCGTTTGTATAAAGCCGAGTGGTACAGCAGGAAAGGCACCAAACCGCTATGGTGATCATGGCAATGGATCACATCGGCAGTTTGCTGCGACCAGTTCAGCCAGTCAAGGAAAGCCAGCTGGAAGAACACAAATTGCTCCGTCTCATCAGGGTAACTGTATATATTTTCGCGATCTAACAAACCCGGAGCTTTGATGAGATACAGCGGGAAGCCTAATTTATCGGTTTGCTCTTTCAATACCTGGAACTCGTACCGCTTGTCGCCCAGTTTTGTTGAGGCTTCAAAAATTACGTCAAATAGGTTCTCACGGGTAAACTTACGATCGTAAAAAGGCATTACAACCGAGGTATCGAGGCCGGCCTGGTTCAGATATTTGGGCAAAGCGCCAACCACATCGCCTAAACCGCCAACTTTGGCTACGGGGTAACATTCGGCACTCAGGTGGAAAATTTTCATTTAGAGCAATTTGTTTTAGTTGCAATAAAAAGCTGCAACGGCACAATTAAACAGGAGGAAACTATTTAAAATATTGACCGTAACGGATCGGACAGCTGTATTATGGCATTAAATTAGGTAAACATAATCTAAGTTAATAACCAAATTGCATGAAAATGTTTCGAAAGAATATTTTTATGTCAAATTCAAAAAAACTGACGTTTAAGTGTGATTTGTGAACCTATTATTGACTTTTACCGCATGTTTTCATACTTATTAGTCAACTCGACGGGTGGTTTTCACTGCCGGGTGGCAACAGATCAAAAATGGAGTTCACAATTAAGCAGCGTACTTTTGATGGTGCTTTTTTGCTGATAGGAGCTGACATAAACCCCTGATGGGTTTATTGTGAATAACTCCACCTCTTTATTTTCCGGGTCGACTATAAAGTACTCCTTTACACCAACTTTCTCGTACAGCGCTTTTTTCTTTTGCGTATCGTGCAGGCGGTTGCCGGATGACAGTATCTCGATGATCAGGTCAGGAGCGCCGTAGACGCCATCCGGTTTTATGAAATCTAAATTTTTGCTTAAAATTACCAGGATATCGGGCTGTACAACGGACAGGGTATCATTTAAATAAACATCCATTGGGGCTGGAATAACCTTCCCTGATTTAGTTTGCTTCAGCAAAGAATACAATTGGCCGGATATTTCCATCAAAATTAACTGATGCTCCGACCCTGGTGATGGTGACATACTTAATTCGTTAAAAATAACCTCACACCTCGTCCCTTCGGGTAATGCCCTGTAAATATCAATCGCTGTTGAAGGTATATCCGTTAGCATAACATACTGGTTATAATGCTAATTTACTAATAAAAATTGTGCCGTAAAAGCTTTATTAATTCTGTAAAATTTAATGCGCCTCTAACCAGTTACTGCCCACACCGACCTCAACCACAATGGGCACGGTGGTTTTAATGGCGTTCTTCATGTTTTCGATGATGATGGGTTTTACCTGTTCGACTTCGTTCTTGTGTACGTCGAACACCAACTCATCATGCACCTGCATCGTCATGCGGCTATCGAATTTGCGGGCCTTAAACTCTTTATGGATATTGATCATCGCAATCTTGATCATATCGGCAGCCGAGCCCTGTATGGGCGCGTTGATGGCGTTTCGTTCGGCAAAGCCACGTACGGTTTGGTTGGCCGAGTTGATATCGCGCAGGTAACGGCGGCGGCCCATCAGCGTTTGAACGAAGCCGTTTTCGCGGGCAAAGTTCATGGTATCGCTCATGTATTGCTTAATGCCGGGGTATTGCGCAAAATATTGCTCGATGATCTCGGCAGCCTCTTTACGCGGGATACCCAAGTTTTGCGATAAGCCAAAGGCCGATTGCCCGTAAATGATACCGAAGTTAACCGCTTTGGCATTGCGGCGCATGGTGCTGTCGACCTCATCCAAAGCTTTACCGTAAACTTTTGCAGCAGTTGCTGTATGGATATCGATGCCCTGGGTAAAGGCATCCATCATATTCGCATCTTTACTGATCTCGGCAATGATACGGAGCTCTATCTGAGAGTAATCCGCCGATACGATCACGTGGTCGTCATTACGGGGGATGAACGCCTTGCGCACCTCGCGCCCGCGCTCGGTACGGATGGGAATGTTTTGCAGGTTAGGATTAACCGAGCTTAAACGCCCGGTAGCGGCCACCGCCTGGTTGTATGAGGTATGCACCCGGCCGGTTTTTGGGTTTACCATCAGCGGCAGCGCATCAACATAAGTCGATTTTAATTTTTGCAACTGCCGGAAATCCAAAATATCGCGCACGATATCGCTTTTGGCAGCCAGCCCCATCAAGATATCCTCGCCGGTTTGGTATTGGCCGGTTTTGGTTTTTTTGGCTTTGGGGTCGAGCAGCAATTTCTCAAATAAAACTTCGCCTAATTGTTTTGGTGAGGCGATGTTGAATTTTACGCCCGCTTTTTCGTAAACCGTTTTTTCCAGTTTGGCGATGTCAGTTTCCAATTCTTTCGAAAACTCTTTAAGCGTATCGTGGTCAATCCGCACGCCTTCAAACTCAATATCGGACAGGGCATAGATCAGCGGGTTTTCGATCTCGTTAGCCAGTTTATCGCCGTTTACCTGTTTTAGTTTAGGTTCGAAAACTTCTTTCAGTTGGAGGGTGATATCGGCGTCTTCGGCGGCGTACTCAGCTATTTTGCTGATCTCCACATCGCGCATATTGCCCTGGTTTTTGCCTTTGGCGCCAATAAGCGTGGTAATGGATACCGGCGAATAGCCCAGGTAGTTTTCGGCCAGCACATCCATACCGTGCCGTGTATCCGGATCGATGATGTAGTGAGCCAGCATGGTGTCGAACAGCTCGCCGCGTATCTCAACACCATAATATTTGAGTACCAGCATATCAAACTTGATGTTCTGGCCTATTTTACCAATTGCTTCATTTTCAAAGATGGGTTTAAACTCATCTACGATTTTCTGAATCTCATCACAATCGACCGGAACAGGCACATACCATGCTTCGCCTTTTTTAATGGAGAACGACATGCCTACCAGGTCGCACTGATTAGCATCGGTACCGGTGGTTTCGGTATCAAAGCAAATGCTCTTTTGCTGGCTCAGTATGTTGATCAGTTCGGCACGCTTTTCGGGTGTGTCGGCCAAATGATAAGTATGCTCGGTATTACTGATATTTTTTGCGGCAGTAAGCGGTTCTTCGTGTATGTCGGTCACATCCACGGTCAGGGTGGTGCGGTTATCTACCACCTCGTTACCGAACAGATCGGTTTGGATGCTTACGGCTTTGGTTTCGGTGATGCTGAACCCATCGCCAAATACCCGGCGGCCCAGGGTGCGGAACTCCAGCTCGGCAAAAAGCGGTTCTAACAGGTCGCGGCTCGGGTCGCACATTTCCAGTCCGGCTTCGTCGAGTTCGACTGGCGCATTTAAAATAATGGTCGCCAGCTTTTTTGATAAGATACCCTGCTCGGCATATTGCTCTACATTTTCCTTCAGCTTACCTTTAAGCTCATGGCTGTTGGCGATGATATTCTCGACCGACCCGTATTGTTTGATCAGTTGTTTGGCGGTTTTTTCGCCTACGCCTGGTATACCGGGTATGCCGTCGACAGCATCGCCCCAAAGGCCCAAAATATCGATCACCTGCTCGGGGCGCTCGATCTCCCATTTTTCCAGCACCTCCTTCACGCCCAATATCTCCATATCGTTACCCATGCGGGCAGGTTTATAGATAAAGATGTTTTCGGAAACCAGTTGCGCAAAATCCTTATCGGGTGTCATGCAATATACCTGGTAGCCCTCTTTTTCGGCTTTTTTGGCCAGGGTGCCGATAATATCATCGGCCTCAAAACCATCCGAGGTGATGAGCGGGATATTAAACCCTAAAATAACTTTGTAGATGTAAGGGATAGCGGCTGCCAGGTCTTCGGGCATGGCCTGGCGGTGTGCTTTGTAAGCTTCAAATTCGGTATGGCGTTCGGTGGGCGCTTCGGTATCAAAAACAACAGCCATATGTGTTGGCTTTTCTTTTTTCAAAACATCGAGCAAAGTATTGGTAAAACCCATTACGGCCGAGGTATTGATGCCGGTAGAGGTAAAACGCGGGGTTTTGCTTAATGCGAAATGGGCCCGGTAAATCAGGGCCATGCCATCTAATAAAAAAAGTTTCTTCATGTTTTGATTGGATTACACCGATTTGCTGGTGATTACACCGATTGATCACACCAGCACCGATATTCCAAAGTTAGCAAACCGGGCCCATCTGTGAAATCAATTCTTTAAAATCGGCGCTGTTACCTTTTGTACAGCAATTTAATTTTACGGTAATTATTAACTAAAAATTATCGGCGGGTTAACTAAACCTGTTATTTTGCCAAACGGTTGTATTTATTAAAAATATAATTTTACTTTTATAATAATTTAAACCTCCCTATTTATTGGTTATGAATAAAATTATCTTGCGCAGAAGCAGAATCGCTGTACTATTATTATCTGTATTTACTTTATCGTTTGCGGGCTGTAAGGTTCAGCTGATCTCGGCTTATGATGATGCCATTCATACCCAGATCACAACCGCTTCTAAAGACATCGATACTTTTTATACGCAAATGTTAGCCACAACCACCCAAGGCAGCGCTGCCAGGCAGTATAGCAATTTCGCGGCTAACTACGCCACCATCGAGGTTGAGTTACGCCAGTTATACAATATTAACAGTACCCGTGCAAAAAATGCCCAGCAGGATACCATTTGTAGTTTAACACTTAAACAATGGCTCAAATACGAAGCCATGCATAAAGGTACCGGCAACGGCACGCTGATGGATTTCCAGATCACCCTGAACCGTGATTTTATGCTGGCCAAAATGCAGGCCATGGAAGTTTCGGAACGTGTAAAAATGTTAGGCGCCAGCCAGGCCTCCTCAAGTACAAACACTAACCAATAAATTATTTAATTATGGGATTTGATATTTCGGCAACCCTGCAAAGCATGGAGTCGGCTGTAAAAACTACCGTTACAGGCGCATGGCCGCAGGCACAACAGATTTGGGCCAGCTTTGAGCAAACCAACAAAAATATCCTGGCCGATATGGCCCAGGCTACTATAACCGGCCAAATGAGCAAGGCCGATCTGCAATCATATCTCGACGATATGAAGACTACCTTGCAAACGCAGCTGCTTGCCAGCGAAGTTATGGCGTTAGCCGTAGCGCAGGCAGCAGCCAACGCAGCTTTGGATGTTTTTTGGGCTGCGGTGAACGCGGCTATCCCCACTATCTGAAACTGCAATCGGCAATATGATCGTTCACCATGCCGGTGGCCTGCATGTGTGCGTAGCAAATTGTCGTACCGAAAAATTTAAAGCCGCGCTTTTTCATATCCTTGCTTATCGCGTCGGATAGTTCTGTCCGCGCCGGGATATCGCCCATGCCTTTAACATTGTTTTTGATGGATTTACCATCGGGCATAAAACTGTACAGGTATTTATCAAACGAGCCAAACTCCTTTTGCACCGCCATAAACAATTTGGCATTGTTAATAGCAGCCAGTACTTTTAAGCGGTTGCGGATAATACCCTCGTCGTTCATTAAACGCTCGATATCTTTTTCACCAAACTTAGCTACCTTTTCCACATCAAAACCGGCAAATGCCTTGCGGTAACCTTCGCGCCGGCGCAGAATAGTGATCCAGCTCAGCCCGGCCTGCGCACCTTCTAAAAGCAAAAACTCGAAAAGGATCTTATCGTCGTGCACTTCTTTCCCCCATTCCTCATCGTGATATTTGATGTACAGCGGGTCGTTGCCGCACCAGTGGCAGCGTATTGGTTGGTTGGTCATTTGGTTGATTAATTTATAGTTGCCAATATACGAAATACTAATAAAATTAGCAAACATAAAATTCGTCGATATTATAAAATGGCTTTATTTTTTGCAGGTATCACTGAATAGTGAATGGCGTGTGCTGGTCTGTTAAAACATGGCGTACATGATTTAACAACCGCGGGCTGAAATTAGTATCGGCCTTGACTACAATTAATAATGTTGCCCTGTTGAATACCGCATCTGCCATTCGTGCTTCCAATATCCACCGGTTCAATTCGCTGTTCTTATACTTGGCAGGAGGAATTTCAAGATCCATTCGCGGCGGTTTAATTGCAGCTACTTTATCATCGGCACGCCGCAGCTTGGATATTGGCGCTGCGATTATACCATTTTCCATAAAGTCAGATCGAAACTTGTTGGCGAATTGGATGCCGTAGGATTGCTCCATAGACGCAAGCGCAGATCTGCGGATGTTGGGATATGGTATCTGAAGCGTTACGTTGTTTTTGCTAACGTTAATAATTAATGGAATTTCTGAAGCTTTCAAATAACCATGGCCACCGCAAACAAAACCGTAATTGGGTTTGAACAGATCGCTTTTTAACAACACAGCGGAATACAGCAATATCAAAAAGCCGATATTCATACCAACCGATAAGTTGATACCTGACATTTTAATGGGTTTGCGTTTTGTTTGATGCATTATCGCTTATAGGTGCTTTCTCTCAGTAACGTCCTTTTCCATCAACTATTAACGAGAACTTGTTGACATTTTGACCCTGCAGCATAGCTATCACCTGCTTTATAACCGGGTAGCTTACATTTTTATCGGCCTTTATGTCAATAAGTAATGCTCTGTCATGAATAGCTTTTTCCGCCTTCCGGGACTCGCGTACCCAGTTGAATAATTCGTTACTACCCATATCGTATGGAATACCGGGCCTGCTGATATTAGTTCCCCAATCCTGGTACTGCCTGTCGTATTGTTTAAGCTGTGCTATTGGTGCGCCTATTATTGGCGCGCCCATAAAGGCCTCACTATCATCGCGCGAAAATTTGATATTATACATTTGACCCATCTGCCCGAGGGTGGCCTTTCTTACCATACTGTCGCCGGCAATCTGGTACATCACACGGTCGCCGGTTATATAAATAATTCCCGTTGCACTGTCATCACCCAGGCTGCAAACGATACTGGTTGCACCCGATGGTGTATCAATCTTCATCGGCTCCCAGGCCTTAAACTTTGATGTGGCTATACAGAACACCAATATCAAAAATGCGACATCGCACAAGGCAGCCATATCTACCGACAGGCTCCTGTTGATTTTTAGTTTCGTTTTGCGCATGGGATTAAATTTATACTATTTCAGGATAACTCAGCTATTAACCGCAACTCCCAAACCGGTAGCTTCCAAGCCTCATGTTCAGGTGGGCAACTTTTTGTCTCTTTAAAATGTTAAGGACTTCGCTTATTTTACTGTCAGGCGCATCTTCTTCAGCGTCGATGGTAATGTGTAGTGCCTTGCCATTCAGTGCGGCATCAGCCTTCCGGGCCTCGCGTACCCAGTTAAACAATTCATTCGTGACGGTATCACAGCGTATGCCCCTATTCAGCCAGGGACTTTTGCGGGAGTAGTTATAAGTGTCGAGGTAGTTTTTTAATTCGGCAATTGGCACACATATAACAGATGTGTTTTTAAAAGCTTCGCGCTGCTGCGCCGAAAGTTTGAAATTATAGAGCTCCTCGATTTGCGATAAAGTAGCGTCCTTCAAACCATCGGGGATTTGAAACATTACCTTATTTTTTGCAATGAAGATGGTGGCTTCGTTTTCACCATCATACAGCATTGGTGCAACAACGTACTGCGTTTTGGATGGTATACTAAACTTTGAAGATGAGATCAATAATGCGAGCACAAGAAAAACAACGTTGCATGCAACGGCAATCTCGACCGAAATATTTCTGAGTCGTTTGGTTTTTGATTTGTACATGGCTTCCCTTTTTTATTAAAGTTAAGCAAAACCAGTATACAAACCAATACCTATATTAACCCTCGTTTAGCTCGTCCCAGTACTCAACAGCGCGGCGGTAATGCGGGATGACGATGGAGCCGCCAACCAGGTTGGCGATCATAAACACTTCGTTCATCTCGTCGCTGTTAACACCGGCCTCGCGGCATTTGCCTAAGTGGTATTTAATGCAATCGTCGCAACGCAGCACCATGCTGGCCACCAGGCCGAGCATTTCTTTGGTCTTTACATCCAGTGCGCCGTCGGCATAGCTGGTGGTATCTAAAGCAAAAAAGCGTTTGATGTTGGTATTGGCGGTTTCCATTATCCTATCGTTCATTTTGGTGCGATAGGCTTCAAATTCGTTGATCAATTTTCCCATATTTTTCGATTACACTGATTTAATTGTGATTGCACCAATTTTAATATCCTTCCATCAGTTCTTTGGCCGGGTCCCAGAGCAGTTGTTTAAAATTTTTCACGCCGTCGTTTTCTACTTCAACGCCCTCGTTTTCGAGCATTTGCTGCATCAGCGTTGGCGTGGCAAAATGGAAGCGGCCGGTAAGCATGCCGCGGCTGTTTACCACGCGATGTGCCGGAACCGGCGGCTGTAAGCCGCCGCAATGCATCATGGCATAGCCAACCATGCGGGCAGTGCCGGCAGTACCCAAAAACTTAGCGATAGCCCCGTATGATGTTACCCTGCCATAGGGTACCAGCCGGGCCACCTCGTAAACTCTGTCGTAAAATGATTCTTCGGCCATAATGTCTCAATCAAACGAGAATTTAACGTAGTTGATGTTCTTATTATCCTTTAAGTATTTACGCTCATAGTAAGTTTTGATGGATAGCACCTCATCGGCCAGCGGCGAGTTGTATAGATCTTCCGTTTGCGCGTGATTGGTTAAGCCCGATGCCGCTATGGTTTCAACCGTGTAAGCATGCAGGCCATCGTTATCCGTTTTAAGATGGATAATGCCGCCTGGCTTCAGTACCTGTTTATACTTTTCCAGGAATCGCGGCGAAGTGAGGCGTTTCTTTTCGCGGCTTAATTGCGGTTGCGGGTCGGGGAAAGTGATCCAGATCTCGTCAACCTCGCCCGGAGCAAAGTAATCGGTAATGTTTTCGATCTGTATCCGTAAAAAACCCACATTGGCTATGCCTTCTTCCAACGCGGTTTTAGCGCCCCGCCAGATGCGGTTACCTTTGTAGTCAATGCCCAAAAAATTCCTTTCAGGAAACATCTGCGCCAGGTTCACGGTGTATTCGCCTTTTCCGCACGCAAGTTCGAGCACCAGCGGCTGGTTATTCTTAAAAAAAGCCTGGCTCCATTTTCCGGCCATTGGCTTCCCTTCATCCAGTTGCAGCACATTTTCAAATCCGGCAACTTCTGCAAATCGTTTTAACTTGTCTTTACCCACGTATTTGTTATAAAAATGCAAAATTAACTATTATTACTTACCCATAATTACAAGAGTTTATATATTTGGGCAAATAGCTGAATTTTGAAAAAAGACGCGAGAATTTATATTGCCGGGCACCGCGGGATGGTCGGTTCGGCAATACATCGTAAACTGATTAAAGAGGGGTTTACCAATTTTATAACAAGGTCTTCATCCGAGCTTGATCTGCGTAACCAGGCCGATGTTACCGAATTCTTCAAGGAACACAAACCTGATTATGTGTTTTTAGCTGCCGCCAAAGTTGGGGGCATTATTTCGAACAATACTTACCGCGGGCAGTTTTTGTACGAAAATTTACAGATACAGAATAATGTTATCCATAATTCTTACCTGAACGGGGTGAAAAAGCTGCTTTTTTTAGGATCGAGCTGTATTTATCCCAAAATGGCCCCGCAGCCAATAAAGGAAGAGTATTTGCTGACGGGCTCACTCGAAGAAACGAACGAGCCTTACGCCATTGCTAAAATAGCCGGTATTGAAATGTGCGATGCCTACCGCTTTCAATACGGCTGTAATTATATCTCGGTAATGCCCACCAATTTATATGGTTATAACGACAATTACCACCCGCAAAACTCGCATGTGCTGCCTGCCCTGATCCGCCGTTTTCATGAGGCTAAAGTAAATGGCGCACCGACTGTTACCATCTGGGGAACCGGAACACCCATGCGTGAGTTTTTGTTTGCTGATGACCTTGCCGACGCCTGCTATTACCTGATGCAGAATTATGATGAACCGCGGCTGATCAATATAGGCTCGGGTAAAGAACTATCGATCAAAGAACTGGCCTTATTGGTAAAAAAAATTGTTGGTTACCAGGGAGATATTGATTTTGATCATACCAAGCCGGATGGCACTCCACGCAAGTTGATGGATGTTTCAAAACTGCACGCCAAGGGCTGGCACCATAAAATTGAGCTTGAAGAAGGGATAGCCCTGGCTTACGAAGATTTTTTAGAAAGAAAATTCCCGGTATAATAATCAATAAGTTTCGCTCAACGGCGGAATGCCATAATCGACAGGTTTACCGCTCTTTTTGGCGGTCCATTTTTGCGGGATGATTGACTTGAGTTTGCCCCAAACCGAAGCAACACTTTTCTCGTTGATAAACCCGGAGGCCGATTGGGATAGCATACCCACAATGGCTTTGATAATAAAATTGGATTTGCGGAAGATAGTTTTGTTCAATGCAAAAGGCAACACGAACCGGGAGATAAGGCTGACGATGTCATCGGCTTTAAAAAAACTTCCTTTTCCCTTATCGCCGCCGAATCCGGACATTACCGTGCCAATGATTGCCGACGGGCTGCTGAAATGCTCTTTTATGGCAGCTTCCTGCTCGGCTTTTACTATTTGCAAGCGGGCTATCTCGTTGCGCAGATCGGCTATATTGTTAATTGGCTGGCTCATTGTCAGGTGCAGGTCGTGGTTTTAACAGCTTTTTTACCAAAAAATTCACTATCCGGGGTTCGATATATTTCCGTTTCGTTTTCGAAACGATTACCGCCATCAACAGGTACAATAACGTTACACAACCGAAGCCTTCCCAGTACGATCCCAGCAAACTACCGAGCAGCAAACCCAGGGTTATTGTTGCAAAAAAGAGTGTAAAAGCAATGCATATCAATACAAAGACTTCGGTTATCAGGTTTGCGAAAAACGACGTGCCTTTTTCGATAGCCTGGTAACGGGCAAGCTTAATACGTGTTTCGATATACTGCTTAATCTGGTCGGTTAAACCGGGTTTTGCCTCTTTGGTGTCTTCCATAATTGTGATAGTGATAATGCCCGGTTAGCCCGGGCATTATTTTATTTAAGCGTGTTCAACATCATCGGCGTGGTACTCGGTCTCAACACTTTTCAGTTTTGTTTTGAAGTTGTTCATAACTTTGTCTTTCATGCTCGTCAGGTTGTCGATCTCAGCTGCGGCTGTTTCCTTGATCGAATCGCCTAAGTTTTTTAACGATTCTGATAATTTATCGCGGGTTTCTGATCCGGCATCGGGTGCAAATAAGATACCCAGGGCTGCTCCTGCTGCAAGGCCTGCAAGCAAGGCAACTACTACTTTTGTGTTATCGCTCATGGTATTGATTTAATGATTAAAGTTTAGTGTCAATAAAACGCCAAAATAATAATTAGTTACTTAATAAACGTCATTCTTGTGCCTTTGTTTCAAATACTATTCATCAAGTTCGGTATTTGTGCGTATGCGCTCCAGCCTGTCGGCCGCCATGCGGTTGGTTTCGTAAATTTCGACCAGCAGCAGGAAAAACGATAGCAATACCGGGCCAAACACCAGCCCAAGTATGCCAAACAAAGGTATACCCATTACCACGCCGATCACGGTAATTAAAGGGTGCGTGTTGGCCAGCCGTTTGTTAATCAGCAAACGCAGAAAATTATCCATATAACTCACAAACGCAAAGCCGTACACCATCAAAAATATGCCCTGCCATGTTTTGCCGTTCAACAAAAGGATAACGCTGAATATGATCGATAAAAACGGAACGCCTACTACCGGTAAAAACGAAATAAATGTACCGATAACGCCCCAGAATACCGGATCGGGTACGCCGACAATGGTAAGGCCTATGGTAAACAATATGCCTTGCGACAGGGAAATGATGCCCTGCCCAAGTACGTTTGAGTACGTTGCATTTTGCAGTTCTTTAGCAAATTTTAAAGCATGCTGCTCTCTGAAAGGCGCGTATTTGATCAGCGTGCTTTCGAACTCATTTATTTGCGTAAACATGTAATAAAGCAAAAAATACAGGATGAGCAGCGTTAAAAAAATGTTGGCCGCGCTGCCCAGTAACGATGGGAAAAGCTCGGTAGCGTAGGAGCCGAGGTTCTTTGTGATACTATCGACAAAATGCGGCTGGTTTAAGTGCGATCCTGCAAAGGCATCGATCTTGGCGAACCACTCGCGAATGGGAAAGTTATTTGAAGTGAGGCTCCCGATCTTATCAATGATCATGATGCTTAACGACAAAAAAGGGATGACGATAACAATGAATGATAAAACGATGATCAGCACAGCGGCCAGGCCCCGTCCCCAGCCTCTTTTATCAACCAGGTACAGGTAGAAGGGCCTGAAGATGGTAAACAGCACAATGGCCCCCAAAATGGAGCTGAACAAGCCCTGTAAAGCCCAGATTAAAAAAACGCCTAATACAATTATCGCTAAAAGGATAATGTTGTTGCGTTGCTTATAGTTGAAAAGTGACATGGCCGGTATATTGTATCATAAAACAATACTCAGCATAAATGTTTGCAAAAAATGTTAAATTAAAGCAAAACAGGTATTATATTTCGTTAAGCAGCTGATTTATCTTTTTGCAGCTATCGTTGATGGTATCGAAGTATATGCGCTGATCGGGTGTTGTATCGGGTAGTTCGTACTCCAGCTGATTAAGCGCCAGGATAATGTTGGATAACTGGTTTTTGATATCGTGCTTTAATGCCCGGATTTTTCCGTCCCCTGCTGCTCCTTCCATCGCTGCGTATCGTTACAGTTATTTGTCCAGATTATTTGCTTTCATCTTATTATACAATGTTTTACGATCGATATTTAAGATCTCGGCGGCTTTGGTTTTGTTAAAGTTAACCTCGCGCAATACCCGTAAAATGGTTTCGTACTCAGCCTCCATCGCGGCATTTTTCAGGTCGTTACGCGGTGTTGCCGGTGTGACGGGGGCGCTCTGCTGGTTTTGTATCGTAAAGCCCTCGTACGTTTGGGTTTTGTTGTAACTCGATATTTCGAGCGGTAATGCCTTAGTTTGTACTTCGGTACCTTCGGTTAATAACGCGGCCCGGCGGATCACGTTCTTCAGCTCGCGTATATTGCCCGGCCAGCGGTAGTTAAGCAGGCTCTCGATAACCTCGGGCGAAAAACTTGTCACGTTACGGCCAAGCTCCTCGTTAGCCAGCTCCAGAAAGTGATCGGCCAGCAGTAAGATATCTTTTCCGCGTTCGCGCAGGGGCGGCAGGTTGATGCCGAACTCGTTAAAACGGTGGTAAAGATCTTCCCTGAATTTGCCGTTCCGGATAGCATCCTGCAGGTTTTCGTTGGTTGCTACAATAATACGTACATCCAGATCGATCTCTTTGGTGCCGCCGATGCGCCTGACCTTGCGTTCCTGAACGGTACGCAGCAAAGCCGCCTGGATATCGTAAGACAAATTAGCCACTTCATCTAAAAACAAAGTGCCCCCATTGGCCAGTTCAAAGTGGCCTATCTTGGTGCCAAGCGCGCCGGTGAAGGACCCTTTTTCGTGACCGAAAAACTCACTGCCGGCCAGTTCCTTGGTCAGCGATCCGCAGTCCATCGCAATAAACGGTTTATCGCGGCGATTACTGTTCATGTGTATGCTTTTGGCTACCGACTCCTTACCCGTCCCGCTTTCGCCGATGATGATCACGCTGTAGTTAGTTGGCGCTACCAGTTCTATCTGGTGTACCAGCTCTTTGGATGCCCGGCTGCTGCCAACTACAAAATCGTTACTGGCGATGCTTTTCTTACGCTCGCGCACCTCAGGCGTTTCCGGCGTTTCGGGCGGAGTATCCATCAGTGCCTGCTGTGTTTCGATAGCCTTGTTGATGGTTGTTAATATCTCATCGGGATACAGCGGCTTGGTTATATAGTCGTAAGCGCCCATTTTGATCAGCTCCACGGCCATTTTGATATCCGAATAGCCGGTAATGATGATCACACCGGTTTGCGGGTACTCGCTCCTGATCTTTTTCAGGATCTCACGCCCGTCGGTATCCTCGAGCCTGAAATCGCAAAGCACCAGGTTATAGGTATTATTTTTAAGATATTCAAATGCGCCTGATCCCGTTGAAGCTGTCGTAACATGAAATCCGTTCCGCGTCAGAAATTTAGAAAGGAGCGTGGCTACGTTAACTTCGTCATCAATGATGAGAATATTTTTCATAAGGATGATTATTGTTTTATGAAGTTACGTACATTTTATTACATGGGAAAAATTTTCTACAATTTTTAATGCGCTAAAATTAACGCTAAGCGCTTTTTATATAATTTGCTCAAAAATGAAAGCATAAAAAAAGAGGCATATGCCTCTTTTTTTAACTAACAAATCAGAAATAATAATATTATAACCCAAATGCATAAGCTACCCTTAAGCCAAGTGTGCTAAAAGAGTTGCCATTGGTGTAAAACGACTGGGTGTTTTCGAAACGCACACCGGCATCGATAAAGCTTTTGCCGCCAACCGGTAATACCACGCCAACCTGCGGGGCATATACAAAAGCGGTAGAGTTATTAGCAGCCAGGTCGTTTTTGTTAACCAGGAAAGATGCACCGGCTTCGCCCTGGATATACACGTTTTGCAAAGGGAAGTATTTAAGGCCTGCCTTTACAGGGATCAGTTGCACATCGGTATAGCTTAGTGATGTGTTATTGATTTTTTTACCAAAAATGTTGTTGTAGCCGCCGTTAACGGTAACAAATAATTGATTTACAACAGGGATATCGGCCTGCAACGAACCACCTAAGCTCCAGTTGTGGGTATCCGAAAAATCGCCGACAGGCAAACCGGCATCTACGCCTATGCTATAACGAACTGATGATGTTGTTGATGGGTTTTGTGAAGTAGTTTGTGCTTTAGCGCCAAAGGATAAACCTGATACTACCAAAGCGATTGCTGAAATTTTGAATAAAGTTTTCATTGTTTTATGTATTAAATCGTTTGTGACATTTAAATCACGCAACAAAGTAACGGCACAAAACACATAAGTTTTTTCATCCTAATGTAAACATTAATCAATCGATTGATTAACAATAGAATATAATTTAACTATTTTGCTAAAAAGTCAGCCTATTGTCACTAAAATGCGGTTTTTGTCATCTTAACGTCCTTTGAAAAGCGGCTTGCGCTTGTTCAAAAAGGCATCGACGCCCTCTTTCAGATCGTCGGTACCGAAGCATTTGCCGAACTCACTGATCTCGGTTTCGTATCCGTTTATGCCATCAGTCAGCGAGGCATTGATGGCTTTGATACCTGCCGCCACGGCAAGTGGAGCTTTGGCTAATATTTTGTTGAGTATCTCTTCGGCTTTGGGTAATAATTGTTCGGGTGTAACAACATGGTTCACCAGGCCCAGCTGCAAAGCTTCGGCAGCATTGATCATATCCGCAGTGAGGATGAGTTCCATTGCTTTTCCTTTCCCTATCAATTGTGTTAAACGCTGTGTACCGCCATAGCCGGGTATCAAACCCAAAGTAACTTCGGGCTGGCCCACGCGTGCGTTATCCGAAGCTACGCGGATATGGCAGGCCATGGCCAGTTCAAGGCCTCCACCCAGGGCAAAACCATTGATGGCAGCAACGACAGGTTTGGGACCATTTTCTATTAGGTTGAACACATACTTTTGTCCATGACGGGCCAGTTCCATACCTTGCTCAACATTTAGCTCGGCAAATTCAGATATGTCGGCCCCTGCCACAAAAGCCTTTTGGCCAGCACCAGTTATAATAACACCTCCAATACTTCTGTCATAAAAGCAGTCGGATAGAGCGTTATACAATTCCTCCAAAGTTGATTCATTTAACGCGTTGAGTTTGCTTTCGCGATTGATGGTGATGTAACAAATGCGCTCCTTTGTTTCTATCAGCAGGTTTTCGTAGTTCATGGTGATGATTGATTTGATGACTATAAACTATGTCATCTCGACCAGCGGGAGAGATCTTCTGCGGTATGCAGCAGAAGATCTCTCAGTCGTCCCTTCTTAGAAATGACAGTTTTAATATTTTGCCTTAAAAATTCCGGTTCTGTTTTACCCAGTTGGTAATATAGTTTACAATTTCTTCGGTACTGGTACCGGGCGGGAAAAGCCTCCCTGCACCCATTTTATTGAGTTCGGCAATATCCTTTTCGGGAATGATGCCGCCACCCGTAACCAGCACATCGTCCATCCCTTTTTCTTTCATCAGGTTAATGATCTTGGGGAAAACCGTCATGTGCGCGCCCGATAAAATGGAAATGCCGATAGCGTCGACATCCTCCTGCAATGCGGTGTTCACTACCATTTCGGGTGTTTGGCGCAGGCCGGTATAGATCACTTCCATGCCTGCGTCGCGCAGGGTAGTGGCAATGATCTTGGCGCCGCGGTCGTGCCCGTCGAGGCCCACTTTGGCTACCAGTACACGTATAGGGCGGTTAAACTCGGTATTACTCATAAAAAATAACGATGGTCGCGTTTTTGTAAAAGTAGCAAGAAAATCGAATTGTTAGTTTAAAGGCAACACATTATAGTTAGCGGTTTACTTGAATGTTTTTAATAAATTGTGTATATTGTATGATTGAGCAAGAAGCTTGATAGTAGTTCATTAGTTCACCGGTCATTTGTTCATTGGTGCCTCTATGATGAGAAAAGATATTAACAGGCCTGCAAAAATTTCTCCGGCCTGCCGGCTGGCAGGTACAATTTCCCAATGTTTAATGATTGAAGGATTGAATCGTCTCGCATTAGAAAAATCAATAACTAATTTAAAATACCGAAGAATACGATGTCTTAGAATTTTTGGTTGAGAAAATGGCAATTCGCGGTAAGGATAGTAGCGCCCGCCTGCCGGACGGGCAGGGATAGCCTGGGCCGCAGGCACCGCCCCAATTAAATTACAAACTACAGAAAAGCAGAAAAGACCGTTCATCTTATTTTACAAACACAAAAATCACATTACAAAATGTATTGACAAGTTCTTATGGAAACAACCTTAGCAGATAAAAAGGAAGATGGCCGCATTTCAGGAAGTGATTATGATTCGGTATATTTGCGTATGAACAAACTTGTAGTTTATATGGATGTAGCAGTCACCGGTGTAAAAGCATCGCTTGGCCAGGCCTGCCAGGGCCAGCTCATATCGTACTCAGGTTTAATGGGTGTGCAGGTTGGTTAACCTGAAAACATGAGTTAAAATACCCATATTTACCCATGTCCTTTGTTAAATTACCACATTAATTAACTTTGCCTTACTATGAGCGAAGAACGATCGTTAAATTTTATAGAAGAAATAGTAGAAGAAGATATAGCTGCCGGTAAGCACGGCGGGCGTGTGCTGACGCGTTTCCCGCCAGAGCCTAATGGTTACCTGCATATCGGCCATGCCAAATCCATCTGCCTTAATTTTGGCCTCGCGCTTAAATACAATGGCAGCACTAACCTGCGTTTTGATGATACCAACCCCGTTACCGAGGATACCGAATACGTGGACAGTATTAAGGAAGATGTAAAATGGCTTGGCTTTAACTGGGCCAGCGAGCTTTATGCATCCGACTATTTTGACCTGATATACGCCTTCGCCGTGAAGCTGATAGAGGCAGGGCTGGCTTATGTTGATGACAGCACATCCGAAGAGATAGCGGCCCAAAAAGGCACGCCTACCGAACCAGGCACACCAAACCAATACCGCAGCCGCAGCGTTGAAGAAAACCTGCGCCTGTTTACCGAGATGAAAGAGGGTAAATATCCGGACGGTGCTAAAGTACTGCGGGCCAAAGTCGACCTGGCATCGCCCAACATGCTGATGCGCGACCCCGTTATGTACCGCATTAAACATGCGCACCACCACCGCACCGGCGATAAATGGTGTATTTACCCGATGTACGATTTTGCACACGGCCAAAGCGACTCGATAGAGCAGATCACCCACTCGATCTGTACGCTGGAGTTTGTTCCTCACCGTGCCATGTACGATTGGTTTATCGAGAAGCTTGGGATATTCCCGTCAAAACAATACGAGTTTGCACGCCTGAACATGACCTATACCGTAATGAGCAAGCGCAAGCTGCTGCAACTGGTAAAAGAGGGCCATGTGGAAGATTGGGACGACCCGCGTATGCCGACCATCAGCGGCTTGCGTCGCCGTGGTTATACACCGGGTTCTATCCGCGAATTTTGCGAGCGTATCGGCGTAGCCAAGCGCGAAAACATGATCGACGTGAGCCTGCTGGAGTTCTGCATCCGCGAGGAGCTGAACAAAACCGCCTGGCGCCGTATGGCCGTGCTCGACCCTGTCAAATGTATCATCACCAATTTCCCCGAAGGGCTGGAAGAAATTCACTTCGGCGAAAACAACCCCGAAGTTGAAGGCGGCGATGGAGGCCGCGATATCCCGTTCAGCCGCGAACTGTGGATAGAGCGTGACGACTTTATGGAAGAGCCGCCTAAAAAATTCTTCCGCTTGGGCCCGGGTTTGATGGTAAGGTTAAAAAATGCCTATATCATCAAATGCGATGATTTTGTGAAAGATGCCGATGGCAACGTTACCGAAATACATTGCAGTTATATTCCCGAGTCGCGTTCGGGTAACGATACCAGCGGGATCAACGTCAAAGGCACCATCCACTGGGTGAGCGTAGCGCATGCCAAAACCGCCGAAGTACGCTTGTATGAACGTTTGTTTAAGGTTGAAGACCCGTCGAGCGAGGAAGGCGACTTTAAAGATTTCCTGAACCCGGATAGCTTGCAAACCATCACCGCCTTTGTCGAGCCCGAGTTAGTGAACATGGAAGCCGGTAAACCTTGCCAGTTTATGCGCAAGGGCTATTTTACGCTGGATAAAACGTCGACAGCCGATAGGCTGGTTTTTAACCGGACGGTGACACTAAAAGATAGCTGGGCGAAGAAGTAAATATTATCATTATACTAAACCAGCCCGGGGACTATCCAGGCTGGCTTTCATTTGCTTGAGTAAATGTCTTGAGAGGTGCTGAAACAAGTTCAGCATGACTCCGTTTTTTTTATTTCTTTACAAGTAGCTCCCTCACACATACCAGGTGCGAAAACAGTACCACCGGCACAATAAAGCAAGGCAGCCAGATATATGGGAACTGTAGGATAGCAATATTAGGCTGCTCAAAACCAAAATGTTGGAATTTAAACGGTGCCGAAAGTATAGCGATAGTTACGATGTTGAACAGCAAGGCCATACAGGCAAAATTCCACGCAAGTAACGCAGACTTATGGAGCTTGGGTTTATAATAACCAAAATACCAGGTGATAGGTGCTGTGATCCCTGATAAGATATCCAGGTTCCGCCCCTCAAAAGTCATAATTTGCGGAACAAGATGGTGAAGGTACAATTGTAATATCCCTATCTCCACCAAAATACGGATGATATGCATTGCAGTAAGCCATGCAGGGTTGAATGAATCTACAAATAGTTTACCTGACCGGCTAATAAACAACAACAGGATCAAAATCAGTGGCGGTAATATGGCCAGCATAATCCTTGGCGGTGCGGTATTGGTTACCTGGTAAAAACCGGCGCTGCTGACAACTGCCTGTAGTATCAGCCATCCTAAAGGAACCAATAAAACTATAGCCTTGCTGCCACTTGCTTTGTATAATATAAACAAGGCAATGAGTGCGATAACGATAAATAATGCGGGTAGTATTTCCATTTTACAGTGTGTTTAAATACACAACAAAGGAAGTTTTCAAACCGGAGCCTACGCTTGCCATTTGGCAAGAAATGCAACAAGGCTTATTTATGCGCCATCTCTTTCCTGATCCGGCTCAGCGAGGTATCGGTGATGCCCAGGTAAGTGGCGATGGTTTTTAACGGAGCGTTCCGGATGATCTCGGGGTTTGATCTGAGCAGGTTTGCATAACGCTCCTCGGCCGATTCGGTGATCATGGACAGCATCCGCACTTTCAGGTCCGAAAAACCCTTTACCAATATCGAGCGCCCGAATTCGCGGAACTCGGGCATGGTATGGAAAAGATTATTCAATTCGTCGAACGTGATGAACCGGCCCCGGCAATCGGTTAATGCCTGTATGTTTTCTTTAGAGGGTGTGCGGTTAAAATATGATGACACTTCAAATACGACCTGGTTACTGCTGCAAAAACCGGTAGTAATATCATTACCATCAACATCGTAAGCAAATAAGCGTAAAAAGCCGCTCTCAACAAAAAGGTATTCGTTGCTTACCTGCCCTGATTTTAACAGGTAGTCGTTCTTTGAGAGTGTTTTTTCATGAAAATGGGCAGCGATTTGCTGCGCACCGGTAAGCGAAACCAGGCCCGATTGGTATAAAAATAAGGTAAGCGCATCGTTCATTACAGTCGGACTTTGGTGTTAAGTTAACACAAAAAACCGAATGCAGATTGCAGGCAGTGCTCTTTTAGTAGTTGAGGGTAATAGCCTCGGTAATAGAGCCTATGCCATAAGGTACCGAATGTTCCCGTTTAGGATCGGGTTTCGGTGAGTGATCAAAACCTAACTGGTGGCACCACTCGTGGGTTAAATGACCGGCATATTCGGCAAGCGAAACACTGTTAAACCAATCGCGGTAGGTAAATATCTTACGGGTATTGGTATCTGTGTAGCCTATGTGTTCTTCGCCACCGCCTGGCAATAATTCGAGGTGCAGGTCGATTTGTTTAACACCGGCATCATCAGCACCCGAGTGTTGAGTCACTATTTCATAAACCTGGTGATTGGTGTGTGGCTTATCTATCCATTTTCCAAAAAACGAACGACGATAATGGAACCTGAACAAGCCATCGGTGGTAAACTTTAGCACCCGCTCCCTGAACTTTTCACTGTTCAGAATATTATTTAGTGTCGAGTTGGCCGCCTCAACTTTTTTTAACTCTTCGGTGGTAAAACCATTTGCCGTAGCAATGTTAATTTTTATCATAACTATCGGTTTTAAAGTACTACTGAATTATTGCTAATATAATCATTTTCATTATTAGTTGTCCTGACTAAAATGTCTTTTTTTAAAAGAAAAACAATCAAAGCAGCAAACGGTTGCAGCATTTTTAATATTTGTTCGCTTTTATTAAATTTTTTTCAAAATCGTAAATCTGTTTTGGTTTATTGCCCTGTTTAGTGGCAGAGTAGTACAAATAACCCCAAAACTTTAACGATATCTTAAAGTATAATCACTGATATTTTACCGTGTTTTAACGGGTAAGTTTAAATTTTAGCAGTTTTTCACCCGGTTATCCGCGTTCAAATATTTAAACTTGCATACAGTAACCTACAAAATGAGCACAGAAGAGCTTTATCAGTTATATATTCAGCACCCCGTTATCAGTACCGACACACGCAACATCAGCCCGGGGTGTATGTTTTTTGCCTTGAAGGGCGACAAGTTCGATGCCAATACTTTTGCAGCCCGGGCTATTGAAAGCGGTGCCGCTTACGCAATTATTGATAACCCGGATTACGAAAATGGCGACCGCCTTATCCTGGTAGACGATGTTTTAACGGCCTTGCAGGACCTTGCGCGTTACCACCGCAGGCAACTGCCGATACCCGTTATCGGGCTGACCGGGTCGAACGGAAAAACCACTACGAAAGAGCTGATCAACGCTGTACTATCACAGCATTATAAAACCTATGCTACCAAAGGCAACCTCAATAACCATATCGGGGTGCCGCTGACCATCTTAGCTATCGATAATACCGTCGAAATAGCGGTAATTGAGATGGGAGCCAATCACCAGAAAGAAATTGAGCTGCTTTGCAGCATTGCGCAGCCCAGTCATGGTTTAATTACCAACGTAGGCAAAGCGCACCTCGAAGGTTTTGGCGGCGCCGAAGGTGTTAAAAAAGGCAAAGGCGAACTGTTCGATTTCCTCAAGGTACATTTAGGTGTAGCGTTCGTAAACAATGACAGTGCTGTTCTGAAAGATATGGCTGCCGAACGAAGCCTGACAAACGTGCTTTATTACGGCCACGATGCCGGCAATACTGTTTCGGGCAGCTTATTGGAAAACGCCCCGTTTTTAAAACTGCAGTGGAAGCTGAAGGACGGTGCGTATTTTGCGGTACATTCTCAGCTCACCGGTGCTTATAACCTCGATAATATTCTGGCTGCCATTTGCATCGGTAATTTTTTCGGGCTTTCGCCGGAGGAGATCAACCAGGGCATCGCGGGCTATCAGCCTACAAACAACCGCTCGCAAATCACCCAAACTGCCAGCAATACGCTGATCTGCGATTATTATAACGCCAACCCAAGCAGCATGGCTGTCGCGATAGATAACATCGCGAAACTGGAAGCGCCGCATAAGGTGTTGATATTAGGCGATATGTTTGAATTGGGAGAAGAGTCGCCGGCTGAGCACCGCATGGTTATTGAAAAAGCTATGCAGGTACCGGCCGATCAGCACATTTTTATAGGCCACGAGTTCTACAAGAGCAATGGCAAGGTTAAAGCCACCTTTTACGACACCGCCGAAGAGGCCATTGCCGGGTTGACAAATCGTCCCATTAAAAATGCTACTATTCTCATCAAAGGCTCACGTGGCATGGCTTTGGAACGTTTGGTAAATTTATTTTAGAACTTCATGAAAAAACTCATCATTATACTGGTTTTGGCAGGTGCAGTCGTGGCTGTTTTTTTTGTACTGCGTTCGCCGAAGAAGAACACCGACGGTTTTACCATCACCGGCACAGTAACCGGTTTTGCCGATAGCACCAAAATATACCTCGAAGATGCGACGCCAGGAGGCAGGCTTAATATTATCGACTCGACGCAAATAGCAGGGGGCAAATTCACCCTGAAAGGTAGAGTAAACGGCACGACCATGAACGTAATGCTCGGCACAAAAAACAACGAAGATTATAAGTTTTTGTGGGTTGAGAACACCGACATGGAGTTTAATGCCGCTAAGGGCAAATTTAACGATGCCGTGATAACTGGCTCAGAAACACAAAAGGATGCCGATAAACTGGCCTCGGCCGTTAGGCCGGTAACTGTTTCTATCGACAGCCTTAACCATGCCCTGCAGGCCGATAGCCTGGGTTTTAACCAGGCGGCTAACGCCAAAATGTTTGATGTGCTGCGAAACCGCGAGATAACAATATCGGCGGCGTTTATAAAAAGCAATCCAAACTCGGTAGTCAGCGCCGAAGCGCTCAATACTTATGCCGCCTCACTGGGCAGGGATAAAACCAGGCAGTTATACAACGCGTTTTCGGCCGAAGTTAAGACTTCGCCATACAGCAAAAGTATCGCCGAGTACCTATCGCTAAACAAAAACCTGAAGGTTGGCGATAAGTATGCCGATTTTATACTACGCACGCCTGATGGCAGGGACGTAAAACTATCCGACTTTGCCGGAAAGATAACGCTGGTTGATTTTTGGGCATCATGGTGCGGGCCATGCCGCGCGCAAAACCCCGATCTGGTTGCCGCTTATCACAGGTATAAAAGCAAGGGCTTTGATATTTTGGGGGTCTCGCTCGATACCGAAAAAAAGGAATGGGTTGATGCTATTTTTCAGGATAAACTGGTGTGGATAAACGTAAGCGACCTGAAAGGCGACCGTAGCATACCTGCGCTTATTTACGGCGTATCGGGCATACCCGATAACGTTTTGATAGGCAGGGATGGCACCATATTGGGCCGCGACCTGCGCGGACATGCCCTGGCAGATAAACTGGCCGAGGTGCTGAAGTAAATCAGCTGTTTTGCAGCGCCAGCTCAGCCACCTGTTCGCCTACCAGCGTGCCCATGGCTACGCCCATGCCGTTGCAGCGCACGGCGCAATAAACATTAGGTTCAATTTGTTTGATGACCGGTTGAATATCGCCGCCAAAGCCCATAATGCCGCTCCACCAATAGTCCACCTCAAACCGCTGTCCGGGCAAAATAACCCGCTGCAAGTAATCGAGCAGTTTTTGCTTTACGCGATCGGTATGGCCGAATTCGGTGGTTTGTTCGGCAGCAAAATCGAGGTTGCGTCCGCCGCCAAAAAGTACACGTCCGTCGATATTACGGAAGTAATAATAACCTTCGTCAAAATGGTAAGTGCCCTTCAGTTTCAGCTCATCAATAGGTTTGGTTACCAAAACCTGCCCGCGGCCGGGTATTACATCAAGCTCGGGGAATAACTGTTTTGCAAATGCATTGGTCGCGATGATCAATGTCCTGGTTTTAAAAACGCCCTGTTCCGTCAGCACTTCAACCGAATGGTTTTGCTGTGCGATATTCTTAACCATGCAGTTATTCAAAACCAATATTCCCGAGCCCTGCACTTTCGTCAGCAAGGCCCGCATCATTTTGCCTGTATGTATCTGGCCCTCGCAGGTATTGTATATCATCCGGCTAACGCCTTTAAAGCCAAAGTCTGCAATTTTTTCATCGGCTACTGCATAAATGTCAGCACGCCCAATAACAGGCGAGAGTAAATTATTCAGATAGCCGATCTTAGCTATGCATTCATCAGCCCTGTTCGTATCACCATCAAAAAAAAGTTCGTAACCCCCGTATTCCTGGTAGTCGATATTATCGTCACCCAGCTTCTCGCGAAGCCTTTTCAGCCCGCGGCATTTGTAATCAACCAGTTGCACCACTTCTGCTTCGGATGCCTGTTTCAACAGCCCCAATTGCTCCGAAACCGTTCCGAAACAAGCAAAACCGGCATTTTTGGTACTTGCGCCGCTGGGCAAAAAACCGCGCTCCAAAACCACAACGTTTAATCCGGGCCGCAGGGTTTTGAGGTGCAGCGCTGCGTTAAGGCCTACGATGCCGCTGCCAACGATAATAACATCGCATTCGCCCACAAATGCGGTCTGCTCCCAGTACGAATAATTTTGCGCCATCATTTTAGTGCACCTGTTACAGTTAATAATCGGAATACTTTTTGAATATATCTATAAAAAACAAATACCATGAATAGTTTAACATTCATAACCGCATATATAGGCTATAATTCGGGCTGGTTTTTGATGATCGCCGTAGCCATTGTCAGTTTTATCGTACAGGCCCGCTTCAGGAGCAAATTCAAAACCTACTCCGAAACAGGTTTGCTATCCGGCCTGTCAGGCCAGGAGGTTGCCGAAAGGATGCTCAAGGATAACATGATCTATGATGTGCAGGTTATTTCGGTTGAGGGCCAGCTAACCGATCATTACAATCCCGAAACCAAAACCGTAAACCTGAGCCCTGATGTGTATTACAGCCGCAGCGTGGCCGCGGCCGCTGTTGCCGCACACGAATGCGGACACGCCTTGCAGCACGCCAAAGCGTACTCGTGGCTTAATTTCCGATCGTTTATGGTGCCAATCGTCAATACTGCATCAACACTCACCACCTGGACGCTCATGATCGGTGTATTATTACTCATATTTACCAACAACCCGTTTGTACTGGCCATAGGCGTTGCTGCTTTAGCTGTAGTTACTGCTTTTAGCTTTATCACCCTGCCGGTTGAGTTTGATGCCAGCAACCGTGCCCTGGCCTGGCTCAATAACAACTACACCGTAATGAAAACCGCCGAAGAGCACGAACAGGCTAAAGACGCGCTTTGGTGGGCCGCCATGACCTATGTTGTTGCCGCATTGGGTTCGCTGGCTACTTTGCTGTATTACGCATCATTTTTATTTAACCGCCGCAACTAACCAACCAGGGAACCTGTTTTCATAAATTGTCTGTATATTTATCAATGTATTGACGATTTATGAAAAACGCCGGCGTCTCATTCTTTTTCCTGGCACTCAGCATTATGCTGTTTAATTCGTGCGATAAAGGGTCGGGATCGTTAAGTACAAAGCCTGTAACAAGCTTAAGCAACGATTATTACATCACGCTTAAAGTTGATGGGGTTAGCCAGGCATCCTATTTAAATGCGGCTATTCTTTATATCAGCACCAACAGCATTCAAATCGTAGGGCAGCTACCCGGTAACCAAAGCGTTAACCTGTTGATAGACGATCTGAAAACAGGCGTTTTTAATATTGCTGCAAACAATACCATTTTAAGTTATAATGCTACCCCGGCTAATACAGATACCTTTATAGGTACCATTGGCACCGTCACCATTACCGGCCTGACTACCGACACCGTGACGGGCACTTTTCAGTTTACCGCCACAAACTTTAATAACAATGCCACCAAAACAATCAGCAACGGGATTTTTAATTTAAAATATACCAGGCAATAAAGCAAAAACATGGAAAGCGTATTCAACCACGACGATGTAAGCAAACTGATAGCACGCATCAACAAGTTAAACCCTTCAACCCAGCCGCTTTGGGGTAAAATGAGCGTAGGGCAAATGCTGGCCCATTGCAATGTAACCTACGAACTGGTATACACCGACAAGCACCCCAAACCAAATGCTTTCATGAAGTTCATCCTGAAAACGCTGGTTAAAAAAACCGTTACCGACCCCAAACCTTACAAACATAACCTGCAAACAGCGCCGTATTTCCTGATCAGAGAAGATAAAGATTTTGAAGCCGAGAAAGCGCGGTTAATCGGCCACCTTAACCAAACGCTCGAACTGGGCGAAAGCTATTTTGATGGTAAGGAATCGCACTCATTCGGCAAGTTAACCGTTGCCGAATGGAACACCATGTTCTGGAAACACCTCGATCATCATCTGAGCCAGTTTGGAGCGTAGGGATGTTGGAAAATTATTACCTTTTATGTTGCACCTGACTCATTTAAGAAAACATCGGTATTCTTCGGTATTTTTCACAAGATTTTCACGAATTATCATTGCGAGCGAGGGGGGGAATTGTACCTGCCAGCCGGCAGGCCGGAGAAATTTTTGCAGGCCTGTTAACATCTTTTCTCATCATATAGGCACCAATGAACAAATGACCAGTGAACTAATGAACTACTATCAAGCTTCGCGCCTAACTATACAATATAGCCATAATTATTCAAAAACGCAAGCTTATTGTTCGCTTTTGCGTTAAGTGATTGCAGCGCCCGCCTGCCGGCAGGCAGGGATACCGGCCTCGTGGCTAATGCCTACGCAGTATGAGCGGAAAGCGCGGCCCGCAGGGAAACGCCCGGATAAAAAAGAATCAAGAGTCGAGACTCAAGAATCAAGACGAAAAACATATTACCCTTATTGACTGGATTAAAGTCCGCGTATCCAATCAACGTAAGCCTATCGCAAACAAAAAAGCCCCGTTACTCTCACAACAGGGCTTTCCTTTTTATGTAAATAAAATCCTAATTCAACTTATACGGCGCTATCAGATAAAACTCCGGTATTTTAACATTAAACACACTGTTATCCACCAGGCGCAGCATCTGGTACTCGCCTTTCATGCTGCCGGTATCGGTTTTTAAGTTACAGCCCGAAACATACTCGTGCGAGTGCCCGGGTTCGATAATAGGCTGCTGGCCAACTACGCCTTCGCCCTCCACCTCTCGCTTGGTACCGTTCGAGTCAAATATCGTCCAATGCCTGCGCAGCAGTTGCACGGTATTGCTGCCCACATTCTCAATATTGATTTTGTAAGCAAACATAAAATGATCGTTCGCCGGGTTTGAGTACTCCGGCTGGTAAACGGTTTCTACCGAAACCTTAACTCCATCTGTAATTGTATTAACCATAACGGTGTAACTTTCAATTCAAACATAAATAAAAAAAAATCTATTTTGTTCATAAACCATCTAACAAAATGGTGATAAACCAATAAAAATTTTCTTTTGTTACTTATACGGATAACGGCAATCAATAATTACGCCATCTCTAACGAATATTTATCGGCGATGGTCTGCAGAACGTCAAATAATTCGTTGATGTTCTCGGTCGAAACCAGTTTCATCCTGAACTCTTTGAAATTGTCTAAACCTTTAAAGTAGTTGGAATAGTGCCTGCGCATTTCAAAAATGCCTGTTTTTGGCCCTTTCCACTCGATCGATTTTTCGAGGTGGATACGGCAGTTCTCGACTCTTTCGGTAATTGTCGGTGGATCGAGGTGCTCGCCGGTGGCAAAAAAATGCTTGATCTCTCGGAAAATCCAGGGGTTACCGATCGAAGCACGGCCGATCATCATGCCGTCGACCTCGTATTCCATGCGCCAGTTGGCCGCCTTTTCGGGCGAATCGATGTCGCCATTGCCAAAAATGGGAATTTTAATCCTCGGATTTTTTTTGATATCGCGTATCAGCGACCAGTCTGCAACACCTTTATACATCTGCGCACGGGTACGGCCGTGGATGGTAAGCGCCTTGATACCCACATCCTGCAGGCGCTCGGCAACCTCGTAAACGTTTTTGGTATTATCGTCCCAGCCTAAACGGGTTTTAACCGTTACCGGCAGGTGCGTAGCTTCGACAACAGCTTTGGTCATGGCTACCATTTTGTCGATATCCTGCAGCAAGCTTGCGCCCGCGCCACGGCAGGCCACATTTTTTACCGGGCAGCCGTAATTAATGTCCATCAGGTCGGGGCGGGCCAGAGTAGCAATTTCGGTAGCGGTGCGCATGCTGTTGATATCGCTGCCGAATATCTGTATGCCGATAGGGCGCTCATACTCAAAGATATCGAGCTTGGCGCGGCTTTTTGCCGCATCACGGATCAATCCTTCCGACGAGATGAACTCGGTATACATCATGTCGGCACCGTTTTTTTTGCACACATAACGGAACGGCGGATCGCTCACATCCTCCATCGGCGCAAGTAACAGCGGAAAATTCCCCAGGTCGATATTTCCTATTTGAACAGACATGACTATCTTTAAGCGCTGCAAAGGTACAAATATTAACTCATATGAAAGAAAATGCCGTTTCACCGCTCCATCCAAGCCTGCAATTCCTGGTATTGGCCGCTATAGTTATCGGCTGCATGCTGGCCGGTGTGCTGATAGGGGCCGGGATCATTGCTGCTGTTTACGGCTTAAAAACCATTACGCAGATCGGTACTTTCAACACGGCTTATCCCGGGGTATTAAATTCCATCTGGATATTGCAGATAACTACCACTACTATCCCGCTATTTTTGGGGCCGGTTGTTTTTGCCAGATACATTGTTCGTGAGCCCGTAGCCTATCTGAAGGCAAATACCCCTGTTAAGCCAATGCTGTTTGTTATGGCTTTGGCGGTCATGCTTTTTTCATCACCCGTGATGGAATGGCTGGTCAATATCAACCAGCAGATGAAGTTTCCGCATTTTATGCAGGGCATTTACGATTGGATGCGCCACAGCGAAGACGAGGCGGCTAAAGAAACGCAGCTGCTTTTACAGATGAACAGCCTTGGTGCCATGTTTTTCAACCTGCTGGCGATTGGTTTGTTAACCGCCATAGCCGAAGAGTTTCTGTTTCGCGGTTGCATACAAACCATATTTACCCGGTGGACGCGCAACCGGCATTGGGGCATCTGGATTGCGGCCATCCTGTTCAGCGCTTTTCACATGCAGTTCTTCGGCTTTTTGCCGCGGCTGATGCTGGGTGTATTGTTCGGTTATTTCGCGGCATGGAGCGGCAGTATCTGGCCTGCGGTATGGGGGCATTTTATCAATAATGGTTCGGCAGTGATACTCACTTACCTGTATCAGCAAAAGGCTGTTAAAATTAATCCCGATGATCAGCATGTATTTAATTCTTTACATTACGTGGCCAGCCTTGCATTAACCGTGTTTTTACTGATAGTTTATCGTAATATTGCACAATCCAAAAAACCACTGCCGATGTAATGGAAAAAGACTGGATCAGGATATTTACTTCTGCAAACTACTATCAATCGGAGATTGTGAAGCAAGTACTCGCCGAAAACCAGGTCACCAGTGTATTGATCAATAAGCAGGATTCATCGCATCGCAATTTTGGTAATATTGATGTGTATATCCATCAGGAAGATTTTAGCCGGGCTATCGAGATTATCATCCTGAACCAAACGTAATTTTTTATGAAGACACGCGCTATCACAGGCATCTTTTTTATCATAATCATGCTCGGGTCGCTGCTTAGCGGCTTGTGGGTTTTTACCGCATTTTTCGCCTTACTCAGTCTTTTGTGCCTTAACGAGTTTTATAAAATGGTTAAAACCGGCGATGTTAATCCTAACCTCATCATCGGTTTAATAGGCGGTATCTGCATTTTTGCCGGCATAGGCCTCCACTATGCTTTAAATATCGATTCGAAGTTCCTGCTTATCATTGTGCCCGTTGTGGGCAGCATTTTTATATCCGAGCTTTACAAAAAGTCCGAACACCCGTTTACCAACATCGCTTATACCATAGTAGGTTTAGCTTACGCGATAGCGCCTTTTTGTTTCTTTTTCGGCTTAGCGTTTATGAGGGGCAGCTACAGCTTCCATTTCCCGCTGGCATTTATGTTACTATTATGGAGCAACGATACCGGCGCTTATGTTGTAGGGCGCTGGCTGGGCCGCACCAAGCTTTTTGAGAGGCATTCGCCGCAAAAAACCTGGGAGGGTTTTATCGGCGGGGTTTTATTTGCTGTTTTTGTATCGGGCATTATTGCCTATTATTTAAAAGATATCACCAGTTTGGAGTGGAAAGGTATGGCCGTGATGATCGGTTGCTTTGGTACCATGGGCGATTTGGTTGAATCGATGTTGAAACGTAGCCTGAACGCTAAAGATTCCGGTAGCCTGCTGCCCGGTCATGGCGGTTTGCTCGACAGGTTCGACGGCCTGTTTCTTTCGGCGCCATTAGTATTTGCATACCTGTACCTGATCACAAATTAGTATTTTTGGACTATTAATTAATTTTTTCGAACCTGCAATTAACAACATGACCATTCATAAAGAGGGTTACACCAATATAGCGATCTGTGTTCTACTGATCTTTCTGTTTAATGCTATCGCCCAGTTTTACGCTCCGCAGGCGCATCTGTTTAAATGGCTGGTTTACATTCTATCATTAGCCTTTTTTGCCGCTACGATCTGGTTCTTCCGCAGCCCGGCTATCTCTATTGCCGCAAACGACAAGGCTGTTTTAAGCCCCGCAGATGGCACCATAACCGCGATTGATGAAATAGATGACAGCGAATATATCAAGGGCCGTTATACCAAAGTATCTATAGCCATTGCACCAACCGACCTGAGGGTTAACCTGAGCCCGGTTAGCGGCAACGTAAAATACGCGCAAAAAAACGGCCATGCCACAGTAGCTATCGAAAGTATTTCGGGAGCCGTTATATTGTACCGCCAGTTGCCGGGTTATTCCAAACACATGGTTACCTATGCCAAACAAGGTGATAGCATCGCACAGGGTGATCAGATCGGTTTTGCTATGGGTGGCGCAAATGTTGAGGTGCTGATACCTGTTAGCTCGCCAATCAGTGTACAGGTTAACGCCGCTGTAAAAGCCGGCCAAACGGTTCTGGCACAATTAAAATCATAAAAATAGTATTGCGGTAATGGCAGTCTACATCTACGACCGAAAAACAAAAAAAACCATCGAAGAAAACGCTTTTAAAGTAGATGGGCTGATATTTCTGTATAAAACGCTTGCCGGTAAGCTGCTCACCAACCTGGTGCTTAAAAGGCGCTTTGTTTCGACTGCCTACGGCCGGGTGATGAAAGGCAAGAAAAGCCTGAAACAAATACCTAAGTTTATCAAACACTATGATATCGACGTGAGCGAGATTAAACGCCCGCTCAATTCGTTTGTGAGCTTTAACGATTTTTTTATCCGCGAACTGAAACCCAGCGCCCGCCCCATCGATCAAACTCCCGGGCATTTGATCTCGCCTGCCGATTCGCGCCTGATCATCTGGGATTTAAATAAAGTTGACCAGGTGCCGGTAAAAGGTTACTGGTACCAGCTGAACGACCTGGTGAAAGATAAAGCTTTAGCCGACGAATTTGCCGATGGCTGGTGCTTTGTATACCGCCTGGCCCCGTCCGACTATCACCGTTATGGCTACATCGATAACGGCCGCCAGGATAGGGTGCAGAAAATTAAGGGCATACTCCACTCGGTAAACCGCATCGCCCTGGCCGAAACCAGCTCGGTAATGGCCAAAAACTACCGCGAGTTAACCGTTCTGCATACCGAAAACTTTGGTACGGTGCTGCACATCGAGGTGGGGGCTTTATTCGTCGGCAAAGTGGTGCAGCGCCAGTACGGTGCCTATACCTTTAAACGCGGCGAAGAAAAAGGCTGGTTCGAATTCGGCGGCTCAACCGTGATACAGCTGTTTAAAAAAGGCAGTATCGTACCTGATGCGGATATCATCGAGCAATCCGGCAAAAACACCGAGGTACTGGTTAAGATTGGGGAAAAGGTTGGGGCGAAAGCATAAGAAAGTTTAATCTCCAACGGCCATTAATCCCTCTTTCGATTGGCTGAATCGTGTAATGATATCCGATAATCTTTCTCTCACTGAGACGTTTAAGCGGGCTTTTTTCAAATAATCACTAAGCAACTGAATAATTAGCTCAATATGGTCCTGAGATATCCTGGTAGTTCCATACTCATCTATTTGCAAACCGCTTAACCTTCTATACTCATTCAGGACTTCTATTAAATTGTATATATCGACCTCTGTGAGCTCAAACAATCTTTGCTGGAGACTGCTGTCAGAAATATTATAAAAATCTAATGCCATTATTTGTATTGCTACTTCTTCACCTCCCAAACGTTATTCTTCTTATCCACATCCGGGTCGTAAATACCACCCAGTACTAAACGTTCCACCGGTTTATCTGCCGTAAAGCTAACAGCTACTTCCTTATTACCGTTTCGCCAGCAGGAGATGTCTTTATGGATCAGTTTGGTTGTGCCGTCGGCGTAATAAACTGTCAGGTCGATGGGTATCATCTTGGTGCCGATATTGGTGATCACGGCTATATATTCTTTGCCGGTTTTCCGGCTAACCTTGCTGATGGCCTGGTCGGGCGCACCGCGTTCCATAAACCAATTCTTCCAAAACCAGTTGAGGTTCATACCGGCTCCTATATTCATACAGTTAAAAAAATCGTAAGGTATGGGGTGCCTGCCGTGCCATTGCTCAATGTAGTAATGCAAGGCTTTGGTAAACAAGGCGTCGCCTAACATATCGCGCACGTACATATATCCCAGGCCTGGTTTCGGGTACGAGTTTGCGACATAACTTGGCGTTGTTTGCTGGGTTGATAAGGTGATGATAGGCAAATCTTCCTCCTTGCCCCCGATAGTTTCGTACAAACCGATGCCATCTACATCAACTACTTTTGGATCGATCATACCGCTAAGCGTCCATTCGCCAATGGTGGCCCAGCCTTCATCCATCCAGCCGTATTTGGTTTCGTTAATGCCCATGTAAAACGGGAACATCGAGTGGAATATTTCGTGGTCCGTCAGCTCAATGGCATCGTCGGTTTTTTCGAGCGGGTTATCGTTTACCATCATCGGGTATTCCATCTGGTCGAGCCCGTCCACCACGGTTTCATGCTGGTACGGGAAGGGCCATTTCGGGAAAGTATGGCTCATCAGGCTAACGGTTTTACGCGCAAAATCAATTACCGGGAAATAATCTTTATGAGCCGGGTTAAACACCGCATCAACGCGTGTGCGCCTGCCGGTAAGCGAGTCGACGACCGGGCTGGCCGCCATCCATAGGTAATGGTCGCTGGCGGCGAACACAAAATCTGTTACATTATCCGCTTCAAACCGCCAGGTGTTGAATGGCCTTTTTGTAGTAACGTTACCCGCCTGCAGGTCGGCTTCGCTTACAACGGTAGTAATATCGCTCGTCTTTTCGGCCAGGCTGATCTGCTTTACAATTTGCGGATTATAAACTTCGGAGGCATTCTTCAAATCGCCTGTTGCCCAAACCTGGTAATTGCCTGGCATGGTTATCTCGGCATTGAAATGGCAAAAATCATTATAAAACTCCTCGGTGCCCAAATAAGGGTATTTGTTCCAGCCGTCGATATCGTCGTAAACGGCTATCCTTGGAAAAAAATAGGCGATAAAATACGAACCCGAGTCAACCTGTCCGGTGCGCACATGCGATGTGCGGTTCAGTGTATACGAATAGCTGATATCGACATGCAGCTTTTGTTTCGACAACAGGGGCTTGATATTAAGCGCCATGTTCGTGCCGTCGATATTGGCGTCGGCCAAATCCTGGTTTTCATTATTGATAGCCAGCCTGCCGATCTGTACCCCGTCGCTCATATCTACAGCATCAATTTTATAGTTACGCATCACCCCTTTTTTATAAAAATTAGGGTAGAGCTTAAACCACAGTTGTTTTAAAGTATCGGGGCTGTTATTGGTATAATCGATACCGACAGTACCTTTAAGGTTTCGCGTTTGCGGATCGAAGCTGATCTTGATGTTATAACCGGCCGTATTTTGCCAGTAGTTTTTACCCGGCTTACCGCTGATGGTGCGTGTTTGGTTCAGGTAGGCCTGTTCGATATTTAAAGGCGGCGATAAATAGGTTTGGGCATCAGCATTGACTATAACCGAGACGAGCGTTATAAGGGGCAGCAATTTTTTGATCATGAAAGCAGTTAATACGGTTACTAAGGCTACAATTTACGCATTTGTTTTTAAACGTATTTAGCGGCGTATAATTTATCCAGTAAAATTTAATTCACAAAAAAGGCCATTCTAAAAAATAGAATGGCCTTCTGTGATCTCTTTTGGGATAAATCAGCTGCCCGGATCTGTTTTAACAGCTAATGCATCATGGACGCTTGCCGGTAATGCCGAAAGAATTTTATAGCCCGTAGCATCTTCGATCGACTTCATGGTAACGATATATTTCTTCCAGTCGGAGTTGATGCTGTTAACGTTAGGCGTATTTACCGAAAGCACCCTGGTGCTCGATGAAACACGTGCCAAATCGCCATTACCTACCGGTAAAATTACTGCAACCTTCCAAACGTTGCTTGGCACGGCAATATGGCCGTTGTTAATGCTTGTCGTAGTGCCGCCAAGCGAACCCGTACCACCGCTTCCGTAGCTGCCCATAATGATATATACTTCGTAGCCCGACGATGTAAGACTGCGCAGGTAGTTTTCGAGGTTGCCCCAGGTTTGCTGGTTATTATTTGGCGCCTGAGGGATCATGTTGGTCATCAGGAAAGTTGCCGCATTGGCATTAAATGAACTTGTCCTGTCGGCCGAAGGACAATTGTGCCCCCTGTCGAACCCGCTGCCCGAGTAGCTGTTGCTCTGCACCGCGTACATACCCGCCAGTAAGCCGCTAAAGGCTGCAAAATTGTCTAAACGGCCCTGGGCGTTCGTAGTATTGCTGGCATCTAAATGCCAGCTTACCCAGTTAGGTTCGGCACGGGTTGCGTTGTAGCTTTCTACATAATAATGCTGGTCAAATAAGTAATTATCGTTTGATATGGTTGCCGCGTTCGAAGGGTTTCCGAACAGCAAATTGCTGTTGTCGCCGTTTGCCGGTGGTGCGTCGCTGCCATAAAGTGCGGCCCTTGCAGCAGCTGCGGTACCTGTTGATGCCGTATCAACAGGGCTGCTTGGCGGTACGCTTACGGTAATGCCCGGGTCGCCGATACCTTTAAAGGTAATATCATCGATGTTGATACGGGTTGTAGATGTTTTGACGATTTTGAAACGGATTTTGCCGGTTGTGCTTACTTTAAACGAGTCGACAACCAAAGTTGTGCTTGTTTCGTTAATGGTGTTTCCTAATTGGGTGTAGGTAGTACCGCCATCGGTCGAGGCCATTAACTGCCAGGTTGTGGCAGCATCCGAACCATACAAAGCGTGGCTGATATATAATGTTTTTAAATTGGAAATATCAAAGTTCATACCCAGCGATCCGGTACGCACCCTGGCCGAAAATGAACCGTCTTTGGCATCGTTGCTCAGGTTACCGATAAGGGCGTCGTTAAAATCCCACGAACCGGTTAATAAGGTTACATTAGCATCCGCGTATGAAGTTTTTGTGCCGTATTCAAAACTCTCGACAATAGAATAAGGTACTGTGCTCGGGTTTACACCTGTTGGCGTGGGTGTATCTATTAATTGCGACTGATCGGGCTGTGCTACCTTGGCGCAGGAAGCAAAGACCATAGCGATAACTGAGAGTGCAAATAAGTACTTAATCTTCATTTGAGGGAATTTAAAATGTTTTGCAAAGTAAGCTTTTACGTGTTAACTAAATGTTAAAGATACTGAATTTAATTTATTAATCGCTGCATTTTTTTTATAAAAACACCTAATTAAAAAACAATTATGCAAAAAAACAGGCCATATTTGACAATATGGCCTGTTTTGTATAGGGTTGATTGGTTACTTAGTTCAAGTATTTGGTCAATTCGGGCGACATCGGCGTAACCGGCGAACGGAAGCGGTGGATCAGTTTACCGTTTTCATCCAGCAAAAATTTCTCAAAGTTCCATTTGATTTCTCCCGTAAAATCAGGATTAGGGGCGTTTGTTAAATACTTAAATAAAGGGTCGATATCATCGCCCTTAACACTGATCTTGGTACTTAACGGGAAAGTGACACCATAGCGTGCTTTGCAAAACTCTTTAATGGTTGGATCGCTGCCGGGCTCCTGGCCGCCAAAGTTATTTGCCGGGAAACCAACTACAACCAGCTTATCCTTGTATTTATCGGCCAATTGTTGTAATTCGGCATATTGAGGGGTATAACCACATTGCGATGCCGTGTTTACCACCAATATTTTTTTGCCTTTATATTTAGCCAGGCTAAAGGCTTTGCCATCAATGTCTTTCAGTTTAAACTCGTAAGTTGGCGCAACAGCTACAAACATCAGGGCGCAAATTAATGCTAATACTTTCATGGTTTAATTTTTTAAGTTTATTAAATACGGTTATATATACTCGCTTTTTGTGATTTTGGTTGCCTTAAACGGTTGAAATACAAGGCAATTTTAAGCAGATTAAAGCGCATTTTTTAAAAAAAGCGCTTACGTATTTAAAATTTTACCTGGGCAAGGTAAAAATCTTCCTTAGCGGTCATCAAAGCCTTATCGGCTTTGCTTTTATCTCTGTAGCCCAACAGGTGTAATGCGCCATGAATAATAACCCGGTGCAGCTCGTTGGCTTCGCTCACCGAAAATTTTGCAGCATTTTCGCGGATGCGTTCTATCGAAATAAAGATATCGCCGCCGATCATTTTTTCCTTTTCCGAATGATCAAACGTAATGATATCGGTATAGGTATCATGATCCAAATACTGCCGGTTAATGCCGATGAGGTATTTATCCGAGCAAAAAATGTAGTTGAGTTCTTTCAGTTTATAGCCTTCGGCAACTATCGTATCCTTTATCCATCCGCGCAAAGCGGTTTTATTTTTGGGCTTAAATTTGATATCTTCTTCAAAAAAGAAAACGGGTATACGGGGCATCTTAAAATTTAAAGAGTAGTTCAACCTCGTTCCCCGCGCTATTAAAAATACACTGGTCGGCCAACTGTTTAACGATAAAAACGCCACGGCCGGTTAAATTCTCCAGGTTTTCGGGGGCGGTTGGGTCAGGAAGTTTATTGTAATCAAAGCCCGGGCCCTCGTCGGTAATCGTCCAGGTAACGCGCCGGCCATCAACTTCGGCATTGATAATTACTTTTTTATTTTCATCCAGCTTGTTTCCGTGTACGATAGCATTAATAAACACCTCATTTAAGCAGGTCATCATATTCGCAAAAGTATCGTCCGGAATGTTGTATTTACTTGCCATCGCCTCGATCAAATTCTCGAGCGCGTTGAGGCTCTCCATTTTTGACGGGAGTTGCAAAGTAAATAATTCGCCGGTATCTATATTGGGCTGTTCCATACTACTTGCCGTTAATTTGATCAAAATATTGTTTGATTTTTGATTTATAATAAAAATTCAGGGTTGGAGGTACCGTTTGTATCTGCTCGGTTTGCTTGTTTTTGGCTTGCTGATAGTTTTGCAGCGCTTTGATGTAACCGGGTGGAATATCTTTTCCAGCATTGCTTTCCCTCCTTTGTTCCTGTTCCCTTTCTTGTTCAGCCTTCTCGGCTTCTAATAAACGCGTTTGTATTTGTTGTTGCCGCTTAAGGGTTTCATCCAGTACTTTTCTGTTTACGAGATCTTTTTCAGTTTGTTCCATTTGCTTCGAAATATTATCCAGATCGCCTAAACCCTTGGTACCGTCTTTGTTTTCCTGGTTATTAATCTGCTGCAATGCCTGGCGTATCTGCTGTTGCTCGCGGGCCATCCGGGCAAATTGCTCGCTCATGCCGTTTTGCCCCTGTTTGCTTTGGCCCTGGTTACCCTGTTGCTGCATCTGCTCGCGCATTTTTTGCATGTTCTTATTCAGCTGTTGCTGCATCTGGCTCAATTGAGATAGCGAGGGCTGTTTTTTCTTCCCGGCTCCTCCTTTCGCATTTTTCATGCTTTTTTGAACATTGTCCAATGCATCTGCCAACATTAATGCCAGGTTGTTCATCGATGTCATGGCATACTGCTGGTTTCGGTTGGCTTCGCTCGTATGGCGCTCGCCCAAATTGGTCAATGCCTGGTCAATATTGCTATTGATTGCGCCCACCTCTTTGTTTACCGTCGATTGTATCTGCGGAACCCGTTTGCTTAGTGAATATAGGCTATCCTCCACATTTTTCAAATTATCTTTAATATCTTTTTGCTTTTGCGACCAGCTGATATAAGCCGGGTCATTGGTGTTCATGCTGCGCAGCGTCTGCATTGTTTTTTCCTGATCGAACGAACTATTAACCAGATTTTTAATCAGCTCGCGCAATTGCTGAACATCAATCTGCGATTGCTCCTCTTCTTCCTGCTGTTGCATTTGCTGCAGTTTTTGCGATAACTGTCTCATTTGCTGGGCAGCTTGCTTTTGCGCCTGCGATGCTTTCGGCTTATTGTTTTTGCTCAACTCGTCGCTGCTTTTATCCATTTGCTCGTCAATGTTCTGCTCGTCTTTTTTAGGTTCTTCAAAATCGCTTTTTTGTTCCAGCTGATCGTTCTTCTGCTTGGTATCTTCCAACGATTTTTTGATATCCTTAAAATCGTTCTTCAACTGATCCTGCTTTTGTTGTAAGTCTTTTTGATCGCTGTTGGGCTGTTTGGTTTGATCGGATAATTTATCGAGCTTATCAGCGGTTTTATTCAGCTGATCGATGTTCTCTTTCAGTTTTTGCTCAACCTCGAGTTTTTTATACAGCTCGAGCATCCGGTCGAGCTCCTTTTTGAGCGATTTATTATCCATCTGCAATTTCTGCAGCTGGTCCTGCGCCATATCCTTTTGGTTTTGCTCCAGCATTTGCTGCAGGTTTTTAAGCAACTCTTTTGTCTTCTCATCCAACACATGATCGAACAGGTCCTTAATCTGCTTTTGCTTATCGAGTATTTCCTGATCCTGCTGTTTGTTTTCCTGCCTGTCGAACAGGTTCTGCTGATTTTCCTTCTGGATGTCCTTTACCAGGTTTTCCAGTTCCTTGCGTTTTTCCAGCAGGTCCTGTATCTGCTTCTTCTCGTCAAAAGATAGTGAGTTTTTGTTCAGCAACAGCTGATTTAGCTTTTGAGCTTCTTTTTCAACTTCGCCCGAAAGCTTGATGGCCGATTGCATTTTCTGTTTCACCGATTGCGAACCGGCATCCAGTTGCTTATCCAGCTCCTTTTCGCTTGGTACATGCAGGGTATGCTCTGCCGAGCGCACCCGTTTCGGGCCGTTAACGCCATCGTTATCGGCAACTTCAAAATAATAGCTCACCTCGTCGCCGGGTTTTGCGCCCATGTCCTTCAAATTCCAATAATAAAAAAAGTCGGCTTGTGTGCTGTTCAGATCGGCTTTCACCGGTTGTGCCGATACCCGGGGCTTTTGATTATCGTGTGCATCTATGGTGCAATGGAATGTCAGCGACGAAAAACCGTAATCATCCTGGATCTTGCCGTTAAAATAAATCGCCTTCGAGCTCACCGAGTCCTGTTTTTCATCCACATTGATCATGGGCGGCTGATCGGTAATCACATTGATGCGGTATGCCGCCGAATCGCCACGGTTCACCATGTTGTTGATGGCCTTCAGTGTATAAACGCCCGGTTTTAAAATGCGTTCGGTATGTAAAAACGTGTTATCGGCGCCTGGTATCTGCAGCACACGGTCGTTCATACCGAACAACAGCGTGCTCGCATTTTGGGTGTGCAATTGCCAGCGTACGGTGGTGCCTTCGGGAAGGGTCAGATCGCCGGCATTGTTAACCTGCTCGTTCTTTTTATGGATATAGGCCGGGTACTGTAAATCGACATCAAACCTTAGCAGCGATGGCTTCAGGTGCACGCTGATCTCGTATTCGGCCGATTGAAAATCGTTACCGGTAAGCCTGAACTTCACGTTTTGCTGCAGGTTGGAAAATACGTAATTAAACCTGCTGATATTTTCTTTATTAAGCTTGAAGGTATTGTTTCCCGTTTCGAGGTAAACATCGTTCGGGAAACGGTCGCCGGTAAGCTTCAGCTCCAGCTTCAGGTCTTCGCCCTGCACGGCAGATAAGTTTTGATTAACGATAACAAAATTAAATGGCGCTTTAGGGGCAAAATACTGATTATGTTTAATCAGCCGCTCGGTGCCTTCTTTTAAAACCGAAGGGGCGGTAAACGCCAGGATCACGATGATACAAAACGGAACGAGCACCCACTTCAGGTATTTTACATTGGCTTTTATCCGGATGGCCGATGGGAAACTGATAGGCCTGAGCGATACTATTTTCTGGTCGATACTGGCCTCGATGAGCTTTTGCTGTGCCGGGTTTTGGTCGGCCAGGCGTTTTAGTTGCAGCGTATTTAAAAGTTTATCCTGAACATCGGCAAAATGGGTACCGATGATTTCGGCTGCCGCATCATGGCTGATGGTTTTGCCCAGCTTAAAATAAGCCAGCAATGGCGGTAAAACCAGCCATGCAAACACCAGCAGATTGATTAAGATATAACCGAAGAACAATACACTGCGCAGCACAGTGCTAAAATGGCCGAGATATTCGCCTAAGGTAACTGCCACATAACCCGAAAACAATGCTGCACCCAAAAAGATTAACCCGCGCAGTAGCTTATTTAAATAGTACCTGCGTATAAAGGTGTCGATCTTTCTGATCAGCAAATCGTAGTTACCTGCAGCCTCCATAAATGTTTAATAGGTTAAAAGTAATAAACATTGCGTTAAAAACGATATAAACATTATATAATTACGTTGGTAAACAGGTACTTTTTATTTGAATGGTTTTGATTACTATTTTTTTTAAATTTGCAGCATTCTGTTCTTACATCTGCAAAATCAGGTTTCGGCAAAAATTTACCTTTTTAATTACAAGCCATAACGTAATGTTGTGAAAGCTATTCTGCAGACCAAAGGACCCAAAAAATGTTTTTTACACTTTATACAGCGTTAACGGGTTGTTGTTTTAATAGAAAATATGTTATCTTTCAACAATAATTATTAACAACAGCCGAAACACAGAGTTATTGCTTAATGGAAGAAAGAAGATCATCAAGAAGGGAAAGTGATTTAGACTGGAACAAGGTATCAAAACAATGGATATTGATAAGCCAGCTTTTTGTGATCATCTTTTTAGTTTGTCTGGTTGTTGTTATCACTTATACCACTGTCGATTTTCCTTACAATATATTTGTTATAGGTATCGAAATTGCCTTGAGCATTATGTCGGTATTTATGGTCATCAAAGCCAATACCATCCGCCGGCGCAAACACCGGCAGAATAACCAGTACAGATAGCCGGGATTAAATGGCGGACCTTCGGTGTATAATTTCAAATATTCGTTTTGCCTGAAATCAAATTTTTATAATTTTACAACCCTTTACGGGATGTAGCGTAGCCCGGTATCGCGCCAGCATGGGGTGCTGGAGGTCGTGGGTTCGAATCCCGCCATCCCGACTACGGTAAACGTTAACCAGAGCATATTGGAGCAGGCCTTAAACCTTTTCTGATGTGCTCTTTTTCGTTTTGTTTACTACCATCGATGTGCTGCTATCATAACATCTCAAGTTATGGCTGCAGTAGCAATAAAGCGCCTGCTTCCATAGGTATTGAGTTTAAATAACTGATATTTTGTTACTGCACCCAGGTGTGTTTCTCGCCCTGCACTTTAGCCGCCCAACTGTACAGGGCGTCATAGAGCTGCATACCGATAGCTAACTGCTCCTGGTCATCCCGGTAATTGTACGATAGCCCGGCGGATATGGCCCAAAGCCCGGCAGCCTGCGGTGCCAGTTCAAAATGGTCGGTATCCGCGCCGCGCACAATTTTGGCGATCTGTAATAATGCGGGATCGGTTAATTGGTGTTTTTTGATGATATAATCAAAGGTACAAAATTCCCCTTCGTGGCTGTATTCTGCACCGGGTATATCATACGGTACCGCGTTTATTTCGCTTGCCCTGGCAAATACCTGCTCAGCAGGTACAAAGACGAACTCCGCAGCCTCGTCCACAAAGTTCTTAATGAGCCAGGGACAGGCAATACGGTCAATCTTAGGCCGTTCTCTTGTGATCCATTTCATAGCAAATTTTTAATGATGATCCCTAAAACAGCAGCCGTGCCGATCAACTGCGGCTCTTTTATCTTTTTAACATAAGCCAATAACAACACGCTTCCTACGGCGATAACTGCTGTCGGTATATCGATAATGGAGCGTGTCGCAATGATGATGACCGAACCGACCAACGCGCCGATCACCGCAGCGGTAATACCATCCACAAAGGCTTTGATACTGGCATTCTTAGCGATCTTTTTGAAATAGGGCGCTAAGATCACCGTAAACAGGAAACAAGGCAGGAAAGTCGCTAAGGCTGCTACCGCCGCCCCCGGGAATCCGCTCACCAGGTAACCGATGAAACCTACGGTAATCACCACCGGGCCGGGCGTGATCATGGCCACCGCCACCGAGTCCACAAACTGGTTTTCGGTGAGCCAGTGATAATCGTTGACTACCCCGGCGTGCAAAAAAGGAACGATGGCCAGGCCACTGCCAAAAACGAAGGTGCCTGCTTTTAAAAAGAAAAGGCCGATCTGAACCAACGTGTCTTTGGAAAAATTCCAGAAACCAATGCCGGTCAATAATAACGCCGGCAACGTGGTACGCTTTTTCATCCACAAAGGCGGGGCTTTTACGGCCATATACAGCAGCCCGCAACCAACAAAAAGTAATATCTGCTCTTGTTGAGTGATAACGGTAATAACGATAGCTGCGCCATAAAACAGCCATAGCAGCCAGTTGGTCTTCACGGCCGAGACAGTTAGCTTGCCTACGGACTTCAAGGTCAGCTTATAGGCGCCGATGGCAATGATCCCGATCACCGCCGCACCAACGCCGTAAAACACATCGCGCATCCAGGTCAGGCCGCTGTACAATTGGTAGATCATGCCCAAAAGCACGACCATGGCGAACGAGGGCAAAACAAAAGCCAGACCTGTGAGCGTTGCCCCCAACAGGCCATAATGAACGAACCCGATGTAGATGCCCAACTGCGCAGCCAGAGGGCCGGGCGCCAGTTGCGCTAAAGCTAATCCCTCCTTATATTCTTCTTCCGTCAGCCACTGTTTCTGCTCCACTAGGTCGCGGTGCATATAACCTACTAAAGCCACCGGCCCGCCAAATCCCCAGGTGCCAAGTTTGAGGAAATACAGGGCAAGCTCAGAAAGCTGATATTTCGATGTTGCAGGCTTCACCATTTCATTCCTGTTATTTTTTGATCTTCAATATGGTTCCCTCTTTCATTTCTTCATTGGCTTGTTTCACCACCAGGTCACCGGGAGCGAGGTCGCCCGCAATCTCTACCTTATCCTTTGCCGTAAAGCCGGTCTTGACATCCACCCATTTCGCATGCCCGTCTACCAGCTTTACCACGAATTTACGCTCCTGGGTAGTCACCACGGCTTTGAAAGGCACGGCAAACCCGTCATAAGGGCGGTTAACAATCAGCATTACCTGTGCAAACATTCCCGGCTTTAACAGCCCGTCTTTATTGGGAAAATCAAACTCCCAGGTTTCGCTGCGGGTATCCGTACTGATCGCATTTGATTTACGGGTCAGCGGCGCGGTAAAGGTTTTACCGGGCAATGCCGATACAGTAAAGCTGGCTTTGCTGCCCTCGATCTGCGTGGCGTTATAAGCTTCGGGTACCGGCACCTGTATGCGCAGTGCCGAGTTATCCTCAATGCGGTACAATAATATCTTACCGGAATTATCGACATAATCACCTTTAAACACGTTGCGCTCTGTTACCACGCCATCGAACGGCGAACGGATCACGAGGTAATCTTCCAGTGCGCGGTTAGCCTGGGTAGCCGCACGGGATGCTTCATAAAACGAGCTGTCCGTTCTCATCTGGTTGCGGGCCACCTCCAATTCATTATCCGCGATAGCGCCAGGCGTCCGCGCCGCTTTCAGCAGGCGCAGGTAAATGCTTTTGCTCGATTGGTATTTGGATAAGGCACCCTGGCTCCTGCTCCGGCTTTCGGCTTCCCCGGCGCTCAGCTCCGGTGCTTCCAGTATGCAAAGCACCTGGCCTTTGCTCACTTTGGTGCCAATATCGGCCCTGATCTCTTTAACATAGCCTGCCGTCCGCGCATAGATGTTGGCCCGGTCAAAGGGGATGATCTCGGCGGTCAGCGATAGTTTGGTACTGATCTTTTGCGGTTGCAGGGACACCAGTTCAACGGCGGGCTGCTGCGGCGCTGCGGGTTTGTCAGCCGGTTTATCGGCACTACCGCCGCAAGCGGCCAATAAGGTGCTTAAACTCAATAAACTGATATAATGGTATGCTTTCATTTGTTATGTTGTTCGTGTTCAAAATAAATGCCTTCCGGGTCGTCCGGGTCGAGGGACACCGCCGCTACCGGGCCGGTGCCGACAAAGCGCTGGTAAACGAGCGGCAGCAAAAACAGGCTCATCACCAGGCCAAATAACAGGCCGCCGATCACCGCCGTGCCGAGCGGAGCCATCTGGTCGCCGCCCTCACCCCAGCCGAGCGACATCGGGATCATGCCGGCGATCATCGCCGCGCCGGTCATCAGGATAGGGCGGATACGGTCACGGATACCGTCGAGGTAGGCCTGCCCGCTCTTTTCGCGGCGGTGCTTTTCTGCCTGGGTAACAAACAGGATGGCATTGGCCACGGCCACGCCGATGGCCATGATGCAGCCCATATAGGATTGAATGTTTAGTGTCCTGCCGGTCAGCCAGAGCAGTAACAAGCTGCCTGCCAGGATCGCCGGGATCACCGACAGCACCACCAGCGAGGTGCGGAAAGACTGGAAATTGGCGGCCAGCATCAGGAAGATGACCACAATCGCCATCAAGATACCGTTTTGCAGTTCCTGGAAGGTTTGCAGAAACACTTCCGATTGCCCCTGCTGCTGTATCTTCATGCCTTCGGGCAATTTGCCCAGTTTGCCGATGATCCTGTCTATATCATTGATCGCAGTGCCGAGCGACTTACCATAAAGGTTGGCGCTCAGCGTAACGAAGCGTTTCTGGTTCAGCCGGTCGTATTCGGCTTCGATGCCGCCCATTTTCCAACTGGCTACATCGCGCACATATACCTGCTTGCCGTTGCTGGTGCCCAATAGCACATTATCTACTTTCTGCGGATCATTCATGATCATTTCGGGCACCTGCACCTGTACCTGGTAGGCAGTGGCATTACCTTTATCCAGCCAATAATTCGGCGTGGTGAAACGGCTGGATGAAGTGGCTACCACCAGGGATTTACTGGCATCGTCCACCGTCAGCCCCAACTGTCCGAGCCGGGTGCGGTCAAACTCCAGCTTCATGGCCGGGTAGCTTTGCGGTGCGGCATACTGAATATCCCGCAGGTAAGGCAAGGCCTTCAATTGCTCCATGATCATCGCCGCGTACTGGCGATCCTGCACCAGGCTTTTACCCAGTATCCTGATCTGCACCGGCGTGGCCGTGCCCTGGCTCATGACCTGGTCAACCAGGTCGGCGGGCTCAAACGAGATCAGCATGCCCGGCATTTGCCGCGCCACCTCTTTTCGCAAAGATTCTTTGAACGCTTCGAGGTGAATACCCGAACCGGAGATAAAATTGATCTTCAATACGGCTTCCTGAGGGCCGCTTGTCCAGAGGTGAATAGTATTGATGGGATAGGTAGACGGCTGGTTGCCGGCAAAAGCCGAGCTGATGGCGACCTTGCCGCCCGAAAGGCTATCCACGATGGCGAGTAAACGTTTAGTGGCGGTTTCCGTGCGCTCCAGCCTCGTGCCATCCGCCAGACGGATACGGGCCTGCAATTGCCCGGCATTTACGCGCGGGAACAGCTCTTTGCCGGTTACCCTGAATAGTAAGAATGCACCGGTGAGCGCAATAACCAGATATAAGATGATCACCAAGCCGGATGATTTGTGCAGCCTCGTTAACCTGTCCTGATGTTTTTCCTTAAAACGGCGCATCCATTTGGCCTCACCGATACCGGCAGCATGATCTCTGTACAGCCAGTTGGCGGCCACCGGCACAAAGGATTGCGACAGCAGGAAGGAAGCCATCATGGCAAAAGCCACGGCCAGCGATAAAGGCAGGAACATCGCTTTAGGGATGCCCGACATAAAAAAGGCCGGGAAGAACACCGACAGTACCGACAGCAGGATGAGCAGTTTCGGCAGGGCGATCTCGCGGCAGGCTTCCTTGATGGCGCGGCCTTTGGACTCGCCCGATTCCTGGTGATGGTGAATATTTTCGATGGTGACGGTCGCTTCATCTACGAGGATGCCGATGGCCAGCGCCAAACCGCCCAGCGTCATGATATTGATGGTTTGCCCGAACAGCTTCAGGCAGATGACGGAGGAAAGTATGGCTAACGGAATGGTCAGCACCACGATCATCGAGCCGCGCCAGTCACGCAGGAAAAGCAGCACCATCAGGCCTGTGAGCAGTGCGCCCAAAACACCCTCGGTAGCCAGGCTTTTCAGCGAATTCAGCACATAGCCCGACTGGTCGAACTCGTAGCTGACCTTAATATCCGGCGGGATGGCCGCCTGCATATCGGGCAGAGCCTTTTTCACGGCCTGCACCACATCCCAGGTCGAGGCGTCGGCCCGTTTGGTTACCGGGATATACACCGAACGTTTGCCGTTGATGAGCGCGTAGCCGGTGGTCAGGTCGGCCCCGTTATCTACGGTCGCTACGTCATGCACATAGACCTGCGGGCCGCTGCCGGTTTTTAAAGGGATAGCCGCCAGATCCTGTATATTGTCTACAACGGTATTCTGCGGGGTGATCAGCGTCTGGTCGCCTACGCGGATATTGCCGGACGGGGTGATGGTATTGCCCTTGGCAATAGCCGTAACCAGATCTTGCGGTGTGATATTATAACTGCGCAGCTTGTCCGGGTCGGCCTTGATCAGTACGGTACGCTGGTTACCGCCAAACGGCGGCGGCGCGGATACGCCGGGCAGCGTGGAGAACATCGGCCTTACCTTAAAGAGCGCCAAATCCTGCACTTCGGACAGTGAACGGTTGGGGCTGCTGAACACCAGTTGGCCCACGGGCACGCTACCGCCATCAAAACGGGTCACGAAGGGCGAGATCGTGCCGGGCGGCATAAAGGCTTTGGCGCGGTTCACCATCGCCACTACCTCGCCGGTGGCCTGCCCCATATCCGTCCCCTCGTAAAAATTCAGTTTCAGCAGGGTTACACCCTGTATGGTCTTGCTCTCTACCGACTTAATGCCGGTGATATATAAAAAGTGGTATTCGTAATATGAGGTAATATAACCCTCTAACTGTTCGGCAGAAAGGCCGCCGTAGGTTTGCGCCACATAGATCGTCGGCGTGCCCAGCTTCGGGAAAATATCAATCGGCATATTACGGATAGCCGTGATCGAAAAGAACACGATGGCCAGCACCGCGACGATGACCGTTACCGGCTTTTTTAAGGAAGCATAGATGAGTTGTACGATATTCATTTTCCGTAGGGGTTTAAAAAGACGTCCAGGCTTCCCTCATAGGCGGCTTTGCCCAGCAGGGCCTTCCATGCGGCCCAATAGCTCATTTTTACCGAGGCTTCCGCGCGGTAAAGCAGCAGCAGCGATTGCATGGCGTCATCATAGTTGGTCAAACCGGCCTGGTAGCGCGATAACATGGCATCATAGGCATAGCGGGCGGCGTGCAGTTCTTCCGGGGAAAGCTTTGCGGCGGCGATGGCTTTTTCCAGTGCCGAATTGCTGATCTCCACTTGGGTCTGCAATCGCAGTTCTGTCTGATTCAAGATTTCACGGTCTGCATCAACCGCTAAGCGTTGTTGTTTGAACAGGGGTTTTTGACGGAATGCTTCGAGTATCGGCACCGATAATTGCAGGCCGATACCATAGTTATAACGTTGGAACTGCCAGCCATCGGAACTATTGACCGAACCATCGGCGGCTACGCCCGATCCCCTGGCATAGGTTGTCCCCCAAAAACTCAGCTTTGGCAGCAGGCTTTTTTTGGATGCGCTTAACGTCAGTTCATCGGTTTTAACCAGCGTGTTTTGCAGGCTGATCTCCGGGTGTTCGGCGGCACTTTGCCTGGCCATGCCGATGGGCAGATGCCCGAATATCGACGAATCTGCAGGAAGGCCGGGCGGTAACTGGCCGCCCGCCAGTTCTTTCAGCACGCTTAACGTGGAATCGCGCCGCTGCTCAAAAGCAAGCATTTGTATCCTTGCACGGATGAGTTCTGCATGAAAGGTGGATGAATCTGTGCCGGGGCGCAGGCCGCTGCTGGCCAGGCTTTGCGCCTGTTTCAGGTGATAAGCCTCGCGGTCGATATTTTGCTGAAACACCCTGATGAGGCTCAGATCGAGCGAATAGTCCAGCCAGGCATTGATCACCGCGAGCTGCTGGCGGAATACCGTCAGGTTTTCTTCGGCTTTGCCGCCCTCGGCCCGGCTTTGCGCCAGGTCAATGGCGGTCTGCCGCTGTCCGAAAGTGAAAGGGTCCCATAGCAGGCTCAGCGCTGCTGCGCTGCCCGGCACGGCTGAGGAGACATTCGTTTTGCTCGGCGGCCCGCTGATGGGGATGATATACTGCGGGTAGATCATCCCGGTAATGTTATTGTAAGTAGCGTAATCTGCCTGGTAAGAAGCGGTCAGCATCGGGATCACACCATTCTTCTGTAACTGCACGGCCTGCTGCAAGCTTTGCGATTGCAGACGCTTGGCTTTGATGAGGGGGTAATTCCTGGCTGTCGTTTGCAGCAGCGAATCCAGGTACACGCGCCCGGGCCGTTGGCCATAGGCCGTGGCAGAAAGCGCGCAAGCGAACAACAGCAATTTGAATGTATTCACGGCATTTGTTTAATGTTGCAATATTGGTCAGATAAAAATCGGGAAAATTGTAAGAAATTTACTTTTTGTATCTGCTTTACTTTTTGGTCAAACTTTTTTTTAAAACAGATGGATTTACGCCGGTGTACTGTTTAAATGCTCTTGTAAAGTGGGCCTGGTCTGAAAAACCCGTCAGGTAAGCGATCTCGGTGAGCGTATGACCGGTGTGTTCGATCAGGTTTCTCGCTTTTTCAATACGCGCCTTGCGCATATAATCGCCAAAGCTCAGGTTGTCAAAATATTTGGAGAACTCACGAGACAGGTAGGCCGGGTTGATCTTTAGCTCTTCTGAGGCTTGCTGCAAGCTCAGGGTCATCTGCGTATCCAGCTGATCCTGGATCATCTCTTTCAGCGTTTCTGCCCATTCGGGCGTCTTCCGGCCTTTTCCTTTTTTTAGGTATTGATGATAAACCTGTAATAACAATTGCTCCGCCGGGCTATCGTCCGAATGTTTCTTTTTAAACAGGTGGGTTGCCCAGCTGTAAAGTCCGTCATAGATCAGCATACCCAGCTCCAGCAATTCGTGGTCATCTTTACTGTTATAAGCTAAGCCCGAAAAAATGGCCTCCAAACCAGCGGCCTGCGGCGCAAAATCATGCCGGTCGGTATCTGCCCCGCGCACGATCCCTGCGATACGGAACAAAGCGGGGTCTTTTAACCCGTGCCTTTTGATGATATAATCAAAGGTGCACTGATCATCGTAATGCGTGTATTCGACGTCGGGCAAATCAAAGGGTATGGCATTTTTTTCTGCTGCTTCCTTCAGCACTTCCGCATAGGGCACATAAATGAACTCCGCGTCAGGATCGACAAAACGTTTAATGAGCCAGGGGCAGGCAATACGGTCTATTTTCGGCCTCTCGCGGGTGATCCATTTCATTTTATGTAAATTTGATCAAAGCTATGAAAAACAAAACTAATCACTTCGGACTGATTTTGGTCGCTGTGCTGCTTTGCGGCTGCAAGGACAATAAAAGTTACGGGCAGGCTGCCTTAAAGCCGGAAAAAGAGATCGCCCTGCCGGGTGTAAAAGGGCGCATCGACCATCTCGACATCGATCTGCAGGATCAAATTGTTTTTGTGGCCGCTTTGGGCAATAACACGGTCGAAGTGGTTGACCTGAAAAATGGAAAAGTCTTACATTCGATCACCGGGATGAGTGAACCACAGGGCGTAGCTTATATTCCTAAACATCATGAGCTTTTTATCGCCAATGGCGGTACGGGCGAATGTTTCTTTTACGATACCCAAACATGGCAAAAGGTAGCGTCTGTTAAATATGACGATGACGCCGATGATGTACGATATGACGCGATGGCAGACCTGATCTATGTAGGGTACGGCAGCGGCGCTATCGGCATCATCGACGCAGGTAAACACCAGCGGGCGGGTGATATTTCTTTGGCTGCCCATCCGGAATCTTTTCAATTGGACGCAGCCGCAGGCCGGTTGTGGGTCAATTTACCAGGCGCTGGCCGGATCGCTGTGGCTGATATTAAAACCAGAAAAGTAACAGCTGAATGGAAAAGACTTTTACCCCGTTCCAATTTTCCGATGGCCTATGACGTAACCGGGCACCGGTTGTTCATCGGCTACCGCATTCCCGCGACTTTGAAAGTACTGGACAGCCGTACCGGCAAAGAGCTGTTCAGCTCAGGTATGGTGGGTGACGTGGATGATTTTTATTGGGATGCTCAAACCAAACAATTGCTGATCAGCGGCGGTGGTGGTTCGGTCGATATCTTTAAAGATATGGGCAATAATAGCTTCAAACAAGTTGCCGACATCAAAACCCGCAGTGGTGCACGTACTTCTTTATGGGAGCCGGGCTTGCAGTTGTTTATTTTGGCAGCAAGGGCAACAGGCGATCGGCCCGCTGCGTTGTTGCTGTACAGGCTGCCCAATTAGAAAACCCGGAATTAACGCCTGGATCGGTACGTGAGATTTTTGCAAAAGATAACAAAGAACCCACGATTGAAATCGCTGCAGAAACCGCAAGTTTTATAAATATGGCTGCTGCGATTATTGTAAAAGAAATCACATCAGTGAAAAGGCAGAATCTTCAATAAAATAACCAGTGTCCGATTGTTCTAAACTATAAAATTTATTTGAGATGGCCTTGCATTCCAAATCTTTTTCTTTATGTTTACGCTGACTTTAGGGGTGTCCTTTGCGGACTGAGATAATACCCTTTGAACCTGATCCGGGTAATGCTGGCGAAGGGAAAAGTGACGACAACGCCGTGGTGTTGTTTTTCTTTCCTTGTACGGGGACATTCCTATAGTTGATGTTTTAAATGCAACGTAATGGAAATAACCGTTAATCAACAAAATTTTATTGTGCCCGATAATTGCAATGTGCAGGCTTTGCTCATTGATGTATTGCAGCGCCCAGGCCAGGGTATGGCCATTGCCATCAATGAAACTATTGTTCCTAAAATTCAATGGGGAAATTGCAAGCTCAATCCGGGCGATAAAATTATTATTATCAAAGCCACCCAGGGAGGATAAACACCAAATAGCTTTTCATGAAAATAGAAAAAACACCTACAGCACAGGCGATCACCCAAACGCCGTTTCCGGCATCGCGTAAAATCTACGTTAAAGGGCAATTGCACGATATCGGTGTAGCCATGCGCGAGATAAGCCTGAGCGATACCAAACTGCATGGCCGTTTTGGCGAAACCGAGCCTAACGCACCGGTAACCGTTTACGATACGAGCGGCCCTTATACCGACCCAAACATCGCCATTGATGTTAAGAAAGGATTACCCCGTCTGCGCGAAAAATGGATCACGTACCGTGGCGACGTTGATCAGCTTGAAGGTATATCATCGGCGTATGGCCGTGAGCGTTTAAATAATAAAGAGCTCGATCATTTGCGTTTTGGCTATCACAGCAAGCCTTTGCGTGCTAAAGCCGGGATGAATGTATCGCAATTGCATTACGCCAAAAAAGGCATCATCACACCCGAAATGGAGTATATCGCCATACGCGAAAACCAGCGCATCGATCAGTTAAAAGAACAGCTGAACGGACAGTATGATGCGATGAGCCAGCAGCACGCTGGTCATAGCTTTGGCGCTAATACGCCTAAAGGCTATATTACCCCCGAGTTTGTAAGGCAGGAGGTGGCTGCCGGCCGTGCTGTTATCCCATCAAACATCAACCACCCCGAAAGCGAACCGATGATCATCGGGCGTAATTTTTTGGTTAAGATCAATGCCAACATTGGTAACTCGGCCGTAACGTCGAGCATCGAAGAAGAAGTGGAAAAAGCTGTTTGGGCCTGCCGCTGGGGTGCCGATACTATTATGGATCTGTCAACAGGTAAAAACATCCACGAAACCCGCGAGTGGATCATCCGCAATACCCCTGTGCCGATAGGTACCGTACCTATTTACCAGGCGCTCGAAAAAGTGAACGGCAAGGCCGAAGACCTTACCTGGGAGCTGTTTAGGGATACGCTGATCGAACAAGCCGAGCAGGGGGTTGATTATTTCACCATTCACGCCGGTGTGTTATTGCGCTATGTGCCGTTAACCGCCAAGCGTATCACCGGTATCGTATCGCGCGGTGGCTCAATCATGGCTAAATGGTGCCTGGCCCATCATAAAGAAAACTTTTTGTATACGCATTTTGAAGAGATATGCGAGATCATGAAGGCTTATGACGTTGCATTTTCGTTAGGTGATGGGCTGCGCCCCGGCTGTATTGCCGATGCCAACGATGCCGCGCAATTTGGCGAACTGGAAACACTGGGCGAATTGACCAAAATAGCCTGGAAACACGATGTGCAAACCATTATCGAAGGCCCGGGCCACGTGCCCATGCATCTTATTAAAGAGAACATGGAGAAACAGCTGAAGCATTGTTCGGAAGCGCCTTTTTATACTTTAGGTCCGCTAACTACCGATATTGCCCCGGGTTACGATCATATCACCTCGGCTATCGGCGCTGCCATGATCGGCTGGTTCGGCACGGCTATGTTGTGCTATGTTACTCCCAAAGAACATTTAGGTTTACCTAACAAAAAGGATGTTAAGGACGGCGTGATTACCTACAAAATAGCTGCTCACGCGGCCGACTTAGCCAAAGGTCATCCGGGTGCGCAGTACCGCGACAATGCCCTTAGCAAAGCTCGTTTTGAGTTTAGATGGGAAGATCAGTTCAACCTGTCGTTAGATCCGGATACGGCTAAAGAATTTCATGATGAAACGCTGCCTGCCGAGGGCGCCAAGATCGCTCACTTTTGCTCGATGTGCGGGCCAAACTTCTGCTCGATGAAGATAACCCAAGATGTGCGCGATTTTGCTAAGGAAAACGGGGTTGACGAAGCCGGCGCGCTGGCAAAAGGTATGGAACAAAAATCGAAAGAGTTTGCCGAAAAAGGCAGCGAGATATATTTGTGATGGAGTTGATCGTAATATCGGCCCCGGATATTGTGGCTAATGAAGCACAAATCATTAATCACTTGTTCGGAGCCGGATTACAGCGCTTTCATCTGCGCAAACCGGGTTGGGACATTGGGCGGTGTACAGACTTGCTTACGCAGATCGACCGCTCATACCACCATGCTATCGTTTGCCATCAGCATCATCAGCTGGCCAAAGTTTTTGGAATGGATTATTTGCATTATGCCGAAAATGACCGTATCAAATGCGATCAATCTAAGTTAAATACCCTGGTTAACGAGGGTTATCGCTTAAGCACCTCGGTACACACCGTTGATGCTATAACCACATTGCAGGGCTTTGAATATGTTTTTTTAAGCCCGGTGTTTAACAGTATATCCAAGCCTGGTTATCAAAGCATGTTGCCCGAGGGCTTTTGTTTAGATAGAAATAAGCTAAACCCAAAAGTAATAGCGCTGGGTGGGGTAGATGCATTAAACATCGAACAAATAAGATCGATGAATTTTGACGGAGCAGCAGTGTTGGGCGCGATCTGGCAAGACCTGGAACATGCTGTTTTAAATTTTGTAAGCATTAAAAAAGTAACTGAACAATTAAATTCATGATCGATAAACTGCATTATATCTCTCAACAACCTAAAGACAATACGCATCTTAATGCCATCAAGGCGGCTTTGAATGCGGGTTGTAAATGGATACAACTGAGGGTTAAAGATCAACCCGGAGATATTATTCTGCAATATGCCATCGAAGCTGTTAAGCTTTGTAATGGGTATGGCGCCAGGTTAATAGTAAACGACCACCCTGAAATTGCACTAAAAGCGGGCGCGCACGGTTTGCATGTAGGTTTGCAGGACATGCCGATTAGGCAGGCCCGACAAATTGTTGGATCAAATATGATCATAGGCGGAACCGCCAATACTTTTACGCACATACAACAACGCGTTGCCGAAGGCGCCGATTATATCGGCCTGGGTCCATACCGGTTTACAACCACCAAGCAGAAACTGAGCCCTATTTTGGGTATTGAAGGCTATCGGGGTATCATGAATAAAATGCGCCTTGCTAATATCAATATCCCGGTAATCGCTATCGGCGGCATTGTACCTGCTGATATCCCTCTGATTATGCAAACCGGCGTACATGGTGTAGCACTATCAGGCGCCATAACTTATGCCGCCGATGCCGGGCAAATGGTTTCGGAGATATACGATCAATTAAATCAACCTTTGTTTAACGAAGCTCAAAAACAACACACATGTTAACCATAGCTGATAAAACTTTTCAATCGCGCTTATTTACCGGTACGGGCAAATTTAATTCGCCGGTTATGATGGAGGATGCCTTGCTGGCCTCGGGTTCTGAACTGGTAACCGTTGCCCTTAAACGCGTTGATGTAAACAACAACGACAACGACGACCTGTTACTTCGTTTAAAATATCCGCATATCAACCTGCTGCCCAATACATCCGGTGTGCGCACTGCCAAAGAGGCCGTATTCGCCGCCCAACTCGCGCGTGAAGCCCTTGAAACTAACTGGATAAAACTGGAGATACATCCCGATCCTAAATACCTGATGCCCGACCCGATAGAAACTTTAAAAGCTACCGAGGAACTGGCGAAACTTGGTTTTGTAGTATTACCCTACATCCACGCCGACCCGGTGCTGTGTAAAAGACTCGAAGATGCGGGAACTTCGGCTGTAATGCCTTTAGGTTCGCCTATTGGCAGCAACAAGGGGCTTAAAACCATCGATTTTTTAGAGATCATCATCAGCCAGAGCAGCGTGCCCGTTATTGTCGATGCGGGCATAGGCGCTCCGTCGGATGCAGCAAAAGCCCTTGAAATAGGCGCTGATGCCGTACTGGTAAATACTGCTATTGCGGTATCGAATAATCCGGTACAAATGGCCGGGGCATTTAAACTTGCTGTTGAGGCGGGCCGTATGGCTTTTGAAGCAAAATTGGCACAGTCGGTATCACATGCGGTGGCAAGCAGCCCGCTAACCTCTTTTTTAGATGAATAGTTTTCACGATATTTTTGAGACCTATAACTGGGATGATACTAAAGCCAGCATCTATGCTAAAACCAGCGCAGATGTAGAGCGTGCCCTGTTCGCCGGTAAAAGAACCTTAGAAGATTTTAAGGCATTGGTATCGCCGGCGGCGGCGCCCTATCTGGAGCAAATGGCGCAAATCAGCCAGCGGCTGACCCTGAAACGCTTCGGCAAGGTGATACAGATGTATGTACCGCTATATTTATCCAACGAATGCAGCAACATTTGCACCTATTGCGGTTTTAGTTATGATAATAAGGTAAAACGCAAAACGCTTTCGCCGATGGAAATTATGCAGGAGGTGGCCGTTATTAAGGAGATGGGCTATGAGCATGTGCTACTTGTAACCGGTGAGGATAACGTTAACGTGCATGTTGATTATTTTAAAAAGGTGCTCGAACTGATCAGGCCGCATTTTGCGCACATCTCGATGGAAGTGCAGCCGATGGACCTTGAAGATTATCAGCAGCTAACCCCCTACGGCCTCAACACCGTATTGGTTTACCAGGAAACATACCATAAAGAGGATTACAAAAAGCATCACCCAAAAGGCAAAAAATCAAATTTCAAGTATCGCGTTGAAACACCTGACCGGCTGGGCCAGGCAGGTATCCACAAAATGGGCCTGGGTGTGCTGATAGGTTTGGAAGACTGGCGCACCGATTGTTTTTTTACCGCCATGCACCTTAACTATCTCGAAAAAAAATACTGGCAAACCAAGTACAGCCTTTCATTCCCCCGGTTAAGGCCTTTTAGCGGTGGCCTTGAGCCTAAAGTTGAAATGACCGACCGTGAGTTGGTACAGCTGATCTGCGCCTACCGGATATTTAACGGAGAAGTTGAGCTTTCGATCTCCACGCGCGAGTCTGATAACTTCCGCAACAATATCATCAAATTAGGCATTACCCACATGAGTGCAGGATCAAAAACCAACCCCGGAGGGTACGCGGTCGAACCTGAATCGTTAGAACAATTCGAGATTTCGGACGAACGCAGTCCGGCCGAAATTGCAAGAATAATAACTGCGCAAGGTTATGAGCCCGTTTGGAAAGATTGGGATAGTTGTTTAACTTAAAGAATATGCTGGAGCGCGAAGAACTAAAACGGTATAACCGGCAAATAATATTACCCGAATTGGGCCTGCCCGGGCAGGAGAAGCTAAAAGCTGCACGCTTGCTGGTGATTGGCGCGGGCGGTTTGGGATGCCCGGTTTTGCAATACCTGGTAGCGGCCGGTGCAGGTACCATTGGTATTGTGGATGATGATGTGGTTGACATTAGCAACCTGCACCGGCAAATATTGTATTCGGCGGCCGATATTGGCCGGCCCAAAGCTTTAGTGGCCGGCCAAAAATTAAATCAGCTTAATCCTTTTGTCGAGATAATCGCTTATACCGAAAGGATAACTGCCGCAAATGCGCAGCAGTTAATAACTACTTTTGATGTGGTGATAGACGGCTCAGACAACTTTAAAACCCGCTACCTGGTAAACGATACTTGCACAGCACTTAATAAGCCGCTGGTATTTGGGTCGATATTCAAATTTGAAGGACAGGTATCGGTATTTAATTACCAGGGCGGGCCAAACTATCGCGATGTATTCCCTGAAGCACCGCCCGAGAACGAAGTGCCCAACTGCGCCGAAATCGGTGTTATCGGTGTGCTGCCCGGTATGATAGGTACTTATATGGCGAATGAGGCAATTAAGCTGATATGTGGCATAGGCGAACTACTCTCTGGCAAATTATTGACACTGAACGCACTCGATAGCAGTATCACTGTCTTCAGGATATCTGCCCGGCCGTCTCAAAACACTCTAACTACAGCTATACCTTTACCTGTGGCAAGCTTTGAAGTAGCAGACGAGATTAGCGCCGAAACGCTGAAACAATGGCTCGCCACGAAACCATGCGATATTTACCTCGTTGATGTACGTGAACCTTATGAGTTTGATGACGAAAATATAGGCGGCGTAAATATTTCGCTATATGAATTGGAGGAACACGCCAATAGTTTTCCATCCGACAAAAAGTTGGTGTTTATCTGTCAAACAGGGCAGCGTAGTAAAATAGCCGTTCAGCAAATCCGCACTTTATTACGGAGAGAGGCCTTTAGCTTGAAAGGTGGCATTCATGCCTTTAACTTTTAAAATGCCAATATGCAGTATTATCAATATTGTTCGATATTGACCATCGCCGGCTCCGACAGTGGCGGCGGCGCAGGCATTCAGGCCGACCTGAAAACATTTGCCGCGCTGGGTTGCTATGGTACATCGGCCATTACTGCCATCACTGCGCAAAACACGCTCGGCGTAACGGGTATTCATATCGTTCCGCCGGTGATGATACAAAACCAGATCAGGGCAGTAATGGATGATATCCGCCCCGCAGTTGTAAAGATCGGCATGTTACCAGACGAGGAGACTGTGAAAACGGTAGCTGATACCTTAAAAAGTTACCAGGCGGTTCCCATCATACTCGACCCGGTTATCAGTTCAGGCAGCGGGAAACAACTGGCAAATAACGAAGCATTACTTGCCATGAAGGAGTTGCTTTTTCCGATGGTCACCCTGCTCACACCGAATCTGAATGAAACAGCTCAACTAATAGGTAAACAAGCCAGTAATGCTGATGATATGAAAAAAGCGGCGGAGACATTATTGAATTTGGGAAGCCATGCGGTGCTTGTAAAAGGTGGTCATTTAACTGGTGCCGAACTTTACAATGTATATGCCGATCAGCAGGGTGAAAGAAAAACTCTTGCCTATCCTTTTGTAGCCACCTCAAATACACACGGAACGGGTTGTACGCTGGCTTCGGCCATAGCAGCCTGCATGGCCAGAGGACAATCGTTGATTGAAGCTATTGACGCGGCAGGTGAATATGTCAACATAGCCATTAAAGAAGGGCGAAATGTGAAGACCGGCGAAGGATACGGGCCCTTAAATCATTTTTTTAGGCCCCGGAAGCAGGCAAAAATCAATCCGGATTTAACATGAAAAGTAGAACGAGATCCCGCCATCCCGACTTTAAAGAAGCTCTGGTTATTGTCAGGGCTTTTTTATTGATAACCGCTTGATCAGCCTGTTATCCTTCAAATGGATCGACGGAGGCAATCCAGCCATCCTTAAAACAAGACATTTGTAACTTTTGCGATACAATCCCTGGCGGCAAAGAAGTGCCTGCTTAGTAAAAAATACAGCATTTTAATAAAGGCTTAAATTTTGTACGACCCGGTAATTAACAATTTATTAATGCCATGAAAAAATTATTTTTATTTACCAGTATCCTAAGCCTTTGTTTTTTCTCGTGTAAAAAGGATAATTCCGGCAGCGCAGGCAGTACCTCGCATGTCACCGTAAAAATGACGGATTCGCCGGGCTCATTTGATGCTGTTATCATTAATGTAAAAAGTGTAGTGATTGTAACCGATAAGGGTGAGCAAACATTAAACGTTAATGGCGGGCCGGTAGATATCCTGCGGTTCCGCGCAGGCAAAGATACCGTCCTTGCCGGTCAGGACATTCCTGCAGGGACTATTCAACAGATCAGGGTGGTGCTGAATGATAGCGGTAACAGAGTAGTAGTAGGCGGTATACCGTACGACCTGACTACGCCGAGCGGACAAACCTCAGGGGTTAAATTAAACGTGCACGATACCTTTACAGCCGGTGTTGATTACACATTGCGCCTCGATTTTGATGCCGCACAATCCATTGTGGCCACCGGTAACGGGAAATATATCCTGAAACCCGTTATCCGTGCCATACCACAAGCCGTTTCGGGTGCGCTTACCGGCATGGTTAACCCGGCGACTTCATCGCCTAAAGTATATGCTATTATGGGCACAGATACCGTTGGCACGATAGCCGATGCAACCGGGAAGTTCTACTTTCCGGGTTTGGCGTCGGGTAGCTACCAGGTTCGGTTTGTGCCGGTTAGCCCATATGTAACCAAAACCGTTAACAGTGTTTCGGTTACAAACGGCTCGGTTACCGACATGGGTACCATAACTATCAGCACCCAATAGTTTTTAATTTTTTACTTTAAAAAACCGGCGGTAATTTTACCACCGGTTTTTTATACCATGTTGAATCGCAATCCTATAATAACCTTACCCTAACCACTTAACTTTTTCAGGATAATTTGTCTATCTGTCGGGGTTTTGGCCAGCGACAATGCTATTTTTAAATTCGATCTGGCCCGCAGATTATCGATACCACTATATAAATCGCCCAGCAACACATAGTAAAAATGGTTATTGGTGAGTTTTAGTTTTTCGGCTTCGATAATGGCTTCGGTTTTGCCATTGGCTTTTGAAAGCGCATAAGTGCGGTTAAGTGCCGCAATGGGCGAGTATTCGATCTGTAACAACCGGTTATACAGCTGTAAAATTGTTTCCCATTTTTCGCGGCTATCGGTTTTTTGCGTCCCCCAATAAGCAATAGCAGCTTCAAGATGATATTTTGATAGCTGATCTCCGGTGGATGCCCGGTTTAAAAAGTACCCGCCTTTGCCAATCATATCAGTATCCCACAAAGCGGTATCCTGCTCATCATACAAAACCAGCCCGCCGTTTTTATCGAGGCGGGCATTTAACCTCGATGCCTGGAAGTACATCAGCGAAAGCAGGGCGCTTACCCGCGGTTGATCGGTATTTGGGTTTTCAGCGAGCATTGTACATAAGCGTATAGCCTCAAAGCACAGTTCGGTGCGGATAGTTTGATCGTTATTTACTGAATAATACCCCTCGTTAAATAGCAGGTAAATGGTCGTCAAAACATTATCCAGTCGTTGCTCAATGGTTGCAACAGCCGGGAATTCTATTTTAATTTTTTCCTGGCGCAGTTTCTCCTTAGCCCTGAACAAACGTTTATTGATGGTTTCTTTATTGGTTAAAAACGCATCGGCAATTTCGGCAATACCGAAACCGCATAATATGCGTAATGCCAGGCCGATCTGGCCTTCGGGTGCGATTACCGGGTTACACACGGCAAACATCATTTGCAACAGGCTGTCGGTGATGTTTTGTGCCGTCAGATCTATTTCGTGCTCAAATGTGGAACCGGTAATGTTTACTAAGCCCGGCTCCACCTTTTCGCGGTAGAGCATTTGACGTTTGATTTGATTTTTTGCCTTGTTTTTGGCCACGCTGTAAAGCCATGCTACAGGATTGGGCGGCGTTCCGTTCATCGGCCAGCTTTGCATGGCTGTTAAAAAGGTTTCGCCGGCTATGTCTTCGGCCATTTCGATCTGCTCAAAACCGAAATGCCTGGCCAGTACCGAAACGATCTTAGCGTACTCGGTACGGAATAAATGAGGTATCAGCTCCTGTTCCATTTCAAAAACACGGGAGCTGCACCCTGTTGATGCAGCTCCCGTGATCAGTTTAATGTGTTCCGTCGTTTTTGGCAATACGCCTCACTTCCATCGTATTACCTTCACCCCCCAAAACCGGGCAGCCTTTGGCAAATCCGGCAGCTTCTTCGGCGCTTTCGGCGCGCACCACAATAAAACCGCCAATGGTTTCTTTTATTTCGCCGAAAGGTCCATCGGTAACTACCTTATTATGATGCACCACTTTGGCATCGGCAAATAATAAACCTGTGCCGCTTACAAATTTGTTTTGTGCGGCTATGCCGCCTATCCAATCCATGGTTTGTTTCATCCAGGCCTGCATTTGTTCGGGCGAAGCTATTTTGCTGCCGTCCTCGTGCCTCATGATCAATGCGTACTCGTCCATCTTTTTAAATTTTTATCGGTTAATGAATATAATGATTAATTAAACTGATATCAATCACGGCCGGCTAAATTGGACGGCCGGCTAAAAATTTATTTAAACAAGACGATTATAGCCGGATATATTATTTTAATAAACCTATATTTAGTTATGAAAAAACTCTGCGTTATTATATTGGTTTTGGTTATGATAGTTGCGAATATCCGGGCCCAACCCAAACCGACAGCGACAGGTAACATCCTGACAGTGTCCGACATCCACCTGAACCCTTATTTCGATCCGTCGCTGATGGACAAACTTGTGAAATCAGATTACAAACAATGGCCGACCATTTTCAATTCGTCATCAATAAAAGCGCCCAACACTTACAACAGCGACTCCAATTTTCCTTTGTTCGTATCGGCGCTTGCCGCCATGAAAAAGCAGAACCCGTCGCCCGCGTTCATTATCATCACCGGCGATTTTCTGTGTCACAGCTTCCAAAGCAACTACGCCAAATATGCGCCAAATTATCCCGATTCGGTACGCTCGTTCACCTCCAAAACCATCCAGGTAATGGCACTGATGCTGGATAAATATTTTCCAAAAACTGTCGTTTTACCTGTTTTAGGAAATAACGACTCGTTTTGCGGCGATTATATGATAGATCCCGGCGGTGAGTTTTTGAACATGTTTGCAAAAGCATGGGTGCCCCTGCAGCGCAGCCACAATGCCATTGCGGATAAAGCTTTTGTTACCCAGTTCGGTAAAGGCGGATATTATACGTATGATTTGAAAGACGGTTCGGGCGGTAAAATGGTGATGTTAAACACCATCTTCTTTTCGACCAGTTACAATAACAGCTGCGAAACCCATCCCGCTCACCCGGCGGCCGACGAGCTAAACTGGCTGGCAAGGGTGCTCAAGCAAAACCAGGCAAAAAAATTGTGGCTGGCAGCGCACATACCACCGGGCATCGATGTGAATAAAACCATCAACGGCAAAGGTACCTGCGCCCAGAATGTGCGCACCATGTGGCGCGACTCGTGCAACATGGTATTCCAAAGCCTGGTTATCAAATATGCAGCGGCCATTAAGGCAGGCTTTGCGGGCCATACCCACATGGATGATTTCAGGTTGTTATATAATGCGAAAGGCGTGCCGGTATACTTTATGCATATCACGCCGGCGGTTAGTCCGCTTTTTGGCAACAACCCGGGTTTCCAAAACCTCAGTTACAGCAAAAGCTCATTTGTGTTGCTCGATTCGAAAACTTATTATTACAGCCTGAACACAAGCGCCCCGGCGTGGACGTTTGAATACGACTTTAATAAGACCTACGGTGTCGGCAATATCACGCCGGCAAGTTTGGATGTGGTTCGTAAAAACATCCTGTCGAAACCGGCCTGTTTAACCAGTTACGTTAACTACTACGATATGAGCAACCCGCAGCTGGATGGTATCAATAACCAAAACTGGAAAGCTTACTGGTGCGCAACGGGCAACCTCACCACAGCAAGCTATACCAATTGCTATTGCGGCGGTGTATTGAAATAGCCTTAGGCCGAATGTGCGTGCCGGGCGGCTTTTAACTTTTTAAATGCCTTGCGCGAAGCCATTTCGGATGTAGCAAGCAGCGGCAGCGACGCAGGCACCTGGTTGTACTCGATATAATTACGGCAGATATCGGCTATATAGGTGGCCGACATGCCGTCGTTTTGCAGGGGTTCCAACTCTTCAAGCTGCTCTTTATCAAAATACGAGTGTACCTTTTTGCCTAATACCATCCCTACATAAACTACTGTTGAGTATTGGGTGATCAGCTCGCTGCAATTGGCTATCATGTGGTTGGTATTGCCGTTTTGATAAATGAGCGTATCGGCCGGTGCAAACCTGCGTATCTCCGCTTCGGCGCGCTCAAATTTTTCGTTGGGGTGCAGTTTGAAAAGTAAACGGCGGCCGGCGGCAATCTTTACCGCCTCTTTGATAAATGCCGGGCGGTTTTCCCATCTGAAGGTTTCGCGCATATCGCTGGTGGCAACCATCACATAGTTCCGGTATGGGAAATCGTTATCCAGGTACTGATGGATATTATCGTAATTGGGCATACCTGTAACGATGATCTTTTCGGCATCGGTACCTAATTTGCTAAAGTACTTTTTATATCCTTCGGATGCTGCGAAATAGATATCGCACACATTAGATGAGCCATTGAGCGAGGTATTGCCGCTCAGTATCGGCGGAAGCTTAAGCGCCTGTACGATGCGGCTTGCCAGGGTATATTTATCGATCATCCCTTCCTGTACCCATACAGTTTTGGTTTGGCGCATACGCCTGGGGATGTGCAGATCGCTGCAATAAACCACCAGGTCGTAATCGTTCTTTTTAGCCTGGTAATCTATCTGCAGGTTATGTTTTTTAAGATACTCTTCCGATCGTTTTTTGAACTGCCCGGCCAAAATGGTACCATCCAGCAGAGTAGTATGTTTGATCAGTTTGTTTACCCACCCGAGGTCGGTAAAAAACTGGCTGAACCAGCAGTCATAATCCACCAGTTGCCGGGCTATCTGGTGCATTTGTGAGGTTTGATTGATCGATCCAGTTATGAATAGTATTTTTCTCTTCATAATACTTAATCTTATTTTAACAATAATTTTACCGTATTGTTTAAAGCCAACTGTGGCAGAAGGCCCGGGCTTTAGACACTATTGTAACGGGTTGATTACACAACAAAGTTAGTTTTTGTACCATGCGACGCTTAGCCTAACTTGCTTTTTGACATAGTACTGATAGATAATGCCGTGTTGTTAACCAAGGCGATATCTTTTTGCAAATCACGAAAAACGCAAGAAGCCGCGTCCGCGCTATCGCGCAATTTCACATTGGCTCGTTATTTTATTGTTACTTAAGTGTTATGGTTATGGTTTATTAATGCATTGGTGCAAACGGCGTGTGAGCAGTACTTATGTTGAGCAGCAAGTTGGTAGTGACAAATGAATACGAACGATACCGGGCAGTGCATTTATGCAACACCTATACGCAATGCAATGGCTATAAAATGAGTAAATAATAAAAATGCCGTTTAGCTACAGGGAGCTATAGCGATAGAACGGGTTAAAATATCATATTAATTCATCAATCGTCGGTGGTTTCGCCGGTCTGCAGTACACTTTTTAACTATTAATGTTTGGCGGCTTTATGTTTTTTTGAGGTAGTGTGTTTTACCCCGCCTTCTTTTTTCTTCGCCTTTGCTGCAGCAGGTGCAGGGCCCTGTGCATCTTCTTCCTCGCCATCACGGCCATAGGCCCCTGCGCGTACCACTGGCATGCCTGTTATTTTAAACAGATTATCCAGGTGCAGCAGGCTGCCGTTTGCCATGTTATCCAGCAGTACTATCACTACGTCTTCTTTCATATCGCGCAAAAAGTTATGACGATAGCCATGCCACCAACCGGTATGGTAAACCACTTTTTGATTGGGCCCCTCAAATAAATGCCAGCCGTAACCATAACCAAAATGCCCGTTTTTTAACGGAACACGGTTGGTGTAAGCCGAGTCCTGTGTTGATTGTTTAATCAGCCTGCCGGCACGGAGCGCGCGGTCGAACATAAAAAGGTCGCCAACTGTGCTATAAATACCCTTATCACCTACGGGGCCATCGAGGTAATTTTGCGCTACCGAATACTTCCAGCTGTTGCGATCGTGCCCCAGCACCTTAGTAGGTATTTTGGTATAATTAGCCTTTGAGTACACATTGGTATGATACATGCCGGCCGGCAAAAAAACGTTCTGCATCATATACTGGGCATAAGGCATTTGAGCGGCTTTTTCGATAATGGAACCCAGCACCATAAAATTAGAGTTATTATAGTGATAGCCTTTATCCGGCACGTTATAACGTGCCGGCTTGTATTGCGCCAGCAGATCCATCATCTGCTGGTTGGTAACCCCTGTTTTTTGATCACGGTGCTCTTTGCGGAAAACATCATCAATAGCATACACATAATTAGGCAGGCCCGACCGGTGCGTAAGCAGCATGCGGATGGTAACCCCGTGGTAGGGGAAATTAGGAAAAAAGCGCTGTACCGAGTCGGAAAGCCGCAGTTTGCCACGTTCCATTAATTGTAATACGGCAGTAGCCGTCATGGTTTTGCTGATGGACGCCAGTTCAAACTGCGAGTTGAGGGTAAGTTTGTTCTGATTTGGGTAATCGGCCCAGCCAAAAGCATTTTCGTAAATTATCTTCCCGTTTTTAGCAACCAGTACGTTGCCGTTAAAGCCCGCGTGCAGGTGCAGGTTTTGCATAAAATCGTCAATCCGCTTATCTGCTTTCGCCGGGTCGTACTTCAATATCGAAGTATCCATTTTTGCTAACGGAGCGGCAGCCGGTTCGCTTTTTTCGGCATTGTGCGATGAACAGGCTTGTATAGAGAGCAGGAAAATTGCGGGGAGGAGATTTTTTTGAGAGAGAAAACGCATACGGTGGCAATATCAAAAATAAACAAGGGCGAAAATTATTAATTATCCCTTGTAAACTGATACAATAGTTTTAAACAATCCCACATGGCAGGTGGGAAAAAACCGCAAACAAATTTAGGGAGGCGGCGTTAATGCAGCGACTTTCGCCAGGAAGTTATACTGCCGAAGTTAAACTTAAGCGTAAAATGAAAGCCGCTGTAGCTCTCCTGTTGTTTAATCACCACAGGGTCGGCAAAACCATCCAAACCGTAACCTAACACAAAGTTGCGCTGATAGCCTATTTCGAGGATGAGAGACGGAATATCGTAAGCGTTATAAAGCTTATATTGATAGCCTATACGGGCCGGTATCACTAAATTCTGGCTTTTATCGCTGCCGCCGATGTAATAAGTTGAATCGGGGCTAAGCCGCGAGTGGTTATCTGAAATGTTATTAAATACCATGCCGATGCCGGTGCCCAGGTAAATATCCTTGAGATAGCCTGTCCAGTCATCATCATTCAGATTCAGTATTTCGCCCAGGCCCATATCGGCATGCAGGTTTACCATCTGAAAGTGGTTGGTATAGTTTAACTCGTACGGATCGATTTTTTTGTATTGAATTGGAATATCGTTCAACAATGAATCGTATTTTGCCGAGGTGGGATCGAGCGAGGCTACTTTGGTAGCATAATAATGATCGAACCCGCCTGACAAGGTACCGAACTGCAGCTCCAGGCTGAAAGTAGTGTACGGACTAACATTGTAACCCATATTGAAATGGAAAGCCGGGTACGATAGCTGGTTAGGTACACTGGTTGACGCCTTGATATAATCGATACCGAGGCCCATGGTGTATTGGTAATAATTGAAACCAAGCTGAGCTTTAGCTGTAAAAACCGAGGCTTGTATAAACAGGATAAGTATTATAAATCTTTTCAAAATACGGGGTGTTATATATTGAACAATGTTTTAAAAAACATCACTTATATTTTTTGCTAAGTTTACCAAAAATAAAGTTTCATTTGATATTATCATGTCTTCTTTAAAAAATTCTGATTTTATGTTTACAGTAGCAGAACGATTTTTACGTTACGTTATTGTGGACACTCAGTCCGATCCTGCATCTTCTACCTGTCCATCGACACTTAAACAAAAAAATCTGGGTAAAATTTTAGTCGATGAGTTAAAAGCCATAGGTATCCGTGATACGCATTTAGACGAATTTGGTTACGTTTATGCAACAATAGAAGCCAATACCGATAAAAAAGATGTGCCGGTTGTGTGTTTTTGTTCGCACATGGATACCTCGCCCGATTGCAGCGGCCAGGATGTAAAACCCATCGTACATAAAAATTACCAGGGCCAGGACCTGATATTACCCGATGACCATAGCCAGGTTATCCGCATGAGCGAACACCCCGACCTGAAGAACCAGATAGGTAACGACGTGATCACGGCAAGCGGTACTACCCTGCTTGGCGCAGATAATAAGGCAGGGGTAGCCGAAATTATGGATGCCTGTTACCAGCTGATCAACCACCCCGAAATTAAACACGGGAAAATCAGGATACTGTTTACACCCGATGAAGAGATAGGCCGCGGGGTGGACAAAGCCGATCTGAAAAAGCTTGGCGCCGATGTTGGCTATACCATCGATGGTGAAAGCGCCGGTACTATCGAGAACGAAACCTTCAGCGCCGATGGGGCGGTATTGACCATTAAAGGCATCAGCGCCCACCCGGGCTTTGCCAAAGGCAAAATGCAAAGCGCCATCAAAATTGCAGGGGCTATTGCTGCTATGCTGCCTTTTGAGCTTTCGCCCGAGGGGACTTCGGGCAAAGAAGGATTTGTGCATCCGGTAGGTATCAGCGGGCACGTAGAGGAAGCGAAGATCGAGTTCATCATCCGCGATTTTGCTGATGATAAACTTCATCAGCATGCCGGTGTGATCAGATCGGTAACCGAAGAGGTGCTGAAACAATATCCCGGAGCTACCTATACTTTAGAAACCAAACCACAATACCGCAACATGAAACAGGTGCTCGACAAACACCCGCAAATTGTGGAGCATGGAATTGAAGCGATAAGGCGGGCGGGCATGGAGCCGCGGTTACGCAGCATACGCGGCGGTACAGACGGATCGCGCTTATCGTTTATGGGGCTGCCCTGCCCTAATATTTTTGCAGGCGAGCATGCTTTTCATGGCAAGCACGAGTGGGTATCGGTGCAGGATATGGAGAAAGCCGTGCTCACCATCTTAAATTTGTGCAGCCTCTGGGAAGAAAAGGCATGATATTTGGAAACAACCTATAAGTTTTAAGCGTATAAGTACGTTTAAATACTTATTTTTAGGATCAACAAACAAACACATGCCCGGCGAAGGAGACCTGAACAAAATGATCGAGCTGCTCAAACAAAAAGAGCTGGCCTGCAGGATAGAGAAAGAAGCCTACCAGCGCTGGGTCGACCTGATCACGCTGATCCGTTTTTCGATGATAGGCGGGGCGGCATTGCTCATAGGCACGGCTTTATTTAACATTTTGATGCGCCCGCTCGATTATTTAACTACCCAAAATACCATCATAGCCGTTTCGTGCTCGTTTTTGGCGGTTTTATTGGCGGGCCTGCACATTGCGCTCGAAATGGACGAAATCCACCTGGAAAGCAGGAGGTTACAGCATGAATATGAGTTGCTTGAAGTTAAATGCGCCGGCGCCCAAAACTTAAAATATAACGAAATGCGCGATGTTTATTTCAGCGCACAGCAAAAGCAGCTATTGCTGAAAAGCGAGGCGCAAACCAAACCACCAAAATGGATACGCCAGCAGGTACAATTGATTGAGCGTAAGTTTTTTTGATCGAAACCAGCAATTTAAAGGGTTTGCGCGCCAAGGCGCCAAAGCTGCAAGGCAAAACATAAATCTTAGCGTTTTTGCGCCTCTGCGAGAAACAACTTTACAACATTTTAACCTTCAACATTACAACCCATTCTTCTCCATATAAGCCTTTAACCTCCCGGCTGCCGATGCCTGCACTTTATGCCTGAAGAAAGGTGTCCATCCCAACAACAGCCCCGGTAAACCCAATGCCTGCCGCGCCCATTCGTAGAAATTGAATTGATCGGTATGGGATATAATTTCCCCATTATGTAAAGTAAAATCGGCTCTGACGCGATTGACTACTTTATTGCCGGTTGCCGAAAAGGTGTACCAGGCTGTCCATTCGGCAGTTACCTGATCATCATCGGCCGATAATATCCGGTATTCAACTTTAAAATCGCCGCTGCTGCTTTTGCAGAGCATCTGCCACATGGCTTTTACCTGCCCGGCATCGAGGTTAACAAACACTGCGTCGGTAAACATCGCATTGGCGGCATAGCATTGCTGCATGGTCGCATAATCCTTTTTTTGAAAAGCTGTGTAAAAGCGATCGATAAGCTGCTGATTAATATTCATCGGTGTTGATTAAGCATGTACCAAACTAAGCATATATCATCAAGAGTATAAACTTTGTAATTATTCTACAAACTAACAAATGTGCATAACTTTATTTTTCATATAACAACTTCCGACAACGTTTTGACAACAATTTGTTAAAAATTAGTTAACTTTTGACTTTGCACTTTCGTATAATTTAACATCAAAACTAAAACCTCGCATGAAATTACAAAGATTACTAATTATCCCGGTAGCAGTGGCCATGCTGGCTTCCTGCTCGAAAGACAATCAGGCCCCGGTGGCCGATGCGGCATTAGCGCCATTCACAACCACACCGACATTCGGCGGAGGAAACCGGATTGAAACCATTACCCAAACATTTGATGAGGGCTTTGAAGCCGGCACAAAAACTGCTTATGCAGATGGAAATGTAACTTTTGCCAGTGGCAGCTGGGACTTGAACCTGGCGTTGGTTGGCACCAGCACGTCTGATGCTATGGTGGGTTCTCACTCTGTCCGTATCGAAACTACCGGTAGTATTGCTATGAATTTTAACGTGACAGGTTGCTCGACCGTGACCGTAAAACACGCCTTATTTGGCAGCGATGCAAGCTCTACCTGGGAACTTTTGGTTTCAACAAACTCGGGCTCAACGTATACACAGGTGGGCTCGACCATCACTACATCATCAACCACACTATCAACAGCTACTTTTACCGTTAATAACAGCGGTTCGGTACGTTTTAAAATCGCTAAACTAACCGGCAGCGGCCGTATCAATATCGACGAATTTACGGTGAATGGCTATGACAGCGGCAGCGGTGGTGGCAGCGGCGGTACCGTTGGCGATAACACCAACATGCTTTTGGGTAACCCAAGCAGTGCCGTTACCAACATCACTACCAGCCCCAATAACTACCTGTACGATCATACTTATTATATCGATTCGTATAACCGCGATGCAGGTGTACCAAACTGGACAAGCTGGTACGTTGGCCCGACAAGCTTAGGCTCAACCGCACGCCAGGATGATTTCCGTGCGGATACCAACCTGCCTTCGGGCTGGTTTGAAGTAGGCGCCAGCGACTACTCGGGTACGGGTTTCGACCGTGGCCACAACTGTCCTTCGGCCGACCGTACTTCAACCGTAGCAGCAAACTCGGCTACCTTCCTGATGGATAACATGATACCACAGGCGCCAAATAACAACCAGCACACCTGGGCCAATTTTGAAGATTACGGCCGCTCGCTGGTTACAGGCAGCGGAGATGAGGTTTATGTAATTATGGGTACTTATGGTACCGGCGGTACAGGTTCGGGCGCTTCGGCTACAACTATAGATGGCGGCCATGTACGTGTGCCTGCGCACATCTGGAAAATTTATGTAGTGTTGCCTAACGGTAATAACGACTTGAGCCGCATTACTACAACCACACGTGTTATCACTATTGATGTACCAAACCTGAATACCGTAAGCAGCGACTGGACCCAATACCTCACTACCCCGGCAGCTATCGAGGCGGCTACAGGTTATACCTTCTTCTCGGCATTACCTGCCAATGTACGTGCAGCACTACGTGTTGAAAAAGACAGCGGAACCGGTACCATCTAAACTATCTGAAACTTAACTGGCATACGAAATTGCAAAAGCCGCTCCCATATTCCGGGAGCGGCTTTTTTATATCAGTAATGGCTATTTTTGGCGATCTCTTTAACGGCCCGCGCAATAAGCTTTTTGCCTTTCTCGTTAAGAGTGGCCTGTTGATCGCCGTCATTGAGCTCGTATTCGATATGCCCGTCGAGCGCCGGTTTGGCAACGATTTTTTCATCATTGGTTTCGTATTTTACATAACCGCCGGGCGAGATACCCTGGATGCCGGTCATGTCTTCGGTTAGAGCAATATTGCCCGCACACTCTATCTTAACATAACTGCCGTTGGTATTGCGCACTATGGAGATGTGATGACCGGTATGGCAGGCGGTTAATACCAATGCCACAGCGGTAATTATCAGTAAATTTACTTTTTTCATGTTCAATCGCATTTAATTAAAGCAAAGATATAGTTTAACATGGTATTATGCAATACATAGTACTATTTATTTTAAATTCACGCTTAATATTGTAAGATTGTCCTGATTTTTGTATATTGTAAGATTGAACCGGAAGCTTGAAGCGCGAAGCATGATAGTAGGTCATTAGTTCGCCGGTCATTAGTTCATCGGTCCTCTGTGATGAGAAAAGATATTAACAGGGCTGCAAAAATCTCTTACAATTTCCCCCCTGGCTGGAGGAAGTCGGAAAGTCCGAAAGTAAAAAAGCATCTTTCAGACTTTCGGACTGAAAATGCGTTAGGGATAGCAGCGCCTGCCGGACGGGCAGGGATAGCCCGGCCGCAGGCAACGCCCTTGAAAAAATGATTGAAGGATTGATTGCCTGAATGATTGAATGGGTACAAGTAGCTATACCAAAATCCAACCCGGCATACTTGCCGGTAATGAGAACCACGTTCTTGAAAATATACTCGTTTGCTTGGCCTGTGGGGTGCTGAAACAAGTTCGGCATGACTTCTTTCTAATACCTATATTTTACCCGTGTGTATTTTTCACAATTACCCGTTAAGAAAATAAATCCGAAATCGAACATCCGAAATGAAAGAACACCCACAAATACCCATGAGGTTCGTTCCGGTGTTAGTGAGGATGCCGGGAACGGCACAAACATCAATCCATAATGCCAGATTTGCAGAGACACTTGCAAGTTCGATCATCCTGTGTAGAGATTGCTTCGTACCTCGCAATGACGCGTTAAGAATTAAATTCGAAATTGAACATTCGAAATAAAAAGTACCCATAATTACACCCTGTTCTTAATAATTGAATGACCCAATGTTTGAACAGTTGAAATACCGAAGAATACCTATGTGCTTTTTGCGGTAATACCAAACTTATGCACTATGAACTAAAAGCGTTAACTTGCGGGCATTAATACAGATACAATTGACATTCGCTGATTTTAACTTTAACGAACAACTGGCCGAGGGGCTATCTGCAATGGGTTTTGATACCCCAACGCCCATCCAGGCAGAAGCAATACCCATTATACTTGCAGGGCACGATCTGATTGCCTGCGCGCAAACCGGTACCGGCAAAACCGCTGCATATTTGCTGCCGATACTGCATAACATCAGTAACCTGCACAGCCCCAAGATCAACACGCTGATACTGGCGCCCACGCGCGAGCTGGCCCAGCAGATCGATCAGCAGATACAGGGGCTGGCTTATTTTACCGGCACCACAAGCATGGCCATTTTTGGCGGCGGCGACGGCATGGTTTACGAGCAGCAGCGCCGGGGGATACAGCACAGCGCCAATATCCTGATCGCTACGCCCGGTCGTTTCCTGGCGCACCTGGCCAGCGGGATAGTAAAACTCGAAACTGTGCAACACCTGATACTGGACGAGGCCGACCGTATGCTGGATATGGGTTTCCAGGATGATATTATGCGCATCATCAGTTTTTTGCCTAAAAAGCGGCAAACACTGCTTTTTTCGGCAACGATGCCGGGCAGGATACGCAACCTGGCCAAAAGCATTTTGCACGAACCGCAGCAGGTGAGCCTCGCTATTTCGCAGCCGGCGGTGGGCATCGATCAGCAGATCTATAAAGTGCACGACAGCCAAAAAACGCCTTTGATACAAATGCTGCTGAAGGATTCGGCCTATGGCAGCATTATTATTTTTGCCGGGACAAAAGAAAAAGTAAAAGAGGTTTATAAAGCTTTGCGCGCGTTGAAGATACATGTGGAAGCATTTCACTCCGACCTGAAGCAAGCCGAACGCGAAGAGATCCTGCTTAACTTTAAAAACCGCAAGGTAAGGGTTTTGGTGGGTACGGATGTGCTTTCGCGGGGGATTGATGTGGAGGGTATCGACCTTGTGATCAACTACGACGCACCGGGCGACCCCGAAGACTACATACACCGCATTGGCCGTACGGCGCGCGCCGCAACAACCGGTACGGCTATTACCCTGATTAACGAACGCGATCAGCGCAAGCTGATGAACATCGAGAAGATGATCGACAGGCCCGTCCCCGAAAAGGAACTGCCTGCCGAATTAGGCGAACCGCCCGTGTTCCGAAAACCGGGTACCTTTAGCGAGGGCAACCGCAGGGGCGGCGGCAACAACCGTAATAAAAACCGTAAAAGCGGTGACAAAAAGCCTGCCGGCGAAGCCAAGCCACAAAATGCAGAAGCAAGCGCTGAAGCGCCAAAGGCCGGGCATTCGCACGAAAAAAATAACCGCCGTAAATGGAGAGGGAAGCGGAAGCCGAATGCGGGGCCGCATGGCTCGCCACCGGCCGTGGGATAGTCCAGAGTCAGGAGTCCGTAGTCTTGAGTCAGAAAAGTGCAAAAATAGCCGGCACCGTGAGTAAAAAAGACTCTGGACTAAAGACTTTCGACTCAAGACTATATTACTGCTGTTGTTGCTGCTGGATCATCTCCAGGTATTCGCGGTAACTGTTCTTAACAATTTTACTGGCCGGTTTGATTGGCGGTGCCGGATGTACCTCGTGCTCGTGCACTTCGTGAATATGCTCATCCTCATGGCTGCCTACCGATACCGCTACTTCGAGCACATGGCTTGCCGAACCTTTGTAAACGCCTTTTACAGGCGAGCAATCGGTAAAATTACGGCCGACAGCCAGGCGCACATGGTTTTCGTTAGCGATGATGTTATTGGTCGGGTCGATGCCCAGCCAGCCATAATTGGGAATATAAGCCTCGGCCCAGGCGTGGGTAGCGCCTTCGCCGCGCATGGCACCTTTAAAGGTGCAGATGTACCCGCTTACGTAACGTGCGGGGATGTTCACCACACGCAACATTTCGGTGAGGATGTGCGCAAAATCCTGGCAAACACCCGCTTTAAGCTTCCATATTTCATCGAGCGTAGTCTCGACCGTGGTTACGCCTTTGATGTATTCGAAGTTATCGTATACGTACTTGCAATAGCGCACGGCAGTTTGATACGGTGTTTCGTTACGCTGCTTTTGCGCATCTAAAAGTTCTTTCATTTCGGCAAGGCCCTCAAAGGGCTCCTGGCGCAAAAAATCGATGAACGATACCTGGTAGCGTAGCCGTTCCAGATCATTCCACTGCTGTTCGGGAAACATATCATCGTTCGGGAACATGCGGTGTTTGGTGTGTACCAGCATTTTTGAGGTGATCTCGAGGCGGTAATGCGGATCGAGATAGGTAAACACCCCCACTTCGTTACCGTAGTAATCAATATGGGTGTCAATATGAGGGTCGCCGCTGATCTTGATCTCGTGACTGATCACTTCCTGGAAATCATCCTGGATCGGGTAAAGAATAATCTGGTTAGCACTGTCGCGAACAGGGCCATCATAAATATATCGGGTAGTATGTTGTATCTTGAACTCTGGCATCAGCTTGTGCGGTAAAATTATAAAATACTGCGATAAAAGCGTTTGAAATTACGAATAAGCAAAGTAGTGCTGGTTGAGCACGTTGCCGATATTGAAAAGCTCGCCACGGATGCGGGTTAAATACTCATGCAGGCCATCCTGCTTAATGGTTTTTACAGAGCTGTATTTGATGCTGCTTTGCAAACGGCCGATCAAAAACGATAGCTCACGGAAATTATCGATGTTGTTTTCGCTTTTAATCCGCTCAAAATACACCTGGATGTGATTGACGGAGTACAGCACCGAGCGCGGGAACTCGTTATTCAGCACCACCTGCTCCACCACGTTTTCGGCTTCAAAACCCTTACGGTAGGTTTTGAGATAGATTTCGTAGCCGCCGAGCGAAAGCAGCAGGTGTTTCCAGTAGGTAGTATCGGTCAGCAGGTCGGGGTTATCATCAAGCGACCCGAATTTGGTGTCGAGCAGGTCGACCGACTGGATGCCCCGCTCCAGGTAATGGCCAATGTTCATAAAGGCGCGGCCTTCCCCGCGTTCCATCGTAATCTCAACTGTGCCATAGTATAACATCCCTTGCTTAATCAGGATATCGAGGGCCGTTATCGGGTCGTCCTTTTCTATCCAGAAATTAAGGTTAGGATCGCGGACCACATGGTAATACTCGTTGAGGCATTGCCAAAGGTCCTTGGTGATATGCTCCTGAACGCTGCGCGCGTTTTCGCGCGCCTGGGTTATGATATTCAAAACCGAATTGGGGTTTTCCTTATCGAGCACCATGTATTTCAATACCGCGCGGCTGTCGTTGCCAAGGGCTTCTTTTTCTTCGGCCTGCAGGCCTGTAAATATCCGGATAACCGGTTCCCAGGTAAACTCCTGAACGGTATCCTGCGATGAGGCGTAATTGATTTTGAGCATGCGCAAAATACCATCGCTGCGCTCAATGTACCTGCTCATCCAATATAAACTTGATGCAACCCTGCTTAACATGTATAAAAGTGGTGTGTATAAAAGTAATCATTATAGTAATACCCAGGTATCTTTACTGCCCCCGCCCTGCGAGCTGTTTACCACCAGCGATCCTTCGCGTAAAGCAACCCGTGTCAAACCGCCCGGTACGATCTCGATACCGTCGGGGCCGCATAAGGCGTAAGGCCGCAAATCAATCCGGCGAGGTGTGAGCTGCCCCTGCATATAGCATGGAGCTGATGACAGGCTGATGGTTGGCTGGGCAATAAAATCGCGCGGGTTTTTCAATATCTCGTTCTTGTAATCCTCAGTTTCAGCTTCACTGGCTGCATGGCCCATCAGCATGCCGTAACCGCCGCTGCCGTTGGTGCGTTTTACCACCATTTTGTTGATGTTGGCAAACACGTATTCCTTTTCGTCGGGGTTGCCCAGCTGATAGGTTGGCACGTTTTTGAGTATGGGCTCCTCGTTCAGGTAATAGCGGATCATATCGGGTACGTACGAGTAAATGGCTTTATCATCGGCCACGCCGTTGCCGATGGCGTTTACGATGGCGACGTTGCCTTTGCGGTAGGCATCCATAATACCGGGAACGCCCAGGATGCTGGTTTGATTAAACACCAGCGGGTCGAGGTACTCGTCATCAACCCGGCGGTAGATCACATCAACCTGCTGCAAACCGGTGGTGGTTTTCATGAACACCTTGTTGTTCGATACCACCAGGTCGCGCCCTTCAACCAGCTCAACGCCCATCAAACGCGCAAGCGTGGTATGCTCAAAATAAGCCGAATTGTATATACCCGGGCTAAGCAGCACGATCGTTGGGTTGGATATCTGCCTCGGTGACAGCGAAAGCAGGTTTTTGTACAGGATATTGGGATACTCGGTAACGCTGCGCACTTTGCATTGCGGTAGCAGATCGGGGAACAAACGCTTGGTGATCTCGCGGTTCTCGAGCATATAGCTCACGCCCGATGGTGTGCGCAGGTTGTCTTCGAGCACGTAAAAAGTGCCATCGGCATCGCGGATGAGATCGATACCGGCAATGTGCACATAAATATCATAAGGCACCTGCACATTATACATCTCGCGCAAAAAATGCGGGCACGAGTAAATGATATCTATCGGCACGATGCCATCCTTAATGATGAACTGGTTGCTGTAAACGTCCTTCAAAAATAAATTGAGCACATGCAGGCGTTGTTTGATGCCTTCTTCAACAAAGGCCCATTCGTCGCCGGTGATGATGCGCGGTATGATATCGAAAGGGAAGATCTTCTCGATGCCTTCGCCGCTGTTGTAAACGGTAAAGGTGATACCCTGGCTCATAAACAAACGCTTGGCCAGGTCTTCCTTTTTGTTCAGGTCGTCGATGGATTCTTTGGTGAGATAATTGATCACTTTTTGATAATGCTTGCGGATCTTGGCATCCGGGCCAAACATTTCGTCCCAGGTATTGGGTGTGGGTTGATACTGGTTAAAGTAAGCGTGCTCGGTCATTTTTGTTCCCCTTCCAATATGATCTGGTTAAATATTGATCAAAAGATGATTATTGAGTGTAATTAATTAAGTTAACCGGTTAAAAGTTCAAAATTTAGCTATAAAAAATTGAATTTAATCAATACAAAATCACTTTATTTTCAATTTTATAAAAAAATAATGTCATTTCTATAGGAATTTCATTAAAAAATTTAAAAATTACTATTTTCTATATCTTTTTGATAGAAATTATTTAAATTTACCTTGGTTTTAAGATTTTTTTTGAAAACAAGCGGGGCTGCGTTTAATAACGATAGCCCTTTGTTTTATTGATCAGTTCAAACAATAAAGTTTCAGTCTGTAATATACAGCTTGTACAGCTAAAAGTTTGTACAACGCAACGGGTAATTCGGCTTATAAGCAGGCGGTCATAATGAAAAAGCCCGGGACAATCGCCCGGGCTCTAACAATTATATTTATTTAGTTTATTGGTTTTGTGTTTCGGGCACGCCGGCAACTTTATAGTTTACTTTGCCTTTGTTGTTAAACTCCTCGTAATACACATCGGATGCTGATACAAAGTATTTTTTACCGGCCACGGTAACGGCTTTACAACCATTGGGTAAAGCGCTGACAATATCGCCAACTTTTGGTGCGGGCTCATCGCTTGGTGGTGGCGGAAGCTGATCATTCGCAGCTGGCGCATTTTGATCTGCCGGTGGGGCAAGCTGGTCATTAGCCGGTGGTGCAGGCGGCGGCGGTGGTGTTACATTACCTTGCGGCGCAGGCGGAACAGGGACCACCCTGGTGTTAAGCACACCATCCTTACCGGTGATGATATAATCGGTAGTGCCATCGGCTTTAATATTCGGTTTGTAGTAAACCCCGTTCAGTTCGAAATACTGTTGGTTATCGATCATCAGCGAACGGGCGTGGCCTGGCAGTTTGGGCACTTCGGCACCGATCGGCGGGGCAACCACATGATAGTAATGATCATCATACTGGCGGTAATAAACGCCGTTATTCAGGTAATATAAGTCGGTACCAAAATAAAACGGTATATAACCATAAGGCAGGTAACCGAAAGACAGGCCGATACGCGGATAAGCGTAACCATAATAACGGCCGTAAGGGTTATAATAATAATGCGGATAACCAAAGCCAAAGCCTATACCAACGCGTACGCGCTGTGCGCTGGCTGCAGTAACAATAAGTAGTGAAAACGCCCCGATGCCGAGCGTGGTCAGGTTTTTGATGATGGATTTCATGGCGGTAAACAATTTAAAAACATCTATTTAAACTGCTTTGACCACGATTTATTGTAGGAGTTTAATTTTTTAACATTTTGATATTGGCATATTTTTATCGCAGTTTCCTTCCTTAAATCACCTACCCAAAATACACTTTCAAACACTGCACAAAATTGCGTATTGCGCAGCTTTGCGTAATGGTGGCGGCATACCACGTACGGGGCGCAATAGCCGAAGAGAAAGGTATGGCTACGATATTCTTACTTTCCAGGTATGGTTTGAGCAGCCAGTCGGCTATAACGCCAATACCCAGGTCGGCATCTATCATTTCGATGGCGGCATCGGTATAATGTATTCGTTGCAGATTACTGATCCTGATATGCTGCTGTTGTATCATGTGCTCGATCAGGGGCGTATCCTGGTACGATGCGTCGTACGCCGGCATAATCACTTCGGCATCGTGAAAATCTGCAATCTCGAATACTTTTTTACAAGCTAAATGGTGATTTTTACTCATCACCACCATGAGCTGATCTTCAAATACCGGCTCATAATGTATTTTAGTATTGGCCATTTGCGTCCGCACAATGGCCACATCAAGCTCCCCGCGCAGCAGATATTCCAGGGGGCGCTTCGATGCTTCCGAAACAATGTGCAGATTAATATCGGGCGAAAGCCCCCGGTAGCTTTTAATAATGTCGGGCAGCCAGTGATAAGCCGTATAACTTTGGGTACAAAAGCTCAATTTTCCGGTTTTCCCATTCTTCGAATTACTGATATCTTCCTGCAGGGCCCGTATTTCGGCCAATATTTTTTCAGCGCTTTGTAAAAATCTTGTGCCATTCTCGGTTAATTGCATCCTTTTGCCCGTTCGCCGAAAGATTTCGGTATCCATTTCGCGTTCAAGCTCACGCAGCTGATGGCTCAGTGCAGATTGCGTTAAATGCAGCGCCAGGGCCGATTTTGTTAATGTCCCCTCTTTCGAAATGGTATCAACCAGTTTGAAATGATGCAACGCAATATTCATGTATGAATTTTATTAATACTTATCACAAATTTAATTCATTTTTCTCATAGTATAGCGGAATGTACTTTTGTTCGTCTACTTTGTAATAATTTGTTTTTTCACATGTTTAAGTACCGCAATCCCTGTATTTGTCTCATCGTGTTAATGGCGTTTGCGCAAACGGCCAGCAGTCAGCAAAAGGTATTAACTTTAAAGGAGGCTGTACAAACCGCGCTCAATAATTACGGAACCATCAAGGCCAAGGCCAATTATATCAGCGCGGCCAAATCCAATGTCAAAGAAAACCAGCGCGAAGCGCTGCCCGATTTCAATTTTTCGGCACAGCAGGATTATGGTACCGTGAACAGCCAGTTTGGTCCGCTATCGGGCTACCGTGGCGGTGCTGTCGCTTCATCCGGCCCGGCATTGGCCAATCAAAACTGGAATACCGCTTTCGGCTCATTGTACCTGGCCAATATTAACTGGGATTTCTTCTCTTTTGGTAAAGCGCGCGAAAAGATAAAGGTGGCGCAAACCATCCTCAACCAAAATCAGGCCGACCTTGCCCAGGAGCAGTTTCAGCACGAAGTACGTGTAGCAACAGCTTATCTTAATTTGTTAGCCGCGCAACAGATCCGCGCCGAACAGCAAAAGAACCTCGACAGGGCCATGCAGATCACCAAAGTGGTGGTTGTTCGTGCCAAAAACGGTTTAAATGCCGGTGTCGATTCTTCATTGGCTAATGCCGATGTATCGAGCGCGAAAATTGCTTTGACCAACGCGCTCGATTATGAGCAGGGCCAGGCCAACCAGCTTGCACAGTTTATGGGTGTTGACGCCGGCGATTTTGTATTAGATACTTTGTTTGTATCCAGCATCCCCAAAGTGATCAACGCCGTGCCCGATGTTAAGATTGAAGATAACCCGATCCTCAAATTTTACCAGGGCCGCATTACTTACAGCGACGAATTGGCGAAATACTTTAAAACATTTGCGTATCCAACGTTTTCGCTTTTCAGCATTTTTCAAGGCAGGGGAAGTGGTTTCGACAGCAGTTACGGCGCAGCTAACCTGAACGGTTATACGCAAAACTATTTTACCGGCGCCGACCCGACCCGTGCCAATTACCTGGTTGGCGTGGGCGTAACCTGGAACATCGCCAGTCTTTTCCGCGTGCACCAGCAGGTTGAAGCGCAGAAGTATAATTCGATGGGATTGAAAAACGAATACGACCTGGTGAATCAAAACCTGCGCAACCAGGTTGCCCTGTCGGATACACGGATACAGAACGCCATCAAAAATTACCAGGAAGCGCCTGTCGGTGTAAAAGCCGCATCCGACGCCTACCTGCAAAAATCGGTTTTGTATAAAAACGGGCTGACAACTATCGTCGATCTGACGACGGCCTTATATACACTTAACCGCGCCGAAACAGACAGGGATATTGCCTATAATAATGTTTGGCAGGCGCTGTTATACAAAGCCGCCTCGACAGGCGATTTTGGTTTGTTTATTAACGAATTCTAAAAAAAGAATCAAGAATTAAGATGCAAGAATCAAGATACTGAGGGTGAACAATGAAGAAAAAGAAATGCTCTTGCGTCTTGATTCTTGACTCTTGCATAACCTCTGCTTCTACTTAAAATAAAAACATGGGTTTAATTAAAAGTGCATTACGGCGGCCTATCACCATATTGGTTATTGTGGCAGGCTTGTTTTTCTTCGGTATCAATGCCGTGCGTAATATCAAGATCGATATCTTCCCCGATCTCAATTTGCCGGTGATCTATCTGTCGCACCCTTTCGGCGGTTATACCCCGAACCAGATGGAAGCTTATTTTGGTAAGCAGTATGTTAACTTGCTGCTCTATGTTTCGGGTGTAAAAAGTATCGAAACCAAAAACATCCAGGGCTTAACGCTCATTAAGCTTACTTTTTACGAAGGTACCAATATGGCGCAGGCTTCGGCCGAGGTCACGGCCTTCTCCAACCGGGCGCAGGCCATATTCCCGAATGGTTCCAACCCGCCGTTCATCCTCCGTTTTGATGCATCGACCTTACCCGTCGGCCAGCTGGTGCTGAGCAGCCCCAAACGAACGAATAATGAGTTGCTCGATTTGGCCAATATTTACGTTCGTTCGGGCTTTACCTCTATCCCGGGTTTGGTTGCCCCGGCGCCATTTGGTGGCAATACCCGTACGATATTGATTAAAGTCGACCCGCAGTTACTGCGTGCGCATAATTTAACGCCCGACCAGGTAGTTGCCGCTTTGCGCGATAATAACCAGACATCGCCCGCAGGTAACGTACGTGTTGGCGATTACAACTACTTTACGCCGAGTAATACCACCATTAAAAAGATTAAGGATTTTGAGAACATCCCATTATATAAAGGCGGTGTACAGACCCTGTTTTTAAAAGATGTGGCTACCGTTGAAGATGGCGCCGATGTTACTACCAGCTACGCACTGGTGAACGGCAAACGCTCGGTTTACCTGCCCATTACCAAATCGGCCGACGCGTCTACCTGGGAAGTAGTACAGAATCTTAAAAAAGCTATTCCCCGCTTTCAAAGTTTGTTACCTGAGGATGTTAAGCTGTCCTATGAGTTCGATCAGTCGGTTTATGTGATTAACGCGGTAAAAAGTTTAGTAAGCGAAGGCGCTATCGGTGCGATACTCACCGGTTTAATGGTATTGCTGTTTTTGGGCGACAGGCGCGCGGCGCTGATCGTGATCCTCACCATCCCAACCTGTATCATTTCGGGCATATTGTTCCTGTCGCTTTTCCATCAAACCATCAACATCATGACGTTGAGCGGCCTTTCGCTTGCCATCGGTATTTTGGTCGACGAATCCACGGTAACGATCGAAAACATACACCAGCACATGGATATGGGCAAACCCAAGGCACTGGCCATCTGGGATGCCTGTAAAGAGATCGCTTTCCCTAAATTGCTCATCCTGTTTTGTATCCTGGCGGTATTTGCCCCGGCCTTAACCATGAAGGGCATCCCGGGCGCATTGTTCCTGCCGCTGGCCATGGCTATAGGTTTTTCTATGATCACCTCGTACCTGTTATCGCAAACCTTTGTGCCGATCATGGCCAACTGGCTGATGGTCGATCATAATGTAGATAAAGATCATCCCGAAAAGGCATATCATCTGGATAAGCACGACGCTGCCGAACAAAAAGAAGCATCGCTGCACAGAGCCGAACATGAGCCCGAAAGCAAAAAATCAAAATTCGAAAAACTGCGCGAACGCTATTTAAAAGGCATGGATAATGCCGTTGGCTACCGGCGAACCATCGTTAGTTTGTATGTGATCGTTGCCATTGCGCTGGCTGGTTTGATGCTGGTAACCATCGGCCGCGATGTGTTGCCAAAGGTTAACGGCGGCCAGTTCCAGGTGCGTTTGCGCGCACCTGATGGTACCCGTTTGGAGCGTACCGAAATGGATATGGTGAAGACCCTGCACGTGCTCGAAGACCTTGTTGGTAAAAAACACATCGCCGTAACATCGGCATTTATCGGGCAGCACCCTGGCCAGTTCTCAACCAGCCCCATCTATCTGTTTATGGCAGGCCCGCAGGAAGCCGTGTTACAGGTTAACCTGACAGAGGATTACAGGGTTAACCTCGACGACCTGAAAGAAGCTTTCCGCAAAAAAATGCACCAGGAAATGCCTGATGTAAAATTATCCTTCGAACCGATCGAGCTGACGGATAAGATCCTGAGCCAGGGCTCGCCGACACCTGTCGAAGTACAGATATCGGGCAAAAACAAAAAACAAAACGAAGCTTATGCCGATACGGTGATCAAAAAGCTTTCGAAAATACCTTACCTGCGCGATGTGCAGCTCGGTCAGTCGACCAAATACCCGGCTATCGATATCGATATCGACCGTACACGTGCTGCCCAACTGGGTGTTGGCGTATCCGATATCTCACGCTCGTTACTGGCTTCAACCTCTTCATCGCGGTATACCGAGAAAAACGTTTGGGTGGATGAAAAAGTGGGCCTGAGTTACAACGTACAGGTTGAGGTGCCCGAGTATAACATGAGCAGCGTGAACGATATCGGCGAGATACCGGTTTTAAGTAATAATCCGCGGCCAACGCTGAGCGATGTGGCCACCATCAGGCGCGATACCACCAATGGCGAAAATGATAACTTAGGCGCTTTGCCCTACCTGTCGGTAACGGCCAATTTAAATAAAATGGACTTAGGCACGGCCAATGCCGATGTACAGAAAGCGCTTAAATCAATTGGTAAGCTGCCGCGTGGTTTAAATATCGAGACCAAAGGCCTGACCACTACTTTGGTAGATACGCTGGACAGCCTGCAAGGCGGATTAATTGTAGCTATTGTGGTGATATTTTTAATGCTGGCGGCAAACTTCCAGTCGTTTAAAGTATCGCTGGTGGTACTGTCTACCGTACCGGCGGTAATGCTGGGTTCGCTGCTGTTGCTGCGCTTAACCGGCGCTACGCTCAACCTGCAATCGTACATGGGGATGATCATGTCTGTCGGGGTATCTATCTCCAACTCGGTGTTGCTTATTACCAATGCCGAGCAATTGCGCAGGCATAGCGGCAATGCCCTGCTGGCAGCCAAAGAAGCCGCGGCCATCCGGATGCGCCCTATCGTGATGACCAGTATGGCCATGATCGTAGGGATGATACCCATGGCATCGGGCTTAGGCGAAGGTGGCGACCAGGCATCACCGCTGGGCCGCGCGGTTATCGGCGGTCTGCTCATGTCGACCTTTGCAACCCTGTTTATTTTACCCATGGTGTTTGCCTGGGTGCAAGGCAAAGCCTCCACAAAATCGGTATCGTTAGATCCCGAAGACGAAGAAAGTATACACTATATCCCAGCTAATTGATGATCATGAATTGTATGAACAATATATTTAAAAAAGCCCCGGTTTTTATCATCGCAGGCGCATTAAGCGTTAGCCTGTTCTCATGCGGCGGTTCGGACGAGCAGAAAAAGCTCGACGAAGAAAACCAGGCGCAAATGGATCAACCGCCTGCAGTACAGGTGGCCCCGCTGAAAAAAGACCTGTTCAACGCATCGCTGGCTATCCCCGGCGAACTGATACCTTACCAGCAGGTGGACATTTACGCCAAAGAGAACAGTTTTGTAAAAAAGGTTTTTGTTGATGTAGGTTCCGAAGTGAGCCAGGGCCAGTTATTGGTGAGCATGGAAGCCCCTGAGATCAATTCGCAACTGGCCGAAGCACAATCCAAGCTCAAATCGCAGGAAGCGGTGTACCTGGCCAGCAAAGCCAATTACGATCGTTTGTACGAAACCAGCAAAACACCGGGCACCATTTCGGGTAACGACCTCGATCAGGCAGCCGCCCGCAAAAACTCCGACGAAGCGCAGCTACAGGCCGCCAAATCGGCTTTGCAGGGTATTTTGGCAACTAAAGGCTATCTGGATATCCGCGCGCCATTTAGCGGTGTGATCAGCGCGCGTAACGTAAATCCTGGCGCATATGTAGGCCCATCGGGTAAAGGTTCAGATCAGCCTTTGTTTGTACTGCAGGAGCAAAAGCACCTGCGTTTGGTAGTGTCGGTGCCCGAAGCTTACGCGGGCGTGCTAAAGGAAAAGAACAAGGTCGAATTTACTGTACGATCGATGCCCGGTCGAAAATTCACGGCTACGGTCAACCGCCTGGCGGGCTCGCTGGATAACAAGCTGCGGTCTGAGCGGTTGGAAATGGATGTGATGAATGATAACAAAGCCCTCCTGCCCGGTATGTATGCCGAGGTAAAACTGGCGCTGCCGGGTGCCGATAGCACTTTTGTCATCCCGAAAACAGCCCTGGTGCAGTCGACCGAAAAGGTTTTTGTGATCAAAGTGGTTGGCGGCAGGGCCGAATGGGTTGAGGTACAGAAAGGCCGCGAAGCTAACGGAAAAGTAGAAGTTTTTGGTAAGCTGACCAGCGGCGATCAGATTGTACAGGCCGGTAATGATGAGATACGCGACGGTGCGCCCGTTAAAGCAGGTGCTGCCAAGGCCAATAAGGCGCAATGAGGTTCTGTCAGAAAGTATACTTGGGCACCGGCTGATATTCGGACGATTTGCGGATATCCAGTTCGGTATCCAGGCGGGTGGTTATAAACTCGGTAACCGGGTATTTACTCTCAATCAGTTGGATGAGCATTTCGGTGGCTATCTGGCCTATTTTAAAAGCAGGCTGCCTGATCGACGTCAGCGGGGGGTTAAACAGTTCGGCTACATCGGAGTTAGTGAAACCCGCAATGGCAATATCTGCAGGCACTTTTAGCCCGAATTTTTTTACCGTTGTTAAGCAACCGGTGCTCAGCTTATCGCCGGCTACAAAAATAGCGTCCGGCCTGTCGGTCATCGTAATTAATTCGCGCACAGCGCTTTCAACCTCTGTTTGGATCATGCCCCCGTGCTCACAATTTTTGAGGTACGATTCCCTGAAAGGGATATTGTATGCTGCAAGAGCGGCTTTATAACCCTCCAGCCTTTCTTTAGTGATGGATAAGGTTGGCGAACTGGTTAAATGCCCTATCTTACGGAAACCTGCTTTGATCAGGTGTTCGGTAGCATCAAAAGCGCCCTGGTAATTGTTGGCCACCACTTTGTGCGTTTCGATATCCGCGGCAACGCGATCAAAAAACACTATCGGTAACCCTTTTTCGTGTAAATATTTAATATGCGATAAGTCTTTGGTTTCTGATGACAGCGAGATCAGCAAACCATCCACAGAACGCGACGCCATGTGTTGCACGTTCACCACTTCACGATCGAACGACTCGTGCGTTTGGGTAATGATAACGTGGTAACCCCGGTTATAGGCAATGGATTCGATACCGTTGATGGCCTGCGAAAAATAGTTATTGGCCACTTCGCAAACCACCACGCCTATCGAATGGCTGCGCCGCTCCTTTAAACTCAGCGCAATAGGGTTGGGGTGATAGTTTATTTTTTCGGCATATTCGAGCACCAGTTTTTTGGTATCGGCACTTATTTCGTAGCCACCTCTCAGCGCCCTTGAAACGGTAGAAGTTGAAAGCCCGAGCGCCTTAGCGATATCCTTAATAGTTATAGGCTCAAACATGCTTTTTTAATTACAAATCAATTATTATAAAGGTAACGTTAAAAGGCCGAAAAACGATATTGACAAATATAATTCAAATTTTGATAATAATCCGGCAACGTTCCCGGCAACGATTGCACAAATATTTATGACCATATTGGGTTTTTGTTGCCAAAAACTACCTAAAATTGTTGCGGGAGATTATAAACCATCCTTTTTAAACCGTTAAACAGTTTAACCAACTGTAACCGAAAGTATTGTAAAAAGCATGTTTTTTTTAAATAGGTGTTTATGCAACTGCATGAGCGCTGTAAAACAATGGTTGCCATTTTTCACAAATGCTAACGTAAAGTTGACCTGACTGTTATTAAATTAAATAATAAACAATGCCAAAAACAAACTAACCCTAATTTTATGAGGAAAATTTTACTTCTTATTATGCTGTTATTTGCAATAATATTTGCAAAGGCACAAACTACCCGGCAAATTACAGGTACTGTTACTGATAAAGCAACCGGCGAAACGGTAATAGGTGCCAGTATACTGGTTAAGGGCACTGCCACCGGCACACAAACTAATGTAGATGGTAAATTTAAATTAACCATCGCAAACAACCAGAATGTAGTACTGGTATTTCGTTACATTGGTTATGCTACCCAGGAGGTAAGCGTTGGTAACCGTACTGTTGTGAATGTTTCGCTGGTCAATGAGTCAAAAGAACTGAATGAGGTAGTGGCTGTAGGTTTTGCAACGGTTAAAAGACGCGACCTCACGGGTTCGGTATCATCAGTAACCGCAAAACAACTTAAAGACATTCCGGTGAACTCGGCTGCCGAGGCATTGGCAGGCCGCCTGGCCGGCGTACAGGTAACTAAGTCGGAGGGCTCTCCTGATGCCGACATCAAGATAAGGGTACGTGGCGGCGGTTCAATAACGCAGGATAATTCGCCGTTGTACATTATTGACGGTGTGCAGGTTGAAAACGGTTTAACCGGTCTATCTCCTCAGGATATAGAGTCGATAGACGTGCTTAAAGACGCCGCTTCGACTGCAATTTATGGTGCACGCGGTGCAAATGGCGTAGTGATTATTACAACCAAAGGAGGTCGCGAGCAAAAAACAGCCGTTAGTTACAACGGTTTTGTGGGTGTAGCAACGCTGGCAAGGGAGTTAGCCGTGTTAAATCCATACGATTTTGTTGTTTATCAGTGGGAAAGAAACCGCTTTGCTTCTGATAGTACAACCAACTTTATACCTGATTATGGTGCTACATGGGCAGGTTTAAACACCTATCAAAGCATACCGTTTGTTGACTGGCAGCAACGTGCATTGGGCCGCCATGCTTTTCAGCAAAGCCATAACATCAGTGTAACCGGGGGAACAAAGGCTACGCAGTTTAACATCAGCTTTACCAATAACGAGCAACAGGGTACGGTAGTTAACTCTGATTATGGCCGTAACCTTTTAAATTTTAAGTTTGATCACACCGCTTCGGACAAATTTAGAATAGGTTTAGGCGTACGCTATAATAACACCGTGGTACATGGAGCGGGTACCTCAAACTCGGGTAGCGCCACTTATAACGGGTTGCGCAATAGTGTAAAGTATCGCCCTTTTGATCTTCCGGGTCAAGGCGCCGATTCATTCGACCCGAATTATCTTGCCGAAACGCTGGCGGCCGGCAACAATGTGGGCATACTTAACCCAATTGTAAACTCGGCGGCTCAATTTAGAGAAAATACGACAACCGTACTGGATTTAAACGGATATATAAATTATACCATCAATAAGTATCTGCAATTTAAAACAACTTTGGGTTTAGATTATAACCTGCAAAAACAGAATGCTTTTGATGATATTATTACGTTTAATGCGCGTTTAAATGGCAGCGGGCAGCCAATTTTAACGCTGGCTAATTTAAACAACAACACGCTCGACCTTTCAAACGTATTGTCGTTCAGTAATGCGTCATTCAAGCCGAAGCATCACGATATAAGTGTGCTATTCGGCAACGAATTTTACAATCAGAATGTTAATGGTTTAAGTTCGACGTACAAACTCTTCCCGATCGGCGTAACTTCAACAGATGCCATTAATCAGCCCAACCTGGGCACGCTGGCTGTGAGCAACCCGGTGCCAACCGTTTATGAAAACCACCTGGTGTCGTTCTTTACCCGCGTAAATTATACATTTGATAAAAAATATCTTGCTCAGTTTACATTACGGGCCGACGGCTCGTCAAAGTTTGCCGATGGTAACCGCTGGGGATATTTTCCTTCGGGTTCGGTTGCCTGGAAGGTATCCGACGAGAGCTTTATGCAGAACTTCAGAGCCCTGTCGAACATTAAGTTACGGTTAAGCTATGGTACATCCGGAAACAACCGTATCTCCGATTATCTTTACCAAACAGCCTTTGCTGCCAATACGCTGTACCCGCTTAACAAAAACACCTCTAATATTGGCTTTAGCTCATCATCATTGGCTAACCCTGATTTGAAATGGGAGACAACCGTATCAAAAAACATAGGCTTAGATTTTGGCATACTAAATGACAGGATCCAGGTTTCGATAGATGCATACCGAAACACTACTAAAGATCTGCTACTTAATGCGAGCATCCCTACCAGTTCGGGCTATCAAACGCAATACCAGAACATTGGGCGCACCTCAAACCAGGGGATCGAAACCCAGTTAAATGCAACCGTGCTTCAATTTAAGGATTTTAGCTGGACGGCCAACTTTAACATAGCCTATAACGAGAACAAAATCGTAGCGCTTGCATCGGGCCAAAACTCCTTCCTGCAATCGTCGGGCTACGGTGTTTCGGGAACCCCTGCCGATTTTATTGTACAGGTAGGCCAGCCGGTTGGCGAAGCTTATGGTTATGTCAGCGATGGCTTTTATACAACCAGCGATTTTGATTATGATCCGACATCAAAAAAATATACTTTGAAAGCAGGCGCTAATTATGTTGATCCGTCGAAAATTATCGGAACACCATTTCCAGGCATGACAAAGTTTAAATTAATTAACCCTAATCCGACATTAAATGCGAATGGTAACCCGGTATTATCAACGGCGGATCAAACTGTCCTGGGTAACACTGTGCCTAAATTTACAGGCGGCTTAAATCAGCAATTTACCTATAAAGGCTTTGATTTGAGTTTCTTCATCAATTTCCAGGCTGGCGGTAAGGTTTTCAATGCCAATGCAATTGAGTTTACCAATGGTTACACTTCCAATACCAATTTACTTGCCTCTGCTGCTAACCGGTGGAAAACCATTGATGCCAATGGCGCTCAGGTCGAAAACACGGGTACGGCTACGGGCATAGCCCCCGATCAGCTTGCCGCTTTAAATGCCAATGCAACACAACCGGTTCCAATTACGGGCCCTGCGCAATACTATATGGCCTCAAAGTTTCTGGAAAGCTCATCGTTTATCAGGTTAAACAACCTTACCCTGGGTTATAGTTTTAGCAACAATCTGTTAAAGAGAATAAAAGTGAGTAAACTTAGAGTATATGCTACGGGTAATAATATCGGCATCATAACCGGCTACACCGGGTACGACCCTGAAGCCAATACGCGCAGGGCGACCAGCTTAACCCCTGGCGTTGATTATGCCGCTTACCCGCGTGCAAAGACATATATTTTTGGTGTAAACCTTAGTTTATAACTATTTAAAAATTATTCAGGATGAAAAGGAAATTAATATATAGTAGTTTAATGGTAGCTGTTGTTTCAACGGCATCGTTAATCAGCTCGTGTAAAAAATATCTTACAGAAACGCCGGTATCGGCTTTCTCAACACAAGAAGCATTTAGCAATGTAACCCTGGCCACCGATGTGGTAATGGGCGTGTATGCCAAACTAACCGGAGACAATGGTTATGGCATCAGGCTAAGCATGTATTACCCCTATGATAACGATGAAATGCTGGGCGCCCCTAATTCGACTGCTGCGCTTGACGGCGACCGGAGAGATATTGCCCGCTATGGCGCGACCGCTTCAAATACCCAATTAGAAAGTCCTTTTGAACAATTATACCAGGGAATTGAAAGGGCCAATATCTGTATCAAATATATTCCGTTAATGTCGCAATACACCAGCGGCTCGGCAAGTGATCAGGCCGCGGCAAAAAGGTTGCTCGGCGAGGTGCTGACTTTACGCGCCCAGTTTTATTTTGAACTGATCAGGAACTGGGGCGATGTACCGGCGCAGTTTGTGCCATCGGCCGATATGCCGACATTGGTTATATCTAAAACCAACCGCGACGTAATTTACGACAAGTTGATTGGCGACTTGCAAACGGCCGAGTCTTTATTGCCTTGGGGCGGGGCTACGGGTGTAGCTCGTGATGAACGTATTACTCAAGGCGTTGCCAGGGGCCTCAGAGCCCGCCTGGCATTATTTAGAGGCGGATATTCGTTGAGAAACGAATCGGGATTAATGGAACGCCGTTCGGATTATCTTAAGTACTACCAGATAGCAAGGGACGAATGCGCTGCAATAATTGCCAGCGGTGCCCATGCCTTAAACCCAAGCTATCAAAATTTATGGAAAAATTATGTTGATGCGCATACCCCCGACCCAACCTACGAAATTATGTTTGAGGTTGCGATGGCCGGCGGCAGCGGTACATCTGATAGTAAATTAGGTTATTACAACGGCCCCCGCCTGGTTAATGGCTCGTCGAACTATGGTAATGCAACTTTACTGATATTACCTACCTACTTTTACGCTTTTGACCCGAATGATACCCGGCGCGATGTTACCGCTGCGCCGTACTATTTTAACCTGGATGGTACGAAAGTATTGCAAAAACTTACCGGGATACTGGATGGTAAATTTAGAAGAGACTGGATAACTAATCCTGGTTTTAATACTTCGGCAGGATTCCTGTCACAGTATTTTAGTGTTAACTGGCCGATACTACGCTACTCAGACATTTTATTGATGTATGCCGAGGCTGATAATGAATTAAACAACGGCCCGACTGCCAATGCTATAGCCTATTTTACCCAGGTGCGCAGCAGAGGTTTCGGCGGAGCTTCAATTGGCACCATACCAGCCACACATGATGCTTTTTTTACTGCTATCGTAAACGAAAGAATGTTCGAATTTGGTGGCGAAGGTATCCGTAAATACGACCTGATCAGATGGAATTTGTTGAGCACCAACATCTTGGCAACCAGGGCAAATTTAACGCTGATGATGAATAAGCAGGCCCCGTATAACAACCTGCCGCAATCAATGTATTATACCGCCGGCCAGCAAACAATTGTATATAGCAATTCGTTGTACGCGCCATCGCCGTCGTCAACCCCGGCCGGTACTACCAAAGTGGCATGGGTAAGTGCAATTACCAATACCGGTACAGTGCCTTATATTGATTTTGTGGCTAAATATTTTACGCCAAATCACAGCGAGCTGTTGCCAATACCACAGCCTTCGTTGGATGCAAACCCTTTGTTGACTCAAAACCCGGGATACTAATTTGCTTAATACGTAAATATATTAAGGCCGCTTAAACAGGCGGCCTTTTTAATTTGTTAAATTTGAAATAACAGAACACTGCGCTATGAAAGCTACGCTCCTCAAAACCATTACCACCATAGGCTTATTGGGTTTAATGTCGTTCACATTGGTTCAGCAAAATAAGATAACCGTATACCTCATCGGCGATTCGACCATGGCCAATAAACAGGTTAAAACCTATCCCGAAACAGGCTGGGGCATGCCTTTCAGTTGGTTTTTCGATCAGTCGGTAACTGTTGATAACCGTGCGCAGAACGGACGCAGCACCAAATCGTTCATCGCCGAAAAAAGGTGGGAAGATGTAGAGAAGAACCTGAAAGAAGGCGATTATGTGTTCATTCAATTCGGGCATAATGACGAGGTCCCAACCAAAAAAACCTATACGCCTGAAGCAGAGTTTAAAGCCAACCTGGTAAAATTCATTACCGAAACGCGCAATAAGAAAGGTGTCCCGGTTTTGTTAACCCCGGTTGCCCGCCGTAAGTTCGATGCATCGGGCAATGTGCAGGGCACGCACGATACGTATTCGGAACTGGTGCGCCAGGTAGCCAAAGAACAAAACGTACCTATGATCGATCTGGATAAGGAGTGGCAGGCCGTGTTGCAAAAATATGGTGTGGAGAACTCTAAAATGCTGTTTAACCACCTTGCGCCAGGCGAAAACCCGAACTACCCGGATGGTAAGATGGACGATACGCACTTTAACGAGTTAGGTGCACGTAAAGTAGCCCAGATCGTACTGGCAGATATCCGCACATTGAAATTAGACCTGGCCAACAGGATAGTTAAAGGGGCAAACGCACCGACTGTAGCACCTGCGGCAAAATGATTAACATAACCTATTAATAATAAAATGAGATTCTCAAGATCTATCCCCTTCGCATTGCTGATCAGCCTGGGCATACTACAGGCATCGGCACAAAAAGCACCTGCAAAATATTCGTGGAGCAACCTGCCCAAGGCCGCAATGCCAGTGTTTAAAAAAGACACCTTCAACATTAAAAAGTACGGCGCCGTAGCCGATGGTATTACCCTGAATACCCGTGCCATTAACGATGCCATTTTAGCCTGCAGCGCCAAAGGCGGCGGTGTAGTGCTGATACCGCAGGGTTTATGGTTAACCGGGCCCATCGTTTTAAAAAGCAATGTAAACCTGCATGCCGACAGAGCTGCATTGGTTTTATTTACCGATGATAAAAGCCAGTACGCTTTGGTAAAAGGTAATTACGAAGGGCACCCGGCTGTTCGTAACGAGTCGCCGATATCGGGTACCGACCTGGTTAATGTGGCCGTTACCGGTGCCGGGATCTTTGACGGGAACGGCGGTGTTTGGCGCGCTATCGGCAAGGACCGTTTGACCGAATCGGAATGGAAAGCGCTGGTTGCATCGGGCGGTGTGGTAAGCGAAGACGGAAGGAGCTGGCTGCCATCCGAAAGTTATTTAAAAGGGATGAAAGTAAAGGATGTGAGTACGATACAACCCGGCAAATCGCTCAGCGACTATGCCGAGTATAAAGATTTCTTCCGCCCCAACATGCTCGTATTAACCAATTGCAAAAAGGTTTGGCTGAAGGACGCCACCTTCGAGAACTCGCCTAACTGGTGCCTGCACACCTTACTTTGCGAAGACATGACCCTGCAGGATGTACATGTAAAAAATCCCTGGAATGCGCAAAACGGCGATGGTATCGATATCGAATCGTGTAAGAACGTATTGGTTGAGGGCAGCACTTTTGACGCCGGTGACGATGGTATCTGCATCAAATCGGGCCGGGATGAAGACGGCCGCAAACGCGGCAAACCGACAGAGAACGTGGTGATTCGTAACAACGTGGTTTACCGGGCCCATGGCGGCTTCGTGATCGGCAGTGAGATGAGCGGCGGCGCGCGCAATATCTTCGTGACCGACTGTACCTTTATCGGTACAGACATTGGCCTGCGTTTTAAAACTGTCCGCGGCCGTGGCGGTATTGTAGAAGACATCTATATCAAAAACATCGCGATGCGTAACATCGTAAACGAAGCCATTTTGTTTGATATGTACTACATGAGCAAAGCCGGCTCGACGCTCGGTTTGAAGGATTTTCCGCCGGTTAACGAGGGTACACCGCAATTTCGCAATTTTTACGTAAGTAATATCTCCTGCAACGGCGCTAAGGAAGCCATTTTTGTAAGGGGGCTACCCGAAATGAGCATCAAAGGCATTCACCTCGAAAACATGGTGTTTAAAACCACCCGCGGCGCAGAGTTCATCGAAGCGCAGGATATCAGCCTGAAGAACATTACGATGAACGTGACCGATAGTAAACAGCTCATCTACATCGAAAACAGCAATACGCTCACTTTTGATGGGATCCGCAGCTTTACGCCTACCGATGTGTTTATGAGCATCAACGGCGAGCGTTCGGCACACATCGCATTGCAGAACACCGATACCGGCCGCTCAAAAACACAAGCCACTTTTAACTTTGGTGCCGAAAGCAAAGTATTGGAGGGCATTAAATAACGATGAAACATTTAGCACTATTCCTGTTTTCTGCCCTACTGATTGTGCAGGTTAAAGCACAGGGTCCGGTTTATCCTAAGGATATTACGGTAGCGCCGGATGGCAGCGGCAATTACAAAACCATCCAGGAAGCGGTAAACTCGGTGCGTGATTTTGGCCAGCGGGTAATTATCCATATTAAAAAAGGTATCTACCACGAAAAGCTGGTGGTACCGACCTGGAAAACCCAGATCACCTTGTTGGGTGAGGATAAAGCGAACACCATCATCACCAATAACGATTACTCGGGTAAGGCTATTCCCGGCGGTAAGGATATGTTCGGCAAGGATAAATTCACCACGTTTAACTCCTATACGGTTTTGGTACAGGGTAATGATTTCATAGCCAAAAACCTGACCATCGAAAATACTGCCGGGCGTGTCGGCCAGGCTGTTGCCCTGCACGTGGAGGGCGACCGTTGCGTGATCGAAAACTGCCGTATACTGGGTAACCAGGATACGTTGTATGTATCGAACGAAGCGAGCCGCCAGTACTATAAAGATTGCTACATCGAAGGCACCACCGATTTTATTTTTGGCGAGGCTACCTGTGTGTTCCAAAACTGCACCATCAAAAACCTGATCAGCTCGTTCACTACTGCGGCATCTACTACGCAGCGTCAAAAATTCGGCTACGTATTGTTTGATTGTAAGATCGTTGCCGATACTTCGGTGCACAAAGCTTACCTGGGCAGGCCATGGCGATCGTACGCCAAAACGGTATACATCCGCTGCGAATTAGGCAGCCAGATACTGCCCGAAGGCTGGAACCCCTGGAAAGGCGATAACATGTTTTTGGATAAGGATAAAACCGCCTACTATGCCGAGTACAAAAGCACCGGGCCGGGTGCTAACCCCAAAGCGAGGGTGGCATGGTCGCACCAGTTAACGGATAAGGAAGCTAAGGAATATACGCTTGTCAATATTTTTGCAGGCAGGGATGCCTGGGATCCGGTAGCCCCTTAACCCCCTGCATTATAGCTTTTATTATTGCAGACCTGACACTAAATATAAACCGTTTATGAAAAATACCGTAGCGGCAGTTTGTTTGCTGCTTACTATGAACGCCTTAGCGCAAAAAAATATTAGCCCGGCGCCCGCGTCATCAAACAGGTACATATCCAAAGTTTGGGTGGCCGACCAGGGTAACGGCACTTACAAAAACCCGGTATTGAACGCCGATTATTCCGACCCGGATGCCATACGCGTGGGCAACGATTTTTACTTAGTGTCGTCAAGCTTTGAGGATATGCCGGGCTTACCTATCCTGCACTCGAACGACCTGGTGAACTGGCGCATCATCGGCCATGCCCTGTTTCGCCAGCCGCCGTACGATCATTTTTCGAAACCGCAGCATGGCGATGGCGTTTGGGCGCCGGCCATCCGTTTTCACAACGGCGAGTTTTATATCTATTACCCCGATCCCGATTATGGTATTTACGTGCTGAAAGCTAAGAGCCCTGCCGGCCCCTGGAGCGAACCGGTATTGGTTGCCGGCGGTTCGGGGCTAATTGATCCCTGCCCGCTGTGGGACGACGACGGTACCGTTTACCTGGTACATGGATGGGCAGGCAGCCGCGCGGGCATCAAAAGCATCATCACCATTAACAAGCTGAACAGCGCAGGCACCAAAGTAATCGACGAAGGTGTAATGGTTTACGACGGGCACGAAACCGACCCGACTGTTGAGGGCCCGAAATTGTATAAGCGCAATGGCTATTATTACATTTTTGCCCCGGCAGGCGGCGTGCCTGCGGGCTGGCAACTGGCGCTGCGCTCAAAAAACATTTATGGCCCTTACGAGCGTAAAGTGGTGATGGACCAGGGTAAAACGAGCATTAACGGCCCGCACCAGGGCGCCTGGGTAGATACCCAAACCGGCGAAGACTGGTTTTTGCATTTCCAGGATAAAGGGCCCTACGGCCGGGTAACACATTTGCAGCCCATGAAATGGGTGGATAACTGGCCGGTTATCGGTACCGATCCGAACCATACGGGCAAAGGAGAGCCGGTAACGACGTATAAAAAACCCAATGTAGGGAAGGTTTACCCGATAGAAACCCCTGCCGAAAGCGATGAGTTTAACACCGTGGAGCTGGGTAAACAATGGCAATGGATGGCCAACCCCAAATCAACCTGGCTGGCTACCACTAACGCAGGTTATTTAAGGTTGTTCTCGTACAAGTCTGCCGACACGGTTAAAAATTTGTGGGAGGCGCCGAATGTACTGCTGCAGAAAACACCTGCCGATGAATTTATGGCCACCACCAAAATGACCTTTAAGCCCAACATCAAACTGGATGAAAAAGCCGGTTTGGTAATGATGGGGTTCAGTTATGCAGGCCTGACCATGCATTATAAAAAAGATGGGATATATCTCACTTATATTGATTGCAAAGATGCTGTGAAAGGAAATAAGGAAAAAGAAGAAACCCTGCTGAAAATGGCAGAGCCGACGGTATACCTGCGTGTAAAAGTAACAGCAGGAGCGGTATGCAGATTTAGCTATAGTTTGGACGGAACAACGTTTACCGATGCAGGCACGGAGTTTAAAGCCGAGGTTGGCCGCTGGATTGGCGCCAGGGTTGGTGTCTTCTGTACCCGCACTACCCAGATAAACGATTCGGGATATGCAGATTTTGATTGGTTCAGGGTGGAGCCGGTAGCCCCACCCGACCCTCCCCGGTAGGAAGGGCTTGCTTTTCCTCATGGTACCCATGGTACGCTTTGCGCAATAACCTTGCTTCGACGCAACTGTGGACCGAACTTGGCGAAGCCTGGCCTAACGAAATGAATATTATCGGCGCACCGCTGCCGGTAAAATAAATGTTACTTTAAGTGTAAACGGGGCTTAATGAATTGAATATTAATGATATTTAATTTCATAAATAAATCAGAATATTAGCATCTGTAAATAAACCTCTTGACTATATTTTAGTCAAAGCACGACTATACCTATCTTTTGAACTAACATGCACCACAAAATCCTAACCTTTAAGCTGCTTATACTGCTCAACTTCGCCGGTATGATGGCTATGGCGCAATCGCAGCCAGCTCCCGGAAGCATCAATAACCTGGTCGGCAAGATCAACGCTTATAACGACGCCTTGCCGGTCGAAAAACTGTACCTGCATTTCGATAAGCCCTATTATTCTATCGGTGATACCATCTGGTTTAAAGGTTACCTGATGAACCAGGCCATCGGCTATTCGCAACAAAGCAACCGCTTATACGTGGAACTTGTGAATGATAGCAACGCTGTTGTAAAACGATTTGTGTTCCCGGTAGCTATCGGCATTACCTGGGGCAACATCGCGTTAAGCGGCATGTATGTGCACGAAGGCTCGTATACTGTTAGGGCCTACACCAACTGGATGCGCAATTTTGGCGATGATTACTTTTTCAAACAAACATTTTATATCAATAACGAAGGGTACGACACCTGGATGGTTAACCTGAAGCCTGCCATTACCAGCGTTGCCGGGAAGGACAATGTGAAAGTGGCCATGCAGTTCAACAGCCTCGACGGGCAAACGGCAGGCCTGCGTACTATGCAGATGAAAGTGCTGAACGGTAAAAAAGTATTGTTCCGCAACGCGGCTCAAACTGCTGCCGACGGCTCGATGGATGTCGACTTCAGCCTGCCGCCTCAAACCACGCTGAAAAACCTGAGTATTATAGCGCAGGATAAATTAGATACTAAACGTACAGCGCTCATCCCGATCAGCGTGAACCGCCCGCAGGATATCGACCTGCAGTTTATGCCCGAGAGCGGCCACCTGATAGCCGGCCTGCCTGCGCGTGTTGGCTTTAAAGCCATAGGCGAAGACGGCAAGGGTGTCGACCTGCAGGGGTCGGTGTTTGATAATGACGGAATTGAAGTGGCGCGTTTAACCACCTTTAAATATGGTATGGGCACGTTTGATATCGCTCCGCAGGAAGGCAAAACCTATACCGCCAAAGTAACGCTTGCCAACGGCGATCAAAAAACTGTCCAGTTGCCTGCCCTGGCCCGTTCGGGCGTGATCTTAAGAGTAAAAAATAACCGCACCGCCGACAGCATAGTGGTTAATGTTTATGCAACAGCAGATATCGCAGGGCAAGGCAATAAATACAATCTGATTGGCATGGCGCGCAATGTAGTATGTTACGGCGCATCGTTCGGCCTCAACAGCAGTTCGTTTAAAGTAACCATCGCCAAAAACTTGTTCCCAACCGGCATTGCGCATTTAATGCTGGTGAATGTGAACAATCAACCTGTGAGCGAAAGGCTGACCTATATTGATCATCACGACAATTTAAAGATAGCCGTAAAAAGCGATGCTTCGAGCTATGCTGCCCGCGACAGCGTACCTGTGCATGTGAACGTGGTCGACGAAACCGGCAAACCCGTTCGCGGCAGCTTCTCAATGGCCGTAACAGATGATTCGCAGGTTAAGCAGGACGAGTACGCTGATAATATTACTTCGCGCATGCTGCTTTCGGCCGATCTGAAAGGTTATGTTGAAGACCCTGCCTATTACCTGCAGGAAACCGACGAAGCCTGGCACGCGCTTGATGCCCTGTTACTCACCCAGGGATGGGTAGGTTACGATTTGAAAAAGATCGATCAGCCGGTCAAACCAACCTTCGAAGCTGAGAAGAGTTTTGAAGTAAAAGGCTCTGTTACCAACCTGTTCAATAAACCGATGGTTAACTCGAATGTGTTGTTGCTGGCTACAGGCAAACAGCATTTCATCAGGGATACCACTACCAACGCGCAAGGCAAGTTTGTGTTTACCCGTATCCCGCCGATAGATAGCGTAACCTATGTGCTTTCGGCACGGAATGCCCATGGCAAAACGGTTAACGGCGGAGTCTCGGTCGACGATCAAAGCCATATCGCGATCAATTCGCCCAACCCGGTTAGTCTGAAACCATGGAACGTCAATACCGACAGCACTATCTTAAACTATATCCGTTCGAACAAAAAATACCAGGTTGAACTGGATAAAGCACAGTACGGAACAACAGGCAGGGTTTTAAACGCGGTTAATATTCACGACAGGGCCGCCATCCGGGGTTCGCAAAACCTGAACGGCGCGGGCAACTCCGACCAGGTGATTACCGAGGAGGAAATGGTTAATGCCGGTAAAGCGAGTTTACTTGATGTGATTACCAGCAAGGTAAAAGGTTTCCGCACAGGTTTTTATAAAGACAGCACCAAACAAACCAACCTGACCTATTTTATTAACGACAAGCGCGTACACTTTGTGTTCGACGGTGTTGATGTCGATCGTTTTTATGAACCAACTACGGGGATAGCTAATGAGCACTACGAGTTTCACAAACAATACCTGGATTATATATCCGCCGAAGATGTGTTAGGTATCGAAGTGCTGTACAGCTCGCGGGCCAACGCGCTCTACAACGAAGCCAATTTAACTACTGATGACCTGCTGGCGGCTACAGCGGCCGGGCCCGTAGGTGCCGATTATGCCTATCTCGAGATAACGACTCGAGCCGGCAGCGGGCCGAACCTGCAGCGGGCCACCAGCATTTATATTTACAGGCCTGTAGCGTTAACCTTTCCGAAACAGTTCTATACGCCACGCTACCCGGTAAAAGGGGCCCCGCATAAATATGCCGACCTGCGCTCGACCATACACTGGATGCCAAGTTTTGTTACAGATAAAGACGGCAACGCCACGGTATCGTTCTATGCTGCCGATAAAGCCGCCAATTATTCGGTGATCGTTCAGGGTAGCGATATGAACGGCAAGGTGGGTTATCAAACCGGCAAAGTTACCGTTAAGTAAGAGGCCCCTCCCAACCCCCCCGGTTGGGAGGGCTTTGCATAGTATATCGTATCTTAATTAAATAGTTTTTTAAGTCTCCCCTTCCGGGGGAGATTGTTCCCGATGTCAATTATTTTTAATAGGGCGCCCATGAGGGCTGCGCTGTTGAGAAGGGATCTTTTCGGGAACGATTGCGTTAAATTATTTGGACGTATCGTGCAATAACTTGCAAAATCTCCTTAAAATTGCTTGGGAATTATTCAGTTCCGCCCAATTACACACCTTAAGTACAACAATATCTATGCAAATACAAAAAATGTTCGACCTTACCGGCAAAACGGCTATCGTTACCGGTGCCAACCGCGGCATTGGTAAAGCAATGGCCCTGGCCCTGGCGTCTGCCGGTGCCGATATCATCGCCGTTTCGGCCAATATCGCGTTAAGCGGCAGTGCTATCGAAAACGAAGTTACCGCCCTGGGCCGTCATTTCAAGGCTTATCAGTGCGATTTTGGCAACCGTATTTCGCTCGAATCGTTCATTAAGCAGGTTTTAGCGGAGAACCCAAGGATCGATATCCTGGTGAACAACGCCGGTACCATTATGCGTAAACCCGCTGCCGAACACCCGAACGATTACTGGGATACTGTAATCAACATCAATCTGGATGCGCCGTTTATTTTAACCCGCGAGATCGGCAAACGTATGCTGGAGCAGGGTTTGGGTAAAGTGATCTTCACCGCTTCACTGTTAACTTTTCAAGGTGGTATCAATGTGCCGGGCTATGCAGCCAGCAAAGGCGCTATCGGCAGCTTAACCAAAGCATTTGCTAACGAGTGGGCAAGTAAGGGTGTGAATGTGAATGCCATTGCACCGGGCTATATCTCTACGGATAATACCGAGGCACTACGTGCCGACCCGGACAGGAGCAAATCGATACTGGATCGTATCCCGGCAGGCCGCTGGGGAGAAGCCGAGGATCTGGGCGGCGCAACCGTATTTTTAGCTGCACCGGCATCCGATTATGTGAACGGTGTTATCCTGCCTGTCGACGGCGGATGGATGGGAAGATAGAATGGATTCCACCGATTTTTGATTGATTCCACCGATTTTAAAGTGAATCATTAAAAAAATCTGTGAATCATAACAATTTAAATAATCAGTGTAACCACAAAAATATCATCGGTGAAATCACATAGTAATCGGTGAAATCAAAAAATAAAACAAATGGAACAACGATATCATAACAGCGCTAAGGAAGTGAGCACCATGACTACTGCCGATATGCGCGCTAACTTTTTAGTGGACGGCCTGATGCAACCGGGCGAGCTTAAATTTGTATACAGCCATTACGACCGCGTAATTGTGGGTAGTGCCGTACCGGTCGAAAAACCGATCACCCTGGGCAATTATCCTGAATTGCGCGCCGAATACTTTTTAGAGCGCCGCGAACTGGGCATCATCAACATTGGCGGTGCCGGCGAAGTGGTGGTTGACGGGCAGTCATTCAACGTCAACAAACTCGATTGCGTTTTTGCAGGTAAAGGTGTAAAGGATGTTGTTTTTAAAAGTGTCGACGCGGCTAACCCTGCTCAATACTATTTATTATCGGCACCTGCGCACCAGGCCTATCCAACCCGACTGTTAACTAAGGAAGAAGCAACCCCGGTAACCATCGGTTCGCCGGAAACCTCAAATCATCGTACTATCTACAAATACATCCACCTCGAAGGTATCCGTAGCAGCCAGCTGGTAATGGGTTTAACCGTTTTAGCCACCGGCAGCGTTTGGAACACCATGCCATCGCACACACACGACCGCCGTATGGAAATGTACTTCTACTTTGATGTACAACCCGGCCAGGTAGTGATGCACTTTATGGGCCAGCCGCAGGAGACCCGCCACCTGGTGATGCAAAACAACGAAGCCGTGATATCGCCGCCATGGTCGATCCACTCGGGTTGCGGTACAATTAACTACTCGTTTATCTGGGGCATGGCCGGCGAAAACCAGGTTTACAGCGACATGGACCCTGTTGCCATTAACGAATTAAGATAAACCGGAATGAAAAAGGTAATTGCGTTAAGCGCTGGTTTGGTGGTAATGGGGATGGCTGCGATGGCGCAATTCCCCGGGATGAGCCTGCCCAGAGTAAAACAGGTAGGTTTTAAGGCCGACACCATTAAGATTACCGACTATAAAGCTGTGGCCTATGGCCTGACGCTGAACACCGAAGCCATTAATAAAGCCATCAGCGATATGAGCGAAAAGGGCGGCGGCGTGGTAGTGATACCGGCAGGCACCTGGCTTACCGGCCCCATCGAGCTCAAAAGCAACATTAACCTGCACCTCGACCGTAATTCGGTGCTGCAATTCAGTAAGGATTTTAACCAATACCCCATTGTTGAGGGCTATTATGAAGGGCAGGCAGCCGGGCGTTGCAAGTCGCCGATATCGGGTAAAGACTTGCAAAATGTAGCCATCACCGGCTATGGTATCATCGATGGTAACGGCGATGCCTGGCGCATGGTGAAGAAAGACAAGCTCAACGAAACCCAATGGGCTGATAAGATTGCATCGGGCGGTGTTTTGAGCGCTGACAACAAGATATGGTATCCGAGCGAAAAATCGCTGAAAGGTTCAACTGCGGATCATCCCGGTGTTTTATCGCCCGGCCGCACCATCAAAGATTTTGAAGTTTATAAAGATTACCTGCGTCCCAACATGGTGGTGCTGTATAACTGCAAACAGGTGTTGCTCGAGGGTGTAACCTTTCAAAACTCACCCGCCTGGAATTTACATCCGTTTTTATGCTCCAACTTAACCCTGCGCAATGTAACGGTTAAAAACCCCTGGTACGCGCAGAACGGCGATGGTATCGACCTGGAATCGAGCACGAATACGCTGATCGAAAACAGCGTGTTTGATGTGGGCGATGATGGCATCTGTATCAAATCGGGCCGTGACGAAGCAGGGCGCAAGCTGGGTAAACCAACCGAAAACGTAATTGTACGCAACTGCACCGTTTACCATGCGCACGGCGGTTTTGTGATCGGCAGCGAAATGAGCGGCGGCGCGCGCAACATCTTTGTTTACAACTGCTCGTTTTTAGGTACCGATGTGGGCCTGCGTTTTAAAACGGCGCGCGGCCGCGGCGGCGTGGTGCAAAACATCTACGTCACCAATATCAATATGAAAGACATCGGGGCCGAGGCTATTTTGTTTGATATGTACTACGAGGCTAAGGACCCTGTTGTACTGGCGGGCGAGAACCGTGTTCCGCCCAAAATAGTTACCTTGCCCGTTACCGAGGCCACCCCGCAGTTTAAAGATTTTCATGTAAGCAATATTGTTTGCAACGGGGCGGGTACAGCGATATTTATCCGCGGCCTGCCCGAGATGAATGTGCTGGGCGCGTACCTGGATAACATGACCATCAAAGCTAAAAAAGGCATTGTTTGTACCGAGGCCACCGGGGTATACATCCGCGGTTTACATTTGGTGACCGATGAGCCTAACCCGGTAGTGAGCATTGACAACAGCCAGAGTGTCGACCTGGAAAATGTGACGTACAGCGGCGGCAAGAAGCTGTTGTTCAATATATCGGGTAATACATCGGATGTAACCGTTAGCGATACCAAAGCCAGCATGGCCGATGTGACGTTTACCAACGGTGCGGCAAAAAGCGCGATCGCTATCAAATAAACAACGGATGAAAGCATTGATCAAAACTGGTCTGACATTAACGGTTGCTGCACTGTGCAGCAGCACAATGGCGCAGGATGTACCCATGTCGCAAAAAGTGGCGGCAACGGTAATGAAAGTCTGGCCCTCGGATACGGCATCGAAAACCGGAAAGCCCTTTAAACGCTGGAACTATGATGAAGGCGTTATTCTGAAAGGTATTGAAGGCGTTTGGTTGCAGACAGCCGATCGAAGTTATTATAAATACCTGCAGCAAAGTATGGATAACCTGATCAGCGCCGACGGCAGCCAGATAACCGGTTATAAAAGCGATGCTTATACTTTAGATAATGTTTTGTGCGGCCGCAACCTGCTTACCCTGTACAATGTTACCGGTTCGGCTAAATACCTGAAAGCAGCGACCATATTGTACGATCAGCTGAAAAAGCAGCCGCGCACGCCCGAAGGCGGTTTCTGGCATAAAAAGATATACGAAGAGCAAATGTGGCTCGACGGCTTGTACATGGCCGAATCGTTCTATGCCGAATATGCCGCGCAGTTTCACCACGACGCTGATTTTGACGATATCGCCAAACAGTTTATCCTGATGGAGCAGCATGCGCGCGACCCCAAAACAGGTTTACTTTACCACGGTTGGGATTATAGCAAAAAACAAAAATGGGCCAACCCGCAAACCGGCTTGTCGCCAAATTTCTGGGCCCGTGCCGATGGATGGTACGTCATGGCTTTGGTTGACGTGCTGGACTATCTGCCACAGGACTATGCCAAGCGTGCCGACATCATTGCTATCTTAAACCGGTTGGCCGTTGCCATCCAAAAATACCAGGATCCAAAAAGCGGTGTTTGGTATGATATCTTAGATAAACCTGATGCGAAAGGCAACTATTTGGAATCGTCGGCATCGAGCATGTTTGTTTATGCATTTGCTAAGGGCGTACGTAACGGTTACCTGCCCGAAAGTTACCTGGCTGTAGCCGAAAAAGGTTACAAAGGCATCCTGAAGCAATTTGTGAAAACCGATGCCGACGGACAAACCAACCTGGAAGGTACCGTAAGCGTATCGGGCCTGGGCGGCAACCCTTACCGCGATGGCAGTTACGAATACTATCTGAGCGAAAAGGTAGTCACTAACGACCCGAAAGGCACAGGTGCGTTTTTGCAGTGCGCTGTCGAAATGGAACGCCTAACTAATCGCAATGTAGGTAAAGGTAAAACCGTTATCCTCGATTCGTACTTTAACGATGAGCATCGTAAGGATGCATTGACTGGTCAGACGCTGTCGTTCCATTACAAATGGGAAGAGCAGGATAACAACGGCTTTTCGTTCTTCGGCAATGCTTTTCATAATTATGGCGTAAAAACTACTACGCTGTACGATGCTCCAACGGCGGGCAATCTCAAAAAAGGCAATATCTATGTAATCGTCGACCCGGATATCCCGAAAGAAAACCCGGATACCAAATACATCGAACCTGCCCATGTATCCGCGGTAAGCGAATGGGTAAAAGCAGGCGGCGTATTGATCGTACTGAATAACGATACCGGCAATGCCGAGTTTAAACACCTGAATACTTTGCTGGCTAAATTTGGCATACACGATAATGAGGACAGCCGAAACCACGTGGTAACACCGCATTTCGAAACCGGCGCTATCAATATCCCGGCAACGAATAAGGTATTTAAAACGGCTAAAAAGATCTACATTAAAGAGATATCGACTTTCGGGGTTAAACCTCCGGCAACAGCCGATCTGATTGATAATAAAGATGTAATAGTAGCCACTGCCAGATACGGAAAGGGTGCGGTTTTTGTGGTAGGTGACCCATGGTTCTACAACGAATATACCGATGGCCGCAAGCTGCCGGCCGACTACGATAATTTAAAAGCAGCCAACGATTTAATAAGATGGGCCTTGGCGCAGTTGAATGCCAAATAAAGTTACAAAGCGGGTAATACAGTTTACCTGTTGTATAGCGTGAGGGTTGTAACTTTGCGAAGCCTTTGCCCTAAAACGCTTTTTGAGCAAACCTAAAAGAGATGACTAAGAAGAATATGATACTTTCGAAAGGTAACCTGAAAGGGATCAAGGTACCCGGGCTAACCGTACCCGACGCTAAACTATTTGAACTGCCCGAAAAGGTACTGCAATTTGGTACCGGGGTTTTGTTAAGAGGATTGCCGGATTTTTTTATCGATAAAGCTAACCGTGCCGGCATATTTAATGGCCGCATAGTCGTAGTAAAGTCGACGGATACCGGTTCGTCGGCTGAGTTTGACGACCAGGACAGCTTATATACCCTGGGCATTAAAGGTATTGTTGACGGTAAAAAGGTTGAGGAAGATATCATCTGCTCGTCGATCAGCCGTGTTTTAACCGCCGGTAAAGACTGGGCAGCCATATTGGAATTTGCCCGTAACCCCGATTTGCAGGTGGTGATATCGAACACGACTGAGGTTGGTATCCAACTGGTCGAGGGTGATGTACACAAGGCTCCGCCGGTATCTTTCCCGGGTAAATTATTAGCCGTATTGCACGCACGCTATGAGGCTTTGGGTAGTGGCGAAGCCAGCGGTTTGGTTATCGTACCGACAGAGCTGATCGTAGACAACGGCAAGAAATTAAAGGCCATTGTTTTGGAGCTGGCTTCGCAAAACGATTTTGACAAGGATTTTATTAACTGGGTAGATCAATATAACTATTTCTGCGATTCGCTGGTGGACCGTATCGTTCCAGGCAAACCCGATGCCAAAACCATCGAGCGCCTGGAAGATCAGTGCGGCTACAGCGATAACCTGCGCATTGCCTCGGAAGCATACAGCCTTTGGGCCATCCAGGGTGATGAGAAAGTAAAATCGGTACTGAGCTTTGCCAAAGCCGATCCGGGCGTGGTGATCGAACCGGATATCGAAATATTCCGCGAGCTGAAACTGCGCCTGCTGAACGGTACACATACTTTAAGCTGCGCCGTTGCCTTTTTATCGGGCTTTAAAACGGTAAAGGAAGCGATGGAAGATCCGATCTTTTCGGTGTTCATTACCCAATTATCTTTTAACGAGATCGCCCCGGCTATTCCATATCAAGTATCGCAGGAAGTTGCTCACGATTTTGCAGCCAAGGTATTAGATCGCTTCCGCAACCCGCATATCGAGCACCAGTGGATCAGTATATCGGCACAATACTCTTCGAAAATGAAGATGCGCGTGATACCGGTACTGATGCAGCATTATCGCACCGAAACAACGCCGCCGGAGAATATGACCTTAGGTTTTGCTGCTTTCATCCGCTTTATGAAAACGGTTAAGAATGCCAAAGGCGAATACGTCGGTACCAGCAACGACCAGGAATATAAAGTGACCGACGATAACGCGGCTATTTTTGCCGAGGCCTGGAAAGACGAGAATACAGACCACGTAGTACACAGCTTATTATCGAACGAGAACCTTTGGGGAGGCCCGAACCTGATCATCCTGCCGGGTTTTGAAGAGGCTGTCGCAAAAAAGCTCAAACATATTTTACACGACGGTATTTTAGATCCCGTAAAATAATACAGATACAGTAATTGCAATGAAACAGAGAATTTTAAAGGTACATCCTGCCGATAACGTGGTGGTAGCGCTTACCGACCTGCAAGCAGGCGAAAGCGCGGAGTATGCAGGCAAAACCTACACTGTTAAGGAGTTTATAGCCGCAAAGCACAAATTTGCCGAAGTGCTGATCCCGGCCGGAGGCGAAATCATCATGTATGGTGTTTTGGTCGGCAAAGCGCAAAGCGACATACAACCCGGGGGCTTGCTGAGCACAGCAAACGTTAAGCACGCGGCCAGCGGCTTTTTAACTGCGCAGCATCACGCCGAATGGCACAAGCCTGACACCAGCAAATGGGCAGGCGCTACTTTTAACGGTTTTCACCGTGAAGACGGCAGCGTGGGTACCGGCAACTACTGGCTGGTAATACCGATGGTTTTCTGCGAAAACCGCAACCTCGAAGTATTGCAGGACGCGCTCGTAAAACCTTTGGGCTACGGCCGCCACAGCAGCTACCAAACCAAGGCGCAGCAACTGATTAATCTTGTTAAAGAAGGCGGCAGCGTTGAGCAGGTTTTGTATACCGAGGTACAGGGCGGTGTTGCTGTTGATAAAGCGAGCCGTGTGTTCCCCAATGTGGATGGCATTAAGTTTTTAACCCATAACGGGGGCTGCGGCGGTACCCGCCAGGATGCGACCGCGCTTTGCGGTTTGCTGGCCGGATACATCACCCACCCTAACGTTGCGGGCGCTACCGTAATGAGCCTCGGCTGCCAGAACGCCCAGGTAAGTATACTGGAAGAGGAGATCAAAAAACGTTCGCCCAACTTCAATAAACCGCTGTATATTTTAGATCAGCAAAAAGTTGGTAAGGAGAGCGACCTGCTCGACCTGGCTATCCGCCAGACCATGGCCGGATTGATAGAAGCCAACAACAATGTTCGTCAACCTGCACCGCTCAGTAAGATCACCATTGGTTTGGAGTGTGGCGGCTCGGACGGTTTTTCGGGCATATCGGCCAACCCGGCAATCGGTTATACCAGCGATCTGCTGGTGAGCCTGGGCGGTTCGGTTATTCTGGCCGAGTTCCCTGAGCTGTGCGGTGTTGAGCAAAACATTATCGACCGTTGTGTAGACAAGGAAAAGGCCGACCGTTTTAGCCACCTGGTGAAAACCTATGCACAGCGTGCCGAAGAAGTGGGATCTGGTTTTGATATGAACCCGTCGCCGGGCAACATTAAGGACGGCTTGATCACCGATGCGATCAAATCTGCCGGAGCTGCCAAAAAAGGCGGTACTTCGCCTGTGGTTGATGTGCTCGACTATCCCGAAAAGGTAACCAAACCGGGCTTAAACCTGCTGTGCACCCCGGGTAATGATGTGGAATCCACAACGGCCGAAGTTGCTTCAGGCGCCAACGTGGTATTGTTTACAACAGGCTTGGGCACGCCAACGGGTAACCCTATTACCCCGGTTGTTAAAATATCGACCAATACCAACCTGTACAAAAAAATGAGCGATATTATCGATATCGATACCGGTTCGATCATCGATGGTGACGAAACCATTGAGCAGGCGGGCGAGCGTATTTTGGATTACGTGATCAAAGTTGCCAGCGGCGAAATCGAGGTAAGCGCCGTTCGCCACGGACAGGATGATTTTATCCCATGGAAACGGGGGATATCGTTGTAGTGAGTGGTGAGTTGTGAATAGTGAGTAGTTCGCAATAAGCTGTAAGGATAATTGTAAAAAATACCCATATTTACCCATGTCTTTTGGCACGGGTAGATTAATATAAACATCGGTGTAATCATCACTTACATCAATGAAATCCAAATAAAATGAAGAAGTTTTTAGACGAGAATTTTCTGTTACAAACACCAACAGCGGAAAAGCTGTATCATGGCTTTGCCAAGGATATGCCGATCATTGATTATCATTGCCATTTGCCACCAGATCAGATAGCCAATGATATCAATTTCAATAACATTACCCACGCCTGGTTGTATGGCGATCATTACAAATGGCGTGCGATGCGTGCCAATGGCGTGAACGAAAATTACATTACCGGTAGTGCCGGCGATGCGGACAAATTTCAGAAATGGGCCGAAGCCGTGCCTTATACTATGCGTAACCCGCTTTACCACTGGACGCATTTAGAGCTTCAGCGTTACTTTGATATCGATGCTATCCTTTCGGGAAAGAATGCGAAAGAGATTTACGACGAAACTTCGGCGAAGCTGCAAACCAAAGAATATTCGATCCAGAGTTTGATCAAAAAGATGAACGTAAAGGTGATCTGTACCACAGATGACCCGATCGATAACCTGGAGTTTCACCAAAAGATTGCTAAGGATGGTGCGGTAGCTAAGATATTACCGGCCTTCCGCCCGGATAAAGCAATGGCTGCTGATGATGTGGCCAGCTTTAACGCCTACATCAACAAAGTTGGCGAGGTAAGCAATACCGATATCAACAGCCTCGACAGCTACCTGAAAGCCCTGAAACAACGTCACGATTACTTTGCAGATAACGGTTGTTCGGTATCCGACCATGGCCTGGAGCAGATCTACGCCGAAGATTATACCGATGCCGAAGTTGCCGCGATATTCGAAAAGATCCGCGCCAATAAAGAGATCAGCCTGACTGAAGTGCTGAAATTCAAATCGGCTATGCTGTACCAGTTTGCTATTTGGGATCATGCCCGGGGCTGGGTTCAGCAATATCACTTAGGTGCATTGCGTAACAACAACGCCCGCGCACTGGCTAACCTTGGCCCCGATACCGGCTGGGATTCGATCGGTGATTTTAGCCAGGCCCGTGCGTTATCGAAGTTTTTGAATAGACTGGATACAACAAACCAACTGGCAAAAACTATCCTGTATAACCTTAACCCTGCCGATAACGAATTGATGGCGACCATGATCGGTAACTTTAACGATGGCTCGGTTGCCGGTAAGGTTCAGTTCGGTTCGGGCTGGTGGTTTCTGGATCAGAAAGACGGTATGACCAAGCAGATCAACTCGCTGTCGAACATGGGGCTGCTGAGCCAGATGGTGGGTATGCTGACCGATTCGCGCAGCTTCCTGTCGTTCCCCCGTCATGAGTACTTCCGCCGCATCTTATGTAATTTATTTGCCGAGGATGTAGAGAACGGAGAATTACCGAACGATATCGAGTGGATAGGCCAGATCATCCGGAATATCAGCTATAACAACGCTTCAAAATACTTCGGCTGGTGATACAAAAGGTGTTATGCTTTGGCGAGCTTTTGCTGCGGGTATCGCCCGCGCCGGAAGATTCTGCTGTTGAAAAGCATCCTTTCTTTTTGTATATGGGCGGTGCCGAGGCCAACGCAGCCACGGCGCTGGCCGGCTGGAATGTGCCGGTAAAATACTGCACTGCGCTACCCGATAACTTTATGAGCCGCCATGTGATAGATTACCTGGAATACAAGGGCATCTTCACCTCGTCCATTTTGTATACCGGCCAGCGCATCGGGGTTTACTACCTGGAGCGCGGCGCCGACCTGAAGGGCAGCGTGATTTACGATCGCGATCATTCATCGTTCTCAAGCCTAAAGCCGGGGATGATCGATTGGGATAAAGTGCTGCGCGATGTATCGTGGTTTAATTTTACAGCGATCAGCCCGGCGCTTAACGGGCACATGGCCGATGTTTGTCTCGAGGCCGTAGAAGCGGCATCCCGTAAAGGCATCACCATCTCTGTTGATCTGAATTACCGCTCCCGGCTTTGGAAATACGGCAAGCAACCAACCGAAATTATGCCCAAACTGGTTGAGCATTGCGACCTGGTGATGGGCAACATCTGGAGCGCAAATAGTTTGCTGGGTACGGAGATCGATATCGACATTCATGCAAAAAAAAGCAAACAGGCTTATCTCGATCATGCCGGACAAACCTCGCGCGAGATTATGCAGCGATTCCCAAAGGTAAAAACCGTTGCCAATACCTTTCGTTTCGATAGCGATAATAACCATCTGCACTATTATACCGCTTTGTATAACGGTGGCAAGTTGTACCATTCGCCCGAATTTAGCTGCGCCGGCGTGGTCGACCGTTCGGGTAGCGGTGATTGTTTTATGGCAGGATTGATCTATGGTTTTTATAACAACAACCAACCACAGGAAATTTTAGATTACGCTACGGCTGCAGCTTTTGGCAAATTGCAAGAGCAGGGTGATGCTACCGGGCAGGATGTGCTGACTGTTAAAAAAGTTAGGGCGGAGGAGTAGCGTTTACCACACTTTATAACTTTCACTTTAAGAAAGCCGGACTGGGCAAGATTACCTTTTACGCAATCGAGCTAAATATTTATAAATCAGAACCCCAAAAGTTTTCAACATTTTTTGTAAATACTTGTAACTAAACTAAAAAGACTTTCGTAAAAGTATAACTCACCGGTAAATTGTTGAAAAACGAAATATCGGAAGCCACGCATCGTGCTTTGACAATACAACAAACAGGCCTGATGCGCAGCTACTTACGGTGATGATAAACAAGAACTTCTGCTAATTGCTATAACTGTGAAAACATTTTACTTATCCCTTGATAAAATGCGCAGGTTGCTTTTAAGTGGCTTCTTTTCGGTTATTTTTATATTGAGCCTGTCATTCGGTTCATTTGCGCAAACACCTCAGCCGATCACGATATGCAGTGGAGCCTCGATCGTAATTCAGGGCGATGCGGTTTCTCCGACGCCGAGCAGCTATCAATGGGAGTTGCTGCAAGGCAGCACCTGGGGAAATGCGCCCGGCACCAGTACAGGAGCAGATTATCCGCCATCGTTACTCACCAATAACACTTTGGCGCCTATTATATACAGTATCAGGCGTAAAATTATAGTGAGCGGCAACACGGTTTACGATTCTTATTACGATGTGACCACCTTGCCGTCGGCAGCCATTTCAAATAATAGCCTGACGCCGCCTGCAGTAACGGCATTTTGCGCACCGGGCACACCTGCAACCATTAGCGGCAGTACGCCGACAGGCGGTAACGGGCAGTTTACTTATCAGTGGCAAAGCTCTGCTGATAATATCGGCTTCAGCAACATCTCGGGCGCTACAGCGATAAACTATACCCCGGGCTCATTAGCCGTGACAACCTATTTCCGCAGGGTAGTCTTTGGCAGCAGTTGTGTTGCTACCTCGATAAGCAATGTGGTTACCATTACCGTATATCCAACTGTATCGAACAATAATATAACTGCGCCGGCAACAAACAGTTTTTGCCGGCCCAACGATCCGGCCAGTATCAGCGGTAATACGCCAACAGGGGGAACGGGTAGCTTTAGTTATCAATGGCAGCAATCGACAGATAACGTAAATTTTACAGATATAGCGGGTGCTACCTCAAGGGATTATGATCCATCGCTGCTTTCAACAACTACTTATTACCGGCGTGTAGCAACATCGGGTATATGCTCAACGCCGGTGATCGGCAACGTAGTTACCATTTCAATTTTAAGTGCCCCGGTAAATAACAATATAACCGCGCCCGCTTTAGCATCGTTTTGTTCGGGTGGCGATCCGGCAATTATAACGGGTAATATCCCAAGCGGGGGCAACGGTACCTACAGCTATCAATGGCAGCAGTCGACAGATAATATCAATTTCAGCAATATAGCAGGCGCTACTGCTAAGGATTATGATCCTGCAGCAATCAGCACTACAACCTATTACCGCCGTACAGTAGTTTCGGGTGCGTGTACTACCCCGCTTGTCAGTAATGTGGTTACAATAAGCATCGTATCACCGCCAACCGTACCACTGGCTGCGCAATCTGCTGTTACTGTGTGCCAGGGCAATACGGCAACTTTATCGGTTAACAATCCGCAAAGCGGTATAACCTACAACTGGTATGATAGCGCTACTAAAACCAATTTGCTGTTTACCGGTTCAACTTACGTTACCGGGCCAATTGCTGCCAATACTACTTTTTATGTGGAAAGCTCAAACGGTTTGTGCTCAAGCCCGTCGATGGCCAGCGTACAGGTAAATGCTACAGCAGCACCGGCAACCCCGGTGCTGACCAACAATCCAACCAATACCTGTATGGGCACTTCGGCAACGATAACCATAGCCAATCCGCAGGCCGGTGTTACCTATAACTGGTACAGCGTTGCTGCCGGTGGTGCGGTGTTATTTACCGGAACCAGTTATACCACGCCGGTACTGTCGGCAAATGCGACCTATTATGTTGAAGGGGTAAATGCCGGTGGGTGTACCTCGGCCCGTACTGCCGCTAATGTAACTATACTGCCCGTTTTAACCCCGTTAAGTAATAACAGCATTACCGCACCGGCTGTAACAAGCTTTTGTTCGGCAGGCGACCCGGCGAACATTACCGGTAGTACGCCCGCAGGAGGCAATGGTACATACAGCTACCAATGGCAGATATCTACAGATAATATCAACTTTACCAATATTACCGGAGCTACCGCAATTAACTACGACCCGGCGGCAATTAGCACCACCACTTATTACCGCCGTGTGGTTTCGTCGGGCCAATGTCTGACGCCGCTGATCAGCAGCAGCGTGGCTTTTACTATGATGACGCCACCCGCCACACCGTCGGCGCCACCCGGTGCGACCGTTTGTCAGGGCAGCCCCGCAACCTTATCGGTAAGCAATCCACAAAGCGGCATGACCTACAACTGGTATGATAGCGCCACCAAAACTAATTTGCTGTTTACCGGCCCTACATTTGTTACGGCGCCCATATCAGCAAATACTACTTTTTATGTCGAAAGCTCAAACGGGTTATGTTCAAGCCCGTCGATGGCCAGTGTACAGGTTACCGTTACTGCGCTGCCGGTAATGCCTGCATTAACCAATAACCCAACCAATACCTGTATGGGCACTTCTGCAACCATAACGATAGCAAACCCGCAGGCAGGAGTTACCTACAACTGGTACAGTGTTTCAACCGGCGGTACGGTGTTATTTACCGGTACAGGTTATACTACCCCGGTATTGTCATCAAATGCAACTTACTATGTTGAAGCGGTAAATTCCGGAGGATGTGCCTCGGCGAGGACTGCCGCAAACGTAACTATACTGCCGGTTTTAACACCGGTAAGCAATAACAGCGTCGCGGCACCGAGTGTAACCAGTTTTTGTTTGGCGGGCGACCCAGCTAACATTGCCGGAAGCGCGCCTGCCGGCGGCAACAATACCTACAGCTATCAATGGCAGCAATCAACCGATAATGTAAACTTTACCAACATTGCCGGCGCCACAGCAAGCGATTACGACCCGGCCGCTATTACGGCAACAACCTATTATCGCCGCATAGTTTCATCCGGGCAATGTACCACCCCGGTTATCAGCAACAGCGTTGGTATTACCATTATGGTACCGCCTACCATACCGCCAACGGTACAGCCATCGGTAACCGTATGCCCCGGCAGCCCCGCTGTGCTTTCGGTAAGCAACCCGCAGGCAGGCTTTACCTATAACTGGTACGACAGCCCTGCTAAAACAACGTTGCTGTTTACCGGTGTAAGCTATACCACAGTACCGCTTACAGCAACAAAAACATTTTATGTAGAAAGCTCTAATGGTGCATGTTCAGGTTCATCGATGGCATCGATACAGGTAAATATGGCTACCCCGCCAACTGCACCAACCCTGGCTATGGATACGGTTAATACATGTGCCGAGTCGCGCGCAACGTTTGTCATAGCAAACCCACAAAGCGGATTTGCCTATAACTGGTATCCGGCAGCTACGGGCGGTACACCCCTGTTTACCGGGACCTCGTTTACTACGCCGGTATTAACCGCCAATACAGTATACTATGTTGAGCAGGTAAACGGACAAGGCTGTAACTCATTGCAACGAACAGCCTGTTACGCTACCTTAATACCAATGCCGCAGTATACTACCCAGGATGCCCTGGTTTGCCCGGGCTCTAATGCTACACTGGCCGCAAATACCAGCGACCATAATGTCAGCTTTGCATGGTATACCACCCCAACAGGCGGCACACCGGTAAGTACCGGCGATACGTTATCGGTACCCGTTGCCACAGCTAACGTAACTTATTATGTCGAGGCTACTAATACGCTTACCGGGTGCGTTACAACAACCCGTAAGCTTGCACAAGTGCAAATACTGCAGCCATTAGCCGCGCCGGTGGCGGCGGTAAATTCGGTTACCGATAACAGTGTAACCTTTGGATGGAATGCTGTAACAGGCGCCATAACCTATATGGTTAGTACCGATAACGGATCGAGCTATGGCGGGCCGAGTTCGGGTGCGAGTGGTTTAACACATACGGTATCATCATTAAAACAGAATCAAAGCGTAACCCTGGTGGTGCGGGCTATGGGTATTACCCCTTGTTCGCTCAGCGCCAACTCGAATGCCGTTACAGGCCAGGCGCTCAACCAAACCGATGATATTTATGTGCCCAATGCCTTTACACCTAATGGCGACGGCAATAACGATGTGGTTTATGTACACAGTGAAGGAATCAAAAGCTTAAGCTTTTACGTATACAACCAATGGGGGCAGATGATTTTCAGTTCGGCAGAAAAAAATAACGGTTGGGATGGCACCTATAAAGGGGTTAAAGAGCCACTGGGCGTTTATACCTATTTTTTGAAGGCAGTGATGAACAACGGGCACGAAGTGAATAAAAAAGGAACCATTACTTTACTCAAGTGAAAAAACTAACTCTAAATACTGTAATACTTTTGCTGGTACTGGCCGGCACGGCAAATGCGCAGGTCGACCCGCATTTTTCGCAGTATTATGCCTATCCCATGTGGCTCAACCCCGCCTTAACAGGTGTTATTGACGGCGATGCCCGTATAACAGCCAATCTGAAAGATCAGTGGCGCGGGGTAGATAACGGGTATAAAACAGGTGGCGTATCAGGCGATCTCCGTACTTCTGATAAGGTAGCGCTCGGTTTCAACATGATCGATCAGTCGGCCGGCACGGCGGGGTATAACTACCTGGCGACATACGGGTCGTTTGCCTATCAGATCCCCGTATCCGACAATCAATACCAAAAGCTGAGCTTTGGTATACAGGCCGGCTTCATCAACCGCAGTTTCGACGCCAACAAACTGCAGTTTGATAACCAGTATAACTCATCTACAGGGGGCTATGATGGGTCGATGTCTAACTTTGAGAACTTTACCACTACCAGCGCCATGATATTTGACGCCAGCGCCGGTGTTTTTTATTACGACGGAAACCCCGATAACGACGTTAACCTTTTTGGCGGGGTTGCTGCGGCACACCTTACACCGGCAAAGAACCCGGTGAACAGCGATGGCCTTAACGGCACCCTCCCGTTCCGTTACACCATACACGGCGGCCTGCGCATACGCGCTTCCGAACTGGTTGATATTACCACCCACGCTTTGTATATTGGACAGGAAAAAAACCAGATATGCGCTGCAGGGATGAACCTGGAATTAAGGTTCCAGGCCGATCACAGTTTGATCCTGGGCGGCATGTATCGCCTCAACGATGCCGCAGTGGCCAATCTGGGTTTTCACATGGGCAACACCATTATCGGGATGAGTTATGACTACACCACCTCGCCGCTGCAAACAGCCATGCCGCAGGGAACTTATGAGATATCGATCAGCTACCTGTTCAAACACCACCTGTCAAACCGCGATCAGGTATGTCCGCGATTGTAAGTTATCTGCATGAAACGATTGATATTTGTCACCCTTCTTCTCATCGTTCAAGCTGCCGCGGCACAAAACAAGGCTTATAAAGAACGTGCGGATAGGGCTTTCGACGAAAAAGATTACGTCACTTCCGCCTATTATTATGAGAAAGCCCTGGAAAATAAAACAGCCACAACGCAGGGCACAGTGCCTTATTTTTCGACCCGCCAAAATGTGTACGAAGACGAAAAAATGGCCGGGTATATTATTTACCGCCTGGCCGAATCGTACCGCCTTTACCATAACCTGCTACAGGCCGAGCCCTGGTACAGGTACGTTATCGATAAGTATGTTACCACCTATCCTCTGTCCCGCTACTGGTATGCCGTATGCCTGCGTTCGAACAAAAAAATTGATGAAGCCATAAAAAACCTGCAACTGTTTTTGAAGGATAACAAGGATAAACAATATACTGCCATAGCCAATAAAGAATTGGCCACCTGCCTTTTTGCACAGGCGCAGATCAAAAACCCGACATTATCATCAGCTGCCAAAATGCAGGGCATAAACGGCGATGCAGGCGACTTTGGCCTCACGGTAAACAACGGCAAATACTGGTTCACTTCGTCGCGCTCCGTGCGCGGCGGCAGCGAACGTATCAATCATCTTTACATTGCCGACCAGGCCAATCCCGCTAAGGTAAACCGCGTTGATCCGGGCGGAGATACCCGGCAACAAATGCATTATGGCCCGGCGTCGCTCAGCGCTTCGGGTAAGCTGATGTATTTTACCATCTGGTATAAAGAACAGGAAAAAACCATCTCGGCCATCTATTACAGTAAAAACAGCGCAGGCAAATGGTCGGCTCCGCAAAAACTCAATCGGGTAAATGCCGATGGATACAACTCGATGCAGCCATCGGTTGCCGACGATGGCAAACGTTTGTTCTTCGCCTCTAACCGCCCGGGTGGCCAGGGCGGTACCGATATCTGGATAAGCGACCTGGATGCCGACGGACAACCCATAAATGCCACGAACGCAGGCAGCAGCATCAACACGACAGATGACGAACAGGCCCCCTATTACAGCATTGCGGAGCATAAACTGTACTTCAGCTCAAAAGGCCTTGCCGGAATGGGCGGTTTCGATTTGTTTGAAAGTACCGATACCCTGGGCAGCTCATGGACAAAACCCCATAACCTGGGCTATCCGCTCAACTCTACCAAAGACGATCTGTACTATTACCCCGATAGCCGCGACAGTTCGGTAGCCTATCTCAGCTCCGACCGCGAATCCGAATGTTGCCTCAACCTGTTCAAGGCCAAAATAGTAAGGCCCAAACCTGTGCCGCCGCCTACTGCCATACTCACTGGTACCGTAATCAACTGCGCTACCGGTAAGCCTTTGCAGGGTGTAACTATTACGCTGCTGGATTCGCTTACCAGCCAGGTTGCAAGCTATATTACCGATGCCACCGGCCGCTACAAGATAAGGCTTACCGCCAGGCACAACTATAGCCTGCGTTTGGAAAAGAAGGATTACTTTGCCAAATACGCACCTGTACCCGCAGTTACCACAACCAAGGTAGATACCCTGTTTAACCCCGTGGTTTGCCAGCAGGAGTATCAGCTCAATAAGCCTATTGTTATCAACAATATCCTGTACGATTTCAACAGCTTCGAACTCAAACCCGAGTCAAAAACGGTACTCGACGGCCTGATCACCATCCTGAACGATAACCCGAAGATCAAGGTGGAGCTGGGCTCGCATACCGACGGCCTGGGTACCGATAAGGCTAATAACGAATTATCACAGGACAGGGCGCAGGAATGCGTGAACTATATTATCCTCAAAGGCATCGCCCCCGAGCGTATCATTGCCAAAGGTTATGGCAAGCAGGTGCCCATCGCACCCAATACTTTACCCAACGGCCAGGATAACCCCGAAGGCCGTAAACTTAACCGCCGCACGGAGTTTACGGTATTGAGTAACGAGTAATACAATGTGCAGATGAGTAAACGTGCAAATGTCTTTGCATCTTTTTGCTCCAAATGTATTCGATTTAGAAAGAGGAAGCCATGCTGAACTTGTTTCAGCACCCCGCAGGACAAGCTCCTCAGCAAGTACAGACACATGGTTATATATGGATATTTCTCCCGGCACTTTATTGGTGTTGTCACCAACAAGAGACGCATTGCCATATTCGCAACCCCAAAAATAAAACAGGGGGGTAATTGTCGATATTTTCAACAAGGTGTCGATGTTCGATTATCAAATTTATAACCATCCGGGTCAACAAAAACGCCATTATCAAATCCGCAACAAAAAATCCAAGGACATCGGTATTCTTCGGTATTTTTTTGTTAGTTAATCGTATTCAATTAACAAATTGATAATCCTAATGGCTCGCCCATTTGCTTAAATATACCCAAAATTCAGCGATTTTGCAAAAAAGCGATGGTCTATATCCATTGCTTTCTGCAATTTTTCTGCCCCGGAGATGTTACCTGTTGTAGGATTAAGTAAGAAGAAGAAATAGCTCCGGAGGTGCTGCCCACCGGTTAATTAGTTATTGTACTTTACCAAAAAAATAGCGATGGGTTTCAAACCCATCGCTATTTTTAATCAATAACTTCAAAGAAGTTCTCTTTGAGTAAGTTAAATTTCGAATTTTTAACTGGAGATTGATCATGAAACCCATGGAATACTTTTATCACGGCAGTACTATATGATGGCTTAATGTAAAGCGTATCAAATCCCCGCACAGATTCAAATATCCTGTCCTCGTTTATGCAATAATAGTTGACTGTAAAATACAACGGATCTCCCCATTCTGTGCGAGCATGGTATTTAACAAAATAAACCCGGCGGTTTTGCTCATCAATCAATAGATTATCGGCTACACAGTTCAGAGAGAGCAACTCATCTTCAAAATATAAGGAGCCTACGTATGGGCCGCCCATATTGATTATTTGCCCCGCATCTTCCATATGCAGCCCATACTTTGGGAGAACCAGTTCTTTAGTAGTTAATATGCTATCTTTTGAAATGTTTCGTTCATCAAAGGCTTCTATAATCTCATCAAATCTACTTTCGGTCCAGTATCCTGTTCTGGGTTGCTTGAACAGGCTTTTTTGGTTATAAAAGACCGATAAATAAACAACACGTGTTTTGCCGAAACCAGTGGTTTTCTCAAATTTAAAACAATCGGCTGCATCGCTAATTGAACATATTTGCTCGCGATTTGTGTAGGATAATTCAACTTTATCGGCATTTATCGAGACCGATAAAATATAAAATCGTTGAGACTTTATTGCCTGAAAATATACGATAGTGAAAATGAATACAGTTAAACCAAGATACGTAGGCCAATCAATCGCCCCTTTATTGATTACCGCCCCGCCGATGAAAATGAAAGCAACAATTGCAAAGGCGCCTGTTATTGAAGTGCTGACTCTTTTGTGATAGCGCTCATTTTCGCTGTGAATGTGAAACTCCCCCATTGATCAATATTGCTATAAGATATCAAAAAAATAGCGATAGGCTCCAAGACCCATCGCTATTCTAAAACGCTCATGCTGGTGTCCTCACCGGCACGATGTTACCTCCAGGCCTTAAACTGGTTGATCAACCCGTTGGTCGAAGCATCGTGGCTGCTCACCTCGTCGTTATTGCGCAGCTCCGGCAATATTTTACCTGCCAGTTGCTTGCCCAGCTCAACACCCCATTGGTCAAAACTGTAAATGTTCCACATAATGCCCTGTACAAATATCTTATGCTCATACATCGCGATAAGCGAACCTAAGCTGCGCGGCGTGATTTTCTTTACCAGGATGGAGTTGGTCGGGCGGTTGCCTTCAAATACTTTAAAAGGTGCGATATCTTTAATCTCCTGCTCGCTTTTGCCCGATGCCTTCAGCTCGGTTATTACTTCCTCTTCGGTCTTGCCGTTCATCAAAGCTTCGGTTTGCGCGAAGAAGTTGGATAGCAGCAAAGTATGATGCTCACCTATCGGGTTGTGTGTTTGTGCAGGCGCTATAAAATCGCAGGGGATAAGCTTGGTGCCCTGGTGTATCAGCTGGTAAAAGGCATGCTGCCCGTTAGTGCCCGGCTCGCCCCAGATGATGGGCCCGGTTGAGTAATCAACAGGCCGGCCGTTACGGTCGACGTATTTGCCGTTGCTTTCCATATCGCCCTGTTGAAAGTAAGCCGCAAAACGGTGCATATACTGGTCGTACGGTAAAATGGCCTCGGTTTGCGCGCCGAAAAAGTTATTGTACCATATCCCCATCAAAGCAAGCAGCACCGGCATGTTCTGTTCAAATTCGGTCTCGCTAAAGTGTTTATCCATAGCGTGTGCGCCGGCCAGCAGCTCTTTAAAATTATCAAAGCCTACGCCCAGGCATATCGACAAGCCGATGGCGCTCCAAAGCGAATAGCGGCCGCCAACCCAATCCCAAAACTCAAACATATTTTTGGTGTCGATACCGAATGCCGATACCGCCTTGCCGTTGGTTGATAAAGCCGCGAAGTGTTTGGCAATATCCGCTTCCTTGGCACCCTCGCCTGCCAAAAACCACTCGCGTGCGCTATGGGCGTTGGCCATGGTCTCCTGCGTGGTAAAGGTTTTTGATGCGATCAGGAATAAAGTAGTTTCGGGTTTCAGGCTCTTCAGCGTTTCCGCGATATGCGTGCCGTCAACATTACTTACAAAATGCAGGTTCAGGTGGTTTTTGTAGGCCTTTAAAGCCTCGGTCACCATTACCGGTCCAAGGTCCGATCCGCCGATGCCGATATTCACCACATCGGTAATGGCTTTGCCGGTATAACCTTTCCATGCGCCCGATATCACCTCTTCCGAAAACTGCTGCATCTGTGCCAGTACTGCATTCACATCGGGCATCACGTCCTTGCCATCTACCAAAATCGGCGTATTGCTCTGGTTGCGCAAAGCAATGTGCAACACCGGCCGGCCTTCGGTCATGTTGATCTTTTCGCCGCCGAACATCGCTTTGATCGCATCGTTTACCATACATTCTTTGGCCATCTGTAGCAATAAAGCTACTGTCTCATCGTCGACGCGGTTTTTCGAGTAATCGAGCAAAATATCTTCAAACTGTACCGACATTTTAGTAAAGCGCTGGCTGTCAGTTTTGAAAAGATCTTTCAGGTGAACCTGCTCCAGTTTTTCGAACTGACTGGCCAGGTACGGATATGCTTGGGTTTGGGTGAAATTTATTTTAGGCAACATATTTGATGAGTATTTAGAGCCAAAATTAACAAGTAAACCAATACATCAACTATTTATTGAAAATAAGGTTTGCAAAAACGGTAAACTTAGTGTGGCAAGTACACCTATAACTTAGTGTATATCATACACCATCTAAATTTAGAAATTTACAATAAAATGTAAATTATATTTTGATAATCCAAATTATTAATTAGTATATTTGTAGTATCAATAACAAAACGGTAAAAAAATCATCATTTTGTTAATACACTTTTAAATTTATTTAGCAATGTTTGAAAATCTCTTTTTACTCGTAAAAAACAACGCCGGAAAGGCTGTGATCGGCAACCCCGAGATTGCTGAAAAAGACCGTGAAGCGGTGATCACCGAAGCATCAAGCTCTATCATCGATGTATTGAAAAACCACATCGAAACCGGACGCATGAAAGACCTGGTTAACTTCTTCCAGCTCAACGGTATTTACAACAACCCGCTGGTGAACAGCATGGTGAACAAATTCGCCAACCGTTTAAACAAGTATTACAACATTTCGCCAAACTCGGCCTATAAAATTGCCGATGGCCTGATACCGCAGGTAATGGTGCAGTTTATGCAGCAAACCAAAACCGAAAAAAGCATGGGCGCCATGTTCACCCAGCTTAACGGTAACCGCGCCGACCTGACAGGCCTGGTAAACGGCATGATGCTGGCCTCGTAAAAAAGAGGTTTAAAAAATATTGCTACGATATAATGGCTTATCCATTATCCTTAGGGATGATAGATAAGCCATATTTGTTTTATAGGGGATACGTGTTTGGAGTACACTTAAATTTGCAATTACACCCTCGCACTCGCTCGCGTCCCGCGGGTGAGCAAGTCAGCAAATACAATCATCTAATGCGCATCTGAGCTATTCTTTTAAATGTTGGACATAATTAAGTGTAAATGGTAAGCCACTACTGTTCAAAAAAAACTCGAAATTGAACATCCGACATCCGAAATTAAAAGATCACTTCAAATCCAACTTCACATCCTGCATCAATCTCCCAACAGGGTAGCGCATATAAGTCTTTTCGTAGCTTGGCGTGGTTTGATAAATAAAGTTTAATTGCGCCCGCGCGCTTTTGGCCAGGTTAGGGTCGGCGGCTTTGGCATCATCCAGTTTCTTTTTCAATTCCGGGTCTTTCTTTAGCAAACCGGCGGCAACGTCTTCAAATACATAATCGCTGTACCCTTCTTTTTGCCCCAGCACCGAATCGAAAAAATTCCAGGCGAAGAAGGAGTCAACAGCCTGCGGCTCCAGCGTTTCAACAATATAGCGGTTAATGGCCTGGTTGGTATAAACCACGTAATCGCCCTCGTAAAACCTGATCGGCATATCAACCGGTTTAATAGGTACATTGCTGTGCAGGTAATGGCCTTCGTACGGGCGCATAGGCGGGCGCAACTCGCCGATATAATACATTTGCATGTTAAGTGTGGTATCATGCGTCAGGCGTTTCATCGCAACGCCGTTCAGCTTAAACAAGTCGATCACCTTACCCCAGGCCTGCGGGATGATGTAGGCCACCGGCTTATCCGCGGTAAGCGTAACCTTGTAATTATCAAAATACTTAATGGTTTTGGTAAAAGGCTTGCTGCGATCGTAGTACAATCGGCGCAGGCCGCTTACCTCGCTGGGCTTATAACCGGCGGTATAGCCTTTAAAGGTAATGGTATCGTAATTGGCCATATCCACATCCCAGTTAAGCGCAAAGGTTTTTTGCGATTTGGTTTCCTCATCAACGCGCTCCTTAAGTTTGCGGATCACGGTAGCATCGCGCTCGCAGATATCGAACAGGTGCTGCATAAAATCGTAGGTAGCATAAACCCGTTTATCAAACGTTTTGAGCATGTGCGTTTCGGTAATATAGCTGATGATGTTATGCTGGGCGGTAAAACCGGTAGCGAAGCGCGGCGTCTCCAAAAAAGCTACGATACCGCTATCCGGCGTACCGCGAAAACCTTCCACATAAGGGATCATCTCGTAACCGCTCTTTTTCATGCGTTTGTACAACTCGGGCGATAAAGTCTTGCCGGTATACTCGGCCAGCAGCGGGTTTTGCTTGTCTTTCTGCGTTTCGATCAGGGTCATCACGTACTGGTAATCGGCGCCGTCGCTGGTATGGTTGTCTAAAAATACCTGCGGTTTCCAGGTGTTGAGTATCTGCATAAAGCCTAAAACGTTGCGGCTGTCGGCCTTAATAAAATCGCGGTTCAGGTCGAGGTTGCGGTAATTTCCGCGAAAGCCGTAAGCCTCCGGTCCGTTCTGGCTAACACGAGATAAGCCACGCGTAATACAACCATCGATATTGTAAACCGCTACAACACACAGCACCAGGTTTTTGGGCAGGGCGTTCTTTTTAAGCAAATCGCGCACCAGCATCATGCTGGCATCAATACCTTCCGGTTCGCCGGGGTGGATGCCGTTGTTCACCAGGATCACGGTTTTGTTCATTTTGCGGATCTGCACCGGGTCGAACACCTTATCCCGCGAAAGCACGATCAGCGTCAACGGCTTGCCGATATCTGTCATCCCATAATTAAACAGGCGCATTTGAGGCTGTGTTTTGGCCAGCTTTTGGTAATAGGAAATGATCTCGGGATAGGCAGCGGTGTAGTTTTTGTCGGCATGGGCTTCAAACGGAGTTATTTGTGCTTGCGCGGATAACAGGCTTGCGCCGATGAGTAAAAGGCAGATGAGTTTTTTCATGATAATATACTTGATTCCACTGATGTGAAAAAATGATTTCACCGATAAGAATTAACCAATCGATATTGTTCGCAAAATCGGTGTAATCTAATCAAAATCTGTGTAATCAAAATCAAATCAATCGGTGAAATCACTCTAAAAAAATCAGTGAAATCACATTATCTTTGCCACCATGAGTTTCAGAACCGAACACGATACCATGGGCGAGGTACAGGTACCTGCCGATAAATACTGGGGCGCACAAACCGAGCGCTCGCGCAATAATTTTAAAATCGGCCCCGAGGCTTCCATGCCGAAGGAGATCATTGCCGCTTTTGCCTATTTGAAAAAAGCTGCCGCCTTTACCAATACCGATTGCGGGGTACTGCCGGCCGAAAAGCGCGACCTGATCGCAGCCGTTTGCGATGAGATATTGGCCGGCCAACTGGCAACAGAATTCCCGCTGGTGATCTGGCAAACAGGCTCGGGCACGCAATCCAACATGAACGTGAACGAGGTGATCGCTAACCGTGCGCACGTATTACAAGGCAACAAACTGGGCGAAGGCAAAACTTTCATCCACCCGAATGATGATGTGAACAAATCGCAGTCGTCAAACGATACTTACCCAACGGCCATGCACATCGCCGCCTATAAAATGGTGATCGATGTAACCATCCCCGGTATCGAAAAACTGCGCGATACGCTGAAAGCAAAATCCGAAGCCTTTAAATCGGTCGTAAAGATCGGCCGCACCCACCTGATGGATGCTACGCCGTTGACTTTAGGACAGGAGTTTTCGGGCTATGTATCGCAATTGGATCATGGGCTGAAAGCTTTAAAAAATACTTTAGATCACTTAAGCGAACTGGCATTAGGCGGCACCGCCGTTGGTACCGGCATCAACACGCCAAAAGGTTACGATGTTAAGGTTGCCGAATACATTGCCAGATTTACCGGCCTGCCATTCCGCACCGCCGAAAACAAATTTGAGGCTTTGGCCGCTCACGACGCTATTGTGGAAAGCCACGGCGCCCTGAAACAGATTGCCGTATCGCTGATGAAGATCGCCAACGATATCCGTATGCTGGCCTCGGGCCCGCGCTCGGGTATCGGCGAGATCCATATCCCGGATAACGAACCTGGCTCATCCATTATGCCGGGTAAAGTTAACCCGACCCAAAACGAAGCTGTGACCATGGTAGCCGCACAGGTAATGGGTAATGATGTAGCCATCTCGATAGGCGGCTCAAACGGGCACTACGAGCTCAACGTTTTCAAACCGGTAATGGCAGCCAATTTTTTACAATCGGCACGCCTGATTGGTGATGCCTGCGTATCTTTTAACGATCATTGCGCCAAGGGCATCGAACCGAACTACGAGGGCATCAAAAAACACCTCGAAAACTCGCTGATGCTGGTTACAGCTTTAAATCCGCACATCGGTTACGAAAACGCCGCCAAAATTGCCAAAACTGCTTTAAAGAACGGCAGCTCATTACGCGAAGCAGCCATAGGCTTAGGCTTATTAACCAACGAGCAGTTTGATGCTTGGGTACGCCCCGAAGATATGATCGGCAGTTTAAAATAAACCTCACCAAACCTCCCCTTTAGGGGAGGCTTTTTTATTTTTATGCACAGGTCTTCGGTTACTTTCGTTTTCGCTTTCTGCTTTGGGCTTTTTGCTTTAGGCTTAACGGCTTGTTCCTTTAATCCCAACTACCAGGGCAAAGGTGTTGCTTACCTGCAAGGCGAATGGCGGCAGGATTCGGTGGCAAGCGAAAAACGCCTGGTTAACTACGCACTTTACCATTTTACTTTTAGCTGCGACAGTTTTTTTGTGCGAATGGAAAATTATAGCACTGTAAATTACGGGGCAGATACCTGCATGAAGAACGGCCACTGGTTTGAGTACGCTAAAGGCAGCTACGAAGTGAGCGGCGATACCCTGCACATTAAAGGGTTTTATGCCAATGCCAACTACACGCTGAAAGACCCGGGCGGCTGCTTTAACAGCGGGGTTTATGAAGATAGCTTTAAAGTAAACAAACAAGGCGATTCAACCCTTAACCTGCAACCGCTTGGTAACCCCGTAGTGGTTAAAGTTAAACTGGTTAAACGCACAACCTGCGTACCGAAGCCGCTGTAACGGCACGATAACAATATTAAACGATGTCATCTCGACCTAAGGAGAGATATTCTGCTTCAAATCGGTCGCCAGCAGAAGATTTCTCTCTCGTTCCTTGTTCTAAATGACAATTTTAAAAGATATTCAATATGAAAATACTTATGGTTTGCCTCGGCAACATCTGCCGCTCACCACTTGCCCACGGCATTATGGAACAACTGGCCGCAGATAACGGCCTCGACTGGACTATCGATTCCGCCGGGACCGGTAACTGGCATATTGGCCAGGCGCCCGACAGGCGATCCATACGCACCGCATTTGAGCATGGTGTCGATATCAGCAAACAGGTATGCCGGCAGTTCTGTATCAGCGATTTTGATGATTATGATGTGATCTACGTGATGGATAAAAGCAACCTGCGCGATGTGCTTTCGCTTGCGCGGAACGACCGGGATGCCGCCAAAGTAAAGTTGTTGTTAGGTGATCAGGAAGTGCCCGACCCGTACTACAACGACAGCCAGTTTGAACCTGTGTTTAACATGTTGGAAGAGGGTTGTAAGCAAATTATAAAGACGTATATTAGTAATATATGAAACCCTTAGCTATTGCGTTTGCGCTGTTTTGCTTTTATACCACGGTGTACGCACAAAAAGTCGGCGATACCATTTATTACGATGCCAACTGGAAAAAGATAAAGAACAGGGATAATGCCTGGTATTTTCGCTCCATCGATAAAACAGCAGGCGGCCTGTTTTATGTAACCGATCATTACAGCAATGGCAATCCTCAAATGAGCGGTGCCTATTCATTCGCCAGGCCTGAAATTAAAAACGGAGAATTTACGTTTTATAACAGCCAGGGCTAGGTTACCAGCGTTCAAAACTATAAGGAAGATAAATTGAACGGCAGATACCAGAGGTTCTACGCCGACGGGAAAATTTCGTCGGAGCTGAGTTACGTTGATGGTAGGAGAGAAGGAAAAGCCACCTATTTCGATCATGAGGGTAAAGTGTCAGTCGTCCTTAACTATATGAACGATAAAGAAAATGGCAAATACCAATATTTCTTTCCTAATGGAAAAGTTCAATCCGAGGTTAATTATCTGAATGGTGAATATGACGGGAAATACCTCTCGTATTTTGAAACCGGGCAATTACGCACCGATCGTGAATACACTAAGGGTAAGCTGAACGGTTTATTTTTGTCGTATTATCCAGATGGAAAAAAGAAAAGAGAAGATCATTTTAAAAATGATAAACTAACCGAAGGTCAATGTTTTACACATTCGGGCGCCGATACATCCTATTTCCCTTTTATGGTTCCTCCCGAATTTATAGGCGGTGAAAAAGCTTGCGGTAAATACATACGCGATAATTTAAAATATCCCGAAGCTGCAAAGCAAAATAATGTGACCGGTAAAGTCTATATTTCTTTCAATATCGACCCCAATGGCGACCTGGTGGATGCAGAGGTAACTCGAGGCGCAGACCCTTTGTTGGATGATGCCGCATTGGCCATAGTGAAAACCATGCCTAAATGGAAACCGGGCAAAATGGACGGCCAGCCGGAAAGTATCAAATTCACACTACCCATTAATTTTAGCCTGGGCAATTAGGGTTATAACCATAATGATCCTATTCCAGCTATTGTCGGTGGGGACACCGACAATAACGTCTCCGATCTTATCTCGCCACCACAAAATAAGGCAGCATCTGCCCGTACCAGAAAGCCTCGCCCTGGCGCTGCATGCCCGCTTTTTGCAGCACGTTTTGCGAGGCCGAGTTCTCCGGGTCGGTAACGGCGGTAATCTCATCAAAGCCTAAACGGTTAAAGCCATAAGCTATCAGTTCGCGGGCCATTTCGGTTGCTATACCTTTGCCCCAATAGTCAGGTCGCAGGCTGTAACCCAGTTCCACTTTTTCGGGCGCGTCGACCGGGTGGCGCAACAGGCACGAGCCGATAAAATCGCCGGTCAGAGGTTCAAATATGCCCCAGCGCGCTAAGCCGGTATCGCCCCGGTATGCCTCCAACCCTTCCCTGAACAATTTGCGGTACTCGTCGGGGCTGCGTTTGGGCAGATAGCGTATCACCTCCTCGTCCGAATGCATAGCCACAAAGGCATCTTCTTCCTCGGGCCGGTATTCCCTCACGATCAGCCGCGGTGTCTGCGCAATTACTTTTGGGCGCAAAGCAAAATAATCTTCCCGCTGCAGGCTGTAAAACGCCAGCTCTTCCCCGCTGCGCACGGTGTTATCCCCACGCTTTAACCCCGCCTTAAGCAATACCTTGTGCGATAAACTATTCTCTTCAACCGTTACCGCGATGATCTCGCGCAGCTGCATCACCTCAAAGCCGTAACGCACCAGCGTTTTAGCCATTTCGGTAGCCAGGCCCCGGCCGTGGTAATGCAGGTGCAATGCGTAGCCCAGCTCGGCCTTCTCTGCATCTTCGGCATTATACCGCAAGATCGCCAGCCCGGCAAGCTCGCCTGTAACCACATCGAACATACCCCAGCGGGTTAATTTAATGCCCTGCAGGTAATCGGCAATGGTGTCGGTAAACACGTCGTAAATCTGCTGATGGCTGCGTTTCGGCAAATAGGCATTGATGCGGGTATCGGCCATCAGGGTAAAAAAGTGCTCTTTTTCTTCGGGTAAAAATTCGCGGATGATAAGCCGCGGAGTTCGGGCTATGATAGTAGACATAAGGCTAATTTAGAGAATAAAAGTATTATTGCTAAAGGTTGGCATAGTGCTTTAGCTAAGGTTGTGCATCAAGTTTTAAATACACTGGGGATAGGGAGACTTTATTTAGAATTCAATCATTCAGTCAATCAATCCTTCAATCATTATTATTGGGGCGTTTCCCTGCGGGCCGCGCTTTCCGCTCATACTGCACAGGCATTAGCCTCGGCCTGCCCTAACCGTCGCGCGGCCGGTATCCGCTGCAATCGCTAACGCAAACCTTGGGGCGTCATTCTGAGCTTGTCGAAGAAAGGTGCGCAGCAGGGAAATAACAGGCTGTTTTCTGTCCTCTTGGTTCTTGCTTCTTGGCTCTTGCCTCTGTTTTCGTACCTTTGTTGCATGGCATCTGTAAAACCATCAGTCCCGCGTGGTACGCGCGATTTCTCGCCGGCCGAAATGGCCAAACGCAATTATATTTTCGATACCATTAAATCGGTGTTCCGCAAATACGGGTATCAGCAGATAGAAACGCCTACCATGGAAAATCTTTCCACCCTGATGGGAAAATATGGCGATGAAGGTGATAAGCTGATATTTAAGGTGCTGGATTCGGGTGATTTTGTTTCAAATATTCAAGGTGAGTTTGATACGCTATTTACTGTTATCAATAAGATTATTAGTAAAAATATCCGCCTATCAAATCTTCCTGAAAATGATGCTGATTATAAATACTATAGGGATATTGCTGATTACTATATTGATTTAAGGACCAAGTGGGTAGATAAGACTATTTCAGTTGAAGAATTAATAAAACTATCTAATATAAGCTTGGATGACTTTATTGTTAGTCCAATTGATTTAGGGATTGAATCTAAAAAACTCACTCTGGATATCTCCGAAAAAGCCCTTCGCTATGATCTCACCGTACCCTTTGCCCGCTACGTGGTGATGCACCAGAACGAGATCACTATGCCCTTTAAGCGTTTCCAGGTGCAGCCGGTTTGGCGCGCCGACCGCCCGCAAAAAGGTCGCTACCGCGAGTTTTACCAATGCGATGCCGATGTAGTTGGCTCAAACTCATTGTTGAACGAAGCAGAGTTTATCCTCATCTATGATGAAGCTTTAACCAACCTCGGCCTCAACGATTTTACCATCAAGATCAATAACCGCAAAATATTATCGGGCATTGCCGAGGTGATCGGCAAACCCGATCAGATCATCGACCTGACAGTCGCTATCGACAAATTGGATAAAATAGGGCTGGACGGTGTGATCAAAGAACTGAATGAAAAAGGCTTCACCGATACCGATATCGAAAAACTGAAACCGGTAATATTGCTGCAAGGTACAAACGAAGAAAAACTCGTAAGCCTGCGCAAAGCCTTAAAGTATAGCCAAACCGGTTTAAAAGGCTGCGACGAGATAGAAGGGATATTTGCGTATCATCAGCACTTTAAACTGCAAAAGGCTACCGTCGAACTGGATATTACCCTGGCCCGCGGGTTGAACTATTATACCGGAGCCATATTCGAAGTAAAAACCAACGAGGTTGCCATGGGCAGCATTGGCGGCGGCGGCCGGTATGACGACCTGACCGGCATGTTCGGCCTCAAAGGTTTAACCGGGGTTGGCATCTCTTTTGGCGCCGACAGGATATACGATGTGCTGGAAGAACTGAAGCTGTTCCCCGAAACCACCAACCAAACCACAAAAGTCTTAATCTGCTGTTTTGATAAGGCTGGCGAAACGTATTCGTTAAGCTTTCTGCAGGAACTGCGCAGCCGAGGCATCAACTCTGAACTATACCCGGCGGGAGCCAAAATGAAAAAGCAGCTCGATTACGCCAATAACAAAAACATCCCGTACACCATCGTTATCGGCAGCGATGAGATGGAAAGCGGTTTGCTCACCTTTAAAAACATGCAAACCGGCGAACAGGAAAAGCTATCGGCAGAAATGATCGTGGCGGTGCTGAGCGAATAGCATAACTTACTTTTCAATTACGCCATTGCGAGCGGTAGCGAAGCAATCTCTGCACAAGACAATCGATGCATTCAATCGGACCTGTAAATCGGGGGCGACGACGCTTGATAAAATATAGAACAACAAGGGCCCCGATATCATCGGGGCCCTTGTTGTTTGCTGTGTATTTGAAAATATTAGTCAACAGTCGGGCCACCAGGGCCGCCGAAGCCGCCAGGGCCTCCGCCCGGACCGCCCATACCCGGGCCACGGCCACCGCCATCACCACGTCGGCGGCCACCGCCATCAGGGCCCATATCCATCTGCGGAGCCTTACCCGCAAATTTTTGCAGGCGCAGGGTAAAGGTTAACAGGAAGTACCGGCCCAAACGGTTAACGTTGGTCGAAGTAAATTGCGTAGCGCTCTGGCTGCTGGTATAGCCGGTGTTTTCGTTAAACACATCGTACACAGCTGCGCGGATAGTCGCTGCATTGTTTTTCAGGAAACGGCGCTCAACATAGGTCGTAAAAATGTTCGGATTTTTGACATCGCCCGAGAAACCGTCGTATATCACTTTGCTGTAATCGTAGCTCAGGGTCCAATCTTTCCAGAAATAGTTTTTACCATTTAAACCTAAAGTTGTGGTGCGGTATGTCGGGTTCTGGAAATCGGCAGAAGCGATCGAGTTATTGGTCGAGTTTACAGCGTAGCTGGCGCTGGCTTGCGCGTCGATCACGTCCTGGATATCAACCCTGAAACGTAAGCCAGGGGTGAAGGTCCATGTTTTAGCGGTATTTTTTTGAGTCGAAACCGCATAGCTTACCGAATCAACCGTACTTACGAACGAGATATTATTGGTGTACGATACGTTACCATTGAAGATCAGCGTAAACTTACGGTTGCTCCATGGTTTGGCATAGGTAAAGAAGCCCGAGCCCTGGTAGTAACCGTCGGTATTGGTATAAGTAGTCAGGATAGCGTGGTTACCCAATGCCGGATTAGGCTTATATACACGTGGATAAGTAGTAGTGTTTTGTGCGATATGATCGTTTACCTGTGTGAATGAGAAATTGGTGAACAAAATATTGCCCGTGCCGAAGCTGAACTGATTGTAACGGATCGAGAAGTTGTTCGAAAACTCAGGCTTTAATGCAGGGTTACCTTGTACCGGGTACGATGCGTTCGACAGGTCGAGGCGCGGGTTTAACTCGGTATAAGTTGGCTGGTTGTTGTTACCGTTATAGTTAAAGGTAAAGGCCTGGCTGCGCGAAAAGTTGTACACAAACCTTGCAGTAGGGCTAAAGTTGGTTGTAGTAATATCGGTATTTACAGCGGCCTGGGTAGCTGTTGCAGGCGAAGTGCCTTTTAATTCGGCAGGTTGTACGCCAAGGCCTAAGGTAAAGTTATATTTCTCGGCAACTACACGGTAGTTTAACGCAAACCGGTTGGTAATAAAACTGTAGTTATAATTATTGCTCAAACGATCGTAAAAATTCTCCACCGGTGGTACAGCGGGGTTATTGATACTGGTATAAACCAAAGTATCTACGCCTTTATCATTAGTAGTGTGCGAATAATTGTAGCTGTAGTTTGCTTCTAAGTAAGTGATCTTACCTAATGGTTCAATGTAAGATAAGGTACTGCCGAAGCTGTTGGTGCGGCTGGTTATATTCACCAGCTGATTTTGCGGCGCATTTGGCCTGCCATACAGGTAAACGCTGATCGGGTTTTGATATTGTATATTAGGTGCTGTACTACCGTTCGCTGTTACGCTAAAGTTACGGCGGTGCGGAAGCCTGTGGTTGTACAATAAAGTAGCTCCCCAGCTGTTAGTGCTGGTTCTGCCATTGGTGTTGGTATAATAGCTTGTGGTTGCAATGCCATCTGTAATAAACGAGTTGGCATCATAACCATTGGCAGTTGTACTGCCGTAAGCATAAGTCGGGGTAAATTTCAGATAATTGATGGTATCAGGCTTCCACTCCATGTTCCAGGTTACCCGGTGGTTCAACACACCATCGGTTTCATTACTGTTCTGGTTATTAACAATGGTTGATGTAGAGTTGGCCCTTGCCAACAGGTTTGTTTGCTGGCTGGTGCTGAGCGTATTGGTTGAGTTATCGTTAAAGCTGTAGCTGCCGTATACCGAAAGGCTCTTGCCCCATTGGTCGCGGTAGTTTAAGCCGATAGATTTTGCATCGGTAATACCGTTCTGGGTCGACGCTGTTGTACTTGCAGCTGCTGCACCGCCGCCGCCGCCACGGGCAGCGTTGCCACGGCCACCACCGCCGGCACCGCCAAAACCACCACCTCCGAAGCCGCCGCCACCGCCGCCGCCGCCAAAGTTGAAGGTATTGGTATTGTTATTATTGATACTTCCCAGCAAAGCAATCTGCTGATCGCCGCGGAACTCGAAAGAGTTGGTTGAGAAAGTATAACGGGTTGCATCGCTTTGCGGAGCCGGTAACATATCGCGGCCACCACCTGCAGTGCCCGATATGGAGTAACCGAAGTTTCTATCCTTACGGATAACGATGTTCATTACTTTATTAGGTTCGCCGCTTTTAATACCGGTTAAATTCGCCTGATCGCCATAATCGTCAATCATCTGGATACTTTCGATCACGTCGGCCGGCAGATTTTTGGTTGCGGTTTGTACGTCGCCGCCAAAAAAGTCTTTACCGTTAATGCGCACTTTAGTTACCTGTTTACCTTCGGCTGTAACGTTACCGTTTGCATCAACATCAACGCCCGGCAGTTTTTTCAAAACTTCCTCGGTGCTGGCATTGGCCCTTACGGGGTATGCCTTGGCATCATACACCGTTGTATCTTCTTTTATTTTTACTGCGTTAACATCGGTGATCTGCACGGTGTTAAGCACCTTCGATTCGGTTTTTAATTTAATGGTACCAATGTTTAACGAAGGCGCATCTTCGGCAACGGTATAGTTGCGTTTGAGGCCCTGGTAGCCTATAGATTGAAAAGTGATCGAAAACTGTTTGGCCTTAACAGCACCAAACACAAATCCTCCGTTAATATCGGTACTGGCGGCGAGTGTATCCTGCGGCGAGGTTAATTTCACCACTACACCCGGGATGGTTACACCGGTGGTATCGGCAACTACGCCTTTCACCTGTTTGGTTTGGGCATAACCTGCCGACGTCAAACACAACAATACAATTAAGTTTATCAGATATTTTTTCATGATTATAAATTCTATGTCTCCTTTTTATCTCGGGGTAAAATCAAATGCTTAATTAGGTAGACATTTACACGATACAAAAGTTCACTTTCTTAACGATAATCCGGTAAAAATCATAGCATTGTTACAATTTGCCGCGAAGGTACGACAAAAGGGTCATTTTTTGCGACCAAACACCATATTATATACTTTATAACATATCGGTGTTATTGTTTTGTTAACAATTGTGCTTAAGTTGATTGTAAATTTGTTGAAACAATAGGGATGGTGTTTCGTTAGTCTATAAAAACATAACCTATATGAACAAATTGCGGGCGTCGTTACACTCCAGGGTTCACAACTGGATGGATAAGATCGGGTTTAGGTTAAACTCGTCTGAAGTGATCAAAAAAACCGGTGTTAAAGTTGATCACTATTTTTTTAAGACATTCAACTTTATTGAGCAACACAAACTGGGACAGGCAGAAAAACCCGAATTTATCTGTTTTGATACCTACGGCGAAAAAATCAAAATTCGCTCGCTGCTCGATCTGCAAAGCGCGTTTTTTGAGAACCTGAGCGAATTAAAATAGTTTTGTTTTTTAATATATGGAGCAGGTGTTAGCAGCCTGGCCGGTTCCCGGTATCTTAAATCCGTCTTTTTAAGGTTAATATTAATCTGTCGTAAACCCCGTTCCGGTATACATCCAGCAAAATACTGCGGTCATCGCGCGATTTAAAAATATTATCAATTTCTTCGATAGACATATCCTGAACCGATTTGAAATTGATCCGCACGATCTCATCTCCTTTAATTAAGCCGATCTCGTCGGCTGCCGAGCCTTTTTCAACCCGGTTAATAACAATATGCTTTAAATTATCCCCTCCACAAAAATATTCAATACCGCTCATATCGTGCTCAAATGGCTTATAGAATAATAAGTTCGATTTAAAATACATTACCTGGTTCGAATAATCGATGATTAAATTAAACCGTTTGAGGATGCCTATGCCCAAATTGCCATCGCGTTTAACCGATAAGGTATCATCTTTTTTTGTTATCGAATCTGGAAACGATGTAATCACATTTTTTAACTTGTATTTACCCAGTTCTATTTCGCTGATGCGGCTCAGGTAACCGCTTATAGGGCCGGTTAAACCCATACCCAGGTTGGCCGATATAAATTTATCTGGCAGGCCTTTGTTGGCTTCTATCAGGTTTTCGAGCGATAAGGGGTGGCCGGCGCCCAGGTCGACGACCAGTTTATCCTCTACCTGTTTGCCATCGGGCAAAAACAGCCTGGTTTTGATGTATGGTTTCCGGTCCTCAACAGTCAGAGGCAATTTGCTGCCCCGTTTAAAAATACGGATGTCTTTTGGCGCGCCGACCGTTACCGTGCTATCGTCAAAATCTATCTTTACCGTAAAACTGTTAAAAAACTCATACCCTAATAAACCATAGATGGGCGTGCCCGCATAGTTTGAAAGGCCAAAATGATCTTTTGTAAAGATAGCGGCAGAGATATCCTGCCCCCTGATGCCGCCAGGCAGGTTAACATGAAGCCCCGAAGTTACATAAGCATCAAAGTCCTCATTGTTGCCAAGGCCCGAAATTTTAATTAAACGTTTATTGTGTATGTCGAGCGAATCGATAAGCGTTGGCTCGGTAATGATCATTACCCCCACGCCGCTATCTAATATAAAGTTATATGGCCCTTTTCCGTTTATTTTAAGGGGTACGATGATCATATCCCGCAATAACTGAAACCTAAAATACGCACGTTTGTGGTTATTTTCCACCTCAAAATATTGCTGCGCATATGTTGCCCTGATATTACAATACAGCATCATTATTAAAATAACAATGCAATACTTAAACCGCACAATCAAATTAATTATCAAGGGTATTTACAATTGGTTTTATAAATTTACGAATAATTAAGTCAGTCATACTGGCCCTCATAATAAAATACATTATATGTTAAACAAAGGTTGCTTTCGCACATTTTATTTGCTTATTATTTTGACTGCCACTTTCCAGGCCTGTACCCCAAAACTTCAAAAAGGCAGCGTAAAAAAGCTGTTCAAACAATCTGCAATTGTAAACGATCACTTTACCGGCTTTGCATTGTACGACCTGGATAAGCAGCAAATGATCTACGAACTAAACTCCGACAAGTATTTTACCCCCGCCTCCAACACCAAGCTGTATACTTTTTATACCTGCCTACGAATGCTGGGCGATTCGATCCCCGGCCTGCAGTATGTTAACCGGGGCGACTCGTTGATATTCTGGGGTACGGGCGACCCCTCGTTCCTGCAAACTGATCTGAAAGCCGTCAAAGCCTACAACCTGCTAAAAAACACTACACAAAATATTTATTACTCGTACGGGCGCTATACCGGTACTTTTTATGGCGATGGCTGGCCGTACGGCGATTATAACGACTATTACCAGGCCGAAATAACCGAACTGCCGGTTGAGGATAATGTGGCGATAGTTTACGCTGACGCCGCGGGCGAATTACAGGTAAAGCCCGGCTTTTTGAAACGCTACCTGCGCCGCGACGATACTTACAAACCCGGTTCGTTTTTTGTGCAGCGCGATATCCTGAGCAATAGCTTTGTATATCCCAATATGCCTGTCCCCAAAAAATACCGGCAGGAAATACCCTGGAAAACATCTGTGCAGTTAACGCTTGAGCTTTTGCAGGATACTTTACATAAAACGGTTGGATTGGTAAGTTTACCCATCCCAGGGGACGCTAAAACTATTTACAATGCTCCTGCCGATTCGGTTTATAAACGCATGCTGCAACCGAGCGATAATTTTATTGCCGAACAGTTGCTTTTAGTATGCGCGTCAACCCGTTTTAAAACCCTGAGCACCGATTCGGTGATCAGCTACTCGGTTAAACATTACCTCAGCGACCTGCCCGATAAACCCCAATGGGCCGACGGCTCTGGCCTGTCGCGAAAAGACCTGTTTACCCCGCGCGATATGGTAGCGCTGCTCAATAAAATCCTTGCCGAGGTTAAGGATGAAAAGAAACTACACGGCATGATGCCAATAGGCGGGGTGGCGGGCACCATCCGCTCGGCCTACAAAACCGATAATGGTGTGCCCTTTGTCTGGGCAAAAACCGGTACCCTGGCCAACAACCATAACCAGAGCGGTTACCTGGTTACCCGTAAAGGCAAAAGGCTGGCATTTTCGTTCATGAACAATAACTTTACCCGACCTACACGCGAGATACGCGACGAAATGGTACGGATTATGACGTACCTACATGATAATTACTAAAAATCATGAAAACGCGCTTGTTTATCGCAGCCCTTGTATCAATTTTAGCTACAGCCTGTAGCTCGGAACACACAAAAAAGCCCGGGTGCGGCGATATCATCTGTACCCATATTTTCGTTTCTATCCCGGTAAAGATCATCACCACCGATGGCAGCGAGGTTAAGTTCAAATCCTATAAAGTGGTGAATCTGGCTACCGGCAGAACGGTTAACAGTAACCCCTTGCCGGGGACAGCTAACCCCAACACCATCGTGATAGCCGACGATAGCCATCTGAAGCAATTTGCAGAGAAAGGCGAGAATTTGCAACTGCAGATCAAAAAAACAAATGATAGTATCCTAAAGGTGAACTACAAGATCAGCGGGGGTAAATGTGCCTGCCATGTCAGCAAACTGGACGGACCTGATGAGGTGAACATCAGCCCTCAGTAGCAACCTTCTTGATTTCGGGGTTCTGTACAGGGAGTGTTGCCACATCCTTCTCTCCCTCGGTTTGTTTAACAGCCACTGCGTATTCGGATGGTTCGATGCGGCTGCCCCTGAACTCGGTATACACCTGGGTGAATTCGGCGCCCATATATACCAGCGCCGAAGCATAGTATATCCATGCAAAAATGATAATGATAGATCCCGCAGCACCATACGTTGACCCTATTTTGCTGGATGAGATGTACAGGCCAATAAGATATTTGCCAAGCATAAACAGCAGCGCAGTAAAAAATGCGCCTACACGTACATGCTTCCACTGTATTTCGGCATCGGGTAAAAATTTAAAAATGATGGCGAACAGCACCATGATCACAACAAAGGTAATAGCCAGGTTAATGAGGCTGAACAGCAGCACCGTTACATCACTGTGCAGATAATGCGCCAGCTTATCGCTCAAAGCATCAACAAGGGTATTGATGAGCAGCGATACCAGCATCAGAAAACCGATACTGATCACCAGCGAGAACGATAGTAAACGATTGGTTAAAAACTTCACCCAACTGCGCTTGGGTTTGGCTTTTATCCTCCAAATGATATTCAATGTATCCTGCATATCCAAAAACACACCGGTAGCGCCAATAATTACGGTTACTGCACCGATTACTATCGCCATAGTTGATTTGCCCATCTGGATGCTTTTCACCATTTCCTGCACCTGGGCGGCGGCATCGTCGCCTACAAAGCCGCGCAGCTGCGGATAGATCTGCCCGGTAAACGCATCGTGCCCGTAATAAATACCGACGATGAATATCATCAGCATCATCAGCGGCGCCAGCGAAAATACCGTGTAGTAGGCCAGCGAAGCGCTGTATTTTAAACCGTTATCGTTAACAAAGTTGATAGCGGTTGTCCACAGCAATTGGCCGATGTGTTTAATGCCGCTTTTTGAAAATAACTTCATAACTACGTTCATGCAATAAAGTTAATTTGACCCTAACTTATTGCATAACAAAGCAAGGGTGTGAATGTTTAATGGGCTGCCCCTCAGGCTGAAAAAACAATCACGGCCGCTCTCACCTCCTGTTACATTCCGCGTTTTGTATCAGTATTCCCCGCTTCTGTATAAACCGCAGCTGGTAGCGCCCGGTACCTTTGTATCATTAAATCAAAAACAACATGGCAAAGACAATTTTAATAACAGGAGCATCAAGAGGTTTTGGTAAATTATGGGCCAAAGCTTTTTTAAAACGCGGCGATAAGGTAGCCGCAACAGCCAGGAAATTAGCTGACCTGGACGACCTGGTTAGCGAGTTCGGCGACCAGGTTACACCCATCCAATTGGATGTGAATAACCGTACTGCGGTTTTCGAAGCCGTAAAATACGCAAATGCCTCGCTTGGCAGTATCGATGTGCTGATCAACAATGCAGGCTTCGGGCTGTTTGGCACCATCGAAGAAACCAGTGAAGATGAAGCAAGGCAACAAATCGAGACCAATGTGTTCGGTTTGCTTTGGGTTACACAGGCGGTGTTGCCGATAATGCGTAAACAAGGTCATGGGCATATCATCCAGGTATCGAGCGTATTGGGCATCACCACACTGCCGACTTTGGGCATTTACAACGCCTCAAAATTTGCGGTTGAAGGTTTGAGCGAAACCCTGGCATCAGAAGTTGCCGGTTTTGGCATCAAAGTAAGCCTCATCGAACCTAACGGCTTTGCTACCGATTGGGCCGGTGCATCAGCATCGCAGGCTAAACCCATGGACGAATACGCTGCCGTTCACGCCGGTTTTAAGTCGGGTTTAACCCCTGATATCTTTGGCGACCCTGCCGCAACCTCGGCAGCCGTACTTAAACTGGTCGACAGCGAAAACCCGCCGTTAAGGTTGTTTTTAGGCAAAGTGGCTTACCCATGGGCTAAACAGGTTTACGAGCAGAAGCTGGCCACCTGGGAAGAATGGAACGACGTAGCCGTAGCTGCCCACGGGGCGTAATTAAGCCGCAAATAAAATTGAATTTAACTGACAGAATCTACGCCCGTCAGGGCGTAGATTTACTTATATTTTCCCGAAAATGAAACATTTTAAAACGCTCGACGAACTCCACCGCGAATATGGCTTTGACCTGCCCGAAAACCCGTTGATCAGCCTGGTTAAATGCAACGGGCATTGCTCTATTAATGATCGTGAGTTTACCACCGATTTTTACATGATCGGGTTTAAAAAATTAAAATCGGGTATGTTTACTTATGGTAAAACCAGGTACGATCATCAAAATGGCTCCATGTCGTACGTAAAGCCAAGGCAGGTAGTGGCTTTTCGCGATCTGCTTTTTGAGGAAAATGGCTTTCTGATTTTCTTCCACCCTGATTTTTTAAACGGCCACCCGCTTTTTCACGACATCAAAAAATATAACTTTTTCGATTATGATGTAAACGAAGCGCTGCACCTGTCGCCAAGCGAAGAAAAAGTAATGTGGGAGCTTCACGATAAGATCCAAACCGAATACCTGAATAACCAGGACGAATACAGCCGCGAGATCATGCTCGGCCATATCGATTCGATGCTCAAATACTCGCAGCGTTATTATAAAAGGCAGTTTATTAACCGCAAGGAGTTAACTGGCAAAGTAGTTTCCAAATTCGATCAGCTTTTAACACAATATTCCGAAAGCGGCTCCCTGCGTCAAAATGGCTTCCCGTCTGTTAAATTCATGGCCGATCAGCTCAATATCTCGGCTCATTACCTAAGCGACCTCCTTAAACAGGAAACCGGCAAAACCGCCATCGAACTGATCCATATCCATCTCATTTCTGAAGCTAAAAACCTATTGAAAGGCTCAGGTAACAACATTACCGAAACCGCTTATGCCTTAGGCTTTGATAATCTTCCTTATTTTTCGAGGCTCTTTAAGCGCGAAACAGGCATCACGCCCAAGCAGTTTCAGAATCAGATCTGGAATTAAGAAAAAACGCTTACAAACAGCGAGCCTGGTGCAAGCGGGTGCTTGTATCCCACGCTCGCTAATTAACCAGCTTAAACGGCACAAGCGGACGCTTGCGCCAAATGAGTTTATTTAAAGCATTTTACTCAGTTATTGCATGTCCGATATTAATGAGTAAATTTTTTAATTGGCTATAAACGTTACTATCAGCGTTTATGAGATGCGACTTTCCTGTAGCCATATACTCGCAGCTAAAACAGATATTCAAAACAGAAGCTCTCTTACCGTTTGCATCATAAAAGACGATAGCATCCCTATACATTGGTGCACACATCCATGCCGGCACATTTAATGCTTCCATTTTTAGGATGTTTGTAATCATGGTTGCTTCTCGCGATAGTTTCGGAAAACTCCCCGTTTTAACAGCAGTTAAGTGCATTTGCTCATTATCATCGATTAAAAGCTCAGCGCTCACCGGCCTGCTAAGTAACGCCCTGAATTCCATTTCCTCATCCGGCGTTCTCTTATTCTGAGAATCATTAAGTGCTCGAAATCTGGCCCGATTGTTTTCTAATTCCAACTCGAATACTTCGCCACGCTGAAATGAATAGGTTTCGAGATAGTCAAATTCCAGTTGCCTTATGTATTCCTGGGAAAATTTGTATTCATAAGGTGTTTGAGGCTGGACATTCATCACATTACAAGATTAAATATGAATTTAACAAAAAAGCCCGCACATCTTCCGACATGCAGGCTCTTAAACTTTTCGGCTCAGGGCTAAAGGCTCCCGGCTCAGGGCTATCCAATCGGTACCTTCACCACCAATTTCTTAATGAAACCCTCACCGATCATCGGCGCGTGAACATCATTCGGGTAAAAGATAACGAACTGGCCGGCCTCTAATGTAAAATACATCTGGGCCGCATCCGCATAAAAAGTAACGTCTTTCTCAGCGTTGTATTCAGCCTTTGGCGATTTGCAATCGTTACGTGGTGTCCAGCCCATGCTTTCAGTACCGCTGATCAGTACCTGGATATCGATATTTTTATCGTGACACTCAAATTTTTCGCCGGCAGCTTCCTTGCTCACGCCGTCTTTGGCCATTACGGCATATTTAACACCGTCAACATCGTATTTACCCACTTCAAGGGCATTAAGGTCGACAGAAGCCAAATGGTCGAAAGCGGCTTTAAAGCCCGGGTGCAAAGCGATGTATTGACCGCCGTTTGCTAATTTATCTATGATCATTGTTTTTGTTTTTTGAAGAAGACCATGGTCAATAGTCCATAGACCATGGTCTTTCTTTTGTTTTTATTTTATCAATAACCATAAACCTTTTTACTATGGTCCATGGACTATAGGCTAATCTTAGCGTTGCACGCGTCCCGAACCGTCGCCTTTTACCAGGTCTTTAACTTCTGATAAAGTAGCGTGGTTCAAATCGCCCGGGATGGTGTGTTTCAATGCCGAAGCAGCTACGCCAAACTCGGCAGCATCGCCCTGGCTCATGCCGGTAACCAAACCGAAGATGAAACCGCTGGCGAAAGAGTCGCCGCTACCTACACGGTCAACAATACGTACTTCGTACTGTTTAGTGTGGTAAAAATCGGTGCCGTTGTATACCAAAGCGCTCCAGCCGTTATCAGATGCCGAGTGGCTTTCGCGTAAAGTAGAAGCGATATATTTAAAGCCGAATTTTTCTTTCATTTGTTTGAAAACGCTTTTGTAACCGTCAAGGTTCAGTTCGCCTTTGGTTACGTCGGTACCTTCGGCTTTAAAGCCTAAAGTAGTGTCAGCGTCTTCTTCGTTACCGATACAAACGTCAACATACTGGCAAAGTTCGGTCATTACCTGGCGGGCTTTTTCTTTGCTCCACAATTTTTTACGGTAGTTTAAGTCGATCGAAGTAGTGATGCCTTTAGCTTTTGCAGCTTTTAAAGCAGCTAAGGTTAAAGCGGCAGCTTTATCGCTCAAAGCAGGGGTGATACCGGTAGTGTGGAACCAGTCGGCGCCTTCAAAAATAGCGTCCCAGTTAAATTCGCTGGCATCAACATCGGCGATAGAAGCACCGGCACGGTCGTAAACAACCTGCGAAGCACGCATCGAAGCGCCTGTTTCTAAAAAGTAAATACCTAACCTGTCGCCACCACGTGCTACAAACTGGGTATCAACACCGTAACGGCGTAAGTGGTTGATAGCCGACTGGCCGATCGGGTTATTAGGAACTTTTGACACGAAGGTACCATTGAGACCATAGTTGCAAAGGGCCGCCGAAACGTTGGCTTCGCCGCCACCGTAGGTAATATCAAAGGTATCGGCCTGTACAAATCTTTTAAAATCAGGGGTCGATAATCTCAGCATGATCTCTCCCAGGGTTACGACTTTTTTCGACATCGTTATACTTATGTTTTTAGTTTGAAAATAGGTTTTATATATACTAAGGTACTTAGTGGTGCCAAAATTACATTTAAACATCACTAATTAATAGCTTTTTACGAAAAAATCACCGGGAACGTTTGCGTAATTATTTTGGCCCGGATGGCCTTTACTTTTTTATTTCTTTATACTTTAGCCCTCAATTGTGAGATAAACCAATACCATGATGGACAAAAAAGAAACGATCCTTAAGCTGATACCGGAGCAAGGTATCCTGCCTTTATTTTTTAATAAAAGCCCCGAAGTAAGCGTTAAGCTTTTGCACGCACTTTACGAAGCCGGAGTTAAAACCATTGAATACACTAACCGTGGCGAAGCAGCTTACGAAAACTTTAAAGTATTACGTAAAGTTTGCGATACCGAACTGAAAGGCATGTATTTAGGTATAGGTACCATTAAGGATGGCGAAACCGCTCAAAAATTCATCGATGCAGGCGCCGATTACATCATCAGCCCGGGTTTGGTTGAAGATGTTGTGCCGGTGGCCGATAAAGCAGGCGTGCTGTGGTTCCCCGGCTGTATGACGCCAAGCGAGATCATCCGTGCCGAAAAATTAGGTGCTAAGGTGATCAAATTGTTCCCTGGTAATATACTGGGCCCATCTTTCCTTTCGGGGATAAAAGAGTTGTTCCCTAACCTGCTGTTTATGCCTACCGGCGGTGTCGACATGACCAAAGAAAGCATTTCGGGCTGGTTTAAAGCCGGTGTTTGCGCGGTTGGGATGGGAAGTAAACTGGTAAGCAAAGAAGTAATGGAAGGCCAGAAATATGCAGAGCTTACTGCAGCTACTAAAGAAGCTATCGAGATTGTAAAATCTTGCAGATAAGTATCACATAAACCAATTTAAAACAATAAACCATTATGAGCGAAAACAGAATGGGAAGGTACCGGTGGACTATAGCCACCCTGCTTCTCTTTTCGACTACCATTAACTACATGGACCGCCAGGTTGTGAGTTATTTAAAGGAGTACTTTTGTACCCCGGTGGCACAAGGTGGGTTTGGCTGGACCAATATCGACTATGGTAACCTGATATCCTGGTTTACCTTTTTTTACGCCGGTGTAACCATTGTTAGCGGTTGGGTGATCGATAAGATAGGCACCAAACTTGGTTTGGCACTGTCGTTGGTAACCTGGTCTACCTTTGGTATCGTTAATGCCTTTGTGGGCCGTACAGTTGCCCTGAACATTGCTGTACGAAGCCTGTTTGGCATTGGTGAAGGAGGTAACTTCCCGGCATCCATCAAAACCGTCGCCGAATGGTTCCCGCGCAAAGAGCGTGCCTTGGCAACAGGTATTTTTAATAGCGGATCAAATATCGGCGCGATGGTAGCTTCATTGTTCGTTCCTTGGTGTATGCTTTTTTTCGGTCCTGCATTAGGTTGGAAAATGGCATTTATCTTAACCGGTGCTATCGGTTTTGTTTGGTTGATATTCTGGTTTATCCTGTACAACTCTCCGGCAAAACATAAATATTTAACCAAACAGGAGTTTGATTATATCCACAGTGATGCAGACAATCAGGCGGTACATGCTGCCCCATCCGAAGATGTCGCTAAAGACGAAGCAACAGCTAAAGTATCATGGTGGAGGCTGTTAACTTATCGCCAAACATGGGCATTTTTCGTAGGTAAATTTATGACAGATGGCGTTTGGTGGTTCCTGTTATTCTGGTTGCCTGACTATTTGAAAAAACAATTCGGCATGAACACCCACGATGTGCGCTGGCCGACATTCATTGTATACGGTATTGCTATTTTCGGTAGTATCTACGGCGGTCGTATCCCAATGCTATTTATGAACCGCGGCTGGGCAACCTACAAGGCCCGTATGACCACTATGTTAATTTTAGCGTTGTTTCCTTTGGCATTATTATCAACCCAGTATTTTGGCGATAAAGCCATTTTTGGCGATAATGCTGCCATGCTGGCCATTGCGGTTATTTGTATTGGCGCTGCGGCGCACCAGGCATGGTCAGCTAATCTGTTCACTACTGTATCCGATATGTTCCCTAAAATAGCCGTAGGCTCCGTTACGGGTATTGGCGGCGCTGCCGGTGGTTTGGGCGGTGTGCTTATTCAACAACTGGCGGGCAGATTAACCCAGCATTATATAGCTACACCACAAACTGCGTACTTGTTCATGTTTTGCACCTGCGCCCTGGCATACATTGTTGCATGGGGCATCATGAAAGCATTGGTACCGAAGTTTACCCCGATTAGCAAAGAAGAATTGTGCTAAGACCTTTTTTATGAAGCGGGCCTAAAAAACCCGCTTTTTGTTCACATAAACAAACTATATGAGTTTTGAAGATCAACTAAAATCCTTATTTGTTGCCGAAAGCCAGGTTCCTGCCGAGTACCGCCTGGATGGCGAACTGCACCAGCGCGAGTACCTGAGCAATGGCGAAATGAAAAAATGGGATGGCCCTACCTGCGACGTTTACTCGCCGATATGCTTCCCGGGCGCCGATGGATTGACCCGTAAACTGATAGGCAGCTATCCGCTGGGTACCGAAACCGAAGCCATGGCGGCTCTTGACGCGGCTGTTGCGGCCTACAATAACGGCCGCGGCGAATGGCCAACCATGAGCGTTGCCGACCGGATTAAATGCGTAGAGAACTTTACCTTTAAGATGCTCGAGCAGCGCGATAAGGTGATCAAATTAATTATGTGGGAGATCGGTAAATCCATTGCCGATTCGACCAAAGAGTTCGACCGTACCGTTGAGTATATCAACCTTACTATCGACGCGTTAAAAGATATCGACCGCGAGTCATCGCGTTTCGAGATAGAGCAGGGCATCGTGGCGCAATCGCGCCGCTCGCCGCTGGGCGTGGTATTGTGCATGGGGCCATTCAACTACCCGTTGAATGAGACTTTTACAACGCTCATCCCTGCCCTCATCATGGGTAACACCATCCTCTTTAAACCACCAAAACATGGTACTTTATTGCATTACCCGCTGTTAGAGGCCTTCCGCCAGTGTTTCCCTAAAGGTGTAGTGAATACCGTTTATGGCCGTGGGGCCAATACTGTTCCGGGTTTGATGCAAACCGGTAAAGTAAATGTGCTGACGCTGATCGGATCGAGCAAGGTAGCCAACGAACTGAAAAAGATGCACCCTAAAGTTAACCGCCTGCGTGCCATTTTAAGTTTGGATGCCAAAAACGTAGCCATAGTAACCAAAAGCGCCGACCTGAAAATGGCCGTAGGCGAAGCTGTTTTAGGCTCGCTTTCATTCAACGGGCAACGTTGTACTGCGTTGAAAATCTTCTTTGTACATAAAGATGTGGTCGATCAGTTCAATACCTTGCTCGCTGCCGAAATAGCTAAATTGAAGGTAGGCATGCCGTGGGAAAAAGGTGTAGCCATTACTCCGCTGGCCGAGCCTGGCAAACCTGATTATATTAAAGAGGTGATTGCCGATGCTGCTGTGCACGGCGCCAAAGTGATCAACGAAAACGGTGCCGCAACAGCTGCTTCAATTGTTTACCCGGCTATAGTATACCCGGTAAACTCGGGCATGAAGCTGTACCGCGAAGAGCAGTTTGGCCCGGTTATCCCGGTGGTGCCTTTTGAGAGCATCGATGAGCCGATACAATACCAGATCGACTCGGTACACGGCCAGCAGGTAAGTATCTTCAGCGAAGACCCTACCGAGATCGCCGCCCTGATCGATCCGTTTGTGAACCTGGTAAGCCGTGTAAATATCAACAGCCAGTGCCAGCGCGGCCCGGATGTGTTCCCTTTCACCGGCCGTAAAGACAGCGCCGAAGGTACCCTATCGGTAGTTGACGCCCTGCGCAGCTTCTCTATCCGCTCGCTGGTAGCAACCAAGCTCAACGATACCAATAAGCACCTCATCAACGAGATCGTGAACAACCACGATTCGAACTTTTTGAGCACGAAGTATATTTTCTAAGTTTAGAAAAATCAAAGCTTAATGAAACAGAATGCCCGTTAACAACGGGCATTTTTTGTTTATGAATATTTTTGATAAGATATCACGGCACCCGCGTTAGTGGTTGCAGCGGATACCGGCCGGTGGCTAATGCCTGTGTAGTATGAGCGGAAAGCACGGGCCGCAGGTAATGCCCTGTTTGAAGCTAAAAGCCTGAAAGCCCAAAATAAAAACCTTTCAACCTTCAACCTTTCAACAAAAATCACTACACATCTCCGCATATCTGCATATTAATTCATTCCCCCATGCAACCTTTCACCTTTAATCAACATCTTACCTTAAAACGGCTATTGACTATGGCATGTATATTGCAATAACCAATGGAAACCGGCAATTAATTTACGCGAGGTATAATTAATTGTAAATTAAATACGTTAACTATTTATGGCGTGCCGAAACCTGGACGATGATTTGTAAACCATTTGTAAAATAGCCATTACAGGCTTTAAACGCATAAACCATTGTAAACCGGCGTAGTCATACTCATAAAATAAAACAGATCATGAAAAATTCATCAAAATATTTGTTCTCAGCCCTTGCAGGGATAATGTCAATGTTTGTATTCTCTGCTTCATTTGCCCAGCACAGGGGTGGCGGCGGCGGTTTCCATGGTGGCGGCGGCTCGTACAGCCATAGCGGCGGCTCGTTCAGCCGCGGCGGCGGTTTTGGCGGCGGTCGTTCTTTCGGCCAGTCGCCACGCGGTAATTCGGCTCCTCAGGGTGGCCATTTTAATAATTCGCCAAGGGGTAACTTCCCTCCCGGCGGTCACTATAACGCGCCGCAAGGCTATCATAGCCCGGCACCTCAGGGACATTTTAATAATGTACCGCAAGGGTATCGCAATCCTGCACTTCAGGGGGCTTACCGCAACAGGGTAAATATTTATCCTGGTTTCCATGGCGGCTACGGCGGTTACCGCGGTGGTTACAGGGTTTACGACAGAGGCGGTTTTGGCGGCAGGTATTATGGCTACCGCCCGATATACAGGGGCGGATACTTTCACTTCTACGGCGGTTATTACACCCACTTTTATGCGCCACGTATAGGCTTCTATATTAATACCTTGCCTTATGGCTATTATCCTTTCTGGTATGGCGGTGTGCAATATTATTATGACCAGGGCTATTTCTATCAGCCATATAACGGCGGCTACCAGGTGGTTACCCCACCGATTGGCGCTTTAGTTAGCCAGTTGCCGGCCGGTGCCGAAAGCATCATGATAGATGGCGTACAATATTACCAGTTAAACGGGGTGTATTACCAGCCGGTAACCAATGATGATGGTACCGTTGCTTACCAGATAGCCGGTAAAGATGGTGAGCTGAACACCAATCCGGGTACGGACGACGATCAGCAATATCCGCAGGATAATAATAACCCGCCGCCTTCAAACTATTAAAGGCCGGATCGATCATATATAATTTGATAAAAGACCACGGCTTCATCAAGCCGTGGTCTTTTTTTATCAAGGCAGGTTAGGCTCTCGTCAAAATAAACTTTTGATTTAATTATAATTTGTAACTTAGCAGAATTATTTACAGGCAGGTATCTTTTAAAAGCACAATATCATGACACAGGCAACACTTTTATTTTTAAGCGGGCAAGATCTCATCATTATCGCTGTAGTAGCCCTGTTGTTATTTGGCGGCCGTAAGATACCTGAATTTGCCAAAGGCTTAGGCGAGGGTATCCGCAACTTTAAAGAAGCCAGCGAAGGCAAAAAGGACGACGACAAAGGCTCGTCTGAAAAGAAATAAAGTAAGCTTCCTCTTCCGGGAAAAACTCTCCTGCTATTTTACCGTATTTAAATTGCCTAAATTGACAAACAATTGAGGCGTTTTGTTATTGTTTGATAACATCAATTTTAAATGCGTAAAATTTCACAACGATTGATCAGTTTTAACGCGCCGCTGTTACCCGGCATGGTGCGTTTGAAATATGAGGCGATGACCGAAAACGCGTTTCGCTTCTACCGTGGCACCTGCCACATATTTTATGAGGATCTGAGCCAGGCACATAAGGCGTTGCCGCCTTCACCACTTACCTGGATCAGCGGCGACTTGCATATCGAGAACTACGGCAGTTACAAAGGCGACAACCGCCTGGTGTATTTTGACCTGAACGATTTTGACGAAAGCCTGCTTGCGCCCGCCGCCTGGGAAATTGTGCGGATGCTGACCAGTATTTTTGTTGCGTTCGAATCGTTAAAGATTGATAAAGCAGAAGCCTTGCGCATGGTACAGCTCTTTCTGCGGTCGTATTCGGACAGGTTAAAAAAAGGTAAAGCCATCTCGCTCGAACCGCGTACCGCCAAAGGCATTGTTTGTACCTTTTTAGAGAAGGCCGAAAACCGCAAACTGAAAGAACTGCTGGAGAAGCGCACCGAGATAAGGAAAAATAAACTGGTATTATCACTGAACCATAAACGCCACTTTGCTGTCGATAAAAAGCTGCGGGCCGAATTATTGCACCATATTACCGAGTGGATAGCCAACAGCAGCGATGGCCCTTATAACTTTAAAGCTATCGACGTGGTGTTCCGGCTGGCCGGTACGGGGAGTGTTGGGGTAAAAAGGTATATGTTTTTGCTGCGCAGTGCCAAAGAGAAAAAGAAGTACCTGCTCATTGATATGAAGCAGGCCAGGCCATCGTCGGTGAGTCCGTATGTTGATGCGCCGCAACCCGGATGGGAAACTGAGGCCGAAAGGATTTTGGCTATTGAACAGCGTATGCAGGATATACTGCCTGCGCTGATAAGTGTTACCAGTTTCAGGGGCGATTCGTACGTAATACAGGAAATGCAGCCCACCGAAGACCGTATAGATTTTGACCTGATCAAAGAGCGTTACCGTGATATTTATCAGGTGGTAGATGATATGGCTGCCCTGACAGCATCCGCGCATCTGCGCAGCAGCGGCAGGCAGGGTTCGGCCATAGCCGATGACCTGATTGCTTTTGGTGAAGATACCCACTGGCACGACCAACTGATCGCCTACGCAAAAAAATATACTAAACAGGTGAAAAAAGATTACAAGGATTTTGTAGCAGATTATAAAAAGGGTGTTTTTGGAAAATAGCTAAGGGCGTCAAGACTCCATGGTTAAAGCGGGTGCGAATGGTTTTAATTCCCTCCCTCGGAAGGGGGTGCGGTTGCTTGTGAAATGGCAGGGAGGGGTTTTTCCGACAAGTCTATCGCATAAGACCCCTCCCTACACCCTCCCACAGGAGGGAATCGCGCTTACCTGATGCCCTTCGAGTTAAAAATTATACGTGAACCTGAACCCCTGCAGCACCGGCAGGTTGCGGCCGTACGAAAAACCGTAATCGAGCCGGATAACGCTGCGTTTTAAACCAACATAATACTCTTTGTATCCGGGCAAAAGTTCCTGCGTTAAAAACGAGCCGCCGATGATCTCTTCGAGGTTGAGGGCGCGGATAAAAGGTATCCTGCCCAAAAAATAGCCGGCAAAATTGTGCTCAAAATGCGCCTCGAAATACTGCTTATTGGTGCTGTAGGTATAGTAATCCAAAAAGTGAAAACTGCCCAGGCTCGAATCGAAAAAGAAGCTTTGCCCGCCGCGGAACTGTTTATAATCCGGATAGTACAGGTATTTGTTGTTTAAAAACTTACCGGCCGATATAAAGTACGATGAATAACCCATAATACCCATCCGTACCTGGTCCTGGAAAAAATCTACCGACAGGAAATCATAGTTTACATCCGAGCCTAATATCTGTATGCCTTTGCGGTAGTTTATACGCAAGCGAGGATAACGGGTCGGTTCGATAAACTTACCCTCCGGGTTCATGGTGTATTCCTGGTTAAAGGTAAAGGTGGCCGAACCCCTCACCGATAATGCCTGGTGATTAGGGAACAGTGGCACGTTGCTGCCCGGGTCGAGCGGGCTGGGGTGCAGCGGGTTATTGGTAGTAAGCTGTGTACTATCCTTGCCGATGGCGTACAACGAGGTGTTGATCACCGTTTCGCGGTAAGCGTATTCTACCTGCCCGTTAAGCAATATGCCGTTGCAAACCTCGCCCTGTGTACCCAGCATGCCAAACTCGGCTTTGTACAGTTTAAGATAGTTATTGCCGGTGAAGAGGGTGCTTAAAGAGTTGAGGAACAAACTCAGCGTACCCGAATTGTTCAGATCCAGGAAATCCGACCCGAAAGTACCGTATACCGCTGCCTGCTTTAAGGGGTTGTACCGGTAGTTGATGTTGGTGTTAAAAGTGAAGATCTTATCCGAGTTACCGTAGCGCGCCTCGGGCTCGATGGTGAGGGTTTTATGCCGGTCGAACTCTTTAAAAAACTGGGGTTTGATATCGACGCTGACACCTTCGACGGTGTTGTAAAAAACCACTTTAAATGGCGAGGGAATCGATATTTTGATTTTATTGTAAGGGTCGTCGTAATGGTAATTGTTCAGCAGGTAAGGTATAAGCCTGAATTTGTTGTTGCTGGCCCTGGTCGAATCCTTGGCCAGTTGCTCTTTGGGGTTTGCTTTGGCTACATCAAACAGGTGGTAATAACGCTGCTCGTCGGGCAATAAAGGTACTGCCCGGCTCGTGGCCCAGAACGCCGAATCGCGCCGGGTGGTTTCTTTTCCTACATCAAACACCTCTCCGTCAAAATACTTTTTGGGGAAGTTAGGGGTAACATTATAGTTATTGGCTACGCCGATGAAATAACCGCCGTATTTAAAACCCAGTATCTTCCCCGTAAAGTTAAAGTTGAGCGACAGGGGCATCCAGATGCTATCGGCTACCGGCATAAACTGCTGCTGGATGTTCAGCGTATCCACAAAATCGATATGCGCCCGTTTGTACAAATGCAGATCGGCGCCGTAAAGCCGCCAGTAACCCTCTATCACGTAAATGATGCCATGAAACAGGTGCGAGTCTTCGTGTTTCGGGTCGACCTGTATCACGTCTATTTTCTTATCATCATCGGTAAAGCTTTGCAGCAGAGTGTATTTGTAAAAGCGCAGGGCGTTATCGGCAATGGGCGAAACATAGCTGCGTATGCTCAGCCCGCCCCATGATAAAAGGTTATCGTACAGGTTAACCTGCAAATCGAGCGCGCGGTTAAAGCCAAACGGGTTTTCGCCGCCGGCATGTTTCATGCCCACCATTACCTCTTTTACCTTGCCGGGCTGCCGCTTGTTAAACCCGGATATCGATTCGAATAAGCTGATGATACCGCGGCGGTCGGGGTCGAGGTTCAGTATCTTGGCAACATCGGCTTTTAAAAAGGTGTGCGGGGCATTCAATAAACGCTGATCGGCCTTGAGGTATACCTGGCACGAGTATTCTTTAACCTGGTCGTGATAGTATTTGCGCCTGCCGATAACCTGGCGCATAATGACAGTGGCGCTGTCGAGCTCGGCATCCTGGGGTATATAACTTTGCAGGGTATAATTTTCGGGTTCGAGTGTGGCATTAAGTTCAACATTGGCATCAATAACCTTAACATCAAGCGTTTGCTGCTCGTACCCTATAAACCTAAAGGCAACAATATAATTGCCCGGATTAACCTTGAGCTGATAAAAGCCATGCTCGTTGGCAATAGTGCCATTGCTGGTGCCTTTAATATAAACCGGTACAAAGGCTATAGGCTTGCCGTGCGAATCGGTAACATTACCCTCGATAACATAGCTCTGCGCAAAGGCTGCATTACAGCAAAAAAAAAGCGTCAGTAAAGCTACTGTTGCGGCGCGCATATAAAAAAGCAGGGTAAAAGGTTAACCATAAAAATACTATAAAGGCCCCACATTATTAACAAATTGCGCTCCATAAATAACGATGGTAACACAATAATTACCGCTATGGCCGTATTATACGGATATAAACGCTAATTGATTGGTTGCGGATATTAATGTCGGTCATTTTTTTTAATTTCAGCCGCTTTTATGAAGAAGATCCACTACCTGCTGCTGCTCATTGTGTCTATTTGTTTAAACAGTTGTTTTATTATTGGTTCGGCGGTTAAGCTTGGTTATGAAGCGGGCGTATTGGTTTTCAGGCTAAAAATGTACTCGGCATTAATCATTTTAGGCCTTATTATATGGGTGTTGATAAAACGCACCCGAAAAGGAAGTAAAACACGATAATGATTTTATAGTTTAATACTCAGTTATGACCGCAGCTTCAGCTATACGTAAATTTATTACTGACCATCTGGATGCGCTGATTGCAGGCATCGCCGGTTTTGTGCTGATACACATCTTTACCAAATACAGCGGTGTAGGCATCTCGCCCGATAGTATTATGTATATGAGCACCGCGCGCAATCTTAACGAGGGTTTGGGCTATGTGTACTTCGGCGGTAAACCTATTGTGGCGTTCCCGGTATTTTATCCCACATTTTTGGCTATAGCCGAGTTTATTACACGTACCGATCCGGTACGTTTGGGCCCGGTACTTGATGGTTTGCTGTTCGGCACGCTTATTTTCCTTTCGGGCGTGATCATGGAGCGGTTCAGGTTCCCGTCTAAAGTATACAAATGGGTTATTTTGCTGGCGATAGTGCTAAGCCCTTCGCTGCTGGAAATCTACACCTACCTCTGGTCAGAAACTTTGTTTATGGTATGGGTATTGGTGTTTTTCCTGGCCTATCATCATTATACAAAAACGCACAGTGTTAAATCGTTGATCGTGTTGGCTACCGTCACGGCACTTGCCCTGATCACGCGGTATGCCGGCATTACGCTGGTAGGCACCGGCGGTTTGCTTTTGCTGTGCGATAGTGAGCTTAAGCTGAAAGACAAGATACGCCACATCCTCATCTTCGGCAGTATTTCGGTATCGCTGCTGATAGCCAACTTAGTGCGCAATAACCTGGTTACGCATACCGGTACCGGGCCAAGGTATAAATCGCTCACGTCCCTGTCCGAAAATATGCACTATTTCGGCACCGTGATGTGCGACTGGTTTACCTTCGGCCAAAAAGCTTACGGGCTGGCCTTTACCATTACGCTGCTGCTTATTGTGGCCTTTGTTACCGTGTTTTTGTACAATGCCTTCCGTAACCGGGCCATGTACAACAGTTATGAGAATATCGCCCTGGCATTTTTTATCGTATACGCTTTATTTATGATCTTATCGGCAACCATCAGCCGGTACGAGCGCCTCAATAACCGTTTGTTATCGCACCTGTTCATTCCATTTTTGTGGGGATGTACCTGGTGGGTACCACAGTTTATCCGTAGGACAAGGGCCGGCTACCGGGTTGCACTAACCGTGCTGGCGGTGGGCATCGGGCTATTGTTTGCTTATGGCGAATATCAGCGCGACTGGCAGCGGAACGACGACGAATGCGATTACGGCATACCCGGGTATACGGATGACGACTGGAACAAGTCGGAGCTGATCAACCTCATGAAAACCCACCTCGAATTGTTCAAACCCGGGTATACGGTTTACAACAATGCTTGTGAAGCCTTCTACTTTTTTACAGGGTTAGCATCCGAATACATCCCGCATAAGAACGACCCGAAGGCTATCCGCAAGTTCCTCGGGCAATCGCATTTTTATGTGGTGGTGTTCGATAAGCTGCCCGACCCTGCTTTACTTACTATAAAGGACATACAGCAACGGAAGGCCATGACCCTGATCTTTCACAGCGCCGACGGCAGCATTTACGAGTGCGATCATTGAGTTGAATCACAGCTAAATTTTACGGAATAAATATTTTACTACTGGCGCAACAATGCCCTGATGGCAAGCGTTTTATTGTAAACGGCTGCCATCTCAACCCGGCTGTTTTAATAAACCGATCTGTTTACCTTAACACTTAACATCATGGCCGAGCTTAACTCATCGCCCGCAAAACCTGCCGGTAAAACCCCGCGTAAAAAATTAAATGCCCGTGTTGATCTCACCGCAATGGTCGACCTGGCTTTTCTGCTGATCACCTTCTTTATGCTGACAACCACGCTGCAGAAGCCTAAAATGTTCAAAGCAGTAATGCCCGATGACGGGCCGATAGAGGGTGAATTTCCGGCGAGCCGCACACTAACCATAGAGCTTGGTAAAAATAACCAGGTGCTATCGTTTATCGGCCTGCCTGATAAACCGATCACTAACCCTGTAATTACCAGCGACGGTAACAAGGGCATAGGGCACGCGATAGTTGATGCAGAGAAATACATCGAGACCAGTACACATAAATCCATGCTGGTAGTTATTAAAGCAAGCGATCATTCGGTGTACGACAACCTGGTTAACGTGCTCGACGAATTAAATATAGCGGGTAATCCAACCTACGCAATCACCGACATCCAACCCAAAGATATCGCTATGCTTAAACAGCATAACGCTTATTGATTAACCGGTTAAAGGGCAGTAATTAACTACTGCCCTTTTGCTTTTTCCGACGCATCAGGAGGGAAGCTTTTCAAAGTATCTGTTTTGATGGTCGGCGCGGCCTTAAGCTCCTTCAGGGCCGCGTAGGTTTTTTTCCATTCATCAGGTTTGCGTTTGGCATAAGCCGAAGTATCGGGCGTATTGTAAAAGGCAAGGATGTTTTGCTTTAAAGGGTTCGATAATTTGTCGAACTTCTTGTCTTTAAGTTTTAATACCAGGTCGCTGTACGTGTCGTCGGTTAAGCCATATTCGCCTAACCTGGTGGGCTTGCCCGTATCAAAATCAATATCCGGCAGGATGAGGCGGTTTTTGTTAAGTTTGGTAAGCGCGGTTTGGTAATGTACCAGTATGCTGTCAAAACTGGTGCTGAATAATTTTTCGCCTTCGCTTCCGGGCGCCTTAAACTTAAGGGCTTTTAACGGGCCCACCTTGGGCAGGATTTTAATGATGAATGAAAATATGCTGGCTTTTAACCCCGGTTTTTCGTGTGCATATCCAAATTCGGCAAAGTATTCCCTCCGGCGCATCCTGTACCTGAATTTCCGGGCGGTGGCCGAGGGGTTTATCTTTTTGATATCATCCTTTTTAAGCGCCCAGGCCGTGCGCGCCAGGCCGGGGAAAAGGTTTTTAACTGCCCACCTGAAGGTTGATATACTTAATGACAGATCGCCGAACACATCGTTCAGGTCTTCGCCATAGGTACGCAGAAAAGCGCGCTCAAGCACCGGCCGCGCAACATTAAACCCGATAAAATCGTGGTAAGTGATCGGGGCGTAATTACCGCGGGCGGTTTGCAGCACATCAAAAGCAAATTCCATCCGGCTGTGCGAAATGCGGTCGTCTTCATAGGTTACCACATCGCCAAATTTTTGCTTTAGCTTAGGATAAACAATAGGCACGGCTACATTGGTAGCCAGCGAATGCCCGTATTCATCGGCCATGTAGTGCGACAGCGCGCCGAGCGCAAAAGCGTATTCGTTAAGCGTTTCCGACTCGTTGATCAGTGCTATCACAAAATCGCCGCTGCGTACATAATGGGCCAGGTCGGTATAGTAAGTACTGCCGAACGGATAATAACCCATATCGGCTATCAGCGCGCCTCCGTAAGCATATGAGTGGGCCTGTTTCAATTCCTCATCCGTACTGTTGGGGTATTGTTTTTTGAGCAGGGGTTTCAGGTATTTATCCCAGCTGGCGTCGATCAATGCCTCATGCGCCAATACGGCGTAGCCTTTGGATGTTAACGGGATGAACATCACCGGCATTAACAAAACCAACAGGTATTTGGGGAAGAAACTCAGCTTCATTTTTTAAGGGATCAACGAGGTATAAATACTTAAAATCGCAGAATTGTTTTACCGGCAATATATTCGTACAGATTTTTTCCAGAAAGGATACAGGTTTATTTCAGAAATGGTCTTTATTATTGGAGGAAACCATTAAAAATCAAAAGCATGAAAACTGTACTTTTAATTGCGCTTGCGCTGGGCTGTACCGCCTCGATCGCTGCCGCTCAGGGTGTAAAATCCAAAGATGTACCATCGGCGGTAAAAACCGAATTTGCAATGAAATATCCTGCGGCAACCAAGGTAACCTGGGAAAAGGAAAAAGGTAACTATGAAGCTAACTGGGGAGGTAAATCGGGCGAGGACCACTCGGCCGTATTTACGCCGGCCGGCTCATTTGTCGAAATTGTGAATGCCATACCGGTAAGCGAGCTCCCGAAAAGTATAGCGCCTTACATAAAAGAACATTATAAGGCACCGATTACAGAGGCCGGTAAAGTAACCGATGCTGGAGGCAAATTAACTTACGAAGCCGAGGTAAAAGGCAAGGACCTGGTATTTGATGAGAACGGAAAGTTCATTAAGATCGACTAAGGAGTTGTTCTATAACAAGGAAGCCGCCCGGATACTCACGGGCGGCTTTCTTATTTATATCTTATTTAACTATATCAAAAATCAATGTGTGTAGATCAGGCTGGTGTTCCGGTAACCGGTAGCCGTATTGCTGTACCAGTCGGTATACGATGTACCGCCCGATTGTGCCCAGTCGGCAAAATGCAGGTATACCGAGGTGATATCAGTACCTTCGATAGGGTAGCTGAAGGTAGCCGGTATGCTGATGGCATAAGGCAAACCTGTAGTAGTTACATAGTAGCGGCCTGCGGCTACGTTGGTATTATCGGCGCCCGTACCGAATAAGCTTTGATCGGCGAGCGTAGTTGGTGTTTTACCCCACAGGTGAACTTCGTGACGTTTGTTATCGCCGCCCATGTTCCAGATGAAAGGGTTGTAACCATCCTGGCCGAAGCTTGCTAAAGTCGGGCCGTTGGCTACGTTAAAGGTGATACTGTCTTTCACAACCGGCGATTGCGCTACGCCCGGCTGGGTGTTCCAGTTAGCCATTACTGTACGCATGTTGGAGAATAAGGTAACAACCGCTTTGGTTTGGCCGGCCTCCAAAGTGCCGCGGGTTAAGCCGCTAACATTGGCTCGCGCCGTTGGGAACTCAACGCCGAAACCGTTGCCGTAATTACCGCCGGTAGCCAGTAAACTGTATTTGCCGGTAACCTGTACCACCACGTTTGCTGCGTTGGTTATTACGGTGTACGAATATGACATTACCAGGTCGTTCAAATCAAAATCGCCTTTATTGGGCCATTGATCTTCAAAAGCTACGGTGCCGGTACCGCCCGAGCTGATGTACGCTTTAGTAGCATCGTTAGGGAAAGCGTCGAGGTTATCGGGTACGCCGTCGCCATCGGTATCTTTTACGGTAGCTGTGCCGTTACCATCGGGGTTACAGCCCGAAACGGGAATATATAAGTCGCAATCAAGGGCGGCTCCGTTGCTCATGTAGGCGGTTGAAAAATTCCCTTTAACACAAACCGATATCGGGCCGGTAATAATCGCGCCCGAGTTTTGCACCTTGGCATCGCCGGTTGTTATGAGTAATAACGAAGTGCTGCCGTTACCTGCAATGGTAGATCCGTCTAACAAAAAGTGCTGAGTTGAAAACATGGCACCGTTGTACAGGTTTAAAGTAGTGCTGCTATTGATGGTTGTTTTAGAGGTAACCTTGATGTAGCTATAATTTTTTACAGCCGAGCTTTGGTTATAGTCGCCTCCGATGTTTAACGAACAGTTGTTTACAAATACACCCGCGCCGCCATTTTGCTGGAAGTTACCGCTGACGATCATGCTGCCATTGTTGGTAGCTGATGCCGATGAGCCGTTATTAAAACTGCCGGCGATATTCATGGTGCCGTTGTTGGTTAATGCGCCGGCGTTGCTGTTGATGTTGAAATCACCGGATACATTCATGGTGCCGTAGTTGTTAATAATGCCGTTATCCGGGAACGAGCCGCTATAATTAACCGTGCCCCAGTTTGACAGCGTTGAGCTTGATGAGTTAAAGTTTACACCGCTCAGGTTTACTGAGCCGTTGGTGGTAACATACACGTTCGAACCATTCTGGAAGTTATAGTTCTGTAAGGTTACATTGCTGCCGCATACCCTTACCGTACCGCCGTTAACGCTTGCAAAACTTACGGTGATGTTATTGCCGGTAATGCAAATAACATTGCCGCTGTTAACGTTAACGTTGCTGGTGCTGGTGGTGATGGTTGTGGAGCAGCCGCTGTTACAGTCGGGGCTGGCAGGCGTACCGCCCATTACCTGCAGTTTGCCTGCAGCCGCTTTTTCGGCGGTTATGCTTGGGTCGATAGAACCGAAGGTAAGCGCGATATCAGCAGGGCCCGGGGTAACTTTCTGAATGATCTGTGAGTTATCTGCGGAGGTTTTAACTACGTATAACGTACCCAACGCAGTTGGTATGGTGATCTTTGTAGTAAAAGGATTGGCGGTTGTAGCCGAACCTGCAGCCAGCAAACGGCCACCGTTAAACGGGTCGCCGTCGTAAATAGCGATGCGGTGTATCGCTGTGGCTCCGAAACGGGTATCAGTAATAGTTGCCGATACGTTTAAACTCCTGGTGCTTGCCCAGTTAAAACCGGTAGGTGCCTCTACCGAGTTAATGCCGGCAGTAGTGGTTGTATCCGGCTGCTGTGCAGTATCTTTTTTACAGGATGAGATCGCTACCACTCCGAGTAAGGCCGCAATCAGTAATGTTTTTTTCATTTTGAGATAACAGTTGGAAAATTTCTTCTGCCTAAACAGGCTGATATACGACATTGTATAAGCAAAAGTTGTTCCGGTGTGTCAATTAACAGAATAAGCAAGTTTTTTATAATTTTCCTCCTGGTAAAATTCCCCGACCTGGGGATTTTCATACACATCGTTCCTGTTTTTGAGAAACGGGAGGTGTTTTTATTGCAAAATAAAACTATTGCGGCCTTATTTACAAGTACATAAAATTAATCGGGAGTTAAGCTATTTTTTTATAAAGCTTACCTGGTACAGGTGCGGCCATTTTTTTCCGGTTACAAAAATACGCCCGCCCTTTTTATCGTAAGCTATGCCGTTCAAAACGTTCTGGTCGTTATCAAAGTTTGCGGGCCTTTGCGCCATCGGCCACAGGTTCGACATATCGATGCGCTGCAGTACTGCGCCGTTTTTTGGGTTGATCACCAAAATGTTATCGGTAGTATAAACGTTGGCGTATATCTTACCATCAATGTATTCCAGTTCGTTTACTGCGTTTACCGGGCCCTTATCGTCATATACATCGATAGCGCTTTCGGGCATAAAGGTATCTTTATTTAAAAAGAAGATGCGGTTACTGCTATCGTCATTCAGGATATGCTTCCCGTCGAAACACATGCCCCAGCCTTCGCGGCCCCAGGTATAAGGTATGGTGGATAATACTTTAAAAGTGTTTTTATCGTACACGAAAGCCTTGCCTTCGCGGTAGGTGAGCATCAGTATCTTATCGCCAACTGTTGCGATGCCTTCGCCAAAATACTGATCGTCGAGTTTGGCCGCCTGTAACCTTTTGCCGGTTTTCAGGTCGACTTTGAGCAGGTACGACTCTTTCTCGAGACCGGTGCTTTCGAAGAAATAATCACCATCGTGATACTCCAAACCTTCGGTGTATGATGCCGGGTCGTGCGGGTAAACTTTATTCACTCTGTAAGTGTACTCAACCGGTGGGGCGGCGGCTTTTATGATAATATTGGTGGAAGCTTCCTGTACTTTGCCGCCTTTATAAAAACGGGCGGTAACCAGCCTCGAACCACAGGGCAGCGAGTCGGTTTTGATCCTGGCCGCCAGGGTATCTTTACGGGAGGTGTTCCTGATCGAATCGATCAGATAAACAACCGAATCGGGCATAGTACCTGCCGACGATGAGGCTTTAACCGGTACCACATCGCCCAGTTTGTAAGCGGTGCCTGCGTCGGGTGTAATATTGATGGTTTCGCTGCCGGGGCTCTTACAACCATAGTATCCGGCAATAGCTAAAAAAAATAAGGCTGTTATAAATAAACGGGTGTTAAATTTCATGTTGGTATTCTTAAATGTCCGGCGCAGGCCAAAACGCATCGGGTATGTGTTTTAGTGTGTGTTTGTTTTGCTGATCGAACAAAACGGAAACGATATCAAACCTGGCATCGCCGTTGTGTTCCATCAGGTAAATATATTCATTTGCGGCATCAGCCAGTAATTTTTGTTTACGCGCGTCCACAAAATCTTCGGGCTGGCCAAAGCCCGTACCTGTACGTGTTTTAACCTCCACAAAAATGATGGTTTTATCGTGATAAGCTATTAAATCCACCTCTGCTTTGCCGTGCGTCCAGTTTTCATCTATGATCTCATAGCCCAAGCCCTCAAGGTATGTTTTGGCTAACTGCTCGCCCAGGCGGCCAAGATCGAGGTGGTTGGCCATTATTCGGTAATTACGATGCCTAAATAATCGGTAATGGTTTTCTGCACCTTTTTCATGTGCTGAAACTGGCTCAGTAAAATTTCCTCTTCCTCGGGTATTTTGGTGGCCTGCAGCTGTTTTTGCAGATCGCGCAGGATGGCGCTTACTTTTTGTTTTTTGAGATGGAAGATGGCGGTGAGGATGGTGGCCTTCATGTTCTTAGTCTCGTCGCTGGTGGTGATCTTGTGCATATCGTACCAGTTGGGGCTCAGTGTGTACTGCGAAAGTAACATCGTGATCACTACATCGGCCACTTTTTTATCGCTGTGGTTAATAAAAAATGCCTCATCGGGCAGGCTGCCTTTTTCAACTTCCTGATGATAGATATCTACAAACTCCTTATAAACCGGGTGCTCGAAAGCTACGTCGCTCAGGCTGGCGATCATAAACGGGCCGATATAGGTATTGGCGATGTCGTCCCAGTTGATGAGCTGGCCGCCATAAGTTACCAGGAGGCGTACGATCTCTTTTTCCTGGCTTTCGTAAGGCTCTGCTTTTTCTAAAATTGCGGCTTCGGCAGGCGGAGCGGCTTCGTAGTAGTCTTCAGGCGGCGTTTCGCGGCTGGCCCGGTTTTGCTGCTGCTGATACTCCTTTTTGCCTTTGGCAGCGCGCATTTTATTGAGCTCGGATATCAGCGAACGCTCCTCGATATCGAGGATATGGCTGCACTCCTTTAAAAATACCGAAGCTTTGATCGAGTCGGGAATTTTGGCGATGCTCTCCACTACCTCGCGGATCACTTCTGATTTTCGGATCGGGTCGTTACCGGCTTCCTTTAACAGGATATCGGTTTTGTAAAGGATAAAATCCTTTTTATTTTGTTCGATGTAGTTTTTAAAACCGGTGCTGCCCAGCAAACGCACGTACGAATCCGGGTCGTGCCCGTCGGGGAAGAGCACCACTTTTACGTTGAGGCCCTCTTCGAGGATCAGATCCAATCCCCGTAAGGAAGCTTTAATACCTGCTGCGTCGCCATCGTAAAGTATGGTGATGTTTTTAGTGAGACGGCCGATCAGCCTGATCTGCTCCACGGTAAGCGATGTACCGGATGAAGCCACCACGTTTTCGATGCCCGACTGGTGTACCGAGATCACGTCGGCGTAGCCCTCTACGAGGTAGCAGTTATCCTGGTCGCGGATGGCTTTTTTGGCAAAGTGCAGGCCGTATAGCACGTTAGATTTGTGATAGATCTCGCTCTCGGGCGAGTTAACGTATTTGGGTACTGTCTTATCATTTTTTAAGGTACGCCCGCCAAAGGCGATAACCCGGCCCGTAAAGCTATGTATCGGGAACATTACCCGCCCGCGCCAGCGATCATAAAGCGTGCCGTTTTCGCGTTTTACCGACAGGCCCGTTTCTTCCAGGTATTCCTGTTTGTAGCCATCCTTTATCGCCTGGCTGCTGAATGCTTCCCATTGATCGGGCGAATAGCCCAGCTCAAACTTACGGATAGTAGCATCGGTAAAGCCGCGCTCTTTATAATAGCTCAGCCCGATGGCCTTCCCGTCGTCGGTATCCCATAAACTTTTCTCAAAAAATTTAGACGCGTAGCCGGTAACGATCAGCAGGCTTTCGCGATGGTTCTCGGCCTCGCGGTCTTCGGGCGCATCTACAGTTTCTTCAACCTCGATGCCGTATTTTTTGGCGAGCCATTTCAGAGCTTCGGGGTAGCTGAATTTTTCGTGCTCCATCAAAAAGGTCACAGCCGAACCGCCTATGCCTGATGAGAAATCCTTAAAAATGCCTTTAGCCGGAGAGACCGTAAAAGAAGGCGTTTTCTCGTTGGCGAACGGAGAAAGGCCGATATAGTTGGCCCCCCGTTTTTTTAAGGTCACAAATTCTCCTATCACCTCCACAATATCTGTGGCTTCGAATATGCGATCGATGGTGTGTTTGAGAATCATGGGTTACAAAGGTATGCTAATCGGAATAATCTCTTGAAAAAAAGAGAAATTGTCATTTCGAGCGAGTGAAGCGACAGGAGATCTTCGGCAAGCGACTAATGTGCCAGGTATGTCGCAGAAGATCTCACCTTAGGTCGAGATGACAAAAGCTTTTTCAAGAAATGCTCGTTTATCAAATATACCAAATATTTTTCAGGCCGCCGCCGCCTTCCTTTTCATAAACGTAACCCCTATTCCTATCAGTACAATAAACCCGCCCATGAGTTCAATAAAGTCTATATGCTCGCCCAGCATAAGCCAGGCTAATAAAGCCGTAACCACGGTTTGCGACAGCAGGGTAACCGACACCTGGGTTGGGTTGAGGTGATGGATAGCGTAGTTGATGGTGATCCAGCCGATGAGCTGGCAAACAATGCCTAATATCGCTAACAGCAGCCAGGTGTGTGCGCTGTAGTGCCAGAGCTGATCGCCATTAAATATGCAGAATACCCCCAAAGCTACCGTTGAGGCCAGCATGCTGTAAAACATGAATACGATGCCGTCAATACTGGACAGCACATCTTTGGTGAGTAAAATATATATCGCATAAAGTATGCTCGAACCGAGAGCGTATAATACGCCTTCGGTTAGCTTAAGGTGTATTACATTGTGCAGGCCAACCAAAATACACATGCCGGTTATCGCGATAAGCGTACCCAGCCAGAAGCTGATGCCGGGTTGTTTTTTAAGGATCAGTAAACTCAGTATACCCACCCAAACCGGCGCCAGGTTGGCTATCAGGGTAGAGACGGTAGCAGTTGACCTGAGGATGGAGATATTCCACACGGCGATATCCAATGCAAATACCAAACCACCTGTGATCGCAATAACCAACGACTTTACCGGGATACGCAGATTTTTATAGAAAAGGCAATAAGGCGCGAGCATAATAAAAGCAAAGAACATGCGGTAATAAGCCGCGCCCAGGGCGGTTAACGGAACCAGTTTTACAAAAATGGGCGAAAAGGAAATACAGGCAATGCCGATGGCAAGGCTTAGTTTAGGATTCGTCATACGAGGTCAAATTGGCGGAGCAAACTTATAAAGCTTTAGCGAAAGCCGAAGCATAAGCCGCCAATAAAAGAAAAATGACGCCAGTATCGAAATTTGTAGCATTTATATCGTAACTTACGTAATGGTATAAAACCTTAAAAAATGAAAAAGTTATTATCGGTATTGATCGTTGCATGCCTGATATTCTCCATTAACTGTACCAAAGTAGATAATAAAGAGCACCCTGTTTGTTGCGTATTACCTCAGCCCGCTGCATTTATCTTTGCTCAAAAAAATGGTGTATCATGGTCGGCCATAGCATATAATGCTGCAATAGTGCAGGATAGCCTGAAAATAACAGGACATATGGATGATACCGAGGTACTGGGTATTACTATTAAATATAATGGAACCGGGCAATATACTTTAACAGGTAACCAGGTGTATTACCACAACACTACCTCGCCCATGGTAGCCTTAGTTAACCTAAGTAATTACACCCTGGATAACACCGCGGCAAATACCCTTAGCATTTCTAATTATGATTCGTCGGCAAATACTGTTAGCGGGACGTTCAGCATAGTTTTAACCAAAACTTACGGCGCTCCAAATACCGGATTTCCGCAAAATATCAACTTTTTGAATGGAAATTTCAAGTTGCCGTTAGCTAAATAATCGTATTTTTGCGGCTCAACAAATAGTAATAATGAGCCAGAGAATCAAGATCAAAGCACTATTGACCGGCGAATTGACCGGCAAGGAAGTAACAGTTAAAGGATGGGTACGCGCGTTCCGTCAAAACCGTTTTATTGCTTTAAATGATGGCTCAACCAATAATAACATCCAAATCGTTGTCGATTTTGAAAATACCGACCCGGCGTTGTTAAAGCGCATCACTTTTGGCTCGGCAATCAGCGTTACCGGCGAAATGGTTCCTTCGGTAGGATCGGGCCAAAAAGTTGAAGTTACCGCTAAAACTATAGAGATTTTAGGCGACTGCGACCCGGAAGAATTTCCGCTGCAGCCTAAAAGGCAAACTTTGGAGTTTTTGCGCGAAAAAGCGCACCTGCGTTTCCGTACCAGTACTTTTGGCGCGATATTCCGTTTGCGCAATACTTTAGCTTTTGCCGTACACAAGTTTTTTAACGAAAAAGGCTTTGTTTACCTGCATACGCCCATCATTACCGCATCGGATGCCGAGGGCGCGGGCGAAATGTTCCGTGTGACGACCTTTGACCCGCAGAAACCGCCGCTGACCGAAACCGGGGAAGTGGATTTTAAACAGGACTTTTTCGGTCGATCGACCAATCTTACCGTATCGGGCCAGCTGGAAGGTGAGCTTGGCGCGATGGCTTTGAGCGATATCTATACTTTCGGCCCGACGTTCCGTGCCGAAAACTCGAACACCACCCGCCACTTAGCCGAGTTTTGGATGATAGAGCCCGAAATGGCTTTTTACGACCTGAACGATAACATGGACCTGGCGGAGGAAATGCTGAAATACCTGATAGGCTACGCCCTGGAGCATAACCGCGAAGATATCGAGTTTTTAACCCAGCGTTTGCTGGATGAGGAAAAGCAAAAGCCCCAGGCCGAGCGCTCCGAAATGAGCCTGCTCGAAAAACTGCAGTTTTGTTTGGATAACGATTTTGTACGGTTGACCTATACCGAGGCGATCGACATCCTGAAAGAGTCGAACCACAACAAAAAGAAAAAGTTCCAGTACCTGATCGAAGGCTGGGGCGCCGACCTGCAAAGCGAGCACGAACGTTACCTGGTGGAGAAGCACTTTAAGAAACCGGTTATCCTGACCGATTATCCTAAAGACATCAAATCGTTTTACATGCGTTTAAACGATGACGGTAAGACGGTGCGTGCCATGGATATCCTGTTCCCGGGTATTGGCGAGATCATAGGCGGATCGCAGCGTGAAGAACGTTATGACAAACTTGTGCAACGCATGAACGAAATGGGTGTGCCTACAGAAGAGCTTTGGTGGTATTTGGATACCCGCCGCTTCGGCAGCTGCGAGCATGCTGGTTTTGGTTTGGGCTTTGAGCGCCTGGTGCTGTTTGTTACCGGTATGGGCAATATCCGCGATGTGATACCTTTCCCGAGAGCACCGAAGACAGCGGAATTTTAATCAGGATTACACCGATTATTTATTTGATTACACCGATACAAGGCTGGGAGAGATCCCGGCCTTTTTTTATCGCACAGGTAATTAGGTTATTAGCAGATGTTTGCCGGCGAAAATGTATATTTGTTAAAACCTGCTTATCTACCATGAAGAAACTTTTTCTTTTGATCCTGGCCGGCTTTATTATCATCGACATTGGCACAGCCTGCTTTGAAAAGGCCGAACAACCTACCATCGTCCATATTACCGTGATAAACGGCAACCCGGCGGCAACCGGCAGCGCAACAATTTGCCTGTATCGAAACATGACTGACGTGAATAATAGTTTCCCGTTGTATACGCAAACCACTATTGATAATAACAGTGTTGATATTACGGTTGATTACCTGAGCCAGTATTATGTAGTAGTAACCAAGGGCCCGGCTAAAAACTATTACAGCGGCTATATCCCGGTAGGTTTATTTCAATCGCAAACAGATATCAATAATAGCGCAACGCAAAACCCTGCGGGTACGGTTGGTGGTGTAAAATTCCGGGATATTAACGGCGATGGGGTAATTAACAACTCCGACAAAACGGATGCACCTACTATTGCGGTAACGAAAGGTACCGAGAATGATCAGAGCGTTACAGTTTATTGATCTTATTGGTCTTTTAGCTTATTCTTTCTTATAATTCTTATGCACGATCAAAAAGCTGGCGCGCTCTTCTTTGTGGAAGGGCACATCCCAATTACCCTGGTAGGTTATTTTAACGGGTAAAAGCTCGCCGTTAAAGTTGTTGCATTCGATGTTCATCTGCACGTTAAAGTCCATCAAAAAATTGTGGAACTTCAGGTCGATATAACGGCCCAGTATCTGGAAAGTGCGGACATCAAAGATGGTGGTTATTTCTTTGATCATCACATCATCATCGGCGGTACTGGGTTTGGGCGTTATCCGGAAGCGGTAAACGGGTATGGTATCCAGGTACATGGCATGCGAAAACTGGTACATGTAAAACTGTTTCAGGTCGGGGCCAAAGATCTCGGTCTTCCCGCTGATGAAAGGGATACCGCTTACCCTGCGGCCAGGCGTAAAAATCAAAGTTTTAAGTTTAGCTTTATACCCTTCGTTTTTGCCGCTGCCTATCGGTGCATCGCTTTTAACAAAATCGGAGTTGTAAGCGTTCATAAAAATGTAATCGAACATCTCGACTGTGTATAGCTCGTATTTGCCGTTCTTTTTATAAACCGCTCCACTGTCACGCTTAGCCAAAAACTCCATTTTGTGTGCGCCTTTCACATTGCTGTGATGTATCTTACGATAGATCTTACCATCAACCTTGTTTTTCTTATCGTAGGTAAATACCCGGTTCTCGGCATCGAAGGCATACTTCTTCATGTTGCGGAAGGCCATATAAAAACCGGTATCAGCCAGCATCGCGTCGATAAAATCCTGTGCGTTGAGCTTGTGCGAGCGGATGTTCACCAGGCTGCTGTCAATGACGATGGTACGGAGGGTGTCGGGGTTAAAGCGGGGTATTTGCTGGGAGAAAGCAGCGCCGCTTATGCAGATTAGAAATAGGATGATGAACGCTTTTTTCATTTGTTATTATATCAAACCGTCATTGCGAGGAACGAAGCAATCTCAAATAAGCAGAGCCGCTCTGTATGTTGGGCATTGCTTCGTTCCTTGGGCAGAGAAAGTTGCTTTTTCTGGCGTGGCAAAGATGCTTAAAAACAGCTTGTTAAAATATGATATTGCGCACTTTTAGCCGGCCAATACAATAAATTAGTTACCTAACTGTTTAATGGCCAGGTAAGCCATCAGGCCGGTACTTACTTCGAGCGCCTTTTCATCGATATCGAAAGTAGGGGTGTGCACCGATGATGTGATGCCGCGTTCTTCGTTACGTGTTCCCAAACGGTAAAAGCAAGCGTCGGAAACCTGCGAATAATAGGCGAAATCTTCGGCAGCCATCCAGATATCCAGGTCGAGCACGTTCTCTTTTCCTAAATAATCTTCGGCAAAACCGCGGGCGCTGGCCGTTAATTTCTCTTCGTTGATGAGGTATGGATAACCGTGCATAATATTAAACTCGCAACTACCGCCCATGCTTTCGGCAATGCCTTCGGCCATTTTTTTCATTTTTTGGTGTGCGTCTTTGCGCCATTGCTCATCCATGGTGCGGAAAGTGCCCTCGAGCTTAACCTCGTTAGGGATCACGTTGGTAGCGCCATTGGCGATCACTTTGCCGAACGATAATACCGAGGGCGATTTAGGGTCGTTACTGCGGCTGATGATGGTTTGTAATGCGACCAAAATATGTGCGGTGATAATTACCGGGTCGATATTCTGCTGCGGCTGTGCGCCGTGGCCGCCTTTACCTTTTACGGTAACGTACAATTCATCCGTCGAAGCCATGTACTTACCTGCGCGGAAACCTACTTTGCCGGCATCGATCAGTGGCATTACATGCTGGCCCATTACGGCCTGAGGTTTTGGATTTTCCAAAACACCTTCTTTGATCATTAAGCTGGCGCCGCCCGGTAAACGCTCTTCGGCAGGTTGGAAGATGAATTTTACCGTGCCCGCAAACTCATCCTTTAACTCGGTTAATATTTTGGCAGTACCCAACAGTGATGAAGTATGCACATCGTGCCCACAGGCATGCATCACACCCACGTTGGTGGATTTATAAACCACATCATTGGCTTCGGTTATCGGCAAAGCATCCATATCGGCGCGCAGGGCCACTACATTGTTTGATGGTTTATTGCCTTTTAATAAGGCTACCAGGCCGGTATCGGCCATTTTTTCGTACAGAATGCCCAGCGTATCCAGTTGTTTGGCTACAAAGGCCGAAGTATTGTATTCGTTAAAAGATAGCTCCGGATTGGCATGGATATGCCTGCGGTTGGCAACCACATCGTTATAAATAGTTTTTGATAGCTGCTGTATTTTCTCTTTAATCATTACTGTCTGTTTTAGGCAGGTTTATTTTTTCGGATAGGATAATGAGCGAGGTGAACTGTTTGCGCAACTGTTCCATCAGGCGCGACGCGTCCAGCCGTGTTTTAAAATCGCCGGCCTTTACCTTAAAATTGGGTTCGACGTACTGCAGGTATGTTTTGATATCGGGGTAAAGATTATTGAATTTAGCCTGTGCGTTGTAGGCGTCGGTACGGTTCGATCCCATAAAGATCTGTACCCGGAAACCATTACCCGAGTTTTGTGCTATCGGGCTATTAGGCTGTTTGCTCAGCTCGATCCGTTTGGCGATAACGCTGTCGATGCGTGGATCCTTAACTTCGGTTACCGTGCCGCGGGTTTGTGCAGAGACAGACAATGCCAGTAAAATAAAAAAAGCAACACCACATGTTTTAACTAAAAAGCCTGTTAACGATATGGTATTGCTTTGTTTCATGGAGTATGTTTTTTAAGTCCCCCTTTAGGGGGATTTAGGGGATTACCCCTCGCCTACACCGTGGCAGTTTTTGTATTTTTTGCCGCTCCCGCAGGGGCATGGGTCGTTACGGCCGATCTTTTGCTCAACTTTAACAGGCATTGGTTTTTGCAGCTCGCGGGTATCGTCAAAACCATCGGGCATGCCGCTTGTCTCGTGGGCGAACTCGGCTTTCGAGGTACGCATTTTGCGCATATCGATCTTTGGTTGAGGGCGGGCCTCACGAATTTCCTCCGGCTGCTGCATCGGTATGCCGCCGCGGTATAAAAAGCTTACGATCTCTTTATTGGTGTTGGCCAGCATCTGGCGGAAAAGCTCAAATGCTTCGAATTTATACACCAGTAAAGGGTCTTTTTGCTCATAAACCGCGTTTTGTACCGATTGTTTTAATTCGTCCATCTCGCGCAGGTGCTCTTTCCAATCCTCATCTATCAGCGCAAGCGTTACATTTTTCTCGAACGATTTAAATACTTCCAAACCATGGTTTTCGACAGCCTTTTTTAACGGTACAGCTACCTGCATGCCATGTATGCCATCAGTAAACGGAACGATAATGTTCTCTATCTCCTGGCGGTTATCATAAACATCCTTAATAACCGGGTATGCCTGCGCGGCTATGGCTTCGGCTTTGCGTTTGTAAAAGTCGGTTACCTCGGCAAATATTCTGTCAGTTAGTTTAGGGATGGTCAGGGTGTCGAATTCTTCATGGGTCAGCTCGGGATCGATAGCAAACAGGCGGATGATCTCCAGCTTAAAGCCTTCAAAGTTTTTGGCCTCTTTATATTCGTTAACTACATCGTCGACCACATCAAAAGTTGTGTTGCTCAGATCCACATCCAGGCGCTCGCCAAACAGGGCATTTTTACGTTTGGTGTAGATTACGGTACGCTGCGAGTTCATTACGTCGTCGAACTCGAGCAAACGTTTACGGATACCGAAGTTGTTTTCTTCCACTTTCTTCTGTGCGCGCTCGATAGAGTTGGTGATCATCGAATGCTGGATCACTTCGCCCTCTTCGATACCCATCTTCACCATCAGGCCCGAGATACGCTCCGAGCCGAATAAACGCATCAGGTTATCCTCAAGCGATACGAAGAACTGCGACGAACCCGGGTCGCCCTGACGGCCGGCACGGCCGCGCAACTGGCGGTCAACCCGGCGCGACTCGTGGCGCTCGGTACCAACGATGGCCAAACCGCCGGCTTCTTTAACACCAGGGCCCAGTTTAATATCCGTGCCACGGCCCGCCATGTTGGTAGCGATGGTTACGGTGCCTGCTTTACCGGCTTCGGCCACAATTTCGGCCTCTTTCTGGTGCATTTTGGCGTTCAGTACGTTGTGTTTGATGCCGCGCATTTTCAGCATACGGCTCAGTAATTCTGAGATTTCAACCGAAGTGGTACCAACCAGTACCGGCCTGCCGGCTGTGGTTAGTTTTACAATCTCTTCGGCAACGGCGTTAAATTTTTCGCGGGTGGTGCGGTATACCAGGTCCTGCTCGTCTTTACGGGCGGTTGGCGTGTTGGTCGGTATCTCCACCACGTCCAGCTTATAGATCTGCCAAAACTCACCTGCCTCGGTAACGGCGGTACCCGTCATACCGCAAAGCTTGTGGTACATACGGAAGTAGTTTTGCAGGGTAATGGTAGCAAAGGTTTGCGATGCATCCTCGACCTTTACATTTTCTTTAGCTTCGATAGCCTGGTGCAGGCCATCCGAGTAACGGCGGCCATCCAGTACACGGCCGGTTTGCTCGTCAACTATCTTTACTTTACCGTCGTCCAAAATGTATTCCACATCTTTTTCGAACAGGGTATAGGCTTTTAAAAGCTGGTTAACCGAGTGGATACGCTCCGACTTGATCGAATAATCGCGGATCATGGCATCTTTCTGGGCGATCTTTTCTTCGTTGCTCAGGTTCGATTTTTCGATCTCGGCAATTTCGGTACCCACATCGGGCATCACGAAGAAATGCGGGTCTTCGCCCGACGCTGTGATCAGCTCGATGCCTTTTTCGGTCAGCTCAACCTGGTTGTTCTTTTCGTCGATAACGAAATATAATTCCGAGTCGACCTTAGGCATCTCCTTACCCGAATCCTGCATGTAGTAGTTTTCGGTTTTTTGCAATACGGTTTTATTGCCGCCTTCGCTCAAAAATTTTATTAAAGCTTTATTTTTCGGCAGGCCGCGGTGGGCACGCAGCAAGGCTAAACCACCGTCATCAACGCCGGTCTTGCCGTTATTGATCTGGTTTTTGGCTTCGTTCAGCACGCCGACAATGTAATTTTTCTGAGTGTTTACCAGGCGTTCGATACGCGGTTTCAGCTCGTAAAACTCATGTTCGTCGCCACGGGGTATGGGGCCCGATATGATCAATGGCGTACGGGCGTCATCGATCAAAACCGAATCGACCTCATCCACCATGGCATAATGCAGTTTGCGTTGCACCAGTTCTTCGGGGCTACGTGTCATATTGTCACGCAGGTAATCAAAACCAAACTCGTTGTTAGTGCCGAAGGTGATATCGGCAAGGTAAGCTGCGCGGCGCTCTTCGCTGCTGGGCTCGTGCTTGTCGATGCAATCAACCGATAAACCGTGGAACTCGTACAGCGGCCCCATCCACTCGCTGTCGCGGCGGGCCAGGTAATCGTTCACGGTTACAATGTGTACGCCCTGGCCGGCTAAAGCATTTAAATAAGCCGGTAAAGTTGCAACCAGGGTTTTACCCTCACCGGTGGCCATTTCGGCAATTTTGCCCTGGTGCAGCACTACGCCGCCAATCAGCTGTACATCGTAGTGAACCATGTTCCAGGTAACCTCGTTGCCGGCTGCCACCCAGGTATTGTGGTGGGTAGCGATATTGCCGTTTATAACGACGTTCTTTTTGTGTGCGGCCAGGTCGCGGTCGAACTGGGTAGCCGTAACTTCGAGCGTTTTGTTTTCGGTAAAACGGCGGGCGGTTTCTTTTACAACGGCAAAAGCTTCGGGCAATATCTCCAGCAAAATAGCTTCCAGCTCTTTGTTGCGGTCTTTTTCTAATTTGTCGAGTTCGGTATAGAGGTCAACCTTTGCACTGAGTTCCAGTTCGGGGTCGTCAACCTGCTCTTTAAGGTTTTGTATCTGGGTATCGATATTGGCGAGGCCGTTTTTTATTCTATCTTTAAAATCGATGGTTTTGGCACGCAGTTCATCATTGCTGATATCGCCAAGCTTCGAAAACTCATTTTTGATCTTCTCGACTATAGGTTGTATACTTTTTACGTCTCTGTCTGACTTGCTTCCGAAAAGCTTGCTGATAAATCCCAACATTGGTTTATATTTTGAAATTAAAACATGGCTCAATCAACAATTAAGCCACAGGCCATTAAAAGCCATAATGACAGGCGAAATTACGGTTTAATGCCGAAAGTTTTGAATTAAATGTGTAAATGGGCGGATGCTTTGCTGAAAGGTTGCAATGTTTTATAAGTTTTTAATTCGATCGTTCGGACAATCAATCCTTCAATTACCGTTGTTTGGGCGTTGCCTGCGGCCCGGGCTGTACGCTCATACTGCACCGGCATTAGCCACGGCCCACAACCCATCGCGCGGCCGGTATCCGCTGCCATCCATTAACGCAAACTCCCGTTAACCTTTCTGCTTTTACCTTTCAGCCTTTAACCCAAAAACCTATCTTTGCCCGCATGAATATCCTCATCATCGGTAGCGGCGGCCGCGAAAGCGCTTTTGCCTGGAAACTGGCGCAAAGCCCAAAATGTTCACAGCTTTTTATTGCACCGGGTAATGCCGGTACCGGCCGGTACGGCACCAACGTAAACCTGAAGGTTACGGATTTTGCAGGCATCCGCAGCTTTGTGCTGGAGAATAAAGTTGAGCTGGTTTTGGTTGGACCCGAAGAACCGCTGGTAAAAGGTATTCATGATTATTTTTTGGCCGATGAGCAGCTGAAAGCCATCCCGGTTATCGGCCCGCAGCAGGAAGGTGCACAACTGGAAGGCAGCAAGGATTTTTCGAAGGAGTTTATGTTCAGACATAACATCCCTACTGCGGCATCCAAAACATTTACCAGGGATACTTTGGATGAGGGCCTGGCTTACCTGGCTACCGCAGGTTTGCCCATTGTGCTGAAAGCCGACGGCCTGGCCGCAGGCAAAGGCGTATTGATATGCACCACCTGGGAAGATGCGCAAACCGAACTGAAAGCCATGCTTGCCGATGCCAAATTTGGCGAAGCGAGCAGCAAAGTAGTGATCGAGCAGTTTTTGCAGGGCATTGAGCTTTCGGTTTTTGTAATGACAGACGGCGAACATTATAAGATACTGCCCTCGGCCAAGGATTACAAACGCATTGGCGAAGGCGATACGGGTTTAAATACAGGCGGCATGGGTTCGGTTTCGCCGGTGCCGTTTGCCGATGACGCGTTCTTACAGAAAGTTGAAGAACGCATCGTGATCCCGACCGTTGAAGGTTTGAAGAAAGAGAACATCCCTTACAAGGGCTTTATCTTTATCGGCCTGATGAACTGCGGCGGCGAACCTTACGTGATCGAATACAACTGCCGTATGGGCGACCCGGAGACCGAAAGCGTAATGCCGAGGATAGAGAGCGATTTTGTGGATCTGCTTTTGGGCGTAGCCAATGGCAATATCGACCAATGCGAATTGAAAATATCACCCAAAACAGCGGCTACGGTAATGTGCGTAGCAGGCGGTTACCCCGGCGACTACGTCAACGGCAAAGTGATCAGCGGTATCGATAACGTGCGCGATTCGATCGTTTTCCAGGCGGGTACAGTGCTTGATGGCGAGGATGTAAAAACTGCCGGTGGCCGGGTTTTAGCGGTAACCACTTTGCAGGATAATTTATTCGAAGCCTTACAACACGCCACAACCGATGCGGCACGCATATATTACGATGGTGTTTATTTCAGGCGCGATATAGGCTTCGATCTGATCTGATGGGGGAGGTGGGCTAAAACGGAGCGTTTTTTATGACGCGACACTGTTAAATAAAGTTTGAGGGACATTCCCCGAACCTGCCGGGCCGGTTACCAAATAGGGATAGTGAGGAGTGTTCCTGAGTTCATGAATGCTGGTAATATTTCCTTTAGCATTTACATCGCTATTTTTTGAAATTAAAGTAAGCTCAGGCTGAATCCATGCCTTCTTTTGTGTGTCTTCCATTTGAGTTTAGGTTATAGATAAATTTACTATCTTTTTGTCTACTTTCCTATACTTTTGAAAAACGACAACCGACGGTGCAGTATTTATCACGATGGCGTTTATTTCAGAAGGGATATAGGGTTTGATTTGATTTAGTGAGTAGCGAATGGTAAGTAGTGAATAGTTAACGAAAAAAGTTTGATACTCACTACTGACCATTCACCACTCACTTCAAAACCTCCGCCAGTTTTTCTTCCAGTTGCACCCCGCGCAGGTTTTTAGCGATGATCTTGCCGGTCGGGTCGATGAGGTAATTCTGCGGTATCTGGCTCACTTTATACAGCACACCAACCTGGTTGGCCCAGAATTTCAGGTCGGATACCTGTGTCCAGGTCAGGCCGTCGTCCTTAATGGCTTTCAGCCAGGCTGCTTTGCCGTCTTCCCTGTCGAGCGATACACCCAGGATGGTAAAGTTTTTGGCTTTATATTGGTTATAAACTTTAACCACGTTAGGGTTCTCCTGGCGGCAGGGGCCGCACCATGACGCCCAGAAATCGATCAGCACGTATTTACCGCGGAACGAGGACAGGCTAACCGGTTTGCCCGAAGTATCGGCCTGGGTAAACTCGGGCGCTATGGACCCTATGGCTGTTGTTTTGGCAATATCCAATACCTGCTTAAAGGCCTGGCCACCCTCGGTAGTGCGTACCTCGGGCGAAAGGGTATTGAATATTTTCTCCATCTCGTAAGGGTCGGAAGTGTTATTGTTAATCGTACCCAGCACGGCCAGGCTCATAAAACTGCCGGGGTTATCGGCAATAAATTTGCGCATGGCTACCTGCTCCTCATCCAAAGCTACTTTGTATTTGCGCTGTATGGCGTCCTGAAAATAAGGGCTGATCTTCAGGGCATCGCTCGCAGTATCGGCCTCATGCAGCACGGCTGCTTTCGCCTCGTTTGTGGGCCTCAACACAGCCATCAGCCGCAGGTTATCGTCGTTCACCTTCGAGCCGGTTATCACCGCTTTTGAAAGCGAGTCGGCGCTGTTTAAAGTGATATTACCTTTTTCGATATAAAAATTCAGCAGGTCGGAGCCGCGCGGGATATTGTTAAGCCCTGTGCCTTTGGCATTGATCACCATCAGGGCGCTTACCGGGCTGTTCACATGGCCGTGAAAACTCACATCGCCATTAACGATGGCGGCCGAATCGATGATGTTTTTACCGGCAACCTGGTATCCCAGGTAAACTTTGGCAGGCGCGCCGATGTTGCCTATTTTAGCTTTTATGGTAAAATTATCGGCAGTAGTTTGGGCAAAAACAGCCGCCGGGATTGCTGCCAGCAGCATTAAAAATATTCTCTTCATTATCAGTTGTTTACAATTTATACCAGTTTCTGGTAGGTGCGCCACCAAAGATCGGGTAATTCGCCCGATACGGCAAGGTTATAATCTTCGTACCGGCAGGGCACCAGGTGAAAGCGCTCGTTTTTTGAGCCGCCTGTAGGGTACGGCACCTGCATCCACCAACGGTCGCTCTTTTTGCTTTTTACGAATACCAGCTCATGATCTTCGTGTTTTAAACTGGTTTTATATATTAAATATTGTGAGCGCGGCTGTAAGGGGAAGTCTTTTTTACGGTTATAAAAACCATCGATAAAGTACCAGATCATCTGCGAAAGCAAAATGGCAGTTTGCCCGTTATTATCATACGCGGGGTTAAATTCGTAAAAACCAATCGAGCTTAGCTTATCGTTAAAGCCGGCGTAGCGGCAGAGCTGGCAGGCCTCTTCGCCGTAAAAGCCGTTGGGCGTAGCGTTGGTGTTGCCCGGCGCGTCGGACGAGCGGATGGCGCCCATATCAAAGCTGATCATGCTCGCGTTGCGGATGACAGGCTCTGCCACGCCGATCTGCCCGCTCAGCTCGCCCAGGCGGTGCACGTCAAAAAACAGCTTGTCCATCACCCGTAAACTTTCCTGGCTGGCAAAATAGGTTTGGTAACCCAGGTTACTGAAGTTGAACAGGTAGTTGGGTTCGTGCAGAAATATTTTGTTGAGATAGGAATTGGATGTGGTTTCGAGGCTCAGCTCGGCAAAATCGTCATCGAGATCGAAACGGGGATCGATGGTCACCACGTCGACCTTTTGTTCCAGGTTTTCGTAGGCCATGTACTGGGCGTAGGTCAGATCCTGCCCGCCGCCGATAATCACAGGGACGATGCCATTTTTAATCAGCTCGTTAGCCACTGTCTTTACGGCGAAATAGGTATCGGTTACCGTTGCGCCCTGGCGGATGTTGCCCAGATCGGCAATGCTGATGGTGTAAGCGCCTTCGTTTAACTGGTACAGGCGCTCGCGCACATAATCAGGGCCCAAAGCGCAGCCCGAATTATCAATCGCCTGCCGGTCCTCAAGTACGCCTATCAGGGCAATATCGGGTTTGTTCTCCTCCAGCGAAGGAAAATCCACCGTATAATGGTCAATCTTCATACCGAGCTGGCTGGTATAATAACCCTTTTTAGGTGCAATTTTTTTTAGATCGATGGGTGTAAAGAAATCGGCTAACGACATATACCTGTAATCAAACGATCAAATATCAACTTATTTTGCATTAAATTGCACCGTTTTAAAAAAAATCCAAGGATGATACTGGTAACCGGCGCGACAGGTTTTTTAGGGGCAGAAGTGGCGAAGCAAATTGCTGCTGCCGGCCATCAATTGGTGTGCACAAAACGCGCCGCATCGGTTATCCCGGCAATATTAAAACCGTACGCTAACCAAATCAACTGGGTTGAAGCCGATATGCTGGATGTTTTTGCGTTAGAGGATGCCCTGCAGGGCGTAACGCAGGTTTACCATTGCGCGGCCTGGGTGTCGTTCAGCGCGGCGGATAAAAAGAAGATCATCAAAACCAATGTGGAGGGTACGGCCAACCTGGTTAACCTGTGCGTGCAATACAACATCCGCCTGGTACATGTCAGCTCGATAGTAGCCATAGGCGATGCCAAACCCGGCAGCCTGATCACCGAAAATAACCACCGCGAAGAAACGCCACACGAAGATGGCTACGCCATATCCAAATACGAAAGCGAAATGGAAGTGTGGCGGGGCATTGCCGAGGGGCTGAATGCCGTGGTTGTGAACCCCTCGCTCATTATCGGCGCTAATGCGGGCACCGGCGGCACCGGGGCATTGTTTAATATGGTTCGCAAGGGTTTAAAATATTATACGAAGGGCAGCCTGGGCTGGGTGGATGTGGAAGATGTGGCCCGCTGCATGATCGCCCTGATGAACAGCGATATTGTGGCCCAGCGCTACATCATCAGCGCCGAGAACCTGGAGTACAAACATGTAGTGGGCGAAGCGGCACGTTGCTTTGGGGTTAAGGCACCCACTATCGAAGCCAGACCCTGGATGCTGGGCCTGGCCTGGCGCGCATCGGCCCTGATGAGTTTTTTATCGGGCAGGCGTGTGGGTATTGATAAAACATCGGCGCAGGCGGCCAGTAAAAACACCCGGTTTGATAATGCCAAGATAAGGCAGGCGGTAGGAATTGAGTTTAAGCCGGTGAGCCAGTCGATTAAAGAGATCTGTAAGTTTTTAGTCGATGGTCAGTAGTCCATAGACCATAGAGGCTGTTGGTACCTATGAAAATCTGTGTAGATCTACCGGCAATTGGTTTATTGTCGGCTATGAACTATTGACCATCGACTATGGTCTACACACTAATCGCAAAAAGCCTACCAATCTTGTGGTATTTTTTAGCACATTTGCACATCTGCACAACTACATAGATGAGCCCATATTTTATTATCGATTTCGACAGCACTTTTACCCAGGTTGAGGCGCTCGACGAACTGGCACGCATATCGTTAAAAGATCATCCCGACAGGGAAAAGATATACAGGCAAATTGAGGACCTGACCAATGCCGCCATGGAAGGCAAACTGTCTTTCGCCGAAAGTTTGGAGGGAAGGGTAAAACTGCTCAAAGCTAACCAGGATCATTTAAAATTGCTCATCAGGCATTTAAGGCGTAAGGTTTCGGCATCGTTCTCGCGCAATAAAACTTTCTTCCGCGATCACCAGGATAAGGTGCTCATCGTTTCGGGCGGCTTTAAGGAGTTCATCACCCCGGTAGTAACCGAATACCACATCAAAAAAGAGAATATCTACGCCAATACCTTCGTGTTCGATGAACAAGGCGATATTGTTGGTTATGACAAGGAGAACCCGCTTTCGCAGGAGGGCGGCAAGGTTAAACTGCTGAAACACCTCAACCTGCCGGGTGAGATATTCGGCATCGGCGACGGGCACTCTGATTTCCAGCTGAAAGAATCGGGGATGATCGATACCTTTTTTGCGTTTACCGAGAATATCGAGCGCAAATCGGTAGCCGAAAAAGCCGACCACGTTACACCGAGCTTTGATGAGTTTTTGTACCTCAACAACTTTCCGCGGGCTATATCGTACCCTAAAAACCGCATTAAATGTTTGGTGGTGGGCAATGTTGCCGATGAGGCGCTGAGCTACCTCGACAAGGAAGGCTACAACATCCGCGAGCGTAAAACCATCGAAGATAAATACCTGCAGGAAGCCGGCATTTTGTTTTGCGATGAAGAGAACCAGCCAACGCCCGAGCAGCTTATTGCTGCCCCAAGGCTAAAGGTGATCGGTTGTTTTGGCCGTGTGCAAAGCCGCAAACTGGCCGAGGCGGCCTGTGAACAAGGTATCATTATTTTCGACGACCCGCGGCACAACCCGCGTAATGTTGAGTTTTTACCCCGCCGGGTAATGGATTTTATGAACGAGGGCAAAACGCACCTGAGCTGTAACTTCCCCGAGCTGCAGCCGCCGCGTGTAAACAACGCGCACCGGCTGATCCATATCCACAAAAACGTACCGGGGATTTTGGCGAAGATCAACGAAGTGTTTGCCGGGCACGATATTAACATTGTCGGCGAGTTTTTGGTAACCAACGCACAGATTGGTTATGTAATTACCGATGTAAACGCCGGTTACGACGAGCAGGTGCTGAGCGAACTGAAAAAGATACCGCATACCATTAAATTCAGGCTGCTGTATTAAGGGCACGCAGAGGCGCGAAGACGCAAAGTGTCCTGAATCTATCTTAGCGCCTTGTGCGCCTTTGCGCGAGCTTACTTCTCCTCTTTTAACGGCACTACCAATACAGCTACCGGCGAGTGGCGCACCACGTCTTCGGCAACGCTGCCCATAAAAAAGCGATCGAGGCCGGTTCGGCTATGGGTGCCCAGCACGACCAGGTCGGCATTAAACTTAGCTATGCATTCGAGGATGGTATCGGCTGTGGAGCCAAATTCGTTAAATTGGGTGATCTGCAGGTCATCTCCAAACCTTTTAATCGTGTTTTCGATCAGCTTGCCTGAATATTCCTGCTGAATATTTAATAATTCGGGCTCATCAGCACCTAAGGTAGGGATGATCGAACCGACGATACCCGGGTCGGTTGGCTGTGTCAGCACAACGGGTTCGGTTATGTGGACCAGGCCCACCTGTGCGTGGTAAGTGCGGGCAAGTGCAAAACCATATTCGGCGGCATTTTCGGAGTATCTGCTCTCGTCGATGCCTATCAGTATCCTTTGAAATTTCATGGCTGTGTTACGTTAGGTTACTGATATAACAATACACAGCCAATATGTTTTAAATAGCTTATAATTTATACCTGCCGAGCTTTATTTTAAAATATCCCGCCGGCCCGACCCCGTTTTTTTGTGAAGGGTAAATGCCCGAATGCCCGCTGGCCAGGTAGGCTACAAAGCAAGCAATAGCGAAAAACACCACATGTTCCGACCCGAACAACTCTACGCCCATTATAGTGCAGGCCACCGGCGTTTTGGTGGCGCCCGAGAACACGGCGATAAAGCCCAGCGCTGCAAACAGGCTGACGGGGGCGTTTAAAAAGCCGGCCAAAGTATTACCCAGTGTAGCGCCGATATAAAACAGGGGTGTAACCTCGCCGCCCTTAAAACCCGTGCCTAAGGTGATGGCGGTGTAAAGTAATTTCCAAAACCAGCTGAGCATACCGGCGCCGCCATGGGCAAATGCCGATACGATGGTTACCGCGCCGGGGTATTCGGGTTCGACGCCGAGGCTCAGATAATCGGGTTTGCCTAAGGCTAATGTTAAGCCGATGATGATAAACGCCCCGCATACCGGTATCAGCCAGGTGATACTGATGAGTTTTAAAAAGAATTTTTTAATGCGGTGTGTGACTTCCGCGAAAGCAATGCTGGCTGTGCCGAACAAAATGGCGGCAAAAACTACTTTAACAAACAGCAGCAGGGTACCGCTGATGCCGGCCGCGTCAAAGTAATGCCCGGCCGCTACATAATCGATATGGTAAGGTGTGTGTTTGATGTGCCAGGCCGAAACGGTTACATCGCCGGTATAGCCTGCCACCAGGCAGGGCAGCAGGTACGAGTAATGCACCCGGTTGAGCGTTAAAACCTCGACAGCGAAGATGGCGCCGGTTAAAGGCGTTCCAAAAACGGCCCCGAAACCTGCCGCAATCCCGGCAGTAAGCATGGTGCGCATTTCTACCGGGTCGAGTTTAAACAGGTCGGCAAAAAAGTGTGCCACGCTGCCGCCGATCTGTACTGCCGTGCCCTCGCGCCCGGCCGAGCCGCCGAACAGGTGGGTGACGACCGTGGTAACCAAAATAAGCGGCGCCATGCGTTTAGGCACACCCGCGCCGGGGCGGTGTATCTCATCGATGATGAGGTTATTGCCCTTTTCGGCCGATTTGCCATAAAGTTTATAAGCAAAATGGATCGCTATCCCCGCTAAGGGTAAACAATACAACAACCAGGTATGCTGGAAGCGATAATGGATGGCCCGGCTAAGTAACCATAAAAACAACGCAACCATACTGCCAATGGCTGCGGCAACGGGTATAACCAGTAAAATACGATGGGTAATATACCTGATCAGGAAGTTGCGGTTTGTTAGTTCGGGTTTAAGCATAATACACCTGTAAAATAAATAAATTTATTTGGCAGGCGTCATCAGCTTTTGCAGCGGTTCAAATAGGTGGTACACCATCACCCCCTTAGTACATTTCAAATGTCTGTAAAAAGATGGGCAAAAACAATTAGTTTAAGCGAATACCTTCGAAAATAGGCTTGAAATACTCCTGCACATTGGTTTGGTGCACCACCACCGTTTTGCTGAAAACAAACGAACTGAGTTTAATGGTACCATCCACATTGAGCGCGCTTTTGCCCGAAAACAGGTTCGACAGGGATAATATTTCGCCGGGGTGCAGCAGGTTGATCTTAACGCTTACGGTATGATCGGCAGAGCTGTTGCCCTGGATAACCACCGGCGGCGAAGTTTGCGTAATGTGCGCTACCACCCGGTTATCGGCCAGTACATCCATTTCGGCTTCCTTTGCGGTGATGTTATAGCCGTTGAGGTTTTGTACCGGCACCACAGCTTCGAGTTCGACGCCGCTTAAGCTGATGCTTTTTACGCTGATGTTATGTATATCGCCTATTTTAAGCGCTTTTGGTTTGCCGCAGCTGCTGAGCATGCCCGCTATCGCGACTAAAATAAATAGCTTGATGTATTTGCCCGTTGATCTTTCCATAATGTTATAACGCAAAACTGCGCGGTATGATTGCCAAAAGTAGATTTATTTTGCAAATAACGCTTGCGCGGGTAAATATGAGCCGGATATTTATATTTTTACTGAAACAGAATTTTGCATGAGGTTAGCCCATTTATTGCTCATCCACAACGATCCGCAGCAAACCAGGCGTTTAATAAACAGGCTGCACCATGCCGGCGCGGATGTATACATCCATTTGGATGCTAAAACCGATATGGCCGGATTTGAAAGCCTTGCTGATATCGGCAACGTGTTCTTCATCCGTAACCGGGTGTCGGTTTTCTGGGGCAATTACAGTATGATAGAAGCCGAGCTGAACGGTTTTGACGAGATCCTGGCAACCGGGAAGCAATACAGCCACATTAACCTGCTGAGCGGGCAGGATTATCCGCTGAAAAGCGCCGGGGAGATCCAGCAATTCTTATTCGCCAATGCGGATAAAAGCTTTATGCGCTATTTTGCCATCCCGCAGGACTGGGACGAGCCCGTATCGCGACTGCAGAAACATAACTTCGGCGATTTTGCGATACCGGGTAAACATCAGCTGCAGATACTGGCAAACCGGTTTTTACCGGCCCGGAAATTACCCGCCGGGCTGCAAATATACGGCCGCTCGCAATGGTTTACCATTACGCCGGCTGGCGCAAAATTTTGCATCGATTATTTAAAAGCTTACCCCAAAATACAGCGTTTTTTTAAGCTCACCTGGGCTGCCGATGAGCTGATCTTCCAGACGATATTGCTCAATTCGCCCTTACGGGACAGTGTCGTAAACGATCACCTGCGGTATATCCGTTTTAAGCGCGGCGACTCACGCCCGCATACCCTCACCCTGGCCGATGTGGAAATACTGACCGCCTCGGGGAAGTTTTATGCCCGGAAATTTGACCCCGGAGTTGATACCACAGTAATGGATGCGCTTGATGATTTGGCTGCCAAAACAAAGGCTGGTTAATGCTGATATTTTTTTGGGAGAATATTTAATACGACCCTTAATCAAAATAGGTAACAAATTAAATACCATTTAATAAAACGGCGCTTATTTAACTGTTAAGCTTTTTTGTTTAAAGAATTATCTATATTTTTCGCATACCTTAATTGAATGGGTGGCTAAACAGCCCATTTATTTTTAAACGTAGTTAACCATATTTAAAAAGAGCGCAATTTGTTGGGCCCTGTGGCAGGCTTATTGCATTGTTTTTGCAATACTGTAAAAAAATTTTGAATACTATAGCTGAGTACCCAATCCCTGAGGCCCTTGGTAATTTAATAAGTGAGCAGGCTCATCAATCGCCCGATCGCTTAGCTGTTAAATTTAAGGATTCGACCCTTACCTATAAAAACTTAAATCAGCAGGTTAACCAGCTCGCCGCGTTGCTTATCAGCCAAAATATTAAGGTTGGCGATAGGGTTGGCGTAGCCCTGGACCGTTCGGACAAAATGGTGATCTGTTTGCTGGCCATAGTTAAAGCAGGCGCAGCTTATGTGCCGCTCGACCCAAATTTCCCGGCCGACCGGCTGAACTTTATGCTGGCCGATTCGGAAGCCAACCTGCTCATTACATCAAAACAATATGCCGGCCTGTTTGAAACAGAAACCGGCAAATTATTTATTGACGACGCCCTGGCGCAATCGGCCGCTTTTGGTATCGATGATCCCGCCGTTAAGGTAAAGGGTACCGACCTGGTGTATATTTTATACACATCCGGCTCGACAGGTTTGCCCAAAGGGGTACAGATCAGCCACCAAAACCTGATCAACCTTTTATACAGTCTGCAAACTACGCCGGGCGTAAGCCATAACGATATTTTACTGGCCGTTACCACCATTTCGTTCGATATGTCGGTAGTGGAGCTGTTTTTGCCGCTGGTATCGGGGGCGCTGCTCATCGTAGCCGACCCCGAAGCGGTGAAGGACGGACGCCTATTGCTCGATACCCTGAAAAAAGAGAAGGTAACCATTATGCAGGCCACGCCATACACCTGGCGGATGGTTGTTGCAGGGGGTTGGGATGAGCCGTTGCCCGTAAGGGTGTTTTGCGGCGGCGAACCGATGACCAAAAAGTTAGCCGGCAGCCTGCTGGCCGTGTGCCCGGAACTGTGGAACATGTACGGGCCAACCGAAACCACTATTTATTCGATCATCAAACAGGTTACCACGACGGCCGAAGACATTACCATAGGCAAGCCGGTAAACAGTACCCAGATCTATATTTTAAACGAACAGCTGAAGCCGGTAAGGCCGGGCGAGGTAGGCGAAATATGCATAGGCGGCGCCGGGCTTGCCAGGGGTTATTATAACCGCCCCGAACTAACCGACGAAAAGTTTATACGCTATCCTGACGACGGCGACAGCAACTACAGGATTTACCGCACGGGCGATTTAGGCAAGATAGTAGCCAACGGCGATGTATTGTGCCTCGGCAGGATAGACCACCAGGTTAAGATACGCGGGTTCCGTATCGAAACTGAAGAGATTGAGCATAACCTGTCTAAACTGGAGAATGTGAACGAGGCGGTGGTTGTGGTGCATACCGACGAGCTCGACAACCAGCGTTTGGTAGCCTATGTGCAGTTGAAGGATGATACGTTAAAAATAAGCCAGGATGAATATACTGCTGTTTGGACGGATGCGCTGCGCGGCAAACTGCCCGATTATATGCTGCCGCATTTTTACGTGATCATTAAAGAATTGCCTTTAACGCCCAATGGCAAGATAGACAGGAAAGCGCTGCCAAAGCCTGTAATTGAGGCGCATGCTTCGGTTGGGGATATCATAGCGCCCGTTACCGAAACCGAACGGATGCTCACCGCGTTATGGGCAAAATACCTTGCGGTAAAAAACATCAGCACCGCGGATAACTTTTTCGACCTGGGCGGGCACTCGATGGTTGCCGTACAGGTTATGGTTGAGTTTGAAAAGTTAACCGGGCAGCGCCTGCCGATAGCGCTGCTGTTTGATCATCCTACCATACAGCAACTGGCGGCCTGGGTTGATGATAAAGACAAAACAACGGCTTGGAAATCGCTTGTGAAGATCAAAGAAGGCGGTAAAAAAACACCGTTATACCTGATCCATGGCGAAGGGCTGAACCTGCTGGTATTTAACGGCCTGGCCAATCATCTCGATCCGGAGCAACCGGTTTACGGCCTGCAATCGCTGGGCCTGAACGGCTTCGACGAGCAGCTGGATACCATTGAGGAGATAGCCGCGCACTATAACAGCGAAATACTGGCCGATAACCCCAGCGGCCCGTATGCTATCGTAGGCTACTCGCTGGGCGGCCATATCGCCATCGAGATGGTAAAGCAACTGGAAGCACAAGGCAAAGAAGTTAAGCTGCTCGGGATGATCGATACCAACCTGAAGCCATCGGATGGGGATACGAAGGCAGCGCGGATCTTCAGCAAGATCAAAAGGCAGTTCCCTAAAGCGCTGTTTGTTATTAAATCGTTATTTGCCGACCCTGGCGCTACCGTGGCATACCAGGCCAAAATGATCAGCTTAAAAACGCGGGAGCTTTTTGAGAAAGAGAAAAGCTTTAAAGGGAGCTACCTCGAAGGTATCCCCGATTTTATGGGCAAACTGGTTGAAAAGTTGCGTACGGCCGTTGCCAATTATAAAGTTACCCCGTACAACGGAAAGATATTTTTATTCAGGGCGAAAACAAGGGTTTATTTTGTGGATGATTTTAAAACCCTGGGCTGGGGCAAAATCGCACAAAAAGGTGTTGTGGTAAACGATGTGCCCGGCGACCACAAGATTATGCTGCTGCCACCGCATGATAAGCAGTTTGCCAAAATACTGCAGCGTGTTTTAGACGAGGTGGCCAAAGGGTACCTGTTTTTGTTTTTTGTAAATTACCTGATAGATAACCTGGCCTTAGCTTAAAACCGGAGCTGCTTCTTTTGCTTCGGCAAAGCGCCCGCGCAGGGCGGTGATCCTTTTTTCGAAGAGGTTGTAGATGAGCGATGAGCTGATAAAAACGCAAACCCATAATATGCCCATCAGCCACCAGGCGCCTAAACGGCCGCCTAAATAATGCGATACCAGGTAGCTGAAAAGCGGGTGGATAAGATAAATGGAATACGAAATGAGGCTGATATAGGTAATGCTGTAACGCAGGTATTTAAACTGGCGCAACCTGATGCCGTGTACAAAGGGCAGCAGCATAGCCAGCGCCAGGCTGAACAGCGTAAAGTACACCGTATTCATGAACAGGTTGCCGTAAATGGTGTTGTTTTTTAACAGGCTGTGGTACATTTCGGCTGTTAAAACGGTGAGCAGGCAGGTGCCCGCGATGACCAGTTTGTTTTTATTGTTGAGCCAGAAATCCTGGTAATAAAACTTGATCACGGCGGCCAGCACCCCGATGGCAATGCTATCCAAGCGCAGCGGCATTTGCTTGCGGAAGCCATCGTCCCACTCGTGGTGCGTGCTTAACGATACCATGATGCGCAGCAGCAGGCAGGCGGTTAAAAAGCAGAATACCGATATCACTACAATCCGCATCTTACTCTTTAAAAAAAAGTGCTGCGCAAGTAAGAGCACCAGCGGAAACAACAGGTAAAACCACTCCTCAACACTTAACGACCAGGCCACGCCGTAAAACCACTCGTTGTGGATAAAGGCATTCTGTAAAAAGGTGAGGTAAAGCGGCAGTTTATGGTACGGGATGTATAAGCTGTAGAATTTAAAGAATAGGATATAGATAACAAAAACCAGCAGGTAATTGGGCAGCGTACGGAACCAGCGCCGCACCCAAAAACCTTTGATGCTGCTTAGAGTGGTGACTGTTTCCCTGTTGTGTATCCTGATCAGGATGGTACCGATTAAAAACCCGCTCAGTACAAAAAACAGGTCGACGCCGGCGCTGCCCAGGTAAAAGGTAAACGCCCGCAGCGATTCGGTATTTAAAAAACCCAAAAGCGTATGCGATGTTAACACCAGCAAAACCGCCGTGCAGCGAAACAGGTCGAGCCCGAAATTGCGGCCCTCCAGCTCGGCTACAGGTATCCCGAAAAAGCGTTTCAAGTCAATAGTTCAAAATGGGGTTTAACCTACGTGTAAATATAAGTTTCGGATGGCGCAAAATCAACCGGTCGCCGCTTTATTACAAAATTATCATAACACCACAGGATGCACTTACCGGTAAACTTTGCTAAGATTGGGTTGATAAACCATCGCACACATTTTTTCGCTATGAAATTAAAACCCGGTATATTGTTTTGCCTGTTTATGGCGTCGGCAACCATCCTTAAAGCGCAGGGCGGCCAATTGCTTTACAGTGATAACTTTACCCGGCCGCTTAATACCGCTAACTGGATAATAGAGATGGAACCTGCCCCCAACTCGGGCGTGTATACACAAAATGGCGCACTTGTGTTAAACACCCGCAAGGGCGTAACGGTGTGGTTCAGTCAGCGGCTTAAGGGTAACATCCGGATAGAGTACGACCGCAGGGTTTTGGTGGATACCGGCAAGAACGACCGCTTATCCGACTTTAACCAGTTTTGGGGCGCTGCCGACCCGAACAACGCCAGCTTATTTTCCCGTAAAGGTAAGCTGGAAGATTACGACGCCTTATCGCTTTACTACATCGGCATGGGCGGCAATACCAATAAAACCACGCGCTTCCGCAAGTATTTGGGCGACGGAACCAAGCCGCTGATACAGGAGTATACCGACGCTGCGCACCTGCTGCAGGCCAATAAAAGCTATCATATCAGCATCATTGTAAAGGATGGTACAACCAGCTATTGGGTTGACGGGCAATGTTATTTTACGTATGCCGACGCCAAACTGCTCAACGACGGCTACTTCGGCTTCCGGTCGACCTGGTCGCGGCAGGAGGTTAAAAACTTCAGGGTTTACCGCTTATAGATTTGACAACTTTTAAAAAGTTGTCAAATCTTCCTCTGTAAAATTATCCTTAATTTAGCCCATAGTTAACCGGGTCAATTATGCACATCACCCCCGAAATCGAAGATCGCTTAAAGCGTTTGCAGGATAAATACGAAGCCATGGGCCAGGATATGGTATCGTACCTGGACGGTCTGCTGCACGCCGATTTTTTAACCTATTGGGATTATATCCACCTGGATACCCTGCTCAGTTTGCAGAACCCCAAAACGCCTTTCCCAGATGAGGAGATCTTCATCATCTATCACCAGATAACCGAGCTGTATTTTAAGCTGGCCCTGCACGAATGCAGGCAGATAGCCAACCACACTGCGCTTACCGCTGCCTTTTTTACCGGACGGCTGCAGCGCATTAACCGGTATTTTGAAGCTTTAACGCACTCGTTCCAGATCATGGTGGACGGGATGGAGAAGGAGCAGTTTCTGCAGTTCAGGATGTCGCTGCTGCCGGCGAGCGGTTTCCAGAGCGGGCAGTACCGCATGATCGAGATCTACGCCACCGATTTTATTAACCTGGTTGCCCGGGACAAGCGCGACGAACTGCGCCAGGCCCCCCTGGCCGAACAGTTCGAGTATATCTACTGGAAATTCGGCGCGACGGAACTATCGACCGGCAAAAAAACGCTTACATTAAAACAGTTCGAAAAAAAATACGCCAAAACCTTTGTCGAGCTGGGCGAGGCTTCGGTAAACCATAACTTTAACGCCTTGCTGGCGCAGCTCAAGGCCCGTGGCGAAAACACCGCCGCCCTCGAAGACGAGCTGCGGCGCTTCGACGTGCTGGTGAACGTAAACTGGCCGCTGGCGCACTATAGATCGGCCGTGCGCTACCTGCACCGCGAACCCGAAGAAATTAAGGCCACCGGTGGCACCAACTGGCAGAAATACCTGCCCCCGCGTTTCCAGAAACGGATATTTTACCCCGAACTATGGACGGCCGGACAGGTGGAGAACTGGGGGAAGAGTTGGGTGGAGGAAGCGTTATCGTGATGAGCCGTTAACCAGATATTATTGATCTTCCTGCATAAATAAGAAGGTATCCTTTACCAGGGTCATGCTGTCGACGGGCATGTTTTTTAGCTCCATTGCAATAGCTTTACCCTGCCAAAACCCTTTTAGTTGCAGATTGCCGTTAACCGAACGGGAATAGGTAAACACGTTTTTGTGCAGCGTATCCTTTTTGGTATAAACGGCGAGTGTTGTTTTAAGGGTATCCCAGCTGTAAATGTAACTCTCGGTTTTTTCCTGCATATCGTATTTGATGAGCGTGCCCGGGCGGGGATGATGATCAAAGAGCACAACGTACTTCCAGCGGATGCTGTCTGCCGATGGCATCGCACCGTTTTGCCCGCCGAAGCTGGCGACCGTATAGAGGCGCTGCGTTTGCTGCTCACGCACCAGGGTGCAATAATATTTCCAGCTTTTTGTTGTGATGGCATAAAGCTTCCATACAGGTAAAAAGCACAATAAAACCAGGGCGTACTTTTTCCACGGGGTGGTAAAACTGTACCGGTATTCGGCCAGCGATACGGGCTGCAGCCCGACCAGTATCCTGTAAAGTTTGGGCATGGCCCGGGCCATTATAAACAGGGTACACAATAGCAGCATGGCCGATAGCAGGATGACGTTGTTGTTATAAAAAATGTTCAGGCACACCACCTGTACCAGTGCGATGATCATCAGCAAGCCGCCCAAAACCCTGGTGCGGTTAAACAGCAGCAGGGCCGACCCGATGAACTCGAGCCAGCCGCAAAACATGCAATAGGCCGGGCTCGCGCCCATAAACAGGAACAGGAACTCCCACCTGCGGAAACTGCCCAGTCGCGACATCAGCTCCGTTGCATTGGGGTAATGCGCCTGCACCGGTATTATTTTTTCGACGGCGTAGGGTATCATCGCTAAAAAAATATAGTAGGCCAGGTAATTACAGAACCAAAAGTACAGGCGGTTATAGTTGCTGCGCTCTTTATCGAAAAACGACCAGGCCAGGGCAATCACGATCGACAGGATGGCGATGGTTAGGGTGAGGATAACCCCAAAATGCGTATCGCTGATTTCGGGGGCGTGTACGGCGGGCAGATAGCCCAGATGAAAAACATGGTCGTCCAGCCAGGCAGCGCAACCGTGCAGATGCCCGAAAAAAGCAGTCTGGGTTGCCCACCTGAGGTCGAGCGCCTGCATAAGTGGGTTATAGGCGATGAGCGACATGAGCGACAGGAACACAAAGCCATACCTGAACAACATTTTTTGCCAGGGTTTCCAGTGCGTTTCGGGTGGTAAGGTATTCGTCATGAAGGTAGTTTAGGTTACGCTGGGTATACAGCATATTGTGGCAAAGGGTTGCTTGGGGTTGGATAAAGCCGGGGGCTTTTAGTCCGCAAGTCGGGAAGATGGGTTTGTTGCGATTGGCATGTGCGTGAATGTACAGATGATGAAATACATGCCATGCTGAACTTGTTTCAGAATCCGACAGGCAAGTACCCGATGGCTTTTTACTGGCGCAAGTTTAAGGGTTGGTGGTGTGGTGGCTTAACTTGTGCCTATACTTGGAGGATGCTTGCGATAGCATCTGGGTTCCCGCTCGCCGCCGCGGGAGGGCTCGATACTTTGTCTTGATACAAAGTATCCAAAAATCAAGAGAATACGATCCTTCGGCGCGCGGGCCATACTCCCGGCCCGGCGTATTCTCGGGCCGGCGCTCCGGTTGAATATTATTTGTGGATTAATGTTGTCAGAGTGGATTTGCATGGTTTACCACAAGCGGGACGCTTTCGGTAGCAGGGGGCCTTAAGGCACAAGTAGCTTTTGCCCGCTTGCCTGCCCGACATACTTGCGCTAGGGTGGGGGTCAATTTAGATATTTATTAAGAGCATCAATTGAAGTTTGGAGTAACGATGGTACTTTATTATCTAAAATTTGTTGATATCGTACTACTTCTGTAGTGGCAGCATCAACAATTAAGCAATAATTCGGATCTGCCTTGTATTTTGAATAGTAATGGGATAGATATTTATATAATGCTTCAGAATAAGTACCGAGATCGCTCGATTTGAAACCATCCAACCAAACTACAAACCATATACCACCGACATGTAAATTATCTTTATCTCCAAAAGTAAACACATGATGAGGGATGACTTGCACGGGTACATTCTTAATCGACAAAGGTTCTTGGGTTTTGGTGAGAAAATAGAGATTACCCATTGGACGCCAAATTGAAAAATCAAAATCTTCATAAATATGAAGTATTTCGAGATTTCTCTGATACATAACTTTAGTCCTCTTAAGATCTGCCGTTTCGTAGACCTCTGTTAAAGCTTCTATTTTCTCTCTTATTTTGTCATTGTTGTTTTCTTTAAAAGCACGCCCTAAACCACTAAGACTTCTTGTCCAGTAATTTCCACCTTCATCCTTATCCGATTTCGGCTTTTTAGGAATTTTTAAATTGTTGACAAAAGTTTGTTGTTGTCGTTCGGTAAATCTGTTGAACTCGACCAATTTCTTTACAGGCACTTTATTTATCATAATAATGGTTTTTAGGCGTTATTTAATATAATGATTCGACAAAATTTTTTATATGATCATATTGCCATGTATAACATTTGAATTTCCCCCAAAATTCTAATGGTACATGCCAAGCATTGCCACCATTTATATAAACTCCTATTATTGGCTTATTTTCTTCGATTGCACATTTCGCCTCCCATAAAGCTCCCGTGGCATTTTTTAAGTTAGGTGATATTAAAATAACTACACCACTACAGCTTTTGATCCTTGCCCTACAATTAGTTTTCCATTGGCTATCCCAAGGCTCACGTACAGACATGTCCACAAATTCATAGGGTACACGCGCGTTTTTCGCGTGTCCTGTAAATAATATTTTATGGTTCCAGTCTTCAATGGCAAAAGCGACAAATATTCTTCTCATAAGTTTTTAAATTTTATTTTCTTTAACAAGTCGCCAATATTGATATCCCATGGCGGTTAGCTTGCACGATTTATTATTAATTGCAGCGAAATACATGTGTTCTTCGCCAACAGGAGCTACAAGTCCAACCGCAACGAATTTTTGCAAATTCTTGAAAATTTCGACCTTATCTTGTTTAGCATCAGTCGAAGTAAATTCGTAAGATGGGTCTAAAGAATGTTCATCGGTTGGAGAATTAAAATAAGTTGTTATTTTCCTTATGATTTCTAAAGGTATCTTGGGAGCAATTTTTCGTAGAGGCGTAAATCGCGTGATATTTGTTTTAAAGATAGGGCGTTGATCCCATGCACCTAAAGCTTCGTCAACGTATGAGTACAAGCTTCCCGGAGTAATATTACCTCTTATGTCTGCTGCACCTCCTTGCAAACCATCGGTTATTAGCGATGTAAAAACCCCACGGCCATTTCTTTCTAATGATGTTTCAAAATTATGGCAAGCGGTTAAGATGGTCATCCCTTCACCTAATGACGCTGTCAAATCGTCGATGCTGTTCGAATTACCAACATTACCCGCATGGCAACAGTCGAAAATAATTATCCTGTCTTTGGCTTTAGATTTATTGGCCAATTTCAGGATTTCATCCATGGGCACTCCTTCATCAAAGTTTTCATAATCACTAGTTACTATATATCCTGAATTTGACTGTAGTAATCCATGGCCAGAAAAATATAGCAACGCTACGTCTGCAGTTCCTTCAAACAAACTGCGAATCTCACTTCTTATAAGTGCTCTTGTGACAGTTTGAGGAGGCCCCAAAATAGTTTTAATATCAAAATTAGGAGATCCATCTCCGTTCCTTTCTAGGATTCCTGCAATAGATGTCGCATCATTAATACAACCTGTTAATGGTGCGCCCGGATAGTCATTGATACCAATAATTAAAGCTTTTCTCATAAATTAAAATATTGATCTCGATTTAAAAGTTGGCTTTGCATTACTCTTGATCCAATCATACATGGATACATAAGTGGATGGACTTTCTACGATAATGAGATTTTCTGTTCCCAATAAGGAATCTTTTGTAACAAATGGATATAACGCCAAATACTCTACACCTTTAAATGATGCTCTATTCACATCTCCTTCGCTAACCGGCACAATAGCACATTTATCAGTATTTCCATCTACAAATCCTAACTCCCATGGCATCCATTTTGAAACACTTGCGTTATACGAAACCGCCAATAACAGTGATTTCGAGTTCTTCATTCTTGTTTTCACTAGCTGTGCGGACTCTTTGGTAACATTACTCCTATCTAAATGCGGATCAACAATCCAATCTACATAGACATTATATCCCTTTCGCTTTAGGTCAAAATAAAGCCCCCAAACCTCTTCTTTATCTAAATAACTATGCGAAAGAAAAATATCAAACATGGAAGTTGTACTAGTGCTGAACATTTTAGTTCGGGCATTTTCATTAATTGTATTTAGATTTTGTCTATAAAGACTCTTCAAATAATTACTGTTATATAATGACATTATTTCTTCTCCTTTCTGACACCTTTGAAAGGATAGCCATCTTGTTTAACATTCATAAACTCACCTGTTTCAGTGTTTCTTTTCACCCATTTTTCGGTAACTGGGTTGAAAAATTGAGAACGACCTCTTACCGCTCCTTGACGGTAGCCTTCATTTTTTCCGTTGTTTGCCATGTCTTATTAGTTTTAGTTGAAAACATAATCCTCCCAATCCCATTTGGCATAGGTAATTGAGGCTTCCATTTCTATCTCGTGTCAGGAAGATACTACGGCATCAGGTTTTAGAAAAACGGCAGAATTAATGCGCGAGAAAGTTTTTTGAGAAAAAATTTGCGTAAAACAAACTTTTTATACTTTTGCACGTAATAACAAACAACACCCGTCACAAAGTATGTCAGCGGTGATTAGACGCCCTGATAGCATTTGACAAACTATAAGCCTGTCAGGATCACGACTCCTTTCAGGCTTTCCTTTTATATTTATAAAGATCGAATCTTTCAAGCTGTAAGAATAACTATGCCAAAGTTACTTGTTTGGCCTGCAGACTTTTACACATATCTGTTTTGATAAAATTAATTTCGTGTTGGGAAATGTTTTCTCTTTTTTGTTGGGTAAAAACTCTCCTGTGTCAGATGTCGGTCAGTTAAAGACTACATATTACTGACAAATTGCCATTTTTTTTAATATTTATTTGTCAATCTTATCCTGATTAATACTACGAATTACTTAAATAAGGACTTTTTATATTGAAATCGATTTCGGCATATAGTCAGACATCTTGTCCGTTTTCATTGCTTGCATATGTTGTGCCTGTAGTTCTGCAATATAATCGCAAGAACAAGCCATTCTAAGCTAACATAATCACCACCAATTGTTAACCTTGCGCCAGTAAAGATGGCCGTTTGAGACTTCCACATAGACTTTCCTGAGAGATTGCTTTACCGAAACAAGTTCGGCACAGGCCATGCCCCGCAATGCCATGGTGGTGATGGTTAGTTTGTTTTGTAATAAATAAACCTTGGTAATTCCCCAATTTTTCCGTATATTTAAGATTTTAAATTACTATAGTAATAATTAAACTTAAATAGACCAACCCGATGAACACAGACGAAACAAACGAACTTTATGGCAAACTCACGCACCAGCAGCAGCGCTTTTGCGATGAGTACCTGACCCATTTTAACGCTTTTAAGGCTGCGATCAACAGCGGCTACAGCGAGAACACGAGCAGGAAAGGCGCGCTGCTGCATGTGCCTAAAATTCAACATTATTTAAAGGAGGCGATGAACCGGCGCAGCCAGCGGCTGGAGATCACGCATGATATGATCCTGCGGGAACTATCAAAGATAGCCTTCAGCAATATGGGTAATTATTACGACGAATACGCCTGCCTGAAACGGATGAACGAACTGACGGTGGACGAGAAAGCAGCCATTGCCAGTTATGATATTGTGGAGATACAGGACGGGGAAGGCTATCGGGTGGGGATGCAGAGCAAGATCAAGCTGCACAATAAGATGAGCGCGCTGGATAAGATAGCGAGGCATTTGGGGTTTTATGGTGTTTCGGGAGTTGGGAAGTATCAAGTAGCAAGTATCAAGTATCAAGAGGAAGATAGTCCGATTTCCGAAAGTCCGGAAGTCGGAAAGACGGAAGAAGTAGCAGCAACTGCAGTTGTTGACCGAAGCCTGGATAACTTGCCGATGGATTACCCGGAGGAGGATTTTGAGCTGGAGGG
>NZ_MDJS01000004.1 GCF_001705515.1 Mucilaginibacter sp. PPCGB 2223 | reverse complement strand
TAATCCACCCAAATTAATTTTAAGGCCGGAGAAACCATTAACGCCACCGATAACAGCTTCGTTGCTTGTTGCACCAACGTTTAAACCTAAGGTCCAGGTGTTGTACTGTCCGCTCCCACCAAATATCTTGGCAGAAGTTGAGGCCGACTTGGTCGAATCCGATGACTGAGCATTTACTGCTGCTGCGGCCATCAAAGAAACAATTGACAAAGCGGCTGTTTTCTTCAATGTAGAATAATTCATAGTTTTAAGATTAAACAATTTTAATTGTGATTTTTTTTTCAAATTTAGTTATTATGTTTGAAATCATTACCAAACATTGTTCCAATTTTATTTATATTCTTTGACAAAAAAATATAAAAAAGGTTTTAGGAAAAACTAAATACCCCAATAATAATGAAATACTTACGTATTAGTCCGGATTTATTTATTAATAATAGAAAAAATTTCGTTTCGCGACTAAAATCGAACTCCATCGCAATTTTTAATTCAGCCGACGAATTCCCCAGAAGCGGCGATCAAACCTTTGTTTTTAAGCAAAACGCCGATTTTTTTTATCTTTCAGGCATCGATCAGGAACAAAGTATCCTGTTTTTATACCCGGATTGTCCTAATCCATTGTACAAAGAAGTACTTTTTTTGCGACAAACTGATGAGCACATCGCGGTTTGGGAGGGGCATAAGTACACTAAAGACGAAGCAAGAGAAACATCCGGCATAACCTCGGTTTATTGGCTCCAGGATTTTGATAGTATTTTGCATAGTATTATAAACTATGCTGATAATATATATTTAAATACCAACGAGAACGATCGCTATCTCCATGCGGTACCTTATCGCGATATGCGGTTTATCGAAACCCTCAGATCAAAGTACCCGTTGCATAACTATTTAAGGTCGGCTCCGATCATGCGCGACCTGCGCGTTATCAAGTCAGACATCGAAATTGAGCTTACCCAAAAGGCCTGTGCTATAACTAACGATGCTTTCAGGCGGGTGCTCAGGTTTGTTAAACCCGGTGTTACTGAATACGAGATCGAAGCCGAGATCATTCACGAATTTATCCGCCAGCGAGCAACGGGCCATGCATATAACCCTATCATCGCATCGGGGCCCAATGCCAATGTACTGCACTACAACGATAATAACCAGGTTTGCAGGGATGGCGATGTGATTTTATTTGATTTTGGCGCCGAATACGCTAATTATAATGCCGATATGAGCCGTTCGATCCCGGTAAACGGGCGCTTCACCCGGCGCCAGCGCGATGTATATAATGCTGTGCTGCACGTAATGAAGGAAGCCACCAGGATGATAGTGGATGGCACCGTTTGGAATGAATATCACGATGAGGTAGGAAAGATTATGACGGGCGAGCTGATCAAGCTGGGGTTGCTGGATAAGCACGATGTAGAAAAACAGAACCCGGCAATGCCGGCCTATAAAAAATACTTTATGCACGGTACCTCGCACCACCTGGGTTTGGATGTGCACGATATCGCCAGCCGCTATCAGAAGTTCCGGGTTGGTAATATATTAACCTGCGAACCGGGTATATATATCCCGAAAGAAGGCTTAGGCATACGCCTCGAAAATAATATATTAATAACCCAAGGCGGTAATGTGGATTTGATGGCTGCGATACCGGTAGAGGCCGGTGAAATCGAAGAAATTATGAATTCATAGTATCCACAGCATCGGCAAACCGGTAGATATTGAAATCTTTTTTTTGTGAAGCTTCAGCAACCAATTGCCGGAGCTTTATTTTTTCGATGCCCTGCATTCTTTTTTGCTGTACAAGTCTGTATACTTTTTCGGTCAGTAAGAATATTCTTTTAGTGTTTGCGCCTAAATCAGCCTGTTGCAGATGGGCAGCTACTGCGCTAACGCCGGTTTGATGTACAGCATCGGTTTTAAATACCTTAATATCTGCATGCTTTTGCATCACCATTTTTTTAATGTTGCTTACAAAAGCATCCGCACCTTCGCGGTCGGCCTTGTTTACAATAAACATGTCGGCAATTTCCATCAGGCCCGATTTAATATGCTGTATCTCATCGCCGCTTTCGGGTACCAAAACAACCACAGTAATATCGGCTAAGCCTGCAATGTCGATCTCTGATTGCCCCACACCTACCGTTTCGATAAATACATAATCAAAACCCGCCGCGCGCAACACATCCGTCATTTCGATTGTCTTTACACTTAAGCCACCTACCGACCCGCGCGTAGCTATCGAGCGGATAAATACATCCGGGTGATTAAAATGCGCCGCCATCCGTATACGGTCGCCAAGCAGCGAACCCATGTTAAAAGGCGAAGTAGGATCGACAGCCAGCACGGCTATTTTTTTGCCCTGTTTAAGTAACTCGGTAACCAGGGCCCCAACCAAAGTACTTTTACCTGCCCCCGGCGGGCCGGTTATGCCAATTACCGGTACCCGGTTATTTATAGCCAGGCTTTTTAAATAAGCGTCGGCGCCCGCAAGGTCGTTCTCAACCATGGTCAATCGCCTGGCAAGTAATTTAAAATCGATATGGGTGTTTAGCGGAAGTAACGACATCTCAGATGAATAAACCGGTGGCTAATTTAAGTGCTTATTCATTATGGTTTGGTTTTTTATGCAATTTAATTGTTAAGCCGCCAATGCATACCTTTACACCTATATAATATAGTATCCAAAAAAAGAATGAAAGTTGCCGGTTTTACCTTTATCAGGAACGCAGTAAAAAACGATTATCCGGTTGTTGAAGCCATTACTTCGATATTGCCTTTATGCGATGAATTTGTAATAGCTTTAGGCAACAGCGAAGATGAGACCGCACAACTGATCGAAAGTATAGGCTCGCCCAAGATCAGGGTGGTCAACACCGTTTGGGACGACAGCAAGCGCGAAGGCGGGGCTGTTTTTGCCGAGCAAACCGATATCGCTTTCAATAATATTTCGCCCGATGCCGACTGGGCCTTTTATATCCAGGGCGATGAGTGCGTGCACGAAAAGTATCACGCAACCATTAAAAAGGAAATGGAAGATAACTTAGCCGATGCCAGGATTGAAGGTTTGTTGTTTAAGTACCAGCATTTTTACGGCTCGTACGATTATTACAGCCATTCGCGCCGCTGGTACCGCCGCGAGATACGGATTGTGCGGAACAACAAACACATCCACGCTTACCGCGATGCGCAGGGTTTCAGGTGGGATGAGCGCAAGATCAACGTTAAACTCATCGATGCTTATATTTACCATTATGGCTGGGTAAAGCAGCCAAAAGTTATCGAAAACAAGCTGCGCAACTTTAGCCGTTTTTACCATGATGATGCGTGGGTGGCAGCCAATATACCCGAAACTTATGAGTTTGATTACAGCAATGCCGACAAGCTGATCCCTTTTACGGGGACACACCCGGCAGTAATGCAAAAACGGATAGCCGCTTTGAACTGGAAACTCGACCCCGCTAAAATTAAAATGAAGATGGATACGAGGCGGCGCCTATTACAAGCTGTAGAAATGCTCACCGGCTGGCGCATCGGCGAATACAAAAATTATAAGATAGTTAAGTAAATTGAGCAACATCAAAAACCAGCATATCTTAATCAGCCGAACCGATGCTATTGGCGATGTGGTACTCACGCTGCCTTTATGCGGGTATCTTAAAAGCATCTGCCCAGATGTTAAAATTTCATTTCTGGGCCGCACTTATACCCAGCCGGTAATTGATGCCTGCGCCGCAATAGATACCTTTATTAATTATGATGAGCTGCAAACCCTGCCGGAACCAGGGCAGGCTGCAGCTTTAAAGGCCAGGCATGTCGATGTGATCATCCATGTTTATCCTCGTAAGGAGATAGCCGAACTGGCAAAAAAAGCGAATATCAAATTACGCATCGGTACAACTAACCGGGTGTTCCATTGGCTTACCTGCAATAAGCTGGTTAAGCTGAGCCGCAAAAACTCTCTTCTGCACGAAGCGCAGTTAAATATTGTTTTGTTACAAGGGTTGGGTATTAACACTGTTCCTGATGTTGTGCAGTTGCCGGACTATTATGATTTTAAAACGAAAGACAAATTGCGAAAAGAATTTGCAGATCTGTTTGATCGGGGAAAATTCAATTTGATTCTTCATCCCAAATCGCACGGCAGCGGCAGGGAGTGGAGCTTGCAGCGATTTAGCGAACTGATCGGCTTGTTGCCAGCTGAGCGGTTCAAGGTATTCATCAGCGGAAGCGAAAAAGAAAAAGCGATACTGAAAGACTGGATAGCCGGTTTACCCGGTACGGTTGTGGATGTGACAGGCGCAATGCCATTGGAACAACTGGTAAAATTTATAGCCAAAGCCGATGGGCTGATTGCTGCCGGTACCGGCCCGCTGCACATTGCCGCCGAAACCGGTATTCATACCCTGGGGCTGTTCCCGTCTATCGGCTCGATACATGCGCGGCGCTGGGGGCCGGTTGGCAAACGGGCCGAATTTATACAAGCGCCGGCAGGCGACCTTGACGTGATAAGCGCGGCCGATGTTTACAATAAAATTAAAGTATGGTTGTGAGTAAACAGCAAAAACCATCGGTACTGGTCACTTTCGATTCGATGAAGAACGCGAATACCGGTTTATACTATTTTGGCCTGGGCTTGGGTAACGCGCTTTTGCAGGAGAATAAGGATAGGTTTAAGTTTAGTTTTTACCTGAAATTTAAAAACCGCAGCATATTTGCCGGCAAGGTACGGCTGGTTTTTTTGGCCAAGATGCACAAGTTGTTCTTCCCTGGGCGCAATAAATACGATGTGGTGCATTTTACCGATCAGTTTTGCCGCCTGAAACCCGAACTGGTAAATGCGAGGAAAATACTGACCATTCACGATCTGAACCCCATCATCGAATTAAAGAATGATGCGCGCCTGCTGCCTCTTTACTTCAAAAAGATGAACGGGCATATCGATAACTCGGATAAGGTTGTAGCCATATCGCAGTTTGTTGCTGACGACATTGTTAAGCACTTTCCACAGGCGAAGGAAAAGCTAAGCGTGATCTATAACGGCGCCGATAAACTGGAACCCGCTCCCGGGCATCAGCCGCAAAATATCCCACAGCGGAAGTTTTTGTTTACGATAGGCAATGTATCGCCTAAAAAGAACTTCCATGTATTGCCTGCCTTGCTCGAACGCAACGACCTGCAACTGGTCATCGCCGGTACGGTAACCAATTATCAGCATAAAATTATGGAGGAAGCGGCAAAGTTTAACTGTGCCGACCGTGTTAAGATAATCGGCCCGGTAAGCGATGCCGATAAAGCCTGGTATTATCAAAACTGCGAGGCGCTCGTTTTCCCTTCGCTGGCCGAGGGCTTTGGCCTGCCGGTAATTGAGGCCATGTATTTTGGCAAGCCTGTTTTTTTATCGAACCTTACATCACTCCCCGAAATTGGCGGAAACGTGGCTTATTATTTTGATAGCTTCGAACCTGCCGCCATGCAGAAGGTATTAGCCGAAGGCCTGGCGCATTTCCATCAAAACAACTTAGCCGAAACTGCCAGGCAGCGCGCCGCCCTGTTTACCTGGGAGCGAACGGCGCAGCAGTATATGGCCCTGTACCAGGGTGCTTAGCAGGCTAAGCAATGTCTGTCGCTGGTTAAACGGGCCACTTTATCCTTTAATATAGCACGCGCCCTGTGCAAATTAGTGCGCGACAGCAGTTCGCTCATACCTAATTGGTTTCCTATTTCCTGGTGCGAGTAACCTTCGATGGCATACATATTAAATACCGAACGATAGGTTTGCGGCAGCTTTTGTATGATCTTAAGTAAATCTTTAGCCTCGAGGCCATGCGCGTTATAACCGTTGGCGTAATAATCGTTTTGCTCGGGCAGTTCGTCCACCAAAACCATTGGCTTTAATTTGCGGTAGCGCGATATGGCCGTGTTTACCATAATATGTCGTATCCAGCCCTCCAGGCTGCCCTCGCCGCGGTACCTGTGCGCGTTATTGAACATTTTTATAAAGCCCTCCTGCAAAATATCCTGTGCTTCGTCTTTATCGTTAGCGTAACGCATGCATATGGCCAGCATCTTAGGCGCCATGGTGCGGTATAAAAGCTCCTGCTGCTTACGGTCGTTTTTAAGGCATCCTGCCCACATCTCGTTTAAACGGTTATCAATCGTTGTCATGGTGTTGTACTGTTTGGGCACACTATGCCAATATTGATACCCTTATTGTAAATTGTTGATTTTCAATTAAATAAAAAATATCCGCAATTTTAAAACCGTCCGGAAACGAACAGTTAGCGTTACAGGCGGACAGTTTTTTAATGGTGGCGCACAGCTATGAAAATTGGCGTAATGTAAGGTTTAAGCTATAGGTTACTGATATCCATAACTATTGATTAATTTTGCCAGCTTATAATTTTAAATGAAAACGTACTTCCGCCTGCTCTCTTTTGCCAAGCCCATCGAAAAGTTTGCAATACCTTATATTATATTCACGGTGCTTACTGTAATTTTCAGCACACTTAATTTGGTGTTGCTGGCGCCGCTGCTTAAGGTGATATTTAATGTTGAAAAGCCTAACCCTAACCTGCCGAAACCGGAGCATTGGACCGATATCCTGAAAAACTTTAATTACTATACCAACTGGGCCGATCTGCATTATGGCCCTGCCAAAACCCTGCAGTATGTATGCCTGATTATCGTGCTGTCGGTACTGTTGGGTAACCTGTTCCGCTATCTTTCGCAAAGGGTGATGGAAAACCTGCGCATCCATACCTTGCTTAATTTCCGTAAGGCGGTATTTAACAATGTAATGAACCTGCACCTGGGTTATTTCAGCAACGAGCGCAAAGGAGATATCATATCAAAAGTAGCATCAGATGTGCAGGTGGTACAGTTTTCGGTTACCGGTACATTACAGGTTATTTTTAAAGAACCGCTGCAGCTCATCGCGTTTTTATTCACTCTGTTCAGTATATCCTTTAAGCTCACCTTGTTTTCGATGCTGGTTATCCCTATATCAGCGTTCATCATATCCCGCATTGTTAAAAGGTTAAAGCAACAGGCCATAGAGTCGCAAAAATCGTACGGCAACATGATCAGCTACCTGGATGAAGCCCTTTCGGGGATAAAAATTGTTAAGGCTTTTAATGCCGTAGGTTTTATCAAGGATAAATTTAACAACGAGAACAAACGCTATTCGTCTATCACCAAATCGATGGCCAAAAGGCAGCAGCTTGCCTCGCCGACTTCGGAGTTTTTAGGTGTGACGATGATCTCGACACTGGTGCTCTATGGCGGTTCGCTGGTAATATCGGGTCATTCCGATTTAAAGGCAGAAGAGTTCATCGATTATATCATTCTGTTTTCACAAGTGATGCGCCCGGCAAAGGCTATCTCCGATTCCTTCAGCAATATCCACTCAGGTATCGCCGCCGGTGAGCGTGTACTGGCGCTGATAGATGAAAAGCCTTTATTAACCGATGCGCCAAACGCTGTTGCTATTGATGGTTTTAACGATAGCATCAAATTCGAAAATGTAACCTTTGCCTACAACGAAAAAAATGTGCTCAACAATATCAACCTTACCATTCCGAAAGGTAAAGCGGTAGCGCTGGTTGGTCCGTCGGGCGGCGGCAAATCAACCCTGATGGACCTGATCCCCCGCTTTATCGAACCCAAAACCGGCAAAGTACTGATAGACGGTAAAAATATTAATGATCTGACAGCCGAATCGGTACGCTCGTTGATGGGTTTTGTAAACCAGGAGTCGATCCTGTTTAACGATACCATTTTTAACAATATCGCCTTTGGTAAACCCGATGCTACTTTAGAAGAAGTTGAGGCGGCCGCCAAAATAGCCAACGCGCACGAGTTTATCCTCACTACCGAAAACGGCTACCAGACCAATATCGGCGATCGTGGCTCTAAACTCTCGGGCGGGCAAAAGCAACGGATATGCATAGCCCGTGCAGTGCTGAACAACCCGCCAATCATGCTCCTGGATGAGGCTACCTCGGCCCTGGATACCGAATCGGAAAAACTGGTGCAGGATGCCCTGAACAACCTGATGAAGAACCGCACCTCACTCATCATCGCACACCGCTTAAGCACCATCCAAAGTGCTGATATCATCGTTGTTTTAGAGAACGGTGAAATAGTTGAGCAAGGCAGCCACACGCAGCTGATGAGCAATAACGGCTTATACAAAAAGCTGATCGATATGCAAACCTTTGCCGAAGTATAAGCCATGCATGCCCAGCAAAACCAGGTAGCCATTGTGGTACCAACCTATCGCAGCGGTATAACACCGCTGGAGGCTATTGCCCTACAGCAATGCCAGAAAGTTTTTGCCGGATACGACAGGATACTGGTGACCCCGCGCTCGCTTGATGCAGCCGACCTGTATTCGAAATACGATTTCAGTTCTGCGGTTACTTTTGCCGATGATTATTTTGGATCGATACAAGGTTATAACCGTTTGATGCTGAGCAGTGAGTTTTATGCTGCTTTTTTAAAGTACGAGTACATTTTAATTTATCAGCTGGATGCCTTTGCTTTTAGCGATGAACTGCCTTACTGGTGCAGCCAGGATATTGATTACGTGGGCGCGCCCTGGCTGCGCATACATGGCTACCCCGACCTGATGAAAGCCGTTAAATCGCGCATACAGATGTTATACCACGCGCGCTTTGATGTGCAGCGCAACGGTCGCCCGAGCGATATGCAGTTCGTTAACCGGGTGGGTAACGGAGGCTTTTCGCTAAGGCGGGTTAAAAAATTTTATGAACTGAGTATCCGGCTAAAACCACAGATGCAACGCTATTTAAACAGTACCGATCATTACCTCAATGAAGACGCTTTTTGGAGCATCGAAGTGAACCGTAAAAAAAAATTGCTGAACATTCCAGGCTATAAAAAAGCATCGCACTTTGCGTTTGAGCATGCGCCCGGAAAATCGTTAAAAATAACCGGCGGCAAGTTACCATTCGGTTGCCACGCCTGGGAAAAGAACCTCGATTTTTGGCGGCCAATATTTAAGGAACAGGGTTACACTATTTAACCTTACCAGTAAGGATATAGTATCTTAATTTAAGATAAAGACCTGTACTTAGCTTACGGTACCTGTTGTTAAGGTTCAGCATGTCGAGCGCGATACTTAACGGGAATTTAAAGCGAATGAGTTGGGAAATAAAGTATTTAAACGTGCGGCGTTCAATACTGATCATTTCTGTTACGCTTTTGTTGGTGATACTTACGGGTAATACCGGCTCCCACTTTTTATGCAGCTTAATGGTGTCGTTAAGCCAGTCGGCATTGTAACTGCCTTCCGAAAAATGATCAAGTAAAACCTCGAAAGTGACAGCAACCCGGTAGCTCAGGCCAATGTTTAACGACAGGTCGATATCATAAACATGAAAGCCGGTAAAACTCTCGTCAAAAAGATGCCTCAAGGCTATCTCGCGCGTAGTGCACATCCAAACCCCATCTATACACGCAACCTGTACCAATTTTTGATCTGTGAGATTGTGGTATTTAAGTTCGGGTGGTTTATCCGAAAACTTGTACGATTGCTTCAGGTTAGTATAATACTCTTCGTTACCTATTCCATTCCACCCCGATGGGGTAAGCGGTTTGTAGCTGCTCCCGGCAACGCCTATTAAACCAACCTCCGGGTTCTGTGCAAATATATTGTTTACAATCACGCCCCAGTCAGGGGTTAACAATTCAATATCCTCGTGCATAAAGCACAACAGATCATATTGCGCCTGCCTGATACCGAGGTTATAAATTTCGGCTATGCCTTTGGCGCCTGCACTGTTATCAAAAGCAATGATCTCGTGTTCGACGCCAATAGTGTTCTTAATATTTTCGCTAACCAGGCTTAACAGTTTTGTTTTTGCAGAAGAGATGATTATCGAGATCATTTTTCAAATTTAGAAATCCCTGTCTTTACGCATAGTATTTAATTGTATTTAAGTAACGCGTTTGTTAGCAAAAGCGCATAACAATTATTTTACGCAGGCATGTTTTTATATTTTTTGCCAGCCAGATTATTAGTTATTTCTTTGCGGCAGATACGAACAGGCACATTTTGTATCAAAACAACCCCCTTGTTAATTCTCCTTTAATGGATGCGGCGTTTCTGGTTTTCCGAATTTCATCAGATTATCATCAAACCAATATACGTTTGCATGGTTAAACCTTGGTTTAATTGCAGCATCCAATCAGTACAATATCCTTTTAATGCAGAATACGAATAAAGCTACTATCAAATACGATTTTATTGACGCCCTGAGGTTTATATCGATGGTATCGATAGTGATGGAGCACTCCTCGCTTTTACTGGGAAAGAACTTTACCAGCGTCTCCGATCAACTGGTACAGGTTACCACCATCCAGCTTTTTAAATACGGCACCATTATATTTTTCCTCGTATCGGGTTTTCTGATCGGCGATAAGTTCGAAACATACTCATCCGGCGAATACCTGAAGCGCCGCTGGGATAATACTTTTAAGCCCTGGGTATTCTGGTTTGTGGTGGCTATAGGCCTTAATTATCTTAACCTGTATATTGTTTATGCCAAGTTTGGCATGAAGGATATTCTGCAGGATCCCTGGGGTACATTCCTGCACCAGTTGTACGATACACTTTTTTTAACAAGCTTGTGGTTCATCGTCAATTTCCTGATCTGTATTGCTATTTTGCTCATGTTCCGCAGGTATATCGATAGCCTGATATTCGGCGCCATTTTGTGCGCGTTCTCGTTATTTTACTCGGTTAACCTGTACTATGTCTGGGTGCCGCCGGGCCATACGGTAGCTATATTCGGCTTTGTGTTTTACCTGTGGCTGGGTTATAAGATCAATAAAAACTTTGCGGCGTTTACCAATTGGGTCAACAAAACATCAACCTGGTATTTTGCTTTGGCGTTTCTGGTTACGTATGCTTTATCGTGCTGGGAAAGTATGGCCATGATACAGCATCATAACCCCGAGTCGATGAACACGCTGCGGTTTACCAATATTTTATATACCCTGGCTTGTTTTGTACTGTTTTTTAAATACTACAAAATATTCCACGCAGAGTTGTTCAAACCACGAATGTTAACCTTTGGCATTTATTTTTTACATCATATCCTGTTGAACCACGTAGTGCCCGAAATCTTCAGGCCGTTGGGTTACCATAACGAAGATTACCGCCCGATGTGGCAAATGCTGTCGATGTCGCTGGTGCAGTTTGTTGTAGCATACGGGCTTTCGATAGGCCTGGCATATCTGATAGCTAAAGGACCTAAGAAAATAAGCTGGATAGTGGGGCAGTAGCCGCAACCTGCAAATGAATGGGGCTAAGGATTTGTTTCCGCGACTGTTTTTTGGCGTGTATGGTACTTCAGGCTAAACCCTTTCAAATCCCTCACGCAGATTGCCGCCTGAACCACTTTTTACTGGCCAGTAACAATCCAAATTCTTCAGCATTTTCTTTCTCCATCGATTTATGATGGATTTTATGAGCACGCCGGATGCCACAGAGATAACGGTTGTTACTTTTAAAAGACTTTAAACGGCTATGGATAAACCAATCGTGAAAGATAAAATAGATGATACCGTAGAGGCTGATACCGGTGCCTGCCCAAAAGCGGTAATCTAAATTGAAATGCCCCAGCCACATTAGCCATAAGGCGATCATCGCGAAAAGCAGACTAAAAATGTCGTTTAGCTCAAACCAGCTATGTTTTGGCTGGTGATGTGTTTTATGGATGAACCATAACGGGCCGTGGAAAAGGTATTTATGAATGGCCCAGGAGAAGGCTTCCATGGCAGCGATGGTAAGGAACAGGATACCAATGTTGATGGAGATACGCACTATTTTGATGCTAAACACAAATTTAACGAATCTTCGATCCTGGCATTGAGCAAAGTTTCCTCTTCGGGTAAAAAGCCGGTTTTTTTGAAAACTATTTTGCCTGCCTTGTTAAATATCATGGTTGTTGGGTAACCTTTAAAAGTAAATAGAACGTCGGGGCATTTTGTTTTATCATCGGGTTCGTAGTTGGTCAGTTTGGTGCCGGTGGATATCTTCATGTTGCAACCAGGGATAAAGTAAACCGGCAGTTTAAAGTTTTGCAGCTTACTGAGGTTTTGATACCACTTTACCCAGTTAGCGACGGATTTATCCTGAGCTATAAACCTTTTTACTATGCCGCTATCTGTGCGGCAAATAGTGAGGGAAATTATATCCTTATTGTTTTTGTATTTGGCGTATAACTTATGCAGCATCCCCATTTCCCGGAAACAAGGCGGGCATGGTATAAACCAGCAATCGATAAACACCACTTTGTTTTTACCCAATTGGGCCAGGTTAACGTGTTTTCCGTTGAGGTCGTAAAGATCGGTTGCGGGCAAGAGGGCCGTAGGCTTTTTACGTGATTGTGCTTCGCACGAAAGTGCAATGAGCAACACATTGATCATGAAAAGCAACAGTCTTTTCGTCATAACTACGAGTATATCTAAAATAAAAAGAAAAACCCACTCTCTAAATAATTAAAGAATGGGTTTTAAATCCGAAATTCGGAAGCCCGAATTAAATATGTATCGGCCTGTTCTCCGTAGCTGCCAAACAAGCTTCGCGCATGGCTTCGGTATAGGTTGGATGCGCGTGGCTCATGCGGGTGACGTCTTCGGCGCTGGCGCGGAACTCCATCGCGCAAACGGCTTCGGCTATCATATCGGCGGCACGCGGGCCGATGATATGTACGCCCAGGATCTCGTCGGTAGCAGCATCGGCCAGTACTTTAACAAAGCCATCCATATCGCCGCTGGCAACTGCACGGCCGCTGGCACGGAACGGGAACGAACCGGTTTTATATTTTACGCCCGCTGCTTTCAGTTGCTCTTCGGTTTGGCCTACGGCTGCAACCTCGGGCCAGGTATATACTACGCCCGGGATAAGGTTGTAGTTGATATGCGGTTTTTGGCCGGCGATGAGTTCGGCAACCATGGTGCCTTCGTCTTCGGCTTTGTGGGCCAGCATAGCGCCGCGGATCACATCGCCAATGGCATAAACGCCTTTAACAGATGTTTCCATGTGCTCGTCGACAGTTATTTTACGGCCACGTTCTTCAACGGTGATGCCGATCTTATCCAAACCTAAACCATCGGTATAAGCTACACGGCCAACAGCAACAAGGCAGTAATCGCCTTTGAGTTCCATTTTTTCGCCTTTAGGATTATCGAAGCTTACGGTAACTTCTTTACCTTTTACGCTTGCGCCGGTAACTTTATGGCCCAGGTAAAACTCCATACCTAATTTGGTCAATACTTTTTGCAGCTCTTTACCCAAACCTTTATCCATGGTTGGGATGATGCCGTCCATAAACTCGATAACGGATACCTTGGCGCCTAAGCGGGCGTAAACCGAACCTAACTCGAGGCCGATAACACCACCGCCGATGAGTACCAGATGTTTAGGTACTTCGGTTAAGGTTAAGGCTTCGGTGCTGGTGATGATGCGTTTTTTATCGATTTGGATAAACGGCAGGCTTGATGGTTTTGAACCGGTAGCGATGATGATGTTTTTGCCGGTTATTTCCTGGGTTGAGCCATCTGCCTTAGTGATGATGATGGTGTTTTTATCTTTAAATGATCCCATGCCCTGGTAACCATCTATTTTATTTTTTTTGAAGAGGAACGATATGCCTTGTGTGTTTTTTTGCACTACTTCGGTTTTGCGCTTCATCATTTGTGCCATATCGACTTTCAGATCCTTTAGCTTAATGCCGTGGGTTTCGAAAGTGTGGGCGGCATTGTGGTAATGCTCGCTCGAATCTAACAGCGCTTTTGAAGGGATACAGCCAACATTTAAACAGGTACCGCCGTAGGTAGCGTATTTTTCGATACAGGCGGTTTTTAAACCCAGTTGGGCGCAACGGATAGCGGCTACATAGCCGCCAGGGCCCGAACCGATAACGATAACATCATATTGCATAGTATAGTGATTTTTACGCGCCAAAGTTAAACATTATCAGGTGTGAACGAAATCAAAAGAAGGTCAAAAAAAGATGAGTATTGGGTATTGCGATGTGCGTATTGCGATTTCCTTGCGACTTAGCACCACTGCGTGGAAGATTTACCACATATATTATATCTGTATCAATATTGTGATGTTAAAATCAATAAGGTTTACCTAAATTAGCCTTATAAAAACTGACCTGTACATCAACATGAAAAAATCGCTACTCGCCTTTTGCATTGCCTTGCTTTGCGCCGGCAGCTATGCCCAGCGCCCGGGTGCCGCACCTACCCAGCAGGAAATTGATGATGCCAATTACATTAAAGACAATTACACCAAAATGGAGAAACAGGTGCCCATGCGTGATGGGAAGAAGCTGTGGTGCTCCATTTATATGCCTAAAGATCAGAGCAAAAAATACCCTTTTTTGATGACGCGTACGCCATATAACGCCGCACCTTATGGTGATGCCATGAAACGCACTTTGGGGCAAAACATGCTGCTGGCACGCGAAGGTTTTATTTTTGTGTACGCCGATGTACGCGGCCGCTGGATGAGCGAAGGCGATTTTGTGGATGTTCGCCCGCAGCAGAACAGCTATAAAAGCAAAACCGATATCGACGAAAGTACCGATACTTACGATACCATCGACTGGCTGGTAAAGAATGTGCCGAATAATAACGGCCGCGTGGGTATTGAGGGTATTTCGTATCCGGGTTTTTACTCAACAGCGTCGCTGCCGAATGCACACCCGGCGCTGAAAGCGGTATCGCCGCAGGCACCGGTTACCGATTGGTTCATCGGCGACGATTTTCATCATAACGGCGCTTTTTTTGAGATGGACGCTTTTGCTTTCCTGACCAATTTTGGTGTGCCCCGCCCGAAACCCATCACACCAGAGCAATTTAAAAACGGCATTAAATACACCCAGCACGATAACTATAAGTTTTACCTGCAAATGGGCGCCTTGCCTAATTTTAAAAAGAAATACTTAGGCGATTCGGTGAAGTTTTGGGATAATATGATGAACCACCCGAACTACGATTCGTTCTGGCAGGGGATGAACATCCGCCCGCACCTGGTGAATATTAAACCTGCTGTATTAACCGTTGGTGGTTTTTTTGATGCCGAAGATGCTTTTGGCGCGCAAAATGTTTATAAGGCCATCGAAAAACAAAACCCGCAAACCACCAAAAATATGCTGGTGCTCGGCCCCTGGTTTCACGGTGGCTGGGAGCGCAGCGATGGCGATACCTTCGGCGATCAGAATTTCGGCCAGAAAACCAGCGCCTGGTTTCGCGAAAATGTGGAGCTGCCGTTCTTTGCCTACTATCTGAAAGATAAAGGCACCATGGACCTGCCCGAGGCGACCATCTTTATAACCGGCAGCAACGAGTGGCACAAGTTTAAAACCTGGCCGCCTGCGAATACCACAGAAAAAAGCCTATACCTGCAGGCTAATGGTAAATTGAGTTTTGACAAGCCCGCTTACGACGACAGCTTCGACCAGTACGTTAGCGACCCTGCAAGCCCCGTGCCTTACCAGGACGGTGTGCAGGAGCGCCGCACCCGCGAGTATATGATAGACGATCAGCGTTTTGCAGAGCGCCGGCCGGATGTAAAGACTTATCAAACTGATGCCCTTACCCAGGATATCACGCTGACAGGTCCGGTTTTGGCGGACATCTTTACTTCGACGACCGGCACGGACGCCGATGTAGTGGTGAAGTTAATAGACGTTTTCCCGGATGATTTCCCTAACCCGGTGCCCAATCCGAAAGGCGTAACCATGGGTGGCTACGAAATGCTGGTGCGCGGCGATATCTTCCGCGGAAGGTATCGCAACTCGTACGAAAAGCCGGAAGCGTTTGTGCCCGGCAAGGTTACCGAGGTAAAATACACCATGCCCGATGTTGGCCATACCTTTAAAAAAGGTCACCGGATCATGATACAGGTGCAAAATTCGTGGTTCCCGTTATCGGACAGAAACCCGCAACAGTTTATTGACATTTACAAGGCTAAGGACAGCGATTTTAAAGCAGCAACGATGCGGATATTCCACGATAAGGAAGCACCGTCGAGCGTGAAGGTGACGGTATTGGAAGATTAGGATTGCACCGATTGTTTTGTGGGATTTGTGCGGAAAAATGAGTAAATTAGAGGCAAAGGAGTATGTTAACTATCATTGCGATAATGATAACCGGAGGTTTAAATCAAATAAAAAAACACCCATGAATACCCATGTCTTCGCGAAGAGCGTTGCAAATTTGATATATATAGCGATGGGTTTCAAACCCACCGCTATCCGGAAAAAGACATGAGAAAATCATTGCCAAATTGATAATTGAGAACAAAAAATAATCTAAAAAATACCCATAAATACCCATGTCTTCGCTAAAAGCGTTGCGAATTTGATAAATTAATTGACCAAAATGAAAATACAACACCTGATTGCCTGCGCCTTCGGTTTGTGCTTAAGCGTTTTCACTGCCAGCGCACAGCTCATGCAGCCCAAAACAGCTTATACCCGTGCCGATACGTTGCGGGGCAGTTTAACAACGCCGTTGCGTACCTGCTACGACCTGAATTATTATCACCTGGATGTGAAAGTGGATATCGCCCAGAAATTTATCAGCGGCAGCAACCTGATCAGGTTTACGGCTGTGAACGATTTCGTTAAATTACAGATCGACCTGTTTGCCAACCTGAAGATAGAGAAGATCGTTTATAAGGGTAAGGAAGTGCCTTACACCCGCGAGTTTAATGCCGTGTTCGTTACCTTCCCGAAAACTATACGCAAAGGAAGTAAGGATGAGTTTACCGTGTACTACTCGGGTAACCCGACTATCGCCAAACGCGCGCCATGGGATGGCGGTTTTGTGTTCACCACCGATTCGCTCGGCAAGCCCTGGGTGGCTACAGCCTGCCAGGGCATGGGCGCCAGCGTTTGGTGGCCCAATAAGGATCAGCAGGCCGATGAGGTCGACAGCGCGCTCATCAGCATCAGCGTACCTACAGGCCTCACCGATGTATCGAACGGCCGCCTGCGTAAAGTAACCGACCTCAAAAATGGTTATACTAAGTTCGATTGGTTTGTGAGCAACCCGATCAATAACTACGACATCGCAGCCAACATCGGCGATTATACCCACATCAGCGATAGCTACGAGGGCGAAAAGGGTAAGCTGACACTGGATTACTGGGTATTATCCTACAATAAAGAAAAAGCTAAAAAACAATTTGATGCCAACGTAAAACGCATGCTCAAAGCTTTTGAATACTGGTTCGGCCCGTACCCCTGGTACGAAGATGGCTACAAACTGGTCGAAACCCCACACCTGGGCATGGAACACCAAAGCGCTGTGGCCTATGGCAATAAATACGGCAACGGCTACCTGGGCCGCGACTTGAGCGGTACCGGCTGGGGGCTGAAGTGGGATTACATTGTAGTGCACGAGAGCGGGCACGAGTGGTTTGGTAACAACATTACCAGCAAGGACATTGCCGATATGTGGATACACGAGGGCTTTACCGACTACTCGGAGTCGTTGTTTATCGATATGTATTATGGCAAACAGGCAGGGCAGGAATACGACCATGGTCTGCGCCGGGGCATCGGCAACGTACAAACCGTTGTTGGCCCTTACGGGGTGAACAAGGAAGGTTCGGGCGATATGTACAATAAAGGTTCAGTATTGCTTAATATGATCCGCACCGCTATCAACGACGACGAAAAATGGCGCCAGATACTGCGCGGGTTAAATAAAACGTATTACCACCAAACGGTCACTTATGATGATATCGTAAACTACATCAACAAGGAATCGGGCTTTAACTTTAGCGGGGTATTCGATCAGTACCTGCGTCATACAGGTTTAGCCACGCTCGAGCTAAGGTTTGATAACGGCAGATTAATGGCCCGTTACGTGGCCGAAGCCCCGGGCTTTACCATGCCGGTTAAGATACGCGCTAAAGGCGGCGAATATAAAATGATCACGCCGACAACCCGTTTCCAGCCGTTTGATGTGCCGGGTATTACCAGGGACAATTTTGAGGTAGATACATTTAATTATTATATCGGAGTGCTGGTGGACTGATAGCCCCTCCCAACCCTCCCCGGTAGGGAGGGCTTTTTTTAAAAGTCTCCCCCTCCTGGGGGAGATTATGAACGAGTTTTTGCGTTTTGGTGTTCATGAGGGCTTCGCCGTTTAGAGGGGGCTGTAACCAATGAGTTTCAACCATCGTCTTACCTAAAAAAATAGAGATCATGAAAGTACTGAACAGGATATTAGCCATCACCGTAGCGGTTATGGTATTTGTTACGCTCACTACCAAAGCTGCCGATGTTGACGACCGCCACCTGAGCGGTTTTAATGCTATCAACCTGTCGGCATCGTACGATGTTTACATTACACAGGGAGCGGCAGAATCGGTAAAAGTTGATGCTGCCGCCGACGAGCAGGAACGTATTGTTACCGAAGTACGCGGCGGCGTTTTGTATATCTCGGGCAAGGAGCATGGTGGCATGCATTGGGACTGGGGCGGCAAAAAGCGCGTGGTGTACGTAGTAGTGAAGGACATCAACAGTATCAGCATCAGCGGTTCGGGCGATGTGTTTTTTAAAAGTGGCATCAATACCAACGCCATGCACATCAAAGTATCAGGCTCTGGCGATGTTAACGGCAGGCTGAACGCCAAAACTGCCGAAATCGAAATATCCGGCTCAGGCGATGTGAAGCTGTATGGCCGTGCCGATAACAGCAATGTGCGCGTATCAGGTTCGGGCGATTTTTCGGGCCGCGACCTGGTAACCAATACCACCACGGTTAGAGTTGTAGGCTCGGGCGATGCGACCGTGAATGCGAGTACCAAAATAGATGCTTCGGTTTCGGGCTCCGGCGACATCACCTATACCGGCGGCGCGCACCAGGTATCGACCTCGAAATCGGGTTCGGGAGATATACACAGAATGTAAAGGCCGGATTTGAGATATGAGTATTGAGATGTGAGAATGTGCATTTCGATATTCTGATTTTGGGCGTATCCCTGCTCGTCCGGCAGGCGGGCGTTCATACGCCTGTAGGCATTACGCGCAAGGCCGGTATCCACTGCTATCCCTTACGCGGGATCGGTTTCATTACTTTACCGTAAACTCAACCATTTCACTGTTCTTTGATCCCGGAAAGGGTACTGTACGGATAGAGAAAAGCAATTCGTATTTTCCAGGTTTATCAGGGACTTTGAATTTGTATTTGTTTTCGTATGGCGTGCTGCCATCGAGTGGCTGCGATGCCAGTTTGAGGTCGCCGTTTTGCAAAAAGCAGGCTTCTAAAAAGGCTTTTCCGGGAGGCAAGTGTAACTTCGGAATAATAGTCATGAAGGGGTCTAAACGTCCTGTAGCCAGAAGTAAATCCATCGTAACGGTTTGACCCGGTTTTGCAGTAGTGGCGCCGGAAAAAATGCTGATCTCAGCTTTCTGAAAAGTCTGCACGTTATTCACCCAGCCCGTATACCATTTGCGGCCATAAAGTGCAACGAGCGAGTCTGTTGTGCACCCCGGCTCGTTATATTCAGACATATAAAGCGCCTTTTTGTGCTGCATGCTGTCTTCAATGGGCCACATATCGTATTGGGTTTTGCGGTAGTAGCGGGTATCGTAAGAGAAAGCTTTGAGCGAGTTGCTGTAGTAGTTGTATTTGGACGGATCCTGGAAACCATCGCGGATGATGACGTAATTATCGCCGACGATGCTGTGTACCTGCTTTGTCCATTCGCGGAAACCGTAATAGCTTTCAAACTGGCCGACTTTCATCACAAAAGGCAACTGCACCATCAGCGCAAAGCGTACAAAGAGGATCAGGGCCGTATTGACGAGTGTAAGCCGAAAGAACCATTTTGGCGGATAGGCTGATTGTTTGAAGCTGATCAGTACCAGCATGATAAGGGGGACGTAGGCAACCAGCGTCCAGTGCATTTGCACGTTGCCTTTGAAGGTGTTGATCCAAAAGAACAGGAAAGTGCCGACGCAGTTGACTACGAGTGTACGGATAAAGATATCACCTTTAGTCCTGACTTTAGCGGCAGCGTAAAACAAAAACCAGCCGATAAGCGGCCCGGCCATAGCTAATTGCCCAAGCGGGTAGACAGCGGTGAACGACCAGTCGTATTTTTCGGAGCGATCGACCAGGTGGTATTTGAGTGATGGGAAATCGTGATTGAACTGCCAAAGTACATGGGGCATAAAGAGTATGGCGGCTAAAAAGGCTATCAGCCAAAAACTTTTGCGGCGCAATAGCTTGATATTCGCGCAAAGCGTTAGCCCGATAACCAATATGCCGTGATATTTGCTGTAGAGCAGGCAGGCCGCTATAATACCAAGAAGGAGCGCCAGGCTCCATTTATCTTCATCGATATAGCGCTGGTAGAAGTAGTAGAACAATACCGTAAAGAAAAACAGGGGCGAGTCGGGCGTGGTGGTGAAGCCATACATGTGGAAGATGAACAACCCGGATGCTACGGCGATAAACCATTTGGCCCCGACCGCGTACTTCTTGAGGATGAGCCACAGCAGGTATAACGAAGCCGAATTGGTGATGACCGTAAGCAGCCGCAAACCCAGCTCATTATGCATGATGCTATCGCCAATACGGATAAAAATGGCTACCATGGGCGGGTGATCGAAATAGCCCCAATCCAAAAAGCGTGAGTAAACCCAGTAGTAGGCTTCGTCGCCATGCAGCTCTAAAGTGTATGATTGCAGGGCGTTGAGTATCGTCCAAAACAGCAGGAAATACCAGATAGGCTTGTTGGATGATGTGCTGATACCTGTTGGCAACATTGAACGGTTATTTTACACAAATAACCAAAAAAATATTGTGATTTGAATTCTGACCGCGCTACTGTATCTCCATAACCTCTTTCTTCTTTTTGGTTTTCATGCGCTTGGGCACAAAATCGAGTATTTCGGCTTTCAAAGCTTCTATCATCCGGCGCTTCAGAAAGTTTTTTTGTATCACGATGCTTACCTCGCGTACCGGTTCGGGGCTTTTAAAATAGCGCACCTTGTCGAGTTGTTTATCACTCAGGTCGGCTATGGCCAGTTGAGGCAAAATGGTGGCGCCGTTATTTTGATCTACCATGCGTTTCAGTGTTTCAACGCTGCCGGTATTGTATTCAAAATGCTGAAAACCTTTGGTCTGTCGCCTTGGGTGGCAAATGTTGAGTACCTGCTCGCGCATGCAGTGCCCTTCGTTCAGCACCCAAATTTCTTCCAGGTCGATATCCTCCGGACTGATCGCTTTCTTTTTAAACAGCCTGCTGCTTTTAGATGCGTATGCTACAAAAGTTTCGTAAAAAACCGGTATCTCCAGCAAATTCGATTCGTGAAGCGGTGTCGACAGGATGCCGCAATCTATCTTGCCGAGTTTAATGTTCTGGATGATCTCCTCGGTAGTTTGCTCCCATACAATGAGTTTTACCTGCGGATATCTTTCGATGAAACGGTTGATAATGCGTGGCAGCAGATAAGGCGATATGGTTGGGATGATGGCCACCTTCAGTTCTCCGCTCAGTTCTTTCTGTCTGTCGCTAATGATCTCCCTGATCTTCTGACTTTCGGCCAGCAGTACACGCGCCTGTTCAATAATTTCGGCGCCGATCTCGGTTGGTACAACCGGCTGCTTGGCACGGTCGAATATTTTAACACCCAGGTTATCCTCCAGTTTTTGTATCTGCATACTTAACGTAGGCTGGGTTACGAAGCATTTTTCGGCAGCAGTTACAAAGCTGCGGTAGTTATCGAGGGCAACAATGTACTCTAATTGTACTAAAGTCATATGATATAGTTAAAATCTAACTCAAATATAAAAAATATTGATTTTATCTATATTTAATTTCGTGTTTTCTCAAGTTGAATTATGAGATATGAAAAATCGCTACCTGGAGGAACTTATCTCATATCTCATTTTTTGGATAATTAGTTTAATGCAGCGTATACGGCTGCTTTTTCGGCCATCAGTTCGTTTATTTTTTTGATGCTGTCGCCATTGCGGTCTTTCTCTTTTTCGTTAGCTGTGCTTGATATCAGTGTGCCGGTTTTTGCATCAATCAAGCTTACTTCGTAGGTAACGCTGTACGCTTTAACACCAGGGGTAAACGATAAGCCGCCATTGCTGCTGGTGTTGATCACGGCATCGAGTATAGTAGTGCCTGTATTGATACCTTTGGCCAGGCCTTCCGACATGAAGCGCGTGCGCACCAAACGAACTTTCAGCACCAGGTCGGCACCGGCAAGCCGGCCCAAACTGTCGGGGGCCATTTTCCATGCCGAACGCAAATCGGGAACAGCACTTTTAATACGATCGTTAACCTGGTTGCCATTGATCATTTCGACATGGTGCTGGTATTTTTTCGCGCTGTGCCTGGCAGTGTACATTAAATACGCCTGTTCCAATGCCGACTGAGCTTCAAGGCTGGTTGCCTCTTCTTCGGTATAGGTATCGCCTTTAGCTGCCGGGATACCGGTATAATATACTTCAACAGGTAATACCGCTAATTTCTTTCCACTCAGGTCGTGAGCCGAGAGATAGTCGTGGTTATTATAAACACCGCGGGAACATGAGAATAATACAACTGGTAGAACTCCCAATAATAGGTAATAGGATTTGGTTTTCATACCGGTAAGACGGTATCCGGCAAAGATACGTAACGGCCCTTTTTGTTAAATACTGTTAAAATCCGCTTAACAGGATTCGTAACAAATTATTCGTTTAACAAGGTTTGCAGTTTATCGACGAACAAACCTACGTGATACCCATCAACCAAAGCATGGTGCACATGGATGCCAAAAGGAAGCATCTTACGGCCATCGGTTTCTGTAAGCTTACCCACAGCAATTTTAGGGCAGCTATCGCCCGGGTTTTTGTTAAAAGCTTCGGATATGCTGCTGAAGTTTACCCATGGTAGTGCCGAAAAATAGATCACATCGGGTAGCGGGCCTGTGGTGAACAACCCGCTGGTATTTTTTATTCTGACAATTTCGGCGTCTACCTCCCGGTGAAAGTCGTGTATATCGGACTTGAATTTGATGTGCGAAAACCCGAAGGTATGATCGTCTCTTAAAATGGTGGATGATGCGTCTACCTGTTCGCAAACGTAAACCTCATCCCCCTCAATCCGGTACCTGAAATTTTCGATGGCGTGAACAGCAACAAGCGTTTTATGCAGGTAATAACTATAGAACGAAACCCCTAACAGCTTACACCGCTCATAAGCGCGGGTACAATCCAACTGTACCGTGACACCATAGTAAGGCTGATCGAAAGTTTTAAAAAAGTTAAAATGCTCGCGCCTGTTCCAGGTCGCGATATTTAGTTTTTGCCGCATTGTTAATTATTCTACGGTCACCGATTTAGCCAGGTTACGCGGCTGATCGACATTGCAGCCCCGCATTACCGCGATGTGGTACGATAACAACTGCAGCGGGATAGTAGCTACCAACGGTACAAAAGCCTCATCGGTTTGCGGTATTTCTATCACATAATCGGCCATTTCTTTCACATCGATATCACCTTCGGTCACGATTGCAATTACCTGGCCCTTGCGGGCTTTTACTTCCTGTATGTTGCTTACCACTTTTTCGTACGATGAGTTTTTGGTAGCGATAAATACTACCGGCATTTCTTCGTCGATCAAGGCTATAGGGCCATGCTTCATTTCGGCCGCAGGATAACCTTCGGCGTGGATGTACGATATTTCCTTTAACTTCAAAGCACCCTCTAAGGCCACCGGGAACGAGCTGCCACGGCCAAGGAACAGGCAGTTTGGCGAATCCTTAAACTTGGCGGCAATATCGCGGATATGATCGTTGCTTTTTAAAGCCTGCTCAACCAGCTCCGGTATTTCGTCCAGTTCGGTTAAATACTCAATCAGTTTGCTTTGTGTGATGGTACCACGCTGCTGCGCGATATAGAATGCGATCAGCGTCAGCACACTTACCTGTGCCGTAAAAGCCTTGGTTGATGCCACACCAATTTCGGGACCGGCGTGCGTATAAACACCGGCATGTGTTGTACGCGGGATAGAAGCGCCAACCACGTTACAGATACCAAAGATGGTTGCGCCGCGTTCTTTAGCCAGCTCGATAGCGGCCATGGTGTCGGCAGTTTCGCCCGATTGGGAGATGGCGATCACCAGATCTTTTTCGGTAATGATCGGGTTGCGGTACCTGAACTCTGAAGCATATTCAACTTCAACCGGCACGCGGGCAAATTCTTCGATCAGGTATTCGCCAACCAGGCCAGCGTGCCACGAGGTGCCGCAGGCCACGATAACGATGCGGTCGATATTCTTCAGTTTCTCAGTATATTCTTTTATACCACCCAGTTGCACCTTGCCGGTTTTAGGATAGATACGGCCACGCATGCAATCGCGGATAGAGCGCGGCTGTTCGTATATTTCCTTGAGCATAAAGTGCTCATAACCGCCTTTTTCGAGCAGTTCGAGTTTTAAATCGAGTTCGTGTATATAAGGTACCTGTACGGTATTGTCGATGTTTTTGATTAGCAGGTCTTCGCGGCTGATGTAGGCTATCTCGTTATCATTCAGGTAAACCACGTTTTTGGTATACTCAACAATAGGTGTAGCATCCGATGCTACGAAATATTCGCCTTTGCCTACGCCAATTACCAGCGGGCTGCCTTTGCGTGCGGCTATGATCAGGTCGGGCTCGTCGGCGCTCATAATTACGATCGCGTAAGCGCCGACAACTTTGTTCAGCGCAACACGTACCGACTCGCGTAAGTCCAAACCGGTCTCGGCCTGGATATTCTCGATCAGGTGTATCAGCACCTCGGTATCGGTATCGCTTTTAAAAACATGCCCGGCTGCCAGTAGGGCTTCCTTAATAACGGCGTAATTTTCAATAATACCGTTGTGGATGATGGTCAGCTTACGGTCGCCTGACGAATGCGGGTGCGAGTTGCGGTCGCTCGGCGCACCATGTGTGGCCCAGCGTGTATGGCCCATGCCTATTTTGCCTTTCAGCTCAATATCTTTTACAAAGCTTTCAAGATCGCTAACCTTCCCTGCTTTTTTGTAAACTTTTAGCTCGTCATCTAAAAGAGCAACGCCGGCGCTATCGTAACCACGATACTCCAAACGGTGAAGACCTTTAATAACGATGGGGTAAGCATCCCGGTAACCAATGTATCCTACAATTCCGCACATATAAATAGTTTATTGAAAAATAAAAAAAGCACCAATTTGTTTGATCAAATGTGGTGCTAATATCTTAAATCCGTTTAATTAATAACGTTTAAGCAGCAAATTTTATTTTGTAACCTTACTGTAAATAATATTAAGCTTCATCCGGTAAGGCGATGTTTTATTACCACCGATAACTACCCTCGATCCGACTATCGGAGTATTCCCAATATTAATAGAAGCCGAGCCTACATGATAGCCGGTAGTATCGGCCGGTGCAAGATAGGTGCCATAATCGCTAACTTTTCCACGTATCAGGTCTTCAACGTAACCGGTGATGATGAAATTATAGGTTTTGTGGTAATCGTCATAAAAACCACCAAAAGATCCAACCGAAAGATAGTGCGGGTCGCCCGATGTTGCATCCGGAACGGTTACGCGCTGATGGGCAATGTCAAACCTGTATAAGGTAAGGCGTGGCGTAGGTACGTAAGGTATTGTCGTACCCGCAACGGGAGTAATGACCAGTTCGGCACGGTTAATGGCAATGTCGTTGCTTGTGATATTAGCCGGCAGTATTTTTCTCAGATAAGGAAAACTGATCTTTGAGCGCAAGCCCGAAAGGCCCTGTAAATAAACTGTGGCACTGGATGCGGGGTTGCTAAGCTGGGCTGATATAGCTGGCGCGTTGCTGTAGTCGTGCTTTATTTCCAAAGCGTGTGGATTACCTAATGGCAGGGTTGCTATAGAAGTATCGATGGTACTGCCATGATTTACGCGATAATAAACTACTAATGATGATGCGCCGGAGCCAAGTTTGAAATAAATATTACCTCCCGGCCCGCCGGTGGTGCCGGCCTTGTCGAGGGTTATATACAAGCCTTTAACCGCATTAAGAAATACCGAATTGTTATTTAACTGGCTGGTCGTTGCGCCAAAAAAGTTATTAAACACAAAACTGTTTAAAATAGGTATCCTTATCTGCGGAGCGACCTTTTTTAAGGTGTCTTTAGCGCCGGTAACAATGTCGGTTATTTTTATACTGTCTTTTTGCCTTACGAAAAATGACTGTGTGCCCAGCAAAGTATTACTGTGCGCCCAAACCTTATTGTTATAGTAGGATTTGCTGCTGACCAATGGCTCGGTGAGCTGATAGACGTTGACCTTATATTTAGTGGTTAGCGAGTCGCCATAAAAACCATCTGCATAGTTTAGTACAAGGCGCGAAGAGTCGATAGTTATAGTACCTGCAGGCAGGGTAAATGATGACGAACCTGGTAGGTTTAGCGATGCGGCGATATTGGCTTCTGTGGTACCGAATATCGGGTCTTTAAAGTAAGCCAGCGGAGCATTGCCTACGCTGTTGGTTAATACGCTGTCATCCAGCAGGGTAGTAGCAGTAATGGTAGCAGTATCTATCAAGGTAGCTTGCGAAGCTTGCGTTGGGTCTATGCCCAATCCTATGGCATCAGGGTTTTTGCAGCTTCCTAAAATAAAAAGACTTATTAACAGGGTCAATAAGTCCAGTCTGAAAAATTTCATATATCGATTTCTCTATGTCTTATGCAACGTGCACCAATTCGTCACTGGTAATTTCGTCGTAAAAATTGTAATAATTTTCGAAATCCGAAGTGAATTCGTTTTCTAAAATCGATTTATGGCTGTTTTTAACATTATTTAACACATCAGGGGCGATATTTGCGCTACCCAGAACGATACCGTCAGAGTAGTGGATAGCACCCGCATATAATGAAGAGTTGGTGCCTGGTTTGTATACCTCGGTGTGGGCCTCGGTCATGTCAGACATCACCGCCTTGCGGGCGAATTCAGGATCCAGGGTTTCGGCAAAATCGTTTTCGTAGATCGAATAAACAATTTTTGAGTGCTTAAACGTAGGATCGTCTTTGTAAGTAGTTTTTAAATAAGCAGGTACCAGCGAGCTCATCCAGCCATGGCAATGAACGATATCGGGGGCCCAGCCTAATTTTTTTACGGTTTCGAGTGCACCTTTGCAAAAGAAGATCATTCTTTCATCATTATCGGCGTAAAACTTCCCATCCTTATCCCCAAACACGTGCTTACGTTGAAAATACTCTTCATTATCCAAAAAATACACCTGCATACGTGCAGCAGGTATCGAAGCAACTTTAATGATCAACGGGTTGTCATTATCGTTGATAATAATGTTCATTCCGGATAAGCGGATCACTTCATGAAGCCTGTTCCGGCGCTCGTTGATATTGCCAAACCGCGGCATGAGGATACGGATCTCGAATCCTTTATCCTGCATAGCTTGTGGAAGTTGTCTGGTTATTTCGGCAATTTTTGTGAGTTCTAAGAAGGGAGACATTTCATGAGTTATGAACAAAAGCTTAGATTTACCCATCACTAATCAATATTAATTTTATGTAAAGAAGTCAAAAAATTTGAGTTTGCAAATATAAGCATTATCTTATGATATATCAATGAATTATGCAAGTTGTTTGGTAATATTTATTCTATTCCTAATCTTTGCCCCCATATCAAACTCAACCCAATTGAAAATCTTTACTACCAAGGGCGAAATTGCTGAATATTTGCTCCAAAAGCGCTCGGCAGGTAAAACCATTGGCCTTGTACCCACCATGGGCGCCTTGCATAATGGTCACATTTCGCTGCTGGCACAGGCAAAAGCCGCTACCGGCGAAGTTGTGTGCAGCATATTTGTCAACCCGACCCAGTTTAACGACCCCAAGGACCTTGAAAAATACCCTCGTCCCATCGAAAGCGATATCGAAAAACTGAAAAGTGCGGGTTGCGATGTATTGTTTAACCCGCCGGTAAGTGAAGTATATGCTGCTGATGAACCTGCCTGGCACCTTGACATAGGCCCGTTGGAGAATATGCTCGAAGGTAAGTTCCGCCCCGGCCATTACCAGGGAGTTACTCAGGTTGTTTTTAAGCTTTTTGACATTATTAAGCCCGATATGGCCTTTTTTGGCCAAAAGGATTACCAGCAGGTTTTAGTCATCAGCAGGATGGTTGAACTGTTGAAGTTGCCTGTAAAAATGGTGATGTGCCCCATCGTGCGCGAACCGGGCGGCTTAGCGATGAGCAGCCGCAATGTGCACCTGAGCGCGCAGGAAAAACAGGACGCGCTGGCTTTATCACAATTATTACAACTGGTGAAGGAAAACTTTGCCACGCATACCTTACCCGAACTAAAAGAACTGGCTGCCGGGTTTATGAGCCAGCAGCCCGCCCTGCGGATGGAATACTTTGAAATTGCCGATGGCGATACGCTTTATCCCGCTACAGCGGATACACCAAAGGTAGTGGCGCTTGTAGCTGCCTGGGCCGGTAAAACGCGTTTGATAGATAATATGATCATAAAATAGGTTTGCTGTAAATTGCCCTGGTAACCAATAAGCTGTGAGTTTATTTTGCAGGTTGCTTATCACAATTTGTTTTATTATTTTAGGGTAATGATAACCCTAAGCCCAGGTAAAAAAATACTTATTGCGCTGAGTGGTTGCCTTTTGGCAGGCGCATATGCTTTTGCCCAACAGCATCTTACTTATTATATTACCAAAAACGGTAAAATAACTGATATCCCGGATAGTGCAGCGTATGTAAGGATGGTAAGCGATGCCGATTCGGACACGGGTTTTTACAATATTAAAGAGTATTACAGGGACGGCAAGCTTAAGCTTGTAGGCAAAACATCAACCACCAATGGTTCGATGCTACAGGGCCAATGTGTAAGCTTTTTTCCGAGCGGAAAAAGAAAAACAATTGCAACATATAACAGAGGCAGGCCACAGGGGGATGTTTATAATTATTATCCTAATGGCAAGCTTTATAATGTTTCAGTGTTTGGTAATGTTTCAACATTTGGGAGCACCACTGTCAATACAAGCGATTTAATGTCGGCTGGCACTATAGTAAAAGCTTGCTATGATACTACCGGCAAAGTTCTACTGGAAAACGGTAACGGGCACCTTGTAAACTATGATGACGACTTTAAAATCATTTTAGACGAAGGCGACCTAAGTAAAGGTAAGAAGACAGGCACCTGGAAGGGTTACGATATCACCGATACAGTTACTTTTACTGAGCAATACGAGTCGGATAAATTAATTGAAGGTATAAGCACAAATACCTATGGCAAGGTTGAGCACTACACTCAAAGACAGGTTAACCCCGAATTTCCCGGCGGCGAAAAGGAGCTTGCACATTTTTTATCAAAAAATATCAACTACCCGTCGCTTGCGAGAAAGTACAATATACAGGGTAAGGTATATGTCAGCTTTGTAATAGAAAAGGATGGTTCTTTAGACCAAATCAAAATATTAAGAGAGCCGGGTAGCGGCACCGGCGATGAAGTGATTCGGGTTATACGGCTAAGCCCCAACTGGAAGCCCGGCACTCGTTATGGACAAATTTCAAAAATTCGATTTACGTTACCTGTCAATTTTTCGTTGGGGGAGGAAGTAAAATTGCAACGATGAGTATGATAAAATATATCCGCAAGGCGATCATATTAGTGTTTGCCTTTTGGCAGGCGCGGTTGCTTTTGCCCAACGGCAAAATGTGTATTTTATGAAAAATGACGGCCGCCATGTTAACAGTAAAGACAGCGCCGATTATATCCGCATTGTAAGCGAGCCCGACTCGGGGACTACACTATACAACATAAAAGAATATTATACCAGCGGTAAACTAAAGTTTATAAGTAAGACATCGAAAATAGATCCGCCGGTTTACAAAGGGCAGGGCGTAGAATTTTACCCGACGGGAAACAGAAAAGAGGTTGCAGTTTATAAGGGTGGTAAAACGGATGGTAATGACTTTGAGTATTACCCTAACGGCAAACTGTACCGGGCTACCTGGTACCCGGCGCCTAAAGCAACCGATCCGCATTTCAGAACGGATTACAAGATCATGGCCAATAACGACTCGACCGGGAAGCATATGCTTGTCGATGGCAATGGCTACTATATAGGCTATCGCGACGATTTTAAAAAAATTGAAGAGGAAGGCAACTTAAAGGGCGGTTTGCGCGACGGTGACTGGAAAGGTACCGAACCCAACAAAATAACTTTTATCGAAAAGTATGATAACGGGAAGTTGCTATCGGGGCAAGCGGCCGATAGTACCGGGGCCGTAGTAAATTATACCCAACGCCGCATAGAACCGGCTTTTAATGGCGGCGAAGATGCTTTTGATAATTTTTTGGTAGAGAATATTCGTTATCCGGTAAATGCGCGCAGAAATAATGTACAAGGCAAAGTTTTCATCAGGTTTCTGGTTGAAAAGGACGGTAGGTTAACTTCGTTTAAAGTTTTGAATAACGGTGGCAGCGACGAACTGGCACAGGAGGCATTGCGCGTTTTAAAAAAATCGCCTAAATGGAAGCCCGGAATATTTTATGGCCGAGCCGTTGTTGTAGAATATACCGTGCCGCTTAATTTTGCACTGAGTGATTAGTGATGATGGAAACCGCCAGCTACTCCAAACGCTAAATAATATTACCATTTTATCTGTGCCTTTACAGCAGAAGATGGGAACGTATTTGCTTGAAGAGGAGTTTAAAAAGAAAACCTTGTTACTGCAGGCCGGGCAAGTGGCGCAGCGTATATATTTTATTAGGAAAGGCTTTTTACGTTCGTACTTTTATAAAGAAGCCGATCAATAATGCTTGTTTTTTTGGCCAAAAATGCATATATTGAGGCGACGGACTTATTTGATCACCATTGCGAGAATGGTAACCGGATTAAGAAAGTTAATTGAAGAATACCCATAAATACCCATGTGCCTGTAAAAAGCGTTGCGAATTTTGCAATTGTAGGTGATGTAAGTGTGGGTGCTTACATTAGAGTTACCGTTCAGCGAGGACACTAAACCGGCCGGTGGCGGCAATGTTCCATTATCGCTGCTGAATTTTATTTGCTTAAGGCGATCGAAAACTGTAAATTCTGTTATAAAAAGACCTGTAATAACAGAATTTACAGGCATCCTATAGCTTATATTAAATTTCAAAAAAACCTTAGGCCAACCCGTTACAAAAACCTATCTTTGCATCCCGAAACGCAACAAACGGGATCTCCCAATTAAGCGCATAGTAATAAGCCGGTTTACGGTCACAACTTTAGACTTTTTCAAAAAAAGCCCTATGCCCAAAGATAACTCCATTAAGTCCATTCTGATCATCGGTTCTGGCCCTATTATTATCGGCCAGGCCTGCGAATTTGATTATGCCGGCTCGCAAGCAGCCCTGTCGCTTAAAGACGAAGGCATATCCGTATCCATTATCAACAGCAACCCGGCAACTATCATGACGGATAACGTCATTGCCGACCACGTGTACCTGCTGCCCTTAACCTGCGAAAGCATCGAAAAAATATTGCAGGAGCAAAAGATTGATGCCGTACTGCCAACCATGGGCGGCCAAACAGCGCTGAACCTGTGTATCGAGGCCGACGAACGGGGAATCTGGAAAAAATACAATGTGAAGATCGTAGGTGTTGATATCGCCGCGATCGAAAAGACCGAAAACCGCGAGGCCTTCCGCCAGCTGATGGTGGATATCGGCGTGGGTGTTGCAACCTCGAAAATTGCCAACTCGTTTTTAGAAGGTAAAGAAGCTGCGCAGAAAATAGGCTTCCCGCTGGTTATCCGCCCGAGCTATACCTTAGGCGGTAAAGGCGCAGGCTTTGTACATAAAAAAGAAGACTTTGACGCCGCTTTGAACCGCGGCTTGCAAGCTTCGCCTACACATGAGGTGTTGGTTGAGCAGGCCGTTTTAGGCTGGAAAGAATACGAGCTTGAACTGCTGCGCGATAATAACGATAACGTGATCATCATCTGCTCGATCGAGAACTTCGACCCGATGGGTATCCACACCGGCGACTCGATCACCGTGGCCCCGGCCATGACCCTGAGCGACCGCTGCTACCAGGAAATGCGTAACCAGGCCATCCGCATGATGCGCGCCATCGGTAACTTTGCCGGCGGCTGTAACGTACAGTTCTCGGTTAACCCGGCCGATGAAACGATCATCGCTATCGAGATCAACCCGCGTGTATCGCGTTCTTCGGCCCTGGCATCAAAAGCTACCGGTTACCCGATCGCAAAAATTGCTGCAAAATTAGCTATCGGCTATAACCTGGATGAAATAGAAAATCAGATCACCAAAACCACTTCGGCCTACTTTGAGCCGACGCTGGATTACGTGATCGTAAAAATACCGCGCTGGAACTTTGATAAGTTTAAAGGCGCCAACCGCGAACTTGGCCTGCAGATGAAATCGGTAGGTGAGGTGATGGGCATTGGCCGCAGCTTTATTGAGGCGTTGCAAAAAGCTTGTCAGAGTTTGGAGATCGGCCGCGCAGGTTTAGGTGCCGACGGTCGCCAGAGCCGCAACCTCGACGAGATTATGCACAGCCTCGAAAAACCAAGCTGGGACAGGCTGTTCCATATTTACGATGCGATGAGTTTAGGCGTACCCATCGAATCGATACGTAAAACGACAAAGATAGACCGCTGGTTTTTAAACCAGATACAGGAGCTGATCAACCTCGAAGCCGAGCTGCGCCGCTATTCGGTGAACAATATCCCCGAAGAATTTTTGATCACCCTGAAACAAAAAGGCTTTAGCGATGTGCAGATTGCTTACATTTTAGGTAACAGCACTACCGAAGAGGATGTATACCAGCGCCGTAAAGAACTGGGCATACGCCGCGTTTACAAAATGGTGGATACCTGCGCAGCCGAGTTTCCGGCTAAAACGCCATATTATTACTCGACTTACGACGGCGAGAACGAATCGATCCCATCCGACAGGAAAAAGATCATCGTATTGGGCTCGGGCCCTAACCGTATCGGCCAGGGTATCGAGTTTGATTACAGCTGCGTACACGGTTTGCTTGCCGCGAAAGAATGCGGTTTCGAATCGATCATGGTGAACTGTAACCCCGAAACCGTATCCACCGACTTTAACATGGCCGATAAGCTATACTTTGAGCCGGTGTTCTGGGAACATGTGCGCGAGATTATCGACCTCGAAAAACCCGAGGGTGTGATCGTACAATTGGGCGGCCAAACCGCCTTAAAAATGGCCGAAAAACTTCACGAGCACGGGATCAAAATCATCGGTACCTCGTTCAATAATATGGATATCGCCGAAGACCGCGGCCGTTTTTCCGATCTGTTGAAAGAACTGGGTATCCCATATCCTAAATACGGTGTTGCCGAGAGTGCCGAAGAAGCCATCGAGGTAGCTAACCAGGTTGGTTACCCCGTGCTGGTTCGCCCGAGCTATGTGTTAGGCGGCCAGGGCATGAGTATCGTGATCAACGATGAGGACCTGGAGAAAGCGGTAGTAAACCTGTTGAAAAACCTGCCCGGCAACCGCGTGCTGATCGACCACTTTTTGGACAGGGCGGAAGAAGCCGAGTCGGACTCGATCTGCGATGGCGACGAGGTACATATCATCGGTTTGATGGAGCATATCGAGCCTGCGGGTATCCACTCGGGCGATTCGTCGGCTGTGCTGCCGCCGTTCAACTTGTCGGCCAACTTGATCAAGCAGATGGAAGACCATACCGTTAAAATAGCCAAAGCGCTTAACGTACGCGGCTTATTGAATATCCAGTTCGCTATTAAAGATGAGAAGGTATATGTAATCGAGGCCAACCCGCGCGCATCGCGTACGGTGCCATTTATCGCGAAAGCTTATGATGTGCCCTATATTAACATTGCTGCAAAGGTGATGCTCGAAGCAAACAAGATCAAAGATTTTAAAATAGAGCGCAAATTAAAAGGTTATGCCATTAAAGAACCGGTATTCTCGTACGATAAATTCCCCGAAGTGACCAAGGAGCTTGGCCCCGAAATGAAATCGACCGGCGAAGCGATCCGCTTTATACCTGATCTGGAAGACCCGTACTTCAGGCACCTGTACAAAGAGAAATCGATGTACCTTTCAAAATAAGGATTTTTCGAGCAAGGAGCAAGAAATAAGGATTTTCTTGCTCCTTGTTATTTTATGATGTATAATGATGTCTTTGATCTTTGCTCCTTGTTCCTTACTCAAATCACAAAACCATCAACCCCTTCGCTTCAAAACTTAACACCCGTTTAGGGTTGGTCTTTATTTGATGCTCTTTTTTCCCTGCAACGGTGTCGCCGGCAAAGTGCTGCATATCGTCGGCAATAAATTGTTTTTGGGCCACACCTTCAATTATTACCTGGCGCCCCCTCAAGTCAGTTGGCAGGTTGATACCATAATCGCGAAAATGCACTTTGATGATACGCCCGCTGCCTCCATCCATCTCAAACCATCCGCCATTGGATTGGGTTACCCGCAAAACCTTACCGCTTATAGTGGTTGATACCCGCACTTTTTTACCCATAAAGGCTTCGAGCTTATAGGCAGGCATCATATCCAAAGTATTAACTTTTTGCCCGTACAGCATACCATGCGGCAGCGGCGTATGTTTTTGAGCTATAACAGCATGGCCAATAGCCATGAGGAACAGGATGGAGGTGAATGTTTTCATCTGACGGGTTTTTTATATATGTAACAATTGCAGCATACACTTGGTTCACTACTGTTAATTATTGTTAAAAAACTTTATTTTTGATATGCATTGGCTATTTTCGGAACCGAAATTCATCTAAAATTCATCTTTGGCCAACACCTTTATCGCCATGAAAAGAAACTTACCTGCATTATTTGCTCTGTCGTCTATATTAGCGTTTATCGCATTGTTGGGTACAGGCTGTAGCAAAAGCGATACCACTACGAGCAGTATTGTGCCTGGTGTGCAAACAACTAATGTTATCGCTAATGTTACTTCTGCAGGCGCACAAAGCGGTGGTAATATTATTTATAACGGAGATGATACCGTTACCGTTCGCGGCATCTGCTGGAGCCCGACCAACTCGACACCAACAACTTCCGACAGCAAGACCATCGATGCGGTTGTAGAAAAGTCTTTTACGTTAAATTTAACCGGCTTAACGGCCAATACCACCTACTATGTCAGGGCTTTTGCAACCAGTACCGCCGGTACCGGTTATGGCAGCGTGGTCAAATTCACCACTACTTCAACAACTACCATGCCTACAGCCGTGGTAAGTACATTTGCCGGTAGTACAACCGCGGGTAATACCAACGGGACGGGCACCGCAGCGCAATTTAATACACCCAAGGGTATGGCTGTGGATGCAACGGGCAACCTGTATATTGCCGATTCATTTAATAACTCGGTAAGGAAGGCAACTACCGGAGCGGTGGTAACAACCCTGGCCGGCAGCGGTACCTTAGGTTATGTTGACGGAATTGGCTTAGGTGCGCAATTCTACTCGCCGCAAGGGGCCGTCGCCGATGCTAACGGCAATGTGTACGTGGCCGATTATGGCAATAATATGATCAGGAAGATCACCGCAGCGGGTGTAGTAACCACTTTGGCGGGCAGCGGCACACCTGGCTATGCCGATGGTACCGGTACAGGTTCGGCGTTTAAAAGCCCGCGTGGTTTAGCCATTGACGGCAGCGGTAACCTGTACGTGGCCGATATGGGCAATAACCTCATTCGTAAAATTACTTCGGCAGGCGTGGTAACTACAATTGCCGGTTATACTTCCGGCGGTTATATAGATTCTACCAGTACAGCGGCGGCATTCAGAAGCCCGAGCGGCATCGCCATCGACGCTGCCGGCGCCAACCTGTATGTAAGCGACCAGGGCAATCACGCTATTCGTAAAATAGTCATATCGTCAGGCCTGGTAACAACCATTGCCGGCACCTATACGCAAAGCAAAACACTGAACAGCCCCTGCGGTATCACTATAGATGCCAACGGAAATTTGTATTTTGTAGACACAGCGGGCCGTGTTATGGAACTAACTTCGGCTAAAGTATTGTATACATTGGCGGGCAGCAGTACTGCGGGTTTTGCTAATGGAACAGGCGCCGCCGCGCAATTTAATGCCCCGCAATCGCTGGTGCTTTACCAGGGCGCTTTGTATGTGCTCGATTCGGGTAATAACCAGGTTAGGAAGCTGGTGCTGCAGTAGAGAGCCCCTCCCGTCACCTAAAGGGGAAGCCTTTGATTGACTTTACGCCAGTGGGATTACAAATTCCAATATTATATTAGTCCGGATTACAAATCCGGACTAACTAAAGACACTTACACACCTGCCATTTTTCAATTTGCACGTCAGTTTCCCCTTTTAGGGGTTAGGGGGCTTTATCCAAATAATAAATTAAAAGCTTCCTCTATCCGGCCAACGGGTTTAATATCGATATTGTAGCGCGACAGATCGAGCGATTTGTTGCCTTTTGCTGCCGAAGGCATATTGTATTTGGAGATAAATATCTGCTCAAAACCTAATTTCTGTGCTTCGGCAATACGCTGCTCAACACGGTTAACGGCGCGTATCTCGCCGCTCAGGCCAAGCTCGGCAGCAAAACAGGTCTTAAACGGAACGGGAATGTCCTGGTGCGAAGAAACAATAGCGGCAGCCAGGCCCAGGTCGATCGCCGGGTCTTCAACCCGGATGCCGCCTGTGATATTCAAAAATACATCCTGGGTACCTAAGCGGAAGCCACAGCGTTTTTCTAAAACAGCCAGCAGCATATTCATGCGTTTGGTATCAAACCCGGTTGCCGAACGCTGTGGCGTGCCATAAGGCGAGGTGCTCACCAGGGCCTGGGTCTCGATGAGCATAGGCCGTAATCCTTCGAGTGTGGCGGATATGGTGACGCCGCTCAAAGGCTCGTCGCGCTGTGATAAAAGGATTTCCGATGGGTTGGATACCTCGCGCAAGCCTTCGCCTAACATTTCGTAAATACCCAGCTCGGACGATGAGCCGAACCTGTTTTTAATGGAACGCAATATCCGGTAAACGTGGTGCCTGTCGCCCTCGAACTGTAATACAGTATCCACCATGTGCTCCAGTATTTTTGGCCCGGCTATCATACCGTCTTTAGTAATGTGGCCGATCAGGAAAACAGGCGTGGCCGTTTCCTTGGCGAAACGCAGCAGCTCGGCGGTACATTCGCGCACCTGCGATACACTGCCCGGGGTAGATTCGATGTGTGCCGAATATAAAGTCTGGATCGAATCGACAACCACCAGGTCGGGCTGTAGCTGCTCAATCTGTTTAAATATATTTTGGGTTGAGGTTTCTGTTAAAATAAAACAGCCTCCTCCCGCTTTGCCCGCGTTCGGCGCCAGGCGCTCGGCGCGCATTTTGATCTGCCGTTCGCTTTCCTCGCCCGAGATGTACAGCACTTTCATCCCTTGCATATTCATGGCCAGTTGCAGCATCAGGGTTGATTTGCCGATGCCCGGCTCGCCGCCGATGAGCACCAGCGACCCCGGTACAATGCCTCCGCCCAATACCCGGTTGAATTCTTTATCGGGTGTAAGCAAACGGGTGTCTTCCTCAAAAACCACTTCCGAAACCAATACGGGTTTGTTGGACCGTTGGGTAGAGGTTGAACCGGTAGCCTTCCAATCAGGAATGGAACCATTACTTTTTTCGATGATCTCTTCGACAAAGGTATTCCATTGGTTGCAGCTCGGGCATTTGCCCAGCCATTTAGGCGATTCGTAACCACAGCTCTGGCAGAAGTAGGAAGTTTTTGTTTTAGCCACTTTTATTGGATGTGCAAATATGCGTATATGCAAATGTGCGTATTTGTTATTAAAAACTAAAATTGTTAGTAATTTTGTTGCCGTAAAATGGTATACACTGCTTGTAGATTTTAACGGCATTTTGTACTTTAGTACTACACCTCATGACTGACATTACCGAAATAACATCCCTCATCCGGCTTCTGGACGACCCCGACCAGGAGATATTCACCCACGTGCACGATAAGCTGCTGAGCTATGGGAGCGACGCGGTTGAGTTCCTCGAAGCCGCCTTTGGCGAGGCATTCGACCCGATATTGCAGGAGCGCATTGCCAACCTGGTGCACGAGATACAGTTTCGTGGCGTTAAAGATGAGCTGAAACTGTGGTACCATGGCGGCTCGTTCGACCTGTTACAGGGAGCGCTCATCGTGAACAAATACCAGTACCCCGATCTGGATGAGCAAAAGGTGATCAACTACATCGAAGCCATTAAACGCGACATCTGGATACAGATGATGTATGATGCGAGCCCGGGCGAGCAGGTGAAGCTCATTAACCACGTATTTTACAATATCTACGGCTTTAGCGGCAATACCACCAACCACCAGGACCCGCAGAACAGCTACCTGAGCCAGGTGATCGAAACGCATAAAGGCAACCAGATATCGCTGGCCATTATTTACAGTGTGATTGCCCAAAAGCTGGATATCCCGATCTATGGCGTAAACCTGCCGCAGCATTTTATACTGGCCTACGTCGACGAGACGAAGCTCGACGAGATTGAGAACGGCGTGCTGTTTTACATCAATACCTTTAATAAAGGTTTCATCTTCGGCCGGCGGGATGTAGACCAGTTTTTAAAACAGCTCAACCTTAAATTCGACCCGCAGTTTTACGAACCCTGCAGCAATGCCGATATCATCCGCCGCGTGCTGCGTAACCTCATCAGCAGTTACGAACGCAGCGGCAACCAGGAAAAGGTGGACGAACTGAACGAACTGCTCGACATTATGCTGGAAGAGAAGCATTGAGTTGTTAAAATTCCCTCCTTGGGGAGGGGCGCGTTGGGCAGTGATGTGGCAGGGAGGGGTTTATTAGCCAAGCCAGTCGCAGATAACCCCTCCTTACACCCTCCCAGGGGAAGGAATCGCACATGCCCCAATGTTTCCGACTAATAATTTTCGTAATTTTACGTATGCAATCTGCCTACCATAAATACAACCAAAAATTTCAGGAAGCCTTATTAACCCTAAACCCACAGCAATTGGCGGCCGTCAATAAAATGGATGGCCCGGTGCTGGTGATTGCCGGGCCGGGTACGGGTAAAACGCAGATACTGGCTGCACGGATCGGTAAGATACTCACCGAAACCGACGCTTTGCCCAATGAGATTTTGTGTTTAACCTATACCGATGCAGGCGCGGTAGCTATGCGCAAGCGCTTGTTCGATTTTATCGGCCCGGATGCTTATCGGGTTAACATTTATACTTTCCACGCTTTTTGTAACGAGGTGATCCAGGAAAACCTGGAGTACTTTGGCAAAATGAATCTGGAGCCGCTGAACGATCTGGATGCGGCACTGCTTTTTCGCGAACTGGTGGATGAACTGCCTAACGACCATTTGCTGAAGCGCTTTACCGGCGATGTGTATTACGATGTACCGCGGCTGAAAAGTTTGTTCAGCACCATGAAGCGAGAGAGCTGGGATATCGGCATGATTGAGCGGGCGGTAGAGGCGTACCTTACCGACCTGCCCCTGCGCGATGAATACATTTATAAGCGCGCCAATCCGAAAGCCGGTATAGCTATCGGCGACCTGAAGCAAAAAGACATCGACGCCCAAAAGGTAAAGATGGACAGCCTGCTGGCGGCCGTAAAGCTGTATGACATCTACACAGACAAGATGAGGGCGCGCGGCATGTACGATTACGACGACATGATCATCTGGGTGCTGCGCGCCTTCCGCGAGAATGCGGAAATATTGCGTAAATACCAGGAGCGTTACCAGTATATCCTGGTGGATGAGTTCCAGGATACGAGCGGCTCGCAGAATGAGTTATTGAAGTTTATCCTCAATTATTGGGAAACACCCAACGTTTTTGTGGTGGGCGATGATGACCAGTCGATCTTCAAGTTCCAGGGTGCCAATATGAAGAACATCCTCGATTTTGCAGGCGATTATGTGAACACGCTGTACACCGTTGTGTTGAAGCATAACTACCGCTCAAACCAGCATATCCTCAATATTTCGCGGGTGCTGATCGATAATAATCAGGAACGTTTGACCCGGCAACTGGATCTCGATAAAAACCTGGCCGCTGCTCACCCGCGCTTTGCCGACCTGGAGGTTGAACCGCAGGTGCGCGAGTACGAAAATGCCGACCAGGAGATCGTCGACGTAGCACAGCAGATAGAAAAGCTGGTGGCCGGTGGCATTGAACCGGGCGAGATAGCCGTGATCTACCGTAACCACAGCCAGGTAGAAGAGCTGATCCATTTTTTGGATCAGAAAAAGATAGCGGTAAACACCCGCCGCAAGATCAACGTGTTTGAATTGCCCTTTGCCGAAAAGATCATCAATATACTGGATTACCTGGCTATGGAGCTCGACTCGCCCTACAGCGGCGATGAACTGCTGTTCGAGATCATGCATTACGATTTCTTTAACATCCCGCCCATCGAGGTAGCCAAGGCCAGCATCAAGGTATCCAAAGATAACTTCGGTACTTTTAATAATAATCAGCCTAAAACATCGCTGCGCAGGCACATTGCCGAAATGCGCACACCGGTACGGCCCGGCTTATTTGACGCCGTGCAGAACCGGGAGATGAAATTTTTGATCAGCGATATTGAATATTTGCTGAAAGCTGCAGCGAGCCTTACTCTGCAGCAGCTTTTTCAGCAGGTGATCGCCAAGATGGGCATCCTGAAATATATTATGCAGCAGCCCGATAAAGGCTGGCACATGCAGGTGCTCACCAGTTTGTTCGACCTGATCAAGGACGAAAGCCGCAGGAAGCCCGATATTGCTCCGGGCGAGTTCATCGCCACCATTAACCTGATGAAGCGCAACAACATCAGCCTTGAGCTGAACCAGGTCATCCATACTGGTAACGGCGTTAACTTTATGACGGCCCACGGCTCAAAAGGCCTTGAGTTTGAGTACGTGTTTTTGATAGGCTGCAGCAAAAGGATATGGGACGGCAAAGGCCGCAACAACGGCTTTGCTTACCCGGATACATTGACCCAGGCATCGGCAGATGATATCGCACAGAAGGAAGAATCGCGCAGGTTGTTTTATGTGGCGCTTACCCGGGCCAGGCAATGCCTGATGATCTCCTATCCTGGCAAGGATAAAAACGGTAAGGAGCAGGAAGCATCGCAGTTTATTGGTGAGATACTGGCGCAAACGCACCTGGCGATCCATCATCCGCAGGTAAGCGAAGATGCTATGCTCGATTTTTATGCCACCCAGTTCAGCGAGGCCGATAAGCCTAAGGTGGAATTGCTGGATAAGAACTATATTGACCTGCTGCTCGAAAATTATACCCTTTCGGTAACACACCTGAGCAATTACCTGGATTGCCCTTTGAAGTTTTATTTCCAGAATCTGATCAAGGTGCCATCGGGTAAAAGTCCGGCTGCCACCTTTGGGCAGGCAGTGCACTGGGCATTGAACAAGGCTTTTCGCGATATTAAGGATAACGTGGGCAACTTCCCGCCGACAGAGGATTTTATGCGTGAGTTCCGCTGGTTTATGTACCGCAACCGCGATTCGTTCACCAAAGAGGATTTTAAGCTGCGGATTGATTTTGGCGAGAAGATTTTACCGCCGTACTATGAGCTAAACGTGCCCCGCTGGAATAAGATAGCCATTACCGAACGATCCATCCGCAACGTTGAGCTTGATGGCGTGCCGATAAAAGGCAATCTCGATAAAATTGAGTTTACCGGCAAGCAGGTAAACGTGGTGGATTATAAAACCGGTAAATACAAAAATGCTAAGGATAAATTTAACCGGCCAAACGAAGCCGACCCTAATGGCGGCGACTATTGGCGGCAGGCGGTTTTTTATAAGATACTGATAGATCACGACCGCAAGCACGACTGGGATGTGGTGAGCACCGAATTTGAGTTTGTAGAGCCGGTAAGCGAGGGCGAGTACTATAAAGAGAAGGTAGTGATCACCCCGCAGGACGTGGCCGATGTAACTGCCCAGATCAAAACCGTTTACCAAAAAATATTAAACCACGAGTTTAGTACCGGCTGCGGTAAAAAGGAGTGCGACTGGTGCCATTTTGTGCGCAGCAATTTTGAGCAAACCGGCGAAATGCTCGAACACTCTGCCGAAGAAGAAAATTAACAACTATAAACAATGGAAGATAACAGGATTTACAAAGTGGTGGTAAACCACGAAGAGCAATACAGCATCTGGCCGGTTGACAGGGAAAATGCTTTGGGCTGGAGTGATGCCGGAAAAACCGGAACCAAGGAAGAATGCCTGGAGTATATTAAAGAAGTATGGACAGATATGAGGCCGCTCTCGTTAAGAAAGAAGATGGAAGAGATGGAGCGAAACCAAGGGAAATAAGCAGGTGCCGTAATCAGGTTCTTCGTAATGAGGCTAGGAGGAAAATACGGGCTACACTTCCAAATAATCAACCAACAATCCCTGCAAAATCTCTACCAGTTCGGGGTCATTAAACGGGTAGTTATCCTCAATATTTAAGACGATTAACTCTTTCCCGGTAGAAGTAAAACGCTGTTTGATCAGGTCGCGGTGTTTGCGTTCCATCACGAAGATCACATCGGCCCACTCGATAAGCTTTTGCGATACTTTGATTCGCGCTTTATCGCTGGTGCCTGCTGACCTTGCGTTATGTACGGGACGATTTTTAAACAATAACTCGGCCGTTGGGCTGCGCCATTGGTTTTTACTGCAGATGAAGAGAAGGTTAGGCAAAGGGGGGATTATTTTACATGTTCAATAAGCCACTGTTTGATCTCGTCAAAGCGTATGGTACCTGTACTTGCAGAGATAACCATTTCATATTTTTCCTCCTCAGTAGCATCGATCGTTTGGCCGCCTGCATCTATCAATGCTTCCATCAAAACATATCCGGTACGCTTGTTACCATCTATGAAAGGATGATTGATCAGGATGCTTTCAAGTATTGCTGCGCCTTTTTCAATAAATGTTGAAGATCAACGCCATCAAAGGTTGCATGAGGGCGAGCTATCGCGGCTTCTAAAAGGGCAATATCCCTAACACCTGTGCCACCTCCAAACTGTTTAATAAGCTCATTATGAATTTCCTGAACTTCAGATATCTTAATCATTTAGCCAATCTTTCAAGCAGGCCACGGTTCTCGTTGATGATCTTATGCAAGTTTTTGGTTAGGTTAACTTCATTTGCCGGATGGGATTGCGCTTCCCTTTCTTTTGCATAATTCAAAATCTCCAATAAAACGTCTTCAGATACATGGTCAAGTACCTGATTTATTTCGCTTTTTATTTCTGCCGTACTCATACTCAAATTTAGCAATAACCCGTATCAAATACAACCATAAGCTTGCAATCTCATCATTTTATGGTGTTTAATAGAACAATAAAAGCGCTTTTGCAATACATGCATTTATAGTACGGCATTTTGATCAATACCGCCCTTATACCGTTATTTACCAGCAATATCGCGGAGATTAAGCCCGCCATACCAAATGGTAATAAAACCAATAAACACTACCGGATCCCCGTCCTCTTTCATAAATCGCGGAAGCCATAATAGCAAAGCAAAATCATACCGATGCATAGCATAGCCTTTATTGTATAATTCCGGCGGCTGCGAAACCTGATATGATCACTTTTACATTTGAGGCAGCACCTCTTGCTAACTGTGTTTGGAACAGTAAAGTAGTTTTTTGATGTGTGAAGTTTAAGTTCGGCCTCTATTAACTTTTGTTATCGCTATGTCGTTGGTCCGGATTTCAAATCCTCATCAACTGAGGTGCTTGCAGTATTTTAGGTTTAAGTTACGCTTTGCTAAACTTAGACCAGTGAGTGTTTACAACACGTCAATGGCATGCAATCGACAAAATACGTTAAGCACTCGTTATAAACGAGCGCAAAAGGATAACACTACTCCTGATTATCTATATATTCCATTTTTATCAGATGATTCTTATTTTCATCAAAATAAAGCAACCATTGTTCGGCACAGCGCTGTTTGCAACTTTCTACTACGACACCTCTATACTTATCTAAATCTGTTCCTGGAAGCCCTTTTTCAACAGATTTTGGATACCACTTTTTTACATCCTTAAGAGTTGTTTGGTTGTTTATTTTACGGTTATCAATTAATAAATAAGCATTTGGCGACCGTTTAAAATCTATCGACCTTAATGTGACGTTATCTCCGTATCGTTCAAAAACCCACCCTTTAAAATAAAGATATTTGATATCATCATCCTCAACAACATAATAATAGGCTGCGTGATTCTTTTTGCTCGTACTGTCTTCACTCCCCAAAATAGTTAAAACATACTTGTAGGTGGTACTAAAGTTAATAGCGCCATTAATTTTTACATCGCCAATGTATTCTACTGTATCAGCGGCAATAGATAAAGCTTTGTTATTTCCAGCACATGATGCTAAAAAACACATCAAACCCAATATTAAGTATTTCATGATATTTATACTTAGCCGCCTCAACATCATCTGCACATCCTCGCATTTGCACATCAATTCCTCTTCCCCGCCATTGCCATATAATCCAAAGTCAAATTACACAAAGCCTTCACCCCCAAAGTAAACCCGCTTTCGTCGATAAAAAAGTCGGGCGTATGGTGTGCAGGGGCGGTAACCGGGTCGGCGCCTTTGGGCAGGCCGCCCAAATGGAAAAATATACCCGGCGCTTTTTGCTCGTAAAAGCTAAAATCTTCGGCGCCGGTTTCACCCTGGCGCAGCTTCACATTATCAGCACCGGCAGTTGCTTGCAAAGTCGGCAGCATTTTGGCTACCAGGGCAGGGTCGTTATAAGTAACCGGGTAATGGTTGCTGTAAGGTATTTTGAGTTCGGCGGTGGCATTGTTGGCCTCGGCGGTTTTGGTAGCGATCTGCTTCACGCGTTCGATGATCATTTTCTCATCCTCATCGCTAAACGTGCGGATGGTGCCCAGCATGCTTACCTGTTCGGGGATGATGTTCGACCGGTTACCGCCGTTAATGGCACCGATGGTTACTACAGCCGGGTTGGCGGTAATGTGCAGGTTGCGGCTCACTACGGTTTGGAGGTTGTTGATGATCTCGGCCGAGGTTACGATCGGGTCGACACTGGACCATGGGTACGCGCCGTGCGATGAGCGGCCCTTAACGATGATCTGCATATCGTTCACCGCGGCCATATCGCCGCCGGGGCGGTAGGTAATGGTGCCCGCCGGTTGGTACGACTGGATATGCAGCCCGAACACCACATCCACCTTCGGGTTTTCCATCACGCCTTCTTTTACCATTTGTTGTGCGCCGCCAACCTCACCCGGCGGCACGCCCTCTTCGGCCGGCTGAAAGATGAATTTTACCGTACCGCGCAGCTCGCTTTTCATCGAAGCCAGCACCTCGGCAACGCCCATCAAAATTGCCGTGTGCGAATCGTGCCCGCAGGCATGCATTACACCGACGGTATTACCCATATAGGCCGTCGTGGCTTTCGAGGCAAAAGGCACATGGGTACGCTCGGTAACCGGCAGCGCGTCCATATCGGCGCGCAGCGCCACTACCGGGCCGGGTTTACCGCCTACTAATAAACCCACCACGCCAGTTGTAGCTACACCGGTCTTTACTTCTATCCCTAACGACTTAAGATGCTTAGCCACAATATCTGCCGTGCGGAACTCATGGTTTCCCAGTTCGGGGTGCTCATGAAAATCCTCGCGCCAGGCAATGATCTTTTTTTCGATGGCGTCAACACGTTTGGCAACTTCGGCTTTGGTAATATTTTGTGCAGCTGATACGGTAACGCTTAAACCGCACAGGATGGTGAGCAGGGGTTTCTTCATGATAAGGGTAAGTTTGGTTAAATATAACAGATAAAGCGGAGATGGGCAATTCAAACTAAAGTAAGTAGCATGAAGATGATATGAGTGGCAGTAGCACGAGCAGTAGCAGGAAAACTTCAGTTACTTAAGATTCTCGTTATGGCAGAACGAGTTATAAAATTATAAAAGAAACTTCAGACTACCACTGCAGCTAAAGACCTGATACTTTTAATAAGGGCGTTGCCTGCCGCCCAGGCTGTGCGCTCATACTGCACAGGCATTAGCCACAGGGCCGCCCAAAGTCCACCACATGGCCGGTATCCCTGCCTGCCGGCAGGCGGGCGCTGCTATCACTAACGCAAATACGGTTTTGCACTAAAAACTTCGGTTCAAACCCGTCGGCAAATGAGCGGACATCGGTTGCAATTCAAAGAAGCAAAAAAACTAAACCTATGCTAATGTTCAAAACAAACTATAATCAAACACCTGCGAAGCAACAGCGATGGCAAATACAATGACCCCGATAATCAAAATAACCAAGCCGTTTATTCGGCTGGTACGAGTGTACGCGTAAACCCGCTCACCATTCGGTAAAGTTTTTTTAAACTTCCACATCATCGCACCGATGAATATTCCCAAAAAGCCACCCAAAAAAGCCGTCAGGTAACCGATGATGATCCACGTCGCTTCCGATTCCTCGGGGCGGGTCAGCGCCTCAATCTCCTCTTCCCAGTATTCTTCAACCTGCTCATCTGTTGCAGGTGCGCCCCGTTCATCCAATATTTTACGGGCCAGCACCTGGTCGAAGGCGGTCCATTCGGTGCTGTTTTTCAGCACATTGTGTAGTTCATCATCACTGAAACTGTATAAGGGATAATTCGGGTTAACATCCTCCACAGTCTTTTCTTCATATACCTCCAAAAGGATATTCACTGTGTTAAAATCCTGTGGCCGAAGTTTAATCACATATTCCAGGCTCAGCTCGGCGCCGGATGACTGCAGAGGATTAACGATCAGCGGACTCGTCTCCACCTCGTAAGGTATACGGTTGTCGTCGAGCAGATCGGTGAGGCCGCCGGCAAAAGCCATGTCGTTAAATTTCCTGAAAGTCAAAAATTCCGGTTCCATCGTGTATAGCTTGATCCTGGCGAAAGTTTTTTATCGCTTTTTAAGTTCGGGGCTTGTGTATACCAACGTGCGCAGGCGGGTTATTGTTATGCCAGCACCGATCTGGTGTGCAGTAAAGGTTGAAGGAAACCTGCACACTATAGGTATAAGCAAAAATAAGATATAATTTTCTATTGATCTGCTACTATACACTCCCAAATTATTCACAATTACACCTTTTGTATTGGTTTTTTGGCCTTTGATGCCCTTTAAAAAATAATTGAAAATAAATTTGCGTAACTCACAAGTTACATATACATTTGCGTAACTTACAAGTTACTCATTATGGCAAAGATCATTCAACACCAGATTTTTTACCCCAACCCGGTAACCGATGTTTGGGAGTACCTCACCGTATCCGAGCTGATAGCGCAATGGCTCATGCCGACCGATTTTAAACCCGTTGTCGGCCACGAATTTCAATTTAAACCCGGCTGCATGGATGGCTGCGATTTCGACGGCACTTTTTACTGCAAGGTTTTAGAAGTAACACCGTACAAAACGCTGTCCTATTCCTGGAACTTTAAAAGCCTCTCCGGGAAATTAAACACATCGGTAGTAAACTGGACATTAACCGAAAAAGACAATGGCACCGAATTACTGCTGGTACACCGCGGTTTCGAAGGCGAGCAGATGCTGCCGATTTTCAACCTCATGAACCCAGGCTGGGCACATCATATGACGAAACTCTCAGAAGCCTTAAATCCCGAAACCAGTTTAACAGCAAACGCTTAACATTTCAAAAAACTATATCATGGCAAAGATCATCCAACACCAGATTTTTTACCCCAACCCGGCAACCGATGTTTGGGAGTACCTCACCGATCCTGAGCTGATGAAGCTCTGGCTCATGCCTACCGATTTTAAACCGGTTTTGGGCCACAAATTTAACTTCACGGCCAAGCCCATGCCCGATTTCGACTTCGACGGGATATTCCATTGTGAGGTATTGGAAGTCGTTCCTTTTAAAAAGCTTTCCTACTCCTGGGATTTTGGCCCCGGAACCGGATTTTTAAACCGCTCGGAAGTGCATTGGACATTGACCGAGACAAATAACGGCACCGACCTTTTGCTCATTCACCGCGGCTTCGAAGGCTCCGAAATGCTGCCGATCTTCGACGCGATGGACAAAGGCTGGTTGGGCAACATCAAAAAAATACTTAAACTATTAAACCCCGAAAACGATGGAGCAGCAACGGCTTGACGCATTCCAGGTAATTGCCGATCCGAGTCGGCGGCAGATCTTATACCTGTTATCAAAAGACAGCCTGACGATTAACGCTCTTGCCGAAAACTTCGACATGAGCAGGCCCGCAGTATCCAAACACATCAAGGTGCTGCAAACCTCGGGTTTTATCTCGATCGAGGATGTCGGCCGCGAGCGCTATTGCTCACTGCAGCAGGACGGCTTTAAGGATCTGCAAAAATGGCTCGAATACTATGATGCATTCTGGGCCAATAAACTACAAAAACTGGGTAATTTATTAAACGAAAAAGCAAAAAAAGAATGAAAACACATGATTTTACCTGCAGTATAACTGCGGATGTTACAGCTGAAGAAGCTGTAAGTGCCATCGGCCAGGTAGACCAATGGTGGGCAAAAACTTTCGAAGGCAGCGCACAAAACCTTAATGATGTTTTTACCGTGCGGTTTGGCACTACCTATGTCACCTTCAGGGTGAGCGAAATGGTGCCCGGCACACGCGTTGTTTGGGACGTTACCGATAGCCACCTGCCCTGGCAAAAAAACATCACTGAGTGGACCGGCACTAAAGTGATCTACGATATTTTATCCGTCGACGGCAAAACCACCATCAATTTTACCCACGAGGGTTTGCGGCCCGGTGTAGAGTGCTACAAGCAATGCGAGGCCGGCTGGACGGAGCATCTCACCGAAAGCCTGCAAAAATTACTGAACGAAGGCGTGGGCGAACCGGCTTAAATAATTAAAAATTTAAAAAGCATAAAACAATGAATGAGCAAAATTTCACGATGACCTTTTTGGTGGATCAATCGCCAAAAGAGGTTTTTGATGCGGTAACCAATGTTGCCGGGTGGTGGTCCGAAACCGTCGAAGGCGGCACCCATAACCTTAACGACGAGTTTAGTTACCGCCACGGCGACCTGCACTACTCCAAACACAAGCTGATCGAAGTCGTCCCCAACAAAAGAGTGGTATGGTTGACGACAGACAGCGAACTGACTTTCGTCGAAAACAAAACCGAGTGGACCGGCACCACCATCATCTTCGATATTGCCGAAAAAGATGGCAAAACAGAGTTAACTTTTGTACATCAGGGCCTGGTGCCGCAATTTGAGTGTTATAAGGCCTGCTTTGGCGGCTGGACTTATTATCTGCAGGAAAGTCTTTTGCCACTCATTACTACCGGCAATGGCAACCCGGATAAAAAACAGGACGCTTCTCTTTTGGAATGGGGCTAAAAATTGGCGGCCCGAAAGATATGGTAAACAAAAAAGGATGGCCTCACGCCATCCTTTTTGTTGAATTAAGATCTGGCTATTTTTTCTCAGGTACCAGTATCAGTTTGATCAGGTTGCTGCTCAGGTATTTGTTGGCAGCGTCCTTTACACTCTGTGCAGTTACCTGGTCGAGGTTTTTGGTCAGGTTCAATACTGCATCCGGGTCGGTTTCGTATTGTGCAGTGCGGGTGAGGTATGTTTGCCAGTAACGGTTCTCGCGCATATTTACCTCGATGCTGCGTTTCTGCTCGGCAACAAATTTCTGGATATCTGTTGCTTCAGGGCCGTTTTGTTTGATTTTGTCGATCTCATCAATAGCGGCAGCGATCAGTTTATCAACATTGGCCGGCGCACAACCGAAGAAAATAGTAACGCTATAACGCCCGTTTGGTAATTTGCTATAATTTGCACTTACGCCCGGCGAGTAAACACCGCTCTCTTTCTGACGTAAACGATCCAGCATCCTGAACTGTAATATCGCACCCAAAGCATCAACCTGTATGTTGTTGGCTTCGTTGTAAGTGTATTCGCCGGTATAGGCTAACTGTACGGTGGCTTTATCGCCAATGCCTTTGTAAACCGTTTTGGTTATCTGGCCGGCCGGCGGGGCAATATGCAGGTTTTTGTAGGTTTCGCTGCGTTTGGCGGAAGGCAGACCGCCAAGGTATTGCTCCAGCAACGGTTTTATCTTTTCTACATCAAAGCTGCCGGTCAGGATAAAGGTGGTCGTGCTGGCGTCGGCAAAACGATCCTTATAAAAATCAAAAGCTTTATCCAGGCTGGCGTGGTTTACCTGGTCGAGCGTTACAGACATGCGGCGGAAGTTGTAGTTGCTCATTACGGCATTTACCGTATCCTGGAAAACGCTTGCAGGGTCTAAACCTTTGTTAGCCAGCGATGCTTTGATCTGTGTCAGGTTCGATTGCCAGATATCGGCATCCTTACGTGGCTGGGTATAGTACAGGTAGATCAGCTGCAGGGCCGTTTCCAGGTCCTTAGGCGATGAGCTGCCATTGATACCCTGCGAAGTTTCGCTGATATAAGGCGAGATGCTCAGGTTTTTACCGGCCAGCATTTTGCCCAGTTGTATCTCGGTCATATCGGCAATGCCGCTGCTGCCAACAATATCGTCGGCCATGTTATCCGAAGGGAAATCGGCGTCGGGCGCTAACGATGTACCGCCAAAGCTGTAGCCGTTGATCAATATCTGATCATTTTTAAAATCGGTAGGTTTCAAGATCACTTTAACACCATTACCCAAAACCAATGCGGTAGTGCCAATGGCCGGGTCTTTATGTTCGGAGACCACTTTAGTACCGGCGGGTATTTTTTCGAGCAAAGGTTTTTTGCTCACGTTGTCTACATAAGCGGTTACGTTTTTACCGGCTCCGTCAACCCAGCCTTGCAAAGTTGCTTCGGCAGGCAGTTTGTCTTTTTCTTTTTCGGGAGCTTCAACAATGATATCTCGGCTTTGGTTACTGATGAACTTGCCGGTCAGGGCATTCACATCGCTCAGTTTTATTTTGCCCAGGTTCTCTTTATAAAAATTGTATTCGTATTCGATGCCAGGTATACCTTCGCCTTTTAAAAAGTTTTGCTGGTACTCGTTCACAAAGTTGATCGAACGGGTCTTGTCTTTTTCTTTGTAGGCATTCTCTATCCCCGTAAGCGCATTTTGCTTGGCGCGATCCAGTTCAGATTCGGTAAAACCAAACTTGCGGGCGCGTTCTGTTTCCTCAACAGCGGCGGTAATAGCTTTTTGCAACTCGCCCGGTTTGGCCACGGCAATGGTCGTAAAGGCATTCAGTCCGCCTAAAAAACTGCCATAATTGGCCTGTGCGAACAGGAACGGCGGATCGGCCTTTTGCGTTAACTCGCTTAAGCGGTTTCCCATCATGCTGTTAAACAAAGCTATCTGTAGGGCCCGGATATAATCTTCCTTGGTTCTGATAGGTGCTCCCGGATGTTTTACGATCACCTCAGCGATGGTATAAGGCAGTTCCTTGTCAGTCACGATCTTTACTTTGGTGCCCGGGCTCAAAGCCACGTTATATTTAGTTCGCGGGCGCTCGTTAGCCGGGTTTTTCAATGCCGAGAAATCTTTCCTGATCAGTTCTTCCACATGTTTCGGATCAAAATCGCCAACGGCGATCACCGCCTGCAGGTCGGGGCGGTACCAATCGTGGTAAAAGCTTTTGATCACTTCTGGCTTAAATGTTTTCAGGATATCTTCTTTACCGATAGGGATGCGCTCGGCATAGCGCGAGTTATTAAAAATGATTGGATAGATCATGTGCGAAAGGCGTTCCTGCGCGTTCTTTCCGCGTAAACGCGATTCTTCCAAAACAACGCCGCGCTCGGTATCGATCTGGTCGGTATCAAAACTTACGTAACCTGCCCAGTTTGCCAGGATATTGAGGCCTGTTTCGAATATTTTGGCACTGTCGGTCGGTAAAGGAAGCTGATACACGGTTTCATCAAATGAAGTATACGCATTCAAATCGGCGCCAAATTTTACACCCGATTTTTCGAGGTAATTGATCAGCTCTTTTTTAGGGAAATCGCGTGTGCCCTTAAAGGCCATATGCTCGGTAAAGTGGGCAAGGCCCTGCTGCGCATCGCTCTCTAAAACCGAGCCTGCTTTGTTAACCAGGTACAGCTCGGCACGGTTTTTAGGTTGGCTGTTTTTGCGGATATAGTAGGTTAAGCCGTTAGGCAGTTTACCAATAATAACCGCCGGATCTATCGGCAGCAGGTCTTCCTTTTTGGAGGCAGCTGCGGTTACGACTTTGGTTTTAGCCGGAGCCTTTGGTTTGGTTTGTGCAAAACCAGTGCTAACTGCTATGGCCATTAATGCAGCAATCGATAACGAATAATTTAATTTCATAAAAAAGTGGTGATTTTATTTAAAGATGCGAAACGAACAGTTTAGTTACAAACTCGGCGTACAATTATTTGGGGATGATGAAATTATTTGCCCTTTGATTGGATAATCAATTGATATGTAGTTAGTTGTAATATGCTCTCGTTTTTTTGCCCTAAAAAAGCGATATTTAGCCAAAACAGAATTACGTTTTGGCCGATACTACATCTTCGCAACGCTTATGGAAAAGTTTTAAAGGCAATAAATTAGCCCTTGCCGGGCTGGTTTGTATTGTGTTAACCGTTGCGATAGCAGTATCAGGGTACCTCATTATGCCCGATAGTACCCCCCAGGCCAATAACATGACTATTCAGTTGAGTATCAAAAAACCGGGTTCGGTTTTTATCATGCTGCAGGTGCACAAAAGTCAGCCGGTTGAACACTCAAACTGGGTTAAAAAAATGTTGTACGGACAACCGGATAACTATACGAACGTGCCTATTACCGGGTATCGTTTTGCCGGCGATTCGATACAGGTAGACCAATACATAGGCGATGAGGATAAACCCGAAAAGACAGCTTATCATATCTGCGAAGTAGTAACAGGTACAAAGGGCGCTGTTAGAAGCAGCGAGCAGCGTAAAAATCTCCAGGTTCAGATAGCAGATCATCAAATCATCAAAAAAAAATACTGGCTCGGCACCGATATCTACGGCCGCGATTTGCTGAGCCGCATTATCCTGGGCGCGCGCATTTCTTTGGCTGTGGGCCTGGTATCGGTTATCATCAGTTTGCTGGTAGGGATTGTTATTGGCGCAGCCGCCGGGTATTATGGTGGGTGGATCGACAGCTCATTAAGCTGGCTCATGAATGTTTTATGGGCCTTACCTACATTATTGTTAGTTATCGCCATATCGTTTGCTTTGGGTAAAGGCTTGTGGCAGATATTTATCGCAATAGGAGTTTCGATGTGGGTTGATGTGGCACGCTTGGTTCGGGGGCAGGTAATGGGCCTGAAACAGTTCGAATTTGTTGAAGCAGCGAAGGCATTGGGCTTTAGCAATTACCGTATCATTAGCCGGCATATATTGCCTAATATTGCCGGGCCGATTTTGGTGCTGGCATCGTCAAATTTTGCCTCTGCAATTTTGCTTGAGGCAGGTTTGAGCTTTTTAGGATTTGGCGCGCAGCCGCCAATGCCAACCTGGGGAGGGATGATCAAGGAGCATTACGGTTATATTATTATGGATGCCGCTTATCTGGCCATGTTGCCCGGTTTGGCCATTATGCTGATGGTTTATGCATTTAATCTTGTAACCATTGGCCTGCGGGATGCGTTTGACATCAAATCGCAAAACACGAGGATATAGTTTTTTTAAATATATATTTATAGGCTGAATGGATAGCTTTAATACCAATAATGGCGAAGATGAGTTAATACGGTTGCTGCTGAAGCGGCAATCGGAATTAAACTCGTTATTGGAGGTTACTAAAGCCATTAATAAAAATACCTCGACGCAGGTATTGATCGAAATGCTCGAGGTTATCCTGAAAAGCTACCTCAGCGTGGGCAAACTCCGGTTTATGATCGAGAAGTTTGGCAGCTATGTTTGTGTATCGCGCTACGGCGGCAATTTCGAAACTAACGCGGCGCTGTACAAGGCTTGCCTCAAAATGAACAAGTTCAAATCGCCGGCGCCTTTGCTGGATCATCCCGATCAACTGTTAGCCGCCTACGATTATTTCATCCCCATTTATCACAAAAGCAAACTGCTGGCCTTTGCGCTGGTTGGCGATTTTAATACGTCCGAAGAGATGCTGGCCAATGATCTTAACTTCATCCAAACGCTGATGAACGTGATCGTGGTGGCGCTCGAAAACAAGAAATTGTTCAGAGAGCGTATCGCAGCCGAGCGCTTTCAGCGCGAAATGGAGCTGGCTGTTGAAGTGCAGAACATGCTCATCCCGCTAAGGCTCCATAAAGAAACAGGGGTGGAGATTGGCGCGCGTTATTTACCCCATCAAAATATCGGCGGCGATTACTTCGATTTTATCCGGCTTAACGATAAGGAGTTTTTATGGTGTATTGCCGATGTATCGGGTAAGGGTATTTCGGCTGCCCTGCTGATGGCTAACTTCCAGGCCAGCCTGCGCGCCTGGGCCACGGTGGAAGACGACCTGACCAATATCGTCGAGCGGCTGAATAATATAGTCATCAAGAATACTAAAGGCGAGAAATTCATCACCCTGTTCTTAGCCAAATATAACGAGGAGACCCGCCGCATGGATTACATCAATGCCGGCCACAACCCCTCAGTAATTTATGCCAATGGCGAAGCCGTTCCGCTAAAGCTGGGCACCACCATGCTCGGTGTGTTTGAGGAACTGCCCTTTATAAACCAGGGCGAGGTGGATATTGAGCCGGGATCGCTTATTTTTAACTATACCGATGGCCTGCTTGATTACGAGCCCGCCGACGCCATGGTTTGGAACGAGGATATTATGATGGATTTTGTAAGCCAGAACGGCGATTTGAGCCCCGATAAGTTTAACCAGAAAATATTAAACGAACTGGCAACGTTAGTAAAAAGCAAACCCATTGATGATGTAACTTTGCTTACGCTGCGTATCTTTTAGTAAAAATGCTTTTAGCCCGATTTCAATACGATTTTTTAGAAGCCGGTTGCGATGAAGCCGGACGCGGTTGCCTGGCCGGGCCGGTGTTTGCTGCTGCGGTGATACTACCGCACGATTTTGAGCACGGGATATTGAACGACTCGAAGCAGATTACCGAAAAGGTGCGGTACGACCTGCGGAAAGAAATTGAAGATAACGCCCTCGATTTTGCCGTTGCCTGGGTAGACAACGAAGAGATCGACCGGATTAATATTTTAAATGCTTCGTTTTTGGCGATGCACCGCGCCATAGCGAAATTAAAAACCGAACCTGGTTTTTTGATCATTGATGGTAACCGCTTTAATAAATACAACAAAGTACCTCATCATTGTATTGTTGAAGGCGATGCCAAATATTTCAGCATTGCAGCGGCGTCTATTCTGGCTAAAACCTATCGAGACGATTTTATGCTGCAGATAGCAGCCGAACACCCCGAGTACGATTGGCACAGCAATAAAGGCTATCCCACCATTAAACACCGCAATGCCGTAATTGAGCACGGTTATACGCGTTATCACCGCCGCACTTTCCGGGTTACCGACCCGCAACTGACTATTTTTTAACATTAGTTTTTTTGATTAAGCCGCCGGGCTTGCTATTTTTGGTGAGATAGTAACCCTTTCCCTCTGTGAAGATATTGATCCTGAGTAACCGCGTACCCTTCCCGCAAAACGGCGGATACCCGATTGTGGTGCGTAATACCATCCTGGGTTTGGTAAATGAAGGACACGAGGTATCGGTATTTACGGTGAATAACCGCCGGCAACTTACCGATATACAGACCGACGACGCGCTGATCAAACGGATCAACTATCAATCGTACGATGTGGACCTGGGCCTGTCGTTCAAGGATTTTATTCTCAACCTGTTTGGCCGGCGTACTTATAATGTCGACAGGTTTTACAATGCCGGTTTTGAGCGGTTGCTTGTTGAGGAGTTGAAGCGTGAGAAATACGATATCGTGCAGTTCGAAGGCTTGTTTATGTCGGCCTACCTGCCGGCAGTACGCAAAAACACAACCGCTAAACTGATCTACCGCGCGCACAATATCGAATACCTGATATGGAAGCGGCTTTCGGAACAGAAAAGCGACCCGATCAAAAAATCGTACCTGAGCCTGCTGGCAAAACGTATTAAAAAGTACGAGCTAAGTTACCTGGATAAGTTTGATGCCATTGCTACACTAACCAACCAGGATAAGCAAACCATGCTGGATCATGGGACTAAAATACCGGTAAAGGTTATCCCTGTCGGTATCGATCTTACCCGGTACAGACCCGATTACGAAAAGACAGAATACCCGAGCTTGTTTTTCCTGGGCGCGTTGGATTGGATGCCTAACCGCGAGGGTATGGAATGGTTTTTGGAAAATTTTTCATCAGATCTTACTGATGGCGACCTCAAAGTTCGTTTTTATGTTGCCGGACATAATATTCCGGAGTCTTTTGACGATTACGAGGTTTTAGGCAAAATATTTATATCGGGCGAGGTTGATGATGCTCTGGAATTTGTAAACAGCAAAGCTATCATGATCGTGCCGCTATTATCGGGCGGCGGTATGCGGGTAAAGATTGTTGAAGGCATGGCGATGCAAAAATGTATCATCACTACCAGTTTCGGCGCCGAAGGCATCAACTACCATAACGGCCATGATATTTTAATAGCCGATGACCGCGAGCAGTTTCACGACGCGATAAAACGCGCTATAAGCGACGAAAACTTCTGTAAGCAAATAGGCATTAACGCCCGCCTGCTTGTTGAACAGGAGCACGATACCAACAAGGTGATATCGCAGCTGATAGCTTTCTATAACGAGATACAGCAGGGCTGATGTTTCGATGCAAATTGTTACTTTTGCTGCCGTATTTAAAAATCCAACTGATCTTGTTATGAAGAGTACTGCTTTAACTAATGTGCACATTGCATCAGGTGCTAAAATGGTTCCGTTTGCCGGATATAATATGCCTGTCCAATATGCAGGCATCAATGCAGAACACGAAACCGTGCGCAAAGCGGTGGGCGTTTTTGATGTGAGTCACATGGGCGAGTTTATTTTGAAGGGTAATAACGCGCTCGACCTGATACAGCGTGTTACCAGTAACGATGCATCCAAATTGTACGATGGCAAAGTACAGTACTCCTGCCTGCCCAATGAAGACGGCGGTATTGTTGACGACCTGCTGGTTTACCGCATCGACGAAAAAACCTATATGCTGGTAGTCAACGCATCGAACATTGAAAAAGATTGGAACTGGATCAGTAAATACAACACCAATGGTGTGGATATGAAAGATATATCAGACCGTACAAGCTTGTTAGCGGTGCAGGGTCCAAAAGCTGCCGAAGCTTTGCAAAGCCTGACGGATATCGATCTGGGATCGATGGAATATTACACGTTTAACAAAGGTAAATTTGCCGGCGTAGATAACGTGATCGTATCGGCTACGGGCTATACCGGTGCCGGCGGCTTTGAGATATATGTTGATAACAAAGACGCCGAACACGTATGGAACGCGGTATTTAAAGCCGGTGAGCCGTTTGGTATTAAACCAATCGGCTTAGGCGCACGCGATACCCTGCGTTTGGAGATGGGTTTTTGCCTGTACGGAAATGATATCGACGATACCACCTCACCGCTTGAAGCCGGCCTGGGCTGGGTGACCAAGTTTAATAAGGAGTTTACCAATTCGGAAGCTTTGCAGCAGCAAAAAGCTGCCGGAATAAAACGTAAACTGGTTGGTTTTGAAATGATAGACCGCGGCATACCAAGGCATGACTATGAAATTACCGATGCCGGCGGCAACCTTATCGGCCGGGTTACATCGGGTACGCAATCGCCATCGCTGCAAAAGGGCATAGGAATGGGTTATGTAGATACCGCCTTTGCTAAGGAAGGTACGGAGATATTTGTTAAGATACGCGATAACCAGGTTAAGGCGGTAGTGGTTAAACCGCCGTTTTATAAAGGATAAAAATCATTGCCGGTTTTAGTCCGGATATTCACATCCTGCGTGCTACTAATCATGTGGGGTGCTGAAACAAGTTCAGCATGACAGGAAAAAAGAATTTAGAAGTTTGCCTTAGCCCGGCATTATTGCCTTTGTTTAACCTGGAAGGCAAGATAGCCGTCATCATCGATATTTTTCGTGCAACCACATCCATTTGCTATGGTATCGAAAACGGCGCTGAAGCGATTATCCCGGTTGCCGAAGTTCATGAGTGTATTGCATACCGCGATAACGGTTTTGATCATCTGCTTGCTGCCGAGCGTAACGGCGAGGTGGTTGAAGGTTTTGATTTTGGTAACTCGCCGTTCTCGTACACACGCGAAAAAGTGGGTGGTAAAACTATCGTGCTGACCACAACCAACGGAACACACGCCCTGCACCGCTCTATCAAAGCCAAGCAAATTGTTATCGGTTCGTTTTTAAACCTGACAGCCCTTTGCAATTGGTTAACAGCACAAACCGAAGACGTTTTATTGGTATGCGCCGGCTGGAAAAATAACTTCAACCTCGAAGATACCTTGTTTGCCGGCGCAGTGACCCATCAGCTAACAGCCAACGGCGGTTACAGAGCCGATGATGCGGCCATCGCATCGCTCGATCTGTATGCTATGGCTAAAGATGATCTGAACGCTTATCTCAAAAAAACATCCCACAGCGAACGTTTGAAGCAATTGGGTATCGAAGCCGATATCGCTTTCTGCCTCAATGTCGACACGGCAAATACTATCCCGGTCCTGGAGGGTGAGCGGCTGGTGCGGTTAAGCTAACAAAACCTGTTTTGTTATGCCGATTCCGGAGCGACTCTCCGGTTTTTTATGCGCTTCCTCAGCCATATAAAAACTAAAAATAAAATGATCAGTACCGGCCAAACGGCTATTGAGCCAAAAAACAAGGTTTGTAAACAATCCCAGCCATCCGAGAGCGCCTGTTTAAACCTGAAACCTATACTTGTTTCGTTTTTTGGCGCTACTGATAAAGAATAGAAAGTGATATCCAGCGAGCTGTAGGCAACCTGCTTTGCCATGTAATTCAGCTGGCCCTGGGTCGATTCGATATCGCTCCTGATTTCTTCAAGCTTCCCTTCTATCTGCAGCATATCGCTCATTTTATTGGCTTTGTTGAGCAATTGCAGGTAACGGTCTTCTAACTTCTTTTTATTGTCGAGCCGGGTTTTGGTGTCGATATATTCAGTTGTCACATCTTTAATGTTGATGTTCTTGCTGTCGATCTGATCAGCGGCATCAGCTACTGTGTCTAAAAGTTTATCGAAGTTTTTTGCAGGTACGCGTACTTTTAAATTATACTCCTTGCTGTTCGAGCCTTCATTCTTGGATTGGTTATCTTCGGATACGTAGCCGCCAAGTTTCTGAACGTTTTGAATGATACGTTTGCGTGTAAGGGCCACGTCGGCTGTCTCAAAGCGTATCTCGCCTTCCTTGGTTATTTTTTTCGACGTATCTGTCGAAACCTGCTGTACCTGGGGCGGCGCCATTTTAACATCTGCAAAAGCTACCGCATCTGAAGTGGTTTTTTTAGCTGGCGGCTCTTCTTTATCCGCTTTAACCATCGGTGCCGGTGCAACCCGGTCGTACGCTGCGGAAACCGCCTGGCCTTTATGATGCGCACCATCGCTGCAGGAAGTAAAATAAGTGATAACAATACAAAGTGCTGCTATTTTTTTCATGACGATCAGGTTTTTGTAATAGGATACGATAACCGGCCTGATTCCATAAATTGAATAGCACGAAATTAAATAAGTGCTTACTTTAGCTTCTCGTTGTTCTTATGCCGTTCGGCATCGCGGATATTTTTTTTGATCATATTTTTTTCGAGGGCCTCGGTGAGGTCGATACCGGTTTGGTTGGCCAGGCAGATGAGTACAAAAAGCACATCGGCCATTTCATCGCCCAGGTCGACCGCTTCATCCGATTTTTTGAACGATTGCTCGCCGTATCGCCGCGCCATAATGCGGGCCACTTCGCCAACCTCTTCCATCAAAATGGCGGTATTGGTCAATTCGTTAAAGTAGCGGATGCCGGTAGTGTTGATCCAGTTGTCGACAAGAGATTGAGCTTCTTTGATAGTCATAAGCACGAGTTTAATTAGTGGTTGTCTTTATCCTTAGTATCCATAATAATTGTTACCGGGCCATCGTTCAGCAGGCTTACTTTCATGTCGGCGGCGAATATTCCAGTCGCTATTTTTTTGCCCAGTAATTTTGACAGGGTGGCTATCATCTGCTCATACATCGGGATGGCTTTATCGGGACGTGCAGCACGGATGAACGAGGGGCGGTTTCCCTTTTTTGTTTGCGCAAACAGCGTGAATTGCGATATGAGCAGGATATTGCCGCCAACATCGGTCAGGGCCTTATTCATCAAACCATTCTCATCGCCAAAAATGCGCAGGTTAACCAGTTTACCGGCCAGCCAGTCGAGGTCTTCGGTGGTATCTGCATCTTCAACACCTAAAACTACCAGCAACCCGGTTTGAATTTCGCCTGTAACCTTACCGTCGACCACACAGCTTGCATGTGTTACCCTTTGTATAACAGCTCTCATTTTATTTGGCTTAAAGCTTTAAATAAATAACTTTGGTTGATGCGCCGGGCCATTTTTTTGTTATTACCGATACTATTAATGGTTAGCTGCAAACCCGGCAGAAAGGTAAACAATGCCTTTTATTATTGGAAAACTGTTTACCGCCAAAATGCAACAGAGAACGCCTTCCTGCAAAAATTGCAAAGCCGTAGGCTCTATGTACGGATAATGGACGTTGATATGGATGACGCTGGCCTAAACCGGGTACCCGTATCGCCTGTTAGTTTTGAAAATAAGCTGCCCGATACCATCGCCATCGTGCCCGTGGTATTTATCGTCAATAATGCTTTGCGAGGGATGAGCCAAATACAGCTGACGGATCTGGCCCGCAAAATAGTGCACTTTGTTGATGGCAAGGTGAGCCAGGCCGGTAAAAGCAGCTATCCCGAACTACAGATGGACTGCGACTGGACTGCCGAAACCCGCGATAATTATTTTTACCTGCTTACCCAATTAAAGCCTTTACTACAGCATAAAACCTTGTCGGCAACGTTACGGCTGCACCAGGTGAAAAACCTGCACAACAGCGGCGTGCCGCCTGTTAACCGGGTTATGCTGATGTGTTATAATATGGGTAACCTGCGTAAGTACGGCGATCAGAACTCGATCATCGAACTAAGCGAATTGAAGAAGTACCTTGGCGATAATTTAAGCAGTTACCCGGTGAAGATGGACGTCGGTTTGCCTTTGTTTAGCTGGGCGGTAGCTTTTCGCGATAAGGTGTATATAGGCATTGCCAAACGAATAAATTTTGGTAATTTAAACGCACAGGATAAATTTCAGTCGCAAGGTAATAACCTGTATGCGGCCAAAACAGACCTGCCCGAATACGGTTTAAAGAAAAATGATGTGGTGCGATGGGAAAGCGCCCCGGCAGCTGATCTGTGTTCGGCCGCCGGCTATCTTTCGCATTACATCAGGCAGGATACCCTGAACCTGATCTGGTTTCATTTGGACGAACCTGTATTGAAGAACTATACATATGATGAATTGGAAAAAACCGGTTATTTATTGCGTTAGTTTTACTGGCTGCTTTTTTGCTTTCATTGTGATTATTTTTGCCTGCGGGCCGGAGGTCGACCCATACGATTATTACGTCTCGTTCTTTAATAATAACATTCAGAATGACCGTGAGTACAGCGCTTTCAGGTACACCAGCGAACTGTTTACCTACGAAGACCAGGAACCAGCCAGCGAGCGGGAAATCAACGCCGACGAATGGGCCGCTTACCTGGGTAAAAACGTTCGGGCTGCCGATGCCGAAAAAGCTATGTATAAGCTGGATACCAAAACCGATTCGGTTTTATACAACGGCTATCTTAACCAAAAAGGCAACTTACCCGATAGTTTAGCACCCAACACTTTTTTGAAAGCTGTTTTTGCAAATAAAAGCGCGTTGAAGTATTACCGCTTTGCTAAAAGCGTTGAAAAGATAGCCAATGTAGAGGCACGCGCGTGGGAACCTACGCCAATGGATACCGTTGGTTTACGTACCCAGGGTGCGCAGGCATTTACGCTGGCAACGCAGGAGAAAGATAAGTTTATCCAGCTGCGTTACTATTACCAGGCGCAGCGCCTGCTGCACTATGGTGCGAGCTACCAGCAAGCCAGTGTGGTTTATGATAAATACCTGGCGCCGATCAGTTCGGCAAGTCACGTAAAAGGCTGGGCAATGGCTTTAAAGGCCGGCGAGTTACGCTGGTTGAAAGATACCATCCAGGCCGCTTACTTGTTTTCGAAAGTATTTGCCCAATATCCCGAGCGGCGCTTGCAGGCCTATCGCAACTACCGGGCAACAGGCGTTAAGGCCACGGTATTGGTGCAGCTTGCCACTAACGCTGCCGAGCGTGCCAATATTTTTGCAATAGATGGCTTTATGCAATCCGGGCCGGATATTGAGCCCCTGAAAAAAGTATACGAACTTGCACCGGCATCGCCTATGGTTGCTGTGCTGCTTACGCGCGAAGTAAATAAGCTGGAAGAAAAGTACCTTACCGGAAAACTCTATAAAGACGACATCCCCGTATACGATTTTGATGCGACCATGCGCGGTGTTAAACCCAACCGCGCGCCGCAATATGTTGAGCAGGTTAAGGCTTTTGCCAGGCAAGTGGCCGCCGAAAAAAAATACCCCGACCCGGCTATGGGCACTTTGGTAGCAGCGTATATGGCCTGGATGGAAGGCAATATCGATGAGGGCTCGGCATTGCTGAAAACTCTATACGGGCAAAACCTGAAACCACGGTTCGAAGACCAGAAGCATATTGTGCAACTGCTGCTAATGGCACGAAGCATCCAAAAATATAACCGGGTTAATGAAGCCATTTTACTGCCATCGTTACAGTGGCTGGATAAAAAAGCCCGGGCCGAGATAAAATCGGATAGTATAAAAACAACCTGGGATGGGTTTAGGCCATCGCCTTTTGCCAATGCCGAACGCGATTTTTACCAAGCCGTGCTGGCACCGGTTTACCTGAAACAGCAGGACACTACCATGGCTGCCCTTGCGCTGGCCAATACGCCTTCGGCCGGTTTTTGGCAAACGGATCTGCACTCTGATAATCTTCGTACCCTTATCCGCTGGAAAACAGTTTCGCCGCCTAACCCATATGTCACCTTTTTAATGGGCAGGGTATTACGCAAGCCTGATTCTTTTTACGAACTATTAGGCACAACTTACCTGCGTGAGCACCAGTACGCCCGGGCCGTCAGCGCGTTTAAGCGTGCCGACCCCAAAATGATCGATAGTGTAAATGCCGATACCAAGGCCGATCCGTTTATCGAGCTGGTTAACGATTACCCTAAAGTATACATTTACGGTAAGGCCAAAGGCTATAACAAACTACAGTTTGCGCAAGCCATGGCCGATTTGCAGCAGAAGCTAAAAACAGACCCTGCTAACGCGGCTTCCTATTATTATAAAATGGCCACCGGGCTGTACAACACCTCGCACTATGGCAATGCGTGGTATTTGATCTCGTACAGATGGTCGGCATACGATTTTTGCCGGCCGGCAAAAAATTATTACGATGCCGACTACGTGAAGGCGCTCAATGCCGAGGAGTATTTTATGATAGCCCGCCGGTTTTCAAAAACCACCGAATTTAAAGCCAAATGCACCTTTATGGCAGCCAAATGCCGGCAAAAGCAGGCCGTTGAGCCACTATACGGCGTGCCGGATTTTGATGAACTGACGAAAGCCTTTCAGCTGCAGCTGCGGGGTAATGATCTCTTTACCGATCTGAAGACCAATTATCGGAAGACCGCTTTCTACAAAAAAGCGGTGAGCGAGTGCAGTTACCTGAAAGATTTCATTGTGGCGAAATAACTAAGCGCGGGTATCGTAACCGTGGTAAATGCTCACATAACTGTCGTATCGCGATGGCTCAATATCACCGCTCTCAACCGCGGCTATAACGGCGCAACCGGGTTCGTTAATATGGCGGCAATTCTTAAAGCGGCAATGCTCCATGTATTGCCTTATCTCAGGGAAAAGCCCGCCAAGCTCAGCTTTTTCAATATCTACAATACCTAACTCGCGTATACCCGGCGTATCGATGATTGCCCCGCCCTGTGGCAGCTCGAACATTTCGGCAAAGGTTGTCGTATGCATGCCCTTGTCGTGCCAGTCGGATACCTGGTTGGTACGCAGGTTAAGATCAGGTAATATCTGGTTGATCAATGTCGATTTACCTACGCCCGAATGTCCTGAAAACAAACTTACTTTGTCCTTCAAATCGACTATGAGTTCATCGATATGTGTACCGGTCAATGCCGAAACCTGGTAACAGTGATAACCGAGTTTTTCATAAACTTCGCGGTAAGCTGCCAAAACTTCCAGGCCCTCATCGCTAAACAGGTCGAGCTTATTAAACACCAGCTTTGCCGGGATATGATAAGCTTCGGCCGTTACCAGGAAACGATCGATAAAGCCCAACGATGTCCGCGGCGAGGCGAGTGTGACCACCAGGAAAGCCTGATCGAGGTTGGCGGCGATGATCTGCGCCTGACGCGACAGGTTGATGGATTTGCGGATGATATAGTTTCTGCGCTCGTGCAGGGTAGTAATTACCCCGGTTTCCTGCTCGGGCTCCATTTCAAAATCAACCTGATCGCCAACGGCAATGGGGTTAGTAGTGGTAATGCCTTTGATCCTGAACTTGCCTTTTATGCGGCAGTCAAGCCTGCGGCCATCGGGTGTAAGCACCTCGTACCAGCTTCCGGTTGATTTTGTAACTGTTCCCTGCATGTGCGGCAAAGATATGATTATGAAATATAACAATTTCGAGAGTTGCTTTGATAATAACTTCGAAACAATAAATTTGTCTGTCAAATTCAATTTGATTTATAGATGAAAGGCTGGATAACCGTAACCGTACCCGATAACGGGCAGGATGTAACTACCCTCGTAAACATTCACAATATCACCCATATAAAAAATCTCAAAGATTTTTTAACCATCAGCGGCTCCGGCAAAAGCCGCATCTACTTAAATACCAGTACCGATGCAACCCAACGTTATCTGCCATGCCATGAAACTTTTGAGATGCTGATGGCTTTGATCAGCGAAGCCTCGTGATTTTTTAATTGGCATAGTTAATCCCGGGCCCGCCTTTCGGGAGGTGCTCGTCTGCTCATGGGCCATGCTGCGGTTTGAGCCTCGGGTTTTGGTTCGATCGCCTGGCTCATTGTCAGTCCCCATAAATTACATAGTACCCGATCCACAGGTCCAGGTTCAGTGCAACAATTTCAATAGAATTGAAATTTATACCCGTTATTGATTATATTTAGGCTTTTACTAACTGACATCATAACATTATCATAACATGAAACTATTTATACCAATAGTTGCAGTCATGCTGTTTTGCGGCCAATGCTTTGCCCAGCGGGCTGATGGCAGCCGCCCCGCAGGCGAAACCCGCCCGGCAGCCAGCATCGAATCCTTCACGCAAAATCTCAAAAAGTACGAAGGCTTTTTCACCTTTTTTTACGATTATAAGACAGGGAAAATCTACCTTGAGGTTGATGAAAACCAGTTTAACAAGGAGTTTCTGTACTTCAGTGCCCTGGTTGATGGTATTGGTAACGGGGGCGCCGAGCGTGGGCAGGCGTCGGCCGAGTTGGCTAAATTCATCAAAGTAGGGCCTAAAATATTTCTGTTAGAGCCCAATTTAAAATACCGCTCGGTTAAAGGCAGCGCCGATGAGCAGCAGGATGTAGAGAACGCTTTTGCAAAATCCATCATCTTTGGTTTTGCGCCTGTTGCTGTAGAAGGTGATAAGGTACTGGTAGACCTGACGCCTTTCATTATTCGCGACGCGCAGAAAATAGGCGACCGCATCGGTAGCGGTTCGGCTAACGCGGGCAGCGCGGCGGCGTCGCGCGGCAGGGGAGCGGTTAACGCGGGAGGCGGCTACCGTGTAGACGAAAGCCGCTCGGCGGTATACCTGGATAATACCAAAAATTTCCCTAAAAATACCGAATTTGAGGCTGTGCTTACCTTTGCTGGGAATGGCCGCGGTAATATAGCACCCGATGCAAGTTCGGTTACCGTCAACATGCACCAAAGTTTTGTCGAATTGCCCGACGGTAATTATAAACCCCGCAAATTCGACCCTCGGGCCGGTTATTTTGGGTTTAGTTATCTCGATTTTTCGGCGCCGATGAGCGAGCCGCTCGAAAAACGTTTTATTGAGCGCCACCGCCTGGCTAAAAAGGATCCTTTGGCAGCTGTGAGCGAGCCGGTCGAACCCATCGTATATTATATTGACCGTGGCGCGCCGCCATTAATACAAAAAGCTTTGGTTGAAGGTGGTTCGTGGTGGAACCAGGCGTTTGAAGCCGCCGGTTATAAAAATGCATTCATTGTAAAAGTACTGCCCGAAGGTGCCGACCCGATGGATATCCGCTATAATATAGTTAACTGGGTAAACCGCTCGGCCAAGCCAGCGCGTGCATTTTCGTACGGGGCATCATACATCGACCCGCGTACGGGTGAGATCATCAAAGGTATGGTAACCCTTGGTTCCGACCGTCACCGCGAGGATTACCTTATCGCCGAAGGATTGTTACAACCGTATATTGATGGTAAGCCTGTGCCAAAGGATATGGAAGAAATGGCGCTGGCGCGTATCCGTCAGTTATCGGCGCACGAGATTGGGCATACGCTGGGCTTAACGCACAATTTTGCGGCAAGCCCCAATAACCGTTCGTCGGTAATGGATTACCCCTTCCCAAGGTTTAGCCTGAAGGCCGACGGTACGGTAGACCTATCAGACGTGTATGCCAAAGGTATAGGCGGCTGGGATAAACGGGCCATTATGTGGGGGTATTCAGATTTCGGCCAGGGCGCTAACGAGGATGCCGAACTGGATAAAATAACCAGGAAAACTTTAGGTGAGGGTTTTGTTTATGCTCCGGATGCATCGTTGGATGTGCACCCGATGTCGAGCCAGTGGGATGATGGTGCCAACCCAATCGATCAGCTGAATAAGCTGATGACCGTGCGCAAACATATACTGGATAATTTCTCGGAAAAAGCCATACCAAAGGGTTCGCCGATGGCAACTCTCGAAGAAGTGCTGGTACCTATGTACCTGTTGCACCGTTACCAGGTGCTGGCCGCCGCCAAATCGATTGGCGGCTTATACTATACCCATGCCATTAAAAACGACGGGCAGGTTACGACACAAATAGTTGACCCTGCCGAGCAATGGCGTGCTTTTGATGCCGTAATGAATACCATAACACCCGATGCCCTGGCTCTGCCCGAAGCATTGATAGAAAAGATACCGCCGCGCCCTACCGGCTACCCTTCATCGGTGGAAACATTTGGCGGGCATACCGGCTCGGCATTCGACCCTATAGCCGCTGCAGAGACCGCTGCCGATTATACCCTGGCCACCCTGTTTGATGCCGAACGTGCCGCGCGTTTAATTGAGTACAATGCCCGCGACCCCAAACGACCAGGTTTAATGGCCATGATAGATAAAATACTGGAGAGTACCTGGAAAGCGCCTGCAGTGCCTGGTTACAAAGGCGAATTGCAAATATTGGTCGACGATTTAACGCTAAAACACCTGCTGGGCCTTGCGGCGGATAATAATGCGGCCGCCAATGTAAAGGGTGAAGCATTGCTGAAAGTTCACGAACTGAAAGAATGGATGGCTGCCAAACAGGCTTCGGCCGAACCGAGGCAAAAAGCAGCCTTGTATTACGGCTTGCAGCAGATAGAAGAATTTGAAAAAGACCCTGGCAAATTTCAGCCTGCTCCGGCATTGGAGATGCCGCCGGGAGCACCTATTGGGATGGATTAAATTTGCCTTGATTTTAGAGTTCGGTACTCAAATTATCGGGCCGGTGCTTACAATCATAGCTATCGATTAAAGTGGATAATGCCCTGTTTTGTTACTTGTGTAACAACTTTAAGTAAAATTTTTGTAAGCGTTTGAGTTTTTCAAAATAATGATGTATCTTTTCCTCAAAATAATTTGGTATCTATCCCTATAGCCAAAATATTTTGAGGTTAACTGATCTTATTGCAAAACAATCGCCAAGTATAAAACTTTTGTACAGGCGCTTGCATTTGTCGTAAAGTCATATATGCTCCGTCCTTTCGGGGCGTTACTAAATTAATCTCTGCTTCCTTTTTTATTCATCCCGATGCGGGTTGTTAACCGGCATTGACTAAGATACCACCACCGCGACCGACCCGGGTTATCTCCGCCATTTGTGCGAGCATTTGGCGGGCATACCGGTTCAGGAAAATTCAACTCTTCATATTTCTGTACCTGTAAGGCTTCTTTGTTTTTAACGACGAAGGGTTTATGATATCAATTACCCCACGCATGCTTCGGAAAAATGAGCAGATGCCTTACGGGCTGTTGCTGCTTGCCGACGAAGAAATGCAGGCCATTGAAAGGTATATCCATCAATCGGATATTTACGTAATTGAAGCGGGCGACAAGATAGTTGGTGTTTGTGCTGTTTACACGATTGACGAACATACCGCAGAAATCAAGGCCATCGCAGTGGATGAAGCTTATCAGAACCAGGGCATCGGCAAACTGATGCTGAAAGATGCGGAAGACAAGGCCCGGGAAAAAGGGTTTAACGAACTGATTATCGGTACGCCAACCATTGCCTGGAAGCAGATATCCATTTACCAAAAAGCAGGTTTTGAGTTGTATGAGGTGAAGAAGGATTTCTTCATCAACTATTATACGCAGCAGATATTTGAAGATAGTGTACAGTTGACGGATATGGTGATGCTGCGGAAAAAGCTAAGGAATCCATCGTAACCCAATAGCATCCCTTTAAGGTTGATTGCAGTACAGGCCGGAGGCCTTGGTATAATCGTCACCCGCGCGGACGCGAGCGACTGCAATCACGAGCACTCGCTCGGCTCCGGCCGAGTGAGTAATATAAAAAGGCCTCCGGCCTGAATTCCCACCCATCCCATCGACTTTATCTAAGAAATTTAAAATTGCCCTTGCAGATTTGAAATATAAGCACTTACTTTACCGCGGATAAAAAACGAACATGTTAACACTCACTTCTGTAACCACAACAACCACAACTACCGGCGACACTGCGCACGGAGGGTGATCTTGGTATATAGAAATGAAAATATAAAACCAACGAAAGGCCTTCCTCGAAACGAGAAAGGCCTTTTGGCTTTAATAACCGTAGCGTAAGGGCGTAGTGGGGCTTGTATCTCAATACGCAATACGCTTTACTCAATACTAAAAAATGAAAGTTTTAAAATTCGGTGGTACGTCAGTCGGCTCGGTAAAAAGCATCAGCACCGTGCTCGACATCCTGAAAAAGGAGACCCAAAATGGAGAGAACCCGGTAGTTGTATTATCGGCCATGAGCGGGGTAACTAATTTATTGATCGCGATGGCTGAGCAGGCCGCGATTGGCAACAGCTTTAGCCAGCAACTGGCCGAGCTGGAAAAAAAGCACTTCGACGTAGTGAAAGCTTTGCTGGATGTGCAGCAGCAGAACCCGGTATTCACCAAGCTCAAAATTTATTTTAACGAGCTTGAAGATTTGCTGAATGGCATTTTAAGCTTACGCGAACTGACAGCACAGACAAAAGACCTGGTGCTGAGCTATGGCGAGCGCTGCTCCACCTTTATGGTGAGCAAGATTGCCGCGCAGCACTTTCCGCAGGCGCAGTTTGTGAATGCTGCCGACCTGATCAAAACCGACAGCAGCTTCGGTCATGCTAAGGTGAACATGGAGCTCACCGAAATGCTGGTGCGCAATTATTATTATGAAAATACCGGCCGGCTGCTTTTTGTAACCGGATTTATATCGAGCAACGATGCAGGGCGCATTACTACTTTGGGCCGCGGGGGCAGCGATTATACTGCAGCTATTTTAGGTTCGGCGCTGAATGCCGAAGAAATACAGATATGGACCGATGTGAACGGGATGATGACCGCCGACCCGCGCCTGGTGAAAAAGGCGTTTTCGCTGCCGGAACTGTCGTACACCGAGGCGATGGAGCTCTCGTTCTTCGGCGCTAAGGTGATCTATCCGCCAACGATGATCCCGGCTTTCCTCAAAAAGATTCCTATCGTTATCCTGAATACTTTTGATACCGCTTTCGGCGGGACGTATATTAAGCATGATGTTGGCGCATCGAACCTGCCGATCAAAGGCATTTCGTCGATCAACGAGGTGAGCATTATTAACCTGGAAGGCAGCGGTATGGTGGGTAAGGCGGGCTTTAGCGGCCGTTTGTTCAGTATGCTGGCGCGGGAGCAGATCAGCGTGATACTGATCACCCAGTCATCATCAGAGCATAGTATTACCTTTGCCATTCCTCCCGCGGATGCGGTAAAGGCATTGCACCTGATCGAACAGGAGTTTGAACTGGAACTGCACGCTAAAAAACTGGATAAACCGCAGATAGAGCAAAACCTGTCGGTACTGGCTATTGTGGGTGAGAATATGAAGCAGACCCCGGGTATTTCGGGTAAGCTGTTCCATGCGCTTGGTCGTAACGGTATCAATGTAAGAGCTATTGCTCAAGGCTCGTCAGAATATAATATTTCGGTAATTATCGGTCGTGCCGACCTGGCGAAAGCTTTGAATGCAGTGCACGATTCGTTCTTTGTATCGCTGAATAAAACCCTGCACGTATTTTGTTTGGGTACCGGTAATATCGGCACTACCCTGTTCCGGCAGTTGAATGAACACGCGGACTTTTTAGAGAAGCATAACGGCATACAGGTGAAGATCGTAGGGATCAGCAATACCCGTAAAATGGTGTTTAGCGAAGATGGCCTGTCGCTGGATAACTGGAAAGAAAGTTTGGAAGCATCGGAACTGGCAGCCAACCTGGACGAATTTATCGCTAAAATGCAGGCCATGAATTTGCCGAACTGCGTGTTTGCCGATAATACCGCCAGCCCGGTACCGATTGGGTACTATGAAAAGGTGTTTAAATCAAACATCTCGATAGTAACCTGTAACAAAATTGGTAACTCGGGTACTTACGCGCAATACAAAACATTTAAGGATACCGCCCGCAAGCATGGCGTTGATTTTTACTACGAAACCAATGTGGGCGCGGGCTTGCCGATAGTGCGCACGCTGAAAGACCTGATGATGAGCGGCGACAGGGTGATCCGTATCGAGGCTATCCTTTCGGGGACGATATCGTTCATCTTTAATAACTATAAAGGCGATGTGAGTTTTCACGATGTGGTGAAAACCGCGCAGGATAAAGGTTATACCGAACCCGACCCGCGCGACGATTTGCGCGGCACCGATTTTATGCGCAAAATGCTGATACTGGCCCGCGATGCTGGTTATGTATTGGAGCCTGGCGATGTAAATATTGAAAGCATGCTGCCAAAGGCTTGCCTGGATGCAGGTAGCGTAGCCGATTTTTATAAAGAGCTGAATAATGAAGGCAAATTCTTTGCGGATATGAAGGCTAAGGCAGAAGCTGCCGGAAAAGTATTACGCTACATAGGTAAGCTGGAAGATGGCAAGGTGAGCATTACCCTGCAGGCTGTGGACGAGAATCATCCTTTTTATACCCTTTCGGGAAGTGATAATATCATATCATTCACTACCGAGCGGTATAAGGAACGCCCGTTGGTGGTAAAAGGCCCTGGTGCAGGCGCCGAGGTTACCGCAGCAGGTGTGTTTGCTGATATTGTGAATGTGGGAGCACATTAGCCCCCTAACCCCCCTGAGGGGGAACGGATAGTTCAATAGAAATAACAAGAATAACCACCATGTCATTCCGAAAGAGAGGGCTTCTGCTTGCAGGCAAGCATGGATCAGAAGATTTCGCGTTATCGCTCGAAATGACAATTATAGAATAAAGAAATATGACGGCTTTAAATTCCCCCTTCAGGGGGTTAGGGGGCATAAAAGTATTTGCGCCGGCAACGGTGGCCAATGTAGTATGCGGGTTTGATGTTTTGGGGTTTGCGGTTAACGCGCCCGGCGATGAAGTGGTGATGCGGCTGGTGGGTAAACCCGGCGTTGCCATCACCAAAATTGAAGGTGATAACGGTAAGCTGCCCAAGGCTGCCGAAAAAAATACCGTGAGCGCCAGCGTACAGCATTATTTAAAATATGTCGACCGTACCGATGTGGGCGTGGAGATAGAGTTGTACAAAAAAATGCCTATCGGCAGCGGGCTGGGTTCGAGCTCGGCCAGTACGGTGGCGGGTTTGTATGCCATCAACAAGCTGATGGGCGATCTGCTCACGCCGATGGAAATGGTGCCTTTTGCCATGAAAGGCGAAGAGCTGGCCTGTGGCTACGGCCATGCGGATAATGTTGCACCGGCCATGCTGGGCGGTTTTGTGCTGATCCGCAGCTATGAGCCTTTGGATATTATTAAACTGCCTGTGCCGCAAGGTTTGTACTGCGCCATCGTTTTCCCCGATGTGGATGTGCCAACCCGCGATGCAAGGCAGATGATCCGCAAAAGCGTACAACTGAAAGATGCCGTAGTGCAATGGGGCAACGTGGCCGGTTTGGTAAGCGGTTTATTTATGAACGACCTTGACCTGATTGGCCGCAGCATGCACGATGTGTTGGTTGAGCCGACACGCTCTATCCTGATCCCCGATTTTTATAAGATGCGCGAAATGGCGATGGAAGGCGGCGCGATCAGCTTTGGTATCTCAGGCTCTGGGCCGTCGGTTTTCGCTTTTACCCGCGATGAGCAAACGGCTAACGTTATCACACAAAAAATACAGCAACATTTAAAAACCTTAAACATCAACAGCTATACCTACGTATCAGCGGTTAATGAGCAAGGCCCCCAAATATTAGGTTAAACACACCATGAAATTTTACAGTACCAACAGCCCGGCAGTGCATGTGCCTTTTAAGGAAGCCGTTTTTAACAGCTTACCACAGGATAAAGGTTTATATATGCCGGTGAGCATCCCCCAACTAAACCCCGATTTTTTACGCAATCTGGCTAAATATTCGCTGCCTGAGATCGCTTTTGAAGTGGCTAAAACCATGCTGAGCGATGCTATCCCCGAAAAGGATTTGAAAGCCATTGTAGAAGATGCGATAAATTTTGAAGCGCCCATCGTAAAGCTGGAAGAAGATGTTTATGTTTTGGAGCTTTTCCACGGGCCATCGCTGGCGTTTAAGGATTTTGGCGCAAGGTTTATGAGCCGGGTAATGAGCTACTTTTTGCGCGACGGTGAAAAAATGCTCGATATTTTGGTGGCTACCAGCGGCGATACCGGCGGTGCCGTTGCCCTGGGTTTTTTAGGGGTATCTAATACCCGTGTAACGATATTATATCCTAAAGGTAAGGTTAGCCCGATACAGGAGCAGCAACTGACCACCAACGGGCAAAACATTCGTGCGATAGAGATAGACGGTACTTTTGACGATTGCCAGGCTTTGGTTAAACAGGCTTTTGTGAATACGGAGCTGAATGAGAAATTCAGGCTGACATCGGCAAACTCCATTAATATTGCCAGGTTGATACCGCAGGCATTTTATTATGTTAATGCTTATGCGCAATTGCTGCGCGAAGGAAAAAGCGAGGTGGTATTCAGTGTGCCGAGCGGTAACTTTGGTAACCTTGGCGCAGGTTTACTGGCCTGGAAAATGGGCTTGCCGGTAAAGCAATTCATAGCGGCTACCAACGCTAACGATACCGTACCTCAGTTTTTAAGCACCGGTTTTTACAAACCCAAACCATCGGTGGCTACTTTAAGTAACGCGATGGATGTGGGGAACCCGAGCAACTGGATCCGCATTGCGCATATCTTCCAGGACCCAGAAAAACTGAAGCAACTGATAAGCGGCTGCAGCTATACCGACGAGCAAACGAAAGTAGCTATTGAAGCGGTTTACAAACAATACAATTACGTGGTTTGCCCGCATACAGCGATAGCCTGGCAGGCTTTAAAGGACTATCAAAAAGCTAATCCGGATAACCAAGCCGCAGGCGTGTTTTTATCAACCGCGCATCCGTGCAAGTTCCCGGAGGTCTTTTCGGAAGAAATTGCTGCTAAGATCGTGGTGCCTGAGCAGGTGAAAGAATTGCAAGGCAAGCCGAGCTTATCGGTTGCTTTGGGTACTGATTTTGCAGGGTTTAAGAAATACCTTTTGGAGAACGCCTAATTAATAAGGCGCCTTTGCGAGTGGTAGCGGAGCAATCTCTACATAGGATGATCGATACTTCAATCGGAACTGTATAGCATAGAGATTGCTTCGTATCTCGCAATGACGCGTGAAAAGAATTTCGGATGTAAAATTCGAAATTGAACATCCGAAATCCGAAATCAAATTACTGCCTCAGCTTTTTAAACTCCGAACCATCTTTCCATTTGGGGAAAGTAGTTTCGAAGGCCAGGCGTTTGCCTACCTGGAATAACAGTTCGATATCATCAAGGCCACCGTCTAAGTTCCAGGTCGAATCGTACATATCGGCCGGGCGGTGGTAGCGGTTGGCGGTATAATCGTCGTGTATTTTTTGTCCATAAGCTTTGCCCTTGCCAACCACATCGATACCGGCCGCAGTGGTTAACGACGGCACACCTGCTTTGGCAAAGTTAAAGTGATCGGAGCGGAAGAAATGCCCCGCTTCGGGATGTGATTCGGGCGCGAGGTAACGGCCTTTTTTCTTTAGCTCGTCTTTTACATAATCTTCCAGCTCCGATTGACCGGCGCCTGATATTTCCAGGTCGTTGGTTTTGGCGAAGTTGTTGATACCATCGATATTGATATTGGCTACGGTTTTATCCAAGGGGTAGATCGGGTGCTGACCGTAGTATTCCGAACCTAACAAGCCCTGCTCTTCAGCCGTCACAGCTAAAAATATAACTGTACGTTCGGGTTGGGTTTTCATGCTTTTAAAGGCACGTGCCATTTCCAGGAGCGAGGCCGTTCCGCTGCCGTTATCCAGTGCGCCGTGGTAAATGTTATCCCCTTTTTCGTCGGGTTTACCTACGCCAAAGTGATCCCAGTGGGCAGAGTAGATGATGTATTCGTCAGGGCGTTTGCTGCCGGTTATCTTGGCTATCACATTGTGCGATTTGTTGAACACCACCTTGGTATTTACCATAACCGAAAGCTTGGTGTTCATATCAAAACCTTTAAAACCGCGTTTATTGGCATCCATCAGCACGCTGGTGTCCTTACCTGCAGCAGCCAACATTTTAACGGCGCTTTCGTGCGTTACCCATCCCTGTACAGCCAACTGGTAGGCATTGCTGCCGCGTTTATCGAGGTGCAGCTTAACGCCGCTATTGGAGTTTTGTACCACGTTGAAAGGGTAGGACGCCGCCGCGGTATTGTGGATGATGATACAACCTTTGGCACCCTGGCGTGCGGCTTCCTCGTATTTGTAGGTCCAGCGGCCGTAATAGGTCATAGTCTTGCCTTTAAACAGGGTGGTGTCGCCCTGGTCCCAGCCCGGGTCGTTCACCATCACCATCACTACTTTGCCTTTAACGTTGAGGCCGGCATAATCGTTCCAGTTATATTCGGGCGCTACTACGCCGTAGCCCGCAAATACCAGGTCGTCTTCTTTCAAAGTATTTACGGTATCGGTACGCTCTGTCCACAGTACAAAATCGTTGATGTTTTGTAAGTCGAATGTGCCTTTTGGCGATTTTACCCAAAGTGGCGATACGGTTTTGGGGCTGATCTCGACCATCGGTACTTCCTGCAGGTAACTGCTGCCGTTGCCCGGCTCTAAACCGTAAGCTTTAAAGGTGTTTTGCAGGTAAGCTATGGTTTTGGTTTCGCCGATGGTGAATGGCCTGCGGCCCTTAAACTCGTTTGATGATAAGGTAATAATATGTTTGGTGAGGCTGTCCTTGTTGAAAGACGCTAAGCCATCCTGCTCGTCTACACTGGTGGCTTTAGGCTGCGAACACGATACTGCTACCATAGCCAGACCGGCGAATAATAGGTTGCGATGTAAGTTTTTTAACATATAATTTTGGTTTTTAACGAATGTACAGAATTTTGTTGGAGTGATAAAATTGCTGATTTTATTAGAATACTGCTATTTTTATCTTTCATGATCACCACCATCATATTCGACCTGGGCGCAGTATTGATCGACTGGCACCCGAAGCATTTATACCGCAAACTGTTTACTACCGAAGCCGAGATCGACGATTTTTTAGCTAATATCTGTACTTCTGCCTGGAACGAGGAGCAGGATTCGGGCAGGCCGATTAAAGAAGGCACAGAATGGCTGGTTTCACAACATCCCGAACATGAGGCTGCCATCCGTGCATTTTACGGGCGTTGGGATGAAATGCTGAACGGTACTGTGCCCGGCATGATCGAGCTGTTTAAGGAGCTCAAAGAAAGCGGCAGATATAAATTGTATGCTTTGAGCAACTGGTCGGCGGAGACATGGCCCATCGCGCTCAACAAATATGAACTTTTACAATGGTTCGACGGGCTGGTGATATCCGGCCTGGAAGGTATCCGTAAACCGGCCCCCGAATTTTACAAACTATTGCTCGACAGGTACGGGGTTGAGCCGGCCGAAGCTTTGTTTATCGATGATAACTACCGCAACATTTTAGCTGCCCGCGAACTGGAGATAGCATCCATACATTTTACATCGGCCGGAGACCTTAAGAAGCAGCTGGAGCTGTACCTGTGATCACTCAAACGATTCGCACAAACCCAGGATATTATCCAGCGGGATGATCATCTTGCGGTTATAATCGGTAGTAGTACAGGTTAAAAAATTACCGGTAATGGTATAGTCGCTTATTACCACTGCTTCAATAGGTTTTGACGGGGCTACCCTGTAAGCGCCAACAGTGTAAATAGAGTTTCGGAAAGTAACGATAAATTTCATAACGATAGTTTAGGCTTGAGAAAAAACAAATCGGCCGGTTAAGGGGATAACCGGTACGCGTTGTCTCAAATTTAGAAAATTTCCAATAAAACTAAAATACCGCCTGTGCTATGTGTTTAGTTGGCTCCGGGTTACCCATGGTATAAAAGTGCAATACCGGCACGCCGAACTTAACGAGCTCTTTACATTGCTGTATCATCCACTGTATGCCAACCTCGCGCACGTCTTCCTTGGTTTTGGCTTCGGTAATGGCTTCGGTTAAGGCCTCGGGGATATCGATATGGAATATTTTCGATAGGCTGATCAATTGCTTCGATACGGTGATAGGTTTTAAACCGGGTATGATGGGCACGTTGATGCCATTGGCCCGGCAGTTGTTCACAAAGTCGAAGTACTTCTGGTTATCAAAAAACATCTGGGTAACGATGAAGTTGGCGCCCATATCTACCTTTTGCTTGAGGTATTTAAAATCGGTCTTAAGGTTCGGGGCCTCAAAATGCTTTTCGGGGTAACCGGCAACACCGATACAGAAATCAGTTTTATAGGGCGACTCCACATCGCCGTGCAGGTAAATACCATTGTTCATATTGACAACCTGGCCCAGCAGGTCGGTAGCGTAAGCGTGGCCGCCGGGAGTAGGTACAAAACCCGAATCGGCCTTGCGGGCATCGCCGCGCAGCACCAGCACGTTATCGATACCTAAAAACTGGAGGTCGATCAAGGCGTACTCGGTTTCTTCTTTGGTGAAACCGCCGCAGATGAGGTGAGGCACGGCATCTACTTTATATTTATTCATAATCGCTGCGCAAACAGCAACGGTACCCGGGCGTTTGCGGGTGATCACTTTCTCTAACAATCCGTTTGGATGTTCTTTATAGATATGGTCTTCGCGCAGCGAGGTGACATCGATAAATGGAGGATTAAGCTCCATCAGCGGGTCTATCGCATTAAAAATACCTTGTATGCTCGAGCCTTTGATAGGCGGCAGTAGTTCGAACGAGAATAATGTTTTGCCCTTTGCGTTGTTGATGTGTTCGGTAATTTTCATTAATTAGTATCAAGTAGTTAGTATCAAGTAGCAAGACTTTTTTGCAACCCGTAGATCATCTTTTGTATTTCGCCAACTAAATTACAGATCGTGTTTAGAGTTTCGTCATTTATATATTCAAATTCTCTGGCAATTATTAGCTGTGTTTCCAATTCAAATGCAGACCCTAAAGCAATATTCAGAAACTGATATAGCTCCTTGTCGGATTTTCGTCCACAACCTTCAGCAATATTTGAAGGAATAGAAACAACTGCCCGGTTCATCTGAGAGATTAGCCCAAATCTTTCATTGGTTGGGAATGTTTTAGTTAGTGTAAATATCGACTTTGATAACTGGATACCAGCTTTCCAAACTTTAAGCTCTTTAAAATTGTGCATGGTTTTTCTGTCTTGATACTTGATACTAACTACTTGATACTAATAAGCCAAATTCGGGCTCAACCACCTTTCAACTTCTTCGAGTGGCATGCCTTTCCTTTTAGCGTAATCCTCAACCTGATCTTTGCTGATCTTGCCTAAGCCAAAGTAGCGCGACTGCGGGTGGGCGAAGTAAAAGCCGCTTACCGATGCGGCGGGCATCATGGCCAGGCTTTCGGTGAGGTGCATTTGGGCGTTTTCTTCGGCTTTGAGCAGTTTAAACAGCGTTGTCTTTTCGGTATGATCGGGGCAGGCGGGGTAGCCTGGTGCCGGGCGTATGCCCTGGTATTTTTCTTTAATGAGGTCTTCGCTTTCGAGGTGTTCTTCTTTGGCGTAGCCCCAGTATTGTTTACGTACCAGTTCGTGCATTTTTTCGGCGAAAGCCTCGGCAAAACGATCGGCAATGGCTTTGGCCATAATGCTGTTGTAATCGTCGTGGTCGGCTTCAAAACCTGCAACCAGTTCATCGCAGCCAATGCCTGCTGTTACGGCAAAACCGCCCCAATAATCAGGTACGCCGCTTGCTTTTGGTGCAATAAAATCGGCCAAGGCGTAGTAAGGTTCGTCTTTCACTTTTTCGGCCTGCTGGCGAAGGGTGTAGATGGTATCTAAAACCTTAGTACGGCTTTCGTCGGCATACAGCTCGATATCATCGCCAACGCTGTTTGCCGGCCAAAAACCGATAACGCCGTTTGCCTGCAGCAGTTTTTCGGATACGATCCTGTTGAGCAATACCTGCGCGTCGTCGTACAATTTTTTAGCTTCAACACCTACGTATTTATCATCGAATATCTTAGGGAAACTGCCGCGCAGCTCCCAGGTATGGAAGAAAGGCGTCCAATCGATATAAGGTACCAGTTCTTCAAGCGGGAAGGCTTCGAAAACCTTTGTCCCCGTAAAGGTTGGCTTTGGCGGCATAGCGCCGTTCAAATTCAGCTCTATCCGTTGCTTACGGGCTTCTTCTATGGTTACAAAGCGCTTATCTGACTTTTTATTTAAATGCGCTTCGCGTGCTTTATCATACTCTTCGCGGATACCGTTGATATAGGCATCGCGGTTATCCTTGCTCATCAGGCTGCTGCACACGGTAACGCTGCGGCTGGCATCCAGTACGTGTATGGCGGGGCCGGAGTAGTTAGGCGCGATCTTTACCGCGGCATGGATACGCGATGTGGTTGCACCACCTACGATGAGCGGGATATCGAAGTTGTTGCGCTCCATTTCTTTAGCGAAATGCACCATCTCATCCAGCGATGGGGTGATGAGGCCGCTTAAGCCGATAATGTCGGCTTTTTGAGCGATAGCTTCGTCGATGATCTTTTGCGCGGGTACCATCACACCCAGATCGATAACCTCGAAGTTGTTGCAGGCCAGTACTACACCTACGATGTTTTTGCCGATATCGTGCACATCGCCTTTTACGGTAGCCATTAATACTTTACCGGCGTTTGCACGTTCGTTACTACCTTCGCCCGATTCGATCGCTTTTTGCTTTTCGAGTTCGATGAAAGGTAACAGATAGGCCACGGCCTTTTTCATTACACGTGCCGATTTAACCACCTGGGGCAAAAACATTTTACCGGCGCCAAACAGGTCGCCTACGATGTTCATGCCATCCATCAGCGGGCCTTCGATAACTTCTAAAGGCTTGGCATATTTTAAGCGCGCCTCTTCCACGTCGTCGTCGAGGTATTCGATAATGCCTTTTACCAGGGCGTGTGATAAACGTTGCTCAACCGGCTCTTTACGCCATTCTTCGTCTTTTACCACTTCTTTGCCTTTAGCTTTTACGGTTTCGGCAAAGTCGACCAAACGTTCGGTAGCATCAGGGCGGCGGTTTAATAATACATCTTCCACGCGCTCTAACAGCTCTTTCGGAATTTCTTCGTAAACCTCGAGCATACCCGCGTTAACAATACCCATATCCATACCGGCCTTGATGGCATGGTATAAAAATGCCGAGTGCATGGCTTCGCGCACTACGTTATTACCGCGGAAGGAGAAGGAGATATTACTTACACCGCCGCTTACTTTAGCCAGGGGCAGGTTTTGTTTTATCCAGCGGGTAGCGTTGATGAAATCGACAGCGTAATTATTGTGTTCCTCTAATCCGGTGGCAACGGTTAAGATGTTCGGGTCGAAGATGATGTCCTGCGGCGGGAAGCCGATCTCGTTTACCAGGATATCGTAACTGCGTTTGCAGATCTCGATACGGCGTTCGTAGCTATCGGCCTGGCCTTGTTCATCAAAAGCCATCACCACGGTGGCCGCGCCATATTGCATGATCTTTTTGGCGTATTCGCGGAACTTGTCTTCTCCCTCTTTAAGCGAGATCGAGTTAACGATGCCTTTGCCCTGCAGGCATTTCAAACCGGCTTCGATCACGGTCCATTTGGATGAATCGACCATGATGGGCAGCTTGGCGATATCGGGTTCGGAGGCGATGAGGTTTAAAAACTTTACCATCGAAGCCTCTGAGTCGATCATGCCCTCGTCCATATTGACGTCTATCACCTGCGCGCCGCCATCAACCTGCTGGCGTGCTACAACCAGTGCGCCTTCAAAATCTTCGGCCAGGATGAGCTTGCTGAATTTTGGCGAACCGGTGATATTGGTACGCTCGCCTACGTTTACAAAATTGGTTTCGGGTGTAATGTTTACCGCTTCCAAACCGCTTAGGCGCATGTATGGCGTAATTTCGGGTTTTACCCTTGGCGGGAACTTGGCGGCCTTTTCGGCGATGCAGCGGATATGGTCGGGCGTGGTGCCGCAGCAGCCACCAGCAATGTTCACCAGGCCGCTTTCCATAAAGTCTTCGACCAGATGGGCGGTTTCGTGCGGTGTTTCGTCGTACGCGCCAAACTCGTTTGGTAAGCCCGCGTTGGGATAGGCCGATATAAATACATCAGCGATGTTCGAAAGCTCTTCGATGTGCGGGCGCATTTCTTTTGCACCTAATGCGCAGTTTAAACCTACCGAAAGTAAGTTAGCGTGGCGAACCGAGTTCCAGAATGCCTCAACAGTTTGGCCTGATAAGGTACGACCGGAAGCATCGGTTATGGTTCCGGATATCATGATGCCGCCTGTAGGGCGGAAGGCTGCATAATCTTTACCCGCAGCTTTACATTCCTCTTCGTATTTTTTGATAGCGAAGATGGCCGCTTTGGCGTTTAGTGTATCAAAAATAGTTTCGATCAGCAACACATCGCTGCCGCCATCAACCAGGCCGCGAACCTGATCGTAATAAGCGTTTACCAGGTCGTCAAAAGTAACGGCGCGGTAGCCCGGGTCGTTCACATCGGGCGAAAGCGATGCGGTACGGTTTGTTGGCCCGATTGCTCCGGCCACAAAGCGTGGTTTACCAGGATTCTTTTGCGTGTATTCTGCGGCAACCTCTTTAGCCAGGCGTGCACCTTCGTAGCTTAACTCGTAGGCTAAAGGCTCCATTTTATAATCGGCAAGCGAGATCACCTGCGTGCTGAAGGTATTGGTTTCGATAATGTCGGCGCCGGCCTCTAAATATTCGGCGTGTATAGCTTTGATCACATCGGGGCGGGTGATGTTGAGCAGGTCGTTATTGCCCTGCAAATCCGAAGGGTGATCTTTAAAACGCTCGCCACGAAAGTCGGCCTCGGTGAGCTGATACCGCTGTATCATGGTGCCCATTGCGCCGTCGATAATGAGAATACGTTTTTTTAGTTCCTGTCTGATGTTCATTGTTGTTGATTTCACCGATTATATTAGTGATTCCACAGATTACCTACGAAATGGTCACCTCATCGGTGCAATCATATCACAAAAATCAGTGTAATCCTAAATCTGCTTATGTCGAAAAGTCGGGTGTTAAGTTGACCTTCGCTTATCTGTCCCAGACCCTGAAAAGAGTGGTTCTGAGTAGAATGTAGCACCTTGTAAGTACAGGTTGCTAAGGCATCGCAGGGTCTAATCCCTCCGCCTTTCTCTATAAGCAGCACAAAGGTGCGTAATAAAGTTGTAAAGTGCAAGGGGATCAGTGGTGAATGGTGAGTTGTGAGTGATTTTGAAGATGGCGTAAAATTATTATTCACTGATACACCCATAGCAGTGTGTGCCTTTTCTGGTTGCGCAGCAGTGTATCTACAACTTTCATTGTGTCATTTGATATAGCGGGGCAGCCCCAGCCTTCGGGGACGCCATCGGGGTATACTTCGGTTTCGGGCACGCTTTCCCAGGAGTGGAAAACGATCTCACGTTTAAACGCATTGTTGTTGGTAGCTTCCAATCCCGTAAGGTGATATTTAACATGGATGCCCCATGCGCTGTAGGCGCGCTGATCGATACGGTATTTGCCCAGGGCGGTGCAATGGCTACCGTCGCGGTTACTGAACCGGGGCTTTATCCTTACTCCATTTGCCCGACCATGGCATACTGCCGCAACCATGGCTGATGAGGCCCGAGGTGATGATGTTTTTTTTGCTAAAATCCCATAGTATGAAACGCTTTACGCCCGATGGCAGGCTCATATCGATAAGGATACAGTAGCGGGTGTTATAGCCTTTTTGTTTACAAAAAGTAAGGGCTTGTTTGGCTTTTGCCGAAGTGCGGTTAAGATCAATAGCCGGTGCAGCGGCGTTGACGCAGATGGCTAATAAAAATGCCGGTAAAAAGCTGCAAATGAGTTTGTACATCCTTTTTACCGGCATTAAAATAATGCTATTAAGAAATTATCTTCTGCGGCCGAATAAGCGCAGCAGCATCAGGAACAGGTTCACGAAATCGAGGTAGAGGTTTAATGCGCCCATTAAGCCTAACTTATTTTTCAGGGTTCCGTCAACATCTTCTGAGGCAGCCAGTTGTTTAAGCTTTTGCACATCGTAAGCGGTTAAACCCACAAATACGGCAACGCCTACGTAGCTGATAATATAATCCAATTGCTGGCTGTGTAAGAACCAGTTGACCAATGATGCGATGATGATACCCCATAAGCCTGCGATCAGTAACGAGCCGAAAGAGGTCAGATCGCGTTGGGTGGTATACCCTGCAATGGCCATCGTACCAAAAACTACCGATGTGGTGATGAATACGCCCAATACCGAACCGGCGGTGTAAGCGAGCAATATCCAGCTGAGGCTAATACCCATTACAGTGGCAAAAGCGATGAATAATATCAATAACACAGGGTACGACATTTTTTGTAAGCCAAATGAGATGGCCAAAAGAAACGCGAAGGGTGCCAGCATTACCGCAATGGCAAGGCCGGTTGTGCTGCCGGTGGCAGGATCGTAAAGCAATGTCAGCAATTGCGGGTTTGTGGCAAATTCGTAAGCGCTAACTGCGGACAAGCCCAATGCAACAAACATCCACAAAAATACGTTAGCCATAAACTTACGTACGTTGGTGCTGTCGTCTATTTGTATAACGTTATCGTATTTGTATTCGATATCGTTTGTTTTATAATCAAAACCTTTAGTTTCCATTGTTAATTAATTTAAGGTATAAACGTAATTTGTATTTTTTTAGTGCAATATACTTATAAGCGATTGATTAATTCAAGCGTTTAACCAACAACTCTTCAACTTTTTTGAATACCTGCAAAGGTTTCAGCGTTCGCCAGCCCAGATCGTCTAAAACACCGCCGAAATTAATATAATAATCGATGTTGTTTCGCTTAAACTCGTTGATCACATGATCGCGGAAATTGATGCCCGCTATCCAGCCATCCTCCACCTCCTGGAACCATTCTTCGTAGTAACAGTCATCGCTCGAGTGGAAGTTGAGCACGTTTTCGCCGATGAGGATGAATTTATTGATGCCTTCATCCATCATCAGTTCAATGAGTTCCCGTTTCAGTACCATGATGTCGTTATCGATGGCGTCGTTCCATTCGCCAATCAATTCGATGATGGTGTAGCCCCGGTCGTAATCGGCAAATAAAACTTTGAGGTATAGCGTGTTGGAGCCGAACGAGTCCCACTGCGGGTGGAGCAGGTAGTTGTATACCTGTTTATCGAACTCAAACTCGTTGTATTCCGTCGCATAAAAAGGCGAAAGCTCGTCTTCGGCGGCTATATAATCGTCGCGCCAGCGGTAATATGGTTCTATCTCGTGCATCCTGTCCCAACCCCTATCCGAATGAATCCTACTTTCTTTGTGTTACGGGCGCATGATCGATGGCCTGACGTACGCTGCCATATTTTTCGAGCAGGTTGGCGGCGGTTTGCTCGTCGAGCCCGGTGGCCTGCATCACCATATTGGTACCCCGATCGATGAGTTTGTTATTGGATAACTGCATATCCACCATCTTGTTGCCAACAACACGGCCCAGCCTTATCATTACGCTTGTACTGAGCATATTGAGGGCGAGTTTTTGCGCGGTGCCGGCTTTCATGCGGGTTGAGCCGGTAACAAACTCAGGGCCGGTGACGATCTCGACAGGGTATTGCGCTGCCGCTGCTATAGGCCCGCCTTCGTTACAAACAATGCAGCCGGTTACCACGCCATGCGCGTTAGCCGTTTGCAGACCACCCACAACGTAAGGCGTAGTACCCGATGCGGCTATGCCTACCAGCACGTCCTTATCGTTTATATTGTATTCCAGCAAGTCCTTCCAGGCCTGTTCGGCATCGTCTTCGGCAAATTCAACAGCTTTGCGTATAGCGCCGTCGCCGCCGGCGATGATACCGACAACCCAATCGAACGGGACGCCATAGGTAGGAGGGCATTCGGAAGCATCAACCACACCCAGCCTGCCACTGGTACCGGCTCCTATATAAAACAGCCTGCCGCCGTTCTTCATCCGTTCGGCAGTTACCGTAACTAGTTTTTCCAACTGCGGAATGGCCTTTTTAACAGCATCTGCAACGGTCTGGTCTTCTTTGTTAATGTTTGTCAGGATCTCGTTAACCGACATCTGGTCGAGGTTATTATAATGAGAATCCTTTTCGGTGACTATTTTCAATGGCTCTATATTATGATAAACAAAATTGGTAAATTTTAGCAAATACTTAAAGCTATCAACATAAAATTATTGGGCTTAGTATGCATTGCTTATTTTAGCAAGGTCAAATTAATGAAAAATAATGCAATAACCTTCGTTCGTACCTTAATGCTGCTGTTTGCAGGGGCGCTGATGGGTATTTGGTTCAGCAACGAAAACCTGCGGGGCAACCGCTTTTTTCTGAGCGGGGGCGATAAGCTGCAGCGTGTGGTAAAGCTCGTGCACGACAGGTATGTCGATTCGGTTGATATAGACAGCCTTGAGGGCAAATCGGTTAACCAGTTATTGCAGGATCTGGATCCCCACTCGCTATACCTGCCGCCACAGCGTGCACAATCCATCAACGAGCGGCTTGACGGCGGCTTTTTCGGTGTCGGTGTCGAATACCTGATGCTTGATGATACCCTGTATGTTAGCCAGGTGCTGCCGGGCGGGCCGGCCGCAAAAGCAGGTATTGAAAGCGGCGACCGCGTTATCCGTTTTAACGACCACAACCTTGCAGGAGCGCACCTGACAACCGGCAAGATCGACTCGATATTTCGCGGCGGTAAAAACACCGATGTGCAGCTAAGCGTGTTGGGGCCAAACAGCAGTAAAATAAAAGTAGTAAAGCTTAAACGCGACCGCGTTGATCTGAGCAGCATCGACGCGGCGTATATGATAGCGCCTGCTACGGGCTATGTTAAGGTCAGCAAGTTTGCCGCTACAACCGACCGCGACTTTAAGGCCGCCTTGAAAAAACTTAAAGCCGCGGGCATGCAAAAACTGGTGCTCGACCTGCGGGATAATGGCGGCGGCTACCTGAGTGCCGCCACCGCCATGGCCGACGAATTTTTGCCCGCCGGCAAACTCATTATGTTTACCAAAGGTGTGCACGAACCGCGTACCGATTATTTCGCTACCGACTCTGGTTTGTTCGAAAAGGGCAAACTGGCCGTGATGATCAACGAGTACTCGGCTTCGGCAAGCGAGATACTGGCCGGCGCCCTGCAGGATCTGGACCGCGCCACCATCGTTGGCCGCCGCTCGTTTGGCAAAGGGCTGGTGCAGGAGCAGTTCCCTTTCGCGGATGGCTCGGCGGTGAATCTCACCATCGCCAGGTATTATACGCCCTCGGGCCGGTCGATCCAGAAATCGTATAAAGATGGCGCCGATAGCTACCATAACGAACTGGCCGCCCGTATGCAAAAAGGTGAGCTGTTTTCAGAAAAGAGCAACCTCGATGACAGCCTGTTTAAACAACCAGCCAAATACCATACCGCCAACGGGCGCAAGGTTTTTAGCGGCGGCGGCATTATGCCCGATGTTTTTGTGCCTGCCGATACCACCGGTAATACCGAGCTGCTGTACAGCCTGAGCAATCGCCAGCTTTTTATGGGCTTTGTGCTGCAAAAGCTACAGGCAAAACTGGCCAAATACCGCAGCTTCGATGATTTTAGCAAAGGTTTTGCCGTTAACGATGCTATGTTTACCGATTTTGTGGTATACGCTACCAAAACGCTTAAACAGTTAGACTCGGGTCAGATCCGCCAGTCAGAAAAAAAGATGTGCCTGTATATCAAAGCTTTTGCCGCCCGCTTTAAATGGGGCGACGACGGTTATTTTAAAACGATTAACGAGAGCGATATTACGCTGAAAACAGCGATCAAATGTGCGAATGAGTAGATATCCTGGTTGCTTAGAGCGTTACAATCCTATCATCTCAATACCATAATCCCATAAATTGGTCATCTCCGCATATTTCTCTGATTACCAATTCAAACAAAAATCCGTAAATTGCGCTTTTTCTAATTCTAATCTCTAAATGTTATGACAGAGACACTTGACATCACGATTACGAAGGTTGCCAAATCGCGTTTAGCTGAAACCGATTTTAACAACCTGCCATTTGGCCGCACTTTTAGCGACCATATGTTTGTTGCTGACTACGCCGACGGCGAATGGAAGAATTTCCAGATCGTCCCTTACGGCGAAATTGGTTTAAGCCCTGCAATTTCGGCGCTGCACTACGGCCAGTCGTTTTTTGAAGGATTGAAGGCTTATAAGCATGTCGATGGTAAGGTCTCTGTGTTTCGCCCGTACATGAATGCCGCGCGTTTCAACAAATCGGCCGAGCGTTTGTGCATGCCCGAACTGCCCGAAGATATTTTTGTACAGAGCATAGCCGCACTGGTCGATCTGGATAAGGATTGGATCCCGGCTAAGCCTAACCACTCGCTGTACATCCGTCCGTTTATGTTCGCTATTGATCCTTACCTCGGTGTGGCGCCCTCAAAAACATATAAATATATGGTGATCTGCGGCCCTACGGGTCCGTATTTCAGCAAACCGCTGCGTGTGAAGATCGAAACCCATTACTCGCGCGCGGTTGAGGGTGGTTTTGGCTACGCTAAAGCGGCCGGTAACTACGGCGGTGCGATGTTACCGTTGAAGAAGGCCGTTGAAGAAGGTTACGACCAACTGATCTGGACAGATGGTAAAGAACATGCATATATGGAAGAGCTTGGCGCGGCCAACGTCATGTTTTTGCTGGATGGCAAACTGATCACCCCGTCGACCCGCGATACCATTTTAAAAGGTGTTACCCGCGATACCGTTTTAACCCTGGCGCGTGAGTGGGGTTATACAGTTGAAGAGCGCCGCGTAAGCATAGCCGAAGTTTTGGAAGGCGCTAAAAACGGTAAGCTGACCGATGCTTTTGGCGCAGGTACAGCCGCTACCATTGCACCTATCGGTGAAATTGAGCACGGGGGTAACTTGTATACCTTGCCCGACCCGTCGCAGCGCGAATTCTCGAAAAAGGTATTAAAGACTCTGGATGAGATACGTTACGGCGTAACCGCCGATCCGTACGGCTGGAACTACATGGTTTAAAGAACGCGTATTTGATATTTAAATAGCGATGGCCTAAATTCATCGCTATTTTTTTTGCCGTTATTTTACAAAAGTAAGGTATATCACATAAACGATCACGATTCCGGCTGCGGCCATAACAAACCCGCTGAAACGTTTCTTTTTCATAAAACAGATCATCACGATACCGGTAAGGGATACCAGCGCCATGAAGATGGCGGTTATATCGATTACCCATGCCCAGCCTTTACCGGCATCGCGGCCTTTGTGCAGATCGTTCAATACGGCTACCAGGCCGAAACGGGTTTCGGTAAGTTTATACCGGCCGTTATTGCGGTTGATATACGTATCGGCCGCATAGCCCGGGCCGTTAAAGGATACCGAAACGTCGCCATCATCGATACGGAAATCGCTTACATTGCCCTTAATGCCATTGGTTTTGCGTAAAAACTCCACTATCTGCAATTTGGCAACCAGGTTGGTGTCTTTAACATTTACCCATTTGGCATCCATATCGCCGCTGATCTTTTTTATCTGCGGCTTATTGCCAAACCAATCGGCGTGATTGAGGGTAAATCCGGTAACGGCAAAAAATAAAAGAATGGCAAAACTTACCATCGACAGGTAAATATGCAGCCAGCGCGAAACAGCGGCAGTTCGCTTTTTCCATGCGGCTTTGTGATGCTTCGCGGCTTTGTTTTTGCCCGGGATACCATCGGTATTCAGTTCGTTATTGGGCATCCCTGGTTTTTTTGCGGTAATCTAACGATGCCGAAGCGACTTCGGTATTGGGCGTTAAGGTAATCAGTTTAGGCTTACCCGAAAAATCCATTTCCTGCTCATACAACTGGTGGGTGCCGTGTTCGCGGGCAACTTCAATTTCGATGGTATAGCTTCCACGGGCAACCAGGTTACCTTTATCATCTTTACCATCCCACTTCAAAGTATATTTTCCCGGCGAACGTGTAGCGCTGGATGTAGAACTTATATTGCTATTGGCGTCCATAAAGGTATCGTAGTAGGCGCTGTACCAGGCATGCATGTCGCTCAGCCAACGCGGTTTGTTGTACCATAAGGCGATATTGCGTACAGGCTTTTTGTCTTTATCAACCACCCAAACAGCTACAAACGGGCGGTGTACCCTCATACCTTCAATTTCGGCAAGCTCCAGGTTGATAGCCAGTTCGTAATTGGTATCCCAGGTTTTATCTTTTGCCGGTGCGATATTTGGATTTGTTACGCGTGGTTTTGCTACGGGAATTTCCAAAATCTTCCAGCCCTTGCTCTCGATACGCTGCCCGTCGCGGGTGATGATCAGGTATTCCGATCCGGGCACAGTAGCGGCAAGTTTGGCGCTTTCGGCAGGTGTTAAAACGCTGAAAGCGGTTGCCAGCGCGCCTGCATCGGTAGCGTTTGGCGCGATAACAGTGGAGCTGATGACATTCTGGGCAGGCAAGCCGGTACGCGGGTCGACAATATGCGAATACCATTTGCCACCAATCAGTTCGCCGCGACGATAATTGCCGCTTGTGGCGATGGCTTTATTGCTGAGTGATACATCGGATATGGGTGCATCATTCTCGGCATCTGCCTTCGGGTCGCTTATTTGTACCTGCTCGGTGTGCTCACCGCGGATCACGATATCGCCGCCAATATTCAATACAACACCACTTATGCCGCCCGCGGTAAGGGCAGCGTTCACAGCTTTGTTGATGATATAGCTTTTAGCGAACGAGTTCAGCATCAGCGGTGCGTTATCCAGGCGCTGGGCGGTATGGTTAACCGCATCCAGTTTGTAATGGGCTTGCTTTATCACAGCTACCGATTGGCTGATCTCGGCTTCGGTTGGCAACTGATTGCGCTTTGCAGCGTCTTTCCATAATTTACCAATTACCTCAGCCGAAGCATCGAGAGCGCCGTTGCTACGAGTTTTCCACTGGTCGAACAGGTTCAATACCTCAAAGAGCTCCGGCGAAACTACAGTCGGTTTTGCAGACGAATGCATCCAGCGGCTAAACTCGCTTTGCCGGTTATAGCCGCTTAAAATATGATCAAGCCTGTCGATCTCGTTCAGCGCGTTGTTTTCGGCAACGGCAGCTTCGGCCGCTGACGCTGCCGAAACTTTGATCTGTAACGACGTGCCTAATACGTTTTCATAGTCGTTAACATAAATCCGGTTGTTTTTTATTGATGGGTTGTTAGTGCCGCTGCATAAGATAAACAATAGGCAGCCGGCCAAGATGCCAGGATGTAACTTCATTTAAATAATTATTAGTACAGGGTTCAATCCTAAAATAACGCAAAAAATGCCTTAAACGTCTGCAAAACCTGCCTAAACAATAACTTTGTTACAAAACCTGCCAAATAATTAATTATACAACAAATCCGTTATCAGCACCGAATCGTTTTTAGGGAAGGCTTCTGCCCGTTTGGTGTACGATGCATCCTTGTATTTCTGACCGGCCAGTACCAGTAAAGGGTACATCTCGCCTTTGTTATAAGGGCTTATCTGCTGGCGTTCTTTAGGTTTATCATCCAAAGCATACGGAATAAGGTAATCCAGCGCTTTATGTATACTGCGGCCATCGGCGGTGCTGTAATTCCAGATATCAATTCCTGCACGTTCGGCCAGCAGCGATACGTTATACCAGGCAGCTATATTGAAAGTGCTGTAACCGTAGGCATTGGTACGCGCCAGTTCGAGCGGCTCCTGCCCGTCGGGCTCAATTTGTACCGGTACGCGTTTCAGGCTCGCGGTTGCCAGTTCTTTAGCCAGTGCCACGTCGCCGGTAAATAAGGCATAGTCGATGGTTTGTGTATCGTAATGAATACCATGGTTGTTTTTTGCATTATGTTCGTCGTTACCGTTTTTGCTGGTACGCAACCAAACCAGGTATTGCTTGTACCAATCTTTGATGATGTTAAGGTCGGCAGTGGTGAATGATTTCGAACCGGCCAGTAAACCCATCCAGTCGGCCAGCCAGGCTAACGAGCGGCTTTCGATAATGCCGATACCGCGTCCGTCGTTAACGCCCAGTACGGCCTGCGCATAGGTTAAGTTCGGGTTCATCCGGGTATCGGGGTTTAAAAACCAAACGGCTAACAGCTCCTTCATTTTGGCGGCATATTTTTCGTCGCCGGTAAAGTAGTATGCTAACGACAGGTATTTGCAGCGTTCTTCCAGTTCGCTTAAGTACTCATGATCGCTGATGGTTTTGGTTTCGGGGTTATGTTCCCCGTCTTTACGGATGTAGGGCCTACCATCGGGTTTGGCAGGGTCGGGCCAGAAATATGGCGCCAGGCTCATGTAATCATGCTTCGATCCGCTTGGCGGCGTTTTGGCTTTATCCATCACCGAATGGGGTTTTTCGGGCAGTACTTTATCTGCGCGGTCAATAACCACTGCAACTTCTTTGGCAACAGTGGCATCGCCTTGCTTGTATTTAGCTTTTTGTGCGGCTATATGTTGCGGACTGATCAAAAACACATTGGGCAACTGCGCGCGGCTGATCTGCAAAAACGAAAGGGTAATAAGGCTAAGTAAAAAGGTCTTCTTCATCATATGGTGCTTATAGTGGTTAAAATTAGCATATTCGACTAAATAAAGCCGCAGCAGTAAAAAGCGTTGCTATATTGTTACAACTGTAATTTTTACACTTTCATCGGGTTTGTTTGAAAGTTGTAAGGTTTAAAGGCTGTAATGTTGCGGGGAACACATAGGTATTCTTCGGTATTTTCACGTGCTATTTTTCGCAATTACGGACGAAAGAACATGGGTATTTATGGGTATCCAACAAAAATTAAGTCATGCTGAACTTGTTTCAGTGCTCCTTAGGCGGAGCAACTATGCAAGTCATTTTTATACTTTACTTTTTGATTAAAAGGGCGTTGCCTGCGGCCCGGGCTATCCGCTCATACGCCTGCAGGCATTAGCCACAGGGCCGGTACCCGCTGCTATCCCTAACGCATTTTTCAGTCCGAAAGTCCAGTGTCCGAAAGATGCTTTTTTACTTTCGGACTTTCCGACTTCGTCCAACCAGGGGGGAAATTGTAAGAAATTTTTCGAACCTTTTGCTTCTTGTATCCGTTTCAGGCTTTGCGCCTAATCTTACAAGATACGAAAAAAACGCCATTTAAGCCAATAAAAAAGCCGAAGTCAGTAATGACTTCGGCTTTCCATATAAAAAAATGTTTCTCTTAAAACAGTAACCTTACCGGCTCCTCTAACAAAGCTTTCAGTGTTTGTAAGAAAGCAGCCGCGCTTGCGCCGTCAACCGTGCGGTGGTCGCTGCTCAGGGTTACTTTCATAATATTGCCCGGTACTACGGCGCCATTTTTCACAACCGGCACAGCCTGTATACCGCTAACGGCTAAGATACAAGAGTTTGGTGTGTTAATGATTGCGGTAAACTCATCAACACCGAACATGCCTAAGTTTGAGATAGTGAAAGTTGAGCCTTCCATTTCATTAGGCTGCAGTTTTTTTGCTTTTGCCTTGCCGGCGAAGTCTTTAACCTCGGCGCTGATATGGCTCAGCGATTTACCATCGGCAAATTTGATCACCGGTACCAGCAAACCTTCGTCAACCGCAACGGCAACACCGATGTTCACATGTTCGTTAAAGCGGATCTTATCGCCTAACCAGGATGAATTGATAGCAGGGTGCTGTTTCAGCGCGATGGCAGTAGCTTTAACTACCAGGTCGTTAAACGATATCTTGCTTGGTGCGTAGGCATTTATTTTGTTGCGCGCTTCGATGGCCGAGTCCATATCGATGGTCATGGTTACATAGAAGTGCGGCGCGGTGAATAAGCTTTCAGACAGGCGGCGGCCGATAGCCTTACGCATTTGGGTAACGGGTTTTTCGGTAAATCTCTCGGTGCCGACAAACTCCGGTATAACCACTTTAGGTGTCTCTTTCGCGGGTGCTGCGGCAGGTGCAACAGCCGGAGCGGCAACAGGTGCTTCAGCAGCGGCGGCTGCCGGTTTGGCGGCACCAGGGGTATAGCTTTCAACGTCTTTTTTAACAATGCGGCCGCCCTCGGCGCTGCCTTTCAGCTCGCTCAGGCTGATACCTTTGTCTTTGGCAATTTTGCGTGCCAGTGGCGATGCTTTAATGCGGCTGTCGTCATCAGAAGTTGCGGCGGCAGTTGCAGGAGCAGCTTCTTGTGCAGCAGGAGCTTCGGCTTTTGCAGGTTCGGCGCTACTGCCACCGCTGCTGCCGGCGCCGCTATCTTGCAGTAAAGGCGTAATATCAGTTCCTTCTTTACCTACAATGGCAATAATATCGTTTACTTTGGCGGCTTCGCCTTCTTTTACACCGATGTATAATAAAGTGCCGGCTTCATAACCTACAACTTCCATCGTGGCTTTGTCGGTAGCAACATCGGCCAGCGAATCGTCCGATTTTACTTTATCGCCAACCTTAAAGTTCCATTTTTCGATGGTTCCCTCGGTCATGGTATCGCTTAACAGCGGCATGCGGATAACCGTTGCCGGGATGTTCGATGTATCAACTTTTGGCGCTGGTGCCGCAGCCGGCGCATCGGCCTTTTTATCGGCAGCGGGTGCAGCCGGTTTTTCGTCAGCTTTAGGTGCTTCGGCAGCAGGCGGAGTGCCAGCGCCGGCTAAAGCCGCTTTATAATCTTCTCCTTCTTTACCTAATACGGCTATTACCGCATCAACCGGTACAGCTTTACCTTCCTCAACGCCCAGGTACAAAATGGTTCCATCCTGAAAGGATTCAAAATCCATAGTAGCCTTATCGGTTTCTATCTCGGCAAGCAAATCGCCCGATTTAATTTTATCGCCAACTTTTTTATGCCACTTCGCCAAAACCCCCTCGGTCATGGTGTCGCTCATTTTAGGCATCTTAACTACTTCAGCCATATATTTATTTGATGAATAGTTTTATTAATATTTTTTAGATAAACGGTATTAGTCTCTGATGTAAGGATAATCCTTTTGTACATATACATCTGTATAAAGCTCAGATGCATCCGGCCACGGCGACTCTTCAGAGAATTTTACTGATTCATCAACAATAGCTTTTACTTTTTCATCAATTTCTTCAAACCATTTTTCGTCGGCATAACCTTCTTTTAAAATGGTGGCTTTGGTAGTTTCGATAGGGTCCTTCGCTTTGTAGCTTTCAACCTCATCTTTGGTGCGGTATTTTTGCGGATCGCTCATCGAGTGGCCTTTGTAGCGATAGGTGCGGATCTCGAGGAAGGTAGGGCCATCGCCTTTACGTGCACGTTGCGCGGCTTCGTCCATCGCGTTGTGTACAGCTACCGGGTCCATACCGTCAACCGGCGACGATGGGATATCATAAGGCAGGCCTAATTTGTAAATATCGGTTTGGGCGGTAGTGCGCGCAACCGAGGTACCCATAGCGTAACCGTTGTTCTCGCAAACAAAAATTACAGGCAGCTTCCATAGGGCAGCCATGTTAAAGGTTTCGGTTAAAGCGCCCTGGCGCACGGCGCCGTCGCCCATGTAAGCAACGCAAACGTGGTCGGTACCTTTATATTTTTCGGCGAAAGCTATGCCGGCGCCCAGTGGTACCTGCCCGCCCACGATGCCGTGGCCGCCATAAAAATTGTTTTCTTTATCAAACATGTGCATCGAACCGCCTTTGCCTTTTGAGCAGCCGGTTGCTTTGCCATAAAGCTCAGCCATAACGGCGTTGGGATGCGTGCCTTTAGCTAAAGCATGGGCGTGATCGCGGTAAGCGGTTATCATGCTGTCTTCGTGTTTTAAAACCGACATCGCGCCGGCTAAAACTGCTTCCTGACCGATATATAAATGGCAAAAGCCACGTATTTTTTGCTGACCATATAACTGACCTGCCTTTTCTTCAAACTTTCGCATTAAAAGCATTGACTCGTACCAATGCAAGTAAGTTTCTTTGGTAATCGCGACTGAACTCATTGTATTAAAAAAGATCTTTTATTTAATTTAATGCGCAAATCTAATTATATCCGCGTAAAAAGCGAAAACCCCACAAGAATGTTTCAGTTTTATTGCACCGCGGCAAAATGCCCGGTAAACCGTTAATTAAATGGGTTTTATTGTGTGGCGATAATTTATCCCAACAAAATTTCATTAACGCCAAGTTTGGCAAAATAAAACCATGTGTTTGTGCATTGTAGTTGAGCCGTGGGCAAACAAAATATTTTACCTCCTGCATCAGGATTTGCCGGATAGAAGGTATAAGTTATTGAGAGAAGCAGGGTTGTGTTGTTGCAGATGTGGCAAAGCCGGTATATTTAGTTAACTATTTGAGGGCCGTGTACCGGCGCAGTAATTGCTCGGCTTGCACCACCATGATCAGTTAGATTAAAGGGTATAGATGCGGGCTGACATTAGCAAATGATGTAACAAATATAGCGGCTCGAAAAAAGCTAATCATGCACGCCTGTTTTTACCTGGCGGTAAATTTATAGTTTACAGGTAAATATGCAGGGGGATAACTGACGGGGGGTAAATACACGATCTGTTTACAGATACTTTTAGTGATGATGTACCCGGAGTTTTGCAATTGCAAAAGTTAAGAATTACCCAACTATTGTGTAAATTTTTTTCTCGAAAAGTGCTTTTATTTTCTGTTAATGAAAACAAAAGTGTATAGTATAACGTGCATTTGTACCTCTTTTAGTACGCCTGTGATGTGTTTTTGCGACAGTCTGGTTAAATTCTTTTCTGTTGAAAATCTGACAGTTAAATGAGTTATCCACAAATTTTTTTCACATTTATTTTGGATAAGTAATTAATAGGTTTATCTTCGGGACCTGATAATTGGATAAATTATTAAGGAAATAGCAGTTTGATGACGATTTAGTTGTCAATTTAATAAACAATTTGTTGCACCCCCTGATACAACAAAAAAGCATTAAATGAAGAAAATTACTATTGCACTTGCATTATTTTTAAGCGTTACAACAGTAGCGGTTCAAGCCCAAACAAAATCTGTACCAAACAATCAGGAAACTAAAGTTGCTGATGATCAGGACAAAAGCCTTATAAAAGATTACTTCTCACAAATTATGGGGGTAGCGTTATCTACTACCTCGAATGTTAAGCTGTTTCAGTTTGTTTACGATTGGATAGGTACCCCTTACCGTTTTGGTGGTACTTCGCGTAAAGGCATTGATTGCTCGGCATTTACCAAAGAGCTGTACAGCAAGGTATTTAACCTGAGCATACAACGTAACTCGCGCGATATCTTCAGCATGGTTAGCCCGATTAAAAAGGACGACCTGAAAGAAGGTGACCTGGTATTCTTCAAAATACACAGCCGTAATATATCGCATGTGGGTATTTATCTGGGCAACAGTAAGTTTGCACATGCATCGTCAGAAGGGGTTAAGATATCGAGCCTGGATGACGACTATTATAGCCACTACTTTTTTAAAGGCGGCCGTTTATTAGATTCGTTTAAAGCCGAAGTAGCTAAGGAAGATGCCGATAAGGGCGAGAAAAAATAACACTCGCCATTATTGAGAAAAATATTGATCCCTTCACGTTACACTGAAGGGATTTTTTTTGCCCGATGAAGAAGTTTTTTTTTGTTTTTGCATGTATTGCGGCTTTGTTTGTTGCAGCCTGTAACAACGCACCCGCACCGATAAGGCTTTCGCCGGCGCCTGCCGGCAAGCCAGTAGCCAAACCGGTTGCCAAACCGCACGATACCATTTCTATTGCAGCTGTCGGCGATATTATGCTGGGTACGGCATATCCAAATAAAAACACCTTACCTCCCGATAGCGCCAAAAATAGTTTTAAAGCAGTGCTGAACGAATTGCGCAATGCCGATGTAACCTTTGGCAACCTCGAAGGTACCCTGCTGGATAAAGGCAGCCCGGCGAGGTATAAAAAAAACCTGGCCATAGCCTACTTCTTCAAAATGCCTACGGCCTATGTAAACGTGCTTAAAGATGCGGGTTTTGATGTGCTTAGCCTGGCCAATAACCACAGCGGCGATTTTGGCGAAGAGGGCCGCATCAGCACCGCCAAAACGTTAGATAGCGCGGGCATAAATTATGGCGGCTTATTGAGCCATCCCACAGCAATCTTTAAGCAAAATGGCGTTACCTATGGCTTTTGTGCTTTTGCGCCCAATGCCAGTACCCTGCCCATCCTCGATCTGAAGAACGAAGCGCAGGTCATCGGCGGTCTGAAAAGACAGGTGGATATCGTGATCGTATCTTTTCATGGCGGTGCGGAGGGTGTGGCCTATGAGCATGTTCCGCCCGGCGGCGAATCGTACCTCGGGCAAAAGCGCGGCGATGTTCGTGCCTTTGCGCATACCGCCGTTGATGCCGGCGCCGATGTGGTTTTTGGCAACGGCCCGCATGTTAACCGCGCAATGGAGCGATACAAGGGCCGGCTGATCGCCTATAGCCTCGGTAACTTTTGTACCTATAAATGCGTGAGTGTCGACGGGGTTTGCGGTCTGTCATCGTTACTAAAAGTCAACCTTAACAAAAATGGCGAGTTCATTAACGGGCAGATCATCGCTTTAAAACAAACTCATGCCGGCGGCCTGCAGCGCGACAGCTCGAACAAAGTAATAACCCGGGTGCGAGCCCTGACTAAGGCCGATTTCCCTAACCCCGGGTTAACGATAGCTGATGACGGGAAGATAACCGTACAGGGCAATTAAGCCTCATCTTTGGTAACCCTTACTAACCCGATGCCCGAAAAAAAGAACAGCAGGCCTATAATGCCGAACACCGTAATGCTGGTGTATTGTGCACTGTGCTGGATAATGCTGATGCCAGCATAGATTAAGCCGATAATGCCTAACACGGTCAGTATGGCTCCGAAAGTACGTTTTAAGTTCATGGTAGTGTTTGTTTTATCGATCACCAACCGGTAAATCTATCTCTGTAAAACAAAAAGCGAACCAAATAAATATGCCGGGTATTTTCTATACATTCGTATAAAATAAACCTTAAAGCCATGATGATAGCCGTCGGAGTGATCGTATTTGTTTTACTGATCCTCATTTCAAGCTCATTTGTTACCGTTAGCCAGGGCACTATTGCTGTAGTTACCGTATTTGGCAAATACAGCCGGATAATGACACCCGGACTTAATTTTAAGATACCCCTGATCGAACAGATATACGCGCGTATCTCTATCCAGAACCGCTCGGTCGAGCTCGAGTTCCAGGCAGTTACTGTCGACCAGGCCAACGTATATTTCAAAGCCATGCTGCTTTATTCGGTATTGAACCAGGATGAGGAAAACATTAAAAACGTAGCCTTTAAGTTTATTGATGAACGAAACCTGATGCAGGCGCTCATCCGCACCATCGAAGGCTCTATCCGTGCCTTCGTGGCTACCAAGCGCCAGGCCGATGTACTGATCTTAAGGAGAGACATTGTTGAACACGTTAAAGGACAGATCGACCAGGTTTTAGAAACCTGGGGTTATCACCTGCAGGATCTGCAACTGAACGATATTACTTTCGATGATGTGATCCTCAAATCCATGAGCCAGGTAGTAGCATCGAACAACCTCAAAGCCGCTGCCGAGAACGAAGGCCAGGCCCTGCTCATCACCAAAACCAAGGCCGCCGAAGCCGAAGGCAACGCCATTAAAATTGCCGCTGAAGCCGAGCGCCAGGCTGCCCAGCTGCGCGGCCAGGGTATTGCCCTATTCCGTGAGGAAGTAGCTAAAGGTATGAGCGTTGCCGCAAAAGAGATGAAAGAGGCCGAGATGGATACCTCGGTAATTTTGTTTACGATGTGGACGGAAGCCATCAAGCATTTTTCAGAAAACTCCAAAGGCAACGTCATCTTCCTCGATGGCTCGACCGAGGCTATGCACCAAACCATGAAAGAGATGATGAGCCTGAACATGCTCAGCCAGCAAAAAGAGCAGAATAAAAAGTAGCCGGCCAGATAAGTGTAGTTAAAACCATACACTTTTATTGGGTTATTGGTAAAAAAACCTATCGGTAAATTCTCTTTTTAAGAGCGGTTAAAGGCATGTTTTTAAACAACAAAACACAGGCAATCAATATTTTGCAATAAATACACTTTCCAAAAAATTACCCGGTGGCATTATGTTTGTTTTATAGTTGATGTAAATGCAACAACCATAAACACCATGAAAAAAGTAACATTAAGTATGCTATCGGCCTTTTTAATGCTGATAGCCGTAAATACTGCAAAAGCACAGGTTTCCTTTTCCTTACACATAGGCACACCGCCCGTTTGGGCGCCCCCGGCTTACGCCCACACTATCCGTTATTACTATATCCCCGAGATCGATAGTTATTACGATGCTGAAAGAGGCGGTTACTATTATTACGACGGCCCTAACTGGGTATTCTCGGCATCATTGCCAGGCTTTTATGCAAGTTACAATATAGGTAGCCTGCACCATGTACCGGTTCGCTATTATGGCGACAGACCTTATACTTATTTTGCGCCGCGAAGGGCATATTATGTGGAACGTTACCATCCGGTAGTATATCGCCATGAAGAATACCGCACGGTTGAGTACCGCCATCACGACGAAGATCATGGCCATTGGGATCATGGCCGCCATGGTGGCAGAGGCCCCGAATGGCATGGCGATCATGGACACGGGCATGGACACGATTAATCGTTAACACGTCATATGTTATTATTGAACAGCGCTCCGATAACCCGGGGCGCTGTTTTTTTACTTAATTTTTTTGCCTCATACAATAAACTTATGATTAATCGTTTAGTCTGTACTGATGATTAAACCACAGAAATAAAGATGAGAGGTAAACGACGGGGTATTCTATGCTTAATTTGTTCAATTCCTTTTTTGGCTTCGGCGCAGTATTATCGCCGGCTCGCCGCCAGCGATTTCCAGGGTGTGCCGTCGGCAGGTAACCAGGCATTGGCCTATACCGATTGCGATGTTAAATACACATACCAGGCCACGGGCCGCAATAACAGCTACTCTGTCGATTTTAATGTACAGCTGGTTTTTAACCGTGATAAATCCTTCATTCATTTAAACTGGATCAAAGACCAGGACATGCTGCTGCAGGTTTTGCGGCACGAACAGGGGCACTATAATATAGCCTACCTGATGCGTGCCGAATTGTACAGGGCATTCAGACAGGCGCACTACACTGCAAACTACGCACAGGAGATAGGCGCTATATTCAGGCAGGTCGACGCTAAATACCAGAAGATTAACGCAGATTACGAAAGGCAAACCATGCACATGCAAAATGATATCAAACAGGAAGAATGGAATGCCTGGTTCTCACGCGCGATAGACAACGCTCCTGTACGGGGCAGCGCCCTGGCTGAAAGGTAGTAGCTAAAACAGGTACAGTTGATCAGGAGTGATGCACTGATGCAAAGGTTTGTCGTATCCATCAATATCTTCTATCTTTTCCTCAGGGCCGAAAAATGACAGGCCGATAAAATGCGCGCCGGGTTTACATTGCGCCATAAAACGATCGTAAAACCCTTTGCCGTAGCCAACACGGAAACCGCGCTTATCGAAAGCCAGGAGCGGCACAACAGCCATGTCTATATTGCTCACATCAACCATATTGCCGGCAATGGGCTCGGTAATACCCAGCATGTTTTCGGCCAAAACAAGATCGGCGTCATCAGCAAAATGGCGCATGCTATGGTCGGCAAAATCGGTTTGCGGGTATACGATCTTAATATCAGGGCGTGTTACTTTGAGCCAGTTGAGCAGCAGCCGCGTATCAGGTTCTTTTTTTGATAAGATGGGCAAATAGCAGTGCAGGTATTTTATTCCGGTAAAGTCGAGTTGCTGAAACTCCGTGAGCAATTGCCTGTTCAATTCCGCATATTCTTCGGGCGAAAGCTGCTGCCTTTTGGCTAAGTAGATTTTGCGGAGTTGTTGTTTGGTTGGCATTATCAATCAATGTTCAAATACTTCAACAACCCTATTCTTTTCAAAAGTGATATGGATGCTGTTCGGATCGATATTGAATAACTCCGGTTTATACCCAATTTCGTAATACCAATCATTATTGTCGTTAATATTTTCTTCATCGCCAAGAGTTGCTCTTACCTGATCCTTAGTCATCCCGATTAGTAATTTGCTGCCAATCAGATCCTTTGTAAGTTCATAGCGTTTTTCTTTATCTGCTTTCCATTTATCTTTATCAAAATCATTATTGGGATAGTATTCTACACAAAAAACGAAAAATAATACAATGGAACAATATATAATTGGCGTTAGGATGATCGTCGCCAGCCATGTGCCGATCATTTGGTTTTTTTTCTCCTTTATCAATTTCTTGGAAATGTACTTTGACAGGAAGAAAACAGGGATACCAAGTAGTACGCAGATGATGTACACCTCGTAACCAATTCCGAAAAGGCTCATACTCAAATATACGCTTTGCATCCCAAACAAAAAAAGCCCCCCGAATGCCGGAGAGCTTTTCAATATCATTAAATTATCCCTATTTCTTTACGCGCTCAACATAGTTGCCGGTAGTGGTATCTACTTTCACCATATCGCCTAAATTGATGAACAAAGGTACGTTGATCTCGGCGCCTGTTTCAACGGTAGCCTTTTTCATGGCGCCGCTCGAAGTATCGCCTTTAACCGCAGGTTCGGTATAAGTAATTTCCAGCTCAACCGAGTTTGGCATCTGGCCCATAATCGGCTCGCCGCTCTCAAAAGCAACAATTACATTAGTTCCTTCCTTTAAAAATTTAACGGCGTTACCGAATAAGGTTTTAGGCACGTTAAACTGGTCGTAAGTATTATTATCCATTACTACAAGGTCGTTACCCTCGTCGTACAGGTATTGATAATCGTTGGTTTCAACACGGGCAATCTCCACCTCCTCGTCGGTACGGAAACGGTATTCGATCAGCTTACCGGTTTTAATGTTGCGCATACGTGCCTGGTAAAACGCACGCAGGTTACCAGGGGTGCGGTGTATAAACTCTTCAACCTGTGCCAGTTCGCCGTTGAAGCGAAGTATACTGCCATTTCTTATTTCGGATGCTTTTGACATAAAATTGTACTAAAAAATTGAAGCGCAAACTTAGCCACTTGCATCCAAAGATACAAGCCGGATATAAACGATTGTTTAAAAGGGGTTTTGTTGCAATGTTTGAATGTTGTAAGGTTGAGAGGGTTTAAAAGTTTTTTGATTCAAGCATCCAATCAGTGCTATCGGGCCGTTGCCTGCGGCCCGGCCTTTCCGCTCATACTGCACGGGCATTAGCCACGGGCCGGTATCCCTGCCCGTCCGGCAGGCGGGCGCTTCCCTAACGCACCTTCTTCAAAAACGAGATACTTACCGGCTTACTTCTTGTAGTCGGTGATATTGATCATTTCGCTGCAAAAACCATACTCACTGGGCTGATTGGAGCAGATAACGGTGAGGCGGTCTTTACTAAATCTTTCAGCGAGGTTTAAATACCAGTCGGCGCCTTGGGCATCAAGGTTCGAGGTCGGTTCGTCAAGCATGAGCACCGGGGTATCGGCGCAAAAAGCTAAAGCCAGTTTGGTGCGCTGTTTCATACCCGATGAAAAATATTTAATGGCCTTATCCTTGCTCGCCTGCAGGTTCAACAAATCGATCACACTTGCGGTATCCAGCTCTTCGCGTATCTTTTTGAATTTGAAATGGAAAGTGATCATCTCCGCCAGGGTAAAATCTTCGATCAGCTCCATATAAGGTGCTGCCAGGCTCAGGTACTGGTAAACCGACTCTGCCTCTACCGCTTTCCCGTCAAATTCATAAACGATCTTTCCGGCCGAGGGCGTAAGGCTGCCATTAAGAATCTGCAGTAAAGTTGATTTACCCGAGCCGTTGGGCCCCAGTATGGCATAAGCGGCACCGCTGTTAAAAGTATAGTTCACATCCCTGAATATCCATTCGCGGTTAAAACGGCGGCCGATATTTTCGAGGGATATTTTGAAGCCCTGAGTCTTGAGTCCTGAGTCTTGAGTCAATTTATTTTGTTTATTTATCTAACCATCAGCCCGACTCCAGACTAAAGACTCCGGACTCCAGACTAACTACTGGTTTCCGAAACCCTTCATAATACCGCGGTTGGAGTTACGGATAAAATCCAGTATCTCGTCGCGTATCTCGGTAGGCTGGCGTTCGGCTTCAATAATATCCAGGGCGTTGCTGAAATTGTGCTTTTTAACAAAAATAGTACGGTAAATATCCTGTATCTCGTTGATCTGCTCTGACGAGAAGCCCCGGCGGCGTAAACCTACCGAGTTAATACCTACGTACGACAGCGGCTCGCGCGCGGCCTTTACATACGGCGGTACATCCTTGCGCACCAGCGAGCCGCCGGTTACAAACGCATGCGAACCAACCTGTACAAACTGGTGTATGGCTACCATACCTGCCAGCACCACATAATCGCCAATGGTAACGTGGCCGGCCAAAGTGGTGTTATTGCTGAAGATGCAGTTGTTGCCCACCACGCAATCGTGCGCTACGTGGCAGTAAGCCATAATCAGGCAATTGTTACCAATTACGGTTTTCCAGCGATCCTTTGTGCCGCGGTTAATGGTTACGCACTCGCGGATGGTGGTATTATCGCCTATCTCGACGGTGGTGTCTTCGCCGGCAAATTTAAGGTCCTGCGGGATGCCCGAGATAACTGCACCCGGAAATATACGGCAGTTTTTACCGATACGGGCGCCATTCATAATGCAAACGTTGGGGCCTATCCAGGTACCCTGGCCAATCACCACATCCTTATCAATGGTTACAAATGGTTCGATAACCACGTTGTCGGCAATTTTTGCCTGTGGGTGTATGTATGCTAACGGTTGGATCATTCTTCTAAACCTTTCACTTTTACAATCTGTGCCATTAATTCGGCCTCAACAACTATGCGTTCGCCAACCATACCTACACCACGCATGCGCGCTATGCCACGGCGGATAGGTTCGAGCAGGGTACAATAAAATATCAGCGTGTCGCCCGGCACCACTTTGTTTTTAAAGCGGGCGTTTTCTATCTTCAAAAACAGGGTCAGGTAATTTTCCGGATCGGGCACAGTGTTCAGCACCAAAATACCACCGGTTTGCACCATTGCCTCAATCTGCAGCACACCGGGGAATATCGGCGAGCCGGGAAAGTGGCCCATAAACAAATCCTCGTTCATGGTTACATTCTTTAAGCCCACTACGTGCGTTTTGGATAGTTCCAATATCTTGTCAACCATCAAAAACGGCCAGCGGTGCGGCAGCATGTTCATAATCTGCACGGTATCGTACACCGGTTTGGCATTCGGATCGTACACCTTGAAATGCTTGCGGCTGCGTTCCTTTTTAATAATGGCCTTGATTTTTTTCGCAAAAGCAACGTTGGCCGCGTGGCCCGGCCGTGCAGCCATAATATGGCCCTTGATAGGTACGCCAACCAGGGCAAGGTCGCCTATCATATCTAATAATTTATGACGGGCGGGCTCGTTCTGGTGCCTTAGTTCGATGTTATTTAAAATCCCCTGCGGGGCAACGTCGATATCTTTACGGTTAAACAGCTTGGCCAGGTGGTCAAGCTCGTCCTTACTCACATGCTTGTCGACCACTACGATGGCATTGTTCAAATCACCGCCTTTGATCAGGTCGTGCTTCAGCAGCATTTCCAGTTCGTGCAAAAAGCAAAAGGTGCGGCTCGAGGCAATCTCTTTTTTGAACTCGGATATGGTAGAGATACTTGCATGCTGGCTGCCCAGTACCGGCGAGTTATAATCGACCATACAGGTAAAGCGGTAATCATCCAATGGCATGGCTACCATCTCAACTTTACGATCGGGCTCAGAGTAGTGGATATTATCGGTAATATGATAGTATTCCCGGTCGGCGTCCTGTTCCATAAAGCCGGCTTCGAGTATGGCGTCGACGAATAAGATAGAACTGCCATCCATGATCGGCGTTTCCGGGCCGTCCAGATCGATCAATACGTTATCAATCTCTAAACCTACCAAAGCTGCCAAAACGTGTTCGATGGTACTTACGCTCGCTCCGTTTTGCGAGATGGTTGTACCGCGCGAAGTATCGGTTACATTGTCAACATCGGCTTCAATAATGGGTTGTCCCGGTAAATCTATCCGCCTGAATTTGTAACCGTGGTTTTCAGGTGCGGGCTTAAAGGTCATAGTCACCTTTTCGCCTGTATGTAATCCTGTGCCCGAAACGGTAACTTCAGACATCATTGTTCTTTGTTTTGCGTTCATATATGCGCTTACAAGTATTTAATCATTGGGCTTCCTTGCGCAGTTCGGCAATAACACGCTCCAATTCGTTCAACTTCTTTTCTAACTCGGGTAAACGGGCCAATACCACCTGGCTGCGCATGTGGTCCTGGTAATAGGTAGCCGGCGCGCCTGCCCATTTACGGTTTTCTTCATCGATATTACGGCTGATGCCCGATTTGGCCTGTACCTGTGTGCCTTTAGCCAGGCTGATGTGCCCCACTATGCCTACCTGCCCGCCGATAACCGAGTTTTCGCCCACTTTTGAGCTGCCTGATATGCCGGTTTGTGCGGCAACCACGGTGTTTTTTCCAATTTCAACGTTATGGGCTATCTGGATCAGGTTATCCAGTTTTACGCCCTGGCGAATGATGGTAGAGCCTAAGGTAGCCCTGTCGACGGTGGTATTTGCTCCAATCTCCACGTCATCTTCCAAAATCACATTGCCTATCTGGCTCACTTTGTTGTAAGTGCCATCGGGGTTGGGGGCAAAGCCAAAGCCATCGCCGCCGATAATGGCGCCCGAGTGCAGTATTACATTATTGCCGATAACGCAATCAAAGTATATTTTTACCCCGGCGTAAAACGTGGCATTGTTGCCAACGGTAACATTATCAGCGATATAGGTGTTTGGGAATATCTTGCAGTGATCCCCTATCACCACATTCGGGCCTATATATGCGAAAGCACCTACGTAAGCGTTTTTGCCGATTTTAGCCGTCGGGTGGATAAAGCTCGGCTGCTCGATACCTGTTTTATTTAATTTAATGGTATTGTATTTTTCGAGCAATACGGTAAAAGCGCTGTAGGCATTATCGACACGCACGAGGGTCGATCTTACCGGATCGGTCAATGCAAGATCTTTATTTACAATAACAACCGAAGCGTTTGTAGTATATAAGTATTGCTCGTATTTAGGATTTGCCAGGAACGACAGCGAACCTTTTTCGGCCTCTTCTATTTTTGCAAGCTGATTTACCAGCACGGTCGGGTCACCGTCTACGGTGCCGTCGAGCAGCAAACTGATTTCTTGTGCGGTAAATTGCATCGGACAAATTTAAACGTTAAAATTAAAGCAGCAAATTATAATAAATCCGGGCTTATTACAATTTATCATAGGCCCTTTATATAACATAAAATATATTTTTTTACAGTTTTGGCCAGCACTTCCAAATTGGAGTTATCGCTTGCCGTAGTAATATCCTGCACCGAGCCGTTCTTCATCAATATCCTTATACTGCCATCGCCCACGCGATAAGCCTTATTGGTTATCGTATCGGTAAAAACAAAATACGATGCTTCATCTTCATTGATATCGTATTTTTCCATAGCCTGCTCAACCAATTCGGCCACCCGTTGGGCAGTAGGCGGTGTATTGGTTATCTCGACATGATATAAATTGCGCTTGCTTAGGCTTTGGCACAAGGCCGATAGTATGAAATCATCGTGTTTTGTCCACACCTTAATGGCCGACATGATATCGGTATCATCCAGGCTGGCAAAGATATCCAAATGATCGTTACCATTAATAAACGATCTGATATCGATATTATTGGTTAAAAAATGAGCCAGCGCCGGGGTTGCAAATAATTCTTCGCCCGCCAGCGAGAGTTCGCGGCTGCGCTCCAGTATCTTACCCAGCAACAGTTCGGCGGCTATTACGGTTTTATGCAGGTAAACCTGCCAGTACATCAGCCTGCGGGCCACCAAAAATTTTTCGATCGAATAAATGCCTTTTTCTTCTACCACGATGTAGTCATCGGCTACATCCAGCATTTTGATAATACGGTCGAAACTGATCACGCCCTCGCTCACGCCGGTAAAAAAGCTGTCGCGCATCAGGTAATCCATGCGGTCCATATCCAGTTGGCTCGAAACCAGCTGGTGCAGGAATTTTTTTGGATACGTATCGTTAAAAATATCTATCGCCATACTTAGCCTGCCGTCAAACTCATCGTTCAGCTTATCCATCAGCAGCTCCGAAATATCCTCGTGCGATATACTTTCCACAATGGTTTGTTCCAGCGCATGCGAAAATGGCCCGTGGCCTATGTCGTGCAATAAAATGGCGATGGTTACGGCTTCCTGCTCTTCGTCGCTGATAAAATGGCCTTTGCTGCACAGGGTTTCGAGGGCCATGGTCATCAGGTGCATGGCGCCTAAAGCATGATGAAAACGGGTGTGTAATGCGCCTGGGTAAACAAGGTGCGTCATACCCAGTTGCTTAATATAACGCAGGCGCTGAAAATATGGATGTTGTATCAAATCAAATATCAGCCCCGAGGGGATGCTGATAAACCCATAGACCGGGTCGTTAATGATCTTCTTTTTATTCAATGTTTAATTTGAGCTACAAAAATGTTAAATTACCGTAAACTATCGATATTTTATTTTAGTTAATTTATGTTAATACGGATAATTGTCGGTAACAAAAGCTAAGTTTATCGGTTAATACCTCATAACAAAATTCACGATGCAAGATACCACTATATTATGGGCGGATGATGAAATTGATCTGCTCAAGCCACATATTCTTTTTTTAACCGATAAAGGTTATAAGGTACAAACTGTAACAAACGGCGCCGATGCCGTCGAATTATTTAAAAATAACTATTTCGACCTGGTTTTCCTGGATGAGAACATGCCCGGCCTAACCGGCCTCGAAACCTTATCCGAGATAAAAAACATCAATGCCGATGTGCCTATCGTGCTCATCACCAAAAACGAAGAAGAGTATTTGATGGAGGATGCCATCGGCTCTAAAATAGACGATTACCTGATTAAGCCTGTAAATCCTAAACAGATACTGCTCACGATAAAAAAGCTGACGGAGAACAAACGCCTGGTAACCGAAAAAACCACCATGGCTTACCAGCAGGATTTCCGCACGCTGGGCATGACCCTGAACGATAACCTGAGCTACCAGGAATGGGTCGATGTGTATAAGAAATTGATCTACTGGGAGCTGGAGCTTGAAAAGCTGCAGGATAACGGCATGCACCAGATACTCACCCTGCAAAAGGCTGAGGCTAACGTGCAGTTTTCTAAGTTTATCGAAAAAAACTACCTCGACTGGCTAAAAAACCCGGATAAGGCGCCTATTACCTCAACACAGCTATTTAAAAAGAAAGTTTTCCCGCAGTTGGACGGAGCCGGCCCGGTATTTTTTATCCTGATAGATAACCTGCGTTACGATCAGTACCGCATTATACATCCGCTTATTTCCGAGTATTTCCGCCTGGAGGAAGAAGATACTTATTACTCTATCCTGCCCACTGCTACCCAATATGCGCGTAACGCTATTTTCAGCGGGTTGATGCCGCTGGACATGGAAAAGCGTTTTCCGCAGCTGTGGCAGAACGACGAAGATGAGGGGGGCAAAAACCTGCACGAGGATGCCTTCCTGGCCGATCATATCAAACGGGTGCTGCGTAAGGAGTGCAAACACTCATACACCAAGATACTGAACATCGACGAAGGCCGCGCACTGAACGATACCGTAAGCAACCTGATGAAAAATGAGCTGAACGTGGTGGTTTACAACTTTGTGGACATGCTGAGCCATGCCCGTACCGATATGCAGATGATCCGCGAACTGGCCAGCGACGATGCCGCTTACCGCTCGTTAACCTTATCATGGTTTGAGCACTCGCCTTTATACGATCTGCTCAAATTCCTGTCGCAAAAACAGGTAAAGATTGTCATCACTACCGATCACGGAACCATCCGCGTAAAAAACCCGAGCAAGATCATCGGCGACCGTAACACCAACACCAACCTGCGTTATAAACAAGGCAAAAATCTCAATTATAACGCCAAGGAGGTATTTTACATCCGCAACCCGCACGATGCCATGCTGCCCAGGCTGCATCTGAGCTCCAGCTTTGTATTCGCCAAGGACGATTATTACTTCGTGTATCCTAACAACTACAACCATTTTGTTAATTTTTATAACGAAACGTTCCAGCACGGGGGCATCTCGTTAGAGGAGATGATCATCCCGATATCGACTTACACCAGTAAGTGAAAAGGAAGAGCCATCCCTCGATAGCACTATTGAAAAATGAGAAAGAAGGAAGTATCAATTTTAGTAATAACGCTGTTGATCGAGCTAATTATCGGATTGGTATACCTAACTAACTACAGAGATTACCTGGACGACAAATATGTACCCGATGGTTTAAGAGAAGCACTAAAGATAGCGCTCTTTGATTTTTTATTGTTTATACCGGCTTCTGTCAGTATCGCTATAAAAACCAAAACAGCAACTTTTGTTCTTATAGCGGTCATAGTTATGCAAAGTTCGGGCATGTTCCTGCCTGTACCATGGGTGTCATTCCCTTCAAAACAATTGATGTTATCTATCGGTTGCATTTTGTTTATTCTTGCAGGTTTGATAACCATCAGGTCTTCGCCTAAATGGCAAAGTGTGGTTAATCCACATGAACCAAAGGCGGAAGATCGCTTTTAAACATCAAAAGTAATTAAGGGGGCTCCGCGGGAGCCATCTTTCCTGTTGTAATTGAATTTCTATAAACACGCAGCTCCGCCGGAGCTGACCTAACAACATCTAAAACTCCGGAGGAGTACCCTGTTTATAGAAAAAGCCGCTTATGGTTTTGGCTCCGGAGGAGCCTCCTCTCTAAAAGCGATTTACCCGAAAGCTTAAACAAACACGGGCTACAAATTGTATATTTGAATATGCCTGTAACCGCCATAAACCAATTACCTGTTATTAAAGTAAACGCCAGCGGCAGCACCGAAGCGCTGGATAAGCTTGCTGCTGAAGAGCCTTTGGAGATTCGCCTGGAGTTTGGCGATGAACAGCATCGCCAAACCCGCAATGTATCGGTAACGATGCGTACGCCGGGCAACGATGCCGAACTGGCGCTTGGTTTTTTATTTACCGAGGGAATAATCTGCGATGCTGATGAAGTTGAAAACATTGCGCATTGTTTTGCTGCCTGCGACGAAGACCGGCAGAACGTGATACAAGTTGCGCTTAAACCAGGCGTACAACCCAATCTGCAAAACACCGGGCGGAATTTTTATACCACTTCAAGCTGCGGCGTTTGCGGTAAATCGTCTATCCATGCCATCCGTACGGTCAGTGCCTTTGGTTCGGCTTTGCCCGATCATAACTCTGCCACGGCCGAAATTCTGAATGGTCTGCCGGCTATTTTAAGCCGGCACCAGGATATTTTTGACGATACGGGCGGCTTGCATGCATCGGCATTATTTACCAACCAGGGCGAACTGCGGCTGCTGCGCGAAGATGTGGGCCGGCATAACGCGCTCGATAAGCTGATTGGCGTAGCGCTCGATCAGGACCTGCTCCCGCTCAATCAACATATTTTGCTGTTAAGCGGCCGCACCAGTTTTGAGCTGGTGCAGAAGGCCGTAATGGTAGGCATCACCATCATAGCGGCTATCGGCGCGCCATCAACTTTGGCGGTGCAACTGGCCGATGAGTTTAACGTCACGCTCATCGGCTTCCTGCGCGACGGGCGGTTTAATATTTATACATCAGCACACCGCGTAAAAATTTAGGGTCATGAAAATACGTATCAGGGGGAATTCAGTTCGCTACCGTCTTACCCAATCCGAAGTTGAACAATTCAAGGATCAAGGCGTTATTACCGAGCGCACCGATTTCGGCAACAAAATGCTCACTTACATTTTGAGGGCGAGCGACGAGCCCGAATTAAAGGCTACTTACGATAACGATATCATCACCCTGCTGATGCCCCAGGCACAGGCCGAAGAGTGGACGGATACCGACCGCGTGGGCTTCGAAAATACCAACGGTAAGCTGCTGCTCTATGTCGAAAAGGACTTTAAATGCCTTGATAACGTAGCCGAAGACCAAAGCGATAACTATCCAAACCCTTTAGCCGCGCACAGCCATGAGCACTAAAGCCAAAGCGCCCGGCGCCGAAAACCCCGAAGAGCTAACCGGGATCAGGCTTACCGAACCCAAACATTGGGCCGCGGGCATGAGTGCCGTAGGCGCGGCGATGAAAGATGTGCTGGAAGAAGAAGGCAACCCTTTGCGGGGATTAAAGGCTTTATTGAAAATGAACCAGCCCGGCGGCTTTGACTGCTCAAGCTGCGCTTGGCCCGACCCGGATGATGACCGCTCGCCCTTCGCCGAATATTGCGAGAACGGAGCCAAGGCCCTGGCTTGGGAGGCGACCAATAAGAAGCTTGACGCAGAGTTCTTCGCGCAAAACTCTGTTGCCGATCTGGCGGCGCTGACGGATTTTGAGATGGGCAAAAAAGGCCGCATCGCACAACCTGTCTATCTGCCGCAAGGCGGTACGCATTACCAGCCGATTAGCTGGGAGGATGCTTATCAAAAAATAGCACAACACTTAAATGGATTGGCCTCGCCCGATGAGGCAGCTTTTTATACTTCGGGGCGGACGAGTAACGAAGCCTCGTTTGTTTACCAGTTGTTTGTGCGCGAATATGGCACCAACAACCTGCCCGATTGCTCCAATATGTGCCACGAATCTACCGGTACGGCTTTGTCAGAGTCGATAGGCATCGGCAAAGGGACAGTAACTTTGAACGATTTTTACGATACGGATGTAATCATCGTGATGGGGCAAAACCCGGGCACCAATCACCCGAGGATGCTGACCGCGCTTGAGAAAGCCAAAAAGAACGGCAGCAAGATCATCGCGATCAATCCTTTGCACGAGGCCGGCCTGATGGCTTTTAAAAACCCGCAAACCATCAAGGGCGCCCTTGGCTTTAGCACCCGACTGGCCGACCTGTACCTGCAGGTTAGGATCAACGGCGATATGGCGCTTATCAAAGCCATCGAACTGTTGTTGCATCAGGCCGAAAAAGAAAACCCGCAAAAGGTTTTTGACCATCAGTTCATCAACGAAAAAACAGCCGGCTATGATGAATTTATTGATAGCCTGCAAAAATATGATGTTAACGATCTGGCAGATGCTGCCGGTGTGCCGCTTGCGCAGATAAAGCAGGCCGCGGATATGCTGAAGGGCACAAGCAAGATCATTATCTGCTGGGCTATGGGTATTACCCAACATGTCAACGGGGTGGCTACCATTAAAGAGATAGCTAATCTGGCATTATTAAAAGGCGCCATCGGCAAACCCGGTGCAGGGCTGTGCCCGGTGCGCGGGCATAGCAATGTGCAGGGCAACCGTACCATGCTCATATTTGATAAACCTAAAAAAGAGCAGCTGGATAAACTGAAGGAAGTATACGGTTTTGAACCGCCGCGTAAGAACGGTTATGATGTGGTCGAATCCATCAAAGCTATGCACCAGGGTAAATTAAAAGTGTTTTTTGCGATGGGCGGTAATTTTTTATCGGCTACGCCGGATACTACTTACACTGCAGATGGTTTGCGCCGGTGCGACCTGACGGTGCAGATCTCAACCAAATTAAACCGCAGCCATTTTGTGCATGGTAAGGAGGCCATTATTTTGCCTACTTACGCCCGCAGCGATAAAGATATCATTAACGGAATTGAACAAATTGTAAGTTGCGAAAACTCGATGGGCGTGGTACAGCAGTCAAAAGGTGTGCTCGACCCGGTATCCGATCAGCTGAAAAGCGAAACCGTGATTGTTTGCGAACTGGCTAAAGCCGTGCTGGGCAAAAAGTCGGTTGTCGACTGGGATAAATATATTGCTCATTATGATCACATCCGCGACGACGTAGAAAAAGTTATACCGGGTTTTGAAGATTACAATAGGCGTGTGCGCGATAAGGCAGGTTTTTATTTGCCTAATGCGCCCCGGGGCGGTAAATTCCCAACGCCGGATTTTGGCGATAAAGCCAAATTCAATATCGCTGGTTTGCCTGTACATAATCTTGCCGAAGATGAATATTATATGATGACCATCCGCAGCCACGACCAGTTTAACACCACTATTTACGGTCTCGATGATCGTTACCGTGGCATCCACAATGAGCGCCGGGTGATATTTATGAATATCGCCGACATCGCGAAAGCGGGATTAAAAGCTGGTGATAAAGTAGACCTGTACAGTCATTTTAAAGGAAAAGAACGTGTGGCCAGGCTATTTGTGGTAGTACCGTATAACATCCCCGAAAGGAACACTGCCACCTATTACCCCGAAACAAATGTACTGGTGCCGGTAGACAGCGTTGCTGAAAAAAGCAATACCCCGACCAGCAAGCTGGTTTATATCAAAATCAGGAAGCATGAAGAAGCGTAGAGCTATTGATTCTATTCCGCCGATCATAAGTCATTTTTAATAAACGGAGAGCATATTCAGCATCTTTTTCATTTCGGATGTAGAAGCTGATCCAACCCGAGTTAACAAAAACATGGTGATGTGTTATGCGGTTTTCGACAAGCAGTTTGTTTTTTATAGAGCGGCTGAAACGCATATCTAACAACCCGTTACCGTGAATATGCCCAAGTTCGCGCCCGTTATAATTAAACTGAACGCCGCCATATTTGTGCAGGCCGGCACTTGCGCCCTGCCAGGTTAAAACTTCGGCTTCTATGGCTTCCATTGCATCGAGGATGGAAGCGTTTGTAAGTAATGTCCATAGTTTGAGCCAGGCATCAAATACCAGCGGCAGCAATGGCACATACTTTAAAAAGCCAAAGTTTTTGACGACGAAACTAAACAGGTTAATTTTTTTCACTCAATTCTTTAATATGCTGCATCACACGTAAGTGTACATTGCGCGTAATGCTTTGCGCCCAGATATCGTAATACCAAACCGGAAACACATAAAGTTTATACCAGCTATTTCCGATAAGGGTAGTGGTGCCGTTACCGTTATCTTTTAACAAAAACTGGCCGCGTTCTATATCGATATGGCCCATGATCTCCGGGTCGCGCGGCTGATCGATAATGTCGAAGGTAAGGTCCTTGTTCTCATCGTAAGTCACTATTTTTTCACCGAAAACATAGCCGTTGCTAAAGATACATTTGCGCCCCGCGCCGTTGTATTGCCCGGTTACGGTTGTTGCCATTGGACTTGGCATACCTATCCTGAAAAGCCAATACGTGTTTTTTTGTTTGATCGGTTCAAACGACACCACATTCTTCCATATCTTATCCGGGGTTGCGTTGATCACGATGCTGTCCGAAACTACATTTTTATAATCGTGCTTAGATAAGGAATCGGCAACAAATATTAAGGCCAGCAGAGCGAATACGCTTACGTTGAGATTTTGATTGTTGCGTTTAAAGATGGCTTTGCCGATGGCCGTGCCTACCAGCATAAAGCAGAATATCAATGGCGAGACGATTAGAAGGCAAATAACTCCTTCGTGCAAAAAAACAGAGCTCAGGAAAACAGCGATCAAACTATTGGCACCTACATTAGCTGTCCAGCTTCTTCCGCTCAGGTCCGTTTTGAGCCAATACCAGGCGCATACCAATCCCATCAGTATCGGGATAATGATAAATTCAGAAAAGACCAGTATTACGTCAGTATGATCATGTTCTAAAAAAAGCGCACTAAGGCCAATGATTGCAAACGCCAGCAAATTTGACATTAAGAACCCCATAAATTTAGGGTCAAAAGATTTATCACTCATTTGTGTAAGATTAAGGTCAATATAGAGTTATTTAGTAATACTCAGTAGGTCTTTAATCGCATACTCCGCTTCGGCGAAGAGGAATTGATAACCGGCATCCAACAGCCGCGTAGGTATCACCCAGCGGCTTTTAAGTATCAATTCCCGTTCACTGCCGACGACAGCCATGCCTATGTTTAACAACCATGCCGCGGTTGGCAAGCCGAAAGGTATTCCCCAGGCTTTGCGCAAAGTGGCCATAAAAGCGGCATTTTGTATAGGTGCGGGAGCGGTGCAATTGACTGCGCCGTCTAACTCTGTATGTTGCAATAGAAACTCAGTGCAGCGGGCGGCATCCTGCTCGTGTACCCAGTTGAGGTATTGCTTGCCATCGCCTTGTTTGCCGCCCAAACCAAATTTTACCAGGTTGAACAGGCGTGGGAAAGCGCTGTCGGCCATGCCGAGTACGATGCCCATGCGTAAAGCTATTTTGCGGGTTTTAGGTGTGATAGATTCATAAAAGGCGGCTTCCCATTGCTGGCATACATCGATAGAAAAACCGTAACCAATGTCGCCGGTTGCTTCATCTTGCGGGCGGTCTTCGGCATGGCGGTATATCGTAGCTGAAGAAAGATTGATCCAAAGCTTTGGCGGTTCTTTTAGTTTTTCGACTACTTTGCCTAATAGCTTTGTAGGTGCTACGCGTGAGTTAACGATCTCCTCGCGGTTGGTGTTGGTGTAACGGCAGTTTACGTTTTTACCGCAAAGGTTGATGAGCATTTCGGCACCTTCCAGTTGGCTTACCCAGTCTCCTTCGGTTTTGCCATCCCATACCAACGTTTTGATGTTGCCATCGGTTGCTTTAGGCTTGCGGCTTAAAATAATGATCTCATCGGCAAGGTTGCGATAGTAACCGGCCAGTACGCCGCCGAGGTAACCGTTACCGCCGGCGAGAATGATCTTTTTGTATTTCATGACTTAGTTGGCTAAAAATATCAGTAATAAAACCAGCAGGCGGTAGCTTGCCCAACTGATGGTTAATGCCCGGCCCAGGTTTAATAACCCCGTACGGCGGATATGTTCTACAAACATTAACCCGGCTACGGTTAAAAAGTACAGTACATAAAACAAAGGTTGTAAATGGGCAAAATGAGCTAATACCAGACCAGGCAGGAATAACAATGCGCCGGCGAAAGAGATGGTCATCATGTTGCCGAGGTATGTCCAAAGCTTATCCTTTGCAAAGAAGCTGATGACTACGCTTTGGAAGATGATCTGGCCACCGCAAACCAAGTATTCGCGGTAAGCGGTGCCTATCGGCAACAATCCGTACATTAAGTGTACATAACGGGTTAGCACAAAAGCAGTAACTATCCAGGTGAATAGCAGGTAAGCAATACGGTAATGCAGTTTAAAAGTTGGCTGTAATTGAGTAGTGGTATCTGCATGGGATGCAGGGATAATGACCCGGCGGTTATAAGATATAAAGGCGTAAACCTTGCTCATCAACCATACAAACGGCCCAAACGCGAACAGGGGTTTAAGTACCGGTATAGCATTGCCGATGATTTTAAACAGGCTTTGGATACCGTATGTTACTTCGCCGGTGGTTTGGTTAACGAGGGCTATCTCGTTCACGGCGCGCTGCCTGTCGACCATAGGGCAGGCGGCTACTGGTACACGCTGATAAGCCTTACGGCCTTTGCGTTCGAGCGTGCCGGTATTCACCATGGCTTTGGTATACAGGCTGCACATAGGGCATTCGGCATCGTATAGGATCAGATAGTTTTTTAAAGTATTCATTTTATTTGAATTTTCAGTAATAATTGAAATATATAGTCATAAAAAAAGACCTATTTAAAGATCTTGATAACCGATCCCCAGAACCAATTCTCTTCGGCTTTGAGCATGGTCTCTAAAGTTTTATCAACGTTTTTTGCCAGTTTGTTAATATCGGTTACCGATTTATTAAAGGTGGCATACTCCGGATCCTTTGTATCGCCCTTTACCTTCGTGAGTTCGTCGAGTATTTTGATGATCGGGTCGAGCTCGCGTTTGCGGCGCTCTTTGGCGACTTGCCGGGCAATGTTCCAGGTATCTTTATCGGCAAAAAAGTACTCTTTACGTTCGCCGGGTTTTAATTGCTTCTCAACCAGTCCCCAGCCAATTAAGTCGCGCAGGGTCATATTGGCGTTGCCACGCGATATGCTCAGTTGCTCCATGATCTCTTCGGTGGTGAGCGCCTCGGGTGTGATGAGCAATAAGGCATGTACCTGAGCCATGGTACGGTTAATACCCCATTCTGAACCTAACTTGCCCCACGATTCGATAAACTTTTGCTTTGCTTCTGCCAATTCCATATACAAATGTACAAACATTATTTAACTTTCAAAATTTATTGAAAGTTTATTTTTAATGATTTATTATATTTGATGTCGATATAACTTAACTTGAGTCCGGGATAAAAAACCATATGTCATTTCGACGAATGCGGGTAGGGTAAGTGCAGGGCGTGAGGAGAAATCTTCTGCTAAATGTATGACGTTTTGCTGATTGCAGAAGATTTTTCAGTCGCACAGTCACTCAGTCCCTCCCATTGCTCCTTCGAAATGACAATTTTTTATAAGTGAATATTATGACTTCTACCCTCGATACTATCGATAATACCGCCCGCTCCATCATCGAAGCTGCCGGTAAACAAAAGATCTTCCTTTTTCACGGGCAGATGGGCGCAGGTAAAACCACGCTGATCAAAGCGCTGTGCTCGGCTTTGGGTACTGATGAAAATATCAGCAGCCCTACGTTCTCTATCGTAAACGAATACCTTATCCCGAAAGGTAAAATATATCATTTTGATTTTTACCGACTCAAAACCCAAACAGAAGCCCTGGATATGGGCTATGAAGAATACTTTTATTCGGGCGAATATTGCTTTATCGAATGGCCCGAAAAAATAGCAGATCTTCTGCCAAACCATTATTTAGATATCAATATTGAAATATTAGCGGATAATAAAAGAGAAATTCATATCAGCAGTATTTAATATGAGCATCTTTTTGTGTACCTTCATCAACCGGAAATAGAAATACTATGAGTTCAGGGATTTTAAGCGGGTTTTCCGACGTCGCGAAGCAAGCCATGATGCAGCCGCAGGAGTCGATGCTGGAGGTTAAAAATAAAAAGAACAAACTTTACATAGGTATTCCGCGCGAAACATCCTTCCAGGAAAACCGCATCGCGCTCACGCCGCTTTCGGTAGCGCTGCTCATCAACAACGGCCACGAGGTTGTTTTAGAGACCAATGCCGGCAAAGCCGCCAATTTTTACGATAACCATTACAGCGAGCAGGGCGCAAGGATAGTTTATGACAGTAAATCGGTTTACGAACAGGCCGACATTATTATCAAGATAGCGCCGCCGACGCTGGAGGAGATAGCGCTGATGAAACCCCATCAAACGCTGATATCGGCCCTGCAGCACTCCACCTTAAAACCCGAATACATTAACGCACTTATCCAGAAAAAGGTAACCGCGCTGTGTTTTGAAGATATTTTAGACGAAGGCGGTTCGCTGAGCGTGGTACGTGCCATGAGCGAGATCGTGGGTGCGACATCGATACTGATAGCCGGCGAATACCTGAGTAACGTGTTCGATGGCAAGGGCTTGATGCTGGGCGGGATAACCGGCGTGCCGCCTACCGAGATCGTGATTTTAGGCGCAGGTACCGTTGGCGAATATGCCGCACGTACCGCTATATCCTTAGGTGCGCAGGTGAAGGTGTTCGATCCGTCGATCTATAAGCTGCGCCGTTTGCAAAACAACATCGGCAGCCGGGTATTTACCTCGGTAGTGCAGCCTATAGTTTTGGAGAAAGCCATTACCACCTGCGATGTAGCCATTGGCGCTATGCGTGCCGAATCGGGCCGCAGCCCGTGCATCGTATCCGAAGCTACTGTGAGCCGGATGAAACCCAACTCGGTCATTATCGATGTGAGTATCGACCAGGGCGGCTGTTTTGAAACTTCCGAAATAACCAACCATACGCATCCTGTTTTCCGCAAGCACGATGTGATCCATTACTGCGTACCCAATATCGCCTCGCGCGTAGCGCGTACCGCAACCTATGCGCTGACCAATATCTTTACGCCTATTTTGCTGGATATCGGCGAGCATGGCGGGCTAAAGAACGTGATCTGGCAAAAATCGGGTGTGCGTAACTCGGTGTACATTTACCAGGGGCACCTAACCAACAAACATATTGGCGACAGGTTTAAGATCCCTTGTAAAGATCTCGACCTGCTCATCGTATCGCATCGTTAAACGGTATGAAGGCCAAATTTCTGTTCGCCATCTTATTACTTTTAGCTTTTGGCGCCTGGGCGCAGGATTACCGCGACTCGCTGCATGTCATCAGCGCAAGCGATTATAAAAAGCAGATTAAGCTTGCGCCCGAAAAACAGCTGATTGAGATCAGTAAACAGGTGCCTGCCATACAGCTCGACATCCGCTACGCTACCACCAATAACTTTATGCACCAGCGCATGTATAACCAGGCACGTGCTTTTGCCCGTTTTCCGGTTGTTAAAGCTTTAAAGGCTGTCGAGGCCGAACTGGCTTTGCTGGGTTTGGGTTTAAAGATCTATGATGCTTATCGACCTTATTCGGTAACCGTCCAGTTTTACAAAAAAGCCAGCGATAAAAACTTCGTGGCCAATCCTAAAAAAGGCTCAAAACATAACCGGGGCTGTGCTGTCGACCTAAGTCTGATCGATCTTAAAACCGGTAAAGAACTGGATATGCCCACACCTTTTGACAGTTTTAGCCCTATGGCTGCAGCCGATTACCCTAACCTGCCTGCACAGGTATTAAAAAACCGGCTGACGCTTAAAACCGCGATGGAGCATCACGGCTTCAGGCAGCTGAGCAACGAATGGTGGCACTTTGATTTTATCGGCTGGCAAAATTTCGAACTGCTGGATGTGCCTTTCGGCGATTTGTGAAGTACAAAACCGAAGACCCTGGCTCCGGAGGAGCCTCCTTTCTAAAAGCGGTTTCCGGATACCACATCGGCTCAACACGTTTTTGCGTTACAGATGTAATCAACATTCCTGATAAATTATTAGCTTAGTCAATCTATATTGTTTTCTATGAGAAGATACCTGACCTTAGTCCTCACCTTTTGTTTCTGTATCAGCGCGCAGGCGCAAAAAATACAATCGCCGGCCGAGTTTTTGGGCTATAGGCTGGGCGAACAATTTACACCGCATTACCGGATAGCCGACTATTTTAAATACATCGCGCAAAGCTCAAAAAATGTAAAGCTGCAACAATATGGCAGCACTAACGAAGGCAGGCCGCTGCTGGCTATGTTCATCGCATCCGGCGAAAACATCAACCGTCTCGAAGACATCCGCAAAAATAACCTGCGCCTTGCCGGGATTGAAAGCGGTGCAGCCAGCGCACTTACCCCGGCTATTGTTTGGCTAAGCTATAACGTGCACGGTAACGAGCCAAGCAGCAGCGAAGCTGCCATGCAAACCCTGTTCGACCTGGTTGACCCTGCCAATACTCAAACCAAGGAGTATCTCAAAAACACTGTTGTAGTGATTGATCCCTGCCTTAACCCCGATGGCCGCGAACGTTATATTAACTTTTACAATTCGGTACGCGAGCTGGCGCCCGATGCCAATTCTGCTTCGCGCGAGCATATGGAGCCATGGCCGGGCGGCCGGGTTAACCATTATTATTTTGATTTGAACCGCGACTGGGCCTGGCAAACGCAAAAGGAATCGCAGGCAAGGGTGGGTTTTTACAACCAGTGGCTGCCGCAGGTGCACGTCGACTTTCACGAACAGGGTGTCAACGCACCTTATTATTTTGCGCCTGCCGCCGAGCCTTTCCACAAGGTGATCAGCAAATGGCAGCGCGAGTTTCAAACCACCATCGGTAAAAACAATGCCAAATACTTTGATAAAAATGGCTGGATGTATTTTACTAAAGAAGAGTTCGACTTGTTATACCCTTCATACGGCGATACCTACCCGCTATACAACGGTTCCATCGGCATGACTTATGAGCAGGCCGGTATCAGCGCCGGTTTGGCTGTGATAAAACACGATGGAGATACCTTAACCCTTGCCGACCGTATTTTGCACCATTACACTACCGGTATGAGTACTGTGGAAACGGCATCGGCAAACGCGCCGAAACTCATTGCCGAGTTTAAAAAATTTTTCGATATCAGCGTAAGCGAACCTCCCGGCGAGTACAAGGGATATGTGGTAAAAAACGATAACCCGGATAACATTAAAGCATTGGCCGGGGTGCTCGACCGTAATGGGATCAAATACGGTTTTGGCGGGCCCAAAGGTGTTTCGGGCTATAACTATTTCACTAATAAAACCGAAACCTTTAACGTTGACCCCAACGATATGGTGATCGATGCGCACCAGCCTAAGGCCGTGCTGCTAAACGTGCTTTTTGAGCCTAAAACTTTTGTAGCCGACTCAAACACCTACGATATCACCGCCTGGGCTATGCCTTATGCTTACGGCCTGAAAGCCTACGGCCTTAAGCAAAGTATTAAGCCCGAAACCGCAAAGATGACTTTCGCTAACGAGGTGAAACTTTTGCCACCCGCACCGTATGCTTATGTGTGCGAATGGAGATCGATGCAGGACGTGCAGTTTTTAGCGGCATTGTTAAAAGCCGGTATCAAAGTAAGATATTCGGAAAAACCATTTGAAGCGGTGGGCAGGCAGTTTGCCGCCGGATCGCTCATTATAGCCCGTGCAGGTAACAGGCAGCCTGATTTTGACGAACTGGTATTGCACCTTGCGTCGCAATTTAACCGCCCCTTAAGCAATTTATATTCGGGTTTTGTTGATAAGGGTAACGATCTGGGTTCGTCTTCTATCCGTTACATCAGCAAACCCAATATTATGCTCGTTGCAGGCGATGGCATTTCGTCGGCAGCGATGGGCGAAGTATGGCAGCTGTTTGAGCAGCAAATTGGCTACCCGGTTACCGTGGTACGCGTGCAGGACCTGGGCCGCATCAGGATGAGTGATTTTGATGTGGCGATCTTTCCGGACGGTAACTATAATTCGGTGCCGAATGATAAGCTGCTGAACTGGGTGAACGAGGGTGGAAAGCTTATCGCGATGGAAAACGGGGCATCGGGCTTAATCGATAAAAAAGGTTTCCTGCTCAAAAATAAAGAAGAGAAAAAAGACGATAAAGCCGATAAGAAATCTGCTGATGACCTGCCGAAAGCTTATGATAACCGCGACCGCGAATCGCTCAAAAACAGCATACCCGGTGCTATTTACAAAGTGAATATTGATAATACCCACCCGCTGGGTTTTGGTTTGCCCGATTTTTACTATACCCTTAAACTCAACGACGAACTGTTTGAGTTTTTAGGCGATGATGGCTGGAACGTGGGCACCATCAGCAAAGATGCCTATGTAACCGGTTTTGTAGGCCAGAAAACCAAAGCCAAACTAAGCAAAGGCATGGTATTGGGTGTGCAGAACGCCGGCCACGGCAGCATTATCTACATGGCCGACGACCCGCTCTTCCGTAGTTTCTGGCAAAATGGTAAACTGTTGTTCAGCAACGCGGTGTTTATGGTTGGGAAGTAAATCGCGGGCGAGTTAATCATTCAAAAAAAATTGTTTGGTTATTTTAGAATCTTTAGCTTTAGTTAATTAAACCAAAACCTATGGATCGCCAAATTATTTATCTTAACCCCGACAACAACCTCGAAAGGGCCCGCTGGTATATGGGCGGTTTTTTAACCTTTATTGCCACCGGTAAAGATACCGATGGTAAATATGCTTTGATAGAAACCATTATGCGCAAGGGCCTGGAGCCGCCGGGGCATACCCATACCCGCGAAGATGAAAGCTTTTATGTTTTGGAAGGAGAAATCCTGTTTACTGCCGGCGGAAAGGAAGCCTTGTTAAAAGCCGGAGATCATATCTACCTGCCCAAAGGCATCCCGCACGGGTTTAAAATACAGACAGATACCGCAAAATATCTCTTACAGGTAACCCCGGCCGGTTTGGAGGAGATGTTTATTGAGGTAAGCCGCCCAGCCGAGAAGCACGAGCTACCACCTCCGCCATCAGGGCCGCCAAGCCCCGAGTTTATTAAATTAATGGGCGAGCTCACCGTTAAGTACGGCATACAGAACCTTGATCATACTCAAATTAAGGCTGTAAATATGTAATAATAGCAGAGCCATCGGTTAGGATGGCTTTGCTATTTTAACGCCATACGTCACCAAATGCATAATTCATGCTTATAAAAGGTGATATGACGAACCTAATAAGGGTATTTTTACGGTATTCGTTGTTTAAGCATCTATCTACATTCGATCATTATTCAGCATAAACCGAATGTATCATGAAATATCAATTCAGCTTTTTACTGTTGCTGATCAGCAGCACGTTGTTGGCACAAATTTCGTATCCCGATCTGATTACCAAAATCCAATCGCAGGAAATCAAATTTCCGTTCCCCCAAAAGGATACCACCGTAAGAGTCGGCGAAATTAACATCAATAATAACAACCCGGTTATAAACTATGCCATGCCGGTTGAGCATTCGGACCATATTGTAAGTCCGGGATCGCGGGAGAGCTCACGCGATTTGGGCCTTCCTGGGCCTAACAGAACCGTAATAATAGATCAGAGAGACATCACCAATATTTACCGCGTTGTAAATGCCAACCGCAATTTACGTGTTGCACTGCGATTTACTATACGCAATTGGGTATCCGCGGCTAATACTTTAACCCTAACCGTGGGATCGCAAACCAAAACAGTGCATAATGGCGAAAGCGAAATATTGTTTAATAATGTGCTTGATGTAAATGCATACGTAACCTGTTACACCAATGGTAACGTTCCACCTCGCAGATCGTCGCTTTTAGAGTCTTGGCAGCAAACAAATAACATATTAAAAATTAACTGGCATGTTGCCGGTGCTGGTATTGTTACCTTGCCGGTTTTGCCTGTTAAAATAGTTTATGCACCGGTTGTTGATTCGAAAAAGTTAAACACCTCGTCAATATCAAACTCCACCTTACAAGGCTATAGCTCCAGTTTTCAGATTAGTTCGGTTAACAGTACTACAACACCGATCAGCACTGGCTTTACTACATTAAGTGGCATACAAAAAGATCTGGGCGACCTATCCAAAGCGTTTTCGTTAATTGATGACCCGGACGTAAAGGCGGCAGGAGCGGCATTAAATACCGTGAATGGTCTCCTGACAGATGCTTTAGGATCACAGGCCATCAATCAAACGGTTTCAAACTCGGTCACCAACCAGCAAACTTATGCGGTAAGCAGCTCCGAAACCGAAACCATGCAGGCCAAAGCCAGTAACGGCGGACCGGGAGATGGCGATGTGATTTGCTTTTACACCGATGTTAAGCTATTATGGTGTCAGGTAGGCGGTAAAATGGAGTTTGTATTGCTGGGTTATAACCCAACTTTAAAAACGCCGAGCGCCTGGCAATTGAAGGCTGCATTAGGTGGTTTAGTAAACAGGCCACCCGGAGCAAGAGATGCGCAATGGAACCTTGACGCGCGTTCGATAGCTTCGCTGCTTGCTTTGGATCCGTTTACCGGCCCTAACGGAGCTCAGACACAACTCGATCCTGCACGGTTTTCGATAGCGCATAAATTGGATGGCTCGCAGGCGTCATTTCAAAATGGTGGCGTCGATGAAACAGAAACCGTATCGCACCAGGTAACCGCTTCCGATCTTCAGTCGACGGTTATCAGCAGTTCAACTATTGAAGTCGACAAACCCGGTTTCCTTTCATTTTTAGGATTGGGCGAAACCGGCGACAGGACCATTCAATCAACATTCAGCAAAAGTGCATCGGTACAACTTACCAATGGTCAAAGTATTGTGCAAAGTTTCACCCTGCATGGCGATGGTTTGATGGACCATTATTACTGCGAGGTTTATTTCGATAACGTTTTTGGCACGTTTGCCTTCAGGGATAACTCGACAGAATTGAGCACAGCCAACAGTGTAGCAGGGACCGTCGAAAATACGGCAGGCAGAAGGTTATCGAATGCAAGTGTGCGATTGAATGCCGGGTTGCAAAGTTTCTGGACGACAACAGACAGCAATGGTCATTTTCAGTTTAGACTACCGGTTGATGCGAATAAAAATTCGTCGACGGTAACCGCAGGATCGGCCGTAGTAAAACTTCAGTAAGCAATAGAAGAAAATACAAAGAGAGGCCATGAAAACGGCCTCTCTTTAGATATATATGTTGGTTGATTTATTTCTCAACCAAACCACGCTTAACCAGCATTGGGTGGATAGATGGTGCGTGGCCGCGAAAATCGGCAAACATTTTATTGTAATCTTCGGTATTGCCGCGCGATAATACCATGTCGCGGAAACGCTGTCCGTTTTTACGGTTCAGGCCTCCATTCTCGGTAAACCAGGCGAAAGCGTCATCGTCCAGCATCTCGGTCCACAAATAAGCATAGTAACCGGCAGCATAACCATTGCTCCAAATGTGTAAAAAGTAGCTTGACCGGTAGCGTGTTGGCACCTGCGGCAAATCCAAATGCGTGTTGTGCAGGGCCTGCGCCTCAAATTTATCTACATCCTGCAGCGGGGCATTAGCGCCTAAGGTATGCCATTGCATATCCAGGTCGGCAGCTGCTAAAAGTTCGGTAAGGGCATAACCCTGATTGAAGGTGCCGGCCTTTTTGATCTTATCCACCAAAGCCTGAGGCATAGGCTGGTGGGTTTGGTAATGTACGGCGTAGTGTTTAAACACCTGCGGATCGAGCGCCCAGTGTTCGTTGAATTGCGATGGGAACTCCACAAAATCGCGTGCGGTATTGCTGCCCGAAATGCTGGCGTATTGCTGGTTGGCAAACAGGCCGTGCAATGCGTGGCCAAACTCGTGGAACATCGTGGTCACATCGTCAAAACTGATCAGTGCCGGCTGGCCGGGAGCGGGTTTGGTAAAATTGCAAACGTTATAAACCACAGGTTTTTGATTCTGGAGTTTTGATTGATCGACCATATTGCTCATCCAGGCGCCGCCCGATTTATTATCGCGTTTAAAGTAGTCGCAATAGAATAAGCCGATCTGGCTGCCATCCTGGTCGATCACATCAAATACGCGCACATCGGCCTGGTAAACAGGCAAATCTTTACGCTCTTTAAATGTCAGGCCATACAGCTGGTTAGCGGCATAAAACACACCGTTTTGCAACACATTGTTGAGCTCGAAATAGGGTTTTATCTCGCTCTCGTCTAAATTGAATTTAGCTTTGCGTACCTGCTCGGCATAAAAATTCCAGTCGTAAGGCTCCAGTTTAAACCCGCCTTTTTGCTGGTCGATCAGGGCCTGTATATCGGCCGCCTCGCGACCGGCTTTGGCTGTTGCAGGGCCAACCAACTGGCTCACGAATTTCTCGACTGCCCCGGGCGTTTTGGCCATCTGGTCCTGCAGTTTCCAGGCGGCATAGTTAGCGAAACCCAATAATTTGGCTTGCTGCGTACGTATCTGTGCTATGCGCGCTATGGTGGCGCGGGTATCATTGGTATCGTTCTTTTCGGCGCGGGTGTACGAAGCCTCAAAAAGTTTCTGGCGGGTGGCGCGGTTGCTTAACGATTGCAGGCTCGGCTGCTGTGTGGTGTTTTGCAATGGGATGAGCCATTTGCCGTCCATTTTAGCTGCCTTGGCGGCCTGGGCAGCGGCGTCGAGTGCGCCTGGAGATAAACCCGCAAGTTCGGCCTTATCGCTTACAACCAATGCCCCGGCCTTTGCGGCAGCCAATAGCTTATTGGTAAATTTGGCTTCGAGGGTGGCATCCTCGGCATTCAGTTTTTTCAGTGCCTCTTTGTCGGCATCGTTCAGGTTTGCGCCGGCCAGTACAAACTTCTGATAATAAAATTCGACCAGGCGTTTCGATTCGGCATCTAATTTCAGCGTTTCGAGCTTTTTGTAAACAGCTTCCACGCGTTTAAACAATTTGCTGTTCAGGAATATAGCATCCTGGTTGGCCGAGAGCTTGGGCGCTTCCTCTTCCTGTATCTTCTGTAATGTCGGGTTGGTATTGGCGCCGGTTAGTACGTTAAACACATAGTTAACCCGGGTAAGCAGCTGCCCGCTTTTCTCAAGCGCTGCAAGCGTGTTTTCAAAAGTCGGCGCATCGGGGTTATCGGCAATTTTTTGCACTTCGGCCAGGCGTTGTTTCATGCCTTCTTCCATTGCCGGTTTAAAGTGGGCATCCTTAATTTTATCAAAAGGCGGGGCCTGCAAGGGCAATGTACTGGCGTTTAGCAACGGGTTATCGGCCGAAACGCTGCCGGCACTATTGCTTTGATGACCGCCTCCGCACGAGGCCAAAGTAATTGCCATAGCTATTAAAGGTAAAAAGTGTACTGTTTTCATGTAGGCTATTTAGGTTCAGAATTTAATTTTGACGTTTCGTAAAGATGCTAAAAATACAAACATTGATCTGTGAAAACAAAGTGTAAACATTTTGGCGCCGGGCCTGTTCTCCGAACATATGCCTCGTTCTATATCATCCGCCGGCTGGTAAACATACTGATTGTCACCTGATATTAACATTTAAACACTGCATGCAAACAACTTATAATGAGTATTGTAAAAGTAATTTTTAAACCTTACCTTTGCACCTCGAAACAATATTGGCTCAAAATGCGTTATAGCACCAGAATCAATAAATTTGCCGGGAGTTGTGTCTATCTGTTTGCGACAAATTACTTATCAGTATTGTGTCATAATGAGTAGGAGGGATAGCCAGATAACAATTTGCAAATAATTTATTTCGTTTATAGAGGGACTATCACGAAAGTAATTTACTACATTGTACAACACTCTGAACACAGAGTGTATTTTTTCACGAGGTTTTAAAAATGAGACAACTCAAAATTTCCCAATCCATTACTAACCGCGAATCCCAGTCGTTGGATAAATATCTGACCGAGATTGGCAAAGTAGATCTGATAACCGCTGATGAAGAGGTTATACTGGCACAGAAAATACGGGAGGGAGACCAGGCTGCATTGGAACGCTTAACCAAAACCAATTTGCGTTTTGTTGTTTCGGTAGCCAAGCAATATCAGAACCAGGGCTTAACCCTTGGCGACCTGATTAACGAAGGGAACCTGGGTTTAATTAAAGCGGCTAAACGCTTTGATGAAACCAAGGGCTTTAAATTTATATCGTACGCAGTATGGTGGATCCGTCAGTCGATCCTGTCGGCCGTTGCCGAGCAATCGCGTATTGTGCGTTTGCCGCTTAACCAGATCGGATCGTTAAACAAAATACGCCAGGCTTATTCAAAGTTGGAACAGGAGTATGAGCGTGAGCCGTCGCAAGCCGAGTTAGCCGAGATACTCGAGACCACCGAGGAAAAGATATCCGATTCGTTAAGCAATTCGGGCCGCCATGTAAGTATGGATGCGCCGTTTGTACAGGGCGAGGAGAATACCTTACTGGATGTTTTGCAGAATAACGAGCCCACTACCGACGATCTGCTGATGGAAGAATCGCTGTCGCAGGAGATCATGCGGTCGTTAGTAACCTTAGCCGAGCGCGAGCGCGAAGTTATCGTGCTGTTTTTTGGTTTAGGTAACAACTATCCGCTTTCGCTGGAAGAGATAGGCGAGAAATATAACCTGACCCGCGAACGCGTCCGCCAGATTAAAGACAAAGCCCTGCAACGCCTGCGCCACACTTCGCGCAGCAACCTGTTGCAATCGTATTTATAATTAGAGTGCCAGAGAAAAAATGGAAAGCTCCCGGTTGCCGGGGGCTTTTTTTGTGACCGGAAGAAAAGTTTATGATAAATTTTTGATAATGTAACCCAAATAATACAGAATTATTCGCAAATATTATCCTGTTTCTTTAAACTATTATCAAAAAAACCATTCCAATTATTGAGAGATCGTTAAAAAAACAAAGCGAATCAGGACGTTAATTAAACGATCATAAAAAAATATACGATTGTTTAACATAATTTCAAAAATTAAATTAATTTGTTGATAATTATACAATGTATTATCTTTGCTATTGAAATTAATTTATTAAAACAATTAAATCATTATCATTATGAAAAAGGTATTAATACTAATTTCCATCTTTACCTTAAGTTTTGGATTTTACGCTAAAGCGCAATATATAGGCACCGGCGATCTGCCGGCCGACATCACTCAGGATTTTTCGGCCAAATATCCAAACATGACCAGGGTAGATTGGGAGAAAGACGGCAAACATTACAAAGCTACTTTTAACGTTGAGCAATTTGCACACCAATTGGTTTACGATCAGAATGGCAAAATGATATCGCAGCAGTTTGGCCTGCCGGTATCGAGTCTGCCTGCCGACGTGTTCGACGGTTTGAAAAAGAACTTTCCCGAACTGAAAATAACCGAAGCCAGCCAGGTTGAAGAAAAAGGCAAGGTATCGTATAAGCTGAGCCTGGCCGATGAAACCGGTAGCGAAAAGGTAATTATGGCCCCGGATGGCCGTGTGATCAGAACGATTATCGATCAGCAATAAGAACCGGTAAATTACTCAATAAGAATTATAAGTCCTGGCTAAAAACCAGGACTTTTTTTATTTGTTTATGTTGATACAATTTGCGTAATATTATACGTTATACGTAAACTGCTGTTGAGCCCACCAGGATACTAATTTAAATCTTTGCTGAATGAATAAATATGTACTCTTATTCATCGCGCTTTTCACCCTGAGGGCTACTGCACAAAACTGTCCGCCCAATATAGGGTTCGAAGATGGTAATTTTACTAATTGGGATTGCTCTGCTGGTACCGTAGATCAAAGCGGTGTTTTGCACTTAACGGCAACCGGCCCTGTTCCGGGAAGGCACACTATGTATTATAAAAACGGTACCCCCGGCGTTGACGCTTATGGCGGGTTCTCGCGTATATGTCCAAACGGCAGTAATTATTCTATCCAGTTGGGTAATTCTGATGTTCCATCAATAGCCGAGCGTATTTCGTATACCTTCACTGTTCCGGCAAACGCGTCAGACTATACCATCTTTTATAACTACGCCTGTGTATTGCAGGATCCGGCGCCCGGAGGCACGAATCATACCACCGAACAAAAACCCTTGTTTTCGGCACAGATATATGACGTAGCTACGGGTCAATACATCCCATGTGCATCGTTTTCATATAATGCCGGCTCGAGTTTGCCGGGCTTTAAACAGTCGCTGTTTAATAACAGCAAAGGCATTGTTTATTATAAAGACTGGACCCCGGCGAGTATTAACCTGCGCGGATATGGCGGGCGTGTTATGCGGCTCGAATTTACTGCCCGCTGCTGTACGCCGGGAGGGCATTTCGGTTATGCTTATCTTGATGTTAACGAGGGATGCAGCTCGGCAATTACCGGGAATGCTTTTTGCACGAACGAAAAATCGCTGAAGCTTTATTCGCCGGCCGGTTTCGATCAATATTATTGGTATAACGAAGACTATACCAAATTATTAGGTACACAATACAGCTTAACCATCACCCCGCCGCCAGCTGATCAAACCAAATATAACCTGATCATCGTGCCTTTTGCGGGTTTAGGCTGTAGGGATACTTTGCATACCACCATCAACGCCATTAATGCCGAATTTGATTTTAACCTGCCCGATTCGATAGCGATATGCCCTGGGCAGGGGACGGTCGATATTACAAAGCCATCATATGTAAGAGGCAGCAGCCCTAATTTAACCTATGCGTACTATTCCGATCCGGATGGGGTAAACTTCCTGCCGAACCCTACGTCGCTTGGCCCCGGTGTATATTATGTTAAAGCAAGCAACCCATTTGGCTGCTCCAATATTTTGCCTGTTAAGATCATTATTAGTACCCCGATATTTAACCCGGTAAGGCCTGCCCCGGTTACTTATCCCGAGGGCATCGATCTGTCGGCAACGTTCACAGCCGATACCAGTTTAACATACACTTACTACAGCGATCCGCTGGCTACAGTGCCGCTTACCAACTTTAACAATCTGCACTACAGCGGCATTTATTATATTAAGGCGACAAACAAATTCGGGTGTTATACCATCAAGGCTATTGCCGTCACGGTTAACCCGCCACCGCCGCCAACTATCACGGCGCCTAATACCTTTACGCCGAATAACGATGGGGTTAACGATTATTTCGGCATAACCATAAGCGGTTACGGGACGTTTAAAAACCTTAAGATATACAACAGGTTAGGCGAGCTTTTATTTACCAGCTACGATATCAATAAATTATGGGATGGTAAGTTTGATGGTAAGCCTGTTCCGGGCGGGACGTATTATTGGGTACTTACAGCGGTTAATACATACTTCCGTACCTCTATTAATACATCCGGCTACATTACTGTTATCAGGTAATTTATACTTTGATAAAGATCTTACGGTTATACATGATCCACAGGATGAGCATGAAGAACAGGTTAAAGCAAATGGCCCAGGCCAGCGATGCGTTTACCGGCGAAAAATGGGGCTTAAACACCGTTTGAAAAATATACTGGCTTAGTGTTATCTTTTTTTCGGTGACGTGGATAAAGCCCAGTGTGCGCACCAGTATTGCCGAAAACGAGAATACAAAAATAGCATTGACACCGTAAACAACCGCAGGTTTGACGAAACGGTTATAACCCTGAACATCAATTATCCAGTAGCAAAAAGCCAAACCTAAGGTGGAGAGGCCGCCCGCATATAAAACATACGAACTCGACCAAAGTGCCTTATTGATCGGGAAAAACAAATCCCACAATAAACCCAGCATCACCGCACCCAAACCGGTGCTGAACATCCAGGCTATTTTGGTGGCTTCGTCTTTATCCTTACGCTTGAGCCAGGTGCCGATCATGATGCCGAACAAGGTTGTGCCGCACGCAGGTATGGTGCCCAGTAAACCTTCGGGGTCCCAAACTTTTGATTCTTTCCATAAATGAGCTTCGCCTATCAAAGTGCGGTCTATCCAGGCGCCAAGGTTGGTTTCGGGCTGGAGGTTTGCCGGGCCAAAACCAGGAACAGGTACCAGGGTCATGATCAGATAGTAGCCAATGAGGAATATCCAGAACAGCCATAGTTGGGTTTTGCGGGTAGTATTGAGGTAAAGCGTGCCACAGATGCCAAATACGATACCGATACGGACCAATACACCTGGTATGCGCAGCGTATGCAGGTTGATGAAGTGATGTTCGTTGAAATTATAGAATGGATATGCCGATAGCAGCCACCCCAGGAGCATAATGATGCCCGCCCGCCTCAACACATTCAGCATCAGCTTTTTGTGATTGGCCGGATCGGCCTTTTTTGTTTCCATGGCAAACACGATAGAAACGCCGACGATAAACAAAAAGAAGGGAAATATCAGGTCGGTTGGGGTGCACCCGTTCCAGGCGGCATGTTCAAGCGGGGCATAGATATGACCCCAGTCGCCAGGATTGTTTACCAGTACCATTGCGGCAACCGTTATGCCTCTGAAAACATCGAGTGATAGCAGGCGGTTAGGGCCCAGGGCTTGTTTCATGCTAAAAGGGGTTTATTTGGTTAAATAATATCCAAGATATAAAATAAATTACAAACCGGTCCAACGGCCTCCTGTTCACCAATCCCCACTCACCGATTAGTATTTGTACCGTACAAAAGCTTCCATTGCCTCATATTCGGCCAGGCCAAGCTTATCGTACTGGCAGGCAGTATCGCGGTTGCGGTCTTCGGCGCGTACCCAGAATTCGCGCGCGTCTTCTCCCGGGAAAACCGGCCTGTCTTTTTGCGACTGATGTTTGAAGATAGCGTTACGTTTACGTTCCACCTCCTGCGGCGATAAGGGTACAGCCATCTCGATCTCGTGCACATCAAACTCAAACCAGGCACCGCGGTAAAGCCATAGCCAGCAATCTTTAACCCAGTCTTCGGTTTCTTTCAAACGTTTAAGCGCTGCCAGTATGATGTTAAAACAAACCAGGTGCGTACCGTGCGGGTCGGCAAAATCGCCGGCGGCAAATACCTGGTGCGGTTTTATTTTTTTCAGAAGATCCATGGTTAACTTGATATCGGCTTCGCCAACGGTGTTCTTCTGCGTTTTACCGCTCTCGTAAAAAGGGAGCGCCATAAAGTGGATATGATTATCCTCTAATCCGGCATAACGGGCGCCCGATATGGCTTCGCTTTTGCGGATGAAACCTTTCACATCGCGCACTTCGGGCGTATCAACCTGGTTTGGCTGTTTGGATGCAATAAACTTGCGCATATCCTCATATATGGCTTTCAGCCTGGCGTTGCTTTCGCCGATGCTATGGTTAAAATCGATGGCAAACTCCATATAACGCAACACGTCATCATCCCAAACGGCAGTATTGCCCGATGTTTGGTAAGCCACATGCACATCATGCCCCTGGTCGACCAGGCGGATAAATGTGCCGCCCATCGATATCACATCGTCATCGGGGTGAGGCGAAAAAATAACCGACCGTTTTTGTGCCGGGTAAGCGCGTTCGGGGCGGTCGCTGTCGTCGGCATTGGGTTTGCCTCCGGGCCAGCCGGTAATGGTATGTTGTATCTGGTTAAAAATATCGATGTTGATGTTGTAAACCGGACCCAGCTCAACGGCAAGTTGGGCCATGCCATGGTTGTTGTAATCGTCTTCGGTTAACTTTAAAACCGGCTTGTTTACAGTACGGGCCAGCCAGATCACCGCTTTTTTCTTTAAAGTGTTATCCCAGGCACAATCTTTAACAAGCCATGGCGTATCGAAGCGGGTTAACGACGATGCTGCGCCTGCATCGAGCACAAATTCCACATTATCTGATAACTGCAGGAAGGTTGCCGGTACATCGCCCGATATTTCGCCTTCGACGGCTTTTTTAATGATCGGGGCCTTTTTCTGGCTCCAGGCCATCAGGATGATCTCGCGGGCCTTAAATATCGTACCGATACCCATGGTGATGGCCTTGGTAGGTACGTTGGCCTTGCCGCCAAAATCGCGCGAGGCGTCGCTGCGGGTCAGGTCGTCGAGCGTAACCAGGCGGGTGCCGCTGTTGGGCGCCGAGCCAGGCTCGTTAAAACCGATGTGGCCTGTACGGCCGATGCCCAATATCTGCAGGTCGAGGCCGCCAAGGCTGTTGATCTTTTGTTCGTAATCGTAACAAAACGACTGTATAAACTCTTTCTTTAAATTTCCATCAGGGATGTGGATGTTGTTTTTATTGATATCCACATGGTTGAACAAATTCTCGTTCATGAAGCTCACGTAGCTTTGGGCAGCCTTGGGCTTCATGGGATAATACTCGTCCAGGTTAAAGGTAATTACATTGCTGAAGCTTAGTCCTTCCTCTTTATGCATACGCACCAATTCGGCATAAACCTGCAAAGGGGTAACTCCGGTCGCCAGGCCCAGAACGGCCTTTTCGCCCTTTTCTTTTTTTGACCGGATGAGGGCTGCAATACGTTGTGCAACTTTTACCGATGCGGTTAACTGGTCGGGATAGACAGTCACCGGCAGCTTTTCGTACCGGGTTTCTTCTAATAAATTTAATCTGGCCATATGATAAAGAAAAGGTAAATTCTAAGCAAATATATCAGAACCCTGCACATAGATGCATAAAAAAAATAATTTTATGCGTGGCGATATCTTTATCTTTGATTAATGCAGCATTTAAACAGCAATCTCACAAAACTGGTTGAAATAGCCTCGAAAACCGAAAGGTTAGGCATTGGCCTGATGTCGGGAACCTCGCTCGACGGATTGGACGTGGCGCTTTGCAGGTTTGCAGGAAATGGTTTAAAAACGCAAATTTATTTGCATGAATTTGCAACTTTACCTTATTCGACCGAATTTAAAAACGCCATTCGCGAGGTGTTTTCCAAACAAACTGTCAATCTCGAAAAGCTTACCTTACTAAACGCGTACATTGGTAATTTTCATGGGCAGTTGGTGCTGGATTGTTTGGAAAAATGGGGCATTGATCCGCTCGATGTTGATTATGTCGCCAGCCACGGGCAAACCATTTATCACGCGCCTAAGCGCCTGCATTTAAACGCTGATTACCCCAACGCAACCCTGCAAATTGGTGATGGCGACCACCTGGCTGTAAAAACCGGCATTCTGACCATCAGCGATTTCAGGCAAAAGCACCTGGCAGCAGGTGGCGAAGGAGCTCCGTTGGCTTTATACGGCGATGTGCTTTTGGGTACTAAGGCCGGTGAGGACCGCATTTTGTTAAATATGGGCGGTATAGCCAACCTGACTTATCTGCCCGCAGATAGCGATCCGGCTAAAATTATGTGCACTGATATCGGCCCGGGGAATACCTTAATTGATGCAGCCTGCAAGAAGTACTTTAATCGCGATTTTGATGAGAACAGTAAGATCGCTTTTTCGGGCGAAGTAAATGAAGTTTTATTAAACGAGCTGTTGTCACATTCCTTTTTTAAAGAAAGTTTCCCTAAAACCACCGGCCCCGAGTTATTTAATTTAGGCTATGTGGAGCGGGCGCAGCAATTATCGGGCACACAAAATATAACACCGGCGGATATAGTAGCTACCCTGAGCACTTTAACGGCAAAAGTTATTGTGAGTGTTATACGGGACAATTATCCGGGTAAAAATTTGAAATTGTTTGTAAGTGGCGGTGGTTACCGCAATCCGTTCATCATGAAGCAACTGCAACAAGGTTTACGAGATGTAAGTATCAGCAGTACTGCCGGTCTGGGCATCGACCCGGATGCTAAAGAGGCCATACTTTTTGCATTGTTGGGTAATGAAACGCTTTGCGGCGAACCCATTGCCATCGGAACGAACCCGGCGACGCTGATGGGGAAGATCAGCTTTCCTGTTTAGATCAGTATAACTGTATATTTTCGCGGCTGTAAGCCTGTAAGATCTGATCTGTCGGGTCGAGGTCGGTTATCAGGCAACTGATCTGGCTCAGCTCGCAAACGCGTATGCGCTGTGAAGAGTTGAGTTTTTCGGCAATACACATCACTGCCAGTTTGTTCGACGAACGGATCATCGACTTTTTTACCTGGACGATATCCAGGTCAGAATCGGTAACACCGTCGCTCAACGAAATGCCATTGGTACCTAGAAAGCAAAAATCGAAACGTATCTCGTTTAAATAACCCGTAACCTGCGGGCCAACGCAAACCTGCGAGTTTTTTGAAAACTGCCCGCCTATGAGGATGACGGTGATCAGCGGGTGATCGGCCAGTTGCAGGGCAACAAGCGGACTTATCGTAAATATGGTAGCGCTTAAGGTTTTGGGTAACATTCCCACCATCTCGATCATGGTGGTGCCGCCGCCTGTTAAAATAACCATGCCATCCTTAATTAAGCTGATCGCTTTGTGTGCGATCTTCTTTTTGGCATCAGCGGCGTAAACATCGCTGTACTTAAAAGGATAGTGGTACGAGCGCGACAGTGCGCCGCCATGTACCTTTACAATTTCGCCGGCCTCATCCATCTCGTTCAAATCGCGGCGAATGGTGTCTTCAGACACGTTTAACTGCAGGGCAAGGTCGGCAGAAAGCACCTTATTGTGTAAATTAACCTGTTTAATGATAAGCGAATGGCGTTCTTTTTTTAGCATGTTAGTTAATTAAAAACTTGTTTAGGTTAAATATTGCGGGTTTCTGCATGTATCGAAAATAAAATTGTATAAAATATGCAAGAAATAAAAATTAATTTGCATAAATTAGCTTTATCAGTTAAGATAACTAAATTTATTGCATTTTATTGCAGGTTTCGACGGGTTGGACACTAAGCATTCGAATTGATTTGCACTAACTGATACAATAATCACCAAAAACGCACCAACTACCAAACACAAATAAATAACTAACATTAAACAAATCATGTATGAAAAAAGCTCTACTCACTCTTTTCTTCGCAGTATTTTGTTATGTAGCAACTTCGTTTGCACAAACAGTAACTGTTAAAGGGAAGGTCGTAGCCGCCGACGACGGCTCCCCGCTACCGGGGGTAACTGTTAAAGTTAAAAACACACAAAAGGCAACCACTACCGATTTTAACGGTGCTTACAGTATCTCTGTCAATACAGGCCAAATACTGGTATTTAGTTATATCGGGACTGTTACGCAGGAAAAGGTTGTAGGGGCATCAACAATAATTAACGTACAGCTGGCACAAGACAGCCATGCGCTTAATGAGGTTGTTGTAACCGGCGCTTTCGGCGTTAAACAAAGTCAGCGCGACCTGACATCGCCAGTGCAGACGGTAAAAGGTGAAGATATTGCCAATACCCAACGCGAAAACTTTTTGAACGCTTTACAAGGTCGTGTAGCCGGAGCAACAGTGACCAGTACAAGTGGCGCCCCGGGCGCTTCATCGCAAATTGTATTGCGTGGGTACAATTCTATAGGTGGCAGCAACAACCCTTTGTTTGTAGTTGATGGGGTGCGCGTTAGTAACGATGCTGTTGACCAGCAATTGTTAGCATCGAACGGCCCGAACCGCAGTGCCGACTTTACCAACCGTATTGCAGATATTAATCCTGATGATATTGAATCGGTAACAGTATTAAAAGGAGCCGATGCTGCTGCAGTTTACGGCTCATCAGCTTCTGGCGGTGCTATCGTTATCACTACCAAAAAGGGCCACGCCGGAAATGGTTCGTTTACCTATGATAACAACTTTGGTTTTGCTACCGCTTACCGCTTCCCCCAAGTACAAACCGTATTTGGTGTAGGGCAAAACGGTGCTACCAGCACTACCGTACGTACAGCCTTTGGCCCTGCTTACGCGCCTGGTACCACGACTTATAATAACCTGGCAAACATTATGCAAACCGGTAAAACGGTTACCAATAATGTAGCTTTCGAAGGTGGTAACGATCAGTCATCGTATCGTATTTCGGCACAGTTCAGGAATGCAACAGGTGTATTACCGGTAGCATATAATGATAAATTATCGTTGTTCTTTTCGGGTCAGTCCAAACTATCATCTAAACTAACCAGCAGCGCTACTTTTAACTATTTTAATATTGACAACCGTAAATTGAATAAGGGTAACACGGGTACTTACATCGACGCGTTGACATGGCCTACTTATGATGATGTTAGGAACTATCAAAACCCTGACGGTTCGAAAAGAACGCTTATCCCGTCGACAGCCAGTTTAGCCGATAACAGCATTGATTTTGACAACCCTATTTGGGATGCTCACAACAACATCAGCGAAGATAAAACCAACCGTATAAAAGCCAGCGCCGACCTGTCGTTCGACGCTACGCCATGGTTAAACTTCCGCGGTATTGTGGGTATCGACTTTGCTTCGACAGCCGGTAACAATTACACCAGCCAGGCAAGCTCGGCTTACCAAAATTCGCCGGTAAACAGCTTTGCTGCAACAACGGGTATTGGTGCAAATGGTATCATTGATAATTTCAACGACAACAACTTGCAGATCAACAGTAACGTGTTTGCGACCGTTAAAAAAACCTTCGGTAATTTCCGCACAACGCTACGCGTAGGTGCCGAGATTATTAACAACAGCGATGACGTGAATGGTTTTTACGGACAAAACTTTGCGCAGCCTAACTTTAACAGCATTAACAACACCGACCCTACCAAACAACGTACATCAGATTACCTGAAACGTGTTAGGTACGCATCGGGTATTGCTAACCTGAGCGTGGTTTACAAGGAGGCTTTAACGCTTAACGCAACTGCAAGGGAAGAGTATTCGTCAAAACTATCGGGTACTACACAAGATCATTACTTCTATCCATCGGTAGGTTTGGGTTATATCTTTACCGAAATACCAGCGCTTAAAAACAGCAACTGGTTATCGTATGGAAAGATCCGCGCATCATACTCAGAGGTAGGTAAAGATCCTTATGCCCCTTACCAGATATTATCAACCTTATCGCAACAAACCACAACCGGCGGCGGGTTTGCTTATAACGTAACCGGCAACAACCCGTTGTTGAAACCTGAGCGTGATAAAGAACTCGACCTGGGTGTTGAATTTCAGTTATTTAAAGGCCGCTTAGGTGCCGATATCAGCTACTACAGTGTGGTGGCCACTAACCAAATATTTGCGCCTCGCACCAGCTACGCCACAGGTTACATTTTGGCCTATATCAATGGTGGCGAAGTTGATAACCATGGCGTTGAGATAAGTTTAACGGGCGTACCTGTTAAAACAAAAGATTTTAGCTGGGATGTGTTGCTTAATTTTACCAAAGCGCACGGTACCGTTAAAAGTTTAGGCGGCTTGCCTGAGTATTATAACTCTGATACCTGGTTGTACTCGAACGTACGCGTGAGCGTATTCCCAGGCAGCAGCACAGGCAATATAGCAGCCTACAATTATGCACGCAACAATGCCGGTCAGATATTGGTTGACCCGCAAAGCGGTTTGCCTATCAGCAATGCAACCTTTGGTACCGTTGGCGATAGGATACCCAACTTCCAGGTAGGTTTGGGTAACCATTTTAGCTTTAAAGGTTTTGACCTGAGCTTCCTGTTCGATATCCGCAAAGGCGGCGACGTATTTAACGGCAATGAGTTGTTTTTAACCCGTTACGGTTTAAGTACCCGTACGCTTGACCGCCTGACACCTGTTATAGTACCGGGTGTTATTAAAGATGGCAAGGAAAACACCGCTAACCCAACGGTTAACACTATCCAGATCACACCATACTATCAAAACACTTACTATACCAGTAATATCGATGCCGACTTTGTTGAGCACAACATCAACTGGCTGAAACTTAAAGATATTACTTTGAGCTATAAATTGCCACAAACCATACTAAGCAGGCAAAAGCTGTTTAAAGCTGCGAGCGTGTTTGTAACCGCTACCGATGTGTTTATGTGGACGAATTACACCGGTGCCGACCCTGATGTGAATGGTAACAACGCATCGGAAACAGGCCCGGGTTCGAGTGGTTTTGATTTCGGAACGCTGCCAACCCCGCGTGTAATTTCGTTAGGTTTAAAGGTTAAGCTATAAATTTAAGAGACAATGAAAAAGATAAAATATACAATACTTGCAGCCTTAACGCTTTGTACGGCGAGCAGCTGTAAAAAATATGTAGATGTAAATAACAACCCCAATGCACCGGTAGCGGTTTCGGCATCAGCTTTAATGCCATCGATGCTGGCCGGCATGGAGCGCGGCGTTTGGTTTGATAGCCGTTTTGTAGGGCAGTATGCGCAGATATGGGGCTCATCGGCATCACAAAATGTTTGGGATCAGGAAGGGTATGCTGTGGGAAGCGACAGCGGCGGCGAGATTTGGCGCTCGGTTTACTTCAGCCTTGGTGCCAATACCGGCTTGCTTTGGCAGGATGCCATACCAAAACAACAATGGGACTATGTTGGTGCGGGCTGGGCCATGCGCGCCTGGGGATGGCAGGCTGGTGCCGACGAGTACAACAACATGATAGTAAAGGAAGCGTTTGACCCAAGCCGCCTTACTTTTGACTATGATGTACCCGAGGATGTTTATGCCGAAGTTGTAAAAGATGCGCAGATGGCCATCAACTACTTTAACCTGGCTATCAACACCGACCACTTGACTATATCCCCGGCCCTTAAAGTTGGTGATTATATGTACTACGGCGATCGCACCAAATGGATCAAATTTTGTTATGCCATTTTGGCCAAAAACCAGTTACATTTAACCAACAAATCAATATTTAACCCAACGCTTGTTGCCAAATATGTTGATAGCTCGTTTGTGAGCAATGCCGATAACGCCAGCATAAAAAATAATGGTTCGGTATCGGGCGATTCGAATTTCTGGGGGCCACTACGGGCGAACCTGGGTTCGTTCCGTCAATCGGATTTTATTGTTCGTTTGCTCGACGGTCGTATCTTCACCGGTTCGTCGACCCCTAACAATACTTTAGACCCGCGCATTAATATCCTGATAGCGCAGAGTAAAGATGGCGTTTACCGTGGTGTGATTGGCGCAGGCGCCGACCCAAACTCAGCAGATGCCAACACCTTAATACCATACCTGTTTAGTAACGGTAACGGCACCGGTTATACCGGCGCTGCCTATCCTTCGAATGCAGGTACCACGCAAAAGTATATCTATAACGACAACGCGAGGGGGGTTTTAGATACTTATGCCGAAGTACAGTTCTTCAAAGCCGAAGCTTTGTTTAAGAAGGGCGACCTGGCAGGTGCGTACACAGCTTATATTAACGGTATAACAGGTAGCCTTGATTTTTGCAGCAACCCACCACAGGGAGACAATTTAACGGGTACGCAAAACGTGATAAGCGCCGCTGCTAAAACAGCGTACTTAACCGGCCCTTGCGTAAAGCAATCGGCAGCTACCTTAACACTGGCCGATATCCTGCAGCAAAAATTCATCGCACTGTATGTTTGGGGTGCTATAGAGGCCTGGTGCGACGAGCGCAGGTATAGCTACGATACATCGATATTCCAGGGTTTCCAAAAACCATCCCCATTGTATCCTGATAATGCAGGTAAACAGGTTTACCTGTTAAGGCCGCGTTACAACTCGGAGTACATTTGGAACGTACCGGCTTTGAATAATATTGGCGCTTTAGCCCCGGATTATCACACTAAAAAACCATGGTTTATTTTACCGTAATTAAAAGCGAAACAACATGAAAAAAATATTTTATATAGCGGCTTGTGCGGTTGCGTTTGCACTATCAAGTTGCGACAAAAGTGTGATAACCCAAGCTGGCGTAGCTGCTTCGGGTGTACAACTCAAATTCTTTCACGCCGCGCCGGGTGTGCCTGCACTTGATGCATATGCCAATGGCGTACAGGTTACGCCGCAGCAAACCGTGTCGGTAACCGATAACGCGTTGCCAGGCTCTATAACCACCGGTTACATATTTAACGGCGTGTTTCCGGCAAGTAACTATGCTGTAGTTGCATCGGGCAACACCGCTATCAAGGTAGTGGCCTCAACACCGGTACCGGCTTTAATCAGCCCGCAAACGGTTGCCCCGGCAACGGTGATTACCAACGTAACCCAGGCAACTACAAGCGGCGACGCCTATTCTATCATCACTTCGGGCCTGCCGGGTTCGGTAGCCACGCCTGTAACTTCGTTTGTGGTAAAGGATGTATTCCCAACTCCGGCAGCGGGTATGGCTTATGTAAGGCTTGCGCACATGATACCCAACGGCGGCGCGGTTGATATTGCGGGTACCTATACGCCAACTGGTGGTAGTGCTACTACAGCAACTGTTATAACTAATGTGTCGTATGGCACAATCGGTCAGTTTGTGGCCGTTCCGGTTAATGCGTTGGGCACTACTACTTATACCTTCCAGGCGTATTTGACTGGCACAACCACCAAGCTGGGTGCCACTACAGCACCGCCGTTAACACCAGGACGTTATTATACGCTGGTATTAAAAGGCCTGGCAGCTGATTATGCGGTACCAAATACCAGCATTACCCTTAAAGCCAGTGCAAGGCCGTCCCTTCCGGTTACCGACCCTCAAACCAAATACCCGGAAATATACTTTAACGCGCCGGGTTTAAATTACTATACCAACAAATAGGGGTATAGGACATTCTTTGAAACACATTGTTTAATAAATAGTTGATAAGTGAAAGTCCCGGCGGTTGCCTGCCGGGGCTTTTTTTGTTTTATATAGGTTGAGTATTGCTTGTATATGCGCCTAAAAATGCGTAAATTTAGGGCTAAGGCGCAAAGCCTCTTGGTTTATTGGGCTTGATCAGGTTCCTGATCTGCCGAAAAATTTCTTACAATTTCCCCCTGATAAAGAGTCAGGATGCCAGAGTCAGGAATCAAGACAAGGAGTTATTTGAAAATACCGAAGAATACCTATGTGCTAACGGGAAGCTGCGTTAGATTGCAGCGCCCGCCTGCCGGACGGGCAGGGATACCGGCCCAGTGGCTAAGGCCGGTGTAGTATGAGCGGAAAGCGCGGCCCACAGGGAACGCCCTGAAATAGAATCAAAAAGCATGAGTCAGGACGTGACACAGATACCCATAAATACCCATGTGTTTAGTTTTGAGAAGTTATTGAGACGGCACCGACAACGGCGTAAATTGAATAGAAAACGCCTGGAAATCTCTTACAATTCCCCCCCCCCTGGGTTTAATGTTTGAAGCCCGCCTGCCGGCTGGCAGGGATTGAGTTATTGAATGAATGATTGTTTTTTTGCATTGGAAAATCAATACTTAACAACCCATATTTACTCATGTCTGCTCTGGGTAAACAAAAAAAGCGACGGGGTTCAAAACCCGTCGCTTGATGATTTACGCAATTTGATTCAAAACCTTAATCGGCTTTTACTCCGTATTTGTCGCTGAATTTGCGGTACAGTTGTTTGTGCAGGTTATCGAGGTTGATATCGCGGCCCTGGATAAAGGCGCGGGTGACATCGAGGCTGATCATATCCAATGCATCGCCATTCGAAATGAACAGGTTGGCATCTTTGCCGGTTTCTAAACTGCCTGTAGTTTTATCGATGCCTAATATTTTGGCATTGTTGAGGGTGATCATCGATACGGCCTGTTCTTTAGTTAAACCGTAACCTACGGCCTGGCCGGCCTCGAAGGGCAGGTTACGCTGGCGCCAGAAACCGATACCGGTTAAGCCGTACAGCACGCCATCATCCTGCAGGATCTTTGGCATTTTGTAAGGTAAATATACATCGTCATCGTCTTTTGGAGGCAAAGCCTGGGTTTCTTTCAGGATTACAGGTACGTTGTTCTCTTTCAATACATCGGCAACGAGGTAAGCTTCCTTACCGCCGACGAGTACCGGTTGTATACCGTATTTTTTGGCGAAAGCGATAGCCTGTAAGATCTCTTTACTGCCGTCGACATTGATGAACAGCTTTTTCGTGCCATTAAATAAACCGGCCATAGCTGCGAAGCGCAGGTTTTTAACGGGCGCCTTGGCTTCGGCGTAAGCTTTGGCTTGTGCGAAGTATGAGTCGAGGTTATCCAGGGCTTTTTGTGCACGTTCGGCGGGCGTTTCGCCACCGGCTACTGCTGCAGCGCCACGAATACCGCCGCCACCACCGCCACGGCGCCTGCCGCCTGCCACGGCCGGCCAGGTCAGGTGTACGCCGATATCGGCTTTGTACACGGCGTCTTCCCAGTTCCAGCCGTCGAGCATCATTACCGACGACTGGCCCGAAATGGTACCGCCGTCAGGAGTTGGCTGCGCCAGTAAAATCCCGTTTGAACGCACCGTAGGTATAACTTTCGAATCGGTATTGAAAGCGATGAGCGAACGTACGTTGGGGTTCATATCGCCGGTTTCCTGGTCGTCTACAGTGCCTTTGGCACCCTCTTCGATCTCGATCAAACCTAAAGTAGTGATAGGGCAGATAAAACCCGGATAGATTTGTTTGCCGGTGGCGTCGATGGTTTTAGCGCCGCTTATTGCCGGCGCTGCGCCTGATCCCACAGCGGTGATCTTGCCTTTATCAAAAGCGATATAGCCGTTGTCGATCACCTGGCCGTTGCCTACGTGTATGGTAGCGCCGGTGATGACGATAGGACCAGATTGCGGTTTGGCCGGCGATATAGTTGCCTGCCCATAGGTAAGGATAGTGCCCAGCAATAATCCTCCTAAACTTAAAAATATCTTCTTCATGATTGTTTTTCTCTTAATGGGATTATTTTGAACCACCTTGTGAATTACCTAAACCCGATACAAAATCAGCCTGTTCATCTTCAGTTGTTTCGCACTCGTATTGCGGGCGGCGGCGGCCGCCGAATCCGGCACGTTGTGTTGTAGCGCCGCTGCCTTTAGCTTCGATCATTTTCTGGATCAGGCGGGCCTCGTCGGCCTTGAGGGCTTTTTGCTTGGCGGCATCTTTATCCAGTTCCCAGTAAGGTACGCCATCTACATAGGTTTTCTCGCAAATTGCGTAGATAGAAAGCGGATCGGCCGACCATAATACGATATCGGCATCTTTACCAACTTTGATACTGCCGACCTTGTTATCGATATGCAGCATTTTAGCCGGGTTAAGCGTAACCAGTTTCAGGGCCTCTTCTTCGCTCATCTTGCCATAGGTAACCGATTTGCCGGCTTCCTGATTCAAACGGCGGGCCATTTCCTCGTCATCCGAGTTGAAGCCGGTTACCAAACCAACCTCGTGCATCAGCTTGCCGTTGTACGGGATAGCTTCGGCTACCTCGTTTTTGTAGGCCCACCAGTCGCTGAAGGTTGAGCCGGCTATATTGCGCGATTTCATTTTATCAGCAACTTTATAACCCTCTAAGATGTGGGTAAAGGTATTGATGTGGAAGCCCATCGAATCGGCTACGTGCATCAGCATGTTGATCTCGCTTTGCACGTACGAGTGGCAGGTGATGAAGCGTTTGTTATCCAGGATCTCAACCAGTGCATCCAGTTGCAGGTCGCGGCGTACGGTACTGCCTTTTACCGCACGTGCGGCTTTGTATTCCTTAGCACGCTGGAACGCATCGACATAAACCTGCTCAACGCCCATACGGGTTTGCGGGAAACGCGGGTTGGTGTTGATGCCGAAGTTATTGCTGCCTTTAACGTTTTCGCCCAGGGCGAATTTGATGAAACCATCGGCGCCTTCCATTTTCAGTTCTTCAGGAGCTAAACCCCAGCGGTGTTTGATAACCTGCAGCTGGCCGCCGATGGGGTTGGCCGAGCCGTGCAGGATGTGTGAGATGGTAACGCCACCGGCTAACTGGCGGTAAAGGTTGATGTCTTCGGAGTTGATCACGTCGGCGGTGCGAACTTCGGCTGTAACCGAGTGTGTGCCTTCGTTAACGCCGCCGGTAATGGCGATGTGCGAGTGCTCATCCACAATACCCGGCGAAATGTGTTTGCCGGTAGCATCGATGATGCGGGCACCGGCCGGTGCGCTGAGGTTTTTGCCCACAGCTTTGATCTTGCCGTTCTCGATCAGTACGTCGGTATTTTTCAGGATACCTTCTTTTTCGTTTGTCCAGACCGTTGCGTTTTTAAACAAAGCTGTTTCAACCTTCGGTATTTCGGCATTGCCATAAGCTACAAAAGGATAAATTACCGGGCCAACATTGGTTGGGGTTTTAGCTGCATTGGCATTGTTTCCGCCACGACCGCCGAAGCCGCCCGGGCCGCCGGCTTGTGCAGGGCCGGTATAAGTAGCTACCCAGGGTGTAGAAGTGCCATCGGGCAATGTAGCAAAACCTTTCATGGTAACAGGGGATACCGAAGTGATGGTACCGGCGAGGCGGATATTGCCTGTCGGGTTACCTTTCAGGTCGAAATAAAAGCTTACCCCATCGCCGGTACGGGTAAAGGTGCCTTGTGTACGTGTACTATCTACGCCGGTATGCATCGCCGAAAGGCTGACAGTTGCCGGGGTAGCGCCGCTCAGGTTTAAAGTAATATTTGATAAGCCTGCGCCTGTTAGGTTATAAGCGCCGCGCAGGTCGGTAACTTCCATTTTGCCTACCACGTATTTGCGGCCCTCAACCCAGTTTTCATAAATTACGTTGTCTTTTTTGAAAAGGTCGGCAGAAGTGATCAGGAAGTTGGCCAGCTTGCCGGTAGTAAGGGTACCTACCTTATCGCTAACGCCCAGCATTTCGGCAGGGATAGTGGTTAATGCATTTAAGGCTTGTTTTTCGGTCAAACCAAAATCCATCGCTTTTTGGAGGTTGGCCCAGAAAGTAGTGTTATTATCTAACCCGTAAGTGGTAATGGCAAATCGAACGCCCGCTTTTTCGAGTGTGGCAGGGTTGGTCGGGTCGAGTTCCCACTCTTTCATCTGTTCGTAAGTAATGTTACGGGCATCGGCGGGGTCCTCAACGTCGTAAGCCGACGGGAAGGTAAGCGGGATGATGAAACTGCTGCCGGTGGCTTTCATTTCATTCAATCGCTGATACTCTTTGCCATCGGTTTTAAAGATGTATTGCTTGCCGAACTCTTTGGCGATTTTGCTGGCCCGCATCACATTCAGCGGGTCGGTTACCTCGAAGATCTGCGGTAAGCTTTGGGTTTTATTGAACTCGTCTAAAGATATATTATACTCTTCTTTTTGATTTTTATACCAGGCAGCATCATAATAAGTCTGGCGCAATAGCGCTATACTACCCATTAACGACGATGGATAATTAGTTGCGGCGGTGCCTTTGCTGAACGAATAGTGCGCTGCGGCAACATCGTTCAATACAACTTCGTTATCCCGCTCGTCGCCCAAAACCACCACCATTGATGTACCGCGGGCAATGCCATCGTGAATTAGCGATTGTACGGTACCGAAACCAATTTTTTTCAGGTCGGCCGCTTTGGTAGCATCAACATGAAAAACTGCTTTGGCGGCCATTTCAGGTTTGATAGCCTCGTTCCAGCCATAAGGGCCAGATTTAGTGGATACCATTACTGTTGATCGGAGGCCAAAGCCGCCACCGCCAGCACCTCCGGCGCCAAATTGCGCGCGCGGCGCTTCGGGCATGCCGTAGGTTGTATAGGCATCAATGAGGCTCGGATAAATGTACTTGCCTTTCAGGTCGACGGTAATATATCCTTTGGGGATAGCGATACCCGCGCCTACGGCTTCGATAAGCCTGTCTTTAACTAAAAGCGTTCCGTTAGTAATGGTTTGATCGGCATTTACAACAATGGTTGCATTGGTAAACGCGTAGAGCCCCGGTCGTACGTCCCACGCGCCGTTAACCGGAAAGGTCTCCTGGGCTTGCGCTAAATGGAACAATAGCAGAGCCAAACAAAAGAGTAGAGTTCTTTTCATTGTTAATAAGATTGTCAGTTAATGTATTGAGTCACTAATATATAAAACTGATCAGTCATTTTTGCCCGGATGCCTAAGCATCAATGTATTTGTTACAAAAAAGCGCAAAAAACACATGCATTGATATTTCTTGTATATTCGCAGCAAAACTTTATCGATATGAACGCTTACAGCATATTCAAGTACCTGCACTCGGGTTTCAGGTACGTGGTTCTGATACTGATATTGGTTGCCATTATACAGGCGCTTGTTGGCTACACCGGTAAAAAGCCTTACACCGAAGGCAACCGCAAGATCAACCTGTTCGCCATGATATCGGCACACACCCAATTGCTGATCGGTTTTATACTGTACTTTTTGAGCCCTTATGTAAAGGATTTCAGCAAGGCTACCATGCAGGATACGGAAGCCCGTTACTGGACGGTTGAGCACTGGTCGATGATGCTATTTGCGATAGCGCTGATCACCTTCGGGCATATCCGTTCGAAGAAAGCCACGCTGCCCGAAGCCAAGCACCGGGCCATATTACTGTTTTATGTGCTGGCCGTGGTTGTGATCGTGGCTGCTATAGTACAAAGCCACAGGCCGTTTTTCGGGATTTCGGCATAAATTAAAAAGAAAATTATTTCATGTAAAAGTTTGCTAATTCGAAAAACTTTCTAAATTTGCGTCCACAATGATCAAAAACGCCCATAACCTGACTTGGTGGCACCATATAATAATGGCAGCCGGATGATTTATTGATCTGTTGAATCACTAACAATTATAAACCTATTGAAACCCGGCCGATACCAATTCGCCGGGTTTTTTTATTTAACGATACTTTGAACGACAACACAACATGAAGACATACAAATTAACCACAACCTACAAAAAGCTGCTTGCCGATACCACTACGCCGGTGAGCATCTATCTGCGGTTGCGCGATGTTTTTCCGAATTCGCTTTTGCTCGAAAGCTCCGATTACCACAGCCGCGAAAACAGCATGAGCTACGTTTGCTGCGAACCGATTGCGGGTTTGGTATTGAACGATGGAGAACTGAAAAAGAACTATCCGGATGGCAGCATACAAACCAGCGCCGCCGGCAGTTTTGAACTAACCAACGAGATCGAATCGTTCCTGAAAGCGTTTGAGGTGGAGCAACCGCCTTTAAAGATGATCAGCAACGGCTTGTTTGGTTATTTTACCCACGAGGCCGTTGAGTTTTTTGAGACCATCAAGCTAAAAATTGATGACAACGATATCCGCAAGATACCGGTGATGCAATACCATATCTATAAATACATCATCGCGATAGATCATTTTAAAAACGAGCTGTACATCTTCCAGAATTGCTACGGCGATGGCTGCGATGATGAAGGTTTGCAGAAAGTGGAATACCTGATCAAAAACAAAAACTTCCCCGAGTACCAGTTTGAAAGTAACGGGCCCGAAAGCTCGAACCTGACCGACCAGGAATTTATGGATATGGTGGAAAAGATGAAGAAACACATCTATCGCGGCGACGTGTTCCAGATCGTGCCTTCGAGGGCTTTTTCAAAACCTTTCCTGGGCGATGAGTTTAACGTGTACCGTGCGCTGCGCTCTATCAACCCGTCGCCATATCTGTTCTATTTCGATTACGGTAACTTCCGGATTTTCGGCTCGTCGCCCGAGGCGCAGATCACCATCAAAAACCGTGAGGCAAGTATATTCCCGATAGCAGGTACCATTAAGCGTACCGGCGATGATGAGAAAGATGTGGAGCAGGCACGCAGGCTGGAGAACGACCCGAAAGAATCGGCAGAGCATGTGATGCTGGTCGACCTGGCCCGTAACGACCTGAGCCGCCATTGCGAAAACGTAAAGGTAGAGGCATTTAAAGAAGTACAATACTACTCGCACCTCATACACCTGGTCTCGCATGTAAAAGGCAGGTTGAAAGATGGCGAATCTTCATTCAAGATCGTAGCCGACACCTTCCCTGCCGGAACGCTGAGCGGTGCGCCAAAATACCGGGCCATGGAGATCATCGATGAAAACGAAAAAACCAAACGCAGTTTTTACAGCGGTGCCATCGGCTTTTTAGGTTTTAACGGCGATTTTAACCATGCTATCATGATCCGCTCGTTTTTGAGTAAAAACAACGTATTGCATTACCAGGCTGGTGCGGGTATTGTTGCCGATTCCATCGCGGTAAACGAACTGAATGAAGTAAATAGTAAAATAGCCGCCCTGCGCAAGGCGTTAGAAATGGCCGAAACCCTGAACGAGCCAACACAAAAAACCGAGGCGTTAATTAATTAAACCGAACAAGATGGAAAGCAATATATTAATTATAGATAATTACGATAGTTTTACCTACAACCTGGTGCACCTGGTTAACGAACTGGGTTTAAGCTGCGAGGTTTGGAGGAACGACCAGTTCGCGCTGGAAGATGTGGACCGGTTCGACAAGATCATCCTGTCGCCCGGGCCGGGTATACCATCAGAGGCTGGATTGCTATTGCCGGTGATTGAAAGATACGCGCCGATAAAAAGTATATTTGGCGTGTGCCTGGGCCAGCAGGCTATAGCCGAAGTATTTGGCGGTACTTTGTATAACCTGAGCAGGCCTATGCACGGCATTGCTACGCCCATTAAAGTAACTGATGTAAAAGAAGTGCTTTTTAATGGCTTGCCATCGATTTTCGATGTGGGCCGCTACCACTCGTGGGTGGTAGCGAATGAAGGCTTGCCGGCCGACCTGGAAGTTACCGCTATCGATGAGCAGGACGGTTCGATCATGGCGCTGCGGCATAAAACGTATGATGTGCGAGGTGTACAATTCCACCCGGAAAGTGTGCTGACTGAATATGGTAAAGAAATGATGCAAAACTGGCTGGCCCCCCAACCCCCTAAAGGGGGAGCAAGGGATACAGTGGCCAAAAGTTTTGTGAAGATATAAGGCCGCTAACCCTAAAGGGGGACAAAGGGCTGATAAGAATAAATGTTTAGAACAATTTTAGGACAATAAATTCCCCCTTTAGGGGGTTAAGGGGCATGAACATACTCGATAAAATAGTCATCAATAAAAAGAGAGAAGTTGAGGCCGATAAGCAGCAAATGACGGTAGCGCAATTAGAAAGCTCGCCTTTCTTTAAGCGCGAAACCTATTCGTTCCGCGAGTTTTTGCTGGCACCGGAACGGACGGGTATCATTGCCGAATTTAAGCGCAAATCGCCATCAAAAGGCATTATTAACGATCAGGTTAAAGTTACCGAGGTTACTGCGGCCTATGCTGCGGCTGGTGCTTCGGCATTATCAGTGCTGACCGATACCGATTTTTTTATGGGCAACAAAGGCGACCTGTGCCAGGCGCGGGCCGTTAACCAGGTGCCTATCCTCCGCAAGGACTTTATGATCGATGAATACCAGATCGTGGAAGCTAAAGCACTGGGTGCCGATATCATTTTACTGATTGCCGCGATACTGACCCCTCAGGAAATAAAGGGCATGGCGGCTTTAGCCAAAAGTTTAGGTTTGAATGTGCTATTGGAAGTGCATAACCTGGAAGAACTGCAGCGCAGCATCGACCCTAACCTCACAGCTATCGGCGTAAATAACCGCAACCTGGCCGATTTTACTGTATCTGTTGAAACCTCGTTCAAATTATTTGAGCATATTCCTAAAGAGTTTTTAAAGATCTCCGAAAGCGCGATCAGCAATGTGGATACCATTAAACAATTAAAAGCGGCCGGCTTTAACGGGTTTTTGATCGGCGAGAATTTTATGAAGGAAGCTGATCCGGGGAAAGCGATGGCGGAGTTTGTGAAGGGGTTGTAACTTAAAAATTAATGTCTTCTTTTTGATGATATATTGAAGTTATTTCGATCGTAGTTTCTGTATTGGTATAAAAAATGTAAAAAGTATCCCAAACAAATAAAAGCTGATCGGGTAGATTGGTACGTATTCCGAGTAGTGGATGTTTGCTAAGGGTTTTTAGGCTGGAATGAAGATTCCGTATAAACTTCTTAGAATAAGTATCTGATCGATTTCTGCGATTATTAAATTCAACTATTCTATCAATATCGGCGTACGCTTTTTTTGAAAAGACTATCCTTTTAGCCATTTCTCATACTTAGCTTCAAAATCATCCATCGTAAAAACATCGCCTTTTTGTATATCGATGATACCTTGCCTAATCCCGGCTTCCATATGCTCCGGCACAACAAAAACTTCATCTTTACGATGAATTAATGCATCTACTAACTCCAAAAGTTCACGATCATTTAAATCGTCAACTTTTTGATGGATGGATTTTTTAAGTTCTATCAAAGTCATGATATAAAATTACAAAATATTCCAAAAACAATTGTTACCTCAATAAACATATAAACGCCAAGAGTTGCTAACTTGTATAACCCATACCATACACAGATTATGAAACGATATTGCATTATCATTTTAGCAGCTTTTACCTTTATAGGCTGTAAAGACGGCATAGATGATCAAAGCAAACGGAACGATGAAAACTGTTGGTGGGTTGATGCAAAAACCGGGAAAGGCCGGTGGATACCAATAGGCGATCATCGAACGGTAAAAAGCGGCCGATATACCTTATTCTATCGTAATGGTAAGATATTCGAAACGGGTAAGTTAGTCGAGGGTAAAAACGTTGATACGATTTTTAACTATGATAAGAATGGCCATCTTCTTGAATACGTTTTGTTACAGCAAGACACAACTAATTATTATATTTTAACGGATGGCCCTAAAGTTTATTTTTATCAGAATGGGGGAAAAAAAGCTGAAGGAATCGCAAAGAATCACCAGATAGGCGATAAATGGAGAACATATTATAAAAACGGAAGGATCAGCTGGCCAAAAATTATAATAATGGAGTAGGTTGGGAAACTCATTATTACGAAGACGGTAATGTTAGAGATAGCGACTACTACGATGGGGTGATATTATTAAACTGGAAACATTGGTTTGAGAACGGGAATTTGGAAGGGGTTAATACTATAGCCAATCATAACTTTAATGGAATATCAAGGCACTACTTTGAAAGTGGCAAAATAAAAAGTATTGAAAATATAGCCGACGGAAAAGCCAATGGTGAGGTCAGGAACTTTCGCGAAGATGGAACAATTGAAGGTGTGCAGCATTATGTGAATGGCGCAAGGGAAGGTAGACAGGTGGTATATTTTGAAACTGGCAAAATTAAAGTGGATGCAAACTATAAAGGCGGGCAACCAGATGGTGAGGTGAAGATTTATAACGAAGATGGAACGTTATTTGGCATAAAAATATATAAGGATGGCCAGGAAATGAGCAGGCAAAAATTTTAGTGGACCCGTTAAACAATCGAACAAAGAACCTCTTATAAAGATTGTGTATCTTTGTAATCCGAAGAATATTTAATGAAACAAAAATTTTATGATACTGCTGTGAAGCAGGAGCGGGCAGTTTTAGTGGGTGTGATCACTCCCGATCAAACTGCCGAACAGAGCAAGGAGTACCTTGACGAACTGGAGTTTTTAGCCATGACCGCCGGTGCCAAAACCGAGGCTATGTTCACCCAAAAAATGCAGCGGCCCGAGCGTGCCACTTTCGTGGGAACGGGTAAGCTCGAAGAAATTAAAGCATATATCGACTCGGAGGAGATCGATATGGTGATCTTTGACGACGGCCTGTCGCCATCGCAGCTGCGCAACATCGAGAACGAGCTGAAAGTAAAGATCCTCGACCGCAACAACCTCATCCTGGACATATTTGCCGCCCGCGCGCAAACCGCGCAGGCGCGTACACAGGTGGAGTTGGCGCAGTTACAATACCTGCTGCCGCGATTGACCCGTATGTGGACTCACCTGGAGCGCCAGAAAGGTGGTATCGGTATGCGCGGACCGGGTGAATCGCAGATCGAAACCGACCGTCGGATCATCCTCACCAAAATATCCCTGTTAAAGGAAAAACTGAAACTGATTGACAGGCAGAACGAGACACAGCGTAAAAACCGCGGCCAGCTCATCCGCGTAGCACTGGTGGGTTATACCAACGTGGGCAAGTCGACGATCATGAACATGCTCTCCAAATCGGATGTGTTTGCCGAAAACAAGCTGTTTGCTACGCTGGATACTACGGTGCGTAAGGTTGTGATCGAGAACCTGCCCTTCTTGTTATCGGATACGGTCGGTTTTATCCGTAAACTCCCCCATCATTTGGTAGAGTGTTTTAAATCGACACTCGACGAAGTTCGCGAGGCGGATATTTTGATCCACGTAGTAGATGTTTCGCACCCTAATTTTGAAGATCAGATACGTACGGTTAACGAAACGCTGAAAGAGCTTGGCGCGATAAATAAGCCGGTGATCACCGTTTTCAACAAGATCGACGCCTATAAACCGGTGGCTATCGATCCGGAAGAGCCTGAACTGAAAATGACCCTTCAGGACTTTAAACAAAGCTGGATGGCCAAAAATAACAGTCCGGCCATATTCATTTCGGCGCTGAATAAGGAGAATGTTGACGAGTTCAGGGCGTTGCTGTACGATCGCACCAAAGCCATCCATACCCAAAGGTACCCCTACGATAATTTATTATATTAGCAGGGGTTAAACCTTTGCCCGCTTGTCGCCTCTAAAACAAACCGCAACCCTTTTATAATGAAGAAGATCTTTATCACCGCAGTTTTGTTGTCGTCCTCCTTTTTGGTTAAGGCGCAATATGTTGGCTTGAATAATACCGAGGTCGGTAAATTAAAGCAACTGATAGAAGCCGATGCCGGGGTAAGGGCTATGTATAAAAATTATGAGGCCATTGCCGATGCTTCACTGAATGTGAGCCCTAACCCGATAGATACTATCCTGAGCGAAGGCAAACTGGAAGGCGACCCTAAAAAAACAGCTACGGCTTTTGCTTTGAAGGACATACAGAAGATCTATACCTCGGCATTGGTGTATAAACTTTATGGCGATAAGGAATACCTGAAAAATGCTGTGCAATACCTGCTGGCCTGGGCAAAGCTCAATAAATCAAAAGGCGACCCGATCGACGATACCAACCTGGATGGCGCTATCGAAGCTTATGATATGCTGAAAGGCAATATCAATGCTGCAAATAATACCGTTATTACCGATTGGTTTAAGCAGGTTGCCGCAGCCGAAATCAAAACCTGGAAGCCCAATAAAGAAACAGGTTATAATAACTGGAATTCGCACCGCCTGAAAGTTATGGGCGAAATTGCTTATGCGATAAACGACCCGGAGCTGCAAAAATTCACTGTCGACGGTTTAAAGAAACAGATTGAAGTAAACCTGTATGCTGATGGATCGGGAGTTGATTTTAAACTGCGTGATGCTTTGCACTATCATGCTTACGACCTCGAACCGTTGCTCAAACTGGCCATCGTATTAAAACGCGCTACCGGCGTTGACTATTATACTTACGTGTCGGATAAGCAATCGTCCATCAAAAAATCGGTGGAGTGGTTTTTGCCCTATATCACCGGCGAGAAGACACACGGCGAATTTGTGAACTCAACAGTGGCTTTTGATAAAAAACGCGCCATGAACGGGCAGGCCGAATACAAAGCCGGCACCTTATTTAAACCGGCTAACGGGTTGAAAACTTTGGGCCTGGCCGGTTATTTCGATCCGCAATACCTAACCGTCATCCAAAAAGTAAAAGCGACTGATAAAACTTATCCCGACTGGCAGGCGGTATTGAATAAAGTGATGCTTCAATAGCCATAGTACGGTACAGGTTTACGGTAATTAGTAACGGTACCCAGGCCCACCTTAAAAGTTACCGAAAGATAGTTGTAAAATTTGATGGACGACAGCGAGGTATAGCCATCCAATCCCTTGCCAAATGCCGTGTTAAAACTGTAACCAAAATCAACCCGGTAACGGGGCATATCGTAATAGTTATACAACTTAAATTCGTAACCCAACCTTAGCGGTACCACAACGTTGACGCTCGAAGGCAAAAAAGGGTAAACATTTGAGCCATTGCCACTCAACCCGGGCGGAATTGTAAGTTGTATATAGGTGATGGAATTTGTCATGAAGCCTACCCCGGTGCCCACATAAATGTTCTTAAGCGCATTCGAAACATCATTGTACTCATAATCGATTAATTCGCCCAATTGCAGGTCGGCATGAGCCATCATCGCAAAATAAGTATTGGTAAACTGGCGCTGATAATAATCATAAGGCGACCCGCCGGCCAACTGGCCAAACTGTGTCTCTAAAGTATAGGTAAAAAAGGGCGTGGCGTTATAGTTAACATTAAAATTAAAAGCTGCTTTGGTAACCTTGGTATCGGTGTTGCCATAAGCAATGGTACTTCCCAGGCCTGCACCAATGCTAAACTGATGATAGTCGAATCCGTTTTGTGCAATGGCAGTAGCATTGGTAGCAATAAATAACAGTAACAAGATAAACCTTTTCACTATACGCGGCAGATGATTGCGGGTAAAAATAACCCTAAATTATCAAAGAATAAATTTATGCAACAAAATTGTAATTGGATGTATAACGCTTTAACAAGGTAATAATTATTTATTGGTTCAGTTATAAACAATCCGTGTTTTTTTCTTCCGTTTAAAAACCAAATGTGCAGTTTAATCTTTATTATTGTGAAACAGCAGATGTTGATGTGATTGCCCTTTACCATCCAGAAAAATCTGTGATCATCTAACTGCCGAGTCAAAAATTTAACTTATGGAATCAAAACGTCAACAAAAATTTGCAGGAGTGATACAGGAAGACCTTGCAGCCATATTTCAGCGCGAAGGGATGAGCTTTTTGCCAAACACCCTGGTAACCATTACCAAGGTTAGGGTTACGCCCGACCTGGCGCTTGCCCGCATATTCCTGAGTTTTTTTAACAGCGCTAATACGCAAAGCGCATTGCAAACCATTAAGCTGCACGCATCCGAGATCAGGTATAAGCTGGGCGCACGTATTAAAGACCAGGTGAGGATCATCCCTCAACTGGAGTTTTTTATAGACGATACCAGCGAGTACGTTGAGCGCATGGATAAGATCTTCGACAAGATCAGCAAAGAAGAACGCCAGAAAGAAAGCGAAGAATAAGCAGCATGGATAAGCACCGGCAACTTAAACAGTATATCGCCCGGCATGGTGCCGAAATAAGCAAGGTAGTTTACGTCGATCCGAAACGCCACCAGCTGTTGCCGCTCGATTTTACTGCCGGCAGCAAGCAATTATCGCCCGAAATTATTGGCGATACCTTTTTATTCTCCGAATGGTTGTTCAAGACTTTGAAAGAGAAAAAATGTAAATACGGTATAGGCGGCTATTTTGAGCATCGTACGCTGTACAACAATAAGCCGCTGTTCAACACTGATGGTGAACCACGCAACGTACACCTGGGGGTGGATGTATGGGGCGATGCCGGTACGATGGTAAAAGCGCCAATGCAGGGCATTGTACATAGCTTTGCCGATAACAGCGGAGCGGGCAATTATGGCCCGACCATTATTTTAGAACATGACCTCGATGGTCTGAAACTATATTCGCTGTACGGGCATTTAAGCACAGATTCACTCCTGGGCCTATCCGAAGGCATGGCTATTGAAAAAGACGAAACGCTGGGCGAATTCGGCTCCTCAGAAGAAAACGGTGGTTGGGCGCCGCACCTGCATTTTCAGTTGATGTTTGATATGCAGGGTTGGAAAGGGGATTATCCGGGCGCCTGCCGCGCATCCGAAGAAGAAAGCTACCGGCAGAATATTGCCGACCCGAACCTGATACTCCGTTTTCCGGAGCAGGTGATAATCAAATAAACAAAAAGGCGTTTTATTATAAAAAGGATGAAGAACCGCTTTATAATAACTACCATTTTATTGCTTGCCGGCTTTGGATGGGCCATGGCGCAGCCGCATCTTAAGGGCGGCGAAAACGCTTTGGCTTATTTTTTAAAAGAGAACCTGGTATACCCCGAATATTCGCGACAAAATTGCATATCGGGTACCATACAGGTTAGTTTTAACATCGACGCACAGGGTAGAATCCATAACGTTAAGATCTACAAAGGCATGGGTATCGACCTTGATGACGAGGCTATCCGCGTGCTTAAACTTACCTCGGGTAAATGGATAGTCCCCGAAGATAACGACCCCAACGCCAACCTGGTGATCCCTATCAATTTTAGCGCCGACCAAACCCGCTGCCGCGAAAACGGTAATACCGATATGGGCGCAGCCATCGAGGCTTACAAGGCCCGCCAGGCTTTGGTTGATGCAGTGACCAATTACTATAGCAATAAGTACCTGGGCAAAGCCGATACGACCAAGGAAAATGAGATCATCGCGCTCAAGGAACAACTGGGTTTTGACGATGATTTTGCCGACAGGATGGTAAAGCAGGCCAACCGCAAATTAAAAGAAGGCGATAAAGAAAGCGCCTGCGAAGACTGGCTGTTTGTGCGCAACATCGGCAGCAACAAAGCCGACAGTATGTTGAGTAAATACTGCCATTAAACATACCTGAAGCCTGTTTTTAAAATAAATATTAAATTTTAGGCTGTTTAGCCAAATTTTATTTGCACTTTTGCTTAAATTTAATAAAAATATAATGCAACAAGGTAAAGTAAAGTTTTTTAACGAAACTAAAGGGTTTGGATTTATCGTCCCAACCGATGGCAGTGAAGAAGTGTTTGTTCACTCTTCAGGCTTAAAAGATCAGATCCGTGAAAACGACGCGGTTCAGTATGAAGTAGAACGTGGTAAAAAAGGTATGAACGCTGTTAACGTAACAGTGGTATATAACTAAAATATATTATCATTATCGTGAGCAAGGCCCTGTCCCGATAGCTATCGGGACAGGGCCTTTTTAGTTACTGTACGTTGCGCCCCTTCCAGTGGTACTTTTTGGTGTTGCCCATAATGCCGACATATACAAAGTAGATAATATGCACAGGCGATAAGAACACCAGCAGCAACACCAGGTTGGCCCGTTTCAAAAATACGTCGATAGGGGTCAGGAATATGATTTCGAAGATGGTTTTTAGTGCAAACTGCAACAACAAAAGCTTCCAGAGATCTGTATTGATAAATCCCAGCAACGCATTTACCAGCATCGAGAGGTTAAACAGCCAGATACCGATAGCTACGGCCACTACCTTTTTATCTTTATATTTTACCGATTTTGATGCCCAGCGCCGCCTTTGCTGTAAAAACTCCTGCAGGGTGTGTTTGGCATGGGTATAAACAATGGCTTCGCGCTTTTTAAGGAAACCGATTTTACCGGGATGTTTCTCCGCTACTTTTTGCAGCAGCAACTCGTCATCGCCCGAGGCAAGGTCGTCTATCCCCTTAAAGCCGCCTACTTCGTAAAAAGTATCCTTGCGATAGGCAAAGTTGGCGCCGTTACAGGTTGATGCGCGCCCGTTACCGATAAAGGCGGCCCCCATGCCGATGAGGTACGAAAATTCTAAAGTTTGCAGGCGCTCAAATAAATTCTTCTCATCAAAATAGGCCACCGGCGATGATACCATCACCAGGTCGTTACTCTCATAATAACTCACAATGGATGACAGCCATTGCGGGCCCATACGGCAGTCGGCATCGGTGCAAACCAAAAAATCGCCGGTCGAGAGTTTAATCGCTTCGGCAATAGCACGCTTTTTATAGGAGTTTAGGGCTTTTTCATCCCACAGCTGTAATAGCCGTACGCCCCTGCCGGCGTAGCTGCCGATTATCTCAGATGTCCGGTCGGTCGAATGATCGTCGGCAATGATGAGTTCGAACAGTTCGGCGGGGTAGTCCTGCGCTAAAATATCATCGATGGTGAGGGCTATCTTTTCTTCTTCATTCCGTGCGGCAATTAAAACGGTCACTTTGGTTTTGCAGGCTTTCGCCGATGACGGAGGAGGTGTTTTTAAGCGTGCCCACCCGATGATGAGGTAGCATAAGACACCGAGGTAAACACCGGTACACAAGAGCGAAAGAATACTATGAATTTCTATCAAAGAAGTTGATTTTTAATACAAAAACAGAACCTAAAATAGCCGGGATGATCAGGTTGGTCAACCATATCGACGATACCGCCGCTATGACTGCCAGTTTTTCGCCGGTAATATAGCCAAAAAATGTAGAAGCGGTCATGCCGCGTAGCCCAACGTCGATAATATCCAGCGTGGGTAATGCCGATTGCACAAAAAAATTATTGAACACCATCATCATTACCGGGAAGGCTGGCAGCGCGGGCAGCAGCAAGTGAATGACCAGGTAATACTGGAATGAAAACACCGAGAAGCGCGCCAGGCAAAACAGCATCACCTTGATAAGATGATCTTTTTTGTATCGCCCCACGATCTGGAAAAACCGGCTGTATTTTTTAAGGAACGAAATATGGCCAAGCCAGCCGGCCAGCCATTTGATGTTGAAATAACAGATGAGCTGAAAAAGCATCCATGCCGCGCCGAGTATCGTAATCAGTGCCAGCATCCATGGATTGAGGTGTAGGTAGTTATATAAAAACCAAAGTAGCGCAGTAACTCCCAGGGTGTTGGTTATAGTACCCTGCCCAAACTGACCCACTCCCATCACAAATACGCCGTAAACCCGTTTATGCGGAGGTAAAAACAAAACGCGGCCACCGTACTCGCCTAAGCGGTTGGGGGTAAATATGGCCCAGGTGAGCCCGCAGAATATCGCCTCGACCGATCGCCAGAGCGTGGTGGGCTGCAGCTCGCGGGTGAGGTATTTCCATTTCATGGCTTCGAGCACCCAGTTAACCAGCATCAAAACCACAACGGCGCCGAGCGTATATACTACATGGTTATGATCGAGCTTTGAGATCAATACCCTGAACTGGCCCAGTTCGCCTTTATTGCTCACGCTTCTATAAATAAACCAGTAGGCAACGGCAATGATGAGTGCCTTGATGCTGTACGAAGTAATTTTTTTAGCCGTCCTGGTCAAAAGTGATAAGTAAGTAAATGTTTTTGCAATGTTACAAAATGCGTTACACAAGCACTCTATAACGCGCTTATTTATTAATTTGTTTTAACATAACGTTAAGCTTTGCTTATACTTGTTTGATGCAAGCGCAAAATGTGAAAGAACGTGTAATATTGGGTATCGACCCGGGTACGGCGGTGATGGGCTACGGTTTGATCAGAGAAACCGGGTCAAAAGTGGAGCTGCTCAGCCTGGGCGTTGTGAAGCTGGATCACCTTGACGACCATGCGCTCAAACTGCAACGCATCTTCGAAAAAACCATCAGCCTCATCGATGAATACCATCCCGATTGCATGGCGCTCGAAGCCCCTTTTTATGGTAAAAATATCCAGGTAATGCTCAAGCTTGGCCGTGCACAGGGAGTGGCCATGGCAGCTGCGTTATCTCGCAATTTACCGATTGCCGAGTACGCGCCCCGTAAGGTAAAGCAATCCATTACAGGTAATGGCAGCGCTACCAAAGAGCAGGTAGCCGCCATGCTGCAAACCCTGCTCAAATTTACCGAAACCCCGCAGTTTTTAGATGCTACCGACGGGTTGGCCGTGGCCGTTTGCCATGCTTTTCAAAAGATCAGTGTAAAAGGCACATCGAGTATCGGCGGCGGTAAAAAAGCCAAAACCGGCTGGGCAGCTTTTGTAAAGGATAATGCCGAAAGGGTTTCTGTTCCCCGATCTCCGAAGAAATGAATGGAAGTTTTTTTTGGGGGTATTTGTGGGTATTTTGATAAGGTTGAAAAGTTTCAATGTTGTAATGTTTGAAAGTTTGTCTTTAGGACATGGGTATTTATGGGTGTCTTAAATAACATTTTGTTTTTCGGCTCAAAAACACATGGGTATTTTAAATGAAGTCATGCTGAACTTGTTTCAGCACCCCACAGGCAGAGCAACTACGCAAGTCGTTTTTTTGACTTTTTAATTTTTCATTTTGACTTAAAGGGCGTTCCCTGCGGGCCGGTCTATCCGTTCATACGCCTTCAGGCATTAACCACGGCCTGCCCTTAGCCCACGCACGGCCGGTATCCACTTCCATCCCTAACGCAGGCACATGGGTATTTATGGGTATTTCACTGCAACGGGCGGTATCCACTTACGATTTTTCTGAACTTTCACCGGTAAGCGGCCCGCATATCGATAATACATGCTCCAGGCCGAAAAATACCAATATGCCGGTTACCCATATCATCACAATATACTAATTTTAAATCATTTCTGCAAAGAAATCAATGGGTATTCAGGGCCAGTTTAACCCAAAAATCGCTCGCTTCGCTCATGCCCGAAGCATCCGGACGGCCCAGGCCTCCGGCCATGTTGCCACCGCCGTGCCTGCCTCCGCGGCCTCCGCCCATGCCGCCAGCACCCATTCCGCCTCCGCCCATGCCGCGGCCTCCGCCACTCATACCGCCGCTTTCCACGCCCCCGCCTTTGACAGGGCGCTCAACACCGTTAACCTGGATATTGATCTCTAACTCCTCGTTTTTGCCGGGCTTAATGTTCAGCATTTTGATGGGGATGGCCGTCTCGTAAACCAGGTTATGCTTATCGTCAAATTTAACGGCGGCTTTAAAACCATAAGTGTTAGCGGTGGTGATCACATCGCTCTCCACATTTTTAAAGCCGGTTACCCTGATACTGGTTGACTGCAACAGGGTAGGTTTCCTGATATCCTCGCCATCCTCGTCGCCTGTATGGGGTTTAAATATCGCCGAACCATCCGGAACAGGATAGGTCAGGCTGTAGGTTTTATGTTTTTTGCCTTCCGGATTTACCGAAACCGTAATACCCGCCGCCATGATCTTGCGCCGTAACTTCGGGTCGGTTACATAGGCTATTACATACAGGTCGGTGTCGTTATTGGCTATGGTATAATTCAGTTTGGTTTTGATATCGTATAAAGCCAGCGAATCGCCCCATTCGGTTAATTTGCCGTCGATATTCACATCGGCAGGAGCTTTTTGCATATATTGTTTACTGTCTTTTTGGGCAAAACAACTGATGGCCGATATGATTAAACCGGATAGGAGCAGGGAACAGGTAAAGTTAATTTTCATTGCGATACAGATGTATGGCAACAATACCCGCTCAAAATGAAATTTGGATGAATATCAGGCGCGCAACAGTTTTGTTACAAACTGGCCGTCAGGCTGTTATTTACCTGGCAAAGTGTAAGTTAGCCAAAACTCGGTAGCGGTGTATAAATCCGCGGGCGTATCGTCACGTGCATCGCCGGGAGCTCCTGATGGCGGCCGCGATCCGCCCCGTCCGCCCCCGCCGCGCGATCCGCCCCGCCCGCCTCCGCCAGCCGGCGAAGTCGCAGGTGCATCACCACCCATCGACGGTTTATCCAACGCGTTTATCGTGATATTGATATTCAGGCTACTTGTTCCGGGCTTCATATTGAGGGCTTTTAGTGGTATGGCCACCTCATAGCCCATTCCGCCTTCGTCTTTAAAGGCAAAGGCTGCTTTAAAGCCATGCGGGTCGGGCAGTACCATGTCATCGTCAACCCCTTTAAAGCCACTGGCTTTGGCATGGGTTTGCCGTGCATGCTGCTTTTCCATATAATTCAGGTTATCGTCGGTAACCGGCACAGGATAAGTAAGGCTGAATGATTTTTTCTTTTTGCCCTCGGTATTTATCGATAATGTAACACCTGCGCCCAATACTTTTTGCCTGATGGCACGCTGGTCGAGATTAGCTGTCAGGTACAGGTAGTTATCATCACTGCTAACGATGTATTTGATCTTGCTTTCGTTGTTATAGATGAATGATGTTTCGTTCCATTCGCCCAGTTGCCCGTCGATATTTACATCTGCCGGGGCCTTAGGTAAGATTTGTGCAGTGGGGGCGGTAGTTTGAGCAGTTGCGTTAAGCAGCCACAACGTGCTGAAGAGCACCGCGAAGCCGCATGGGATTTTACGTTTCATGATAAGAAGGGGTCAGTTATTGTTTCAACCTAAAGGTAACAAACATCCTGCTTTAATCCAGCTATCTTGTTTATAACAAGTTTGTTACGTATTCTGGTCCGAAAGGTTTTTAGTCCGGAAAGTCCGCAAGATATTTGCATGTACTTCCTGATCTCTGTCTTTCGGCTTTTCTGACTTCCCGACTTTCCGGACTACTAAGAAAACTTCTCTTCCATCATTTTCTCAAGCGCAAACATCTCGTCGCGCAGGCGTGCGGCCAGTAAAAAATCCATGTCTTTGGCGGCTGCCAGCATATCTTTTTTGGTGTTCTCTATCGATTTTTTCAGCTCGGCCTTGGTCATATACTGCACTATCGGGTCGGCAGCCAGGCTTGCTGTGGTATTTTCTTCAACATAAGCGCGCTGCACGCCGCCTTTAAAGTCTACCACCGATGTTTGCTCGATGATACCTTCCTTGCTTTTACCAACAGTTTTAGGTACGATGCCGTGCGCCTGATTATAAGCTATCTGTTTATCGCGACGACGGTCGGTCTCTTCGATGGTTACCTGCATCGAGTCGGTTATCTTATCGGCGTACATAATCACCCGGCCGCGGTCGTTACGGGCGGCGCGCCCGATGGTTTGTATCAGTGATCGCTCAGAGCGCAGGAAACCTTCCTTATCCGCATCCAAAATCGCCACTAAACTTACTTCGGGCAAATCGAGCCCCTCGCGCAGCAGGTTAATGCCGATCAGCACATCAAACTCGCCCAGGCGCAGCCCGCGCAAAATCTCTACGCGCTCCAAAGTTTTCACTTCCGAGTGGATGTAGCGGCATTTGATGCCCAACCTGTCCATATATTTAGCCAGCTCTTCGGCCATGCGTTTGGTGAGGGTGGTCACCAAAACGCGGTCGCCTAACTTAATGGTCTTATCTACCTCATCCAGTAGGTCATCCACCTGGTTAATTACCGGGCGTATCTCGATGCTTGGGTCCAGGAGGCCCGTCGGGCGTATCACCTGCTCCACCACTACGCCGCCGCTTTTCTCCAATTCAAAATCGCCGGGCGTAGCGCTCACGTATAAAGTCTGCGGCGCCAGGCGCTCAAACTCCTGGAAGTTTAAAGGCCGGTTATCCAAAGCCGCCGGCAAACGGAAGCCATAGTCAACCAGCGATATCTTACGCGAACGGTCGCCGCCATACATGGCGCGTATCTGCGGTACGGTAACGTGGCTCTCGTCAATCACCATCAGGTAATCGTCCGGGAAGTAATCCAAAAGGCAGAACGGCCTTGCGCCGGGCTTGCGCCCATCGAAAAACCGCGAGTAATTCTCGATGCCCGAGCAATAACCCAGTTCGCGTATCATTTCCAGGTCGTAGTTCACCCGCTCTTCCAGGCGTTTGGCTTCCAAAAAGCGGCCATCATCAATAAACTGCTTTTTGCGCACTTCCAGTTCTTCCTGTATGGCCCAGACCGACTGTTGGAAACGCTCGCGCGGGGCAACATACAGGTTGGCCGGGTAGATCACCATATCTTTCATTTTCTCGATGGTCTTACCCGATTTCAGATCGAAAGTGCTCAGCTCCTCAATATCATCGCCAAAGAACGATATGCGGTAACCCACATCCATATTGGCAGGGTACACATCCACCACATCGCCTTTAACCCTGAAACTGCCGCGGGTAAAATCGGCAGTGGTGCGGGCGTATAAAATTTCCACCAGGCGGTGTAAAAAAGCATTACGGCTAATGCGCGTGCCTACCGCAAAACGGAACACCGAATTGGCAAAATCTTCCGGGTTTCCCATACCGTATATACACGAAATGGACGATACCACGATCACATCCCTGCGGCCCGACATGAGCGCCGAAGTGGTACGGATACGCAGTTTCTCGATCTCGTCGTTGATCTGCAGGTCCTTTTCGATATACGTGTTCGACGATGGGATAAACGCCTCGGGCTGGTAATAATCGTAATAGCTTACAAAGTAGTTCACCGCGTTTTCGGGGAAGAACTGCTTAAACTCGCCGTATAATTGCGCGGCCAGTGTTTTATTGTGGCTCAAAATGAGCGTGGGCCTTTGCGTTTGCTGTATCACGTTGGCTACCGTGAAAGTTTTGCCCGAGCCGGTAACGCCCAGCAGGGTTTGGTAATTATCGCCGTTGTTTACACCTTCAACCAACTGGCGGATGGCTTCGGGCTGATCGCCGGTGGGTTGATAGTTCGAGGTTAGTTTAAATTCCATAGTAGAGAAGTGCGTATTGCGATATGCGTATTGCGATATCGCGGAGGATAACATCGATAAAAACCATCGGTGAAATCAAATGGTAATCGGTGCAATCCCGACCAAAACAAAACTACAAAAATTAGCAAACATAAAAAAGGGGAGCCAACCCGTGGTTCCCCCTAAAATCAAACCTTATATAAACATTAGTAAAAACTAACGTCGATATGTACTATACGCTCCAAATGCGTAAATAGTTTAAGGTCAGCAGTTTTTTACAAAAGGGTGATATGGGGAGTGGGTGAAAATGGATAAGGTAAGACAGAAGGAGCAGGGGTATTTGGATTATTAAAACGTTTATTTTAATTTGAACTGTTGAGTGAACGAATTTTTTTGGAGGTTAAGTAGCTTTTTCGGGGCTTTTTAATAAAAGAGGGCGTTCCCTGCGGGCGGGCTATCCCTGCCCGTGCGGCAGGCGGGCGCTCATACTGCACGAGGCATTAGCCACAAGGCCGGTATCCCTGCCCGTCCGGCAGGCGGGCGCTGCTATCCCTAACGCGGTTTTGTATTGCTGCCCCCTTAGGGGCTGAAGAAAAATCCAAAAATCGAGCATCAGCATCCGAAATCCAATTAGCTTTGCACATCATGATAAATCCAAAATCGAACATCCGAAACGGCGCAGCCCTCTTGAGCGCCGCTAAAAACAAACAATAGCGAAAAATCCGAAATGAAAATCTACCGTCACCTATTCTTCGACCTCGACCATACCATCTGGGATTTTGATAAAAACGCCGAAGAAACCCTTCAGGAACTTTATGCGGTTTATAAATTGAGCGAATTAGGTTTGCCCTCCGCCGAAGCGTTTATCGAAACCTATACTAAGAACAACCACCAGCTTTGGGCCGATTATCATCTGGGTAAAATAACCAAGGTCACCCTGCGCGAAATGCGTTTTAAAAAAACCTTTTTAGAGATGGGCCTGAGCCCGGAGCTGATACCGGTACGGTTTGAGGACGACTACGTGCGTATATGCCCAACCAAAACCAATTTGTTCGAAGGCGCGCACGAAACCCTGCAATACCTGCACGGTAAATACACGCTTCATTTGATAACCAACGGGTTTAAAGAATCGCAGGGGCAAAAAATAAACGGTACGGATATCGGCAAATATTTCGACCAGGTAATTTGCTCGGAAGATGTAGGCGCGAACAAACCCGACCCGGCAATTTTTCAGCACGCTTTGGATGCCGCCGGAGCTGAGAAGGAGACAAGTATCATGATAGGCGACAGCCTGGAAGCGGATGTGATGGGCGCCCTGAACTTTGGGATGGATGCCATTTATTTTAACCCGGCCGGGTTACCTAAGCCAGAGCATATTGCCTTGCAGATAAGCAATTTAAATGAGTTAACTTTGTTGCTATGAGCATCGCTTCGGATAAAAAGGCATTGGAAGAAAGTTTGGCCGAGTACCGTCGTAAGCTGGACGAACTGCCCGACGATCTGTTCAACCAAACGCCGCCAGGCGGCGGCTGGAGCTGCGGCGAAGTATACTGCCACATTATGCAGGCTAACATGGGTTCGCTCGTCGCGATCGAAAGGTGTATCAACGGTACCGGCCAGATAGACAACAAACGCCTGGGCCTGCTGGCAAGCCTGGTGTTTTTAACAGGGCGCTTCCCGCCGGTAAAGATCAAGGCCCCGGCCAAATTTGCCGCTATGGTTACCAATATCGATAAGGAAGAGGCGCGCAACAACATCGTTAAAGTTAAAAAACGCGTCGAACAGTTAGCCGGAGCCATCAGCAAATCGTCCTCGTTCATCAAAGTAAAACATCCGCGCCTGGGTTTACTTAATGCCCGGCAGTGGCTGCGTTTTATCAGCATCCATACCCGCCATCACCTGCGGCAACTGGAGCGTATCGAAAAAAAATTCGGCAGGCACTAAACATTTGTCATTTAACGTTGTCTTAATATTCAGATAATCTGGCATTCAGATATTTGCACCTAATATTCGAGGCAATGAATCAGGAGTTAATACATTTATTCGAAGTGGGCTTTTTACTCATCCTGGTGGGTATATTTTACATCAGCCCTTTCGATCTAAGAGTTGATGAGGAAGACGACGACGAGTAACCTCCCGGCGCTAACTCAAGCTCTAACCGGCGCTCTCCCCGCCGTAACGCAAGCCTCACCCTTAAAATGTACCCCAAATACTTATTGTAATGGCAAAGCGCGAGGTTGATATTGTAGTGGTTTCTGATGTGCACCTGGGCACATACGGCTGCCAGGCTAAGGAGCTTTTACGCTATCTGAAAAGCATCAAACCCAAGATATTGATCCTTAACGGCGATATCATCGATATCTGGCAGTTTAGTAAATCCTACTTCCCCGAAGCACATACCAAGGTACTGCGCCGTATCCTGAAGTTTGTGACCGACGGCATCCCTGTTTACTACCTTACCGGCAACCACGATGAAATGCTGCGCAAGTTTGCCGATTTTAACCTGGGCAGTTTCCAGCTTTTAAATAAGGTGGTACTTAACATCGATGGCAAAAAAGCCTGGATATTTCATGGCGACGTGTTCGACGTAACCATGCAGCACTCCAAATGGCTGGCTAAGCTGGGCGCGGTTGGGTACGATACGCTCATCATCATCAACAGTATGGTCAACTGGTTCCTGACCGCCATCGGCAGGCAAAAAATGAGCTTTTCGCAAAAGGTAAAGGCTAAATTTAAAGATGCTGTGGCTTTTATCAATCAGTTTGAACAAACTGCTGCCGACCTGGCCGTGGATAAAAAATACGACTACGTAATCTGCGGCCATATCCATCACTCTGAGATACGCGAGATACCCAATACCGATAAAACCGGTTCGGTGCTATACCTTAACTCGGGCGATTGGGTGGAGAGCCTCACCGCGCTCGAATACAATAACGGGCAATGGGGTATTTATAAATACGAGCCTGCGCATTATATTATTGAGGTTGAAGATGACGACAAAACCGATTCGGAAGACCTTGATGCCAAGATGAATGTGATCGACCTGCTGGAGCGCTTTAAACAGGAAGCGCATTAATTACCGTCACATTTTACATTAATATAATACAGCCGGAGCCGCATTTGCGGTTAAACTATCTATATTTACCACCGGCATCAGCAAATGAAGATACTTTTCGCTATACAAGGTACAGGTAACGGACACATCAGCCGCGCGCGCGAAATTGTTCCGCTATTGCAGCAATATGGCGAGCTCGATTTACTTATCAGTGGTACCGAAGCCGAAGTATCACTTCCTCAGGCTTTAAAATATCGCCTGCATGGTGCCAGCTTTGTTTTCGGTAAAAAGGGTGGTATCGATAAATGGGCCACCTACAAATTGATGGACCTGCGGCAGCTGTGGCGCGATATGCGCCATATCCCATTAAAGCAATACGATCTGATCGTTAACGATTTTGAACCGGTCACGGCCTGGGCCTGTAAACTTCAAAAGGTACAATCGGTATCGTTGAGCCACCAGTGTTCATTTATTTCGCCTAAAACCCCGCGCCCCGACAAATGGAATTTTGCCGAACTGCTGTTAAAATACTATTCGCCAACCGACTACCATATTGGCTTCCACTTCGACAGGTACGACGATTTTATCCATACCCCGGTTATCCGCAGCGAGATACGCGCACTCGAACCGCAGAATAAAGGCCATTACAGCGTTTACCTGCCTGCTTACGATGATAAAACGCTGGTGAGATACCTGAAGCAGATCGATGTGCCCTGGCAGGTGTTTTCGAAACGTGCAACCAGCACTTATACCGAGGGCAATGTAACGGTAAGCCGGGTAAACAACGAGGGCTTTAATACCAGTATGGCCAATTGCGAGGGGCTGCTTACCGGTGGTGGCTTTGAGGGTCCGGCTGAGGCGCTGTTCCTGCAAAAAAAGGTGCTGATGATACCCATGACCGACCAGTACGAACAGCAATGCAACGCTCTTGCCGCTTCAAAGTTAGGTGTGCCGGTAATCAAAGAAATAGACGATAACTTTGTACCCGAACTCAAAAAATGGGTAGCGGGCAGCGAACGTGTGAAAGTAGATTTTCCGGATGAAACAGCTGCAATTGTTGAGGGCATGGTGAAAAAGTACGCGAGATAATTTAAACAAGATTTTTCATTTTGAGTAAGCAGCCGGCCTGGTTTGTCCGGGACTTTACATATATAAACTATTTCTCCTTGACCAAAATCACCAATCAGTTACATTTGTAACCTAATGAATAATATTGCCCTGATCGTTCACGCTTGCGACAGGTACCAGCTGTTGTACCGGGGTTTTGAGTATTTCTTTAAACGCAACTGGCCTTTTGATGAGATCGGCATCAAATATTATTTCCTTACCGAAGAAACTGATTATCCGTCTGACCTTTTTACCAACATTAAAACCGGTAAGGGCGAGTGGAGCGACAGGCTGTTGAACGGCCTGAACCAGATACCCGAGGAGTTCGTTATCTATTTCCAGGAAGATATGTGGTTAAGCCGGCCTGTATCGGCAGAAACCATTAATAAGGTTATTTCTTTGGCATTGGATAAAGACATTAACCTGTTTAAGCTTTCCAGCAACGATGTATACCAAACCACATCAACAGGCAATTATATCGATGGGCTTTCGGTTTCGGTATTGAATAATGAAGAAAGCAAGTTCCTGATGTCGCACCAGGTATCTGTCTGGAAAAAGTCATTCCTGGCCGAGCAGCTCAAATATAAAGAACACCCCTGGCGTAACGAGCGCGAAGGCACCAAACGCCTGCGGGCCCTTAACCCTAAAATTTACCACATCGATCTGTTTAGCGAGAACGGCCAGTTTCCGATCAATAATAATGGCAAGTATTTAAAGCCGAGCCGTTATTATACCGTTTCGCAAAATGCACAGCTTAACAGCTCGGCACGCCCCTTTATCGAGGGCCTTAAACAAGCCGACGACGAAGCAACGCGGCAATATGGGTTAGTTCTGGAATATAATTTTGAACACGGCATTACGCATGACGGGCAGCCCAAACCCCGTAAGCAAGATATTTTTAAGAAGATTAAAAACGCTTTTAAAAGCCTTTTTAAATCGTCGTCATAATATCTGCCGTACATTTAACCGCTTTCAATAATCCGTATAATCATTTTTCAGTAATCAATGCAATCCCGTTATCTTTGAGGCAGTGAACGATCAGCCTTCAATCAATCATTCTTTATTCGCTTACAGCTCAGCGTATCAATACCTGTTATCAGCTAAAAACCGGCCATTCTTGCTGGTTTTCATCTTAGGCATCCTGATCAACATTGCGGGCATTACCACTAAATTTTTTACTGATGATCCGGGCCTGTACGGGTTGATTGCCCGTAATATGGTGGAGAGCCATAATTACGCCAACCTGATGTTCCAGGGAGTCGACTGGCTGGATAAGCCGCATTTCCCGTTCTGGGTTATTGCTGTCAGCTTTAAAATATTTGGCATTAATACCGTGGCTTATAAGCTGCCCGCGCTCTGTTTCTATTTTATGTCGGTTATCTACACCTATAAACTGGCCAAAAAGTTTTACGGTGTCGAAACCGCGCTGATCGCCGTGCTCATCCTGCTCACCGCCCAGCACACCATCATGTCGAACACCGATGTGCGTGCCGAGCCTTATATTATGGGCCTGCTGATGGGCAGTGTTTATCATTTTTATGGGTTGAAGGAAAAGTTTGGCTTACGCGATCTGCTTTTAGGCTCGCTGTTTGCCGGCTGCGCGGTGATGACCAAGGGTATCTACCTGCTCATCCCCATCGGTTTTGCCATCATCGGCGATTATATTTTTAAAGGCGATTTTAAAGGCCTGTTTCAATGGCGATGGCTGTTTGCCGTGGCGCTTACCGCGATATTTGTTTTGCCCGAGATATACACTTTATATACCCAGTTCGACCTGCACCCCGAAAAAACGGTATTTCATCGCAAGGGCGTATCGGGTATCAAATGGTTTTTGTGGGATAGCCAGTTCGGCCGCTTTAACAGCACTGGTTATATTAAGCGCGATGATGGCAGCTATTTCTTCTTTTTACACACGCTGCTCTGGGCCTATGCGCCCTGGTGCTTCCTGTTTTATGCGTCGGTGTTCTTTACCATCAAAAAAATGGTCAGCCGCATCCGGATGCCCGAGTATGTATGCATCTCCGGCGCCGGGGTAATGCTGTTCATCTTCTCTATTTCTGCATTCCAGCTGCCTTTTTATACCAATATCCTGTTCCCGTTATTTTCCATTATCACAGCGGTTTACGTACAAAACGTCATCAGCACAAACAAGGGTAAATTTTTCAAGATCACGCAGTATATTGTTACAGGTTTATTGATCATAGCCTTTATCGGGCTCAACTTTATTTTCTCGCCCGGGCGGTTTTTAACGTTTTCGGCCATTACGCTCGCCTTGGGTTTATTAACCTGGTACATTTATAAAAACGGGCGATCGGTATATTACAGCCTGTTTTTATTTACCTGTTGCGTGGCCGTTTGGCTAAATGCTTATTTTATATCGGTGGTTTATCCGGTTCTGCTCCGTTACAAGCCCGAAGTACAGGCGTCAGCCTATGTTAACGAGCACCTGGCCGATAAGCCAATCATCGTGATCTGCGCTATCCCTAACGCTTTTCCGTTTTATATACCAAGGCCCATCGAGGTAACATCGCTAAGCAGGTTACTGGCAAAACCTGTCGACCCAAACGCGGTCGTCCTGATCGACGATAATCTGGTTAAACAAATGGATTATCAGAAGGTTAACTATACGGTGATCAAGGCTTTTGACGACTATCCGCAGGAGAACTTAACTTTACCGTTTATTTTAGAGAAACAGCGCTACAAAACGCTCGATCATTTTTATTTGGTCAATATATTATCAGTAAAAAAGGACAAGAATTAAAAAGATTAAATCACGATAAAAGCATTGGCATGTGCGATTCCCTCCCTTGGGAGGGTGTAGGGAGGGGTTTCTACGTCATAGCCACAAATAAACCCCTCCCTGCCACATCACAGCCCATCGCACCCCTCCCCGAGGAGGGAATTGAAAAGCTTTGTTATAAATTTATATTTTAGATACTATGCTGCAGATCCACCAAAACGTATCGCTTAAAAACTTTAACACCTTTGGTATCGACGCCAATGCCCGTTATTTTGTAGAGATCGATCATGCCGGCGACCTGGTTGAGCTTTTTATGGACCCGCAATGGAAAACCACCGGGCGCCTGGTACTGGGTGGCGGCAGCAATCTGCTACTTACCCGGGATTTCGACGGACTGGTTATCCGGATGAATATCCGCGGCATCGAACACCGCATCAATCACAACGAAGTTTTTGTAGAAGCCGGCGCAGGCGAAGTTTGGAACGAATTTGTACAGTACTGCGTTAAATGGCAATTTGCCGGTGTCGAAAACCTGAGCCTCATACCAGGTTCGGTCGGCGCATCGCCCATCCAAAACATCGGCGCGTACGGTGTGGAACTCAAAGATGTATTCGATTCGTGCGAGGCATTCGAGATCGCTACCGGTACCTTTAAAACCTTCAGCAAAGCCGATTGCCATTTTGCTTATCGCGAAAGCATATTTAAACAGCTGCCCGGTCAGTACATTATTGTCAGAGTAAAATTCAAACTGTCGCTCATTCCCGATATCAATACCCGTTACGGCGCTATCGCACAGGAACTTACTAACCGTGGTATTACCGCGCCAACGATCAAAGATATATCCGATGTGGTATCGCATATCCGCGTATCCAAACTCCCCGACCCGTCGACCATAGGCAACGCGGGCAGCTTTTTTAAAAACCCGGTCATCAGCAGCGAAGAGTTTGAAACCGTAAAGACAAACTTTCCCGAAGTGGTACATTACCCTGCCGGAGATGGCCTGGTTAAACTGGCGGCCGGCTGGCTCATCGAGCAATGCGGCTGGAAAGGTAAGATAATAGGCCATACCGGCACCTGGAAAAACCAGGCCCTGGTGCTGGTTAATCATGGCGGCGCAACAGGGCAGGAGATCTTCGACCTGTCGGCAGCTATTATTGATAGTGTACAGGCCAAATTCGGCGTTACCCTGCAGCGCGAAGTAAATATTCTGTAATAAAAGCCAACTGTTTTAAAAAGTATACAGAAAACTATACACTGTATAAAAATTCTGTTTTTGTGAACATCGTGTCTCCTGCACTGTCCGGTTTTTAGCTGACTTTTTTAAAAATAGCCTAATTATCAACAAATTGTAATTTTATATAAGTTGAGAAACAAGCTGTAAAAGAGCTTTTGCCTCTATTGTAACACCGCCTGGTTTCCTTATTAAATAAAGCGGTATCATGTTTGTTTTAGAGTTGATCACTAAAACATTAACAACATGACAAAGATTGAGTTTAACACCATGGTACTGCGTCAGGCTGGTTCATTGCGGTCATACGCACTTCACTTCACTCACGACGCCGATGATGCTAACGACCTTGTTCAGGATACAATGTTGAAAGCCATAACTTATTATAATAAGTTTAAAGAAGGCACTAACCTTAAAGGCTGGTTATATACCATCATGAAAAATACTTTCATCAACAATTACCGTCGTTTTGTTAAGATGAGCACCTTTGTTACCAAGTCTGACGAGATATCATCGCCAAACCTGGTATTCAGCTCAACCAAAAATCAGGGCGAAGCCAAATTTGTGATGGACGATATCAAAAAAGCTTTAGATCGCTTACCCGAAGACTACTACGTACCCTTTACGATGTATTTTGAAGGGCATAAATACCACGAAATTGCCGACGAACTGGATATCCCTATCGGTACCGTTAAAACCCGCATCCACGTAGCACGCAAGCTGCTAAAAAAGAATTTAAAAGCTTACGATAACGGTATTAAAAGACCAGTATATGCCGAGGAAGACTGATCCCCTGAAACTAAACTCAATATATCTGCATATAGACAAATGCCCGCGAACATAGCGGGCATTTGTCGTTTAAGGGATGGATTGGCACTATACTCATTGTTTCTGTCAACATATTGTTAAAACCATGATCAAGTTAATTTTTATAACAGATACTGGTTTTACCGGGCATAAACGGTATCCCTGTCTGCCGACAAGCAGACGCTTCCTGACGCAATTTGCACATCTTATCGTTTGCACATTAAAAGCAACTTCATAGCCTCCTTAGCCGCCACCTGCCCCGATATAATAGCCGGTGGCACACCCGGCCCGGGCACGGTAAGCTGGCCGGTATACAGCATATTCCGGATATGCTTTGCACGCATGGCCGGTTTTAAAAACGCAGTTTGTTTTAAGGTATTAGCCAGGCCATAGGCATTGCCTTTGTACGAGTGATAATCCGATTGAAAATCGTTCAATGCATAGCTTCGTTTTACAATAATGTTTTCGCGGATGTTTTGCCCGGTTACCTTTTCAAAGCGGTCCATCATCACTCCAAAATACTTTTCGCGGGTTTGTTCATCATCGGTCAGGCCCGGAGCAATGGGCATTAAAAAGAACAGGTTTTCGCAACCTGCAGGCGCTACCGTGGTATCAGTTTTTGATGGGCAGCAAACATAAAACAGCGGTTTACCCGGCCATTTCGGGTCGGCGTAAATATCGGCCGCATGCTGCTCAAAGTCTTCGTCAAAAAACAGGTTATGATGCTGTATATCTGCTACTTTTTTATTGGTGCCGATATAAAACAGCAAACTTGAAGGCGACATAGTCCGTGTATCCCAGTATTGCTCATCGTAATTGCGATGCTTCTTCTCAACCAACTGCTGGTCTACATGTGCATAATCAGCTCCGGCGATAATGAAATCGGCTTCGATCATGCCTTGCGTTGTCTCCACACTTCGCGCGCGTTTGTTGTAGATATTGATCTTTGTTACTTCGGTATTTAGCCTGATCTCCACGCCCAGTTCCTCCGCAACAGCAACCATGGCTTTTACAATTTCGTGCATGCCACCCATGGGGTACCAGGTGCCCAATACCAGGTCGGCGTAGTTCATCAGGCTGTACATGGCCGGGGTATTTTGCGGCGTTGCGCCCAAAAACAATACCGGGAACTCCAGCAATTTTACCAGCTTCGGGTTTTTAAAATGCCGGCGCACATGTTTGCTCATATTGCCCAGCATCTGTATCCGCAAACTCTGGATGATCAGCTTCAGATCAATAAATTCGGTAATGGAGTGCGACGGCCTGAAAACATAGTCGCCCATGGCAACTTTGTACTTGTACCCGGCCTGTTTTAAAAATTCGCGCAGAGCCATGCTGCTGCCCGGCTCTATCTCCTCAAACAAAACTTCCAGCACCTGCATATCTGCCGGGATATCCATCTGGTCGTCCTCTCCAAAATAAATATGGTAGCCCGGGTCGAGCCTTTTCAACTCATAATAATCGGAAATCTTTTTGCCGAACAGCGCAAAATAGTTCTCAAAAACATCGGGCATCCAGTACCAGCTTGGCCCCATATCAAAAGTAAAACCATCTTTTTTCCAGACGCGCGCACGGCCGCCGGGCTGGTCGTTCTTTTCTAAAACAGTTACTTTATTACCTGCTTTGGCCAAAACCGAAGCTGCCGATAACCCGGCAAAACCGGCGCCGATAACGATAATATGTTTGGGCTTATCCATAGGCTACAACGAGCCTAAAGTAGCAATTTGTTAGTGTATGTGCCTGCAATAAATCAATTTGGTGATGGCGTTGTTGCCGCGGTACGTGGTGTGGGCACCGGTTTGTTTTGCGCAAAGCGTTTGGCAATAACGGCCAGTTGATCGTCGTTCAGGTTCGATGTCTTTTTCAGTATGCCGCTAAAATAAGCAACCTCTTTTTCGCTGGCAGGGCAGCCCACGCTTTCGCCAGGTGTATCTAATGATGCTCCTGCCGGGCGCATCTGGCTATCGGCCAGTAAAGTACCGTTTGCGTCGAGTATCGTCCAAAACGGCAAACCTGATTTTTCGCCTTTAAATTTTTTGAGCACATCTAACGATCCGGGGTTTTCGAGGCTCGCCTTGGCTGGTTGCTCCATCACATCAAGCGTGGTTATCACATAATTATCGTCGAAAAACTTCTTGCAGGCCGGGTCGTTCAAGCTGGCTTCCATTTTTTTACACCAGCCGCACCACGAAGCGTGGAAAATAAGCATTACCTTTTTATTTTCTTTAGTGGCCTGCGCATAGGCCTGTTTTAAAACACTTTCGGACGATGGCATTGCAGTTTGCGCAAGGGCCCCAGCCACAAACGCGAAACTAAAAACGGTGAGTAATACCAATAATTTTTTCATGATAAATCGTTTTGATAAAGCAAGTTAGGTATAATTTAAACCCGTTCATCCGCAATAATAAACTATGACATATTTATGTTATATCACTTTTACGCGGTCATCGCACCTAAGGCAAAAAATATGCACAATTTATGGCTAAATTTGTACACAGCATGCCCAATCAAATTGACCTGTTCAACAAAACCTGTTTCGAGTGCAGTAAGCTGATAACCAATAATTACAGCACCTCGTTCAGTTTGGGTATCAAAGCTTTTGATAAACGCTTTCGCGATGCCATTTATGCCATTTACGGCTTTGTACGCTATGCCGATGAAATTGTGGATACCTTTCACGACCAGGATAAAGCAACTTTAATTGCCGGCTTCCGAGAGGCTACTTTCAGTGCAATTCAACAACGCATCAGCCTTAACCCGGTACTGCAGGCTTTCCAGCTCACCGTTCATCGTTACCGGTTAGAGCCCGGCCTGATAGAGGCTTTCCTGCTCTCAATGGAGATGGACCTGGATAAAACCATTTATAATGAAGAAGGTTATCAGCAATATATTTACGGTTCGGCAGAGGTGATCGGATTGATGTGCCTGCGCATTTTTTGCGAGGATGATAAAACCCTGTACAGCGCGCTGATACCTAAAGCACGCAGCCTGGGTTCGGCTTTTCAAAAGATCAACTTTTTGCGCGATATTAAAGCGGATTTCGGGGAGCGTGGCCGGGTATATTTCCCGGGCGTCGATCTGGGCCGCTTTGGCGAAAGCGATAAAAAGATCATCGAGGCCGATATCCAAACCGATCTCGACGATGCTCTTAGCGGCATCAGGCAGTTGCCGGATGGAGCCAAACTTGGTGTTTATATAGCTTACGTTTATTATCTTGAGTTATTTAAAAAGATCAGGCTGACACCAGCCAGCATCGTCCTGCAAAAACGTATCCGCATACCGGATGGGCAAAAAATGGCGCTTTATATAAAAGCCCTGGTACAGCAAAAACTGAATAGGATATGAAGAGGCTTTTATGTTTATTCTTAATTACCGCGTTTGCCGCAGATGCTTACGCCCAGGCTGATTCGCCCGCCGAACTCAAACAGCTGCGCCAAAAAATGGTGCTTGCACTTAACAGCGGCAAAACCACCGATTCGTTATACAACACCCTGGATAAAATGCCCAACAAGCCCCCGGTATATGTGGCCTACCTGGGTATTTTAGATGGGTTAAAGGCCAAACACAGCTGGAACCCCTACAGCAAGCTCAAATATTTAGGTGCTGCCGAAAAAGTTTTAAAACAAGCCGTCGATGCCGACCCGCATAACATCGAGATCCGCTTTTTGCGCTTCTCTATCGAGCATAATGCTCCCGGCTTTTTAGGGTACAATAAAAATCTGACGGCTGATAAGGACGAGATGATCAGGCAGCTTAATGCACAGAATTACGGCACGGCCAACAAGCCGCTTACTATTCAGCTGATCAAGTTTTTGATAGATTCGAAGCAGTGCAGCCCGGCCGAAATTGAAACCTTGCATAAACACTTAGCTGCTATCTCATGAAGTACACTTACCTGCTCATCAACCTTTTAACCATCGTATTCCCGGTGGCGTTATCGTTTGATAAGCGGGTGGCCTTTTATAAAAGCTGGAAGTTCATCTGGCCGGGTATGGCCATCACCGGTTTGTTTTTTTTAGTGTGGGATGTACTGTTTACGCTTAAAGGCGTGTGGAGTTTTAACCCGAAATACATTTTGGGCATCACTGTTTTTCAACTCCCGGTCGAAGAAGTGCTGTTCTTTTTAACCGTGCCTTTTGCCTGCATATTTATTTATGCCTGCCTTAATCATTACCTCAAATACATGCTGAGCGATATGGTATGCGAGGTCATCTCGGGAGCGCTGGGGATATTATCCATACTTATCATCATCTTCGATTATGGCAGGTTATACCCCCTGGTTACTTTCAGCCTGCTGCTGGTGCTGATCATTTTGTTCGAATACGTTTTGCGCCGGCGCTGGCTCAACCGTTTTTACATCATGTACGTAGTAGCGCTCGTACCGTTCTATATGGTTAATGGCGCACTTACCTCAATACCGGTGGTATTATACAGCAAAACCCAAACCCTGGGCAACAGGGTATGGGCCATCCCTTTCGAGGATCATTTTTACCTGATGGCCTTACTGCTAATGAACGTAGGTTTTTTTGAATATTTTAGTAAGAAGGGGGTGGCGAGCGGTGAATGAATTACCGGTATACACCAAAAGCCAGCTGGCCCTGCGCAACGGGCAGGATAAGCCGCAGATATGGGTGGCTTATCTTGGGGTAATTTATGACGTTACCGAAAGCCGCTTATGGCGCAACGGTAAACACTACGAACACTGGGCCGGACAGGATTTGACCGACGAACTGAAAGATGCCCCGCATACCGAAGGCGTCTTCGAAAAATTTACAGCGGTTGGCCGCTTATTATGATCCGCTCGTAGCCTCAACCCCGTACCGTATCGCTGCTTCCAGGATATCAATATGGATATCTTTTAGTGTTTTGAATTTAATGCAATACCCAGTTACGCTTGCCTTGCCTATTTTTTCGCCGTATGCCCGGGCTAAGTATTTCTTATCTTTCAGACCAATGATATAGACCGAGATGCCACTTGTGTTTGGGCTGATGCCAATTTGATAGAACTCCCTGGTTTTTCCGCCGGCATATTTCATGGTTTGAAACCCGTACCCGATATCAGGATTAGTAACAGCTTTACCGCTATCGTCTTTACCGTCCAGGAACCATAATTTACAGTTTGGCAATACCTGTAGTATATGCTGGTGCAATTCCTGCAATTCGCTGCGCTTTGGCTCGGGTTGGCTAACAATAAACGCTTTGATCTGTTCTTGTACGTCCATATCAAATATTGATTATTTTGCTTCGTAAGGGCTATAGTTATTATTCAACTTTCAAACTTCGGCAGCAGCTGTTATTTCCCTGCCGCTTCAAGAGTGGCGATATCCAGTTTGCCCATCTGCATCATGGCATTCATTGCCTTTTGCGCTTTGGCGGGATCGGGATTGTGCAGCAGTTCGCCCAGGTTGGCAGGTATGATCTGCCACGAAAGGCCAAACTTATCCTTCAGCCAGCCGCAACGCGATTCGCTGCCGCCATTTGCAGTCAGTTTTTCCCAGTAGTAGTCTATTTCCTGCTGATCCTGGCAATTTACATAAAAAGATACGGCCTCGGTAAATTTAAACATCGGGCCGCCGTTCAGCGCCATAAATTCCTGTCCCTCCAGTTCGAAGGTTGCCGAAAACGCTTTGTCCATACCCGGCATATGGTTAATGTTGTGCACTTTGGAATTTTTAAATACCGAAGTATACAGTTCAATGGCTTCTTCAATATTATTGTCGAACCATAAAAACGGGGTTATCTTTTGCATAGCTTTCATGTTTAAATTGGTTTAAGCAAATATAAGGGTAACGCCGCTGTAGCCGTACGGTGTAAACCCGGCATTTAACGGGGGGTATTGCGTCGGGCTGAAATAACTTGGATATTATCCCAAAATATCCAATGCTCATTTAAATATTGTCCAAAATATTTTAAATAAAAGGCCTGGTATGGGTTGTTCAGTGCAACGCCGACACATAGACTATTGACTTTGTTTTGCACCAGCCATTCGACCAGTTTATTAAGCAAAGCATAACCAATACCTTTTCTTTGGTGATCTTTTAAAATATAAAAATTTTGAATTTCTGCGTCCTTACCGAACCGGGTAGTCAAATGTCCGGCTATAAAACCAATTATCCGGCCATCTTCAACCGCTTTTAAGACTATACGCTCGGGTTTTGAGGTAGCGGGCGACCCGGCTGCGAAATACGTTTGCCAGCGAAAACGTCTTATCGCAGGGTCGACATCGACTGCACCTATACATTCGGGTATAGATTCTTGTTTCGACCTTATTTCAACCATCGTTAGCTCATCTATATCCCCGGTATTTGCAATTTCAATCAGCATGCCTTAATAATCAATTGAATAACCAATATTTGTATTGATAAAAGTACTGCTTTTACACACTAATAAACCTATATCAATGTTCAATAAAAACCATTTGCTTTGCGCGGTAAGCGCCTTGTTAGTATGCCTAAGTGCCCTTGCCCAAACCGAAAGCTATCCGCCGCCGGCACAGGTCGCGGCCGATTTCCGCAAGATACTTGAGCGGCCGCATGCCGATCCCAAGCCTTCATTCCAGGTCACTAAGACCGACTCGGTAATTATTGAGCATGGTTATATCTACAGCGAGGCGGATGAAAAAGTACCGATGCTGATCTATAAACCCGCTAATACAAAAGGCAAACTGCCTGCCGTTATCTTTCTACATGGTACCGGCGGTAAAAAAGATGAGGCGCGTATCAAAAGCATACTTTACCGGTTAACCAGGCGCGGCATGATTGGTGTAGCCATCGATGCGCGCTTCCACGGCGAGCGCATCGTCGGCGGTGCGCATGGCTCTAAAGAATATGTAGAAGCTGTAACCCGGGCCTGGGAGAATACCGATAAGGCCCATCAAACGCATCCCTTTTTGTGGGATACCAGTTATGACCTGTGGCAGGTAACCGATTACCTGTGCACCCGGCCTGATGTTGATACCAGCCGTTTAGGCATGGGCGGTATATCCATGGGCGGTATCGAAACCTGGATGGCGGCCTCGGCCGATCCGCGGATTAAAGTTGCCGTGCCCGATATCGCCGTACAGAGTTTCAAATGGTCGTTAGAGCACGACAGGTGGCAGGGCCGGGTTGGCACCGTCAAAGGAGCACATGAACAAGCCGCTAAAGATCTGGGCGATACCGCCATCAACCAGCATAACATTAAAGCCGTTTGGGATAAGTTATTGCCCGGCATTACCGGCGAGTTTGATTGCCCCTCGATGATCCGCCTTTTTGCGCCCAGGCCATTACTCATCCTAAGTACCGAGAATGATGGCAATAATCCATTGCCCGGCGCTCAAATCGCTTTCGCATCAGCGCAAGCTGCCTATGGCACAGCCAACGCCGATAAACTAAAAATAGATGTTGCACCAAAGCTGGGGCACACCACTCCCGAGTACCACGTGCAAATGGCGCTGGATTGGTTTGAGAGGTGGTTGGCGAAGAAATAAAAGTCATTCATTTTATCCGAATGAAGCGTTAGGGATGGCAGCGCCTGCCTGCCGGCAGGCAGGGATACCGGCCAGTGGCTAATGCCTGTGTAGTATGAGCGCCCGCCTGCCGGACGGGCAGGGAAAGCCCGGCCCGCAGGGAAACGCCCCTATTTAAACTAAGAGAGCTAAAAGCATTTATAAAGTTACTCCAACGCTAACAAAAAAGCCTTTGCCGTTAAACAGCAAAGGCTTTTTTATATCAGAGGTGAAATCTTTATGCTTTCGCTGCAGGTTTCACACTTTTCTTCTTATTCTCTGCAAAGAAAGCACCGCCCAATGCGAGTACCAGCAACACCGAACCTGCCAGCGAAATTTTCTCGCCGGTATAGTACGATGCCGGGTGGAAGATAAATTCGATCTTGTGGTTACCTACCGGTATCTGCGCAGCGCGCAATAAATAATCGGCGCGGAAGTATGGTTTTTCAACGCCATCAATCAGCATTTTCCAGCCTTCCTTGTAATACACTTCCGAGAATACAGCTATCTGTGGTGTTACCGAGCCGCTTTGATAGATCATATGGTCGGGGTTATAGCTTACCAGTTTAATGCTGCCCATGGTATCTATGGCGGTTTGCTTATCCTCGATCATGCTTTTATATTGTTTGTCGACGATGGCTTCCTGTTTAGGGTTAAAGCTGCTGATAGCCTGCATTTCGGCATCGGCGTTATCGGCAAATTTCACACTTTTTACAAACCAGGCGTTGCCGCATGCGGTTGGGTTGGCATGCATAGTTTGGGCCTGTGTTTTCGGGTCGGCAGTAATAATGTATTTGGTGTTCAGCATATCCAGCACATCCTGGTTAATGCTTCCGCTGAATTGTTTTTCCTGCACCTCGTCAAAACGTTTCAATTTAGCGGCATGATAACCGCCTATCGATTTGTAGAAGAACGATGGGTTCGAGTCGGTAAACGGAGATCCGGAGGTCATATCGAACACCCGGTAGTCCGGGTCCGGGTCACGCAAGATCAGCTTGTCCACTTCGCGCGGCTGTGGCTGCTGCATATCTTCTTTGGCTACAAAGCTATCCTCTTTTACATAGCGTTTATCAACCATCCACAGGTCGGCAAGTACCAAGGCCAGTAAACCAATGGATAACACGGTAATATTCAGTTTTTGTTTAATAAACGCCCAAACAATACCAAAGGTTAACACCACGAATATTAACGACCGTAAAGCATCGGCACGGGCCAGCGAAATCCTGTCCTGCACCAAACCGTTCATTACTGCACTGGCCATTGCACCGTCGCCCTTAAAAGCCTGTGTTAAGCCATCTACAATACTTTGGTGGTTGCTTGCTCTGAATGACAGGAACAGATCGGGCATGGCAGCCAAAATCAAACACAGGCCACCGGTAATATAAAAAGCAATATATACCTTTTTCAGGATAGCCGCCCTGTCGGTTGTATCGATGATCTCGCGCACGGCCATGAACGCCAGCAGCGGGAAGCACAAAGTGGCTACAGTAAGTATAGACTCGACCGTACGGAACTTGTTGTACAGCGGGAAATAGTTAAAGAAAATATCGGATACATATGGCCAGTTTTTGCCGAACGAAAGCAGCATGACCAGTAATACCGTGCCTGCAAGCCACCACTTCAGCCGGTCTTTAACAATCAATAAACCAGCTATAAATAAAAAGCAGATGGCCGCCCCAAAATACCACGGGCCGCCGGTAAATTGTTTTTCGCCCCAGTAAACAGACAGCGATTGCTGTACAAAACCCATGGCCTGGTTAGCATCAACACCTTTATCGGTCAGCGCTTTTACCGCTTTCGAATCCTGATCAAGGGTAGTGCTGTAGCCTCCGCCGTAAAGGTTGGGCACCAAAAAAGTTAAACTTTCGCTTACGCCCTCGCTCCAGGCATAGGCATAATCCCGGTTTAAGCCATTATCGGGTTCGGGATTGGCGGTAGCATGATTAGTCAGATTTGACTTGCCGCGGTTACTTTCCTTACCATACTCATACGTACTCCACAGCATCGAGGCGTTTACCGCGATAGCCAGTACAGTGGCCACAGCCAGGTAAGCGATAGCTGTAAAAAAGCTTTTGGTGGTTTTATTTTTAATGGCATGGTAAAGCTCAACGCCTACCAGTATAATGATACCCAACAACAGGTAATAGGTCATTTGGATGTGGTTGGCCCTAAGCTCCATAGCCAGGAACAAGGCCGTTAACGAACCGCCCACCCAATACCGGCCGCGTAGTGTGAGTATGATGCCTGCCAGTATCGGCGCAAAAAAAGCAATAGCAAATTCCTGGTTGGCATGCCCTGCCCCTAAATAAATAACATTATAAGACGAGAATGCAAAAGCTATGGCGCCTGCGGCGGCTAGCCATGGCCTGATTTTTAAAACACAGAACAACAGGTACGAGCCGAACAACAACAGCAACACGGTATCGATAGGTACCGGGAAAATTGCTTTCAGGGCTTTGATCACATAAGTGGTAACGTTATTGCTGTAAGGTACCCAGATTTGATAGGTTGGCATACCGCCAAATAACTGGTTCGTCCAAAGTATGGTTGTGTCTTTAGCCTTATAGTCGTTAACCTCTTTAGCCATGGCGGTGGCGTGCAATACGTCGCCCTGGTTAAGTACCTTGCCCTGGAAAGCGGGCGTAAAATAAAAGAACGCCAGTACAAAAAAAAGCGCTCCGATGGCTAAGTGAATGCCATTCTGTTTAAACCAATTGTTCATTCAATTTTGAAATATGATCTTCAAAAATAGAAATTTAGGCGGGAAAAGAAAGATTTAATTAATGGCGGCGGTTTAACAATGCTGCGCGCCGCTGCGCAAGGCAAAAAACAGCAGCACCAGGCCTGCTAAACTCACTATGTAGGCAATGACTTTTGGCCTATCGTACTCTTCGCGTTCGCGGCGGATCTTGTAAAAATTATAGGCGGCGAGTAGGCCCGTCGTTACCCAGAAGTAGGGGCTTATTTGGGTGCATTGGGCAAAAAACTGCATAGCCAATACCAGCACCACATAATTGGTAATCATGAGGAAGAAGGATTGCGGCGTACCGTAGTGCCTGCGTTTATATACTTCTTCGGGCAGCATGGCTATTTTATTTCTTCGTAATCGATAAAGTCGCCTTCCGAATCGGGTATCTGGCTTTTTACTTTCGGGGCATAATCAACCCGTACACGGCCGTCGGCAGGGCGGCTGTTGCTTTGCTGCCTGAAGTGTTGCTGACCTTGCTGTTGTGCCTTGCTTACCAGCCTTTGCAGTAACATGCGTGTAACTATGCGGAACAGCAGCGGCACCACATACAATATCAACCCCGCTATAATAATGAAATCAATAATTTCCATTGCCCTCAAATAAAATACAAACTTAAATAAAAATTAACTTATCCTGTAAAAGGGTAACCTGCTTAAACTTAATAAGCTAAGTAACGCTAAAAAGTTTGTTTATGATGGAATTTGAATGAATAATGTTACTGCCGACCGGTGATAATGAAGATAGCCTGACAATTGCCCGATACCTCTCTGGACGAAGATAGTTTTTTGTTAATAGCCTGTAATCAAATAAAGGGCAATCAATTAAAAATAAACTAATTGATAATGAGCTGGTTATAATTTAAAACTGAAAAATAAGTTAAATAACTGTAAAAGCAGTTTTAAAACTGAAAAATAAGTTTTAAGTTTGGATTATGGAAGAATTAACCAAAACCGAAGAACGCATTATGCAGATATTGTGGGATCTGCAATCGGCATTTGTTAAAGATATTATCGATAAGCTGCCTGATGAACCTAAGCCGCCATACAATACCATTTCGTCGGTAGTGCGCCTGCTCGAAAAGAAAGGTTATGTAGGATATAAAGCCTATGGCAAAACCTACGAATACTTTCCGCTCATCAACAAAGCCGATTATCGCAGGCACTCGTTCGGTAAATTCTTCAACGAGTATTTCGACGGCTCGGCGCAAAGCCTGCTCTCGTTTATGGTAAAAGAAGAAAACCTGAGCGAGGCCGATATCAACAGCATTAAAAACCTGATCAACAAGCAATAATTATGGAACTTTTCACCTACCTGATCAAAGTAACCGGCTGCACAGCGGCTTTTTACGTTGTGTATCACCTGTTATTCCGAAAGCTTACTTTTTTCACTTTAAACAGGTGGTATTTGTTATCGGCCTTAGCGATCAGCCTGTTGATACCATTGGCGCACATCGATATCAAAACCACTTTACCCGCACCTGCCCGGGTTAAGCCGGCGGTGGTAAATACTACCGAAGCTAACACGGCACAAGGCAGCATCGCCCCGGTTGCCGTCACCCGTCAGCAACAACCTGCCGACTGGTTTTTGATAGCCAACACAGCCTATTGTACAATTGCGGGTTTGTTGTTATTAAAACTTTTGATCGCATTGGGTAAGATACTTTACAAAGGCATAAAATACGGCAAGCGCGAAAACGGGTATAGCCTGGTAAGCGGGCATTCGCCAAACAACTCCTCCTTTTTTAACTATATATTTTTGGACAGCAACGGCCTTGACAGCAGCGAGCTGAAGCAGGTAATTACGCACGAACTGGTACACGCCCGGCTAATGCATTCGGCCGATAATTTATTTACCGAACTACTAAAAGCGATATTATGGTTTAACCCGTTTGTGTACCTGTTTTCTAAAGCGTTGCACCAATCGCACGAGTTTGAGGTCGACAGGCACCTGGCATTGCAATATAATTCGAAAAGCTATGCAAGTTTGCTGCTCAAGCTATCAAACCCGGCACGGGTGGGCATCAGCAACCAGTTTAGCGCTTATGGTTTAAAAACACGCATACAAATGCTTTTCGGCAAACAATCCGCGGCAGCTAAAAAATTGGGGTACCTGTTGGCCGTACCATTAATGGCAATGCTGGTTTACTTTTTAGCAGTGGAGCATGTTTACGCTTTCGCGGATGACACCTACGAGGGTAAAGATTTTGTGTTAGTGTTAGATGCCGGGCACGGCGGCAACAGTGGTGCCCGGGTAGGTAAGGTTTTAGAGAGCGATATAGCCCTCGCTATGGTGAAACAAATTAAAACCATCGCCGAACAGCGCGGCATTAAAACCCTGCTAACCCGTACCGACAACACTGATGTGCCTTTAGCCGCTCGGGCAAGCCTGCAGGGCGATGCTTTTGTATCGATACATGTAAACAGCGTAAGCGGAAAGCCGGCAACGCCTGCAACCGGTATGGAGGTAATCACCGACAGGCTAAATACAAAACCCGAAACACAAAAACTGGCCGCGGCTTTGATTCGCGAAATGCAGAAGTTAAATGGCATTACCATGAGCAGCCAGGTTTACCGGCAGGGTATAACCGTATTGCGCGACAATAAGGCCCCGGCTGTTTTGCTTGAACTGGGTTACCTTACCAATACAAACGACTTAAAGTACATTGCCGATCCACAAAACCAGCATACCATTGCCGGACGGTTTGTTGATGCGATAATTGCTTATCAAAATGCTATCCGGACAAAAATAAGCGAAAAAGCAAGCCTGAATCCAGGCACTTTGCCAGCTCATGCTAAAGCTGGTTTTATGAACAACCTAAAATCCGCTGTCATTAGAGCAATAAGCGATACAGCCATTAAAGGCAAAGGCGTAAAAACAGGTGTTAACGACACAGTGGCAAAATCGCCAAAGGGCCATATCAGCAAACTTGCCATGTCGTATATGAATGACGGGATGAACGAAACGAAAGATAATTTATACAACGAGTTTAAAACCGCACGATTAAAATTCGAAAGTGTAAGGATGGACCCTAACAGTAAAGATTTACACCTTTACGATGGCGAGCTGGTGACAGACAAATACGATATTAAGGCCAGGAATATTACCTATAGTTTAACCGATAGCCTGATATCGGCAAACGGTAACGTTAGGGTTAAAATGAACGACAGTAAAAAAGCCGGGCAGGCGCCTACGGTAATTGATACCGATTCGCTGACCGTCGACCTGAGGAACCACCCCTACAGGCCAGCCATCAACCGGCACTGACCGCTTTCAGCCTTCGGTGGTACGCAGCGCAGCTTTTATTTTTTCGGCCGTAGCCGAAAACTCTTCCGGGGTAAATTTTAGCTTGGGTTTGGTAAAGTTCATATCGTTTACCCCGTTAATAGGGATAAGGTGTATATGCGCATGCGGCACTTCGAGGCCGATCACGGTAACGCCGATACGCTTGCAGGGCAATACTTTTTTCATGCCGGTGGCGACTATCTTGGCGAATATCTGTAAACCGGTATAGGTTTCATCATCCAGGTCAAAAAGCTCATCAACTTCCTTTTTCGGTATCACCAGCACATGGCCCTCGGCCAACGGGTTAATATCCAGAAAAGCCAGAAACCCGGTGGTTTCGGCAACCTTATAGGCCGGTATTTCACCCGCCACTATTTTTGAGAAGATTGACGCCATTGGATGACAACTTATTTTTAGATGTCATCTCGAACGATAGTGAGGGATCTTCTTCGACATGCCGGTAAGCACCTGTTAAAGGGTTTCTCCCTATCGCTCGAAATGACAATTTGGTTAGTAACTATCTGCTGATCTCTAATATCTCAAATTCAATTTTCCCGGCCGGAACGGTGATCTCGGTTTTTTCGCCTACTTTTTTGCCCAGGAGGCCTTTAGCGATAGGCGATGTTACCGATATCTTACCGGCTTTCATGTCAGCTTCGCTTTCGGATACCAATTGGTAGCTCATGGTAGCGCCGTTCTTTAAGTTTTTGATCTTCACAAACGAAAGAGCCAAAACCTTCGATGTATCCAGTTTCGAATCATCCAGCAAACGCGCGCCTGATAAGGCCTCTTCCAACTTGGCTATTTTTGCTTCGTGGTGGCCTTGCGCATCTTTTGCGGCATCGTATTCGGCGTTTTCAGATAAATCGCCCTTGTCGCGGGCCTCGGCAATAGCTTTTGCTATCTGCGCGCGCCCCTCAGTTTTTAAATATTGAAGTTCGTCTTTTAGTTTTTGTAATCCTTCTTTGGTGTAATATGCAACCTCTGCCATAACGCACTGATTATTATAAAATTTATTCTTTAAAGCTTTTAAAAAAAATTGCCCTCCCGTTTTTGAGAAGGACATCAACTGGTTATTAAAAACAAACAAGACTATACGGGCCTCAAGGCCTACATAGTCTTGTTCAATGTAAAACGAAGATAAAGGATTTAAGTTTACATTTCCAAATCTTTTAATTTCCCGGCCATCACCTCGCTTATTTTACGGTACGATTCAAAGGTCCAGCCGGCCACATGGGGGCTTAGCATTACTTTGCCGTTTTGTTTTAACTCCTCAAACCAGGCCTGTTCTCCCAATGCAGGGAATTTTTCCACCTCCAGCACATCCAAACAAGCGCCCAATATTTTGCCCTGTTTTATCGCATTTAAAACCGCCTGTGTTTTTACCACCTTACCACGCGAAGTATTGATCAGAAATATCGGCTTGCGGAAGTGGAACAGGTATTCATCGTCGACCAGGCCGTTGGTTTCGTTGGTTAAAGGCACATGCAGGCTTAAAATATCGCAGCGCTTCACCATCTCTTCCATGGCTACTTCGCTGGCGTACTTGTCGCTAAAACCTGTTTTATATTTATCGTAGGCAATAACCGTAACGCCAAAACCGGCCAGCTTGCGCGCAAAGCTTTGCCCCATAAAGCCATAACCGATAATGCCAACGGTGCGGCCTTTCAGTTCGTAGCCCCGGTTGCCCTCGCGATCCCAAACGCCGCTGCGCACCTGCCTGTCGGCACGGTCCAGGTTATTCATCAAACTTAACAGCATACCCACGGCGTGTTCGCCTACGGCATCCATATTGCCCTCGGGCGCGTTGATGAGCTGTATGCCCTTTTGCAGGGCGTAAGCTTCGTCGATATTATCCATCCCGGCGCCGGCTCGGCAGATAAAGCGCAGGTTTACCGCCGTATCCAAAAAGGCTTTATCGACCTGGAATTTCGACCGCACGGCCAGGCCCTGGTAGTTATTGATCACAGCCAGTGTATCGGCTAACGTATAATCGGGATGATAGTTGCAGGCGAACCCCTGTGCTTCGGCCAGCTCCATAAACGCCGGGTGCAGGTCGTCCACAATTAAGATGTTCTTTTTCATTGTCGGGTGCAAAGATACAGATATCGGCAAATATGGTTAGGCCGGTTGGTTTTCGCTTAGCCCGCTGCTGCCCTTAAATTTTATATTTACCCGGTTAAGCCGCTGCGCCAGGTAGCCAAACCACACAAACAGCACCGGCACCACTACATCCAGCTGCCGCGGGTAGGCGCTCAGCACGGTGCTCAGCAACAGGTAAATTGCCGTGGCAAACAATAAAAACTTAATGCCAAAAGCAATGCTGCGCCAGTTGAGCAGGCTGATGATGATGGCGATGATGCCCGCCCATACAATGGAAGAGCCGATAACGATACTGCGCCCTATGCCCGCATCCTGGAAAGAATAGGAATATGGAAAGTTGAACAGCATCCGCGAGATGTTATTGATACAGTTTTTGATAAACTTTACCGGGTGCTGTTTGATGTTTTGAATGGCGAGCTCTTTATACCGGTCGTCCTGCGCGATGTAGTTGGTCTGCTTTTTAATAAAAGCCATATCTTTTGCGTGGTGCACTTTTAAAAGCGAATCGGCTTCGGCCGATTTATATGATCGCGGGTATTGAGTGTTCGAGAGGTCGGGCACTTTCCAGTCGCCGTATTCATCGTCGTAGGGCGTGCTCATCCAGTACAAACTCATCCCGCCCGAATTGCCCCAGTAAAACAACCTGCCGGTTATGTGCCAGGTATAAAACAAATAAGGCAGGGTAATTACAAAAGCAATCCCGAATATTTTAATGCTTTTGGCATACACCGCCCGTTTTTTCCAAACAAAAGCAAAGGCGAGCACTATGGTGCAAATGATGATGACATAACCAAAAATAATTTTGGTAAGCACCAGGTAACCGAATATCAAGCCGGCAATGAGGTCGTAATTTTTCTTGCCGGCAACGTAATACATCAGCGTGGTATAAATAAACATGGATACCAGCAGCGTGGTAAAAGTTTCGGTATAGACGAGGGCCAGCATAGCCAGTGCATTAGGGTAAATGGCCAGTAACACGCACAGTGTGAGCGCAATTGCAGGTTTGCAAACCAGGCACAGCGAGCGGTATAAAAACACCACCGCCAGGTACAGGAAAGGCGCGTTCATCAGCGCCTGGTACAAAGGCGAAATATGCCACCAGGCAAATGGTGTTAATATGAGCGGGTAACCCGGGCCGTTCCACAGGTTAACAAAAGGCCACGGGGGTGAGTAAAAGCCATGGATCAGGTGATCGGCGAAGTTTATGTAGCGCAGCTCGTCGCCATGCATGCCGTGCTGCCTGTTATGCAAGATAATATATACATAATAAAGCAGGAACGGCAAAAAGGTTAAAAACGGGTTACGGGTTAGTTTTGTGAGCATATTGATCTGGCAGGCAATAAATATATCATTTTATACGCAATTACGCAGGGTGCAGGTTCGGCAGGCAACATTCGCGGTTTGGCGGCGAAGTTTTGCCTAAAGCATTTAAATTGACCCTGAGAAGGCGACGACCTGGTTTAAGGGAGGGCGATAGCGAGGCTGTGTTAGCCGATCTATACCAGTTGGCACTCACCGGCATTGAATAAAAATGCATATATTGATGGCAAAAACTTAAACTAAATGGGCCTGTTCGATTTTCTGAGAAAGCGTAAGAATTACGATTTACCGACCAGCTATCAGGACTTTATCACCCAAGAGGAATATAACCTTATAATAAATATTATACTTAAATACCACTCCGAAAAAGGCTTCCGTGTTTTGAGGACAGGTGATGGTGAAATCGTAGTTGATATAAACGCTGAAGAGCAACGCTACTATCTGGACAATTTGGTTAGAACCCTGTCATCAAATGATAAAACTTTTTGGAAACAACTCGTCACTGAACATTTTGACAAGCTTAAGGTAAATAAACCCGCTTACGATTACTTTTTTAAGGATTTTGAATATGCCTCACAATATTTAAGAGCCATAATAAAACACGAGGACTACCTTGGTAACCTCGAACTTAATGTAGATGACTTTATTTATCGTGTCGATTTTCCTTTCACTAAAAGCTTTTTGATTTTTGATTTTGATAATAAATTCACCTATATTAAGCATACAGACGTTGCTGAGTGGAATGAAAGCACCGAGACTCTTTTCGAGATTGCCATCTCAAATACGCCCAGTGATGAGATAACTATAGAACAATATGAATTTAGAGATAAGTTTGATGTTTTTTTGTTTCTAAGCGGCGATTATTCCTACGCTGACACTTGATTTAAAAAACAGGGCTGATTTTTGTATTGGTTTTTATGGCAGCATGATTGCGATCCCAACAAAGGGGACAGCTTACGTTCACCCGATAGAAACCCCTGATGTTTTAGAGCTGATCAAAGATATCGATCCATCGGTGTTGACGTTCTTCAACGAAGATACGGGCAGCATCACAACAAATTATTATTGGGCATATAACGATCATTTCGAGGTTTTCCCTAAAGACAGCGATGGTACTTTTCATCTGCCCGACGGTCTAATAAAAATATTGAGCGATTCAGAAGATCAGTAGTTAGCGACTATCAACCCCAAACCCGGGTTGCGAAATCAAAACTCACTGCACTTTCTTAAACTCGTATGGCGTATACTCAATAAAGTCGGCCACTTTTACCCGGGCGCTTATTACTTTGCCGTTCGCCACGGTGAATGGGAACACGGCACGGCCGAACTCCGGGTCGCTGAAGGTGACGTAAAAGCGGTTGCCGCCGATGGGGCGCATCAGGGCGTACATTTTTGGGTGGTGCTCAAAACGGATCTGCAGTTCGCCGTTCTCGCCGCCCTGGTCTATCGTCATATTACCATACAGATCGCTGGTGTACTTGCCGGTATATGCCGAAACGGGCAGGGCAGGCTGCAGGTGTAAAGCGGCCGAGTCGGCCAGTTTTTTATCGGCCTGCTGCTCTTTAAGCGCGCGGGTTTTATATTGGGTAAGGTATTTATCGCTGTAATCGCGGAAAGGTTTTTTCATGTATACGTCGACGATCTCATCGCGCAGAGCTTCGATCACGTTGTTCTGATCGGTATTGGTGAGGATGACGATGCCTAAGTTCTGATCGGGCACGAGCGTTACCGATGATACGTAGCCGTTAACGCCGCCGGTATGAAAAACCTCGCGGTGGCCGTTATAGTCTTTCAGGAACCATCCTAATCCATAAAACTCGCTGTTGCCGGCACCGTTGTCGAAAACGATATCCTGCGCCTGGCGCGGTTCGAGCACGGCCGATTCGGGGATGAACTGCCGCGGGCCAACCTTGCCGTTGTTGAGCAGCGCCATTACCCATTTGCTCATGTCGTTCACATTCGAGCTGATGCTGCCGGCTGGGGCCAAGTTATCTATCTGGCAAAAGGGTATGGCGATCAAACGTCCGTCGACAATGGTATGTGGTGCGGCTTTGTTATATGCCCCGGGCAGATCTTTGCTCAACGCCAGCGTGCTGCCCATGCCCAGCGGGGCAAAAATACGGTCCTTTACGGTCGACTCCCAGGAGCGGTCGGTAGCAGCGGTGATGATCTGCCCGGCGGTTAAAAATGCGGCGTTGGTATAACCCCATTTGCTGCGGAAGGAGTACAGCGCTTTTACATGCGCCATCTTTTCGATCACCTGTTCGCGGGTAAGGTTGCTGGTCCAGTAAGTAAAATCGCCCTGAAAAGTGCCGAAACCGAGGCGGTGGCAAAGCAGGTCGCGCACGGTAACCAGTTCGGTAGCGGCATTGCTCTCGAGTTTAAAAGCGGGCATATATTTGGTTACCTTATCATCCAGCGAAAGCTTATGTTCGCTCTCTAAAATGCACAGGGCAGTAGCGGTAAAAGCTTTGGTATTGCTGCCTATCATAAACAAGGTGTTCTGGTCAATCTTGTTGTTCAGGCCAAGCTCCTTTACGCCGTAGCCTTTCATCAGCACAATCTTATTATCCTTTACCACGCAAACGGCGGCGCCTGGTATGCGCCAGTTGGTCAATGCCCGGCTGATGTAGGTATCGATACTATCCTTAAAAAAATGATCGCGGTTGGCATTCTGTGCAAAAAGCCCGGGAGAAAAGAATAGCAAATAAAGTAAGATGAGCTTAGCGCGATTTTTCATCGGAGACAAATATAATAATGGAAAAAGTACGTACTGGTTATACAAACGCGAACCGTAAATGGTTCTGCATCCTAAAATAATAATTCGGTTAATAAAACAACGGTTATGTTTAAAATTTGACGCAATGACCGGATATATAGTGCACAAAAAAGCCCTCCCTGTTATGGGAGGGCCTCAATATCCCGTAACGTTTTTTTAGTGATGACCGTTATCGTGGTGGTCGTCGTGGCCACGTCCGTTATCGTGATGGTCGTCGTGCCTGCGGCCGTTATCATGACGGTCGTCGCGGTCATTGTCCCTTCTGTATTTAGGATCGTGGCTATCGCGGATAACAGGCTGCCCGCGATGGCCCCTGTATTGTGCATAGCGCGTACGGTAAACATTATCGCGCAGGTATGGTGCAGGTTCGTTGATAACTACCTTATAGCCGCTGTACAGGTCGAAATTGTGATAACGGGGAGGCAAAACGGTAGTGCGAACCCAGGTGTTGCCGTTCGGATAAACATATTGTGCATGCGGTACATCATAATAAACACCGATATCGGGCATATAATAGTATTCGGCATGGTCGTACCCTACCGGGCCCCAATCGGGCTGTGAGCCTATATTAAGGTTAAGACTGATCCTCAATTGTGCCTTTGCGGGGCCGAAAGACAGTACGGCTAATAACATAGCGGCACTTAACATTAGTTTTTTCATGGTTTGTATGAGTTGTATACTTATTGAACAACCATAGGTACCAATGGTTTGTTTCATTACCTGTAACAAGTTCCTCACAAAAGCCGGATTTGCTTTATGGTAGGTAAGCGGTAGTTGCCATAAACCAAAAACAAAATAATGAAAGAGAGAATATAGGCTGACAGCCCTGCCGATGTTTCGTCAGCGCTGTTTACAAGCTGCCCGATCGAATACCGGGAGCGCCATCGTAAAGTTGCAGAAGACGATCACCACCACGATCACGATGGCCGCAATCACATTAAATACTAAAACCATTACCATAGATGGAAGTTGTACGGTTAAGTACAACCTCCCTTGTTTCCGGCAGTTACACTGCCTCGCCCGGATTGAAACCCTCACCTGTGTCTGGCGGGGTGTTCTCCTCAAAATCGGTTTTGCGGCCAAGCATGGTAAAGTTTTCGGCTACGACCTCGGTAGTATACTTTTTGTTGCCATCCTTATCCTCGAACGACCGCGTCCTTAATTTGCCTTCGATGTAAACCAGTTTGCCTTTCTGCAAAAATTTGGCAGCCACATCCGCAAGGCCGCGCCACATTACGATGTTGTGCCACTCGGTTTGTTCAACTTTTCGGCCATCCTTGCTAAACGTTTCGGATGTTGCCAGGGGAAAACTCACTACCGAGACGCCACCTTCAAGATACCGGATATCGGGGTTTTTACCCAGATGGCCTACCAGTATCACTTTGTTAATTCCAGACATACTTAAATTAGGGCAATTGTATTATTTTATAATTCAAAAAATTTAGTTAAAAATAGAAAAATTATTTTTGGTAGCGCTAAGTTATTTAAATTTTCCACTTTCAAGAAAAACCATGATGGTTTTAATTTAATTTTTAAATTATTTTGGATATAAATAAACCTGTAATAAATGTGCTGGTGTGTTAAAATATGTTTTTGGGTAGGGTAAACAGCCTTTATCTGGGGTGTAAAGCCTAATGTGGCCAGGGTTTCGGGCGATGCCAGTAGTTCTTCAACACTTTTGTCTTCAGCCGTTTCGGTAAGGGGCAGGTCGTACATGCTCGCCCAGATGTCCGTCTCACCGCGCTTGTTGAGTAGTACTTCACCGTTATCGATAATTAACCAATAATTAAAATAACGTTTCCTGATCTTTACCGTCTTTAGCTTTACCGGCAACTGGTTTACCTGGTTATGCTGCAACGCATAGCAGCCTGTTCTGACCGGGCAAGCATCGCAAAGCGGGTTGCGGGGCCTGCACAGCATGGCGCCAAACTCCATCATAGCCTGGTTGTGCAGGCCGGGTTCGGCAGGGTCGAGCAGTTCGTTGGCCATTTGCTGAAAGAGCTTTTTGCCCTTGGTGCTGTTGATGGGTTCGGCAATGCCGAAGTAACGGGCTATCACCCGGCTCACATTCCCGTCGACCACCGCTTTGGCCTGGTTGGTCGAAAAAGAAGAGATGGCTGCGGCAGTATATTCGCCTATACCTTTAAGCGCAATCAGGTCGTCATAATTACCCGGGAACACGCCGCCGAACTTTTGCTGTACCAGCCGGGCCGTAGTAAGCATGTTGCGGCCACGCGAGTAATAACCCAGCCCCTGCCATAGTTTAAGCACCTCATCTTCGGTAGCGGCGGCAAAGTGGGTTACAGTAGGATAGGCCTCGGCGAAGCGGTAAAAGTAGGGTTTACCCTGTTCAACACGTGTTTGTTGTAAGATAATCTCAGACAGCCAGATAACGTACGGATCGGTAGTATTGCGCCAGGGCAGGTCGCGCCGGTTATGCCTGTACCACTGCGCTAAACTTTGGTTAAAATTCATCAAATGCAAATGTACGTGGTTTACTTCAGGATAGTTTACAAACCACTTCGTATGTAAAAGCAAAATTTATCATCTTTTATTTTTCAATTTCATTTTAAACCAATACTTTTGCAACCCCAAAACAGTTAAGTGTTTACATAATTTTATAAAGAAAAACAGATATGACCAAGGCAGAAATAATAGCTGAAATCTCATCAAAGACAGGCATCGAGAAAGTTGACGTACAGGAAACTGTTGAAGCGTTTTTTAAAGTTGTAAAAACTTCGATGGTAGGTGGCGAAAACGTATACGTTAGAGGTTTCGGTAGTTTTGTAGTTAAAAAGAGAGCAAAAAAGACCGCTCGTAACATCTCAAAAAATACTGCCATCATCATCCCGGAACATTTTGTACCAAGCTTTAAACCGGCTAAAACTTTTGTTGAAAAAGTTCGCACCGGCAATAAAACAAAAGCTGCCAAGTAATTATGGCAACAAAGCAAAAACAAATAGCCGTAATTGTTATAGTTGTTGCTATAATGGGCTATTTGTTTTCGCTTCAACCTAAAGGGTTGATAAAGCCCAAGGAAACGCGCGCCAATGCGGGCGTTACCGGGAGCAGGCCAGTTAGTACCAGCGTAAATGCCGATTACGTATCGGCCGCAGCCAAAACCATCATCGGTAACAACCTGGCTGCAGAAATAACCGCCCTCGAAGGCAGTTTGAAAAAAGCCGGTACCGATGCAGACAAATTGAAACTGCAAAAACAACTGGCCCAGAAATGGGACGATGTGAACCAGCCTGCCCCGGCAGCGTTTTACTATCGGGCAATTGCCGAAAAGCAAAACACCTACCAGGACTGGCTGACTGCAGGCGACCGGTTCAACGACGGTTTCCGCTCATCGCAGGATACCGTTGCACAACCCGCTTTAGTGACGAACGCGGTAAGCGCTTTTCAAAACGCTTTAAAGCTTAACCCCGAAGGGCTTGATGCCAAAACCGGGTTAGGTGTTGCCTATGTAAACGGCGGCGCGCCGAGCCCTATGCAGGGCATCAGCCTGTTGCTCGAAGTGGTAGCTAAAGACCCGAAGAACCGCAACGCAAACCTCAACTTAGGTTTGTTTGCCATCAAATCGGGGCAGTTTCAAAAAGGTGTCGACAGGTTTAAGGGTATGATTGCCGTTAAACCCGAGTTTGAGCCTTACTTTTACTTAGCCGAGTGCTACAAGCAGCTTGGCCAGAAACAGGAAGCTATCGACGCTTACGAAAAAAGTAAGGCTTTGATGCCCGACCCAACGTTTACAGCACAGGTTGATCAATATATCAAAGAGTTAAAAAATTAATAGTATTTAAAAATTTATCATTATGCCAAGCGGTAAAAAAAGAAAAAGACATAAAATGGCCACCCATAAACGTAAAAAACGTTTAAGAAAAAACAGGCATAAAAAGAAATAAGCCGGTTTAACTATTGCCCGCCCTTTACAAAGGGCATAGGTTTCTATTGTTTAAATCTTCGTATCGTTTAAATTACGGCTTTTTATGTCGTTTGAAGAAATGGAGTAGCCATTGGTAAAAGAACTCATTATCGATGCATCCCCCAACGGGGCTACTATTGCTTTATTACAGGATAAACAACTTGTAGAACTCAACAAGGAGCAGATCAACAACAATTATGCTGTTGGTGACATTTACCTTGGCAGGATCAAGAAGATCATGCCCGGGTTAAATGCTGCTTTTGTTGACGTTGGCTACGAGAAGGACGCCTTTTTGCATTATCTCGACCTTGGGCCGCAGGTACAAAGCCTCATGAAGCTCACCAAGCAGATCCGCAGCGGCCACCAGGCCAAACTGCTGGATACCTTCAAGCTCGAGGCCGACATCGATAAAGCAGGTAAGATCTCCGATATCCTTACCAAAGGGCAGCTCATCCCGGTGCAGATAGCTAAAGAACCTATTTCGACCAAGGGCCCGCGCCTCAGTTCCGACCTGTCTATCGCTGGCCGGTACGTTATCCTGGTGCCGTTTTCCGAAACGATCTCCATCTCCAAAAAGATCAAGAGCAACCCCGAGCGTACACGCCTGCGCAAGATCATCGAGAGCATCAAACCTAAAAACTTCGGGGTTATTATCCGTACCGTATCCGAAGATAAGGGCGTTGCCGAGTTGCAGAAGGACCTGCTCGACCTCATCTCCAAATGGGAGTCGTTCACTACCCGTTTGCCCTCGACCGACCCTGCTAAAAAGGTTTTAGGCGAGATGGACCGTACCTCCACCATCCTGCGCGATATCCTCAACTCCGATTTTCAGAACATTTACGTGAACGATACGGGCATCTACGAAGAAGTACGCTCGTATATCCACGAAATATCGCCCGATCTCGAAAACATCGTCAAACTGCACAAGCATAAGGACCCTATTTTTGAGCACTTCGGCGTCGATAAGCAGATCAAAGGCGCATTTGGTAAAACCGTGAACCTGGCCGGCGGCGCCTACCTGGTTATCGAGCATACCGAGGCCCTGCACGTCATCGACGTAAACAGCGGTAACCGCACCGCCAACAAAGAGAACCAGGAGCAAAACGCCTTCCAGGTAAACAAGGAAGCCGCCAAGGAAATTGCCCGCCAGCTGCGCCTGCGCGATATGGGCGGCATCGTGGTGGTCGATTTTATCGACATGCACAAACCCACCAACCGTAAGGACCTGTTCGACTTCCTGCGCGACGAAATGGCGCTCGACCGTGCCAAGCACACCATCCTGCCGCCAAGCAAGTTCGGCCTGGTACAGATCACCCGGCAGCGCGTGCGCCCCGAGATGAACATCGTGACCACCGAAGTTTGCCCGGCCTGCAACGGCACCGGCACCATCCGCCCGACGGTGCTCCTCATCGACGATATCGAGACCAACTTCAACTACATCCTCAAAGAACAGAACGAGAAGAATATCACCCTCTGCGTACACCCCTACATCGAAGCCTATATCAAAAAAGGCCTCGTCAACCTGCAAATGAAATGGTATTTCAAATACGGCCAGTGGATCAAGGTAAAAGCCAACCCCGCCTACCAGATCACCCAATACCGTTTCCTGTCATCCAAAGGCGAAGAGATCAAGCTGTAAGGATTTCGAATGTTCAATTTCGAATTTTTTTGATTTGCCTCACCACCATGTCATTGCGAGGCACGAAGCAATCTCTACTTAGGACAATCAACCATGCAATGTTTTGGCACATGGGTATTTATGGGTATTCACATCGCGGTCTTGTCTATTCAATCAATTATTATTGTGGCGTGCCCCTATGGGTCGGGCTATCCGCTCATACTACACATGGCATTAGCCACGGCCTGCCCAAGGTCCACTACACGGCCGGTATACACTCCTATCCCTAACGCAAATTCCGTCTTTGGCAAAAATATCGGTTCAAACCCCGTCGGCAAGCAGCTTCGGGCGAAAGCGGTGAGAAAAAAGCAGGCCTTGAGTGCGGGGAGGGTCCTTACAGATCTTGATATGCGGGCAGGGTATGAGCAGCGGATCAAGAGCTGTACCAGCCCGTGTTTTCTCATTGCTTTGCAGGGCAAGGCCCCGTGCGGCAAATGAGCGGACATCGGTTGCAATTCAATCTTTCAATCATTCAATCATATCTGTACTCCCGGCTATTCCCCATCATAAGCGGTACCTTACAGCTCCCTTTCTTGCCCGAACCAAAATCAATCACCCCGCCGGCCCGTTCCCCGCCAGTCGCTGCTGCCGGTCCTTCCGTCATCGGTAAAGCCCCGTCCGTCGGGCTTTCAAAAAAAGCTTCCTGCTCCAGGCTTCCTGCTCCCGGCTCCAGGCTCCCGACTTTTTCTCCCGCCACCGCCACTTCTTCCTCCTCACTTCCCAACTCATGGCTATCGACTCCAGGCTCAGGGCTAACAACCTCAGCTCTCCGCAGCCTGCATGCCGCCCGGGCCTGCGCCACGGCAACCTTGCATTCGGTATCCCAATGGTAGTAATCTTTATGGTCGGCGTCGTAATAAGCGTTCTCGTAATCAAGGCGGTTAAACAGCTCATCATCAAAAGTATCGTAATTGTCGAGCGTTTTCGGGTCGAGGTATACAAACACCTTTTCGGGCTGTTGCTCCTCAGGTTCGTAAAACCGCAGGTGCCTGGCAATTTTTTCCAGCGCCGAAAGCTTGCTGGCCAGCCTGATGAACGACGATTGCCCGTCCTTACCGTCCGTCACCTTCATGCACCATAGCGCCGCCGCCTCATCATCCGTCAGCTCATGCGCCCCCTTCAGGCGGCCATCGCTATGGTAATAGTTGCGCATATTGGCAAAGGCGATCTTACCCAGCTCGGCCAGAACCTGTTCGTGGCTGATCTGTGTTTTGCGGCTCACCTCTTCGGTACGCTGCTGTAAATAATAACGGATCTTAGGTATCTGCATCAGCTGCCCGTTGAGCGCCGTGCCTGCACTATACCCGGCCCGCAAAGCCGCCTTGGTAGCGTTCATATCAATCAGATATTCATCACAAAATTTTTGCTGTTTGGGAGTTAAAATAATAGGTTCCATAATAGTATTATTGGGATTAGAGTTTACGAAAGGAGGGAAGTCCATAGTCGATGGACCATGGTCGATAGCAAAATGAAGTATCAGGAAACGTCAAACTCCACGGTCCGGCGACCATGGACTAATTAAAAGAAGCCTTGCAGGAAAGTACGATAGCCAGGCATTGACTTACCCACCGCGCCGTTGTTGGTGTTGTCACCAACAACCACTTACTCACTGCAAGCCATAAATTTACAAAACACCCCACCCAAAATTGTCTCACAGTTTTAAGACGGAATATAGATATTCTACTTTGTGTCATTGCGAGGCACAGCCTGTGCCGAACTTGTTTCGGTAAAGCAATCCCCGATTTGCAGAACGGCTATGCAGCAAACCCCGTGTCCATCATGTCATTGCGAGGCACGAAGCAATCTCTCAGGACAATCCCTTGTGCTGTGAATTGTAAATGCTGTTAACTGTTTTGAATTTGGTTAACAGGGTTAAAAGTAGTTAACAAACTGTAAACACGTTACTGCATTTACTTTTTGCTAATCTCACAAATTTGCAGAAACCTCTCGCCAAGCTCTGTTATTCTATAACCATTGTCATCTTGATCATACTGAGCACCAATCATATGCCACTGTTCATCAAAAAGTGGCACATTTTCTCCCCCTGTTTTAAATTCGTCAATAATTATTGTAGGGGGTAGTTGTTTGACTAAGCCAAGTCTAATGAGATTTGCTGCTTCGTATTCTACCAAATTTAAATCAAAACCCTCTTGTTCTATTTTATTTATGTCTTGACGCAGGACTTGGGTGTCATATGCATTTCCGTATTTGTCCTTTCTAATTAATCGACTATAATCATTCCTCAATAACTTAAATTTGTATTCTCCTAATGATAATTCCTTAAGTTCATTATATTCATTAATGGATATTTGACTTAAGATATACGGAAAAATCTGATTTTGCAGGTTGCTGTCAGAGTCAGCCATATTCGCTATCATCTTTGCCCATTTATCCTGCAAATCTTCATTATCTTCTAAGGAAGCATTTTCTAATAACGGAACGAGGATTTTTGTTGGTATTTCCTTAATTTTTATATTATTATCGGCTACATACTTTTCAGCTTTCAATAATATCTTAATTTGATTTTTGTACCTGAATAATTTGATATTGTCAGCTATTAATAACCCAACCTCTTCTATAGTAGGGAAAATAAGTTTTTCTAAAAAACTTTTGGCTAAGTCTAAACCTTTCTCAATGGTGGATGATTTAATATTCAAATGTTTCTCGCCCATATATCCTTAATTTATATCCAAATTAAGATATTATAAATGATATATATATATATTCTGTTAACCCTGTTAACCAAAATAAAAGTAGTTACACCGTTTACAGCGGCTAACACGGTTATCAACCCCAAGCCTAACCTCTACGCCATGTCATTGCGAGCGATAGCGCGGCAATCTCCGAGGACAGTTGCAAACATGATTAGCAAACTCGCTTGTCCTCAGGGATTGCTTCGTGCCTCGCAATGACATGAGGATAATTTAGTCGTTTTACAAAAAGCACGATGATAATAAATATATTGCAAAATGAAATTGCACCAGTATTATGTTTATATCCTCGCTAATAAAAACGATTCTGTATTATACATCGGAGTTACCAACGATGTAAAAAATAGAGTATTACAACATAAAACTGGTGTAAATAATGGTTTTACAAAAAAATATCAATGCAATAAGCTGGTTTATTACCAGACATATCAATGGATAGATGATGCGATAGCACGAGAAAAACAACTCAAGGCGGGTTCGAGACAGAAGAAGATAGATTTGATCATTAAGGAAAATCCCGAATGGAGAGATCTTAGTGAGGGTTGGTATGATTGATAAATCGTACCCCCCATGCTGGCGCACGCGTGCCGCGTGTGCCTCTTCGACAGGTTAATCAACCTCAGGCACGTTAACCCACCCCCCATGCTGGCGCACGCGTGCCGCGTGTGCCTCTCCGACAGGCTAATCAACCTCAGGCACAAGTTAACTCACACCACCAGCCCTTAAACTTGCGCCAGTAAAAATACAGGCACGGTTCCATAAAATAAATACTGAATGGAGCGCAGGCCTGAGAATACGCCGGGCCGGGAGTTGGCGGGAATGCCGGTTTAGTTTTTTGGGGCCGCAACCCAAAAAGCGTTAAGAACCGGCAGGGCGGGAGGAAGGATCGTATTCTCTTGATTTTTTGGTTACTTTTTTATCAAGAAAAAAGTGACGAGCCCTCCCGCGGCGGCGAGCGGGAACCAGAATGCTATCGCAAGCATACCATTCCAGGCACAAGTTAAGCCATGCAAATCCGCTCTGTACATGGGGTGCTGAAACAAGTTCAGCATGACTTCTTAAAAAACAAATCCGAAATCAAACTCCCCCTTTAGGGGGTTGGAGGGTTAAAAAGCCTCTCCAAGCCCAATATACACCCCGCTCTGCCGGGCTTCGCCCGGCCGCTGCTCGCCCACGCCGTAGTCGACGCGGATGCTCAGCCCCTTCTCCACGTCGAAAAAATAGCGCAGGCCGCCGCCGTAGTTAGGTTTCAGCAGGTCGGCGCTAAAGCTGCCGTGCCATACGGTGCCCGTGCCGCCAAAGCCTACGATGCCGAAGCGGTCGTTAATGCGGTAGCGCAGTTCGGCCTGGCCAGCAGCGTAGTTTTGATCGCGGTAGCGGCCGTTATAGTAGCCGCGCATGCGGCTGTCGCTGCCCATGGCGGGGAGGAGGTAAAAAGGCGTCTGGCTGCCGAACAGGCTGTTATCGTACAGGTCGTACGCCAAAACAAAATGCTTGCTCAGGCGAAAGTATTCGGCAAACTCAACAGTTAACAGGCCGCCGCTGTAACCGTTACTGCCGAAGATGCCCTTCAGGTAATTATAGCTCGTGTTGAACAAGATGCCGCGGGTGGTATACGTATTGTTGTTCCGCGTATCGAAGATGAAGCTCGGGCCAACGCTCAGCCCATCGCCGCCGCCCTGGTTGTGCACCAATGGGTCCGTCTCAAAAATGCCCGTGTTGGTACTGGTAAAGGCGTATTTATAAAGCCCGGCGTTAAGCCCCAGGTACAGGTGCGGCGCCACCAGTTCTTCGGCGCCGATGTTGAATTTATAGCGCTTCTGGCCGATATGCTCGGCGTCGGCCTTGCGGGTATCGTTGCCGATGCCGTAAAAATCGAAGGGGAAGTTGAGGTAGCTCAGCGCCGCGGTATAATGGTAGCGGTTGCCCGGGCTCCAGTAACTGGTGCTGATGCTCGCCCGGTTTTGCCCCTTGGTGGTAATGGTGCCGTACGCAAAAATATTGCTCACCCGCGTGCCGCTGTGCAGCGTATCGGTATAAAAGCTGTACAGCAGCGAGCCCCCAACCTCGATGCCTGTTTCGGGCGCGCTGCTCAAAACGGGCAGGGGGATAATGCTGCTGCGCTTGCTGCTGTCCTTCTCAAAAATAATGCGGCGGATAAACTTGGGCACTATTTTATATTGGGCGGATAGCTGCAATGTAAAAAGAGTACATATAATGAGGATGGATATTTTTTTCATAAGTAAGTTCGCGAAGATAATGGAATTTAGTCCGAAAGTCCGCAGAAGTCCGAAAGTCCGCTGTTTCGCAGGTTCCACAACGCGGGTAGAGGCAATGTGTTTTTAAGGAAGAGCAAGGGTCTTGATTCCTGCCTCTTGCTTCTTGATTCTTTTTCAAAAGGGCGTTGCCTGCGGCCGGGCTATCCGCTCATACGCCTGCAGGCATTAGTCACGGCTCACGCCAAACCCACCGCACGGCCGGTATCCGCTACTATCCCTCACGCAAACACCATCAAATCACAAATTTTCGGTTCAACCCCGTCGGCAAACAGCTTCGGCCGAAAGCGGTGAGAAAAAAGCAGGCCCTGAGGGTAGGCAGGGGCCTTACAGATCTTGGTATGCGGGTGGGGCATCAGCAGCGGATCAAGAGCTGTGCCAGCCCGTGTTTTCTCACCGCTTTGCAGGGTAAAGGCCCTGTGCGGCAGAGAAGCCTTTTGCCGACAAGCCTTTTGGATACTTTTGGGCTTCAAAAGTATCAAGCCCCCGCGGCAAATGAGCGGACATCGGTTGCAATTCAATCAGGACTGAGACGTCGCTGGCAATTCAAATGAGCGGACATCGCTGGCAATTCAACACGCACGCGTACCCCATCATCCAACCTTTCAACCTTCAAACATTACAACCTTCCAACAAATTCAAAATCAAAAAAATCCGAAATCCCAATTCCGAATTCCGAATTCCGAAATCAAAAAATTCCCTACTTTTGCGCCGTAAAACCAAAACACTACAACAATGAGCGTTACCCGCGGACCGATCTCTCAATTCATCGAAAAAAATTACCTGCACTTCAACGCAGCAGCCTTGATGGATGCAGCCAAAGGATACGAGCAACACCTTTTGGAAGGCGGCAAAATGATGGTTACCCTGGCCGGCGCCATGAGCACCGCCGAACTGGGCATCTCGCTGGCCGAAATGATCCGCCAGGGCAAGATCGATATCATCAGCTGCACCGGCGCCAACCTCGAAGAAGATATCATGAACCTGGTAGCGCACTCGCACTACAAACGCGTGCCAAACTACAGGGATCTGAGTCCGCAGGACGAGTGGGACCTGTTAGAGAACCACTACAACCGCGTTACCGATACCTGCATCCCCGAAGAGGAGGCTTTCCGCCGCCTGCAAAAGCACATCCATAAAATATGGAAAGATGCCGACGATAAAGGTGAGCGCTATTTCCCGCACGAGTATATGTACAAAATACTGCTGAGCGGCGAGCTGGAGCAATACTACGAGATCGACCCGAAGAACTCGTGGATGCTGGCCGCAGCCGAGCGCAACCTGCCTATCGTGGTACCGGGATGGGAAGACAGCACCATGGGCAATATCTTTGCTTCGTACGTCATCAAAGGCGAAATTAAAGCATCGACCATGAAAAGCGGTATCGAATACATGGCCTGGCTGGCCGACTGGTACGTAAAGAATTCGGCAGGTAAAGGCATCGGCTTTTTCCAGATCGGCGGCGGCATTGCCGGCGATTTCCCGATCTGCGTGGTACCTATGCTTTACCAGGATATGGAGATGCCAGAAATACCTTTCTGGAGCTATTTCTGCCAGATCAGCGATTCGACCACATCGTACGGCTCGTACTCGGGCGCGGTACCGAACGAAAAGATAACCTGGGGTAAACTCGATATCGATACACCTAAATTTATAGTCGAGTCCGACGCGACGATCGTGGCCCCGCTCATTTTTGCGTGGATACTAAAACAGTAAACAATAAACAAATGTTTTGGTCGCCTTTTTTAGTGATTGTTATCACAAATGGCACACCAAACTATCATAGCCGGGTTCAAAAAAGTTGTTTTTGATCGAAATTAAGAGGTTTTTGAACTTTGTTTAGAATGATTATAAATTATAGATAACTGTCATTTATTTGTCAGCGGTACTGTAATAAATTATACTTTTGTGGACTGAAAGAAGGGCTAACTGTTAACGGTTTTCAACAATTTCAAACACTAAAAACAATATTATTCAGCATAAATACACTTTATGAGAAATATCTCATTGATTTTTAAGCAATTTTCGCGGTCGGTACTACTCCTTGCAGGCCTTGCATTGCTCACAACTTCAGTACGTGCCCAGGACGTAGCAAAAGGTGAAGCCCTTTTTAAACAAAAATGTACATCGTGCCACAAGCTTGATGTGAGGATGACCGGCCCCGCATTGGGTCCGCTGATCACATCAGAAACCGATGACAAATGGCTCACCCATTGGATCGAAAACAACCAGGCCTTAATTAAGGCTAACGATCCTAAAGCATTAAAAATCTACAACGAATTTAACCAGGCCGGCATGACCGTGTTCAGCGAGCTGACCGATGCGGATGTTGCCAACATCATCGGTTATGTACGTGCCGAATGGAAGAAGGAACAATCGGCTCCAAAAACGCCTGCAGGTGGCGATGCTGCCGCAGCCGATAACGGCCCGAGCACTTTGGTTATCTGGGGTTTGATCGGCGTTATCATCATCGCTTTCATCGTTATCCTGGTATTAAATAAAGTTATTGCCAGCTTAGAGCGTTTGGTGCTTGCCCGTAAGGACCTGCCTGCCGAAGCCGTTACCGAAGCTGTTGACGAGGAAGCCGAAAAACGTAAGGCTACCATCAAAAAACTGTTAAAAAACAAAAAACTGGTGGGTTTCTTTGTAGTGTGCTGCGTAATTGCAGGCGGTACATGGCAGTGGGTTACTTTGTGGAACACCAACGTGCACACAGGTTACCAGCCGGTACAGCCTATCAAATACTCGCACGAGTTGCATGCCGGTATCATGAAGATCGATTGCCAGTACTGCCACTCGGGTGCATACAAATCAAAAAACGCGTCTATCCCGTCGCTCAACGTTTGTATGAACTGCCACAAAACAGTGAAGACCGAATCGCCCGAGATACACAAGATCTATGATGCTTTAGGTTACGATCCGGCTACAACCAAATACGATTCGACCAAGGCCCGCCCGATCCAGTGGGTACGTATACATAACCTGCCCGATTTTGCCTACTTCAACCACTCGCAACACGTAAAAGTGGGTAAGGTAAAATGCCAGACCTGCCATGGCCCGATCGAAACCATGAAAGAGGTGTACCAATACTCGCCTTTAACTATGAAATGGTGTATCCAGTGCCACAAACGTACCGATGTTGATTACAAAGGCAACGCGTACTACGATAACATGGTTCAGGTACACGAAAAAATCAAACGCGGCGAAAAAGTAACTGAAGCGTCTATGGGCGGTTTAGAGTGCGGTAAATGCCACTATTAATAATAAAAGAGTAAATCAGCAGCATAACTTTATATAGCTTAAATGGAAAGCAATAAAAAATACTGGAAAGGTTTAGAGGAGCTGAACAATACCCCCGATTTTGTTGAGAAAAACAAACACGAGTTCGCCGAACCTATACCTATCGAAGAAATATTGAGCGGAACCGGCCTGATGGCTAAAACGCCTCGCCGTAACTTTTTGAAAGCCCTGGGCTTTGGGGTCGGTGCGGTATCGCTGGCAGCCTGCGAAAAAGTGCCTGTTCACAAATCGATACCCTACCTGATCAAACCCGAAGAAGTAACCCCGGGTGTAGCCAACTACTATACCTCGAGCTACGACGGGCATGCCATTTTGGTTAAAACCCGCGAAGGCCGCCCGATCAAAATCGAAGGTAACCCAAGCGATATCCTGTCAAAAGGCGGTGTGAACGCTTTGGCGCAGGCATCGGTATTGGAGCTGTATGACGTTAACCGTTTGCAAAACCCGGTTATCAACAAAGCCGAAACTTCGTGGAGCGCTGTTGATGGCTTTGTTAAACAACAGTTATCATTAATTAAAGCAGGCGGTAAAAAAATACGTTTGGTAACCTCAACCGTAAACAGCCCTTCAACTTTGGCCGTTATTAACGATTTTGTTAAGGCTTATCCAACTGCAAAACATATCAACTACGATGCGGTATCGTATACCGGTATCATACAGGCCAACCAAAACAGCTTTGGTAAAGCCGTATTGCCGCATTACCGCTTTGATAAAGCCGATGTGATCGTGAGCTTCGGCGCCGACTTTTTAGGCTCATGGATATCGCAGGCCGAGTTCATGAACCAGTACGTGAGCAACCGTAACGCAAAATCGCTCGAGGCTAAAAAGATGTCGCGCCACATCCAGTTTGAAACAGGTATGAGCTTAACCGGTACCAATGCCGATGTTCGCATCCCGATCAAACCGTCGGAAGAAGGCGTAGCGCTGATCAACCTGTATAACGAAATTTCGGGAACTACCCTGCCAGGCAGCAAAAAATTGGCTAACAATAGTATTGCCGATACTGCAATTACTTTGGCCGCAAAGGAATTATTAGCTGCAAAGGGTAAAGCTTTGGTAGTTGCCGGCAGCAACGATGTGGCTACACAGGTGCTCGTTAATGCCATCAACGCTAAATTGGGCGCTTACGGTACTACTATCGATCTGGATAACGTATCGAACCAATATGCAGGTAACGATGCCGAAATGGTTGAACTGATCAGCGATATGGCCAAAGGCGATGTCGACGCGATCTTCTTCCTCAACGCTAACCCTGCTTACGATTATTATAAAGCAAAAGATTTTACTGCGGCCCTGGCCAAGGTGAAACTGAAGGTATCTTTCAGCGATCATGGCGGTAACGGCGAAGGTAACCAAACCATCGGCGACGAAACATCATCATTATGCGATGTGATCGCACCAAACCACCACTATTTAGAGTCGTGGGGCGATGCCGAAGTGATCAGCGGTTACTATACCATTGTACAGCCAACTATCAACCCGGTTTACAACACCCGCCAGGCCGAACAAAGCCTGCTAATATGGGCCGATGCACCAGTTAAGGATTACTATACTTACGTACGCAACAACTGGGATAGCAGTATCCTGGCGAAGGGCGGCTTATCGGGCCAGAAAGGCTGGGAAACCCTGTTGCAGACAGGTTCGGTTAAAGCAGCCGAAAAGCCTGCCGGCAGCTACAGTTTCTCGAAAGATCTGAACGCCGTTGCAACAACCATACTGAACCAAAGCAACAAGATTACCGCAAGCGGCAGCGATGTCGAACTGCAGGTTTACCAAAGCTCGGTTATGCGCGATGGTAAAAAAGCCAACAACCCGTGGTTGCAGGAGTTGCCCGAGCCGGTATCGAAAGTTACCTGGGATAACTTTGCAGCTATCGCACCAAAATACGGCGAAAAACTGAACCTGAAAGAAGGGGATGTAGTTAAAATTACCGTTGATGGTTACAGCGTATCGTTGCCGGTATTGTTCCAGCCCGGCCAGGCGCAGGGCACTGTTTCGGTTGCCTTAGGTTACGGCCGTACACTGGCGGGCCCGGTAGGTAACGGTGTCGGGCAAAACGCCTTCCCGTTCCTGACGAATGTTAACGGTACTTTCCAAACCTCGTCGGTAGCTAAAATGGAGTCGACAGGCGAGGTGTCCATCCTGGCCCAAACCCAAACGCACCACTCGTACGAGGGCCGTTCGGTGATCCAGGAAACTACATTTGCCGAATATAAAAAGAACCCTGCAGCAGGTACGCGCAAAAACAACGAGAAAAAAGTTTACACGTTGTGGGATGAGTACGAGCGCCCTCAGTACAACTGGGTGATGGCTATCGACCTGAACGCCTGTACCGGTTGCGGTGCCTGCGTGGTAGCTTGTAACGCCGAAAATAACATCCCGGTTGTAGGTAAAGACGAGGTACGCCGCCGCCGCGAAATGCACTGGATCCGTATCGACCGCTACTACAGCTTTAACGATAACGTTACCAAAGAGAAAGAGATCAACAAACTGGATAACTTAGATCATGTATCGGTAGTTTACCAGCCTATGCTTTGCCAGCATTGCGATCACGCTCCCTGCGAAACCGTTTGCCCGGTACTCGCAACCGTACACTCGAGCGAAGGTTTGAACCACATGGCTTACAACCGTTGTATCGGTACCCGTTACTGCGCTAACAACTGCCCGTACAAAGTACGCCGCTTTAACTGGTTTAACTACTGGAACGATTCGCGCTTTGATAACTACCTTAACAACGAGCACACACAACTGGTATTGAACCCTGATGTAACTACCCGTTTCCGCGGTGTGATGGAAAAATGCTCGATGTGTATCCAGCGTATCCAGGCCGGTAAACTGAAAGCCAAGATCGAAAAACGCTCGGTTAAAGATGGCGACATCAAAGTGGCCTGCCAGCAAACCTGCCCAACCAACGCTATCATCTTCGGTAACGTTAACGATCCGGAATCGGAAGTGGCAAAAGCTTTAAAGAGCGAAAGAACCTATTACGTATTGGAAGAATTGGACGTACAGCCAGGTATCGGTTACCAGGTTAAAGTTCGCAACACACAACCAACAGTAGCTTAATTTTTATACAAAAACATAACGAGATTAAAATATGTCATCTCACAGCGAATCGATAATAAGGGAACCGTTAATTACCGGCGAGAACATTACCTACAGCCAGATAACTAACGATGTACTTCGCCCTGTAGAAAATAAACCTACCAAAGCCTGGTGGATAGGCTTTACCGTATCGTCCATCTTTGCTATGCTTTGGGTGTTTGCCGTAAGCTGGACCTTTTGGTACGGTATCGGCGCCTGGGGTTTAAATAAAACCGTAGGTTGGGCCTGGGATATCACCGGTTTCGTGTGGTGGGTAGGTATCGGTCACGCCGGTACGCTCATCTCGGCGGTGTTATTGCTCTTCCGTCAAAACTGGCGTAACTCTATCAACCGCTCGGCCGAGGCCATGACCATCTTCGCCGTTATCTGCGCCGCCAGCTACATTGTCGCCCACATGGGCCGCCCGTGGATGGCCGTTTACTCTTTACCCTTACCAAACCAGTATACCTTATGGGTTAACTTTAACTCACCATTAATCTGGGACGTGTTTGCGATCTCGACTTACTTCTCGGTATCGCTGGTGTTCTGGTACACCGGTCTGCTGCCCGATATCGCTTCAATCCGCGACCGTGCAACCGGCATAAAACGCCGCATTTATTCCATATGCTCTTTCGGCTGGGCAGGTTCGGTAAAAACCTGGCAGCGTTTCGAAACCGTGTCGCTCATCCTGGCCGGTATATCAACCCCGCTGGTACTTTCGGTGCACACCATCGTATCAATGGACTTTGCAACATCGTTAGAGCCTGGCTGGCATACTACCATCTTCCCGCCATACTTTGTTGCCGGTGCTATCTTCTCGGGTTTCGCCATGGTGCAAACCCTGTTGTTAGTGGCGCGTAAAGTATTAGGCCTGGAAAACTACATCACCATGTTCCACATCGAGTCGATGAACAAGATCATCATCTTAACCGGTTCGATAGTAGGTGTGGCTTATTTAACAGAATTCTTTATCGCCTGGTATTCGGGCGTCGAGTACGAACAATACGCCTTCATTAACCGCGCAACCGGTCCGTACTGGTGGGCATACTGGAGCATGATGAGCTGTAACGTAATCTCGCCTCAGTTGTTCTGGGTTAAAAAATGGCGCACCAGCATCCCGTTCTCGTGGGTACTGTCAATCGTGGTAAACATCGGTATGTGGTTCGAGCGTTTCGTAATTATCGTAACCTCGCTGCACCGCGATTATATCCCATCAAGTTGGGCAATGTTCCAGCCAACCTGGGTTGAGGTAAGTATTTTCATCGGCTCTATCGGTTTGTTCTTTACCTTGTTCCTGTTATTTATCCGCGTGCTGCCTTCGGTAGCTATGGCCGAGGTTAAATTATTGCTGAAAGGCGCCAGCGAGCAGGCTAAGCTCGAAAAAATAAAACACGGCCACGAAGATAAATCGCAGGTAGAGTTTTATAAAGAAGCATTAGAGAAGTTTGATAGTGTTGACCTTGCTAAATACGGAAAGATATAACCATGAGTAAAACAAAATTTATATTAGGCTTATTTGACGATCCCGACGCAATGATGGATGGGATACATAAATTACAGCAAAACAGCGTGCCTATTTATGATGTGTATACGCCTATGCCAATCCACGGCATCGAAGCTAAGTTAGGCATCAAGGATTCGCGCCTCGGATACGCTGCGTTTTTATTCGGTTGTACTGGTGGTACCGTAGCTTTCAGTATGTTGTATTACATGCTGGTGCACGATTGGCCGATGAACATCGGTGGTAAACCATCGTTCGCCATCCCCGATTTTGTACCGATCACTTTCGAGTGGACCGTGTTGTTCACCGCCTTTGGTATGGTTGCAACGTTTTTTTACGCAACGCACCTGTTCCCGGGCCGTGCCCCAAGGGTGATGGACCTTAGAGCGACCGACGATCGCTTTGTGATCGCCATCGATGCAAAAGGCAACACTCCGCATGCGGATATTACCAATATATTAAAAGAAGCAGGTGCTGTTGAAGTTAAGCACAACGAGAGAAAATATGTTAGCTATGAATAAATATAAAATATTAGGCTTAACGCTGATCACCATTATTGCTTCGGCAATCATTACCTCTTGCAGTGATAAGCGCAGTACAGGCTGGGAGTATGCCCCTAATATGTACGAGCATATTGCTTATGATCCCGATCAACCGAATAAAAATTTTGCCAACGGCCAAACCGCTCAGGTACCGCCAAAGGGCACTATCCCGGTTGGGTTCGTAAAGTTCGATTACCCGAACACCCGCGACGGTTACGATAAGGCAGGCCTTGAAGTAAAAAACCCGTTAACAACTGCCGATACAGCTGGTGCAGCGGTGCTGTTCTCGCATTTTTGCTCGCCATGCCACGGCGTTACCGGTCAGGGCGATGGTACAGTGGTTGCGCACGGTTTCCCTGCTCCGCCAAGTTACTCAAAAGGGCAGTCATCGCGCGGCGGGGCTATGAAGGACCTTACCGACGGAAAAATTTATCATACCATTACTTATGGCCTAAACGCCATGGGTTCATACGCATCGCAACTGGCGCCCGATGAGCGCTGGAAAGTAGTGATGTATGTTCACCATTTACAAACCTTATAAGAATATTTATATTGATGGAAACTCACAATAATTTTGACCAGAAGTTCGAGTTTGCAGGAAAAGCAAAAACCCTGAGTTTAGCGGGCATCGCTATCGGTGTGGTAGCTATTGCCTTGGGCTTTGCTACCGGCGCCATCGAACGCACATTCGCCAATATGCTGCTGATGGGTTATTACTTTGCCTGCGTATGTATGGCTGGTATCTTCTTCTGCGCTGTACAATACGTGGCTCAGGCTGGCTGGTCGGCATCGCTTATCCGTATACCGCAGGCTTTTGCAAAAACATTACCAATTGCAGCCGTTGTACTGATTGCAATTGTTTTGGCCGGTTTGAATATGACCCATACCGTTACCAACGAAGAGGGTAAACAAATTGTAATACCATACCTGTATAAAATATGGGGCGCACACGGCGTTACCGATCCTAAAAGCGAGGCTTACGATGCCATCATCGCCGGTAAGTCTTCGTTCCTAAACATAGGTTTCTTTTTAACCCGTTTAGTAGTATTCCTGGGTGTTTATAGCCTGTTCGGCTTCCTGCTGGTTAAATACTCAACCAACGAGGATGAGATCGGCGGCATGAGCAACTACAACAACAGCTTTAAAATGGCTTGTATCTTCTTGGTGATCTTCGGTTTCACAACCCCGATCTTCGCTTTCGATACCATCATGTCGTTAGAAGCACGGTGGTTCTCAACCATGTTCGGCTGGTACAACTTCGCCGCCATGTGGGTTAGCGGTTTGGCTGCCATTACTTTGGTTATCATCCTGCTCAAACAAAACGGTTACCTGTCATGGGTCAACGAAAACCACTTCCACAACTTCGGCCAGCTAATTTTCGGTTTCTCCGTGTTCTGGACTTATACCTGGTTCGCGCAGTTCCTGTTGATCTACTACGCTAACTTACCCGAAGAAGCAGTTTACTTCTTCCGCCGTTGGGAGCCCGAGTTTAAACCATGGTTCTGGTTAAACATCGTAGTTAACTTTGCATTACCGATATTGTTCCTGATGGCCCGCGACTACAAACGCATGATCAACAGGTTAAAATATGTATGTATACTGGTACTGGTTGGCCACTGGCTGGATTACTATATGATGGTAAGCCCAAGCACAATAGGTCCGCAGGCACACTGGTATAGCCAGATAGGTTGGATAGAAGCCGGCGTAGCCGTAGGTTTTGCAGGTTTGTTCACTTTCCTGATGCTTACCGCTTTAAGCAAATTTAAAGCCCTGGCACCAAAGAACCACCCGTTCTTACAGGAAAGCTTACACCACCATATCTAACAAAAAGTTTAATTTTGCACAATAAAAAGGAATACCAAACACATTTAATAATGGCATTCAAAAAACTAATAAATTTTAAAGCATTATCAACATCGCTTGCCGCGTTGCTATTTACGGGCGCTGCAATGGCACAAACAGCAACGGCAACAGCCCCCGCTGCAGATGCTGATGCCGCCAGCTCGGCCATGTGGACAAGTGTCGGATACTACGTGTTGCTGTTTATACTTGCTGCTATTGTAGTGGGCGTAGTAGGTAAAATATTACGCGTTTACGATTTAACCCTGCAAATCCAGGGTAAAAAACCGATCAACTGGAACCGTGTGATGGGCGTTCTGTTCCTCATCTTCCTGGTGGCAGGTTTTTACGGCGCTTACTGGGAGTTTACCAACCAGGGTACGATGAGCCTCCCGAGGGCAGCTTCGGTACACGGTGTCGATCTCGATAATATGTTTTTTGTGACCTTTGGTATTACTGTTATCGTGTTTTTCATTACCCAGTTCCTGCTGTTCACTTTTGCTTTCAGGTACAAAGGTTCTGATAAACGTAAAGCTTACTTTTATCCGCATAACAACACCATCGAAAAAGTTTGGACAGTTATCCCGGCTATCGTATTAACCGTATTGGTGATCACCGGTTTCTTTACCTGGACCAAGATCGAAAACAGCAGCGACAGACCAGGCGAAGCCAAAGCTATCAATATCGATATCACCGGCCACCAGTTTGCCTGGGAGATACGCTATCCCGGAGCCGATGGCGTGTTGGGTGCAAAAGACTTTAAAAAAGTAACCGGCATCAACAAATTAGGCGTCGATTATGCCGATAAAAACAGTTTCGACGATTTAACCGCCGATACCATCGTGTTACCTGTTAACCGCCCCGTAAGGTTAAACATTATCGCGCAGGATGTTATCCATAGCGTTTATATGCCGCATTTCCGCGTACAGGTTAACGCCGTGCCGGGCTTGCCAACCTACTTCAAATTCACACCTACCATCACCACTTCGGCAATGAAGGGCGAAACAGGTAACCCCGAGTTTGAATACCTCCTTTACTGCAACAAAATATGCGGTGGGGGCCACTATAACATGCAAAAAGTTGTACGCGTAGTTACCGATAGTGAGTATCAGCAATGGCTGGCAAAACAAAAACCTTATCTGAGCGATGCTTTGAAAAAAGAATTGAAAATGCCGGTTGATACCACACCTAAACCAGCAGTGCCTGCACCGGCTCCTGCTGAGAAAAAATTAGCTTTAAATTATTAATTTCAAGAAGAGAGAATATGTCGACAATAGCAGTACACGGTCACGAGGTTGCACACCATGGTCACGACGACCACGAACATCACCATCATGATACGTTTATAACTAAATACATCTTTAGCCAGGATCACAAGATGATCGCCAAGCAATTCCTCATCACAGGTATTACTATGGCCGTTATCGCCATGATCTTGTCTATCCTGTTCCGTATTCAGCTGGCTTATCCTGAAAAGACCTTCCCTCTGCTGGAAACTTTATTGGGCCGTTTTGCACCGGGCGGCAAATTATCGCCCGATTTTTACCTGTCGCTGGTAACCATCCATGGTACCATCATGGTATTCTTTGTGTTAACAGCAGGTTTGAGCGGTACTTTCAGTAACCTGCTAATTCCGTTACAGGTGGGCGCCCGCGATATGGCCTCTCCGTTCCTGAACATGCTTTCGTACTGGTTCTTCTTTATAGCCAGCGTTATCATGCTAAGCTCTTTCTTCGTACAAAAAGGCCCTGCAAGCGGCGGCTGGACAATATATCCGCCTTTATCGGCTTTGCCAAAAGCGATGCCCGGTTCGGGCGAGGGGATGACGCTCTGGCTCATCAGCATGATCTGCTTCGTAGCATCATCCTTAATGGGCGGTATCAACTACGTAAGTACCGTATTGAACATGCGTACCAAAGGTATGGACCTTTGGAAAATGCCTTTAACCGTTTGGGCTTTCTTCCTGACCGCCGTATTAGGCGTACTGGCGTTCCCGGTACTGGTTGCAGGTGTGGTATTGTTAATATTCGATCGCAGCTTCGGAACCAGCTTCTATTTATCTGAGATTGTGGTTAACGGCCAGGTGATGCCTTTCGAAGGCGGCAGCCCAATCCTGTTCCAGCACTTGTTCTGGTTCCTGGGCCACCCCGAGGTATATATCGTAATTATGCCTGCTTTGGGTATCTCATCCGAAGTTATCGCCACCAACTCGCGTAAACCGATCTTTGGTTACCATGCCATGGTTTACTCGCTGATCGGTATCTCGGTATTGTCGTTCATCGTATGGGGGCACCACATGTTCGTTACGGGTATGAACCCGTTCCTGGGCGGGGTGTTCATGATCACCACACTGATCATCGCGGTACCATCTGCTGTAAAAACATTCAACTACCTGGCTACCTTGTGGCGCGGTAACATCAGGTTTACACCTGCTATGTTATTCGCTATCGGCCTGGTATCCTTCTTTATCTCCGGTGGTTTGACAGGTATCTTCCTGGGTAACGCTGCTTTGGATATCAACCTGCACGATACCTATTTCGTGGTTGCCCACTTCCACCTGGTAATGGGTTCGGCAGCCATCTTTGGTATGCTTTCGGGGGTTTATCACTGGTTCCCTAAAATGTTCGGCCGTTTGATGGACGAAAAATTAGGTTACCTGCATTTCTGGTTAACTTTCATCGGTGCTTACCTGGTGTTCTTCCCGATGCACTTTATGGGCCTGGATGGCGTACCACGCCGTTACTACGCCTTTACCGAGTTTAAATCGATGGCGCGCTGGTTATCAGTTAATACATTCATTACCTGGGCAGCGATCATGTCGGCATTGGCGCAGGTAGCATTCCTGTATAATTTTATACATTCAATCTTCTGGGGTAAGAAAACAACACAAAACCCATGGAACTCAAATACTTTGGAGTGGACAGCACCCGTTGAGCATATTCACGGCAACTGGCCCGGCGAAATACCAACCGTTTACCGCTGGCCTTACGATTATAGCAAGCCTGGCCACGACGAGGATTTCATCCCGCAGACGGTACCTTTCTCGCAAACCATGAGCTCAAACCTGCCTCACGATTTTGAAGACAATGAAGCTGGCCTTGAAGCGCAAAGCAAATGGGACTTAGCAAACAAGCCCCAGGAAGAAGTAAAATAAGCGAGCAAGCGATCTGATATTTTGGGGTATCTGTAGCGGGAGTTTTCCTAAGCAGGTACCCTACTTTTTTACAAACGTATTTTAAATGAAGATATCCCCGGCGAAAAAACGGTTCCAGACTATCAACTTAGTCACTGTGTTCTTGGTTTTTCTGGTGATTTTAGCCGGCGGAGTAGTACGTAGTACAGGCTCAGGTATGGGGTGCCCCGACTGGCCCAAATGTTTCGATTGCCTGGTACCGCCAACCAGCGTAAGCCAGATACCAAAGGATTATAAAGCCAGGTATGTTGCCCAGCGCAGCAAAAAAAACGAGCGATTTGCCCGCACATTGGATGCTTTTGGTTTTAAAGATCTGGCACAACGCATCCGCAACGATAAATCCATCCTCGTTCCCGAAGAGTTTAACGCCGCCAAAACCTGGACGGAGTATATAAACCGCCTGGTAGGCGAGGTTACCGGTGTTTTTATGGTGCTTACCGTAGTGTTCTCCTTTGCTTACGCGCGTGTTCGCAAACGTATTGTGGCTGCAAGCATAATTAACCTTTTGCTGATCGTTTTCCAGGCTTGGTTTGGCAGTATCGTCGTGTCGACCAACCTGGTGAGCTGGACGGTTACCGTGCACATGTTGTTAGCCTTGGCTATTTTGGCCATAGCTATTTACACCTATCACGAAGCCGTTATCGTTAACAATACCGACGCCGTGCAAACTAAATCTATCACTAAGTTTATGGCTTATATCGCTATTGCGATCAGCATTCTCCAGATCGCCCTGGGTACCGAAGTACGCGAAGCGGTAGATATGGCGGCAAGCCGTTTCCCGGGACAACCCCGCGAAGGCTGGGTGGCAGACGCAGGTTCGGTATTTATTAACCACCGCGAACTATCCATATTGGTATTGGTTGTTAACGTATTGTTATATGCGCTTATCCGTAAAGGTTTCAGCAGGCATTCTATACAGCAGCAATTGATGAGTTTTACGTTTCTGATGATCATGCTGCAGATTGTTTCGGGTATTGCTTTATCTTATTGGGGGCTACCGCCGGTTGCGCAGGCTATCCATATCGTATTGGCCAGCCTGGTGTTTGGCGCACAGGTATACCTGGCATTAAACCTGCAAAAAACGGCTAAAGTTTGGGGGGCAAGAGTATGAAGATGAGCGATTTTTCGAAACTGATCAAATTCAGGCTGACATTCCTCGTGGTATTTTCGGCATCGATATCTTTCCTTATCGGCAGCAAAGTGAACGGGGTTATCGATTGGGGAAACTGGGGGTTATTGATCTTAGGCGGCTTTTTAGTTACCGGTGCGGCCAATTGTTTTAACGAGATCATCGAAAAAGACCTGGATAAGCTCATGAAGCGTACCATGGACAGGCCAATGCCCTCGGGCCGGATGACTACCGGGCAGGGCCTCGTAATAGGTTTGTTTATGGGGATAATGGGCACTTATGTTTTAGGCAAACTCAATTTTACCACCGGCTACCTGTCGGTATTCTCTATTTTGCTTTACGCTTTTGCTTATACGCCATTAAAGCGTAAATCGCCTATAGCAGTATTTGTAGGCGCTATACCCGGCGCACTGCCCCCGCTTATCGGCTATGTAGCCGCGCACCCGCAGATCGATAAGATCGCCCTGGTTTTGTTCGGTATCCAGTTTGTATGGCAGTTCCCGCATTTCTGGGCCATAGCATGGGTTTTGGATGATGATTATAAACTGGCCGGTTTCAGGCTGCTGCCAACCGGCAAGCGCGATAAAACGAGTGCCGTGATCACCTTTATCACTACCCTGATATGGGTGCCCGTAAGTTTACTGCCAACAATCATGGGTTTTGGCGGTTGGATCATAGGGGGGGTATCGCTCGTTTGCAGCGTAATATTTTTATACCTTGCGTTCAATTTAGTGCGGACGTTGGATATACCTTCGGCAAAAAAATTGATGTATTGCTCATTCTTTGTTTTGCCGGTAGTACAATTAGTTTTGTTGTTTAATTTTTTAGGAAAAGTTTAGTTGAATGATGGCTCAGTTACAACAAGATAAAGACAAGCTTAACCTGGCGCCCAAAAAATTTAATATGTGGTTGTTCATTTTTACCTCATTTATGTTTTTTGCGGCCTTAACCAGTGGCTTTATCGTATACAGCGGCGGTAGTACCAGCCGTGGCATAAAAATTATTTTGCCCCATGCTTTTATGTACAGCACCGGGGTAATTGTGGTAAGCAGTGTTACTTTGTTTATGGCAAGCCGCGCTGCAAAGCGCCTGCAGTTCGATAAGCAACGCTTGTTTTTGTGGCTCACGGCTGTTTTAGGCATAGCCTTTTTTGCCATACAGATTTATGGCTGGAGCGTATTGGTTAAAATGGGAGTTTACTTTGTTAACCCAAACGCTTCGCAATCTTTTATTTACGTATTTACCGGCATGCATTTGCTGCATATAATAGCGGGCCTCGGTTTAATTTTTAACGCGCTTTCGGGCAGCTATAAAAACATACCCCAGGTGCGAAATTTGTTCAGAATGGAGTTCGCTTCGATTTTTTGGCATTTTATCGATATTATATGGATTTATCTGTATGTTTTTTTACTTTTGAACCAATATTAAAAATTACAATTTAATTGCAATGAGCACAGCAGTTTCAGAAATTGACGAAGTTAAAACAACCCCATGGGCAGGCGGAAGGTCTCCTTTCTCGGTAGAGTATGGAAAGCTGATGATGTGGTTTTTCCTGTTGTCGGATGCGTTTACTTTTTCATCACTACTAATTTCCTACGGGGCGTTACGTTTTAGCGCCACAACCTGGCCTGCGGCCGATAAAGTATTTCAGTCGATACCCGGAACATCTGTTAACGAAGGCGCGCCCCTGGTGTTCGTAGGTATCATGACGTTCATCCTCATCCTGAGCTCCGTGACCATGGTATTGGCTGTTGAAGCCGGCCATCGTATGGCTAAAAAGGAGGTAACCTGGTGGATGATCGCTACCGTAATAGGCGGTTTCATGTTCCTGGGCTGCCAGGCTTTAGAGTGGACTCACCTGCATGGCGAAGGCTTCTGGTGGGGCCATATCCCGGATGCCGAAAAACTAAAGGAGTTTTTTAACGATCCGATAACTGCGGCATCATCCGTATCTACGCACCAGTTTGCAAACCTGTTCTTTACCATTACCGGTTTCCACGGTTTCCACGTATTCACCGGGGTTATTATCAATATCATTATTACCATCAATGTGTTGCTGGGCACTTACGAAAAGCGCGGCAGCTACCTGATGATCGAAAAAGTTGGTCTGTACTGGCACTTTGTAGATCTGGTTTGGGTATTCGTATTTACCTTCTTCTATTTAGTATAATCTCTTAAACATCGTATATCATGTCTACAGAACCAACACATATACACGCCGGCGAAGAGCACGGCGATACCATGACCAAAGGAAGGATCGTTAAAGTGGCGCTTATCCTTTCGGCCATTACCTGTATCGAATTCTTTATCGCACTTTACCTGGTACCGCATGGTAAAATGACTTACCACAGCGCAAACCCGGTTTACATTGTGTTAACCCTGGCCAAGGCTTTCTATATCGTGGCTTTCTTTATGCATTTAAAGTTCGAAAAGATCACTTTAATCTATGCCATAGTAGTGCCTACGCTGTTTATTATCGGTTTGATATTAGTGTTAACTAACGAAAGCCATCACTGGTTTGATGTATGGCATCCCCTATCTTAAAGGGTATTAAAAACATAGTAATCCTGGCGCTCATTTTAGCAGTGCCGGGATTTTTATATTATTTACTTACCGCGAAAGGTAAAAACAGGTATAAGCCGCTGCCCATTTACGGCCCTAAAATAGTGGCCAAAACCACCCACAAGGGTTTTCACGGTAAACGTATACCCGATACCATCTATCACGAGGTAAGCGATTTTAATTTGACCGATCAGGATGGCCGGCCGGTAACTTTAAAAACCTTCGAAAAAAAGATCGTCATCTTTTCATTCTTTTTCTCTAACTGCCCGACTGTTTGCGCACAGGTTAACAGCAACCTCGATTCGCTGGCGAAAGGGTATCAGAAAAATAAGCTGATACAGTTTGTATCTGTTACCGTCGATCCCGATCGCGATACGCCGGGAGCTTTGAAAAAATATGCAGCGCAGTACGGCCTTAGCAGTAATAAATGGAGTTTTTTAACCGGCGATACCACCAACATCTACCGCCTGGCAAGGCAGGGATTGCTGGTAAACGCCCTAAAGTCGGGCCCGGGTAAAGATGATTTCATCTACAGTGATAAAGTGATCATGGTTGATGCCAGTCGCCGCATACGGGGGTATTATTCGGGCACATCGGTTACCGATATGCAACGCCTTGACGACGAGATCCGGGTACAGATAACCGAAGAGCTCCGCAAGGTCGAAACACCGGAGATGTAGTAAACAGCTTAATCAGATAATTGGCTTTTAGCTCAATAATACAATGAACGATAAACTTATATTCCGTTTTATAGCAGGCGTTTCCATATTTGTTTTTTTAGTGGTTTTGATACTCAACCGTAAACTTATCCCGGCGCCAGAGGTATTGCCGTCATTCACTTACTTTTTGCCAAAGCTTAATGCTATGCTGAACGGCACGTGCAGCGTACTATTGGTAGTATCTTTATATTTTATCCGCAAAGGCAATATTGCTGTACATAAACGTATCAACATCGCAGCTTTTTGCCTGTCGGCCTTATTCCTGGTATCGTATATAGTGTTTCATTACCTCGCGCCCGAAACACGTTATGGCGACCTGGATGGCGATGGCCAGCTATCGGCCCTGGAGATTGGCGCGGTAGGCAGTTTCCGGTATGTTTATTATTTCATCCTGATAACGCACATCGTACTGGCCGCCGCGGTATTGCCCTTAATTTTGTTGAGCTTTTACCGCGGTTTGCAGATGCAGGTCGAAAAGCATAAAAAACTCGTACGGTGGACGTTCCCTATCTGGCTCTATGTAACCGTGACCGGTGTTATCGTTTATTTATTGATATCGCCGTATTACCATTTTTAAGTTTAATTTTTGGTAAATTTGCTGCATGAAATACTTAAAGCTATTGCTGTTTGTAGCCGTATTAGGTTTAACCCTGCCGGGTAAGCCGGTAAAGGCCCAGTGCACCGTGTGTTCGGTTAATGTGGAGAGTAATAAGCAAAACGGCGGCAAACAGGCCAACGGCCTTAATCATGGTATTATGTATTTGCTGGCAGCTCCTTATCTCGCAGTTGCAGCTGTTGGCTTTTTATGGTATAAAAAATACCGCCGCAAAAATGTTGAACTCAACATGCGCAGCGAAAAACTTAATCTTAACTAATTTCCCTTACGGGGATTAAATAACACTCCAATGCCCCAAACTTCAAAATCGTGGGCTATGCTCCATGCCAAATGCCCCCGTTGCCGCCGCGGCAATATGTTTCAGGGTGGCGCATACAATTTTGGTTCGAATAAAATAAATGAGTTTTGCCCGCATTGCGGTATGCGCTTCGAGATCGAACCGGGCTATTTTTATGCCGCCATGTATGTAAGCTACGCGCTCAATGTGATGTATGCCGGTGCCTTGTGGACGGGTACTTACCTCCTTACCCACAATACCGATTCGCCCTGGTTGTATATCGCCGTAATTTTAGGTGGATGTTTCCTGTTATCGCCCTTAACGTTTCGTTACTCGCGTGTGTTTTTGCTATATTGGCTCTCGCCCAAAGTGCACTACCAACCACACTTAGATACCGATGATAACCCAAAGCACGTTTAACTTTTTATCCGATCTGGCCGCAAACAATAACCGCGAGTGGTTTACCGATAACAAACAACGCTACGAAGAAGCTAAAGAAAACGTACAGGATTTTACCGGCGAGCTCATCAAAGAGCTCAACCGTTTTGATAAAGCCGTAGCTGCCGATCTCGACCCTAAAAAGTGCGTGATGCGCATCTACCGCGATATCCGCTTCAGTAAAGATAAAACGCCGTATAAAGATAATTTCGGTATCGGTAACCTGCGCAATACCAAAGTGCATATCGGTTACTATGTGCAGGTACAGCCCGGCCGTAACCTGGCCGGCGGCGGCTACTGGATGCCCGAAGGCGATCACCTCAAGCTCATCCGCCAGGAGATAGATTATAATGGCGACGACCTGAAAAAGATCATCGACCGGCCCGAATTCAAAAAGCTCTTCGGCGAGTTCCGCCATCAGGAACAGCTCAAAGGCGCCCCGCGCGAATATGAACCTGATAACGAAAACATCAGCCTCATCAAGCTCAAAAGCTTTGCCGCCCTGCATCAGCTAACCGATGCCGAGATGATGAAGAAAGATTCGCCTAAACGGGTAGCCGAGGTGCTGGGCTATATTTACCCGCTCACAACTTTCTTAAAAAACGCATTGGCTTAATATTTAATCGTTATTATTGCATATACGCAAACACTACCGGCCCATGAAAGTAAAACACATCCTTTGTCTGATTTCCGCATGCTTTGTACTGCACTCCTGCGTGGTGCTTTCGCCAAAAAAATATAAAGCCTTATTAGCTACTCAGGATTCGCTCACCACCCGCACCGGCACGCTCGAAGCACAGGTTTCGCGCCTGCAAAGCGATACCGCCAAACTGCACCGCGAAATAGCCGACCTGCAGGGCCAACTGGCTGCGGCAAAGGATAGCTATAACGCCCTGAGCGATAAATACAGCTCACTGAATAATAACCTGACATCGACCACCTCAAAAGTAAATCAGCTATCCAGCGATCTGCAGGCCCGCGAAGCCCGCTTAAAAGAAGTGGAAGAAATTTTGCGTAAACGCGATGCCGCTACCAACGCCCTGAAAGAGAAACTGCAAAAAGCTTTACTGGGCTTTCAGCAAAGTGGCTTGAGTGTCGATATCCGCAACGGCAAGGTATACGTTTCGCTTACCGATAAACTGCTTTTCCCTTCGGGCAGTATCGTGATCGACGAAAAAGGCAAAGCCGCTTTAAAACAACTGGCCGTGGTATTAAATAAGGAGCCCGATATCAACATCTCGGTTGAAGGCAATACCGATAACAAAAAGGTGATCAACCTCGGCCAGATCAAAGATAACTGGGACCTGAGCGTGCTGCGCGCCACCTCGGTAACCCGTTACTTAACCGAAGTCGAAAAGATCGACCCGGTACGTTTAACCGCCACCGGTAAAAGCGAGTTCCAGCCAATCGATACCGGTAACACACCCGAAGCGCTGGCCAAAAACCGCCGCATCGAGATCGTGCTCACGCCGAAGCTGGATGAGCTGTATAATTTGATCTCGAAATAGGTCTGATAAAACTTTAAAAGCTGTTCGAAGTTCCTCCTGATTTCGAACTATTATGCATGCAATTTATAACTACACGGGTGTTTTGCGTTAGCGATTGGAGCGCCTGCCTGTCGGCAGACAGGGATACCGGCCCTTCGACGGGCTCAGGGCAGGCCGAGGCTAAGGCCTGAAGGCGTATGAGCGTAAAGCGCGGGCCGCAGGCAACGCCCCAATATTAACCCTTATATTTATTAGCTAACACTAAATCCAATTTACACCAAATTTCGGTCTCGCATCAACCCTTGCCTATAACCAAAATCTCCCCAAACACATTTACTTTTGTAATTGTTAAACATCAAACATTTCCGCGATGAAAAAAAGCTATGCCGTCATCTCCGATATCCACGGTAACCTGCTCGCGCTGCTGGCTGTATTGAAAAATATTCACGCCCGGCAGATCGAAACCATCATCAACTTAGGCGATCACTTTTTCGGAGCGCTCGAGCCCGAAGGTGTAGCACAGATACTGCGCGAAAACCCCATGCTCAGCATCCGCGGCAATACCGACCGTGAGATACTCGAAAGCCTGGGCAAAGTTTCGCAAAAAGACCAGATGGAACGCGTAAAAGCCGAGCTGTCGCCAAAGAGCATTAAATTTTTGCAACAGCTGCCCTTAACTTTAACAGTGGACGATCTGATCTTCGCCTGCCACGGTGTACCGGATAATGACAATGAATATCTGCTCGAAAAAGTAACCGAAAAAGGCGTATTTGTTTATAACGACGAAGAACTCATCGAAAAAACAAAAGGCATCAGCGAACGCATCATCCTTTGCGGCCACTCGCATGTAAGCAGGGTGGTATATTTAAGCAATGATAAGATCATCCTGAACCCGGGCAGTGTAGGCCTGCCTGCATACCTCGGCAACGGCGAGCACCGTTTTGCGATGGAATCTATGACCCCCCACGCCAAATACGCCATCATTCATGCCGATGGTACTTCCATCAGTATCGAGCAGGTACAGTGTTCGTACGATTGGCACAAGGCCTCGGAAGCAGCCAAAAGCAACGGCAGCGATACCTGGGCAGAGTTTTTACTGCACGGGCGCATGCCTAAAGCGCTACGGTAGCCCCACCCAAACCCTCCCCGGAAGGGAGTGCTTAAAAAAATGCTTGTTTAAAGTCTCCCCCCTGCCGCGGGAGATTTGTGCCATTGTCGGTGTCTTCACGTGTCCTCACCGACAATCACCTGCAAACTATCTTAAAACGGACTGACAAAATCCTTAAAATCGGGCAAAACTTCGTCCTTAGATGATAGCAGCACGTTATCTGTAGGGAAGCCCCAGTCAATCCCCAGCGATTTATCGGTTATCTTAACCCCTATCTCCGAGGCCTTATCGTAAAAATTAGTGATCTTATAAGCAAAAACGGTATCGTCTTCCAGGGTATAAAAGCCATGTAAAAAACCTTCCGGTATCCAGAACTGTAAATGGTTTTCGGCGCTTAGCTCGATCTTAAAATGCTGCCCGTAAGTAGGTGAGGCTTTACGGATATCGACCGCTACATCGATCACCCGGCCCTGGGTTACCCTAACCAGCTTGCCCTGGCCAAAAGGCGGCGCCTGCGCATGCAGGCCGCGCAAAGTGCCTTTTGACGAACTCGACTGGTTATCCTGCACAAAATCGACATCGATGCCCGCATCTATATATTTCTTTTTATTGTAGCTCTCGTAAAAATAACCGCGGTCATCCGGCCAGATACGCGGTTCAACAATCAATAATCCTTCAATAGGTGTAGTAGTTACTTTCATATCAGTTTACCTGTTGCATTATGGTTTCAAATAGCACAAAGCTGTTTTCAAATTGTTTTTGATGAGCCGCCCTTATTTTTACGCCGATACCTTGCTGGTACTCGTGGTATTTATCTATACTGTCGGTTTCAAATTGCAGGCAATAAGTAATGCCCTCATTGGGCGAATTGAGCACGGTAAGCACCCGGTGCCCGCTGAAATAACCGGTTGACATTACACCCGGAATGTATATACTGCCCATCCATTTCAACCAGTCGGCCTGTATGGCCTCGTCGATGATGATGGTCTCGTTTAAAATGATCATGCTGCAAAAATACCCAAATATTTAAGAGCCCGAAGGAATAACATCGCCCCGTAATACCCTGAAGCGCTTTCGCGCTTCGTTTATCCACAGGCTGCCCGGGTAATCGCTGATGATCTTTTGGTACCAGGCTTGCGCCGATGTTTTATCGTCGAGGTGGTTCTCGTAAATATCACCCAGCATAAACACGGCATCATCGGCCCAAAGGTCGGTTTTTCCTTCCTCAGCTATTTTTTTCAGCGGGGCCACAGCAAGCTGATAATCCTTTTTTTGAATCAGGATACGGGCCTTGGCCATCAAAATATCATAGATCAGGTCGTTTTTAGGATATACCTTATCGATGCTGTCTAATGTGAGCATGGCCTTATCGGGGTCTTCCTTAAATATCGCAAGGTCGGCGCGGGCGTACATTTTAAGCGCGTTACCCGTACTATCGAAAACCGTATGATCGCTGATCACCAGCGAAAGGTTCAGTGCATCGTTAGCTATCAGTTGCGATGTGGCGGCTTTCAGCACATCAAGCTGTCCTTTGGCATAAGTAAAATCGCCGGTGTAGTAAGCTAATTTGGCATTGCGGTAATTTGCTTCCTGTGCCAGCGGGCTGCCCTGCTGGTCAGATTGTACCTGCATATAAGTGAGCGACGCATCCCAGGGTTTATTGTTGAGCAGGTAAACGTCGCCGAGGTCGAGCTTGCAATCGGCTAACAACCCCGGTCGTAAACCCGGTATGGCGATAGCTTCTTCCAGGAGCTTTTGCGCCTCGGCAAATTTATGCAGCTTAAAAGCCTCCAGCTTAGCCAGCTTTTGCATGGCGAAGGCTGTTCCCTGGTTCCGGCCAAATTCGCCGAGCAAACTGTTGTAATCCTTTTCCAGGTCAATCAGGTCGGCCTGTTCGTATTTGCCCGAGGTTATTTTTAAGCTTTTGGTGTTGATCAGCTCGATCTTTGCATTCACATACAGGTCGTTATCCTTTCCTTTGGCGATAATATAATCGTAGCCCCGTATGGCCTCATCGTAGGCCTGGTTAGCAACCAGCGTCTGGCATAATTCCAAAATGCTGCTTCCGCCATCGTTCTGGCGGCGGTTTAGCGCAAGCGCCTGGTTCATGGCCATGTTAAACTGTTTTTGCTGCAGGTATTGCCAGGTAAGCATATCGGCAAAAACGGTTTGCTGCGGGTATTGCTGTATCAGTTTGAGCAAGGCCATTTTAAGCATGTTGTAATCGGCAGCGCCATCAAACTGGCTGGCGATAACGCTTTTGGCCTGTATAATATATTCGGGGCTAACCTGCAGCAGGTTTAGGTACTCGTTTACGATGTTTACCTTATCATGCTTAAAGCGGTAAAGCGATATCAGCTCGTTAGTGAACAACTGCTCGTTATGCAATACCTTACGGCCCTGTACAAATGCTTTAATGGCATAATCCAGGTTTTCGGCCTGGTAAAACTGTGAGGCAATATCGTTGATAGCGTTCTGATCGGCAGGCATGCTTTTTAACAAGCCGTCGTAAACTGCGTCGGCTTTTTCCTGGTTACCTGTTTCGCGGTAAATGCGGCCAAGTGCAATGGTATACAGGTAAACCTGCGGATGCTGTTTTAGCATCTTTTTGGTGATGTTTTCGGCTTCGTCGAACTTTTTAAGGCCGAGCAGGCTGTTAAAGTACAGGGGGTAATAGGTTTCGTTATTTTGCCTGTACAGCTTTTGATAAACATCGGCGGCTTTTTGCATTTCGCCGTTCATGGTATACTGGCCGGCAAGGCGCAGTTCGTCATTCTGGGCAAAGGCGCCCAGCGCGGTAAATGTCATCACAAACAAAACGAGCGCTATCCTCATACAATCAAAAATAAACATTAAAACGAATTTAAATTGCTTAGCTTGTGTTTCAGTTATTTAAATTTACAACAGGGTAAAATTGTGGTGACATTTTGCTTTATCCATTTCATTTTTCCTAATTTAACCTATTCTATTAACTAAATAGACTTTAACACCGAAGAATGCTGAGCAGGATTAAGAAGTTTTTATTTGTAGCGATAGTTATCAGTATATATTCATGCGGGGGCAAAGCTCCTGTACTCATACCCGTTGGCAATTTTTTTAACGAAACCACCAAAAGCAATTACCATATCTCGCCCGATGGGAAGAATATATCTTACCTCATCAATCATAAACGGCAGCAAACGCTGGTTATCCGTTCGCTTGCCGATGGTAAGGAGCGTTCGGTATCAGGTCTTTCGGATGTGCGGGGAGATTATTTCTGGACCTACAGTAACCAGATCATCATACCGAAATACAGTTTTGAGAGCAATGAGTTCGAACTATCGGCAATTGATGTCGGCACATTGCAATGGCATAGTTTATTTAAGGCAGGCAAAGTGGCTTTCAGGGTACTTACCCGCAAAACCAAAGATCCCGATGTGATAACCTGTACTACCAACGAGCGCGACTCGACCGCCCTCGATGTTTACTGGCTGAATACCAAAACAGGCGAAAAAAAGATGTACCTTAAAAACCCTGGTAATGTTACCGAATGGGTATCAGATCCGGATGGAAAAATACGCCTGGCCAAAGCATCCGACGGGGTTAACGAAAGCATACTCTATCGCCCTAATGATGATGCCAAATTTACCCCGATCATCGTCAATAACTTTAAAAACAGGGTGGAGCCGATTGTTTTTAGCGACGACAGGACCCATTTCTATGCCTTATCAAACGTCGATCGCGACAAAACTGCGCTGATGGAGATCAACGCGACGAATATTAAAGACGAGAAAGTTATTTTTAGTAATGATAAAGCCGATATTGAGGACGTGATCTACCTGCGAAGCAAACACCGGCTGGATGGTGTAAGCTGGGAAGAGGCCAAGCCGCAGCATTATTTTTTAAATGCGCAGATCAAAGCCATTTACAACGATCTTTTGGCTAAACTACCCGGTAACGAGGTGCGGATAGTTGACCGTGACAGTACCGAAGACAAGATGATCATCAACGCCTACAGCGACCGTAATCCGGGCGCGTACTATTTGTACACTAAGGCCGATAAGTCGCTGGTGAAACTGGCCGATATGAATGCCGATATCAATCCGGCTGATTTGTGCGAAATGAAAGCCATATCATTCAAAGCCGGCGACGGTATGGTTATCAACGGTTACCTAACACTGCCGCAAAACACCGGCGGCGAAAATTTGCCGGTCGTGGTCATCCCTCACAACGACGCCTGGAAACGCAACAGCTGGGGGTATAGTGCCGAGGTACAGTTTCTGGCCAATCGGGGGTATGCTGTTTTCCAGGTGAACCACCGTGGCTCTGCGGGGTATGGTAAAGCTTTTTTCAGCGCGGGTTTTAAACAGGCCGGCGGTAAAATGCAGCAGGATATTACAGATGGTGTAAACTGGCTCATCGATCAAAAGATAGCCAATCCTAAAAAAATTGCTATCTACGGAGCGGGCTTTGGTGGTTTTTCGGCCTTATACGGCGCATCGTTTCACCCGGGTATGTACAATTGCGTGGCTGTGCAAAACCCGCTCATCAATTTGTTTACCTATGTGCGCGATATCCCGCCATTTTACAAAGCCATGCTCAGCATGCGTTACGAGATGGTGGGCAACCCCGAAAACGCTGCGGATGCAGATCAGTTCCGTGCCATATCGCCCGTATTTAATACCGACAAGCTAAAAGTACCATTGTTATTTGTGCAGCGCGAAAACCAGCGTACCAACACTACCGAAGTTAACCAGTATGTAACCGAGCTTAAACGCCGCGGCGTGCCCGTTACCTATAAAAATATCAGGATGCCCGGGGGGCCTCCCGGAGGAGGGCACGGTAAAATGCCCGGTCAATACAGGCATGGGGGTGGTGGTAATGGGGGCGTTCGCGAAAGTAACAGGTTGCTGATCTATACTGAGCTCGAAAAGTTCCTGGCTGCTAACCTGCAGGATAAAAAGTGATGCCAACGGCTACATGACGAAACAGAAAAGTGTATACCGCAAAAACTTTTCGCTGATCATCGCATTTATTGTGCTGCTTTCGGCCATTTTAGTTGTTGCGTTGCTCATTACCTACAGCCTTACCCGCAAATACGTAACCAACGAATTTTCGTCGAAAAAAATTGAAGTACTGGAGCAGACAATCAGGCCCTATAACGATTTTTTTTACAATAAAATTCCCCGTATCACCTCTTACCAGGGATACCTCAACAAGGCCTCGGCAACCGAGTATGCCTCATCGGTTTTTAAAACATATCCCTTTGTAAAAAGCGTCGATTTTTATCATTTCGAGATAAGCAACCACCCCGACCCGCAAGGCGTGCATACCGAAAGGTTGAACCAGGTGGTACGGAACGCCTATCACTTTACCCCATCCGCCAGGGATACCGGCATAATACAAACTAAAACCATCAGCGATAAGGAAGTAAAGCGCAAAGATGATTTTAACCTGATGGCTTTAAAGCTGGGTAACTTCATACAGGAAGTGGATACTTCGCGCACCTATACATCCGAAGAAACTTTCAGTACTTTTTACGATATCAAGCCCAACAAAATAAGCTATATCAATAACCCGAGCCTCGAGTTTTTAAGGATATATAAGGATTTGCTAACGAGTAAAACATCTTCATCTGTCTACCCGCAGGATTTGATGGTGTTTAATCTTACGCCAACCAACCTCGTTGTTAAAAATACCCACCCCGAGCTGTATCAGCATATCAGCATACAACAGGTGCTCTATTATCCTTTAGACGCCAATGCCGGGGAGAAGCTCATTACCGACGAAATTGCTCTGCCCGGCGCTTTTTCGGGATATAAGTTGTACTTCCAGTCCGACGCTAATTTTGGCCAAACAGAGGTTTTTAGACGTTTTTTACCGTCGGCCGGTATCATCATCGCTATTTATATCTTTTTGCTTATCATCGGCTGGCTGATCTATCGCAACCTCAACGTTAATCACAAGCTGTTTAAGCTCCAGTACGATTTCATCAACAACTTTACCCACGAATTTAAAACACCGGTGAGCGTGATCAAAATTGCCGGATCGAACCTGCGCAGCGATGCCGAACTGTCAGACAGGCAACGGATGCATTACGGTAAGATACTCGATCAGGAAGCAGATAAACTCAATGAACTGATGAACAGGCTGCTCTCGTTCACCCAACTCGAGAACCGGTCGATACTGATCAAAAAGGAGGAGATCAAACTGGATGAATTTGTCGACAAATACATCAATACCTTTAAAATTAAATATCCCGATTTTAAACTCAGCTATGATATTAAAAATGTGCAGACCTTCCAATCCGACCCGGTGCTGCTGGGCAGCATCTTTCAGAACATGATCGAGAACGCTTATAAATACTCGCCGCCTAACCGTAAAGAGCAGCATATCACGGTGGAGCGTGTTAAAAAAGATATCGTTTTTTCATTTAAGGATAAGGGTATCGGCATACCCAAACGCGAGGTTGATAATATATTCCGTAAGTTTTATCGCATCGAAAGCCAGTACAACCAAAATGGGAGCGTTGGTTTGGGTTTGGCTTTCTGTAAAGAACTTGTTAATTTTATGAACGGCGATATCACCGTTAAGAGTAAGTTGGCCGAAGGTTCCGAATTTAAAATTATATTGCCTATTAACCCCTGATATATGAACAATAAAGAAATAAAGATCGCCCTGGTTGAGGACGACGAAAACTTAAGGTTTTTAGTTGCCGAGCGTTTAGAGCTCGAAGGCTACAAGGTATTGGAAGCCGCCGACGGCGACGAAGCCGAGAAAATGATCCTCGACCAGAAACCGGATATCGTACTGCTCGACTGGATGCTGCCAGGCAAGCAGGGCTCCGAAGTATGTACCGCTATCCGCGAAAAGGGGTTTGATAAGCTGGTGATTATGATGACTGCCAAAGCGCAGGATATTGATAAGATAGAAGCCTACCAGTTCGGCGTATCCGACTATATCACCAAACCATTTAATATGGATGTGCTGGTAGCGATGATCGACAATAAGATCAAGTTCACGCTCAACAGCGAGAAGAGCGAATCGTACAAATTCGCCAATATGGAGCACCACCCCAATACCCACACGCTGATACGCGATGGTAAAAAGATCGAGCTCACCATCCTCGAAAACCGCATCCTGCTGTACTTTTTAAAGAACGAGAACAAGGTAATTAACCGCGAAGAACTGATGATGGAGGTTTGGGGCTATAATACCGATGTAAATACCCGCACGCTGGATATGCACATTGTAAGGCTGCGTAAAAAGATCGAGATCAACCCCGATTCGCCTCAATACCTGCAAACCGTTAGGGGCATCGGTTATAAATTTTCGTCGGAATAAGGAAATAGAGTCAAGAAGCAAGAATCAGGAAGCAAGATTTAATAAACTGCTGTCATTAATGAATAGCAATAGCAACGAAAGAAGAAACAACAGACTTAACTTAGGATTTGGTGTAGCTTTTATTGTCTTTGTTATTTCCTACTGGATTTGGCATGAAATAGATGAAAGATCAGCTTTGAAAAACAGCAGTTTAGTTAACGCTAAGTTGATACGTTATATACCTTCAAGAGGAAACAGAATATTGGAGGTTGAATATAACTTTAATGGGAAATTAATAGAAAACCAGATTTCGGTCCGGGTAGATACCTTTAAAGTAGGAGAAGCATTGTTATTAGAGGTATCGAATGAGCATCCTGATGAATATGCTGTAATTGTCGGAAAAATTAAGAGATAACGATTAGCCGCAGCTTAGCGAAAGCGTGCTATCAAATAAGTCGATACACTGTCGACATAATAAACTCGCCAAAAAACGCTTTGTCGGCTGTTTTTTTATACCCGTATTTTACAAACCGGCTTTCTATATCGGGCATGCTGGTCGTATCTATACGGCACAATACCCTGAAAAAGTAATACATCGATTTTAACAGAACGCGCTGCCATAATTTCCCTGTTAATTGAAAATCGGTGCACAACCACAAGCCCTCCGGCCTTAAACTTCGGTGCATATGCACAAATACATTTTCAATAGTTGCCTCGGTAAAATTATCGAATAAAAACGGCGTGATGATCACATCGTATAAGGTCATATCTTCCACCTCTTCAATCGGTTTATTAATAAAGACTACCGCGTTTGCGCCGTAATTTCTCCGCCGGGCAAGCGCCGTCATCTTAGCCGATATCTCCACGTAAGTAATGCTCAATCCCGATGGATGCAGTTTGGTTATTTTTTCCAGTATCCAGCCCGTACCGCCTCCAACGATCAAAATATTGGCCCCTTCCGGGATATAATTCAATAGATAAACCTGCGAATTGATAAGCGCCCTGCCAAAAAACAACCGCGAAAGCCTGTCGTAGAAGCCGGCCGAATTATCATAGTTGGATGGCATAAGCTGTGGTTAAAACAACCTGAAGACAACGAGGAACAAATATTGCAGTATCAGCACCCCATCCATATACAAAAAGTAATAGTATTCGTTCTTTTCCCATTCTGATTTAAAAATGAGCCAGCCCATCAATAAAACCGTTAAGCCAAGCGCGAAGAAATCGCGGTTAAAACCATTATTATTAAAAGTGAAAAGTAAGATTAAATAGCCCGCCAATAAAGCCTGGCAAAACAGGTAGGCGCGCCGTTCGCCGATCAATACCGGGATAGTTTTTACGCCGGTTTTCAGATCGCTAAACAGGTCGCGTATATCGAACGGAATGGTCAAAGCAAAAACAAACAGGAAACGCTTGCTGAACAATATCGCGGTATTGCGCAGCGAGGTATCGGCCAAATGCTGGCTTTCGGCCTCGAATATGGGCAGCAATACGCAACTTAATACCCAAACGCTGGTGATCATCAGCGATTTTAACCCTGGTATATTGCGCAGGCCAAACCGTTGGTCGCCTATCGAAAATAAAGGTAAGCTATACCCGATAGATATAAAACCCAAAAATATCACCAGCAGCTTACACTCAAAACACAGCATCCAAAAAAGCGGGATAAGCAGTAAAGTACAAATAATGGTGATGGTGTACATCAGCCGGTTATGCGCAAAAAACCAGCGCACGCGTTTGTATTCCGATTTTTGAGGGTCCTTGGGTTTGCTTAAAAATATACTGACGTTATAGGTAACAAGCGTGGATGTGAGCAGCAGGGCCAGTAAAGGATAGATAGGCGGGCTGCCTATCAGCGCCAGGGTGAGTAAACCCTGTGCAACAGCGCAAAGCGCCATAAACAGGTTACTGAACAGCACAAAATCCAGTATAGGCTGAAAAATTTTTTTCATGGTATCGCAAAGCAATACCGCCCGTACAGCCTGCTTTTTATGCTGTTTTGCCTTTGAGCGCCGGGTCGGCAGCGGCTTTCAATGTAAATATCGTTATTTCGGGCAATATTCCAACTCTTCCCGGATATCCTAAAAAGCCAAACCCGGTATTTACATATAATTGCTGATTGCCCTCACGGTAAAGGCCTGCCCATTCCTTATAAACATACTGTATCGGGCTCCACTGAAAATGTTTGGTCTGGATGCCGAACTGCATACCGTGTGTGTGGCCCGCAAACATCACGTCGATATCTTTGTGATCTAAAACCTGTGCCCGCCAGTGCGATGGATCGTGCGAGAGCAGCAGCTTAACAGGCAGATCCTGCGTATTTCTTTCGGCAAGGTCTATCCGCCCATATTTAGGGAAACGGCTCATACTGCCCCAATTTTCCACCCCTAAAATACCGATCTCCTCTCCATCAACTTTCAGGCGGCGGTTATCATTTAGTATCAAATCCCAGCCCATATTTTTATGGGTGGCTTTTAAATCGTCGAGATTTTTTTGTTTGGCCGCAAGTGTCGGCCAGCTGTGGTAGTCGCCATAATCATGGTTGCCTAACGACGAATATACACCCAGCGGCGCTTTGACTTTCGCAAAAATATCCTGGTAATCGCGCATTTCGCTGCTGATGTTGTTCACCAGGTCGCCGGTAAAGAAGATAAAGTCGGGCTTTTCTTTCAGCAGCATTTCCACGCCCCCGGTAACTGCCTTTTTATTATAAAAACTACCCGAATGGATATCGGATAACTGCCCCAGTTTAATGCCATCAAAAGCTTTGGGTAAGTTTGGCAGGTAAAGGGTGCGGTGCTTAACACGATATTCGTAGGCGCCGTTGATGATGCCGTATCCTAACGATGCCATAGGCAATGCCCCGGCTAACAGGCCGGCTTTCATTAAAAACTCCGAACGGGGTATGGTATCCGGCGCGGGCTGGCTTGCCGGGAATTCGGGTTCCGGCCTGTTATGCTTACGAGCTTTCCATAACAGCAAACGGCGCACATCATCCACAACCAAAAACGGCAGGAACAATATTTTGGCGCCCAGCATCACAAAAAATATGAGTAATATCGCCCCTTTAAAGCCAATGCCGAATTTGATATAAATACTCGCAAAAAGCCCCAGTATTAAAAAAATGGAGATTCCCCAGTACCACCAGGTAAACGCTCTTTTAGCAGTGAATTTCCATTTTTTTAAACCGGTTCGTACGCCGGTGATGATATAGGCATCGGCCACTAAAAGTATAGCCGCTATAGTAAGGATAGTTATAAACTGTTGCATTGTTTGTTAATAACGGTCGTCGTCGATATCGTCTTCGTCATCGGGCTGCAGGTTGAACAAACTGTTAAACATGTCCGAAAAGGCGAAGCCGTTATCCAGGAAACCTTTATTCAACTGCGAAAACTCTGCCAAACCGTGCAGTACAAATTCCATCAGCAAAAATTGCTGATTCTCTGTCAGTTTCGGGTGAAATTGTTTGATCACATCTTTCAACCCTGGTACTGCGTTCAACAGTTTTTTGTATTCCTGTAACGACATGTTATCGTCGATAGCCAGGGTGTTGCCGTTCCCAAACCAATTGATGATTTCGGCATAAGGATTCGGCGCTTTGGTTTTTTTTGCTTTTTCCGGATCGGGGAAATATTGCAGTAAAAGTGCTTTTATGGCTTTACCAAGTAAGATATTGGCCACTTTGGCCGGTCCTTCCAATTCGCCTTCGTACACCAGTTCTATCTTGCCGGTTATCGCCGGGATCACACCCAAAAAATCGGATATCCGCACAAAAGTGCTCTTCTCACGGTTGATGATCATCCTGCGCTCGGCATTGCTGATCAAATTTTCGTAAGCCGAGATGGTTAGCCTGGCAGATACGCCTGACTTTTTGTCGACATACTCCGAATTACGCGCTTCGAATGCGATCTGCTCCACTAAGTTCTTCACCAGGCCATCAGCCTCCACAGCTATTTTTTGTTCGGGTGTGATGGAGGCTTCCTGCTGGGTTATTTTACGTGAGATATCCACCGAACGCGGGTAGTGCGTCAGTATCTGGCTTTCGATACGGTCCTTCAGCGGTGTTACTATCGATCCGCGGTTGGTATAATCCTCCGGGTTGGCGGTAAACACAAACTGGATATCCAGCGGCAAACGCAGTTTAAAACCACGTATCTGGATATCTTTTTCCTGTAAGATGTTAAACAGGGATACCTGTATCCGTGCCTGCAAGTCTGGCAGTTCGTTAATTACAAATATGCCCCGGTGGGCGCGCGGTATCAAACCGAAGTGCAGTACCCGCTCGTCCGAGTAGGTCAGTTTCAAAGTCGCTGCTTTGATCGGGTCAACATCGCCGATCAGGTCGGCAACGGTAACATCCGGCGTAGCCAGTTTTTCGGTATAACGCTCGCTGCGGTGCATCCAGGCAATAGGCGTGGCATCGCCCTTGGTGGTTACTTCGTTATGCCCGAACCACGATATCGGGTTCAGCGGATCATCAAATAGTTCCGATCCTTCAATATAAGGAATGTACTCGTCCAATAAGTTAACCAGTAAACGCGCAATCCGTGTTTTTGCCTGCCCGCGTAAACCCAGCAACAAAATGTTGTGGCGCGACAGGATAGCCGTTTGCAGATCAGGGATCACCGTATCCTCATAACCAATAATGCCCTCAAAGCCACCCTCGCTTTTTTGCAGCTGCGCAATCAAATTTTCGCGAAGTTCTTCTTTCACCGATCGGCTTACATAACCGATCTTTTTTAACTCGCCTAATGTTTTTATAGTTGGTATGCTCATTTAGCCCCCTCTAAATCTCCCCCGGTAGGGGAGACTTTCATTATTGTAAATATTTATAAAAAGCCCTCCCTACCGGGGAGGGTTTGGGTGGGGCTTCTACCGCACCGTCCTTCTTCTATTCCTGATATAATCCTCAAAAATATATTCCCCCAAACCATTCAGCGAGCTGTAAAAAGCCTTGCCGCCGTTGGTTTCGGTAAACGTACGCACAAACTGTTGCAGGTACGGGTCCTTGGCTATCATAAACGTCGTGATCGGTATTTTAAGGCGCTTGCATTGCGCGGCCATGTTCAGCGTTTTATTTACCACCTTACGGTCGAGCCCGATGCTGTTTTTATAATACCGCGTACCCTCCTTTAAACAGGTTGGCTTGCCATCGGTAATCATAAAAATCTGCTTGTTATGCGTTTTACGGCGGCGCAGAATATCGGTTGCCAGTTCTAAGCCCGCGTAAGTATTGGTATGATAAGGCCCAACCTGTAAATAGGGCAAATCCTGCAAACTTATCGGCCAGGCATCGTTACCAAAAACAACAATATCTAACGTATCCTTGGGGTATTTGGTGCGGATCAGCTCGGCTAATGCCATGGCCACTTTTTTAGCGGGGGTAATACGGTCCTCGCCGTAAAGGATCATCGAGTGCGAAATATCGATCATCAGCACGGTCGAAGTGAGGGTCTTGAAATCCATTTCCTCCACTTCCAGGTCGCGCTCCGTGAGCCTGAAATCGTCAATCCCATGGTTTACCTGCGCATTATGCACCGATTGCGTCATATCGATCTGGTCCAAACTATCGCCAAACTGGAACTCCCGGCGCTCCGAGTTCTTTTCATCGCCCTGTCCCGATTGCGGCGTACGGTGATTACCCTTACCCGATTTTTTCAGCTTGCCGAAGATCTCTTCCAAAGCCGATTGGCGGATGCTCTGCTCGGTTTTGGCGGTGATGCTAAAATCGCCGGTCTGGCCGTCCTCGTTCAGGTAACCACGGGCTTTCAGCTCGTCGATAAAATCGCCCATGCCGTACTGGTCGTTGGTCAATTTGTATTGCTTGTCCAGTTCGTTCATCCACTGCAAAGCCTCGCCGGCATCGCCCGCGGTGTAATTCAGCAGCTCTAAAAACAACTTCAGCAATTCGTCAAAACCGCCTTTGGGTATTTGCCGGGGGATGAACTTCGAAAAACCAAAACCACGCATATTATCCTTTCAATCCTAACTAACGACTAATTTACGCTATTAGTTTTATAGCAACCAATACCAAGCCGTGTGTTTACGTTTGTGTGACGAGGGTTTTACAGGAGATATACCTCAATTAGCTCTGTGCACTCAGTGTCCCCTGGTGTTCTTTGTGGTTAATTTTTATAAGCGGTTTTTATCACAGAGCACACTAAGGGAAAAGCATAGCGATACACAGAGTAATTTTAATAGTCGAATTTGGGCGCCCGCCTGCGGCCGGGCTTTCCCTGCCCGTCCGGCAGGCGGGCGCTCATACTGCACAAGGCCTTAGCCACATGGCCGGTATCCCTGCCTGCCGGCAGGCGGGCGCTTCTATCCCCAACACAACTTTACAGCACCTTGCGCTCGTCTCCTGACGAGTGCTTAACATGGTTCCGCGTTTTAAAACGCAATGAAGCGATACAATCGCTAAGCCACATTATGCCCTCGTTGCAAACGAGCGCAAGGGCTAAAATATTTCTACAACAGCTTAATTTTTACCCCAACATTAAACACCGCGCCATCCAGCGGTGCATAAATATCTTTAAATGCCGGGTTGGTAATGCTGCCGGTATAAATGCTGCCCCATTTGCTTTGCCGCTGGTCGGTGATGTTTTCGCCATTGATAAACACATCAAAATGCTTCCACATTTTTTGGATGAGCAGGCCAAAGGTATAATAGCCCCGGCCGGTTGTGCCGTCGCCCAGCAACTGCTCACCGGTATAAAAACCCTCAGCACCTGCTCTAAAGCTGTTTTCTATTTCGTAAGTCACATCGGCGCTTATTTTGTTTTTAGGTGTTAACGTTTGTGTTAAGGATATGCCGTTAAAATGTTGTTTGGTGTCGGTATGTGTATAACCAAAGTAAATACCCAGTTCGTCCATCAATAGTTTAATGTTGGTTTCGGTGCCTTTAGTATCCAAATATCCCGGTACGCTTACAAAAGCATTACCCTGTAAAATAAGTGGATGGTTTACTTTGGTATAAAAAAACAGTTGATTGATATTGATCAAAACATCACCGATAGTATGGCGGTAGTTCACATCGCCGTTAGCCCCGTACGATCTTTCGGCATCGGTATTGTTGACGTTCAGGGGTTGCAGGTATTGATAACCTTTTTCTTCGCTGTCATCGTTAAAAATGGTCGGCATCTTATAACCCAACCCGCCACCGATACGACTGGTCAGTTGCTCATTGATCTTAAACAGCCCGTTAATGCGCGGTAATAGAAACAACCCGTTACCGGCGTTCATCGGCGCAGGCGAATTACCATCCAAACGTAAGCCGCTCTCCACCGCAAACCATTTGGTAAAGCGGTAGGTGTTCTGCACAAAAGCACCATAAGTATCCAGATCATAACTCAACTGCGCGAAAGGGTCAGGAGCGTTCAAATGATCCGACCACAAATCGACACCTGCAACCCAATTGGTTTTTTTACCACTGTAAACGTAGTTCAGTTCGCTATAGCTCGATGTTTGCTTTGCGCGGAAGGTATAACCGGGCTGCACCAGCCGCCGGTCAAAATATCCTATCGTATTTTTAAAATTAACCAGGCTCGCCGAATCTATTTTGTGTGTAAACGACAACTGCGTCGAAAAACGGTAGCTTTCATTCCGTTCAAAATACTGGTGAATGTTATCCGCATTGCCGTCAACAACCTGTCTATCCCCGCCAAAGCGGTCCTCATAAGTGGCATTCACCCCAAACCAGCCGCTGTTTTTATCATCCATATACAGAAATACTTTTGGATTAATGCTGAATCGCTGTGTTCGTGGTACAGCCGTAAAATCAGTATGCGATGGGGTATAGGCACCATTATAATTGTACGATGTAAAAATAGTCGTGCCCACGTGTTTACTCTTTTCAGCGTAATACCCGCTAACATCCAGTCCTCTCGCGCTGTTTTGGTTCAATAAAAAAGTAAGCTCAGGCTGCGCTTGCGGCGTTTTGCTGATCAGGTTCACCAAACCCGCAATAGCGCCGCCACCATACAAAGTAGAGGCTGAGCCTTTGATAAATTCCACCTGTTTCAGATTAAGCGGCGATACCTGCATCAAACTTAACCCGCCCGAAAAGCCCTGGTACAACGGCATGCCATCCTGCAATAATTGGGTATACCGGCTATCCAAACCCTGAATGCGAAAATTGGCCGTGCTGCTTACCGCCGATGTTTGCTGTACGTTGATGCCCGTACTTTCGCCCAGCAGCATTTTAATGTCGCCGGGGCGCATGGTACCTTTTTCGTCCAGCTCTTCCTGCGGCAGGGCTTCAACCCTTGTCGGGATATCGGCCAGGTTTTGGTTGGTGCGCGTAGTTTGTACCACTACTTCGGCCAGCTCGCCCGATTGTGGCTCTAAGTAGATCTCTAAAACCTCGTCAGGGTTTTTAAGCGGGAATACCAATGTTTTATCCTGGCCAAAATAACTGATGAAGCTAAATTTCAATTCGTATTTTCCATCGGGGATGTTGGATAATATAATCCTTCCCGAGGTATCGGCGGTAGCGCCTTTTTTCAGGTCGGCTATATAAAGCGTAGCGCCCGGGAGCGGCTGTTTGGTTTTATCGTCTTTAACAATGGCCCGCAGCGTATTTTGAGCGCAGGCAATATGACCAGCCATTATAGCCAGCAGTAATAATAAATGGTATTTCATTTAAAAATAGCAGTAATGGGCGTTTAAAAACTACCCGGTTAAACAAAATGCTTCAGCAGTGTCACTCCGAAGCGTTATGAAGCGTTTTGTTTAAGCTGCTGATGGCGGCCTGAAAAGTTCCGGATAAAAGTCGGAGGTGTTAACCGGCAGGTCGTTTTGCAGGTGCTCAATAGTTTGCCCGTTAACAATCACCTGCTCAAGCTGAATGTACGCGGCAGTAAGACCGTAGGATACGGTAGCGTGCTGAAATTGAATACCCGACTGTGGCGATTCCGGCGCATCGTGTTTGTTATGGCCCAAAAGTGCCTTTCCATTTAACAGGTAATCGCCAATAAAATCAAAAACATCCTGTTCCTGCGCGGGCGCGAGCTTTTGGTAGGCGCGGTACATTTGCGGCAGATCTTTGATGAGCGAAAAATCGCCCAAAGGCAAAAGCATACTTCCCGCAAGGAAATACAAAGCCAGCAGGTATGCCGATATCTTTCTGATCACCGGCACAAAAATAAAAGTTTGTTTTAGGATACAGCTATTTCGGCTGTCGAAATAATGTTATTTATTAGGGCATCATCATAAACCGGATTTGCACCACGCTGGGTAGTTACATAGGCTCCAACTGCGCATGCGCGTTCAAGTACCTGGTCTATCGGTTGTTCATTCAGCAAGCCGGCAATAAACGTCGCCAAAAAGGCATCGCCCGCGCCTACGGTATCTGCCACATCTACGTTAAAGCCCGGGTGTTCGTAAAATTTTTCATTGTGCCAAACAATAGCGCCGTTCTCGCCGCGGGTTACGCAAATGGTCTGGCTGTGAAACTTACGCTGAAACTCGATGATCTTATCTTTCAGTGGTTCGTTATAATTGCCGATCAATAAATTAGCCTCTTCCTCGTTCATCTTGATCACATCGGCTACGGCGGCCAGCGTCTGTATGGTGGATTGCTCGTAATGCGGGTGCCTCAGATTTACATCAAAAACTTTGAGCATTTTTTGCTCGAACAGGTCTAAAAGCGTGTTGCGGCTGGTTTTGCAACGGCAGGCAAGGCTGCCAAAAACAATGGCCGACATGTGTTTGATCCGCTCGGCAACCGTTTCGTTATTTTGTATACAATCCCACGAAACGGGTTTGGGAATGGTATAAGTTGCCTGGTGCTGTGCATCCAGCTGAACTTCGACCTTGCAGGTTGGCAATTTCTCGTCAACCTGTATCAGGCCCGAATGCAATTTGTTCAGCTTTAAGAATTCAGATAATTCCAGGCCTTCCTTATCATTGCCTATCCTGCTCAGTAACGAAGAGCTGACGCCCTGCCGGGCCAGATGCATAGCCACATTCATGGGGGCACCGCCCGGTTTCTTATCATTGCCGAAGGCATCCCAGAGCACTTCGCCAAAACAGAGCACTTGTTTTTTCATAGAGGTTGAAATGATAAAGGGTTTGCTACAAAGCTATAAGGTTTAAGCGTCGGAAATGTTTTATAATGCCCTATTCGTCAGGAAAAGTTTTATACAATTGTTGACTTCGCCTGTGAGTTTGTTTTGAGCTGAAAGCAAAAGGCTGAAAGCCGAAAGCTTTTGCTATTTTTAAGCTATGAAGAAATTTTTAGCATTTAGCTTTCTGCTTTTGGCTTTCAGCTTATTTGAAGCCAATGCCCAGGATAGGGAAACTATCTTAAAAGTGCTGCACACCCAGCAACTGGCCTGGAACCGCGGCGATATCGACGCATTTATGCAAGGGTACTGGAAATCCGATTCGTTAGTATTTGTCGGCAAAACAGCACCCGCCTACGGCTGGCAAACCACGCTCGATCACTACAAAAAAAGCTATCCGGATAAGGCTACCATGGGCGAGCTTGTTTTTAGTATCACCAAAGTCGACGTGCTGGATAAAACCAATGCCTTTGTTTTAGGCGGCTGGCACCTTAAACGCGAGAAAGGTGATGTGGGCGGGTATTTTACTTTATGGTTTAAAAAGATAGATGGAAAGTGGGTTATCGTTTGCGATCATACGAGTTAGTATTGCGATAGCATATTGCATAATGCGATAACTAAGTTTTTCTGCCCGTTCAAGCGCCCTCGTTCGAACACACACATGTTAGCGTCCACGCTAACGAATTATTAGTGATCGATGCTTCCGACTCAGGACTCTTGACTCACGACTATAGACTACCTAAACGGGCTCGCCCATTTCTTATTCGTATAAACATCCTTGCCGCTTAACGTTGCCAAAAAGGCAATGATGGCATCTTTTTGCTGCTGGCTCACATTCAAAACCTGCGGCCGCCCGCCGGGCAATAATTTAGGATCGAGGTTGGTATTGGCCGGCTCGGCAACAATGTGCGCATAGTGATCGATAACAGCGCTCAAATTATTAATGCTGCCATCGTGCATGTAAAGCCCGTTAACCTGTCCCGATGCATTGAGCAAGTTGCGCAGCGATGGCGGGTTGGTATTGGTAATATCGATAGCTGTTGTACTGCCGGCTACCGTAATAATGCCGTTGTTACGTGAGTTGGGGTCGATATCGAACTCAGGCGCCCTGTGGCACCCCTGGCAACCAAAGCCACCGCCACCGCCGGGCGCCGGGGGGGCCAGAAATAGCTGCTTGCCTAAGTTTTCCTGTGCCGTAAAATTCGGGAAATCGACGGTCTGGTTTTTGGTGAGCGCCATACCATCATCAAATTTCGAATCGAAGGACTGGATGCTGCGGATAAACTGTGCTATGGCATTCTGCATACGCGTTTGCGTCACCACGCTGTCGCCGTAAACAAACTTAAACAGCTCTTTGTAATAACCGATGTTCTGCAGCCTGGCTATCAAAAAGTTGATGTCCCTATCGCCATTGGCTCCGCTAAAGCCCATTTCGTTATGATTTTGAATAGGCTGGGTGGTCTGGTTTTCGAGTGTGGTAGCACGTTTGTCCCAAAAAAAGGCAACTTCCTGCGCAAAGCGTGCATTTACTAAGCGCATACTATGCCGTGTGGTTGGCCCGTTCACACCGGTGCTTTGTATGGCATCGTCGCCAAAGGCCATACTTTGCTTATGGCAACTGCCACAGGCGATATTGTTGTTTGCTGATAGCGCCTTATCATAAAACAATACACGGCCAAGCGTAGCGCCTGCATTGGTAACCGGGTTACTGCCCGAGTTATCTTTAGTAATATAAGCCGGAATAGTTTGCCCGGCATAATTTTCGAGATTGTTGAGATTGATATTATCGCCAAAGGCGGCCTGCACCGCCGGGTAGCCGGCAACTGTAGTTTCGTTATTGTTTTTTTTACAGGCCTGGATGGCGAGAGAAGCGGTGATCAGGGCCGATGCTCCCAATAAAAATAGCTTGCGTGATGACATGGTAATTAGGTTTATATACCATTTGATGTCGGCGATGTTATTTTCCTGCGGGTTGATGTGATTTTTTTTAACCTGTTCCGCAAATGGTCAGTATCGGGGTAAGGGTATGCCTTGCAAAGCTGCGCGGATAAGTGTACAGGCATAGGCATTGTCGGTACTAACCGGGGTATTAAAAACCATATCTTTTCGCCAGCTGGCGGGTGCTTCAGCATGTATACCGGACAGTAATACAAAGCCTTTTCCAAACCGGCCCTCCGCTACGGCAGGGCTGCCATCGGGGTACCTGGCTACTGTCTGGCCCCATCCCGAAAATTGTGGGCCGTCTTCCCAATACTGGGTGAGTGTTTTGCCATTGGGGCCCGTTATTGGCAGCGCTGCTTTGCGTATGCCTTGTTTTTCGGCTGCAAAAAAACCAAAAGATAACCCTGAAGTAAGATTTAAGCTGTTATAATAAGATGAGCCGCCTGCCAGAAAGCCGCCCGCACAAATGCCAAAATAGTTTAAACCCTGCACTACAGCCTGCTTTATGCGATATGCTGTGTTTTTTTCGATACTGTTGCCCATCTCAATAAAATTTCCGCCAGGCAAGACAAGTAGCCTGTAAGATTTTAGCTCCGAAAGGTTCATGGCGTTCAATTCTGCCGAATTTGCGGTCATGTAATTAATATGGAGGCTATCCAGAATTTTTTCAATCGCATCGACATCATTGGGCGAAACACCAGTTCCATTAAACAAAAGTAAAGATGCGGTACCAGCGCTTTTATTTTTGTGTCTGCGGCAACTCTCTGCAACCGTTATGGCGAAAATAAGCCAGAGAAGAAAAAGCGTGACGCGGGTAGCCATTTTACAAGATTTAGAGTGCAAATGTTAACGGTATGCCGGCTCGCGTACTTATCCCGGACCTGTTTACCGCAAAGTGAACTTATACAAAGGTATTACAAGCCATTGAAAAAGAGAACGCTATACCCGGCGCAAAAGCGACTTTAACTCAATTTGAAAATTCTAAAGTTTTTCCAGATTTGGATTTTATCAATTTATAAATGTTTGACCCCTTTTTTTTAATTAAAGAGTCGCCTTTTTGTATTTGATAATCAAAATGATAGCCCGATCCCAGGTAAAATTCTTTATCGCCAATAGTAATATTCGGAATACCTTTCACATCATAAGACACATTGTTTACTGTACCAACAAAATTGATGTTAAGACTTTGCTCTTTAGCTGCTAAAGATTGATGATTCCAATAAATCAAAACAAAAGCAAATAAAAGTCCGAAGGCTGCAAAAATAGCAAGGACAGAGCGTCTGCTTAAATTTCCAAAATCATTCATGTTAATAAGGTTTCCCCGCCTTCAACTCCCTTTCGGCCCATTTAACAGCCAGCTTTTCGCGATACGCTGCATATTTAGCTTTAAAGGTCATTTTTAAAACACTGTCCACACCGCCTTTAATTGCCAGGTTATACAAGCTGGCTGCTTTACGCGATATCGAAGCATCCCAGGCGCGCAGGCTCAGCGAATACGAGCCATCCAGGTATTTCATCCAGTGCCAGTAGCCGGTAGGCATAAACAAGGTATCGCCGTGTTCTAAAAAGGCTTCGGTACCTTCAACACCTTCCAGCGCGGGGAACTTTTTGGTATCGGGGTTCAATACATCATAATCTTCCAAAGCGTACGTGGCATTGGGGATACAATATAAACGGCGTTTCCATTTGTTTTCGAACAGGATAACATGCTTACGGCCGCCAAAATGGGTGTGGAAGATGTGCGGCAGGTCGATATCATAATGCAAAAAAGTTACCGAGTTCGATCCGCCGAAGAACATGGCCGGCATGCTTTCCAGAAAACCGCCCATCAGGTCTTTGGGTAAGATAATATCTTCAACCAGTTGCGGGGCCTGCTTAAATATGTTAAAGAAAAAGATGCGCAGCTCGGTAGGCTGCGATCTGATCAGGTCCATATATTCGCCGAAAGGCATTTGGGTGGCAGAGGCGTTGATCGGTTTCGATGGGTCGGCCTTTGAGTTATCGTACAATGGCACCACTTTGTCGCCAACCACCTGCTTTAAGTATTCGGGCGTCCATTTTTCGCGGGCGGGCCAGTTTTTGGTGAGGCCTTTTATAATAAGCGGGCGGCGGGCATCTAAATAATTCTTCTTAAAATCTTCAGGACTGATCGTATCAACGGTATCTATCGGCGAAAGCTTAAAACTCATTTGTGGCTGTTTTACAAGGTTCAGCAAAGATAACGTTTTAAAAACGGGCATTGTATGGCGGCAATGTCACAAAATAAAAACGACGAAAGGCCCGGCGTTTAGGGCCGGGCCTTTCTGACAACACAGGTAGTGTTAAAAGTTAGTTAGGCATTAACACGGTATTTACCACGTGTATCACACCATTCTTTTGGTTTACGTCGGCAATGGTTACCCAGCTTTTGCCGCCTTTTTCATCAACCAGGTAGAGTTTTTTACCATCCGCCATTGCCCATAAAGCGCCGCCGCTTACTGTTTTTAATTCGGCTTTGCCGCCGCCGGCTTTAACCTTAGCCATCAGTTGCGCAGCGCTCCAGCGGCCTGCAACTACGTGGTAAGTTAAAATTTTGGTCAGCGTGGCTTTGTTTTCAGGCTTCAGTAACGTTGATACGGTGCCGGCGGGTAATTTATCAAAAGCCTCGTTAGTTGGCGCGAATACGGTGAACGGTCCCTCGCCTTTTAAAGTCTCAACCAAACCGGCTGCTTTAACTGCGGCAACCAGGGTGGTATGGTCTTTCGAGTTAACGGCGTTGTCGATAATGTCTTTGGTTGGGTACATGGCCGCGCCGCCAACCATTTTGGTTTGAGCGTAAGTTTTTGGTGCTGCTGCAAGAGCTACTAATGCAAATACTGCAAAAAATAATTTTTTCATTTTTGTCTTTTTAACTTGTTTTAAACTGGTAAAAATGAACTTGCCTGCAGGGCCCGCTTGTTTGATTTCCTGTTTACTTCAAACTCGCGAAGCATTCATCAATTTATTTGTTACAAGTTACGGCGGTATTGTGTTCGTTGGTTTTTAGGAAAACGAAAAAAGTTTATAATAATCTGTTTGTCAGTTATTTATAATTATATAAAAATTAATTGAGTGTGATATTCAGGATAGATCCTGTGTTAAAAGAAGAGGTCGGAAGCGATCTTATCGGCGTATAATTTACCGGCATTGGTCAGGGTAATAACGTTGTTTTTTTGCAATATCCAGCCACGATAAAAATGCTCTTCAGCCTCATGTTTTAACTCTTCAGCCGCACCTTTTCGGATGCTTTCGAGCCTGTCCAGGTCGAGCCCCCAAATGGTGCGTAACGAGGTCATGATGTACTCGTTCAGCCGGTCGGCTTCTGTTAGTTCTTCCCGCTGGGCAGGTACTTTGTCTGCGGTTAACGACTGGATATATCTGGCGTTATTGGCGATGTTCCACTGCCTTGCCTCACCATTAAATGAGTGCGCCGATGGGCCGATGCCGAGATATTTTACACCCTTCCAGTAGTTGGAGTTATGCCGCGAGTAATTGCCCGGCGTACAATAGTTTGATATTTCGTACTGCTCGTAGCCATGCTGCTGCATCTCATCCATCAGTACCATAAATTGTTCGGCGCTCTGACCTTCGTTCATAGGCGGATATACCTTTTTTTTGATGTAGGAGTCGAGCGCTGTTTTAGGTTCAACCGTCATCGAATAAGCCGAAATATGCGGGATATTCAACTCAAATATCTGCTGCAGGTTATGCTTCCATTTATTGTCAGTGAGCAGGGGGTAACCATAGATCAGGTCGGCGGTGATATTCTCAAAACCTGCATCCTGTACCCGTTTTACCGATGCTTCGGCTTCGCGGCTGCGGTGCGCGCGGTTCATCCACAGCAGGTCCTCATCAAAAAACGATTGTATACCGATGCTGAAACGGTTAACGGCGGTTTGCCGCAATTGCTTAACTTTTTCGCTATCCAGGTCGTCGGGGTTAGCTTCTAATGTAATTTCTGCAACTGATGAGATAGTTTGGTGCTTTGTAATGCTATCTACCAGTAAATTGATCTCTGCAGCCTGCAGGAGTGATGGCGTGCCGCCGCCAAAGTAGATGGTTTCTATGGTATCTCCGTTCAGGTAATCCTTTTGCAGGGTGATTTCCTTTTGCAGCGCAGCCAGCATTTCCTCTTTATATTGTAAAGATGTGCTGAAATGGAAATCGCAATAATAACAAGCCTGCTTGCAGAAAGGGATATGGATGTAGATACCGGCCATGCGGCAAAGGTCGTAAAAACATCAGTGCTTTTATAATTGCCCGGCAAAGCACAGGTTATACATATTTGGTATACTTTTGCATTACAAAGTATGGGGCTCAAAATTTATATGCGTAAGGTATTGCTGTTTTTTATCGCCGTGTTCGGCATGGCGGTAAGCTGCCTGGCACAGGCCGATACCGTACGCACACACGAAGATACGCTCAGGGTACAGCATATGCTTTATGTTGCGGATAGCCTGGCGCAGGCCCGCAAAAAGCATACGGCCGACTCGCTCGCCATGCTGTTCATCGGTAACCCCGACCCTAACCGTCATAACCAGTTTATTGATACCCTGTTAAAAAATGATGGTTTTGATGGTATTTTGTTTAAGGGCGGTACACCAAGGCACCATATTGGTGTTGGTACGCCACGCCAGGGCCGAGACCAATGGGTAATGTGGGCCATATTCGCCTTGCTTATTTACACAGGTATATTAAACCGTGTTATTGGCAAGGATATTTACAATATCATACTGGCTTTTTATGATAAACGGGCATTTGGCAAAATAAGCAAGGAGGAGAGTTTACTCACATCGTGGGCGTTTATCTGTCTTTTTTCGTTGTTTGGTTTTACCATAGGCCTGTACATTTACCAGATTACCGATTATTATGATATAAATTATTCAATCGGTGGTTTTCAGTTATTTATTACCCTATCGGTTATTGTTATTGTCTTATTTATATTAAAAATACTGGTGTTGCGGGTGCTCGCGTTTATCTTCGATATTAACCGCCTGGTAAACGAATACATCTCCATTTTGTATCTTACTTACTTTAACATCGCGTTTGTTTTTTTACCGGTAGTAGTTGGCTTTAGTTTATTGTCAACCAGCTTATTACCATGGTTATTGCGGTTTTCGTTGCTTTTATTGGGGGCGATTTTCCTTGTTCAGTACCTGCGCAGCACCATAAACATAATTTCTAATTTTCGGTTTCATAAAATCTATTTATTTATCTATCTTTGTGCCCTCGAAATTTGCCCAATTTTAATATTGATTAAGGCACTGGATATTTAAAATTTTACAGGGAAAATAAATCGCAAACTTGGAAGACAGAAAGAAAAAGGTTAAAAGCATATTGGTAACGCTACCAAAACCTGATACAGATAAGAATCCTTATGCGGAGCTGGCTAAAAAACAGGGGCTGAAGATCGACTTCAGATCATTTATCCATGTCGAAGGCGTATCAGCAAAAGAGTTCAGGAAAGAACGCATCAACCTGGCCGATTTTTCGGCGGTGATATTTACCAGCCGCAACTCTGCCGATCATTTTTTCCGTATCTGCGAAGAGATGCGTTTTGAGGTTCCGGCCGATATGAAATATTTCTGCCTGTCTGAAACCATCGCCCTTTATCTTCAAAAGTATATCCAGTACCGCAAGCGCAAAATATTCTTCGGCAAACAAACCGCTTCCGACCTGGCCGAGGTATTAAAGAAGCACTCGGGCGAGAAATTCCTGTACCCCTGCTCGGATGTAGCCGCCGAGGAAACCCAAAAATTCCTGCTTGAGAACGGTTATAACTTTACCCCTGCGGTATTGTTCCGTACAGTTTGCAGCGACCTGTCTGACTTAAGAGAGGTTTTTTATGATATCATCGCCTTTTTCAGCCCGTCGAGCATACAATCTTTATACAAAAATTTCCCCGATTTTAAACAGAATAACACCCGCATAGCCGCCTTTGGCGCCACTACTCAAAAGGCTGTGGCCGAGGCAGGTTTAATTATCGATATAGCCGCTCCAACCCCCGCCGCCCCTTCCATGACTATGGCTATCGAACAGTACGTAAAACAGGTAAATAAATAAAATACAACACCAGAAGGAAACCTTTGTTTTGTTTTTTGCGTATAATTGTTTCCATACAGATGGTTACTGTAGCACTATTTTTTTAAAATATAACAATATCTTTAGCTAATTGGTGTTATAGTAGAAAATTATGAAACTTTTGCTGCTACAACATTTTTGTACCGGTTAAAAAGTTTTTGGTATATTCGAATCATCTTGAAGCTTAGGCTTTTTTAAGTGGAATTTAAAAAAAAATGAGATTTTTTTACTTTTTAGTATTTATAGTGGCTGGTGGTGTTTTTGTAGGCTGTAATTCAGTGAGCAATCATCGTGGCGAGGTTACGGGCGTTCGTCAGAGATCGTTCAGGGCTACGGTTCCATACGGAATGGTTTATGTACCAGGTGGCAGTTTTTTAATGGGCCCGGTCGACCAGGATATTACCTTTGCCCAGGTTGAAGACAACAAGCAGGTTACTATTCCACCGTTTTTTATGGACGAAACAGAGCTTTCGAACAGCAAGTACCGTGAGTTTGTAAACTGGGTTCGCGATTCCATTGCCATTACCAAATATTTGAACGATAATAAGTACTACGTAAAGCCCAAAGGCGGCGGTGCCCCCAAAGCCGGAAAGAAATATATAGACTGGGATTACGTCGAAAAAAATCCGATATGGGTTAATAAAAAAGGTGCGCCCAATAACACTAACAAATTGCAAAGCATGTTCTACCAGGGCGACGACCGTATTTTCGATCGCGACGAGGTAGATGTAAGGATGCTGAAATATAAATACGATCAGATGGACCTGCGCCTGGCCTCTGATTACCAGGGCGACGTAACCAAAAAGCGCTCTGATTTCATTCGTCACGATACGGTAAGCGTATACCCCGATACTTTGGTTTGGCTGCACAATTTTACCTATGCGGCAAACGAACCGATGACCCAGGGCTATTTCTCCCATGCAGCATTCCAGGATTATCCGGTAGTTGGGGTTACCTGGCGCCAGGCAGTGGCATTTACCGTATGGCGTACCCGTAAATACGAGCGCTACAGGCATAAAATTCACCGCGATTTAGATCGCCTGCAATATGATCTGCCAACCGAAGCCGAATTTGAGTATGCGGCACGCGGGGGCAGGATAGGAGCCAATTACCCATGGGGCGGCCCATACATCAAAAATGCAAAGGGCTGCTTGCTGGCTAACTTTAAACCCGGGCGCGGTAACTATAGCGACGATGGCTCGACCTATCCCGTTAAAGTACGTTCGTACTTCCCTAACGATTACGGCTTGTATAACATGGCCGGTAACGTAGCCGAATGGACATCGTCGGCTTATGACGCCGCCGCTTCATCCTTTGTCAGCGATCTGGCGCCTACTTTCAGATATAATGCCAAAACAACCGATCCCGAAATAATGAAACGTAAAGTTGTAAGAGGAGGATCGTGGAAAGACGTGGGATGGTTTTTACAGAATTCATCGCGTACTTACGAATATCAGGATACCTCAAAAGCATATATCGGCTTCCGTTGCGTAACCGCTTTCGAAGGCCGCGACATCAGGGATAAACATTAATCCTTAAAAGACATACCTTAATTAACCAAAATCAAATCAAATTAATTATTTAAACATTTACTAAAAACTATTTTCAAGTATGGCTGGCAAACAAAAACTTAAAATCGGGATCAACAACATCGTATCCTGGGGTGCTACAGTGGTAATTATTGGCTTGTTGTTTAAAATTCAACACTGGCCTTATTCAAGCTTTTTTATCTCATTGGGTTTATTAACCGAAGCGGGATTGTTCTTTATCCTTGGTTTTCAAAACGAACCTGTTGAAGTTGACTGGACAAGAGTATACCCCGAACTGGCCGAAGATGCCCAACCGGTAATTGCTGCCCCAAAAGCTACAGGCGCTGCTCCGGCTTCGTTAGATAAAATGATGGCTGATGCCAAGATCGGTCCCGAACTGATCGGCAGCCTTGGCGAAGGTTTAAGGACTTTCAGCGAAAAAGTAGCTACTATTTCGAAAGTTGCCGACGCAGGCACCGCAACCCAGGAGTTTACTTCGAAGTTGAAAGCCGCAAGCGCAAGCTATGATAACCTGAACGCTGCTTTCACGAAAGCATCATCCGGTTTAGCCGATTTCGCTTCATCGAGCGCAGATACTAAAACTTACCACGATCAGGTTTCAAACCTCGCTAAAAACCTGTCGGCTTTAAATGCTGTATACGAACTTGAATTACAGGACTCGAGCGCACATTTAAAATCAATGAATAAATTCTATCAAAACTTGAGCGCTACTATGCAGGGCTTTACCGAATCGGTTGATGATTCGAAGAAATTTAAAGACGAAGTTGGCCGCCTGGCGAAAAACATCGCTTCTTTAAATGCTGTGTATGGCAATATGCTTTCGGCAATGAGTGCCCCTAAAGCATAATTAACTGGTCCAATTTTTAATAGAATAATAAGACATTGATATATGGCTGGAGGTAAACAAACCCCAAGGGCGCGAATGATCAACATTTTGTACCTGGTGCTGTTGGGCTTAATTGCCCTCGAAGCACCGGCAAATTTGTTGGATGCATTCAAAAAAATCGGAGATAGCTTAACGAACTCCAAAACCAACGTTCAAAATGGTATTGACGCAAACTATACCGCTTTCGAAAAAAAGGTTAAAGAAGAGCCCGAAAGAGCGAAGCCTATTTTAGATAAAGCTAAAAAGGCTACTGCAATTGCAGATGAATTGAACAATTACATTGAAGGATTGAAAAAAACCCTGATCGAAAGAACAGGCGGCATGAGTAAAGACGGCGATTATGAGGGACGTGAAAACGTTGACGAAGGTAACCGTTTGATGATCGAAGGCCAGAAAGCCAAAGAGCTGAAAGCCAAGATCAACGAAACAAAGGAGAAGCTGAAAGCTATACTTGATCCGCAGGACCAGGCAAGCATTAGCTTTGCATTGGAGGCCGAAGACTCGAAAACAGGCGAGAAAAAAACCTGGGAACAAAATTATTTTGGTGATGGCGTGCCTATGGGTGCCGAGATGACCACGCTGATCAAAATTCAGTCGGACGTTAAGAACGACGAGGCCCAGGTTCAGAAAAAGATCCTGAGCAAAATGGAACAGGCCGTTGTTACTTTGGACCAGTTTGCTGCTGTGGCAGTAGCTCCTTCGAGCTATATCATCCAGGGACAGCAATACAAGGCTGATATATTTTTAACAGCGTATGATTCAAAATCTAATCCTGATATCGAGATCGACGGCAGCAAAATTCAGGCGAGCGGTGGTAAAGGTACTTATACCGTAACCGCCAACAGCGAAGGGATAAAACACTACAAAGGTACCATCAGCGTTAGAGGTACTGATGGCAAAATAAAAACATACGCACTGCCTGAGCAAACTTACCAGGTTGCCAAACCGTCGGCAGTAGTATCGCCAGATAAAATGAACGTGTTGTACATCGGTGTGGCTAACCCGTTATCGGTTTCGGCCCCGGGCATACCTGTTGATAAGATACATATCAGTATGTCGAGCGGTTCATATACCGGTTCAAACGGCCATTACGAGGCAAGGGTAACTACTCCTGGCGAAACGAAAGTTACTATTTCGGCCGAGATAGCACCTGGCAAAACCCAGGTATTGAGCAGCTCTACCTTCCGTGTAAAACGTATCCCTGACCCTATTGCGCAATTTGCAGGCAAAAACAGCGGTACTACAAGCGCCGTTAACCTGCGTGCACAGGATAAAGTTTTTGCTCACCTGGATAATTTTGAGTTCGAGGCTAAATTTACAGTAACACATTTTACGCTGATTATACAAAAACCACGTCAGGATGCGTTAATAATAAAAGGAACCGGTAGTGACCTGAATGCACAAATGAAAGCCGCGATGAATACCATCGGCCCGGGCACACGTGTGTTTTTCGATGATATTACCGCTGTTGGTCCGGATGGCTCTTCAAGGCCGATCGCACCGATATTGTTGACAGCAAACTAATTAATAAAGTACAGATTTATGAAGAGGGGACTTTTACTTGTTGTTTTATTGAGCTTTTTAGGCATGCTAACCTATGCCCAAAAGAAACCGGTTACTAAGAAAAAAACAACGGCATCATCGTCGAAAACAAAAAAACCTGTTGTAAAGCAACAAGTAAAAGTTAAACCCGATTCTTCAAAGAACGCTACAAACTATCCGTCGGTTACCGGTTTGCAGCTTGCCGATACGACTAAAAAAGTAGTGGCAACACCAACCAATTTTGAAAGGCCGCTCGATGGCTACTACGTAAAAAATGCCATCCGTACGGCTAAGCCTACGCCTTATGCTGCTTTACGCGAAGCCGATGTGGTTTTTTCGAAACGTATCTGGCGCGAAATCGACCTGCGCGAAAGGATGAACCAGTATATGGTATCGCCTAAAGGCAGGCTGATCGATGTGCTGATGGATGCGATCAACGCCGGTGAGCTAACCGCGTATGACGCATCGCCAAACCCGGCCAAAGGCGACCCTAATGGCGACGAGTTTTATACACCGCTGACAGCCTCGCAGGCCAAATCTAAATTAACCGATAGTACAGTTGTACATAAATTTGATAAGGACGGCAATGATATAGGTACAAAACGGGTAGCAAATGATTTTAATCCGGATAGTATCCTGAGGTTCAGAATAAAGGAAGACTGGCTGTTTGATAAGCAACGTTCGGTACTCGAGCCGCGGATCATCGGCATTGCGCCGCTGGTGCGCCCTAAAGCTGCAGGTGTTTACCTGGATTATCAGCCTGCTTTCTGGATATACTTCCCCGAAGCAAGAAAGGTACTGGCTACTAAAGAGATCATCATGCGCCATAACGATGCAGCGAGCATTAGCTACGACCAGGCTTTCTTAAAGCGCATTTTCTCCAGCTATATCGTAAAACAATCCAACGAAAAGGATGAGCGTATTAAGGATTATATGCAGGGTATCGACCAGCTGCATGAAGCCGAACGTATCAAAAAAACCATTATGGATTGGGAGCTTAACTTGTGGCAATACTGATAACGCATTAAAAATTATAAAGCCCCGGATGATTATTCGTCCGGGGTTTTTTGTTGGCCAAAGTATTGGGTAATTGCTTTGGCTTGTTTTAAATTCACAACTTCCTGCAGCTCTTCGGTGGTAGCCTGCCTGATCTTTTTAACCGATTTAAAATACTTCAGCAGCTTTTCGGCCGAGGTTTTACCTACACCTTCTATTAACTCCAGTTCGGTAGCCAGCGTGCCCTTATCGCGTTTTTTACGGTGGAAAGTAATACCAAAACGGTGTGCTTCATCGCGCAGCTGCTGGATCATTTTCAGCGTTTCCGATTTTTTATCGAGATATAAAGGGTACTGATCGCCGGGATAATACAGTTCTTCCAATCTTTTGGCTATGCCGATAACGGTTACCTGTTTATCTATCCCAAGCAATTTTAAGCTTTTAATTGCCGACGATAGCTGACCCTTGCCACCATCGATGATGATAAGCTGAGGCAGTTCGGTACCTTCGTCAAGCATACGTTTATAGCGCCTGTGCACAGCTTCTTCCATCGTAGCAAAATCGTTGGGCCCTTCAACCGTTTTTACATTAAAATGCCGGTAGTCCTTTTTCGATGGCTTGGCATCCTTAAACACCACGATTGCCGATACCGGGTACTTGCCCTGAAAGTTCGAGTTATCAAAACATTCAATATGCCGCGGTAGCTGCGTCATCCGCAGGTCCTTCATCATCTGTGTAAGCAAACGCTCCGATCGTATCTCGGGGTTCAGTTTTTCATATTGCTCTATTTTATCCCGCTTAAAAAAGGTCACATTCTTGTGCGACAGGTCGAGCAGCTTTTTCTTTTCGCCCAGTTTAGGTACGGTAAATTTAATATTGCTGTCGTCCAGGTCGATCTCGAACGGAACGATGATCTCTTTAGCGTGGCTGTTATACCGGCTCCTGAATTCGGTTATCGCAATGGTCAATAGCTCCTCGTCCGATTCATCCAGCCGTTTCTTCAGCTCGATAGTTTGTGTCTGGATGATGGTGCCGTTCATCACTTTTAAAAAGTTAACAAAGGCGTATTTTTCTTCGGATGCGATGCTGAAAACATCCACATCGGTAATAGATGAATTCACTACGGTTGATTTACTCTGATACCTTTCGAGCAAATCGTATTTATGTTTTAACCGATGGGCGAGCTCAAAATTCATGTTCATGGCAGCATCTTCCATCTCCGCCTTCAGCGAACGGATAACTGCCCCGATCTTGCCGTTCAAAATGTCTTTGATCTCTTCTATGCTGTTCGAGTAATCGTCTTCGGTCTGGTAATTCTGGCAGGGACCTTTGCAATTACCAAGCTGATATTCCAGGCAAACTTTAAACTTGCCTGCATCAATGTTCTGCCTCGTAAGCTGCAGGTTGCAGGTGCGCAGGGGATAAGTTTCGCGGATCACATCCAGTATGGCATGCATCATACTTACCGAAGCGTAGGGGCCAAGGTATTTCGAGCCGTCGCGGATGATCTTCCGAGTCCAGAATATACGCGGAAAATTCTCGTTTTTGATAATGATCCAGGGATAGGTCTTATCATCCTTCAGCATCACGTTATAACGCGGCTGATGTTTTTTGATCAGGCTGTTTTCCAGTAACCAGGCATCCACCTCGGTATCTACAATAGTAAAGGTGATCTTACGGATCTTAGAAACCAATACCTTGGTTTTGGCATTAACATTCAGGTCCTTATTAAAATACGATGTAACCCGGTTGCGCAGGTCTTTAGCCTTTCCGATGTAAATAAGCTCGTTTTCCGCATTCCAATACTGGTATACACCCGGTTTATGCGGTATGTTTTTTAACGCGGCCCTGTAATCAAAAGTATCCATATTATCGAAGTATAAAATTAGCCTTATTTTGCGATTTAAAATAGCGGGGCTGCTTTAACATTTGCCGGCAAACGCACTGCATCACAAAAATTACTTATATTCATGCCTGATATCATCACTTATCAATGAAAGCAAACGCTTTACCACATTATGCCAAGGTTGCGTCGGTACTGATCATCCTGATCAGCCTGGGATATGTTGCCGTTTTGGGCAAGGATGTACTGGCGCCGCTGGTATTCTCGTTTTTGTTTGCGATGTTGCTGCTGCCGCTTTCGCGTTTTCTGGAGCATAAATGCCGGTTGCCACGTGCTGTAGCAGCTATGTTATCGGTAATTTTGTTTACGGCCTTTGTTGCATTGATTATTTTTATACTGGCCATACAGGCAGGCGCTTTAAGCGACGACTGGCCGCAGATACGCACACAGATATCGCATTCGATAGACGAGTTGCACCGATGGACGGTGAACAAATTCCATTTCCAGTGGAACGCTCAAATGCTGGCGCTGACCAAGCAATTGAATGCCCAGGCTGCACCGGTTATCGGTACAACTTTGGTGGGTGTTACCTCGATGGTGCTTTTCCTGGTCTTTATTTTTATCGATACCTTTTTCATCCTGTTTTACCGCAAGGTATTGATCAGTTTTTTGCTGAAGGTGTTTAGCGACGACCGCGAAGTGTTGGTTTTTGACGTTGCCGAGCAGATACAGTTCATCATGAAAAAGTATATCTCGGGTTTGTTTCTGGAGATGCTTTGTGTATTTGCCATTGTATTCGGCCTGTTAAGCCTCATCGGCGTTAAATACGCCCTGTTGCTGGGATTGGTAACCGCTATATTCAACCTGATACCTTACGTAGGCATATTTTCGGCAACAGCCATAAGCGCTTTATTAACTTTAGGTACTTTAACTCCCGGAAAGGCGCTCGAAGTAGCAGTCAGCATCATCGCGGTACATTTGATCGATAGCAATATTATTATGCCGCGGATAGTAGGCTCAAAAGTAAAACTCAATGCCCTGGTGGTTGTTTTAGGTGTGGTTGTAGGCGAAATGCTTTGGGGCTTAAGCGGCATGTTTTTAGCGATACCTGTATTGGCCATTGTGAAGATCGTGTTTGATCGGGTAACAGACCTTAAACCGTGGGGGCTGCTGCTTGGCGATACAACCGAATACCAGGAGGCTTTGGTAGAACGCGTAGCCAAAAAAAGCGATACGCCCAAAGAGGCAGCGAAAAAGGCGAAAGACGACTTGTTAACCGATAAAGATTAAAAAATGAAATACAAGCTATTAGGCCGTTCGGGTTTGAAAGTGTCCGAACTGTGCCTGGGTACGATGGGCTTCGGCACCGAAAACGGCTGGGGATCGGACAAGGAGATCAGCAAACAGGTTTTTGACACCTATGTTAACGCGGGCGGGAATTTTTTAGATACTGCTAATATTTATACCCGTGGCACCAGCGAACGCTTCTTGGGCGAATTCATCGCTTCAGACCGTGAAAGGTATGTGGTAGCTACCAAATACAGCCTGTTCGAAAACCTGGTCCATCCAAACGCAAGCGGCAATAGCCGAAAAAATATGATGGCTACCGTTGAAGCCAGTTTAAAGCGGCTTAACACGGATTATATCGACCTGCTTTACCTGCACATTTGGGACAACCTGACGCCCGTAGATGAAGTTTTACGGGCTATGGACGACCTGGTGCGCCAGGGTAAGGTGCAGTACCTTGGCATAAGCGATACACCGGCCTGGGTGGTATCCAAAGCCAATACCCTGGCCGAACTGATGGGCTGGAGCCAGTTCATCGGCCTGCAGATCGAATACAGCCTGATACAACGCACTGTTGAGCGCGAACTGATACCGATGGCCGAACATTATCATATGACGGTTTTGCCATGGGCGCCCTTAGCCGGCGGGGCATTGTCGGGCAAATACCTGCGTGGCGAAAAAGGGCGTATCAAAGAAAACAGCAACCGCCTGAACGAGCGCAGCGTTAAAATAACCAAAGAGGTAATGGCTATAGCCGATGAAATAGGTGCAGATGCATCCAGCGTGGCATTGAAATGGCTGATGCAGCAAAACGTAAGCTGCATACCGATTGTTGGCGCAACCAGGCCCGACCAGGTGCAGCAAAACCTGAAATGTGTAGATGTGACCTTAAGTGTGGAGCATATGCAACGCCTGAATGATATCAGCGCTTTTGAATTGGGTTTCCCGGCCGCATTTTTTGAAGAAGATGCCGTAAAGAAAAATGTATCAGGTGGTTTTTACGGGCAAACCGAACGGCGCAACTTTTTGAAATAGGATTTTTAGAAGGTAATTAAATAAAACGGCCCTCGCAAATTTGCGAGGGCCGTTTTCAGTATCGTATCCTCAAAAATTAGTGCGGCTTAAAGTCTTTAGGTTTTTTAACCGGGAAGTGCGATTTTCCGCTTGGGAAGATCTCGGCCGGGCCGATATTGGTCATCGCACAACGGAAACCTATATCGGCGCTTGCATCAGCCTGATCCATAAAACGGCGGGTTGATGGGTTTAACCAGTAGGCCATATCATTCCATGAACCGCCTTTGTAAACTTTCGAACGGTCGTTGATTAATGTGGTACGGCCATACAATACAGTGTTCACAGTATCATTGTAACCGCGTTCGTCGGGTGTATAAGGCTTGCCTTCCAGCGAAGTGTTTGGTGCATATTTATTCCCAGGAGCCGGAGCACCTGTAGGTGCAGCGCCGTTAGCAGGGGCTTTGTTGGTATTGGTAGCGCCGCTATTGGCTCCGGCAGCTTGTGATGCCAGGTAATCGGCATAACTCATCTTTTTGTCGGTTTTCGCCGGATCGTGGATGGCCTTGCCATATTTATCTTTTGCCAGCACGCCTTTTGAAGCATCGGCCATGCGTTTTTCGGTAAACTGGTTGCCGCGGTAAGGGTTTAATCCCTCAAAATCTTCGTACGATAACTGGCGGTAAGTATCCGATGTCCACTCGTTAACGTTGCCAGCCATGTTATACAGGCCAAAATCGTTTGGCAGGTACGAGCGTACAGGGGCGGTAATGTCGGCTTTATCATTCAGCGAACCGGCAACACCCATATAATCGCCTTTGCCGCGTTTAAAGTTAGCCAGGATCAGGCCGCGTGTGCCGCTTTTCGGCGAGCGCACACCCATGCCGTTCCACGGGTACATTTTACCTTCGCTGATGTTCTCATTTTCGGTATTACCTACTAAACCAAGGGCTGCATATTCCCATTCGGCTTCGGTAGGCAAACGGTAACCTTCCTGGGTAATGATACCATCTTCCAAACGCACCGGGCGCGTGGCTTTTCCATTAGCGCCGACTTTAGCCGTAGGGCTTAGATTGGGCATCATGTTTTTACCATCAATACCATTACCCTTATTTTGTCCGTTCAGGTATATCTCTGTGTTAAATGGTTCACCTTTTTTCAATTGCGGAACCTTTTTACCATCATTAGATGCGGTTTTCCAGTCGGCTAAGCGGCCTGTTTCGCGCAAAATATTTTCGTTCATGCGGTCGGTACGCCAAACGCAGTAATCGTTGGCCTGCTCCCAGCTTACGCCAACTACCGGGTAGTCCTGAAACGAAGGGTGACGCAGGTAGTTGTTTACATAAGGTTCATTGGCTGATAAAGCACTGCGCCATACCAGGGTATCGGGTAGCGCATTATAATACAATTCCCTGTCGGTAGGAAAGTTGATGCTCAACCAGTGCAGGTATTCGAGCCAGTCGTTGTTCGAAACTTCGGTTTCGTCCATATAAAATGATGAGATGGGTACGCGTGCCCGTGCAAAAGTGTAGTCGAACTGCACGTCCTGATCCAAAGATCCACCCATTACGAAAGTACCGCCTTCGATAGGCACTAAACCAGGGCCGGGAGCAGGGTGTGTTTTTTTGAACACCTGGAAACCGCCGTTGGTTTTGTCATTATATTTCATGCCTGTTTTTTGCGACTTTGGTGCATTTTTGCAACTCGCCAACGCCAGCACCAACATCATCAAAGGCAACACAGATCTTGTAAAAATTCTTTTCATTACAACAAACATTCGAATTAACCAAAAGGTAATATTAATTGGTTGCACTAATATACGGCAATTAACCCAATTTAAATTGTTTTTTTAACAACGTGTACCCTTCTAACGAAAAAAATTGCACTTAGTTATATGCCGACGCATTTTTTTTAAATAAAAAACGTTTATGCCAATAATCGGATAGAAATATTTAAACAAATACTTTTACCATTGTTATCAGATTATAAAAATAAAACTATCTTACGGCGATGAAGATATTCAAACTTTTTGCGCAAACGTTTGTGTACGGTCTTTCGTGCGGCTTTTGCGTAAATACTATGGCGCAAACTGTTGGCAACGGTACTACCAATACCAATGGCAGTAACGTGAATGCCATCACTACCGCGGTACCTTTCCTGACCATTTCGCCCGATGCGCGATCGGGAGCGATGGGCGAAGCCGGCGTGGCGCTTTCGCCCGACGTGAACGCAACCTACTGGAACCCCGCCAAACTGGTTTATCTCGAAAACAGTACCAATCTCTCGCTCTCTTACAGCCCCTGGCTGCGCAATATTGTACCCGACGTTAACCTGGCATATTTAAGCTTTGCAGGCAAGCTCGATGAGCGGGGTACGATAGGGGCATCATTGCGGTACTTTAACCTAGGCACTATTGAGCTGTTCGACGATCATCAGAATGCACAGGGTACCTATAAACCAAATGAGTTTTCGCTGGACGTAAGTTACGCCCGTAAATTTGGCGATAACTTTTCGCTTGGCCTTACCGGGCGGTATATCCATTCCGACCTGACCAACGGATCGGTTGTAAGCGGGCAGCAAACCAAAGCTGCCAACGATATTGCTGCAGACGTATCGTTATATCTCAAAAACCCGTCGCAACAATTTGGCAAGGATGCATTGTTCGCTTTCGGTGTTGATATTTCGAATATCGGCCCTAAATTAAGCTATACAGCCAACGGGCAACAATTCTTTTTACCTACTAACTTAAAAATTGGCGTAGCCAACACCTGGTTCCTCGACGAAACCAACGAGATTACACTGGCGCTCGATATCAATAAATTACTGGTGCCTACGCCGCCGATACGTGATGCCAATGGCAATATCATCAGCGGCAAGGACGATAACCGCTCTGTAGTTTCGGGCATATTCGGGTCCTTCAGCGATGCGCCCGGAGGTATGAGCGAAGAGTTTAAAGAGATTGCTTTTTCGCCTGCTTTTGAGTATTGGTACAACAAGCAGTTTGCGCTTCGTGCCGGGTATTTTTACGAGAGCCCCGACAAAGGCAACAGGCAGTACTTTACTACCGGCGCCGGGTTTAAATACAGCGATTTCAAACTCGATTTTTCGTACCTTATTGCCAGCCAGGACCAAAGCCCGCTGGCCAATACATTACGCTTTTCGCTAAGCTATAATTTCGGCAGCAAATAATACCTTTGCCTTATGAAGATCAGGGTAGGCTTCGGCTTCGATGTGCACCAGTTGCAGGAAAACCATCCATTTGTTTTAGGCGGTGTAAAGCTTGAGCATCACTCGGGCGCTTACGGGCACTCGGATGCCGATGTCCTGCTGCATGCCATTTGCGATGCCCTGCTGGGAGCCGCCAACCTGCGCGATATCGGTTTCCACTTTTCAAACCGCGACGAACGCTGGCGCGGAATAAGCAGCCTGGTATTATTACAAAAGGTAGTTGAACTGCTTGCCGAAAAAGGCTGGGCTATCGGCAATATCGATGCCATGGTATGCCTTGAGGCACCAAAGATCAACCCGCACATCCCCGCCATGAAAAACCATATCGCCTCAGCTATCGCGATAAGCGAAGATGATATTTCCATCAAAGCAACAACCAACGAGCAAATGGGCTTTATCGGCCGCGAAGAAGGTGTAGTGGCCTATGCGGTTTGTTTGATAGAGAAAAATTGAAGCAGGATTTTGCCATAGCGATGGGTTTTAAACCCATCGCTATGAAGAAGCTTTGCGTTAGCGATAGAAGCGGATACCGGGCTGTGGCTAAGGCCTGTGTAGTATGAGCGGAAAGCGCGACCCGGAGGGTAACGCCCAAACCACTCACAATTCACTATTTTACTACTTCACCTCCAGCAAATCAACCTTAAACACCAATACCGAGTTTTCTGGTATTTCGCCAGCCGATTGCGGTCCGTATCCTAAGGCCGAAGGTATGATCAACAATATTTTGCCGCCCGGTTTAACCAGGGTAAGGCCTTTTGTCCAGCCGGCGATAACGTTGGTTAACGGAAACTCGATCGGTTTTTCGCTTTTATCAAATTGCTTGTCATCAGTCAGTGTGCCTTCATAAGTAACCTTTACAGTCGAACCTCCTGTTGCATTTGCGCCTGTACCTTGCTTAAGCACCTGGTAATACAAACCCGATGAATCTTTCGTAGCGGCAATATGATGCTGTTTGATATACGCCTGTATGATCGAATCGTCCGTTGCCGCCTGTTTAACAGGGTCAACAGCGGCCCGGTTCCCGGTGCAGGATGCTAAACCTAATACGGCAACCAATACGATCCAGATAGCTTTCTGCACAATGCTTAAACGGTTGTTTTGATCTTCAACTCATTCAATTGTGCCTCGGCAATTGTCGATGGCGAATCGATCATCACATCGCGGCCCGAATTGTTTTTCGGGAAAGCGATCACATCGCGGATCGAATCCAGGCCGGCAAATATCGAGCATAAGCGGTCGAAGCCTAAGGCCAGACCGCCGTGCGGTGGCGCGCCGTATTCAAAAGCATCCATCAAAAAGCCGAATTGTTTTTGTGCCTCTTCGGGCGAGAAGCCCAGGTGTTTAAACATCAGCGATTGCAGCTCACGGTCGTGGATACGGATAGAGCCACCGCCCACCTCTATACCGTTGATCACCATATCGTAAGCGTTGGCACGTACCGCTCCCGGGTTGGTTTCCAGCAATGCGATATCTTCCGGTTTTGGCGAAGTGAACGGATGGTGCATCGCGTGGTAACGCTCGGTTTCTTCATCCCATTCCAACAGCGGGAAATCGAGCACCCAAAGCGGCGCGAAAGTATTTTTATCGCGTAAGCCCAAACGGCCGCCAATCTCCAGGCGCAGCTCGTTCATTTGCTTGCGTACTTTGTCGGTTTGCCCGGCCAACACTAAAACTAAGTCGCCTGGCTGCGTGCTTAAAGCGTCAGCCCATTTTTTCAGTTCATCCTCGCTGTAAAACTTATCAACCGACGATTTCAGGGTTTCGTCGGTATTGTGGCGCATGTAGATCAAGCCTGTAGCGCCGATCTGAGGGCGTTTCAGCCAGTCGGTCAGTTCGTCCAGTTGCTTGCGGGTATATTCGGCGCAACCTTTGGCATTGATAGCCACCACCAGTTCGGCATTATCAAATACACCGAAACCTTTGCCCTTTACAATATCATTCAGTTCAACAAACTCCATCCCAAGGCGCACATCCGGTTTATCCGATCCGTATAAACGCATCGCGTCGGCATACTGCATACGCGGGAAATCGCCCAGCTCAATACCTTTTACTGTTTTGAACAGGTGACGGGCCAAACCTTCAAAAGTGTTCAATATATCTTCCTGCGTGATGAACGACATCTCACAGTCGATCTGTGTAAACTCCGGCTGGCGGTCGGCACGCAGGTCCTCATCGCGAAAGCATTTCACGATCTGGAAGTAACGGTCGAACCCGCTCACCATCAGCAATTGCTTAAATGTTTGCGGCGATTGCGGCAAGGCATAAAACTCGCCCGGGTTCATGCGGCTTGGCACCACAAAGTCGCGTGCGCCTTCAGGCGTCGATTTGATCAGCACCGGGGTTTCCACCTCGATAAAGTTCAGGCCATCGAGATATTTGCGGATCTCCTGGCTCAGCTTATGGCGCATCACCAGGTTGTTGCGTATCGGGTTGCGGCGCAGATCCAGGTAACGGTATTTGGCGCGCAGTTCCTCGCCGCCATCGGTTTCGTCCTCGATCAAAAACGGCGGTATCTTGGCCTGGTTCAGCACTTCAATTTCGGCCACGATAATCTCGATCTCGCCGGTAGGTATTTTGGTGTTTTTATTGGTGCGCTCAATTACCTTGCCGGTAACTTTCACAACAAACTCCCGGCCAAGCCCGCGGCTTTTTTCGCGCAAAGCGGCATCACTGTCGGTATTGAAAACAAGCTGGGTTAAACCATAGCGGTCGCGTACGTCGACAAAGGTTGTACCGCCCAGGTCGCGCGATTTTTGTACCCATCCGCATAAAGTAACAGTTTGGTTTAAGTGGCTTATGTTCAATTCGCCGCAGGTGTGAGTTCTAAGCATAGTCGTCAAAATAAAGTCTGCAAAAGTATAAAATAGATGTGAGTATTGAGATATGAGTATTGAGATAGTGAATACAAATTATGACATTGCCATTGATATTTAAAATGCTGTTAGTTTAGATATTTGCTTGTGTACTAAGTCTTAAACCCGATCATAATGAAAAAAGCCGTTATTGTAACCTTCGATAAGTTTACCGACATCGATATGTTTTTACCCTGGGACCTGCTCAACCGGGTTAAATTGCGCCATCCCGATTTCGAGGTGAAGTTTGTTGGCACTGCCGCTTCGCATACATCAAGCGCAGGACTGAAACTGGATATGCATGGCCTGATCGAAGAAGCCAACGATGCCGATATGGTATTTTTTGGCAGCGGCTACGGCGCCCGGGTAGTCAGCAAAGACGAAGCTTTCCTCGAGCGTTTCAACCTCGATCCGTCAAAACAGATCATCTGCTCCATGTGTTCCGGGGCGCTGATCATCGCCGCGCTCGGCCATTTGAAAGGGCTTTCGGCAACCACCTACCCAACCGCTTTTGAAGCACTCAAGTCTTACGGTGTTGATGTGATCGAAGATACCCACCTGGTTACGCATGGTAATATCGGCACAGCGGCCGGTTGTTTGGCCGCGGTCGACCTGATAGGCTGGGCCATCGAAAAAATGTATAATGGGAAGACCCGGCAGGATGTCATTGCGTCCGTACTGCCCATCGGCCAGGGGCAGGTGTGTATGTATTGAGATTTTTTGTTGGAATGTTTGAATGTTGTAAGGTTTAAAAGTTCCGCCACTGTCGGTGTCCTCACCGGCGATCTCATTATCAAATCTGCAACGGTTTTACCGGACACATGGGTATTTATGGGTATTCTTCAATTACTTTCGAGGTCCGGATTATCATTATCGCAATGATCTCTTTCCGTATAGTTCAATATACACAAATTATTCAGTATTTACAAGCGATGCATGCGCTATGATGCCGACAAAAAAGGCCGCCTCAGAATATACCTGAGACGGCCTCTATATTTACTGGCTGGTTAATTTTTACATGCCCCACCAAACAGGGATATTAAGCGCTACTGTTCCCGGGTAGCTTAAATTTGAAGTTAGTTCGGTGTTCGGATACCTCATACGCAACGGCATCTGCCCGGCGGGTAGTATCGATGCGGCAGAAGTAACAAAGAAGGTGGGATAGCCTGTTCTTCTCCACTCGGTCCAGGCTTCAAAACCCTGAAAACCGCACATCGCAAAATACTTTTGTGTGATAATGGCTTTAACCTTGTCGTTAACCGTAACCGCGGTAGTTAAAGCCTGTAAACCGGCTGGTGCCGTGGCAATGTAAGTTGTAGGGTCGCCTGCGCCTGTGGCAGCAAAGCTTGCTGTTATGCCCGCTGTGTATAAAGTTGCCGCATTGCCTGGGGCCCAGCCCCTGGCAACCGCTTCGGCTTGTAAAAAATAACTTTCGGCGGCCGAGATCAATTTAACCGGAGCTGTAGCCGAAGTCGGATCATCTGCCTTTCCGCCAACTAATGGCGAGGGCGGCGAAACCTTTTTGGTAGCGTTTGCCACATAGCTTCCCTGCGGGATAGATTCAAGCGAATCTGTTGGCGCTACCTTATCAATATACAGGGTAAAAAACTTAGCTAAACGCGGATCGTTATTCGCTATCATAGCGTTTACAACGGTCGAACTGGCCACTATATTTTGAATTTTACCTAATGTAGGGCTTGCCATTTCGTTATAAAGCGGGTTTTCGTTGCCCCCGGTAGAGGTATATTTGATGGATGCATCTACTGTTAAGAAGGTAGGGTTAGTCGCATATAAAGTCTGTATGCCCGCTGAAGCTTTAGTGGGATTGGCTTTTGACAGGCGCAAGTAAGCCCTCAATTTAAGCGTATTGGCAAAAGCTATCCACTTGCTCATATCGCCCTGGAATATCATATCCTGTGCTCCCGGCGAAACGGCGCCTGATGTATTGAGCAAAGGCATTGCTTTATTGATATAAACAAATATGCTGTCGTAAACCGTCTGCTGAGCATCGTATTTAGGGCTCGTAAAGGCACTTCCCTGCAATGCCTGTGTAACAGGTACATCGCCAAAGGCATCAGTTGCCAACTGGAATCCGTAAGCCTTCATCAGGTAGGCAATGCCTTTAACATTTTCCAATTGCGGCTCGGTACTTTTTGTGATCAGATCGGCGTTAACTAACGCGACACGGTACAGGTTAAGCCAGGGGTTGTCAAACGCCGTGGTTGTGGGGTTGTATTGATCAATAGATTTATATTGCGATGACAATGGGCTTTGGGTCCAATACTGAGCCCATATGTTTCCAAATATCTGAAAGGAATTACCCACAACCTGGCTAAGAGCTGCCTGGGTGGTCGGCAGCAACAATACAGGGTCGGCGCTATCCGGGTTATTGGGGTTTTGATTTACATCCAGATATTTTTTACAACCCGAAAATCCGGCTGCAACAACAAGCCCTGCAAACAAGGCCTGTTTTAAACTAAACTTATATTTTCTGATCATGATGATGATTATTAGAATGAAACTTTCACGTTAATACCATAGTTGCGCACTGATGGATTTGCTGCAAAATCTAAACCCTGTTCATTTCCGGCGCCACTTGAGTTTATTTCCGGGTCTACATATGCGTTAGATTTTGGCGTCCATAAAAACAGGTTATTGCCAAACAATCCAACGGTTAATGCACCAAAGGGCAGGCTCTTCAATTGTTTTTTACTCAAAGTATAAGATACATTAGCACTGCGCATTTTAATATACGATGCGTCAACCACGTTCATGCCGTCGGGTATAACGTTCGTGTAATAATCATACACGGAGTAGGGTACGGTTGTGTTGACAACACTTGCACCTGTAGCATCCAAATAAACCGAATTAGGGAACGGCTGGCCAAATCGTGGGCCTCCGGTTTCAGCCGAAGTTCCTACGAAATCTATAATCGATTTTGTATTTGAATACAATACGCCGCCGTGTTTAACATCAAACAATACGCCCAAACTAAAATTTTTGTAAGTTATATTTGTACCGAACGATGCCTCAAATTTAGGATTATATGAGCCGAGGTATTGGGCTGTTGTTGTCGGTATGGGTAAGCCGGTAGTTTTACTTACAATAGTTCTTCCCTGTGCATCTGTTTTGTTTGTTACCGAGTAAAACTCACCATAAGGCATGCCTTTTGCGGCGACTATCGACATACCGCTGAAGCCACCTATCACTACCTGCGATACACCATCGGGCAGGCTAACTACGTTGTTGTTATTCTTGGTAAATGTGCCATGTAATTCCCAGGTTAAATCGTAACTGGTTTTAACCGGAGTTCCGCTAATAACTAACTCGATACCTTTATTCTGAATTTCTCCTGCATTTACTACATTAAAACCATACCCGGTTGAGTTGGGAATTGGAATAGGTATGATCTGATTTTTCGAATCGTTGGTGTAGTAACTGAAATCGACAGAAAGCCTGTTTTGTAAAAATGATAATTCTGTCCCGATCTCAAATGCGGAGGTCTGCTCGGGTACAAGCTGACTATTGCCAAGGGTGCTTTGAACCTGTAATGCAGAAACGTTTCCAAATGGAAATTTGGTATTGCCAAAAGCGCCGTTTACCTGAGTACTTCCGTAAGTGGTTAACAATTGGTATGGATTGGTATCGCTACCTACCTGTGCAAAGCTCGAGCGTATTTTACCGTAATCTAAAATATTCGAGATACCTGAATTTTTAAGCAATTCGCTGAATACAAATGAACCGCTTACACTTGGATAAAAATAAGAGTAGTTACTTGTTGGCAGAGTTGAAGACCGGTCGTTCCGTAATGTTCCTTCTAAAAACAGAATGTCTTTATACGAAAGATTCAGATCAGCATAAAAACCTACCAGCCTCCTGATGGAAATATTATCTACAATTACGTTTACCGGCCCGTTGCTGTTTTGAAGGTTGTACCAACCGGGAACTACCAAACCGCCACTGGTATTGGTGCTTGTTTGATTGGTATTGGTATTGCGTTCCCTGATATGATTGCCTATCATTAGCGAAGCTGATAAATCGCTGGTAAACTTGTGGGTTGCAGTGATCATCAGATCGTGAACCACTTCATTCACATTAAACTGGTCTACTTCATACGATCCGTTGTTCGTAACCGGTCCCCAGAGCCCGCTTCCCGATTCGTCGGCCGGGTCGAAATTATATTTAGGCGAAATAAGTTTCCTCCGGTCTGAATATGAATCAATACCTACCCGTTCGACGATATTTAACCAGCTAACTGGTTTGTAACTCAGATTAACAGCACCGGTAACACGGTTAACATCGTCGAGATTGGTGAAGTTTTGAAGTATCCAATATGGGTTTAATGCAAAAGCTCCATAAAAACCATACAAATTGGTAATAGGGTTATATCCATTATACTTATTGGTCAGATCTCCCATTGTATTAATAGGGATATCTCTTGGTGTTTGCATTAATTGTATCCAAACCCCGTTTGCGTTTTGCCCGCCGGCAGGCTGGTTGCTCTGTATTTTGTTGTAATTGAAATTGATTGTTGCCGTAAAATTATTGGCAAGCGTAGTTTTGCCATTAAATCTTACACCATATTTATTATAAGTGTCCTTGTCGCCTGGGTATATACTGTTGGAGTTTAAAGTGTTTAATCCTAAATAAAAGCTGCTTTTATCGTTTCCGGATGAAATACCTAAGCTATTATCAGTGGCAAAGCCGGTTTTAAAAAAGTTTTTAACGTTATTTGGCAAAGCCTCATATGGCTTGCTCTGGGTAACACCGTCAATTTCCTGCCCCCAGAGTGCCGGTTTGCCGTCAAAGGGTGCTCCCCAGCTAAAGTTGTCGCTGGCGTCATTTATCCCGGTAACATAGCCGGCGCTTGTAGCCGAACCCGACATATATCCCTGGCCATACTCATTTTGAAAGTCGGGCATTTTGAGGATGGAGGAAAAAGTGTTTGTAGAGTTAAGCGTTATCTCCGTTTTTTTAGCACGGTTTGAGCCTGATTTGGTAGTAATCATAATGGCACCGTTTGATGCTCTTGAACCATAAAGAGCCGCTGCTGCAGGTCCTTTCAATACTGTGACAGATTCTACATCATTCGGGTCGATGTCATTACCCCTGTTCCCAAAATCGACAGCGGCTAAACTACTGGGGCCGGCTATAATACTCGAATTATCGATCGGGATACCATCAACAACCATCAGGGCCTGGTTGTTACCGGTGATGGATGAGCCGCCGCGAAGTACGATACGTGTTGAACTACCCGGTGTATTTGATGTTGAAGTGATGTTAACCCCGGCAACTCTGCCTGTTAATGAGCTGAGCACGCTCGGGTTGCCGCCTTCTGTTAACTCTTTGTTACTTACTATCGGAGCAGAATAACCTAAAGTTCTTTTCTCTCTTTTGATATCGTTGGCCGTAACAACAACTTCGGTTAATTGCTTTGTGTTTAGTGTAAGTACAACATCTATTGTGCTTTTTTCGCCCACCACCACTTGCTGAGTTTCATAAGAGATATACGAAAAAATAAGTGTTGAGCCCGATGGCGCATTAATGGTATACTTACCATCTGCCCCGGTTACTACTCCGTTTTTGGAGCCTTTGATCATTACGCTAACCCCTGGTATGGGGCTGCCGTCTTCTTTTGCGGTAACCGTACCGGTTACGGTACGGGTTTGTGCGAAAACCTGGGCTATACCAAGCCATAGGAGACACAAACTTACGAGTACAAGTTTTTTCATGTTGATGCAGGTAGTTTAGTTTGTAAATTATTGTTGTAAAAGTAAATGGTAATTTCCCATAATGTATTTAATATTTCTTTTAAGGATAAAAATAGGACGAATACGTATGTGTTGTTTTAATATTAATGTATTGATTAAAACAATTAACCGGAATTAACCGCGGGCACGTAAGCCCGAAACTGGTAAAGCCTTTACGGGGGGACCGGCTGAAGATATGATCACAAAACTGGGGAGAGTGCTGTTACAAGGTCAGAAATTAACAGGCGATGCACCTTGGCCGATCTATAAATTTAAGAAGGAATTAACCTGTTTGATGTGTGAAAATCACCAAAGGAAAAAAAATTAACCAAGCCAGGTGTGATAAATTTAATACCGGGTGTATTAAATGATCATTGAGAATGATAAGTATTTCTGTACATTGACGGTGCTGCTAACCGGCGATTAAAAAAAATACTTCCGCTTTCAACTTACATCTTTGTAATTGTAAATTCTGTCCGTCGGTTTAACTGATGCTCTGCTTCGGAGCAGTTCACACCGTTTTTGCAGCGGTTTAGTAACCGCGTTTCGCCATAGCCTTTGGCTTTGATACGCCTGGGGTTGATATCACCGATATCCACAATGTATTTCACCGCGGCATCGGCGCGCTCCTGCGACAACTGCATGTTGTAGGCATCATTGCCACGGCTGTCGGTATGCGAGGCCAGTTCGATCTCGATATTCGGGTTATCTTTCATGATCCTGATCAATTTATCCAGTTCAACCGCGGCATCTTCACGGATGTACGATTCATCAAAGTCATAATAAATATTTTCGAGCCTGATGGCCTTATTCAGTTCTATTTTATCCAGGTACAGGTCTTTATGGATGGTGACGTTCGGATCGGCGCGCAGAGTGGTTACGGTCTGGTTATCGCTCAGGTAGCTTTTTCTCTCGCCGCGAATTTTATAATTGCTTTTTTCTTCCAGCCTGAAACCGAATTTACCTCCCGCGTCCGACAGGCCTTCTAGCACGCTGCCGTTGGTGTTGGTCAGCCTTACTGTACTGCCGGGTATAACTTCTTTGGTCTTCTTGTCATATACTACGCCTTCGAACAGAAAAGTTGGTGGCGGTTTCTGGGTAAAGCTGTAAATATCGTCGCTGCCCAGGCCGCCCGCCCGGTTTGACGACAGGTACCCGGTGCTATCGGTAACCAACGTATAAGCAAAATCATCCTGCGGCGAATTTACCGGGAAACCCATGTTTTTCGGAGGAGCGAAGCTGTTACCTTTAGATGCTGCCTTATAAACATCCAAACCGCCCATGCCCACGCCGCCATCGCTCGAAAAATACAACGTGCCATTGTATAAAAACGGTGTTCGCTCGTTGCCGCGTGTGTTCAGGGCTGTTAGGTTTACCGGTTCCTGCCAGTTATTGGTTGGGCTTTTTATCGAGTAGTAAATATCCGTTCCGCCCTTGCCGCCCGGCATATCCGATACAAAATAAAGCGTATGCCCGTCAGCACTGATATATGGGTCGCCGGTCGACCATTGCTCGTTATTGTACTGAAAAGGCAATGGTTTCGACCATTGACCGGTCTCGGCTACCCGGCGGCTCCACCAGATCTCCAGCCTCACCGTTTTGATTTTTGCAGTATCTTTCGGTTGATTTTTGGGGATGCGGGTCAGTGTAAAATACATCTCGTTGCCATCAGCTGTGAACGATGCAGCCCCCATGTGGTAGTCTGTGCCATCGGTATTGAACCGGAAAGGTTTCACATCGCTTTTACTGCCGCCTATCGGTGCCTGGTATAAACGCAGGTAATCGTTACCCGTCCACAGGTACCGGTCCTTATCAACCGGCCTGTCTACATCAAAACGCAAAAAAGGATGGCCTTTTGCTGTTGCATCGGCGGCCTTGTTTATCCTGTCGGAAGTAAAGACGACATAGTTGTTGTATTTTACTGCGCCCCAGTCTGATGTCGCGCTGTTCAGTTCTCTCTCGTTTACCAATACAAAAGGCCGCGGGTCTCTCCGCCAGGCAATCGACGAATCGCATGCCGCCAGCCACACTTTCAGTTGCTTTTGGTCAATCTCCGGGCTAACGGCATAGTACTTGGTATACTGCGCTTTTGCCTCGGCATATTTGGAGTTGCTTTGCAGCACCTGCGCGTAATGCAAAAAATCTTCGGGTTTAACTTCCGGCATAACGGTGGCTGTGCTGTACCACAGCTCGGCATTATTATAATCCTGCATCAGGCGGTAACTGTTGGCCAAATGCTCGGCTATTATAAAATTAGCAGGATCTTTTTTGTAGGCCTGCAAATACAGCTCAACTGCTTTGGTGTAATTAAACAGGTTATATTGCTCATTAGCTTGCTTTAACACATACTGCGCCCTGGCGTTATGGCACAGCACGAGGGCAAACAGTAAGGTAAATAGTTTCAGATATCTTTTCATAACCTGTTAAAAATACCGGGGCGTCAGCATCCGGCTTTTCGAGCTCTTAAAATAATAACCAATTGATATTTCGTGCGTACCACCGCTATAACCCTGCAAAGGGCCGACCGAAAAATCGAATGCATAGCCCACACGCAGGTTTTCCATCGGGAATATCTGCACAGCCAACACACCCGAGTTAAGCGGGGTGAGATCGCTTTGTAAAAAGGCTTTATTATATATCTTCACTCCGGTACGGTACGATCCGCCTACCCATATCTTTTCACCTAACAGCAAAAAGCCGTTAATATCCAGGCTAGTCGGCCCGGCGCGGTCGTCCTTCAGCAAAAAGCTGGGCTTAAACATCAGGTCTTCCGATAAAGGGATCAGTACACCGGCGGTCAAATAAAAATGCGGCTTGGGTTGCGCCAGGTACGAGTTGCTTTTAATATTGATGTATTGTGCCACCAGGTTATCGGCCGAAAGGCCCGCGTAAAGTTTTTCGTTAGCGAAAAATACGCCCAAACGGGCATCGGGCACGAGTTTGCTTTGCATGCCGGTAGGCTGGCTGGGCTCCGGGTCGTTAGGGTTGAGTAAAGCGCCGTTCAGGCCCAGTTGCATGATCCCGCCGCCGAGGCCAAAGGCCAGCCGTGAGGTTCCGTCGGCATTCATCCTGATACGGTACGCATAGTTCAGGTATCCCGAAAGGTTGCTCTGCGCGCCCAGTTTATCCGAGGCTAACTGAAAAGCCAGGCCCACGTTACCGTCGTTAGCGCTTGCATCCAAAGCCAGCGACATGCTCACAGGCGAGCCGGTAATACCCGTCCACTGCGTGCGGTAATAGCTGTGCAGGTTAATATTCTCCTTATATCCGGCGTAAGCCGGGTTAATATATATGCCGTTAAACATGTACTGGCTCTGCTGGGCATCCTGCTGCGCAAACAGCATGGCCGGGCCAAGTATCCATATCAACAATATCAGTATCCGTTTCATCATATCGTAATTGCCGTTCAGCCTTTATTTGAATGACCGCATCAGGGTAACATAACCTTTGTATACTTCGGTATCGCTCGCTGCCGTTCTCCTCACTTTCAAAGTATAATAATACGTACCCTCGTTCAGACCATCGCCGGTCCAGGTGTTCTGATAATTTGTGCTGTGATAAACCTCGTTACCCCAGCGGTTCACAATGCTCAGGTCTTTTTGTGCGAACTTGTCCAATCCCCTGATCTCAAAAACATCGTTGATGCCATCACCGTTTGGCGTGAAGAGGTTCGGTATCTTCAAGGCGCCCGGTGCGAGTGGTTGTGTGATAATTACCGTAGCCACATTGCTTATAAACCCGAATTTATCTTTTACGCGATAGGTAAACTGATCGGGGCCGTTATAACCGGGATTAGGTGTATAAGTGATCGTACCGTCGGAGTTGATCTTTACCGTTCCGTTTTTTGGTTGGGTCACGATCTCCAGCGTATTCAGATCGAAGGTTGAATTGCCCGGTATATCATTCGTCAATACAGGGATGATCACCGGCTGATTGATGGTGGTTTGCGCGGCATCGTCAACCGCAGCTGGCGATTTGGCAATCTGTACCGCCACGCTCGCACTGCCGGTCAGCGTTTTGCCGCCTGCATCAACAGCGCTTATGCCTGCGGTATTGTTCACTACCCCTGCATCTTTATCAGCCTGTGTTACGGTATATTGCGTGCTGAAGAAGACCGAATTGCCCGGATACAATCCGCCGACCGGAACCGCTATCGCATAATTAGTCAAACCTAATTTGGCATCTGTTAACGACAGGGAGTTGATTACCGTAAACCCGGTGTTTTGAACGGTGAATGTATAAGTGATATAGTTACTGGCAAATACGCCCGATTTGTTCAGGGTTACCGCCCCAGGTAAAAGCGGCAGGCTAACCACGGTCGGGTCGTCGACTGCGGGAGTTGCCGGGTTATCTGATTTTTTGGTTATCGGTATCCCGTTCTGATCGGTACCACTTGCGGTTGCCTGGTTGCTGTAACTGCCGGCTATAAAATCGGCCTGGGTTAAAGTATGCTTTGCGGTTACTGTTGTTGATGCGCCCGGCGCCAGTGTGGTAATCACTGCAGGCGAAATGGAACCGGCGTCGGCACCCGGATCGGACATCACAATGTTGTTGATGTTAAAGCTACCGGTATTGGTTACTACGAGGGTGTAGTTAATGATATCGCCTATTTTGGTGCCGCCGTTATTGGCTACCTTGGTGAGCGTCATCGATGAGGCATAAATGTTAATGATCACCGTTATCGGGTCGGACACTACGCCATCGGGCGTAGTTAGTGTATAAGTGTATACATCGGTCCCGGTATAACCCGCCGTTGGGGTGTAGGTGACACGCCCGTTGGCATCAACGGCAGTAGTGCCGTGCGCGCCGTTTGTGGCGGTTACGGTCGTTCCGATGCCGCTTGGCCCATCGTTGTTTTTTACCGTAGTTGTTACCGGGGTATTTACCGGTGTGGCGTCGGCATCGTTAACACCTACAGGTTTAACGCTAACGGTAACCGTTATGGGCGCCGATGTAATACCTCCGTTAGTAAGGGTGTAGGTATAAGTATCCTTGCCTATAAAACCTGCGGCGGGCGTATAAGTTACATTGCCCGACGCATCGACAGAAGTGATCCCATGTGTGCCGTTGGTAGGGGTCACTGTGGCACCTGCACCGCTTGGCCCGTCATTAGCCTTTACATTTGTTGTTACCGGGGTATTGATTGGCGTGGTCGTTGCATCGTTAACCCCTGCCGGTTTAATATTAATGGTTACGGTTATCGGGTCTGACACTACGCCATCCGGAGTGGTCAACGTATAGGTGTAAGTATCCGTCCCGAAGTATCCCGAAACCGGGGTATAGGTCACTTTGCCGGTAGCATCTACCGAGGTAATACCGTGCGCGCCTGCCGTAGCAGTTACGGTGGTATTGGTGCCGCTTATGCCGTCGTTTGCTTTTACGGTAGTGGTTACCGGTGTATTTACAGTCGTGTTATCAGTATCGGCGGTGCCGGCAGGCTTTATGCTTACCGATATTAATGCCGGTACGCTTTCGGAGCCGAAATTATCCTTAATGGTGTAATTTATCGGCGTGGCCTTACCAACAAATGCTGCAACGGGCGTAAAGGTTACGGCGCCAGTTGTTGTGTTTACGGTATAAGTGCCCTGCCCGGCTATAGTTACTGATGTTTTTTTAACGTTATCTGCAGGGTCTGTCAGCAAAACCGATGTCAGGTCGAGGGTGCCGTCGGCATCTGCATCGTTTGCCGGTATGTTTAGGGTTACCGCCTGCCCGATGTTTGTAGTACCGGCATCGGCCGCTGCAACAGGTATCTGGTTCACGCTCAGGTTCACATTGCTTACATCCAGGCTGGTGCCCGGCGTCGAAACCTGGATTTGTAAATTAGGCGTGCCGGTTTGCAGGCCAGTATTGCCGACGTTATTAACGCCGTAGAACCCGCCCGAGGCCACCCATCCTGCAGGCAGGTTTGCACCCACCGCCAGCAGGCTGCCGCCAATGGCCACATTATTTGTAGAGATAGCCACCGTATAATTGCCGTTATTGCTATTGGCGAACGAATAGGCGCCGCCTGCACCAACGGTAACTTTATTAACAATCAGCCCCGTGCTGTTATCAACCAGGTAAGCATATAGCGGGTTGCCGCCGATGGTCTGTACCGGGTTGCCCGATATTGCGCCATCCGCTTTGCCGTTAGGGTCATCTACCAGTGTACCCGAGATCGTAATACCCAGGATATCTTTAAAACGATAATCCTCAACCTCGCCATCGGCTGCGAAAGATGTACTGCGCTCATCAAAGGTTGTGGCGTTATCATCCAGCAGGTTTGTCGTCGTTATCCTGAACCGGGCGTATAGCAAACCAACTTTGAGCTTTCCTGCAAACATGGAGTTGGGATAGGTAAGCGTAAATGTTTGGTTATTGGTATTTGCCGGCACTGTAACACTGATCACCTCGTTCGGTGCAAAAACGCCGTCGCCGTTAAAATCTATCCAGCCATACAAAGTGGCAGGCACGCTTTTGGTATTCGTAACCGGCAGGCTGATCACAATATTGCCTGCCATGTTTACCTTAATATCGGGCAGTGCCGATGGAGTAAGCGTGCTCTCATCGTCGGCGCCCACATTATCGTCATTATTGGCATTGGTAGTGTAAGCCGGCTGCCCGTCGGGGTCGACATTGTTAGCGCCTATATACACGCTTGCAAAAGGAACAAGCGGCGTAGTATTATAATTAACTACCGAGTAGGTGCCGTCGCCGGCATAATAGTCGGTAATCTGGAAGTTCTCCATGTAATGCCCGGCATTCCCGTAAGATTGCGGTGCGTCCGTCAGATCGAAAGGTAATACAAAACCTATCGCAATTGCCTGTATGCCAGAGCCTTTCATCGACAGGTTTTTGATATTGCGCGCGCCATGCGCAAACATTACCGCCTGTACGCCAAAATTGCCCGGAGGCAGGTCGGCGTAAAGTTTAAACGATTTACCCCCGTTCGACAGGTCCATTTTATAATGGCTGTCGGATGGATCATTCTGAGTACGCTTATTCAGCAATTGCCAGGCGATGGGGTTGGGCGTATCGCCCGATATAAATTCGCCGCCCGAGTCGATAGATTCGGCATCGCCTACCACCATGCCGGGGTAAACCACATCTGTCCATATACCGTTGATCAGGATAGCAACTTTAAGGTCGATATCAAAAGTTACAGTTGCACCATAAGGGGTGGCTATGGCAGAATTACCAACGCCCCTCGAAGTGGGTTTGGGCTGGTTATTGCCCGAATAGATCAGATCCAAACCATCGCCCGAATACTGGCCCGGCGTATAGGCTATCATCGGCGTGCCGCTGGTGGTTACCTCATTGCTGATGATGCCGGTTATCCTTACCGTAGGCGAAAATTGCCAGACATAGGTTCCGTTAATGATATGTGAAGCATCAGCGCCTGCCGGAGACGAGATCATCGTCGTGCCGGTAGCGGTAGGGTCCCAGGTAAGCCAGTATACCGAGTTAACCAGCGTTGTGCCTGCCGAACCGCCAATGGCATACTGCGCCATCGTGGCACCGGCGAACCGGCAAAGTAAAAAACATAACAGGAATACTTTGAACAGGTAATTTTTAACCATAGTATCTTTTAAAGTTTTTCATGCGGTTATGAACATTGTCAAGTCCGCTGTGAGCCCTCATACAACAACACCATATCTTTTTATCACAGTCAATACCTGGTAGATGAATGATCGGGAACTGATCATCCCTGTCATAATTAAACATAACGGCATTCGGGCCATAAATGTTTAACCGTCAAATATAAAATGCCTTAATTTTTTGCTCAGGACAGGCATGTATATTTACAGTACAAATATAATAGGCCAAACAGAAATACATACGGTATTGCTGCCAAAATAGTTTGCGAAAGGCGTTAATGCATAGTATACGATGATTAATTGTATACTGTTCTGGTCAAAATATTCTCTCCGGATAGATCTTATCATACCTAAAAACAAACAAATCCGAAATTCCAAATCTGACGTCCGAAATCAGGAAAATCCAGGTTGCGTCAACAGATGCAAAGCAAATTTGAAATCCCAAATCCCAAATCCGAAATAAAAAGCTATATTTGCACCATAATTCTCAAGGGGTGCCTTGCTTTGGAACGAATGGAATAAGTTGCAAATTATTCTATCCAAACTGAAAGACAGGCTGAGATCAAACCCATGCTCTATAGTGCGGAGTACCGAGTCCAAAGCCCAGAGTCAAAAAACGACTCCAGACTAACGACTCCCGACTCAAGACTAAGAGCGACACCTGATCCGGATAATGCCGGCGTAGGGAGAGGTAAAATAGTTAAGTGTACTGCCTGTTCGCCCTGACGGGCAGATGGTTTAACTCAATTTAATTTTAAGCACATTTTGAAAAACTTATTCGCAGCGCTATGCGCATTGCTGTTGCCGTTTTTGGTTTCAGCGCAAGTTTCCCTTTCGGGAAAAGTTACCGATGCTTCAACCGGCGAAGCCTTACCCGGTACTACCATTGTTGTTTCGACAACTGATTTTACATCGGCCATTTTGGTAGATAAGACCGGCGAGTACAAACTCGATTATATTAAAGCCGGCACGTATACGGTGCACGTGAGCTATGTCGGTTATACCGCCATCGATAAAACCATCAAACTTACCGGCGCCACAGTGCTGAACTTTAAGCTTGGCAAAAGCACTTTCATTGCCGACGAGGTTACCGTAAGCGCCACCCGAGCATCCAAAAACGCAGCGACGACCTTTACCAACCTCAACAAAGCCGACCTGGCAAAGAATAACTTCGGCCAGGATCTGCCTTACCTGCTTAACCAAACACCTTCGGTAGTCGTTACATCCGATGGCGGTACAGGCATTGGTTATACCGGTATCCGTATCCGCGGCTCCGACGGTACGCGTACCAACGTTACGCTTAATGGTATCCCGTTGAATGATGCCGAAGACCAGGGCGCATACTTCGTCGATCTGCCCGACCTGGTATCATCGGTAGATAACATCCAGATACAACGCGGCGTAGGTACATCCACCAATGGTGCGGGCGCTTTTGGTGCGAGCATCAATATGCAAAGCACAACCCGCCGCGATTCGGCTTATGCGCAACTGGATAATTCTTTCGGCTCGTTCAGTACTTTAAAAAATACCGTTAGTGTGGGTACCGGCCTCATCAATGGCAAGTTTACTTTCGATGGGCGCATATCCCGTATACAGTCCGATGGTTATATCGACCGTGCGGCATCACACCTTAAATCGTACTTTTTAAGCGGGGCTTATTATGGTAAGAACACGCTCATCCGCGCCAATGTATTCTCGGGTTATGAGCAAACCTACCAGGCCTGGGATGGCGTACCCGAGTACACTTTATATGGCGGCAACCGTACCTATAACGAGTTGGGTTTAGAAGCCGACGGTAAAACATTCTATCCTAACCAAACCGACAACTACACTCAAAATTATGCGCAGTTACTGGTTGATCAGAAAATAACGAGCGACCTGTCGTTCAGTGGAGCGCTGTTTTATACCAAAGGCTTTGGCTATTACGAAGAGTATAAACCCGATGAGGCTTTGGCCGATTACGGTATCTCGTCCACCAACCCAAGCGTAACCAACTCACCGCTGGTGCGCGACCTTTGGCTGAATACGGATTTTTACGGGGCTACCTATGCCTTTAACTATAAGCCGCAGCAGGCGCTCAATATTACTTTGGGCGGCGCTTACAACGAGTATCTGGGCGCGCATTACGGTAATGTAGAGTGGGTTGAACAAGGCGCAAGCGTTCCGCCTAACTACGAGTACTATCGCAATAACGCCAAGAAAACCGACTTCAATATTTTTGGTAAAATAGACTATAACGTCAACAACTTTACCTTTTTTGCCGATATGCAATACCGCCATTTGGGCTACTCGTTTTTAGGCCTGGATCAAAACCTTAATGATACGCAACAAAAGATAAGCCTCGATTTTTTTAACCCTAAACTGGGCGTAACCTATCAACTTAACGAGGCAAGCAACATTTATTTTTCGGCATCCGAAGCTAATCACGAGCCCAATCGTTCCGATTTTGTTAACTCAACACCAAACACCCGTCCAAGCTCCGAGAATTTGAAAGATCTGGAGTTAGGCTATCGCCTGCACAACTCGTTTTTTACAGGCGGTATCAACGGCTTTTACATGTTGTATAAAAACCAACTGGTGCTTACCGGTGCATTGAATTACGTTGGCGAGGCCATCCGGGTTAACGTGCCCGACAGCTACCGTGCAGGTATCGAGTTCGATGGTAAATTTAAAATAACCAACCAATTAAACTGGATGGCAACAGCAGCTTTGAGCCGTAACAAGATTAAAAACTTTACCGCATCGTACATTAATTACGATAATAATAAAACTGTAAGCGGCACGCTATCAAATACCGATATTGCTTATTCGCCATCGTTTGTTGGCTCGAGCGAATTGGGCTGGCAGCCGGTTAAAGGCGGCGAAATTGCTTTGATCAGCAAGTATGTGGGCATGCAGTACCTGGATAACACATCCAACACCAACCCTGCGGGTTTCCCCGCTGCCGATCCGGCACAGTCAAACCGTAGCGTTAACTCGTATTTTATCAATAACCTTCGCCTGAGCTATAATTTCAAAACCAGGGCCATCAAAAACATCGGGGTAAGTTTCCTGGTTTATAATATTTTCAGCACGAAATATGAGACTAACGGCGCAACCTATCCGGATATTGAAAACGGTAAAGTTGTAAACTATAACTACTATTTCCCGCAGGCGCCCCGCAATTATTTTGTGAGCGTTAATTTAGGGTTTTAACCAATGCACTGGCACTACTGGTATACTTTATTTGCCGAGCAGGTAAAAGAAACTACTCCGCTGCAGTGGGTAGCATTTGCCTTTGGAGTAGCCGAAGTGCTTTTTGCGCGGGTTAACAACGTTTGGTTGTATCCCACAGGCATTATCGGAACGATCTTAGGTATCTACCTGCTGTTTGATGCTAAACTTTATGCCGATTGTGCCCTTAATGTATATTATATTGTAATGAGCTTTTACGGCTGGTATTACTGGATAAAAAAAGCAGATAAACCGCCGGTCGAGATTACCTGGAGCAACCGCAACGAATGGCTGATAACGGCTGTCATTTCTATCGGCGGTACTGTTTTTCTGTATTATTGTCTGACCAGGTTTTTGTTTGTGTTCCCCAATTACAAGCCATCAAATGTGCCTTTTTGGGACGCCTGGATATCGGCAACCGCCTGGGCAGGCATGTGGTTATTGACACGCCGTAAAATCGAGAACTGGGTTTTGCTTAATCTCTCGAATGTCTTTGCCGTTCCTCTGCTGTTTTATAAAAAACTGCCTCTCTTTGGAGCATTAACTATCTTCCTGTTTGTTATAGGGTGCTGGGGCTTTTCCGACTGGATAAAAATCTATAACCGTTCGCGCAAGGCAAAAGCTGCCCCGCCCGAACTCATCCCCGAAAGCTGATATGAAGATCACATCGCATCCACGGCAACAATTACAGTCTGAATGGATAAGCGCTATCCGTGAACATGCCCCCGCTGCCGAAAAAGACGGTAAGCTGCAACCCGAACAATTGGCCGTAGTTTACGATCAGCAATGGTTTAAAATGCTGGTGCCGGCAGCGTATGGTGGTTTAGAGCTTAGCCTGCCCGATGAACTACGTTTGATCGAGGCAATTGCCTGGGCCGATGGCAGCATGGGCTGGGCTATAACGCTTTGCACCGGCGCAGGCTGGTTTGGTGGTTTTTTAGATCCTGATCTTAGCCGGGATGTTTTTGCCGATCCGCAGGTTTGCCTGGCAGGCAGCGGCGCTCCGGGCGGTGAGGCGACGATCGTTCCCGGTGGTTACCTGGTCGATGGCAGCTGGAAATACGCCAGCGGCGCCTTGCATGCCACGCATTTTACGGCCAATTGCATTATCTGCGATGATAACGGGCCGGTACTGAATGCCGAAGGCGAAAAGACTATCAAGGCATTTTTATTTAAAAAGGATGAAGTAAACGTATTGCCAGCCTGGAACTATGTCGGCATGGTAGCTACCGGCAGCCATAGTTTTGAAGTTAAAAATGTGCAGGTACCGGCTAACCGGGCATTTATTATCGATGCCAATTTTGCGGTGCTCAAGAAACCTTTATATACCTATCCTTTCCGGCAGTTGGCCGAAGGTACTTTGGCAATCAATCTGTCAGGCCTGGCTATCCATTTTATTGATCTGTGCAAGCCGATTTTTATCAAAAGGGGTGAAGCTAAGGGGTTCATCAAAAGCCAGCAGGATAAGCTTGATGAAGTGTACAGCCGCTCGGTATTTCGCCTGAATGATGCCCGCGACGAATTTTATCGCGCGGCTGATCGCTCCTGGGCCTGTTTTATCAATAACGATACCGACATTTTGGATGATAGCCTGAAAGCCGTGAGCCAAACCAGCCGCAGGCTGGCCCGGGTAGCGCGGCAGGCTGTCGACGACTTATACCCTTATTGCGGATTGATCGCGGCGAGCACCTCCTCCGAGATCAGCCGTGTATGGCGCGATCTGCATACCGCCAGCCAGCACTCGCTCTTAACTTTCGAAAGCTGAATTCTTAACAATAATGTCACATTGGATTTAGCGGACATTTAAGATATTTGGAACTTTCAGCAACACGCTTTATGAAATTCAAATACCTATCCGTTGTCCTGTTATCTGTTATCGCGATAAGCACATTTGCCCAGACAAAGAAGAAAACTGCCACTGCTACATCTTCCGTACCTCGTCCAAAACTGGTTGTCGGCATCGTAGTCGACCAGATGCGATGGGATTACCTGTACCGCTATTACGACCGCTATCAAACTGGTGGCTTTAAGCGTTTACTGAACGAAGGCTTTAGCTGCGATAACACCAACCTCGATTATATCCCGACGGTTACCGCAGCGGGCCACTCTTGTATCTATACCGGTTCGGTTCCGGCCATACACGGCATTGCCGGTAATGATTTTATCATTCAGGCAACCGGTAAACCCATGTATTGCACCGAAGATACTACTGTTCATACGGTAGGCAGCGCTTCGCGGGCCGGCGAAATGTCGCCGCGTAATTTGCTGGTTACTACGGTTACCGATGAGTTGCGCCTGGCTACCAATTTTCGCTCAAAAGTTATCGGCATTGCGTTGAAAGACAGGGGCGGCATCTTACCTGCAGGCCACACTGCCAATGCGGCTTACTGGTTCGATGATGCCAGCGGCAACTGGATCACCAGTACCTATTACATGAACGACCTGCCCGCCTGGGTTAAAAAATTCAACGATCAGAAGTTACCTGCGCAGTATCTAAAGCAGGATTGGAACACCCTGTACCCGATCGGCACCTACCTGCAAAGCACGGATGACAACAGCCCGAAATACGAAGGCAAATTTCCGGGCGCCGATGCACCGACCATGCCGGTAAAAACATCACAAATGATGAGCAGGGGCATGGGTTTGATTCGCAGTACGCCTTATGGCAACTCGCTTACGCTGGATTTGGCCAAGGCAGCTATCTATGCCGAAAAACTGGGTAAAAATTCCGTAACCGATTTCCTGGCTGTGAGTTTATCATCTACCGACTACGTTGGCCACCAGTTCGGTATCAATGCTGTCGAGATCGAAGATACTTACCTGCGCCTTGACCGCGACCTGGCAGCGTTCTTCGCTTACCTCGACACAAACATCGGTAAAAGCAACTATACTGTGTTCTTAACAGCCGACCACGGCGCGGCCCACAACCCAACCTTCCTGGCCGATCACGGTGTGCCCGCTTCGGTATGGCAGGCAAGGGATGTGATGAACAACCTGAACAGCGTTTTGGAGAGCAAATACGGCATAAAAAAAATGGTTATAAGCCTGGATAACTATCAGGTAAATCTGAATAATCCAGCTATTGCGGATAAAAAGGCAAGCGAGTATGCCATTAAGCAGGATTGTATTGCGTTTTTGCAAAAACAGGCCGGTGTTGCTTTTGCTGTAGATATGCAGAATGCCCAAAGCGCAAACCTGCCCGAAGCTTTACGTACCCGCATTGTTAACGGTTATAATATTGAGCGCAGCGGCGCGATCCAGATCATCCTGAAACCGGGCTGGTTCGACGGGCATGGCGGTACAGGCACTACCCACGGTACCTGGAACCCTTACGATACCCATATTCCGTTGGTATTTATGGGTTGGGGCGTACAACATGGCCATACTAACCTGCCGACGCACATGACGGATATTGCACCTACAGTAGCTGCTTTATTACACATACAAACGCCCAACGGGAATATCGGCGTACCGTTGGTACAGGTGTTAAAATAGTTTAACCGGTAAGCCGCGGGAGAGTATTGGGAAGTATTACAGCAATTAGGTAACTTGCATACCTATTGGCAGCTGTTTTTTCCCCGTACAATGAAAAAGTATGTTTCCCGTTTTCATTATCTCACCCAGGATATGCCCGGGCGAAGTCATACTGAGCAGGTTAACATAGCCTGCCAGGCTGGCGCCAATTGGATACAATACCGCTGTTACACTAAAACTGATGATGAATTGATCTCCGAGATCAACCAGATTGCGGCTATTTGCGATGATTGGGGAACAACCTTGATATTGACCCAACATTACCATTTGCTGGATAGGGTAGATGCGCAGGGTGTTCACATCGAAAATGTGAATACCGATCTGGCCCATGTGCGCCAGATTATTGGTGCGGATAAGACCCTCGGAGCCTCGGCGATCACCACCGGGCGTCTGTTAAAATTGCAGGAAGCGGGCATGGTTGACTACTGCGGGTTCGGCCCTTTTGCGCATACCGATCCTAAATTCAATAACTATCCTTTTTTGGGGCTTGCCGGCTTCCGCGAACTGCAGGATCATCCGGTAACGCTGCCGGTAATTGCGGTTGGTGGTATTCAACTAAAAGATGTTGACGCCTTGATGGAAACCGGCATAGCGGGTATCGCTGTATCCGGCGCCATCAATAATGCCGACGACCCTGCAGCGATGTTAAAGGCTTTTTATCAGAAACTGTATTAATCCCATAGATTTGACAACTTTTTAAAAGTTGTCAAATCTTACCCAGCTAAAACCCACTAATATAATTACTATGCATGCATTGTATTTGTAAAAAATTAAACCGACCTTGGCTTTATACAATTAAAAACTAAAGCATCCCCTTTAGGGGACAGGAGGGGCTAATGAATACACTACAGGTTACCGTAAAAGACCGGCTTGCTGTTATCCAGCTCAATCGGGGCAAATCAAACCCGATGAATGCCGAAATGGTGAAGGAGCTGACTTTGCTGATAAAGAGCGTTGATACCGATGACAATATCGGCGGCCTGATCATTACCGGTAAAGAAAACTTCTTCTCGGCCGGGCTCGATCTCATCGAACTTTACGATTATAACCAGGAGCAGATGAAAGCTTTTTGGGCAGACTTTATTAACCTGCAGGCCATAATGGTATCGTTTAAAAAACCAATGGTTGCAGCGATAAGCGGGCATAGCCCGGCAGGAGGTTGTGTACTGGCTACCTGCTGCGATTACCGCGTGATGGCCCAGGGGAAATTCATCATCGGGCTGAACGAGATACCGGTTGGCATCGTTGTTCCCGAGGGTATTTTTAAGCAATATGCTTTTTGGATCGGCCAGCGGCGGGCGTACCAGAGTTTGTCAGAGGGCAAGTTGTTTTCGGTGGATGAAGCTTTACAGATTGGTTTGATAGATGAGATATGTAACCCGGAAAGCGTGATCAGCACGGCCGAGCGCCAGATCAGGAAATATATGCAGCTTAACCAGGCAGCCTGGATGCAGAGCAAACTTAACATGCGTAAAAAGTTGATCGAACATGCGAATGCCGACCAAACCGGAACACTGGACCAGTTGAACGCACAATGGTGGGCGCCCGAAACCCGGAAATCGTTACAAATGATCATTCAAAGCTTAAAACAAAAAGCAAGCCCCCTCTAAATCTCCCCCTGAAGGGTGTGGACTTTAAATATAAAGGATTATATTATGCTGAGTACGGAACTTATGAATTATAATGATCAAAAGTCCTCCCTGCCGGGGAGGATTTAGGAGGGGCTTATGACACAAGGAATGTTACGCGATGATGCCCTGAAAGGCAGAACCATTATAATCACGGGCGGCGGTACCGGCCTGGGTAAAGCCATGGGTACTTACTTTTTACAGTTGGGGGCCAACCTGGTAATCACGAGCCGCAAACTGGATGTATTGCAAAAAACAGCATCCGAAATGGAGACTGCTACCGGCGGCAAAGTGCTGGCGGTACAATGCGATGTTCGCAACTACGATGAAGTTGAAGCCATGCTGAAACAATCCCTTGAAAAGTTTGGGCAGGTTGATGCTTTGCTGAACAACGCCGCCGGTAATTTTATATCGCCAACCGAGCGCCTTTCGGCCAACGCGTTTTCAACCATTATTGATATTGTATTAAAAGGCTCGGTAAATTGCTCACTGGCTTTAGGCAAATACTGGATCGATCAGCAAATAAAAGGCACTATCCTGAATATTGTGACCACATATGCCTTTACAGGATCGGCCTATGTAGTGCCTTCGGCCTGTGCCAAGGGCGGTGTTTTGGCCATGACGCGTTCGCTGGCGGTAGAGTGGGGCAGGCACGGCATCCGTACCAACGCTATCGCCCCGGGGCCGTTCCCGACTAAAGGAGCCTGGGAGCGTTTACTGCCCGGCGATATGGCGGCAAAGTTTGATTTTAAGAACCGTGTACCCCTTAAACGCGTAGGCGAGCACCAGGAACTGGCCAACCTGGCGGCATTTTTGGTTTCCGATTTTTCGGGATATATCAATGGCGAAGTGATCACCATCGACGGCGGCGAATGGCTGCAGGGTGCAGGCCAGTTTAGCGCCCTGGAAATGATCCCCGGCGAAATGTGGGACGCTATTGAAAAGATGACGAGATCGGCAAAGTGATCAGTGAGTGGTGAACAGAGAGTGGTGAGTGGTTTACTTCTTCGCCTGTCCAAGCGTCCACACTAACGAATATGTGGACACTTATACGAAAGCAATAGTTAAGCGAAAGTGCTTAACCATGCGGTAATTGTTTGGCCGTCAAATAATATAATTTGCACATCTGCATATTCGCACATCTGCGCATCATTGCGTAAATTCGCACCATGCCTACCGAAGTAGAAGAACAGACCCTCACGCTCGAAGAAGTTTTAGCCGGACTGAAAGAAATGCACCGGTTAATCTTATGGAACGACGATTACAATACCTTTGATCATGTGATCCATTGCATGATGAAATACCTCGATTATACCGAATCGCAAGCCGAAAAAATTGCCTGGAAGGTACACAACGAAGGTAAATGCGCGGTATTGGAAGGCTCTTTTACCGAAATGGAGATTTACCGTAAGATATTACAACAGGAAGGTCTCACGGTTTCTGTCGATTAATTTCAGGATCCGGCTTATCTCACGAAAAAAGATGTGGGCCCGGACTATCCACTAAAACCTTCCGGTATTATTATTGGCTAAGCGTGCATGCCTTCTATATGCAAAAGTAAACAAACTGCATGTTTGGCCTTAACGATGATATGCATCCATATCTGTTTAATCGGCGCCGAACTTTTGGCAATCTCTGTCTCTCATCTTTATTGTGTTGTTACTAAAATGTGGCTATAATGTTAATTATTGGTTGCTATATGGCGCTGAACCGGGCTGTATATTAACTCAGTATTACCATTGCGTTATCTGATTTTTCGAGGCCAAAAAATTCAGAATTCCTCCAAATTTCGCCGTCTACTTTGCGCGCAGTTAAACGGCATTAGCCTGATCTCTGTCTGTGTTATTGTGCTATTTATCAGGGTGTAACTCTTCTCTCTGCTGTTGTCGAACCGAACCCGGCCGGCACACAACAATAATAAACCGTGAGCACAATAATTATCGGCAGGCCGTTCAGTGAGTATGGCCGTTTTTAAAAAAGCAAACAGTTCAAACAACATCAGATCACATTTAAAACAACCGCTATTGATGGAATCATCTACATTAAACCTAATTAAAACCGGGGCTTTTTTGCTCGCTTTTGTTTGCCTCGGTTTAGTTGCCGGCGCCCAAAGCATTATTAAGGGCAAGGTAACCGATGCCGGTACCGGCGAACCGTTAACAGGCGCCACCGTGCATATCGACGGTAAAACAACAGTTAACGCGCCGGTTAACCTGAACGGCTCGTACACTTTTAAAAATCTGCCTGCCGGTACCTATAAACTTACCGTGAAATTTATCGGCTACAAAGCCAGCAAGGAGTACGCTGTTGAAGCGGTTACCGGTAAAACTGAAGTGTTCAACATTGCCTTGGTTGAGAACTCTACCGGCCTGAACGAAGTGACCATTACCGAGCAAGCCGGCAAGGAAAGCGACAGGGCCGTTCGTTCGCTCGAAAAAAATGCCTTGATGGTCGAAAATATACTTTCTGCTAACACCATCCAGTTATTGCCCGATGTTACCGTGGGTAATGCCTTGCAGCGCGTAAGCGGTGTAACCATCCAGCGTTCATCAAACGGCGAGGGCCGTTACGCCATCATCCGGGGGATGGACCAACGGTATAACAATACGCTGGTTAACGGTATTAAAATACCAAGCCCCGACGACAAGTTCCGCTTTGTGCCGATGGATGTTTTCCCTTCGGAGATGCTGGAGCACTTAGAGGTAATTAAAGCTCTTACGCCAAGTATGGAAGGCGATGCCATCGGCGGTACCATGAACCTGGTGATGAAATCGGCTCCCGATCACTTTGTGGTAAGCGCCAATGCCTCGTCCGGTTTTTCAAGCCTGTTTTCGAAAGGCAGGTTGTTTACCGCTTTCCAGGGTTCGCCCAATACGCAGTCGCCCGCCATGGTTCACGGCAACAGCTATGCAGCCACTTATGCCGATTTTAACAACAAAGCCCTCACCAGCGATCAGAGCCTGAATAACCCGTTGAGCTCAACCGCAGGTTTAACCATCGGCGACAGGTTTTTGGATCGTAAATTAGGTGTGATCGTATCTGCCAGCTATCAAAATGTTTACCGCGGTTCGAACTCAACCCAGTTAACGCCCAACGCACAGCCAACGGCCACAGCCGCCGCATCCAATGTTCCGCAATTTTCTGATGCCTATACCCGGAGCTACTCGACCCAAACCCAGCGTTTAGGTATCCATAATAAAATCGATTATAGTTTTAACAAGAACAACAAGATTTCGTTATACAACCTGTACATCCACACCAACGAGTACCAGGCAAGGCAAACTGCCGATACTTTGGGTTTAGGATTAAACTCAACCCTGTATAACAAGCAGGTAACCATCAGCAACCGCAGTACGCTTACACAACAAAATATCTATAACAGCACGCTGCAGGGCGATCACCAGTTGGCCGACAAGATCAAATTTAACTGGAGCGCGGTATACTCGTATGCCAACAGGCACCAGCCCGATCGTACCGATTTTGCTTACGATGCCAACCAAACACTGAATAGCTCGGGTGCTATTGTATCGGAGTTGGATAACAATACCAAGCTGAGCCACCACTGGGAAAACAATAAGGACCAGGATGTGACCGGCTACGCCAACTTTATCTTCGCTCCAAAAATCCTGAATCACGATGTAGAGATATCGCTCGGCGGTTTATTACGCCATAAAGACCGTGATGCCGATTATATCACTTACTCGCTGATCGGCGGCAACAAATCGACAGTATATACCAATAATTTCAATTCGATACCATTTGTGTTCAACCTGGCTTCGGATGGCGTGGGCGCCAATAACCCCGATCTGCAGGACAACTACACCGTTAAAGAAGATGATAATGCTGAATACCTGCAATTGAAATTTAACCCTGTTGCCAAACTACAGGTGTTAGGTGGCGTAAGGGTTGAAAATACCTTACAAAAATACACAACACAATCGCCTGTTACCGTTTCACAGCGGGCCGGTACTTCGGCTTATACAGATGTGCTGCCAAGCCTGCATTTAAAGTATGAGATCAGTGGCGCACAAAGTATCCGCGCATCCTACTTTGCATCGTTAAGCCGCCCGGGTTATGGCGAGATTGTACCTTACAAAGTGTCGGGCGAATACTACGATGAAGAAGGTAATCCATACCTGCACCACATCACTGCCGATAACTTCGATTTACGATATGAATTGTTCCCGGGCGGTGCCGATCAGTTGTTGCTTGGCGCTTTCCTGAAAAAGATCCACAACCCGATCGAGTACTTCGTGGTGCGCGATGGCGGCCCGAGTAACCAGGTGATCAAACCGCAGAACGACGACGGCGATGCAACCAACTACGGTTTTGAGGCACAGGCTACCAAATTTTTTGGCGTGATCGGTTTCTCGGTAAACTACACCTACACCCACTCGAGCATCACTACCGATAAGCTGCTTTATTTCAGCGATCCGGTGAAAGGCTTGCAGCAAACTTATGTAAGCCAAACCCGTCCGTTACAAGGTCAGGCTGATAACGTAGGCAATGCTTCGGTACTGTTTAAGAGCGGTAAATTAGGTTTGGATATGCAACTGGCCTTTGTGTACACAGGTGAGCGTTTGGCGCAGGTATCGCCATACTACAACCTCGATTTTTACCAGCATGCGTACAGCCAGTTAGATTTCTCGTTCGAGAAGATGATCGGTAAGAAATTATCATTCTTTGGCAAGGTTAACAACATCACCAATGCTGCAGCCAAATTATACCTTAAATATCCTAACGCCCAGCTGAGTACACAACTGCTCGAGTTTATCGGCAAGCAGGATATTGCTGCGCAAACGCTGGTGCAAACCGATTATTATAAAACATCTTTCCTGGGCGGTCTAAGGTATAAATTCTAAAAAAACATCAAATCAAAAACACATGAAAAAGATATATTTCAGCATTATTGCCTTAGCGATAGCAGCGGTTACAGGCTGTAAAAAATGGAGCACCGAGCATACGGATGTTTATACTTATACGCCGCCTGCCGCAAGCCCGGTTAGCGATAAAGCACCACTGTCGTGCAGTGGTTCGGGCAGCACGGTGGTTTCGGTAAAGGGTACCATGCTTTCGGGCAAAACCTATACTGTTGAAGATGGCTGCGACCTGGTGATCAACGCAACAGACACCTTGTTGATGCAGCCTGGTGTTACCCTTAAAATGGGCGCTAATACAAGTTTGATAGCTTTAGGTACCCTGGTAAGTAACGGTTCGAAAGATTTTCCGAATTACATCGGCCCTGCAACAACTGTTACCAAGAGCGATGCCCCCGGCTCGGTTTCGCCGTCGGCCGATCCTGCTTACTCAGGTAAATGGAAAGGCATTATCGGCGGCCCGACCTGTAACCTGATGGTGTTGCGCTGGACACACGTTGAATTTGCCGGCGGTACCGAAGGTGCCGCTACCTCAAAAATTGCCGGTTCGGGTGCGGGTAATCAGTACAGCATTTTGTTTGCCAACTATAACGGTAGCTATATTATGGAAGATTCGTGGTTATATGGCGGTGTCGATGATCCTATCCGTATCTCGGCAGGTAAGGTGGCTTTCTTCCGTAACACTTTCGAAAAAAATGGCGCCGTAGGCGGCGATTGTATCAATGTTAAAGGTGGTACTGTAGGCACTATGGCTTATAACCTGTTTATCGGTACGGCCACCAATGGTCAAAAAGCTTCGAACAAGGGCCAGGCAACCGGCGCGCCGCAAACCAATATCGTGATGTACAACAACACCTTTATTTCGGGTGGTTACCGCCAAACACAAAGTGGCCGCGGCGGCTGTATCAATTACGAAGAAGGCGCCAAAGGTATGTACTACAACAACGTAGCTGTTAACTGCAAATTTGGTTACCGTGTGGTGGGCAACCCGGTTGCGGATGTGGCCAATATGTTTTATGGCAATAACTTTCAGTATGGCGATTCGGTTGCGGTAACCAACCAGTTTTATCCCGTAGGTTATATCACTCAGCCGCAAACTACCGATATACCGTCGATCACATCAACATCAAAATACCTGCCTTCGGGTTATGTTTTAGGCCAGATATACGACGGTACCGATGTGGTAGGAAAAAACAACCCGCAGTTCTTAAACTTCACGTTGCCGGTGCCTGCAGGCATTTCCATGTCGGCATACAGTGCGGTAGGTACATTTAACTTCAGGCTGAAAGCTTCTTCGCCGCTGATTGGCAAAGGCAAAACTGATTTCCAGCCGCTGATCGTTGTGCCTAAAGATCCTATCTACGGTTTGTCGGATGCAACGCCTCCGGGCGCCGACCTGGGTTGTTACCAGTTAAGTGGCATAGGTAACCAGCACTAATTACCAATCTTAATACTAATGTTTTCAAATGCATCGCTTTTAAGGCGGTGCATTTTTTAGTTTGCTGTACAGGCGATCCCAATAAACCCAAATCAATCCAGTATTGATGATTATATATGCTTCCGAAAGATGTATCTTTAATCCTATAAAAATGAAAAAAGCGCTCTTGTATGTACTTTGCTTAGTTGTTTGTTTTATAACAGCACATACAACTTTTGCCCAATCCGAAAATTTAAAACTTGTTTTTATCCGCCATGCCGAAAAACCGCTGAAAGGCAGCAATTTAACCTGCCAGGGTTTAAACCGCTCGCTGCAGCTACCGGCTGTACTGGTCAAAAAATTTGGTGTACCCGATTACCTGATGGTTCCGCAACTGGGCCTGGGCGATACCACCAAACATTCGCGCATGTTTCAAACCATTGCGCCCCTGGCTATACAATATAACTTGGCGATAGCGACAACACACAAGGAAAAAGACTTTGACCAGATAGCTGCTGACCTGAAAGCACACAAGGGTACCATTATCATTACCTGGGAGCATAAAGCCATACCAGGTATTGTGAAAGCATTGGGAATTGCCGAAACACTTAACTGGCCCGATGATGATTACGATAGTATCTGGATTGTTACTTTTAAAAATGGCCTGCCGCAACTGATAAAAGATAAGGAAGGGCTGCATCCATCGGCTAATTGCCCGATATAAGCAGCAAAAGATGGTAATCGGGATAACACTTATTTAATCGCAGCTTATAAGGAGATAAAGACTAATTATTTATTTTTGGTGAGCAAACCTTTACACGGGTAATAAAGTATATACCAATATGTATATTAAAACCGTTATCAGTCAACAACCACACCACATTAAATGAATAAGAAACAGCTTTATCTTTCCTTGTTTTCTTTACTGATCTTCGCCAATGTTACCATGGCCCAGGAAACCGACTGCTCACTCGAATACTGGGGCAGCCATACACAGTATTTACCTCAAAACTTTACTGTCACTTCGACACCCCCCGATTACAAACCGGTATTTATCAATTTTATCGGTCGCAATGGTGCAGAACACCTGGTAAAAGACATTTCAACAACATTTGTATTTGCGTTACTGCAAAAAGCCGATAGCGCACATGCATTAAAAGTTGATGGCCGCAAGCTGCGTAAAATGCTGCTTACTTTGCAAACGATCGAAAAAGATAAGCTCGACAGGATCTCCCTTTCGGGTGCTATCGAAGAGAAAGGTATAGGTACCCGCATGCTGGCGCTTTACGGAAACGTATTTGCACAAAAAAAATGTGTTGAAGTCGCGGCAATCAATGAGGACCGGATGAAGCAAAGCGCTGAAGCTTTATTAGGTGGCTTAAGGCATACCCTTGACGAGCCGAACTGCGATAAGCCAAGTTATAACGATGATGATAACCTGAACCCTTTTGCCACGGCACCATCATTGGTCGAAATGATGAAAACAGGCGATTGGAAAGACAACGTGGATAACATCCGCGATCAGAAAAAGCCCGAAAACTTTAACATCAGGTTTTTAACCAGGTTTTTTGAACAAAGTTTTTTTGATAAGATAGAGGAAGCTGATCAAAACCGCTTTATTACCGATTTGTATAAAGCGAGTACGGTGATCAACTCTATCCACCGCGAAATTATTAATGCGGGTTTTACGCTCGAGCAGCTGGATATCCGCTCGTTTTTTACCTGCTCCGAACTCGCCCTGTTCAATACCCTTAACTCGGCCGAAGAATATTACAAGGCCGGCCCCGGTGGCGATCATTCGGGCATCCAGGTACGTGCCACTGTACCCCTGCTGGTTAATTTTATCAATACTACCGATGCATACCTGATAAGCCCTAACGTTGCTGCCGATATCAGGATAACCAATGCCGAAACGCTTACCTCATTTGCGGCCTTGTTAGGTATAAAAGGAGCGAGTAAAGAAAGCGCAGATATCTTCAAATTCGAGAAGATTTGGAAGTCAGAAGAAGTTATACCGTTGAGCGCCAACATTCAATTTATCTTATATAAAGGCCAGACCCCCGATAACCAGCGCGACTATCTGATAAAGTTTTTGTTGAACGAGAAAGAAGTGGCTATAGAAGGGTTAAAAACAAATAACTTCCCGTATTATAAATGGGAAGATGTTAAAACCTTCTATACCAAAAAGCTGAACGATGAATGGGACGTTGAAAAGTTGAGTGATAATATGCACAACTATTTGATGAACCTGAAATAAAAACAAAAAAGGCTCACGATTTTCCGCGAGCCTTTTTTATAATCAAGGAGATTGGATATACTTACTCTTCTTTGGCTATCCTGCGCAGGGCTACTTTTCCGGCTTGTTTAACCTGCAGATAGTAAACGCCATTTTTGGGTAAGGCAAAGCTTTTGCTAAACTCGTTTCCGGTTATCTTTTCTGTCCATAATACATTACCTTCGCTATCTTTAAATTGTACTTCGGCACCTTTGGCAGGCAGGTTAAAGATCAGTGTGGTTTTACCTGTCGAAAACGATGGCACAATGCTCAGATCCTGGATATTCAGATCGGCTTTTTCTGCTCCGCTTATCTTTTTAATTTTCTCGGCGCTTGCATCGCTTACATTAAAGTTGATATGTGTATTGATGCCATCGTTATCAGTATTTGAGTAGCTGAACGATTGCGAATTTTTGCGGCCGCCGGATAGAAAAACAGAGCTTAAGCCGCGCCCGTTGGCCAGTACCGAAGTGCGTAACTTTGATCCGGCGAGGGTTTTAAAGTCGCTTTTTATAACATTATCGGCTATGATCATTCCCCTGTCGGCTGTGTCAATAGAAAGGTTGTATGCTGTCATAGGTGGCATTGGGGGGATATCGCCAACGGTTATGCCATTACCATATACATAAACCTTACTGGTGCCGTCTTTTTGTTTTAGTGTAATCATATTATCGCCGCTATCTTTTGTGGTAAAGCTGATGCGGTCGTTAAGTTCGTTTAGTTTCTTAAGGGCATCTGTTCTGTCTGCTGCCGAAAGGTCTTTAATGTTTTTACCGTTTACAATAGTGTCTTTGTTATTGATGCTGACACTGAATTCTTTATGATCCTGTGCTTTTACGAATAATGGCAACGACAGAATTATCATTACGCCAGCGGCGAATGTTAGTTCTAAAATTGGCGGAATATTGTTTTTTTTCATGACATATTGGGTTTGATGGAGTTGAAAACTAAAAACTAAGTTAATAGATTTACTCATTGGTTTTTGTTAAACGATATGTTAAATAATGTTAAAGCAAATTTGTATTAGCCTATTGTTCAATATTTTTGTAGCTGTATGAAACGTAAAAGCATAATTATCATAACCGGGTTGATGGCCTTGGCCCTGCTTGGGGTGATAGCTATGCAGTTTTATTTCCTGCGGCAATCGTACCGTTTACAATCCGATCTTTTCGACCGCGACGTTAAGGCTGCGCTTAACGATGTAGTGACCACTGTAACCAAACAGGATGCCAATAACTTTCTGATTCAGAAAGCCAGGCTTACAAGCAAAAAGGATACCGCCGGTTCTGTGCATAGGAAAAAGGATGTCTATCTCAGAGCCGTCACAATAAATAAAATCGGTTCTAACGAATTGACAGATGATGGTTTGGTGCACATGCCTACGCCTAAAACCGATCCTGCACATAGCGCACGTATAGCCAAACTACGCGATAGCGTTAGCCATATGCTGGCACGAAGCAAACTGGAGCAGGAAGTTGAAGATGTAAGCAAAGCCATCAGTATACAAAGCCATATCGAAGAAAATGAGTATGGCCAGGTGGAGCAATACCTTACTATTACTCCGCAAAGTAATTACAGTATGATGGCCAAACGCGCCAAAATGCTGCAAAAGGCCAAAGAGATCAAATATCTCGATACCACGCGCTATACTTATATCGATCCTCAGTTCGGCCCCCAGGTGGTATCGGTACCCAGGCTGAATCCGTTATGGGTACAGGAGCAGCGCCGAAAAGAAAACGAGCAGCATATTAAACAGCTCCGCAGATTATTACAGCAGGAAAGTGCCGTTGATATGCCCAAAATGCAAAAGAGCCAGCAGAATGTGATTGAAAAACTGGCGCTGGAATATTCGCGTAAAGATGAACCTTTGAAAGATCGCATTAACCAATTATGGATAGATACCTTGCTGCGGTCCGAGCTGAACGACCATGGTATATCTTTACCTTTTAGCTACGAAGTAACCGAGGCGCACAACGATTCGGTGATCTTTTCGAAAGCGCTTGATATCGACGGCCAGAAACCGACCTTTATCCCCGCCAATACGTATCATACTTCCATATTCGGTAAGGATGTGATCAATGATCCCGGCGAGCTGAAGGTGTATTTCCCGCAAAAAAATTCGTTGATATTAAGCCAGATGGGCGGTGCCATGGCCACTACAGGCGGCTTGTTGCTTTTCTTTATCTTTTGCTTCGGTTTTATTATTTACTCGATATTGCGGCAGAAAAAGATATCGGAGATGAAAACCGATTTCATCAATAACATGACCCACGAGTTTAAAACCCCGGTGTCGACCATTATGATAGCCAGCGAGGCCCTGCGCGATGCCGAGATAGCCGAAGATAAAAACCGGGTATCTAAACTTGCCAATATTATTTACGAAGAAAATGTACGTTTGGGCAGCCATATCGAACGGGTATTGAACATCGCCCGTATCGAAAAAAACGACTTTAAGCTCGATATCAAAAAGATAGAGATTAACGAACTGATAGCCGCCGTTTTGGATAGTATGGCTTTAAAACTGCAGAAGCATAGCGCTAAGCTCGATCTTAACCTGAGCGATGAAGAGTTGTTTATTAAAGCCGATGAACTGCATTTTTCGAACGTGATTTACAACCTGATTGATAATGCGATCAAATACAGCCGCGAAGCGCCTGAGATCACGATTACTACGACCGTTAACCGCCATAACCAGGCGGTAATAAAAGTGGCCGACAAAGGCATTGGCATGAGCAGCGATCAGCAAAGTAAAATATTTGAGCAGTTTTATCGTATACCTACCGGTAACCTGCACGATGTTAAAGGCTTTGGACTGGGGCTAAGTTATGTGAACACCATCGTAAAAAGGCTGAATGGCACAATTGGTGTACGATCTGAAAAAGAAAAAGGCTCGGAGTTCGAATTAAAGTTCGATCTGGTCGACCCCTGAAAATAATAGATGATGAAAATATTACTCGTTGAAGATGATCCGAACCTGGGCCTGCTTTTGCAGGACTACCTGCAGCTGAAGGGCAAGTTTGAAGTTGTACTTTGTAAAGACGGCGATGAGGGCCTTAAAGCTTTCACCAAACAACAGTTCGATCTGCTGATACTGGATGTGATGATGCCAAAAAAGGACGGTTTTACCCTGGGTAAGGAGATCAGGAAGATCAACCCAACCGTGCCTATCATTTTTGCTACGGCCAAAAGTATGATTGAGGATAAAACCCAGGCCTTCAACCTTGGCGGCGATGACTATATTACCAAGCCTTTCCGTATTGAGGAACTCTTATTGCGCATCAACGCCCTGCTAAAACGCGTAAACGATAGCGGGAAGGATAATGCCGAGAAACAAACACATTTTAAGATCGGCAAATACGAGTTTGATTATACCACCCAGATGATCTTCGACGGCGACCAGAAACAAAAGCTGTCGACCAAGGAAGCCGAATTGCTGCGCTTGCTTTGCCTGAAGCAAAACGAAGTGCTCACCCGCGAAGAAGCCCTGCTCAACATCTGGCACGATGATAACTATTTTAACGGCCGCAGTATGGATGTGTTTTTAAGCAAGATACGCAAATACCTCAAGGACGATTCGAAAGTCGAGATCATCAACGTGCACGGCAAGGGGTATAAACTGTTGGTGAATTAAAAGAGGCTGCTATTTTTTAACGCTTGCTTTTCCTTGACTTGGAAAATACGAATATCGTGGCAATGTCGGCTACTATTGCCCATAGTAAAAGCCATTTATAAAAAAGTTTGCCTTGCGAAATAGTCATTATTTCATTCCCGTCAACTGTAACGCTGTAAACATTGTAGGTTAAGTCGTCCAACTCGTAATCCCCATCTTTATCATACAATATGGTAATGCGTTTGCCAACAACTGTGTGATGAGATAAATAGTCAAACGCCGCCACTTTGTTATCCTTCACCCCAAATCTCATGTTGCTGTGATCTATAGCTATAATAATAGCATAAAATGGAATTCTGCCTCCGCGATGATATGAATCCTGGCCGCTTACTATGCCACTTATCTTAGTAAGGCTACTTTCATTTTTTAACAATGCACTAATTACTACATAGTGCACTACTGCCAAAAAGACCACCAAGCCTATTTTAGAAAATATTCTTTTAACTTTATTCATTACAGCCTGTTGATGTTAGGAACTATTTCAACTCTATGTCCATTCAAGCGTCCCCGCTCACGAACAAAGGCGCTTTGATTGCTAATCTCGCAATCACCACACTAAAACAGGGGGGAAATAGTAAGAAATTTTTACGACCGCTACAGTTTCCGTCAACAAATTTGCATTCACATAAACCTCGCGACTTCGTTCAATATACGCATTTTTTGCCAGAATTGCAACGGACTGAATTAACGTGCAGCTAAGATTTGACAACTTTTTAAAAGTTGTCAAATCTGCTATTCCCTATCTTCCGGGCTAATCACCCTACTTCAACTCTCCCTTGGTCTTCGCCGCGATCAACAACGCCTGGTACGCATTGATAATCCCGCCGGTTTTCGAAAGCGTCGAAAAATCAACCTTTTCGCTGGTGCTCCCCGGTTTATACACCATGGTGCCGGTGAGCGGCTTAGCCGATGCCAGGATGATCTGTTTAACCTGGCGTGCGCTCAGGTGCGGATAATATTCGAGTATCAGAGCGGCCAGCCCTGCGGTTATCGGCGAGGCAAAGCTCGTACCATCGGCAGTATTGAACTCCGCGTCCATATCAATCGAGGTTACTTTTACACCCGGCGCGAATACATCCACATTTTTTTTGCCATAGTTGCTAAAAGTACCGGCCAGTTTTTCGTCGGTGTTTTTAGCAGCCGAAGCCCCTACCGAAATTACATTGGCTGCATCCGTTCCCGAGCCATCGGCAAAAATATCGTTAGGGTATTCGGGGTTGGTATCCATATCCTGGTTTTCGTTGCCTGCGGCCTGTACCAGCAAAACGTTTTTCGATGCGGCATATTTAAAAGCCGCGTCAACCCAATCCTTATGCGGCGATATGCGTTTGCCAAAGCTCATGTTGATGACCTGCGCGCCATGATTAACCGCGAACATAATCGCGTTTGCAATGTCCTTATCGTATTCATCGCCGTTGGGCACGGCTTTGATGGCCATTATCCGTACGTTATCGGCAACACCGTCGATACCGTAACCGTTACCGCGTTTAGCGCCTATTAAACCCGCAACCCCGGTGCCATGCGAAGCGTCTTCATATTTTACGATGTTATTACCGTAATGCGGGTTGCTGTTATCGTTCGGGTCATCCCCGATAATATTTTTACGGGTATCCAGGTCGGGGTTAATATCATTATTGGCCTTGGTCATTTCCTCGGTACAGTCCCTGATGATCTTGCTGCTGTTACTCGCCGGGTCCTGCTGCATCACGATCTTCCAGAACTCCACACTTTGCTTCAGCGTATCATTAGCGACAGGCAGTTTATCCAGGTCGGCTAAAGTAAACGCGCCATCGGCCGGCAGGTGCAGGCCTTTTTTGATCAAACCGCTGGTAGCCATCAGGGCATTCACCAATGGCACAAGCTGCCTGTAATCATTTTGCGATGCCGCCACGGTCGAGTCGCGGGTTGCTTTTACCTTTTTCCAGTACTCGTACTCTTTTTTATCGGTAGCCGTAGCATAGGTCACGTTCTCGTATTTGCCTTTCAGGCGGGCATACTCGCGCACCTCTTCGGTAGTTTCGTTAAAATCGCACTTACCGTTCGGCCCGCCCAAAAAGTTCCAGCCGTGCACATCGTCAACATAACCGTCGTGATCATCGTCGATGCCGTTTCCGGGTATTTCTTTGGGGTTGGTCCATAAAATACCCTGCAGGTCTTTTTGAAGCGTGTCTACGCCGCTGTCTATCGTTGCAACCAGCACGGTTTTACTTTTTTTCCCTTTGAGCAACTGATAAGCTTTGATGAGACTGATGCCATAGTAGCCATCGGTTTTTAAATCGAGCTGGTGCCAGTTTTTTGGTGGTGCGGGCTCGCCTACGGTAACGCTTACCTGAGCCTTAACTTCGATATTGAATAACAAGGCTCCACACAATGTAAAGCCCAATAGTTTTTTAGAAAATTCAGACATTAAGATATATTATAGATCAAATTTAATTCCTTGTGCCAATGGCAGCTCGCTCGAGTAGTTTATGGTATTGGTTTGCCTCCGCATGTAAACCTTCCAGGCATCCGAGCCCGACTCGCGCCCGCCGCCCGTTTCTTTTTCGCCGCCAAATGCGCCGCCGATCTCGGCGCCCGAAGTGCCGATGTTCACATTCGCAATACCGCAGTCAGACCCGGCGCCTGATAAGAACGCTTCGGCCTCGCGTAAATTGTTTGTCATTATGGCAGATGACAGGCCCTGCGGCACGCCATTTTGCAGCTCAATGGCCTGTTCGATAGTTTTATATTTAATTAGATATAAGATGGGGGCAAATGTTTCGTGCTGCACAACAGGGTAGTGGTTCTCAACCTCGGCGATGCATGGCTTAACGTAGCAGCCCGATTCGTAACCGGCGCCTTCTAAAACACCGCCTTCAACAATAAAGCTGCCGCCTTGTGCTTTGCAGTCTTCAATCGATTTTAAATAAAGGCTCACCGCAGCTTTATCGATAAGCGGGCCTACGTGGTTGTGTTCATCCAGCGGGTTACCAATGCGTAACTGTTTGTAGGCGCTAACCAGCTTTTGTTTAAAGGCATCGTATATACTTTCGTGGATGATTAACCTGCGGGTTGTGGTACAGCGCTGCCCGGCTGTGCCCACTGCGCCAAAAACTGCGCCGGTGAGCGCAATGTTCAGGTCAGCATTTTCGCTGATGATGATGGCGTTGTTGCCGCCAAGTTCCAGCAAACTGCGGCCCAAACGTGCGGCTACAGCCACGCTTACCGCTTTACCCATGCGGGTGCTGCCCGTAGCCGAGACTAAAGGTATGCGGTGGTCGTTAGCCATCAGCTCGCCTATCTCGCGATCGCCGATAACCAGGCACGATACACCTTCGGGAACATTATTTTGTTTAAATACGCTTTGCGCGATATGCTGGCAGGCGATAGCCGTCAATGGTGTTTTTTCGGAAGGCTTCCATACACACACGTCGCCACAAACCCAGGCCAGTGCGGCATTCCAGCTCCAAACCGCTACCGGGAAGTTAAATGCAGATATGATCCCTACAATGCCCAGCGGGTGATATTGCTCGTACATGCGGTGGCGCGGGCGCTCGCTGTTCATGGTCAGCCCGTAAAGCTGCCGGCTTAAACCAACGGCAAAATCGCAAATATCGATCATCTCCTGTACCTCGCCTTTACCTTCCTGCAGGCTTTTACCCATTTCGTACGATACCAGCCAGCCCAGGTCATCCTTATGCCTGCGCAATGCCTCGCCAATCTGTCGTACAATCTCTCCGCGTTTTGGTGCGGGTGCGTTACGCCAGGTTTTAAATGCATCGGCAGCTTTGGCCACGGTTTGGTTATAGTTATCGTTGGTAGCCATCGTTGCATCGGCTATAGCTAAGCCATCAACCGGCGAATAAATGGTTCGCACCTCGGCCCCATCGCTGCTGCCCCAAATTTGCCCGGTACTAAAAGCATGGTTTACAGCGTTTATATTTAAATTAAGTAGAATTTGATGCTTATCGTTATTCATAGTAAACAGTGGTTTGTCAAAGGTAAAAAATTTATTGTCCGCGCTTTAAGCCTTTGCATTTCTCCCGAAAAAATTCATCTTTACAATCAATCAGTTACAGCTGGTTTTGTTTAAAATGGGGAAATGTGGAAAAGTAAATTTAATACGCGGGGTTTTTATCGGTAATTTAACTGTAACAAAAAGTCTTGGCACAACTATTGAATTAACAAGCTAAGCAGAAGTTCTGCAACAAAAACTGAATGGAAGAAGAATTTGAATTTGGTTTTACCGAAGACCCCCAATTTTCGGTAGAGCGATACGAAGAGATGATCCGTAACCACGATCAGTACTTTTTTGATGCACAGGCGTTTGAGAACATCATCGATTACTACATCGAAAAGAACGATCCGGTTAAGGCCCTGCAAGTAGTTGAATATGCCCGCGCCCAACACCCTTTTGCTTCTGTTTTCCTCATCAAGCAAGCGCAGCTGTTTGTCGTGACCAACCGAATAGGCGATGCTTTTGCGTCGCTCGAACTGGCCGAAACCCTGGAAGCGTCAGAGGCAGATATCTATATCATACGCGGCAACCTGTACGAAAGTATCGAACGCTATCCCGAGGCACTCGAAAATTATCATAAGGCCCTCAACATGGCCGAGGAGACCGATGAGATCTTACTGCACATTGCCTACGTTAACCAAAACATGGGCGACTATGAAGAAGCCATCACTTACCTGAAACTTTGCCTCGAACAAAACATGGAAAACCAGGACGCTTTATACGAACTGGCTTTTTGTTATGATGTGATGGATAATCAGGCCGAAAGCGTACAGTTTTACCAGCAATACATCGATAACGAACCTTACAGCTATGCAGCCTGGTATAACCTGGGCAATGCCTATACCAAGCTGGGTTTATTTGAGAAAGCGATCGACGCTTACGATTACGCCATCCTGATCAAGGACAGTTTTGCCTCGGCTTACTTTAATAAAGGCAATGCCCTGGTCAACCTCGATAAATTTGCCGAAGCGATAGAGGTTTACCGCCAGACATTCGAGTACGAACAGCCTAATGCCGATACCTATTGTGCGATAGGCGAGTGCTACGAAAAGCTCGAGCAGATGGACGATGCCCGCGCCTTTTATAAAAAGTCGGTAAAAATGGACCCTAAGCTGGCTGATGCCTGGTTCGGGGTAGGCGTAACGCTCGATTTTGAAGAACGTTATTTCGAAGCGCTGCATTTCTATAAAAAAGCGCTCGACCTGGACATAGCCAATGCCGATTACTGGTTTGCCATTGCCGATGCGCATTATAAGCTTGGCCATTTGGTAGAAGCCGAACACGCTTACGAAAAAGTTGTTGAACTGAACCCATTAGATGCCGATGCCTGGCTGGATTACTCGTCCATTTTATACGAGCAAAAAAACCTGGAAGGCGCTATCGAGATCATTTCGCAGGCGATAAAGAATAATCCCGATTCGGCTGAGCTTTACTATCGCATGGTGGCTTACCTGTTTGCCAAAGGCGATTATAACGAAGCGATTGCTTTTTTAGAGAAAGCACTGATCACCGACCCGGATAAACATTTTATTCTGTTTGACTACCTGCCCCAATTGCAGGAAAACAAAGTGATTATCGAGATCATCAACCGCTATACCAAGTAACCATATTTAACAAATTAATTACATCCGGAGCTTTTAAAGCTTCGGATTTTTTATGAAATTTGCATCGGTTAAAACTTCTGGTTATAGACTATAACAAATTGATATAATAAATGAATTACGAACTGAATAACCTGCCCGACCGTACCTCAAAACCACGTACCAACGGACTGACGATGGTAATGGATAAAGGCTTGAGCTGCCGGCAGGCAGAGGACTTCATCGAGGTTGCACTACCGCATTCTGATATCATAAAACTTGGCTGGGCAACTTCGTTTGTTACGCCAAAGCTCGATGAAAAACTTAAAATATATAAAGATGCCGGTTTGCCAACCTATTTTGGCGGAACGCTCTTTGAGGCTTTTATAGTTCGTAACCAGTTTGACGATTACCGCCGTATACTCGATAGGTACAAAATGGAGTATGCCGAGGTCTCCGATGGTTCGATTACCATCGAGCACGATGTAAAATGCGAATATATCCGCAAACTGAGCAAGCAGATCACCGTGATATCCGAAGTAGGATCGAAAGATGTACAGAAAATATTCGCGCCGTATAAATGGATCAAACTCATGAATGCCGAGATTGAGGCCGGCGCATGGAAGGTAATTGCCGAAGCCCGCGAAAGCGGGAATGTGGGCATCTACCGCGATTCGGGCGAGGTAAGGCAGGGTTTGGTGGATGAGATATTAACCCAGATACCGCAGGAGACGATCATTTGGGAGGCCCCGCAAAAAGCGCAGCAAACCTGGTTCATTAAATTGCTTGGACCCAACGTTAACCTGGGCAACATCGCACCTGCGGACATCATCCCGCTGGAGACTTTGCGACTTGGTTTACGGAGCGATACGTTCGATCATTTCTTAAGTTTGTGATTACACCGATTTTTAAGGCTGATTACACCGATTTGCTTTATTACGGCTTTCTGATTTTAATATCATCTAAACTAATGTAGCTTTGATTTCGTTTATTGCCTGGATATCGGTGCAATCAAAATCAAATCGGCGTAATCCGGCAATAATCGGTGCAATCAACTTTAATCGGTGTAATCACTAAAAACAATAATGAAGCTATACGGACTAATCGGCTATCCGCTTTCGCACTCTTTTTCAAAAAAATACTTCAGTGATATGTTTGAGCGCGAGCATATCGAAGGTCATAAGTACGAACTTTTTCCGCTGGAGCATATTAAAGATCTTCCGGCCCTGTTACAAGCAAACCCAAACCTGTGCGGCCTGAACGTGACCGTTCCGCACAAAAAAAATGTAATGCATTATCTCGACTGGATCAGCCATGACGCCCGCGAAGTAGGTGCGGTAAACTGCATCCATATCCATGCCGAAAGCCCGGTAATGGCAGCCTTTACCGGCGAGGTGGGTATCGAAGGGCATAATTTCAGACTGGAAGGTTATAATACCGATATCTATGGTTTCGAAACCTCGTTAAAACCATTGCTCAACCATCACCATAAAAAAGCGCTGGTTTTAGGCGACGGCGGCGCGGCCTGCGCGGTTAAATACGTACTGGGCGAATACGGCATCGAATACCGGGTTGTAACCCGTCGCTCATCCGAAACAAGCATTTTGTTTAGTGATCTGACAGCCGGGATAGTCGAAGATCATAAACTGATCGTCAATACAACGCCTTTGGGAACTTACCCCAACGTAGACGAATGTCCGCCCATACCTTACGAAGGCATTACCGATGATCATTTACTGTACGACCTGATCTATAACCCCGATCAAACCTTATTTTTACGAAAAGGCTCGGAAAGGGGAGCGGCTATCAAAAACGGTTACCAGATGCTCGAACTGCAGGCCGACCGCTCCTGGGAGATATGGAACTCAAAAACCAAACACCCATGAGGAACTTGGTTTTTATCGTTTCATGGATATTTCTGTTATCAGCGTGCGGTGGTAATCACGACTATTCGCCTAAACCGAGGGGGTATTTCCGGATACCATTTCCGCCCAAGGCTTATCAAACTTTTGATACTGCCGGCTGCCCGTTTACTTTTTTGTACCCCAAATACGCGCATATCGAACCAGATCACCATAAAGGCGCGAAACCCTGCTGGCTGAATGTAAAATTCCCGCAGTTTAACGGCACATTACATTTAACTTACGAGCATCTGTCGCCAGCAGTAAGACTGGATACCCTTACGGAGCATGCACATAAATACGCCTTTAAAAATACCATCAAGGCTACATCGATCGATGAAGGCGCTATTTATTACCCCGACCGTAAATTGTACGGGATTTATTACACTATCGATGGCAACGCAGCGTCATCGGCCCAGTTTTACTTTACCGACAGCACCAAGAACTACCTGCGTGCCGCATTATACTTTTATAACGAACCGCGCATCGACTCGATACAGCCTGTCCTTAACTTTATTAAAAAGGATATGAATGTGATGATCGGCAGTTTCAGGTGGAAGAAATAGGATAGTGAGTGGTGAGTTGTCAGTAGTAAGTGGTTTTTGACATTACTTATTCGCTACTCACCAGTCATCATTCATTACTGACAACTCACCATAAAAACCTTACTTTTGCTCCATGTTGCAAGTAAAAGCATTCGATAACAACCCTTACCAGGAAAATACTTACCTCGTTTATGAAGAAGGCGGCCAGTGCGCCATCATCGACCCGGGAATGTATACCGCGAGCGAACAAAATGCAGTGGTCAACTTCATCCGCGATCGTAAACTCACGCCGGTAATGCTGCTTAACACACATTGCCATATCGACCATGTGCTGGGTAACAAGTTTATCTTTGATCAGTATGGTTTAAAACCACAGTTCCACAAAGGCGAGCTGGAGATATTGATGGCCGTGCCAGGCTATGCCCCGCAAATGGGTTTCAGGTACGAGGTATCGCCGATACCGGATAACTATCTGCCCGAAACGGGAGAGTTAGCCCTGGGCAGCAGCAAACTCGAGTTGATATTCGCCCCCGGCCATTCACCAGCGCACCTGTGCTTTTATGCGCCCAAAGGGAATTTTTTGATCGGCGGCGATGTGTTATTCCTGGGCAGTATAGGCAGAACTGACTTACCTGGCGGTAATTTCAGACAGCTCATCACCAATATCGAAACCAAGCTGTTTACCCTGCCCGATGATTGCGTGGTTTATCCCGGTCACGGTCCTGAAACCACTATCGGTTTTGAAAAGCAGACTAATCCTTTTTTAACTTAAGGCGGTTTGAACACTTCGGTATATATCGCTAAGCGTTACCTTTTCTCAAGGAAAACAACGCATGCTATCAACATCATCTCGGGCATCTCGATGTTGGGTGTATTTGTGGGCAGTGCAGCGCTGATCATTATATTATCGGTATTTAACGGACTGGAAAAAGTAATCCTGTCGTTATACAACAACTTCACGCCCGAACTGAAGATCGAAGCCAAAAAAGGTAAAACTTTTAACCCTAATACAGTTTACTTTAATCAACTGCGCAAAAATCCGGCGATATTTTCATTTAGCGAAGTGCTGGAGGAGAAAGCTTTGGTGCGCTATGGCGATAAACAGGTGCCTACCACCATTAAAGGTGTAAGCGACGACTTTTTAAAAAACAAAAACCTCGACAGTACTATCCAGATGGGGAGGTTTGTTTTACAGGATGCCAATGGCAAACCGACGGTTGTTATTGGTTCGATGGTGCAAGGCAGCCTGGGTGTTAATATCGAAGATAAATTTGTTCCGCTCGAGATATTTTCGCCGCGGCGTACGGCGGCTGTCAACGCTATCGACCCGACCAGCGATTTCGTGGTGAAATACATTTACTCGTCTGGCGTGTTCAGCATACAGCAGGATTTTGACAACATCATCGTTGCTCCCTTAACTTTTACCCGCGAGTTGCTCGATCAGCCGGTGGAAGTATCTGCTATCGAGATCAATATGGTAAATGGCGCCAGTGCCGACGACCTGCAGCAAGCTGTTAAAGATAAGATCGGCACAGATTTTAATGTACGTAACCGTGCCGAGCAAAATGCTCTATTGTATAAAATTCTTCATTCCGAGAAATGGGCGGTTTACCTCATTCTTACTTTTGTGGTTATTATCGCCACGTTTAACATCGTAGGCTCGTTAACCATGCTGGTGATGGATAAGCGTAAGGATATTGCCATACTGTCAAGCCTGGGCGCCGGACCTAAATTGATACAAGGCATATTTTTTTGCGAGGGTATGCTGATCACGCTGATCGGCTGCATAGGCGGCATGGTGCTTGCACTGATATTTTGCTTGTTACAGGAACACCTGGGCTTTATTAAAATGGGCGGTGGTTATACGGCTACCGATGCGTATCCTATCGCATTAAAACTAACCGACTTTATCCTGGTGTTCTTTACAGTGATGTTGATTTCAGTTATTGCAGCCGGAATCAGCGCCAAAGTAAGCGTTAAGGGGCTGGAAGATATTAAGCAGGAACTGTGAGCAACAGTTAAGTAAAATCAATATTCCCATTTTGGGAACTTTTCGCTATCTTTGTTTTTAATGCGAGTTATTGCTAAGAGTACATTACGCGAATTTTGGCTAAAACATGCCGATTGTGAGCAGGCTTTAAAAGCATGGTATTTAGAAACAGACAAAAGCAATTGGAAACATCCGAATGATATTAAAGTTGAATATCCAAGTGCAAGCATTCTGCCAGATAACCGGGTTGTATTTAATATAAAAGGCAATTCATACAGATTGATCGTTAAAATAAATTATGCGTATCAAATGTGTTGGATTCGGTTTGTTGGTACACATGCCGAATACGATAAAATTGATGCAACAACAATTTAAGAGATTATGAATATTAAACCCATAAAAACAGACCTTGATTACCAACAAGCGTTGCAAAGACTCGAAGTAATTTTTGATGCTTTGCCAGGTACTACTGAAGGAGATGAGTTAGAAATACTGGGAGTTTTGATTGATAATTATGAAAAAGCATATTTCCCCATAGATATGCCAGACCCTATCGAAGCTATCAAGTTTCGGATGGAACAACTTAATTACAGTAACCACGATCTGGAGCAAATAATCGGTTTAAAAAGCCGGGTTAGTGAGATACTCAATAAAAAGCGCAAGCTTAGCATCACCATGATCCGGAAACTGCACACTGCATTGAGTATCCCAACAGATGTCTTAGTACAAGAATATTAAAAACTCAACTTTTTATCCTCTTCTTTTGCCGGGGTTTGCTGGTTTTGTTGCTTATAAGCGTTGCAATCAATAGTAATAGTTAAAGGCGCCTTTGGCGGGTCAAAGTCCACATTCTTTTTAATGCCCAGTTTGGTATCGGCATAAACCTTTTTCATGTATAAAGCAAATATCGGCAGTGCTGTGTTGGCGCCTTCGCCCAGCGATGTTGACCGGAAGTGAAAATCGCGGTCCTCGCAGCCTGTCCAAACGCCGGTAACCAGTTGTGGTGTCATGCCGATAAACCAGCCGTCGGAGTTATCCTGCGGGGTGCCTGTTTTACCGGCAATCGGGTTGGTGAGCCCATAACGGCCACGTAACCGGCTGCCGGTACCGTCTTCAATAACGCCTTTTAACATGTAAGTCATCACGTAAGCGGTTTGCTCGTTCATGGCCTGTACGGTTTTTGGCGTGTGGTTGTACAACACGTTGCCGTTTTTATCTTCGATGCGCAAAATATAGGTAGGCTCTTTCCAGATACCGTGGTTTGCAAATACGCTGTAGGCCCCGGTCATTTCGAACAACGACGCATTGAACGAGCCCAGGCAAATTGAAGGTACAGGAGTAATATCGGTATTGGTAACCCCCATTTTTTTGATAAGCTCCACCACCGGTTCGGGTTTAACTTCGTTCATTACGTAAGCAGTGATCCAGTTTTGCGACCAGGCCAGCGCACCACGCAAAGTCATTACCGGGTCTTTGGTATCCTGCGATGCCGGCGACCATTCCTGCCCATCGTATTTAATCGTAATCGGTACGTTTGGCACCTCCATACAAGGCGAGTAGCCATCCTCTATTGCTACGGCAAATGTAAACGATTTGGCCGTCGAGCCAACCTGGCGGGTACCTATCTTAACATGATCGTACTGAAAGTGTTCGTAGTTGATACCGCCAACCCAGGCTTTAACATAGCCGGTTGTAGGGTCCATGCTCATTACAGCGTTCTGTAAAAGCATTTTGCTGTATAGTACCGAGTCGATAGGTTTCATTACCGTATCGATATTGCCGTGCCAGCTAAAGATGTTCATCTTAACCGGGGTATTAAATGCTTCGTTGATCTCCTCGTCAGATTTGCCGTCGGCTTTCATATCGTTGTACCTGTCCGACCGGTGCACGCCCTCGCTCATCAGCAGCTTATAGTTTTTGATGCTTTTAGCCAGGTTAAAACCTTTCCAGTGATTGTTAAACTGTACCTGTAGTTGCTGCATATACTCGCGCTGCGCTTCTTCGGCATATTGCTGCATGCTGGCGTTGACGGTGGTATAAACTTTTAAGCCATCGCGGTCCAGATCATACGGAACGCCGTTTTTGGTGGTGTTCGATTCTTCCAGTATCTTTTGCACATCGCTTTTAAGCACCTGGCGGAAGTAAGTTGCCAAACCCTCGTTGTGAGCAGTGATATTGAAATTGAGCCCCAGCGGTTTTTTCTGGAAATCGGCTGCCTGCCCGTCGCTCAGAAAGCCGGCCTGTGCCATGCGGTGTAAAACCAGGTTACGGCGGTTAATTGCATTTTCGGGATGGTTAATAGGCGAGTTGGCTCCCGGCGCGTTCAGCATACCGACCAGTAAAGCTGCCTGGTCGGGTGTTAGCTGATCGGGCGTGGTATTGAAATAGGTATGCGCTGCTGCATTGATACCGAAAGTATTATATGCGCCGAAATCGACCGTATTGAAATACATGGTAATGATCTCTTCCTTGGTATAACGGCGTTCAATCTGCACCGAAATGATCCATTCCTGTAGTTTTTGAATGATACGTTTCAGTTTGTTTTTGGCACGGCCCTTGTCCGAAAACAGGTTAAGCGCCAGCTGCTGGGTAATAGTACTGCCGCCTTGTTTTTTGCCGATCATGGTGTAAACCACCCCGCGGAACAAGCCTTCAAAGTCGATACCCGAATGTTCGTAAAAACGCTTGTCTTCGGTGGCAACCAAGGCATGTACAACGTTCGGCGAAAGCTGTTTATAAGTTACCGGCGTACGGTATTGCACAAACCAGGCGCCCAATTGCTTATTATCTTCGGATATGATCTGCGAAGCAAGATTGCTTTTGGGGTTCTCCAGATCGCGGAAGGAAGGCAGTGCGCCAAACACGCCGAACCAGGTCAACACGATCATCAAAATTAAAAACGCGAAAAAGCCGCCAATAACTTTCCATATCACCAGGTTGTATCGTTTGATGTCCTGCGATGTTAACTGATTATCCTTGGTTTTGGTCCACATGTTTAATAATGTTTTTGATAAAAATCGTAATAATTATCGATTGTTTTCTTGTCGGCTAATTTATCCAGATTTTGCTGGGTGATAATAAAAAAGTTGTATTTGTCGGCCGGCACGGTCATAATTTCGGGCAAAAGCGGTACAATGGCTCGGGCATAAGCCTTTACTGCTGCCAGGTTGGTAAAACGGCCGACATAGATCAACTGGTTCTCGTTAGCCGGTTTTAACTGGTGCCTGATGCTGTTATCGGTATAACGCCCGCGGTTAAACTGCCCGATGCCAAAGCGCGACGAGGCCATGTTTACCTTATTGGTGTTTACGTTAATTACAAAATAGTAATTGGTACTGTCAGCCATCCCCGCTGTATAGATTGACAGCGTTTCTTTAACAATTACCGGTGGTTTGATGGTAGCGCTGTCCGTATTCTTAACAACCGGGTTTGCTACAGGCGGAGTGCTAACCGGTGGTGTAACAGGTTTATTTATTACAGGATTATTGTTAGCCGGCGGATTTTGCTTTACCACCTGCGGCTTAGGCTGTGCCTTGGGCACCGCCGGGGTATACGGATTAACATAGGCCGGTTGCTTTTGCATAAACGGCAGTACCTCGTTAGGGTCGGTATCTACCAAAACTACTTCGCGGGCAGCAAGGTCGCTCTCGTTGGCAGCGATAAAAGCCTGATGTTGTTTAACCAGTGGCGTGATGAGTCTATCGTCAGGGAACTTGCTGACGATCTCATCCAGTTCGGTTTTAAACGGATCGAGCTTTTGCCGGTGACCCATAGCAATGGCACGCAGGTAATAAACCTGTGCTAAAAAAGCACTGCCCGGGAACTGCTCTATCACTGCGTTTGCTTTAGTGACAGCCTCTGTGTATTTGCGTTTAACGATCAGATCAAACAGATCGGTATACGATGAGGTAAAAGCCGCGTTCTGGTCGTTCAGCTTCTGGTTATAATCCGGGTCGAGGATAACTTTGGCAAAATTGCTTTCGGCATAATTTTTCAGGATCAGGTCTTTATAATAGTCAGATTTGGCTTTGTCGATATCGCTGTAAAGCCTGTACAGGTTATAATAAACCGATGGTTTATTCACCGTATTAGGGAAGCGCTGTAACAGCAGTTCGAATATGCCGATGGCTTCCTTGTTATCTTCCAGTACATCGCGGTAAAAATTGGCGATATCCAGGTACGCGTTATAAATTTTAGTGTTCGATAAGGTCAATTGCGCTGGTGTAAGCGGTACATTCTGAGCCAGATCGTTCTCCAACTTGGTTAAAGCAGGGTTTGCCGCCGGTTTGGCTACCTGGTCGGGCGATGCGGTAGTATTCTGTTGGGCGATGGCCGCTACCGAAGGATTAGTAGTCGTATTATTATTCGATTGTACGCTGCGCCGCCAGTTATCCGTTAATGGCCGGTTGCCCCATATCCGTTTAAAATCGGTATAGCCCTGGGCTACGGCCTGGGTGTTATAAAAATAAAAATTGCCGGTTGCATTAAGGCCGCCACCTTGCTGGGACTGTTGCCGTACCGACGCGGTTTGTACGTTTTTGCTGGCTGTGGCTATAGCCTGCTGTTGTAATAAGGTACCGGATGCTAAGGCGGTGATTTTGGCTGCGCGATCTTTTTCATTCAGCTTAGCCAGCATTTGTAAAGTATCCTCGCGGGCAATGGTTTGGAGCCTGTCGGCCAGCAGTTGCAGGTTATCGGCCTTTTTCCGGATGGTTTGATAGCCCGGGTAGGTGGGCGACAGGTTAGTGAGCGTACTGTCGTAATATTTCTTAGCCGTAGCGTAATCGGCTTTGTTTTTAAAATTGATATCGGCAACGCGCAGGTACGACAGACCTTTTTGATCTTGATTCTTGGTGCTGTTGCGTATCGATAGCTGATAATTTTTGATAGCCTCGTTATAATTGCCCTGGGCGAGATAGATCTCACCTATCTGGTAGTAAATCTGGTCGATAAACTCTTTGTTGTTCTCGTTCTTCAGCAATTTGCGTAAACGGTCGATGCGGGTTGTTTTATCGCCGGCCTGGGTATCCTCAATACGTATCTTGTTCAGGCTGGCATTAAAAGCCATCTCGAACGAGGCGTTGCTGTTCATTACCCTGCTGTAATTTTTAACGGCCTCGGCAGGTTTATGGTTAAGCTCCTGTAATTGTGCGAGGATGAATGTCCAGCGCAATTTATGGTTAATATCCCTGCTGAAATGGACAGCCTGTGCCGCCATCGCCTCGGCATCTGCGTATTTTTCTGCATAGATATCATATTGCAGTTTGGTAGCATATACATCGGCAGTGTGCTGTTCTTTCGGGAAGATGTTTTGTAGGGCGGTATCCAGTAACGTATCCGCTACAGCCAACTGGTCGGTATGCATCAGCGCACGAGCTTTCCACACGCGGGCTTCCTGTACCAAATCGCGGCTTTTAGGGTAGGTACGTATCACATAACTAAAAAACTCTATGGCGTTGTAATAGTTATACTGCAAAAAGTTGGCTTTGCCCAGCAGCATGTATGCATCAGGTATATAATGGCTTTGTTCCTTCTCTGCGATGAGCGTGTTGCCGCGTTCGATAACGCTCGTGAGCGCTTTGTCCGCCGCCGGGCTTTTGGCGGCGGTATCCTGGTAAACGCTGAGCAGCTGCCCGTAATTATCCACATAGTTCAGCGCCATGGTTTCCTGATGCTGGCGCAGCACTTCGTTGGCATTGAATAAAATATTGTACCTGGCCGTCAGGTTCTGCATCATCCGGTTAAAACCGCTTTCCTTTTCGAGGTTACAGGCAGCAAATAATAACACCGGCAGCAAATAGCCAAGGTTTTTATAAAGGGTAGATGATGTAAGCCTCAAAATGGTATCCCGATTTTTAACAGATAACGTTAATACAAAGATATCTGATATATTAATTGTTGGGCCAATTTACTACACATTATTCAAATTGATTGATATTTTTGCACGATGGCAGAGCTTGAACCCGAAAATAACGGCGACGTTAAAAATAACGCCAATAACTATGCAAAGTATAGTTCGGTGGTTTTCCAGATGGCGGCCGTGATCGGCCTGTTCACCTACGCGGGGTATAAACTCGATGCATGCCTTAAACACGATGTGCAGTGGATAACCGCGTTGCTGGCCCTTACCGGCGTATGCTTATCTATTTATCTAACCGTCCGGCAGCTCAGTAAATGAAAATTAACAAGTACTACACCTACTTCATCGTATTTAACCTGTTGCTGGCTATACCGCCGGCCATCATCCAAACTTATTTCGCACCGTTAAATCTGATCATCCCTTACTTCTGGCAGTTGTTCGGGCTGTTTGCAGTTTTAACACTAATTATACACTTGCTTAACCATACCGGCTTTATAAAAGGCAGTAAAAATTCGGTAAAAACCTTCCTTGGGGGCACATTCATCAGGTTTATTGTTTTTATGATAGTGATATTGGCTTATACCACTAAAATCCAGATCGATGCCCCGAAATTTATAGGCAATTTTTTTTATCTATATTTATTCAATACAGTGTTTGAAATTTATTGTTTGTTGATTAACTTGCGCAACCAAAATTGAAAGTAGTTTTCTTGCAAGAATGAACAATAAACGCCCTTTTATCGAAAAATTTTTTACGCCAATTGTACTTTTTACGCTTTTTTTAATGTTTGCCGCAGGCAACATTCAAGCTCAAGATACAGTTAAAGCCGTAAAAGACGTTACTGCCGATTCGCTGAAAACAGAAACAAAGGCCGAAAAAGACGAAGATATTTCCGCAGTTATTTTGCACCACATTGCCGATTCGCACGAGTGGCATTTCTGGGGCGAAGGCAAAGATAAAGTAGCTATCCCTTTACCGGTGATATTATACACTAAGTCGGGTTTTGTTACCTTTTTATCGAGCAAACACGAGGAAGACGAAAAAGGCGCCGAGATATTTACCGAGAAAGGCGAGAGCCTGGTTAACTACGAAGGTAAATACTACTACCCGGCCGCTGCCAAGTACGAAAACGGTACTTATGTTAAGGTAGACGAGAACCAAGTGCCGGTTAACGAAAAACCGCTCGACCTGTCGATCACCAAAAACGTTTTAGCCTTATTTATTTCGGTGGCGTTGCTGATGATCATCTTTTTAGGCATTGCCCGTTCGTATAAAAAGAATGTAGGTAAGGCGCCAAAAGGTATGCAGTCGGCACTCGAACCGTTTATCCTCTTCGTTCGCGATGATATTGCGATCCCGCAGTTGGGTCATAAATACGCTAAGTTTATGCCTTACCTGCTAACTGTGTTTTTCTTTATCTGGATCAATAACCTTTTAGGCCTGGTGCCTATTTTTCCAGGTGGCGCTAACCTGACAGGTAATATTGCTTTAACTGCGATGTTGGCTTTAACTACCTTTATCATCACAACAGTAAACGGTAACAAAAGCTACTGGGGCCATATATTTAACACGCCAGGCGTACCATGGTGGTTAAAATTCCCTGTACCGTTAATGCCTGTTGTTGAGTTTATTGGTATATTCACCAAGCCAATTGCCTTAATGATCCGTTTGTTTGCCAACATAACTGCGGGCCACATCCTAGTATTAAGCTTAATTGCGCTTATTGTAATTTTAAAATCGGTGTATGCGTCGGCTTTCGCAATTCCGTTTGCGTTGTTTATCAGTGCGATTGAATTGCTGGTTGGCTTTTTACAGGCGTTTATATTTACAATTTTATCTGCATTGTTTATCGGTATGGCTATTGAAGAGCACCACGCCGATGAGCATCATTAATTTGCATTTTTTTTAACACATATATTAATAATTAGTAAAATGACTGGAAGTATTGCTGGAATTGGTGCCGGTTTAGCTGCGATAGGTGCAGGTATCGGTATCGGAAGTATTGGTGGAAAAGCTATGGAGGGCATGGCCCGTCAACCAGAAGCTGCAAACAAAATTCAGACTGCAATGCTTATTGCAGCTGCTTTCGTTGAAGCGGTAGCATTATTTGCTGTGGTTGTTGCTTTCTTAACCAAGTAATTAAAACTATTAAAACAGGGCTGCCGCGGTTGGCTGCAGTCTTGTTTTTTTACCTTTTACAACACAGACACTAAGTTTTAAAAATGACGATATTATCATTAAACCCATTAGTTAGCCCCGATCCGGGTCTATTTATATGGTCTGCGGTTTCTTTTGCTATCTTGTTTATTGTGTTAAGGGCATTTGCATGGAAACCCATCGTAGCTGCATTGAGCGAGCGTGAGCAATCGATAGAGGATGCTTTGCAAAAAGCTGCTGCCGCTAAAGAAGAAATGGCGCGCTTAACCGGCGAGAACGAAGAGTTGCTGAAACAAGCCCGTGCCGAACGCGACCTCATCCTGCGCGAAGCTAAAAAGATGAAGGACCAGATCGTAGGCGAAGCTAAAGAAACTGCGCAAAGAGAAGGCGCACGCATGATCGAAAAAGCCCGTATCGAGATCGATAACCAAACCGCTATTGCCATGGCAGGTGTTAAAGAACAGGTTGCCACACTTTCGCTCGAGATAGCCGAAAAGATTTTGCGCAAGCAATTCGAGGATCAGAAAAAACAGGAAGAACTGGTTGAGGACCTGTTGAAAAAAGTTAAATTAAATTAAATTGTCAGTGGTCTGTTGTCAGTAGTCAGTTCAAAAAATGGCTAACTCACAACCGATAACCAACAACTCACAACTGTAATAATAATGTCTGAATTAACAGTAGGTTCAAGGTACGCCAAGTCGCTCATCGATCTTGCGATCGAGCAAAATTCGCTCGAGCAGGTTAAAAGTGATATGGATCTTTTTGTGCAAACTTTAAAGGCTAACCACCAGTTGCAAATTGTGCTGAGTAACCCTATTATATCGCACGATAAAAAGATCAACATACTGGATGCCCTTTTCGAAGGCAAAGTAAGTAAAGCAACCATCGGTTTTTTTAAGATCATGATCAATAAAAGCCGCGGTGAAGTTTTATTTTATACCGCACAGGAATTTATTAACCAATACAACGCCAAAAAGAATATCGTTAAAGCTAAAATCGTTTCGGCGGTTGAGCTGTCGGCAGCTAACAAGAAAGCTGTTAGTGAGATAGTAAAGGCAGAAGTTGGCAGTAATTGTGATGTTATACTGGAAACCAAGATTGACCCAAGCCTGATCGGTGGCTTTATTTTAACCGTTGGCGATAAACAAATAGACAACAGCATTGCCAACAGCTTAAAGAAATTGAAGAACGAATTTGCCCACGAGGTAGCTAAATAATTGTAAATAGAACTCTAAAATAAATTTTAAACAATGGTAGAGGTAAGACCAGACGAAGTATCAGCAATTTTGCGGCAGCAGTTGTCGGGCTTTAAGTCAGAATCTGAATTAGAAGAAGTAGGTACCGTATTGCAGGTAGGCGACGGTATCGCCCGCGTTTACGGCTTAACAAAAGTACAATCGGGCGAGCTTGTTGAGTTTGACAGCAACCTGCAAGGTATAGTACTTAACCTTGAAGAAGACAACGTAGGTGTGGTATTGTTAGGCCCATCAGATGGTGTTAAAGAAGGTGATACCGTAAAACGCACCAGCAAGATCGCTTCGATCAAAGTTGGTGAAGGGATGCTTGGCCGTGTGGTAAACACTTTGGGCGAGCCTATAGACGGTAAAGGACCAATTGCAGGCACCACTTACGAAATGCCTTTAGAGCGTAAAGCTCCGGGCGTTATCTACCGCCAGCCAGTTAACGAGCCGCTGCAAACCGGTATCAAAGCTATCGACGCGATGATCCCGATCGGCCGTGGCCAGCGTGAGCTGGTAATCGGCGACAGGCAGACCGGTAAATCGGCTGTTTGTATCGATACCATCATTAACCAAAAAGAATTTTACGAAGCCGGCAAACCGGTTTACTGTATATATGTTGCTATCGGCCAGAAAAACTCGACCGTGGCTAACGTATTGCGTACTTTGGAAGAAAGCGGTGCATTACCATACACTATCATCGTTGCAGCTTCGGCTTCTGATCCTGCTCCGATGCAGTTCTTTGCTCCGTTTGCAGGTGCTGCAATTGGTGAGTTCTTCCGCGACACAGGCCGTCCGGCTTTGATCGTTTATGATGACTTATCGAAACAAGCCGTGGCTTACCGTGAGGTTTCGTTGCTGTTACGTCGTCCGCCGGGCCGTGAGGCTTACCCTGGCGACGTATTTTACCTGCACAGCCGTTTGTTGGAGCGTGCCGCTAAGATCAACGCTTCGGATAGCATCGCACAAGCGATGAACGATTTGCCGGAGTCGATCAAAGGTATCGTTAAAGGCGGCGGGTCACTAACGGCGCTTCCGATCATCGAAACACAGGCGGGTGACGTATCTGCATACATCCCAACTAACGTGATCTCGATCACTGACGGTCAGATATTCTTAGAATCTAACCTATTCAACGCTGGTGTTCGCCCTGCTATCAACGTAGGTATCTCGGTATCACGTGTGGGCGGTAGCGCACAGATCAAATCGATGAAGAAAGTTGCCGGTACCTTAAAGCTGGATCAGGCTCAGTACCGTGAGTTGGAAGCTTTCTCTAAATTCGGTTCAGACCTTGATGCCTCAACTAAAACCGTATTAGATAAAGGCGCCCGTAACGTAGAGATCCTGAAACAAGGCCAGTTTTCGCCAATGACTGTTGAGAAACAGGTTGCGATCATCTATGCCGGTACCAAAAACCTGATGCGTAGCGTGCCAATTAACAAAGTACGTGAGTTTGAGGCTGAATATTTAAGCCAGCTGGAACTGCGTCACCCTGAAGTTTTATCGGCCTTAAAAGCAGGTAAGTTCGACGATCAGTTAACCAGCGTATTAGAAACAGTAGCTAAAGAATTAGCTGGGAAATATTAAGTTTTGGTAGCAAGTATCGAGTATCAAGTAGCAAGATGAAAGTCTGAATACTTGATACTTGATACTAACTACTTGATACTAAAAAAGAATGGCAAATTTAAAAGAAGTAAGAAACCGGATCGCGTCGGTAAGGTCGACACAGCAGATCACCAAAGCCATGAAAATGGTTTCGGCGGCCAAGCTGAAGCGTGCCACCAATGCTATCATCCAGTTAAGGCCCTATGCCAATAAGCTGAACGATATCCTGGCTAATCTTTCTGCAAGTTTAGAAGATGGTTCTTCGCCATACCTGCAGGAGCGCGAGCCGAACAAGGTATTGGTAGTGGTAGTATCGTCGAACCGTGGTTTGGCCGGTGCTTTCAATACCAACGTAATTAAAGCGGCCAACAACATCATCGCCGAAAAATACAGCGCCCAGTTAAAAGCAGGCAACGTATCTATCGTAGGTATCGGTAAAAAATCGCAGGAGTTTTATCAGCGCCGTAAATACAATGTTATCGGTAACAATAACGAGATATTTAACGCGCTTAACTTCGAAAACGTTTCAAAAGTTACCCAATCTATCATGGATGGCTTTTTGAAAGGCGAGTACGATCGTGTTGAACTGGTGTACAACCAGTTTAAAAACGCGGCTGTACAGATTGTTAAAGTTGAGCAATTGTTGCCGGTACCAAAGGCCGACCAAAAAGAAAGCAAAGGCACAACAGCTGCATCTAAAGTCGATTATATTTTAGAGCCATCGAAGGAGGAGATCGTTGAGCAACTGATACCGAAAAATATCAAGATACAATTGTACAAAGCCGTATTGGATTCGCATGCATCAGAGCATGGCGCCCGGATGACGGCGATGGACAAAGCTACCGATAACGCCGGCGAACTTCTGCGTAACTTACGCTTAAGCTATAACCAGGCACGCCAGGCAGCCATCACTACCGAGCTTACCGAGATTGTGAGCGGCGCGGCAGCCTTATCAAGCAACTAATACTATCCGTTATAACCTTAAATGAAAAGCTTCCCGAACCAGGGAGGCTTTTTTTGTTTGGGAGATTTACTATTTGTTATAGAGCCTTAAAGTTGACGCGATATCATTAATTAGCTTTTCCGCTTTATCCATATCCCCAGCTTTTTTAAATAACGGGATATTGATCACCAATACTTGGTTATAACAAACCATAGCACCATATATTTGGCCATTAACAGCATTACCGGCGTTGTTAACGGGCTTTTGGTTAAACGCCCACAGCAGGTATGGTTTAATGCCATTATCTACCCACATTTGTTTGTAATCACTGTATTGTACTTTTAGTTCATTTTTAAAATAGTCCATTTCGTAATAAATGTACCCGGATAAAATATCCTTCTGTTGCTCAAACGTAAGTTTATTTAAATTATATGATGAAGGAATAGAACCAGGAAGCGGTACGATAGACAGTTGAATTGTTATATCATCAGCATTGATAAAGTGTTGATTAGCATCTGTATGCGGATTGGCCATTTTTGCATTTTTAACAACCTTGCCGTTGATGTGAAGCGAGAATGCTTTACCCTTGTCTATAAATGTGCAAGTAGCGCCAGTTTTATCTGGAGTAATAGTATAACTAAATAATCTTTCAGTCTGACTAAATGCGATTGATGAATTTAAAAGAAAAAAGAATGAGAGTAATAATTTATTCATAACAATGGTTTGTGATTTGAGATTGATTATTAGGTGATTCGCCCAAACGCTTCCAAATACTTATCAATATAAAACTGTTTGTTTTTCGATTTATACTGCATAATAAAACGTGGGTGCTCCAAGCTGATGATCTCCTTAAAGAACCCATGCTCCTGGTTAAGCTTACGGATAAACTTTTCGTTTTGCCCGGTGCCGAAACAAAAGCAAAGATCGGTTTCGATGCCCATTTGCAGCTGCCTGTTTAAACTTTCGATCATAAAAGGATAAACAGCTTTGGTTAACTCCGCACTATCGTAGTAGTTGTAATTAACATGCTTACCTAAATTATTTACATTGGTAAAGCCAAGCGGCGAAACAGAGCTGATGTAAATATCATGGTAAAACCTCTCTGGCCCGCCGTAGGCAGCAATCATATCATAAATAAAAACCGATGATGGTTCATGAGTAACCGGGCCTTCGAAGTTGATGCCGCAAGCGCTTTTTAGTCGTTTCGGATCGGTAAACGGCACGCCCGTTTGCCCGGAGCCGAACCTGCCGGGGTTGATGCCCAGGATCAGGTGGCGTGGATGGTTATCGCTATAATACTTTTTGTAGAATTCGGTTGATGCCGTTAACGCAGCCGGGCTTTCCTTAAACGGGTTCATGATGTGGATACCATTCGGAAGATTGCCTTTAAAATTAAGGCTGGTATTAAAGCCAATGATCCGGTCGGCCAGCGTTTTCATCAGATGCGTTTTTCGTAGCAATAGAAACTTAACCCGGGCCGAAAGCTTAACCCGATCTCTCCCGCAAAAACATAACCCATCTTAGGAAACAATGCCTGTGTAGCCTGGTTTTGCGTATTGGTATCTATGCGAAGGATAGGTATACCACGCTCTGCTGCAACTATCTCGGCTTGTTTTAATAAAGCTGCGGCGATGCCCCTGCCGCCAAATTTTGGGTGCACGGCAAGCCGGTGCGTAACTATGGCGGTTTCGTTAATATCCCAGCCAACGTGGGCGTATTCGGGCGATTGATCAGTAGTTATCGCAGTTATGCCTGCAATCGTACCGTCAATAACGGCAACCCATAATTGCTTGAGGGCGATGTCTTTTTCAAAAGCTTCGGGATTAGGATAAGCACTATCCCATTGAAAGTTTCCGGCGGCCTGCATAACAGGTACCACGGCGTTTATAACCTGCATAATGGCAGGTATATCGGTAGTAGTAGCTAAGCGGATGATCATGGTTCGGTATATGGTGGATTTGCCGGCGGCCGCTTCAGTATCTTCTCGTTAAAAAAGTTCTTCATCTCAACTACACCCAGGACAATGATGCCCCGTAACGAATAATCGAGGTGCTTGCGCAAGTGGTAGTAGCCAACAGTCAGCCCTGCAATAGTAGCACAAAATACGGCTATCACGATGCCATAAACACTTTTTAACAGCGACACTGCTACAAATGCTGCTATGATGTTGACCGTACCCATGGTAATCACCTTGTACAGGTTGATCTTAGGCTGGTGAATAATATCGAGCGTAACCCCGTTAAACCTGTCGATGGGGTAGAGGATGGCAATAAACATCATAATACGTAAAATATTAGGCGCCTCGGTTGTCAAATAACCTTTGCCCCCCAATATCCAGATGCCCAGGTCGGCAGCAAAAAAAGTAATAATGGCCATGGGGATAAAGGCGAGGGTGAGCATGCCCGGGTATTTTTTGCTTACAAAAGTTAAATGATACATATTGTTGTTGTTATAGGCCGTCGCCATGGCGCTCATGCCTGTGCCAACAAAGCTGCGCAGCGGTATCTCAACAGCTTCCATCAGCTTGGTGCCGATGGTATAAACCGCCAGTGCCGGAGCGCCCAGCAAACTGATGGTTATTTGCCCGTTGGCCATCCCGAGCAAATAGGAGCTCATGTTACTGGCGAGGCTAAACTTGCCAAAATTAAATAACTCCATAGTAGTGCTGCCGGTGCGCTTAAATAAGGTTACAAACCTGGAGTAACCAAGTACCATGCATATAAAACTTGTCAATACGTTGGTGAGAAAATTAACCAGCAAAAGGTTCTGCAGCGTAGCCTGATGAAAAAAGGCTAAGATGCAGATGGTTAAAATCATGGTACCGTTGTTAACCATACGGAGCCAAAGGATTTTACCGTACTCGTTGTCGGCAACCATTATCCAGAAGGTAACATTAAAAGGCAATGAGCTCAGTACAGTTAAGCCAAGCCATTGTATCAATACTTTTATTTCGAGATTGCTTATCGATCCGATAAAGGGCCACACGGCAAGGTTTACTATCCCCAACAGTCCGGTTACACCTAAAGCTAAAAACCATACCGATCCTAAAACTTCGGCCGCCCGCCCGGTACCGGTGCCGGCATAAAACTTAACCGTGGCTGTGGTTAATAAACCGTTGCGTACCGAATCGGCAAAACCATAGATCATTAAAAAATAAAACCATACGCCCAGATCGCCTTTTTCCATAACGCGGGCCAATACGGCCATCATACCGAAACTAACGCCTGCAATAACAAAATTACCCAGCAATGCCAGCACGTGTTTATTTTTTAGATCGGATAATCGGGGTAATTGCATATGTAGTCCGCGAAAGAATATACGTTAAATTAACAAAGATTATTTAAAATTATAATGCAATTTGGTTTGAATTGTGAAAAATCTGAAGTATTTTGCTGCGAACATTTTTTAACCAGGGCTAAATAATAAACACGCTTATAGTTAAACCAGCAGATAGGTTTACGAAATTTTTATGTATAATGTTTTACTGGCCTCGTTAACGGGCTTTGATTCGACCGCCGAGATCCCATTTATATTCAAAAAAGCCGGTTGCAAAACCGTCGATGTATATTGCAACAGCGACTCCTGGCTCCTTTCAAACAAATTTTATGATAACTGGATTGAAACAAGTGTAGAGCACGAGCCATTTAAAGCAGGGTTGATCAAATTGGTTGAAGAAAAGTTCGATCATTACGATTGGGTAGTAGTATTGGATGATGCATCGGTAAAGCTGATGAACGAATCGATAACCGACGAGCGGTTATTTAAAAAAATACTCCCCTTAACTAAAATCGAGAACCGCGAGATATTATCGTCAAAGCTGGGTTTATCAAACATCTGCAAAAAATACGATATCGTTACCCCCGGCTATGTTAATTATTCGGAAGCTGATGATGCAGAAGCCGCGATAAAAGAACTGAACTTTCCGATATTGCTGAAAGAGGACTACAGTTTTTCGGGGATGGGGATTCAGTACTGCGAAACAGAAGCTGAACTACCTGCATGCCTTGAAAAAGTAAGGGTTAAAAATAACCTGGTATTGCAGGAGTTTATCAAGGGCGAAGACATAGGTGTAGAGGCCCTGTTTAAAGACGGGGAATTGATTACTTACAATTGTGCGGAGGTATTAACTTACATGTACAATAAGTTCTCGTTCACAACCCGCAGGTTGTATTATCAGAGCGATGAGATTGCCGGCCTGCTCAAAAAACTTGGGAAGAGCGTCGGCTTAAATGGGTTTGCCAGCATACAATATGTTTATCATCCCGGGCGCAACAAATACTACCTGATTGAAGTTGATGCGCGGGTAAATGGCTGGATGCCTTATTCGAGATTCACCGGCCATAGTTTTTCGGACGGTATAAAACGTATCATGGCAGGCGATTTTAGCCACGCTCCGGGTAGTAATAAAAATGAAAAAGTAGAGATTGCCATATTTGACAGAGACCTGCGCAGATGTGCAAAGCATAAAGATTTTAAGGGGTTGTTTGCATGGGTTTTTAATTATAAAGGATACTGGCGTTTTATCCCCCTGTACGATATTAAGTTCTTTAAACGAATAGTAACTAAATTATTAAAAGATCTTTTTAAATTGTAAAATAGTAGTTACAATAAAAGGCCATTACCCATAAAAATACCTTTTCACCTCTAAAAACATTGTATTGTTAGCGTATTTAGCGAGGAAATTATATTTAAAATCCCGATACTTGTAGAAGTCCCCTATAATTTTCTATTCTTTAAAAAATCAAATTAATAGTTGGTTATACAATCTTGTTACGTTTTTTATAAAATTGAAAATTCTACATATAGTACCTTGTTATAAACCAGCCTACCGATATGGTGGGCCGATTCAATCGGTAAGTAAGTTATGCGAATTACTGACCGAAAAGGGTACTTATCTGCAAGTGCTTACCACAACCGGCAACGGCCCCGATGAATTGGATGTTGAAACTGAGAAAGAGATCATAGTTGATGGGGTTCCGGTAATTTACTTTAAACGGTATACAAAAAATAACACCTTTATTTCGCCCGACCTGTGGAGGTACCTGTACCGGCACGTTAATGAATACGACATAGTGCACATCCATACCTGGTGGAACATCCTGGTACTGGTTTCGGCAATGATATGTTACCTCAAAGGAGTAAAGGTTATTATTTCGCCACGGGGTATGTTATGCGATTATGTCTTTAACGGCAACAATCGCTTTATAAAAAAATGCATACATGTTTTAATGGGTAAAAGTTTACTGAAACGTTCTCGCTTCCATGCAACTGCTTTAATGGAATACGACGAATGCCAGCAGCGGATACCTGGCTGGGAAGGCTTTATTGTCCCCAATATACTGCCACTAACGGGCCCTCCGGTTCAAAAAAAACAAAACGATGTTTTTACTATAGTCTTTTTATCCCGTATTGATCCCAAAAAGGGGTTGGAGTTTGTTTTCGAGGCAATGGCCAGGTTGCGTGTCGATGTGAGGCTGAAAATTTTCGGTACGGGAAGTCCGGTATACATCGATGAATTAAAAACACTGGCAAAAGATCTGAAAATTGAAGGAAAGATAGCGTGGATGAACTGGCAAAGTTCGGAAACTAAATTTCAGCAATTGATGGAAGCCGACCTGTGTGTCCTCGCATCATATAACGAAAACTTTGGGAATGTGATAGCCGAATCATTGTACATGGGCACCCCGGTACTCATCACGGATATGGTAGGCCTGTCGTCGTTTGTAAAGGCTAACGATTTGGGCTGGGTGGTCCCACTGGATATCAACATCATAACCAATACCATATTGCAGGCTACGCTCGACAATGAAAAGCGGGAACGTATTAACAAAACAGCCCGCCAAATTATTGAAGATAATTTTGCCCAGGAACTATTGATAAATGAATACATAAGGCAATATCGGCTATTGTTAAGCAATCAGTAATTAAATTATTAATTTTTGTAGCGATAAATTATTGGTTTTCGGTAAACATTTCTATTTTTGGGCGTTCAAAAAAATACAACAATGAGTACAAGAGAAGAAGCAAATGCTCCCCGCCATTATCTACTGTTAACTTTTGCCATCGTTATAGGCATGGTAGGTGTTTATCTGCGTTTTGCAGGCGACGCCCGCGGTTGGAACATCGCTTCTAACATTATCCTGGTTATAGGGATCATCGTTGCTTTAAAAGCAGTGTTCACCATAATGAAATAAAGCCCATAGTTTTAAATATTTTAAAGGCGCCGTATTCAACAGCGCTTTTTTTATTTGTGGGCAACCTACTTGTCTTTTTTGCGGGATGGTAAAATAGTTTTGAGCACCTCGTTCCCGTCTAATGCTTTAAGCCCTTCTTCGTAGCCTATCATATAAATATATTCGGCATAATTGGTATCGAATATGCCGTAAGTACCCAGGCCATGTGGCTCAATCACCACATCGCAAAGTTTCTTGTGATTATCGAGGCTTGAATTAATAGCCAGCATGGCTGCACGGTCGACCATCTGCCCAAACGAATGTATCTCGCTAACAGGTGCCAGATGATTACAGGTTACACCGATAATCATATCGCAATTACCTACCAAAGGTTCGACCGGGAAATTATTCAGTATACCGCCGTCAACAAACATGTGCCCGTTAATGATGATGGGCTTAAAAATGCCCGGCAAACAGCACGAGGCCAGCAAACTCTTAACTAACTCGCCCTTGTTAAAATATACCAGCTTACCTTCGCCCAGATCAACCGCCGTAACGGTAATGGGTATTTTAAGTTTGTCGAAATCATTATCGGGGAAATACTCTTTCAACAGGTCTTCAACACGTAGTATCGACAGGAGGCCGGTACTGCCTATTGATGGTCTTAACAATCGCAGGAGGTGGGCATCCTTAATTATTTTTAAAGCCTCCTTGGGCTCGTACCCGGCAGCATAAAATGCAGCCGCTATAGCACCTGCGCTTGTGCCTGATATATGCGAAAATTCGATACCGCGGTCTGAGAGGGCTTGCATTACCCCTAAGTGTGCTACGCCGCGTATGCCGCCACCCGATAAGGCAAGGCCAATTTTCTGAGGGTTATTTGGGTCGGTATTTGGATTCATTCAGTATTTTTTGTGCGTCATCGTCGGCCATTAATTTAGCCAGCGTTACCTCGGGATGTTTGTCCATATATTCCCGTACAATTTGCCAGCCGGTCCAAACGCCCAGCTTAGGCGCCGATTCGTTCTTTTCGCCCAGCCCGGGTGTAAACGGAGCTTCGTTGATGTATTTCTGTATCTTCTGAAAATCTGTTTCGTAAAGTAAGTTATCCTCCAGGAAATATCCCCATATATCGGCTTTAAAATCAGTGCACCACTTTAATTGCTGGGGCGTGTAGCCAATCTTGGTCGAGTCCTCGACGTCGGGCAGGGTCTCATCCATAAAATACATGATCTTGCCGGCGTAGATCATCTTTGAGAGCAACGACCGGTCGTTGTCATTTTCGGGGAACATGTTTTCGCGCACAAAGCCCTCTACCACGCGCGGAGCAATGTTATCGGGGGTAAAGCGCCGCGAAACATAATGCGGGAACGACTCGATAATCGCCGGGTAAAACTTTGAGCTTGCACCCAGAAACATATCCAGCCCGATGCCGAAATAGTTATTGCCGATGGATGTTTGAGCCTTGAAGCCTGAAAAGTAGGCGTAAAAAACCGGCACCCTTACTTGTGGAAAATAGTATTTTATGCGACGAAAAGCATCAGTAAGTTCAGCATTTTGCCTGTCGAGGTTGGGATATACCGAATCGACTTCCTTTTTCAGATCGATATAACCATTATTGCCGAACACGCGGCGAAGCGTTTCGAAGTAAGCTGTATCGCGTGTACTGCCGGCCTCTAAAATGCGTTGTATATAATCATCGTAAAATGCGCCGTATTTTTTTTGCAGGAACTGCGCCTGCGTATACATGGGTTTGGTATGCAGCTGATCGAAATCGGCATCAAACCTGATGATGTGAATATTAACATTGATATTGCTTACATCAACCTTTTTGTGGCGGCTGCAAGCCATCAGCAGTACGGCGATCGAAAAAAAAAGGTAAATTTGCTTCGGAAGATACTGGCGGAATACGGTCATACGAACACAAAATTATATTTAAAAACTGATTTTTGCCGGTACTATTGTTCACTACCTTGAATATATATGATCAAAATAGCGTTAGCACAGCTTAATTATCACGTTGGGAACTTTGAATCGAACACCAATAAAATTATAAATACCATACGGGCTGCCCAAAAAAATGGCGCCGACCTGGTTGTGTTTGCCGAGCTGTGTGTTTGCGGCTACCCTGCCCGCGATTTTTTGGAGTTCAAAGAATTTATTGGCCTTTGCGAAGAATCGGCAAAACAGATTGCTGCCGAATGTACCGATGTTGCCTGTATTATCGGGTTGCCAACTTATAATTTAAAAGACGAAGGTAAGGATCTGTTTAACTCTGCCTATTTTATTGCCGATGGGCAGGTGAAAGCTATCGTGAATAAAGCATTGCTGCCAAACTACGATGTATTTGACGAGTACCGTTATTTTGAACCCGAAACCGATTTTAACTGCATCGATTTTAAGGGGCATCGTATAGCGCTGACGATATGCGAAGATTTGTGGAACACGATCGAAAATCCGCTCTATATTACCCGGCCAATGGACAAGCTGATTGAGCAGAAGCCCGATGTAATGATCAATATAGCAGCATCGCCGTTTGCGTATAACCACGACGAGGAGCGTATCGACATCTTAAGCAATAACGCCAAACAGTATCAAATGCCGCTGTTTTACATTAACCAGGTAGGCGCTCAAACCGAGCTGATATTCGATGGCGGATCGCTTGTGTTTGATGCGACCGGGACCCTGATCGATGAATTACCTTATTTTAAAGAACATATTGCCTATTACCAGGTTGATAAAAAAGATGATGGGTCGGTAGTGAGCTTCGGGCATGCTACAGGAATAAAACCACAACGTGCGACGGATATTGAACAGATACACGAAGGCTTGTTACTGGGTATACGCGACTATTTTTATAAATCGGGATTTACCAAAGCCATACTGGGTTTATCGGGTGGGATAGACTCGGCAGTGGTATGCGCGCTTGCCGCAGAAGCTTTAGGCCCCGAAAATGTGATGGCAGTGCTGCTGCCGTCAAAGTATTCGACAGACCATTCTATTACCGACGCTGAAGATCTGGTAAAGAATTTAGGATGCAAAAGCGAAACTATTGCGATAAAAGATGTAACCGATGCTTTTGAGGCTGCTTTGCACCCGCAATTTGCAGGCTTGCCATTTAACATTGCCGAAGAAAATATTCAATCGCGCAGCCGGGCGGTATTATTGATGGCCATGAGTAACAAATTTGGTTATATACTGCTCAACACTTCTAATAAAAGCGAAGCGGCGGTAGGGTACGGAACATTGTATGGCGATATGTGCGGCGGTATTTCGGTTTTGGGAGATGTTTATAAAACCCAGGTTTACGAGTTGGCACATCATATCAATAAAGACCGCGAGATCATACCGGTAAACTCGATAGTGAAACCGCCATCGGCCGAATTGAGGCCAGGGCAGAAAGATTCGGATTCGCTGCCTGAATACGATATACTGGATACCATTTTGCTGGAATACATCGAAAACCGTAAATCATCCACCGAAATTATTGCAATGGGTTACGAGGAGGCCGTAGTAAAACGTATTATTAAACTGGTTAACAGCGCCGAGCATAAACGTTATCAAACGCCACCGATATTAAGGGTTTCGCCAAAGGCATTCGGAATGGGCCGACGGATGCCTATCGTGGGTAAATATCTATCGTAGCAACTTTGCTTAGTAAAAAGCTAAGTTATTGATCACGATATTGCACTTGCTTACGCTATCTTTTTTTACCTCAACCATGTTGATGTTTCCTTTATCATCGAGTAGATTTGCAAACAGGCCGCCCTCGGTTTCGACAAAAACAGAATATTTACCGGTTGGAAGCGCTACGGCGTACCGGCCCGTAGTGTCGCTTTTTGTTTTGGCTATCAGCTTGGTTTTGATGTGATTGTACAAGGTGCCATTAGCTATGGCGTCCGTTCGGCGCGTTAATTCGTAAATAAAAATATTGCGGGCCACTGGTGTGCCGTTGCTAACCGGACGACCGGGAGATGGCATTGCATTACCTGTTTTTAACAAAATTGTACCGCTGATGCCTTGCTTAATACGCGTCGCCTGGTTAGCAAAAGCAAAAGAAGTAAGCAACATCATAAATAATAATTTTTTTTTCATACCTTTCATACTAATATAACGTTTTACATTTTTATTATTCTCTGTTAAATTAAACTGTTAAACTTTGACTGCAGGTTATATATGAAGAAACTTTACTCTTTATCTTTTTTATTGTTAATAATGTTTGTTTTTGGTGCCGGGAATGCGTTTTCGCAGGACCTGGTAACAGACGCGATAAAAAAAGAACATTTGACGGATCTGTCGAAAACTTTAAATACCACCTACCAGGAAAAACACAAACGCGCGCTCGAACTGGCCAAACAAAAAGGCTGGCCGGTATTTAAAACTGCGCCGCAGGGTGTTGTGTTGGTATTGGATGGGGTTAACGAACTTGGTTTCCCCGTTTATCTTAAAACAAACGATAACGTGATTGCGGCAGCAACCACCCGCACCAATACCGTACAACCCGGAGGCGCCCTTAATCTGAACCTGGATGGGTCGACCGCGGGCTTGGTTAATAAATTGGCTATTTGGGATGGTAGTACCGTGTATGCAGCTCATCAGGAGTTTGCCGGCAAGAATATCGTCAACAAGGATAATTCGACGGCAGCAGTTATCGATCATTCGACCCACGTAGCGGGTACCATGATAGCTAAAGGGGTGTACGCGCCGGCCAAGGGCATGTCATTCGGGGCAACATCATTGTTATCTTACGATTTTAATAACGAGCTATCCGAAATTGCGGCCGCAGCATCGGGCCTGCTCATTTCAAACCATTCGTATGGTTATACTTTTGGCTGGAACTATACAGGCACAAGGTGGGAGTGGTACGGTTTACCGGGAGACTCGGAAGATTATAACTTTGGGCAGTATAACTCTACTTCTATCGCCTTAGATCAGACAGCGGTTGCGGCTCCGCTTTATTTGATGGTGTTTGCGGCCGGTAATGCACGTGGTTATAATGGTCCGGCGGTGGGCTCAACCTATTATGGGTATACCAGCCGTACCGATCAGACAATAGTAAATAAAGGGCCGCGCCCGGCCAACCTCAGCAGCCAGCTAACCTACGATAATCTTGATTCGCATGCGGTAGCAAAAAACGTGTTGACAGTTGGTGCAGTAAACCAGTTGCCGAACGGCCCGAGCGGGAGCAGCTCGGTTCAAATGTCATCTTTTAGCAGCTGGGGCCCGACTGACGACGGCAGGGTAAAACCCGATATCTGTGGCATGGGGGTTAATGTGCTTTCGTCAATTACAACTGCTACAAATGCTTATGGCGTGCTTTCAGGTACATCAATGGCAACACCAAATGTCAGCGGCTCGCTATACTTATTGCAGGAGTACTATACAAAAAAGTATGCCAGCTTCATGAATGCATCCACCTTAAAGGGTTTGGTGTGCCATACTGCACTCGATGCAGGTAACCCCGGCCCCGATTATGTGTATGGCTGGGGCTTACTGGATATGGGCGCGGCAGCACAGGCCATTACCGATAACGGGACAAAAAGCATGATTGCCGAGAAGACATTGACGCAGGGGCAGACTCAAACTTATAATGTTGTGGCATCGGGCAATGGTGCGTTAATGGCAACAATATGCTGGACAGACCCGGCCGGTACAGCAAACGCAGTAGGTGTAATAAACGATCGTACCCCGAAACTGGTTAACGACCTGGATATCAGGATTACCGATGGCACAACAACTTTTAAGCCATGGGTGCTGGACCCGAATTCGCCATCGACTAATGCAACAACCGGCGATAATACCCGCGATAATGTTGAACAGGTATATGTGCAAGGCACTATTCCGGGCAAAGCTTACACGATAACGGTAACCCACAAAGGTACGCTTACCTTTACCAGCCAGCCTTACTCGCTAATTGTGACAGGTATCGGAGGCTCTGTGTATTGTGCATCTGCTCCTGCATCGAACGCAGATTCGAAAATTACCAACGTAACCCTTGCCGATCTGAATTATACTTCGCCAACCGGATGTACCACCTATACTAATAATACAAGCATGGTTGCATCTCTTGAACAAGGTAAAACTTATGCTCTGAGCATATCTTTAGGTACTTGCGGCTCAAATTTTAACAAGATAGTTAAAGCCTATATCGATTGGAACGGTAATGGCACCTTCGATAGCAACGAACTGGTAGCAACGTCGGGAGTATACGCGGCTAATGGTGTTTTTACCACAAATATTACGGTGCCTACCACAGTTACACCGGGTAATTTAAGTGCAATGCGCCTGGTGTTGAGCGAAACTACCGATCCGGCAACTATCAGCGCGTGCGGTTCGTACGCAAAAGGTGAAACCCAGGACTATACAGTGAAATTTTTACAAGCGAGCATTGATGCGGGCGTGATAGCGGTAAATAGCCCCGCTGTCAGCGGGACCTGTGCATCGGCAACCAGCCCGGTATCTGTTAAGATCAAAAACTTCGGAACAACGACGTTAAGTAACATCCCGGTAACGGTAACCATAACACCAACCGCAGGAGGCGCTGTAACCACATTGAACGAAGTTTATGCCGGGCCGCTAACCGCAGGTTCGCAAGCCGATTTTCAACTATCGGGAACATTTAACGCAGTGGCCGGCGCAAGCTATTCAGTTACCGCGGCATCGAATCTGAGTACCGATTTGAACAGCACCAATAACCAGGTAACGGCCAATGAAGTGATCAATACCGTGCCGGTAATATCGTCGGCACTGGCCTCGTATTGTACCGACCTAAAACTTTATAATTTAAGCGGAACCGCAAACGGAACTATTTTCTGGTACAAAAATATAGGCGACGCCCTGCCTTTTACTGCCGGTGCAAGCGTAAATACAACAGTAGCGCCGGTTAACAACGTTTATTATGCCGGGGTTAACGATTTTAGCGGTACAATTGGTCCGCCAACTAAAAACACATTTACTGCCGGCGGATACAACCAATATACGCCTGCCGTTTACATCAGTACAAAAGTTCCTATCCTTATTCAGAGTGCAAAATTGTATATAGGCAACCCGGGCACCATTGTGTTTTCGGTGACTAATTCAAGCGGCATTACGGTTTCGACGACCACATTAAACGTTACTGCTACACGAACTGTGGCCGCTGCAGGAGATCAGCCGGATGATCCAAATGATCAGGGTAAAGTTTATCAGCTCAACCTGGCTTTGCCAACTGCGGGTACTTATTCCATCAACGTAAGCTATCCGGACGCGGCTACTATCTACCGTAACAACGGCGGTGTAACGGGCTATCCTTTTACCCTGAACGGTATCTTTAGCATTACGGGCAATAGTGCAACCTCGGCAACCAATCCATCAGATACTACATACTACAGAAACTTTTATTACTTTTTCTACAATATGCAGGTTAAGAGCCTTGATTGTGTTGGCGGGCCAAGGATAGCTGTTAATTTTGCCAAGCCTGCCATAACATTAAATGGCACAAAGCTTACATCAAATTTTACATCAAATAACCAATGGTACCTAAATGGGATACTTATTCCGGGCGCTACCAGCCAAACCTATACGCCCCTGGTAAGCGGTATATACCGTGTTGACGTAACAACGGTCAGTGGTTGTGTATCCAAATCAGACGATTTTAGTTTTGTATTGCCCGCAACAAGTACCGGCGACGGCTCGGACATATCATTGGCCGTCTTCCCGGTTCCGGCAAGCACGCAACTGCATATAGCCTTTGTTGCTACAAAGAGCGAACCGCTTACGCTGATGATCAAAAATGCGATAGGCCAAAGTGTTTTCTCCAGCACGCAGCAGCTACCGCAGGGGCCATTTAATACTATTGTGAATGTAGCTAACCTGCCGGATGGGGTGTATTTCTTGCAGCTGAAGATAGACGATAAAACTTATGTACGACGAATAACCGTACTCAAATAACAAAAAGGCTCCCCGGTACCAGGGAGCCTTTTTGTTTGCATCGTGCCGAACTTCAAAGCGTGTATTTGATACCAAGGCCCGGAGCCAGATCGAAGAACGGACCGGAAGCCAATTCGATGCGCGGGTTAAGATCGAGGCTGATCGCGATAGGCGACTTCGGGATCACATATTCCAAACCAACAACGGCATCGGCTCCAAGCAAAAGAGAGTTACCATTGTAATCCTGGCTGCTGCTGCCTATACGTTGATACGAGCTGCTGATAGAACCGATGTGAGCGCCGGCGCCATAATAAAATTTAAGCTCGGCAAGGTCGAACGCGGTTTGATTGATCTCGTACAATCCGGTAAAAACGATACCGTGCGAACGGAACCCTAATACACCTTCGAGCGAGATATCTTTGGTCGAGAAATATTTAGCCGAAATGCCATTTTCGTAACCGCCGAATTTGAGGCCAAAGGCGGTTTGATAGGTTTGCGCGCTTACAGATTGTGCAGCAAATAAGAACAGGTTAAATACGATTAAACAAGGTAGTAGCTTTTTCATAATAGCGTTTTAGTTGAACTGCGGCAAAGAAACAAATTTTCTGCCATCAGCCACAAAAACGTTACAAAACAGTAATAAGTATTGGGCCTCCCCGTTTTTTGTAAAAAAATATCTATGCATGCATAATATTTTTAAAACTCCCTTGTTATAAAAAGTATTATATTATACCTTTGGTAAGGATGGTATAAAAACCGTACTGCCGACCGTTTAAACCGATTTTGAACTTAAATTTTACTACCATGGCCATCACCCGGGTTTTTGATCTGCTACCGTACAATCTGGAAAAATTTCCGAAGGCCGATATGCTTGCGCATAAAGAATCGGGTGTATGGAGCAGGTATGCAACACAGCAGGTTGCCGAAACGATTGACTATGTGAGTTACGGTCTGTTATCCATCGGCATTCAAAAAAATGATAAAGTGGCTATCATGTCGCCCAACCGGCCCGAATGGAATTTTTGCGATTTCGGTATTATGCAGATAGGCGCCACCCAGGTACCGATGTACCCAACCCTGGCCGACGCCGATATCGAATACATTTTAAAAGATGCCGGTATCAAGCTCATTTTTGTATCCGACAAGGATATCTGTACCAAAATAAGCCAGGTGAAAGCTAAAACCGGCGTTGAACTGGAGATATACAGCTACGAAAAGATATCCGGAGTTAAACACTGGCTCGAGATTGTGGAAGCCGGTAAGGCGAACCAGCAACCCGACCTGGATGCTTACCGGGCAAGTGTACAACCCGACGACCTGCTGACCCTGATCTATACATCGGGTACAACAGGCACGCCAAAAGGAGTGATGCTGACCCATGGTAACCTGGTAAGCAACGTGCTCGAATCATCCAAACTCTACCCTAAAGAAATAAACCGGGCTTTGAGCTTTTTGCCCATGAGCCATATTTTTGAGCGCATGGTGATCTACATGTATATCTACCTCGGTATCTCCATTTATTATGCCCAAAGCATGGATACCATTGTTGCCGATATGCAGGATGTTAAACCGCATTGCTTTACTACGGTACCGCGCCTGTTAGAAAAGGTTTATGACAGGATCGTGGCCAAAGGCAGTGAGCTGACCGGCGCCAAACGGGCAATTTTTGACTGGGCGCTGAAACTGGGGTTGAAATACGAGCTCGACGGCGCCAATGGCTGGTGGTACGAAACACAGTTGAAGATTGCCCGTAAACTGGTATTCAGCAAATGGCGCGAGGCGCTTGGCGGCGACATTATTGCTATCGTATCGGGCGGGGCAGCGTTGCAGCCCCGTTTGGCCCGTGTGTTCTGGGCTGCCGATATCAAGGTGCTCGAAGGCTACGGCCTCACCGAAACCTCGCCGGTTATTGCTGTAAATGCGCCATTCCCCGGTCAAACCAAGCTGGGCAGCGTTGGCCCTGTTTTGAAAGGCGTTACCGTAAAAATTGCCGAAGACGGTGAACTCCTGGTAAAGGGCCCGAACGTAATGAAAGGTTATTATAACCGCCCCGATGCCACAGCCGAGGTGATCGATACCGACGGCTTTTTCCATACCGGCGACATTGGTGTGCTGCTTGATGGCAAATACCTTTGTATTACCGATCGTAAAAAAGAGATATTCAAAACTGCCGGCGGTAAATACGTAGCGCCTCAAACCCTCGAAAATAAATTTAAAGAGTCGCCGCTTATTGAGCAGATCATCGTTATCGGCGAGAACCAGCGTTTTCCGGCAGCACTCATCCTGCCCGCTTTTGATGCTTTGAAAGACTGGTGCACAAAGAAAGGTATCGCCTATACTACCCGCGAAGAGATCATCACCAATCCGCAGGTTATTGCCAAGTATCAGCGCGAGATCGACCGGTATAATGTAAACTTCGGCCATTGGGAGCAGGTAAAAAAATTTGAGCTTGTTGCTGATGAATGGTCGATAGCCGGAGGCGAGATGACACCCAAACTAAGTTTAAAGCGTAAGGTGATCTTGAAAAAATATGATAAATTAGTCGAGAAAATTTATCAGGCAGATACGCATCATGTATAAAATTCCATTCAGATCAAGATATATCATCCTGCTTGTACTGGCAGGATTTTTTTTGCCTTTGGGCTGTGTGCAAGGTCAGCTGGGGCGGAACAACGGCGACGAATTTACCAACGGCATGGTAGTTTGTGCCTACCCGGATGCTGCGCAGGTAGGCATCAATATTTTGAAAAAAGGTGGTAACGCTGTAGATGCAGCCGTTGCGGTGCAGTTCGCGCTGGCTGTTACCTATCCCGAAGCCGGTAATATCGGCGGCGGCGGGTTTATGGTGTACCGCTCGGGTAAAGGCGAAACCAATACGCTCGATTTTCGCGAAAAAGCCCCGGCTTCAGCTTCGGTAAATATGTTTTTGGATCCTGCCGGCAACGTAGTGCCAAACATGAGTATTGCCACACATCAGGCATCGGGTGTGCCGGGCAGTGTCGACGGTATGATCACCGCGCATCAGAAATATGGTAAACTCAAATGGGAAGTGCTGGTGCAACCGGCCATCGATCTGGCCCGCGATGGTTTCAAGATCACCAAAAAACTGGCCGATGCGCTCAACGCATCGCAAAAAGATTTCAAAGAACGCAACCCCGGCAAAACCTATCTCATTAAAGACACGCCCTGGAAAGAAGGCGACCTGCTGGTGCAGAAAGACCTCGCCAAAACCCTCGAGCTGATCCGCGATAAGGGCCGCGCCGGTTTTTACGAGGGCGCCGTTGCCGATAGCCTGGTTGCCGAAATGCAGGCCGGCAAAGGTATGGTCACTAAGGCCGATCTTTCAGCTTATCACTCCGTTTGGCGTAACGCTATTGTTGGTACCTACAAAGGCTACAAAATAATTACGATGCCGCCGCCATCGAGTGGCGGCATAGCTTTGCTGCAACTGCTCAAATCGGTTGAACCCTATCCCATCAAACAATGGGGTTTCAATAAGGATTCAACTATCCAGCTGATGGCCGAAGCCGAGCGCCGGGTATATGCCGACCGTTCCAAATACCTGGGCGACCCCGATTTTTACAAAGTACCGGTCGACAGCCTGCTCAATCCGGCCTATGTTACATCGCGCATGAAAACCTTTAGCCTTGCGGCCGCTACGCCCAGTACGGCTATTCAGCCAGGCTCGTTTGTGGGCTATGAAAGCGATCAGACTACTCATTATTCCATCGTCGACCGTGATGGCAACGCGGTTTCTGTAACCACCACATTGAACGGCGGCTTCGGTTCCAAAATATTTGTCAAGGGCGCCGGCTTTTTACTCAACAATGAGATGGACGATTTCAGCGCCAAACCCGGCGTTCCAAATATGTTTGGTTTGATAGGCGGTAAAGCCAACGCGATACAACCCGGCAAACGCATGTTGTCATCCATGACGCCCACCATCATCGAAAAGGACGGTAAGCTGTTCATGGTGGTAGGTACGCCCGGCGGCTCAACCATCATCACCTCGGTTTTTCAAACCATCCTCAACGTTATCGAGTTTGACCAAAGCATGCAAAAGGCCGTCAGCTCAAAACGCTTTCACCACCAATGGCTGCCCGATCAGGTCGACTTTGAAAAAGGGGCCATAGATAGCCTTGCACAGATCCGTCTTACCCAAAAAGGTTACAAACTGGTACAGCGCAAAAGTACCAGCGGCCGGGTAGATGCCATATTGCTTACCCAATGGGGCTACTACGAAGGCGGCGCCGACCCGAGGGGGGATGATACCAAGATAGGGTGGTAAAAGTGGGTATTTTGAGTTTAGTATCAAGTCGCAAGTATCAGGTATCAAGTATTTGATTTTCCTCTTGTCTTGCTACTTGATACTAACTACTTGATACTTTCAACACACATGGGTATTTATGGGTATTTTCAAAGAACGCTCCTCAAAATCACGAAGTCAAACAATACACATTACCATCCATACTGGTAAACACAATGTAATGCTGTGCAATACAAGGCTGCGAAAAAACCGAACCCAATTGGTATAACGATCGCAATTGCCCGTGTTCGGCGGTAAATATTTGGCCGATATCATCGCGGTAATCATCATTTTCCTTTAGGTAGCTGAACCGGTTTTTATTATAATTATCCGTATTGAAGGACCACCTGATGCTACCGTCCTTTACCGATACGCCAAAGAGTTTGCCCATCAGCGTGCCTACGTAATACATCGAATCGGTAAAGCTGCAGGGCGCAAAAATGTTAAACCTTAAGTTGGTTTTGAGTTTAGTGGCACCCGACCGCGGGTTGATGACATGCATCTCGTAGTCATCAGATGTACCCACGTACATTACCGAATCTTTAAACTGCGGGGTAGCCATGGCCCAGCCGCGCGGGAAAGGCCTGTTCCAGCGGCAGTAACCGCCGTCTTCATCAATAGCATACAAATTATAATCACGGCTGCCCACGTATACCAGTCCGTTAAACACCGCAGGCGAGCCTTGCATCTCACCTTTGGGGAAATAATTATGCCCGACCGATTTGAACTTCCAGATCAACTGCCCATTGGCCGCATCGAGCGCATAAAAGTACCCGTCGAACGAGCCGATAAACAATTTGCCTTTATCAATGGCAGGCGTGGCATGTACCACCGAGCCTGTTTTAAATTGCCACCGCAGGCTGCCGTTGCCGGCGTTTAAGGCATAAACGTTTCCATCGCCCGAGCCGAAATAAACCCAGCCATCTGCCACTATGGGCGACGATTGGTAGTAATCGGCAAAGCTAAACAACTCGTACTGCCGCTCTCCCCTGGTTTTAAATGTCCACAACGTTTTGCCGCTGCGTTTGTCAAGGCAATAAAACAAACCGTCGCCGCTAACAAACATCAGGCTGTTTTTGTAAATGCAGGCCGTCGACCGTATCTGCCCGCCGGTTTTGAATTTCCAGCTCATTTTACCCGTCACCAGGTTAAGCGCATATAAATTGCCATCCAGGCTGCCGATATAAACAGTCGTTCCCTCAGCCACCGGCGAGGCCATTACCGCGCTGTCGGTCTTAAACTTCCAGGCTAATGAGGGTAGTTTGGCAAAATCAATATGACTGGTGTTTTGAGGTTTTGCAGCAAGAGCTGCAAACAATACTGCGAGAGTTATAAACAGGTGTTTCATTTAAAAAGGGCTAATTATAACTAATTTACGGAGCTTTTTGGCCGTAAATGATTTTGTTCCCGAAAAAGTGACTTTGACACACTGATAATCAATGCCGATCAGGGCACATGGGTATTTATGGGTGTTCTGCAAAAAACTTCCCATTCAATCCTTCGCAAGCACACAGGGGGGAAATTGTAGGAAAAATTCGCAACCTTTGCCGGTATCATCACCAACGTACATAAAAGCTCCGGTTAAAGGAGCTCCTTTAAATATACATAAAATTTAACCGAATATCAAGTTTTACCAGCCAAAACTTTTTCTCAAAATTATGCTTGCATACTAAATTTCTACTCCATATATTTGTTATGCTTGCATAGTAAATTAATGAAACACCAGGAAACCACCGATTATTTTTTAAAGATAGTATGGCAAACGGTAGCAAACCGTTACAACCAGTTGGCAGCCGAGTTTGGCATCACCCAATCCATCGGTTACCTGTTAATTAATATCGACGATAAAGAGGGTACCACTGTTACCGAAGTGGCCGGCCTGCTGGGTTTAAAATCAACCAGCTTATCGCGGATGCTGAGCAACCTGGAGGATATGGGCCTCATCTACCGCGAATCGAACCAGGGCGATAAACGCTCGGTAAAGATACAACTGACCGACCTGGGTAAAGAAAAACGCCACCTGGCCCGTGTTGTGGTGCGTAAATTTAACGACTACCTGGATGCCCACATCAGCGACGGCGAAAAACAGCAACTGATCGATACGCTTAAAAAGATCAACCAACTGACCATTGATTATAAACCCGAATAAAAATTCCTCTTTATAAGTCCTCCCTCCCGGGGAGGATTTAGGAGGGGCTTATTTACCATGAAAAGAATAATAAAAAAAGTAGCGGTTTTAGGTTCGGGTGTGATGGGCTCGCGCATTGCCTGCCACTTCGCCAATATCGGCGTTGAGGTATTATTGCTGGATATCGCACCCAAAGAATTACTCCCCGATGAACAGGCCAAAGGTTTGGCTTTGGATAACCCTAAAGTTAAAAACCGCATCGTCAATGCTGCCTTAGATACCGCCGCCAAATCGAACCCTTCACCGCTATTTACTAAAGCTGTTTTGAACAGGATCACCACCGGCAACTTTGACGATAACATGAAGGATATTGCCGGTTGCGACTGGACTATCGAGGTTGTTGTTGAAAACCTCGATATCAAAAAGAAAGTGTACGACCAGGTCGAAAAATTCCGCAAGCCGGGTACGCTGATCACTTCAAACACCTCAGGTATTCCGATCCATTTAATGGCCGAAGGCCGGAGCGACGATTTTAAGGCGCACTTTTGCGGAACGCACTTTTTTAACCCGCCGCGCTACTTACGTTTGTTAGAGATTATCCCGACACCTTCAACTTCGCCCGAAGTAATCGATTTTGTGATGCACTACGGCGACAAATTTTTAGGTAAGACGACGGTTTTATGTAAAGACACGCCGGCATTCATCGCCAACCGTGTTGGGGTTTACTCCATCATGGCGCTGCTGCACCTGGTCGAAAAAATGGATCTGACGGTTGAGGAAGTCGATAAATTTACCGGCCCGGCGTTGGGTCGTCCAAAGTCGGCCACTTTCCGCACCAGCGATGTGGTGGGTTTGGATACCATGATCAACGTAGCCAACGGCCTGTACAACAACCTGCCCAACGATAAAGCGCACGACCTGTTCGTGCTGCCCGACTATGTGAAAAAAATGGCCGAAAACAAATGGCTGGGCGATAAAACCAAACAGGGTTTCTACAAAAAAGTAAAAAATGCCGATGGTTCGAGCGAAATTTTGGCTTTAGATCTGAAGACCTTAGAATATAAACCGCAGATCAAGGTTAAATCGGCGACGCTCGAAGCAACCAAACCCATCGAAAATCTGCGCGAGCGGATGCGGGTTTACGCCAAAGGCACCGATAAAGCGGGCGAATTCTTCCGCACCTCGTTCTACGGCCTGTTCGAATACGTGAGCGATCGTATCCCCGAAATATCCGACGAATTGTACCGCATCGACGATGCCCTGCGTGCTGGTTTCGGTTGGGAGCTTGGTCCGTTTGAGGTTTGGGATGCGCTCGGCGTAAAAGAAACCGTTGCCGCCATGAAGGCCAAAGGCAACGAAGCCGCCGCCTGGGTACACGAAATGTTGAATGGTGGTAACGAATCGTTTTACAAGGTTGAGAACGGCGTAAAAAAGTATTACGACATCCCAACCAAAAGCTATAAGACCGTACCTGGTACCGAAAGTTTTATCATACTCGATAACATCCGCGAAAGCAAAACCGTATGGAAAAACAGCGGTACTACGCTTACCGACCTTGGTGATGGCATCCTGAACCTCGAGTTCCATACCAAAATGAACACCATTGGCGGCGAGGTTTTACAGGGTATTAATAAGGCCATCGATATTGCCGAAAAAGATTTTCGCGGCTTGGTGATCGGTAACGATGGCGCCAACTTTTCGGCTGGCGCCAATGTGGGCATGATATTTATGATGGCCGTTGAGCAGGAGTGGGACGAGATCAATATGGCCGTGGGCATGTTCCAGAAGACGTCGATGCGCATCCGTTACTCGTCGATACCGGTTGTGGCGGCTCCGTTTAATTTAGCCTTGGGCGGTGGCTGCGAGTTTTGCCTGCACGCCGACCATGTTCAGTTACACGCCGAAACCTATATGGGTTTGGTCGAATTTGGTGTAGGCCTGATCCCTGGTGGTGGCGGTACCAAGGAGTTTGCCCTGCGCGCTTCGGATGCGTTTACTGAAGGGCAGATCGAGCAAAACGTATTGAAAGACCGTTTCCTCACCATCGGTATGGCCAAAGTGTCCACTTCGGCGCCCGAAGCTTACGACCTGGGTTACCTGCTGAAAGATAAATACTCCATCAGCATGAACCGCAGCCGATTGATAGCCGATGCGAAAGAAAAAGCCATCGAACTGGCCGATGCCGGGTACACGCAGCCATCACACCGTAAAGATATTAAGGTGCTGGGCAAGTCGGGACTGGGCATGGTTTACATTGGGGCAAATTCGATGTACTCTGGCCATTATATCTCCGAGCACGATAAAAAGATATCCGAAAAGTTAGGTTATGTGATGTGCGGCGGCGACCTGTCATCGCCAACCCTGGTAACCGAGCAATACCTGCTCGACCTGGAGCGCGAAGCATTTTTGAGCCTATGTGGAGAGAGGAAGACGTTGGAGAGAATACAGAGTATACTAACGAAAGGTAAAACGTTACGGAATTAGTACTGAGTATTTAGTACATAGTATTTAGATGGAGGATGCATAAATACAAAGAGCTGATAGTTTGGAAAAAATCGATAACGCTTGTAACTGAAATTTATCTGGTAACAGGTTCTTTTCCTGACAAAGAAAGATTTAACTTGATTAGCCAAATAAATAGAGCAGCGGTTTCAATTCCATCAAACATTGCCGAAGGTGCTGGTAGAAATTCAGATAAAGAGTTTATTCAGTTTTTATCAATTGCTCATGCTTCATCATACGAATTAGAAACGCAACTAATAGTCTCAAATAATTTGGGATATATTAAAAAAGAAGAGTTAAATAAATTATTGGAGAGTATAGAAGAATTACAAAAGATGAATTTCTCTTTGCAACAAAAATTGAAAAAAGTCTAACTACTCTGTACCAACTACTAAATACTTGAAAAGAGATGCAAGAAGCATATATCATAGCAGGATACCGTACCGCCGTAGGAAAGGCACCGCGCGGCGTTTTTAGGTTCACCCGTCCGGATGACCTCGCCGCAGAAGTTATCCGGGGGTTGGTGGCATCGGTGCCCGGCCTGGATAAAGAGCGTATCGATGATGTGATCGTAGGCAATGCCTCGCCCGAGGCGGAGCAAGGCTTGAACGTGGCACGCCTGATCTCGCTGATGGGGTTGGATACCGATAAAGTTCCGGGCGTCATCATGAACCGCTATTGCGCGTCCGGCCTGGAAACAATTGCTACAGCTACCGCCAAGATCCGCTCGGGTATGGCCGATTGTATCATCGCCGGTGGTGTGGAAAGCATGTCGATGATACCGATGGGCGGATGGAAGATCGTGCCGAACCCGGATATCGCGGTAACGCACCCAGATTGGTACTGGAACATGGGTCTGACAGCCGAAGAAGTGGCCAAAGTATATAAAGTTAGCCGGGAGGATCAGGATGAGTTTTCATACCAGTCGCACCAAAAAGCCATCAAAGCTATTGCCGATGGCCGGATGAAGAACGGCATCCTGCCCGTCACCGTAAAGGAAACCTACCTCGACGATAACCTGAAAAAGAAAACCCGCGAGTACGTAGTTGATACCGACGAAGGCCCGCGTGCCGATACCAGCATCGATAAGCTGGCGAAACTAAAGCCGGTATTCAGCGCCGATGGCGTGGTTACCGCTGGTAATTCATCGCAAACATCGGATGGTGCGGCATTTGTGCTGGTGGTTTCCGAAAAGCTGCTAAAAGAACTGAACGTACAACCACTGGCCCGCCTGGTAAGCTACGGCGTGGCAGGTGTGCCGCCACGCATCATGGGGATCGGCCCGATATACGCCGTACCAAAGGCATTGGCACAAGCCGGTATGAAATTGGATCAGATCGACCTGTTTGAGTTAAACGAGGCTTTCGCGTCGCAATCTTTAGCAGTTGTACGCGAATTAGGCATCGATCAAAGCAAGCTGAATGTAAATGGCGGTGCGATAGCATTGGGCCATCCGCTTGGTTGTACGGGCGCCAAGCTAACAGTGCAATTAATAAACGAGCTAAAAGAACGTAAACAAAAATACGGTATCGTAACCATGTGCGTAGGTACCGGGCAGGGTGCAGCGGGAGTTTTTGAAATATTATAGTGGTAGTATTGCGTATTGCGTTATGCGTACTGCGACGGAAAAAAATTGATACCGATAAAAAGTAAATATAAGCCATAAAAAAAACGAATGCATATTATCGTATAAGCTATCGCAATACGCAATACGCATATCTCAATACTAAAACATATGGAAACTGTAGAAAAAAAGGCGATCAAAGGCGGAGAATTCGTAATCAAAGAAACCTCCTACGAAGACATTTTTATCCCTGAGGAGTTCGACGAAGAATCGCAGATGATCAAAAAAACCTGCGAAGATTTTTTAGCCGCTGAGGTTTTACCGATCCTGGATAGGATAGACGCGCAGGAGGAAGGCTTGATGCCAACTTTAATGGATAAAGCCGGCGAGTTGGGTTTGCTGAGTGTTTCAATCCCTGAAGAATACGGCGGCTTCGGCAAAAATTTCAATACCAGTATGCTGGTGGCCGATGCTGTTGGCGCAGGCTTCTCGTTCGCGGTGGCGCTATCAGCCCACACGGGTATTGGTACCTTGCCGATTCTGTACTACGGCAACGAAGAGCAAAAACAAAAATATATCCCTAAACTGGGTACAGGCGAGTGGAAAGCAGCCTATTGCTTAACCGAACCCAATTCGGGCTCGGATGCCAACTCGGGCCGCACCAAGGCAGTATTAAGTCCGGATGGAAAACATTACCTCATCACCGGCCAAAAAATGTGGATCACCAACGGCGGTTTTGCCGATGTATTTATTGTTTTCGCCAAGATTGATAACGATGAAAACCTGAGCGCTTTTATCGTCGAAAAAACTTTCGGCGGCATTACCATGAACCCCGAAGAACATAAATTGGGTATCAAAGGCTCGTCAACCCGCCAGATTTTCTTTAACGATTGCCCTGTGCCGGTCGAAAACCTGTTATCCGAAAGGCAAAACGGTTTTAAAATTGCCGTTAACATACTCAACATCGGCCGTATCAAATTAGGTGCGGCAGCCATAGGTTCATCGCGTATGGCGTTTAACCATGCGCTCAATTATTCCAACGAGCGTATCCAGTTTAAACTGCCAATCTCAAAATTTGGCGCCATCCGTTACAAACTGGCCGAAATGGCTACCCGCATTTATGCAGTGGAGAGCGCCGCGTACCGCGCCGGGCAAAACATTGACGATGCTTACGAAGCATTGCACACCGGCGGCATGGATCTGGCGAAAGCTAAGCTCAAATCGGTTGAGCAGTTTGCCGTAGAGTGCGCCATTCTGAAAGTTTGGGGATCGGAAGCTTTAGACTATGTGGTCGACGAAGGCCTACAGGTTTACGGTGGCATGGGTTACAGCGCCGAGGCGCCAATGGAGCGTGCTTATCGCGATAGCCGTATCAACCGCATATTCGAAGGTACCAACGAGATCAACCGCATGCTGATCGTGGACATGCTGTTAAAACGTGCCATGAAAGGAGAGCTCGACCTGATGACGCCCGCCATGGCGGTTTCGGCCGAACTGATGTCGATACCTGATTTTGCCGAACCTGACGAAACGCCTTTTGCGTACGAGAAAAAGATCCTGAAGAACCTGAAGAAAACAGGTTTGATGATAGCCGGTGCTGCAGTGCAAAAACTGATGATGACCCTGGGTAAAGAACAGGAAATTTTAATGAACATTGCAGATATTATTGGTTATGTATATATTGCAGAGTCGACTATATTACGTACCGAAAAACTGGTAAAGCAACGCGGCGAAGAAGCCTGCGCTGGCCAGTTAGATATGATGCGCGTTTATCTGCACGAAGCTGCCGACCATGTGTACATTGCCGGTAAAGAAGCTTTAAACTCTTTTGCCGAGGGCGACGAATACCGGGCCATGATGGTAGGCTTAAAACGCTTTACCAAAACCGAGCCTTTTAATATCAAGGATGCAAGGCAACGTATTGCCAAACAATTGATTGAGGCTAATAAATATTGTTATTAACTGACCATTAATATATATCCAGGGCTGTTACCTGAAAAGGTAATGGCCCTTTTTGTTGTGCTTTATTTCCTCCTTGCGGAGGTCGTAGCTCATCAGATGACAGGTTGTGTTTTAAGGGCACAGGGTAAGTGCGATGCCCTCCCCTGGGAGGATGTAGGGAGGGTTTCTCCGCAGGGTATGGCGAACAAACCCCTCCCTGCCACATCACTACCTGTCGCACTCCTCCCCGAGGAGGGAACTAAACGCGAATATTTAGTTAAATGATAGGCTATTACCCGCTCGAAAGGGGGCTTAAGGTTGTGTTTTGTGACAAGCAATTCAATCTGACTTTTCTATTTCCGCAAAAACTTCACAATAAAATGTGTTAAAATATGTTAAGGTTCTGTTTTTGAATTTTAAAAGGATAAATTTGCCCTTTGAATAGTTTATGAGCAGGTTACTGTTAATTGGTTTGTTTTTATGTTGCTGTGCCGCAGCTTGTCAAAAGGTAACTACCGATGCAGAGTTGGCCCAGATACAATTGGGCAAAGATACAGTGATCATCAAAAATTACCTGGTAGCCAATAATTTGTTAAGTTCGGCTGCCCGGGATAAAACAACAGGCGAGTATTACATTATCGATACATTGGGAACCGGGGGCGCACTATTTACAAGCTCAACGCTTATTACTGTAGGTTATACGGGCAAGGTGCTTGGCAGCAGTACCTATTTTGCACAAACCAACAGTTTTCACCCGTCGTTTGCATTGGGCGGAGTGATACAAGGCTGGCAAATTGGTATACCGCACATAAAAAAGGGCGGTGTTATCCGCTTGTTTGTACCTTCGGGTTATGCTTATGGCCCATATGCACAACCGCAGTTGGGGCTGCAGGCCAATGCGATATTGGATTTTACGATTAAACTTTACGATATAACTAATTAATTACATACCAGGTTCGTGATTGAACGTGCGGCAACAGGCCACGAGCCCGCTGCCTAAGAACAAATTTTAATGAAAAAACTATTTTACGTCATTATCGCAGTTGTCACTTTTGGATCAGTATCATGCAGAAAAAGCTCCGATAATATTACCATAAAACAATTCGACCAGAACTCGATACAAACCTATATGTCGCAAAACGGTTTAACCGGTTTTCAACGCGATACTACGGGCGGCGACACTACAGGTATTTATTACAAAATTATTACGCAGGGCACAGGCTCGGTTGTTGATTACCCCGACCTGGTGTCGTATGTATACTCGTATCATACTTTTGATAACGACTATTCGGCAACGGATACGATCGTCAATCATACCAATACTTATGTTGGGCACATCGCACCCCTGTATATACAGATAGCGGTTAAAAATATACTAAAGAAAAAAGGCGGTAAGGTTCGCTTACTGATACCATCACGCCTGGCATTTGGCGTTAATGGCTATTATTCGGGCTCAATAACCATTAATGGTAACCAATGCCTTGATTATACGGTTAGCCTGGTTAATAACGACGTTTATATTAACCCGACCACCGGCAAACCCGTTATTAACACAGCAACCGGTAACTACATTAATAACCAGGATATTTATGACGATATCAGCATACAAAAATACATGACGGCAAACAGCCTGTCGGGCTATACCAAAACCACATCCGGCCTTTACTATAAAATTGTAAAAGCCGGCACCGGTACCGACCCTATCAGCCTTGCATCAACTGTTGGAGTGCAATATACCGGTACATTGCTTAACGGCACCACTTTCGATACGCAAACAACTACCGATGGCACCGCAGCTACATCATTTACATTATACGATGTGGTTTCGGGTTTTGCAGAGGGCATAAGTAAAACTACTGCAGGCGGCCAAGTATCTATATTGATACCTTCTTCCTTGGGTTACGGCAACGCATCGTCTGGCAGTATACCTGCATTTAGTTGCTTAAGATTTGAGGTTACCGTAGTAAGCGTTACCAATTAATGCTTTTCGGCCAGCGCCTTTTTAAAAGCTTTTAAGCATCTGTCGCGTGCGTAAGCATGTTCTACAATAGGTTTTGGATATGTGCTGAAATCAGCATACTCCGGAACCCATTTTTTTACATATTCAAGGTTAGGGTCAAACTTTTTAAGTTGTATTTCGGGGTTAAAAACCCTGAAATAGGGTGCGGCGTCGGTGCCGCTGCCTGCAGCCCATTGCCAGCCGCCAACATTGCTGGCCATTTCGTAATCCAAAAGCTTCCGTGCAAAATAGCGTTCACCCCAGCGCCAGTCTATCAATAAGTGTTTACTTAAGAAACTGGCAACAACCATGCGTACCCGGTTGTGCATATAACCTGTGGCATTCAGCTCACGCATACCGGCATCAACCAACGGGTAACCGGTTTGGCCCTTACACCAGGCCTCAAATTCGTGCTCATTATTGCGCCAGGTAATATTATCGTACTCAGGTTTGAAAGCGTGACCAGCAGTTTTTGGGAAATGATACAGGATCATCATATAAAACTCCCGCCATATCAGTTCGTTGAGCCAGGTTTTATCGTCTGCCTGATAAGCATCGCTTGCCAGTTTACGGATGCTTACCGTACCAAAGCGCAGGTGCAGCCCAATATGCGAGGTGCCTTTGGGTTGTGCAGGAAAGTCGCGTGTTTCGGCATAATTCTTAATAACAGATCTGTATTCCTTATCGGGAAAAGCGGCACGGCTTTCTGTAAACCCTATTTGTTGCAAGGATGGCATTTTCAGGGATTCTGTATTGTACAAGTTGCGCAGGTATTTTTCGGTTGGATATGATTGCAGATAAAAGGGTTTTAGTTTTTCGTACCATCTTCGCTTATATGGCGTAAACACGGTGTAGGGTTTGCCATCATTTTTTACAACCTCATTTTTTTCGAATATCACCTGATCCTTATAACTATGAAGGGCAATGCCGCTGACTGCCAGTTTTTTTCTGATGGCCGCATCTCGCTCCCTGGCATAGGGTTCATAATCATGGTTGGTGTATACTTCGGTAATGTTATACTCTTTAAGCACTTCATCCCAGGCATGGGTAACTGTATTATACTTTACCAGGATATCCGAGTGGTATTTTTTCAATTGCAAGCTCAGCGCTGATAAGGTTTGATAGATAAATGTAGCGCGTGCATCATCTTTATCTTCGAGCTTATCGAGGATAGCCGTATCGAAAATAAATAAAGGTAAAACCGGGTGCCCGCTTCTCAGTGCGTGGTAAAGCCCGGCGTTGTCATCTAATCTTAAATCACGTCTGAACCAAAAAATGCTGATTTTTTGCGGCATAAAGTATACGTTGGTTTGGCAACGCATAATAAGCAAAAATGTTTAAAGCTCCCTTACCGTTTAGGCGGGAGCTTTAAATAGATAGATATATGTGGAGTTGATTATTGTAAATTAAACTTTACCGGCCCGTAGTTTGATTTAATGGTGATCAGTTTATCGGGGTTACCTTTTCCTAAGTGCCCTTTGTAGGTTTTAGTTGCGCTGTACCGGCGGGTATCATCGGGCGATTGGCTGGTTACCGTAACATCGTGGTTGCCATAATCAAAACTGTTGTTGTGCACCGTTACATCAAAATCGAAGTTCTGGCTGTTGTTGAAATTAACTTCGAGCGGCGCGATGTAAGTGGTAACGTTCAGGTTTTTTACATTCTTATCCAGGTCGCTTATCTGTACGCCCGGGCCATATTTCACATTCAATGTTGCGCCCGATTTGATCTTTCCGATCTTTACCGCACTGATATTGGCATCAACGGTCAGGTTCTCTGCCGTACCCAAATCAAGGCTGCCATATTGCACCTTTAGCTGGCCCCCGTTCAAACTTTCGATAGTAGTTGCGCCGTTGCGTGAAGTTATCTCATTAGCGGTATTGCCGAGCTTTTTAGCAGTAAAATTACCAAAGCTGCTGTTAACGGTCACTTTGCCATCAAAATCAGGCAGTTCGACACCGCCAAAACGGTTGGTTATTTGCAGCGGGTTTTTTGCAGGCATATATATGGTATAGTTAATAAACACCTTGCGCACAAAAGGTTTGCCGTTATTGGTGCCCCAGCCCCATGAGTTATTGCCATCGGTCGACTCAACTTTTGTTGTGAACGTTACGGCCGAACCATCCTTGCTGTCGTCTATTTTAACGGCATCCAGCAGTTTTTGAGCTTCATCGGTTTCCATGGCATCGGCGCGTATCTGGGCTTCAACCTTAAACTCGTTCTTGTTCCAGGTATTTACGGTTACTTTACCCCATTTATTATCGATCACCAGTTTGTCGTCGCGATCGATAGTATAGCTTTTGCTGAAGCTTTTATTAACTTCTTTCACCTCGCCGCTTTTAACGCGCTCTTCCAGTTTTTTATCGCTGGCATCGAAATTCAAATTGAGCGATTTGGCGAATGCCTGTGAAAAACTTTTGTTAAAAGCCAGCGGTTCCAGCGATTTCATGGGTGTTGCAGGTACCGTCAGGGTCATTGGAGTTCTTGCGGTGGTTGGTGTCCTTGGCGTAACCTTCATGGCCCTTGGCGTGGTGTATAAATTTGAGCCGTAGCCTACAACCACTCTCTCCTTTAGCCGCAGGCTATCGACCCGCTTCATACTGTCTATCTTTACCTGCATGTTCTGCAGCTTTAGCTCCATTTGCTTCAGGCGGGCTTCCATGTCTTTTTGCTGTTCGGCTGTCGTGGTCTGGGCTTTGCCAATACCATGTATGCCGGTTACTATAACTATAGTAATTAATAAGGGGTTAAATATTCTTGATTTCATTTTGTTGTTCTTTTTTCATTTGATTAAACTGTTCGATTACCTGTAATTGCTGATTGAGCACCTCGGTTTGTATTTGCAAATTCCGGATCATTGCACGTAAAACACTTTCCTGGTTAGGGCTGGTTGCTAAATCATTATTCAGTTTTTTATAGGTCGAGTCCATTTTGGCTATTTCGCCGCTAAACTCTTTGTACAGTTCAGGATCGGCCTTGGCCAAAGTTTTTAATTCGCTGCGTTTGTTGGCCACCAGGCTTGCATAATGTTGCTGTTGCTGGGCATATTCAGGGTTAATGGCCTTGGCTATTTCGGTTGTTGGAGTCGCTTTACCTGAGTTTTGGTTTTTTACATAAAACACAAACCCTATCGTCATTACCACAAATACTATGGCGGCCACACGCAGTACAAAACCCAATGTAAAAGTTTTGGCTTCGCGCTTTGGGATGGCTGCTTCCTTTACGTTTAGCCCCTGTTCTATCTTATTCCATAAATCAAAATCCGGCTCCAGTTCATCAAATTCTTGTTTATTGTTTTTGATGAAATTTTCTAATCGCTTGCTCATGATGTTATACCTCTCTGTTTCAAAATTTCAATTAACTTTCTTTTTGCTCTTAAAAATTGCGTGCGCGATGTGTTTTCGTTGATGTTCAGTATCTGCCCTATTTCTTCGTGGTCGTAACCCTCCAGTAAGTAAAGCGATAGTACAACCCGGTAACCTTCGGGCAATAGCTTCATGGCTTCTTTTACCTGTGCCACTTTGTATTGCAGGTCGTCGTCATCATAAAAACCATCATCGGCCAGGTTTTCAATTTGTTCGTCATCGATGCTAACCAGATCCATTTTGCGTTTACGCAGCAGGTTAATAGCCCGGTGAACCACAATTTGTTTTAACCATAAGCCAAAGGTTGTTTCCTGCCTGAAATCGTTTATACGGGCGAATGCATCCAGGAATGCTTCCTGCAGTACATCCTGCGCCTCATCCAAATCATCCACTATCCTGAAGGCAGTATTTAACATCGCCTTCGAGTATAGCTTGTATAATTCGTAATGAGCCTTTTTGCTCCCTTGTTTGCATTCGACCACCAGGTCATAATGCTTGTCGACATAAACGGCTTCCAAGTGTTGTTTTTAGCTTTCGATATAAATGACACCACGTTTTTTAAAACGTTGCACGAAAACTTAAATTTAATGAAGAGATTTTAGAAAATTGTCAATAGCGCGTACCGCATTGTCATATCTATCCTGGCCCAAGCCTGATATCAATACATAACTGGCGTTGAGGGCCTTAAGCTCATCATGCCAAACCTGCATAAAATGTTCGCGCTTATCGGGGAAATCGCGCAGCGGGTCGTCCTGCCAGGGCAGGTCGATATTGAGCAGTAAATAAAAATCGTAATGGTGACGGCTCAATTCGTCGACCACCTGCTGCGGCGCCTGCCCGAACATATGGTCGCTCCAGATCTTTACTGTAATAAAAGTAGTATCGCAAATCAGTATCCTGTTGGCTTTACCGATCAAACTATTTTCGAGCGCAAGCTGCCCGTCGAACATATTGATCTCATCCTGCCAGGTAGGCGGCCCGGTGAGCTTTTCGCAATACTCGCGGGCGTACTCGGGTACCCAAACCGTATGGTAATGGTCAGCAAGGTAAGCCGACATGGTCGACTTGCCGGTCGATTCGCCGCCGACGATCGCTATTTTAACTATGCCATTATCCATTTGCCGCTTGTATTTGTCTGCGATACTCCTTGCGCCAGTCGAGATAACCAAATAAGGCTATCACAACATACACGCCAAACATAAAAGCCGTCGGCTTCAAGTCTTTAACAATATAAATGCCTACGTATATTACGTCAACAAAAATCCAGATCAGCCAGTTTTCCAATACCTTGCGGGCCAGGAATAACTGGCCCACCAGGCTACAGGCCGTACAAAAACTATCGAGATAAGGGAACGCGGCCGGTTTGTAATTTAATATCGGCGCCAGGCTAACCAGGGTAAAACCCAAAGCAGGAGTTACAACAGTTACCGCGATTACCGACCATAGTATTTGCTTTTTAGTGATGAGCAGTACCGGTCGCTTTTCTTCACCCTTTGGTTTTTTGATCCAGTAATACCAGCCGTAAATATTGATGCCCAGCAGATAGATATTCTGGCCCATATCGGCATACAGGGCAGCCTGCTCAAAAATGTAAACATAAATAGCCGTACATATAATAGCGAACGGCCAGTTCCAGATGTTATTGATGGCGGCCAGCCATACACAAATTAAACCGGTAAATACCCCGATCAGTTCGAGTGTGCTTTGCACATGCCACCAAGCTTCAACCGCCCTTACAAAGTCCATTTAATAGATTCCCTGAAAAAAGCCCGACAGCGATACATCAAAATAGTAGCATATTTTGCGTAAAGTATCTAAACGGATATCAACCCGGCCCGATTCGAGCCTGGCGATATTGATATTGGTTTCGCTGTAAAATTTTTCCTGGCTAACCTGATTCTGCCTGCGGAGGCGTTTGATCTGCAACGCCACCTTTTTTTTGAAAGCTATTTCGGAGGTATTAAGATATTCAAAATCAGTTAACAACATTGTGCTCGGTGTGTATGGTGTTGAAAAACTAAAGTTAAAGAATTAAATTTTTATAAATGTAACAATGCGTTGATAAAGGGCCTTCTTTAAACAAATTATTAAAAAAATTACCTCATTATTTAATCGTGGAATAAGTAAACGCACTAAAATATTAGATAAAGATCAAAATTCCTGACGTATACGTATTTGTTTGACGAGCCTTCAGCCTATACCTTTGTTATTATTAAACCACAGAGCAATTGTGTGGCGATTGAAAAAAAAGACATTTACATCTACCAATGAAAAATTGTTCTTGAATTCTCAGACACCCAAGCTGAGTGATTTGTGTTCTTTGTTTTGGGTTTAATCAATAGTTTAAATTAATTAGGGGAAAGGGAGCTTCAAAAGAGCTCTCTTTTTTTGCTAAAAATTTATTTACTATGCATGCATATTATTATATTTGGTGCAGTTAACTAACCATTCATTATCAATTTTATGTATTTCGACCTGTCAGAAGAGCACTTGATGATAAGGCAAGCCGCAAGAGATTTTGCCCAAACCGAACTGAAACCCGGAGTTATTGAACGCGATGAGCACCAGAAATTCCCTGCCGAGCAGGTAAAAAAACTGGGCGAAATGGGCTTTTTAGGGATGATGGTCGACCCTAAATACGGCGGCAGCGGCATGGACGCCATATCCTACGTGCTGGTGATGGAAGAATTATCAAAGATCGATGCATCGGCTTCGGTTGTAGTTTCGGTTAATAATTCGCTGGTGTGCTATGGTTTGGAGCACTATGCTACCGAAGAACAAAAACAAAAATACCTGGTGCCTTTGGCCAAAGGCGAAAAGATAGGGGCATTTTGCCTTTCTGAACCTGAAGCCGGATCTGACGCTACATCGCAGCACACAACCGCGGTTGATATGGGCGATCACTACTTGTTAAACGGCACCAAAAACTGGATCACGAATGGCGGCTCCGCGTCAACCTACCTGGTTATCGCACAAACACACCCTGAGAAAAAAAGCAAGGGCATTAACGCTTTTATTGTAGAAAAAGGCACGCCGGGTTTTACCGTTGGCCCTAAAGAAAACAAATTGGGTATCCGCGGGTCGGATACGCATTCGCTGATGTTTACCGATGTTAAGGTACCTAAAGAAAACCGCATAGGTGAGGATGGTTTCGGCTTTACCTTTGCCATGAAAACGCTCGAGGGCGGCCGCATCGGTATCGCTTCGCAGGCTTTGGGTATAGCGTCGGGCGCATACGAACTGGCCCTCGCTTACAGCAAAGAGCGTAAAACTTTCGGCAAGCCTATTGCCGAGCATCAGTCCATCCAGTTTAAACTGGCCGATATGGCCACCGAAATTGAAGCGGCACGTTTGCTTTGCTTAAAGGCCGCGTGGTTGAAAGATCATGGGCAACCCTACGCCCAGGCCAGCTCGATGGCCAAGCTTTTTGCATCCGAAGTAGCCATGAAAACCACCGTTGAAGCCGTACAGATACACGGCGGCTACGGCTTTGTGAAAGAGTACCATGTAGAACGTTTAATGCGCGATGCCAAGATCACCCAGATATATGAAGGGACATCCGAAATACAGAAGATTGTCATCTCGCGACAGGTACTGAAATAAATAAATATTGATTCGTTATATTTGTGATATGACGGATAAAGATCTACCGGTTGGAATATCTGAACTCCTGCGGAAGCAGGATCAACAGGCTGAAATATTGGATCTTCATACTAAACTCATTAGCCAGACTAATGAGCGTTTGCAGGTGTTAACCGATGTTTCAATAAAGGAATTTGAGTGGCAGCACAAGCAAGCTGAAATTCAGGAAGCCTTTAATGAGAAGTTTTTATCAGCTTTAGAACGTCAGCAGATTTTCAATGAACGCTTTTTAGACAAGCTTGACGAGATATCCAACAAACTTTAATCTGATTTTTGTGAAAAAATCAATCCTGATATTACTTTCGGCGCTGTTGGCATCTTCATTTGCTTTCGCACAAAACAGGCTTCAAAACGGCATCTGGCATGCTACGCTGCAAAACTCCATCAGCCGCGAAATACCTTTTAACTTTGAGGTTAAAGATACACTCGGCAAAAAAGAGATCGTTATTATTAACGGCAATGAGCGTTTTAAAGTGCCCGACGTAAAGCAGGTGCGCGATTCGGTATTTATCCACATGCCGTTATTCGATTCGGAATTTAAAGCCAGACTGGTTGATGGAAAATTGCAAGGGAACTGGATAAAACACCTGCCACAAAAGGATGTGGCCATGGCTTTCGCCGCTGAACCGGGAAATTATCGTTTTTTTAAAGATCCCAAAGCAGCTTGTAATGTTCAAGGCCGCTGGAGCGCGATATTTGCCAGTGGTGATACTACCGTTGCCGAATTTAAACAGGCCGACGCCAAAGTTACCGGTACCTTTTTAACCACCACCGGCGATTACCGGTACCTGGAGGGTACCACCACTAACGATAGCCTGTACCTTTCGTGCTTTGATGGCGGCCATGCTTTTTTGTTTACCGCTGCCATCAATCATAATAATAATTGCATCTTAACCGGCGGCAAGTTCTATTCGGGCTATTCGGGCAGCGATGAATGGTCGGCCATAAAAGACCCTAACGCCAAGTTACCGGATGCGTATTCGCTCACAGCTTTAAAACCCGGCTATACAAAAATGGCCTTTACCTTTACGGATCTGAACGGTAAAAAGGTATCGTTAAGCGATGCCCGCTTCAAAAACAAGGTGGTCATTCTGCAGATCATGGGTTCGTGGTGCCCAAATTGTATGGATGAAACCGCCTACCTGGTAAATTTCTACAAAAAATATCACCCGAAAGGTGTAGAGATAGTTGGCCTTGCTTATGAGCGGAGCACAGATTTTGCCCGGTCGAAAAAAAGTATCGAACAGTTAAAAAAACGTTTCAATATAACTTACCCCGTATTGATTACCGGTTATACCAACGATAAAAAGGAGCTTACCAAAAGCCTGCCGATGCTCGCTAATTTTTTAGGTTTCCCTACAACGATCATTATTGATAAAAAAGGCGATGTGCGTAAAATACATACCGGCTTTAGCGGGCCGGGTACGGGTAACTACTATGCCGAATTTATCAGCGAGTTTGAAAAGCTGAACGACGATCTCCTGGCTGAAAAATAACTACCGGCTTTTTTCGGCGCCGTGAAATATCATTTTGATAACGGCCAGCACAATGGCGAAAAGCGCTGCACTGAAAAAGCCATGCACGTAAAAACCATCCAACAGGTGGCTTACCAGCAATATCATACAAACCCCGATGATGAATGATACCAAACCCAGTGTTAAAATATTAAGCGGGAAGGTCAATATACGCAATATGAGGCCGACGGTGGCATTGACTACAGCCAGCAATACGCCCGCGATGACCGCGGTAAAGTAGCCGTTAACATGTACGCCCGGTATAAAATACGAGGCTATCAAAATGGCGAGGCCGGTCAGCAAAATTTCGACTATGAATTTCATCGGAGTATATTTGAGGATACAATTTTAATAAAAAGCATTTCAAATATGAGGCGCGGATACCTTGTTTTTTTGGTGATGGCCTGTTTAAGTTGCCGCTCAGCTTCGGTAACCGAAGCCGATCATAGCCGCATTGGCCTAAGCAGGGATTCGCAAACGGTAATTTTGGGCGGGCTGGATTATGCTGTTTTGCAGGAGTTAAAAAAAGACTCGCTTACGGCAGAAGGCTTTCGACAACTATTGGCGGTTTACCGGATGCCTGCCGACACCGATATGAAAGATTATCAAAATGAGCAGCCGGGTATTTATCAGATTACCGATAGCCTGATCATCTTTAAACCCGATACACCCTTTAAAAAACATCAAACTTACTTTGCCCGTTTCTATGGGCATTCAACCGAGAATACGCCAGCCAGACTGGCGCAAGGCAAAGGCAACTTAAAAGCGCCGAAGTATACTGAGGAGGTTTTTAAGTTTTAACGTTGATCACTAATCATATTAGTGAGTCTTACAAAATCCGCCACGCTCAAACGCTCGGCACGCAGGTCGAGCAGGGCATCTTCTGGTATCCTATCTTTAGGGATAATTGCCGAAACAGCATTGCGTAAAGTTTTGCGGCGCTGGTTAAAACCAGCTTTTACTACTTGCCAAAATAGCTTTTCGTCGCAATCCAACAGCCCTGTTTCGTTTCGCGTTAAGCGGATAACTGCCGAAAGTACCTTTGGTGGCGGATTAAATACACCAGCTTTTACAGTAAATAGGTACTCAACTTTATAGTAGGCCTGCAAGAAAACGCTCAGTATGCCGTATTCTTTGCTGCCAGGCTTAGCTGAACAGCGCTCGGCAACTTCCTTTTGGAACATGCCTACCACCTCAATCACCTGCTGGCGGTTATCCAGCACCTTAAAAAGTATTTGCGATGAGATGTTGTAAGGGAAATTACCGATAATGGCGAATTTGTTCTGGAAAACGGTTTTAAAATCCATCTCCAAAAAATCGGCGTTGATGAGCCGGCTGCCCAGCTGCGGGTATTTTTTTTGCAGGAACTGGTACGATTCGGTGTCGATATCGATAAGATAGGCCTCATATTCAGTTTTTTGCAGCAGGAAATCGGACAAAATGCCCATCCCCGGGCCAACCTCAAGCACCTGGGTGTATTGATCATGTAGTTTCAGGCTGTCGACAATTTTGCCCGCAATGTTTTTATCGGTTAAAAAATGCTGACCCAAATGTTTTTTCGCCTTAACTATACTCATCGATAAAATTTAATATTAACGCAAATAACGTCATATTTGTGCTTTGTTCGGATAATGAGGTTTAAAATCTTTTTATTTGTATTTTGAGCAGAAAGCTGAAAGCCAAAAGCGGAAAGCGAACACCAATTATAAATTAATAAGCTTTGAATGTAATCGGTGAAATCAAAACCCACCGGTGAAATCATAAATAAAATGAGTGATAAAATAAAAATAGGTATCAGCATAGGCGATGTAAACGGCATTGGCCTCGAAGTAATTATTAAAACTTTAGCCGATAGCCGCATAATGGATTATTGTACCCCTATTGTTTACGGGCACACCAAAGTGGCATCGTTTCATCGCAAGGCGTTAAATATTACCGATTTTCAGTTTAACGTGATCACCGAGCCCGCACAGGCCAATGCCAAACGTGCCAACATGATCAACTGCTGGGAAGAGGATGTGAAGATAGAAATGGGCCAGGCTACCGAAACCGGCGGTAAATACGCTTTTAAATCGCTCGAACGTGCCGTTGATGATGTTGTTGCCGGTAAAATTGATGCCCTGGTTACCGCGCCTATTAATAAACACAACATCCAGAACGAGAATTTCCATTTTGCCGGCCATACCGAATATTTGCAGGAAAAAGCCGGCGGTCAGGACTCGCTGATGTTTTTGATCAGCGACGACCTGCGTGTGGGGGTGGTTACAGGCCATATCCCGGTGAACGATATCCCGCAAAAGGTAACCAAAGAAAGTATCCTCTCGAAGCTGAAACTGATGAATGAAAGTTTAAAGAAGGATTTCTGGATACGTAAACCAAAGATTGCCGTACTGGGCCTTAACCCGCATGCCGGCGATAACGGCCTGATTGGCGGCGAGGAGATAGAAACCATTATCCCTGCCATTGAAGAAGCGAAATCGGCTGGTATACTGGCGATGGGGCCTTATGCAGCCGATGGTTTTTTTGCCAACGGATCGTACAAAAAATTCGATGCTGTGCTGGCCATGTATCACGATCAGGGTCTGATACCGTTTAAACAGATCTCGTTCGAATCAGGCGTTAATTTTACTGCTGGGTTAAACATAGTGCGCACTTCGCCCGATCATGGTACGGCTTACGATATCGCCGGAAAAGACCAGGCATCCGAAACCTCGTTTCGCGAAGCTTTGTTTGCGGCTATCCATATTGTACGTAACCGTAAAGAGTCGGCCGAACTGGCCGAAAACCCGCTCGTTTTTGCAAAATTGAGCCGCGATAGAGACTAACGCCCTCATATTTACCCTATCAAAATGATAAATTAATTATCGTTTTGATAGGATTTGTTTTTGACCGGGATCAGGCCTTTCTTTTTTAATTAACTTAAAATCAGAATTTTAATAGTGATTTAGATTTAAGGTTTACCGGTGGCATTGTATTGGCACAGGGTGCGTTGATAGCGATTATCATTTCGATAAAGCCGATCTGATCTATCGCAATGAATAAATGCCCCTGATAACACCACCTTAATGAACCCCCATCTAAAAAAAGTCACCTTCGCTGGTCTTTTAATCACACTCGGAATAATTTTTGGCGACATCGGTACCTCACCGCTGTATGTTTTTCAAACCCTTTTGCACGAAGGCGGCAAAGTTGATGCCCCGCTTGTTTTAGGCTCGATATCCTGTATCTTCTGGACGCTTACCCTGCAAACCACATTCAAATACATCGTGATCACCCTGCAGGCCGATAACCGCGGCGAGGGCGGTATATTTTCACTTTACGCACTCGTGAGGCGCTATGGCAAATGGCTGGCTATACCTGCTATCGTTGGCGCGGGTACCCTGCTTGCCGATGGGATCATCACGCCACCAATCTCGGTAACCTCGGCCATCGAAGGTTTGAACCTGGTGCCGGCTTTTGCAAAGGATATTGTTCCGGGTAATGCCGTTGTTTTAATTATCGTGATCAGCATTATGTTGCTGCTGTTCTTTTTCCAGCAGTTTGGCACCAAGGTAGTAGGCTCGGCATTCGGGCCGGTGATGGCCATATGGTTTTTAATGATAGCTTATCTGGGTTCGGTGCAGTTAGCCGGCGATTTAAGCATTTTAAGAGCTTTAAATCCGTACTACGGCGCCAGGTTGCTCGTTGATCACCCAAGCGGCTTCTGGCTTCTGGGCGCAGTGTTTTTATGTACCACCGGTGCTGAAGCGCTATACTCTGATCTGGGGCACTGTGGCCGTAAAAATATCCAGGTAAGCTGGATATTTGTTAAAACCGCTCTGATGTTAAATTATCTGGGTCAGGGAGCATGGGTATTAACGCGCCCTCAAGGGTATAATTTTGAAGGTGTGAACCCATTTTTTGAGATCGTACCGCACTTTTTTTTAATACCAAGCGTGGTTATAGCCACTTTGGCTACCATAATAGCCAGCCAGGCGTTAATAAGCGGTTCGTTTACATTGATCAGCGAAGCGGTGAGCATGAACTTCTGGCCGCGCATCACCATCAAATACCCATCCAATATCCGCGGGCAGATCTATATCCCCAGCATTAACTGGATATTGTGTATTGGCTGTATTTTAGTATCGCTGTACTTCCGTACATCCGAACACATGACGGCCGCTTATGGCTTTTCCATTACCATCGCCATGCTCATGACCACCATTTTAATGTACTACTTTATGCGGTATGTTAAACATTGGCCGGTTTGGTTGGTAACCATTATCCTTTGCGTGTTTTTGTGCGTCGAGTCGGCCTTTTTTGTAGCGAACGCAGTTAAGATCGTTAAACGGTTATTCTTCCTGGTGTTTGAGTTTGGCCTGATATTTACCATGTACATCTGGTATAAGGCCCGTAAGATCAATAACCGCTTTCTGCATTTTATCGATCTGAAAGACCAGATACCGATGCTGAATGCCCTGAGCGCCGATGAATCCGTACCGAAATACTCTACGCACCTCATTTATTTAACCAAAGCCAATAACAGCAAACAGATAGAGCAAAAGATCATTTACTCCATCATGAGCCGGATGCCTAAGCGGGCCGATACGTATTGGTTCGTCCACATTGAGCAGACTGACGAACCGTATACCATGGAGTACAGTGTCGATGAACTTGAAAAGGGTAAAGTGATCAGGGTAGAGTTCAGGCTGGGTTTCAGGATACAGCCGCGGGTAAATGTGCTGTTCCGCCATGTGGTTGAAGATATGGTGAAACGTAAGGAGATTGACATCACCAGCAAATACAAATCGTTGAGCCAATACCACCTGGCGGCCGATTTCAGGTTCGTGATCATGGAAAAATTCCTGTCGTACAATAACCTTTTCAATGCCAGCGAAAGCTTTATTCTGAACAGTTATTTCGCCATCAAAAAACTGGCGCAAAGCGAGGCCAAAGCCTTTGGTTTGGATACCAGCGAAACGCGTATCGAAAAAATACCGCTCGTGGTTAAGCCCGTGAGTAACATTAATTTAAAACGGATAGAGCCCGATACGCCTGTAATGCGCGTGCATTAAGAACTTCGGCTGCGAAATTATCAATATCGCAAAATTAGATTCGTGTATTAAGCCAAAATTAATAATTTTGCAGCCGAAAACTTTAGACGTTCTATTTCCGTTAATTATAACATGTACATCCTTATATTCTTCCTGGCGCATTGGTTTTTGTCGCTGTTCTTCCAAACCTTTTTCCTGCACAGGTACGCCTCCCATAAAATGTTCACCACCAGTAAGGTATTTGAGCGTATTTTGTACCTGCTGGATTATATATGCCTGGGCAGCTCGTTTTTAAACCCGCGCGCCTACGCCATTATGCACCGCGAACACCACGCTTACAGCGATACCGAAAAAGACCCGCACTCGCCGCACTTTTTTAAGGATGTTTTCAGGATGATGTGGGCGACTGTACTGACCTATAGCGATCACCTGCGCCGCACCCGCGAGCCCGAGGCCCGTTTTGCCGGTAATTACCCAGAATGGCCGCTGATCGACCGTATCGGCTCGACTATCGCCTCTCGTATTTTTTTTGGTGCCTTATACGTTTGGTTCTACGTTGCTTTTGCTACCGAGTGGTGGATGTTTTTGCTGCTGCCGATCCACTTTTTAATGGGGCCGATACACGGCGCTATTGTTAACTGGTGCGGGCACAAATACGGCTATGCCAATTTTGATAACAACGATAAATCAAAAAACACCACTCCGTTCGACTTTTTAATGCTGGGCGAACTGTTCCAGAACAATCATCACAAACACCCCAACAGCGCCAATTTTGCCAAAAAATGGTTCGAGTTCGACCCGGTTTACCCGGTGATGAAAGTGATGCACTGGATGCGGCTGATACGGTTAAGAAAAGCGGTATAAAACGTATTTTGATATAAAGAAAGCCCTTAGCATTTGATGTTAAGGGCTTTTTGTTTGCGGGTTCTGAAAGGTGTAGTATCTGCTTCGCAAAAAATGTTGTACATTGGTCTACTATTTCATGCAAATACTTTTAAAAATCTACTATTTCACGCTCTTTGTCTCCTTAGATATTTTACTTTATCTGCGTTTAGGCCGAGGCGTTTTAAGAACGGAGTTCTGGCTTAAGATCGCCGTGGGCGCGCTGGTAGTTGCTTTTATAATTCACTTGCCGTTTTTACATGTCCCGTACCTTGCAAAATTTAAAGATTTTGCCACGATGTGTGGCATGGTAATTCAATTATTGGTCGTTTATAGTATAGGTATATTTGCTACACGTCGGATGCAACGACGGACAACACTCCCCGAGGTGGTAAAAAAATATGCACTCGGCTGGTTAAATGTAGTTTTTAACCACATCATTTTCTTTTTCTTTATGTTCGGGCATCTTATATGGGCACTTGCATTGCCATAGATCATAAGTTATTTTACATCTTATCTACTGCCTCTCCGGATTCTGTTCCCGTTCTATCCCGTTCCACTCGACATAAAACTGCTCCAGGTACTGCTCCATAAAGGCATGGCGCTGCTGCGCAATGGCTTTTCCGGTTTGGGTGTTCATTTTATCCTTGAGCAATAGCAGCTTTTCGTAAAAGTGGTTGATGGTTGGCGCCGAGGAGTTTTTATATTCCTCTTTGCTCATGTTGAGGTTAGGCGCAATATCCGGGTTATACATTTCGCGGTTTTTATAACCACCATAAGTAAACGCGCGGGCTATGCCGATGGCGCCTATAGCGTCTAAACGGTCGGCATCCTGCACGATGGCTAACTCGTTCGAATGAAAGGTAACCTCGCCAAAACTTGCTTTGAACGACATATACCTGATGATGTTTTGTACATGCTCGATAACGGCTTGCTGAACCCCCAAGCCGCTCAAAAAATTGCCTGCCGTGAGCGGGCCAACCTCTTCGTCGCCACCGTGAAATTTGGGGTCGGCAATATCGTGTAGCAGGGCCGCCAGCTCAACTACGAACAGGTCGGCCTGCTCGTGGCTGGCTATCAATTTAGCGTTGTTCCAAACCCGGTTGATGTGCCACCAGTCGTGCCCGGCTTCGGCACCGGCCAAAGTTTCGCGCACAAAAATAACCGTGCTTTCTATCACTTGTTTGGTATCCATATGTTGAGAAGATATTACTGCTCGTAATTTACCACAACCGTTGGCAACAAGGTGGCCTGGTTTAAAGGTACCTGGTTAGTAGCTACAATCGGCTTACGGGTGGTGTAAAACGTGTACATAGCCTTTTGCGTGAGCAAGCGATTGGCATTTGATGGGATGAAGTTGATGGTGAATGGGATCACAAAATCGTAAAACTTCATTTTATCGGGGATAACCCATTTGCCGTTTGTTTTCTTCAACGCTTCGATTGCCGGTTGCGCGATGAGGTAATCATCGGCATAATAAACTACGATCTTGCTGATATTACCTTTAGCATCGGCTGTAAATTTAAATATAGCCGTGCCTGATGCTTTAGCTTTGATGATATCCCCGGTAACCTGTAAGCTATCCTTAAAAAACTGGTTGTAGGCCTCGTTGCCACCTTGAAAAGGCTGTGGCAATTCTTTTTGCTGGGCTTGCTCTTTAGGTTGTTGTGTTTCTTTTTTTTGTGCGATGGCCATACCCGATATCATGATCGCGGCAAGCAAAATAAATATTTTCCTCATTTTACTCTTCTGGTTTAGGTTCGCGTTTACTGCCTTCGTACAATTCGTACTCTAAAAGGCGGCAATCCAGCTTACCGTTATAAAACTCTATCCGGCGCGAAGCCCGCAGGCCGATCCTCTTGGCCAGGTCGGGGTTGCCGGTAAAAATATAACCTTTGTAACCCTTGCAACTGGTCTTCATAAAATCGCCCATGCGTTTGTATGTTGCCTCGAGCTTGGTATGGGTGCCCAAGCGCTCGCCATACTCGGGGTTAAACATAATTATACCGGCCTGCTCCGGTATTTCGGTATCGGCAAAATCGCACACCGCAAAATCAATCAGGTGGTCGACACCGGCTGTCTTGGCGTTCTTCTGTGCAATGTCGACCGCGTCGGCCGAAATATCAGTAGCAACGATCTTAAAATCCAATTGTTTGATGGCTTTATCTTTTAACTGGCGGCGCTCCACAAAAAATACCTGCTCATCATAACCTAAAATATGCATAAAGGCATAATTCATACGGAAAATGCCCGGTGTTTTATCGGTTGCCAGCAAAGCAGCCTCGATGGCTAAAGTGCCCGAACCGCACATCGGGTTTACAAAAGGCGATTTTTTATCCCAGCCGGTAGCCATAATGGTTGAGGCGGCTAAGGCTTCTAACATAGGCGCCTTACCGGGTATTTTACGATAACCGTGTTTGGCCAGGGTTTCGCCCGATGTATCTAAGAATATTTCGGCGTTATCATCCTGCCAGTACAGGTGGATAACGGTTTTGTTGAGCTCCGGGCCCGAGTTTGGGCGGATACCTTTTACTTCTTTAATCCTGTCGACAATGGCATCCTTAACCTTCACATTCGCAAAAAGCGGCGTTAAAATATGCTCGTTATTAACATTGGATGTTACGGAAAAATAGCCTGCAAAATCGATCAGTTTTTCCCATTCTATTTTCACGAGGTTATCGTAAAGTTCTTTCGGATCGGCGGCCTTGAAGCTTTGCAGCGAGTACAAAATCTGGCTTGCGCAGCGCAGGTTAAGATTAAGGCGGATACAATCGGTAACGGTACCGCTTAGTTCGATACCCGTGGAGAACTCTCTCTTTATGCTAAAGCCCAGTGCTTCAACTTCATCGCGTAAATAAGATGATAACCTTTTATTGCAGGTTAGGATGATTTTACTTTCGTTGTGGAAAACTTGCATGATATTGTGCGAATTTACGGATTAAAACCTGCCGATTTTATTTACAATCGCTTAACTTTACATTTTAATTTTAAGAGTAATGGAAATAAAAGGCAAAGTACACGAAGTTTCGGCCACCATGCAGGTTACCGAGTCGCTTAAAAAAAGAGAATTGATACTTGAATATATAGAAAACCCGCAATACCCTGAGTATTTAAAGTTTGAAGCTATACAAGACAGGTGCGCCCTGTTGGATAATGTAAAAGTTGGCGAAGATGTGGAAGTGTTTTTTAACCTCAAAGGCCGCCCATGGACTGATAAAACAGGCAAAAAAACCTATTTTAACTCGCTGCAATTGTGGAAAGTTAATATACTGAGTGGCGGAGCTGCTGCTGCCTCGCCCGAGTATGCTGCCCCGGTTAACCTGAGCGCTGCACCGGGTGAAGACGATGATTTGCCGTTTTAATCAGGCCATCCTAAATCTTCCCCCGGTAGGGAGGACTTTAAAAAGAATTTGCGATTTTTTTATAGAAAAGCCCTGGCGATTGCCGGGGCTTTTTGTGTTATATATCCATAGCGATGGGTTTCAAACCCATCGCTATTTCGGTTTATTTCAACTTAGTCAACGCTGCTTTCACCCTTGGTAACACAGCTTCTATATCAGCCAGCGTACTTGCACCGACCGATACGCGGAACCAGTTCAGGCTTTCTTCGGTACCGAAAGCCGAGAACGGTACCAGTGCGCAGCCTGCTTCGCGGATGAGGTAAAAATTCATATCCGTTGAGTTTTTGATCAGGTCGCCATCCGGGGTGGTCTTGCCGGTATAGTCTATTTTCACGGTAAGGTAAATGGCGCCCATCGGTTCGATGGCGTCAACAGCAAAGCCTTCGGCTTTTAACGCTTTAAAACCGGTGTATAAAGTTTGCAGGCTTTTTTGCACATTGCCTTTCAGCTTGGTTAAATAGTTGGTAACGTCGGCAGTTTGTTTTAAAAAAGCTGCCATGGCAACCTGTTCGGCTTTAGGCGACCATGCACCCATGTGGCCTACGATGGCTTTCATGTTGTTGATGATATCGGCCGGGCCAAAGCCCCAGCCTACGCGCACGCCGGTAGCGGCAAAGCATTTCGAAGCGCCGTCGATGTAAACTACAAGGTCCTTCAGCTCCGGGCGTAAGGTAACCGGGTCGAAGTGCTGGTAGCTGCCAAAGGTTAATTGCGAATAGATCTGATCGTACAACATGTACAATGGTTTTTCGCCTGCTTTGCGGGTTTTATTTTCTTCAATAACCAGGTCGCAAATCTCTTCCAGGTTTTGTTTGCTGAACATGGTACCCGTAGGGTTCAATGGTGAGCACAAAGCCAGCAGGGTAGCGCCTTTAATATGCGGGCGCAGTTCATCGGCGGTAGGCATAAAATTGTTTTCGGGTTGGGTATCAACCGAAACGCCGTTAGCTTTCAACAGGTCGCAGTAGTGGTTGTTGTTCCACGATGGTGCCGGGAAAACAACTTTATCACCCGGATCAACCAGTGCCAGGTAAGTAGCATAAATGAGCGGACGCGAGCCGCCCGAGATCAGGATCTGGTTGGCCTTATAATCGAGTTTGTAGTTAGCTTTCAGAAAGTCCGACACCGATTCGCGCAAAGCCAGCACGCCATCCGCAGGCGGATAATTGGTTTGGTTTTGGGCATACGCTTCAACAATGCCTTGCTTCAGTTCGTTGGGTATAGGGTAGATGTTCGAATCAAAATCGCCGATGGTTAAATTGGCGATGTTTTGCCCTTGTCGTTTCATTTCATTCACCTCGCCGGCGATCTTGATGATCTCAGATCCCCGCAGGTTTTGCGCTAACACAGATGCAGTCATGATATTTTGGTAATAATATGGAGAGCAAATATACGGGAATTATTGATGTTGAATGTTAACGACTTGTAAAGATGGTGTTGCGGTTGGGCGATGGTAGGATAGCATGGTAATTTTTGTATTTTAGTTGTGATACCAATTCGTAATAAATGTCAAAAAGTTCAAATAGTCTTTTAAAAGCAATGGCGGTTGTTTTTGTGATTTTTTTTGTACTTAATGCACTATACCACTGGTATAAAAAGGACAAGAATATTTCACCGGATTCAAAAGCAATCGAGTATAGGCTTTTCGACTCTACATTTTCGATAAGGTCTCCATTTATCATACCGCCCGATTCAAGTACTTCCAATACTAATAATCTTAACATTGAGAAAATTACCGCCTCAAGCTATACCAGCGAAAATATTGTATTGTCGTTTATGTCGGCAAAATTCAAACCATATGTCAGTATCGATACCGGGTACGTCAAATCGGTAAATAGTTATTTAAAAAGGAGCGACTCTTTATTTGCATTTCGATCGGTCATTACTAAAAAGGATTCCATGCTGATCGACGGCAAAAAGGCGATGAAATTTAGCGGGGAAAGGAAGTCAGAAAGGCAGGACGAGTTTAAAGATTACCTTCCACGTAATTTCGACCTTCTGGTAATCAAAAATCCGCCGTACGTATACATGGTTTATTTTGAAGACGACCTGCGAAATGACGATATAGAGCAAGTGAAGAGAAAGCTTTACAGCTCGATTAAAATAACTGAAGAGAAGTAAATTATGGCGTTCCCCTATCGGGTCAGGCTATCCGCTCATACTGCGCGAGGCATTAGCCCCGGCCTGCCCTGAACCCTCCGCTGGGCCGGTATCCGCTCCTATCCTTAACGCAAAAAGCCCGTTATCTTTTCGAGATAACGGGCTTTACCCAGATTTAATATTTGTTATTGCACCTTATGCGCTTTCAAATCGATCACAAAAGTATCAAACAGCTTAGCCGGCGCGCTCCACGATTCCTGTATGCGAGGCACGGTAAAATACTCGCCTTTTAGGGTATGGCTGGTTGCAGTTTTTTCGATAGTGATCTTTAAAAAGCCGTGCCTGTCGTCGCAGAAGTTTTCTAATACCACGTTCGGGAAGAAGGTGCTGTTCGGTACGGTTACCGGTTGGGTTTTGGTTTGTACCTGGTGCAGGTTCCAGTAGCCGCCGCCTCCTGCTACGATATAGGGCAGTTGGTTGCCATTGCTTAACGTGCGGGTAAAGCGCTGGTAGTTATGCACGTGCCCGGTTAGCACAATATCGGGGAAAATGCCTGTTGACGTAAAGGCATGATCTAAAAATGTCTGCATTTCTCCGCTCGAACCGTGGTCGTAATCAACCGAGTAAGCCGGGTAATGTAAAGCTACGATAATGGCTTTGCCAGTAGCTTTCCTTTCGGCATCGGCATTCTTCAATTCGTTGATAAACCAGGAGGTTTGCGGTTCCTTGATGGTGCCGTGTATGGTATCGTTGCAATACAAGCCGAGGAAATTGGCCATCGGGGTAACCAGCGTCCAATACACGTTGGGCTGTATCATAGTGGTGCGGGTTGAGTCGCCTGCGATAGGTAAATGCCTTGGCTTGGTATCGCAAAATACCTTAACAAATGCGCTAAGCGATGGTGCCGGGTTTTGAATAGCGGGGTTTACCGCGCCGTCGTGGTTGCCCGGGATGGCGAAGATCGGTGCGGGGTAATGGATATAAGGTTCAAAAAACTGGTCGTAATAGTCGGATTCATCGCCATAATAGTACGTTACATCGCCCAGGTGGTAAAAAAATAATGGGTTATCGCCAGGGGCCGCGCCGTGTATAAACTGCTCGTCCATTTTGTTGGCTACGATCTGCTGATCCTGCGGCACTTTAACACCGCCGGTATCGCCCACCGTATGGAACACCATTTTGTTGGGATTAGGTAATTGGCCTATAACTTTGGTAACATCCAGCCGGTATGGCGCGGGGCCGGTTGGGGCGGGCAGCGGTTCGTAAGGGTTGTTGTCGTACTGTTGCTTGGCAACAAATTGGTTGGCCTTGCTGGGTTTTTGATTGTGAAAGGAAAAGGTGGTCATAAAAAGGTTAGTTAGGCGCCTACTCTTTGATACCGTTTTCGGCTTACCGGTTGCTTATGTTAAAATATTATCATATAAGATAATTTGCCCATTTTTAGAGTTAAAGGGCTGTTTTATTATAATTGGCGCAATAAAATGCTAATGCAATATATGTATTTAAATATATATTATAATGAAAAATAAAACGAAAACAGCTGATTTTGACCGGACTATTAGCAGTTTGGCGCGAAGAGAAGATTGGTAATAACCGGATGATTTTACTTAGTGTTGTTTTTTACAGGTATTATCTGCTCATAATAATTGTAATATCTGCTTCAGCAAGTCGGCCTGGGCCGGGTTGATCTTTATTAAGGCTTCCTCATAGCCGAACCAGGCTGCGCGGTCGACCTCGGGGAAGGTTTGTATTGCACCGGATTTCGGCGGCCATTCGATGCTGAAAGTATTGCTGATAATTTGTGTATGATCGATATCGCCTTCCACGGCCCAGGCCTGCACTGTTTTACCGCTTTTTAGCTTTACTGCATTAAGGGGAATGAATTTTCCATCGATTACCAAACCGGTTTCTTCTTCAAACTCGCGCCGGGCGGCGGCCAGAGCGTCTTCGTCATCATTAAACTCGCCTTTGGGGATGCTCCAGGCGCCATTATCTTTATTTTTAAAAAACGGCCCGCCGGGGTGCACCAGGAAAAACTCGAGCGCCGGGCCCGTTTTGCGGTACAATAATATTCCGGCGCTCTGCTTTGGCATTGAAAATTTATTTTATGTAAATTTGAATTATGTACTTCTTCCGGAAAAAAGATCCAAACAGGCCAACCAGCTTTAACCTCAGGGTTATGCATGCCATTAATGCCACAGCCATCATTATGTTTTTGGCGGGCATCATCTGGAAGCTAATATACAGTTACATACTTAAAAAATAGAAGCAACGCTATGCCGCGGAGCTCCGTTTACCTCAATAAATCACAAAATATTTAATGAAAAGCATTATAAAAACCGACAAAGCACCGGCGCCGATAGGCCCGTATAACCAGGCCGTTTTAGCCGGCGATTTTTTATTCATATCGGGCCAGATACCGATCAACCCCGAAACCGGCGAGATTGTTACCGGCGATATTGAAAGCGAAACGCACCAGGTGATGCGCAACATCAAAGCTATTTTAAACGAGGCCGGGCTGGATTTGAGCCATGTAGTTAAAACTACCATTTTTTTGACAGATATGAACGAGTTTGCGAAAGTGAACGCAGTGTACGGTTCGTACCTGTCGGATAAGTTCCCGGCGCGCGAAACGGTACAGGTTTCGGTATTGCCTAAGAATGTGAATATCGAGATATCGGTAACGGCGTATAAGGGGTAAAGCCCCACCCAACCCTCCCCGGAAGGGAGGGCTTTTAATTATTTTCTATAATCAAATCAAAGTCTCCCCTTCCGGGGGGAGATTTAGAGGGGGCTAATGAACCAGCAGATATTCCAGACACCGATTGCATATTTAAAAGGCGTGGGCGCCTCGCGGGCCGATGTGCTGCAAAAGGAACTGGGGGTAAGCAACTATGCCGACCTGCTGAAGCTGTACCCGTATAAATACATCGACCGGACGCGCTTTTACAAGGTTAATCAGCTTACCGCCGAATTGCCGCATGTGCAGCTGATCGTACGGGTGCGGAGTAAGGAAGTTGTCGGTGAGAAACACACCAAGCGTTTGGTTGTACAAAGCTATGACGATACCGGCTCACTTGAATTGGTATGGTTCCAGGGTATCCGGTGGGTAGAGAAGATGATCGAGGTGGGGAAGGCTTATATTGTTTTCGGCAAGCCGGGCTTTTTTAACAATAAGGCGCAGATGGCCCATCCCGAAATGGAGCTTTACTCACCAAACGCCTTAAAAGAGAAAGGTAATCTTACCCTGCAGCCTGCCTACAGCTCGACTGAGAAGCTGAAATCCTATATGCTGGATAGTAAAGGCATCCAGAAACTGGTGGCTAATTTGCTGGAGCAAACCAGCAGGGATATTACCGAGAACATCCCACAGCATATCATCAGCCGGTTTAAGCTGATGAGCCGGCGCGAGGCGTATGTGAATATCCATTTCCCGGCTGATGCGGCTACGCTTGCCGCGGCTACCAACCGCCTGAAATTTGAAGAGCTGTTCTTTATCCAGTTTAAGATGCTGAAGAACAAGGTACAGCATAACCTGAAGTTTAAGGGCAATATTTTTAGCAAGGTTGGCGATTACTTTAACAACTTTTACAACAACAAGCTGCCTTTTGATTTGACCAATGCCCAAAAACGGGTTTTGCGGGAGATAAGGCAGGATACACAGCGCGGCATACAGATGAACCGCCTGCTGCAGGGCGATGTGGGCAGCGGCAAAACCGTTGTTGCCCTGATGAGCATGCTGCTGGCGATAGACAACGGTTTCCAGACCTGTATTATGGCGCCGACCGAGATATTGGCGACGCAACATTATGCCTCGATTGAAAGTTTGATTGACGACAGCTTTCTGGAAGTGGCCCTGCTGACCGGCTCAACTTCGGCTAAGAAAAGAAAGGTGATACATCAGAAGCTTGAAAGCGGTGAATTGAAGATACTTATCGGCACCCATGCGCTGATCGAGGATAAGGTGATCTTTAAAAACCTCGGTTTTGTGGTGATTGACGAGCAGCACCGTTTTGGCGTGGAGCAGCGCGCGCGGCTGTGGCGCAAAAACGCAGTGCCGCCGCATGTGCTGGTGATGACGGCCACACCCATACCCCGCACCCTGGCCATGACGCTTTACGGCGATCTGGATGTATCCGTAATCGACGAGTTGCCTAAAGGCCGGAAGCCCATCGAAACAATCCACTTTTACGAAGGGCACCGCCTGCGCATGTTCGGCTTTATGCGCGAGGAGATAGCCAAGGGCCGGCAAATCTATGTAGTTTATCCGCTGATCAAAGAAAGTGAAAAGCTCGACCTGAAAAACCTGCAGGATGGCGTGGAGGTGATGGCGCACGAGTTTCCGCTGCCGCAATACCGCATCAGCATCGTTCATGGTAAAATGAGCGCGGCCGATAAACAGGTGGAGATGGACCGCTTTGTGCGCGGCGAAACGCATATTATGGTGGCTACAACAGTGATCGAAGTTGGTGTGAACGTGCCCAATGCTTCGGTGATGATCATTGAAAATGCCGAGCGATTTGGCCTGTCTCAATTGCATCAGCTGCGTGGCAGGGTTGGCCGCGGAGCCGAGCAATCGTACTGTATTTTGATGAGCAGTCATAAGCTGAGCCACGATGGCAAGGTACGCCTGGAAACGATGGTGAAAACCAATAACGGGTTCGAGCTATCGGAGATCGACCTGCAGCTGCGCGGCCCGGGTAATATTGAGGGCACGCAGCAAAGCGGCGTGCTCGACCTGAAGCTGGCCAACCTGGCTACCGACCAGCAAATGCTGCTGCTGGCACGTAAATGCGTGGAAGAAATATTTGAGAAGGATCCGCAACTGGAACTGCCCGAAAACGCGATACTGAATCAACCGGCCGTGTTGCCGAATGGCGGGTTAAGCTGGGATAAGATATCGTAATGCGAGGAAAATTTCGTATATTAGGGGTTGGGTCCTGTAGTCAGGAGTCCAGAGCCCTGAGTCGAAAAGTATAATGAAAATACCCATATTTACCCATGTGTCTCCAGAATAAAATTAAGAGCCAAGCCTATAATAAATTGAAAAATACCGAAGAATACCTATGTCTTTCACCACACGTCATTGCGAGGGACGAAGCAATCTCTATGCTGTGCAGGTCCGAATTGCCGCATCGAATTGCTTATGCAGAGATTGCTTCACTACCGTTCGCAATTACGCTTTGAAAATACAAAACGAAGAATACACATAAATACCCATGTCTATATGAAAATAAAACTGACCCTTATTGCTTCTCTTTTTGTATCCGCAACGGCCTTCGCCCAAAATACCGACTCGGTAATGCTCCGTAAAATTTACGACGAAGCGTTGGTGAACGGGCAATGTTACCAAAACCTGCATTATTTGTGTAAAAATATCGGGCAGCGCCTGAGCGGTTCGGCTAACGCACAAAAGGCGGTTGAGTGGGGCAAGAAGGTGATGGAAAGCTATGGTTTTGATAAGGTGTTCTTACAACCTTGTATGGTGCCGCATTGGGTGAGGGGAGCAAAGGAACAGGGTTTTATTATCGACGGGCAGAAACGTACCCCGGTAGCTATCGCCGCGTTGGGTATGTCGGTTGCTACACCAAAGGATGGTATTACCGCCCAGGTGATCGAGCTGCATAGTTTGGATGAATTAAAAACGCTGGGTGAAGCCGCGATAAAAGGTAAGATCGTTTTTTTTAACCGCCCGTTCGACCCGCGTTTTATCGAGACCGGCAGGGCTTACGGTGCAGCCGGCGATCAGCGTTTCGCTGGTCCGGCCGCCGCGGCAAAATTTGGCGCGGTAGGCGTTATTGTCCGCTCGCTTACTGAAGCTTTGGATAATTATCCGCATACCGGTACTACGGTTTACGATAAAGATGGTAAAAAAATACCGGCAGCGGCTATCTCTACCATCGCAGCTAATCAGTTAAGCGCAACCTTGAAGAAATCGCCTAAAACAAAATTTTTCTTCAAACAAAGTTGCATGCAGTTGCCCGATGCACCATCGTTTAACGTAGTGGGCGAGCTGACCGGGACAGAAAATCCAAATAAGTTTATTGATGTAGGCGGCCACCTCGATTCGTGGGACCTGGCCGAAGGTGCGAACGATGACGGTACCGGAGTAACCGGGGCTTTGGAAGCGGTGCGCGTTTTAAAAGCGATGAACTACCGCCCGAAGAACAGCCTGCGCGTGGTGTTTTTTATGAACGAAGAGAACGGCGACCGCGGTGGCGATAAATATGCCGAGCTGGCTTTAGCAAACAAGGAAGAACATATTGCTGCTATCGAAACCGATGGCGGTGGCTTTACGCCGCGTGGTTTTGGCTTTACCGGCTTGCAGCCGGACGCTTTAACAGCCATTAACCAAACCTGGAAACATTTACTTGAACCGTATGATGCCGACAAATTGAGCGCAGGCGGTGGCGGTTCGGATATCGAACCGCTGCGCGAAAAAATGCCTTCGACGGTGCTGATCGGCTTCCGGGGCGACTCGCAACGCTACTTCGATATTCATCACACTCCGAATGATGTTTTTGAGAACGTCAACAAGCGTGAACTGGAATTAGGCGCGGCGGCGATGGCTTCGCTGATGTACCTGATCGATCAGCATGGGTTGAAATTTTAAGTTTTTTACCTTGCGTTAACATCACAATAAATACTTTTGTAAATAAACCCATACCATTTTGGCAGACGGAGAACCGGATAGTACCATAAAAAAGAAGGACCGTTACGCGGCCCTGCGTTACCCCGAGTTTCGCTGGTATTTGAGCATGCGTTTCTTTTTTACGTTTGCTTATCAAATGCAGGCCGTTATCATAGGCTATTATATTTACAAACTTACCGGGCTTAAATCGGCGCTGGGCTATATCGGCCTCACCGAGGCTGTACCTGCAATATGTATAGCGCTTTACGGTGGTTATGTAGCCGATAAATCGGAGAAAAAGCGCATGATGCTGCTGATCTTTTCGACGATGTGGCTGGCATCGCTGGTACTGTTGCTGGTTACCATGCCGCAGGCACGGCAGTACATCAGCAGCGGTACCGAACTGTTCTTTATTTATGCTATGATATTTGTTGTCGGCCTGGGGCGGGGCTTTTACGGGCCAACGGCTTTCACTATCATGGCTCGCATCATTCCGCGCGAAGAGTATCAGAACTCATCCATCTGGAACAGCAGTACCTGGCAGTTTGCTTCGGTAGTGGGGCCAATGGTTGGTGGTTTTTTGCTGGCCTGGGCCGGTGTTACGGTAACCTTTACGGTAATTTTGATCTTTATCAGCATATCGCTGGTATCTATCCTGTTTTTGAACCGGCACCCGGCCGAATATATCCCGAAAGAAAGTATTTCGGAGAGTTTAAAAGAAGGCTGGCGGTTTTATAAAAGCAGCCGGATGCTGATGGGGGCGCAGACACTCGATCTTTTCGCCGTGTTATTTGGCGGCGTTGTGGCTGTATTGCCGGTATTTGCTAAAGATATATTGCACGTTGGCGAGATTGGTTTTGGTATGATGCGTGCAGCCGACTCGGTTGGCGCGGTCATCACCATGTTTGTGCTCACCCGTTACTCACCTATGGGCAAGCCCTGGCGTAACCTGCTTATCGCAGTAACCGGTTTTGGTTTATCGATCATCTGTTTCGGCCTGTCGAACAATTTTTACTGGTCGTTATTTTTCCTGTTCACCTTAGGTGCTTTCGATAGCGTGAGCATGGTTATACGGTCGACCATTATGCAGATGCTCATCCCGGATAAAATGCGCGGCAGGGTATCGGCGGTAAACTCCATGTTCATCAACTCGTCGAACGAGATAGGCGCTTTCGAGTCGGGCATGGCGGCGCAGTACCTGGGCACTATACCATCGGTGTTGTTTGGCGGCGGCATGACGCTGCTTATCGTAACACTCACATGGCTCAATACCAAAAAGTTGGTACCGCTTAAAGTCGAAGAGATACATCAGCCTCGTGAGGTCGAGCCAGCGCAAGGTTAGATTCTATAAAAAACTCTGATTCCGTCCCCAGAAGATGTAAATCAATGATCCCAAGATAGGTGCGACAAGGATGATCAGTATCCAGAGTAACTTAGTTATCTGGTTCAGATTCGGGTTTTTCAAGATATCCAGCAGGGCATAAAGAAACAGGATGAGATAAGCCACGAAAAATATCAGGCCGAATATGCCACTGATCAGTTCTGAAATAAAATGCATAATGATAAGGTTTGATGGTTGAACAAAAAGTTGATTACCTTATAAACAGCAAAAAAACAAATTAGTTGCTGTGTAACACATTTTTTAGATCGGCATCGGCAGTTGAGTGTTTTTCGCCGATCTGCTGGCGCCACATCGCATAATACAGGCCCTTTTGCTCTAACAGGTCGACGTGTTTACCCGATTCGATAATATGGCCTTTCTCCAGAACATAGATCCTGTCGGCATGCATAATGGTCGATAAACGGTGTGCGATCAGGATAGTGATATGGTCGTCCAGTGTCGAAACATCGCGGATGGTAGCCGTGATCTCTTCTTCGGTGATCGAATCGAGCGATGAGGTTGCCTCATCAAACACCAGGATATCCGGCCTGCGCAGCAGGGCGCGGGCGATAGATAAACGTTGCTTTTCGCCGCCCGAAACTTTCACGCCGCCTTCGCCGATCACGGTATCTAACCCGTGCGGGGCGCGGGCCATCAGTGTTTGGCAGGATGCTTTTTGCAATACGTCCAGACACTCTTCATCGGTTGCGCCCGGGCGAACGAACAGCAGGTTCTCACGTATCGAACCTGAGAAAAGCTGCGTGTCCTGCGTTACAAAGCCTATTTTTTCGCGGAGCTGGTCGAGGTCGATCTCACTGCCGGGGATGCTGTTGTAAGATACCTGCCCTTGCAAAGGCTGATATAACCCCACCAAAAGTTTCACTAAAGTAGTTTTGCCGGAGCCCGAAGGGCCCACAAAAGCGATGGTTTCGCCGGTTTTTACCTCAAAGCCAATGCCGTTGAGCGCATTGCGGGTAGCGGTAAGGTGTTTAAAAGTAACATCGCTGAAGGTGAGTTTGTTTACCTTTTCGATCAATACGGGTTTTTCGGGTTTTACATCAACAGGGGTATTCAGGATACCCTCGAAATTTGCCAGCGAAACCTGCGCTTCGCGCCAGGCTTGTATCACGTTGCCCAGTTCCTGCAGCGGGTTAAACAGGAAGAAGGAGTAGAACAGGAACTTGAAGTAATTACCCGGGGTTAACGTTCCCTGAAATATCAATACCAGCAAAATAACTACCATAACACTGCGCACAAAGTTTACCGTAGTGCCTTGTACAAAGCTCATACTGCGTACAAACTTTACCTTTTTCAACTCAAGGTCGAGTATTTTGTAGGTGGTTTTGTTGAGGCGTTCTATCTCCTGCTTGGCTAAGCCTAAGCTTTTTACCAGTTCGATATTACGTAACGATTCGGTGGTCGATCCGGCCAGGGCTGTGGTTTCACCAACAATCTTTCTCTGGATGGTTTTAATGCGTTTGCTCAGGGCCGAGCTTACAAAGGCGATAACCGGTATGGCGGCAAAGTAAACCAGGGTTACTTTATAGCTTACGGATAACGAGTATACGATAACGAAGACCATACCAACAACCGACACAAAAAGCACACTGATAAACGAAGTGATGAACTTTTCGCAATCCTGTCTGACCTTCTGTAAAATGCCTAAGGTTTCGCCGCTGCGCTGATCTTCAAAAACCTGGTAAGGTAATTCAAGCGAGTGTTTTAAGCCATCGCTGTACATTTGCGCGCCGGTTTTAAGCACAATGATGTTGGTAAAATAATCCTGGAAGTTTTTAGCTATACGCGATACCATAGCAGCGCCGACAGCTAAGGCAACCAAGAGCAGCGAGCCATGGAAGCGGTAATCAAAATCGTGCACCTTGCCATCTTTCGGGATCATGTACTGATCTACGATATTCCCGGTTATCATCGGATCGAGCAGCGAGAAACCTATATTGATGGCTGCCAGTACCAATGCGAGCAGTACAACCCAGCGATATTGTTTGAGGTAGGATAAGAGTGTTTTCATATGTCGTAAGTCAAAAATAAAAAAAGGGAATGAGGTAATTACCTCACTCCCTTTAATTTGACATTCGGTTGGCTTTTAAACCGTCATGATATCTTTTTCTTTGATCTCGGCTAACTTATCTACGCGGAGGATGGCGGCATCGGTCAGTTTCTGAACTTCGCCCTCGCCGGTTTTGATCTCGTCGTCGGATACACCTTCAGATTTCAGTTTCTTGATCTTTTCGTTAGTATCCTTACGGATGTTGCGGATGGATATTTTACCATTTTCGGCCTCGGCTTTAACACGTTTAACCAGGTCGCGGCGGCGCTCTTCGGTTAGCGGTGGTACATTGATGCGGATGATGGTGCCATCGTTCTGCGGGTTAAACCCAAGGTTAGCTTCCATAATGGCGCGCTCGATGGGGGATAATAAAGATTTTTCCCAGGGTTGTATGGTTAGGGTACGCGGGTCGGGCGAGCTTATGCTGGCAACCTGTGGTAAGGGAGTAGGCGAGCCATAATAATCAACCATAATGCTATCCAGCATCGCAGGCGATGCTTTACCGGCCCTGATGGTCAAAAATTCTGCATCGGTATGTGCAATAGCCTTTTCCATGCCAACTTTGGCATCAGCTAATTGTTTTTTTATGAGTTCGCTCATCTCTGAATAGTTTTTTGGCAAAAATAATAAAATCTGTGATTTTACGAAGTTAGGCACAAGGTAGCAAAACTTAAGCCAATTAACATAAACAGCCGCTGCTTATTTGGCTGCGATGATAGGATCGGGGTGATTTTGCGAAGTGAGTTTTTCAACCGGGTAGCCCATCGCTTTACATTTGGTTACGATCTCATCATATTGCTTTTTGCTGATGAATGGTTTGCGGCTCATGATGAACAGGAACTTATAATCAGGATGACCGACTACGACGTAGGAGTAATCATCGGCCAGGTCGATCACCCAGTAATCCACTTTAATGGGCCAGATAAATTGTGCCTTCATTTGCCCGCCCGTGCCCGGGAATATTTTTGAGGTGATTGATTTGAGTTCGGGCCTATCATCTTTTTTATAAGTAGTCACTACGTTGTAGTAACCATCTTTATTTAAGGTATAGTAGGTAGTGGTTTCCCGGCTGCCTTTATCGAACATGGTGGGTATCGAATATAGCGAGTACCATTTACCAGCAAACTTATTCAGGTCGACTTTCCCGACGGTTTTGTTGGGGATGGCTCCTAATGTCGAAAAAACGATAAATGCTGCAATGCAGAGGATTTTCATAAGGTAGTTTTCCTTATGTACGCAATCTTTTAACTAAAGGTTTTGGGTGGTTTCGAATTTCGAATATTCGATTTCGGATTTATAAAAGAATAGTTGCAGTAGCACTGGCAGTTTTACTATGATACTTGTATTTATTGCCTCTGCTACTGCAAAGCCACTTATTTCACCAGCGTACCTATCGATTCGCCTTCGGCTATCTTCATAAAATTGCCGGGTTTGTTCATATCAAATACGATGATAGGCAGCTTGTTTTCCTGGCAAAGGGTAATGGCTGTCATGTCCATTACGTTCAAACCTTTGTCGTAAACCTCCTGGAAAGATATTTCTTCGTAGCGTTTTGCGTTAGGGTCTTTCTCCGGGTCGGCGGTGTAGATGCCGTCAACTCGGGTGCCTTTCAAAACTACGTCGGCTTTGATCTCGATGGCTCGCAGCGATGCGGCAGTGTCTGTCGTAAAATAAGGGTTGCCGGTTCCGGCGCCGAAGATCACGATCTTGTTGAGCTCCAGATGATGCATTGCCCTGCGGCGGATATAAGGCTCACAGATCTGCTCCATTTTGATGGCCGATTGCAGGCGGGTTTCAACACCAATGGTTTCCAATGCGTTTTGCAACGCCATGCAGTTGATCACGGTTGCCAGCATACCCATATAATCGGCCTGGGCACGGTCCATTCCCGATTTTTCGGCGCTCAGGCCGCGGAATATGTTGCCACCACCCACTACAACGGCAATTTCGATGCCTGCTTCAAAAACGTTTTTGATATCGTGTGCGTACTGCAAAACACGGTCGTTATCAATACCGTATTGTTTATCGCCCATTAATGATTCGCCGCTGAGTTTTAGAAGAATCCTTTTGTATTTCATCTGGAGAGAATGGTTTGTCAAAAATATTGAAATATAGTCAGTGTTAAAATTTTATGTCGTTTTTGTCAACTTACCTTTAAGCATGGTCGCCTGTACCTCAAATCTGTCATTAAATACGGCTAAATTGGCCAGATAGTTCTTCTCAATTCTGCCTGTTTGGTGCGCCTGGCTGATCAGTTCTGCCGGGTATAGTGTCGCCATGTTGATGGCTTCGCCCAAAGCTATGCCCGCCTTTTCAAAGCAGTTTTGTACCGCTTTCAGCATCGTCAGGCTTGAGCCGGATAACGTGCCATCGGGCATGGTGTAATGGTCGCCTTTAAAAACATGCTGGTACACCCCTTTATCGCTTTCGGCAACGGCATCGGTAATGATGAACAGTTTATCACCCAACTCGCGTTTGGCCAGTTTGATCATTGTAAAATCCACATGTATCCCGTCGGCAACAATGCTCGTGTATGGTTTATCCTCAAATATAGCAGGGATAATGCCCGGTTGCCTGTGGTGCATCTGCGGCATGGCATTGTATAAATGTGTTATTGCCTTTACGGGATTATTGATAAAGCCTTTGGCTTCGGCATAGGTAGCATCGCTGTGGCCCGATGAGAGGACGATGCCTTGCTCGTCCAGGTAATCCAGCACTTTCTGATCCTGTAATTCGGGAGCGACGGTCATGATCCTGATACAGCCGTCGGCCATCTCAACCCAGCGTTTTACCTCGGCAAGCGTAGCTTTTTTGATGAGTTCGGCAGGGTGCGCGCCACGGCGTTTGGGGTTAAGGTAAGGCCCCTCGAGGTGTAGGCCTAAAAAATTGCCCCGGCATTTATCGCGGTAAGCTAAAGCAGCGTGTATGCCCTGTTCAACTATTTGGCCGGTATTGGTAGCAATGGTAGCCAGGAAGCCGGTTGTGCCTTGTTGTAAAAGCACTTCTTCCATTTGTTGCAGCGCTTCCGCAGACGGGTCTCCGCCGAAGAACAGAGGTTTGCCGGCGCCGTAAATTTGTAAATCGATAAAACCGGGAGAGAGGTAACAGCCGTTCAGGTCTATCTTTTCGGCCTGTTCGGGTATGGCGGTTTCATCAATAACATCAGCGATGTATTCGCCCTCAACTAAAACTGCCTTGTTATTGGACACGAGTCCGCCAGAGATCAGTTTTAAGTGATGTAATGCAATCATCGGATGTCAGTTAGATTTATATATGCAAAAAAAATCCCCGCCGTTTGGCGAGGATTTTTATAATATGATTAAGCTCCTAAAGCAACCCGCTTAAAGGCGGTTACGGTAAGGCCCTTTTCAACACCGTTTAAAAATGCGGCTACGGTTTTCGATGAATCTTTCACAAATTCCTGGTTTAACAGGGTCGAGTCTTTGTAAAATTTGTTCAGTTTACCGGCAGCAATCTTTTCAACCATTTCTTCAGGTTTGCCTTCTGCACGGATCTGCTCTTTAGCGATCTCCAGTTCACGTTGTACGGTAGTTGCATCAACACCGTCTTTATCGATAGCTACGGGGTTCATGGCAGCGATTTGCATCGATACGTCTTTACCAGCTTCATCAGCACCGTCAGCGTTAGCGCTTAAAGCAACCAATACACCTAAACGGAAATTACCGTGGATGTAAGCAACAACTTTAGCACCTTCAACAACTTCTAATTTAGATACGCCGATCTTCTCGCCGATCTTGCCTGTTTTTTCGATTACAGCGTCGCCGATTTTGATGCGGGCTACATCGCCGTCGATCTCCAGGTTATACAATTCTTCAACAGTTTTAACACCGCCTTCGATGGCAGCGTTAGCAATAGCGTTACCGAAAGCGATAAACTCAGCGTTTTTAGCCACAAAGTCGGTTTCGCAGTTCAGTTCGATGATCACGCCGGTTTTACCATCAGCCGATGCGCGCGCAATAACAACGCCTTCGTTGCTTTCGCGGTCCTGGCGGCTGGCAGCTACTTTAGCGCCTTTTTTTCTTAAATAATCGATAGCTGCTTCAAAATCACCGTTAGTTTCGGTTAAAGCTTTTTTGCAATCCATCATACCGGCGCCGGTTTGCTGGCGCAGTTTGTTTACGTCTGCTGCAGAAATTTGTACTGTAGACATTTTATGTTCCTTGTTTTAAAAACCCCCAAACCCCCTAAAGGGGGCTTGAGAATTTGTATATTTAAAAATCGATTTAAGTCCCCTTTAGGGGATTTAGGGGGTTACTCTTCGGTTTTCTCAGCCTCGGCTGTTACTTTCCTTGCTCTTTTGCCAGCTTCGTCTTTACCGGCAGCGGCAGGAGCTTCAGCGTTATCGGCTTTAGCTTTTGCGGCAACTGCTTCTTTCTCGGCTTCGTCTTCTTTCTCGCGTTTGCGCTCGTCTAAACCTTCCTCGATAGCTTTGATGATGATGCTGGTGATCAACGAAATTGATTTGGTGGCGTCATCGTTAGCCGGGATAGGGAAGTCGATGTTCGACGGGTCAGAGTTGGTATCAACCATTGCAAAGGTCGGGATGTTTAATTTCATCGCCTCGGCAACAGCAATATGCTCTTTCTTAACGTCGATCAAAAACAAGGCTGCAGGCAAGCGGTTCAGATCGGCAATACCACCTAATAAAGTTTCTAATTTGATACGCTCACGTTGTATCATTAAACGTTCTTTTTTAGATAGGTTACCGTAAGTACCGTCTTTAGTCAATTTATCGATGTTCGACATCTTTTTGATCGACTTGCGTACTGTAGCAAAGTTGGTTAACATACCACCTAACCAGCGCTCGGTTACGTAAGGCATGTTCACGCTTTTTGCATAATCGGCTACGATGTCTTTTGCTTGCTTTTTGGTAGCTACAAATAACACTTTACGGCCCGATTTTACTATTTGTTTGATAGCAGAAGCGGCTTCTTCTGTTTTTGTTAATGTTTTATTTAAATCGATAATGTGGATGCCATTGCGCTCCATGAAAATGTACTGAGCCATTTTCGGATCCCATTTGCGGGTAAGGTGACCAAAGTGTACACCTGCATCCAATAAATCCTGATATGTTGTTCTTGCCATTGTAATGTTCTCCTTTGCTGATTAACGTTTGCTGAATTGGAATCTCTTGCGGGCTTTGCGGCGACCTGGTTTTTTACGCTCAACCATACGGTCGTCGCGGGTCATGATACCTTTAGCTCTCAAGGCTGGTTTTTTCTCAGCATCAAGTTCAACAATTGCTTTAGCGATAGCTAAACGAACGGCTTCTGCCTGTCCTTTAATACCGCCGCCCGCTACGTTTGCTTTTACGTCGAATTTTCCGGACGAGCCCGAAACTTCAACAGATTGTGTAGCGATGTATTGCAATGGCAATGTTGGGAAATACTCTTTGTAATCTTTACCGTTAACGGTAAGCTGGCCGCTGCCTTCGCTTAAATAAATGCGGGCAACTGCTGTTTTTCTTCTTCCTGAAGTGTTTGTAGTTGACATTTCTCTTACGGATTAAAGTTTAATGGTTTTTGGTGATTGGGCCTCATGCGGGTGCGATGCGCCTGCGTAAACGTGCAGGTTGCCATAGATTGCTTTGCCCAAACGATTTTTAGGTAACATACCACGAACGGCTTTTTCAATTACGCGCTCCGGATGCTTTGCCATTAACTCCTTAGGAGAAATGAAACGCTGACCACCTGGGTAACCAGTGTACGAAACATATTCTTTTTCTTCGAATTTGTTTCCGGTCAGTTTTACCTTGTCTGCATTGATAACAATTACGTTATCACCGCAGTCTACGTTCGGGGTGAAACCTGGCTTGTGTTTTCCTCTGATGATCATAGCGATCTTAGAAGACAAGCGCCCCAAAATCTCGCCTTCAGCGTCAACAACAACCCATTCCTTGTTAACGGTTTTTTTATTGGCAGAGACAGTTTTGTAACTTAACGTATTCACTTGCTTAAATTTAAATGATATAACTTGTTTTAACTACCCCGAAATTCGGGACTGCAAAGATAGGTAAAAAACCTTCACTGTCAAATGGTTTTTGACGATTTGTGTTTCAGCGCATTAGCGGGCCGAAATGTTGTGCGCAGATGTGCATTTGGAAAGCCATCTGGAAGATGGTCAATCAGACGATTATACTCTTGGCGTGTAAAAACGCGAAGGGTATATACCCTTCGCCTTACTGACAATTGTACCGGGATCAATTTTCCCTGATCAGTGTTTTGATCTGCTCAGCCATTTCGGGTGTAACGTTAGTACCGTGTACGGTGCGGGCATGTTCAGCAGCTTGTGCTAAAACTTCCTCGGTGGTCTCGGCAGTTACAACCGCCTTACAGTCGAAGCCGGCATCGGCGCAATTCAATGTCTTCATAATTTTTGCTGTTTTTAATTTATTATTTGATGACAGCAAAATTATAAGCTACTAAGAATCAGAACGGTATCAAAAGATACACACGCAAAAATATTTTTTCGGGATACCTGTCCTGTCACAAAACTTCAATCATACCGCGATACAGCTTTATTTTTTTCCTCCGCTCGTAGTCTTTCAATATGCGCGATACAACCACCCTGGTGGTACCCAGTTCGTATGCCAGCTGCTGGTGGGATAAGGCGATTTGCGGGTTGCCGTCTTTTTGAGCTTTATTCCTGAGGTAATCCAGCACGCGTACATTTATCGGCTCGAAAACGATGGCCTCAAACGAGCCGACCATCTCATCATACCGCCGGCGAAACATATTCATCACATACCGGTTCCACGAAGGATATTTTAACTGCCATTGATCGATCAGGCTTGCCGGAAAGATCAATACCTCGGTAGGTTCGGTAACCACACCATGCGATGTGCTTTTGTTATTAAAGTATGCTGCCGCCAGGCTCATGGTGCAGGTTTCCTCGGCCCGTACATAATATAATAATATCTCCCGGTCTTCTTTTTGCTGATAAACCCTGATAGCGCCTTTTAATACAATAGGCAAAAATTTTACATATTGCCCGTTCTTCACAATAACATCACCTTTTTTAAACGTTGCGAGTTGCCCATGTTTTAGCAATTCCTGTTTAAACTCCAGCTCTGTAAAAAATGGTATGTATTTAAAATAGCTATCGCTTTCCATAGTGTAAGTGGCTGAATACTAAAATACAATTTTATTCGATAATAATAGCTTTCTGATATTACCGTTGTCCTCGCTAAATATCAATGCCTATCCGCAGCAAAAAAATCCGGGTACATAGGTCTTTATCGGTATTCTTCAAGATGATTTCGGCACTATTTTATCAAATTTCCAAATGATTCGCCCAGCCATTGCGCGCGTTTAACCTTAAATATACGAATTTCACCAGTTAAACGCATAATCAGTGCTAACCACCCACCGCTAACCACTCACCATAAAATTGTTTTATTAAAAGAATTTTTTAACTTGCACAACTGTTCCCTGGTTAGTGCATTAAACCCGCCTGAAATAAATGACCCGTAAAAAGATATTAGTTGTAGAGGATGATGAATTTGTGGTTGAGGCTATGACCATGATTTTAGAAGAGCAGGGGTTTGAGGTAGCCAGCTCAACCAACGGCGAAATATTTAACCAGGATGGTTTTGTACACCCCGACCTTATCCTGCTGGATATCCGTTTATCAGGCCGCGACCGCCGCGATATCTGTAAATGGATAAAAGATCATCCCGGTATGAAACACATCCCCGTCATCCTCATTTCGGGTAACCGCGATATTCACAAGATACATAAAGAATGCGGTGCCGACGATTATATAGTTAAGCCCTTTGACCTGAACGAACTGCTCAGCAAAGTAAACCTGTTCACCGGTTGCTGAGCAGTCAGTGCTTAATCGACCAGTGCGCGTCGCGCAGTTGCCAGCCTTTATCAGTCTTTTGCGCTACCCCGGTAAAGTAACCGCCATAGCCAGTCAATTTTCCCTTGTTATCAGTTAAATCTTCATGAAAGCCGGCGGCTATTACCGCTATATCCGGACTAAGGGGATCCACACGAATATTGTTCCATTGCAGGTCGATCCTGCTTATGGTTTTAACCAGGGTACCGGTAATAAATTGTTCAGCAGCCAGCCTGTCGCGAAAAACTAACTGTCCATCGCTCGCCATAAAAAAACCTGGCGAATCGCCAAAGTACTTTAACCATGCCATGGGCCCGTTTTTAGTGATCCCGGTAGCGATCGAATCGGCAAATTGTTGCACTTCGGTTCTGACTTTGGCTTGCTGCTCAGCAACAAGAGTCTGGTTGGCCGAATTGCAGGATACCATCAGGCACGCGCATAATAACCCTAAGAAACCCAAAATGCTGTTTTTCATATACTAAAGTATCAAATCCAAAGCAGCTATTCAAATCGCCCGATTATATGCCTAACCTTTTAACGCTAAAAACTTTGTCTTTAAACCGTGATGAAACGGTAACCAGATAACGCCCCTCGCGCAGCTCTAACGCTGCATGGTAATTATTCTGCATTAAATGATCTATAAATTCATAAGGGTCTACAGGCCAGATTTTTTTGTAATGCACAGCGTCGCCTAACCTTTGCTTAATTAAATTGAGCTCTAATTCGGCCAGGATAGTTGTCATCCGGTCATGTTTTGTTCTAACGAGGTAATTCAAAAACTGAAACCCGACCTCATTCCTGAAAGCGGAATATTTTTCTGTTTTTAAAAAATCATGGATATGGGCGCCCAGCATATTTGTCGCCCGCAGATAATTCCCCGTTAAAACGCTAAACTCTTCAATTTGTATCATGCGCCACCATTGGGCTATTTTTTTTACCAGCTGCAGATTGTCCGATCGGGATACCCTGGTAAAATAATCATCGAGCCCTTTGTCGCTTTCGGGGCGCGATTTGATCAGGCGACAAAGCCCTGTTTGAATTTCTGAAAGTGTCATTTTTAGTTGAATAGGGTATCCAAAAGCTTTAAATGCGCTATTATTTTTGTTGTGCCAACCTGGGGTATAAATTCTTCCAGTATTTCAAAGGTGATGTTTTGCAGATTTTTGGGTTGCTTGCGGGTTATGGTTTGCGCTAAAGCTATGGTCGAGCCGGCCGTCAGGTGCGCGTGTATATCCATCTGGAAATCGTATTCCGTATCATAAAGGCCGCCTGCAAGGTGCAGCTCATGCACCGGGTCTAAATCAAGCTCGTCGAAAAAACCGTCCAGGTTTAACCCGAAGTTCTTTTCGTCGCATTGCAGGTTGTAAACATCGAGTATGAGGCCGCAGCCCGTTAAATGAGTTATCTTGTTTAAGAACTGCGCTTCGTTATATTGTTCATCGGGGTTTGGCAACATGCTGATCACGTTCTCCATCAGAAAAGGAACTTTAAATTTGCTTTGTATTGCGTCGATCCGCCTGCAAACCATGGTGATTACCTCGTCGGTATGCGGTAAGGTGAGCATGGTGCCCAGGTTCTCGCCATTAACCATCGTATAGGCCAAATGCTCGCTATGCCATTTAACGGCTAAGTTGCTAAACAGCTCACTTAAAATGTTAATGTAATCTTTCGAATAGCCATCGTACGAACCTATTGATAGCCCAACACCATGAAGCAGCAGGTCAGCATCACTATTTTCCTGCATCCATAGCAGGTGTTGCAATGATGATTCGTTAATCGTTACCCTGCCCTGGTTATAAGCCGAAATAGAATCAGGCGAAACCTCAATATGCTTAACGTAAGGTATTATCTCTTGTAAATAGTCAAAGTCTTTACCCTCGTAAGTTGTTCCAATGGCATATTTCATATTTTGATACTTTGAAACGCAACAGTAAAAAATGCTTTTTCACTGTTGCGTTTGCTTTAAAGCAGTGTGTTTTCTTACTATCAACCGGGCTCCACAGCCTTTATCGATTTAATTTCTACCGGCAATGCTTTTTGGAAAGCGGCAATTTCCGGATCAACAATTTCGCCTATAAACGAAATGCCATGGCCATTTAACCCGCAAGCTGTACAGCCATACCTGTTTAAGATCCTGTCTAAAGCATGGATCAGATCTGTCCTGGTAACGTCTTTTTTAAAAGTTACCTTAATCGAATTACCCATTTTAATTTTGTTTTACGCCTACTCTTTGATCGGATTTTCGGCTTATTCCGTAACATTTATAAGTATTGTCATAAATGGGGAATTGGAAGGTTATAATGATATAAAGTTCAGGATATATTATTTGTTAAAATACCCGTGTTTTAACGGTGTTTATGTGGTGTTTTAACGGTAAATAATATATAGTTCAATGTATTTTCATGGCAGGCTGTAATCCGCGCAAATACGAGCTATAAAGTGATTTTAACTTACGGATTGATTTCCTGTCGCCTTAAAGTATATAAATAAACATTTATTTTAATTTTTAGGTTATCTGTTTTTTGTACAGATATATTACACCTGTTTTATATTATTAGTGATATCTTTATAATAAATATAAACCTGTCATGCGCCAGCAATCAATCCCAATCCCGGCCGGATACATTAAAATAGATTCGTCTACTGCCGACAACCGCTTCCCCAGTTTTTTACAGGGTTTTAACCGACGTTGGTTTGCCGGCAACTGCCAAACCATTTATTTATGTTATACAGCAACCGGTACGGCGCTGGCTTTAGATGATGCCATCGCCCTGTATGGCACCAATGTTAAAATTAAGAGTGGTGGCCATTGTTATGAGAATTTTGTTTTTAATGAAGGTACCGGCGCGATCATCGACGTTACGCCCATGGGTAGTTACGGCTACGATGATGAAAGAGGATATTACCTCGAGTCTGGTGGTACCAACTGGACCGCCTTCCAGGCCCTCTTTCGCGATTACGGTAAAGTGCTGCCTGCCGGCTCTTGCTATTCGGTTGGCTTAGGTGGCCATATTTGTGGCGGGGGCTATGGTTTGCTATCGCGTTTAAATGGATTAACTGTCGATTGGCTTACCGGTGTTGAAGTTGTGGTTAAGGACAATGCCAATAACAGCGCATATCCTATTTATGTCGCTGCCGATTCTGCCGACCCCGATCAGCTCGATTTATATTGGGCGCATTGTGGAGGCGGGGGCGGAAACTTTGGCGTGATCACCAAATACTATTTCAAAACCCTGCCCGATGCCCCGCAAACTGCTTTTATAACTGCGGTGGCTTTTTCGTGGGGGCCGCAGCTTACCGAAGAGGTGCTCGGTGAGTTGCTGGCATGGTATGCAGATTTTGCACAGCAAACAGATAACTGGCGCCAATTTGGCCTGTTTGCATTGAACCATGTGGCCGCCGGCGAAATGCACCTAACCATCCAAACCATTGTCGACGCCGGTGAAGACCCGGACGAGATAGTCAGAACCTATATCGACCCGGTTTTAGCTGCTTTAAATAATATCTACCCGGTTAGCCGGATGACCAAAGCCGGGCTCGCACACCAGGGGCACCTGTTTCAAAATGCAGCTGATACGCTTGATTATACTTTTTACGAAGCCGTGCAACTGCTTAACGGTTCAGGCTCTAATCAGCGGGGCAAATATAAATCGGCGTATATGCGTAAACCTTTCCCCGCCGACCAGGTTTCGGCAATTTACAGCTGGCTCAATTATATACCTCCCGGCCTTACTGAAGCCGATATGGCGCAGAGCCTGTTACAAGTTGATACTTACGGAGGTGCGGTAAACCTCATCGCGCCCGATGCTACCGCCGTGCCGCAACGCTCATCCATACTCAAGCTGCAATATCAAACCTATTGGGGCACTGCCGATCAGGATCAGGGGCACCTGGATTGGATCCGTGGTTTCTATACCGATGTTTATCAATACTCGGGCGGCGTACCCGACCCGAACCAGGACCCTACCGATAATGTGGACGGCTGTTATTATAATTATCCTGATATTGACCTGAACGGCCCGACTAACAATAAAGAGATAGCCCTGCAATTATACTTTGGTAATAACCTCCCAAGGCTGCAATACACCAAGCAGCGATGGGACCCGAATAACTATTTCAACAGCGCACAATCCATCTGATCTTCTACAGATTTTGTACAGAATTATTCAGTAGAATAGCATAAAAAAATCTAAATATGAACTCAATAAAAAAAATCGCGGTCTTAGGCTTGCTGTTAGGTACGAGCCTGGTGGCTTTTTCACAGAAAACGGGTTTCCATATCCTGAAGAAACATAAAATAGCCAGCTCAGGCGGTTGGGATTATATCACCGTTGATGGTGCCGATAAACGTATCTATGTATCGCACGGTAACCAGGTAAACGTTTTAAATGAAGCCACCGGCGATTCGGTAGGCTATGTGCCCAATACCCCCGGTGTACACGGCATAGCCCTGGTAAAAGCCTTAGGCAAAGGTTACATCAGCGCCGGCCGTGCCAATGCTATCGTGGTGTTCGATCTGAAAACTCTAAAAGTACTGAACCAGGTTACTGTAGGCACCGGCCCCGATGCGATCTTTTACGACGATTTTTCCAAGAAGATCATCACCTGTAATGCGCGCAGTAAGGATGCTACCGTGTTCGATCCGTTTACCGAGAAGGTCGTGGCCACGGTACCGCTGGGCGATAAACCCGAAACAGCAGTATCCGACGGTAAAGGCAAAATATTTGTGAACGGCGAAACCACCAGCACCATGATCGTTTTTGATGCGACGACTTATAAAGAGCTCGCCCGGTACAAAATTGATGGCGGCGAGTCGCCAAGCGGCCTGGATATCGACCGTAAAACCAACCGTTTGTTTATTGCCTGCGGCGATACCAAAACCATGGTGATTATGGATGCTGCAAATGGCAAAACCGTTGCCAAATTCCCGATAGGCGACCCTGACGGACTGGTGTTCGACCCGGCATTAAAGATAGCTTATGCCTCAAATGGCGAAGGTAATATCAGCGCCGTAAGAGAATTAAGCGCAGATAAGTTTGAATTTATTGAAAACATCCCTACCGAGCCAAGCGCCCGCACCATTGGCATCGACCTGGCAACGCACCACCTGTTCTTACCAGCCGCCGAAACACAGCCTAACCCTGCCGGCGGCCGCCCAAAACAAGTACCCGGCACATTCCATGTAATCGAGGTAGGAAAATAAGTTATTTAACTGACACATTTATATAAAAAGGCCCTGCATTGCGGAGCCTTTTTTGTTAACAACCAAACTGCCGTAAATGGTGGTCGGCATGTTTATAGGCCAGCTGGCTTATTTGCTCCCTGCTCATCTTACCAAAAAAAGGGTGCATAAAAGTGGCGGGTGCTTTTTCAGGATAGCTTTGAATGAGCGTGATCCAGGTAGCTTTATCGGCTTCTATGTTGCCGTCGCCGGTTATTTTGAACCCGGGTGCGGTAGGCGAGTTGCGGCGAAGCGGTGCATCGTCCTTCAAAACGGCTTTTAATACCAGTTTGCCGAACAGGCGGCTGATCGGGATCCTCGGGAGGGGTGTATTATTTAAGATAGATTGATCCCAAAGCCGGCAATGCTTTACCATTTGGTCAACATTCATTTTGCCCCATTGCGCAATGCAGCTGGCATTGAGATGGTTTATCCGGTCAATTACTTGCTGCCGTGTAGCTTCGTCGAGTATGGTTTTCATATCCCAGTGTTTTTAAACCAAAAATAAGATATCATGAATAACAGGCGTATACCTGTTTCTGACAAATTAAGGGGGTAAACACGACCGGGATTGAATTTTCCGGTCCGGCATTTTAACCTTTCGAACCTCTCATCCGTAATTAACAATCTCTCTTTTACAGCTCCCATCCTCATAAAAATCGAAAACCGCATAAGCCGGGTCAAACTCCTGGAAAGGGCCGCTCCACCAATCGCCACAAACAGCGCCATTGCAATAATAATTGATGCCATGGTAATGTACCTCGTCCTGCAGGTGCACGTGGCCGCTTAAGCACGCTTTAATATTGGGATATTTATTAAACAGGGTCTTCAGCGTCAAAAAGTCGGAATGCATTAAATTACGTTTGATCATCAGGTCGCCATTAACCTCGGTTTTGTTAAAAAACAAGCCCGAACAGATAGAAAGGATTGGGATATGCGAAACGATGCAGATATATTCTGAAGCAGGTATCGCAGCCAGTTTTGCGCTTAACCAGGCAAACTGCCCTTCATCTATCTTACCGATATAACCCCCGGCCGGGTTATTTTGCACGCTATCCAAAACAATAAAATTCCAGTTTCCCTTTTTGAAATTGTAGTAACGTTCGGTCATGTTCAGCTCCTTCATGGCCCAGGCTTTGCCATATAATGGGTCAGCGGTATCGGGCGTTTTCTGGAACCAGCCGTAAATATCGTGGTTGCCAATACAGGGATAAACGGTAAGCTTGTTATTTGCATTCATGATGGAATGATAGAGCTCCCATTGCTTTTGTGCCGTTTCCTTTTTAGCCTCTAAGGCATCCATGATGTGGTCGCCTCCGTTGATAATAAACTCTGCCCTGGGTTTCAGGTTCTGTACATGCTGAATGGCTTTTGCCATCCCGGCTTCGGGCACAGCGCCCGGTTTGACATGGATATCAGAAATAAATGCAAAACGAAAACTTTTTTTAGGCGAAACGCTTTGCGCATCAAGCGCCTGCGGCACCATCGAAACGGTGGCAACTGCCAGGCCCGACCGGAGAAAATCTTTTCTTTTCATGGAGAAGGTTTGTGATAGTGAAAGGTAAGGAGATTAACCGGCAAACAAACTATTTCTTATTCACTTCAATTATCATTTTTGGCAATTGTAAAAGTGGTTTTATGCAGGTTAACATTTATTTCAGGTGCTGCAGCAAATATTTTTTGAGGGCCACTGCGTTATTGATCTCCTTTTCCGTCGAACTGTATAGAAGGGTTATCACGCTATAATCTTTTATAGCAGCCAGAAATTTGCTCACTGCTTCGGGGTGTTCATCCAGTTCGCCAAAATAACGGCCTGTAAAAGCTTCCCATTTGGCGGGTTCGTGCCCGTACCATTTCCGCAGCGCATCCGAAGGTGACAGGTCCCTCACCCACATATCCAACTGAAGCGCTTCCTTTTTCAGGCCCCTTGGCCATAGTCTGTCAACCAGGAACCGTGGTGTATTCTTGGTTTCGTTAACTATTTCGTAACATCTCGCTATTTCTATTTTCATATCGTATTTTTTACTCAATAAACTTCAGGAATTTTCACTGGTAAGTTCGGCTTTACCAAAGCCCACGGTCTCGCGGTACACTTTAGGCGAGATACCTGCCCATTTTTTAAAAAGCCTGCTGAAATAGAATTCATCCGGATAGCCCAGCTTCCATGCGATTTCTTTTACCGATCGGCTTGTTAAATACAGTTCGCGTTTGGCTTCAATAATGATGCGTTCGGTAATAAGGTTAGTAAGTGTTTTGTTAAAATGGGTTTTTACTAATTTGGCTAATGTGTTTAGTGGTATATTGAGCAGCATTGCATAATCACCGGCGTTATGCTTTTCTTTAAAAAAATCGCCGATAGCGTTCTGCAGTTCGCGCAGTACCAGGGGTGTTTGCGGGTTGCTGAATCTGGGTTCGACAAATTTATTTCCAGGTTTGATGCGGGATGCTGTTATCAAAAAAATTTTAAGGTAGGGGATCAGCAGCTTGCGGTCGCTGTATTCCTCATTTTTTAGTTCCTGTTCTAACTGCTCTAAGGTTTGATCCAGCTTTCTTTCCGATTCCCTGTCAACGCCGACAAAAGGCGCCTGGTAAATATTATTGAAGATCACCGTATCGCAGTTGGTCTCTTCCTCGTCGCGGTGGATACAGTAAAAATCGGCATGATATTGCAGCGCTACACCGCTTAGCTTTTGGCTTTCTGAAAACATGAACGGCTGGTATGGGGTAAACGAAAACAGGGTATTCTTTTGAAATGCATACTCTGAGAAATCGACTTTTAAAACACCATCCCCTTCTTTTATCCAGATAAGTGAATAAAATTGGTTTCGCTGCAGCTGATCGAAATGCCTGCCGCCCTCGAATGAAAAGAGTTTAAATACCGGGTTCCTGTTCTGGTGATCGGTCAATATATAAATCTTGTTTTTATTCATGGCATAAGGTATTGCATACCCGAAAGCTGTAAAAACAGGCTATTGAAGTTAGCATAATAACAGGAATTATCCTAAATAAACTGCACTATCAATTTGATGATCATATTAAAAACAAGGGGCATACTGTCTGCCCCTGTTTCCCGATGTTTTAACGCGGACGGGTTTTGGGGATCAATCATTTAAAAGTAGCCTGAGGGGGGTAAGAGGGCCTAAGGGTATCAGGTCAAACCGCATCATTCCTTCTATGCCCAAAGGTAGTTTGCTTAATATTTCACGCGCGTCTTCAATACCAGGTGAATCCATAATAAATACCGGGCCGCTCAGGTCGGGTTTAATGAACCACTGCTCAATTTTTCCTGCAAGGTGCAGACGAAGCGTGGCCGGAACTTCATGCATCATTACCGGAAGGCGTTTGGCGGGGTCGAGTGCTTTTTCGGTAAACTGCCCGATAGCTAATACTTTTGTGGTTGGCGTACTCAGATCGATTGGTTGGGTGCTCATTTTTTTGCTGTTTTAATTGTATCCCAATAGCGGGACTCAAAACTACTACAGCACGGTTAATCATGGCATGGACTATTGATGCTTTGACATGGACAATCTCATCGCAGCGACCAATCCGGGTATTGTTCTAATTGAGATTCCTGAATTCCACAGGTGTCATTCCCGTCTTCGATTTAAATAGCCGGGAGAAATATTGCGGATATTCAAAGCCCAGTAAAAAAGCTAATTCACCTACCGATTTGTTCGAGCTCAACAGCAGGTTCTTTGCTTCTTCAATCAGGTGATAATGAATACAGTCTTGGGCATTCATACCAGTTTCCCTTTTGAGCAGATCGCTCAGGTAGTTGGGCGACAGGTGTACCTTATCAGCCAGGTACTTTACCGTAGGCAGGCCTTGCTCGCTTAATACAGCTGATTGAATATATTCCTGAAGTTCTTTTTCTACTATCTCCAGTATATCGTTATTTATGCGCTTTCTGGTAATAAATTGCCGGTCGTAGTACCGGGTACAATAATTTAGTAATAGTTCTACATTGGAAACTATCAATGTTTGACTGTGCTGGTCAATGTTTTCCAGCAATTCGGCAGCTATTTTTTGTACAATCTCATACAATACCTGCTTTTCCTTCTCTGAAAGATGAAGGGCTTCATTGGTATCGTAAGAAAAAAACGAATAGTCCTTTATTTTTTTGCCCAGGGAAGTACCCCTGATCAGATCCGGATGAAAAAACACGCCCCATCCATTAACCTCCGTTTTCGCAGGTAAAGGTTCGTCTAATGCAACCACCTGCCTGGGGGCAATGCAGATTAAGCTGCCATCCTGAAAATCATACGACTGCTGGCCATACTTCATCTTGTTGACGCAAAAGTTTTTAAACATAATCGAATAAAAGCCTAGGGTCATTCTCGTGCCCGAATTAAATTGCTCTTTGTAACCGGAGAAATCAACCACCGAGATCAAAGGGTGTCTCACCTGGGAGCCGGGCAGCATTTGATGCATTTCAGAAATAGTTTCTACATGGTTGATGCTGTTCATTGTTTTAAATTAAAGATAAACATTTGGCGTCTAAGCTAAAAATGAATGCCTTACTTCAAACCTGTTTGATACAGATGGTTACTGGTTATAAGGATGGAACGTTGCGGTTTGACCGAGCATTGAAAAACCCATATACCCACGCAGATTTAGTTTACCGTCTTTAATCCAAACCTTACATTTGTAGGTGTCTCCTGTTGGGGGATTATAAATCTTACCTCCTGTAAATTCTTCCCCGTCCCATTTTAAGCCGGTAACGCTCACAATTCCGATGATGTTTCTGGATCGCAGCTTCTCATCCGGGTTTTTTTCGTCTTTTTTTGAGGTTTTGCCGTCACTCTCCACGATTTTGTTGCCCCATAACAGTTTGGCCTGGTACTCGTTACCTGATTTGAAGAATTCCAGGCGGACATCTTTCTTATCGGATTCCCATTTGCCAACAATAGCATTTTCGTTGGTTTGCGCTTTTACAACAGAAGTCAGCGCGAGCATGACTATCATAGCGATTTTTAAAATCTTCATACGATTTTACTTTTTAAAGGATTGCTTGAATCGAGTTAATAAGGAGGATTACATCTGGCTCATGACGATTTTGTCGAATAACCTGTCTCCAAGATAAGTCCGCATCCAAACCATGGGCCTGGCAAATTTTCCGACCCTGTAGCGTGTTTTGGGATTGGTGCTGCTAACTATTTTGCTTACAGTATCAGCGATAACTGAAGGCTTGGACGAGCCATTTCCCTGGCCTGCTCTTTTAGTGCCGTGGATGATCTTATCCATCATTCCGGTATAAGCGCTTTGCGGGGATATCTTTGAAAAGTTGTGCAGCAATACCGAACCAAATTCGGTAGCGATGAACCCCGGCTCCAGCACTGCCACTTTAATATTGAACTGCTTTAGCTCCAATCGCAGGCAATCGCTCAAGCCTTCAACAGCATGTTTACTGGCATGATACCAAGCGCCCATCGGGAAATACATCTTACCTCCCATGGAAGAAGTGTTAATGATCAGCCCTGATTTTGCTTTACGCATAAAAGGAACCACTTTTTGTGTCATGGCAGCCATGCCGAATACGTTGACCTCCATTTCTTTTCGGGCTTCTGTCAATGAAACATCTTCTACCGATCCGTAGAGGCCGTAACCGGCATTGTTCCACAATACATCGATTCTGCCTTCTTTGCTAATTATAGTGTCAACAACATATTGAATGTCTTCTTCCCTGGTTACATCCATCTGCAACGGATGACCGCCTAATGATTTCAGATCCTGCATTTGGTCAATTCTGCGTGCAACTGTGTACACAATATGGCCTTCGTGGATGAGCTTTACTGCGGTTTCTTTACCCATACCGGAGCTTGCGCCTGTAATTAAGATTACCTTTTTCATTTTTGTCATTTATTTGATAAGGCAAATGTCTGACAGATGAGGGGCCCATCGTTAATACAAATACGGGATGGTTGTATACTTATTCTCTTTTATGAATGTTTAGGCAAAAATAGCTCAGGTTTGCCAAATTTGTACAGGGGATTTGCCGGCTTTATGAGGCGGTGCAATAAACAAGATGCGAAAATATAGGGTTAGTCGGCGGCCAATCCCATTGCTTGCACTTTACTCAATTTTTCACTGTTAAAAAACAATCCAAAGCTTTTCAGCATAATACATCTTATCCGAGGATGATTAAAGCACTCGAATACGATTGCCATATTTATTGATGATTAATTAGCTTGTACTTTTCTGAGGATTTAAGATGTGACGGATTTTGAGCGTTTTTGAAAGTTTTGATGACCCTGTATAAACCAGCCATTTTTAAAGGCTAAACACGTCGCTTTTATGAGAATTTTACAGCTAAAAATTCAGGTCCGGTTCTTTTAAGGCAAGGCCTAAAACAAAAATAACTTACTGATTATCAGCAAGTTATTTTTGTTTCTTTTTCCAGTAGCCCGTAGGGGAATCGAACCCCTGTTTCAAGAATGAAAATCTTGCGTCCTAACCCCTAGACGAACGGGCCATTAAAGAATTGGTAAAAAGAGGCAATCCTTATTTTGGGATTGCAAAGATATAGCTTTCAAAATAAATTAAAAATTTAATATGCTATTTTTTTTAAAGCGCTTGTAAACAGCGGTAATAACGGTCATTTAAGTCATCCGAATGGCATTTTTCAAACAAAAAGGCTGGTTTTTGATTAGTTAATATCATGAGGTTAATTAATTGAAGCACAATGTGTAAATTCATATCATAAACCAGAACCTATGAAAGCAATATGGAACGATGAGATTATTGCTGAAAGCGATGATACTATAGTTGTTGAAAATAACCACTATTTCCCTCCGGACACCCTAAAAAAGAAATTTTTTAGGGATAGCCCAACTCATAGCACCTGCCCCTGGAAAGGGGAGGCATCATATTACACTGTTGATGTGAAGGAACAGAAAAATGCCGACGCTGCCTGGTATTACCCCGAACCCAAAGATGCCGCAGCTAATATTAAAAACTACGTCGCCTTTTGGAAAGGTGTTAAAATAACTAACTGAGTCTATGAAAAAGTACGATGCTATAATTATCGGCGCGGGACAGGCAGGCACACCATTGGCAAAAAAACTGGCAAATGCCGGTATGAAGACGGCTATTATCGAAAAACGCTTTGTTGGCGGCACCTGTATTAACGATGGCTGCACACCCACCAAAACCTGGGTGGCATCGGCCAAGGCTGTATATATAGCGCAAAATGCCGGCAAATTGGGTGTCCCTATCCGCGATTATGCTGTTAATATGCCGGTCATCAAAAAACGTAAAGACGAAATTGTGGCCCAATTCAGGGGGGGCTCGCAGCATGGGCTCGAAGATACCAAAGGCATCGATCTGATATTTGGCGAGGCTGTTTTTACAGGGAAGAAGACCCTCAGTATAAAACTTAAAAACGGCGGTACGCAGGAGATGACCGCCGATAAGATATTCATTAACGCTGGCTGCAAAACCGCCGTTCCGGATATTGAAGGGTTAAGCACGATAGATTATTTGACCTCAACCAGCATCCTGGAGTTAACAACTGTTCCCGAGAATTTATTGATCATCGGCGCAAGCTATATCAGTATGGAGTTCGGGCAAATGTTTCGCCGGTTTGGCAGCAAGGTCACCATGCTCGAGCAATCGAAACGTATTTTGCCGCGCGAGGATGAAGACATCGCCGATGAGATGACCAGGATACTCGAGGCCGAGCAGATCAAAATCTACACCGGGGCCAGGGCCACCAGCTTTAAAAAAGTGGGCGACCATATCGAAGCGCACATCAGCGTTGGTGATAAAAAGCATGTATTTACGTATTCGCACGTGCTGGTAGCTGCCGGACGTATCCCTCAAACCGATGCGCTAAACCTGAAAGCAACGGGTGTTAAAACCGACGAACGTGGCTATATCAAAGTAAACAATAAGCTCGAAACCAATGTAAAAGGTATTTATGCGTTGGGCGATGTAAAAGGCGGACCAGCTTTTACCCATATATCCTATAACGATTATGTGATCGTTTATCTGAACCTGGTAGAGAAAGCTAAGCTTTCCATCAAAAACCGCCTGGTACCGTATTGTATGTTTACCGATCCGCCGTTGGGGCGTGTTGGCATATCAGAAGCTGAAGCAAAACAGCAAGGTCTAAAATATAAGATAGCCAAACTGCCCATGGCACATGTAGCACGTGCTATCGAAACGGGCGATACCCGCGGCTTTATGAAGGCGGTAGTTGATGCCAAAACCAAAAGGATATTAGGCGTTGCCGTGCTGGGGCAGGAGGGCGGCGAGATCATGTCGGTACTGCAAATGGCGATGATGGGCGGGATAACTTATGATGAGATCCGGTACATGGTGTTTGCGCATCCAACCTATTCCGAATCGTTAAATAATTTGTTCATGGCCTTAGAACCTTAACGAGCTTTATGATCGAAGTTGAAAACCTGAGCAAGCATTTTGGTAAAGTAAGAGCGGTTGATGGAATCTCCTTTGAAGTAAAGGAGGGCGAAAACCTGATCTTACTGGGCACCAGCGGCTGTGGTAAAACAACTACGTTAAAAATGATCAACCGGCTGATCGAGCCAACCAAAGGCAAAATCATCGTAAACGGCAAAAATGTAACCGAACAGCAGCCCGAAGAACTGCGCCGCAGTATGGGTTATGTGCTGCAGAACACCGGTTTATTTCCGCATTATACCGTTGCCGAAAATATCGCCATCGTTCCGCAATTGTTAAAATGGGATAAAAAACGTATTGCCGATCGCACCATCGAACTAATGGATAAGCTGCACCTTGATCACAAATACTTAAACGTATTCCCGGAACAATTGAGCGGGGGGCAACAGCAACGCGTAGGCCTTGCGCGCGCCCTGATGGCCGACCCGCCGGTGCTGCTGATGGACGAGCCCTTCGGCGCGCTCGACCCGGTTACGCGCTTTAATATCCGCAAAGAGTTTATTGAATTGGACGAACTGAAGCGCAAAACCATCATCATGGTTACGCACGATGTACAGGAGGCTTTTGAATTGGGCGACCGGATATGCCTGATGGATAACGGTAAAATTATGCAGGCGGGCACACCGGCCGAGTTGCTGTTTAAGCCCTCGGGCAGTTTTGTAAGAGGTTTTTTAAAAGAGCAGCGTTTGCAGCTGGAGTTTAAAGCTGTAAAACTGAACGATATCTGGGATTTGCTGCCCAGCATCAAAACACGCAGCTCAAAAGAAGCGATCCATTGTAATTGTACTGTTTGGGAAACCCTGGAGATCATCACTTCCGGTAAGGAAAATGCCGTGGCGGCTACTAACCCTGTAAACGGCGAAACCAAAACTATTACGTTTACGCAACTGATGTCCACCTTTTATCAATACCAAAACAGCGAGGCCGTATGAACGAAGGACAGCAAACCTTACTGGATTTTATGCGGCAGGAGTCGGGCAAGCTGGCATCGCAAACGTTAACGCACATCGGGCTTACTTTTATCTCCCTGCTTATCGCGATAGCCATTGGTTTGCCTTTGGGAATTCTGATCGCGCATAAGCGCAAGCTTTCCGGAGGTGTGTTGGGCATAGCGGGCGTCTTTCAAACTATTCCGAGCATTGCTTTGCTGGGATTTTTGATCCCGGTGTTAGGCATCGGCGCCAAGCCCGCCATTTTTGCTTTGCTGCTGTATGCGCTGTTGCCCATTATCCGAAATACTTATACTGGCATTACTGGTGTGGATGCGACCATTAAGGAAGCCGCCCGGGGTATGGGCATGAGCTATAGCCAGATATTGTTTAAGGTTGAACTGCCATTGGCAATGCCCGTTATTTTGGCCGGTATCCGCACGGCTACAGTCATCAATGTGGGCGTGGCTACGTTGGCATCGTTAATTGCGGCGGGTGGTTTGGGCGAGTTCATCTTCGGTGGTATATCGCTTAACAATACCAACATGATACTGGCCGGGGCTATCCCGGCGGCATTGCTGGCTATTGTATTCGATTTCCTGTTATCCAAGGTTCAAAACATCAACTTTAAAAAAGTACGCACAGGTATCAAAGTAATGCCTGTGGTACTGTTAGTGCTGGCCTGTTTTTATTTTATCCCGTCGGCATATGCGGGGAAATTGATTGCCGGTTTTACGCCCGAGTTTATGGGGCGACGGGATGGTGACTTAGGCTTGCGCGATAAATACCGACTAAAGATACATACCGTGGTCATCAGCGATGCAGTGATGTATAAAGCCGCTTACGAGAAGCATTTGGATGTGATCAGCGGGTATTCTACTGATGGGCGTCTGAGGGCTTTCGGTCTGGTTGTACTACAGGATGATAAAAATATTTTCCCGCCTTATTATGCTGCGCCTATTGTATCTGCGGAAGCGTTAAAGAAATTTCCTCAACTGGAAAGCACCTTAGATATCCTTGCCGGGAAGATTGACGACAGCACGATGACCAGCCTCAATTACAAGGTTGATTACCTGCATCAAAGCCCCCAAAAGGTAGCCATGGACTTTTTAGTTGCGAAAGGTTTGTATAAAGAGCCCCGCAATGGCAACGGTGGGACAGTTCGCATCGGCTCTAAAATATTCGGCGAGCAATACATCCTGGCCGAGATGTATGCCATGCTCATTAAAGGCTATACCGATTACGACGTAAGCACCAAAACCGGGCTCGGCGGTACGCAAATATGCTTTGGGGCCTTAAAAAATAACCAGATTGATGTTTACCCGGAATATACCGGCACCGGTTTGCTGGTGATGCTGCAGGTAAAACCTCAGATGCTCGATTCGTTGGTACTGGATAAGGATAAAGTTTACAATTACGTGAGGCAGGAGTTTAAAACTAAATATGATATTCAATGGTTGAAACCCATTGGCTTTAATAATACGTATGCATTGATGATGCGGAGAAGCGAGGCGAAAAATTTAAATATCAAAACAATTTCCGACTTAAAACGCTATTTGGAGAAGAAATAAATAATGAGCCTAACCGACCGTTATTACCAGGTTCGCAAACGTAGCGAGCAAATTTGCAGTCCGCTGCAAACCGAAGATTATGTGGTGCAACCTGTTGTAGATGTTAGTCCGCCCAAATGGCACCTGGGGCACACCACGTGGTTTTTCGAAACTTTCATCCTCAAGCCCAATTTTATGGGTTACCGGGAGTACGACCCGGATTATAACTACGTGTTCAACAGCTATTACGAAACCGTTGGTGCACGAGTTATCCGCACCGACCGGGGCAACCTGAGCCGCCCGACAGTGATTGATGTTTACCGCTACCGCGAATACGTGGATAACGCCATGATCGAGTTTTTATGCCATGAGCCATCTGCAGAAGTAAAAGAACTGTTGGAACTTGGCTTTAACCATGAAGAGCAGCACCAGGAGTTGCTGTATTATGATATCAAATACATTTTAGGGCATAACCCCTTGTTCCCAGCGTATGATAAGCATTATAAAGCGCCATTGTTTGAACAGGGCGAAGCAAAGATGATCGGCATTGCCGAAGGTGTTTACGAGGTTGGGCATGCCGGCGACGGTTTTTGTTTTGACAACGAACTGAACCGGCACAAGGTTTACCTGAACGCTTTTGAGATCAGCCGCTTGATGGTGACTAATGCCGAATATTTAGAGTTTATTAATGCAGGCGCTTACGCAGATTTCCGCTTCTGGCATGCCGAGGGCTGGGATTGGGTGAATACCAATAAGATATCCTCACCGCTTTACTGGCACCTGATAGAGGGGCATTGGCACTATTATACCCTCGCGGGGTTGCAGCCTTTAAAACTTGATGAACCGGTAGGTCACATCAGCTATTACGAGGCGTATGCTTACGCGATGTGGAAAGGCATGCGCCTGCCTACTGAGTTTGAATGGGAGGTGGCCGCCGCACAATTTAACTGGGGCAAAGCCTGGGAGTGGACCGAGAGCGCCTATTTGCCTTATCCGGGTTTTATCAAGGCGCCAGGCGCTATCGGCGAGTATAATGGTAAGTTTATGGTGAACCAAAAGGTGCTCCGCGGCGCAAGCGATGCAACGCCACCAGGGCATAGCCGCAGTACTTACCGCAATTTTTTTCATCCTAACCTGCGCTGGCTGTTTAATGGTATACGGTTGGCCCGATGACCTAACACAATCAATCCTATGAACATTGAAACATTAATTATCAGCGCTAACGGAACTACAACAAAGCAGCAGGCGGCACAACAGTTTGCCGAAGATATTGTACAAGGCTTATCGGCAAACCCGAAACGGCTCGACTCGAAGTATTTTTACGATACCACGGGCGATGGCCTTTTTCAGGATATTATGAACTGCCCCGAATATTACCTCACCAACTGCGAGCTCGAAATATTCAGCGGGCAAACCGACGCCCTGGCCAACCTGATGATGGCCGATAACGATGAGCCATTCGACCTGATAGAGCTGGGTGCCGGCGATGCCATGAAATCATCGTACCTGTTAAAATACCTGATAAATAAGGGTGTGGATTTTACTTATTTGCCGATAGATATTTCATCGCATGTGATCGGGCTGCTGGATGACGAACTATCGAAAAACATACCCGGGTTAAAATTTGTGGGCCTTAACGGCGAATATTTTCAAATGCTGAAAAAAGCGGCCGCCATTTCCGGGAGGCGCAAGGTTGTTTTATTTTTAGGATCGAACATCGGCAATATGGCGGTTGAGCAGGCCGAAAGCTTTTGCCGTGAGTTAAGGAACCATCTATCGCCCGGTGATATGGCGCTGATCGGTTTTGATCTGAAAAAGAACCCGAAAACTATTTTGGATGCTTATAACGATAAAGCAGGCATTACCAGGAACTTTAACCTGAATTTGCTTACCCGTATTAACCGCGAGTTGGATGCCGATTTTGTAACCGCGCAGTTTGAGCATTACCCGGTTTACGACCCCGAAAGCGGCGCCTGTAAGAGCTACCTCATCAGCCAGGCTGATCAGCAGGTACATCTCCGCTCGCTAAACAGAACTGTTAATTTCCAACAAAACGAATACATTTTTATGGAGATATCGCAAAAGTTTACCCTGCAGCAAACCAAAGATATCGCGATTAATACCGGCTTTATACCCGCAAACTACATGTTTGATGCGAAGAACTGGTTTACTGACGCAATATGGGTGGCTAAATAACAAAAAAGGAGAAGCGAACTCTCCTTTTTTGTTGATGTTATATCTTTTGCAGCAACACCTTTTGTTTGCTCAAATCATACATGGCGTCAATAACTTCGATAAGTTTTGGCCATTGCGCAGCTTTTTCGAAGTTATGTGTGTATGAGCGGTTGATCTTTACGTTTAAAACATCACCGTTAACTTTAGCTACTACAGATAGCTCTGCCGTTTCGTTTCTGACCTGCTTATTCAACTCCTCAACACCTTTAACCTGGTAACCCTTAGGTATGTTGATGTTGATATCGTATCCAAAACTACGGGCGCACGGCATATAAACATCAATATTACGCTGGCGTTGTTTTTCATCAACCTGGGTAACCGGGCCAATTAGTTTACCAACCTCTAAAATATAATTATTGCCGGCGGTTTTTACAAAGTTACCCATGGTAAACGTTCCTGTATAACTAAATACCGGGTAAGGGTCTGTTAAACCGATATTGAGTACCTGGAAGGTGAGATCCTTTGGCTCTTCATCGAATTCACTCCTGATTTCGTCCTTATAATTATCCTGCAGGTCTCTCCGGGCTTTTGCGAACGCTTCGGCATATTCTTTTTTTATTTTTTTATCCGATCCGCCCTTGCCCAAAATTTCTGCAAACCAGGGCGAGCGTAAAATGGTACTGTAATATTTTTCGTAGTCCTCGAGTACAATCAGGTTTTCCTGTGCATCGTGGCGCAGGGCCCCTGCTCCATTAACAGTACGGGTTATTTTAACCTGTTGCATATCTTCGGGAGTTAAACTTAAAGCAATGCTGGTGTTGATATAATTTTTGTCGCTCCCGGTTACCGGAATAGTGGTTTTACCCTGATCGAAGTTATTTAACGCACGTTTGTGCGGTGATAGCAAAATAGCTTCCTCGCCCTGGTAACTCTCGGGTATTTCATTAAATTGCGTAAACATATCATCAAAACACATATACAAAGGTTGTGAGCCGCCGTTAATGCGGATAAGCGCCTTCACATCACTCAAATCAAAAACATTGGTCAGCGAACTTGTTGTGCGTGGCGAAACCAATAAAATATCGAAATCAATTTGAAGGTCGTGTAACATACGAGCCATCTTTACTACGCAAATGTCGCTTGATAGCCTTCGGGCGTTTCTGTTGGTCGACATGTCCATGTCATTGTCAAACCAGCAGAAAGTCCTGTACTTAAAACCATTATACAAAACGGCCATAGAGCTATCTAAAGGCGCGTTGCGGAGCTCTTTACCCGATTTATAGTATTTTTTTAACACTTCCCGCTCCGCATTGTCGTCAAAATAGCCCGCAGGTGCCGAGAAAGAGGCAATAAAGGTTTTGATGGTGTTATCTAACCTCGATTGATTTTTATCATATTTAGCGAAGCCGGGAAATGTATCGCTATAGCTGCTGGTAAGTTGTATATAAGGATATTGCCGGTATGTGGCTGTCCATAAATTACTATCGTACTTGGGCATGTTCTTTACCTGCAGGCTATAAATCTTATCACCATTATCCAGGGTGGTCAGCTTAAAATCGGGGGCATTGTTGGCAGATATGTATATAACCTTTATATTTTTATTGTAATGCAGATTAATGCTGTAGCTCATATTGGGATATTCATCCACTAATGTCCATACGTAATTGTTATTAATTTCTTCAACAACGCCATGTTTAATATCAGAATTAAAGACATCTTTTAATTCGACTTTTGTTATATAATAATCCAGTATATCGCCAACCTGCAAATTCGGCACAGCCAGTTTTCCTTGTTTGTCTTTAGCCTCGTTCTTAGTTAAAACTTCCTCATCGGTGTTCACGATTACCTCTGTGCCATCAGGTTTAATTATTTTTGCGCCGATGTAAGTATCTTTTTTATCAATGTTCTTCATATACAAAGAGCCGGTAGTACTATTCAGCGTTTTTTGATATTCGATTGTCGAAAAGGCTTGCAATGCGGCTTTGTCGTTTATTTTTACCCGTTCGCGGAATGTACTTATTTTAGTGGTTTTAGTGCCGCCTGCCGGCAGAAACAAGCTCATTTTGACCTTCCCGTTCGAGGTTTGATCGATATTCAGGCTGCTGGCAATAATCACCGCGCTCTCTTTCTGCATATCGGCAGGTATGTCCTTAACGGCAAATTCGGGTGTGTTATCGCCCCATACCTTATTTTTAATCTCTTCGGCTTTTTGTGCGTAGGTAGGATCTTTTTGCGCGAGGGCATTAAACCCAATAAATAAAGCGCCGACAAGCAGCGCTGGTTTTAAATTCATATACGATAATTTTTCTTATTTATATCTTCTCTAACAGTACCTTCTGATTTGTAAAATCATAAAACCCGTCCATGATCTCCAACAGTTTCGGCCAGTTGTCGACCTTTTCAAAATTGTGGGTATAAATGCGGTTTACCTGCAGCGACAGGATATTGCCTTTTACCGTAGCACCGACGCTAAAGGTACCTGTTTCGTTATTCTGGCTATGGTTCAGGTCTTCGGCGCCTTTTACCCTGTAACCCGCCGGTATGGTAAAGTTGATAATATAGGTTAAGGTACGGGCGGCAGGCATATAGATATCTATTTTGCGGGTGCGCTCTTTTTCATCGGCTTTATTAAGTGTGCTGATGAGTTTACCTGCCTCGAAAATATAATTGTTGCCGGCTTTTTTAATGTAATTGTTCATTACAAAGGTACCTGTAAAACTAAACACAGGGTCGAGGCCGGTAAGCCCGTTGCTGGTTACTTTAAAGTCGGTCAGTTCCTGCGGCTCCTGGTCAAACTCGTCGCTGATCTCGGCCTTAAAATTATCGGGCAGATCTTCTTTGGCTTTCTCAAAGGCATCCTGATATTCGGTCGATAGCTTATCGGCATTTACGCCTTTGGGTAAACGCTTGGTCAGGTCGTCGCCGCCAACCAGATCGGTGTAGGTTTCATCAATATTTTGCATCAGCACCAGGTTTTGCTGGTCGCCATGGCGCATAAAGCCGCCTTCGGATACGGTACGCCGTATTTTTACCTTTTGCATATTGGCAGGCACCAGCGAAACATTCATCTCCGTTTTTATATAATTCCTGGAAGCCTCTACAACCGGTATTTTGGTGCGGGTTTCGGTAAAGGCGGTATACGCGTGGTTTTTGGGCAGCAATAAAAACGCTTCCTCGCCCTGGTAATTGGCCGGTATTTCGCCGTATTGGGTAAATACGTCATCGTAGGCCATATACACATCTTTGTCGCCTTTAACACGGATCATGGCCTCCACATCATCCTTACTGAAAAAATTATCCAGAGATCCCAGGTTACGGGGTGCTACCAATAAAATTTCGTGTTCAATGTTAAGGCTGTACAACATGTGGCTTAGCTGTGCTATGCAGTACAAACTGCGCGCTTTACCCAGGCTGCGTTTGCTGGTCACATCCAGGTTCTGGCCATCATAATAGCAGAATACGCGGTACTTTAAGGCATCGTACAAAAACTTCATCAAGGTATCGCGCGGGTTATCTTTTACATCTTTGCCGAACTGCCGCTTCAGCAATTTTTCGGGCACGGGATCGTTACCCTGGTAAGCCAGTTGTGCCTCGTACGATTTTACCGCATTAATGATCTTGGCGGCATTTTTATCGTAAGTAAATAGCTGCCCTGCGGCCAGCAGGTTCATGAATTTATCGCCGTAGCTGCTCGATATACGGATGTACGGATATTGCCTGAACGGCTCCGACCAGAGCTTATCTACATATTTGGGGATGTCCCTGAGTTGTACGCTGTAGGTTTTATCGCCGTTAGTTTCGGTAGTTATTTTAAAATCGGGTGCTTTATTAGCGTTGATATAGTAAACGTTGATCTTGCTGTTGAACTTAAAAGTGATGTTATAGCTTATAACCGGGTATTCGTCGGCTAAAATAAAGGCATATTCGTTCTCATCTTTTTGCTGTTTTGTGAGACTTTCGTCGCCGTTGTTCTCAACCAGTTCAATTTTACAGATATAATAATCGAGTATATCGCCAACCTGTAACCCGGGTATAGCCAACTGCCCTTGCTTATCTCGGCTCTCGTTCCGGGTAAGCACCTCTTCATCGGTGTTGATCATGATCTCTTCACCGCTGGGCTTGATGATCTTGGCGCCAATGTAAGTATCCTTTTTGTTGACGAACTTGGTGAGAAAACCACCGCGGGTCCTGTCGAGGCTTTTTTGATACTCTAAGGTCGAGAAAGCATCGAGCGATGATTTATCGTTGATCTTGACCCTCTCACGATAGGTAGATATTTTACTGGTACGGGTGGTTGATGAGGTAAACACCAGCATCTTCATTTTATTGTTAGATGTGAGCTCGACGTTCAGCGATCGTGCGATGATCACGGCGCTCTCTTTATCCATACTGGCTGGCAGGGCCTTTACCTCGAACTCGGGTACTTTTTCGCCCCATATCTTAGTTTTTATTTCGGCGGCTTTATGCGCGTAAGTGGTATCTGGCGGGGTATCCTGGGCAAAGGCAATACTATTTAAACATAGCAATGCCAGGGCAATTGTGAGCAGCTTTTTCATTTGTTTTCGGAACAGTTATTTAGCAGTTAATACCAGTTGTTGATTATAAGCTGCGTTCAGCTTGGCTATGTCGGCATTCCATTGCGCGAACTGCGCTTTTGAAACACGCGAATTTTTGAGCACCAGCGATTTTTTGTAGGTTACATTATCGTTGGTTTTGGTGTACTGAATGCTAAACTCGTAATTGTTGTTTTTGATCAAAAAATCGGCCGGCAGGGTAGTAACCTGGTAACCCGCCGGTATGGCCAGCTGGGTTTCGCAAACGATGTTGTGTTTGTAGTAAAACCAGTAGTCGTACTGCCTTTCGGCTACGTCGATCACATAATCGTTAAACTCCTTGCGGAAATCCATATCCACATAATAATCCTTGCCAAATTTTGATACCCCGTTTTTAAAGTTAACGTCGTACCTGGCGGTGAGGTCGTGATCAAAGTCATTAACGTTCGAGGTGCTCAGGTTAGTAATGGCATAATCGTTATTGTTATTGTTAAGATACTTATTAAATGCTTCGGCCGATTCGTCTTTTTTACTGTCGTTCAGGCCGCTTAAAATGTACTCTTTTTCTTCGCCTTTCCACGAATGCTCAACATGGCCGGTAAGGCTGGTGCCGTTAATGCTCAATACGCGCTTTTCGTAACCGAGGTTCTGTGCTGCCGTTGTAGCCGGGATGTGGGTTAACAGGTATTGGTCGCCGTTCTCGATCAAAACCTGCCTGCCTTCTATGCGTTCGGCATACTCGTTAAAACCAAGGTAGCTTTCGGTAGCATCTAAAAAATAGGTCTTGCCCTGGTATATCAGCGCGCAGATCATGTGGTTATCAACCGCAAGCGAGGGCGTGGTGTAATCATAAGCAATATGGTCTGTACCTATCCAGCACAGGCGGGCATCGTACCCAAGCGATTTTAGCAAGGCTTTGGTAAGATGGGCCATACCTTTGCAATCGCCGTAGTTTTTGCGGATCACTTCGTCGGCGCTTTCGGGCTTAAAGCCGGCTATGCCATCTTCAAAAGCAATGTAATGAATGTTATTTTGCACCCAATAGAATATAGCTTTGATCTTGTCCATATCGGTAGTGCTGCTTTTGGTGATCTCAAGTGCTTTTGCCTTAACAATATCATCCTTGTTTACCGTGGTCGATACGATCTTATGGCACCAGTTATACTGATCCTGTAAGGTATTGAAGTAGGTAAAGGTGTTGCCTTTTACCTCGGCCGATTTGGCCAGAACCAGGATATGCGGGTACAGATAAGTTGGCCCGGGCGAGTTTTTTTCGTGCTCCTGTGGCTTCAGGTTATCCATAGTATAAGTGTAGATATCGGCATCAGCCTTTTCGTCATAATCGGTCGATTTTTGTATCGAATTGCCGGTAAAGTTCATATCCTTAAGGTCGACATGCATCCAGCGGGGCACTTTAATAGTAACCTCGCGGTTCTCGACCAGGTAGGGCTCAGAGAGGTAGATCGAGGTAAAAAAGCGCGGATCTAAAACGGTGGCCTTAAAATTTACTACACCTTTTGAACCTTGCTTATCGAGCGGTAGCGGAAAAGTACAAATCCGCTCGTCCGAATAAAAGATATCTTTAACCTTGTAATAGGTAAATTCGGGTTTGATATCGCGCGGCATACGGCCGTCAACCTTGAAGCTGACGTCGTCTATCAATTCGAGGTCGTTGTATGGCTGTATAATGGGGATGGTTTCGCGATAGGTATTGCAGGTATAAGTGGTGCTCAGGTCCTCTTTTACCTCAACGCGGTTAGTGAGGGCATTGAAAACAAACTCGTACTTAAGCTTTGATTCGGGGATGCTTACATTTTTTTCTTTCGCAGGAGGGATGTGGGCATACGTTTGGCCACCAATTGCCAATATTGTGGCAAAAAACAATAGTTTAACGGTCATTTACAGGGTTCGTTTAAATATTCACTAAATATAAAAATGTATCTTTATTTAGCAAAAATATTTTTAACAATCCCGATAATAATTATTCTTCTTTTCCGTTCTGCTCCTGCCAAAGTTGTGCGAACGATTTAGGAGCTACCTGCGGCATTTGTTTAAAGTGCCCCCATGTTTTTTTGAAGAGCAGGTTAAGCAACCTGTTTTTTGATTTGCCGCTTAAAAAGTCGGTGAGCTTGCGGCTTAGCATGGCCTTTCGCCAAAGCGCCCAGCCCCATCTTTCTTTTTTAGTTACGAGGTCTTCTTTCACCGCATCGCGGCGGTTAGCCAGCAGCATTTTGTGTATCTCGATCTTAACCGGGCAAACTTCGGAGCAATTGCCGCAAAGGCTGGAAGCATAGCTGAGGTGTTTAAAATTTTCCATGCCGCGCATGTGCGGGGTGATTACCGAACCGATAGGGCCGCTGTAAGGTGTGTTGTAGGTATAGCCACCCACGTTTTTGTAAACCGGGCAGGCGTTAAGGCATGCGCCGCAGCGGATGCAGTACAAGCCCTGGCGTTGTTCTTTCTGCGCAAGCAGGTTGGTGCGGCCGTTATCAAGCAGGATGACATACATTTCTTCGGGGCCGTCGGTTTCATCGGCCTGGCGCGGGCCGCTCAGGATGGAATTATATACCGTTAAGTTTTGGCCGGTGCCATGAGTGGCCAGCATGGGCCAGAAAAGTCCCAGATCGGCTATGGATGGAATGACCTTTTCGATACCCACAATAGCGATGTGTATTTTAGGAAAGGTAGTACATAAGCGGGCGTTGCCTTCGTTCTCGCTTACGGCGATGCTGCCTGTGTCGGCTATCAGAAAGTTGGCGCCGGTAATGCCCACATCGGCGGTTACATATTTATCGCGCAGCAGCTCGCGGGCTTTTAAGGTGAGTTGTTCTGGCGTAGCATCTAAAGGTGTGCCGAAGCGTTCGTTAAACAACCTGGCGATATCCTCTTTGGAGAGGTGCATGGCCGGCGTAACGATGTGGTAGGGCGGCTGACCGAGCAGCTGTACGATGTACTCGCCCAGATCGGTTTCTAAAGATTCGATATGGTTAGCTTCGAGAAACTCGTTGAGCTGTATCTCCTCGCTCACCATCGATTTTGATTTGACCACCGTTTTGGCGTTGGCGCGTTGCATGATCTGCAGGATCTCGCGCTGGGCTTCTTCGGCATCGTTAGCCCAGATCACTTTGCCGCCACGTTTCTGGAAATTAGCTTCAAACTCGGGCAGTACCTTATCCAGGTTCTCCATCATCTTCCATTTGATGACATGTGCCTTGCGTTTGGCGTTTTCCAGGTTGGCAAATTTCGACAAGCCGCGCTCGACAGCAACATCGTATTTACCGATATTGTAATTCAATATACGGCGGTGATTGCGGTCAAAGGCTTTATCCTCAGCGGCTACTAAAAAATCCTCAGCAATGCTTGTCATACAACGAAATTAATGATTATAATAACGATTGCACCGATTTTGTTGTGATTGCACTGATGTTTTTATCAACAACAAACGGCTCAATCATTTTCGGTATAAACGGATTGCATCATCAGGTTATAATGCCTAATTTAAAACACTGTATTAATTGCCATGAAGAAAAGATATCTTGCAACATTTATCTGCATTACGATGATAAGCTTTGCCGGCTTTGGCCAAACCAGAAGCATGAAAGACCTGATCGGTAAATGGAAACAAACGAAGGTTTGGAAAGGCAAAGACACTATAGAGTATCTTTTTGTTAATGATACTACGTTTGTTATAAAAGATGTAAACGGTTATTACGCGTATGTGAACCGGTACCGGTTCGACTTTGGTAAAGACCAGATAATACTGACAAACCTGCATAAAGACCGTAATGGTGACGATATTACCATGTCGTTAAAATTTATCAATGATCATACATTGGTTTATAAAACCTTAAAAGTTGGTTCGCACGATAATACCCGGTACCCGGAATACACAGGGACGATACTCACTAAGGTTGATAATAAAGATTATTCCGACTTTATTAACCCTACCTTGTTAACCCTGCGCGGTTTGTGGAGGCATGATCGCTATAACTCTGTTAATTTTATAAATGATACGCTGGCCGCTTTAAAAGATGGAGGGGAAACATCTGAGCTATATAATTATACCGCAGACTTTACAAAATTTCCTTACTGGGTGGATTTTAAATCGTCAGAAAATAAAATAATACGTCACGGGCTCTTAATATTCGCTACAGATTCAACAATGATCTTTGAAACCTTTAAAGGCAACAGTATAAAAGATGATTTCACCACATTTGGCAGATACATGTACATCAAACTCGACTCCGCCAGAAAAGCAAGGTTGATATTAAAAAGGGCACATCAGAATTGATGCGCCCTTTTCTTATATTCTAAGTTACTGTTTACCTGTATTACCGTCGACAACGGGGCGTTTATCGCGGTTAGCTAATTCCCAGCCGGTATAAAATACCAGTTGTGCGCGTTTGGCCAAAAGCGGGAAGTTGATCTTGCCGATTTCGTCGGTAGCGCGGTGGTAATCGGCGTGTACGCCGTTAAAGTAAAAAATGATTGGTACGTTGTGTTTGGCAAAGTTGTAATGATCTGAACGGTAATAGTAGCGGTTCGGATCTTTCAGGTCGTCGTATTTGTAATCGAGGTCGAGCTTGGTGTATTTGTTGTTGGCATCCTCGTTTATTTTATGCAGGTCGCTGCTCAGCATCGACGAACCTATCACATACACATAGTTAGCCGAATCGGCTTTGCCGGTGTATTCCTCACCCACACGACCGATCATATCGATGTTCAGGTCGGTAATGGTATTGGCCATCGGGTATATCGGATGATCGGTATAGTATTCTGAGCCCAATAAGCCTTTCTCTTCGCCTACATTACCCAAAAAAAGGATGCTGCGGCGTGGGCCGTGGCCTTCTTTTTTTGCTTGCGCGAAAGCAGTGGCGATCTCTAATATGCCCGTGGTGCCCGAACCGTCGTCATCGGCGCCGTTGTAAACTTTATCGGTTCCGCTGGTGGTTAAGCCCAGGTGATCGTAATGTGCTGAGAAAACCAGCACTTCGTTTTTGAGATCGGTGCCCGGCATGTAGCCTAATACTTCGGCAGCTTTTGCAGGCTCGCAGGTAGTGCTGACGCTCAATGCGATATCGGCTTTGATAGTTTGATTGGCCTGCATGCCATTGGCATCGCCTGATGCTTTAAAGGTTTCAAAGGTTTCGCCTGAGCTGGATACCAGTTGGTTGGCAGCTTCGGGCATAATACTGATGACCGGAGCCGGTGCAACAATAGGCTTGTCGGGTTTGATGCTCAGGCTGGCACGTGGCACAAAATTGCCGCCTTGACCGCCGCGCTGGCCCCCGCCACCACCCTGACCGCCAAAACCGTTGCCCGATGTCGAGGTGATAATAATAGACGGTTTTTTACTTTGGATAAAAACCAGGCGTTTGGTGATGTTTTGCCGGTTTTCGCCGTCATTAACCAAAAAAACTGCTTTCCCTGTGATGTTGGTATTGCCCAATTCGGCAGCAGGGTCGCCGCCTACTTTGTGGCCCAGATAAATAATTTCGGTGGCTTTAAAGTCGTAGTCCTTACTCTCGCCGGTGATGTACGAGCCGATGTTAAAATCTTTGCGCGGCGCAAAAGCGGTACCGTTAATGGTTAACGATTTTGCCTGTGCAGTTGTAGATAGTAAAGGCACATCCTGGAAGTAAGAGCCATTTACCGGCGGCTGTAGGCCCAGTTTTTTAAACTGACCGGCAATGTAATTAGCCGCCATGGTTGCGCCCGGTTTTGCAGTTTCGCGGCCCTCATACTCGTCAGAAGCTAAGATACTCAAATGTTTGCGGGCATCCTCGGCGGTAATGAGCTTGGCGTACTTTTCGGCAACAGGGCCTTGCGCGTGCAGCCGTCCCACAAAAAGGGCTATCGCAATAGCGGAAATGTAAAGTTTTTTCATGAAAGTCAGTTAATTTTAAACTAAGTTAATAACAAAATCTAAATTGACTTTATAGCATTTTTGTTACGATTTGGTTGATTGAGTTGATTAGGTGAGCAGTTGATTGGTGGGGGAGCGCCGGGATGCTTTAAGAGCATAGGGTGAGTGCGATTCCTTCCCTGGGGAAGGTGTAGGAAGGGGTTTATAAGGGCGATACGGGACAAACCCCTCCCTGCCAAATCACAGGCCCGCTGCGCTCCTCCCCAAGGAGGGAATTAAGAACTGTGTTTGTAGCGTGGATATTAACAAGCCATTTTGCCGACCCGGCTGGCATGTCGGCCGCCCTCAAATTCGGTGGCGAAGAAAGTTTCGATGATCTTTTGCGCAGTATCAAAATCGATAAACCTTTCGGGGATGCAGACGATATTGGCGTTGTTGTGGAGGCGTGCCAGGCTGGCCAGTTCTTCGTTCCAGCAGATGGCTGCGCGGATACCCTGGTGCTTGTTGGCGGTAATGGCTACGCCGTTTGCGCTGCCGCAGACGAGGATGCCAAAATCAAACTCGCCGCTTTCGACGGCTTTGGCTACCGGATGGGCAAAATCGGGGTAGTCGACAGAATCGGCGGCGTAAGTACCGAAGTCTTTCAGTTCGGTTACCTTCAGGGTTTGAAGTAATTGTTGTTTGTAGCTGAAACCGGCATGATCGGAGCCGATGGCGATCTTTAAATCGTTCATATAGTCTTTTACGAATTCAGAAATTCCTGTTGTTTTTTAAGTCTGCGCGCCTGTACACGTGCAGCTACGCCGATACTTAGTTCATACAGTAAAAACAGCGGCGCACTAATTACCAGCATCGTTGTCACATCCGGAGTAGGGGTAACCAGCATGGCGATGATCATGATGACGATGATGGCTATGCGGCGCCTTTCGCGCATGAATTTTGGCGTCAGTATTCCCAACGATGCCAGGATGTAAACTATCACCGGCAACTGGAAAACGATACCGCTTACCAGGGTAAGGGTGGCTACCGAAGTGAGGTACGAATCGATAGTAAAAGTATTCTGGATATCGGGGCTGATCTCGTAATTGGTTAAAAAGTGCAGCGATAAAGGTGCTACCACGTAATAACCGAAAAGGATGCCCACTGTAAATAACGATGAGGCAAAGAACACAAAACCATTGGCTGCCTTTTGCTCTTTCTCTGCCAAGGCTGGTTTTACAAAGCGCCATATTTCCCAAAGCAGATACGGGAAACCTAAGGTGATGCCGATGATGATGGACGAGTTGATCTGCAGCGAAAACTGGCCGGCCAGCTCGGTATTGATGATCTTGCCGGGCAAATCTTTATCTATACACATGCCCGGGTTGTTGAGCAGGGTGCCCAGCTTGCAAAGCAGGCGGTAGGTTGGGAAGCCGGCATGTTTGGGGCCCATAATAATGCCCTGCCATATCCGCTCGAAATAACAAAAAGCCACCGTGGCAAAAACTATAATCGCTACGGCCGAACGGATGAGGTGCCACCTTAAAACCTCAAGGTGATCAAAGAACGACATCTCGGCTTCGAGGTTTTTAGCCTTACCCCTTATCGCATTTAACAATCTATTCTCGCTCATGTATATAGTGTAGATAAAACAAAAGTACCACTCTGTAAGGTAGAATGGTACTTTGCGTTTAAATTATTGCAGTTTCATTATTCTGCATATTCAAAAGTTTCCATGAATTTGGTAGTGAAGTTGCCCGCACGGAAATTCGGATCTTTTAAAAGCTTTAAGTGAAACGGTATGGTGGTTTTTACCCCTTCGATCATGAACTCGCTCAGGGCGCGCTCCATGGTGGCTAAAGCCTCTTCGCGGGTTTGTGCAACTGTGATCACTTTGGCTATCATCGAATCGTAATTTGGCGGGATAACATACCCGGCATATACGTGGGTATCTACACGCACGCCGTGGCCACCAGGCGAGTGGAAGTTGGTGATCTTACCCGGTGATGGACGGAAACCATTATTCGGATCCTCGGCGTTGATACGACACTCAATGGCATGCATGGTTGGCTCGTAGTTTTTGCCCGAGATAGGTACGCCGGCGGCAACTTTGATCTGCTCTTTGATCAGGTCGAAATTGATCACTTCTTCGGTAACCGGGTGCTCCACCTGGATACGGGTGTTCATCTCCATAAAGTAGAAATTGCGGTGTTTATCCACCAAAAACTCGATGGTACCGGCGCCTTCGTATTTTACGGCTTTGGCGCCTTTGATGGCGGCATCGCCCATTTTTTTACGCAGCTTTTCAGTCATAAACGGCGAAGGCGATTCTTCGACCAGTTTTTGGTGACGGCGCTGGATAGAGCAATCCCTCTCCGAAAGGTGGCAAACCTTGCCGTATTGGTCGCCCACAACCTGTATTTCGATGTGGCGCGGATCTTCGACATATTTTTCGAGGTAAATACCATCGTTGCCAAAAGCGGCGCCCGACTCGGCGCGGGCCGAATCCCAGGCGGGTTCGAATTCTTCGTCTTTCCAAACAACACGCATACCCCGGCCACCGCCGCCTGCCGTTGCTTTTAAGATAACAGGATAACCTATTTTGTTGGCGATGCTGATGCCTTCTTTAACATCGGCAACCAAACCTTCAGAACCGGGAATGGTAGGTACGCCGGCTTTTTTCATGGTGGCTTTAGCCGAAGCTTTATCGCCCATGCTGTTGATCTGATCGGCGGTAGCGCCTATAAATTTGATATTGTATTCGGCACAGATGGCCGAGAATTTAGCATTCTCCGAAAGGAAACCATAACCCGGGTGTATCGCATCGGCATTGGTAACTTCGGCAGCCGAAATGATGTTGGGTATATTGAGGTACGAATCGCGGCTTGGCGGCGGACCGATACAAACGGCCTCATCGGCAAAGCGCACGTGCAGACTGTCGCGGTCGGCAGTTGAATATACAGCTACAGTTTTGATGCCCATCTCTTTGCATGTGCGGATGACACGCAGGGCTATTTCACCACGGTTAGCTATTAATATTTTTTTGAACATTTTTTTTTGTTTAGGGATTTCACCGATTATCTTCTGATTTCACCGATTATTTAAAGATTACACTGATTGGCGTAGGATTTCACCGATTGTTCCAGGCATCGGTGTAATCACTCTTCAAATCGGTGCAATCAAAATTAAATTAAATAGGCTCAACCAGGAACAGCGGCTGATCGTACTCAACAGGCGAGGCGTTATCGACCAATATTTTAACTATACGGCCCGAAACTTCGGCTTCGATCTCGTTAAACAGCTTCATGGCCTCGATGATGCACAATACATCGCCGGGTTTAATTTCGTCGCCCACGTTAACAAACAAGGGTTTTTCGGGAGCTGCCGAACGATAAAAAGTACCGATCATCGGCGATTTTATCGTGATATATTTTGAGGTATCGGCTGCAGGTGCAGCAGGAGCCGAGGCTGGTGCTGCAGGCGCTTCTTCGGCCGGAGCAGCTACAGGGGTGGCATATACCGGTGCTGCGGCAGGTACCGTTGCATGCACTACTGTCGGGCCCTGGTTTGTTTTAATTGTGATCTTAAAATCCTCTTGCTCAATAGCAACCTCGTTAACGCCCGATTTGGCTACGAAGCGGATAAGTTCCTGAATTTGTTTAATATCCATTAGTTCGGTTTGTAGTGATTTGGATAAAATTATAACTTAATGTGCAAATGTGCAGGTTTGATGTGCAAATATGCAAATGTGCCGATGTGCAAATGTCAGTATATTTCTCTGATATTTAACACAGCTTATTTTATAATGTTTATACTTAAGTTTAAGTTCAGCTTAAATGCTCTTAATCATTCGCACATCTGCGCATTTGATTAATTTGCACATTGATCAATATGCCCATTTTAAATAAATGGATCCCCAGGTAAAGCCGCCGCCAAAAGCCGCTAATATTAAATTATCGCCTTTTTTAAGTTTGCTCTCCCACTCCCATAAGCAAAGGGGGATAGTGCCGTTTGTGGTGTTGCCGTAACGCTCGATATTGACCATTACACGTTCGGGCGGTACGCCTGTACGTGCTATAGTGGCATCGATAATGCGTTTATTGGCCTGGTGAGGTACCAGCCACTGAATATCGTCGGCGGTTAAGTTATTGCGCTCCATCACTTCGGCGGCAACATCGGCCATGTTGGTAACCGCAAATTTAAATACGGTTTTACCTTCCTGATAAGCAAAGTGCTCTTTGTTATCAACGGTTTCGTGCGATGCCGGTTTTAACGACCCCCCGGCTTTTTGGTGCAGGAATTCGCGGCCCGAGCCGTCACTTTTGCAGATCGAATCGATAATGCCGTTGCCTTCGGTATCGGGCTCAAGCAGGACAACGCCGCAGCCATCACCAAAAATGATACAGGTAGCACGGTCTTCGTAGTTTACTATCGACGACATTTTATCGGCGCCAACAACCAATACCTTTTTATAGCGGCCGCTTTCGATGAAGCTTGCGCCGGTTGCCAGGCCAAAGATAAAACCTGAGCAGGCGGCGTTCAAATCGTATCCCCAGGCATTGATGGCGCCAACTTTATCGGCTAAGATATTTGCTGTGGCCGGGAAGGGCATGTCGGGTGTCGAAGTGCAGAAAACGATCACTTCGATCTCTTCGGCAGAAATGCCGCGTTTTTTTAATAAACCTTTAACGGCCGGTGCCGCGAGGTCGGATGTGGCAAGGCCTTCGCCTTTTAATATTCTTCGCTCTTTAATGCCTGTACGGGTGGTGATCCATTCGTCGTTGGTATCAACCATGGTTTCAAGTTCCTTGTTGGTCAATACATAATCGGGTACGTAACCGTTAACAGCCGTTATTGCAGCATGAATTTTACTCATCTATTTGTTGTTTATTGAAAGGCCTGTCGGATTTTATCAACAAGGCCGCTGTTGACCATGTTGCGGGAGAGAAGCACCATGTTTTTGATAGCTGTCGGGCTGGATATACCGTGGCCCACAACCACCGGGGCGTTGACACCTAAGATTGGGCTGCCGCCGTATTGTTCGTAATTAAACCTGTCGAAAAATTCGTCTTTAAAGCCCTTTTTCAGGGTGGCTACGTAGAAAGATTCGGCCATTTTTAAAATCACGTTACCAGTGAAGCCATCGCAAACAATAACATCGCTCAGGTCGCTGAAAACATCGCGGCCCTCAACGTTGCCTGTAAAATTGAATAGCTTGGTTTCCTTCATTAAAGGATAGGAAGCCTGGCAAAGCAGGTTGCCTTTTTCTTCTTCTTCGCCGATGTTCATCAACGTTACGCGCGGGTTATCGATACCGTACACCGAATTGGCGAACAGGCTGCCCAGCACGCCGAATTGTACCAGCACTTCGGGTTTGCAATCGGCGTTGGCGCCAACATCAAGCAAAATATTAAAGCCACCCTTTAGTTTCGGGGCCATCGCCGTTAAGGCCGGGCGCAGAACGCCTGGTATGGTTTTTACGCTGAACATCGATCCCACCAGCATGGCGCCTGTGTTGCCGGCCGATGAAAAAGCTTGTATAGCTCCCTCTTTTAATAACTTAAACCCGACACTGATGCTCGAGTCGGGTTTCTGTGTGATAGCTTTTGTGGGGTGTTCGCCCATGCCAATCACTTCGGTTGTGTGTACAAATTCAAAGTGATCGGGGCTGAAGTTGTTCTCCTGCAGGATAGCTACAGCAATGTCCTTATCGCCGATTAGAACCAGTTTTTCGCCGGGCGATAATTCCTTGTAAGCGTCGATAGCACCTAAAACAGTTGCTTTTGGTGCGTAGTCGCCGCCCATAATATCCAAGCCGATCTTCATCTATGAAAATTAAGCTTAGGCTATTGCGGTGTTTTCGATCAGGATCTTGCCGTTGTAATACAGGTTACCATCAACAGTATAAGCTCTGTGCGGTAAGTGAACTGCACCTGTAGTTTTGCAGGTGGTTAAAGTTGGCGCTTCAGCTTTGTAGTGTGTTCTGCGCTTGTCTCTTCTCGATTTGGATATTTTCCGTTTTGGATGTGCCATAACTTTTGCGTGTTACTTGTTTAATTTTTTGAGTGCATCCCAGCGCGGGTCTGCTTCCTCGTTGTTTTGTTGTTCTTCGTTACCCGATAGCTTGTCAAGGCGGTCGAGCATATCCTTGTCACAATACTGTGTTCTTCCTTCGTCGCTGCATACCGTGATGAACGGCATGGTTACGTTAATATATTCGTATATCAGCCCTGCAATATTGATCTCGTGATCGTTTTTTGTCAGGATGATGATTTCCTCATTGTCGATATCCTCTTCATCGCTGAATTTGGCTATCTGCTGCTCGGTGATGTTCACCTGTTGCGGGTATTCGGCCAGGCAACGGTCGCACGAGAGGCTGATAAAACCATCGATATCGAAATTCAATATCAGCATGGTTTCCTGCTTCTCCAGCCCGACCCTGCAATTCAGCTTGCCTTTTTTTACCAGCGAGTAGTCGAAATGATCGAAAAACTCGTCGGTAATCTCGAAATCAAACTGGTGCTTTCCCAGTTTTAGCCCCGTAAACGGAATTGAATATGTTTTGAGCGATTTCAATGAGCGATAATTAGCCCGCAAATTTAGGAAAAATAATACAACTGGAAAGAGTTTTTTGAAAAAGGGAGAATAGTGTACGTGTTACGCCTAAGTTATTGGCTTTTAAACTTTAATTGTTACCCCCGTTAAAATTTTTTTAATTTTTTTTTAAATCTTTTTTTTCGGCGAAACCATTTTGGTTTAAAGTACAAATTGCCAGCAGGCAGTTGTGTAATTTGAGTTTGTTTGTAACTGTGAGTTTTACTTTGTTATATAATAGTAAATCTTTTTCCTTTTAATAAATAAATTAAAAAACCGCAAGCCGTTTTGAAACGTAATTCCATTAAATAAAATCTTAAGATCTAAATATTTAAACCAATCTGAATTTATGGAAAACTTAACACAGAACGACGAATTCGTCGTACAGGAAAGCTCTGCGCCTTCTAAAATGCAAAGGCGGTCTTTTTTGAAGTACGCCGGCGCCGGAGCCGCGGCAGCAGGCATGTTGGTAGCATCGGCCTGCAAAAAACATCACGACGACAATAATACCGTTGATGTAGGCAGCGGCGACATTGGCGTATTAAACTATGCCTATGCTTTGGAACAACTGGAAGCGGCATTTTACACGCAGGTTGTGGCCACGCCTTACAGTGGTATGAGCCCGGCCGAGTTGACGGCATTTACCGAGATACGCGATCATGAGGTGTTGCACCGCGAATTTTTAAAGGCGGCTTTAGGCGTAAATGCCATACCCGCATTAGGCGTAAACTTTGGTTCGATAAACTTTGCGGATCGTGCCAGTGTGCTTGCTGCCGCCAAAGCTTTTGAAGATACGGGTGTATCAGCCTATAATGGCGCCGGATACATCATAAGTAATTCAACCTACCTTGGTCTGGCCGGTAAAATCGTTTCGGTTGAGGCCAGACATGCAGCCTTTATCCGCGATTTGATCAATTATAACAGCTTTGCCGATTCGAGTGTAATAGTTGATTCTTCCACCGGGCTCGATACTTCGCGCAAACCTTCGCAGGTGTTGCCAATAGTGGCCGTGTACCTTACAACCAACTTAACAGCAAACCAATTACCTTAAAAACAACCGCCATGAATATTTTCAGCATTATTGAAGAAATAGAAAAAGTGGATCCCGAATTTCAGGACAGGATAAGCCCGCGTCGCGATGCTATAAAAAATATAACCAGCTTTGGATCAAAAGTAGCTGTGGCTGCTCTGCCATTTGCCCTGGGAGCTTTATTTAAAAAGGCTTACGGACAAACTACCGTGGGCGATGTAAACGGTACGTTAAACTTTGCTTTGAAACTGGAATACCTGGAAGCCGCTTTTTACAATACGGCCCTCAACACCCCGGGTTTGATACCTGCGGCTGATTTGGCTGCTTTTCAAACCATAGCCGCGCACGAGAACGCACACGTGTCGTTTTTAAAAGCCGTTTTGGGCTCAGCAGCTGTTACACAAACATCGCAGGGTACCGCCGGGGTTTACGACTGGACGGCAGGCGGCACATTGCCTAACTACTTTGCAACCAAAGACTACACCACATTTCTGATTGTAGCAAACGCTTTTGAAGATACCGGGGTGCGCGCTTATAAAGGCCAGGCTCCGTTTATTATTGGTAACCAAACGGTTTTAACTGCGGCACTCAATATTCACTCGGTAGAGGCGCGCCATGCTTCGCATATCCGTACCATCAGGCGTAAGGCCGGTAACGGAACAACGCCTAAATCGTGGATAACGGGGGCAAATGATACCGGTTTCGCAGGTATTGCTGCTAACTACGCAGGCGAGGACAATACCATGCAAGGCGGGGTTGATGTATCGGCATTGATTAACCCCGTAACCGGGGCTAAATTTAGCGCAAGCGCGTGTACTGAAGCATTTGATGAGCCATTAACCTATGCACAGGTATTGCCATTGGTGCAGCCGTTTGGAGTTAAGTAATAACCTGAAGGAAAGAGGCGGAACCGCATGCCTCTTTCCTTAAAAATCAAATGATATGATACACACAGCATTGTTGTTTATGAGCGGTATGGACATTACCGTGATATTGGCCGTGGCGCTCTTGCTCTTCGGCGGTAAAAAAATGCCTGAGCTAGCAAGAGGATTAGGTAGCGGTATCAAGGAATTTAAAGATGCGAGCTCGGGAGTTGTGGTGCCCATTGCTGATGATAACCGCAAATCGCCTGCAGTTACCACGGATGCCACACCTGTTATGCCAGTTGCACAAGCGAAGGTGCATGGGGAAAATTGAGTATACAGTATCCTTGCTGACCTCCTTTGGGATAGAATTTTAACTTAAAGGCTCATCGTTTTTTTGAGCCTTTTTGCGAATAGCGATGGGTTTTAAACCCATCGCTATGATAGGCTTACCCCTGCAGCTTTTTGTATTTGATACGTTTGGGCGTAATATCGCCGAGGCGTTTTTTGCGGTTCTCTTCGTAGTCGCTGTAGTTGCCTTCGAAGAAGTAGACCTGCGAGTCGCCTTCGAATGCCAGGATGTGGGTACAGATACGATCGAGGAACCAGCGGTCGTGGCTGATGATGACGGCGCAGCCTGCAAAGTTTTCCAGGGCTTCCTCTAAAGCGCGCAGCGTGTTTACATCGATATCGTTGGTGGGCTCATCCAGCAGGAGCACGTTCGAGCCTTTTTTCAGCGTGATGGCCAGGTGCACGCGGTTGCGCTCTCCGCCCGAAAGAACACTGATCTTTTTCTGCTGATCGGCGCCGTTAAAGTTGAACTTGGATACGTAGGCGCGCGAGTTGAGCGGGCGGTTGCCTAATAAAATATTCTCGTTGCCGCCGGTAATGTTTTCCCAAACCGATTTTTCGGGGTCGAGGTCGTCATGCATCTGGTCGACATAACCCAGGGCCACCGTTTCGCCTACGCGGAAGGTGCCGGCATCCGGCTGTTCCTGGCCGGTAATGAGGCGGAATAAGGTGGTTTTGCCCGCACCGTTCGGGCCGATGATACCAACAATGCCAGCGGGTGGTAATGCAAAGCTCAGGTTTTCGAATAATATCCTGTCGCCATACGCTTTGGTAACATTATTGGCTTCGATCACCACGTTACCCAGGCGCGGGCCGGGCGGGATGAAGAGCTCCAGTTTTTCTTCGCGTTCCTTGCCATCCTCGGCGGCCAGTTTTTCGTAGTTTGATAAACGTGCCTTGCCTTTGGCGTGGCGGGCCTTGGGCGCCATGCGCACCCATTCGAGCTCGCGCTCGAGGGTTTTCTGGCGTTTGCTTTCGGTTTTTTCTTCCTGGGCCAGGCGTTTGGCTTTCTGATCGAGCCATGACGAGTAATTGCCTTTCCATGGGATGCCTTCGCCGCGATCGAGTTCCAGTATCCATCCGGCAACATTATCGAGGAAGTACCTGTCGTGCGTTACGGCAATAACGGTACCTTTATATTGTTTAAGGTGCTGCTCCAGCCAGTCGATAGATTCGGCGTCTAAGTGGTTGGTAGGCTCATCCAGCAGTAATACATCTGGTTCTTTTAACAGCAGTCGGCATAGGGCCACGCGGCGGCGCTCGCCACCCGATAGTACCGAAATTTTGGTGTCCGGGTCGGGGCAGCGCAAGGCATCCATGGCGCGCTCTAATTTGGTATCGAGCTCCCAGGCGTTAACTGCGTCGATCTGATCCTGCAGTTCGCCCTGGCGGGCCATCAGTTTGTCCATGGCATCGGCATCCTCGTAAACTTCGGGCAGGCCGAATTTTTCGTTGATCTCTTCGTACTCCTTTAGTATGGCAGTGATTTCTGATACACCTTCTTCAACCACTTCGCGTACGGTTTTGTTAGGATCCAGTTCTGGTTCCTGAGCTAAATACCCTACAGTATATCCCGGCGAAAAAACCACTTCGCCCTGGTATGATTTATCCAGCCCGGCGATGATCTTGAGTACTGAAGATTTACCGGAGCCGTTTAAACCGATAACCCCGATCTTGGCGCCGTAAAAAAACGAGAGGTATATATTTTTTAAAACCTGTTTTTGCGGCGGGTAAATTTTGTTTACGCCCGCCATCGAAAAAATGATCTTTTCGTCTGCCATAGTTTATCAATGTGAGGCGGTAAAGATAGGAAAGGATGGGGATGTGGTAAAGAGAGAGCTGGAAATAGTTTTGAGCAAGAATACACACAGCCTCAAATTAAAAAAGCCTGCGAAAGGGAATGAGCAGGCTTTTTAGACTGATAAAACGAGATGATTAATTTATTTTGATATAGAAGTATACAGATACGTTTTTTGGACGGGTTTCAGAGCCGCCAAAAGGCTGTACAGATACTACAACGTTATGATCGCCAAAATTCGGATCGCAGTTCCATTTTTCATCGCCGCCGTCGACATCATGCGTGCCATTCGAACCACAAACAGAACCGTTTATATGGCCGCTGGCAGTATGCGGGTGAAGTTTTAACATATCGGCCTGGTAATCGCCAGCTTTTCTGTTACTGTTGGGGTCATCTTCATCAGCGCTGGTTATTACCAATGCGGGCTGGCCAGGGCTGTAAATGGTATTTAATCCCCTTAAAAAACGCCCCCTCAGATCGGGTACTGTTAGGGTTCCGGTCAGTTCTGAAAGTTTTGAGTGTTCAATGTTGCGCCCATCGCAGGGTACATAAGATGAGTTTTGATTGTCAATTGCGGGGTTTTCCTGCATCACCTTGCATAATTGATCATAGTTTAACACTGACGAAATGATCGTTCCTAAAACTTGGTTTTGGTAAGACATGATTTTTAAACTTTATTGCCTACTCTCAATCCGTTTTCGGCTTTCCCGGGTTTTAATAGATTAAACTTCGGGGCTTGGGCAGAGATATATTACCTTGTTATTGCCTTTTTTAATAAGGTGTTTTTACGGTGTGTTAACGGGTGTAAATACGCTGATTTTGTGAATATTAATGAATGATATTTGAATATTGAATTAATTTATTATTTTCACACTTAAACCCCTAATGTTATGAAAAAGTTAGTATTTAGGATTTTCCTTGTGTGTTTTGCCATGTCCGGATACGCGCAAACCACCCCTACGACGCCACCGCTTTGGTGTTTAAACGGTTATACTCAAAGTGAAGCCATAAAGATGGTGAATGATTTTAAACAAAATAATCACGGGGCACCAACGCCCACCACTGTTTGGTTTGATATGGGTACAATAGGTGATATAAAAGCATTGTTAGAATCAGAAAAAACAAGGGTAAATAAGCCGGATGGGATAAGGTTATATTTTGGTTACGACGCCAATAGAGGTCAAAACACAGTTATTTTGGTCTCAACCTACACTAACGGACTTGATGCTAATGGAGCTATTTACCACAAAGATTATTTTGACCACGATCAGTCCCTTGTGCCTTCGAACAAAGGGAAAATCAGCAATGTAAAAACTGGTTCAGACGGAGCACTGTTATTCACGGTATGCCCAACATTAGGTCCGCCGCCGCCATGCCCTTGCTTGTGCATGGATGACGCGTACTACCAACCCGGCCCTAACCAGATAACCAGGAAATATGCACAAGAGATGGTTGGAAATTTTGGTAAATACCAATTTAACTCATCCTCTGAATGGTTCTCATTAGACGTTCTCAAAAACCTATATGATGTTAAATATACCGGCGTCAGGGTGTATTTTGCGAGGCGCACCCAGGATGATCTAAACCCAGATTATAGAGACAAGGATGCTTTTGTTTTGGAAAATACCAAAACCGTAATTGCAGGAACCACAAGGTATGAGCAAGATGTTTTTAACACCGGCGGCGTTACACCGGCCGGCAGATTTGCTCCAACGAAAATCAAGCCGCAAACTGTATATGCTCCTCTCATCAGTAGAATTAGAAGTAAGCTGGATGCAAAAACCAACGCGCAGCTATCAGATAAACAACTCCGTGCTTTTATTGATACTGATGGAGTGGACGAAGGAGAATTATGCCCCGACCATTGCGATACGTCATCACCACTATATATTAATATTACTCTTCCATAATAATTATATCCAATGTTATCATACATAACGCCCAATACGTTTGCTGAATTTGTTTGCTTTTTGATTGCAATAATATGCTTGAAAAAAGATTCAAATATTATTTGGAAAAGCATGATCCTGTTTTTGCTGATTACATGCATAACAGAAGTGGCCGGGATTTATGCGGCTAAAACTTATCATAATAACCATTGGGTTTACAATTTATTTTTGCCCATTGAAGCGAGCTTCACGTTGTTGATGTTTGGTAATTTATACAGGAAATACAAAAAGAGCAACTCCGTACTTGCCGGAGCTGCTCTTTTTATATGCATATATTTATACGATCTTATAAGCCACGGACTTTACAAATACAATTTTTTAACATTTACCACGATGTCGGTTGTGTTTGTTTTGTATAGTTTGTATTATTATTATCTGATCTTGTCTGACGATCAATATCTAAATTTGAAATACTCGCCGGAGTTTTGGTGGACGATGGGCGTTTTGTTCTTTTATTTTGGCAGCACAGTATGTAATATATTTAATGAAAGGTTGTATTCTGTAATGATAACATCAAATCATCACCTTAGTTATTTTGTTTTTAAAGCTCTTAATATCATATTGTATAGTTGCTGGAGTTATTCATTTTTTACAAAATGGCAAACGAGGATATCAGAAATATCGTAATAATTATAACCTTAATCTTCCTTATAGTGCCTGTTTTTACAGTAAATTATATATTTATATATAATCGCCGCAAAAAGCGCCATATCGAAGAAAAAGCCCAGATGCAATTAACTTTCGAAGAGGAAATTACCAAAACCCAGCTCGAGATCCAAGAGCAAACCATGCAAACCATCGGTGCAGATCTGCACGATAATATCGGGCAATTGTTGAGCCTTACTTCGTTAACGTTAAACTCTGTCGAGCTGGAGGAATCGCACAAAGCGCATCCCAAAATTAATGCTGCCATCGACCTGACTGCAAAATCGATTCACGAAATGCGCCTGTTGGGGAAATTATTGCAGGGAGATCAACTGGTTGGGCTGGGTTTGCCCGAGGCTATCCGCTACCAGGTGAGCTGGCTGGAGCGAACGGGGCAATACGAAATTATTTACAGCCAGGAATGCGAGATGCCTACGGAAAATAACCCGAATATAGATCTGATTGTATTTCGGATTTTGCAGGAGATACTGAACAATATCATCAAACATGCAAAAGCCACCCGCATCGTGGTTAAACTGGATCGCAAGGAAGAAAAACTGCAGTTGCGGATCGGAGATAACGGGGTTGGGTTTGATATGGATAATTTACCGTCCGGAAATGTGGGCATGGGCCTGCATAACATTCTAAAAAGAGCAGCTATAGTTGGGGGCGAAGTAGTGATCGACTCGGGAAAAGGTAAAGGTACACGGATTGACCTGATTATTCCGTATTCGTAAGGCTAACAGCTTTTTGCGAAATAATTCGTATATTTATTGTTATTTGTTAAAAGCGGAAGCGCGAAGCTAAAGCAGAAACGGCATCGAAATAATTCTTACAATTTCCCCCTCCTCTGTTTTTAAGGATTGAATGATTGAGTTTTGAATGATTGAATGGAAAGAGTTTTGTAAAAATACCCATAAATACCCATGTGCCTTTCAAAATTCAAAAGTTAAAATTCAAAACGTGCAGCTGGGTTTGGGGATGGTATCCGCGTTAAGGATTGCAGCAGATACCGGCCTTTGCGGTGGACTCAGGGCAGGCCGTGGCTAATGCCTGTGTAGTATGAGCGGAAAGCCTGGGCCGAAGGCAACGCCCAGAGAACCCTGACTGGAGGGGGATACCCGGCTTAAGGAATTTAGAAAAAGGTATAACTCTTTTTGTATGTTTAAATAACCATCGAAAAGTACTCATGACAGCAGAAGAATTTTTGCAGGTGTACAAAGTGGACAGCGACACTTTGAGGGCCTGGATTTTGAAGATGAAAAAGGGTTTTCAAACCAAAACTTCAGTGATGCTGTTTTTGAACATTGCTTTTTATATGTGGATTGCAGTAATACGGACTTTACAGGCGCAACGTTTGCAGATTGCAATTTAAAGGAGATAGACCTTAGAAACGCCAACCTAACTAACGCAACCATGACGAGATGTTTAGTTGAAAGTGCGTTATTTACTGGAGCTGATATTACTAATTTTAGATTTATTCAGAACTATTATTACGGACTTACGCTCAATCAAGACGACTTGGCTAAGTTGGTTGAAAATGAGCGAAGGCGTTCAGGATAACGCAATCCGCACACCGCCTATTCCGCCGTGGAAAATTTGTTTATAAATAAATGGTCAAAATTTTGCCCGGGCATATAATTTATTACACAAATAAATTAGTATTGCACTTAACTGATACAACCTTTGTGTTAATTGCGTCGTATGCCTTAATGGCAGTGGCGGTGACTTATTTACAGCAGGGTGTTAAATAATTAAACTGTTAAAGCACTTTTTACGTTAATTATTGTTGTAACAGGGAATAATTACCTGAAAACAAAGCAGGTGACCGGTAAAGGGAAGCCAGGGATATTGCGAAAATAATTGTTAATTTAAGGGCAAATTAAGGTTATATCATCATAATGTCTGGTTTTGGGGAATTGGTAAAAGGTTGGCAATATTGTTGATATGTTAGTGAATAAGCGTTCGTTTAATAGTAACAAATTATTAGATTAGAGCGTTTCAAAATTATTTGAAAGGATATATATGGAAGCTAAATTTTCGCCCCGCGTTAAAGATGTGATCTCGTATAGCAGAGAGGAGGCCCTGCGCCTTGGGCACGACTATATCGGGACCGAACATCTTTTATTAGGGCTTATCCGCGATGGGGACGGAGTAGCCATTAAATTGTTAAAAAGCTTAAACGTGGATACCGCCCGCTTACGCCGTGCTATCGAGGATGCTGTGAAAGGTACATCGGGTACGAACGTAAATATCGGCAGCATCCCGTTAACCAAACAGGCCGAAAAGGTTTTGAAGATAACTTACCTGGAAGCCAAGATATTTAAAAGCGATGTGATCGGTACAGAGCATTTGCTGCTGTCGATTTTGCGCGATGAGGACAACATCGCATCACAGATACTGATGCAGTTTAACGTGAATTACGAATTGTTTAAGGGTGAAGTTGAAACGCATAAAAATGATGTGACCGACGAAATGCCGGGCTCATCGACAGGAGGCGACGATGATTTCCGCGAGGAAGAATCATTCAGCCAGCCTAAAAAGGTGTCGGATATTAAATCGAAGACCCCTGTGCTGGATAACTTTGGCCGCGACCTGACCAAGGCTGCCGAAGACGGCAGGCTTGACCCGATCGTTGGTCGTGAAAAAGAAATTGAGCGTGTATCGCAGATCTTATCACGTCGTAAAAAGAACAACCCTATCCTGATAGGTGAGCCGGGCGTTGGTAAAAGCGCCATTGCCGAGGGCCTGGCATTGCGCATTGTGCAGCGCAAGGTATCGCGCGTGTTGTTTAACAAACGTGTGGTTACTTTGGATCTGGCTTCGCTGGTGGCAGGTACCAAATACCGCGGGCAGTTTGAGGAGCGGATGAAAGCCGTGATGAACGAGCTGGAAAAATCGCCGGATGTGATCTTATTCATCGACGAGATCCATACCATTGTGGGTGCGGGCGGTGCGTCGGGTTCGCTGGATGCATCGAACATGTTTAAACCTGCTTTGGCCCGTGGCGAGATACAATGTATTGGCGCAACTACTTTAGATGAATACCGTCAGTATATCGAGAAAGACGGCGCTCTGGATCGCCGTTTCCAAAAGGTAATGGTTGAACCGGCTACACCTGATGAAACGGTGGAGATATTGAGCCGCATTAAAGACAAATACGAAGAGCACCATGGTGTAACCTATACTCCCGAAGCTATTCTGGCTTGCGTTAACCTGACCGCCCGTTATATTACCGACAGGTTTTTACCGGATAAAGCGATCGATGCGCTGGACGAATCGGGTTCGCGCGTTCACTTAACCAATATCCATGTACCGCAAAATATACTGGATGTTGAGGCTAAGATCGAACAGATCAAGATAGAGAAAAACAAGGTTGTTCGCAGCCAAAAATACGAAGAGGCCGCCAAACTGCGCGATACCGAAAAGCATTTGCTTGAGGAACTGGAGCAGGCTAAAGCCATCTGGGAAGCCGAAACCAAATCAAAACGTTATACCGTTACCGAAGATAATGTTGCCGAAGTAGTATCGATGATGACCGGTATACCGGTACAGCGCGTTGGCCAGGCCGACAGCGCCAAGTTGCTGAACATGAGCGAAACCGTGAGCAGCAAGATCATCGGCCAGGATGCAGCCATCAAGAAACTCACTAAAGCTATACAACGTACCCGTGCCGGGTTGAAAGATCCGAAAAAACCGATCGGGTCGTTCATCTTCCTCGGTCCGACCGGGGTGGGTAAAACCGAGCTGGCTAAAGAACTTGCCCGCTTTATGTTTGATACGCAGGATGCCCTGATCCAGATAGACATGAGCGAATACATGGAAAAATTCGCGGTATCGCGTTTGGTAGGCGCGCCTCCGGGCTACGTGGGCTACGAAGAAGGCGGCCAGCTGACTGAAAGGGTACGCCGTAAACCATACTCGGTAGTGCTGCTGGACGAGATCGAAAAAGCACACCCGGATGTGTTCAATATTCTATTACAGGTACTTGATGAAGGCCAGTTAACCGATTCGCTGGGCCGGAAGGTTGATTTCAGAAATACGATCATCATCATGACCTCGAACATCGGCGCACGCCAGTTGAAGGATTTTGGACAAGGTGTTGGTTTTACCACATCGGCTAAAACCAACCAGGCCGACGCGCACTCACGCGGTGTGATCGAGAACGCTTTGAAACGCGCTTTCGCTCCTGAGTTCCTGAACCGTATCGACGATGTGATCGTATTCAACTCGTTAGGTAAAGAAGAGATATTCAAGATCATCGATATTGAGCTGGCCTCGTTGTTCGGCCGTGTTCACAGCTTAGGCTTCAAGATCGAGCTGACCGATGCCGCCAAAGAGGTGATCGCCGAAAAAGGTTACGACTCGCAGTTTGGCGCCCGTCCGCTGAAACGCGCCATCCAGAAATACCTGGAAGACCCGATTGCCGAAGAGATACTGAAAGGCGAGTTGGTTGAAGGCGACGTAATGGAAGTTGACTACGACAAAGAGACTGAAGAGATCAAAGTTGTAGGCAAACATTCGTCAAACATCGAGTTGAAAAAAGGTAAAGGCGAGCCGAAAGAGGAAAAGAAAGAAGAAGAGAAAAAGGACTAAACCCTTCTCGTTGGATAAAATAGCAAAGCCCGGCCAATAGCCGGGCTTTTTTTGTGCAGCCATGCAACCTTTCCCAAAAATTAGCGTCAAAAAAGGTAGAAGCGCCGATAAAACAAGACGCTCACATCTTTTGTACTTATACATATGAAACGCTACTTAACTTTATTATTGCTGCCATTACTGTTCATGGCGGCATCGTGTACCAAAACCCAAAACAACACCGTTGTGCCTAACCAAACCGTTTTTGCCAATGTAAGCAGCAGCAAATGGTCGACATCTGACGGTGGTAAAACCTATTCCGTCATTTTGAACGTGCCGCAGCTGGACAGCTATTCTAACCATTACGACGGGATTTTGGTTTACATTACTTTTGATGGTTCGACCTACGAGCAGATCGCCGAAGTTTATAACGGCATCGCTTACAGTTACAGCCATAATGTAGGCAGCCTCGAGATCGATATCCAGGCCGCGAATGGTACATCGACCATTACGCCGCCGGGTAGTTTGGGGGTGAAAATTGTATTGATACCATCGTCGTGAGATGATCGCAATGATGAATTGAAGCCCGGTACTGCCGGGCTTTTTTGTTGACCGTCGTCGGTTCAGTGAGAATAGCATTCGCATTCCAAATGCTTTCTCACAATAAAACCGTATCTTTGCGGCACAATACCCGTAAGGTCTCCCGGTCGCTGATCATTTAAACTCTTCAAAATACCGCTTGTTTCTGCGGGTTAACATATTATATATAGTACATGTCATTCGAAAATTTAAAACTAATTGAGCCTATCCTCAAGGCCTTAAAGAATGAGGGATATACTACGCCTACGCCTATACAGGCTCAAACCATACCTATTACCCTAAACCGTAAGGATGTGCTGGGTTGCGCCCAAACAGGCACCGGTAAAACAGCCGCTTTCGCCATACCTATTTTGCAGCTTCTTTACCAGGACAGGCTGCAGCATAAAGAGCAAAAAACCATCAAGGCCCTGATATTGACGCCTACGCGTGAACTGGCCATACAGATCGATGAAAGCTTTGCCGCTTACGGTAAATACACCGGTTTAAAACACCTGGTTATCTTCGGCGGCGTATCGCAAAACCCGCAGGTTGATGCGCTGAAAAAAGGCGTAGATATTTTAGTAGCAACCCCCGGCCGTTTGCTCGACCTGGTGAACCAGCGTTTTGTGCACCTCGACCATGTAAAGATACTGGTGCTCGACGAAGCCGACCGGATGCTGGATATGGGCTTTGTGCACGATGTAAAAAAGGTGATCGCCAAAGTACCGCAAAAAAGGCAGACGCTGCTCTTCTCGGCAACCATGCCTAAAGAAATACAGGAACTGGCCAACAGCATTTTGTATAAACCCGAAAAAGTTGAGGTTGCACCGGTATCATCAACGGCGGATACCATTCAGCAGTCGGTATACTTTGTCGATAAAAACGATAAGAAGCACCTCCTGATCCATATACTGAAGGATAAATCCATTGAGACCGTACTGGTGTTTACCCGTACCAAACATGGCGCCGATAAGGTAGTGAAGGACCTGGTAAAGGCCGGCATCACCGCCGAAGCCATCCATGGCAATAAATCGCAGAACGCGAGGCAGCGTGCATTGAGCAATTTCAAAAGCCGCAGTACGCGAGTACTGGTGGCTACAGATATTGCCGCAAGGGGTATCGATATCGACGACCTGACGCACGTGATCAATTACGAGATACCCAACATTCCCGAAACCTATGTGCACCGCATCGGCCGTACCGGCAGGGCAGGGGCAAGTGGCATAGCGTTTAGCTTTTGCGATGGAGAGGAAGAGAAGGAGTTTCTCAAAGATATCCATAAGCTGATCGCCAAAACCATCCCGGTTGTTGATGAACACCCTTTCCCGATGAAGCAGTTAAGCTTTACCGAAAGAGCGGCCCTGGCATTGGCCCAGCAAACGGCAAAGCAAGGTAATGGTAATAAACAAGGCAATAAGCAAGGCGGTGGTGGCAATCGTCGTGGCCGCGGTTTTGGCCGGACCGACAGACGAGGTAAAGGTAAAAAGCAAGGCGAAGCTAAAAAAGTGTAAGCCCTTGCCTGAGCGTTATTGCGAGGTACAGCCTGTACCCCGCAATAACGCTTTTAAATAGAATCATCTCACCCCAATGTTAACAAGTTAATAACCCCAACTTGCACAATTAAAAATACCCCGATAATTTTAAGCGAAATATATTTAACTTCGTTTTATGAAAAGGCTCATCGCTTTAGTTAAGAATAAATACTTCCTGGTAACGCTGGCGTTTGTGGTATGGATGGTGTTTTTTGATACCAATGACCTGTACTCGCAGTACCAGGGTTATAAGGACGTTAAAAATCTTCAGAAAGAACGCGATTATTGCCTTAAACAAACCGAACAGGTTAATAAGGACCTCGACGAGCTGAACTCGAACCCCGAAAAACTCGAAAAATTTGCCCGCGAAAAATACCTCATGAAAAAGGATAATGAGGATGTTTTTGTGATTGTGAGAGAGAAGAAACAGAAGTAATATAGCTTCGATACCACCCGCCCGTAAAACCAGGTAGAAGATGCGTTTAAGGCATTGATGCGTACTAAGCAAGAACGAGTATCGACATGGAGCAAATAGAGCGCATTCGGAAAAAACTCAAAGAAGCTAAAATTGCAGATAAAAAGCTTGGAGTATTCGGCGCCTGCAATCATAAATACATAGTTAATGAGCCTGTTACAGGTGCCGAACTTACGGCGTTTGAGCAGCGATACGGTGTGATTCTTCCGGCATGTTACAAAAGCTTTCTATTGCATATCGGCAATGGTGGCTACTCTTATTTCGATTCGTCCGCTGGTCCTTTTTACGGTATATACCCGTTAGGAAAAGGAGCAGACGAACTTGTTCTGGAGCCTGAAAAGTATTTGCAGCAGCAATGTATCCTGCACCCCGAAATGCAGAAAGAAGAATGGAACATGCTGTGCCGAACTATCAACGAAACCGAAAATATAAGCGACGAAGATTATGAAGCCGAATTAGGCAAAATATATTCGGGCGTTTTACCTATTGGCTCACAAGGTTGCACGTACATTCATGCTATAGTGCTAACTGGCCCGTATGCCGGCAAGGTTGTCAACTTAGATTTAGACCGGCAACACCCAAAGTTCACCTACGAAAATAATTTCCTGGATTGGTATGAGCGATGGTTAGATGAAGTGATATCGGGCGACCTGATAAAAGATACGCCAAGTTGGTTTGGATATTCGATAGGCGGTACCGACAAAATACTGCTGGAGAGGTTTTTTTCGACAACAAACGAAAAGAATAAACTGGATTGTTTGAAAGGTATACTTTCTAAATCCAAAATTCAGCCCGTCACGATCAATACTATTGAAGGGGTATATCCCGAAAGCGCCGGTGAAATCAGGCGGATCCTTCTGGAATTACTGACAAAGTTTGCCTATGTGAAAGCAAAACCATTTTTGGTAGATTATATCAGCATAGATATAGCTCACGTTTTTCAGTGCGTTTTTACGTACGCGAAAGAGAGAAGTGCCGAATGGCGGCCAATAATTGAAGCTAATATGGCGCTGATCAATGACCCGGAAGCATTTCGGTTTTGCGCCTATCTGCTGATCGAAATGAAATTTGATTTTGGTCCGTTGATTTTGCCTTTTATAACTTTTGATGACAGGGATATTAAAGTGACGGCCTTTTATGCACTGGGTACATTAAGTAATAAGCGACAGTATGTTGATGCATTTATTACAGGCCTGCACGATAAATCGAACAAAGTTGTCCATGCAGCTTTACAGGCATTGGAAAATGTGAAAGACCGGAAATTAATAGCACATTATCGGGACCTGGCCGACCGGTTCCCGGTTGAACAGGATTTTGTGCTGGTAAACTTGCAGCTCCGGCTTAAAGAATACGGGTTAACACTTGACAGCCTGCGCACGCCGCAGGATATCTATTTGGAACAACCATCTAAAAAATGGTTTCAGTTTTGGAAATAATCCCGACCAACCGAACCCGAACCCCGAAAAACTCGAAAAATTTGCCCGCGAAAAATACCTCATGAAAAAGGATAATGAGGATGTTTTTGTGATTGTGAGAGAGAAGAATAAGTAAGTCTGCAGGTCATAGGTCGGGAGTTCTGAGTTATTTTGAAAACGAGACTCAAGACTACAGACTCAGGGCTCAAGGCTATTTACGATACAACCCTTTACTTTCAATAAACTTCAGCACCGGGTCGGGCACGAAGAATTGCACGCTCTTTTTTTCGGCGATGGATTTGCGGATGAATGTGGCCGAAAGCTCCATCAGCGGCGTCATGGTGATGTGTACCGATGGATGTGTGGCCAGGTCGGTATTTTCGTAACCGGGGCGCGGGTAAACGTATATCTGGTAATCGCGCAGCAGTATTTTATAGTTTTTCCACTTGTGCAAGGTCACTAAATTATCCGATCCCATAATAATGGCAAACTCGTGCTGGGGATATTTCTCCTTTAAATGGGTAAGCGTGTCGATAGTGTACGACGGTTGCGGGAGTTTAAGTTCCACATCGCTTACTTCCAGGTTATCGGCATGGTCGGTTGCCAGGCGGGCCATCTCCAAACGATCATAAGTATTGATCAGATCGCCGTATTTTTTTAGCGGGTTTTGCGGCGATACCACCAGCCAAACCTTATCCAGATCGGTGTGATTAGCCATGTAATTGGCTATAATGAGGTGACCAATATGTATAGGGTTAAACGAGCCGAATAATAAGCCGATCTTCATTGATGAGTGTGTTGTTAATGGGGTTAACAGATTAGCGCTTCAAAAAATCATCTACCAAAAGCTCAGCCTCTTTACACGCCGTTTCAAGTTCGTAATTATTTAGGATAATATCAAACTGAGGGGCATAATCAAGCTCTTTTCTTGCTTTTGCAAACCGCTCTTCCAGCTTTTCGGGGCTATCGGTACCCCGCCCGGTTAAACGCTCTATCAAAACCAGCAGCGACGGGGGCTGTACAAAGATGGCTAAGGCATGCTCTTCGTATTTGCGTTTTAAGTGCAGGCCCCCCTCAACATCAATATCGAATATTACATCTTTACCCTGGTCCCAGATGCGCTGTATCTCCGAGCGTAAGGTGCCATAAAACGTGCCCGAATAAACCTCCTCAAACTCGACAAATTGCTTTTTGGCAATACGGTGCAAAAATTCTTCCTTGCTGATGAAGTAATAGTCCACGCCATCTTTTTCTTCGCCGCGGGGCTGGCGCGTGGTAGCCGAAATGGAAAACTCAAGGTCGGGCCTTTTGCTCAGCAGGTGGCGTACAATAGTGGTTTTACCGGCTCCGGACGGTGCAGAGAATATAACGAGTTTACCTTGTCGGGACATTATATGGTTGATTGGGTTGATTGGGTTGATTGGGCTGATTTGTTTTGGGAAAGTTGATCATCTCTTAACTTAATCAACTTAATAAACTCAATCAACCAATAACCAACCTACAACACGTTTAACAGTTGTTCTTTAATTTTTTCGAGCTCTTCTTTCATGCCCACCACCAGTTTCTGGATGTTTGCATCGTTGGCTTTTGAGCCCAGGGTATTAATTTCGCGCCCAATCTCCTGCGATATAAAACCTAACTTTTTGCCGTTGGCATCAGCGTTCTTTAAGGTTTCGATAAAATAGTCGCAATGGGCTTTAAGGCGTATCTTTTCTTCGGTGATGTCGAGCTTATCGATGTAATAGATCAATTCTTGTTCAAAGCGGTTCTGGTCGATGTTTTCGCGGCCAACGCTATCGGCCAGAAACTGGTTCAGGCGCTCGCGTATCACCGGGATGCGTTTCGGCTCTTCTATCTCCACTTTGCCGAGGTTCCCGATAATGATACCAATGCGCGATTTGATATCTTCTTCAAGTACGGCGCCTTCATCATCGCGAAATTTTTGAAAAGCTTTCAGGGCTTTCTGAAAGGTTTGTTCAACTATTTTCCACTCCTCGTCGGATACCGTCTCATCATCATATTTCACAACTTCGGGTAAACCCAAAGCCAGCTGAAAAAGGTTCGATGCCGGTTCGTTCAGGTCGGCGCTTACGGCTTTTAGCTGTTCAAAGTAATGTTTGAGCAGATCGGTGTCAATGCCGGCAGCTTTAACTGCTTTGCCGGTTTGCTCAACAGTGATAGAGAGGTTTACCTTACCGCGGTCTATCTGTTTGCTGCATTCGTTACGGAGCTGAAACTCTTTATCAGAGAACGCCTTGGGTAACCTGAGCGATAGTTCCAGAAATTTACTGTTCAGGGATTTGATCTCAACTGTGTACTTTGTGCTGCCCGAATCGTGGCTGGCAAGTCCATACCCTGTCATGGATTTTATCATGCGCAAAGATAGGAATTTATTCAGCACCGGGAAAATGCTGCCGGGCCGACATTTAACAAATGTTTAACAACTTTTTGGGGCTAAATCGGTAGATTTGCATATTGAAATATATTGCTAAAATTCCGTTCAAGTTTGTCCTTACCTTCCTGGTACTATTTTTAGGATGCTTTTGTTCAACTGTATTTGCACAACGCAAGGAGTTGGATATCAGAGGTATTGTATACAGTAAAAACATCAATGTCAGGCTGCCGAACGTGCTTGTTACAAACGAGTTTACCCATGCCAGCGTAATTAACGACAATTTAGGCGCCTTTGCGATCAAGGCTGCCATAGGCGATACCCTGCTGTTTAACTGCCGGAACTTTAGCGACCAGAAAGTGGTTATTACAGCCGATGTTTCGGTGTTTGTTTTTATGGTGCCGGTCATCAACCTGATGCAGGTTGATATCAAGGATGTAACCAAAAAGCAGGATATGGCCGATGTAATGAAGGGTTATAATAAACAAGGCGTTTATAATAACGGTAAAACAAGTACCCTGGGAGCCATATTAAACCCATTGAACGGTTTATACGATCTGTTTGGTTCGGGGCCGAAAAACGCACGGCGGTTTAAAGAGTATGCCGCCCGCGAAAGCGAGCAGACCGAGATCGACAAACGTTTTAACAAGCCTTTCGTAAAAAAGATGAGCGGTATACAGGACAGCGTGAAACTGCAATGGTTTATGACCACCTACCGCCCTGATATTGAACAGATACGCAAATGGACGGATTACGACCTGATCGATTATATACGTAAATCGTACAAGGAGTTTGTTGATGCGGGGGAGAAGCCGCCGGTGTTTTTGCCGAAGCTGGATAAGGATCAGTAGTACTTAGTTTTGCATCGACACGGACTTCCCTCAATTGTCCGGATTTTTCCTAATTTCAATTATGGAATCTGATGAAGAAATGATTATGGTTTACGATAAGCGTGAACGTAGCACCGGCTCATTGTGGGTGCAAAAACTTTCGGACAACACTTACCGGATGGCAGACAATGCTATTTTCAATTGCAGGCTTACCCTCGGAACAGAATTTGAAACAAGAATGAATAAAGAAGGCGTCCTGGAAATTGTACGAATATTAAAGGAATCATCATTTATTACTCGAAGATTCTTCCTCAATACCAAGTATAAAACATCTGACTTGAGAATGCTTGGGGATGAGTTAGGCAGAATGGGAGGCCATTGGCAAGTGGATTTCGGTGGTATAGTGACAGTGAATTTACCTCGGGATAAGCAAATAGATGTTGAAGAGATATTTAAGACATTGGATTTTTATTTGCCGGAAATTCTTGATGAATAGCAAACTTAATAAAGTTAATCTTTCATGTAAATAAGCCTATTGATATGCTACAAAAGAGAAAGTGATCTCTCGACAAATAGGTTTTAAACTCAAATGCCTAACGCCTCGCAAGCCTTTTCGGCAGCTAATTTTTCGGCGTTCTTTTTGTTGAACTCTTTGCCCATGCCTAATACTTCGCCATCCACACTGGCTAATACTGTAAACAGCTTATTGCTTTCGCCTTCCTGGTTTTCAGTTACCTCGAAGGATACATCTTTGCTGTGGCGCTGGCACCATTCGATGAGCTTGCTTTTAAAATTGGTTTCGGTTTGCTCGAGTTTGTGGATATCGATATGAGATTTGATGATGTGGTTTACCAGGAAGTTTTTGGTAAAATCGTAACCCTTATCCAGGTAGATGGCACCCACCAGTGCTTCAAAAGCGTCGCCCAAAAGCGAGCCCTGCCGGGTGGAGTTGACCATTCGGGTATCGTATTCGATCAGTTTTTCGAAACCAAGTTTGCGGGCCAGCATATTGAGGTTTACCCGGCTTACAATTTTTGAGCGCAGTTCGGTTAAAAAGCCCTCATCTTCGTAAGGGTACATTTTAAACAATACTTCGGCAACCACGCTGCCCAACACGGCATCGCCTAAAAACTCCAGGCGCTCATTGCTGTTTTTTACACCTTTTTTGATGCTTTGCGCAGCCGACTTATGCCTGAAAGCCAACCTGTATAACGACAAATTGCCCGGTACGAAGCCGAGCAAATTTTTTAATGATTTTACGTATTTACGGTTAGGCGAAAAATGTAGCTTATATAACCGGACGATTGGCATTAAAAAGGATTAATCCTGATATTTTTTGAAAATAACCGAGGCGTTATGCCCGCCGAAGCCAAAACCGTTGCTTTGCGCGATGTTGACCACACGTTTTTGAGCCTTGTTGAACGTAAAGTTAATACGCTGGTCAAAAACCGGGTCGTCGGTAAAGTGGTTGATGGTTGGTGGTACCATATCGTTCTTTAAGGCCAATATAGCTGCAATAGCTTCAACGGCGCCGGCAGCGCCCAGCAGGTGGCCGGTCATTGATTTGGTCGAGCTGATATTGATCTTATAAGCATGGTCGCCAAAGGCTTCCTGTATGGCTTTAATTTCCTGCGGATCACCAATCGGGGTCGACGTTCCGTGAACGTTTACATAGTCGATATCGGCAGGTTGCAAACCGGCATCTTCAAGGGCGGCCTTCATTACCAGGGCAGCGCCTAAACCTTCGGGGTGCGGAGCCGTCATGTGGTAAGCATCGGCGCTCATACCGCCGCCAACCATTTCGGCATAAATTTTAGCGCCGCGGGCTTTGGCGTGTCCGAGCTCTTCGAGAATGATGGTGCCTGCGCCTTCGCCGGCTACAAAACCGTCGCGGTCCAGATCGAACGGGCGCGAAGCCGTTGCCGGGTCGTCGTTACGGGTGGATAAGGCATGCATGGCGTTAAAACCGCCGATACCTGCTTCGTTAATAATAGCTTCTGAGCCGCCCGTAATAAACATATTGGCTTTACCTAAACGAAGATAGTTGAAAGCATCGATCAGCGAGTTGTTTGATGATGCACATGCCGAAACGGTAGTAAAGTTTGGTCCGCGCAGGCCGTATTTAATAGAAATATGGCCCGGGGCAATGTCGGCTATCATTTTGGGGATAAAGAACGGGTTGAATTTTGGTGTACCGTCGCCTTTGGCAAAGTTAACTACTTCGTCCAAAAAGGTTTTTAAACCACCAATACCCGATCCCCAGATAACACCGATGCGGCTGGTATCTAACTTAGAGAAATCCAGGCCGGCATCTTTAACAGCTTCCTCTGTCGAAAATAAAGCGTATTGCACAAACGGGTCGAGTTTACGGGCGTCTTTTCGGCCCAAAAAACCGTCGGCATCGAAATTCTTTACTTCGCAGGCAAACTTTGTTTTGAAATGGGTTGTATCAAAACTTTTGATCAAGGCAGCGCCGCTAACTCCATTAACAAGCCCATTCCAGTACTCGGCAACGGAATTGCCAATTGGAGTAAGCGCTCCAAGCCCTGTAACTACAACTCTTTTAAACTCCATCTAATTTGGTTAGTGTGGAAGTTTATTATTTAACGTTTTTTTCAAGGTAAGCGATCGCTTGACCTACAGTACCTATAGTTTCAGCCTGATCGTCAGGAATAGCCACGTTAAACTCTTTTTCAAACTCCATGATTAATTCCACGGTGTCTAATGAGTCTGCACCAAGGTCGTTAGTGAAACTTGCTTCAGGTGTTACTTCACTTTCGTCAACACCTAATTTTTCTACGATAATAGCTTTTACTCTTGAAGCGATATCAGACATACTCTTTATAGTTTAATGATTAATAATTCAGTGCAAAGAAAAATAAATTATATCAAATATCAAATCTAAAATCCATTAGATAATTGATAACGCAATTTGTGCCCATAAAACACTCTGTGCAGCCTATTTGTTTTTATTGAATAGCAGCGCTTTACTTTTTAAAATTAAACATTTTTAGCATAATTATTAGTTGTAAGGCGTGGTTTGATTTGTATTTTTACAGCCGGATTATCGGGAGCAAAGCTTTGAATAAAAAAGTACTGAAGTTTGAGATCGACCTTGATTTTGTGCTGGTAGCCATTACATCGTCGTTAAAGGATTACCGGCTGTGTTATATGGTAAACCGCGAGCTCAAGATGAACTTTGCTAAAACCGAAGACCTGCACCTGGATCCCTTGCATGGCAATAACCCGGCTTACTTTTCTATTTACCGATATGCAATTGATGATGAGGAGGCCGAGTTTTTTCTGATAGCCAACAAAGGTTCAGAAGGATACCTGATACCCGAAATGAACAAGACCGATTATTGGCTGATGATCAAAAATTACTATGATAATGACGAACTGGATAAGCTGGTAACAGGGCTCAACCGGATACCCGAAATTGTTGCCGCTGTAAAGGTTGATCCAAAAAAAATAAAATCACGAGAAAATCTGTTATTTTAGCGGCATGATTTACATGGTGTATTTTGTACACTATAGCACAACAAGGCCATAAACCTAAAACCATTGAAATGAAAATATCGAATAACCGTACCAAAATAGTAGCCACAATGGGCCCGGCATCAACAAAAAAGGATGTTTTGCTCTCCATGATAAAGGCTGGTGTTAATGTTTGCCGTTTAAATTTTTCGCACGGCAAACCGCAGGACCACCAGAAAACCATCGACATGATCCGCGAGATCAACGATAAATATAAGATCAACGTAGGCATCCTTGCCGATTTACAGGGACCTAAAATACGTATAGGCCTGGTTAAGGATGGCGGCATACACCTGGTAAATGGTACTCGCATTAATATAACTACGCACGAGTGCATCGGCGACGATAACCAGATCTATATTACTTACGATACTTTCCCGCAGGATGTACATGCCAACGAGATCATCCTGCTGGATGACGGCAAGATACAGATGAAGGTTGTGGAAACAAACCGTAAGGATACCGTAGTTTGCGAAGTGGTGCACGGTGGTATATTAACATCGCGCAAAGGTGTTAACCTGCCAAACACCAAGGTTTCGATCCCAAGCTTAACCGAAGAGGATCTGATCAATCTTGATTTTGCCCTGAAAAACGATGTAGAGTGGATAGGCCTTTCGTTTGTTCGCACCGCAGAGGATATTATCGAACTGAAACGTATCATCAGCCGCAGCGGAAAATCATCCCGCGTGATCGCCAAAATTGAAAAACCCGAGGCGATTGCCAATATAGATGCGATCATCGCTGCAACCGACGGTGTGATGGTTGCCCGCGGCGACCTGGGTGTCGAAATGCCGCTGGAAGAAGTGCCTTTGCTGCAAAAAATGATCGCCAAAAAATGCCGCAATGCATCAAAACCGGTTATCATCGCCACGCAGATGCTCGAATCGATGATCACTACCCCGCGCCCAACGCGTGCCGAAGTGAACGACGTGGCCAACTCGGTACTGGATGGCGCCGACGCGGTGATGCTGAGCGGCGAAACATCGGTAGGTGAGTTCCCGCTGATCGTTATCGAAACCATGGCCAAGATCGTTCATAACGTAGAGGAACTGGGATATCCGTTTAACTCGCCCAAGGAATCGAGTACCATTGGGGCTAACCTCATCGGTGATGCGGTTTGCAGTTCGGCTGTGTATTTATCCGAGCAAACCAATGCGGTGGGTATCGTATCGATGACCGTTTCGGGTTATACGGCTTTCGAGATATCGAGCCACAGGCCCAAAGCCAATACCTATATCTTTACCTCGAACCGTAACCTGCTTAATGCCCTTAGCCTGGTTTGGGGCGTTAAGGCTTTTTATTACGATAAGCTGGAAAGTACCGATAAAACTATCAGCGATGTTAACGGCATACTGAAGAACGAAAACCTGATCGAAGCGGGCGACGTAGTGATCAATACCGCGGCTATACCTATTGCCAAACAAGGCAAAACCAATATGTTAAAAGTAACCGTGGTTGATTAAACCCGCGCCAACACATAGATAATATAGAAAACCCTGATAGGCCAGCCTATCGGGGTTTTGTTTTTGTAGTTTAAAGCAGCTTTAATATTCAAATTAAAGGAGAAGGCATCGGGGCGCGATCAATATACGCGCGCCATGCAAACCTTGGCAAATAACCTGTCGGGGTTTCCAAAGTAATAGTTCCATAAAATGATGATCATGTTTATCATAGCTGTTGTTGATTAGTACAGTTTCGACTTTAGATAACGGCCATAGTTTAAAGTTACGTGTACGTTTAACATTGTTTAACAGCTGGATAAACCAATACTGAAGAAAAATCGGAAAACCGTAACCTGTAGTGTCTCATTATTTACGACGGGCCAAAGCAGTATTTTAATGTTTGAGTTGAGAAAAATAAAAGTAAATTAGAACATCTGTAAATCCTGTGCCCCGAACCGAACTATGAAGGCCCCAAAAGAAGCCTCTGCTACATTGCAAAGCCAACATGTAACATCGACTGGTAAAAATACCAGATCCATGCCGGCTGTACCGGTGCTTCAGGCCCGCTTTCAGCCAGAGTATGATGGACAGGAGGAAACATCTTCTACAGATATCAGCGCTCAAAGCGCACACACTCACCCCGCTGTTTTCGGCCCGCCCGTACAACAAAAACAAAACGGTAGTAACGTTGGTAATGCTGTTGCCTCATTTCCGGCAATCGCCGGCCCTATTGTGCAGCGTGTATTACGCATAGATGGCGAACAGGTTACCGAGAGCAGAATAAATAATAAAGGAGCGTTTAAAACAAAGCTCAATAGTCATATCAGTAATGCGGCGGGCGAAGCAGGTATCGCATCCAACAAAGTGCGAACCCGATTAACGCAATGGGCCAATGATAAGCTGGCGCACGACTATGAATCGAAAGCAGATGCCGCCTGGGGGGCTGCTAACGATATCGTATCTAACGACGGTATCCCGGCTATTAAATCAACCGATTACACGGTGATCCGCATACTCGACAGCGGCTCGACCAAGCCGCAGCATGTAAAATTTAATGACACCAGGCAAGAAAAGGTGATCAAATTTGGCAAGGATGACGGCCATTTAAGGACCGAAATACTGGCCAATAAACTTTATACAGCAGCAAATATACCTACGCTAAAAGTCGACATAGTGACGGTAGACGGCCAGTTGGCGCAAATGACAGATTTTGTTTCCAGCTTTAGCACCCCCGAACAACTCGAACTGTCAAGCTCGGACGATTTTTTACGGCATTGCGGCGCCGATATGTTATTTGCCAACTGGGACCTGTTTAAGACCGACAACTGGATGAAGATAGACGGTAGAATGATACGTTCGGACAACGGGGGCTCGCTGGACCGGTCGGCACAGGGGCATATGAAAGACCCTGGCGACTGGAACGGGAAGGCCGTTAAGGATATCGGCTCGATGAGGGAGAAAAAGAACAGCCCGTACAGCAGCGTCACGGATCATGAAGTTGCAGATTCGGTAAGGACGCTGGCGAAAAACCTCACTGTTGATAAAATAAACCAGGCATTTAAAGATGCACGCTACCCGTTGAAACAGCGTGCAACCATGCGACAAACCCTGCTCGACAGGATGAAGATAGCTCTTGCCTGGGCCGATAAGGTTTACCCGCTTGATAAAGTTGTAAATGTACAGCATAGTACGGAAGAGAGGGTCAGGGAAGTTATAGAAGACGATGACTTGCCGATGGACCATGCTCAGGCTCTGATTGATATGGGCTATCATGGTGTAGTGCCCGGTATGCCGCCTGAGTTTTTGGGAGAACAGCTTAAAAATGGAATGATAAAGCCCCGCGAACCCCAAGGTAAAACCGGTAATCCGCACGAGATGCTGCCGAAGGTAGGGCCCGAGGAGTTATTACGTAAAGATCAATTTGGCGGAGGCCTGGCCAAGGCAATGCCCAAATATTTCGACAGGATGAAAGCCGGCCGGTTAGTCAGGCGCATGTCCGACGGGGAACGCGGCGCATTTGAAAAAGCTGCCGGCGAAAAAGATATGGAGAAAGTTTTGGAACTCATTTTTCCTGAAGCCGGTAAACCAGGCGCCCGCGGCGAGATGGTTTGGTCGGTAAATAAGCCTTACGTGTTTGAGCGGGAAATAGCCAAACTTAAGGGAGAAGATTACAAGGGCACCGAGACCGAACACCGGCCCGAAGATTATCATTGGATCATGGAAATCTACATCACGCAGGAGATGCTCGATTTCCTGGCCGACTATGCCTACATTAATAACCCTACCGGCGGAGCAAAACCATCGGCATTTTTGGGTAACCCTACGCTCAAAATGGAAGGCCAGTCGGGCGGTGTGCACGATAAGGGAGGCATCCCGAATATCGTAATCAAGAAAGACGGTTTCGCGAAGTTGTGGAAAGGTATACAAAGCTTTCACTTCGTTGAGGCAGAAGATCATTTATGGCGCCACAGCAGCGATAACACCGAGTTGATCAAAGCAAAGAAAGAAAAAGAATGGAAAGACGAGCAGGAAAGGGTGAAAGAGCAAAGAAAAAAAGACAGAAAAGAAGCAGCAGATAAGCCGGTAGACAATGACAACTTCGGCAAGCTTTTTGGCTGGGGCGAAGAAGAATAATTCCATTACTACCCGTTTTACACAGTGGTTTTTTTACTCTTAAAAGACCCATCAATCATTTGCGCCTCCCTGCGTTCGGCACAGCTCAATTTTCAACAACTTAAGCAATTATAAACTAAATGTTTATCCATAATTAGTGTCTCAAAAACGCTTAGTTAACAGCATGTGGAAAACTATGGATTGAAATGAAAAGCCGTGGCGAATAAATTTGATTAAAAACCCCCTGGTGTTTTTTCACTCCCCTTTTCACACAAATTAAATTCTGAGCTGATATGAGTAAAAATCCTACGAAGAAGGCGGCCGCCAAAGCGGGCAAAGGACTAAAGATTGACAGGTACTTTAGTAAAGAAGGTGTAAACGTGTACGATCAGTTTGTGTACGAGAAGCGGTCGTCGGTTATCCGTAACCCATCGGGCGATGCTGTGTTTGAAATGAACGATGTGGAAGTGCCCGCAAGCTGGTCGCAGGTAGCTACCGATATATTGGCGCAAAAATATTTCCGTAAAGCCGGCGTGCCATTGGCCGACGGATCGACCGGATCTGAAAACAGTATTAAACAGGTAGCCCACCGTATGGCCAATTGCTGGAAGGATTGGGGACGCGAATATGGCTATTTTGCCACGGGCAAAGATGCCGCCATATTTTACGATGAGCTGGTTTATACCCTGGTTGGGCAGCTGGCGGCGCCAAACTCGCCGCAATGGTTCAATACAGGTTTACATAACAGCTACGGTATTACCGGTAAACCGCAAGGCCATTATTTTGTAAATCCCCTGACGGAGAGATTAGAAAAATCGACTTCAGCCTACGAGCGCCCGCAACCGCACGCTTGTTTTATCCTTTCGGTGGATGACGACCTGGTGAACGAAGGCGGCATCATGGATCTTTGGGTGCGCGAGGCCCGTATTTTTAAATATGGCTCGGGTGTGGGTACCAACTTTAGCAAGATCCGCGGCGAAAGCGAAAAGCTGAGCGGCGGCGGCTATTCATCGGGCCTGATGTCGTTTTTAAAGATCGGCGACCGTGCCGCGGGAGCCATCAAATCGGGCGGAACAACGCGCCGCGCAGCCAAAATGGTTTGCCTCGACCTGGACCACCCCGAAATAGAAAGTTTTGTAAACTGGAAAGTTGAAGAAGAAAAGAAAGTTGCCGCGCTGATAGCTGCGGGGTATTCATCCGATTATGAAGGTGAAGCTTACCGCACGGTGTCTGGCCAAAACTCCAATAATTCGGTGCGTATCCCCAACAGCTTTTTCAGCGCCTTAAAAACCAACAGGGAATGGAATTTAACCAGCCGCATGAGCGGCAAGACCGTTAAAAGCGTCCCTGCCGAAAAACTGTGGAAGGATATCACCTTTGCTGCCTGGGCCTGTGCCGACCCGGGCGTGCAGTATGATACCACCATTAACGAGTGGCATACCTGCCCCGAAGGCGGGCGCATCAACGCCTCCAACCCATGTTCGGAATATATGTTTCTGGATAACACGGCCTGTAACCTGGCATCCATTAACCTGGCGCACTTTTTTGATAAAGAAACCCGTGCGTTTAACGTACAGGCTTTTGAACATACCTGCCGCGTGTGGACCATCGTTTTAGAAATATCCGTACTGATGGCGCAGTTCCCGTCGAAAGATGTAGCCCAGCTATCGTACGATTATCGTACCCTGGGTTTAGGCTACGCCAATTTAGGATCTGCTCTGATGGTGAACGGTATCCCTTACGACAGCGACAAAGCCCGCGCGATTGGCGGCGCGATAACCGCGATCATGACCGGTACCGCCTATGCCACTTCGGCCGAGATGGCGCGTGAGTTAGGACCTTTCCGCATGTATGGATTGAACAAACACCACATGCTGCGCGTTATGCGCAACCATCGCTATGCGGCTTATAATTCGGTTGAAAACTTTGAAGGATTGGAAATACACCCTCCGGGCATCGACCAAAAGGATTGCCCCGATTACCTGCTTTCTGCCGCCTGCAACGCCTGGGATAAAGCTGTTGAAATGGGCGAGAAATACGGCTACCGCAATGCGCAAACAACAGTTATCGCGCCAACCGGTACCATCGGTTTGGTGATGGATTGTGATACCACAGGCATTGAACCCGATTTTGCACTGGTAAAATTTAAAAAACTAAGTGGCGGCGGCTACTTTAAGATCATTAATCAGGCCGTGCCCGAAGCTTTACAAAATTTAGGATACCAGGAGCACGAGGTGAAAGCTATAGTAGATTATGCCAAAGGCACGGCTACATTAAATGGTGCCCCGCATATCAACCTCAAATCGCTTAAAGCAAAAGGTTTAACCGATAATGAACTGGAGAAACTGGATAAAGCAGTGATATCGGCATTCGAGATCGGTTTTGCCTTTAATATATGGACGCTGGGCGAAGATTGCCTGAAACGCCTGGGCTTTACCGCCGAGCAATACAACGCGCCCGACTTTAACCTGCTGCGTGCCCTTGGCTATAGCAAGCAACAGATAGCCGAAGCCAACGAGTACGTTTGCGGCGCTATGACCATCGAAGGCGCGCCTTACCTGAAAGAAGAACACTACCCGATATTTGATTGCGCCAACAAATGCGGCGCCAAAGGCGAACGCTATATCCACGCGCATGGCCATATTAAAATGATGGCGGCGGCACAGCCTTTTCTATCTGGTGCGATATCAAAAACCATCAACCTGCCTAACGAAGCTACGGTTGAAGAGATTGCCGATTGCTACGAACTATCGTGGACGCTGGGCTTAAAAGCAAATGCGCTTTACCGCGATGGTTGTAAACTGTCGCAACCGTTATCTACCAAATCGGATAAAAAAGAAGAAGTTTCTGATGAGACTTTAGAAACCGTTGACGAAGTTTTGGGCCAGGCTGCCAACGTAAAACTGAGCGACCTGACGCCCGACCAGGTACTTGAAGCCGCCAAAGCCATCATCGAGCAATCAAAAGATACCCGCTTTATGCGCCAGCTGAGCCGCGTAGTGCAAAAGAAGAGCCTGCCGTACAAACGCCGGGGCTTCACACAAAAAGCCAGTATCGACGGCCAAACCATTTTTGTGCGTACCGGCGAATATGAGGACGGAACCCTGGGCGAGATCTTCGTGGATATACACAAAGAAGGCGCAACTTTCCGCTCGCTGATGAACTGCTTTGCCATCGCGGTTTCGGTAGGCTTGCAATACGGCGTTCCGCTGGAAGAGTATGTTGAGAAATTTACCTTTACCCGCTTTGAGCCTGCAGGCATGGTTATCGGGCACCCGAACATCAAAAGCTCGACCTCGATCATCGATTATATCTTCAGGATGCTGGGCTACGAATACCAGAACCGTACCGACCTGGTACACGTGCTTACCGAGCAAAACGGTATTGCAGGTAACCCGCAAATGGAAGATGAAGATTTAAATCCTGACGTAAGCAATGTTTACGAACCTGTTCCGGTAAAATCAGTGGCAGTTGATAGTGGCGGTAGCGGTCAGAAGAAGTTCACCGTTGATTTAACCATGGGTGTACAAAGCGATGCCCCGGCCTGTAATACCTGCGGGCATACCACAGTACGCTCGGGCACCTGCTATAAATGTTTGAATTGCGGGAACAGTATGGGATGTTCTTAAGGAGCAGCAAGTCATAAGCTACAAGTTCCAAGCCGAAAATGCTTTTTTGTTTGTGGTTTGGAACTTGCTGCTTAAAACTTTTTTCTTTTATAACCTGTTAATGTATGTGGAACCCTTTTGCCTTTAGGTGAAAGGGTTTTTTGTTGAATAGCTTTTTATTGTCATTTCGAAGAAGGTATGACTGAAATCTTCTGCTCCATGCCCTGAGAGCTTCGCAAGTGCAGACTTTGTGTTGAGCAGAAGATCTCTCCTTTGGTCGAGATGACAAAATATATTAATGATTTGCTACTTTTACTAAACCAATCATCCAACCATGAACCAAAACCTAACCCGCCGCTTATTCCTTACCCTTTGCCTTAGCTTATTCATTACTATCACCTTCGCCCAAAACAAACTCAAAGTAGCCTGTGTAGGCAACAGCATTACCTTTGGCTATGGTTTAAAGCCAGGCGAGGCGTATCCCACCATTTTACAGCAATTATTAGGCGACAAATACGAAGTAAGCAATTACGGCATCAGTGCGCGTACTTTATTGCGCAAGGGCGACAGGCCGTACTGGAACGAGGCCAAGTACCAGGAGGTATTGGCATTAAACCCCGATATCGTGATCATTAAATTAGGCACCAACGATACAAAGCCGCAAAACTGGGTGCATAAGGAGGATTTTGTGCAGGATTATGAAGACTTTATCGAATCGTTCAAAAACCTGCCATCGCACCCGAAGATCTACGTTTGCACGCCGTTCCCTATCTTCCCCAATAAGTTCGGTATCCGCGATAGTATACTGGTTAACGAAATGCTGCCCGACCTGAAGGTCATCATCGCCAAAGAAAAAGTAAAAACTATCGATCTGTACCACACTTTCGCCGGGCAAAGCAACCTCGTTTTTGATGGGGTGCATCCCAACAAGGATGGCTCGGCCTTACTGGCCAAAAAGGTATACGAGGCTATAAAGTAAATTAGCGGACGGATGCGTTTGGCTTTACCAGTTTTGACGCAATAAGTGCAAACAGGCCCAGTATCAAACCACATACTATGCCTACAACGGGCCCCATCAGCACCATCGCTAAACGCGGATGCCAGTGGATGACCATATCCGGGTGGTTTTGGGCATAGGTGGTAAAAAAGATAAAGTGAACGGTGGTGATCCAAACACAATTGAAAATACTTACCCAAAAACCGTGCATAAAATACTTTCCTGTACATGCTCTGGCGATAACAAAGGCACAAAAAGCAAAGATCACCAGCCAGAAAAACGGTTCGATTTTATCAGGGATCAGGGAGATTGTGCCGAAAGCCATAATAAGGCCAAACAGCGAGAGTTGAACGATCAATTTCCAGTTCATGAGGGCTAAGATTGAGGTTAACAGGTTTAAATCAGGGATGTACTAAGGTAGTAACTCCGTATGATTTACGCAATAGATAACCGGGTGTCAATTAATGCATTATGCCACAGTGTTTTAAATATCGTAAAAAAATTTGAGGCAACTAAAACAATTATATAAGCGTAAAAGTTATTAGCATTGAGCGGCAAAAATTATCAGGTAAGCAAAACTGCGCTGAATATTTTAAAAATCGCGTTTTATTTTTAATAATAATCGTCATTTTGCAGGTGCAATATTGTGCAACTCAGTTTATTTAGTATACTTTTGCCAAAACATTAAAAATTAATTAATAGCAAGCATGAACATTTTTGTAGGTAGCCTTCCTTTTAAAGTAGAAGAAAGCGAATTAAAGGAAGTATTTGAAGAATTTGGCGAAGTTACTTCGGTAAAAATTATTACCGACAGGGAAACTGGCCGCAGTAAAGGTTTTGGGTTTATTGAAATGCCCGATGAAGAATCTGCCCGAAAAGCCATTGCAGAAGCAAACGGCGCAGAGCTTTACGGAAGAACTATTGTAGTAAACGAAGCTGAAGAGAAAAAAGAACGCAGTGGCGGCGGTGGTTTCCGTGGCGGCAATCGTCCATCAGGTGGTGGCGGTTACCGTGGTGGTAACAGTGGCGGCGGTTATGGCGGCGGCGGTTACAAACGATAGTTATCTCCCTTTAATTAGCCTGTAAGTTTAACAAAGGGATCAGTTTATTGCTTGCCTTTTTTTAAATCTTTCATATACACCGGCCTGTCCGGTTAATACACCATAATAACCCTGTAGCTATACGGCTGCAGGGTTTTATTTTATTCCTAAGCTTTTTTAGCCGGTTTAAATGTAGCAGCCGCGTTTTTAAGTTCGGTATCTGATATCAACTCCGGCTGGTTAAACTGTGCTTTGATCAGCGATTTTGAGAAAGTAATATGGCCCAGCGTGGTTTTTACGATTACGGTATCGGTATAAATGGCATGATCTTTATAATCGCCAATGTGCGGGCCGATCTGCGCCAGGCGTATTAATAATTCAACAATTGCGTAGGTAGGTAGCGTGTCTTTTGTCACGTCGCGAAGTTAGATTATTAATTTCTTAACCGTTAATTAACATTTTGTTAACTCGTAAAAGCGGCTTAACATTGAGTTGTTGAACGGGTCGAAACGTGACCAAATAAGAGCACCGGCCTTCGGGGTTTATGTTCCAGGCTTTAATTCTTATAGCGTTATCCGATAGGCCGGATCGTCCGCCTATAATTAGGTATCTGTTCTGATGCCCACCGGTGGGCTATACCCTTCCTCTTGTCATCAGCACGTTTAAATGTTCGGTAAGTATCTGGCCCATGGTTTCGCAATGTGCGAAGGCTGTGCTTTTGTGGTGCTCAGATAGCTCGTTAACCAATTGAACTACTTTTTCTTTGGGGGATATTTCCTGGATCCGCATCACATCGAGCATATCGCTCAAGCGCGAACTGCCCATACGCATCCGGTGCGATATCAGGCTTCGTTCTTCTTCCTGGTATTGTTTCATTGTGGTTTCGTTGATGTATTTCAAACCCAGGTTTACCAGCACATTGTTTTCCTTAAAAAAATGCGGCAGATAAAATTTTCGTCTCCCTTCGTACGATTGCTGGTCGAAGTCGATAGCGCGGATGCGGTACTGGTTACCTTCAATATCTGGCGTGATATCCACAACGAAGTTATACGAGCGCATATCACCCAATAAACGAACAAAGCAGCGTTCGTTAAACTTCACAAACTCCTTACAAATGCGTATCTGGTTAAATTTGGTGGTATGCAGCCGGTGTTCAACAAATATATCGCCGGGTAAGCCCGGTATGTGCTCTTCGATCAGGGTGTTGCCGTTGCTGATGTAAGTTATCCGGTTGGGCGACAGGATATGCTCCAGCTCCAGCCCGTACACCCGCGATGCGTCGGCTACCTTCACGTAAAAATGGTCGTAGTTATCGTTTAACCGGTTAATGATGCGGATACGGAACGGCTTCGAGTTACCGAAAGTGCAATAATCAATCCGTGCTACGGATAGATGCTCCATTACCTGTACATCACCGTCGGTATGCAGCAAGGCATAAATATAGGTCAGGCTCGGGAAAAGCTCCTTCATTTCGCTCTCATCATAGTACACTGTTTGCCAAAGGGTGTCAGTGCCGTCCTTATTTAACAAGGGCGTATGAAAAGTAAACCGCAACAGATCTGAGTATTGCACGGGCAGTTTAACCTCACGGTCGTACTTTGTCAGGTAATCGCGCAGCGGATCGATTATCGGGTAAAAGTACTTTTTACGTGAGGGGACATCTTCGCGGGGCAGTTCGGACATAGATTAAAGGTATGAGCAAATGTGCAGATGTGCAAATGTGCAGATTCTGGCAATGCTTTTTTCATTTGCGCATCTGCACATCCCCGCATCTGCACATCATTATTTGATCTCAAAAACAGCCCTGATCTGGAAGTTGAGCTTGATCTTTTTAAAATCGATATCGCTATCCGCTGCAGCCTGATCGGCAGCAACCAGCGTGTTGGCCTTAAATGCAAAGTTCCGCATGATCGGGCCAGGATTGTTATCTTCAACTTCGGTGATCTCAATTGCTCCGCCAACTTTTTCACCAATGCCCTCTAACAAATAAGCAGCCTTTTCTTTAGCTGCGATAAGCGCTTTCAGCTTAAGCTCTTTTTTTAGTTCGATGATTTTGCTGTAATCGTAGCTTTCGATATAAGTCGATTCGATACCTTTCGGGTCGACACTGCCCAATATCTGGTTAACCTTGTTCAGGTCGTGAAACTTGATGCGGTATTGCTTGCCCGCTAAAAAGTTGGGGTCTTTCTTTTTTTGATAGGTGGTATAACCACTGATGTTGTTGATGGTAAAATCTTCTTTGGGCAGGCCGGCCACTGCTACTGCTTTTTCCAACTGGTTTTCCAGTACATCGATGCTGACGCGGTTACGCCCGTCCATATATTCCTTCAGCGAAATGCTAAAGTAAATGATATCGGGAGTCACCTCGGCTTCGGCTGTGCCGGTAACTTCAATTTTTCTTCTCAGATCGACGGTTTGCGCATTGGCAGCAACTGTAAATAAAATAAGTGCTGCAAAAAATAACTTTTTCATAATGGTATCTTCTATTTGTGTATAGCCTTAAGATGCAGCCAAAGGTAGCAATCCATAAGCTATACTGTAACTAACCTGATACAAGTCGCAAAATGTGCAAATATGCAAATACGAGAATGTGCAAATGATCCTTTTTAAAACAACAACAAACAAAAAAGGGAACCTGTTTGCCAAGTTCCCTTTTTATAATTCATTTGCACATCTGCATATCCGCGCATTTACTTATACTGCACCCCTTCTTTCATCACAAAAGCCACGTTTGTCATCGCTTTAATATCCTGTAAAGGGTCGCCGCTTACGGCCACGATATCTGCCGACTTACCCTTGCTGATGCTTCCTGCAATATCGCTAATACCCAATAAATCGGCTGCGCTAACGGTTGCGGCTTTGATAGCTTCCATCGGCGGCATACCTGCTTCAACCATATATTGAAATTCGATAGCGTTTTTACCATGATCGTATACGCCGGCATCGGTGCCGAAAGCTATTTTAACACCCGCTTTGTATGCTTTGCTAAATGTACCCTGCATCTTCGAGCCTACTTCTACGGCCTTGCGGGCAATTACCGGCGGGAAGTAGCCCTTGATCTTTGCCGAATCGGAAACCGATTTACCGGCTATAAGCGTAGGTACATAATAAGTACCGTATTGCTTAGCCAGTTTAATGCACTCATCATCCATAAACGAGCCGTGTTCGATAGAGGTTACGCCGCCTAATATAGCCCGGCGGATACCTTCTGCACCGTGGGCGTGGCAGGCTACTTTCATGCCGTAATCTTTAGCGGTTTCAACAACGGCCTTAATTTCGTCGATGCTGAATTCGGCGCCCGAACCATTCTCGCTCAGATCGAGCACACCGCCTGTCGAGGCTATCTTGATCAGGTCTGAACCGCGTTTAAACTGCAGCCGAACTGCTTTGATCAGTTCGTCGCGGCCATCGGCAACGCCGTCATCGGGGCCCATTTTGTGTAATACGTCATCGCGGAAGCCGTCTGAACCATCCATGTGGCCGCCGCTTGCGGATATAGCCCGGCCGGCAGTAATAATACGCGGGCCAACAATTAAGCCTTTGGCCACTGCCTTGCGCATGCTGATGTTGATACCGCTGCCGCCCAGGTCGCGCACGGTGGTAAAACCGGCCATGAGTGTACGTTTTGCGTAGATGGTTGATTGGAACGCGATATCGGCATCGGTTTTGGTAAAGCCATCGATAATGCCATCTTTACCGCTGCCCTGGCTTTCGAGGTGTACGTGGCAATCTATCAAACCGGGCATCACGGTTTTATCGTGCAGGTCGATCACTTTATCGGCGCTGCCGCCGGTGATATAGCCTTTTTGTATATCGGCAATCACTTTGCCTTCAACCACAATGGTCATTTGTGGCAATGCATTATTAGAATTTCCGTCGATCAGTTTGCCGCATTGAATATAGGTCTTTTGAGCAAAGCCGTAGGATGTAAAGAACAGAGAAAACAGGAGTAATAATCGTTTCATAATAAGGTCAGGTTTTTAATGAGCCGAATGGCTTTACCTGCTAAGTTAAGCATTACCCATCATTAAGCAATGTGCCAAAAACAAAAAGAGGCTGCTCTTTTTGGAGCAAGCCCTTTGATATGATTATGTAAACCTTATTCCTCAACCACTTCACTATCGATGCTTTTCTCTTCGGCCGTTTCGTGTTTAAAATAGTGTTTCTGGTAAATTAATATCAGGATAACCCCAACCGAAATAGCCGAATCGGCCAGGTTGAATATCGGCCTGAAGAATATAAAATCCTCGCCGCCCCATACCGGGAACCATTTTGGGAAGTACCCCGAGATCAGCGGAAAGTAGAACATATCGACCACACGGCCGTGAAACAGGCGATCGTAGTGGTAAATTACGCCGTAAAAGGTCGAATCGATGATATTACCCATTGCACCGGCAAATATCAGCGCAACGTTCATAATCAGTCCGCGGTGTTTTTTGTGTTTAATCAAATAATACATGCCGTAACCAATACCACATACCGCGGCTATACGGAACAAGGTTAAAACCAGTTTACCCATATCTCCACCCAGCTCCAAACCCCAGGCCATACCGTTATTTTCGGTATAATGCAGCATACCGTACTTACCCATAAACCTGATTTCCTGGCCTATGTACATATGGCTTTTAACCCATATCTTGATAATTTGATCGGCAATAATAATTAAAGCAGCAGTTAAGAAAGGTTTTAAGTACGATCCTTTCATCCGGCTTATTGTTTCAGTTTAGCTTCCATACTTAAGGTAGTATGCGGTACAGCGCGCAGGCGCTCTTTCTGGATCAGCTTACCGGTTTCGCGGCAGATGCCATAAGTTTTGTTTTCGATACGTACCAGGGCAGCTTCTAACTGCTCGATGAATTTTTTCTGACGGGCGGCCAGTTGGTTGATCTGCTCTTTCTCTAAAGTGGCCGATCCGTCTTCCAATGTTTTGTAAGTACCGGCAGTGTCATCGGTACCGTTGCTGTTTGGGTTACTTAACGACGAAGCCAGGTTGTTAAGCTCGTCTTTGGCCATGCGCAATTTATTTAAAAGCAAATCCTTAAACTCTTGCAGTTCTGAGTCCGAATAGCGGGTCTTTTCGTTTTCTGTTTTCATTATACTTTCCTTATAACAATCAATATTTCATTTTCATCAATCTGCACTATATCCCCTTCATGTAATTGTGCGTCAAGCGTTAAGCTGTCTGCTAAAATTTCGGCGCAAATATATGATAAATTATTTTTTACGGCTTCGGCTACGTACGGATGTTCTTTAACGGTAACCCGGATCTTATCGGTTACTTCGAAGCCCTTGTCTTTGCGCAGATTTTGTATGCGGTTGATCAGCTCGCGCGCTATACCTTCCTGTTTTAATTCTTCGGTTATGTTAACATCCAAAGCCACGGTTAGTTTGCCTAAATTTGCAACCTGCCAGCCGGGTACGTCTTCGGCAATGATCTCAACGTCTGATACGAGTATTGAGTATGGCGTATTGCGTATTGCGATTTCGCCTTTTGCCTCTACTTCCGCAATTTCTTCGGCTGTAAAATTAGTAATCGCTTCGGCTACCATCTTCATATCCTTACCCACTTTCGCACCTAAAGCTTTAAAGTTAGGTTTGATCTTCTTTTTGATGAAACCTGCCGTATCGGTAATGTACTCAATATTTTTGATATTGGTTTCGGATAAGATCAGTTCTTTCACCAGCTCAACCTGCCGCTCAAAGTTTTTATCGAGCACCGGCAACAACACCCTGCTTAACGGGCGCCTTACCGGGATGCTCACTTTTTTACGCAGCGACAGCACCAGCGACGAAATATCCTGCGCCAGCTGCATACGCTCTTCCAAAGCCTTATCAACCAGCTTTTCGTTATACGCAGGGAAATCGGCCAGGTGAACGGATTCTACCTTTTCCTTTTTGGTCACATCGTTCAGATCGCTGAACAAGCGCTCGGAGAAGAACGGCGCCACCGGCGACATCAGTTTGGCGATGGTGGTTAAACAGGTATATAACGTTTGATAAGCCGAAAGCTTATCTTCCGAGTTATCCGAACGCCAGAAACGGCGGCGGCTCAGGCGCACGTACCAGTTACTCAAATGCGCATCCACAAAATTCTGGATGGCACGGGTAGCTTTGGTCGGCTCAAAGTCGGCATAAAAATCGTCGACCTCCTTGGTCAGCGTATTCAGTAACGAGATGATCCAGCGGTCAATTTCCGGGCGGTTCTCTATCGCTATCTCAGCTTCACTGTATTTAAACCCGTCGATATTCGCGTAAAGCACAAAGAACGAGTAAGTATTATAGAGCGTACCGAAGAATTTACGGCGAACTTCGTCAACACCTTCGATATTGAATTTCAGATTATCCCACGGTGATGCATTACTGATCATGTACCAACGCGCAGCATCGGCGCCGTAGGTCTCGATGGTGTCGAACGGGTCGACAGCGTTACCCAAACGCTTGCTCATTTTGTTGCCGTTTTTATCCAGCACCAAACCGTTGCTTACCACGTTTTTAAAGGCTACACCTTTGTTGCCAACGCGTTTGTTTACTGCTTTCACCTCGTCACTGGCTTCGCTTAGCATCACAGCTATAGCGTGCAGGGTAAAGAACCAGCCACGGGTTTGATCAACACCTTCGGCAATAAAATCGGCCGGGTAGGCGTTTTCGAATCCTTCTTTATTTTCGAACGGGAAATGCCATTGCGCATAGGGCATGGCGCCGCTATCAAACCAAACGTCGATCAAGTCTGGCTCGCGGAACATTTTTTTGCCGGTAGCCGATACCAGCACTACGTCGTCAACGTACGGACGATGCATATCCGGCAGGTTAAAGCCTTCGGGCAAAAAGCCCGCTTTGATGGCTTTCGCGATCTCTTCATTCAGCTGCGCTATCGAACCGATGCAGATCTCCTCGCCGGTTTCGCTGCGCCAGATAGGCAGCGGGGTACCCCAGTAGCGCGAGCGCGACAGGTTCCAGTCAACCAGATTTTCCAGCCAGTTACCAAAACGGCCGGTACCGGTGCTTTCAGGCTTCCAGTTGATGGTTTTGTTGAGCTCAACCAGTTTATCTTTTACCGCGGTGGTTTTGATGAACCAGCTATCCAGCGGATAGTATAATATTGGCTCATCGGTACGCCAGCTGTGCGGGTAGCTGTGCTCGTATTTTTTAACGTCGAACGCTTTGTTATCGGTCTTGAGTTTGATCGAGATCAATACATCGGTAGCTTTAAAGCCCGGTGCTTCGCGTTCTTCTTTGCTGTAATATTCTTCTTTTACATAAAAGCCGGCAAAATCGGTCACCTCGTCAACAAACTTACCTTGCTTGTTTACCAAAGGCACTTCTTTACCTGTTTCGTCCAGTACCATTACACTTGGCACGCCTTGCTCTTTACAAGCTCTAAAGTCGTCCGCACCAAAAACCGACGCGGTGTGTACGATGCCTGTACCATCTTCGGTGGTTACAAAATCGGCAGGTATCACGCGGAAAGCGTTTGCTTCCAAATCGGCATTGGTAACGTAAGGCATCAATTGGTGATAGCGTAGGCCTACCAGATCAGAGCCTTTAAAACGGGCTTTTACCGTCCATGGGATAATTTTATCGCCTTCTTTATAATCTTCAAAGCTGGCGTTTTCGGCCTCCGCTTTAAAGTATTTGCTTACCAAAGCATTAGCCAGAACCACGCTTACCGGTTTAAAGGTGTAAGGGTTAAAAGTGGCTATTTTCACATAGTCGATGTCCTCGCCAACGGCCAGGGCACAGTTTGAGGGCAAGGTCCATGGTGTGGTCGTCCAGGCCAGTATTACGGTATCTTCATTAGCCTGCTCAAATAAAACCGGCATCAGCGGGTGTTGCTGGTCGTTCTTTAAATGGAACTCGGCTACAATCGTGGTATCCTTCACCATTTTGTAGGTACCCGGCTGGTTCAGTTCGTGCGAGCTTAAGCCCGTACCCGATTTTGGCGAATACGGCTGCACGGTATAACCTTTGTACAACCAACCCTTTTTATATAGTTCGCCCAGTATCCACCAAAGCGACTCGATATATTCGTTTTTGTAGGTGATGTACGGATCGTTCAGATCGACCCAGTAACCCATCTTTTCGGTCAGGTCGTTCCAGATGTCGGTATAGCGCATTACTTCCTTGCGGCAGGCATCGTTATAATCCTCAACCGAAATGGTTTTGCCGATATCTTCCTTGGTAATACCCAGCGATTTTTCGACAGCCAGCTCAATAGGCAGGCCATGGGTATCCCAGCCGCCTTTACGTTTAACCTGGTAACCTTTCAGGGTTTTGTAGCGGCAAAAAATGTCTTTAATAGAGCGGGCCATCACGTGGTGAATGCCCGGCATACCGTTAGCGCTCGGCGGCCCTTCATAAAAGGTGTAGGGCTTGCTTTCCGGACGGCTGCTGATACTTTTTTCGAAGATGCTGTGCTCTTTCCAGAACGCTAAAACATCTTTTCCTATTTTCGACAGATCAAGTTGCTTATATTCCTTGTACATCAATACGTTTACCTCATTTTTAAAGAGGTGCAAAACTAAGGAATTTTAATGTAAAAAGGTAGTTTTTATAGTCAATTGTGCGTAGTGAACAGTGAGTTGATTTTGTTAGTATCAAGTCGCAAGTATCAGGTATTTTTTTATCTTGCTACTTGCTACTAAATACTTAATACCTTTCAACACACATGGGTATTTATGGGTGTTTTTACATGCTTTTTCACAAAAATCCTCTAAATTTAACCCCAGGGCACTTTTCGACTAATTTTATACCCATCAAGCACATGGGTATGGCATGGGTATTCATGGGTATACCCATCTCTTGGATTTAAAGTATAAATAAACCTCTTTTCTTTCTTCCCTAAGCTTACAATATACGCATAATTAACGCTAAATGCAAGTTTTATATTGTTTAGGGGCGTTCCCCCTATGGGTCGCGTCATCCGTTCATACTGCACAAGGCATTAGCCGCGGCCGGCTCCCGAGCCTGTCGCATAGCCGGTATCCCTGCCTGCCGGCAGACAGGCGCTCCTGCCGCTAACGCAACCTTTTCGGTGTAATCAACGGCTAATCGGTGTAATCCAATAATAAACTATCTTTGCCCCCATGAACCCCAAATACCGCAAGCCCGTTACCCTGTTCTTGGCCAGCTTTTTACTCATCGGTTTGGGTATGCTTAGCCATGTACAGCACTGGCCAGGCGATGATATCATCTTCGGCGCAGGTATGCTGGTGCAGATGTTTTCTATCCTGTGGCTGATCGTGGTGATTATTAAGCCGGAGAAGAAGTAAAGAGTATTCAATGAAAGTGATCAACTTATCTTATTTATATTATTTAACAGCTCCATTAGTCGGTGGTGCTGACGACGATGAAATGGTTAAACATTACTGGGATATTGATCATAATGACGAAAACACTATAAAAGAAGTGATCAAGTCGGTTGTTAAACCTTTTTTTGAGACCAACTACTCTCTATTATTCAGAGAAACAGTAAAGGAAACTTTAGCATATCATTTGTCAGCTAATAAAATCGATTTTGCAGGACTTTTTAATGGACAGCTACATCCTTTTGATCACCCTACCAACCCTAAATTATTTTACGTTTGGATTTGGGAAGTTTTGTTCGACGGTGAAAGTTATGGGATTCTAAATTTGGATGAGTATAGCGAGAAGGATGATCCAAATGAAATTATCCGATTGAACTTTTTTAAATAATGGTTAGCCTGATATGGTTTCCTTTTTGACGCGTTACCTGGTAGCCGTGTTTTGCCAGCATTTTGATCAGGTCCTGTGCGGATAAATTTCGCGGAGTCTTCATATCAGGTATATATCGTCTGGTGCAAGTTTTTGCTATGAAGATGAAATTTATTTTCAAATAATTACGAGGGTATATTGTAGTATACTTGACTAAACAGCCAGTACTTCTTCTTTAACCATATGCAAACGAATGATCTTTGGTAAGTGCTCATCGTCATAATGGCAATGCACTGCTTCCCGGATATTTTCTTTCAGTTCGTCCATAGTATCACCTTCAGTAAATATTGATTCACCCATTGCTTTAGCAGTGAAACCTCCTTCCAATGCTTCTTCAACCAAAAAGAATACTTCGTTCATATTCAAATTTACAATTTATTTAGTATCGTTCCAATTTTACAATAAGCATAGTGGATTATCAGTAATTCACCTAGTCATGCTGGATTGAATATCTGAGGAAAAACCATCGTAAAACCTTTGGCTATCAATAGATAAATACCGATATAAAGTAAAAGTCTTTCCGTCTTTCTCGTTTTCAATTGAAATGCGGTAAAAAATGAGATTTCCACTACCATGATCGGCAAACTCAACAAACCGTTCAGATAGAGGTAAAGTCTGTTCGAATCAAATGTAGCTACCCGAACCATTTGAAATATCACATCGGCTATTAATATAGTCAGTACACCAACCATTGTTAGTTCAGCTATATTTATAGTAGCATCTTTCTTTAAGGCAACCTTTTCGGAAAAAATAAGGATCGACAATACAAGTACAAATATTAAAACCCCACGAAGCATGATAGGGGTATAAGGTATATGTTCAGGTATATCAAAAGACGAATAATCAAATAACCAAAAGATTATAAGTTTCGAAAGCAGCAAAATGCAGCTATATTTCAGAATGATGGGGATAAATAATTTTATCTTCATAAATCAATAATTTGCACATCCGCACATTTACTCATCTGCACATCAAAAAATCCCCCTATTCGCTCCGCCATCAATCTGTATCGTAGTCCCGGTAATATAAGCCGCCTGTTCGGATACTAAAAAGGCTACCAGCGCGGCCAACTCTTCGGGCTTGCCAATACGGCGCAGCGGGATGCTCCGGCTTTTTTCTTTCAATGCCGCCTCGAAATCGTCGCCCTGTGGCATGGTTTCTTTAATGCGGCCGGTAAGGATGAGGCCGGGGGCAACGTTGTTCACGGTAATATTATCCGGGCCGAGTTCGTCGGCCAGCAGCTTGGTCATGCCTACCACACCCATGCGCATACTGGTGGAGAGCACCGAGTTAGCCATCACATATTTTACCGATGCGCTGATGATATTGACTATCCTGCCGCCGCCGGCAGTACGCATATGCGGCACCGCTAACCGGCTGGCGCGCACAAAGCTCATCAGGTTCTGGTCGAAAGCGGCCTGCCATTGTTCATCGCTAAAAGTCTCGAATTTATTAAACGGCGGCCCGCCGGCATTATTGACAAGGATATCCAGCCGGCCAAAAGTTTTAACCGTTTCGGCAACGATATGCTCCAGTTGTTCGGCCTTATTTACATCCACAGCAACGGCCAGCACCTTACCTTTAGCCGTTTTGCGTATTTCTTCAGCTGTCTTATCTAATTCGGTCTGGTTACGTGAGCCTATAACCACATCAGCGCCTTCGGCAGCTAAAGTGGTGGCGATGGCTTTACCTAAGCCTTTACTCGCAGCCAGCACAATGGCTACCTTACCTTGAATTTTCAGATCCATGGCGCAAGTTAGGTTTTATGGTTGAAATGTTGCAAGGATTTATAATTTGATGAGACGAAATCGACGGGTAAAGGATGATGCTCAAAATACCTTAGTCAAACAAATCGAAATCATATTGCTCAAACCCTTTGCGCTTTCGATAGTTGTTAGATTATTAATTGTTTATATGATGAAATCAATCTGGAAAGGGTCCATAGGGTTTGGGCTGGTCAATATACCTGTTAAATTGTATTCGGCAGTGCAGGATAGCTCGCTTGACCTGGATATGCTCGACGGGCGCGATCATGCACGTATCCATTTTCAGCGGGTTAACGAAAATACCCGTAAGGAAGTGCCTTATGATAAAATTGTACGTGCCTATAAACTTGATGATGAATATATCGTGTTGGATGAGCACGATTTTGAAGAAGCGGCTCCCGAAAAAAGCCGGGAGATTGCCATTGAGAGCTTTGTGGATATTGCCGAGGTTAACCCGATGTTTTACGAAACATCGTACTACGCCGAGCCCGACAGTAAAAACAATAAAGCCTATGCCTTGCTGTTAAAAGCGTTGCAGGAATCGAAAAAGGCAGGACTGGCGCGTTTTGTTTTACGCAGTACCGAAAGCCTTTGCATTGTTCACCCACTCGAGAAGGTAATAGTGGTAACCCGCATCCGTTTTGCGCAGGAGATACGCCCGGCCGACGAAATTAACGTACCGGCGAAACACGAAATAAGTAAAAAGGAGCTGGATATGGGTATGACGCTGATTGAACAGTATTCAGGCAAATTTGATGTATCGAAGTTTAAAGATGAGTATAGCGACGAATTATTGAATATTATCAAGCTTAAGGCGAAAGGTAAGCGTCCTACTATTAAAAAGTTGAAACCTAAAAAGGCATCGGGCGACGATCTGTATGATCAGCTGATGGCCAGCCTGCAAAATAAAAAAGGCGCCTAAACTTGCATCGTAAACAAACTTTAAAAAGCGCTAACGGTTGTTGTAAAGAGGGCAACAACCGTTTGAAGGTTGTTAAAAATATAATTTGTCAACCTAAGCAGGGTTGGTTATTTGAGTAATCCGTTAAAAACAAAAAATTATGTCAGCAGCAGCAAACGATAAAACATTAGAGCAATTAAAGCATTTGCTATCGATCACAACTGATAGCATCGAAGGGTACAAACAATCGGCCGACAGCTCACCCGGCCAGGAGTTTACCACACTGTTTACCGATTACCTCATTCAGCGCCGCGAGTATGCCGAAGAATTAAAATCGGCGATAATTTCGCTGGGCGGCGATGCCAGTACCGTATCGGGCGGCACATTCAGTGCTTTGGGCCGGTTATGGACGAACATTAAAACAACCATTAGCAGCGATGCCGAGCGTACGGCCCTGGAAGCCTGTATGGCCGACGAGAAAGCTGTCATAGCCGAATATGAAAAGGTGCTTGAAAATACGGAGCTCAGTGCGCAGTTAAGGGAGATACTGACCGGCCAGAAAGAAGGCATAGAGCGTGCACTCACACGCGGCGAGCAACTCGCAAGGGTTTATAATTAAAAAAGGGGTTTAAGCCCCTTTTTTAATTAATACGTCGTCGCATTCCTCTTCCCAACCCAAATAACACGCATACCAATGTGCGCATTTTTCGAGGATAGCCTGCTCATCAATATTCTTCGGGTCAACCATCTCGGCTATAAACATGATCTTTTCGGTGTGGCCCACCGTATTTTTGTAGGTATAATCAAAATGCCGGCGATAATTGGTCCGTATTTTATCGGCCTCACCTTTCGGCAGGATATCCGTATGAATTATATGCACGAGCGAACGTGTTGTGGTGTGATAAATAAACAGGCTTTCGGTTTCTGATGCCGGATCTTCGCATAAAAGATATTCGGGAATTTGCAATTTCATGGCTCAAAAATTTAATCAGTTTAACAAATTGTTTTAGTACTATTTCAGGGTGTACAACATATGGTATTCACTAATGTTTTTGAACCGAAACAAGCGGTATATCAGCTATTTATGTGATCTTTATCGGGATTTATAATGAAAGTTAAATTTCATTCTTCTTCAATAAATTATTACATTCGATGGTTAATAGGTATAAATTTCAGATTAAATTATTAACCTAAGGGTAATTGAAAAAATAATGTTAAATCTTGTTAAAATTGCGGGGTAAATACACAAAAAAACCCGGCTCATAGTCCGGGTTTTTTTGTAACGAGGGTTAGTTTATATAACAGTGGGCCTTCTGATAATACCTAAAATTAAAGATATAATAGCGATAACCAGCAACACATGTATAATGCCGGTTGCCGAGTACATAAATACGCCCAAAGCCCAGCCAATGATGAGGATAACGGCGATGATATACAATAGTGAGTTCATGGTAGATGGATTTAAGTAATATAATTTAGTTTAACACATTTCTCTTTTAGTATAATATTAATTAAAAGGAAATTGTTTTGATTGATAGAAAATAATGTAACTGGTTGGTATTGATATGTTAAATAACTATATTTATGCATTTATTAAACCTGCCGTTAAATGCAAGATGTAAAAAGCTGTAAAGGCAGTCGCAGTCTGACTGGCTTGGTAAGCAGAGGTTTTTTTTTAATTGTAATGTTTATTGCCTGTTTTAGCGGCCAATCTTTTTCTCAATTAAGGCAAATACACGTAGAGGCAACGGAGAACGATATTTCAAAAGTTAGTTTTTATTCCGCATCCGAGGGTTATGCAGGCTTCAGTAATTTTGTTGGCTTTACTGCAGATAGCGGACATACTTTTACTCAAAAACCTATCACGGTAACTAATGTAAACTTCAACGGTTACGGCGTCAATTTAACATTCGGCTTTGAAATAACCGGGGTAAAGGCTTTTAATAAAAACAACATTATTGTTTACGGCGATTACGGCCTTGTGCCCGCAATTTTATACTCAACCGACCAGGGGAATACATTTAAGCTTGTTTTTCACTCGCAATATGCCCAAATACCTTCGTCCACCATTAACGATATGGTTTTCCCCACAAACGGAGCAATAGGATACGCTGTTGACAATGACCGGATACTAAAAACCGTTGATGGCGGCCAGAGTTGGACCGTGAGTAAAACAAATGCAGGTTATCACTACGTACATTTACAAGGTTTAAGCGATAATGAGTTATATGTGTTTACACAAGCCAGTATTGGTGCGTTGTTCCACACTACGGATGCCGGCACTAATTGGAATATTGTGGTGGTTCCGAACAATATGAAATACGCGTATTTCCTTACCTCGACCAAAGGCTGGGTAAATACTACTGATGGATCGGTATACCTAACAACAAGCGGCGGCGCGCCATGGGTAAAGCAAAATGATCTCAATATATCGCCAATCGTAAGCGATAAAATGATCTTTACCAATGATAGTACCGGTTACGCGCTGGTTAACCCATACGAGGTGTATAAAACATCAAATTCGGGCAAAATATGGGAGCGTCTACATCGCAATAACAATTACACTTATCTGGGGTATTCGCTTAACGATATGCAATTTATGGGTAACCTGCTTTGGGCAGGCGGCGGCCATGGGTTTTTAGAGTTGAGTACGAATAGCGGTGGCGTCACGATTCCAAGAGCAATTTTTACTATAGATGCGAGTACTGTAACTACCAACGGTGTAGTAAAATTGAATAATTACAGCAAATCAGGATACAGTTACACGTGGCTTGTTAATAAAAAGCCCGTTAGCACAAGCTATAATGCCAGCTATACAGCTAATATTTTTGCACCCAACGATACCATACAACTCGTGGTAAACAATGGTACCTACGCCGATACTGCGACTACATACACCACATTTAGCCAGACTATTACGTTAAACAATTTTACACCGGTAACAGCGGCCAAGGGCGAAACGGTTACAGTAAACGGCAGTTTCTTTTTAAACATTAACAGCGTAAGCTTTGGTGGTGTGCCGGCGGCATCTTTTCATGTAAATAGTTCCGGTTCGCTAACTGCTGTTGTAGGTAATGGCGCTTCGGGCAGTATTGCAATAGCATCGGCGCAGAGTAGTGCCAGCATAAGCGGGTTTACTTATATACCGCCGCCCACTATTACATCTTTTACGCCCGCCGCTGCTGCTGCAGGTACTAGTGTAAGTATTTACGGTACCAATTTTGCGAGTATCAGCAGTATCACATTTGGCGGAACTGCAGCTACTTCCTTTAACATCGTATCGCCTACACAGGTAGATGCAGTAGTAGGAGTAGGCACCGCAGGGAATATTGTTATAACAGCCAGGGGTGGCACAGCCACGATAAGCGGGTTTAAAACTATCCCGTTAATTACAGGTACTTCGGTACCCAACGGGTCGTACGGTACTTCTATCACCATTAACGGAAAAGGGTTTACAGATGCTACGGCAGTATCTCTGGATGGGTTCCCGGTAAAATCGTTTACGGTAAACGGCTCAACAAGTATTACCGCGGTATTAGCCGAAGGCAAGACGGGGAATATTACGGTAACCAGCCCTGGCGGAAGTAATACCTATACCGGTTTTATTTATTACAACCCGCCCCAAATAAAATCCTTTACACCGGCCGCAGGGGCAATAGGCAGTATAGTGACAATTAAAGGAGCAAATTTCGATACGAATGCCTCAGGTAACATTGTATACTTTGGTTCGGAGCGGGCAACTGTAACCGCGGCCACCGATAGCACTTTAAGCGTAATAGTACCATTAGGCATCACCTATCAGCTTATCAGTGTCATCTCGCATAATAATGTCGGCTATGCAAGTAATCCCTTTATTGTAACCTTTAATGCAACCGGCTCGCTTAGCGCCAGTTCATTCAGTGCGCCATACAGTCTTACTGTTCCCAATGTAGTGAACAACGTAGTAATAGCTGACCTCAATAATGATAATCATCCCGAAGTTATTATTCCAAGCGATGGCTCGGCCGGCTCTATGGCATTTGTTTATACTAATAACAGTAATCCGGGTAATACAAACATGACTTACGGCTCAATGAAATACTCGAATAGTGCAGACGATGGCGCTGCCGATGCCGGTGTTGCCGATTGGGATATGGATGGTGTACCTGATTTGTTTTGCCCAGGAGTATATAATGGAAGAATAGGGTTAAACGTGGTAACTACTATGAACCTCACGTCCCCGTATTTTTTATATCATGTATCGGTTTTAAATAACAATGTAAGCAATGCCACATTTTATATCAATGGAAATCTGATACCACGTTACGTAGCTGTAAACGATATGGATGGTGACGGCAGGTTAGACCAGGTATACAGCCTTGCCAATACACAGTTTCCGAATGCCCAACTGGCAGATGTTGATGGCGACGGCAAACCTGATGTATTAGTTAGAAGCGGGAATAATTTGCTGCTGTACAGAAATATAAGCACCAAAGGCAATATAACTTATGCACCTGCAATAACGTTCGATGCGGGAGGTACGATCAATAGTATTATTATTGGCGATTTTGATAACGACAACAGGCTGGAGATAGCTTTGACAGTGACCGGATCTGGCGGCGGCGGGTCAATTATAATAGTGAAAGATGCAGGTACACCAGGCAATATCGTATTAACTAAAGTGCAAACCATCACTACGGCCGCTGTTCCGTCGAGCGGGTTTGCCGCTGATCTTGATGGTGATGGCAAAGTGGATATTACCGTAGTAAACGGAGTTAACATCTCCATCTTTAAAAACACAAGCAGCGGCTCTGTTTCTTTTGCTTCATCAATCGATTTTAATAACAGAAATGCCAATCTTATCGTACCCGGAGATATTGACGCCGATGGCAAAACCGATATTATTTGTTCAAACACAGGTGGCAGCTGTTATATTATCAGGAACCAAATAGCATCGGTTGGGATAACATCCTTTACTCCTGTAGCAGGCAGGGCCGGGAATACCATAACCTTAACCGGGGCCGGATTTACAAACGCTACATCGGTAAGTATTGATGGGGTTAATGTTAAATCGTTTACCGTAAATTCTGATAACAGTATTACTGCAGTTGTAAGTGCCGGCACAAGTGGTTTTATCAGCGTTGTTACCCCGGCAAACACACTGCGCTCGTTACTGCCGTTTACCTTTATACCGCCACCTGTTGTTACCAGCTTTGTACCTACAACAGCAACACAAGGTAGTACGATAAATATTTTAGGAACCAACTTTAATGATGCCTCGGCAGTTAGTTTTGGTGGTGTTAACGCTAGTTCGATAACAGTTGTATCGCCAACCCAGATAACGGCAGTAGTTGGCTCATCAGGCAATACCGGCAATGTTGTTGTAACGACACCCAGCGGATCGAGCTTGTTATCGGGGTTTATTTTTGTGCCGGTACCGACAATTACTGCGGGCGGTCCGCTCACATTTGCAGCGGGTAATAGTGTGCTGCTAACTGCTAACCCGGCTACCGGCAGCTATACTTACCAGTGGTATAAAAACGGAACCGCTATTTCGGGAGGTACTTCATCAACTTATACGGCAACCCAATCAGGATCATATACCGTTGGTATTAGTGCAAATACAGTTACGCAAACATCCACGGCAACAGTGGTTACTGTTGTACCAGGTCCAACAATTACATCATTTACACCCACATCGGCAGCAAAATCAACCACGGTGACTATAACCGGAACTAATTTTACGGGTGCCACGGCAGTTAGTTTTGGAGGAACTGCGGCAGCCTCGTTCACGGTAGTTTCGGCAACCAGCATAACAGCGGTTGTTGCTTCGGGAGCAGGCGGGAATGTATCAGTTACTACGCCAGGAGGCGTAGCAACATTGGCCGGGTTTAATTATGTTTTCACCCTCCCTGCCGGCAACTTCACGTTATCGGCTAACAGTGCTACCTGCCATGGTTCGTCCAATGGTACCATTTCGATCACAGCCGCCCAGAGCCTGAACTATACAGCCACCATAACCGGGGGCGGTGTAAACGCCACTTATCCGTTTACCACAAGTACAACGATCAACAACCTGCCTACAGGCACCTATAACGTTTGCTTTACGGTAGCCGGGCAAAGCAGCTACCAGCAATGTTTTACGGTAGTGATCACCGAACCTAAGGACCTGTCGGTATACGCAGCTGTTAACAATGCCATCCAGAGCGTTAACCTGACGCTGGATGGAGGTAATACTTACTTTGTTACCCTCAACGGTATAACCACCACGACTACGGCCAGCAACATTACCCTAACCCTGAACAAAGGAGTAAACGATATTACAGTAACAACCGATAAACCCTGCCAGGGAGTCTATCAGCGACGGATAGATCTTGGGGGAGATGTACGGGCTTACCCGAACCCGTTCAGTTCCACCTTGCATGTAAATACCGGCGGAGATAAAACAGCATCAGCAAGGATCGAATTGTACAATGCCGCAGGATTAAAAGTTTACAGTAAACAGTTTAATAACGTATCGGGCGAGGTGGAGATAGCACCGGGCAACCTCATGCCGGGCATCTATATGCTTAAATTAGCAACAGATCAGTTGGATAAAGTATTTAAAGTAGTAAAACAATGAGAAAGCGGATCATCATATTATTAACTGCAACATGCGTGTTTACCGGTTGCAGTAAAAAGAACGATACCAAGGATATCCCCGATCCGGTGGCAGCCATCCTTACTTTCCCGGCGCAAAACTCGGCCTGTACCACCGGTACCGTAATTTCGTCCACCCAGAGCACGATTGTTTTTACCTGGAACAGTGCCAGTAATGCGGATAGTTATGAGATCGACATCAAAAACCTGCTGACGGGGACCATCAGCACACAAACCATCACCACCAATCAATACACGGCAACATTATTGCGGGATACGCCCTATTCATGGTATATAGTTTCCAAATCAAGCTCATCGGCAGTGACGGCCAAAAGCGATGTATGGAAGTTTTACAATGCGGGAGTGGGTACGGTATCGCACCCGCCGTTCCCGGCTGATAACCTGTCGCCCACGTTCGGGCAAAGTGTAACCGGTAGTACAGTTAACCTGACCTGGACGGCCAGCGACCCGGATAACGATATAGCCGGTTATGATGTGTATTTTGGTACGAACAGTACACCTGCCATCTCGAAAAGCAATATCACCGCTCAATTTGTGAACGGCGTAACGGTAACCCCGGGCACTACGTATTACTGGAAAGTGATCACCAAAGATGCAGCCGGCAACACTTCCGACTCGGGTACCTTTCAGTTTAGCGCGAAGTAGGTTATTACAAATGCATCCACTTTTTTCTTACGGCAAGCATCTCAGCAGTCGGCGTGCCTTTATCTTCGATATGGTATTTTACACCGGGGTTTCTTAACAAAGTAACCGGTAATACCATTTTTTGCCCGTCCCGGATGACGCTGACGCTGATCTTATCGCCAACTTTTTTATTGGCCGCGATAAACTTATCTATTTCGGGAATAGCTGCGCCATCTATAGCGGTTATCTCGTCGTTCACATTAATACCATCGATCCAGCCGGCACCATCGCGCATTACGCCGGTAACCATTGATTTTCCGCCACCGGTAACAATGGTGACGCCCAAAGTCGGTATATTGTTGGCAGCATAATCGTCGACCAGTTTGTAACCGGCATAGCCTAAGTACCGGTCGTAATCAAGCGGTGCAAGCCCGGACACATATTTCTGATAAAAATCGTCGAGGTTAACACCTGTGTATTTCTCCAGCGTTGCTTTAAATTCCTCTTCGGTATAGCCCCGTTGTTTTACCTTGTAAAACTCGTCGTACATATATTTCATCACATCATCGAGGCATTGTGCGCCTTTGGAGTGCCTGATGATCTCGAGGTCGAGCAGCATAGCCACATTGGCGCCTTTGCCGTAGTACGAAGCATTGGTGTTCGGCGTGTTTTCCGTCGGGCGGTAGTATTTGATCCAGGCATCAAAGCTGGCATCGCTTAACGATTGGGTTTTGTTACCCTTCAGGTTCTCGGCACTGGTAATATTGGCGGCAACCACGCCCAGGTATTCATCGGGTTTGTACAAACCAGCCCTGCGCATAATTACATTTTGATAGTAGGTGGTAAAACCTTCGGCTATCCACAGGCTGCGGGTATAATTTTCGGTATCATAATCGAATGGTCCCAGGGCTATGGGGCGGAGGCGTTTTACGTTCCACAGGTGAAAATGCTCGTGTGCGGCAAGCGATAAAAAGTTATGGTAAGTGCCCTCGGTAGCATAGCCATCGCGCACGGCGCCTAAAACGGTCGAACTTAAATGCTCAAGCCCGCCGCCGCCTTTAACATAATTGTGTACAATGAAGACATAACGCTTGTTCGGGTTTTCGTGGTAGATGGCAGTTTCGGCTTCGACGATCTTAGCCAGGTCGATCTTCATCTGCTCCCGGTTGTAATTGCCGCCCCCGCACATGGCCACTTCGTATTTTACGCCTGCAGCATCAAAACCAAACACGTCCTGTGTGCCTACCTCGATAGGCGAATCGAACAGGATATCGTAATTAGGCGAATAAAGTGTGAAAGGGTCGTCACCCACATGGTCGAGGCTGGTGGATACAGTGGTCCAGCCTTTATATGGTTTGATATGTATGGTCGATGGAGCGTGCAGACTGTCAGCCGGGTACATAAACATGCCCGATGTTGAAAGGAAAGCATGCGAAGCATCGATGAAAGCAGTACGTACGGATATCTCGAAGGCGTAAACCTTATAAACGATCTTTATTGAACTGGCCTTGCCGTTGCTGATGCGCCAGGTGTTTTTGGTGATCTTGATAGCCGGGATTTCTTTGCCACCAGCGAAAGCTGCAAACCCTTCAACGCTTTTAGCGAACTCGCGCACCAGGTACGAGCCGGGCGTCCATACGGGCATTTTTACATCGGTAGTTGTATTTTTAATGCCGCTTATCGTCATCTCGATATTGGCATAATGCGCCTGCGCCTCGGGAAAAGTTACCGTATAATTAATGGCAGTTTTTGATGTAACAGCAGAGGCGGGGGCAGAAATAGTCATAAATAATAAGATTAGACAGCTGGATAAGCCGGAGAGTTTTTTCATGGCGTACAAAATACTAAATTATAATTTCTCAAAGTGAAAAACAGACGAAAAAGGCAGGAAAAAGCGTGTAATATGGTTGATACATACAACTATTATATCTGCAAACTAAATAGCTTTGTCTGTTATTTTTTGAATTTGGAATTGGACGAACCCATATCGCGCAAGCTGTTGCAACTGGCTAAAACCTACCTCAGTGCTTTTTCGAAAAAGATCGAGCACCTGGACCTGAACAGGTATCATTATATGCTCGTGCTTATTGCCGAGAACGAAGGGAGGCTAACCCAAAAACGCCTGGCCGAGATAACAGGTAAGGATAAATCGCACATGGTGAGCATTATCGATACGCTGATGGAAAAAGGGTATGTTTACCGTGAGGTTAACCCCGACGATCGTCGTCAGCAACTGATCAGGGTGACTGAAAAGGCACAAAATGAGTTACCTGCCATCCGCGAATCGTTCAGCGAAATGAACCATAAAGCAACCGAGGGCATCAGCGCCGAGAAATTGAAGATATTTAACGAAGTGCTCCAGAAAATGTCGGGAAACCTTCAACCATATATATCGCCCGAAGTTACCTTCCGACTAAAAAAAACCACAACCTTAAAGCGTAATAAACAACTATGAAGATAAAATATATTGTCTGGCCCCTTGTCATTTTATTGATTGCCTACCTGGTTTATAACAAGTTTTATGGCGAAAAAGCCAAAGAATTACAAGCGCAGACCGGCGGCGCCGGTGGTAAAAAAGGCGGTAAAAGAAGTGGAATTGTACCTGTTAACGTGATGATCGTTAAAGATACCGCTTTCAGCAGCGCTATCGACATTACCGGGAGCATATCGGCCAATGAGCAGGTCGACCTGCGCAGCGAAACTGCGGGCAATATTACGGGCATATTCTTTAACGAAGGCAGCCATGTTGAAAAGGGGCAGGTGTTGGTTAAGGTTTATGATAAGGACCTGGTTGCACAATTGAAGCAGGTGCAGGTGCAGATCAAGCTGGCCGAACAGACCGAATACCGTAACCGTGTGCTGTTAAGCAAGGAGGCAATAAGTAAAGAGGAATACGATACTTCGTTAACATCGCTCAACTCGTACCAGGCACAGGCCGACGCGGTGAAGGCACAGATAGATAAAACTGTTGTGCGCGCGCCATTTTCGGGTACCATAGGTTTGCGTAACATCAGCCCCGGGGGTTACCTGTCGCCGCAAGGCTCTATAGCCACCCTGGTTAATATCGATCCGGCAAAAATTACGTTCTCGGTGCCTGAGCGTTATCTACCGCTGGTGCATGCAGGCAGCAAAATTAATTTTACCATCGAAAGCTCGCGCAAACCGTTTACCGGTACAGTGTACGCCATCGAACCTAATATTGATGTTACTTCGCGCACTATTACCCTGCGCGCCAAAGCCGATAATAAAGAAGGCTTGTTAAAGGCAGGCGGCTTTGCCAAGATACACTTTGCGCTCGACCAGATACCCAAAACCATTATGGTACCCACCGAGGCTGTTATCCCTGATATTAAAGGCAGTAACGTGTTTTTAGTTAAAAACGGGCACGCTGTACAAAAAGCGGTTAAAACCGATACGCGTACCGAATCGAAGATACAGGTGGTTGATGGCCTGAAGGCCGGCGACAGCCTGATTGTAAGCGGTATCATCCAGATGCGCCCTAAAGTAGCTGTGAAAGTTATTAAAGTAATTAAGTAAAAACGTATGAGTTTATCCTCTGTCAGTATAAAGAGGCCGGTTCTGGCCACCGTTCTATCCATCGCCATTGTGGTGTTCGGTATCATCGGGTATACTTTTTTGGGTGTACGCGATTTCCCCTCGGTCGATCCGCCGATCATCACCGTAACCACCAGTTACTCGGGCGCCAACTCGGATGTAATCGAGTCGCAGATAACAGAGCCGCTCGAAAAAGCTATTAACGGTATCCCGGGTATCCGCAATATATCGTCGACCAGTTCGGTTGGCTCGAGCGCCATCACGGTTGAGTTTAACCTCGACGCCGACCTGGAAACCGCTGCCAACGACGTACGCGATAAAGTGGGCCAGGCACAACGCCAGTTGCCGCAGGATATCGACGCGCCGCCGGTTGTAACCAAGGCCGATGCCAACGCCGACCAGATCGTGACCCTGACGGTAAGCAGTAATACCCGTAATATTTTGCAGATTGACGATTATGCCGAAAACGTTTTGCAGCAGGCATTGCAAACCATACCCGGTGTAAGCGCTGTTAACGTGCAGGGGCAGCGCCAGTACGCCATGCGTTTATGGATCGACCCCAATAAGTTGACGGCCTACGGCTTGGCTGCCAGCGATATCAGCGCGGCCCTGGCCAAGGAGAACGTGGAACTGCCTGCGGGTAAAATTGAAGGTAATAATACCGAACTCACCATCCGCGCTTTGGGTAAGCTAACAACCGAGAAAGATTTTAATAACCTGATACTCCGTGCCGACAGTGCACATGTTATCCACTTCAGCGATATTGGTTATGCTGTTTTGGGCGCCGCAAACGAGGAGACAGGGCTGAAAGAATCGGGTATACCCGAAGTGGGCCTGGCAATTGTACCGCAGCCGGGTGCCAATTACGTGCAGATTGCCAAAGATTTTTACAAGCGTTTGGCTCAGGTACAAAAAGACCTGCCGCCCGACATCAAGGTAGAGGTGGCGCTGGATAATACCAGGTTCATCAACCAGTCTATCGACGAGGTGAAGGAAACCCTGCTGGTATCATTCGTGTTGGTGGTGATCATCATTTATCTCTTCTTCCGCGATTGGCTCATCGCTTTCAGGCCGCTGATCGATATACCGGTGTCGCTCATCGGGGCATTCTTTATCATGTATGCCTTTGGCTTCTCCATCAATATCTTAACCCTGCTGGGTATTGTACTGGCAACAGGGCTGGTGGTGGATGACGGCATCGTGGTGACGGAAAATATCTATAAAAAGGTTGAAGATGGCATGCCGGTGCGCCGTGCTGCTTTTGAAGGATCGGCCGAAATATTCTTCGCGGTGGTTTCCACATCGGTAACCCTGGCGGCTGTGTTTTTGCCGATCGTGTTTCTGCAAGGGTTTACGGGCAGGCTGTTCCGCGAGTTTGCGGTGGTGGTAGCGGGCGCCGTATTGATATCGGCTTTCGTATCATTGTCGCTTACGCCGATGCTGAACGTTAAGCTGATCCGCAAAAACCAAAAGAAATCAAAATTCTACGAACGTACCGAGCCTTTCTTCCAAAACATGACCAGTTCGTACCAGGAATCGCTCACCAAATTTATGAAGCACAAGTGGATCTCGGTATTGATCCTGGTGGGATCGCTGGTGATGACTTACTTTCTGTACAAAGGTATACCGGCCGAGCTGGCGCCGTTGGACGATCGTAGCTTGCTCCGCCTGTCGGTAACCGCTCCCGAAGGTTCATCGTACGAGTTTATGAGCCGGTATATGGATAAGGTTTCACAAACGGTTGAGGACTCTATCCCCGAAGCGAAAGTAAACATCAGTTACGTAGCGCCGGGCTTTAGCGGCGCGGGCGCTGTAAATACCGGCTTTGGCCGTGTGGGCCTGGTCGACCCGGATAAGCGTAAGCGCACACAGCAGCAGCTTGCCGATTACCTGACCAAACAACTGGCTAAGCTGCCAAATGCCCGGACAGCCGTTATCCAGGAACAAACCATCAGCGGTGGTGGCAGTGGTGCTAAAACGGCGCAGCCGGTACAATATGTCATACAAAACCAGGATTTTGAACAACTGCGCAAGGTATTACCCGAATTTTTATCGGAGGCTAACAAAAGCCCGGTACTGCAGAGCGTGGATGTTAACCTTAAATTTACCAAGCCTCAGCTGTCGGTAACTACCGACCGCGACCGTGCCCGCGATTTAGGCGTGGCCGTGAGCGATATTGCCCAAACGCTGCAATTATATTATAGTGCCGGCCGTTTGGATTACTTTTTAATAAACGGTAAACAGTACCAGGTTATAGCCCAGGTCGACCGCGCCAACCGCGATCAGCCCCTTGACCTGAAATCGGTATATGTGCGTAACTCTGCGGGTAAACTGATACAACTGGATAATGTGGTAAAGGTTACAGAAAACTCAACGCCGCCCTCTATCTATCACTTTAACCGTTATAAATCGGCAACCATATCGGCGGGTTTGGCGCCCGGCCATACCATTGGCGATGGCGTTGCCGAAATGCAGCGGATAGGCAAAGAGGTATTGAAAAATGCGTCGTTCAGTTCCGACCTGGCGGGCCCGTCGCGCGATTATGCCGAAAGTTCGGGCAATATTATGTACGCTTTCGCCTTCGCGTTATTGCTCATTTACCTGGTATTGGCCGCGCAGTTCGAAAGCTTTATCGATCCGTTTGTGGTAATGCTTACTGTGCCGCTGGCCATTGCAGGTGCGTTCTTGTCGTTATGGCTGTTTAATCAAACGTTGAACATCTTTAGCGAGATTGGTATGATCACCCTTGTGGGTTTGGTTACCAAGAATGGTATATTGATTGTTGAATTTGCCAACCAGCGCATGGAGCACGACGGTATACCAAAATTTGAAGCCGTAATTGAGGCAGCAACCTCGCGTTTGCGCCCGATATTGATGACCACCCTTGCCTGCGTGCTCGGCGCTGTGCCTATTGCCTTTGCCTTGGGCGCGGGCGCTAAAAGCCGTACATCGCTCGGTATAGTAATTATGGGTGGCTTGTTGTTTTCGCTCATCCTAACCTTGTACGTCATCCCGATGATGTATGCTATGCTTTCGCGGAGTGTAAAACACGATCCAGATGCCCCGCAGGCGGGTGATGTCGAATCTAAAAAGAAATCAAAACATAAGGAGAAAGCGGTTTCGCTGGATGAAAATTAATGATGATGATAAGATCTGTTAAATATCACTGGATATTAATTGCTGGCTTGCTGGCCGGTGTTAAGTCTGTTGCGCAGCAGGCTGCGCCCTTATTAACCATTAAGGATGCCGTTGAAATAGCTCTGAAAAACAACTATAACATTAAACTCACTAAAAATAACACAACCATCGCCGGTAACAATGTTACCCTGGGTAACGCAGGGATTTTGCCGCAGGTTTCGGGCGATTTTACATCGACGAATAGTATCCAGAATACCACCCAAACCAAGTCGGACGGTTCGCAGGCAATAATAAACGGTGCGCATAACAGCTCTATCAACTATGGCATAAACCTTAACTGGACCATTTTTGACGGCTTTGGCATGTTTGCCAATTACGACCAGTTAAAGCAATTGAACGAGCTGAGCCAGGTGAGCCAGCGCGATACCATCGAGAGCACCATCAGCGATGTGATCAACACCTATTACGACCTGGTGAACCAAAACCAGCTGATCATCGCCCAGAAAGGAGAGATCGAGATATCGCGCACGCAACTGCGCTATGCTAATGATAAGTTTGATGTAGGCCGGGCATCGCGGCTGGATGTATTGAACGCACAGGTAAACCTGAATACCGATACTGCTACCCTGCTTGGCGAAATACAGCAGTTCAGATCATTAAAAATACGGATGAACCAGTTGCTGGTGCGCCCCCTGCAAACCGATTTTGCGGTGAGCGATACAATTGTTATCGATGATAAACTAATTTTGGGCGATATCATCAACCAGGCGCAAACCGCTAACCCGAAAATACTGGCATCGCAGATAAACCGCCGCCTGGCCGAAACCAACCTCAGGCAGGTGCAGGCCCAGCGTTATCCGCAGGTTGGGGTTAACGGCGGCTATGGGTTTACCAATAGTAAAAGCCCCGCGGGTTTTGCCCGGCAGCAGGATAGCAGGGGCCTTAACTATGGGCTTACAGCCACTATCAATATTTTTAACGGGCTGAACCAATCGCGCAAGGAACGTAACGCCAAAATACAGATAGATAATGCAAACATCAACCTGGCGCAAACCAGGCAGGCTATCGAGGCGCAGATCAATAATTTTTACATCACCTACCTTTCGGGGCTCGACCTGGTGAAGCTTAACCAGGCCAATATGGCGGTAGCTAAGCGCAATCTTGATATTTCGCTCGAGAAATATAAACTGGGCAATATTACGCCATTGGAAATACGCGAGGCGCAAAAAAATTATCTCGACGCACAATCAAGATATTTCGCGGCTCAATATCAGGCCAAAAGTGCCGAGATTACCCTGAAAGAGATAACAAATAATATTAATATTCAGTAAATTTTGCTGAATATTAATATAAACTATTATTTTTGACGGTGATGCCGACACCTCGTTTCAAACTTTGCCTGCTGATTGACGATAATTTTATCGACAATTTTGTAACGCGCAAGATTTTAGAGACAGGTAACTTTGCCGAAAAGATCGTGGTTATCCAATCGGCCCCCGAGGCCATAGCCAAATTACAGTCGAAAGAAATTGAGCCCGATGTGATCTTCCTCGACATCCGTATGCCTTTTATGGATGGTTTTGAGTTTTTAAAGGAGTTCGATACGCTCCATCTCGATGATGATAAAAAGATCAGGATATACATGTTATCGTCATCGTTAGACCCGGTAGATTTTAAGCTATCGAGCGAGAATAAATATATTACCCAGTTTGTCCATAAACCGCTTACCCATAAGGTTCTGGAAAGTTTAAGTGCATGATATTAGTTGCCGACAGCGGTTCCTCAAAAACTGATTGGCTGTTAGAAAACCCCGGCGGCGAAGCCGAAGAGTTTAAAACAGACGGGCTTAATCCCTACTTCCTGACTGAAAAGGATATTGTTAAGATCATCCAATCGCAGGGTCAGGAACTCATTAAGCGGAACTATAAGATAAGCGAGATCTTCTTTTTCGGGGCGGGCTGCTCCAATCCCGACAGGCGCGAGATCATCTCGAACGCGTTGAGCCAGGTATTCCCCAAAACATCGTACGTAAGTGTCGACAGCGACCTGCTTGGGTCGGCCTATGCCACCTGCGGCCACGAAAAAGGATTGTGTTGTGTGCTGGGTACGGGCTCCAATATCTCATTTTTTAATGGCGAGGATATTTTTGAGGGTAAGCAGGGACTTGGCTTTGTTTTGGGCGATGAAGGCTCGGGCAGCTGGTTCGGCAAAGCGCTCGTGCGCGATTTTTTGTATGGAAATATGCCGCCCGATATTGCCAGGGCATTCAACGAACGCTATCACATCGATAAAGAAACCATTATCAAAAACGTTTACCAGCGCCCCAGGGCCAACTCGTACCTGGCAGCGTTTGCCCGTTTTTTAAACGAAGTGCGAACTTCGGACTACGCCCAGCAGATGCTGAAAAAAGGCTTCCTGGAGTTTATCGATACCAATATCAAAACCTACCCCGACTATAACAAGTACAAGTGCCATTTTGTGGGCTCGATAGCCTACCAGTTTAGCGATGAGCTCAAGGCGCTGTGCAAGGAAAACGGTATCCACGTAGGTAAGATCATCAAAAAACCCATTAACGAGCTGCTGGAGTTTGTGCTGAAGAATAATCAGTAGATCGGTTCATTATTCATTAGTTTTGACCCTGGTTAAAAGCGCTGAAAATTTCGTATATTACATGTACACCGCACGGATTTTGATGCGCGAGGCCTATGATCTGAACTATCAAAAATTTCTTACAATTTCCCCCCTGCCTCGGGATGAATCATTCCGTTAAGGACAGTACGTTGCCATCGGGGTCTTTGAACCAGGCAACTTTTGCGCCGCCGGGCGCAGTCCAGATGCCCAAGTCATCCTGCTCTAAAAAGTTGTACTTTTCGCAAAAGATACCTTTTTTGTTGAGTGCCTGTATGATGGGTACCATATCACCAACATTCCATCCCAAAGCAGTAAACGGGTGGGGTTTTAATTCGGGAACGATGATCACGCGTAGCAGAACGCCGTTGGCGTTAAACTCCAGGGCGTAATCGTCTTGAGATAATAACTGTAATCCTAAGATATCCTGGTAAAATAGTTTGGCTTCGCCTGGTTTCACTGTGGGAACAAAGGCCTTAAGTTCTTTGTCGGCAAGCATATTGGTTTGTTTTTTAAAGGATTGGAATAACAGCAGCATAAAGTTATGCAAACGATCTGTGCCGGTCAACAACAAATATTTGCGTCTTTACGCTTTCAATCGTTTTTTGCTTACACGTTTGTACCCCATAAAGCCAATACCAAGCAAAGCAAGTATACTGCCCGCTTTGGGAATATAATCGCCGTGCTGTACATAGAAAGTCAGATCGGTGTTAAGGTTGATGTTTTGTTTGATGGCTGTTTTTACCCACCAGCCGGTATGCTGTACCACATCGCCCCGCTGGTTGATGAATGCCGAAATGCCCGTATTGGCCGAGCGGCAAACCCAGCGGCGGGTTTCGATGGCACGGAGTTTGGCATAATCGAGGTGCTGGTCCTTACCCGAAGTGTTTTCCCACCAGCCATCGTTAGTGATAATGGCGATAAATTGCGCGCCGTTTCGTACGTGTTGCGCCACCCACTCGCCCCAGATAGATTCGTAACAGATAACCGGCGCCGCCCCGATGCCGCCTTGCGAATATAACTCTGATGGCTTATCCTGCCCTGCATAATCGCCGGTAGCGCCACCCAGGTGCTCGAATACCGGTTTCAGGAAGGATAATGTGTTTTTAAATGGCAGCGACTCTGCACCCGGCACCAGTTTTGATTTGTGGTAAAACTGTACTTCGGCCGAGTTTTCGACGTTGATGGCCGTGTTAAAACGGTCGTAAAAACGCCCGTCGCCGGTTGGGCCGGCGGTTTCGGTTTTGCGGGTATCGTAAAGTTTATAGCCTTCGATGCCTGTGATCAGGTTTCCATTTTTGTACTTCTGTAAAAAGCGTTGTGCCTGTAAAAAGTAAGGGTCGGTACGTATTTTATCTTCGTTTAAACCCTGCGAATCGGCGATAGCTGTTTCGGGCCAGATGAAGAACTCGGTGTTCGCCTGGCCGATGGAGTCGGACAGGTGAATCAGCGAACTGACCTGCTGGCCAACCGGTATGGAGCCTTCCTTTTCGTAAGGGTCGACATTGGGCTGTACCACAACTATGTTCGAAGGATCAGGGTTTTCTTTGTAACCATAATAGGTATAAAGCGAATAACTTACAGGCAGTAAAATGATCAGCGTAAGCATACCGATCAGCTTTAGCCGCAGTTTATTTGTCTGGGCTTCGCGTAAGCCGATATAAACCAGAAAAGCCAGGATGTTGGTGAGCAATATCCAAACGGTACCGCCGTAAACGCCTGTATACTCGTACCATTGAACCAGTTGGTAGCTCACGGCAAAACCGTTGCCTAAAGTCATCCAGGGAAATTTAAGATCCCAGGTTTGGTGCAGGTACTCGTAAGCAACCCAAAAGCAAACCAGCATCGCAAGGCTGTAATTCCGGTTGGTGATAAGCCGTGCGCGGTAATACAGCCAGCAGGCGGCCGACATCAGTAGGGGGCCAAGCGAATAAGGTATCAGTGTAATAGGTATAGCGGTTATCGGGCCGATGGCTTTGAGCGAGTTATACACCCAGTAAATGCAAAGGGTGTTCCACACAAAAAATCCCACGAAAGTGGTGTTGAAAATGGCTTTACCTTTTTTAGCCTGTGTTGATTTGATGATGTTTTCTATCGCGACAAGCAAAGGCACAAAACCAAACAATAGGATGAAAGTAGTGTATGGCGTTGGCGGCCAGGCTACCCAAAGCAGTAAACCGGAAAGTATGGCGAGCAGGATGTTCTTTTTCATGTGTATTCGCAAAACTCTACATAATTTGGCTTAATACTATATTTAAAATGCATTTTGTACATTTTATCACTTTCAAAAAAATGTACTTCTAAGCCATCGTATGTTTGTCCATCTTTCTTAATTGTAATGTCAATTCCTATTGCAGCTATAATATAATCACCATTAAGGAGACTTTTTTTAATAGACTTTGTGAGTAGATCAATCAATAGCAATGAATCAGGCCGATCATTGTCGTGCTCCAGGTAAGCCGAAAACGGTTGAATATTGCCCTGGCTATCGATGCCTGCGCCAAAAGGGAAAAATTCAGACGCGTCTAAAAGATAAACCTGCGCCTGGGCTTTTATATTTTTGAGTAATTGTTCTTCTTTTTTCATGAACAATAAATTTACTCGTCTTCGTCTTTTTGGTACTTGTTCTTTGTTTTCTGTATTTCCAAACCCGCTACGCAAACCACAAACTCGCCCTTTACGGGATGAGTTTCGAAATAGGTTTTTACTTCGGCAACCGTACCGCGCACGGTTTCCTCGAACATTTTGGTAAGCTCGCGCGATATCGATACCTGTCGTTCGGCGCCAAAATAAGTGGCCATTTCCTCGAGCGTTTTCAATATCCGGTGCGGCGACTCATAGAACACGATCGTGCGTTCTTCTTCGGCAAGCGCCTTATACCTTGTTTGCCGGCCCTTTTTTAAAGGCAAAAACCCTTCGAAGCAAAACCTGTCGGTAGGGAAGCCTGAGTTTACCAATGCAGGTACAAAGGCTGTTGCGCCGGGTAAGCATTCAACAGGCAGATCGTTCTTTACCGCTTCGCGTACCAAAAAAAATCCAGGATCACTGATGGCGGGTGTACCGGCATCTGATATCAGAGCGATGTTTTTACCCTCCTTTAAAAAGCGGATAATCTCGCCGGTACTTTGGTGCTCGTTATGCTGATGGTGCGCATAAACCTTCTGACTGATGCCGAAATGCTTCAACATAGGTGCTGATGTGCGGGTATCCTCAGCCAGGATGATATCGGCTTCCTTTAAAATACGCAATGCCCGCAAGGTAATATCCTCGAGGTTGCCGATTGGGGTGGGTACCAGGTAAAGTTTGCCGCTCATTTGTTTAGTTGTCAGTTGTCAGTTGTGAGTTATCAGTTCAAGCTAAAAAACTTACAACCGACAACCAAAAACCGACAACTCATTCTATCTTTGTCAAAAAAATAAAATAATGCTGCAAGTTAGTTATATCCGCGAAAACAGGGAACATGTATTGGAACGTTTGGCGGTAAAAAATTTTAAACAGCCAGAGCTGGTTGACGAGGTGATCAAATTAGACGAGCAACGCCGTCAGACGCAAAATACGTTAGATGGTATCTCGGCCGAGTCGAACGCTGCTGCAAAACAAATTGGAGAGCTGATGCGCACCGGTAAAAAAGAGGAAGCCGAAGCGATCAAATCCAAATCGAACACCTACAAAGAGGATATCAAAAAACTGAGCGAGCAATTATCGAGCATTGAACAGGAACTACAGCAAAAAACAGTGCTGTTGCCTAACCTGCCGCATGTTTCGGTACCCAAGGGCTCAACACCCGAAGAAAACGAAGTTGTTTTAGAGCACGGTGCACGTCCCGAATTGCCGGCCAATGCTTTGCCACATTGGGAGCTTGCCGCAAAATATAACCTGATAGATTTTGAACTGGGCGTAAAGATAACCGGGGCAGGTTTCCCGGTTTATAAAGGTAAAGGCGCTAAACTACAGCGTGCATTGATCGCTTTCTTTTTGGATGAAGCCGAAAAGGCCGGGTACGACGAGCGTATGGTACCACACGTGGTGAACGAAGCATCGGGCTTTGGCACCGGGCAGTTACCCGATAAGGAAGGGCAGATGTACCATGTTGGTGTGGATAACCTGTACCTGATACCTACCGCCGAGGTGCCCATTACCAACCTGTACCGCGATGTGATATTGAAAGCCGACGAACTGCCCGTGCAAAATTGCGGTTATACCCCATGTTTCCGCCGCGAAGCCGGTTCGTATGGCGCACACGTACGCGGACTGAACCGGCTGCACCAGTTTGACAAGGTCGAACTGGTACAGGTAACCCATCCCGATCAATCGTACGAAGTGCTGGAACAAATGAGCGCGCATGTACAGGGCTTGCTGCAAAAACTGGGTTTGCCCTACCGTGTGCTGCGTTTATGCGGCGGCGATATGAGCTTTACTGCCGCCCTTACCTATGATATGGAAACCTGGAGCGCTGCGCAGCAGCGCTGGCTCGAGGTTTCGTCCGTATCCAACTTCGAAACATTTCAAAGTAACCGCCTGAAGCTCCGTTTCCGCAACAGTGAAGGTAAAACGCAGCTGGCCCACACTTTAAATGGCAGCGCTTTGGCCCTGCCGCGTATTGTTGCCACATTGCTTGAGAATAACCAGACTGAAACGGGCATCAAAATTCCGGAGGTTTTAGTGCCTTATACCAAGTTTGAGTGGATTGATTAAAGCCGGCGCGTTACCCATAAAGTTTGCCGGTGCCGGGTAAATAATTATCAGTTGAAGTATTAAACTATAAAAATAATACGTTAAATTTGATTTACTTGTTATTAACCTAAAGCACTGAATATGAAAACTCTGATGAACTTTGCGGTCCGTATTGCCCTTTTGTTGGTAGTTGGTACATTAATATTCGATACAGCCCTGGCGCAGGACAAGAAAGCTGCACGTAAAGCCAAAAGATTAGAAGAGGTAAAGCAGGTTATTGAGAACAGGAGATATGTTTTTGAGCCCACGTATATGAACCCTATGCGCGGTGGCGGTAAGCAGCTAACCTCTGATTATGATATGCAGATCAGGCAGGATAGCCTGATAAGCTATCTGCCATACTCAGGACAGGCATACCAGGCGCCGGTGGACCCGACAAAAAATGCGCTGGATTTTACCTCTACCAAATTTGAGTACACCACAACCAAAAACAAAAAAGGCGGCTGGGAAATAACCATTGTACCTAAAGACAACCGGGAAATCCAAAAAATGTTTCTGACCATATCTGAGGATGGTTATGCCACGTTGCGGATAACAAGTTATAACCGGGATGCGATATCGTTTGAAGGGACGATAGAAGCTCCGCCGAAGCCGAAAGGATAAATAACCGATAAAAATAAGGCCGCCGGGTCAAAATCCCGGCGGCCTGTGCTCATCGCCCAATCCCTTAAGATCAACGAGCTCTCCGTACAGGATGTTTTATCCCATCGCGCTTCGCTGTTCGTACATCCTGTTTAAGGTCTTTTCTGTCTGCTTTGGCATCTTTAACTTCAGTTTTGGCGTCAGCATAGTCGCCTTTCTTTACATCGGCTGCCGCTGCTTTTTTATCGGCACGGAGGTCTTTCTCATCGGTGCGAACCTTTTTTTCGTCAATAGCCTTTACCTGCGCACCGGCTTTAGCTACCGGGTGGGCCACGCCTTCGCTTTTTAAAGCGGCAGCATCGGTTTTAATGTCTGCACGTTCGGTTTTGGCAGCGTTGATCTCGGTTTTGGCGTCGGCATAGTCGCCCTTCCTGATGTCTTTTTCGGCTGCGGCCTTATCGTTGTTTTTGGCGCGTATATCCTGGCGCAGATCTTTCATTTGTGCTTTGGTAGCTGGGGTTGTTGCTTGAGCAAATACAGCGGTTGTGCTTAATAACGCTGCTGTTAACAGATTTAAAGCTTTCATAATCAAGTTTTTAATTAAATGGTTAATAACAAATTAATGACCTTATGACCGGGGCGTTTAAGCAGAGTTTAATAAAAAAATATAAATATTTCGTAACTAAACTTTTACATTCGCCTATAGTCTTAGGGCTTAATAGCACCTTTGACTAAACCTGATTAACAATGAAAACTATATTTAAACCCCTGCCCTTGCTGGCGCTCATCTTTTCGTTTGCGTACGCGTCTGCCCAGACCGATACCGGATCCGTCGCTCCGCCAAAATCATCTCTTAAAATTGGCGTCAGCTATACCAATAACGGAGTTTACCTGGGCCGGGCAGATACCATCACTACTCCGTCCGTCTCGCCTAAAATTACCTACACCTTTAAATCGGGTATTTATTTTTCGGGCAGTATGGATTTTGTCACTAACCGTAAAAACAATAAGCTCGACGGCGGCAGCCTCGAAGCCGGTTATGATCATTCGTTCACCGATGATCTTGAAGGCGGAGCGTCGTTCACCAAAATGTTTTACAATAGTAACAGCACACAGGTATCGTCGTCGGTAAGCAGCATTTTTAATGCATATGTGGATTACGATATTGCCGATGTCATTACTCCTGCATTGAGTGTCAACTATAGTTTTGGCAAAAACGGCGGTGCAGGCGGCGACTTTGGCATCAACCCCAATATCTCGCACGATTTTGCGATTGATGGTATTTTTGGCGATGACGATCTGCTGCTTATCAGTCCTGAAGCGGGTTTGAACGCAGGTTCGCAAAACTTTTATGCCAGCTACCTGGAGCGTAAGGGCCGGTTAACGAAGAAAGGTGCTGCAGCCGCCAATGCCGCTTACAACAACTATTATAGCGCTTTAGGCCAGTTCGTCTTACTCGACTACGAACTTACTGCACCGATAGAATATAAAACAGGCGGTTTAGTTTTGAGCTTTGTGCCCACTTATGCCTTTGCACAGGATAGTTTACCAAAGGGCACTCCGGCCGAACAGGCGATCACCAAAACGATCGAAGCCAGCCAGCCTTTCCGTTCGAGCATATTTTATTTTTCTGTTGGCGTATCCTTTAAGTTTTAAGCCTGTTTGCCAAAGGCCCAGGTTAAAAATTTAGGCATGGCTTTGGCCCAGGTAGGCATATCGTGCCTGCCGCCAACTACCTCGAGGTATTGTATGTCGGCAGGGCGGTTATAACCTTTGGCTTCCAGCTCTTTAATCAGGTCGATGGTGTCGTCAATCGAATCGATGATGCCGTTATGGTTACGGTCGGCAGTCTCATCGAGCGTGCCGGTCTGCAGCCAGAATTTGAGTGCCGGTTTGTTTTTGCTTTCGCGGATAACGCGGTGCATAATCCGGTCGGCGTCTGTATACCCCTCGTTCAGCGCTTTGCTGCGCCACCAGAGCGATCCGGAGAACACGCCAACCTTGCCGAATATATCGCTGTGGTTCCAGGCAATATCCAAGGCGGTTAGGCCACCGAGCGAAAAACCTGCGAAAGCGATCTTATTAAAAGCCTTTACCGAAGTGTGCAGATAAAGCTGGGGCAGCAGTTCATCGAGGATAAACCCGGTATACAATTCTGCTTTGGCGCCCCGGCCCTTAAAATCGGGAATGCCGGCAATGCCGTATTCCAGCAAACGTTCGTCGCCGGCATGTATGGCAGCTGCCACAACCGGTTTAATCTTATTGGCCTGGTATAAATTTTCGAGAGTTTTGCTCAACGACAGATTTTCGGTTTCCTGCCCGTCATTCAGCAACAGCAAATTCAATGGCTCGGCAAAATTATAATCATCAGGAATCAGCAAGGTGATGGCCACCTCACGTTTCAGTATTTCGGATTTGATCAGCAGGCTTTCCTTAGCAACGGTCATCTCGGCGGTACGCAACATCAAAAATAAAATTAAGGCTACAAATGTAGGGTTATCCTGGTAAAATTAAAGCGGCTGTTTACGGTTTATGGCCAATTATTGTTTCGGGCCAGCGGTTTGCCGGCAATTACGAACCCTAAAACCGCGCCAAGGGTATTCAGGATAACATCGTCGATATCGACAGACCGGTAATTACCGAAATGCTGCGAGATGAACTGGATGAACTCGATTGCCGTGGATGCGAGGAAGGCAATGAGCAAAATCTGTTTAAATGAACACAGCCTGGGCGAAATCAGTGGCAAAAGCACGCCTAAAGGGAAAAATAAAACAATATTGCCCAGTACGTTTTCCAACGCAAGTATCTTCATAAAACTCCTGCCGCGCGAAAATGTCGCCACGAATTCCCTAAACGTGTGAACTACCGGCACAAAGTTAATGCGGTCGAGCTTGGGTGTAGGGTGCCTTGTCATCGGTATAGGTACTACCGTTAGCAGCAGAATACCAATAAAGTATACATAGCAAACAAACAGCAAAAACTCCCGGCCCGGCGATACCTGCTGTTTTTTATAGCCATTTATAATCAGCCTCAAAATAATCCACAATGGCAAAGCCAGGCTGAAAATAACAAGAGCAGGTTTAATCAACTGGTGAAGCATGGTATATCGTTGCGAGCAGGTTACGGTCACGAAGATAATAAAACGGCATATGCTGCCAATTTAGTTTGCAGTTTTAAAACTATCGCGCTATCTTACAGTAAATTAATCGGCATTGATAGAAGAATATAAACGTTGGTACTCGCGCTGCCTGAGCCGCAATCTGGATATGCTGATCTTTGGCGACCGGGGTTATCCGGTTATCCTGTTCCCCACTTCGATGGGGCGTTATTACCAGAACAAGGATTTTGGTTTACTGGATAGCGTTGCCTGGTTTGTTGACCAGGGCCTGGTGAAGATCTACTGTATCGATAGCATCGACGAGCAGAGCTGGTATAATAAGGGGATACACCCGTCCGACCGTGCCCGTACCCACGAAGCTTACGACCGCATGCTGAACGAAGAACTGGCGCCCTGGGCCAGTTATGAAACCGGTGTGCACCGCATTGCTGTAGCCGGCTGCAGCTTTGGCGGATACCATGCCGCTAACTTCGCCTTTAAACATCCCGAAAAAGTGGCGCATATGTTCTCGATGGGCGGGGCGTTCAACATCAAACAGTTTACCGACGGCTTTTACAGCGACGAGATATTTTACAATAACCCGCCCGATTATTTGCCGGGCGCCGGCAACGCCGAACTATGGAAGATGAACATTATACTGGGTACCGGAGAGAACGACTTTTGCAAAGGCGAAAACATTGCCCTGTCAAACATTTTAAGGCAAAAGGATATTAACCATTGGCTGGATATCAGGCCCAGTGCCGAGCACGACTGGCCCGCCTGGCGCGAGATATTCCCGCATTATTTATCAACTATAAAGTAGATACCATCATATGAAAAAGATCGGCATTTTATTCGGACAGGAGAACACGTTCCCGCAGGCATTTGTTGAGGCGGTAAAAAATAAGAACGAAAAAGGTATCACGGCGGAGTTTGTGAGCATTAACAAGGTGGCACAGGCCGAGCCGCTGGATTATGCTGTGATCATCGATCGCATTTCGCAGGATGTGCCTTTTTACCGGGCTGCTTTAAAAAACGCAGCTATATGCGGCACAGCGGTCATCAACAATCCGTTTTGGTGGAGCGCGGATGAAAAGTTTTTTAATAATGCCCTCGCGGTTAAGATCGGTGTTCCAGTGCCTAAAACGGTTATCCTGCCATCAAAAGAGCTGCCCGACGATACTTCCGATCTGTCCTTCCGCAACCTGGCATACCCGCTGGATTGGCAGGGCATATTCGATTATGTGGGCTTCCCCGCGTATATGAAACCTTTTGACGGCGGCGGCTGGAAGGAAGTGTATAAACTGCACGATGCCGACGATTTTTTTGATAAATACGATCAGACCAAACAATACGTAATGATGCTGCAGGAAGAGGTTGTTTTCGACGATTATTTCCGCTGCTATTGCATAGGCGGCAAGCATGTGCGCATTATGCAGTACGAGCCGCGCAACCCGCACCACCTGCGTTATGAGCACGGCAAAGCGCCCGCCGCAAAAAAACTGCTCGACCAGGTGAGCAAATATGTGATCCAACTGAACCAATATTTAGGCTACGATTTTAACACCGTTGAGTTTGCTGTACGTAATGGCATACCTTACGCTATCGATTTTTGCAACCCCGCACCCGATGCCGATGTGAACAGCGTTGGCCAGGCCAATTTTGATTGGGTGGTGGAGACGGCGGCCAGTTATGCCATCGAACGTGCAAAGGCCCAAAAGCCCGATCGCGATAATTTGACCTGGGGACAGTTTATCAAATCGGCTGTTAGCGCGACGCCGTTGGTAGCTGCTGCTCCTAAAAAAATGCCGGCAAAAGCATCTGCTAAAGAAGTGAAGCCGAAGAAAGCTATAACTAAAAAATAAAAAGACTGGCATGATGTAACATTGATTAACCCCAATTAACAATGAACGAATTTACCTTAGGTGTCGAAGAAGAGTTTATGGTGATCGACCCGGTGAGCCGGGAACTGCGGTCGCACGAGCAGAAAATTGTCGATGCGGCACAAAAAATACACGAGGACCAGGTGAAGGCCGAAATGCACCAGGCAGTGGTAGAAGTAGGTACACATATTTGCCGCGATACCGATGAAGCACGTGCAGAGGTAACCAAGCTGCGCCGCACTGTAGCCGGCCTGGCCGGCGATATCGGCCTGCGCATAGGCGCGGCGGGCACGCACCCTTTTTCGCACTGGCAGCACCAGCTCATCACCGATCATCCGAGATACTTCGAGATTGTAGACGAGATGCAGGAAGCGGCCCGCTCCAACCTTATTTTCGGTTTGCATGTGCATGTAGGTATCCAGTCGCGCGAGATGGCGATCAACATCGCTAACCAGGTACGTTATTTTTTGCCGCACGTGTACGCGCTCTCCACCAATTCGCCGTTTTGGGAAGGCCGTAACACGGGCTTTAAATCATTTCGCACCAAGGTTTTTGATAAGTTCCCGCGTACGGGCATACCTGATTATTTCAGCAGCATCGAGGAGTACGATAGCTACATCAAACTGCTGGTAAAAACCAATTGTATTGATAATGCCAAAAAAATCTGGTGGGATATCCGTGTGCACCCTTTTTTCGAAACCATCGAGTTCCGCATTTGCGACTGCCCCATGCTGATCGATGAAACCATGGCTTTCGTGGCTTTGTTTCAATGCCTGTGCGCCAAGCTGTACAAACTCCGCCAGCAAAACATGAATTTTATTACCTACAGCCGGGCGCTCATTAACGAAAACAAATGGCGGGCGGCGCGCTACGGTATCGATGGTAAGATGATCGATTTTGGCAAGCAGCTCGAAGTAAATACCCGCGCCCTGGTTTTAGAATTGCTGGATTTTGTGGACGATGTGGTTGATGACCTGGGTTGCCGCAAAGATTTGGAATACGTACACAACATACTGGAGCAGGGCACCGGCGCCGACAGGCAACTGGCCATATATAACCAGCGGCAAAGCTTTACCGATGTGGTGGATTATATTACATCGCAAACGTTGGTTGGAACGTGAGACATTATTGTCATTGCGAGGCACGAAGCAATCTCTTGCTATGCAGATCGGCTTTGCCTGTGTGCGATTGCTTCGTACCTCGCAATGACATGGAGCAGAATCCATTTTTAATCCATATTTTCGCATAACTAACTGACCCGGAGAGATCAATGCAGACAGAGAAAACAGCAATAAAGGTTGCCATTATCGATTTATACGACAATTACCCTAACCAGGGCATGCGCAATTTTGTTGAACTGGTAGAGCGGTACCGCAATCAACACCGGGTTAACCTGGTGTACCAGATATTTGATCTTCGCGCCAAGCATGAGATACCGGATACCAGTTTTGATGTTTATATTTCAAGCGGCGGCCCGGGCAGCCCGATCGACACCGCCGATACCGAATGGGAACGCCTGTATTGGGAACTGATCGACGCCATCAGTGTACATAACGCTTCCGGCAGCCTGAATAAAAAACACGTTTTATTTGTTTGTCACTCTTTCCAGTTAATGTGCCGCAGGTACGGGTTGGGTGTGGTGAATATGCGCCAGTCCGAATCATTCGGTATTATGCCTGTTCATCAAACAGGGGCCGCTGCGTCCGAATTCCTGTTCGAAGGCCTGGCCGATCCTTTCTTCGCGGTCGACTCGCGCGAATGGCAGGTGATCCATCCCAACGAGGAAAAATTCAGAGAAATTGGCGCAACGTTGCTGGCTATCGAAAAAGAACGCCCGCATATCGACCTGCCCCGTGCCATGATGGCCATACGGTTTAACGAGTATTTTTTTGGCACGCAGTTTCACCCCGAGGCCGACCCCATCGGTATGCGGGCACACATGCTCGACGAGGAGCGTAAGCAATCGATGATAGAAGAGTACGGGCAGAAAAAATACGACAATATGCTGAACGAACTAAACAATCCCGACCAGATACTGTTGACCCATAATACCATTATCCCCAACTTTTTGTACCAGGCGTTGCATAGTTTAGAGGAGGCGTAATTTATGGTGCCTTTAGCACGGAAAGCTTATAACGAACATTATAGTGATGAAAAGTATGCCGCGTTCCTGGCGAACATGGATAAAAATTCGCCGTTCCCTATCACTTTTCGTATTGCCGAAACGCCGCTATTTATCGATAATGCTTTTCGCGATAAGCTAATTGCCGCCGGCAATGATATCGTCAAAGTAATTATGCGCCCCGATTTTAAACAATTGACCGAAAGGGCCATCCCGGCCGAATGGAGAGTGGCGAATGAGAACGACCATCCGCATTTTCTGGCTTTGGATTTTGGTATCTGCAAAGATGGGAAAGGTACACTGGTACCCAAGCTGATCGAACTGCAGGGCTTCCCATCGTTATTTGGCTTCCAGTCGCTGTTGGGCGAACAATACGAAGAAAGCTTCGAAGTTCCGGGCAAAGACTGGACGGTTTACTTTAGTGGTTTGAATAAGGAAGGTTACGTCGATTTGCTAAGACGTACGATCGTTGGTCCGCACCGGCCGGATGAAGTTGTGCTGATGGACGTGAATACTGATGAACAAAAAACCAATGTCGATTTTTATATTACCCAAAGATACCTGGGCATCGGCATCGTTTCGCTCGAAAACCTTCGGCAGCACGGAGATAAGTTATACTATGAGGTTGATGGTGAGTGGAAGCAGATCAAACGTATTTATAACCGCCTGATATTTGATGAGATCGCCGGCAACGCCCCACTGCTCGCTAAGGTGGTTGATGTGCGGCAGCCGCTTGATGTAGAATGGATAACACACCCTAACTGGTTTTACCGTATCAGCAAATATACCATGCCCTTTTTAAAAGGGACTTATGTACCCAAAACATGGTTTTTGGATAAATTGGAGGAAACGCCTGCCGACCTGGAGAACTATGTTTTAAAACCCCTGTTCTCGTTTGCCGGGCAGGGGGTGATTATTGACATAGCCCAAAATGATATTGACGCTATAACTGATCCCGAAAACTGGATATTGCAGCAAAAGGTAAACTACGAGCCGGTTATACAGGCGCCTGATGGTGGTGTAAAAGCCGAAATAAGGTTGCTTTACCTGTGGCCCAATGGCGACGAAAGGCCCACGCTCGCCATCAACCTGGCCCGTTTAAGCCGTGGTAAAATGATCGGGGTGCGCTATAATCAGGATTTTGACTGGGTTGGCGGTACAGTGGCCTTTATGCAAAAATAAAAACCAATCAGTTTACGTTTTGTATATACTGTATATCATAGTTTGCCCGGAAATATTTAAAGGCAAAAAAATTACTAAATTTGCAGTATGAATTTTCAGATCATCATAGTTATAGCACTTTTTGCAGCAGCGTTGTTTTATGTGGGCCGTATGGTTTACAAAAGCTTAACTGCAAAAACAAGCTGTGGTTCAAACTGCAAATGCAGTGTCGATTTTTCAAAGATCGATCAGGTTAAACCGGGCAAATAATTAAAAAATCAATCGCTACTTTTATTGATGTTATTAAATTTGCTTAACCTATAACTATTAATGTCTAATAAACAGGTTTTTCAAGCTGATACCCCGGGCCGATGGACACGTTTTAAGTGGTTAAGCCGGTTGTTGATCACTTTATTGGTTTGCGGTGTTGTCGGCGCGGCAATTACCATCACATCAAAACAATATCCTGCTTTGCCCAACCTGGAGCAGGCTCCAAAAAAATTCTCGAAAGAAGAGCTCGACGCCTTAAAGCATTCTACAAAATACAAGGATTTTAAGCTCGAAAAAAATCAGATTCAGGAGCTTAAGCGCGACCTGCGCCTGCACCAGTTGAAGCATCCGAGCAACAAAAACCGTATCAACGCGGCGTTTTACGTAAACTGGGACCCGCAATCGTTCACATCACTCGAGAGCCATATTAATAAGCTGGATCTGGTGGTGAGCGAATGGTTCTTTTTAACACCCAAGGCCGATACCGTACGCGCCAGTATCGACACCGCATTGATCAGGTTGAATAAAAAGTACAAAAAGCCCATCATAGCCCAGGTATCCAACTATGTAAATAAAAACAGTGTTGAAGGTAACTGGGATACCAGGGATGTTGAACGTATCATCGCCTCAAAAAAGCTGCGTACCAAATTTATCAATAGCCTGATAGCCAAGCTCGATCAATATCACCTGCAGGGTATTAACCTCGATTTTGAGGACCTGAAGGACAGGAACAGCGATAATTTTGTCATCTTTCAAAAGGAAGTATATGCCGCGCTGCACGCCAAAGGTTTCCTGGTTACCCAGGATGTTTTCCCGCAGAATGACGAGTACGATGTGGAAGAGCTGGCCAGGTATAATGACTATCTGTTCATTATGGCTTACGACCAGCATACCGAGTCGAGCAACGATGGCGATATATCCGATCAGCGCTGGGCCGAAGCTGCACTGGATGACATCTGCGCCCGCATACCCAGTGATAAGGTAATATTTGCCGTAGGCGCTTACGGGTACGACTGGCCCCAAAGCAGTATAGGCACACCGGTAACCTACCAACAGGCCATCAGTACGGCGCAGCAATACAAAAGCCAGATCATCTTTAACCCCGAAACGGCTAACCTGCATTTTAGCTATACCTTTCAGGATGGCATACCGCATACGGTTTATTTTACCGATGCCATCACCAATTTCAACATCATCCGCATGGCCGACGACTGGGCCACGGCAGGCGTGGCGCTTTGGCGCTTAGGCTCGGAAGACCCGCGTTTGTGGAGCTTTTTTGATAAGAACTTATCTATCGATTCGTTACGTAAAACTGGCGTCGATAAACAAAAACTAACCACTGTAGCGCTGAACAACAAGGTGGAAGTTGATTACGCAGGTACCGGCGAGGTGCTCGACCTGGTGTCGACCCCACACCCTGGCCTGATCAACGTAACGCTTGATCCGCAAACCTTTACTTTTACCAACCAGGAGTATAAAGAGCTGCCAACAAAATATGTGATCAGGCGCTATGGCTACGCGCCGAAAAAGATCGTACTCACATTTGATGACGGCCCCGACCCTGATTATACGCCCCGTATACTCGAAATCCTGAAACGCGAAAATGTACCTGCATCATTCTTTGTAGTTGGGTCGATGGTCGAAAAAAATATTTCGATACTCAAAGATGAGTTTAACGCCGGTTACGAAATAGGTAACCACACTTTCTTCCATCCCGATATATCGACGGTGAGCCTGAAACGGGTGAACCTTGAGCTCAACTCAACCCGCAAGCTGATAGAACTGGTTACCGGCCGCAGCACCATCCTGTTCCGCCCGCCGTTTAATGCCGATGCCGAGCCGACCACCCTGCAGGAGGTTATCCCGGTAGCTTTAAGCCGCGAGGAGCGTTATATCAATATCGGCGAATCTATCGACCCGCACGACTGGGAGCCTGGTGTAAGCGCCGATACTATCCTGGCGCGTGTCATCGCGCAAAAAGATAACGGCTCGATGCTGCTGCTGCACGATGCTGGCGGCGACACCCGTGAGCAAACAGTAAAGGCCCTGCCCGAGATCATCCATTATTTTAAAAGCCACGGCTACCAGTTTACCACCATTGCCGATGTGTTGCACAAAACCAAAGACGACCTGATGCCAAAAATTACCGACGATGCCGATAGTGGTGTTATTGGTAGTTTTTACAACATGTTTGTATTTGCGGTATTTTATGGCAACTGGTTTATGCTGTACCTGTTCCTGACGGCCATTTTCCTGGCTGTCGGCCGCATTGTACTGATCGGTATACTCGCTGTTTCGCAGCGCCGTCAGGATAAAAAAGAAACCCAGGAACGTTTATCTGAAGCGGTATTGTATCCCGTGAGCATCATCGTACCGGCGTATAACGAGGAAGTCACTGCCAACAAAACCATCGAAAGTTTACTGAAAACAAAGTACGATAATTTCGAGATCATTTTTGTCGACGATGGCTCAAAGGATAAAACCTACGAAATTGTAAAGGCAGCTTACGATGGCCACCCGAAAGTGAAGATACTGACCAAGCCCAATGGGGGTAAAGCTTCGGCGCTTAATTACGGTATAGAACAGGCGACTTACGATTTTGTGGTGTGTATTGATGCTGATACACAACTGAAGGACGATGCCGTATACCACCTGATGACCTATTTCAGCGACGAAGAGATAGGTGCAGTAGCAGGGACCGTAAAAGTAGGTAACGAAAACAACCTCATTACCCGCTGGCAATCCATCGAGTATATCACCGCGCAGAATATGGACCGCCGGGCGTTCGATCTGCTCAATAGCATTACCGTGGTGCCGGGCGCCATTGGTGCGTTCCGTAAATCGGCCATCAATAAAGCCGGTGGCTTTACTTACGATACCCTGGCCGAAGATTGCGACCTGACGATGCGCATCCTGAAACAGGGTTATATTATTAAGAACTGCGCCGAGGCCATCGCCTATACCGAAGCGCCCGAATCGATACCGATGCTGCTGAAACAACGCTTCAGGTGGAGTTTCGGGGTGATGCAGAGCTTCTGGAAGAACCGGGATGCGCTGTTTAACAAGAAATACAAATTTTTTGGGATGGTAGGCATGCCCAATATCCTCATTTTCCAGATCATCCTGCCGCTGTTTTCGCCGCTGGCCGACCTGATGATGATCTTCGGCCTGATGGGCGATCATAAAGAAAAGATACTGATCTACTACCTGGCCTTTGTGCTGGTCGACTTTATCGTCGGCATCATCGCCTTCCGTATGGAGAAGGAAAGCTACAAAAAACTGATCTACATCATCCCGCAAAGGCTCATCTGGCGGCAATTAATGTACTACGTTTTGTTCAAATCTATCCGCCGTGCCGTTAAGGGCGAGCTGAGCGGCTGGGGCGTGTTAAAGCGTACGGGTAACGTTACCGCCAAGTAGCCAAAATATTATAAAATTTACATGGCATGGGCGTTTGCAGCAGTTGCATTATAAACATTACTCACTATATTTGCTGTCGCTAAAAAAATACATGATTTAACACATAATGAGAGAAATACAATTCAGAGAAGCACTTCGCGAAGCAATGGTCGAAGAAATGCGTAAAGATGATAAGATTTACCTGATGGGTGAGGAAGTTGCCGAATACAACGGTGCCTATAAAGTTAGCCAGGGCATGCTGGATGAGTTCGGTGCCAAACGTGTTATTGATACGCCTATCTCTGAGTTAGGTTTTGCCGGTATAGGTATCGGTTCGGCCATGAACGGCCTGCGCCCGATCATCGAGTTCATGACGTTTAACTTCTCGCTGGTGGCTATCGACCAGGTGATCAACGGCGCTGCCAAAATGATGTCGATGAGCGGCGGCCAGTTTTCGGTACCGATCGTGTTTCGCGGCCCTACCGGTAACGCAGGTATGTTAAGCTCTCAGCACAGCCAGTGCTTCGAAAACTGGTACGCAAACTGCCCGGGTTTAAAAGTGGTGGTTCCTTCGAACCCGTACGATGCGAAAGGCTTGTTAAAATCATCAATACTGGATCCTGATCCGGTTATCTTCATGGAATCGGAGTTAATGTACGGCGATAAAGGTGAAGTGCCCGAAGAAACTTACTATATCGAATTAGGCAAAGCTAAAGTAGTAAGCGAAGGTACCGATGTTACTTTGGTAGGTTTTGGTAAGATCATGAAAGTGGTTATTGCTGCTGCACAGGAGCTGGCTAAAGAAGGTATCAGCGCCGAAGTGATCGACCTGCGTACCGTTCGCCCTATCGATTATGCTACCGTGATCGAATCCGTTAAGAAAACCAACCGTTTGGTAATCGTTGAAGAAAGCTGGCCATTAGGCTCTATTGCAACCGAGGTAGCTTTTAAAGTACAAAAAGATGCTTTCGATTACCTGGATGCGCCCATCCTGCGCATTATGGGTGGCGACGTTCCGCTGCCTTACGCACCGACTTTGATACAAGAGTATTTACCAAATGCTGATCGCGTAGTTAAAGCAGTTAAAGAGGTAATGTACGTGGCTAAGTAATGAGCCTATCAATATTGAAAGCCTTCCCGATATTTCGGGAGGGCTTTTTGTTTTTATATCCTTTTTGTTGAAAACCATTTTTGGCACTTTCGTGCGATACCGCCAAATTAGTAACCTCAATTTGTTAAGATGATATCCCATTATAAAAAAATAGCTTCCGAACTATCCGTTGCCGAAAAACAGGTAAATGCCACTGTCGATTTGTTAGACGAAGGCGCTACCGTACCTTTCATCTCCCGTTACCGTAAGGAAGCAACCGGCGCTTTGGATGAGGTTGCCGTGGCGGCCATCCGCGACCGCATACAACAACTGCGCGACCTGGATAAACGCAAGGAAGCTATCATCAAATCACTCACCGATATGGGCAAGCTAACGCCCGAACTGAGCAAAGCGATCGATGAAGCCGAAACCATGACTTTGCTGGAAGATATCTACCTGCCTTATCGCCCAAAACGCAAAACCCGGGCTACGGCCGCGCGCGAAAAAGGCTTGCAGCCCCTGGCAGATATCCTGCTTGAGCAGGGCAAACTGGATGTAGAACTGGAAGCCGGTAAATACATCAGCGAAGAAAAAGGCGTGAACAATGCCGAAGAGGCGTTGGCAGGTGCGAGGGATATCATCGCCGAAACCATCAGCGAAAGCGTGGAAGCCAGGGATAAAATACGTAAGCTGTTTGTTGACAAAGGCAATTTTGAGTGTAAGGTGATCCCCGGTAAGGAGCAGGAAGGGATAAAATATAAGGATTACTTTGAATGGAACGAGCCGGTTAAGTCGGCCCCGTCCCACCGGATACTGGCCATGCGCCGCGGCGAAAAGGAAGAGATATTGTACCTCGACCTGCTCCCGCCCGAAGATGAAGCTATCAACACTTTGGAGAGCCTGTTTGTAAAAGGCCGCAATGAGGCCGCTGCGCAGGTCAGCCTGGCTGTGGCCGATGGTTACAAACGTTTGCTTAAGCCGTCGATGGAGACTGAAGTACGTTTGCTCACCAAAAAGAAGGCCGATGAAGAGGCCATCAAGGTTTTTGCCGAAAATGCCCGCCAGTTATTGCTGGCCGCCCCGCTTGGGCAAAAACGTGTTATGGCTATCGATCCGGGCTTCCGTACAGGCTGTAAACTGGTTTGTTTGGATGCGCAAGGGCAGTTATTGGATAATGCCACCATATACCCGCACACTGGCGCCGGAGGTGTTACAGAGGCCGAAAAGACAGTTAAACATCTTTGCGAAAAACACAACATCGAAGCCATTGCCATTGGTAACGGTACTGCCGGCCGCGAGACGGAGACTTTTATTCGCGGCCTGAACATTTCGGGTACGACCATCGTGATGGTGAACGAAAGCGGTGCGTCTATCTATTCGGCATCCGAAGTGGCGCGCGAAGAGTTCCCGGATAAAGATGTGACCGTGCGTGGCGCGGTATCTATCGGCCGCAGGCTGATGGACCCGCTGGCCGAACTGGTGAAGATCGACCCGAAATCAATCGGCGTGGGCCAGTACCAGCACGATGTCGACCAAATCAAACTGCAAACCAGTTTGGACGATACCGTAATGAGCTGCGTGAATGCGGTTGGAGTAGAGTTGAACACCGCATCCAAACAAATACTGGCTTATGTATCGGGCCTTGGCCCGCAACTGGCTCAAAACATAGTTGAATACCGCAACCAGAACGGTGCGTTTAAACGCCGCTTTGACCTGAAAAAAGTGGCCCGCCTGGGTGATAAGGCCTTTGAGCAGGCCGCCGGCTTTTTACGCATCCGCAATGCCGAAAACCCGCTCGATGCCAGCGCCGTGCACCCCGAAAGCTATGCGTTGGTAGAGCAAATGGCTAAAGACATGGGCTGCACGGTGAAGGACCTGATGAAAGACGATCAGTTGCGCAAACGCATCCCATTACAAAAATATGTTACCGAAACCGTAGGCTTGCCAACCCTGCACGATATTATGGCCGAGCTGGCCAAACCAGGCCTCGATCCGCGTGAGCAGTTTGAAGCTTTTGCATTCTCCGAAGGTATCAATGCCATCAGCGACCTGAAAGTGGGCATGGTATTGCCGGGTGTGGTAACCAATATCACCAATTTTGGCGCGTTTGTGGATATAGGCGTTCACCAGGATGGCCTGGTGCACCTGAGCCAGATCACCAACAGGTTTATTAAAGACCCGAACGAGGTATTGAAAGTAAGCCAGAAGGTAAAAGTTACGGTTACAGGCGTTGATGCCGACAGGAAACGTATTTCCCTATCGATGAAAGAGAACGAGATAAGGGAGCCGGGAGCGAAAAAGGAGTTTGTGAAGAATGCACCCGTCGCTCAGAAAAAACAAACCGACAGGCACATCCCGGAAACAGATATGGCAATAAAGTTAGCCGCCTTAAAAGGCAAGTTTAAGTAAGCGTTTAGTCAAGCGTTATCTGTCTTTTAATGCTTTCCTCTAACGAAATAAAGGTTTCTGTACGCTGAATACCTTTTACGCTTTGTATCTGCTCGTTTAATACCTCGCGCAGGTGGTTGGTATCATGGCAAACAATTTTAGCGAAAATACTCCAGCCGCCGGTAGTGTAATGCAGCTCGACGATCTCTTTAATATTCTTTAGCTGCTTTACAGCTTCGTTATATTGCGAACCCTTCTCCAGGTAGATGCCCAAAAAAGCACAAATGTCATAGCCCAGCTTTTGCGGATCAACCTCAAGGTTGGCGCCTTTAATCACCCCCATCTCTTCGAGCTTTTTCATACGGACGTGGATAGTTCCGCCAGAAACGATCAGATCTTTAGCGATCTCCGTGTATGGAGTAGTCGCATTCTTCATCAATATTGATAAAATTTGGATGTCCAAATTATCAATTTCTAAATTCTGGGCTTTTTTGTGTGACATAAATTTTTAAATGTTTAGCTAAATACAAGTTTAATTAAAAATTGTATAAAAATACAAATATTTTGTTAAAAAATTTGTAAGGAATTGGTAAGCCTATTAAATTTGTAACAAGCAAAAACCTAAAGCTAATCCGGTTCTTATAAAAACTATATTGTTGGGTGGTGAAATTTTTGGCAGACACACCTCCTTGTCGCGGTGGCGGAGAGCATGGGAAACCCGAAGCGGGCTAACCACTCCATGAAGGTTCGACTCCTTCCCCAACAGCTGATTTCCGGTCCGGAGTCTGGAGTCATTAGTCCGGAGTCATCAAAAAAGACTCATGACTTAAGGCTCATGGCTCAAGACTAAATCAAAACAACAATACTGTAGGGTGGTGAAATTTGGCAGACACACCTCCTTGTCGCGGTGGCGGAGATAATGGGAAACTCTTAGCAATAAGAATAACCACTCTGTGAAGGTTCGACCCCTTCTCCTACAGCCTCTTCTCATAATTTAGGTTTATAATTGGTTAGTAAAAGCCTCCTGCCCATCAGGAGGCTTTACTGTTTTGCAGGGTTTCCACCATTCTGATCAAAATGCCATTGAGAGGAAGAGCACGCTGAAAGCAGCGATGACGTGGCAATCTCTCAGGAAAAGTATACGATATATAAGCCAAGGCATATTGCACGCAAAGGCGCGGAGGCGCTAAGAGAGTAGCAGAAGCACTGGCAGTAGCAGTTGTTGATTTCGAATTTTTAGCTGTTGTTTGTTTTTAAAGGAGCTCAGGAAAACCATGCCTTTTCGAATTTATCTTAAAGCGTTATTGCGAGGTACAAAGCAGTCCCCGATATGCGGAGCAGCCTCGCAGGTCACTTTTCAATCCTTCAATCATTATTATAGGGGCGTTGCCTGGGGCCGGGCTATCCCTAACGCAAACTTTGGGGTAGGGTTACCGCCACCATTACAAATCCTGCGCAGCAGCATCTATCGTCACTACAGGTTTCCTGCCTTTGATACTCTTCTCAAAGCTAATCAGGAAAGCCGGTAACAGCGTCAGGTTACAGATCATCGCGGTAAGCAGGGTAAATGATAACAAAATGCCCAGCACCACGGTACCGCCAAAGGTCGAGGCGGCGAAGATACCGAAGCCGAAGAACAGGATGGTAGCGATATAGATCATGCTGATGCCGGTTTCGCGGATGGTATCGGATACGATTTGGGAAATGGTTTTGCTGCCCATGTTCAGTTCCTGGCGGTAGCGGGTTAAAAAATAAATGGTCTGGTCGGATGAGATACCCATCGCTATGCTGAAGATCAGAATGGTCGACGGTTTTAATGGGATGCCTAAGAAGCCCATCAGGCCGGCGGTAATAACTAATGGTATCAGGTTAGGCAGTATGGAGATCAGTACCATCTTAAAGCCCCTGAACAGGATCCACATCACCATTGCGATCAGGAATATGGCGAGCGCCAAACTCTGGTACAGGTTTTTAACCATGTAGTTGGCACCTTTAACAAATATTACGCTCGAACCAGTTAGCTCAACATGGTATTTTTTAGGATTAAATATCGAATCGATACGCGGCTGCAGTTCCTCAAATAGTCTGTTCAGTTTAGCCGAACCGATATCCGCCATCTGGAAGCTTACGCGGGTAATCTGTTTGGTGGTATCCAGGTAATTGTGCAGCATATTGGTGCTTTTGCCACTGTTGGCCGCATAGCTTAAAATAAAATTCTGTTCCATGCTGTTTGGCAGCCGGTAAAAACTACTGTCGCCGCCATAAAATGCCTGGGTGGAGTATTTAAGCACCTGTGTTAACGAGATAGAACGGCTAAACGCCGGGTACGACGAGATCAGGGTCTCCAAACGGTCGATCTTGTTGATCACGCCAAGGTTCATCACCCCGTTTTTATGTTTGGTATCGATGGCGACGTCTAATGGCAGCACGCCTTTAAAGTTCGATTCGAAGAAATGCAGATCAGTCAGGGTTGTACTGCTCTGAGGCAGATCGTCGATGAGGTAACTGTTTACCCTGATCCGCGATAAGCCATAGCCGCCTATGATGAGAATAATAATTGTACCCGCGTAAATAGCCCTGCGATGATTGTGTACTATAAAATCAACTTTCACCAAAAGCTGCTGCATAAATTTACGGTCCTTAATGCCGCTTTGTGTTTTGCCCGGCGCAGGCAGGTAGCTGAAGATGATCGGGATCAGGATCAGTGTAAGCACGAAAGTGAGCATAATACTGATGGATGCCACCAGGCCGAACTCTGTTAATATCTGGCTGTTGGTGAAGCACAATACGCCAAAGCCTATGGCGGTAGTCACGTTGGCAATGAAGGTGGTAATGCCCACTTTTTCGATCACGGTATGCAGTGCCTGCATTTTATCGCCGGTAAGGCCGTACTCGCGGTAATATTTATTGAGCAGGAAGATACTGTTGGGTATACCAATGATCACGATCAGTGGTGGGATAATGCCAGTAAGCAGGGTAATGTTGTAATGGTTTAATACCAGCAGGCCCAGGCTGCATATCACACCTAAAATTACTACTATAACCGGAAAGATAACCGAATAAAACGAACGGAAAAAGATAAGCAGGATAAGCGAAGTAATAGCCAGCGATAAACCCAAAAACAAGCTGAACTCGTGTGAGACGAGATCGCTGATGATGGTGCGGATGTAGGGCTGCCCTGAATAATGAATGGGAGTATTATATTTTACGCCGAACTGCCTGGCGCGCTGTAAAATGGTATCCAGTATCTTACTGCGTGCCGGTGTGTTCACCACTTTAGGGTCGAACGATACGGCCATGAGCGACGCCTGCCTGTCGCCGCTTAAAATAAGCTGGCTGTAAAATGGCTGCGAAAAGATGATTTGTTTAATACTGTCGACTACTTTTTGTGCTGGCAGGGGCGCCGTTACCAAAGGCCTTACAGCGAAGGTATGCGCCACGGTATCTTTTTGCAATTGGTAAATATTGGCAACGGATATCACCGCGCTGATGCCTTTGATCTTTTTCAGATCGTTGCCCAATTGGTACCAATCGTTAAAAAAATCTTTTTTAAAGAGCTGAGGAGTTTTAACGCCGATCACCATCGCGGTGGCATCTTCGCCGAACATTTTGCGAAACTGGGTGTAGCGGATATAGGCCGAATCGGTTACCGGGAGTATTTTACCGGCATTATAGGTGAGCTTTACCTTACCGGCCTCGAAGCCCATAAACGAGCAGAATATCAATACCGAGAGCAGGATTATCAGGCGATTTTTGAGAATCAGGGAGGCGAGTTTTTTCCAGATCATTTACACAATATTCGGTAAGCGGCGGCAAAACTACGAAATTTGCTTTAAAGCCCGATTTAAAGAACGATATTGTGACAAAATCATAATTTGCATCAGCATTAAGGCAGAATGAGAAAACTATTCAAAAGTTTTAAATACGCCTTCCAGGGTTTGAGTTATGCTGCAAAAACACAGCTCAACTTTCGCATACATCTATGCGCTACGGCGATAGCGTTGCTGTTGGGCTGGTACCTGCGCATTTCGACCAACGATTGGCTGTGGGTAACTATGAGCATTGCCCTGGTACTCACTGCCGAATTGCTTAACACAGCGATCGAGATATTGACCGACATGATCTCGCCCGGCTGGAACGAAAAAGCCGGCCATGTAAAGGATGTATCGGCAGCAGCCGTAACTATCACAGCCTTTTTTGCCATAGTTGCGGGATGCGTTATCTTCTTACCCAAACTCATCGCGTTATTTTATGCTGCATAAAACCCGGGGCATCGTTTTTAAAACTACCGATTACGGCGAGAGCAGCGTGGTGGTGCAGATCCTGACTGAAAAATTCGGGTTGCAGTCGTACATCATCAACGGAGTAAAAAAGCCGAGAGCTAAGATAAGCCGTAACATGCTGCAGCCCTTGCACCTGCTCGACCTGGTGGTCTATCATAAAGCGAGCGGAAATATCCAGCGCGTATCCGAACTGAAGAACGACCCGCACCTGCAAAGCATCCCCTACGATGTGGCGAAAACTTCGATCGTGATGTTTTTGAACGAGGTGCTGTATAAAGCGGTAAAACACCAGGTTACCGACGAAAACCTGTTCAGCTTTATTTTTCACGGGATTGAATGGCTGGAGCACCAGGATAAGGGTATCGCTAACTTTCACCTGTTATTTTTAGTAAAGCTTACGCGATACCTGGGATTTTACCCGGAAAGTAACATCAATACCGATGCGGATTACTTCGACCTGAAAGAAGGCGTTTTTAAACGCTACAAGCCCGACCATGTGCTGTACCTGTCGCCACCGCATACACAAAATTTTAAAAACCTGCTGCAATACTCGTTCGAGAACCTGCACGAACTAAAGTTGGGTAACGACGAGCGCCGTTACCTGATAGCCAAGATACTGGAGTATTATGCGCTCCACATCGAAAACTTCGGCAATGTGTACTCGCACGAAATACTGGAAGAAGTATTAGGCTAAAACGCTGTTGATCACCCGTTCGAGCTCGTCGATATCGAAAGGTTTGGCTAAAAAGTTATCCGCACCGGCATCGCTGGCCAATACCTGGATATCGTTATTGGCTGAGAAATAGATAACCGGGATGTTCCGCAACTCGTCGGAGCTTTTGAGCGTGCGTGTAGCTGTAATGCCGCCTACGTCGGGTATCCAGTTGTCCATCAGGATCACATCAGGCTTGATGCCCGATACTTTGTTCACGATATCATTGCAATCGCCAAAGGTATGTACCTGCCAGCCCTGTTCTTCTAAAATATATGTACAGATGGACAGGATATCGTCATCATCGTCGAAAATGATAATACTTTTAGCGGAGTTATCGGGCATTGCTCAGATCAGGTTGATGGTTTTACGTAAAGGTGGTGCACAAAGTTTATTTATTCTGTATGAAAATACAAGTCACCTTGATAATCCAATAAATTATCAGCTTGGTTAAACGTTAACAAAGATGCCGTTGCTTTGTTTTGGCAACGGCACCTTTGCAGCTTTTTATTTTTGAGCGGCGGCTACTTCCATTGGGTTGGTACCGGTAGACTGACCTCGTGCAGCGGCTGCACGTTGTTTAAACATCTCGAATTTTGATGGCTGTGGCACTTTACCCCAGTAATTGTTGCTTTCGTCGATGTCGGCGGTTTCGCGCATCGGGTCTAAGCGGATGGCTGTAACTTCTTTGCTTTGTACGTAGAATTTGGTTACGTTCTTTTCGTTCAGGCGCCATATCTGTGCCGGTATACGGTCGATGGTTTTGGTGCCATCGGCGAAGGTAAATTCAACGATGATCGGCATTACTAAACCGCCTTTGTTGCTGAACGACAGTTCGTAAAAATATTTGCCCGCATATTTTGCTTTTTCTTCATCAGTAAAATCACCTGCCGGTGCGGGCGCTTTACGCGGAACCGGTTTAAAGTTTACTGTATCGATCTTAACAATACCACGGGCATATTTCCAGTAAAAATCCTGGGTTGAGGTATCGCGATCAGTGTAAAATTTAATGTTGGCATCCTCGCGGTTACGTACTTTGCTGATATCGTCGAAGGCGGGTAACAGCGGTTTTAAATAAGCAGGCGCAACAGGCAGGCCTTTATGCTCTGCCATCGAATTGCTGAAATCCGGTCGCGAAACTTTAACCGAGTCGAGCGAAATATCGCAGGCATCGGTGCCGTAGAACCAGCCACGCCAGAACCAGTCGAGATCCTCGCCGCTGGCATCTTCCATGGTGCGGAAAAAGTCGGCCGGTGTAGGATGTTTAAAGGCCCAGCGGCGGGAGTATTCCTTAAACGCATAGTCGAACAGCTTGCGGCCCATAATGGTTTCGCGCAGGATATTTAATGCGGTTGAGGGTTTACTATAAGCATTCGGGCCGAAACGGACGATGTTCTCGGAGTTGGTCATGATCGGTTCCAGCTCGTTCTTCGGCAGCTTCATATAATCGGTGATCAGGTAAGCCGGGCCGCGTTTGGTCGGAAATTTATTATCCCACAACTCTTCGGTCAGGTACTCCACGAACGAGTTCAGGCCCTCGTCCATCCAGGTCCACTGCCGTTCGTCGCTGTTGACGATCATCGGGAAAAAGTTATGACCAACTTCGTGGATAATCACACCCAGCATGGCATTTTTAGTGGCTTCGCTGTAAGTGCCATCCTTTTCGGTGCGGCCGTTGTTGAAGCAGATCATCGGATACTCCATGCCGTTAGAGGCTTCAACGCTTTGCGCTACCGGGTAGGGGTAGTCGAAAGTAAAGTGCGAATAGGTTTTAACTGTATGTGCTACGGCCTTGGTCGAATATTTGCTCCAAAGGTTATAAGCCTCTTTGCCGTAATAGCTCATACACATTACCTGCTTGCCGCCGATATTGACGCCCATACCATCCCAGATAAATTTTCGGGAAGATGTCCAGGCGAAGTCGCGCACGTTGTTGGCCACGAATACCCAGGTTTTTTTAGCTTCGCTTTTGGTGGTTTCGGCTTTCTTTGCGTCGGCCAGTGTTACGATCTCGACAGGTGATATTGAAGTTTTGGCTTTGTTGTAGCGAGCTAACTGGCCAGGTGTTAATACTCCAGCATAGTTGATACATTCGCCGGTACCGCCTACTACATGATCGGCAGGGACAGTTACCTGTACTTTAAAATTACCGAAAGTTAAGGCAAACTCGCCGCGGCCGGTAAACTGGTGGTTTTGCCAGCCCTGGAAATCGCTGTAAACGCACAGCCGCGGGTACCATTGCGTCATGGTGAAGAGGTAGTTGCCGTCTTCGGGGAAATATTCGTAGCCGCCGCGGCCGCCCAGCACCATGCGGTTGCTGATCTTATAGCTCCAGTCGAGTTTAAAAATAAACTGCTGACCGGGTTTTAAAGTATAAGGCAGGTCGATACGCATCATGGTTTTGTTGATGGTATAGCTCAGCGGTTTGCCTAAGGCATCGGTAAGCCTGCTTATTTTATCGCCATAGCCGTTATCGCCTTCTTCGGTCAGAGCGGGCATGCCGCCTTTGGGCATGGTAGTGCTGCTTTGATAATTGGCGTTATCGATATTGCTGTGCTGATTTTCGTCGAGCTGCAGCCAGATGTAGGTCAACGGGTCGGGCGAGTTGTTGAAATAGGTTACGGTTTCGCTGCCGGTGAGTTTCTGGTTCTTTTCGTCGAGGCTGGCTTTAATGTCGTAATCGGCACGCTGCTGCCAGTATTTTGCGCCGGGTGCGCCGCTGGCGGTGCGTTGTTCGTTAGGTGTACTTAAAACGCTGCCTAACTGCTCGAATTTGTTGCCATGATTGCTGCCTGGGTTGTTTTGAATATCCTGCGCCCGGAGCAAGCAGGTTGTGGTAATAGAAATGAATAAAAGAGTAAATAGTTTTTTCATTTTACTGTTAATTATCAAGAGGTCAGTTATTTAAAGCGGTAATCGTTCGAGCGCCATTTTTAAGGAGAGCGCAAAAGTTGCGGATGATAGAAATATCACCCAATCTCTGCGTGCAACTTTAAAAAAGTTTAATGCCACGGCCGTGATTATCAATATGATGGATACTACGGCTATCTGCCCGACTTCCAAGCCGCAGTTGAAGCCGAAAAGGCCCCAGCCGATGGTTTGATCGTGCGCCAGCATGATACGGATCGAATTGGCAAAGCCCATCCCGTGTATCAGCCCGAAACTTAGCGCAAGATAATAATTTATACTGATGGTTTGTGGCTTTAAACCAGCTAAACGCAGATTATTGAGTGCAGTAATCAAAATGGTACAGGGGATCAGGAATTCGACCCAATGATTTGAGAAGCGGACAACATCCAATACGCTCAAAATTAGCGTTAACGAGTGCCCGATTGTAAATGCCGTAACCAGGATAAGTATTTGCCTGATATTGTGAAAAGTATAAATGGCAACGAGGGATAAAATAAACAGTTGATGATCGAGTGCATCGGCACTGATGATATGGTGCCAGCCTATCCTGAAATAGAACGAAAAATCGGATAAGTATTGAGTAAGCAAGGATTGAGCCGGTTAACGTTTAAAATGTTAAAATTAAACCCTTTTTTTGCATTATTAAATTTTGAACGGCTTATGAACGCTTTGCTGCAGCAACATCTATTATATTGTTACTTATTGGTCGGTTTTTTGATGCCTGTAAAACCGGTTTCCGCATTAAGGCATCCGCTGCATGTAAGCACGGTTGATATTAACCTGAACCCCAGGAGCCATAAACTGGAAGTGATCTGCAGTATTTTTACCGACGATTTTGAGGCTGCGCTCGCTAAACAATCCGGAAGTAAAATCGACCTGACCTTACCAGCTTTGCACAACGCGATGGAAGAACCGGTGAAGAAATATACCCTCGGTCATTTGCAGGTCAAAGCCAATAGCAAGCCTGCTGCCTTGGCTTATATCGGTTTTGAACATGCAAAAGAAATTGTGAATGTGTATTACGAATCGACGGTACCAATCGCTGATTTGAAGGGTATCGAAGCCGAGGTAAGCCTGCTGTATGATTTGTATAATGATCAATCGAACATTGTGCACATCACCGTGAACGGCAAACGCCAGAGCAGTAAGATTGATTATCCGGACAGGAAAGTGACACGTGTGTTTTGAAAAAGAAGAATTAACAACTATAAGTTATCATCAATGAAAAAAATACTACCGGCAATTATACTTGCAGCACTTTGTGCAGGCTGCGGGCCATCAAAAAATAAACCGGCTTTAACAACCGACTCGCTGAAAACGGATGATAGTGTAACACGGCAAAGCATTTTAGCCGCCAACGAGGCTTACGTTAAACTATCATGCGATAGTTTAATGATCCTGCTGCTCAGGTCGGCCCCGATAGATAAGCAGGCATTGGCAGTCAGGCCGGAGATAGACAGCGTGAAAAATAAAATTGTTTATTTATCCTTCACAAAGCCGAACAAAATTACCAATACGCCGGGGTATGCGGTGCAGGTTGATTTTGGTAAAAAAGAAGTAAGGCACACTACTCCCAACCCCGAACAACTCACTTTTAATAAACCCCTGCTGGATTATATTATTGAGCGGCATTGTTATGAAAGCGATACGGCGAATGTTAACCCGCCGCATTGATTGATTGTTTTACACTTTCCAGTATTCAAACTTCTTATTGGTGAATATCGATTTAGGGATCATGGCATGTACACCTAAGGTTTTATCGACCACCTGGGTCACTTCAAAATCCACACCGGTGCTGCAGATGGACAGTGCTTCGTTAAAGGTAAAGCCCAATTCATCCCTAATAAAGCTTGTTGCCTGCGTGGCTGCATTTTTCATGGCAGTAGCCAGGTCGGGGTCGAGGCCGAGGGCGATAAAATGTGTCGGCGTTTCGGCGCGGACGTGTGTGATGTGCATATCCTTGCGGACGATAAATTTCACAATCAGCGTAAGCGAAGCTTCGATAGCTACACCGCTTATTTCGCCGTTACCCTGCCCGGCATGGCAATCGCCGGTTGTAAACAACGCGCCTTTGGCGGATACCGGCAGATAGAGCGTAGTGCCTTTTACAAGGTGTTTCAAATCCATATTACCACCGTATGGGCCGGGTGGGATGGAGCTTACACGGCCTTTCTCAGGTGCCGGCGAAACAGCCATCACGCCCATAAAAGGTTTGATAGGAATCTCCACGCCGGGTTTAAATGAAGCTGTATGCTTTTTAGTATCGTATTTGTAAACAAAGTTTTGGCGCGTAGTGACAGCATCGGGCAGGTCGCCGCCCTTTGGCCAAACGGCATTTACACCATAGCCGCTGCGAGGGATAACATCCAGTATTCTAACCTCTAAGGTATCGCCTGGTTCAGCGCCTTCGATATAGACCGGCCCGGTAAGCATGTGCCCGGTGAGGCCGGATGGCTCGGGTTTTACATTTTTATAAATGGCTATGATATCCTGCGCCTGCTCATCAATCGGCAGATTGTTTTCCTTAAAAAAAGCCTCTGGGTCGCGGCGGGTAATGCCGGTGGTGTTAATGGTTTGTATTTCTACGATGTCACCGTCCTTCACTTTGGCAACGGGCGGCACATCGGCGCCATAATATCCCCAAACCATGTTTTCGGGAATGGAGCGCACCACGTGGTCGGGTTTGATGGCAGGAGGAACTGGATTGTTATTGAGAATTTCATCGGCAGCCACCGCCCTGGCTGCAATTCCGCTTAAAGACAGTACAACGGCGCTGCCCTTTGCGGCAGTTTTTAAAAAGTTGCGGCGTGGGTTTTCGTTTCCGGTCAGTTGGTTCATGTCACCAATATAGTTATAAAACACCCGGTATTTTTTGTGTATCAAAAATCTTTCATTTAATCGGTAACCTTCTGGTATCATAGTTTATCAAATAGAAATAAATAAGACTTATTTTTATAGGAACCTTTTATTTGCCTATGGCCCAGGATTTTGATTTTTTGCCCGATTTAATATTGCGCTGCCCGTTACTTAGCTATAGGCAATATAGCTATGATAATTTAGATAGCCTGTTGCAGACGGAGTGGTTTAAACAAACGATATACCTTGCCAGCCCCGATTTTTATCACCGGCTTGAGATAGCGGGCTTTGAGGTGAGCTCATTGACCAGCAAAGAACGGCTAACTTTATGCAAGTACTATAACCGGATGAGCTTCAGGCCGACGCCATTTGGTGCATTTTCGTCGTTCGGTACCGTAAAATACGGAGAGGGCCCAACCAAAATACAACTGACCGGGGAAAACGTATGGCAATTAAAGCTTTTGCCCGATCAGCATATTACGGCCAGGCTCTCCCGAACACTGCTGGACAAAGGCTTGACTGAAGATTTATTTTTTAGCAACCCAACGCTTTATAAACTTAACCGCGAGTTTCGGTATATCAAAACACTTACCGCAACCGAAACCGGTAAAACGTCATACAGGCTGGAATCATTCGAAGCAAATGGTTTTACCAAAAAGCTATTACTGTTTTTAGCACAGGGGGCAGAGCGTTATCGAAATATCATCAATTACATTAAAGCCAATGCCGATTGCAGCGATGAAGATGCTATTGAGTATTTGCACTTCCTGATTAACGAGCAGATCATCATTTCGGGATATAGCACAACTATCCTGGGTGAAGATTATCTGCACCGGCTGCTCGGCAGCACTACATTAAAAACGAGTGCAAAACGACAGTTGGATCTCCTGCTTAAACAACTGGATAAGATTAAATTTCCTGATCTGAACGGTATTGAATTATACACCAAACAGGTAACAGATGTACTATCAGCAGACGGCGCAAAGGTACCTGCCCAACTGCTTTATGCTAACCTGGAACGGCCGGTAACCGGTACTGTCGGCATCGGTTACCAGCAGCAATTGCGCGAAGCTTTGCAATGCCTGCAGGTTTTATGTATACAGGGAGAGCCAGGTGCAGTGACTGATTTTAAAAGGCAGTTTAAGGCCCGGTTCGAACTTCAGAAAATCCCGTTACTGCAAGCGCTCGACCCTGAAACGGGGATACCTTATGGTACATCGCTCAATGCGGATACCAATAACCCGCTGCTCCAGGATATGCCTATCGACGACGGTCCGGCAACACCTGGAAAGATATCCTGGTCGGCGGCACACCGCCTGTTTTTAAAAAAATGGAATGCCTTAAATGCGGTGGAGATCGTAATTGATGATAATGATCTTGCAGGCCTGGCGCAGAGCCCTGTATTGCCTATGCCGCCGTCTATGTCCGTAATGTTCAGGATATACGGTAATATGGTTTATATAGAGGCCGCAGGAGGTGCCTCGGCTACGGCATTAATAGGTCGCTTTACTTTGTTAAGCACCTCGGTAAAAGCCATTGCTGCCGAAATAGCCAGGCACGAACAGCGAGCCAACCCGGAGGTAGTTTTTGCCGAGCTGAACCAGCTGTCCGATCATCACGTTGATAATATCAACCGCAGGTTGCCTGTGTACGATTATGAACTTGCCATAAACTCGCCTTTTGTTTTAACAGGTGATCAACAAATACAGCTTAACGATCTGGTATTATCGGTTGTCAACGATGAACTGGTCATCGAATCGCTGAAACTGAGAAAGCGTGTTATACCCAGATTGAGCTCGGCGTATAATTATCAGAACCATCAGCTGAGTCTCTTCAGGTTTTTGGCCGACATGCAGCACCAGGGCATCGGCTCCAATGTTACGCTCGACCTGGAAACCATGTTCCCTGGGATGCAGTTTTATCCCCGGGTAACTTATAAGCAAACCATTTTGTGCCTGGCCAAATGGTATCTTTCTGAAATTGAAATTAAGGCCCTTACGCAGGCCGACGCCATAAATGCTGTAAAAAAAGTAAGGCAATTTAAGACAGAGCATTCATGGCCAAGACATATTGCAGTTGGCCGGTCGGATCAGCAACTGATATTCGATCTGGAAGATGAAAAGCAGATCATTTTTTTTATCGATTGTATCAGGGCTGAAAGTAGTGTGAAAATTACTGAACACCTGATGGTCTACGATGAAAAAATAACCGACCAGGATATGAAACCGATGGTCAATCAGTTCATTACTATTTTACTGGCATCAAAAAGCTCGTATAAAGCGCTGCCTGCCCAGCGACAGCTGCCGATTAAACAGACACGCGAATTTATTACCGGGAGTAAGTGGATTTACTTTAAAATTTATTGCTCGCCATTGCGGGCCAACGAATTGCTGGTAAAAAAAATATTACCGGTGTTGCGCTTACTGAGCGGACAGATCGAATCGTGGTTTTTTGTAAGATATGTAGATACAGCACCGCATATCCGCCTGCGCATTTTTGTTAAGGAAGAGTATTTGGGTAAAATACTGACAATATTAAAGGCTAAGCTGGCTGTCGACGTTCGTTACCAGTTGATACAGGAGTACCGCGCCGACGTTTACCGCAGGGAACTGGAGCGGTACGGAGCAGATATTATCGAAGATGTGGAGGAAGTATTTGAAGCGAGCAGTAACCTGATTATTCATTATCTGAAGAAAGCGTGCAATCCAGATTTTAAGCACAGTTACCACAGTATGGCAATCGTTTCGGTGGCAGAGATTATCGCTATTTTTTTTGCTGATGTAACGGCGCAGATGAATTTTGCACAAGGTGCTGCCCAATCGTTTTTGCTTGAGCATAAGGATACAAAATCCCTGAAGTTTTCGCTTGATAAAAAATACAGGGTTTTAAGGGACGAGATAATTCAATTATTGAACGATAGCGAATTTTATTATAAAAAATTAAAATTAGCCGGCCTGAACCTGCAGTTGTATCAAACCATTAATGCTATTATTGATAAAGCCGGTAATTTTAGCGAAACCCGCAAAACGCAACTGGTTGTTGATATTATACACATGCATTTGAACAGGCTTTTCCCTGACGAGCAACGCTATCAGGAGCTCATAGTTTATCATTGCCTGTATAAGCATTTACAGGCCGTAATTGCCCGTTCGGTAAAAACGAATTAAGATTTCTCAGGATTGTTTACGTCCTGTTTTAACGGTAATGTTATCAATCAGGGCCATAAAATCCTCCTTATAGGTATAGCCCAGCGGCAATTGTATATGGGCCGGTAGGTGGATGGTATTACCCTCTACCGATTGTATTTTATGTACACTAACTATGTATGATTTATGCACCCTGATAAATTTAGTTTCGGGCAGGGCCGAAATCATCTCATTCATAGTTAGATAAGTAATGTACTTGCCGCCTTTATCGGTATAAATAATCACGTAGTTTTTTAATCCTTCGATGTATAGTACTTCGGAGAAATGTACCTGGATAACTTTCCCCCTTACACCTGGGTTGATGAACATTGACGACTGATCGTTATGTACCATATCTTTCATTCGGCTGTTGATAAAACGTTCCAGTTTTTCTACTCCCTTTAAAAACTTTGAGAACGATATCGGTTTCAATAAAAAGTCGACAGCATTATGTTCAAAAGCATCAACTGCGTAGTTACTGAAAGCAGTTGTAAATATAATAGGCATTTTATCGGGCAAAAGCTCAATGGCTTCTATGCCTGATATGTTGGGCATATCGATGTCCAAAAAAACAACATCCACCGATGGATCTGCTTTAAGCTGCAGGATGCCGTTCATCGGGTCGGTTGCTGCCCCGGCTAATTTTAGCCCGGGTACCTTGGTAATATAGTTGCTTAATATGTCTATGGCATGTTGTTCATCGTCAATTATATAACACTTCATTGTTTTCGGGGACTTTTATCAATAAATCTAATCGGTAGTGTCGTTCGTCCTGATCTATTTTAATTTCGTAACGGCCGGGGTAAGTCTGGTCCAGTCTTTTCTGTACATTTACCATGCCTATGCCTGATGAGAAGGCATGGTTGCGTTTTGTTTTTTTGTTACTGATGTGCAGGTGCAACTGGTCATCAGTAACATCAATATTAATCTCGGCAGGGTTTTGGGGATCAGACAGGTCGCCATACTTAAATACGTTTTCGATAATGGTGATCAATACCAGGGGAATGATCCGTATGTTGTCGATGTCACCAACGGTTGTAAAATTTAAATAGATCTTATCATTAAAGCGGGTTTTGTTAAGCGACAGGTAGTTGTCGATATGTGCAATTTCGGCAGCCAGGTCAACTTTGCCATCGCTTTCGGGTTCGGTAAAGGCGTACCGCATCAAATCAGCCAGGTGGATGATTTGATCGCCCAGGTCTTCGGAGTATTTGTAAACCTGGCTGTGCAAAAAACTCAGCATATTAAAAAGGAAATGCGGGTTTACCTGGGCCTTTAAAAATGCATATTGCGATGCCAGCAGGTTTTTTTGCAGCATTTCCTGTTCGAGGCGGTTTTGCAGCGATTGCTTATCGAGCTCGCTGATTCTCCTCCAGGAAACCAGAGTAACCCTCATAAATGCATAAGCGGTAGCAAAACCTATAAAATATATGCCGCGAAATATCGCACCTGTTAAAGAAGCGGAGAATGTGAGTATTTTTTGATTAGGTTTATAAATACCCATTGCAACATATAGTAATGGGACGTAATATTTTATAGCGATATACACAAACATCTCCAATAAAATATAAAGCGCAATTTTGAAATAGTCGGGCTTTCCGGCAACGGAGTTTTTGACGATGATAGCCGCGGTCAGATAAAATAAAGCGATGTTGATGATATAGAATGTGATATAGTCTATTATTTTTGAAAACGCTCCGGTGGTATAATAGGCCACTATCGTTTCATAAGTAATAAATAGCGCCCAAAACAGCAAGTGCCACCTTAATGCAAGAAGTTTAGAACCTATGAATCGTATCGATTTCATCTTAATAATTGCCCCTTAACTTAAATTTTGTCGTTATCAACTATTCGTTGGTGTAATAAATTTCATGCCCCTCATTGGCTGATGTAATTTAATCAAAAATTAAACTATTGCATCATGAAAAAGACAAACGCTAAACTTAACATCCCAAAAGTAAAAGCAATTCACTATTATCAACAAGTGAAAAACATCAAACGAGACGGTGACACCGATCCGACAACCCCAACAACAGTTATCCTGACCGGTATAATGAATAATGGTTGGTAATGCACCAACCTTTCCCCTGTCAAGTAAAAGGCTGTGAATTTGTTCGCGGCCTTTTCTTTTATAAAGATACTTTATTAAAGCTAATATCAATTAAAATAACCTTTTAAGTTGCATTGGCCCGGTATCAAATATTTTATATTGTATTTGATATTTAACATAAACTTCCTATTTTTAAGAAGTATTAAAATAGCTCTGCGGAGACTGTCGGTTTTCCCCAAACTTCTGTTCCGCGGCGTGGTGTTCCCTTTGTTTTTTCTTTATTCAATTTACTTAACCCATGAAGAAACTATTCGTGCTGTGCATGTTTTGCCTTGCTGCGTTATATTTAAAAGCGCAAAGTACATTTTTTGACCTGGCCCCGTCGGGAACGTTAACTACTACAGGTACTAATTTCAGCGGCGGCGCTATCGGGCGTAATTTTTCGGCGCTGACATCGCTTCAGGTCGGGCAGAGCCTTACGGTTGACCTCGGTGCATCATTACCTGTATCTGTTGTAACATTCGGCTCGTGGTTCGCTGCCGATAGCAGATTTATCCCGGTAGGCTATACTATAGAGCATAGCAATGACGCGGCAACCTGGACAACCGATGTTACCGTGACAAGCAATACCAGCCTTAATCCGGCGCACAATGTCAACCTGTCTGCAAGGTATTGGCGCCTGACGGTGACAGCCGTGCAAAGCGGGCAAACTTATGTAAGTATTTCAGGGTTCGAACTTGTGTCTTCAGGTTCAGGCGGAGCTATAGGTACAAATTTATGGAACACGCGCTGGGTGGGCGAGAATATATTTACCAATTCGGCAGTGAGTATAGGCACAACCGATCAGGTAGCTTTATTGACACTAAACAGCCCTGCTGGCGCCAATATGATATTACAGAACGCCGGGGCAAATATTGCAGGCCTGTCGGTTAACAGTACGTCATCAACATGGAACGGCGGAGGCGGTATCAGCCTTAACATGGTAGCTACCAATGCTGATATTAACTTCCAAACGGGCAGTCCGGCTGCAACAACCATGGTGGTAAAAAACAATGGCAATGTAGCCATTGGAACTACGACGCCATATGCCGGTGCAAAGTTTCAAACCCGGTTAAATACCAATGTTAATTTAGGAATTGACGGAGGTACAGGTAGCGGGTCGGTAAGGTTAGACGCATATAACGACGCATCGAGTGCCAATATTCCGCTCGAACTTCAGGGCAGTACGATAAGCCTGTATAGCAACTCGGGTACGTTGGGGCTTTTTGTCAATTCGTCGGGTAACGTAGCCATCGGCACCACCGACCCGAAAGGCTATAAACTTGCTGTTGCCGGCGACGGTATTGCCGAATCGATGACAGTGGACCTGCAGGCCAACTGGCCCGATTATGTATTTAAAAAAGATTTCTCGCTGCCTACCCTTGCCAAGTTAAAAGCTTATATCGATCAGAATCAACATTTACCCGAAGTGCCAACTGCCGGGCAGCTTGCCAAAACAGGGATAAACCTGGGGCAGATGAACACGCTGTTAATGAAAAAAGTGGAAGAGCTGACGCTTTACCTGATAGAGAAGGATAAACAGGACAAAGAAAAGGAAGCGTTGCTTCAATCACAGCAAAAACAAATTGATGAGCTTAAACAACAAATGGCCAGCATGATGACTGCATTACAACAAAAAACCAAAGCACAATGAAAAAGATATTTTTAGCCTTATCCGTTGCGGCCTGTGCAGCCGGCGTAACCCATGCACAAACTATATCGGCAACACCGCCTATTATTTACAATAGCAGTACAGGCGTTATCAGCTCACAGCCTGCAAGCGCGACTCAGGATGGGCACATCACCACAGGGACGCAAACCATAGCAGGTGATAAAACATTTACCGCAGACAACATTTTTTTGAGTACCAATTTTAAAATAGGCATAGGTGGAGGCAGCCAGCTTAGCAATGCGGCATTAGGGTACGGAGCGTTATCCGGCAACAGCACCGGTATAAACAATACTGCTATTGGTTATAATGCATTAGTGACCAATGTATCGGGCTCGAATAATATTGGTATCGGTAATTCGGCACTATCATCAACATCTGGCAGCACCAATGATAACATTGCACTTGGGTATGCTGTGGGGATACAGCTTACCGGCAGTTACAACACTTTTGTTGGGAACGGACAGGTTGCCTATACAACTACATCCGGTCAATATAACTCTGCATTCGGCCACGGTAGTGCAGGTCAGTTAACAACCGGTTCATTTAATACGCTCTTAGGCAGGGCTTCCGGCCAGGGTATTTTAACAGGAAGTTATAATGTCATTATAGGCCAAAACACGAGCATAGGCGATGTGAGCAATCACATTATCCTTGCCGACGGGCAGGGCAATAACAGGATGGTTATCAATAACCTGGGCAATCTTGGTATCGGGACAACATCACCTAATACGAAACTGGATGTTAATGGTGTGATCTCAATGCAACATTACGGCTATATATCTTCGATAAGGAGCCCTCTTAACAATTATACTAACCTAACGTTAGGTGGTGCATTAAAAGCAAATAGCGATGGTACCTATACAGTAACCGGCGACGGAGGGTCTAATTATTTCAGTGCGATAAAGATGGATAACTCAGGCGGAAATTTAGGTGCTATCAATTTTTACAGTGGGGCCAGTACAGGTGGTTCAGATTATAACCTTAGCGAGTCTGATTTAGCTAATTATCTAAAAATGACCATTGTTAACGGCAAGGTGGGTATAGGTAATAGTTCGCCAAGCGCCTTGTTAACGTTACAAGCTACCAGCGATGTAGCCCAATTGAGGTTATTGCAGTATAATACTGCCACAGCCGGTTACTCCCTCATGGAACATTCAGACGGAGGCTTGCGGTTTAACCGATTTGGTGCCAGTGCTGATGTGCTGACAGCCATGGCACTTGATCCGTTTGGCAATGTAGGCATAGGTACAACCAGCCCACAGTCCCGACTTGAAGTGCAAGGTTCAGATACAAACCCACTAACAAGTGGTATACAGGTTAAAAGCCCTTCCTACCCTCAATTGCTGCTCGACGCCACAAACGGGGGCACAAATGCAAAAGTGTGGAGGGTTATTGGCAGGTCATCAAATGATTTTGAGATTCAAGCACTCGACGATGCCTACGGCATTGAGACTACGGCAATGCAGATTAACAGAAGCGGTGCATCAATAGGGAACATCCTGTTTCCAAATGGAAATGTAGGCATTGGCACCACCGACCCCAAAGGTTACAAACTTGCCGTTGCCGGAAACGCCGTTGCCGAAAGCATGACCGTGAAACTGCAAGCCAACTGGCCTGATTATGTATTTAAGAAGGATTATTCGCTACCCTCGCTTTCGGAAGTAAAAACCTATATCGATAAAAATGCGCACCTGCCCGAAATCCCTTCGGCAGCCGAAGTCGAAAAAGACGGCCAGAACCTGGGTGAGATGAACAAGCTGTTACTTAAGAAAGTGGAAGAGCTGACGCTTTATTTGATCGAGAAGGATAAGCAGTTGAAATTGGTGGAAGAGCGCCTTGAAAAATTGGAAAATAAGCAGAATAAATAAATAGCTATTCCTGATTCCGAACAGCAGTTTGCCGCGTGAGTCATGTTGTTTTTTAGAATATATCATTACAATTTAAACTATATGATGATGAAGAAGCTTTGCTTAACTTTTATAGCGATAATTTCTGTAACCGGCTTTTCGTACGCGCAGTGGACGAGTGCCTCGGGTAATATCTATTACACCGGCGGCAATGTGCTTGTCGGTTCGACAACTGATAACACATCGGGGGCAAAATTACAGGTTACAGGCCCTGCATCGGTAACGGGTAATCTGGCGATAGGAAATACCGGCACATCTAATAATATTTACGTTATTGGTAATACCAGCGGTACCGGAGGCGGGGCTGGATTATCAGTTTTTAACGGCACTAATAATATAGGCTTTATTGGTAATTATAGCCTTAATACGGGCTCGTCATACGATCCCAGGTTTACCATCCAGTCGAACGTAAGTGCGGGTTTATATCTTAACCCCGCAGGGCAAAATGTGATCATCAAAGGAGCAACCGATGATGGTGTCCATGCGTTGCAGGTAACAGGATCAACAAGTATCTCCAATGATCTAAATATTGGAGGCTCAATTAACGGGTTTAAGTTTGGTGCTACTTCAGGTGGGTCTTACTATCTCGGCAACCAAAATGCGTTACCCACGTCAACAAGCTATCAAAACGTTGCTATCGGCAGCACTGGAAATTCCTTAACCAGTGGTTTTGCTAATTTCTTGGCTGGTGCAACAAGCGTAGGGATAAACGTTACTACCGGAAGCGGTAATACCGCGATAGCAGGTTACGGTGCCCTAAATAGCACAACTACCGGAAGTTATAATACTGCCCTGGGTAATCAAACCTTGTTTTCTAACCAGTCGAGTGATTTTAATACCGCTATTGGTGCCTACGCGGGTACTGATATTACCGGAGCCTACAATACGATGATAGGCGGCTATGCGGGGGTGGGCATGACCGGTAGCCGTAACACCGTCATCGGTTCATCGTGGCCTAATACTTCAGGCATAACAACAGGAAATTATAATACCATTGTCGGTAATGTTACGGGTTTAACGTCATCTCTGTCAAACAACATAATCCTTGCCGACGGGCAAGGTAACCGGCGGTTAAATATCAACGATCAGGGCTATGTAGGCATTGGTACAACAACACCAGCCTATCAGTTAGATGTCTCATCAGGTGGGTCAGGATTATATCAAATCCAGGGCAGGCTTTCAGGAATAGGCGGCCAGGCATTGATGTTCAGGGAATTATCCGGTTTGACAAAAGACTGGATTATCGGTACAAATTACAATGTCGGCGGACTTGAATTTACCCCGTCTACAGAGGCGTTTGGTACTACTTTTACGACGCCGGCAATGGATATTTTAGCTAATGGCAATGTAGGTATCGGTATAGCATACCCTACGGCTAATCTGCACATCAACGGATCAGCCGGTACAGGTACTATGGCTTATATCGGTAATGTTAACAATGCATCAACAACAGCAGATGCTTCTTTATTCATATCATCCGGAGGGGCAAGCGGTGGCAGCCCGCTGGTGCATTTTGATGTGAGCAGTGTAAGAGGCGCTATTATGGGGCTTGATAACGGCGATGACAGTAAATTCAAAATATCGGCTGCAGCCGGATTTCGCAACGGCGATTATCTGACGATTCTTACCGGGACAAACGCGGGCAATGTTGGCATCGGCACAGCAAGCCCTGCAACCAAGCTTGATGTTGTTGGCGGAACTGTTCAGGTAACGAATCCCAATCCTACCTATGCGCTTATCGACAACTCTAATTCAAATTATAGCTGGTCTGTACAAAATACAGCTGGTGCATACCGCTTTTACGATAATACCGCGAATGCCGAACGTATGCGGATTACAAACCAGGGCAGTGTAGTTATCGGAGCTACCGACCCCAAAAGCTACAAATTTGCCGTAGCCGGTAAGGCTGTAGCCGAAAGCATGACGGTTCAGTTACAGGGGTCGTGGAGCGATTATGTTTTTAAAAAGGATTACCAGCTAATGCCTTTAACCGATGTAAAGAGCTATATCGACAAAAACCAGCACCTGCCCGAAATACCATCGGCTGCCGAGGTAGAGAAAGACGGCCAGAACCTTGGCGAGATGAACAAGCTGTTACTAAAGAAAGTGGAAGAGCTAACGCTTTATCTGATTGAGAAGGATAAACAGGATAAGGCAAGGCAGCAGGAGATTGATGAGCTGAAAAAACAGATGGCTGGATTACTTAAAGCTGCTCAGAAAGATAAGCAATAACAACAGGCGGGATAAACATCGATATATAACAGATATTTTATGGGATACAGGTTTACCAAAGTCAGGAAAATAGCAATAGTATTACTACTCGTCTTTATTTTTAATACCCTGGCTCCCTCTGTTGCGCTGGCATTAACCTCAGGCCCCGTCCAGCCCGAAGCCCAGGGCTTTCAGCCGGCGGGTGTGTCGGACATGGTCGACCTGGAGACCGGCGATTTTAAATACAACATACCCCTGCTGGATATCGACGGGTATCCTATTAATCTGAACTACGCATCAGGCACCGGTATGGACGATGAGGCCAGTTGGGTGGGCCTGGGCTGGAGCCTTAACCCCGGAGCCATCAACCGGCAGGTAAGGGGCGTACCTGATGACCTCGCCGGCGACGAAGTGGAAACTTATCATTATACTAAACCGAAGATAACCGTTGGTACCCGTATAAGCGCTAAAGCCGAGCTATTCGGTAATGGCTCGTCCGATTCGAGTAAAAAAGGCCCGGGCCACCCGATCAGCTTTAACGGAACTTTGAGCCTTGGGATTTTTAGCGATAACTATACCGGTATCGGTGCCGATGTAAGCGCCAACGCCGGCATATCCATCAGTATGGCTAACGACGGGCCCTTGACAACCAGCCTGGGGCTTGGTATTACATCGGGCACTGCATCGGGTGTTGATGTTAGTCCGAATATTTCCATGTCGCTAAGCGAAAAGGCCAAACACGACCAGACTGTAAAAGCCGGCTTGAACGCTTCGCTGGGATACAATACCCGCTCGGGCATGAAAGATTTGACACTGGGTTCGAGCTTTAATTATTCGAAAGTAAAAAAGGAAGTAGACGATAAAGGTAAAGTAACATCAGAATACGAAACTACAGGCGCCAACTTAAATGCAGGCGGCTCATTCATCTCGTTCAATACCGAACCCATCACACCTAAAATAGAAATACCCTATACTACGCAGTACGACTCCTTCAGCTTTGATGGTGGTGGTAACGTCGGTCCTTTTTTTCTTGGCGGCGGGTATACCGGTTACCGGAGCATACGTGCTGTAGCTGCCCCTGCCCACAGAAACCCGGAATATGGTTTTTTATATGCCGAGCGCGGTAAGGATAACCCGCGTGCTGTAATGGATTTTATCCGCGAAAAAGAAAACCCGATCATCCCCGAGTTGCCCAACCTTGCGCTGCCTGTTTCAACCCCCGACCTGTTTACCTATACCAGCCAGGGCGGCAGCGGGCAGTTCAGGCTGTACCGCGGCGGTACCGGTGCGTATTTTGATAATACCGCAGGCGATACTACTACCCAGCATACACTCGGTTTCGACGCTGGTTTTGGCGCTTATGCGCATGGCGGTGTTACCTTATTTAAACAGGAAACCCGGTCGACCACCCGTAAGTGGACAGGCGACAACGATTATTTAACCAAGGGCGATTTTCAGGATGCCTCGTTAACCAACCCTTCGGCGCAGCACGTTTATTTTAAACAGGTGGGCGAAAAGACGCTCGAAGACTCAGATATGGTATTCAGTAAGCTGCATGGTACTCAGCCCATAGCTATCAGTATTGCCGGTAAAACAGCCAACGCGGCGCTGCTTACCAACGGTAATAGTTTTTTAAGCAATGTAAGCGATACCATCCAAAAGCGGCACCGGCAAATCAATCGCACGGTCATCACTTACCAAACAGCTAAGGAAGCATCAAAAGCCGGTTTTGACAGGAGAATATCCTATTACCCCTTTAATAATTACAGTACAAGTACACCTTTCTCTCCACCGGCCAATCATCGGCCCGTAGCAGATTCGTTAGTAGCGAGAGACAGTGGCTACCGCAAACCTCATCATATATCGGAGATAACTGTAACCGACGATGGCGGCAAACGGATGGTATACGGTATGCCGGTTTATAACCTCACACAGCAGGAATACTCGTATGCTATCGGGAGTAATTATACTTTAAACTCAAACAGCCTGGTATCGGCGGCGGCCATAGGCGCTGCGCCCCGCAACTCATCCTATCAGTTTAACAACAGCATCGATAACTATTACCATCGCGAAACGCAGCCGGCTTATGCATCGAGCTTTTTATTGACCGAAATTCTCTCGCCCGATTATGTGGATAAGACCGGTGACGGTGTTACCGATGATGACCTGGGGACTGCGATTAAATTCAACTATTCGAAGATCGAAAAGTTTTGCTGGCGCACGCCTTTTAGCCAGGCTACATTAAACAAATGCATGCTGGCCGATGCGCTTGATGATAAGGCCAGCGTAGTTTACGGCGAAAAGGAGCTGTGCTATATCAGCTCGATAGAAACGAAAACCAAAGTTGCCTACTTTATTACCCAGGACAGGGCCGACGCGCTTGGCGTCAATGCTTCCGGGGTGCGTATCAGCGGTGTGCACCAGAAATGTTTACGGGAGATCAGGCTATACTCGAAAGCCGACAGGAGCAAACCCATCAAAGTTGTCAAGTTTGAATACAGCTATGAGCTATGCCCGGGCGTACCTAACTCCACCGCCGGCGGCAAACTGACATTAAAGAAGGTATGGTTCGAATACGGCAACGTCGACAAAGGCAAATATCACCCCTACCAGTTCGCTTACAATACCAGCAACGGGCAAAATGTTCATTATAAAGACATGAGCACCGACCGCTGGGGTATTTACAAACCTAACCCCGCTGGCAGCACCCTGTTAAAAAACGACGAGTTCCCTTACACCGGACAAGCTAACCGCGATACCATATCCAAATACGCGGCTTCATGGCACCTCGATCAGATCACCTTACCGACGGGTGGCGTGATCAGGGTAACCTACGAATCGGACGATTACGCTTATGTGCAAAACAAACGCGCTATGATAATGCAGCGTGCGCCGCAACTGATTGATTCGGGCGGCACCGTGATCGATTCGACTCATTTAAGCAGCGCACAGGGGCTGGCGTTCCACATCGATTCGGTACCGCCTGCAGGGACTACTGATTATACAGACTGGTTTAAACGAAAGTACCTGAATGGGTCGGACTACCTGTATACCAAACTGTATGTCAAAGTATCGACGGATCTGAGCGAAAGCGGCGGCAAGGATTACGATTTTGTGCCTTGTTATGCGCAGGTATCGAGTGCGACTATCAGCGGTAATACCGCTAAAGTGTTTTTTGCCAACGCCACCGATGAAAATGTAAGCGCCAACCCGATTATTATGGCGGCCTGGCAGCGTATGAAAAACGAGTATCCGCGCTATGCTTATCCCGGTTTTGATACCCGGACAAAGGATGGCGACGGCAAAACCGACATCATCAAAGCGCTGCTCGCTGTTTTTCATGCGATAGGTAACCTGGACGAACTGCGCGAGAACTTTTACGACAAGGCGCGCAGCCGCGGATACGCATCTACAGTTAATTTAGGTAAAAGCTTCATCAGGCTCACCAAGGCCGACGGCTTTAAATTGGGCGGCGGCATACGGGTGCAGAAAATACAGATCAGCGATGATTGGGCCACCATGTCGGGCAATTCGGCGGCATCTGCCGGGGCCTACGGGCAAGCCTATAGCTATACCACAACCGAGGATGGGCAAACCATCAGCAGCGGTGTGGCGGCTTACGAGCCAGCCGTAGGCAGCGACGAGAACCCGCTGAAACAACCGGTGCCTTATGTTGAGCATATTAACGGCGCGCTCGATAATTTTTACCAGCTGGAGGAGCCTTTCGGCGAATCGTTCTTCCCGGCGCCATCGGTGGTGTACAGCAAGGTTACCGTGCGCGATCTGAATAAAGACGGTTCGGTGGATGCGAACCCCAAGACAGGTTTTATAGTCGACGAATTTTATACCGCTAAGGATTTCCCGGTGCAGGTGCATGTGTTGCCTATGCAGAAAAACGAGAACAAGCCTGCTAACTTCCTTTCGTTTATCGGCGGCGTAAGTGTTGATGAAATGTGCATGTCGCAAGGGTACAGTATCGAACTGAACGATATGCACGGCAAACAAAAAGCAACACGCGTGCTTAACCAGGCGGGCGCCGAAATATCGTCGACAGCCTATTACTACAACGCCGAAAACAGCAGTGCCGGCGAAATGCGGCTTAAAAACAAGGTCGATATTATCCGCAGCAACGGGCGGTTAGACACGGCACGGGTTATTGGTCGTGACATCGAGTTTTTTACCGATTTCAGGGAAGACGAAACACGTAACCGGGGACAATCGATTGGTTTCGGCGGAGACTTGACCCCGCTGGCGATCATACCTTTATTTATCCCGCACTGGCCGTTGGCCGATAATAATGAAGATAAACTGTTCCGTTCGGCCTGCGCGGTAAAGGTGAGCACCTATTATGGTATAGTCGATAAGGTGATTAAAACCGAAAATGGATCGAGCATAACTACCCAAAATATTGCTTATGATGGTTTAACGGGCGAACCCCTGGTTACGCGAACGCAAAACGAGTTTGATAAAGATATTTACTCGGTTAACCTGCCGGCCTATTGGGCTTATGACGGGATGGGGCTCGCCTGTCAAAACCTTGGCGTGGTGATGAAAGATTTTAGCACCAACAGCAACGGCGAAGTATTGGGCAGTTACAGCAACTATCTGCATGCCGGGGATGAGATAGCCAATATTAACAATACGGTTACCGGCACAAGGCGCTACTGGGTGATCGATAACGCGGCTATAGGCACATCAGGCAATAGTAAAAAACTGATCGACAGTGCCGGGAACATTAAAGTGCTTGCACCGGCGATGGTTAAGATCGTTCGCTCCGGTTACCGCAATATACTAAGCGCCGGAACGGCCAGCGTGGTTTGTTTGAATAACCCTATCCAGAACAATGTTTTAAGGCTGACTCTCAACACCGATCTGACTGCATTAAAAGTGATCAATGCTTCGGCCACAACTTATGATGAATATTGGGGCCAACCACTGCTCCGCTGCCTAAACCCGCCAACATCCGGCTATGGCGGCGATGGCGTGCCACCGCCCGATACCAATAACTATGTGCTTAACCCTTATGTTGAAGGCTTTTTAGGTAACTGGCGCTTGTACCAAAGTATGGTTTACCAGCAAAGCCGCAAGTATAACGATGTTTTTAACCCGGCAAACAATGCCGTCGATGTGAAGAACGCGGGTTATATCAATAGTTTTTATGCCTACTGGTACTATGGTGCCACCGGCAAATGGATAGTAAATACCGCAGCTACCCGGTGGACGATAGCCAATACGGTGACTTTGTATGATAAATACGGGCAGCAACTGGAAAACAAGGATGCCCTGGGCAGGTACAGCGCTGCAAAGTTTGATTTCAACGGCGAGCTGCCCTCGGCAGTAGCATCAAACGCGATGAGTAAGGAAATTTATGCGAATGGCTTTGAGGATACCAAGTTTGCGCCGGGTACGGTAGCAAGCACAGGCACAAGTAGCTGCCCGGAAGAGTTTATCGGATCGGGAGGGCTAACGATCAAGCAGATGGTGGATAGCAGCGTATCGCACACCGGTAATTACTCGATACTGTTGCCGTCGGGCGGAATGGGGCTGATATCTAAAATCCATAATCAAACACAAAAAGTGGCTGCTTACCTGGGCTTCGATGGCAGTATGCAATACATCACCCGTAATGCCATCGATGGTTTGTACCCGCATGGCTTTGAACCGGGAACAGGTAAAGCCTACATTTTTAATGCCTGGGTAAAAGATGGCTTGCCAATGGATACTGCGACCCATATCTCGGTAACGATTAACGGCAGCCCGGTTACCCTGACGCGTAAAGCTACCGTTGAAGGCTGGAAACTGGTTGAAGGTACATTTACATTGGGCAGCTTTATGTTAAGCACTCCGTTTACGATGCAGGTATCTCCTACGACATCCAATGTGCATATCGATGATATCAGGATGCACCCTTTTAATTCGCACCTGAAAACTTACGCCTACAACGATAAAAATATGCGCCTGATGGCAGAAATAGACGAAAATGGTTTTGCCACTTTTTATGAATACGACGAGGAAGGTTTGCTGGTGCGGGTTAAAAAAGAAACGGAACGGGGGATAATGACACTGAAAGAGAGCCGGTCATCGTACCGGAAAACACTTTAAGGGAGTAATGATGAACAATAGCAAAAGAATAAAAGGACTTGTATTTTTCACCATGCTGATGGCGATAACTGCTTTTACCTGGGCATTAGGCCATAAAATATTGAACTGGCAGGTTATCCATCGCCCGGAAAAAGCTGTATATGCACAGCCGGTTCGCAAAACTCCTGTTTATAACCAGGCTATCCTGCAAAAGTTTGCGACCGTTTGCCAGGTATTCAACATGCAAAAACCGGTTTTTACCTGCTCGGGCGTGATTAATGTTACCGATGGCGCCGATAGCAGCAAGAGCATCAGGAATTTGACTTTTACGATGTGCAAAAAGGGCAGCGATTGTTTTTACCAGTTTGGCCATACCGTGATACTGAATGCCCGGGGGAAGTATATCTGCATAGAGAATGATCAGAAAAGGGTGATCGTTACCGAACAAAAAAGCTTTATTGATGCGCCGTTGCCTGATATGTCGCAGATGGCTAAGAATATGGCTGCCGACTATTATAACCTGACAGACAGCGTTGCGGGTAAAAACGAAACCATCGCCTTTGTGAACGAAAGGCACATTACCTGCAAGGAGTATGCCATCACTTTTGATACGCTGAGCAAAAAGGCGAACCGGGTTTATGCGAGGCTGACCAATTTTAAGGCGCCTGAAAGAAAAGACAGGGAAAAAATAATAGAGATTACGATAGCTGAATGCGACGATACTGCCGATGTGGACAAATATGTCGGCAGGTACACGGCAATCCGGCAGGCAGGTAATAGCACAAAGCTAACAGGGAAATATACAGGTTACGAATTGATCAATTTATAGAAAACGATAAATGTACAGATCGATTAACAAGGTGATTACAGGACTGACGATACTCTGCTCGTTGATAATGAGCCGGAACAGCTTTGCCGGTACCGAACCTTACGTTAACTTTTTGAAACCGACCCTGCATGTAGGCGATACAATGACGGTTAAGGACAAGATGTTCCAGAACCCGTTGGTTTCGTGGAGCAGCATCCATAACATCGCGGTGAAAGATGCGATCACCCTACAGGTGGTGGATTCGGCGCTGATCACCTATAGTTTTAAAGATAGCGTACGTTTGCGCGTGTATACGTATAGCAGCCCGACCCAAACCATTCCCGATTCGGTCGACAAGTCGTTGGTTGTAAGCTACAACCCGGCACATGGTACCACTTATAAGGGCATGGATACCTACGATTTTACAGGCGCCTATAAAGTTTTCTTCAGGATTTTAAGCATTAACAATACGGCCGGGGCGGGTGGTATGCCTTTTTACCAGTTAACCAGCCGGATCACCATTAACCGGAAATACGATTTCAGCCCGCACGCGGCAGTAGGTATCAGCGGCAGCATTTCATCCATTACCTCAACTTCGGGTAAGCAGTTGAATCTGAGTTGGGTGCCTGTCACCGTCGCCAATATCAGTGGCTCTGAAGAATATGATATTGAGTGGACAACGATTGATAGCCTTTCGGAGAATTACAACCTGGCCACACAGATGGCGGCCAATATCAGCCAAAGCACGGCCACACTCGACCAACTGTTCCGCAACAATGCCAGCAGGGTAACGACATCGCAAAACAGTTACAACCTGTCGTTAATGTACAACGATAAATACATTGTGGTGCGGATAAGGCAGGTACAGTACGCTGCTAATGGCCTGCGTAATGAAGGCGACTGGGATTACCGGCTGGCGGGTAGTACCGGCTATTCGATATGGGCGCTCACCTGGAACGAGCCTAAGTTAAACTGGCAGTATTCATCGGCATTTGCCGAGGATGGCAAGAAAAAAGAAGTGGTGAGTTATTTCGACGGTACCTTGCGCGGGCGGCAAACGGTAACCATCAATAACTCGGATAACATTGCCCTGGCCCAGGAAAATATTTACGACCAGTTTGGTCGCGCCACGGCGAGTATTTTGCCGGCTCCGTTTAAAGATTCGACAGCAATAAACCCGGCACTGCATTATATTACCAATTTTAACCGGAATGCCACGGACGATAGCTCGTATACTTTTATCAATGTGAAGGGTACGACATTATCGGCCAACTGTGAGTTTAATCCGGATTCGCTGAATACCACGTCCGGAGCATCGCGATATTATTCGAGATCTAACCCGTTTGTGAGCGCGGGGCCGAGGTATAACAGTTATATACCCGATGGCAGCGGCTTCCCGATCTCGGTTACGCAGTATACGGCAGATAATACCGGCCGGATCAAGGTTCAGGGCGGGGTGGGCGCAACTTTTCAACCCGGTAAATCGGCGGCAAGCAAAACCACCAAATACTATTACGGTAAACCCGAGCAGTGGGAGCTCGACCAGCTTTTTGGCAACGATGCAGGTTATGCCGAGCATTACCTTAAAAACATGGTGATCGACCCGAACCAGCAGATCAGCATCAGCTACCTGAACGCCAGCGGCAAAACCATCGCTACGGCATTGACCGGTAAAGCGCCCGATAACCTGGATACGCTGACATCGTACACAAAAAGAACACGAAAAACTATTCATTTGCTTAGTCCGGCGCAGTTTGTTTATAACAGTTCGGATATGACGCTGTCGGCCAGTACCACTTACCTGGCCTCGGTGCCGGATAGCACGGTGTTAAAATATGATATCCAGAAGCTGATCGATAAATATCCCGGCGGTAGTTTTACGGTGTGCAGCAATTGCCATTATGAGCTGACCATTAAGGTTTTTGATGATTGCAATAATGTAGTTTATGCCAACGCGCACCCGGTGCAGATAGGAGCGGCAACATCGAACTGTGCGGATACGGCTGCTTATCGCGACAGCATCAGCGTACCGATAAGCAATGTAGGCGAGTATCATATCAGCTTTACGTTCGCATTAAACAAAAATGTGATCGAAAACTATGTGGATAATTTTATCAGCCAGGGAAACGCTAGCGGCTATCTCCGTAAGGAGTTCAGCTTTATACAACCTTACCTGGATAAGATAGATTACTCGGGCTGTTTGAGCGATTGCAAGAACAGCTTGAACATACTGGGAACGCGCAGCGATTTTACTACCATGTTTACAGCGAAGCTGCGCTCATTAAAAGTAGATTCGGCTACGCTGACCACCACGGCCTACAATACCTGGTTGAATAATAAGTATGATAGTTTGCTGGTGATTGCCACGGCGATCCATAACAGTTGCCATGTATCGCCCTGCGATGCGGTGAAACAGCAGATGCTCCAGGATGTTTCGCCGGGCGGGCAATATGCACTGTTTAGCGGGACGAATGCTTTGGAGCCGGGCATCAATGTGCTGGCGACGAATTTTAAGACCACGGTTTTTAATAATTTAAGTCCGGCGGATTCGCTGTACCGGCAAAACCTGGTTACGCTGAGCGACGGGACGGTGACCTCGCCGTATGATCCCGCATTTACCCTGGGTATGCTGGTAACTTACTGGCAGGATAAATGGGCCGAGCTGTTTTTGCCGTATCACCCGGAGTACTGCAAACTGCTGTTTTGTTATGCCAACAGCGATTCGTACGCTTGGGATAACCTGGTGAAGCAAAATATCAACAGTGCCGGCGATATACCTAACATCCCGGTGCCGACAGGTGTATCGACACTGCATTACAGCCCAAGCAACAGCGCCGATTATTTGCTTAACGCGGATAGTTTTTTTGCCAGCGGCGGTAGCGGCCACCGGTATTTAACCGAAATGCGGAACGACCTGCTGAATTACAGTGCCAATGTTTTGCATGTGGCATCGGGCCTGCCTGCAAAAAGTTTAACGCAGTTTGTGGACTTTGGCCTGTATTGCGCCGATACCACCCATACCTGGCTAACCAATACCAGCTACAGCTCAACGGATACCTGGACCAATTGCAATGTCGACAGCGCCTGCCGTGTGCCCGACAGGGAGTGGACCAATTATAAGCAGTTTTATTTTCAATTAAAGGATACGTTTTACAAACGCCTGCGCGACAGTACCTGCGCGAACGATTGCAAAGTCGGGGTACCGGTAACCTACGCTATGGCTGCCGTAAGCTCCTGCCCCGATGCCGCTAATTTTGTTATTGATGCGTATAATATTGCTGATAGTACACAGCTTGCATGCGATAGCCTGCACCGGAGCGTGAGTGTACGCTATTTGCCGGGCGCGGTGCCGGGGGCGGTTACGGTTGGAATTTATTACCCGCCGGGCTCGGCGGTTACGGGCTTGCCTACCGCGCTGAGCTTTGCCGCGGGCGACTCGGTTAAGCTATTTTGCGTGCCTTTGAGCATCCCGGTATCGGGCATACATATCAGCGCCGTTAATTGTGCGGGCGGTGGCGGTGGGCCGGTAGTGGTGCCGGTATCTGGACCTATATACACCATAATGGTGACTGATGATGAGAACGATGTTATTAGTAATAAATTAGAGTGCGGTGAAACTGAATATTTTGTAAGTTGGCGAACGACCACTATTAGTCTAATTGATGTTTTAGGCAACCCTGTAACGTCACATCCAGAAATAACAGTTGGCATTAACTACAATGTGCTGACCTGTGGAGCATCAACAGGAACAATTATTTCTGTACCAATTATTATACCGATTGATAGTAGCATTGTCCATTACAATTACATTTCTTTAAATACTCTCGGAGCTGAAGATCCATGTTATTCAGGCTTTTGTGTACAAGGGTTTAATTGTGTTCATTCCGTTACTGGAGCTAATATTGATGTTTCTAAGTTAGATAATATATGCTCAGACTTTATTTATGTCCCACCCGGCCCGCTCTGCGATTCAGCATATGCCTATAAAACCTCGCGCTTTGATATTGGCGTGCAGAGCAGCAGCGTACCGCCATCGGCGGCGGATGCCATTGCCCATGCGCACGATGTGATCAACCAGCAGGTGCAGACCGCCTGCGAGGTACAGGCCGACAGCTGGATGGCAGTATTGAACCGGGGCTTGGATCAATACAGCGATTCGACGACGAAAAAGCGCCACCTGCGCGATAGTTTGATTGCCATTTGTACCCTTGGCGGGGATGTGAACCATTTGATGGGTGCGAGCACGGCGCCGGGGCGGAGCTTTGGCCATGCGCTTAAATCGGTAACGGGTATCAGCACGTATACGCGTTTGCTGAACCCCTGGCTGATCAATATGCCGTACCCGGCAAGCCCGAGGGCGCAACTGGCGCAGCGGGTGGTGGGCATCAGCGATACGGGGATCTGCAACAAGCTGGCGCAGCTCAATTCGGATTATGTGGCCTCGGGAAGTACGGCGGGGCTGTATAACTGGCTGCTGAGCAAATACGGTAACGCGATGACGCTGACGGCGGCGCAGTTTGCCGAGCTGCAGAAATCGTGCGCGAACTGTAAGTTTTTGATAGCCGAGGACCTGCAGCTGCCGGTATTTATCGACCCGGGGGCAACGGGCTGCATCCTTCCATCAGCATTTAACCAGGCGCAAAGCGACCTCTCGACCGCCTTTGGCGGGAGCCTGAGCACGGCGGATACCCTGTACCGGACGATCTTCACCAATTACATGAACCAGAAATGGGGATTTACGCTGAACTACGAGGATTACCAGAATTATAAGACCAAGCTCCTGGCGGACAGCACGGCGATACTGTGCAACACGCCATCGACGATAACCATCTACCCCGACCCTTACCAGTGCATCAAAGATCAGATTGCCACGGCAGTATTTAACGGCAGAAGGGATTATAATGATTACATCGATGAGCAGAAGAGACTGTTCAGGACGGCCTATATAAACACCTGCTCGGCGGCTAAAGCCGAAGCTACGATGGAAGCCGAACAGCAGGAGTACCATTATACGCTGTACTACTACGATCAGGCGGATAACCTGGTGCGGACGATCCCGCCGGAAGGGGTGCAGCTATTATCAGGTACCCAGATCGGGTGGGTGCAGCAGGCACGGGCCAATACCACCACCTGCACGGCGCCAGGCTATGAGCCGAGAACGAATTCGGACACGACGACGGCGTTCAATGCCTTATCCACAACCCTGGCAACTACAACAAACAAAGCCATCGAAATGTGGCTGTATTACCCGAATACCACGGGCACGAACCAGTTTATCGAGGAAACACCGGACAGGCATTACCAGTTCAGGACGGCGATCAGCGGTAACCGGCTGCAGGTAGAAGTGTATAGTACGACGCAGACGTCGGCCAACCGGATCAAATACACGCTGAGCAACCGGGCGACGATGGATATATCGGCGCAATTGCCGCTGAACCCCTGGGTGCATATCGTTATACAAGGCAGCAATTTTGCATCAGGGACACTGAACATCTACCTGAACGGCACGCTGCAAACCCAGCTGAGCCCGAAACAGAAGACGGTGGGCAGGTGGAGCGTAAAAGCAACGAACACGAGCGTAAACTTCCCGGCGAATTACGCTACGCTGAAACACCTGCGGTTGTATAACCGCCTGCTCACAACTACGGAAATAGCAGCCAACGCAGCCGACAATTGTCTGCTGCCAAGCGATACCACCCAAATGCACTGGTACAGGTTCAACGTGCCGGATACAGGAGCGGTAACGGCCGTCAACGATACGAGCACGCTGGAAACAAGGTTGAGCGCGATCTACCCGAACCATACGCTCAGGACGACCTACGTATACAACAGCACCAACCAGGTAAGCAAACAAAACAGCCCGGACGGAGGGACGAACAGGTTCTGGTATGATTTGCTGAGCAGATTGGTGATATCACAGAACGATAAACAGCAACCCGACAGCAACTACAGCTATACCCAGTACGACCCGCTGGGACGAATCAAAGAAGTAGGGCAGAAACATGGAGCGACAGGCAGCAGCGCGCTATACCATTACATAGGCACCAGGCCCGACTATGTGGATACGACGAAAGTAAACAGCTTTAACAGTGCGGGGACGAATAGCCAGATCACGCATACGTATTATGATTATAAACCGGCAATAACCGGCGGCATCCATAACCTGGCTCAAAACAACCTGCGAAAGAGGGTAGCCCTAAGCACCTACAAAGAAAACCAGGGCGACACGGTAATGCATGCCACGTATTATAATTACGATTTGGACGGCAACGTAAAAACCCTGTACCAGCAGATAGCGGGACTGGGTATTAAACAGATTGATTATGAGTATGACTTAATCAGCGGTAAAGTAAACTTTGTGCGGTACCAGGATGGGAAAGCTGATCAGTTTTATTATAAATACAGCTATGATGCCGATAATAGGCTAACCCATGCCTGGAGCGGCGTTAAAGCCATTACCGACCCAAGCAACGGCAGCTACCTGCTGAAAGAATGGAGCAAACAGGATGCCCATTACCAATACTACCTGCACGGCCCGCTGGCGAGATTGGAACTGGGCGACCAGTACAGCAAAGTGCAGGGAGTGGATTATGCGTATACATTGCAGGGCTGGTTAAAAGGCACCAACAGCAGCAACCTGAACCCGGATATCGATATAAACCAGGACGGCAGGAGCAACCCGAATAACAACAACGTAGCACGGGATGCCTACGGCTTTGCATTGCATTACTTTGGTAACAATGATTACCAGCCGATAGGAACAGGTATAAGCAACCCTTTTGCCAACCCTACACTAAACAAACCACTGTACAACGGTAACATAGTGGCACAAACGGTAAATATCAAACAACTGGGGATACCTATGCTATGCCAATACGGTTATGACCAACTGAACCGGATTAAACGCGCCAATGCCTTTACCGGGCTGGACAGCGCAACTAACGCCTGGACGCCGATTGCAACCAATAATTACAAAGAGAATTTTACTTATGATGGTAACGGTAACATATTAACGGCAAACCGCTATGGCAACGTTGGCCGGATGGACAGCTTAATTTACCGTTACACATACGATAATAACGGCCGTTTAGCTAACAATAAACTGAATTATGTAACCGACAACGCCAGCGATGGCGCCTACAGCACCGATATTAAGAACCAACCGGCGAATAACTACAGTTATGACCAAATTGGCAATTTAATAAAAGATACACAGGCCGGGATAGATAGTATAAATTGGAGTGTTTACGGAAAAATAAAGAAAGTAGCCAAAGGTAGCAATGTTGTTACTTATAGCTACGACCCCGGTGGGCAGCGGGTGACCAAAACAGCCAACAGCATAACGACCTATTACGTGAGGGATGGACAGGGGAATACGCTGGCCTTGTACGACAATGCGCATAGTGCCATTAACTGGAAGGAGCAACATATCTATGGAAGCTCGCGGTTAGGGATGTGGGAGCCGGATATGAATATGGCAACAGGTAATACCCGTGCGATTTATGATACGGTAGGTAAGAAGAAATACGAACTCACTAACCATTTGGGCAATGTTTTGGTGACTATAACGGACAGGCGTTTGCAAGTGGTGAGTGGGAGTGTTGTTGGGCATTACGAGGCTGATGTAGCGAATGCTCAAAGTTATTATGCTTTTGGCATGGAGCAACCGGGGCTGACTTACAATGGTGATAGTTACCGATATGGGTTTAACGGGAAAGAGAACGACAAGAATATAGAGAATGGTGCACAGGATTATGGCAAAAGAGTATATGACAAAAGATCGGGCAGATTTTTAAGTCTTGACCCGTTACAAACTAAATTTCCATTCTTTACACCTTACCAATTTGCAGGTAATAGTCCAATAGCTAATGTTGATTTGGATGGTTTAGAGAATGCCAATTATAATTTAGTGTTATCCAAAAACTCTGATGGTAAACCAATTTTTGCAATTCAACAAGGTAATGTAGAAGAAAAAGACTGGATGGATAACATAGCTAATGACATGATGAATAGAAAACCAGGAGAACCATCTCATGCGGTCTTATTCTACAAAGGCGAACAATTAGCTGTATTTAACTCATTTCAGGAATTAAAAATAGTTGCTCATGGTAAAACTATAAAACAGATTAAGGAATGGGAACACGATAGACAAGATAAGGCAGGAGACGATATTTTTGCAAGTCATGCAGCTTTGGGTAGCACAGTAGCGGCAGATGAATTTGTTGCAGCCAGAGTTGCCAGCGCTGCTTCAACAGCTGAAGTTGCGAGTATGGAATCTGCAAATGCAAATGCAGGAAATATTGAAGCGGCAAATGAAAATAAAATTGCTATTGATCCGGTCACGAACATTACTACCTCTTCTACCTCAACCAAACCGTCATTTTCGTATACGATTTATGACGCTGAGGGAAGACTGGTTAAAGTTGGTGTTTCTGATGCAAATGGGGTTCGGTTGAGGCAATCTCTTAAAGCAGCTGGCGAAGGGGCCACCTATCGAACTTCGGGTGTTGTTCCAAAAGCAACGGCGCATATCTTCGAAAAATATTTGCGAAGTTTGCAATATAACTCAACCGGGCAATATAACTTATTAGATATGAAAAAACCTTATCCGGTAGATTTTAACACAGGACGTCCTATCGGACCAGCAAAGGCTAATACAAATGTTGTAACTAATCCGGTGCCGGCACCATCAACATCAAATTAATAATTATATGAGTATAGGCAGAATAATGTTCTTTTTTCGAGACGGGCATAATGATTTGATAGATATAGACAATCAATTCTATCCCCTATGCTTGTTGCTTAATAGACTACTTAACGAAAAATACAACGGGAGAAAAATCAAGTTTCTGAATCTTAAATTTTCAACTGAAGAAACATATCAGTTATATCCAAAATCTGTGAGATATTATACACATTATTATAAGGATACAATTTTTTACAATGACGTTTTTAATATTGAAGCGTTTAACCTAATGACGAAACAAGAAAAAAATTATTTTTTATGGGAAAGGGCCTATGAAATATTAATCGAAGTATCTGTAAAAAGTAAGATTTCGGAATTAGCAGTAGCTGCGGAATATGGTTACCATAAAGGGCTTAGAATGAATTTGGAAACAAATTTCAGATTGTTAGAAGAAAACATTGTTTTATATGGGACAAATATTAAAGCTATTCTATCAATTAACTTTGACGACTTTAACATGTATTCAGTTTTTACTTTGGAGAAAGGTTATGACACGATAATTTTTGAACATCAAATTGATAGTGCTAAGTTAGGTATAGAGTACTTTTTGACGATATATAAAAAAATAACAGTGGTTAATAATGTTATTGTTATAAAAGGCTCAAAAGATGTAGATTATTTGCCTTTAAAATTCAATATTCCGCCTGAGATAGTTCAATATGGGATACAACTATAAAGAATAAGGTGGTAGTGTATCAAAGTTGTTGGTGGAATTATAACCATTTTAATTAGTTTTAATGAGGCGCAAGGCGGTAGTGTATCAAAGTTGTTGGTGGTTAATTAAAGCATTGATAATCAAATATAATTTCTAAACCAAACAGATAAAAAAGATAAAAGCGGGTGGTATGAAAGTACCACCCGCTTTGTTTTTGTATATTATACCGAACGTAAATAGCTGATCAATGAACAAGTGTATCAAAGTTGTTGGTGGCTTTATAAATCATTTTAATTAGTTTTAATGAGGCGCAAGGCGGATGCCTCGCTAAAACGTTCTTTGAGAAGCCCTAAAAAATGCGTATATTGTATAAAGTGCCAGCAAAAATGATTAGGAGTTTGATAAATAATCAAGAAACCTCTGCAAAATTCTCTTACAATTTCCCCCCTGTTATGATAAGAACATTGCAAAAACGATAATCCAAAACGATTACGAATTTGATAGTCAAGCATCTATAACTAACCAGGAAATACCCATAAATACCCATGTGTTTCGGAAATTCGTTGCAAAAACGATAATTCCCGCGGTAGGGATAGCAACGCCTGCCTGTCGGCAGACAGGGATACCGGCCCTGTGGCTAATGCCCTGCGCAGTATGAGTGCCCGCCTGCCGGACGGGCAGGGATAGCCCGGGCCGCAGGCACCGCCCAAAAATAGGATCAAGAGCCAAGAAGTTTAGTAAGATGCAGGATGGGCAGATGTGGCTAAGGTGTTGCGAATAATATCGCGACCTGGGGCCGAAAACGTATTGAAACGAAAAAGCCCCACATTTCTGCGGGGCTTTTGGTGGGAGCTACTGGGTTCGAACCAGTGACCCTCTGCTTGTAAGGCAGATGCTCTGAACCAGCTGAGCTAAGCTCCCTTTGCTTTGGGACTGCAAATATAGAAGTGTAAGCTGTTTTGTCAAAATTTATTTTACATTTTTTTGAGGGCGCTTTTATCGTGCTGATAATTAGTGTTTTTATTTTTTTTGCGCAGGGAAACGCGCCGGGCAGGGTTGGCCGGCGAAGCAGTTTGATTATTATCTCATCTTATGTATCTTTATACAGATATATTTGTTGGCACTATGAGTAAAAAATATACTTACCTGTTTATATTAGTTTTATCGGCAGCTTTGTACAGCTGTCAAAAAATACCGGGGCATGCTATTCAGCCTGGTTCGGGAAGTTCAGGGTCTGGTTCCGGATCGGGGTCGGGATCAGGCAGCGGCTCGACAACTACCGGTACGTATTCGCCCGTTACTGCGGGTTCCTATTGGACGTATAAGGCCGTGGTAGGATCATCCGTAGATACAACCACCAATACCATGAGCGGTAACACCACTACGATAGACGGTAAGCTTTTTAGCGTTGTAAATGTAACCGCTGTAAAAGCGGGTAATTCGACAGGCTATTTTGCAACCGTTAGCCATGTATATACCTTGGCTTCGGCTATACCCACCACAAGCGATATTTTGGAAATGCAATACCTGATAGATAACGTTGCGGTTGGTACAACATGGGTTACCCCGGCTTCACCTTCGGGCAGTATCAACGGTGTGCCGGCCAGGGTATCGGGTAAAATTACCGAGGTTGGTATCAGCAAAACTGTTACAGGCTTAACGTTTAACAATGTGATACACTCCACGCTGCAATTGCAGTACGATTATGGAACGGGTTATCAAACCAGCGCTACCTACGAATACTACGTCGCTCAAAATATTGGCGTTATCGAGATCGATTCGTCGGTGAGCAGTTTTGGTGTATCGGTGACAGGGACCACTACTATACTTTCCTACAAAATCAAATAAGCGGCCTAATAAAAGGTTAGCTTGATGGTGTCCGACTGCATGGCCGTAAAAATCCCCAGTCCGCCCACAACGTTGGTTGGCGGGTTGGTGAGGTTTTTAGATGTGGTTGTGGTGGTGTTGTTCAGCAGGTCGATATATTCCTTGTTCACCCGGTACAATATTGCACGGTAAACGCCCAGGTAGTTTAGCGAGCGGTAATACACATTGTAAGCTTCGGCCTTGTTGACGTTGAAGGTAAAATTTACCGGGCTGTTGTTTTGCAGATGAACGTTGTAAGGCGAGGTTTCATCGTTTTTGAACACCAGCACATGGTACAGCGAGTCGGGGTTCTTCCACTTAAAAATCAACGCGATGGTATTGTTCTGTGTGGTTGCCAATGGCAGCTGCAAAGTAGTTGCTGATGAGGTATAGCCCGTTGGTTTTGTTGGCATTATGGTGCTGGCAGTTACCGGTTTGCCGTTGTAGGTAAAATTGAGGGTATAGGTTTTGCCGGGGGTTAAATACGTGCTATCGGCATAGGTGTAGGTGCCGGTTGCAGTTTCGGTAAGATTGATGGATTTACTACCGTCGGTAATGCCGGGCGTTAAACCGCTTAGAGCCGGGCCGTAACTGGCGGTATCGTCCAAAGCTTTTTGCTCATATATTTTGATGCTGATGGGTTTGCCGGCATTTAAATAGCCTACCACAACGGCTTCGGCCGATATATCGGTATCGGTGCCCGATTTACTGCACGAAGACGAGTCCGTAACTACGGCGAATAATATGGGGAGCAAATAAAGAAGGTTCTTTCTCATTTGAGTTTTAAACTTAGGGTGATGTTGGGTGTGATGCCCAGGTAGTTGACATTGGTGGTGATAACCTGGTTATTGCGGACGGTATAATCTTTATACCAGGTATTGATATGATCGTAAGCGTTGAACAGCGAGAAGCCAAGGCTGCCTATCTTTTTCCCGTCGACGCGGAGCAGGTCGTACGTGGCCGATAAATCCAGGCGGTGATAATCGGGTAAACGTTCGGTATTCTTCCCGCTGATGGCCAGGTAAGTTATCTTACCGCCATCGAGCGTTGTTACTGCGTAGGCACTAAGGGGTGCCGTGTAAGGATGGCCGGTACTGAAGATAAAAGTTGCCGCAAAGCTCCAGCGCTGGTAGTGGTACATGTTGATGAGCTTTAGCTCGTGCCGTACATCCTGATCGGACGGGTAATAATCAGGGCCTATGGCAGCGAACTTATTTTGTGCCTGCCCTAAAGTATAAGCTATCCAGCCGGTATACAGGCCCTGCTTTTTCTGCAATAAGAGTTCGACGCCCCTGGTAAAGCCCGAGCCATTATAAAAATTTTGCTGCAGGCTGTTCGAAGCCGAAGCTGCCGGTATGCGCATCGGGCCGATGCCTTCCTGTGTGATGGTATATTGCGTCAACCCGTCGAGCCGCTTGTAATAACCCTCAACGTCTAACAAAAAAGCATCGGTTTCGTAATTGAAGCCGGCGATATAATGATCGGCCACGCCTACGGGGATATTTCCGTTGTTGGATAGGAGCCAGAAATTACGGTTGCCTTCCAAAATATCTTCGCGGGTTACCTGGTTGGCAAACTGGTAAAAACGGCCCGTAGCGCCCTTCAGCAATACGCGGTCGGTGAGTTTATAGGTGAACGATAACCGTGGCTCGGTATAAAGCCGGCCTGTGGGCGAGTAATAAGTTTCGCGCAGGCCTGGCTGGACATGCAGGTCGGGGATCGGGTCGAGCGATAGTTCGGTATATAAGCCGCCGTTAAATGCCTTTTGCTGATCGCTGATGAGGGCCAGGGTATCGTTCTGGATATCCTGGTAGTTTACGCTGAGGCTCGAGCCATAAGCGCCGAACAATAGCTTATAATTGCTTTTCGCCTGCCACTCCCAGTCGGATTTAAACCCAAGGTCGCGCAGGCGGTTGCTTTCGAGGGTGCCGTTATTGAGCGATTTGGTGATGCCGCTGTCGACAATGCTGCCGATGGTGCCCCGGTTTCGGTCGCTCGTGAATGAGGAGTAGGTGAGCGCGTTTACCGAGAATAACTTACTGCTCCAGCTGCTGGTAGCTTTGAGGCTGGTTCCGGTATTATTAGTAACGTACTTATCGTTGAGCTGTAAACTGCTGCTGCTGGCGCCGAAGGCGGGCAGGGTACGGCTGTTATCGGTATTATCGGCGCCGTTGTAATAGCTCCAGCTAAAGGTTTGCCGGTTTGATGCGCGGTAGGTATAACGGGCGTTCAGATCGTAAAAGTAAGACGAGGGCGTAGTTTGCTGAAAACCGCCAAAACCTCCTCCGCCTGGCCCGCGCCCGCCCGGCCCGCCCGGGCCGCCGCCACCCGGGCCGTTGCCGGTTGTGCTGGTGTTAAACTGGCCGAATATCTTATCGTACAAAGGCCCCTGATACGAATGCCGGTAAGCAACGATGGCCGATGATTTATCGCCGACGGGCGTTTCGACAAAGGCGTTGACGCTTAACAGACTGATGTCGCCGCCAACGTTGGTTTCTTTGCTGTTGCCGTCCTTGCCGCGTATTTCGGTTACGCTCGAGAGGCGCCCGCCGTATTTGGCCGAAAAGCCGCCTTTATATAGTTCTACATCGCGCACGATGTTGCTGTTGAAAGCGCTGAAAAAGCCGTAAAGGTGGTCGACCTCGTAAACGGTAAAGCCATCAAACAACACGAGGTTTTGGTCGGGCGTGCCGCCCCGAACATAAGCGCCCGATGATGATTCGTTGGTGCCGCTTACACCCGGCATCAGCTGGAAGGCACGCATAATATCGCGCTCACCAATATTGGGTAATTTATCTAAGGCGGTTGGAGTAAGTTGCAGAACGCTCACCTTTTTACTATCGGTATTGAGCACGCCGTTCTTTTTATCGGTAATGTCAACAACATTCAACGCGTTAAAGGATGGGAAGAGGCCAAATTGCAAAGGTTCACTCAGGTTGAGCGTGCTCAGGCGGAAGGCATCTCTTTGATAGCCTACCAGCGAGATATCGGCCACGCAGGTATCGCTCGGCACCTCCAGTATGGTGAATACGCCGCTGGTATTGGTGCGTGCGCTGATGTCGGTGCCCCTGATCTGCACGTTGGCCGAGGGCAATGCCTCGCCCGTCTGCTGATCGAAAACCTTTCCGGTGATGGAGAATTTATACTGCGTTGGCGGGCCTTTTGCCGGTTCGAGCCGTTTGGGCTGAAACTCCCTGGTTTTTTGTAAAAAGGCATACAGCCTCTTTAAACGCGGCAGATCGTCGGGTTTTTGCAACATGTACACCGTACCGTCGTTTTCTATCCAGTAGTGCAGGTCGTTGTCGCGGCAAACCTTTTTCAGGACGTTGATCAGCGGTTCTTCAAAAAAATGGTCAACAACATCCATTTTATGCATCGAGTCGCGCTCAAATACGATGGGGATATGGTATTGAAGCTGGAGCGTGTCGAGCATAGCATCCAGCGGGCACGAGAAAAAGTGGTTGATGATCACCTTTTTGATGGTTTTTTCTGTTTGCTGGGCATTTGCCCAAAAACAGGTAACCGATAAAAGTATAAACAGGGCGAGGAAAAGTTTCTTCATTCGGGCTACGTCAATCGTCCAAATGTGCCTTGAATGCCGCTTAAACTCAAATAAATGCGATGAGGTACCTGATCTTAGCGACCAAAAGGATGAATGTGCCGAAGATGATCAGCAGCGACCGGTCATCTGCCCGACGATCTCTTTGTAATTATCGCTGCAGGGTATTTCGGCCTGTACGGTTTTGATGCGCCCCTTACGTATTGACTGTACCTGGTCGATGTTAACAATGTAGGATTTATGTACCCGGAAAAAGCGTTCGCCGGGCAATTGTTCTTCGAGCGCTTTGAAAGTAATACGCGATAGCAAAGGTTTGGATTGGGAATCCAGGTAAACCTTAACATAATCTTTCAGGCCTTCGATATAAATAATGTCATTAAAAGGTACCTTAACGAGTGTATAATCGACATGCAAAAAAAAATAATCGCGCTGATGGCGCCGCTGCCCCCGCTCGATGTGGCGCACAGCTTTCTGGCAAGCCTGTAAAAACCGTTCGATCTCGACGGGCTTCAGCAGGTAATCAATCACATCCAGTTCGTAACCCTGCAGGGCAAACTCCTGGTAGGCTGTTATAAAGATAACCGGCGGGCCGTTCTTTAAACTTCTTACCAGTTGCAGGCCGTTAATACCGGGCATCTGTATATCGCAAAACAAAAGATCAATCTGCTCGTGCTGCAGTGCCAACATGGCTTGTGCCGGGGCCGAGCACCGTTCGGCTACCTCGAACAAACCGGTCCGTTTAATATTATCTTCCAGCACTTCTAACGAGAGCGGCTCATCATCTAAAATCAAACAGCGCATCATATGATCATCCTTTATCTAATTCAAACGTAAATTTTGTGTTTTAATGTGACAGATTGAGTTTTAAGGTCGTTTTTTAACACTCTTTAACGTATTGGTCGATACATTTGAGGCTTTTATCTTATTTATTCGCAGCTGAAAGCCCGATGTATTTAATTTGCCTGGTATGTCTCAGATAACGTATCGCCCCTGGTTTTATAAAATAGCCCCGCTGCTGATCTGGCTGTTGCTGGTGGTAATGCCGTTATTTACCGGGCCTGGCAACATGCCCGCCGAAATACACCATCGTTTTTGGCTGCACACTTTTCAGAACAATATTTTCACCCTGGTACTGTTTTATTGCCACACCTACCTGGTTTACCCCTTGCTCAGCTCAAAAAAGCAATGGACATACTGGCCGGCGCTGGCTTTGCTTTTGATAATCTATGTGCTGGCATTCGGTCAGTTGGTTACGCCTTTTAACCCGCATTTGCATGATATGCCAGGCGCGGGCCAGCATGCGCCGCCTCCTAATTTCGACCAGCACCCGCCCTTTGGTTTCTTCCAGGTGATGTCGGTCCTGATTACGCTGCTATGCAGTTTTTGTTACCGGCTGATACTCGACCAGGCCGAGCGTAAGGCATTACTTAAGGAGCGCGAGATGATCCATCTGCAAACCGAACTCAATTTTTTACGCTCGCAGGTCAGCCCGCATTTTTTGTTCAATGTTTTAAATTCGATGATTGCGCTGGTGCGGAGAAAATCAGATCAGCTGGAGCCGATTATTATGCAGCTTTCGCGGCTGATGCGTTATATGCTCTACGAAACCGACGACCAGCCGGTGCCGCTCGAAAAAGAAGTGGCTTACCTGAAAAGTTATATCGAATTGCAAAGCTTCAGGTTTGGCAAAAACATCTTGGTCGAAACCAAATTCCCCAATCTGGAAGGTATCGGTTACAGTATAGCGCCTATGCTGCTGATACCTTTTGTTGAGAACGCCTTTAAACACGGCACCGGCATAACCGAACGGCCGGTTATCGTCATCACATTGGAAATTATGGGGCCAAAACGTATCTGTTTTCGCGTGGTGAACGAAATAAGCGATATGGAGTTACCTAAAGACGAACAGCCCGGTATCGGCCTAACCAACGTAAGGCGCCGGTTAGAGCTGTTGTATCCAAACCGCCACAGCCTGTATATCTCAAAAGGCGAACATGCTTTTGTCGCCGAACTGACGATCGATCTGTAACCTATTGCGGCCCCATGCCGCCCTCATCGGGTGGGTTGTTGTTATCTTGTTGCTTGTCTTTCTTGTCCTTGTTTTTGCCTTTGCCCCCTTCGTCGCCCCCACGGCCAAAACGGTACGATAAGGTCATTAAAAACATTCGGCTCTGGAAACGGCGGTTCACATTGCTTTGATATGTACCGTCGTCGGTCACATAGCCAAACTTACGTGTATCAAACAGATCGCGGCCATTGAGGCTTAAACTGGCCCTGTGCTTGTAAAAGTCGTAACGCAATGCGGCATCTACACCCGAGTTAGCCTTGCTTTTGCCTTGCGCAATGGCTTGTGGCGCCTGGTAATCGCCGCGTACCTGCAGGCTTAAGCTGTAAGGCAGGGTAATATTGGTTGTCAGGTTAGCATTCCAGGCAAAGCCGTCATTGTCTGATACGCCTAAAGCCGAATTTCCTTTCAGCGTGTTTTGATACAGGTTGAGGTTGCTGGTGATGTTCCATTTATTGGTAATATCGGTACGGGCAATAAATTCGAAACCGGCTGCAGTACCATAACTAAAGTTGGCAAAACGGGTTATGGTGATGCCGGTGTTATCGTAAGCACCACGTACAAACTGAATAATATCGTTGGTGCGGCGGTAGTATACCGACGAGGTCAGCGTGGTCGACTTCCAGTATTTGGCGTAGCTCAGCTCGAACGAATGTACATCCTCAGGTCTTAAATCAGCATTACCGATGCGGTAGCTCAGCGGGTCGCTGCGATCCAGGAAAGGGATGATCTGCCTGTCGCGCGGGCGGTTGATGCGGCGCGAATAGCTTAATTGCAGGGTTTGATCATCCGTTAACTTTTCGGACAGGAAAACGCTTGGATATACCCTGAAATAGTTTTGCACGTGCGATGTATCGAAATTGACAAGGTTGGTGTTGATGATCGTTTTTTCGAAACGCGCGCCAACCTGCAGCCCGAATTTACCGAACTGCTGCTGGTAGTTGCTATAAACAGCGTGTATCTTTTCGTCGTAGATAAAGCGGGTAGATATGGTAGGATCGTATACAAACTGGTTAGTGGTTGCATTAAAAACGCTGGCTATAAAATTGTTATCGGCGCGGTTTAAGGTGGTGCGGTAGCCTAATTCGAGCTTGCCGTCTTTGCCGATCGGGTCGGTATAGTCGGTTTGCAGGTTCCAGTTGCGGTTATTGCCATCGTTTACATTATATTGCCTGTTAACGGTAAGGTCGTTTTTGGGATAATAGGTGTATTGGCTGGTATTCAGGTTGTCGATATCGTTTTCGTTGCCTTTCGCCAGCGAGAAGTTTGCCGTAAGCTCTTCTTTAGGCTTTTTAAACTTTTGCGACAGGTCGATATTAAAGTCGTGGTTATTGCCGTGGTTATCGGCATCGTTGGATGTTATCTGGTTCCGGATCAGCGCACTCTTACTGTTAATACCGTTCGTGGTACTGTTCTGGATGCGGTTATTGTCTCTGAAGTTAATATTGCTCGAGAAACTCACCGTAGTTTTTTGTGCCAGGTTGTAATCAATACCAGCTTTGATCTGGTTGCCGGTGTTGCTGCCGGTGTTTAACGAGTTTTGGTTATATTTCTGCGGGATGGTATCGGGCTGTAAAGCATCGCGCGTACGGTAGCTGTAACCATTGGCCGAGCGGTTATTCTGCCTGTGGCTATAGTTGCCATAGATGTTTACTTTTTTATGCTGATAGGCCAGGCTCACATTGCTGTTGAACGCATTTAGCGTACCGATACTTGCAGATGCGGTACCTGTAAAACCCAACGATTTGTTTTTTTTGAGTACGATATTGATAATACCCGATTGGCCCTCCGGATCGTATTTTGATGAGGGATTAGTGATCAGCTCAATAGTCTCGATCGAACTGGCAGGTATGGATTGCAGGATATCGCTAACGCTCCCGCCCGCTATCAGCGAAGGTTTGCCATCGATCAGGATGCGTACGTTGCTTGAGCCGCGCAGGTTCACATTCCCATCCACATCCACCTGTACCGATGGCACGTTGGCCAGCAGGTCGGTAGCCGAGCCGCCTTCGCTCACCAGGCTCTGATCTACCGAGAACACCTTACGGTCGATACCTAACTGGATACTGCTTTTCTTTGAGCGTACGCTAACTTCACTTAGCATAGCCGATTTACCGGCGTACATTTTCAACACGCCAAAACTGATGATCTTGTGGTTGGGGTTTACCGATATACTATCCTTAATGATGGTGGTATATCCCACGAAAGTAATGCGCAAAAGATAACGGCCATAGGCTATATTCTCAAGCTTAAAAGCGCCTTGTATATCGGTTTGGAGTGCTTTGGCAATCTGGTTGTCTGATTTTTTGATCAATGCGACAGTAGCAAACGCCACCGGTTCGGCGTTCCCCGCATCGATAACCTTGCCACCGATGTGGCCATCGGCAGGTCCGTTTTGCCGCTGTGCTACAGGCTGCTGCGCCTTAGTGGTAAAAATAAACAGGGTAAAAAATAAAATTGCGGTCAGGTTAAGCCTCGAAAAATTCATGCGGCAAAAATCTGCTTTTTACAAATTCGTTGCCGCATTACCTGTGTAACTTTATTGCTAAACAGGTTAAAATTTTTAACTCTTCCCGTTATCCTTTTTTGATGGTCGCTTCCAGGTCGTCCAGTTTGGGTATCTTCTCGAAGCCCTGAACAAGTTTGCCGTTTTTGCCATAAACCGCTATGTACGGTGTGGTTTTAACGCTGTAATAACGCAATACGGTGTAAGTCGTGCCCTCGGTACCCATAATGATATTGGGGTATTTAGCCAACTCGTAATCAATATAAAACAGTTTCATATTTAACACCGCGGTAAAGGTGATCATCACGATCTGGGTATTGCGGAAGATACTTGTACCCTTTTTCTTCTCGGCATCCATCCTGCTTTTTAGCTCCTCGGTAAAATGCTGGCAATGCGTACAATCGGGCGAGAAGTAAACGATCATCACCGGCTTGCCTTTTTTCAGGTTGGCCGGGGTCACAAAGGCGCTGTCTTTGGTCAGGATTTTATAAGGCGGTATGTTAACAATATTGGATGTATTTTGTGCCTTTAAAGTAGTGATGCCGGCTATAAATGCAATCAGTAAGAGAACTCTTTTCATGTTGAGTATAGGGTTTGATGTTGCTATCAGGAGTTTCGACTTTCCAATAACTCCACTTGTGCTAAAATATTTTCTTCGGTAATAGGGTACGGCTTATTATTTCGTATAGCTTGGTAAACTGCCTCGAACAAACCCATATAATCGCCCTTTACCGGTGGGATGATTTGTATTTGTTTGCTCCCGTCGGCGGCAAAGGTAATCAGTTTTGCTTCGCTTCCCGGCGGTTCAATTCCGTAAGCTGCGTCGGTCGGCAGCATATTTTTATCCAGTTGGGCTTCCTGCACGTCAACACGATCTTTGAGATAGCTACCCAATGTACCATGTGCAACGAAAGCCGGCATGGGCTGCGCGGTGAGCAAACTGCCGGCGACCAACACATTTAACTGATCAGGGTAGCTTAGCTGGAAAAAGAAATAATCATCAACCAATGTACCGGGGCGGTTACGGCCTGTTACTTTGGTAAACCGCAACGGCTTGCCGAACAGGCTGATCGCCTGGTCGAGCACATGCGGCCCCAGATCATAAACCAGGCCGTTAGCCTGGGTGTTGGCCGCCTCTTTAAATACTTTCGGACTAAGAACAGGGTTGTAACGATCGAACCTCAGGGTAACTTCGATCAGTTTACCGAGTTTACCGCTTTCGATAATTTGTTTGAATGATTGGAAATCGCTGTCCCACCTGCGGTTCTGATAAATAAATACCTGTTTGCCCTGGGCGCGGCCCAGATCGTGCAGTTCTTTAACCTCGGCTGCGGTAGCTGCGGCAGGTTTTTCAACCAGTACGTGCTTACCGGCTTGCAAAGCACGTTTAGCAAAGTCGTAATGCGTATTGCCGGGGGTGTTTACGGCGATGAGCTCTATTTCAGCATCGTTCAGCAATTCGTCGATGCTGTCGTAGCTGATAATATCCGGATAACGCTGTACTGCTGTTTTTTTGCTCCGTTCGGTAACGGCTTTAAGCCGGAAACCCGGATGAGCCTCTAAAAAAGGCGCCTGGAATATCCTGCCCGACATGCCGTACGACATAATACCCGCTATTATAGGTTTTGACATACGCAAGTATAGATAATTTAAAAACAACAATTAAAGATCATCCCTCAAGAAATTGCCTTGCAAAAAGAATTTTACACTGCCTGTATACACACAACAAAAAACGCCCCTCGAACATTTGTCCGAAGGGGCGCATATTGATAGCTGGCTGCTATTTTTTCTTTTTGGGTGCTTTATTCAGCGAATCGTGTAAAACATACAGGGGCTCCAGGTGCCTGAATATGTGACTGATGGCATCAGGTGCAAATGACGCATTATCCGAGTGGCAGGTGAAGCACGAAAATTGCGGCGATTGGAAATAAGTTTCCATAGTGGTATTGGCCAAAACGCTTGTGCCTATGGTAACTCCGGTAAGGCTCGATCCGGGTGTGGTCTGGTCGTAGCCGGTACCGGTAGGGCCCGTGCCGCCAAAGGTCCATATAGCACCTATAAACAGGTAATTTTTACGGATGTCGGCTCCCGGAATATGATCGCGGACGTAGTTATTGATGGAAATGACCTCGCTGTTGGATGCGGCCGAACTTTTATCTTCCTGGTTGGTAGGTTGCCCAAACGCGCTGCCCCACGGCAGTGTTTGCATGGTATTGCTCGGGCTAACCGTATTGCCCGGCGTGGCTATAATATTATCGGTGGTGGCGCCGGTAGCTGTGGTATCCGTCATGTGCGAGTTGTTGTAGGCGCTAAGCGATGTATCGGTTGTATTGCTGAACAGCCAGCCTGTGCCCTTATCCTGCGGAACGGTTTTAACCGTTTTGGCCGAGGTCGAATCAATATACTGGTATTTGGCGTTCGGCGTATTGCTTTCGTGTTCAAAAGTGGCCCAAACCATTTCGGGGTGGTGCGCCACACTGCCTACGATATGTATCCCGACCAAAGCCATTTTAGCTTTTTTCTCGCCGTTGGGTTTCCAGTTTGTACTGTCGGAAGTATCGTAAGTTGGGATAATAGCATTGACGGTTACGTAATCCTGCGGGTTAGGCAAGGTGCTCGCCTCTACCCATGATGATTTGATCTCGATGGCCAGCGCGTTCGAATCGGGCAGAGTGGCATGCGCCGTTTTACGGGCATATTTGCACACGCTGTCGCGGGCGGCTGCGGTGATCGGAAAGCTGGTCGAATCGACCATAGGGGATTTATTGCGTACCGCTGTTACATAATAGGCATACACATCATTTACAAGCGTAAGGTAATACACCAGCGATTTTCCCTGCGACATCAGGATATCATCGGTCGCCTGGGCCTGCTCTGCCTGCACCTGTTTGCCCGAACTATCTAAAAACACAAAGTTCTTACCCACTTTAACACGCTGTACGATAAATTTAGCACCGGTTTTATGCTGCAGCAATGCCGCAGGATGAGCAATTGGCTTTCCGGCTTTATCCAAAAGCTGCGCAGGGCCGTTTGCGTTGGGATTGATCTGCCCAACTTCGACTGATTTTCCGGTTGCGTCCTTTACGACGGGTTTAGCAGCCTCCTCTATTTCAAATAACCGGCCGTTTTTATCCATGAATGCAGGCAGGCGGTGAGGGCCGAGTTTGCGGATGTGACCGGTCATCCGGAGCAGACTGTCCGGTTTATGTGCACTGAGCGTACGCTCGTGGGTTACCGGGTTGGGCGGTGAAACATTGTAAAACACCGGCGACTCCAATACAATTCCGCCGCCAGGCGAATAGGTCGAATCGGGCGAGGTGATCCACAGGAACATCTGTTCAGACCAGCGGTAAAAATCGCAGTTGTTGTTAGGCACAAATGTTACGCTGTTGGCAGGCAAAACCTGGCCATTTGGAGCGGGAGTTCCGCTTTTAAACCAGTGGTTAAAGGTGTCTTTTGCCACCACGCACGATTTGCAGACATCGGGCGGCAAAACAACTTTACTTACAGTACCGGCTGATGGAGCAGGCTTACGGCTGCAACCCCATAACACCACGCCCAACAGCGCAAGTGCGATAGTAAATTTAAAAGATTTTCTCATTGGATAATTGTGATTAAAATTTAGGTAAATAATAAAATATAACAAGGTTGTTATATGCAACAGATCAATAAGCCCTGGGTTGCTCAGTTACCCGTATCACAATGCTTTCGCTATATAAAAGTAAAATATTTATCGATATAAATAATAAAAAATGAAATATTTTTTAAGATGCTCCTGTATAAGGTGTTTGCTGTGTTTGTGCTAAATAATTGATTTACTTGTTGTTCAAATAAAAAGCCCCGCAGGTATTATCTGCAGGGCTTTTGTTGATTAATATACCGAGCCAACTTACTTTTTCATGCCTTTTTCAATCGATTCGATTGAGCTTAAGTGCATCTTCAGGGTAGGCAGGGTTTTTATTACAAATGCTTTAAGGTCCGGATCTTTCAGGTTTTTTTCAGCATCCTCAAAATGTTTAATATCCGTTTTGTGGTCGTCAACCATCATGCTTACATAGGCCTTGTCAAAGTCGGCGCCGGTTTTTTTGTTCAGGTCATCGTAATGCTTCTGTTCGTCGGCTCCGACTACCAGGGGCAATGCAATATTTTTGCCTTTTGCCAGGGCTCTTAATTCATCGTTAGCTTTACTGTGGTCGGTTACCATCATCCCGCCAAACTCTTTGATCTTTGCATTGTCGCTTTTTTCCTGGGCGAGTTTGCCCAGCATCACTTCGGCCATGCCGCCATTGGCTGCTTCAACGGCAAACTTGGCATCGTCGCCGCCAACGGTCATCGCGGTTTTGGTAGTGTCTTTTTTTACCGAGTCCATTTTGGTGGTATCGTGCGCTTTGTTCATACTGTCGGCTGCCGATTTACTATCTGTATTGCTATGGCAGGCCTGCATACACAATGCGGTTGCTGAAGCAACCATTAACATACTTAACTTTTTCATATAGGTAGATTTTTTTAAGATTTTATTAAATGTTAAACAGTAAAATATACTAATAGTTTTAATTTTTCGTTAGTTAGCCGGTCTGTGATTTTTAATGGTACAGGTATTAAATATAGTGCAGTGCCTTTATTGCCATAATTTAAAGTTTTGCTACTTTTGGTGTTATAAAAACGATAAACATGAATTTTCCGGCTGAGTTAAAGTACACTAAAGAGCACGAATGGGTTAGCGTTGAAGGCAACCTTGTAACCATTGGCATAACCGATTTTGCACAACGTGAGTTGGGTGATATTGTTTATGTGGATATTAATACCGTTGGCGATGATGTGGAGATGGGGGCCGTTTTTGGCACCATCGAAGCGGTTAAAACGGTGTCGGATCTGTTTATGCCTGTTGCAGGCAGGGTAATTGAGGTGAATAAGGTACTGGATGCTCAGCCCGAACTCGTTAACAGCGACCCTTACGGCCAGGGTTGGGTGATCAAGGCAGAAATGGCCGATGATTCACAACTTGGCGAATTGCTTACAGCCGATGAATATCAATCCATTATCGGCGCTTAATGCGATACTTGTTTAAATATCAGGGCCTTACGCTTATATGGGCCCTGATTATTTTTATTTTGTGTACCGTAAAATTGGGAGGCGTAAGTAACTCGCACCTGTTTTTTGCCGGTTTTGATAAACTGGTGCATTGCGGTTTATTTTTCGTACTAACGGCTTTGATGAGCAGCGGTGTAATAAGGGCAAATACCCGGCATAACTTAACCCCGCTACAGCAGTTTTTAAGTTTTTTGATACCTGTTGCATTTGGCGGGATCATCGAAATTTTACAGGCTTATATATTTACCTGGCGCAGCGGCGAATGGGCCGATCTGTTTGCCGATACAGTAGGTGCAAGTATGGCCATGTTTTGTGTAGTGTTAACTATATGGTCGCAGAAATATGAAAAACAAAGTTAAACTCCTGTTTGCTGCCGCGCTGTTAAGCGGCTTAAGCTCATGCGGTCTTTTTCATAAAAGCTGTAATTGCCCGCACTTTTCTAAAGCGGGTGCTCCTGCACACGCCGCTTACCTTTCGTAAGGTCCGATTTTTTTTTGCTAACTAAATTTTTAGTCTGCTGCAACATTTGCCATGCGCGCGCATCTTTTAGGTAAATAAACTTACCTACCGTATGGCAAAAAACTACTTTCCGTATCTCGTTCTCCTTCTCGTATGCTTATTGCTGAACACTATAACCGCATCGGCCCAGTTAAAAAAGGGTACCGTTAAGGCCCGGCTGACAGATGCTGCAACTAAACAACCGGTTGAGCTGGTAAGCGTGTCGATCGTTACCGTTAAAGATTCAGCCATCGTTCGCAGCTCGGTAACCGACAAAACCGGAGTGATCGAATTTACCGGTCTGGGCACAGGTAATTACCGCCTGCTGGCTTATCAGCTGGGTTTAAAACCAATAAAATTACCTTTCTCGATCAATGCAATAACGCCATACGCCAGCCTGGGCGATATTGTGATGGAGCCGAGCAATATCAACCTGAAACAGGTAAACATCAACGATGAGCGGGCGGCTGTAACGGTGAAAAAGGATACTGTTGAGTTTAATGCCGCAGCATTTAAAACCCAGAAGAATGATAATGTGGAGGAACTGCTCAAAAAGATACCGGGCATTGATGTCGATAAGGATGGTAAGATAACCTCGCAGGGTAAGGACGTAAACAAGGTTTTAGTTGATGGCAAGGAGTTTTTTGGCAACGACCCTAAAGCAGTAACCAAAAACCTGCCTGCCGACGCCATCGCCAAAGTGCAGGTGATCGATGATAAAACCGATAACGCCAAGAAAACAGGTATCGACGACGGGCAGCGCGATAAGGTGATCAACGTTACTTTGAAGGAGGATAAAAAGTCGGGCTGGTTCGGCAACATGTCGGCGGCGGGCGGGTCTGAAGATCGCTACCTGGGCCAGTTTAACATGAACCATTTCGATAAAAAGAAACAGGTATCCATCCTGTCGTTAAGTAACAACGTTAACGAATCGGGTTTTACTCTGGATGATCTGAACAACTTTGCCGGAGGTAACGCTTTCAGCACCTTCGCCTCGACTGACGGTTCAATAAATGTTAATGTCAATTCAAACGGACGTGCCGATATCAACGGCGCTTTCTCAGGTGTAAGCGGTGGTTTGATCACCACCCATACCGCTGGCATCAATTATACCGATGAGTTTGGTAAAGATGGCAAACTCAAGTTCAACACCAACTTCGTGAGCATCCTGTCTAAAAATACGCTTAACCGCTCAGCCGATCTGCAGGATATCCCCAATAACCTGTTTACCACACAGCTGAGCAACGGCAACAACAGCAGTAACAGCTACCGCTTCAATATGGCGTTTGATTATAAGATAGACAGTTTGAACAGTGTTGCCTTTAAACCCAATGCATCCATCACTTTCCGAAAAAATTATTCGTCATCGGCATCGGGCACGCTTAACCAGTTGGCCGATAGCATCAACAGCATTAGCCAGATGCTTGATCAAAGCACGCACAGCCCTGCGGTTGGCGGGCAATTATCCTTTAACCACCGCTTTCACAATGGTAAAGGTTCGGTCAACTTTTTTACCAATGGCAATTACTCGGCTAATAACGCCGATTATAACAACCGCTCGCAGGCTTATTACTATGTAAATAGTGGATTGAACAGCAATATCAACCAGCAGGCATCGCAGGATAACGACGCCAGTTTTATAACCGGTACGGCATCGTTTGTGAGACTGCTGAACCGTGCAAAGAAGATCACGATGAACGTCAGCCAGTCGTTCGACATCCGTAAGCAGGATGCCAACCAATATACCGTTGATTATAACGCGGTAACAGGCAGGTACGAAATCCTCGACCCATTGTATACCGGTAATTCCGATAACCGCAACCACCGCTTTACCTCAACCATGGGCATTTCCAAAAGCAGCGGGCTGTTCAATTTTGGTGCCAATATGGCCCTTGCCGAACTGGGTTTGCACGGCATATCGCTCAGCAATAACATCCTAAACGATGTTAACCGCGATGTTTGGGCCTTTGTGCCCAACGGCTTTTTCAATTACCGCAAGCCAAACGGTCCGTCGTTTTACTTTAACATTGGCACCAACGTTGCATTGCCATCGGCCACCGATCTGCAAACGGTGTTTAACAATACCAACCCATTGTACATTAGGCAGGGTAACCCTAACCTGGCACAATCGCGCTCGATGTATGTGAGCACCAACTACAACTTTTTTGATAATAAGAACAACAGTTATTTTAACTTTTATGGTAACTACAGCCGTACATGGAACGGTTTTGCGACAACCAGTACCGTTGATGCCAATGGGATAACCACATCAAAACCCATTAATGTTGATGGGAATTATAATATGAATCTTGGCTTTAACATCGGTCGCAAAACCGGTATAAAAGGTTTAAAATATAGCATCGGTGCCTATAATTCATTAAACCGTAACATTAACTTTATCAATGGTAACCGTAACGAAGTTACGCGTTTTAACCCGAGCTTAAGCTTTAGCTCCAACTATGATATGGATAAATTGCAGCTGGGTATCAGGCCATATATCAATTACAATATAGCCAGTAACTCGTATCAGCACACCGCCGATCAGCACTACTATAACCTGAACGGAAACTTTACAGCGAGTGTACTGCCATCTAAAACCTGGCGTGTATTTTCGGACCTGACCGAAACTGCCTATCGTGGTCAGCAGGCCAATCTGAACACCACCTTCTTTTTATGGAACGCCGGTATAGAGCATTACTTTCTGAAAGATCAGAACCTGACCTTCTCGTTGAACGCGTTCGACCTGCTCGATCAAAACTCAGGTATCCAGCGTTCCATCAATACTACCGGGGTTATCCAAAACTATCAAACCAATACCCTGGGGCAATACTTTTATCTTAAACTTACTTATAAGATCAATAAAGTGGGCGGAAAAGCTTCCAATGCCTCGGGCTCGCCGATCATCATCATGCGGTAATAATTTTACTGCAGAGGCTATTGCTTATTTGGATTTAATTTAAATAAGCAATACCTTTGTTGAGTTATACCATATACAAAATGAGGCTATCACAACTTAAAGTAGGCGAGAAAGGTACTGTTAAAGAATTTACGGATCTCGAAATGTCGGTAAAACTGATGGAAATGGGTTGTTTACCAGGCGAAGAGATCAAGGTTGAGCGTATTGCCCCCATGGGCGATCCGATAGCTGTAAACGTTGCCGGTTACCAGTTAAGCTTGCGCAAACGCGAAGCTTCGACCATTATTTTACAGTAGTGATATAGCAAGGTGAAGGCTGACATCAGAGTTGCACTTGTAGGTAACCCCAATACCGGTAAATCAACGCTTTTTAACGTACTTACAGGCCTTAACCAAAAAATTGGAAACTTTCCGGGTGTTACCGTCGATAAAAAAGTAGGTTACAGCAGCCTGCCTGATGGCCGCACGGCCGAGATTGTCGACCTGCCCGGAACCTACAGTCTGTACCCCAAAAGCCGCGACGAATCTATCGTATTTTCGGTACTGGCGGATAAAGCCAACGAGCTAAGCCCCGACCTGGTGGTGATCATTTTAGACGCTACCAACCTGAAACGCAATCTGCTGCTCTATACTCAGGTGGCCGACCTGAAGATACCGGTCATCATTGCCCTCAATATGATGGATATGGCAAAGAAAGCCGATATCGACATCGATGTAAACGGCTTTGCGGAAAAGCTTGGTGTGCCGGTGGTGCCTATTTCGGCACGAAAAAACGAAGGGATTGTACAACTCAAACAGGCTATCGCTTTTGCCAATAAAGTTGCCCTGCAGCAGGATAGCATCGATATCGAATCTATTGCGCCACAGCTGATCGGCCGCATCAGGCAGGATATCCATATCGATAACGATTACTTTGCCCTGCAGCTGGCGCACCAGCACGAAACGCTGACGTTTTTAAGTAAAGAGCAAAGCGACCACATCGAAGAACTGGAAAAAGAATACTCTTTCCATTCGCAAAAAGCACAGGGTGCCGAAACCATTGCCCGGTATAATTTCATCAACGACCTGCTTTACGATACCGTTACGCAAAAAATAACCGCCGAAGACGAGACCCTCAGCAACCGGATAGATAAAGTATTGACGCATAAAGTTTTCGGCTTTATCATCTTCTTTGCCATCCTGATGTTTATATTCCAGTCGATATTCGCCTGGTCGAAATACCCGATGGAGCTCATATCCGATGGATTTACGTGGACGCAAACCGCGCTGCACCACTACCTGCCAGTTGGTCCGCTCACCAACCTGCTATCCGACGGCATTGTCGCAGGTTTGAGCGGGGTAATGGTATTCATCCCGCAAATCACCATCCTGTTTGCATTCATATCGATACTGGAAGATACCGGCTACATGTCGCGTGTTACGTTTATGATGGATAAGATCATGCGTAAGGTAGGCCTGAACGGTAAATCGGTAGTGCCGCTCATCGGCGGTTTTGCCTGCGCCGTGCCATCCATCATGAGCACCCGCACCATCGAGAACTGGAAGGACAGGATGATCACCATCATGGTTACGCCGCTGGTCACGTGTTCGGCCCGTTTACCGGTTTATACCTTGCTCATATCGCTGGTAGTGCCTAATAAAAACGTTTGGTGGATATTCAATATGCAGGGGCTTGCCTTAACGGCGATGTACCTGTTTAGCCTGGTATCGGCAGTGGTGGTGGCCTGGGTGATGAAGCATGTGCTGCGCGCCCGTGAACGCGGCTATTTTATTATGGAACTGCCCGTATACCGTATGCCCCGCTGGAAAAACGTGGCGCATACCATGTACGACAGGGCTAAAACCTTTGTGATCCAGGCAGGCAAGGTCATTATAGCCGTATCGGTCATCCTGTGGGTGCTGGCATCGTTCGGGCCGGGCCGGCAGATGGATAACATCGAACAGAAATATAAACAGCCTCAATTCGCTGCTTTGAAAAAAGCTGCCCCCGATAGTGTACAGCGGATGATCGCGTCCGAAAAGCTCGAAAACTCTTATGCCGGTATGCTGGGCCATGTGATAGAGCCCGTGATCAAACCGCTGGGTTTCGACTGGAAGATCGGTATTGCGCTGATTACTTCATTCGCTGCGCGCGAAGTATTTGTGGGTACCATGGCCACCATGTACAGTGTAAACGGCGATGCCGAAAAGATGGAATCGGTACAGCAAAAGATGGGTAACGCCCGTAACCCCCAAACCGGCGAACCCGTATTTACGCTCGCTGTGGCTATGTCGCTCATGATGTTTTATGCCTTTGCCATGCAATGCGCCAGTACCGTGGCTGTAGTATACCGCGAAACTAAAAACTGGCGCTGGCCGGTTGCACAATTCGCTTATATGACGGTGTTAGCCTACCTGGCGAGCTTCATTACGTATCATATCTTGAAATAAAGTAATTTTCCCGTCACAGCCTTTGCGGAATAGCTATCGATCGCCGATATTTGCTATTGAGGTAAAATTGGATAAAGTAAAAATTCTGGAAACGTACCTGCCGCCTAAGGCAGCGCCGTTGATTAGCCGCTGGATAGATTATTTTTTTTGTGAGTTTAAAGTGTCGCGAAACCGAAACTCCAAGTTTGGCGATTACCGGCACCCTTTTGGCGGGCAAGGACACCGCATTTCGGTAAATTACGATCTCAACCCTTATGCTTTCCTGGTAACAACCGTGCACGAATTTGCGCACCTGCACACCTGGAACGAACACAAAAATAAGGTTAAACCCCATGGCGCCGAGTGGAAGGCCAACTTTAAACGGATGATGCAACCTTTTTTCGAGATGGATATTTTCCCACCCGATATCAAACACGCGATCGTAAACTACCTGAACAACCCGGCGGCATCAAGCTGTTCCGACCTGAACCTGTACCGCTCACTGCGTAAGTACGATGCGCCAAAACCCGATCATCTCACCATCGAGAAACTACCGGCGCATGCCCTGTTCAAGATCAAAGACGGCCGTATCTTCCGCAAACAGGAGCGGGTGCGTAAACGCTACAAATGTATCGAGATAGACAGTAAACGTATTTACCTTTTCAGCCCGGTTGCAGAGGTACAACTGATCGAAGAATAAAACAAAGCCTTGTTGTCGTTGTATTTTCAGAATAAGGAGATACAATGAAGCCATTATATTTTTCTGTGGATAACAACAAACCCCTGATGGTGGTTCCCGAAACCAAAGTCGAACTGGATGGTCATCCTGTCATTTCGGTCAACTACCATATTTACAAAAAACATCAGTATGATTACGATGCGGAACCGGTAAAAAAAGATAACCCCGACTACATGGGCTATATCACTTTCGAAATACCTGATAAAGTATTCTCGTACACGGCCGACGGCTACCAGGAACTATCGAGCGATGAAGTACGCGAAGCCATTGAAAAGATTACCTATTACCGCGAAAACCCCGAATTGTGGAATTTGTGAGTTAGGGATTTTGTGTAACTTTAGGTATGAGAATATCTTTTATTGCGCTTTTATTAGCGTTTTTTGCAAATAGCGTTTTTTCAAACAAAATAGATAACCTAAAAACAGACAAGGATGTCGCCGATTTTATTATATCTCTCAGTCCCAACATTCAGAAAGGGCAAGATCGGGTCAAATTTATCATAAAACCGACTGATGTATTACGCAAAGAACTGGCTTGTGATGGTATTGCTGAAAAATGGCAGATCAACAATTGGGAAAAATTCGATTTTAATGAAGACGGGCTTACCGATATTATTGTAACCAGCCATTGGTATAATTATGATGTATATGTGGCAATGGATAACGGAGACAACACTTTTAAACTATTTAAGCTATCGCATGATGTTTTTGAAAAATGTAAGTTGGGAAAACCTGCAACCATCAATAATCATCCCGCATTGTTGTTTTACCAAGTTAAACAGGAACCCGATCGTACGCGGGTTTTTAATTACAAACAATACGGACAGATAGATACACTTATCTATAAATACGGAGCTTTTATTGAAAAAAATGAAAAGCCAGCTAGGTATGCTATCGACTCGATAATCGTCAAAAACTCATCATGCCTGGGTAGCTGCCCCTCTTTTACTTTAGCTATTAATAAGGATAGAGATGCTTTATATCATGCAAATTTCTATAACCCTGTCGATGGGAAGTTTACCGCGAAAATCGATAAAGCCGATTACATCGGCATCATCGCCTTGATCAACTATATAAGCATCAAAAACCTCAAAGATCATTACGCCGTGCCCTGGACAGACGATCAAACCGCGACTTTACGGATCAGGTTTAGGGATGGTTCTGTAAAGGAAATAACCGATTATGGCGAAGTTGGTACCTTTGGCTTAAATAAGCTGTACAAAATGTTATCCGCATTGCGTACTAGCCAAAATTGGGCGAAAAGCGGTAAAATTCTTTAATACCCCAGCAACCTCTCCATCATCTGCGCCAACCTTGCCTTTGCCAAAAACTGCTCTTCCAACTCCTTATTCATTGGGATGGCCGTATCTAAGCTGGCGCAACGCACAATTGGGGCATCCAGGTAAGCAAAACAGTGTTCGGCTAAGTGTGCTGCTATCTCGCCGCCAAAACCGCTGGTCAGGGTATCCTCGTGCAATATCAAAACCCGGCCCGTTTTCTTTACACTGGCTTCAACTGCATCTGTATCCCAGGGCTGTAAACTGCGCAGGTCGACAATTTCGATAGCGGTTTCCGGATGCTTATCGGCATATTCGATGGCCCAGTGTACCCCTAAGCCATAGGTGATAATGCTGGCTTTGGTTCCCTCACGGATAATTTTTGCCTTGCCGATCTCGATGGTATAATAATCGTCCGGTACAGGCTCGCTTAGGCTCCGGTACAGGTATTTATGTTCGAAATAGATCACCGGGTTGGGGTCCTCAATCGCAGCAAGCAGCAAACCTTTGGCATCGGCAGGGAAAGCCGGATAAACCACTTTTAATCCCGGCGTTTTGGTGAACCAGGCCTCGTTACTTTGCGAGTGGAACGGCCCTGCGCCGGTGCCTGCGCCCGTCGGCATGCGTACCACCACATCAACGCCCTCGTTCCAGCGGTAATAGGTTTTGGCCAGGTTGTTTACGATCTGGTTAAAGCCGCAGCTGGCAAAATCGGCAAACTGCATTTCCATCACAGCCTTATAACCGTTGATGGATAAACCCATCGCCGCACCCACAATGGCCGATTCGCATATCGGTGTATTGCGTACCCTGCCGCGGCCAAACTCCTCCACAAAGCCTTGGGTTATTTTAAACGCACCGCCGTATTCGGCAATATCCTGCCCCATGATCACCAGGTTATCAAACTTGCGCATCGCCAAACGCAGCCCATCGCTAATGGCATCCAGGTAGCGTGTTTCGGTTTGTTTATTTGTGGCGGGATTTATCGGTTTAAAGCTGAAAGGCTTGTAAACATCCTTCAATTCGTGAAACAGGTCGGGCACGATATCCGCTTCGGTAAATACCTTTTCAACCTGCTGCTCTATCTGCTGTTTAAACTCGGTGCGTATTTGCTGTATCTGTTCGGGTGTGATGATGCCTTCATCAAGCAAATATTCCTCATAGTTAGCTATCGGGTCTTTCAACGCCCACTCGTCCATCAGGTGCTGTGGTACGTATTTGGTTCCCGATGCTTCCTCGTGCCCGCGCATCCTGAAAGTCATACACTCTACCAGAACAGGTCTCGGCTTAACGCGGATGTCTTCGGCAATTTCGCTGATGGTATGGTAAACTTCCAGAATGTTGTTGCCGTCTATCTGCCGGCCTTCCATGCCATAACCCACAGCCCGGTCGATTAAATTTTTACAGCGATATTGCTCATTAAGTGGGGTGGATAGCCCATAACCATTATTTTCGATCAGGAAGATAACCGGCAGGTCCCACACCGCGGCCACGTTCAGCGCTTCATGAAAATCGCCCTCGCTCGTAGCTCCTTCTCCGGTAAAAACTAATGTAGCATGCTGGTTCTGTCCCAGAACATCGGCCAGGGCAATACCATCGGCCAGAGCAAGCTGCGGCCCCAGGTGCGATATCATCCCGATGATCTTATATTCCTGTGTACCGAAATGGAACGACCGGTCGCGCCCCTTGGTAAAACCGCTGGCCTTGCCCTGCCATTGCGCCATCAATCGCGAAAGCGGGATATTGCGTGTGGTAAAAACACCAAGGTTACGGTGCATGGGCAAAATGTACTCATCGGTATGCATGGCCAGGGTGCTGCCAACGGCAATAGCTTCCTGGCCGATGCCCGAAAACCATTTGCCTATACGGCCCTGGCGCAGTAAAATGAGCATCTTTTCTTCAACAAGGCGCGGCCACAGCAGGTTTTTGTAAAAACTGGTAAGGGTATAATCGGTTAATTGCCTGCGGTCAAAAATCATAAAAGTAAAACTACGTAGTTTTTAAAATCTTCCTATTTTTGGTTTTCTCTGTTACTGTCGATTCCATGAAAAATAAATACCTTTTTCCTTTGTGCCTGTTGCTGGTTATTGTTTTGGCAGCCCGCGCAAGCGATTACTACCTCATACCCAATAACTTTTTCCTGCACAAGGGCGAAAAACTCATCCTGCGTTTATTATTAGGGGATTATTTCGAGAATGAGAAAGGTGTACAATACCAATCGGCAGCTACCGCAAAGCTGGTATTACACACCGGGTCAAAAAATACGGTCGACTTAAAGGGAATTGCCAAAGATGCAGATTCTGCCATATTATCCAACTATAAATTGGAAAATACCGGCCTGCAACTCATCGAGATGGACCAGGTGTACCCGGTGGTTGAGCTCGACAGGGCAGCGCTGATCAAAGAGCTCGACCAGGAACAGCTCACCAAGCTATCCGAAAAAGCAAGCGCGTCCTTTCAGCAAGACATCCGCGAGCGCTACACCACTTACCTTAAAACCCTGTTTACCGTCGATAAACCTAATGGCACAGTATTCAACAAAGAACTCGGCCAAACGCTCGAGATCATTCTCGAAGAAAACCCCTACAAATTAGGTTATGGTGATGATGTGACCGCCCTGGTGAAATTTAAAGGCGCGCCTCTGGCCAATGCCCATGTGGATTTGGTGGTGAAGACCTCCGCCGGCAAGATACACCCCGAAAGGTTAGCCAGCGATGCTTCCGGCCATATCACTTTTAAACTCAGCCTCGAGGGTACCTACATGCTGCGCACGGTGAATATCGATGTCACCAAAGCCAAAGATGTCGACTACGAAAAATGGGGCGCCGCATATACTTTTGCTTTTGCCAATACGCGTAAACTGCCCGATGCTTACTGATGTTTTAGAAGCCGGAGTCATCCCGAACTTGTTTCGGGATCTCACATGCTAATCACCGTTGCCATTTTCATAACACGCCCTGACGAATACGTCATAAACACATGGGTATTTATGGGTATTTTTACGTTAATTCTGCGACTCCATTATCAAAATCATAATTCTCCGGCTCGCCCGGTTTGCTATCAATATACGATTTTTTGGTTAAAAATGAAAGTGAAATTTAGCCGGCAGACTCCCGCTTAGTGTGGAAATATTCCGCGCAGTTGTTGTCCTCACCAATAACTTCTTCAGATTAAAGCGTCCACACCTGTAGCGCGAACATATTACTTTTCCTCCTGTGTTTCCTTCGCCGCTTTCTCAGCCTCTTTTTGCTGTTTTTTCAACTCCCGCCGGGCCCGGCGCTCGGCCCGCCGCTGTTTACGCTCGGCTTTGCGGATGGCCCGGGTAGCTTTATTAGCCTTCATTTCGCCGAGGCGCTGTTTTACGCTTTGCTCGGTCTGCTTATCATAACCGCCGCATTCTTTCAGCCCCACCCACAGGCTCTTCCACATCAATGTAAATATCGACCAGCGCGGCACCCGGGGTAAAAATACGTTGGCTATCCGTACAGGTTCGTTACCGGCAGGGTTATCCCGTTTAATGACCAGCGCATTGGCGAACAGCGACATAATGCTCATCTTTTTCAACCGGTTGGTATTGTCGCTGCTATCGCGTTTTAAAAGCGCCACCCGCAGGTCGTTATACAGCACCGAGAGCTTGCCCCGTGCCTGTTGTTTATCGGCCAGGTAACTAAAGCTCAACTGCTTCTCTTTGCCCGATGCTATCTTGACCATCCCCAGCGGAATGGCTACCGGGTTTACTTTTTTCAGGTCCATCGCACCTAAACTGCCCTTAAAGCTAAAAGGCATATTATCGTCGCCCAGTTTAAAACTAAAATCTACATTCAGCTTCGCCACATTCATGAAATAGCTTTCGAGCTTTGCTGTGGCCATGCTGTTTTTTTGCAACGCAGCTTTGTTATTGGTGAGATTATAAAGGTACCCGCTGGTATTGGCGAAAATTACAGTGCCTGTCTGTTTCGATTTATTGTTCAGCTCGGTATACAATACCGATATCTTTTGGGCGTGTATGGTGTCAATCTTCAGGTCGATGCTGAGCCTTTTCAGCATCATTTGCGGGAAGTTCGGGCTGTTATCCTTCGTCGAATCGCCCGGTACGGGGTTAGCAAAAAGCTGGAAACTACCCGTATTCAGGCTAAGGTTGGCGGCAAAAAGTTTGTGGTATTTGCTGTAGGTTTTAAAATCGAACTTGTTCAGCTTAAGCGAATCGAGCCTGATGGTATAATAATCGGCATGGCTGTTTTTAAAAAAGCGCATGGCCGGTTCGGTAGGCAAAAAGCTCATCCCGGCAACATTTAGTTCCGACGAGCGTGTCGAGAATCTTATTTTCTTAACCTGGTAGGTATATCTCTCATCGTAACTTGTTCCGGAGTAATTATTCAGCTCGGCGCTCACATCATCGCAAAACAAAAAACGCTTTTGATTGAACTGCGTTACCGGATCGAGCAGAAAATTGGTCGCGGCAAAGTTTAGCTCCTTAAATGCCATCGAATCAGTTTTGGCGCCATCGTGGTTAACATATTTCAGCTTTACATCGTTCAGCAAAATACTCTGGATATGGACCGATTTTAACAGTTTGGATATCAATTGATAAGGTGTCTTTTTGTCTTTGAGCACCGTATCCTGGCTGCGGTTCTGCTCGTAGCTTACCACAACTTCGGGTTCGGTAATTTCCAGTTGATCAATATCCAGCTTTTTTTGAAAATAAAGCATGAACGGATGCACATGTTTGATCACCAGGCGCCGTATCTTAACCTCGTATAAACTGTTGGGAGCCAAGCTGGCTTTTTTAAGGCGGCTGTAAACCGCTGTGTCGGGGTGCAAAACCAGGTTGCTGATTACGATCTTACCCTGCAGCACATGTAAGTTGGCTTTCGTAAAATCGAGCGAGTAAAGACTGTCGGTACTGGTTAAAACGGTACTTTTAAGTTTGTGATCGAGCTTTGGAGAGAAGTAGAAGTTAATAGCGCAGCCAATAACAATTACCAGCGCAGCAGCCGTTATTAATATCCTGAAAAGTACACGCTGCCAGCGCTTTTTTAAAAAACTAATTGCCATAGGTTTTTGCACCACTGCAATATATCGAATTGCTGTGGTACTTTATTACGTTTTTTGAGCAGATAAGTTTGTGAATGCGGCAATTGTTTGGTCTTCAATTCACTGAAAAATTACATTCGTGTGCTGACAATATGTCACCCGGTGTAATAAATTTTATATCTTTGCACTTCAATTTTTACAATGACAGAGTTAGATATCCCGGTTAAAACGCACGATGAGAGCAGGCAGGGCGAAGCTTTAATGTTAGAGCAGCCCGAAAACAGGAATGGGCGTAAACTATATATTGAAAGCTACGGCTGCGCCATGAATTTTTCGGACAGCGAGATCGTAGCGTCTATTTTGTCGGAAAAGGGGTTCGAAACCACTAACGATTACAAAAACGCCGATGTGGTTTTTATCAACACCTGCTCCATCCGCGAAAACGCCGAAACGCGCGTTCGCAACCGCCTGAAAGAGTTTAAGTGGGCCAAGGATAAAAACCCGGGCATGGTGGTCGGCGTATTGGGCTGTATGGCCGAGCGCCTTAAATCAAAATTCCTGGAAGAAGAAAAGCTGGTCGATGTGGTAGTTGGCCCCGATGCTTACCGCGACCTGCCTAATCTGATCGACCAGGTGGATGGCGGGCAGCGTGCGGTTAATGTTTTGCTATCACGCGAGGAAACCTATGCCGATATCAACCCGGTACGGCTGAACAGTAACGGCATCAATGCCTTCGTATCTATTATGCGCGGCTGCGATAACATGTGTTCATTCTGTGTGGTGCCTTTTACCCGCGGCCGCGAACGCAGCCGCGATGCGCATTCCATCATTAAAGAGTGTACCGACCTGTTTAACGAGGGATATCGCGAGGTGACGCTGCTTGGCCAGAACGTCGACTCGTACAAATGGACCGACGAGGCCACCAACGAGCATGTGAACTTTGCGCGTTTGCTGGAGTTAACGGCTTTGGTTAATCCCGAGTTACGCGTACGTTTCTCTACTTCGCATCCGAAAGATATTACCGACGAGGTTTTGTATACCATCGCCAAATACGATAACATCTGCAACTATATCCACCTGCCGGTACAATCGGGCAATACCCGGATATTGGAAATGATGAACCGTACCTATACCCGCGAATGGTATATCGATCGTATCGACGCTATCCGCCGGATACTGCCCGGTTGCGCCATCTCGACTGATGTGATTACCGGCTTCTGCACCGAAACCGACGAAGAGCACCAGGATACCGTGAGCATGATGGATTATGTGCAATACGATTATGCCTACATGTTTATGTACTCGGAGCGCCCGGGCACGCTGGCCGCCAAACGCTATGCCGACGATATCCCGGAAGATGTAAAAAAAGCACGCCTGCAGGAGATCGTGGCCAAACAACAGCAGTATTCGCATGTACGTTTACAAAGCCAGCTGGGCAAGGTGCAAAGGGTACTGATTGAAGGCTACTCAAAAAAATCCGACCAGGACTTTTGCGGCCGTAACGACCAGAACGCCATGGTGGTGTTTCCTAAGACGGAAGGTTACAAACCCGGTCAGTACGCCAACGTATTGGCCGAGAAGTGTACTACGGCTACGTTGATAGGGAGGATTATTGAGTAGTATTGCGTAGTGAGTATTGCGTATTGTGATAAAATTAAATTGTGTGATGAGTGCGTTTGCCGACGGAGATTGATCTCAATACGCAATACGCATATCTCAATACTAACAAATGGAAATACAAGAAATAAAACAGCGCTTCGGCATCATCGGCAACTCGCCTTTGCTGAACCGGGCAATAGATATAGCAAACCAGGTTGCGCCCACCGATATTTCGGTTTTGATAACGGGCGAGAGCGGTAGCGGTAAAGAAGTTTTTTCGCACATCATCCACCAGATGAGCCCGCGTAAGCATGGGCCGTTCATCGCGGTAAACTGCGGTGCGATACCCGAGGGTACCATCGATTCGGAACTGTTCGGCCACGAAAAAGGCGCTTACACCGGCGCCGTCGGCGAGCGTAAGGGTTACTTTGAAACCGTTAACGGTGGTACTATCTTTTTAGACGAGATTGCCGAGATGCCATTAGGCACCCAGGCCCGTTTGCTGCGTGTGCTCGAGTCGGGCCAGTATATCAAGGTAGGTTCGTCGAAAGTTGAGAAGACCAACGTACGTGTAATCGCCGCAACCAATGTCGATGTTTACGACGCGGTAAAAAACGGCAAGTTCCGCGAGGATCTGTACTACCGTTTAAATACCGTGCCGCTTCGCATTCCGCCATTGCGCGACAGGAAAGAAGATATTTATCTGATCTTCCGTAAGTTTACTTCAGACTTTACGGCCAAATACCGCAGCCCGCCTATCCAGTTGGACGATGCCGCACAGCAGGTGCTGATCAATTATTCGTGGCCGGGCAACGTGCGCCAGCTAAAAAACATAGCCGAGCAACTGGCTGTACTGGAGCGCGACCGCGCTATTACGGCGCAAACCTTGCTCACCTATATCCCGCATGAGCAGGGCAGCCGCAATTTGCCTATGCGTATCGAAAACCAGGGCAAGGAAGACCTGTCCGAAAGGGATATCCTTTACAAGGTGCTGTTTGATATGAAGCGCGACATGGTCGATCTGAAAAAGCTCGTTGCCGATATCATCGAGCATGGCGGCGGTGTGGCTCCTCAAGGGTATACCAGCGGTAACCAGCAAACCATTAACCAGCTTTACCGCGATATTGAGCTGCCAAACGGCGCCGACCAACAATTTACTATCCAGCAACCCGTTCATGCTAAAAACGATAACTTCAACATTACCCACGAAGCTGAGGAAGTTGAAGAGTCGTTATCGCTGGTCGAAAAGGAATCCGACCTGATCCGCAAGGCGTTAAAAAAACACAAAGGCAAACGCAAGCTTGCCGCGCAGGAACTGGGGATATCCGAACGTACCCTCTATCGTAAGATAAAGGAACTAAACTTATAAATACATGAAGTATCTGTTTTATTCTTCGGTTGCTGTTTTACTGTTGTTCGTGCAATCATGCTCCATAAAACTGAGCGGGGCATCTATACCTCTCGAGATGAAAACCCTCGATGTGGAGTTTTTTGAAAACAATGCACCGTTGGTTGTCAATAATCTGAGCCAAACGTTTACCGAAGCATTGAAGCAAAAGATACGCTCGGAAACCAGGTTGAAAATTGTACGTACCGAGGATGCCGATGCCGTTTTATCAGGAAGTATTACAGGTTATAGTATCGCTCCGGCAGCGGTTCAGGCGCCGGTAGGTAATACCGCGCCGATAGCCAGCTTAACCCGGTTAACCATTACCGTAAATGTAAAATATGTAGTTAATTTAAAAGATCCGGCTGCAAAGGGCTACAGTTACGAAACAAGCTTTTCGCGGTTTAAGGACTATGCCGGCGATCTTTCTACGCAGGAGCAAGCCCTGATCACCGATATTACTAAACAGCTTACCGAAGACATATTTAACAAAGCTTTTGCAAATTGGTAGCTAAAGCCGTATTTTCAACCACGTGGAAAGCATATTAAACAGCGGGCAAAAGAATTTCTTTGCCGATATTATCGCAAATCCGGATCATATTGGCGAACAGGATATTGAGAAACTCGAGAGCCTGATCGATATGTTTCCGCATATGGGTTTGCTGCATGCCATGCTCGCCCGTGCCACAAAAAATAACCACGAAGCATTTGAACCAAAGCTTAAATCGGCTGCGGCTTATGCACCCGAACGCCCGGTACTCTATAAAATAATTAATACACCCGAAAAATTATCGCCTGCCGAACCTGCGCAGATAGGCGGTGTGTTTGCCGGTACGGTATTACATGTACCGCGGGTTACAACCTCAGATTATATCAATACAGAGGTTGCAGAAATATCAGACGAATACCAGGCCGAACCGGTACAAGAGGAAACTCTTGCTCCTTTAGCCGGAGGAACCCCCACAGAAGAAAAGCCCGCCGTATCCGAACCTGCACACGAACATGCCGAACCTGCATACCTGCCGGTTGATATGCCTGATGACGACCTGGAGAACTTTGATGAGGAAGAATACCTGCCCCTTGACGAGGAGGAAGATACGATCAACTTTTTCCACCAGCCCGATGAGACCCCCGAAACCCTTGTTGCCCGGGAGGCGGAGGAAGAACCAGTTGAATACAAGTTTTCGACCGAGATAGACGACGAGGTTTTTGATGAGATAACCGGTATTGACGATATCCGGTTTGAGCATCCTTCAAATGCTGAACCGGTTATAGGTGATGCTGATGCCGGGTTTGATTTCGGGGCCGAGGTAGCCGGTGCAGTTGCTGCAGGGAACGAAGAAGACGATGAGATAAACGAATTACCTGCAAAGCACGTATACCCGGAAGAAGCTGATCATGACGATGAGACCTCAGTACAACCCACCGCTATAGCAGATGAAACCGAACAGGCCTATGTTGACCTGGAGCAGGAAAGCAGGTTGTTCGAAACAGCGGATGATGTGGCGGGAACATCACAAACCGAAACTGCGGCACAAATTGAAGATGATCACCTGACAGATAATTTTGGCGATGCCATGGCCGCGGCCTTAGCCGAAGGTTTCCAGGCAGGGAATATTGTTGCCGAAGCCGGGCCGGTTAAACCTGAACCAGTAGCTGTTGAACCCATACAGGCTGCCCCGGCGCCCACAGCAGGTATCCCGCCGGCAGCGGCTGTCGCTGTGGTAACCGAACAGCCGGTTGCAGAAGAGGATAACAGCACCGTATCGCGGTATAACGACGAAACTATGCCGTATACCTTTATGTGGTGGCTCGATAAAACGCGGCAGGAGCATGCCGATACCTATCAGCCTTACGCATCGTACAAAGTACCGCCAATGCCTAAGCCGGTAAAGGTTAACGTACCCGATAAATTACAGCAGCAGTATTACGAAAATATTTTCCATTTAACCACGATCGAAGACCTGGATAAGAACGTGGTTAAGCCAGCCGAAGAAACACCGGTAAAACATAAGGAGGATGACATTATCGACAGGTTTATCCAGGAAGAGCCGCAGATGAAACCACCGAGCCTCGATAAGATCGATAACGAAAACAAGGCACGTAAAAGCTCAGAGGATGAGGACGCCCTGGTATCCGAAACGCTGGCCAATATTTATATCGACCAGATGCTATATCACAAAGCCATATCTACTTACAAAAAATTGTTGTTGAAATTCCCGGAAAAAAGCAGTTACTTTGTGGCCCAGATCGAATTATTAGAAAAGAAATCAACTAAATAAACAAAAAATGTATTTTTTATTATTCCTTGCCGTTGTTGTATGTGTGTTGTTAGGTGCCATTGTGTTGATACAAAACCCTAAAGGAGGTGGCTTATCATCTAACTTTTCAAGCTCATCGCAATTATTAGGCGTGCAAAAAACCGGCGATATCTTAGAAAAAGGCACCTGGATTTTGGCCGTTGCCTTAATGGTATTGTCGTTAGCTATTAATGTGATTGGCAAAGGCGGCAGCGCTAAAACAGATATCAGTAACCAGCAGCAGATAGAAAAATCATTAACACCTTCTAACAATACAGCAACGCCTGGTAAAGCAGCGCCGCTGCCGGTTGTTCCCAACCCTAAAAAACCATAAAAGGCATAGAATAGCATAAGAAAAAGACTTAGGTACCCGACTTAGGTCTTTTTTTGTTTTAGAACCACCTGACACCTTGACACGGCGTTGTTAAGGTTAAGTTAAGCTATTTTTATAGTTAATGTAATTTTGACAAGTCGTGCGCCAATATGTACGTTTGGGCGCCCTTGGCATAATTGATGCTGATAGGGTACTGTAACATTTATAAATCAATACAATTAAATAAGTATAACTATGTCGTTAAAAATTAAACCTATTGGAGACAGGGTGGTTGTTGAAGCTGCCGCTGCCGAAGAAAAGACCGCTTCTGGTATCATTATCCCAGACACTGCCAAAGAAAAACCTCAGCGCGGAACTATTGTTGCTGTTGGCGATGGAAAAAAAGATGAGCCTTTAACCGTTAAAGTAGGCGACCAGGTTTTATACGGTAAATACGCCGGTACCGAAATTACCTACGAAGGTAAAGAGTATCTGATCATGCGTGAATCCGACGTTTACGCGGTTCTGTAAATTTAATTCGTTGTAAAGTTGAAATGTTTTAAGGTTGAAAAGTTATCAGCCGCAAAAAACATTACAACATTCAAACTTTCAAACATTCCAACAAAAAAATTAAAAAAATGGCAAAACAAGTTAAATACAATGTTGAAGCGCGCGACGCCCTGAAACGTGGTGTTGATATTTTAGCAAACGCAGTTAAAGTAACCTTAGGCCCTAAGGGTCGTAACGTAATCATCGATAAAAAATTCGGCTCGCCGGCAATCACTAAAGACGGTGTAACCGTAGCTAAAGAGATCGAACTGAAAGACGCCCTCGAAAACATGGGTGCTCAAATGGTTAAGGAAGTAGCCTCGAAAACTGCTGATATTGCAGGCGATGGTACTACTACGGCTACTGTATTGGCCCAGGCTATCGTAACTGCAGGTATTAAAAACGTAGCTGCAGGCGCTAACCCGATGGATCTGAAACGCGGTATCGATAAAGCTGTTGAAACTGTGGTGAAAAACCTGCAGGCACAATCGCAAACCGTTGGCGAAGACAATAACAAAATCAAACAGGTTGCTTCTATCTCGGCCAATAACGACGAGGTGATAGGTGCGCTGATTGCCGAAGCAATGGAAAAAGTTGGTAAAGACGGTGTGATCACTGTTGAAGAAGCAAAAGGTACCGAAACCGAAGTTAAAACTGTTGAAGGTATGCAGTTCGACCGTGGTTACCTTTCGCCATACTTTGTAACCAATGCCGATAAAATGGAAGTGGAGTTGGATAACCCTTACATCCTGATCTACGATAAAAAGATCTCATCGATGAAAGAGTTATTGCCAATTTTGGAAAAACAAGTACAAACCGGCAAACCTTTGCTGATCATTGCTGAAGACCTGGACGGTGAAGCCTTAGCTACCCTGGTAGTGAACAAGATCCGCGGCTCGCTGAAAGTTGCTGCCGTTAAAGCTCCCGGCTTTGGCGATCGCCGTAAAGCTATGCTGGAAGATATCGCTATCCTGACCGGCGGTACCGTAATTTCGGAAGAAAGAGGTTACAAATTAGAGAACGCCGACCTGTCGTATTTAGGTACTGCTGAGAAAATCGTTGTTGATAAAGACAACACAACCGTGATCAACGGCGCAGGCAGCACCGACGAGATCAAGGCCCGCGTTAACCAGATCAAAGCTCAGATCGAAACTACCACTTCTGACTACGACAAAGAAAAACTGCAGGAGCGTTTAGCTAAATTATCGGGCGGTGTTGCCGTACTTTACGTAGGTGCCGCATCGGAAGTGGAAATGAAAGAGAAAAAGGACCGTGTTGACGACGCTTTACACGCAACCCGCGCTGCCGTTGAAGAAGGCATCGTGGCTGGTGGCGGTGTAGCTTTCATCCGCGCAGTTGAATCGTTGAAAGACCTTAAAGGCGATAACGAAGACGAAAACACCGGTATACAGATCATCCGCCGCGCTATTGAAGAGCCGCTGCGCCAGATCTGCGAAAATGCAGGTATCGAAGGTTCGATCGTGGTGCAAAAAGTTAAAGAAGGCAAAGCCGACTTTGGTTACAACGCACGTACCGATAAATATGAAAACCTGATCGGCGCCGGTGTTATCGACCCGACTAAAGTTGGCCGTGTAGCTTTGCAAAACGCTGCTTCTATCGCTGCGATGTTGTTAACCACCGAGGTTGTTCTGGCCGACGAAGCTTCAGAAGAGCCTGCTGGCGGCCATAACCATGGCGCAATGGGCGGTGGCATGGGCGGCATGATGTAATTCAAGTCCAAAAAATAACACTGTATAAAACCCTGTATGCAATTGCATACAGGGTTTTGTTTTTTATACACTGCTGATATTGTTAAAATGGCAATTTTCAGTGTGTTATGTAACAATAATATATCATTTTTAAAATTCTGTAAAACAGGTTAAACGTATTTAGCTTAAAACGGTCTATCTCCTAAAAAAGGCACAACGTTTGATATTTTACGGGTATGAAAGCGATAAGTGAAAAAACCAAACAAGTATCCAACCTCATCATTGGGTGGGCCATTATTGAAGGGCCGCAGTTATTTGTAACTCTCTTCAGATAAAAATACCTTTGCGGTATGGATTGGAAGAAATTTTATGCCGCAGCAACTGATTGGGTTATTAACTATGGGCCGCGAATATTAGTCGGCGTTGTAGTTTACCTTATAGGCCTCCGAATTATCCGCACCGTTAAAAACAGGGTGCGCGGTAAAATGACCCAAAAACAAATACATTCCTCACTCCAGCCCTTTCTTCTCAGTTTAAGTATAAGCGCACTGCATATATTGCTCGCCTTGCTGGTAATGAATATTGTTGGCATAGGTGTCACTATTTTTGCTACTCTTGCCGGCGCTATTACGGTAACTATCGGTTTAGCACTGTCGGGTACACTGCAAAACTTTGCCGGTGGTGTTTTTATATTAATTTTAAAACCATTCACTATCGATGATAACATCATCGCCCAAGGTGTTGACGGGGTAGTAACCTCGATACAGGTATTTTATACCGAAGTGCTCACCGGTGATAATAAAACCGTGATCATACCCAACGGCAAGTTGTTTAACGAGATCATTACCAATGTAACGCGCGAGGGCCACCGGCGTATCGATTTCGAGATCAAGCTGGGTTACATTGTCGATATCGAACAGGTCAAATCGCTCATTATACAAGCCATCCAAAAAACCGAAAACATATCACCCTCGCCCGAACCTGTTGTCGGCGTATCGGCCATGGAACTGGATGGCGTGCGCATCATCACCAAAGTATGGGTCAAAACCGATCAGTTCGGTGCAACCAGCCTCGATCTGCATGAGAATGTTTTAACCACGCTAAAAGGAGCGGGCGTTAAGTTGCCGGGGTTGTAACCTGTTAAGTCAATCAGGATGCCCCTCATGCCATTTCGACGACACGATCTTTATATGAAAGCTATACCTGTCATTTAGCCCGAACATACGAGAACTTAATAAGGTTTTGCCAATGTCGGTGTCTTCACCGAAATTAACATGAGGCTGTCCATATCCCGTTTATATCTTCTGTTTGGCTTTTAACTCGAGGTATTTGTTGATGGTATTCACCGTCAGGTTTTGCGGTGCCGTGAGTATGGATTGTATACCGTGTTTAGCCAGTTCTTTTACGATCAATTTCTTTTCGTAAGCAAACTTTTCGGCAATGGTTTTAATGTAGATGCCCTCCACGTCGGCAGCCGGCGTTTCGCTTAGTGTTTTTAGTTCGGAGTTTTCAAAAAACACCATCACCAGCAGGTGAAATTTTGCAATGCGTTTTAAAAAGGGCAACTGGCGCTCCAATGCCGACATGCTTTCGAAATTGGTGAAGAAAACGATAAGGCTGCGCTGTTTTAAAGTATTGCGCACGATGTTATACAGCAATTCCATATTGGTTTCAAGGTAACGGGTCTTCTCTTTATACAAAACCTCCATTATCTTGTTCAGTTGCGTTGGGCGGCGCTCGGCGGGGACTACTGCACCTTTCTTCTCGGCAATAGTGATCAACCCGGCTTTATCTTCTTTAATTAAAGCCACGCTCGATAATACCAGGCTGGCATTGATGGCGTAATCCAGCAGGCTCAGGCCATCAAAAGGCATTTTCATAACGCGCGATTTATCGATGATGCAATACACATGCTGCGATTTCTCGTCGGTGTAGTTGTTCACCATCAGGTCGCCGCGCCTGGCAGTGGCTTTCCAGTTCAGGGTACGGTAGTCATCGCCGGGTACATAGTTTTTGATCTGTTCAAACTCCATGCTGTGCCCGATGCGGCGTATTTTTTTGATACCATACTCGCTTAACCGGTTTGATATGGCCATCAACTCGTATTTACGCATCTGTAAAAACGAAGGGTAAACAGGCAGGTTCTGGGCCTGTTCAAAATTATAGCGGCGGCTTACCAGGCCGATAGGCGATGTAATATAAACCCTTAATGCGCCAAACTCGTATTCGCCGCGCTTCGTCGGTCGCAGTTGATAGTTCAGTAACTTATGCTGTCGCGATTTTAAACCGGTATTAAACAGTACGTCGCGTTTTTGAAACTGGTGCGGTATCTCATCAATAATACCGGCAGCTATGTTAAAAGAGTAAAAGTTCTCGATGTAAATACCTATCTCGTTTTCGTCGCCGTTGCTTAAGCGCTCGGGAGCATGGCGGCGGGCAAATATGCCCTTTGGCAGGCGATAAAGCATCCAGGTATCAATAAGTAACAGTAATAACAACGCTGTAAACAGCACCATGGGGATATCGCCCAGCCACGAAAAGAAAAACGAAAGCAAAAACATGATCACCACCAGGCCAATGCATATAAACAGCCGGCCGGGCAGAAACAGGTTTTTATAAAAAAGGTTAAATGCCGATTTCACTTACCGTGGGATTTCAATTTTCTGTATGATCTGAGCTACCACATCGTCCGGGCTAACACCCTCCATTTCCTTATCGGGCGTAAGCATAATACGATGTCGCAACACTGCAGGCGCCACCCATATCACGTCTTCGGGCGTGATAAAATCGCGGCCCTTCATAGCGGCCATTGCTTTGGCGCTGTTAACAATAGCTAATGATGCCCGTGGCGAACCACCTAAGAACAGCGATTTATTACTGCGCGTTTCGTGAATGATCTTAGCCACAAATTCCAGTATTTTAGGTTCGACATACAGGCCCCGTACAAGCGCACGTAAGCCAATAATATCGCTTACGCTCAGCACCGGTTTAACCTCGGTAAGCTGCGCGGCGGTAGTTTGCCGGTGTTGTTGTGTGATGATGGCGATCTCTTCTTCAAGCGATGGGTATTTGATCTCTATCTTAAACAAAAACCTGTCGAGCTGGGCCTCGGGCAGGCGGTAGGTGCCTTCCTGCTCAACCGGGTTTTGTGTGGCCAGTACAATAAATGGCTCGTTCATTTTATAGGTTGTGCCGTCGATGGTTACCTGGCGTTCTTCCATAGCCTCGAACAATGCCGACTGGGTTTTGGCCGGTGCGCGGTTGATCTCGTCGATCAGGATGATATTGCCGAATACCGGGCCGCGTTTATATTCAAAATCGGTGGTCTTGGGGTTAAAGACCGAGGTGCCCAGCACATCGGATGGCATCAGGTCGGGCGTGAACTGTATGCGCGAGAACTGTGCGTCGATGCTTTTGGCTATCAGTTTTGCGGTGAGCGTTTTAGCTATGCCCGGCACACCTTCGATCAGGATATGCCCGTCGGCTAAAATACCTGCGATAAGCAGGTCGATAACATCGTGCTGCCCAACGACAATCTTACCCAGTGTATCCTTAATCTGTATAACCGCCTGGCTTAATTTGCTCAAATCGGTACGTTGTTCAAAAAACTCTTGTTCCATATGCTTTATCTGGATTGAATATAAAATTGTTCGATATTGCGGTTGAAGGAGATCAGGTCGTTATCGCTGATGTATACGCCCGAGCGGATGATGTTGATCTGGTTAAAAAGCTGGTGTAAAAGGGCAGTATCCGCCCCGCTTTTCTGCGAAAGTACCTCAACGAGCTCTTCGTTAAGTAAATTGGTCCGCAGGTAATAACGTGTACGGATATATTCTAAAAAATACACCGCTTTTTTTTGTGCGATATTGCTGTTGTTACGCTGCTCGTAGTATACCTGGCCAACCACGTTAACAAAATCAACACTGCTGTTGCGCAGCGGCTCGATGATGGGGATGATGCGCTGGCGCCGTTTCATTTCGTACAGCACAAAAATCGCCATGGTGATTAAACAAATGTAATATGCCGTACGCAATGACGGGTTACGCAAAAAAACACGCATTAAAGATTCATCCCCGTCTCTACCCTGTGTATAAAATTCGTCCCAGATAACAGTTGGCCTGTTTTTCGATGCAACTGATAACGCTTTTGCAACAAAATCGGCCCCTTGCGGCTGAAGCATAGTATAATTAGTGAATAAAAAAGGATTGGTGCACAGGTATAACGATCCCTCGCCAAACTGATACCTGATAAGGGTGCTTTTGCCGTTGCTGTTTTTGGCTATTACATAGGTTTTGGCGGTATCAAGTTCATTAAAATATTGCTGTCCGAGCCTTTTAAAAGCATAATGTGTTGTGCTGTCAAATCCGGGGCTGATGAAATTGATACTCGGCAAATAACCATTGCCTGAGTATGGTTGGCTGGTGCTTAGCTTTAATTCTTTTTCAAGTTCGTTACCAAATGACGATGCAGAAATAAAAACATCATTGCCCTGTTTGATAAACCGGGTTAGTTTGCCATAATCATAGTCGGTAAGTTTTAAATTATCAGTTATAATAATGTAGGCTGCATTTTTAAAATCATGATCGGCAATAACATTGTAAACAGGCTCGCGCATCTGTATTACCCTTGCACCTTTAAATATATCCGGCAACTGATTGTATAAAATATAAGTGCCCAGCGGTATCTTATCGGTATTAATCAGGGTTGGGCTCCAGTCGATGGGTTTCGGCTTATTGTATTCTGCAACCAGGTAAAATCCTACCAGAACCGACGCTATAATGATATAAATCTTCAGGTCTTTCATATCATCATGCGTTTAAAATCCTGGAAAAGTATACTGATGTTCTGAAAAGCATTTCCGTCTATCAAAAAATTACCGTACCAGGCGTACTCAAACTGCCGGGTTAACAAGCTGAATGATCGCCGTAATTCGTCGCTGGTAAGCTCATTTATATATGCGGCGTTCGTTTTTTCGAGCTGCCAGTGTATCAGTTGCGCATCATTCAATTGCTTTAAGCTGCGCAGGTATAGCAACCTTATGGCCAAACGGTAATTGCGGTTGTTAACGGCATGTTCGATCTCTTCATCGAAATTAATTTCATGAATGTTTTCGAGCGATTCGGCGTAGGGGATCTCAATTTTTTTGGATGCGCCCCTGAATACCTGCATCACATCAATACCCGCCATTTTTAAAACTACATATATTAAAAAGCCAATAGCAGCGATAATCAGCACGTATTCGACAATGGTAAATATCCTGCCGCCGTTAAAACTATTGCCGAAGATATCTCCAAGCCGCCCCCAAAGCCATCGCCAGAATCTGGTCCAGAGCGATTCTCCGGATAACTTTGCATTATCGTATTGAAAGTCCTTATCGCGGGCATAGCGTTTTAGCGCTGTGCTATCAAAGTTATGCAGGTTTACTTTTTCTGTATCGATATGTAGTACCTGTTGTGCATGCGGCGCTGTTTTTTGAGGTTTAGGACCACAATATGCGCCATATGAAAAAAGAAGCAGGAGGATGATCAGTACCGGTTTGGGCATATTGTCAGTATTCTTCAGATGTAGAGTCATCCGGTACATCGGTTTTGCCGAAAGAGTCGATACGGTCAAGCAAACCTGTGCTTTCCTTGATCTCGTCCAGGCTAAAGTAACATAAAGAATAAGCTGTCGCCGGCACAGTATATAGAAACAGGATGAGGCTTTTGAGAAAACCCGATACAATGGTAACAGGTAAGGTTACTTTTTTTGTACTCACCATCATTTGAACCACAAGCAGTATCTGGCCCGGTACAGCAAGGAAGAAGCCTACAAAACCTACAATAAGGCCTATCACAAAAATCACCCCGAAGGTTTGCCACCAGTAATCCTTGATTAGTTTAAAGCTGCGACCCCATGCATACGAGAACGAAGCGTTTTCGAGTACGATGATAGGTAGTATCAGGGCAAAGGGGGGGATAAGATAGATGCCAAAACCACAAAGCATTAAACTGAATATCATGATAATACCTACCAGTAAACCACTGCCCAGCACCCTGAAAAAATAATACTTAAAATATGCCCATACTTCTTCTACCGTTGGTGGCATGTTGCCTTTTTCGCGATAGAGCGATATGTAGCAAAAAGTTGTAAGATAAACGCCTATATAAGATAACATAGTTGAAACACACAGGAAAAAGACCCTCAAAAAATAATCGGCTCCCAAGGGCTCGAAGGGCTGAGGAGCATCGGGGTTCATTTGCAGGGTGCGCGCTGTATTAAAGGCCGAAAAAATGGAATCGTCTATTAAAACATTGGTTAAAAATGTTACAGCTATAAAAAAACCACATATAACAGCAACGGCTTTAAACAAGGGTTTAAAGTTTTCGCGGATGAAACCCAGCGTATCGCTTATCAATTGTCCAAAGTCGCGTGTTTTTCTTAACTCAATAGTCGTCTTCATTATCAAGGGTGTTTTTAAAAGTTAGCTTGTGTGACAGCCTTGCCGGATAAATAACTACATACCAGGTAATAAATGCCGCCGAGGCCGATAAAATACTTATACTTAACCACAATGGCATGCCTGTATGCCGGGTAACAAAACCTTCAAAAAAAGCTGCTACAATAAATATAGGCACTACGCCCAGGGCCATTTTTATACCGTCCTTAGCTCCCTGTTTGAAAGATTGTAAACGCGAGTAAGTTTTGGGAAATAACAAGCCGTTGCCCAGGGTAAGTCCGGCGGCGCCGCTTATTACTATGGATGATATCTCCAGCGTGCCGTGTATCCATATCACTAAAATAGATTGTAATCCAAGCCCTTTGCTGAAAAAATAATATTCAAACGAACCCAGCATCAGGCCATTTCGCAAAAGCTGGAAAACCGTTCCTACCGAAAAAAAAGCTCCCCAACAAAATACCAGGAACGAGTAGTAAATGTTATTAGCGGCAATGCCCATAAACATCAGCGCGGGGCTTTCCTGCTTATAAACGCCAAACGGATCGCCTTTGGCTATGTTGTCATTGGTCATGTTAACATAACCATCGCCTAATATCAGGCGCACAAAGGTATTATCGTACTTTGCCGATACAACGCCTATCAATGTGAAAACTACTGTAAATATGAAGGAATACAACAGTTGGCGGCGGTATTTATAAAAGATAGCCGGCAGTTCGGCGGCCCAGAACTCTAAAAAACGATTGCCTTTTTCCTTTTTGTTTTTATAAATAGACTGATGAAACCTTGCCGCCAGCCCGTTAAGGTATTTTGTTGTGTTCGATTTTGGATAAAATGTTTTGGCAAAAGCCAGGTCGTCGGTAATAGCTATAAAGCGCTCTGCAAGTTCGTCCGGGTCGGTCGTGGCCGAGTTTTCGTATTGCTTCCAGCGTTCGGTATTCTGTTTTACAAATAAAGCTTCACGCATATTTGCCGTTCTATTTTTTCGTTAAAATAACAACAAATAATTAATGTTTATATAAATATTTCGAGGTAGCCGTATATATTTGTTTTAATGCAGACTGTACAGATAAAAACAGCCCAGAATATTGATATTGATTACGAGGTGGCCGATCTTGGCGAACGCGTTTTGGGCAGGCTGGCTGATATAGGCATATTTGTCGGCCTTGCTTTGGTGTTGCTGTTCCTGGCTTCGCTTACTTCGTGGAACGAGGTTTTTGGGATACTGCTTATCATTGTTTACCTGGTTGCTTTTGTTTTTTACGACCTGCTTTGCGAGCTTTTTTTTAACGGGCAAAGTATCGGTAAGCGGGTTATGAAGATCAAGGTAATCAGTATCGATGGTTCGCGCCCGAGTTTTGGGCAATACCTGATACGCTGGCTTTTCCGGATTGTTGATTTCAGCATCGGTTCGGGTATATGTGCTTTGATAGCCGTAGCAGTATCTCAAAAAAAACAACGTATAGGCGATATGGTGGCCGGCACAACCCTGATTAAAACCAAGCCACGTGTTCAAATGGATAGCATTGCGTTTATGCCGGTAACCGTAAGTACATATCAGCCGGTTTTTCCGCAGGTTATAAACCTTACTGATAAAGACATCACCCTGGTGCACGATGTGATCGTAAGCTACAATGCTACCGGTAATGCTGTTTTGGTATACAATATGGCGCTGCGGATAAAAGAACATTTAGGTATTACCCTACCAGAAGATATGACCGAATTGCAATTCTTAAACATCCTGATAAAAGACTACAATCACCTCTCGAGTATTTCTGCCGAAGCTTAAGCTTTAAGTAGTATAAAAGGATATGCCGGAACATTGCGCATTATCCAAAATACCAACACAACTGTAAAAATCACTACCGGGGTTAAAGGGCGATAAAGCAACCGCCACCGTATATCTTTTTTTAATATTACTGATGCGGCTTTGTGCCCGAAGTGAACTAACAAGAATGGCAGGCTTAACACCAGTAGTAAATTAAAACGGACAGCCTGTACAAGCTGTCCGTGTAAAAGGCAGTATATGGCCCTTTGCGAGCCGCAGCCGGGGCAATCAAACCCGGTGATCGTATAAAAAGGGCACTTAGGGAAAAAGCTGTAATGCTGCGGGTTAAAGCGGTAATATAAATAGCTTAAACTTATAATCCCGGCTAAAGCCAACACGGCATATGGCTTTTTAAAGTTCATTAAATATTTATTGAACGTGGTGAGAGGCACCCAAAAAGCTTACACCTACTATAAATACGAATATGACATAAAGTATAATGATGCCCAGGCCGGTAAAAAATCCTACTTTGGTCCAGGTGCCTGCGTCTTTCGATGATTTGAGAGCTCCCGCGATATCGCCTGCATCATACTTGCTGTTTACCTGCGATGAGAAAATGATACCTACAATACCAAAAGGCAGACAGCAAAAGATGGTAACTAAAATTGACTCTACGAGCCAGTTTTTAGGGCGTGGCACAGGTGTTTGAGCAAATGTTTGATCCGTTTCCATTGTGAAATAAGTTGAGGTTGGTAATAATTTTGGTAAAAGGTAAAAATAATATTTGATAAACACCACCGTTGCATAAAAAATTTATCAGCAGTATTATTCGTAACTTTATGCCCGATGCAACGCGAGCAAATTTCCGTTTTCGATATTTTTAAGATTGGCATAGGCCCTTCAAGCTCTCATACTTTAGGCCCCTGGCGCGCTGCGCAGCAGTTTATTCAAACACTGAGCGATCAGCATATTTTGGGTCAGGTAGTACAGGTTAAAATTTTGCTCTATGGTTCGCTGGCCAAAACCGGTAAGGGCCATGGCACCGATATCGCCATTTTGCTGGGTTTAAGCGGCGATGACCCGGTTACATTCGACGTTGACCGTATTGACAACAAGATTGCTGATATCAATAACCAGCACCGGTTAAATTTAGGCGGATCGCAACCGGTAGGTTTTGTTAAAGATGAGGACATGATCTTCCTGTTTAATGAGAGTCTGCCTTTTCACCCGAATGCGGTTACTTTCCAGGCGTTTTTAAATACCGGCAGGGCCGTATCCGAAACTTTTTACTCGATAGGGGGCGGTTTTGTAGTTAAAGAGGGAGAAAGCAAATCGGCCAAAGCGGAGGTCGACCTGCCTTTTCCGATAGATAAGGCTAACGATCTGCTGCATTGGTGTATTAAAACCGGACTAAAAGTATCGGATGTGGTGATGGAGAACGAACTGGCATGGCGCAGCGAAAAGGAAACGCGCGACGGGATCCTCAATATTTTCCGCGTCATCCACGAGTGCATTTACAAAGGCTGCCATACCAAAGGTAACCTGCCGGGTGGCCTAAACGTTGCCCGGCGGGCCGATAAGCTGAATAAAAAGCTGTTGAGTGGCGCAGCGTATACCGATTATCCGAGTTGGATAAAAGCCATCCGCGAAGGCGGTAATGGTTTTAAATATACTTTGGACTGGGTGAGCTGTTTCGCGCTTGCAGTGAATGAAGAGAACGCCTCGTTTGGCCGTGTGGTTACTGCACCTACCAACGGCGCTGCGGGCGTTGTGCCTGCCGTACTGCAATACCTTATTGTTTTTTGCGACGGTTTTAGCGAGGATAAGATCATCCGGTTCATCTGCACAGCATCCGAAATCGGCAGCATATTTAAAAAAGGCGCAACACTTTCGGCTGCAATGGGCGGTTGCCAGGCCGAGATCGGGGTATCGTCGGCAATGGCTGCGGCTGCTTTGACCGAATGCCTGGGCGGCTCGCAAAGGCAGGTGCTAATGGCCGCCGAAATAGCCATGGAACATCACCTGGGCCTAACCTGCGACCCTATCGGTGGTTTGGTACAAATACCCTGCATCGAACGCAATACCATGGGCGCCATTAAAGCCATCACGGCCTCGCAACTGGCATTGCAAACCAATCCCGATAATGCCAAAGTAAGTCTGGATGCCGTAGTTAAAACCATGTGGCAGACGGCGCTCGATATGAACTCCAAGTACAAAGAAACATCGGATGGGGGATTGGCCGTCAATATCCCGCTTAGCTTGCCGGAGTGTTAGATCTGAAAATCCAAAAAATGTCATCTCGAACGATAGTGAGAGATCTTCTGCAGTTGATAAGCATGAAGCAGAAGATTTCTCCCGCTGGTCGAAATGACAATTTTAATATTATCCTTTCTTAAACAACCTCGAATCAAACTCAAAAGGTTCGATACCGATAATCTTAACCTTGCTAAAATCAGCATGACGGGGGTTAATGAGATAGTTGTGATCGCCTTTTACGGTAGCTGATGGTACTTGCAGCAACAAGTGTTTATTTGCCTTAACAAAATTGTCGCCAACCTGCTGCGTTATTTTGATGAAAGGATGTGCATCCCAGCGAGATGGTAGATCTTCGATATTGATCCTGGCGGCGCGTTCAATATCCGGTATCTGAATAGTTGCCAGGTGATAGTTTGATGGAAGTATGCCAAGTGGGATATGCACCGCAATTTCTATAGCGGCCAGTGCCCGCGATTCGGCGGTGTATAAAACCGGGATGCCTTTGCTGTTCCAGCGCCCGCCGGTTAACTCGGCGCCACGGCCCGACAGATCATTAATATACTGCTGTTTGCTTAAACGGTAAAGTATCATGCAAAAACGCCGTGCTCAATACGGCCAAGCTCATCCATGATGGATTGGATGCCAAACGAAGTATCTAAAAGCTCTTTGGGCTTAACATTACCCAAAGCAACGATGTTTGATTCCATCCAGGTATTAAAGCTGGCTTCGCTACCAAAAACTTCGCTGCCGCGTTTGTATAAAAGCTCTATCTGGATAATGCGCTCTGAGTAAATAGGGTCAAAAGTTTTCGACTCTTTTTTGTACCGCTGTATGGTGCGTTCGGAAAGGTGCAGGTACGACGACCATTCCTCAAAAGTAAAATGAAGCTTATCGCTCAGCTTAACAAAATACGGAAAAGCAACCCCATCGCGAACGATGTTTACCAACTCTTCGGGATCGGCATCGCTCAGTATCGGATATTTTTTCGGCTCCTTCATTCCTTACTTTAAGCAATCTGTCATAAAATTAACGACAATTGTCATTAATTCCAAATTTATTTCAAATTATTCGCCACCATGGGCGCCAGCCCGGCTACCCAAAGGCTGTACATTTTTGCCGAGGGGTGCAAGCCATCAACCGCAATTAAGGTTGGGTCGGTGTCTGCCTGCCGCGATATGCCGGTAATGTTGAGGTAATTTACCCCTGCATTCGTGCTCTCGTACAAGTTGATATCGTTAAACTGATCAATTTCGGATGCGATCTTCGCCTTATCGGAGTTTTGTGCGAAAGGCGTCACGCTGTAATCGGGTATCGACAGTACAAAAACATGTTTTTTATTGCCGTTGGCAAAAGTGATAGCGGTATTCAATAACTGCACAAACTCGGTGCGGTACTGCGCCTGACTTTTGCCCTGGTACTGATTGTTAACCCCGATCAGCAAAGTCACAAAATCGTATTTCTGTGTAAGTTTTGCTTGCGCGATGGCATCGATCAGGTTAGTGGTCGTCCACCCGGTAACGGCGATGATCCTTGGATCAGCAACGGTATACCCTTGCCCGGTTAAAACGGTTTTTAGCTGGTAGGGAAAAGATTGCGCCGGCTCGACCGACTCGCCGATGGTGTACGAATCGCCCAGGGCCAGGTATTGTAAGGTGGTTTTATTGGTCAATTTGGTGGTCGTGTCGGTATTTTGAGTAAACAATTGTTGGCCGGTTTGTGCCGTTTTGGCGCATCCCAGTAAACAGCATAAACTTAACAAAACTAAAAAAGCTGTTTTCATATCACCATTTCCATATCAAACAATACGGAAATATGGTGCAGCAGGTTTTTTTTAACTTCGTTTATATTCGGTTGTTTGCCCAGTTCGGCCTGCATCGAGGTTACTGCCTTATCGTCGATACCGCAGGGAACAATGTGGTTAAAATAATCCAGATCGGTATTCACATTCAAAGCTATGCCATGCATAGTCACCCAGCGGCTGCAGCGTACACCCATGGCGCAAATCTTACGTGCCTTTTCGGGGATTTCCGGGTCGAGCCAGACGCCGGTATAACCGGGGTAACGCTCGCCTTTCAGGCCGTAGTCGGCCATGGTTAAAATTACGGCCTCCTCGAGCGTGCGCAGGTACAGGTGGATATCCGTAAAAAAGTTATCCAGGTCGAGTATCGGGTAAACCACAATCTGCCCCGGGCCATGGTAGGTAATATCGCCGCCGCGGTTGATGGGATAGTAGGTAGCCTGTTTTTCTTTAAGGCCCTGTTCATCCAGTAACAAATGCTCGGGCTTGCCGCTTTTGCCTAAGGTGTAAACATGCGGGTGCTCGCAAAAAACCAGGTAGTTAAGCGTTTCTTCAGCTACGCAATGATCGTAGGTATGGCTACCGTTCCGCTCGGCAACAATCATGGCCATCTCGTGGTTGCGTATATCGATCTTTGCTTTGACCGTATCGGCAAATAAAGCTTCCTGCCTGTCCCAGCCTTGTTTATAGTCAATCAGGCCCCAATCCTGTAAAATTACTTTTTTATTCTTCATCGCTTCCTTCATTAACATAGCCTATCATATACTCTTCAAAACGCAGGTAATGCACATCATATCTTTTCTTAAAACTGTCTTTGATGATCTTTGCCTGTAAGTGGCCGGCCTGGTAGCCTTCGAAAGGGTCGAGGAAAATATGATCCAAAAACGAAATAACCTTACGCCCGTTGCATTTATAAACGGCCTCTTTGGCACACCAGGCTACATATAATTGTTCGACCCGGTGACTGGGTTGGATAGTTGCCAATTCTTGCTTATTTAAAAACTTATGGGCAATGCGCTCAACCTTAGGGCTTATCAGTTCAATATCGATACCAACGGCTTTGCTTTTGCTGATCATCACCGCGGCGTAGTCAAACGAGTGGCTCAGGGATATCTGGTATGGCATATCAACCAGGTAGGGTTTTCCATGGTCGTCTACCCGGCAATCAATATACTCGGATGTATTGAGCATCGTGCGTAAAAGTACCCGTGTACCCAGCCAGTGCAGGTGGCGCTTGCCGTTACCTATCGATTCGATATACGCTTTTTCATCATCGTTTAGCTGTAACTGATTATACAGCGTTTCTGCATCCTCTTCTATCTTCCAGAGGGCAAACTCCGTATCCTCGTCAACCTGTAACCTAAACGCAATGGCCATAAAGTAAAATTGTAAAAACGTGCAAAATTATATCAAATAATTCTAATTTAGATGTGTTGATATAAGTATATGATTTTATCAGACAAACGCATCCTGGAAGAAATTGAAAAGGGCACTATCATCATTGAGCCGTTCGACCGTAAATGCCTTGGTACCAATTCGTACGATGTACATTTGGGCAAATATCTGGCCAATTATAAAAACCGGGTATTGGATGCAAAAATGCACAATGAGATAGAGCACTTTGAAATACCTAAAGATGGGTTTATTTTGCAGCCTAACGCATTGTATCTGGGAGTGACCATGGAGTATACCGAAACGCATGCCCATGTGCCTTTTTTGGAAGGTAAATCGAGCACGGGGCGATTGGGTATCGATATACATGCCACAGCAGGCAAGGGCGATGTGGGTTTTTGTAATACCTGGACGCTCGAAATATCGGTGGCACAGCCAGTCCGCGTTTATGCCGGGATGCCCATTGGGCAGCTCATCTATTTTATTGTTGAAGGAGATGTAGAGACCATGTACAATGATAAGAGCAATGCAAAGTACAATAATAAAACCACCCGGCCCGTTGAAAGTATGATGTGGAAGAATAAGTTCTGACCGGTTTGCCTTTGCTTCTGATCCCCGGTAAGCGCCCCGGCAATACCCGTATGTTTTAAACCAAAGTATTGATATACCTGTGAAAAAACTGAAACGATTTGCGCTTATTATAGTACCGGTAATTTTTATAGCCGGTTTTAGCCGGTTTGATGATGACGTCCTTCAAAAAGCTGTCGATAAACTCGGCGAATGGTCGGTACAGCAGCCGGTCGAAAAAGTATACCTGCACCTGGATAAACCTTACTATGCCATTGGCGATGATATCTGGTTCAAGGCCTATGTAACAATTGGCGGCAAACACCAGCTTTCGGCATTAAGCGGTATTTTGAATGTTGAGTTGATCAACGATAAAGACTCGGTTAAAAAGGCCGTTAAACTACCTGTAACCGCAGGAGTTGCCTGGGGCGATTTTAAATTGACCGACTCGTTAAGCGAAGGCAACTATCGCATACGCGCCTACACCAACTGGATGCGCAATGCAGGCGAAGATTACTTTTTTGATAAAACGATACAGGTAGGTAACTCTATTGCAAACAATGTACTTACCAAGGCCAGCTATACCTACAGCACGCAAAAAGATCAGCAGCACATCGATGCTACAATCAATTATACCGATTTGCAGGGCCAGCCGCTTGATGGTAAAGAAGTAAATTATACGGTTGAGTTGAGTTTCAGACAGGTTGCCCGCGGCAAAGGTATAACCGACAGCGAAGGTAACCTCAATATATCCTTCAATAACAATATGCCTGCGTTGCTAAAAAGCGGCCATATTACCACAACCATTAAACTGGAGCCGAAACAAAGCATCACCAAAGTTGTACCGGTAAAAGCCTCCTCGCAAAAAACCGATGTACAGTTCTTCCCCGAAGGAGGAACGTTTATCAGCGGTATCCGCAATAAGGTTGCTTTCAAGGCTGTAGGTGCCGATGGTTTAGGTGTTGATGTCAAGGGCATGGTTGTAGATAACGAGGGGCAAACCGTAGCCAGCATAACAACCCAGCACCTGGGCATGGGGGTTTTTGTTATTATGCCCCAGGCTGGTAAAACCTATAGTGCGAAGCTTACTTATCCCGATGGTTCGGAGGGAACGGTGGCTTTACCTAAACCAGCCGACGCAGGATACGCACTGAGCGTTAACGATACCTATGATCCGGAGAACGTGATTGTAAAAATATCAACCAATGAAGCTACGCTGGGAGCTAATCAGAATAACGAGATAAGTTTGCTGGCACACTCGGGCGGGAATGTTATTTTTACGGCAAAAACAAAGCTCACCGACCCTGTGTTTTCGGCGAAAATAGCCAAAAGCAGGTTCCCGTCGGGCATAGCACAGTTCACCTTGTTTTCGGCTAACGGCCAGCCCCTGAATGAACGCATTGCCTTGATACAAAATCCCGGCCAGCTGAACATTACCGTGAGCTCAGAAAAAGCCTCTTACGCCCCGCGCGAAAACGTAAAACTGAATATAGATGCCAGGAATAAAGACGGACAACCCGTTGTAGGCAGCTTTTCGGTGTCGGTTACCGACGAAAGTAAGGTGCCGTTTAACGAAGCTAATGAAAGCACTATTCTTTCAAATTTATTGCTGTCATCCGATATCAGGGGCTACATAGAACAGCCCAATTATTATTTTACGAATGTGAGCGATAAAACCCGCGCCGACCTCGATATCCTGATGATGACACAAGGCTACCGGCGTTTTGAGTGGAAAAAGCTGATGGCCGGCAGCCTGGCCCCCTTGGCTTTCAGGCCCGAAAAATCGCTTGATATTAGCGGCCATGTAAAAACTGCAAGTGGTAAACCTGTAGTTAAAGGTAAGGTAACCATTTTTAGCACCGCAGGAGGGATGTTTTTATTAGATACGCTTACCGATGAACAAGGCGCGTTTGCTTTCAGGAACCTGGTTTTTCGCGACAGTGTAAAATTTGTTGTGCAGGCACGGAATGCGAAAGAGGGCAGAGATGTGGAGATAGAACTGGATAACGTGCCGCTGCCGATTGTAACCGCCAATAAAAATGCTGCCGATGTTGAGGTAAATGTAAATGCTGCACTGATGCCTTATCTGCTTAACAGCAAAAATCAGTATGATGATTTTTTAAAATACGGCCTTGTTAACAAGACTATTATGCTCAAAGGTGTTACCATATCCGATACCAAAAAATCAAAAGCGCCCAACTCTGATAACCTGAATGGCGCCGGAAATGCCGACCAGGTTATTACAAGCGATAAACTGGAGGCCTGCGCCACATTAACCCAATGCCTGATCGGCAAGGCTAACTTTATTAATTTCAGGAACGGGATGGCTTATTCGACACGCACCCCGTATACACCCATGTTAGTTGTACTGGATGGGATGAGCATGGATAACTTTGACCTGGACGATTTATCGCCGAACGATGTTTCGAGCGTTGAGGTATTGAGAAGCATAGCGTATACGGCGATCTATGGTTCGAGGGCAGGCGGAGGCGTTTTGGTTATTACCACTAAACGCGGAGGAGAAGACCAGGGATACAGAAGCTACGCACCCGGTATTACCACTTATTATCCCAAAGGCTATTACCAGGCACGGAAGTTCTACGAGCCGCAATACAACGATCCTAAAACCAATACGCGCGTAGCCGATTTACGCACCACCATATTCTGGGAGCCAAACCTTATTACCACAAAAAATGGCGCAGCATCTCTGTCATTTTTTAATGCCGACGGTAAAGGTTCTTACAAAGCTGTAGTTGAAGGTATGGATGCCGACGGTAACATCGGCCGGCAGGTATACAGGTACAAGGTAGAATAGTATTACCATAGGGTGAATCTGCTTTTATTTACGCATCTTTATCAGCGTGAAAAAATACCCCCTTTTTATAGCCGCAATATTGATATTCTGTAATGCCTACAGCCAGACAACTCCCGCCGAAAAGGCAAACATCGTTACCGAGCTGATAAAGCTGGTTAAGATGCAGGACGAACCTAAGGCAGGCGCCTACCTGCGCACCAGGCATTGCGTTTTTGCCGGTAAAAACCCGCACGAGGGCGGCTTTGATTATATGTACCGTGTACTGCACGCTACCAGCGTTTATGGCTTAACGGTGTTGGATGATACGGGGCAAAGCGTATCGACAGCATATTACAGTACCATCAGTAATAACGAATATTTAGCGGCGCTGAATTATGTAAAGGGAGCGGGCTACCTGCCCAGGGGCGATGTAAGCAATCCTAACTTTTTAGCTTTTGCCAAGGGCGATGACCTGGTTATGCTGGGCATTGGCAATAATAATGGAGTAACGAGCTACACCATATCGGCCAGTAAAATAATTATGTATTAAAAGCTCAGGATGCGATAGTTTGCATGCTGCGTGTTAGGCCGATTAGGCGTACCTGCTGTGCTATTGATTTGGCATTATAGCCGCATTCGGCCCAAAGCTCGGGCTGTTCGCCGTGTTCAACAACGGTATCGGGTATACCCAACCGAACAACCTGTGCTCTATAATTATTATCGGCCATAAACTCTAAAACCGCGCTGCCCATACCGCCTTGTATACAGCCATCTTCAACGGTGATTACCTTTTTAAACTTGCCGAATACTTCGTGAAGCAAATCTTCGTCGATAGGTTTTACAAAGCGCATATCGTAATGCGCCGGGCTATAACCTTCGGCGTTAAGCTCGTTCAAAGCTTTCACAACCTCGTTGCCGATGGTGCCGATCGATAAAATAGCCACATCTTCGCCATCGCAAACTTTGCGGCCTTTGCCAACCGGGATGGCCTTCATCGGGCGCTGCCAATCTACCATCACACCATTGCCTCGTGGGTAACGTATCACAAACGGACCCATATTATCCTGCTGGGCAGTGTACATCAGGTTGCGTAACTCTTCTTCGTTCATCGGCGCCGATACCGTCATGTTCGGTATGCAGCGCATATAAGCCAGGTCGTAAGCGCCGTGGTGGGTTGCGCCGTCGGCCCCGGCAATACCGGCCCTGTCCAAACAAAACACCACGTTCAGGTTTTGTATGGCCACATCGTGTATCACCTGGTCGTACGCACGCTGCATAAAGCTGCTGTAAATATTACAGAAAGGCAGCATGCCTTGTGTAGCCAAACCAGCCGAAAAAGTGACGGCGTGCTGCTCGGCAATGCCCACGTCGAATGCGCGGTTCGGCATGGCTTTCATCATCATATTCAGCGATGAGCCGCTCGGCATGGCTGGCGTTATGCCCATTATCTTAGGGTTTACTTCGGCCAGCTCGATAATGGTATGGCCAAATACATCCTGGTATTTGGGTGGTTGTGGTTTTTCGTAAACTGTTTTCTTGATCTCGCCGGTGATCTTATCAAACAAACCCGGTGCGTGCCATTTGGTCTGATCCTTTTCGGCAAGCGAGTAGCCTTTACCCTTTACGGTGATGCAGTGCAATAATTTCGGACCAGGGATATCCCTCAGGTCTTTCAATACACGGGCCAAATGCTCCACATCGTGCCCGTCAATCGGTCCAAAATATCTGAATTTTAAAGCCTCGAAGAAATTGCTGCGTTTTAACAAGGTGCCTTTGATGCTTTTCTCGAATTTTTGAGCAAGTTTATAGGCATCAGGGCCGATTTCAGAAATTTTAGCCAAAACCTTGGCAATGTCATCACGAAAGCGGTTATAGTGTTTCGATGTCGAAATATCGGTGAGGTATTCTTTCAATGCGCCAACGTTCGGGTCGATGGCCATATTGTTATCGTTCAAAATAACCAGCAGGTTGCTGTTCTCAATACCGGCATGATTAAGCGCTTCGAACGCCAGGCCGGCTGTCATCGATCCATCGCCTATTACGGCTACGTGTTGGCGGTCGGTTTCGCCTTTATAGTGCGATGCCACAGCCATGCCCAGCGCTGCCGAAATGGAAGTAGAAGAGTGGCCAACGCCAAAAGTATCGTATTCGCTTTCGCTGCGTTTGGGGAAGCCGCTTATACCGCCGAACAAACGGTTGGTATCGAAAACGTCGCGGCGGCCGGTGAGTATTTTATGGCCGTAAGCCTGGTGGCCAACATCCCAAACTAACTGATCGTAAGGGGTATTTAAAACGTAGTGCAGGGCAACAGTCAACTCAACAACACCCAAACTGGCGCCAAAGTGCCCGCCGTTTACCGAAACAATGTCAATAATATACTGACGCAGTTCCTGGCTGAGTTGCTTCAAATCTTCCTCTTTAAGTTGTTTTAAATCAGAAGGATAGTTGATTTTTTGTAATAATTCCCCCGCCTGTACTTTCATTTAAAAATTGTCGACTACTGTAAAGGTACAAAATAAGCTATTTACTTGAATATATCACAGTAAACTGTTATAAAGTTTGGATATTACCAAATTGCAGGGTTCACCTGATTATTCGGTCAATCAATCATTCATTCAATCGGTTTTGAGAGGGGGAAATTGTAAGAAAGTTTTCAATGGTTTATCTTGATTCACCATCGTCGTTTTTATTATCCGTGGAGTAGTCGGCTAATTCAATGATAATAATCGTACCAGCTGCCGCCAAATTTCTTTTCAAAGTTTTCCTTACTATCAAATGTTAGATGAATTTCTTTGATAACAGGATTGAGGTACTTATTGACTAATTCTAAATAACCTTTTTTAATATCATTATATTTAGGAAGGTCTTTATTAGATCCAATTTGGTCTTCTTTATATAAAAAGATCGTTAGCCAGTAGTCACCACTATGGATTTGCCAGATATCTTCTTTTTCATAGAAGGTTGTAAAAGATTTTAAAATATCATCAGGAATATAATCAAACATCTTTGCTCTGTTTTTGATGTTGCTGCATCTGTTGTTGATGCTTTCACCGGCAATTCACAACTCATGGGTAAATATGGGTATTATAAAATTTATTTTGTTCAACCCTTCAGACATTCAATCCCTAAATAGAGGAGTTGTAAGAAATTTTCAATGGTTTATCTTGATCATTCAAAAATTCAGTCCGGCTTTGCACCTTCAGCTAAATATACCCAATTTTAGTTTTAAAAACAAGATTTACCGGCAATAATTAAACAAAACATGCCGGTTTTAACCGGCATGTTGATGAATGTAAGATTAACTTATGTTCCCCTGCGATATCCACTTTAACCCCTCGATGCCGGGTATAAACACGTACAAACTGCCGTCGGTGCGCACGTAACGCTGCATGTTTTGGGGTGCGGTGTGATAGGTTACCGGCCCCTGTGTTATATTGGGTACGGCAAAGGCAAACTCCAGATCGGGTTCGTAGGTATCGTCGGTACGCGGGCCAAAAAGCGGGTCGACACCGCTGCTGTTCGGCGAGTTATCCGGCGTGCGGAACGATCCAGCCTCGAGCCAGGTGCTCATGATAAATCTGAACTGAAAATCCAGGACAGCGCCGATAAATAACCCTACCAAACCCCGCTGTATTTGCGGAGTTTTGGGCTCGGTACTTTTGTACGGCGGGCCATAAGGCGATGCCCTGCGCAATATGCGATGTGTAACGGCGTATACCGGCTTACCAGTGCCGAGGTCAACGTTCCCCTGAACGTAGGTATCATCGCGCGGGTTTGCCCTGCGGATGTGTGATGCATACGGGCACCGGAGTGCGTCGGCATCGCTAACCATGTTACCCTTTTGATGCCTGGTTGGGGCGAGGTAATCAAAATTGGTATAGTCAAATCCTTTTAAATGTGGGTCCGGTTTATTGGGCGATACAACCAGCGGTGTCCCGTCGCGCCAGCGCCCGCACATTTTTGCGGCCATCAGTTCGGGCGGGGTAGCCGGGTCCGAGCTGATAAACTCCTCAAATGCGCCCACATCCTGGTAAAGTAACCTGAACGCGGCGAATGTGCCGTTTTTCAAAAAAGGATGTGCCTGGTAATCGGGAGCATCGGTGCTGATGATGAACCTGTCGGCAGGTACCATGGGCCGGTCATCCGGGTCGCCGGCAATCTCTTCCAGGATATTCCAGGGCGAGTGTGCAATACGCGGCTGCGACAAACTGTCCTTATAACCAAAGTGGATATAAGTCGGGTCGCCGTCAACAATTACCGGGTCCGAATCTTTAACAAAAACCGGCTGTACGCACAAATCTCCCGTAGCGGTTTTGGGTATCATGGCCAATAATTTACCATAGTATTCTTCCCGGTTTTCGGGGTTTCGAGCGTAAAGGGTTAGCTGCATATGCAGGTCGTTGCCGTTGGCCGCAGGGGCGGTGCCGGGCAGCCAGCCGCCCGACCGCGTCCACCAGTATTGCGGGTCGCTGGTTCCGGTATCTCCTACAAATTCGGCATCGCTTACCGCGCCCAGGCTAAATGAGTTGAAAAGTTGGTAGCTGGTATTATTGAGCGTTGCGCAGTTAGGCTCGCCGATGAGCCGGTTTAAGCCGTAAATAGTAAAGCCGATATTAAGGCAGTACGGCGGTTTGCCGTTTACCCATGGCGTTGCATCGGTAATCTTTAAGCCCGGCGCTTTACTCCCGGGCAGCAGGTCGGCACAAAATTGCCGCGCGCCTTGTATAGCTTCTTTATTGTCAGGGATGGTTAAAACGATATACCTGATAAAGTCGTAATTATAGCCGCGCAATATCAGCCCCTGTATATCATCCATCTGGATAGGGTCGGTTAAACTCATGGATATCGGTATTAATCTTTAAAAATGAACTATTACATACCGCCACCTACTTTCCGCATTTTGGCGCTGTCGATTTCTGGAAGTTTATGGCCACCGGCGGGAAAGGCCAGAGTTCTTTCGCATCGGGATAATTGTTCAAAATTTTGCCCACGGTTAAGCCCGGAAAAGTTGCGCCCAATACATATTTGCCCGGCGCTGATGAACCTGCCGGGTAGGTCGGGTCGGCAAAGTTGTAACGCATCAGCAAACAGTAAAACGCACTGGCATTTTTAACCACGCCGCCGTTTTTAAGGATATTGACAGCGGTGCTCGGGTCGTTAGGGTTAAGGCCAGGTATACCGCTTTCGTCCATGATGTGTAAAAGGTTGGTTAAGCCCGCCACAACAGCAGGTATGGTAAAAAATGCACTGATGTAGGGGGCAAAATCGTTATCGTAAAGCGACATGACCACCAATACATCCTTACCGGGGAAAGACTGGAAGCCCGGCACCGGTATGCCCGGGGTTGCCTGCCCGTCGGCCTGGTGATAGATCATAAAAAAGTGAACGCCGGTTGCCGCCCTGGGGTCTACCGCTTCGGCATGTGCCTTAATGGTACTTTTTAAATGCTCAACTTCTTTTGCCGCCGCGGCCGATTTCCCTTTTTTAAGGGGAACAAATAAAAACAGCAGGTGTTGCTCATCGCCTGCGGCGACGTTGGTAATTGGATTTGCCATAATAATAAAGGTTTAAGTTTATTGGTTACCTACTCTGTTAAGGCTTTTCGGTTTACGCCTGTTTTGCTAAGTATTAAGCTAAATAATATGACATACCGCGAAAAAGATAATTGCATTAAGCAACTGCCTTGATCAGGGTATATTGCTAATAATATTGTGGTTAATTAAGATATTAAACAGGCGGTACCTGCGTTGGGGTAGATAAAGCTAAATTAATAGCTTGATAATAACAAGTATTAAAATAAATATTTTTTTAAAACGATAGGCGGTTAGCGAGGGAGGTGTTACAGTTTACGCGGGTGGTAAGGTTTTACGGTACTTTCTTTATGACCTATCCCGGACCATATATTTTTAGTTCCGGTTATGTGGGCGTTTCCCTGCGGGCCGCGTCATCCGCTCATACTGCACCGGCTTTAGCCACAGGCCGGTACCCGCTACTACCGCTAACGCAAGCTTTTCGGTGTAATCCTAATCAACCAGTGCTATCTTTGATAAATTCGACATTGAAATTCCGTAATTCTGTTATTTTTGAGGCTGTTACCATGACAGAAGAAAATTTCGAGATCAAGCTCCCGCAGTTCGAAGGCCCGTTCGACCTGCTCCTGTTCTTTATCGAACGGGACGAGCTCGATATTCACGAAATTTCCATCGCCAAAATAACCGACGATTTCCTCGATTATCTGCACCACATGCAGCAGCTCAACATGGAGCTGGCCAGCGAATTTATTTATGTAGCAGCCACGCTGATGCGCATCAAAGCCAAAATGCTGCTGCCGCGTTACGAGGTCGACGGGGATGGCAACGAGGTCGATCTTAAGGCCGACCTGATCCGCAAGCTCATCGAATACAAAAAATATAAACTGGTTTGTGAAGAGCTGAAGCCCATGGAAGACGAGCGCTTTAAACGCGAAAAGCGCGGCAATATCCATGTAGATATGGAAGCCGTAGCCGGTTTGGCCACACCGGGCGAAGAACTCGAAAGCTTCGACCTGTACAAGCTGATGCTGGTTTACAACCGTGTACTTACCCGTTACCGCACCGCCAGCAAGGTGGTAAAGCATACGGTAGTGCAATATCCGTACACTATCGAAAAGCAAAAAGAGGCCATTGCCAGATTGATCGAGATCAATAAGCGGCTTGATTTCAGCCAGATCAGGAAGAACAGCGCCAACAAAGTGCACTTCGTCTACAACTTCCTTGCCCTGCTCGAAATGCTGCAGCAGGAGCTGATATCGATACAGATAGGCACCGGGTTTAATAATTTTTGGGTATCCGCAAGGGCGTGAGGCTTGAAGCCGGAAGCAAGACGCCTTTATTGGTAAGGCCGATAAGTTATTATTCTGAATTTTAAGGCTTATGCTTATACTTTATTCTGTAAGGACAAAGCCATAAGCCCAAACTTTTAAATTTGCCGGTCTCGAAACAGAACACTTTATGTTTTATGCATTTAGCTTTCAGCTTCTTGCTTCAGGCTTCCTGCTTTTTTACTAACTTAGCGCCCTTTAAACACCACAATGAAACGAGATAAACTTATTTTTAATTTACTGGACGAAGAACAGCAACGCCAGGAAGAAGGATTGGAGCTCATCGCTTCGGAAAACTTTGTCAGCAAACAGGTAATGGAAGCAGCCGGATCGGTTGCAACCAACAAATATGCCGAGGGTTTGCCAGGCAAACGTTATTATGGCGGCTGCCAGATCGTCGACGAGATCGAGACCATTGCTATCGAGCGTGCGAAACAGTTGTTCAACGCCGAATGGGCCAACGTACAGCCGCACTCAGGTGCGCAGGCTAACGCCGCTGTAATGCTTGCCTGTTTACAACCCGGCGATAAAATTCTGGGGTTCGACCTTTCGCACGGCGGGCACTTAACACACGGTTCGCCGGTAAATTTCTCAGGTAAATTATATGTGCCTCTTTTTTATGGTGTTAAAAAAGATACCGGCCTCATCGATTATGAGCAATTGCGCAAGGTGGCATTAAAGGAAAAACCGAAGATGATCATCTGCGGCGCTTCGGCTTACTCGCGCGACTGGGATTACGCGTTCATCCGTAAAGTAGCCGACGAAATTGGCGCACTGGTGCTGGCCGATATTTCGCACCCGGCAGGTTTAATTGCCCGTGGTTTGCTGACCGACCCGCTGCCGCATTGCCATATCGTAACCACAACAACCCATAAAACCCTGCGTGGCCCCCGTGGCGGCATGATCATGATGGGTAAGGATTTTGAGAACCCATGGGGCCTGAAAACGCCTAAAGGCGAAATACGAATGATGTCGGCTCTGCTTGATTCGGCCGTATTTCCGGGTACACAGGGCGGCCCGCTGGAGCATATCATCGCTGCCAAAGCGGTAGCTTTTGGCGAGGCTCTGAGCGAAGATTACATGAAGTACATTGTACAGGTTAAAAAGAACGCTGCCGCCATGGCCGAGGCGTTTATTAACCATGGCTACAATATTGTATCGGGGGGCACGGATAATCACCTGATTTTATTAGATTTACGAAATAAAAATATCACCGGTAAAGATGCCGAGAATGCCCTGGTAAAAGCCGATATTACCGTGAACAAAAACATGGTGCCTTATGATGATAAATCGCCGTTTGTAACATCGGGCATCAGGGTAGGTACTGCAGCTGTTACTACCCGCGGTTTGAAGGAAAAACAGATGGAAAAGATTGTAGAATTGATAGATGCTGTAATAAAAGATCCTGAAAACGAACATAATCTGAAAAAAGTGCGTAATAAGGTTAATGAGCTCGTAGAGAAATTTCCCCTTTACAAGTAATTGCTGATTTTTTAGTGAATGATATTGTCCCGTAATCCTATTCCGGCAAATGAGTCTGAGCGCCTTGATGCGCTCAACTCATATCATATACTGGATACTTTACCCGAAAAGGATTACGATGCGATTAATCGTTTAGCAGCTTACATCTGCCAAACCCCTGTCTCGCTCATTACTTTTATCGATGCCGACAGGCAGTGGTACAAAGCTAATATCGGCCTACCGAACAATGAGATAGCCCGGTCAGAAACTTTTTGCCGCTACACCATTATGAGCGACGAAGTGCTGGAAGTGCCCGATGCCCGCCAGAACGAACTATTCGCGGATAACCCCGCCGTTGTTGACGGCTGGGTCCGGTTTTATGCGGGGGTCCCTATTATTGATAACGAAGGTTACAGGCTGGGCACCATTTGCGTGGTCGATACCGTGCCCCGGAATCTGACAGTTGAACAAAAGGATGCTTTGGTAACCTTAGCTCACGAAGTGGTCTCGCACCTTACTTTGCGGAAGCAAAAAAGAGAGCTCGAAGAAAGCCTTAAACTGCACAACGAATTTTTTAACCTGTTCAATAACTCGCCCGAGATACATTGTGTGATGGACAGGACCACACGCATACAACTCATCAACGATTCGGTAACCCGTATTTTGGGTTATACGCCGTTGGAAGCTATCGGCCACCCGATATGGTACTTCTTCCCGAAAGGCGACCGCGACCACCTGCTTAAAATTGTTGAAGACGGGCTGCGTAATAAAAAGAAATCGTACGAGCTCGAAACCCGTATCATTACCCGTACCGGCGAAATTAAATGGGTAAGCTGGTCGGTCATCGCCAAAAAAGAAAACTGGTATGCCAGCGGCCGCGATATCACCTACCAGAAAAAAGTGGTAGCCGAACTGGAACAGCTTTCGCTGGTGGCCAGCAAGGTAAGCAACGGCGTAGTGATAAGCGATGCCAATAACAAAGTGGTTTGGGTGAACGATGCTTTTGAAAAGATCACAGGTTATCACCTCGAAGATGTGGAAGGTAATGCCCTGGGCGATAAGATCAAAGGCGAGCTGACGGATGTATCCATCATTCATAAAGCGCGCGAACTGTCGAAAAATAAACAATCGTTCGAGGTCGACCTGCTGATGTACCGTAAAGACGGGCAACCTATCTGGATATCGGTCATCAATTCTATTATCCTCGATCAGTTCGGCAATATCGATAAATACGTAGAGGTGATTATTGATATCACTGCTAAAAAGAAAGCCGAGCACGAACTCATCTCCGCTAAGGAAGAGGCCGTGCAGCTTAACCGGGCCAAGGATATGTTCATCTCGGTAATGAGCCACGAGATACGCACGCCGCTGAATGCGGTGATCGGTATCTCGCACCTGCTGATGGAGGATAACCCGAACGAATCGCAAAAGGAAAACCTGAAGATACTCAAGTTCTCGGCAGATAACCTGATGACGCTGATTAACGATGTGCTCGATTTTACCAAGATCGAAACAGGCAATATCGAGCTCGAAAAAATACCGGTCGACCTGCGAGAGTTGGTGGATGGCGTGGTGAACTCGATGCAGTTTAAAGCAAAAGGTAAAAATGTGTATCTTAAGGCCCAGGTTGATGAGAGCCTGCCCGAAAATATCATCGGTGATAAAACACGCATTTGCCAGATACTATTGAACCTGGTGGGCAACTCGGTTAAGTTTACCGATAAAGGCGGCGTAACTATCGACCTGAAGGTCATCGAGCAAACCAATAACGAGGTACGGATACGTTTTGAGGTATCGGATACGGGTATCGGTATTGCGGCTGATAAAATTAATACGATATTTGAGTCGTTCAAGCAGGCCGACGCCAATATAACCCGTTTGTATGGCGGCACGGGTCTGGGCCTGGCCATTACCAAGCGCCTGGTAGAGCTGCACGATTCGCGGATAAACGTAGAGAGCACTTACGGTCAGGGATCGAAGTTTTGGTTTACCATAACGTTTAACAAAAGCGCCGATACATTAAAAACAAAAACACAAGCAGTGGAAATTGGCTTAAAACTCAATATACTGGTGGTTGATGATAACCAGATCAACCGTTTACTGATCGATAAAGTATTAAAGAAATGGGGTGTTAACGCCGATTTTGCCGAGAATGGCCGTCAGGCACTCGAAAAAATTGAAGCCAGAGGCGATTACGATGTAGTGCTGATGGATATCCACATGCCCGAAATGGGCGGCCTTGAAGCCACCAAAGTGCTGCGCGCAAAGGCCGATACCTACAGCCAGCAATTACCGATTATTGCGCTTACCGCATCTATGCTCAACAACCAGATGGGCATGATAGGTGAGGCCGGCATGAACGACTATATCCTGAAGCCGTTCAACCCTAAAGATCTGTATGATAAGATCAGCAAGTTTTCGAAAGAATAGGGTGGTGAGTTGTGAGTGGTCAGTTGCTTGAATATTCAGTAATATTAACAGCTCATCATTTTTATTCACTATTCACTACTGACTAAATCACTCAGCATACGCAATAGCCGCAACACTCACCCTGACTCCCGGTATCTTTAACAATTCCAACCCGCAGGCTTCGAGGGTTGAGCCGGTGGTGATGATATCATCGACCAGTAGAATATGCTTTCCTGCAAGTTGTTCTGCGTTGCAGACGCCAAAAACATCTTTCATATTCTCGTATCGCAAAAAGCGTGATTTTTTTGTTTGCGTATCGGTATGTTTTAGGCGGATGAGATTAACCGTATCCACAGGTTTGTTTAGTTTTTGCGCCAGGCCCTCTGCAAACTGCGCGCTTTGGTTGTAACCACGCTGTTTCAGCTTGCGCGGATGTAAAGGCACTGGTATAATTATATCTATATCATTATAGCAGGCCGCGGTAACCAATTGTTTACCGGCAATTTCGCCCAGCCTGTTGCCGATCTTCGGTGTATTGCGGTATTTGAGCTGGTGCATCATGTTCTGCACCCTGCCACCCTTCGAAAAATACAGCAAAACGTAAGCCGATTGCAGATCGATCCTGCCCCAGAATTGCCGTGCGACCACATTATCGGCCTGCTGATGGAAGTTGGTATAAGGCAGATCGTACTGGCAGGCGGTACATATCAGTTCTTCGCCGGTAATGAGATTATTGCCGCAGGCCTGGCACAATTGCGGAAAGATGAGCGCAATAAAATCTTTAAGATAAGTTGCCCGCAGTTTCATTGGCTGAATGTAGCCATTCGAACTAAATTATCAGCCTTCCTGCTCTAAAATTTTAATGTGGCGGATGAGGTTCTCCACCTCGAACATGATGGTGCCGTTGTAAACGCCTCGTATACGGCCGTGCTTATCTACCAGGATAAAGTTCTCGGTATGTAAAAACTGCGACTCATCTTTATCATAACCTATGGCCTCGTCGGCAAAGTAGCCCCGGCGGGCAATGTTATAGATAGCCGTTTTATCGCCGGTTAGCAAATGCCAGTTGGGGTTGATAATTTTTTTATGCTCAGCATAAGCTTTTAACACGCTGACATTGTCGAGTTCGGGTGTAACCGAGTGGGAGAGGATCATCACCGTATCGTTATGCATAAACGTTCTGGCGACGACGCTCATGTTATCCGTCATTTTCGGGCAGATGCTGCCGCAGCGGGTAAAAAAAAAGTCGGCGACATAAATCTTGCCGGTTACGGTGCCGTTGCTTATGCTTTTGCCATATTGGTCGGTAAAGGTAAATGCCGGTATAGTATGCATCTGCTGGTAAGCAGCGGAGTTTTTATCGGGCCAGGTTGGGGTAAAATCGGGCGTATTAAAATAGGGCAGGCCGGGCGGGTCGTTTTTTTCGGTCCGGCTGCAGCCGTATAGCGTGGTTATTACAACTAAAAATAAAGCTATCGCTTTAAAAGAACCGATTAAAGAATGGAGAGCTAATGCCGCATACAGTTCTTTCCCCACGGGAGGGGGCATGGAAGGGTATTTCGCCGGGCCTGCCGGATAATGCCCTTCCTGCCATAGCGCGTCCCGACGCCACCCTCCCGTGGAGAGAAGATTTGAATTGCTATCTTTCATGATCGCTTTCTTAAGCCGTTTACACAGAGCTTCTGCCCAAATAAGCCAAACTTTTCGCCGTTGATGATCACATAATTGGCGCGAACCTTGCCGTCTTCCCACCACATTTTTTCGCTGCCTTCCTCGTGCCCCATTTTATAATGAAAGAAACGGTACATCCGGCCATTGGCTCCCCATTCTTTCAGTTCTCCGTCAAGCTCATCATCGGTAAAATGGTATTCAAATTTTTGTTGCCCGCCGGGCCACCAGCCGCGATGGACACCTTGTTTTTTACCATCGGCAAACCAGCGTACCTGATCGGGCTGTTTATTAGGGTACCACCATTTAAGCCAGCCATCCTGTTTGCCGTTAACATATTCTGCGCGCCTTGCTGTATCGCCCGTAGGGTATAAGGTATAGGCAATGCCGTTAAACGGCTGGTTATGATACAAAACCACATCGCCGCTTTGGCTAAAGCCTGCATTGTTCATTGCTATTTTTAAGTTGCTGCGCTGTTTTGTGCACGAAAACAGCAGCAGCGCCATACAGCAAAATTTAGTAAGATATCGTGCCTGCCGTGCCATAAAACCCGCTTCCGTTAATATAAGGTGCCGCCGCAGTGGTATGGTAATGATAAATACCGCTTGGATAATCGGCTGTTACCGCAAAGTGACCATGATAGGTATCCAAATCGCTGTTGCTGATGGTTTTGCCGTTTTCAGTCGGGCCATAAACAGGGAAGCCGTCCAGCAGGAAGCCGATCAGGGCATCTTTACCTTTATTAGCGGTTAAATAATAAGGCTCGGCATGGTAATGGTATTGTCCCTGCTGCTGCGGGTGGCCGTCGTACTGGTCGAAACTGTTGATTTCGCCGGTTAAAGCCGCGCCGCCTGCCGCGTACTGGTTAAAAATAGGCACACCGTTAATGGCCACGCCCATAGGGCCAAGCGGCGTAGTGGCGTGTGTACTTGCTACAGTTGGGTTAAGGGGGATTTTGTAGGTACAATCGCTTTCGGCAATGGTATTGGGGTTTTGGTTCCAGGCAGAGTTGGTGCCGTTGTAAGCTTCGTATTTGTTCGACCATTGCGTACCCTGGTAATAGGGCGATTTATGGTCGGGCAGACTGGTGGCTTTGATCACCACGTAGTTGCCTTCGATGGTGATACTGGTAGCGCCGTATATTTTTTTATAAACATCAGGCACTCCGGCGCCAATGGTTGTGGTGGTCGTGGTTGTTGTGTTATCGGTTGACGATGCTTTTTTGCAGGCTGCGGTTATGGTAGCTGTTGCCGCAACGGCCGCCATAAACAGGATTAATCTGGTTTTCATTTCTAATCAATTATTTAGGTGGAAAGAGAGACTTTCTAACATTAGAAGCCACCCGAATGAAAAACCTGCGAAAAAAATAAAAATTAATTCAGGCTGTGACTATTGATTATGGTTTCAGATAATGCAATCCTACAGCGCCTGATTTAAATATCTTAGCCTCAGTTAGTTTTAAATTGAGTTGTTCCGGCAGACCGATGCGATCAAACAACCGCGCCCCTTTGCCGACAATAACAGGGTGAACGACAAAATAAAATTCATCAACCAGGCCGGCCGCTATCAGCTGCGAGGGCAGGGTTACACCACCGATCGAAATTTTTGTGCCTGGCTGCTGCTTCAGTTTACGAATTTCTTCTTCCGGGTTGTCACGAATAATCCGGCTGTTTCCCTTTACTGTACCGAGCGTTTTCGAAAAAACGATTTTGTCGGTAGCTGTAAATGCCTGCGCAAAATCGAGCTCCGCCCTGGTTCCCGATTGAGCCTTTGCAGCATCGGGCCAGTAAGGGACCATCAGCTCATAGGTTTTACGTCCGTACACAATCACGTCGGCATCCTGTATAAGGTTGGTGAAATAATCCATGATCTCTTCATCGGGATTAGCAAAGGTGTGATCAAAACAGCCATCAACGCTGATGTTGATGCCGTAAACTACATTTCCCATTGGGTTGGTTTTTTGATTGGAATAAAGATCAGGAATAAAATGCGGTATTTGTGCGGGTGATTTGCGACAAAAAGGAGGGTGCTTAAGTAAGTATTGCGATGTGCGTATTGCGTATTGAGACGAAAAAGTAAAGCTAAAAGCGATAGCGCAATACGTATATCGCAATACTCAATACTAAATTACACCTTTTCCTTTATCGCCAGTTGCCCACAGGCTGCATCGATATCCTTACCGCGGCTGCGGCGTACGTTGGTGATGATATCCTGTTTGCGCAGGTAATCGGCGAAAGCCTCGATCTTATCTACATCGGCATTGGTATAGGCAGCAAAGGATATGGGGTTATACTCGATGATATTGACCTTGCAGGGCACGTGTTTGCAGAATTTAGCCAGCTCCATGGCGTCCTGCAGTTCGTCGTTAAAATCGTTAAAAACAATGTACTCGTAAGTAACCGGGTTTTTGGTTTTGGCGTAATAATATTTTAAAGCTTCGGCCAGGGCCTTGAGCGAGTTTTGCTCGTTAATGGGCATAATCTCGTTGCGCTTTTTGTCGTTAGCGGCGTGGAGTGATAAAGCGAGGTTAAATTTTACGCCATCGTCGCCCAGTTTTTTGATCATTTTGGCAATGCCTGCGGTGGATACCGTGATGCGCTTGGCGGCCATATTGAGGCCGTCTTCGGCGGTGATGCGCTCGATGGATTTTAACACATTGGCATAGTTAAGCAGGGGCTCGCCCATGCCCATATACACAATATTGGTTAGCTGGTGGTTGTAGTTTTCGCGCGCCTGGCGGTCGATCAGCACCACCTGGTCGTATATTTCGTCGGGATTGAGGTTACGTTTACGCTCCATATACCCTGTAGCACAAAATTTACATGTGAGGCTGCAGCCCACCTGCGACGATACACAGGCCGTCATCCGGTCATCAGCCGGGATTAAAACGCCCTCAATTAAATGATTATCGTGTAAAATAAAAGAATTTTTTATAGTTTTATCAGCACTATATTGCGAAGTGTTTATTTTAACATTGTTGATGGTGAACAGCTCATCAAGTTTTTGACGAAGCTCTTTTGAAAGGTTACTCATCTCGCCGAATGAGGAACATGATTTCTTCCAAAGCCACTCATAAACCTGTGCTGCCCTGAAACTTTTTTCCCCTGATTGCACGAAGTGTTTTTTGAGCTCTTCGAGGCTTAAACTACGGATGTCAATCTTGTTGCTTTGCATTGCTGCTGCAAAGTTACTTAAATTAAAAAATGTACCCTTTTATAAATGCTTGTTTTTATTGAAATTACATCAAAAATTACTTTTGGTTAAAAAACCTTAAGTAAAGGTTGATGTTTTAGTAAGAACATCAATTACAATTTAATGAGAAAATTTAGAGCCGATTACGTTTTCCCTGTTAATGCCGAACCGATAAAAAATGGAATTGTAACTGTTGATGATCACGGTAAAATATTGGCCCTTGACGACGGGTTGATACAAACCGATAAAAATGTTGAGCATTTAAAGGGGGTTATCTGTCCCGGTTTTATCAATACTCATTGCCATGTTGAGCTTTCGCACCTGAAAAGTAAGATTGCCCCAGCTGGCGGGCTGATCAGTTTTATAAAAAATTTACAGTCGCAACGTAATGCGGATAAAGACGTGATACTTGCTGCAGCAACTGCCGCCGATAAGGAAATGTACGATAACGGTATTGTAGCCGTAGGCGATATAGCCAACTCGGCCGATACGATCGCTGTTAAACGTAAAAGCAAACTCTATTATCATACCTTCATCGAAGTATTTGGCTTTACACCCGACAGGGCCCAGGATGTTTTTGATAATGCCTTGGCTTTGCGCGAAGAGCATAAACAACTATCTGCTTCAATAACGCCGCATGCGCCTTATTCGGTAAGTAAGGATCTGTTTAAACTGATTTACCGCCTTTGCGAAAAGCAGCCTAACCTCATCAGCATCCACAACCAGGAAACCGAGGAGGAGAACAAGTTTTACCGGTATAAAACCGGCGATTTTTTAGACCTCTATAAATCGTTCGATATCGATATCGGTTTTTTTAAGCCGCAGGCGCGCAATTCGGTGCAAACCACCATCCCGCTGCTTACCAACAAGCAAAACATCCTGCTGGTGCACAACACCTTTACCAACCTCAAGGATATTTACTTTGTTAAACGTTTCGATCGTAAAATTACCTGGTGCTTTTGCCCTAATGCCAATTTGTATATCGAAGGACGCCTGCCAAAGATCGACCTGTTCCTGGATAAAGGCTTCAATATTACGCTGGGTACCGATAGCCTCGCATCGAACCATAAACTGTGCTTACTGAGCGAGATGTACGCAATACAAAATAATTTTCCGGAGATATCGCTGCAGCAGCTTTTGCAATGGGGAACTCTGAATGGGGCGAAGTTTTTAGGTATAGATGATGAAAAAGGCTCGATAGAAATAGGTAAAACACCCGGGCTGAACCTGCTTACCGGTTTGGATGGCTTTACCATTACTGATGAAACTAAGGTTAAAAGGTTGATCTGAAATACACCGTTTTCTGCCTTTTCAGAAAAAGCAAGGGTAGAAAACTAATCCGGTTTGGCTCATTTAAAATCCCACCACACAGCCTTGTCTGGCGGATCGCCGAGGGTATACGGCTCGCCGATACGCGGAACGTTTACCTGCACATGCAGTTTTTCGGCAGCAGGTAGCAGCTTTTCTATAGGCTCGTTCCAGGGGTGGTCGGCCTCAACAAACTTGGCCCAGTGGATGGGCTGCAGCAAATGCGCCCGCAGGTCGACAGCTGCCTGGGCGGCCTGCCCGAGCCAGAGGTGTGTCCACGGCCAGTTAGGGCTGTACTGTCCGCATTCCAGCAGCGCCAGGTCGAACGGGCCGTATTGTTCGCCTATCTGTTTAAAGTGGGGGCCGTAACCGCTGTCGCCGCTGTAAAACATGCGGTAATGGCCAGCCTGTATCACGAAGGACGCCCAAAGGGTTTTATTCTCTGAAGAATAGGTACGGTTACTTTTATGCTGCGCCGGCGCTGCAGTTATTTGCAGGCCGCCAGGCAGGGTTGCCGATTGGTTCCAGTTCAGTTCGATGATCTTTTTACGGTCAAATCCCCAGTATACCAGGTCAGATGCTATGCCCATCGGTACCACGGCCATTTTGATGCGGTCTTTCAGTTTTTTCAGCGTGCGGTAATCGAGATGGTCATAATGGTCGTGCGAGATGATCAGCACATCTATCGGTGGCATATCAGCGGCATGATAATGCCTGGTGCCCGCGAAGGCGGTGATCAGCCCGGGTACCGGCCCGGCATGGTTGCTGAAAATAGGATCGATGAGTATATTGTCCTGCCCGGTTTTGATGAGCATAGATGAATGCCCGAACCAAACGATGGTGGGCGCGGGGGCGGGCAGCTTATTCAAATCGGTTTTAACCCAGGGCAGCTCGTGCGATGGCCTGACGGTTTTAGGGCGATGATGAAAAATAAGATTGTGTCTGATGGTCGAATCGGAGAGCTCAGCCAGGTTTTCGAAAGCCCCGTTCTTATAGTTAGGTAAAGTATCCAGCCGTGCAAGCTCGTCGCCATTCGGGTTTTTACCTACCGATCTGACTATTCCGCAGCCCGCAATCGCCGTGAGCAACAGCACAGCGATCCCAATCCTCAAACAACTCCTCTTCATTCTCTAACTGCCAATAACGCTCATATCCGTCGGTTATTTTACCCTAAGATAATTGCTTTTTTGCTTAATACGATGGTGCGGACAGGATTGTTACTCTTATCCAAGCTTGCGTATATTTGCCCCATGCAAAAAAAGCATTTAAATATCACGGTTAAAGGCAAAGTGCAGGGCGTATCGTTCAGGTATGCCACCAAGGCTGTTGCCGATCAGTTGGGCGTAAGGGGGATTATTCTCAACCAGCCCGATGGCAGCGTATATGCCGAAGCCGAAGCCGACGACTGGAACATGCAGCTGTTTTTGGACTGGTGCCACGAAGGCCCGACCGGCGCAGTAGTAAATTCGGTTGAAACCCATGAAGCCGAACTGAAAAACTATCGTAATTTTGAGATCGTTAAACGGATCGAATAACAACAGGTCAATTATTAGAACAACCATTGTCAACAGCTAAAAAATTTGCCGGGCAAACCGCCATTTATGGTTTAAGTACCATTGCCTCGCGGATGCTGAATTTTTTTCTTACCTCGGCTTATACGCGTATCTACAGCAAAAGTATCTACGGCATTTTTTCGAATATGTTTTCGTATGCCTCCATGCTGCAGGCATTGCTGGCCTTTGGTATGGAGACTACCTTTTTCAGGTATCTGAATAAGCACGACGATAAAAAACCGCAGGTTTATAATAATGCCTTTACTACCATCATTTGTATCACCGTTTTGTTTTTACTGGCAGTGTTGCCTTTTTTAAATACTATAGCCGGCTGGGTAGCTATCGAGAGCACCACTTCTTTTCACGATTATCGCTTATATGTTATTTATTTCGCAAGCTTTTTGGTGATCGATGCCTGGTGCGTTGTGCCTTTTGCCAGGGTTCGCGCAGCCGGCCGGCCGGGGCGTTACGGGTTTATTAAACTGGCCAATGTAATGGTATTTATAGCCCTTAACCTGATATTTATGTATGTGCTGCCTTTTGTTGTGAGCCACCATTACCCCGGTTCCGGCTGGGTGGCATCATGGTTCAAGCAGGGCTGGCTTGGGTATATCTTTTTGTCGAACCTCGCTGCCAGCGCACTTACTTTTGTGCTGCTTTTGCCAGAAGTGCTAAAGCTCCGCTTCGAGCTGGATGCCGCTATGGGGCGCAGTATGTTAATTTACAGCTTGCCGATATTGGTGGCCAATTTTTCGTTTATCATCAACGAAAACCTGGATAAAATGCTGCTGGCTAAGTTGTTGCCCAAAAATATCAGCAGCGAACAATTGGGTATTTATGCCGGTTGCGCTAAAATATCCATTTTCCTCAACCTGTTTGTACAAGCGTTCAGGCTGGGCGCCGAGCCTTTCTTTTTCAGCCACGCTAAAAACAAAAACGCGGGTGTTACCTACGCCCGCATTATGGATTATTTTGTCATAGCGGTGAGCATCGGTTTTTTAGCCATTACGGCCAACATTCAGTTACTTAAATACTTTATCGGTAAAAGTTTTTGGGTGGGATTGCCTTGCGTGCCGCCCTTACTGTTCGGTTATGTAAGTTTAGGTATTTACATGAACCTGTCGATCTGGTACAAGCTATCCGATCAAACCAAATATGGCCTGTATATATCAGGCGTTGGCGCTATGCTGACCATCGTACTTAATATCCTGTTTATCCCCCGTTTCAGTTACATGGCATCGGCCTGGGCTTCGTTTGCCTCATATACGGTCATGATGATACTTTCGTACATTTGGGGACAAAAAAATTATCCCATCCCCTATAATTTGAAGAAAAATGTGGCGTATATTATCGCCTCAATCGTGCTTGTCGTTTTGTCTTTCTATGTATTTAAACGTAATATTTTTGTTGGCAATGCACTTTTGCTGATTTTTGCGTTAATTACATTCATGGCCGAGCGTAAAGAACTGGTGCAGATATTAAAAAGAAAATGAACATACGCGTAATCAACAAATCAAAAAATGCTTTACCGGCTTACGAAACCGCGCATGCCGCGGGTATGGACCTGCGTGCCGACCTCGAAACCGCTGTAACCCTGAACCCGATGGAACGTAAACTGATACCAACAGGCTTGCATATCGAACTGCCGGTAGGTTACGAAGCACAGATCAGGCCGCGCAGCGGGCTGGCCTTTAAATTTGGTATCGGTATCGTTAATTCGCCCGGCACCATCGACGCCGACTACCGCGGCGAGATCAAGGTGCTGCTGGTGAATTTGTCGACCGAACCTTTTGTGATCAATCACGGCGAGCGTATCGCACAGATGATCGTAGCTAAACACGAAACGGTAGTTTGGGAGCAGGTTGAAGATTTGAGCGAAACAATGCGCGGGCATGGCGGTTATGGCCATACAGGGGTTTAATTTTTAGAAATGAAGAAGTGGAGCGCCATACTATTTTTGCTGTTGCCGTTTGCGGTATCGGTTAGCTTTGCGCAGGATAAAAAAACCGTGCGCCCGGTTAACAAGCCCCTTACCGGTGCCGACAGTAACATGGTACGCCAGCTATTTTTTAATGCTTTGTGCGAGAAGACCGGCGAACGCTATCCTGAAGCAGCCGGATTGTTCACCCGTGTTTTGCAGATTGACCCGCTTAACGACGCGTCGCTGTATGAGCTTGGTAACATTAAGCGCCTGCAAAAAGACGAACCCGCAGCCCGCAGCCTGTATGAAAAAGCTACCACCCTGCAACCCGACAACAAATATTACTGGGCCGCCTTGGCCGAGAGCTATGAGAAGATAAACGATATACCGAAGCTCGAGAACGCTTACGACGAGCTGATCCGTATCGATCCGAACAACCCGCAGTATTTGTTTGAGAAGGCCAACGTGCTTTACGCCGAAAAGAAGTACGACCAGGCGCTTGAAGTGTACAAGCAGTTGGAGCAGATAACCGGCCTGAATGACGGCCTGATCATCAACCGGCAAAAAATATATCTGAAACAGGGTAAACTAGATTTGGCCACCGGCGAGTTGGAAGAGATGATCAAATCCAACCCCGATCAGATAAGGTATTACCTGTTGCTGGCCGAGTTGTACAACTCCAACAACATGAACGATAAGGCGCAAAGCGTTTTGCTGCGTGCCGAAAAGGTAAGCCCGAACAACGAATTGGTGCACCTGGCCCTGGCCGACATCTACAGCGATAAAAAGGACTATAAAACCAGCTACGACCAGATCAAGCGGGCGTTTGCTTTGCCCGACGGTGATATCGAGCAAAAGCTGCATATCATATCGGGCTACCTTCCCAAATTTCCCGATCCAAACGCCAAGGCCAGCGCATTGGAACTGAGCCGGATATTAACCACAACCTATCCCAACGATTCGCGCTCATATGCTGCCTACGGCGATATGCTGCAGCAAAACGACTATAATAAAGAAGCGCAGGCCGCCTATAAAAAATCGATCAGCCTCAATAACCAGGTTTATGGGGTTTGGGATCAGCTGGTGCGCGTTGAGCTCAGCAATAACGATATCGATGCCGCGGCCAAAGACGGCGAAGAAGCTTTGTCCATTTTCCCGAACCAGGCCTGGATGAATTACCTGGTAGGTGTGGCCTGGGCGCAAAAAAAAGAATATAACAAAGCCATCAGCTATATTACCAATGTGCCTTCGCTCGAAACACAGGATAACGGCTTGCTTTCGCAAAGTTATTCGGTAGCGGGAGATTGTTATCATAGTATTAAGGATTACAAAAACTCGGATGAGGCTTACGCTAAGTCGCTCGAGTATAATCCCGATAACGCTTATACTTTAAACAATTTCTCCTATTATCTCAGTCTGCGGGGCGAGCAATTGGATAAGGCCGCGCAAATGGCCAAACATGCCAACGATCTGCAACCGGGTAGTTCATCGTTCCAGGATACTTATGCCTGGATATTGTTCAAGCAAAAAAAATATACCGAAGCTAAGCAGTGGATTGAGAAAGCCATTGCTGGCGATAAGGGTAAAGATGCGACACTGATCGAACATTACGGTGATATCCTGTTCTATCTGAACGATGTTGACGGCGCCGTACAGAACTGGAAAAAAGCAAAACAACTGGGTGCGCAAAGTCCCGCTTTAGACCGCAAGATTAATGAAAAGAAATATATCGAATAAGATACTCCTGTTAGCTTTATTGACCCTGTCGGCCTGTTCGGCGAAAAAGAAATTAATTGCCACGCAAAAGCCCGACACTATCCGGGTAAAAGCCGATACTGCCAAAATGGTAGGTACAAACGCTAAAACTCCCGAAACTGCTCATCTTACAGCACAACAATTAGGGTCTATACAGGCAACCCAGCTCAGTTTTACCACCTTTTCGGCGAAAGCCAAAGCAAAAATGAACATCGATGGCAATAACAACGATGTTACCCTAAACATCCGCATTAAGCGCGGGCAGGAAATATGGGTGTCGGTCACCGCGCTTTTAGGTTTGGAGGGCGCACGCGCGCTCATCACGCCCGATAGCATTAAAATAATTAACCGGCTCGATGCCACGTATACTAAAAAACCGTTCAGTTACATTAATCAATACGCTGGTAACCAGGTTAATTTTCAGGCTCTGGAAAACCTGATCGTAGGCAATACCTGGCCGGGCCTGGTTAGCGATAGCAGTGCCGTGCAACCAAACGAAAACGGTTTGGTACTAAGCGGTGCTTTACAGGATATTTTATACAAATTATTTATCAGCAATAATATGCGCCTGGCCAAAACCAGTATGAGCAGCCGGGGTATTGTTGCCCGCGACCTCGATGTGGAATATAACGGCACCATGCAGGTGGCCGACCGTACCTTGCCGGCACAGATCAATATTAACGCTACATCCATCAAATCGAAAATTAATATAGCTTTAACTTATACCAAAGCCGATTTTAATACCAATCTTGAATTTCCTTTCCAGGTTCCGTCCCGATATTCGGTAGTAAACTAATATATTTGTTTGATGAAGTTTTTTAAAGCGTTTGTAATTCTATTCTTTATACTCGGAACGGTAAAAACGTTTGCACAAAGCAGCGATGACCTTAAAAGGCAGCGCGAACAGCTCAATCAGCAGCTGGAAAAACTTAACCACGACCTCGAAGAAACCGCGAATAATAAAAAATCGACCCTGCGCGAGTTGAACATCATCAAAGCCAAGATCCAGCTCCGGGAAGAGGAGATCAAGAACATGAGCGCGCAGATCAGGTTGCTGGATAACCAGATATCCGACAATACCAATACCGTCCACAGCCTGCAAAACCAGCTTAACCAGCTAAAAAAGGAATATGCCGCAATGGTGATCTTTGCCTTCCGCAACAAAAGCGCATACAATAAACTGATGTTTGTTTTTGCGGCCAAGGATTTTAACCAGGCCTATAAGCGGTTGAAATACATGCAGCAGATTGGCGCTTACCGCGAAAGACAGGCACGTTATATTACCGGGACTCAAAAGGATCTGAACAATAAGATTGTTGAACTGGATAAGAACAAGGCCGAGAAAAATACCCTGCTGGTAGATCAGGAAAAACAAAAAGCTAATTTAGGTAAAGAAAAGAATGACCAGGACCAGGTATTGAAGGACCTGTCGAAAAACCAGAAACAGCTTAAACAGCAGATAGCCGAAAAACAACGAAAGGCCCGCGAACTGGACAGGCAGATCATACTGGCTATCCGCCGGGAGGCTGAGGAGGAAAGGCGCCGTGCTGCAGCTAAACTTGCCGCTGAACAAAAAGCCGCGGCCGACAAGGCGCGCGCCGAGAACCGGCCGGTTCCGGTTGTGGTATCCCCTAAGCGACCGACCAAAACCACCAGCGAATCCTTAGAAGCAACACCCGAAGCGGTAAAAGCATCCAGCGACTTTTTGGGTAATAAAGGCCGCTTGCCATGGCCCGTTGCGGCAGGTGTGATCACCCAGAATTTTGGCGTGATCTATACCGATGGTATTAAGGATGAAAACAATGGTATCAATATCAAAACATCAAAGGATGCCACCATACGCGCTGTTTTTGATGGTGATGTAATGCTGGTTGCCGATGTTGCCGGCACCTATACGGTTGTGGTACGCCACGGCGGTTATTTTACGGTATACTCCAACCTGCGCACCGCGTCGGTAAGTAAGGGGCAAAAAGTAAGCTATAAACAGGCTGTCGGCTCACCTGCTACCGATCCGGCCACCGGCGATTATGAAGTAATATTCGAGGTGCTGAAAGGCGAAACCTACCAGAACCCAACTTCGTGGCTGGCGCCTAAATAAGGGCCGGTATAATTTAATTATTCAAAATATACTTAATCTATTAAATTTGTAGCCTAATTTATTGCGGGACGGCTGTTTTATAGTTGTACTTTGATAAGTTTTTTTATTTTCGCTGCATGACGATATCATACCCCTCTTTGTCGGCCATACAAACAGATCTGCAACAAGGTAAAACTACCGTTGTGGGGCTGGTTGAAGGATATTTGCACAACATAAAGCTAAACGAACATTTAAATGCTTTTAACGAGGTTTACGGTGATGAAGCATTGGCGTTTGCCCAAAGTGTTGATGAGAAGCTGCAAAGGGGAACGGCCGGCCGTTTAGCGGGGATGGTGCTGGCTATTAAGGATAATATCTGTTATAAAGACCACCAGGTTACCGCTTCGTCGAAAATTCTGGATGGGTTTAAATCCGTTTATTCGGCCACGATCATTGAGCGTTTGTTAGCCGAAGATGCCATCATCATAGGCCGTACCAATTGCGACGAGTTTGCCATGGGCGGCTCGAACGAGACATCCTACTTCGGCCCGGTAAAGAACCATGCCGATCATACCAAAGTACCGGGAGGCTCATCGGGAGGTGCGGCGGTGGCCGTGCAGGCAGACATGTGCCATGCCGCCATTGGTACCGATACCGGCGGCTCGGTAAGGCAGCCTGCCGCTTTTTGCGGGATAGTGGGGCTAAAGCCGACTTATGGCCGGGTATCGCGCTACGGATTGATCGCTTATGCTTCGTCGTTTGACCAGGCCGGACCGATGACCCGCTCCATCGAAGATGCCGCTCTGCTGATGGAAATTATGGCCGGCGCCGATGATTACGATGCCACCGCCGCTAATGTACCTGTCCCGGCATATACCAACGAACTGAAAGATACCGGGAAAAAACGGATCGCTTACATTAGTGAAGCATTGACCAGTCCGGGCGTTGCCCCTGAGATCAAAGAACTGTTATCGCAATATATCGAAAAATTACAAGCCGATGGGCACGTCGTTGAGCCTGTATCGTTCAAATACATGGATTATGTGGTGCCTACCTACTATATCCTCACCATGGCCGAAGCTTCATCAAACCTGGCGCGGTACGATGGCGTGCATTACGGTTACCGCAGCCGCAATGCTACGACTTTAGAGTCGACCTATAAAAAATCGCGCTCCGAAGGTTTTGGTAAGGAAGTGAAGCGCCGCATTATGCTGGGCACCTTTATTTTAAGCTCGGGGTATTATGATGCTTATTATGCCAAGGCACAAAAAACACGCCGATTGATACAGGAAAAGACGCTTGAAATAGTCAGGGATTACGATTTTATACTTTCGCCTACCACACCTACGCCAGCCTTCGGCATTGCCGAGATTATAAAAGATCCGATCGTGATGTATCTCGAAGATATTTTTACCGTACAAGCCTCATTAGCGGGTATACCTGCAATTTCAATACCCCTGGGCAATAACAAGGCGGGTTTGCCGTTAGCGTTACAGTTAATAACCAAATCGTTTAACGAAAGTGGTTTATTTAGTTTTTCCAAATATGTGTTGGAACTTGCTAAAAATTAGTATCTTAGTATCTGTAACTAAAGTATGGCTTTGGCCGTAAAAACCCTAAAAATTAAAGCATGAGGAAATTATCGACTTTTATTGCCTGCCTGTTTATCATCCAAGTTGCAAAAGCCGACCTTTCAAAAACCTTCACACCAGTTTTCAGGGCCGATTCGTCGGCACTCAACAGCAACCACCGCGATACCACTATTTTACCTGTGGTAACTGTTGGCACGATGTCGTACCAGGGCGCTGCTTTCAAACACCGGCTGGATTCGATCCAGAAGGAAATACCGCTTGATTATAACGAATACGTGCAAAGCTACATCGATATCTATACCTCGCGCAAAGAGGAGATGGCCCGCGTGCTGGGATTAACCAAATACTATTTCCCGATATACGAAAAAGCTTTCCACGATGCGGGTGTTCCCGAAGAGATCAAATACCTCTCGATCGTCGAATCGGCGCTCGACCCGTACGCCGTATCTCGCGTAGGCGCTACCGGCCCATGGCAGTTTATGTTCGCTACAGCCAAGCTTTACGGTTTAAATATAGACAATTATGTGGATGAGCGCCGCGACCCTATACAAGCCAGCTATGCCGCCGCTGCGTATATTAAAGATGCTTATCTCGATTTTGGCGACTGGCTGGTGGCCATAGCCTCGTATAACTGTGGCAAAGGCGCTATCACCCGCGCCATCGAAAAAGCCGGAGCGAGCGACTTTTGGTCGATACGCCCGTACCTGCCTGCCGAAACACGTAACTATGTGCCCGCTTTTATCGCGATAGCTTATGTGATGAATAATTACAGCAAACATGGCATTGCGCCGCGAGTTTGCGAGATGCCGGTAAAAACGGATACTATTTTAGTAAACAAATATGTATCGCTGGCCAATATTTCGAAAGTGCTGAATGTGGATACGCGGCAGATCAGCATGTTGAACCCACAGTATAAAATGCAGGTGGTTAACGGCTCGGACGCTGCGCCGAAGCGATTGGTGATACCGCAGATAGACAAAGCAAGCTTTACCCAGCTATACGACGCACTGAACGACCCGAACATTACTTCGGAGCAGTTTGAACCTGTCCGCACCAGCGTGAACGAAACACCTGCAAAAAAGAAACTAAAAGAATCTACCCCCGAGATACCGGCTTCGCACCGAGTAAAAAAAGGTGAAACGCTGGCTTCGATAGCCGATAAATATGGCATGGAAGTGAGCGAGCTGAAAGCCTGGAACCATCTGAGCAAAAGTAAAGTGGCCACCGGCACCGAACTGCGCCTGACCGCCCCACCTGCTTCGGAATCAGCATCTGCAAAAAAGACAGGCCGTAATTTTATTACGTACAAAGTACGCCAGGGCGATACCCTGTCGGCCATTGCCGAAAAGTTTGATGGTTTGACCGTTGAAAAGATCAAATCGGCCAATAACCTGAAAGGCGAGCGTTTGCAGCCGGGCATGACCTTGAAGATTACCAAAGGATAGACGTTAGAAGCACGAAGCTTTTTTCCGGGAACGCACGGGTTTCATGTTCCGACACGGCAAAGGCTCTCTGGAATTTTTAAAATCTTTAGAACGGTTAATGCAACGAAACATTAAGCTATCTGTGCCATTTTTTATGGTGAAGGACATGGAAGCCTCGTTGAATTTTTATTGCGAGGGCCTGGGGTTTAAGATGACGAACCAATGGACACCCCGCGGCAAAGTCGAATGGTGTTGGCTGGAACGCGATGCCGTTTCGATTATGTTGCAGCAGCCGCGTGAGCTTAACGCTGAGCCGTTAGGCCGCGGGGTAACTATCTGTCACCAATGTGGCGATGCACTGGCCTTATACCATGAGTTTTTAGATAAGGGTGTATTTGTTAAAGAGCCCTTTGTTGGTAACGGGATGTGGGTGGTTAGCCTTCAAGATCCGGACGGGTACCGGCTTGAATTTGAGAGTTTGACCGATGTGCCTGAGGAAACAACCTACAGCAATTGGATGAAGAAATAGAACCCGGATAATTGTTATTTAGAATCTTGTTATCGATATGCTTTTAGCGCCGAGTGTCACTAATCGCGCTCTCAAAACCATGAGACAAATAACCCCTTGCATTTTCGTAAATTAGAATTGCGCATAAGCTTGATTGCGAATTTGGTAATCGAGGATTAAAAACTAAACAAAAAATACCCATAAATACCCATGTGTTTTGTTTTTTGATTGCGAAAATGATAACGCCCGGCGAGCCGGTAACATATTTTTTACTCCGGCCGAAAAAAGATCGTACTTTTGTACGCTTTAACTGAGCTCATCGAAAAATGAACAAGACCAATCGTAAACTCGACGCGCTGGAATACCATACCAAAGGGCGCCCGGGTAAAATACAGGTAATACCTACCAAACCGACCAATACACAACGCGATCTTTCCTTAGCTTATTCGCCCGGCGTGGCCGAGCCATGTTTGCGCATTGCCGCCAATACCGATGATGTGTATAAATATACAGCTAAAGGCAATTTGGTAGCCGTTATCAGCAACGGCACTGCTGTTTTGGGCCTGGGCAGCATAGGCCCCGAAGCCAGTAAGCCGGTGATGGAAGGAAAGGGCCTGCTGTTCAAGATCTATGCAGATATCGATGTGTTCGACCTCGAACTCAACACTACCGATGTAGACGAGTTTGTGAGGATTGTAAAAGCGCTCGAGCCCACTTTCGGCGGTATCAACCTCGAAGATATCAGTGCGCCAACCTGTTTCGAGATTGAGCGCAGGTTAAAGGCCGAGATGAATATCCCGGTAATGCACGACGATCAGCATGGCACGGCCATCATCTCGTCGGCCGCACTGATCAATGCCTGCGAGCTGCAGAAAAAGAAGCTCGACAAGATTAAAATGGTGGTGAATGGCGCGGGCGCGGCGGCGGTATCGTGTACAAAAATGTACTTGTCATTGGGTGTTAAACTCGAGAATATTGTGATGCTTGATATCAACGGCGTGATCACGCCGGAGCGTACCGATCTGGACGATATCCGCATGGAATTTGCCACCAGGCGTACCGATGTGCATAACCTGGCCGATGCGATGAAGGATGCCGATGTGTTCATCGGCCTTTCGGCAGGGGATGTGGTAACGCCGCAAATGCTGAAAACGATGGCTAAAAACCCGATCGTATTCGCAATGGCTAACCCGAACCCGGAGATCGCGTACGACCTGGCAGTTGAAACCCGTAAGGATATTATCATGGCCACCGGCCGCAGCGATTACCCTAACCAGGTGAACAATGTGCTGGGTTTCCCCTACATCTTCCGCGGCGCGCTGGATGTGCGTGCAACCACCATCAACGAAGCAATGAAACTGGCTGCGGTGCAGGCCATAGCGGAAATTGCTAAAAAAACAGTGCCCGAAGAGGTGAATTTGGCTTATAATGCCAAAAACCTGCACTTCGATAAAAACTATATTATCCCCAAACCGATGGATAACCGGTTGATTACGGAGGTGTCATCGGCAGTGGCCAAAGCAGCGATGGAAAGCGGCGTGGCGCGCAAGCAGATAACCGACTGGGACGCTTACGCGGATGAGCTGAAGGCCCGTTTAGGCACAGATAATAAAATACTGAGAAACATCGCCAACAAGGCAAAATCGAACATGAAGCGTGTGGTTTTTGCCGAGGCCGATAATTATAAAATACTCAAATCGGCGCAGATCGTGATCGACGAGGGTATCGCTATCCCGATATTGCTGGGTAATGTCGACAGGATCAAACAGATCATGCTGGAGAACGACCTGCAACTGGGCGATGTAACCATCATCGACCCGCGCCAGGATACCGGCGAACGCGCCTGCAAATACGCCGAATACCTGTTCAGTAAACGCCAGCGCAGGGGCGTAACCCTGTTCGAGGCTAAAAAACTGATGCGCGACCGTAACTATTACGGCGCCTGCATGGTGCAGTTTGGCGATGCCGATGCATTGATTTCGGGTTTGACCAAAAACTATGTATCGACGGTAAAGCCGGCTTTGCAGATCATCGGCACCGAACCCGGGGTTAAAAAAGTGGCTGGTATGTATATGATGATCACCAAAAAGGGCCCGGTATTTTTTGGTGATACTACCGTGAACGTGAACCCTACCGCGCAGGATCTGGTGGATATTACCGTACTGATGGATAAGTCGGTACGTAAGTTCAATATCAAACCACGTATAGCGGTGCTGTCGTACTCAAACTTTGGTTCGAACGAAGGCGCCATACCCGAAATGACCCGCGAGACGGTGAGCATTTTGCATAGCCAGTATCCGGATATCGTGGTAGATGGTGATATGCAGGCTAACTTTGCCATCAACCAGGCGCTGCTTTCGGATAATTATCCTTTCTCGACATTGGCCGGCGAACCTGCCAATACATTGATCTTCCCGACGCTGGAGTCGGGCAATATTGCCTATAAGCTCTTACAGGAACTTGGCGGTGCCGAAGCAGTTGGCCCGATATTGCTGGGCATGAAAAAATCTGTGCATATTTTGCAGTTAGGCAGTTCGGTACGCGAAATTGTGAACATGGTGACGATTGCTGTGGTTGATGCACAGGAGAAAGAGACGATAGCCGGCAAGTAAAAAATCTGGAAAAATTTCAGATTGGGAGGGCTGCGTTAGCGATTGCAGCGGATACCTGCCACGTGGCTAAGGCCTTGTGTAGTATGAACGTAAAGCGCGACCCGTAGGGAAACGCCCTGATTGTTAGTAGCAGGTATTTAGTATCAAGTAGCAAGACTTGAAAAATGTGTTCTTGATACCTGATACTTGCGACTCGATACTATTACATTTATTTCTCACCTAAACCTACCCCTTAAAATTTAACATTTTGGTATGGGGCAATTGAGTTATTCTGTGTAATTTACGGATGCTTTAATAGCAGCTATCGTAACACTTAAGTAACTCTATAACAAATATGTACGCTTATATTAGTGGTAAACTGGCTTTTAAATGCCCTACTTATGTGGTGATTGATGCCGGGGGTGTAGGCTATCATGTACATATATCCCTCAATACCTACTCGGGTATAGGCGATAACGAAAATTGTAAACTTTATACCTGGTTACACGTAAAAGAGGATGCGCATACGTTGTATGGGTTTGTTGATGAGGGTGAGCGCAGGCTGTTTTTGCACCTGATATCCGTATCGGGCATAGGGCCAAATACCGGGCGCATGATCCTGTCGTCCATCACTCCGTCAGAAATCCAGGCTGCTATAATCAAAGGCGATGTCCCGCTGATACAGCGCATCAAAGGGATAGGGCCAAAGTCGGCACAACGTATGGTTTTAGAGTTGCAGGATAAGCTGAAAAAAGACGGCCCTGATACCCTGATCGCCATGCCGGTTATCCATACTGTGAAAGACGAAGCCCTGGCCGCGCTGGTTATGTTAGGCTTCGTAAAAAATAATGCAGAGAAGGTTATAGATCAGGCAATAAAGTCGTCGAATGATAGTTTAACTGTTGAGCAATTAATAAAAGTTGCGCTTAAAAGCTTATAATTACGAAATAATATTTACTAAAGCAGTTGATCAATAATTTTACCAGGAAGCTTGCTTTCAGCATTATATTTATTGCAGCGATGTGCAGCGGCGCGAGGCTTTTTGCGCAGGTTGGTTCTGTTTTGCATAAAGATACATCGTCGGTAAAATACCCGCTTAATCTTCATCCCACAAATAATAACCTGGCGCGCGAAGGCTTGTTCCAGCCCGACCCGCCAAACCTGGTGCGTACCATCGAGTACGATGCAGCTACCAACAGGTATATTCTTACCGAAAAGGTTGGTGATATGTTATACCGGCCTGTGCAATACCTTACGTTTTCGCAATACCTTGCACTAAAGCAACAATTAGACGAAAAAGCCTACTGGCGCAAATTGGCCGACAATTATGCTTACGCATCGCAGCAGCCGGGTTTTATCCCCCAGATCAAGGTCCACAGCCAAACCTTTGCCAAGATATTCGGCAGCGATGTGATCGATATCCGCCCGCAGGGTTCGGCCGAAATGATCTTTGCCGGGCAGATCAACAAGAACCAGAACCCGTTGTTCAATACCACGCAGCGCACACAATATAACTTCAATTTTGATCAGCACATCCAGATGAACCTCACCGGTAACATCGGCGATAAACTGAAGATCAATACCAATTACAATACCGATGCCCAGTTTCAGTTTGAGAACCAGGTAAAACTCGATTATACCGGCAAGCCCGACGAGATCATCCAGAAGATAGAGGCCGGGACGGTAAGTATGCCGCTCAACACCACGCTCATTCGCGGCAGCCAGGCTTTATTTGGTGTGAAGACCAAGCTCAGGTTTGGTAAGCTGGAGTGGACGAGCATCCTGTCGCAACAGCGCTCGCAATCGCAGCAGATCACCATTACCAATCAGTCGCAAACCGGGCCGTTTAAATTGCAGGCTTCGGATTACGAGGCCAACAAGCACTACTTCCTGTCGCAATACTTCCGCGATAATTATAATAAAGCGCTGGCTAATATCCCAATCATCAGTTCGAATGTCAATATCACCAAAATTGAAGTCTGGGTGACTAATACCAGCAACAACACCACCGATTCGCGCGATATCCTGGCTTTCCTCGATTTAGGTGAGAACAAGCCTTATAATACTACTTTAATACAAGGCGGGACAGGTTTTTCGGGTTTGCCTGCCGGTTTTAACGGTGCGCCGGGCACTTTCACCCAGCAATCGAACAACTTATTGGCCAACCTGCCGGCCGCTGCCAGGCAAACCAACTCGAACGCGGTGGCTACGTACTTCCAGGCCAGCGGCGCTACCGATAACTACGCCAAGCTCACTTACGCGCGTAAGCTCACCAACAAAGAGTACACGTTGCACCCGCAACTGGGTTATATCTCGCTCAACTATCCGCTCAACAATAACGAAGTGCTGGCGGTGGCTTACCAGTATACCTACAACGGCGTGCAGTACCAGGTGGGTGAGTTCTCGTCGGATGTGCCTGTCGACCCGGTTAACGCCAAAGTATTATACACCAAGTTGTTAAAGAACGAGATATTGAAACCACGCCTGCCCACATGGAAGCTGATGATGAAAAACATCTACACGCTGGGCGCTTTTGGCATCAGTCCGAACAATTTCAACATGACCATTACCCGCCTGGATAATGCTTCGGGTATTGAGAAGCCGGTAATGGAAGAAGGGCAGAACATCAAAGGCAAACTTTGGCTGCAGGTGGCAGGCCTGGATAACCTGAACCAGCAGAGCCAGAAACAACCCGACGGTTATTTCGACTTTCTGGAAGGCATCACCATCGACTCGCAGAACGGGCGCATTATGTTCCCGGTGCTGGAACCTTTTGGCTCCGACCTGAATGCCAAATTTACCCCTGCCGAGCAGGCTACTATTGCCAAAACCTATGTTTACCAGCCGCTGTATGATTCGATCAAGACAACGGCACAGCAATACTTCCCGCAGTTTAACCGCTTTGTCATCAAGGGTACATACACCTCGCAATCGGGCTCGGAATACCAGCTTAATGCAGTGAACATCCCGCAGGGTTCGGTTGTGGCAACATCAGGGAACCTGAAATTGGTTGAAGGTGTGGATTTTACTGTCGACTATAACGCGGGCCGTATACGGATATTGAATTCCTCCTTACTGGCGTCGGGCCAACCCATTACCATCAATGTGGAAAATAACGCCTTGTTCGGTGTGCAGCAGAAATCATTGTTAGGTTCGAGGTTTGATTATCGTGTAAGCGACAAATTACAACTGGGCGCTACCATTATGCATCTTTCGGAGCAGCCTTTAACGCAGAATATCAGTATAGGCGATGAACCGGTATCCAACACCATTTACGGGTTCGATGTCAATTACCACTCCGATTCGAGAATGCTGACCCGTTTGGTGGATAAGATACCATTTATCACCACCAAAGCGCCGTCGTCGGTAACGTTTAATGCCGAGTTTGCCAAACTGGTGCCCGGCCACCCGAGCGCGTTGAACTTCGCAGGCGCCAACGGTACATCCTACCTGGACGATTTTGAGAATACAAGCTCCATCATCGATATCAAGAGTGCGACTACCTGGCAGATATCGGGCACGCCGCAGTTATTCCCCGAGTCGCAGCTGAGTAACGATCTGAGCTATGGTTACAACCGCGCAAGGCTGGCTTTTTATAACATCGACCCGATATTTTATAACGGCAGTCCGCCGCCTTTAAATAATGCGTCGACGGAGCTATCAAATCATTACGTAAGGCAGGTTTTTGAGCAGGAAGTGTTCCCTTATAAACAATCCATCACCGGTTCGCCGCTGCCTATACCCACACTCGACCTGGCTTTTTACCCTAATGTGCGCGGCCCGTATAACTTTACCACCACCGGGCTTAATCTTGATGGTACATTGCAAAACCCACGCAATCGCTGGGGCGGGATATTCCGCAGTTTGAATACGACCAATTTCGAAGCGCTCAATGTGCAGTACATCGAGTTTTGGGTGATGGATCCTTTTATCTATAACAAAACTCCTACAGCCGGCGGCGACCTGTATTTTAACCTCGGGAGCATATCCGAAGATATCTTAAAAGATGGCCGGAAAAGCCTGGAGAATGGCCTGCCCGTTGACGGCGATCTGAGCAAGGTCGACGTAACCGTTTGGGGCCGTGTACCTAAACTGCAACCCGTAGTTGCCTCGTTTGATAACGACCCTACCGCGCGCGAGTTGCAGGATATCGGTTTGGATGGTTTGAACGATGCTGATGAGCGCGTACAATATGCCACCATTATACAGCAGGTGAAAGCGACATTGAATACGCAGGCGGGCAACGCCTTTGCAGCCGATCCGTCGGGCGATGATTTCCAGTATTACCGTACACCCGACCTGGACGCCGTAAAAGCCGGCATACTCAAGCGTTACGAAAAATACAACGGCACCGAAGGTAACTCCAAAACGTCGGAGCAGTCGCAGGCAGAGTTGGGTATCCAAACTTCGGCTTCGACTTCGATACCCGACGGCGAGGATATCAGCCATGATAATACCATGAGCACGGCCGACGAGTATTTTCAATACAAAGTATCGATGCGGCCGACAGATCTGGTAGTAGGGCAAAATTTTATTTCGGATAAGATCACCGCATCGGTTAAACTGGCAAACGGCACCACGCAGAATGTAAACTGGTACCAGTTCCGCATCCCGATCAATGGCTATCAATCAAAAGTTGGCAACATTCAGGATTTTAAATCGATTGGTTTTATCCGGATGTTCCTCACCAATTTTGCCGATACTGCTGTTCTGCGTTTTGCTACCATCCAACTGGTTCGCGGCGACTGGCGCGTATTTAACGCCGAAAATAACCCGCTCAATGTAATTGCCGACCCATCGATACCTAACCCGCCGCTTGATAATTCGACCCTCAATGTAGGTACGGTAAACATCGAGCAAAATGGTAACCGTACGCCGATACCCTATGTGCTGCCACCGGGCATACAAAGGCAAAAAGACTATAATAACCTGGCCACCAATACCCAACTGAATGAACAGTCATTATCGGTTACGGTAACCAACCTGCGTAACGGTTACTCGCGCGCAGCTTTTAAAACTTTTAATAACGACCTGCGTAAATACAAACATATCCAGATGTTTATCCACGCTGAAGCGCTGCCGGGACAGATACTGAAAGATAATGATGTAAGCGCCTTCATCAGGCTGGGTATTGATTATGTAGATAACTATTACGAGTATACGATCCCGTTGAAGGTGACTGCCAACGGTACATCGGATGCGGGCGGCATATGGCCAACCGTGAATAACCTGGATATCGACCTGTCGCGCTTTACCGATGCCAAGATCAAACGGAACAACGCAGTGCTTAACGGTAAACCATGGCCTATCAACGTGCCTTTTACCTATAACGGCGTAACTATCAAAGGCCAGCCCGACATTAGCCAACTGGCGGATATTATGCTGGGAGTACGTAACCCGATAGCTGTTTCGGGTACCGATAAAAGCGCAATAGTTTGGTTTGATGAGCTGCGCTTAACCGATTTTGACCAAAGCGGCGGATGGGCAGCAACCGGGCGCTTTAATGCTAAACTCGCCGATTTTGCCGATGTAACGGTATCGGGCAGCAAAACCACGGCCGGTTTCGGCTCGCTCGATCAGACGGTGAGTAACCAAACCCTCACAGAGAGCCACAATTACGATATTCAAACTAATATGGAGCTGGGCAAATTCTTCCCGGCTAAAACAGGTTTGCATATCCCGCTGTACATCGATGTTTCATCGCAATCGAGCACACCGGTTTACGATCCTTCGGCACCCGATTTGAAACTGGCCGATGAAATGGCTGCGGCTACCACCAAACAGGCCCGCGATTCGGTGGCGGCGATACAGTCGGAAGCGGTCGACGTAACTACACGTAAAAGCATCAACCTGACCAACGTTCATAAATCCAAAACCGACCCGGCTGCGAAAACTCATCTTTGGGACGTGGAGAACCTTAGCGCAAGTTATGCCTATACCGAGGTAGATCATCACGATTACACCGTGGCCGACGCGTTGCAAAAAACCTATAACATTACACTGGCTTATAACTACAGTAACCAGCCTAAATATTATTCGCCATTCCAAAAGATCATCAAAAACAATATGCTGGCGCTTTTCCGCGATTTCAACTTTAGCTTGTTACCATCGCGCCTTAACTTCAGCATAAACTTAAACAGGTTTTATTCGGAAAATACGTTGAGGAATAACGATCCGAACAACTCCATTCCGCTCAACCCGGATGGCAGCAACCCGCTCACATCATTCAACAAAAATTTTCTGATCACCCGGGTTTATGGCATCAGCTGGAATCTGTCGAAATCTATGACGCTGGATATCGATGCGACCAACCTTGCGGTGGTTGACGAGCCTGCCGGGCGTATCAATGGGTTGAAAAAAGATACTTTGTGGAACAACCTGAAGTCGCTGGGCCGTACGACCGATTACGGGCATAACCTGAACCTGACCTATAATGTACCGCTGAGTAAAATACCTGGAATGGACTGGATGGCCCTCGCATCGCGCTACAGTACCCGGTTCGAGTGGAAGACTGCGCCCGAGTTCGCCTTAACCGACCCGGCCTTTAACGTAGGTAACAGCATTCAAAACTCGCGGACAATTCAACTCAACCCAAGCCTTAACCTGGTATCGCTGTATAATAAGATGCGCTTTTTGCGCAAAGCCGGCGACCCTAACAGTACTGGAGGGGTAGGTAATTTCTTTTTGGGGATGCTGACCAGTGTAAAAAATGTAACAGGCACCTACACCCGTACCGAAAGCACCTTCCTGCCGGGATATTTGCCAGGCACTAACTGGTACGGCGCCGACCCTAACTATAATGCACCGGGTATAGGCTTCCTGCTGGGTAGCCAGGCCGATATCAGGGCCAGGGCATTGGCCAACGGCTGGATAACCAAAGATACCCTGCAAAACCAACTATATGTTACCTCGCTGATGGAGCACATGGATTTTAAAGCTACGATCGAGCCTTTCCGCGATTTGCAGATTACGTTACTGGCAACCAAAACCCGCGATCTGAACTACCAGACCAACTTTAAATACCTGGCCAGCACCAACAGTTTTCAAAACCTGAGCCCGTTAACCAGCGGCGATTATACGATATCGTACCTTACTTTGGCCACGGCTTTTTCAAAACCAACAGGCATTGATAACACTTCGGCAACTTTTCAAAAATTCCTGGATAACCGCACCATTATATCGCAGCGCTTAGGTAAGCTTAATCCCAATTCCTCAGGCCTGATCACCAATGGTTATGCCGATGGGTACGGGTCCAATTCGCAGAATGTATTGGTGGCTTCTTTCCTGGCTGCGTACACTGGCAAAAATGCAAACGGTTCGTCGTTAAGCGGCTTCCCCGATATCCCGATCCCAAACTGGGATATCAGTTATCGCGGCCTTGGGCATTTACCGTTCCTGGCTGATATTTTCGATGCGGTTGAGTTGAGGCACGGCTACCGTTCGAGCTATAATATCAACGGTTTTAACACGCTGCAGCAATATACCGAGGCTAACGGGGCAGTTAACTCGCGCGATGTGAATGGCGACTTTTTGCCATATTACCAGTTTTCGCAGATAGCGATATTTGAGCAGTTTGTACCCTTGCTCGGTGTCGATCTGCGTTTCCACAACACCATGACTGCAAATATTGAGTACAGGCAAAGCCGCAGCATCAGCCTCAGTTTATCCAACAGTCAGCTGGGCTTACAAAACGAAAGTAACCTGGTGTTCGGGTTCGGTTACCACACCACGCATTTCAGGTTTCCGTTCGGCCTGTTCCAGGATCTGCAGCTGAATAACGATATGAACTTCAAGCTCGATTTTTCGATCAACGATACCAAAACACTGATCTACCGGGCCGATGTGACCGGCGCCGAGGTATCATCGGGCTCACAAAATATCGCCGTAAGGCCTTCGGTTGATTATGCGCTTAACAAACGCTTTACCATGCGCCTGTTCTACGATTCGACTATCACCAAACCGTATACCTCGCAGGCCTTCGAAACCTCATTCGCCAATTTTGGCTTTAGTTTGAAATTGTTGTTGCAGTAGATTTAATCATTGAGCCATTGGTCATTTGATCATTGGTTTTATAGAAAAATAGGAAGAAGTGCTATTTGTATTTTTTATTTTCAATAATTTTTGAAAGTTTAAAAATTGTTCTACCTTTGTGATGTGGATCTGAGAGCTGGTCCATCTTTTTTAATCTTATATTTCATAATTTATTGAAAATACAATATTTACTAACAACTAAAATCAAACATCATGAACTACTTTATCTGGACTTATGTATTTTACCTGGCCATCAGCATTGCATTGACTATTTGGGTAGCCAAAGTTTTATTTAAGAACGGCCGGATCTTCCTGGTCGATATTTTTCACGGCAATACGCAACTGGCCGATTCTGTTAACCGTTTGCTGGTAGTAGGCTTTTACCTGGTGAACATCGGCTATATGAGCTTAGCTATGAAAGAAGAAGATAAGATAGGCGATCCGCAGGTAGTATTAGAAGTACTGAGCCACAAATTGGGCTGGATAATCCTGATACTCGGCGCTATGCACTTTTTAAACCTGACCGTGTTTTTCAAACTCCGCAACAAGGCGCAATTCAACAAGCCAACCTTTGTTAAAGTTGATGTAGCCGAATAACAAAAAGCCGGGAATTGAGCTTATCAATTCCCGGCTTCGTGCCTACAGCTTTTTCAGTAGTTTGCCTTGGTAACCGAGCCCGAGCCCAGTTTTGTGGTATGTACTTCGGCGTTGCCGGTATAACGTACCGAGCCCGAGCCGATGAGGCTGGCTGATAGTTCTTTTTCGGCGCCGATATAGACATTGCCCGAACCGGATATGGTTACTTTGGTCGTCTGGGTTTTTACCCCTTTGGCATCAAAACTACCAGAGCCGGAGATGGTGATATGGGCATCGGCGGTGTTGCCGCCATTGATACTGACACTTCCCGAACCACTGATGGCGCCGTCGATCTTATCAGCTTTCACCGAAGCAGTAGTAATACTTCCCGAGCCGCTTAAAACAACCTTAAAAGTTGCCGCGCTGATAGCGCCCTCAACCTTAATGCTTCCAGAGCCGCTGTTTACGAGTGAAGATAATGACTTAGCTGATACATAAATATCCGCTTTTTTGTTGTCGTGGTCATTCCATTTCCAGTCGCGTTTGAAGCGTATTTTCAGGGTTCCGCCTTCTACAACGGTTTCAATTTTATCGATGATGGCATCGTCGGCGCTTACTTTCACGCTTTCGGTACCGTCAATCTTTACATAAACATGAAAAGCACCCGATGAGGCGATGCCGGTAAATCCCGAAACCGGGCGGGTTTGATCTGCAAAGTTTTTGCTAAAAGCCATTTGCACCGATGTAAACAGTACAACAGCCACGATAAAGAATCTGGTCAATTGGTTTTTCATAATCGTATCGTCTTTTTTTTATACAAAGACGATGCAATTTAAATAAGGTTACAGTATTTTTTTAATGCGGCGAAAATAAACCCAGCATGTTACCTTCGGTATCGTTAATATAGGCCATATATCCAAGGCCCGGTCCGATCAGTATTTTTGGGAAAACAATCTTGCCGCCGCTTTTCTCAACACGATCGAGGACTACGCTCAAATCGTTACCGCCTGCCAGATAAATGCGCGCGCCGTTAGCTGATGGTACATAGTTTTCTCCCTTAACAATGGCACCTCCTATGCCGCCTTTATTGCGTTCGAACAATAAGAAACCCATGCGGTTAGGTCCGAATTGCTGTTCGGGCATTTCATAGTCATAAATGGCGCTGTAAAACTTTTTGGCGCGTTCGAAATCCGTTACCGGTATCTCAAACCAGTTAAGCGCATGTGGAAGTATCTCCATCAGTATTCAGGTTTAATCGTGTAGTGTTAATTAGGTTAACAGGCTAAAGATAATGATTTTATAATTGCATGGGATGCAAAATAATTTTATCTTAGGTCGGTTTCCCTAATTAAAAAACTAACAATGCAACCCCTGATTTTAAACACACAGCTGGGTTTTAAACCCTATTACAACGTAAACCTGTACATGCTGCTGAGGCGCAAGGTAATCTGGTTTATGCTATTGCTCATTATTGTGATGATCGTACTTTCCATCATCAGCCGGGATGGCGATCATACCTACACCTACCTGGCCATCTTCTACACCTTATTTACGCTTACGTTCCCCTTGTTGATTTATTTTAGCGCAAAAAGGCAGTATAAAAAAATAACGGCTATGCACGAGCCTAAAAGCTACGAGTTTTCGGCTGAGGGGATTAAACTTACCGGAGAAACGATCAGGATGGAAACAGGTTGGGTAAATATTAACAAAGCCATCAAACGTAAAGCCGATTTTATATTATTCAGCTCGAACAGCCGGAACTTTTTTTATTTACCGATGGCCGATTTTGAAAATGAACAGAGCTTAAATCAGTTTGAAAACCTGGTAAAAGAAAAAGTAGCTAAGAGAAATTTTTAATTTATCCTGCCGGGGTGTTACCAGATCGCGTCGTCCTTTTTTGACATGACCATGATGGTGATACCGCCAACCAATAAAAAGCCGCCTGTATATAAGGGCCAGTTGATGTACCCATCGGCATCCTCATATACTTCTGTAATATTCTTTTTTTTAGCTTTTTCGGTAGGACGGGAAGCAAACCCCGCCCATATCATCAATACGATACCTGTAGTGATCAGTATTATACCGGCAGCTTTATTCATACATCAGCAAAAAACAGGTAGAAAAATAGGTTTGGCTTAAGGTACAAATATCATTTATAATAATAAGCAATCAGCGTAAATTATACGTTGAATTTTTATTAAACGAAGAGAATATTGTAATATTATAGCTAAGTAATGTGGTGGATAATTCAGGCGTTCTGCTTGCGCGATGTAATAATGATAACTATACCGCCTAAGAGTAAAAACCCACCAACGTATGGCGGCCATGTTACCGTTTTTTGCCTGTCGGCAGATATCTGTATCGGCCCGGCATCAATTACTTTTTCTTTTTTGGTGTAAGTAAACCCCGTCCATACCAGCATCATCAGGCCGAGGACGATCAACGCCAATCCGATAGCTTTGTTCATAATGGTATAATGGCCGGGCGTGAAAATTGTTTTGGCCGCGGGCTTAAAAGATGCCGTGCTTTTTTACTTCACTATTCTTCAACAAACCTTTTACCTAAAAAAAGCCGCCGTTCACCGAAAAATTCATAGATATTTGCGCAAAGTATACGATGTTTACGGCATGGCAGACAAACCTATTATTACAGTAAAAAACCTGGTTAAAAAGTACGGCGATTTTACCGCCGTTAAGGGTATCGATTTTGAAGTTTACGAAGGCGAAATATTTGGCCTGCTCGGCCCTAACGGCGCTGGTAAAACCACCACGCTCGAGATTATTGAAACCCTGCGCGACAAAACTTCGGGCGAAGTAATGGTAGATGGCTTTGATATCGATACCGATGCCGACAGCATTAAAAAACGTATCGGTGTACAATTGCAGGCGGCGGGATATTATCCTAACCTAAACCTAACCGAACTGATCGAGCTATTCAGCGGCCTTTACGGGATAAAAGTAAGTGCTGCCGATATGCTTAAAAAAGTAGGGTTGAACGATAAGGCTAAAGCAAAATACAAGGAATTATCGGGCGGGCAGAAGCAACGCTTCTCTATTGCAACCACACTCATCAATAACCCTCGGATTGTGTTTTTAGATGAGCCTACTACCGGCCTCGACCCGCAGGCGCGCCGTAACCTGTGGGATTTGATCAGAGAGATTCGCGCTAACGGTACCACGGTAGTGATTACTACCCATTACATGGATGAAGCCGAGGTACTTTGCGACCGTGTAGCTTTTGTGGATGGCGGCAACGTGATCGGTATCAATACCCCTGATGCCTTTATCGATGAACTGGTAGCTTCAGGCTTTGAACGCAAAAAGGAAGTGAAACTGGCTAACCTGGAGGATGTGTTTATCGCTAAAACAGGTAAGGATCTGAGGGCAGAATCTTAAACTGCAAAGACCCAGGAAGCAAGAATCAAGAGCCAGAACAAAAAACTAATGAACTAATTTTACCAATTAACTAATGAACCAGCAACAACCATATAGTAATTTCAGGGCAACAATGGCTATTGCCAAGGCGAGTTTTCGCGCAATTTTACGCAGCCCTTCGGCGGTGGTATTCAGTTTGGCTTTCCCATTGATATTTATTGTTGTTTTTGCCAACATTGGTGGTAATGGCGGATCTGTTGACGTAGCCGTTGCAAAAGGCTGCGATACAAACAACATTGTTTACATGGCTCTGAAAAAGGCTCAGGTTATAAATCTGATCACTAACCAATCAACCGAGCAAATGAATATCAGCCTGTCGCGAGGCGATGTTGCCGCAATTATCGATATAAAGAAAAGCGGTGATGACTGGACCGTAATGCCGCCTGTTCCAGGCTTACCTCAATCGCATACTACATTAAATGTAAAATATTCCAATTCTTCGGCAAGAAGCGGGGCAATTTTCAAGTCGATACTGAGTAATATTATGTACGAAATTGAAAAGGTGGCCAACCCATCTGCCACCTCTGTTGCCGAAGTACACGAAACAACTATTACCGGCCGCAAATATAAATACATTGATTTTTTACTACCAGGCATGCTGGGCTTCTCATTGTTGAGCAGTGGTGTTTTTGGCACTGCGTTTGTATTTTTAAGCTTGCGGATAACCTTAGTTATTAAGCGCTTTTTTGCCACACCCGTTAAAAAATACAGCATTGTTTTAGGCGAAATGCTGGCACGTTTGGTATTCTCGTTACTGGGGGCCGTGTTTATTATATTGGTTGGGCATTATGCTTTTGGCTTTACGCTGATACACGGTGTGATAACAGTACTCAACATGTTGGTGCTGGCGGCAATCGGGCTCATTATATTTATGGGTTTCGGCTTTGTGATATCGGGTATTGCCAAAAACGAAAGCAGTATACCGCCGATATCGAATATTATTACCATGCCACAATTCTTACTGTCGGGTACTTTTTTTTCGACCAGTAATTTCCCTTTGTGGCTGCAATCCATCAGTAAAATACTGCCTTTAACTTATTTAAATACTGCCATGCGCGAGGTTGCCTTTGAAGGCGCCGGCTTGGGCGATGTGACGCACCAGTTGCTGATATTGGGTATCTGGTTTGTGGGTATTTACGCCGTAGCGGTTAAAACATTTAAGTGGGAGTAAGCAATGCGCGATTACAGTTCCATCAGTCCGTCGGCCAAGGGTCTTTTGCTGATGAAGAGTCTGACGGATATACCTTTTGCAGCCGATGCTGCAAAGATAATTTGGGATGGGCCGGCATCAACTACGCTGGATAAGAATAATGAAACAGACGAGACTTTTTTAAAGCGGCTTATCCACTTTGAGGCACGTTATAAATCGATAAATAATTTACTGGAGAATTTAGGTGGCCGTAATATTTTGGAGATGTCGTCGGGCTTTTCTTTTCGTGGCTTGCAGATGGCGATCACTAACCAGGATGTAACTTATGTTGATACCGATTTGCCGGGCGTTATAGAAACCAAAAGCAGTTTGATCGATCAGTTGGTTACCGAACAGTCGCTTAACCTGAAAGGTGAACTTATGCTAATGCCGTTGAATGTGCTGGATGAGGAAAGTTTTATCAACACCATTGCCAGATTACCTGCCGGGCCGGTTAACATTGTTAATGAAGGTTTGCTGATGTACCTGGATACTGCCGAGAAAATACAACTCTGCCGCATCATCCGAAAAGTATTGAACCAGCGGGGCGGTTACTGGATAACTGCGGATATCTATATCAAAAAGGATTACGCCATTTCAAAAAACGACCAGTTTAGCCATTTTTTAGAGTCGCATAAAATTGAGGAGAAGAAGTTTGACAGCTATGAGCAGGCCGAGGCTTTTTTTGCCGGACAAGGACTGAAACTGTTTAAAAAGGCAGATCCGGTTTTTAGGCAGTTGTCATCGTTAAAATATATCCCGCAATATGCACTGGAAGAACTGGCCATTCAGGCACGCAAAATAGGCAGCATCAGGGAAAGCTGGGCGTTGACGGTGCAGTGAAATGGTAAGTAGTTATTGTAAATAGCTGGATGTCGGCCCGTAGGGGACCGCCCTGTTTGATTTTGGATTTTTAGCTATTATTTGTTTTTTCAAGGAACTCAAGAGGGCTTCGCCGTTTCGAAGTCCAATTTCGAATTTATATACCCCAAATCTCGTGTCAGCACTCTCTATACGAAGACTAAGTTTCAAGCCGGAACATAATATCCGTCCGTAGAACATACTTTATTCCTTGAGTTACAGCCGAACCTTCGTGCTCTAAGCTGTGCAGAAATACAAGTGCTGAGCCTTGCTTGGGTTGCACGGTCAGGTCGTTAAAAGTCGTTTCTCCGCCTTCGAAGTTTTCATTCAGATAGATCATCAGCGTATAGTAGCTCGCCTCGGCATCGTTCCGGATATAACTTTGATCCCTGTGCCGCCTAAATTTTTGCCCCGGCTCGTACCTGTAAAACCGGAAAAGTTCATTTAACCCGATGGACTTACTATGGCCAACCTGTGACGGGGCAAATGGCTCTATTTGCTGCCAAAGAGTATCGGCAAGCTGGTGGTCTTTATAAATAACACGGTTGTTATTACGAACTGTGGTAACAAGCCTCGTGCCCATGTCTGTTTGGATAGTTGCGGGCTCGTAGCCGATAGCCTCGCTCTTCACAATAAAGTCTTCGCATTGCTTTGGCGACCAAAAGTCGTTAACAATAAAAATGTTACTAGTAAGTGTGTGCAGTTGCATAATGATGTACTTTGGTATTGAATATATGAAGAAATGTACGTTTTAGAAGAAAAAATAAATTCGAAATGACAAATCCGACATCCGAAATCCTTCAAAATTCCCTTAGTGTAAATTGTACACAAAAAAATTGTTATCATTTGGGTTTCGGGTATTTTAATTGCATTTTTTTGCTAATTTAGCGCCCGTAAAAGTCAATTTGTTTTTTGAATTTCCTTAACCGATAACATATATTATGAGCATTATAATCGACGTTCACGCCCGCCAGATACTCGACTCGCGAGGCAACCCGACCATTGAAGTTGAAGTTTTAACCGAAAACGGTGCCCTTGGCCGCGCTGCTGTACCATCGGGGGCATCGACAGGTGTGCACGAAGCTGTTGAGCTGCGTGATAACGACAAGGCAGTATACATGGGTAAAGGTGTTTTAAAAGCCGTTGCCAACGTGAACGATATAATTGCCAAAGAACTGAAAGGCCTGGATGTTTTCGAGCAAAACGCTATCGATAAGCTGATGATCAAACTCGACGGTTCGGAAAATAAAGGTAAGCTCGGCGCCAATGCCATCCTGGGCGTATCGCTGGCTGTAGCCAAAGCTGCCGCGCAGGAAAGCCGCCAGCCATTGTACCGCTACATTGGCGGCGTTAATGCCAACACTTTGCCTATCCCGATGATGAACATTGTGAACGGTGGCTCGCACTCTGACGCGCCTATCGCGTTCCAGGAGTTTATGATCATGCCGGTTGGCGCGCCTTCGTTCAGCGAAGCGCTGCGCTGGGGTACCGAAGTGTTCCACAACCTGAAAAAGATATTACATGATCGCGGTCTGTCGACCGCAGTGGGCGACGAAGGCGGTTTTGCACCAACTTTTGAAGGTACCGAAGATGGTGTTGAAACCATTTTAAAAGCGATCGAAAAAGCAGGTTACAAACCGGGCGTTGATATCTGCATTGCGTTCGACTGTGCTTCATCTGAGTTTTACAAAGACGGTAAATACGACTATACCAAATTTGAAGGTGATAAAGGCGCTATCCGCACCAGCGCCGAGCAGGCCGATTACCTGGCCTCGCTGGTTGCTAAATACCCGGTTATCTCGATCGAAGACGGTATGGCCGAGGACGACTGGGCCGGCTGGAAATTACTGACCGAAAAAATCGGCGATAAAGTACAATTGGTTGGCGACGATTTATTTGTAACCAACGTAAAACGCCTGCAGCAGGGTATTGACAACGACACTGCCAACTCTATCCTGGTAAAAGTAAACCAGATAGGCAGCTTAACCGAAACTATCGATGCGGTTACTTTAGCGCAGACCCATGGCTACACTTCGGTAATGAGCCACCGCTCGGGCGAAACTGAGGACGCTACCATAGCCGATTTAGCTGTAGCGTTAAATTGCGGCCAGATCAAAACCGGTTCGGCTTCACGCTCGGACAGGATCGCTAAATATAACCAGTTGCTGCGCATCGAAGAAGAATTAGGCGAGAACGCAAAGTTCATCGGTAAAAACTTTAAATACGCTAAAAAGTAAGCTGTTGAGCTGAAAATATAAAGGCTAAAGCTTTTTGAATATTTGAGAAGCCCTGCAAGAGATTGCGGGGCTTTTTTTGTAGAGCAGAATTTGTAAGTTTAGATAATGGACTTTAAACAGCTAATAGCAAAATATATAGCGGGGAATTTAACTATCAGTCAAATACCTCAAATAGCATATTGGGCACTTGAAACAGGTTATGATTCGCCGTCGCTCTGTATTTTGGCGGGACTCGAAGGCGAGAACGCTTTTGTAATACAGCAATATCTCAACGCTGCATTGTATGAACTATCTATTGAAATGCCCAGCAAACGGAAAGCAGCAATTGAATATGCAAAAGCCTTGGCTGAAGAAATTATTGAAGGAAAACGTGAATTGATAAGCGGTGTTTATGAAATCATATACCGGGCGATAAGTTATTTTGATTTTTATGCCGAGACAAAGAATTTTGTTTATGATAGCATCCTTTTCGAGCGTGTTTATGGGGCGTTCCATGAGTATAGGGACTTTGAAGCATGTCACGACTGGGAGAAAGATAAAGAGGAGGTAGTTAATGAGCTCTCGGTCCTCAAAATGAATCTTATGAAAGAACTCCAAAAATGGAATGAGATAATACAGTCGTACCTGACTACGATCAACTAAAAATAATGAATAAAGTTTCATGCTGTTTACTTCTTATAATGACCATTGCTGGCTGTGAACCGCGTACTGTAGACGAGCTTATTTTACCTGGAAAGCATTACATTCTGAAATGCCACATTAATGAGGACACTAAAGACAAAAAGAAGTGGAGATGCGTGCGGCTTAAGCTTTATAACATACAAGGGCAATTATTAACTTCTCTCCAAACAGGTGCTTCTGATTATTCCAAGTGGGCAGTTGCCTGGCACCCGGTAAATGATACTATCATTTTAAATAGTCAGGATATCGGGATTTATGCATATAGCATTGTTAACCGTAGGGAGCTACAATCAGTTAAGGTAGATAAAGAATTGGATTCGTTAGCCAAGGTGGCATTTTACAAAAAATATAATTAAACCCGGGCTTTTGTTTTATATATCAAGTTGTCATTTCGAGCGAGCGCAGCGACGAGAAATCTTCTACGCTATGCCCGCGAACTTTGCAGATCGAAGACTTTGCTTGTCGCAGAAGATTTCTCTCTCGTACCTCGTTCGAAATGACAAGAGTGGATATTTTCACAACTTCACACTCTTCTCGCCTGCATCAACACCTTTAATAAACTTAATTAACCCGCTCATATAAGTCAGCTGATCATCGTACATGGCCATGTGGCTGCCGTTGGGGCAATACAGGTAGCTGCCGTTTTTAAACTGGGTTGCCATCCATTGCATGTGTTTAGGGTCCATAGTATCATATTGCGCGCCGATGCTCAGTGCCGGTACGGTAATGTTTTTGAGTTGTGCCTTGCGGTCCCAGTTGGTGAGGTTACCGCCGATGCCGAACTCGCTTGGGCCCTGCATGGTTACATATAGCGAATGGTTGAGTTTACCCAGCGAACGGTTCACCGGCTCGGGCCATTGATCTACCGGGAAGCGGCAGATGTGTTTGGCGTAGAAGTTAGGCATCAGCAGTTGCATATACTCGGGGTTGTCGAAATCCTTTTTGGCTTCTATCTCGCGGATGCGTGCCAATACTTTAGGGTCGAATTGTTTAGCCAGTACCTCTTCACCGTATTTACCATAATCGGGGCAGCTCGACATCATGTTGGAGATGATCAGCCCTTTCAGGTTCTTTTGATATTTCAGCGCGTACTCCATAGCCAGTATGCCACCCCATGAATGGCCCAACAGGTAAAAATTGGTACTATCCAGCTTAAGCGCCTGGCGAACCTGCTCCACTTCTTCCACAAAGCGGGGCAGTTCCCACATGGAGGTGTCTTTCGGGTTATCCGAATTGCCGCAGCCTAACTGATCGTAATAGATCATCTCGATACCCTCAGCAGGTAAATAGCTTTCCATGCATTCAAAATACTCGTGCGTTGCGCCCGGGCCACCGTTTAATAATAACAACTTGATCTTTGGGTTATTGCCGATCTTTTTTGTCCAGATGTTAAACTTGCCCTTTGGGGTGGTTATCGGGATAATCTGTATGCCGCCGGTGCGCGGTATGGCGCTGCTGTCTTTAAAATAATCTGCTAAAGTGCTTGTGCTTTGGCCCGAAGGACTTTTACAGGAGTAATATCCGATAAGTAATATAAACAGTAAAAGTTTTGGGAAATGTTTGGTCATAGTTTTGGTTTTTATCTAATATACAAACATTTATAATACTTTGTGTCCGCATTTTTGTATCGGATTTTCTTTTGTAAATTGCCGTTGTTATGGATTCTGCTCTCATTGTAAAGCTTGCCAAGGTTGGTGTTTTTGTGTTGGTTGTTGTTTTTGCTGTTGTTAAGATATTGATGCGGAAGCTCTGGATCAAAAAGCGCGGTATAAAAGCAGAAGCTATAATAGTTGAGTTGGTTGAGAAAGTGACCAAAGGCAATATTGACAATAATTTTGTCGACAAAACAACCTATTATCCTGTTATACGCTATACTACTCATCACTGGGATCACCTTACCAAACAACACGACGTAAGCTTTGAGCCTGGTGTTTTTAAGACAGGAGATAAGATAACTATCATTTACGATTCGAAAAATCCTGATCGTTACGTTGTAGACGATTTTAATAAAGCGTTATAAAACAACAAAGTCTCCAGGTATATAGGGAGACTTGTCATGATAATTTTTATCCGAATTAAACAGCATTACCTGCTTTGCAGCATCCCGAATTTATTGCTGTAATCTTTAAACTTGCCGGATAGTTGTGCGCTCAGCTCGGGCTCGTTATTAGTTTTGGCGGTATCGGCCATCGCGTTCAGCAATTGCAGGGAGAGCTGTATATCGCGCATGTTAAGGCCAGGCTGCTTATCTTCCAGCAAGGCGTAGTTATAATCTAACTGGTCGGTAATATAACCGTCAACGCTTTTGATGTATTTTTTACCTAAAACTACATCGTGCAGGGTATAAGCAGCGTCGGCCAGCAGGTATTTGTTACGGGCCGAATCGATATCGGGGGTAATATCCGGCATTTCGGCATCAAATTTATGCAGTGCTTTTAGCGCCAGGTTGGGATGCCCGTCGTGCGCCAATCCCTGCGCCAGACTTATAAACGTGCCCTGCATCACATCGTAAAACTGCTGGGTCGATACATTATCCAGGTACTTTGCAGTTTTAAACTTGCCGAATTTAAACTTGTCCATCACATTATGATACATTACCATGCTGTTGGTTTTGCTGTAATCATCGTGCAGGGTACTATCATGTTTAAACGGAATGAGGCGATACGTAAAACCTTCTTTGTACAGATAGGGCAGTAAACCGGCCATGCTTTCGGTATTCATAGTGGCGGTAAAGCAAATAGGGCGTTTCCAGTTGTTATGAGCCAGTATATCCAGTATGGCCAGGTTGTCTTTCAGCATGTAGTTGCTGTTGTAGGTCCATTCCATAGTTTTGGCCAGTTTATCTTTCTGGTCGGGCGTGACTACGCCGTTTTTAACCAGTTCATCGGCATCGATGGTTAACTTAAAATGTTTGGTAGGCAGGTAGTTTAGCGTTTCGCCGTTTTGGTATTCGGCCTTGGCGCGGGCATCGTCTGACGTAACAAAGTCGAAAACATCTTTGGCTTCAACAGCTCCCGGTATCTTTGCATCATTATAATAGATCACATCACGGGTGCCATCCTTGTACTTATCAAAATTCATGGTGATAGGCAGCGGGTCCGACTGGTTCATTTTTCCCTGCATCTGGTGGATGTACCAGTCGGAACTGAACAAGCTCAGGCATACAATGCGCACATCTGGCCGTATGCCTTCCACTTCCTGGTCGTACCATAACGAGTAGGTATCGTTGTCGCCATAAGTAAATAAAATAGCGTTTTTAGGGCATGATATTAAAAAGTTGTAGGCCATATCGTGCGGCGTCATCTTGGTCGAGCGGTCGTGGCTGCGCCATTCTTTTGTGGCGATCAGCACAGGTACGATCAAACATATAGCGAACGAGCCGATGGTAGCCACCCGTAAACTGAGTTTGGTACGGGCAAACTCTATCAGGGCTATCACACCCAAACCAATCCATATCGCAAAGGCGTAAAACGAAACCACGTAACTGTAGTCCCTTTCGCGGGGCTGCAAACTGTCTTGGTTAACATAGAGTACGATGGCTATCCCGGTAAAAAAGTAAAGCAGCGCTACGATCAAAGCATCTCGTTTTTTATGCCTGAAATGATAGATCATGCCCAGTAAACCGAGTACAAATGGTATGGCGTACAATGGCGTGTAGGTAATGCTTTGGGTAACCGATTTGGGCAGGTGTTTGCCGCCGTCGAAAATGCCGCTGGTCCAGTTGCCGTTAATACCCGACGGATCCTGCTGGCCATCCATATCATTGTAGCGGCCCACAAAGTTCCACAAAAAATAGCGGGCATACATCTGGTAGATCTGCCAGTTAAACAGCCATCTCATATTATCGCCGAAGGTGGGCGTTTGCCCGTCGGCTATGCCCAAAAAATCTTTATAAAAAGCAACGTTCTGGGCGTATTGTGCATCAGCCTCGGTGCTCCATATACGTGGTAAAATAGTGGTGTGATCATAGGTATAGTTCATCTTTTTGCCTGCTATCTCATACCGCTTTTCGCCTTTGCGATATATTAGACTGCCTTCTGTCTGATCAGTGATCTTGGCATCATAGTAAGGGCCGTTGAGCAAAGGTGTTTCGCCGTACTGGATACGGTTTAAATAACCGTAAAGCGTAAAAGCGTTATCGGGGTGCGAATTATTGAGATCGGTATTGGCCGTTGCCCGGATAGGGATGTAAGCAAATGAGCTATACCCGAAATAAATAAAAGCCACGCATAGCAATGCTAAATTCAGCACTGGTTTTTGGTGTTTGATGCTATGTTTTATGCCATAAACCAGGGCCCCTATCAGTAAGGCGAAGAATACCAATGCCCCGCTGCCAAAGCCCATGCTCAGTGTATTCACAAAAAACAGGTCGAAATAAGCGGCGATATGGATGGTATATCCCCTGATACCGAACTGCACCAGCGCCAATATGGCAATGCTGCTTAAAAATGCCAGGATGCCGGTTTTATAATTAATGTTTTGCTGCCTGCGGAAGTAATATACCATAACGATAGCCGGTATGGTGAGCAAATTAAGCAGGTGTATGCCGACAGATAAGCCTATGACGTAGGCTATAAAAACAATCCATTTATCTGCTCCGGGCTGGTCGGCAGAGGCATCCCATTTGAGTATGGCCCAGAATACCACCGCGGTACAAAGCGACGATAAAGCGAAAACAATGGTCTCCACAGCCGAGAACCAGAAGGTATCGGTAAACGTAAAGGCCAGCGCGCCAATCAAACCAGCGGCCATAATCATTAAGGTATTTTCAGGTTTTATTTCGGTTGATTTTTTTAGTACGAGCCTGCGTGCAAAGGCGGTAATCGTCCAAAACAAAAACATAATGGTGGCCCCGCTGGCCAATGCCGACATGAGGTTGGTAAAATATGGCACCTTGGTATTATCGCCCATCGACAGCAACGAAAATGCTTTGCCCAGCATGGCAAACATAGGGTAACCCGGCTGGTGCGATACCTGCAGGCGGAAGGCACAGGAAATAAATTCGCCGCAATCCCAGAAGCTTACCGATGGTTCGAGCGTTAAAACGTAGGTGGTCGTGGCAATTGCAAAGCAAAGCCAGCCTAACAGGTTATTGATTTTCTTGTAGGGCATTGTGCTGTGAGTTAAAGTTTTACCATGTGTTGATACAACAAGTTCAACAGTATTTGCGGTAAAACCTCGACATTTAACATACGTTAACAAGATTTAACATTTAGCACAGCCAACAAAAAAAGCCTCCCGTACTAACGGAAGGCTTTCGTTTATTTAAAGCCTCTTGATTTCCAAGTCTACCCTTTTAGGGGGAAGATTTAGAGGGGGCGTTATTTCTCCATCTGCTCAATCACGGCCTGGCTCACCCCGGTGAACGAGAATCCGCCGTCGTGGAAGAGGTTTTGCATTGTCACCATGCGGGTCAAGTCGCTGAACAGGGTTACGCAATAATTGGCGCATTGCTCAGCATCCGCATTGCCCAGTGGGCTCATCTTCTCAGCATAGCTGATAAAGCCGTCAAAACCTTTAACGCCGCTGCCGGCCGTTGTACGGGTTGGGGATTGCGATACCGTGTTTACGCGTACATGCTTTTTGATGCCGTACTGGTAACCAAAGTTGCGGGCAATGCTTTCCAGATAGGCTTTGTTATCGGCCATATCGTTGTAATCGGGGAAGATACGTTGGGCGGCAATGTAGCTCAGTGCCACAACGCTGCCCCACTCGTTTATTGCATCCATTTTCATAGCGATAGCTAAAATGCGGTGCAGACTAAGCGCCGAAATATCCAATCCCTTGTGGGTAAAATCGTAATCGTTTTCGGTATAATGTTTGCCTTTGCGCACGTTGATGCTCATGCCTATCGAGTGCAGAATGAAATCGACGCCTCCGCCAAAATGCTCCATACTTTTGGTAAACAGGTTGGCAACATCTTCGTTGCTGGTAACATCAGCAGGTATAACCGGAGCGCCCGTAATCTCGGCCAGTTTATTGATGGTGCCCATGCGCAACGCGATGGGTGCATTGGTTAAAACCAGTTCGGCACCCTCGGCATGACATGCCAGTGCAGTTTTCCAGGCGATGGAGTTTTCGTCCAGCGCGCCAAAGATGATCCCTTTTTTACCTTTTAATAAGTTGTATGCCATTTTAATAGATTTGATTTAGCGGGTGTAAAATTATAATTAATTATCGGAATTAGTTAATGTGCAGATGTGCGGATGTGCAAATGCTTTGTTGAACGTTGAAATGTTGTAAAATTGAAAGGTTTAAGTGTTTGACTCAATAATCATCCAGTCAATCAATCCTTCAATAATTGTTTTTGGGCGTTTCCCTGCGGGCCGGGCTGTACGCTCATACTGCACAGGCATTAGCCACAAGGCCGGTATCCCTGCCCGTCCGGCAGGCGGGCGCCGCCATCCCTAACGCGCATTAGTTCATCATTAATTGATTCATTAGTTTATTAGTGAGCGACAAAACGCAATCTGTTTACACTATTAAAGACTAATGAACAAATGACCAGTGAACTAATGAACAGTCCTTAACAACTCCCTCGCATTTTGCAACGCGCTTTCGCCGGGGTTATCGCCGCTCAGCATTTTGGCTATTTCTAATATGCGTTCGTTTTCGTTAAGCTGTTTAATGCGGGTATAGGTGGTGGCGGTTTCGTTATCCTTATAAACAAAGTAGTGGCTTTGGCCCTTGCTGGCTATTTGCGGCAGATGGGTAATGGTAATTACCTGCAGGTTTTGCGATAGCTGTTCCATTACCTGGCCAACCTTATTGGCCACCTCGCCTGATACGCCGGTATCGATCTCATCAAAAATAATGGTTGGCAAGGCAGTATAACTTGCTATCAACGATTTGATGGCCAGCATCAACCGCGATAACTCGCCGCCCGAGGCTACCTTGCTCATTTCGGCCAGTGTATGGCCCTTATTTGCCGAGAACAGGAACCGGATATGGTCGATACCGTTTTGGTCGAAGTCGCCGGCAATAGTATTCTCAATTTTTAAAATCGCATGCTCCATACCCATACCGGCCAGCGAAACCTGTACCTGCTTTTCGATAGATGGGATGGCGGCTGCACGTTGCTTTGAGAGTTCGGCCGCCAGTTGCCTGAGCTTGTCTTTCTCAATGCCTATTTGTTTTTGCATCGCTGCTATCTCCTCATCACCAAACAGGGCTTGCTGTATCTTTTCGGATAACTCGTCCTGTATAGCCAGTAACTCGTCGTTGGTATTTACGCGGTGTTTTTTTTGCAGGGTGTAGATCAGGTTCAGGCGGTTATTGATCTCTGCGGCACGCTCTTCATCGATATTGGTACGCTGCTCCAGGTCGTCAATCTCGGCCGCGATATCTTTCAGTTCGATGATCGAGCTGTTTAAACGCTGGTGCAGCTCGCCAATGGCCGGATTAAATTTTTCGAGCGACGAGAGGTGGTGCCCGGCTTCCTTTAATTGCAGCAAGGCCGATATCTCGCCCTCGTTCATGAGGTGGTATGCGCCAAGCAGGTTGCGTTTGATCTCTTCGGCATTGTTGAGTGTTGCCAGTTCCAGCTCAAGCGCGGGTTGTTCATCTGCGGTCAGGTTTGCCTTTTCCAGTTCGTCAAACTGAAACTGCTGATAATCCAGTTCGGCTTTGGCTTTATCGCTTTGGCCTATCAGTAGCTGTAATTTACTCTGCAACTGTTTATAAACTTTATGCCCTATGCGATATTGGAGCAACAGATCGTTATGCTTAGCCACCGAATCGACCACCAGTAACTGAAAACCTGCATCGTTGATCTCTAACGTGGCATGCTGCGAGTGGATATCGATCAGCATTTCGCCTAATTGCTTCAGTACATTCAGGTTCACCGGGGTATCGTTCACAAAGGCCCGCGATTTACCATCTGCCGATATCTCGCGGCGCAAAACGGTCTCGTTCTCATAATCAAGATCGTTCTCTTCAAAAAAAGCTTTGATGTGAAATTCGCCGATCAGGAAAGTACCTTCGATAACGCATTTTTTTTGCTGGTTGAAAAAATAACGGCTTTCGGCACGTTGCCCCAGTATCAGCGAAAGCGCACCTAAAATGATCGATTTACCCGCGCCGGTTTCGCCGGTAAGGATATTTAAACCATCGGCAAAACCGATCTCCAGGTTATCAATTAAAGCGTAATTACTAATACTGAGCTTTTTGAGCATAAAAAAGTATCCCCGTTTTATGAGGATACTAAAGTACAAATTCGCGCTTAATTAACTGACCTTATTTACCCGAAGATGTAGTATCTGCTTTGGGTGTGTACTGCATGTTTTTCATGAGCTTGTTCACCTCGGCCTGTATTTTTTCCTGATGCTTTTTAAACTCAGGGCTGTTGCGGTACGCTTTCAGCGCGGCCTCCGCCTTTTTCAGTTCTTCCTTTTGTTTGATCATTTCGGGCGATTTGGCGATAGCTCTCATCTGTTCGCCCAGTTTACGCATTTCGGCATTTTGCTCTTTAGCCATTGGCGACTGATACAGCTTCCGTAATTCGGCGCTCATTCTGTTTATCTCGTCGCGTTGAGCTTTGTAACTGTCGCTGTTGTAAAAGTCGTGCATTTTTTTACCCATCTCACGCATTTCTTCCTGCTCTTTTTTGATTTCAGGGTTGTTGTTATAAGCTTTAAACTGCTCGGCTATTTTATTATAAGCTTCACGCTGTTTTTCGTACTCGGCTTTATTGCCCGATTGTTCGGATAATAGCTGACTTTGCAGTTCCATGGCTTTCTCGAGTTTTTTGTAGTCGGCCGAGTTGTAGTACTTATCCATGTTTTTGCCCATTTCCTCCATACGCTTTTCCAGCTCCTTCATCTCAGGGCTGTTGCTCATTTCGTCGAAGACTTTATTCTGGCGGTCGAGTGAATCCTGCATGCGTTTAAATTCAGGGCGATTGTAAAACGAATCGACATAGGCCGAATGTTTTTCCATTTCTTTTTCGAGCTTTTTGTAAGCCTCGCTATCGTACATTTTACCAATAGCCTCGCTGCGTTTTTGTACCTCGGCGATCAGTTTGTTCAGTTTAGGATCGTTGCTGTACGAATAGCTAAAGTTTGTACCACCTTTCGAACTCCCGCTCCCGGTTGATTTGCCTCCGCCGGTGCTTTTGTTGGCAGATGGCTTTTTAGTAGGAGTATGCTTCTTCACCGTATCGGCATCGTTATGTAATAAAGACGGGATGGTGATGGGGATAACGGTAAGCTTACCGTCTTTAATTTCGGGGTTGAGCCAGGCAATGGTGCCCATGCTCATGGTAAGCAGCGATACGGCGACCAGTGCGTGGCGGAAGCTGCCAGTTTGTTTTTTTGTTTCCATAATACGTTTGATACGGGTTAATAAGTGATATTTTTTGCCGGTTGCGGCTATGGCCAGTTGCTGGTTTTGTTTGCGATTTTCTTCTAACTTTAATAAAGTTTGCGCGTACACTAAGGGTTGCCCGGTAATTTCGAGCACCATATCATCACAGCAATGCTCCCTTTCGGCATAAATAATCCGGTTGATCAGTAAAGTAAAAGGGTTAAAGAAAAACAGTATCCCGATAATCTGTTGCAGCACATTCACAAAGTAATCGTTGCGGCGTATATGCGCCATCTCGTGTATCAGGATGGATTGGATCTGCTCTGCCGAAAACTGGCTGATCACCGCGGCGGGCAAAATGATCATCGGTTTTAAGTAGCCTACAATACAAGGTACATCAACGTGCCCGCTTACAAATACTTTGATCTTTTTGCCAATCCTGAGGTAAACCGCAAGCTTATCCACGCTGTTTTCTAATACCTGCGCATTACTTCTATCACTTTTAATGTGATAAATACTTCGCCAGCCCCAAAGCAGCTTTGCCGAGTTCAGGGCGATGCCAATGAGCCAGAATGCTACCAGGTAGGGCAGGTAAAGATTAATATCGAAAGAGTTAACTACCTTGTCGGTAGTATCGGCTATTGTGGCATGGTGTAATGGGATAAACGGTAGAATATCGCCAGTGTCGCCGGCCGCCGGCTGGCTGAAATTGTGTTTCCCAAGCTCAATAACAAAAGTGACTACCGTCCATACCACCGAACCGGCAAGCGATAATAAACCGGCATTATATTTATTGGCCGATGAGGCCGAAGGGAAACATGCCAGGAAGATACGCAGCAAAGCGTACATGACCAGGGTTTGCCATAACGAGTGGAGCAGTGTGGTGCCAAGCACCTGGCTCATTTGGTTGAATAATGTTTCCATGGCTTTTTATTTTGAGGGATTGTTTAACTGGTCGAGGTATTGTTTAATGGCTTCAATTTCGGCTTTTGACGATTTGTGATTGCCCAGGGCCTGCATCACCAGGTTGGCCGCCGAACCGTTGAACACGTTATTGATCATTTTATCCAGGTAATGTTTCTGTGCATCGTCCTGGCTTACGGCTGCTTTGTATACATGTGTGCGATTGGTTGTATCGCGCTCCACCAAACCTTTTTCGGCCATGATCTGCATCAGCTTTAGGGTGGTGGTGTAGCCGGCATCTTTGTTCAGGGCCAGCTCTTCGTGTACATCGCGCACGGTGCAGCTCCCTTTTTGCCAAAGTATCTGCAGTATCTCTAATTCGCTCTCGGTGGGTTTGATCTCCATAATCTTAGTCTACGAATAATTTCGTAAATCAAATATATACGAAGGTTTTCGTAAATGCAAATAAATTTGAGAAATTAACATTTTTTAACCAAAAAAGTACAAATACAGGGGGGCAACCTGTTTGATTTTATTGCCAAATTCGCAACCGAAAATCAAAACACATGGGTATTTATCGGTATTTTTGTAATAATTATCGGTGTGCTATTATCAAATTTGTAATTGCTTAAGCTTCGCGCCCAATACAATATACGCAATTTTTGGCGAGAATAAAAGCAGTATTTATCGGTCTGCGAAACTTGCTACTGCTCGGAATCTTCTGACATCAGAACAGGAGTGGATGTATCTTGCGTTAAGGAACTAAGGTTGTTCGAAGTCAGGAGACTTCGAATAGCCGGAATCTTTTCCGTTAGCCGGGATGCCTTTAAAAATTCGAAATTGAACATTCGAAATCCGAAACGGCGTAGCCCTCTTGAGCACCATTAAAAACGAACACGCGCGAAAAATCCCAATTCCCAATTCCAAAATCAACTTAGTTCTTCTGCAGTGCCTGGTATTTATTGCCGTTCGATGGATCTGCGCCCATGAGGATGTTGTAAGCAGCGACCTTATCCTGGGGCGAATCGGCGCTCAGCAGCGATACAAACTCGTCCGACTTAGCGGTGAAGAACAACTGCGGCAGCATAGAGCCTACACTTTGCCGGTCGATCTGCGATAATGCGGGCAGCAAGCCGGTAATGGTTTTAAGGCCGGTAGTTGGGTTATTGGCCATTTGATCGAGGCCATTGCGCGAATAGTTGTAGATAAACTCGCGGATAACCTCGTAACGTTTGTTATTGAGGTTTTCGGCAAGCCAGTAGCGGTTAAAGTTGCTTTCAAAAGCGTTCCAGCCTTTGTACGATGAAGTTTGCGCTACGTTAACAATGGTTTTAGCTTTATTAAAGTATGGGGTACCGCCAAATTTCGAGAACGAATCGTAATCCAGGCCGATGATCACATAGGCATAAAAAGCCAGCACCGAGGTGAGGTTGCTTTGAAAGGTCTGGTCGTTAAAATCCATCTGCTGGCCTTCAGTATAGGTAAAATCAAATTCTTTATCGTTGTTGCTCAGCAAAGTGCTGTTATAGGTAGAGCCGTATACGGGCCGGGTTGATTGTACCTGCAGCTCGCCGCTGAAAGTGCTGCTGCCATCCCAGCTGGTTACGTTGAGTATAAAGTTACAATCGATACGTTCGGCTGGCAGTATCTGGTCGGCGCTCCATTTATGGGCGTTCAGAAAATCCTTCATGGCCGTTTCCAGCACGGTGAATATCCGTTTGTTTGATGCCTGTATCTTAGGTGTAAGCACTTGCACCCGTGCGTTAAGGTCTTGTGCATGAGCGTCGCTGATGCTAAGCAATAAGATCAGAAATATGAATACCACGTTCTTCATGCTTGTATCAGTTCAATAATTTTGTTGCAGATATCGCGGGCTGCTTCGTTCTTGGTTTTCAGTTCGTAGCTGGTTTTGTGCAGGTCGCGGTCTATGATCGTTATTTTGTTGGTATCAGTTTTAAAACCGGCGCCGGCATCATTAAGCGAGTTAAGTACGATAAAATCGAGGTTCTTTTTATGCAGTTTTTCAACGGCGTGCTTCTCCTCATCGTTGGTTTCCAAAGCAAAACCGATGAGTATCTGCCCGGGTTGTTTGTTCTGGCCAAGGGTTTTCAGTACATCGGTGGTCTTTTTAAGTTCGATGGTAAAAACGTCGGCCTGCTTTTTGATCTTTTGATCTGCAACTGTCACCGGGGTATAATCCGCAATAGCGGCACTCATTACACAAATGCGCGCTGTAGCAAATTGTTCCATACAAACCTCCAGCATTTGTGCTGCCGAAATAACATCAATGCGCTTAATGGAACTATGTTTTGTTTTCTGGTTCGATGGGCCCGAAACCAAAGTCACATCGGCACCCAGAGCGGCCATGGCATCTGCGATAGCAAAACCCATTTTACCGGAAGAGTGGTTGCCCAGGAAACGAACAGGGTCGATGGCCTCGTAGGTTGGCCCTGCGGTAACCAATACTTTTTGATTAGCTAAAGGGAGTTTTTTTTTAAGATCGTCGCTGATGAACGTTACAATCTCTTCGGGTTCTGCCATACGGCCCTCGCCAATCAAACCGCTGGCCAGTTCGCCATAACCGGGCGGGATAAATATGTTGCCGTAGGCTTTGAGTTTATCGAGGTTGTTTACGGTCGATCGATGCTTCCACATATCCAGGTCCATTGCCGGGGCAACATAAACCGGGCATTTAGCCGACAGGTAGACGGCGGTAAGCAGGTTATCGCAAAGGCCGTTGGCCATTTTAGCTATGGTGTTGGCTGTGGCGGGGGCGATGATCAGCATATCCGCCCAAAGCCCAAGCTCAACGTGGTTGTTCCATTCGCCGGTTTCGGGAGCGAAATAATCAGTCAAAAGCGGTTTTTTGGATAAGGTCGCAAGCGTTAACGGCGTGATAAAATTAGTAGCATCTTTAGTCATTACCAACTGCACACTGGCGCCGGCTTTAACCAACAGGCGTACCAAAATTGCCGATTTATAAGCCGCAATGCTGCCGCAGACACCTAAAACTATTTTTTTTCCGTCGAGCATAAAGCAAAGCCCCCTAACCCCCTAAGGGGGGAATTATGTTACGTAAAATTATCAAAAATTGTAGAAAAAAAAACTCCCTTATTAGGGAGTTCAATATAATAAAGCCTTGTTCCCCCTTTAGGGGGGTAGGGGGCTATTGTTCTTTGGCAGGATTGCGGTAATAAACCTTGTTATCCAAAAATTCCTGAACAGCTACCAGCGTTGCTTTGGGCATTCTTTCGTAGTGTTTCGATATCTCGATCTGCTCGCGGTTTTCAAATACCTCTTCCAGGTTATCGTTCGATGATGCAAACTCAGAAAGTTTCTGATGCAGTTCTTCCTTAATGTTGTTCGATATCTGGTTGGCGCGTTTCGCCATGATCACGATCGACTCGTAGATGTTTTCGGTTTGCGTATCCAGCTCGCGCAGGTCGCGGGTAATGGTGCTGCTTGCAACAGCCGGTTTCGTATTGCTCATATTACTGATTTTTTGCCTTTTTTATTGCTATTGAATCTTTTTGTATCTGCGGAAGCGACTTTTTCTCCTCTTCCAGTTTTTTGTATAGTTTTTGATTGGTTTCGGCCTCGGCTAAAATGCGTTTGGTTTGCTCCAATCCCTGTTCACAGTTTTTTTTCAGATCGTCGGCATCTTTCCTGTACTTGCTCGTAGGGTAGTGCTCAATAAAGGTTTGGTAGTAAGTTAAGGCAGTATTATAACGCTCTGTCTGCCTGATCTCGAAACTGTTTTTAGCGTACAAATATTGTGCCTTGATGGTCAAAAACTCCATCTCCTCGGCATATTTGGTATCCGGGTAATCGCGCAGCGAATTATTGAACGCAATTACTGCCGATTGATAATCGCTGATGGTTAAATACAACTTCGCGTTAGCGTACGATTTCATCTCCAGCTTATCGCGCAGGTTCTGTATCAGCTTACTCGCCTCAGCCGTACGGTCGCTTTTGGGATAATAGTTCATAAATAGCTGTAACGCATCGATTGCCTTTTGCGTGTTTTCCTGATCCAGCGAATAGTTCGGCGAATCCAGGTAATAACAATAGGCCGACATAAAGCGGCACTCCTCGGTACGTGTACTATTAGGATAGGTGTCGGCAAACACCTTAAAGTGGTATCTGGCCGATGTATAATCCTTTAACTTATAGTTGGTGTAAGCATAATAGTAAAACAGCTCTTCGGCCTCGGCTTGCCCGCGGTAGTGCTGGGTAAGGTCCTCAAACAACTCCAGCGCACGGCCGTAGTCTTTTTTATTATAGTAGCGTTTGCCCTCGCGGTATTTTTTGGCAAGGTCGTTACTTGTTCTGAGCTTTTCGTATTCGCTTTTACAGCCGGCAACAGCTATGGTTAGTACAATTAATAAGGCCCCGATAAAAGGGATTTGTTTTTTAAACATTTTGCAAAGATATAGCAATATTATAAATCAGTCAATTATTTATTTCGCCGCAAGTTAAAACGGTTCTTTTTATAAACCTCGGCTGGCCTTTGTTTTTAACATCTTTTAACGGTTAAGAGCAGTTTCGGGCGTTATACGTATATATGCGTGTTTGCGGTAGATGGCTCCTGATGGGGCCCAATACTAAGCAGAAAGGCCTTTTGTGTAAGATATACACTATTGTTGAACTTTATTTGAAAATTATTCCGGCTGATTTGCAATGCGTTATCAAATATCTTAAAATTATTCGCAGCCATTGTTTGCGTAAGTAAAAATTGTGCCTACCTTTGCAGCCCGCAAACGAAGGAGCGGAAGTTCTTTAAAAAGGTTAAAAGTAGGATAATTTGAGGCGAAAGCCGAAAAGATTGATCCGAAAAAAGGAAAAGAAAATCACCGAAAAATTATTTTTTAAAATAATTTGGAAGTAGCAAAAAGGTTCTTACCTTTGCAGTCCCAAAACGAAGAGAGGGGAAAAAGCGGAGAGCAGGAAGCTTGAAGTTGGAGGGGGAGAAGATGGGAAAGGGGCCGGAAGGCTGAACAAAAAGGGAGATGCGAATCTCGCTTACCGACGGAGCGATTCCGGAGGGGACAAGACAAGATAATCAAGCCGAAAGGTAAGATATAAAGAGAAGCC
>NZ_MDJS01000003.1 GCF_001705515.1 Mucilaginibacter sp. PPCGB 2223 | reverse complement strand
AAAAAGCATTCAGGTGCCTATATCGGCGGTGTCCACCTCTTCCCATTCCGAACAGAGAAGTTAAGCCCGCCAGAGCTGATGGTACTGCGGTAATACGTGGGAGAGTAAGTCGGTGCCAACTTTTACTAAACAACCCCGCTAACTTAAAGTTAGCGGGGTTTGTTTGTTTTTACAGGGTAGGGGGTAATGATAGATTATCGTCTAAAGTTGTACGTTGCATCTATCAACTACTTAAGTTTGTTTCAAGCTGTAGCAGCGTATCGTAAAAGTTATCCAGACTTTGCTCACTCAATTGGTATTTGATCGAAGCATTCACCTTATCAATTGCGCGATGAATAGCCGGTAACAATTGTTTCCCCTTATCGGTTAGATAAACAAAGTGTTCACGCCTGTCAGCAGGATTACGCTCCGTATAAATATAATTAGCCTGATTCAGGCTATCAATCAAAATCGCCACGCGCGATTTATCGATATGTAAGTATTCTGCCAAATGCTTTTGTGCTGTAGGATGGTTGTTTAACGAAATGTGTAGCAATAGCTCGGTACTGTATTCTGAGTCAATGTCCGGTAGTTCTTGCAAAATCCGCTTATTGTACAGTTTGCTCAACCGGCGAAGGGTTCTTGATAACAGTAAGTTCATAATCCAGGTCTTGTTGTTTGTTTATGATAAAAAAATAGCGACCTGCTAAACAGGCCGCTATCGTTATTTAAGTAACGGAGTAACTACTTAATAACAGTTCCTTCTTTTAATTCGTCGCTGGCATGATTAACTATCAATTCGCCAGGATTCAGGTTGCCGAACACCTCTGTCGAATCATGGCTGCCCATACCTTCTTTAACATCTGTTAAAGCCGCTTTGCCATTTTTTACCACAACAACATATTCACGTTCCGTCGAGCGGACAATGGCCGCGTTGGGCACCAGCAGCGATTTCGCGCCCGATAACATCGGTATCTTTACTTCGGCATACATGCCCGGCTTTAAAATTCCTTTATTATTCTCTACGTCTATCTCTATCGCCTCCGATCGCATACTGCTCAGGGCATTAGCCGAGCGGCTTATTTTTGCTTTATGCTCCGCCCCGGGCATTGCATTTAGAGTAAACATAACCGGCTTAGCCAAATCAACCTTGTCCACGTAATCTTCGGGGATGTAAACTTCTAAACGCAGTTTGCTAATGTCCTGTAGGATCAGCATCGGCTGATCAGTTGTTTTCCCCGGCGATACCAAAGCTCCCGGTGATACGTTCCGCTGAACGATCATCCCATCAAATGGGGCACGGATATTCAGATAATCCTGCATCGAGTGAACCGATGCAACGTTTGATTGTTCGGACCTGGCCATAGCTTCATCAGCTTTCATCTTTGATAAAGCATTATCCAGATCCAACGGCGATACCGACCCCGGCTCCTGTGCGGCTTGCTTTAGTCGTTGGTATTTCTCCTTACTGGCAACAGCGTTTTCCTGCGCCTGCAGGTATTTTGAATTGGCTGCCTGTAATTGGGATTCCATTTCAGGCGCCTCTAAGATCATCAGCAGTTGGCCTTTTCTAACAATACTCCCCCTGTCAACAAATAGCTTTTGTACAAAGCCATTTACTTTCGGAAATATATTGACCTCGTTGTATGGTTTTAACTGGCCGGGCAGCTTGGCATTCCCCGATAGCATTTTTTCAGTTACTTCACAGGTTTCAAGAGCCGCTTTTTTTGCGGTTTCGGTAGTCATATCTACCGGCTTCTGGTTGCCCGAACAGGCAGCAAACAGCCCGATACTACTTATTATAATGATGGATTTTGATTTCATGATTTGTTTTTTAGTCCGGAAGTCGGAAAGTCCGAAAGACCGGAAGTTCTATTTTGATTAACTTTTTTTGGTTTTACGAGATGACTTCGAAGCTTTCCGTCTTTCCGACTTCCTGACTTTCCGACTCGTCAGGCAAAAGCGATGGCGAAGCATAAGTTGTTTTTTGCTGAACCCAGGCAAATACCTGCGGTAAAATAAACAGTGCAGCCAGGGTGGATGCAAATAAACCGCCGATAACCGCCCGGCCAAGTGGTGCCGTTTGCTCTCCGGCTTCACCCATACCCGATGCCATAGGTATCATACCCGCCATCATAGCTAAACTGGTCATCAAAATCGGCCTTAGCCTGATGGATGCGCTGGTTACCGAGGCGCGTGTTGCATCTTTATATTCAAGCCGTAAAGTTTCGGCATTGGTTACGATCAGGATGGCATTGGCTACCGATACCCCGGTCGACATGATCATACCCATGTACGATTGCAGGTTCAGCGTTGAGCCGGTCAACAGCAACGCCGTTATCGACCCTAAAATTACTGCTGGTATGGTAGATAATACCGTTAGCGATAATTTGAACGATTGGTAATTCGCAGCCAGCAGTAAAAAGATAACCAATATGGCAAACAACAATCCATTTTGCAGGCTCGATAGCGTTTCAGTTAGCAGGCTCGACATCCCTTTTACCTCGGTCAATAAACCTTTAGGCGCTTCACCTACCGATTTGATAGCTTCCTCCACATCGCTGGTAGCGGTGCCCAAATCTTTTTTGTAGATGTTGGCGCTCACCGTTAGAAAGCGCCTTGGGCCCGCACGGTCATACTCACCAGGCGCATAAGTTACCTTAAAATCGGCTACATCAGCCAGTGTGGGGCTGCTTTGCCCTTTAATCAGCGGTACTTCTTTCAGCTCGTCCATTGTGTTCATCACATATTCGGGTATCTGCACCTGCACCTGGTAGGTATAGGCCGATTTTTCATCCAGCCAAAGGTTCTTTTCGGTAAAACGGCTCGACGAGGTACTCGCCGTTACCGAGCGCGAGATGTCCTTGATGTTCAATCCTAACTGCGCAACCTTCAGCCTGTCGAGCGTGATCGATACCACCGGGAAATGCTGCGGCTGATCGATCTGCACATCACGCAGGTACGGAATAGCTTTCAGTTTAGACATTATCTTACCCGAATATTGCTGTATCTGCTCCATATTTTTGCCCGCCACCTGTACCTGTATCGGTGTGGATGCACCCTGGCTCATGATCTTCTCCGTCATATCTATCGGCTCAAAACTGATGCGCAAGTCGGGCAGGGCCGCTGCGATATTCTTACGGAGCGCATCTTTCAGCTCATCCATATTCATATGGTAATCCTCATCCAGGTTAACCTGTAAAACAGCCTCGTGCGTGCCGGTATTAAACACATACAGGTTACTGCTGCCAAAGCTGCTCGGCACCAAACCGATATACCCCGAAGAGATTTTTACATGGTGATCCACCGTTTTGTCGATGATATCCAGAACCTGTTTAAAACCTTCCTCCGTTCTTTCCAGTCGCGTACCTTCGGGTTCCTTTATCCGCATCTGGAACTGCCCGTTATTCAGTTTAGGCATCATATCCTTCCCTATTGAAACAAAACCAATCGCAGCCAAAACCAACACTAAAACCAGGTATACCGGCACGATCACTTTTTTACGAGGCATCCACCTTTGCAGTATTTTGATGAATCGCATTTTTACACGTTCGAAAAGATCGTTTTTTTCGGGGTGCTCAATCTCATTTTTTAAATGTGTATTGATCTGTGCTTCTTCCTGTTTATCAAAACCTTCTCCGGCGTGCGCATGTAGTTTACCATGCTCGTAATGCTGGTAGGTCTCGGCTTTGATGAGCCAGTTGGATAGGATAGGAACCACCGTCTGCGCAACGATGTACGATACGATCATGGTTAGACCGATCGACATCGATAGCGGCAAAAACATGGCCTTAGGTACGCCGTTCATCATAAACGATGGTGCGAATACAGCCAGGATACACAACAAAATGAGTAATAATGGAAAAGATATCTCCTGGCAGGCATCAAAAATCGCTGCCCGCTTTCTTTTGCCCATCTCCAGGTGCTGGTGTATGTTTTCGATGGTCACCGTCGCCTGGTCGACCAGGATACCTATGGCCAGCGCCAAACCGCTCAAAGTCATGATGTTGATGGTTTGCCCGAACAGGCCGAGCAACAATACCCCGATTAAAATCGAGACGGGTATCGTAATAACAACGATCAAACTACTGCGCCAGTCGCGTAAAAACAGCAGCACCATCAAACCAGTCAGCAAGGCGCCAAGGCCACCTTCGGTCATCAAACTTTTTACTGCGTTTACCACGAACGCCGATTGATCGAACTCGTATGATATTTTGATATCGTCGGGCAGTAAATTCTGCATCTCGGGCAGCTTACTTTTCAACGTCTGCACTACCGTCCAGGTCGAGGCATCGGCTGTTTTCACTACGGGTATATATACCGAGCGCTTACCATTTACCAGTGCGTAATCTACCGTTACGTCGGCCGCATCGCTCACCCGGGCAATATCCTTTACATAAATTGGTACTCCGTTTTTGGTAAGCACCGGGATATTGCCAAAATTATCGCTGTTTCTAATAAGCGAGTTCATGGTGGTGAGGTACATATTATTCCCCAGCCTCAGGTTACCCGAGGGCGACATGACATTGAACTTGGAAAGCGCATCAACAACTTCATCGGGTGTTAAATTGTAACTGCGTAGTTTGTTAGGATCTATGCTTAAGATGATTGATCGAGCGTTAGAGCCAAACGGCGGGGGGGCCGACAAACCCGGAATGGTGGAGAACATGGGCCTGATACGCGTTGCCGCCATATCGTAAATATCCTTCAGGCTCTCGGTTTTACTGTCTAATACCAATTGGCCTACCGGTAACGATGAGGCATCAAACCGTACAACCTGCGGTGGCAAGGCACCAGGCGGAAAAAAGCTCTGCGCGCGGTTTACCTGTAAGGCTACCTGTGCCGATGCCTCGGCCATATTGGTGCTTTCGTAAAATGATAGCTTGATGATCGTTAGTCCCTGAATGTTTTTGCTGCTGATGCTTTTGATGCCGTTTACATACAAAAACTGATCCTGTAAACGGGTTGAAAAGAAACCTTCCATTTGTTGGGGCGACATGCCCCCGTACGATTCGATAACATAGATAGTCGGCAGGTTTAAAGCCGGAAAGATATCTATGGGTATTTTTATTGCACTGAGCACTGCGAATATTAAAAGGCTCAGGGTGATCACTATGGTAGTGATGGGCCTTTTGAGTGCGGATGTGACCATTGACATGATTATTAATTTAAAGAGTTTAAGATTTGACCTACATTGTTCCCGGTAATGGCTTTCTGAAAGAGCGCATGGCTGTAGCTGTACTTGGCGGCTGCGTAGTCGCTTTCGGCGCGGTACAGAATGTTCAGAGCCGCATTAAGCTCGATGATATCTGTTAAGCCGGCTTTATAAAGCGATAATTTTTGCCGGTAACCCGCATTAGCCGCGCGTAACTGGTTAGGGATTTCCTGCAGGCGCTGTGTTGCGGTATTCATCTCCTCATCGGCCTGGTTTACACTGATGGCCAGCATATCGCTTACTTCCTGGAGTCTTTTGCGCGAATAATCGGTAATGGTTTTCTGGGTGCTGAGCTTCAACTTGCGCCTGCGTAGGTCGAACAGGTTGTAGCTGATACCCAAACCCACCAGGTAATTATCGCGGTTAAAGCCAAACCCATCCGAAAGGCTGTTGAAATGATCGGTCGCGTCTACGCTCGAGCCGCGCCCCCAAACAGCGCCTTCCAGCAATATTTTAGGGTTATAGCTTTTTTTGACCAGATCTTCTCTTTCGAGATTGTTTTGATAAACCGATTTATAGTAGTTGATCAGCGGATGGCTTGCAGTATCTATCGTACCCACATTTCTACCCATAAAATTGTCGATCAGCTTTGTCGCAGCTGTAGTATCCGGCACGATGCGCTGATACGGTAAGCCACTAACAGCGGACAGTTGCAGCTGCACCTGTTTCAATTGGTTGGATAGCTCAATATAATTTAACCGCGCTTTGGATAACTCCGCTTCGGCAATGCTGGTATCAACACCGGGCCGCACTCCGCTTTTAGCAAGCGATAGCACCGAGCGTTTAATTTCCTGACTACGTTGGATGTTACGTACCTGGATATCCAAAAAATCCTGTAGCCGCAATAATTGCAGATAATTATCGATGGTATAGGCCTGCAACTGGTATTTCGATTGGATAAACTCGTTTTGCTGAACCTGCACATCAGAGCCGGCTACTTTATTTTGTGCTCCGTAAGCACCAAAATTATAGATCTCCCAGTCGAGCGCCGCGACGCCGACATTGGCAGACAAGGTTGCGGTGTTGTTATCAACCCGTACGCCCCGCGAGTTGGATGGTATAATGCCAAAGCCAAAATACGGGCCGGCATCATTGTTATTTGTACCGATATCTGCCTGGTAATTGAGCCTTAGGTTAGGCAGCCAGTTGCTGCGGGTTTCGGCAGCCTGCGCCTGTTTAATCAGTATAACGGCCGAATCGGTGATCAAACCAGGTGCTTTTTTGCTTACATTACCAAGTAATGTTTTAAGACCTATGGGAGGGCCTTGCTGAGCATAAATATTGGCTGTAATGAACATGCCAATACATATACCTGTGATTATTTTTAAAATTTGCATAGAAAATTATTTCCGGAATGACCATTGCGCGTGCTGAGTGTGATAAGACAGGAAATAAACCAGTCAAAACACCCTCTTACAAAAGCAAGGGTTAATAAAAAAAATGATTGTACTTAATACAGAATTGTGCTAAGTCAATAAATCAGATCCGGAATGTTCGGAGAGAGAGGTAAACGTACTGATAATTGATATCATACCGCGTAAAACTTCGGAAAGGTTTGAGGTTAAGTTTCCAAAGCTGCAGGGTAAACAACAATAAGATAAAACAGCCAGTTACCGAATTGATAAAATCGCCTGCCGATTTTTTATCATTCAGGGTAAATTTATCGGTGCGCTGTAAAAAGTTAATCGGATGGCTGTTGAAGTTGATGGTTTCGTTACGCCGCTTAAAAATAGATGTCTGTGCGGCCTGTGTCCGTTGGTTAGTATCAGGCAGGTAATACAGATGGGATATAACAATGAACGAGTACAGCGCTATCACGATAAGCACAATAAGTCTGTTGTCAGGAAAGGCCGTATGTCGTTTCACTACAATTAATTATCCCAGCTGTACAAAGGTGAGAAAAAATGTTTTAATAAAAATGCATTGTAAAATGGTTTTTTTTGCCTTTCATTAAACTAAACAATAAAAAAAACGTCTACCATCATAAAAATCCCAACAAAAACAAAACTTGATTGTTAACTTAAATATTGTATTTACAGTTAAATAAAAGGGGCAGGCATGAGAAGAATAAATACCCGGCGTCTATTCAATATTTTTTTAGCTATAGTTATCGTAGAGATATTTGTAGGGATCTCGGCCAGGAAAACAAGTGGCCCGGCAAAATATAATGATGCCCATAAAACAGATGTTGTTAATAATGGATCGCTTGTAAATAAAGATGACAACGACAAAAAAGGCCAAGTTAATCTCAGGTCTATTGGATGGTCGGTGCGCAATACTTTACAAAGCGATAGCCTGAAACAGGCAAAGCGATTCGATTAGCTGCTCTGATATCCAACAACGGTTTGATGAAATACCCGGCAAGCGACGGGTTAGCAATAGTCTTTTACAATTACCGGCATTTAATTGGATTTATTGCTAAATGTAATTGTTGTTGTTATTCACGGTATCGAATCTTAGCCCTCTAAACATCTTGATTTGTATCCGAAGCGTTGAGCTTACCTTTTTTAACAGGTACTTTCCTCAGCAAATTAAGGTATAGCTTATTAAAAATATTTTTTGCTTAAAACCATATTGGGAAAACAATTTATCAATAAGATGGTTGTTCTAAGGCTATACTGTTTTTGAAATTTCAGTGAGTTAATTCATATTATTTAAAGATTAAATATTTTAATTATTGAGGTATTTAATTGCATTTTGTTGTTTTTAATTTACGCATTTGTTAATTTTAATAGCTTTTACATGGATAAAACTTTACCCGCATTAAACCTGTAAAACCATCTGCCACATTCACAACTAAACCTTGAACCTATGAAGGATGATGCCTTAGAAAAGATCTTAAACGGAACGGAGGTCATTGATCGTGATTACGAGGATTCCCTTGATCTTAAAGAACTGTTAAAAGTACTTTCGTTAGTAAAAAGTGGCCGGCTTAACGTGCGTATGCCTGTTACACAGGCTGGCATTAATGGACGGATATGCGAAGTGCTTAACGATATTATCGATATGAATGAGCGCTTTGTTGCCGAGATATCATCTGCGGAAGCAACGATAGGCAAGCGCGGTAATCTATCAAAACGTATAGAGTTGCCTGATGCCAAAGGCGAATGGGCCAACGGTGTCAGCTCGCTCAACAATCTTATTGAGGACCTGACCTCCCCGACGCTTGAAATTGCAGGTATGATCAACTCTGTTGCCAACGGCGACCTCTCCAAGCAAATACCCCTCGAAATAAAAGGCCACCCTTTGAAAGGCGAATTCTTACGTATCGCTAAAGAATCGAACCAGATGCTTTCCAAATTGCAGTTATTCTCTATGGAGGTAACACGTGTGGCAAGGCAGGTAGGTTCGGAAGGTAAGTTGGGCGAGCAGGCAAAGATTAAAGGTGTAGCAGGCGTGTGGGCCGAGTTGACCGACTCGGTAAACCAGATGGCCGGTAACTTAACTGCGCAGGTGCGTAATGTGGCGGCGGTAACAACGGCGGTGGCTAAGGGCGACTTGTCGCGTAAGATTACAGTTGAGGCCAAAGGCGAAATATTGGAGCTGAAAAATACCATCAATACGATGGTGGACCAGCTCAACTCATTCTCATCCGAAGTAACCCGTGTGGCGCTCGAAGTAGGTACCGAAGGTAAACTGGGCGGCCAGGCTAAAGTGCCGGGCGTTGCAGGTACCTGGAAGGATTTGACCGACTCGGTAAACCGTATGGCGGGTAATTTAACATCGCAGGTGCGCAATATAGCCGGTGTAACAACGGCTGTGGCCAATGGCGACTTATCCAAAAAAATCACGGTTGACGTAAAAGGCGAGATGCTCGAGCTGAAAAAAACCATTAATACCATGGTGGATCAGCTCAACTCGTTCGCATCCGAAGTAACGCGTGTGGCGCTCGAAGTGGGTACCGAAGGTAAGCTGGGAGGCCAGGCGCGCGTAAAGGGTGTAGGCGGTGTATGGAAGGATCTGACCGACTCGGTAAACCAGATGGGTAGTAACTTAACCAACCAGGTGCGTAATATAGCCGGTGTAACTACTGCGGTAGCTAAGGGCGACCTTTCGCGAAAGATCACGGTGGATGCCAAAGGCGAGTTATTGGAGTTGAAGAATACCATTAATACCATGGTGGATCAGCTCAACTCATTCTCGTCCGAAGTAACGCGTGTGGCACGTGAGGTGGGATCTGAAGGGCAGCTTGGCGGCCAGGCAAACGTACCAGGAGTAGGCGGTACCTGGAAGGACCTGACCGACTCGGTAAACCAGATGGCAGGTAACTTAACCGGCCAGGTGCGTAATATAGCCGAGGTAACCACGGCTGTGGCCAAAGGCGACTTATCTAAAAAGATCACGGTTGACGTACAGGGCGAAATGCTCGAGTTAAAGATCACCATTAACACGATGGTGGATCAGCTCAACTCCTTCGGCTCCGAAGTAACGCGTGTGGCGCGTGAGGTGGGGTCTGAAGGCCAGCTTGGCGGCCAGGCAAATGTACCAGGTGTTGCCGGTACCTGGAAGGATTTAACAGACTCGGTAAATAAAATGGCCGATAATTTAACCTCGCAGGTGCGTAACATTGCCGAGGTAACCACGGCGGTGGCTAAAGGCGACTTATCGCGTAAGATTACGGTAAACGCAAAAGGCGAATTATTGGAGCTAAAAGATACGATCAATACGATGGTGGATCAGCTCCGTGGCTTCGCATCCGAAGTAACGCGTGTGGCACGTGAAGTGGGATCGGAAGGGCAGCTGGGCGGGCAGGCAAATGTGCCGGGCGTAGACGGTACCTGGAAGGATTTGACCGACTCGGTAAATAAAATGGCCGGTAACCTTACCGCCCAGTTGCGTAACATCGCCGACGTATCAATCGCCATAGCGAATGGCGATTTATCTAAAAAAATTACGGTTGACGTGCGCGGTGAGATCTTGCAGCTAAAAGAAACCATCAATACCATGGTGGATCAGCTGCGCGGTTTTGCATCCGAAGTAACACGTGTGGCACGTGAGGTGGGTACGGATGGTAACTTAGGCGGCCAGGCGTTTGTGCCTGGGGTTGCCGGTACCTGGAAGGACTTAACTGACTCGGTAAATCAAATGTCGAGTAACTTGACCTCGCAGGTACGTAATATTGCCGAGGTGACCAAAGCGGTAGCAAGTGGCGACTTATCCAAAACGGTAATCATCGACGTAAAGGGCGAGATCATGGACCTGAAGAACACCATCAACACGATGGTGGATCAGCTCAACTCGTTCGCATCCGAAGTAACGCGTGTGGCACGTGAGGTGGGTACCGAAGGTAAGCTTGGCGGGCAGGCACACGTAAAAGGTGTTGGTGGTACCTGGAAGGATTTGACCGACTCGGTAAACCAGATGGCATCCAACTTAACCGGGCAGATACGGGGTATCGCTAAAGTGGCAACGGGTATTGCCAAGGGTAATTTGAAACAACGCCTGTCCATCAACGCATTAGGTGAGGTGGCACAGTTGACCGATACCATAAATGAGATGATTGACACGCTGGCGGTATTTGCCGATGAGGTAACTACCGTTGCGCGTGAGGTGGGGGTACAAGGACGCCTGGGCGGCCAGGCCAGCGTACCTGGCGCGTCTGGTACCTGGAAGGATTTGACGGAGAACGTAAACCAGTTGGCACAAAACTTAACGGTGCAGGTACGTTCCATCTCCGAAGTGGCATCGGCGGTAACGAAGGGCGACTTGACCCGTACCATCCGCGTGGAAGCGAAAGGTGAGTTGGAGGCGCTAAAGGATACCATTAACCAGATGATCGCCAACCTGAAAGATACCACACTAAGGAACCACGAGCAGGATTGGCTGAAATCCAACCTTGCGAAGTTTGCACAGATGCTTCAGGGTCAGCGCGACCGTAATGCCGTAGCTAATAAAGTACTGTCAGAACTGGCCGAACTGGTAAACGCACGGTACGGAGCATTCTATATTTTAGAGCAGCCCGAAACTGGCGACGAAGCTAAACTGAGGTTATTTGCCGGTTATGCACAGCGTAGCCGTAAGCTTATCGACCAGGAGTTTTCGCTGAGCGAAGGCCTGGTTGGGCAATGCGCTACCGACAAGGAACGCATCAGGCTGTCAAACGTGCCGAACGAGTATTTGCAGATCAGTTCGGGCATAGGCAGCGCAGCGCCGATCGATCTGGTGATCTTGCCGGTGTTGTTTGAGAATAATGTAAAAGCGGTTATCGAACTGGCTTCATTCGAAAACTTTAGCGATACCCACATCGACTTTCTCGACCAGCTGACGGAAAGTATCGGTATCGTGTTAAATAACATCGAAACCAACACCCGTACCGAAGAACTGTTGAGCCAGTCGCAATCATTGGCGGGTGAGCTTTCGGCGCAACAGGAAGAGTTAAGACGTGCGAATGACGAACTGCACGATAAAGGCCGCTCGCTCGAAGAAAAAGCTGAGCAGTTAACACTGACTTCGAAATACAAATCGGAGTTTTTGGCCAACATGTCGCACGAGTTGCGTACTCCGTTGAACAGCTTGCTTATCCTCGCGCAGCAATTGTTTGAAAACCCCGAAGGTAACCTGACCGAAAAGCAAAGGATGTTCGCCAAAACCATCCACTCTTGCGGTGATGACCTGATCCAGCTGATCAACGATATCTTAGATTTGTCGAAGATCGAATCGGGCGTTATCGCAGCCGATGTAATGCCGGTTAGCTTTAAAGAGATAGCCTCTTTTGCCGAATCAACATTTAAGCCGATATCTGAAGCTAAAAACCTCAAGTTTGAAATTGAACTGCAGGATGGCCTTCCGGAACTGATGGAAACAGATATGCAGCGTTTAAATCAGATATTAAAGAACCTGCTATCCAACGCGTTTAAATTTACCGAAAAAGGCAGGGTTAAACTGCACATTTACCGGCCGGGTATTAACGACGAAAATCCTCTGAGCGACACCGAATCGGTTATTGCCTTCTCGATCGAAGATTCGGGTATTGGTATCTCAAAGAATACCCAGGGCATTATATTCGAGGCTTTCCAGCAGGCCGAAGGTTCAACCAGCCGTAAATATGGCGGTACAGGTTTAGGTCTGTCAATCAGCAAAGGTTTTGCCGAGTTATTGGGCGGTACCATTACCGTGGGCAGCGAACTGGGCAAGGGCAGTACGTTTACCTTATTCCTGCCGTTAAAATACAAAGAAGAGAAATCGGCACCTGCAAAACCAAAGAAACCGATATCAGTTACTCACACACGTGCTAACCTGATAGATACCGCCGAACTGGTGATCGATGATGACCGTCATAACATAGTTGCCGAAGACAGGGTGCTGCTGGTTATTGAGGACGATTTGCGCTTTACCAAAATATTGATCGATAAGGCGCACGACCTTGGTTTAAAAGTTGTCGTGGCAATAAGCTACCTGGAAATATTTGATAGTATATTAAAATACAGCCCCGTGGCTATAACGCTTGATGTAAACATGCCCGAATCAAACGGCTGGAAGATACTGAAGTTGCTTAAAACGGATATCAATTTCCGCCACATCCCGGTACATGTTATTTCGGGCGAAGATAATAAGGTGATGGCGCTTAAATTCGGTGCCCGCTCGTTTAGCCTGAAACCACTGTCAAACAATACTTTACACGAACTTATCACCGGTATAGTTAGCTTCCACGAACATACCAGGAAGCGCGTGCTTATTATTGAAGATAACGAATCTGAACTGCAAAGGCTCTCCGAATTGATATCTAATGATAATATTGAGGTAACCGGTGCAACAACTGCTAAAAAAGGCCTTGCGGCTTTGAAAAAGGAGCCGTTTGATTGCGTGATACTTGATTATGTTTTGCCTGATGCGAACGGCATCGACTTTTTGAACAAAATAAACTCCCTTAAACAGCAGCAAACAACCATCATCCTGCATTCGGCCCGCGATTTTACCCAGGACGAACTGATCCAACTGCGACGGATGAACCATAAGATCATCACTAAAACATCCTCGTCGCATATTCACCTGCTCGACGAAATACTGATCCTGCTCCACATTGATAAGAAATTCATCAGCGAGAGTAAATTAAAGATGATCGACACGATCAAAGACAACAGCGATGTGCTTGATGGTAAAAAAGTGCTTGTGGTTGATGATGACGTACGGAACCTGTTTGCCTTGACGGCCGTGTTCGAAAGATCGAAAATTGATGCGATTACCGCCGAGAGCGGGCGCGAGGCACTCGAAATTCTGAACCAGGATAAGGGTATCGATATTGTGCTGATGGATATCATGATGCCCGAAATGGACGGTTACGAAACGATACAGATGATCAGGAAAGAGCCGCGTAACAAAAGCCTGCCGATAATTGCGGTAACAGCAAAAGCGATGATCGGCGACAGGCAGAAATGTATTGCGTCGGGCGCTTCGGATTATATTACCAAGCCTGTAAAAACCGATCAGCTTTTATCATTGATGCGCGTTTGGCTGATCAAATAAAAATTAAACAAATGCCCGAGGTAACATAAAATATGGCCGTAAAGATCCTTTTAGTTGATGATAACGAAAATAACCTGCTCTCGATCGAAGTGGTTTTAGGTAAGGAAAACTACATTTTTCACCGGGCTACTTCGGGCAAGGAGGCGCTGAGGATATTACTGAAAGAAGAGGATTTTACACTGATACTGCTCGATGTTAAAATGCCCATCATGGATGGGTACGAAACCGCCGAACTCATCTATCAGCGCGATAAGCTGCGGCAGATACCGATCATCTTTGTAACTGCACACGATTATGAAGAGGCTGCCATATTTAAAGGGTATAAAGCAGGTGCGGTAGATTTTATCCGCAAGCCGTTTAACCCGGAGATATTGCGTACCAAAGTGGCCGTTTTTGCCGAACTGTATTCAAAAAATCAATTGCTGAAACAGCAGGAAGAAAAACTTCAGGCCATTAACAATGATTTGGTACAGCTTAACCAGGGCCTCGAAAAACGTGTGCTCGAACGGACGCTGGAATTAGAGAACCTGAATCACGAGTTGAAAGCGCTCAACATGTCGAAAGATAAGTTCTTGTCGGTGATCTCGCACGATCTGCGTAATCCTTTAACATCGTTGCTGGCTTCGTCGGAAAATATGAGCCGCGATGCCGAAAAACTTCGTCCTGATCAGATCAGGATGTTTTCGGGTATTATCAACCGTACATCACAAAAGATACTCGACCAACTGAATGAACTGGTTGAATGGGCCAAGAACCAACGCGAAAAAGCGGATTTCAGGCCCGAAAAGCTCCATCTGGCCGAAACTATCAACGAGTCGCTCGATTTGCTGCGCGCCAATGCTGCGCAAAAAAATATCGCTTTGCATAACGAAATAGAAGAGGATATTTATATCAATGCCGATGCGCTGATGTTCAGGTCTATCCTGCAGAACCTCGTAACCAACGCTATCAAGTTTACACCTCATAGCGGCAGCGCAATAAAGGTTACTTCGAAAAAACCTGTTAATAACATGGTGGAGATCTGTATTAAGGATTTTGGTGTGGGAATGACGCCACAAACCCGCGACATGCTTTTCGGCAATATCAGCTCAAGGCCGATATTGGGTACCGGTCACGAAAAAGGTACAGGTTTAGGGCTGGTACTGGTACGCGATTTTGTTTTGCAGCATGGTGGCAGGATACAGGTAGAAAGCGAATTAGACAAAGGCTCCTGCTTTACGTTTACGATGCCTGTGGTTAATTAACAAAATAGTCGGGTAATAAAACAAAACCTCTGCACCTCCAAAAGGCACAGAGGTTTTGTTATTTTAAAACAATGGCACGTTATAGTGTGTGTAAGTAGTAAAACCAAGGAAAGTGATATCGCTTGGTATCTCATACGGTGCGCCGATGGCCCGCAGGCTTGATAAGTTGGCAGTTTGATAGTGCCTGTAAGCTACTTCAACGCCAGGATAAACGTACTGACCGGAACAAGGGATACATTCCTGGTTATTGTAGGCTTTACGCATATAATCGTAGCCAAGACTTAACCTGCCACCGTTTGCACCATAAATAACATTATCGCCCTGTATGGCCGAAATAGTTGCGCCGTATGATAAACCGGTTAAGCTGTATTGAAAGTGGTGGCAATCGCTGCGCACGCAAAGCTCAACATCGGTACCGTCAGCGGCAATTACCGAAGGTTCGGTAGAGGTTAAAATATCCTCACCCGATTGATAAACAGACGAGCTGTTTAAAAATACCCCGATAGCCATTTTTGCATAGCCTTCAGAGATATCCCAGTTGTTGTGATAGCCCATATCTGCCACGTGGTTGATGTAATTGTTTTTAAGGTTATTTAAAAAGTTGGTAAAGTTGGTGTCCTCGGTCGAGGTCCAGCCGCCGCCAACACCATTTGCCGGAACGTAGTATTTGATGATCTCGGCAGCAGCCACGAAGTTTGGAGCGGCCCACGAAGCTTCAAGGTATGTTTGGCTGAATGGTGTGCCCGAATCGTTGGTGATGCTTGAGAAGTTATTGCTCCAGCCGTCGAGGATTTGTTTAACCTGTGTCGCGTAGGTAGCTGTACCGGTTTTTGCCCAGCGCAAGGCAAGCGCATAAGCCAGTAAGCCATCGCCCTTAAACCTTTTTTCATCCGGTGTGGTAGTACCGCTGGCTACATGCACAACCGATATCCAGGTGGTTGGTACGGGGTTATTATTGCAATAATCGAGTACGGTGGCACTGTAATCGGCATAGCGGCTCGTTGTATTGTCGTTTGCCTGGGCCCCGATATAATCGAGCATGGCTTTGCTGACGATCACGCCCGGATGCACAAATGTAGTAACCGACTGGGTGGAAAGCTTTGGAGTGGCTGACGCCGGATCGGCAGCAGTGTTTGCAGGTTGCGACACCGAGTTCTTAGTACATCTTACCAGCAGTAAAGTTGTAGCCGCCACACAAGCTGCTGTAAATAAAAAAAAGGACAGTTTTCTTCTTTTCATAATAAATAAATGGTTAATTAATTATTGGTTAATAGTTACCCTGTTATACAGTTAATAATCAGCTCGTAGCCGCCTTGCTTACGATAAAATATGATGCCTTCTGAAAGGTTATTGCGGACTTATAAAAGCATAATTGGTTAGCCGAATACAGGAATATTCTGATGTCAAACCTATAAAAAAAATGATAAATAGTTGATTATTAATATGTTTGTGGGTAGTTTGATACGCTTTAACCACAAGGTGTTTTGGGCATAAGAATGCACTTTGTGAAACAGGTGCGTGAATTTTTTTTTTAAAATAATTTTCTGATACGCCTTCCGGGCACTTTTTACTTTTAGGAAATATTGTGGTGCCACCGTTACGCTTAAAACGCAATTTAAAGGGTGGTATACCGATCAGTAATCAATGTTTTTGATTGGCAATCCTATACGTTTTAAACGCATCATTACCTATTGGCCCTGCCACAGCTCCGCTGATAGATCAGTTTACCTGATTTAAAGGTGTTTCGGTATAAACTGTTTTGTTTGCGGGCGGTTTTACTAAAGCTGTTTAAAAGCTGGAAACTGAGGCCCAGGCGTTGATCGGCATGTGTTATAATTGGAGGATATTATCCAATAGTTAATGCTGTATCTTGCGTTATTTAAGCAGAAAAATAATTATCATATTGACACGTAAAGGCCTTTTAGGATCAGTTTTTGTACATTTTTAAGAGTAAAAGAACTGATTTTTGCTTCGTAATTGTAACGAAAACGTTGCGAATAAAGCGTATCCCTTTCCCTTTTTACTTATCTCAAAATCGTGCCGCTACTGCATATAATCAGCATGTTACCCATTATATAAATTGTGTTTTAAGCGTATAAAAATCATTTTAAGTAATTCATTATCAATGATTTATGTTGATTTTTATTTGTTTTTATCGGTTAAAGTGGCCTAATTTTATCCCAGCCAATTAGTAATTACATCCACTTAAACCATTTAAAGAATAATGACAGGTCGATTTTTTTAACCTGCAGGTAACCCTGCTGTATGAAACTGAACAAGGTTCATTTTTCATTACCTCCCAAGGCATATTTAATATGCCGATAAACACTATTAACTAAACCTATTTTTAAGTTATGAAAGAAAAAATTACTCTTTTAATTTTCGTTTTAGTGACCGGCTTTATGACTGCCTTCGCCCAGAATAAAACCATAAAAGGGACGATAAAAGACAGTAAAGGTGAGTCGTTGCCGGGCGTCACCGTCAAGGTGAAAGGGACTGCCACCGGGACAGCGACAGACGTTAATGGCAGCTATTCCATCAGCGCTCCGGCCAACGGCATTCTGGTATTTACCAGTTTGGGTTTAGAGACCCAGGAGATAGCAATTAACGGCCGTCCGGTTATCGATGTAACCATGATTTCGACCAACAAACAATTGGATGAAGTTGTGGTGATCGGGTACGGCACACGTGCTGTAAAAGATGTTACCGGCTCTATTACCAGCATTAAAGCTGATAAACTGGCTAATGATAATCCCACCAGCGTAACCGATATTTTGAAAGGTGCTATCCCGGGCCTGAGCGTTGCCATGAACACCTCGGCCAAAGGTGGCAGCACAGGCGATTTGCAGTTGCGCGGCCAGGTATCTTTATCGGGCAATGCTGCCCCGCTGATTGTATTGGACGGCGTGATCTATCCCGGCCAGCTGGCCGACATCAACCCCGACGACATCGACCGTGTTGACGTACTGCGCGATCCGAGCGCGTTGGCTGTATACGGTGCACAGTCGGCGGGTGGCGTAGTAGCTATTACCACTAAAAAAGGTAAAGGTGGTACCACCATTTCTGTTTCAGCTAATACCGGCATTTCCCAACTCGAAAAAAACCAACAATATTACCAGGGCACTGCGTTTTTAAACTGGCGTGCTGATGCCGCCAGGGCAACCAACACAGCTAACCCTTACTATTACTACAGCAACCCCAGCAACTTGCCGGATGGCGTTACCCTCGCGCAGTTTATGAACGGGGCTACCGGCGATCCAACCGTAGTATGGCTGCAGCGCCTGGGCTTGCAAAATAATGAGATTGCCAACTACCAGGCCGGTAAGGTGACCGATTGGTCTAAACTGATCTTCCGTAACGGTATCCGCCAGGATTATACCGCCAGTTTGCAGGGCAGGACCGATGCCGTTAGCTATTATATGTCGGGCAACTTCACCAAGAATCAAAACCTGATACAAGGCGGTGAGTATAAGGATGCCCGTTTCCGCCTTAATTTGGAAGGTAAAGTTGCCAAGTTTTTGACTATCGGCATCAACGCGCAATTTGCCAGCCGCGATGAAAGCGGTGGATTGAACCCTTTCGGCCTGTCAGGTTACGACCTGCATGAGGCTGACTGGACCCAGATACTTAACGCATCTCCTTATGGTGATATGTACAACCCGGATGGTTCGCTGCGCCGTATCGATACAGACGATAGCGGTCTGAACTTCCGTAACCCTTTCCTGGGTACAGTTTATAACCAAAACGTTAACATTCAAAACGAACTGTTCAGTAACCTTTTTGCCCGTGTCGATCTGCCTTTTGGCATCAAATACAGCCTCAACTTTTCTCCCCAGATCGAGGCTTACCGTAACTTTTTCTTCCGTCCGGTTGCCAACCCGAACGAACTGACAGGCGGCAGTGCCAATCGTACAATGGAAAATCGTTTCCGTTACAACCTGGATAATATCCTGAGCTGGAACAAAACCTTCGGTATCCATAATTTCGATGTTACCCTGCTGCTTACCAAAAACCGCTACCAGAGCTGGTATACTTCTACCGGTAACACGCAATTGAGCCCTACGGATGGTGCAGGTTATCATAATATTGGCGCAGGTACCCTGCCTGTTGAAAGCAGTGACGACCGCGAGGTTGACGGCGACGGCAAAATGGCCCGTTTAAACTATACCCTGTTAGGGCGCTATATTTTAACCGGTACAGCCCGCCAGGATGGTTACTCGCCTTTCGGTTTAAAAGCTCCTCGTCAGGCTTATGTATCCGGCGCTTTGGCCTGGGTGTTAACTGATGAGAAGTTTATGAAAGGTGATGCCTTTAAATGGTTAGATTATGCTAAACTGCGTGTAGGTTATGGCTCAAACGGTAACATACCGGGGGGGACGCCCGATGCGTCTATAGCCGTCGCCCAGCTCTACAGCGCTTATTACCCTACCGTTACTAACGGCACCGTTACCAACAATATTACCGTTGGTGTAAACAACCTGCAAAACGCCGACCTGACCTGGGAGCGCGTAACCGGTACCAACATCGGTTTAGACCTGACCGTATTACAAGGCCGCCTCAATGCTTCTATAGATGTTTATAACCGCAGTACTACCAATCAGTTAGTCAGGCGTTCTATCCCTACCATAGGAGGTTATAATGGTACTTATACCGGAGGCGGCAGCAACCAGTCGAGCCCGCTCACCAACCTTGGCGAAACCCAGAACCGCGGTTTTGAAATTTCACTGGATGGTGCTATCATCAAAGGCAAAAACTTTAACTGGAATGCCAACGGTACCTTTACGCTTAACCGCAATAAGATCGTCCACATCTATGGCGCTGTGCCGGTTACCGATGCAAGCGGTAACGTAACTTATGTTGAGAACAACGATATCGGTAACGGCTGGTTCATTGGTCATGATATCAGTGCTGTTTGGGATTATAAGATAACCGGTGTCTGGCAAGCTAATGAAACTGCTGCCGCCGCACTATATACCGGCGCAGGTATTAAACCGGGTGACTTTAAATTGGAGGATGTTGATGGTGATCATCTTTATACCAATGCCGACAAACAGTTTCTCGGTTCAACAAGCCCAAGTTTCACCTGGTCATTGCGTAATAATTTCAGTTTCAAAAACTTTGATTTTTCTTTCATGCTGGTATCAAGCATCGGCCAGCTCCGCAAGTTTAACCAGGCACTTAACAGCCCGGGCAGTGTAGGTTTCCTGCGTCAAAACTCTTACGTATGGCCTTACTGGACAGCCGATAACCCCATCAATGATTTTGCCCGCCTGAGTTCAGGTTCTGAAGGTACCACCATCAACGTATGGAGAAAGGCATCTTTTGTAAGGGTGCAAACCGTTTCGCTGGGATATACCTTTAATAACAGCCTGGTTAAGAAAATAGGCATGAAAAGCGCTAAAGTTTATGTAAATGCTACAAACGCTTACGTAATGACGCCGTGGCAGTTCTGGGATCCGCAAAACGACGGTCCGACCCCACGTTTCCTGGCTGCCGGTATAAGTGCAACTTTTTAACCCGATTAAAGAATTGTGATATATGAAAAAGACAAATAAAAATATAATAGCGGCGCTAACACTTGGTGCAATGTTTATTGCCCAGGGCTGTACCAAACGCGATGAACTGTCGCCTTCGCTGCCATCAAAATTTACGCCCGATGCTACGCTTACCTCTGTAGCAGCGTTTACCGATGCCGCGCTCAATTTGAACATCGGCGTACGTTTCGAGTTTTTTAGTGATTCGGCGCCGTTGCTTACCGAGTGTGTGTTTACCGATGCTTATGTAGAAGGTACAACCGATAAAACCACACCTGCACAGGATTTGAATGTGCGTATTACCCCAACCTCCAATAACGATAGCGATGACTATAATAAGATATTCCGATATTGGTATACCTGGTATGCGGGTGTTAAAGATGCCAACGTGATCATCAGCCGTATTGATAACATTAGCTGGCCCACCCCGGCTGCGCGCAATGCTATGTTAGCTACCGCTTATTTCCACAGGGCCTATCGTTACTATCGTCTGGTACACCAGTTTGGCGATGTTCCGGCCCCGTTCCACGAAGAGCAGGGTGTAAATACCGGCTATCAAACCGTATCGCGCACAGCTATCCTGAAACAGTTGAAAATCGACCTGGAGTTTGCTGTTGCCAACCTTACCGATGGCGGTGCTAAGGGTACTGTAACCAAAGGTGCTGCTGCTCACCTGCTTTGCAAGGTTGACCTGGCCCTGGGATTGTTTGACGATGCTATCACTGCAGCCAATACAGTAATTAATGGCCCATACCATTTGATGACCAACCGTTTTGGCATCGTAGCTTCAGACGCGACCAAAAATGTGATCTGGGATTTGCACCGCCCCGATAACAAATCTATCGCCGCCAATACCGAGGCCATTTACAATGTGATCGACCGTGACAACCTGACCGGTGCTATTACCAATGGTTCGCAGGTAATGCGTAACTGCGTGCCTATGTGGCATAATGGTACCATACTTACCCCAACCAACCACAAGCCTGGTGTTGTTGACCCGATAACTGCCGAATACCCGATCACGTTGTGGTATGGCCGCGGTATTGGCCGCTGCCGCCAAACTGCTTATGCCACCAAATACATCTGGACCGATAATACCGACTTACGCCATGCTCCGGGCAACTGGATGAATATGACCGACCTGGTTTACAACAATTCGGCCATTAAAACTACCGATCCTGCCTGGTATGGCAAAAACCTGCAACAATGGGTAGATGCCGATGCCAAAGTGCCCGGCCGGGTGTTTCTGAATGGCCCGCAGGATAGTATCCGCGCATGGTTTGGCTGGCCGCACTACAAAGTATTCATCAACTGGGGCGGTGGTAATACCGCTGTAGATAAATGGTGGAGCCCGCCACGTGGTACCAATACCGACTGGTATGTATTCCGCGAAGCTGAAACCTACCTGCTGCGTGCCGAAGCTTATATCTGGAAAGGGCAGCCGGCGCTGGCTATGGCCGATATTAACCAGGTACGTGCCCGTGCACAGGCCCAGTTGTTAACCGATCCGACCCAGGTAAACATTGGTACCATACTGGATGAGCGCGCCCGTGAGTTGTTCTGGGAGGAGCCCCGTAAAACAGAGCTTACCCGTATTGCTTTCATCTTTGCGCAAACCGGTATAGCCGATTACAAGGGAAGGACCTACAGCGTGGCCAACTTCTCTACCAGCAACTTTTTTTACGATCGTATTATGGAGAAAAACGATTTTTATAAAAACCCGAACGTAGTTACCAATTCAGGTAATCACTTTACCATTTCTCCATATCACGTATTGTGGCCAATTCCGCAGAGCGATATCGACCTCAATGTTACCGGTCATATCAATCAGAATAAAGGGTATAACGGAGCTGCAACAAACGTGCCTCCGCTGGATAAGATCCCATAAATAACAATTAAAATAATAAACAAAGCCGCCCTGATGATGAAAATCATCAGGGCGGCTTTGTGTCAGGCGGATAACACAGATAGTTTTGCTACCTTTTATCAGGTGCAATATTTTTGTATTGCTCTTTAAGTAATGCGAACTCAGTTAAATCGACGGGTTTGTAAACCACGCGCGTACCTACAGGGTTGCGCTCCAGTTTAACTTTTGGGCGTGTTGGACGTTGTACAAACCCGCCGCCACAATTGGGGCAAACGTTTTCTAAAACATGGTTTACACAATCGGCACAAAACGTACATTCAAAGCTGCATATCATAGCCTCAGCCGAATCGTTCGGTAAAGGCTTGTTGCAATTTTCGCAGGTTGGTTTTATTTCAAGCATATTTTGTTAATTGATATCTTATTGACCCTCGCGAACGCTCTCCACGTAAGCAGGAACCAGGCCATGGGCTTCCTTGTGTGTTTTGATGATACTGATCGAATCCGGAGCTTGTGACAGACAGAAAACAACACCCTGCTTCTCATTAACCCAGTAGTTCACGAAATTTACCCCATATTTTGATTCGGTTGCCAGATCTTTTTGATGAACTGCCGCTGCGGCTTTAGCTGTAACCTTTCCGGCTCCGAGTGTGTGTACATCCAGGAAGAAACCGTTGCCGGGTTTTAATGGCGATTCCACACCGCTTGTTACCTGGTATATCTCACTTGGCATCAAACCATGTGCCCTGGCATGTACTTTTTTGAGCAGTTGTTTACTTGGCGAACTGACCAGGCAGTATACATTGCCCCGTTCCTCATCAACCCAGAATTTGATAAAATGCACCCCAAATTTGCCTTCGGTTGCCAGGTCCTTGGCATGGGCCTTAACAACATCATCATATTTTACTTTACCGGGCCCGAAGTGGTGCACATCCATATACAAATTATTTACCGTTTGTTTTTGATGTGTCACTTTGGATTCTTTACCTTGCGCGATATTGGAATGCGCTGGTGCGTAAGAGACATTCAAGATCATGATAGCGAATGTTTTAAAAATAAAAGTGTGTTTCATGATAAATATAATAAATTAAACTTCCCGGCAAAGAACGCCCCTGTTTTTTTGCCGGATGTAAGGAATATTCCCTATTTTATAATAGTGCTTCCCTTATTTTACATTAAGGAATATGGAATTGATAGAAAGGGCCGGATTTTTAGCTTCGCTGCAAAGCAAGTTTGAGTACCTTGGAAGCGGCGAAGGGCACTGTGTATTGTTAGGCGGCGAAGCCGGTATCGGTAAAACATCGTTGGTTAAAGCCTTCTGTAAGACGCAGAACGGAACTTGCCGGATATATACCGGAACATGCGACGCCTTATTTACGCCCCGCCCGCTGGCCCCGCTGTACGATATTGCATGGCAGCTCAAAAGCAACTTATTTCAGGGCAGTGTTGATATTGCCGACAGGTCTGCATTATTCACAAAGTTCCTGCAGGAGCTTTCTGACCCGGAGCAGGAAACGATCGTGGTATTCGAAGATATCCATTGGGCGGACGAGGCAACGATAGATTTTATCAAGTTCCTGGCCCGGCGTATTATACATACACGTTGTTTTTTTATCCTAACCTATCGTGATAACGAAATCGGCCTGCGCCACCCGTTGCGAAATATACTTGGGCACTTACCACCCGATTCATTTACAAGGCTGCAATTAACTCCACTATCCCCCCAGGCTGTAGATGCTATGGCTGTTGCAAGAGGGTATAGCGGCGAAGACGTTTACAGTATTACGGGCGGCAATCCGTTCTACGTAAACGAGATACTGGCCAGCTATAGCCCGGGTATCCCGGATAATATTAAAGACTCGATCCTCTCGGTATATAACAGCCTGGATGAGAGAACGAAGCACATCTGGCAAACGGTATCGGTATTCCCGGCCGGCTTTGAGATCAAATACCTCGAAAAAATGGAGCCGGGCTATTCCGGCGCCATTGAAAATTGCCTCGCCCTGAAGGTACTGATCCCCCGCGACGGGATAATGTTTTTTAAGCACGAGCTATACCGCAGGGCAATAGAAGATTCGCTTTCGCCGATGCTGCGGGCCAGACTCAATAAAAGGATACTCGGGCTGTTTCGCGGGGATTTTGAGCAAAGCCAACAGATAGAACGGATCATTCACCACGCTAAACATGCCAACGAATACGAACTGGTAGTTCATTATGCGCCTTTAGCAGCGAGGCAGGCCATGTCGGCAGGCTGCCATATCCAGGCTGCCAGCTTGTATTTATCGGCTATTGAATACTACCAGGGGAACGATAAAGCTGTGCTGATTGAACTGTATGAAGCGTACTCGTACGAGTGCTATTTGACTAATCAGATCAAAGAGGCCATCGCGTATCAGCAAAAAGTATTGGGCCTTTTGGAAAAGAGTGGAGATACTGAAAAGACAGGAAACTGTATGCGCTTTTTATCGCGGCTTTGGTGGTTCGACGGGAACCGCAAACAAGCTGAAAGCTTTGCGCAACAGGCCATTGATGTGCTGGACACGCAGCCGCCATCGGTTAGCAAGGCGAAAGCGCTGAGCAATATGTCGCAATTGAAAATGCTGAGCAACGAGATTGAGGATTGTATATCGTGGGGAGAGCAGGCAATGGCCATGGCGCTTGAGCTGAATGATAACGAAACCTATGCCCATGCCCTGAACAATGTTGGTACGGCGCAAATGGGAACCAGGTTATCCCACGAAAAAGGATTGACTTTATTAAAACAGAGCCTTGAAATTTGCCTGAAAAACGCTTATCACGAACACGCTGCGCGCGCCTTTACTAATATTGGGAACATGAGCTTAGCCATGAAAAATTACGCTTATGCAAAACTGATATTGGAAGAAGGCATCAGCTATTGTGAGGAACGGGACCTGGATTCATGGTCGGCATATATGTCATCATTAAATGCGCAGCTAAAACTCGAAACAGGCAGCTGGGATGAAGCGCTGTGTATTGCAGATAGCCTGCTTCAAAACGAAAACCAGGTTACCGTTATTAAAATTGGCGCCCTAACGGTAAAGGGGAAGATAAAGATGCGTCGGGGCAACCCGGAGTCGCTTCAATACCTTAGCAAAGCGAAGGTATTGGCTTTTGAGACAATGGAACTGCAAAGAATAGCCCCGGTATTGGCTTCTTTATTAGAATACGAATGGATAACAGGTAAAAATATCATTGAGCCGGATATAATCGATCGTACTTTGAACATCCTTAAAAACGTTGATCCTGCATTTGAAAACAACGAACTTGTATTTTGGATGTTTAAGGCCAGGAAGAAGAAAGTACAACTGAAAGATACTTTTGAAGGATATCATGCTCAGAATAAAAAACAAATACAGAATATAGCCGCCCTTTGGGAAGGTCTGGGATGCGCCTACGAACAGGCGCTCATCTTATTTGACGGCAATGATGTGGATAAACGAAAAGCAATCAACATTATCCAAAAGCTCGGAGCAGATGCTGTGTATCAAAAAATGAAAACCGAGATGCGTACTTCGGGCATTAAAAGCATACCCCGCGGTATCCGCGAAAGTACTCGCTCAAACAAAGCATACCTGACCACACGCGAACTCGATATCCTGGCTTTGCTCAAAGAGGGGTTACAAAATAGGGAGATCGCCGGGCGGCTTTTTATCTCGGCTAAAACGGTCGATCACCATATCTCTTCTATATTACTAAAGCTTAATGTAAACAACCGTATAAAAGCGGTTCAGGAAGCTATAAACCTCGAAATTATAAAATAGGGAACGGCTATTTTAAAATAGGGAATACCCCTGATATCCGCCAGGCGCTCAATACTCATTTTTGTAGCTGTTATTTACAATTAAGAATTAATTACTATGAAAAAGTTTGTTATTGAGAGAGAGCTTCCGGGTGCAGGCAATCTTACGAATGAAGAATTACAAGGTATTTCGCTAACCTCGTGTAATGCCGTAAACGAGTTAGGTAAACCTTATCACTGGGTACAATCGTTTGTTACCGGTAATAAAATATATTGCATACATATAGCCGAGAGTGAGGAGGTATTAAGGGAACATGCCAAACTGGGCAACTTCCCGATAAATTCCATCGCCGAGGTAACAGCGATAATTGACCCTGTAGGCGGCCATACTGTTAAATAGTATAACCTATAATCACATGTTCTTTTGAGTTCGGGCCATTGAAAGATGGCCCGAATTGTTTTAGCAGCAAAGACGGCGGTATAGGTGACTGAGAAAATCCAGCCACAATGTTTATATCCGGGTAACCCCGTCGCCGGCAGAAAGCGTTTATTATTGAGACCTGCAGTATTGGTCTGATGCATAAAGAATGGGTAGATGGCATAAACTCCCAGGATCAGGCTGATGGGAAAGCGATAAAAAAGGTAGTTCCCTTTCCCTCACGGCTTTCCAGCCAGATACGCCCCTGGTTGGCTTTTACAAAATCTCTCACCAGGAGCAGCCCCAAACCACTCCCTTTTTCCCGGCCCGTACCAAAGCTAACCTGCATTTGGCCCGACCGGAAAGAAGCCTGCTGCGATTCATTTATTCCTATGCCATTATCGCGCACAAAGAAAGTAGTTTCGGTGTTTTTGTCCCCATGGCGGGTAGTGCCTATATCTATATGCCCGTTTGGATAGGTAAATTTAATTGCATTTGACACCAGGTTACGTATTACTAACTCGAAATGATCGGCATCAGCATGAATACGCAGGTGTGGCGGCAGTTCGTTATTGATGGCTATATTTTTCTGTGCCGCCTGTTGCGACAACAGATGAATGCATCGTTCTACAACCGGACCGGGGTCGAAATCGGAAGGATTAACTTTAACACCCTGCAGTTGCGCTTTACCCCACTCAAACAAAGCCTGCAGCAGCTCAAGCGAAGCAGTAGTTTGTAAACGCAGCTCACCGATCATCCCGCGTAGTTCGGTCTCGGTGAAGTTTTCGGTCTCCATGAGTTCGAACAATTGGGCAGCACTGCCGGCCGGCCCCTTCAGGTCGTGACCAATTATTGAAAATAGGGTATCTTTAATCTGATTCGATGCTCTCAGCTCTTCATTCAAATGCCGTATTTTACGCAGGTACCACCAAAGCCCACCTGCAAAAATTATGGCCAAAACACAAAACATGATAGTTAACCATAGTTCACGCTTTTCCTGTTTATTTGCCTGCTGCAGCCCGCCTATCTTTTCGCGTGAGCTTTCCAGCATATAGCTGCTATCGAGAGCTGCAATATCTTTGGTAGTATCGGCATTCAATAAGCTGTCAACCAGGTGGTGCTCTTCCTCCAGCGCGTCCATTGCCTCCTTGTAATTCTTTTCCTGCCGGTATACACCGGCCATGCCTGCATAAATCCGCGCTTCCAATTGGGGTTCATGCAGTTTTTCGGCAATTTGCAACGCCGTTTTCAAATCGGTAAGGCTGGTGCCTGTATCTTGCTGGCGTAATAACTCGGCGATATGGATCAGCGCCTCTGCCTGCTGCTCGGGCTGCTGGTGTTTTTTAGCTTGCGCCAGAGCTTCTTTAAAAACGGCGAGGGCTTTCAACGGATCTTTTTCCCGCTCAAGTGCTATCCCTTGCTCATTAAGCAAATGGATTTCTTCCTCGCCCGGACGTTGCCTGCTGCTACGGACCGCCTTATCGAGATAATGCATTGCCGCGGCGCTGTCGCCCTTTTTTTGGTAAAGGTTGCTTATGTTTTCGAGCACTACAAAATAGGCTGCCGGCGTTTCTTTGCGATGTTCGTAAAATGCCAGGGCCTTATGATAATATTGCAAGGCTTTTTCCGGGTTACCGTTTTCGGCATAAACCTTGCCCAACTCTTCCCAAGCTTCTGCCACGCTGTTACTGTCGCGTTGCCCGGCATACAGCCTGGCTGCTTTATCCAGCTCTCCGGCAGCCAATGGTATCTTTTTTTCGGCGCCCTCCAACTGGCCTAACGCGTCATCACAGCGCGCTGTGCCTTCGGCATCGTGTACTGACCGGTAAATACCAAGCGCCTCCTGGTAAAAACGTTTGGCTAATAAATCATGGTGATGTAAAGCATTAACACGACCTAATTGTAATAAAAGGGCTGCCTGTGAAGGCTGATCGTTCCGTTTCTCGGCCAGCCGCATTCCTTCATTGGCATAGTGCACTGCCGAGTCGGGCTGCTGTTCCATATAAGCCTGGCTGAGTGCCAGGTAGATCTTCGGTTTTTCACTTTCGGAAACCTGTTTTAAGCGGTTAAGTTGCTCAGCCGGATGCTGGGCAAGTACCATAAATGGCAGCAGGCCGCAAAATAAAAGCAAGTACCGCATGACAGAACTTTTAAGCGTTTTAATGTAAAGATGAGGATTTTGGTTGAAAAGCAGTGGTAATAACTGTTGATATTAATAACTATCTTTTTGATATTGATTTGTGCTTTATAACGGATCAATATCAAAAAAGTGCCACAGTTGCGCCGTAAATTCGTTATTATGTAATATTTTCCAGGTTTTGAAGCTTCTTCAATAAATCATCGGGCTTAAACGGTTTAAGTAAACAATCGTCGATATAAGGGTAGCTTTTAATCTGTTCAATGGCGGTGCCGATTGATGCTGTAACAGCAATTACGGGCGTTGCTGCTTTTCGGGCGTCTGGCATGGTTTTAATGGCTCTGGCCGCTTCCAGTCCGTCCATCACAGGCATATTAATATCCATCAGCACCACGTCGAATTGCTGTTGCCTGATCATATCCACCGCTTCCTTACCATTTGCCGCTATCTGAGGTGCGATACCCCATTTACTCAGTATCTTTTTAATGACCAATACGTTGATGGGCTCGTCTTCGGCAACCAGTACGTTAAGGTTAAGCATAACGGCGTCGGCTGGCTGCTCTGTTGTTGCAGGTGCCGATAGTTGCTGCTCTGCCAGCGGATAGGTTAGCTCAAAAATAAATGTGGTGCCTATGCCCTCCGTACTATACAGATCCAGCTTGCTTCCGTGAAGCTGTAGCAACCGGTAGGCTATCGTCAGCCCCAACCCGGTACCATGGTATTGCCGGTTGGTACGCGAAGTTGCCTGCGTAAAAGGCTGAAAGATTAATGCCTGGCGATCCTGCGGAATACCGATACCGGTGTCTTCTATCCGAAATTGCAGACTAACCGCGTTTGAGGTTTTATTAAGCAGCATGGCTTTTACCTGGACCTGCCCGGCCGAGGTAAATTTTACCGCATTCCCGACCAGGTTGAGCAGGATGCTGCTTAAGCGGGCGGCATCCCCCTGTATGGTCAGGCTCTCAATGCCGGCTCCGGTAGTACATGTAAAGCCAATTCCTTTTTCTTTGGCCCGGGTGCGGAAAGAACCACAGACATTCTCCAGCAACTCGCCGAGCACGAAAGGCTGATTATCCAGCACGACTGCACTGCTGTCGATTTTATTAAAATCCAGTATGTCGTTCACGGTCGACATCAGGTTGTCGGCAGAAAACTGAAGAACCTTCAGGTGTTCAAGCTGATCGGGACGCGGCCCTTCGGTTTGCAGGATATGGGTCATTCCGATTACTGCATTCAGCGGAGTACGTAATTCGTGCGACATGGTCGACAGGAAATTGGTTTTTGCAGCAGCTTGTTCCTGTTCAGTTTTCAGTGCTTTTTGCAGATGTTCGCGTAACTGGTGCTCCTGCAATTGTGATTTTTGGAAGGCCCTGAAAAACGCATAGTGAATGTAAAGCAACAACAAAAAATTACTAACCAGCCCCAGCATATACCCATGTTGGTTAATATGGAGATACTGTGTGGGCAACGACAGGTCGGTATAATCGTTCAGGATGACGTAGCCCAGGATCGGGGCCATATTGATCAACGAATAAATGGTGCCCCACTTGCTGCCAAGGATATAATAACCGCCGGATACAACGAGTAACACCATTTCGGCAGTTGCGACATTGACACTCTGACGGAAAAGCAGGATACCCGACCAGATCATCAACGTGATACACATAATAAAACAATGCCCTGCCAGGCTCCAGCTATTGCGGAACATAAGCAGCATCATAACCACAAGGAAGAGCACCAGAAAAAAGCTGATCCGGATGAGCAGGAAATTATGCTCCTGAAACAGGTACAGGGTTAGCAGGGCACTGGTTAAACCGATAAACGTTAAGAGGCAGACGGCGAGTATCCTGACGCGGGTCCGGTCAAGGATCTCCTGGTCACGGTTAAAAACACGATCGTAACGGCTGGCAAAATAATCAGCAATAGACATGGACCTTTAGAATAATGATATTAAATCTTCTGTGGCGAAAGGTAATTGTAGTAGAAACAACAGGTTAAACCCGATAGTTTGAGCTTCGCCTTTCTTTTTTGATTAAATTAACCGGGAGGTTTTCACACAGATATTAGCGGACATACCGAAGATAAGGCTAATAATTTGTTTATCAAAATCTGTAAATACGATCTTCATCCACGCTACTATGTGGTTTTTCACAGACGTGGTGGACAATTATATTTAGTATCAGGGTCTTAATTTTTTACCACATTATTTCGACAAGTAATTTATTAATACTTTAATAACAGGTTACTTACAAACCTTTGCTAATTTTAGGGGCCGGGGTTTGCCCCTGTCGTGGCATTTTATCCAAAAATGGCCAGAGGTGCAACTGAACTGATTTTTGATGCTGAACTTATCTTTTGGATATGAGCAAATAAAAGCCGATAGATGTCGAAAAAACTACCATGGATAACAGAAGGGATTTTTTAAAAAAGGCAGCATTCTTAGCAGGGGCCACCGGCTTTACCGGCTTGGTACCCGAGTCTATCCAAAAAGCGATGGCTATAGAGCCCGCTTTAGGCAGTACCTACCTTGATGCCGAACACATTGTGATACTGATGCAGGAAAACCGCTCTTTTGATCATTGTTTCGGTACGCTAAAAGGTGTACGCGGCTTTAATGACCCGAGAGCCATCGACCTGCCCAATAAAAATAAAGTGTGGCTGCAATCAAACGCAGCGGGCGAAACTTACGCACCGTTTCGCCTGGATATCAAAAACACTAAAGCCACCTGGATGCACTCGCTGCCGCATTCATGGCAAAACCAGGTAGACGCCCGCAACGACGGCAAGTACGATCAGTGGCTTAATGTTAAACGCAACAGCAACCCCGAGTATGCGCACATGCCTTTAACGCTGGGTTATCATACCCGCGAGGATCTTTCGTTCTATTATGCACTGGCCGATGCATTTACTGTTTGCGACCAAAACTTTTGTTCGTCGCTAACCGGCACCAACCCCAACCGCCTGTATTTTTGGACGGGTACGATACGGCAGGAACAGCACGAAAACTCTAAGGCACACGTCTGGAACGAAGATATGGATTATGGTACGTTAAGCTGGGGCACATTTCCCGAGCGTTTGGAGGAACACGGTATTTCGTGGAAATGTTACCAAAACGAAGTAGCCATCGATACGGGTTTTAAAGGTGAAGAAGATGCCTGGCTCTCTAATTTTCAGGACAACCCCTTAGAGTTTTTTGCGCAATATCACATTCATTTACACGAACCGCATGTTCTGCACCGGCAGCAACAGGCCGGAGAACTGAAAACAAAAGTAGAAGAGCTGCAAAAACAACTTGATGCCTTACCCGCTGGCGATACCCGGGCAGCAGGTTTAAACTATCAACTAAAAAAAGCACAAAACAGTTTAGCAGCTATCCGCACTGAACAGGAGAAATTGCAGGCCGGCGGATTTGAGAAGCTATCTGAAAAACAAAAAAACCTCCATCAGAAAGCTTTCGATACCAATAAGAACAACCCTGAGTACCGTGAGCTTATCGACCTAACCTATCATGATGGCGATGCCGAACGTACATTAAAAGTTCCGAAGGGAGATATTCTGCATCAGTTCAGGGCTGATGTAGACGCCGGGAAGCTGCCAATGGTTTCGTGGATATCGGCCCCCGAGAATTTCTCGGACCACCCGACAGCGGCATGGTACGGAGCATGGTACGTATCTGAAGTAATAGATATCCTGACCAAGAACCCGGAGGTATGGAAAAAAACCATCTTTATTTTAGCTTATGATGAGAATGATGGTTATTTTGACCATGTGCCGCCATTCGTGGCGCCGCATCCGCATAAAGGCGGCACCGGTAAGGTGTCGCAAGGGATAGATACCAGTGTTGAGTTTGTAACCGTCGAACAGGAGCAGGCGAGGAAAGGGTTCCCGCAAAAGTATGACCGTGAAAGCCCTATCGGGCTTGGTTATCGCGTGCCACTGGTTATAGCCTCACCCTGGAGTAAAGGCGGCTGGGTTAATTCGGAGGTATTTGACCATACATCCACATTACAATTCCTGGAAAAGTTTTTGGGTAAGAAAACCGGTAAATACATCAGAGAAACTAATATAAGCGATTGGCGCCGTACCTTTTGCGGAGATCTGAGCTCGGTATTTAGACCTTATCATGGCGAAGCCGTTTCCTCGCCACAGCCTTTGGCAAAAAACAACTTCGTCGAAGGCATCCACAAAGCCAAGTTTAAAAAATTACCCGATAATTACCGGTTGCTCAATGCCGCGGATATTGCGTTGTTTAATCAAACGCCTCAGCAATCGCCTTATATGCCTGTACAGGAGGCTGGTATTAAGCCTTCGTGTGCATTACCATACCAAATATATGTGGATGGCAAATTAAGCGCGGATAGAAAGTCGTTCGAGATCGTATTCCATAACAGTACCGAACTTTTCGGAAAGGAAACAGCCGGTACGCCATTTAATGTATATGCTCCCGGCAATTATGTGCAGCAAGCCGATGGACGTTTTGCACCGGTACGCACCTGGGCCTATGGCGTAAAGCCAGGTGATATAATTAGTGATGAATGGCCGTTGCACGAATTTGAGAACAACCATTATCACCTGCGGGTATATGGGCCCAATGGTTTTTACAGGGAATTTAAAGGCGATGCAGTAGAGCCGGCTGTTGCCGTACGTTGCGATTATCAACGAAACCGCCTCAATAAAAAAGTATTCACCGGCAATATCGAATTGTCGGTCGATAACCTGAGTAACCGTGCACAGACTATCAAAATAACAGATCACGCATATCATGCCGGAGATATTGAACACGTGCTGCCCGGCCTGGTCAAGGGTAATACCTTAACAATCGACCTGCAAAAAAGCCATGGCTGGTATGATTTTAGCATTTGGATAACTGGCAGTAACCATTTCGAAAGGCGCTATGCAGGCCGCGTAGAAACAGGTAAAACAAGTTACAGTGATCCGTATATGGGAAGGATGAACGCTTAAATCCGATGAGATGCTTTGTTTCTTTGCTTTGAAGCATAGCAATATTGTTGCTCAAACCTACAAGATATAACAATAACTTAACCCAACATTATTAACATCATCAAAAACGGCAACCCGTTTAACACTTTCCAGGCTAATGGAAAACACCTGTAGTCGGACCTGTTATCGTGTAGAGGTGCAGGGCCCGGTTAACCCGTACCCGCAAACCCGACCCGATGGCATTAAGCAGCAGGGGGATGGTTGGCCTGTCAAACCCGTTGTATTTTAATTTCGATCCGAATTTTTAAAGAGTAGTGATCTTTTTGCTATACGCTTTGAAAAAATAAAAGCCTTGAAGAGCCGATCGTCCGGGGCTTTATTTATTTGGTGCAGGCGGAACGCGCCAAGCCCCGAACTTCTTGGAAGATTTGCACTCTATTGTGAATATGAGAATATATGGAGATAACAAATTCTCATGATGCCGGCTCAGGGTAGTCCAATATAAATATTAACAATTAACCTTTTTTTGATTCTGATTTTTTTCCTGCAACTAAACCTTCCCGGTTTTCGTATAAAGAAATTAAAAAAGAGTTTGCGAGTCGATACTGAGCCCGATCGCACTTTTCTGTTAACTTAAACACACCGGCCATTTTATGAAAAGAAAATTACTTATTTTCTTTTTATTGGTATTTGCATGGATAAAAGGTATAGGCCAGGTAACAATTCCTGTCGACCTTTCAAGTTCGGCCAACGCGTCGGTGAATGTAAGTTCGGGCAGGAACGGTAATTATTGCGGCGACAATAACTGCGTGGTCTTCGTGGTAACCATAAATCCGGGATCTGACCTGTTAAACATAACCTCCGGGCAGTTAGCGCATTCAGATAACTATACAGTCAACTGCGGTCCGCAAACACCTGTTGGCACCCCGGTTTGTGTGAGTGGTTTAACCAGTCCTATTTACGTTGCTTTTTGTAAACCCGGAAATAACACCATTACTTATACCATTACAGCGTCTACAGCTGTAAAAGCATCAAATGATATTACTTTAAGACAGGGGTGTACCGGAAGCATGAGCGTTACCGGGCTTGATGCCGCAACTGTAACCTGGACCTCCATCTACCCGGGTACGGCCGGAGCTTATAATTCGTATTTGAGCTGCCCGTCGGGTTGTACAAGCACCAATGTTACGCCTGCTATATCCGCATCAACCCCGGCTTATATCGATTATAAGGTTAGCGGCAACATAACAGGCTGTGCCAGTTACAGATCGGATACCGTACGTGTATATACCGTTTCGCCAATGACTGTTTCGGTATCGCCTGCCAATGCTACTATCTGTGCCGGAAGCTCGGGTAATATTACCTTAACGGCAACGCCATCCGGAGGGAGCCCTCCGTATACTTACTCGTGGAGTACCGGTGCAACTACTCAATCTATAACAGTAACTTCACCCAATACCTATACGGTTTCGGTGTCTGATAATACTACCGGATGCGGACCAATCCCGCAAACTGTTACGGTTACTACAGCACCCGTGCCTGCGGCCCCTACAGCTTCGGGCACAACTATTTGCAGTGGCAGTGCCGGTGTTGTAACGGCTACCGCACCGGGCGGTACTTACATGTGGTATGATGCGGCGACCGGTGGTAACCTGTTGTATACCGGAGCGTCTTATACAACACCGGTGCTAACTGCCACAACCACTTACTATGTACAAACAATTGTAAGTGGTTGTACCAGTACGAGAACGCCGGTGACAGTTACGGTTAACCCGATACCGGCAGCGCCTACCGCGGCTTCAACCTCAACATGCAGCGGCAGCAGCGCAACATTAACCGCCACTGCGCCAGGTGGTACTTATGACTGGTACGACAGCGCCTCGGGCGGGACCCTTCTGTTTACCGGGGCAACTTATACAACACCTGCATTAACTGTAAACACCACCTATTATGTGCAAACTACGGTAAACGGATGTGCCAGTCCGCGTACGGCGGTTACCGTAAGCATTATACCAACCCCGGTTGCACCCACAGCCGCAGGGACAAGTACCTGCAGCGGTACGGCGGTAACATTAACAGCTACTGCGCCCGGCGGTAATTATGACTGGTACGATTCGGCCAGCGGCGGCACATTATTGATAAGCGGCGCAACGTATACCACGCCTGTTTTAACAGCCACAACTACCTATTATGTGCAGACAACAGTTAACGGATGTGTAAGCGCGCGTACACCTGTCACGGTAACGGTAAATGCCATCCCCGCTGCGCCTACGGCCGCGGATGCTACTATTTGCAACGGAACAACGGCAACACTAACCGCAATAGCTCCCGGAGGTACTTACCAGTGGTATAGTGCTGCTTCGGGCGGCACCTTACTTGCTACAGGCTCAACCTATATTACACCGGCATTAACCAGCAGCACCACCTATTATGTTCAAACTATCGTCAATGGATGTACAAGTCCACGCTCGGCAGTAAATGTAACCGTTAACCCGGTAACGCCGGCCCCTACGGCATTGGGTGCTACAGTTTGTAGCGGCAGTGCGGCTACATTAACGGCCACCGCACCGGGTGGTACTTATGATTGGTTCTCTGTGCCCTCAGGTGGAACATTGCTGTTTACCGGAGCATCATATACCACTCCCACGCTAACCACTACAGCAACCTATTACGTACAGGCTACCGTGAACGGATGTACAGGGGCGCGCACAGCGGTTACGGTAACCGTAAACCCGACTCCGGCCGCGCCAACTGCTTCGGGCACCGCTATTTGCAGCGGTAATACGGCCACACTAACCGCCACTGCGCCGGGCGGTACTTATGACTGGTACGATAGTGCATCGGGTGGGAACCTGCTGAGTACCGGTGCAAGTTTCACTACACCGGTTTTAACTGCGACGACAACATACTATGTACAAACCACCGTAAACGGATGCGTGGGCCCGAGAACTGCCGTAACGGTTACCGTTAGCCCATTGCCGGCTGCGCCTACAGCATCCGGAAGTACCATTTGCCAGGGATCAACGGCAACCTTAACAGCATCTGCCCCGGGCGGAACCTATCATTGGTATGATGCCGCTACCGGTGGAACACTACTTTTTACAGGTGCAGCTTATACTACACCCGCGTTATCAAATACGGCCACCTATTATGTTGATGCCACCTCGGCGTCGGGTTGTACAGGGCCACGTACTGCAGTTGCGGTAACGGTTACACCGCCTGTAAACCCGGCGTTTTTTTACCCTTCGGGCACTTTTTGTAAGACAGGAACCAACCCAACCCCGACGGTAGTATCGCCATCAGGCGGAACATTCAGCTCGACTGCCGGGCTTGTATTCGTCGATAACCAAACCGGTGAAATTGACCTGGCCGCCAGTACCATCGGCACGTACACTATAACATTTGTTACTAATACCAGCTGTACCTATACCAGCAGCGCGAGCATTACCATTACCAGCGCCCCCGACGCAACATTTAGCTACACCGGGCCATATTGCCAGTACCAGGCAAATCCCTTACCTACTTTTTTGCCCGGCACCAGTGCAGGGATATTCAGTTCGAGCGCGGGTTTGGTGTTTTTAAATACCAGTACAGGTGAAATTGACCTGCAACATTCTACACCCGGTACGTATACTATTACCAATAACATTGCCGCCGCCGGTGGTTGCGCCGCAGCATCGGCCACCAATACCGTAACCATTAACCCTGCAGCAACTGTAAATGCCGGTGCCGACCAGGTTGTATGTTCGGGGCAAACGGTTACGTTAAACGGCGTTATAGGTGGCGGCGCGACCAGCGGCACATGGTCAGGCGGAACGGGGCATTTTACCGATGCTACGTCGCCAGCTACCACCTACACTTTGGGCCCTGGCGAAACCAGCGCGACGCTAACTTTAACAACGAACGACCCGGCCGGGCCTTGTGGCGCTGTATCGGATCAAATGACAATCACGGTTAACCCAACGCCTGCTGTAACAAGCCTCGCCGCTGCCGCCATCTGCAACAGCACGGCGCAGAACTATACCATCACCAGTAATGTGAGCGGTACAACTTACAGCTGGGATAGGGCAGCCGTTGCCGGGATAAGTAATGTAGCGGTTAGCGGACAGACAAGTAATACCATTTCGGAAACATTGATCAACACGACATCGGCGCCAATAAATGTAGTTTACTCTATCGTTCCGACAGCTAATGGCTGTACCGGTTCAACATTTACCTATACGTTAACCGTTAACCCAACGCCAACCGTAACAAGCGCGGCCAGCGCGGCCACATGTAACAATACGGCACAGAGCTACGCTATAACCAGCAACGTAAGCAGCACAACCTTTACATGGAGCAGAGCGACAGTTGCCGGGATCAGCAATGCCGCGGTGAGCGGTCGAACAAGTAGCGCAATTACCGAAAGCCTGGTCAACACTACATCGGCCCCGATAAACGTGACCTACTCCATACTGCCATCGGCTAACGGCTGTGATGGGCCGGTGTTTACCTATACCTTAACTGTTAATCCGACACCTGCAGTTACAAGTGCGGCAAGTGCAACTACCTGTAACAATACGGCCCAGAATTATAACATTACCAGCAATGTTGGCGGAACAACTTATACATGGAGCAGAGGAACTGTTGCCGGCATCAGCAATACGGCGGTAAGCGGGCAGACAAGTAACACCATTACCGAAAGCCTGGTAAACACCACAGCGGCACCTGTAAATGTGGATTACACCATAGCTCCGGCAGCTAATGGCTGTAGTGGGCCGGCATTTACCTATACGGTTACCGTAAATCCCACACCAACTGTAACGAGTGCGGGCGGAGGCAATATTTGTAATAACACGGCCCAGAATTATACCATCAGCAGTAACGTGAGCGGCGCGACCTATACATGGAGCAGGGCGGCCGTGGCCGGGATCAATAATGCAGCGATAAGCGGGCAAACAAGCAACATTATCAGCGAGGCGTTAAACAATACGACCAATGCACCCGTTGCAGTAGCTTATATTATTGTTCCGGCAGCTAATGGATGTAGCGGGCCGGCATTTACTTACACGGTTACCGTTAACCCGACGCCTACGGTGACCAGCGCAGCCAATGCAACTACCTGTAATAATACAGCGCAGAGTTATACCATTACCAGCAACGTGAGTGGAGCAACATACACATGGAGCAGGGCCGCTGTTACCGGGATCAGCAATGCGCCTATATCAGCCCAAACAAGCAATACCATTACCGAAAGTCTCGTCAACACCACATCGGCACCGATCAATGTGATCTATTCGATCTTACCTTCGGCTAACGGTTGCGACGGGCCGGCATTTACGTATGCGGTTACTGTTAATCCTACCCCAACCGTTACAAGCGCGGCAAGTGCAACTACCTGTAACAATACGGCACAGAACTATACCATTACCGGCAATGTTAGCGGCACAGCCTATACCTGGAGCAGGGCTGCCGTTGCCGGGATCAGCAATACGGCAGTATCTTCGCAAACAAGCAATACCATTACCGAAAGCCTGGTTAATACGACTACCGGACCAATCAATGTGCCTTACGTTATTGTTCCTTCGGCTAACGGATGTTCGGGGCCGGTGTTTACTTATACAGTTACCGTTAACCCGACTCCTGTGGTGACCAGCGCATCAACGGCGTCAACCTGTAACAATATTGCGCAGAACTATACCATTACCAGCAATGTGAGCGGGGCGACGTACACCTGGAGCCGGGCATCAGTAGCCGGTATCAGCAATCCCGCCGTGAGCGGGCAAACAAGCAATACGATCACCGAAACGCTCGTTAACACCACAGTAAATCCGATAGATGTAACCTATAGCATCATTCCGGACGCCAACGGCTGCAGCGGGCCCGTTTTTAATTATGTTGTTACGGTTAGCCCAACGCCGAGAGTAACCAGCGTTGCAAATGCAATTACTTGTAACAGCACCGCGCAGAACTACGCCATTACCAGTAATGTAAGCGGTACAACCTATACCTGGAGCAGGGCCGCCGTTACCGGGATCAGCAATGCAGCAGTGAACGGGCAAACGAGCAGTACCATTACCGAAAGCCTGATCAATACAACAAACGCGCCTGTAAATGTTGCTTATAACATTATTCCGCAAGCTAATGGCTGCAGCGGACCACTGTTTACCTACACTATTACGGTTAACCCAACACCAACCGTAACCAGTGTAGCAACAGCAACTATTTGCAACAGCACCGTGCAGAACTACACCATTACCAGTAATGTAAGCGGTACAACCTATACCTGGAGCAGACCCGCTGTTACCGGGATCAGCAATGCGGCAGTAAGCGGGCAGACAAGTAATACGATCACCGAAAGCCTCATCAACACCACACCAGCACCGGTAAATGCAGTTTATACTATTATTCCTTCGGCTAACGGGTGCGATGGGCCCGCATTTACGTATACGATAACCGTTAACCCAACACCAACCGTGACGAGCGCCACCAGTGTTACCATTTGTAACAATACTGCGCAGAACTATGCCATTACCGGCACTGTGAGCGGTACAACCTATAGCTGGAGCAGGGCCGCTGTCGCGGGAATCAGTAACGCGGCAGTGAACGGACAGACCAGCAATACCATTACCGAAAGCCTGGTTAACACCACATCGACACCAATAAATGTACCATATTCGATCCTGCCTTCGGCCAACGGATGCGACGGGGCGGTATTTATTTACACCGTAACTGTTAACCCAACACCAATTGTGACGAGCACTGCCAGTGCTGCCATCTGTAACAGTACCGCACAGAACTATACCATCACCAGCAATGTGAGCGGCGCAACCTATACATGGAGCAGGGCAGCCGTTACCGGGATCAGCAATACGGCGGTAAGCGGGCAAACAAGTAATACCATCACCGAAAGCCTCATCAACAGCACATCGATACCGGTAAATGTTGTTTATGTAATTGTTCCGGCAGCCAATGGCTGTTCGGGGCCGGCATTTACCTATGCCATAACCGTTAACCCGACGCCAACTGCAACCAGTGCAGCAAGTGCGACGATCTGTAACAATACAGCTCAGAGCTACACTATTACCGGCAATGTCAGCGGAACGACCTATACCTGGAGCAGAGCTACCGTTGCGGGAATAAGCAATGCGGCAGTGAACGGACAGACAAGCAATACCATCACCGAATCGTTGCTCAATACTACATCGGCACCCGTAAATGCAGTTTACACCATAGTGCCTGCAGCTAACGGATGTTCGGGCCCGGCATTTACATATACTGTCACTGTAAATCCCACACCAACCGTGACCAGCGCTGCAGGTGCAACTATCTGTAACAATACGGCCCAGAACTATACCATCGCCGCCAATGTGAGCGGAACGACCTATACCTGGAGCAGAGCAGTAGTTACAGGGATCAGCAACGCGGCGGTAAGCGGGCAAACAAGCAACACCATCACAGAGAGCCTGATCAACACCACACCGGCACCGGTAAATGTAGCTTATACTATTGTTCCCACAGCTAACGGATGTTCGGGACCGGCATTTACGTATACCGTTACGGTTAATCCGACACCGGTAGTTACCAGCGCCGCCAGTGCGACGATCTGTAACAATACCACGCAGAGCTATGCTATCACCAGCAATGTGAGCGGAACGACCTATACCTGGAGCAGAGCCGCCGTTACCGGGATCAGCAATGCGGCAGTAAGCGGGCAAACGAGTAATACCATTACCGAAACGCTGGTTAATACATCAGTGGCGCCGGTAAATGTTGTTTATACGATCGTCCCGATGGCTAACGGTTGCTCCGGCCCGGCATTTACCTATACCATAACCGTTAACCCAACGCCAGCTATTACCAGTGCAGCCAACGGCACCGTTTGTAACAGTACCGCTCAAAACTATACCATAACCAGCAACGTTAGCGGAACAGCCTATACCTGGAGCAGGGCTGCCGTTACCGGGATCAGCAACGCAGCAGTAAGCGGACAAATAGCCAATCCAATAACCGAAAGTCTTGTTAATACAACATCGGCACCGATAAATGTACTTTACGCTATTAACCCTTCAGCAAACGGGTGTGCCGGGCCGTCATTTACTTACACAGTTATCGTTAATCCGACACCTTCCATAACAAGCGCAGCCAGTGCTGTTATCTGTAACAATACCGCGCAGAACTATACCCTTACCAGTAATGTAACCGGAGCCACTTATAGCTGGAGCAGGGCCGCTGTAGCGGGGATAAGTAATACGGCAGTATCCGGCCAAACAAGCGGCACCATTGCCGAATCGCTCAATAACACAACTGCCGCCCCTGTTGCTGTAACCTACCAGATCACCCCATCGATAAACGGGTGCCCTGGAACACCTTTCAACTATACGTTGACCGTAAATCCAACGCCAACAATCACCAACAACCCGTTATCACAAACAGTTTGTTCGCAAAGCAGTAATACGGCCGTTGTGTTTACATCTAACGTTGCAGGAACTACTTTCCAATGGGCAGCTACAGCAACTCCGAAGATTTCGGGCTTTACCGCCAGCGGGACAGGCAATATCCCATCGCAAATATTATTAAACACTGATACAGCGAAAGGTACGATAACTTATACAGTTACCCCATATGCAAACGGATGCCCGGGCACACCCGTCAACTACACCATTACAGTGAACCCTAAACCGGCCACGCCACCGGCAGGCAGCAACTCTCCGGTTTGCCAGAACTATGCCCTGAGTTTAACTACATCCGCGGTAAAAGGGGCTACCTACTCATGGATAGGTCCTAACGGATTTACCTCAAACCTTCAAAACCCGGTTATTGCCAATGCTGCCCTTGCTGCTGCAGGCACTTATACTTTATTTGTAACGGTGAACGGTTGCACCAGCGATGCCAGCACAACAAATGTAACCATTATGCCTACGCCTTTGGCGCCGGTTGCAAGCAGCAACGGCCCTTTGTGCCAGGGAAGCACCTTAATATTGAATGCAGGTAATATTACCGGGGCCGTTTATAGCTGGACCGGCCCTAACGGTTTTACATCAAACCTGCAAAACCCTTCGATCGGTAATACAACTACCGTTAACGGGGGAACTTATTCTGTAACCGCTACCGTGAATGGCTGTACAAGCGCGGCCGGCACAGTTAACGTTGTGGTAAACCCAGTCCCGGCTGCGCCTGTTGCTACCAGCAACAGCCCGGTTTGCCAGGGCAGCAGCATCAATTTATCCGTGAAAACTACACCGGGTTATACTTATGCTTGGACCGGGCCGAATAACTTTTATTCGACACAGGCTAACCCGACGATACCGGCAGCCGCTCAAGCCAATGCAGGTACGTATTATGTAACGGCAACATCCAGCAGTTGCACCGGCCCGGCCCAGGCGGTAACTGTTGAGGTTGATCAGACGCCGGTCAACCCGGTAGCATCAAGCAACTCGCCCGTGTGTACAGGCGACCCGATCACACTCTTTGCTTCGACATTTGTGGGAGCCACTTATAAATGGACCGGCCCCAATGGTTTTTCGTCGAACCTGCAAAACCCGGTTATCAACACGGCCGTTACTGCAAGCGCAGGTATTTATACTGTAACGATAACTGCGCCTGGCTGTTCGGTTACGGCATCAACCACTACCAAAGTAATTGTAAATCAAACACCAATTGCACCAACTGCTGGCAGCAACAGCCCGGTTTGTGTCAGTGATGACATCAACCTTTCGGCAGCTACTGTTGCGGGTGCAACTTACTCGTGGACCGGCCCGAACGGCTTTACCTCGGTCTTGCAAAACCCGGTTATTCATAATGTCGCTCTTGCGGATTCGGGCATCTATAAAGTTACGGTTACCGTTAACGCGTGCACAAGCGCCGCCACATCGACTACAGTTGCTATCAATAAGCCTTTAATAGCTTATGCGGGCAACAACCAGGTAACCTGCGCCAACAGCCCGAACACTACCCTAACCGGCAGCATTATAGGCGATACCCATAACGGCATCTGGAGCACCAGTGGCAGCGGTACATTTTTACCAAACAATACTTCGTTAAGTGCTACTTATATACCTTCAGCAGCCGATATTACCGCCGGCGGCGTTTCGCTCACCTTAAGCTCTACAAAAAATGGCGGGTGCAGCGTTTCATCGTCGACAATGAAACTTACGATCAACCCGACACCGATAATTAGCACAGGCGGCAACAAATCGATGTGTACCAACGATCCGGCGATTACTATAGCCGGAAATGTTACTTATGCTACAGGCGGCAAATGGGCAACATCGGGAACAGGTACCTTTAGCCCTTCGGATGCTTCGGTCAATGTAAGCTATATCCCAAGCGATGCTGATAAAGCAAAAGGCTCGGTTAAGCTCACGCTTACCTCAACCGGCATTGGCAATTGTATCCCTGTTTCTGATGTGATGACATTGACCTTTATCACGGCGCCCACTATTGCCATGCCTGATGTTAAATATGTTTTAGAGGGCGAAACTACGGTGCTGGATCCGGCAGTAACCGGGACGAATCTCCAATATTTGTGGACACCTCCGCTGTATTTGAGTTCGACAGTGATCAGGACTCCAAGGTTAAAGGGCGTGGAAAGCCAGCTTTACAATTTAAGAGTTACCGGCACAGGCGGGTGCTTTACCGAAAAGCAAATTATGATCAATGTGCTTAAACCCATTGTCATACCCAATACATTCACGCCCAATGGCGACGGCATCAATGATCTGTGGCACATTAAGGAATTATCGAATTACCCGGGAGCGACGGTAACCATCTTTAACCGCTACGGAACAAAACTTTATTACTCAAAAGGATACTCGGTACCATGGGATGGTACCTATAACGGCAAACCGTTACCCGTGGGTACTTACTATTATATTATTGAACGTGGTATTTATGGCACACCACTATCTGGCTATGTAGTGATTATAAGGTAGTTGTATTTTAGAAATAAACCCGGCCTGCAGCCTAAAAGGACTCAAACCAAAAATAAGGTAGAATTTGGGTGTTTTGCAGTTGGTATAAATAAAAAATACATAAACACTATTAAATTGATAGGTTTATTACACTAATCTTAGCGGAGATGAAACCCGCGAAATATCGAACTTTTGGGAGGATATTAAGCCTGTATCATTTTTAAAGAAAGATAAATTCTAACTATAAAGTTTCTATAATAGGGCTTCCGCTGTTTTTTGCAAATGGTCTAAAGCCGCAACTTAAAATCTGCCTCCATTACATCCTGTGAGTTGGTACCAATAAATATTTTGTATTGCCCCGGCTCGTTTGTGTACTTCATATTGATATCGTAAAACTTCAGGTCGTTAGCCGTTAAAGTAAAAGTTATTGTTTTTGATTCGCCTGGTTTTAAGAATACTTTTTGAAAACCTTTAAGCTCTTTAACCGGCCGTGTTACCGAACCGATCATTTGCCGGGTATACAGTTGGGCAGTCTCTTCGCCGGCATAATTACCTATATTGGTTATAGTTATAGTAGCCTGCAGCTTATCGGTAATGGCTATATTGGTTTTATTCAGACTGATCGGGCTATAACTGAACGCAGAGTAACTCAGACCATAACCAAATGGATATAGCGGCGTGTTGGCCACATCAAGATATTTGGATGTATACTTTTCTTTTTCGTCGAAAGGCCTGCCGGTATTTTTTGCATTGTAGTAGATGGGTATTTGCCCCACATTACGGGGAAATGTCATGGTTAATTTACCCGATGGATTATATTTGCCAAACAATACATCGGCTATTGCATTGCCTGCGCGCGTGCCTGCATACCAGGTTTCAAGTATGGCATCCAGGTTTTCGTTCTCCCAGCTTAATGTTAAAGGCCTGCCGTTCATCAATACCAAAACAACGGGTTTACCTGTAGCTTTTAGGGCTTTTAGCAATGTTTTCTGGTTTTCGGGCAAAGAAATGTCGCTCCGACTGGATGCTTCACCCGTCATCATAAAGGACTCGCCTAAAAAGGCCACAACTACATCAGCATCTTTGGCTACCGATACGGCTTCGTCTATAAGCTTTGCAGGAGATTTTACATCAGGAACAATATCGGCACCGTTTAAGTTGAGCTTGGTGATCATCGCTGTATCATCCAACAAATTGCAGCCTTTGGCATATGAAAACTTATTGTTCGGATATTGCGGCTGAACAGCATCCCAAAAACTTATTGCCTGTTTCCAGTCGCCCGCACCGCTCCAATTGCCGATGAGGTTGCGCTGATCTTTAACCAAGGGGCCGATGAACGCTATTTTTGCATTACTTTTTAATGGCAGGACGCCCTGTTGATTTTTGAGCAATACCATGCTTTTTTGGGCTGCCGATTGTGCAAGCGCCATTTTATCGGCACTCATCATTTCGGCACTCCGGGTATTGGTAATACGGTTGTATGGATCGGTAAACAGGTCCAGCTTATACTTAGCTTCCAACACGCGGCGGCAAGCCTGATCAACATAGAAAACATCGATCTTTTTACTCTGCACCAGTTTTTTTAGTTGTGCCAGGTAAATCTCGCTCACCATATCCATATCGACACCAGCTTTTAATGCCAGCGCGGCTACCTGCGGCTCATCGCCTACGCCATGTTTCATCAATTCCATTATGGCGGTATAATCGGTGGCAACCATTCCCTTAAAACCCCATTGCTTACGCAGCAGATCGGTTAGCAGCCACTTATTGCCGGATGCCGGAACGCCGTTAATTTCGTTAAAAGAGCTCATTGCACTACCGGCTCCGGCGTCGAAAGCGGCTTTGTAAGGCGGTAAATAGACTTCGAACATTTTGCGTTCGCTCATATCAACCATATTGTAATCACGGCCGGCTTCGATAGCGCCATACAGCGCGAAGTGCTTTACACAGGCTAATACGGTATTATTTTTATTAAGATCCGTGCCCTGGTAACCATGCACCATTGCCGCAGCTATTTGCGATCCTAGCCACGTATCTTCGCCGGCACCTTCCGACACCCGGCCCCAGCGTGGGTCGCGGGCAATATCAACCATGGGCGAAAACACCCAGTTTAACCCGTCGGCGGTGGCTTCGTTGGCAGCAGTGCGGGCAGTTTTTTCAATTAAAGGGATATCCCAACTGGCTGACAAACCAAGTGGTATAGGGAAGATGGTGCGATGACCGTGTATCACATCATAACCAAAAAGCAGAGGGATTTTTAAGCGGGATTTTTTTACAGCGATATCCTGAAGCTTACGGACGGCCTCGGGTGTGTAGGTGTTAAACACACCACCAACCAACCCTTTTTCAATTTTGCCTTCTACACCCTGACTTAAAATTGGCCCGGTAATATCAAACCCGATAGATGGCAGGTTGAGCTGACCTATTTTTTCGTCGAGGGTCATTTTAGCCATCAATGCTTTGATATAAGCATTCATTTTGGCTGTCTTGCTGTTTTGCGCGTAGCTAACCGAAGTTACTGTGAGCAATAGAAATAGGATGAGCGGCTTTAAATGTTTCATATGTATGGTGATATCTCCTTTATCGTTTTATCAGTATTGAATTAATCGACTTTAATTGTTTTAGTTCGTTTCGATACCCCGTTCTCGTTTATCGCCTCTATCTGGAAATAAAACGGCAGATCTTTATCCATCGCCTTAAAAAAGTACTGGTTGGTGTTATATACCATAATGCAGTTATACAATTTACCGGGCGAGGTACCTGTGTAAATATTATAAGCATAGGCATCGTTTGCCAACTGCCATTTTATCCAGGCGCTTCGTTTATCCTTTTCGGTACGCAGTACAATAAAATTTTTAACAGTATCAGGTTTAGCCCCGTTACCATTGCCAAAAACGCGCAGGCCGCTGATGGCAAACTTACCGGTAGGCATATGTAAATTTAACAGTTTGATATATCGTGCGGTTACCGGGGCAGGCAACTCAACATAATCGTGCGGCACGTCTGTTTTATTGCTGCTTTTATCTACCAATACCCGCCAGTTTTTATCATCGGTTGAATACAGGAGTTTGTACTGATGAAAAACGTTTTGTGATTTACCTAAAAACTCAGCATCTTGGTCGGCGTAGTTGATCTGCACGGCATTTACAGTGCTTGCGTTGCCTAAGTCGGTTATTATCCACTCGCCGGCGTTACCTGTAGCTGCGCTCCAATAGGTTTTAATGTCCTCGTCTACGGCATTGTTAGCTGCAAAACCGCCTAATGTTGAAGATACCTGTACAGGCTTATTATAATTAAGCAGCATCCAGCCAGTGAAGGTCCCGTTCAAGTGTTCGGCTTTGCCATCGGGCAGCAAGGTTGGATAGTCACCAAAGGCGGTATTGCAATACAGCACACCATCTTTATCAAAGCCAGCAGGCCAAATGCCAATGCGGCGCTCGAAGTTATTTTTTACCGATATGCCAATAGTGGATACATGCCAGTAACCGGCCCAGGCATCCTGAAAAGTGGCGCCATGGCCTGCCCCACGCGCAAAACCGCCGGGTTTATAACTAAAAGGGATGGGCTGCGGTGTAAATGGCCCAAGCGGAGTATCACCCACAACAACGCCATCGGCATATCCGCTAAACTCGGTGCCCGGAGCGCCGTACTGCAGGTAGTATTTGCCGTTATGTTTGGTCATCCACGATCCTTCGATAAAGGGATCGAGAAAAATATCATCCTGGTATTCGCCGAAGCGCTGCCAGCCATATTTGTAAGGTTCCAGCAGGTACGTTTCCTTGCGGGCTCCTATCATTTGAAAAGTTTTGGGATTAATTTCGGCTCCATACAAAGGGTAGCGGTTGCTGCTGCCGTTGTAGAGATAAAGCCGGCCATCATCATCTCTGAAAAAATCAGGGTCCCAGCCTCCTGGCTCAAAGTTGTGTACGGCCTCTTTCCATTCGTTCGCTTTGGGATTGGTGCTCATCCAAATCGGGAAGTTGGATGAGTATGTTGAACCGAAGACCATCAGCGTATCGCCTTGCACCCAAACCGCAGGCGCGCATAAGTCATCATATACTTTATGCTCGGGCCTTAAAAACGACCGGCGAACAAAATTCCAGTGATACATATCGCTGCTCCACCAGTAACCCATTTGATTGGTGGAGAATAAATAATAGTCGCCTTTGTAAAGTGTGATCACCGGGTCGGCAGTGGCGCGGTGTTTACCCTGTTCGGCAAAATTGGGTATGGGCGTATAGCCGTAATCAATGTTGATGGGGTTGCAATAGCTACGCTGCTTTTGCTGCGCATAGCCGATACCAGCTATCAACGCCGGCATCATGGTCAAGACAATAAGACGCCTAAGTTTCATCATCAATTGGTAGCAGCGCTTGTAAAATCAAGTTTTTTCAATCCGGATCTGATCTCGGAGCAGCTCATAAACAATTTCCAGAGCAAGCCAGTACGATAGTTTTCTATCATCACCACAATCGGACCCTGATCAATAGCCAGGTATGATTTAGCATACCAGTTATGCGATTCGCTGAAGGCATCGGTAAAACCGTACTCACCCCAGATCTTATCACCCAAATCATAATAAAAATGGCGCAGGGCCAGCATAGAAAATTTGGGCGTATATGGGAATGCCGATAAGGCTGCTGTTGGTGATATCACACCCAAATCATTAGTTGGCGAATGGGCATTGTAACCTGCAAAGTTATCACTTGCCGTAAGCCCCCAGCAGTTTTCGCCATAACCTTTAAATTTTTTAGGATTAGCTACGCAGTAGGCGTGGTTTATGAGGGTGTGGTTGGTATTTTGTTCCCAATAATCGGCATAGCGGTCTTTTAACCCGTGCGGATCTAAGCCCAGGAAGGAGTATTGAGAAAAGAACAACGGGCCGCCGTAATCAAAGCCTAAGGGCAGTTTATAACCATAAAAGGTTTTCCCATTCTCAAAAAAGTTACTTTTTGCCCAGCCTTTGTGGTAGACATCGGCAGATACAGGATACCGCTCGCCAGAGGCCGCAAGGATATAAGTGATCAAACACTCATTAAACCCATGGATGGGAAAGTTCATGCTCCAGCCGTTATTTGGCGACCAGTGCCAATAAAGCACGTCTTTGCCGCCGTTGGTTTGCCAGTTCCATTCCACTTCATCCCAAAGGCTGTTTATTTTATTACGCAACTCCCTTTCTTTGCGATCGTTACCATCGTAATATTGCCTGGCGCATAACAATCCCTGAAAAAGGTAAGATGTTTCTACCAGGTCGCCTCCGTCATCCTTGCGGCTGAAAGGAATGACTTTGCCGGTACTGCCATCAAGCCAATGCGGAAACACACCGTGGAAAGAACTTGCCTTAGATAAAAAGTTAACGATCTTTAACATCCTGTCGGTACCCTGCTCACGGGTTATCCAGTGGCGATTAACAGCGACGATCATTGCCATAATACCAAACCCGGAGCCACCTGTAGTGACAACCTCGTGCCCGTAGTTGTAGGCTATGTTACTGCGCTCACGCGCAAGCCCGCTTACAGGGTGGGCAAAGTCCCAGAAGTACCTGAATGTTTGTCGTTGTACCACGTCGAGCAAGGCACTATCCGAAAGGCCTCTAATCATACCAATGGGTTTTATTCCGGTGTTTGCAATGCTCTTGCCCTGGCCAAGGGCTAAGTGGGAAACGGCAAGAAAAAATATAAGGACAAGTGTATTTTTCATTAAGATCATGTATCGTGTTATAAATTAGGGCTTGTAAAGCCAAGGCTTCTCATACCTGTTTTAATTTCGGGGCAGCTCATAAATAAATTCCAGATGAGGCCGCTCCGGTAGTTTTCAATCATCACGATTATCGGCCCCTGGTCGATAGCCAGGTACGAGTTGGCAAACCAGGTGTCGTTTAAATTAAAGGCATCGTAAAATCCATACTGCCCCCAGGTTTTATCGCCCAGTTTATAATAGAAGAACCGGAGCGCCTGTAACGATTCCGCTGGAGTGTACGGCATTGATGATATGGCCGCGGTCGGTGCAATCACTCCGACATCATTGGTAGGCGAACCGGCCGTGTACCCACCCGAAATATCGCTGGCGGTAAGCCCCCAGCAATTTGTACTATATCCGAAATACGATTTTGGATTGCTAACGCAGTAGTTATAGTTGATGAGGGTGTGGTTCTTAGTTTGGATTTCGTAATTGGCGTAAGCATCAGTTAACCCTTTCGGATTAATAGCCATTAGCGAATAATGTTCAAAGAATAGCGGGCCGCCGTATGGCGGACCCAAGGGCAATTGAATACCGAAGTACGAATTGCCGTTTTTCATCGAGCCGTTATTTGCCCAGCCATTATCGTAAACAATTTTGGGGATAGGGTGCGTAGTTGATGATGCGCCTAAAACGTAAGGCATTAAGGCTTCATCCCAGCCGCGGATTGGCATGTTAATTGCCCAGCCCTGATCGGGGCTCCAGTGCCAGTACAGCACATTTTGATTACCCTGCCTGAACCAGTCCCACTCCACGTTATTGTAAAGGGTGTTAATATCGGCGCGTAATGTGGTTTCATCGGTACCTGTACCGTTAAAGTATTGCCTTGCTGTTAACAAGCCTTCCATCAGGTATGATGTTTCGACCAGATCGGCGCCGTTATCCTGCGCGCTGAAAGGCACCACCGCGCCTGTGGTGCCATTGAGCCAGTGCGGAAAGGCGCCGTGAAATTTTTGAGCGGTATTTTTTAAAAAGCCAACGATCTTTTGCATGCGTACCAAACCATCGGTACGGGTAATAAATTGCCTGTTCACAGCGGTTACGATAGCCATGATACCGAAGCCCGAACCACCCGTGGTCACGATATCGCCCGATGAATTACGTTCGCGGGCGAGGCCGCTAACCGGGTGGCCAAAATCCCAGAAATATTTAAAGGTTTGTTTTTGTACGATATCCAAAAGCTGATCATCGGTAACGACCGGGAACTTGTTGGTCGAATCGATAGTGGTGGTCAATTGTAAGTTCACTGCCGATTGCAAACTTGCATTAGCCGCCGATTTGAGACCGGTAGTAACCGATACCGCGTATTTTGAAAGGTTTTGCAGGGCCTGCATCGGTTTGATCACGACAGTAAGGTCGTTGTCTTCATAGGTTGCGTTGTAGCTTACTGCCACCCCAAACGGATCTTTAAAAGTAATGCTACCGGCTACCGAAGAACGGTTTACAGCATCAGAAAATGAAAATTTAATAACCGGGGCAGTATTGACATTGGTGTATGAATAGCCATTAAACACGCCATTAATCTTTAACGCGTTGAAACTGAAAGTTGCCGGCGGAGTAATCACGGGATCGGCTGAACCGGAGCCCGACGGGCTTTTTGAACAGGCAAAAAAACCGGTCGTTATTAATAACAATAAAATAACTTTGATCCTGCCCATATTCATTGCCCCTGTATAGATTTAACTCGTTTGTATATAAAAGATTGCCCGCTTGTGGCAGGCAATCTTTGTACCAATTACTTAATATTACTTACCCCTGTTTTCGAGTTTTACAATAGTGCCGATATCCGAATCGCTCAAAGCCTTATTATAAAACCGCACTTCGTCAATCTGGCCGTTTACGTAGCTGGCCCAGGGTTGCGAACCTGTTGCCGTAGTGAGGCTCGGCGTAGTTTGAAACTGCACCGTACCAAACACCATTTTGGTAGCGTTTTGAAATTTAATGGGGCCAGCACCTGTAGCCGTACCAACTACCGAGCCGTTAACATAAAACTTCATTGTAGAACTGGTGAGATCAAAGCTAACGGCAATGTTTGTCCACTTGTTCCAGGGGCTGGCTACGTTATAAGTACCGTAAAAAAGATCTGTTCCGTTATTGTTAACATGCAGCTTTAGCAAACCGTTTGTAGGTGTGCTGCCGTTCTCAAAAAACAGATCGAAATTACCCCAGAAGGAGTTTGGATTGGCAATATCTACAATACCTGCTATGCCGGTTGTATTTTGCGGCATGTACACCCATGCCGTCATGGTAAAGCTGTTCAGGTTTTGCAGTGCTGCCGGCACATTGCTTACTACATACGAGCTACCTGTAGCCAATAACGAAGAGCCTTTTACCCCAGCCGTAAAACTGGTGCCGGAGCCGGTGCCTGCAGTGTTAGATAAGCTATCGGTGAGTGTGCCGTTAAACGACCAGTAGGCGATCAGGTTTCCTTTACCTACATCATTCGAACTGGTATACCCGTTGATGCTCAAAGGTGGAGCGTAAGATGAAGGATCGAATTTTTTCTGGCATGAAGATAGGCCGATACATCCGGTGACTGCCGCTATCATCAAGATATTTAATTTTTTCATTGCTGTTTCTTTTTGATTAATAACCAGGATTTTGAGTTAATACGCCTGCGCTTAGGTCTATCTCCGTTTGAGGGATCGGCCAAACTTCGTTTTTGTTTGCTTTCCAGCCTTTTGGACCAAAAACCGTAGCCGCGCGACCCTGGCGGATCACATCAAAATAGCGGTCAAATTCCATTGCCAGCTCTACGCGGCGTTCGTGCCAGATAGCTGTGCGCAACGTACCCTGTACTGTTGTTGTTACCTTAGGCAAAATGGCATTGTTGCCACCGCGGGCGCGGGCTCTTACCAGTTCGAGCGAGCTTAAAGCCTGTGCGGTTTGGCCCAACTCGTTCGCGGCTTCGGCATTCATTAATAAAACATCGGCATAACGGATTACCCTTACGTTTTGCTGGCAGCCTTCGTTAAAACCAGATACATACATGCTGAACGGTACATACGATTTGTAGTTGTACATTGGGTTATCGCCAACGGCAGGTATTGGGTCGCCTTCCACTGTGGTTGTCCCCCTGAAAATGATTGTTCCTGCTTTGCGCGGATCACCTGTTTCAAATTCATTCACCAGATCTTGTGTTGGTACATTAAAGCCCCAACCGCCGCCGGTAGACCCTCTTACACCTTGTACCTGCGAGTATTGCGAGTTTGATGCAGCAGAGTTACCAGGGATCAGGGCGTTCTGTATCTCAAAAATCGACTCAGAGTTATTTTCGTTTTCTGTACGGAACAGTTTTTCGAAGTTAGGGAACAGGCTATAGCCTAAACCCATTACCTGGTTGGTGTAAGTAAGTACATCGGCCCATTTTTGCTGATACATGGCCACCTTTGCGTGTAAGGCTAATGCCGCGCCTTTGGTTGCCCTGCCAACATCGGTAGCCGGATAAGATTGCGGCAATACAGCGGCGGCATCGGTCAGATCGGCCTCGATAGCTGCCCAAACCTGCGCCTTTGGAGCGCGGGGTATATTATAATCGCCCGGGTCTTTAGGTAAATGCACGCGCAATGGCACATCGCCAAAAGCCCTTACTAATCTAAAATAGGCGTAGGCGCGTATAAATTTACTTTCGGCCAAATACCTCGCCTTTAAATTGGCGTCCATATTTATGCCGGGGATATTATCTAAATTTTGATTCGCAAAGTTGATGGTTTGATATTCGCCTTTCCAAAAATCAGTCAATTGACCTTCGGACGCTGTAGCAGTGAAATTATCAAAATCATTCATAAATGCGGCGTCGTTGGTACTACTACCTTTTTCGGCATCGTCTGATCCCATACTTTCTACAGCTATCGGCGCGAAGGCGATATTTGTCCACTCGTGCAAATTGGCATACATCGCACTCACTCCTTTTTGGGCATCACCGGCACTTTGCCAAAATTGAGCAACGGGGGTTTGGGCTTGTTGAGGCACATTTAAGAAGCTTTTCTGACAGCCTTGCATTACAACAGTAGTTGTGAGCAAGCTTAAGCTCAATGTTATATACAGGTTGTTCTTTATATTTTTCATAACTGGTTATATTAAAAAGTAAGATTCACGCCAAAATTGTAAGTAGCATATAACGGGTACACGTTGTTATCAATTCCCGCGTTGGTTGGCGAACCGCCTATTTCGGGAGTAAAGCCTTTGTAGCCGAATATGTTGATCGCGTTTTGAGCGTTAGCATAAACCCTTAATTTTTTAACTTTTAATTTAGTTAGCAACGCTGCCGGCAGTGTGTAGCCCAGCTGCATGTTGCGTACCCTGAAATATGAGCCGCTTGATACATAGAAAGAGTTTGGCGCTGCGTTGGCATTTGAACCTACGTTAACAGATGGATAGGTATTTGAAGTACCCGCGCCATGCCAGCGGTTATCGTAAAAATCTTTAGTGAAGTTTTCGTTACCAAAACGATAAGCAGTATTGGCGTTATATACGCTTACACCGGTTACGCCCTGCAGATCGATCGTCAGATCGAAATTTTTAACCGTAAGATTGGTGTTGATACCATAATTTATTTTGGCGTTCGGATCGCCAAGATTCACCCTATCACGGCCGTCAATTACGCCATCGCGGTTTTGGTCGACGTATTTAAAATCGCCGGGTTTGGCAGCAGTTTGAGCCGAGGCTGCAACTTCTGCAGGGGTTTGGAATATCCCTGCAACCTGGTAGCCATAAAAAGAGCCGATAGGATCGCCAACTATGGTGCGCGTGGCCAGGGCGCCGTTTGCAATGCCGTTACCACCTCCGTATATAGGTGTATTACCGCTGATAACAGACAAAACAGTATTCTGGTTATAACCAACGTTACCACTTATCGAATACTGTATATCTTTATTGATACTTGCCCTCCACGTAAGCACTGCCTCCAAACCGCGGTTGCGGATATCAGCCTGGTTACCTATAACGGTACCGCTGGTACCCAAGTTACCTAAAACCGGTATGCCAAATACGGCATTATTGGTTTCGCGGTTGTAAGCATCAAATTCAAATGATAAGCGGCTGTTCAGCATCGAGCCTTCAAGGCCGATATCGGTACCCGTCGACCGTTCGATAGAAATTGCCGGAGGAACAATGCTGTTAATACTTGTTCCCTGGTATGCCGTTTCAGGATTACCGAAAATCGCCGTTAAATAAGGTGCTGTAATAGTTGCCGGAATTGTTAAGTTACGCGGCACGCCAGCGTTTGCTACTTTACCCCAGCTTCCGCGCAGCTTCAGCATATCAAACAGATGCTGATCCTTCATGAAATCTTCCTGGGTAATTACCCAGCCTGCGCCAACCGCCGGCAATGTGGTATAGGTATTGCTGCCGTAAAACTGCGAAGCGCCGTCAGACCGTACCGACGCATTAATGAGGTACTTATCTCTGTAAGAATAATTTACCCGGCCGAAATACGAGACAAAAGTGTTGAGGGTACTGCCGCCATCGGTGATATTAAAATTATTACCTAACGAAAAATACTGGTTCTCGCTGCCTGCGGGCACATTTTGCGCACTTAAATTTACGGCATACAATTGCTCACGTTGAGCAGTTTGCCCTGCCAGCACAGTGATTCTGTGATCGCCAAAGGCGTTGTCATAGTTTAAAGTGTTTTCTACTATCCAGTTGCGGGTTTCGCCCCTGCTGCGGGTAAGGCTGCTAACCGTGCTTTGCTGCCCGAGCGTTGCCTTATATACCGGCACGTAACGTGTACTTTGCCCGTTAATAAAATCCCCTCCGAATGAGGTTTTAAATTTAAAATGCTTCAGGAACGTTAGCTGCGCATAGGCGTTACCGGTAAAGTGATAGGTTTCGGTATGCTGGTTAAAATAATCGAGCGTAACCTGCGGGTTGTAATTGTTACCCCCGCCTAAATTATAGTCGTTCGGATCGCCATAAGAGCCATCGGCATAATAAACCGGAACTACCGGGCCGGCGCCATACAATTGATGGAAGATATTGCCATCAATATCCTTTGAGTTGCTGTACTGCCCGTTAATTTTGATGCCGAAATCCAGATTTTTAACAGGGGAGTAGTTGTCATTAACACTTACGGTATAACGTTTAAAATTATTTGTTTTAACGTTGCCATCCTGGTCAAGCACGCCAAATGAGATATTATAATCAGACTTCTCGGTGCCGCCGTTCACCGATAAATTGTGATTGGTTGTAAAAGCATCGTGCAAAATCTGGTTATACCAGTTGGTGCCAGTACCGAAGCTTGAAGGGTTGGCAAATAAAGCCGCACCGCCATTAACAACAGAAAGTTCGTTAACAAGGGTAGCATATTCGGTAGCATTTGCTATTTGTACAGGGTGAGTTACCGTTTGCCAGCCCGCGTAACCGTTGTAGTTAACTGTTACCTGGCCTTTTTTGCCCCGTTTTGTAGTGATAATGATAACACCGTTTGATGCCCGTATACCGTAAATTGCGGTGCTCGACGCATCTTTTAATACGCTGACGTTATCAACATCGGCCGGGTTTAAAAAATTAACATCGTTGTACCACACGCCATCAACAACATACAATACATTGGTATTGCCGTAAATGGTGCCGGTACCACGGATGGTAACCTGAGGTGATGAGCCTGGCCCCCCCGAATTGGTCACCGAAACACCTGCCACCTTACCCTGCAAACCACTAATGGCATTGGGCGACGATTGCTTGGCAATTTCGTCGCCTTTTACAGTGGTTACCGATCCGGTTACATCAACCTTGCGCTGCGTACCATAACCAACAACTACAACTTGTTGCAACTCGTTGTTTTGGATCAGCATTTTAACATTGAGCGTAGTTTTTCTGTCGACGGCCAATGTTTGGGTCTGATAGCCTATAAAGGAAAAGGTAACAGATGCATTCGGTGATACCGAAATTGAATAAGCCCCATCAGGACCTGTGGTAGTACCCGCAGTTGTACCTTTTACGGTAACGCTAACCCCGGGTAAACTTTCGCCGGTTGTACTGTCTGTCACTTTTCCGCTTAGCTTAATGTTTTGTGCAAAAACATTAGTAACAAAAAACACACACATCAGTACTAACCCCGAGATAGTAAAGATTCTCTTCATGGTTAATAATTTTAGGTCAGTAAGAATATAATTGGTTGCTAAAAACTCAATCCGAAGTTGAGGAGTAATAAAAGCAATGCAAAAAAAAACGCCTCTACATTAATACACCGGCTTTACAAGAGCTTGCTCAAAAAAAAAGACACGCTTTTTCAAGATATTGTAAATGAGGTATTTAATTTGATTTATCTTATTTAAAAGATACTTCATTTATCAATTTCAAATTACAGCAACGAATTGGTGTATGAGAGGTAATGATGTAGTGTTTACAACTCCAGGAGAAACTCCGAGAGGTTTTTATCATGGGGTAGATCGAGCTTTTTACGTAACCGGTACCGCCTTATTTCAACTCCGCGTAAACTAATATTTAACAGGGAGGCTATTTCTTTACTGCTCATATTCATCCTGAGGTATGCACAAAGTTTCAGATCGTTCGGTACCAGGTCGGGATGATCGGCCTTTAGTTTCTTAAAAAAGTTTTCGTGCGCACCGTTAAAGCTTGTCTCAAACACATTCCAATCGCGTTCGTCAGTCATTCCCTCATCAATTACCCGTTGAATGTGCTTTAACTGTTCGGGTGCCAGTTTTTTTCCGGCAGCATCTTTAAGCTCAATTATTTCGGTACGCAATTTTTGAAGCAATTCATTTTTATAAACGATATTCATAGCCGAGTTTGCCAGTTCGCGGCTTTTGCTTTCCAGGTCGGCTTGCAATTGTTCATTTTTTATATTAACGATCAATTGCTCGTTGGCAATCGCTTCCTGTTTTAAGGCTTCTTCTTTTTCCTTTTGGAGCTTGTCATGTATATGCTTTTGATGCTTGGCCAGTTTTCGCCTGTAGTAATATCGTATAAGGTAGTACAAAAGGATCAACAATATACCATATAACAAAAAAGCAAGCTTGCTGGCATACCATGGAGGCAGAATAATGAATTTCAATTCGGTGATCCCAGTTTGACGGGTATCATCGATTTGGCCGCGCACTTTGAAAATATAATTCCCCTGGGGCAGATTGGCGAACTCGCGCTGTGTCTGGGCACTCCAGTTCGACCATTCAGTTGAATAGCCCTCTAAAAAGTATTGAAACCTTATTTTTGATTGCACATAGTATGGCAACGAATAAGTAACACGAATGCTGTTAATGCTGTACGGGATAGACAAAACCTGCTGGTTATTGTTACTGATAGCCACCGGCTTATCCGAAATATCTTCAACTTTTCTGATCAGTACGGATGGTAATATTCCTCTGGGTTGTGTCGATACATCATCATCATTAAATATTGCAAAACCATCGTCTACACTGATCAGATATATCTTATCATTGATCCTGCTGATATTTTCGTACGATTGAACCATCCGTTCGTTAAGTGGGCTTAACCAGTTGGTATTCAGCCGAAGCCTTCCTTCAATTGAGAAATCGGCTATTGCAACGTGGCCATGATTGATAAACCAGGATTTTTTATTTAATGCCGGGATTATTTTATTCGATGCGGCAAATGAACCCAGGCTTTTATTTAACTGTTGATATGTATAGAACCTGTCGGTTATGTTGTCGTATACGTAGAAGCCTTCATCGGATGAGAAAACAATTTTGCCGTTCAGATTAAACACGTTAATGTTATAACTATCGGGCAGGCCGGAGTTTTTGTCGTAATATTTAACTGATAAAGCTTTGGTCAATTCATCGTTCAGCACAATTTTATAAATTCCCTTATAAGCGTGACTCACCCATATCTGTTTGTTATCGGATTCAATATATCGCGAAGGCTGCCCAAACCCTTCAACCTTATGGCCGAATTTCCAGTCGCCTTTCTGATCCTTATCATAAATTACCAAACCTGTGTAGGTGCCCTGTATCAGGTGGGTTTCATTAAGTTTTTTTATTATCCAGCCACCGCTTATAGCTGATATTTTAGTTATCCGGTCATCATCAACCTGATAAGTACCCTCGTTATGCCCGCAAAGCAACTTGTTATCAATTAACGAAAGATCCCAAACCTGGCCCTGCGAGCCTGGTATCAGCTTAAAATCAAACGACTGTAATAACTGATTTTTATTCTGAGGATACCATTCGCTGTAAAAAAGGCCCTGGTTGGTACCCAGGTAAATCTTATTGTTTTTAACTATGCTTGCATACACGGTGCCAAATTTTCCACCCTTATCGAAGTAAAAGTATAGCGGTGAGTTTATCTCGATGCAATCAATGCCGTTATCTAAGCCGGCCCAAAGATTTTGCTCGTCGTCGAGGTAGAGGCTCAGCACAGTATTGTTTTGAAGGCCGCTTAATTTATTAATATGCTGAACAATGTTCCCGGCGGTGTCGATGATGATAACACCGTTTAAAATAGTACCAAAGGCGTAGTATTTACCGGGGATAAAGACACCGTTGTTGAGCTGATATTTTCGCAAGAAATCATCCGCCTGGTTTTTAAACGGATATATTTTTTGACCATCATAAACATAGAGGCCATTTTTTGCCGTGCCGATCAAAAAGCGGTTATTACCGAAGGGCAAAATAGTTAATATGCCTGTTTTTAAAATATCGCTCCCTTTTATCAGGGTAAGTTTTCCTTCAACCAGTTCAAACAAACCTGCATTGATCTGTTCCACAAAATAGTGATGGTTTGCCCTGAATAAAAACAGGTAGGGATTGGGCGATTTGACAGCAGTGATAGCTCCGTTTTTGTAAATGTAAACCGTTCCGAAAGTTTGAAAAATGATCTGTCCGTTATCAATATAGATCTTCCATACTTCCTCGTTCAATGCATATTTAGCGGGAATAAGTTTACTAAGTGAATGGTATACCAATACCCCTGTTTTATTTTCGGACCAGTAACCTATTTCGCCAAAAGCGCCTGTGTAAATTTTACCGTGCCCATCTGACGCTACAGCACGTACAATAAGCCGGTTGGGCAGATGATATTGCTGCCAGTAACGCCCGTCGAAAGATAATAAACCTTCGGAGTTACCAAAATACATCACCCCGTTTTCATCTTTAGTTTGCGACCAGTTTTGGTTGCCCGACTGATAAATATATTTGCTGTAATTGCGAACATAGGGCACACCTATACTCTTGATATCGGCAGCAGCAGCCCATTGAAAAAAACATATCAAAACCAGGATGCCTTGATACCACCTGAATATTTTAATCATTAGTTTTACCTCGGTGTCAGTTAATCGGTATACAAAACTAAGGTATAAAAATCAAAGAATACAATTGAGAAACTGGTAGCGTTTATAAGACAAATTAACGCGCTCTGTTAATTACATTATAATAGAATAGCCCCTGCATTAACTGAATAATTAGAATCATGGGATAAGCATGGAAAATGATCCCCATGCCTGAGCAGGGCGTTTGCGGAAGCAAAAAGGAAAAAACAAAAAGTATTGAAGTGCTAAAGTCGAACTAAAAGAAGTCGAACTATATGCTTCTGACCAACAGATTTTTGCAGGCATAAAAAAGGAGCCAACAAATATATGTTGCCTCCTTAAGTAGCGGGGAGCAGGATCGAACTGCCGACCTTAGGGTTATGAATCCTACGCTCTAACCATCTGAGCTACCCCGCCGGGTATTTTTTAACAATTTCGATGCTGATAATCAGCTTTTTGCAAATCCAGCTTTTGAAAGCTTTTTTACCTGTGAAACTGTTAACGGTTTTGTTAACGGTACGCCTTTTCGGTGCGTGGTGCGCAAAGGTACGAACTCAGGCTCTTATTTTATAATCTTTTTCATTTTTGTAATTTTTGATCACCTAAGTAATCAGCATGTACGGGAAATGCCAGAGGTCAAATAAACTTCACAACTCTAAAGATTGTGCACTTTTTAAATATCGCTAATATCACTAATCGAAAAGATTCGATCCGATGGAAACCATTGACTAATAACATTTAATGCATCAGTTTCAAATTCCGATAAAGCAAGTATCACGAGGTTCTTCATCGCTCTTGAACAAGAAACGTAGAATAGGTTTTTTGTCCGAAGTTTCCTTTGCTCATTTTCTTCTTTATCGTTAATGAAGTTTTGGAAATTATACATTTGCCGCCAGCTTGTGTCGTCAATCACGACAAGAACGTTACGATATTGTTCTCCCTTAGTGCCGTGTTTAGTTGAGAATACAGTTTGGTTTTGTGTATGTTTAAATAAATTAATAAATTCTATGTAAGGTACAGACATCATATCATTGAAAAATTGAAGATCGCGTAATTGCCTATTGCGTTTCTCCTCGTCTTCTATGTTTTCTGGTAGAATTTCAAGCTTAGCTATATATTTCTGTAGCCCCTCTTGCATTTTAACTATTTTATTTTCGACTACGAAATCCATAACCTGTTTGACTGTCCCAGTCTCTCGGATGGCTTCTAATTTTTCAATCTGTTCGGCAATTGCAATTTTGTCTGAGTGTCTTTTAAGATGAAAACTACCTGCTTGTTGTCCCTTATTATGTTGTTTATCACCGACACCGTAAGTTTTTAGGAACGTGATTATTCCATTGTAGTCTTTTTCTTTCCAGTAAGCGATGAGATGTTCTATGCCATTTTTCCTTTCTCTGGTGGTTTTCTTATCAAGCGACCCAACAAAAAACCTGACAAGCACATTTTCTCGCTTCATTAATGCCTCGTTTGCCGATTCACCATATCGAGTAGAAGTAATCCGGTATAGATTGGAAAATTTAGCTCGTTCGGCCACCCTCCTGTTAGCAATGATTAATACTTTGTCTTTACTATTTTCTCCAAATTGCCATCCTATGTTTTCTAAATGTGAAATCAGACTATCATAGTTTGAGTTTTTGAGTTCTACCAGTGATTGTTCATATGCTGTAATTCTCATAGCTCCCTGCGAAGGGTAGTTGTCGCAATTGATAAAAGCAACTGACCCTTTTTCAATTTCTTTTCCTGGCGGAGCAACCTGGGTAATGTTTTTTCGGATGTTGTTGAGTAAACCTATCACTGCGACAGACGAGCGATAGTTTTCACTTTTGGTAACAAATTCAAGTTTTTTGTCAAGTACAAAAGAATCAAGAGCACCTACACCAGTATCATAGATCTTTTGATGAGAGTCTCCGAAGAATCCTAAAAGAAGTTCATTTTGATTTTTATTTAGCAAATCATCAATTAATGATATCGCAGTCTCTTCTGCTGTGTCTTGATACTCGTCAATAAAAATATATGGATATTTTGCCACAACGATGTTTCTCAAAATTTCGTAGTTCTTTATCATCTGTGCAGCCAATGATATCACATCATCATGGTGTAATTGCCCTTTTTCAAAGTCCCGGTATCCAGAGTCCTCATAAATTACTTCCGTCAATGCTACGCGGGTTAAAAGACCTGGTTGAAACCTGTCCGGTTTTTTTTGAGCCATTAACTCGTTCAGTATATCAAGTTCTATTATTAATTGTTTTTGAAAGTTCTTTATAAGGCCCCAAAGAAACTCGTGAATGGTCAATACGGCAACCTGGGGGTTGTTTTCCAATCGGTCGATAATTTCGTTCTTAGCAACATTTGTATACGTAATACAGGCAATCAGCCGATTATTGAATTTTAAGTCCTTGCCTTTTGTAGACAGTACGTAATCTATTGTTTGGATCAGAGTAAATGTTTTGCCGGAGCCAGCTCCTGCCTCAAGCAAAAAACTCTTCTGCTTTTTAATGAGTTGTTGGATTTGGTCAAAGGCCGTCATTCTACATCGACTTTAAAATTTACAACACATGAACCCGCAAGCCATTCTAAGCCTTCCTTAATATATTGAGGGACGCCCCATTTACCGTAGGCTTCTTCATCGAATGACATTATATCGAAAGCAAAATTGGTCTTGGCCTTTGAACCGCGCGGTGCTAAGTCGTAACTTGAAAGTGTTTCGCAATCCTCTTTTGATCGGCGTTTGAGTAATGAGAATTCGTTTTTTATCCATTTCTCTTCAGTTTTACCGCCAATATTAATGTCCTTTTTACTCAATAAAAGTTTTTTGTTTCTTTCGATAAAGGCTTCCTCAAAACTTCGAGGATAATAGGTGCCTTGAGGTTCATTAATTTGAAACGCGACACGAATAAGTTCACCATGGCATTTTTCAACATCGTTGCAAGCGAGAATTTCTACAATAATGGATTTTTTCGGTAACCATTGCACGAGAGTTTCATTTGATGAAACTTGCGTCTTATCTGAGAGATCAACGGCGCGAGCTTCTTCTGTCTTCCCGTCAGTGGAGTCCAGATCAGTTATTAGGAGAGTTTTTATATCTATAAATTCCAGGATTTCCTTGAATTTATGAGTATAAGCCCCACCCACTTCAAGGATCGTAACATATTCGTTTTGCAACGTGGGGGCAATTTTAGCCAGCATTTGGGGCATTAAAAGTCTTTCGGTAACTCCTTCTACCATGATTACTTTATCTGCAAAGAATAGATCGGATTTATGCAAGGTCAGATATTGTTTCAAGAACCGGAACGTTTGCTTATCATTTCCTATTTCCAATGTATTAAAATCTTTGGCAACGACTTGTTTATCTCCTTTTGTGAAGTATCGTATTCGATTAAATCCCTTTTTTAAGTCAATGCCGGCTTCTGAAATGATGTGTGATGAATGAGAAGTAATAATTAACTGCGTGGTAATGCCTGATTGTTTAGCACTCCTCATCAAGTCACTTATTTGTTTGATAAAGACCTGTTGCATTTGAGGGTGCATATGCGCTTCCGGTTCTTCGATCATTATTACAAGGAATTCAGAAATTTTCTCTTCTTTGGCATTTTTTTGACGCTCTATGAAACTTGCGACTTCAAGTATCATATAAATAAGATTGCTATAACCCAGCCCATTGTAACTTTCGGGTAAATCAATTTCTTCTTGTTTGTAGAGATATCGAATATTGTTTTTAATTACCGCTTCGGAATCAAAAACAGAGTCAATGATAATATCGGGGATAACAACGGGCGAATCTGCACCAAATCTTTTTAGATCATCTAATATACTTTGTAGGATCATTTTGTACTTCTCTTTTAGATCCTTACCTACGTTTTTCAACGTAAGCTCCAGTTTTTCGACATCTTCAGTTGTTTTATCCCTCTCACGGTAATATTTTGCAAACCCAAGAGCCAGTGTATTATTTCGATCTCCTTTTTTATCATCCAGAATCCTAAGTGCTTTGATATCTTCAAACGATACGACTTTTTGGATTTTATACTTAAATGGCCCTTCGATAGCTCTTCGAAAGCCCGAAATAACATCCAAAGCATAACAATTCATTCTATAAAAGGTGCCTATATTTTCTTTTAGAAAATTTAATAGCGTTTGATCTTTATCACCACGATTTTCGAATGCTTTATAAAGGTTTATTGTATTAATACATTCATAACTTACGCAAATACCCGCGTCATTTCGCGCCGTGTCAAGGTCAGTTATGAATTCGCTGAGTTCGACTAAAGAATCGGTTCCCTTATCATACTCAATCTCTAATATGAGATTAATACCTGGGTTTATGCCCTGTATCTCAATTAACAACGAGTCTTTAATTTCGTCATCTGTTTCAGCAACAAACTTCTTATACAGTTCATAAGCTTTCTTGAAATCATCATAGCTTTTCTGCGAAAAATCCTCGAAACTTATTTTTGATTCATCGGATGCCATCATCTTTATAATCTCAAAAAATGATGTTTTACCGCTATTGTTTTTCCCTACGATTAGCGTCACGTCGTCTTCCAATTCTACGCCGACGTTGTGCAGCATCCTGTAATTCTGGGCTGTTACTCTTTTGATTCTCATAATTGCCAAAACCTTAATGAATCAATATAGAGTTAAATACGCCACTTATGATTCTTTATTAAAGATAGCAAAATAATATTTCTGTTTTAAGAGACTATTTAACTCGTTATTTAACCTATTGGGGTTAAATCCAAATGGAAAAAATCAAGGTACGTTTGCATTGAATTCAGCCTTTTCAGTCGAGCCAATTATTACAAAAGAGAATTGGCAATTTCGTCGGTTATCTCTACACAAACTCTAATTCCAATTCATGATTTTGTGGTGTAGGTAGGTTGCGCCCGTGAATTGTCGCTATAAATTTGAGAGATTGGCCAGTTAGACTTTCTGAAATTGCTAACCGAAGCGGCTTTTCAAATGCAAGTGCAGGAAGCATGTGTCGGATATCACCAATTTCACTTTGAACGAACGTTGAACTTTCCTCCATTGTAACTTTTGGATATCCCTTTTGATAATTTATGCCGGTAACTATAGTTTGCTGATAGGTGTTCAACGCGATTCCGGGAGAAACTGTAAAACCTGCCAACTTAGGAAATCGAAGAGTAATCACAGCATTTTCCAAATGTTGCTCACTTGTATTGCTAATCTTCAAGCTGAGCCGATACGCCCTTTCCTCGTGAATGTAATGATAATCTTCATCCTTATAATTCATTTCGACGGTTTGGAGCCGATCTTTTAATTCACGAATATCCATCTGGCTATAATGTGTTTTGGGCGTGTCGATAAACTGATCGAGATGCTGTAAGTAATCCCACCCTGATCGATTCATTATTGCTTCCTTTTGCCTTAGATAACGAAGTATTTCATGCTTATTTCGTTGTGAAGGCAGCACCATATTTCGAGCACAAGGCACCGATATTTTCTTTGTACCATCTTCAAAAACTACTGATATTTTGTCCTCTAAGCTTTTAACACTAAAACGTTTCGAATAAATACGATCGAGGTCAATCCTGCTTATAAGTTTTTTGTAGCTCCCTTTTCTGATTAGTATTTCATTTTCACGAACGACACATTTCGACTTATCGTTTTGTAAATTCTTTAAGGCAAAATATGGTTGGTCGTTAGGTCCATGGATTTTCAAAACCATGAGCTGTTTATTTTCAAATAAAAAAGGTTCGTAGCTGATCTCAAGTTCAGGGCCGATATTCTCATGTATATACTGCTGGATGTGGGCGGGATCCGATGGCTTTTCGATTGAATTCAACACAATATCGTCACCCGATTTTTTTACGCCAATTATTATATAACGATCACCAGCTATCGAGGCGTTAGCAAATGCCAAAACATCCCTGATTAATTCGTGCTTGTTTTGCCCTTTGTATTCCTCAAATTTAAAATCTAAAAACGGGCCTTCCGGGTAATATCTGATAAGTTCCTCAATATCCATTCTGTATTCTTTGTATTAAAAATACGAACATTAAATAAAGAATTACAAGTGATCATTGCGGCTCGATTTCCAGTTCCTTTTCTATATCACGGTTGATTTCTTCATTGCGATAGCTATTTAGCATATCTATGTACCGTTCAGACCAGGTATCGATATTTTCTTTTTCATGGGCCTCGGGAATTTCGGGTTGCTGATATTTGCTGAAATAACTGGCGGCCATAAAATCAAAAGACGCTTTATCTTCTTTAGTAACGCTTTTGACTTCTTTCAAATTTTGCTTTGAATAGTTTTTAAAGCCATTTTTACTGGTTTCAAAATCATATCGGGAGAGAATGATTTGTTGCTCTTTGGCATCAAGGGGACTGATATTTTTTTCGATAGCTGAACGATAAGTTTTGATCCGACGTTCGCGTGTTGAATCCAAGTATTGCGCGCGTCTTCCACGCATACCGGTATCGTAACCTTCCGGGCCAGGCGGCCTGTTTTTAGGGTTTGGCCCCTCGTCTTTTGGAGCATTCTCCAGTTCATGGTCGATAGCGCTTATCTGCGTTTTGAATTGCTCAGAGTCTTTATTCAGATGTTCTAATTGCTTCGGGAATAAAGGCTCATATTTAATTTCTTCGCTCATACCTCAACAATTTATTGAAACGCTAATCTACTTATGCTAAGATACAGCATACGCAAACAAAAGTGGGTGAACGATATGACTGGGAATGGTTCAATATCATCACAAAATGCAATAATACAGCTTGAAAAGCTGATTGGAATTGAGCGTCAAAGTGATTTCGCTGAGCCGAATTTCAGCCAAAGTAATGCTGACCAAATTCATAGTAATGCTTTAACCATGTCGGAATACGCAGAAGAGGCGTTAAACCAGATCAGGTGTCAGTTAGGGTATTTACCGCGGCGTGATGTCACCTTTCCAAGCGAACCGGCAATAAGACAATTGCTGTATGAATACGATCACAAGCACGGAGACATTGATACTTTATTTGATAGCTGCGATCCGCACATCGATGAAATTTACGAGCGAGATATGGAGCCGCACGCCATTGATGACTACCCAGAAGAAATTTATAGACTGTACAATACACTATTTCTCGAACTCAAAGATGCAGCGCGATCAAGAATTATTCATTTTGCAGATCATGAGCCAGGCATAAGTTTATCCATTTATGCCGAGTTGTTGATGCGGTGCCGGATGGCCGACGCTAAAATGCCATTCGATGAAAAAAGAACCGAAGCCGACTACGAGGCGCAAAGCATTGTATGGTTCCGAAAAGTGAGTAACGCAGCCTTATGAGTAGAATATTTTATCACGAGGTTTCATTGGCGGTTTCGTCCCTCCCTGATCTTTTTTGCGGAAAACTGTTATGATTTGAAAGATATTTGTAATTGATAGTGCAAAATAACATGAGGTTTGATTCATTGTATCGTTCGTTAATCGTGACAATAATAATAGCAAAGCTTCACAAATAATCCAATAATCAATCCTGTCAATTAAATCCGTCTTATTAACCCACATTGAAAAAATAACAATCAATAAACCTATCATAAAAGGCCAGGGGCTAACAAAAACTTGATGGAATGGAACAAGAATAGCGAAACATGATATCATAGAAGCCATATTTGTAGATATTACAATTCGCCACCGTTTCCAAATAAAATAATTGCTTTTTATTTGCTCAGTAAGCATCTTTTGAAGTATTAAAAGTGATGTCATGTATAATACTTTAGTTAAATACCCAATCAACGGCACTTGATACACGGCCACTATAGATTTTAATGACAATCGGACTTTTTCTACAGCTTTAATTCCTAAGTTAAATTCGTCGTAAATAAAAAGTATAAGGATTGCTATTACTGCGATACTTACTTCATAGCCAAATAAAAAATCTTCAGCCTGCCATTTTTTTGGAGCTATTGATCTGTTCAATATTACCGAGATACTTGCCATTACTATTAGGCAAAGAATGTATTCACCCAATACTACCATGTCGTTTCATAGTAATGATTATGAACTTGTTCGTACAAAGCTTGATAAAAAAGGAATTCACCGGACGGCGCTACTTCAACTTCATAGAGGATAGATTTGTATAACCCCATTTTACGCCTATCCGGCAGTACGTTTTCTAAACGTTGTTGATCATAGGCCCCCAATATATGTAATTGTTCAATCGCTGAAAAATCAAGTAAGCTTTTTAATGGCAACTCAGAAATTCTAAAATTATTTCTTTCGGTCCGAGCCAAAAAACTATTGATGGAGCTAACTATTTTTTTGGTATCGTTTAGGGCTGTATTGTCTAATAAATCAAATAAATCTTCCGCATATTGAATTGTAATTTCTTCGACATACATTACTCGAAACTTATGTATTGACTCGTTAGGTTGTTTATCCTCCAAATAAAGTCCTTTTAGGCTAACCTTTTCGAGTGTCCAATATACTCTTTGAAATTCGGCAACCTTATTTCCCCAGGCTTGCTGTCGAATAACGGGATGCCACATATTCATAGCAGCTTTGAAATTATGGTCGTTTAACAGTTTAAAATATTGTTCAATGAATTCTAATAGTTTTCGATGAGTCTGAAATCGCCAAAGCTCATCGGGAGTGATTTCAAAAGTAGTGTTGTCCGTTTGACTTTTTGTGGAGGTCAAGCCTTTCGGTTTCTTACGGTTTAGATTGTCTATAATTAGTTTCTTGTGCTTTTCGTCGTAAACCTCATAGTACATCAAGTTATCTAAATAGTAAGTTGACAGGTTTTTTCGGATAAATAATTGCATTAAAACCTTAGCCCTTATGCGGTCTATTAGCGCGTATTCTTTAGGTATCTCTTGGGGAAATGGATATCCATCGAGCTTTTTTTCAAGACAATGAATGATAACTTTGTCGTTGACCTCTATTTCAAGGCCAGTGTCAGCCTTGAATTTGCTCTTTAACTTTATCAGGTAGTCTTGGTCGGTACCAGAAGGCAAATACAAATCATATATAAAAGGCCCCTTCTCCTTACTAAACGGTCGTTCATACCAAATCGCTGATCCATCAGATTTGAATTTTTTTCGCTGAGCTTCTATTAGCTCATTACTGTAAATATGATCCGTAACCACTTTGTAAAAGTGGCTGAATATCAACCCATTTAGCTTCATATAAAATCAATTCCCAAAATTCCCAATTTACGTTTTTTGGGAATACCTGCAAATTTTTTTTAAGACGGAAAGGTTGATTAGTGCCGTAATGTTGTATCAGAATTCAGGGCTGGGGTTAGGTGATTTTCTTAACTCATCGTATTCGGAATTCAAACGATCCAGTAAATCACCTTTAACATCAATAAAATGATCAATTTGACTAAAAGCACGTTCCCGAGTTTCTGTCCATCGCGACCCATCTTTCATTTTGGCAAACAGCATCTCATGAACAATATTAAAGACAGCCGTTACCCCATCAAGGTAAGCAATCGTTTGTTCTGTATTGTGCATGGAAGCGTATTCCGCAAATACGCTTTCAAGATCGGGTGGATCAAGAAATTGATCTTTGAGAGCATTAGGGCGGCGTGGCATACTTATCTCCTTCGGGATGCTATTGTGTGTAGTATACATAACTAAAGATCGAAGTCAAGCAATAAATAGTTAAAATCATGGAAAGGACGATTATAAACATAGATAAAGGCATGGCACATGTATACGAGAGTATGCAAAAAAGCCAAATTCAGGTTGAAAAGCCTGAACCGGCGCAACCCGCAAACGATGCGGAGTTATTTAGCACTCCAAACACAAGTTGGGCATTTCTTGCCATGGATGATGAATAACCCATAAATAAAAATATTACACGTGTATAAGAATAACGCCGAAATCTTTAACTCAGGCAGCGGATCGTGACCCGCGCTGTAACAGGGTCACAAACATTTTTAATTCTAATAGAATGCCAAATAAATCAAAAAAGGAAATGATGGAAGCCGCAAAGGAGTACGTCGATAGATTAAACAAAGAGGGGCGCTTAAAAGTTACCTATACCTCTCAAACTGTGTACTCTTGTATCTTGAAAGATGGCGAATTAGAGATCGAAGACAATACGGATAAGTTTACAAATCTACCCGGTATTCTCTTCGGCCAAGCTATAAAGAAATAGTCACTAACCACCTGCCCGTGCGAGGCCAGCCGGGCGGGTTTTAAATCCTGAATTTAAATTTTAACACCTACTGCGATCCATGATCTGGGTCGAGTTTGCTACTCCTTTGTCTTATGAAAGAACAAAACAAAATAAATTTAGATATGCCGCTAATGCGGTTCGGGGACGGGTTCGGTTCCAACAATTGGACTCTACGTGATGCATGTTGTGGCACAGCCGTATTCGGGGCTACAGGCGCCGGTAAAACCTCGTCGTCAGGCAGGAAAATAGCGATGGCGTTTCTCAACAATGGGTTTGGCGGATTGGTACTTACGGCAAAAATTGAGGATAAGGAAACGTTTTTGCAATACTGCATCGAAGCTGGCCGTGAACATGATTTGATAGTAATTGATCCGGATGTTGCCAATGGGCATCGATTCAATTTCCTTGAATATGAATCGATGTTATCCGACGGCAACAAAGCTTTAACGACGAACATTGTTGAATTATTGATGACCGTTATTGAGGCCAGTTCGCAGAAAATGGGCGGTACAAGCGATGATGGTTTTTGGGTTGCTGCCGTACGCATGTTAATCGCAAACGTAATTGATTTGTGCTCGTTAGCTTTTGGTAAGGTCACTGTAGAAAATATTTACAACATCGTTCAGTCGTTGCCCGAGCCGGAAATTCCGACAGTTAAAGGCAATGAAGGAAAAGAAGCTAAAGAACCCACTGCTTTTGAATTAGCGTATGCCCTGGCCGCAAAAAACGTCCATGCACAGGTTGATAAATGGAAGGCAACGAATATCAGTAACCCTGATCTGAAAATCACTGACCTGCAAAGCTTCACAAAAGCGGTTAATGATGCATTGCCCGATGCGCGCATATTCAGTTTTTTGGCCGAATATTTTTACAGGAGCCTTAAATCGTTAAGCCCCAAAACAAAATCGGTAATAACTTACACCGTATCGGGATTCCTTTACAATCTTTTACGGGAGCCAATTTACTCACTGTTTTGCAATAGATCATCTACGGTTGTGCCGGAGGATTGCTTTCACGGCAAGATTATACTCATCAATCTGCCAGTTAAGCGGTATCACAATGTTGGCAAATCTTGCCAGATGATCGTGAAATATTGCTGGCAGCGTGCGATGGAGAAGCGCAAAATTACCGATCGCCCCCTGCCCGTATTCCTTTTTGCAGACGAGGCGCAACATTTCGTATTTGAGAGTGATAGCGAGTTTCAGGCAACGGCACGTAGTAGCTGGATTTGCAATGTTGTGTTGACCCAGAACCTTCCGAATTTCTATGTAGCGATGGGCAGTGATAAAACAGAATACAGGGTTAAGTCCCTGCTCGGCAATTTCGGGACAAAGATTTTTCACGCTAATACCTGTATTGAAACTAATAAATGGGCAAGCGATTTAATCGGCGAGGCCGAAGTTTTTAATCCCTCAAACTCATATGGGTTCACGACAAAAGAGGTTAATCGCGGTACTTCGGAAGCATTGCAACTTAAAAAAGTTGTCAGACCCGAAGACTTCGTAAGGCTTAAGACAGGTGGGCCACAAAATAATTACATGGTGCAAGCGATCATACATCGCCAGGGAAAACCCTTCCCCGATGGCGAGAATTATAAACGACTAACCTTTTACCAACATCAAAATTCATCAAATAATTCACTTTAATTTAAAAACATGAAAACGAAAAAAATCAACTACAGAAACAGATCAACACAAATAGGCCGTCAAAATGGATTAAAATTGCGGTTACTTGGGTATGCTTATGCAGTCTCAGGATTCGCCCGAATCCCCATTGAAAATATAATAAGATCCAAATTTGGTCTAAGATACTTTTCATTTTCCAGTACAATTTTAACATTGTTATTTTTCGGTATGGTTCCTTTTATGGTAGCCGACTTTTCCCACAACCCCTTTCAATCGTATGAAAGTCCTTCGTTTTGGCAGGTTATTTGGGACAACCTATTACTCTATATTTATTTGGGAGTTGTGTTTTACTTTTCACTAAAACGTAGAAAGGAAATTAAAGAGTTACCATCCGTGTATGACTTTGCCATGTATAGTAAATGTAATGGTTACATAAATCGAAAGTTTTTGGACATCAAATTTCAAGGCCGATTTGTAACCATCAGAGAAATAGAAACTTTTTGGGAACCCGCGACTTTTTTTGCAGCTGGATTACTCCTCGCTTTATTAGGGCAAAGCCTTGGTTACTTGTTAATCTTTTGCAGCGTTGTTTACTCGCTTGGTTACTGTGCTGCTTATCACTATGGAGATAACAATATGATGGACATTATTGATGATACTATCATACAAGAAGAGTTGATGGGAGTTATTGTCGAAGGCAAAGAAAAAGAACAGTCAAGGGGCTACAGCTTCATGGGCAATGTGCCAAATGGTGAGGACAATCGCCGTAGGGCAGCTAACAAAATGCGCGGCGACGATGAATTTGAAGATGTAAACTAACCTCCTTAGCAGGTCTAAGGGAAGACGTCTGATGCTTTTATTTTCGATAATTCGACGTCTTCCCGACACTGCTTATTTACACAGCCAGTAACAAATTCGACCACCAATAACAATTATAAGATGGATAAGATAGAGATCATCTGTATACGTACAGATGCTTATTATAAGCTACTTGAAGAGACAATAAACCACTTAGGCGAGAAACAAAAAAAGGCTCCTGAAGAAAAATGGATATCCGGCACCGAAGCAATGAAAATGCTGCGGATCAAAAGCCGGGCAACCTTGCAGAAGTTGCGGGATGAAGGCAAAATCCGTTTCACGCAGCCAGAGAAAAAGATCATTCTTTATGACGTGGAATCCATCCACGCCTATCTTGATGACTTTGTTTATGAGCCTTTTGATATGCCTAAAAAGAGCTGCCGTTAACCTTAATTATTACAACCATGAAACCAAATAGCAATGAGGGAATGCCGCCAGAATACGAATGCTTAAACGCCCCGCTTGCCCGCGCCCAGGAACATGTATTCCTGATAAATGCGGAGATCGAAAAAATCGAGGGCAACCCTTTAAGCGAGGCAAAGATTGTCAAGCTGCAAGATGAAAAACAGGCGGTAATAGGTGGTATCAAACAGGATTTTGAAATGCAAACATGGGAAGAAGGCCCGTTTAAATTCCAAGAGATTGAAAAAGTGATCGATCAAAAATTCAGTGACGAAACATATAATAAGGTTAAGGCTACCTTATTGGAGTCGGGCAAACAATATGATACTTCAAAATTCTGGAGCGATAGGCTTGAAAGGAATTTGGAGCATTATAAAAATCATGAAGCTGAATTGAGAAATACCGTTGCTTATGACGATAGGGATATAGATTTAGAAAGAGATTAAGTGTCAATTTAAAAAGGCGCTTTATCAGAGTTTCTCGACCGTATTCTTAGAGATACAAATAATCAAATGTCTCAATAGATATTAATCAGCATTAATAATTCAAGAAATACACCAGTTCAGCGACGAACCTGTAATAAACTCACGACCATGATTAGAATGATAATGAGTCAGAGTGCAGAGCAAGCTAAAAGCTATTTCTCCGATGCGCTTCAAAAATCCGATTACTATATAAATGACCAAGAGTTGCAAGGCAAGTTTACAGGCCGCCTTGCGGAGCGTCTTGGCATTAGCGGGCCTGCAACAAAAGAAATTTTCTTCGATCTCTGCGAAAATATTAATCCGGCAACGGGCAATACCCTCACCTTGCGTAACAAAGACGTACGAACGGTCGGCTACGATATTAATTTCCATGCCCCAAAAAGCGTTTCGATAATTCACGCATTGTCAAAAGACGATCATATACTCAAACTTTTTGAAGTATCAGTAAATAAAACAATGCGTGAAATCGAAGCTGATGCCATGACCAGGGTACGCAAAAATGAAAAGCATGAAGATCGCAAAACCGGCGAATTAGTGTGGGCCGAGTTTACCCATCAAACAGCGCGCCCGGTTGGTGATTTTGCACCTGATGTACACTTACATAGCCATGCATTTGTTTTTAACGCATCTTGGGATGATGTTGAGCAACAATTTAAAGCAGGGCAGTTTCGCGATATTAAAAGAGATATGCCTTATTATCAGGCGCGGTTCCATAAAAATCTTTCTGATGGACTAATAGACCTCGGCTATAAAATAAAAGCGACTGATAAGGCTTTTGAAATTGTCGGTGTGCCGCAAAGTGCAATCGACTTATTTAGCAAGCGCACTAATGAGATAGGGCAGATCGCAAAAGAAAAAGGCATCACCGACCCGGACGCAATAGCGGAACTTGGTGCCCGTACCCGCTCCAAAAAACAAAAGGGCATGAGTATGGCTGAACTTCGGGAAAACTGGCGCAGCCAGCTTCAAGAAATTGATTTTACTGAAGTCGAAAAAGATCGATCAATCCGAGGCCCTAACAAAACCATGCCATCAGTGATGGTAGCAAAAGATTGTGTCGATTTTACGATTGACCACTCTTTTGAGCGGGCTTCGGTAATGCATGATCGGCGTTTACTGGCTAACGGGTACAAGCATAGTATCGGGCATCGAGATGTATCTCTTGATGATATTACAGCGTCATTTAATGCTGATGAGCGAATTATCCAGGTGCAAGAAAAATACCGCACCATGTGCACAACCACCGAAATACTTGCCGAAGAAAAACACATGGTTGATTTGGCTCTGTCGGGTCAGGGCAAATTTAAGCCGCTTTATCAGAACTTGCCCCGCATAAACTCGGAATTAAAAGGACAACAAGCAGATGCCATAGAATATCTCCTGTCAACACCTAACCAGGTATCCATTGTGCGTGGTGCTGCCGGGGCTGGAAAAACCACAATGCTTGCAGAAGCAAAAAGGCATATTGAGTATGCCGGAAAAGAAGTGACGATTGTTGCGCCATCTTCAGATGCGTCGCACGGGGTGCTTGTGAATGAAGGTTTTGAAAATGCCACTACGGTCGCAAGGCTATTAGTCGATAAGGAAATGCAGGCAAAATTAAAAGATCAAGTTTTAATTGTGGATGAAGCCGGAATGCTCGGTACCCGTGATACGACTTCCTTATTGACGATAGCAAAGCAACAAAACGCAAGGCTCATATTTGTAGGGGATACCAGGCAGCATACAGCGGTTTTGCGTGGCGATGCTTTGCGTGTGTTGAATACTGTTGGCGGTATTAATGTTGCAGAAGTTGATAAAATCCGCCGTCAGAGGGATATATATTATCGGGCAGTGGTTGAAGATTTGGCTAAGGGCAACGTTAAGGGCGGATTTGAAAAGTTAGAGAACATAGGGGCGATCAAGGCTATTGATCCCCTAAAGCCAAACGAGCAATTAATCACCGATTATATGGCGGCAACCAAAAAAGGTAAGTCCGCCCTTGTCGTTTCGCCAACCAATGAGCAACGCAAAGCCGTTAGTCAGGAAATACGCGAATGTCTTAAAGCGGAAAAACTGATTGGGAAAAGAGAAACGATTATACCTCGCTATGAAAACCTGAATTATACGGAAGCTCAAAAAACAGATTGGCGTATGTATAAAACAGGCCAAACGATACAGTTTACTCAAAACGTGCCGAAAATTCAGCGCGGGTCGATCTGGCAAGTAAGTGATGCGAATAGTGATTTTGTCAGTATTAAGAATAATAGTGGTGCCGAGGTACACCTGCCTTTGAACAGAGCTGCTAATTTCAACGTTTATAAAAACACTGAAATTGCTGTTTCAAAAGGGGATAAGGTAAAAATCACACAAAATGGCTTTGACGACAAAGGCAAGCGGCTTAATAACGGTGACGTATTCGACGTACAGGCAGTTGAAAAATCCGGCTTGCTTACCCTTGTTAACTCCAAAAGCAAAGCAACGAGCATCATCAGTGCGCAATATGGCCATATTGATCATGCGTATTGCACAACCAGCCATGCGTCACAGGGAAAAACAGTCGATCATGTCTTTATTTCCCAGCCATCGGGAACATTTACCGCAACCAATGCAAAACAATTATATGTTTCGGTATCCCGTGGCAGGGATTCCGTAAGCATATATACCGACGATCCCGATGCTTTATTAGAGCATGCGAAAAAGTTAGGAGATAGGCAATCTGCCATAGAACTCGTCCAGTCTGAACTAACCCATCAGGAGTACATTATCCAACGTGAGCGGGACAGGCAAATAGAAACTGAACGCCCTACGCCTTCAAAAGAATATTCATCTATCAATTATAACCCATACGAGGACTATGAGCCAGGATTATAAATTGAAGTTTGATGAAATGCGTTCAAACGAGCCCGGCAAACCTGATGATAGTTTGCATGGGAGTGATGCGCATGTGCGTAAATTAAAGTTTCTATGGCCTAACGGTAAATCCAAAACGATGAACTATGCCTATCTGATTTCGCATGATTACGACCCCGCTTTGAACCAGATCACCTTTTTCTATACATCCGATACGATCACGATTGTCGGCTGCGGCTTAGAGCATTTGGATGAATTATTGTTTTACAACATTCCTAAAAAAATTGAAGCGGTGAATCCTCGATATGTAGCGTTATCAAAAGAAAAGATTTGCGTTACCGATATTATAGTCGAGAAAAAACTTTAATGTGCGTTTATGCTGATCGATAATTATTATATTTAGTTTTTTAAGCTTTGATTATGAAAGACCCAAGGATAGAACGCGAAGTAGAAAGGGAAAAGGAACGTGCAAGGCAAGCAGCCAATTCAAACCAAGATTACTATCACCAAAATCCTGATATCAGACGGGTATATGATGAAGAGTTGAGACAAAAGAAATTAACAGACAAAATACTTAGCCGAGAATGGGAATCATCGTCTCCACCTGCCACCGAGCAGAATTTTACAAGCGGTGGAAGTGCTTCTAACAATAATATTGTAGCGTATATCCTTATAGGATTAACAAGTCTTGTGTTGATACTAATGTATACCGAAATATTTCTTGCAATTCTTTGTGTAATTTTAATCGGAGCAGTCGCCACGTTAGCAACATTAGTCACCATCAATTTTTTTAAAAAAAAATCTACTAAGGGGTGGTTATACAATTGCATCCTGTTTTTATTTTTGGGCATAATGATATTTGTAGCCTCATTTGTTGGTCATCAACTATATATGTGGTATATCTCAAAACATTAATTCATTTTCCTTGGATATTGAAAATATCGATTAGAAAGAAATAAGCCGCCCGAGCACTCTCAGGCGGCTTCGATTTTAAGAAGGCTGTAAATCAGTTAAATACGTCACTGCTTTGCTTGCCTCGCTGGCAACTTTAAAAATGCAGCGGTTATCTGCTCGTAGGGCAGTTAGCCAGTTGTCGATATAAGCTGCGTGATTTCCTTTTTCCGCGGTGTTTAATCCAAATTCGGCGCATAAAAATGCTGCTCCGAACTCGGCTATCAACTCTTCTTGTGCGTAATTTTGATCGCCAAATATTTTTGCTTTCACACGGTTCAATCGATGTTTGGCGCCAGACCAGTGTATTAACTCATGAAATAATACTGAACAATAGCTTTCAGTAACAGTACAGCCAGCTACTTCCTCGAAATTATCGCTGTATGGCATACCGATCACGTCGGCTACCCGGTCGTAGTAAGCGCCCCCGTTGTGATGACCAATAATTGCGCCTGTATTATTGATAAACATATCAACTGCATCAATATGTTCAAATGGAACTATTCTTCTCGGTTTAGTCGGTTCTTCGACCTCTAAAGGCTGATAACTTTCCAATTGGCAACGATTGAATACATAGGAGGCTTTTAGAAAAGGTATTTTTTGGATTTCGCCGTCAACATCTTTCTCAAATGTATCATAGTATACGACCAGGTTCCCTTTTTCGCCTTTACGGATGCGCTCGTTTTTGGTTTGCCATTGTTTAAAGCTCGCCCATTCATCGGTTTGGTAATTGCGATCCATCGCTGCGGCCCAAAGGAGAACGATGTTGATGCCCCGATATTTATTTCCAGTCGTATAATTGAACGGAATGTTAAATGGGCTTCGGGAATTATCCTTAAACGGTTTTTGCCACGGGATAACACCTTTTTCGAGCTGGCCGATAATAATGTGAGTAACCAGGTCGTGTACATCTAAGCGGGGAACCGTAAATGTTTCGCCACGTTCGGAGGGGGATAGTTGTTTTTGCATTTGTTGTGCCTTTCCTGTTTGGAGTTAATGGTTGCAGGAGATGACCAGCCGAAGTTCAAGAGAGCGAACCGGCTGTTATTTTGCCTTGCGAGGAATGACGCGAAGCGGCAGGGGAAAATAATAGTTGGTGGAGTGAACGGCTTCGGCTAATCTCGCTGCAAAACCATTGATTGCATTCCACACAGGTAAGGCATCACAATTTGCAAGCGCCCTACCCGCGTTTTCGGAACGTTATTTGGTTTTCTTGAATTTGGCTTTTCGCCATGCAGCGACGTTATCGTAGCCGCGATAAACACTGTTGAATATTTTGTGCTTTAAACCTTTTTCAATTTTTGTGTATGCCGTCAATTTGGTTTGGAGTTCATTACCAAAGGGATTATTAGGAAACCAGCTATAAACATGGCTGTATCCAGCGTTTTTAATGTTGGCGAATGCCTCGCTGAGAAGTTCGGGGGAGTTCAAGCAAATAACATCGGCCTCGTGTTTGAGTTTGGGAAAGATGCTAAAAGCTGCAAGCATATCCATAAAGTCTAAGAAAACATGGATTGTAGGAGCTGTTCCGTTTCCGCGCCGCAAAATACTTATATCCCGTTTACCTAAAAGTGTACTGATGTAAGGCCCTTCAAGTGCCAAGCCCCCTTTCTCGTTTCGCAAACCAAAAACATTCATCGAGCCATAGCCGGTCTTACTGGTCAAATAAACTTCGGTTAGCAACTCTTTCGCAAGATCAGCATCAATACCGTTTTTTTCGAGGTAACGGATGAGCGCGATATCATCAAGTTCCTGCCACCGTGAAATGTGCCATTGTGGGTGGTCATCTTTGACTACCTTTCGGTTTAAAGGTTGATGCCAGTCATAGACGGTGAACATGATGCTTAACCACCGCACAGCATCGGCTCGGGTATCGTCTTGCTTAGTTGATTTGAGGTGTGCCTGCACGTATTCGACGGCATCTTTACAGTCAGGGAGGTGTTCGGGTCGGTGCCCGAGTTTCTCTCGTACAAGGCTAATTGGGATTTGGATGGCTTCTTCATAAGTCAAATGGCACCTATTTTTAGTTGATTTAAAATTATGGCAGTAAGCGATAATGCCGGATTATTCGTTTGTGTTTTTTGTAGAACGTAGCTTTCGCGTTCTCGAAAACAGGAACTCATCCAAAACGGATTGTCGGTAACGAATAACACCGCCGACGCGAATAGGCTGAAGGTCATACCGCTGGGTGCTATCCCATACGGCAAGGGTATTAGGATTTTTAAGGCCGAGATACCTTGCCGCCGTTTTGCGGTCATGTAAGGGATCGGCCAAATGGTCGAGCATGAAAATTACCTTTTTTAAATGATGGGAAACGTATGCATGAGCACGCACACGGCGAGATCAGGTTATAAACGCCTATACTCTCTGAGCGTGTATTTTATGCAATGCGTTTATAACAATTAAAAGTGCTGGTCATATTGAATGCTTTTTATCATACGTAAGTGTGCATGAAATCAACCCCGCCGGTTGGAGGGGCTGATCCGGTGCTTATGCACCGGGGAAAACAATGGTGGATTCGATCTCGGCAAGTTTTTTTTCGCAAGCCATATAGATGTATTGCGCAGTCATTCGGATAAGACCGGGTGTTGTCGTAACGAACTCCCGGTTCTGGTCATCACGGATGATGAGTTTGCAACCTTGGTACGGGTTATCTTCTAATTCGTCGTTGCCTTGAGCGAGAGCGATCTCGAAAGTTTCGAGTTGGCGCATTCTTGAGATCAAGTTCATTCGTTGTACGCTTCGACGGTGTAAGTCGCCTACCATTTTGAGGCGTAAATCAAGTGGCAGCTCTTTATTCGGCTGTGCATTTGTGGCTGGCGGCTGTTGCAGTGTCAGTTCCTGGACCTGCTTTTCGACAATTGCAGGTTTGTTTTCACCAGGTACTGGTTTAGCATTTAATACAATTTCTTTGTTGCCTGTACCGTTTGAATTAGAGTTGTTTGCATTTTTGGCAGCGCCATTTTGAGTTTTAGTTTCCATTTTTTGATGGTGTTTAAAGTAAATAAATCTGTTCTATCAAAGCGATGTGGCGCGAAGCCTCATCTGCCCTTTGACGGAGGCTATAAAATTTGTGCGAGGGGTTGGTCGGCAAGGCTGCCGCAAAAAATACGACCCGGAGTGAAGCGCAGGTGTGGAGATTTTTTAAGCGGCACTGTGCATGGCCTTGACGACCGAAGGGCTATAAATTTGCCTCGTTCAAAGGGTTGATGATGGCTTGCGGTTTCATGCTAATTGAAACGGATGATTGACGGTGCAGCATCGAAGAACAAACAAAACAGCGTATACAATGAAAAAGAACTTTTGAACTATTGGCAACTTGATATTTTACCTGCTTTGCGGTAACAAATAATTGGTAACCAATTGACGAAAGGTTCGAATAATGAGTGATGATAAAATAGCCGAATTGCTGAAAATCCAAAACGACATATTGAAAGATTTTTACCAGCCGCAAATTGAGCATCTGGAAGCAGAAAATAAAAAGCTGCGTTTGATGCTTTTAAAAAAGGTTTCCAAATCGAACAAGTCGTACGCAAGGTAGCCGGATACTTAATAAAAAAACTGGCCCGGTTGATCGGGCCAGTTCAGTTTATGGCTTAAGCGTTAACACAGACTGTAATGATAGTTCATCTGTTACTATTTTGTCGGCCCGGCGGGCGGCGCGTGCATATACCGTTAACGGATATTTTCCTTCAAAGCTTAGGTCATTCTCAAGTTGAACAAGGGGATTTTGGCAAGCTAATATTTCGTCGATGTTGACGTAACCAAGTTCTGGCCACCCCATGCCAAGATCGCATAAGCCAAAAGCTATTTCAGGGTATTCCGGATCAAGTTCGCTAATTAGCCAAACGAAATTGGAGTTAGTTAGGAACAATTTGGCGACAGGCGGATAATCTTTATCATAGCTCTTATCGCCGCCATTTTGTATAAGCAGATCGTATTGCTGTGGTGTAAGTAGGTCTTGCATGATGTTTCCTTTCAAGGGTTGTTGGTTGCAAGCGATAAAAAGCCGGGGTTAAGCGAACGAACCGGCTGTTATTTTGGATGGGCTGGTGAATGCCGCGCAGCGGCAGAGGAAAATAATAGTTGGTGGAGTGAGTGCCCCGGCTATATCGCGTATGTGTAACCATCAATCCTTCGAGTGGAAGGAAATTTCATGAAATTACGTGTGTATGCCAGAACTCTGATTAAGCTAACACAAGGCGGTGGGCAAAAATGGCTTTAACTGTTCTTGTTATGAACTGTTAATGAGTATGTGGCAGCGCATATTCCGGACTGGGTTTAATTTGGGGGATTCATCCCGAAAAAGGCCGTGCAAAGCAATTGTTGCACGGCCTTTAAGATAAGTTTCGGGTGAGAATTTTTATCGCGAGTTAATTTAAAGTTTCAGCGGTTTCGTCTGCTTTAACAGCAAGCTCAAGAACGTAATGAAACAAAAAGGCATCAATTAAAGATAGCGCATACTCTCGGCCAATCGGCAAGTTGAGTTCAGGTAGTAGCACCTTATCAATATAAAATTCCGCATCCCAAAGCTTGCGCGTTAACTCAGGATGGTCAGGCTCCATCCGCCACATTACTGTTTCAAATACCTCGTTTGCCGTTTTTATGAATTTCTTGCGGTCTTTATCGCTTAAAGGGAGCGTTTTGATTTGTACATCCCGCTTTTTCTTTACTGGCTTTACCGCCTCAACATCCGCCACCTCAATGTCGATTTCTTGCTCTTTAGTCGCGATTAATCTGTAGTCCATGAAATCGCTTTTATGGCCATCGACGTTTGCAAAAACCTGGACGAATATTTCCAATTTAAAGTCGGCATCAAGAATTAATTTGTTATCCTCTTCAACGCCTCGAACATACCATGTCCATTCCTCGGCGCTTATTTTGTGCAGGTTGTCAAATAGTAGTTTTGCAAGTTTGAGTTCTGCATCGGAGGCTTTAACCATGTCCGTCCATTTGTAAAAGCCAACCAATCGGGCGATGAGATGCTGCGCATTCATCAGGGTGAAGTTGTCTTCGTCAGTGATGTAATCGTCTAAGATCAGACCGAGAACGTCAAAGTACTTTGGTGTGTACTCGTAAAAATCATTGCCGCTTTCGGCATCAAATTGGGTTGTTTGGGTTTTAAAATCTCTGAAAAGATTTTTGGCTTGGAGTTTAAAAAAATCGATAGTGTTCATAATACATACCTTTTAGTGCCAAGCTTATTATCTGGAATATATGAGCGTTCGTAACCTTGCTTAGATAATAAGCCGAGCGGGTTTGTATTAATTAAACTATTGGCCGATGAAATCTTTGCACGAACGAGCAGGCTTGCCAACAAGCACACACAATTATAGTTATTAAATTCTGAAAATGCCAAATAATTTTGCTCGTCCTGCAAAAGCGTCAGCGATTGAATTGAAAAGACCAAAGGATACGAGGACTTGTAAAGTAAAGCGCGCCCGGACGCCCACAGTTTTTCTGAAATCAAAAACGTCGTATTATCAGTTCGTATTCGTTATTAATTGTTTTAAACGATTATCCTGTCCAAATACTGTAACGAAATGTAAAGGAAGTTCGGCTACACTAACTAAGTTCTTGAAGAATGGTGCTGTTGAGCAGGATTGAACTGCCGACCTCTCCCTTACCAATTCCTGCCGGTGAGTTTAATGGCCTTTAATGGTTATTAATAAATCCATTAAATTCAGCGGTTTGGTGGCACTTGGTGATAAAATACCTTTCATCAAGATTGACAGGATTTAATACGAATCCTGTAACGAGCCTGTCACCAATTTTAGGAGTTGAAAATGACCATCGCTTTTACAAAAGAAGCATTAGATAAATTACAACCTTCAGATAAGCGTTGCTATATATCCGATCCCAAGACGTTTGGCTTAAGACTTGTTGTTTATGAAAATGGCACAAAGACCTATATCCTCAACCGTGTTATTAAAGGAAAGCCTAAAAAAATTCGAATTGGCCGATATGACTGCATCACAATTTCCCAAGCAAGAGAAAAAGCTAAAAATTTAAATGCCCAAATCGAACTTGGTGGCGACCCTCACGAAGAAGCACAAGCACAAAAACGCTTATTAACGTTTGAGCAGCTTTTCGCTAAATACTACGACTGGCATTTAGCAACGGAAAGCAAAGCGCCTGATCACAATAAGGCGATGCTGGAAATACATATATTTCCTGTATTGGGGCGTGAGAAAGCTGCCGAAATAAAGCCTACTCAAATAAGCCAACTTTATGAGAAAATCGGTAGCGCAATTAGCAAGTATTCAAAAATCGATGAAATAAAATACAGTTATGGTTCGGCAAATCGAATTTTGAATAGTGTAAATGCTGTCTTTAATTTTGGTATAAAACATGACTTGATTGCTTGTACCAATCCCTGTCATGGGCTCAAAAAAGTGAAAGGCAAAAGCCGCGACCGTTTTTTAAATCTCGACGAACTCAAACTTTTTTTTGACGCTTTAAAGTTGGAAGAAAAGATATTTGATGATTATTTTAAAACTCTCCTTTATTGCGGTGCAAGGAAAAGCAACGTACTGTCGATGGAATATCCTGCAATAAATTTCGACTTCAAATTTTGGCGCTTACCTGAAACAAAGACAAAAAACAAAGAGGTAAATATTATCCCCCTTTCGGACCCTGTTTTGAAAATACTGATAACCAGAGCTGCGTTTAACGAATTTTACAAAGAGCCATCAAAGTTTGTTTTTCCTGGCGATGGTAAATCTGGGCATCTAACAGACCCTAAAAAATCATTTGAAAGGATCAAAAAGCGCATGAACGTTTTTGATATAAGGATTCATGATCTTCGGCGCACTTTGGGGAGCTACATGGCCATTAACGGTATCAGTTTGCCGATTATCGGTAAAGCGCTCAACCATAAGAGCCAGGTTTCTACCGAGATTTACGCACGTTTATCGCATCAACCTGTGTTAGATGCCGTCAATTTGGCTGGTAGCACCATGGCGAACTTAACAGCAATAAGAAGGAGATGAGACTATCTTTTTGCTTTTCGAAAGGATACCCGCGAAAGTGGCTATTTTTGTTTACAGCATTACCGAACTTGCTTTGGCAAAAGCAGAAAAACAAAATCAATTGTTAGCAACGCGAACGAGCGATAAATGTTTGAAGCGTCCCCAAAACAGAAACAGTGCAGCTAATCCCCGTTCCGCTAAACTAAATTATCTCAAGACTTTTTGGGTCTGCAATCAGCATAAGGACTACATTCAGGGTTACAATATGGACTGCAAGCTGGATTGCAGTTTGGACTACAGTTTGGACTGCAGTTTGGACTACAGCTTGGACTACAGTTTGGATCACATTCTGGATTACATTCTGGTCTGCACATGACCTCCGGCGTACAAAAGAAATCTGGATTACAATCGCTCGCAGCAATTCGTTGTTTTGCTCTAAATTCATCCATTTGTTTTACTTGTGATCTAAATTCATGTAGCGATGGGGTTTCCAATAATTGAGGAAATCCATCCACTATATTACCTATAATCTTAAACCTTGAAAATACGCAAGGGAAGACATTTCCGTCCGAATCCACTACTAACTGACCCTTCCAGCATGCTCCACATAACTCTGTCATAGGATCAATTATAACTTTTTCATTTTGTTGGCCTCGGCCAATCCCACGCCTTTTATCGACACCAACATTAACTACGCCGATGGATTTTAAATAATCGATTGTTTCTTTTTCATCATTCAGATTTTCTTCCATCGTAATAATTCCAACACGAACATCAAGTTTGTGAGCTATTGCTTTTTTAATAGATCTAATAGTTTTCTCAAAACTCCCAGTTCTATTGGTTATTAAATCATGAACTTTGTTTTTGAAGCTATAGACTGAAAATGCCAAATGGACATTGTTCTTAACAAAAACATCAAACATTTCGTTACTAATAGTTATACCATTTGTATATACTTCAATGAATTCAAAACCAATTCTTTGCGCTTCAGCGATTAACCTCATTAAGTCAGGGTGTATAGTCGGTTCGCCACCAATAAATTGCATTTGTCTACACCCCATATTATACGCATCCGAGAGAGTCTGCGCCCAATCATCATATTTCATTTTTGATTCAAGCGGATTAAATGGCGTCGACTCTGCATAACAATGAATGCAGTTGAGGTTACATTTAGGAGTAATCTCTAACCAAAGAAAATCGAGGGAGGTAAGCGAATTACCGAAAGGCGCACTTCTTTTGTGTTGGGTTTGAATATTCATGAGATTAGGGTTAAGTGAAAAACTGTCGTGAAACTGCTACAATCCTTAAAGGCGCATTTTTGTCATCTGTTTCAATTAATGGCGTGGTATAATGCGTTATTTCTTTTGCTTTAAAAAAAATTAAATCACCTGGATAGAGAAAGATAGCTCTTGCTTTATAACCCGTCTCAAAACAAAATAATCCATGCTCTCCGAATCCATCATTTTTTAAACACAGCAATAATTGTATGTCTCCGGTCCGATCCATATGTGGATTTATGAATTCATCTTTTCTATAAATAGAAGTCCAACATAACATGCTCTTGAGCTCCTTATCAGTTTGTAATATTTTCTTACTTAAAGATAAGATTTTACTGGAGTTGAAAAACTTAAACAGCAGGCTATCATTAGGGACTATTTGTTCGTCATAGCTTACGTTTTCCGTACGGCAGATAACTCTTCGGGTTTCAAAGGTGGATACCTCGTTAAGAAAGGTCATTAAAATATCCCCATCAATAAAACCTCTAAATAATTGAATTATGCCATCAATTTCCAAGTCTCCAGCGTCCCTAAAACTTAAATCTAAAACTGACATAAAAAAGCAAATGGTTTATGAAATAAATTTACAACTATTTGAATATAAAATATATGACGACTTATTTTTATTTATTCTCAAGAATATCTTTAATAACTTTTAAAATTCATTCAAGGTGTTCTAATAGTTTTCCACTCATCCCTCTGAATGGCATTGTCGGCTACTCATCGATTAAATTTCGTAACTTTAAATTCCAAAATTTTATCATGCATCATATTAACGAAGTCACTATCGAACATATATCCAGGCTTGATGAAAGTCAGCTCGGAAGACTTTTGGAACGACTCCTCTATTTAGAAGCAGGTGCGTACAATCTCCCCAACCCTACTATTTCTGTTCCGCAGAATGAAAAATCGAAAGATGGAGGCGTTGACGGCAAAATCGAACTAAGCGGAACGCGACCAACAACTCCAAGACTTTCTAACAACATTACGGCTTTCCAAAACAAGGCTACCGACATGGAGCCGCAAAAATGTTACGACGAAATTTTGTTGCCTAAAAAAGACGGGGAACCTCGTAAGCTTAAACCCGAAGTGGAGAAAGTTATTAGTGCAGGTGCCAGCTATATATTATTCACGACACAGGCAAATACTGATAAAATGAACAGTGATCGTGTTGCAAAATTGCGTGAAGCAATGGAACACGCTGGAATAACCAATTATTCCAGTCTCGATATTCGGATATTTGACGCGAATAAGATTAAAGATTGGACTAATGAATATATAACCGCTGTTGATCTTGTCCAGGGTTTTGCTGGAATAACAAAGCCAAACAGTTTTCGTGACTGGGAAATAACTAAAGCAGATATCAACGCTGACTCTGTTGCTTTTCAGATTGATAAGTCGGTAGCACAGCATATAGATACCATACGGAATAATGTCGTGCAACAGAAGGCTATCAGGGTTATCGGTCATTCCGGTATCGGAAAGACGAGGCTTGTTTTTGAAGCCTTTCGTCCTAAAGATGATTTAGGTAAAATTCTCAATGCGCAATTTATTTATTGTGATATTGGTGTGGAGGGTCGGTACGAAAGACTTGAAAATTTTATCACTTCCCACCGAAACACGCAAAATGGTATTCTTATTATCGACAACTGTGACGCGGAACGCCATAAGCAACTTTCAAATCTTGTAAAATCACAGGGGAATTTCAAAATCATAACGCTCGGTTTCGACGATAACAAATCCGTTAGCGATGTGAAAATTAAACTTGACCGGCAGGATCAACGCGAGCTTGTAAAGCAAATCATTCAGCAGCAACTGGGTCAGACACATTCTTCGCAAGACGTTGATTATGTTGCTCGATTATGCGAAGGTTATCCATGGATGGCCGTTAGGTATTGTGAGGTAATTAATCAAGGAGGGATAACAAACTTCGACAAGTTTTTTGAGGATCATGCTATCGAAAAATTGGTTTTCGGCCGGAAACCTGTTAATCATACTGAACTGAAGATTTTACGAGCGTGTTCTGTGTTTTCTGCTTTTGGTTTTGTTGACGACAGTTTTGCGAATGTCATTAACGAAAACTACAAAAAATCACTTAACGACCAAACGGAATTTATTAGGACGAAAGTCTGTGATGAAGAAGTCACGTCTACGCAATTCAGAGAAGCTTGTCTTAAATTTAAAGATGATGATATAATTGAGCAGCGTGGTGTTTATTATATTGTCAAACCCACAGTACTCGCGATACAGTTAGCAGCAAAGTGGTTAACAGTCACTCCTGCCGACAAAATAAAAGAAATCATCGAAGATTTGAAGAAGGTCCAGCTTGAACAAAAGTTTTTGGATCGTTTAACGGATCTTGATCAACTTGATAAAGCCAGGGATATTGTTGAAGAATTGTTCGGCATGAACAGTTCTTTTGGTTCAGCGGAAGTTCTTAATACCGAGTGGGGTTCACTGCTCTTTCGCTATGTTGTTGAAGTGAATCCCGAGGTAACCAACGATGCTCTTGTTGTGGCGTTTAAAGATTGGTCAAAATCAGATTTGTTTAATTTGAGTGAAGGCAGAAGAAATTTGGTTTGGGCACTGGAAAAGCTATGTTTCCACCGCGCAACATTTTTTGAAAGCACTCAGTTTTTGTTTCGCTTGGCAGTAAGTGAGAACGAAAATTGGGCCAATAATGCGTCAGGACAAATAACGCAATTGTTTCAGCGATTCCTACCGGGAACGGAAGCCGATTATAAAGAACGTACTGATATTTTAAAATGGGCCCTCAATCAAAATGATCCCGATTTTACAAGACTTGCGATTTCTTGTATGAGTAGAGTTTTTATTCCACAAGGGCAGCATCACAGGGGTGGTGGAGCAGAACAACAGGGAAGCGGAAGACCCTTGGTCGACTTTACGCCAAAAACCTGGGAGGAAATTTTTCAATATTGGGATGATGTCTTGGGGTTGATGCTTCCGATTATTAACTCAGGTGGCGAAAACGGAGAATACGCCTTAAAGACGCTGGCCAGGGGGGTCAGAACTTTAATCAGCGAAAATGCCTCGAAAATTATTTTCAAATATTTAGACGCGGTAACATTTCGCGAGGGACCGGCATGGATTGATATTCGATCTGAATTACAAAAAACCTTAAAATATGAGCACATCACGTCCGGAGAAATTTATAACGAGATTAACAGGCTACTTGATGAATTTAAGCCTAAGAACATCCAGGAAGAATTTTTAGCAAATGTTATTTTGCCCGAATGGACTTATGAAGTACCAGAGGTTGTAGATGGTATCAGGATCGACAAGCAACAACAAAAAGCCGAAAATTTCGCTGTCCAGTTGGTAGAAAAAAATATCGATTGGAAAGAATATTTACCGAGTCTGCTTGAAGGCGAGCAACGACAAGCATTCAATTTCGGAAGAAAAATTGGTGAGATTGATCAGAATGCAAAAAGCACAGTGCTTGAAGCATTGACCGCGCTTAAAGATATTCCAATTGAAAAGCAGAATCCCGGTTTTGTAATGGGACTAATTTCTGGTATTAATGATATGGAGTTCTACGATCGGATGTTTCAGTATATGATATCGGACGCTGCTCTTAGCATATACGCGGTCAATCTTTCAAAGCTGAACTCCTTTAGTGTTAAGCAATTATTTAACTTATTCCAACTTATCGATAAGGGTCAATACACCATTTCAATTTTTGACAACTTCCGCTTTGGAAAGCCTTTGGACTATCTTCAACCGAAAGATCTTGATTCGTTTATTGATAAGATTGCAAGTTATGGCTTGGAAGGTGAAGCGACAGCATTTTCAGTCTTATTTATGCATTGTTTTAATGATGAGCCGCGTTGGAATCTACATAAGGAAAAGTTACGCGAATTAATTATCGCCGACAATTTGCTGTTGGTAAAAACCAGAAGTTTAGAAGCATTTTACTGGACGACTACTTCTGCAAAACTTCTAAGAGAGAGTGATGATTCGGCATTAGCTGATAAGATCGCGGTACAGGTCTCAGAATTTTGTCATGATGAAAATTTTCACTACGGTTTCGATACCTATCTGTATGAGGTGTTAGAAATTCTATTTGAAAAGTATTTTCCGGTGGTCTGGCCGTCTATTTCCGAAACGCTTGACTCAAATTACCTTACGGTTATGCATGCAAAATCTTTGTTTGGTACAAAAAACGGAAATAATGGAAGAGAGGGTGTGCTTTTCAAATTTCCACAGAACTATGATACGATTTATCAGTGGTTGGCAAATAATGACCGGGGGCGACTCACGGTCGCGAATATGATGCCATTTGCTTCTACAACAGAGGTTACCAGCTCAGAAACCGACACGGGTGTACGAATCAATATCATCCATCCCTTTGCTAAGGGGTTTCTGGATAGATTTGGTGCTGAAGAAAAAGTGCTCGATGAATTAGCCGCAAATCTCGGAACATTTGGTACCGTTGGTGGATCAGAATGGTATTTTCAACTTTTAATGGATCTTGTGAGTCACCTTAAAGATCATACAATTAGTGAACTGAAAATTTGGGCAAGAAAGGCTTACAAGTATTACGAGAAATCGCTCAAATTAGAAACTCTGGAAAATCAAAATCATGCGTTAGAATGATGATTTACAATTTCGTGAACCGCTGCCAAAATACCTTCAAGATGTTCAAATAGCCGCCCGCTCACCCCGCTATTTGAATCAATGTGTTATATATTGGTGACCAAACAGATGAAACCATTGGTGTTACAAATGCTAAAGGAAATCAATCAGGTTCTACTAAAAAAGAAAAGACCAGGCGTCTGCTTGGTCTTTTCTTTTTCAATTATGGAGAAAATTAAAAATTAGATGGCTTTGTTAGTGTCAGCACAAATACTCCTTGCCTATTAACCACCCCGTTCAAGGTGCTGTTAAATTGATTTTGGCCGTTGGGGATACTCATACCAGCAACTGCATATTGGCTATAATAATCAGGCCTAATGTATAAAAAAGACGGCGGGAAAATAACCTCACCTTTGTAATTCATCATGCCATGCTTGTTTTCAGTTTTGATAAATGGGTTTACTTTAAAAAATATCCCCAAATCATTATACCCATCAAACTGTATCCCTGCGATGTCCTTTGAGTATTTTTCAGGCTTATGAAGTATATCGGCAATCTTGTGGAAATGCCCTAACGTATCAAGCAATTGTGTATCATCGTCGCTATAATGCCAAAAAGCATAGCCATTAACAAAGTAGCTTGCTTCATGAGGGAGGCCGCCAGTTGATATTTTACCAATACCATCCACCATAACCAAGTTAGGCCCTGAAAAATTCCGACCATCGCCAACAGTGAATTTTACCGTACCCTTTTTATCAATATACGCGTAGTTGAAAGTTTCCCGCCTCACTGGACATACTAAGGCCAGCCCATTATGAAACTGCCCCGACTGAATTTGATAGGTGTAAGGGATCACAAGCTTGCCCGTTTGGTCAATATAGCCCCACCTCGCCACACCAAACTTATCTACCTTCATTACCGCCGCCATACCATCGGTAAATTCCTCGGCATTTTGATATTGCGCCGGAATAATAATCTTTCCGTTCTTATCAGCGTAGCCATAATTGTCGCCAGCGGGAAACCTTATTAATTTTGATTGGGTATAATTGTAAGGTTCTCTTTCTGATAAAATATAGGTTCTACCTTTTACAGTCGGCAATCGTTGACCACTTGTATTGATATTGACAAAAGGCTCGGCACCTATTCCTACCATTCCCACTCCGTGACAATCAAAATCATAAGCATTAGAAAATGTAAATGGAATAAGGGTCGCCCCTTGCGGACTGATATAGCCAAATCTACCTGTTTTGGTGTCTTTGGCGGGGATCAATCGTGTAAATGGGACAGAAAGAAAAATGCCTTGGGCAATTTCGTATTTACCCCACGGTGCGACAAAATGCCCCTCGATATCAACAAGAGCCGCTGCGTTGCCTTTTCTTACGAGGCAAACACCGTTTATCATCCCTTCAATATAATCGGCTTCGATTTTTACGGCATCGGGGGCGATATCGCCCGGTTTAAGGTTAGTGTAGATTTTTGGCTGTGTATTCGCAGTGTAACAAACAATCGTGAATAACGTGCACGAAATAAGATGTTTAAGTTTCATATAATTGAATTTTTACAGGCGTGAATGCTTGTAGGTAAAAATATGAAAAAATTTTAAATGCAAGCACGTGTGCCTGTATTGAATTTATCACCATGCATCACTTTTGATGAATGGCAAAATCATTAGATAATGACGGTATTAAAGCCTTCGGTCAGAGTGTTCGTAAGTTCAGGCAGGCCAAGAAATTATCTATGCAAAAGCTCGCGGATATTGCCGAGATTGAGCAATCCCAGATTGTGCGAATTGAAGGGGGTAAAATAAACACAAAGCTTTCGACCATTCTGATAATTGCTAAAGCATTAGGTATCGAACCCGCTGACCTCTTCAAATCTTGATTATATTTTAAGAAAAAATATTTTCAGAATAAATATTGCTGCTACTATTCTATCTTTAGAATATGAGAAAGATATTATTCCTTGCTTGCCCCATATTTGTGTTATTTACATCATGTAGAATCATGTCATTAGAAATAAACGCTGATCAAGAATTCTGCTCAGGTAACTTTACTTTAATAGATATAAAAGAAAACAATCAAATCAATAAATCAGATTTGATTGCCTATACTGAACTATTGAGAAAAAACTTTAAACAAAACAATGTAAGTTTCAGTTCATCTTACGGTTCAGATTCAAGTACTGTTCAATTTAACGTGCGTAGCAGTAGCTATGAAAAAATAAATGCGGTTTTAGCAAATCTCAAAAAATCTCGCTGGTACTATCAAGATAAGCAGGCAGCAGGCTTAACTGTTGTACATCCAATCGAACTTCTAAAAAGAAAAGATTCTGTTATTTGGAAAATCCCTGTTAGCAAGCGGGTATATGGCCCACTTGCGGCGTACATTTCATTAAACTCAAAAAATCTTCCTTCGACTTTTTATCCTTTGACAGAAAGTAAAATTCTAAACGCGGAACTTACTGGAAATACCTCAATCCAATATTCTTTTAAGACCGGAGCGTCCAATGATTATGAGACTATAAGATGGGCATATCCTATTAATTACTCTGACTACAGTACCGCAAGTAAGCAAAATACTGGATTAAAATCGCCCGAAGTATCAAAACGCGATTCTCCGCATCAGAGATTGCTATCGTTGTCTAAAGGTACGGATCAAAATATTCAGCCACAATTGAAACCTGGAAGAACTGAAAATGGAGATAACGTCGTCTCTGCTAAAACAATTGAGCTAATATGCATGATAATCGGCGCAATAGGCGTCTTATTTACCATTGTATTTCTCTTTTTAAACTATTTAAAACCACGGAAGTGACTGCTAAGTTGGATTGAACCGAGAATATCAGGCAGCAGAAGAATATTACCACCCAATCGATATCGTGGAACAAAACAAAAAGCATCGAGGATGAAATAAAATATTTCATTGGATTTTGGTAAACCCCGCACAATTTTGTGGCCTACATCCTTCGGCTCGTGTTTTGTTTTTATAGAGTGACTTGCAATTAGTCGATATATTCCAAAAGCTTTAATAATTCCTTGTCGGTTACGGTCGATTGTTCGGACTTATCGTACATATACAGTAAATAAACTTCGGCATCTTTTACTACCGCACAGGTGATGACCCTTGCGCCACCCGATTTACCTTTACCTTTTGAGGCAATCGCAATACGTATTTTATAACAATCATGGCCTATAGACGTGCCAATATCAGGCGTTTGCTCCAACTCACTAATAAGGGTTGCCAATTCTGACTTAAGCGAAGGATATTTTTTCAGATACCGTTTAGCCTGTTTGTCAAACGGCTGGATCGTGCGGACTTTATAGTTCATTCAACAATTCTGACGCCGGACGGCTCTTGATCTTGCCCGCCTTTACTTTATCGGCAAGCTTGAAAGCCTTTTTGATATGGGTTAATTCTTCCAGTACCGCAGCATCGGGCGCAGACAGGGGCTTAGCTTTCACATAGGAATGGCCTTTAAGCAATTCCAGAAAGCTATCCGCTTTATTATCAGCAATGTCGATTACAAGTTTCATTGTCTTTACCTTTACTACAAATGTACCATTAAAACATTAAAAAGTAAATAGGATAATTGTAAACAATTATCCTATTTACTTTTTATTTAACTAAAAATCTATCACCGATCCCAATGCATCGTCCGCCTTTTTATGCGAGAAATTCGATTGATACTGCATTGTTGTGATGATGCTCTCATGGCGATACATCTTTTGCAGGACTTTTGGATGGATTTCTTTTTCTTCGGCACGTTGGGCAAAAGCATGACGGGCCTTATGCGGAGAAGCGTTTTTATTGATTTTAAGCAATTCCATGATGATGGCCATGTGTTCGCCGATCAATCTCGTGACGGAATTGACCCGCCTACGTACCTCGTAACGATCATCGAGGCTGTCCAAGTTTTTCAGGAAAGGAAACACAAGGTCATGCGCATAGCACGCGTTTCTGTATTCTTCGAGAATGGCTGACACAACCAGGGGAATCGGCAGCGAACCCGGCTCGCCATTCTTCGACATCGTGTAATAAAAGCGGCCGTTTTGAAAATCCGACCATTTTAACAACAGCGCATCCGTAATACGCATCCCGGCAAAATAGAAGCACACCAACCAAATATTGCGACTGTGGTGCAAATGGGCATGTTCTGGTAAGAACACATGCTGTTTAAGTTGGTTTATTTCATCGCCAGTCAGGCCGATTTTTTCGGTTTTGCCGAATTTGATGATAATCTTGTCTTTACCGCCAAACGGATAAGTGTCCTTCCCGGCCAGTCCTGCGGTTATGGCGCGGTTATACATGGTACGGATCACAAGCAGGTGATTTGTAACCGTGCGATCACTTAAAGGTATGTGGCCTTTTCTGTTGAGGTTGCGGCCCGTGCGTAGGAACAGTGTATAACGGCGCAAATATTCAACCGTTATTTCGGGGAACGTAACACCTTCCCCGGCAAACTCATAAAAGCGTTTCAGTTTGCTTTGATCGGACTTCCAAACATCGTAATTGCCCAAGTCTTTTTGTTCTCGAAGATAGTTATCTGCTACATCTTTTAATAAAGGTAGTCTCGGTTCCAGTGGCGTTTCTTTTACTGGCTTGGGCTTTACTGCATTAACAATATCTTCTGCGGTATAGGTTCGTTTGTCAGTTTCAAATTCGATGATTTTACCATTGATTTCAGAAAGCCTTTTTGTGAGGAAATTAGTAAGCCGCATGTGGTGCGGGTGCGCTTTCTTTACTTGCTGTTTGCTTGCATCCCACAGATCACGAGATGAGAGTGAATTGCCTTCAAATAAATAAGCGGGGTTACCGTTTTGGGATACTTTGATCCCGATCGGGAATTGAGCGTTTTTGTCAGCCCTACTCCAGGTAATAATTTTTGCGGTTGCCATGTGGAAACATTTTTAAGGTTAAAAATTTGTTTCCACGCCCCGTTCAAAGGTCGTATTTTGTTAACGGTTTTGTTAACGGTATGGCTGGTTTGATTTGAACAATGATGACGTCTTATTGCCTTGAGAAGTAACAGAGGGCGTCGTTTTGTTTAATTCAAGCCATTCCGTTACAAAATTGTAAGATTATGAATCCTACGCTCTAACCATCTGAGCTACCCCGCCGGGGTACCTTTTAAAAAAGGTTTGCAAATATAGCATAAATTCGTTTTCTTTAGAAAAAATGTTAACATTTACGCCCAGTAATATTTACCACCTGTTTTAAACCCTAATATGTCTGAGAAGAAGAAGTTCAATATCGAGTACGAGATCAAATCATCGCCAAGGATATTATTTAGTTTCATAAGCGAGCCTAATGGGCTGTCGCAATGGTTTGCCGATGATGTTAACGTGCGCGACCAGGTGTACACCTTTACCTGGGATGATGAACAACAAAAAGCTAAGTTGCTGGCCGTGAAGGAGAATAAACTGGTGCGGTTTAAATGGGTGGATGACGAGCCGCAATGCTATTTCGAAATGGAAATATTGCAGGACGAACTGACCAACGATGTGGCGCTGGGTGTTACCGATTTTGCGCTTGAAGAAAACATCGCCGAAAGAAAATTAATCTGGGATAATCAGATCGAGTACCTGATTAGCGTTTTAGGTGCATAAACGGGATAATAAAATCCCTAATTTTGTACCGTGAAGAAGATACACCTTTTAATACTCAAAGCCTTTATCAGGCCATTTATTGTAACCTTCTTAATCGTCATGTTTGTGTTGCTGATGCTATTTCTATGGAAATACATCGACGACCTGATAGGAAAAGGCTTTGAATGGTATACCATATTACAGTTGATGCTGTATGCTTCTGCAACCAACGTTGCTATGGCTCTGCCGCTTTCTGTTTTATTATCATCCATCATGACTTATGGTACCCTTGGCGAAAACTATGAACTGGTTGCCATCAAGGCCGCCGGGGTTTCGTTAAGCAGGGCTCTTTACCCTATGGTAATTGTGGTGGCCATGCTTAGTATAGGCGCCTTTGTTTTTTCGGATTATATGTTGCCGGTAGCTAATCTCAAATTTTACTCGCTTTTGTATGATGTGCGAAAGCAAAAATCGGCCTCACTGATCAAGATCAATGTATTCAATAGTAGTTTTCCGGGCTATTCGATACGCGTAGGTGGCAAGGATGCCGAGGACAGGATATTGTATAATATCATGATCTACGAAAAAAGCCTTACCTATAACAGCAACAATGTAATATTTGCCAAGCAAGGCGAGATGTTTAAAAGCCCTGATAATAAGTACCTGGTATTAAAACTTAAAGACGGGATACGATATGAAGAAGGTGCAAGTAACCAGGGCGCATACAATGCAAGGCAAACATTTACCCGTTTCAGGTTTAAAGAAACATCGCAAAAACTTTCATTGGCAGGTTTCACCATCAGCCGCACGCCACAGACCGAGTTTAAGGGCGCTTACCAGATGATGAGTTCCAAGCAGCTGCAGGATACATTTAAAGTGGTAAAAAGAGGTTTCGAGCGTAGCGTCGGTCAGAATTATAGTCAAATAACACCTTACAGCCGGTATTTTACTATGCCGCACAAAGCAACAGGTATTAAACCACAAAAGTTAAAATCGCCACAAATTCTTTCGGCATTTTCGCCAGATGATGGGGTAGTGGCGCTTACCAATGCCAACTCCGAGGTGAACTCGATAAAAGACATTCTAAAAAATAAAGCAGATACTTACCGCGAGCAACAAAGTGTGTTGCGGCGTTACCAGGTCGAATATCAGAAAAAGTTCACCCTGTCGGCCGCATGTTTGGTTCTGTTCCTGATTGGCGCACCACTTGGCGCCATTATCCGCAAAGGAGGGCTTGGTTTGCCGGTGGTGATATCAGTAGTGTTTTTCCTTGTTTACTATATCATATCTACCATCGGCGAAAAATCGGCTAAAGATGGTAGCCTATCACCTGTTTTGGGTACCTGGGTGGCTATTTTTGTGTTAATGCCTATTGGGGTGTTTCTGTCGTATAAGGCGGCTAACGATTCGGTTTTGTTTGATCTTGAATTGTATAAGCGCTTTTTTACCGATTTGCTGAACAGGATTAAAGCAACCCGAAAGCGGCCGGGCAACGTATAAGGTGTAAATGCCTGTTCATTTTACACTTAGCCGACCAGCTTTAGCCATTACTTATTTAACTTTGCAAACGTCATGAGTTTTTATTGCTCTCATGATTTTCCATAATATAAAGCCCCATGCTAAATACCATAACCCAAGCCATCGAAGATATCAAAGCCGGCAAGATCATCATCGTTGTTGATGACGAGGACCGTGAGAACGAAGGTGATTTTTTAACTGCAGCACGTAACGCAACGCCCGAGGCCATCAATTTTATGGCTAAATATGGCCGCGGATTGATATGCGCCCCTATTACCAGGAAACGGGCAGCCGAGCTCGAACTGGAGCCAATGGTCGGTCATAATACCTCATCGCACGAGACAAATTTTACGGTATCAGTCGATCTGATAGGGCAGGGCTGTACTACCGGTATTTCGGCTACCGACAGGTCGAAAACTACCCTTGCGTTGATCGATCCGGCCACTAAACCCGAAGACCTGGGCCGACCGGGCCATATATTCCCGCTGATAGCCAAGGATGGCGGTGTTTTGCGACGTACCGGGCATACCGAAGCAGCCATCGATCTGGCTGTAATGGCCGGTTTTGAACCTGCAGGCCTGATCTGCGAGATCATGAAAGATGATGGCGAGATGGCCCGCTTACCCGATTTGCTGGAGTTTGCCAAAGAGCACAATATGGTCATCGTATCAGTTAAAGATCTGATAGCTTACCGCTTGGCTAACGAAACGCTGATCCATAAAGATGTATCGGTTAAAATGCCGACACAATGGGGCGTTTTCGATATGGTAGCTTATACCCAGATTGATACGGGCGAGAATCACCTCGCACTGGTAAAAGGCACCTGGGAGAAAGATGAACCGGTATTAGTGCGCGTACACAGTTCGTGTGTTACAGGCGATATTTTCGGATCGTGCCGCTGCGACTGTGGCCCTCAGCTGCATAAGGCGATGGAAATGATCGAGAAAGAGGGTAAGGGTGTTGTGCTATATATGAACCAGGAAGGCCGCGGCATTGGCCTGATCAATAAATTAAAAGCTTACAGTTTACAGGAAAACGGCTTCGACACTGTTGATGCCAACCTCCAACTGGGTTTTAAGATGGATCAGCGCGACTATGGTATCGGTGCCCAGATATTACGTAGCCTTGGTATCACGCAAATGCGTTTAATGACCAATAATCCAAAAAAACGAGCCGGATTAGTAGGTTACGGTATCAAAGTGGTTGAAAATGTGCCGATGGAGATCGCATCAAACCCGCACAACGAAAACTACCTGAAAACCAAACGCGATAAAATGGGCCATACCATTTTGGGCAATCATTAATTATCGTCTTCGCTCTCTTTTTGTTTAGGTACAGGTGTAGGTATAACTGTGGTATCAGTCTTTTTGGGTGTTGGCTGCTGCTTTCTGCCGCCACTGAACATGGCTCTGAAAAACTCGCCGAAAGTATCAAAATCCCGATGATAAATTAAACCTAAGCCATTTACGTACTGCACACCTAATTGGGTGTTGATACTGCTGTTTAAAACTGTTGTATTGTTCAGTGCACGGTACGAATAAGTGGCCGTAAGCCGGCCGTCCTTACGGATAAAATACTGCGCCTGGAAATCTTTCGTCAAATCGTTAAAGTTTGAATTGAAAAGATACTGGCTGTTGCCAAAAAGCTGGTTGTTGCCCAGGGTGCTATATAAGCTTCCGTTGATCAGCAATCGGTCGTTAAATAGTTTGATTGCTAAACTGGCCTCCTGTGCTGAGCTGAGGTTCAGATCGAAAGCCTTGATGTTTTGAGATAGTACGCTGTTAAATTTATTGAATACCAATTCGCTGAAAGCGTCCTGAGCGGTTTGCGATACCTGGTTGGTTAAAGTATTACCTGCAGCTCCTTTGTTAAAGCTGCGGCGTACGATCAGGCTCAGGGCCTGCTGACTGCGATTGGTAGGGTCGTTCAGATAAGTACCCAGTTCATCCTTGATCGAGGCATCGGTAGGAAAGTTAAAATCGAAATCGATATTAGGTTTGATCAGCGGGCCGCTTAGTTTAAGCTGGGCCTGTACCAGTTCGTATTGGTTACCTTTTGGTGAAGTTAAGCCCGCGGCCTGGTACAGATCGCCGATGTTGGCCCGCACATCATAAGAGGTTACCAGGTTAATATCCGCATTGTTTGGCGAGCCCGTCCAACGTATCGTACCGCCCTGGTTAACCTGGAAAACTTTACTGATCACACTTTTAGCCGTGAACTCAAACTTACCCGAAGTGATCAGAAAGGCACCAAACATCTCAAAATCGCCAAGGCTGTTAATCCGGAGCGACAGGTTATTCGCAGTGCCGCTGCCGGTGAGTAAACCATAATCGGTATATATTTTAACTACGGTTTTCTCGTCGGCCGATAGATCGAAATTTAAGGTTACACCTTTAAACAGGGTTGTGTTTTTAGCGGTTTTAGTGGTGTCTTTTAACGATACATAACGGATAAATTCATAATCGGAAGCTGTACTCGACGTGTTAAGCGGAATGTTAAACACCGTGCCTTCCTGCGTTTTGGCACTTATGGTGATATTCATGTTATCGATCGGGCCGACAAAACTAAAGTCGCCCGTACCGTAAGCCGTGCCGTAGTACAGGCGGTTATCCTTAAAAGTAGTGTTTAAAGCAAGCAAATTAGTGGCCTTGAGATTTATGTTAAGTGTCGGGTTCGACAGGTCTTTGCTTAGGTCTACGGTTCCGTTTGCAACACCTATACCATTATGGCTATCTTTTAAAATCAGGTTATCAATGTTGACTATACTATTGGTTACGCTTACTTTATCGTTAACTATATAAGGTGTTTTCAGATAGTTTACGGTTACGCCGGTATTGGCAAAAGTAAGCGTGCCGTTAATCAGCGGTTTCGATAATGTTCCGGTAACTTTCAGGTCAGACGAAAGCGTGCCTTTTAAGTTTGATACCAGGCTTTTTACAAAAGGTTCGAGAATAGCTGCCGAAGTTTGGTTCATGTGCAGGTCAAAATCGAGATTATCGCCCTCCGCAGCAAGTTTATAGACACCATTGGCAGTTAGGGTTTCGAGGCCGCGGTTAAACACATTCAGTTTAACATTTGCCGTGTGCTGATCGTTATCCAGTTGAGTGTTAAACTTGATATCGCCAATCAGGCTTTTGTTGAAACTGAGCGAATCGATACCTAATTTTGACTCCATATTGGCCTTGCCGGTAACTGATGCGATATCCACATCGCCGTTTAACTTACCGTCGAGCATTACCCCAAACGATTTGCTGAGCTGGTTCAAAGTGCTCATGTTAAACCTGCTGAAGGTAAGCTTGAGGTGATCATTAGGGTCGGAAGAAATGATGCCGTCTATTTTTACATCCTGCGTGCCATTAGCCAGTTCAAAACCGTTCAGCTGGGTTTTGTTACCATCCAAAAAGCGTACCCTGGCCTGGTTAGCGAGTTTCCATACCTGGTGCTCGATAATGATATCGGATGGCAGGAGTTTCAGGCGGGCAACGGTATCGCGCGCAAATTGCACCAGGCCATACAAGTCGAGCTGGTTAACCGCGTTCTTATCCGATAATTTAACGTTGAAGTTTAAACTATCGCGCTTTAAAAAATTGCTGATGTTAATGTCTTTTACAAATACGCTGTCGGAGAAGTTGACCTTGCTGAACGACAAGTTAAGCTCGAGCATATCATTGTTGGTGCTTTCGTCGACCAGCAGATCGTGAAAAACAATGTTATTGTATTTTACGGTTTTTACCAGGCCGTTAAGCGTAGCCGTTTTGTTTACCGAATTAAATTTACCGATAAAAGTGCCCTGATCGGGTAGTTTCAGCTGTGGTGCAAATAAGGCAGTTATAGGGTCGAGGTTTTTGAGTTGGATGTTAAAATCAAAATTTTGCGGTTTGCTTGGCGCGATAACAGTTTGTAACGACGGGATATATTTTTTGGCAATGGCCTTAAAGTAATCGGGCAAACTTGCCAGGTCGTACGTACCTTTTAACTTAGCATCGGCCAGGCCCGATTTTAGCGTCAACTGGCGTACCTCGCCTTCCTTACCGCTGGCCGCAAAGTATACCGAGTCTATTAAATAGTCGTGCCTGGGCACACTCATTTTAACATCGCGCATCAGGATGCTACCCTCAATATTTTCGAGGTTGTTACCTGTAAAATTACTGGTTACCAGGGCGTCTAAACCGATAGTATCTTTAGCCAGCTTCAACGTATTGAGATGCGCTCCTTTAATGGCTGCGGTAAAGTTAAATGCGGGCAGTTTGGGGTTAAGATCGACCGCACCTTTAAAATCAAGGTTCAGGTTACGGTCGTTTACCAGGACAGCGCCGTCGAATTTCTTTTTCAGGAAGGTGCCGTTCAGCGTAGCATTGTTATAACGGTAGCCATTAAAGTCGATATAATCGATCTTTGCATCCAGTTGCTCGGTCAGGTTTTTTAACTCAAACCCCCGTCCTTTTATATTTGCTTTTAAGGTAGCACGCCCAAGCGTGTTATTGTCTATCAGGTTGCCTAAATCAAAATCAGTGGTGTTAAGTTTCCCGCTATAACTCGGGACATTGTTCTTATCGAACTTGAGGTTAATATCCGAGTTAAACCGGCCGAGCCTGGTCTTGAAGTCGCCATAAGCAATAAAATCGTTCTGGAAACCGGTAAACTGGCCCGAAAAATTAACGTTGCCGAATTTACCAACAATATCGGGCAGGTGCCTGTTAGGCGTACCTGTAAAGCGGCTGTACAGCAGGTCGAGATCTTTTTTATTGGTGGCTATCTGCTCAAACTTTAATTCGAGGAAAGTTTTGTCCCAATGCGGTAGCCCCTTCAGGCTAAAATCGCCCTTAACGTAGGTGGCCTGTCCGCTGCTGACGGTCAGGTTTTTGGCCTTGAGGCTGCTTACCGGTCCTTTTATCCTGCCATCGATACCTATATCAAAAAATATGTGCTGCAGGCTGATGGTAAAGTAGGCGATATCCAGCGACGATATTCTCGACGACTTGAAATCGGCGTCCATGTAAACCTTATTCTCAAAATCGTCAAAATCATCGAACGACCGGAACTGCATCCTGAAATAATCGCTGAAATTGGAGCGGTTGGTCACCAGCAGTAAGTGCTGAAGCAGGATCTGGTTGGTATCGACGGTAGCGGCGGCGGTCAGGTTTTTGAGGTAGAAACCGCTTTTGTCCTTCAGCGTCAGGTTGTTAATGCCGGCTTTGAACAGGTGATTTTTAAAGTCCGGATTGATTAGCACAGTGCTCATGTGCTGCACATCCACATCGTTAAAGTTAACCTGGGCAGGTGTAACTTCGGTGCTCAACTGGTTTTTGTAGCGAAAGTGCAGGTTGTTTAAAACCACTTTCTGAAAGTTGATGCTCCATGGTTTGCCCGTCGATTTAGTGGTATCCGTAGATTTAAAATGATCGACAATAAATTTAAAGTTAGTTGTACTGTCTTTTTGTTTTTTGAGATAGACAGAGCCGTTATCCAACTGCACCAGGCTGAAGTCGATAACATGGTTCTTAATATTGCGAAAAATGGAAAAGTTTAACAGGTCGACCGTAAGTTTCGGCGTGCTGACCAGCGTATCCTTTTGCCGGTCGAGCACATAAAAATCTTCGATAACAACCGACGAAAAGGGCCTTACATCGATACTGCCGATAGATACCGTGGTTTTTAATTCTTTAGAAAGATAAGTGGTCGCCTTTTTAGCCAGCCAGGTTTGCACAGGTTTAAATTGCAGGGCAAATAATATAGCGCCGAGCAGGCTGATGAAGATCAGCAGTACCCATAATATTATGTTAAGCGCTTTTTTAATAACTTTGTGCTCTAAAAAATGTAAAAATGCCTGTTATTTTAGGAATTGAATCTTCGTGCGATGAAACTTCGGCCGCAGTTTGTGTTGACGGTAAGATACTGAGCAATGTTATTGCTAATCAAACCATTCATGCAGCTTATGGCGGCGTTGTGCCCGAACTCGCTTCGCGCGTGCATCAGCAAAATATCATTCCCGCGGTACAGCAGGCATTACATAACGCAAAAGTAAGCAAAAATGATATTGATGCGGTAGCTTTTACGCGCGGCCCCGGACTTTTAGGTTCGCTGCTGGTAGGGGTTTCGTTTGCCAAGGCTTTTGCCCTGGCGCAAAACCTCCCGCTTATCCAAGTAAACCACATGCAGGGCCATATCCTGGCGCATTTTATTGATGAACCCAGGCCGCAGTTCCCGTTTCTGTGTCTTACCGTGTCGGGCGGCCATACGCAAATAGTTTTAGTGAAAGACTACTTTGATATGGAAATTATTGGCCAGACTACCGACGATGCAGCAGGCGAGGCACTGGATAAAACGAGCAAGATATTGGGCCTGCCTTATCCGGGCGGACCGATGATCGACAAATATGCCCGCCAGGGCAATCCGGATGCCTTTGCTTTCCCGGAACCTAATATTCCGGGGCTCGACTTTAGCTTTAGCGGGTTAAAAACAGCAATCATGTATTTCATTCGCGATAATGTAGCTGCCGACCCGGATTTTATGCAAAATCGGATGGCCGACATCTGCGCCTCGGTTGAAAAACGGGTGGTTACCATCTTACTCAACAAATTAAAAAAAGCCGCGCTGCAATACGGGATTAAAGACATCGCCCTTGCCGGAGGCGTGTCTGCCAATACGGACCTGCGCCAGGGGCTTACAGCCTTGGGGCAGGAGATGGGCTGGAATACTTTTATACCGCAGTTTCAATATTGTACCGATAACGCTGCTATGATTGCCATTGCCGGGTATTATAAATTCTTAAAGAACGATTTCGTTGGGCAGGACATAGCGCCTTTGGCGCGTATGCCTTTTTAACCCCTTTAACCCCCAAAGGGAGCTTCAATGCATAACTACAACTATGCTTGTTTTGTTTTATCGGGCAACCAGCCTAAATGGGTGTGTTTAAAGCTATCCGGGTATTTTAAGCCGTAGCCTAACATCCTGTCGAAAGAAGAGTGAGCGAACAGCAAAATTCCGATGGTGAGCAATACCGGCACATGTAACCCATATCCGGCGAAAGCCAAAACTATGGCTACCGCACGATGATGAAACAGGTTATAGGTAAATGCGCCAACTCGGGTATCAACCAAATAACCTAACATTGCGATATCCGGACTAAGGAAAAGTGGTATCCAAACCCAAACGGGCAAGCCCAGGTTATACGTGGTTAAAAAATAAATGCCCAGGGCGGTTAAGGCAGCTTCTTCTGATTTGATGGTGTTTTTCATGACGTTTGATCTTTTATGTTGAACCAAAGGTCGGGGTCAAAACACCGGTTTGCTCTTGACAAAAATCAAGAAAGCTTTTTGCGGCGGATGCGGCTAAAGGTTTCGGGTGTCATGCCGAGCATGGATGCCAGGTATTGCAGCGGTACCTGGTTGAACAGCTCACGGTTCTGGTCGAAAAATCGATCATAGCGTTCTTCGGCAGATAAGGAAAGATGATCGAATACCCGGTTTTCGAGCATTACAAAGCATTTGCCGATAAAAAGTTTCTCCAGCTCGTGCCATTTGGGTATCAGCTTACCGATATTGGTGTAAGCTTCGTGGTCGATGGTGAAAAGCTCTGTATCGGTTAGCGCCTGGATGTTCCACCTGGCAGGTGTGCGGAACAGGAAGGCGGCAAGATCGGTTACGAAATAACCGGGAGCACTTATCCATTGGGTTACTTCGTTACCGGGCAGGGTGACATAAATGCGCAGCATGCCCTGTTTGATAAAGCTCATTTTGTTGCAGTACCTGCCGGTCTTTAAATAAAAATCGCCTTTATTTAAAACCTCCCTGTTAAATAAACCGGCAATAGTTTGGCAATCGGCAGTACTGATACTAAAATAGTGATGGATATAGCTTTCTAACTCATTCATTGTATCTTTGCGGGTGTAAGTTAACAATTATGAGTGCTTCTTCGCTAATATTCATTTCCATCTTCGTAGTTCCGCTTGTCGTATTTTTAGTATGGCTGATGCGCCAGGATAAACGGAAAGGCGGCGTCGGGCTTATTATATTAGCTATTATTATCATTGCAGTGTACCTATATATGTACTACCAGCAAAATATAAACCATCAGCCCAACGGGCAGTTTTTCTGAGCAATTTACCGCTATGTGCCGTACTGCTGCTTTGCACTATATATGCTCGGCAAAGGTTAATACATAGCCATTATTATCCTTTATTGAAAATTCGGTAGCGCCGTAAAAGGTTTTTTCGAGCCCGGCTACGATAGTTACTTTATCTTTCAGATGTTCGTAAAAAGCGCTGATGTTTTTAAGGTTGATGTAGAGTAATAACGAACCGCCATCGGTACGGCTGATATCCGGCAGGTCCTCGCCTAAGCTTTCAAAAGTCTGGAACATCATGGTTACGCTGCCATTATTCATCATTACCCATACATAATCGCCTCCATCCGGTGGTACCGACATGGTAACATTAAACCCCAGTATTTTATAAAATTCGATGGTTGCGCTGATATCGCGTACAAAAATATTTGGTGAAATAGTCTCCATTTTTTATAGTGTTAAATTGCTAATAAAATTAGCAATTTAACACGGAAATGCCAATTATTTGTTGAATATTTTTATGGTAGCCAGCCCGGAATAAAAATTAACCGCCCCGAAATTTCTTTCGGAACGGCCCTTGACGTATATATAATAGAAATTAAGGGAAAAAGAAACTTAGCTAATGTATTTTTTGAATTTTGAGAGCATAAGCTGGATACCCGTCATGACTAATGCTACTGCGCCGCACGAACAAATGATAGCAAGCAAATTAAGAGATATATCTAAGGTTTTCATGACTGTTGGTTTTTAGAGGTCATCAGCTATTTTTGATTATTGATACTGTGGGATTTGTTAAATGATCCCAAAGGCTGTCACAGCTGCGCTAAACATGCAGAAAGCGGCCAGAGAAGAAAGAAGGATACCTAAAGTTTTCATAATGCTTATTTTTAAGATTGGTTAAAATTTTGTTTTAAAATCGGGATGCCGGCATTAGATCAGGCTAAAGCTTACAATAACAGCACTGAACATGCAGAAAGCGGCCAAAGACGAAAAAACGATACCTAAAGTTTTCATAATGTTATTTTTTAAGTTGTTAAATATTTTGATTTTGAGTCCTGAAAATCATGATTAAACCGGCGCCCACAATAACTGCGCTAACCATACAAACACCGGCAAGAGACGAGCAGAGGATGCTTAAAGTTTTCATAATGATTATCTTAAAAGTTGTTTAAAATTTTGTTTGTTAGTTGTGTATACCCTTATACCATTCGCGTGCCAATAAAATAAATTGTTGATAATCAGGTATTTGAATTTTGTGCCAAGATTTAATTATTCCATATTTTGGAATAAAACAATGCTTTTTGGAAAGCTGTTTCAGTGAAGGGAATCGATACGTAGCGGCACAAAAAAAGCCCCCTCGCATTCAGGGAGCTTTTTTAGGCAGTTATATATAATCAGACCTGTTGCTTTTGTAGAATCAGGAACGCTTTTTCGAGCGCGCTGATCAGCTCGTTCACTTTCATCGGTTTAGCTAAATAATCGTTCATGCCTGCGTTTATGCATATTTCTTTGTCTTCGGGCATGGCGTTGGCTGTCATAGCTATAATATAGGGTTGTGCATGATTTTGTGTGCGTATGTTTTGTGTTGCTTCTATGCCGTCCATTTCGGGCATTTGTACGTCCATAAGTACTATATTATAGTTTTTTTTATTAAGCATCGCCAATACCTCGATCCCTGTTTGAGCCATATCGGCTTCGTAGCCTAATTTATTAAGGATGCGATCAATGATTTTTTGATTGATCAGGTTGTCTTCGGCTACTAAAATGTTAAACGGAAATTGTAGCGCAAAAGCATCAGTTAACAGCGGCGTGCTTTTTTCGTGAGGAGCTTGTGTTTCGGCCTGATTGCGGAGTTCGGTTATGATGCTTTTGTATAAATGGTGCTGTTTTACAGGTTTGGTTAAAATGGATTTGAATAATCCGGGAAATTTTTTCCTGGTTTCGTCGCCTATCGAGCTTAGCATAATTACCGGCAGCGGGTTGACGCTGTCGTGAACGGCGCGCGCCAGGTCTACGCCATTCATCTCGGGCATTTCCATATCGGTTATAACCAGCTGAATGTTTTTGTCTGTTGATAAGATGTCCAGCGCCTGCATTGCCGACGAGGCCAGCAATGGTTCGAGTTTCCATTGCTCAAGCTGGCTTTTTAAAATATTGAGGTTGGTTTGGTTGTCATCAACAATCAGCAACCGTTTACCTTCAAGTCCGGCCATGTTTTGGGGCTCATCAGCGGGTTTCGGCACTTTGGTCCCGGTTCTTGTTTTTATCGTAAATGTAAAAGATGAGCCCTCACCATCTATACTTTCGGCCCAGATTTTTCCTCCCATTAATTTTGCGAGGCGTTCGCTGATGGCCAGGCCGAGGCCGGTTCCGCCGTATTTTCGTGTGGTGGATGAATCAACCTGGGTAAAGGCTTTAAACAAACCGGAAATTTTTTCGGCGGGTATCCCGATACCGGTATCCGACACTGTAAAACCAATTTCCAGATCATGGTTTTTAAGTTGTTTTGAGAGATATACATTGATATACACCTGCCCCTTGTGTGTAAACTTGAGCGCATTATTAATCAGGTTGATGAGGATTTGCTTTAGCCTTAAGCTATCGCCAGCAATTTGATTGGGTACATCAAAATCTATCTGGTAAAGCAGGTCAAGACCTTGTTGCGCCGCTTTTTGAGCAAACAGGTCCATCACGTCTTCTACGGTATGGCGCAGGTCAAAATCTTCGCTCTCCAACTCCATTTTGCCCGATTCGATTTTCGAAAAATCAAGGATGTCGTTAATCACGCTTATCAAACTATCGCCACAGGTAATAATAGTTTCTGTATACTCCCGCTGTTCGCTATCCAAATCTGTTTCGGCCAGTAACGAAGCCATGCCGATTACCCCGTTCATCGGTGTCCTGATCTCGTGGCTCATGGTGGCTAAAAATATGCTTTTTGCCTGGTTAGCTTTTTCTGCTTCCTGGCGGGCGGCCTGCTCCTGGGTTTTCTGTTCCGTCAGCTGATCATTTAATGTCTGCAAGTTTTCGGCCTGCACCTGCAACTCTTCCGATTGCGAGTGCAGCACTTCCGATTGTACCTGCAGCTCTTCGTTTAATGCCTGCAACTGATTAACCTTTTGCAGCACCTCTGCTGTGCGCTCTTTTACCTGTTTTTCAAGTCGTTTTTTTTGTTTTTGAATAACGGCCAGTTTATTACGGTAAAGCCCATAAATACTCCCTGCAATAACCACCAGCACTACTACCTTAAACCACCATGTTAACCAAAACGGCGGGGTTATAACAATGGTAAGCGCTACCCCGTGCTCATTCCAGATGCCATCATTGTTGGAAGCTTTAACATGGAAAACATAGGTTCCGGGGTTAAGATTCGTGTAGGATGCGTTCCTGATATTTTGAACGTAGCTCCAGCTTGTATCAAAGCCCTCTAATTTATAAGCATACTGGTTGTTGCCGGGCGTAGTATAATTTAAAGCGGCATATTCAAACTCCAGTGATGATTGCCGGTATGACAATGTAATTTGTTTAGTTAAACTTATTTCGGCCTTAAGCGGAGAATTTTCGTCTGCCGGTGATATCTTTTTGTTAAAGATCTGAAAATTGGTAATATAAACCGGAGGGATAAACTGGTTTATACTTATCTTATCAGGATAAAAGGTATTGAGGCCCTGGGTGCCTCCAAAAAGCATTTCGCCGGTATTGGTTGTTAACGCCGCATTAGGCTCAAATTCCATTCCCTGCAGCCCGTCGGCCATATTAAATTTTTTAAATGCCGATGTCTCCGGGTTAAATCGTGTCAGTCCGTTAGAGGTTGATATCCACAGGTTTCCCTGTTTATCCTCAGTAATGCCTTTAATCAGTTCGTCGGCCAGGCCCGCTTTTTGAGTAAAGATAGAAAATGAGTTTTTGACCGGGTTAAAAAGGTACAGGCCTACCTGGCCTATCCATAACCGGCCTTTGCTATCGGTAAAAATTTCGCGTATATCGGGGTTCTCTTCCTGATTGTTAAAATAGTGCGAAAACCTTCGGGTATTTAAGTTATAACAGTTTAACCCGCCATCGTCGGTGCCAAACCAAACATTTCCGGCTTTATCGCCGTTTATCGAAACCACCCTGTTCCCCGAAAAAGTGCTTACGCCATCCGGATCTTTGGTAATACGTTTAAACTGGTGGGTTTGAGGGTTAAAAAGGTCAAGGCCACCAAAGTAGGTGCCTACCCAGATGTTGCCCTGTTGATCCTGGTAGGCCCTCTGCACAAAATCAGAACTTATTGTAGTATGATCTTCGGGGTTATTTTTAAAACGTGTAAAAGTTCCGCGTTCGGGGTCGAACAGGTTAAGCCCGCCGCCCCAGGTGCTCACCCATATATTTCCGCTGGCATCCTGGAGAATATCCAAAACGGCATTGGAGGCAATAGTTTTAGGATTGTTGGCATCATAAAGATACCGGCGAAAGGTATTTGTTTTGCGATCGAATAAATTGAGCCCGCCTCCGTCCGTCCCAACCCATATATTGCCTTTTTTATCCTGGCAAAATGCCTTTACATCGCTAAAACTTATAGATGTCGGGCTTTCTCCCTGCCGGTAAAGGTTAAACCTCGCAGCATTAGGCGCGTACAGGTTCAGGCCGCCCCGGTGTGTACCCACCCATAAGTTCCCCTGGTTATCTTCGAATATGGCCGAGGCTGTTTTTTGGGACAAGCTTAAAGGGCTATCGAACTGATACTGGTAATGGAAAAAACCGCCGGTGGCCGGATCGTATAAGTTAAGCCCCTCGTTAACACAGCCTATCCATACTCTTTCCTTCCGGTCGATATACACACAATAAACCTCATCCCCCGATAAGCTTTGATTATTATTAACCTGGTGCCTGTATTGCTTAAAGGTTTTTTGCCCGATGTTGAAAACAATCACACCTGCATTAACGGTGCCCAACCACAAATTGCCTTTGTCGTCGCGCTGCATATATTTTATTTCGTTAGAGATATTGCTGTGATCATGATCGAACGAATTATTGTATAATCTGAATGATTTGTCTTTGCGGTTAAAAAGGTTAAGGCCCGATTCTGTGCCTACCCAAAGGTCGCCGTTCAGATCTTCGCAAACAGTATTGGTGCTATCGTTGCTAATGCTGTTTTTTGAGCTTTTTATATGCCTGAAATGCTCAAAACCTTTCTGGTCTTGATTAAGCAGGTTCAAGCCGCCGCCAAAGGTGCTTACCCACAGGTTTTTGCGGTTGTCCTGATAGATGCACGATATAATATTATTGCTGATACTTCTTGAATCGGCCGGATTGTGTTTATAGCGTATAAAGCGATCTTTATCAGCATCGAACCTGTTCAGTCCATTGGCAGTACCGACCCATAAGTTGCGATCGCGGTCTTCATAGATATACCTGATCGAGTTATCACTGATGCTGGTTGTATCTTTGCTACTGTTTCGGTATATCTTAAACTGTTGCCCGTCGTACCGGTCGAGGCCATTGCGTGTCCCTATCCACATAAAACCCCGGCTATCCTGGAATATAGCTTCGACCCAACTGTTTGAAAGGCCCTGCTCAATGTTTACTTGGGTGAACTTGATATCGGGTTTTTGCGGGAGTGCAGCGATAGGTTTTAACAAGCAAAGGCCGATAACGAGCAATAGTATATTGCTTGCCGAAAAGTAAACACGCTTAATCCTGTTGTCGTCACATCCTCTCATCACACATCTATAATTGGTTTCTTCAAATTGATTTGAAGAGGTACTTAGTACGAAATAATTTTTCAAAAGTTATTTGCTGAAAACAACTTTGAAGAAAGTGCACCGGCCGGTACTTTACCAACCGGTATTAAGAGTATAGGTTTATATACAGTGAAAATAATAAAAAAAAGGTCTCCGACATAATCGAAGACCTTTCATTTATTAACAAAATCAGTCTGTTAAGCGTGTTGCTGTTTGCGGATGATATTCAGCGCGCCACCGGCCTTAAACCACTCAATTTGCTGAGCATTATAAGTATGGTTTACGGTAATGGTATCCTGCAAGCCACCTTTGTGGTTGATCACCACCTGCAAAGGTTTGCCCGGAGCAAACCCGGTTAAGCCAACAATATCAAAAGTATCATCTTCCAATATCTTATCATAATCGGCAGGGTTGGCAAAAGTTAATGCCAGCATACCTTGCTTTTTCAGGTTGGTTTCGTGGATACGTGCGAACGATTTTACCAATATGGCGCGTACACCTAAGTGACGGGGTTCCATCGCTGCGTGCTCGCGCGATGAACCTTCACCGTAGTTTTCGTCGCCCACTACGATCGAGCCAATACCTGCGGCTTTGTAAGCGCGTTGTGTAGCAGGTACAGGGCCGTATTCGCCGGTAAGTTCGTTTTTAACGGTATCGGCTTTATCATTAAAGTAGTTGATAGCGCCGATGAGCATATTGTTTGAGATATTATCCAGGTGGCCACGGAATTTCAACCATGGGCCAGCCATCGAAATATGATCGGTAGTACATTTACCCTTTGCTTTGATCAGCAGTTTCAGGCCTTTCAGGTCGGTACCCTCCCAGGCAGCAAACGGATCAAGCAATTGCAGGCGTGATGATTTTGGATCAACTTTCACCTCAACCTTGCTGCCGTCAATGGCAGGAGCCTGGTAACCGGCATCCTCAACAGCGAAACCTTTTACAGGTAATTCGATACCCATTGGCTCGTCAAATTTAACCTGCTGGCCTTGCTCGTTGGTTAAACTATCGGTAAGCGGGTTGAAGGTCAGGTCGCCTGCGATAACAAACGCGGTTACAATTTCCGGCGAGGCTACGAAAGCGTGCGTATTCGGGTTACCGTCCTGCCTTTTGGCGAAGTTACGGTTGAATGAAGTGATGATCGAGTTTTTGCGGGTCGGGTCGTCGGTATGACGTGCCCACTGGCCGATACATGGTCCGCAGGCGTTAGCCAGCACCACACCGCCCATGCCTTCAAAGGTGCCCAAGTAACCGTCGCGCTCAACGGTGTAGCGTACCAGCTCCGAACCCGGGGTGATGGTAAACTCTGCCGCAGTTTTCAGGTTTTTGGTTACTGCCTGGTGGGCGATAGAAGCCGCACGGGTAATATCCTCGTACGATGAGTTGGTACACGAACCGATCAAACCAACTTCGAGCCTGGTAGGCCAGCCGTTCTCTTTAACCGCTTGCGCGAATTTAGAGATCGGCCACGCCAGATCCGGGGTGAACGGACCGTTTACATGCGGCTCCAAAGTATTCAGGTCAATCTCAATAACCTGGTCGAAATATAATTCGGGGTTTGCGTAAACCTCCGGGTCGCCGGTTAAGTGCTCTTTTACTGTGTTTGCCAGGTCGGCGATTTCGGCACGCTCGGTACCGCGCAGGTAAGCTTCCGATTTGGTATCGTAACCAAATACCGAAGTGGTAGCGCCAATTTCGGCGCCCATGTTGCAGATGGTACCTTTGCCCGTAGCCGAAAGCGATTGCGCGCCTTCGCCAAAGTATTCAACAATAGCGCCTGTACCGCCTTTTACGGTCAAAATGCCGGCAACACGTAAGATAACGTCCTTGGCCGAAGTCCAGCCGCTCATTTTGCCGGTCAGCTTCACGCCGATCAGTTTCGGAAATTTAAGCTCCCATGGCAGGCCTGCCATCACGTCGCAGGCATCGGCGCCGCCGACACCAATGGCAACCATACCTAAACCGCCTGCATTAGGCGTGTGCGAGTCGGTACCGATCATCATGCCGCCGGGGAAGGCATAGTTTTCCAACACTACCTGGTGGATGATACCTGCGCCCGGTTTCCAGAAACCGATGCCGTATTTATCCGATACCGAGGCCAAAAAATCGTAAACTTCTTTATTTTGGTTTTTAGCTGTATCCAGGTCAGCATCTGCACCAATTTTAGCTTGGATCAGGTGATCACAGTGCACCGTAGATGGCACAGCCACTTTAGGGCGGCCTGCCTGCATAAACTGCAGCAGCGCCATTTGCGCGGTAGCATCCTGCATGGCTACGCGGTCGGGTGCAAAGTCAACATAGTCAACACCCCGGGTATAAGCATGTTGGGCAGCGCCCTCGGTAAGGTGGGTGTACAAAATTTTCTCGGTGAGGGTGAGGGGTTTGCCAGTTGCTTTGCGGGCTGCCTCAACGCGGCTGCCTAAGCGACTGTAAACCTGTTTGATCATATCTAAATCAAAAGCCATTTTATTGATTTTTATTGTGAAAGATAGAAAAACAAACGGTTTTAGGGCCGTTTCTAACAATTGGGGCGAATTTACAAAAATATAAGGTTAAATAAGCACATTATCATGGGCAAATCTTATTTGGATATATTCTAAATAGGTGGTTTGAATCCCTGCAGAAGATGAGTGAATTTGTAACAGAGGTAACGTCACCTACTTTCTTTAACATTTGACGGATTTTTGTAATCCCAAATAATCATCTTCCCATTTTTCTTCCGAACTGTCAAAATTGTCTCATTACGTTTCTTTATTAAAGAATCACCAATTTCTATACGATGTTCCAACTCTGCTGGATAGCCACGTACACTATCACGGTTTATTATTAGCCAATGAGCGTTATGATTGCCTTTATCCACATACATCATATCCACCTCTCCCTGAAAAGATTCATTAGCAATCTCCTTCAACCACCGTTTATACATCTCATCATGGCTTGGAGTGAACCAGATCAAATAAATCATCATTACAATGGCCGCTATAAACCCTATAATACGAACAGCCGTGTCAACTCTTTTATTTTCAAATTCAAATTCCATATTGATTGATTAAAACGGACTTTTGTATTATCATTTTCATAACACGTCCTGACCTAAACGTCATAAACACATGGGTACTTATGGGTATTTTTGCTTTCATCTGCTTATTTTATTGTCAAATTTGTAAATTAGCTCAACGATCACCCCAAACCTTTATATAACCATATTATGGATAAAAAACTAAATCAGGAAAAAAAGTATGGGTTCAACCAACCTGCGTCTTAATTTCAAGCGGTAGTGTGAACAATGGCACCCACCATACTTTTGCTGAAGTTTCAAAACTGGGGCCACTAACATACAAAATCGTAAAAAATACTCCGGCGCATAAAAGCTATCACACCTCTGCCGGTGGTTGGAATTTTGCCGGGCATTCGTGAGCGTAAGGTCACGTGATCCAAGCCCATAAACACTTCTTTATACAGCAATCCTTGTGAAGTCATAGGTATTTATAAGTATTTCGAATAAGGTGTAATCCCGACTTTTTTAGAAACCCTCGCGGTCGCCATAATCTTTAAATATACGAAATTTCAGGCAGAAATTAAAGGAATATACTTTTACTTACCGCGTCAGGCATCCCGTGTATAAAAAAACTATTTCGGTAACAACGCTTCTCCTTCAAAAACCACTCCCGGCCAGCCATGGATCATAAACTGCCTGATGTTTTGATGGTCTGTTCCGCCTGGATTAGCCAATACAGCTTGGTAATGCTCCGCAAATAGGTAAAGCGTGTCTTCTTGGCTTAAACCGTTCAGTTTTGCCATAGCGAAAACCCTGGCACTGCCCTGGTTTTGTGTGGCCTCATTATACGCCTCGCCATTTCTAAATGCGGTAGGACGATGCTGGTAACGGGCGTCAATAAACGCTAAAACTTCCGAAAAAGCAAGTGTATCTGATTGGGATGCCATAATCAGATTATTGAGATGTTCTTTCATTTGATGGGATTAAGCTGCTGGTGTCTGTATTTAAAAAAGCTATCGCAGCAGCGGCAAAAATAGAATAACCCCGCCACCATTGCAAACGCCTGCCTGTGCACTGACAACTGTAGGAATGCTTATCTTCGTAAAAAAAGTATAGGAGCCGCGCCCTGATTGCTGTGGCTGCATTATTGGGATATTAATTGAAAATTTTAAAACAACTATCATGAAAACATTCCTTAATCGTCGTGACTTGCTCAAAACGGGTGCATTATTGGCCGGAACCGGCTTGGCCGGGTTTAAACCGGTAGAAGCTTTAGCGAAGATGGCACCGGCTAAAACGCCGCCGCTGACCGCAGCCGAGATCACCTCCATCGAAGCGGCCATTGGTAAAAAAGGCAGCTATAAAGAAGCTGAGGCAACTTATACCATTCCATTCCCGCGCAACGATCTGAAAATAACCGTTAAGGGCGATGCGGTGCCGATCCCTTTTGGTTTTGGTGGCTGGATGTCGATCAAAAGAACGGTCAATGGTAAATCGGCTATGCTGATGAGCGATTGTGTTTTGCTGCAGGAAGAGGTTAACCCGTTAATATCCGCTGCACAGGCAGCCGGGCTGGAAGTAGGCGCTATCCACAATCATTTCTTTTACGAAGAGCCGCATATTTTTTACATGCATGTGCACGGTATGGGCAGCCCCGAAGAGCTGGCGCAAAAATATGCCAAAGCAATTTCGGCAACTAAGATTGCACCGCAGAACCAGCCGCTCGCCGGGCCGCCGCCTGTTAAAACCGGCAAGGATATTTTCGATGTCGGCGCGCTGAACAGGATCGTAGGTTACGAAGCTGCGATTAATGGCCCAACTATCAAATACACCATCGGCCGGGCCGACCTGACGGTGATGGCTATGGGTGCCGAAATGACGGCCAATATCGGCCTGAACACCTGGGCCGCCTTTACCGGCTCGATGGAGCGTGCGCATATTGCGGGCGACATTGCCATGCTCGAAAGTGAAGTGAACCCCGTGATCAGGAGCCTACGTTCGAATGGTATCGAAGTGGTAGCGGTGCACCACCATATGCTCGGCGATGAACCGCACATGATCTTCCTGCATTACTTAGGTACCGGTCCGGCAGCGGAACTGGCCAAAAGTTTCCGCCAGGCATTGGATCAACTAGGTAAAAAGACTGTTATGGGCGGAATGAAGATGTAGATGGTTCTCAATCATCTACTCCGAAAATCTTTCCTGGGGGCAAAACTCCATCCTAAAACCCGCTGTCATCCAATGCAAAAGTATTTTTGCGTGTTTTCCACTTCCCTTTCGTAAAATCGGGGAATTCGAGTGTTTTGTTACCCTCTTTCAGCGATTGGGTAGAAAGCGGGGCGATCACGCTCATCGTCACCGAATCGTACACATCTATCGGCGTTTGTTTCTTTTGTTTGACCGCCTGTACAAAAGCGTTGAACACGAACCAATCCATACCTCCATGCCCTGCGCCCGTGGCATTGGCTGCATATTTTTGCCACAGCGGATGGTCGTATTTTTCCAGCCATGGTTTTGCCGGCTGCCATGCTTCGGGTTCATTTGGTTTTTGTTCAATGTAAATACTTTGGTTTACGTCCATCCACAAACCCCTTACGCCGTCGACCCTGAACCCGAGCGAATATGGCCGTGGTAAATGGGTATCGTGGGTAAGCAACACAGTTTCGCCGTTGGCGCAATTGATCATGGTTTGGGTGATATCGCCGTTCTTATAATTGATTTTGGCATTGGCATCGCCGGGCGACAGCTCATTTACATAAGCGCTTAACCCTCGTGCTTTACTGCTGAACGAAACCAGGCTGGTGAAACGGTTGCCGGCATTAATATCAATATAATGCATGCATGGGCCGGCGCCGTGGGTAGGGTACAGGTCGCCGTCCCGGTCGATATTGAACTGGGTGCGCCATTGTGCTTCGCTTACGGCTTCTGCACCATATTTTACGCCACCACCGTAAATATGCACGCCATCGTTAAACAACACATCGCGAAGGTTGTGCTGGTAGCCGCCCTCAACATGCAGCAGCTCACCAAATATATTTTGCCGCACCATATTCAATACAGCCATTACATCGCGCCGGTAGCAAACGTTCTCGAGCGTCATATATGGCATGCCCGTTCTTTCGGATGTGTGTACGATATTCCAATGGTCTTCTACCGTAAGGCCGGCGATAACTTCGCAACCCACGTATTTACCGGCATGCATGGCGTCGATAGCTTGCTGGCAATGAAACTGCCAGGGCGTAGCGATGATCACGGCGTCGATATCTTTATGCTCCAGCAGCCTTTTGTAAGCATCCGGGCCGCCCGTATACTCCTTCGCTGCAGGCCGCCCTTTTTTGGCCAGAAACTCCCGGCATATTTTCAGCGAACGTTCCTGCGTATCGCAGATCGCTACGATCTCCACATCGTCGCGCAGCGAACCTTCGGTAATGTGATCCATACCGCGGGCACCGACACCTATGTAGCCCAAACGAACTTTATCTTTTACACCGGCAAATAAAGCGCCGGCAGGCAAAATGGTTAAACTTGCTGCAGCAACAGCGCTGTTTTTAATAAATTCTCTTCTCTCCATATCGTGAATTTATAAGTATTTATGATAAGAACACAACGCCGACCGAAGTTTTCAAATTACAAATTGTTAATGCTTATCCGATGGTCATTTAAGCTAAGAAGAACACGGGATAAAACTAAGTGCCGCTATAACATTCCGTACGATTCCCGGATATATGCAAACAAGCCCGGCCGAATATCATCCAGCGTAGAGATGCGGATATGATTTTCGAACTTTTTGCCCCAGGCTGTGCTTTTGATCACCGGCTTTTCGGGGTGGGCAACGGTAGAGTAGAATTTAATATCGAGTTCCTTTTTCATCGGCCTGATCACCAAAAAGGTAAGCCGCCGGGTAAATACAATGCAGTTTGGCGTGGTGCCTATCAGCACATCGTCCCAGTCGGCAACCTCGGCCAGTATCTTATCAAATACCAATATCAATTCGGGCGGGCGGCCCGCAAATAAGCTGTCGAGGCTTACCCGTGCGCAGTAGTGCCGCTGCCCGGGCTTTGGTAGCTCACGCTCACATTTCGGGCATACCCAGCTCATGGTTCGCAGTTGGTATTATGGCCCACGCGCAGGATGTGCCCGTCGGGGTCGCGCACCAGCATCTCGCGCATAAACCAGGGTTTGGTATCGGGCGGGCTTAATACTTCGGCTCCCCTGGCTTTGATAGCTTCGTAATATTCATCCACATTATCCACGTTCAGCGCCAGCCAGGTACCTTTGTGGCCCTGATCGCCGCGGCAGAAAAAGATGGTGGTACCGCCATCCACCACACCGCCGAAGGTAGGCGTATCGTCCCAGCTCCAATGTTCTTTAAAACCAAGCACTTCGGTATAATACCCGATGCTGCGCGAAACATCGTCGGAGTAAAGGATGGGGATCACGGATTCTATTTTCATGGGATGTATGGTTTGGCGTTAACGGCAGTTTAAAGTTAACTAATCGTGCCCATCGCTCGGCATTACTTCATAAACTTTATTTATCTTCGGCTAACCTAAGCTTTTCGAAAAATGGTATCCAATAAAAAACTTAACACCTGTTTCCTCGCAGGTGCTGTGATAGTACTTTTGTTGAGTTGCAATCTTCCCAACGGAAAGCAAGAGCTGAATCTGTGTTGTCCAGGCTTAAAGATCAATATCAGCGGCATTACTTACGCTTATAGTAACGGCCTGTCTTTTGAGATATTCACCTACGATAACGGATCTCAAAAACAGGTTCAGGATTATTTTACAAAAAAAGAAAATGGCTTTACACCTGATAAGAACAAAGACCTTTACGATCTGAAAGAAGAAGATAATGCGCTGATTGATAAAAACGATAGTATAGTAGGTAAGACCATTCCGAAAAAAAAGGGCAAAGCTGAAGTTGTATTCAACGCGAGTACACGAAGGATAATTATTATTGAGTATTCGGATAAATAGTCAATTTTCGGGGGAGCTTCCGCTGACACTTCATCTTCTAAATTCTCTATATTAGATTAACCTAAACATCCTGAAAATGAGTATTAAAAAACTCGAACTCATCTGTGCAGCGGTTACGCTTGCCGGATTTTTGTTAGCCATAACTGTTGCCCCGATGTTTACCATATTGTATACTGCTGGTTTGAATATCCTTGCGTTGCTGTATTTTATTGGCGGTACCAATATATTCGGCACCATCAAAAAGCCCGACGAAACTGCTCCCGTTCAACCGGGCGGCGTGTTAACCAAAAGTCGGTTTACACCGGTTTTGCACTTTATTTTTGCAATACCATGTATAGCGCTGGTGTTTTACCTGCAAAACTGGCCCAATGCTTTGTTTTACTTGCAAGTGGCTTTGATTGCCTTAGCTGTAGCAGCAGGCGCGGTGGCTTTCAATTATAGTAAAACAAGCTATTATAACCCATCCATTGTTAAACGCGTAGCCATTTATGCAGGTATTTGCTTAATTATGCTGTCGCTGCCAAAGTATGCCCTTATTGATATCAAATACCGCAATGCTCCTGCTTACCGCGATGCGCTTAAAAATACCATGGCGCATCCCGGCGACACTGCATTAAGACATCAATTTGAACAGGAAAGGGAAAAAATGGGTAGATAAGCGCTATGGCTTCACCATACTTTTAAAGAATCTGATCACTACCGCATTGGCTTCCTGCGGGTAAACGTGCCCGCCGGGGTGTATATAAAGCACTACCGGGTTGCCGCTCGCCGAAGGGTACAAAGTGGCCATCGGCGCATAAACCTCGCCAGTTGCGCTGCAGCCATTTAGCTTCAAAACCTGGTTGTATTGTATCTTTTGCCATTTGGGTTTCACCAGCGGGTCCTGCTCTCCCATAATATGCATGGCCGGTTTGGGTTTGAGCAGGTTCGAAAAACGGAAACCCACCGCTGCTGATGGCGCAACGGCAGCAAAAACATCTCCACGCATGGCCCAGAGCAAATAGGTAAAGCCGCCGCCGTTGGAGTGGCCGGTAGCATAAATGCGTTTGTCGTCAACTTTATAATCCTGCCGCAGGGTTTTAAGTATCGCATCAAAGAAAAGGATATCCCGGTCGCGCATATCGCCGGGCGCCTTTTGCCAGCCGGGCAGGTTGCCCTGCGGGTCGGTTAGCTGGCCCGGGGTGTTGAGGCCCTGCGGGGCGATGATAATAGCTTCGGGCCATAGTTTTTCAAAACCGTGCGCATTAAACATATTGCGCATGGTGCCGCCGTGCCCGTGAAAAACGAAGATCACCGGCGTTGGTTTGCTATTTGCGCCTGCCGGGATATACACCATAGCCTCGCGGGTGGTGTCGCCAACTTTCCAGCGCATGGTCTGTATCTGGCCGGCTTGCTGCGCATTTGCATTGACAACCGTAAGCAACACCAGCGATATCATTGCGAACAGGTAAATGAAGAATCTCTTTTTTGCCATGTTATTTAGATACAAATTTGAAGGTAATGGTTTAGTAGCCATGGTTTATTAATTCAGCTGCACATTCGCACATCCAAACTATCTGTAATAAACATTCGAAGTAAAAGCCAACTGTGTTTCCTGGGTTATTTTCGATTCGACAGGCTTGCCGTTGATCGTGCCCGGCACAAATTTTTTATACTCATCGTCGAGGTTCAGATCGCTTAAATTGTAGAGCTGGTTCTTACCGTCAACCGTAACCATTGCCTGGTGTTTGGCGAGCAGCCCTTCGGGGCTGATGGTAAAGATGTGCGTAACCTGTACCTTTTCTACACCGGGGTATGTCCTGCGTATCATGGCACTTAGCTCGGGGTGATAAAACATCATCGGCACTATCACAAAATAATAACCGCCGATAGGGATTGGGTTAGTAACGGTATCGCCCTTGTGCACATCCTGCGAGAAATAATACTTCATGCCTTTTTTGCCTGACGTATCACGGAAGGTCATCGCATTGGTATCGTAATTATAGGTTTGGATATGCTCGCCCTTGTTATTGTAAAACTCCCATTCGCCGGTGCGGTAGCCATTATCGTAACTGCCGCTTGCAAGCAGGATGTTCTTGTTATAGTAGGCGGTATACTCGCCTTCGCGTATCTTTTTATTGGTTTTTTGAACAAAGAATTTCTCGCTGATCTGCGGCGTCAGGTCGTTTGTGCGTTTAACGGTCTGGCTGAATGCTGCACAACCGGCCAGCATGAAAAAGGGTAGTAGTAGTTTTTTCATAAGGTGAAATAAAGATAAAACTTATATCCCATTGCAAAGGAAAAAATAAGGTTCGGTTTTTTATTTCAGATAAATACATCCTTTAAAACTTCCCACTGAAAGGGCTGCTTTAATTCACTGAGTTTTTTAAGGTTTATAAAGGGGATAGTTAGTATCTCCCGTTTGTTTTTTGCTTTGATGTTTTCGGTTGATTCTCCCGAATCGTGAACTGCTTTTTTTGTTAAGAAGTTATAGCTCCAACCGTACAGATCGTTATGATCAACACCATGATCCTCGGCGCCGATTAAATAAAAGTCGTTCGACTGATAACGAAATTTATATTGCAGGTGTTCGCGCAAAAGTTGAAAATTGATGATTAAAAGACCTTTTGTTATTTCGGGCTCATCGTAAGGATCTTCACCCATTCCTGTTCCTTCATGCTCGCGCAGAATAAATGTATTTTGTTGAATTGCCAGGTTGTAGTTATCACCATTCTTAAAAAGTACAACTAATACCCGCGGGTGATTTCCTGTGAGAGTGTCATGGTCAGACCTGATTTCGCTTACGGTATCCCTGTATTCCAGTATTAATGCGATGTCTGCTGTTTTATCGCCATTCAGGTCACCAATTGCCTTACTTTTAATTTTCCAACCTTTTGGTACAAACGCTGCGATTGTTTTACCTGTGCTTGTTATAGTCGGATAAGTAAACGGCTCCTTTTGAGTGTTTTTAAATAAGCTTGATAATAATATAATAGAGATGAGCGATAAATTTTTCATGGATAGATACTTATTGTAATAAATATAACTACAAAGCCTTAAACTCATACCCCCGCCTGCTCCAGTACTCCAGCGCCAGCGGCAGCACATATTCCAGCCGCGGGAAGGCTTTGAGGCTATCGTGAAAAACGACTATCGAACCGTTGCAGGTATGCCTGATAACGCTGCGCAAACATTTTTGGGGTTCGCGTTTGGTGTCGAAATCGCCACTCAGCACGTCCCACATCACAATTTCCAATCCGGGTTTAACCGCTTTTAGCGCTTTGATCTGTTTTTTTTTAATGCGGCCGTATGGCGGGCGAAACAGCAGGCTGTTCAGTTGTTCATCGCACTTTTTAAAGTTTTCTGTATATTCATCTGTCGGTGTGGCCCAGCCGCGCAAATGGTTAAAGGTATGATTGCCTATGCTGTGCCCTTCGGCTTTTACCTGCTCAAAAACGTCGGGATGCTTGCGCACGTTATCGCCTATGCAAAAAAAAGTGGCTTTGGCATTGTATTGTTTTAAAGTTTTTAGTACAAAGGGTGTAACAATAGGTATAGGTCCATCGTCAAAGGTGAGATAAATACAGCGGCCGGCCCTGTTTAAGTTCCAGATCAGCCCCGGATAGAGCTTTTTAAGCAGTGATGGTGTTTTAACCAGGTACATGTAAGCAAATAAAGCAAAATGTATTTATTTAATACGACAAAATTATTTTGATGAAAAGAACGATACTACAGCTTAACACCGGCAAACTTACCGCAGCCGGCTTACTGTGCTTTTTGGTAATAACTGCAGGCGTGTTCAATGCCTCGGCACAACAGGTAATTACCCTGCAAAAAGCCGTCGACCTTACCCTGCAAAACAACCTGCAGATTAAACAGGCGCAATTTACCGAAGCTGTAGATGTCGAAAACCTGAAGCAGGCAAAATATAACCGCCTGCCCAATTTAACCTCCAATCCGCAGGCATCGTTCAACTTTGGCCGCAGCGTCGACCCATCCACCAACCAGTTTGTTAACCAAAGTATTTTTGGGTTGAGCGGAACGGTTACATCTCAGGTGCTGCTTTACCAGGGTGGTTTACTCAGAAACGAAATACTCGAAAATAAACTGCTGCTTGATGTGGACAAAAGCCAGACCGCCAAGATCAGGAACGACCTGACCCTGAATGTGATCACCACTTATCTGTCGGTACTGTCCAACCAGGATCTGCTAAAGGCGGCACAACAACAGGTTGATATCTCCAAACAAACGCTGGATAAGGTTCAGAAAAATTTCGACGTAGGCAACAATACCCTGGCCGATCTGTCGCAAGCCAAAGCTACCGTATCGACCAACGAACTAAATGTAACTACCGCGCAAAACAACCTGGATATTTCGGTATTGACCCTGAAGCAGTTCATGGAGATGGACCCTGCCACGCAGATTACGATCGAAAGACCCGATATCAGTAAACTGACTGATGTTAAAAGCCAGTATGATGCCCAGGAGGTATACAAGCAGGCGGTAGGCATTAACCCCGATGTGCACCTGGCCGAGATACAAAAACAAGCGGCTAATCAAAACATCGCGGTAGCAAAAAGTAATTACTACCCAAGTTTGGTATTGTTCGGATCTATCGGTTCTAACTATTCGGACGCGCGCAAACTGACAACCTTGGTACCTACGGGCGGCGTTGAAACTATCGGTATTGTAAGCGGTACCTCTACTACTGTAGTTGCACCTGCTTACCAGCAGGTTGTAAAGCCTTATCCGTTTAGCAGCCAGTTTGGCGATAATTTTAACCAGGCTGTAGGCGTGTCATTGCAGATTCCCGTTTTTGGCCGTTTTGCTACCCGTACTACCGTACGTAAAGCTAAGCTGAATTACCAGATAGCTGATGTAAGTGCGCAACTGGCTAAAAATAATCTGAACAAAACCATCGCCCAGGCGGTTGTCGACCTGCGTGCTGCCGATAAAAAATATATATCGATGCAGCAAACCTATCAGTCGAATAAGGACGCTTTTAACGTAACCCAGCAGCGCTATAACGTAGGGCTGGTAAACTCGCTCGATTTTAACACTGCGCAGATCAATCTGAACGCAGCCGAACTGAATATGATACAGGCCAGGTACGAACTCATTTTCAGGAGCAAGGTGATCGATTATTATCTGGGAAATCCTATTACATTATAAATAAGTATAAATAAGTCTGAAAGTCGGAAAGACCGAAAGAAAAAAGAACTGAAATCAACATAAATCCGAAATCGCAAATCCGACATCCGAAATAAAAAGAATCATGGGAAAGACTACTAAATTAATCCTGATCGTACTGGGCGTTGCCGTTGTCCTGCTGATCGTTTTAAAATCTGCCGGTATTATTGGCAAACCCGCCCTGCCGCAGGTCGCCGTCGAAAAAGCCGAAAAACGCAATATCGTCGAAACGGTATCAGCCAGCGGTAAGATCAAGCCCGAGATCGAAGTAAAGATCAGCTCCGAAGTATCGGGCGAGATTGTTGAACTGCCGATCAAAGAAGGCGACGTGGTAAAAAAGGGCCAGTTGCTTTGCCGCGTACGCCCTGATATTTTAAAATCGGGGTACGACAGGGCCGTAGCATCCTACAACACCCAAAAAGCCAGCGTAGGCAATGCCGCACAAATGTACGAGCAGGCCAAAGCCAACTTTGCCAACAGCGAAGCCAAATACAAACGCAGCAAAGAACTGTATGATAAAAAAGTGCTTTCGGCAGCAGAGTTTGATGCCGCTGTGGCCGATTACCAGTCGAGCAAAGCAGCGCTTGAGGCTGCGCACCAAAATGTGGTGGGCTCAAATTACGGCCTGGCACAATCGCAGGCATCCGTAAAGGAAGCTTCAGATAACCTGGCTAAAACCGATATCTACTCGCCTGTTGATGGTGTGGTTTCGAAACTGTCTGTCGAGAAGGGTGAGCGCGTTTTAGGTACCGTACAAAACGTGGGTACCGAGATCATGACCATCAGTGACCTGAGCACTTTGGATGTTAACGTGGATGTGAACGAGAACGATATTAACCGCGTTGCTATAGGCGACTCGGCCAACATACAGGTAGATGCCTTTTTGGGTAAAAAATTTATGGGCGTTGTGCGCGAAATAGGCAGCTCGGCAAACGTAGTGGGTACCAATGCCGACCAGGTGACCAACTTTACTGTGAAGGTACGTTTACTGCCCGAATCGTATGCGTTGCTGATGAAAAAGGATGCAAAGAATGCATCGCCTTTTAAACCGGGGTTATCTGCTACAACAGATATCCAGACCAATCATACCGTAGCGCTGTCGGTGCCGATACAATCGGTAACAACCCGCGAGGATAAAAAGGTCGACGCCACCAAGCCTAAAACCGACGACGACAATACCAAAACAAAGATCAACGATGCGGTGAAAGAGTATGTTTTTGTGTATCAGGGCGGCAAAGTAAAACAGGTGCTGGTTACTACCGGCATCCAAAACGATACTTACATCCAGGTATTGTCCGGTTTGAACGGGGGGGAGGAAGTAGTTTCGGGCCCGTATTCGGCAATATCAAAAACACTGAAGGATAAGGATTTGGTCGAAAAAGTTGATAAATCGAAACTGTTTACATCGGATGACAGCAAGAAATAGCTGATATCTTCATAATAATTATTTATTTTGTCCTGCCGGTAGCGTAAACCAAGCGCTATAGGCAGGACAATTTATTTTCATGGATATTCAAGGCGTAAAAAAGATCACGGTAGTAGGCGGGGGAAGCTGGGCCACGGCCAATATTAAAATGCTGACCGATAACCCGGTCGAAAAAGAAATATACTGGTGGATGCGCAACGCCGAGGCGGTTGAATACCTGCAGAAATACAAACACAATCCGCATTATTTGAGCTCCGTCGAGATCAAAGTGCCCGCGCAGCATATCTCGACCGATCTGAAAAGCCTCATAGCCAAAGCCGATCTTATCCTGTTGAACGTACCAGCTGCTTTTTTAAAGGACGCACTGCAGGATATCACACCTGCTGATCTGCAAGGAAAAAAGATTATATCGGCCATTAAAGGTATCGTGCCCGATGAGAACATGATCATTGGCGATTTTTTGAACCAGGTGTACCATGTGCCGTTAGAGAACATTGTGGTATTAAGTGGTCCCTGCCACGCCGAGGAGGTTGCGCTCGAAAAACTATCCTATCTTACGGTAGCTTCCCGCGATAACGAACTGGCTGCCTGCTTTGCCGGCATGCTGCAAACCCGCTACATTAAAACCAACGTTTCCGACGATATTTACGGTACCGAATATGCCGCCGTTTTGAAGAATGTATATGCCATTGCCAGCGGTATCTGCCATGGCGTAGGCTATGGTGATAACTTCCAGTCGGTATTGATATCGAACGCCATCCGCGAGATCAAGAACTTTGTAGATGCAGTGCACCCGATCGACCGTGATATTAATGAGTCGGCCTACCTGGGCGATCTGCTCGTAACCGCTTATTCGCAGTTCAGCCGTAACCGCACATTCGGCAATATGATTGGGAAGGGCTATACCGTACGGTCGGCGCAGCTGGAGATGAACATGGTTGCCGAAGGATATTATGCAGTAAATTGCCTACATCAGGTTAATAAAATATACAAGGTAAATATGCCCATCTGCAGCGCAGTTTATGCAATTTTATACAAAAAACACCCTCCTGTTCTCGAGATGCAGCATTTGGCCGAACATTTGAGTTAGTATCGCCCGGATACTAAAACTTAAATGTTAAGGTTATGAAAAATATAGTAAAAGGTGCATTAATATCAGGCCTGTCGCTTATTGCTTTAGGCGCTTTGGCCGCAGTGCCGCAGGACACCTCCAAATTCTCAACTAAAGTAAAAAAAGGCACAACCAAGGCCGCGCATGCAACTGCCAAAGCAGCGGTAAAGGCCGAGTCGGCAGTGGTCGACAAGGTTTACTCGGGCAAACAGGGCCCCAACGGCGCAACTATTTATATCAACAAACACGACCGTTGCTATTATGTGAACAGCAAAGGCGGCAAGGTATATATTAAAAAATCTGCCCTGCGTAATAAACCAACGTCATAAAATAACAGTCAAAAAAATAAAGCCCGGCACAAGGCCGGGCTACTACACTACGCAATGAAAACTTTAGCGCTGATATTGATCCATATAGCCACTGCAGTAGTATTGCTGATGGCCTCGTGCGGCGGACCGGCTAAAGCCAAAATGTTAAAGGGCGAATGGAAATCGAAGGACGGTGAAACTGTGTTAAAGATCACCGGCAAGCAATTCACCATGAACAATGATTCGCCCGTGCCCGAAGACTATTTTATAAAAGACGATACCATTTTTACTTCCTTTCAGGGCAACCAGCCTTACAGCAGGTTTGTGGTGGTTAAGCTCGACGATCACCAGCTGAAACTCATGTACCCCGACTCTTCGCTGATGGAGTTCTCGCGGTAAATGCCGGTTTTTTCCCGAATTTTTTTAGCCGGTCTTGATTCGCTTTTCCGAACGTAATGACTCCTTTGTGTTGATCTGCATTTTTGCTCGTTAGGGCCTGTTTTTTATTTCAATACACGATAATTTTTTACCTTAGTGTATTTAAATTGATAAGATATTGAAATATTGATACGTGTATATTTTTAATATCATAAAATAGCCCGGCAACGTTCCCGGCAACGATTGCATATTTTTTTATGAGTAAATGTGCTTTTAATCAAATAATTATTAGCTAAAATTGTCCCGAACCAATTTTATTTCAACCTTACAACTACATCTTATGAGAAAACTATTAACAGTAATTTTACTTGCTGTAAGTGTATCGGCATGTAAAAAAGAAAGCGGCTCATCAGCCTCAAATCAAACGCCTGATGCTGTAGTAAACGATCAGCACGACCCGCTCGCGCTTTCGCCCATGACCTCAATCACGGTTACGACAGAATCGGCATTAAAAACTGCCGTAGCCAATGCCAAAGCAGGCGACATCATCACCATTAGTGGTACCATTAACCTCACAAGCACCTTACAGCTATTGGCCAGCGGTACGTCAAGCTCCAAGATCAACCTTACCGGCGGCACGCTTAACTGCTCGGGTATGCCGTCGGGCAGTTGGGGCGTTAAGGTTAACGGCAGCTACTGGAACATCACCAACATCACCATCAAAAATGCGCCGAGCTGCGGCATCGTTTTCCAAACCGGTGGTTACAATTATGCCTATAATATCACCTCGACCGCTAATGGCGATACCGGTATCCAGATATACAATGGCGGCCACGACGATAACATTACCTATTGTACCTCGAGCGAAAACTACGATGCCTCAACCGGCGGCGAAAACGCCGACGGTTTTACCTGCAAACTTTCGGGCGGAGCAAACAACCGGTTCGACCATTGCACCGCCCACCACAACAGCGACGACGGGTGGGACCTGTACGGCCAGCCCTATACTGTAACCATAACCAACTGTACCTCGAGCAATAACGGTTTTGGCAGCGCGGGCGACGGCAACGGTTTTAAACTGGGCAGCGCGGGCCAGAGCGTACCGCATACCGTAACCAATTGTACCGCCACCAACAACCTGGCCTGGGGTTACGACGGTAACGGCAATACCGGCCATATCACCACGACCGGCAGCGGCGGCAGCGGCAATGGCGCGGGTTTATTTACCAGGATTTATTAAAAAGGATCGACAGCTATTAACTAATGAAATTGGTTTGGAAATCCGGGCACATGCCCGGATTTTTTGTGTTCATTTTTTCGTGAATATCATTACCTCATCCAGGTCACGGTCGTCATAATTGAGTAGTAATTGGTATGATGGGGCACGACCCATAAATCCGATATCATCCGGGAAGCCGCGTGGTATAGGTTTTAGCACTATTCCCCAATACATTTTTTCGTGCCCCCAAAAGTTTATCACTGTTCCTACGCTGTCGATGGCCCATTTGCCGGTGGCAGATACCGGGGTTGTGTCCGGATCCGACGAACTGCCCCAGTATGGCACCTTACTCACCTGATATGTCCCGTCGGCCTTAAGAAATATAAAGGAATCTTTTGTGTCTACATCGGGGAGTTCCGATTCGCGTATTGTTTGCCGTTCAAATTTGTAAGGCCCGTCGGCATCTTTTAACTCAGGTTTTTGAGATATTAAACGATCAGCATATGGGCTATTTGCACAGGCAGTTATAAGTGCTGCAATTATGAATATCATGAAAAGCGGCTTAAGTTTCATAGTCTAATATAACAAAAAAAGCCCCGCGAATCTCTCCGCAGGGCTCTATCAATCAAACTAAAATATTAACACTTAAAATCTTCTGCGGCCACCGCTGCTGCGGTCCTCGCGGCGTTTGCCGCTAAAGTCGCGGAAGCCGCCGCCAGAGTTACCGCCATCACGGCGATCGCGGTTATAGCCACCTTCGCGGTTGCCACCACCGTATCCGCCTTCGCGACGACCACTGCCATAGCTCCCACCGTCGCGGCGTTTAAAGTCGCGGTTGCCACCTTCGCGGCGCTCGCTGGTGCCTTCGCCGGCCACTTCAACACGTACCGGGCGGCCGTTAAACTCAGCCCCGCCGAAGCCTTTCATCACCTTTTCGCTGTCCTCGTGCGGTACCTCGAAGAACGAGTACACGCCTTTTACGTCGATCTTACCCACAATACGGCCGCTTATTTTGGCGGTGTTGCAAATGTAGTTGAGCAGGTCGCCGCGGTTCAGGTCGTCAACCGAGCCTAAGTTGATAAACAAGCGGGCATACTCCGAACGGCCGCCGCTGCGCGGATATTTATCGCCGCTGCGCTCGCCATCGCGTTCGCGGGCAAAACGGTCGTCGGCAGGCGCGTTCAGGTCGGGCGCGTTCTTATAGTACTCTAAAAAGCTGTTAAACTCGATCGAGGCAAAACGTTTGATCACTTCTTCCTTGCTCAGCTCCTTAAACTCGTCGTAAATGCGTGGCAGGTATTGCTCAATCTGCTGTTCGTTCACGGTAACGTTGTGTACTTTGTGTACAATGGCGAACAATTGTTTTTCGCAAACGTCAAAACCGGTTGGTATTTCAGCTTTTATAAACTTTTTACCGATCACGCGCTCAATCTGGCGGATCTTGCCCAGCTCTTTAGAGTTGATGATCGCTATCGAAACACCGGTTTTACCCGCACGGGCCGTACGGCCGCTACGGTGGGTGTAGTTCTCGATCTCGTCGGGCAGCGAGTAGTTGATGACGTGGGTAACATCGTTCACGTCGATACCGCGGGCGGCAACGTCGGTAGCAATTAACAGCTGCAGGCTACGTTCGCGGTAACGTTTCATTACCTTATCGCGTTGTTGCTGGCTCAGGTCGCCGTGCAGCGAGTCGGCATTGTAACCGTCTTTGATCAAAGCCTCGGCAATTTCCTGGGTTTCGATCTTGGTACGGCAAAACACGATGCCAAAAATCTCCGGGTTAAAATCGACGATGCGTTTAAAAGCAGCGTATTTATCGCGGGCACGAACGATATAGTATTCGTGCTCGATGTTAACGTTGCCGGTATTTTTTTCGCCCATGGTCAACTCAAAAGGGTCGGTCATGTATTTTTTGGCGATGCGGCGTACCTCGCTCGGCATGGTGGCCGAGAAGAGCCATGTTTTTTTGTCTTCGGGCGTGGTCGACAGGATGTTGTCAATATCTTCCTGGAAGCCCATGTTCAACATTTCGTCGGCTTCGTCTAACACCACAAACTGCACCTCGCTAAAGTTGATGGCTTTGCGGTTGATGATATCCAGCATACGGCCGGGTGTAGCAACAACAATTTGCACACCGCGCTTGATCTGGCGTAACTGATCAGAAATGCTGGCGCCGCCATAAACGGCCACAACGTGTACGTTGGGCATATTTTTGGCGTAATTTTTAAGGTCGTTGGCGATCTGTAAACACAGCTCGCGGGTAGGGCACAGAATAAGTGCTTGCGGATGATTTTCTTCGAAATCAAGCAGTTCCAGTAGTGGCAATCCGAAGGCAGCGGTCTTTCCGGTCCCTGTTTGGGCTAATCCGACAAAATCGTTGCTGCCTGACAATAAAGCCGGTATGGCTTGCTGCTGAATGGGCGTAGGATTTTCGAATCCTAATTCAGCGATGGCATTAACAATATCATGACGGATTCCCAGTTCAATAAATGGGTTCATGAATATTTTAAAAAACGTACTTGGCTACATTGCCAAATATGCCGCAAAGGTACGCTTATTTAATTGCAAAAGCAACGGTGCGGTAACTAATTGAAATAAAAGCATTTTGGTATAGCGGATTAAGGAGCAAGGAACAAAGAGCAAAGATGAAGAATAACCAAGAAAAGGTCTTTTATCCTTGTTCCTTACTCTTTGTTCCAGTTAATCTTAATTCTATGTAGGGCGTTGCCTGCGGCCCGCGCTTTACGCTCATACTGCACCGGCCTTAGCCACAGGCCGGTATCCGCTGCAATCGCTAACGCGGGATGTTCAAAGGCTTTTTGACTTTTGAATTTTAACTTTTAACCTTACCTCAGCCTATCCGCGCTCTTCACCAATTTCTCGTCCTTTTTAATATTACGCGCAGCGCCGAGCAGGAAAACGATGCTGATTGATGAAAGCAACATCCCGATACCATAATTATCTGTACGCAGGGTTGCGCCGTGTAAAACGCCCTGTACGGTTTGGCTCATCCAAAAGCTCAGGCCGATAATGGCCAGGATACTGCTGTAGGCCAGGGCCAGCTGCAGCCTGCGGTTGCTGTACATAAAGATGGCAACGAGCGGTACAATAGCCAGTATTACGGTAATAATGGTCAACATCAGGAAAGATACCGTGCGTGCCGGCTGCCCGTTGATGATCTGGTAAACACCGTCTATCTTGATATTCTCGGCCACGCCATCCACGTTAATGCCGTGCACCAGCGGGAAAAGGAAAAGTGCCAGTAAAGCCAGGCTGGCGAACAGGAAAAATATGCTTTGTATTCTTTGGATCATGATTGTTGTATATTGATAGGGCAAAGATAATTTGTTTAAGCAATTATTACAGCTTTGGTTAACTTTGCGCGTGCCTCAAAATCAACGTTATTTTATCGAGCTGGCTTATGATGGTACCCGTTACCACGGCTGGCAAAGTCAGCCCAACGCGGTAGGGGTACAGGAGTTGGTGGATAAGGCTTTAAGCACGGTATTCCGCACCCCGATCGAAACCACCGGCGCCGGCCGCACCGATACAGGCGTGCACGCCCGGCAGTTGTTTGCGCATTTTGATGTAGAAGAAGAGACCATAGACCATAGACCATGGGCCATAGAGAAACAAAACAACGAAGAGAGCCATGGACTAGCGACTATGGACTATGGACAAAAATTGCGCAGCATCAACGCCCTGCTTCCACACGATATCGCGGCTAAACGTTTGGTCCCCGTTCACCCCGACGCGCACGCCCGTTTTGATGCAACGCAACGTTCGTACGAATATCATATCCATTTCGAAAAAAATCCGTTTTTGAACAATTTTTCATGGATGCTTCGTCACAAACCCGATGTGGATTTGATGAAACAGGCAGCGAAGATCATCATGGAATATACCGATTTTAGTTGTTTTAGCAAATCGCACACGCAGGTAAAAACCAACAATTGCAAAATAAGCCGCGCCGAATGGCTGGAGCAGGATGGTAAACTGATCTTCCATATCTCGGCCGATCGTTTTTTGCGCAACATGGTGCGGGCGATAGTAGGCACACTCATGATGGTTGGCAACGGCGAAATAACACCCGAAGATGTGCGCGAAATTATTGAAAGTAAAAATCGGTCCAATGCAGGCACATCGGTACCGGCCTGCGGGCTGTATTTAACTGAGGTAAAATATCCATACCCCCTAACCCCCTAAAGGGGGAACTCATCCTAAATAATATTTAACTTTGCTGCAGTGAGCGACGACAAAAAAGATAGCAATTCAAAGGCCTCCCCTTCAGGGGGCGGGGGGGGTATAACAGGCAAAGCGTTAGACTGGAAATTACTGGGGCGCGTAATGCACTACGTAAAACCCTATAACAAAACCTTTGTGGTGGCGGCTTTCCTCACGGTGTTTTTAGCGGCTGTGGCTTTAGTGCAGCCTATCCTCATCCAAAAAACGCTGGACGATTATATCCTGCCCGGTAATTACCCCGGGCTGGTATATATGTCTATCGCCATGATCGTGGTATTGATCATCCAAACCGCGGCACAGTATTACCAAACCTTCATGACTAACGCCCTGGGCCAGTCGGTTATCCGCGACCTGCGTATCGATATTTTTAACCATATCACCAGCCTGCGCTTAAAATATTTCGACCGTACGCCTATCGGGATGTTGATTACCCGTACCGTTAGCGACCTCGAAACCATCGCCGATATCTTTTCCGAAGGCCTGATCTCCATCATCGGCGATCTTTTACTGGTAGTAGCCATCATCGCCTATATGCTGTTTGTGGATTGGAAACTGGCGCTCATCACCCTGATACCGATGCCTTTTTTGATAGCCGCTACCTATATCTTTAAGGAAGCCATCAAATCATCTTTCCAGGAAGTGCGTACCCAGGTAGCACAGCTCAATACTTTTTTGCAGGAGCATATCTCGGGTATCAGCATCATCCAATACTTCGCCCGCGAAGATCAGGAATACCGCAAGTTTGTGAACGTGAACACCAAATACCGCGATGCCAACATCCGCTCCAACTGGTATTACTCTATCTTCTTCCCGGTTGTCGAGATATTTTCGGCCCTGGCGCTGGGCTTGCTGGTTTGGTATGGCGCCAAACGGATATTGACCGACCAGGAACTGGTAGCCATATCGGCAAACAAGCGGGGCGTAACACCGGGTGTTATCCTGGCCTTTATCACACTGCTCAACTTGTTGTTCCGCCCGATACGCCAGTTGGCTGATAAATTCAATACCTTGCAAATGGGCATGGTGGGCGCCGATCGCATCTTTAAAGTTTTAGATACCGACGAAGTGGTGGCCAATACCGGCCACCTGCATCCGGAGAACATGGATGGCGAAATCGAATTCAAAGATGTTTGGTTTGCCTATAACGACGAGAACTGGGTACTGAAAGATATTTCCTTCCACGTTAAACCCGGCGAGACCCTGGCCCTGGTAGGCGCTACAGGTGCCGGTAAATCGTCGACCATTAATATCCTCAACCGTTTTTATGAGATCAGCAAAGGCATCGCGAAAATAGATGGGGTGGATATACGCGATTACGATATCAATTTCCTGCGCTCAAAAATCGCTACCGTGATACAGGATGTGTTTTTGTTTTCGGATACCATAGCCAATAACATCAGTTTGAACAACCCGGCCATCACCCGCGAAAGAGTGATCGAGGCAGCAAAAGAGGTTGGTGCGCACGAATTTATTGAACGTTTGCCCGGCGGTTATGATTATAATGTGATGGAGCGTGGTGCAACGCTTTCATCAGGGCAGGCGCAGCTTATTTCGTTTATCCGTGCGCTGGTTTATGATCCGAAGATCTTAGTGTTAGACGAAGCCACCTCATCTGTAGATACCGAAACCGAGATACTGATCCAGAACGCCATCTACAAATTAATGGAAGGCCGTACGGCGATAGTAATTGCGCACCGCCTCTCCACCATCCAAAATGCCGATCGGATCATCGTACTCGACCACGGTGAAATTAAAGAAACCGGCACCCACCAGGAGTTGCTTCGTATTGAGGGCGGTTACTACCGCAAACTCTACGATCTGCAATTTAATTCGGCAGGCATAGCACGCGATTAGTTCATTGGTTCATCAGTTCACTGGTCTTCTCTATTCGTTAGTTTTTCAATATCTTAGGAAACGATATAGTGATATGTGTTATACACAAATGAACTAATGAACCAATGAACCAATGAACTGATCGGATGAACAAAATAATCTCCAACTTAACTTTCCAGGTACTTATCGCGATATTGTTAGGTGTGCTGGTGGGCGTATTTTTCCCGGCGTTCGCGCCATCGGCAAAGGTCATCAGCACCACGTTTGTAAGCCTTATACAAATGCTCATCGCACCCATCATCTTCCTCACCATAGTGTTGGGTATAGCCGGTATGGGCGATATTAAAAAAGTGGGCAGGGTAGGCGGCAAGGCTTTGCTGTACTTCGAGATAGTAACCACGTTTGCCCTGGTGATAGGAATTGTTGTTGCCGACCTGTTAAAACCCGGCGAAGGCTTTATCCATAAAACCCTCGACGTTTCCAAAATTGCCGATTACCAAAAACAAGCCGCAGAGATGAACTGGGTCGACTTTTTTACCCACATCGTACCCAAAAACATTTTCGAGGCTTTTGCCAAAGGTGATATTCTGCAGATCCTGTTCTTTGCCGTGTTGTTTGGTTATGGTTTGAGTCACATGGGCAAAGCAGGCGAATCATTGATCGGCACGTTCGATAAACTATCCAAAGTATTTTTCAATATCATGAAGGTGGTGATGAAGCTGGCCCCCATCGGCGCTTTTGGCGGGATGGCTTTTACCGTGGGCACTTTCGGCATCAAAACATTGAAACCTTTGGGAGCGCTAATGGGCTCGGTTTACCTCACCATGTTCCTGTTCGTTTTTGTGGTGCTTAATATCATTTGCCGGTTGTATAAGTTCAGCCTGTGGCGATACCTCAAATTCATCCGCGAAGAGATACTGGTAGTTTTGGGTACGTCCTCATCCGAATCAGTGCTGCCACGCATGATGGAAAAGATGGAGCAATTCGGCTGCTCCAAGTCGGTTGTTGGTTTGGTTATCCCTACCGGTTATTCCTTTAACCTGGATGGCACGACGATCTACATGTCAATGGCAGTGATATTCCTGGCCCAGGTGTACCAGATACCTCTGTCGCTCACGCAGGAACTGACACTCATCGGTATCCTGATGCTTACCTCAAAAGGCGCAGCTGCGATAACCGGCGGCGGTTTTATCGTACTGGCATCAACCTTAACCGCTACCCAAATGATCCCTGTTGAAGGCATGGCGATATTGCTGGGTGTAGACAGGTTTATGTCCGAAGCGCGGGCTATAACCAATATGATCGGCAATGGGATTGCAGCGGTGGTGATTGCTAAGAGTGAAAAGGAATTTACGCCGGTGGCGGTAGAAGCGTTGCAAATTGATAACTAATAGCGGAATATTTTGACTAATGCTGGCTACTTCGCCGGTTCGGCAACGCAGCAGATACGATAAAGAGCGCGACCAGGTCGGTAAGCATATCAACCCGAAAATTTGTTATTTTAGCGCCTCATTACCTTACCTATGCTCAAAAACTCACTCTTCGCTATTTTTGTTTCCCTAATTACCATCACCGCCTCGGCGCAGGACGAATACGTTAAACCCGGGCAAGTAGTGACGCCAAATGCCGCACCAGGTATGAGGTTTAAACTATTAAATGAAACCGGCCGCGGACACAAAACGTATTTGGTTGTGATGCAGCGCGGCGATGACGTACTTTCGGGCCTCACCGAATTTGCCGAAAAGAACAACATCACCTTTGCCTCGTTTACCGGGCTGGGGGCTATGAGTTCCACACGGATCGGTTGTTACGACAGGGAAAAGCAGATGTATCATATCATCCCCGTTAAGGGCCAGGCCGAAACAGTATCGTTCATCGGCAACATTACCTTGTTTAACAGCAAGCCGGTAGTACATGTGCACATGAGCGTGAGCCAAAGCGATGGCACAGTGCGTGGCGGGCACCTTTTCCAGGCGACGGTATGGCCAACTTTAGAGGTGATCGTAACCGTGGAGCCCATAGCCATCTACAAAAAGAAAGAGACCGATACAGGCTTCGCGCTGACCGACCCTGACCTTACGCAATAATACTGCTACATTTTGTTTTTTAATGTAATTAGATAGGGTGAAGTTTTGACATTATAGTCAATAAGATTAGATTTGCGCAACAAAAATCCAAACCATGAGTGTTTTAGTAAACAAAGATTCTAAAGTTATAGTACAAGGTTTTACAGGTAACGAAGGCACTTACCATGCATCGCAGATGATAGAATACGGAACCCAGGTTGTGGGTGGCGTTACACCAGGCAAAGGCGGCCAAAGCCACCTGGACCGCCCGGTTTTCAATACTGTTAAAGATGCGGTTGATAAGACAGGTGCCGATGTATCGATCATCTTCGTTCCGCCTGCGTTTGCTGCCGATGCCATTATGGAAGCTGCGGAAGCTGGTATTAAAGTGATTGTTTGTATTACTGAAGGTATCCCTACAAAGGATATGGTTTTGGTGAAAGAATACATCAGCGACCGTGATTGCCGCCTGATTGGCCCTAACTGCCCGGGTATCATCACTGCCGATGAAGCTAAAATTGGTATCATGCCAGGCTTTATCTTCAAAAAAGGTAATGTAGGTGTGGTTTCAAAATCGGGTACCTTAACTTACGAAGCGGTTGACCAGGTAGTAAAAGCTGGTTTGGGTATCACTACCGCTATCGGTATCGGTGGCGACCCGATCATCGGCACGCCAACCAAAGAAGCTGTTGAACTGCTGATGAACGACCCTGATACCCACGGTATTATTATGATAGGCGAAATTGGCGGCGGTATGGAAGCCGAGGCCGCCCGCTGGATAAAAGCTAACGGTACTAAACCGGTAGTAGGTTTCATTGCCGGTCAAACTGCTCCTGCAGGCCGCCGTATGGGCCACGCCGGTGCAATTGTTGGCGGTGCCGATGATACTGCTGCTGCCAAGATGAAGATCATGGCCGAGTGCGGTATCCGCGTGGTACAATCGCCTGCCGATATCGGTGCTGCTATGGCAGAGGAGATTGCAAAATTGAAAAAGTAATTAGTACTGAGTATTTAGTATTTAGATATGAGAAATCCTGGCTGTGAGGCTGGGATTTTTGTTTTAGACCCGTGGCTTTTGGCGTGTTCCCCTGATATTTAAGAGTTGAATTTGTTTCTTTCGTGGTTGAACGCGATAAGTAACGATGGTCAATCTGTTAAGTAAACCACGTTATATGGTTTTGTAACGTGTAGATTTCTGAAACATTTCAGGATGTTCTTTCAACAATGCGAAAACCTCGTCAGATTCCTTAACGAAATTTCTGATCTCCCGTTCGGTCCAGTTTTCTTCAAGATAGGTTATAATAGCGTTATAACCCTCAATAGCTTTAGGCGACCAGGCTATTTCGAACGCCATTTGTCATATTTTGACATAGCCTCATCATGAGGGATCAGTTCTCCGGCATCGGCTTGTTTTAGCCCTTCTTCTATATCGGCTTTTTCGTCAGCGCTAAGCGTATCCCACCAATCCGTTTCTTCCGCTTTTTTCAGATCTAAAAAACGTTTGATAACAGAAGGCTCATTGATATCTGCCAACCATTTAATTAAATGAAGTTTTTCTGCCTGAATATCCATTGACTGCGTTTTAATCAAATATAAGTATTTTCAAATCAATTAATACGATCGTTAATCCGGCTGCCAATTTTTTTAGTTTGATATACCCAAAGAGTTTCGCCAAAAAACAATACGACGGACCAAATTTAATAGCCAGTTATTGATTGCTTAACAGTTAATTGGTTAACTTTATAATACAAACCAATAAATCAAAAGATCATGAGTACGCAGGAAGTAGCAAACAAACTGGTTCAACATTGCCGCGAAGGCAAGTTTATGGAGGCCATTGAAGACCTTTACGCCGATAACATCGAAAGCACTGAGCCTATGGTTAACGGCGGGCAGGCTGTTACGGGCAAGGAAGCCGTTATCGCTAAAAATAACGAGTGGTACGCATCGGTAGAAGAGGTGCATAGCGCCCAGGTGTCCGATCCGGTAGTCGGGGGCAATTATTTTTCATGCGCGATGGATATGGATGTTACCTACAAACAGCACGGCCGTACACAAATGAGCGAAATATGCGTGTATGAGGTGAAGGATGGCAAGATCGTCAAGGACATGTTTTTCTATAAAATGTAATTCGAAACCTAAATACTTTAATGAGAGATCCCGGCCGGATGGTCGGGATTTTTTTGTTTCGGGCTAAAAAAATATATTTATACGGATATATCATCAAATTAATGGAATCACAATTATGGGAAGCCGTATTCAAATTTAACCTCGACGAACCGTTGAGCGAATACGGTTTTTCCACACGTCTCGAAAACGAGAACTATTGGCCGGCCAACTTCGCCGCAAAGGCTATAGTCGAATATAAAAAATTCATGTACCTTGCCGCTATATCCGATGAGATGGTTTCACCATCGGTTATAGTGGATATCGTGTGGCATCAGCACCTGATATTTACACAATCGTATGATGCTTTTTGCACGGTATTAGGAAAAAGGATCGCACATATACCTTCTACACACACTAAAAGCGACTTTGCTTTATTTGATCGTGCTAAAAGCCGAACTGAAAAACTTTACAAGGAGAACTTTGGTGTGCAACCTGCCGAAATATGGAATGCTGAGGATATTTACGCCCCGTTAAGCATGAACCGGGCAAAGTCAACAATCGAAAAAAGAATCGGTATCGCATTTGGCCTGCTGATTCCGCTGTTTGCTGTTGCCTATTACCTGTTGCAGCCCTTGTATATCCGGATAGATAACCCCTATTTTATTGAAGGCTATTCTGGTGTCTTTCTAATCTCCATTATTAGCCTTGAGGTTTATAACTCAGGCAGGGTGAGTAAAATTATTAAACAATGGCCTCAAAACAGCTTTGTATTTAACCTGGCACCGCTCGAACTTGTTTATCTCAAAAGCAATGGTATCACGCCCGTTATTCATGGTGTTGTAAACAATCTTGTCGCCAATAAAAACATTAGGATTACTTCAGATGAAAAACTGATAACTGATGATGTTGCAAACATCAATAACCCGGCAATGTTTTGCGCCGCACAAGCTGTTGCTGCCAACCCCGGCATCAGCTATCCCGCGCTGGTAAATCTGTTGAAGCTTAAGCCCGCGTTTAATAAAACAGTACGCTCAATGGATGCGCTCAAAGCACATATCCGCAACTCTGAGCAGCTCATCCGTATTTTCGATCTGAATTTTGCAATCCTGTACGTAGTGCTTTTACTGGGGCTGGTGCGATTGGCAACTGGCATCCTGCGCGAAAAGCCGGTTACTATTATAATTGGTTTTTTAGTGGTTTTTGCATTGATCGCAATCGGGTACCTTTATCGCCTCACTACCATAATCACTACTTACAAGATACCGGCTTTCTATAAGGATGGTATAACACCAACCGATCCGGAATATGATACCTGGGACTGGCAGTATTTTTTATTGGGCAGTGCAGTTTTTGTATGGTCGTTCGCACCATTAACAACTTATGTAGATAACAACACCTTTTTTACTACAGACACATCTGGTTCAGGCTCGTCTTGTGGCTCAAATTGTGGTGGCGGTTCAAGCTGCGGTGGTTCATCCTGTGGTGGTTGCGGATCTGATTAATTTCCGTCAACCACATGTAAACAAGCGCCTGCCAAACAAATCGTGGCCCGCAATTTGTCGTATATTTAAACATCAAACCGCTTTACTAATCAGTGAAATCAAATCAAAAAATCGGAGTAATCATTAAAAATGGAATATAATAAATTAACCCCCGAAGAAGAATACGTAATTGTACATAAAGGTACCGAGCGCCCCTTTACCGGCGAATACACCAATAACAAGCTGCCCGGTGTTTACGAGTGCCGCCGCTGTAATTCGCCCTTATATCGTTCGGCCGATAAGTTCGACTCGCATTGCGGCTGGCCAAGTTTTGACGACGAAATACCCGGTGCTGTAAAACGTGTTTTAGATGCCGATGGCCGCCGTGTAGAAATTGTTTGCGCCAATTGCGGCGCGCACCTGGGCCACGTTTTTGAGGGAGAAAGGTTCACACCTAAAAACACCCGCCACTGCGTTAATTCGTTATCAATGAAATTTGTGCCTGACGAGGCATAATCCTCAATAAATGCTTAACAACAAAAAGGGGCTATCTGTTAAAATAGCTCCTTTTTTATTATCTCCAGGCACCGATAATCAGTCCCATCACCGTAAGGGCAACGGTAAGATAGCCGGCGTTGATCAACATATAAGCGGTCGATCGCTTCTCAAACAGGCCGGTAATAAACAAGCCCATGGCAACCCAGCCAAAGCCTGCTAAAAAACCTGCGGTAGCTCCCCACGAAGCAGTTGTTTTTGCATCGTTTAAAAACATGGCCAGGTTAAAGGCCATTACTAATGTCCATAAAAATGCCAGGCCGAAGAGCTTGCCTTTATTGCCCTGCTTTGCCTGTTCTTCGGTGATACCAGTTTCGCGCATCCAGGTGGCGCCGAATAATATCTTTGAGTACCATAGGCCGCCAATAATAAAGCCGGACAAAGTTGCCACAATAATTGCGGCCCAGTTGAGTTTCGAAATGTCCATAATAAGGTTTAAGTTAAAAGGGTGAATATTAGTTAAATATACAAATTCGACGACATAACAAATACAAATTATGACATTTATCTGCCGGCTTTTACTTGCGATAAGCCAATCTTTTTCGGTTTTTTGCGGCATGGCATCACCTTACAAAGCTTTTATATTCGACCTGAACGGCACCATGATCAACGATATGGAATACCATACCCGTGCCTGGCGCCACCTGTTAAATAACGACCTTGGCGGTAACTTTAGCTGGGACGAAGTAAAGCAGCAGATGTACGGTAAAAACCCCGAGGTATTGGTGCGCATGTTTGGCCCCGAAAGGTTTAGCATGGACGAGATGGTCGCCCTGTCCTTCGAAAAAGAAAAGCGTTATCAGCAGGAATATTTCGACGAACTTGCTTTGCTGCCCGGACTGCACGAGTTTTTAGAAGCCGCGTATCAAAAAGGCATTTTGATGGCCATTGGTTCGGCCGCTATCCCTTTCAATATCGATTTTGTGCTCGATAACCTCAATATCCGTCATTATTTTAAAGCCATTGTGAGTGCCGACGATGTGGTGCTAAGCAAACCCCATCCCGAAACCTATTTAAAAGTTGCCGGACAATTAGGTGTTAACCCAGCCGATTGCCTGGTTTTTGAAGACGTACCCAAAGGGGTCGAGGCTGCTTTAAACGCCGGGATGAAAACTGTGGTGTTAACCACAACCCATCACGCAGACGAATTTACTGCGCTGCCTAATGTGTTGCACTTTGCCGATGACTTTACCGGTACCTACTTCGATACACTACTCAATTGATACCGCATATTGGCGGTTACCCTGATAAAACTGCCAAGATAGTTTACTATTATAACAATTCAGTTAACCACTAAGCTGTTGGGGTATAATTAATTATTGCCAAATTGCATCTGTGATAACCTCTCTGTAAACCGGGGTTATCTGCCCCAGCTAACCGGAGTATTTTAAATTTATTAACCAATTATGAAGAAGCACCCGCTTTTTAAGCCTGTATTGCTGTGCGGTAGTTTAATTGTCGCATTTACAATTAACACCCTGGCACAAGAACCTTTGTCTATTAATAGTGGCAAGTTTAAACCAACCGACGAATCTTTAAAGCAGTATCAATACCCCGGGTGGTTTCGCGATGCCAAACTGGGTTTCTGGGCTCATTGGGGGCCGCAAGCCGTTCCGCGCCAGGGCGATTGGTATGCTAAAAACCTGTATATACAAGGCAGCCATCAAAACAAATATCATGTAGAGCATTATGGTACGCCATCCAAATTTGGTTACAAGGATATTATCCCATTGTGGAAAGCCGAAAAATGGGATCCCGAAAAGCTGATGGCCTTATACAAAAAGGCTGGCGCCAAATACTTTGTAAGCATGGGCAGCCATCACGACAATTTCTTTTTGTGGGACTCAAAAATTCACCGCTGGAACGCTGTAAAAATGGGGCCGCATAAAGATGTGGTTGGCCTGTGGCAAAAGGCCGCCAAAAATCAGGGGCTAAAATTCGGCGTGTCCGAGCATTTGGCCGCCAGTTATACCTGGTATCAAAGCGCACACAGCGCCGATACCGGTGGCATGTATAAAGGTGTGCCCTATGATGGCAACGATCCGCAATATGCTGACCTTTACCATACCAAAGCCGCGCCCGACGATAAGGGTTGGCTTACAACCAATCCCGAATGGATGAAAGAGTGGTATGCCGATGTGAAAGAACTGGTAGATACCTATCACCCCGACCTGTTATACTCCGACAGCAAACTGCCGTTCGACGAAATCGGCCGCAGTATGCTGGCCAATTTTTACAATGGTAATATGGCTTTTCATAACGGCAAACTCGATGCGGTATATAACTGTAAAGAGCCATCATCGGGTAAATGGGCGCAGGATGTAGAACGTGGCGTGTTAGACTCTATCAGTCCGTTTCCGTGGCAAACCGACACCTCCATTGGCGACTGGTATTACCGCACCGGTCAAAAATACCGTACCGGTAACGAGGTGATACAAATGCTGGTCGATATTGTTAGCAAAAATGGTAACCTGTTGATCAACATCGTTCAAACACCCGAGGGCGATCTCGAACCTGATGTGTTGAACATCGTACAACAGATTGCCGACTGGACGCCGGTTAACGGCGAAGGTATTTACGGTACCCGCCCCTGGAAGATTTATGGCGAGGGCCCATCCACCATCAAGGCAAACCAGAAGAAAGGCCATTTTGGCGGCTTAAGCGATGTGAGCGCATATCAGCCAACCGATATTCGTTTTACAACCAAAGGCAATGATCTTTATGCCTTCTGCATGGCAACACCGGTAAGCGATATCAGCATCAAATCGTTAGGCAAAAGCGCTAAATATGCCGATAAAGCTATCGCATCGGTAACTATGCTGGGCAGCACAAAAAAGCTTGATTGGAAACAAACCGACGATGCCCTCGTCATTACCAAACCTGCCGATCTGCCTGCATGGCAGGTAACTGGTTTTAAAGTATCGTTTAAAAAATAAGCACAACAATTACTTAAAACCGGTTTGTTTATTTGTACTTTGCAGATAAATAAACGAACCGGTTTTTCAATAAAATTATTTTTGCTTCCTATGAGCCAGCCAATGATCGTTAAAAGCGTAGTTACCATCAACGCCCCAGCCGCTAAAGTTTGGGATGCACTGGTAAACCCGGAGCAAACCAAAAAATATATGTTCGGCTGCGAAACCGTTTCCGACTGGCAGCCGGGCAGCCCATTGCTTTGGCGGATGGAATATGAAGGCAAGCCCTTTATCCCGGTTAAAGGCAATATAGTTGCGATAGAACCCGGCAAGCGCTTGGTATATACCGTCATCGATCCAAACTCGGGCATGCCCGATATCCCCGAAAATTATCTGGATGTAGAGTACGCCTTGACTGAGGCCGACGGCCAAACAACTCTCACTGTAACCCAAAGCGGTTTTGAAAACGCTGCCGATGGCGAAAAGCGCTATAAAGATACCTACAACAACGGCGAAGGCTGGAACCCTATTTTGGTACAGATTAAAGCGATTTTGGAAAGTTAAAAGTCAAAATTAAATTCAAAAGCCCCTCCGTCATCCAACGAAAGGGCTTTGTTCTTAAAAAACTTGCTGGTTCAAGCTTCCTGCTTCGGACTATCTATAGGAAGCATCACTCCACCTCAGCTCATTTTTAAACTGGTGTATCTTGGTGTCTTTGTCGATCAATACACACTCGATGTTCGCCATTTCGGCAAAATCAACCAGTTGCTCGCTGCTCAGGTTCTGGCTGTAACAGGTATGGTGCGCGCCGCCGGCCAGTATCCAGGCCGCGCAGCCGGTTTTCATATCGGGCAGTGGTTTCCACAGCACACGGGCTACAGGCAGTTTTGGTAGCTCGTGCTGTGGCGCTACGGCTTCAACCTCGTTAACCAGCAGGCGGAAACGGTTGCCCATATCCACTATCGATGCGTTAAGCGCCGGGCCGCCGGCTACGTTAAATACCAAACGCACCGGGTCGGCTTTACCACCGATGCCAAGCGGGTGTATCTCGCAATTAGCTTTGCCCATCGCTATCGACTCACAGATCTCGAGCATGTGCGATCCCAGCACCATCGGGTTTGCCGGGTTAAAGTGGTAGGTATAATCTTCCATAAACGAGTTGCCGCCTTTTAGGCCGCTGCCCATCACTTTCATGGCGCGTACCAGGGCAGCAGTTTTCCAGTCGCCCTCACCGCCAAAGCCATAACCTTTACCCATCAATCGCTGCGAAGCAATACCCGGCAGTTGCGCCATGCCATGCAGGTCTTCAAAAGTATCGGTATAGCCTTTGTAATTGCCATCCTGTAAAAAGGCCAGTATGCCTAACTCAATTTTAGCGGCTTCGCGTAATGATTGGTATTGATCGCCGCCTTTTTTAAGCGACGGTACCACGGCGTAAATGTCTTCGTACTCTTTGGTTAGCTTATCAATCTCAGCATCGCTGATGGCGTTGATCACTTTCACCAGGTCGCCAACACCGTGCGTATTAACCGAATAGCCGAATTTCAACTCGGCCTCAACCTTATCGCCATCGGTAACTGCAACATAGCGCATATTATCGCCAAAGCGCACAAAACGCGCACCCTGCCAGTCGTTCCAACCAGCGGCAACACGGGTCCAGGCACCGATCTGCTCCAGTACCTCAGCGCTTTGCCAGTGGCCGACAACCACCTTGCGGTTCAAACGCATACGGCTCATGATAAAACCAAACTCACGGTCGCCGTGGGCGCTCTGGTTCAGGTTCATAAAGTCCATATCGATGGTTTGCCATGGGATATCGCTGTTAAACTGCGTGTGCAGGTGCAGCATTGGTTTTTGTAATATCTTTAAACCGTTGATCCACATCTTAGCCGGCGAAAAGGTGTGCATCCAGGCAACGATGCCGATACAGTTTTTGGTGGTATTGGCTTCCTGCAGGGTTTTATAAATTTCTTCGGTCGATTTTACGGTCGGCTTAAATACCACGCGCACCGGTATCTGCGCCGAAGCATCGAACGCTTTGGCTATCTGTTGCGAATGTTCGGCAACCTGCCTTAAAGTTTCCTCACCATATAAATCCTGACTGCCGGTTACAAACCAAACTTCAAGTGTTTTTAAATCTATCATTGTTATTTCTGTTTACTTTTTACTTCTGTTAAATTCCCCTCTTGGGAGGGGTTAGGGGTGTGTCCCTACGCCATGCCAACCGCTCATCACTCACCATTCACTACTTCCCGCTCACCCGATACAGCCCCGCGCCATGTTTATTAATGCTTACCGCAAATTCGCCCGTAAATTTGCCCAGGTCGGTTTTATTCCATAAATCCTTCACCTTGCAAGCCGAGCTAAAACCCAGTTCGCTTAATTTAACCGACGCAGTTACAGGCTCCGGGTCATCGGCCGGGTTGAACAGGGCTACATATTTGTCGCCGGTTTTGGGGTCATCGGCAACCCAGCAAATAACGTGCTGGTTACGAAAAAGCTCCCTATTGTTAGCACTGTTTTTCAGCACGTTCATCACTTCCTTATTATTCAGCAGCGATAGCGTAAACTCGTCATTATCGGGCAGGTTGCCGCCAAACATCAGCGGCGAGCGGAAGATGCACCACAGCGTCATCAGCGTATATTGTTCATCGTGCGTAAAGGCGGTCATACGCGCGTTGCCACGCTCGGCGCGCAGGCCGATATTGCCCAAAGGCAGCATATCGCCGTCAGGCCATCCACCGGGTATGCGGTATTGGTTCCAGCGTTCAAAAACATCAAAATGCTCCTTCAGCATCTTCCAGTTATCCCAAAAATCGTCAACCGTACGCCACATATTGGCATGTTGCTGTACCTCTGTAGCCGCATTGATCGGTGTTTCACCCGGCGAAGTGCTTAATACGATCTTTCTTCCGGTCAGATCGATCGCCTTCCGGATCATGTTTACTTCATCGGTATGGTACGGGCGCGAAAGATCATCAACCTTGACAAAGTCCAACCCCCAGCTGGCATACAACGCAAACAGCGAATTATAATATTCCTGCGCGCCATCCCGTCCGCCAACAACGGTATACATATCGTGCAGCCATTTGCATTGCCCTTCGGTACTGTAAATATCTTTGGCTGTAGCTTTGCTGCCCAATATCGGCAGGTTGCGTTTTACCGCCTCAACCGGTATACCACGCATTATATGGATGCCGAATTTCAGCCCTTTGCTATGGATATAATCAGCCAAAGGCTTAAATCCCTTACCACCTGCGGCCGATGGAAAACGGTTTACCGCCGGCTGAAAACGCCCGTATTCATCCAGCACATAGTCCGGGTCTTTTTCGTTATAGCCATGCGCATGATCGTTCCCCACATACCAACGGATATCCACCACAATATATTCCCAGCCAAACTTTTTCAGGTTTTTGGCCATGTAATCGGCATTGGCTTTTACTTCGCTTTCAACCACAGTCGGCCCAAAACAATCCCAGCTGTTCCAGCCCATTGGCGGCGTAGGCGCCCAGTTATGGAAATCGGTAGTTTGAGCCCTAGATATATTGCTAACCAATAAACCCAAAAACACCATTGTCATTTCGACCAGAGGGAGAAATCTTCTGCGTGCAATATTCACGCTGTGCAAGCTTTCGTTTTTGCTCGTTGTAAATAGCATCATTAGTTATCGGTTTATATTTCTATCAATTTCATTTGGGCGTTACCTGCGGCCCGCGCTTTCCGCTCATACTCCTGCAGGCCTTAGTCACGGGCCGGTATCCGCTCCAATCGCTAACGCGGAATCCAGTCCTGAGTCTCGAGTCTTTAGTCCTGAGTCCTTTTTTTGACTCCAGACTCAGAACTCACGACTCCAGACTAACACTTACTGTCCGTAATAACTCCCCTCGCCATGCTTACGCTCATAATGCTTATTGATCAAAGCATTTTTCAGGCGTGGCGCGTTCGGGTTTATCTGTTCGGTCAATAAAGCCATTTGCGCGATGGCTTCCAATACAGCGCTGTTATGTACCGCTTTATGCGCGTTTTTACCCCAGGTAAACGGCGCGTGATTACCCACTAAAACCATTTCGACCTCTTTATAGCTCATGCCTTTTTCCTGCAGGCACTCCATGATCTGGAAACCGGTTTGATATTCGTAATCACCTTTGATCATCTCATCGCTCATGGGCGGTGCGCAGGGAATGTCCACCGTATTGTAATCGGCATGCGTAGTCCCAAAGATCGGGATATCCCGCAGCGATTGCGCCCATGCCGTAGCGTAGGTCGAGTGCGTATGCACTATGCCGCCTATGCTGTCCCAATGTTTATATAAAACAGCGTGGGTTTTTGTATCCGACGACGGGCGCAGCTTGCCGGCTACTGTATTACCGTCAAAATCCACAATCACCATGCTCTCGGGTGTCAGATCCTCATAAGGCACACCGCTCGGTTTAATGGCGAATACGCCTAAATCACGGTCTACCGCGCTCACATTCCCAAAGGTAAAGATCACCAGGTTCAACTTTGGCAATTCCATATTGGCATGGTACGCCTCCTCTTGTATATGACTGTATTTGCTCATTATTCTATTTTGTTTGCTGCTCAATAAAGCCGCCTAATTTGTTGTATTGTTCGTAACGTTTAGCATAAATGGCCTGGCTTTCGTGTTGCGGGAAATATTCCATATCAAAACCGCTGCCCATGGCTGCCATAGCTGCTTCCACATTCGGGTAAATACCGGCCGCTGCTGCTGCAAACATGGCGGCGCCCATAGCGCAGGTTTGCTCGTGCTTATGGATGCGGATAGGCATACCAAGTACATTGGCCATCATCTGCATAATATACGGCGATTTTCGGGCCACACCACCCACACCGATGATCCCTTTAACAGGTACGCCTTCGCTGATAAAGCGGTCGACGATCTTTTTAGCGCCAAAGCAGGTAGCTTCCGCCAGCGCCTTAAACACCCGTGGTGCATCGCTGCCCAAACCCAAACCGCTGATGGCGCCTTTCAGCTCCTGGTTGGCATCGGGCGTGCGGCGGCCGTTGAACCAGTCAACAGCCAATTCGTTTTCGTCGACAGGTAATAAGGCCGCCTGCTTGCTTAGCTCGGCTATGATCTTGCCGGTCAGTTCTTCTTTCAAAGCACCGGCGGTTTGTGCATCGATCAGCTTTGATTGCGACAATAAATTTTGCAGCGGCCATGCCAGCAGGTTGCGGAACCAGGCATAGGTATCGCCAAATGCTGATTGCCCGGCCTCCATGCCCAGCATACCCGGTATTACCGAGCCGTCAACCTGCCCGCAGATACCTTTAATGAGCTTGCCGTCCAGGTCGGTAGTAGGGGCCACCAAAATATCACAGGTAGAAGTACCCATCACTTTGCTTAAATGATAAGGCTCTATCTGCCCGCCTACAGCGCCCATGTGCGCATCAAAAGCACCTACGCCAACAACGACATCGGTCGAAAGCCCCAAACGCTGTGCCCATTCGGCGCTTAAATTTCCGGCAGGTACGTCAGAAGTATATGTTTCTTTAAATAATTTATCAGTAATACCTGTCAAAAGCGGATCGAGCGACGAGAAGAATTCATCCGGCGGCAGCCCGCCAAATTCGGCCGCCCATAAAGCTTTGTGGCCTGCCGAACAGCGACCGCGTTTTATTTCGGATGCTTTGGTACCGCCGGTTAGCAAAAACGGTATCCAGTCGCAATGCTCAACCCAGCTGTATAAAGCGTTGCGTACCTGTTCGTCGGCACGCAGGGTGCGCAGCAGCTTGGCCCAAAACCATTCCGACGAGTATATCCCGCCTACATATTGTAAATAATTGGTATCGAACTTCGTGGCGTGTTCGTTTATTTCCTGGGCTTCCTTAATACCGGTATGATCCTTCCACAACACAAACATGGCGTGGGGGTTGCTTTCAAAACCGGGCAGCAATGCTAATGGCGTACCGCTTTCGTCCACTGCAACGGGCGTCGAACCTGTGGTATCAACAGCTATAGCTTTAATGCCTGCAGCTATGCTTGCGCCGCCGGCTTTCGCGATACAATCTTTTATGGTGGTTTCTAAACCTTCGATATAATCCAACGGGTGCTGCCTGAACTGGTTTTGCGGCGCGTTACAATACAGGCCCTGCTGCCAGCGTGGATAATAAAACACAGAAGAAGCCAGTTCGCGGCCATTTTGGGCATCGACAATTACCGAACGTACCGAATCGCTCCCGTAGTCAACGCCAATAACATAAGTATCCATTTGCATAATTGGTTTTCGTGTCTAAATAACACTTATATTTTCAGATTCGGAAATTTTTGGGCAATTATTTACTGTAGCGGGTTAGTGAGTTATTGTAGGATGTTGGCATAAGCTTAATTGCCACATTTAACTTTACATTTGTCTAATGCTGATATTATTAGACATAGACGGTGTGATGTTACCTGCAAACTCGTGGAGCAAGCCCGAGATATTGCCGGATGGCTTTCCTATGTTCAATTCGCGGTCAATAAGAGCGCTTCACAAAATCATTACCGAAACCAATGCTTCTCTGTTGCTTACTACTTCGCATAAAAATAATTATACGATAAGGCAATGGCACAGTATTTTTAAAGTGAGGGGTATTAACGCTGAAATGATCGATCGGTTAGCAAGCGATAGCTTGGAAGATAGTAGGGCGGATGAAATTTTAAGTTGGTACAGAACCCAACATATCCCCAACGAAGAATTTGTGATACTCGACGATGACAAGAGGCTGAGTGAATTACCCGCCCATATCAAAAATAATTTGGTGCTTACCAGCGCATCAATCGGTCTTACAGACGAACTTGCCGATAATGCGATTACCATCCTCAACAGACAGCGTGCTGATAGTCGCACCAACGGCTAAGCCTTATATCAACTGCAGATGATCCGGGTTCGGTATCAAATTCAAAAACGCGTGGAAGTTCTCGTTGTATTTTCCTTTATCCAGTTTATAATAAAACGCCCCTTTTTTTGAGTTCAGTTTATCCTTTTCCTGTTGTTTGATCAGTAGCCCGGTCGATAATATCTTGCGGCTAAAGTTCCGCTTATCGAACACGCTGTCGTAAATGCCTTCGTAAAGTGCCTGCAGTTGCGGGATAGTAAACTTCTCGGGCAGCAGCTCGAACAGGATAGGGTGCAGTGCAGCTTTATATCGCAGTTTTTTACGCGCCGTATCAACCATTTGGTTATGATCGAAGATCAGCGACGGGATCTGATCCATGTGGAACCACTCGGCATGATATTCATGGCTGATCTGCTGCTCGTACTGGTGTATGTCAATCAGCGCGAAATAAGCAATACTCACAATCCGTTCGCCCGGATCGCGCTTAACCTCGCCGAATGCCTGCATCTGCTCCAGGTAAACACCTTCAAGCCCGGTTAGTTTTTTCAGTATGCTGTTAGCCGCGTCATCAATGCTTTCGTCGGGTTCAACAAAACCGCCCATCAGGCTCCACTTATTTTTTTCGGGTTCGATGGCACGCTGTATCAGCAGCAGCTTTAAATTTTCGCCGTCAAAGCCAAAAACTATACAGTCAATGGCTATCAGCATACGTTTTTGCTGAGGATATTTACTCATTTGATCGCAGTAATCTAATTGATAAATGTAGCAAATTAATAGAAAAAATCAGGACAATATAAGATCGGTCAGGATTTATTATGATAAAAAATAATTGTTAAATAGACGTTTATTTTAAAATCTTCCTATCTTAGTTTCCCGAAAGGCTGCCAATGCTTTTATTATCTAACCAAAAAAACCTGTATGAAAAAATCTTTTCTGTTACTTGCCCTGATAGCCTTGTTATCGTATCAAGGCTACACACAATCGGCAACCAAGCTAACTATTACTAACGACGACTCTAAACTCACCATCAGCCGCCACATCTACGGGCAGTTTTCGGAGCATTTAGGGCGCTGCATTTACGGCGGTTTCTGGGTCGACCCAAAACTACCGGTAGCCAAGCAGGATCGCATCCGCCTGGATATTGTTGAGGCCCTGAAAAAAATTAAAATACCCAACCTGCGCTGGCCCGGCGGCTGCTTTGCCGACGAATACCACTGGCGCGACGGTATCGGCCCGCGCGATCAGCGCCCCAAAATGGTAAACACCAACTGGGGTGGGGTAAGCGAGGATAACAGTTTTGGTACGCACGAGTTTTTGGAATTGTGCAGCCTGCTGCATACCGAGCCTTATATTGCCGGTAACGTAGGCAGCGGTACCGTGGAAGAAATGGCCAAATGGGTGGAATACCTGAATGGTTCTGCATCAACTACCGTAACCGAAATGCGCAAAGCCAACGGCCATCCTGAACCTTTTAAAGTAACGTTTTGGGGCGTCGGTAACGAAAGCTGGGGCTGCGGCGGCAACATGACGCCCGAATTTTACAGCGAAAATTACCGCAGGTATGCTACCTACGCCCGCGATTATCCGGGTACTCCGCTAAAACGCATCGCCAGCGGTTCGAACGGGAAAGATTACAACTGGACCGAAGTGTGCATGAAGCAGATAGGTACCCATATGTGGGGCCTTACCCTGCACTGGTATACCTTGCCAACCGGTAACTGGAACAAAAAAGGTTCGGCTACTGACTTTGATGAGGCGCAGTATTTTAATACCATGAAAAACTGCCTCGAGATGGACGAGATCGTAACCAAACATTCGGCCATTATGGACAAGTACGACCCTGCAAAAAAAGTGGCTTTGGTGGTTGATGAATGGGGCATCTGGACCGATCCTGAACCCGGCGACCATGGCGTATTGTACCAACAAAACAGCCTGCGCGATGCTTTGATCGCGGCATCAACCTTAAATATTTTCAACAACCACTGCGAACGTGTAAAAATGGCTAACCTGGCTCAAACCATTAATGTTTTACAGGCGCTGATCCTGACCGATAAAGAAAAAATGCTGCTAACGCCAACCTATCATGTTTTCGATCTGTACAAAGTACACCAGGATGCCAGATACCTGCCTGTTAAGTTCGAATCGCCCGATTACGAAGTAGGCGGCAATAAATTACCGGCCTTAAATGTGTCGGCCTCGGTCGATGCCAGCAACGCTATCCATATTTCGCTGGTAAATATTGATAATAATAAAAGCATCAATATCCGCTCGGCTTTAACCGGGTTGAACTGGAAAACTGTTACCGGGCAGATCCTAACTTCAGCTCATATTACCGATATCAATACCTTCGAAAATCCGGGTAAAATAAAAATAGCAACGTTCACCAATGCCAAAAAAGAAGGCGACGAACTGGTTGCCAGCATCCCGCCGCACTCGGTTGTGGTGTTAGAATTAAAATAAGGCGCATTATCCGGAGGAATTTTTTATTATTGACAGAGCATCCGTTAAAACCAAATATAAATCCAAAGAAACCATTATAAGCTACCGCTTAAAAAACCAAAATTAGCAGAGCTGATGATAGCTTCATTTCCATTAAAAAAACAAAACCAATCCAATGAAAAAAAGAATATTTTTGACCGGCTTATCAGGCATCCTGATAGCAGGCTCAATTTTTACATCGTGTATGACAAAAACCACTAACGACGCAGCAAAAGCAGGCATCACCAAAATAAAATGGGACAAGGTAGATAGTACCGACGTCGATCTTTACACGCTTACCAACAAAGAGGGCGTACAGGTGCAAATATCCAACTACGGCGGCAAAGTAACCTCGTGGATAACGCCCGATAAAGACGGCAAAATGGGCAACATCGTATTAGGCTTTGGCAGCGCCACCAAATACACCGCTAAAGTACCTTACTTTGGCGCGCTCATTGGCCGCTACGGTAACCGCATAGCCAAAGGCAAGTTTACCTTGGATGGTAAAACCTATACCCTGGCCACGAACGATCATACCAACCACCTGCACGGCGGCAACAAAGGTTTTGATAAAGTGATCTGGACCGCCGAACCTGTTGTTGACTCTATCCCATCGTTAACGCTGACTTATTTAAGTAAAGATGGCGAAGAAGGCTACCCCGGTAACTTAAAGGTAACCGTGAAATATACTTTAACCGATGCCGATGAGTTGAAGATAGAATACACCGCCACTACCGATAAGGCTACGCCGATAAACCTCACTAACCATAGCTATTTTAACTTAAGTGCCGACCCGACGAATACGATTATCGACGAGGAAATACAGATCAATGCCGATCATTATACTCCGGTTGGGCCTGACCTGATACCTACCGGCGAAGTAAAAGCTGTAAAAGGCACTGCGTTTGATTTAACTAAACCCATAAAAATTGGAACACACTTCAATGAGTTAAAAGGCGACCCGATAGGCTACGACCATAACTTTGTATTGACCGATAGCGATAGCACCAAACTGCACCAGGCAGCTGTTGTTTACGATTCGCTTACCGGAAGGCAGTTGGAAGTTCTGACTACCCAGCCAGCTATACAATTTTATACCGGCAATTTTTTAGATGGATCGTTAGTGACCGACGACGGAAAGAAAATTCAGCAGCACACCGCTTTTTGTTTAGAAACGCAACACTATCCCGATTCGCCAAACCAGCCTAAATTCCCGAACACGGTATTAAGGCCCGGCCAAACTTTCCATAGCACTACTGTTTATAAAGTAAGCGTAAGAAAGTAAAAACACGAATAAGGGCGAATGCTCACGAACAAAAGAATGGCGTATCTTAGATAGTAGGATACGCCATTTCTTATATAACAGATGTATTATGAAATCTTTTTTTAGTTTTTGCTCTTTTAACCGGCATAACTTCGGTTAGTTTTTCGCAAAAGGTTTTACCAGGCAGAAGCAAAACAGGTACTGAAATATGGATAACGTATGGTTTTAAAAACGGGGAATACGACTTAACGAAAACCGATAGTACCATAACGCTCACAACACACAACAAATCGAGGCTGCTTGTGGTGCATTGCAGCTTTTATAAAAACGACGGTAAACTCCTTAATTAATCTGAATAACCTTGTTATAATTTATTTAGCAATTAAATAATGCTTCGATAAGGCAAAATTTATTCAGTGCCGCATTATTCATTTTATATCACCGGGTTGCGTTTCAAGCGCCTTAAAAGCCTATACGAACTTAAAAGGCACCGAAAAGGATGCGCGGCAACAGGTGCTGGATGAAATGAAGGAGCAACAGAGCAGAATGAGTAAGGCGATGGATCTAATGCTAAAAGATCAGCTCGACCCGGCAGAATACCGGGAAATAAAAACCGAGGCAGAGAAGAAATTAAGAGTACTGGAAGCCAGGCTGCCGGAGGTAGTACAATCGACTCCTGGAATGGACGTAACAATCAAAAAAGCACTCTGTAATTTTGTCGATTTGAACGAACGTTTCTTCCATCTGAACATCAAAAAACAGCGAGAAATCTTCAGTGCTTTGTTTCCGGGCAGGGTCGTGTATTCCGATCTAAAACATCGAACCGGTCGGATCAATGATTTGGGCGTCAATATCGGATTGATTAACAGAGAGTTGACACCAAAAAAAACTGGACAAAAAGTAGATTTTACTCTTTGTCCAGTCAAGTGGTACCAACTGGGATCGAACCAGTGACACAAGGATTTTCAGTCCTTTGCTCTACCATCTGAGCTATGGTACCCTTCCGTTTGGGATTGCAAATGTAGCGTGTTTTTTTATTTATCGAAACTTTTTTTGAAAAATCCTTCCGCATTGGTAAAAACATACTCCAGCCTCGCTTTATTTGTAAAAAACATTTTGCTTTTCGGATGATTTAAGTAATTTCGGTTTAAATACTATGCATGCATAATGATAGCACAGATCCTATTTCTAATCGTCCTGGCTGCTGCCATTTACCTGTTCAGCAAAAACGTAAAAACAATAAGGCGCAATATTTTACTGGGTAAGGATACCGACCGCAGCGATAACCCAACCCTGCGCTGGAAGACGATGGCTAAAGTTGCACTTGGCCAAAGTAAAATGGTTAAACGCCCGTTCGCGGCGCTGCTGCACCTTTTTGTTTATATAGGCTTTGTGATCATCAACATCGAAGTGCTGGAGATACTGATCGACGGCCTGTTTGGCACACACCGGGTGTTTTCGGGCTTTTTAGGTGGCTTGTATGGTTTACTGATAGGCAGTTTTGAGGTGTTGGCAATATCGGTATTGTTATCCTGCGTGGTGTTCTTGTGCCGTAGGAATATCGCTCATCTGAAACGCTTCACTGGTATCGAGATGACCTCATGGCCAAAATCGGATGCAAACTATATCCTCATTACCGAAATTTTATTAATGACGGCATTCCTGACCATGAACGCAGCCGATCACAAACTGCAACTGTTAAACTTTGGTCACTACATACAAGCCGGAAGCTTCCCGGTAAGCAATTTCTTAAATCCATTACTGCCTGATAGTGCCAATGCTTTAGAAATGATTGAACGCGGCTGCTGGTGGTTCCACATCATCGGTATACTGGCATTTTTAAACTACCTGCCTTACTCCAAACATTTCCATATCCTGCTGGCTTTCCCCAATACGTATTATTCAAATTTGAATCCGAAAGGTAAATTTACCAATATGGCTTCGGTTACTACCGAGGTTAAGGCCATGCTCGATCCATCGTTCGTGCCCGAAACCACGGGCGAGCCCGGCCGTTTTGGTGCAAAGGATGTAACCGACCTCACCTGGAAAAACCTGATGGAAGCCTATACCTGCACCGAATGCGGGCGCTGTACTTCGGTTTGCCCGGCCAATATTACGGGCAAGTTGCTTTCGCCGCGCAAAATTATGATGGATACCCGCGACCGGATAACCGAAATGGGCAATAACATCGATAAAAACGGCGCTGATTTTAAGGATGATAAATCGCTGTTGGATCATTACATCAGCCGCGAAGAACTTTGGGCTTGCACAAGCTGTAACGCCTGTACCGAAGCATGCCCGGTAAATATCAACCCGCTCGAGATCATCACCGAAATGCGGAGATATATCGTAATGGAAGAAAGCCAGGCACCCGCAAGCCTGAATAATATGTTTGGTAACGTAGAGAACAATGGCGCGCCCTGGAAATACAGCCCGGCCGACAGGTTTAACTGGGCGAATGAAGTGTGATGTGCAAATATGCAGATGTGTGGATGTGCAAATTAAACACCAATGAATGAATGACTAATGAACCAATGAGCGAACTACATATACCAACCATGGCCGAAATGGCAGCCGCCGGCAACGAACCCGATATTTTATTCTGGGTAGGATGTGCAGGCAGTTTTGACGAACGCGCGCAGAAAATAACCCGCGATATCTGCAAAATATTGCAGCACACAGGCATAAGTTACGCCGTACTGGGCACCGAAGAAAGCTGTACCGGCGACCCTGCCAAACGGGCCGGTAACGAGTTCTTGTTCCAGATGCAGGCCATGACCAATATCCAGGTGCTGAACGGTTATAACATCAAAAAAATAGTAACCGGCTGCCCGCATTGCTTCAATACGATTAAGAACGAGTATGCCGGTTTGGGTGGTAATTACGAGGTGATCCACCATACCCAGCTCATCCAGCAACTGATTGACGAGGGCAAATTAAAAGCCGAAGGCGGTGAAAGTTTCAAAGGTAAAAAGATCACCTATCACGATCCGTGTTACCTGGGCCGCGCCAACGGTGTTTACGAAGCCCCGCGCAAAGCGTTAGAGATTCTGGATACCGAACTGGTAGAGATGAAACGCTGCAAAACCAATGGCCTGTGCTGCGGTGCCGGCGGTGCGCAAATGTTTAAGGAGCCCGAAAAAGGAAACAAAGACATTAACGTTGAGCGCGTTGAAGAAGCCATCGGCACTGATGCTAAAGTGATAGCCGCAGGCTGCCCTTTCTGTATGACGATGCTGCGCGACGGTGTAAAACATTTTGAGAAAGAACAGGAAATACAGGTTTTAGACATAGCCGAAATCACCGCAAGAGCGAACGGCCTATAACGCTCTTTTTTTTAACTGACCAATTATAACCTGGCCTGCCGGTGTGATACCGGTGGGCTTTTTTATTGCCGCATAGTTTGATACTGCAATGACACCATCGCGCGAAAGTGAAAGCCAATTATTTGTTACCTTTGTAATTATGAACTTCTCCGAAAATTCAAAAGTCTGGATCTATCAGTCGACACGCGAACTGACTGAAGCTGAGGTTGCACGCATCAGCCATGTACTTGCCGATTTCACCACCGGCTGGACGGCACATAACAACCAGTTAAAAGCCGGGTTTGAAATACGTTATAACCGCTTCCTGGTTTTAATTGTGGATGAAACCCAAGCCGGCGCAAGCGGTTGCTCGATAGATAAATCGGTTAACCTGATGAAAGCTTTGGAGCAGGAGTTTAATATCACCCTGTTCGATCGTTTCAATATTGCTTACCGCGATGGGGAAGAGATCAAATCGGTTGGGCGTTTTGAGTTTGAAGAGCTCATCAAACAAGGCAAGGTTGATGCCGAAACCATCGTATACAACAACCTGGTACCAACCTTAGCAGACCTGGATACCAAATGGGAAGTACCTTTTAAAAACAGCTGGCACCGGCAGGTGTTTGGCGGTTTGGTAACTGCGTAACATATCAATGGGCCAGGAAGATCGCCTCAAGAAACAAATAGACCAACTGGCTAAAGCGCTGGCCGCCATGCTGGCAAAGTTAACCGGGCAAGGGGCTTTCACCAACACACAGGAAGCCGTTGCACAGGTTAATGAGAAATTGAAAGACGAATTGATACTTGGTCTTGATGATATAGCAGATATCCCCGAAAATAATTTTATCGATACGCTTACAAACACTTATGGTGTAAAACAACATCATCTGAATCAGCTGGCCGATCTGCTTTACGCTTCTGCGAAAGCTCAATCTGCTCAGCCTCGTTCAAATCTTTTACTGCGAAGAGCAGCCATCATTTACCAATACCTTAAGGCTACCGAAAAAACCTACGCGCTCGACTGGGATATCAAAATTGCAGAGATCAATAAAATAGTATAATACTTTTTCGCGCCGAACTTGTATTTTAGTTTGATGGAAAACTTTACACCAGCTTTCGACGCATATATCGCCAAGTCGGCCGATTTTGCCAAACCTATCATCACCCATTTGCGCCTGCTGATACACCAGGCTTGCCCCGGTGTTGAGGAAAAACTGAAATGGGGGCACCCTTTTTTTGATTATAACGGCCCGGTTTGCCAGATAGCCGCTTTTAAGCAGCATCTTGGCTTTGGTTTCTGGAAAGCGAGATTGCTGACCGACCCACATAAGGTGCTTAAATTGGATGACGCAGAATCGGCAGCAGGAAATTTGGGGCGAATAAGCAGCCTTGCCGACCTGCCGGCCGATAATATCCTGATCGCTTATATACAGGAAGCCGTTCAATTAAATAAAGACGGCATTAAATCCGCGCCCAGGCCCAAACCCGCCACCGAAAAAAAAGAAGCCATAATGCCGCCCGAATTTGCAGATATGCTGGCAGGCAATGCCGATGCCAGTGCGCATTTCGAAAAGTTCAGCCCATCGAAAAAAAAGGAATATATCGAGTGGTTTGTGGATGCCAAATCGGAAGCGACCAAACAAAAACGGATGGAGCAGGCCCTGGAGTGGATAAGCGAGGGCAAAAGCCGGAACTGGAAGTATCAGTCGTGATTTCGGATTTCCAATTTCGATTTCGGATTCTATCTGCGTGAGGGATAGCAGCGGATACCGGCCCATGGCTAAGGCCAGTGCAGTATGAGCGTATAGCCCGACCCCAAGGGGCACGCCCTTACAATTCGAGCTAATTATCAAAAAAATCGCTTTCAGCTCTCTAAAAATCCATCGGCCCAAGCCTGCGCATGTTTTTCATAATCACATACTGGCGGTGATAGATATACCCTGTCGGCGCGGCGGGCGACCATTTTAACGGATTGGGCCAAACGGCGGCAATCAATGCAGCCTGCTGTTTGTTGAGCTGCGATGCCGGGATATGAAAATAAGCCTGCGATGCAGCCTCGACTCCGTAAATACCATCGCCCATCTCGATCTCATTCAAATAAACTTCGAGCACGCGCTGCTTACTCCAAAAAATATTGATAAGCAGGGTAAACCAGGCCTCGAAAGCTTTACGCACATACGACCGGCCCGACCACAGGAAAACGTTTTTCGCAGTTTGCTGGGTAATGGTGCTGCCTCCCACCAGTTTGTGGCTGTTCTTTTTGGTGTTGTTATCGATGGCACGTTCCATGGCTTTAAAGTCGAACCCATGGTTCTCTAAAAATGTAGCGTCTTCGGCCGCAACGGCGGCGCGCTTCATCGGGTCGGCAATATCGTCAAAGTTCACCCATTTTTTATCGATCTTCCAATCCTTACCGGCCGATTTGCGTTCAAAGCCGCGCTGTATCATCAGCCAGGTAACAGGCGGATCGACGAAGCGATAGACAATTACCCAAAGCACGCTGATGCCTACAAAGGCTATAGCCGCTAATTTTAAGATTCGGAGTACGAGTTTAAACCAACCGGATTTGATCTTTGCCATCGATCAAAAATAATATTTTATTTATTTGGGGCAATGCCCCCAGTTAAACCACTTTGCAGCTTAGCACTTCCAATAATCCCTCATCAGATCGGCAACCCAAGCGGGTTGTTTGATCTCGCCGTTAAGGGTAAACTCTTTCATCACCGGTTTGATATCCAGCACTGGCGTACCGTCGATAGCGTCGAGGTATTTTACTTTGATAGTACGGCCGGTGTGTTCCACCAGTTCGACGGTGCAAAGGCCAAGCCGGTTGGGCCTGTCTTTTTTACGCTGGCACAAAATGCCCATTTTAGGATAGTCGGGATTACCACGCGGGTGTCCTGCGTAAACTATCTTGCTTTGATCTACCTGGTCGAAGTAATAAATGATCTCGAGGTGCGAGAAAGCTTCGATGTTGTCCAGCGCTTCGGTCGGGATATCGTCGGCCAGGGTGATTTCCGAAATGGTATCGCCCCAAAAATCGTCGATGGGTCCGGTCCGTTTATTTCTTACTGTAGCGATAGGTTTTAGTACAATCTGCATAGGCTTAGGTAAGTATCTTTAAATATAGACACTTACCTAAGCGGTGTGTTACAAATTATTCTACCGGCGTTAAAGTAACCGGCCCCAGCAAACCCGAAGGCATCGGCGACCATTTAGAAGCATCAAAAGGCTGATAGTTGATATTCACAAAGTTGATCTCGTGGTATTTGCGCCATTGTATACCGTTCTGATCCATATACCGGATGTGGTTAGCCATCAGGTTATCTATTTCGACCTTGATGGTGTTGTTACCTGGTTTGAGGTATTTACCCACCCGCGCACTGAACGGAATGCTCCAGAAGATACCCGCATCCTGCCCGTTGATATATACGTGCGCACTTTCGCAAACCTTGCCCAGGTTCAGGATATAATCTGAGGCTTTTTTAACCGGCAGATCAAAGGTAGTGGTGTATTCGCCGCTCCCCGAGAAGGATACTGCATTGGGGTCGTTCAGGGCAGTCCACGATTTCAGATCCGAAAGCTGTTGATCGGCAGGAACAACCGGGCCGCCTTTAGTAAAGTGCAATGCCCAGTTACCACCTATAGTTAAAGGCGCATCTGTTTTTTCGATATACTTCCATTTGGCAATCAGGGCAACAGGTGTGCTATTAGCCTTTAAGATAACTGCTTCGCCGGGCTGTAATTGAACATGGACGTTGGTTGTATTACCATTAGCTGATGATTTTGCCAGGCCATAAGCGCCGCTCTGCGGGTCCATAATCACAACCGAAACCGCTTTAACATTCAAGGGCAAATCGGTATCAATAGCTTCGGGAGTATGGTTAACAATAAAGTAGTATTTACCCCCGGCGATAGAACGGCGGATGAATTTGAGGCCGGTAGTTACCAGGGCTTCGCCTTTCATATCTCTATATTCCAACGCCTTTTGGACATCAGCCGTGAGCAATATTTGCCCCGTGCCGGTTTTACATTGCTTAACCCCATTTGGCAAATCGTTAAATTTTAGCGCAACCAGTGAGCTTTTTAGTTTTGACTGGCGCACTTCGAGGTTTGCCAACCCCGGCACGTCTTCGGGCAGTTTTTGCATAATGACGGTTGCCCCGGCCTGAGCAAGAGCAATAATCTTATCCAGCGTACCTAAAGGCATAAAACGGCAAGCGGGCACAACCAGCACTTTGCGGCTCTGGGCATCGGCTTTGGTGACTATCTGTCCGTTAACTACGCTCGAACCCCCGATCTGTTTATCGGATATAAAATCGAACGAATAACCGGCTTTTTGCAGCTCCATGGATGCTTTGTAGAAATCCGTCGGGCGCAGCCATTGATTGATATCATGGATGGCCAGTTGCATTTCCATGCCTTTGGTGTTGGCCCAGGCATCATACACCGGCCAGTAGATCAGGAGTTCGTTATCGGGTTTACCTGCCTGCAAAACCGACTGGCAGCGGGCGATATAATTGTTTAAACCTGGTAAATGATCCCACCAGCTATTGTTGGGTACAAAGTTTGTCGACGCGTAAAATAACCATCCCGGGAACGCGATGTCATCTGGCGAGTAGGTTGTGCCATGAAAGTAAACATGGTTAACGCCCGCTAAAAATACCTGCTCCAATTCGGGTTTGCATTGCGATAGCGAACCTTTAAAATGCTCGGTTAGCCAGGTAAAGGTTTCGGATGTGGCGTATCTGCGGCCGTTTACATGCCCTGCCGACGAAGCGAATTTCAGCATCATCGGGTCGGGGTCAACATTGCGCACATCGGCGCTGTCGCGGCGCAGACCGGGTATATCAAAATGGCTCGAGCCAAAGGTTTCGCATTCGGGTATATCAACCGCGCCGTACAGATCGAGTAAATTACCCGGCGATCCGTGCGATTGGTTGCGTGTCAGGCTGCCGTAATGGTGAGCCCAGTTCGTCCAGGTGAGGGTGAAATTATCCAGCAGCATCTGGCTCATGGTTTCGCGATAGTCGATCTTCACCCGGGCTACCTTTTCGGTATTTTCGCTGCTGTTCAGCTCGTTCAGATGCAGGCGAAGGTCGTACCCGCGGCGGCGCTGAAACTCGTCAAAAAAACCGGGCGACCAGCTTGCACCGTACACTTCGTAACTATCGTTAAAGTACGAACCTATGCCTGGCGACTTGCCTTTAAAAGCCTCATCAAAACGTTTCAGGTAAGTGTCAACCGCGATTCTTGACAGGTGATCCATCACAAAACCCTCGCCGCCCGGAGCTGCCCGCTTTACCTGTTGCAGGGTTTTACCGCTAAAGGCCGCATAAATATCCCATTTACCCTCAGCAGGTTTCCAGTTCAGGCTGCCATCAGTACTTACCTTATTGGTAATATCGAGCACTTCGCCTTTATCGCCATAAGCAATCACCGCCTGCAGAACGGCAGCATTTTTTGCCTGCCGGGCATCGTTCACCACAATCTTGCTGTTCAACGTTTCGCCGGCAGCCAGTTTATATGTTTGAATGATCAGCTTGCCGGCAGCATTCCCGGCCTTGATCTGCGGCCCGCCGAACGGCCAGCCCGTGCCGGTGTTCATATCCACACCCATGCCTAAGGCTTTTGCTTTCTGGATAGTGAAATCGAGCGCGCTCATCCACTGCGGCGATAAAAATTGCAGGTAGCGGTTCTCGTAACCTATGGCGCCGTAAATCGGCGTCACCTCAACGCCGCCAAACCCGGCCTTATGATACAATTCCAACAGGTGCACTGTATTTTTATTGTCGACAGCGTTTCCCATCCACCACCAGCGTGTCCAGGGTTGCATTTCTTTGGTGATCTGCGGCCAAACGGTTGCAGTTGCCGGTTTTTTGCTTTGCGCGATGATATTGCCCGCAGATAAACAGGCACAGGCGAATACTAAAAATATCTTCTTCATGTATTAATTCAGGTTCAAATGAGTTTGGTTTATAGCCCGGTTAAGGCGTTTTTGCAAAGTTATTGATCGCTGCCGATTAACTGTCCTGTAGAATGCTGAACGGCAGGTAAAAAACTTGATACTCGCATAAATTAGCTATCTTGTATCGCGCTTAACCTAAACCCAATGGAAAAAGAAATATTGTTCAGCGAAATACAAAAATTCAGGCAATGGTGGCTATGGCTCATTCTGATTGTCACCTTAATGCCCTTATTGGGCATTTTAATTTACCAGGTTATTACGGGTAATCCTGTAGGTGATAAGCCCGCCTCTAATGGTTCGCTTATTGTAATCGTGCTACTGGTTGGGCTGCCATTAGTACTCGGTTTCTGTTATTTTAAGCTATTTACTGTTGTTGAGCGGGATGCCATTTATTACGGTTTCGGTATCAAAGGGAATAAGCTCAATGAGCTCCGGCTCGCCGATATTGCCTCGATGGATGTGATACCTTACCGTTCGTTCGGCCTGGGTATGCGGCTAAGCAGGCAATACGGCACCATATACAATACCAATTGGGGCAAGGGCCTGGTCATCACCAAAACCGATGGCAGCAAACTGGTCATCGGCACTCAGCGGCCGGAGGAGTTAAAGGTTGCGATCAGTAAAATGCGAAAGTAATATGTCGTTTGATCGAAAGTTCAGTCATCATCAATACGTTTCCAGTCAATGGTATCTCGTTTTCCAAAATATTCACATATCTTTCCCGCTTCATACAGTTTAGGTTCGTTTTTGATGTTGATCGTGTTAAGATAATTCAGGTATTCTTGATGTAAGGTAAAATCCTTGCGTATGTGTTGGGCTGGTATTATCACGAACCAGCCCTCTTTAGCTTGCTGAAAGTTTACGACGGTCTTGATCCCATAAATCAAAATCATCTGGTGGATGATATTTATTTTCCTTACACCCGGTATCGAGGTCACGCTTACCGAATCGGGTATCATCTGCACAAACCAATCTTTACTGCCGTTCAGACAAAGTGCTTCATAAGGCTTAATTAACGGAAATCGCGAATCATCCCAGTCACCATGGTCAGTGTAATAAGGGTCGCCCTGCGGACTACAGTTGCTAACTGCAAATAAAAACAATATCAAACAAGGATACAGTATGTAGGTCTTCATAAGCTCTGCAAAAGATAAACATACGCACTTGACGGAATCAGGCTCAGTAATCGATGTTTCACAAATTTTGTATAGCGAAAAATAGGGCTGCTCACCGCTCTCTATTCACCACTCATCGTTATATCCCCAACACCGCTTTCAGCTTCACATATCCCGTCTTACTCACCGGTATCTTATCGCCCGATTTGAGGATAGCGATATGCGCGTCTTTTTCGTACGGGTCGATACGGGTGATCTGTTGTACGGCCAGGATATAGCTGCGGTGCACGCGCACAAACTGGCTGGAATCTAAAGTTTGCTCAAAGAAACCCATCGTTTTATTTTTCAGGAACGAGCCTTCGGCAGTGTGGATGCTCACATAGTCATCGTCGGCTTCGAGATAGATCACATCCTGCACCGGGATGATCTTTACTTTAGTACCTGTTTTTACCACGATGCGCTCGTGCTGCGACGGCGATGGTGGTATCACCGAATTGATGAGTTCTTCGGTATTCTTAGTTGCGACTGGCGCAGCGGTGGCCTGGTTTACATATTTTTCGACGGCTTTATGAAACCTGTCCTTACTGAAAGGTTTCAGCAGGTAATCAACCGCATGGGTTTCGAAAGCTTTGATCGCATACTCATCAAACGCTGTGGTGAAGATCACGGCCGGCTGGCTCTCCACCAGCTCGAGCATTTCAAAACCATTGATCTTGGGCATCTGCACATCCAGGAATACCAGGTCGGGCTGCAACTGGTTGATGGCCTTTACGCCTTCAAAACCATCACCGCATTCCTGCAGTACTTCAATCTGCGGAAAATCCTGCAAATACTCGCGTACCACCATGCGCGCCAGTGGCTCATCATCAATAATTAAAGCTTTCTTCATGCTTGGGGCACTTTGATTATAGTTGTAAAAATATTGTCTTCGGCAAAAGTCTCCACCAGGTCGTTACGGGCAAAAAGCAGGTATAAGCGCCGCTGCACCCCGCTCAGGCCAAAGCCTGTGCCCTTACGCGGCCGCGTAGTTTGCGCGTCGTAAGGGTTTTGCACCATCAAAACTAAGTAATTATCGTTAACCTCGGCACGTATGCTGATCACAACATTTTCAGTCGTGTCATACAATCCAAATTTAATAGCATTTTCCACAATAGGCTGCAGCAGCATGGGCGGTAATTTCATGCTTCCGCTTTTGGCATCGCAGCTGATCTCGGCCTCCAAACGGTGCCCGAAACGTACCTTTTCGATATCGAGGTACAGTTGCAGGTGTTGCAATTCTTCCGATAGCGGTACCGGCTCTTGGTCGTCTTTTTTCAATGTCCCCCGCAAAAAGTCGCTCAGCTGATGGATCATCTTGCGCGCTTCATCCGGCCGCAAACCGATCAATGCATTGATCGAGTTTAAACTATTAAACAAAAAATGCGGCTGCAGTTGCTGGCGCAGGTTATACAGTTCCGCCTCGCGGGCAAGCCGCTCGGCGTCGGCTTTACGCTGGTCGTTCTCTTTCTGATCGAGCTGGGTGTAATAAATTACACTAACCATGGCCATACAGCCAATGGCCAGAAAACCCACAAAAAAGCGAATGACGAGCGACTGTGAGAAGAAGGCTTTGTAAGCTTTATCATCGAGCAGGTAGGGCAGGCTCCAGCGAGATATCAAGATACACAGGCCCGACAGGGCGGCGCACCAAACCACCAGGTTGATATACCCTTTAGTGCCAGGCTGGTAATAGCGCAGGTTATTGTTGATAAGCCAGCAGGCGCCGATCAGTAAAATGGTATTGCAAAAACTATCAACCAGCGCGATATACCATTTAAAGCCGAAGCCATAAATGATATAAGCCTGCAGCCCCATCCAGATGAGGCAGCAGGCCGCCAGCGACCAGCCGATTTTTGTTGCAATTCCTTGATTTGTTGCCAAGTTAGTCCAGGTCTGTTTATAGTTTTGGTTTGATTTTTTCCCGTAGACCGGCAGCTTAATAGCTGCGTATCTCCACACCGGCGAAGATGGATGTACCTTTCAGCACCAGTATCTTGTCGCTGCCGTAATCGCTTTTTTGCAGGCGCTTGTCGTCAAACCCGGCAAAAAGCGATACCATATCCGAGGTAACGTGCCAGTGCGGCGGCACGATCAGCTTAATGCCGCCGAACACCTGTGTTACATCGATCACCACCCGGCCCGAAATATCCGCCGAAGTGAAATCCACATCGCAGCCGCCAAAAAAGTTGGTGATATCGCCGCCCTTAAAATCTTTCGAAAGCACTTTCTTTTTTACACCGCTGAAAACAGAGGTAGCATCAAGGTAATCGTCGCCGTAGAAGGTTTTATAATCGAAACCCTTTTCCTCTTTTGGGATATCTCCTTGTTCCTCACCTGGTTTTGGCCCGGCGTGGTTTCTCCAGTCCCATTGCCCTTTCCACTGTTCTTTCCATTGCTCTTTGTTCCAGCGGTCCCTGTTCCAGGGTTTATTACGGTTGATGATAAGCCGGATGCCTATCGCAATAATGATTATCGGAAATATGGCATCGTTAAAACTTGCCTTCGGAAAAATATCCTCCAGCAAATTCAGCCCGCCTATCACCACCAGTATCAGCCAGGCTATGTTCCTGAAATTATGCTTGGCGCCTATGTATAAACCGAAGATGATCAGGATCATCCAGCCGTCAAATATCCAGTATGGGAAAAGGATAATGTTTAATTTATGTACCAGGAAAACCATGCCCACCAAAAGCAATATCATGCCTGCAAGGGCTTTGTTTTTGCCGGGCTCCCTGTTCCTGTCTTTATTTTCTTTATTTTCTATATCGATGCTCATTTGTAAGGGGTATTATTAAATTATGTTATAAAACTAACATAACATTTGTAATAGGGCAAAGCAATTTTGGTAATCTGCTGTAATATTCGGTAAGCGTTGGCATTTTGTCGGTAAAAAAGTTTGGTTGGGATTACACCGGTTACTATTGAACACATGGGTATTTATGGGTATTTTTTCGATTCCGGAATTCGGATGTCCGACTTCGGGTTTTTTTTAAGAAGTCATGCTAACTTGCTTCAGCACCCCACCCGGGGAGGGGTATGCCAATCATTTTTTGACTTTTTAATTTTTCCTTTCGACTTTCTAAAGGGCGTTGCCTGCGGCCCGGGCTATCCCTGCCCGTCCGGCAGGCGGGCACTCATACTGCACAAGGCATTAGCCACGGCCTGCTCTCAGCCCATCACATGGCCGGTATCCCTGTCTGCCGACAGGCAGGCGTTGCTATCCCTAACGCGCGCTCCTGTAACACATAGGTATTCTTCGGTATTTCAAACAAAATCTCCGCTATCAATACCAATAAACCAATGAACTGATTAACCAATGAACCAAATAGGGGGGATATTGTACCAGCCTGCCGGCTGGCAGGAGAAATTTTCCAAGCATTTTGCCTTTTGGCTTTATGCTTTTAGCTTCCCTCTTTTTTGCAATAATTAGTGCTCTGATCATCTATAAATATAAGCAAAATCCGCCACATAATCAGTAGTCAGAGCATATTAAAAGTATCCAAAATCAACCAAATCAACTATTTACCAATGAACTAATGACTATGAACCAATGAACCAACAAAAAAGCCCGCCCCGGTTAAAAAACAGGGCGGGCCTACATATATGTTGAGGTGGTTATTGTTATAAGGTACCAGGGTCGGCTTTGTAATTGCTCTCCTGGGTCCATGCGTTGCGACGTTCCCAGCGCTCGCGTTTCCAGGCCATCCTTTGCTCCCAGCGCTCGCGGCACCAGCGGCTTTCTTTAAAGAAGATCATCCGCACGCCAATCGCGATCAGGATCAGCGGCCACAGCACGGCAACCTGTATGGCCGGCACGATCATGTTAGTTAAAAACACACTGCCAACCAGCACCATGTAAAACCAGCCCGGGTTGCGGAAGTTATGCCTTACGCCTGTCATCACACCGATGAAGATCAGCAGCATCGGCCAGCTGAACAACCAGGCAGGTACCAGGAAAATGTTAAACTGATCTAACAGGTAAGCGCTGCCTGCCACTAATAATATAATACCGGCAATCAGCCTGTTTTTGCGGTGCCTTTCGCGGCGTTCTATATTGTTATCCATTGTTTTATTTTAATTGTTGACCAAATGTACAGCGCTGTATCACGCCCGTCGATAGCAAACTGGCAAAGGCAGGCCAATACTCGGTGAGTAAGGTAAAATGGTCGGTAAAAATTTATCGCGGGATTACACCGATTGCTGGATGATTACACTGATGATTGCCTATACCGCAACCCGCGTTAGGGATGGCAGCGCCTGCCTGTCGGCAGACAGGGATACCGGTCGTGCGATGGATACGGGGGCTGGCAGTGGCTAATGCCTGAGGCGTATGAGCGTACAGCCCGCGCCGCAGGCAACGCCCAATTTATACAACTGCTCACGATTCACATCTCACTACTCACTTGCCATTGTTGGTGTTGTCACCAACAATCCTGGCCATCTATAACATTTCCTTTACATTCACAGCCATCAAGGGTATTTTTTGTACCTTACCGTCTGTTGTAATTTGCTCAACATTAAACTGACCTTCATGAAACGGAACCTTTACCTTGCACTGGTATTCTTCTTTTGCAGCATTGCATCTATTGCGCAAACCATCCCTTCGCCCAAGCAGCATTTCGGCTTTAATATTGGCGATGATTATCATCTGGCCAACTATACCCAAACCGAAGCTTACTTTAAAAAGCTCGCCGCGTCGCCACGGACAAAATATGTTGATATCGGCCTCACCGAAGAGGGCCGCCACCAGTTTATGCTGATCGTTTCCTCGCCCGAAAACATCAAAAAACTGGCTTTTTATAAAGATATATCGCAAAAACTGACGCGTGCCGAAAACCTTACCGACGCCGAAGCGCACAAGCTGGCCGGCATGGGCAAAGCCGTGGTTTGGATAGACGGCGGCCTGCACGCCAGCGAAACCGTGGGCGCCCACCAACTGATACAAACCGCTTACGATTTTGTGACCCGTACCGATGCCGAAACCATGAATATCCTCAACCACGATATCATCCTGTTTGTACATGCCAACCCCGACGGGCAGGAGCTGGTATCCAACTGGTACATGCACGAAAAAGATACCGCAAAACGCAACATGAACACCCCGCGTTTATGGGCAAAATACATCGGTCACGATAACAACCGCGATTTTTATATGATGAATATGAAAGAGAGCCAGAACATTACCCGCGAACAGTATCTCGACTGGCTGCCTCAGATCGTTTATAACCATCACCAGGCGGGCCCGGCAGGCTCGGTAGTGGCCGGCCCTCCGTTCCGCGATCCTTTTAACTACGTGTTCGACCCCTTGCTGGTTACCAGCCTCGATGCTGTAGGCTCGGCCATGAACAGCCGCCTCAATAAGGAAGGCAAGCCCGGCTATACCCAGCGCTCGGGCACCGAGTTTTCGACCTGGTGGAACGGCGGCTTGCGTACGGCCACTTATTTTCACAACATGGTAGGCTTGCTGACAGAGATCATCGGCAACCCTACGCCGATGAATATCCCGCTGGTACCCGAGCGTTTGATACCGAACAGCGCTACGCCCTTCCCGGTTACGCCGCAAAAATGGCATTTTAAACAATCTATCGATTACTCGGTATCACTCAACTACGCCGTGCTCAACTATGCCGCGCGCTATGGCGACGAGTTGCTGTACAATGCCTACCAGATGGGTAAAAATTCCATCCAACGCGGCAGCATGGATTACTGGACACTGTCGCCGAAACGCGTCGACCAGATCAATGCTGCCTATAAAGAATCGCTGGGCGCTGCCGATACCGCCAACCGCCGCGCCAACCGGGGCGGGGCAGTTACTATCGGCGGAGGTGCGGGCCGTGGCTTCGGCGGTGTTCCGCTCAAGTTTTATGATGCCGTTTTGAAAAACCCCGACCTGCGCGACCCGCGCGGTTACATCATCACGGCCGATCAACCCGATTTTGCTACGGCGGTCAGGTTTATCAATACCTGCATCCGTTCGGGTCTGATTGTTCAAAAAGCAACGTCGGCGTTTACCGTTGCCGGGATAGCGTACCCCGCAGGTTCGTATATCATCAAAACCAACCAGGCGTTCCGCCCCGAAGTGCTCGACAGGTTCGAACCACAGGACCATCCCAACGATTTTCTATATCCCGGCGGCCCGCCGATACGCCCGTACGACATGACCGGCTGGACACTGGCTTACCAGATGGGTGTTAAATTTGAGCGCATACTCGACGATTTTACCGGCCCCTTTGCACGTATCCCTTACGGGCAACTGCAGGCCATGCCTGCCGCACCGGCCCCGGTTATGGCGCAAAACGGCTATCTCATCAGCGGCCAGGCCAACAATACTTTTATCGCTGTGAACGATCTGTTCAAAGCAGGCGCCGAAATATCGCGCTTAACAGCGGCCGATCAGGGTATGCCGGCCGGTACTTTTTATGTAGCGTATTCGGATAAAGCAAAAGCCGTTTTGGCGCAGGACGCTGCGGCATTCGGCGTAAAAGCCATCGCGGCAGCGCAGAAACCTGCAGGTTTATTGCCCCTCTCGGCGGCTCGTATCGCCTTGTGGGATACCTATGGCGGTTCCATGCCATCGGGTTGGGTACGATGGTTGATGGAGCAATACCATTTCTCTTATAAACTGGTTTACCCGCAGGAACTGGATGCCGGCGACCTGAAAAGCAAATATGATGTGATCGTATTTGTCGGCGGTGCTATCCCTGGCGTTGAAAACGGCAGGCGGGGCGGTGGTTTTGGTGGCGGTGGCGCGGGCGGCGCAGGTGGCTTTGGCCGCCAGGGCGATATCCCGGCCGAGTTCAGTACCTGGACGGGCCGTATCACGGCCGATAAAACCATTCCTAAGCTAAAAGAATTTTTAGAGGCCGGTGGCAGTATTATTACCATAGGCAGCAGCGCCAACCTGGTTTACCAGCTTAATTTACCGGTACACAATGCACTGGTTGATAAGGTTGATGGCAAAGAGGTACCGTTTTCGGGCGATAAATTTTACGTGCCCGGCGCAGTGCTGCGCGTTTCGGTGGATAACACCCAGTCGGCAACCTGGGGCATGAATACCGAGGCCGATGTATTGTACGATAACAGCCCGGCCTTTAAGCTGGATGCCGATGCCGCATTGAAAGGTATCAAACCGTTAATGTGGTTCAGCACCGATAAGCCTTTGCGCAGCGGCTGGGCATTTGGCCAAAAATACCTGAAAGACGATGTAACTGCATTTTGGGCAACGATCGGTAAAGGCAACCTGTATGTTTTTGGTCCCGAGATCACCTTCCGCGGGCAGGCGCACGGCACTTTTAAATTGCTGTTTAATGAGCTTTACGAAAAACCGTAATGGTTTAGTTATGGAATATTCTGTTTTAATGCATCTTTGATTAACAACCAGCAAACAATGTTATGCTAAAATTAAAACTTGCATTATTAACTCTGCTCATTTTTTTGAGTGTATGTGTTAAAGCCACTACATGGGATGAGCCATGGCAGGATCAGGTCGTTAAAAAGTCCGAATATTTTGTTTTGGCAAAAGTACTTGGTTTCGATGCCAACAAAAATGTAACCATAAATATCCTGAAGCAATTCGGTGGCCAGCCGCTTTCCGGAAAGATCAGTATTACAAACTTTTACCTGCTGTCGCTTTGCAGCGAGTCGGCCGGCGAAGGACCTGAATTTCATTTCAAAGGGATAGACAGCTGCTATTTTTTCATTAAAAAGAACAGTAAAAACGAATATTGTATTGCTACGCCAACTACCGGCTTTGCTGCAAAAATCGACGGCCAGGTGTATGCTACCTACCGCCACAGTTATCATCAGGCTCTCATCGAACCGGACATCTATGAAAAAACAATGACTGCCATTTTTAACAATTACCACGGCCTTCCTTATGACAAAACTTATCTTAACACATTTATTAATAAATACCTGTCGATAAAACCAGCAGCATATAGTAATAGCGACGAAAAGCAGACAGCAGTATTCTTTAATCAGCACGTAGCTCTTGAAAGTATTTATCACCTTGGTTTAACCGGTTATTACGGTAAGATACTACCCTTTTTGGATGACGAGAAAAACTTTCACAGCCAGGTATCTGCTGCAAGGGCGCTAACAGCTTATAATACTGCCGAAAGCAAGAAAGTACTTTTGAGTAAGATCACCAAGAGCAGCACCGGTAATTTTGTAAAAGTTATATGCATCTGGACGCTTAAAACCTATCACCCGACCGAACTTAAACAACAACTGATCAATGCAGAACTTACGGCATCAAGCAAAGAAAATGGTTTTGGCGGAAATATTATGGATCCGCGGGTTTGCACTCAGTTCCCTACAGTTAAAAAAGCCCTTACTGAACTGGTCGCATCCATCAAATAAAATCAGGCGAAAATCTTGAATGTGTAAAGAAGATAAATAAGTGTTACTATCAATGAGGATTAACTATCCAATATTTCTTTAAATAGTTACATCTCTTCATTTTTGCTGATCACCCAGGCATCGTCCCTACTATCCCGAACGGCATAGTGCCCAACGGGCATGTCTGCCAGGTCGAGCAAGGTAGCGTCGCGCTCAAGCATCTGACCCAGGTCGATAACTCTGACTATCACTTTCTGATCATCAAAAACATCATCGCTTAAAAATTCCCAGCTGCCGTCATCCTCGTTATGGGTAACGTAAGTGATATCCTTGTTATCGTCTGTTACAAATTTGGTGGTTAGTACTGATGTGCTTAACGGTTCTTTAAACTTCTTTTCTGTCGTTTTCTTTGATTTGCTGAATGGCCAGAATCCCATAGCGTATAAGGTTTATATTACCAAGGTACTAAATTATCGTTAATCAAAATAAACATAGGGATCAGAAGTTGTTGGTGACAATACCAATAACAGTGGGAAACCTTGCCATACAATAGGGTAGTTCCACAAAAAAGCCCCATCCGTTTCCGGACAGGGCTTCAATATATTTCCACTCATTGCTGGCGTTGTCAACAACAATTACTTACCTAATTTCTTTTTCAGGTTTTCGTCGATGGCTTCCAAAAATTCTTCGGTATATAAATAATCGGTACCGTGCTCAACCTTTGGCTTGATGGTGATGGCCAGATCCTTAGTCATTTTGCCGCTTTCAACGGTTTCGATACAAACGGCCTCCAAAGCATGGCAAAAATCGATCAGTTCCTGGTTGCCATCCAATTTACCGCGGAACTCCAAACCACGTGTCCATGCAAAGATCGATGCGATCGGGTTGGTCGAAGTAGGGCGGCCGGCCTGGTGCTCGCGGTAGTGACGGGTTACGGTACCGTGTGCAGCTTCGGCCTCCATAACTGTGCCGTCGGGCGTAACCAGGGTCGAGGTCATTAAACCTAACGAACCAAAGCCTTGTGCTACGGTATCGCTCTGTACATCGCCGTCGTAGTTTTTACAGGCCCATACAAAGTTACCGTTCCATTTCAGGGCCGACGCAACCATGTCGTCAATCAGGCGGTGCTCGTAAATAATTCCGGCTTCTTTAAACTTAGCTTTATAATCGTTTTGGTAGATCTCTTCAAAGATATCTTTAAAACGGCCGTCGTATTTTTTCAGGATGGTGTTTTTGGTCGACAGGTACAAAGGCCAGCCTTTCATTAAAGCCTGGTTAAAGCAGGCGTGCGCAAAACCGCGGATAGATTCGTCGGTATTGTACATCGCTAAAGCTACACCATCGCCCTTAAAATTAAACACCTCGAACGATTGCCCTGCACTGCCATCCTCCGGGGTAAAGGTAATAGTTAATTTGCCTTTACCTTTAGTTACGAAATCGGTAGCACGGTACTGGTCGCCAAAAGCATGACGGCCGATGCAGATAGGCGCTGTCCAGTTTGGTACCAAACGGGGTACATTGCTCATTACAATTGGCTCGCGGAACACGGTACCGTCTAAAATATTACGGATGGTTCCGTTTGGCGATTTCCACATTTGTTTTAACCCAAACTCTTCAACGCGTTGTTCATCGGGTGTAATGGTTGCACATTTGATACCTACGCCGTATTGTTTAATGGCGTTAGCGGCATCAATAGTAACCTGGTCGTTGGTCTCATCGCGATATTCGATACCCAGGTCATAGTATTTAATGTCGAGGTCCAGATACGGGATGATCAGTTTGTCTTTAATAAACTTCCAGATGATGCGCGTCATTTCGTCGCCATCGAGCTCCACTACCGGGTTAGCTACTTTAATTTTTGACATATACAGGCTTGTTTTTATTTCAATTTTTAAAAGGCCAAATATATAAATTTTGGTATTAGTGCTTTTTAATTAATCACTCATTTTTTTGATGATCATCATGTTTTTGGCAGGATTTTTACGGTAACTTTAATATAAATACTAAAAGTTATGAGCAACATTAAACCAACACCAGGTTTTGATGATGAAAACCTGGACGATGAAGAAAATATTACCGATGATACCGGCAGTGCCGACGAACCCGAAAACCTGAACTACAACGCCGACGAGGACAGCTTCGAGATCGACGTAAAGAGCGACGACCCGGATTACGACCATCCTGACCCGTACAACACGGCTGTAAAAGATGGCGGCGACAGCATTTCAACCTACGATGAATCGAACCCGTTGGCTACGGATGAATATATCAAGGATGAATCGCTCGAAACCGATGTGGATCATTTAGGTATGCACATCAGCAATGGCGAGGATTTGGAGATGGACCCTATAGATGATATCCTGTCGCGCACGCCCGAAGACGACCGCGACGACCTGGATGAAGAAGGCTACCCGAAGAATGACCGGCCGATGAAGTAAAAAAACTGTCATCGAACAATAGTGAGAAATCTTCTACGGGAGCTATAGTACCTTCGAGCGGAAATGTATGAAGCAGAGGATTTCTCTCTCGTACCTTGTTCGAAATGACGTGGATTAATTAGAGAAGGCTTTACTCCACATCCAAATTAAACCGTTTACGTAATTCGGCCAACTGCGGGTTTTTAGCAGCCATGTGCTGGTATTTATCTGTTGATGAGTACAGCTTTTTCGTCATTACCACTTCTTCGATCCTGGTATTGATTTCGATATCGAAGTTTTTAAGCGAAGTGCGCAAAAAGTTAAGGATATAGGGTTTGTCTTCTTTAAACAGATTTTCGAGTACTTTGGTGCTGGCTATCACCTCAAATACATAAGGTTTGATCATAACCGGTGCAGCAGCGGTAAATATGCTCAGCAGGTTAAGCTTTCCTTCGGCTTTAACCTTATCTGCATATTGATGCCAGTATTTTAAAAAGTCGTCGTAAGTAAAATGTTCTTTGTCGGTGCCTTTTTCATAAGGGTCGTCCTCATCTTCGGCCTGCTCGGTTATTTTACCCATATCTTTTAATGAAGGTATGGTTAGCATCCCCATCGTGTTCAACTTGGGAATAGCAACTATGGGCTTGTCGGCAGCCGGTTGCTCTTTTTCGGGTATGGCTGCAGGTTCGGCGCCTTTTTGTGGCGGAATGGCGGCCTGCGCAGCCGTGTTAATTACAGGGGGCCGTACAGGCGTTTCTATGGGCTCTCCGGTATCCGGCGCGGGTTGAGTTATACCTGCCGACTCAGGTTTTTTTTTTACCTGCCCGTCGTCGGGCTGGTAGTTCAGGCTTGCTAAGTTAAGCGCCGCTTTGATATGGCATATCTTGAGCAGGGCTAGCTCCACCTGCAATCGCTGGTTTTTACTGAGCTTATAATTAAGGTCGCACTGGTTGGCGATATTCATGGCCGATAGCAGGAACGATACCGACGAGGCTTGGGCCTGCTCCAGGTATTTTTTGCGGATGCCCTCGCTCACTTCCAGCAATTTCAGTGTTTCTGCATCCTTACCTACCAGCAGGTTACGCAGGTGTTCGGTCAGTCCGCTGATAAAATGGCTGCCGTCAAACCCTTTGGATAATATCTCATCAAACAGTAACAACACCTTGGCTGTATCTTCGGCCAGCAGGTTATTGGTTACGTTAAAATAATAATCATAATCGAGAATGTTGAGGTTATCGATAACCGAGCGGTACGTTACGTTCCCGCCCGAAAAGTTGACGATCTGGTCGAACATACTCAGAGCATCGCGTAAACCGCCATCTGCCTTTTGGGCAATGATGTGCAAACCGTCGTCCTCGTATTTAATGTTTTCCCTTACGGCGATGGATGCCAGGTGCGCAGCCATATCCTCAACACGGATACGGTTAAAATCGAATATCTGGCAACGTGATAGGATAGTTGGCAGTATTTTATGCTTCTCGGTAGTAGCTAAGATGAATATGGCATACGATGGCGGTTCTTCCAGCGTTTTGAGGAATGCGTTGAACGCCGCCTGCGACAGCATGTGCACCTCATCGATGATGTATATTTTATACCGGCCCGTTTGCGGCGGTATGCGTACCTGTTCGATCAGGCTGCGGATATCCTCGACCGAATTATTTGATGCAGCATCGAGCTCATGTACCGTAAACGAGTTGCCCCTGGCAAACGACTGGCAGGCCTCGCACTCGCCGCAGGCCTCGCCGTTAGGCTGTAAGTTGGAGCAGTTGATGGTTTTTGCCAGGATACGCGCACAGGTAGTTTTACCTACGCCACGCGGCCCGCAGAATAAAAAAGCCTGTGCCAGCTGATTATTGCGGATAGCATTTTTTAACGTATTGGTGATATGTTGCTGGCCCACAACGGTATCAAAAGTAGCCGGGCGGTATTTACGGGCCGAAACAATAAAATTATCCATCGCAACTAAAGTATAAATATTGCGGGGGATGTGCAAGCGGTGTTTAAAACGGAGCTATCGCTGCTCCACTGTTTCGAGAGTTATGATTGAAGCAACCGGTTTACGATTTAAAGTTGCTGGTACAAATAACAGGTCATCTTCGGATAAACTTTCCAATTTAATATTATATACTTTTTTGAAACCGTCGGCAGTTATTGCCAACTGGTATGAAGCTAATTTTCCATCAGCTCCGATATCCAATATATGACTAAGTAAATATTGCCCATGACCATTTTCGCGCATATCGTTCTTTGCAGCATCGTAGTTGGCTATGATGAAATCGTGATAACCATAGTTAGTGCCACCAATTTTTATAGGGCAGGTTAATGTATCGGTTGCTAACGGTTTGATATCGTAAGTACATTTAGTTGTACTATCCGGCAAGGTATAAAGTAACTTATCGTGCGTGAAATCATAGTGCTGCTGTACACTTCCATCCTTTCCAAAATAATGCCATACGCCTACTTTCTTTCCATGGTCGTACTTACCCATGGCTATTAAAACTGTTTTGGCAAAAGGCCCGTCATCATAAGCCTGATATACACCCTGCTTTGTTTTTTTATCGCTTTTAAGTACGCTATATTTTTCGGTTAGGTTTACCCGGTCGTGGCTGGTACGGGTTATTGTCTCTTCTTGAGTTACAGGAACATCTTGCGCCCGTGTTACAGCAATGGATAAAAGAAACAATGAGGTGACAAGCAGGTATTTAATGCAGTTCATATCGGCTAATATCAAAAACTAAAAGACAATATCAAAGAAATACATAAAAAAGAAACCATACATTCATAAACCAACGCTTTGAATTTATTGACAGCGACCATATGTTTCAATATTTATATATTATATACTAATATTCAATACCATTCTTAGTATATTGCGATACTAAACTCTCACAAAAAATGGAAAAACATAGTTTTAAAAAACCTTTTAGATTAAGTATCGCACTTAGCATCGTGATCTTATTTTTTGCTATCGGAAGTTGTCGAAAAGAAACTTTCAGACAAGATGTTACTGCGCCAGGTTTATTGAAAAATGAAATTGATTTAATGTCTTTAAAATCTATTTATAGTAGCGATACCTCTGGTAATCGGCTTAATGCCGGTACGACTATGATTACAAACCGAAATGTAAATTGGGACAGGCTTTATTATCACAAGCGAGATAGCAGCAGGGTGATCGAGTTTAACATGCAAGCTGACAATCATTTATGGACCCCAGGTATTTCACCTGAGAAATGCCTCAATAAAAACAGCTTAATATTCTTGGAGTTTGCCAATGGTAAGCGTATGCATTTCTACATGAAAGTTTTTGAGGATTTGACCGCTGATAATATTTCGATGATAAAAAGCGTACATTACAATAGTGTTCCATCGACATTTAACGGACAAGTAATGTATTATAATAGCAACAGGCAATTTGTTAATGGCTATAAGTATGTTAAAGGCCGCATTATTGCCCGTATCAAAAACACTGTTCGAACTGCCGGACACACTAACGAGGTTTTAACATCTCAAAAAAACAGTATAATGTCCGGTTACTGGGCAGATTTTTGTTATGAAGATTATATCCAGGTCTGCTTGCGCACAGACGGTGTGTTGCACGATTGTGCCTGGGAAGATAATCAAACGCAAACATGTTACGCTATGTATATAGATTATGGAACAACACAGGACACCATTGATGGCGACACCGATGGCGGTGGCGGAGGTGGTGGAGGTAGCTCGGATCAAAATTGTCCTGTCGACACAACATCCACACCCCCTCCGTCAGATCCTTCAAATCCATCAGGACCGATAGGTGATATAAATAGTTCAAATTCATTAATTAAAATAAATGGAGGTAACCCAGTTGTGCTTGATATTACTTCGCCTTGTCCGCCGAAAGCCCCCCCTCTTGCAATTAAAACTGACACTATAAACAGGAATTATCCATGCTTTACAACCAAGATACTTAATGTACTCGAGAGTATTAGAGGATATAATGACTTAATAACACCATTCGAGACTAATGCGAAGCCTGATGTGATTTGGAGCGATCATCCATTAGACTGGCATCCAAATGGTGGCGGGCAAACCATGTTGGGTAATGCACAGAGAGATCCGAACTCCTATGCAGGTCTAAGTTCATTAATTACGATGAATGACAACATGCTAAATAACAGTTCGCGGCTAATGATTGCAGCGGTGGCTATCCACGAGACGATACATGCATATATCCGATTTGATCTTAATTATAATAATCCATATTTTCAATGGAATGGTAATTGGTTCGAAAGCTTAGAAGTTTTTATGAATGTTCAAGGCTTGCCATCTAATTATAGAGACCATTACGAAATGTTAACGGATTATTTTAATCGGGCCATAAGCATTTTAGCTTTGTTTGACAATCAAAACCATACACAAAAGGAATATGCAATGGCCATGCTTTATGGATTGGACCAAAGCGGGACAGACGCCACCCCAGATGAACAACTTGAATTGACAAATGAGTATAATTTAATTAAATTAAAGTTTGGAATTTCTCCGACAGATCAAAATAATTTCTATATAGCACAATTAAATGCATCAACAAATGATAAACTTGGATGTACTCACCAATAGGAAAGTTTTTTTCCTGCTATTATTATTTTTTTTAACACATACTGCCATTGCTCAAGAGGCTAAGTACATTGTTTTTGAGGAAAAACCAGGGGGTGGAGAAATGGTGACAAAACCTTTTAAAATAAAGACTACAAATATTGAACTGTCGTCGATTGAGAATAGCTCCCAAAGAATGAGTATATATAATTTCTATTTCAGCAAAAACAGGTTTATACCAGCAGGCCTTGATAAAGAAGCTTTCAGGGAAAGTTATAATGACTACAAAAAAATTAATAATGATATCGTAGTAACCATGACGCCTTTAAATTTTTCCGCAAAAAGTAATATCTCAAAACTTAGTTCCGAAGAGGTAAGGCATCTGGACGTAATGACTCCTGAACAGCTGTTACAGACTGCTATTATTAACTTATATCAGTGTTTTACAGAAGGTGAGATTTCGAGACCCAATAATGCCACGGGTGATATCAAGACAGAAAAAATTAAGTTAATAATTAAAAAAAGCAATGAATATTTTTTAGTAAATTCTCCGGTACTAACAGAATATTACTTGGTTGATGAATGTAGTTATGCTTTTCCAACACAGTATCATTATGGTGAAATTAACACCGCGTCAAATTTATACTCTCAGTATTTTACTTTGAAGGACATTGTTAATTTCAGATTAAAGTACGGACTTATAGATAAAGACAGCAAGTTACTATCCAATAAGATTCTACCAATGCAAATTGATTCAATAGCTGCCATTTATCCCGTAATTGAATACAATACTTATCCATCAAAAGGAATTGGCTCATTCTACTTTTTAACTGGGGTCGGGATAATTAATGGATCTTACGACATTTTTTTAAATGCAGAATTAAAAATGCACCACGATATTGATATACTTGAGCTTGGAAAAATGCAATTTGCTCCCTTAACTATTAACGGCGTTTCCTTTAAAGATTATAGCAAGTTATATAAGAAAACCCATCCTTTCCAAATAAAAGGTGTGGATTAGTTTATACTGTCCATAAATTATCTTTCAAAAGCCAACGACATTGTCGTTGGCTTTTGTTTTACTTCTTAAAACACAGTTTGAAAGATATTTAGAAGTAAAAGCCATACTCTCTTTTATAGTTGCTTTTACGCCGCCAATTTTTTATATCGAAAAATATCGATGTTTTTATTTGAAAAGATAGTTACATCACAACATATTGATTATTAAATATTTAATACAAACACAGGCATTAAAATTCCTGAATTCACAAACATTAAAATTACGGGTTTCCACGGATATGTTTTTTTGCTGCCCTCTTCTATATTTGATATCGACAAAGAGATCAGTTCAATTAATTAAGGGGAAAATCAATTAATCATTTTTTCTTTGTTACTCGGTGTGTTTAAGCGGTGAAGTGCTCAGCTTCACCGCTTTTTTGTTTACAGGGTATGCGGGGCCTGTAAAGCGCTGTAGTTCATTTAAATAAAAGCTTTGCATTTAATTAAAATATACCTACATTTGCATCCCGCTTTTAAAGCGGATAAAACGTTAAAAATCAAAGTTTAAATGCAACAGTACGAAACAGTGATCATTCTGACCCCGTTGCTATCGGTTGAAACAGCTAAAGAGGTTGTAGCTAAATACACCAAGTTGTTAACCGACGGCGGAGCCGAAATTATCCAGGAGGATAATTGGGGTCTGAGAAAATTAGCGTACCCTATCCAAAAGAAAAACACAGGGTACTATCACCTAACCGAATTTAAAGCTCCGGGTGAATTAATCAATAAACTGGAGGTTGAATATCGTCGTGACGAGCGCGTTTTACGTTTTCTGACCATCGCGTTGGATAAACACGCAGTTGCCTACAACGAGAAAAAACGCAGCGGTGCGTTCAACCAGAAAAAAACTAAAACTGAGGAGGTAGCTAAATAATGGCAAACGATCAGATCCAGTACGTTACTGCCCCCAAAGTGGAGGATAACCGTAAAAAATACTGCCGTTTTAAAAAGAACGGTATCAAATACATCGATTACAAAGACGCTAACTTTTTACTAAAATTTGTTAACGAGCAAGGTAAATTGTTACCACGCCGTTTAACCGGTACTTCGTTGAAGTTTCAGCGTAAAGTGGCCCAGGCTGTTAAACGCTCGCGTCACATCGGTTTATTACCTTACGTTACAGATTCGTTAAAATAAGCAGGAGGAAATAAGCAATGGAAGTTATTTTAAAACAAGACGTTAAAAACCTCGGCGAAAAAGACGACGTAGTAAATGTAAAACCAGGCTATGGCCGTAACTTTTTGATCCCGAAAGGTTATGCTATACTGGCTACCGAAAGCGCCCGCAAAGTATTGGCTGAGAACTTAAAACAAGCTCAGTTTAAGCAAGAAAAAATACGCAAAGATGCCGATGATATCGCAGCGCGTTTAGAAGGTGTTACCTTAACTATCGGTGCTAAAGCCGGCGAAACCGGAAAAATCTTCGGTGCTATCAATACCATTCAGGTTGCCGATGCCCTGAAAAAAGAAGGGTTTGATGTTGACCGCCGTCGCATTACTTTCGAAACCGAACCAAAATTTGTTGGCGATTATGTTGCCAATTTAAACTTACATAAAGAAGTTAAAGTTAAGGTTCCGTTTACTGTAGTAGCAGAGTAAGCCCTTAGCCCCCTAAAGGGGGAACAAGGAAAGCATATAAGGCATTTGGTGTAAAAACCGGATGCCTTTTTTGTTTAGCCGGGTTCTATAAAATAAATTCGAAATCCCTCAAAAAAAAATCCCCCGGGTTTTCCGGAGGACCTTTTATTTAAAAACTCTGTGGCTGTTTGCTTTTGGAGCTACCCGACATCTTTGGTTTGTCGTCGGCTTCGGCAACTGATATGCGCCTACCGTAATAATCGGCGCCATTCATGTTCTCGATGGCTTCGCGCGCCTCATCATCGTTAACCATCTCAACAAAGCCAAAACCACGGCTTTTTCCTGTTTCTTTGTCGCGCACTATGCGCAATGAGCGCACTTGTCCGAAGTCTTCAAAAACAGCTGTCAATTCTTCCTCTTCAACCTGGAAAGGCAGGCCTGCAATAAATATCTTCATTAAAATATAAAAATTTCACAAAGATACCCATAATAGCCGCGCGAATTGTAATGGCAATGTCTAATCATCGCAACAATTACAAAAACGTCAGCGTTTTATTAAATAAATCATACTAAAACAACCCCAGCTGCCCTTTATCATCTATATCCAGCTCGTCGGGGTTAGTTATTTCAAAATCTATTTTCTTAACCGGCTTAGGTTCGGCCGGAGTCTCCGGTGTTTTTTCTTCGTTTGTCTGTACCGGTTTATTGCCGGCAACAGGTTTTGCCGCTGCTTCTGCATTATTTTCAGCCGCTGCTGTGTCATCTTCGCCGGTGTCATTAGCAACGGTATCTACAGGTGCTGAAGTTATCGACTGATCGACCTCGTTTACGTCAATACCGTCAACCTCTTCTTCTTCACCGTTTACCGGTACCGTCTCTGCTGCTTCATCCTCTTCTGCCGGTATCAGCTCTACACTTTTTATCTCGTGCTGCGACAGGCGGTTGCCTTGTGCCTTGAAGCCTTTTACATCAATCACTTCGGATAAGTTGATTTCGATAGTTTCGGGTGTGAGCGATTTGCCTTTCAGCTGATCTACTTTTACAACCGGCTGTGCTGCACCCGATATCAGGATCATTTTTGAGCCGCTTTCATCGCTGATAAAGCTTACCTGTTTACCGGTTACCTGCTGCTCAAACACAAAACGTTTTACAAAGTAGTTTTTCGATTTTCCATCATAATGTACCACCGAGTAAACGTGCTCGGGCTTGTATTTCTGGATGAGCACCATCTTATCATCAAAATGGTTAGTCAGGTCGAAGCTGGTGAGCTCGTATACACCACTGCTCAATACCGTCAATATCTTGTCATCCCCGTCGAACTCGCCGAGGTATTTACCGCGCGCATCAACATTAAGGCGTTTCAGTATCTCATCGTACCATATTTTACGGCCGGCCAGCGTTGATACGCCTTTCGATTTCAGGATAATCTTTTTAACCGGGTATTTGGTTACGATGTTACCCATCGAGCCCCGGCCTTTGATAGCAATTTCGGCAAAATCCTGGTCGAATTGTAATTTCTTTAATTTGCTGTGTGGCTTAAGCTGTATATTCACCACCTCGGCCTCACCGTTGGGGTTGGCGCTGAAATATAGCATTTTAGACCCTTTGGTACCCTTGGTCAAATCGTATTCCTTATCGCGGGTAACGCCCAGTACCGAGAAGCGCTTGATGTACGATGTACCGTTGCCGCCGTCCCTGTAAATCATGTTATACACGGTACGTTCATCATTCTTCTTAAATATGCCAACATGGCAAATATCCTTACCCACAAACACCTTATCCTGCACCTTGGTGATAAGACACTTGCCGTCTTCGCGGAAAACAATGATCTCGTCGAGATCGGAGCAATCGCAAACAAACTCATCTTTCTTTAAACCCGTACCGATGAAGCCATCTTCACGGTTTACATACAGCTTCACGTTAGCCAGTGCTACCTGCGATGCTTCTACCTTATCAAAGGTACGCAGTTCGGTTTTGCGGCCGCGATCTTTACCATATTTATCCTTCAGTTTCTGGAACCAGGCAATAGCATAATCCGTCAGGTGTTTCAGGTGATGGTTCACCTCTTTGATCTCGGCCTCAAGCGCTTTCATCTGCTCGTCGGCCTTCTTCACATCAAAACGGGTAATGCTGCTCATCGGTTTATCGATCAGCTTTTTATAATCCTCCGGAGTAATAACACGGTAGAATTGTGAGAAGAAAGGTTCGAACAAAGTATTCAATACTTCAACTACGTTCTCAAAGTTTACCGAAGTTTCGTAAGCCGGGTTTTTATACATCCCTTCCTGGATGAAGATCTTCAATAATGAGCTGAAGAATATCTTTTCCTTCAAGTCATTCAGCCTGATCTGCAGCTCCAGTTTCAGCAGTTCTTTGGTGTGATGCGTGCTTTCGGTAAGCATATCGTTCACACTCATAAAACGCGGCTTATCATCGTGGATAACGCAGGTATTCGGCGAGATAGAAACTTCACAATCGGTAAAGGCATACAGTGCGTCGATAGTTACATCGGGCGAGATACCTGGAGCCAGGTGGATCATGATCTCTACATCCTTTGCTGTATTATCCTCGATCTTTTTGATCTTGATCTTGCCCTTATCGTTGGCTGCAATGATGCTGTCTATCAGGCTCCCGGTAGTGGTGCTGAAGGGTATTTCGGTAATGGCCAGCGTTTTTTTATCGCGCTCAACAATACGGGCCCGTACGCGTATCTTACCGCCCCTTTGCCCTTCGTTATAATTAGAAGCATCGGCGAGGCCCGCTGTCGGAAAGTCGGGCAAAAGGTTTGGCCTTTCGCCACGGAGCACCGCTATAGAAGCATCGAGCAATTCGACAAAATTATGCGGTAATATTTTGGTGGCAAGGCCCACGGCAATACCTTCGGCGCCCTGGGCCAGCAAAAGCGGGAACTTAACCGGCAGGGTGATCGGCTCGCGATTGCGGCCATCATAGCTCGATTGCCAGTCGGTAGTATCGGGGTTAAAAGCGACATCAAGTGCAAACTTCGACAGGCGCGCTTCGATATAACGCGGAGCTGCGGCCGAGTCGCCGGTAAGGATGTTCCCCCAGTTTCCCTGGCAATCGATCATCAGGTTCTTCTGACCTATCTGCACCATGGCATCGCCGATAGAAGCATCGCCATGCGGGTGATACTTCATAGTATTGCCGATAACGTTGGCTGCTTTGTTAAAACGGCCGTCGTCCATCTCCTTAAGCGAGTGAAGTATACGGCGCTGTACCGGCTTTAAACCATCGTAAATGTGAGGTACCGCACGATCGAGAATAACGTACGAAGCGTAATCGAGGAACCAGTTTTCGTATAACCCGTCGAGCGAGGTGATGTTATGCAATATTTCGTTGTTATTTGGGCTTTGTTCTTCGCTCATCCTTAACCTTTAATCGATAAAAACAGATGGGTAAAGATAATGCTTAACTACAAATTTTAGCAGCGGAATTTATTCACATTGCGGGGTAAAAGGTGAATAAATAAACCAGACCTGTCATTTCGAGCGAGCATGCCCGGGCTGTGTGTGAGCGCGACGAGAGATCTTTACCAAGCGCATCCTTCAGCTACTCATTCCCTATTTCCTTATTGAGAAATACCCGATCAGGATTGGTAGACTCTATTAGTTTATCTTTCTTCTCACGACGCCATTTCTTTATCTCTTTCTCCCGGGCAATCGCATGATCGATATGTGTGAAATGCTCGTAATACACTAATAGGTAACAATGGTATTTACCCGTAAACGATTTATTAGTCCCGGCACTTTCCTTGTGTTGGTATAAACGGGCATTCAAATCATTAGTAACTCCAACATATAATGTGGTTTTATCAGGTTGGTCAGGATGTACACGTAAAAGTTGTAGTTTCTCATTCCGATGCGTATAACGTACTCTGCATAGCTCGCCTGGTTATCGGTAAAGATTTCTCGTCGCACCCGGCGCACAATGCCAGCCCGTGCTCGCTCGAAATGACAATTTTGATTAAGCTCACATCTTCTCTCTCTTCAACGACCTGATCATCTGCCCGTAATCCATCCGGCGGGCCATCGCGTTGATGGTATGGATAATGCGCTTTTCGCGCGTAGGGTTGGTTTTGGCACCGTCAATCCATTTTACAAAATAATCGCGGTGGCTTTTGGCCAGGCTCATAAAAAAGGCAAAGGCTTCGGGGTCGTCGTCAAAACATTCCTGCAGATCGGCCGGTACCTCTATTTTAAAATCGGTATCCTCTTCAATAACCAGGCGCACCATGGCGCCTTCTTCTTTATGTATCGCTTTGCGCACATCGGCTTTTAACGCCAAAATAAAATTACCATCGCCCATGGGCATCAGGGCCATTCCTTTGATGGGGGTGGCATCGAGCATTCCGCGTATGCGGAATGATTTTTTATTGTTGGGTTTTAGTTGCTGCGCAATATCGGCAGGTATATCGATATAGCGCCAGCCGGTTTTCTCGCCCTGGTCGCCAAACTTGAGTATGATGGCGGTAAAATCAACCATAAAATAAATATAGTGTGCTGCAGGTGTTAACGCAAAATAAATTTAATCCCTTTTCACCGACGGAAATCCGTGGTTTACCGAGTTTATTTGTTAAATGTTTGTTAAATCGGCTCAATCGGATGCAATTGGTGTAACGTTATTTTTTGCCGGACGTCTTATAATCAAAACAACAACAAAAATTAATAGATATCCTAAATTTCAAAAATCATGAAAACTCTAAAAACAATCGCATTAGCTTTAATATTAGTAGTAACCTTTGGCGCTGCAAAAGCAAACCCTGTTAAAGCCGACAATGAAATGTTAACTGTTAGCCACGCTGTTAACACCTATGTAAACGCCATGGTACATGGCCAGGTAAACGACCTTGCAGTAGTTATCGATGCCAACGCAAAATTCACTATGCTGCGCGGCAAAAAAATGTTAAGCTTTACCAAAGCCGAGATCCTGGGTTCGGTACAGGAAAACGAAAATGTTGACCAGGACTGTACCACCACCACCACGGTAAGAGAAAGCAACAGCGACCTGACCGTAGTTAAGGTTGATATGAAATATGCCGGTTTTACCCGCACCAACTATGTAACTTTGGCCAACACAACTGATGGCTGGAAAATCACAAACGTTTATTCAGTGTTTAAATAAAAATAGGTTAGTTTTAAGGTGAAAAAAGCGCGCGGGTAACCGGGCGCTTTTTTATTTTAAGCGGTCTTCAAAAAACAGGAAGGGTAAAAAACTTTGCACGCCGCTGGTTTTCCATATTTGTCCTTTCTGACAATATAATATCACATCCATAGCCTGGCCCTGTATGTTCTCGCACTCGGCAAATACCTGCAGGCAGGCTCCGCAAGGCGTTACAGGTTTTAATAACTCGAAATTATCCGTATGCGCGGTTACAGCAATGCAGTCGATAGGGTCGCTGGCATGGTTGGCGCTCCAGTTAAACAAAGCCACGCGCTCGGCGCAAAGGCCCGAAGGATAGGCTACATTTTCCTGGTTGCTGCCATAGAGTATTTTACCGCTTTTTAATCGTAATGCGGCCCCCACCCTGAATTCTGAATACGGCGAGTGTGAGCCGCTCATCGCCTTTACGGCCTCAAGGCAAAGCTGTTTATCCGGTTGCGGTAATTCGTCGATATGGTTGTATTCTTCAAACGCTATCCGTATTTCTTTGTTCGTCATAAGCCTCTCGTCGCCTCCTCCAAATGAGAGGGTCCTTTTTTTAAATGTATAAAAAAATCCCCTTGCTTAAAAAAACAAGGGGATACAATATAAGGACTTTTTGTAAATAACAAATAAATTACTGTATTTAAACAGCTACGGGCAATGTATCCAATTCGGCGATAGTCGGGTTAATGCTTTCATCATCTTTTTCTATACGCAGGTTATTTACGATGTGTAACTGCCTGTCGGGCGTGTTCTTGCCCATAAAATATTCCAGTAGGCCTTTGATGTTGGCATCTTTTAAAATAACCGGGTCGAGGCGGATATCCTTGCCGATAAACAGGCCAAACTCCTCGGGCGATATCTCACCCAAACCTTTAAACCGGGTTATCTCGGGCTTATTGCCTAATTTTGCGATAGCGTTTCTGCGCTCTTCGTCGCTATAGCAATAGATGGTTTCCTTTTTGTTACGTACCCTGAATAGCGGCGTTTGCAGGATGGATACGTGCCCGGCCTTCACCAGGTCGGGGAAAAACTGCAGGAAGAAAGTCATTAGCAGCAGGCGGATGTGCATGCCATCGACGTCGGCATCGGTTGCGATCACGATATTGTTGTAACGCACATTCTCGATACCGTCCTCAATATTCAAGGCATGCTGCAGCAGGTTAAATTCCTCGTTTTCGTACACCACCTTTTTGGTTAAACCGAAGCAATTCAGCGGCTTGCCTTTTAAGCTGAATACAGCCTGTGTCATCACATCGCGCGATTGGGTGATGGAACCGCTGGCCGAATCACCTTCGGTAATGAACAGCGTAGTTTCCTGTTTGCGCTCGTGCTGATCGTCGAAATGGATCTTGCAATCGCGCAGTTTGCGGTTATGCAGTGATGCTTTTTTGGCGCGTTCGTTAGCGAGCTTTTTGATACCGGCTATATCCTTACGCTCACGTTCAGACTGTAATATCCGGGCTTTTAACGCTTCGGCAACAGCTGCGTTCTTATGCAGGTAATCATCCAGTTCCTTCTTAACAAAATCACCTATAAATGTCCGCACCGTAGGGCCGTCCGGGCCGACGCTTTGCGAACCCAGCTTGGTTTTGGTTTGCGATTCGAAAACCGGCTCCTGTACTTTAATGGCAATAGCAGCTACAATAGAAGCACGGATATCCGCGGCATCGTAATCCTTATCATAAAATTCACGGATGGTTTTTACCACCGCTTCGCGGAAAGCTGCCTGGTGCGTACCGCCCTGCGTAGTGTGCTGGCCGTTTACAAACGAGTAATATTCCTCGCCGTATTGCTGGCCGTGCGTCATGGCAATCTCGATATCGGGCCCTTTGAGATGGATGATCGGGTACCTGTTATTTTCGACGTTGGTTTTTTTGCTTAACAGATCATAAAGTCCTCTTTCTGAAAAGAACTTTGTACCGTTAAAATTGATGGTAAGGCCCGAGTTGAGGTATACATAGTTCCAGATCATGTTATCAACAAACTCCGGAATGAAGTGGTAATGGCGGAAGATGGTATCGTCGGGCGTGAAGTTGATGGCGGTACCGTTACGTTGTGTAGTTTCTTTTTCGGGCTCATCGCGAACCAGTTCACCTTTGGCAAACTCGGCAATTTTGGTTTTCCCGTCGCGGTATGATTGTACGGTAAACGAGTTCGACAAAGCGTTCACCGCCTTGGTACCCACACCATTTAAGCCGACTGATTTTTGAAATGCCTTGCTATCATATTTACCACCGGTATTGATCTTGGATACGCAATCGATCACCTTACCCAGGGGAATGCCCCGGCCATAATCGCGCACGGCAACCTTTTGGTCGCTCATGTTAATATCAATAGTACGGCCCGCTCCCATCACAAACTCATCTATCGAGTTATCTACAATCTCCTTCAGCAACACGTATATGCCGTCGTCATAAGCCGAACCGTCGCCTAACTTACCGATGTACATACCGGGCCGCAGGCGGATGTGCTCTTTCCAGTCTAACGAGCGTATACTGTCATTATCATAATTTACATTTTCAGCCATTTTACAAATATAAAGGTGTTAAGCGAAGCACGGGGCAATAATACTCCACATTGTGTTGATATCGCAAATTTTGAGGATAGCTCTGGCGAACTTAGTTAAATTTAATGCAATCCTTCAGCTTATTGATGTTTTTGAAGAAAGCCGGCCCGCGCTCATTACTAAAACAGGCAACACATATATTGCCGTAATGATTTTTTTGCAACACAACCATTAGCCCATATTGGTAATGATTGGTTTCGGGCGAATCGGCAAGGCTAAAAAAATACGAACGCCCCAGGTCGGCATTATATTGCTGCAAATAACTGGGGGGCACAGGGCGTAAAAAAACACGTCCGTCGCCCGCCAGGGCTTTAACCTCGGTTGCGGCGACTTTACTGTACAGCGAGTCGGGGTTGATTTTATCGCCTTTATTTTTTTCAAAATTTTTCCAATCACTTTTTAAAGAGTTTACCTGGAAACGAACCTCGAAATCGGCATCGGATAGTTTTAAAGCATAATTGCAGGAGAATTTATCGCTGGCGTTGGGTTTTAACTCGTCGAACCCATCAGGCGGAACAAAAGTTGCGTTGATATTGGCTAAAAGCTCCCTGAATACTTTCAGATCGCGGCCTGTAGGTTGGGTTTGCTGGCCAACAGCCATCGGTTTAAAAATAGTTAGGGATAAAAGCAAGAAAATGAATATACTTACCTTTTTAAAATTCATCTTTTAAGCGCAGTCAGTTTGGGTAGACGCTTACTTCAAAATTAAAATTTTATTTTAGAAAAATAAATCAGACCTCAACAAATTTACACCATGAGTATAAAGCCAAGGCTTAACCGGTTCGACCTGACCATGATCGTCATAAGCCTGGTGATCGGTATGGGTATTTTTGCCAACCCCAGCGAAGTTGCCGTCCGTGCAGGCAGCGCCTGGATATTTTTTGGCGCCTGGATATTCGGCGGTATCGTTACGCTTTGCGGCGCGCTCACTTTTGCCGAAATTGGCGCGCGTTACCCGGCTGCCGGTGGGTTTTATAAAGTGTTCTCTTATTGCTATCACCCGGCTTTTGCTTTTATGATCAACTGGGTATTGATCATCAGCAACGCAGCGTCTGTAGCGGTAGTAGCCATCATCGGCGCTAACTATATTAACCCCGTATTGCTACCCGCTGATATGCAAACAGCTTTATGGGTAAAAATCGTAGCCCTGGCATCGGTGCTCATTTTGTATGTGCTGGCATTTTTAGGCATCAAGGTAAGCGCACGCACGCAAAACCTGCTTACGTTGTTTAAGGTATTAGCTATCGTCGTATTATGCACCGCAGTTTTTATGCACGATGACAGCCATGTAGTGGTAACCGGCATCCTGCACAGCGGCAGCCTGATAACGGCATTGGGCTTAAGTTTGGTGCCTATATTTTTTACTTACGGAGGCTACCAGCAAACCATCAACTTCGGCGGCGATATTATTGAACCCAAAACCAACATCCCTAAAGGCATCAGGGTTGGCATATCGGTGGTGATCCTGCTTTACCTTTCGATCAATTTTTCGTATTATAAAATTTTAGGTTTGGGAGGCTTACAACAAACTACTACCCTGGCAGCGACTATGGCCGGGGTTATTTTTGGCAGTATCGGCTCTAAAATAGCCTCGATACTGATGTTTGCTTCGGTGCTGGCTTATATCAATGTAAACGTTATGGCCAACCCACGGGTGTATTATGCCATGAGCGAAGATGGTATTTTGCCTTACATCTTCCGCAAGGTAAACCCCAGAACACAGGTGCAGGAGTTTGGCGTAAGCTTTTTTGTACTGAGCATCCTGGTTATTTTGTTTTTTGCCGACAGCTTTCGCAAGATGCTGGATTACGTGATGTTTTTTGATACCATCGGGCTATCGCTCGCCGCGCTATCGATCTTTATCCTGCGTAAAAAAACGAAGCAGATGGATGGTACAGGTATTTATACCATTAAATGGTTTCCTTGGGTGCCTTTGATTTTTATTCTGAGCTACTGGTTTGTTACCGTTAATATTTTTGTAAATAATCCGTCTGCGGCAGTAATTTGCTTAAGCACATTTGCTGTAGGATTGGTGATCTATTATGCAAGTACGTATAACAAACGCGATAAAACTGCAGATGATTTCTGAAAAAAGGCTAAAGGTTTATAAGTGGACAGCTCTTTGTTTTTTGATATTCGAAAGCTTAACGTTGCTGTTATGGATATACGTAAACTTTGATTTTTTGAAAACAGTAGCTGAACCCGCAGATAAAACATCCGCTTTTACACCCTTCAGAGAGTTTCTTTTACCTGTTATTGAGATCGGTATATATAATGGCTTCTTCCTGATAGTTACATTCAATATTGTGCGCAAAATGATGCGATCAAAACCAATAAAGTATCTAAAAGCTAAACTGATCCTTATATTTATCTTCATGATACTTCCGGCTATCGGGGTATTGTATCTTTCAAAGGTGTTACATTAATTGAAATATAATTCAATGGACATTTCCTACATCCTAAACGAGCTTGGCGAAGATCGCGAAAACTATTTTAATGCGGTATCGCCGCCTATTATCCAGACCAGCAATTTTACCTTTAATTCGGTTGCCGCTTTTCGCGATGCTTTGACCGATGAATACGAGCATACACTTTACTCACGCGGCGATAATCCTACTCTGAAAATATTGCGCCAAAAACTGGCCGCTTTGGATGGAGCCGAGGATGCACTGGTTTTCAGCAGCGGGGTTGCAGCTACCAGCATACCGGTATTGGCCCTGCTCAAACAAGGCGACCACGTTGTCTGTGTTGAAAATCCTTACAGTTGGACGATCAGGCTCTTTCGCGATATCATGCCAAAATTCGGCGTCACCTGCACTTTTGTGGATGGCACCGAGGTTAAGAACTTCGAAGAAGCCTTGCAGGAGAACACCCGGATGATCTATCTCGAAAGCCCGAACACTTTTAGTTATGAATTGCAGGATATTGAAGCTATCGCCAAACTGGCTAAATCGAGAGGCATTGTTACCATGATCGATAACTCGTACTGCGGGCCGCTTTATCAGCGCCCTATCGAATTGGGTATTGACCTGGTAATGCAAACAGCAACCAAATATATAGGCGGGCATTCGGACGTGGTGGCCGGCGTAGTTACCGGCAAACGCGATATGTTGAAGAAAATCTTCGAACTTGAATTTATGGCCATTGGTGCTATCCTTTCGCCGCACTCGGCCTGGCTGCTCATCAGGGGCTTGCGCACCCTGCCTTTGCGGCAAAACAAGAGTTTTGAAAGTACCAAAGTGATTACAGCCTGGCTGAAAAATCACTCCAAGATCGATAAAGTGATCTGGCCGTTTGATCCCGGCTTTAAGCAATCGGCCTTAGCCAAAAAACAAATGAAGGGTTGTGGCGGCCTGTTCAGCTTTACGCTGAAAAACTCATCGGCGGAAAGCATCGAGGCTTTTTGCAATAAACTACAGCATATTTTAATGGCCGTATCCTGGGGCGGGCACGAAAGTTTGATCATCCCATCCATAGCCGGTATCCCGGTTGCGGATTATAATGCCGCTAACCCGCGCCATCAATTAATCAGGATGTATGTGGGGTTGGAAGAGCCTGAATACCTGATCAAAGATATTGAACGGGCATTGGGTTGATTTGTCGGTGAGGACGATGCTGAATTTATTTTACTCCTGTCCACACTAAATTAAATATATTTTAGATATTCAGATGACAGAGACGAGTAATGCTTTCGAGATAAGAGATATATACGTTTAATATAAGCATTTGTATAGTGTAAAGTAGCCCATGAATTCACTTAAGACCCGGTTTTTTATCGAAAGTCAGCTCTGTCGGTTGAGTTATCACCTCAAATACCGACGGGTTATTCCCGTTTTTTGATTCGTGTTTTCGTAGACCGGGTGGGTGCTTAAGCTGCTGCATCTGATGCCAACAATGGTGGTAGATTTTGTTCAATTTAAATCCAAATCTGCCAATTAGTTAACGGTAGCCGGGCTCAATGCCGCCTGGCTAACCGGGAGCTGGCAATTCACAGCTAACTCGGGTGTATGTTTTTTACCATAGGTTATCTTAATGGTATTTTTGCCCATGGGGACCTGTACAAGCGCCCTGTACTCGTATTCATAGGTTTCAGTTGCATTATTGAGTTGGGCGTCGGGGGTAGCAACTACATTAACCTTGCCGATATCGGCAACGGCTTGGTTATTGATCATCAACCTGATATTTTGTTTGTTGACAGGCTGCGCCGAAAGCACCTTTACCCGCACCAACAATTGCTGCCTGTTTACTTCGATGGCACCATGATACAGCTTATTTACATCTTCAACCGGGCTTATCCATTGCAATACGTTACAATCGGCTTTGGTATGCTGCTTTAAAGCATAAAGGGCCTCGTTGCTATATTGATAGTAAGGCTTGTACATGCTTCCTCCTTTAGTTACCGCCCTGTTATAATACAACACTGCATGTCTGTAGTCGGCCGATTTAAAATATGCAAAGCCTAAACTGTTATACGCCCGTGCATCAGTCGAATCGATCGCGATGGCTTTATTAATAGCTTTTATAGCGGCTTTAAAATCGTGCAGGCTTAGTTTAAGTTCGCCTAAGTTCAAATACGCATAGGCATTGCTTTCATCAAGATCGATAGCTGTTTCATAATCAACCTCCGCATCATTAAAACTACCCGACTTAAATTCGGCCAGACCCCTGTTAGTAAATGCTTTTGACGATTTTGGCGAGAATTTGAGCGCTCTCGAATACTCAGTTATAGCATCCGCATAATTTCCCTGCCATAAGTATACCGAGCCTTTGTTGTTGTAAGCATTCTCGTAGTTAGGGTTGAGTTCGATACATCGATCAAAATCGGCAATCGCTTCGGTGTAGTAACCCAGTTTCATCTTTTCGTAACCGCGGTTATTGTAGGCAATAAAGTTTTTGCCATCCAACTCAATCACCTTGTTATTATCTTCTATCGCTTCACCATACAGTTCCAGGCTGCTTTTGGCGTTGGCGCGATTAACATAGGCGGCAATGTAACTATCTTTTAAAGCAATGGCTTTATTATAATCGATGATGGCCTCGTTGTAAAGCTTCATTTTTTTATAAGCATCGCCACGATTGAGATAGAATGAAGGGTTACGCGGAGCAATGGCAATAGCCTTGTTATAATCAGCCATAGCTTTCTTATCAAGATCCAGATCGTGATAGGCCCTGCCCCTTACCACATAAGCCATAGCGCTAAGTGAGTCGCGGCTGAGCGCCTTATTGCAATCGTCTATCGCGGCTTTATAGTCTCCGCTGTTTTCTTTGGTGATAGCGCTGTTGATATACACCTCGGTGGGGCTTAATTGCAAACTCTGGGCATTGAGCATCGAAATGTAAAATGCAAAAAGGACAGTGAAGATATACACCGGTTTTAACAAGTGCTTCATGCTCAGAGAATAAATTAACGCCCGGTTTATACTGGTTTGCTTGGCAATTATACCACTAAGGTACAAATAGTATGCTACTTTTCAACAATTTTAATGTTGTTATAATCTTAACGTTAATTTCAAAGGATTAGTTTTTAGTCGTCACTCCGTTAAATTTTTAAATCCTGGTTATATGCAATAAACGTATATTAAAAAAATTTGCAACTAATTTTTATTATTTGAAATTTTACCGGTTACAAAGTATAGCCAATACACACCTTGGAGAATAACGGTTTAGACAGGCATAGCACTCCCGAAAAAGTAACTGCTATTGTAATCATCTTTGCTCTCTTACTATTCCCCGCAAAGCTGATCTATTATGATACGGGGGGGATAAACGCATTTAAAATTATCTTCCCGGTTATATTAATAGGGATTGCCATAGCCTTGGCCATTTTTAAAGATGTCCGTAACGCGCTTTTTGAAAAATGGCTCAGAATGATGCTTTATGCACCTATCCTGATTATCATACTCATTGTGGTGGGCATCATCGTATATTTCTTCCAGGTAATATTCCAAGCCGGGCCTCTGGACGGAGGCGCCGGCGAATGACCTGCCTTTTTTTGTTTTAATTTGTAGCTTTAAAGCGTGAAAGCCGTAATCGCCAGGTTATTTTTTACCGTGTTTGCCTTGTGCTGCATTTGCCTGCAAGCTATTGGGCAAAGTAACGATCTGATCAAAGAGGGTATCACCCTGCATAATCAGGGTAAATATGCCGAGGCCATCGATAAATTTAACGAGGTGTTAAAAACCGATCCCGAAAACGGTTATGCCAACTACGAGATTGCCTTTTCTCTGTATGCCTCAAAAAAACCGCAGGATGCTATCCCGCATCTCGAAAAGGCTGTCAGGTCCGACAATAAATCATTAAGTGTAACCGCTTATTGTTTGCTGGCAAGTATTTACGATGATGCCAATCAATCGCAAAAAGCCATCGAAACTTATGGCGAGGCCATTAAGCTCGATCCTGCTTATCCACAGATCTATTATAACCTTGGCCTGGCTTATTTCAGGAACAGGCAATATACCGAAGCCGAAAACAGCGCTATCGAAGCCATCAAACACAATCCTAAAAATGCCAGCAGCCAGCGGTTGTATGCATTGGTTTGCTTTCATCAAAACAAAAGAGCGAATGCCCTTTTAGGCTTTTGCAGCTTTTTGATGCTGGAGCCCGCCGGGCCGCGGGCCGCTGAAACTTACGGCAACATCCAGCATATTATGCAGGGCGGGGTATTAACCGATGCCAAAGGCAATACCGCCATAACGCTTTCGCCGCAGCAGGACAAAGAGATCAATGCCCTTAACCTGGGGATATCGTTAACGGTTAAATCGGCGCAAGCCAAAAAGCTTACCGGCGCCGATCTGTTAGAATATGAGCTGAAGAATATTTTTACATTAATCGGCCAGCTATCCGAAAAGAAAACCGACAAAAGTTTTTTCGATGATTTTTTCGCCGGCTACTTTTATAAACTTGCCCAAAGCACTAATATGCCTGCCTTTACCCGCACTGTCGTCTTAGCTACTGATAAAACAACTGCCGCCTGGACTGCTCAAAACCAGCAACAGGTAACTGCGCTCAATGATTGGATAAAAACTACCGAAAGAGGCTTATGAGATTTTTGTAGCCGGCCTGCTATTTCTGGCCAAGGCCATCAGCCCTAACACCGGCCCGGTAGCAAGCAGCATGTAAATGTATTGTGCATTCATGTCGGTGCGCAACGCTGTAATCAATTGAATGCTGACGATGGTAATCCCAAAACCCACGCAATTGACAATAGTGAGTGATGTTCCTTTGGTTGCAGGCGGGGCGCTTTGTGCTATGAGCGTTGAGAATAAAGGCGAATCGGCGATGACGGCCGCACTCCACACAAATAAAAAGATCAGCAGCACGGTGGCCGACTCGTTAAATAATACCAGCGGCGACAGCATACAACATAGACAGGATACCGACAATGCTATTGAAGCTACCTTTTTTGCCCCGAAACGATGTGAGATCAGACCGCTGAAAACACAGGCAAAACTGCCCGCTAAAATAATGAGGAACGAAAGCAACGATACTTTAAGTTGTGCCGCAGGGTAATGACGATTGTACGTGGTTAAAATAACCGGTACAAATACCCAAAAGGCGTACAGTTCCCACATGTGGCCAAAATAGCCTAACGCTGCCGCCCGGAACCCGCTGTTGCGGAAGCTTTTTAAAAACGAGTTGAGTTTGGGTTTTTGACCCGCTTTGCGGTATGGCCCGTCGGGGACGAGCAACAGCATGGCCACTCCACCCAACACCGAAAGTACTGATGTTGCATAGATCACGTACCGCCAGGGAAGGCCGGTCATGATGCTTTTTAAAAAATGGGGGAAGGACGTACCAAGCACCAGCGCACCAACCAAAAAACCAAGAGATTTACCCAGGCCATGTTCGTAATGGTCGGCGGCTATCTTCATCCCTACGGGATAAATTCCCGCAAGGAAAAACCCGGTTAAGAAACGACATAACAATAATCCGGACACATGAATACCATCCGAGCTGACAGGCATGTTGATGACGGCAGCTACGATCGCACAAACAAAAAAAACCTTTGAGGGCGAAAACCTGTCGGCGATGCTCAGGATAGCGAAAATTAAGGTACCGGTAATAAAACCTGCCTGCACCGCACTGGTCAGATAAGCCAGGTAAGCGGCATCAATATGCAATTGCTTCACCAGGTCGGCTATGATGGCGTTGCCCGCAAACCATAACGATGTACAAAAAAATTGGGCAATAACAATGGCGGGTAAAATACGCTTCATATTCAATAGTTTAATTTGCAATACGAAACAGCCAGGTTAATTTGCCCCAATGATACATTGTTTTATTGCAATATAAAAACAGGCCCGGATCAGACAGCCGTTAACGTACTGCCATCCACGCTAACCTCCAACCGGTGTTTAACTCCGCATTTAAAGGCGAAATTGGCCCGCTGGTGCCCTACCGGGAAATCGAAACAAACCGGGTAACCGTACTCCTGCACTTTTTCCATCACAATTTCGGGTACGGTTTTGCCGAACTCTTCGCCGGGCTCATCGGGTTTGATCTTAAAACCACCCACGATCAGTCCCGCCAGTTTATCGAGCTTGCCCGAGCGCTTAAGGTTCCAGAACATGCGGTCGATGTTATACAGGTACTCACCGGTATCTTCTACAAAAAGTATTTTGCCCTTGGTTTCGAGGTCGGATTGCGTGCCCGACAGCGTGGCAATCATACTCAGGTTGCCGCCAACCAATACGCCTTCGGCTTTGCCTGCGCGGTTCAGGGCAGAGGCCGGCGACTGGTAGTTCATCTCTTCACCAAGCAGCGCCTGTTTAATAGATAAAATGGTGGCTACCTGTATAGGCTCGGCTTTCGACCAGTCATCGGGGAAGCTGTTGCACATTTTGGAGTGCAGGGTTGCAATACCGTAATGCCGGTTAATATGGCAATGCAATACCGTGATATCGCTGAAGCCGATGACCCATTTGGGATGCTTTTTAAATTTTTTGAAGTTAATCCTGTCGATGATCCGCACCAATCCGTAACCTCCCCTGGCGCACATGATGGCCTTGATATCCGGGTTATCCAGCATCTGCTGCAGATCGACAGCGCGCTCATCATCGGTACCCCCATAGGTATAGTCTTTTTTACCGATGGTTGGCCCTATCAGTACCTTAAAACCCCAGCTCTCCATCAGCTGCGCAGCTGTTTGCACTTCGGTCAGGCTGATATACCCCGCCGGACTGGTAATACCGATGGTATCGCCGGGTTGCAGGTATGGCGGAGTTTTTCGTGTGCGCGGAACAGGGCTATCTGAAGCAGCCCATGCCGGCGTGGCCGAGATAGCTGCCCCGGCAGTTATTAACGAGGAGATGAAGTGTTTGCGATCCATAGTACCCGGGCAAGATAACAAATAATGCCATCACAGTGCAATACCGTTCCCGTCGGCGGTCAGCACCTCGCTCATATGGTCGAAAAACGGCCTCATATTTCTGAATGCCTCATCGGCGGCAGCCAGGAAGCCTGGTGATAAAACTTCTTCGTCGGTAAAATGGCGTATCAGTAAAAACTGCTTGTACCGCAACAAGCCGACCGCCTCATGATCGGCCGGGAAGCCTTTAGGCGTGGTTTTTAATTGTTCGCCGCGCAGTTCGCCAAACGTATCGATAAAGGGCTTGCTGTTTAAAATAGCGCGCAGCGGCGAAGGATCGAAAGCGATATCGTTGCGGATCAGTTTCAGATCGCCGGCATTCGGGCCAAAAAAACCACCGGCCGCAAAACTGTTGCCCGGCTCCAGGTGAAAATAATAACCGCCACGCCGGTGTTTGCCTGCCCGTTGAAACTTACCGCTCCAATGTGCTTTGTAAGGTGTCTTATCTTTCGAGAAACGTGTATCGCGGTAAATGCGGAACAGGCTTTTTTTGCCCGATGGCGTTTCGATCACATCGTGCACATTAAGCTTTTTTAATAAAGCATCGGCAAACTTTTCGATGTTAACCAGTTCGGCGTCGAACTCATCCTTATGCGCCGCGAACCATTCGCGGTTATTATTTTGTTTGAGATTTTTTAAAAAACGAAAGCCTGAGGCGCTGATCATAGTGGTTGTTTTATCAAAGATAATATAAACGTAAGGCTGCTCCGGAGGAGCAGCGCGCTTTTTGTTTACTATGCTATAAACAGGTAGTCCCACCGGGACTTAACTCGTCTATTCAACTCCGGAGGAGTATCCTGTTTATTAGAAATTATCCAGAAATTGACTTTACTCCGGAGAAGTGTCCTGTTTTACGGTCATAGTTCCCATCTGTGGCAGATAACCCGCGCTGAATGTATTGACTATCGATCGAGGTGTTAAAACTTCTAACATGCTATTGGCCGGGAAAGCTATTTTATCCTCGTAGCCGAAAGGTGTCCACAAATACAGGCCGCCATTCGCAACAAGATAAGGTTGTTCGTTAACCAAAACAAAAGCGCCATCGGGTAATGTGGTCACATCATCCATATAGGTTATTTTCGATTTATTTTTCCCTATCCTTTCGCGATGGATAATATCGTCGATTTGATGGATGGATGTTTTTTCATCAAAACCATACGCAGGGTTACCGGCCAGCCAGGCCGCTTTAAAGCGCTGATGATCAGCATAACGGCATTGAAAACATGGCCGGTGCCCGGCTGAAAAAGCTGTCGCCTCATCAACGAAGAAGAGTTCGGTCCAGCGATCAGGCATCATCACCTCACGGTGGCGTCCGCGAAACTCCAGCATGCAGATTATCCAGGCTTTCAGCCTGAAAGGGCGTGCAATTTCCTTATTTTCATTATGGATCACGCCGCGGTTACCCAGCCATGCGCCGCGCGCAGGTGTTTTAATGATATCCCCAAACGGGTTTACACGGTTCTGCAGCATGATTACTGACCGGCAAATAGTTTATTAATATCGGCATAAGGTTTGGCATCATCGGCAAAATTGAACGTGCCGTTTTGTGCCACCTCTTCAACAGCCCTGTAAAAACCGCCGTAAGCCGCACGTATAAACGCCGAACCCAAGCTCACCCGTTTCACGCCCAGGTCTTCCAGCATATTCAGCGAAAAATTGCCGCCGGTAAAACCCATTACCACGCTTAGCGGCTTTGGCGCTACCGCTTTAACCGCAATTGCTATATCCTGCGGGGTTCTTAAGCCCGGCGCAAAAAGCACATCGGCACCGGCATCGGCGAAAGCTACAAGGCGGTTAATGGTATCTTTCAGATCGGGCCTGCCGTAGATCAGGTTCTCGGCCCGCGCTGTCAAGGTAAACGGGAACGGCAAACTGCGCGCTGCAGTTACCGCTGCTTTCACCCGTTCAACAGCCTGGTCGAATGGATAAATATGATCATTAATATTACCCGTGTTGTCTTCGATCGAGCCACCACAAAGCCCTGTTTTGGCCGCCAGCAAAATGGTTTCGGCACAAGCTTCCGGTTCATCGCCAAAACCATTCTCCAGGTCGGCAGCCACAGGCAAATCAACCGCGTCGGCAATACTTCCGGCATTTTGTAAAGTTTCGTCGCGGGTGATCGAAGCATAACCATCGGGTTTACCCAGGGCATAAGCCAGGCCTGCGCTGGTAGTGGTCAATGCCTTAAAACCAAAACTCTGAAGCACTTTTGCAGAGCCCGCATCCCAGGGATTGGGGATCACAAAAATACCGGGCTGCCGGTGCAAAACCCTGAAAGCTTCGGCTTTTGCCAGTAAAAAAGGTTTTGTCGGTGTAGTCATAAGGTTAGAGGTTTTTAGGGCTAAATTAAGGAAATAAACAAAAAAGCCCCCAAAACCTTTGGGAGCAATTTTACAGATAAACATCGGTGTAAGATATTTTATTGTTGACTATTTGGGCAAATTGATATTCCGCTTAAAGCCACCGGCAACACAGGCAATGCGGGTTAATGGTTGCCCGGTGCAAATAATTTTTCTACGGTTGAAATTATTTCAGGGTAGGGGCAACCTTATTGCGACCCGGCTTGTCATGCAGGCGAAAACAAAAAATTAATCCTGCATTATGAAAACAAGAAAAAAACTCAACCTGGCCATTGTTGTCGTTATTGCTTTGATCCTGGTTAATGTGTCGTGCAAAAAAACAAACACGGCCGATCCCGCTAACAACAACCAGCCGCCAGCTGTAACAGGTGTACAGATAACTGCCAATACCACCTTTGGCAACATATTAACAGATAACAATGGCTTTACGCTTTACTTTTTCGCCAAAGATGTATCCGGCACCTCGGCTTGCGCCGGGGCCTGCAATACTACATGGCCCGTATTTTACAAGCAAAACCCCAGCATCGGCACCGGTTTAAACTCAAGCGATTTTGGTGTGATTACCAGGAGCGACGGCGCAAAACAAACCACCTACAAAGGTTGGCCTCTGTATTATAACGTTAACGACACCAAGGCCGGTGATGTGCGTGGCGATGGTACCGGTCAGCTCTGGATGGTTGCCAGGAATGATTATGCGGTTATGGTTGCCAACGCCCAGCTTGTCGGGTCGGATGGCCAGCAATATAACGACCAGGGAGCGCTTGGCCAGGGAGCATCGCAATACATTACCGATTACAATGGCCGTACGCTTTATTTATATACCAAAGATACGGCGAACAAGAACACATTCACCAAGCCCGATTTTTCCAACGAGAGCGCATGGTCAATCTATGTCGAACTTAACCCCATAGGCAGCATACCAAGCATATTGGATAAAACGCAGTTCGGGCTCGCCGTTTTCCAGGGAACTAATTCGAACAAGTCGCAATTAACTTATAAAAACCACCCGCTGTATTATTTTGGCGGCGACGGTACAACAGCCGGCTCGACCAAGGGCGTAAGTAACAGTTCATGGCGCATTGCCAACAGCAATACAGTTGCTTTATAATACATTCTCATGTAAAATCCAGGGCTTCCGGTTCAATTCCGGGGCCCTTTTTGTTTTTATAGACATATCAAAATACCTGGTTATTTATTGCCGAATAAATAACCAAAATATCATTACTTTAGATATCATTTCAAAACCATGAGAAGAATAATCCTGTTCGTTTTCGTTTTTGTCTATTTTCAATCTATGGCTCAGTTAAAACCAGTTTCATCGGGCGCATACCGTTGGGCGGATATCCCGGTAGTAAAAAGCAACGACCGCGAAGGCCGTAAAATAATGGAAGGCACCACCGCCGGGTTCGATTATTTTGAGGTGCATGCTACCACACAATACAAAGGAGCTGTACCTAAACCATCGCATACGCAAACCGATATCGAAGAGCTGATCTTTGTTAAAGAAGGCACGCTGAAGTTTACCATGGGCGCCGACAGCAAGATTTTGGGCAAAGGCAGCATCATCCTCATCCCGCCGCACGAGGCACAGGCCATACAAAACGTTGGCGACGGGCCGCTGACCTATTATGTAATGATGTTCCGCTCGAAAAACAAAATGGATATGGAACGCTCGGCCAAAGCCGGCGGACCGGTAATGTTAAATGCCGACTCGTTAAAATTTGTGCCTTCGGCAAAAGGAGGCGGCATTAAATATTTTGAAAGGCCAACAGCCATGCTCAGCAAACTCGAAATGCACATTACTCAGCTAAATGCCCAAGGCCCGAGCCACACGCCGCATACACATCCCGATACTGAAATGATCATTATATTGGAAGGCGATACCTATATGACCATTGCCGGTAAAACCTACCAGGCCACTGCCGGAGATATTTACCTGGCCAACAGCAACGAACTGCATGGTATTGGCAACGCCAAGGATGCAACCTGCCGTTACCTGGCTATCAGGTGGTTGTAAACATAAATGCCTTTAGCTCAGATCTAAAGGTACTGCCTTAAGTTGCAGGTAATAGTTTTTGGTCTGATCTTAAAACAGACAAGCAGTGACCGATCCATCTCAAACTATGAAAAAAATAAATTTGCGCCTTACAACGGCGCTTATTGTTTGCTGTATTTTAGGCCCCGGGCTACTGTCTGCAAGCCGGGCTCATCTGCAATCATCAATTGCGCATCCTTTAGACACGACTATGGCTTTACTGTGGAATGGCGACGCAGCCTTAGGCCCAACTGTTTTTAAAGTGCTGGAAACTGACAGTTTGGGCAGCATTTCGGTAGTTCAGGATTCACTGGCAGGCAAAGTTTGGAAAATACATAAACCCGTAAAAAACCATCGCACAGAAGTGCATGCGGCAAGTGGCTTTGTGGCCGGCGAGGGCGATGATATTTATATCGGATGGCGCTCGAAACTGGATATACCCGAACATGCACAAACTTTTGCCGTTTTTCAATGGAAGGCTTACGGGGATAACATGATGCAAAATTTTCCGCTGGTTTTCAAGACCCTGATAACCGGCGAAATTCAATTGCAATATGCAACCCCGCAAAAGGTTCATATCGGCCTATGGTCGGCACCTTTAAGTCGTAACGAATGGAATGATTTTGTGCTGCATTTATATATATCCCGCGACCCTGCCAAAGGTTTCGTCGAATTCTGGTATAACGGAGTGCAGCAACAACTTGCCGGAAGCGCGGCGCGTTATTATGGGCGCACGCTCGACGCAGGGCATTGCGACCCCAAGTGGGGCGTATATGGCGGCGACGCCTATACCATTACCAATTACGTGGCCGCGCTTAAGATAGGCCCGAACTACACCGGCGTAGCGCCCAAACATTAGCTATTCGCTGTTAGCGGTATTCCATCTGGTTTATGTTCGCGATCGGTTCATTTAGGGATATTCACTTGTTCGCCCGTGTTTACCTTGCAAATTTCTGGTTCCGGGCCTTTCGCATCCAATACACCAGTTTAGCGTAGCTCAACTTATTCATCCTGCAATACTCCAGTTGTGTGAGGCCGCTAAGCCTGATCCTTTCCAGGTGCAGGGCCATCTCTTCACGAACGTTGCCCGAAGGGCTTGGGTAACTTTGTCTCAACATTTTGTAATTGGTTATAACAGGCCTCAAAAGTATTTGCCGGGCCGCATTAAATCCTGTAATGACGTTCCGGATAACAGGTACTCACGTTTCATCAAAGACGGTAAAAAAGCTTGCCGATAATTTTTACTTTTGGATCAGACTGCTCCATGTTAAAGGATAATCATAGTTTCCGGATGAAAAGCTTGCTCGTGATCATACTCTGGTTATGCCCGTTCGTACATTCCATGGGGCAGGCGCCCGATCTCAAATTCGAGCACCTTAATACCGAAAACGGGCTATCGCAAAACACTATAACCGGCATAGTTAAAGATAAATACGGCTTTATGTGGTTCGGTACCTGGGCGGGCCTTTGCCGGTATGACGGGTACAGGTTCAAAGTTTACCACTACGAACAGGGCAACCCCAGAAGTGTTATCAACAACCGGATCATGAACATCAGTAAGGATGCCGATCAAAATCTGTGGATCGTAACCCTGAATAATACCATCGTATGCAAATACCATTACGAAACGGACGACTTTGAGCGGATACCGGCCAAGCGTCTGGACAGGTTTTTTCGCAGGCAGATCAGCAGAAACTGGCACCTGGCTCATGCAGCCGTTAATTACAAAGGATATCAATGGGATATCGGCATTGCACAGAAAGACCTGATACAAACCGATCTCGTTACAAAAACTGCGAAACATTATACTATTGATCCTGAAAACCGCTGGTCGTTAAACGATCCTTTTGTTACCGATCTGTACCTGGACGATGAGCACATCCTGTGGGTGGGTACCTTTAGCAATGGCATTAACAAAGCTAACCTCGATGCCAAGCCATTCCGTCATGCCGATCACGATCCCCGTAACCCTAACTCTGTTATCGATAACAATATCCACACCATAGCCGAAGATAAGCAAGGCAACACCTGGATAGGCACGCGCGACAAAGGCATAACGATAATTTCCCGCAACCATGCTTTCCGGCATCTTACGGAGGGTAAAAACGGGCTCAACAGTAACTTTATCAAAACCATTTTTTGCGACTCGCGCGGGTATACCTGGATAGGTACCTTACGGGGATTGGATGGCTTCGACCCGGCAACGGGTAAAATAAAGCACTATACCGGGTCGGACCTTAAAAGCGCGCACGTATACGGTATTACCGAGGATCATTTGCACCAGGTATGGTTTGCTTCGTGGAACGGTATTTACAAATATATACCCGCACGCGATTCGCTGATCCATCAAAACGCACCCGGCTTGCCCGACAAATCAGTTATGACGATCATGGAGGACAAAAAAGGCACGATATGGGTTGGCTGTGAAGGGGGTGGTATAGCCGTGTTTAAACCGTCGGGGCCAGCCGATTTGCAACTCGTCAGCCACCTGCAGCATAACGATGCCCAATCCAACTCGATCAGCGACGACAGGGTTTACAGCCTTTTTCAGGATATTGATCAGCATATCTGGATCGGAACAGGTGGCGGTCTAGATCGCCTTGATCTGCTCAATCACTCTTTTAAGCATTTTGCCGCCTCACCAAATGGGTTAACTAACACCAATATCACCGGCATTGTCGAAGATGATAACGGCTCGGTATGGGTAAGCCATAACAGGGGCGTTTCGCGGATTGATAAACATACGCTAACAGTCAGAAATTTCTCTACGCAAGACGGCTTGCAGGGCAACGACTTTTCGGACGGCGGTATTTTTAAAAGCCGGTCGGCCGCCGTGCTTTACCTGGGCGGTAACAACGGGTTTAATATTTTCTGCCCGGATAGCATTAAATCAAGCCCCGGCGTGCCTAAGGTGGTGCTAACCGAACTACAGGTGCTCAATAAGCCCGTCAACGTAAAAGATACGGTTAATGGCCGGGTGTTGCTGCAAAAACCGCTGTACATGACGCCTGCCATCAACCTGCATTACCCGGATAAAAGCATAGCCATTGAGTTTGCAGGGTTACATTATGCCAACCCTTCGGGCGTTAAGTATGCCTATATGCTGCAGGGCTTTGATAAGGACTGGATATATGCCGATGCTTCGAGCCGCATTGCTACTTACTCCAACCTTTCGCGTGGCAATTATGTCTTCAGGGTAAAAGCCTCAAACAGTGATGGTGTGTGGAACCCTGTCGCTGCCACGTTGCAGATCACGGTGCTTCCACCCTGGTGGGCAAGTACCTGGGCCTTTATTGGCTATGCCCTGTTCATCACCGGGTTGCTGTATATCTTTTACGCTTATTCGTTAAGGTACGAGCGGCTTAAAAACAAACTGAGTTACGAGCAATTGCTGCACGAAAAAGAACTCGAGATGCGCCAGAGCAAGATCGAGTTCTTTACCAATATTTCGCACGAGATCAAAACCCCGCTTTCGCTGATACTGGCGCCTATAGAACGGCTGGTATCCGAGGTAAGAGATCCGCATACCACCAGCCAGTTGCAGACCATGAAAAACAGTGGCGACAGGTTGCTTAAGCTCATCAACCAGTTGCTGGATATCAGGCGGTTCGAAACCGGGAACGACAAGTTGCGCCTGCAGCAAGGTGACCTGGTAAGTTTTGTTAAAAGGATAGCCGACTCGTTCGAACCACTATCTGCCCAGAAACATATCCAACTCAGGTATGATACCCGGATTGAGGCGATGGTGAGCAGTTTCGATCCGGATAAGATTGAGAAAGTATTATACAACTTACTATCCAACGCTTTTAAGTTTACACCGCAGGGCGGAGAGATCATAGTAAGTATGCGGCATACCAGCGAAGGCGACAATAATTACGTGATTATTGAGGTGACCGACAATGGATCCGGGATACCGGAAAAAGAACTCGAAACGATATTCAGACCTTTCGAACAGGCTTCGACCAATAAAGCCGGGGGTACCGGCTTAGGCCTGGCTTATGCTAAAGCATTGATCGAAATGCATGGCGGGAGCATCCGTGCAGAAAGCGGCATGACTAACGGACAGAGCAGAACTACTTTTACCGTCAAGCTTCCTGTCGATATTGACGAAGCAGCCGTTGCAATAACAACCGAACCAATTGTTCAAAACGAAGAAATCATTGCAGTAGCAGGCAATGGGCTAAAAATAGATGGGAAAACACCAACACTGCTGCTGGTTGACGATAGCTTTGAACTGAGAAAATACCTTCGCGATTATTTTGCTGCGACGTACAATGTATTGGAAGCGGCAAACGGTGCAGAGGGTTTAGCCCTGGCCGGCAAACAGACGCCCGATCTCATCATCAGCGATATGATGATGCCCGAAATGGATGGACTGGAGTTGTGCCGCAGGTTGAAGACCGGCCCCATGACCAGCCATATCCCCGTGATATTGCTCACCGCACGCACGCCCGTAGAATACCAGGTTGAAGGACTAACGAACGGTGCCGATGATTACCTAACCAAGCCTTTTAACCTGCAATTGCTATCCGCCAAAGTGAAAAATATGCTCGATACCAGGATCAAGCTCCGCGAAAAGTATCAAAACGCGATCGGCATCGGTACGGTAGATATTTTCCCCGAATCGCCGGATGAAAAACTGCTTAAAAAAGTGATCGGGCTGGTCGAAAAAAACATTGCCGGTACCGAACTCGATGTAGAAAGCATAGGCCGCGACATCGGCTTGAGCCGCACACAGCTATACCGCAAAATGAAAGCCCTCACGGGCCTGAGCATGGGCGAAGTGATCAAAGACATTCGGCTGAAACATGCCCGGCAATTACTGGCAGGCAAAAAGTTTAACGTGAACGAGGTTGCCTATATGACAGGCTTCAGCGACCCGGACTATTTCCGTAAATGCTTTAAAGCACAGTTTGGTGTATCTCCTTCTGAGTATGGGAAGATTGGGTGATTCCTGGTTTGGGAAAAGACGGCCCGTAAAAAATCAATCGACTTGCCCCCGGCAACTTATTGTATAAATATCCCGTAGTCAAGCATAGTGAAAGATAAAATATTTTACCTTGGTCTGGTAATGATACCGGAAATATAACATGCCGAAAAGCGATCTGATCTGTTACATCATTTTAGCCTTTGCCGCGCTGCTCAGTTTCAAAACCGGTAAACTAAGTGCAGTCGCCGCGTTAACCGGCCTGCTGGTAGCTTTGCTGATTTACCAGGGCAGCGGCTACACAGGCATTGCGATGCTTGCCTTGTTTTTTATTGCAGGTTCGTGGGCTACGAGCTGGCAATATCAGCAAAAAGTTTTGCTCGGCGCGGCAGAGCAGCGGCATGGCCGGCGAACGCCGGGACAGGTACTTGCCAACAGCGGGGTGGCTGCAATAACAGGTTTGGTTTGCCGCTTGGATCCTAACCTGTCGGCTATGCTACAGTTGATGATGGCAGGTAGCCTGGCCGCAGCCACAGCCGATACCTTATCCTCAGAGTTGGGCACGCTTTACGGGCGCAGGTTCTATCATATCCTCAGCCTCAGGCCCGGCCAACGCGGCTTAGATGGGGTAATCAGCCTCGAGGGCACGTTAATCGGCATCATCGGCTCGGCGCTTGTTGCGCTGGTTTATGCCCTGGGGCACCGCTGGGGCTGGCCGGTACTATGGGTAATCATTGCCGGAACGGCAGGTAACCTGGCAGATTCGGTACTGGGCGCTACCCTCGAGCGTAAAGGCATGATCGGCAATAACCTGGTGAATTTTCTGAACACTCTTACCGGGGCATTAACCATTTGGTTGCTGTCGGCATTATAAGCTAATCCACTTAGCCCATAATTACTTAGTAACAATTTCCGGCAAATCAACTGCATAGCTCCTTAGGTTAACTATCCTGAATTTTCATTTTAAGGATTCGTTAGCTAACTTAGTATTCATGTCAGACCTTGGTTTTATATCGCCTTTCTTTATCGTGTCCGATCTGATGGAGTCGGTCGGCTTTTATGTCGGTAAGCTGGGCTTTGAAGTGCAGTATATCGCAGAGGAAGGAGATCCTTATTTTGCGATGCTCGGCCGCGGCGGTGTATCCATCATGCTGAAATCAAGCGGACAGCCCCTGCCCAACCATACCCGTTATGACTGGGCAGTTTGGGATGCACATATAGGCGCCACCGATCCGGACGCGCTGTATGAAGAATTTAAAACGAACGGCGTTTCTTTTGGCCAGCATTTACTGAACAATACGGATAATCTGCGGGGTTTTGCTGTTACTGATCCCAATGGCTACCGCCTATTTTTTGGGCGGCCTTTAGCCACAGAGGAGCAGGACAAATGATCTGCAACCTGGAAACTTACCGGATCAAGATAGATTGGGTCGCGGAGGCTGGAAACCCTTGCTGACCCCGTTCCGCTATAAACACAACAACCCGAACAACGATGGCTGAAATACCTGTAGACGAAAAAGAAAAAGCAGACCTGGCCGCCCAATTTGGCGACGAAGCCGCTGTGACGGCATTTCTCGAAAAATTCAGGGGGCATCTGCATTTTTCTGCGCCATGGTACGCAGAGGCTGGTTGCGACTGGTCTGAAGATGCAGCTTTTAATGCCCGGCAACTGATCAAGCACAAGCATTGGTTTGATACCTGGGAGGACTATGCGGATTTTCGGACCCGTTTAAAAACAGATACGCAACTGCATCAGTTTGAACTGGCTGCTGATGCTATTGCCGGCGGCGATATTACGACGTTAAGAACGCTGGTCAATCTCGATCCCGACCTCATTTCCATGCGTTCGCCGCGTGGCCATCATAGTACTTTATTGAATTATGTGGGCGCAAACGGCATAGAAGGCTGGCGACAAAAGACTCCTCAAAACGCCGCAGCAATCGCACAGGTGTTGCTGGATGCCGGCGCCGAAGTGGATGCCTGGGGCGATATGTATGGCGGCACTTCCACGCTGGGCCTGGTGGCAACAAGCGTACATCCGGTAAAAGCAGGTGTGCAGGAGGAACTGATGGATGTTCTGATCGGGCACGGCGCCGATCCTAATCATGCAGTAGCGCCAACGTATACCCATGGCCTGCTCATCCTGGCGTGTATCCATAACGGGCGTTACGAACCTATACACTATCTGGCCAGACATGGTGCTGTAGTCGATCTTGAAGCCGCAGGCGCCCTGGGCGACCTGGATAAGGTCAAATCGCTGTTTGCCGGCAGCCCGGCAGAAAAACGTGCACTGAGCCTGTGCTGGGCTTGCCAGTATGGGCATACGCCGGTGGTGCATTTCCTGTTAGGGCAGGGGCTATCCGTAAATACCTTTGCTAACGGAACCACGCCTTTGCTCTCTGCCGCCTTTGATGGCCAGCTGGAGCTGGTTAAAGAATTGCTGGCCCGGGGTGCAGATATGGAGGCCCAAAATGACTATGGCGGCACGGCGCTGGGCCAAACGCTTTGGTGTTTATACAACCACCGCAAACCCGCGCATTTGGAGATTATGGAGATCCTTTTGGCAAACGGCGCAAAGGTTAATGATGACTGGCAGTTTTATATCGACGATCAAAGATCATGATGGAAACGCTCCGGAAAATAGGCGTGGCTATTCGCCGTAGTTTTTTTGCCCTCAGGCGGCCCTCCAAACAGGGCAACAGCATGCGATTGAAAGAACGGGGCGAAAAACCGGAGGATATGCTCATTAGAGAAGCTTCCATAGACGATATTCCTGCCTTAGCCGAACTGCATGCCAAAACCTGGGCCGAAACGTACTGGACCGTTAAAAAACCACCGACTGCCGAACTAAGGGCCTGGCAATGGCACGAGCAATTTAAAGTACCCGGTAACAGTTGGTTCTGTTTTGTTTTGGAAAACAAAACGGGTAAACTCGTCGGCTTTGCCAAGGGCATTGTCGAAAAAAATGGAAAGGGCGGGCTAAATAAAATTTATTTATTACAACAATACCAGCGGCTGGGGCTTGGCCGGTTACTTATTGGCGCAGTGGCACACCGCTTTTTGAGGTTAAATATTAATTTTATGTCGGTATATGCCGAAGCTTCCAACCCTTCGTGCTGGTTCTATGAAGCAATGGGCGGCGTAAAATCCCGGCATGCTAATGGCCAGATCAACCACGGCGGTTATTACTGGCCCGACCTGCATCAACTGGCTGAAAATTTCAAACCATGATACAACCACCCGAACTAAGACTGCATCTACCTAAGGAAGTAGGCGGTAAGCAAATAGCGACAACCACCGAAGTTTGGCAGATACTACAGGCTGCCCACGATGGCGACCTGGAAAAGATCAGGGAACTATCTGAAGATTGTCACGGCTTGTTATATGCCCAGTATAATTATGCGCCTCCCATTCATTTCGCTGTTCGGGAAGGGCATACCGAAGTGGTTAGATACTTGCTGGCAGAGGGTGCGCACGATCCGGATTATCATTTTTATCCTTTCCAGGAAACTATGCAGACTGTGGCGCGGGATCGCGGGTACCACGAGATTGCCGACATGTTGGATGATTATGCCCAAAATGGCGTTATCCGTTACACCGGCGATAACGGTCGGATATTTTACGAACGGACACCTGAGCAAACCGCATTTGAAAAAGCGGTTGGCCAGAACCAGCTCGCTGAAGTCAAAGCTATCTTAGCAGATCATCCGGAGTTTGCCTCAGATCATCATTATTTTTGGAGCGAAGGTATCCTGCTGTCCCCGGTTAAATTAGGAAATTTTGAGATGGCGGAATTGCTCATGGCATATGGTGCCACCGTACCCAACTTGCTCAAATGGGCACAGTTTTATTATTTTGAGACTTACGCACACGCCGAGTGGATCATGGCCCGTGGCATGAACCCCAATACGATGAGCTGGCAGCGGGTAACGATCCTGCACGATATGGCACAGAAAGGCTATTTGGATAAGGCCAAACTATTGATACGACATGGTGCGGAGCTCGACTCTATAGATGAAGCGTACCGGTCCACACCGCTCGGCCTTGCGTCGCGCTGGGGGCAACGGGAAATGGTCAGTTATTTACTGGAACAGGGTGCCGATCCGCAAAAAGCCGGGGCTCATTGGGCCACTCCGCTCGCCTGGGCGGAAAGTAAGGGCCATTACGAAATTGCTGAATTGTTAAAACGGAGTCTGTGAGGGTTGAATACCTGGAAAAGCTTTGTCAATAAATAAAGAATAATCCGGTTTTTAATTGCTATACCTGTGCTGTGCCAACAAAAAGTTGCGATTTTTGTTCGGAACCTTCTGTTTTGTATACGGAGAGGACTTTAATTATAACACAAAATTTCGTGTATGACTTAAAAAGAATGGCGGATTTAGACTTAAATGAATATAGTCTAAAAGACGATTTTGTAAAAAATCTAATACTTTGATTCGATGATAGTTAATCGGTGCCAAATGGGCGTAATGTTTCAGGTCATTCAATAATTTGGCACCCGACCCCTTCGCCTTTTTATCTTCCGGTAAACGGTTCGTCACACTGGAAAGCGGGAGACGGCATATGATTACCACCCATTTACTTGCATTTAAATTTAATTTTTACTTTTAGTTAAACTTTTGCTCTTTTTTTGCGTAAACAGGGTAAACGCCAAGAGGATGCTGAAGAATAGAACACCGGCGTTTATAGTGCTGCTGGCGCTGTGCTGGGCTTTTATAGCCGATCCGCTGATCACTTTACTGGCCGCTTATTTGGCCCCCCATCATGCGGACCTTTTCCGACGGGTTAACGATGTGTTGCTGATCCTGGTGGTGACAGCCGCGCTTTACCGGCCGTTGCAGCGGGCAGCAGGGCAGTACCGCCGCCTGTACCATGACATTCCGACACCCATGTATGTTTATGATCGCCAGACACTGCAGTTCCTGGCCGTGAACGATGCCGCGGTTAAGCGGTACGGTTACAGTTACCGGCAATTTTTAAGGATGAAAGCGAGCGATATCCGGCCGCCTGAAGAAACAGACCGGCTGCTGGAAGTGATCGCAGGTCTGTCTGCCGGTTATTCAGATGCCGGAAGATGGCAGCACATCACCGCCGCGGGCGAGGTGTTTTACGTGCGCATTTTTGCGCAGCCTACTTTGTTTAAAAACCGGAGGGCGGTGCAGATCGTCGCCATCGACATCGACAAAAAAATAAAAACCGAACGGGCTTTAGCGGAAAAGACGGCTGAACTGGAAAATGTGCTCGAAAGTATCACCGATGCTTTTTATACCGTGGATAAAGACTGGCGGTTTACTTATGTGAACAGCGAATACGAACGGGTGCAAAAACGGAACAGAAAGGACCTGCTGGGGAAGAACATCTGGGCCGAGTTCCCGTACGCTGCTGAACTGGCTTTCTATCAGCAATACCATTGGGCCATGGCCGAGCAGGTGAGCGTGCATTTTGAAGAATATAACCCTGCGCGGGATATGTGGGTAACCGCGAATGCCTACCCGACCGCCAGCGGCCTGGCCATTTATTTCCGGGATATCACGGCCGAAAAAAAGATCCGGGAAAAGGTCTACCTGGATGGCCAGAACCTGCGTGCCATTATCAATAATACCAGCGACCTGATCTGGTCGGTCGATCAACAGTTCAATATCATCACCGGCAACGAGGCTTTCTGGAAGCGGGTGGCCGAGCTCACGGGCAAGTCGGAGGCGACCATCACCAATGCGGACTTCGATCCCCAATTACTGGAAGGCTATATTGCCCATTACCAGGTCGCTTTCGCCGGCAAGGCCTTCCGGGTGGTCAGAGAGCGGCAAGATGCGGAAGGCATGGCCATCTTTGAACAATTGAGTTTCAACCCGATCTGCGACCAGCAAACCGTCATCGGCGTCAATTGCTACCTGCGGGACATTACCGAACAGCACCAGCATCTGCGAAAGATCGAAAAACAAAACCAGTGCCTGACCGAGATCGCCTGGCTGCAATCGCACAGCGTTCGGGCGCCGTTGGCTAATATACTCGGATTGGTACCGCTTTTTGAGCCGGACGACCCGGAAAATAAAGCGGTTCTTGAAAAGATCAGACTGGCTGCCGCAGAGCTGGATGAAGTGATCCGCGAAATTACCGCCTATGCCAATCAGGCTTGAGCTTTATTGACGATCAAATCATTGATCTCAACGAGCGATTCTTCAATCGGGAATCAAAAAACAACGTAAAATATTCAGCGCATTGTTCTCCGGGCATAATTGTGTATTCTGATTTAAAACATCGAACGGGTCGGATCAATGATTTTGGTGTTAATATCGGATTGATTAACAGATGGTTGGCACCAAAAAAAACTGGACAAAAGTAGATTTTACTCTTTGTACAGTCAAGTGGTACCAAGTGGGATCGCACCAGTGGCACAAGGACTTTCAGTCTTTTTTTCTGGCTCGTCGGCGCCATTTTTAAGTATAAAAAGCTCCTTAGTTAACACTAAGAAGCTTCTGCATTTTGGTGGTCAAGGGTTTAATTATAGCACAAGTCTCTCTAAATGACCCGAAAAAGGTTGCAGCTCAACTCTCACTTTCCCGGTTTATAATTCACCAGTATTGATCCTGTCGTTTTGCCATTAAAGGTCTTATTTAAACATGGATATAATCCAAACGATGATACCAATGACAACTAAAACGGCAAGGATACCAACCACTGCACCGGCTTTAAATATATCGCCGATTACAGTACACCCGCTTATGGTAGCTAACAATATAAGTAGTAAGGGTAAATAGGGTCTTTTCATAACAATTGGTTTTATATCATATATAATGAAAAGACCGGAGTATTTGTTTTGATTGTGCTGATAAATGCCGGTGTAATAAAATAAAATTTTTGCAAACCAAACACTTAATGCGTTGTTTAGCAGGTATGAACGGGAATGTGTACATGCTTCGAACCAGCCTTCGCCACCTGTCTTCCGAAATTATTTACTCACGCGATACGGCTTTGAAAGTAAGGGTTTATAACCTTTCGGAAGTGAATTTTAAGGCCGACGATAATGAGATACAGCTATACGGATGGTGTAACGAGGATCTGTTGGCGTTTGAAACGATCGATATTCAGCCCGAGGACGCTATGGATATCATTATGGCCATTAAATGGTATGCTCAATATGTTGGTTGTGCCGATATGGAAATACTACCTGACGACCCAAGGCAAAAACGCGGGCATGAGATAGCTGTTTAGCATCAGAATGAGCAATTTGATGAAGGTTTGATATCCTCTTTGTCTTTGCTGTAAGTGGCTGTTCCATTGGTGATGGTCACTATCCAGATGCTGTCAAAATCGTCGCCATGCCATTTTTTATCAAAATTGGGCACACCCAATGCCCGTACAATAGCGGCGATTGACTGATGATCCCACACAACCAGTACAGTGCCCTTGCGGCTTTTCAGATCGGCGGCCATTTGCAGCGAATCCTTTTCGTGGTGCGAACTGTTTAATGTTAAACCATATTTAACAGCTGTGGGCGTGATGGTTTGGAACATACGCGATTGCGTGGTCGACGTTCCATTGCCTACCGAAGGTATGAACGTGAAATTTGGGATGCCTATTTTCTTTTTAATTACCCCGGGCAGTTGTAAAGCGCGGTTTTCGCCCTGGCAATCAAGGTTATCGCCCTTGGCTGGCTTTTCGCCGTGCCTGATGAAGTAGATGGTTACCGAAGGATTTGCCGGTTTGCGGAAAGCCATGGCAGTTATACTCAATAATGCCAGCGTCAGCAGGAGTGCTTGATATCTCATTGCAATAATAATTAGGTTTACTGCAATATCATGATATATAAAATAAAAAGCAAATAATAAATATATTGCTGATCAGGCAGCAAGCTGGAGTTCAATCTTATTCAGCAGGTTGTCGATATCAAACGGTTTAGCCACAAAATCGTCAGGCGCACCCCGTTGGTTCAATACTTTCGAAAGATCATGCGTTGCGGATATCATAATAACCGGGATATTGGATATTTCGTGGTTTTCATCCAATTTTATTTGCTTGCATATCTCACGGCCGTCGCGGTCGGCCAGCATCACGTCCAGCAATATCAGGTCGGGGTGATAGTCTTCTATCTGTTCAAATATTTCATCGCCCCGCGATAGCTTGCATACGTCATACCCGCCGTATTCAAGCACGTCGCCCAGGGCATCTAAGATAGCCAAATCATCGTCCAGCACTAATATCTTCTTACACATAGCCTTATTTATTATGCTTTAATACAGGCAATTGCTGTGCCAAAAGCGATATTTATTTTTGTAACAAGTTTATTGACAAGCGTTTTTTACATTAATTAAAACCAAATGCAGGTATATGCATTATCTTTGAAAGCTTTATTTGAGCCTATGATACGATATTACCTGTTGATAAGCTGTTTGTTGATGTTTTGTCAAATCTGTTCGGGGCAATCGGCTAAGGATAGTATTACCTCGCCGGCGCGGACATTGAGCTATAAGCAATACAACGCTTACTTAAACGGAGACGACTATGATAACATGGCCCTGGTTGCCGAGTTGAATGATTACCCGGCGCCACAAAGAGCAATAGAGCTAAAAAAACAGTTGGGGCTGAGCTCCGATCAAGTCGCTAAGATAACCGCTGTCGATGCCGGGCTGATACGTAAAAAGAAGGAGATGGGCAGGCTGATTATCAAAAACGAAAGGGTTTTGGATAGCCTTTTCCGGATCCGGCAGGTTGACGATGGCACCCTGGTATTTTACGGGCAGCGCACCGATTTATTCAGGGGCGAGCTGCGAAATGCTATTTTGCAGGCCTATCTGAAAGTATATGGTATTTTAACCCCCAACCAGCGGATAAGGTACAAGCAATTACATAAACTATAAAACATCCAACTATACCGGTTGAATTTTTTTACTTTTGCCCCATTATAACTGTACATGAAACCATCATGAGCTGCAACTCAAAAAATAACACGAATACCGCTCATGATAGCTTCATCTCCGTTAAAAAACAAATTATGTTTTGATGAAAATTACATTCGATTTTGAAAAACCACTGGCCGACCTGCAGCAGCAGATCGAAAAGGTGAAGCAGGTAGAAGAAAAGACCAAGGTTGACATGTCGGCCACGCTGGCCGAGCTTGAAGAAAAATTCGAAACCACCAAAAAGCAGATATTTTCGCGCTTAACAGGCTGGCAAAGGGTGCAGATATCCCGCCATCCCGAAAGGCCATATACATTACAGTACATCGAGTTGATGTGCGATGATTTTATCGAGATGCACGGCGACCGTACCGTGGGCGACGATAAGGCCATCGTAGGCGGTTTCGGCTCGCTTAACGGCGAAACGGTGATGTTCATCGGCCACCAAAAAGGGGTGAATACCAAAATGCGCCAGTATCGTAACTTCGGTATGGCTAACCCCGAAGGTTACCGCAAGGCTTTAAGGCTGATGAAGATGGCCGAGAAGTTTAATAAACCCATTGTTACCTTAATTGATACACCGGGAGCTTTTCCCGGCCTCGAAGCCGAAGAGCGCGGGCAGGGCGAGGCCATTGCGCGTAATTTGCTCGAAATGTCGCTGCTGAAAGTGCCGGTTATCTGTATCATCATCGGCGAAGGTGCCTCGGGCGGTGCGCTGGGCATTGGTATCGGCGATAAGGTGCTGATGCTCGAAAACTCGTGGTATTCGGTTATCTCGCCCGAAAACTGTTCGACCATTTTGTGGAAGACCTGGGAAAATAAGGAAAAAGCTGCCGAAGTATTGAAACTGACCTCGGTAGATATGTATAAAAATAAGCTGATAGACGGTGTGATCAAAGAGCCGCTCGGCGGTGCGCATCAGGACCCTGTTGCCATGGCGGCCACACTGAAGAAACAGCTGATCAAAGACCTGAAAGCGTTAAAAACAGTTGACCCGGAAGTGCTGGTTAAGGAGCGGATTGATAAGTTTTGTGCGATGGGTGTGGTTGTGGACGCTTAAAGCCCCCTAGCCCCCTAAAGGGGGAACTGATATGCAAGTATGCAGATAAGTAAACATATAGATGTTTTATTTATCTGCATTTTTTGTTTGGAACGATGTACCTGTGTTAGCGATTGCAGCGGATACCGGCCTGTGGCGGGCTTAAAGGCAGGCCGCGGCTAATGCCTTGTGCAGTATGAGCGGAAAGCGCGACCCGCAGGGGAACGCCCTTATGGAAGCTAAAAACATAAAGCTGAAGCTGTGCCTTAAAAGCTGAACCTTGCTGCGAGAAGAAATGAAGGTTCAATATACACATCCCAGCCACTTCTCAACCTGCAGCGCCTCTTCTCAAGAAGAGAGTCGTGATTGTAAAGCAGCTTTGGATAATTATCTCCACCATCAAAGACCAAACAAAATGATAATTAACCCCTTAAATAAGCTTCACTAAAAAAATAAAATTTACCTTTTAACTTTAAAAAAATCGTTCTATATTTGCATTCCGTTTCGGAAACGCAAGTAACCGATGGGAGATTGCCTGATAGTATAATGGTAGTACGACGGTTTTTGGTACCGTTTGTCTAGGTTCGAATCCTGGTCGGGCAACAAAAAAAGAGATATCGGATTTTGGATATTAATTCCGGAATCCGATATTTTTTTAAATAGCAAGATGAGGTTGATTTTTGAATAAGTTCAAAATTCGAAATTGAAAATCCGAAATCCGAAATAAATCTGCCATATGCCTTTACAGTTTAACCCAGTTAAATTATTTGCCGGAACAGCATCACAATCACTGGCACATAAAATTGCTGACGCATACGGTAAGGAATTAGGAAGCGTGACTTTATCGAGATTCAGCGATGGAGAATTTCAACCATCATTTGATGAGTCGGTACGCGGGAGCGATGTGTTTTTGATACAAAGTACGTGCCAGCCAACCGATAATTTGATGGAGCTGCTGATGATGATCGATGCTGCGCGACGCGCGTCGGCACACTATGTTACCGCGGTTATACCTTATTATGGTTTGGCCCGGCAGGACAGGAAAGACAAGCCACGTGTGGCCATCGGTTCAAAATTGGTTGCAAACCTGCTGGTAGCAGCAGGCATCAACCGCATCATGACCATGGATTTGCATGCGGCACAGATACAGGGGTTCTTTGATATACCGGTCGACCACCTTGATGCTTCGGTAATTTTTGTACCGTACATTAAAAGTTTAAAGCTGGGTAATTTAACCATTGCCTCGCCGGATATGGGCGGTTCGTACAGGGCGCGTACCTTCGCTAAGTTTTTTAACGCCGAGGTAGTTATTTGCGATAAACGCCGTAAACGCGCTAATGAGATCGAATCGATGACGGTGATCGGCGACGTGACCGACCAGGACATTGTGCTGATCGATGATATTTGCGATACCGCAGGTACGCTGGCCAAAGCTGCTGCCCTGATCATGGAGCGTGGCGCACGCAGCGTAAGGGCGGTTTGTACACACGCAGTGCTTTCGGGCAAGGCGTATGAGACGATCGAAAACTCGGCGCTGAGCGAGCTGATCGTTACCGATACGATAGCTTTGAAGCAGGAGAGCCCGAAGATCAAGGTATTATCGACTGCCGAATTGTTCGCAAAGGCGATCACCAATGTGAATGAGCATGGATCGATAAGCGACCTGTTTAGGGTGGATTAATTAGTCCGAAAGTCGGTAAAGTCCGGAAGTCGGAAAGAAAAAAGGAATAATACGATGGCAGTTGCCATTGATTAGATAAAATAAAAACAAATAAATAAAAAATGAAATCAATTACTATTAGCGGTTCTTTAAGAGAGAACGTAGGGAAAAGAGACGCCAAGCAGCTGCGTTACGATGGCCAGGTGCCTGCAGTGCTTTACGGTGGGACAGATCAAACCCACTTTTCGGTGTCCGTAGCTGATTTGAAACCAGTTGTTTACACACCTGTTGTTCATTTCATCGATCTGGAAATTGCCGGCAAAAAGGCTCAGGCTATCATTAAAGATCTTCAGTTTCACCCATTGACTGAAGAGATCATCCATGTTGACTTTATGCAACTCGATGAGAAAAAACCGGTGACTATCGAGATCCCGGTTCGTTTAACCGGTACTTCGCCAGGTGTGAAAGTGGGTGGTAAATTGGTGCAAAAATTACGCAAACTGCGTGTTAAAGCTTTGCCTAAACACCACATCGATAACATTGATGTAAGCATCGAAAGCCTGGAAGTTGGTAAATCGGTACGTGTTGGCGATTTGAAAGTTGACAACCTGTTAATTACTAACGCTGCCGAAGATACCATCGTTTCGGTAACTACTTCGCGTGCATTGCGCCAGGCTGAGCAGGAAGCAGCTAAAAAATAATTAGTTTTAAAACTGTAGTGAAAAGGCTTTCCGGGATTCGGAAGGCCTTTTTTGTTTGTAATATTTAAGCTATTTAACATGCCTGCCTCAAACTATAGCGCTTTTAACAGGTTATTGATGATATAATAACATATACTACCATGAAAGCCCGCTACCTGTTATCCACAATTTTCGTCCTCTTCATTAAAACAGCCATTGCCCAAACCGTTATAACCGGCACCGTTACCGAGGAGCATAAAACAACCAAGCTCAATAATGTTTTTATCCGGAACGTCAGCAACAAGCAAATTGCTTTGAGCGATGAGGGCGGCCATTTTGATATTAAGGCCGCAGCAGGTAATACGCTGATATTTACCTTGCCGGGATACATTAGCGATACCTTATACCTTACCGATCTGAAACCTAAGCATATCCAGTTGAAACAAGCAGGTATTACACTGAGCGAAGTAAGCGTACACGAAACGGCAAATTTTAATCCGCGCGAAGAATACCCCGAAGTATACGAGAAAAGCAAATTTGCACTGTCGCCTTCGCGGTGGTTTGGCAAAGAATCGCGCGATGCCCGACGGCTGAAACGCTATTTTGATAACGAAGAACAGCAAAGGCAGATAGACAAGGCTTTTAATAAAACGCTGGTAAGCAGTATCATCCCGTTAAGGGGCGCCGAATTGGATGGCTTTATGGCGCTGTACCGGCCATCGCTGTCGTTTGTAAAAACCAGTTCGCCCCAAACCATGACAGTTTATATCAACGATTCATATCGTAAGTTTATGGCGTTACCACCGGATAAGCGTGTTTTACCGCGGCTTGGTACAGATCAGTAACCTGGGTTGACTGATCATACTTTGTTAATATAAATTGATTATCTTCAAAAGCAATGACCATCTGTTATAAAAAGTTGCTCTGTTGCTGCCTGGTGCCGGTATTTTATTTTGTGGTATTAACGCCTGCACATGCCCAGGGTATCCCGAAATGCGACCGGATATGTGGTAAGTGGATGTCGGTCGAAAAGAACCTGGCAGTACAGGTATATAAGGAGGGTGAGGATTTTAGGGCAAAAATAATCTGGTTTAACGATTCGGACGACAAAAGCAGGCCTATGCAAACGCGAATGGATACTTCAAATCCCAATAAAGCGCTTCGTGCCCGTAAAATATTGGGCATGAGCATACTCGATAAGCTGGTATACAAACCAAAAACAAATTCGTGGGAGAGAGGTATTATTTACGATGCGGTGCATGGCCGTTACTGGGACTCGTGGGCATATATAACACCCGAAGGATTACTGAAAGTTACCGGTTACTGGCATTTTAAGTTTATCGGCAAAACACTTAGCTTTACCCGCATATAGCCTTGTTTTGCACTATTGTTGAAAGTTTATTAGTTGTGTAATTGTGCCGGGGAAACATACGCTATATCTTTACCGTAATAAATTGTCTCTGCCTGCAGATATTTAAAACTGTTGCATGCCTCTTAACAGAATCATTTTCTTTTTTTCACTCCTTTGTTTTTCGATAGCCGCTTATTGCCAAAAAACAAAAACAGGCATAACGAGGAACCCGCAAAATATTAACGACTACGACAAACTGACCAGTTTTTACAGGTATTATAAGCCCGATTCGGCCATGTACTACGCACAGCAAGGCATAGCGTTTGCCAAAGAGCACAAAAACGAAAACGGCCTTGCCCAAATGCTGAACCAGATGGGGATGATACAGGATAACCTGGGCAAGTTTGACGAATCGCGCGAGTTGTATCTTACCGCGCATGATATTTATACGCGTACAGGTTTTAAGAAGGGCATTGCAACCGAGCTGATACGCTTAGGCGTTGTAGAAATGCGTAAGGGGAACTATGATAAGGCCATTGGTTATTTTTTGGAATCGTTAAAAGTAGCCGAGCAAAGCGGGAATAAAGCCGGCGTGCTTGAAGCCAATGTAACCCTCGCCGAAGGTTATATGGGGCAGCACAAGTACGATGTGGCTTTGCCCTATCTGGCAATAGCCGAAAGGATCAACGCTACTATCCCATTCTCCAATATATCGTTAAATATGTATAACGATTTTGGGATGCTTTACCGCGATACCGGTGATTTTGGCAAGGCAAAATCATATTTTGAAAAAGGCATTGGTATGAGTAATAAGCCCCAATATCAGGGGCTGTTTATTACGCTCACGAATAACCTGGCTTCGGTATATGCCAAACAGGGCTTTAAACAAAGATCAATTGAGCTGCAAAAAACAGCGCTTGCAAAAGCCCGCGAAATAAAAAACTATTTGCGTGAGCAGCAAACCTTAACGGGGCTGGCCGAAACCTACGGCAAAGATGACCCGAAACAGGCGTTGTTTTATTTTAAACAGGCGCTCGACCTGGTGAAACAAAAGGGCGCACAAAAGCAGGTGATCGAAATATTGGATCGCATGGCTGAAATGTACCGCTTACAGGGCGATTATAAAAACGCATATAGGGCCAAGCAGGAAGAACATGCCATTGCCGACAAATACTTCTACCAGGGTATGGCGAAACAGATCGTCAGCCTGCAAAATAAATATGAACTGGATAAATCAGTAGCAAAAGTAAAGGAACTACAATACATTAACGGTAAAGATGCACTGGAACGTAAAACCATGCTTACCATTATCGGCGGGGTAGTAGTGTTGCTTATCGTACTTGCTTTATTTTACTTTCGGACCAGCAAATTGAACTGGCTGCTCAATAAAACCAACAACGATCTGAAAGAATCAAATACCGTGAAAGATAAATTGTTCTCGGTATTGGCGCACGATCTGCGGTCGCCGCTGGCAACCATTATTAACCTTTTGTATGTGATTAATGATGATGAACTGCCACCGCTCGAGCGTAAAGAACTGATCAATATGGTAACGGTAACCAGCAGCGCCTCGCTCGATACCCTGAACAACCTGTTAAAATGGGGCGAGATGCAGCTTAAGGGTATCAGGCTGAACGCGGTGGAAATTCGGCCCCACGATATCGTTGCCCGCGATATCGACTTGCTGGCTGCTTCTGCGCGGCTAAAAGGTATTGCTGTATATAATACTATTGACGAGGATATCAGGGTTGTCGCCGATCGTGATCATTTTGAATTTGTGATCCGGAATTTATTATCAAACGCCATCAAGTTCACTAATCAGGGAGGCGTGGTGTCTATCGGCGCTACCGGGTATACGGATAAGAATGAAGTGCAATTTAGCGTAAAAGACAATGGCGTTGGCATTGAGGCCGAGCGCATGAAAACTATCTTCAATATCGGTAATGTGAGCACTGATGGCACTAAAGATGAAAAGGGCACTAGCCTTGGCCTGGTATTGTGTAAAGAGTTTGTTGAAGCCAATAAAGGGAAGATATGGGTTAACAGTAAACCCGGTGAAGGTTCGGAGTTTGTGTTTACGCTGAAAAGTGCCTGACAGAAGGTGAATTGCTTTACTTGACCAGCAAAAAGCTGTTGTCTATAAATGTTTTTAACTGCTTGGTCGTCAGCGAGCCGTCTACTGTTATCGTATTCCAATGTTTTTTGTTCATGTGATAACCGGGTTGCACAGCCGGGTACTTTTCGCGCAGGTCGATAGCTTCGGCAGGGTCGCATTTTACGTTAAAGGTGATGGGGCGTTTATCCAAAGGCAGTATCAGGAAGATCTTTCCTTTAGCGTTTTTAAAAACCAGCGTATCGGGACCAAACGGCAGGCCCTCGGTAGCGCCCGGTTTGCTTAAGCAATAATCGCGGATATCTTCTTCGGTCATGTACCCCCCAACCCCCTAAAGGGGGAGTTTAAAAATAGTTTTTATTCAGTGGTTGAGATTGTATACAACGTTACAACATTCCAACCTTTCAACAAAACTACCGAATATTTCCAAAATGTTCCTTTTCGGGGATGATCTTTGCGTTGTCTAATATCTGGATGGTGGTTGAGCGGCCCAGGTCGATCTCGGGGCCCCAGCTGCGCAAGGCCCAAACCACTTGTTTATCGGGTGTAACTTCGATAGCCTGTACGCCGGTGCCATCGCCTTTGGCTACCCAGCGGTTAATGAGGGTATTGCCGTTTTCGAGGCGAACGGCGCGTTGCATGTTCTTCATTTTATAATCGGGTGCATCGGCAGCAGTAAACTCCCAAACGGTTTCGCCTTTGGGGTTTACTTCGCGTATGCTGGCGCCGCTCATCAAAGTATTGCCGTTTTTTAAGCGTGTGGCTGCCCAGGCGCCGGGCATATCTGCCTGCCAGATGATATTGCCTTTGCCATCGTACTCGCAAACCTTGCCCATATCCATATGAGCTACCAATAATGTGCCCGCGGCCGTTATGCCGACATGGCGAAATTGCGGGTGTGTTACCAGCGGTTTGCCGGTTTGCAGCTCCATCTCGAAAAGGTTTTTATCCGTTGTGATATCTACCACGAAAAGTTTTGCCGGGTTACCGTTGCGGATGTACAGCACCTTATCGTTACCGATGGGCTGGGCGGTATGTATCTCGTTGCCTGCAGGGGCGTTGTAGTTCCAAACCAGCTTTTTATCGGCAGTGATCTCGGTAATGCCGAACTGGTGCGCAAATAGCACATTGCCGTTTGACAGTAATACGGCATCGCTTATTTCGCCGCGGGCCGAGGTATCGGTATACGTCCACACCACTTTACCTTTTTTTACTATGGACATGGTTTTGTTACCCTCGCCGGCGTAAAAGAAATCGTGCTGTGCAAAGCCATTGCCGGGTAGTTCGGCAGGGGCGGAGGGGCCGGTAGGAGCGGGTGCAGGTTGGGTTTGGGCCTGTAATTTTATGGCTAACAGGCATGCTGAAAGCAATATACAAAGTTTTGAAGTGTGCATAGGTTTACAAATTGGCAGCATAAATATATTGAGGCTGCCTTTATACACAATGAGCGTTATTGTCAATTTGTTCAATGCGATAAGCAAGTATCTTATTCGGTAAGAATTATTTACTAAGAACAAATTATGATTTGGAAATCTCATTTTAATGTTTAATTTTGGTTAACCAATAATTGGTAAACCAAAATTAAACCCCGCCAAGGGAAAAACTTAACCTACATTAAAACCATTTATGATGAAGAAAAACCTATGTTATTATGCTGCCTGTATGCTGGCCATTGTACAACTGGCATCGTGCAGTAAAAATCAAACAGTTCAAAGCAATGCTCAAAATGATGCAGCAACCGTGATGAGCAATCCGCAAAACCATGCCGAATCGACCCTGTTGCCGAAGGATATTTTAAACCTGGGGCCATGGACGTTAACGTTGCCGATAGATAACAGTGGCAGCAACACCGGGGCAGCTATTACTGTTGACTCGACCACGCTGAAAAACGGTTATACCTCGCAATGGCTCTATACCAGTGCCGATAGCGGCGTAACCTTTTGGTGCCCTACGGATGGCGCCACCACTACGCCGGGGACAGGATCAGACCATCCGCGTACCGAGCTGCACGAGAACCGTTTGTGGACGGTGGCCGAGAAGGGGAAGCTACAGGCTACGCTGATCATCAACCAATACCCGCCCGATACGCCAAGCATGACCATAGGGCAGATACATGGCGGAGGTACCTGGGGCTCGGTGCCGTTTGTACTGCTGCATATTAAATCGGGCACTATTTATGGTACGGTGTACCAGGCGTTAACAGGATCGGCAGATAGCCTGCACACTTTTATTAAAAACGTGGCGCTCAGTTCAAAGATCTATTATTCTATTTACACCAATGGGGCAACGGTCTATTTCAATATTATCGTTACCCCGGTTAGCGGCAGCCCAACAACCCTGACCTGGAACACGCCTGTGCCCGCGGCGTTTAAAGGAAGTGTTTTGGTTCATTTTTCGGCCGGCGATTATATTACCCGCCATAATCCTGGCGACGGGTTGTTCCCGAACAGTACCATCGGCGGTAAGCTGACGATGTATAGTTTGGCGATAACGCATTATTAGCCCCCTCTAAACGGCGAAGCCCTCATGAATACCTTAAAAAAACAATAAACTATATGAATAATCTCCCCCGGTAGGGGGAGACTTTCTTAAAGCCCTCCCTTCCGGGGAGGGTCGGGAGGGGCTGCACTCAGGCCACCGGCTCGATAAAAATCTGCTTAATGCGCGGATACCGGGCCTGGATGGTTTTGGTGAGGCGCTCGATAGCCGTGGTTATTTGTTTAGTGTTGAGGCCCTGTTTAAAAACGGTGTTGAGTTGCAGCAACACATCTTCGGGAGCCATATAGGTGGAAAAGTGTTTTTTTACTTTGACGACTTCGTTATCGGCCTCTATCAGGGCGATGATCTTACGTAAAGTACGCCTGCTGATGGTTTCGCCCATGAGCAGGCTTTTGCTTTCGCGCACCAGCAGGCCCGAAATGATGATGAGGATAATGCCGATGATCATGGAAGCAGCCCCATCGTAATAAGGGTTATGCAGCAGCCGGCCCAGGTAAATTCCTAAAAATGCCACGCCGAGGCCGAGCAGGTCGCCTACGTCGCCCAGCAGAACGATAATAGTTAGCGGGTCTTTGGTGTGAACAACCGCCCGCCAGAAACTCATTTTACCACGCTGTTGATTAAATGCTTTTAATGCCGTTATCATAGATATGGTGTTAAATACAAAGGCAATGGCCAGGATACCGTAGTTCCATGCCGGGTTGCCCTGCAATACTGGCTTGTTGAACCTGACGACCCCCTCGTAAAACGAAATACAGCCACCCATAATAAAGATGACCAGCGATACCATGAACGACCAGAAGTACAGTTCCTTACCATAGCCGAAGGGCCGGTCGGCGTCGGGAGAGCGCTTGCTGGTGGCAATGCCCCAGATCAATAGTACCTGGCTGGTAGCATCGATAACAGAATGGATACCTTCGGACACCATAGACGAACTGCCGGTAAACGCCGCAGCGATGAATTTGGACGCGGCAATGACCAGATCGACAAACAGGGAAATATATACGAATGACCGTGACTGCATGGTTATTGTATAAACAATTTTTGGGGAAATGGTTTGGCGGATTTCGGATTTAGCCGGGCAAATTGGTGGAGGGGTAAAACAATATTCCGTAGCCCGCTCGCCGCCGCGGGAGGGCTCCTACTTTTTTCTTGATAAAAAAGTAGCAAAAAATCAAGACAGGACGATCCTTCTGCCCGCCCTTTCGGTTCTTAACGCTTTTGGGTTGCGGCCCCAAAAGCTAAACCGAAATTCACCCCTGCGCTGGCCCGGCGTCCTGTCAGCCCCTGCGCGCCAGTAAAATTGTATTTTGGGGTACGGAAATAATGTTTTGCTAAGTGGGGTATGGAATTTTAGCTTATGATTTTGTGTGGGATTTGTTAATGAGGATGCTTTAATTGACAAATGAGATAAGTCGACAATTGTATAAGTAATGATGATATACTTGTGTCAGGATAGGAAATTTATTATTTTAGAGATAATAACAGTACTTTTTATATGATTAACAAAAAAGACCTTAAGAGAGGAATAATGAGTACTACTCATGTTGATAGCCATAAAGACAAAATGTCTTTAGAGGCATTGATTAGGATGAAAGATACAATAAACTCAGACAAAAAACTTCGATGGGGCGTAGATCATAACAAAGAATTCCCACCTGTTGGACAGTTGATAAATGCTGAAATTGTTCAACGCGACGAGCACTATTACCTCGAAGCAGACTATAAACCATATGATTATCGTGAGGAAGTGCCATGGGATAATACATTGTTAATGGAGTCTTTTAAAGAAGGATATCCTTTTATAGAAATTGATCTTGAGATTCCTACTGAAACAATAGTTGCTGTAGATCCAAATAGTTTTATAAGTGATAAGCATTATAACTTGTTTTTACAGGAGACACAGGCACTAAATTACCCTTTTATTGGTACAGAGCATTTGAGGAAAGCAAACGCGTCAACTCCTGAAATAATATTTACAGTTGGCCAATCGGCTATAATCTATCATATTATAAAACCTTTGGCAAAAAAAATCGGTAAAAAAATAGCTGATAAAGCTGAAAAAGTGCTTGTAGAGAAAGGTGAAGATTTCTATCAATTTATTTCAAGAACAATAATATCAGCTTTTAGCCATGGAGCATCATCCAACAGACCCCCATTTGTTGTTTTTCAAATAAATGGCATTCCCAATATAGAGTTAATAGCTAAGACTTCAGATCATGATTTAATAATCAAAGCCTTAAAAGATAATAAGTTAAAAGCGATGATAGAGGAAATTGATTTTTATCGATCCAAGTTTGAAATCGAGAAAATCCAATTTATACTTACTACGAAAGGTAAGTGGAAATTTAATTATTTACTGACACCTAATGGGGCGGTGGTCGGTAAAAAAGATAGTTTCAAAAAAAGAGATCGTCGTTTAGATATAGTATTAAATATGAATGACGGGAAAGTTTATAACAGTGTAGGATTAAGTAATTCTAAAAAAAGAACTTGAAATGGTCTCCCACCCCCGCCTCTTCAAGCCTTGTTGCTTGTAGGGAACTTGACCGCTCTGTGAGTCGGAATTAAATTATCTTCACCTTGTCATCTCGACCTAAGGAGAGATATTCTGCTCCAAAGCGGGTCTGTAGCAGAAGATTTCTCTTTCGCCCCTTCTACACATTCCTACCTATGCTCTATCGAAATGACCAGCAATTGTTGAGAGGTGTTTGCCGCCGAATTCAATTTGCTTATTTGCGGTGTTTTGCGTATATTTAAAGATAGCGCGAGGCTTGTTTGTTGCAATTTTGATAATGGTCCGCTGAAAATATAGTGAAAATACCCATAAATACCCATGTATTTATGACGTTTAGGTCAGGACGCGTTATGAAAATGATAATTACGTGAAGCCCGCGTTAGTGATAGGAGCGGATACCGGCCCGTGGCTAATGCCTGTGCAGTATGAGCGGATAGCACGGGCCGCAGGCAACGCCCTATTAAATTCAAATAAAAGTCAAAATTAAAAAATGATTAGCATAGTTCCTTTGTATGATGGGGTGCTGAAACAAGTTCAGCATGACTAAATTTTAATTGATCTTTTCCGCATCATAACTAACGGCCTCTGCTACTGCAAGCCTCCTGGCTTGTGGGAAAACTTGCAGGGCCGCTCTGTAAGTCGGGGATTATGGATTTATGATTTGTTTTTTATCGGTATCCATAAACTCGCTTTACTCGGTTGCCTTCGTGCCTCGCAATGACGTGCGGAGAGAAACCTTAAAACAACACACTTTACACTCCGGTAACATCACTGTAACATTCAAACCTTCAAACATTTCAACCTTACAACTCAACGCAAAAATAATTTACCCAACCTATTGAAAATCAAATTTAAAGTTTCTACCTTTGCAGTCCCGTAAACTATGCGGGTAAAACAAAACATTAAAAGGAAACAATGCCTACTATTCAGCAATTAGTTAGAAAAGGTAGAGTAGCTCTGGTTGATAAGAGTAAATCGCCAGCGTTGGACAGCTGTCCACAGCGAAGAGGCGTGTGCACCCGTGTGTACACCACTACCCCTAAGAAACCAAACTCAGCCATGCGTAAAGTTGCGCGTGTGCGTTTAACAAACGGTAAAGAGGTTAACGCCTATATCCCTGGCGAAGGTCACAACTTACAGGAGCACTCGATCGTTTTGATCCGTGGTGGCAGGGTTAAAGATTTACCGGGTGTACGTTACCACATTATCCGCGGTGCATTAGATACTTCGGGTGTTGCGGGCCGTAACCAACGCCGTTCGAAATATGGTACTAAACGTCCGAAACCAGGTCAGGCAGCAGCTGCACCGGCAAAAGGCAAAAAGAAATAATTAAGGAGGATAGATAGCAATGAGAAAGTCAAAACCAAAAAAGAGAATCATCCTTCCTGACCCAAAGTTTAACGATACTTTGGTAACAAGGTTTGTAAACAACATGATGTACGACGGTAAGAAATCGACCGCGTACTCGATATTCTATAACGCTGTTGACCTGGTTGAGAAAAAAACCAGCGAAAGCGGCCTGGATACCTGGAAAAAAGCTTTGAACAACATTATGCCATCGGTAGAGGTGAAAAGCCGCCGTGTGGGTGGTGCCAACTTCCAGGTGCCTACAGAAGTTCGCCCGGAGCGCAAAATTGCCCTGGGTATGAAATGGTTGATCAGCTACGCACGCAAACGCGGCGAAAAAACCATGATGGAAAAATTAGCAGGCGAGATCATTTCGGCTTCGAAAGGTGAAGGTGCCGCAGTTAAAAAGAAAGAAGATACGCACAAAATGGCCGAGGCCAACAAAGCGTTCTCGCACTTTAGATTTTAATTATTGATTTCACCGATTTTTTGATTTTGATTTCACCGATTTAGTCAGTGCAACCAGGGTCAGGAGGTCGGTGTAATTATTAAAAAGAATCGCTAAGATCAGTCAGATAAAAAATCTGTGAAATCATAAACAAATCGGAGAAATCCAAAAAAATAAAAATATGTCAAGAGACTTAAAGTACACCCGGAACATCGGTATTGCCGCGCACATTGATGCCGGTAAAACAACTACAACCGAGCGTATATTATACTATGCAGGTGTTAGCCACAAAATCGGCGAGGTGCACGAAGGTGCCGCTACGATGGACTGGATGGCACAGGAGCAGGAGCGTGGTATCACCATTACTTCGGCTGCTACCACTGTAAACTGGAAATACCGTGGCCACAATTACCACGTAAATATTATTGATACCCCCGGACACGTGGATTTTACCGTTGAGGTAAACCGTTCGCTGCGTGTATTGGATGGTTTGGTGTTCTTGTTCTCGGCTGTTGACGGTGTTGAGCCTCAATCAGAAACCAACTGGCGCTTAGCTAACAACTACAATGTGCCACGTATTGGCTTTGTTAACAAAATGGACCGTAGCGGCGCCGACTTTTTGAACGTGGTAAAACAGGTAAAAGAAATGTTGGGCAGCGTAGCTATCCCGTTGCAATTGCCAATCGGCGCTGAGGACCAGTTTAAAGGTGTGGTTGATCTGATCAACTTCCGTGGTATAGTTTGGAATGAGCACGATAAAGGTATGACCTTTACCGAAGTGCCGATCCCTGACGATATGCTGGAAGAAGCGAACGAGTGGAGAGAGAAATTGCTGGAAGCCGTTGCTGAGTTTGACGATCACCTGATGGAGAAATTCTTCGATGATCCGACAACTATAACCGAGCGCGAAGTGTTGGACGCTTTACGCCAGGCTACTTTGGCCGGTAAGATCGTGCCGATGACCTGCGGTTCGTCGTTCAAAAACAAAGGTGTACAAACCATGCTCGACTATGTGATGGAATTGATGCCATCGCCGGTTGACTCGAAAGGTGTTGTGGGTACTAACCCCGATACCGGCGAGGAAGTATTGGTTAAACCAGATGTAAAAGAGCCGTTTGCCGCTTTGGCATTTAAAATTGCTACCGACCCGTTTGTGGGCCGCCTGTGCTTTATCCGTGTTTACTCGGGTAACCTGGAAGCAGGTTCGTACATCTACAACATGCGTTCGGAAAGCAAAGAGCGTATCAGCCGTATCTTCCAGATGCACGCTAACAAGCAAAACCCTATCCCTAACGTAGGTGCAGGTGATATTGCTGCGGTAGTGGGCTTTAAAGATATCAAAACTGGCGATACCCTTTGCGATGAGAAGAACCAGATCGTTCTGGAATCGATGGTGTTCCCTGACCCGGTTATCGGTTTGGCTATCGAGCCTAAAACCCAGGCCGACGTTGATAAATTAGGTATTGCTTTGGGCAAACTGGCCGAAGAGGATCCAACCTTCCGCGTACAAACCGACCAGGATACCGGCCAAACCGTTATCAGCGGTATGGGCGAGCTGCACCTGGACATTTTGATGGACCGTTTAAAACGCGAGTTTAAAGTTGAGGTTAACCAGGGTGCGCCGCAGGTAGCTTATAAAGAGGCTATCACCGGTTCTGTACAACACCGCGAAACCTATAAAAAACAAACCGGTGGCCGTGGTAAATTTGCCGACATCCAGGTTATCTTATCGCCTGCCGATGAAGGAAAAGAAGGCTTACAGTTTGTGAACGAGATTGTTGGTGGCGCTATCCCGCGCGAGTTTATCCCATCGGTTGAAAAAGGCTTTAAATCGGCTATGGACAACGGTGTGCTTGCCGGCTACCCATTAACCAGTTTAAAAGTTCGCTTAATTGATGGTTCGTTCCACGCTGTCGATTCGGACGCTTTATCGTTCGAGGTTGCCGGTCGAGCCGCTTACCGCGAAGCATTGCCAAAATGTAAACCGGTATTGCTCGAGCCGATCATGAAGATCGAGATCCTTACCCCTGAAGAAAATATGGGTGATGTGATCGGTGATATGAACCGTCGCCGTGGCCAGCTGCAAGGTATGGACACCCGTAACGGTGCACAGGTGATCAAAGCACAGGTACCGCTGAGCGAGATGTTCGGTTACGTAACACAATTGCGTACCATCACTTCGGGCCGTGCAACTTCAACCATGGAGTTTGACCACTACGCCGAAGCGCCACGCAACGTACAGGACGAGGTTGTTGCTAAAAACAAAGGCCGTAAGCAAGTTGCTATCGACTAATATTATTTGATTGCACCGATTTTTGAAGAGGATTACACCGATTGCGTTGTGATCAAAACTAAGTCGGTGTAATCTTAAAGAATAAATAACATCGTTGTAATAAATAGCTCTTACAACGGTATTTTTAAATCAGTGAAATCACCGGTAAATCGGTGAAATCCTAAAACAAATAACATGAGCCAACGTATCAGAATCAAATTGAAATCGTACGATTACAACCTGGTAGACAAATCTGCCGAGAAAATCGTAAAAACAGTAAAACCTACGGGTGCTGTGGTAAGCGGGCCGATCCCACTGCCGACTGAAAAGAAAATCTTCACTGTTTTGCGTTCACCGCACGTGAACAAAAAAGCACGTGAGCAATTCCAGCTATGTTCTTACAAACGTTTGTTAGACATCTACAGCTCAAACTCGAAAACAGTTGACGCGCTGATGAAACTGGAACTGCCAAGCGGTGTTGAAGTTGAGATCAAAGTGTAAGTAGCTGCGATTTTAATCAAAAATAAAAGCCTCCGAATGAGTATTCGGAGGCTTTTTTTATGTTGGTGGTGCTTCTATTTGATAAGCTCGCTGTAGGCACTGTCCAGCATTTGAATAAAAACAAAGGGTAGAATTTTTATTTGTTTTATTTCCGAAACTATTAATTTCAAGAAATCAAAAAACAATTTATTTAAAATTTCATCGCCATCTCCCCATTTTCTGAGTAGAAGTTTCCCGTTGGCGTCTTGCCATTCTGAATCGCCAAATATCATCGTATTTTCTTCCCATTCTTCAAAAGATATAAAGCCATACTCAACAAATTCAAAGTCAACACAGCTATCCATTGGAGCATCTTTCGTAATATTAAAGTGTAGTGAAACCCAACCACTCCAAGGACAACTATAGATGCCCATAACGTATGGACGATACTGTTCTTCGCTGAATTTGTCAAAAGTGGATAAAATGAAATTCTTAATATCCTCTTTATAATCCAAAAGATTTACTATTGCCATTGATTGCGAATATATTAGTTGTGTTGCTTTAGGGCGTTGCCTGCGGCCCGCGCTTTCCGCTCATACTGCACAAGGCATTAGCCACGAGGCCGGTATCCGCTGCAATCGCTAACGCAGGTAAACGGTCTTGATTCTTGCTTCTTGACTGCTGATTCTATTTACTTATTCCCCAGCAAATCATCCAGCTTATTGCGCTCGGTCTGCAACTCGCGGGCCAGTTTCTTTTCTTTATCGCTGGCTTTTACTTTGTAGGCTTTGTATTCTTCTTCAAGTTCTTCGTAAAGCTGGGTACGGTATGCGGCTTCTTTACGGGTAGCACCCGACAGCGAATAGATGGTAATGGCGGCGCCCGCCAGCACAACTACCAAACCCCACATAATGTATTGGAAAGTGGTTTTGGCTACCGGTATGCCGATGAAGCTCATCTGGTTTACCTTGCTTATCGATTCGGCCAGGCTTTGCTCTTTAGCCGCGGTACCTGCCTGCAGTCCCGCCATGGCTTTGGTCTGTTCGGCTAACTTCGCGCTCGAATCTTTCAGTGCTTTGCGGGCAGTGTTCAGCGTATCCATCAGGTTACGGTAGAAGGCGCCGACGATGCCTCTTTCGTATCCGCCAAGGTTTTTGTTCAGGGCGTTGTATTGGCCCAGAATCGTATTATCGACATAAGCGGGTTGCGCAGGCGGTAATTTTACCGGTGTTTTGGCGGTATCGGGGTGTATGGCTGTAGTAGATTGCGCTTTCAGGGTAGAGTCTCTCTTATAGTTTTTATAGTTTTTGCCCAGATGTTTGAAACCTGGCCGCGTTACCGGGTGATACTCTGATGGTACAACGATACCTTGCGGCTTTTTCACAGTATGCTTTGTAGTATCCTGTGCGAAGGTGCTAAGGCAGGTTCCGAATAATACGAGGCTGAACAACAGGCTAAATACTCTATTCATAATACCAGATATAATGGTGTATAGATCAAACTTAATACATTTAGGCTAATTTCCGATTATAAAAACCAAATATCAAATGTATCCGCAAATATCAGGCCTCATCCCTATATTAGCCGCATGAATATCGGTATCATCGGATTAGGCGATATGGGTAAGTTATACGCCAAAGCATTTGCCAAAGTTGGCTATAGTGTTTACGGCTGCGATATGCCCCAGTATAAAGACAAACTCGTAGAAGAACTAACGCCTCTCGGCATCAAGGTACTGAACGACGGGCACCAGGTTTCGGCAAAGGCCGACCTGATCATCTATTCGGTTGAGGCTGAGACGATCGTGCAGGTTGTGGCTGAGTACGGCCCATCGGCCAAACCCGGGGCTATTATTGCCGGGCAAACATCGGTAAAAACACCCGAGATCGAAGCATTTGAAAAATATCTGCCCGATGATGTATTCATTGTAACCATCCATGCCCTGCACGGCCCGGGCTTTGCTCCCGATAAGCAAAAGCTGGCCATCATCCCGCATCGCAGCAATGAAAAAGTGTACCAGCAAATGCTGGATATTTTTACAGCGATAGGATCGGACATTGTGGAGATACCCGATTACCACGAGCACGACAAGATCGTAGCCGATACACAGGCCGTTACCCACGTGGGTTTCGAAAGCATGGGCACCGCCTGGAAAGAAGCCGGTTTTTTTCCGTGGGAGAACGGCAGCTATATCGGCGGCATCGATAACGTGAAAATACTGACCACGCTGCGGATATTTAGCTATAAGGCCCACGTGTATGCCGGTTTAGCGATATTGAACCCTTATGCCCGTCAGCAGGTGAAGCGTTATGCCGTGTCGGAGTCGGAACTGTTCAAGCTGATGATACAGGAGCAGGAAACCGAGTTCAGGGAGCGCATTTACCGCGCACGCGATTTTGTTTTCCACGAAAGCCGCAAGCCCATTTTGCTGAATGATAGCGTGATGCGCGAATTCTCGCTTTCGGCCCATGCTGCCGAACGCAAGCCCAATTCACACCTAAGCTTATTGAGCATGGTTGATGCCTGGTACCATTTAGGCGTAAACCCGTATGATAACCTCATCTGCCAAACGCCGCCATTCCGCCTGCGCTTAGGTATAGCCGAGTACCTGTTCAAAAACGATGAACTGTTAGAGGAATCAATCAAAGCAGCGCTGTACGATAAATCCATCCGCGGTGATGATCTGGAGTTTCATTCGGCCGTGCGCGAATGGTCGTCTATCATCGGTTATGGCGATATGAAAGGTTATAAGGAGCACTTTAACCAGGTGAAGGAGTTTTTTGGCGACAGGCTGGAGCAGGGCAGAGTGCAAAGTGCCGAGTTGATCAGGAGGTTGATGGAGTAAAACCCAGAATTTGAAATAAGCAGATGGTTCAGGAACCTATTTATGTAAAACTTTTTCCTGAACTTTCACCTTCTGCAAACAAACCACAGCCAGCGCCAAAAACACCCATAAATGCCTGAAATTGAAAATGTCTGTCTCTATAGCGTCGATCAGGAAGGTGATATAGATCAGGAACAGACCAAGTATAAAGTCGCTTTTTAGCAAGTCCGCGCGTTTGGTAAATAGCCTGAAAATATAAATGAAAATAGCCAGCAGGGCGATAAAGGCAAACAAACCGTCCTCAACCAATGCGCCCATGTAAGTACAATGCGGATCGAGGTTAGAGAATTTTTCGGGGAAGAGGCCACGATTTTTATACTTCTGCACTTCCAGATTAAAATTGCCGGTGCCTACGCCAAAGAGCAGGTGTTTGGGGAACAAGTCTATTTCGGTGCGTTTCAGGGTGAGATAATCTGTCTCTAACAGATCGTACCCGGCTATCTGTGCTACTACTTTGTTCGAGGTGAAATAAGTTGGCAATACTTTCTTCTCTTCGTCTGATCCTGTTTTTACAATGATAACATGGGTGAAGGTCACAATCGAGAGAATGAAAATAACCGCTGCTGCGATGAATGTTCCTTTATTGAGATGGCCCACCCACTTTAATGCAAAAATTACCAGGCCAAGGGTAATCAATAGTATCGACTTCGATAGTGTCAATGCAGTGCAGATCAACAGCAATACTAAACCGATGGCCACCAGGTTCTTTACTTTGCTGGTTTTATAAACCGCGACCAGGTACAATACCGGCAAAGTAATAATACTGATGAACAGGGAAGGGTAGATGTTGAAGCTGCGTAACCTGTACAAACGACCGAAGTAGGGATAATGATCAAAAAACATTAAGGTTTCTGTTGGCCGGCCGATGGTAATCATCAGGTAACCGTAGGCGGCAATCAGGGCAGTAAGCACAGCACCAAGAAAAAATATGCGTGTAATTTTTTCGATAAGGTCGTCGGTATCGAGTAAACTGAAACGGTAGCTTAATATCGAAAACAGCACGCCGAGGTATACGCGGCCAAAACTTTCCATTATCGAGCTTGAACGGTGGCTTAATGCCGAACTTGTGAGATCAAAAGCGAGATAGATCACTATCAGTCTGATCAGCATTGCATTTTCGCGCCATTGATATTGCCACACCTCTTTATAAGGTATAAAAGGGATAGTGAGCAAAAACAAAATCTCGGTAGGCTGAACCTTGTAACCAAAATGCCTGAAATAGGTGAGATGAGTAAAAAAGGTAGTGATGATGAGCAGGAAACAGCATACGCTGAAAATGTTCTGCCGGGTAGTTTGGCGGTTATCCCAGCCAAGAGTGTTCAATAAAGTCATGTAATAAGGGCAATAGCTGCCGTAAATATAAAAATCATACGGCAGCTATGGAGGTAAATTGAAGTTGAACAGGATTATTTTTCAGTAGCTGAGAAAACAGTCCACGGATATGCCTTCATATCGTGCAGAAACTTACCCTGGTAAGCAAATTGCGGATGAGCCTTGAAAAAAGGCGCAGCCAGGAAATCCTGCCCGTCGGGGTGACCCATATGCGCCCACAAGGTCATCTTTTTGGCCATTTCGCTGGTAGTGACTTTGCTTTGTACTGCTCCCATCGGGAAGTATGGCGGCTCGTCCCACTCGGCGCAGCCAAATTTATCCTCATCCACATGGCCGCTAATTACACAGCGGTTGTTAGCGGTTTTGTTTTGCAGGGCATCGAACCGGTCACCTTCAATAACTTTTGCATTTTCTGCATCAAGTTTACCCTTGTTCTGATCAATGAGCTGCTGCATACGCACTTTACGCGCATTGGGCGATGAGGTTTTCAGGTCGGTTTTAAAAGTTGTTTCCTCTTTGATCAGTTTCGGATCGCTGGGGAAGTTACTGCCGATAATGGCCGTATCCTTCGATCGCCATACCCGCCAGTCCTTTAAACCGAGCTCCAGCTTAGCAACTTCGTTGGTTTTGGTATCGCCTATGAGCCAGTCGTTAGCGTAGCCGCCGTTGTTATCAGTGGTCATGATGCGGATCACATCGTCGATATTATTGCTGTACTGTGCAGCTTTGCGGGCGCGTACAAACTCGGGCGTTTTGGTGGTATCAAAACCTTTAAACTGGGTGATTGTGGTTTCGGTGATCAAAATGCCGCTGCTGGTTTCTAAAAAATCGTCGCCGCTATGGATAAATCCCGGCAGGCAGTCCATCAAAATATGGCTGCCTTTTTCGGGTTTAATGTCGGCTATCACATTCCAGCGCTCACCAATGATGTAATCCGTCCAGTTGTTATGGCTCATTACTATCTTGTGATCTTTGGTATAGCTGCCCGTAGCAATAAATGCGCTGCAATTGCCCGGGGCTTTGTTATCGCCGCTGCCAGGTTTTAGTTTGTCCATCAATTGCGGTACATAGTAGCTCGATAGCTCAATGTAAGCGTTCAGTGCAGTGATATCCAGGGTATCGTACTTCATGCCTTTAGCTTGTAAGCCTTCGGCGATGCCCCTGATCTCCGCCTGGTATTCAGGGTCGACTTTCTTCCATAAAAAGCGCGCAGATGCCGAACGGTAAAAATCCCAATCCTTTTTGCTGCTGTAAGGCAGGTAATACTTCATCACCTTGATCAGGGTATCAATTTCGGGCGCCAGCAGGTAGCCATGCTGATAACCAATATCGGCCGGCGAGCCCTGAAGGTGCACGTATATCCAGCCGTTTTTTAGGCTCCGGCCGGAGCCTGCAAGCCTGTCGTGCCCGGCAGGTTTTTGTTTGCAGCTTGCCGCGACAATGGCGGTTGATACCACTAAAAGTAATTGAAGCTTTTTCATTGCGATTGGGTTTATTGAGCTATCCAGGCATTGTCTTTTTCGTTGGCATCCATATAAATGCCGGTTTCCAGTGTTAAAGATTTAAGGGCCTTGGTTGCCTTGACGGTAATGGTTGTTTGCTTTTGATCTTTCTCCCAAACCATTGGTGTTTGGTGGAAGCGTTCGGTACTGCCATCGGCATAGGTAGCAACCACATCAAAAGGTATGGCAAAGCCGCCGATGTTTTTGATGCTGAGCAGGTAGCCTTGTTTTGCCGGTTCGGCTTTATCAAGCGCGATGTCGATATAGCTTGGCGTATAGAACCAGTTATAAAAGAACCAGGTCAGGTCCTTACCGCTGCCGGTGCTCATCGAGTTAAAATAATCCCATGGGATAGGGTGCTTGCCATGCCAGTTATCCATATAAGTATGCAGTGCTTTTTTGAACAAATCATCACCAAGCATATCCTTTAAGGCCAGGTAGCTCATGGATGGCTTGCCGTAAGCGTTATCGCCGCCCCCGCCTGCACGGGTAACATCAGGCGAAGGGGTGATAACCGGTTGTTCTTTGTCGTGATTAGCATGTATCCAGCGGGTAACCCGGAACGACTTGTAAAAATTGTCGGCAGCTTTTTGACCCTTTTCGGTTATACCTATCAGGTACTCTAATGTTGTCGCCCATCCCTCATCCATAAAGGCGTAACGGCTTTCGTTAATACCCATGTAGAAAGGAAAGTAAGTGTGGGCCTGTTCATGGTCCTGCACCAGTTCGGCAAAAACCAGGTCTTTTTCGTGGCTGTCGTTCACCATCATCGGGTATTCCATATCTGCAAAACCTTGTACCGCGGTGCTTTTTGGGAAAGGGTATTGCACACCCGGCCAGTTACGCGAAAACCAGCCCAATGCATAGCGGCTGAACTGTACCGAATGGTGAAAATCCTGCGAAGAGTCGGGGAAGGCAGCCTGTACGCTAACCCGGTACCCGGTTTTATCGTTCACCGAAACGCTGGCAGCATCCCAGTTATAATTATCGCTGATGGCGGTGGCAACGTCGGTAATATTGGTCGAGGTAAATGTCCAGGTATTGGTCGCATTCTGGGCGGTGACGGTTTTATCGGCCAGGTCCTGCGCGGCGGCTACGTGGACGGTCGAATCGCCTTTTAACGATGCTTCATAACGCTTCAATGCCGCGGGCTGTAAAACCTGTTTGGCATTGCGCAGGTCGCCGGTGGCCCATACAATAAAGTTTTTAGGTACGGTTACGTTAAGGGTATAGTCGTTAAAGTCATTATAAAACTCCAGGCCGCCGGTATGCGGCTGCGTATCCCATCCCCTGTAATCATCATATACCGATACCCTTGGGTAAAAGTAAGCCAAATAAAAAGTGCTGGGGTTGATGGCACCATCTCTGCCGCGGCCACGTGACAGTTGATAGTGCCAGCTGATGTTGAGCTTTACCGAATCGTGCGGCATCAGGGGCTTGGGCAGGTCGATCATCTGGTTGGTGGTGGTATCGGCGTTGTTGTCCCAGGCTACGTTGGCGCCGTTGGCTTTAAACTCATCGATGCTGATACCCTGTGCAGGGTCGCCCGCGCGCCCGCGCAGGCCTGCGCGGTGTACGTTTACAATGAGTTTCATGTTCAGCTGTTTTAGCACATCCGGACTGTTATTGAAATAGGTTATGGTTTCCACACCTTTAATTGTCCTGTCGGGCGGGGCGGCGCTGATGGATATCACGTACCGGCCATGGTTTTCCCAGTATTTTTTACCGGGTTTACCGCTTTTGGCACGGGTATCGTTATCATAAGCTTTTTGTACTTCGGGTGGGAGCGAGAGCGTTTGAGCACTGGTTATAGCCGAACCCAATAGCAGGGCAGCTACCATTAAGATAGATTTGTTCATCAGTTAACGTATTTTAAGGCAAGATAGGAAAAAGTCTGGAGTTAGTCCGAAAGTCCGGAAAGTCCGCAAGTCCGAAAGATGGGAAGAAGAATGTACTTCGAACCCCGAAAGTCCGCGTTAGGGACAGAAGCGGATACCGGCCCTGTGGCTAATGCCTGTGCAGTATAAGCGTATGGCCCGGCCGCAGGCAACACCCAAATAAGCAATATCTAAAATAGTTTTAAACACTTATTGCCAAAAAATGGATACTACCCTTTCATCTCAAAGCTAAATCGTAATCCGAAATATTCGGTGTATCTATTTAAACCATATGCCACCGTTATAAAACTGATTATAGTCAATCAAAATAATATACATCACAGGTTTACCTGCTGATAAATAGAATATTAGCTTTTCCATCGTTCGTTCTTATCCGCTTTTTACTTCTCCCATTTACTTTTATAATAAATCTCAAAAAAATAAACTACTAACTATTTGATAATTAATATAACATTCCTATCTTTGCCGTCCCTTTCGGGGGATTTACAAATGCCTTGAACGAAGCCCTACTGCTTCGATGGGCAAAAACTAAAAAGAAAATGTCAGGAATAATTGGTAAAAAGGTAGGTATGACCAGTATATTCGACGAGACAGGGAAAAATATCCCATGTACTGTGATCGAAGCTGGTCCATGTGTAGTAACACATGTGAAGTCTGTGGATACAGACGGTTACGCTGCTGTTCAGTTAGCGTACGGTGAACAAAAAGACAAACACACCTCGGCCCCGTTAAAAGGCCACTTCCAAAAAGCCGGCACTACTCCAAAACGTAAACTTGTTGAGTTCAAATCGTTTGAAGAACAAAAAAATCTGGGTGACACCGTTACCGTGGATATTTTTGAAACAGGTGATTATGTTGACGTAGTGGGTACCTCAAAAGGTAAAGGCTTTCAGGGTGTTGTTAAACGTCATGGTTTTAATGGTGTGGGTATGCAAACTCACGGCCAGCACAACCGCCTGAGGGCCCCCGGTTCGTTAGGTGCTTCATCGTGGCCTTCGCGCGTATTTAAGGGTATGCGTATGGCCGGCCACACTGGTAGCGACCGTGTTAAGGTTCAAAACTTACAGGTTGTTAAAGTGTATCCGGAGCAAAATTTGTTGGTTGTTAAGGGTTCCATCCCAGGAGCTAAGGGTTCATTCGTAATTGTGGATAAATAAGATGGAAGTTAAAGTATTAAATGTATCAGGTAAAGAAACAGGTGCAAGTTTGCATCTACCTGAGTCGGTATTTGGTATTGAGCCCAACGATCACGCAATTTACTTAGACGTTAAGCAATATTTGGCTAACCAGCGTCAAGGGACTCACAAAGCGAAACAACGCAACGAGATTGCAGGTTCGACCCGCAAATTATATAAACAAAAAGGTACAGGCGGCGCCCGTGCAGGTAGCATTAAATCTCCTTTGTTTAACGGTGGTGGCCGTGTATTTGGCCCGCAACCGCGCGACTATAGCTTTAAGCTGAACAAAAAGCTGAAAGCGCTTGCCCGTAAATCGGCTTTATCATACAAAGCAAAAGATAACAGCATCGTAGTTTTGGAAGACTTCAACTTTGAAGCCGTAAAAACTAAAAGCTATATCAAATTCGTTGCTGATCTGAACTTAACTAACGAAAAAACTTTGTTAGTACTGCCATCGGCAAACGACAATATTTATTTATCAAGCAGGAATCTGAAAAAAGCGAAAGTGATCACCGCTGATCAGTTAAACACTTACGATGTGTTGAACGCTGGCAAGCTGTTATTAACTACCGGTTCTGTTAAAACTTTGGAGGAGGCATTTGCCAAGTAATCATGGAAGTATTAAAGAAACCCTTACTTACTGAAAAAGTATCTATCCTAACCGATAAGCTTAACCGTTACTCTTTTATCGTTGATCCGAGAGCTAACAAAATTCAGATCGCCGATGCCATCAAAGCTATGTATGGTATCGAAGTTGTAGCTGTTAACACCATGCGCTACGTTGGAAAGTTAAAAAGCCGTAATACGAAAGCCGGACCGGTATCGGGCCGCGCCGCTAAGTACAAAAAGGCTATCGTAACTTTGAAAGATGGTGAAACTATTGACTTTTATAGCACGATATAAAGATGGCAGTTAAAAGATTTAAACCGGTAACCCCGGGTACCCGTTTCAGGGTAGGCGCCGATTACTCGGATGTGACGACCAACGTTCCCGAAAAGACGTTGGTGGTATCGCACAAACGCAGCGGTGGCCGTAACCACGATGGTAAGATGACCATGCGCTATATTGGCGGCGGTCACAAAAAATCGTACAGGCTGATCGATTTCAAACGCAACAAGTTTGATATCCCGGCTACTGTAGCGACGATCGAATACGATCCAAACCGTTCGGCACGTATTGCCCTGTTGCACTACGCCGATGGTGAAAAAAGATATATGATAGCACCTGAAGGCTTAACCGTAGGCCAGGTTGTTTTATCGGGTGAAGCAGTTGCCCCTGAAGTAGGCAACACTTTACCGTTGAAAAGCATTCCGCTGGGTTCTATCATCAACAACATCGAATTGAACCCTGGCCAGGGTGGTATCATTGCCCGTTCGGCAGGTACTTATGCCCAGCTTTCGGCTCGCGATGGTAAATACGCGATCATTAAATTGCCTTCAGGCGAAACCCGTATGATCCTGGCAACCTGCCTGGCTACTATCGGTACAGTTTCAAATGGCGACAAAGCTAATGAAGTGTTAGGTAAAGCCGGCCGCAAACGCTGGTTGGGCCGTCGCCCTCGCGTTCGTGGTGTAGCAATGAACCCGGTAGATCACCCTATGGGTGGTGGCGAAGGCCGTGCTTCGGGTGGTCACCCACGCTCACGTAAAGGTTTATTAGCTAAAGGCTACAAAACCCGCGACAAGAAGAAAACATCAGATCGTTATATCATTGAAAGAAGGAAGAAATAATGGCACGTTCAATTAAAAAAGGACCATATATTGATCATAACCTGGAAAGAAAAGTTCTGACCCTGAATGATTCAAACAAAAAGTCGGTAGTAAAAACCTGGTCGCGCCGTTCAATGATCTCTCCTGATTTCGTTGGTCATACGTTCGCGGTACACAACGGTAACAAGTTTATCCCTGTGTATGTAACAGAAAACATGGTTGGCCACAAGCTGGGAGAGTTTGCGCCAACCCGTACATTCCGTGGTCACGCAGAAAAGAAAAAATAAGGCATGGAAGCAACAACTAAAATCAAAAAGTCTGTATTGATCAGACAGCAGAAAGAAGCAGCAAAAGCTGTTGTAGGCGGCGCTTCTATCGCTAAATTACAGGACTGCCCGACCTCTCCGCGCAAAATGCGCCTGGTGGTTGACCTGATCCGCGGCGAAAACGTTTTTAAAGCGTTAAGCATCTTAAAATTTACAAATAAAGAAGCGGCTATCCGCGTTGAGAAACTTTTGGTTTCGGCTATCACCAACTGGGAAGCTAAAAACGAAGGTGTGAAAGCAGAAGATGCAGGCCTGTTTGTAAAAGAAGTATCTGTAGGCGGTGGCCGTCAGTTAAAAAGATTACGCCCCGCTCCGCAAGGAAGAGGTTACCGTATCCGTAAACGTTCAAACCACGTTACGATAATTGTTGATAGTAAAAACGCAAATAACTAATTTGAAATGGGACAGAAAGCACATCCAATAGGAAACCGTTTAGGAATCATCAGAGGCTGGGATTCAAACTGGTTCGGTGGCAACAACTACTCCGACAAATTAGTTGAGGACGAAAAAATCCGCAAATATCTTTCGGCTCGTATCGCTAAAGGCGGCGTATCGAAAGTAGTTATCGAGCGTACTTTAAAACGCATCACCGTAACCATTCACACTGCCCGTCCGGGTATCGTGATCGGTAAAGGTGGCCAGGAAGTTGATAAAATTAAAGAAGAGTTGAAAAAACTGACTAAAAAGGACGTTCAGATCAACATCTTCGAAATCAAACGCCCTGAGCTCGACGCACAGTTAGTTGCCGAAGGTATCGCAAAACAATTGGAAGCACGTATCTCGTTTCGCCGTGCCATGAAAACTTCAATAGCTTCGACCATGCGTATGGGTGCCGAAGGTATCAAAGTAATGACATCCGGCCGTTTAGGCGGTGCTGAGATGGCGCGTAGCGAGCAATATAAAGAAGGCCGTATCCCATTGCACACTTTCCGTGCCGATATCGACTATGCTTTAGGCGAAGCTTTAACTACCTATGGTAAAATAGGTGTGAAGGTTTGGATCTGCAAAGGCGAAGTTTACGGCAAACGCGACTTATCACCAAACATTGGTGCAGCAAGCAGCGCAAGCGGTAAAGGTGGACGCCCTGAAGGAGCAGCATCATTCGGTGATCGTGGCGGCGACCGCGGCGACCGTCGTGGTGGTGGTGACCGCAGAGGTGGTAACGATCGCAGAGGTGGTGGTAACAACCGTCCGGGCGGCAACAACCGCGGTGGCCAGGGTGGTAACCGCCCAGGTGGAAAGAGATAAGATAACAGAAATTACAAAGTCGACGAGACATCGTTTATAAGAATTAAAGACAATGCTACAGCCAAAAAGAACGAAGTTCAGAAAGATGCAAAAAGGCAGGATGAAAGGTTTAGCCACCCGTGGTGCTGAACTTTCATTCGGATCTTTCGGTATAAAATCACTCGAAGCAGCCTGGATCACCAGCCGCCAGATCGAGTCGGCCCGTATCGCTGTAACACGTTACATGAAACGTGAAGGCCAGGTGTGGATCCGTATTTTCCCGGATAAACCTGTAACCAAAAAACCAGCAGAGGTGCGTATGGGTAAAGGTAAAGGTGCGCCAGAGTACTGGGTGGCAGTAGTTCGCCCCGGAAGGATCATCTTCGAAGCAGAGGGCGTACCACTGGAGATCGCCAAAGAAGCTTTACGCCTTGCCGCTCAAAAATTACCGGTACAAACAAAATTTATCACACGTAGGGATTACGTAGAATAGTAAACAGGTTAGCAGATGGCTTTGCCTCTTAAACGCAGGATAACGCAAAGTACAGGCAACGAATAATTAACAAGAAAATGAAGAACTCAGAAATTTTAGAGCTATCAACTGAAGAACTTGCTGCAAGGATAGCGGAAGAAAAAGGGAACCTCAATAAACTGAAATTCGCTCACGCGGTTTCGGCTATCGAGAACCCAAGCCGTATCACCAAAGTGAGGAAAGATATTGCTCGTTTAAATACTGAATTAACTAAGCGCAAAGCGGCGCCTGCTTCTGAAAAGAATTAATTTTTAGAAAAAAATGGAAAGAAATTTGAGAAAAACCCGTACCGGATTGGTAGTCAGCAATAAGATGCAGAAATCTATTGTTGTAGCGGTTGAGCGTAAAGTGAAGCACCCTATCTATGGTAAATTCGTAAAGAAAACCACCAAATTTATGGCTCACGACGAGGAAAACACTTGCGGCATCGGCGATACCGTGTTGATCATGGAAACCCGCCCACTGAGCAAAAGCAAAAATTGGAGATTGGTTACAATTTTAGAAAGGGCTAAATAACATGGTACAACAGGAATCAAGATTGAACGTAGCCGACAATAGCGGAGCTAAAGAAGTTTTAGTGATCCGTGTATTGGGCGGCACAGGCAAAAGATATGCCTCTATCGGCGACAAAATTGTTGTAACCGTAAAAAGCGCTTTGCCATCAGGTAACATTAAAAAGGGTACAGTTTCTAAAGCCGTAGTGGTTAGAACTAAAAAAGAGATCCGCCGTAAAGACGGTTCTTACATCCGCTTTGACGATAACGCAGCCGTGTTGCTGAACAACCAGGACGAACCACGTGGTACACGTATCTTTGGCCCGGTTGCAAGGGAGTTGCGTGAGAAACAATTCATGAAAATTGTATCATTAGCACCGGAGGTATTGTAACATGGAAAGAAAATCGAATAAACAGCCTAAACTGAAGATCAAAAAAGGTGATACCGTAAAAGTTATCGCCGGCGACTCAAAAGGCAAAGAAGGTAAAATATTAGAAGTGTTGGCCTCGGCAAACCGCGTAGTGGTTGAAGGCGCTAACATGGTATCAAAACATACAAAACCTAATGCTACCAGCCCTAACGGCGGTATCATCAAGCAGGAAGCAGCTTTACACATCTCTAACGTGATGTTGATCGACCCGAAATCGGGTAAACCAACCCGTGTTGGCCGTATTAAAAACGCTGCAGGTAAACTGGTTAGGGTTGCAAAAATATCAGGGGAGGAAATTAAATAATGGCTTACGTACCAAGATTAAAATCGAAATACAAAGAGGAAATCCGTACCGCACTGAAAGATAAATTTCAGTACAAAAGCGTTATGCAGGTTCCGAAACTGGAAAAAATCGCGATCAACCAGGGTGTTGGCGCTGCAACTACCGATAAAAAACTGATCGATGTTGCCATCAACGAATTATCGACCATCACTGGTCAGCAAGCTGTAGCTTCGAAATCGAAAAAAGATATCTCGAACTTCAAATTACGTAAAAACATGCCTGTTGGTGTGCGCGTTACTTTACGCGATAACAACATGTACGAGTTTTTAGATCGTTTAATTGCCGTTGCATTGCCACGTATCCGCGATTTCAAAGGTATTAACGATAAAGGTTTTGACGGTCACGGTAATTATACTTTGGGTATAACCGAGCAGATCATTTTCCCTGAGATAAATATTGACAAGATCAATAAAATTATGGGTATGGATATTACCTTTGTAACCTCAGCAAAAAATGATGTTGAAGCTTTAGAGTTGCTGAAACAATTTGGTTTACCATTTAAAAATCAAACAAACAATTAACGATGGCTAAAGAAGGTGTAAAAGCACGCGAATTGAAACGTGCTAAGTTAGTAGCTAAATATGCTGAGAAAAGAGCAGCCCTTAAAGCAGCCGGTGATTATATCGCGTTAGATAAATTGCCTAAAGCAGCATCGCCGGTAAAACTGCACAACCGTTGCAAATTAACAGGCCGCCCTCGTGGTTATATGCGCCAGTTTGGTATTTCGCGTGTTACATTCCGCGAAATGGCTTTGGCCGGCAAGATCCCGGGAGTAAAGAAAGCGAGCTGGTAAGATAAATAGTCAAGAGTCGTTGGTCTTGAGTTCTGAGTCAAATCAGACTCAAGACTAACGACTTTAGACTCAAGACTAAGAATTAACCGATGGCAGGTCGTCCGGGATGTTACCGGAAGGAAACCACCATCACAGATCAATAAAAATGAATACAGATCCAATAGCAGATTACCTCACCAGGGTAAGAAATGCCATTAAAGCCAACCATAGGGTTGTGGAGATCCCTGCATCGAACCTGAAAAAAGAGATCACGAAAGTGCTTTTCGACAAAGGTTACATTGCAAATTTCAAATTTGAGGATAACGGTCCGCAAGGCACTATCAAAGTAGCTTTGAAGTACCATCCGATCACCAAGATATCTGCAATACGCAGTGTATCACGTGTGAGCAAGCCAGGTTTGCGTAAATACGCAGGCGCTGATAACATGCCGCGTGTATTAAATGGTTTAGGTATCGCCATTTTGTCGACTTCGAAAGGTGTAATGACCGATAAAGAAGCTCGCGCACAAAATGTAGGCGGCGAAGTTTTATGTTACGTTTATTAATCAAACATAAGGAGAACTAAGAAATGTCAAGAGTAGGAAAAGCACCAATAGCAATCCCGGCAGGCGTTACAGTTACCGTGTCTGATAATAACACCGTAACGGTAAAAGGCCCTAAAGGCGAATTGAGCCAATTAGTTGATAGCGATATCACTATTGCACAGGAAGAAGGAAACATCGTTGTAAAACGCCCTTCGGAGCAAAAGCGTCACAAAGCATTACACGGCTTATACCGTGCATTGCTCAATAATATGGTTGTAGGTGTAACCACAGGTTACAAGCTCGAGCAGGAGCTGGTAGGTGTAGGTTACCGTGCAACAAACACAGGCAATACGTTAGACCTGGTGTTGGGTTACTCTCACCACTATGTATTTGAGTTGCCAAAAGAGATTAAAGTTTCAACTACTGCTGAGAAGGGTAAAAACCCGACCATCATTCTGGAGTCGATCGATAAACAACTGATTGGCCAGGTAGCAGCGAAGATTCGCTCGTTACGTGCACCGGAGCCTTACAAAGGTAAAGGTATCAAGTTTGTTGGCGAGGTATTGAGAAGAAAAGCAGGTAAATCAGCATCTAAAAAATAATCGTCATGACAGGTAAATTATCAAGAAGAGATAGAATCAAAAAAGGGATCAGGAAACGCCTGACAGGTTCTACCGAGCGTCCGCGCTTGTCAGTGTACAGGAGCAATAAAGGTATTTATGCTCAAATTATAGATGATGTTCAGGGCAAAACCTTAGTATCGGCTTCATCGGCATCAAAAGAGTTTGCTACCAAAGGCAATAAATCAGATCAATCGGTAGCGGTTGGTAAGCTGATTGCTGAGAAAGCTATCGCAGCCGGTATCAAAGATGTAGTGTTCGATCGTAACGGTTACCTGTACCATGGCCGAGTTAAATCGTTAGCCGATGGTGCACGTGAAGGTGGTTTAAATTTTTAATTACAACAAGAGATGTCAACTATTAACATAAAAAGAGTAAAATCAAGCGAGATCGAATTAAAAGACCGTTTGGTAAGCATCCAGCGTGTAGCCAAAGTAACCAAAGGTGGCCGTACCTTCAGCTTTTCTGCCATTGTGGTAGTAGGCGATGAGCATGGCATAGTAGGTTACGGTTTAGGAAAAGCTAAAGAGGTTACCGAAGCGATTGCAAAAGGTATAGATGATGCTAAAAAGAACCTGGTAAAAGTTCCGATCATCAACAACACTATCCCTCACGAGCAGATCGGTAAATTTTCGGGTGGTTTCGTATTCCTGAAACCAGCCGCAAACGGTACCGGTGTAATTGCCGGCGGCGCGATGCGTGCTGTATTGGAGAGTGCCGGTATACACAATGTATTGGCAAAATCAAAAGGTTCGTCAAACCCGCACAACGTGGTTAAGGCAACGGTATCGGCCCTGTCGCAAATGCGCGATGCTTATACTGTGGCTCAGCAACGCGGAGTTAGTTTAGGTAAAGTATTTAACGGATAATCAGTCATGGCAAAAATCAAAATAACCCAGATTAAAAGCGTGATCGATAGAAGTGAGCGCCAGAAAAAAACCATCGAAGCATTAGGTTTAAAGAAAATAAATCATAGTGTTGAAGTTGAAGCAAATGCAGCTATCATCGGCATGGTTAGAAAAGTAAATCATTTGGTAGCAGTAGAAAACATTTAATGTTATGAATTTAAGTAATCTGAAACCTGCAGAAGGTTCTACTAAAAATAGAAAAAGAATTGGCCGTGGTACCGGTTCGGGCCGTGGCGGAACTTCAACCCGTGGTCATAAAGGTGCGGGCTCACGTTCGGGTACTTCAACCAAAATTGGTTTTGAAGGCGGACAGATGCCGTTACAGCGCCGGGTACCTAAGGTAGGCTTTAAAAATCCTAACCGTGTTGAATATGTAAGTGTTAACCTCGATGCTTTGCAAAGCCTGGTCGACGAGCACAAAGTTTCGGTTGTAAACTTTGATACTTTGAAAGAACATGGTTTGGTATCGCGTAACGACCTGGTTAAGATCCTGGGTCGTGGCGAACTGAAAGCCAAATTAGAGGTAACAGCACATGCATTTTCGGCCACTGCGCAAAAAGCTATTGAAGCAGCAGGCGGTTCAATTGTTAAGTTATAAACTTCGATGAAGAAATTTTTCACCACATTATCGAATATCTGGAAGATTGAAGATTTAAGAGTGCGTATAACCAACACATTCTTATTTCTTTTAATATACCGTATAGGCTCATTTATCGTGTTGCCGGGTGTTGACCCTTCGACACTTGACTCCCAGAAAACCAAGGAAGGTTTGATGGGATTGTTGAATATGTTTGCCGGCGGATCATTCGGCCGTCAATCAATTTTTGCGTTAGGTGTAATGCCTTATATTTCGGCATCTATCGTGGTGCAATTATTGGGTATTGCAGTGCCTTACTTTCAGAAATTGCAAAAAGAGGGTGAAAGCGGCCGTAACAAGCTTAACCAGTGGACCCGCTATTTAACTATAGGCATTACTGCTTTGCAGGCTATAGGTTATGTAAAATCGCAGGTTTCTGCACGGTTGATCGGCGAGCCATACTTTACTATTTTATCGGTATTCGTGTTAACGGCAGGCACATTATTTGTAATGTGGCTTGGCGAAAAGATCACTGATAAAGGTATTGGTAACGGTATATCGCTTATTATCATGGTGGGTATCATCGCCCAATTGCCTGGTGCTTTAAGCAACGAGTTTTTAACACGGATCAACGGTTCGGGTGGTTTGTTCATCTTCATCGTGGAGTTAGTGGCCTTAATTGTTGTGGTAATGTTTACCATCCTGATTGTACAGGGGACGCGTAAGATCGCGGTACAATATGCCAAACGTATCGTAGGTAATAAACAATACGGCGGCGTCCGTCAGTATATTCCGTTAAAGGTAAATGCTGCGGGTGTAATGCCTATCATTTTTGCCCAGGCACTGATGTTTATACCGGCTACGATATCACAATTTTTCCCTTCGATAGCATCGAGCAGCGTATTAATTGCACTGTCTGATTATACTTCGTGGGGCCATAACCTGTTGTTTGCGGTATTGATCATTGTATTTACGTTTTTCTACACAGCTATTACGGTTAATCCAAACCAGATGGCCGATGATATGAAAAAGAACAATGGTTTTATACCGGGTATCAAACCAGGTAAAGCTACCGCCGAGTTTATTGATGGAGTAATATCAAGGATCACCCTGCCGGGTTCAATCTTCCTGGCTATCATTGCTATCATACCGGCAATCGTGACACTGGCAGGTGTAAACAACCAGTTTGCTCGCTTTTTCGGCGGTACCTCGCTTATCATTTTGGTGGGTGTAGTGTTGGATACTTTACAGCAAATTGAAAGCCACCTGTTAATGCGCCATTACGATGGTTTGATGAAAACAGGCAGGATACAGGGAAGAACAGCCGTTCCGACAGCATCAGGTACAACGCCATCGGCAATATAAGTAATGTCGAAGATCAATTATAAATCTGCTGAAGAGATAGAACTGATCAGAGAGAGTTCGTTACTTGTTTCCAAAACACTTGGAGAGATCGCTAAGGTCATCCGGCCAGGCATCCAGACAATCGAATTAAATAAACTTGCGGAGACGTTCATTCGTGATAACAAGGGCGTCCCCGCATTTTTAAATTATAACGGTTTCCCGTATTCACTTTGTATTTCGTTAAACAATCAGGTAGTACACGGTTTCCCCGGCAAATATGAATTGCAGGAAGGCGACCTGGTATCGGTTGATTGCGGCGTGGTACTGAACAAGTACTATGGCGACTCTGCTTATACTTTCCCGATGGGCGAAGTGGGCGAAACCGCTGCTAAACTGATGCAGGTAACCAAAGAATGTTTGGTACTGGGTATCGAAAAGGCAGTTGTGGGAATGCGCGTTGGCGATATCGGTTACGCGGTACAGGAACATGCGGAAAAGAACGGCTTCGGTGTTGTGAAAGAGCTGGTAGGCCACGGGGTGGGCACCAAGCTGCATGAAAAGCCGGAAGTGCCAAATTATGGTAAACGCGGATCGGGTATCAAACTGGAAGAGGGGATGGTAATCGCCATTGAACCGATGATCAACGCAGGACGTGCCGGCGTAAGGTTTTGGGATGACGGCTGGACAGTATCGACCATTGATGGTAAAGTATCAGCTCATTACGAACATACTGTCGCGGTAAGCAAAGGCAAAGCCGATATACTTTCCACCTTTTCGTATATCGAAGAAGTTTTAAATAAAAAATAGTTTTAATTAAAAATATTTGTTAATTTTGCATCCCGCTTTTAGGGCGGATAATTGTATAGAAATCAGTAATATATGGCCAAACAGGCTTCAATTGAGCAAGACGGTACAATAAAGGAGGCATTATCAAATGCAATGTTCAGGGTCGAACTGGAGAACGGCCATGAAATTATTGCGCATATTTCGGGTAAAATGCGTATGCATTATATCAAAATATTACCTGGCGACAGGGTGAAACTGGAGATGAGCCCTTACGATTTAACAAAAGGCAGAATAACGTACAGATATAAATAACCAAAGAGATGAAAGTTAGAGCATCAATAAAAAAACGTAGCGCTGATTGCAAGATCATCCGTCGTAAAGGGAAACTTTATGTGATCAACAAAAAGAACCCTAAATACAAACAACGTCAGGGATAATTAAAGGAAGAATCGTAATGATCCGTACAACGGTGGCCCGCCGTTCGGTCTTACTTGAAAACAAACAACAAATATGGCAAGGATAGCAGGTATTGATTTACCAAAAAACAAACGCGGAGAGATCGGACTAACGTACATCTACGGTATCGGTCGTACAAAATCTCAGCAAATTTTAGCTGAAGCAGGTATCGACTTCAATACTAAAGTACAAGACTGGACCGATGAGCAATTAACCGCCATCCGTACAATCATCAACGATAAAGTAAAAGTTGAAGGTGCTCTACGCTCTGAAGTACAACTGAACATTAAACGTTTAATGGATATCGGTTGTTACCGTGGTACCCGTCACCGTAAAGGTTTACCGTTACGTGGCCAGCGTACCAAGAACAACTCACGTACCCGTAAAGGCAAACGTAAAACAGTTGCTAACAAAAAGAAAGTAACTAAATAATAATTGATAGGTAAGGCGTAAGCCTGTATCTGGAACAATAGATAGAAACAAGATAAGAGTGCCGGGATAACAGTTGTCTCAAGTCTCCTATCTAAAATCTCAAAAAAAGAAAATGGCTAAAACTAAAAAAGTAACCAAAAAGCGTATTGTAGTTATTGAGCCTGTTGGCGAAGCGCATATCAATGCTACTTTCAACAACATCATCATTACCTTAACCAACAAAAACGGTCAGGCTATATCATGGTCTTCGGCTGGTAAAATGGGTTTCAAAGGTTCGAAAAAGAACACTCCGTATGCTGCAGGCCAGGCGGCTTCTGATTGCGCCAAAGTAGCTTATGATTTAGGCTTACGCAAAGTAGAAGTTTTTGTTAAAGGCCCGGGTGCCGGTCGCGAGTCGGCTATCCGTACTTTGCAAACTGCCGGTATCGAGGTAACTACCATTAAGGACATCACCCCGCTGCCACACAATGGTTGCCGTCCGTCAAAACGTAGAAGAGTTTAATTAATTATAATTTTTAAAGCTAAGAGTCGCAGGCTGCGGGCCTGTTGATACTTTAAAAAAACACAAAAATGGCAAGATATACAGGTCCAAAATCCAGAATTGCACGCCGTTTCAGAGAGCCGATCTTCGGTCCTGATAAAGCGTTAGAGCGTAAAAACTATGCACCGGGTATGCACGGTGCTTCGAAAAGAAGAGGTAAACAATCTGAGTACTCAACTCAGTTGATGGAGAAACAAAAGGTAAAATACACTTACGGTGTATTAGAGCGTCAGTTCGAAAATCTGTTTCACCGTGCTTCGGCTAAAGAAGGCATTACCGGCGAAAACTTATTGAAGTTTTTAGAAGCCCGTTTAGATAATGCAGTTTACCGTTTAGGTATCGCTCCAACCCGCTCGGGTGCACGCCAGCTGGTTGGCCACAAACATATTACTGTTAACGGCGAAGTGGTAAACATTGCATCGTATACATTAAAACCAGGCGATGTTGTTGCAGTTCGCGAAAAATCAAAATCGCTTGAAGCGATCTCGAACTCGGTAGCCGGCCGCAAAATAAATAAACACAGCTGGTTGCAGTGGGATGCAGCAAGCTTAACCGGTACATTCCTTAACTACCCTAACCGCGACGAGATCCCGGAAAACATTAAGGAAAACCTGATCGTCGAGTTGTACTCGAAATAAGATATGAGATTTTAGATATGAGATTTGAGACGGAAGTCAAAATCTCATATCTCATTTTATCATTTCACATAAAAGAGAAAAAAAGGTTTTAGATAGCAGGACAGAGAGCGAGAGAAAAAGTCTCATATCTCATATCTCACATCTCAAATCTATTAACAAGCAAACATAAACAAGGATAATAAATGGCAATATTAGCATTTCAAAAACCTGATAAGGTTATCATGCAGAAATCAACTGATTTTGATGGTACGTTTGAATTCCGTCCGTTAGAGCCAGGTTTCGGTATAACCATTGGTAATGCTTTACGTCGTATCTTACTTTCATCACTGGAAGGTTATGCGATTACTTCTGTTCGTTTTTCGGGAGTAACTCATGAGTTTTCGACCATCAAAGGTGTGGTTGAAGATGTTACCGAGATCATATTGAACCTGAAACAGGTACGTATGAAAAAAACCGGCGAGTCGGGCGATTCTGAAAAGATATTCGTGATCATCAACGGCCAGGATAGCTTTACTGCCGGCGATATCACCAAGTTTTCGAACAACTTTACCGTATTGAACCCTGAGCTGGTTATCTGCAACATGGATTCGTCGGTTACGCTTGAAATTGAACTGACTGTTGGCAAAGGCCGCGGTTATGTTGCAAGCGAAGAAAATAAAAATCCGGACGCTATGTTAGGTGTTATCGCGATCGACTCGATCTATACGCCTATCAAAAACGTAAAATACACGATCGAAAACTACCGCGTTGAGCAAAAAACCGACTATGAGAAATTAGTACTGGATATTGCTACCGACGGTTCGATCCACCCGGAAGACGCTTTGAAAGAAGCAGCCAAGATCCTGATCCAACACTTCATGCTGTTCAGCGATGAGAACATGATGTTAGAGGCGCAGGCTAAAGAAGAAACCAAAGAGGTTGACGAAGAGATCCTGCACATGCGCAAGATCCTGAAAACCGAACTGGTTGACCTTGACCTTTCGGTACGTGCGTTAAACTGCTTGAAAGCAGCCGATATCCGCAGCCTGGCCGACCTGGTATCGTACGACGTGGCTGATATGTTAAAGTTCAGAAACTTCGGTAAAAAATCGCTGACTGAGATACAGGACCTGGTGAAATCAAAAGGCTTATCTTTTGGTATGAACCTGTCGAAATTTAAGTTAGACGAGGAATAAGATATTAGATGTGAGATGTTAGATAGGAGATTTTTCTCGGTCAAACATCTCACATTTTTATTTAAAGCAAACGGGTAAGCGGGAGAAGAGGCCTCGAATCTCAAATCTCAATACTCAAATCTAATAATTAATTAACCAGGCATAATTCCGAGGGCTTGACGAAACCGCCGCCCAACGGTATGCACGTGCCACAAACAACAAAACAATGAGACACGGAAAAAAAGTAAACCATTTAGGCCGTACCGACAGTCACCGTAAAGCCTTAATGGCGAACATGGCATCATCGCTTATCCTGCACAAGCGTATCCAAACAACATTAGCTAAAGCAAAAGCTTTACGTATGTATGTTGAGCCAATCTTAACCAAAGCTAAAAACGATACTACGCACTCACGTCGTACAGCGTTTAGCTATCTGCAAGACAAAGAAGTTGTAACTATCCTGTTCCGCGAAGTAGCTGAAAAAATCGCTAACCGTCCGGGTGGTTATACCCGTATCGTTAAGTTAGAAAACCGTTTAGGTGATAACGCTGAAATGGCGATCATCGAGTTGGTTGACTACAACACTGTTTACGGTAAAGACACTGAGCAAGCAACTAAAAAATCAACCCGTCGTCGTGGTTCGGGCAAAGGTAAAACTGTAGCTGTTGAAGCTAAAGCTGAGCCAGCTGTTGAAGTTAAAGAAGAAGCGCCTGAGGCACCTGCTGCTGACGAAGCCGCTGAAGAAAAAGCTGAATAAGCTACACTTCGATTCAAATATTAAAAGCCCTGCCCGCAAAACGAGCAGGGCTTTTTTTATAAAGTACTGCAACCTTTACAAAAAGATATCGTCTCTAATAGCAGAATGAAAAACCTACTGTTAATTGCCGTAATAATTACCGCACTATTCGCATCCGCACAGGCACAGGACTCTGTTAAGTTTTTGCGCAAGCAGGTTGCCGATGACGCTCATTTTTTGATTAGTAATGCCGCAGACATCCACCCAAACCTGTATCACGATGTTTCGCCTGAAGTATTGTCCCGTAAAACGGATTCGCTGCTCAAAGCATTGCCCGATACCGTGCCGTCGTTAATGGCATACAAAACCTTTTTGCAGATCACAGCTTTTATTGGCGAGGGCCATACCAGCGTAAACACACCGGCTTTTGTACGATCGCAGTTTAGAAGCGGGCGGCTAAAGTATGTTCCGCTGCTGATTACAGATTTTAATAATAACCGGTTTGAAGCTAATGTGATAGGAAAAGGTAAAGAGTTAGAGAATATAAAAGTTACCGCGATAAACGGCATCCCATCACAAACTTTGTTTAGTCAGATGATGCAGTTGAAAGGGGGCCTGGCATCATTCAAAAAAGTGATAGCTATTAAGAGTTTCCCCTTGCTTGCGGCAGTGCTTGGTTTGCATGCGCCTTATCTGATTGAATATACAGACAAGGATAATCATCAAATGAATATACAACTTAACGGAGTTACTTCGCCCGAATACGTGGCCGCCATGTCGGCCGGCGCGGCTAACCCGGCTCCTTACACATTTACAGTGCTTAAAGAAGGGTATGGTTATCTGAATTTCAGATCGATGGAAAAGCGCGACCGCTTTGAGAAATTTGCCGATTCGGTATTTAAAGCGATAGATGACCAGAAGATTGATAAATTGGTGGTTGATCTGCGCGAGAATAGCGGCGGAGACTCGAGCCTGGGCGACTACCTGTTGGGTTATCTTACCCGCACCCCTTATCGTATGGCCGGCGGTTCTGAACTTAAGGTAAGCCAGCAATTTAAAACACAGATGAAAACTCCCGGGTTAAATTACTCCAAACCCGAGAGGTATTTTTCGATGGACAACGGTACCTTCTTAAAGTTTGGCCCCAATGATATGCGTAAACCCGATGGCCGCAAATATCAATATAAAGGTAAGGTTTGTTTCCTCACGGGCCCGTTCACTTTTTCGAGCGCCAACATGCTGGCATCAACAGTGAAAGACTATAAGCTGGCTACCCTGATAGGCGAGCCTGTCGGCGAACCGGCCAACGACTATGGTGAGCTATGCAACATCAGCCTGCCTAACACCGGCTTCCTGGCATTTACGTCGACCACGTTGTGGATACGCCCCAATGGTAATACCAACGACAGCGCACCTGTAGCGCCTGATTATCTGGTTAAAGCAAAAAGCGGGGCAGGGGACAATGTACTCCAATATTCGCTGGACTGGCTCGACGGTAAGAAATAGCCGCACCGTTTAAGCGTGCTTTTGCTAAGGATTGTCATAAAAACGCAATAGCGCATATTAAATGCGGTTTTTTTTACGTTGATGAATATATTTGTAACAATGGGCATCAAAACGGGCATGGCTTTCTTATTTATCGCGCTATTTTTAATGGCACGTGTGCAGCCTGCTATGCCCTCATTTAAAGCACTTTCGGGTGCTACTCACCAACTTATCAGCCATGATCTTCCGTTTTTTGCCTGCTCCGATCAGCACGGTTCTGATCAGGATACCGGGGATGACGTGAATGATGATAAAGACAACGCCGATAAGGACATCGAAAAAGACTTCAGCAAATCTTTTATCGACTACCATAACATAATGCCCGATAACCACATGGCTGCGATTTACGAGAGCAATGCAGTAAAGGCATTGTTTCACCATTACCGCCCCGGTAAGGTGCGCGATCATGTGAACGAGGTTTTCCGTCCACCGCTCGTTTAAAAATATCAATCTTTTTTTTGCAGACCACCGTTCGGCATTTTCGGCTGAACCACGATCTGTCATCCCGGTCATTTTACCGATCAGGGAGTAATTAGTTCATGTTTACCCTTTCGCGGGGATAAAACACATCATTGATATTTTTAAAAACCTCAAAATGGAACTTTCATTCAAAAATACATTTAAGCAGGACCTGTCGGCAGGCCTGGTAGTCTTCCTGGTGGCTTTGCCGCTATGCCTGGGTATAGCACTGGCAAGCGGCGCGCCCTTATTAGCGGGCATTATAACCGGCATAGTTGGCGGTGTGGTAGTTGGTTTTATCAGCGGTTCGCAATTGGCAGTCAGCGGCCCGGCGGCTGGTTTAACTACTATCGTAGCTTCGGCTATCATCAGTTTACATTCGTACGAAGCCTTTCTGGTCAGCGTAGTTTTAGCGGGTGTTATCCAGGTTATATTAGGATTGGTGAAGGCCGGCAAAATAGGCCTGTATTTCCCTTCAAACGTTATTAAAGGTATGCTTGCCGCGATAGGCATCATATTGATCTTAAAACAGATCCCTCATGCGTTTGGGTACGATGCCGACGCCGAGGGCGATTTTGCCTTTGCACAGGCCGATCACAGCAATACTTTTACCGAGATCACTCACCTGTTATCAAAACTTACCCCGGGCGCCATCATCATCTTTGTTTTGTCGATGGCCCTGCTGCTATTGTGGGACACGCCCCTGTTTAAAAAAGTAAAAGCTTTCCCTTCGGGTTTAGTAGTTGTGATAGTAGGTGTATTGGCCTCGGTGGTTTTACAGGGTGCGCCGGATGTCTTTCATCTCAAGGCTAACAGCTTTGTACAGATACCTGTATTCTCAAGCATCGGCGATTTTGCCACCAATTTAAAGTTCCCTGATTTTTCGAAAATCGCCAACCCCGAAGTGCTTACGGTAGCTTTTACTATTGCTTTTGTTGCAAGTTTAGAAACCTTACTAAGCATTGAAGCGGTTGATAAGCTCGACCCGCTGAAGCGCTCCACACCGTTAAACCGCGAGCTGATAGCGCAGGGCGTAGGTAATGCCGTTGCCGGTTTACTGGGCGGGCTGCCTTTAACTGCGGTAATTGTACGTGGTGCAACCAACGTTAACTCGGGCGCCAAAACCAAAGCGTCGAGCATATTTCATGGCATATTATTGCTGGTGGCTGTATTGCTCATACCGGTATTGATGAACAAAATACCGCTGGCGAGTTTAGCGGCGATACTGATTATGGTTGGTTACAAGCTGGCCAAAGTACAGCTGTTTAGGGATATGTACAAAGCCGGCTGGAACCAGTTTACTCCGTTTGTAATAACCGTTCTTGCAATTATCCTCACCGACTTGCTGAAAGGTGTTCTGATCGGTATGGGCGTAAGTATCATATTTATATTGGTGAATGCAACCAAAGACCTGATCTACACCACGCAGCGCATCACCCCGAAAGGCACCATGAAACAGCTGGTACTATCGGAGCAGGTTACGTTTTTGAACAAGGCCCACCTGAATGAGTTTTTCAATGAAATAAAACCTGGTATGAGCGTTTGGGTGGATGCCGGCCAAACCCGCTACATCGAACAGGATTGTTTGGAGATATTGCAGGAGTTTAAAAGCCGGGCTGCGATGGAGAACATCCCATGTACTATTACCGGGTTAAAAGATCATTATTCTTTCCTGGAAGCTAAGATCGAAGCAAGGGATCAGCATGAACATGGGCATCACGACCATCAGCATTATAACGAGTTGTTTAATAATAACCGCAAATGGATAGCCGAGAAGCTGCACCTGGATGTAAACTACTTTGCTAACCTGAATAAGGGCCAGTCGCCCCCATACCTCATCATTGGCTGCTCCGACAGCCGTGCACCGATGGAAGTGATCACAGGCGCGCAACCGGGCGAAATATTCAGCCATCGCAATATTGCCAACCAGGTTATCCCGAGTGATATTAACCTGATGTCGGTAGTGCAATATGCCGTCGAGGCCCTTAAGGTAAGGCATATTGTAGTTTGCGGGCACTATGGCTGCGGTGGTATCCGCGCGGCTGTTGCCGGTGGTACGCAGGGTAACCTCGATCAGTGGCTGAGCCATATCCGCGATATCGACCGTGCGCACAGTGATGAACTGAACGCCATTACCGATACCGAAATGCGGCACCGCAGGCTGGTGGAACTGAACGTGGAAGAGCAGATCTACCAGTTAAAATCGACTGCTATTGTGCAGAATGCTCTACAGAAAGGGCAAACCCTTAACTTTTACGGGTGGGTGTACGACCTGGCCGACGGTATGCTGCACGATCTGAAACTGAGGGATGCCAAGGCTCCGGATACAATAACAGTTTAATTTTTCCCCCAATAATAGTTAATAGTTCGAAAACCGGCCGGGCGGGCAATTGCCCGGCCTTATTTAAAGCTATGTTCATTTCTTCAGTATATCATCATATAAAAACATCGACGATTGGCTTGTTCATTTGCTTTTTGGCGATGTACGGTCATCGGGCAAAAGCCCAAACCAACCCGCGCGTTAACAGCGATAACTTTAACGCCTGGGTGGTGTACAACGGGCAGCATTTAATTACGGATAACTTTGGCCTGCACGCCGAAATACAAATCAGGCGGAATGAAGGTTTCAGCGGCTGGCAGCAACTGCTTTTAAGGCCGGGCATATTTTATAAACTTAACAAAAACATATTGGCAACCGCCGGTTATGCTTATGTCGAAACTTATCCTTACGGAGAAATTCCGATAGCGAAAACCGCCTTCCCCGAGCACCGGATATGGCAACAGCTGCAACTGACGCAGCAAACCGGAGGAGTAGATATCATCAATAGGTTGCGCCTCGAACAGCGTTTTTTTGGCGACGCGGCCGTTGGCACGTTTACCAATGTGCGGTTTGAGAACCGGGTAAGATATATGCTTAAAGCTAACATCCCCTTAGGTAAAACCTCGCCATGGTATGTGCCTGTTTACGATGAAGTTTTTGTCGCCTTTGGCAAAAACGTCAAATATAATACGTTCGATCAGAATCGCTTTGGAATAGGGCTCGGCTTAAATACCGGCAAATTCACCAAGGTCGAACTGGGCTATCTGTATCAATATGTACAGCAGCGCAACCTCACCGCTGCCTATAGCCAGGTAGTCGAAAACAACCATACTTTGGCCATCAATGTATTTTCGTCGCTGCCATTTAAAAGCCACAACTAAGATTTTGAGGTTTGATTAGTTGAGTGAGTAAGCCCGGCTGTAATGGCCGGGTTTTACTTTTTTAGGCCGCGTGGTTGCTAAGTAGCTGTTTCGTATCTTTACGGCCTGATATGCTAAAATACCTGCGCTGGCTTTTACTGCCTTTTTCGTGGCCTTATGCATTGGTTATCATCATTCGTAACCTGTGTTATGATGCCGGCTTGTTTAAAAGCCAGGGCTTTGATATACCGGTTATTTCGGTAGGTAACCTGGATGTTGGCGGCGCAGGTAAAAGCCCAATGACCGAATATCTGATCCGCTTATTGAAAGGCGATCACAAACTGGCTACCCTCAGCCGAGGATATGGAAGAAAAACACAAGGCTTTTTAACTGCTTCTGCAACTGCTACTGCCACTGAATCAGGCGACGAACCGGCCCAGTTTAAGCACAAATTTCCTGACATTACCGTTGCCGTTTGCGAGAAACGTGTTGCAGGTATTGAACACCTGAAGGATAACCACGATCTGATTATTTTAGATGATGCCTATCAGCACCGTGCAGTAAAACCCGGGTTGAACATTTTATTGTTCGATTACAGCCGCATATTTGAACCTCATTTTTTATTGCCGGCCGGTAACCTGCGCGAGCCTTTTGCCGGGCGCAAGCGAGCCGATGCGATTGTAGTGACCAAATGCCCGATGGATTTGACCGATATCCGAAAAGAAAGAATCAAGACGAGGATAAAACCTTTTGCCGGGCAACAGCTATTTTTTGCCGGGATAAGCTATACTGCTTTGCACGGTTTAAACGGCGACAAATCAAACCGGGTAATCGACGACGAAACTACCGTATTTTTATTGAGCGGGATAGCCAATCCCAAACCATTGGTAAACCATCTGCAAAAACAGGCAAAACAGCTTATTCATCATAATTATCCCGATCATCATCCTTATACCTTAAAAAATATCACTAAACTTGCCGATGGTTTTAAAGCCTGTAGCGCACAAAAAAAACTGGTTATTACAACAGAAAAGGATGCGCAGCGTTTAGGTGAACAGGCTTTACAAACAATAGTTAAACAACTTGATATCCTGGTGCTGCCCATACAGGTTGAGTTTTTGGAAAACGGGCAGCAGTTTGATCAAATAATAAAGAATTATGTTAGAGAACATACAACGTACAACAAGTTATATTAAAAGCCGCATAGGCGATTTTGAACCCGAGGTGGGTATTATTTTAGGCACCGGTTTGGGTGGTTTGGTTAACGAGATACAGGTTGAAAAGCAGATGATGTACAGCAACATTCCTGATTTTCCGATCTCGACCCTGGAGTTCCACTCGGGTAAACTGATATTCGGTACGCTGGCCGGTAAAAAGGTTGTGGCTATGCAGGGCCGCCTGCACTATTATGAAGGCTATACCATGCAGCAGATCACTTTCCCGGTAAGGGTAATGAAAATGCTGGGTGTTAAAACCCTGTTTGTATCGAATGCCAGCGGAGCCTTAAACCCTGCCTTTAAAAAAGGCGACCTGATGATCATCGAAGATCATATCAACCTGCAGCACCATAACCCCCTGGTTGGCAATAACGAGAACGCTCTTGGACCGCGTTTCCCCGATATGAGCGAGCCTTACAGCCAGGCTTTAATAGCTAAAGGGCTAAAAATTGCTGCCGATCACAATATTCCGTGCCATAAAGGTGTTTATGTATCGGTTACGGGCCCGAACCTCGAAACCCGTGCCGAGTATAAGTTTTTACGGATAATTGGTGGCGACGCAGTAGGTATGAGCACCGTACCCGAAGTAATTGTAGCTAACCACATGAGTTTGCCTGTTTTCGCCATTTCGGTTTTAACGGACGAGGGCTTCCCCGAAACTCTGAAACCGGTATCGGTTGAAGAGATACTTGCCGTGGCCACAGCCGCCGAACCAAAACTTACCCTGATACTAAAAGAACTGGTTAGCCAACTTTGATCACTAAGAAGCTTAAATATGTTTTGCTATTGCTGATAAGTTTGTCGGCAATGTTTGCGCATGCACAGGAGGTTAAGCCTATCATCAATAACCGCATACGCGATACCACTACAGTACGTAAGCCCTTAAGCGAAGAAGATATGCTCGACACCCTGCGCAAACAGCAGGACAAGAAAAAAGACACCATAATTTTCACATCTAAATACATTAAGGTAACTAACGAGCGCCTGCTGAACGACAGCACACAGGTTTTTCCTTTGGATACCACGCTGACAGGTTTTGAGAACTACAGCGTGCTTTACCAGCCGCACAGCCCTAAAATTGGTATCGGTAATCTTGGCTTATCCGAACGCGACTTACTTTTTGAGCCCAGCCGCACCATAGGTTTTGATGTAGGAATGCACCAGTTAGATGCATATTTATTGCACCCACAGGATATACAATATTACCGGGCGCGTACCCCTTTTACCAGCCTGTACCTGGTTGCCGGCGGGTTAACCGAACAGGTGTTCAGGGTTATCCATACACAAAACATTAAACCCAACTGGAACTTTGGTGTTAACTATAACCGCATTGGCTCGTACGGGGTTTATGCCCACCAGCATGCCGATCACCTGGGGGCAGCTTTTTTTAGCTGGTACGAATCGAAAGATAAACGTTACAATATCCTGGGTAATTTGATATTTAACAACCTGAAGGCCCCAGATAACGGATCGATAACCAACAATGCGATATACACGGCTAATACGGGCACCGTTTTCGACCCCAGTACGGCGACTGTAAGGTTAAATAACTCACGCACCAACTGGCGCGATAACGGCTTTTACCTGAAGCAGTTTTATTACCTGGGCCGTATCGATAGTACATCCACAGGCACCAGCTCGGCTAAGGTACTGCCTACCCAGCGTGTGGCTTATACTTTTTACTACAATACCCGCAAGTACAAATTTTTGCAGGATGAGGCCGATCAGTACAAAGTTTTTCCCGATACGTATTTCGATCAAACCACCTCGCGCGATTCGCTTTCGGTAACCCACTTTCAAAACGAATTTTCATACAGTTTTTACCTGCGGGGTAAAACCTTAAGCTTTGTAAAAAATGAAGCGAAGCTCGACCTGGGCCTGGTGCACGATTATTACAATTATTCGCAATACGTGCGCGATACCCTGGCAACTACCGGTTTGCCACAGTTGGACAGGGTACAGCATAACACCTTCCAGGATATTACCCTGAAAGCCAGGGTAAGCTACCGTTTCAGCGATAAAATAGGTCTCAACGCCGATTTTCAGCAGATAACCCTCGGTCGCGATTTTGGCGATTACCTGTACGATGCCAGTATTAACCTTTCGGCAGGTAAAACGCTGGGCAAGATCATCATCGATGCGTATACCCAGAACAGTACGCCGCCGTTGTTGTATACACATTGGATATCCAACCACTTTATCTGGAACAATAACTTTAAAAACGTCAAAACCAGCAGCGCCTCGTTCAATTATATTAATGATAAGTTCCAGTTTAACATAAAAGCCGAGTATTTCCTGATCAATAACTATCTGTACTTTGCTTCGGCCACCAGTAATGGTATCGATGCGTACCCAATGCAGGTACCGGCGCCTATCAATCTCATCAAGATCAGCGTAGGCAAAAACCTGCAATTTGGCAGGTGGCACTTTGATAATTACGGCGTATATCAAAAAACCGACTATCAGAGCACTTTACGCACACCCGACCTGTACATTTACAGCAGCCTGTATTATAACAAGTTGTTTTTTGATGTGCTCAACACCACTATCGGCGTTAACGTACGATACAACACACCCTATACAGCGCCATCGTATGCTACCGGCATCGATCAGTTTTATAATGGTCCGGCAGTGAAGTTTTCATCATACCCTGTCAGTACGGTGTATCTGAAAGCTACCTTAAAACGCACAAACCTGTTTGTGATGTACGATTACGCTAACCAGGGCCTATTGAGCCAGGGTTATTATACGGTAAACCGCTACCCGATGCCTAACGCAATTTTGAAATATGGGGTATTGTGGAATTTTTACGATTGAGCCCCCTAACTCCTAAAGTGGGGATAAGAAAATCAAATAGGCTTTTCAAAAACTCCCCCTTTAGGAGTTAGGGGGGCTAAGTTTTCTGTTTCTTCTTCTTAGCTGCCGGGAAAAGTACATTGTTCAATATTAACCGGTAGCCGGGCGAGTTGGGGTGCAGGCTCAAGTCGGTGGGCGGGTCGCCTACCTGGTGCTGATAATCTTCCGGGTCGTGGCCGCCGTAAAATGTCCATTGCCCTTTGCCGTATTCGCCGTGGATATAACGGGCTTCGTTGGCGGTTTTCATTTCGCCCATAATGGTTACGTTGGGTTTGATCAGATTTTCCTTAAAAGCAGTGGTCAGGCCCATAAACCCTTTGATCACTTTGTCGTGATCCTGGGTTAGCATACTGGGTACCACATCCCATTTGGCCGAAAAATCGAACAGCGTAAAAAAGTCGTGCGGGCGGTCGACCTGGCGCGTACGGGTAACATCGATGTCGCTGAACTGGTGCGATAAAGGGTTTTGATCCAACACAAAATTCTGGAAGGCGAAAGTCTGCGTATAATCCAGCTTCGATTGCGCTTCGGGGTCGGCTGCGTCGCCGTCGAACATGCTTTCGCAGATGTCTGTATGCGCAGCGGCTAAAGAAATATCAAAAGTATCGGTACCGCAGCACATGGCAAACAAAAAGCCGCCGCCGGCACAAAAATCGCGGATATGCTGGGCTACGGCCAGCTTCATTTGCGATACCTTTTTGAAGCCTAATTTTTTGGCCATCGCTTCCTGGGTATCTACATCTTCGATATACCAGGCGGCCGAGCGAAACGGCTGATAGAACTTACTATATTGCCCTGTAAAATCCTCGTGGTGCAGGTGCAGCCAATCGTACTTGGGCAGGTCGCCATGTATTACCTCCTCGTCATAGATCACATCATAAGGTATCTCGGCGTATTTCAGTACCAGGGTAACGGCATCGTCCCAGGGTAGTTTTGATTTGGGCGAATACACCGCAATTTTGGGCGCTTTTTCGAGCTTTACCACATCCATGTTTACCGATGGGTCGGTTATCTCGGCAATAATAGCGCTTACTTTGGCATCGGGCAAAACTTCGTAGCTTACGCCGCGCACCTTGCACTCGTTCTCCAGCTTCTGGTCATATTTCATCATAAAGCTGCCGCCTCGGTAATTGAGCAGCCAGTCGACCTCCTGATCGTTTTTCAGCGTCCAGAAAGCAATGCCGTACGATTTCAAATGGTCCTTTTGCTGGTCATCCATCGGGATGAGGATGGATGTTGCTCTCGCCACAAAAGCAAAAAGCAGTAAGCCGAAAGGTAAAAGGAATTTTGAATAGCGCATACTTCAAAACTAACGAAAAATTGGGAATGCTATTATGATCATTTGCCTAATCAAAACTTTTTGCTTTAAGCTTTTACCTTTCGGCTTTCAGCTCCTTTTACTAACTTTGCCCCTCTCGAAATTTAAAACAATGAGTAAAGCGATAATTAAAACCGAAAAAGGCAACATGACCGTAGAGTTCTACGAGAAAGATGCGCCTAAAGCTGTAGCCAACTTTAAAAAATTAGCCAAAGAAGGTTTCTACGATGGTGTAACCTTTCACCGTGTGATACCTAATTTTATGATACAAGGCGGATGCCCTAACTCAAAAAACCCTGAAACCGCACACCGCGCAGGTACGGGAGGCCCGGGATACACCATTCCGTGCGAACTGGACGGCGAATTGCAATACCACGACCGTGGTGTATTATCGATGGCGCATGCAGGCCGCAACACCGGCGGTTCGCAGTTCTTTATCTGCCACAGCCGTGCTAACACTGCCCATCTTGACAGGAACCACACTTGTTTTGGCAAAGTGATTGAAAACGTTGACGTGGTGGACGCTATCCGCCAGGGCGACAAAATTACCGGTATTGAAGTTTTAGAAGATTAAATCAACAAAATGAACCTACAGGGAATAGTATCCGTATCGGGCAAGCCGGGCTTATGGAAAGCATTGGCTCAAAATAAAACAGGTTTTATCTTAGAAAGCCTCGACGCACAAAAAACCAAACTGGTGGCCAACCTGTCGACAGCCAAGCTTGCTGCATTAGAAGAGATCACCATCTTTAGCTACGACCAGGATATTTTATTGAAAGACGTCCTGGAGCGTATGAAATCGGCAACCAACATCCCCGATGCGAAAGCCGACGGCAGTAAACTGCGCCAGTTTTTCAGGGAAGTAGCGCCTGATCACGACGAGGAAAAGGTATATGCTTCGGATATGAAGAAGATCATTACCTGGTTCAATATCCTGAAAGAGCTTCCTTTGTTTAACGAAGAACCCGCAACTCCGGAGGCCGAAACTGCCGCCGAAACGCCAGCCCAGCCAGCGCCGAAACCTAAAGCCGAAAAGGCGAAACCCGCAGCCGAGAAAGCTAAACCGGTAAGCAAAGGCAAAGCAAAACCTACGGTAGTAGCCAAAAGAGGCGCCTGACCATACAAAATAGAGCAAGCCCCGGATACTTCGGGGCTTTTTTTCTTAGGCCTTTGTGCTTTGTGCTTTAAGCTTTTACCTCATAAAAATGATCCACATCGAACAAATAACCCCGCAGCTTACCTGGCAATTACGCCGCGATGTGCTTTACCCCGGCAGCTATCTGCATGATATGGAAATGGATGAGGACCTGCAAGGCTATCACTTTGGCGCATTTACGGCTACGCAGCTTATAGGCGTGGTATCACTGTTCCCTAACGGCGAAAGCTGGCAGTTTCGCAAATTTGCTATTGATCCGGCTTTCCAGGGCCAGGGCATCGGCAGGCAATTGCTGGATCATATTACATTGTTTGCGAAAAGCGAAGGCGCGAAACATTTGTGGTGCAATGCAAGGTTATCAGCCATCGGTTTCTATAACAAATCGGGCTTTACCCAAACCGGGCAAACCTTCAGTAAAAGCGGCATCGATTACGAGATATTAGAGAAGGATTTATAAAAAACCGGTTTGCATCACTCAAATACAAACCGGCCTCCCTAAACTAACTAAACTGAAACGTAAACAAAATTTCTCTTGGCACAAATAAAGCCATCTACCATAAAGTAAATGTTAAGCCAACAATAAATCGGGCACATAAAAAACACATGCTTTTTATGTGCTTTTAATTGGTTTACTATATTTGCTAAGGGCTTACGGGCCCGTTTATGTAAATATGACCATCATGGCTAAAAAGAAATCAGAGGAAAAAAAACACGTTCCGGTAGTTACTAAAAAATCACTTAAATTTTTCGAAGAATATATCAATAACCCATCGCCGACAGGTTTTGAATGGACCGGCCAGAAAATGTGGCTCGATTACCTGAAACCTTATATCGATGAAACCTATGTCGACAGCTACGGCACGGCAGTAGGCATCATCAACCCCAAGGCCGATTACAAAGTTGTTATTGAGGCCCATGCCGACGAGATATCGTGGTTTGTGAATTACATCACCGGCGATGGTTTGATCTATGTGATCCGCAATGGCGGTTCAGATCACCAGATAGCGCCCTCAAAACGCGTAAACATCCACACCGAAAAAGGCATTGTAAAAGCGGTATTTGGCTGGCCGGCCATCCATACCCGCAGCGGCGAGAAGGAAGAAGCGCCCACCATCAAAAACATCTTTCTGGATTGCGGCTGTACCTCGAAAGAAGAGGTTGAGAAGCTGGGTATCCACGTAGGCTGCGTAATTACGTACGAAGACGAGTTTATGGTACTGAATGACCGTTACTATGTCGGCCGCGCCTTGGATAACCGTGCCGGCGGTTTTATGATTGCCGAAGTTGCCCGCCTGCTGAAAGAGAATAAAAAGAAACTGCCTTTTGGTTTATACATCGTAAACGCCGTGCAGGAAGAAATAGGTTTACGGGGTGCCGAAATGATAGCCCACCACATCAAACCAAACGTAGCAATCGTTACTGATGTTACGCACGATACCTCTACTCCGATGATCAATAAGGTTACCCAGGGAGATTTAGCTTGCGGCCGTGGCCCCGTGGTATCATACGCACCTGCGGTGCAAACCAACCTGAATAAACTGCTGGTAAAGGTTGCCGAAAAAAATAAGATACCGTTCCAGCGCCAGGCATCATCGCGCTCAACCGGAACGGATACCGATGCTTTTGCTTACTCAAACGATGGTGTACCATCGGCCCTGATATCGTTACCGCTGCGCTATATGCATACCACTGTAGAGATGATACACAAAGAGGACGTGGACAATGTGATCAGCCTGATCTATGAGACTTTACTGAACATTAAGCCCGGTCACGATTTCAGGTATAACCGCCTGCCCGACGAAGATTAATAAAAAATTAACAGGCGAAAAGGATATGATAACCTGATTTTCTTAGGATAATTTGATTAAAATATTCAACTTTAAACCCGGAAACACGTTAAATTAAAAACTATAAGCATAGTAGCATACATATGAAACCAACATTATTGATCCTGGCCGCCGGTATGGCCAGCCGTTACGGAAGCATGAAACAGGTTGATGGCTTTGGCCCCAATGGCGAAACCATTATCGACTACTCAATTTATGATGCTATTAAGGCTGGTTTTGGTAAGGTGACCTTTATCATCCGCGAGGAGTTTTTAGATAGCTTTAAAGCCATATTTGAGCCCAAATTAAAAGGGCGCGTGGAAACCGACTACGTTTTTCAAAACTACGACCTGCACCAATACGGCATTGATAAAACCATCGAACGCGCTAAACCTTGGGGCACCGCCCACGCTGTTTTGGCTGCGCGCAACCAGGTCAAAGAGCCTTTCTGCGTGATCAACGCCGATGATTTTTACGGTTATGACTCTTTTGAGAAAATGGCTAAATTTTTAACCACGGAGGTGACCGACCACCAATACTCGCTGATAGGCTACCAGATCGATAAGACCTTATCGGATTACGGCTCGGTATCCCGTGGTGTTTGTAAGGTTGACGATAAGGGAAACATGGTGGAGATTAACGAACGCACCGAAGTTTACTTTACCGAAGGCAGCAAAGTAGCTTATAAAGATGCTACAGGCGAGCACCCGCTGCCGAACGATACCCGTGTATCGATGAACTTCTGGGGTTTTAACCCGGCAGTATTTAAGCAAAGCGAGCCAATGTTTAAAAAGTTTGTTGACGCCAACGAAACCAACCCGAAAGCCGAGTTCTTTATTCCGCTGGTTGCCGACGAGCTGATCAAAACCGGCGAAGCCGCTTTTAAAGTTATCCCGACTGCCTCAAAATGGTTCGGTGTAACTTATAAAGAAGATAAACCTATCGTACAAAAATCAATATCCGACTTAGTAGCCAGTGGTGTATACCCGGCTAACTTATGGTCGTAAGTTGATCTGTGATATTTTAAAAAGTCCCGCTTCGGTGGGATTTTTTTGTTTTTAAACAGGTTTGTTTAGTTTTATATCAAATGATAAAAAAGGCAGCAGCTTATTGCACTCTTATCGTGCTGATAGCATGTGCTATTTATGCCTGTTACCCCGAACCTAAACTTCCTGGGAATGCGCGCATAAATAAGCTGCTCGTTTTTAAGTCAAAACATCGCATGCTTGCGTATGAGGATAATAAGCTATTGAAAAGCTACCAAATATCCTTAGGCTTTTGCCCGACAGGCAAAAAGCAGGTGGATGGCGACGGAAAAACGCCTGAAGGCGACTACACCATCAATACCAAAAATCCTAACAGCATTTGCCATAAAAACCTGGGCATCTCCTATCCAAACAAAACCGATAAGGCGAATGCCGAACTGCTTGGTAAAGCCACCGGAGGCGATATCAAGATACACGGGTTAAAGAACGGCCATGGCTTCATCGGCAAATTCCACCGCTGGCGTGATTGGACGGATGGGTGCATCGGTGTTACTGATGAGGAGATTGATGATCTGTATGCGCATGTTCCTGTAGGTACGCCCATCAGGATCCTGCCATAAATCCCAATGTCAAATAATGTAAACCTTCAAAAGCCTGCACTGTTGTATCAACATGCGAACACAAATGTTGAGCAAGGTACAAAGCTCAGGAGAGCAGTCGGGGAAACTGGTCATCACCACTGCCGAAGCCGAAGCCCATATATGGGTTTATGGTCCGGCCATCATCAGGGTTAACATTACCAAACGCCCATCAGCTAACGATCAATCCTTTGCTGTAATACAAAAGCCGGGCAGGAGGATAACTTATATCGAGAACAAACAGAGCATCGAGGTCAACACTTCCGATCTCAAACTCATTATTACCAAATCGCCTTTACGTTTCAATTTCTACACACCAGGCGGGCAACCGCTAAGCGAAGACGATAGCCGCTTTGGCACTACCTGGCAGGGTGAAAAGGTAATCACGTACCGCAAACTTTTCGCGGATGAACGATTCATCGGCCTGGGCGAGAAAACCGGCAATCTCGACAGGCGCGGCAGCAGTTACGTAAACTGGAATACCGATGCGTCCGAACATGGTATCAAAACCGACCCGCTTTATAAAACCTTCCCGTTTTTCATCGGCATACACAGCGGTTGTACTTATGGGCTGTTTATGGATAACACCCATAAAAGCTATTTCGACTTCGGCGCCACAACCGATGAGCAGATGAGTTGGTTCGGTGCCGATGGCGGTAATATGAACTATTACTTTTTCGGGGCGCAAACCATTGCCGGGATACTGCAGGATTTTACCTGGCTAACCGGCCGCATGGAGATGCCGCCGCTCTGGAGCCTGGGTTACCAGCAATGCCGGTGGAGCTACATGTCGGCCAAAGAAGTTTTAAAAGTGGCACATACTTTCCGAAAAAAGCGGATACCTGCCGATGTAATGTATTGCGATATCGACTACATGGATCATTACAAGATATTTACCTGGAACCCCGAAACTTTCCCCGATCCTAAGGCGATGATGGATGAATTAAAGGCAATAGATTTTAAACTGGTTACCATTGTTGACCCGGGCATTAAGGTTGAGGACGGTTACAAGCAATACAACGAAGGTGTCGCCAATAAATACTTTGCTACCTATCCCAACGGCGAGAACTACGTAGCTAAAGTTTGGCCGGGCCGCTGCCACTTCCCTGATTTTTACCGTGCCGATGTACGCGAATGGTGGGGTAAAGCTTTCAGCGCCTTAACCGAACCCGGTGTGGCCGGCTTTTGGAACGATATGAACGAGCCCGCCGCCTGGGGGCAAAACATACCCGGCCTGGTACACTTCGGCAAACAAAGTATACCCGAGGTGCGTAACGCTTACGGACTGGAAATGGCACGTGCCACTTACCAGGGCACTAAAAAACTGCTCGGCAACAAGCGACCATTTGTATTGACCCGCGCCGCTTATCCCGGCGTGCAGCGTTATTCTGCAGTATGGACGGGCGATAACTCAGCCAATGACGCGCACATGCTGTTAGGCGCACGTTTGGTAAACAGCATCGGCCTTACAGGAGTGGCCTTTACAGGAGTAGACATCGGTGGCTTTACAGGTAACCCCACGCCCGAACTGATGGTTCGCTGGAACTCGTTAGGCGTCTATACGCCGATGTTCCGTAACCATGCCTGTATCGGTACCATTTACCGCGAACCATGGCGATGGGGCAAAAAGAACGAGGCTATCATCAAAAAAGATATCGAACACCGGTATTGCCTGCTGCCCTATATCTATTCGAGCTTTTACCAGGCGCACCAAACCGGCCTGCCGGTAAACCGGACTTTAGCCATCGACCACACACATGACGATAAGGTATACGATGGTAACTACCAAACCCAATTCCTTTTCGGAGATGCTTTACTGATAGCCCCGGCTGCCAGCACCGAACGTCATATCAAGGTTTACCTGCCGCAAGGCAACTGGTATCGCTTAAGCACTCACGAAAAATTAAAAGGCGGCAAAGTTCATAAAGCAGATGCACCGCTAACCGATCTGCCTGTATTTGTCAAAGCCGGAGCCATCATCCCGATGCAGGATGTGGTGCAAAGCACTGCCGGCCATGGCTGTGGTATGCTGAAGCTCCATATCTGGTATGGTAAAGAACCTAACGCGTTTACTTACTATGAAGACGACGGCATAACCTACAACTACGAAAAAGGGACGTATTACAAACGTATCATCAGCTTTGAACCGGTTAAGAACCGAATTGTATTAAGCGCCGTTGAAGGTAATTTCGAATCGCGCTTTACGCAGGTTAAGTTGGTATTGCATGGGTTCAACACTAAACTTAAGGCGATCAATGTAAACGGCGAAAGCATCAAATTACAGGAAAAGAAACATGGTACTAGTGTTACGGTACCCAATAATCGCATGGAAATGATAATTGAATTTTAAAAGCAATTTCGGCCGTTTCTGATTATTTTGTATCTTTTGGGTTCAATTTCTGATGGAACAGCACGAACACTTTTTAGAACAGCACGACCCGGAGCGTAAAGATTTTCAGATAGATCGTATCATCCTTTTTAGCGATGCGGTTTTTGCTATCGCGATTACTCTGCTGGTGATCGAGATCAAGGTGCCGCATATCGGCCCTCATGATACCAACGACGAGATACTATCCGGCCTGGCCGAACTGATACCGAAGTTTATCGGTTTTATTATCAGCTTCTTCGTTATCGCTGCTTTTTGGCGCAGCCATCACCGGGTCTTCGGCTTTGTAAGCCAATACTCCGAAAAGCTCATCTGGTTAAATACCTTTTTCCTTTTCAGTATTGTGCTCATGCCTTTTTCATCTGCCTATTACAGCGAATACTCGGGGCATAATATTCCTTATTACTTTTACAACTGTAACATTATACTTTCAGGTATTTTCAATTATTGGCTCGTTAGTTTCGTATTCAATTCAAAAAGCAAGCTGATCACGCATCGCCCCACTCAAAAGTTTCTCAAAATATTTAAAGCCCGCGCTACCATCACACCGCTGGTATTTTTGGCAGGCGTGATTATTTGTCCGTTTTGGCCGTTGTTAAGCAGGTTTGCCTTTATGTTTACCTGGCCCTTATTTTTCATCGCCGAAAGGTATTACGGGCGTAAATATGCCCATGAAACGGTTCCGGCAGGGCATGCGCAGCGCAAAAAGAAAAATCATTAATGCTGGTCCGTTAAACGTATTCTAAAATGAGATCGCTTTTTACCCTTGCATTAATGCTTTGCTGCTTTGTTTGCTTTGCGCAAACGGCCGGCAGGGCAATGTCGTTCAAAGCCATCACCTACAATGCCGATGGCTCCATATGGAACACCCGTACCGAACTGATCAAGGATACAGCGGCTATTTACGATCTGTATTTTGTTTCGAAAAATTTCTACACCTTGCCCTTACCCCCCGCATTCCAAAGCGGCGTCTACAAAAGCCAAAAAATTGAAAACCTGAGTAGCGGGACCAATCAAAGCCAACGGACGCAAAACCTGGCTTATGACGAATTTGGCCGCGTCAGCAGTTTCGGTGCAACGGGCTGTGCCTTATGTACGGATAAAGGCTACCAGTTTGATGTACATTACACCGTAAATAACCAGGCCGACATCATGACCGGCGCACCCGAATCTGTAAGCGCTGGTAAAAAATACGAGATCCATTATTACCCCAACGGAGATGTGAGATGGATAGATTATTTGGTAAACGGGAAACTATCGGTTCAGATATCGTTATTGTGATACGGTGATGGATTCTCTGAACGTACATCCGCGTTAAGGATTGCAACGCCTGCCTGTCGGCAGACAGGGATACCGGCCTTGTGGCTAAGGCCTGTGCAGTATGAGCGCCGGCCTGCCGGACGGTCAGGGAAAGCCCGACCCGTAGGGAAACGCCCAAATAATCTAAAATCCAATAACAAGTTCAATTCTTATTATGGAGCCTCTCTATCTGTGTTTCCTCAAAAAACACAATTCTGTAAGCTCACTTTCTCTATCAAACAAACTTATCAAAGCCAACTAATAAAGAAAAACTTATTCTATTCAAAATAAAAGAGGGAACCCTTGGCTCCCTCTTTTTATTATAATCTATTCGAGATGTACTCTTACTTCACTTCTTCAAAGTCAACATCGGTAACTGCATCACCGCCTGCTGCTCCGTGAGCTTCCTGTCCGCTTTGAGCGTGTTCAGCGCCTGGCTGTGCACCATCGGCCGAAGCTTTGTACATATCCTCTGATGCAGCCTGCCATGCAGCTTCAAGCTCAGTTTTAGCTGTATCAATGGTAGCCAGATCTTTAGCCGAATAAGCTGTTTTCAGTTTTTCCAAACCGCTTTCGATAGCCGATTTTTTGTCGGCAGGGATCTTATCGCCATACTCTTTCAGTTGTTTTTCTGTCGAGAAGATCAGGGCGTCGGCGCTGTTCAGTTTTTCAACTTCTTCTTTTGCCTTTTTGTCAGCATCGGCATTAGCTTCAGCTTCGTCCTTCATTTTCTTGATCTCGGCATCAGTTAAGCCCGAAGAAGCCTCGATACGGATCTTTTGCTCTTTACCGGTAGCTTTATCTTTAGCAGCCACGTGCAATATACCGTTAGCGTCGATATCGAAAGTTACTTCGATTTGCGGTACGCCGCGAGGTGCAGGTGGTATACCATCCAGGTGGAAACGGCCGATTGTACGGTTCTGAGCCGCCATTGGGCGCTCGCCTTGTAAGATGTGGATCTCTACCGATGGCTGATTGTCAGAAGCGGTCGAGAAGGTTTCCGATTTTTTAGAAGGGATAGTTGTGTTAGCGTCGATCAGTTTGGTCATTACACCGCCCATGGTTTCGATACCCAACGAAAGCGGGGTAACATCCAACAGCAACACATCTTTTACTTCGCCGGTTAACACACCGCCTTGTATTGCAGCGCCGATGGCCACAACCTCGTCGGGGTTAACACCTTTCGAAGGTGCCTTGCCGAAGAATTTCTCCACAGCTTCCTGTATCGCAGGGATACGGGTCGAACCACCAACCAGGATGATCTCATCGATATCCGAGGTCGACAAACCGGCATTTTTCAACGCAGTTTTGCAAGGTTCGATGGTACGTTTGATCAGGCTATCAGCCAGTTGCTCAAATTTTGCACGGGTTAAGGTTTTAACTAAGTGCTTTGGCATACCGTCGACAGCGGTGATGTATGGCAGGTTGATCTCGGTTTGAGCCGAGCTCGATAACTCAACTTTAGCTTTCTCAGCCGATTCTTTTAAACGTTGCAGGGCCATCGGGTCGCGGCGTAGGTCAAAACCTTCGTCAGCTTTAAACTCGTCGGCCATCCAGTCGATGATCACCTGGTCAAAGTCGTCACCACCTAAGTGAGTATCACCGTCGGTTGATTTTACTTCGAACACACCGTCGCCTAATTCCAGTACAGATACGTCGTGCGTACCGCCACCGCAGTCGAACACCACGATCTTCATATCCTTGTGAGCTTTATCCAAACCGTAGGCTAATGCTGCGGCAGTAGGCTCGTTAATGATACGGCGAACTTTCAGACCTGCAATTTCGCCGGCTTCTTTAGTAGCCTGGCGTTGTGCATCGTTAAAGTAAGCAGGCACGGTAATAACCGCTTCCGATACTTCCTGGCCCAAAAAGTCTTCGGCGGTTTTCTTCATTTTCTGAAGGATCATAGCCGAGATCTCCTGCGGAGTATATTTACGGTCGTCAATTTCAACACGCGGGGTGTTGTTATCGCCCTTTACCACTTTATAAGGCACACGGGCAATTTCTTTGGCAACCTCGTTAAACTGGTTACCCATAAAACGCTTGATAGATGAGATGGTTTTGGTCGGGTTAGTGATGGCCTGACGCTTTGCAGGATCACCAACCTTACGCTCGCCGTTGTCAACAAATGCAACTACCGAAGGCGTTGTACGTTTCCCCTCGCTGTTAGCAATAACTACAGGCTCGTTACCTTCCATTACAGCCACACAGGAGTTCGTTGTTCCTAAGTCGATTCCAATGATTTTAGACATATGATTGATTTTACTATTTGATTTGTTTGATTACTGCAACATATAATCAATGCCTGTGCCAAATTGATTGTGGCAGCCCAAGTGGCAAAAAACAAGTAATATCCGGCAGTTTTACCGCATTTCCCGGTGACAGGTTGGCAGATTTACCGATGAAAACATGCCGTAGTTTGCAGCGGGGATTATGAATATACCTACCGACCGCTGATAGAACACATGGGTATTTATGGGTATTTTTGATTTCGAACTTCGGATTTTCAATTTCGGATCTTTTAAGAAGTCATGCCGAACTTGTTTCGGCACCCCACAGGACAGGTAACGAATTCCACTGCATTCCGGGCAGGGGGGGATTTATGGGTATTTTTAATCAATCAGTCATTCAATCCGTCAATCGTTAAAGAAACAGGGTGATATTGTCGGTAATTGATCATCGTCCTGATTATTCACATCATTATTTGTTTTTGGCTGAGTGAATGAGCTTGCTAAGGCTCGGTTCTTATATCTTGACTCTTGATTCTATTTTAAAGAGCGTTGCCTGCGGCCCGGGCTATCCCTGCCCGTTCGGCAGGCGGGCACTCATACTGCACAAGGCGTTAGCCACGGCCTGCTCTCAGCCCGTCACACGGCCGGTATCCCTGTCTGCCGACAGGCAGGCGTTGCTATCCCTAACGCATTTTTAGCTCCAAGCCTTGAGCCTGGGGTCGGGAGTCTTTTGGCTCAGGGCTCCCGACTCAAGGCTTACGACTTCCTCCACAAGGGGGATATTGTAAGAAATTTTTCGACCATTTTTATCCCCTGTTCTCAAAAATTTTATGGAATCGCCGGCTCAATTGCATCTCTACAATATACAGTTTTTTTAGCTCAAAAACAAATGTTTTAACCCGATGGAACCGTTACAAAACATCAAACTTAGTTTCAAATGCCCCAAACAGCTAAACGAACTGCGACCCTGCGACGGCGACTGGTATTGCGACGGCTGCCAGAAAATTGTGCACGATTTCAGGGGCATGAGCGAAACACAGATCATCGATGTAATTAACACGAACGCCCACCCAACCTGCGGCATATTAGAGGCCGGCCGTATCCAGGTTTCACCACGGCAAAACAAATGGCGATACTGGGTATCGGCGGCGGTGGTGTTTTTGGGCCTGACTGCCTGCAAGCAAATCGAACTTGAAAAACCTTGGCAGGGAGATACGATAAAAGCTGCTCAGCCTAAAGATACCGCACAAGACGTGTTTGTAGGCGCCATCGAAATAAACCCCGAATTTCCAGGTGGCGAGAAAGCCTGGAAAGATTTTTTAGCTAAGAATATTAAGTGGGGAGGTAATGAGGATGTACAAGGCAGGGTGTATGCTCAATTTATGGTGCAAGCTGATGGTTCGATAACTGATGTGAAAATAGTACGGGGCCTTACCAGAAAGATCGACAGTATGGTAGTCGGGGTATTAAAGCATTCGCCGAAATGGAAGCCAGGTATCCAAAATGGTAAACCCTATAGAGTGCAGTATACGTTACCGATCAAATTCAGCTTAGAATAACATATGCATACTTACCTCTATAAAAAATACTCTTCACAAAAACGGTTACATTACAATTACTATGGTATTAAGCAGTAAGCCATATTCGTTAACGAGAATAGATAACCTACTACCATGGAAACGTTACAAAATATCAAACTCAGCTTTAAATGCCCGAAACAATTGAACGAACTGCAACCTAGTAACGGCGATTGGTACTGTGACGGCTGCCGTAAAGTTGTGCGCGATTTTCGCGGCATGAGCGAGGCACAGATATTGGAAGTGTTTGCAAAAAACGAATACAGGATATGCGGGCTGTTTGAGGCCGGCAGGGTAGAAGTGCTGCCCCGGCAAAATACATGGCTCAGATGGGCATCGGCAGCTATGCTGTTTTTGGGTTTAACTGCATGCCATCAGCAGGCCGAAAATAACCACCTGGTGGGAGATACAATACTTGTCCCAACTACTAACCAAACTGCCAAAAATGATACAGCATCGGCACCCGTTGATAGTTTAAAGCTGCCGAAGCAGCGATAATCTGCACATTGTCATATCATTTGCACATTTATGTATCGGCACATTCGCACATCCGGTAAAACCTTATCTTTGCGCCATAGTTTAACTGACTAAATATGACCAAAGGATTTTTTAACACCCCCGTACCACAAAACGAGCCGGTATTAAACTACGGCCCGCGCAGCGTGGAGCGCGCCGCGCTTAAAGCCGCATTGGCCGACGGCCGTTCAAAAGTTACCGATATACCCATGTACATCGGCGACAAGCTGGTGCGCACCGGCAAAAAAGCCGAGATCCGCCCGCCGCATGATCACCAGCATTTACTGGCTACCTATCACGAAGGCGATGCGAGCCATGTACATGCTGCCATCGATGCTGCCCTGGCTGCCAAAGCTGCCTGGGAAAACCTGCCCTGGGAAGAGCGTGCCGCGATATTTCTGAAAGCTGCCGAATTACTGTCGGGCCCGTACCGCGCCAAAATAAACGCAGCTACCATGCTGGGCCAGGGCAAAAACGCTTACCAGGCCGAAATTGACGCCGCCTGCGAGATGGTCGATTTCCTGCGTTTCAACGTGGCTTACATGAGCGAAATTTACGCGCAGCAACCACCTGTATCGCCAAAAGGTATCTGGAACAGGGTTGAGCACCGTCCGCTGGAAGGGTTTGTGTTTGCCATAACGCCTTTCAACTTTACCGCTATAGCCGGTAACCTGCCAACCTCGGCCGCCATGATGGGCAACGTGGTGGTTTGGAAGCCTGCACCAACCCAGATCTATGCTGCCAATGTGCTGATGGAAACTTTCTTAGAAGCAGGCGTACCTCCGGGTGTCATCAACCTCATCTATGTTGATGGCCCGATGGCCGGCGATATCATCTTTAACCACCCCGATTTTGCGGGCATCCATTTCACCGGCTCCACCGGCGTGTTCCAAAACATCTGGCAAACTATCGGTACCAATATCCATAAATTTAAAACCTACCCGCGTATCGTTGGCGAAACCGGCGGTAAAGACTTTGTACTGGCGCACAACAGCGCCAATATTGATGTGCTCACCGCCGCCCTGATCCGTGGTGCGTTTGAATACCAGGGGCAAAAATGCTCTGCGGCATCGCGCGCATACCTGCCAAAATCGATTTGGCCTAAATTGAAAGAACAGTTTTTAGCAGAGCTGGCCACCATTAAAGTTGGCCCGCCCGAAGATTTTGAGAATTTTGTTAACGCGGTTATCGACGAGCGCTCGTTCAACAAGATCACCAAATACATCGATAACGCTAAAAAGGATAAATCGGTCGAGATCATCGCCGGCGGAACTTATGATAAAACCAAGGGCTGGTTTATTGATCCAACTGTTATCGTAACTACCGACCCGTACTATGTAACCATGTGCGAAGAGTTGTTTGGTCCCGTGCTGACGGTTTATATCTATGATGATCAAGATTTTGATGAGATCTTAACCATCATCGATAAAACTTCCATCTACGCCTTAACCGGGTGTATCATTGCACAGGACAGGTATGCTGTTGCTCAAGCTACGCACGCTTTACGCAATGCTGCCGGTAATTTTTATGTGAACGATAAACCAACAGGCGCCGTAGTTGGCCAGCAGCCATTTGGTGGCGCGCGCGGCTCAGGTACTAATGATAAGGCTGGCTCGATGATCAACCTGCTGCGCTGGGTTTCGCCGCGGACGATCAAAGAAACTTTCGACCCGCCGAAAAGCTATCGTTATCCGTTTTTGGATAAGGAGTTGTAAGGGCGGTACTTCTCCGGGCGTCATTGCGAGGCACGTAGCAATTTCTATACTATACAGGTCCGATTGTAAACATCGATTATCCTATGCAGAGATTGCCACGCTACCGCTCGCAATGACGCTTTTTATTTACCATGCCCGCGAGGGATAGCAGCGCCTGCCTGCCGGCAGACAGGGATACCGGCCATGGGTTAATGCCTGCGCAGTATGAGCGGAAAGCCCGGCCGCAGGCAACGCCCTAAGCGATATTTCTATTTGTTCTTAAAAATTGACTTTTCAAATTAAAAAAAATCATATCTCCAGACACACGCTTTTGCAACCTTAATCAAACACCTTACTTGATCTTAAATACCGCGTCAACATTGCTGTTATTGCTGAAGCTCACTTTCAGGTCTTTAATAAAACCTGTGTTTAAAGTGTAAACCCAACCGTGCACATGCAGGTTTTTGCCATTCTTCCAGGCTTTTTGTACAATCGACGTAGCCGTTAAATTGTTAACATTCTCTATCACGTTCAGCTCAACCAGGCGGTCGGCTTTCTGCTTTTCGTCGGTTATAGCGTCCAGTTCGACCGCGTGCAAGCGGTAAACATCCTTAATGTGGCGCAGCCAGTTGTCAACAATACCGTTTTCTACATTGCCCAGGGCAGCAATAACACCGCCACAGCCATAGTGCCCGCAAACTATAACATGCTGCACTTCCAAAATATTAACGGCATAATCCAGCACCGACAGCATATTCATATCCGAGTGCACCACCATATTGGCAATATTGCGGTGCACAAACACTTCGCCCGGCTTGGTATGTGTTATCTGGTTGGCGGGCACACGGCTATCTGCACAGCCTATCCATAAAACAGGTGGTTTTTGGCCCTTGGCAAGCGTTTCAAAATATAATGGGTCTTTTTCGAGTGTTTCTTTAACAAAGGCGCGGTTACCCGCTAACAGTTGTTCGTAAAGAGAAAGTTCTGACGAAGGGGCATCATCTTTTATTGCGCACATAGGGTAAGTTAATTATGATAAAACCATTATAGCCGCAAATTTAGATAATATAAGCAATAATTTATTAGGCGCCGCTACTAATGACAGAATTAGTATATAATTCATATTTTTAACCCACTAACAAATTATAAAACCTACGTTGTGGATAAAAAACTGGATACCCTAAGGCAAAAACAAGAACAGGCATATTTAGGCGGCGGTAAGCACCGCATCGAAAGTCAGCATAAAAAAGGCAAATTAACGGCGCGCGAGCGTTTACATTTTTTATTGGACGAAGGCTCTTTCCAGGAAATCGGGATGCTGGTATCGCACCGGTCGACCGATTTTGGCATGGAGAAAGAAAAATATCCGGGCGATGGCGTGGTTACCGGTTATGGCACCATTAACGGCAAGCTGGTATATGTTTTTTCGCAGGATTTTACAGTCTTTGGGGGCTCACTATCCGAAACCCATGCCGAAAAGATCTGCAAGATTATGGATCTGGCCATGAAGAACGGAGCACCGGTTGTAGGTTTGAACGACTCGGGCGGTGCCCGTATACAGGAGGGGGTAGTATCCTTGGGCGGCTACGCCGATATCTTTTACCGCAATACCATGGCAAGCGGCGTCATCCCGCAAATATCGGCCATTATGGGGCCCTGCGCCGGTGGGGCGGTGTATTCGCCCGCCATTACCGATTTTATTTTGATGGTGGAGCATACCTCGTATATGTTTGTTACCGGGCCCAACGTGGTAAAAACCGTTACCCACGAGATCGTAACCAGCGAAGAACTTGGCGGTGCGCAAACCCATGCCAGCAAATCGGGCGTGACGCATTTTGCCTGCGCCAACGAGATTGCAGCCATTCGGCACATCAAAAAACTGTTGAGCTATATCCCGCAAAATTGCGAGGAAAAGGCGCCGATACTGCCTTACGAAGCTGGTGACGAAAAACGCGCAAAACTGAACGACATTTTGCCCGAAAATGTATCGCAGCCTTACGATATCCGCGAAGTGATCGACGAGGTGATTGACGATGGCTCATTCCTTGAAGTACATAAAGACTATGCCGAAAATATCGTAGTTGGCTTTGCGCGATTGGCAGGCCGCAGCATTGGTATCGTAGCCAACCAGCCGGCATTTTTAGCCGGTGTGCTGGATATCAACTCATCCAAAAAAGGGGCGAGGTTTATCCGCTTCTGCGATTGTTTTAACATCCCCTTATTAGTGTTTGAAGACGTACCGGGCTTTTTGCCGGGCACCGACCAGGAGTGGAACGCCATCATTACCAACGGGGCCAAATTGCTATATGCTTTTAGCGAAGCTACCGTTCCGCGTGTTACGGTAATTACCCGTAAAGCCTACGGTGGCGCTTACGATGTGATGAACTCCAAACACATCGGGGCCGATATGAACTACGCCTGGCCAAGTGCCGAGATAGCTGTGATGGGCGCCAAAGGCGCTGCCGAAATTATCTTTAAGCGCGAGATCACCAGCGCACCCGACCCGGAAGCCAAATGGAAAGAGATGGAGCAGCAATATGCCGATATCTTTGCCAACCCATACCGCGCTGCCGAGCGCGGCTTTATCGACGAGGTGATCGAACCGGCCGATACCCGCGCTAAACTGATACAGGCGTTTAAAATGCTCGAAAATAAAGTAGTAAATAACCCGAGGAAGAAGCACGGGAATATTCCTTTGTAAAGTCGAAATTAAAAAGTCAAAGAAGCAAAGGACATGTGCGATTCCCTCCCTTGGGAGGGTGTAGGGAGGGGTTTCTAAGATATACAGGTGAAAAACCATTCATAAACAAAATGGCTAAAATTATCCCGTACAATCCCGAACTGAAAGCACTTGCACGTAAACTTCGTAAGGATATGACCTTTGGTGAAGTATTACTCTGGAATGAATTGAAATCGGATAAGTTATGGGGTTTTGACTTTGACCGCCAAAGATGTATCGATAACTATATCGTAGATTTTTACTGTAAAGAGTTGATGTTGGCTATCGAGATAGACGGAATGTCTCATAATAATGAGAAGGCATTTATAAAAGACGAAAAAAGACAATTAAAGCTGGAGAGTTTAGGCGTAAGGTTTATCCGCTTTAGCGAAGCCGAAGTTAAATATGATCTGATAAATGTACTCCGGACATTGGGAGATACAGTTTTATCAATAGTTAGAAAGGAATCGGATATTAAATTACCGAAGGGGTTTGATCGTACTTTGTTGAATACATAGTTTAACCCCTCCCTGCCACGTCACGGCCCATCACACCCCTCCCCATGGGAGGGAATTGAAAAAGAAGCGCTGGCCTGTGCGATTCCTTCCTTGGGGAAGGTGTAGGAAGGGGTTTATGAAAGCGATAAGCGTTTTGAATTAACAGTCCACCTGTTCGCATTTAACACTGCTCAGCTCCGGCTCAAAGGTACTGTGGGTTATTTCAAGATGCTCTAATCGGTGGCGCAGGTCGTGCTTCATATTATCGAAGGTCGAAATGTGGTCCTGGTCGATAACCAAATGCGCGGTCAATGCGTTTTCGGTAGTGCTTAAGGCCCAAACGTGCATGTGGTGCACATCGGTAACGCCTTTTACTTTCATCAGTTCGGCTTTGATCTTTTCGAGGTTCATTTCCTTTGGTACGCCGTCCATAGCCAGGCGCAGGCTATCCTGCAGCAGGCTCCAGGTGCCTTTTAAGATCACTACGGCGATGATCAAACTCACTACGCTGTCTATCCAGTATAAATGCGTAAAGTAGATAATAACACCCGATATAACCACACCGAATGATACAATGGCGTCTACCGCCATGTGAATGTAAGCGCCTTTTACGTTCAGGTCTTTTTTTCCATCCTTATCGCGGGTAAAAAGCCATGCTGTTAAAGCGTTAACGCCAATGCCGACAAAAGCTACCCAGGCAATAGTATCGCCCGCAATGCTTGGAGCAGGGTTGATAAAACGCATCACGGCTTCATATATAATAAAACCGATACCCACTATCAGTACAAAAGCGTTCAACAGGGAAACAATAATGGTTGAGCTTTTATAACCGTAAGTATATTGTTTGTTCGAGGCAACTCTGGTAAGCTTAAATGCCAGCAGCGCCAGCGCCAAAGCAGCCACATCGCTCAGGTTGTGGCCGGCATCGGTTAGCAGCGATAACGAATGGGTTACAATACCTGTTATCACCTCGATGATGACAAAGGCTGAGTTTAAAATGATGCCGATAACGAACGCCGTATTGATATGATCGATCTTCGGTGCATGATCGTGATGATGATGGCCGTGGCCATGGTGGTGATGGTGGCTGTGGTCGTGTCCCATAGTGCAAAGATAACGCTAAAAGCGTTAAAGCCGTATTAATTGTGTATCAATGTTATTGATGATGGTAGGGCTCGCCTTTTAAAATAGTGAAGGCGCGGTAAACCTGCTCTACAAAAAACAGGCGCACCATCTGATGCGAAAACGTCATCCGCGAAAGCGAAAGCTTATCGTTGGCGCGTTTGTAAACGCTATCATCAAAGCCGTAGGGCCCGCCGATAATAAACACCAAATTCTGCACCGAGCCGATCATCTTTTTATTGAGCATCACCGAAAACTGTACCGAGGTCATTTCTGCGCCTTGCTCATCCAGCAAGATAAGGTGATCGGTAGTTGCGGTATTTTTAAAGATAAGCTCGGCTTCTTTAGCTTTTTGCTGTTCCTGGCTCAGGGCCTTGGTGTTTTTTAATTCAGGGACTTCGACTATCTCAAACTTAATATAATGCTTTAACCTCGACAGGTATTTGCCGATGCCATCTTTTAAATAGCTGTCTTCGGTTTTGCCGATAGCGAGGAGCGTGATCTTCATTATTAAAACAAAAGAACGAATATATGCCGATAAAGCGATCAATTTTCGATTAATTTGCTTTGAAATGAACGACGATATCCTACAAAATTATGCCCTTGCCAAAGCGTCGGCTCAAAGCGAAGCAGATAGGTTTAAAAGGCTTGTCAATATTTACTCGTTTATCAGGCTGGGCGTATTTCTGCTGTTTTTAATGTTTATTGTTTTTGCAGTTAAACAGGAAAGCTACCTGATTTTCGCAGTATCCTTTGTTGTTCTTGGCGGGAGTTTCGCCTGGCTGGTACAACGGCAGAGTGTTTTCGAAGCTCAGCGCGAATACTTTGAAAACCTGAAAAGAGTAAACGAAAATGAAATCGATAGTATCCTGAATCGCGGCAACCTCTACGATAACGGCGCCGCTTTCGCAGATGAAAAACATTATTACACTTCCGATCTGGATATCTTCGGTCAAGCTTCACTTTTTCAGTTAATTAACCGCTGCGCTACAGCAGATGGCAACAGTAAACTGGCAGACTGGCTAAGCTCGGCGGCTGATAAAGAAGCGATACTGCAACGCCAGCAGGCAGTAAAAGAGTTATCCGGCAAATCATCCTGGAAAACAGATTTCCAGGCGGCAGTACTTTTTGCGATGAAGCAGGATAAAGATCAGATCAGGCAGCTGTCATCCTATCTGCGCCTGCCCATCGATATGCCGGGCGAAAAATGGCTCGTTGTTTATTGTAAGATTGCGCCTTTTTTATTGGTATTGCTAATGATCGCCGGATATTTTTATTCGCCTTTCGATAAAGCTGCTATAGGGTTGGGGTTGATTAATATCGGATTGGTATCTTCAAGGGGTAAATACATCAAAAAAACCGATACGATAGCCGGTAAGATAGGTAGGGTGCTGGGTATGTACGCCGATATCTTCGCGAAAATTGAAGATGGACAATGGCAATCGAAATATCTTATTGACCTTGCCGGTACAATTAAAAGCGAACAGTTGGGGAGCACCTCGGTACAGATCAAACAACTGTCGCGATTGATCGAAAAGCTTAATTATCATCTCAATATTATCATCGGCATTTTTTTGAATGTGTTTTTTCTGTGGGATATCCGCCAGATCATTGCAATCGAAAAATGGAAACACAGCAACAGGCAAAACCTGGAGCAGGCTTTTGGGGTGTTGGCCGAAATTGAGGCTTTATTAAGTTTGAGTAGCCTGGCCATCAATTATCCGGATTGGTGCTATCCGGAAATTGCCGATGGCGACGGTTATACCTTATCTGCGCAAAGCATAGCACACCCGTTGATCAATAGCAAAAATCGTGTCGATAATGATTTTGAACTGAATAATGAGCTGAAGATCGATATCATCACCGGCTCGAACATGGCCGGCAAAAGTACTTTCTTGCGTACCCTGGGCATCAATACTGTACTGGCGTTGTGCGGTGCACCCGTTTGTGCACGAAGCATGAACGTATCGGTAATGACCATTATCAGCTATATGCGTATTAAAGATTCGCTCAACGAAAGTACCTCAACATTTAAAGCCGAGCTTGATCGTTTGCAGATGCTGCTTGCGGCTGTCGACGGTCATGAAAAGGTTTATTTTTTGATCGATGAGATGCTGCGCGGCACTAATTCTGTCGACAAATACAAGGGCTCAAAAGCCATGATCGAACAACTGATCAGCAAAAAGGGCGTAGGGCTTGTAGCTACCCACGATCTGCAGATTGCCCAACTGGAGCAAAAATACCCGGAGTACGTTCGTAATTTTTACTTCGATATCCAGGTGATTGACGGCGAAATGCTGTTTGACTATAAGATCAAACATGGCGAGTGTAAAACCTTTAATGCGTCATTACTGCTCAGGCAAATAGGTATTGATGTTGATGCGGTTTAACGCAGCACGGTAACGTAACCCGATTCTTTTAGCGCATCATCATTCAAACTCACCGCGTCGATCACGTAATAATAGGTACCGATCGGTACCGGGTGCCCCTGGTAAGTACCTGGCCAGGCATTGCTTAGGTCATAACCATCAAAAATTTTGACACCCAGCCGGTTAAATATACTGATGTGATAGGTTTTGAGGCTCGTTATCTTCACATTGAAAACATCATTTATACCATCCCCGTTCGGCGTAAAAGTATTCGGGATGAAGATCACCACCTGGTAGCGCAAAATCAATTTCCCTTTGCTCACATTATTGCTGCATTGCCCCTGGCTGGTAGCCGTAAGCGTAACGGTAAAATCGCCTTTTGTGCTGTAGGTATGTACAGGGTTCACTGCTGTTGATGTGCTGCCATCGCCAAAGTTCCATAAATAACTATCGGCCAATGCTGAGGTATTGGTAAAGGCTACTGATGTAGGTACGGGTAAGTTGGAAGGTATTACCGGGGTGGCCGTAAATGAGGCTACCGGTATCGGGATGATCTGCGACGGATCGACCACGATGGATCCCGCATCGCTGGAGCATGGCCCTGCGGTAACCACCAGGTTGTAAGTGCCGGCAGCGGCTGCCGTTGCCGGAATTTTAGCTATAGCCGATGTAGAAGTAAACCCATTCGGCCCGGTCCACAAGTAGCTGTCGGCAATTGATGTAGTACTTAATTTAATGGTGTCGCCAACGCAATACTTACCGATGGGGTTTATCACTGGTACCGCCGGTTTTAAAGGATAAAATATGGTTTTTGAAAGTACGGTAATGCAGCCTTTATCGCCTGTAGCGGTCAAGGTAATAGTTTTTTGCCCGTAGGTACTGTACGTGATATCCTGCGTATTGGGGCCTGTTGATACAGCTGCGTTGGCTCCCGACCCGTAATCCCATTGCAGGCTTGTATAATCGGTACTGTTGTTGGTGATGGTAAAACTGGCCTGAGGGGTACATTGGTTATTGGCGGTAACAGTAAAATCAACCACCGGTTTTTTGCCGATGGTTACCAGGTTTACTGATGCTACATCGCTCGTACAGCCATATTGGGTAACGGTTAAGGTATACGCCCCGGCCATATTATATGATGTGAGCGCCAGTTTTATGGTAGGATCAGTGCTCGAAAAACCGTTCGGCCCCGTCCACTGATAGGTATATCCCACCTGTGTTGGTGTGCTCAGGGTTAAGGTATCGAGCAGGCAATAGCCGGTGCGGGTAGTATCTATTTGCGGTTTAGGCGGTGTTACGCCTACAATAAAAGTCGTGTCGGCCACAACAGTGCAGCCCTGTCCGCCTTTGGCTAACAGCACCGGGGTTTTGTAACCCGGGTTGGCATAGGTAACCATAAACGGCCCGTCGCCTGTTGCAGTAGCGGGGGTGGCACCTTCTCCAAAACTCCACTGCAGATTGGTATAATTGCTCGATTGATTAGTGAAAGTGAACACCTGCCCGGCAGTACATGGCGTGCCGCCAACTACATTAAATGCTGCTTTCGGGCCCTCAAACTCGCCGGTGCCCCCAAAGTCAATGGTGAAGCCGTTGTTGCCGTTAGAGAAATTATTGATTAGCAGGGCATATACGTGTCCCTGTATCATATCTACCGGGGCATCAAACCCATTGATGTTTATTCCGCAGCCGGGGGGCTCGCTGTTTTTTGTTTCGCCTGTCCTTAGCCCGGTTTTATAATAAATAGGATCGGGTGCTACGCAATCAACGCCCCGGCTGGCATCACAGCGGATGGCATTTGTTGCATTTAGGGGGAGTGTGCCCCCCGGGCCAAGGTCATACAAAACCCAATCGATGTCGTCGGCAAGTGGGGCAACAACTGTTGGAGTGATGGTAAAAGTCAGGCTCCCGTTGTTGGCGGCGGTCCATTTGTACCATGCTGCGTTTGCTTCAATCGAGCCACCGCCGCCCACATCGAGGCACGTGCCTGCCGATTCGCGGTTATTGACGCCCGCGCCTGTAACCCCGGTTTGGGTGAAACTTGCTTTATTGCATAAAATGGATGCAGTGCTGTAATCCTGCCCGGCCTGTAAAATGGGGTTATAGTTATTGATGCAGAGTTTAAATGTGCCTGTGCTCCCGGTGCGCCCGTACACTCTGAAATAGTAGGTTTGGCCTATGGTAAGCGCTCCTTTATAATAAGTTGTTGTGGTTGTGCCGTTAGCTGCCGAGCCTATAGCTGCCGTATACGTTGGCGATACCGATGAATACAAGTCGATGCCGGGTGAGTTTAGAGGGGTGGCTCCGTTGCCGGTAACAGTAATGCTCACATCAAAAGCTATAGCTGTAAACTTAAACCATACATCCTTATCGCCGGCAGTCAGGCTTGCCGTGGCGTTCACATTGGTATATGCGCCATCGGCCGAGCAGGCCGATGTAAGGCTGGTCAGGGTAATGGCATTTGCGGCCTCATCGTTAGCTGGTGCCTGCGCGAATGCCGTTATCGCGGTAATGGTGAGCAGTAAAGAAAGTATAAATGTTCTCAATACGCAGGCAAATGTTAGTCTTTCAATATAACGTCCAAAACACAAATTTATGTTTTAGAACGGTAGCATATATGTGTGAAAAACAAAAAAACCTCCCCGCGACATTCAGGGAGGTTTCTAATTATTTTGTTATATCAAAATTATTACTTTTCCAGGGCTTCGCCGGTCACTACTTCTTTTATCCGGGCCTCCAGCTCTTCGGCTAACTCCGGGTTATCCAAAATCAATTGCTTAACCGCATCGCGGCCCTGGCCCAAACGGGTTTCGCCATAACTAAACCAGGAACCCGATTTTTTGATGATCTCATATTCGACACCTAAGTCAATGATCTCACCCGATTTGGAGATACCTTCGCCAAACATGATATCAAACTCGGCTATCCTGAACGGAGGAGCAACCTTATTTTTAACGATCTTCACTTTTACGCGGTTACCCGATACCTCGTCGGTATCTTTAATCTGCGATATGCGGCGGATATCCAGGCGTACCGAAGCATAAAATTTTAATGCGTTACCACCGGTGGTAGTTTCGGGATTGCCGAACATTACACCGATCTTATCGCGCAGCTGGTTGATAAAGATACAGCAGCAGCCGGTTTTTGAAATAGTACCGGTTAGTTTGCGCAAGGCCTGCGACATTAAACGGGCCTGTAAACCCATTTTTGAGTCGCCCATTTCGCCTTCGATCTCACCTTTTGGCACCAAAGCCGCTACCGAGTCGATCACGATAATGTCGATCGCTCCCGAGCGGATCAGGTTATCGGCAATCTCCAAAGCCTGTTCGCCGTTATCGGGCTGCGATATCAGCAGGTTCTCCACATCCACACCTAATTTCTGGGCGTAGTATTTATCAAAAGCATGCTCCGCATCGATGAAGGCAGCAATGCCACCTTTTTTCTGTGCTTCGGCAATGGCGTGGATGGCCAGGGTTGTTTTACCCGAAGATTCCGGGCCGTAAACCTCGATCACCCGGCCTTTTGGCAAACCGCCAACTCCTAAAGCGATATCCAAACCTAACGAACCTGTCGAAATAACTTCTATTGGTTCAATAGCGGTATCACCCAATTTCATAATGGTACCTTTGCCGTATGATTTTTCAAGCTTATCCAACGTAAGCTGTAATGCCTTTAATTTTTCTGCGCTGCTCATTCTTAAATATTATTGAGAAACAAATATACTAATATTTTTAGAATAACTAATTTTTTTAGTATTTATTTTATTTGGAAAAGTAAACATAACGAAGCTGCGTGCAATCATCAAATATCTTTATCCACACTGCGTTTTTTAAGCTCTTTGCTGATTGTATCGAGCTTTTGTTTTTTCTTTTTCTGATCGGCTTTCTTTTTTTCGGCGGCTTCGGCCTTTTGCAGATAACCCTCGGTATGTGTTTGTTCGTAATATTTACAAAACCAGGTTAAGGGGCAAACGTCGCACTTTGGGCTGCGTGCCACACAGATATAGCGGCCGTGCAGAATGAGCCAATGATGCGCGATGCCTATTACCTCCTGCGGCAGGTATTTTACCAGTTGCTTTTCGACAGCCAAAGGGGTAGTAGCTTTGGTGGTGAGCCCGATACGGTTGGATACCCTGAATACGTGCGTGTCCACAGCCATCGCCGGCGCATCATAAATAACCGATGCAATAACGTTAGCGGTTTTGCGGCCAACCCCGGGCATTTTTTGCAGGTCGTTGACTTCCGAAGGTACTTCGCCATGAAAAACCTCTACCAACATTTTAGCCATCCCGACCAAATGTTTGGCTTTATTGTTAGGATAGCTCACACTGCGGATATAGGTAAATACTTCGTCGGACGATGACCCGGCTAACGATTCGGGCGTGGGGTAACGTTCAAAAAGTGCAGGGGTAACCTGGTTGATGCGTTTATCGGTACATTGTGCGGATAGGATAACCGCAATCAATAGCTGAAAAGGGTTACCGTAATGCAACTCGGTAACAGGTTTAGGCTGATGTTTCGAAAAATATTCGACGAAATGCTGATAACGTTCGGCTTTGAGCATGCGCAAATATAACAAGGTAATTAATTTACCCCATTATAATCAGCCTGCGTAGTTTCGCGAATAGTGAAGAATGTTATCTATGGTTTCTGATTTTGGCTTCATCTGTATCTGCTGCAGATCAGCACGTATCGAGTTGTAGAACAACATTTCATCGGTCCCAACGTTTTCTATGGCTTCAGCATCCTTCATGTCGTTATCGATTTCAGGTGAATTTAAATCTTTTGTAAACAGTTCTATCATACGCTTCGCAGTTAAATTATGATATCTTAACGCAAGCTTATTTAAATTATTTTACAAAAACATATTTTTTTTCATCTAAATTTCATCTTGGTATTGTATATGCAGTGCTGCAGGTAAGAAAATGTGCCCGGGAGTAAAAGAAACGATATTCATGAAACGGAGAAAATTTCATTTAGGTATAACGCTATATGAAATAATTATGAAAAAAAGATGAAATTGATTTGCAAAACAAATCCCCGTAAGGTACGTTTCTATGGCAACATACCTTACGGGGACACAATGGGTGAACCGTATATCGGGGGTATTAATTTTTTAACGCAAGTTCTTTATTTTGCATCATTTTACGCAGGTTATTTAAGGCATAACGCATGCGGCCAAGCGCGGTATTGATACTCACTTCGGTAATATCAGCAATCTCTTTAAAGCTCATATCACCATAGTGGCGCATAATCAATACCTCTTTCTGCTCAGCAGGCAAAAGCTGGATCAATGCCTTCAAGTCCTTGTAGGTTTGTTCACGCACCAGGCGGTCCTCAATGCTTTCGTCGTAACGGCCCAACACTTCAAAAATGTCGAAGTCGTCGCCGTTGCTGATAACCGGGGTACGTTTCTCTTTACGGAAATGATCGATCACCAGGTTATGCGCGATGCGGATAACCCAGGGTAAAAATTTACCTTCCTCGTTGTACCGGCCAGCCTTCAGGGTGTTGATCACTTTGATGAACGCGTCCTGAAAAATATCTTCGGCAAGATATTCGTCTTTAACAAGCAGGTAAATGGAGGTGTAAATTTTTGACTGGTAACGGCGGATGAGTTCTTTCAAACCTGCCTCGTTACCTGCAACATACAGATGGATCAGATCCTGGTCACTCTTCGATTGAAAATCCATAGAAATACAACTTTAAGTACTAATTGATATACGATTATTATTTAAGTAGAGTTGCTTCTATAGTGACTTTTGTTTTAATTAATGGTTTAACAGATTCAAATGAAATAATAATTTGACACAAAACAAAAAATAAAATTGATAATTCGGGTTTATCCGGACGATTAAAGCTATATTTTTGTGCCGCTATATAAATTTAAGAATTATATTTTCTTAGAAGGAAAATCCACCAAATTTTTTACAAACGGATGAAGAACGAAACTACGATAGATTCGCAGAAAAATATACTGATCAAAGGGGCCAGGGTGCACAACCTCAAAAACATGGATGTGGCTATTCCCAAAAATAAGCTGGTAGTAATTACGGGCATGTCGGGCTCGGGTAAATCCTCGCTGGCTTTTGATACCCTGTACGCCGAAGGGCAGCGGCGTTACGTGGAAAGCCTGTCATCCTACGCCCGGCAGTTTTTAGGCAGGATGAATAAACCTGAGGTGGATTATATCAAAGGTATTGCACCGGCCATCGCCATCGAGCAAAAGGTCATCACCTCCAACCCGCGCTCAACTGTGGGTACCTCTACCGAGATATACGATTATCTGAAATTGCTTTACAGCCGTATCGGCAAAACCATTTCGCCGGTGTCGGGCCAGGTGGTAAAAAAGGATACCGTTACCGATGTGGTGAACTTTTTCAGCAGCCTGCCCGATGAAACTACCGTTACTATCCTCTGCCCGCTGCACCCGCATAATAACCGCAGCGTAAAAGAAGAGTTGGCAGTTTTGATGCAGAAAGGTTTTGTGCGTGTAGAATACTTAGGTTCGATTTCGCGGATAGAAGACTTATTGGAAGATAGTTCGGTCGGCAATGATTCGATGGGCAGCGGCCAGATCCGCATTGTTGTGGATCGTATCAATAAAAACAACGAAGACGAAACCATCAGCCGTGCAGCCGACTCGGTACAAACTGCTTTTTTCGAAGGCAAAGGCGATTGCTTTGTGCGATACAACAACAAAGAAGGCGAGCAGGAACGTTTCTTCTGCGACAGATTTGAACTGGACGGCCTGCGTTTTGAAGAACCTACGCCCAACTTCTTCAGTTTTAATAACCCTTACGGCGCCTGCAAGCGTTGTGAGGGCTACGGTAAGATCATCGGTATTGACGAGGACCTGGTTATCCCCGATAAAAGCAAAACCATTTACGAGGGTGCGATAGCCCCATGGCGCGGCGAAAAAATGCGCGAATGGAACGATCAACTGGTGAAAACCGCTATTCAGTTCGATTTTCCGATACATCGAGCCTATAATCAACTGACAGAAAAGCAGCAACAATTGCTGTGGACAGGTAATAAGTACTTCCGCGGGCTGGATGAGTTTTTTAAAGAGCTTGAAGAGCAGACCTATAAGATACAATACCGGGTTATCCTGTCGCGTTACCGGGGTAAAACCAATTGCCCCGATTGCAAGGGCAGCCGCCTGCGACCGGATGCTGCTTATGTAAAGATCGACGGTAAATCCATTACCGATATTGTGCTGATGCCGCTCGACAAAGCTTTTGAGTTTTTTCACGACCTAAAGCTTGATAAGCATGATGAGACCATCGCTAAACGTCTGCTGGTAGAGATCATTAACCGCCTCGGATTTTTAAACGATGTAGGGTTAGGATATCTGACCTTAAACCGTTTATCGAATACCTTGTCGGGCGGTGAATCACAGCGTATCAATCTGGCAACCTCGCTGGGCAGTAGTTTGGTAGGGTCGATCTATGTATTGGATGAGCCGAGCATCGGCCTGCACCCGCGCGACACGCAAAAGCTCATCAAAGTACTAAAATCCTTACGGGATGTGGGCAATACCGTGATCATCGTAGAGCACGAGGAAGAAATTATGCAGGCGGCCGATTACCTCATCGATATCGGCCCCGAGGCCGGTACCCATGGCGGCGAATTGATATTTGAAGGTACCTACGAGGAAATACTGCAAGATGCACATAGCCTAACCGGTAAATACCTGAGCAGGAGAGAAGAGATCACCATCCCGGCGCACCGCCGCAAATGGAACGACTTTATCGAAATAAAAGGCGCCCGCGAAAATAACCTTAAAAACGTGACCGCCAAATTCCCGATAGGGGTTCTTACTGTAGTAACCGGCGTGTCGGGCTCTGGTAAAACCAGCCTGGTGAAACGTATTTTAGCTCCTGCATTGCAAAAAGCCTTAGGCAGCTACACCGGCGAGCAAACCGGTAGTTACGATGGTATCGACGGTGATTACCGCAAAATTGAGCAGGTTGAGCTGGTGGATCAAAACCCCATCGGCCGCTCCTCGCGCTCAAACCCGGTAACCTACGTAAAGGCTTGGGACGAAATACGCAACCTGTATGCTGCTCAGCCTGCCGCAAAAGGCACAGGCCTGAAGCCATCGGCATTTTCATTCAATGTTGAAGGCGGCCGTTGCGATACCTGCCAGGGCGAAGGCGAAGTGAAGATAGAAATGCAGTTTATGGCCGATATCTTTTTGACCTGCGATACCTGCGGCGGCAAGCGCTTTAAGCAACACGTGCTCGATGTTACTTATAATGAAAAAAATGTTGATGATGTGCTGAATATGACTATCGACGAGGCTTTGGTATTTTTCGCCAAAGAGCCGAAGATCATTGCCAAAATTAAGCCTTTGGTGGATGTTGGTTTGGGTTATGTCCATTTAGGGCAATCGTCCAACACCTTATCAGGCGGCGAAGCGCAGCGTATCAAGCTGGCATCTTTCCTGGTTAAAGGTAATAACGCGCATAAAACCTTATTTATATTTGATGAGCCTACAACAGGGCTGCATTTTCATGATATTAAAAAACTGTTGAAATCGTTCGATGCGCTGATCGATCATGGCAATACCATTATCGTAATAGAACACAATATGGACGTTATTAAATGTGCCGACTGGGTAATTGACATTGGCCCCGAAGGCGGTAACAACGGCGGCCAGGTAGTGTTTGAAGGCGTGCCGGAAGATTTAATCAAGGAGAAGAACTCTTATACAGGGAAGTATTTGAAGGAGCGCTTCGCTAAGTAATGTGCGAATGTGCAAATGACTAATCATTTTAAAGTCATTTGCACATCTGCACATTTTCTGATTTGCACATCAAAATCAGTGCTTCGCTATCTCCACAGCATACACCTGCTCGTTATCTACCCCTTCAAAATTAGCACGGAAGATGATCCATTTTTCATCGGGCGAAAAGTGTACGTTGGGCTCCAGTTTATAGTGGTGGTTTTTCATGTTCACCAGTTTTTCTGATTTAAAACGATCGCCATTAGGTTTAAACAGGTAGATCCATTCGCCATCGGGAGCTTTGGCTACCTGGCCAGGGTCGCCGCCATCGCCGCAAAAAGTTTGCTCGTCTTTGCTCACGTTAAAATGTATCGACCATTCGTTGCGCTCCATCTCGTAAATACGGTCCTCTTTGCCGGTCTTCATATCAAAAGCAGCTAAAAAGAAAGTTTTGCCTTTAGGCTTTTGCAGGTCGAACCACTCGTGCTGGCCGCCGATGCCGAAAAATTCATGCCCGGCTATCTCGTTGGGCATGGTGCGTACGTGCATCAGGGTATTTTTTAGGGTTTTGATGTTGATGTTCCAGATGCGGTCGTTCTTTTCCCAGGGGCCTTCGTGGCAGTACGACAAAATATCCGGGTCGACAGGCGAGAACAGCAGGTGGTTGGTCCACTCGTTTTCGCGGTGAATTTCTTTCAATTCTCCGGTTTTAACGTTGAGAGTATAAAGGGTATGTTCAATGTGGGCATCATATATCCGGTTAAAAAACTGGCTCTTTTCAGGGTATTGTTTCAGTATCTCGCGTTCCTGGTCGCCGGTAGCCTTAACGCAAGCCAGGTAAGTGCCATCAGCATTAACCGTACCTACACGGCCTTTAAAGCTCGGGTCGAAAGCATAAATGAACCTGTTTTTACCTGTGATGGCGTTTACGGCCCAGACACTATCGCCACTTTGGTAAAAAGCATCGTGTGTTTTAGGGCAAACCATTTCGCCGGCTATGTGCGGGTGGTGGGTAAGCTGTTTAACTTCCAGCGTTTTCAGGTTGACGGTGAAGAGTTGATTACCCATCTCTTTGGTAGTGCTTCCCGAAAACACCATCAGGTCGCCTTGTTTTTCGCCGCGGGGCACAAAGCAATAATTGTTAAAATAAAAGCTGCCATTGGTAGTGCCCGGCCTGCGTACCAGGCGAATAACCTTGTGACCGGTGTCTTTATCGATCCATTCGTCGGGCATGGCTTTGCCGCCGGTTTCCAATACCGGGATTTGCTGCCCGTTTGCCACAAGCGCGGCGGTCATTTGCAGTCCGCATAAACTGGTGATGACAATTTTTTTGAGACTTTTCATTTTTGTGAGGTTAATATAAAATTGGTTATTGTTAGTCCGGAAGTCGGAAAGACCGAAAGTCCGGAATTAATTAATTGAGCATTCGTTTTTAATTAGCTCATCTTTCGGACTTCCGGTCTTTCGGACTTTCCGACCCAACATCGATATACTGCTTCAGATCACGCATGGCGATCACCCTGTAATGATTATCCTTTAAAAATTTGAGGTATTGCTCAAATAATCCGGGCGGGGTATTTACCCAGGGATGCGCTTCGTCGGGCACACCGTGCATGGTTAGCACCACGATCTTACCGTGATTAGCTTTGGATAAGATATCGTAAACATCTTTGCTGTTATCGGCTGTCGTTGTCAGGCCGGGCATCAAAAGCGGGTTATCCGTAAGCGGATCATACGGCCGGTTCAAACCTTGCCTGGCAAATACATACCCTGCTGCTTTTAAAACCGGCAAAGCCTTCGGGCCCACATCATAGCCCGGGTAAGCAAAACTGACAGGTTTGGGTATATGGTATTGTGCGCATTTGCTTTCGATATACTTTAACTCGCTGGCAAAATGCAGGCTATCCATTTTGTTAACATGCGTATGATTTTGGGTATGATTGCCGATCTCGAAGCCCATTTTATTCAGTGCGGCGATCTGCTCCCAACTCAGGTATTTACTTTTATCGCTAAACGGCGGATTGGTAAACTCGCACACAAAAAACGTCGCACCAAAACCATACTTTTTAAGCAATGGTGCTACTACGGTATACTGCGTAACAATAGCGTCGTCAAAGGTAAGTACCACTAATTTATCGGGTATTGGTTTGTGTAATACCTGGGCGTTGGTGAGTAGCGGTAGCAACAAAAGCAGTAATATTTTTTTCATCTGTTCATCCTTTATCTCCATCACGTCATTGCGAGGGACGAAGCAATCTCTATGCTATGCAGAGCGGCTCTGTAAGTCGTGGATTGCTTCGTACCTCGCAATGACGCTTTAATTATCCTTTCATTTATGCCTTATTTAACTCACAACTCGCAACCATCAACTCACAACTCAATTCCCATCCGGTTTAGCAAACATGGCCGCCTTTAATACCGGGCTTGGCGAGCTAAGCGGCAGGCTAAATATATTCGGGTCATCCGGGTGCGATGGGTCGAACTTTGGCGCATCGATCAGGTATTTTTCCAATCCCAAATGGTTTGAGCGTATACCCTCGATCACACATTTGGCTATCTCGTAAGCGCCGTAGCTGTTAAAGTGCGTATTATCGGCCAACGGTTTATTGCCCTGCCCCGGCCAGGTATTGGCAGCGTAGTGTACAAAAGCCTTAGTTGAGGCCTCTTTACCTAAAGCATTGTAAAAATCGGCTGTCATGGCGTTAACGTCTATCAGTGCTACGCTTTCATCCTGTGCAACTTTGCGTGCCGCCGCGGGGAAATCGCCCAGTGTGTTTACCACTTTGCCGGTAGTATCGCTAAAAGCGCGGCGGCTGGTTGATGTTACCACGACGGGTATTATGCCTTTGGCTTTGGCCTGTTCGATAAAATATTTAAAGCTTTCGGTGTAGGCTTTCCAGGCACCGGTGTTAGGGCCACGCTCTTTCTGGTCATTGTGGCCAAACTCGACAAACAGATAGTCGCCGGGTTTGGCGGTACTGAATACTTTATCCAAACGGCGCGAGCCTTTAAAACTGGCCAGTGTTAAACCCGATTCGGCATGGTCGGCAATGGCAACGCCGGGTTTAAAAAAGCGCGGGATCATTTGCCCCCAACTTGCCCAGGGTTCATCGTCCTGATCGACAACGGTGCTGTTGCCGGCAAGGTAAACGGTTATTTGGTCGTCGGTTTTGGTTATTTCAACTGCCGATACTGCTGGGTGGGAATTATTAAACTCAAGGGTCAATTTATCATCCCAATCCAGTTTTGTTAGTTCTCTGTCCTTTAAGCCAACCTTAGTGCCACCATCAATTTGCGGTTTGCGGATATTAACGACGAATGTTTTGGTGACAAACTCGCCGGGTTTGGTTTCTACTTTCTCCAGCATTAAGCGGCGCGACTCTGCCCTTACCGTAGTAACTGTAGCTTGTTTGGCATCGCCCAAAGTAACGGTTACTTTATAATTTCCTTCGGGTACATCCACCGAAAAATAAAAGGGTTTGCTGCCGGTAAGATTGCTCGCTTTAAGCGGATCCTTGCCGCCGTTATCCACAGCTTCGGCGGGATACCCAAAATCGATACCATACCCCTGATCTTTGGTATAGACAGTTGCCGGTGTTACCGATGTATAGCCTTCTTTAATTTTCTTTCCCGAGCCAAACTCGAATTTAAAGTCGGTTTTTTGTGCCGATGCCGTGCCTGTGATGGCCAGCGCTGTCAGTAATGCCGTTGATAATTTGTTGAGTTTATTCATGGTTGTTTCTTTTCTTCTTCCATCACGTCATTGCGAGGCACTAAGCAATCTCTATGCTATACAGGTCCGGTTATAAGCATCGAGTGTCCTATGTAGAGATTATGAATGCTATAGTTTGTTTTTTATAGGTATTCATGAGCTTACTTCGTGCGGTTGTCTTCGTTACCGCTCGCAACAACGTTTTAATTAGTTATTCTTTTGGTATTCCATTAATTATTTTCTCACCTTCACTAACTTTCAAATCCAAACCCGCATAGTCCACATCTTTAACATCCGTCATCTTTAAACCGGTTTGGGCTTCTATCTTACAGTTGGTGAATTTTATATTGGTTATCGGGCTACCCTTTAACCCCCGCAGGCTGCCGCCGCTTTTGGCCGTGCCGCACACATTGATGAGTTCTACATCTTTCACAACCGGTAAAGGGTTTGATGGCGCAGCCAATACACCGTGCGAACTTGTCCAGTTCATATTCATTTCAAAAGCCTTAGTCACACCTTTCAGTTCAAAGTTTTTGAATACAATATGCTCAACCACACCGCCGCGGCTTTGCTGCGATTTAAATCTTACCGGAGCCCAGTTACCTGCTTCGGCAATGCAGTTGCTTACCAAAACATTTTTAATTCCGCCCGAAGTTTCGCTGCCCATCGCTACGCCGCCATGCCCGTAGCCAAAGCGGGTATTTTCGATGGTGATATCCTGGCAAAGCAAATTGGGTACAGCGTTGGTTTCGCGGCCGGCTTTGATCGAGATGCAATCATCATTTACATCTATATCACAATGACTTACCACTACCCGCGTGCATTGGTCGATATCTATCCCGTCGCTGCTGGGGATGTTGTGCTCCGCGGTTATGGTTAACCCGTTAACAACAACATCGGTACATTTAAACAGGTGCAGGCACCAAACGGCCTGGTTATGCAATTGCAAGCCAGATATGGTAAAGTTTTTGCAATGATCGAAGCAGATCAATCTTGGTTTGCCGGGTTTAGGTTTAGTTGTAATATTTCGATGAACGGCGATATAATCTTCGCCCGAGCCATCAATCATGCCCTCGCCATATACTTCGAAACCCGACAGGTTTTGCGCGTTGATAAACGCGGCAGTATACATCCTATCGACCCCTTCGAAGCTGCTTTGTATCTGCGGATAATCATCCGGATTGAGTGATCCTTTTAACACGCCTTTGGCGTCGATAAGCAGATCTGCACCCTTTTTTAAAAAGATGGACCCACTGATGAACGTACCTGCCGGGACTTCGACCACGCCACCGCCTTTTGCCGAGCACTCATCGATAGCTCTTTGTATCGAGATAGTGTTGATCGTTTTGCCATCGCCCGCGGCGCCAAAATTAGTTATCAGATAATGTTTTTTATTAGGATGTTGCTTTTGCACAAATACTGGGCGGCTGTACCCCTGTGTATCGGGTTTAAACTGCGCTATGGCGCTTATCCCTTGCAAAAGGAATGCGATTATTAGTATGGGTCTAAAACAGTTGGTCATTTATATTAACATTTGTCATTGCGAGGAAGAGCGCGTTGAAAACAGCGATGACGTGGCAATCTCATAGGACATGTCGCCGGCTTTCCTCAGAGATTGCTTCGTCCTTCGCAATAACATAGTTTTATAGTTTCGTTTCGTACGTTATCATATTAACCGAATGTGCCGCCAGTGTTACACTACGTCCGTTTATCGCTTTCTCAACCGGGTAAATCTTTTTAGGATCATCCAGCGTGTTGATATCCAATAAGTTTACCGATGTCAACTCTGTCCATTTACCTGTGCCGTTTATTTTACCTTTGATATCTAAACTAACCGGCATGGCTTTCGCCGATGTATTTACCAGTTTAATAATAACTGTATTGTTCTTTTTATCGATAGTAGCGCTGCTGTATAAACTATCCTTACCGGCAATTACATTACCATCGGCTAAAGCTGGTACTACCTGCGTGCCTTTATTGGCCGAAAACAACTGCTGCACATAATAATTAGGTGTGCCAACCGAGCGCAGGTTATCAAACCAGATCAGGTCAGGGCGCCATTGCCATGCATCTACGTGAGCCAGCAAAGGCGCATAGCTGGCCATTTGTACCACATCGGCATTACGCTCAAGGCCGGTCATGAAGGCGGCTTCGGCCAGGGCGCTTATCCAGCAGTTCATGGCTTCGGCTTCTTTGGCGTTTTTTGGTTCCTTAGCATGCGCGGCATATTCGCCGGCGAATATTTTGCTGCTGTTACGGTCGTAATTATCGTAGCGGGATGCATTTTGCATAAACCAATCGGGCGACTGGTAATAGTGCTCATCTAAAAAGTTGGCCTTTTGCGCGCGCAGTTCTTTTTGCAGGTAGTCGAACTTATCACCGCTTGGCGACGGGCCCGAACTGGTTACCAGTTTGATATTGGGGTATTTGGCAGCAAATGCTTTCGCGAAAAGCTTATACCTGTCCAGGTACTGCACATCCCACTGCTCGTTGCCGATGCCCATCATTTTTAGATTGAAAGGAGCGGGGTGGCCCATCGCGGCACGCAGCTTACCCCATTTAGTGGTAACTGCGCCGTTGGCGAACTCAACCAGGTCCAGGGCGTCCTGTATAAACGGATCGATCTGATCAAGCGGCGCAACTTCGGCGCTATTATATTGACAAGCCATACCGCAGTTTAAAATGGGCAACGGCTCGGCGCCGATATCTTCGGCCAGTTGGAAGTACTCAAAGAAACCCAGGCCGTAGCTCTGAAAATAGTCGGGAGCGGAGCGGTACGGGAACTCGATGTTCCAGCGGTTGATGATCAGTTCGCGCTCGTTCACGTCGCCAACGGTTTTTTTCCATTGGTAACGGTTGGCCAGGTCGCGCCCCTCCACAATGCATCCACCGGGGAAGCGTACAAAGCCCGGGTGCAGGTCGGCCAGCTTTTGAGCCAGGTCGGCGCGCAGGCCGCCGGGGCGTTCCTTCCAGGTATGCTGCGGAAAAAGCGATACCATGTCGATATCCAGTACACCCTGTCCCTCAAATAAAATAGCAAACTGGCCCTTCGCGTCGGTAGCATTGGCTGTGAACGATGTTTTGTATTTATCCCATTTATCGGTAAAGCCCTGCAGGGCATTTTCGCCTAAAACGGTTTTACCATCGGCGCTTAATAATTGTACTTTGATCTTTACATTTCCTTCGCTTTTACGGGCAAGGATGGAAAAATTGTATTGCTCATCTTTTTTGATGCCCATTCCACGAAAACCCTCATTGGTCAAACCGTAATAACCGGTATTTCCTTTTACTGTAATGCGTGCAAAACGCGGGTTATTAACATTTTCGTTACCGCGATTAATAATCAACACGCTGCCCGAGCCACCATTACCACGCACTTCTTTCCAGCCCATCATAGGTTTTAGAAACTCGAACGAGCGGTTTTTCACCAATTCGGCATACAGGCCGCCATCGGCCGAAAAGTTAATATCTTCGAAAAAGATGCCCCACATATTGGGCGATACATTAACTGTTGGCTTATCAGCCTGGATGGTAATAATTTTTGCCTGTTGTGCCCATGCCATCGCCGGAAGGCAAAACAGAGCCAATGCTGTAACTTGACGAATAATTTTCATTTTAAATGGTGTTTATAATTCATGTCAATATTACAATTATTTTTAGCTATTTCCTGACAACCACATAAAAGCGGGTTTCGTGTGATTTAAGTTTGAGCTGGAAGCTGGTGTACTCGCCCTGTTTAAAGGCCATCTCGTTGGTCATGTCGCCGGTCATGGCATCCCAGGCATATACAAAGCCATTTTGAGTGATAGTTGCCGTATTGGTCTGCTCTTCAGCGCCTTCGTTAAAAAAAAAATAAATATCGGCATCCTTGATTACGCGGTGTATGTATTTTATGGCCGGTGCGGGTTTGCGCAGCTTTACATCAAAATTGGTGATGTTGGCAAAATCTGTCGGGCCAACCTGCACACGGCACCACTTATAATTAGTAGGGCCGTGGGCAGCATCGTAGGCTTTTAAAAATGTGCCCTTAGTTAAAATGTCGGGCGTTTTATCCATAAAAATAACTTGTCCGCCGTCTTTGGCAAAAGCACGTATGCGATGGATGGCGACCTCGCTCATAACGGTTACTGCCGGAACAATCACGGTTTTATAGGTAGTTCCCGATGCTGTTTTAAACTCGCCTTTGGTCAGTTCGAGGTCGGTCTCCAAAGCCTGCTCGCTTACAAAATCAAAATCGTGCTGGGTATTTAGTAATTGCTCAGCCAGGGCTATTTCGCTTTTATCTGTTTTCGTATCCCCCATCCATAAGCTGCTTGTTGGCAGGTAAACGGCTACCTGAGTTGCCGGGCGACCGGCACTGAGCAGGTAGCAGGCACGATTGGTATACTTAACCAGGTCGGGGAAAGCCGGTTCCAGCATGTAGCTTTGCGCCCGGGGAGTACCGCTTGCGGCTGATGAACCCATGAACATCATTTCGAACAGGTTGATGCCACGCACCATCTGGTGATCCAGTATCCATTTGGCGTGTTCATCGTCGAGCTTAGGGCGATATGCCGCGAAACTTTCGCTCAATGCCCTTGGTTTGTTATAGATGTGTGATACCGAAGAGGCGAATTTTGGGAAGTTAGCGACCGTATCCCAGCCTATCTGGTGCCAGATCACGTCGACGCCGGGGATCTGGACATCTTTCATATCCTTAAAAAAGTCGCCGCCGCTGCGTACAAAAGGCTGCATATCATCGTCCTTATCCAGATGCACCATGTATTCCACACCGTTGGCTTTGCACCAGTCGCCCTGGGGTTTAAAAAAGTTCTCGCCAAACATATCCGACCATACATCGTAAAAATCAGCTCTGGCCTTGATTTGCTCTGGTGAAGGGTCTTTGATGAAGAAAGAAGCCAGGTAAGGTGTTATGTCGTAGCCTTTTTTTTGTTTGAATACCATCGGCAGATTGGGTGACCACGGTGTATACGAAAATGCGGGCTCATCGCCGCGGAAGCCTAAAATGGTTTTGCCAAACTCGCTGCCGATATACTTTTTATACTGTTCTTCGGTGTATGCCAAAAATTGTTTGGTAGCCTCGGGGTTAAGGTAATCTATCAGCGAAGCGGTGCCATCTTTACCTTTGGCAGGATTATTAGCCGAACGTGTAGGGGATGTTTTAAACTGATGCTGAACCACGGTAATATCCCAACTGCCGGCAGGTGAGGTAAAATGGAGTTTACCGTTATTTACGTCGATGCTTCTACTGGTTTTATCTGCTGTGTTTACCGCGATAGCACTTACCGCATCGGGCACTTCGCGATCAATGGTCTCGCCTGCATCGGCATGGATGCGTGCGGCGACGGTCAATGCCTGCATGCGCAATTCGGGGTGTTCCTCGCTAAACTTGCCCCCCGCAAAACCGCTGGGGTATTTGCCTTCGTCGATGATCCAGATATGCATACCGCGTTTTTTGGCTTCTTCGACGGCCACTTTTATGGACTGGAACCAGGCATCGCTCAGGTATTTACCAGCCATGTTATACCCTGCTTCGATGGTTACCGCACGGAAGCCGAAACTGTACAGTTTATCCAGGTCGCGGGCGATGACATCGCGCGTCATGTTGCCATCCCAGCCCCAGGTAACAGTGGAGCTATACTGCGATGGCGGGTTCATGAAATTTGCCTTTACCTCGGCCAGGGCAGGCATCGTTATTTTTTGCCAGTTACTTTGCGCCAGGGATTGCCGAATACAGAATACGCCAACAGTCAATAGTATTATTGATCGCAATGACATTTTTTAGGTTAATGGTTAGTTTGTTGCTTACAGAATGTTATCAGCAATAATTAAAAGTATAACAAGCATGGCTGATAATCATCCTGTGCTATCCTGAAAGCAGTATTATGTAACTTCAATTTTACCTTAGTGGATTTCACCGATTTGTTATGATTACACCGATTTAAAATGTTCAACTTAGTGTGAATCAATTAACCTTATGAAAAGAAGCATCGCGATAATTATACTGTTATTTGTTTGCGGCATCGTGGCAGCGCAAACAACCTGGCAACCAGGGAATAACGTCACAATTCGTATTTGTACACCGGGCCGTGCGCAAATGATGAGCAAGCCCCCGCTTTGGGTGATCTTTTTGCAGGATAAGATGATTTATAAAGGTGATGCCGATGCAAAAGCGTTAAACCCTAATGATATTGAGGCCATCAACGTTTTGAAGGATAGCTCTGCTATAATTAAATACGGCAAAGTGGCACAGTATGGTGTGATAGAACTGCGCCTTAAGAGCGGAACGAAACTGGATACCACTCAACTAAAGCCTGCTGGGACCAGGCTGTTTAAGAATTAACAGTTATTCGCCACCTGCATCATACGTCGCGTTAAGCACGCCTGCCAAACGAATACCTGCTTTCAGTATCCGCTGATGAACCAGGTCGATATGATCGGTATAATAATCTTCTTTAAAATCATGATTTTCGGCAGCCTCTTTGTATAATTCTCCGGCAATCAGGTACGATTCGTACAGCCATTTGATCACCGGGTCGGCCTGCCATTGTTTGATCTGGGTTGGGGTAGCCGTATCGTATTTTTCGGCCATTTGTTTGTAGCTCAGTTTTTCATGATCGATCAGCATATAATCCCACAATCCGTGCAGGTTTCCGCCTTCGTTTATAAATGTTATTCCGATGTTGTTCCCGCCCTTGTCTTCTTCATGGCCAATGTGCAGGGGTTGATGACAATCGCCTACAAAGTGCACCAAAAGCTTCAAAGCAAAGGCCTTTTGGGTGCGGCTTTTGTTCGGATTAGTCAGGTCGCGTTCACAATTTAAAATGATCGAATAAACGTTGCCTTTATCAACAGGCATTGATTTAATAGCCTGTGCAAACTGTTCAAAAGTATAACCCGACGGCAGGTCAACAAAATGCCAGGGCGCTGTATAACGCATGGCCTGGTTGCCCTTGATCTCATCGGCATAATTGGCTACATCGGCAAGGTTGTCGCGGCCCAGCAGTTCTTTAACGGCGGCCTGCGCTTTGGTGTTTAAATGATTTTGGGCAATCATCCCGATGGCGCTATGGCCTTTATCGCCCCAGGAGATCGACAGCGTCGAAACAATGATCAAAACAAAAACTGCGAGATACTTTTTCATTTCCGGATTTTATTGGAAGGTAAATATAGCTTTTCAGACCGAAGTTTAAGGCGGGTAGCGTGTCAAAAAAAATTTACCTTTTTTTGAATAAAACTCAAATGCAAAGTGTCTTGTATCTTGGTTCTTGCATCTTAATTCTATCCCTCAAACAACCCACCCGACATATATTTCATACCCGAATCGCAGGCTACCGTAACCACATTGTGGCCGGGGCCCAGCTCTTTGCCTATACGGATGGCTGCGTAAACGTTCAGCCCGGTTGAGGTACCGCCCAAAATGCCTTCTTTCGCAGCAAGCAGTCGCGCCATTTTCCGGGCCTCGGCTTCATCAACTGTTTGGGCCTCATTGTAATTGCAGTATTGCAGCAGGGGTGGGATAAAGCCCGAACCAATTCCATCGACCGAGTGCGCACCTTTAATGCCTTTGCTTAACAGGGGAGCCGATTCGGGCTCTAATACGATAACACGTGTATCAGGATCAGCCTGCTTCAATACCTGCGATGTGCCGGTTATCATCCCGCCTGTGCCCTGTGCCGCACAGAACACATGTACCGGGGCATTGAGCTGCGCCAATATCTCACGGCCTAAATTGTTGTAGCCTTTAAATGCATCGGTGTTTTCAAACTGTTTGGTCCAGTAATAATTTGGATCTTCGCTTAGCTTTTTGGTGTATTCGATCATACGTGGCACCAGGTCGGGCGTGATCTTTCCTCCTTCGCTTTGTATCAGTTCAACCTCAGCCCCGAATATTCTTAAGCTATCGCGTTTTTCTTTTGCGAAAGCGTCGGACGTGATCGCTTTAAACTTGTATCCTTTTGCTGTACATACCAGCGCCATGGCCAGGCCGGTACCACCTGCCGTGCATTCAATAACCGTCATGCCCGGGCGCAGTTCGCCACGTTTTTCGGCGCCTTCGATGATGGCCAGGGCCATGCGGTCTTTGTAAGCGCCGGTCGGGTTAAAGTATTCCAGCTTTACATAAATATCAGCGCAGCCGGCCGGTACTATATTTTGCAGTTTTACTAATGGCGTATTACCTACAGTATTGGTGATCGTATGGGTTTGCATAACGCTAAAGTACAATATTTAGCAATCGCTAAGAAAAATGCGCCGATCAAAACATAATTATAAAATTTTCGCCATTTACTTGTAACAATTCGGGTATTTTCGCCTCCAATTACAAAAAAATAATAATGAAACGTTTTTACATTCTTGCAGCAATAATCTGTATCACGATATCGGCCAGGGCGCAGTTGGGCGGAGGGACCACTATCGTTGGTAAAATATCGGGTACGGTTATCGACTCTGTTACCAAAAAACCATTGGACTATGCCACGGTAGCGGTATTCCGCAGCGGTGGTAAAGTGCCTTTAAATGGTGTTTTGACAGACGAAAAAGGTAATTTTAAACTCAACGATATGAAAATCGGTAAGTATAAAGTTACCATTACTTTTATAGGTTATCCTTCAAAAACTATCGACCCGGTTGTAACCACCCCGCAAAAGCCCGATTTTAACATGGGTACCATCGTGGTGGCACCGGCCGGCAAAACATTAAGTACAGTTAGCATTACCAGCGCAGCCCCGATTATCGAAACTAAAGTCGACAGGATCGTTTTCAACGCCGAAAAGGATATCACCAGCACCGGCGGCAACGCCAGCGATGTATTGCGCAAAGTGCCGTTGGTTAACGTGGATATCAATGGCAACGTATCATTGCGTGGCGATCAGAATGTTAAAGTTTTGATCAACGGCAAACCATCGGGTGCTATGGCGAATAACCTGGCCGATGTGTTGAAATCGATCCCCGCCGACCAGATCAAGAACGTCGAAGTGATCACTTCGCCATCAGCAAAATACGATGCTGAAGGCTCGGCTGGTATCATCAACATTGTTACCAAAAGCAATAAAGTATCGGGTGTAAGCGGTTCGGTAAGCGGTGGTGTGGGCACACGTCAGAACAACGGCAACGCCAACCTGAACATCAACCAGAACCGTTTGAGCGTTACCGGTAACTTTGGCGGCAACTTTACCTGGCCGCAAACCAGTACCACCGTTTCGGGTACCGATTTTGATGCCAACAACTATACCCACTCCAACAGTTCGACACGTATTGCACGTTACGGCTACCGTGGTTCGGGTTCTTTAAGCTACGATTTTAACAGCTTTAACAGCTTTAACTCCAACATTGCCTTAAACCAGGGTGGTTTTAAAGCCGACGGTAATTCGACATCGGCGTTTGATAAAGCCGGTACCCTGATCAACTACCTCTCAGAAAATCATAGCAAAACAACTTTTGGCGGTTTTGACTGGAACAACGACTACGTGCATAAATTTAAAAAGGAAGGCCATCAAATTGATATAGCAGGTGAATGGAGCCACGGTATAACCGACTTTAGCTCTACTTCGTTGTATTCGATCAAAGCCGATACCGATTTGTTATCAAAAAATAACGGCGCCAACAATGAGTATACCTTACAGGCAGATTATACCCTGCCTGTAAACGAAAAGGTAAAGATCGAAGCCGGCGGTAAAACTATCATCCGCCGTTTAACCAGTGTTTATGATAGCTACCAGGGCCTGTCGAACGGTGTAAATACCGATGCCGATCCGAATACCTTTACTTACGCACCGTACCTGTCGAACACTTACGATTATAACCAGAACATTTATGCGGGTTATGGCGTAGTTACCTTTACCTTACCAAAAAGCTACTCGCTGCAATTAGGTTCGCGTGTTGAAAATACCCAGATCGATGGTACGCCTTCGAGCCTGGCTACCGGCCTGAATCATTTCAGCAACGGTTATACCGTGTTCATCCCAACTTTTGCTGTGTCGAAAACCATCAAAAATTCGACTTACAAGTTAACCTATACCAAACGTATACAAAGGCCAAGTTTAACTTACCTTAACCCGTTTGTTAACAAAAGCAACAATGTAGCCACTACTATAGGTAACCCGCAACTGCAACCGGAGATATCGCAGTACACTGAGTTTAACTACTCTACTTATATCGGTTCATCGGTTATCAATGCTTCGTTATACTATAAATATACCAATAACCTTATTGAAGGTATAGCTACAGCCGCAGGCAGCGAAAGGACCATCACCCAGTATCAAAACATCGGTTCGAACAGCTCGATCGGCAGCAGTGTATTCGGTGCCATATCACCGACAAGCTATTTAACCTTCCGTGGTAGTGTTAATGCTTATACTTATAAACCCGATCCGACAGGTGTGTTCAACCTCGATGCTTCGCAGAACGGTACTTATGTATCGGTTAACGCTTTTGTAAGCGGCTCGTTAAACTTTAAAAATGGTTTCGCCGCAGAGTCGTTCGTGATCATTAACACACCGAAACGTACTGTACAGGGCACTATCCCATCGTTCAGCCTGTGGATCATCGGTGTGAAAAAGGAGTTCTGGAACAAACAGGCCAGCATAGGTGTGAATACTTTCGATCCGTTTACCGAGAACAAAGCTTTCAACAGCAGCAGCAAGGGTAAGGGCTACACCCAGTTCAGCAATACCGAGTTTCCGTTCCGTTCGTTCGGGATATCGTTCAGCTACAGGTTTGGTAAATTCAAATTCGCCGATCCGAACGACCCGACCCAGCAAAAGAAAAAAGGTGTTAACAACGACGACCTGAAGCAGGATCAGGGTAACAGCGGCCCGTCGGGAAGATAGTCTTGAGCCTGGAGTCTTGAGCCAAGAGCCTTCAATAATTCGAAGCTCAAGATGATAAATAATAAAAAATGCTCAACTGAAAAGTTGGGCATTTTTGTATTGTGCCTTTTTAATTAAGATATTGTAATAAAATATTCTGGGCTTCTGACGTCGAACAAAAGACTCAAGACTCCGAGCTCAGGACTCAGGACTTCTTCACCCGCTTCAACACCATCAAATTCTGCGCATTTACACCGTACCCGCTGATATTGTTCTGGTACATATTCACCAGTTTATCGTAATATAATACCACAACTGGCGCTTGCTCCATTACAATATTGTCCATCTCGCGATACAGTTTAAAACGGTCCTCGTTGTTTTTGGCGGTGTATGATTTTTGAAATAAGGCGTCAAATGCCGGGCAGTTGAACCCGGTATAGTTTGGCCCGAAAGGTATCTTGTTTTTGGAATAAAATACCGAGAGGTAATTCTCACCATCCGGATAATCGGCTATCCAGGTGCCGCGAAAAAAGTTTACCCCGTTTTTCGAGATCAGTTCGCGCAGGCTGGCGCCCTGGGTTACCTCCACGCGGGTTTTAATGCCAACCTTACCTAACTCGCCCTGGATGTATTCGATCAGGTCGCGGGTGGTGGTGGTGGCGCTTAGTAATATCTCAGGCAAATTGTTCCCGTTCGGAAAGCCGGCTTCAGCTAATAAACGGCGCGCTTTTTCGGGATCGTACCGGTAACCACGTACCTCGTTTTTATTATAGCCTGGCATACCCAAGGGCACAAAACCAGAGTAGCCTGGCGTACCGATGCTATTGCGCAGATATTTGATCATCTTTTGCTTATCGATAGCGTAATTGATAGCCTGCCGTATTTTTTTATAACGCAAAGGCGAACTTTTTACTATGGGCAATGTGCTGTCTATCAGCATGCCCAAATATTCGGTACACAAATACGGGCGACTGATAAACTGAAACTTGCCCCGGTACTTTTGGGTAATGTGCCCGGTTTTGGTGAGGATATCATCGCGGTAGCTGCCGTCGACGCCGTTAAAAAAATCGAGGTTCTTTTTCAGGAACTCCATAAAGGCGGTCTGCTTATCATTGATAAATGTAGCGCGTACGGCATCCAGATAAGGCAGGGCTTTGCCGGTACTATCTTTTTCCCAGTATTTTTCGTTTTTGAGTAATACCAGTTCTTCACCCTCTTTCCAAAATTTAAATTTAAACGGACCGGTACCTATGGGATGATCGCGAAAATCCTTTCCATAAAATTCAACCACTTCTTTAGGCACCACCGAGCAATATTGTGCAGTTAACATACTAATGAAAGGCGGAAAAGGTTTGGTGAGTTTGATAGAAAAGGTACTGTCGTTGACAGCTGTAAAAGCTTCCTTGCCGGAGACTTTATCACTGAATATCCACGAACCCGACGATGCAACTTTAGGATCGATCAATCGCGAAAAGCTATATACAAAATCCGAAGCTACGGCTTTGCGGCCAATACCATCCTTAAAATGTGGGTCATCATGAAAATAAACATCGTTGCGCAGGTGAAAAGTATATAAGGTGCCATCGGGCGATATATCCCATTTTTTGGCTATACAGGGTTGTATGTCCAGGCTGTCGTCAATCTGCACCAGGCCATTAAAAACCTGGTTGGCCATCCATATGGCAAACTGGTTGCGGCTGAAAGCCGGATCGAGCGAGGTGAGGCCTTCGTCCAGATTGATGTTATAAACTGTTTTATGCGAGGTGGAGCTATCGGTATGGCAGGCTGAAATGAGCAACACTAAGAGCGACAGGTAGTAAAACAGTTTTTTCATCAGGGCTAAATATATCAATTATTGCCATAATGCCTTTAAACCATCCTGATTATTGCGCCGTGCTGACCCTCGTCATGTTATTTTTCCTCCCTTCCAAATAGTTTCCGCAGTTTTTTCTTGGCTTTTTCCAAAGGTGCTTTCTGGTTTTTGGTCAGGTTTTTCCCGGCCCGGTTCTCATAAAAATTGAGCATGCTCATCGCACTTTGAAAAGGCGAGGCCTTCCTTTTGTGACTCACCTCGGCCGAATGTTTGAGCGATGAAGCGATCTTATCAGGGTTTTTCGATTTGAAAATGTCTTTTTCCAAATCGAGCGCATCGCTGGTCTGTGTTACCCTGGCCGACCATTTGCGCACCGGCTTTTTACGTGATTGTGTTTTGGTAGCCATGGCCGTTATTTTTTATTGTTTTTGATTGGTGTAGTATCCTTTGCTATCCTGGTCCCGCCCGAACCGCCGTTATCCAAACCGGCATCGCCGCCCGGCGTATTTATTTTGCTCGTATCCAGGGTCGAATGAACATTATAATGTTGCCTGGCAGTGTCCCTGCCCGCATTTGCCGGGTGATCGCCCCGGCAAGCTGTCGAGGTCAACGCTATACCGACGATCAATATGACGAATGTTTTCATTTTATTTACCTTATCTGTATTTAACCAACAGTTAATGTGACTGCCGGTTTTTAAAAGATCAAAAAATACTCAATCTGATCGTACAGCATGTTCGGGTCAATTTAATTGCTTATATTTAACCTATAAACCTTAACTCCTGATGCGCAAAATTTACCTTATCGTTATATTTTTGTTAACCTGCCTGCACAGTTTTTCGCAGATCAACTGGCCGGCCATTACCAAACAGGCCAAGCCCTGGGCGCGTTGGTGGTGGCAAGGCAGTGCGGTAAATAAGCCCGACCTGACCACCAATCTCGAAACTTATAGCAAAGCTGGTATTGGCGGGCTGGAGATCACACCTATTTATGGCGTAAAGGGCCAGGAGGATAAATTTATTCAATACCTGTCGCCGCAATGGGTGGATATGCTTACCCATACCCTGCACGAGGCTAAACGCCTGGATATGGGCATTGATATGGCCAATGCTACCGGCTGGCCCTTTGGCGGCCCATGGATAGATGTGGATAACGCTGCCAAAAACATGGTGCTCGAAAACTATGATGTAAAAGGTAACGATAGCCTGAAAGATGTAGTCCGCTATATACAGCAGCCAATGGTGAGCGCGGAGGGCAAGGCGCCACCTATCAATGCCCTGGTTCTGCCCATCGCGTCAAATAAAAACCTGCAGGCCCTTGCGCTCGATCAGGTTCGCTTCCAGATGGCTCTGCCTCTACAGGTGCTGATGGCTTACGGCCCTAACGGTGAAATTTTAAACCTGACAGATAAGGTTGACCCCAAAACCAGCAAGTTAAACTGGAAGGCCCCGGCCGGACCCGATTGGACCCTATGCGCCATTTTTATGGGGTTGCATGGCAAAATGGTCGAACGAGCAGCACCGGGAGGTGAGGGTTTTGTAATCGATCATTTTTCGCAGGATGCATTGAAGGTTTATCTCGACAGGTTTGACCAGGCTTTTAAGAGCAAGGATGTTGGAGATATCCGGGCATTTTTTAACGATTCGTACGAGGTGGACGATGCCCGGGGTCAGGCCAACTTTACGCCAAATTTTTTTGATGAGTTTAAAAAACGCCGTGGCTATGATCTGCTTACGCAGTTGCCTGCCTTGTTCAGCAAAGAAAACAAGAACAACGCCCGCGTTTTGTGCGATTACCGCGAAACTATTTCAGACCTGGTGCTGGATAACTTCACCTCACCGTGGCATGCCTGGGCCAATGGCCGTAGCGCGCTGATCCGTAACCAGTCGCACGGTTCGCCCGCAAATATCCTCGATCTGTACAGTGCTATCGACATCCCCGAAACAGAAGGTAACGAGCCGCTACGCTACAGGTTTGCCACTTCAGCAGCACATGTAAGTGGTAAAAAACTCGCTTCTTCCGAATCGGCCACCTGGCTCAACGAGCATTTTACTTCATCGTTAGGCGATGTAAAACTGGCTATTGATAAACTGTTGTTAGGTGGCGTTAACCATGTGTTTTACCATGGCATCAGTTATTCGCCTCCATCCGCACCCTGGCCGGGATGGCTGTTTTACGCGGCAGTACATTTTGTGCCCAGCAATCCGCAATGGCATGATCTCCATACGCTTAACGAATACATCGCCCGCTGCCAGTCGTTTTTGCAAAGCGGCCGCGCTGATAATGATGTATTACTATACTACCCCATATTCGACAGCTTTATGGAGCCCGGCCGTAACCTGTTAAAACATTACGATGGCATGCATCCCGAGTTTACGGGGAGTTTGTTTGAGGATAACGCGCAAAACCTGCTGGACAGAGGTTATAGTTTCGATTATATATCCGATAAGCAAATACAGGCAAGCGTGCTGAATGGCAACAGTATCAAAACAACTGGTGGCGGCAGTTACAAGGCCATTGTAGTGCCGGGTTGTAAATACATGCCGTTGGCAACTTTTAGCCAACTGATGAAGCTGGCCGAAGGCGGAGCGCAAGTGATCATCTGTAAAAACTTGCCAGCCGATGTACCCGGCCTGGATAAGGATGGCACTGGTAAAGCCGCTTTGACCGATCTGATTGCTAAATTGAATTTTGCAAAAGGCGCTGCCGATGTAAAAAAAGCTGTTTATGGCAAAGGAGCAGTATTAATGGGTGATAACCTGGATAAACTGCTCGGAACCATCAAAACCCGCCGTGAGCCTATGGTTGAAAAAGGACTACAGTTTGTGCGCCGTAATTACGGAGCCGGCGATTATTATTTCATCGCCAATAAAAGCAACAAAGGTGTTGAGGGTTGGGTTCCCTTGTCGGGAAATGCGGCATCTGTAATCTTATTCGACCCGATGTTTAAAGTAAGCGGCCTCGCACGCAGCCGTAAAGTACCGGCAGGTGGTACCGAAGTTTATCTGCAACTGCAGCCTGGCGAAAGCTGTATCTTGCAAACATCGGCCACGGCCGTAAAAGGCAATTTGTATGCTTATTACAAGCCCACAACCAGGGTAACCGAAATAAAAGGCGAGTGGACGGTTACCTTTACCGAAGGCGGCCCCGAACTGCCTGCTGAAGCTAAGCAAACCAGCTTAACATCGTGGACAGAATTGCCCGGCCCGGAAGTAAAGCGCTTTAGCGGAACAGCTAAATACAGCATTACTTTTAATAAGCCGCTTGAAACTGCCGCAGCCTGGAAACTCGATCTGGGTAAGGTTTACGAAACGGCTGAGGTTTACCTGAACGGTGCGAAACTGGCTACATTGCTGGGTCCGGATTTTTCGTACAATATCCCCGCCACGCTGCTTAAACCTGTAAATACGCTCGAGGTAAACGTATCAAACCTGATGGCTAACCGCATCAGCGATATGGATAAGCGCCACATCCCGTACCGGATATTTTATAACACCAATTTCCCGGCGCGCCTGCGCGATAATCGTGGAGAAGACGGTTTGTTTACCGCCATTAAGTGGGATCCGAAACCATCGGGTTTGGTAGGGCCGGTGAGGTTGGTGATGCTGGAGAAGGAGTAGGTTAAGAGTGAGAAGCAAGAACAAAATGACAAAGCTATTTGCCTTTCTTAATCTTAAAAAGCGCCCGTACGAGTTGTTAGGGATAATGGCTTTGGTGTTGTTTTTGGTTTCGTTTGTGCCGTCAAATCAGAGCGTGATCGATATTAACATGCACGATACATATTTTGTGATCGCCAATGTGAGCTTGTGCAGGGTTGCATCAGGAGCTTTATTGTTTTTATGGTCGGTGAACCTGGTTTTTAAAAAACATTTAGCATCCATAAGGCTAAGTCAACTATGTGTCGTAGGTACATTGATTTCTCTTGGTATATTTTTCTGCGTCGTATTTGGCTATCGTGAATTTCCCGGACCACCGCGTAGATATTATGCATTTAGTGAGTTTCAAAGTATGGGATCGCGTTACAATGCCTGGGTGATTACATTTATTATAGGCCTATTATTGTTTACTGTTAGTCAGATAGCTTTTATAGCTAATATTATTATCGGCATACTTCGTAAGGTTTTACGTGTTGATCCGTCAAATCAGCAAAAAGCAAATTAATAATACCCATAAATGCCCATGTCTTTCGCCCGTCAAATTGAAATAAAACAGTTAAGCACAACCGATTTAGATTTAACCCAGCAGCTTTTTATCCTGCTGCAACAGGTTTTCGGGGCGGAGCATCCCATTAAAGTAAGCAAAACCTATACTCAAAGGCTGTTAGCCAACCCTGTTTTTGTTGCGTTTGCCGCGATAGTGTATGGTGAACTTGCAGGTGGGCTAACGGGCTATATTTCGCCCATGTACAATGGCGAGATTTCAGAACTGTATATCTACGATATAGCTGTAAAACCGGAGTTCCAGCGCCGGGGTATCGGCAAACAATTGATCGCTTTTACGAAAGATTATTGCAGTAAAAGCGGGATGTCGGCCATGTATGTGCAGGCTAACGCCGAAGATGAGCATGCCCTCGATTTTTACCGCTCAAGCGGTGGCAGAGAGCATAAGGTAGTCCACTTCACCTATACCCTGTAAGATCGGGTATTCAGAACTTCATAATTCGGGCAGGATTGTGCATGACAGTTAAATGCTGATAGTGTACTACGTTTGTTACAAACCAATTGTAATACCTTTTACCCCCAACTGTGTATTACTTATATAATAAGAACCGGATAATGCATTAAGCTCCGTTTGGCTTTTGTATTAACCGTTTTGGACTGAGTGATAAACTGACTGTACATGCCTTTAAGCAATGCTAATACCGAATTCAAACTTTTGCCCGATGGTGAGTTGCTGGGCTTGGTGAGGAACGATAGCATGGAAGCCTTCGAGGAACTGTACAACCGTTATTGGAAGAGCCTTTATTCGTTCGCCTACAAACGTGTGCGCAGCAAAGAAATATCTGAGGAATTGGTGCAGGAGTTTCTGACCAACCTGTGGGCCGGTCGTAAAACACTCGTGATCAAAACCTCGTTCGAGGGATATATTTACACTGCCGTGCGTAACCTGGTGTTCAACTATATCGCTAAGGAGACCCGGCGCAAGGCTTACGGCCATTTCCTGGAGTTGTTTAAGATCGATACCGATAACTCGACGGAAGAAACCATCAACACCCGTGACCTGCAGCAGAATATCGAAAAAGGCCTGAACGACCTGCCTGAAAAATGCCGTTCGGTTTTTGAACTGAGCCGCCGCGAAAACAAATCGAACAAAGAGATCGCGATCGAGCTGGGTATCTCTGAAAAAACGGTGGAGAGCCATCTTACCAAAGCCATTAAACGCCTGCGCGTTACGCTGAACAGCGCGTTCTTTATCTGGTGAGTAGTCCATAGTTGACAGACCGTAGTCCATAGTGATTTGGGTATGGACTATGGTCTATCGACCATTGACTGCTAACTAAGCAACTCTTCCAATTGGTTCAGTCCTATAGTAAAACCACCTTCAAAGCCCATTTCGATAATCGTTTTCAAGTCACTTTCTTTATTGAAGCTGATGGTCATTTCGGCAACGCAACCTGTTGCGGTTGGTTTAAAAACATTAACCCAATGCATTACCGGGAAGCTGTCCAATACATTACCGTCCTCATCGCTAAAGGCCGAGCTTGCGCTAAAGCTTTCGCCGGGTTTTATATTTTTAAAATCAACACGGCATGAGGTACGCTCGCCGTCTGGGCCTACCATCGCGTAAAGCCAGGTGCCACCTTCGGTAAAATTCATGGTTTTGGTTACGGCGTTCCACGGGCGCGGCCCCCACCATTTGTCTAAAAGTTCGGCCTCAGTCCAGGCGCGCCATACTTTTTCTACAGGTGCTTTAAATTCGCGTACAATGTACAGTTGTTTTTTTGCCAAATCTTTTTCGATGGTGATCATAATGTTCTGGTTTTTAAAGATCTTGTAATAAATTATCTAACTGGTTAAAGCGGTCGTCCCACATCTGGCGGAACTGTTCTATCCACTGGTCTACTTCTTTCATTTTTTTGGCATTAAAGTGATAGTAAATTTCTCTCCCGCTTTGTTGCTGGGTTAGCACATCGCACTCGGCCAGTATCTGTATGTGTTTTGATATCGCCTGGCGGGTACTGTCAAAATGCTCGGCAATGGCATTGGGTGTCATGGCCTGTAGGGCCAGTAAACCTATAATAGCTCTGCGGGTTGGGTCGGCAATGGCCTGGAAAATGTCTCGTCTCATATCTTAACTTGCAACCGTTTGATTGCAAATATAAATGCAATTAATCGGTTGCGCAAAATTTATTTGAAAAAAATATTTTAAATCAGAGTTAGGGTAATGCCTGGGTTGTATGTCATTACTATTATAAGCCTTAAATCAAACCTTACTATATAATACTTAGATGAAATACCGGATAACACCTGAGCTATTGCATAAATATCTTGATGGGGGATGCACGCCCGAAGAAGCCTTTATGCTTTATCAATGGTATGATGCTTTTGAACAGCAGGATGACCCGCTCGAAGCGATGAGCCCGGTTGAACAGGAGGCATTAAAAATGCTGATGCTGCACAACTTTAAAAACAAAGTTTTAATTACCGACACTATTGATGAAGAACCCGTAAGAAATAGGGGAACGCTTAAACTATTATATACAGTGGGCGGTATAGCTGCCATGCTGCTGCTGGTTTGGGCAGGGGCAAACCTGTTTCGCAAAAGCGGGAAAGACCCTGGCGGTGTTTTTACAACAGCCACCGAGCAGATGGAGGTGAGTAACTTAACCAACAGCATTTACAAGCAGGTATTAAGCGATGGCAGCGTAGTTTGGCTCAGCCCTCAAAGTAAATTGCGTTTCCCTAAAAAGTTTGCAGGCGCTTACAGGCAGGTAAAAATGACCGGTGAAGCTTTTTTTGAAGTGACCAAAGACCATGCACACCCTTTTATTATTTACAGCGGCGGGGTTATTACCCGCGTGTGGGGCACAAGCTTTAGGATTAAAGGTGTACAAAACGCCGCGACGGAAGTTTCGGTAGTTACCGGGAAGGTTTCGGTTAAGATACCCGATCACGATGAATCGGAAGTTATGTTGTTGCCGGCGCAAAAAGTTACCTATCAGCAACAAAACAATTTGCTAAAAAAGGATAGTGAAACAACGAGGTCGGCTATGCGGATATGGCAAAAATCAACAATATCATTTGATAATGTACCGCTTTCGAGCGTTTTGGGCACGTTGGATAAACAATACGGCATGCACATTTATACTGATGACAAAGAACTGGGCAAGTATTTGCTTAAAGCTGATTTTACAGGGCAAAGCTTGCCGGCAATACTGGATATGCTCGAAAATTCGCTGAATGTATCGTATACCATGGAGGATACCAATATCATACTATACCGAAATAAACCCGCAACCAATTAATAAATAAACGCTAAACCCAGAGAAGATATGCAAAGATAAAAAGCAAGATCAAGTAAAAACCGGAAGTGTCATCACCACTCCCGGCTTTAGAACTCAAGCCCCGTCGGAGTGACGCCTTTTACAAGGCGATAGGGGATTAATTGTCTCATTTTTAAGCAAAATAAAACAAACGAATTTATGAATTTTTATTTACTCTCCTCAAAATACTGGTGGAAAATTATGAGAATCACGTTTAGTCAGCTGTTAATAGCACTAATATTAAGTGGCGTCTCTTTTGCTAAAAACCTGGCCGCCCAGGACGTGTTGAGGCGACCGGTAAATTTAACGGTGGCTAATTCCACTTTAGAGAACACCTTAAAAAAACTCGAAAAAGATGCGAACATCAAATTTGTGTACAGCAAAAGCGTTGTACGTACCGAGCAGAAGGTAAGCTTTGCCGCCACAGGTTTGGATTTAAAAGAAGTATTAGACAAGCTGCTTACCCCACAAGGGATTTTATACCGTGTGATAAGCGACCGGATAGTGCTGAACGTTAACCCGCAATACCTCGAGGCTAAACGCATAGAAGCCGAGAATATAGCCAAAGCGGAGGCGGCAATTAATGTATTTACCGTTAAGGGGCAGGTAACCGATGATAACGGTGGCTTACCCGGAGTAAATGTGCGATTGAAAGGTTCGCAGGCAACGGGCGCTGTTACCGATATTAACGGTAACTATACTATTGCCATACCCGATGGTACCGGTACGCTTGTTTTTAGCTTTGTTGGCTATGCAGATCAGGAAGTTGCCGTGGGTGGCCGCAGCGTTGTGAATGTAAGGCTCGAGCCCAATGCCAAATCGCTGAACGAAGTTGTGGTAATTGGTTATGGTACGCAAAAAGCATCGAACGTGACCGGCGCTGTAGCAACAATGAAAAACGAAAACCTCGACGAACGAGCGATAACCCGTGTTGATCAGGCGCTGGTTGGGCAACTGGCGGGTGTCACAGTTAAACAAACTACAGGCGTACCCGGAAAAGCGTTTAGCGTACAGGTACGCGGCTCGGGTTCGATCAGTGCGGGTAATGAGCCTTTATATGTTATCGATGGTTTTCCGCTAACTACCAACTCAAGTAACGTGTCGAGCGGCAGTTTTTCAACCGGTAACCCGCTGGATAACATAAACCCCAACGATATCGAAAATATCGAAGTTTTAAAGGATGCCGCTGCCGCTGCTATTTATGGCTCACGTGCTTCAAACGGAGTTGTTCTGATCACTACCAAACGTGGCAAAACGGGTAAACCGCAAATCAGCTTTAATAACTATGTCGGTTACAATGCTGCGGCAAAGCACTTAAACATGCTTAACGGCGATGAGTGGATAGACCGTGCTACCGAAATAATCAACGCTACCTATGTGGCTAAAGCAGGTGCTTTTGGCGCTACTGCTAATGATGACGCCAATACACGCAGGGCAAAACTAACGCTGGCCGGAGTGCCTTTATCAGGTACACAGGTAAGCGCAGGTTACATGCCCGATCCGCGTTGGTCGATACCCGGCCACCCCGGTTTGGAATATGTTGACTGGCAAAAAGCCATAGAGCGTAACGGCTTTATGCAAAACTCGGAGATATCGGCACAGGGCGGTACCGAAAACGTAACTTATTTTGTATCGGGTAACTATGCAAACCAGGATGGTTTTGTTATGGCCCTTGGTTATAAGCAATACAGCGCACGTGCAAACGTCGAGATCAATGCCAGCAAAAAATTGAAGTTTGGTTTAAATCTGGCGCCGACTTACTCTATTACCCAGGATCCGGGCGTTGAGGGCAAGGATAACATTTTTCACCAGGCCCTAAGCATGAGCCCGGTGCAGGAGGATACCGTAGGTGTTTTAGCTAACATCGGCAAAAATGCACAATATGTGTGGAGTAATACTACTAACTCGCCCGTAGGCAAACTCATGTACAATGTTGGCACAACTAAAAGATACCGCACGCTCGGTACCGTTTATGGTGAGTATGAAATTGCAAAAGGATTAGTTTTCAGAAGTTCTGTCAATCTGGATTATACCAGCAGCAGTTCAAACTCCTACGTGCCTTATATCACTACAGGTTCGCAGGCCAGCCGCACGTTTACCGGATCGAACAACCTGCTTTCGGCAAACTCGGGTTCGTACAGTAATTACACAAGACAAACCTTCGTTAACGAAAACACCCTTAACTATTCCACAACTATTGCCAAAAATCATAGCTTGAATGTGTTGCTGGGGCAATCTTACAATTTAGATCGTTTCGATCAGTCGTCGCTTAAGTCGAGCGGTGGTTATACAAGTGCTGTTATCCAGACACTGAACGCTGCCGCTGCTATCACAGGCAGCACAACCTCAACCCAAAGCGTTTTAGAATCGTACTTTGCACGTGTGCAGTATGGTTTTAAAGACAAATACCTGCTATCGGCAAGTATACGCTCCGACGGTTCGTCGCGTTTTGGTGTAAATAACCAGTTTGGTGTGTTCCCGTCGGCGTCTGTGGCCTGGCGTGTTATCCAGGAATCTTTTATGAAAAGCGTGCCCAATATCAGTGATCTGAAATTGCGCTTTTCATATGGTGTAAACGGTAACAATAATATCGGCGATTACGATTTGCCGACCCTGGCTTCGGCCGGATACGTGTTCGGCAGTACACAGGCAGCCGTTATCGGCCAAACACCTGCCAATATTTATAATCCCGATCTGAAGTGGGAGCGTTCGCAAACTTACGACGGCGGTTTAGACTTTGGTATCTTTAATAACCGTATCACCGGGTCGATAGATTATTATAACAAACTGAGTACACAACTGTTGCTTAACGTACAAACATTAGAAGTTACCGGTTTCCAAAGCTATTTAACCAACGTAGGTTCGGTACGTAATATAGGCGAAGAACTGGAAATTACTACCCGTAATACGGTTGGAAGTTTTGGATGGAATACTACTTTTAATGTAAGCCATAATACCAATAAGATATTGGCACTGGCTCCCGGTCAAACACAGATCATCGTTCCGAACGGCTTTAACGTGTCCGACCAGATATTACGTGTCGGGCAGCCTTTGAACAGCATTTATGTATTAAAGTATAATGGCTTTTTAACCGCGGCTGATATTGCGGCGCATTATCCAACGTATGGCCCTGCCGGCGCCGAGCAGCCAGGCGACCCTAAATTTGAGGATACCAATGGGGATGGCAGCATCACCGAGGCCGACAAACAAATTGTTGGTCACCCTAATCCCGATTATACTTTCGGTTTAACTAACACTTTCCGTTTCAAAGGGTTTGATCTGAGTATTTTGGTTCAAGGGCAAACCGGCGGTACCATCTACTCCGAGCTGGCACGTGCACTATCACGTCCGGGTCAGGGCTTTACTGATAACGAACCGGAAACCTTTAACAACAGGTGGCGCTCTGAAAGCAATACCGGCGATGGCCGTTTTGGTAAGGCCTATTCAACCTATAATTCGCCGATTGCAGCTACAGCCGATGCAGTTTACTCAACAAATTACATCAGGGTAAGAGATATCACCTTAGGCTATAATCTGAAAAGGCTGATCAAAACTCCGGTTATTAAAAATGCCCGTGTTTACATAACTGCCGAAAACTTTTTTGGTGCCGATAAATATACCAACGGTTTAAACCCCGATGCAGCCAATACTACGGTCAGCTCAAACGGTAACTACCCCGAAGCCGGCGATTACGGTGGCTTGCCACTGGCTAAATCATTAATTTTTGGTATAAATTTTACATTTTAATACAGAACGGACATGAAAAAGATATTCTTTATAACAACAATAGCATTGGTGGTATCCCTATCATCCTGCAAAAAGGATCTTAATCAGTTGCCGTTATCATCAGCTACAACGGCTACATTTTACCAGCAACCCAGCGATTTTATACAGGGCGTTAACGCTGTATATAACGTACTGCGTAATTATCCCGACAGGTTGTTAAACCTGAGTGAAATACGTTCGGATAATATTTATGGCGTGTCGGTATCAGGGCGCGACTGGGACCCGGTCAACGATTTTTCTAACAACCTTGCTCCGAATACTTATGTGGAGGAGGCCTGGAATGCCGATTTCAACGGCATATTTAAGGCAAATACCATTTTAGAGCAGATCGATAAAAACGGCAGCTTTATTGGCTCGGCAGCGTTGGCTACACGTTTAACTGCGGAGGCCCGCTTTTTACGCGCGTTTTATTATTTTGATCTGGTACGGTACTATGGGAAGTTGCCTCTGATCAGTCATACCGTAACGGCGCTCGAGGCAAACTCCATACCACGCAGCCCGGTATCCGATGTTTATAAGCAGATCATATCCGACCTGCAATTCGCGATAGCCAATCTGCCGGCAAATTATAGCGGTGCTTACCCGTTGTACACGGCGACCGATGTTGGCCGTGCCACAAAATATGCTGCCGAAGGCGAACTTGCTTTAGTGTATATGACACGTTCGGGGCCAACCTACGGAGTTGAGGGCCCTGGCATGGCCAGCAACGAGTGGAGCCTGGCGATGCCGCTTTTGCAGGACATCATCACCAATGGCGGCTTTGTGTTTAATACCAGCTATACAAGCATTTTTTCTTACGCCAACCAAAACCCGACGGTTAACAAGGAAGCTGTTTTTGATGTGATGTATGTTAGCGGGCAAAACCCTGTTTTAGGTGCCGATTTTGTATGGCAGTTAACACCTAATACTTACTTCAGCTCGTTGGGTACCAACACAAATGCTAATGGTAGTTTGGAGATCATCCCGGTATCTAATAACCTGGTAAACTCGTACGAGTCTGGGGATGTGCGTAAAGCTGCCACCATCTATACTGCCGGCTATACGTATAGCGGCAGTACCGAGTCGCGCCCGTTCTTTAAAAAATACCTCGATATCACAAAGATACCGGCAGCCAGCCGGTTCGACTGGGGTATCAATTTTATCGCCATACGTTATACCGACATCTTAATGATGAAGGCCGAATGTATTTTAAACGGGGCAACCGGAGGTACCCAGGCCGATGTTGATGCAATAGTTAACCAGGTGCGTACAAGAGCGGGTTTAGCTCCCAAAGCCAATGTTACGCTGGCTCAGTTGTTTGATGAACGCAGGCATGAGTTTGCTGATGAAGGTTCGCGCTGGTTTGACCTGGTGCGCAGCGGTAATGCGCTCACTACCATGAATGCCTGGATATCCGTGGAAGATACGCAACATCGTATCGCTAATGTGGTGGCTAATTATATTGTGTACCCTGTGCCACAGTCGCAATTAGATGCAGCGCCGGGTTTATACACACAAAACCCAGGCTACTAAATTTAAAATTTTTGTTAGTGTTTTTTTTGACGCGGCCCGTGCCGTCCGCATGGGCCGCGTTTCTTTCCTTCCCCTGGAAAAATAACAGATCATCAGATTTTTTAATATGGCCAGTACTTCAGTACCTGTTATTACATTGCCACGGCCGGCATTGATGCGACAATGGCTGGCACAATATCGTGTGCCTGCTGTGGGCGTTGCAATAGCTACCGGGGGTAAGGTGGCGTTTAAGGTTTATGGCGAGTTGAGCAAAGGCATACCCGCGCCTCAAAATACGGTGTGGGGCAGTAAAGCTTTGACGGATGCTACAGCCATCTTAAACAACACAGGAGATGGAGAACCGGATAACTTGCCGCAGACTGATTTTTTTACAGGACTGAATATGCCGGATACCAGCTTTGGTGATCCTGTTAAAGTATTAAACCGCATGGCCAGGCCGCACAATAACCGCGAAGGTATTTATGTGTTTAAACCTTACGATACGGATAGCCATCTGTTTACTACGCTCAGCGATCTTTGCAAACTGCTTATCCACATCGGCAAAAAGGTTAATGATATTGCTATGGCTGGCACAACTGCCGAAGAATATGGCTGGCGGGCATTGTACAGCACACCGGGTGGCTATCAGGGCATTACGCATTCTGCCGTTGGTAACGGAGCCAGTCATTCCCTGTTGCTGTTTCCCCGTACCAAACAAGCAGTTGTAATATTAACCAACAGCGATAATGGCGGCCAGCTTACGGATACTGTCATAAGTCAATGCTGGCCCTCGCTGCTGCATTTTGCGCCTTTAGTACATTAATACATACTCATACAGGTTATGGGTAACTAACGGTTGCTGTTTTTTTGAATGCATTCCCCCTTCTTTTTTTATTGTTAAGGTAACACTTGTTTGTTTATTTGATAATTTAGCAGGGCTAACTTATAAACACAATTATTTTCCTGTCATGAAAAAAAGATACCTGCTTTTATGCTTCCTAACGGGCATCATGCTCAATGCGTCTGCCCAACAAGGGCATACAGTTTTAAATTTTGATGCCAACTGGGTATTTAACCTTGGCGATATAAACAATGGGCAGGCGGCCGGCGTCGACGATTCGAAATGGCGCAAACTCGATCTGCCTCACGATTGGAGCATCGAAGGCGAATTTAGTAAGGATAACCCCGCTACACCCGAAGGTGGAGCCCTGCCAGGCGGGATTGGCTGGTACCGTAAAACATTTGCTTTGCCTGCTGCGGACAAAGGTAAGCGGGTTTACATTGCTTTTGATGGGGTTTATCAAAAAAGCGATGTCTGGATAAACGGGCATCACCTTGGTTTCAGGCCGAACGGCTATATCTCCTTTCAATACGATCTGACGCCATATCTCAATTTTGGCGCTCAGAAAAATATCATTGCCGTAAAAGTTGATAACTCTGCCCAGCCCAATTCGCGCTGGTATTCGGGCTCTGGTATATACCGCAATGTGTGGTTAACCACCGTTAATAAAATAGCAGTTGACCATTGGGGGACTTTTGTTACAACACCGGTTATCGATAAAGCAGAGGCAACGGTAAAACTGCAAACCAGCATAAAAAATTATACCGGCAAACCACAACAGGTAAAAGTGGTTACCAGTATATTTAATGCAGCAGGCATTGAAGTTACTACCCAGGTAAATACCGATATCACTTTACAGGATACTGTGGCTACCATACACCAGGAGCTTAAACTGGCCAAGCCTGTACTATGGTCGGTCGACAGGCCATATTTGTATAAGGTGGTTACTAAAATATTGAACAATCACAAACTTGCCGACGAATATACAACGCCCCTTGGTGTGAGGTATTTTAATTTTGATGTGGATAAGGGCTTTTCGTTAAATGGTAAGCCGCTTAAAATATTAGGCGTTTGCGATCATCACGACCTTGGCAGCTTGGGGGCAGCTGTCAATGTGCGGGCATTGGAGCGCCAGCTCGAAATGCTGAAAGCGATGGGTTGCAACGCTATCCGCACATCGCATAACCCGCCTGCTCCCGAACTGCTTGACCTGACCGATAAAATGGGTTTTATTGTGATGGACGAAGCTTTTGATTGCTGGGAAAAAGGTAAAGTGAAATATGATTATCACCTGTTTTTTAAAGAATGGCACAAGCGCGACCTGGAAGACCAGATATTACGCGACCGTAACCACCCGTCGGTAATTATGTGGAGCATCGGTAACGAAATACCTCAGCAAGCCGACACCAGTGGTTACCGCCTGGCGCTTGAACTTGCTGGTATTGTGCATAGTTTAGACGTTACCCGGCCCATAACCGCTGCCAATAATGATCCGGGGACTCGTAATCAGATTATCAAGTCAGGCGCCGTCGACCTGGTGGGATATAACTATCACCACAACGATCTGCCCGCATTTCATGAGCGCTACCCGGGTAAGAAGTTTTTAGGTACCGAAACTACTTCCGCATTAGAAACCCGTGGTATCTACGACATGCCGTCAGATAGCATACGCCGCTGGCCTGTTCCCAAAGGCGGGAAAATGAACGATGACTTTACAGTATCGGCTTATGATAACGTATCGGCCAGATGGGGTTCGACACACGAAGAAACCTGGAAGATCATCAAAAAATATGATTTCCTTTCGGGGATGTTCATCTGGACAGGTTTCGATTACCTGGGCGAACCTACGCCGTACAGTTGGCCTGCGCGCAGCTCATATTTCGGTATCATCGATCTGGCAGGCTTCCCGAAAGATGTTTACTATATGTACCAAAGCGAATGGACCAACACACCGGTATTGCACCTGTTGCCACACTGGAACTGGCAACCCGGCAAAACAGTCGACGTTTGGGCGTATTATAACAATGCCGACGAAGTTGAACTGTATCTTAACGGGAAATCCCTGGGCGTAAAAAAGAAAACCGGCGACGATCTGCACGTGATGTGGCGCGTTAACTATCAGCCTGGTACCTTAAAAGCTGTATCGCGAAAGAAAGGCACCACGGTTTTAACAACCGAAGTTAAAACAGCCGGGCCGGCAGCCAAGATAGAACTAAGTGCCGACCGGAGAACGATCACTGCGAATGGTGCCGACCTGTCATTTATCACCGTAAAGGTTTTAGATAAAGATGGTAACCTTGTACCCGATGCGGCCAATACTATCAACTTTAAATTGGAGGGCGATGCTTCAATTGCAGGCGTCGATAACGGCGACCCCATTAATCACGATCCTTTTAAAGCTGATTTCCGCAAGGCTTATAACGGGCTCGCATTGGCCATTATACAAGCTAAACAAAAAGCGGGTTTTGTAAAGCTTACAGCTACCTCAAATGGCTTGCAGGCGGCATCGATACAGATCACTTTAAATAAATAGAAGTTCACAACCTGATGGTTTTTAAGAGAGAAAATTAATTAACCAATAGAGGCTATAACAGGAAAAACGACGCATTGCGTCGTTTTTCCTGTTATAGTACATACCCTACGAAGTACAGATGGTTACTAAGCCGGAAAGTTCGTCCACGTTTTTAAGTGTAATATTTACATTAATTATAGCCAAAGGTTTATTTGACTGAAATTTTTTTAACGCAAGTATTAAAAAGCCATCAAATTCTAAATTCAGGATGGGACAGGATAGTTGTTGAGATTATTGTGTATACTTTTAACAATGTAATAACGCGGTGCTTATGCTAATGGGCACCAATTATAACTAACCAAAAAAAACTAAATAAATTATGAAGAAACCTTTACGTATTTCACGTACGCTATCGTCGTATCAGAATTATTTTAAGTCGCAACAGTCATTACCTTGTTCAAAGTAGCACGGCAATCCTTTTCTCAGACTTTAAAGTTTCCACAAAGTTTAGTTGCAGGTTTTTTTATCGGGAAAAATAATTCCACTAAAAAAAGTCCCGCTGGTTTGTATTAAGTTATTTACCCGAGTATACACAATTATTGAAAGAATATAAACTTTTAGACCATGTATAAATCCCTAAAAAATTTATTGTGCTTATCGCTGATAGTACTTGCTTTTTCGGCATGCAGAAAAAAAGCACTTGATGATTTTTATGGCCGCCCGGCTTCGCTTGCCCAGCCATTGTACCAGGTGATGCAATCGCGCGGAAACTTCACCAATTTTTTAGCTTGTGTTGATAAGGCTGGTTACACCAATACATTGAGCACAGCCGGTTACTGGACACTGTTTGCCCCAAACGACGACGCTTTTAAAAAGTATTTTACTGCTCACAATATCAGCAGCGTTGATCAGATCGATGTGCCAACAGCCACAGCTATTGTAACGTACTCATTAGTATATAGTGGTTATACTTCATTAGCAAACGGTAACGTATCCGGCGCAACACTTGATGTTATACAGCCAGTACAAAGTGCTGTTACCACTACCGGGGGCAGCGTGTTTGTTACAAGCGGGCCTGCATTTAAAAGAAAGACTGTATACCATGAGGGTGTGTATCAGGACACCGTACCAAACTTTGCCAATTACGGTACACTGGCCGGCAAAAAGGTAAACATGATAACCAACAACCGCAACGGGGCGTACGATTATAAAGACTTTAACAACAAGTATATACCCTACTTTACTCAGTACTATTTTAATGCCTTGGGCCTGTCGGCTTATGATTATAACTATTTCTACCCTGGTTCAACTTTTACCAATAGCGAAGATAAGTTTAACGTGTTGGATGGAAATGTGGTTAATGCTAATATCGTATGCGAAAACGGCGTGATGCACGAGATTAACACAGTTCCGGTACCATTGCCAAGTCTCGAAAAATACCTATATACACACGCTAATTACAGTCATTTCTACCAGTTTATACAACGCTGGGGTAGTTTGGTAAGCTATTCTCAGGATGCAAATGCAACACATCTTAATACAGTAGCTACCGGTTCAGCCGATCCGGTATATGTACGGTTGTATTCGACCCTGCTTGCCTATAACCTGGCTAACGAAAACTTTTTAACACAGGGTGGAGGCACCCTCGACCCGCAAGGCAACGGCTGGACCATGTTTGCACCGAATAATACGGCTTTTGATGCTTACGTAAAAAATGTTCTGTTGGAGCATTATAGCTCAGTATCGGTGCTGCCGCAATCAGTCATTGCCGATTTTATTAATGCGCACCTGGCCCAATCAACCATCTGGCCAAGTAAGTTTGGCTTGTCGACCAACCTCAATTTTAATAAAGAGAATATGCGTATAGACGCGAACGCCGATGTTGTAGACAAAAGTGTTTGCAGTAACGGTTTATTTTACGGAACAAGCAAGGTGCAGGCTACCAATGTGTTCAGCACCGTTTTTGGCCGTCCATACCTTGATCCTGCTTACAGCATGATGACGCGCGAGTTGAGCTTCTTTAACTATAAGATCAACCTGGCCAACCCATCGTTTAAATTTACCATGCTGATGGTTCCCGATGTTACGCTCATGAGAATGGGTTTTGCAGTGAACCCAACTTTGCAAAGCGCCAACCCTGCGCAATCGGGTATTACTTATAACGGTTCGTCGGGCTCAACTGCTGATAACACGTTGTTGCGTGTATTGAACCTGGGTATTTACTATACACCTAACAATGAGCTTAACAACGTAGCCATAAGCGGTATATATGCAACAGCCGGCCTTGGCGGTATGGTGCCCGAGTATGTTAAATTTGCAAATAACCAGTTTATTGCTGCAGGTAACCAGGATTATGGTGGTTCGTTTGTAGTGAACCCAAGCTATGTTACTACCAGCAATGGTATTGTATACTATCCGGCAGCCAGCAATAACACTACCCTCGCGTATACATCGGTAACCAACAGTGTCGGTCAGGACATATTTAATAAAGGCCAGGTAGCTCCGGTAAATGGTGTTGGCGGCGACCCATACTATTATTTTTACAAGTTCCTGAGCGGGAGCCTGCTATGGAACGCTACGACCAAAGCTATACAGGGTATTGATGTAGGCACCGATTACACCATATTTATACCAAGTAATGCTGCTATTCTGGATGCGGTAAATAACGGCTGGTTACCTGGCACCGGCAGCGGTGCGGTTAAGACGCCAAACTTTGCGCCTACGTCAACAGCCGATGTTAACCTGGTGGTAAACTTTATAAAATATCACATTCTGAAAGGTGTACAGGTGGTGCCTGATGGCAAGAAAACAGGCTCGTTTGCGACAGAATTGTTCAACTCTGACGGTAGCGGCGTATCGCTTTCTATAAATAACCCGGCGCCAAATGCTACTACCGGCGTAACCAGCACCACCATAACCGACGGACAAGGCCGTATTGCTAATGTAGGGCAGCCGGCAACTGCAACGCTTGCCGATCACGTAGTGATCCAAACCATAGATACCTACCTGCAATACCTTGATTATACATCAGTATCGGCAGCTAACCCTAACCCAACAAAATACTAATAAACCTATCATAAACCGTTGTATATGAGAAAAATACTTACACATATATGCTGCATCGTTGCATTGTCAGTTTGCTTCGGCAAATCAGTTCGGGCGCAGGAAAAAATCCTGATCAAAGGCAAGGTAATTGATGAAAATAAACAGGGCATTATTGGTGCATCTGTTATTGAGCAGGATAATGATAAACGTACTGTAACCGGTGTAGCTACAGATATTGACGGTAACTTTGCTTTGCCGATCAAATCTGTAAACAACAAGATATCGTTTTCATATATCGGGTACAAAACTCAGATCAAGCCAATAGGTGCACAGCGTACTTTCCTGATACAATTGGTGTCGAACAATGTGATAAGTGAAGTGCAGATCACCAGCCAAAAAACAACCAACAACGGTACAGGTTTAAATATCGATGTCCGGGATCAGACAACTGCTAACGCAACCATCCAGGCCAAAGATCTGGAAGAGCTGCAGGCCACTTCAATTGATCAGGCTTTACAGGGCCGTTTGCCAGGTGTTGATATCGTAGCAAGTTCGGGCGATCCGGGCGCAGGTATGGCTATCCGTATCCGAGGTACCTCGAGTATTAATGGCGCTACCAACCCTTTAATTGTGGTCGATGGTATGCCTTACGAAACTGCCATCCCAACCGACTTTAACTTTGCAACTGCCGATGAGCAAGGCTACGCCAGTTTATTAAGTATTGCGCCGTCAGACATTAAAGATATCACCGTATTAAAGGATGCGGCAGCAACTGCTGTTTGGGGGCCCCGTGCATCGAACGGTGTATTAATTATTAATACCAAACGGGGTACTGTTAGTGCGCCGGTAGTGAGTTATACCTTTAAGGGGTCATTATTTCAGCAGCCATCGGCAATACCTATGCTGAATGGTAATCAGTATTCGGAACTGATCCCCGAAGAATATCAAAACGGTACAGGATCGCCGTTGAATACCTACACTTATCCGGAATTCCAGCACGACCCATCTAACCCATATTATTATTATAACTATGGCCAGAACACCGACTGGCTGAAAGCTATCACACGCACCGGTTACAGCTTCGATAATAACCTGTCGATAACGGGCGGCGGCGAAAAGGCGAGATATTTTGCTTCGGTTGGCTATACCAACCAGGTAGGTACCACTTTAGGAACAGGCCTGAACCGTTTAAATGCACGTTTAAACCTGGATTATATCGTATCGACCAAAATACACTTCAGAACAGATATAGCTTATACCCATAGTGTTACCATTGGCGACTATACCGATTCGGGTAGCCCCACCATCAGGGCCGTGGCGCAGAATAAAATGCCTAACATGAGTATTTATGAGTATAACGAATACGGCCAGCAAACACCAAATTATTTTACCCCTGCATCCAATGTGCAGGGTCAGTATGTTGCAAACAATTCGTCGAGCACCTATAACCCTGTAGCACTGGCTAAATTAGGCATCAACAACAGCTATGGCGATCGTATTACCCCGCATTTTAACCTTACCTACACAATTATGCCGGAGTTGTTAACCGCAACATCGGATATCCAGTTTGATATTAATACCAACCGCCAGCGCACGTTTTTACCGGCCAGCGCCACAGGTCAGGCTTCGAGCTTAGGTACCGCCAACCGTGCTTATGAGTTTGATACCGATGCATTTGACGTATTCACCAAAACTAACCTGGTGTATACGCCGCACATAGGCGATAACCAGGATTTTCAAGGTTTATTATCTATCCAGACTGATGATACCAGGTCGGTAAACCAATCGTTAAACACCGCAAATACTGCATCCGATGTGTTGCAGGATCCATCGGCACAATCGATCTATACTTCGAGCACCACTCAGTTAGGTGTTGCTTCGGGTTTAAACGAAAGACGTACAGTGGCAGCTCTGCTGAGCGCCCAATATAAGCTGTTAGACAGGTATATCATACATGTGGATTTACGCGGCGACGGCAATTCGAGGTTCGGCCCGGGCCACCGTTACGGCCTGTTCCCATCTGCATCGGCACGTTACCGGATGTCGGGCGAGCCGTTTATGAAGAAGTTTAATTTTATTAACGACCTGAGCTTCCGAGGCAGCTACGGCGTAAGCGGTAATGCCCCAACTACCGACTATAGCTTTTATGCCAATTACCTGGGCTACAAGTACTCCTATCTTGGCCAAACCGGTGTTTATCCATCTAACATTGAACTGGATAACCTGCGTTTCGAAAAAGTTACCGGCCAAAACTTAGGTATGAACCTGATCATGTTCAACTACCGGGTAAACTTCGACCTGGAAATATACCGCAACCGTACTACAGACCTGTTCTTTAACACCAATTTGCCTGCATATAGCGGTTATAGCAGCGTAAACCTTAACGTAGGCACGCTGGATAACCAGGGCTTCGAGATCAGTTTAAATACAACACCGCTTAAATCAAGAAACTGGATCATCGATTTCGACTTTAACATTGCGCACAACGAAAACGTGATCAGGGCCCTGTCGCCTTATGTATCGGCCCAAACCGGTACCGGCCTGGCTAACGGTAATTATATACAAACGTTGCAGGTTGGTAATCCGCTGGGCTCGTTTTATGGCTATATTTATCAGGGAGTTTATTCAACCTATGCAGCAACAGTAGCTACCGACAGGAACGGGAACCCGATTAAGGACCCGAACGGTACCCCCGTACACATGCTCTTCAATTATCCGAGCGTTAGTTATCCGTTCCAGGCGGGCGATGCCAAATACGCTGATATCAATCACGATGGTGTGATTGATGCACGCGATATTGTTTACCTGGGTAATGGTAACCCCACATTTACCGGTGGTTTTGGCCCCACTATCACATTTAAAAGAAACTGGAAACTTAATGCTTTCTTTAGCTATCGCACAGGTTTCCAGTTGATCAACATGACCGAACTTAACACCACCAACCTTATCGGCTTCAATAACCAAAGTACTGCGGTATTAAGAAGATGGGAAAAACCCGGTGATGTAACCGATATACCCCGCGCTTTATATCGCCAGGGTTATAACTCTTTAGGTTCATCGCGTTATGTATCAGATGGTTCATACCTGCGCTGGACCTCCTTGACCTTGCGTTATAATATCGACCAGTTACTGGCTAAAAAATTAGGCATAAAAAGCGCTTCGGTTTACGTGACAGGCCAAAACCTGTATACCTGGACAAAATACCTGGGCCAGGATCCGGAGATATCGCCAAGGGCCGGCGACATCTACCAGTTACCTGTTGATCAGTCGACAACGCCGGCTTCAAAAACCTATACGCTGGGTTTAACAGCCAGCTTTTAAAATATTGCAAACGATAAAAATAAATAAAGATGCATAAGAAAGTTATTTATAAATCTGTTTTGGTACTCACCCTGGTACTTAGCTGCTCTTGCAATAAGTATTTAACGCTTTACCCGCAAGATGGTACCACCAGGCAGGCATATTGGCAAAACAAAGAGCAGTTGCAATCGGCTATTATCGGTATATACTCATCGCTTATTCAGGGTACCGCTTCAACTTCAAACAAAGCCAGTTCATCGCCAGAAATGGCAGAAACATTGTTTATCTGGGGCGAACTGCGGGCCGACAATGTTTCGGCAGGTAGCAATGCAACCGCCGATGAGGTGAACCTAATGAACGAGAACATTTTATCGACAAATGTTTATGCAAACTGGACCTCGTTGTACCGTACCATTAACTACTGCAATAACTTTCTGAAGTATGCGCCGGATGTTTTATCGCTCGACCCGACCTTAACAAAAGCAAAGCTCGATAGCTACATGGCCGAAGCGCTTGGCGTAAGGGCCTTAATGTATCTTTACCTGGTTAAAACCTTTGGCGATGTACCGCTGAAGCTAACCCCAACTGCTACTGATAACGACCTGGTACTGTTGGCGAAATCCCCGCAAAAAGATGTAGTAACACAAATACTTGCCGATTTGAAAACTGCCGAGGGAACCGCTTTACGTACCTACGGCGACCAGGCATCAGACAAAGGGCGGATTACCTTATATACTATCTACGCCATTGAAGCCGATACTTATTTGTGGACTTATGACTATGCAAATTGTATTGCAGCCTGCGATAAGATTATCGGTTCGAATAATTTTGGTCTAATATCGGGCAATTCGAGTTTTTTCAATACCATGTACGCTAATGGTAACTGTAACGAGAGCATTTTTGAGTTCCAGTACGATGGATCGACCACACAGGTAAATCCTTTTTATGGCCTTACAGGCGGTGCTCCGGCGGCGCAGCTAATAGCACAGGCCAACGTAATAGGTGGTTTGTTCCCTGTTGATCCGAATGATGATAAAAACGTCGACATTCGTTCATCAATAGCTGTAAACAGCGGCTTACAGGCCATCTGGAAATATGTAGGTACACCTAACTCGAGCGCACAGCTAACAACAACAACCTCATACCGGCACTGGATAGTGTATCGCTATGCCGAGATATTATTTATGAAAGCCGAAGCCTGTGCATGGATAGGGGGCAGGGGTACCGAGGCGTTGCAGATCGTGTTGCAGATCAAGGCCAGGGCGAACAGTATTTATGTTCAGGGCCTATCCCTCGATTATCCCACCGATCCGACAGATGCCCTGGCTGTAACCAATTATATCTTAGATGAAAAAAACCGCGAGTTTATTTATGAAGGCAAAAGATGGTATGATTTATTGAGGAATGCTAAGCGTAACTTCCCGAACAATATCAGCATACTGACCAATGCCCTGGCATTAGTATTACAGCCCGCATTCCAGCAAACTACACTGGCTAAATTCAGGGATGTTAATGCGTTATATATGCCAATACCAAATTCGGATATTTTGCTTGATCCTAATCTGGTTCAGAATCCATTTTATAAATAAATTATTACAGTATAGGGTATTAATAACTTAATTATGAAGAAGAGTTTAACAAAAAGCAGTTTAATATGGGTTATAGCCCTAAGCTGCGCTATTACAGCTTTTTTCCCGGGTTGTAAAAAAACGGAGTACCCGCTCGTTCCGATTAACCAAACACTTAACATAACCAGTTACCTGGAAGCTAACCCTTCGCAGTTCTCGTTGTTCGACCAGATACTTCAGCGTACCGGATACGATGGTTTTTTAAATGCATATGGTGCCTATACCGTATTTGCCCCCAATAATGATGCGGTGAACCTGTATTTAAAAAGCCGTGGTAAAACATCCGTTAATGATATCAACGTAGATACACTGAAGGACCTGGTTCGTTTTCATGTCATCTTAGGCGATACCATAACTTCGACCTACTTTGTTGATGGCAAGCTGCGCTCTCCTACGTTTTTGGGGCAGTACCTTACCAGCTCGGTAATTAACGACGGCAGCACATCAAGCTACTACATTAACAAGCAGGCCAAAGTGCTGCAAACCAATATTATTCTGGGTAACGGTATTATGCATGTTATTGACCACGTACTAAGCCCTGCCACACAAACCCTGGCCCAGGTCATCGATGCCAACCCTAAATACAAGATATTTTCGGCAGCATTAAAGGCGACAGGTTTTTACGATACGATAAACGTTGCGGCTAATGTAAATACTAATAAAGCACGCAACTATTTTACCGTGTTTGCACAAACAGATTCGGTTTATGCAACCATGGGTATCACCACACTGGCACAGTTACAGGCAAAATACGCAACTACCACCAATTCGCTGCGTAACCCGGCAGATGGCTTTTACCTGTACATGTCGTACCACATTATGCCCGAAAACTCGTACCTGACGGATATCCTGAGCAAGCCATCGCACGCTACCTTATCGCCAAATCAGGACGTGATAACCGATGTTTTGCAGGTGCAGAATATCCAACTGGATTACGATCTGATCAACGGTGTACAATATCCGGGCGTATCGGTCGACAGGCCAAACAGTAACGTCCCATCAACCAATGGGGTATTGCACAGAATATTAGGCGACCTGTATATCAAAATTTTCCCTCCAACCAGGGTTGACTGGGATCTGGCCGACCAGCCGGAGTTCCGTAAACTGACCTCGGTATTCCGCAGGGCAGGGCAGTCAAGTACAGCGCTGACCAGTCCGCTTACTAACATGAGCTGGAATAACTCGGCCGGTACGGTACAATATATCTGTCAATCAACCACATCGGGTACTTACTACTGGTGGAATGACTGCATATCGTTGTCGTCGTGGAGGTCGACACCTACGTCACAGATCAACGATATGACCTTTACCACCCCAACTATCATCAAAGGCAAATACAAGATATGGTTCATGTATCAGCGTGGATCTGCAAACTCAGGTGTGCAGTTCTTCTTTGATGGCGCACCGATGCAAAATGTTATCCCGAACCTGAACACGGCATATTATGCTACCCCGGCCGATTCGGGACCGGTAATGGAATCGAAGGGCTTTAAGCGTTACACTGAGGCACCATCTTCGTTAACATTCAATAATATCTATAACACTAATATCGGCTTCCTGGCTGGTGTGGTTACAGTACCCACTACAGATCACCACACCTTCAAGATCGTAGCTATTGGCAGTGCTGTGGCCGCTGTACAGGTATTTGATATGGTACAGTTTATACCGTATGACCAGGATCAGGAAAGCCCGAGATATTTCAGGAGAGACGGTAGCATAGGTAACTAATAAATTAAACTAACAGCAGGCTTTACCAAATAACTCCCCGGTAAAGCCTGAGTAAAGCAGTATTTAATAAATATAATATGGTAATGAAAGCCAAATCAACTAAATATCTCATTGTGCTTATGCTGGTGGCCGGAATTTTTGCAGCTTGCAAAAAACAGTGGGACCAACATGATCAGATTACGGATCCGTCATTGACTGTTAATTTGCTCCAGCAAATTAACAGTAATGCCGATTTATCAACCTTCAGCCAGTATTTAGCTAAAAGCGGCTATGATAAAGTTTTGGCATCCTCAAAGCAATTTACTGTTTGGGCGCCCAACAATGCGGCTATGAAGAATGTTGATCCGACAATCTTAACCGATTCGGCCCGCTTAAGCCAGTTTGTAAGCAACCACATATCTTACCAATTATATACTACTAACATCCCCCAGCCAACTTTGCGCGTTAAGATGCTTAATGGTAAAAATGAAACCTTTACCAAAACGAGCATAGAGCAGGCAAGTATTGTGCAAGGCGATCTGTATGCTTCGAATGGCGTTTTTCATATCATTAACCGGGCAATAACGGTAAAGCTGAATATATGGGATTACGTAACAAATACCGGGGCAGCAAACGGTAAAGGTATTACAACCGATGCTCTTGCCGAGCGGGCTTATCTTGTATCGCAGAATTATTCATATCAGGATACTTCATTGGCTACCGTCATATCTATCGACCCGCTCACCGGGAAGCCAATACTGAAACCGGGTACAGGTATTGTTAACAAAAACCATTATAAGGATAATGCAGCCGACCTGTCGAACGAAGACAACCAGTACACCTTCTTTGTATTGGCCGATGCCGGTTTAAATACACAAATTAATGCCGAGAATAAATATTTTGCCACCAGCAGTGCCGACAGTACTTACAAATTCACTGCTTTTAATGTACTGAAGGATCTTGCAGTTCCGGGAGTTTATTCGAAGAACGGTGAACCGGGTACCATTGCTATGCCCGACACCATCGTATCGCCACTGGGTGTAAAGGTGCCTGTTAATATGGCCGATACCATACGCTCGTATAACGCGAGCAATGGTCGGGTATACATTATGAAAAATATCAACTTCAGATTGGTTGATAAGATTACTCCAATAAAAATTGAGGGAGAAAGCGATCCGCCCGTGGGTACTCCCGGCAGTTGGTTTGGTCGTTCCGACAGGGGATCAAACACCTACTACCGCATAAAAAATGATCCGAATGGCGTACAATTTAAAGATATCTATGTTGAAGGCAATGGCACGCAAACGTTAACTGCATTATTCTACGCCGGTTATCCGATTCAGAATATGTATAGCGGCACCTATAAAGTTTATATACGTGCTATTAACGATACCAAAACGCTCTATAGCCAGCAAATCAATTTTGGTGCACCTAATGCGAATTCATTGCCATACACAACGGTATCGTTGAATAACTATGCCGAGGTATACCTGGGTACATATACTGTAAACAAGTACGGATACAATTCTATGTTTCTGGTCAATGCCAACAGTACAACCAGCGGTGCGAATAGTATGACGATGGATTATGTTAAACTGGTTCCTATTTTACAATAACGATATAAAACTAAACCATGCATAATTTTACTAAATCATTTAAAGCAATATCCTTTACGGGGGCCTTTTTACTGGCGTCGGTTGCGGGTTTTGCACAGCAAAGTGATACATCGGCAGCAAAGAAGACCGATACCACTGTTGTTGTAAAAAATAAAAGCAAAAGCGGTATTTATGCTACCGGAACGATACTGGACGCGGCTACGGGCAAACCGCTGTCGGGTATAAATGTCAGCGTTTTCGAGTATTCGGCAGCGATAACCGATGATAAAGGTTCGTTTTCTATCGAAGTGCCATCGTACCTGGACGTATTGTTGATCTCCGCGCAAGGCTATCAGACTAAGGAAGTGCCGCTGAAGGGACGTAAAAGTGTTTCGGCTTTGTTATACGAAGATGGCTACACCTCGGTATATAATGTAGCAAAACTACCTTTTGGTTCGCAGGCATTAAATACGGTATCAAATGCTGTAACAACTATTAATGTTCAGGGTGCATGGGAAACCAGCAACGAAACGCCCGATACCTATTTGCAGGGTAAAGTTGTCGGGTTAAACGCAATCAGGAGATCGGGTACGCCGTTAGAAGGTGCCGATTTATTTTTGCGTGGATACTCGTCATTATACGCTACCAACAAACCGCTTATTGTTGTGGATGGCATGATATACGATAACGCACACTATGGCAATTCGCTTGTTGGCGGGCATTTCAACAATCCGCTGTCGCATATTGCGATGAATGATATTGATAATATCACCGTAATTAAAGACGGAACTTCAATGTATGGTACAAAAGGCGCAAACGGGGTGGTTTTAATCAGTACCGGCCACACTAACGATCTGGCTACAAAAATCGACTTTGGTGCATACAGTGGTTATAATTTTAAGCCGACCAACATTCCGGTAATGCAGGCTGGCGATTTTAGGGTTTACCTGAGCGAAATGCTTAAATCGAGCGGATTGACCGATGCACAGATTCAGGCCAAACCTTACATGAACGATAATGTAAATAGCGGAACTTACTATGCATATCACAATAATACCAACTGGCAAAACCAGGTATTTCATAACAGTTTTAACCAGGATTATTATTTAAGGGTTTCGGGTGGTGATAATATTGCTAAATACACCCTCTCTATGGGTTATGGCAACAATGGCTCAATAACCGACAATACCAATGTTAATAAATACAATACGCGCTTTAATGCCGACCTGCGTTTAACGCCTAAGCTAAGCCTCGACGCTAACCTTTCGTTCGATTACAATGAACAGAATATGTTCAACCAGGGGGTGTCGCCAAAAACCAATCCAATATTTTTAGCACAGGTAAAATCACCGTTCCTGCGTTTGCACCAGGTAAATGCCGCGGGTGCAGAGTCGCCTAACCTTGAGGGTCTCGATATTTTTGCAGTAGGTAACCCGGTTACCATTATTGATACCGCAAAAGAAGTTGCCAAAAGCTACAGGTTTGCAGGCTCGGTGAACTTTAAATATCAGTTTAATAAGTATATTAATTTACAAACTTTGCTCGGCGTAACGTACGATAAAGTTCGCGAAAGCTACTTTGTGCCACGTTCGGGTACGCAACCCGATACTTTGGGTAACCCCTACATTATCGGCAGTACCAATGCTATTGCCTATAGCAGGTTAGGCAGCCAGGTGCAAAGGTTGTATAGTTTAACCGAAGACACACATTTAAATTACGATAGGGTGTTTGGCCGTATTCACCACGTAGTGGTTAATATCGGATCCAGGCTGATCAGCGGCGAAAGCCAGGATGATTATGCAAGAAGCTATAACTCGCCCACCGATCAGTTTTTAAGTGTTGGAACGGGCAACACAGGTATAAGCACCGGCGGCGAACTTGGCGACTGGCTGTGGTGGAATAATTACCTGGGAGTAGATTACTCATTGAAGAATAAATATTTTCTGTCGTACAATATGGGTATCGACGCGTCATCACGCTTCGGCTCGCAGATACCTGGCGCGTTATCGATAGGAGGGTTGGATTATGCCGTATTGCCATCCGTTTCGGCAGGCTGGCTGATCTCATCAGAACCTTTTATGGCCAACATTAACTTTATTACTTTACTTAAACTAAGGGCGAGTTTTGGCCTGAGCGGTAACGATGATATTGGTAATTATGCAGCAAGGCAATATTATGTATCTCAAAACTTCTTATCGGCCGAAGGCCTGGTTAGGGGCAATATAGGTAACCCGCAATTACAATGGGAAACTGTTAAGAAAGCAAACATCGGTTTAGATGTATCGCTGCTTAAAGAGCGTTTGGGCTTAAGTTTCGATATTTATCAAAACACAACCTCGCACATGTTGATTAACGAACCGGCTTACGCTGCTTCGGGCTTTACTTATGTTGTTGCGAATGATGGTGGCATGCAGACCCAGGGCATCGAGCTATCGGCAAACGGCCGTATCATCAATGGTACCAAATGGAAATGGGACGCTGGTTTCAATATTTCTAAATATCGTAACAAAGTTACCCAGATACCGAATGGCAGCATGACGACCAGCTATGCCGGCGCTACTGTATTAACCCAGGTAGGTTCGCCTGCTAATCTCTTCTACGGTTATAAAACTAACGGCGTTTATCGCACAGATGATGAGGCAGCAAGCTCGGGTATAAAAGAGGCGCAGGCGAATGGCAACCTGCTGCAACCCCACGGCGGCGATGTAAGGTTTGTTGATGTGAACCATGATGGTGTGATAGACTCGAAAGATGCCCAGGTTATCGGCAACCCTAACCCCGACTTTACCGGAGCAATCAGTTCGACACTGACCTACAAAAGAATATCATTGAGCGCTTTATTTACCTTTAGTAAAGGCAATCAGATATTTAACTATGTAAGGCAGCAGCTTGAAGCCGAAAGCGGTTTCCAGAACCAAACCTTGGCCGTATTGAACAGATGGAGAGTTAACGGCCAGGTTACAGATGTGCCCAAGGCAACTTATGGCGACCCTATTGCAAACTCGCGTTTTTCGGATCGTTGGATAGAGGACGGTTCGTACCTGCGACTGAGAACCCTATCGGTAGTTTACAATGTGCCGATCAAACAAAGGGCATTAAAATCGATAAAAATATATGCAACCGGCAATAACCTGTTTACCCTGACCAAGTACCTGGGGTACGATCCGGAATTTAGCGCCACCGAGAGTGTTTTTACACAAGGTATTGATACCGGTTTGGAACCTCTGTTTAAGTCGGTGCAACTGGGCGTGCGTATAGGCTTATAATTTTTTGAATACTATTTTAATTTACATAAAGTGATGAGAAATAATTTAACAGGCAAAGTAAGTGTAATGCTGGCAACGGCAGGCTTATGCGTATTGTTTTCGTGTAAAAAGACATTTGATCTGCAACCAAAATCGGTAGTTGATGTGAGCAATAACTACCGTAACGTAACCGATGCAAACGCGGCCGTATTAGGTGTTTACGGTAAGTTTATCGGCCTTGCGGAGCAGTATGTAGTATTAAATGAGCTCAGGGCCGACTTGATGGATGTTACACCGAATGCTGATAAATACCTGAAAGAAATAAGCCAGCACCATGTAACTATTGGCAACCCATGGGCCGATCCGCGTCCGTTCTACGCAGTTATTAACGACTGTAACGACGTTTTAGCCAATTTAAATATTATGCTGGCTGCTAATCGCATCACTCCGGCCGACTATTCATACCGTTACTCGGATGTCGGTGCATTGCGCTCGTTTTTATACCTGCAATTAGGTATCCATTTTGGATCGGTGCCTTACGTTACCGACCCTATTGCTAATATCAACGACCTGAAAGATGCAAGCAAGTACCCCAAACTGGCATTTAAAGATCTGCTTGCAAACCTGATCAGTTTTGTATCGACTTTACCGTGGCAGCAACCTTACCCAAGCGTTATTTCACTGATCAACGGATCGACAACCACCACGCCTGCAACGCCGGCTACCATCGGTGGGTTTAATTTTACCAATTACTTTATCAGTAAATATGTTTTATTGGGCGACCTTTATCTGTGGCATGCAGCTTACGATCCGGGTGATTATGTAAAGGCTGCCAAGGCCTATAAATCGCAGTTAACGGCCCCTTCGAATATACCAGGCGTGTTAACTGGTAATAACGCTGTATACCAGTTTTGGACCGAGCCTTATGCCGATGTGGTAACCCACAAAGATTTTGCAGTAGGCTATACCCGCTATCGCGATCAGGATATCAACTCGCTGGTAAGCAGTAACTCGTTAGGCTGGAGGTCGATGTTTGGAAGGCCGATGTATCCAACTTACGACCAGTTTTTAGATACGCAATGGATATGGCAGATCAACTTTCCGCAAAATACATTACCGGTTGACCCATTTGTCGACTTGTTTTCATCAGCAGGCGGACGTTACCTGGTGCAGCCCTCGCAGACAGCAATCAATAACTGGAACTCGCAGGTGCAAAGTATACAAACCAGTTCGGGCTTTACCACCACTTTTTACCAGGATGCACGCGGAAGGTTATCCTATTCTGATCCTACCAATAGCTATAGCATCTTTAATAATCAAAACGAGATCGAGAAATACTTGTATACCTACGAAGATCCGACGGTAGCGCAATCCAACAAATACGGCCGCTGGTTTTTATTCAGGGCGGCAGCTTTACATCTTCGCTTTGCCGAGGCTGCAAACCGCGACGGGCGTACCCGCCTGGCTTATGCTTTATTAAATACTGGTATAGTAAATGTGTTTAACCCATATAACTATTCGCTTACACCAACTAACTACGGTAATGGCCCGTCTTTGCCGCCGACTACTGCATTGGGCACTATTCCGGGAGGCGATGTAACCAATATTGAGCAAACTTTTGATACCCCTCCTTACGATTTCGATGCCCGTAACGGCGCAACGCCTTATTACAGAGGGGTATATTATCAGCAGGTTGGTCCGCGTTCGGTTGCTAATCTGGTATCATATCCTATCAGTTATGCCGATCCTGCCAATATGCAGACGCTTGAAGATGCCCTGATATTGGAGGACGGCCTTGAGCTGGCCTATGAGGGTTACCGTTGGCCGGATCTTTTACGTATTGCGATCCGCAGGAACGATCCCACTTTCTTATCGAACAAGATATACGATAAATTAAGTAAAGACGGGTACGCCGGTGCAGGTACTGCTCAGGCCAAACTGGCGGGTGGTGATTATTACCTGCCGTTTAACTGGTAGAAGATAATAAGCAGTAAAAAAAGCCATTCAAAAACGCGAATGGCTTTTTTTACGTTTGTATCCGGATATAATAAATTGCCATGAAGAAAAAGACCCTTTTTTACTTTGTATTGATGTTGTGGTTTGGTAGTAGCCCAGTCGCGAAGGCTTTCGACCCCGAGCCCGAATGGGCAAGATTGGCAGGCGCACACGATGCCCCTTATAAAAAGACGGTTTTCAAAGTATCGGATTATGGAGCGGTTAACGATGGCACTACGCTCAATACCAAAGCTATACAAAAGGCTATCGATGCCTGCTCATCAAAAGGTGGGGGAATAGTGATTTTTGATACGGGAAAATATTTAACCGGTTCGTTATTCTTAAAAGAGAACGTCCGTATGGACATAGGGCCCGGAGTTGAGATATTGGGTAGCCAGCGTATAGAGGACTACCCCGAGATTGATACCCGTGTGGCCGGTATCGAAATGAAGTGGCCGGCGGCACTGATCAATGTGATCAATAAAGGCAGCGTTGCCATAACAGGGCAGGGAGTTATCGATGCACAAGGTAAAATATTCAGGGATAAATACGGCAGTATAAGCAAAGAGTACGGGGCCAAAGGTTTACGGTGGGCGGCTAACTATGATGCAAAGCGCCCGCGTACTTTACTGATATCAGAGTCGACAAATGTGAGTGTGCGGGGCGTCACCTTTCAGCAAGCTGCTTATGAAACGGTACAGGTACTTTATTCGAGGTTTGTAACGATTGATGCAATAATCATACGCAACAATACCGGGGATGACAACGCAGCCGGTAGCGGGATCGATATCGATTCATCATCTTACGTATTGGTTCAAAATTGCAATGTTGATAGTAACAGCGATAATTTTTGCCTTAAAGCCGGACGAGGAGCCGACGGTTTAAAGGTGAACAGGCCAACGGAATATATAGTAATACGTAACTCGGTTATTAAAGCGGGTACAGGCTTGTTAACTATTGGCAGCGAAACATCGGGCAGCATAAGGCATATATTGGTCACCAACCTGGTAGGTAATGAGACGGATAACGGGCTTAATATCAAACCTGGTATAATTAGTGGAGGAACCATAGAAGATATCCATTTTCAGAATATTACTATGAACGGCGGAGGAACAGTCATTCAAATCAGTTTGCATCCCGATCCGGCAGATAGCGATCCTAAATTGCCGGATGGCTATCAATCAAATATACCGCCGCATTGGAAAAAGCTGCTCACCAGGGTTGAACCAGATAAGAGTTTGCCACATCTGCACGATGTATATCTGTCTGGCATTATAGCTAACGATGTGAAAAAAGCAATCGGTGCAGAAGGAATAACAGGGAGCATTTTAAACGATTTTCGCTTGGATAATTTTAACATACATACTGCTACTGCAGGCGAAGTGGGTTTTGCCGGTAACTGGATGACCGAAAAGATAAATATAACTGCCCGGGACGGGAGCAGAGTAGTTGTGAAAAACTCTGAAAGGGTAGTGCTTTAATTTGCTGTTATACAGCATGATATGGTGTTTTTTGCTGCCGAAATAGCACCAAGTTTGATATACTAAGTGTATTTATGATAATTACTTAATTGCTTACTTGTAATACCTTAAAAAAACTGATAAACTAACCAAACTATGAAAAACTTTACACAATTGGCATGCAAAAACAGGGGGCTGTTTATAACAGCATTTTGTTTTAGCATAATTGCCGGGCTGGCTGGTTGCAAAAAAATGCAATATCCGCTGGTGCCTATCAATAAAACACTTAACATAACCAGTTACCTGGAAGCTAACCCTACGCAGTTTTCGTTGTTCGATCAGATATTACAACGCACCGGCTACGATGGTTTTTTAAATGCTTACGGCTCATACACGGTGTTTGTACCTAATAATGATGCCGTGAATTTATATCTGAAAAGTAAGGGCAAAACCTCTGTCAACGATATCAATGTGGATACATTGAAAGACCTTGTCAAGTTCCATGTCATATTGGGCGACACAATTACATCAACTTATTTTGTAGATGGAAAGTTGCGCTCACCAACTTTTTTACAGCAGTATTTAAGTTCTTCGGTAGTTAATGATGGAGGTACATCAAGCTTTTTTATCAACAAGCAAGCTAAGGTGCTGCAAACCAACATTATACTTGGGAACGGTATTATGCATGTGATCGATCATGTGTTGAGCCCTGCCACACAAACCCTGGCACAGATAATCGATGCTAATCCGAAATACAAAATATTCTCGGCAGCCCTAAAGGCCACCGGATTTTACGATACGCTGAATGTGTCGGGTGTGGTAAATCCTAACAAAGCGCGAAATTATTTTACGGTCTTCGCACAAACCGACTCCGTTTATGCAGTTATGGGTATAACTACTGTAGCACAGTTACAGGCTAAGTACGCAACCAGTACAAACTCATTGCGTAACCCCACTGATGGTTTTTACCTGTACATGTCGTACCATATTGTGCCTGAGAATTCGTATCTGACTGATATATTAAGCAAGCCATCACACTCAACCCTATCGCCAAACCAGGATGTGATAACCGATGTTTTGCAGGTGCAGAACATCCAGTTGGATTATGATCTGATCAACGGTGTGCAGTATCCTGGCGTCTCCGTTGATAGGGCGAACAGTAATATCCCATCAACCAATGGTGTTTTACACCGTATCCTGGGCGACCTGTACATCAAAATCTTCCCGCCAACCCGTGTTGACTGGGACCTGGCCGATCAGCCGGAGTTCCGTAAACTCACCTCAGTATTCCGTAGGGCGGGGCAGTCGAGCAATCCGTTAACCAGCCCGATGCAAAACATGAGCTGGAACAATCCGGCCGGTGGGGTTACCTATATTTGTAACTCGACTACCTCGGGTAATTATTACTGGTGGAATGACTGCATTCAGCTCGATTCGTGGAGAAACAGCCCATCTTCACAAATAACCGATATAACCTTTACCACACCTACCATCATTAAAGGTAAATATAAAGTATGGTTTATGTATCAGCGTGGTGTATGTGTGGCCGGTGCCCAATTCTTTTTTGATGGCGCTCCACTGCAAAATGTTATTCCGAACTTTAATACCGCTAATTACCAAACGCCTGCAGATTCGGGGCCGGTGATGGAGTCGAAAGGTTTTAAACGTTATACCGAAGCACCCTATTCCCTAACTACTAATGTAGCTTATAATACTAATATCGGCTTTTTGTGCGGTGTGGTTACCGTACCTACTACTGATCACCACCAGTTCAGCATGGTTGCTATAGGAACTGCCAAGGCTGGTATTCAGGTGTTTGATATGGTACAGTTTATACCCGTTGATCAGGATCAGGAAAGCCCAAGGTATTTCAGGAGAGACGGAAGCGTAGGTAACTAAATATTACAAAAGAGTTTATATTACATTGTACAATAACCGGGCAGTATCGCCCGGTTATTGTATTTAATACCGCTCAATAATAGCAAATGGCCAGTCTGAGATCTAAGAAAAAGCATATTTTACTGACACTCTGTATTTTACTGAGATGCCTGTCTGTTGTAAATGGGCAGGAGCTTTATCCCATAAAATTAAGCGACAGTTTTTGGCACAATGAGCAGCGCGAGTTGCGTTATCATCCCGAAGGCAGCGATTTTGTAATCACCAATGGCAACCGCTTGTTTACCCGCGCTTTGTATGGCACCAATACCGCTTTTAGAGTTGAGACCGGCGACAAACCCGAGTTTGGTTTGTATATGCCCGGCATGGGCGGCAATTTAAAATTGGGTATCGCTGCCGGGGGCCAAAGCAAATGGCTTACTAATGCCCAAACTATTGTAGCCCGTTACAGACCCGGAGCCATGATCTATACCGTTACCGATCCGCTGTTGGGCAACGGCAGCCTCAATATTTACGTGCTGGCGATGGGTAACGCAGAGGGAATTGTGCTCAGGGCGCGATTTGAAGGGACGACCAGGCCGGTTAACCTGATGTTTGCATTTGGTGGTGCGAGCGGCAAAAAATTTAGCCGCGATGGCGATATGGGCGCCGATCCGCCTGATGTTTTTGATTTAAAACCCGCCTATTGTACGGGGAATATGTATACTATTGATGGTAGTAACTTTACCTTAAGATACGGGGCCGGGGTACAGGCTGGACAGGATGGGCGCTACTTTGTTGAAGATGCGAAACAAACGTCGAAGGTATCAAAAGTGCAAATGCTGCTTGGCGTTTTGCCTGCCGGAATGGTATTGAAAATTGGCGATGCAGGCAAGCTGGGTTCGCCATCGGAATTGTATAACTCTGTACCCGATAAAGCCCCGGTGCTTGGCGGAGCATTGAAAATTATCGATAATAACGACTATTATTTTGCGATACATAACCCGGCGACAAAACCGGCTATGGCTTATAGCGATCTGCCTAAAGCGTTTGAACTGGCCGAAACGGCAAGGTTGAAATTAGCCAGCCGCATAAAAATAAAAACTCCCGATCCTTACATCAACACCGTTGGCGGTGCCCTGGGCATTGCTGCCGATGCGATATGGGAGTCGCCTACTTTTTTACATGGTTCGATAGGCTGGCGCATGCGGCTTAACGGCTGGCGCGGCCCTTACGCGGGCGACGAACTGGGCTGGCACGACAGGGCAAAGACACATTTTGAAGCTTATGCCAAATCGCAACTCACCGAACCAGCCACCGGCCCGGTTGTTGCCGATTCGGCCACGCATCTGGCCCGTAGCCTCGAAAAGATAGGTGTGGGCATGTTCACCAGCGGTTATATCACCCGCAACCCCAATGGCGAGAAACCTTCGGCCCATCATTATGATATGAACATGCCTTATATCGATGAGCTGCTGAGACACTACAACTGGACGGGCGACGTCGATTTCCTGAAACAAACCTGGCCGGTGGTTAAACGCCATCTGGCGTGGGAAACCCGCAATTTTGATCCCGATCGCGACGGCCTTTATGATGCCTACGCTGCCATCTGGGCCAGCGATGCCTTGCAGTACAGCGGCGGCGGGGTGGCGCATTCATCGGCATATAATTACTACGCATTTAAACAGGCAGCTGAGATAGCTTCGGTTTTAGACGAAGACCCGAAGCCATATCGTGCGGAAGCAGAGAAAATACTGACTGCCATGAACAAGGTTTTATGGATGCAGGATAAAGGTGTTTTTGCCGAATTTAAGGATGCCCTCGGTAATCGGCTGCTGCATACACAGCCCGGGATATGGACCATCTACCACAGTATGGATTCGGAAACGATGAACCTTTTCCAGGCGTATCAAAGTGTGCGCTACATTGATAACGAGATACCGCATATCCCCGTAAGGGCGAAAGGGCTGGATGATAAGGGTTATTATACCATTTCGACCACGAACTGGATGCCTTATACCTGGTCGCTGAATGATGTGGCTTTAGGCGAATCGATGCACGCAATACTGGCTAACTACCAGGCCGGCCGCACCGACGAGGCTTTTAAACTGTTCAAGAGCGAAATACTGGCCTCGATGTATCTGGGTGGCAGTCCGGGTAATTTTGTGCAGATATCGTATTACAGCGATAGGGAGCGTTACCGCGATTTTGCCGACGGGATAGGTATGTTCTCGAGGGCTTTGGTTGAAGGGTTGTTCGGTGTTGTGCCTGATGCTTTGCATAACAGCTTCACTATACGGCCGGGATTACCGGGCGAATGGAATTATGCCTCGTTCAGTACGCCTGACATCAGCTTCGATTTTAAACGAAACGGATGGGTGGATACCTATACGCTGGTGCAAAGCTTCCCGAAAAGGCTGAACCTCAAATTTGAAACGCTTGCACAGGGGCAACCTAAAAACGCAACTGTAAACGGTAAACCGGTAGTATGGAAAAACCTGCCGCAAGCTGTCGGGAAACCGGTAATTGAAATTGATGCTCCTGCCGCCGAAAAGTATGTCATTATGATAGAATGGCAGGGCGAGAAACCGGCGTTGCCATCGGCCGAAAAAACTTATGCCATTGGCGGTGTGCTGAACGAAAATATTAAAGGAGCAACTGTAATTAGCGTATACGACCCGCAACAGGTGTTAAGCAATGTCAAAACCACCAAGGGTACCGTCACAGCAAAAATAAATAATAGTGAAGGCGAACATACTGCTTTTGTGCAATTAAGCCAGGGTGCGTTAAACTGGTGGATGCCACTGTGTTTTAAGGTTGAAGAGCCGATGACGATAATACCGGCCAACGGACCTAAGGAAAACAATGATGCTTTCAGGTTACGCAATAATACCGATGCAGAACTACAGGTTACAGTTGATGTGAATGGTTTTACCCCTACTGTAAATATCCCGCAAGGCAAAACATCAGATCTGATAATCATTCCTAAAGGTAAACTGGTAACCGGGACCAACGCGGTAAATATCACTCTGCCGGACGGTAAAACGGAAACCGGGGCTATTGCTGACTGGGATGTTACAACGCATGGCAAACTGGAGAATATTGACCTGTCCGCATTCTTTAACGATAAGGTTACCCAGATATTTAAGAACAGGTATTTAAGCCCGAGGCCACAGGCGACTACCTTGCAGCTACCGTGGCAGGGCGTGGGCGAGTGGACTGGTTATAACGAAACACATGTGATTGATGATAGCGGGTTACGAAAACTTGCCGGGGATAAAAACGTGATTACGTTACCGCAAGGTATCACCTTCGCCACGCCGGGAACCACCACGGCAAACAATATTATGTTCACCTCGCAATGGGATAATTACCCGCACGAAAAATCAATACCACTGCAAGACAAGGCCAGCCACGCCTGGTTTTTGATGGCGGGATCGACCAACCCGATGCAGAGCCAGATGGAAAACGGCGCTTTAGTGGTTAACTATACCGACGGCACCCGGGATATACTGCAACTGCGCAACCCCGAAACCTGGTGGCCGATAGAGAAAGATTATTATGACGACGGATTTGCATTCTCGTTGAAGCAGGTGCGGCCTATACGTATTCACCTTAAAACCGGGGAGATATTTTCTGCCGAACAATCGAAAGCCCGGTTTAATGGTAAGATACAGTATATCGACGGCGGTGCCGCAACGGTGCTGGATATGCCGTTAAATCCATCGAAAACCTTAAAAAGTATCACCCTGAAAACCATTGCCAACGATGTGGTGATAGGCTTAATGAGCATAACGCTGGCACGCGAATAACTACTTGTGTACTAGCAGGATATCCAGCGCCGGAAAAGTAGTTAAATAATCGGCCGGGTGCATTCTGGTTTCGAGGCCAAGTTCATCAAAGGTTTTTTTATACTCCTTCATGTGCCTGAAATCGGATATCACGGCAACGCCACCGGGTTTTAAAACGCGGGCAATTTCGAGGCAGGCTTTTTTGCGGCCTTCTTTATTATAAATATTGTGGATGACCTGGTTGGTGAGTATCACATCGAACGAATTATCTGCGAAGCTCATATTCATTGCATTCTCGTTTAATATCTCGGTCTTTGCGTAAACGCCTTCGGCAATGATGTTGTTCATGGCATGTTGTACGTTGTTGCCGCTCAGGTCCTCAGCATTCCAAATGTCGATTCCTGTAGCTTTGCCGGTGGTCAACTTTTTTGCCGCGCCTATCATCAACAAACCCCGACCGGTACCCACATCCAAAACCTGCTCGTCGCCCGCCCATTCGCCCGCAAGGCGCAGCATACGGTCGCGGTGTTTAAATTTACCAAACAGGGAATACAGTAACATGAGCACGCCGCCCAGCGCACAGCCACCGGCACTCCAGTACAAACCATGGGTATCAATGTCCACATTGCCTATTTTAACCAGCGGAAAGAAAATCGGGATCGCCGCAAAAGCAATTCCACCAAAAAATAGGTTACGGATCACGCCGGGGGCATCAATACCATATTTTGCTTTAAATTGTGGCTCAGTGGGTTGTGTGGTGGGTTGGTGCATCGCTATTTTTGAAATGGTGAATATAGGCAATTTTTTAACCCAAAAGCAGGACACCACAGGTTGCCCATCAAAAATAGAAGTACTAAAATAGTTGAATATTTAGCAGGCCCCGCGCTGCTGCCAACAAACCAATTATAAATTATGCCCTGTAAAAAACCTGTATCAGATCGTTTTAGCACTTTTTTATTGAATATACCCGGCCTGCGGTTTAATTACCATAACTTGTTTAAAACAAACAGAGGCTAATGAAACATCGGAACCCGAAATTTAGTGCTCATTTAGCACGGATAATAAGTACCGTATTACTGGCCTTCGGCGTAACAATTTTGTTATCCGGTTTTCAAAAAGACGATCCGAACCAGATATCGCTGGCCGGTGAGTGGCGCTTCCAGATCGACTCACTGGATAAAGGCGTGGCCGAAAAATGGTTTGGTAAAACGCTCAACGATCATATACACCTGCCCGGCTCAATGGCCGGGAACCTGAAAGGGAACGACATTACACTCAAAACCAAATGGACGGGCAGCATTTATGATAGTTCGTGGTATTACAATCCGCGCCTGGCTAAATACCGGCAACCGGGCAATATCAAAATACCTTTCTGGCTAACGCCGCCCAAACATTACGTGGGCGCGGCATGGTATCAAAAAGATGTGATCATCCCGGCAAACTGGAAAGGGTGCACCCTGATGCTTAATCTGGAGCGCCCGCATACGGAGACTACGGTTTGGTTCGACGGTATACAGATGGATATTCAGAACACGATGGTTGTTTCCCAGAATTTTTACCTTGGTGCAGGTATTGTTCCGGGGAAACATACCATCACTTTACGCATCGATAACCGGATAAAGGATATCAACGTTGGGCAGGACTCGCATAGTTTGACGGATCATACCCAGGGCAACTGGAATGGGGTGGTGGGCAAAATAACGCTTACTAAAGAATCGGATATCTATTTTAACGATTTGCAGGTTTATCCTGATCTCAAAAAGAAGGTTGCACATATCAAACTCTCCATAGGTTACCAGAACATCAATAAGCCGGTAGTGAGCACGGTAACCTTATCGGCAAAAAGCTTCAATACAAGCGAGCTTATCCAGATTGCACCGGTAACCAAAAACCTGCTGATTGCCGAAGGGCGTGCTGAACTGGATGTCGACCTGCCGATGGGTAATAAAATTTTAACGTGGGACGAGTTTAACCCGGCCTTATACATGCTCACCGTAAAAATAAGTACCAAAGGCAGCAATGCGGTAAAGCAGGTGCAGTTTGGCATGCGTGAGTTTAAAGCCGTGGGCAAGCAATTGCAGATAAATGGCCGGCCGGTGTTTTTACGCGGCACGGTAAACAACTGCGAGTTCCCGCTAACAGGATATCCTGCCATGGATGTTGCAGCCTGGGACAGGATTTTCAGAATATGTAAGGAGCACGGCTTAAACCACATGCGTTTCCACTCGTGGTGCCCGCCCGAAGCCGCTTTTATTGCGGCCGATAAAGCCGGTTTTTACCTGCATGTTGAAGGGCCGAGCTGGGCCAATCACGGTACGTCTATCGGCGATAAAAAACCGATCGATCAGTTTATTTACGATGAGACCAACCGCATGGCCAAGGCTTACGGTAATTATGCCTCGTTTTGTATGATGGCTTACGGTAACGAACCCCGCGGCAGGCAGGAAGAGTATTTGGGCAAGTTTGTAAATTATTGGAAGGCTAAAGATAGCCGCCGGATATATACTGGCGCTGCTGTTGGCGGCAGTTGGCCGGTGATTAAAGAGAATGAGTATATGGTCCGTGCCGGCGCGGTGCGCGGTTTAAGCTGGAAAGGGCTGCCCGAATCGATGGATGACTTTCGCAGCGGGATAGAAGCTTTCAATGTACCTTTTGTGGTGCACGAGATGGGGCAGTGGTGTGTATTCCCGGATTTTAAGGAGATCAAAAAATACACCGGCGTTTATAAAGCCAAAAACTTTGAATTATTCCAGGAAGACCTGGCCGACCATAGCATGGCCGACCAGGGAGAACAGTTTTTGATGGCGTCGGGCAAATTGCAGGCTTTGTGCTATAAGATGGAGATTGAAAAAGAATTGCGCACACCGGGTATGGGCGGTTTCCAGATGTTGTCGCTGAATGATTATCCTGGCCAGGGAACGGCGCTGGTAGGCGTATTGAGTGCCTTTTGGGATGAGAAGGGTTATATCACGCCGCAGCAGTTCAGCCGCTTTTGTAACTCGGTGGTACCGTTGGCGCGGATACCTAAGTTTGTTTACAATAATAACGAGACTTTTACTGCAAGCACTGAATTATATAATTACGGAGCGGCTCCACTGAAAGCGCAAATCAGTTGGAAGATACGTGATGAACAAGGCAAAGTACTGGCCGATGGAAAAACGGATAACAAAGAGTACCCGATTGGCAATTGCCTGCCGGTAAGTAATATCAGTTTCGCGCTAAGCGGGGTTACCAAAGCATCCAAACTGAACCTTGAAGTAACCGTTGACGGTACCAAATATGCCAACGACTGGGATTTCTGGGTGTACCCATCGGCGCAGGCCACACCTAAAACAGACGTTTATTATACCACTACGCTGGATAAACAAGCCGAAGATGTGCTGAACAATGGCGGTAAAGTGTTTTTGAACGCAGCGGGAAAAGTTGTTAAAGGCAAAGAAGTGGTTGAATATTTTACACCGGTTTTTTGGAACACATCGTGGTTTAAAATGCGCCCGCCGCATACGCTGGGTATTTTGTGCGACCCGAAGAGTGCCGCCTTTGCCGATTTCCCGACCGATTACCACAGCGATCTGCAATGGTTCGATATCGTGAATAAAGCGCAGGTGATGCTGCTCGAAGATTTCCCGAAAGGATTTAAGCCGATCATCCAGCCGATCGATACCTGGTTTTTGAACCGGCGTTTGGCTTTGGTGTTTGAGGCTAAAGTAGGCAAGGGTAAGCTGATAGTTTCGAGCGCTGATCTGTCGCCAGCTATTGAGGGTAACCATCCGGCCGCTAAACAGTTGTTTGCGAGTTTGCAGAATTATATGGCAAGCGACAAGTTCAACCCGGCGTATAGCGTTGACCTGGCCGTGGTAAAAGATATTTTTGAGACGCCGACTAAGGAGCCGTTCAATACTTATACTAAGGATAGCCCGGATGAGTTGAAACCTAAGCCGAGGAAGCCATAATGAATGTGCAAATGCGTAAATGTGCAGATGTGCAAATGACATAGTTTTATAAGATATGAAGACCAAACAAATACTATTATTAATTACAGCAGCCTTAGCGTTGAATACCGCCCGTGCACAACGACAAACCCAGTTATTCGACAGGGGCTGGGTCTTCGAACAGAGCGATGCCAGCGGCGCGGATAAAACCGGTTTCGATGACTCGAAATGGAAAGCGGTGGATGTGCCGCACGATTGGAGCATTTTAGGCAGTGCCAACCAAAATAACCCAACCGGCCGTGGCGGTGGTTATATGCCTTCGGGCATAGGCTGGTACCGCAAGCACTTTACCCTTAACGAGGCCGACGCCAAAAAGAAAGTTTACATTGAGTTTGATGGCGTAATGGCCAATAGTGATGTGTGGATCAATGGCTATCACCTGGGTAAGCGCCCGTATGGCTATATCAGTTTTGAGTATGATATGACCGGGCATGTAAATTTTGGTAAAGAAGGCAACGTGATCGCCGTTCGTGCGGATAATGCCACTCAACCTGCATCACGCTATTATACCGGCGCAGGTATTTACCGCCATGTGCATTTAATTTTAACCGATCTGGTACATGTGGACAATTGGGGCGTATTCGTTACCACGCCGCAGGTATCATCCGCGAAAGCGACAGTACATGTAAAAACTACGGTGGTAAACTCGGATAATAAAACACAAAAAGTGGTTTTGCAAACCAGTGTGGTTGGCCAGGACGGTTCGTCGGGGTTTTCGGCCGAAAGTACGCAGCAAATTGCCGCAGGCAAGAGCTTCACTTTTGAGCAGGATATTGTCGTACCTAAACCTACGCTTTGGGATGTAAATAAGCCGTTTTTATATAAAGCTCAAACGTTTGTTAATGTCAATTACAATACCATCGATAAACAATCGACTCCATTCGGCATTCGCGATATCAGATTCACCGCCGACCAGGGCTTTTTGCTGAACGGTAAAAAAGTAATGATCAAAGGTGTTTGTTTGCACCATGATGCGGGCGCTTTGGGTGCGGCAGTACCGCTGCGTGCCTGGGAGCGCCGTTTGGAAATATTAAAGAATATCGGCGTGAACGGTATCCGTACCTCACACAACCCGGTCGCGCCTGAGTTTTTGGACCTTTGCGATAAAATGGGCTTTTTGGTGATGGACGAGAACCTGGACACCTGGGAAGCCAATAAGCAGCACGGTGAAGGCGGATACAACCGCTTTTTTAAGGAGTGGGGTTTGATCGATACCCGCGACCAGGTAATGCGCGACCGCAACCACCCGTCGATTGTGATTTACAGCGTGGGTAACGAAATACATGATAACCTGAACGATTCGACAGGTTTTAGAAAATATGCCGACCTGCAAAATACCGTGCATAAATACGATGGCACACGCGAAGTGACTATGGCCTTGTTCCGTCCGAATGTGTCGAAAGTTTACAGCAATGGTTTTGTTGAGAAGATGGATGTGGTTGGCCAGAACTATCGCGAAAACGAGTTGGTTGCCGAGCATACCGCACATCCTAACCTGAAAGTTATAGGTACAGAGAATGGGCATACGCAACAAGCCTGGCTGGCTTTGCGCGATAACCCGTATATGGCCGGACAATTTTTATGGGTAGGCGTGGATTACCTGGGCGAAGCCGACTGGCCGAACGTGGTGAACGGGCAAGGCGTGTTCGACCGTACAATGGGCACGAGGCCGCTATCCTTACAGCGCGAAAGCTGGTGGAGCGATAAACCGGTGGTGCACATTGTCCGCCACCAGGAAAATGCCGGCGTTGGTCCTATGGTAGCCGACTGGACGCCGACCGACTTTGATACTTACGACGATGCCCGTGTACAGATTTATACCAACTGCGACGAGGTGGAGCTGTTTTTAAATGGAAAATCGATTGGCGTGAAACCTAAAAATGCGAACGATGCGCCTGTTGATTTCGGGCTGACCTTTGCTAAGGGAATCATCAAAGTTGTTGGCCGCAATAAAGGCAGAGAGGTTACCAGCGAAGAGCTGAAAACCGCAGGCGAACCGGCTAAGATCATATTAACTGCTGATAAAGCAAAAATTGCCAACAGTTGGGACGATCTCAGCTATATAACCGCCACCGTGGTTGATGCCAACGGCGTGCCCTGCCCGCAGGCAGATAAGATCATCACTTTCAGCGCTGATGGTGCCGGTGTAATTGCAGTTACCGACAATGCCGACCTGGGCAACCAGGATGTATATACATCGCCGGTAAGGCATAGCTATAAAGGCAAATGTATTGCTATTATAAAAGGCAATGCACGTTCGGGCAAAATAACAGTCAAAGCTACATCGCCGGGATTAGGGGATGGTACGGTTGAGGTTGAAGTGGGAAGCAGATAGAATCAAGAGTCAAGAAAAAAGAACAATGAAAAAGTACATTATTTCCATCTGCACCATTGCAGTGATAGCGATGGCCTTCAGGTATCAGCAAAAGCCGACGCTTTACCTGATCGGCGATTCGACGACGCATAATAACGATAAGGATATGTGGGGCTGGGGTTCGCTGATCGGGCAATATCTCGACCTGGACAGGATCAGCCTGGTTAATGCCGCCACTGCCGGCCGCAGCACACGCACTTTTGTGAAAGAGGGCCGTTGGGATAAAGTTAACAGCAGCCTTAAGCCCGGCGATTACGTGATTATGGTATTTGGGCACAACGAAGGTGCAAAACCGGATACGACCAGAGCAGGGTACCGTGGCGTGTTTAAAGGTACAGGTCAGGATTCGGTAGTATTAACCTGGAAGGACGGCACACAGGAAGTTGTGCACAGCTATGGCTGGTACCTGCGCAAGTTTGTGCGCGATACCAAGGCTAAAGGCGCTACGCCGATCATCTTATCGATGATACCGCGCCGCGAGTGGGACAAGGATGGCAAAATTATCCGTGCGGATAAAGATTATGGCTTATGGGCCAAACAAATTGCCGACCAGGAAGGCGTGGCTTTTATTGACATGAACAGCATTACAGCGGCGAAATATGATCAGATGCCTCACGACTCTGTTTATGCGCTTTTCCCGCATGAGCATACGCATACCAATAAAAAGGGAGCGGATATCAACGCCCAATCGGTTATCGAAGGCCTGAAGATGCAGCCGGATATCACGTTGAATAACTACATTAAAAAATAGCGTCAAGAATCAAGAGTCAGGAATCAAGAGAATAGAAAATCATGTCATTGCGAGGTACGAAGCAATCGCGAACCTTACAGGGCCGATGATGTATGTCCGCTGCTTCTGTGCGATTGCTTCGTACCTCGCAATGACATAAATATTAAGCAATGAAAAAATACATTTTATCAGTAACGGCAATTGCACTGCTGGCAGTCGCTTTTAAGCCGCAAAATAAGCCGACCTTGTTTTTGATCGGCGATTCGACGGTGAAGAACGGCCGTGATGACGGGCAGCACAAAGGCGCTTTGGGTCAGTGGGGCTGGGGGCACTTTTTGGGCGATTATTTTGATACCACACGCATAGTTGTTGAAGACGATGCGCTGGGTGGTACCAGCAGCCGCACTTTTATGACTAACCCTAAGCTATGGCCTGTAGTTTTAGCTAAAATTAAACCTGGCGATTATGTAATGATGCAATTTGGTGCTAATGATGGCAGCGCGATAAACGATACGGCCCGCGCCCGCGGAACGTTTAGAAATAACAGCGATACCAGCGTAAGCATCCATAACATGTTAACCCACCAGGACGAAGTGGTGCACAGCTATGGCTGGTATATCCGCAAATTCATTAGCGATACCAAAGCCAAGGGCGGAACAGCCATTGTTTGCTCGCTGATACCACGAAACAATTTTAAAGACGGTAAAGTACGACGCGCTAATGGTGCCAGTGATTATGGTACGCTGGCTAAACAGGCTGCCGTGCAAGGCGGCGCATCGTTTTTACCGCTGAATGATATCATTGCCGATGATTATGATAAGGAAGGTCCGGAAGCGGTAACGGCCAAATACTTTACCGCTCCCGAAACGCTGCATACCAACGAAGGCGGCGCCAAATTTAATGCTTTTGCGGTTGTGCAGGGGATTAAGAGTTTGACGGACAGTGATTTGAAGAAATACCTGAAGTAGTCCATAGCCGATAGACCATAGAAGCAATGCTGATAACTATGGTCTATCGACTATGAGCCATCGACTCATTAACTCACACGGATGTCATCACCATCATATCTTAAATGAAATATCAAAAACTTTGCCTGGCAATGATAGCGGGGCTTTTGCATTTTACAAGCCAGGCACAAAAAATTGACCGTAAGGCTTTAGTTGAAAGACATACCATTATCAATACCCAAGCCGATTCGCTGGGTTCGTTATCTGTAGGTAACGGCAGGTTTGCCTTTACGGTGGATATTACCGGTTTGCAAACTTTCCCGGAATATTATGCCAAGGGCGTACCGCTGGGTACGCAGAGCGAATGGGGCTGGCATAGCTTTATCGATACAGTTGGTTATAAGTTTGAAGAAAGCTTAAAAACTTATAATATCAATGGCAGGCCGATCAGTTATTCGGTGCAGGTTAATACGCCTAAGCGAAATAAAGAAGCATCGGATTGGTTCCGCCAGAATGCGCACCGCCTGCAATTGAGCAATTTGGGGTTCGAGATCATTAAAAAAGATTGTTCGATAGCTGCAATATCCGATATTAAAAACATCCATCAGGAGCTGAACATGTGGCGGGGGGAAATTGTCAGCAATTTTACGGTGGAGGGTGTCCCTGTAAAGGTATTGACCTATTGTCATCAGCAAAAGGATGTTATCGCTGTAAAAGTAAGTTCGCCATTACTTAGCGAGGGCAGGTTAAAGATCAGGCTGAAGTTTCCCTTCCCGACCAATGAGTTTGCCGATATGGGCGTGGATTACCACCATCCAGAAAAGCATAGATCGGAAATTGAATATACCGATAACCATAATGCCAATGTTATACATCAGTTAGATTCGGAAGTGTATGAAACTCATTTTAAATGGGATGACAAGGCAATTATGCAAAAAGGTAAAGCATCCCATGAGTTTATCTTATCTCCCGGTAAGGAAGCAACCACTTTTCAATTCAGCTGCATGTTTAAGCAGCGTTACCCGATAAAAAAGCTGCTTATCGAACCGGGTTTTTCGGAAACGCAAAGCAACAGCATTGCCGAATGGCCGAAATTCTGGATGCGCGGCGGAGCGGTCGACCTTTCGGGAAGTAAGGATAAACGTGCCGGTGAACTGGAACGAAGGATCGTTACCTCGCAATATCTCACCAAAATACAATGCTCAGGTAACTATCCACCGCAGGAAACCGGTTTGACCTATAACAGCTGGTATGGCAAACCGCATTTGGAAATGCATTGGTGGCATGGCATCCACTTCGCGCTGTGGGGCAGGCCAGACTTGCTGGAAAACAGTATGAGATGGTATAGCGGCAGGGTTGAGGAAAGGGCTAAAGGCATTGCGCAAAGGCAGGGTTTTAAAGGCGCCCGCTGGCAAAAAATGACGGACCCGGACGGTAACGAAAGTCCCTCATCTGTCGGAGCGTTTCTCATCTGGCAGCAGCCGCATTTTATTTATTTTGCCGAGCTGGATTACCGTGCGCACCCCACCCTGGAGACCTTGCGGAAATATAAGGAGCAGGTTTTTGCTACTGCGGAGTTTATGGCATCGTACGCTTATTTTGATAAAGCCAAAGGACGGTATGTTTTAGGGCCGGGGATGATACCATCGCAGGAGGTACATAACCAGGCTACTACTTTTAATCCTCCTTATGAATTGACCTATTGGCATTGGGCGCTGAATGTGGCCCAGCAATGGCGCGAAAGGCTGAAAATGGGTCGCGATAAGCAATGGGATGATGTGATTAATAAGCTGTCGCCGCTGCCGCAGAAGGATGGTGTTTACCTGGAGGCCGAGAGTGCGCCTGATTCGTACACTAATCCCAAGGATATTACTGATCATCCGTCGACCCTGGCTGCCTACGGCATGCTGCCTTATACGCCGATGATGGATACTACCGTGATGCGCAATACTTTAAACCTGATATGGAAGGTGTGGGACTGGCCGAAAACCTGGGGCTGGGATTTCCCGATGACGGCGATGACGGCCACACGTTTAAACATGCCCGAAAAAGCGATCGACGCCTTGTTTATGCCAATCATGACCAATACCTATCTATCCAACGGGCACAATTACCAGGATAAACGGCTGACTTTATATTTACCGGGGAATGGTGGTTTGCTGGCGGCTGTAGCCATGATGTGCGCCGGCTGGGATGGCTGTCAGGTAAAAAATCCGGGCTTCCCCAAAAACGGGCAGTGGAAAGTTAAGTGGGAGGGTCTGCAAAAAATGCCGTAAATTGCAGGATGCTACAGGACGCAGATATGGATAATTAGACCTAAAATCGTAACCAGATTTGCTGCCCTACAGCATGAGCCGATTAATAACCAAACAAAAAGAACAATGAACAGATATGCCTTAAAATTAAACGCGTTAGCATTAGCCGTTTTGATGATCGTGGCAGGGTTGTCCGCGAAAGCGCAGCAACTGCCTGCCAAAAAAAAGATCATTGCCGATATGGAGCTGGCCAACGCTTATTTTATGAATAAATGGCCCGACCCGGGAGCTACTGTGACCGTTAAAAACCCTGCAGGGGTGCCGGTTACCCGTACCAGCGAACTGTGGACGCGCGCTGTTTATTACGAAGGTTTGATGGCGCTGTACGGTGTAGATCCGCAAAAGAAATTTTTGGATTACGCGATAGACTGGGGCGAAAAACATAACTGGCGCCCGCGCGGCAGCATCGATACCAAGGATGCCGATAACTACTGCTGCGGGCAGACCTATATTGATCTGTACAACCTGGACCCAAAACCTGACCGCATTGAAAGCATTAAAAAATGTATGGACCTGATCATCGCTAACGATGGCGACGGTGCCTGGACATGGATAGATGCGATACAAATGGGTATGCCGGTTTTTGCCAAGTTGGGTGTGATCTATAAGGACGACCCGAAATATTTCGAAAAAATGTACGCCATGTACAACCATACCAAAACGGTTGAAGGCGGTGGCTTATATAATACTACCGAGCATTTGTGGTGGAGGGACAAAGCCTTCGTGCCGCCGTATAAAGAGCCGAATGGTGCCAATTGCTATTGGAGCCGTGGTAATGGCTGGGTTTATGCTGCTTTAGTGCGCGTGCTGTCGATCATCCCGAAAAACGCACCGCATCGCGATGAGTATCTGAAAACCTATATGGAAATGACCAAAGCCATTGCTCCGCTGCAACGCGAAGACGGCTACTGGAATGTGAGCTTAAAGGACCCGACCCATTTTGGTGGCAAGGAGTTGACCGGTACTTCGTTGTTTGTGTACGGTATGGCCTGGGGCATGAATAACGGCTTGCTGGATAAAAAGACCTACAAACCCATCGTAACCAAAGCCTGGAACGCGATGATTGCCAACTCGCTGCACCCGGAGGGCTTTTTGGGCTTTGTGCAGGGCACAGGTAAAGAGCCTAAAGACAGCCAGCCGGTGAGTTATACCAATATCCCCGATTTTGAGGATTATGGTTTGGGGTGCTTTTTGCTGGCCGGGAGTGAGTTGACAAAGTTGTAGTCGTGAGTCCGAAGTCAGAAAGTCCGAAAGAAATAATTTATAAAATATGTCATTGCGGGGTACGAAGCAATCTCTTGCTGTGCAGATCGAACCCGCCTGTGTGCGGTTGCTTCGTGCCTCGCAATGACATGAAATATTAATAATGAAACGAGCACTTCTAACCATCGCTGCTCTGCTTATCGCGATAAGCACTTATGCGCAGCAAAAAGATGTATACCTGTTTTGCTACTTTAAAAATAACGGGCAGGACGGTTTGCATTTAGCCTACAGCGAGGATGGGTATAAATGGCAGGCGCTAAAAGGCGATAGTTCTTTCCTGAAGCCGATGGTGTCCAGGGATAAGATCATGCGTGACCCATGTATCATCCGCGGTGCCGATAGTCTGTTTCATATGGTGTGGACGGATAGTTGGACCGATCGCGGGATTGGCTATGCAAGTTCAAAGGATCTGGTTCATTGGAGCGAGCAGCAGCAACTGATGGTGATGGATAAAGAACCTACAGCGCAAAACTGCTGGGCGCCCGAAATTACCTATGATCCTGGAAGTAAGGAGTATATGATCTACTGGTCGACTACGATACCCGGCCGTTTCCCGCAGGCTGATACATCCGCCGAAGGCAAAAAATACAATCACCGCATTTATTATCAGCTCACTAAAAACTTTAAAACCTTTACCGATACCAAAGTGCTGTACGACCCGGGTTTTAACTGTATCGACGCCACGATAGTTAAAGATGGCAAACGGTTTGTGATGTTTTTTAAGAACGAGACCAAGCTGCCCGTAGAGAAAAACTTGCGCATTGCCTATGCTGATAAACTGACCGGACCGTACAGTAAACCCAGCGCCGCCATTACCGGTAATTACTGGGCCGAAGGGCCGACCACGCTAAAGATCGGCAACCAATGGATAGTATACTTTGATAAATATACCCAGCATAAATACGGCGCAATTATCTCGACCGACCTGAAGAACTGGACCGATATCAGCGATCAGATCAGTCTGCCGAAAGGCATCAGGCATGGTTCGGTTTTTAAGATCACACGGGAAGAACTGGCTGCTTTGAAATAGAAGCATGAATCAGGAAGCGAGAATCAAGACGTGAAACAAACTGATTGGAATATGCTTCTCAAAGAACAATTGCCGGAGTATATCCACGAGATTCGACGGGCAAAAGTGGCTGTCGGAAAAATTACAGTGTCAGGCCGGAAGATATCAGGCAAGCATAGCCGATAGTATAAACACAAAAACTATACACACCATGAAGCTTGCCCAGTAGGCAATGGATATGCTGATGATCTTGGTAATGGTGCGGAACCGGCTGCGCTGGTAAATGATACGCAGCGAGCGGTAAACATACCAGATGATGGTAACAAATGAAAACAGATCCAGGAGGCCCCTTACCGAAAGCCAGCTATCGGGCAGCAGCATCTTAATAAGCATAATAAATATCAGAAACAGGAATACGAAACAATGCAGGTGGAACGAATAGATGAGATGTTCCACGTAGTATTTGTGGTTTTTACGGAACGTGACCTTTAAAAACCATGCAAAGAGCGGCAACAGCAGAAACATCATTTTCGGAAAATTATGCTTAAAACCTTCCAAAATGGCCTCGTTGGGCGTTTGGCCCCGTGCTTTCCATTCGTAGTATTTTTTATTGAGATAACGGTCGATAAAACCGTCGCGTTTATTTACGGGTAATTTTTGTTGCTTTTGCAGGTATTGCTCATAAGTAGCGGTACTGTCGTCGTCGAATACAATACTCCCGAACGAGCCTATCGATGCAGTGTTTTTATCGTTTGCCCGTATTTTTTTATTGATATTAAACCCGCTTGTTTTTTGTTGTAAGGCTTTTTTCTGTGCAGGTGTTAAGCCATGATAATCGTTAATGGCCCGGTTTACACTATCGACCACATGCTCGGTTGTGGCATGTTTTTGCTCGACCCGGTTTTCCTTACTGTTGTTGTTAAACAGCAGGATAAAATAAACCAGGCTGATGAAGATATACATGCGGATGGGGTGCAGGTACTGGGTACGTTTACCGGCCATGTAGTCAACGGTGAGCTTGCCCGGCTCAAAAAGCAGTGGTTTAAGGGTATGAAAAAACTTCTCGTCGAAATGAAAATAATCGCCAACAGCATGCACCATCAGGTGGCCGAAATCTTCCTTTAACTCCAGGTTCTCCTGCCCGCAGTTGTTGCAGAAATGCCCTTCGAAGGTGTTGCCGCAATTGAGGCAGTTGTTTTCGGTGCGATAGTGCTTTTTCATTAAACGTTAATGGCAGTTCAATTTACATTTAATTTTTCGAAAAGGAATTAAGCAAGCATATAAACAACTTGGCGAATGATCTCGTAGCTGATTCCGAAAGCGATAGAAAGGCAAATACCCAATGTAACCATTTTGCGGATGGTGAGCCATGGTGGTCGTTGGTAAAATGTTCGTAAGGCAGTATATGCGTACCAAATAACTACAGCATAAGATAAAAGGCTAAATAACTCCGAGTCGTTAAAAATAAAATGGTTGATGGGTACTGCTACAATTTCGAAGATAAAGAAGGCCGTAAAAAAATGAATGGTGAAAACAATATGCTCCACATAATACCGGTGATTTTTACGGAAGTTGAGCATAATAAAAAATGCGAATAAAGGCATCAGGATAAAATAGAGCTTCGGCTGGTAATGCTCAATCTCTTTATCCAGGCTCCAGTCTTTACCTGTACGTTGTTTGATATCGATATCGCGGCGTTTTTTGTAACGGTCCCAAAAGCCGTCGCGTTCATCTTCGGGTAATTTTGCCTGCCTTTTCAGGTACGATGCATAAGTGCTGTCCTCGCGGGCAATATAAGTTTCGGTATGATCGTCGACGGCTTCCTGCAAACTATCGCTTGGGTGGGCTTTATTAACGGCTTTTAAACTATCAAGCACCACTGTTTGACGGGCAAAAGGCAACGCCTCAAAGCTTTTGTTCCGGGCTTTGGCTATGGCCCTGTCCATGCCTTTAAGCGCTTCTTTTCGGGCGATTTCGGGCATGGGAGCTTGCATAATCGCATCTTTGGCTTTCTTTAATGAGTCTGCTTTTCCCGGGGTTACTTTTGCGGTGGCTACAATTTGATCATCATCTTCGTCCTTATCTGCTTTATGCTGCAGGTGAGGTACCACGAGGAAATAAAAAATTGATACGAAGATATACATGCTAACCGGCTGCAGGTACTTGGTACGTTTGCCATCCAGGTAAGCCAGGGTAAGCTGGCCGGGTTTGGTGAGCAGGGGCACCAGGGTATTGAAAAATTTTTCGTCGAAATGAAAATAATGGCTGATGCTATGCCCCAGGAAATGCCAGAAAGGCTCTTTGAGGGTCAGGTTTTCCTGCCCGCAATCGTGGCAATAATGTCCCTGCAGTTCGGCGCCGCAGTTCAGGCAATCGTTTTCATGTCGGTGATGGTGTTTCATCGGCGTGTGATAGAGCTTTCGGTCAGGTAGTTGTACTGGCCTAAAATAATAAAAATGCCTCAACCGGCAAGGGTAGTTTGATAAAGAGATAGTTTTTTTGCGGACGGCTCTGTCATAAATAAAAAAGCCAGTTTACTGGCTTTTTTATTAGGGTAGCGGCGAATCAAGACCGCCCTTCATCGGCGGGTGTGCATCCCGTATAGTGTGAGCCAATGCTAAATTGTGTTTGTATTTAAAAGCAAAAGGGAATATTATGGCAATTGTTAAAGCATAGGCCGCAAATGCCAGCCAGATGCCGTGCCAGTCTTTTTGTCCGTTGTGGGTAAAAAAATTGTCGATCAGCAAGCCGCTGCCTATGCTACCGAAAAATGCGCCAAAGCCGTTTACCATCATCATAAACATACCTTGTGCGCTTCCTCGTATTTCGGGAGCTGCCTGGGTTTCGACAAACAGCGAGCCCGAAATATTGAAGAAATCGAACGCCATGCCGTAAACTATACACGATGCGATGATCATCCATAAGCCATCGTCGGGGTTACCAAAGGCAAACAGCCCAAAGCGCAGCACCCATGCCAGCATACTGAACAGCATGACATATTTGATACCGAACCTGCGTAAAAAGAAAGGTATGGCCAAAATGAACAAGGTTTCGGATACCTGTGAGATGGACATAATAATGGCCGGATATTTTACCGCTATCAGGTTTTTATAGGCCGGTACGTTTTGAAAATCGTGCAGAAAGGTATCGCCATAAGCATTGGTTAGCTGCAGTGCGGCACCCAAAAGCAACGAGAACATAAAAAATATAGCAAAGCGGGAACTCTTAAATAACGAGAAGGCGTTTAAGCCAAATTTTTCGGCAAACGATTTGTTTTGGCCTCCTGTTAACATTGGCGGGCATTTTGGTAAACCGAACGCGAATATGCCGAGCAGCAAAGCTACGGCCGATGCAATGTAAAACTGGTTTGCCGAAGTCTCATTATGGGTAAGGCTCACCGTCCATAAGGCAGCAATAAAGCCTATAGTTCCGAACGTACGGATAGGCGGATAATCTTTAACCACGTCGCCGCCGGCACTTTTTAGAGCCGAGTATCCAACTGTTATCGAAAGCGACAAGGTTGGCATGTAGAAGATCATATTAAGCAATATTACCCAGAAAAATGCCGAAGGATTAGTGACCATCGGTATGCACGCCAGGGTTATTGCACCCAAAATGTGCATAATGCCATAAAGCTTTTCGGCATTAATATATTTATCGGCAATAATGCCGGTTAAAGCGGGCATAAAAATAGCCGAGATACCCATGGTTGAGAATATTGCCCCGAATTGCGCTCCCGACCATCCTTTATTCTGAAACCAGTATGCCCCAACAGTAAGCAGCCAGGCTCCCCATATAAAAAATTGAAGAAAGTTCATTACTATAAGGCGAAGCTTGATGTTCATACAATATCTGGTTTTAAATGTTTGCTATTGAAAACGGAAAGTAAAGATTTTTTGGGAAAAAGAAACTATTGTGCAAAAAAATCTTTAAAACACGCTGCAAACTAAAATAAATGCAGTGCGGGTTATTGGTATTGCCATATTATTGCGAACCGGTTTTGCGCAATTACCAACCAGCCGGTCGGCCATGTTTGGTAAATATCGCTGTAATGGTGGCTGATGATGTTTGTGTATTCGTCATTCTGCCGGCTTTCATGATCTGGCCCGGTATTCCATCGCGGCCGGGAAACGGCGGCGGGTGGACATGGAATTTGTAAGTAATTTCATCAATTACCGTGGTTAATTCATAAGCGTGATCATCCCTTGCGGGAGTGATCTCGGCCCAGGTGCCTGCGTCTATATGTCGCTGTCGTAATTTTTTGCCATCGCTTAGGGTACTGATCTCAACCGATCCGGCCCTCGCTGCCACAACCCGAGCATCGGCATTAACGGCAGCTACTATGGCGGTGGCATCGGTAAAATCGGTACCGGCTGCTTTTAATTCGTCGAGTACAGCTTTGGCTGTGTGATAAATATCGGTAGGGAAGTGTGTTACTGCTAAAAATATCGAACTATGACTCGGATCACCAACCTTTACCCGCTGCACAACAGGTTTGGATTTTTTTTGCAGGGGTACTTCCTCGGCAGCAGCAGCCCTTTGGAGCGCCGGAACGGCGGGGAGGCTTATACCCTTTGAACGGGTGTTGCCCGGATCAATTTGCTGATGATCAGGTAGCCGGCGCTGGATGCTGCTTTTCATAACTTATATAAAGCTATAAAAAATATTATGTAGTTAGTTTAGAGAGCGTTAAAATATCAACCCCAACACAACACCGATAATAATTATAAAAGGCGTTTTTATTTTGGTGAATTTGAGGAGCAGGAATGTGCTTATAGCTACACCTATAGCCAACAAGTTAAAGCCCATTGGGCGGGTAAGCAGGATGAGGGCCGTGGCCATAAAACCAACTGCCACCGCATTAATACCGCTGAACGAGTTTTTAATACGGGTTATCTTGCGCAGATCGTTCCAGAAAGGGACGATGAACAGGATGAGGATCAAACCCGGCAGGTTGATCCCGATAACGGCCACAATGGCCCCTGCAATTTGCCCGCCTATGCCGTAGCCCTGGTTGCCCATACTCATGCCGCCTACAAACGAGGTGAACGAAAAGGTCGGTCCGGGCAGGGCTTGCTGCAAAGCATATCCCGAAAGGAACTCGGATGCGCCCAGGTAATGTTTTACCTCGACAAACTCGGTGTACATGAGCGGTACCAATACCTGCCCGCCGCCAAAAATGAGGATGCCGTTTCGGTAAAAGTTTTCGAATAGCCGGATAGGCAAACTGAAAGGAGAAGTGCGGTTGATTAAAGCGCCCAATGCAGCGAAAAATAACAGGATACCGATAAAGTAGCCTACCTTTTTAGGGTTCACGTTGGCGAAGAGGCTTACGCGGATCTCGTTTTCCTGCGGCTGGGTTTCCATTGCCGATGAAATGATGCCGCCCATCATGATCAAAATAGGGAAGGCGTAAGGGTTTTGCAGGATAAGCGTAGTGATGAGCGAGCCGATGGCCAGCATACTGCTTACCCTGGTTTTTAAAAATTTATAGGCAAAGGTATAGGTAGCGTAGGCTACAATGCCAATGGCCATGGGTTGTATAAAGCGTAATATTTCGACAAATCGTTCGCGGGCGGCAAACATTTTAAAGCTGATGGCCGCCATGCACATGATGGTTGCTGAAGGCAGCAGCCAGATCAAAAAAGTGATGATGGCCAGCCACAGGCCGCCCACCTTCCAGGCAATGCCCACCAGCGTTTGGGTAGATGACGGGCCGGGTAATATCTGCGTAAGCGCATTAAGTTCCATCAGTTCGTCTTCCTTGATATAGCCGCGTTTCTCCACAAACTCGCGCATCAAAACGGCAATATGCGCCTGTGGCCCGCCAAAAGAGGTGAGCGTATAGAGTATCACATCGCGAAGAAACAAAAACCGACGAGCCCCCACCCCCACTGAAGGAGGCGTTTTTTGAGAGGCAATATGTTGATCCGTCATCGTATCATTTTTGCTATAGCGATGGATTTCAAACCTATCGCTATGTAGTTATTTGTCATTTGCCCATCTGCACATTCACATATCTGCACATTTAATAATCATCGTCATCATCATCAAAACCCTTCAGTTCCATATACACAGCTTGCAATTCGCCCAGGGCATGGTTGTCGCGGGCTTCTTTGGCGGCCAGCATACCCTTTTCGTAAACGGTAATCGCATCATCGGCGCGGTTTAATGCCTCGTACAATTTACCCAGGTGGTAGTAGTTGCCTACATATTTCGGGTGGTTATGGTAAAGGTCCTCATAATAAAAAAGGGCTTTTTCGGTATCATTGATGCGCAGATATTCGGTGGCGAGCGCATATTTTAAAAACTCATCATCAGGCTCGTTCTTAAAAAACTCCAAAAGCTTTTCTAATCGTGTATTCTGCATTTTAATCTCTGTACTTTTTAATCTAAATTTGTGGCACGTTAAATTTTGATAAGGCCCGTCGCTTTTCTCCCCGCAATAGCTGATAAACCTTATCGGGATTTTTTCGTTTTGATAAAACCAATTTATAGCTCATGAAGATATTAGTTTGTATTAGTAACGTACCCGATACGACGACAAAAATAACTTTTACCGATAATAACACGCAATTTAATACAGCCGGAGTTCAGTTTATACTCAATCCTTACGATGAAATTGCTTTGGCACGAGCCGTTGAGCTCGCCGATGGCGGTAAGGGTACCGTTACTGTAATAAACGTTGGCGAAGCCGCTACCGAGCCTACCATCCGCAAGGCGCTGGCCATCGGTGCCGATGATGCCGTTCGTGTTAACGCCAAACCTCACGACGCTTATTTTGTGGCTTACCAGGTAGCCCAATACGTTAAAGAAAACGTGTTCGACCTGATACTGACAGGTCGCGAATCGATAGACTATAACGGCGCGAAGGTTGCCGGTATGGTGGGCGAATTTTTGGATATCCCATCGGTTTCGATCATCAAAAAACTGGATGTTGATGGCACAACCGCAACTGTTGAGCGTGAGATAGAAGGCGGCAAAGAAGTGCTGACGATTCCGTTTCCGCTGGTGGCAGGCACTGCCGAAGGTGCAGCCGAGCCCAAAATACAAAACATGCGCGGTATTATGTCGGCACGTACCAAACCATTAAAAGTGGTTGAGCCTGCCGATGTAAAACCGTTATCCGAAATTATAAGTTACGAAACACCCGCCCCCCGCGGCCAGGTAAAACTGGTGCCTGCCGGTGAGGAAGGCAGGCTGGTAGAATTGCTACACAGCGAAGCGAGGGTGATATAGGGTATAGCGATGTGCGTATTGCGTAATGCGATACCGGCACAGTCTAATACCTGCGATTTATTAACATAGATACAAAACAGTAGAGGGTCGCAATACTCAATACGCAAATCTCAATACTAAACACATGTCAGTTTTAATATATGCTGAGAATGCCGACGGCAAATTCAAGAAATCAACTTTCGAAGCGGTTTCGTACGCCAAAGCCATAGCTGCTCAAAATAACACCAGCCTTGTTGCTTTATCTATTGGTAATGTAGCTAATGACGAATTAGCTGCCTTAGGCAAATACGGCGCCGATAAAGTTTTAAACGTAAGCAGCGATCAGTTGAAAGCATTTGTTAACCAGGCCTACGCTTCGGTAATTGCCGAGGCTGCTAAAAAGGAAAGCGCGAATGTTGTGGTGCTTTCGAACTCTTTTTCGGGAAAAGGCCTGGCGCCGCGCATTGGCGTTAAATTAAACGCCGGCGTTGCCGATGGCGCTGTCAGCCTGCCTGAGCAAAACGGCGGTAAGTTCACGGTAAAGAAAACAGCTTTTTCGGGCAAGGCATTTGCCGTTGTGGAGTTGACATCGGATAATAAAGTGATCTCGCTTACGCCGAACTCATACAAAGTGGCTGAAACTGCCGCTGCCGGAACGGTTGAAGATTTTAAGCCCGAAGTAAAAAGCAGCGATCTGAAAACCATCATCAAAGATATCGTAAAAGCTACCGATAAGGTTTCATTACCGGATGCCGAGATCGTGGTATCGGGTGGCCGCGGCCTGAAGGGCCCCGAGAACTGGGGGATGATAGAAGAACTGGCCGGCCTGTTGGGCGCCGCTACAGCTTGTTCAAAACCGGTATCGGATGCCGGGTGGCGCCCACACAGTGAGCACGTTGGCCAAACCGGTATTGCGGTGAGCCCTAATTTATATATTGCAATAGGTATTTCGGGTGCTATACAGCACCTGGCGGGCATCAGTTCATCGAAAGTGATCGTGGTGATCAACAAAGACCCCGAAGCGCCGTTCTTTAAAGTAGCCGATTATGGTATTGTGGGCGATGCTTTTGAAGTGGTACCTAAATTAATTGAAGCAGTAAAAAGTTATAAAGCATCGGCTTAAAACCGTAAATTCGCTTCGACGAGATGGGTAATAATATGAAAAAGATCAAGCTCGATATTGTAGGTTTGTCATACAGCCAGACACAATCGGGCGCTTATGCCCTGGTGTTGGGCGAGGTTAACGGGCGCAGGCGCTTACCCATCATCATCGGCAGTTTTGAGGCCCAGGCCATCGCTATCGAGATAGAGAAGATGACCCCGAGCCGCCCCCTCACGCACGATCTGTTCAAAAGCTTTGCCCAGGCTTATCATATCAATATCCAGGAGATCATCATCTATAACCTTGTCGACGGTATTTTTTATGCCAAGCTGGTATGTTCAGATGGTAAAAAAGTGGTTGAGATAGATGCCCGCACATCCGATGCCATTGCGATGGCCGTGCGGTTTGAGTGCCCGATCTATACCTATGAGTTTATCCTGTCGAGCGCTGGTATCGTGATAGAAGGGAACGATTTTGTTTACCTTGAAAACCTGAATGAGCCCGGCGACGATAAAGCTACCGTCCAGCAGGGAAACAATTATGCATCGTTGAGTAACGAGGAACTGAAAACGAAACTGAACGAGGCCCTGGCCGAAGAATCGTACGAAAAAGCAGCCAAAATACGCGATGAGCTGAACAAGCGCAGGGCATCGTAGATAATCAGTTTATATTTTCTTCTACGATACCTGTTTCATTTTCCGGTATTGTTGGCGGAGCGGGGTCATGTTCGGTTAGCCATACCTCGCCTGCAGCTCTGCTCGAACTTGTGCCGAGGCCAAAACCCCAGGGGCCCGAAAGAACACCCATTGCCGAAAGGATACTTGGGATTAGACCGATATTGATTTCCTCCACGCCAAAATCCTGCTGTAACCTATCTTTTATAAAATTTTGTTTAAGATCGGGCCTGATTTCGAGCAGCATCGGGGCCGCCGGGATTTGATTTTTTAATACGCCATACTGATAATTTTTTCCCATTTCCATCCATTGCGCCTTCTTTAATGCATAAGCCTCTTCAACTTGTTTCTTTTGTTCCTCAAACTCTTCCTGCGTTAATCCCGCCGATACGTTGTCCCGGTTTGCGCGCATGAGCATTAGCGTCCCCGGGGATAGTGACGGGTAAACAACCTCGGCATAACGCGGTACTTTTTTATCCCAGTTATCTTTATCAAATATATGCCCGCCGCTTTCGGCAGCGGTCAGGTCTATCCAGGCTACGTCTTCCCCGGTATCCGATTTCCTCAACACAAGATCGGGTCTTGTGCCACCTACAACAACCTGGTAATAGATAGTATATCCGCCGGGTGGAGTTGGTCTGAACGGCCCCAGGACATTGCTCACCAGCGATTCGACCACGTAACCGAATGTAGCAGCCATTAATGGTACCGGTAAGCCAGCCAGATGCATGTCCCATTTTTCTTTCCACAGTTCAGTGTAGCCATCTAACCCTGCATAAGGGCCAAGACCCGGGGCATTCACTGCAAATTTGTAAGCATTTTGCGCCAGTTCGTTAACATGGTTAAAAAACTCTTCCGCAACAGCGCCTAACTCAGTACCATCATTCTTTTTGTTAACCACTTCCCGTTGTACTACGCCCTCCCCTGCAAAAGAGTCTTCTTTCAATTGCAAAGGCTGCCCTTCAGTTTCTGCCTGATTTTCCTGCTGTTCACCTTCAGTTTTTTGCGCAGGTTTTTGCTGCAATACCGGTACGGCAGGCATACTTCTACCTGCACTTCCGCTGTTATTAGCAACTGCTTTAGAGGTGTTTTGCGAGGTTTTTATTTCCGACCGGCTGAAATGCATATTATTTTATATGACTTCGGACATGATAAATATCTATAAAATAATCGCATATATTTAATCTTTACAACATTAATTTCACTGGTATGATTATTTGAAAATTAATGAAACAATGCTCAAAATATGCCGTATACGCAGTATATGACAAAAAACTTTACCATACGATTAATAGCGGGCCTGGCCATTATTGGTTGCTTGTACACCATTAATGCCAACGCTTCAACCGGCGATACACTTAGTTCATCGTCGGGTATTACCATTGCCGTTGTGCTGGCTTTGATTTTTATCATTGGCTTTAAAATAGTTTCAACAAACCTTAAAAAGGTAGATAAGGACCTTGAAGACAACTTCGGCGAGAAAGTGTTGCCTTAACCCAAACTTGACAGGACACCCGTCTTTAGCCTGATATACCCGCTTTGCAGCGGGCCTATGTTTCCGAGTGCTTAACCTAATGCCCCGGCATAATTGTGCTGTCGCAGGGCAGCCGATCAGGATACTGGCATGAGCAGCAAATCGTTGTGTTGTGCTATTTTTTTCGCATACCGGCAACAATGCGTCCGCGGTGCTGCTGCCCCCATTTTTTCAATTCGTTCAGTACACTATCCAAAGTGCGGCTGTAGGTGGTTAACTCATAGGTAACAACAACCGGGCGCGTCGAAACCACTTTTCGCTCAACAAACTCGTTCATTTCGAGCTCTTTCAATTCTTTAGCAAGTATCTTGGGGGTGATGTCGCCCAGGGCACGCTGTATATCCTTGAAGCGTTGCGGGCCTTCGGATAACGCGATGATCAGCGGGAATTTCCATTTGCCGCTCAATACATATAAAGCGTCTTTCACAGCCCTGAGACTTTCTGCACAGTTTTCAGGGTTGCATGCCACTGGTTTTGTCTCGGCGGGCGGACTTACTTTTTCGAATATGACAGGCATAACAAGGTATCTTAAAGTTAGCTGGTATTAAAAAGGATACTGGTATTTAAAAGTATAGTAGTATCCTTTTGATAGTAAATGTAGATAGTTTTACATCAAAATCACAATAAATAAAATGAAACCGATAAAAATAACTTATTGGACAACGACAACTATCGTGGCGATTATGATGTGCTATTCTGCCTACGCATATATCGCCAGGCCCGAAATTGCACAGGCATTTCATCATCTTGGTTTTCCCGATTATTTCAGGATAGAACTCGCCATAGCCAAGGTAACAGGAGCGATCCTTCTATTGATCCCTGTTTGGCCGCGGCTTAAAGAGTGGGCTTATGCCGGATTTGCTATCGTATTTATATCGGCACTTGTGGCACATACCGCTTCAGGCGACCCGATGGCTAACCGTATCGGCCCGGTGGTGTTTGGCGTGTTATTGTCAGTATCCTATTTAACTTATCATAAAATGGTGCAGGCTAATTCAGCACGCTCAGTATAATATCCGTCATATCGTAGCGTGGGAAACCGCCGGTATTGTTAAGAAGGATGATGCAACTATCGGTATCTTCCTGCCTTACATACATTGTAAAGAAACCAAGATCGGTGCCTGGATGATAAGTGATGACATGTTTTTGCGATGCGGCGAAAGCATTTTTATCAGTCATCCAGCCATAATCATACCAGGCATTATAGTCTTTAAATTCAACACGCGGTTTAAGCATTTCGGCCTTTGTAGGTTTGGGCAATAGCTTATCGTTTTGCAAGGCATCATGGTATTTTAACAGGTCTTCGGCCGAGGAGGAGATGCCGCCTGCACCGTATTCGTTGGTCACATCGTAAACAGGCTCTTTTGTAGTTCCATCACTGTAACCTGTGGCTTTGTGGCTGCTGGCTCCATTATGCATTCCAAAGTAGGTATTGATCATCTGCGCGGGTGTAAAGATGCGTTCCTGCAAAAGAGTTTCAAATGGTTTTCCGCCAGCCTGCTCCGCGATTAAAGCCAGTAAAGTAAAATTTGAGTTGCTGTATTCAAAACTGCTGCCTGGTTTAAACTCCAGCGAATCGCTGCAAAATTTTGTAACCATATCTTTTAGGCTAAAAGACCGGCTAATGATTTGAAGCTTATAATCATTGTTATTAAAGTACTCTGGTATTCCCGATTGATGAGTCAATAGTTGCTCAATCGTTACATCGCCATGCACATACCACGGAATATAAGATTTAACGGGCGCGTGCAGATCGATCTTCCCCTCGTTAGCTAACTGGTTGATGATAACTGAAGTGAAGGTTTTGGATGTTGAACCGATACGATAAGTGGTTTGTGCATTGGCTAATAACTTGTTTTCCTTATCGGCATAACCATAACTCTTGCTCAAAATTACCTGGCCTTTGTACTTCACCAGGGCGGTGCCGTTAAATTGTCCATTATTATGGTAATACGCTAACATCGAGTCGATACGGATGGCTGGGTTTTTAGGCAGTTCGTGCTCGCGCTGCTCAAATTTATTTTTCAGGTTCACCTGGTTGTTAATAGCGTTTATCTGGACTACGACTTGTTCGGTATTAAAATCCGGCAAAATAATGTTGTAATCCTTCCAAAACTCTTCGCCATCATTACTGTCGTGGTTCTCAATACCATCGTTTTTACTTAATTTATTATCAAACGGTGCAATTTGAGTAGTATCAATAGAGGTCACCACATAGTTAAAGTCAAGCTTTGCCGTAAAGTCATAATTAAAACCGGGGCTTTTGATATATATCGCCGCATCATCAACCACGCGACCCAAAACCCACTTATCCCCCATCTTTTGATATCCTATTTGTGTGCGGTTGCTTTTAAGTGCAATTTGTGTGCCCGTTAATTTCATTAGCATACGTTCGGCAAAATCGCCGATTTTTACATAAGTTAAACCCTTGGGACTGGTGTTGTAGTCAAAATATAAGAAGGCGTAAGTTTTGGTATCGATGAAGACCTTTCCCCGAAAGGTAACCTCTTTAATACCCTCCTTTTCATTAAAGTCGATCTCGTATGCCGGCGATCCTTTAAAGTCAACAATACCTACAACGTCAAAAATGTGTCTTTTTCTGCCTTCAGTACCAAAAATTGCATTGTCGTTAATAGCCTTTACAATATCGTCGCTAAAAATCGACCTGGGTTTTTGGCCAACCTCCAATCCGTGGAAATCGTGCTGATTTTTTACATCGCGAGCTTTAATGAGTTTTAACAGATTCTCCCGGTTATCGCCATAACCCCAATTATAAACATCAAATACAGCTTCTGATAGTTCGAGGGCTTTGGCTCCGTTATGTGTGTACTCGCGGTAAAAGCCCCGGGTAACATGAGGTTTGTTGATGTAGTTTTCAGGTATACGGTCTATCGCCCTTTGAATGATTTTGATCGGATCGCGATATTCAATGCTAACGGCTTTGAGTTGTTGATTACTTTTGATTAAAGTGATCGAGGCCAAATGTCCCGGCTTTACCAGGTCCGTAATAGCGATGGTTTTGGTTTCGAAACCGATGCTTGATATCTGCAGCGAATCTGTAGCAGCTGCTGGCGGGATCGTAAAGACAAAATCTCCAACTCCATTTGCGGCAGTACCTACACCTCTTTTGGGGATCCCGATATTGGCATAAGGCACTGGCTGCCCATCATCGCCCGAAATAACTTTCCCGGATAAAGTGATACTATTTTGCGCAAAAGCAGGTTGGTTGAGCAGGAACCCTAACAAAAACGTTGCGACAAATATTCTCATGGTAAAAGCATTTGAATGCAAAATACTTGGAGAAACAACGCTAAATTGTTATCAGCCTGTTAATTAACAATTTTTAACATAATGAATAGGATTACACATGCTCCAGCACTTCCAGTACCTGCTTTACACTTTTAAAGTTTTCGTGTTCAAAATTGGTATCTACAACCTCGTGCGCCCAGGTGGTGTGGTAGGGGATGTGGATACCATGCCCGCCAATTTTGATCACCGGCAGCACATCCGACTTGAGCGAATTACCAACCATCAGAAACTCTTCGGGTTTAATGTCGAGGTGTTTAATCAGTTTCAGATAATCGGCCTCGCCCTTTTCCGACATGATCTCGATGTGATGAAAGTAATGCGTCAGGCCAGATTTGCGCAGCTTGCGTTCCTGGTCCAGCAAATCGCCTTTGGTAGCAACCACAAGGCGGTATTTAGGCTTTAAAGCAGATAATACGGTCTCTACATCGTCTAACAGTTCAATGGGTTCTTCCAGTAATTCTTTACCCATCCGGATGATCTTTTCTACAATTTCTGCCGTAATATTCTTGTCGGATACCTTAAGGGCAGTTTCTATCATCGACAGGATAAAACCCTTTACGCCGTAACCATACAATGTCAGATTATCAATCTCGGTTTTCAGTAATTCGCGCTCCAGGTTATGCGTAGTGAGGTAACCTTCCAGCAAGGCATAAAAGCGTTCCTCGGTTTTTCTGAAGTAAGGTTCGTTAACCCATAATGTATCGTCGGCATCAAATGCAATAACTTTTATTTCCATCGCGAAGCTAAATTAGGTATTTGTAATTATGCCACTGAAAAATTTAATCTGTTTTTAATGTTGGATAATAAAAAAAACACAAATTTAGTAGTCAAACCATATAGTGTTGCAATCATGATCAGTTAATTAAGTTGTTTTATTTAAATTTACCGAATGATTACCCCTATCATACCTGATAACGAGAACGAGCGTTTACTCGATCTGTATCGCACAAAACTATTGGATACGCCCGAAGAGAAGGAATTTAACGAGATAGTGATGCTGGCTTCGGAGGTGTGTGAAATGCCTATATCACTCATTACATTGGTTGACGTTAACCGCCAGTGGTTTAAGGCAAGGGTCGGGCTTGATACTACCGAAACCAACCGTGACGTTTCTTTTTGCGGACATGCCATTTTACAGGATGACATTTTTGAAGTGCCCGATGCTTCGCTTGATATCCGTTTCAGCGATAATCCGCTGGTAGCCGACGATCCTTCTATCCGTTTCTATGCCGGTATGCCATTGGTAACACACAATGGGAATCGCCTGGGTACCCTGTGCGTTATCGACCGGATGCCACGTACTTTAACCGAAAAACAACGCTTTGCGCTTAGGGTTTTGGCCGGCAACGTGATCAAGATAGCCGAACTGCGCATGAAGAATAAGCAGTTGCATACGATTACAGAAACACAGAAACGGATTATATCTATCATAGCGCATGATGTGCGTAACCCGCTGGCTGCCATTAAATCGGTTATTGACCTCAAGCAGGCCGATTATATTGATGAACAGACCTCGGCCGAAATGCTGGAGATGGTTAGCGTGCAGATGAATAGTACTTTAGAGATGGTGGATAATGTAGTGAACTGGGGGCAGTTGCAACTGAACAACGCTGATACTGTGTTCGACGAGTTAAATGTGCACGAAGTTGTGAACGAGGTGCTTGCAGCCGAAGCATTAATAGCCAACAAAAAGAACAATAAGCTTATCAACCAGGCTAATCCTGCTGCTACCGTGTTGATAGATAAACAGGTGCTAAAGTTCATTCTGCGCAACCTGGTGAGCAATTCAAATAAATTTACACAGGATGGTTCCATAAGCGTTGCCACCAAAAAAGACGGGAAAAAAACCATCATAACCGTTACCGACACCGGAGTAGGCATGAGCGCCGAAAAAGCCAAAAAACTGTTTATGGAAACCGAAAAGACATCAACCCTGGGCACCAATAACGAAAAAGGCAGCGGCCTGGGCCTGATGCTGGTTAAAGAGTTTGTTGATCAGGTAAAGGGCTCCATAGCCGTTGGCAGTAAGCCTGGGGAAGGTACAAAGTTTACCATTACCCTGTAATCAAAAGTCTTTTTACGCTAAAACCACAGGCTCGAAGGGTTCGTATATTCGCTTAAAAAACTTTTAAGTTATTGATGATATGGACTCTGACCTTAGGCGAATTTATAACCCGATCCAAAAAGATTCGGTAGTTTTTTTAAAAACATCGGCCGAAACCGGCGGCGAATATACCCTGGTAGAAGTTGAACTGGCTGATGGCGGCGGAGTTGGCCTGCACTACCATAAAACTTATAGCGAAAAATTTGATTGCCTTGAAGGCGAGGTACAGATAGTTTTGGGTAAACAGGTGTATACCCTTGCACCCGGTCAGGCGGCAACCGCCGAAATCAACATAAACCATTTGTTCAGGAACAGGAGCGGTAAGCCCTGTAAGTTCAGGGTTGAATTAAGGCCCGCCAGCAAGGGCTTTGAGCAATCGTTACAAATAGGTTATGGGCTTGCCGGCGACGGCCTGTGTGACAAAAAAGGTCTGCCGAAAGATAAACTTGCATTAGCCTGGCTATTCGATATCAGCGAAAGCAACCTGCCCGGCTGGATGAGCGTTTTTGAATTTATTTTGCGCAGGCAGGCAAAAAAAGCCCGTGCTAAAGGTGTTGATCAACAACTTACTGCAAAGTATGTACGCTTTTAGAACAACATTCAAACCTTACCACCTTAAACATTCCAACTCTAAAGCTTAAAACGGCGGGTCATCGTCCAGGTCGTTCATTCGCGAAGGGCGGATGATCACATTGCTTGGTTTCTCAAAGTCCTGGTTAGGTGTAAGCCCGCTGAACGGGCTTATCGCAGCGCCGCCCGGAGCGCCAAAGTTGTCCAGATTATCTTCCAGGTCGGCAAATTTAACGTATTTACCCACAAACCTTAACCTCACACGGCCGGTTTCGCCGTTACGGTGCTTGGCTATGATTACCTCGCCTACACCCGCTGTTGGGTTATTGTCTTCATCAACTTCGAGACCGTAGTATTCAGGGCGGTACAGGAACAACACCATATCGGCATCCTGTTCAATCGAACCCGATTCGCGCAAATCGCTCAGCATAGGGCGTTTTGAACCGCCGGGCCTGCTTTCCACAGCGCGGCTTAATTGCGAAAGTGCGATAACCGGTACGTTCAGCTCTTTAGCTACCGATTTTAAGGCACGCGAGATGCTACCGATTTCCTGCTCGCGATTACCGTTCTTACCATCGGCTTTACCGGTCATCAGCTGTAAGTAGTCGATAATGATGAGCTGGATATCGTGCTGCGATTTTAAACGGCGGCACTTGGCCCTGAACTCAAAAATGTTCAGTCCCGGCGTGTCGTCGATGATTAATGGCGCCGCCTCCAGCCGTCCGATCTTGCCGTGAATCTGCTCCCATTCCCATTGCTCCAGCCGGCCCTTGCGTATTTTTTCCTGCTCTATTTCGGTTTCGCCGGATATCAAACGATTAACCAACTGAACGGACGACATCTCGAGCGAGAACACCACTACCGGTTTGTTAAAGTCGACCGCGGCGTTACGTGCGCAGCTTAATACAAACGCCGTTTTACCCATTGCCGGGCGGGCCGCAATAATCACCAGGTCAGATTTTTGCCAGCCCGAAGTTATCCTGTCAAGATCGGTAAAGCCCGAAGCTACCCCGGTCAACCCGTCTTTTTTATCGCGCAGTGCTTCAATTTCGGCAAGAGATTCGCGTACGATATCATCCATCTTGCGCGAATCGCGGCGCAGGTTGTTCTGGGCAATGTCAAAAAGGTTCTTTTCGGCTTTATCTAACAGATCGAGCACGTCGGTAGTATCTTCGTAAGCGCTGGCGATCACTTCAGTCGAAATCCGGATCAGTTCGCGCTGGAGATATTTTTGTATGATGATACGGCTGTGGTATTCGATATTGGCAGCCGATGCCACCCGGTTGGTCAGCTCGGTAATATAATAGGCACCGCCTATCATTTCCAGCTCGCCCTGCAGGCGCAGCTGGGCAGTAACGGTCAATATATCAACCGGCGAGGTTTTCTCGAACAGCACCCTGATAGCCTGAAATATCTTTTGATGACTGTCGCGATAAAAAACTTCGGGTTTCAGGATATCGATAACCGAAGACAGGGCATCCTTCTCCAGCATCAATGCACCTAAAACGGCCTCCTCAAGGTCAATTGCCTGGGGGGGCAATTTCCCTAAGCCGCTTGTAGGGGTGGTACTGAATCTGTTACGTCTGTCGGCAGATGTTCCGGTCTTCCCGGCGGGGTTATCGTTCTCAAAAATCATACAAGTACAAAAGTATACAAAAAAGGTTCGCCTCAATCCACAGAGCAAATTTACCTCAAAAGAAAATCGTTGAAAATGATATTTTTACCGGCAATTATTTTAAACAGTAATTGTTGATATGATGTTGGTAAAAATTAATTGATATTCATAGTCAGGTGTTTATATACAGTGTTAACAAAGTTTTTTGGTGTTAAGTATTTCTGCAAAACTTAAATTGCAGGTGCTTGCATTCCGGGAACGGCAGGCTTAAAAGTCTAACCTAAACGTCATGAAAATTATGGCTTTGACAAATTTTGACCTCTATATCTTGTTAATCATTGCCATCACGTTCTATAAATTATCGTTTCCTAAAAACCTGTTTTTTTACTACTAAGAAAGTTAAGATCAGGTTGTATTTATTAAAAAAAATCAGGCAGGTATCTGACGACGCCACCCGTGGGCCTTAGTTTAATTTTTATTACATTTTAGTATTGTCAACCCAATAAATTTTGACTAATATTGTATTTAACGTTATATTTAAATTGTAATTGCACTTTAATCCCCCGATCTGTGCTGATTGAAATATACCATACTAAAAAAAGACTGCAGATTATAGCACTATCTGTATTGTATCTTTTTATGTCTCTGGCGGTAATATTCTTTTTACCCAGGGGCGGTCAAAGGTATTTTCATCGCTTTAGCAAGATCAAAACCCATGCGCAGTTTAGTAAAAACCGCTATCAGAACTTTTTAAGACGTACCGATAAAATTTCCCCATACGGTCGGAAGTTTTTTGTTCGTGATAGCCATTCAAATCCCGCTTTGCTTGCCTGCGCGCGCTGCATAAATCCTGATGCTGCCGGGCTCAAACTACTAACCGCTTACAATTTAAAGGCAAGGCAGGCAGTAAACCGCCATTATTCGGTTAATTGCTGCTGGCGTATCTGATCTTCATTTGCATCGCCTATGATGCGTTTTTAATTTTTAAGACTACAAACTGTCGTGGAAAACTGAGTTATGCCACGATATACATGTATGAGTTTTGAGTTAACACCCGAGAAAATGGAGAAGCCTGGATTTAAACTGATATTTAACATTATTTTAGTGATCAGCATTCTGATCATCATCCTTACTATTACATCTTGTAAAACTAATTCCGGTACGCCAAACTATCCCGTTACCGAAGAGGACGCCGCCGAAATAATTTCAAATGGTGTACTTAGCCAATTTGGCGGCGTACTTAATCATATCAATAACGGAGTGCAGTTTGCCCAACGCCCAGGTTGCGGCGTTACCTGCGATACCACTACCACGCTGACGGCGCAACCAGGGCCGACCTCGATAACTGCAAAAAACAACCTGCAATGGCACTATCAGCTTAACTGCCAGGATAAATCGTTTACAGGCACGTATACAGGGAGTATCAGCTATAGTGGCCAGCATTTTTCGGCCGATAATACCTGCTCAGGTACTTTAACCTGCACGCCGCAGCAAACACCCACGTATAAAATAGCGTTTAATTTCACGATCGACGGTACTGATATTAAAAAAACGGTCGACGCCAATACCCTCAAAACCAATATTACCATGCAGGGTAGCGATATATTGGTCGAAAAAAACTCGGGCACCGTTACCTCGGGCCAGATACAGGTAGCTATTCATATTTCCTACTACAACTACTCGGGTACAGTAAAATTCATGGGCAACCGTATGGCCAGTATCGTCCTAAACAGTGGTACATCGTATAGTTTAAGCCTGTGATGCTATCGCCCGAAACAGCTTTATAAGCTATCAATCTTGGGCAATCAATAATATTGGCTAATTTTGGCAGCCTATTCAGCATAACATGAGCTATAATGATCGCCCGAGAAGAGAAAGTAATCAAATGGTGTTTGGCATCCGTGCCGTAATGGAAGCTATCCGGTCGGGCAAGGAGATCGAGTCCCTGTACATCCAGCGTGGATTAGGCGGGCCCTTGTTCCTCGAACTGAAAGAACTGCTGGCCGAATACCGCATTGAAGGCCAGCACGTGCCGGTTGAAAAGCTCAACCGTGTTACGCCTAAAAACCATCAGGGTATTATCGCTATCATTTCGCCGATAACCTATCAGCGTATTGAAGATATTATCCCTATGGTATTTGAGAAAGGAGAGGTGCCACTGGTATTAATTCTGGATGGTATTACCGATGTCCGTAACATAGGCGCCATAGCCCGCACGGCCGAGTGCGCCGGGGTGCATGCCATTGTGGTGCCTGCCAAGGGCTCGGCGCAGATCAACGGCGATGCTATTAAAACTTCGGCAGGAGCGCTGTACAATATCCCGGTATGCCGCGAAAACAGCCTGCTGCAAACGGCAAAATTTTTACAGTCTTCGGGCCTGCAACTGGTTTGCTGCACCGAAAAAACGAATGATTTTATTTATAAACCCGATTATACCGCGCCAACAGCTATCATCATGGGCTCGGAAGACGAGGGCATCGGCAATGAGCTGATCCGTATTTCCGATCACCTGGCCAAGATACCCATGTTCGGCGAGATCGAATCGCTCAATGTATCAGTTTCGACGGGGATTATTTTGTATGAGGCGATAAGACAGCGCGGGAATTAGTTGTCAGTTGTAAGTTCTCAGTAGTCAGTGAAAAATTTATTCAAAAACTGACAACTCACAACTGATAACTGACAACTGTTAAATATATTTCGTTCCGAACTTAGCTTTCACATCGGCCACGATCTGCTTAACGCCCTGCTCCTGGTCGCGCGGGCTGATAAGCAGTGTGTTGTTCGATTCGACCACGATAAAATCATGCAGGCCTTTCAGGATGACTAATTTGCCTTCGGGCACGTTTACCATACAGTTTGATGAATCGTACATAATCACCTTATCGGCCGGTATCACGGCGTTGCCAACATAATCCTTCTCAGCCAGCTGGTAAATGGAAGCCCAGGTGCCCAGGTCGCTCCAGCCAAACTCTGATGGCAACACATAAACGTTATCAGCTTTTTCCATAATACCGTAATCGATAGAGATATTGGTACATTGCTGGTAAGCGTTGTGGATGTATGTCTTTTCATTTCCGGTATTGTAAACCGGGCGTGCATCGGCAAAAATATCGTTGATCTCGGGCAGGTATTTACCGAAGGCATCCAGGATAGCCCTGGCGCTCCATACAAAGATGCCCGCGTTCCACAAAAAGTCGCCGCTCTGTATGAACGTTTTGGCAATCTCCAGCGATGGCTTCTCGGTAAAGGTTTTTACTTTGTGAAACTCGCCGTCGAGCACCGTATCGGTAAATTGTATGTAACCGTAGCCGGTATCGGGGCGCGACGGTTTAATACCCAGCGTAACCAGGCAACCATGTTTGGTAGCCGTGGCCAGCGAGCGTTCTATCACACTTACAAAACCCGGCTCATCCAGTATCAGGTGGTCGCTTGGTGCAACAACGATGGCTGCGTCGGGGTTAAGGCTCTGGATCTTAAAACAGCCGTAGGCTATACATGGTGCTGTGTTGCGCATAACCGGTTCGGTGAGTATCTGTCCGTCGGTCATGTCTGGCAATTGTTCTTTCACCAGGTCGGTATATATTTCGTTGGTAACAACGTAAATGTTCTCTTTAGGGCAAATGGTTAAAAAGCGGTTGTAAGTTTGCTGTATCAGGGTTTTTCCGGTACCCAGTATGTCAATAAACTGTTTAGGGTGAGCGGTGCGGCTGATGGGCCAGAACCTGCTCCCTATACCTCCGGCCATAATAATGGCATAATTGTTACTGTTCATTGTGTGCGATATTTTTAAAAAACGATTTGCGGACGTGAAATTGTGCAAATAATTTGATTCCTATGATATAATCTTGAAAAAAAATCCGTTAAAAGGTGCATAGATATCAAAAATTAATCGTACATTATTCCTAATTATCACAGCTATCTAAAAAAACAAACTTTAGGCCTAATTTCTTTGAAAATTTTTGTTATTTTGATTTTTATTTATAACACATACCTCGAGTAAAACATATAGTAATGATTGAAACGAAGAAATCACTTTTCGATAATCTTCAGAATTTTTTTGGATTTGACAACTTCAAGGGTGAACAGGAAGCAATAATCACCAATATACTTTCGGGTAACGATACTTTTGTGATTATGCCTACCGGCGGAGGCAAATCCATGTGCTATCAGCTGCCTGCCTTAATGACCGACGGAATGGCTATCGTAATCTCTCCGCTGATAGCCCTGATGAAAAACCAGGTCGACCAGCTCCGCGCCTTCGGCGGGTCAGACAGTATCGCACACTTTTTAAACTCATCCTTAAATAAATCAGAAACAACACGGGTTAAGGAAGACGTGCTTGCCGGACGTACCAAGTTATTGTATGTCGCTCCCGAATCGTTAACCAAGCAGGAAAATATCGATTTTCTTCGTCTCAACAACGTATCGTTCGTAGCTGTCGACGAAGCGCACTGTATCTCTGAGTGGGGGCACGATTTCCGCCCCGAATACCGTAAGATACGCCAGGTGATCAGCAATATCGGCGAGAATATTCCCATCATCGCCCTTACCGCCACCGCCACGCCAAAAGTTCAGCAGGATATTCAGAAAAACCTGCAGATGAATAATGCCACGGTGTACAAATCATCCTTTAACCGCGGCAACTTATATTACGAGGTTCGCGCCAAGCGCAATGTTTTGAAAGAGATCGTTCGCTTTGTAAAACAGCACCCGGGAAAATCGGGCATTGTATATTGCCTGAGCCGTAAAAAGGTAGAAGAGGTTGCCGAGGCATTGAACCTGAACGGTATTAAAGCCTTGCCTTACCACGCCGGGCTGGATGCCAAAGTACGTGCCGAAACGCAGGATAAATTCCTGATGGAAGATGTGGAAGTGATTGTGGCAACCATTGCGTTTGGTATGGGTATCGATAAACCTGATGTGCGCTATGTGATCCACCACGATATGCCGAAGAGCATGGAAGGTTATTACCAGGAAACCGGTCGCGCCGGCCGCGATGGGGGCGAAGGTGTGTGCGTATCCTTCTACTCGGAAAAGGATATCGATAAACTGCAAAAATTCATGAAAGACAAGCCTGTTTCGGAACGCGAAATAGGTACCCAGATATTAAAAGAGGTAATTGATTATGCCGAGTCGGCCGTGTGCCGCCGCAAGCAGATACTGCATTACTTCGGCGAAAATTTTAACGAGGCCGGCTGTAATTGCATGTGCGATAACTGCGCCGCGCAAAAACAATACTTTGATGCCGAAGCACCTTTACATAAGCTGCTGACGATGATGAAGCACCTGGGCGAAAAGTTCGACGATCATCATCTCATCAGTGTGCTGATGGGGATTGATAACCCACAGGTGCATAACTACGAGCATCACCTCGACCCGGTATTCGGTTCGGGCAAAGAGGACGGCGAACTGCTTTGGAAATCGCTGCTGCGCCAGGCCTTGCTCAATAACTTTATTTCGAAAGATATCGACCAGTACGGCGTGCTGCATCTCACCAAAGCGGGCAATGCATTTATCGATAATCCATACAGCATTAAATTCATCCTGAACAGGCCGATGGGTGCTACCGACGACAGCGATGATGGAGAAGAAGGCGGCAAGGCCGGTGGTGGTGCTTTGGATACCGTACTGCTGCAAATGCTGCGCGATCTGCGTAAAAAGATCGCCAAGCAAAAAAGCCTGCCCCCCTTCGTTATCTTCCAGGATCCGTCCTTAGAAGAGATGTGTACACATTACCCGATCACTATCGACGAACTGAAACAGATCTCGGGCGTAGGGGCGGGTAAGGCCATGAAATTCGGCGCGCCGTTTATCGATCTGATCAGCAAATATGTAGAGGAGCACGATATCGACCGACCGGTAGATATGGTGATCAAAAGCGCAGCCAACAAATCGGCCATGAAGGTGTATATTATCCAGAATATCGACCGTCACCTGTCGCTCGAAGATATCGCTGCATCCAAAGGTTTAAGCCTCGAAGAAGTTATCCACGAAGTGGAATCCATCGTGAACTCCGGTACCAAGCTCAACCTCAATTATTATATCGATGAGGTGATCGACGAAGATAAACAGGAAGAAGTATACGATTATTTCCGCACTGCCGAAGACGATTCGGTTGAGCATGCCCTTGCCGAACTTGGCGCCGGCGATTATACTTTGGAAGAAGTACAGCTGATGCGCATCAAGTTTATGAGCGAGATGGGGAATTAATGGCGTTTGCTTAATGGGTATTACGCTATTTGCTATGGGGTGAAGGTATATATACCCATTACCCGATCGGGGCTGTCATAACTTGCAATCATCAGCCCTGATTGATTTGTAACTCCCATAGTTAATACAGGACCCGCATATGGAAGATTACACACCCGCTGCCATTTATCATAGATAGGATCATATTTGTAGAAATATGAGGAAAAAATTCGTCCTACGTAGGAGTCATAAGTTGACGATTCGCCCAGCCCGACATAGCCATAATTGTTTAACTGGAAGTTTGTAAAATTGATTTGAGCTACGCCAGGAAAATCAGTCTTTTTGTTCCATGAGTCGGCATTTGCGTCATAGCACCATGTTTCTTTCGTCGGAACAAAACTACTTCCAGAGGCCGTAGTGCCCGCAACCACGTATAGTTTAGAGTTTATAGAAAAAATGGCGTTCATATATCTACCACCTTGCTGAGGAAAATCTGCTAGTTGCTGCCAGGTTTGGGTGCTCAGATCATAGGCCCACAGATCATTGTACGCAGTTGTACCATGTGTATAGTGAACATAATCAGGAATGTCATAACCCAGTCCATAATAAATTTTGTTATTGTAAAGCATATTCGCAGCATTTCTTCGGACATGTCCGGGAAAATCCGGGCCTTTGGACCATTGATTTGTTGCAGTATTGAAGATATAATGAGAATTTACACAGTTGTCGCCCGAGGAGGTTCTGTATTGCCCGCCAATATAATGAATTAAATTGCCTTGCTGGATTGTTACTGCTCCAACTGGCAATTCAATGGCGTTAAATCCTTTTAAAACAGTACTTTGGTTGGTTTTGTAATTATATGCAGTAAAGGTTGTAAACAAAGGGGGACCTTGTTCTGTAACCATTCGATAGCCATATACAAAGTCATTATATACAAAACCACTTGCCAAACTGTTTGCTAAAGGATTGGTTGATGGCATCTCGCCCGTTTTGCGCCATTTACCTTCCAGTAACACTACTTTTGTTTTGTAGACAATTTGGGTTTGATTTATTTTTAATGACAATGTATAACTGCCCGGCGGAAGTTGTTCCGGATACGCGTAGTTATATATCCAACCAATTTTAGGATCGAAGTTAGGCGGGGTGGCTAATTGTTTACCAATTATCGGTACTTCAAAACTGTCAAAGAAAAGACTGATGACAGCGTTATCGGGTACATTTTTAATGTTGGTATAAAGTACTGAACTAAGCGCGCCGCCTTTAAAAACGTTGCTCATTGTATCTTCAGCTGATAAAATTTGGTATGGAGTATTTGGGGTTGATGAAAGAATACTGGAATATACTATTGCATTGGTTGTTTTTGCATATGCTCTAAAATACTGTAATTTATTTGCGTCCTGATTTGATAGCTTCCAGCTATAAGCTAAGCCCGATCCGGATTTTCCAACAGCTTGTACAGTGCCGTTATTAATCATAGGCGTTGCAGAATCGCTTATGATAAACCCATATTCAACTGCCTCACTCGTTGTAGATATATTTAAAGTTGCGTTCAACGAAAACTCGCCAATATTTACAATAGTAGCCGATGTTATGGATACCGAAAAGTTATCATTAACTACACTGTTCGCGTTTTTATCTTTTTTACAAGATGCCAAAAAAAGTATAAAAATAAACATGTAGAAATATCTCATAGAAAGGTAGTTAATTATGAACAAAAAGTAATCAGCAGATAATTATAATAAACTATTGTTTAATAGTAGTTAAACTCGTTTGTAAGCCCGGTCACTCCGTATCTCACGGCATGTACACCGATGAATCGAGATTTGCCAGCCCAATGTTGGTGTTGTCAACAACACACCTATTCTGCGGCCGGTTCCCAAAGCTCTATCGCGTTGCCTTCAGGGTCGATGATATGGATGAATTTACCCCACTCGTAAGTAGCCAGTTCGTCAACGATCTGCACACCCGCGCCCTTAAGTTCTTCTACCAATGCTTCGATATTCTCAACCCGGTAATTGATCATGAAATCTTTGGTCGACGGGTTGAAATACTTGGTGTCTTTCGCGAAAGGACTCCAGGTGGTCGAACCGGTTTTTTCAGGATCGTCCATTTCGCGCCAGTCGAAAGTACTGCCGTACTGGCTGTTTTTAATGCCGAGGTTTTTTTCGTACCATTCGCGTATTTTGCCTGGATCGTCGCATTTAAAAAATATGCCGCCTATTCCTGTTACTTTTTTCATGATTAAATACCGGTTTAAATTTTCAGCAAGTTAAATAAAAAACGATACTCATAAAATACCTTTTCGTCCCTTCAGAGTCTCCCGTATGAGGGCCCTGAAGAATTTTTCCCTTGCACTTTCGCCCTCAAACTCTTACCTTTACAAAAAAATACTGCAAAAAATGCTTATCCTACATAACCTGAAAAAATTCGTAAAGCAGCCCATGTGGATGCTTCAGGGGGATATGGCATGCTTTTCCTCCGCCGCTGTTTAGTGTAGCACTATAACAGTCTTCATCACCAAATTATTTTTATTACAAAGTTTTTTGCCTTTATGGCGAAAGCTGCTTTATACCACATTTTATGGACACTTATTACACTATTGAAGAGAAATACCTGCAGGCGGTAGCGGAAATGCACTATGGCGAAACCCCGCTCTCGTTACAGTTATTGAATCAGATACTGGCCGAAGATCCGCAGTTTGTGAGGGCGCATTACCAGATAGGCAAGCTATATTATTACGACCTGAACGATTATAACGCGGCAGGTTACCATTTTAAGCTATGCACCGAGCTCGACCCTACATTCCCGGATGTGTATTATCACTACGTGAACCTGCTGCTGTTTCTGAACATGGAACGCCAGTTGAATGCGGTGGCCCAAAAAGCCATTACGGTTCCTGGAGTTAACGCTGCTGCTATTTATAATATGCAGGGGCTTTGCGCCGAAAAGAACCTGAAGTTTAACGAGGCGCTGCTTTTTTACCGGGAAGGCTTAATGCTGGTTACCAGTAACGACAGGAAGAACGAGATCGAAGAGAACATCAGCCGTATCCGTTTTAAAACCGAAAAAAAGAAAACGTATAACTACCACTTTTCGGGTTAACAAAGGCGCCTGCAAGGCGCCTTTGTCGTTTTCAGTTCTCATCCCAGATCACATATACAAGCGATTTAGAGATATTGGTGTAAATGATCACCCGGTTTTTTGCTGTGCCCCATATACAAAGGGCAACAGGGACAAACGAGGCTCCCGGCGGATGGGTAGCATAGCGCACCAGGTCATCATTCGATGCTGCGCGCAATTCATATTTGCGCCCCTGAATAAGCCGGTTAAACTGACCGGGATCTACCGACAATTCGTACTCGGCCCTGAAACTGCTCACGCCCTGGTCGCTGTAATCCAATATCTTTAAGCTAGCGGGCAACTCGTCGATATTAAGTGCGGTTTTTAAGGTTGAGCGCTGCGAATAACCGTTCATAAAATAACCGCCTATGGATAGGGCTGTTATGACTATTATAGTTATGATAATGATTGTACTCCGTTTCATAGCCACGTTTACTTATGCAACACATATTTCACAGCTTTGTTGACCTCATGTCCTTTAAAAGTCAGTAATACCCGCCAGATATCTTTGCCTTCCCAACTGTGTTTCAGGCCCTGATCCTCGGGAGAGTCTAACACCATTTTATCTTTCGACGCTGTCCACACTGATGCATCATAGTCTAAATAAATTTTGGTATGGTTAGGTAGCGTAAACGTAATTTTTCCAGAGGTATTCACATCGGCTTCACAAACCGTCATGAACGACTGGGTCAGGCTACTTACCGGGGCCACGGTTTCAAAGTTATCGTCAACCTCAACACCTTTGGTCTTATCCATTTTCACCACACGCTGCCAGCTTTTAATACCAGCTTCGGCAGGGTAGGCTTTCGCGATGTTCATACTTAATTCGCTTATATTGCCGTTCTGATTGTATTTTACACCGGTAGCTTCATATTTTAACCCTGCCGCTTGTTCCTGCCCGTTAATGGTAGGCAGGTTATGAAAAGGCGAGGTGTTGAACCAGAGTTTATACCGGTCTTTACCAAACGTGCGGGCGGTGTACGTGCCCGAACCCACATCGATGATTACCGGGTAACCGTCGGCATAAACAGTAAAATCGCCTACGTCGTTATGGTTATGGCTCTCGCCGTTTGTGCCGCCATGCGACGATAAGAACAACCCGTTGTTTGATCGTGAAGCCATCAGCTGCACATCGCTATACCACATATCGGCAACATCGTTTTCCTTGGCAGGATACGCAGCGCAGGCTTTAAGGGCAACCATGTTGTATAGGCCGCGTGTGCGGTGAAACTGCTCATAACCTACATCCTCGCTTGCAAAGCTGTGATACGCCCAACTGCCAAAGTTCATCATAGGCTGGTAATCCATATCCTTGCCAAAACGGTAGATCATCAGGCCATCGGGTTTTAGGGTCGGGTGCGCGTCGGCCACATTGATAAAGTAAGTACCTGCAATGTGGGTTTTGTAAATGTACGAGCCCATTTTCTGGATAAACGGGTCTTTATAAATATTTAGTTTGCCGCCCGTAGCGTCATTTAACAGGTTCAGGGCATCATAAACAGCACCTCCGGCAGCGGTCCAATAGCTTGGGCCTTCTTCGCAACCGCCATCGGTGCCCAGGCCGTCGATGTACTGGTCAAGTATCTTGCTGGCAATTTTTACAGCGTTCAGGCGTTTGGCTTCGTCTTTTTCGATCAGCAGATCGGCAGCCAGGTAGTTCGATGCTATCCATGGCGCCCAATTGTTGAGCTTGGCTTCGGTGTTGCCGCCGCCCATCCAGCCATACCTGGCAGTAAGCATGGGGTTTAAAGTGCGCCGTTCAATCTCATATCTAATCCGCTGGCGCACCAGCTTGCTTACTTTATCCAGTTGAGGGCCAATGAAATAATCTGTCCATGCCATCAGGGCGCTGGTCTCGGCATCGAACAGGTCGACAATAGGGTCCTGCACATCAGGCAGGCCTGCGCCGGCCTTTTGCGCGCCTACATGTGCACTGATGCCCCAGAAGCTCTCTTCGCTTATCGACCATATCCCATCTACGATCTTATCCGTAAAGCGGCCCTTGCCCTCAACTGATTCGGCCAGTACCAAATCCCAGAGCTGGTTACGCTTGGCAAAGGAGAGTTTTTCGTAATCCGTCCGATTCCCGTTGCGCACAAACTCCAGCATCACGGTTGCGGGTATGCCTTTAAACTCAGGTTTTAAGGCAGTTTCACCCAATCTGATCAGTTTGGCGATCACGGTATCGGGCAATAGGGCGCGCCAGCCTTCGGGTGTTTGCGGGAATGGTTTGAACTGGTTTTGCGGGATCAGTTGTTGTGCCAGTTGTGCCGACGATCTTTGCAACAGTTCGCGGTGGGTGAGCTGGGCGTTGGCTGTGAAGGGGATGGTTAATAAAAGTAATAAACGGAAGATGTTTCTCATGTTTTAGTGATTACAGCGTCATTGCAATGGTGCCGGGATTAATTGGCCCCGGCAAGATAATTAACTTAATTCATTTATAATTTAAACCATTCGACAAATAATCGTTCAAAAGGTTAAATGCAAACAGCACTAAATAAGCAATGACCGAAGTTAAATCAAACCCGCTCAACCCGTTCCGCGTCCTGCGGATCAGCATCGGCGTAATTTACCTTTGGTTTGGCGTATTGAAGTTTTTTTACGGGCTGAGCCCGGCCGAGCAGGTAGCGTCGCAAACCATACATCAGCTTACTTTCGGCTTATTGCCCGATCATTTGGCCATTCAAATCCTCGCCGTTTGGGAATGCCTGCTGGGCATCATGCTCATCAGTTGCCGTTTCATGAAAACCGTTCTATGGTTTATGTTCATCCACATGGCCTTTACTTTTACCCCGTTTGTATTTTTTCCACAACAAACCTTTAGCCATATGGGCTTTACCTTGCTGGGCCAGTATATTATGAAGAATATCATTATCATCAGCGGCGGCATGGTTTTGTGGCAGCACTATGTACGCAATATCCCGGTACCTTATATGCGCCCTTTTAGTGAGGGGTGACGGGTTAGGTTAATATATTGCCGTTTCCTGCTCTTTAATACTTGCCCCTTGATTTTGTTTGTTAGGCTTTGCCCGTCGTAACCATGCTTTACGCTTGCACTTACGTACTCTTTCTCATATTCATACGGTTGCCGTAGCCACAGGCCAGGTATCCAGTCTGCCCATGTTAGAAGATACCGTTTAGAAACCTCTTTCACAGCCAAAGCACCGGATCATACCAATAAAATCAATCGTAACGCGCATTTATTTCAAACAAAAGCGCAGCCTTTCTCATTTATATTTCTGAAAACACATTCTATTGGCTAAAAACACATCTGTACTTTGAAAAGATTTGGTCGCATAGTACTTAAAACCTTATTGTGGATCACCGGGGTAGTGATATTCGTGGTGGTGCTTGTGCTGGTGCTGATACAGGTACCTGCGGTACAGAATTTTGCTAAAAATAAGGCGGTTACCTTTCTGCAGAATAAAATCCACACCAAAGTTCAGATCAATAAGCTGAGCGTGGAATTTCCGAAGCTGGTGGTGTTGCAAGGCGTTTACTTTGCCGATCAGCATGGCGATACCCTTTTGGCCGGCGATAAGCTGAAGGTGGATATCTCGATGTTCAAGTTATTGCACCACAACGTGGAGATCAATGAAATAGACCTGCAGAACATCGCAGCAAACGTAAAACGCACCAGGGCCGGGGTATTTAATTTCGACTATATTATTAAAGCTTTTAACACCGATCAGCAAAAAACGCCGCAGCCTGCGGACACGGTTTCGACCATGAAATTTTCAGTGAATAAGATCGCGCTCGATAAGATCAATATTTTGTATAAAGACGATCAGAGCGGTAACGATGTAAAGTTTACCCTGAACCATTTTGATACCCGCATTAAGGATTTTGATATGGCTCAAATGAAGTTTACCATACCGAAAATTACCTTATCGGGATTTGATGCACGCATTATCCAGACACCATCAGGTACGCTGGAATCGACTAAGCCAGATACCGCGTCTACCCCTATCGCACTTAATCTGAACTTAGGCATTATCGATTTGTCGAAGATCCACGTGGATTATACCGGCAAGGAAATGAAAAGCAATGTTACGCTGGGCAAGCTATTGGTTGATGTAGATAAGCTCGACTTTAAAAACCAAAACGTAAAACTGAATGCCATACAGCTTTACGATACCAAAACTGTGCTGACCTTCCTGAAACCCGAAACGGTTAAAAAAGTGGTGGTGAAGACCATCAAAAAGCTTGATACCATAGTTGCTGCGCCGCAAACCGGCAAACCATGGCAGCTCACTTTGGCTAAAGTAAGTTTTATACATAACGATCTGAAGTTTGATAATGAGGCGGTGAAACCTACAGGCAGAGGTTTGGATTTTGGGCACATGGATATCCATAATCTGAATCTGGATGCCGGTAACCTGGTTTATACGGCGACAGCCGCGCAGGGTAATATCAACGATTTCTATTTCAGCGAGAAGAGTGGACTGCAAATAAAGCATTTCCGCACGGCTTTTTTTTACGGCGAAAAGGAATCGCATCTGGATAACCTGTACCTGGAAACGCCGCGCAGCGTGATACAGAACCATGTGCAGGTAAGTTACCGTTCGCTGTCGGCTTTGAGCAATGATTTGGGCTCGATCAGGGTGAACGCCAATGTGGTGAACAGCCGGATCGGACTGAAAGATGTTTTACTATTAATGCCGGATATGGCTTCGATGGAGCCGTTTAAGAGTTCGCCGAATGCCGTGTTCAGCATCAACAGCCGGGTGATCGGGAAACTGAATGACCTGTCGATACCTAATCTGGACCTGACCGGTTTGAGCCGCACGCATATCAAGGCATCTGGCGAAGTGAAAGGTTTACCGGACGTGAACAAGGCCTATTTCAATATCCGGATTAACGATTTTAATACGACTAAAGCAGATGTTGCTAAACTGGTACATCCGGGTGCTATCCCATCCAACATAAACCTGCCGGACGCATTGAATGTAAAGGGGACGTTTAAAGGCGGAATGAAAGCTTTTAATACCAACCTGAACCTGCGGACAAGCGATGGCGCGGTTGATGCGATCGCTTCGGTGGATATGAGCAAAGGCATGAAGACTATGAGCTATACTGCCGATATCAAAGCCAATGATGTGAACGTAGGTAAGCTGACAGGGCAGTCAAAAAACGTGGGTTATGTAACGATGAACGCTAAGGTAAAAGGCACGGGAATCGACCCTAAGGCCATTACTGCGACATTCAGCGGGGATATTGTGAAGGCGAATATCCGGGGTTATACTTACCAGAACCTGGCGGTGAGCGGCACGGCTACTAATGGAGCAATCGCTGCCATGGCCAAGATGAAAGACCCGAACCTGAACTTCGCGCTGGATGCCAAAGCCAACACGAACAAAAAGTATCCTTCGGTGGATGTGACGCTGAACCTGGATAGTGCGGATGTGCAGAAGCTGGGCTTTTCGAAAACGCCGATGCGGGCGCATGGCAAACTGGTGGCGCATTTGCCGACTGCCGACCCGGATTATCTGAACGGGACTATAGACCTGACCGACCTGCTGGTGATTAACGGTAAACAACGTATCCGGCTGGACAGCGCCAATGTTACGGCTACGGCCAACGCCGACAGCAGCACACTGAAATTATCATCGCAAATGGTAAATGCCCGGTTGGCCGGCAAATACAAACTGACCGAGATAGGAACTGCCTTGCAGGACGAGGTGAACAAATATTTCGCGATGGGCACTCCAACGAAAGTGAGATACAGCCCCGAACGGTTTACGTTTACGGCATCTGTTGTAAAAACGCCGCTGTTCAAAGAGTTCGTGCCCGATCTGAAACAGATGGACCCGGTATCGCTGAAAGGTAGTTTTGACAGCGAACAAGGTACTTTGATAGTAAACGGCAGTATGCCGAAAGTTACTTATGGTACCAATGTGATTAACAATGTGAAGCTCGCCATCAACACCAATAACAATGCGCTGAATTATAGCATTACCGCGGATGAGGTGAAGGCCTCGCAGGTTGATCTGCTGAATACCAGCATCAGCGGGAGCGCACAAAACAACAAGCTGGGTATAAGCTTGCAGGTGCGCGACGTCAACAAAAAAGAGCGTTACCGCATCGCCGGAACTTTTACCGCATTGGATAAGGCTTACCAGTTTAGCTTTTTACCGACCGGTTTACTGTTGGATTATACGCCGTGGACGGTGAGCAGCAGCAACTCGCTGCAGTTTGGCGGTGCGGGTATTTTAGCGAAGGATTTCACCATCAGCAACGCGGGGCAGTCGTTAAGCATTAACACTTCACCGCCGCAGGCAAACGGTCCGCTCAATATCGATTTTAAGAATTTTAAGATCGAGACCCTCACCAAACTGGCACAGCAGAATGGCTTGCTGGTTGGCGGCACTATTAATGGCAATGCTACCGTTAAAAACCTGGACAAAACGGCCGAATTTACCAGCGATATCAACGTCGCCGACTTTAATTTTAACGGCGATACGGTCGGTAATATCGCACTTAAAATAAACAACCTGCAGGCCAATACCCTGGCAGCTAACATGACCATCACCGGAAAGGGTAACCAGGTAACGCTCAATGGTTTTTACTATACGGATAAGGGCAATATCGACCTGGATCTGAACATTATTAACCTGGGCCTGAAGAGCATCGAAGGTTTTACCTTCGGTAACCTGAGAAAATCGAGCGGGAACATAGCAGGCCGGTTAAAGATTACCGGAACGCCTGGGGCGCCTGTCATCCGCGGGGATGTGAATTTCAATAATGCAGCGTTCAACATCGCGATGATCAATTCGTATTACAAAGCACCCAACGAGAAGATCACGTTTAACAGCGACGGCATCATGTTCAATAATTTTACGCTGATCGATTCGGCGGGGAACAAAGCCGTAGTGACCGGAACGGTTTACACGCAGAATTATACCGATTATAAGTTCGGGCTTGATGTGACGACCAATAATTTTAAGGTATTCAATGGTATAGCGGCCGAAAATAAACTGTATTACGGGCAGATTTACCTAGATAGCCAGATCAGGATACGGGGCGATTCGCACCTGCCAATTGTTGATGCTACACTGAAAGTAAATGATAAAACGCGTCTGACGGTAGTATTGCCCCAAACCGACCCAAGCGTAGAGGACCGGAAAGGCGTGGTGGAGTTTGTGAACAAAAAAGAGCCGAAGCTGGATTCGCTGATGAGGAGACAGATCGACTCGTTACGTAAATCGGGTTTCCGCGGGATGGACGTTTCGGCTAATATTACCATTGATAAGAATGCCGAATTTATTATCGTGGTGGACGACCGTAATGGCGATATTGTACGGGTAAAGGGCGATGCGCAGTTAAACGGCGGTATCGACCCGAGCGGAAAGACCAACCTGACGGGTACTTACACACTGAATTCAGGATCGTACGATTTGTCGTATGCTACGTTTAACCGCCGTTTCCTGCTCAAGCCTGGCAGCACCATCACCTGGCAGGGCGACCCAACCAGCGCTACACTGAATATCACGGCCATTTATGTGGCCAAGGTGGCTCCAATCGATTTGGTCGGGAACCAGTTAGGCGGAGAGAGCGAGCAGGCTTTGTATAAAGAAAAGCTGCCTTTTAACGTCGACCTGACAATGACCGACCAACTGATGCAGCCCAATATTGCTTTTAACATTGTACTGCCCGACAGCACTTATACCGTAGGCGCGGATGTGGTGAATACTGTGAACGGCAAGCTCGATCAGCTGCGGCAGGACCCTAACGAAATGAACAAACAGGTTTTTGCGGTGCTGCTGCTCAATCACTTTATCGGTGACAATCCTTTCCAGAGCCAGGCTGGCAGCGACGGGCTGAACGGTACCATCCGCAACAGCGTGAGCTCGCTCCTGTCGGATCAGCTGAACAACCTGGCTGGTAACCTGATAGCAGGCGTGGATGTGAACTTCAACCTGCAATCGGGCACAGACTATGCCAGCGGGACAGCCACCAACCGGACGGACCTGAACGTTGGCCTGTCCAAACGTTTTTTGAACGACCGGCTGACGGTGAGCGTGGGGAATAACTTTAACCTCGAAGGGCAGCAGCCGGGAGAGCAGGGCACCAATATCGCAGGCGATATTTCGGTCGGTTATAAATTGACGCAGGATGGGCGTTACCTGATACGTGCCTACCGTCGCGATCAGTTTATTGTGATACAGGGGCAGGTGATAGAAACCGGCGTAGGTTTTTCGCTGACGGTGGATTATAACCGCTTCGGGCAGATATTCAGCAACAAAACCAAACGCGAAAAGGAGATGCTAAAACAACAAAAAGCCGACGATAAGGTCAATAAAGACAAGGATAAAGCCATACAGGACAAACAAACACCAACCCCAACGGCCGACCCTGTAAAAACAAATTAAAACATGAGCAAGCGTTTACCATACCTGTTAATACTGGCTTTATTTATAAGCGCCTGCAGCAATACCCGTTACCTGCCTGCCAACGAGAAGCTGTATACTGGTGTGCAGGTGAACATCAAAAAGGATACGAATACTACCCGGCGTGAGCGTAAGGACCTGACCACCGAACTTACCGGCTTGACAAGGCCAAAACCTAATGCTTCATTCCTTGGATTGCGTTTTAAACTGTGGCTGTATAACATCAGCAAAGGCAGGAAGAACTTTCTGTCGCGCTTTATCAATAAGCGCGGCGAGCCGCCTGTGTTGTGGAGCACGGTAGACCTGGACCAGAATGCAACCATTTTGCAAAGCCAGCTGCAGAATGAAAGCTATTTTTTGGCGCAGGTAAAGGGGGATAGCCTGGTGAAGAAACGGCGCACCGCCAAAGCCATTTATAACATCCAAACCGGGCCGGCATACAAGATCAACAGTATACATTTCCCTACCGACACCGGCAGTCTGGATACGGCAGTGGCTGGCACAGCCAAACAATCGCTGCTAAAGGTTGGGGATAAATATAACCTGGCCACCATCAAAGCCGAACGCCTGCGCATTGATGCACGGCTGAAGGAAGAGGGTTTTTACTATTTTTCACCGGATGATATTTTGCTGCAGATCGACAGCACCAACGCGGGTAAGAACAGGGTGAACGAATATGTGACCATTAAACAGGAAACCAACGATAAGGCCTGGGATATTTATACCATTAAAAATATTTACATATATCCACGGTATTCGCTCAAGGATACAGCCATCAAGCTCGACTCGGCACTGCGTTATGACGATTATTTTGTGATCGATCCGAAAAACACAATACATCCTTATGTGTTCCGCAACGTGATGTCGTTCCACCCGGGCGAACCGTATAACCATGCCGACCATAACCAGGCATTACACCGCTTTATCGATCTTGGGCCCTATAAATTTGTGAAGAACAGGTTTGAGGATGTGAACGACCCGGGATCGCCGAAGCTGAACGCATTTTATTACTTGACGCCCTATCGAAATAAATCGCTGCGGTTTGAGCTGATCGGTCGCACCACATCGGCCAACTATACGGGCACTCAGGCCAATATCACCTGGCGAAACCGTAACACATTTAGAGGCGCGGAGCTGCTCACCGTATCATTGATGGGTAGCCGGGATGTGCAGTTTGGCGGGCAGAACAACGGGTTTAACGTGTACCAGGCCGGCATCCAAACAAGCCTGAGCTGGCCAAGATTTATCACACCGATGCGTGTGAACAGCAACAGCGACTTTTTACCGCACACTACGCTACAGTTTGAGTACGACCTGACCAATCGCACTCAGCTATACTCGCTAAACTCATTTCGCGCCCAATTTGGTTACCAGTGGAAGCAAACCGATTTTATTCAGCACGACCTGGAAGTGATCAGCATTACCTATGTGAAAGCGGCAAGCGTTACACAGTTGTACACCGATAGCATCAGGCATACGCAAAACCCCTCGCTGAAACATGTGATTGACAACCAGCTGACTTTTGGTCCGACTTATAGTTTCACCCATACCAATACCCAGTTGGATTATAAAACCAATACGCATTATTTCAATACCAAACTTGGCCTTTCGGCCAACATATTGGGCATTGTGAGCGGGGCAGATACGCTTGCGGGCAAAGCAAAAAAGCTATTCGGCACAATTTATAACCAATATGTAAAGCTGGAAGGCGAATACCGCTTTTACCACAAGATCACCAATACCGACCAGATGGCGGCGCGCTTTTATGCGGGCGCGGGCTTGCCTTACGGCAACTCGACCATTATGCCTTACAGCCAGCAATTCTTCATTGGCGGGTCGAACAGCTTACGGGGTTTCAGGGCGCGGTCGATAGGGCCGGGTACCTATATCCCGTCGCAAACCATTACCAGCGGCTCGGGTTTTATCCCGGATCAGTCGGGCGACATTAAACTGGAAGCCAATATAGAATACCGGCCAAAACTGTTTAGTATAGTGCATGGGGCGCTGTTTGTCGACGCCGGAAACATTTGGAACATCCGTCCGCACGATGGATTGGAGGGCGCCGCTTTTGGTAAAAACTTTTTGAGCCAGGTGGCAGCCGATGCTGGCTTTGGTTTACGATTTGACCTGACTGTTCTGGTGCTGCGCACCGATCTGGGCTTCCCCATCCGCAAACCCTGGCTACCCGGGGGCCAACGCTGGGTGATCGACCAGATAAACTTTTTAAACGGCGGGTGGCGCAGTCAGAACCTGGTGTTTAATTTGGCGATAGGGTATCCGTTCTGAGTCGTGTGCGAATAGTTTATTATTAGATTATCCAGTTGCCGCCACGACAATTAACCTAATAAATTAAGTAATCAAATACATACAATAACTTCGCGCAAATCATTTTTTTTAATACTGCCTTTTACTACCTTAGGGCAGTAATCAATAACCATCTAAATTATAAAGTCTCATGAAAATAACAGTAATTGGTGCCGGTGCCGTTGGCGCAACTTGTGCCGATAACATTGCCCGCAGGGAATTAGCCGAAGAATTGATCTTGTTAGACATCCGCGAAGGTTTTGCCGAAGGCAAGGCTATCGATATGATGCAAACCGCCTCTTACCTGGGTTTCGACACCAAGATTACCGGCGTTACCAACGATTATGCCGCTACAGCGGATAGCGAAGTAGTAGTCATTACTTCGGGCCTGCCGCGTAAACCGGGTATGACCCGTGAGGAACTGATCGGCACCAATGCCGGAATTGTTAAAAGTGTGACCGAAAACATTGTTAAATACTCGCCAAATACCATCATCATCGTAGTATCCAACCCGATGGATACCATGAACTACCTGACTTTTAAAACATCGGGCCTGCCTAAAAACAAGATCATAGGTATGGGCGGCGCGCTGGATTCGGCACGTTTTAAATACTACCTGAGCCAGGAACTGGATTGCTCGCCTGCCGATCTGAACGCGGTTGTGATAGGCGGCCACGGCGACACGACGATGATCCCGCTCATTAAACATGCTACCTGGAATAGTATCCCGGTAACGCAGCTTTTAAACCAGGAACAACAGGATAAAATTGTTGCAGCAACGATGGTTGGCGGCGCTACGCTGACTAAACTGATCGGCACTTCGGCATGGTACGCGCCGGGCGCGGGTACGGCTGCTATGGTGGAGAGCATTGTGCGCGATGAGAAAAAACTGATCTCCTGCGGGGTGGCGTTGGACGGCGAATACAGCCAGAAGGATATTTCGCTGGTGGTGCCGGTTATTTTGGGTAAAAACGGATGGGAAAAAATTATGGACTTTAAGCTGAGCGATGCCGAGCAGGCCGAGTTCAACAAGAGCGCCGATGCGGTGAGAAACATGAACCAGGTGCTGAAGGATTCGAATTTTATATAAGTTGTTGGCTACAAAGCCAACAACGGCCAGGTGATAGCAACAGCAGCGGCAAGTAGGTTATTAAGTTAATAAGTTATGAAGGTTCTTTGCGTTAGCGATTGCAGCGCCCGCCCGCCTGCCGGCAGGCAGGGATACCGGCCTTGTGGCTAAGGCCTGCAGGTGTATGAGCGCCCGCCTGCCGGACGGGCAGGGAAAGCGCGGGCCACAGGCAACGCCCAAATCAATATCAAATTTAAAGTGACCCAAAACCCATAATTTAAAAATCTTGACAATATCCATCCCATTACAAATTATAGACCTTGAAGGCGACGGCTTCCACCCCTTGGTGGAAGTTGTTGTTTTTGGCAAACCGTTTTTGGTGGTGCTGGATACTGGCGCCTCGAAAACGGCTTTTGATAAAAATATGCTACTGGAAACCAATGCCGCGGCCGTTTTGATGGAGACCGACAAACTGTCGACCGGGTTGGGCACCAGCACAATGGCATCGTTCAGGCTAACGCTCGACGAATTGTATGTCGGCGGGTTTCGGATGCCCGACGCGGAAGTAGCCGTGCTGGACCTGTCGACCATTAACAATGCTTACAGCCAGTTAGGAAAGCCGCTGGTGTTAGGCGTTTTAGGCGGCGATATTTTGATGAGATACCGCGCGGTGATAGATTACGGGGAAGGCGTATTGACCTTAAATACTTAGTTATTTCCCCCCGCTCAGCATTTGCAAAATGGCGCCGGCGCTCATCCAGGTCATGGCGGCAACCACTATAACACCCAATACGGTTAGCCAAAGTGGTTGCTTATAACCGGCTACAATTTTTGAGCGGTATGCCGCGATGAGCATTACGCCGAGCGAAAGCGGCAAAATAAAACCGTTGATGGCGCCAACTGTAAGCAGTGTTTTTACCGGTTTGCCTACGATCAGAAAAATAATACACGATACGCTGATAAAGCCGATAATAACCTGCCGGTTAAATTTGAGGATACGCGGGTGAAAGGTTTTGATAAACGATACGGAAGTATACGCCGACCCGACAACCGAAGATATGCCCGCCGAAAACATCACTACGCCAAATAATTTGTAACCCGCCATACCGCTGGCTAACCTGAATACCGAGGCAGCCGGGTTAGCAGGATCGAGCTTATTGCCTGCACTTACCACGCCTAAAGCTGCTATAAACAGCAACAAACGCATGAGCGAGGCCAGGCCAATAGCGCTCAAAGCACCTTTGCTGATGGCCGGCAGATTTTCCTTGCCGGTTTGGCGGGCATCGAGCAGACGGTGTGCGCCGGCAAACATAATATAACCGCCAACGGTACCGCCAACAATGGTCAATACTGCTGTAAAGCTAAATTGCGTTGGGTTAACCGCCCGCAGGGCCGCTTCAGCTAAGGGTGGTTTACTGATCCATGCAATATACAGGGCCAGCAAAATTTTGAGCATGCCCATGGTTTTGGCAAAGGCATCCATGGCCTTACCGGCTTCTTTGTAAATAAAAATGCCGATGGCTAAAACAGCGCTGATGATAGCACCCTGCCACACGCTTATGCCAAACAATACATTGAGGCCCAGCCCTGCACCGGCAATATTGCCGATGTTAAAAGCCATGCCGCCCAAAAACACCAGGAACGAAATAAAATAACCAAGGCCCGGCATCACCTGGTTGGCAATATCCTGCGCGGGTTTATCGGCAACGGCAATAATACGCCATACGTTTAACTGGGCAATGGCATCGAGCAATACCGAAAGCAAAATAACAAAAGCAAAGCTTGCGCCGAGTTGTTGGGTAAAAACAGCCGTTTGCGTTAAAAAACCCGGACCAATGGCCGACGACGCCATCAAAAAGGCGGCGCCCAGTAAAATGCTCCAATTTAGTTTTTTCTGCATCAGCGGGTGGGAGCTTTGATGGTGATGCCTTCTGCCTTCAGGGTTTGGTGGATGGTTTTGGCAAACTCAACAGCGTGTGCGCCGTCGCCGTGTATGCACAAGGTATCCGCCTGCAGGGGTATCACTTTTTTATTGACCGATACAACCTGTTTGTTTTTCACCATGAGCAACACCTGGCCGAGCGATTGTTCATCGTCGGTGATCATGGCGTTGCTTTGGATGCGCGGGGTAAGCGAGCCATCATCCTGGTAGGTACGGTCGGCAAATACTTCGGATGCTGTTGCCAAGCCTATATTTTTAGCTTCGGTTACCATCTCGCTTCCGGCAAGGGCGAATAAAATAAGCATAGGGTCGAAATCGTGTACGGCGTTTACTATGGCCCGGGCCAGCGCAGGGTCCTTAGCGGCCATATTGTATAATGCTCCATGTGGTTTGACATGGTTCAATTTACCCCGGGCGGCCTTTACAAAACCGTATAAAGCGCCGATTTGATATAATGTCATCTGGTAGGCTTCGTTGGGTGATATCTTCATTTCGCGGCGACCAAAACCCTGCAGGTCGGGTAAGCCGGGGTGCGCGCCTATGGCAACACCTTTTTTGATGGCGGCGTTCACGGTATCCTGCATTACCTGCGGATCGCCGGCATGGTAACCGCAGGCAATATTGGCCGATGAAACATAATCGAGCAAAACAATGTCATTCGGCATCGGATAATTACCAAATGCCTCGCCCATATCGCAATTGATATCTATAAAAGCCATATTTTATTTAAAATGCATACTTATGCCCAATACTCGCGGCCAGTTTCTGTATATCCTTTTCCTGTTCAATATACAGCATTTCGGCTTCATTCCAGCTAATCTCTTTAAAATAGATAGTGTCGCCGGGCTTAAGCTGGGCGCACAGGGGCATATCTGCCAGGGCAACCTGTGCTATCCGCGGGTAGCCGCCGGTAACCTGGCAATCGGCCATGAGCATAATCAGCGAACCATCGCCAGTAACCTGTATGGTACCGGGTATTACGGCTGTGGAGAGCAGTTCCTGCTGGTTTAGCCTTTGCATTAACGGTCCGTTTAACTGATAACCCATGCGGTTACTTTTCTGACTCAGGGAATAAGGCTCGGTCAAAAAATTGGTGATTGATAAGCCATTGAACCAGTTGAATTCCCTTGCGGGGATAACGCGGATAGTTTTGATCTTTGGTAAATCCCTTTGCGGGATGCTCCATTTAGGATAACAGATATTTGCGCCGCTCAGCTCATCCAATATGTTTTTCGCTGTAGCGGATAGCTGGCCGGTATTATTTAAAACGTCATTTGCAGCTAATTTACGACCTTCAAAACCACCGAAACCTGCTGCCAGGAATGTGCTCCGGCTGCCTAAAACTTCGGGTACATCCCAGCCCCCGGCAACGGAGAGATATGTGCGACAACCCTGGTTCACAGTGTTCAGACTCACGTTCAAGCCGGCAGGTAAATAGACAGGTTTATTTAGCGGAATGGGCCGCGCACCGACGCTCAGCCTTGCCCCGTAGCCCGATGCGGCTATCAAGGCGCCGGTTTCTGTTTTAAACCCGGCATCGCCGTAGGTAAATTCGATTACCGCATCGTTGGCATCGTTACCTACACACATGTTGGCAGTGCGCGCCGAAAGCGTATCCATAGCGCCCGAAACCGGTACTGCCAGGTGTTGGTAGCCGTGGCGGCCCAAATCCTGCACGGTGCTCAGCAAACCGGGTTTTGTGATCTGTATCTTCATCTGGCTTTCGCGATCTTCTTGAATTCGGACAGGTTGATGGGTTCGAATCGTACTCTGTCGCCCGCTTTGAGCAGCGATGGTTGGGTAATTGTTACGTCGAACATTTTCAGTGGCGTTTGCCCGATGATCTGCCAGCCACCGGGCGATAGTAAAGGATAAATGCCCGTTTGCAAACCCGCAATCCCCACCGCACCGGCGGGTACATTTGCCCGCGGCTTTGCTTTTCGCGGAGCCATAATGGCTTGCGGCATACCGCCGAGGTAGGCAAAACCGGGCATAAAGCCTATCATATGCACCAGGTAAGTAACCGAGCCGTGCAGACGGATCACTTCGTCGGTCGTCAGGTCGTTTATGCGGGCTACCTCTTGCAGGTCGGGGCCAAAGTCTTCGCCGTAGCAAACCGGGATGGTAATGGTATCGCTTTCGCGGATGGTTGTTTGGACGGGGTGTTGCTTTAAGCCATCGAGATAAGTGCTTACTTTTTCGATGGCTGTATTGCCGGGCATATCGGCTTTGGCTACCGCCAACGCATCGAAAAATACCGTTAGGGTACAGTAAGCCGGTACCATGCCGGTCATCCCCGCAAAGGGATTTTCTTTGAGCAGGTTGCCAAACGCGGTGATGGTGTAAAGCAGATCGGGGCTGATTTTGTTGCCGAACTCAACAGTTACCGCCTTTTCGCTGATGGGATAGATGGTAAACTGAGGCTGTTCGGCTATGGTGCTCATTGGCAGGGTTTGATAGCCAAATTTACAATAATCGGCATCAAACAAAAGCCTGTTTACGCTGCAATCGTAACCGGTTCTAACAAATGATATTTTTTGTCGAGCTCGATGCAGCTTTGTAATGCTTTTTTGCGCACTGTGTTAATAGTAACAAAAAGTACAATAACCACGACGACCAGTAAGCCATAAATTATGCCAACCAGGTTGAGGCTCAAATGCTCATAAATGCGTATCTGGACGCCGAAAACATTCCACACCTGGAAGATTAGCATAGCAAAGATAAGGTATAGGTTACCCATTTTCATGGTGAGCAATTGGTTATAGCGTTTATACTTTTTGTAGTCAGTATATCTAAGAGCTATTAGCGCGGCGATAACTAATATAAAGCCGGCGATAAAAAATAGTTCGGGTTTGGCTACAGCTACGAAAGGGATATACACCAGGCAAATAAACAGCACCATCAGGGGTATATATTTTAGCCTGAAATAGGATACGAAAGCCGCGCCGAACAACCGGAGGTACCTTTTCTGTAAACCCGCCGTGATGGCATCCTCAATAACACCAAAACCCATTACACCGAACTCGCCGTGGGTGATTTGTATGGCTTCGTCTAAACTCAAAGCCGGATTGGCGGTCATCAATTCCTCTACCCTGCTGGCTACGTGATCGATGATCTCCAATTGCACATCGGGATAGGTAAAGCCGCGTTTGGAGATAAAGGCTTTGATATGGGCGATCTGTCCGGCGGTAAGTTTCATCAGATGAGCTGTATCTGGTATTCCTGGCGGTATAGTTTAAAAAAGCTTAAAACAAATATGCTGTAAGCTACAAAAACAAGCAAAGTTGTGATGCCGTAATAATCGAAATGGCGGGTTACGAAAGAAAGGATATTGACTGCGTTGCACGATAGCGACGATACCGAAAAAATATAACCCTCTTTTACAGAAGGCTTTATATAAATACCAGTGTGCCAGCCTATATATTTCGCCCGCATTTTTTTTAGAAAGATCAATGACAGTGGCAATACCCCGGTTACCATGGCAACCAGCATGAGCGATTTGTGCGTGGCCGGGTTTTTATCGATAATATAGCCTGCTACCGTTAGGGCAATGGTAAACACAAGCGTGGGCCACCTGAAGAAATAAGCCATGTTTTGCCCATGCTTTTTTTGCATCGCTTTAAAAGCATAGCCGGCGCTATCTTTCTCCATCTGTTTCAGTTTTTCAATCCCGCCGAATTCGGTTTCGATGATCTGGCCGAACAGTTCATCTGTATACACACCTGTACCGGGCAGGCAGTCAATACTTTGCAGAATGTGATCGTACACCTCGTCGAAAGTTTCGCGGTATTTTACGGCGTAGTTCAGCTTTTGCTGTATATCCAGCTTTTGCTCGTCGGTCAGGTTCATCGAATAGCCGGTTTTAAACTTAATAATGCCTGCAACTGTTCAATAAAAGCCCCCGCTTCGTTTACCTTGCTGGTTACTTCGTGGCCGCCCTCTTCAGTCAGGCGGTAATATTTGCGCACACGGTTGTCCACTATCTCGGTACTGGTTTCGAGCAGGCCGTCGGCTTCCAGCTTATGCAAAGCCGGGTAAAGGGCACCCTCGGTAAGCTTGATCTCGCCGGCGGTGAGCTCTTTCACTTTTTGGGTGATCTCGTAACCGTACATCTGCCGGTTATCTTCAAGCAATTTGAGGATGATCGTCTGAATAGTGCCTTTCAGCATAGGGTTTGTACTCATAGAAACAAAGGTATAAAATTTTCTTATATACATAAGAAAATTATGCATATAATTTTTAAAGCGACCAAAACAGCCCTTAATTTCAACCCATTTACAGGCAAATAATTCCGCGTAAAATACCCCATTCTTACTTTAGTGCATTTAAACGCTATTGCCAAATGCGCCTTATTTGCCGAAATTAGCCACACATCAAAATACTGTTATGGCTAAGACCGACATGTACGAAGCGCCCGATTATTACTGGATAGACGAACTGTTAAGCGAAGAGCATAAACTGATCCGCGCGAGCGCCCGCGATTGGGTAAAAAGAGAATTGAGCCCGATCATTGAAGACTATGCACAACGGGCTGAGTTCCCCAAACAAGTAATCAAAGGCCTGGCCGGGATAGGCGCTTTCGGGCCCACAATTCCGGAGGAGTACGGCGGCGCAGGTTTGGATTATATAGCTTACGGCATTCTGATGCAGGAACTGGAGCGCGGCGATTCGGGTATACGGTCGACGGCATCGGTTCAGGGCTCACTGGTGATGTACCCGATATATGCATACGGCAGCGAAGAGCAGAAAAAGAAATACCTGCCTAAACTGGCATCCGGCGAGTTAATGGGCTGCTTTGGCTTAACCGAGCCCGATCATGGCTCGAACCCTGGCGGCATGACCACTAACTTTAAGGACGCAGGCGATCATTACCTGCTGAACGGCGCTAAGATGTGGATATCGAACGCACCTTTTGCCGACATTGCCGTGGTTTGGGCAAAAAGCGAAGCCGGTAAAATCCATGGCCTTATCGTAGAGCGTGGCATGGAAGGTTTCAGCACACCCGAAACGCATAATAAATGGTCGTTGCGGGCATCGGCAACCGGCGAACTGGTGTTCGATAACGTTAAGGTGCCCAAAGAGAACCTGCTGCCCGGAGCATCTGGTTTAAAAGGGCCGCTGGGATGCTTAAACCAGGCGCGCTACGGTATCGCCTGGGGCGCCATAGGCGCGGCGATGGATTGTTACGATACGGCGCTGCGCTACTCTAAACAAAGGGTGCAATTTGGCAAACCTATAGCTGGGTTTCAGTTGCAGCAAAAAAAACTGGCCGAAATGATCACCGAGATCACCAAGGCACAATTGTTGGTTTGGCGTTTAGGTGTTTTAAAGAGTGAGAACCGGGCTACAGCCGCGCAGATATCAATGGCTAAACGTAACAGTGTCGAAATTGCTATCAATATTGCCCGCGAAGCGCGGCAGATGCTTGGCGGCATGGGTATCACAGGCGAGTACTCGATTATGCGGCATATGATGAACCTCGAATCGGTAATTACTTATGAAGGCACGCACGATATTCACCTGCTGATCACCGGTATGGATGTTACCGGCGAAGATGCCTTTAAGTAAACAGGGGGTTTACCCCAGGCCAATTTTCGTGATCGTTTTTTTAATATAAAGCCGGATAATTTGCGTTTTTGATATTCTAAGCAAATATTTTAACTATATTTGGTAGCAAATCGCTCTTGATATCAGCAATGCCCCCCTTCAAAACGCATATTGACAAATATAGGCGTCAAACCCTGTTTTATGTTATAAGTTGCGTGTCTCTTATACTTTTGGGTTCGTGTAGTAAAAACCAAAGCGAAGATGCTTCAACAACAAACTACTATAGCAAAGAGATAGATAAAGGGAGAGATATTTATAATAATAATCCCGCTAAAGGCATCCATTATTTAGATTCGGTTTTAGCGCAACACAAAAACATCGGCACAGCAAATCTTTTTGAGGCTTACGAATTATACTGCACTTATTACTATCGCGTGCATGTTAATTATGACAAGGCTATGCGCTATGCCGACAGCATGCTTAATATCATCCAAAAGAGTGGTAATATAAAGGCATACGCCAAGCAATTAGGTATATGCTATTTTTCAAAAGGTGATATTTATTTTGCCACAGGCCATTTCCCCGAGGCTTATCAAAACTACTACCTGGGCAAAGTAACAGGCAAAAATAATTTTGATAACTGTACCCTGGCCGACTACAGCTACCGTATGGGTATGATCATGTACAAACAGGCCCACTTTAGTATTGCTGCCAATTATTTTAAGGAAAGTTTTGCAGAAAGCACCAACTGCACCATGAACTTCGTGACTTTTTATCGGATGCAGGAGCTGTTGGATAATACGGCCATTAGCTATAATAAGGCGGGACTTAGTGATAGCGCACTGGTTTACTTTGACCGTACACTGGTTTATCTTAAGCATGAAGGGCCAAAGTATAACGAAAGAGCCGACTTGATAGAGGTGGCCAAGGCTGTAGTTTATGGCAACCTGGGGCAATTGTATATCGCAAAAGGCGACTACATTAAGGCCGAGGACCTCCTCAAAAAGAGTATCGCTATTAACCTTAAAAAAGGTAACGATAACCGCGATGCAGAGTTGAGCGAATTGAAATTGGCCAATATCTATACAAAAAATAATGATCCCGGGTTATTAGATCTTCTTACAGATATACGCGCACAACTTGATAGTGTAAAAAACCCCGATGCCGAAGTAGAATGGAATCATTTGATGGCCAATTATTACGAAAGGCAAAACGAGCTAAAAAAAGCCTTGCACTACTTCGACGAATACGACCTTTTAAAAGATTCGGTTGCCAAAACAACCCAAAAGCTAAAGGAGAGCGATGTTAACCAGCAGTTTAAGGATCTTGAGAACCAGTCGACGATAAACAATCTGAAAACTGATAACCAGCTCAAGCAAAATTATTTAACCGTGGCACTGATCTATTCGGTGATGGCGCTGATCATTATCTTGCTGATATTTTTAAACTGGCGCCGGTCAAAAGCCAGTATTAAAGACCTAAGCAGATTAAATGCCCAGGTATTACAGCAGAAGGACATTTTAGAGCAGGCCTTTAAAGAGCTGGAAGTTGCCGATAAAGAGAAGGACAGGATATTGCGTGCCGTTGCCCACGATTTACGTAACCCGATAGGTGGCATTGCTTCGCTTACGGCGCTTATGCTAATGGAGGAAATGGACACCGAACAAAAGGAATTGCTTGAACTGATACAAAGCGCCACGAACAATTCGCTCGAACTGATCAACGAGATATTGGAAGTTACCGGCAATACCTCCCTTAATACCGGTAAAAAGCAAATGGTAGATATCAATACCCTGCTGAGCAACAGTATAGAGCTGCTGCGTTTTAAGGCCGCTGAGAAGAACCAGAAGATCAAGCTCGAGACACTGGAAACACCTGAAGAGCTGTTCATTAACCGCGAAAAAATATGGCGGGTGATGAGTAACCTCATCAGTAATGCCATTAAATTCAGTCCGCAAGGCTCGGATATTTACGTAAAAGTTATTAACGAGGGCGATAACATACTTATTTCGGTTACTGATCACGGCATCGGTATACCCGATAATATCAAAAACCAGGTATTCAATATGTTCACCCAGGCCAAACGTGCCGGCACAGCCGGTGAGCCGTCGTTCGGGCTGGGCCTGTCCATCAGCAAGCAGATTGTCGAAAGCCACGGCGGCGAAATATGGTTCAAGAGCGAGCCCGGCAACGGAACTACGTTTTACATACGGTTGAAGAAAGCAGTATCATAACGTTCGCTCTTTAAATGAAAAAACCACCCCGGTATCGCAACCGGGATGGTATCATGGAAAACAAACAATCAACAGTTAAAATCTTGTCGGGCGGTTCTGTGCAAAGCGTTCTTGTGAGCCATTAGCGCCAAAACGGTTGTTGTTTTGTTGTGGCTGTGCCTGTTGTTGCTGATATTGCTGGCCGCGGTTATTCCAGTTGCCACGGTTATCATTTTGTTGCTGATATTGCTGGCCGCGGTTAAAATTATGATCATCGTGCTGTGGTTCTACACCACGGCCATAATTGCCATGGTCGAAGTGATCGTCGGGGCGAGCGTAACCACGATCAAAGTTATGCTCGCGGTAATCATGATCGCGGTCGGCATACATGTGGTAATCGTGTTCGTCGCGGTAGTTCCAGTTACGGTGCTCCCAACCATTATAGCGCGAGCGGTAAACTTCGCTGTGCAGGTATGGGCGTGGCTCGCGTATTTCGATGCGGCGGGCATAATGCCAGTCGTAATTACGGTAAGCGCCGGGCAGGTAAGCTGCCGATACCCAGTTGTAACCATCGTTATAATAATAACAGTTTTCGCGCACTGAGTAATAAGCCTCTACATCAGGCAGGTAGTAATAATCGTCGGCACAAACCGGCGCAGGTTCGGGGGCAACATAAGCAGGCGAGCCGCCTAAATGCAAGCTGATATGGATACCTATCTGGGCCTTAGCCGATTGAGCTATTAAACCGCTAACTGCCATTGCTGATAAAATGATGAACTTCTTCATGGTGTTTATTTTTTTAGTTACAGATGCTATTGCCTTTTAATTTTTATTGCGCTTTTGCTATCTGTGTTATTGTTTGTTTTATAGTTAAGACACTATGCGTGCATAATAGTTTAATCTGGATTTAAAAATATATTTTTGATTATGTTGTTTTAATCAAAATATTACATCTTTAAATTTATATAATTTAAAATATAATTTGTTTTTATTAAGATGTAAGAAAAACAGACGAATTAAATTTCCCCTGCGGGCCCTCGTTTGAAATGTTATACTGGTTTTAAAAGATTGATGAAAAAGAGATGAAGAACAGTCAGGACGCTAAGGCCTCCCGGTGGGTATCGCGACAGGTCGTGCGGTATGAGTGGAAAGTCCGGGCTGTAGGCAACACCCTTTTTGAAGCCTGGAGCTAAAACACGACTTTCAAACTTTTCAACCTTCCCGCAAAACGTCATTTGCACATCTGCACATTTACATGTTTGCACATCGTCATCAAATTATCCACAGCCCAACAATCCCCCGCAATTTTTAATAAATTTGCTATCCGCACAGGATATTAGTGTACCAGATTTTTTTGCCATGCCCGATTTTTCGCACCTCCACGTCCATACCCAGTTTTCATTGCTCGACGGCGCCGCCGATATATCCAAGCTGTATAAAAAAGCCGCGGCCGATGGGATGAAAGCCCTTGCCATTACCGACCATGGTAATATGTTCGGCGTGTTCAAATTTGTAGCCGAAGCGGGCAAGCACAACGTAAAACCAATTGTAGGCTGCGAATTTTACGTTGTGGAAGACAGGCATAAAAAACAATTCACCAAAGAGAATAAAGACGTACGCCGCCACCAGCTTTTTTTAGCGAAGAACCCCGAAGGTTACCGAAACCTCATCAAGCTTTGCTCGCTGGGCTATATGGAAGGCTTGTACAGTAAATGGCCGCGTATCGATAAAGAGCTGATCCTGAAATATCATAAGGGATTGATCGCTACCACCTGCTGTATCGGCGCGTCGGTACCACAAACAATCCTGAAAGGAACTGAAGACGAAGCCGAGACCGAATTCAAATGGTGGCTGGATATTTTCGGTGAGGATTATTACATCGAGCTACAACGACACGATATCCCCGAGCAAACCATCATCAACAACAAGCTGGTTCAGTTCTCAAAAAAATATAACGTTAAGGTCATCTGCTCCAACGATTCGCACTACGTGGATCAGCAGGACAGCAACGCCCACGATATTTTGCTGTGCGTAAACACCGGCGATATGCAGAGCACGCCCATTGCTACCGATGAAGAAGGGGGCAAGGGCTATCGCTTCGGTTTCCCTAACGACCAGTTTTATTTTAAAACCCAGGCCGAGATGGGGCAGCTGTTTCATGATCTGCCCGAGTCGCTCGATAACACCAACGAAATCGTCGACAAGGTAGAAGTATTGAAGCTGAAGCGCGATATCATGCTGCCCAACTTCCCGATACCGCCCGAGTTTAAGATACACGATGGCGCCGATGCCGATACCATGAACCAGTGGGAGTACCTTAAGCACTTAACTTTCACCGGCGCTAAGGCGCGTTATAAGGATATCGATGCCGCTACCGAAGAGCGTATCAACTTCGAACTGTTCACCATCCGAACCATGGGTTTTGCCGGTTACTTTCTAATTGTGGCCGATTTCATTAAACACGGCCGCGATATCGGCGTGTTCATTGGCCCGGGCCGGGGTTCGGCGGCGGGTTCGGTGGTGGCCTATTGTACAGGCATTACCAATATCGACCCGATGAAGTACAACCTGCTGTTCGAAAGGTTTTTGAACCCCGATCGTAAGTCGATGCCCGATATCGATACCGATTTCGATGACGAGGGCCGCCAGAAGGTGATCGACTATGTGGTTGATAAATATGGTAAAAACCAGGTAGCGCAGATCATTACTTATGGTTCGATGGCTGCCCGTACCAGTATACAGGATGTGGGCCGGGTGCTGGATATGCCCTTATCCGAAGTGAACGCCATGAAAAAGCTGGTACCCGAAACTTTAGGCATCACCTTAAAGGATGCCATTGACCAGGTACCCGAGCTCAAAGCCATTATGGAGGGCAACGACCTGCGCTCTCAGGTGTTAAAAGCAGCCGAAAAGCTCGAAGGATCGGTACGCAATACCGGCGTACATGCCGCGGGTGTTATCATCGCGCCCGATGATTTAACGACCATCGTTCCCGTAGCTGTAGCTAAAGACTCCGACTTGCTGGTTACCCAATACGATGGCCGCGTGATTGAAGATGCGGGTGTTATCAAGATGGACTTTTTGGGCCTGAAAACTTTGACTATCATCAAAGGCGCCCTGCAAATGATCAAACAAAATCACGGTGTTGAAATCGATATCGATTATATCGAACTCGATGACCAGAAAACCTACGAGCTGTACCAGCGCGGCGATACCAACGGAACGTTCCAGTTTGAAAGCGACGGTATGCAAATGTACCTGCGCGATTTGAAGCCCGATAAGTTTGAGGATCTGATCGCTATGAACGCCCTTTACCGCCCCGGGCCGATAGAGTATATACCTAACTTTATCAAACGTAAGCACGGCCTGGAGCCGATTACTTACGATTTGCCCGATATGGAGGAGTACCTGTCCGAAACCTACGGTATTACTGTTTACCAGGAGCAGGTGATGCTTTTATCGCAGAAGCTGGCCGGTTTTAGCAAGGGCGATGCCGATGTGCTGCGTAAGGCTATGGGTAAAAAGCAGATCGAGGTGTTAAATAAAATGGAGGCCCAGTTTGTAGCCGGAGCTACCGAAAAGGGCCATCCTAAAGATAAGCTCACCAAGATATGGAACGACTGGAAAGCTTTTGCTCAATACGCGTTCAATAAATCGCACTCTACCTGCTATGCGCTGGTAGCTTACCAGACTGCTTATTTAAAGGCACATTACCCAGCCGAGTATATGGCTGCCGTATTGAATAACCAGAACAGCATCGAAAAAATATCTTTCTTTATGGAAGAGTGCCGCCGCATGGGCACCCTGGTTCTGGGGCCCGATGTTAACGAGTCGGCCATGGCGTTTACGGCTACGAAAGACGGCAACATCCGTTTCGGGCTCTCGGGCATCAAAGGTGTGGGCGAGAAGGCGGTTGAGAGCATTATCGAAGAGCGTGTGGCTAACGGCCGTTTTAACTCGGTTTACGATTTTGCGCAGCGGTCGAATGTGCGCGCTGTCAACCGTAAATCGTACGAAAACCTGGTTTACAGCGGCGCCTTTGATAGCTTCAACCTGAAACGCGCCCAGTTCTTCGCCAAAACCGAAAACGGTTTGTTGAGCGGTATCGAACGCCTCATCAAATACGCCAACGACTATCAAAATACCCAAAGCTCGTCGCAGTCATCGCTGTTCGGTGGTTCGGTGGCTTCCTACATTCCAGAGCCTACCATGCCTGATGCCGAAGAGTTCGCGCTGATCGAAAAGCTGAAATACGAGAAAGAGGTAATCGGTATTTACCTCACCGGCCACCCGCTGGATAATTATAAGATCGAACTCGAAAAATTCTGTAAGCATACGGTTGCCGACCTTAAACTGCTGCAAAAAATGAAGAACCGCGAAGGCGGCGAAGAAACCGAAATGGCTTTCAATGCCCTGCGCAAATCATCGGGCGGTGAGCTGAGCATCGGTGGCATCATGTCGCGCGTTCAGCACAAAACCACCAAAACAGGGAAGCCTTTCGGTACCTTCTTTTTGGAAGATTATCTTGATTCGTACGAGTTTGCCCTGTTTGGCGACGACTACATCAAGTTCCGCAATATATTGATGGAGGATTGCTTTATCCATGTTAAAGGAACCATAGAAGAAAAATTCCGACAGGCAGGTAACTGGGATCTGCGCATCACCACGATGGGGCTATTATCCGAAATGCGGGAGAAGCTTACCAAATCGCTTACGGTGATCCTCAATTTAAATGAGCTTGACGATAATATGCTCAACAATCTGCAGCAACTGGTGGCCGCCAACAACGAAAAGAACGCCGTAAAAAATTGTACCCTGCGTTTTAAAATTCGCGATAAAGAAGATTCTATTTTGGTGGATATGCCATCAAAAACCATCAGGGTAAACCCCAGCGATGAGCTGATGGAGGAGATCAAGATGCTGACGAAAGAACAACCGGTGCTGGCGTAGATTTTCCTGAGTCAAAACGTTAAAGTTAAAATTAAAAATGGGAAATGTTTCCGGTGCTCCCCGCAAACTCCGCTATGCGCCATGCCAACAAATCCATAACTTTGGCGCATGGTTAGGGTAGCATTACAAGGTGTTCGTTTCTTCGCTTTCCACGGGTTTTATCCCGAAGAGCGGGTGCTGGGCAATCATTTTATAGTGGATGTGGATGTCGAGTTTTTACAGCAGCACCATTTTACTAACGACGAGATTGCCCATACCGTAAACTACGAACAGCTTTACATCATCGTAGCCAAACATATGAAACAGCCGCGCAAACTGCTCGAAACGGTAGTGCAGGCCATTATCGACGAACTGAAAACCACTTACCCGTTTGTCGAGACCATCCGCGTCGGGCTAAAAAAACTCAGTCCGCCCTTGCCGGGCATTGTTGAACATTCATTTATCGAAATCACCTATCATAAACCTGATGACGTTTAATAAAATTACCGGTGCTGTGCTACAGCAAATCAAAGCTATAGTAGGCGAAAAATTTGTTTACACTGCTAACGACGACCTTGAAAAATATAGTCACGACGAAACCGAAGACCTGCATTATTATCCCGAGGTTGCCGCTCGTGCCCAAAACACGAAGCAGGTATCAGCCTTGATGAAGCTGTGTAACGAAAATCACATCCCGGTTACGCCGCGCGGCGCAGGTACAGGTTTGGCAGGAGGTGCTTTACCCGTATATGGCGGGCTCATCATCTCGATGGAGAATTTTAATAATATCATCGATATCGACGAGCGTAACCTGCAGGCTACTGTTGAACCCGGCGTAATTACCGAGGTGTTTATGAACGCAGTTGAAGAAAAAGGTTTGCTTTACCCTGTCGACCCGGCCAGCAAAGGCAGCTGCTTTATCGGGGGTAATATGGCCAATTGCAGCGGGGGGCCGCGCGTGGTTAAATACGGCACCATCCGCGAGTATGTATTAAATTTTGAAGTGGTTTTGCCTAATGGCAATGTGATATGGACAGGTGCCAATACCCTCAAATATGCCTCGGGTTACAACCTTACGCAATTATTAATTGGGTCTGAAGGTACTTTAGGTATCATTACCAAAATAGTGGTTAAGCTGATACCCAAACCAACACAAAATGTACTGATGCTGGCCTCGTTCAATACCAACGAGCAGGCCTGCGGCGCTGTTTCGGCAATATTTCGCGCCGGAGTTATTCCATCGGCATTAGAGTTTATGGAGCGCAGGGGAGTAGAATGGGTGGTTGAGCACGATGGTATCAGCTTCGATATCAAGCCGGGCATAGAGGCTTATTTGCTGATCGAGGTGGATGGTACCAACCAGGATGTGATCTTTGGCGAGTGCGAAAAGATCAATATGGTGCTTGAAGAGTTTGAATGCCAGGATGTGCTTTTCGCCGATTCATCAGCACAGAAAGAAGAGCTTTGGACGATGCGCCGCACCATGGCCGTATCGGTAAAATCCAACTCAGTTTATAAGGAAGAAGATACCGTGGTGCCACGCGCCGAGTTGCCCAAATTGATCAAAGGTATTAAGGAAGCAGGGGCGAAGTATGGTTTCGAATCGGTTTGCTACGGCCATGCCGGTGATGGTAACCTGCACGTCAATATTATTAAAGCGGGTATGAGTGATGACGACTGGAATAATAAATTGAAACTTGGCATCACCGAAATATTCGAATTAACTGTTGCCCTCGGCGGCACCATCAGCGGTGAGCACGGCATTGGCTTGGTACAAAAGGACTATATGCCTTTAAAATACAGTGACATCAACCTCAACCTGATGAGGGGTATTAAAGCAGTATTTGATCCTAATGGTATATTGAACCCGGGGAAGATATTTTAGGCGGTAGATTCAGGAATCAGGAGCCAGGAACCAAGAAATTATCAGCACTATGTCTTGCCTCCTGATTCTTGCCTCTTGATCCTGATCTTATATATTCATAATCAGCCTTGGCTCATCATAGGTGATCATGGCCGTGCGCTGTTTTTCGGGTATCGGGCTCGATTTTCCGGCCTTGTAATCGTAGCTGATGCAAACCGTTTTTCCGGTGGTGCATATCTCTTCTTTATCATCCTTTATCCGCACCAAAATATACTCCACATCAAAGCTGCTGTTACCCACGCGCGAGGTGCGCACGTAACACTTGATCTGATCGTCTAAAGTGATCGGTTTTTTATAGTCTATCTCAGAGCGGCCGAGGATGATGCCCATCTCGTTCCAGTCCCATTTAATGATGTTACGCCAGTAATCGCCGCGGGCTATCTCGAAATAGGTTAAATATACTGCGTTGTTTACATGGCCGAAAGCATCCATATCCGAAAAGCGGATGTGTATCGGAGTGAAATATTTGAAGTTAGCGATGTTTGGAGTCATTAATATGTCAGGTTGTCTGCGTGGAATAAATCAATCCGTCAATTTGTCTGCTTTGTTTGCGATTTCCCTGCCGGATATGCACCAATACCTAATTGGTATGCACATTGAATATATCTCGACGAAGTTAATAAAAAACAAAAAATAAGGAGAATATAAAAATGACACTTGTGAAATTTGCAAACGGACACAAAAATGGTTTCAACCCATTATTTACAGATGTATTTGATTCGATATTGAACGATACATTTTTAAGCGATAAACTGGTAGCTAAAACCCCCGCCGTAAACATTGCCGAAAACGAAAACGGTTATGGTATTGAGCTGGCAGCCCCTGGTTTAAAGAAAGAAGATTTTAAAATCAGCGTTGAGAAAAACGTTTTGAGCATCGCTGTTGAAAAGAAAAGCGAAAACGCCGAAGAAACCAAAAAATACAGCAAACGCGAATACAGCTACTCATCTTTTGTAAGGAACTTTACCTTGCCTCAAAGTGCTGATCAGGCAAACATCAGCGCCGAATATGCTGATGGTATTTTAACGGTTAACGTTGCTAAAAAGGAAGAAGCTAAAATTCAAACACGCGAAATTGAGGTTAAATAATTGCAAATAAGCAGGTTGAAAATAATGTGCAGTTTTTAAATGTGCGAATGTGAGCGCAGGAATAACGTGAGAGCAGGATATTCGCACATAGGCACATTATGAATAAAAGAGACTCAAATGTAGAGTGTTTTCATATATAGGTTGTTAGTTTAGTTGAAAAGGGGCGCCGCGTAAGTGGTGCCCCTTTTTTAGCTCCACTCCAACCCTATCCGGAAGGGGAGAGTTTTAAAAATAAATTCGAAATTGAACATTCGACATCCGAAATCAAAAACTAATCGTCCGTCAACCTCTTATCAATAATGATCTGGTAGCCCAACAGGCCCTTGTCAACTGTCAGTACAATATTGGCCGCCCCCGCAATATAGCGGTCCTGGCTTTCGCCGATGCTTACCGATTTGGTATAGCTATCCATATCGATAGTAACACTCGGCTTTGATAAATTAAAAGTTGATGCCGATCGCTCGATAATGCGCGGCCGTATTTTGGCAGTGGTACCTTCGGTAAAATTATTGTTCAGGAAGAATAAAGCACCCAGCACTATGCCGCCATACAATAAAACATAAGCCGGCAATAATTTGTGTTTCCGTTTAAATAACAAACCGAAAAGTAAACCCGTTATGATTATACTCCCAAAGCATAACTTATAATCAACCAGGGTTATATCATAAGCAAAGTAGGCATACAGCAACCCGGTTATACCTAAAATCAGTGTCAATACATCGCTTATAGTTACAAGAGCCGTCTGTTTGGTCTTATTAGCAGCCTTGTTGTTCTGAGCCTGTTTCATAGTTATTCAATTAGTGCAATCTGTCGGTCACATCATACGATTTTACATATTTCGCGGCGGTCGGTAATTCATTAAAGGCCGAGTACAGCAGGTATTTGTTATTTTGTGTAATGCCCGGAAAAATATGCCCGATAGTTTTTCTAAGGGCTGTATTTTCCTTTCTTAACGCCGCCGTATCTTTCAGGTTTATTTTGGAGCGGTAATAGATGGCGGGGTAGGTACCTTCGGCAATGTTTTGGTTAAATACCCTGAATATCACCGGCGTCGTAGGCACCTCGTTTACCTTAATCGGAAAATGGCAATGCCCGTTGGCGCCATCCATAGCGGTTGTATAAAACTTGCTGATCTCATCTTCGTCTACCCACTGCCACATCTCTGCAGGCCGCAAACATTTAACGGCCAGCTCCATTGTGGTTACAGCATTAATAAAATAACCTTTGTTATAATCGGCCCTGGCCTGCAGGTATAATTGCGGGGCAGTTTTGCCATTAATGGTATAAGGGTCGATCTCTATCTGGCTCACCCGCCATCCGTACTTATATTTGCCATAAACCACAGTGATCATCTGTTGATCGGCGCCGCCTTTGGGTAAAAAAAAGGCAGCATACATTTCCTCAGTATCAACTGCATAGTCCAGGTTGTATTGGGCATCGGCTTTCAGGTGCTGATGGCCACGGTATTTGTGTACGATGTAATATTCGTCGCGCAGGCTATATTCCTGCGATTTTAGATAATATGCCGCCTTATCTGCATTGTAGTTGCTTGCGAGCAGTTCGGCCGAAAGTAACAGGTCGACTTCTTTTTCATGGCCGGATAGGATGGCCTTGAACAGTTGTTTGTTCAGATCGTGAAAGTCATCGCGTTTACCAGATGATATCTTGTCGTTCTTCCAGAAACCCGGAGCGGGCGGCATACAAGCCTCGAACGCAATGGCCAGTGAACAAAACGCAATAACTCGTGTTAAAAACGATTTGTAAGGGTTTATCATAATTTCAATAATTAGGGTACAGGTTAATGCATTGCTGCGGAAACACCTGTTAGTTCCGCATGTTAATATATTGCAGCGGTTGGCCAAAATCTTCGCCACGGCACAGGCTGATTACTGCCTGCAAATCGTCGATCTTTTTACCGGTAACGCGTACCTGGTCGTTCATGATCGAAGCCTCAACCTTTAAACCACTGTCTTTAATTTTTTTTACCACCTTTTTAGCAGCTTCTTTATCCAGGCCTTCTTTTATTTTGATCTCTTTGCGGATCATATTACCCGACGCATATTGCTCTTCGCCAAAATCCAAGGCTTTAGGGTCCAGGTTTTGTTTAACCATGCGGCTGATGATCGATCCTTCGATGGCTTTCAGACGCATATCGTCTTCGGTAACCACAGTCACCATGTTGGTTTTTTTATCCAGTTCGATGCTGCTTTTTGAGCCGTGAAAATCATAGCGGTTCAAAATTTCCTTTTTTGCGTTATTGATGGCATTATCAAGGGTTTGCGCGTCAATTTTACTAACAATATCAAATGAAGGCATGTTCGGAGTATTTGGTTTATACACTACAAACTTATTCTATTTATTTGTTTAATTAAATATCAAACCCTGAGGATTTTATTTAACTTTATATAGTGCAAACAATTAGGGTGCTAATCGCATTTAGTTAGTTTGAGATTTATTCAATCATCACCGTTTCCCATTATGAAAGACCCGGATAAAAAAAACGCAAAAAAACAGCTCGAGCTAAGTATAACCGAAAAATTTATGGCTGCCGTTCACGAACTGGGGCATGATGCAGACAAACTGAAACGCGAGATAAAAAAAGCGAGCAAATTTGTTGCTAAAAAGATAGAGCGCAAGTTTAAAGAGGTAAAGAAAGCAGTTGAGCAAAAGCTGGAGGCCGAACCTGTTAAAAAAGCCGAAAAATCAGCGTCCGGAGCAAAAAAGGATATCGCCAAAAAGGCTGCGAAGGTTGAAAAGGTCATTGCCAAAGCCGCTAAGGTTGCCGAAAAGCGCATCCGCAAACCGGTAGAAAACGCAGCAGAAAAATTAGAGACGACTACAGCCGGTGTAAAAGCTACCATTAAAAAGGTCGCCGCCAAACCAGTCGTGGTTGAAAAAGCCATAACAGATACCAAAGCAGCGGTTGCCGCCCCGGTAAAAAAAGTAGCGGCAAAGGCGGCAACCACGCCTAAACCTAAAACCCAGGCTAAACCTAAAACTGCCCCTGCTGCAAAAAATAATGGCGAGGCTAAATAAAGGTGAACATAAATTAATTTGTTAACATAACATTAACAATAAAATAGGCAGATTTGTGGTCTCCGGGCATCCGCCGGGAGACTTTTTCATTATATGGATATCAAACGCATCCCGTTAATTAACAGAGAAATAAGCTGGCTTTATTTTAACGACAGGGTTTTGCAGGAAGCTGCCGACCCGACCGTACCGCTGATTGACAGGATCAAGTTTCTGGCTATATTCTCATCAAACCTCGATGAATTTTACCGGGTGCGTGTGGCTACCTTGAGCCGCTTATCCAATCTGAATGAAAAGGCTAAGCAGGTTTTCGGCTATAATCCTAAAAAGCTGTTGAACCAGATACGTAACCTGGTGGTAAAACAGGAACGCAAATTCAACAACCTGTATGAAAATATTATCATTAAACAGCTTGCCGAAGAAAAGATCTTTATCCTGAACGACAAGCAGTTGAATGTTACACGAGGCGCCTTCGTCAAAAATTACTTTCGCGAAAATATACTGGCCACACTGGTGCCCATCATGCTGAATGATAATGAGCCATTGCCCGAACTGCGCGACCGGGGTATTTACTTTTTTGTAAAGCTTACCAAAAACAACAAAACCAAGCTCGCACTGATCGAGATACCTGAGAACCTTTCGCGCTTTGTCGTTCTGCCCCAAACCAACGATCTGAAGTTTATTATTTTAGTTGATGATATTATTCGATACAACCTGGAAGATATCTTCTTCATTTTTGATCATGATAATATTGAAGCTTATTCCATACAGCTTACGCGCGATGCCGAGCTCGACCTGGATAAGGAGGTGAGCGATAAATTTATCGAATCGCTTTCGCGGAGTTTGTTAAAACGTAAGAAGGGCAGGCCTATGCGTTTGCTGTACGACACCGAAATGTCGATGGATATGCTGGCGTACCTGGTTACAAAAATGGGCGTTAACTCCGAAAGCCTCATCCCGGGTAACCGCTACCATAACTTTAAGGATTTTATCGCCTTCCCCAATGTTGGCCGTGCCGAGCTGGAATATCCTAAATACGATTTTTTGCCGGTTGAAGGCTTGTCTTTCGGCAAGAGTTTAATAGCGCTCATCGCAAAAAAAGATTACCTCATCAATACGCCTTATCAGTCGTTTGACTATGTGATCCACTTCCTGCGCGAGGCAGCCATCGACCCAAAGGTTAAGGAGATTAACATTACTTTATATCGTTTGGCAAAAAACTCCCGGGTAATCCATGCTCTTATCAACGCCGCTAAGAATGGTAAAAAGGTGAATTGCCTGGTCGAACTTAAAGCGCGGTTTGATGAGCAGGCAAACATCGGCTGGAGCCGGCGTCTGGCCGAAGAAGGGGTTAATGTGATCTATGGTATTTCGGGCTACAAGGTGCATTCGAAAATTATACTGGTGGCCCGTACCGAAAAAGGCAAAACGCAATATTACGCCTGCCTTTCTACCGGTAACTTTAACGAGAAAACAGCTTCGCTTTACGCGGATCACAGCCTGCTCACTGCCGACAAACGCATCACTGCCGACCTGGTGAACGTATTTAAGGCTTTGGTAAAAAATACTGTGCCCAGCAATTTAAAAAACCTCGTAGTGTCGCCGGTTGATTCAAGGCCGTTTTATTTAAAAATGATCGATGCCGAGATCAAAGCCGCACGTGCAGGTAAAAAGGCTTATATCATCTTGAAAATGAACAGCCTTGCCGACGAACAAATGATCCTGAAATTATACGCGGCCAGCAATGCCGGTGTTAAAATACAGCTCATTGTGCGTGGTATGTGCTGCCTGGTGCCAGGTGTTAAAGGTTACAGCGAAAATATCGAAGTGATCAGCATTGTTGACAAATATCTCGAACATGCGCGCGTACACATCTTCTGCAACGGGGGCAAAGAGCTGTTGTTTTTAACTTCGGCCGATTTTCTGACCCGTAACCTGGATCATCGTGTTGAGGTTGGATTCCCGGTATACGATGAGGCGCTTCATAAAGAAGTTCGCGATATCGTCAACATCCAGTTGCAGGACAATACCAAGGCCCGCGAAATTAACGGGCACAACAATAATAAATATGTTAAAACCCGCGAAAAGATACCCTATCGCGCACAAATCGACATTTATAGCTACTTAAAATATAAAAATTAATCACCTTGAGATACGCCGCCATTGACATAGGATCAAACGCTGTAAGGTTGCTTATAGCCGATATTGTTGAAAACGATCATACCTATTCGTTCAAAAAGAACACGCTTATCCGTGTCCCTTTGCGTTTGGGCGATGACGCCTTTCTGGATCAGCAGATTTCGGATAAAAAGATAACCGACCTGGTAAAAACCATGCAGGCTTTCCGCAACCTGATGGACGTTTACAAATGCAGCGATTACCTGGCTTATGCTACTTCGGCAATGCGCGAAGCAAAAAATGGCCCCGAAATTGTGAAAAAAGTGCTGGCCCAGGCCGATATCGAATTGGAGATCGTGCACGGGCAAAAAGAAGCCAATATTATCTATTCGAGCCACATTGAGCGCAATCTCGAGAAGAATAAAAACTACCTGTATATCGACGTGGGCGGTGGCAGCACCGAGCTTTCGGTGTTTTCGGATAGCAAAATGGTGGCATCACAATCGTTCAATATCGGTACTATCAGGATACTGGATAACCAGGATAAAGAAGAAACCTGGACCGAGATGCAAGATTTTGTAAAGGAAAATACCAGGATATACAAGTCGATAACCGCCATCGGTACAGGCGGTAACATCAATAAAATATTCAAAATATCAGAGGAAAAGGAGAATACACCCTTAACCTTCGGTAAACTTAAATCATTATATAACTATCTCAATTCCTTCTCGTTAAAGGACAGGATCAATGTGCTCGGCCTCAATAACGACCGCGCCGACGTGATCATACCCGCCTGCGAAATATACCTTACTATTATGAAGTGGGCATCCATCAAAAACATGTATGTACCCAAGGTGGGCCTGGTGGATGGGATAGTCCAAACTTTGATCGAAAAAAACCTGGAACAGCAGTAGCCGCCAAACAAAGTTTGGCACTATTAATCCTGCTAAAAATAATTGTTAACAAATAGTTTAATTTTAAATAATCTGTATTTATATTTGTAGTGCTCGTAAGAGCATGTTTTTCATAGGTAGATGTAGGGTCGGATATTCGTATTCGACCCTTTTTTATTGCATTCCTCATCGTTTAGCCTAACTTTGCTTTTCATGAAACGAAAGATTGTTGTTGCCGTTACCGGCGCCAGCGGAGCCATTTACGCCCAATTGTTATTAAATAAGCTGCAACAATTGCATAGCCAGGTAGCCCAAATAGGGGTGGTTATGAGCGACAACGCCCGCCAGGTTTGGAATCTGGAGCTTGATAATGAGGATTATAACAATTATCCGTTTAAGTTTTATGATAAGAATGATTTTATGGCGCCCTTTGCTTCGGGCTCAGCAAAGTACGATACCATGGTCATTGTTCCCTGCTCGATGGGCACGCTTGGGCGCATAGCCGGTGGCATATCAAACGACCTCACGACCCGCGCGGCAGATGTGATATTGAAAGAGCGCCGCAAGCTGATATTGGTTGCCCGCGATACGCCTTTCAACCTTATCCACTTACGCAACATGCAAACCGTTACCGAGGCCGGCGGCATCATCTGCCCGGCAATACCCTCGTTTTACAGCAAACCCCAAACAGTTGAAGAAGTTGCTTTGACTGTGGTAAATAGGGTGACCGACCTGATGGGCCTGGAAAATGAAAGTTATAGATGGGGAGAGGAGCCACTCCCAAACCCTCTCCGATAGGGAGGGCTTTTTTCTATACGGCCATAAACTAAAAGTCTCCCCTTCCGGGGGAGATTTAGAGGGGGGCTGTCAATCCTTTACCACCCAAATACCATTCTCGATATTCAGCTTGCTTTCCAAAGGGTTGGAGTACTGCATACTGAGTGTTTTTCTTGGCGTGTTAGCAACAATCTGCGCCTTAACTTTAGGCTTAGGCTGCTGTTTTGTCTTGGCAGCAGCAACAACGGTAATGCTCGGCATTTGTGCCTTTTTCAGGTTGGCGATGAGCATACTGTAATGCTTTTGCATGGCTATGGCCTGTTTTACATTGCCGCTCTTATCGTACAAAACAGCCATACTATGTTCTATTTCGATCTGTAAGAGGAGGTTGTACGAGTCCTTGGCAATTTGCATAGCCTCGTCAAGGTCCTGCTGGGCCAGTTTATAATCTTTGATAGCCATTTTAATGGTGGCCAATTGCAGCAGCGAGTTAATAATATTGGCCTTTTCGCCCAGGTTGCGCGAGGTATTGCTGGATTGCAGGGCGAACCATTTGGCCTGGGTATATTTTTTCTGGATAAAATAAGCCTGGCTCAGCATGTCGTAATCGGTGCGCAGGGCAAAATAGTCGCCATCGCCCGAGTTGATGTGTATGGCTTTTAATACATAATCCACAGCTTTACCGGCATCGGCATAGGTAACTTCGCGCGTTTTAGGCTGTGCGAACTGGATGAGATTCGCTGCTATCGCAGTATATAGATTGACCTTTACACACGGGTTTTTAGCCGTATCCAGCTGTTTTTGCAGATCATCGGCGTTTTGTGCGAAAGCTGAAACACTAAAAAATAATAATAAGGTAAAGGTTAAATTCTTCATATTACACGGTGTACAACTGTTAGTAGTTCAGCACGTTAATATCCATGCAAAATGTATGCCTTATACATTTTGGGGAAACAAATATGTGATTTTCTTTTGGATATTATACTATAAATCAGCGAGAAATGGTTGCTTGGTCATACTAATTTCAATTAACGACAGTTATTTTAACCTCCACTTCAATTTCGTATCTTTGCAGCTTGTAAAAAAATGAATAAGAAGGTCGCATTTTACACGCTGGGCTGCAAGCTCAACTACTCCGAAACCTCAACCATCGGCCGCCTGTTTAACCAGGCCGGTTTTGATACGGTTGATTTTACGGACGCGCCCGATGTGTTTGTGATCAACACCTGCTCCGTTACCGAAAATGCCGACAAAAAGTGCAAAAAGGTAGTTAAGGAGGCATTGAAAATATCGCCTAACGCCTATGTAACCATTGTAGGTTGTTATGCGCAGCTAAAACCGCAGGAGATTGCCGAAATTGAAGGTGTGGACATGGTTTTAGGTGCTGCCGAAAAATTTAACATCGTTGAGCATATCACCGATCTCACCAAACAGCCCAAAACACTGGTATTTAACAAGCCGGTGAGCGAAGCCAACCAGTTCGTCTCTTCTTATTCCTTTGGCGATCGTACCCGTACTTTTTTGAAAGTACAGGATGGCTGCGATTATTCTTGTACTTTCTGTACTATACCGTTAGCACGTGGCGCAAGCCGCAGCGATACCATCGAAAGCGTGATAGAGCAGGCTAAGCAAATAGCAGCTTCGAGTGTGAAAGAGATCGTATTAACGGGTGTTAACTTAGGCGATTTCGGTATCCGCGATGGCAAGCGCCAGGATAAGTTTTTCGACCTGGTAAAAGCTTTGGATGAAGTTGAAGGGATCGACCGCTACCGCATCTCCTCTATTGAGCCAAATCTATTGACCGACGAGATCATCGAATTTGTATCGCGCTCAAAACGTTTCGTTCCGCATTTCCATATCCCGCTGCAATCGGGCAGTGATAAAATATTAGGTTTGATGCGCCGCCGCTATCGCCGCGACCTGTATGCTGATCGCGTGGCCAAAATAAAACAACTGATGCCCGATTGCTGCATCGGTGTGGATGTCATCGTTGGCTTCCCGGGCGAAACCCGCGAGGATTTTATAGATACCTATAATTTCCTGAACGGGCTGGATATTTCCTACCTGCACGTATTTACCTATTCGGAGCGCGAAAATACCATCGCAGCCGAATTGCCCGGAAGCGTGCCCGGTTCAACGCGTGCCGACAGGAGTAAAATGCTGCACATCTTGTCCGACAAGAAGCGCCGTGCTTTTTACGAGAGCCAGTTAGGCAAGTTTGAAGAAATATTATTTGAAGCTGATATAAAAGATGGTTATATGCACGGTTTTAGCCGTAATTACGTTAAGGTGAGAGCCAAATACGATCCGGTATTGGTTAATGAGCTAAAAATGGTGCAGTTAACCCAAATTTCACCTGATGGTGATGTTGAAATAACCGAGGTTCAGGAAACATTGGTTCATTAAATCTTTATATTCGCCAACAAAACATCATCCATGTTCCCTACCATAACCGAACTTATCAGATACCTTACCGGTTGGAATTTCCCGTTGCCTGTGCAAACCTTTGGTTTTTTTGTGGCGATAGCATTTATGTGCGCTTTCTGGGCATTTGAGAAAGAATTTAAACGTAAGGAAGAGTTGGGTTACGTACATTCTTTCAAGAGAATGGTTACCATTGGCGGACCGGTAAACTATACCGAAGTATTGCTGAACGGCGTATTCGGATTCATTATCGGTTATAAATTAGTCGATGCAGCGATGCATTACTCGGCGTTAGTAGATAGCCCGCAGGATTTTCTGTTGTCAGGTCGCGGTAACTGGATTGGTGGTATCATTGGCGCCATCGGTTTGACCTACTGGAGCTATATCGAAAAGAAAAAAGTTGCCGACGAATATCCCGAACCCCAACAAAAGCAGGTTATCGTACACCCGCACGAACTGATGGGCGTTATTTTGCTTTGGGCTGCTGTTGCGGGATTTGCAGGCGCCAAGGTATTCAACGCTTTAGAGAACTGGGGCGAATTTATGGCAGATCCGGTTGGTATGCTCATTGGGTTTAGCGGTTTAACGTTTTATGGTGGCTTGATCTGCGGCGGTGCGGCGGTGTTATACGTAGCCAATAAGAACGGTGTTAAGCCTTTAACTATGCTGGATATCGGCGGGCCCGGTATGATGTTGAGCTACGCAGTTGGTCGTATTGGCTGCCAGATGGCCGGTGATGGCGATTGGGGTATCAACAACCCCGCACCAAAACCACATTGGTTAAGCTGGGCGCCCGACTGGATGTGGAGTTTTAAATACCCGCATAATGTAAACATGAGCGACCCGCATACACTGATACCTAACTGTGTGGGCAAATACTGCCACGAATTGGCCATACCGGTTTTCCCGACGCCGTTTTACGAAACGCTGATGTGCCTGGTGCTTTTCTTTTTTTTATGGAGCATACGCAAAAAACTGCACGCACCCGGTTTAATGTTTGGTATCTACCTCATCGTGACCGGCGCAGAAAGGTTTTTAATCGAGCTGATCCGTGTGAACACGCGTTATGTGGTTGCCGGTATCTCGTTCACCCAGGCCGAACTCATCTCACTCATATTAATTGCCGCCGGTATAGGTTTAACAAGCTACGCCTTAAAGCACCCTTTCAAGGCTAAAGCAGCAAAAAATGGCTAAAGCAAATCCGACCACGGGCCATAAACTGTTAGATAACCAGGTTGTTCGTTTCGTACTCTCGGCGGGTGTCGGTTTTGCCGTTGATATGGCTGCCTTTGATATCCTTTTTTATGCTATCCTTAAACAAAAAAGCTTTAGTATTTTAGGCATCGATGTCTCGAAATATGTGCTGGCTTTTACTATAGCATTCGCAATGGGTGTCATAGTTAATTTTTTAATTACCAGATTTTTAGTTTTCTCATCTTCTACTCTTTCGCCAGGCAAGCAATTCTTTCGCTTTGTTGGTGTTGCTATCCTCGGTTATTTCGCCAATCTTGGCATTTTAGCAATATTGATCAATCATTTCAAAATAGCCCCGGCGGTGGCTCGCCCGGGTGCTGCTCTAAGTCTGTTTTTTGCAAGCTTTTTTATTCACAAACTGTTCTCATTTAATCTATCATTACGTCATCATGCATCTTGAAGATATAACCGGTCAGGTAGTTGAGTTAGCTAAACAAGTAGGCGATTTTATCCGCCAGGAGCGGAAAAAGTTCAGTGCCGATGCCATCGAATATAAAGGCACTAACGACCTGGTATCCTACGTTGATAAAGGCGCCGAAGAGCAGATCGTTGCCGGTTTGGAAAAGATACTGCCCGAAGCAGGTTTCATCACCGAAGAAAAAACAAGAACCAATATCGGCCCGCGCTATACCTGGATTATCGATCCGCTGGATGGCACCACCAATTTTATCCACGGCCTGCCCGTATTTTCGGTAAGTATTGCTTTGCAGGAATACGACGAACTGGTAATGGGTGTAGTGTACGAAATTAACCAGGACGAATGCTTTTACGCCTGCAAAGGCTCACCGGCCTATTTGAACGGTAAAGAAATTAAGGTGAGCAAAGCGCCAAAAATTGCCGATACCCTGTTAGCCACCGGCTTTCCGTATTATGATTTCGAAAAACAGCGTGCGTATATCGAAATGTTTGCCGAGCTGATGCGCAGCTGCCATGGCATCCGCAGGCTGGGTTCGGCGGCTGTCGACCTGGCTTACACGGCTTGTGGCAGGTTCGATGCCTACTACGAGTATAACCTCAACTCTTACGATATGGCAGCAGGTATTGTGATCGTACGCCAGGCTGGCGGAGAAGTTGTAAATTTCTCCGGCGGTCCGGATAATTTCAATACCCGCGAAGTTGTGGCAACCAATGGCCTCATTACCAGTGAACTGCTGGATATGATACAGAAGTATTTCCCGGGCGGGAGCAATTAGCCGGGAATATTTATATTAGTATAATTAATTATCTCCCGGTTTGAATAAGCGTATCTTTTTGCTTATTGTCCTGTTTATACCCGGTTGTGCAACCAATCCGGCCGTTATTAAAGCCAAAAAGATCGGCTCCACACCCTTTACTACCGAAATATACCTCAATGGTCAAAATAGAGCCCCTGCCGCCTCTTTCCCTGCAGTTACCACCGGCCAGTTTACCGATGAGCGCGACAAACAAACCTATAAATGGGTTAAAGTAGGCTCACAGGTGTGGATGGCGCAAAACCTGAATTATCAGACCGAAACAGGCTCGGTAGCTTACAATAACGACCAATATAACGCACAAATTTACGGCAGGCTTTACACCTTTAGCGCTTTGCTTAAGGCTTGCCCTAAAGGCTGGCATGTACCTACCGATACCGAATGGATGTTGTTGGAGCGAGATCTGGGATTGGCCTACGCCGAAGCCGGCCAGGTGGGTAGCCGCGGCAATATTGCAGGCAAGTTTTTAGTGGGTGGTTTGAGCGGTTTCGACGCGTTGTATGCAGGCCGCCAGCATCATAACCATTTTAGCGGGTTAGCGGCCAGCGCTTATTTTTGGACAAGCACCGGTTATGGCTTGCCGATAGCTTACCACGAGATAAGAAAGGATAAAACAGGCGTTTACCGCGATGTAACAGATCGGGATGATTATTTGAGTTTAAGATGCGTCAAAGATTACTGGTAGGCGCGGGCTCTGCATTCCCGTTATCATCTGGACAGTCACTTAATTAAAAATTCAATTTTTATATCCCGCATTTTTTTGGTTATTTGCAATACATTACTCTATTACTAAATCTAATTATTGATGCACCAATACTGGGGCTTTGGCTTACTGATATCTTCCGAAATTGAGTTCCCCGAATTTCTGCCATTTGCGTTTACAGAAGCGCCGGACCTGACAATTAATTTAGGCGCCGTGCCTGCCGAACTTACCGCCGAAGGAGTTGTTAAAAAAGTTAAGGTATCTATAACGGCTACCGAATACCTGCAAAAATTACCTGTAGCCACGTATTACGTTGCTAACGGTAATCAGATCATTGTTGAGCCTAAACCAGACGCCGACGAAAAAAGTATCCGCCTTTTTTTGCTGAGCAATGCCATGGCAGCCGTTTTACACCAGCGTAACTCTATCCCTTTGCATGCGTCGGCGGTGATGCTCGATGAAGGTATCGCTATATTCTGCGGCCCATCCGGAGCAGGTAAGTCGACCACGGCCACCATGCTTCAGCAAAAGGGTTACAAGGTATTTTCGGACGATGTCTGCGTACTGAAAGTTGACGGCGACCAGGTTACTGCGGTGCCATCATATCCCATGATTAAACTTTGGGCCGATACCTTTCATAAAGCAGGCCTGGATATGGCCACCGAGGAAGAAAAGATACGCCCGCAATTACCCAAATTTGCACGGTTTTACCACGATGAGTTCGATATCTTGCCCAAAACGGTTAAATACATATTTTTACTCGATTCGAACAATACTATAGACGAGGTATCAATTAAACCCCTGGCATCGATAGCTGCATTTGCTCAATTGCAACGTAATACCTATCGCCCTGTGCAAATGAACGCCATGCAAAAGCGTAATCAGCATTTTGCAGCGATAACCCGCTTAACCAATGCAGCGCCTATTTACAGAATAAGCAGGCCATTGGGCGAGAATACTTTAACAAGGGTAATCGAATTAATAACTAACGTACTGCAGCCAAATGAATAACGGAGAAGCAACCGAACAAAAAAAAATAGTTTGGCTGGCATCGTACCCAAAAAGCGGAAATACCTGGTTCAGGGCATTTTTAACAGCATTGCTTAACGATGGCGAAATAGACATCAACCAAATGAAAACCGACGGTATTTTTTCGTCGCGTTTTATATTTGATAACAGTACCGATCTCGATTCGACCTATTTGTACGATGAAGAGGTGAAAGATATTATCCCCGAGGTGTTTTGTGATATGGCCGGGTGGTATCTAAAGAAGAACCTGTTTATAAAGATCCACGATGCGTACGCATTTAACACAGAAAATAATCCAATCGTACCCACCGAACCTACCCGCTGTGCTGTATACTTTATCCGTAACCCGCTTGATGTTGTGGCATCGTTTGCCAATCATAATAACGGTACGCTTGACGAGGCTATACATATTATGAATAAACCCAATGGCAGTTTAGCCAGGCAGAAGAATAACTTTAATGTGAATAACCAGTTCAGGCAGCTGATGTTTAGCTGGAGCGGCCATGTTGAGAGTTGGACCGCACCCGAAGTGCCTTTCCCGGTACTGGTGCTTCGTTATGAAGATATGCTGCACAATGGTTTAGAGACCTTTACTAAAGCAGTAGAGTTTATGGGCATTGAGGTAGAGCCAGGCCAGGTAGAAAAGGCCATTAAAGCCAGTAATTTTGAGCGGCTGAAGGAAAAAGAGAAAGAGAAAGGTTTCGGCGAAAAGAACATTAAGAGCGAATCGTTTTTCCGCAAAGGAAAATCAGGCGGCTGGAAAGAAGAACTAAGTGCCGAACAAATACGATCCGTTATTACTCATCACAAAACCGTAATGGAAAAATATGGCTACCCGACAGAGATGCCCGAAATATCTACCGAAACTTCGGAACAAAAAGGATAAACAAAAGAGGGATATAATACACTGATCAACTAAAGCGCGAGTGGATCTGGTAACCGCGGGCTTCCTTAATGCCCGATATGTAAAGGTCGTTTGCCCGTAGCCAGGCATGCCCCTTATACTTGCCGTTTTCATCTTTCATAAAACCGATGTAAAGGGTGCTTTTAATACGGCGGCGCCTTAATAACAGTTTGCCCGTTAGCGATAAAGTATAGCATTCGGTAGGCCATGGCGCATATTTGTTGCACAGGCTTAATGCAGCTTTTACCTCACGGCGTAACTCCAGCGTGTTGGGATCGGCTTCGGCATCGCTTTCCTGCTGTATGCCGCCCAACCAACCCATTACCCGTTTAAACGGGAAGAACTTGAGACTTGCTTTAACCCATGCCGATGTAAAAAAAGCCTCGGCAAACAGCAGTTTGGTACGTGCCGGCAGTTTAACAAATGTTTTGAATTTACGCAGTATCTTCATTGCGCATCCGGGTTGTTTTTATGCTGCATCCTTAACGATAAGCATATTTTGGGCAAACATCTTTGGTAAAAAGGCATCAACCTCGGCCCTGCAAACCTCCTCGCTTACATCATACATTTCAACCATGTTTTTGATCAATGTTTCAACTTTAATTGGCTGCTCTAATAAAGCCCACATATCCGATGCTACACTGTTGATACCTAAGTAATCGCCGCTGTCCATATCCATCATCACGGTTTCGGTGCCAAGCTGGCTGGCTAAGAACCGGCTTTCGTTACGTTGTATAATGGTATCTGGATTAAAAACCTGGGGAGTAGAGTTTGGCATGATTGTATTAATTGGAGTTTACAGAGTTGTTGTTTGTGTATACACAAAACTACAAAAACATCGCCATAAAAAGATCACGATGCTACTAAATTTTCTTACAGCAATAATTTACTTTCTGCTTAATTAAGTCTGCGGCCCGAGTAGGTAGCTATCTTGCGGTACAAATCGTCGGGGTTAAAAGGCTTACTGATATAATCATTCATGCCCGATTCAAATGCCTTATCCTTGATATCCAGCATAGCCGAAGCTGTTAAAGCAATAATAGGCAGGCTGGCATATTTTTCGTCTGGCAGTTGCCGTACCTTTTCGGTGGTTTGGTAACCATCCATTTCGGGCATTTGCAGGTCCATCAATACCATGTCGTAGTTGTTGGTTTGTATCAGTTGGTAGGCAATTACGCCGTTCTCGGCCACGTCGCAATCAACGTCCCATTGTTTCATAAACTGTTTGGCCAGCAATACGTTGATCTGGTTATCGTCGGCTATGAGCAAACGTGTGCCTTTCAAGCTTTTGATATCCTGGATATTCTCTAAAACCGGAGCCAGTTGCTTGCTGCTGATCTTAAGCTTGAGGCTGAAACTGAAAACAGAGCCTTGGCCCACTTCGCTTTTTACGCTTATTTTGCTACCCATCAGCTCGAGCAGGCGCTTGGATATGGTCAGGCCCAGGCCGCTGCCGCCAAACTTGCGTGTCGTATCCGAACTGGCCTGGGTAAAGCTTTCGAAAATAGAATCGATCTTATCAGGTGCGATGCCTATACCTGTATCAGCAACTTCAAAATCAATAATAGTATGATCTTTTTGTGTTTCGGCCAGCGTGGCCGATATCACCACCTTACCCTCTTTAGTAAATTTAACCGCGTTGCTGATGAGGTTGGTCAATATCTGCCCCAAACGGATAGGATCGCCGATGACGGCGTTGGGCAGGTCCTCGTCCATCATCAGCTTGAGCTTGATGTTTTTTTCCTGCGCACGCTGTAACTGCGCCAGGCGGATGTTATCTATCAGCCGGCTCAGGTTAAAATCAACTTCCTCAAACTCCAGCTTACCAGCCTCTATCTTATTAAAATCAAGGATATCATTGATCAGCACCAGCAGGTTCTCCGACGAAAACTTCAGGATATTGAGATACTCCTGCTGATCGGGCCGAGGGTCGTGCTGGAGCAGCAGGTGTGTAAAGCCTATAACGGCGTTCATGGGCGTGCGTATCTCGTGGCTCATGGTCGAGAGGAACTGCGATTTGGCCACAGCAGCCTGCTCGGCCAGCTCTTTAGCTTTGATCAGTTCGGCTTCGGAGCGTTTATGGTCGTCGATATCCTGTATGGCCCCGTACAGTTTGGTAACCTTACCGGCAGCATTAACAAAGGGTTTGCCTATGGCCCTGATGAATTTTACCTTACCGCTGGGCAGGATGATGCGCAAGTCGAAACTCGAAGGCGTTTGCTTATTAATTGCTTCGTTTACACGGGTTTTATACAACTCCTTATCATCGGGGTGTATCATTTTGTAAAACAGGTCGGTAGCCGGGCCGGTGCTATCGGGCTCGAGCCCGAAAATGCGGAACGCTTCGGCCGACCAGTAGTTTTTGCCCGTAACCAGATCAGCCTCCCAACTGCCGCTGTGCGTTAGTTGCTGCGATTCGGTGAGCATGGCTTCGCTTTGCCTTAAGCGTTCTTCGGCGCGTTTGCGCTGGGTAATATCGTGCCAAACAACCAGTAGGGCCGGTTTATCGCCAACAGTTACCGACTTTAGCGTAACCTGTACCGGGAAATCTTCGCCGTTGGCCCTGCGGTGTATCCACTCAAACTGGTGGATGCCTTTTTCGCGGGCTATGCGGTCCATCTCAACCGATTTCTCGTCCGACCGGCGGCCATCGGGCTGGTACTCGGGCGAAAACTTAGCCGGGTGCGATGATAACAGCTCGGCTTTGTTTTTAAGCAGCAGCATCTCTACCGCGGCATGGTTACAATCTATCAGCCCGTTTTCGTTGAACAGCAAATGGGCATCGGCCGAATGCTCGAACAGCACTTTCAGGTTCTCTTCGGCGCGTTTATGCTCATTGATATCCTGTATAATACCAAATAGTTTCACGGCTTTGCCGTCTTTCATGGTTACATCGCCGCAGGCACGCACCCAGCGCTCGTTGCCCTTTTCGGTGATCACTTTAACTTCGATGTCCCAGGCGGTGCCATCGGCTATCGATTTAGCCATGGTGGTTTGCACGAGTGTAATGGAGTCGGGCGAGTAATATTTAAAAGGGTCGGCAATGTATGTCCGCTTATCGGGGTCTATCTCCAAAATGTCGTACACCTCATCGCTCCAATAGCGGATCATGGTCTCCAGGTCGAGCTCCCAGGTACCAAAGTGCATCAGTTGCTGCGCTTTGCTTAGCGTAAGTTCAAGCTTGCCTAATTTTTTAACCATTTCGCTTTGCGCCGCTTTTGCTTCAACACCTGTCATTTCTTCCCACATCATCATCATTCAACGCAATTACAAATATACATACTGTTAAATTAAACCGGGGCGGTTTATGCGCACTTATACGTACAACGCCTATTATTGTTGCAACCTATTGCAAATGCGTTGCACAATAAAGATATTTGAGTATGAGAAGACCTGTAAAAAACATCCGCACCTTATTATTCACCCTATTGGCCGTTGGTTTTAGCCTGATGAGCCTGGCATCCTTTGCGCAAAGCAAAGACGAAAAGGAAGTGGCCCGGGCCGTTGAGGGCCTGCGTACCGCCATGGTTAAGGCCGATACCGTACAGTTACGAAACATTGCTATGGACGAGCTGAGCTACGGCCACAGCAGCGGTAAACTGCAAAACAAGAACGAGTTCATCAGCAGTTTTGCTACCGGGGCATCGGTATTTGTAACGCTCGAGTTTACCGAGCAAACCATTAAAGTGGTTGGTAATACCGCCATTGTAAGGCATATCTTATCGGCCAAAACCAACGATAGCGGCAGACCCGGCGCCGTACACCTTGGCATATTGCTGGTTTGGCAAAAAAGCCACGGCAGCTGGCATTTACTGGCAAGGCAGGCGGTTAAGGTGTAGGAAGATGGGGCTTTTTCCAAACAGGGTAGAAAAGCTATTTTTTATTGTTTACTGTATAACCACCATACTTTTTGGTTTATATGGAACTTTAGGTTTATGGGGAGGATTTGGCGCAAGCAGCGTAATGTATGATAAATACGGCGGGATTTACAGATCAGACCTGGGGCCAATGCAGATATTAATGATCTTTGGTATTCTGATACTTTTTGGCTTGGTTGTATTTATTCCTATGTTTCGCCAAAAGCCTTTTTGGAATGCTGATGGGACGCGAAGGAATTACGAAAGAAAGCCGAGGAAAAAGCAAAAGTATAACGAACCTTAAATTGTTTCAACTTTTGCTTTGATTAGGGCGTTTCCCTTTGGGCCGCGCTTTCCGCTCATACTACACTGGCATCAGCCACGGCCAGCCCTTAGCCTGCCACACGGCCGGTATCCCTGCCTGCCGGCAGGCGCTGCAATCGCTAACGCGGGCTTGTGTCACATAAGTATTACGACTAATCTACTCTTTCTTCATCACCACCCCATCCTTCATCACCAAACGCATCTGTTTCATAAGTTTAATATCGCTGGTAGGGTTCCCGGAAACGGCAACTAAGTCGGCAAGGTAGCCGGGTTTGATATTGCCCAGGTTGTGCAGGCCGAATACTTCGGCATTTACCGATGTGGCCGAGCGCAGTACATCGGCGGGCTGCATGCCGTACTCTACCATCAGCAGCATTTCGCGGGCGTTATCGCCATGAGCGAACACACCCACATCGCCGCCGAAGCATATCGTTACGCCGCTTTGCAGGGCAGCGGTAAAGCTTTTATGTTTTTGGATGATGCGCTCCGGGTCGGGGTCGATGCCTTTGTGCCAGCCTTTGTAAGCGGTGGTGGCCTCGGCAGCGGCTATGGTTGGGGTATAGGCTACGCCCCGTTCTTTCATCAGCGCAAATATTTCGGGTGTACCGCCGTCGCCGTGCTCAATGGTTTTTACGCCCGCTAAAATGGCGCGGCGCATCCCTTCGGCGGTGCCGGCATGGGCAACAACCATGCGGCCGGAGCTGGCCGCCACGTCGACCACCGTTTTCAACTCCTCGATGGTAAAAGTAGGGGCGGGAGCGTCGTTCAGGCCCCAGCGGTAATCGGCGTATACTTTCACCAGGTCGGCACCATTACCTATTTGGGTACGTGCCGCGCGGGTAAGCGCGTCGGTACCGTCGGCTTCCTCGGCGCCTTTGGGTACAGTGGCCTCGCTTACCAAACCTTTTGGCCCGTAACTGCCTGTAGCCACAATGGCCCGGGTGGCTACGAGCATACGCGGGCCGGGGATAAGGCCTTTTTCGATCGCGGTCTTCAGCCCGACATCGTCGTACATTGCTCCTTCGGTGCCGAGATCGCGCGTGGTGGTAAAGCCCGCCATCAGCGTAGCGCAGGCGTGGGTAACGGCCCGGGCGGTGCGCTCGGCACGGCTCTCAGTGAGCACCTGGTCGTTCCAGGTGGTTTCGTTGTATGGGTGCAGGAAGAGGTGCGAGTGGCCCTCGATCAGGCCCGGCAGCAGCGTCATCCCCGGAAGGGAAATTACTTTTACCAGTTTGGGCGGATGAATTATTGCAGGTTCGCCCGCGGCTTCGATATGGTTGCCGGTCACCAGTACCCACCAGCCGGGGTGCATTTCCTTCCCGTCGAAAACACGGTCGGGTTTGAATAGGATGGCGGTATCGGCAGGAGCCGCATCGGTATAGAAGCCAATGAAGAGGCTTATCATTAAGGCTGAATAATATTTCATGGTTTATAAATATAGCAATTTGCGGCAACCTTAAAATGTATAAGCAATGCGTAGAAAGGTATAAGCCCGCGCAGGCCGCCCGACGGAACTTTGTATTAACAAATTAAAACAGATACAAAATGAAAAAGACAGTATTGATAACAGGAGCGTCATCAGGCTTTGGCCGTGAAACAGCAAAATTATTTAGCCGACAAGGCTGGAACGTGGCAGCAACCATGCGTTCGCCCGAAAAAGAAACCGAATTAACAGCGTTGGATAATGTGCTGGTTACCAAATTGGATGTGACCGATAACGCGAGCATACAAAACGCCGTAGCGCAAAGTATTGCCAGATTTGGCCAGATCGATGTGCTGGTGAACAATGCCGGTTACGGTGCCATGGGCGCACTCGAAACCGCCGGCGAAAGCCAGATAAGGCAACAGTTTGAAGTTAACCTGTTTGGATTAATTGAAACGACCAAAGCAGTTTTACCGGGTATGCGTGCGCAGCAGTCGGGCGTTATCATCAACGTATCGTCGATAGGAGGAAGGTTAACTTTCCCGTTCTCATCGCTTTACCATGCTACCAAATTTGCGGTTGAGGGCTTAACCGAATCGCTGCAGTATGAGCTTAACCCCTTGGGCATCCGTTTAAAACTGGTTGAGCCGGGCGGTTATAAAACAGAATTTGCCGGCCGATCGATGGACGTTATGGATGCCGGCGAACTGGCTGAATACAGCGCACCGTTTAAAAAGTTTATGGGGATGATTGATAACTGGCCAATGTCGGCGAATATTGCCGAAGTAGCCGAGGTGATTTATGAGGCTGCCACAGATGGCACCGAAAGGCTACGTTACCTCAGCGGCAGCGATGCCGAGCAGGTGGTACAGGCCAGGCAGCAATTGAATGACATTGATTTTAAAAAGATGATGGCCGCACAAACAGGCTTGTAATTAAATGGCCGCCCATAAACCAGGCGGCCATTGTTTTGCTTAACTTTATATCACCATGTCAACACAATATACCGATCTTGAATCCATCAGCGACTTGCATAAATTGGTGCAGTACGCATCGCCCAAACACCCGCTGGTAAGTTTGATAGACCATGCCGACTTTTATGCCAAAACACCAAAGTATGATGGCCTTTATCGCTTTGGATTTTATACTATTTCGTGCAAAAAGTTTGAGGGGACTTTAAAGTACGGCAAGGGGCATTATGATTTTAACGAAGGATCGTTAATGTTTACCGCCCCCTGGCAGGTAATTGCTCCAGGCCCCGATGTGGTGGTTGACGAAGGCTGGGCGCTGTTTATTCATCCTGATCTTATCCATGGCACCAGTTTGGGTAAAAAGATACATGAGTATTCGTTTTTTAATTACGAAACGAATGAGGCCCTGCATATTTCGGAAGAAGAAAAACAAATACTCGAAGATTGCCTTGCCAAGATAGAAAGAGAGTATTCGCAAAACATGGATAAGCACACACAAGGGCTCATCGTAAGCAATATCGAGCTTTTGCTGAACTATTGTAACCGCTTTTACGACCGGCAGTTTTATACCCGGGCAAAAGTGAACTCGGATGTAGTGCAGCAATTTGAAAAACTGTTAAAAGGTTATTTCGCGCAAAGCACATTGATTGATGCAGGTTTACCTAATGTGGGCTATTTTGCATCGCGGCTTAACCTCTCGCCAAATTACCTTTCGGACCTGCTCAATAAATTTACCGGCAAAACCACGCAGGAGCATATCCACCTGGAGATGATTGACAAAGCCAAATCGCAACTGTGGGGTACCGATAATTCCATCAGCCAGATAGCTTATGCGCTCGGTTTTGAGCACCCCTCGCATTTTACCAAGATATTCAAGACCAAAACGGGCAAATCGCCCAGCGAATACCGGCATTTGAATTAGGCCTGTATTTTTTATTTCTTCCCGCATCAGTAAAAAATATTTTTATCCGATGCAACCATTCGCTTAAACATTTCATCTTACCTTTAAATGATGTTTTTGGATCACAACCTTACCATAGAGCAATTAGTAAAAGGCTGCCGTAACGGCGAGCGTAAGGCGCAGGAAGGGCTGTACAAACTCCTTGCGTCAAAAATGCTGGGCGTTTGCATGCGCTACGCTGCCGATAAAATGGAAGCCGAAGATATGCTGCAGAATGGGTTCATTAAGGTTTTTAACAAGATGGACGATTTTAGGGGCGATGGCTCGTTTGAAGGTTGGGTGAGGAGGATCATGGTGCATTCGTCGATCGAGTATTACCGTAAACATCACAAAATGATGCAGGTGGTAGATATTGATACCGCACACGACGTGCACGGGGTTGACCCTTTGGCGGCATCGAACTTAGGTGTGAAGGACCTGCTGGCTTTGATACAGCAGCTGCCGCCAGGGTACCGCATGGTGTTTAACTTATACGCTATTGAAGGTTACAGCCACAAAGAGATAGGCGAGATGATGACGATCAGCGAAGGCGCGTCGAAATCGCAGTTATCGAGGGCAAGGACAATATTAAAGGAACAGATCGTAAAATTGGAAGGAAAGAGATATGAAAATGTCGGATAAAGAATTTGACCAGCTATTCAGCGCCCAGTTAAACGACCTGGAGATGGAGCCATCGGCGGGCTTATGGGATAAGATAGTACCCGAAATACCGGGCAGCCGCAAAGCAGGTTCGGGCCTGGCGCCGATGTTGAGTATAGCGGCAACTTTGGTGATATTGCTTACTGCGGGGCTGCTATTTATGCCGCACACCCAAAAACTGGAGCTGCACGGCAATTACGACCCGCAGCAAACCATTAACGATGCGGTTGCTGCCGTTACACAACGACCATCGGTTACCGGAGATATGCCCGATTTAACAGCAGGGCAGCCGGCAACACCGCAGCCGCAAAACGTATTGGCGGCTACGCGTACCATGGCAGATAAACCAGAGACTAAGGGCGGTATTGTGGCTGGCCCGATTGATAGTGCAATAGTTTCAGCTGTCCCTAAAGTGGTGAATATCAGCAAGCCAGAGCATCAGGAAAATGTTACTAAACTGGTTCCGGTAGCCAACACCATTGCCAGCGTAACGCCTAAAACCGAACCAGCTGGCAACCAGGTAAAAGCTTTAACGGCAAACAATATACCGGCAATGAAAATTACCGAGGCGGTTAAAAAGAAAAAGATACACAGCCTGGGCGACCTGCTCAACGTAGTGATAGCCAAAGTGGATAAGCGGGATAACAAGATCATACAGTTTGGCCAGAACGATGACGATGAAGACGAGTTACTGAACGTTACCGGAGTAAACCTTGGGCCGTTAAAAGTTAAAAAACAGAATTAATTTCAGTCTAAAATAAATCACATAAATATTATGAAACGTTTAATTATTACCGCAATATTTTGCGGTATGCTGGGGAGCGTATTTGCACAGCAAAACACATCGGCTACAACATCAGCATCAAATCCAGGCACATCAGATACCATCATCATTAAGCATAAAAACAAAACCCATACCTGGTATAACCGTAGTTACAAGGATTCGGTAAAAACCGAAACAAAGCCCAAAACAGGTTTTTCGATAGGGCTTACGCTGGATGATTTTCACCTGGGCTTTGCCACACTGGTTGATAACGGCAGCTTTACCTTGTCGCCTAAAAATGATTTTTTGAACTACAGCCAGGCTAAAACCAGTTATGTAGGTTTCAGCGTGTTTAAATTCGGGTACCGTTTTACCGATAACTTTAAGATATACATGACAGCCGATTTTGACTGGACACTAATACGCCTGCAAAAAAACATCGATATAGTACCCGACGTCCCTACACTAACCTATGTAGTAAACACCACCAATCATTATTCGAAGAATCGTTTTTCGTCGAACTACCTGGTGCTGCCGCTGGCGTTCGATTTCCGCTCATCGCCCGATAAGCACAATACCCGCTTCCATTTCGCCGCCGGCCCCGAAGTTGGCTTTTTGATAGACGGTATGCAGAAACAGATCAGCAGCGAACACGGTAAAACAAAAAATTTCAACGATTTCCACTTCACACGTTTTGAGTACGGCGGTTTTGCCAAGATAGGTTATGGCAGCTTCGGCATCTTTACCAAATATTTCTTTAACGATATGTTTGTGAACACGCCCGATCAGAAAGGATTGAAGAACTTCAACTTCGGCCTTCAGTTTGGCTTCTAAGAAAAAATGTTAACAAATGTGATCCCGGACCAACATCCGGGATTTTTTGTTTTATTGTATATTTACCGGCATGTCAAACCCATCGTATTTAGACGCGGTATCGGTAACTAAAAACTATAGCGACGATAAAGAATCGGGCGTAAATAATATTATTCTCTCCATTAAACAGGGTAAAATAACCGCCATAGTCGGCGAAAGCGGCAGCGGTAAAAGTACCTTGCTTAAGCTGCTGTACGGGTTGTTAAGTCCCGAAGAAGGCGAAGTGTTCTTTAAAGGCGACCGTGTCATCGGCCCCGAAGAAAAGCTGATACCCGGCCACGACCGGATGAAGATGGTAACCCAGCATACCGACGACCTGAACCTGTTTGCCACCGTTTGGCAGAATGTGGCTTCGCTGCTGCCCAATACCGATCTGAAGTATAAAGAAACAGCTACCGCGGCTGCTCTAAAACAGCTTAAAGTTTATGAGTTGAAAGACCAGCGTGTAACGGATCTGAGCGGTGGCGAGAAACAGCGTGTGGCTATTGCCAAGGCGTTGATCACCAAACCTGAGGTGTTGTTTTTGGATGAGCCTTTTAACCAGGTGGACGCCTCGTTTCGCGAAGGTTTGCAGCAAAACATCCGCAACATCGTAAAAGAAACCGGGCTGACGGTTGTACTCGTATCGCACGACCCGGCCGAAGTGCTTTCAATGGCTGATGACCTGATCGTTTTAAAACAGGGCGAAATTGTTGAGGCAGGAACGCCGGAAGAATTGTATCAGAACCCCGGTATGCTGTATACGGCGCAAATACTGGCGCACTGCTCGGTACTAACTAACCAAGAAGCTAAGGTATGCGGCATAACTGCCCAGCGCGGTACGGTGGCGATTAACCCCGAAAATGTAGAGATAGCCAATACCTGGGGTAAAAAGAAAGACTGGACGGTAGTGCAGGTTTTATTTAAAGGCTTTTTTGAGGATGTAATTGTTGAAAAAGAGGATGTAAAATTGCGTGTATTAAATCTCGAGCTCAATAAATATCCGGTTGGTACGCCGGTAAGTATCCGTATCAAAAAGCATTTTGAGTACGGGCAATGGAAATAGTGAATGGTGAGTTAACAGATTGAAGTCATGCCGAACTTGTTTCGGCACCCCACAGGACAAACCTGAGGACAATCAATAGGGAACATCTAAAGCACGTTAGCTATTTATTTCCTCCTTTAGATCTTTCATTTCCGGATTCATCGATTGTATTAAATTAGTTTTCCAATCCCGATGCCAGTTCTTTAATTGTTTTTCACGATCAATAGCATCCGTTATTCGTATATGGTGTTCGTAATAAACTAAATCGAAACAGCGGTATTTCTTTACAAAGGCGGATCCCTCTCCATTGATGTGCTGCCATACTCTGGTACGTAGGTCGTTTGTGACACCAATGTAAAATACAGTGCGGTATTTATTTGTCATTATGTACACGTGCCCCTGTTTGTATAATGACATTGCTTTTCTTGTTGAATTATATTGCGTTGTCTTGTATGGCGTATACCTTTATGATGGGGTGCCGAAACAAGTTCGGCATGACGTATTTTTTATTGACTACTCACCATTCACCATCACACTCCCTTAAACACCACAATACCATTATGCCCGCCGAAGCCGAAGGTGTTGCTCATGGCTACGTTTACCTTTTTCTGTAAGGCTTCTTTTAGCACAATATTTAAATGCTGCGGTATCTCCGGGTCTATGCTTTCGGTGTTGATGGTTGGTGGTACTACACCATCGCGGATAGCCAGTAAACAGATGATCGATTCGATAGCGCCGGCAGCGCCGAGCAAGTGACCCGTCATGGATTTGGTGGCGCTGATATGCAGTTTTGTTTTCTGATCGCCGGTAAGCGCGGCGATTGCTTTGGTTTCGGATAGGTCGCCTACGTGCGTTGAAGTAGCGTGGGGGTTGATATAATCCACATCTGTTATACTTAATCCGGCTTCTTTTAAAGCCATTTGCATGGCGCGAATCGCGCCCAAACCTTCGGGGTGTGTCGCTGTCATATGGTAAGCGTCGCCTGTAGCGCCTGTACCTACCAGTTCGGCGTATATCTTGGCGCCACGAGCTTTGGCGTGTTCATATTCTTCTAATACCAATGCGCCTGCGCCCTCGCCGATGACAAAGCCGTCGCGGTGCACATCAAACGGGCGGGATGCATGTTCAGGGTCGTCATTACGTGCCGACATGGCCTTTAAGGCACAATAACCGCCGTAAGATGACTCGGTAATGGGCGCTTCCGAGCCGCCGGTGATCATAATGGTAGCCTTGCCTAAGCGGATATTGTTGGATGCTTCCATCAAAGCGGTATTCGAGCTGGCACAGGCCGAAACTGCGGTATAGTTTGGCCCCATATAGCCATGGCGTATCGAGATCATTCCCGAAGCCATATTAACCAGTACTTTAGGCAAAAAGAATGGGTTAAAGCGCGGTGTACCATCGCCTTTAATGTATTCTTTCATCTGCTCCTCGAAGGTGATGGTGCCGCCGTGCGCGCAGCCCCAAATCACACCCACATCAAATGGCGACATTTTTTCGAATTCGAAGCCCGAGTCGGCTATAGCTTGGTCGGTAGCTGCTAAGGCGTATTGGGTAAACAGGTCGTTGCGTTTAATATCGTTACGGTCGAGCACGGTGGTCGCGTCAAAACCTTTCAACTCGCAGGCCATATGGCTGCGGAAAGGGGTCGCATCAAAACGGGTTACGTTTGCGGCGCCGCTTTTGCCGTTCACAATATTGCTCCAAAACGTTTCGGCATCGTTGCCCAGCGGGGTGAGCGCGCCAATACCTGTTACTACAACTCTCTTTAGCATGGGGATCAAATTTGAGGGCGAAGTACTTAAAAAAATCAAAATATCCCTAATGAAATGTTTGGTTTGCCCAGCACGATTGGCAAGCGGGTTCGCACGCAAAGGCGCTAAGACGCAAAGTTTTTTAAGTTATTTCTTAACGCCTTCGCGTCTTTGCGTGAAAATCTTAATGAGTTTTGGGCATTCCCCTGCGGGTCGGGCTTTACGCTCATACTGCACAGGCATTAGCCACGGGCCGGTATCCGCTTCAATCCCTAATGCGCGTTGCGTATTTAAACAAAAAAAGCAGCCATATTGAGCTGCTTTCGTAATGTGTTATATAATTTCAGCTTAAATATTCTTAGCTAGCCAGTCACCAACTTCGCTGGTTTTGTAGGCTTTGGCTTCTTTGCCTGCAAGGTCTTCGGTAACTATGCCTTCGGTTAACGATTTGTTAACTACGGCACGGATAGCGGCGGCTTCTTCCTTCAAACCAAATGCATCCTCGAACATCATAGCGGCCGAAAGTACGGTAGCCAATGGGTTGGCAATATCTTTGCCGGCAGCTTGCGGGTACGAACCGTGGATAGGCTCGAACAACGAAGTATGCACGCCGATAGATGCCGACGGCATCAGGCCCATCGAACCTGAAATTACCGATGCTTCATCAGTCAAAATATCGCCGAAAAGGTTCTCGGTGATCAGCACATCGTAGCTGTTCGGCCATTGTACCAGGCGCATGGCCACGGCATCAACAAACTCGTAGCTTACGGTTACTTCGGGGAAATCTTTTTCCATATCCTGCACGGTTTCGCGCCATAAGCGTGAGGTTTCCAACACGTTGGCTTTATCTACGCAGCATAGTTTTTTGCCGCGTGCCATCGCCATTTCAAAACCTAATTTGGCCAGGCGTTTTACCTCTTCGCGGGTGTAGGTACAGGTATCAAAAGCGGTATCGCCATCATCTTTACGGCCACGCTCGCCAAAGTAAATACCGCCGGTCAGTTCGCGCAGGATGATCAGGTCGGTACCCTCAATGCGCTCGCGTTTTAAAGGCGAATTATCGATCAGCGATGGGAAAGTAAACGTAGGGCGCACGTTGGCGAACAAGCCTAATTTTTTACGCATTTTCAATAAACCTTGCTCCGGGCGAACTTTTGCTTTAGGATCGTTATCAAAACGCGGGTGGCCGATAGCGCCGAACAGTACAGCGTCGGCAGCCATACAGATCTCGTGGGTTAAGTCGGGGTAAGGCTCACCAACCGCATCGATAGCGGCGGCGCCGGTGAGGCCCGATGTCCATACAATTTCGTGGTTGAATTTTTTTGCTACAGCGTTTGATACTTTAACGGCCTGGTCGATAACTTCCGGACCGATGCCGTCTCCTGCCAAAAGGGCGATGTTTAATTTCATTGTTTTTGTTGATTATGGTCTTTCTCAAACGGTCTCACGCAAAGGCGCGTAAACGCTAAGGAAAGGTTTATTTAGTTGTTTTTATCTTATTTTTTGCTCAAAGATCAAATCTTGCTTCCTGAGGCTTGTTTCTTGCTTCTTTTTGTGGGCGTTCCCTGCGGGCCGGGCTGTACGCTCATACTGCACAAGGCCTTAGCCACAAGGCCGGTATCCGCTTCCATCCCTAACGCGTTTTAGTCGAGAGTCTTGAGAGTTATAAGTCAGGAGTCATTCTTCGACTCATGACTCTCGACTAAATGATATTCAGCATCTTCTGCGTAGCCTTTATGGCGCAAACCGCCTGGTCCGAGTCGAGGCCGCGGGTGATGAACTTCTTTTGTTCCGTTTCCCAGGTAATTACGGCTTCGCACAAGGCATCGCTGCTACTTCCTGGGGCTATACGTACTGTATAATCGATCAGTTTAGGCAAACGGAGCTTCTTTTTGTTGTACACTTTCTTCAATGCGTTTATAAAAGCGTCGAACTGGCCGTCGCCTTGTGCATTCTCTTCAAAGCTTTCACCGTCTATCTTTACCGAGATGGTTGCCGACGGGCGGAAACCCATGGCATGCATCAATACGTACGATTCGATTTTAACCTTTTCTTCGTACAGGTTACTGTCCAGCACGTCGGAAATGATGTAGGGCAGGTCTTCCTTGGTTACGGTTTCCTTACGGTCGCCCAGTTCGATAACACGCTGGGTAACTTTTTTCAGGTCGGCATCATTCAGCTTTAAGCCCAGTTCCTGCAAATTCTTTTCGATATTGGCCTTGCCCGATGTTTTGCCTAAAGCATAAGCGCGCTTGCGGCCGAAGCGTTCGGGCAGCAGATCGTTAAAATACAGGTTGTGCTTGTTATCACCATCGGCGTGGATGCCAGCGGTTTGCGTAAACACGTTTTCGCCGACGATCGGTTTATTAGCCGGGATGCGGATGCCCGAAAAAGTTTCTACCAGTTTACTAACTGAATAGATCGACGATTCTTTAAGGCGCATATCCACATCTTTTGCAAAATCTTTGATAACGGCAATCACGCTGGCCATGGGTGCGTTACCGGCACGCTCGCCCATGCCGTTAACGGTGAGATGCAGCCCGTTTACGTTAGCCTTTACGGCTTCCAAAACGTTGGCGGTGCCCAGGTCGTAATCGTTGTGGGCATGGAAATCAAAGTGTGTTTCGGGGTATTTAGCCCTGATCTGCGACAGGTATTTGTACGTTTCTTCGGGAGTTAACACACCTAAAGTATCGGGCAGTAAGATCCGTTTTACGGGTTGTTTGATTAAAAAATCCAAAAACTCAAACACATAATCGGGCGAGTTGCGCATGCCGTTGCTCCAGTCTTCCAGGTAAACGTTGGTGGCGATACCGCTCTTCGCGGCCAGGCCGATCACGTGCGCTATCTCGGCAAAATGCTGCTCAGGTGTTTTTTTAAGCTGGTGGGTGAGGTGATTCATGGAACCCTTGGTTAACAGGTTCTGTACCCTGGCGCCTGCTTTTACCATCCAGTCGATCGAAACGCCGTTATCAACGAAGGTTAAAACCTCAATACGGTCGGCATACCCATTAATTTCGGCCCAGTCTAAAATACTTTTTACGGCCTGAAACTCACCTTCGGATACACGGGCCGACGCGATCTCCACGCGGTCGACATGCAGCTCTTCCAGCAAGAGCTGCGTAATGGTTAATTTTTCGGATGCCGAAAACGATACGCCCGAGGTTTGTTCACCATCGCGGAGTGTCGTGTCCATTATCTCTATTTTCCTTCGTTCCATTTTAATGGATAGTATTTATGCTGCGGTGTGGCAGCGGTTATATAGCGTAAAAGCGTTTCATGATCTATGAAACGCTTTTAGCTTTTTTAATGATCATGTTTTAAAGCGGCAGTTGCGATGCAAACTCCTCAATATCCGATTTGATGTTCAACAGGTAATCAATATCGTCGAAACCGTTCATCAGGTTTTCTTTTTTGTACGGGCTAATGTCGAAGCTTTCCTTTTCGCCGGTGCTCACCAATGTAACGGTTTGCTCGGGCAGGTTAACCTCAATTTCGGTTTTAGGGTTAGCGTGGATGGCGGTAAAGATCTTTTCGGCAAATTCCGGGCTAACCTGTACCGGCAATACACCGATGTTTAAGCAATTATTTTTAAAGATATCGGCAAAAAAGCTCGAGATCACGCAGCGGAAACCATAATCGTAAATTGCCCAGGCTGCATGTTCGCGCGATGAGCCCGAACCAAAGTTTTTACCGCCAACCAGTATTTTACCGCTGTAAGTTGGGTTGTTCAATACAAAGTCCGCTTTTGGGGTGTTATCAGCGTTATAGCGCCAGTCGCGGAACAAGTTATCGCCAAAACCAACACGCTCGGTAGCTTTTAAAAAGCGCGCGGGAATGATCTGGTCGGTATCCACGTTTTCTATCGGAAGCGGGACTGCTGCACTCCGCAATACTGTAAATTTATCGTAAGCCATTTTTATTTAGTTTATAGTCGATGGTCCATAGTCCATAGCAAAAAATGTCTATGGACTATCGACCATGGTCTATGGTCTTTTTTTTTAAACTAATTCTTCAATTAACGTTCTCGGGTCGGTTACTTTGCCGGTTACGGCTGCTGCTGCGGCAACCAGAGGGCTGGCCAGCATGGTGCGCGCACCCGGGCCCTGGCGGCCTTCGAAGTTACGGTTCGAAGTACTCACCGCGTATTTGCCCGCAGGTACTTTGTCGTCGTTCATAGCTAAGCAAGCCGAGCAACCTGGCTGGCGCAGAACAAAACCTGCTTCGGTTAAGATATCCAGCAAGCCTTCTTCTTTAATCTGGCTTTCAACAATGTGTGAGCCGGGTACCAGCCAAACCGTAACGTCATCGGCTTTGTGCTTGCCTTTTACAAGGGAAGTAAACGCCCTGAAATCTTCGATACGGCCATTGGTACAGCTGCCCACGAATACAAAATCAACCTTTTTACCGATCATGCTTTCTCCTTCGTGGAAGCCCATATAACCCAGCGATTTTTCGTAAGTGGCGGCACCGCCTTCAACATGTGCAGCGTCAGGTATCTCGTGCGAGATGCCCATGCCCATACCAGGGTTGGTACCGTAGGTGATCATCGGTTCGATAGAAGCTCCATCGAAAGTATATTCTTTATCAAAAACCGCGTCGGCATCGGTTTTTAAAGTTTTGTAGTAAGCTAAGGCTTTATCCCAGGCTTCGCCTTTAGGGCTAAACTCGCGGCCTTTTACATAGTTGATGGTGGTTTCATCCGGAGCGATCATACCGCCGCGGGCACCCATCTCGATGCTCAGGTTACAAACAGTCATACGGCCTTCCATGGTCATGTTCTCAAAAACATCACCGGCGTACTCCACAAAATAACCTGTAGCGCCCGAAGTTGTTAATTGTGAGATGATGAACAAGGCCACATCTTTCGGCGTAACGCCTTTGCCCAGCTTGCCGTTTACATTAATGCGCATTTTTTTAGGTTTAGGCTGCATAATGCATTGTGTTGCCAAAACCATTTCCACCTCGGAGGTACCGATACCAAAAGCTATCGCACCAAATGCGCCGTGGGTAGAGGTATGGCTGTCGCCGCAAACAATGGTAGCGCCGGGCTGGGTGATACCATACTCAGGACCAACAACGTGTACGATACCATTTTTTTGATGGCCCAAACCCCAGTGGCTGATACCATATTGTTTAGAGTTGGTTTCTAAAGCTTGCAGCTGGTTTGCCGAAAGTGGGTCGGCAACTGGTAAGTGCTGGTTAATGGTTGGCGTGTTATGATCGGCCGTAGCGAATGTACGGTTTGGATATAAAACACCGATGTTACGGCTTTTTAAACCTAAAAAGGCTACCGGGCTGGTTACTTCGTGAATAAGGTGACGATCGATAAACAATACGTCGGGGCCGCCTTCTATTTTACGTACCACGTGCTTGTCCCACACCTTATCAAATAATGTCTTGCTCATTTTTATTCTTATTAATATCTATATTCTTATCGGGTGATTGGTTTATGCTGTTTGTTTTACGGCTTTCATCAGCAAAGTTAAATCATCGTCGTTAATATCCAGTTTACTATCGGCTAAGGTAAGAAAACGATGGTAAGCATCGGCTAATTGTTCCTTATCCAGGTTATGGCCCAGGCGCTCCAAATGGAACTTTAAAGCGTGACGGCCGCTGCGGGCGGTTAATACGATACTCGCGCTCGGGAAGCCCACGTCTTCAGGGCGGATGATCTCGTAGTTCTCGCGGTTCTTTAAAAAACCGTCCTGGTGAATGCCAGAGCTGTGCGCGAATGCATTGCCGCCTACGATAGCTTTGTTGGGCTGTACCGGCATGCGCATTTGGGTGCTTACCATGCGGCTCAGTTCGTAAAAGTTTTTGGTGTTGATGTTGGTATGTAAGCCCAGCGAAGCGTGAGTTTTCAGGATCATGACCACCTCTTCGATAGAGGTATTGCCCGCGCGTTCGCCGATACCGTTGATGGTGCCCTCGATCTGGCGGGCGCCGTTTTGTAAGCCTGCAACCGAGTTGGCGGTGGCCAGGCCAAGGTCGTTATGGCAATGTACCGAGATAATCGCCTTATCTATATTTTTAACGTTTTCTTTGAGGAATTTGATCTTCTGGCCATATTGGTCGGGCAGGCAGTAGCCGTTGGTATCGGGGATGTTGACAACGGTGGCGCCTGCCGCGATGACCGCCTCCACCATCTGAGCCAAGTAGTGTATATCGGCACGGCCCGCATCTTCGGCGTAAAACTCTATGTCTTCGACCGATTTTTTGGCGTATTTAACCGCTTCAACAGCGCGCTCCAATATCTCTTCGCGGGTGCTGTTGAATTTATGTTTGATGTGCATATCCGACGAGCCTATGCCGGTGTGGATACGCGGGTGTTTGGCGTATTGCAAAGCCTCAACAGCGGCATCGATGTCGCCTTTGTTGGCACGGGTAAGCGCGCAAACGGTAGGGGTTTTAACTGCCTTGGATATCTCGACAACGCTTTGAAAATCGCCCGGACTTGAGATAGGGAAGCCTGCCTCGATAATGTCAACGCCCAGCGTTTCCAGTTCGCGGGCTATCTCGATCTTTTCGGGAGTAGTCAACTGGCATCCCGGCACCTGCTCGCCATCGCGGAGCGTGGTATCAAAAACATAAACGCGGTTTGGATCGTGTAACATAGTCTTTAATTTAGTTGTCAGTTGTTAGTTGACAGTTTTCAGTTTCTTTTATGTTGGCTTTTATTCGTTGGTTTTTTCAATTTACAATGGTTTAACTCACCACTGACCACTGACAACTCACAACTCCTTAAAAGCGATAAATCGCAATCTTTTATAATCCGAATACCAGATCCCGTCTTTATAATAAGTAGGGCGCAGCAGTTCGGTAATTTCTTTCAGCATCAGCTGTTTTTGCTCTGAAGGCACGCCTTCAAAATATTGTTCGCCAAACATGGCTATCCATTTGGCTACGCCTTCGTCGCCATCCTGCAGGGCAGTAGGGCGGTCAAAATGCAGGGCAAACGTTACGCGGAAACCATGGCTTTCCAACTCGCTGGTATATTCGCCCAAGCCCGGGAAACGCCATAACATAATTTCGGCTTGTTTGCTGTAGCCGTACTTTAACAGTACCTGTTTTGTTGCGGCAATTAATTGCTGCACGTTGCCTTTGCCACCCATTTCGGCTACAAAGCGGCCGCCGGGTTTAAGGTTGTTGTAAACGCAGCGCATCATGCTGTCGTGATCCTGCACCCAGTGCAGGGCCGCGTTGCTGAATACGGCATCAAACGGTTCGGTAAAACTGAATTTCGATGCATTGGCAACGCTGAAAGATACTTCGGGATAAGTTTCCTTGGCCTTTTGTATCATCTCGGGCGAGTAATCGATGCCTACCACATCGGCACCCAGATCATTGATCTGTTGTGTTAAATAACCGGTACCGCAACCCAGATCAAGGATACGCTCGCCAGGTTGTGCATCCAGCAATTCCAATACACTCTCGCCGTATTGGTATACGAAAGCGTGTTTTTGGTCATATAGTTCAGCGTTCCATTTCATTTTGTTAGTATCAAGTAGCGAGTATCAAGTATCAAGATTCTCTGTCCCTGTAGTTAGTTATCAAGTAGCGAGTATCAAGTATTAAGATTTTTTGTCTTGCTACTTGATACTAACTACTTGCTACTATAATTATGCTTCTACCGGCTGGTTTTCAGGGCGTAAGCTGCGTACGGTTTTGCCCGCCTGCCATAATTCGCTGTTGCGTAATTCTGCTAATTCGGCATCCAGTTTTACACGGTAATCTGGCTGGCTGTTGCTGTCGATAGAGCGTTGCGACTCTTTACCGGTCGCTACACTTTCGTAAAGCTCTTCAAACACAGGTTTGGTAGCATCGCGGAATTTTTTCCACCAATCCAACGCGCCGCGTTGTGCGGTGGTTGAGCAGTTGGCGTACATCCAATCCATACCGTTTTCGGCAACCAATGGCATTAACGATTGGGTCAGCTCTTCAACAGTTTCGTTGAAAGCTTCAGATGGCGTATGGCCCTTGCTGCGCAATACTTCGTACTGAGCGGCAAAGATACCCTGGATACAACCCATCAAAGTACCACGCTCGCCGGTAAGGTCGCTGAATACTTCTTTTTTGAAGTCGGTTTCGAACAGGTAACCGCTGCCTACTGCAATACCTAAAGCGATAACGCGATCCCATGCCTTACCGGTAGCATCCTGGAAGATAGCGAAGCTTGAGTTTAAGCCACGACCTTGCAGGAACATACGGCGCAGTGAAGTACCCGAACCTTTTGGCGCTACTAAAAATACATCAACATCGGCAGGAGGTACGATACCGGTCTGCTCTTTGAAAGTGATACCGAAACCATGAGAGAAGTATAATGCTTTGCCCGGAGTTAAGTGTTTTTGAACGGTTGGCCATAAAGCGATCTGTGCAGCATCGCTCAACAGGTAGCAGATAATGGTACCGCGCTGTAAAGCTTCTTCGATTTCGAAAAGGGTTTCGCCCGGAACGAAGCCATCAGCGATAGCTTTATCCCAGGTTTTTGAATCTTTACGCTGACCAACGATTACGTTGATGCCATTGTCTTTTTGATTAAGCGCCTGACCGGGGCCTTGTACACCGTAACCGATAACTGCTACAGTTTCGTTTTTTAATACTTCCTGAGCTTTAGCTAACGGGAACTCTTCGCGGGTTACTACATTTTCTACTGTGCCGCCGAAATTTAGTTGTGCCATTTGATTATTGTTTTTGATTACACCGATGTTTATTTGATTACACCGATTATTGGGTTTTATTGATTTGTTTTATTTTGATTTTTTAATTTTTGACTTTGCAACCTACATCGTAAACACCTTTTCGCCTTTGTTCAGGTACTCGTTCTCAAATACCTCTTCGCCTGGTTCGCGCTGTTCAAATTCGCGCAGTTTGCGGTTAAAGCCGTCGCTGTCCTTAATAATAGCTACACGGGCGCTGCGAACAAATTCTATCAATCCGTAAGGCTGCAATATCGCGATCAGGTTATCTGTCTCTTCGCGGTGGCCGGTAGTTTCGAACACGGTGTAATCTTTACGGATCACAACCGCGCGGGCACCGTTTTCGCGGAGTAAACGCTCAACGCTTACCTTTTCGGCGATAACATCTGTCGATACTTTGTACAGCGCCAGTTCCTGCCAGATCACATCCTCGTTGGTGTGATAGTATACTTTTAATACTTCGACCTGCTTTTCGATCTGGCGGCAGATCTTACGTACTACGTCTTCGGTTTCGGTGATCACGATATTAAAGCGATGGATGCTTTCGATCTCCGACGGGGAGGTATTGAGGCTGTCGATATTGATCTTACGACGGCTAAATATGATGGCGATACGGTTTAACAGGCCGATCTGATTTTCGGTGTAAACGGTAATGTTAAATTCTTGCTTTTCCATTGTTGTCTCTTGCTTCTTGACTCTTGGTTCTTGCCCCTTTTACTTCAATCTGATCTCGCTTACGCTGCAACCCTGCGGTACCATCGGGAACACGTTATTTTCTTTGGTTACCATTACTTCGAGCAGGAAAGATCCTTTGTGATCGAGCATTTGTTTTAATGCCGACTGCAGGTCGCCGCGCTGATCGATGCTTTTACCGGCAATGCCGTAAGCGCTTGCAAGGGTCACGAAATCGGGGCTCTGGATATCGACGAACGAATAACGGCGCTCGTTAAACAGCTCCTGCCACTGGCGAACCATGCCCAGGAAACGGTTGTTGAGGATGATGATCTTCACCTCGATACCGGTTTGCATAATAGTGCCCAACTCCTGCAAAGTCATCTGGAAACCGCCATCGCCGATAACGGCTACAACGGTGCGTTGCTGTGCGCCAAACTTAGCGCCGATGGCTGCCGGCAGGGCAAAGCCCATGGTGCCTAAACCACCGCTGGTAACGTTGCTGCGCGTGTTGTTAAATTTAGCATAACGGCAGGCCACCATTTGGTGCTGGCCAACATCGGTAACAATAACCGCTTCGCCTTTGGTTAAGGTGTTGAGCTGATTGATCACCTCGCCCATGGTCATTTCTTCGGTGGTTGGGTTAAGTTCTTTTTCGATAACTGCTTCAACTTCCTGTTTGGTATATTCTGCAAACCGGGCTAACCATTCGGTGTGCTTTTTCTCTTCAACCAAAGCGGTTAATAAAGGCAATGTTTCTTTACAATCGCCCCAAACGGGTACGGTTGTTTTTACGTTTTTGTCGATCTCGGCAGGGTCGATATCCAGGTGGACAACCTGTGCCTGTTTGGCGTATTTATCTAAACGGCCGGTAACACGGTCGTCAAAACGCATCCCGATAGCGATCAAAACATCGCACTCGTTGGTTAAAACGTTAGGACCGTAATTGCCGTGCATACCCAGCATACCTACGTTTAAAGGGTGATCGGTTGGGATAGCGCCTGCGCCCAGAACTGTCCATGCCGATGGGATACCGCTTTTTTCGATAAAGGCTTTAAACTCCTGCTCGGCGCTGCCTAAAATTACACCTTGCCCGAATAGGATAAATGGCTTCTTTGCTTTATTGATCAGTTCGGCAGCCTGCTCAACATATTGATGCCTAACCACCGGTTTTGGTTTGTAGCTGCGGATGTGGTTACATTTCACATAACCTTCAAAATCAAACTTCTGGATCTGTGCGTTTTTGGTGATATCGATCAAAACCGGACCGGGGCGACCGCTTTTGGCGATGTAAAACGCTTTGGCGATAACTTCGGGGATCTCGGTAGCATCGGTAACCTGGTAGTTCCATTTGGTAACCGGGGTAGTGATGTTGATCACGTCGGTTTCCTGGAAGGCATCGGTACCTAAAAGGTGCGCAAACACCTGGCCGGTGATGCAAACCAAAGGTGTGCTGTCGATCTGCGCATCGGCTAAGCCGGTTACGAGGTTAGTAGCGCCCGGGCCGCTGGTAGCGAATACCACGCCAACTTTACCCGAGGTACGCGCGTAGCCCTGGCCTGCATGGATGCCGCCCTGCTCGTGGCGAACAAGGATGTGGTTTAGCTTATCGCTATAATCGTAAAGGGCGTCGTATATCGGCATGATGGCGCCGCCCGGATAACCGAATATGGTATCAACCTCTTCGGCTATCAATGCTTCCAACAAAGCTTCGGAACCGGTAATGTTAACCGTTTCTTTTTTTGTCTGTTCGATGGTTATGTCTTGCTGTGCAACTTCCATAATCTTATTTTTTTGTGATCTCACCGATTTTTTGATGATTTCACCGATTTGTCTTTTTCGTTGTTTTGACCGCTTTTAGCTTTGTGCTTTTCGCTTCCAGCTCTATAAATCGGTTACGCAACCTTCGGCTGCTGTTGATACCGATTTGGCATATTTATATAACAAACCTTTGCTGACTCGGAGCTGTGGCTGTTTCCAGGCCGCGCGGCGTGCCGCGATCTCTTCGTCGCTTACTATTAAATCGATCGTGTTTTTGGTGGCATCGATAATGATCTTATCATCATCGTTAACCAAACCCAGTAAACCGCCATCGTAACATTCGGGAGTAATGTGGCCAACTACAAAACCATGTGTACCACCGCTAAAACGGCCATCGGTAATTAACGCTACCGAAGCGCCTAAACCGGCGCCAAATATGGCCGAGGTTGGTTTTAGCATTTCGGGCATACCCGGCGCGCCTTTAGGGCCAACATTTTTGATCACGACCACATCGCCGGCTTTTACTTTACCACTTTGGATACCGTGGATCAGCTCGAACTCGCCATCAAATACCCGGGCAGGGCCTTCAAAACGTTCGCCCTCTTTACCGCTGATCTTGGCAACGCTGCCGCCAGAGGCCAGGTTACCGTACAATATCTGTAGGTGGCCGGTGGCTTTGATCGGGTTTTCTTTAGGGAAAATGATCTTCTGGGTATCAAAGTTAAGTTCCGGAACGTCGGCTAAATTTTCGGCCAGTGTTTTCCCGGTAACGGTTAAGCAGCTACCATCTATCCATCCCAATTTTAACAGGTATTTCATAACAGCAGGTACACCGCCAATGTTGTGCAGGTCTTCCATCATGTATCTGCCGCTTGGCTTCATATCGGCTAAAACCGGGATGCGGTTACTCACGCTTTGAAAATCATCCTGCGTCAATTCAACATCAACACTTTTTGCTATGGCAATGAGGTGTAATACCGCGTTGGTCGAACCGCCCAGTACCATAATGGTAACAATAGCGTTTTCGAAAGCCTGGCGCGTCATGATATCCGACGGTTTGATGTCTTTCTCTAACAATACCTTGATAGCTTTACCGGCGGCTAAACATTCGTCTTTCTTTTCCTGGCTCAAGGCTGGGTTTGAGGAGGAGTAAGGCAAACTCATACCCAAAGCCTCGATAGCTGCAGCCATAGTATTAGCGGTATAGATACCGCCGCAGGCACCGGCGCTTGGGCAGGCATTTTTAATGATGCCCATAAAATCAGCATCATCTATCTGCCCGGCTATCTTTTTGCCTAAAGCCTCGAAAGCTGATACGATATTCAAATCTTCGCCTTTCCAATGGCCGGGCTTAATAGTACCACCGTATACCATGATAGACGGGCGGTTTAAACGGCCCATAGCCATTAATGAGCCTGGCATATTTTTATCGCATCCGGGCAGGGTGATCAGGCCATCATAATATTGCGCACCGCAAACAGCTTCTATCGAATCGGCAATCACATCGCGGCTAACCAGCGAGTAGCGCATGCCTTCGGTACCATTACTCATACCATCGCTCACACCAATGGTGTGAAATATCAGGCCCACCAACTCCTCATCCCAGATACCTTGTTTTACGATCTTAGCCAGATCGTTAAGGTGCATGTTGCAGGTATTGCCATCATAACCCATGCTGGCCACGCCCACCTGCGCCTTTTTCATATCCTCATCGGTTAAGCCAATGCCATATAACATGGCCTGGGCCGCCGGTTGGGTAGGGTCCTGTGTTAGTGTTTTGCTGTACTTGTTTAGTTCGACGGTATTTGTAGTAGTACTCATATATTTTTTTAGATCGGTCTTTAAAAAAAACGCCTTCTCATTTTATTGGGAAGGCGTTTTGGTTGTTGGGATTTATTATAGTTTAAAACGCTTCCCGCATTGATGTACCGGTGCCAGCACCAGCAGCTGAATTTGAATACCCAGAACACTGAGCAGAATACCATTAAGAATGACCGGGATCCGGCTTCTTAAAAGGTTTAAATTTGCTGTTGAGATCAGGTTCATTAGATATCAAAATTCTATATCTGTAAGATAGAGAGTTCAGTTTTAACTGGCAATACCCTATCGTTGTTTTTTGAAATAAGTATATTATTTTGATTAATATAAAATTTCAGTATAAAATATTGAATTATTTGTATTTGTAGAATTTATAATGGTGTCTCGTATACCAAAGTTAATTTCGGTATACGGTATGCGATTTGTCAGATTTTTGTAACCGGCCAAAATTCTGCCTGAAATTGCCCGACTGGCTCAAAAATTGTGTAATTTCAGGTGTGTTTTTCAGGGTAGAAAAGCAGCACAAAAAACGGACAGTGATGATACTATTTGCTTATGCCTCGAACATGAACGTAACCGACTTTACACGGTCGTTACCTTCGGCCCGTAAATTAGGTAATGCCTACCTTCCGGGACATGCTTTTGTATTTAATAAAACGGCGAAGGACCGATCATCAAAGGCTAATGTGATGCCGGTAGATAATCCCGATGTGCCGGTGTGGGGAGTGCTGCTCGAGTTTAATGATGAAGATGCAAGGATATTTGATAAAGGCGACTGGCATAAGCACATGGAATTAAAGCCCATGCAATGCGTGGATGTGCAGGGTAACCTGGTTACGGCTCACGTTTTTATATCGCTGCCGCACGCCGTTAACGAATATTTACTGCCATATGATTGGTATAAAGAAAAACTGGTGACTTTGGCTGCGATGCAAAATTTGCCGGCTAACTATATAGCTGCATTGAAACTGATGCCGGCCAAGCCTGATCCAAATGTGAAGCGCGCGGAAAGGCGGATGAAGAAGTTTAGGGAAAGCCTTTGAGATTTCAGATTTTCGATTTCGGATTTTTTGATCTGCGACCCATATAAACTAATGTGTCATTGCGAGCGATAGCGTGGCAATCTCTTGCTATACAGAGCAGCTATGCAAGTTCGCCTTTCTCCGTGCGATTGCTTCGTGCCTCGCAATGACATGGAGAAATAAGCGCGTATGAAAAACAAAAGCCCGGGATGTTTACATCCCGGGCTTTTCAATAAAAAATTATTAAAGCTTACTTGCCTTCACGTTGGGCGATGCCTTCGGCTAAAACAACTACTTTGTTATCGAGCACTTCAACAACGCCGCCTTTTACCAGGTAAACGTCTTCGTGCCCGCTGCCGCGAACGATCAGTTTTCCGTCATCCAGCGTAGAGATGATAGGGGCGTGGTTATTCAATATCTCAAACGATCCCATCGAACCAGGAACCGTTACAGAACGAACTTCGCCTTCGAAAACCTTTTTGTCGGGGGTTAATATTTCTAAATTCATCTTTTGCGTATTGCGTAGTGGGTATTGCGTATTGCGATAGAGGTTTTAAAGTCTCAATACGCAATACGCATATCTCAATACTATCCGTTTGCTTCAGCGTTCAGTTTTTTACCTTTTTCAATGGCATCTTCAATAGTACCAACTAAGTTGAAAGCAGCCTCAGGGTACTCGTCAACTTCGCCGTCCATGATCATATTGAAGCCTTTGATGGTATCTTTAATATCAACCAGTACACCTTTTAAGCCGGTAAACTGCTCGGCAACGTGGAAAGGTTGTGATAAGAAACGCTGTACACGGCGTGCACGCGATACTACTAATTTATCTTCCTCACTTAACTCATCCATACCTAAGATGGCGATGATATCCTGAAGCTCTTTGTAACGTTGCAGGGTTTCCTTAACACGTTGAGCGGTGTTGTAGTGCTCATCGCCTAATACAACAGGGTTCAAAATACGTGAAGTCGAATCCAATGGATCCACCGCAGGGTAGATACCTAACTCGGCAATTTTACGTGATAATACGGTTGTGGCATCCAAGTGGGCGAAGGTTGTGGCCGGCGCAGGGTCGGTCAAGTCATCCGCAGGTACGTAAACGGCCTGTACCGAAGTAATCGAACCGCGTTTTGTTGAAGTGATACGTTCCTGCATCAAACCCATCTCGGTAGCCAGTGTCGGCTGGTAACCTACCGCCGATGGCATACGGCCTAACAGAGCCGATACTTCAGCGCCTGCCTGGGTGAAACGGAAGATGTTATCAACGAAGAAAAGGATATCCTTACCCTGGCCTTCGCCTTCACCATCACGGTAATATTCGGCAACGGTTAATCCCGAAAGGGCAACACGTGCACGTGCACCCGGCGGCTCGTTCATTTGGCCGAACACCAGGGTAGCTTTTGATTCTTTTAATTTTTCTTTATCCACAACGCTCAGATCCCAGCCGCCTTCTTCCATCGAGTGTTTAAAGGCATCGCCGTAGTTGATTACGTTCGATTCGATAAACTCGCGCAGTAAGTCGTTACCTTCGCGGGTACGCTCGCCCACACCGGCAAATACCGATAAACCGGCATATGCTTTCGCGATGTTGTTTACCAGCTCCATGATCAATACGGTTTTACCTACACCGGCACCACCGAACAGACCGATCTTACCACCTTTTACATAAGGCTCCAGCAAGTCGATTACTTTGATACCTGTATATAGTACTTCGGTCTCGGTTGATAACTGGTCGAATTTTGGCGGTTTATTGTGGATAGGGTAGCCATTAGAGTTGTCTAACTGATCGATACCGTCAATAGCGTCGCCTACAACATTCAATAAACGGCCTTTTATTCCTTCGCCAACTGGCATTTTGATAGCCGATTTGGTATCCAGTACTGGCATACCGCGTAATAAGCCGTCGGTCGAGTCCATCGCAATGGCACGTACACGGTCTTCACCTAAATGTTGTTGAACTTCGAGAACGATTTTCTGACCATTCTCTTTTGTGATCTCTAATGCATCAAAGATACGGGGCAGCTCGGCATCATCTGCAAAGCTAACGTCAACTACCGGACCGATGATCTGGGCTATTTTTCCAATGTTTGGCATACTGCTATGGGTAATTCTTTTTTAAATTATCGCAAACAACTTGCGTTTTTATACCTTATTGTTTCGGGTTGCAAAATTAAGCTTTCTATCCGATAATCAAATACTTCGATGAAAGAAATTATCAACGTGGAAAAAAACTAAAAAAAATAATTATTTACTATGTTAGCATAGTATTTTTTACTATGTTTGCATAGTAAAACCAATCCGTTAAAACCTAAAAACAAATTATGAGAAGATTACTACTAATGGCTATGGCCCTGTTTCCGGCTATGGCTATGGCGCAAGGGTTCCAGGTTAACCTGCACGGGCAAAAGCAGATAGGTATGGGGCATACCGGTACAGGCTTATTGCAGGACGGCGCTTCGGTACTTTTTAACCCGGGCGCGGTGGCCATGCTGCCGCAAAATTACCTGCAGGCAGGCATCAGTCCCCTGTTTTTTAAATCGGCTTTTCAAAGTACTGGTTCAAATGTCACCTATAATAATACCAATCAGGTTGCCACGCCTTTTACGGCTTATGCCGTTTGGGGGCCAACCGGCTCGAAATGGAAGATAGGCCTGGGGGTTTATACGCCTTTCGGCGGATTGACCAACTGGGGCAATACCTGGGTGGGTAAATATTCGCTGGAGAGCCTTAATCTTAAGGCTATTTACTTTCAGCCGACTTTGAGCTATAAACTCAGCAATACCGTTAGTATAGGTGCTGGTTTTGTATATAATTACGGCAGTGTTGATCTGACCGAAGCTTTACCTCTTTCGAGCTCATCGGGCCAGGACGGGCAGGCCGAGTTAAAAGGCAGCGGGCATGGTTTAGGCTATAATTTGGGTGTTTTTATTAAACCGAGCAATGAAGTGTCTTTGGGTTTAACCTACCGTTCGCAGGTGGATACCAAGATCGAAAATGGCGATGCTCTTTTTACCGTGCCTGCATCGTTAGCTTCGAGTTTCCCATCGCCTAACACCTTCTCATCGTCAATACCATTGCCTTCAACCACATCGCTTGGTTTAGGCTATATGCCCGATAATAAATGGACCATCGGTTTTGATATGGAATTTGTGCACTGGTCGGTGTACAAATCGCTGGATTTTACTTATGGCAAAACCACCTCATCGCTGCAAAATACCAGCCTGGCACGTAACTACCAGGATGCTTACGATGTGAGGCTGGGGGCCGAGTATAAAACTTCGCCTAAAATAGCTGTCCGCTTTGGCGGTGGTTATGCAACAACAGCCGTGCAGGATGGCTACGTAACACCAGAAGCACCCGATGCCGACCGTGTTTACGGTACTTTGGGTTTAGGGACCAAACTGGCCAAAAATCTCGATCTCGACCTGTCGTTCGAGTACGAGCACGTGATGAGCCGTACCCAAACCGAGATACAGACCCAACTGTCAGGCACGTTTAAAACTAATGTATACATCCCTGGTATTTCCTTATCATACCACTGGTAACCTTAAAATATTGTCACGATGAAAAATTTAAAGAATTATATATACATCCTGGCCGCTGCGGTTTTTGTAACGGCTTGTAAACCCAATTTTAACAGCAACCCGGCGCCAGGCAAAGGTTCGCTCGACCTGACCCGTTACATCTCGGTAGGTAACTCGCTCACCGCAGGGTATGCCGATGGCGGCTTGTACCTGAACGGGCAACTCAATTCGTACCCAAGCATCATAGCGCAGCAAATGACGAGCGTAAACAGCAGCCTGACGTTTAACCAGCCCTTGTTCGCTTCATCGCAGGCCAACGGCTCGGGTTATCTGAAACTTACCGGTTTTGATGCAAGCGGCAACCCTGTAACATCGACGGTAACGAGCAATTTAGCTTATGTTGGCCAGGCAACTGTACCGGGCTTCGGTACAGTTAACCTGATGGCAAAATACACCGGTAATCTTGATAATTATGGTGTTCCGGGCATTAAGTTGCTGCATTTAACATCAACTCTTTACCCTAATGTCAATCCGTATTTCGACAGGATGTTAACTACAACATCGCCTAATAATACCACTACCTATTTAAGCCTGATTACTTCCAAATCGTTTACCTTTTTTACCAACTGGTTAGGTAACAATGATGCTTTGGGTTACGCTACAGGCGGCGGTGGCGGTTATACCGGGGCCGACGTGCTGACCGATCCGACAACATTCGGCCAGCTTTATACATTGCTTATAACTACGCTTACCGCTAACGGTGCGAAGGGCGCCTGCGCTACCATACCCGATGTAACTACCATACCCTATTTTACTACGGTAACTTATCCACTGGTTTTGGCAGGTGTTCAAAAAGCAGTGCCGAGTGTACAGGCATTATATATCAACGCTGCCACCAATACTACCGATGCTACAGGTGCAACCGAAACTTATGCGCCACGGGCAGCTACTGCTAATGATCTTTTTGTATTGACATTCCCTACGAGTCTTTTAGGCTCAACCACGGCAGGGGTCGGCACGTATCCTTATGGTTTAGATCCTCGTAACCCTATCGAATCTAAATACGTGCTCGACGCCAACGAGCAAACTTTGGTAAAAAACGCAGTAAACTCGTACAATACCACTATTAAAACCATTGCCGCGAGCAAAGGCCTGGCTGTATTTGATGCGTTTACTTTCTTAACCAATATCAAGGCTTCTGGTTATGTGATCAATGGCCTTAACCTCAACTCCAACTATATCAGCGGCGGTATTTTCTCGCTGGATGGTGTGCATTTAACCCCACGCGGCTATTCGATCGTTGCCAACCAGTTTATTACAGCGATAAACAGCACTTACGGGTCGAGCATCCCGCTGGCTAACGTTTCGGCTTATAACGGGGTCATATTCCCATAAAAATACTTTTAATTGTTTGAAGGTTTGATTTGATTGAGCCCGTTTTCGATTACCGAAAGCGGGCTTTTTAGTTTACCTGTCTAAAAACTCCAAAACCTTTTTCATGAGCGATACCCGCTTATTGGTGAAAGGATGATCGGTTTGCCATACCTCATAATCAAAATAATTGGTGTTTAGGGTTTTAATGGTGTTGGCGATAGGCGCATTTTCGTGATGCTCATCGAGCATGATGATCTGCTTATGAGCGAAAGCTTCAGCATTTACTTTCAGGTCGAACAATTCGGGGTTTTTCAGTACCGGCTCAAAAATGTCTTCGAGCGGTTTGTTTAATACGAACGACGGCTCGGAACCATCAGTTTTAACTTTGGCCACCATTTCGGCTTTGGTTTTTATGCCTTTAAACTCACCGTAAATATCCCAGGTTGATAAAGCGAAACCCTTTTTGATGTTGGGTAAGCGTTTCAATGCCTGCAGGCAGATCCAAGCGCCCATACTATGGCCGAACAGTACGATATTGCTGGTATCGATGCGCAGGTTTTCGCTGTTTTGTTTGCACCAGGCTACCGCATTCACCACATCCTCAACACAATGCTGAAAACTGAACTCGCCCTGGCTGGCCCATGAGCCCCGGTAATCAAAATAGATCACGTTCCAGCCGTGCGCGCGGACTATCTGCGCCAGGTCGAGGTTGCGCTCGTTACCCGGATAGCCATGCAGCAGGAGCAGGGTAGGATGCTTTTGTTTGCCATTGGGTTTATACATAAAGCCCTGCAATAAGCTCCCGCCCGAAACAATGTTCAATTCTTCAAAGCCTGCCGGGGCGTTGGCATCCCAGGTGAGGTTATGCAGTACGATCTCATCCTTGTCCGATTGTGCAAATGCCGGCAGGTATAACAGCGCTGCTAAAATGACGGCTAAGAATTTTTTCATGGTCATAAGGTTACGGTTAGTTTAAAAAGTCAGTATAATTTTACCCATATGATCGCTGCTTTCCATTAGCCGGTGGGCTTCGGCGGCTTGTGCCGCGGGGAAAGTTTTGTAAATGATGGGTTTGATCTGCCCTGAAGCCAAAAAAGGCCATATATGCTTTTCGAGATTTTGCGCGATAGCCGACTTGAAAGCCACATCGCGGCTGCGGAGCATAGAGCCGGTGATGGATATACGTTTGCGCATGATCAGAGCCAGGTCGATTTTTACTTCCCGTCCCTTCATCGAGTTGATCTGCACAAGGCGGCCCTCATCGGCGAGGCATAACAGGTTATCGGGCGTATAATCGCCGCCTATCATATCTAATATTACATCCACGCCCTTATTGTTGGTTATGCGGCATATCTCGTCCTTAAAGTTTTGGGTTTTATAATTGATGGCTTCATCGGCACCTAAGCCCTCGCAGAAGGCGCACTTTTCGGTGCTGCCTGCGCTCACATAAACTGTGCAGCCCATAGCTTTGGCCATTTGTATGGCAGCTACGCCTATACCGCCCGAGCCGCCGTGCACCAGCAGGCTTTCGCCCGGCTGCAGTTTTGCGCGATCGAACACGTTGCTCCAAACGGTGAAAAAGGTTTCGGGCAGCGACGCAGCTTCGGTTAAAGTGAGATTTGCAGGGACGGGTAAGCATTGCCCGGCAGGCACGGCGCAATATCCGGAGTATCCGGCGCCGGTAACAAGCGCGCAAATTTGGTCGCCGGTTTTCCAGCGATTAACATCAGCGCCAAGCTCAACCACAGCCCCGGCAATTTCCAGTCCCGGTATTTCTGTCGAAGCACCGGGCGGGGGCGGATAGTTGCCTTTGCGCTGCGCCACATCGGGGCGGTTAACGCCCGCTGCTGCTACTTTTACCAGTACTTCGCCGGGTTTAAGCCCGGGCACGGGTCTTTCGGCCAGTTGTAATACTTCTGGTCCGCCGGGTTGGGTAATGATAATGGCTTTCATTTGCTGTAGTGAATGTACTGAATAAACAGGATAAGACAATGCGTGTTTTTTTAGTATCCCGGTAATTGCGAATGCGGGGGATTTTTTGTATATTGTAGGGTTAGCGGGATCAGGAAAAAGTTGTCGGTGAGGACACCGACAACGGCGGAAAGCGATGGCTGCGCATGATTGAATTGCAACCGATGTCCGCTCATTCGCCGCGGGGGCTTGATACTTTTTGAAGCCGCAAAAAGTATCCAAAAACGGCTTGTCGGCAAAAGGCTTCTTTGCCGCACAGGCCTTTGCCCTGCAAAGCGCTAAGAAAACACGGGCTGGTACAGCTCTTGATCCGCGGCTTTTTCCAGCCCACATATCAAGATCTGTAAGGCCCCTGCCACCACTCAAGGCCTGCTTTTTTCTCACCGCTTTCGGCCGAAGCTTGTTTGCCGACGGGGGTGAGCCTAAATGTTTTAGTTTGTTACGGTATTTGCGTTAGGGATAGCAGTGGATACCGGCCGTGTGGTGGATTCGAGTGTGAGCCGTGGCTAATGCCTGCAGGTGTATGAACGGATAGCCCGGCCGCAGGCAACGCCCTGAAAATAGAATCAAGAGACAAGATGCAAGAACCGAGCCTTAGCAAGCTCATTCACTCAGCTAAAAACAAATAATGATGTGAATAATCAAGACAAAAAACTAATTGAAAAATACCGACAAATACCACCCTGTTTGCTTTGCCGATACAACCATTATTGTGATTATGAATTTGGCAATGGAACTGAAAAATAAAGCAAAAAATACCCATAAATACCCATATGTTTATGACGTTTACGTCATGGTTTATTATGAAAATGACAAAATTGAGAATCAAGAATCAAGAGAGAAGTGGAACTTTTAAACATTGCAACACTCCAACTTTTCAACTATTTATAAAATACCCATATTTACCCATGTTTTAAATAATTCAATCATTATACTATGTCTATCACCATCGGCCAGCCCGCTCCGCAATTCACACTCCCGTCAACCGACCGTATCATGGTCAGCCTTTCCGACTTTAAAGGCAAAAAGGTAGTTATCCATTTCTTCCCGTTTGCGTTTACGGGCACGTGTACCACGCAGCTTTGCACTGTACGCGATGATTTTGGCTTTTATGAAGGCGTGAATGCAGAAGTGCTGGCCATCTCGGTCGACTCACCGTTTTCACTCAAGAAATTTAAGGAAGAGCAGGGATATCAGTTTACATTACTGTCCGACTTTAATAAAGAGGTATCGACCGCTTACGGCGCTTTTTACGACGAATTTATCCTTGGTTTAAAAGGTGTAAGTAAACGTGCAGCCTTTGTTTTGAACGAAAACCAGGAAGTGATTTATGCCGAGGTGCTGGATGTGGCTACAGATTTACCTGATTTTGAAGTGATTGCAAAACATTTGAAGTAATTTAAATTTTTTTATGTCGCATTAAAAAGAAATCATATTTTTGCAGTCCCGAAACGGGAAATGCATTCGTACCTTTAAACAGGTAGAAAGAATGTTTTGAATAAAACTGCACTCGTAGCTCAATTGGATAGAGCATCTGACTACGGATCAGAAGGTTAGGGGTTCGACTCCCTTCGAGTGCACTTCAATCTAAAAGTCTTTCTGCAAAAACAGGAGGACTTTCAACTTTTAAATAACAGGATGCTGAACTTAGTACTGTTTGGAGCACCCGGCTCAGGTAAGGGAACTCAATCTAAAAAGCTGATCGACAAGTATCAGTTAATCCATCTTTCAACAGGCGATTTATTGCGCAGCGAAATTGCACAAGGTACCGAATTGGGCCTTGAGGCGAAAAAGCTGATGGACGACGGAAAATTAGTCCCCGATGCCGTAGTTAACGGCATGATCAGCAATAAACTGGATGCCAACAAAGGCGCTAAAGGTTTTATTTTCGACGGCTTTCCACGTACAACCGCACAGGCCGAAGCATTGGATCAATTACTCGCTTCTAAGAACGAATCGATTTCGGTGATGGTTAAGCTCGTGGTTGATGACGAAGAGCTGATGCACCGCTTACTGTTAAGAGGAAAAGAATCCGGCCGGCCGGATGATGCCAACCCTGAAGTTATCAAAAAGCGCCTGGTAGAATATCACAGCAAAACCGAAATAGTTGGCGAATTTTACAAAGATCAGAACAAACTGCAAAGTGTGAACGGCATCGGCGAAGTTGACGATGTTTTTAACGCTATTGTAGGTGTTTTGGATAGTTTGAGGTAAGATACTAACCCTTGTCATTTCGAACGAAGAGAGAAATCTTCTGCGGTATGATAGCTTAAAGTAACGATTCGTTTGTAATTCCCGTTAAATCACAAACCGGGCGAACAAATCCGAAATCGAACATCCGAAATTCGAAATCAAATGTCTCAAGGTTCAAATTTTGTCGACTATGTAAAGATCTGTTGCCGCTCGGGCCACGGAGGTGCCGGTTCTGCACATTTACACCGCGACGTTTTAACGGCAAAAGGCGGACCGGATGGTGGCGACGGCGGCAGGGGCGGCGATATTATCGTGGTAGGTAATGCCCAACTGTGGACATTGCTCCATCTCAAATACCGCAAGCATATTATTGCAGGCGATGGAGAAAGCGGGGGCAGCTCGCTGCGTACCGGCAAAAGTGGCCGCGACGAAATATTGGAAGTACCGCTGGGTACTATTGCCCGTGATGCCGAAACCGGCGAAACCTTATTCGAAATAACTCAGGATGGCGAAAAACGCGTGCTCACCAAAGGCGGCCGCGGCGGCCTGGGTAACTGGCATTTTAAATCGGCAACGCAGCAGACCCCGCGCTTTGCGCAGCCAGGCGAAGAAGGGCAGGAAGTTTGGAACATCCTCGAACTGAAAGTGCTGGCCGATGTTGGTTTGGTAGGTTTCCCTAATGCGGGCAAATCAACTTTGCTTTCGGTAGTATCGGCTGCCAGGCCCGAGATCGCCGATTATGCTTTTACTACGCTGGTACCCAACCTGGGCATTGTAGCTTACCGCGATAACCGCTCGTTTGTGATGGCCGATATACCGGGTATCATTGAGGGTGCGTCGCAAGGTAAAGGTTTAGGCTTCCGTTTCCTGCGCCATATCGAACGCAACTCGGTATTGTTGTTTATGATACCGGCCGATACCAGCCGCTCGTTACAGGAAGAATATAGTATTCTGCTGCACGAGCTGACCGAGTACAATCCCGAACTCGCTCACAAGCCGCGCATTTTGGCTATTACCAAAAGCGATATGCTGGATGATGAACTGCAGGCCGAAATGGCTAAAGAGCTTCCAAAAGGTATCCCGGCAATATTTATCTCATCTGTCGCGCAAAAGGGCCTGACCGAACTAAAAGATATGCTTTGGAAAGCAATTGAACGCCCGGCCTAATTACTTGCCGAATACAGGTAAAAATCCTTGCTTAACTGTTTGATGCCAAACTGGTGGTACCCGGTAAAGCTTTTAGCTATCTTAGCAGCTATGCCGTTCTTTACATAAACCTGCGGCATCAGCATGTAAATAGTACCGGCTTTGCCCGCGTAGTGCAATTCGGCAAGGTCGTCGGTATCCATATCATCTATATCCAGTGTGAGCACACGGTTATGGATAATCTCGGCGCCGATATCCGGGCTATTAATCACAAAAACAGCGTTGTTCGGATGTTGAGCGTCGAGGCTGACCATGGTATCTAAAGTTTGCTGATCATAGGCTTGCTGTGCCAACCCCGAAGGGCCATGCGGCACTTTGTGATTGACGGTATAGCCGTACCCAAAATACAGTGATTCCCAGCCAAAATAAGCAAGCCATGCCACCATGAACGCGATACGGGTGATCCTGGTTTTTTGCAAAAGATATACCAGCCCCGGAATAGCCAGCATACCAAGTATCCTGAAATGCCGGCCCTCATAACTTACCGATGCCTGTTTGAGGTACAGATAGCTAAAAAATACAGTAGCTGCTGCATAAAATACAGCAAAAACCAGCTTATACTCTTCGTTAGGTAGTTTGCGGAGGATAGCTCTCAATAACAGTAAACTGCCCGCTGCCAGGGCAATGATGACGGCTATGGACAAGCCGTATGAGATAAGCGGTGCTTCGGAGTGATAGATCAGCCCGTTAAACATCTCGTCGACCGAAAGGCCCGAAAGCAGCGGCGATGCCAGCGGATAAGTAAAGGTTTCGGCTTTGATCAGCCAATTTCCTGTTGCGTCCGATGGGTTTGCACCTTGTGACAAGTAACCGCGATAGATCACAGCCAGGGCAACCACCGCCGGAATGCCTATCGTAATACCGTTGAGCAGCCAGGCTTGCAGTTTTTTACCGCGCGAAAGATTGATCCACACGCAGGCCAAACCCGCTGCGTACATCCACAGGTACGATGATTTGCAAACAAAGCCGGTAACGCCGGCAGCAAACAAAAAAAGCAAAGCCTGCCAGTTAAGCTTGCTTATGCCGAAACAGCCATACAAGTACCAGCCCATAAACGCAAATAGCAAAACCTCGCCGCCCGGGTAGAACATGTAGGGCAGGATAAAATAGTTCTGGCTGGCTATAAATGCCACGCTTATAGCCGAAAGCCCAGGCGTAAACCCCAGTTTTTTGAAAAGTTGATAATAGCCGGCCAGGCCGAGTATCGAACATAAAAAGATAGTGACCGCTACGGCTTTACCGGTATTGACCTGCAACACCGTTTGGAAAAAGTAAGGAACAAGGTACTGCCCTGGCGACCACCACGACAGAAAGCTGCTTTTATCGTGCGCGATATTGGCAGGGTCGGGCGAAATGAGGTTGTTGAAACCACCGCCACGCTGCATCGACCGCATTACTTCAAAACCCCATCCCGGATCAGGGAAAATACTGGGCGGCGAAAGGAATAACAGGATGCCCAGCACAATCGTGATACATCCTAACGCTATCAGGATGCTGCGGTGTTGCTTATCTTTTTCTGAAAACATTGTATTTCAATATGCACCATATCGCACGGAAGCCGTCTTTCCAGTTGATCTTTTTACCTTCGGAGTAGGTGCGCCCGTAGTACGATATACCCACCTCGTAAATCCGGATACCGGGTATACGCGCAATCTTGGCGGTAATTTCGGGCTCAAAGCCAAAGCGGTTCTCTTTCAGTACAATCTCGCGCAAAATAGAGGTGCGGATCATCTTATAACAGGTTTCCATATCCGTCAGGTTCAGGTTGGTAAACATGTTCGATAAGAAAGTCAGAAACGCGTTGCCTATACTGTGCCAGAAGAAAAGGATACGATGCGGCTGATCGCCCATAAAACGCGAACCGTAAACCACATCGGCGCCTGCCTTTAATACCGGCTTGATCAGGATAGCGTATTCCTCGGGGTCGTACTCTAAATCGGCGTCCTGTACAATGCAGTAATCGCCGGTTGCCACCGCAAAACCCTGGCGTATAGCTGCGCCTTTGCCCTGGTTAACAGGTTGTTTGATAATATTGATGCCCAGGTCATGCTCATCGCTGAACGCCTTAACCTGCTCAATGGTATTGTCTTTCGAGCAGTCATCAACCACGATGATCTCCTTGCTGATACCGCAGGGCATCACCACGTCGAAAATCCGTTGCAAAATCAGTGTAATGGTAGCCCCCTCGTTATAGGCCGGGATAATGATGGATAGTTTTTTCAAGCTTAGTCAGTGTTCAAAAACAGCCCTAATTTAGGTTTAATAAATTATTTTGTGAATATTATATTTACATTAGGTTGTGCGTGATTGGCACGGGGAGTAAGAGGAATTAGCGTTGTACTTAATTATATTCCAACTTACCGGAATATGATCACTTCTTTTGTTGTTTGTTTGATAAGTTTAATAACAAGTGAGTTTTTATATTTTATCAAAGAATCGCCTTTTTGAACTTTGCCGCGAAAAGCCCAATTGTTAGATATTGGGGTGTAAACTTTACCTTGAATGGTAACCGTTATATCGCCTTTGATATCATAATGGATATCCTGGACAGTTCCTTCAAATTGCAGGCGCTCTGTATCATTGTATTCTTTGAAGCAAAAAAACAGATATATCAAAAATCCCAATGATGCAGTAACTATCAAAAATTTATTACGCCGACTAAGATTCATCCTATTGAATTTAGCTGAAATAATATTGAATTTCCTCGTTGCCATTAGCTTATGACCTTGGTTCTTGTTCCCACTTTGGGCGTTGCCTGCGGCCGGGCTATCCGCTCATACTGCACAGGCGTTAGCCACGGGGCCGGTATCCGCTTCCCTAACGTAAAGCTACTCTTTTCAACTTTAAGCTTTCTGCCTTTAACCTTTCGCCTCAAAAATCAATCCTGCTTGCGTTGTGCTTTATCCCAGGCAGCATTCTGTGCCTTGCGGAAATAACGGATAATACCCGCGAAAATGGCATAGTTCATCACGCAGAAGTAATAGGGGATGAACAGTATCTTCACCCTGATCTTGCGGCTTTCCATCATCCAGCCTAAAATTGCCATGCCGTAAAACAGCACCTGCGCAATTAGCAGTAGCTGGTAAAAAGTTTCGCCGGGTTGTAGAGCGATGAAAATGTTGAGGATAAATGCCAGTATCAGTAAAAACGGGGTAACCGTCCATCGCAACACGCGATGGCTAACATACTGAAACGACAATACCGGGTATTTGAAAGGCAGCAGCAGGTTTTTGAGCCAGATAACCGATTGTATGCCGCCCGCGGCAATACGCACTTTGCGTTTCAGCTCTTCGGTAATGTTTGCCGACGATAACTCCGTAGCGTAAGCCGCAGGCTCGTAAACTATGCGGTAGCCTTGCTGCGCTATGAGCATCGATATCATAAAATCGTCGAGTAAAGTATCCGGACTGACAGGCTGGTATAACGATGTACGTACACTGAACAATTCGCCCGCGGCTCCAACTACCGAATAAAGCTCCGAATCCCATTTTTTTAAGACGGATTCATACTTCCAGTAAAAACCTTCGCCGGCCGCGCTGGCATCGGCACTCTCGTCGATATGGACACGCTTTTCGCCCGCTATGGCGCCTACGGTAGGGTCGGCATAGTGCCTGCACAGGTTGATGAGCGAGTCGGCATTCAAAAACGTATTGGCATCGGTAAATACCGTAACTTCGGTATGCACATTATGCATGGCGCGGTGTATGGCTGCAATCTTACCGGCACGGCCGTCCTGGTGCATCAGTTCTATCTGCGGGTATTCGGCTAATATTTTCGGTGTTTTATCTGTAGAGCCATCGGTAATAAAAAGCAGCTTCAGCTTGCCTTCGGGGTATTTCAGCTTCAGCGTATCGGCAATTTTTTGCCTGATGAAATCTTCCTCGTTGTAAGCAGCAACTACCAGCGTACAGGTCGGCAGGTTATCCATATCGGCAACCACCTCTTTAGGTTTGCCTTTGACGATGCGTTTAAGTTTGATGATGAAATACAGTAAAATACCGTATCCCACAAAAGTGTAAACCACAATAAAAAGGCTGAGCCATAATGCTATTTTCATACGCTTATTTTAATGGGTAACCTAATTTAGTGCTATTTTTTGATTGTGTCACGTTCCACCATACGGCTTTGAACAACACGGGTATAAAATCAAAATTCCTGTCCTTAATATACACTAAAATATTGCGCGGAAACACTGCCAGCATAAAATAAGTATAAAATATCAGCCGCTTAAAAAAGGGTGCATTACGGCGCATGAACAGGATGCGGTTACGGTTCATAAAGTATTCCTTGAGCTTACTTTTTTGCCCGACGGATACCGACTCCTTATGATAGATCAGCGCATCGGTACAAACCCATGCTTCGTATCCCGCACGTTTGATGTGTTCGTTCCAGTCCATCTCCTCATAATACAAAAAGAAGTTCTCGGCCATCAACCCCGCCTTTTTTATGGCATCGGCTCTCAGCATCATTGCCGCTCCATGGCAAAAACCGGTAGGAGCGGTAAGATGGTCGTACTGGCCCTTATCTTCTTCAAACTGGCCCACGCATTTGTTTGAACAGGTAAAGTAGTTCATCGGTGTAAAGCCGACGTACTGCAATATGTTGGGCGTCTGGAAATATTTGATCTTGGGCGAGATGATCCCGACTTCGGGATGTTGTTCGAACACATCAATCAGCGTTTGGATAAGGCCGGGGGTAAACTCCGTATCGTTATTTACCAGGAAAAGGTAATCTCCTGCAGCTTCCTTAATACCGAGATTATTCCCCCCCGCAAAGCCAAGGTTTACCTCCGAACGGATAAATTTAATATCAGGGTATTTCTTTTCCCAGGCGGGAACGGGGTTCTCCTTACTGGCGTTATCAACCGTAATGATCTCGATATTGCTGTAGGTATTAGTCGCTTCAATAGAGCTGAACAAGGCTTCTGTAACCACTGGCTGGTTAAAGTTTACGGTGATAACAGAAACTTTCTTCATATAAAAGCTTGGATTTTATTTTGCTGCAGGCTTGCTTGCGGTTACCGTATCCAGAAAATCCAATATTTCCTTGTCGATAGCCATATCGAATTTACGTGCAAATAAATGCGGCGAGATACGCAGTTTGGGTGCATCGGCCATCGTCAGCACTTTCGGACTGTCTTTATCCTCGCTCCAGTCGGTATACCGCAAATTGTTATTCACGATCTTGTCCTTCAGGTGCGAGTTGTATAAAATGGTTTGTATGATCACCTCGTCGGCGCCCCAGGTGAGCTTAAAAAACTTCTCTACCTTAGGGTTTTCCTGCAGATAATAAATTACGTACCTGGCCGCTTCTTCGGTAACTGTTAGCCATTGTGAGCGGCCTACAAACTCCAGGTTATCGGGTGCCGTCCTGTCGGGGAAAAATTTATTCAGCAAGGTCGACAGGGTATAACTGCCTTTAAAATTGTAGTCGGTAAGATGGTATTTGGTAACGCGGGTTTTGATCTTTTGCCACCAATCAGATTCCTCGGTTAAATATTCCATCCAGATCTTATCCGGATGTTTGTTAAAGAAATCGTGGATCTCGGCTGTGCTTTTGATGGGATAATCGCTCACACTGAGCAGGTTGATATAACCATAACCCTTTTTTGCCGAAAGGATCTGTTTAAAACCATTAAGCGTAGCCTGAACAATGCTGTATGAACCCCAGTGTACTTTGATACGGTTTTTGATCATGTACACGTTAGGCCTCTTGCACACCTTAACAAACTCTTCAACCGGGGTTTTACGATCGATATGCACATAAATATCCGCGTCGGGATGACTGAGCTTATCCAGCAACCGGGCTAACTGCGCCGGATCTTTATGTACCAGGATGAGGTGTGCGATTTTCATTTAATTACAATTAGGGTGTGTTAAACAATGTGTTTACATACGGCATTTTATTGTTTAGAGTTTTTACTTTTTCCGGTAATATATTCGCCCATGCCGCTGCCATGCCCTTTGAAACGGTTTTTAAATGCGGCCCAAACACCACCATCGTACATTAGACGGCGCGGTGAAGTGAAAACCCGCGCCTTGTGGTCTAAAACTAATTTTAAACGGCCCTGCTTTTTCAGGTTAACAGCCATTGTACCGTCTTCGGCTTCATCTACAAAATAATCACTGCCGGCGGCATTATCAAACTTGCGCACCTGCTTCACCTTAAAGCCGCCGGTATCGCGGCCTACCTGGGTTACAAAGCCCATATTAAAGCCCAGGGTGTTTAAAAATTCGCGTTTCCTTTTTCGTATCTGTACTAGTACCCCTGTCATCAGTTCATACAGCCATAAGCCGAAACGGCCCTGGCCTTCGGGTGGTATAAAGCAGTACCGGCCATAAACACCTACAATTTCGGCATTATCAACCATAGGCTTCACCATCAGGTCGATCCACTTCGGGGGATAGAACGTGTCCGAATCGGCACATAGATGGTATTTGCCGCGTGCTTTCTCCAGGCCCATCTGGCGGGCATGGGGAGTGCCTTGTTCTGGCTGTAAATAACTGCGTACGCCCAGTTGATCAAGTACTGCCTGGGTATTATCTTTCGAGTTATTGTTGATCACTACGATTTCGACTTTATAGTTGGTTTCGTTTGCTGATAATGACGAAAGCGTACGGAAAATATTGTTCTCCTCGTTCCATGCGGGTATCATCACCGAAACATCGGGCTGCTCATGCCTGAATTTGCTGATCCTGTTTTGCAGATCGGCCAGCTCGGCAGCCGTCAGGTCGCTAAATTTTTTCCCAGTAAACAGATGCGGTTCTATCCATTTCGGGAGACTGAACATGTGAGGCATAAGCGCTAAATTAATAGTAACGTAATTGGGTTTAAGGGATTAGTAAATATACTATACTCTTTCCCAGTTGTTTAAATCAAAGTTGTATTTTTTTACCACTTTGGCAGGATTTCCTACTGCAACAGTATAATCGGGAATATCTTTCGTCACCACGCTGCCGCCGCCGATGACGGCATGTTTGCCGATTGTAACGCCCGCGGTGATGATGCTGTTGGCACCTATCCAAACGTTATCGCCGATAGTGATCTGTTTGGTGTTTACTTTTTGCACGCTTGGCGGTAAACTTACATCCTCGTAACCGTGGTTAAGCCCTGATGCTACGATGTTTTGCGCGAACATTACATCGTTACCGATCTTGACCGGACCGATAATGACGTTACCGATGCCGATGATGGTACGGTCGCCGATGATCACATCGCCGACACCATTGTTAACTGTGGCAAAATCTTCCACCACCGAGCTTTCACCCAGCTCGAATTTATTATACGGGAAAACGTCGATACGTGTTCGCCACCGGATGATCGATTTTTTGCCACGCTTGTGTTTAAAAGGGTTTACAAACCATTTTATCCAGCGGCGCGGCCTGTGTTCGCCGCTCGGGATCATCATCCACAGGGCCAGTTTTTTAAATGCCGGTTTCGATTTGATCTGCTCTGCTAAACCCATAACTATTGATTATAAGTGTTAATGGCCTTATAAATTTCCTTAGCGTTGTTTTCCCAGCTGTGCGAAGTGGCAAATGCTTTACGCTTGCTTTGCAGTTCGGGCGAGTCCTCGTCTAACGCCTTTTGTATAAGCGTAATGTATTCTTCTTTGTTTTTGCCCAGGTAAGCATGCCCGCCGAAAATCTCCATGGCCCGGGTTGCAGTTGCCACGGTGGGTTTACCCATTACCAGGTATTCGTCTATCTTACGAGGATAGTTGCCGATGGTGATCTGGTTGATCATCTGCGGATTGATACAAACATCAAATGCATTGATATATGCCGGCAGCATCGAAGCGTCCTTCGAACCTAAAAAATGGATATTGCCGATATGGTGCAAACCGCTTGCTTTAAATACATCGTCTTCGGGGCCAACCAATACAATGCTCCAGCCGGGCCTTTGTCTGGCAACATATTCCAGCAGTTCGATATCCAGCCTTAAACTTTGTAAAGCGCCAACGTAGCCTATAACCGGCCTTTTAATAGGCTTGATATCTTCAGGAATATCAAAGCCGTTGCTGTTATCAAACAAGCTCAAATCGCAGCCCTGGCCAACGTAGTACGATTTGGGGTTGTACTGCGCGCAGTAATCGGCCAGGTAGGTTGAGTTGGCGGTACACAGGTCGCTTTTCGCGATAAGCAGCGGCTCGAGTATGCTGCCGTGACGTTTCCAGTAATCAACGGTCAGTAAGTAATCGCGCGAATAGTATACGCTTACCGCAGGTTTTAAAAACTCTTTGAGATAGAAGCTCCTGAAAATGTCCGAATCGTTAAAGAGGATGATGTTTTTAAAATCCAGCCTTTTGATTGCTTTAGCTATCGATTCGGCAAAACGTTTGTTGTTGTTTTTATTCAAAAAATTGAATATCCGGTTGCTTTTTATCCAGTTTATCGAGCGGATAGTGATATCGGGATAATAGGTCCACAGGTTGTTGCTGATTTCGATCAGTCCGTCCTGTTTTTTATCGATAACGGCCAGGCGCATCTGTACTTTCGGATCCTGCTTGTTTTTAAAAAGAGTTATAGTATCCAGCGCCGAGTTTACATACAATACACGGTTATTTTTGCTGAACTCGATAGCAAGGTTCTTATTATTGCTGCCAATCTCAACATCCCAGGGTTGCTGGCCAACAACAACAATATCACGGCCGGTTATCAGGTCATTCTTCATTGTACAGCTAAGTTTTGTTTTTCGCGGTCAAGCCTCCGGCAAATCGTAATTAAGGCCATACACAAAAAAAATATAACATTTGATGGGAATTGTACGATAGCTTCCTGCGGATAGTTACCTATATTGTAGGTAAATACCACCAGCGTTGCCGCCAGGCTATAGTTTTTAAGTACCGGATCGCGGATGAGGTAAAAATTGTTAATGCCAGTTAACAGGGCCACGAAAACCAGCGAGCAAAGCAGTAAAATACCGATCGTGCCCGACTCGACGGCTACACGTACGTAACCGCTGTCGGGCGGGAAGTTGGCCAGCATTGAACCTGGTGCGAATTTTTGCCCCCAAACGCCGGTCGAGCCCAGGCCGCCGCCCAATGGGTGCGACAGGATGAAAGGCCGTATACGCGCCTGGTTCATTTTACGCAGGTTGAACGACGGATCGTTATTGGGCCTGAATGCTGTTTGAAAGCGTACAATGCTGGGGTTGCTGGTTGGTACGAAGATCAACCCGACGAAAAATATAGCTGCAGCAATTGCAAACTTCAGCACCGTCTTATTGTAGTTCAGTATGGCCAGCATCAGCAGCGAAGCCGGAACCAGGGGGAAAGCGCCGCGCGTACCCGAGTAGAGCATGCAAAACATCAGGAAGGCAACTATTACACCTAAGATATATTTTTTATACACTTTGATGGGCCCGAACATGAGCGTGATACATAGCACGCTTGCCGAGGCCATGTTATAGGCGAAGGCCACCGGATCGGAAAAAATGGAGAATTTACGCATGTGCCCGTCGATAAATAACAGGGCTACCCGGCCCGGGTCGCCGTACAGGTAATCGTGCTCAGATTGAAAATACCCGAAGTTCTCCTGTTTAAAACCATCCGCAGCACCTACGATAGCTAAGGCTATCCATATCTTAAAAATCAGTTTAATGAACGATTGATCGCGTATCTGATAAACAAAAACAAAATACATGGTGATGACCACGGCGGTGGTGCGGATGGTGTATACCCATGCCAGCGGCGATATCGACGACGGATTACCAACCTCGGCAAAATTGTAGGCTATCCAGGCCATGGTAAAATAGCTTAACCTGTCTTTAAAAATGCTCCAGTTGGTATCGGTTTTTTGTTTGACGAAGAAGCCAAGGATAAGCAGGTACTCCAATATGTCCATTACGGTACCTAATGGGAAACCGCCGGTATCCATCTTCATGGGGATGAAAAGCAGGTAGGCCGCTACAAAAAGCACCGTTATGCCGAACTGCGGATGCGCTACTACGCCATAAACCACCGGTACGCCTATCAAAAAGATGAGGATCAATATGCCCGGTACAAGTCCTTTGGTGCCGATGAGCACGGCGCATAACAGCGACAGGGCAAACAAACCAATATAAACAGGCGGCGCCGAAAGCTTATTCAATACGATGCTCTTCCAAAAACCTGGTGAGCTGTTCCTGGTTCTGTTATTTATTTCGTGTCGGGTATCTGCCAGTTCCATTTCTGCACCTTTACGATGGTATACCGAAAACCACTTTTAAAAACCAGATAAAAACACCGGCAAAAGCAACCGCTATCGCAATTTTACGGGTCACTTTTTGCGTCTTTGTCAGATACTTAAAAGGATCCTCCTGTGTTTTTTCAACCGGGTTAATTCTCACTTTGCTTATCCTTTATATCGTCGATCTGTGTACCGGCGTAATGTTTTGTTGCGATATTTTGCTTGTTGCTCCGCTTAAATATCCTCAGCAGCGACAGTACCTGTAAAAACATAAACCTGGGGATGTTAATAAGCGACCGGTAGATACGTTTATCGGTTTCAGACCGGGCCAGTGCCAGGGCAAACCCGGCAACAAATATCAATAATCCGGCAGCCCATAATGCGCCTGCCATCAGGTGCCCGATCGCGATATTGATACCCATAAATACAACCGAAAGCAGCAAAAACATAAATAAGGGCGGCCTTACGAGCACTAAACCAAATATAAACTGGTTGAGGCTGAACCGGGTGATGCCGTTGGCTATCATCCTGAAACCGTATTTGAAATATTTGAACCAGGTGTTTATCCACCGTGCCCGCTGATTGACCAGCTGATCCGACCGGGATGTTTTTTCATCGTATACAATGGCTTTTTCGGTAAAGGCAATGCGCTCGTCGCGTTTTAATATTTCGGATTGTAATACTTTGTCAAATCCTGCGCCGGTAATATCGAGGTGGCCAAGGCATTGCACATACAGCTCGGTTGTAAAAGCCATACCGCTGCCGGCAAGCGTTGCCGAAGAGCCGGCGCCGAAAAGCACCTTGCCGTCGTAAAAATGATAGTAAATGTCGCGGGCTGCATCGAGGCAGGCAAAGGTGGTATCGAGGTTTTTTGCCTCGCGTATGCCCTGCACAGCTTTAAAACCATAGTTGAAATACTCATTCAGCTGTGCCAAGTAATCGGGCTTCACCAGGTTGTCGCTGTCGATAATGGTTAAATGCGTATGCGGGCGAACAAAACGGTTTATAGCATAAAAGTGCGAACGCGTATTGCTGGCAAGCGTCTCCGCGGGGCGAAGCAATATTACCCTTTCATCGTTAAAGTTCAGGTTGCTGATATCGCATTTATCGGCAACTATATAGATCAGGTAATTGCTGTATTGCAGCTGCAAGAGTGATTTAACTACCGACGGCAAATTGTCTGTCTGCTCGTAAGCGGTTACAATAATGCCGTAATCGGGGTCGTGTAACAAAACGCCCTCTTTATTTGGTGAGACAACGCTTTTGCGGATGCCATAGAATAAAAACAGCAATAACGGAAACACCAGGTTAAAGCCAATGATAACCTGTATAATGATCCATATAATTGAAAGTAGGTTACTCATGTTTATTAAACTCAGATAACAAAATAGTTATTTAACCTGCCTGCCCTTTTTTCAGGCTTTTTTACTGTTTGTTTTGTTGAACACCCAGCCGCCAAATTTTGGCCCCAAAAACTTCAGGTATCTGATGCTCATATTTTTTTCCTCGTTAAGGCTTTGGTTGGCTTCAAACACGGCAATGGTTTTATCGGCAAAAAGCATCCACTCTTTGGCTTTGTTCATTGCATTGAGGGCGGGCACTTCGATGATAATGATATCGTATTTTGATTTAAGACCGGTAAATTTCTCGCGGATGATATCTTCGTTCTCAATCTCAAGCAAAGTGATGTCTGTCCCGCGGTTACCAAGCACGCTCATACCGCCGCGGTACAGCTCGCTCGAAATGCTATCATCCCTGAAGAAATCTTCGATGAAAATCTTCGGTTGAACGGTTTCGCTGATAGATGGGTTTTCGAGGTTGCCGTCTATCAGCAATACTTTTTTATTGATAATGGAGTATGAATAGGCAAGGCTTATAGCCAATAAGGTTTTTCCCTCGCCAGGCTCGAGGCTCGAAACAGCCAATATTTTACTTGCTCTCAGCTCCTGGTCTATTTCAAACCTGATGGACCGCAGCAGATCTTTAAATTGCTGCATTTTATTGCGGTTCTCAACATCCCAAAGTTTTTTCAGGTCGAGGGTTTCGCCCTCGATAGTTGTAAGATAACCCAATACCGGCAGGCCGGTTTTATTGGCTAATGTTTTAGGGTCTTTAATCGAGTTATCGATATAGAACAGCACAAATAGCACCAGTAGGCACAACGTTTCGCTAACGATGCCCGAAACTACAACCAGCAGCATCTTTTTTGATGACTGTGCGCCGCCCGGCATAGCTATATCAACCTGGTGCAGCTTAGGGGCAAAGCTCGATTGCATGGTTGCCTGGTTATCCTTCTGCAGCATTTCCAGGTAATCTTTTTGCGCTACGTCGATAGCGTTTTCGAGCGACTGAATTACGGCCTCGTGAGGAACCAAAACATCAAGTTTAGCCTTAAGGCGGGCGGTTTCCCTGTCGAGCGAACCGATGCTGTATTTAGCAAGATCGAGCGATTGCTGCAACTGCAGCTTTTGATTCATCAGCGACGCCTTGGTTGCCAGCGGGCTGTAGATACTTTTGTCGGACGATTCGTTCATCTTTTCGTTGATGAGCCGCTGTACCGAGTCGACCTTTTGCTTGTAAACGTCGTTATAGTTGCTTTGTATCAACGCATCGGTTAAGGCATTGCGTTGCGAGGTAAGGTTAACAATTTCGTTGTTGATCTTGGTTAAACTGCTTTCAAAATATTTGCGGTCGTTCGGGTCGAACTTTTTATCTATGTTTTTGATGGTGCCCCCGTAAGCTGCAATATCCTTCTCAGCCTGCTGCTTGCGGCTCTCAAAATCCGAGATTTGGGTGTATAAGCTTTTGGTTTGTTCGTTCAGGTTAAGGATGTGGTTCCTGATCTTATATTCCTCCAGTTTTTTAACGGCGCTATCCAAAACCGTTTTCTTCTTTTGTACCGCCGTATCTAAAAACGCAACGGTTCTGAGCTCGTTGTCTTTATTTTGCGACGTATAAAAATTGATAAACTCGGTGATGACCGTATTAACTACAAATGCCGATAGCAGCGGGTTGTCCGATTCGTATTCAACCGTGATAAAATCGCTCGACTCCGACCTGTAGGATACCAGTTTTGAGGTTATCGCACCATAATCATAGCCCATCGAAGCCAGTACCCGGTTTAGCCCGTTCTGGTCGGGGTCCCATAATGATAGTGCCTGGTGGTTGTTATATAAACGGGTATATACTTCTATGGCATGTTGGCGCGCACTGGGGTTCAGGTTCTTAAAATCCTTGCTTGGTTTGCGAAACATATTGGCAGGCGAACCGGTCAGATCGTGCAGGATAAGCTGGTACGAAACCTGGTCGATAACCTTTTTCATCTGCATCACCGCCATCATGTTACTGAATTCCTGGCTTACCTGAGATTCGGCCGCGATTTGGGTCATTACCGATTGCTGCGACCTGTCCACAGTTCCGGTCGAGATCTGCGCTTTGGATTTATAGGTATCGGGCAGATTGCGTACCAGGTAATAGGTTACAACAGCCGTTACTATCGGTATCGTAATTAATACCAGTTTCGACTTTTTTACAAGAGAGAAAAAATTTGTAGGCTCCATTTATCGTACCTCTTCTAACTTTTTACCAATAATCTGTTCGAGCGAGGCCTTGGCAATTAATACCGAGGCCTCGGCATCTAATTTCGCCTGGTTATTTTCGGCAAAACTGGTAGTGGCCTTGGTATAGTTTTCCATCGTTTCTGAGCCGGCTTCAAACTGGTGTTTGGTTTGGCTTATCAGGCTTTCGGCATCCTGGCTGGTGCGGGTTCTGAGCCTGAGTATGCCTAACTGCCTGATATAGTTAAAATAACGTGTTTTTACTTCCAGCTCAATGTTCAGGTTAAAATCCTGCTGTTCGAGCTGTGCTATGTAAAGGTTCTCTTTAGCGTTTTTGATCAGGAAAGGTTTTTCAAACAGCGATTTGACGTTTAGTGAGATCGCTATCTGGTATCCCTGAAATATACTGGCGAATACGTTGGTAGCCGCAAGGTTAATATTGGTTTGCGGGCTGTAGATATACGAGAACGATAGAAAATCGAACCACGATTTTTTAGATATCGAATAGGTGTTTTTGGCGATCAATACCTGCTCCTGTTTAATTTTTACCTGCGGATAGTTCTGTTTGGCAGTAGCAATAAGCTTATCCAGAAAGGGGTACGAAATATCATTCATAATACTTTCCTGTGCGTAGCTCTTTGATAATGACAGTATAAACAGCAGCAGTATATAAACAGGTATTACAGATTTTCTCATTCGCGAAATTAAACTTTTTCTTTTTGGAACAAGGCAGGAAATGTGCTTAATAAAATCTTCAGATCGAGCCAGAACGAATAATTTTGCGCATAAAAATTATCCAGTTTTTTACGCTCGCGTTCAGACATATCCTCTTTCCCGCGCTTGCTTACCTGCCACAGGCCTGTTAAGCCGGCTGGTCCCAAAAAGCGCATCGACCACTCGTTCGATGTCAGCATCTCGGCTTCGTACAAAGGCAGCGGTCGGTTACCTACTAACGACATATCGCCTTTTAAAATATTAAAAAGCTGAGGCAGTTCATCCAAACTGGTATTGCGAATAAAATTACCGAGTTTGGTGATACGCGGATCGTTTTTAATTTTAACGAACGCCGCTTTTTTACTTCCTTCCTCTTCGGCTGCATACTGGTTCAGGTCAGATAAGCTCGCGATCATCTTGTCGGCGTCGGTACGCATCGAACGGAATTTGTAAAAATCGAACACTTTATAACCCGTGCCGACACGTTTGCTTTTATAGATGATCGGGCCTTTCGAATCTAATTTAACGGCTATGGCCACTACCAGCATAATAGGAGATGCCAGTAAGATAGCGAAGCCCGATGATACGATATCAAAAAACCTTTTGCTGAAAGGCATTTTGTAGGTAACGTCAACCTGGTTTAATAGTTCCGATAATTTTGGCCTGATGAGCTTAAACTTGATTAAAAAGTTAAGGCGCTCGCACAGGTAATCTATTGGCAGCGGATAGTTATACAAATCATTCACCTTGAGCTGCATGGCTTTGGCTTTCCATTCACTGTTGGGTGTTCTGGCAAGCAATACAATCAGCAACCCATGCAGCATAGGGTTTTTCTTTATTTTTTCGACAAGGGTAAAGCAATATTCGGCTTCATCGATCTCCATCAACAAAATATCGGGCAGGGTTAGCAGCGATTGTTCCGACAGATAATCTTCAAAAGCATTGAATGTTAAAACATGCCGCACGGCAAAATGATGTTTAAGCTCGTTAACCAATTCGTCTTCGGGCCCCGAGCTAACATAGGCCACCTTGTTTTGCTGTTGGATAGCGTTATCCCAACTTGTTTGCATATTAGGCATCGTGTAAATTTAAAACCTTGGTGATCGCTTCTTTTAATGAAGTGGGGTTAAATGGCTTGTGCAGGTACGAATCGATATTGTAAGGCATATCGGCAACCAGTTCGCCCAGGTTATCGGTACCCGATAATACGATTATCGGCGTATCCTTATAAAAACCGCTTATTTTGAGGTTGCGTACAAATGTTTGCCCGTCGAGGTAGGGCATTTGCAGATCGGATATGATCAGGGCCGGATCGTGACCCTCTTCGAGCCAGCTTAACGCTTCCAGGCCGCTGTTTTTTATAATGATATCATAATCCTTTGCCAATATAAAGTTTAACAGCTTTAAAATGCTCAGGTCATCGTCTACTACAAGTATTTGTGTCTTCATTCACTTAAAGAGTTTTTAGGGAGAGAATAATATAATACTTCCCGTTTACATACGTAAAATTTAATGTACGGTTGTCTTTAATGCAATCTTTTCTAAAGATACCTAAATATAATAATTAAAAATGTTTTTGTAAAAGTTTATATGCACAAGCTGTACCAAATTGATATTTGTCAAAAAATTACCGGTTTGTTATGATTGTTTAACCTTAAATAAATGTTTTGATGTTTAACAGGCATATACCGTAGGTGTTTACCGGGTAATAAAATTTATACTGTGTACCTGATTACCCATTTTGAGTAACCGGGGCTTGTGCCATGCGCGTTTTTACGTCCGGATTAACTTTAAGTTACAATTAATCGTCGAAATTTAATTAATAATAATACTCCTGTTAATGCGCTCAGAATAAAATTTTATCCGAAACAATTATTGTAAAGGCTTAACCTGTTTCATACCTGTTAATTTTGCGGATAATAAAATAGATTGTAAATTCATTCAACCAATTTACGTAAATTAATACCGTACAGTTTATATTATTAACCACATTTGCTCCCGTAAACTATGGATGCTATTGGTCCGGCCGTATTTGAAAACGCAGGTATTGGTTTTTGGGAATGGAATATTCCCGAAGGGGCAATACAGCTAAGCAGCGTTTTTAAAAGTATGCTCGGTTACGATAGCAGTAGCCGGGAGCAGATGCCATTTAAATGGGAACTGCTGGTTTTTGCTGATGACCTTCAAGTTATACTGGAAAACTATAAGCAGCATGCGCAGAGCCAGGGCAAAATACCCTTCCAAAACGAGGCCCGTTACCGGCATAAAAACGGCTCGCTGCTGTGGCTGCGGTGCACAGGTGAGATAACAACCCGCGGGCAAAGTGCCGAACCGCTTAAAATGTCGGGTTGCGTAATTGATATCTCTCACCAAAAAAATACTGAAGACAGGCTGACAAAAGCAGAAAACCTGCTCGATCTGACTAACCAGGTAGCCCGTGTAGGCGGCTGGGAGGTTGATCTGATCAGGAAAAAGGCAAGATGGTCAAAAGTAGTTAAGCAGATATACGAAGTGCCTTACGATTACGAACCGCAGTACGATATCATAACCGGCAAAGGTTCGGGTTTTATTTTGCATAAGGCCAGCCGCAAACTGATAGATGATGCCACGAACGAAGCGATAAAAAGCGGGAGATCATATAATCTCGAAATCAAGATTACCACGGCTACCGGTAAGGAGCTGTGGACGCGCATTATCGGCCATGCCGAGTTTGAGAGTGGAACCTGTAAACGGCTATACGGCACTTTTCAGGATATCGACAGCCAGAAAAGGATGCGTGAGGAGTTCGAGATCGGCGAACAGCAGTTCAGGAGCGCGTTTGAAAATGCTACTATCGGCATGGCCCTGGTATCGCTTGACGGTAAATGGATGAAAGTAAACCATGTACTATGCGATTTGCTGGGTTACACCCGCGACGAACTGATGGGGCTAACCTTCCAGGATATAACACACCCTGATGATCTGGAGCATGATATAGGCATGGTGGTGAAGGTACTTGAAGGTAAGATTAACAACTATCAGATCGAAAAAAGGTATATCCACAAAGACGGGAATATTATTTGGGCGTTACTGAGCGTATCGCTGGTGCGCGATAATGCAGGTAAACCCCTTCATTTTGTATCACAGATAGAGAATATCACGCTGCGCCGCAGCGCCGAAATAAAACTACGCGAAAGCGAAGCCAAATACCGCAAAATATTTGAAAACGTGCAAGACGTTTTCTATCAGACCGATGTCAATGGGATCGTAACCGAGATCAGCCCGTCTATTGAGAACTATTCGGGTTACAAGCGGGAGAAGATCATCGGCAGCCATGTAGAAGATTTTTATTATTACCCCGAAGACCGGCAGAAGCTGGTCGACCTGCTGAAAGAACACGGCAAGGTAAACGATTTCCAGGTGCGGTTAAAAACCAGCAGCAGCGAGATTGTGCATACATCTATCAATGCGCATTTGCTGTTTGACGACTATGGTACTTTTTGCGGGTTTGAAGGCAGTATGCGCGATATTCGTGAGCGCAAAATAGCCGAGGATGCCCTGAAGGAGCGCGACGCCTTATTAACCAAATTATCCGAGCAGATACCCGGAGTGATCTACCAGTTCCAGTTTTTCCCCGACGGCCGATCGTGCTTCCCGTTTGCCAGTGGTGGTACTGTTGAGTTGTTTGGCTTGACGCCCGATGAATTAAGATACGATTCGACACCCGTTTTTAACCGGATACACCAGGACGATTTTGCCGCATTTTACCGCTCGGTTATTACATCGTTCAATACACTTACGCGCTGGGAACACGAGTTCAGGCTGTCCATACCCGGGCAGCCGGTTAAATGGCTGCATGGTTCATCGCGGCCAGAATTACAACCCGATAAAAGCGTGATTTGGCACGGTTACGTAACGGATATAACTGAGAAAAAGACCAGGGAACAAGAATTGCAAAATGCCTTCGACCTGGTAACCGAGCAAAACAACAGGCTTATTAATTTCGCATACATCATATCGCACAACCTGCGAACACACTCCGGCAATTTTGAAATACTGGTTAAACTGTTACAGGAGGCCGAAAACCGGGGAGAAGAACAGATATTGTTGGGACACCTCGAAAAAGTATCCGACCAATTGAGCGAAACCATTATGCACCTTAATGAGGTTGTATCCATACAAACCAGCATCAGTTTAGAGCGTACCAAGCTTAACCTGTTTACCTATGTTGAGAAGGCCATATTACAACTGAAAAATAATTCGAGCTACCGCGATGCGCTTATTGTTAATAAAGTAGCTCCAAGCCTCGAGATCAAATACAACCCGGCATACATCGAGAGTATTTTATTTAATTTTTTGTCGAATGGGGTAAAGTACGGCGACCCGGGTAAGCAAACCATTATTGTGGTAAGCAGTTACACCGAAGACGGGCAGCAGGTATTAGAAATTACGGACAACGGCCTGGGTATCGACCTGCAAAAAAATGCCGATAAGCTTTTCGGCATGTACAAAACCTTCCACGAAAACAGCGATGGCAAAGGCATTGGCCTGTTCATCACCAAAAGCCAGGTGGAAGCCATGGGCGGCAAAATTGTGGTAAGCAGCGAGGTAGGGCGCGGGACGACGTTTAAGATATATCTATAGTATAAGCGAAGGTAAACGTGCTTACCCGGTAAAATATATTTCTATATTCACCGAACAATCGGGCACAAAATTTAGTTTAAATACAGCACTCGAACACTGCCCTGTAAATTTTTAATTACCCATAAATAACCAATAAACTATGCCTATCATTGTATGTCAAATTGGTGTTTATAGCCAAAATATAACCTACTAAAGTGTACCCTGATTTATCTGTCGCTAACTCTGTCAGCATCATCAAAGGAGCTGATCGTCCCGATCTGCTGCGCAATGAAACCCTGGCCGATATCTTCGCTCATACTGCTAAAATTAACCCTGATCATACCGCACTCATCTTTGGGGATGAATCGCTTACCTATGCCCAGCTCGATCATTGGAGCGATAAGGTTGCCGCTTACCTGGAGCACGAAGGAATAAAGCGCGGCGCAAAAGTGGGTATATGGTGGAAGCGTGGGTTAGAGTTGCATGTGGCGGTATTAGGGATCATTAAAGCGGGAGCGACCTATGTACCGGTCGACCGGGAAATGCCTGCCGAAAGGGTAGAGACCGTTTTAACCGAGTGCGAAGCCGATGCCTGTTTCAGTGCCGGGCAATTAAACGTAACCTGCCCGATGCTGAGCGTACCGGCGCAGCCGCAAGCAAGTGAAACTTTTGAGCTGACCCAGCACCCGGAACCGGACAATTGCGCTTATATATTATATACATCGGGCAGTACAGGCAAACCCAAAGGCATACCGATCGGTCACCGACAGATATGCCAGCTGGTGCGGGCCGAACAAAGCATTTTCCATATCAATAGCAGCGATCGTGTTTACCAGGGCTTTTCTGTTTCGTTTGATATGTGGTGCGAGGAAACCTGGGTAAGCTATCTGGCAGGCGCCACCATCTGGGTAGCCGATAATACTACTTCGAAAGCTATCGACGAGTTGGGCGACGTTTTAAAAAAACAAAATATAACCATATTGCATGCTGTACCGAGTTTGCTTGCAGTGATTGATGAGGATAACCCCAAGATACGCCTGGTGAACGCCGGCGGCGAAGCTTGTACCCCGCAGGTACTGGCTAAGTGGGCTAAACCGGGCAGGCAATTTTACAACAGTTACGGGCCAACCGAAACAACAGTTACCGCTACGATAGCACACCTGCAGCCCGGCGACCCGATAACCATAGGCGACCCATTGCCGAATTATAACCTGGCCGTGGTAGACGAGCAATTGAACCTGCTGCCCCGGGGCGAACGCGGCGAACTGGTAATCAGCGGGCCGGGATTATCCGCCGGGTATGTTAAACTGCCCGAGCTAACCAGGGAAAAATTTGTAGATAAACCCGAATCGCTGGCGGATATGCCGGGCGACAGGATATATCGTACCGGCGATGCCTGCATCATTAACGAGGATGGAACCGTCGACCTGCAGGGCCGCTTTGACGACCAGATCAAACTCCGTGGCTATCGCATCGAACTGGGTGAGATCGAAGTTAAACTGAATGGCCTGCCGGGCATTATGTCGGCAGCGGTAGCCGTTAAAAAGGACAGCAACGAACAGGACCAATTGGTGGGTTACGTAGTTACCGAAGATAATACCCAAGTCGACGAAGCTGTGCTGCGCGCCGAGCTATTGAAAGTATTACCAGGCTATATGGTACCGGGTACTATTGTTGGGTTACCCGAAATGCCGCGCATGCCCAGCGGAAAGATCAACCGCAAAGCGCTACCTGTGCCCGATATATTATTGGCCACCAGCGGCGACCCAACCGATACGCTCGATCTGAATGCACCGCTTGCCGACCGTTTGCTGGCCGTGCTGAATAAAACCTTTCCCAATAAAACCGTCACCCTGTCGATGGACTTTTTTGAGGATTTGGGCGGCCACTCTTTGCTTGCGGCTGCTTTGGTATCGCGCCTTCGCCGCGATGCGGGCATCCCGCAGGCATCGTTAAAGGATATTTACCTGCACCGGCCGTTAAGTTCACTGGTGCAGGAGTGGGAAACACACGCTAAAACCGAAAAGAAAGAGCGCACTTTTAACAAAGTGCGGCTGATACGCTATTTAGCTTGTTGGGCGGCCCAAACAGTGTCGCTGGGTATCATTTTCGGGTTGTTTGCCGTGGAGATATTTTCGCCCTACCTGGCTTATTATTACTTTGAGCAGGATGATCAGACCCGCGCCTTTGCCTTGCTGATGGCATTGGTATTCTTCTGTTTCATCCCACCTCTGTACACCTCTACCATTGTTTTATCAAAATGGCTGGTCATCGGTAAAATGAAAGAGGGCGATTATCCGCTGTGGGGCACTTACTATTTCCGCTGGTGGTTTGTGCGGACGATCAGCAGGTTGCTGCCGATGCAGTTTTTGAACGGTACGCCGCTATATCCCTTCTTTTTACGGATGCTGGGCGTTAAGGTGGAAGCCGATGCGCAGATCAGCCAGTTTAGTATCGGGGCCGAAGATCTGGTAAGTATCGGCCGCGATGTGAGCATCAGCTCGGATGTGATGCTCAATAACGCCTGGGTTGAGGATGGTATGCTCAAATTGCGAAAGATAACCTTAGGCGATCACGCGTATATCGGCAGCGGCGCCGTCATAGCGGGCGGTGCTGTAATGGAAGAGTGGAGCGAACTCCAGGACCTGAGCCACCTGCAGGAGGGGAAAACCATTCGCCCCGGCGAGATCTGGTACGGTAGCCCGGCACAGTTAAAAGAGACCAAAGCTATTGACGAACTTCCACAACCTTTGCCGGTGCCCCCAGCTAAACGCAAACGGTACATGTTTGCCTTTGCGGTATCGGTAGCGGTATTTCCTTTTATTATCCTGTTGCCGCTTATCCCGATCATTATCGCGGTAAACAACCTCGATAACAACGCCGACCCCTGGGATTTTACCTACATGTGGCGTATCCCAATACTGGCAACAATTTACATCGTGCTTTTTGCATGCGAAACTATTGTGTTAACCCGGGCTTTGCAATGGAGGCTTAAACCCGGCAAATACCCCATATACAGCCTGGCTTATATGCGCAAATGGTTTGCCGATCAGCTGATATCGTTATGCCTGATCGTATTACATCCTATCTATGCAACCGTTTTTGTATCAATGTTCTTCAGAGCGCTTGGCGCGAAGATCGGTAAGAATACCGAGGTATCCACAGCCAGTAATGTTACCCACCCACTACTTGAGATAGGCGACGGAGCCTTTATTGCCGATGCGGTTACGCTCGGCGAGGCCGATATCCGTGCCCAGCAACTGATACTGGACAAGACGGTTATCAGCAGCAACAGCTTTGTGGGTAACAGCGCCCTGATACCGCAGGGCTATCATTTGCCCGGCGATATGCTGGTAGGTGTGTTATCAACTCCGCCAAGCGCAGAGCAATTGGAAACCGAGACCGCACGCGATTGGTTCGGCTCGCCGGCCATAGCTATGCCGCGCCGGCAGGGGAGTACGGTTTACCCGCCCGAGTTAACGGTTACCCCGAAATGGGGGCGCAGGTTGGCCCGCGGGACGGTCGAGTTTATACGCATCATCTTACCCGAAAGCGCAATTATTTGTTTTACTATTTTGTTCATCGCTTATGCGCACTCGCTGGTTATCGACGAACCAATGTGGAAGGTGATCGTATTGTTCCCGGTGTATTACCTGAGGTTTATGGGTATACCGGCATTTTTATTAGTGCTGTTGTTAAAATGGGCCTTCATCGGCAAATACCGGGCGAGGCAAAAACCTATGTGGACCTGGATGGTTTGGCGCAGCGAAGCCGTTACTTCAACCTATGAGGCACTGGCTGTACCGTTTTTACTGGACTATCTGCGCGGTACGCCCTGGTTGCCATTGTTTTTGAAGCTAATGGGCGTAAAAATCGGTAAGCGTGCCTGGTTGAACACTACCGACTTTACCGAACATGATATGATCACGATGGGCGACGATGTGGAGCTGAATGAGGATTGCGGCCCGCAAACACACCTGTTTGAAGACAGGGTAATGAAGATTGGCCCGGTTAAAATAGGCGACAGGAGCAGCGTAGGGTCGCGCACCATTGTATTGTACGATAGTGAGATAGGTAACGATACCAATATCAGTGCACTATCGTTGGTAATGAAGGGCGAAAACCTTTCGCCGGGTACTGATTGGGTAGGCAGCCCGGTAAAACCTGCCTGATGAATGTGCAAATGAAAAAATGTGCAGATAAAACCTGAAAAGCATTTTTGCACATCATCTGTTAATGTTTGTTAATTATACAGCACTTATAAGGGTATATAAAATCCTGATATATACTTTTATCGCAAAGTATAATGAGCAATGTATCACACACTTAAATCGGCCATCTTTTTATTGCTATTTTTTGTCGTAAATGTTGCTTCCGCACAAAGCAACCTGTTAAAGGCCAAAGATTTGGGCCGCCAGGCAGTTGCACTCGAAGATCAGGGTCGGTTTATGGAAGCACTTAACCTTTTAGCCGACGCCCAAAAGCTCGACCCTGCAAGCGCCATTTACCCTTACGAGATGGCGTATTGCTATTACAGTACTAAAGACTATCAACGCGCTATCGAAATACTGCTCAAATTAAAAAGCTATAAAGATGTTTTTGCCCGGGTTTACCAGTTGCTTGGCAATAGTTATGATGATACCGGGATGAAAGATAAAGCTATTGAAACCTATGAGGCCGGGCTTAAGCTATTCCCCGATGCGGGCGAGCTGTACCTCGAATCGGCAGTGATCCGGATAGGTAAACAGGATTTTGTTAAGGCGCTTGATTTTTGCGAACAAGGTATCAAAGCCGACCCTGCTTTTGCATCAAATTATTATTGGGCCTCGCGTATTTACTGCGCCACAAGCGAAACCGTTTGGGGCCTGATATACGGCGAAATATTTATGAACCTGGAGCGTAGCGGCAAGCGCCGGGATGAGATAAGCAAGCTGCTTTTTGATACTTACAAAACCAGTATTACTATTGGCGACGGCGGTAAGGTACGTGTTGATTTTAGTAAGCGCGATACCATTAATGTCGACCCTAAAGAAGATATCTCGAAGTTTAAAATGCCGTTTAACCTGGCGTATGGCTTACCGGTGTTAATGAACGTTGGCGCCCCAAAAACCATCGACCTGGAATCACTGAACAATATCCGTACAGGTTTTATCAGATCGTATCATAAAATGGGTTACGACAAGTTGTACCCTAACGCTTTGTTCAATTACCAGGATGAGATTATAAAAGCCGGGCATTTTGAAGCGTATAATCATTGGCTGTTAATGAAGGGCGACGAAGCGGGTTTTAGCACCTGGTATAAAGCCAATAAGCCTAAATGGGACGCCTTTTATGCGTGGTACAACGCCAATCCCATAAAAATTAACCGGGATAACAGGTTCTATCGCGGGCAGTATTAAATTATATTCCTTCAATAAATACAGGCGTTTCTGAAACGGTCACATCCAGTTTGCCGTTTGCGGTTTTTTGGGTATGATCAACCATCGTTTCGGAACCAACTTTAAGGGTATGGATGACTGCGTTGGCGGTGCCGAGGTTCAGGATGAAATGACCACTGCGGCCTTGTTCATCAGGTATCATCAATACATACATTTTTTTAAGTCCGGATTGGTAAACGTCCACCAGCGGATCATTATTGATAGTTTTGGTATAAGTGTAGTTACCGGTTAATCGAGCAGTTTGTAAAATATAATCAGCAGCAGGGCGGCGTTTAAGCGTATGTTCATCAGTTAAGCCGGAGGTGCCGTATTGAACGGTGCTGGTTGGGTTATCATCAAACAACTGGTAAAAAAACAGGCGCTTTATACCATGCCGGTTAAACAACAGGGCCGATCGCAATATCCAGTCGGCCTGGGTTTCTTCGGCTGTTTTATTACCGATCTTAATGGCCCGCTGCGGACTATGGCCGTTCAGATCATAACCACACTCGGTTACCCAAACTTCGGGCCTGTGAGCGGTCGCATCGGCTAAAGCCACAAAACTATCCGCAACGCGAGCTGCTTCGGTTAGTTCGGGAGCTTTGCCGCGTGTTGCCTGTTTATCGCTGTTGCCCTGGTTATCGTTGGGGTAAAAGTGATAATTGATTACATCGAAGCACAGGTCGACGCTGCCATCTTTGCGATACCCGCGGTGTATCTTGCACCAGTCGATCATCCGGCGCACAAAATCAGGATCGGGGTTGGCCAGGCCGCCCATTACCACCTGCATGCCGGGGTCGGCAGTTTTTACGCCGGCATCTTTGCTCAGGCGGCCCTGGTCTCCATCGTAAAAGGCAGATAGGTTGGCTGCGTACTCCTCGGCACTTTGCTGAGCCTGTTTGCCTTTCCACCATTTATCACGTTCGTTGTCGCATTCGATGTACCTGATCAATCCCAGTCCGGTCTTCACCTCATTCACCGGGTCGGCCGTCCAGCGTGGTTTGGTATTAACGGTAACCAATTGTGCAGGTACATTTTTATTATATCCATACCGCGCCGCAAACTGAAAAGCCGCTTTAGCCTGCAGCAGGTATGTAGCCGGTTTTAGCCTGTCTAAGCCATAAGGTGCGGGCACATTTTCGCCCCCTTGCTGAGCGGCGGGGTAGGTTTTTACAAGCCATGGCGGGCAGTTTTTTAAACAAACCAGCACTTCGATATTGTTTTGCTTACAAGCCAGGTACATGGCGTCGTAGTTCCAGCCACCATTATTGGCAGGGTTAAAAGTAAAGCTGCCTTCGGCAGGCTCTATCTTTTCCCAATCCAGGTAATGCCGCACCTGGCTGAAGCTTTTAATGAGGTCAATTTTAGGCGGATACACATGCGATGCGTCGTTGAGATTCCCGGGGTTTTGCAAAAAATTCCACTCGTAAGCGTTAATGCCGAACATGTTTTTCAGGGCGTTGGGCATAACGCGATGAATATTATTGACATGTTCATCAGTATGCGATATGTGCCGGATACCAAGCACCGCGCCTACAGAAATAATGATGACAAAGACCGATATTTTCATTATCCTATTCATGATAGCCTGAGAAAACTATACCGGTGATAAAACTACGCAATGTAAACGAATATGCTTCCGTGTATTTATTCAATCCGAATTAAATAACACATTTATGCTGTGGATGCTTAATTTTGGATATGAGGCTAAAAAATACAGTTAAGGATACTGCACTGATTTTGCTGGGCATATTAAGCGCCGGGATGGGCTTGAAAGGCTTTTTATTGTCGAGCCATTTTATTGATGGCGGGGTTACGGGCATATCCATGCTTGCTGCGGATACCACGCATATCTCGATCTCGCTGCTCATCTTTATCATCAACGTGCCGTTTTTGTGGTTGGGTTACCATAAGTTGGGCGTCAGGTTCGCAGTGAAAAGTACCCTGGCCATTGCCGGTCTTTCGCTTTGCGTGGCGTTGATCAACTACCCAGATGTTACCCACGATAAATTGTTGACGGCTGTATTCGGTGGCTTTTTTATCGGCGTGGGTATAGGGTTTGCCATGCGCGGCGGCGCGGTACTGGATGGGACCGAGATAGCGGCATTGCTGGTGAGTAAGAAAACACAGCTGATCAAGGTAAGCGATTTTATCCTGATACTGAATGTATTGATATTTTCGGCGGCGGCTTTCTTTTTGGGTATTGAGCCGGCGTTGTATTCCATTTTAACTTATCTGGCTGCATCAAAAATGGTCGATTTTATATTGAACGGTATAGAGCAGTACACCGGCATTACCATCGTATCCTTAAAAAGTGAAGAGATCAGGGCGGTCATCACCGAACAATTGGGCCGCGGCGTAACTATTTACGAAGGTAAAAGCGGTTACGGTAAAGACGGGCAGATCAACGATCCGCGCGATATTATTTTTACCGTGGCTACCCGTTTGGAGATACCGGCGTTAAAGAATGCGATACTGAACGTCGATCCCAAGGCCTTTATCGTACAGCAAAGCATCGAAGATACTACAGGCGGCTTGCTTAAACGTAAGCGGCTGCACTAAGGTTTCAACCGGAAAATTGTTTTTTTACGGTTGAATTCCGGTGTTTTCACGGTTTTTTGATAAAGTGATGTTGTGCAATTTAGCATTACAATACCGCTATCTATGAACCCTTATCACATTGCCCGGCTAAAAGCCCTTTGGCGCAAGATTGTATCCGTACAGTATACCGATGTATTGCTCTTTATCTGGTTAAATGTATAACATGAAAAGAGTACCGGTATACCAGATGGTTTTTGCGAGGAGCGCCAACTCTACGCTCGGGCTGGCATTTAATGCCGAAGCAGATACCAGCGACGCTTCCAGGAGCACGCTGCCTTTGTTTGTAATACCCCGTATCCCATCGCTTGGAACAGGCCTCGAATATTATTTTCCGGGTGAGCTGAACGGGCAATACACCGACTATAGCCTTGATTTTGAAGACGACGAAACTTCGTTGGTTATCTCAGATCCAAGGTTGAAATACCAGGTACATTTCAGCTTTCATTCGTTCGATCAGGCCTTTGTTTATTTAGGCAAACGCGATGATATTGTTGAACAACACACGCACTTCTATATCCTAAAGCCGCTGGATAGACTCATTATGGATAAACTATACCAGGAACAGGGGGTTTGTTTTTCAGGATTGAAAGCCTCATAAAAAAACGCCGCCCAAGTATTGAGCGGCGCCCCGTAATGTTAAAAATCGTTAAATTTTATTGTGGTTTTTCGGGCGCTTTGCCTATCAGGTCCATAAACTGATCGAGTTTTGGCGTGATGATGATCTGCGTGCGCCTGTTTTTTGATTTACCCGCGTCAGTGGTATTATCGGCCACAGGGTTATACTCGCCACGGCCGCCAGCTGTTAAACGCTTCGGATCGACCCCATAGTTGTTCTGCAGGGCCTGCACTACCGAGGAGGCACGTAAAGCACTTAAATCCCAGTTATTACGGATGTTGGGCTGTGAAATAGGTACATTATCGGTATTACCTTCAATTAAAACATCGTAGGTGCTGTAATCGGTGATGATCTTGGCTATTTTGGCCAGCGAAGCGCCGGCTTTATCAGATATCTCATAACTGCCTGACTTGTACAGCATATTATCCGACAAGGAGATATACACCACACCTTTCAAAACTTTCACATCTACATCCTTCATCTCGTCGGCACTTAACGAGCGGGTTAGATTGGTAGTTAAAACCATATTAAGCGAGTCGCTTTTGTTTTTAACGTCGACCAGGTGCCGGATGTATTTATTGGACACGTTAATCTCATCAACCAGTTTGGCGATATTGGCGCCGCCCTGATTGTTGCCTGCCAAACATTTATCGAGCGATTCCTGTAAGGCTGCCAATGCCGATTTTTGCTGTGCTATCTGCTCTTCGAGGCTGGCATTACGGCTCTTGGCTATATTCAGGTCTTGCGTAGTGGAGGCGTAACGTGTGGTCAGGTCTTTGTTGGCATCCTGCAGCTTGGAGTTTTCCGACTGTAGCTGCATATATTCCTTTTTGCTCACGCAACTGGTGATCAGTACTGCGCCAAGGAATAAGATAGGGGCTATTTTTAGGAACTTCATAAGTTTGTATTATTGATCATGATCGTAAATATTTACGATCATGATTATAACAGAAAATAGTGTAGAATGTTTGTGTGGATAGGGCCGCAATAGTGAAATTACAAATAACACGCCCGTGCATTTATGCAAGAGCGCGCCATTTTACAGTATATAACATCTATGTCAATTCCCACCAAAAACCTTACCCGATAATGCCTTCAGGTTTTCCATTTCGGTTTCCAGGTCTCCTACGGTGCCTTTCCATACAGTCGACCCAAACCAGTCGGTAGCGGCTATCCCGGTATAGGTCGGATAATTGGTTTTTAATGCGGTATTGCATTGTTCGGCATAGGTTTTACAACTGAGTAATTGCTGGTAGGCCAGTTTAAGCCGTGCCTGTATATCATTTAGTTTTGCTCTCACGGTTGCATATTGTTGTATCAGTACCTCCCTGTCGGCATTCACTGCCTGCATTTGTTGATCTACACTTGCTTTTTTTGTATCCAGGCTACCTTTCCAGGTATCCAGCTTGCCTTTCCAATCGTCCAGGTCGGCCTTGCGGCCATTTAGCCGCGCTACGTTTCCTGCGTCCCTCTTATCTGCAGGTAAGGCATTGTTTGCCGCTACATCGTTGTTATATGTAGTTAATATTGATGTGTATTTATTAAGGTTGGTGGTGTACTGATTAAGGTCCTCTTTATAGGGCCCTAACGCGTTTTTGTTATAATTGTCAAGCTTTTCGGTATAGTCCTTGGTTTTGCCGGTTAATCCATTCATTTCTGTTTCGGTAGCCTTGGCCGATGCATTTAAGCCGGCCGCTTCGCCGGTCAACGCTTGTGCTGCCATTTGCGCCGTAGCGGCGGCGCTTTTTAATGCTTCGGGCGATTTAAGCTCGCCGATAGCGGGTGATTTATAGGTAGTGCCTTGCACAGTAACGTCGATCTGTGCCATTAAGGTTAAAGGGCACATGAGCAGAAAGATGAGTGATAAAGTTTTCATAATCATAATTTAAATAGAGGTTTATAGTATTTAATCAGTAAACTCACTATTCCGGTCATCGATCTTAGCTGAGATATCAGGTCATAAACGCTCAAAATATACTAAACAGCTTATTTTGTGCTATCTGTCGACAGGCGACCGAAATGTTTTAAAGAACATTTATAATTGAAAACAACAGATGGAATGAATGGTCAACTTAAAGAGTTGAGTGTTAGTTCTTTCAGAACTGTAATATAATTTAGGTTTTGATAGTAAAGTTAAAGAAAAACATTTGGTATATTTACATATACAAAGCTAATCTACTAATCAATTACCTATAAATCTGGCACTTACCAGAGTTTTTTGACCTTTTAACCTTTCTTATCATGAAAAAGCTTTTGTTTTTAAGTTTATGCTTATTTATTGGCCTGCAAGGCGTTTGCCAGGTTGGCGAAAGCACCGGTTTAGAATTTGGATTTGTTCAGGGCGGGATGACGGGCTTCCCTGGATACTCCAATGGCGGCCTTTTTTCGGGTGCGATATTTAAAGAATTTATGGCCCGGAAACAGGGTACCAATGTGCCTACCGTTGGCGCCGAATTTAAACTGAACTGGAGCTATTATTCGATGGATAACGGTAACGGTAATAGTTTTTATATGAATGTTTACACATTGCCCGTTACATTTAAAGCTAATTTAGGTTCAAGCTGGACGTATCAGACACGAAAAGAAGGCGACGAATTAAAAACATACAGCATGTTTCGGGCTATTTACCTGTATGCCGGCCCCGAAGCCGGTTACTGGCAAACCAATGCTACCCATCCGGGAACGCTTAACCAGGTATTCGGTGGTGTGGTAGGAGGGATCCAGATCTGGATCAACAGATTTAAGATTGATGTTTACGGGCATAGGTCGATCTCTCCCGGTACCTATACACCCGGTAACGATTACATTCAGGGCGGAGCACTTGCCTTTGGAGTCGCATTTTAATAGAAGATAAAATCATTAAAAATAAAAGGGGCAAGATCAGGAAAATGACTTGCTCTTTTTTTATGTCATTTCTCCTCTAAAAACAACGCTTCCCCAAAAAACTCAGGCAAATGAAAGTTTGGCTGTGCTGATTCGATGTTACTCCAGCTTAAATAATGCGGCTGTGGTAGATCATCCCCACATTTATAAAAATTGAGCCTGCATTTAAGGCCGTTTAGGTTAACCGGTGTGTGATAGACAAAAATGTCCGTTGGTATAACTAACGTTAATTCCCAACAATATGCAAAGTCACCGTTTATACGCCACAGTTTAGTTTGAGACTTAATGTTCGCGATTACATCCGTGGGCAAATCTTTTCGGTCATGTTTATTGCTGCCATACCCCACAGCGCAGGTGCCGGCGCAGTTAAACTCGAGGTTGTAGTAATTGGGGGCATCTTCGATACCGATAAAAAATTCTACACAGGTGTCTTTGTATACCGGGTCGTTGGTGGTATTGTGAACCATCCGGATATGGTTTTCTAATACAGTAAACCTCAAAAATATCGATGATCCGTTATGTGCTATGCTGAAATGTACCTGCGGTTTGTACCCGTCTGTACTCCATAACAAATGATCGATATCATGATGAGCTAAGCCATCCAGTTGCCTGTCGATCTCATCAAACGTCCACCCGGTGCCAGGTGATGGCAAAAAGGGAATACTCAATTCATTCATCTCGCGGGAACCATATCAGCGTAGTACAAAAGTATCATTGGTTTTTTGTAGCCAGGCCTTTAGTGGTGGCAGCATCTTTTTAACAATACTATCGTTGCTGGCGTAGATATTATTTAGCTCGAAGGGGTCGTTTTGCAGATCGAACAGGTAAGGTTGCACTACATTCTTCTTTCGCACATAGGCCAATTTATACTTTGCCGTGCGCACACCCCTAAAGCCCGAGTTGGCATTAGGCGGGTTAATAGCGCCAAGGATATATTGCTCGTCGTACCCTTTTCCCTGGCCGGTCATCATGTATTGGGCCAGGGTTCTGCCGTCAATATCTGCGGGTATTTTTGATTTTAATCCGATCATATCCAGTAATGTGGGATAGATATCCGGGATGTTCATTAACAGTTCCGTATCAGTTTTTGGTTTGATATGCCCTTTCCAGCTTACAATGAATGGTATCCGCAGCGATTCCTCGTAAATGTTGTTTTTACTGATCTCATCGTGTTTGCCCAGGCAGTTGCCATGGTCGGCCATAAATACTACAATGGTGTTTTCATCCAGCTTGCTTTGTTTCAGGTAATTCAGGATCCGACCAACCTGCGCATCAACACCGGCAATACAGGCGTAGTAATATTTGATGTTGTTGCGGTATTCATCGCCCATTGGCGTACCGGCAGCAGGTATGTTGGGGTCTTTTAGCAGCGACGCCAGCGGCACATCCTTGTACAGGTCAACATATTGCTGAGGCACATTTTTATAATCGGAGTGTGGCGGGTTCATGGAAACAACCAACGAAAACGGTTTGCTTTTATCGCGGTAAGCATTGCCGGTGTCGGTTAAATAAGCAATGGCTTTATCGGCTTCGTGCTGCGGCCCCCATTCGTTTACATAATGAAAACTATCGCGAACGGCTTTGGTATCCCAATACATGGGGTGCATATGCCTGTCGTAAGTACCATAGGCATACCAATAATCAAAACCGTGCCTCCTGTCGGGCGGTGTCCACTCGTTCCAGGCTACCGCGCCTTCGTTGTTATAAGTCGGGATGTAGGGCTTGTGGGGCGAATCCAGGTGCCATTTGCCGATATAACCATTGCTATAACCGTTGGCTTTTAAAATGTCCGACCAGCACACGATCTCCTTAGGCAGCTCTACACCATAAGGCTCCGTTTCGGAGTTTACGTTGCCATAAACATGGTTTTTCAATGGATATTTCCCCGACATTAACATCGCCCTCGACGGTGAGCAAACTGGATAATTAGCCACCATCTGCGAAACCACATAACCATTACGGCCAAGCGCATCAAGGTTGGGTGTTATCACATGCTCCTTGCCTTGCAGGCCAAGGGCCTGCCCGCGGTATTGATCAACAATAATGAGTAGTAGATTGGGAGCCTTTTTTACAGGAGGTATTGCTTTTTTTTGATCAGGATAGGTAAACGCCGCGATGAAGCATGCAAAGACTATGGTGAAAAATGCCAGGATAATAAATTTGAGTTTCATCATCAGTCGATCTTAATATCTATTTCGTTCAGCTCTTTATTCTCGTTCACGGTTTGCAGAACGATGGCGTATATTTCGGTATAATGCTCTTCGAGCTTTTTAACCAGTTGAAACTGCGCCCTTGCCCGCTTCAGGTTATGCCCGGCAGATTTGATCTTGTAATACACATCGCCGTTAAGGTAATCCGTTAAAAATCTTACGCCCATAATGTAGGGCAGCAACAGTACGCCCTTTACCAGCGACCGGATCTCGGTAACACCCATATAATTGATGGTCTGGCTCAAAAAACCTTCGGCAAAGGCCCTGAAAAGCGGTATGTTCAGCTGAATTTTTTCCAGGTCGGCCTCATCCTCGGGTGCCGAATTGATGATGGTTCTCACGGCATCACCAAAATCAAAGGCGGTATAGCCCGGCATAATGGTATCCAGGTCGATCACGCATTGGGCCACATCATTCTCATCAAGCAGCACATTATTAAATTTGGTGTCGTTATGTGTTACCCGTAGCGGCAGTTTACCTGCCTGGCCCATCCGGTGGATCTCGGCCATATCGTGCGCGCGTTCGTTCACAAATATGATCTCGCTGGTCACATCCTTCACACGGTTAGCGGCATCTGCTTTTATTGCTTCATCAAGTTGCCTTAGCCTGAAGACGATATTGTGAAAATCGGGTATGATCTCCGTCAGTTTCGAAACCTCCACATCAGCAACCATAGTTTGAAAATTACCAAAGGCCCTGCCGCCTTCGCGGGCCTGTTTTTCGTTGGTTACCACATCATAACTTTTGGTACCGTTCATAAAACGGTACATGCGCCAGTAGTTTCCGCTTTCGTCCTGATGATAGAACAAGCCATCTTTAGTTCCGATCAGCGTAAGCACCTGTTTATCGCCATCTGAGCCGGGTACCTGCGCCAACTTTTTTTTAATGTGATTGGTTACATACAGGATGTTATCAATCAACCCCGGAACATTTTTAAATATGTGGTGATTGATGCGCTGCAAAAGGTAATCGGGCGCGTTTTTATCAGCATTGCTTATTTTGTAGGTATCGTTAATATGCCCCGAACCAAAGGGTTTAATAGCGCCTATACTACCCTCGATCAAAAACTGGGCTATCACTTGCTTTACCCCGGCTGCTACTTCTTTATTTTCCATTGCTATCCTCCGACTGTATCGTTTTATGCTTTTTTGCTTTTAACATTATGTCCTTTGACCGCGTAGTACCAGATGAACAAATAAGCCGGAACCATGATGATATACGCGTGCCTGGTGTCGAATTTGTCTGCAAGAGCTCCATACGCCAGCGGCAAAATAGCACCACCCGCAATACCCATAATAAGCAACGATGAGCCTATTTTAGTGAACCGGCCTAAACCGGCCAAAGCCAACGGCCATAAAGCCGGCCACATCAGCGAGTTAGCCAGACCCATTAAAGCGATAAACAGCACCGAAGTATATCCTTGTGTAAAAACAGCGCCGAAGGCAAGCAGTACGCCCAGTAAAGCCGAAACCTTTAATGCGCTATCCTGTGTAATATATCGCGGTACGCAAACAATGCCTGCCACATAACCGATGATCATACACGATAAGGTAATTGTTGAGAAGAATTTGGCTGTAGCCAGGGCAATACCTTGCGATACTCCATAATTGATAATGGTATCACCTGCCATTACCTCAACGCCCACATATAAAAACATGGCCAGTACACCCAAAAGCAAGTGGGGGAACTGCAGAACACTGGTTTTATTGCTATTGGCCAAGGCCAACTCTTCATCCTCGTGCTCGGTATCGATCTCTGGCAGAGCAGCAAAATAGATCAATACCGCCAGTAACACCAGCACCACGATCATACAGATATAAGGTAGGATAACCCGCGACGAAAGTTCGTTTAAGGCAGCTTCTTGCTGAGCGAAACTCATGATCAGCAGTTTTGCTTTCAGTTCATCGGCACCTTTAAGGGTTACCGCGCCCAAAACCAAGGGTGCTATGGCACCGGCAACCTTGTTACAGATACCCATAATACTCATACGGGTAGCAGCGCTTTCGGGCGGCCCTAAAACTGTGATGTAAGGGTTTGCCGCCGTTTGCAGAATGGCTAAACCAGTTCCCTGGATAAACAAACCCAGCAAGAACAGCGAATAAACACGCGTGGTAGCTGCAGGAATGAAGATCAGCGCCCCAACCGCCATAATGAACAAGCCAAGTGCCATCCCTTTTTTGAAGCCGGTGTATTTTAAAATTTTTGCTGAGGGTATGGCCGTCACAAAATACGAGATGTAAAAGGCAAAGGCAACCAGTAAGGATTCGAGGTTATTTAACCGGCAAGCCATTTTTAAATAGGGTATCAATACCGAATTTAACCAGGTTACAAATCCGAAAATAAAAAATAGGGCACCGATGATCAGTATCGGCGGTAAGCCTTTCTTTGTTTTACGTGCTACGGGCGATGGGATGGTTTGGGATACCATATTGCTTTATTTTTTAATTAAAATCTGTATCGTTTAAATGCTTCAATTGCTTCATAATTGGCCAATCCTAAACCATCGTAGGCTTTGGCGGTTTCGCTGGTGCGATGTTCGGCACGTACCCAAAACTCGCGCGCGTCATCGCCCGGGAATACGGGCAGATCCTTTTGCGACTGATGTTTAAATATAGCCAAACGTTTTCGTTCCACTTCCTGCGGCGATAGCGGAACGGCCATTTCTATTTCGTGGATCTCAAACTCGTGCCAGGCACCGCGGTAAAGCCACAGCCAGCAATCTTTAACCCAGGTTTCGGTTTGTTTAAGGCGGACTAAGGCTTGTTGGATAATATCAAAACATACCTTGTGCGTGCCATGCGGATCGGCAAAATCACCGGCGGCAAATACCTGTTGCGGTTTTACAGCATTTAAAAGCTGCATGGTTTGTACGATATCGTCTTCAAAGTTCGCCTTTTTATCTGTTTTCATCCTGTCGTAAAAAGGCAGGTTCTGGAAATGGATATTGCTATCGGGCAAACCGGCGAAACGTGCACCGGCAATGGCTTCGCCTTTGCGTATCAAACCTTTAATGGTTTGTATCGGTTTGGTATCGGCCTGGTTGGGCAGTTTAGACTGGAAGAAGAGGCGGGTTTGCTGGTAGAAGGCCTCCTGCTCGGTAGTGTCGCGACCTTCACTTTTGGCAAGGTCGATAGAAAACTCGATGAAACGTAACGCGTCATCATCCCAAACTGCTGTATTGCCCGATGTTTGGTAAGCCACGTGTACGTCGTGCCCCTGGTCGGCCAGGCGGATAAATGTTCCGCCCATGGATATCACATCATCATCCGGGTGCGGCGAGAATACGATCGAACTCTTTTTTGCAGGCACAGCACGCTCCGGCCTCTGGCTGTCGTCGGCATTGGGCTTACCTCCGGGCCAGCCGGTTATGGTATGCTGTATCTGGTTAAATATGTGGATGTTGATGTTATAAACCGGGCCCTGTTCGGTAGCCAGCTGTGCCATGCCATGGTTGTTGTAATCGTCTTCGGTGAGTTTTAAGATAGGCTTATTGAGTGTTTGTGCGAGCCATATCACGGCTTTTTTCTTTAACTCATCCGTCCACTGGCAATCTTTTACCAGCCATGGCGTGTTAAAGCGGGTTAATGCCGACGCGGCATCGACATCCAGTATAAACTCAACATTATCTGATAATTGGAGAAAGGTTGCCGGTACGTCCGAAGATAATTCACCTTCAACGGCCTTTTTCACGATAGAAGCCTTTTTCTCGTTCCAGGCCATCAGGATAATTTCGCGGGCCTTAAATATGGTGCCTATGCCCATGGTAATAGCTTTGGTAGGCACTTTTTCTTTCCCGCCAAAATCGCGCGAAGCGTCCCTGCGGGTCAGGTCGGCCAGGGTAACCAGCCGGGTACCCGAGTTTGGCGCCGAGCCCGGCTCGTTAAAACCAATGTGGCCGGTGCGGCCTATGCCCAAAAGCTGTATATCCAAACCGTTATAAGCGCTTATCTTTTTCTCGTAAGCCAGGCAAAAGGCTTCTATCTGTTCACGATTAAGGGTGCCGTCGGGGATGTGGATGTTGAAGCGGTCGATATCGATATGATCGAACAGGTTCTCGTTCATGAAGCGCACATAACTCTGGATAGCATCGGCCTGCATGGGGTAATACTCATCCAGGTTAAAAGTTACCACGTTGTAAAAACTCAAACCTTCTTCCTTATGCAGCCTGATCAGCTCTTTATAAACGTTGATGGGTGTAACGCCTGTGGCTAAGCCTAAAACGGCTTTTTGATTGTTTTTTTGTTTGGCGATGATCACATCAGCAATGCGGCGGGCAACCACTTTGCAGGCTTGCAGCTGATCGGGGAATACTTTTACCGGCAGTTTTTCGAATCGTGTTTCTTCGAGGAGGTTTAGTCGTGACATATTCATTGTTTTTGTATCTGGTCTTTGATCAGCGATAGTTCTTTAGCCGACAAAGGTTCGGGTGTTTGGGTTGGCTGGAAAGGATCGTAAAAATACAGGCCGTCCTGCTGGTATAGCTTTAATTGCAGTTTTACGCGCTCTTTAAATTGTGGCAGGTTCTTTTGCCCGTCGGCTGTCCAGGCAGTTTCGGCCAATGCCGCTATACGTGGGAAGAGCATGTATTGTAGTTTTTCTTTGGTGAGGATATTCTCCGTCCACAGCGCGGCTTGTACACCTAATATTTGTTTTTGCTGTTCGGCAGTGATGCCCTGATCCGCTACAGTAAAATTGTATAACCTGTCCAGCGGTACATAGCCGCCGTTCCACCTGCGACCGAAGTGCTGGGTGGTATCCTGTACAAAATCGAAATAGAAAGGCAGGCGTGGGCACATTACAACAGAATAGCCTTTGCTCAGCGCTTTTTTAAACTGGGCAGGCTTATCGTGCCGCCACCAAAAAATGATAGTTTTATCCGTAGGCAGGTCGGTATCAGCGGCTTCGTCCCAAAGCAAAACTTTGTTGTTTAGTTTAAACAAGCTATCGGCCATGCGCTTGGTAAAATAGTGCTCAACGGCCAGCAGATCGGGCAATTTTTGATCTTGCATCAGTTTGTTGATGCCCGGGTTTATTTTCCATTTTTCGTTACCAAAGCTTACTTCATCGCCACCAAGGTGTATCATTTGCGAGGGGAAAAGAGCATCGGTTTCTTTCAAAATATTGGTCAGATAAGTATAGGTGCTATCCTTGCCGGGATTAAATGTAAACTCAGGGTGCTGTGCTGATCCGCCACCGCTAAACGCGGGATAAGCCCTGTTGGCCGCGGTTGCATGGCCGGGCATATCAACCTCGGGGATCACATCGATAAACCGCTTTTTAGCATAAGCGATGACCTCTTTAATATCCTCCTGGGTATAGTATTGGGCCGGTGCTGTTTTATCGGTATAGTTGCCGATGCCGCCGGTTAGGGTTAACAGCGGGTAAGCCTTGATCTCCATCCTCCAGGCAGGCTCATCGGTAAGATGCCAGTGGAACTTGTTCAGCTTGTAAAAAGCCATCCAATCCAGCAGTTGTTTAACAGTTTGCTTGCCCCAAAAATGCCGCGATTCATCCAGCAGCAAACCCCGCCATGCGTAACGCGGCTGATCGGTTATGGTACAGCAATTGATGTTGATACTGTTGTTTTTCATTTCGCCCACACGGGCCATTTGCAGTAAAGAGGCTATTCCGTAGAAAATACCCTTACTCGTTGCCGCATTTATTTTTACACCGGTTGGTTTTATTTCGAGCGAATATGCGCCTTCGTCAATATTATTGCCGGGCTTAACTAAACTGAGTTGAATGGAAGATGTAATTGCCGATGGCTGTATACTTAGCGTAAGCCCATTGTATTTTAGCAATTGTTGCTGCAGGTAATAAGCCTGGCCCTGTAAAACGGCATCGGTGTAAACAATGGTAGTAGCATTATTGAGTTTAAAACTACCGTTAACCAATTCAACATGGGCGGGTAATGGAATAATTGCGCATTGCTGCGCAATCATCCGGTTACTCAACATCACAAACAAAATAAAAACAAACTTCTTCATAGTATATCTTGGCCCGCTATCGACGCGCACTGTTTTGTAAAATTAACATTTGGGTACCGGCCAGTAAAAACGCGCCAACGCCATACACCTCGGTATCATCGGCAGTAACCTTATCGGGCGATGCGCCTATGGGCTGCACATAGCCCAGTTTACCATCGGCATGTACCGACGATGTTAAGGCCGCCCAGGCTTTGCTGATAACCGGGTAATATTGGTTGTACGGCAATATTTTTTGATTAACACCCCATGCCAAAGCATAGCAAAACAGCCCTGTTCCGCTGGTTTCTTTAGATGGGTAACTCGACGGGTCGAGCAAGCTGGCGTGCCAGGTACCATCGCTTTGCTGCAAGATGGCTATTTTTTCGGCCATCTCTTTAAATTCGGCGATGAATTTATCGCGATCAGGATAGTTTCTCGGCATTTTGGCAAGCATGTTCACCAGGCCGCCCATTACCCAGCCATTGCCCCGGCTCCAGAATACTTTCTTATCGTTTTTTTCTTTCTGGGTAAAGTAACGGCTGTCCCTGAAAAACAGGCGTTCATCTTTGTCATATAAATACTCGCTGGTTTTCCACCACAGTTTACAGGCTTCATCCAGGTATTTACTGTCGCCGGTTACTGCGCTCAGGTTGGCCAAACCCGCCGGACCCATATACAGGGCATCGCACCAGGCCCACTCACGCAGGTGGATCTTCTTAACCCACAGCAAGTCTTCGCTGTGCGGAGCTGCAACTAATGAGTCGGCCATTTTTTTAAAGTCGGCAATGTACAGCGGGTTTTTATAGATGCCGTACAGTTGCGTATACGTTTGTGCGATACAATAATCATCGGCAAAGCTGCGGTTTGGGCCTATCTGCCAGTTTATGCTTTTACCAACAGCCAGCAGTTTATCAAAATAAACCGGGTTATGGGCAATTTTAGCCCATGCTGTCATCCCGGTATACATTACACCATTTGTCCAGTCGGTTTTGGGGTATTTCCAGCCTTTGGTTTCTAATTCGTTCCATTGCCAGTCGGCCACCTTTTTCATTAAGTTAAACACACTGTCGGCAGGCCGGACTTTATGGTTAGCGCCAAACGCGCTAACCGTTAAAGCCGATAAAAATAAAAATGTTATTATTGATAATTTTTGGATGTTCTTCATTTAAATATAGTCGTATTAAATCTGTTGAACGGCATTAATAGTTACCCGAACTGGTAATGCCACTCCTTAACAATACATAACCTGTTGCCGTGTCATTAGTGTAAACGCCGCCGCCCGCTGCGTTAAAGTTGGCTGCTACAATGTTATTGCTTGTCGCGAAAATGCACCCGTTAGGCAGGCTGTTGCCGGTTATATTGATAGAGTACTCGCTGTCGGTCGTATTATCACGATAGTAGCCTATGCCATGATACATGTCGCTGGCCGGGCTGCTGATGTTGATGGTATTATTGGATACCACAACATACTTGAGATACGGGAAAGCTGGTGTATTTACATATTCGTAGAGCAATATGCCGGCATCGTTAAGGGTATTGTTTGATATGGTAAGGTATTGCCCGTTGCGCGCTTTGATATCGCCGCCGCTATCGTTAGTTTGCCAGCCCGAAGTGAAGGTATTGTTGGAGATAACCAGGCCATTAAAGCTATGTGCGTACAAACCATGATCGCTTAACGAATCGATCGAATTTAACGCGGTATTACGGGCAATGGTATTGCTATCGATAATGGAGTTGCTCTGGCTGTTATCGTTAATAGCGCAAACAAAGTAACCTGTTGAGCCACCGTTGCCGAAGGTGTTTTTGCGTACAATATCGTTGGTACAACCGGCGGCTACCCATACGCCCCTGCCCGGGTCGGTAGAGCGGTGGCAGAAAACGCAGTTATATACCAGCGAGCTATCGGTGCTGTTTAAATTGATATAGGCATCGCTCAGGTTATTGGTTTTATTGGTGTTTGCCTTACGTTTACCGTAATCAAAAATGCAGTATTTAAATGCTGTTTTTACAGAGCTGGTTACCGTGAATTTAATGTTCCAGAAGGTGATGCCCGAAAAGGTACAGTTACTTACATCGGTTGAGTAAGCCAGGTTTAATTGAGAACTTAAGGCAGATGCATCAAAAATGGGGTTGGTAGATGATAGCTTAGCTAATGAAACTCCGGCTTTCATGACGATTTTTCCGGTAATATTATAGGTACCCGAGTGTACTAAAACCGTTTGGCCGGCACTTGCACCCGCAATTACGGCATTTATCTGGCTCAGGGTCATGCCGCTGTCGATAGTATGGTTGGCTACGGTAAATGTTTGTAGTCCTGGAGTAGCCACAGTGGTGGCAGCAACCTGCTGACTTGAGGTAACCTCCTGTTTTTTACAGGATGCGGCAAATAATGCTACGCCCATTGTTAATAGTGCAAAAAGGTAGTTTTTCTTTTTCATAATTGGATTTTTTATTGGTTTATTAATAGTTAAAATTTATTATCAAACTGTATTAATGTGCTGCCATAAAATCCCGCACCGCCTTTAACCATCCGCTGTTTATATCGATATATATTTTGTTGCCGTTTGCATCGCGCGTGCCGCTGCTTGTCCATACCAGGCAGCCGCTTGCACCTAACCTGTAAATGGTTTGTAAGTGGTTCATCATCTCCTCGTATGTTAACATGGTGGTCGGCCCGCCTTTTTGCGTTACCTCGGGTGTGAGGTATGGGACGATGGGTTTGCCGGGGAAGCCATACCTTTTGCAGGCCGCCATGTTGTACACAGCCGATTTATTCCAGCCTACGGTATCGTGCCCATCATAATTGTACAGCGATGGGCTGAAATAATCCACCGCCGCCGCTACTGATGCATATGCCTTATTCCACTGATCATAACGATTTATGTTTTCTGCATAAGCATAAGTGTTTTGGGGCACGGTTGCATACAGGCCCAGCGGCGATTGTTTGTTAACTCTTTTAAACTCAGCGATCACCTCCAACATCCTTTGGGGAGTCTTGATGGTGTCGAATCTTTTCCAGCCTTCCAGATCTAACGAAACAGGGGTATTGGCAAGTTCTAAGGCTTCGCGGCCAAGCGAATCGATACGGTTGATATTGGGCACGCCGTTTTCTTTTTTGCCATCGGGATAATCCAACATCTTTTGCTCATAGATCAGATTGTAACCTTTAATGCCGTAGCCCGACAGGTACTGGCTCAATTGTTTGTACGATGCCTTTATCTCGGTGCCGTTTTGCATATACCCGCCATAAACTATAAAAGCGTATATCTTAAACGGGTGTTTATCTGCTTTTACGGTTTGAGCGAGGCCGTTATAGCTTATCGATACGAATAATACAAAGGCTAAAAATTTGAAATACCTCTTCATTTATTTGGTGGATTTGATTGGGGTGAAAGTAACCGTCACCGATCCGGCTTCCGAGGCAGGCAGCACCAGGCCGATACGGGTAAATACCGGCGCGTTTTCTTCAATATCTTCTGATTTAATGGTGAAACCGTTTTTTGTTTTGATGGTAGCGATCATCTTCTGCTTTTGCCCGTCAAACTCAATCTGATCGGGTGCGATTTGTTTCCAGTGCGCACGGGTTATCAGCGCGAGCTCAAAGCTCTGGCTGGTTTTATAGGCGAAGTCGTCTTTTACTGTTAGTGAGCCCAGTTCGTCCCTGTTGTAAGTAAATGTGCGGATGAGTTTGGTTAACGCCGGTGCGGGGTAGGCTGATGAAATATCCATCGCAAATTGATCTTGTTGATCTGTGAAATCGGTTTTTAAGATCTCTGCCCTGGCATCGGCGCCGTCATGCTGTTCTTTGCCCGCAACTAATGGTACCGGGTGCCCGTAAGATGCAAGCAGCTTATAGGTGTACCGTTCCGGGCCAAAAGATTTGGCAGTATAAAAATTTGGACCGCCCGGATCGCCCATCAACATTTCATCACCAACTACTATGCTGAACGATCCGACATCGTTATGGTTATGGCTTTCGTTATTATTGCCGCCCTGTAGCGCCGCGCCCAAAATGGCTTTTGAACCTTGAGTTGAACGTTCTATCAATACCCCGGCTTGCTTAAAGTACGAACGGATGCCCGGAGCTAAATCAGAAACATTGCCGCTTATTTTACTGGCGGATGCCGAATTAGGAAAAGCGTGCATCACATCCTCGGTTAGGTTACCCGTCCCGCCCGAAAAAGAGAGGTTATCATACTTTTTTAGCCCTAAACCCAAAGTGCGGTTGCAATACCATAAGATATTGGCCGGTGCTTTAACGCCCAGATGGCAATCGGCAATATTGGGGTAAACGTCGTTGATAATTTCGAGGTTAGGTACATAAGTTGCAATACGCTTTACTTTAGGATCGGCAAACAGGTCGATAGCGCCGTTTGTTGCCTGTAATATGTTTTCGCGCAACGATATGTAGCGGCTAAATCCGTAAGCATAATAACCTAAGCCTTCTGTACAGTAACCCTCATCGGTAAAGCCCGCAATACTGTTTTTGGCATACCTTTCGGCAATGGTTACAAATTCGGCCCGTTCCTGCTTATCCGGTATGATAGCCAACGCTGCCCCGGTAACGCCATCGAGGCATACAGCATTCCAGTTATTGGTCACAGTCAGCCAATAACTATCCTTATTGCCTGTGGCTACCGATCGTAAAACCGGGTCGAACACGTGTTTGCGCATCTGGCTCAAAACTTCAGCACGCAGTTCGGGCGATAGCTTGTCATCCAACGAATAAACAGCCTGCGCAATGTTGTGGGCCATCCCGGCCGAGCCCAGGTCGACGGTATAATTTCGGCCCTCAATGTTTTGCTTGTATTTATCATGAGCCGGCAGCGACCATGACCGTTGATGGATCAGCTCATTCAAAACCATCTGGATGGTAGGTACAAAACGGCCTTTGTTCTCCAGGCATTCGGCCCAAACCAATGGGGCTAACCAAGCCTGCCTGGCGCCGATCATTTTTTCGCCCTCGGGCCTTGTTCCTTTGGTAAAATATAACAGGTATAGCTCGTCGTTCCAGGCGGGGAAGGGCTTGTTCAGATAGCCTTCGGCCGTTTTAATCGCTTTTAAATATTTAGGATCGCTGCGCAGCTTGTCCCATACCCGGCGGTTGTGATAGGTGTCGCCAAAGCCATGCGGGTTTTGAGGCAGCATAGCCGATACTTCAGCCACGCGCTGCATATCAAGAGGTTGAAGTAACGAAACAGGCTTGCTGGCATCAACACTGTCTGATAGCTTGACTATTGCCTGCGCATGCCCGTTTTTAACAAGCTGCGACTGTTTGATAACAGGCAATAAAGCCACTGCCAGATAAAAACTATATCGGGTTAACAACATGGTAGATGAGTATTTATGATGGTGGGTAATGAGATGTAAACCATTACCCGCCTGTTGATCTTTATGGGTTAATGGTTAAGGTTACTTTCTTTACCACCGAACTTGTTGCGCTATTGGTATTGTTCGACGCAGAAAACACGGCGTTATAAGTACCGGCTGTAGTATAGTTATACGGATAGGATGATAGCGTTGCCGAGATTGCCTTGATGGCGACGCCCATATCCGGCGTTACCTTTGTCAGGTCGATCGGCCCCATAATGGCCCAGGCTTCGGCAGGTCCGGTGGCCAGCGCCGCAGTAGTAGCCCCGGTTATTACGAGCGATGTTTTATCGGTGTAAACCCAGGCGTACTTATTGGCATTCTTAGCCGGATCGTACGATACTGCCCAGCCCGGCCCGTAGGTAATATTACCATAATTGGTAAATGAGGTTGTTGGCGCATTTAAGTTAGCGATGGTATAGCTGGTACCATCGGCCAGTACATTGTTTACGGACAGAGCGCTAATGGTCCATTTATTTTGGATGGTGCCTGCTGTGGCCGTGTATTTAAACGCAATGTAGACCGGTTTACCCTGCTTTAAAAAATCCGACAGGTCAATGATACCCGAAGCTACAGCCGTGGTTCCACCGGTAGAAAGCGTGGCGCGGCTGGTGATATCCGACCATGTGGCTGCGGCTATGTTAGCGTTAGTGGTTGCGGTATCGCGGGTCAGCACGCCGTAAATGGTATTGGTTGCTACCCCTTTAAAATCCGACGAAACAAGTAACGACAAAGAGCCGGATTGCGTCCCGTTTGCCAATATGGTGCTGAACTGCAGTTGCGGTGTACCTGTTGCACTAACACGGTTTCTGTAATCATAGTTTTTTCCCGGTTCGCCTGAGAAAAAGGTGATCATATCCGGGTTACCGGTAAAGTTAAACTGTACGGTGTCTTTAGTCGAAAAGGTTGTAGATGCCGTACCGTTGTTTTTGGCGCTGGTAACATCAAAGGTTACCGGCTTTACAGCGATATCCTTATTACAGGCTACACAGGCCAGTAATAATGCTGCTATAACTAAATATCTGGTTCGCATAATATTTTTTGATTTGAGTATCTTTTTGATGTATGAATGAATTACCAACCCGGGTTTTGTGTAGCCAAGCTATTAACCGATATTTCGGAAGCAGGTATCGGGAACAGCAAATTCCTGTTGGTGATATTTGATCCGGCCAGGGCGCTGTATGCAAACGTGGTACCGGCATTGGCTTTCATATCCGCGGCCAGATTATTCATGGTGCTAACCCAGATGCCCCAGCGGATCAGGTCGGGTTTCCTGAGCGACTCATAGCATAGCTCCCTTGCCCTTTCATCCTGTATAGCTTGTTGGAACGTGGTCGCATTCAAACCTGTCAGATCCACAGCAGTGGTGGCAACAGTTGCCGTAGCCGTAGCCCGTGCTCCTGCATAGGTAAACACAGCCCCGGTAGTTGCCGCTGCAGATGCGCCCGATGTTTGCGTTGGGCCGGTAGCTGTTGAGGTGCCCGCTGTTGTAACGGTGTATAAGTTATTGCCGTTGTAAACCTGCTGGCCCGCGGTATACGCAGTAGCAGTTGCCCATGCTGTACCGATATTTACAGTCGGCGCGCTGGTATAACCGTTGCCAGGGTTAAGAATGGCGATCGAAGTTATTTTGCCCGTAGACGCTACTGTAGCAACGCCTGTTGCACCTGTGCCGCCGCCACCGGTAAATGTGATCGGGATATTGGGAACTGTAGTGAGATAGCCTGTATTGCCGGTAGTGGATAAAGTTAACGCGCTAACAACCGAAACTGAAACAACCGGTGTATTGGGGTTAAGGCCAAAACCGCGCCTCCTCACCTGATTAATGGCATCGTAAGCTGTCGCGGTTGGCCCGTTCACCTGGTTCTCGGCTTCGGCCAGCATCAGTAAAACATCAGCATAACGCAGGATAGGGAAATTGATCGGGGTGATGTTTTTACTAGGAACAGCGGATAGCTCATACTCTCTGCGGAATTTGCCTGCATTGCGGTTGTACACCTGCGCGGCAGTAAAATAACTGTTAGAAACAGGTGTAGTTGCCGTATTGTAGGAATACGGAGCTATAGCCCAATCCCGGCGGATATCCCCGGCGGGGTACAGGTTAAATAATTTGGCTGTTGTGTTGATGAAGCCATAACTATATCCCGGAAGGTTATTATTTAATGAGTAAGCTATCCCGTTGGTATTACCCAGGCGGTTAACATTGCCCATACCGTCGGCACCGGTGCCTTTATTTTCCACTTCCCACATGCTTTCCTTAATATCATAGATATCCTGGGTAAGGTTGATGAAAATTTGTTTGTAGCTTGGGTTAAGGCTGTGAAGGCCCGATGCCTGTACTTTTTTGGCCCAGGCCAAAGCATCGGCATATTTTGATACATCGTTAATAGGCGCACCTGCCATTTGCAGGCAAACACGTGCCAATATGCCCTCAACGGTTGTGGTTGATACACGCCCGCCAAAACCTAAAGTTGTGATAGCGCTTACTTTGCCTTCGGCAGCGGTCATATCGGCCAGTATCTGCGCGTACACCTGCTTAGCCGGCGTGCGGGGCAGATTAACATCGGTAACTGAAGCTGTAGGGGTTGTTTTTAACGGTACATCGCCAAAGTTGCTTACCAGCAAAAAGTAATAATAACCTCTTAAAAACAAAGCCTCACCTAATATCACCTGTCTTTGGGTGGCATCCATAGGGGCGATGTTGATATTCTGGATGAGGATATTAGCCCTCTCGATGCCTATATACAATTGCGACCAGAAGTTATTGAGGTTGGCATCGCCATAGTTAAAGTTGTAAACCATGGTACCTGTGGTTTGTGCCGACCGCGCATAAAAGCCCTCGTCGGTAGCGGCGCCCAGTTCATCGAACATGTTATCGCCGTATATCCCGGCCGAAGCCAGTGGTTGATAAACGCCTGCCAAGGCTTCCATCAGTTTTGCCTGGGTGTTGTAATAATCGGTTTGTACCAACGAATCGGTGGGGGTAGTATCTAAAAACTTTTTACAGGAAACCATGCTGAAACTAAGTATAGCGATGGTTATGTATAATGCTTTTTTCATATCTATCTTTTTTATAATTAGGGTTATAAAGTAAGGTTAATACCAAATGCTATAGTGCGGGCCCTCGGATAAGCGCTGTAATCAAAGCCACCAGTTAGTACCGAGTTATAAGTGCTTACTTCGGGGTCAAGGCCGGTGTATTTGGTCCAGGTCCATAAATTCTGCCCGGAAGCAAAGACCCTGAGCGATGATACTTTGACGCGTTTTAATAAGTCCTGCGGAACGTTATAACCAAGCGAAACTGTTTTTAAACGCAGGTAAGAACCATCCTGTACGGTGTTTGACGAATACCCGCCGCCAAAAAATCCACCTGCACGGTAATTGGCCGAACCCTGGTTGGTAGGTGTCCACCTGTCGATATAGCTTGTAAATTGCTCCAGGTTGGTTTTATTGAGGCCGTTGCCGCTAAAAACCAGTTGGTTGGCATCCTGGATATTATTACCGTACGACCATTGGAAGAAAACGTTGAGATCAAAGCCTTTGTAAGTAAAGTTGTTGCTGAAACCGCCGGTATGGATAGGTTGTGAACGGCCGATAACAGTATAGTCGGACGAGTTTACAACGCCATCGCCGTTAAGGTCTTTATACTTGATATCACCGGGCTGTATGCTGGTACGGGCATTGCCGTTGGTAGGCACATTATCTTTTAAAACATAGGTGCCGGTAGAGGTTTTGTTAAAATCGCTGTACTGGTACACACCGTCGCCGATATAGCCATACATCTGCCCCAGGGGCTGGCCTATTTTGGCGATATAACCCGGAATTGAGGTCCAGCCGTTATCCCAGGCCAAACCGGTAGTTAACGATTCCTGGTTGTTGGCCAGTGCCAGCACTTTGTTTTGGTTGAATGAGATGTTGAAGCTGCTTGACCATTTAAAATCCTTAGCATCAATATTAACCGTGTTTAAAGTAAGCTCGATGCCCTGGTTTTGTACGCTACCGATATTTTCGAAGGCTGAAGTATAGCCGGTTGAGGTAGGCAGAGTGGCGTTCAACAATAAGTTTTTGGTTATTTTACGATACACATCGGCCGTTAGGTTGATCCGGCTGTTTAAAAAAGCGATATCAAAACCGCCATCGTACTGGTCGGTAGTTTCCCATTTCAGATCGGGGTTGGCGATGGTTAACGGAACAATGCTGGAAACATAAGTATTGTTGAACGCGTAGCTGCTGGCCGATGATACGGACGAACTTGACAGGTACGGGAAATCGCTCACCCTGTTATTACCCGTTTTGCCATAGCTTACCCGCAATTTACCGTCGGAAAGCCACTTGGCTTTTTTCAAGGCATCAAGCTGGGTAAAGCGCCACGCCAAAGCTGCCGAAGGAAAATAGCTCCAATGGTTTTGCTCGCTGAATTTGGAAGAGCCATCTGCCCGGTAAGAAACCGTTGCGTAGTAGGTTGAGTTGTAGTTATAAGTAACCCTGCTTAAAAACGAAGCGGCATTCCACAACGAGCTAACAGCCTTTGTAGCCGACGGGTTTAACACGCCCTCGTCCAGACCACTGATACCCAATGATTCGTTAGGTAAAAAATTAGCGCCAAAGCCATAAGTACTCGAGGTATTGCCTTGTTCGGTAAAACCAACCAGCACGTTAAAGTTATGTACGCTGTTAAATACATGGTTATAGGTCAAGGTATTTTCGTTGGCCCAGTTGTTTACTTTTGATGTTGACACCGATCCGTTTACGCCATTGGCCTGGCCGCCATTAGTTAACGGGCTGCCATAAATGGTGTTCGAATTATTAAAGTTTTCGTTGTTAACAGTGCTGTTATTCAACACTCCTGTCACTTTCAGGGTCAGATCTGGAATGATATTATAGGTTAGATAGGTGTTAACATTTAAATTGTTTGTTTTAACGTTCCGCACCAGGTTTTCCTGGTTTAGTATCGGGTTAAACTTATAATCGTTCGCAGTAGCTGTAGTGGCATCGATAGGATCGGTAAGTGTAAGCGATGAAAGCGGGTTATATCCCCAAACACTATACAGTATGTTGGTTGTACCGCTGTTGGTTGATGAAGCTACTGCATTACCTGCCTGCGACAGGTAGGCGTAATTGGCGTTAACGCCAACTTTTAGTTTACTGTTGATGGTTTGATCGAGGGTTATCCGGCCCTGGTAACGGGCATAGTTGGTTGCGAGGATAGTCCCGTCAAGGTTATCGATTGACCCTGATATGGAATACAATGTTTGATTGCTGCCGCCCCGTACAGCCAGCGAATAATTGCGTAAGCTGCCGGTTTTAAAGAACGGCGATTGCCAGTCGGTTGTGGGATAGTTTTTATAATCATCCAGTGTTTTGCCGGGAGTAGTTAAATAGGTATAAGTAGGTGTTGGGGCTAAAGCCGTTCCCAAACCGGGCGTAAGTTCTAACTGATATTTTAAAAACTCGTACGAGTCCATCAGCTGCATGGTTTTAACATTTTTGCTGAAACTCTGGGTGGTGGTAAATGTAGTTACCGGGCTGCCGATCTTTCCCTTTTTGGTGGTGATGATGATCACACCGTTTGCGCCGCGCGCGCCGTAAAGGGCAGTTGATGAGGCATCTTTCAATACGTCGATCGACTCGATATCCTGCGGGTTAAAAGTATTGAGGTTAAAGCCCTCTATAGGGAAACCATCCACCACATATAACGGTGAGTTGTCCTGCGTGATAGAGTTCGCCCCGCGGATCACAATGTTTACAGCTGAACCGGGTTGACCGTCGGACGAACTGACCTGTACGCCTGCTACGCGACCCGCAAGCGCCTGGTCGATAGAAATAACAGGAGCCTTGGTCATATCGGTCAGGTTAGCCTGGCCAACTGAGCCTGTCAGATCCTTTTTCTTGGATGTGCCGTAGGCTACTACCACAACTTCGTTCAACCCGGTTGATTTTTCAACGAGTGTAATATTGATTACGCTTTGGCCTTTTACCGCTTGTTCCTGTGGTACAAAGCCAACGTAACCAAATACCAATATTGCCGAATTATCGGGAACGGTGATGGCATACTTACCATTGATATCGGTGCTTGTGCCTGCTTGTCCAAATTTTATTTTAACGGTAACACCCACCAGCGGCTGTTTGTGCGTATCGGTAACTACACCGGTAATTTTGATGCTTTTTACCTGGCTAAATGCGGTAAAAGAGAATAAGATCAGGATTAAAGAGATATACAGCAGCTTCGGATGCCGGAACATCTGAAGATACTTATTATAGTTAGTGTGTAACATTTTTAGTTTCATTACGATGGTTTTTGGTTGGGGATGATCAATGAGTAGTTCTACAGTGCCTGGCTGATTTGGTTGGTGCAGACAAAAATGTTTTTAGACGCTTACTGTACTTTCGGATTCCGGGTAAATCTTTTTTCATACTTTAAATAGTTAAATTAGTGTAAGGCTAATGTGAAATTATTTGCGATTTTACCGGGGTGAAATATTGGTCTAATTAGGGGTAAAATGCAGTCGAATACCATTTATTCGCCGTTTTGGCCGTTTCTACCTTTTTATTTAACTATTTTCTTTTCAAATCCGGTTTGGTTTTCTGTAGTTACAATTCAATCGTCACAACATCAACTGATTGGCTGCGTAAATTGCCCGGAACATTGATCGTGATAACGCCATCGTTTACCGTATAGTCCAGTTTAGTGCCGGCCGATAGCATTTTAATATTTTTAGGAGTGCCGCTTGTTTTGAATGTTAACGTCTCATCTTTAAAGTTTGTGTTTTTTGCATTTGCTGCGGGCGACAGAAAAAGGTAGCGGTAATTGTCCTTCGCGGTTGCCGGTACCGAAGATGATTCGGTTTGGCTGATGGCCTCGGTTGCCTGAACAGACCGGCTGTTCACTTTCATCCAGCTTGCGATCTCGTCGAATTTTTGATATTCTTCTGTTGTAAATATGCCATCCTTAGTAGGGCCGAAGTTCAATAACAGATTAGTGTTCAACGCCCGACAGTTTACCAGTTTATCTATCATGTAGGCGCTGGTTTTTAACGGAGCCTTGGTATATCCCCATCCTGGGTTGGCGGCCGTCATGCAAAGTTCGGCCCAGCCATCCTGCTTGGTGGTTGGTACACTTTTATCCCCTTCGAATGTTTTATAATCGCCATAGCCAAAAAAGCGTGGACTAACTATAATACCGGGCTGCAACTGATGGATCTGCTCCATCGTAATACAATCCTTCCAGGCGACGTTCCCTTTAGGGATATCCGGCGAACCATCAAACCAGATATAATCTATTTTGCCATAATTGCTAAGCAGCTCGGTTACCTGCCCTTTGATGTATTTCGCCACCTCTTCGTAATGTGCCTGCTTTTCGGCATCGGTGTGTTTGGTTGCACGGGGATGGAGGTTTACATCCAGTTCGGGCACGTTGGGATAGTTTTTGCCCACGCCGTAGTACATAAAGCTTTGGTAATTCTGGTTAAAGTACCAATCGGGCCCCGAATAGTACAGACACACTTTTATGCCGTATTTGCGGCAGGCGGTAACAAAATCCTTTACCAGGTCGCGGCCGCCCATATAATTTTTGGTACTGAAGTTTCCATATTTACTTGGCCACATGGCAAAGCCGTCGTGGTGACGGCAGGTGAGTACAGCGTAAGTCATGCCTGCCGCTTTAGCTGCTTTCAGCCACTTATCCGGATCGTAATTTTGCGGGTTAAAATCCCTTGCCTGTTCCCAGTACTGGTTAGGTGTTAAGCATGAGTTATCCAGTTCGCAATGATGACCTGCGAAATAATCGCCATCTTTTAAAAATTTGGCCACCATAGCCGAATCGGGCAGGGGCCTTTTCCAGCCGATCTGTGTGCCCGCCATCATTGGCCACGATAGGTCGACCTCTTTTATCGATGCGATGCTCCAATGCACAAACAAGCCAAAACCTGCCTGCGGAAACCACTGCGCACCCGGGTTTTCGGTATGTTTATAGGTTGATTTTTGATTGTCGTTTATACCGATCTGCTCGTGCTCCATCTTTACACGGTCGGCCTCTTCTTTTGCAGATAATGCCTTTTGCGCTTTAACGCCTTGCACTATCAAAAGACCGGATAAAAACATCAAACCGAACCTTGTAAAACTGCTCTTTACCTTTTTCATTATATCATTATACTGTTGTAGCTGTCTTTTATTATTTATCTCATTTCAAATTTACCGGTCAGTTTAATATCCTCTGAAGATGAACCGACCATTACCTTAAACTCACCCGGCTCAACAACATGCTGCATCCGGCGGTTGTACAATTTCAGATCATCGGGCACCAGGGTAAACGATACCGTTTTGGTTTCGCCGGGGTTTAAGCTTACGCGATCAAAGCCGCGCAGGTTTTTTTCGTAGGTAGTTACAGAGCTCTGTACATCGCGAAAATACAGCTGAACAACTTCGTCGCCCGCTATTTTACCGGTATTGGTCACCTTAAAAGTTATGGTAACGTTATGGTCGATATCTTGAACTTCGGGGCTTATCTTCAGATCGCTGTAAGCAAATGTGGTATAACTTAAGCCAAATCCAAACGGGTACAGTAAACCTTTTATTTTCGCCAGTTCGCCTTCATCGGTTTCTGAGTTGGGTTTTGTTGGGAAATTAAATGGTAACTGGCCTACCGATTTTGGGAATGTGAGGGTTAGTTTGCCGCCTGGGTTATAATCGCCGAATAAAACATCGGCTACAGCCGTACCGCCCTGCATTCCCGGGTAACCGGTGTAGATTATCCCGTCGATATTTTTGTCTATCCAGTTAATGGTCATGGGTTGCGAGCCTATCAACACCACAACAACCGGTTTGCCTGTAGCCTTGATGGCCTTAATCAGGTTTAACTGGTAGCCCGGCAGATCAAGGCTGGTGCGGCTTTTATTTTCGCCGGCGGTTTGCGTGTTGCCTCCCAGCACTACTACGGCCATATCTGCACGTTTTGCTGTAGCTGCGGCACTGTCTATCATAGCCTGTTCGGCGTTATCTGGTTCTTGTGGCAATATTTCGCTTTCGGGCCAGTGCTTATCAACCAGGTTACAGCCTAATGAATATAATACTCGTTGCGCGCCTATTTTAGTTTGAATACCCTGCAATACATTGATACTTTTTGAACCTAAGGGGCCGTAGTGCGTATGGGCGTACTTATCGTCGGTAGCGTTAGGGCCAATTACGGCCACCGTTTGCAGTTTTGACAGGGGCAAGATATTGTTTTTGTTTTTCAGCAATACAATGCTCTCTTTCGATGCTTGTAAAGCCACAGCCTGGTGTGCAGCGCTGTTAACAGTCTTCACACTGTTTTCGGTATCTTCAACATAAGGGTGATCAAATAAACCTATCTTAAACTTAACCCGCAGCACATCGCGTACGCGGCTGTTAATGGTATCGATGGGTAATTTACCTTCTTTAACCAATTGCCGGGCGTAAATAATAATGCTATCCGGCGATCTGAAAGTTGTGCGCACGTTCATGCCGGCCATGAAAGCCTGCAACACCGCATCTTTCAAATTTGCCGCAACATGGTGTTTGTTGTACAGGTACTCCAACGCGTCGCTATCGCTTACCACATAGCCTTTAAAGCCAAATTCTATACGCAGGCGTTGTATCAGCCAATAATCGCTGCCCGAAATGGGTATGCCGTCGTAATCGTTGTACGAGCTCATTACGCCCATAATACCCGCTTCCTGTATCACCTTTTTAAACGGGTATAACAATATGTTCTCCACCTCGCGCGGGGCAACCTGTGGGTCGGTACGGGCAAGGCCCTCTCGGGCGCCTTTATTGGCGCTGTATACCGCGAAATGTTTGGCGGTAGCCGCTATCTGGTTATTTTGCTGCATCCCTTTTGCCATTTCAACGCCCAGGCGGGCTACGAGGTACGGGTCTTCGCCGTAAACTTCTTCGAGCCTGCCCCAGCGCTGATCGCGGGCTACATCCAAAATGGGCGCATAAACGTTGGTATAGCCCAACGCCCTGGCTTCTTGCCCGGTGATCAAACCTTCCTGGTGCACAAGGGCTTTATCCCAGGTCATGCCCATGTTTAGTTCTGTCGGGAAACCTGTCGACTGATAAGCCTCGACGCCGCGGATGCCTTCATTCGTAAAATCGGCAGGGATGCCCAGGCGGGTTTGCTCAATAAAAAAGCGCTGAGTTTCGTTCATCGCCCAGATATGCTTGCGCGTATCGGTCACCAGGGGCGAGTTAGATATCACATCCCAGTTAACAAAACCGTTTAAATGCTCATCAATATTGGCAATACCATCTTTCCAGATCTCGTTTTTCCAGTTGGGCGTAGGCAGGCTGTCTTTTAATATTCGTTTATAACCATATAAAGTAGCCAGCTGGCATGTTTTTTCTTCCAGGGTCATCTGGCTGAGCAGATCATTGATGCGGGCCTCGATGGGTTGTGTGCTGTCTTCGTAAATATCCTTTTTGCCGTTTTTGTTCAGATCTATCCATCCTTTTTTGTAGATAGGCGGATCCGTTTTGAACGACAGGCAGGTAAGAAGAAATAACAAGGTAGCCATGCTGAATAACATACCTTTCGAACGAATAGTCAATTCCATTTTTTACTAAAGTATTTTGAGGTTTAAGCTGTAATAACCGGGTTATCGAAACCATTCACCCATGTTTGGATGACAGTTATTACCAATGCGAATATGAGCGTGACGTACTTTATTGATGGGGGAAAATCAAGTTTATTTAGGGGGAAAATCAAGTTTATTTGCGCAAAATGATGACCCGGGTGGTATTTGATGATCTGTAATCGATCCTGAGTTATTATTGTTCGATATACTCGGATGGTGTTTTGCCGAATTGCTTTTTAAACTCTTTACTAAAGTATTTGCGGTCGGAGAAGCCAACCGCATAGGCCACCTCGGCTATGCTTAGTTTTTGCTGGGCCAGCAACAAAGCCGCCTGTTTAAGCCTTACCGATTTGATGAAATCGCCGGTGCTCAAGTCTGTGAGCGCTTTTATTTTGCGATAGAGGATAGACTGGCTCATGCCGATCTCGTTGACCAGCTTGACCACATCAAATTCCGAGTCCTCCATATGCGTTTCAACAATGGTCATCAATTTGTTCAGGAATTTTTCGTCGGGCGATTCGATCACTTTGTTTTTGGGCATGAGCGTTATCTGCTGACCAAATTTTTCGCGCATGGATTGCCGCGTCATCATCAGATTGCGGATGGTGAGTTCCAACAACTGCATCTTAAAAGGCTTGGTGATATAAACATCAGCGCCGTTTTCTAAACCACTTACCTGGTGATCGTAAGCAGCCTTGGCGGTTAGCAAAATTACCGGGATATGGTTGGTACGTTCGTCGGTCTTTATTTTTGAGCAAAACTCCAGACCGTCCATCACAGGCATCGTCACATCGCTGATGATGAGATCGGGGATAAGCTGGCAAGCCGTTTCCCAGCCCTCAGCTCCGTTTATGCTTTCGTGTATATTGTATGATGTCGCGAGCGATTCTCTGATTAAACCCCGCACTTCGTTATTATCCTCTACCAGTAAAATACTTTGCTTTTCGGCAATCGGACTTAGCGACTCAGTATTTGCCATAACCGGTGTGGCAACGGCCTGCTGTATGGCGTAGCTTTGAGCCGGAGTATCGTCAAGATCGGCAGCATCAAAATGAGCCTTGCCCTTGAGCAGCGAAATGGTAAAAACCGTTTTTCCGGGCTGAGCATCAGTAGCTAATTCGCTTTCGACGCTTATTTTTCCTTTGTGCTGATCGACAATGTTCTTCACCAGCGCCAGGCCGATACCCCAGCCGGGCGAAGTGGTATTGTTGCGGGCCTGGTAAAAGTTTTCAAAAATATGTGCCTGTTGCTCTGCAGCGATACCGGCACCATTATCGGCAATGATGATGTTTACCCATTGCGCATCCGCCGTTACCGAAAGGGTGATGGTGCCTTCATCCGGTGTAAATTTAAAGGCGTTCGACAGGATGTTGAACAACACTTTTTCAAACTGTGCCGGGTCGAAGTATAAGGGCAGCGAGTCGATAGCCGGTTTAAACTGGTATGTTATGCTTTTTTGTATGCTCGTGCGTTCGAACGAGGAGAAGATGTCTTCGCAAAAGCGGATCAGATCATGTTCGGATACATGCAGTTGCAGGTGCCCGGTTTCTATTTTCCGGAAATCCAGCAGCTCGTTAACCAACCGCAGCAGCCGGTCGGCATTTTGTTTAACATAGGTAAGCTGGCGGCTAACCAGCGGGTTATCCAACGTTGTGTCGATCAGTTTTTCAACGGGTGCGAGGATGAGCGTGAGCGGCGTGCGGATCTCGTGCGATACCTTGGTGAAAAAGTCGAGCTTCATTTGATGAACTTCCTGCTGGCGTTCATAATTCAAATGCTCGTAGTACAGATCGCGCTCCAGCCGGGCCTGCCTGCGGAAAAAGCGGATCACTAAAAAGAGGCTGCCTGCAAAAGCCAGTACATAAAAGGTATAAGCCCACCAGGTTCGCCATAAAGGCGGTAATATCACGATGTGCAAACCGGTTGTATTGTTGTTCCAATAGCCATCGGCATTGCTGGCCTTAACCAAAAAATCATAATCGCCGGCGGGTAAATTGGTGTACGTGGCCGAGGGTACATCTACAACGTTCCAGTTCTTTTCAAAACCCTTCAGCTTGTACATAAATTGGTTTTCGCCGGGTTTGTCATAGTCCAGAGCGGTAAAATCGAGCGTGAAAACGTTTTGATCAGATCTGAAAATGATCGCTTTGGTCAGGCTGATGTGTTTTTGGAGCAGACCCGTTTGATCGGATATGTTTACAGGATGGTTAAACAGTTTTAAACCGGTAAACAAAACGGCCGGCGTTACCTTATTTTCTTTGATCTGTTTCGGGTCAAAACTGATCAGCCCGTTGTATGTCCCGAAATACAAAATACCATCGGCATCTTTATACGATGAATTGTAGTTAAACTCATTGGTAGGCAAACCGTCGGCAACGGTATAGTTTTTAAATTTTTGCGTAAGGGTATTAAACTTGGTTAAACCGTTATTGGTGCTTATCCACAGGTCGTGCGCATCGGCAGGTATGATATTTAAAACATTGTCGCTCAGCAACCCGTCCTTGATCTGATAGGTTTTAAAAGAGCCATCGCCGGGATTGTACCTGCTTAAGCCGCCGTGAAATGAGCCCACCCAAATGTTACCATCGTTATCCTGCCTGATGCAATTGATGTAACCGGCTTTGATACTTTTCTCATCACGATCGTTAGCCCTGAAAAAAATAAATGATGTGGTACCTGCCTTGAGCAGGTTAAGGCCGCCCGAAGTACCTACCCAGATGTTATGCCCCGAATCCTCATAAATACACCTGATACCGATACTGCTCAGTTTAAGAGGCTTCGACGGATCGTTAAGGTAGGTGCGGAACTGCTGTTGTTTTTGATCAAAAATATCCAGCCCTTTTGATGTGCCTACCCAAAACCTGTTTGCACTGTCTTCCAGGATACAACTGATGATATCGCTGTTGATGGAATGCGGGTCGGCATCGTTGTGACGATAATGTTTAAACGTGCCAGATGATGGCTGGAGCAGCTCGAGGCCGCCCTGATGCAAGCCTACCCAAAGGTTATTAGCCTTATCCCGGTAAATTGCCTTCACAAAATTGGTGCGGATACTCCCTTCCGCATTTGGGTTATTGGTGTAATGTGTGAAGGTGAGCTTAGCCTTGTCGTAATAATTTAAACCGTTGCCTTCGGTGCCTATCCATAGGTTTTGTTTGGCGTCGGCAATAATGGTGCTCACTACATTGCCGCTGATGCTGTTTTTGTATTTACTGGCCTGGTAAATATTAAAAGGGACGGTATTGGGGTGGATGATATTGACGCCCCCGAACATCGTCCCGATCCATACGGTGCCGTTATCTTCAAAGTAGATATCCTTAACCGAATTATCGCTCAAACTGTTGCGGTTCTCGACATCGTGCTGGTAAAGTTTAAATTGCCTGCTGTGTTGGTCATAAATATCCAGGCCGTTCATGGTGCCTATCCATAACTTGTCGTCCTTATCGATCACTATTTTTCGGATATCGTTGTTAATTAAGCTGTTGGTATTTGATGGGTTGTGTTTGAGATGACTGAACGTTGCGGTTTTGGGGTCGAAAATGTTAACCCCGCCGGTTTGGGTACCGATACAGATATTACCCTCATGATCCTGCGTAATGGTCTGCACGAAATTGCCCTCGAGGCCATTGGCACTGTTGAATGTTTTGAAAATATATTTCCCGTTTTTCAGGCTCATCCGAGTTATGCCTTCGGTTGTACCCACCCATAGGTTTTGCTCCCGGTCTTCGTAAATAGCATATACCTGGTTTCCGGACAATCCCGGATGGCCTGGCGAAGCTTTAAAAAAACGGGTGAATTTTCTGGAAGCGGGGGAGCTTAGCATATTGAGGCCCTTATCGCTTCCAAACCATAACTTTCCACTATGATCCTGATAAGTACAGTAAATATTATTGGTAGTTAGGCTGTTGCGATCATTATCTTTATGCAGGATGCGCTCAAAAGAGTCGCTTTCGGGGATATACCTGTTCAAGCCTTTTGAGGTACCTATCCAGAGGTTTTTCTGCCGGTCTTCAAAAACAAAAAAAACATAATCGTTACAGCTGATGCTGGTGGTATCGCGGTAATCGTAATTGTAGGTTTTAATGTTGCGGGCATCGTACTTATTCAGGCGGTCGCGGGTGCCGAACCACATATAGCCCCGGCTATCCTTCAGGATGGTTAGAACGGTACTTTGCGAAAGCCCGTTATTTACAGAAACATGATCAAAAGAAAGCTGGCTAAACGATGGGCTTATTAAAACAAGTTGTAATATGATAAAAAGCAGAAATTTCTTCATCCACTACCCGCAATAACCTGTAAATCTTAGTAACCCTAAAATTAATAATTTATTACCGTTAGTGCACACATCAAGTATGAAAGTTTATCGGGATAATTCGCACAGAAACAAAAAAAGTGCCTTTGTGATCACAAAAGCACTTTAGCGGGTAAGTAATGGGGCTCGAACCCACGACCCCCAGAACCACAATCTGGTGCTCTAACCAACTGAGCTATACCTACCGTTTTGGAGAGTGCAAATGTAAAAATCTTCCGGCTAATGTCAAACCCTTTTTAAAATTACATTGTGTTTACTGTAATTATTTATACTGGATATAAATAAGTGTATTTTTGATACATGATGGCTCAAGAACAGTTAGTGGAATTGAACGTGACAGGGATGCACTGTAATAACTGTGCCTTATCTGTTCATAAGCTCTTGGAAAAAAAGGGCCTGCAAAATATTTTTGTTGATTTTGCGAGCGAGGAAGTCAAGTTTGCCGCACCGGATGTTTCGGTATTGCCCGGTGTGATCAAAGATATTGAAGGGCTGGGTTTTAAAGTAGTTGAAGATATCCATAACCATCACGAACCGTTTTACAACAAGGTCGAAAATAAATTTCTCTTCGCACTGGTGTTTACTGTGCCGCTTTTGCTGCATATGGTACTGCCCTGGCATTTTTTACATAACCCGATAGTTCAGCTTGTTTTATGTTTGCCCGTTTTTGTGCTGGGATGCCTGCATTTCGGCAAAAGCGCCATTAACTCACTGAGGGGCGGCGTGCCTAATATGGATGTACTGATCTTTGTAGGTTCGTCATCGGCATTTATTTACAGTTTGATCGGTACAGTACAGCATTTGGGCGATAACTATTTGTTTTATGAAACCTGTGCCACTATTATTACCCTGGTGTTGCTGGGTAACGTGTTCGAGAAGCGATCAGTGAGCCAAACCACTTCGGCTGTTAAGGATCTGATCAAATTTCAGCAGGTTAATGCTATCCGTGTTATCAATGGCGAAACCGAAGTGATCAGCGCTAAAGAGGTAAGACCGGGCGATACGCTGTTGGTTAATACGGGCGATAAAGTTCCGGTTGATGGGGAAGTGTTATCGGGAGAAGCTTTGATAGATGAATCGATGCTGACAGGGGAGAGCATCCCGGTTGAGAAAGCAAAATATGATAAAGTGATTGGCGGTACCATTGTTCAGCACGGTAATATCCGCATGATGGCGACCAAAGTAGGCTCGAATACGGTACTCTCGCAGATCATCGAACTGATGAAAAAAGCGCAATCGGCTAAACCTCCGGTACAAAAACTGGGCGATAGGGTAGCAGCGGTGTTTGTGCCTGCTGTTATCGGCATCGCCTTGCTCACTTTCATTGTAGCTTTTTATGCGTTTGATGTGAGCTTCCAGAAAGCGCTGATGAATGCGATCGCCGTGTTGGTGATCTCGTGCCCGTGCGCTATGGGTTTGGCTACGCCTACGGCAGTGATGGTGGGTTTAGGCCGGGCGGCTAAAAACGGTATCCTGATCAAAGGCGGAGATACGATTGAGGCGGTAGCCAGTACCCAATATGTGGTGTTTGATAAAACCGGTACCCTTACTACCGGTAAGTTCAATATCAAGGAGATAAAAGCTGAGATTGAAGATATAGAAACCGTACGCGGCATCATCCTGGCTATAGAAGAACGGTCGAATCACCCGATAGCGCAATCTTTGGTGGCCGGTTTAAGGCCGCTGCCTTCAAAAAAAGTAATCCTCAAATCGGCGACAGAAGAGAAAGGTTTGGGTATGCGTGCCGAAGATGTTGATGGTAACAAATACTTTTTGGGTACTGCTTTAAAATCAGATAAAGCTATACAGGGAACTGATTTTAACCTGTTTTTATATCAAAACCACAATTTGCTGGCTCAGATATCCATAGAAGATGACATTAAACCCGATGCAGCTGAACTGATTACCACTTTGAAAAAAATGGGCATTGTGCCTGTTCTGCTCAGCGGCGACAGACAGCGCAAGTGTGAGCAGGTAGCCAAAGCGATAGGCATCGAGAAAGTTTACGGTGAAAAGCTACCCGAGCAAAAGCTGGCGATTATTGACCTGTGTAAGAAAAAGGGCAAAACCATTATGATAGGCGATGGTATTAACGATGCCCCGGCGCTTACCCAGGCCGATGTGGGCGTGAGTATGAACGATGCCAGCCAGGTGGCCATACAATCGGCAAGGGTGGTGCTGCTAAACACCGATCTCCATTCGGTGGTGAAGTTTCTGCAGGTAAGCCGTCACACATTAATCACTATTAAACAAAACCTGTTTTGGGCTTTTGCCTATAACGTGGTGGCTATCCCGGTTGCTGCTATTGGCCTGTTAAACCCTATGGTTGGCGCTTTCGCAATGGCTTTTTCGGATGTGGTGGTTATCGGTAATTCGCTGCGCTTAAAGCGGAAGAAGATATTTTAATCGTCTCCTCTTGTCATTTCGAAGGAGGAACGACTGAGAAATCTTCTGCTTCCATATCTGTCTAACGTAGAAGATATCTCGCTATCGTTCGAGATGACAAGTTTTTTTAAAGAATTAGTTCACTCACCACTCACCATTCATCAACTTAATTCGCCATCATCCTTAAAAAGGAAGCCAGTTTGGCTTTCATTTCGCGGCGGTCGACGATAAAATCAAGGAAACCGTGTTCCTGCACGAACTCGGCAGTCTGGAAGCCTTTAGGCAGATCTTTTTTGATAGTCTCTTTAATAACCCTTGGGCCGGCAAAGCCGATCAATGCGCCCGGCTCGGCAATGTTGATATCGCCAAGCATAGCGTATGATGCCGTTACACCGCCCGTGGTGGGATCGGTTAATAATGATATGTAAGGTATTTTTGCCTGTGATAACAAAGCCAGTTTGGCCGATGTTTTAGCCATCTGCATCAGCGAAAAGGCAGCTTCCATCATCCGTGCGCCGCCCGATTTGGAGATCATGAGGAAAGGTATCCTTTTTTCGATGCAGTAATCGATAGAACGTGCTATCTTTTCGCCCACGACCGAACCCATCGAGCCGCCAATAAAGTTGAAATCCATACAGGCTATCACCAGATCCTGACCCTCGATTTTACCATGCGCGGCGCGGATAGCATCTTTCAGGCCGGTTTTGGCCATGCTTTCTTCTAAACGCTCGCTGTATTTTTTGGTGTCGACAAAGTTGAGCGGGTCGCCTGAAGTTAAATTGGCGAAAAGCTCTTTAAACTTGTTATCGTCGAATAATATCGAAAAGTATTCTTTTGAGCCGATACGCAGCTGGTATCCGCAATAGTGGCAAACGTATTGATTTTCTACCTGTTCGGAGTAGTGAAGCGGTTTTTTGCAGTTCGGGCACTTGTTCCAGATGCCGTCGGGCGCTTCTTTCTTTTCTTCGGTAGTGGTAATTATCCCCTGGGATTCTCTTTTAAACCAAGCCATTCAGTTATCTTTCTCTTTCAAAATGTCCTGCAAAGAAACAAAAAAAAATTAAACAGTTGTTTGGGGAAATAGGATTGCACCGATTTGTTTTTTTGATTACACCGAAGTTTTTACGTTAGCGATAGTAGCGCCTGCCTGTCGGCAGACAGGGATACCGGCCTTGCGGCTAAGGCCTTGTGTAGTATGAGCGCCCGCCTGCCGGATGGGCAGGGATAGTGCGGGCCGTAGGCAACGCCCTGCTTATTGTAGTTATAATTCAAGGCTGAAAATAGCCCTATAGTGTTTAAATTACACTATTAATTAGTGATTTTAAATGTGATAGGTGTTAAATAAATTATGGTGTAAAAAATACACTAAGTATTGATGTTATCAGTATTTTATCTAACTTCGAAACAAAAATAAATACAAAACAAATCAAACCATGGACATAAAAAATTATAGAGGTGTTTTGCACGGCGACCAGGTGCAGGAGCTTTTTGAGGCTGCTAAAAAGCATCAGTTTGCGTTGCCGGCGGTAAATGTTATCGGTACCAACTCCATCAACGCAGTAATGGAAACCGCCAAAGCGGTAAATTCGCCGGTTATTATCCAGTTATCGAACGGTGGTGCGCAGTTTTATGCAGGTAAATCGTTAGATAACTCAAAACTGCAGGCTTGTATTTTGGGTGGTGTATCGGCTGCTAAACATGTGCATTTACTGGCTGAACACTACGGGGTTGGTGTGATTTTACATACCGACCATGCCGCTAAAAAGTTATTGCCATGGATTGACGGGTTGTTAGAGCACGGCGAAAAATTCTTTGCCGAAACAGGTAAACCTTTGTTCTCATCGCACATGCTCGACCTTTCGGAAGAGCCGATTGAAGAAAACATCGAAATATCTGCCAAATACCTGGAGCGAATGGCCAAAATGGGCATGACTTTGGAGATTGAATTAGGTGTTACCGGAGGCGAGGAAGACGGCGTTGATAACTCGGATGTGGATAGTTCACGCCTGTATACCCAGCCTGAAGAGGTTTCGTATTCGTACGAGCACTTGCTGAAAGTTAGTCCGCGTTTTACAGTAGCCGCTGCTTTTGGTAATGTGCATGGTGTTTACAAACCTGGTAACGTTAAGCTGCAACCGAAGATATTGCACAACTCGCAGGAGTATGTGAAAAACAAATTTAACCTTGCTGCCGAAAAACCGATCAATTTCGTGTTCCACGGCGGTTCGGGCTCGAGCCAGGAAGAGATCCGCGAAGCGATATCATACGGCGCTATCAAAATGAATATCGATACCGATATGCAATGGGCATTTTGGGAAGGTATTAAAGATTACTACAAAAGCAAAGAAGGCTACCTGCAAAGCCAGATCGGCAGCCCTGACGGCGCAGATTCGCCAAACAAAAAATACTACGACCCGCGGGTTTGGCTGCGCAAAGGCGAAGAAAATTTTGTTAGCCGCCTGAAAGTAGCGTTCGACGATTTGAACTGCGTTGATGTTTACAGCAAGCTGTAATCGGGATAGATAAACTTTAAAGAGCCGGTGCAATTTGTACCGGCTTTTTTACTTCTTCCGCCTGAGTATATTGCCTGCAAACCTGAACGGCGCTTTGGCAAAGTATGCCACAAGTGAAGATAAGGGTAGTTTCAATGCCATCACATCAACATATCCGCGAATGAAAGTATATTGTGCCACCCGGCACACAAAACGTACTTTGTTGGCCCGGTTATCCTGCAAACTAAGCGAGTGTTTCAGGAAGTTTTTATCAGTAAGATAGGTGTTTATTAACGGGAACCGGATGGGCGTTTGCAGATAAAAGCCAGGTAAAGGTTCGGTAGTTTGCCGGTTTTTGATACCGATGCCCAGAAGATCGCCGGTTAAGGATAAACCCGCATTCAGCCTGCGCGAAAAACCGTATTGCCTTGCTACAGAAAAAATCAGGCCGGTATCCAGGTCGGGTTGTTTATCTATAAGGCAGGCCACATCAATCAGATACTTGAATTTTGAGCTTACATCCTTTATAAAATGGTTGGACACTACAGCCAGGAAATCGTAAGTAGGCTGCAGCTTTTGTGTTACCGAACCGGCGAATTTCACATCCTGCAAATGATCTTTAAAAAAATTGTACCCGGGGTAATTTCCCGAAAAGTTTTCCATCAGCCGCCAATGGATCTCGACTGAAAAAGTATGCCCCATATCATCGGCGGGGCTGGTGTAAACAATATCTTTTGATAGCTTTTGGTAAAACTTAAGATGCTTTTGCGATACCGTTTTTTTCGCTGCAAAATTATTGGCGACAAAGTAATTCTCAATCTTTTCGGCATCATCAACGGAAACAAAAAAATCGATGTCCGAACTTTCGCGCAGGGCAAGGTCGGCGTAATAACTATGCGCAAAAAAAGCGCCCTTGTAAGGTATCAGGGTAACGTTTTGCTGCTTTAAAGCATTGATCAGATTAACGGTGACCGACGCCTGTTTGAGATTTTTCAGGCGGATGGCTTGATAATCTTTTTTTAGCGCCTGCTCAACCTTTTTACCTATTTCGATCTGGTGTTGGATAAGGTTATAATAAACAAAGGGCCGTATACCATGCGCCTTGGCAATTTTGTAAACCTTAACCCAGTCGATAGGGGTGTTTTTAACGTAATCTTCTACCTCAGTTTTATCCGATGTCGAAAAATACAAGCGCGAAAGCAAAATCAGCAACACCTGCTCGCTGGTATAAAGATTTTGTAGCTGGGATATGGTAAGCATTGGTTAAAAGAGAGCAGCGGGGCCTTTTGTTAGCAGTACAATTATACCCAATTTATAATACCGATATAACATTAAGGTGGTTTTTTTGTTAGCAAATAAACTTTACAGATATGCATCACAAGAAAAACTTTTTCGAAAAATTTGCCAACTGGGCGACCAACGCTACGGGTAGCTCTACCGCGTTCATCCTGGCATCGGCAACTATTGTGATATGGGCGGGCACCGGGCCGATATTTAAATACTCTGAAACATGGCAGCTCATTATCAATACAGGCACTACTATCATTACCTTTTTGATGGTGTTTTTGATCCAGAAATCACAAAACAAGGATTCGAAAGCAATACACCTGAAACTCAATGAGCTGATAGCCGCTCACCAGGGCGCCAGCAACCGCATGGTGAATATTGAAGACATTACAGAAACCGAACTCGACCAGCTGCATAAATTTTATGTCAGAATATCTATCTTAGCCAAGCAGGAAGATGACCTTGGGTGTACACATTCTATAGATGCGGCAGATGATAACCACCAGTTTAAATCGAAAAACATCAGGCGCCCTGCAGTAAAAAAGATAGAAAAGACTACCAATGGACATCAGAGTAAAAAAGGTTAGCAATCCGGATGATCTTGAAAAAGTATTTGCAATCAGACGTGAGGTTTTTGTCGGTGAGCAGAATTGCCCGCCCGAACTGGAGTGGGAGAACGAAGACGTATCGACTCACTTTTTGGCTACCGTAAACGGTGAACCCGCCGGGGCATCGCGCTGGCGCAAAACCGATAAGGGTTATAAGCTGGAGCGTTTTGCCGTGTTAAAACCTTATCGTGGTAAAGGCACAGGGCAAGCACTGGTTCAGGCGGTGCTGGATGACCTGCCTGCTGATGCCGATTATGTTTACATGCACGCGCAGATCGACGCGGTTACCTTATACCAGCGTTTTGGCTTTGCAAAAGTAGGTGAGCAGTTTGAGGAAGCCGGGATACAGCATTTTAAGATGGAGAAAAGGAAATAGTCAATACCCGCGGTTTATAGGTTAATACACAGTCATGTGTGTTCCCATCTAATATAATGCCGTTTGCGTTTTGGCCTGCTGCTTCTTACGGCGTACGATTAAGATGTAAATTACGCGAAATGTCAATATAACAGCAGTAATCAGCATTGGGAAACCATAACCTGTGTCGGGCTTCCAAATGAAAAAATAAGTTGCAGAAGTAAAGGCAATAAGTACGGTGAGAAAACCTAAATACAGAGATGTTTTTGTGGGTTTCATATTCTCGAATATACTATTATTTAATTGCCAAAAAATCACCTAAAAATCTTCCCCGAATAAGCCATTGCCTCATTCCATTTATCCATATCCAACCCCAACTCGATACCCTGACCTTGTAAAAAGCCGATCACATTTTCGGTAGCGATATTGCCTGTCAGGTCATCGGCTGCCATAGGGCAGCCGCCGTACCCTTTCAAAGCGCTGTCGAAACGTTTACAACCGCTATCAAAAGCCGCTTTTATCTTTTCAAAGCTTGTGGCTGGTATGGAGTGCAGGTGTACACCAAATTCGGTCTGCGGAAAGCGTGAAACCAATGCCGGATAAATGGCCTGTATTTTTTCGGGTGTGGATGTGCCGGTGGTATCTGCCAGCGAAATGATGCCAATGCCCTCGTTCACCATCTTTTCGGCCCATTGCTCTACTATCCCGGTGCTCCATTCATCCCCATAAGGGTTGCCGAAACCCATGGAAAGGTAAACCAATAATTGCTTGTTATAATTGCCGCACAGGTCATGGATACGCTTTACCGTGTCGAAAGATTCTGCAATGCTCGAATTGGTATTTCGCTGCTGAAAGGTTTCGGAGATGGAGAACGGAAAACCCAGGTAAGTGATCTCGTCAAACCTAACCGCATCTTCGGCGCCGCGGTAATTGGCAATAATGGCCAATAATTTCGACCGCGAACTGCTCATATCCAGTTTGGCTAAAACCCCGGCTGTATCGCGCATCTGTGGTATGGCTTTAGGTGATACAAAACTGCCAAAATCGATCGTATCAAAACCTACCTTAAGCAGCAGGTTGATGTATACCGCCTTGATATCGGTCGGTACAAAATCGTGCAGGCCCTGCATGGCATCGCGCGGGCATTCGGTAAGTTTAATGGGGCCGGGCATTATCATATAATCAAATGAGGGACAAAACGGCTGGTATTGTTCGTGATTAACCCATCCGACTCGCGGATGCCCATTCCAGCGGGCTGCTGCCCGACTATCCAGCTGCCAATGACCGGGTGGTTGCCGTCAAAATCAGGCAGTTTGCACAGCTCCTGGAAGATGAACCCTTCCTCGCCATATTCGCCGTCGGTACTGGCTATCAGTTGTTCGTTCTCAACCAGGCTTACGTTAGCTCCTTCGCGCGAGAGCAATGGTTTTTTTACATAGTTGCGTAGGTTACTCCGTGTAAAATAAGCCGGAAGCAGGTTTTTATGATAAGGGAACAATTGCCATAAGATGGGCAATATCGCTTTATTGCTCATCAGCATTTTCCAGGTAGGCTCAATCCAGAATGCGTTTTGCGAGTCGGCCACAATGTTACGGCCAAACTCTTCGTTCAGCATCCATTCGTAAGGGTAAAGCTTGAAGATATTGCGAATGGGTTGATTATCCAGATCGACAAATTGCTTCCTGCCGCTATCCCATCCAATATCATCGATATAGATAAACGAAGTGTTGAGGCCACCCTGCATGGCACAATCCTGCATGTAGGCGGTGGTGGTAAAATCCTCCAGCGTATCCCTTAAACAGGTAAAGTACAAGGTGTCATCGTAAAGGTAACTTTTAAGGTACCGCCAGTATTCGATCAGTTTCTCATGCAGCGAGTTGAACTGGTCCTTAGGTTCGTCATAATCCTTCAGCCAAAACCATTGGATGATGGATGCCTCAAAAAGTGAGGACGGTGTATCGGCATTAAACTCGATCAGTTTGGGCTCGTTCAAGCCATCGTACCACAGGTCAAAACGGCCGTAAATGGCGGGCACATCTTCGTTCCACGACCGGATGATATGCGGGATGATGAACTCCGGTATCTTGAAACTTTCAAAAAGATGGTTATCGATAACATGCTGAACAGCCTGAACACACATTTCCCAAAGTTCGGCAGTAACACTTTCGATATGCTCGATCTGCGGCAGGTTGAAAGTATAACAGGCAGACTCGTCCCAATAAGGGACATCGGTAGTGTGAAATCCGAAACCCAGCCCTTCGACGGTTCTTTGCCAGTTATTGCGCGGCGATATTTTCAGGCGATGCATAGTTGGTTTTAAGATGATGAAGCATGGAACCCGCCCGATTCGCCGAACCCGCCGCGCGAAACCGACCCTTCAGAACTGTGAACCGACGAACTTGAATAACCCTGCCTGATATAGCCGACACGGCCGCCGTATACTGTTCCCGAACCGCCATACCCCGAACCATAATAAGGCTGATCGTAATAAGTGCCGTAGGCCCTGAAAACATAGTAGCCATAATAGCCCGGCGTAGCCGGTGTATAACCGCCGACCGTATCGGTACGCATATATAACCTGCTGTGCCGCGGATGACTGCTATGGCAACCCAGCAAACCGGTGACCAGCACCAGCGTGATCGCTTTTGATTTTTTCATACCGGCCTATTTAACAGTTACAAAAAAATCATAATCCTTTGGCACGTTCATGGTTTTGGTATCGCCGTTATCGTCTTCGCCCTCGGTAACCCCTGTACCTAAACTCTGGATGGTATCGCGCTTATCATATTCTTTGATCACCACCCCTTTACGCCACACCTGGTAATGGGTTACTACTTCGTCGCGCAGCGAATCGATATGAGCGGTGCTTAGCGTAATGGCAATACTGCCTTTCTTGTCGATCTCTTTTGCCTTGCCGTCATCATCGTTATTGCATGCGGCGAGCAGCAAACAGGCTGCGGCTATAATGTATAAGCTTATCTTCATTTTAGCCAAACATACGTTAAAGCCAGTACTATCGCAATAGCCGCATCAAGAGATATTGTCAGTCTTCGGCCTTAGGTAAATGTTCATCGTTCACAATTTCCTCGCGGATAAATTTACGGATGATCAACCTTGCACCGCCATTATAGCTAAAGTAACTGCCAATCCAATTGATGAACACCACCACCTTGTTGCGAAAACTGATGAGTGATATGAGGTGAACGAACATCCAGGTGAGCCAGGCGAAAAAACCCTGAAAACGGAATTTGTGCAGATCGACTACCGCTTTATTGCGGCCAACGGTAGCCATCGAGCCTTTGTCGAAATATTTGAACGGCTGCATTGGTTCGTTATTGACGAGGCGCACCAGGTTTTTAGCCAGCTGTTTGCCTTGTTGTATAGCAACGGGAGCTACGCCGGGATGGCCTTTGGGCGTTTCGCCGGTAATGACGGCAGCCACATCGCCGATGGTATAAATGTTTTCGGTACCTTTTACCCGGTTAAACTCGTCGGTTTGGATGCGGTTGCCGCGTATGATGCTGTCCTTCGGCACGCCCTCAATCACCTGGCCCTGCACACCGGCCGACCAGATGACATTATGCGTGCTGATGGTTTTGCCATTGGCCAGGGTGATCTGTTTGCCATCATAATCCTTTACATTTACATTGGTAAGCACTTTTACGCCCATGTCCTTCAAAAACTCTTCGGCTTTGGCCGATGCCTGCGGCGACATGACCTGCAGCACTTTCGGCAGGCCCTCAACCAGGTAAACCTGCATCTCGTCCTTGTTCAGCTCCGGATAATCCTTGTGCAGGATATGGTTGCGCAGTTCGGCAATAGCGCCCGAAAGCTCCACGCCGGTTGGACCGCCGCCAACGATCACAAAATTGAGGTAAGGCTCACGCAGCTCACGGCTGGGTTGCAATAACGCCTCTTCCAGGTTTTGCAGGATCATGCTGCGCAGGTTGAGCGCCTCGGGGATGCTTTTCATCGGCATCGAAAAATGCTCCACCCGCTTGTTGCCGAAAAAGTTGGTGGTTGAGCCGGTTGCGATCACCAGGTAGTCGTAAGGTATTTCGCCTATCGTGGTATCTATGGTTTGTTTGATGGGGTGTATCTTGGTCACCTCGGCAATGCGGAAACGGAAATTCTTTTGCCCGTCGAATATCTTGCGGAGCGGAAAGGCGATCGAATCGGCCTCCAGCCCACCGGTAGCCACCTGGTACAGCAGCGGCTGAAACGTGTGATAGTTGTGCTTATCCAGCATCAGCACATCAAGAGGCTTGTCTTTGAGATGCTTGGCCAGCTCAATACCGCCAAACCCACCACCTATGACGACCACTTTCGGAAACTTCGATCGGCTCTTTTCCATATCATAGTAACAAACCGGCACTGATATGTTTCACTAAAAAAGCAAAAAAGGCTCCCGGTTAACCGGGAGCCTCGCTTTATGCTGAAGAACTGATTACCTCAGGTCCTTTTTACCAAAGTCGATAATAACCGGCGTAGCCACACAGATCGACGAATAAGTACCGAAGCACACACCGATCAATAAGGCGAACGAGAAGCCTTTGATCACATCGCCACCGAAGAAGAACAATACCAGCAATACGAAGATCACGGTTAAGGCAGTAATAATGGTACGGCTCAGTGTGCTGTTGATCGCCTGGTTGATCACCTCTTTAGGGTTATCAGTTTTTGAATGGTGCAGTTCGAGGAACTCGCGGATACGGTCGAACACCACTACGGTATCGTTGATGGAGTAACCGATAACCGTTAAGATAGCCGCGATGAAAGCCTGGTCGATATCGAGCGAGAACGGCATGATGTTTTTGAATATCGAGAAGAACGATAATACCAGCAAGGCATCGTGAGCTGTTGCCACCATCGCACCCAGGCTGAACTGCCATTTTCGGAAACGTACCAAAATGTAGGCCGAGATCACCACAATGGCAAACAATACGGCATAGATAGCCTTGGTTTTTAAATCGCTGGCGATGGTCGGGCTCACTTTTTCTGAGCTGCGGATGGTAGTTTGGCCTAACTGCGAAAGGCCTTTGGTTAGCTCTGCCCTTACTTTAGCTTCGGCATTGGCCGAGTTATCGTCGATCAGGTAAGTGGTGGTGATACGCAGCTGATGGCCATCGGTACCGAAAGTTTTTACTTCAGGCTCTTTGTGGAAGGTTGCGTTTAACACCTCTCGTACCTTTTGCTCGGGTACAGGTTGCTCAAACTTAACCACGTATGAGCGGCCTCCCAGGAAGTCGACACCATAGTTAAAGCCCTGAGTAACCATTGAAACGATACCGGCTGTGATGAACAAGCCCGAGAAAATGTAGAATTTGAAACGGTTTTTAACGAACTGGTAGTTGGCGTTTTTAAAGGTATGCGAGCTCCATGGGTTTGATAACTTGATCTCGATATCCTTTTTCAGCATCCATTCGAAGATCAAACGCGAGATCAGGATCGAACAGAACAACGAGGTAACTATACCGATCATTAAGGTAGTGGCAAAACCGCGGATAGGGCCCGAGCCAAATACATATAATATTAAACCGGTAAGGAAGGTACTGATGTTCGAGTCTAAGATCGACGATAAGGCGTGTTTAAAACCATCGGCAACCGCGATACGCATCGACTTGCCATGACCGAGCTCCTCGCGGATACGCTCGTAGATCAGTACGTTGGCATCAACCGCCATACCTAAGGTTAGCACGATACCTGCTATACCTGGCAGGGTCAGCACAGCGTTTAAGCTGGCCAGTACACCCATCAGGAAGAATACGTTCACCAATACGGCAACGTTAGCCACGGTACCCGCGCGGTTGTAGTAGAACAGCATGAAGATGAGTACTACCACAAAGCCGATAACGCACGACATTAAGCCGGCGTGGATCGCTTCTTCACCCAGCGAGGCGCCAACCACTTCTTCGCCGATAATGCGAACAGGAGCTTTTAAACGGCCCGATTTCAGGATGTTGGCCAAGTCCTTGGTATCTTCGGTCGTGTAGCTTCCGCTGATGGTTGATATACCGCCCGGAATTTCGGATTGTACACGTGGTGCCGAGTAAACATTGTTATCCAGTACGATCGCGATCGATTTCAGGTTTTTAGGATCTTTTGATGCTTCGGCTGTGATTCTTCTCCATTTGCTGGCACCGTCCGAATTCATGACCATGATCACTTCGGGGTTGCCCGATTGGTTATTCTCGGCACGGGCATCAGAGATCACATCACCCGAAAGGGTTGGGCCGTTATCGGCGCCGGTTAGTTTGATGGCATATAATGGGAACACCTTGGCATCGCCGTTTGATTTTACATCCCACAATAATTTAACATTGTGCGGCATGGCGGCTTTAACCTCCGGGGTGTTCAGCAAAGCATTAACCTTTGCCGTATCTTTTTGTGCTGCGTAACCTACAACCGGGCCCGGGGTCGGCAAAGTCTGGCCGTTCTGATCGCGGTAGAAGTTTGGTTGCAATACGGCGAACAATGGGTTTTGGTTGGCAAACTGGCTTTTCTTTGCTAAAGCCGAGGTATCGGTTTTACCGGCTTTCTGCACTTGCTTTATCAGCGATAAGGCCTGTGATTTTTTGCTTGTATCAGTAGCAGCAGCAGTTGCCTTAGCGGTACTTGCAACTTTGGCGGTATCTGTTTTTTGTGATTTGAGCTTTGCAGCTAATATCTTGTCGGCATTGCTCAGGAAACTGAAAAAGTCGGGGTTCTCAAAAGTTTCGTAAAACTCCAGGTTAGCCGAGCCCTGTAACAGCTTGCGCACGCGCTCCTCGTCAGATACGCCCGGCAGTTCGATCAGGATCTGGTTGCCGTGTTGTATCTGGATGTTTGGCTGTACTACGCCGAACTGGTCGATACGGGTATTCAATACCGTTTTAGCCTGGGTTACAGCAACAGCGGCCTGGTCCTGCAGGTAGCTGGTTACTTGTGCATCCGAAGCATTGAACTTCAGGTGCGATTCGTTATCCTTGGTCGAGAAGATAGCGGCTAATTTTCCGTTAGGGGCAATGCGCTCATATTCCCTAACAAACAATACCACAAAATCGGTACTGTTGGTTTTCGAAATTTCTTCGGCGCTGGCCAAAGCCTGGTTAAAGGCAGGGTCGGGGTTATTGTTCGCCAAAGCCTTGATCAGCTCAACAAGCGATACCTGCATGGTTACATCCATACCGCCTTTAAGGTCGAGACCGAGGGCCAGCTTTTTCTCTTTAACATACTGGTACTTCCAACCCAACACGGGGTAAACCGCCACGTTGTCCATCGAGTCCAGGTATGCTTTTTCCTTCAACAAATTACCTTTCGCATATTTGCTGGCATCATCTTCAACTTTACTCGCCACCCACGTGAACGAAAGTTGGTATAAGCACACTACTGCCAGTAGTATGGCGAAAAATTTAATAATCCCTTTACCTTGCATTGTAAATCAAAAAATGTTGTAATTAATAGTCTATATATAGCTTTTTTAAACAAGACGGCAAATCTAATAAAATTTCGCAAAACGAATTTTTTATTCACACAAAATAATGCATTGTTTGTTAAATGCGCTCCAGCGTGATAAAAGAGTACTTAAATGCGTGTCTTTCGTCGGTTTCGTGATCCTCTCTCTCAACCTCTTTCCAGTGTTTATAGTCAATTTCCGGAAAAAACGTGTCGGCATCAAAGCTGTGGTGCACAATAGTTAAATAAATACGGTTGGTAAGGTGCATGGCCTGCCGGTAAATTTCGGCACCGCCTACGATAAACACTTCATCTTCGGTTTTGCACAGCGCTATCGCCTCGTCTATCGATTTTACCACCTCGCAGCCTTCAATCGCCATATCCTGCCGGGTTATTACAATATTGCGGCGCTTAGGCAGCGGCTTACCCACAGAGTCGAACGTTTTGCGCCCCATAATGACTGTACCGCCGGCGGTTATATTCTTAAAATGCTTCAGATCGTTAGGCAGGTGCCAGAGCAACTGGTTGTTTTTGCCGATGGCGTAATTGGAGGCGATGGCTACTACAGCGGTGATATGTTTGGGCATGGGTATTATAGCAGTTGAAAAGTTTGAATGTTGTAATGTTTTAAAATTAGAAGCTTTTTGCTTTCTGCTTCTGGCATCTTGCTTCTCGTAAAGCGCAATAGGTATTCTTCGGTATTTTTAACAATAGTATCAAGTCGCAAGTATCAGGTATCAAGTACGATTTTTGCAATCTTGCTACTAACTACTTGATACTTGCTACTAAAACACATGGGTATTTATGGGTGTTTTTATGAGTTTTTTAATACTTTCTTTGTTTTTTAGCCAAATAGCCACATTTTTCATTTTTAACACCCATCAAACACATGGGTATCACATGGGTGTTCATGGGTATACCCATGTGTGTTCATAATTGTAATAGCATTTTGCATTTTTTGTCTTGACTCTTGCATCTTGATTCTTGCTTCTTCTATTTTGGGCGTTACTCCGATAGCTATCTGAGCCCGCGCTTTCCGCTCATACGCCTTCAGGCCTTATCCACAGGCCGGTATCCGCTGCAATCGCTAACGCAAACATTTCCCTCCATGTTATTGCCAGGTACAGCCTGTGCCAAACTTGTTTCGGTAAAGCAATCTCTAAGAACGGTTTCAAACTGCGCTGTTAACTATTTCACTACCTCAGGCCTCTATAAAAATACGAAATTTTGCTCAGGTTATCAAATAAACAGTCTTCAAATGCACATTACCACAGCTTCCATTTGCTTTTTTGTATAAATGATTTTAACGTCATCGTTAGATTAGGTTTGTTGCCTTCGGCCTCAAATCGAAATTGCATATTAGCTTGCTCAATGATCCACTTGTCATAATCTCCTGCGAAACCATATGTAATATCTTTAGTGCTGTAAGTAAATTCAATGTCTACGCTACCTACCTTCTCAAAAAGATGAGCTATGTTTTTAAATCTGATTGGCAATATCCAATTTATCGCAGCTTTGTCGTCATAAGCACCGAAATTTCGAATTAATACATTCGTTTTAATAAAATCTTTAATGCTTGGTTTCATGGCTTGGTTTATTCGGGTTGTTGCAACCAAATTCCATCCGTGTTGGGTGTTATAGATGGCTTCTAAAATAACAGCCCCGCCATAGTTCTCGTTATCTAATTTAAAAATTATACAGTCGCCTTTGGCGAATGCAGGCTCTTGGATTTTAGGTTTTTTTCGGAGTTTAGCTTTAGGTCTTTCCTTACTGATTTCGGTAAGAAACTTGTCTAAAAAGAATTTTCTTATTTTAAGTTCTTTTTCAGTAACCCCAAGATCTCTCCAAACCGCAATGTCAATATCATCATTAATTATTGAACTTACTTTCGAGTATAATTCATCATCAAGTTGTTTACATTCCCATTGCGCTTTTGCTAACGCAAACCAAAAATTATTGCAATCTTCGGGATTATTGATCGTATCTTGATTTTTAGCAACGAGCTTATCAGAAATTTCTGCTACCTCCAGCCCACTATTGTACAAGTCGAAGAATTCCGAATACGTATCTGCATAAGTATCGTTTGATGATATTGTCGCTGCCCAGATACCCATAAACTCCTACACCGCTACCGCTCCCTTAATATGCGGCCACGGGTCATAATTCTCCAGCGTAAAATCCTCAAATTTAAAACCGAAGATATCCTTCACATCCGGGTTGATCTTCATAGTCGGCAGCGGGCGCGGCTCGCGGCTCAGCTGCAGCGTGGCCTGCTCCAGATGGTTGTTATAGATGTGCGCATCGCCAAAGGTGTGGATAAAGTCGCCATAGTCCAGGTCGCACACCTGCGCCATCATCATCGTCAGCAAAGCATAAGAAGCGATATTGAACGGCACACCCAAAAATATATCCGCACTGCGCTGGTATAGCTGGCACGACAGCTTGCCTTTCAGTTCCCCCTTCAGGGGGTTAGGGGGCTGTACGTAGAACTGGAACAAACTATGGCAGGGCGGCAGCGCCATCTGGTCGACATCGGCCACGTTCCAGGCCGAAACCATAATGCGGCGCGAATCCGGGTTGTTCTTCAGGGTTTTTACCACCTGGCTTATCTGGTCGATATGCCCGCCATCGGGCTTGGGCCAGCTGCGCCACTGGTAGCCGTACACGGGGCCAAGGTTGCCTTCGGCATCGGCCCACTCGTCCCAGATGCGCACGCCGTTCTCTTTCAGGTAACGGATATTGGTATCGCCGCTCAAAAACCAGATCAGTTCGTGGATGATCGATTTCAGGTGCAGCTTCTTCGTCGTCACCAGCGGAAAACCCTCCTGCAGGTTAAAACGCATCTGGTAACCAAATACGCTCAGGGTACCGGTACCGGTACGGTCGTGCTTTTGGGCGCCGTTCTCCATCACGTGGCGCATCAGGTCGAGGTATTGTTTCATGTTATTCTTTTTAGTCCATAGACCATAGCAGATAGCCCATAGTTTTAATTTGGTTTTACCATGGTCTATGGGCTATCGACTATGGTCTATTCCAAACACAAAAGAAAATAAACTAATTTTGCTATCCAACGGATGTGCATAAAAACCCGCCGTGTTAATCATTCTGCATGATCAATTTTCCAATCGCCAAGATCAATATCGGTTTAAACATTACCGCTCGTCGTCCCGACGGTTACCACAATCTCGAAACTATATTTTATCCCATCAAAATTAACGACGTGCTCGAAGTGATCGAAAGCGATGAGCTCAGCTTCGAATCATCCGGATTGGGGATACCGGGCAGGGTAGAAGATAACCTGTGCGTAAAGGCGTACCACCTGATGAAGCGGGACCACGATCTGCCGCCCATCAAGATCCATCTGCACAAACATATCCCCATAGGCGCGGGTCTGGGCGGCGGCTCGGCTGATGCCGGTTACTTTATCCGTCTCATCGATCAGAAGTTCAACCTCGGCTTATCAACCGAAGCCATGATAGGCTACGCCCGTCAATTGGGTGCCGACTGTGCCTTCTTCATCGAAAGCAAGCCCGTATTCGCTTTCGGCAAAGGCGATGAGTTCGAGCCGGCAACGGTCGAGCTGTTGTCATATCATATCGCGCTCGTCATGCCGCCGGTACACGTATCCACCGCCGAAGCATACCGGGGCGTAAAACCCGCCCCGGTAACGCGGTCGCTGCAAGAGCTTGTTCAGTTACCGGTAGCCGAATGGCGCAACCACATCAAAAACGATTTTGAGGAGCACATCTTCATCAACCACCCGCAGATCCGTGGCGTAAAAGCCGACCTGTACAAGGCCGGCGCGCTATACGCCAGTATGAGCGGGAGCGGAGCATCCGTCTTCGGGATATTTAAAGAGAAACCTGATCTGAAATTTTTGGAAGCCGATAATCAGGTTTTTTACGAAGTATGATTAACTCTCAGATCTCCGCGCGTCATTGCGAGGAACGAAGCAATCTCTAAGCTATACAGGTCCGATTGCAAGCATCGACTGTCCTTTGTAGAGATTGCTTCACTACCGTTCGCAATGACGGGTAAGTGAATGAGACCGTGATAATGTGGTGTTGTGATAACATGGCCATGGTCTATGGACTATCAACCATGGACTCAAGACTCCCGACTACACACCCGCATCATCACTCACCCCCTTGCCAAACGCCTGTACCCAATCCTGTTCGCCATCGCCTTTGGCTACGGCCGTTAATAAACGGTTATGAGCGAGTGTAGCCAGCGGCATGGGAGTCTGGCTTGCCTGCGATAGTTTAAGCGCAAGGCGGGCGTCTTTATAGCCTAATTTGGCTTTGAAGCCCACGGGCTGGTACTGCTTGTTGGCAATGAGCCTGCCGTAATTGTGAAAGATAGGCGCATTGAACAAAGTTGAGCCAAAAAAATCAGCGACCTGTACACGGTCCAGTCCGTTCTTCTCGGCAAGGGTAAACGCTTCGGCCATCAGCTCGAGTGCGCCGATGATCATAAAATTCCCCGTCACTTTTAAAACGTTGGCCGCGCCTACAGCTTCGCCAAAGTCCGTCACGCTCTGGCCAAGCGCTTCGAGTATCGGGCGGGCAGCCTCTTTGGCTTTTGCATTGCCCGATGTGCATACAAATAATTTCTTTGCGGCGGCGGCTTCCGGCCGGCCGAACACAGGGCAGGCAATGTAAGTACTACCGGCCTGCTCATGCAGTTTGGCAAGTTCCTCGGATGTCTCGGGTGAGATGGTGCTCATCGAAATATGTACGCCTCCTTTTTGCAAAGTTCGCAGCAAACCGTCCGTTCCCGAAGTCGCCTCTTTCACTATCTCATCTTCCGACAACATGCTCACCACAAAGGCAACATTAGCCGCCGCATCGGCCGGTGTTTTACATTTGCTGATCGAGCCTTGTTCAAGCTCGTCGGCCTTGCTGATAGTACGGTTATAAACCTGTAAATGGTACCCCGCTTTGATGAGGTTTTGAGCCATGGGCGTACCCATATTTCCGAGCCCTATAAATCCTATTTTTTTCATAGTGATGTTAGTTGTCTGTTGTCAGTTTGAGGTTGTCAGTTTTTACATTTATCCCCTGTCCGGTAACTGATAACCGGCAACAGAAAACCGAGAACTCTGTTAATTAATATAATCCCGATCCTCATCGCTTAGTGTATCGGCTGCTTTGCCGGTCGGGTTATCCATCGATGGGTGAGAGTCGTCAAACCGTACCCTGGTCGGCCGGCCGATCATGATGCCGATGATCAGGCTGATGATAGCAACCACGGCCATCATCACCAGGCCCGAAACCGACGCCTGCCAGAACAAAATATTGAAAGTGATGGGCCTCGTGTTTTGCATAATGATAACCGTTAGCAAGATGGTAACAATGATAAGGACGATGGTTTTGATGCGCATGGTTTTTGGGATTGATCTGTTTTAACGAATATCTGATTTTTTAAATCCCGATCAAAATTCCGTTTTAATCAGGCGCTGACAATTTTTCATCTCATTGTAAAATTGAGTTCCCCCGTTCAAGGCCGGCGCTCCATTTTTGCCCCTCAATTCCAGGCCAAAATTTTCACGCAAAAATTTAGCGGCATTTTTCATGCTCAAATTTTTGCTTCAAAAAATCCGCCCGAAATCGCCCAAATTTTTTCCGCCCAAAAATGGGAGGGTACAGCCCCTCGAAAATTTAAAAATCGTCTTTCAATTTCGGTACACTAACTACCCGATTTCAGGCCGAAAAAGTTTTTGTTTATTTTATACTTCCTAATTATCTGAAAATCATTAAGTAAAATGACTTTTTTGGTGCTTTTATCAATGAGTTGTATTTTGTGCTAAAATATTTAGTTTTTGGTTTTTACAAAAGTACCACTTTATCTAACATATAACTTTTAATAATGGTAATAAATATCTGATTATAAAATAATTATAATATTTGAATAAAATGCAATTTTTAACTTGTGATAGAAAAAAAACGCATTTATTTTGCCAGTAAACAGCCGTTTAATGGCCTTTTGTCGGGTGGCCTTAAATACACTTAGAAAATTGTCGATTTTGCGCAGGTTTATTTATCCGGATGATAATCATACTGTTATACTCCCGGTTGAATTTTAAGGGCTTAAATCGCCTTAAAATACGCCGGCCGTATACCAAAAATCTTATCCCCTACTCGTGGGAGAATTCCTGACGAGGAAAAATTGAAAGAGAATTTAAGCTTTTTTGCGATTGGCTACCCGTGTTTGTACCACCGGGTACAGAAAGATAGTAGAGAGGATAACGATGGCCCCTGCCCAGAAACCCGCTGTCATTTTGTCCAGGTCGCCAAAAAAAACAAAGGCCATAATAATGCCGTAAACCGGCTCGAGGTTGGTGACGAGCGCTACCCGGAAGGCCGAAAGCTCCTTCATTACCGATACGCCGGCCACGTAAGCGAGGGATGTACACACGGTACCAAGGATGAGCAGGTAGCCGATATCAGACGGGATAAGCTTCATATCTCTGTTAAAACCGCCGGTAAAAAGGAGGAATAAAGTTATCCAGAATATAGCCCCGCCCAGTTCGTAAAATGCGATGACCGGCGGCTCTGTTTTCTTCACCTGGCGCGAATTAATAATACCGAAGAGGCTCGAAAAGCTGGCGCTCAGCAGGCCGGTAATGATACCCATAGTGTATTGGGTTTCGAATTTAAAGATCATCACGATGCCGCATATGATCAATACTCCCGCCAGTATTTCGAGCCGGGAAATTCTCTTTTTGTTGATGAGCGGTTCGAAAATAGCGGTGAACAAAGTCATCGAAGAGAGGCATACCAGCGTCACCGAAACGGTAGCAATTTTGATGGATTCGAAGAATAATATCCAGTGCGCGCCAACCAGCGCGCCCGTAAAAAACAGCTTTAAAAAAGTAGCCCTATCCACCCTGAACTGCACCTTGCTCACCCTGAAATAAAGGAACAAAGTACATAATGCGATAAGCACCCGGTACCATACCAGGTACACTGCGTGCACGTGAATTAAAGCACCCAAAATACCCGTGAACCCCCAGATGAAAACAGTAAAATGGAGGATCAGGAGATTTTTGTTGAGGCCGGTTCGTACACTTTTTGCAGCCATTATTTGGGGGCTTTACGTAGCAGGTAATAGCCTAAAAATCCAAATACCAGGTTAGGTATAAACACTGCGATGATAGGTGGGAGGCCGCCCTTTACCGAAAAAACAAAGGCAAATTGCTCCACTACGATATAGGCAAAACACAAAAAGAAGCCTATCCCCAGCGACAGCCCGACGCCCCCGCGCACCTTGCGCGACGATAGCGCCACGCCGATCAGCGTAAGCACATACGACGCCAGCGGGTATACAAAACGCTTGTATTTTTCAAACAGCATATTGTTTACAACACCCGTCCCGCGGATGGTTTCCTTTTTGATATTATTATTCAGTTCGGCGGTCGACATGGCTGTATAAATGTTATCGTGCAGTACAAAATCGGCCGGCCGCATGTCTAAAACAGTATCTTTTGAGGCGCCCTGCCAAACCATTTTTTCGCGCAGGCCATTAACATACCTCACGGCATAGTCATGTATCGTCCACCTGTTTTTTAACGAATCGTAAGTGATGCGGTTGGCAGTAAGCTTCTCCTTCAGCTCATCACCGTTAAATTTTTCGAGCACAAACTGGTAACCCGTATGTATATTGGGGTCGAAGGTTTGCATGTATACAAAAGTGTGCTTATCCAGTTGGATGTGCACATCGCTCTTGGTCGGGTCCTCTATGACGATATACTTATTCTCGAAGGTGGTTTTTAGCTTATTGGTGTACGGTATCAAAAAGATATCGGCAAAGAATGATACCGTGAAAATGAGTGTGGCGCAAATAAAATAAGGCCTTAAAAAACGGTTAAAACTGGCACCTCCGCATAAGAATGGCACAATCTCGGTTTGGTTGGCCATCTTGGCGGTAAAAAATATCACCGCCAAAAAGTTAATGAGCGGCGACAGCATATCGATATAGAACGGGATACAGCCGGCGTAGTATTGAAAGATGATATCGTTAAGGGTGACATTATTCTTTAAAAAGTTATCGAGCTTTTCGGAAATATCAAAAACCACGATCACCACCACAAAAATGGCTATGGTAAACACAAAGGTACCCAGGTACTTGCGGATGATATAGCGATCGTAAGTTTTTACAAACCTGTTGAACATATGCGTTATAAGCGTTGAGCCAGTGTTTTCACCATTTTATTTTTCCAGTCGTAAAACTCTCCCGAAATAATTTTTTCGCGGGCCTGTTTTACCAGCCACAGGTAAAAATGCAGGTTGTGCAGCGTAGCTATCTGCGCGCCAAGCATTTCGCCCGAGTGGATGAGGTGACGAAGATAGGCTTTTGAATAGCATGTATCGGCATACAAATCGCTTTCTTCGTCAATCGCCGAGAAATCGTTCTTCCACTTTTCGTTTTTGATGTTGATGATGCCGTTACGTGTAAACAACATGCCGTTGCGGCCATTTCGGGTAGGCATCACACAATCAAACATATCCACGCCTAAAGCAATGTTTTCGAGGATATTCACCGGCGTGCCCACGCCCATCAGATAACGGGGTTTATCGCCCGGCAGTATATCGCACACCACTTCGGTCATGGCGTACATTTCTTCGGCAGGCTCGCCTACCGATAGCCCGCCTATGGCATTGCCCTCGCGCCCGAATCCGGCTATCGTTTCGGCCGATTTGATCCGCAGATCCTTATAAACCGAGCCCTGCACAATTGGGAAGAGGGTTTGGCTGTAGCCGTATTTAGGCTCAGTCGAGTCGAAACGATCGCAGCAGCGCTTAAGCCAGCGGTGCGTCATATCCAGCGAGCGGCGCGCATATCCATAATCGCAGGGGTAGGGCGTGCACTCGTCAAAAGCCATAATAATATCGGCGCCTATGGTGCGCTGTATATCCATCACGCCCTCGGGCGTGAACAGGTGTTTCGAACCATCGATATGTGAACGGAAGGTAACGCCTTCTTCTTTTATCTTGCGCACTTCCGTCAGCGAGTATACCTGGTAACCGCCGCTATCGGTTAAAATCGGCCTGTCCCAGCCATTAAATTTGTGCAGGCCCCCGGCTTTTTCGAGCGTATCCAGGCCCGGGCGCAGGTATAGGTGATAAGTATTGCCTAAGATGATCTGTGCTTTGATATCGTCCCTAAGCTCGCGCTGGTGCACGGCTTTTACCGTTCCGGCTGTGCCGACGGGCATAAATATCGGCGTTTGTATCGTTCCGTGATCCGTTGTGATCTCGCCCGCGCGGGCTTTTGATAGCGGATCGGTAGTAGTTAATTTAAATTGCATTTATTTGCAAAAATAGAAAATAATGCCCTTATTTAGTTGCGGAATTATTTTATCAACAAAACTGATATTTCGTTGATTTTTAAGAAATTTGCACCCTATTAAATTTGTGGCTCATTTTGGAAGTATACGTACCATTACTGCTTTTTATCCTGTTCCTGTTCTGTTTTATCGCCCAGCTGTACTTCCTTATAGTTAACCATAAGCGACTGGCAGGTTATAAACCCAACGAAGATATGCCACAGGGGCACGTACCGGTATCGGTAATCATTTCGGCCCGCAACGAATACGAAAACCTGAAGGAAAACATCCCGGTGATCATGGCCCAGGATCATCCCGATTTTGAAGTGGTTGTTGTTAACGATTGCTCTTACGATGAAAGCGATATGCTGCTGCTGGAGTACGAAAAGCAATATCCTAAACTTAAAGTGGTAACCATCACCGAGCACGACCGCTTTAAAACCGGGAAAAAATTCGCGCTTACATTAGGGATAAAAGCAGCTAAAAACGAAAATTTGTTATTTACCGATGCCGATTGCCAGCCCGCCTCGCCGCATTGGATAAGCCGGATGACGGCCAACCTAACCGGCAGCACGCACATTGTCCTCGGATATTCGCCTTATAAAAAAGGTAAGGGTTTTTTAAATACCTTCATAAGGTTCGAAACCGTAAAAACCGCTATTAACTACCTCTCCGCAGCCCTGGGAGGCGACCCATACATGGGTATCGGCCGTAACCTGTGTTACACCAAAACGCTGTTTTTTAAAAATAAGGGTTTTGCTTCGCACATGCACGTCATGTCGGGCGATGACGACCTTTTCGTGAACCAAAACGCTACCAGCGATAATACCGCCATCGAAATACACCCGGATGCGCATACCTGGAGCGATGCCAAAAACCGGTTCGGCGCTTATTACCGCCAAAAACGCAGGCATATGGGCGTAGGTAAACTTTATCAGAACAAGCACCGCCGCTTTTTAAGCCTCGACGCCATCAGCGGATTTTTATTTTATGTGCTGTTGCTGCTGTGCATTGCGCTCAACTTTGTGCCCTGGGTTGCGTTGGGCTTATTTGTGTTCAGGCTCGGTTTCCAATTCTGGATATACAACAGCGTATTTAAGAAACTGCGTTGTGCCGATATGGTATGGTATTTGCCGCTCTTAGACATATTTTATTATTTTTATTTAAACATATTTGGCTTAATAGGTACCTTTACTAAAACCAGGCAATGGAAGTAAACAACAATTTTACCGATAACGCTAAAAACGATTTTAAGCTGGTTATGCGGGCCCGCGAAGGCGACCAAAAGGCATATGCCGACCTGATGCACCGCTATAAGGATTCGATATATTTTATGGCGCTTAAAATGGTAAATAATAAGGAAGACGCCATGGACCTCACGGTTGAAACCTTTGCCAAAGCTTTCGAAAAGTTAGATAAGTACCAGCCCGAGTTCGCCTTCAGTACATGGTTGTTCAGGGTGGGCACCAACAATTGTATCGATTTTATCCGCAAAAAAAAACTGAATACCACATCGATCAGCGGCATGGTTGACGACGATGGCGACGAACGCCCGCTGCAGATCAGGGCCGACACGCTGAACCCCGAAGAGGCTTCGATGAAAAAACAGCAATCGCAAACGCTGAAGGTACTCATCGATAGCTTGCCGCCCCGTTACCGCAATCTTATCGTGTTGCGCTACTTCGACGAGTTGTCGTACGAAGAAATTGCCGAGCAGCTCGATTTGCCGCTGGGTACGGTTAAGGCTCAGCTTTTCAGGGCGCGTTACCTGCTGGGCAACATTGTTAACGTGAATAAGCGCGATGAGATCTGATATCATAACCAAATACTTCCCTGCTTTAACATCACATCAGCAAAGCCAGTTCGAACAATTATTTGACCTGTATACCTATTGGAACGAGCAGATCAACGTGGTTTCGCGTAAGGATATCGACCTGCTTTTTGAACGCCATGTGCTGCACTCGCTCGGCATTGCCAAAGTGATGAGCTTTTTACCCGGCGAGCAGGTATTGGATGTAGGTACAGGCGGCGGTTTCCCCGGTATACCGCTGGCGATCATGTTTCCCGAAACATCGTTTCACCTGGTTGATTCCATCGGTAAAAAAATAAAAGTAGTGCAGGAAGTGGCCAAAGGCGCAGGTATCCAAAACGTAAAAGCCACCCACAGCCGTGCTGAGCAGATACCCGGTAAGTTCGATTTTGTCGTATCGAGAGCGGTTACCCAACTGAAGGATTTTTATCCCTGGGTTAAAGATAAGTTTAGCAAGCAATCAAAAAATACCCTGGCAAACGGCATTTTATACCTTAAAGGCGGCGACTTAACACAAGAAATTGCCGAATCTGGGTTAACAGTCCGGCAATTCTATTTAAAGGATTATTTTGACGAGGAGTTTTTTGAAACCAAGCAGGTTATTTATGTAAAAGGATAAATAAATTATTAAACTCTTATTGTGTATCATAAAATAAAAATGCCGGATTATTTACCCGGCATTTTTGTTATGTAAGGTTTACTGCGATTTACTTAAAAGTAGTGACAACCACCTCATCAAGCATAACCCTGTCGCCCGCTTTGGGTGTCATAGGGGTAGCTTTGGCATCATCAGCTCTTGCTGATGGCTTATCGGTGTTTTTGTTATCGCCATCGCCATGGTTAATATAAAAGTAGACCGGTATAACATAGGTAACGCTGGCCTGGGCGTTGGGTAGTATAGCAAGCTTTTGCAGCACCCGTATTACCTCGTTGCTAAGCGCATCATCAGGCGTCCTTATAACTTTAATGTCCTGTATGTGCTTATCGGCGTTAACAAAAAACTGTACAAATGTACGGCCCTGGATATCTTTGTCCTTCGCTGCCGAAGGGTATCTTACATATTTTTGGATATACTTGTAAAGTTCATCGTATCCTTTATTTGCGGTTCTGTCGCCCAACGAAAAATTAACAGGCAATGTAAACATCACTCTCACTTTTTCGCCGCCGAGCACCCCGGGTGTCCATTTAGGGGATAGTTTCATTACCCGTACAGCTTCATCACCGGTACCGCTGCCGGGTTCGCGTACTACTTTAATATCGCCTAAGCTGCCGTCGCGTTCAACCACAAAACTGATATATGCTTTGCCCTGCACATTATTTTGTTTGGCCAGGGCGGGGTATTTCATATTTTGTTGTATGAATTTAGCCAGACCCTCAGTACCGCCCGGAAATTCGGGCTGTACATCAACAGCTCTATAAACGGCATTGGGGTTGGCATGACTGTCGTCGCCTGTTACCGTAACATTGTCGGGTACAGGTTTTGCCTCTTTCGGCCCTGCGGGTGTCGGTCGGGGAGCCGGTGGCGGACCTGATTTCAGGTATGTTGATGTTAATTCAAAATCGACAGGTACAGTAAACTCAACCCTTACCGGTTTGCCGTTTTGTGTGCCGGGTTTCCATTTCGGCGATGCTTTTAACAGGCGTTTTACCTCGTCACCCATCGCCGGAGATGGTGTTTTTAAAATCTTCACGGCCGATATGCTGCCATTGGCCTCAACTACAAACCGGGCATATACTTTTCCCTGCACTTTGTTGGCTTTATCCTTTTCGGGATAGTGCAGGTTTCTCGACAGGTATTTTTTTAATTCCTCTTCACCACCCGGAAACTCAGGCTGAACCTCGACGGCAGTGAAAACAGGGTCGCCCGCCTTGTTTTGTCTTGAATGTGTTTTTTTATACTCTGCTTCCGCGGTATGCCAGCCACGAGCGTAATCTTCTTGGGCAGAACTTTTGGCCTGGCCGGAGGTAATAACTTTATCAGCCATCTTATAAGGCGCAATAACCAGGGCATAAGTTTTTGTAGTAAAGGCCAACGTAGAGACACACAGCAGGCCGCATACCAATGGTATGGTGAGCAGGTACTTCAGCCTTGCCGCCTTACCCGATTTTTTTTGATACAACATAGTTATTCTTCTTTTTAACAGGTTTTTATTGAAAAATGAATTGGTTAGAGAGCTTTGGGTAATGCCATAGGCATTGCTGATGAGGAAGTCGGTATAATCGTCGTTATTATTCTCGAGGCGCGCGGTCGCTTCGTCTGCAATAAACTCATGTACTTCCTTTATTGAGGCTATCAGCAGGTAAACTACCGGGTTAAACCAGTTGATGATCTTTAAAATTTCGAAATAAATGATATCCCAGCTATGCTTTTGCCTGATATGCACCTGCTCGTGGTACAATATAATTTGCGATGTGGCCAGCCTGTCGTCGATAAATAAATTATTAAAAAACGAGAAAGCGGCGCTGCCCTGGTGTAGCTGGATGATATTAAAACCGGCATTGCTGCTGCGCGAACCCTTTTTTGAAAGAGAAACCAGCAGGTAAACCCTGATGCATAAATGAATGAGCAACGCCAGGGCCACAATACTATAACACAATAGGAGGTAGTCATCAAATGTCCACGGAGCAGGAGCGGTAGTGCTGGTTACGGGTGCAAACAGCACTTCGGTTTGACTGAGCGAGCCCAGGCTTATCTGTGCAACAGGTGCAGTTATAACAGGCTTTTGCAGGAAACCCAATTGTATAAAAGGGATGACAAAGGCCAGCAAACTCGTACTTAACAGGTACGCACGGTTTAACTGGTAATGCGTGTCTCTCCGCAAAAACAATAAATACAGCACGTAGAAGGCAGCCAGGTACAGGTTGGCTTCTACCAGGTAATGTATCCAACTCATTTTTTCTGTTGTTTAAGTTTGTTGGCCAGTTCGGTCAGCTCTTCGAGCTCGTTAATGCTCAGGTTTTTTTCTTTGACCAGGAAAGATACCAGGCTCGTGTACGAGTTGCTGAAATAGTTGTTCATCACTTTATCGAAGGCAAAGTTTTTGTAGGTTTCTTCGCTGATGAGCGGAAAGTAAACGTACGAGTTGCCGTAAGCCTTATGGTCGATAAAACCTTTACCTTCCAGCACCCTGATCACAGTGGATACCGTGTTATAAGCCGGTTTCGGCGCCGGCATCTGGTCGATCACGTCTTTCACAATGCCCTCTTTCAGTTGCCAAAGTATACGCATCACCTGCTCCTCGGCCTTGGTTAATTCTTTAATTTGCTCCATTTGTAACTATATTTATAGTTTGGTTTATATAAAGGTATAAACTATAAACGTAGTTTGCAAACTATTTTTATAGTTTATTTTGAAAAAGTATTCATGCTACAGATGTTTTACTAAAATTTTTGGCAATAAACAGGAAAAACGATACTTTAGTTGCGTAACGCTATGTCAACACTCCACCAACTTGCCTTAACCTTTACCAAAAACATAGGCGATCATCTGGCTAAAGTTTTAGTAAGCTATTGCGGCAGCGCCGAAGCGGTTTTTAAAACACCCGCCAAAAAGCTGCTGCAGATACCGGGCATCAATACCAGAACCGTCGGACAGTTTAATTTTGACGAGGCCCTGCGGCGGGCGGAGCAAGAGCTGCGCTTTGTAGAAAAGAACAACATCCGGGTAATATTTTATACTGATACCGACTATCCGAAACGGCTAAAAAACTGTGCCGATTCGCCTGCGCTGCTTTATTATAAGGGTAATGCCGATTTGAACAATGCCCGCATTATCAGTATAGTTGGAACCCGTACACCCACCGAATACGGGCGGCAGCTTTGCCATGGCCTGATTGAAGATTTGAAACCGTATGACGTATTGGTTGTAAGCGGCCTGGCTTATGGCATTGATGTTGCCGTACACAAAGAATGTTTAAATTTCAATATCCCCACGGTAGGGGTATTCGGCCACGGGCTCGACAGGGTGTACCCGGCGCAAAACCGGTCGGTTGCCGAAAAGATGCTGGCAAATGGCGGTTTGCTGACAGATTTTCCATCGGGTACATTGCCGGCTAGAGAGCATTTCCCACGGCGTAACCGCATTGTAGCGGGTATTGCCGATGCTACTGTAGTGATCGAGGCCAATATCAAGAGCGGTACACTGATCACTGCCGAGATCGCCAACTCCTACAACCGCGATGTTTTTGCTTTCCCCGGAAGGGTTAACGACGAATTTTCCGAAGGGTGTAATTTCCTCATCCGGAATAATAAGGCGGCGCTGCTTACTTCGGGTGCCGACCTGGCCTATATTTTAGGCTGGGAAAAAGTAAGTGACGATAAACCTGCCAAAGCGCAGCTGGCTTTACCGATCGACCTGCCTGCGGGCGAACGAATCATATTCGAAGCGATACAGCAAAATGCCGGGGCCTTAGGTATCGACGATCTGGCTATCAGAACCGCCCTGCCGTTGAGTCAATTGGCCATGAACCTGCTGAATCTCGAAATGCAGGGTTATATCCGCTCGCTGCCCGGTAAAACCTACAGTGTAAATTATTAGCAAAGCCTATCGCACCAGTAAAACCGAACCCGATTGCGTACGGTAAAGGTTGTTTTGATCGTAATAAGTGGCTATCCAGTAATAAGTGCCCAGCGGCGCCGGCGCGCCTTTATAAGTGCCGTCCCAACCGGTGTGTAAATCGGTCGAGCTGAACAATAATGCTCCGAACCGGTCGAAAACCGAGAACTTAAACTTTGTGGCCACGCCGCCCTGCATCGGTAAAAAAATGTCGTTGATGCCATCCTTATTAGGTGTAAAGGTATTGGGGAATACCACCGGGTCGCACTTTATAAAATTGATGTTTACCGAAAGCGTATCCATCAGGCAGCCCCGGCTATCAACTACGCTAAAAAAATAATTACCCGCTGCGGGCTCGGTAAATTTATGGCCTGATGCAAAGAGAGATGAGCCTGATTGGATACGATAGGTGCTATCGGCCAGCCTGGCGGTAATGGTTATGCTCCCGGGTACATCGCAGATAAAGTCGGTTTTGGTATAAGTAACCGTCGGTTTACGAAGGTAAAAATCGGGTATAATAAGGGTCGTATCTTTGGTAACCCCTTCGGATGTGGCGATATGCAGGGTATAACTGCCCGGATTAATCGCTGTAAATATACCCGTTGTATTGGTAATGCCATTTAAAGTATAAGTATTGGATGCCGTGGCGTGCGATGCGGCAGTAACCTGTATATCCCCGGCATGTAAGGCAGCGCAATTTTTCGTAGTGGTGGCTGCCGTTATATTGATCGCACATTTCACCCTGTTTACCGTTACCGTGATGGTATCCACAGTGCAGCCCAAATGATTAAGGACGTAAAAACTATAACTGCCGGCAGTCAGGCCGGTAAAAACATGATCGGCAGGATAAGTGCCCGATGCATCCTGGATGGTGTATTGGTTTGCGTTACCGATGTTAAACCCGATCTGCCCCTTCTGGTCACAATTCTCATCGGTTTTGTTGATTGTGATTACCGGTTTGGCAAAATCCTGCGCCGTAACAATTATCGTAGTATCCTTGGTTTGGGTAGTCGATTTTACTTTCAGATCGTAGGTGCCGGGCGCAACCTGGAAGATGCCCGTTGTATTGATGATCGCATCATTTAATATGTACTGATAATCAGCCAGTGGGTTTTGGCACACTACCTGCAGGCCAACCTTGCCATGGTAAGGGCAGGTGACTATTTGCCGCACCGAGTCGATGACGATCTTAGGTATCTCTCCGCTTTCCACATCGCTGGCGGCATCATATACAACATATGGTAAAGTAGCGGTGGTACCAACCACGGTTTTATTTTCCATATCCAGCTCAAGCAGGTCGGTCGAATTACCGCTTACCGCCAGCGCGTACACTTTGTTGTGGGTACTGCTGTACGCTATCGAAACCAGCCCATAAATGTTTCGGGAGATAGGGATATGCAAGGTACTGTTTGCTGTATTGACCTGGTCGATCCTGACGATGCCTACTGTTGATGCCAGGTACAGGTCGCCTTTATAGAACACAAGATCGCCGCCGGATATAAACGGTATTTGACCTAAATGGGTAAGAACCGGGTTTTTAGGGTCTATTTTATAAATATCAGTGCCGCTATCCATGTACAGCACACCGGTACTATCTACCGTTAACGCATTACCTAAGGGGAGGGCAACCGCAGGTATCGCCGAACAATTGGCGACGCTGTTGGGCGTGAGTGTGCCTTGTAATATCTGTAAACCGTTGGCCTGGTAAATAGTGTTTTTAAAAAGCGCTATGGAACCAAAAGCAAGGGCGCTATTGCATGTGCTGATATCTGTTGATGTTGCGCCTGCCGGGCCAAGGCTTACTTTTTTTAAATAGCCGTCGCTGGTAACAACGTAAAAGCTCTGGCCGCATGCAAATACGGAAAGCAGTAAAAAAGTAACAATAAGGCAGATCTTTTTCATTTAGCAGATGACGCTAATGATACTGTAAAATGGTTGTATTTGGTTGCTAAAGTTAAAAAATAAATCTCCGTTGCTTTAGATGATGCCATGTAACGGCCCGCCTCTTTCGCCCAGTTTGTCGATCCGTTTTTCAACTGCCGGGTCTTTAATGAGCGGCGGGGCATGGTGGGGCTTAATTCGCGCATCAATAATTAAAGGGCCGCGGCAGCCCCAATGCTTATGTTCGGTAAAAGCATTAATGCCGTATATATCGTGGCTTGGGTTGCTCCGCGTAAAGGTTACCCAAACAAAGTTGTTGATGGTTTCGGCAGTAAACCCGGCATCGTCGCATAATATCATCAGTGGCAGGCTATCCAGGTTTTTGTTTTTAAGATCTTCGTTCAGGATAGCTATCTCTTTTTCTGTTTCGCTTTCGCTGATGTAGGCCGGTGCTTCTACAGCTAAAATACCCGGCATCACCACTTTATAGTTCTGAAATGGGCGTGGTAAACCGAATGAGGCCGGCAATTCGCGCCATAATTCGCGTTTGATCTCTCCGGCCACTGCTACTGCCACTTTACTTCCCGAGTTCAGGTCGCTGCCGCTATAGTCTAAAGTATCGATGGTCGTTTTAGTGTAAAAATGCAGGTCGCGGCTTAAGTCGATGCGCTGCAATACATGCTGTAAAAATCCAGAAATATCATGTGCATCAAGCGATGGGTTGTCTTCCTTTGCACAGATAAACAGGTATTTGGCAAGGCTGAGCTGGTTGCTGCCTAAAATGTGGTTGGCCAGGGTGAGTATTTCCTGGGGTTTGCGTTCTTTAAGATATGGCGTATAGCGCTCGCTGCCAATGGCGAACAGCAGGGGGTGGACCCCGGCTGCATCTACAGCATGTACCTCGTGCAGGCCGGGTATTTCCTTTGGGATGGCCGAGCCGGTGATCTCGTGAATCAGTGCGCCAAAGCTCGTATCTTCCTGCGGCGGGCGGCCAACAACGGTAAAGCTCCACACAGGATCCTTGCGGTGATAAACCCGGCTTACCTTCATCAGCGGAAAAGGGTGCGTCAGGCTGTAATATCCCAAATGATCGCCAAAAGGCCCTTCAGGCTTATTTTGCTGCGGAAATACTGTACCTGTAATTACAAAATCGGCATCGGCCGAAATGCAAAAACCTTCGTCGTCATAAAAGTACCGAAAGCGGCGGTTACCCAGGGCGCCGGCAAAGGTCATCTCGGATAAGCCCTCGGGCAAAGGCATTACTGCTGCCAGCGGGTGCGAGGGCGGCCCGCCTACAAAAATGCTCACTTTTAAAGGCTGCCCTTTGGTGTTGGCCTTGCTTTGATGTATGCCGATGCCCCGGTGCAATTGATAATGCAGGCCAACTTCCTGGTCCTGTACATAATCGTTACCGGCAAGCTGGATGCGGTACATACCCAGGTTGGCATTCATAATGCCGGGCTTATCGATATCTTCGGTATAAACCTGCGGCATGGTCACAAAGGGTCCGCCGTCCATCGGCCAGTTCACAATCTGCGGCAGTGCGCTGATCTTGGTCTGGCCAAAACTGACGGGTGCATTTTTGCCAACCTTCATCGGTAAGGCCGACAGGGCTGTGGCCGCTACATGGAGATATTGAAAAGGATGTTTAATCGCCTTAATGGGATCGTTTTTCAGGTCGACCAATACTTTGATCTTCTCCAGGGTATCGCGAAACATAAATTTCGACCGGTCTAATGTGCCGAATAAGTTGGATACCGCCGGGAATTTGCTTCCTTTTACGTTCTCAAAGTACAAGGCCGGGCCTTTGTGCTCAAATACACGCAGGTGAATAGCGGCCATTTCGAGATATGGATCTACTTCTTCCCTGATCCTGATCAGGTGACCGTGTTTCTCAAGATCGGTGATACATTCGCGTAAACTTTGATAACCCATCAGGCGGTAAACTTAAAGGCCCGAAGTTAAGTTAAATAAGGCTTTTAGCCAATTTATTGGGTTATTATAGATAATGGCGGTATTTTAGTATCTTAAAGGACTATGAACATCAGCGAAATATTAACTATTACCATTGTACTTACCGCAGTATTCGCTTATGTGAATCATAAGTTTATCAAATGGCCGCCCACCATCGGCATTATGATCCTCTCATTAGGTTGCTCAATGATCCTCGCAGCGTTGGGTAAATTTTTCCCGCTCATGTCTGATAAAGCGACGCAACTGGCCGGTTCGATCGATTTCAGGAACGTGCTGATGAACTTTATGCTGAGCTTTCTGCTTTTTGCAGGATCGATACATATTGATGCTGCAAAACTGAAGCGGGAGCGCTGGCCGGTGATTGTCCTCTCCACTTTCGGTATATTGATCTCTACCACTATTGTCGGGGGCGCAGTTTGGGGCTTGTTCAGGATGTTCAATCTGCCAATCCCACTAATTTACTGCCTGCTTTTTGGCGCGGTTATATCACCGACCGACCCTATCGCGGTGCTGGCTATTTTAAGAGAAGCAAAAATCCCCTTATCGCTTGAGGTTAAAATATCAGGCGAATCGTTGTTTAACGATGGGGTAGCGGTAGTGGTTTTCGTAACCTTATTAACGGCAGCCAGGGAGGGCGTTTCGGCAATAGATATTTTTGATATCGGCAAACTTTTTTTACAGCAAGCTATAGGGGGCCTTGTTTTTGGTATTCTGCTGGGTTATGCAGGTTACTATGCACTGCGTTTGATAGACGATTACAAGGTTGAGGTTTTGGTGACCATTGCGATTGTGATGGGCGGGTATCTGGCCGCTGATACTTTGCATGTATCTGGCCCGCTGGCCATGGTGGTAGCCGGCATTATTACCGGTAATAAGGTAAAGGACGAAGTGCTGTCGGATACCAGCCGCGATTATCTGGGCAAGTTTTGGGAGCTGGTAGACGAAATTTTGAACGCCGTTTTGTTTTTACTGATTGGCCTCGAAATGCTGGTCATTAAAATAAACGTCACCGTTTTGCTGATCGGTTTTATCAGCATCGGTATTGTTTTGCTGGCCAGGTGGGTATCGGTGTATATCCCCATACAACTCCTGCAGTATAAAATAAGGTTTGAGCGCCATGCTGTGGCTATACTGACCTGGGGCGGTTTGCGCGGAGGTCTATCTGTTGCGCTGGCCCTCTCGCTGGGGAATGAAATGCACCGCGATGAGTTTGTACTGATAACCTATATTATCGTAGTGTTTTCTATCCTGGTGCAGGGCTTAAGCATCGGAAGTTTTACGCGAAGATTGCTGAAGAAGGCGTAGTTCTAAATAGATGATGCACTACCCGAAGTTGCGTTAGCGGTAGAAGCGGATGACGCGACCCACAGGGGAACGGCCTTATTTAGCCGATAGTCCGCAGATCACAGTTTTTTACTTGCATTGCTATGGTCTATCAGCCATAGACAATGGACCAATCAATTATACACAAAATCCCCAAACTCGGAGTTGATGGTTACCTGTTTTTGCTGCGATGCCTCAACCCGGCCGATAACCTGTGCAGGTATATTAAAGCTTTCGGATATTTTGATGAGGTCGGGAGCGATTTCCTTAGGTACATAAAGTTCCATGCGGTGCCCCATATTGAATACCTTGTACATTTCCTGCCAGCTGGTACCGCTTTCCTGCTGTATCAGCTTAAACAGCGGCGGTACCGGGAACAACCTGTTTTTAATAATATGCAGGTTATCGATAAAGTGCAGCACCTTGGTTTGCGCGCCGCCGCTGCAATGCACCATGCCGTGTATCTGGCTGCGGTAAGCATCGAGGATTTTTTTGATGACCGGGGCGTAGGTGCGGGTAGGCGATAATACCAGCTTGCCGGCCGAGATGGTCTGGTCATCATCCAGGTCGACTAAGCTGGTGAGCTTATTTGAGCCTGAAAAAACCAGGTTCTCGGGTACGGCTGGATCGTAGCTTTCGGGGTATTTGGTTGCAACAGACTTGTCGAAAACATCGTGACGTGCCGAGGTTAAACCGTTGGAGCCCATGCCGCCGTTGTATTCGTGCTCGTAAGTGGCCTGCCCGTATGATGCCAGGCCTACGATCACATCGCCGGCTTTGATATTGTGATTGGATATTACATCGGCACGTTTCATGCGGCAGGTAACCGTACTGTCGACAATGATGGTGCGTACCAGATCGCCCACGTCGGCGGTTTCGCCGCCGGTTGAGTAAATACCGATGCCCTGGCCGCGCAGTTCTTCCAGTATTTCCTCGGTACCGTTGATGATGGCAGCAATTACCTCGCCGGTGATCAGGTTTTTATTACGGCCGATAGTGGAAGATAAAATAATGCCGTCGGTAGCGCCAACGCATAGCAGATCGTCGAGGTTCATGATGATAGCATCCTGCGCAATGCCTTTCCAAACCGAAATATCACCGGTTTCTTTCCAGTAGGTATATGCCAGTGATGATTTGGTACCCGCGCCGTCGGCATGCATAATGTTGCAATACTCGGGGTCGCCGCCTAAAATATCGGGCACAATTTTGCAGAATGCTTTTGGGAAAATGCCTTTGTCGATCTTCTGGATGGCCGCGTGTACGTCGTCTTTTGTAGCCGAAACACCGCGCTGGTCGTATCGTTGCGAGGAAAACATGCGCAAACTTAATCATTTTCGCTATCCATTTTCGCTCATGCGGCTAAAATTCAACGTTTTTTATGCACAGTACCGGTGTTGATAACTGGCTAAAAAATGGTTTATTACATATTTTCCGGTACGGAATGCCTAAATTGCACGCTTTACTCTATCCTATGTTAAAATCGGCCTTTACTTCAATTTTTAATGCCGGCAATAACTGGCGTATACGGCGCAACGAGCAGCGTAATTTTTTGCTGTATGCCAGCGCCTTTGTTGGCCTTGTTGCCGGTTTGGCAGCGGTTTTGTTAAAATACCTGGTACACCTGATGGAAGACGTGAGCCATAACATGGCTTCGCACCTGTTTCATATCCTGTATATCTTTCTGCCTGCGGTAGGTGTTTTACTGACTGTACTCTATCAGCATCTTATCAACCGTGATAAAATCGAAAAAGGGATAGGCAGCGTTTTGGGCAATATCAAAAGAAACCGGTCGAACATCGCGCTTAACAATATCTATTCGCATCTCATTACCAGTTCGCTTACGGTAGGTTTTGGCGGTTCGTCGGGCCTCGAGGCGCCTATAGTTTGTACCGGCGCTGCAATCGGTTCAAACACAGGGCGTTTTTTCAGGTTGAGCCCGTTTGAGAAAACCGTGCTGCTGGCATCAGGCGCGGCTGCAGGTATCGCAGCCGTATTTAACAGCCCGATAGCAGGCGTGCTTTTCGCGATAGAGATCCTGATCGGCGAGATCAGTATACCTACTTTTATACCTTTATTAATAGCGTCGGCCACGGGCGTGGTGGTTGCCAAGGTTTTGTATTCGCAGCAATTGTTCCACCTGGTTACCGAAGGCTGGATGATGCGCGCACTGCCATTTTACGTGATACTGGGCTTGCTAAGCGGAGTAATGTGCATTTATATCGCCAAGGTTGGCGGTTACCTCGAGAAAGGCATCCTTAAAAAGCAAAACCGCTATGTGAGGGCCGTTGCAGGGGGGCTGGTTTTAGGATTAATTATCCTTGTATTCCCGCCTTTGTTGGGAGAAGGATATCATTATTTGCAAGCTATATTGGATGGTCATATCGATGCGTTAAAAGATCAGTCGTTGTTCACATCCTGGCTGGAGCACCCTACGGCGATGATCGTTTTTATCGCCGGGCTGATCCTGCTAAAGATTGTGGCTGCCGGAATTACCATCGGCGCAGGTGGTAACGGCGGTACCTTTGCGCCGAGTATGTTTACGGGTGCATTTTTAGGTTTGTTTGTGGCTTTTACGGTAAACCAAACGGGCCTGCTGCATTTAAATACCAGTAATTTTATAGCTGTTGGCATGGCCGGAGCAATAAGCGGTGTACTGCACGCGCCGCTTACCGCTATATTTTTGATTGCCGAAATTACCGGCGGCTATGTTCTGTTCATCCCGCTGATGATCGTCTCGGCCATTTCGTATATGATATCGATGGCCTATAATCCGCATAATATGTACTGGCACCACCTGGTAACTGAAAAAGATATACACCCCGACGCCGATCATACCATGCTCGACGCGATAAGCCTGGAGAGTGTGATTAACACGGAATACACCCCGGTTAAAGCCACTATGGCATTAACAGAACTGTTTAAAGTGATAGCCGGCAGCACCGCCAATATATTCCCGGTACTGAATGATAATGATGAACTGCAAGGCGTGGTTTTATTGGATGATGTGCGCCGATATATGTTTGATGACGGGCACAATCAGAAACTCACCGTTGCCGATGCCATGATGATTCCGCCTGCTGTGGTTGATGAACGCGATAAAGTAACCAAAGTAATGAACCTGTTCGACGTGTACGATGTTTGGCATTTGCCGGTAGTTGCCAATGGCCGGTTCAAAGGTTTTATCTCCAAATCGCGCCTGTTTGTGCGTTACCGCGAAGTTATGGTACAGCAGCAGCGCGATACCGATATATTTGGGTTAAGGGAAGGGTAGTGTGTGGTTGCTTGAATACAATTAAAAAGTACCATTTCGAAGGAGCATGGCAAGGGAATGAGCGATTGCGTGACTGAGAACTATCTCTTGAGCAGGGTTGTGCCTTGACTGCGGGTACGAAAAAATCTTCGGCTATTAGTATAGTCATCATGTATTTCAAAGAAGATTCTCCCCATGCCCACGCCTGCCCCATTCATATTCGTCGAAATTGACACAGTTTTTTAAAAACTCATGTCCACGTTCAAATCATAAGCCACAAAAAAATGGTTACCGGGCCTAAACCCAATAACCATTAGTTTTTATAGCTCCCCCTTTAGGGGGCTGGGGGGATTACTTAATAAACAGCAACTCCCTGAATTTCGGCAGCGGCCACATCGAGTCGTCTATTAAAAACTCCAGCTTGTCCACATGATAGCGGATAGGGTCGAAGAAGCTTTTCACTTTCTCGTCGTATGCGATAGAGCGTTCGCGGATATCTTCGATGGCGTTGGCTTTTTTACGTTCTTCGATCATCTGCTCCACATTATCCTTAATAAAGGTGATGTGGGTCGATATGCGGGTGATGATATCCAGTTGCGGCCCGTAAGTGTCGGCCTTTAAACCGATATCTTTTAAACCTTTTACGTTTTCGATCAGTTTCGACTGGTAATTCACCGCTGTTGGGATAATTACGTTGGTTACTAACTCGCCGATCAGGCGTGCTTCGATCTGTAATTTCTTGTAAAAGCTATCCAGCAATATCTCATGGCGCGCCTGCGATTCGCGGCGGGTGTAAACGCCGGTTTCTTCGAACAGGTCTTCCACTTTTTCGGTCAGTAATACATCCAAAGCTTTGGGTGTGGTTTTGATGTTGGATAAGCCACGTGCCGCAGCTTCTTTTTCCCATTCTTCGCTATAGCCGTTGCCTTCAAACCGGATCGATTTTGATTCTTTAATGTATTTCTTGATCACGGTAAGCAAAGCGATATCCTTTTTCTCGCCTTTTTTGATCAGTTTATCAACCTCAACTTTAAAACGACGCAGCTGGTGGGCCACAATAAGGTTCAAAATAGTCATCGGGCTGGATGAATTGGCTGATGAACCTACGGCACGTAATTCGAATTTATTACCGGTAAAGGCAAAAGGCGAAGTGCGGTTACGGTCGGTATTATCGCGTAAAATCTGCGGTATTTTGGGGATTCCCTGCCATAGCATGGCATCATCCTTAATTTTTTTGCTGATGCGTGAAGTTTCTATCTCATCCAGCACCTCTGTTAGCTGGCTGCCCAGGAATATAGATATGATAGCCGGAGGAGCCTCGTTTGCACCCAAACGGTGGTCGTTGCTTACCGAACTGATTGACGCACGCAGCAGGTCGGCATACTCATACACAGCTTTAATGGTGTTCACAAAAAAGGCTAAAAACATCAGGTTGTTTTTAGGTGTTTTGCCCGGCGACAACAAGTTTTTACCGGTATTGGTAATCATGCTCCAGTTGTTGTGCTTGCCCGAGCCATTGATTCCCGCATAGGGTTTTTCGTGCAGCAATACCTTAAAGTTATGGCGTTTGGCAACTTTGTCCATCACATCCATCAGTAACTGGTTGTGATCTATGGCCAGGTTGATCTCTTCGTAAATAGGTGCGCATTCAAACTGCGATGGCGCAACCTCGTTATGGCGGGTTTTTAAAGGTATACCTAATTTAAGAGCCTCGGTTTCCATGTCGAGCATAAAGGCATATACGCGCTCCGGTATCGAACCAAAATAGTGATCCTCCAGTTGCTGCCCCTTGGCCGACATGTGGCCGAACAGTGTACGGCCGGTCAGGTACAGGTCGGGCCGGGCGTTAAATAATGCCAGGTCGACCAGGAAATACTCCTGCTCAATACCCAGGCTGGCATTAACTTTTTCGATGCTTTTATCAAAATAATGGCAAACATCAACGGCGGCTTTATCCAGAGCATTCAATGCTTTTAACAAAGGAGCCTTATAATCTAAGGCTTCGCCTGTGTACGATACGAATACCGTTGGGATGCATAGGGTTTTGCCATTGTTGCTTTCGATGATGAATGCCGGCGATGAGGGGTCCCACGCGGTATAGCCGCGTGCCTCGAAGGTGTTACGGATACCGCCGCTCGGGAAGCTTGATGCATCAGGCTCCTGCTGGGCCAGTGCATCGCCCGAAAAGCGCTCGATGGCGGTACCATCGGCAGCGGGCTCAAAAAAGGCATCGTGTTTTTCGGCAGTGGTGCCGGTAAGCGGCTGGAACCAGTGCGTATAATGTGTGGCGCCTTTACCCATCGCCCAGGCTTTCATGGCCGAGGCCACCTGCTCTGCCATATCGCGGGGGATAGGTTCGCCAATTTCGATGGCGCTCACTATGCTTTGATATGCTTCTTTGGATAAATAATCCATCATTTTCTTTTTATCGAAAACATTTGAGGCAAAAAAATCAGAAATTTTTGCTCCCGGAGCTTTTACTTCCGGAATTGTGCGTGTAAGTACCGCTTGTAAAGCCTGAAATCGGATGTTTGGCATTTTTATAGGTTAATTGGTGAGCATTATACCTCAAAAATAGGAAACTCTGCATAATCTATGCATTTTTTTGGCTAAAAATAAAAAAAGTGCAGTGTTGACGGATTTTGTGATTAAAATTCAATTTTTTTTAAATTTTTTTACTGATTATCTTGTTTTTTTAAAATATTACTCATAATTTCATCAAATAATTCAAATAATCACATGATTTCTTGGAAAACAAGTGAAAAAATGATGAAAAATGAATTAAAAATCTATAATTTCTATCAAGTTTGTTCTTTTACATATAGTACACAGCTAAATTTTTACAAAACACATAATAAAAACGTAACTCACTTATCAATCAAACTAAATAAACAAACAAATGAACGTAACAACTATGAAAAAAAGGCTGCCCTTTTTTAAAGGCAGCGGGGAGAGAAAGCCCTCGTTTAGCTGGTCGGCCATTACGGCGGAGCAATGGAGATATGGTATCACCATTTTCTCCGGTAAAATTTTAGGTTTGCTCATCATCCTGGCAGCCATGATCACCTTACCAGGTTTGGTAGGTACACAGGCTCACGCAGCAACCGCAGGCCCGACAGCTATCGAAACTTCTATCATGAACTCGGTAAACACTACCTGGACACTGGTAGCCGCGTTCCTGGTGTTTGGTATGCAGGCAGGCTTCGTGATGCTGGAGGCAGGTTTTGCACGTAAGCGCGAAACCGTGAACGTGTTAATGGAGTGTATTTTTGATACCTGCTTGTGCGGTATCCTGTTCTGGGCCATAGGTTACGCGTTCATGTTCGGTCATGGCAACGGCTTTATCGGTTTCGGTGGCCTGAACAAAGATGGCAGCATCACCAACTGGTTCTTCCTGAAAGGTGTGCCCGAAACTTACGAGGCAACAGGTATCCCTGTGTTGGCTCACTGGGTTTTCCAGTTCGCTTTCGCTGATACGACCTCAACTATCACTTCGGGCGCGATGATCGGTCGTTGTTCTTTCCGCGGCGATATATTATACAGTATAGGTGTAACCGGCTTTATTTATCCTATCGTTGGTCACTGGGCCTGGGGCCCGGATGGCTGGTTAGCCACTATGGGCAGCAAAGGTGGTTTCTTCGAATCATTAGGTCAGCCTTTCCACGATTTTGCAGGTTCGACCGTAGTACACACTATAGGTGGTGTCATATCGCTGTCTGGTGCAATGGTTTTAGGGCCACGGATTGGCCGGGTGTTTATGCGCGACAGCAAAGACGGCGGTATGCCGGCTCCGCATAACCTGCCTGTAGCTACTGTGGGTGCGTTCTTACTGTGGTTCGGCTGGTATGGTTTTAACCCTGGTTCTACCTTATCGGCAATGGATGCTGATGGTATCGGCCGTATCGCATTCAATACTACTATTGCAGCCTGTACAGGTGGTTTGGGCGCTATGGTATTTGCATTATGGTTTGGCCCGACCAAAGGTAAATTCGATTTGGGTTTTACCCTGAACGGTTTATTAGCCGGTTTGGTTGCTATTACCTGCCCTTGCTTCTGGGTTAGCCCGCTGGGCGCCGTATTAATCGGTTTGGTTGCCGGTTTTGTAGTGTTCCTGGGTACTTACCTGTTAGAGTACCTGCGTATTGACGATCCTATCGGCGCTGTACCGGTACACGGTTTTGCAGGTATCTGGGGTACTTTATCATTAGGCTTATTTGCCTGCCCTGGTATTAAATTGGGCGGCTACCCTGCAGGTTCGGCTTTATCGGGCCTGTTATACGGTGGTGGTACCGCGGTGTTGAAAGCGCAGTTTATAGGCAGTGCAAGTATCACCCTGGTAACTTTTGTGGTATCATTCGTAATGATGTGGGTGATCAACAAATTACCGAACCCATGGAGACTGCGCGTTGAAGAGCACGGTGAAACCGGTCCTGGTGGTCTGGACGTGTTTGAGCACGGTGTTGAAGCATATCCTGATAAGACCTCAACAGATATCGACCTGGCAAAATTAGCCTCACCCGAACTGGTGAAATAATATAACAATAACAGCGCTGATGCCAAAGCATTGGCGCTGTTATATTAATCCAAAAAGGTTATCATATTGATAGATGATATCGATACGATAAGCTCAATTTCCAACTGGCCTTACTTTTTTTAATAATATGTAATTGAAAAATAATCAATTACGTAGCCGGGTAAATACTGGCACGAAACAAGCTAATACCTTAAAGCAATCTAATAAAATCAATCACTCAATTCAACTAAACAAACAATCATGAAACAGAAATTATTACTTATTTGTGCCCTTGCCGTATCCGGACTTGCCGCTAAAGCGCAGGACTCGATTAAGGTTACTTCCGATGCCCCGCTGGTGATCACCGGCTCTGTTGATGCGTATTATAAATACGATTTTGCAGGCAAAAAATTTGCCAACATCCCAACCAGCTTCAACAACGAAGCTAACTCGATATCTATCGGTATGATAGATCTTGGCGTGAAAAAGAAAGTCGGCAAAGCTTCTTTTGTAGGCGAGTTATCTTTTGGTCCGCGTGGCCAGGCGCAATCTCTTCCTAATGCGGCAGGTGCGTATGACGAAACTACCAATAGTTACCACATCCAAAACCTGTATGTAAGTTATGACCTAACCGATAAATTGAATGTTACCGGTGGATACATGGCTACATTTATTGGTTACGAGGTGATCTCGCCGACAGGCAATTTTAACTACTCAACTTCGTACCTGTTCACCAACGGCCCGTTCCAAAATGCAGGTGTTAAGTTAACTTACGCTTTCAGCGATAAAGTAAGCTTAATGGCAGGTATGTTTAACGATTCGTGGAATACTTACCAGTCAACCGGCGACGTATCGACTTTTGGTGCGCAATTAATGGTTGTGCCTGTTAAAAACTGGACCGCTTACCTGAACTTTATCTCTGGTTACTACTCAGGTACCGAGTTTGATTTAACTACCAACTACCAGATAACCGACGCCTTTAAATTAGGCTTAAACTTTGCTACTTTCTCACAGCCAAGCCTGAAATCATCGCCAGCTTATGGCAACGGTGGTTTTACCGGTGTTGCCCTGTACCCTCAGTTAGCGGTATCAAAGACAGTTACTTTAGGCTTACGCGGCGAATATTTCTCGGCTAATAAAGGTACATTAGGCGGTACTTATTCGGGTGTTGTTCCCGGCGAATCGGTAACTGCGTTAACAGTAACTGCTGCTGTTAAATCGGGCCCGTTAACTTTCATTCCTGAATTCAGGGTTGATAACGGCTCTAAAAACATGTTCCTGAACAGCAACGGCAAACCAACACAAGCTGCCCAGCAAATCGGCGTAGCTGCTGTTTACGCTTTCTAAACAAAATTTATTTATAAATTAGAAGCCGCCCTGAGCATATTGGGGCGGCTTTATTTTTACGGGTATGAAAAGAGTAATATTGGCCTTAACACTCTGCCTCGGGTTTGCCCGGATGGCTGTTGCGCAAAAGGATTCGCTGGCGACCGACGAGCATGGTAAGTATATTTATTACCATGTGAATGCGGGCGGGCATTCGGGAGCAAATGTGTTGTTGGTGCGTGCGTTGGATTTTTTTGATATGCCGGCCAACAGCGCAAATTTTAAAATCACCGATAAGGATGCTAACGCTAAAACTGTAGATGTTACGGGCTTCTTTGCGGTACAGAGTACGACATCGCTAACCAAACACGATGACGGCAAAATAACCTTTAAGCTACGTATAGAGGTTAAGGACGGAAGATATCGCTATTGGTTGAGCAATTTTGTTTTTATACCTTATTATAAAGATCGTTACAATAACCTGGTACCCAAGCCCGGTGTTGAGATACCTGCCGAAGAGCTCAATAAAAAGATAGATGGTAAAGATGCCGCCCATTACCTGGACGAATGCGCGGCCTTCGGTATCAAATTCGGTGCGAGGTTTAAAAAGCAGTTGGAGAGCGAACCAGTGAAAACCACCAATGGAAAGAAGGTGATTGTTACGGATAAGTGGTAAGGAGTAATACGCAAGACGAAATTATGTCGTCTTGCGTATTACTATGCGGTAAATTATTGTATTGTATTTACCTGTGTCCACGAGTATGATGTGCCTGATGGGTTTCCGGCCTTAACACCGTGATATGAATTGCCATTGCTCGTAACTATGTATGGCTCGCCCTGCGGAGTTACAGCAACACTAACACAAGATCCGCTTGGAATTAATTGGGTACCTAAGGCCGCGGTATTACGATACAGAGTATAATTGCCATTAGCATCCGGAGTAGTTCCCAGCATAAAAACAGTTCCGTCACCACCAATAGCTATATCCTTTGCAGTAACTCCGGAAACAGCCGTCCAAGTAGACCCACTTTTTTTGACAACGCTTCCAGCTGCATTTACAACCCATATCTGACCTGCGCCGGATACAGCAACCCGCACGCCAGATCTGCCTATTGATGTCCAGCTACTTCCATTATATTGATATATTGCATAATTGCCGCTCGCGTCTGGTACTGTTCCGGTTATGCAGATAAAACTACCGGCTGCGATGCTGGTAGCTGTTCCGGGAAATTGGGACGAAACAATACCTGAGGTGGTTAATTGAAAAATATTACCGGCGTTATCTATCACCAGCGGTATCTTATTTTGATCAAGAGCGATATATACAGCTGTGCCATAAATTTGTGTCCAGATACCATTTGCAGTATTGTAACTAAAAATACCATTTCCACGTAGGGTACTTTGTGCTTTGCCAATTCCCATTATGCCACCATTAATACCGCAAGTAATGCGCGCCAGATTAGATTTAGAGTACATGTAATTTACACCCGCAATATCATCATTCGATAATGCCGTTCTTTGAACGGTATATAATGAACCGTCTTTCTTGGTAATTGTCGGGAGACCGTTACTTGAGAAATCATATGGGCCATACATCATTATCGAACCGAAATCAAGTCCGTTGCTGCCATATAGGTCAAACCCATCACCACCTTGAGCTTGATACGTGTCAAAATTAAATTCGTAACCTGAGGTCACATTCCCCAAATTTATTGTGATATAATCGTCTCGGTCCATCCGACTTTGCTCGTGCCATAAGCCAATTGTATGTCCTATTTCGTGAATTACATTCCCTGTAGTACAATTGATATTTATATTGATGAATTGCTGACCGCCCTGAAGCCCCACATTCGATGAGCATCCATTAGGGTCGTCTACAAAAGTTACATAGTCTGCTTCAGTGGTACGGGCAACAAATCTAATATTGGTAAATGTTTGCCAATGATTAATTGCATCTGTAACCCTCGTCTGATTTGGAAGGCCAGGATCAATTGTATAATAAACTATCCCCTGAAACCATTTGTAAAAATAACTGGCCCGTCCGGTACTCGAAGTATGGAGTGAATTAGGATCATCAAGGTTATTTAATATAATGTCGCCTTGAAAAACGTTTTTTCCGTTGATTCGCATGTATTTAACAGGTGCGCCATTGTAATAGCCTGTTAATTCAGGGCCTCTCTGTCCTGGAAATGCTTCCTCGGTCTTTACAAGTGATGTTGCTTGTGGACCAGTTAAACCTACATTGTTTTGTTCTTTGCAACCAGCTATTGTCAGTAATACAAAAGCGATGAATAAAATTTTGTTTTTCATAGTTGTTTTTCTTTAAATATATTATAAAGTTACTATAAAATAATATTATTATAGCAGTGCGTGCGTGTTTAGCAATGATCATAATTAAATTTTTCATAATATTTGCCAAATAAAAACGTATATTAGTAATATAAACCTATACCGTTATGGCTATCAACAATGTAGATATATACGGCGACGAATGGCTGGAGCTTGTTTTTGCCAACCGCAATAAAAGTTATGGGGCTTACGAGCTGCGTAAGCATTATTCGGCAACAGTGCTTAAGGCGTTGGCGGTAACGTTCGGTTTTTTTGGCGTAGTGGCCTTTGGCGCTTTTTTGCTGCTTAAACCTGCGCCTATAGCAGCCCGGCCGATCGGCCGCGAAGTAACCACTGTCCTGCAGCCTATTGTAATAGCCCGGCCGGAGGCTGCAGCGCCTGTACATCATTCACATCATCACACCCGCAATGGGCATACCTATTCGCCCGCGCCGGCTGTGCAGGCCAACCCGCAACCACAAACAAGCCGCGTCCCTGCCGGTACAGTAAATGTATTACCATCCGAAACAGGCGGAAGCGAAGCCAACCGGATTAGTGTTATTGAGGATAAAACGGTTTATTCGCCAGCCAATGCCGATGAGAAGCCATTGCCTGTAGGCGGCGCACAAGGCTGGATGAACTACCTGCAAAAGAACCTGGTTTACCCCGAAGATGCCCGCCAGAAAAAAATATCGGGCAGGGTAGAGCTAAGTTTTATTGTAGAAAAAGACGGCCGCATATCAGACATCACCGTTGAGCAACCCGCCGGGCATGGTTTCGACGAGGAAGCGGTACGCGTACTGCAGCAATCGCCCGCATGGCAGCCGGGTATAAAAGACGGGCAGCCTGTCCGCATCCGCTACCATTTGCCTGTTAGTTTCAGGATGATGAAGTAGTTCATTGGTTCATTGGTCATTAGTTCATTAGTCATTGGTTCATTGGTCATTGGTTCATTAGTCATTTTTTAGTTTTAGTAACCAAATTAAACACAGTTAACAGCAGTTAACACCCGCATTGTGCATAACCACGTTTTCCTAACAATCAGGCAAATTAAACTTTCTAAACCAAGGCATTTTCCTAATTTTGCGGCATCGTTAAAAACAAAACCCCATACCTTGTGGAGCAGCAATTAACCACCGTAGATACCGCTAAAAATTTAGGCTTACTTCCCGACGAATTTGACAGGATAAAAGAGATACTGGGGCGTACCCCCAACTTTACCGAACTCTCCATCTTTTCGGTAATGTGGAGCGAGCATTGCTCGTATAAAAACTCTATCACCTGGTTAAAAACACTGCCTAAAGACGGGCCGCGCATGCTGGCCAAAGCAGGTGAGGAAAACGCCGGTCTGGTTGATCTGGGCGACGGCATTGGCTGCGCCTTTAAGATAGAGAGCCATAACCACCCCTCGGCTTTGGAGCCTTACCAGGGAGCGGCAACAGGCGTTGGCGGTATTAACCGCGATATTTTTACGATGGGAGCAAGGCCTATCGCACAGCTAAACTCGCTCCGTTTTGGCGACCTCAAACTCGATAAAACCAAATGGCTGGTTAAAGGCGTGGTAAAAGGCATCGGCGACTATGGTAACGCTTTCGGCATCCCAACCGTGGGCGGCGAACTGTTTTTTGACGATTGCTATAATATCAACCCGCTGGTTAACGCGTTTTCGGCAGGTATAGTCAAAGCCGGCGAAACCGTTTCGGCAACCTCATACGGCGTAGGCAACCCGGTATACATTGTAGGCTCGGCAACGGGTAAGGATGGCATACATGGCGCGGCTTTCGCGTCGAAAGATATTACCGAAGATTCGGTGAACGATTTGCCTGCCGTACAGGTGGGCGACCCTTTCCAGGAAAAATTATTGTTAGAGGCTACCCTCGAAGTTATCAAAACCGGCGCCGTAGTTGGTATGCAGGATATGGGCGCGGCGGGTATCATCTGCTCCAACTCCGAAATGTCGGCCAAGGGCGAGCATGGTATGCGCATCGACCTGGATAAAGTACCAACCCGCCAGGCAAATATGCAGCCTTTCGAAATATTGCTGTCGGAGTCGCAGGAGCGGATGCTCATCGTGGTGCACAAAGGCCGCGAAGCAGAGGTAGAAGCCGTTTTTGATAAATGGGACCTGAACTGTGCGATTATAGGTGAGGTTACCGATACCAAACGCTTACATTACTATATGCACGGCGAACTGGTTGCCGATGTACCTGCCGACGACCTGGTTTTAGGCGGCGGCGCACCGGTTTACAAACGCGAGTATAAAGAGCCTGCCTACTTTGCAAAAAATCAGCAATTTAAAATAGATGATGTTGCACAACCGGCTGATCTGAAAGCTGTTGCCGATCATTTGGTGTCGCATCCCAACATCGCCTCAAAACGCTGGGTAAGCAACCAGTACGATAGCATGGTAGGTACAGCCACCATGACCACCAACCGCCCCTGCGATGCAGCTGTTGTGGCCGTAAAAGGTACCGATAAGGCCATCGTGATCACGGTTGACTGTAACTCGCGCTACGTATACGCCGACCCGCAAAAAGGTACCGCTATTGCTGTGGCCGAAGCCGCACGTAACATCACCTGCGCCGGTGGCGAACCGGTAGCTATCACCAACTGCTTAAACTTTGGCAACCCTTACGTGCCCGAGGTATACTGGCAGTTTGTTGGCGCAATAAAAGGCATGGGCGAAGCGTGTACCAAATTCGAAACCCCGGTAACCGGCGGTAACGTGAGTTTCTATAACCAATCTACAGACGACGGCCCGGTATTCCCGACACCGACCATCGGTATGCTGGGCGTAATGGACGACCTGGATAACCTGATGACTTCCGACTTTAAACAGGCGGGTGACCTGATCTATCTCGTGGGCGAGTCGCAAAACGATATCGCATCGAGCCAATACCTGGCATCGTACCATAAAATATTGGCAGCGCCCGCACCATATTTCGACCTGGAAAAAGAATATGCTACACACCAGGTGATCAAACAACTCATCAAACAAAAACTGATCGTATCGGCGCATGATGTGGCCGATGGTGGCTTGTACATTGCGCTGTTAGAATCGGCTATGCCAAACGGCTTAGGTTTTGCTGTCGAAAGCGATGAAGCTATCCGTAAAGATGCTTTCCTTTTCGGCGAAGCGCAGGGCAGGGTAGTGGTTTCGGTTAAACCGGAGCAACAGGAAGCCTTTATCGAACTACTGTCGACTTCAGAGATCGAATTTAGTTTACTGGGTACGGTAAATAGCGGCGATCTGCTGGTAGATGGCGAATCGTTTGGTAGTACGGCAGGCGCTAAGGATGTTTACGATAACGTGCTGCACAATATTTTAGGGGCGTAATAGCCCCGCCCAACCCTCCCCGGAAGGGAGGGCTTTAAAACCGGCCAATGCTTAAGATCAATAAAGTCCACCATATCGCCATTATCTGTTCGGATTACCAAAAATCAAAACAGTTTTATACGGAAACATTAGGCTTTACCATCGTGCGCGAAGTTTATCGAAAAGAGCGCGATTCGTACAAGCTCGACCTGGAAGTTGACGGTGAATATCAGATAGAGCTGTTCTCGTTCCCCAATCCTCCTGCAAGGCTATCGCATCCCGAAGCAGCAGGCCTGCGCCATTTAGCTTTTGAGGTTGATGATATGGATATTGCCGTAAAGCATATCGAAGCAAATGGCATTACCGTTGAGCCCATCCGCATTGACGAATTTACCGGCAAACGCTACACCTTTTTTGCCGACCCGGATGGCTTGCCGATAGAGTTTGTGGAGAAATAACCATATTATTGTGTGGGCTGTCATCCTGAGCTTGTCGAAGGATAACGGGTAAGGCCAACCGCACGATGGTTCGACAGGCTCACCATGACATCCGGCTTTTCTTATGTTATTCCAATTTAAACAATTCACCGTCGACCAAAGCAATTGCGCCATGAAGATCAATACCGATGGCGTATTGCTCGGTGCTTTTGTTGAAAAGGAGCAACCCGAAAGCATGCTGGACATTGGCACCGGCACCGGTGTAATCGCTTTGATGCTTGCCCAGAAGTTTGCAGAAGCACAGATTGATGCTGTTGAGCTGGATGAGGCCGCCGCCCGGACAGCTGGTCGTAACTTCGAAGACTCACCTTTCAAAAGCAAACCACAAGTCTATTCAGGTAGTTTTCAACAATATTTTGATGAATATCCCGAAAAGAAATATGATCTCATCGTATCCAACCCGCCGTTTTATATTAATTCGCTCGGGGCCTCAACAAAACAGGTCAACCTGGCCAAACATGCCGATCAAACTTTTTTTAACGACCTGATCAGCTATGTCGCCCGGCATCTTAACCCTGAAGGTGAATGCTGGCTCATACTCCCTTTGGTTACGGCAGGATTGGTGTTGGAATTGGCAAACCAAAACGGATTGCACCTTCAAAAAACTATCGGCATACATTCCTTTGCCGACTCGGAACCGCACCGGCAGATCATCATTTTATCGCCATCGCAAACAAAAAAAGCCGATGAACAGTTTGTTATTTATGAGGATATCAAAGTTTACAGCCAGGAATATCGGGAACGTTTGCGTGGATTTTTTACGATATTTTAAACTCAGAACCGATATTAAAGGTTTATAACAGGTATCTTACACCCTGATATGACGAAAATTGGCCTGTTGTCTGATACCCACGGTTACCTCGACGATGCCGTATTTAAGCATTTTAAGGAGGTGGATGAGATATGGCACGCAGGCGATTTTGGTACTATCGAGCTTGCAGATCAGTTAGCGGCCTTTAAACCGTTACGCGGAGTATACGGCAATATTGATGGAGCCGACATCCGTTTGCAATACCCGGAAAACCTGCGTTTCACCTGCGAGAAGGTAGATGTATGGATGACGCACATTGGCGGGTACCCGGATAAATACAGCCCGGCTGTAAAGCGTACAATTTACACTAAGCCTCCTGGTTTGTTTATCTCGGGGCACTCGCACATACTGAAAATAATGTTTGATAAAAAGATCAATTGTTTGCACATAAACCCCGGTGCAGCGGGTAAACAAGGATGGCACAGGATGCAGACATTGGTTCGGTTTTGCATTTCTGAAGAAAAAATTCATACCTTAGAGGTAATCGAGTTGGGTAAAACATAATGTATAAAATACACTAAGTATATGACAGGACTTACTACTTTAGGACAATTCATCATTGAGAAACAAGCCGATTTTCCGTACGCCAAAGGAGAGTTATCCCGATTGCTGCGGGACATAGGGATTGCCGCTAAGATAGTTAACCGCGAAGTAAACAAAGCCGGGCTGATGGACATTTTAGGCGATGCAGGCAGCACCAATGTGCAGGGCGAATCGCAAAAAAAGCTGGATGTATTTGCCAACGATCAGTTTATATCGGCACTGCGCAGCGGCGGTGAATGCTGTATCGTCGTATCTGAAGAGAACGACGAGTACCTGTATATCGATTCGGAGATATCAAAAAATGCCAAGTACATTGTAGCAATGGACCCGCTCGACGGTTCATCAAATATTGATGTGAACGTAAGCGTGGGTACTATTTTCTCTATATTTCGCCGTAAATCAACCGAAGGTAAGGCAACATTGGAAGATGTTCTGCAAAAAGGTGTTGACCAGGTGGCGGCCGGATACGTGATCTACGGATCGTCGACCATGCTGGTGTACACCACCGGCAAAGGCGTTAACGGGTTTACTTTAGACCCATCAATAGGCGAGTTTTGCTTATCGCACCCAAACATGACCATCCCTAAGGACGGGCATATCTACTCGATAAACGAGGGGTACTATACCCACTTCCCGGACGGGGTTAAGAAATACATCAAATACTGCCAGGTTGAAGACGAAGCGACTAACCGCCCTTATACCTCGCGCTATACCGGCTCAATGGTGGCCGATTTGCACCGTAATATGATCAAAGGCGGTATATTTATTTATCCAATCACGGCACAAGCGCCCAACGGTAAGCTGCGTTTGGTATACGAGTGCAACCCGATGGCCTTTATTATTGAGCAGGCAGGTGGTTTTGCATCGAATGGGTATCAGCGTATCCTCACGCTTGATGTAACCGAATTGCACCAGCGCTCGGCTATATTCATAGGCTCCTGCAATATGGTTAAGCGTGCCGAAGAAATGATGGCCTGCTTTTCGCCGCAAATCACCAAAACCTCGTTTGAAGGAGTGGTGAATATTCAGTAGGAATTCGGATGTTCGATTTCGGATTTTTTCTCTTCGCGCGTCATTGCGAGGTATGAAGCAATCTCTACTTAGGAAAAGCGGATTTTCAAATACTTTATGCTATTTTAGGGCGTTGCCTCTGGCCGCGCTATACGCTCATACTACACAGGCATTGGCCACGGGCCGGTATCCCTGCCTGCCGTCAGGTGGGCGCTTCCATCGCTAACGCAGGCATACGTTTATAACAAGCCACCCCGTGCAGCCTCAGCTTCAAAAACGCTGTCGATCAGCAACCCCGGTTGTTTATAGGCGTTAACCGCCAACTGATCGCAGCGCTCGTTTTCAGGATGTCCGTTATGCCCGCGTACCCAGGTAAATTTAATGTGGTGAAGTTTGGCCAGATCGAGATAACGCAGCCAGAGGTCCTTATTCTTTTTATCCTTAAAGCCCTTAGCCAGCCAGCCATTTACCCAGCGTTTCTCGATAGCGTCGATCACGTATTTCGAGTCGGAGTAGATCATCACCTGCTGACCAGGATTTTTCAAAGCTTCAAGCGCTTTAATTACTGCCAAAAGCTCCATGCGGTTATTGGTAGTTTTGCGGAAACCTTCCGAAAGTTCTTTATAATGCCGGCCCGAACGCAGGATAACGCCATAACCTCCCGGACCCGGGTTGCCGCTTGATGCGCCGTCGGTAAAAATTTCGATCATTAGTTAGTCGATAGTTGATAGTCCATAGACCATAGCCTTGAACTATACCACGAAGATGGCAAATTATGTCTTAATCAAAAAACAAACGAGCTTTTTATAACTATGGACTATGGTCTATCGACTATTAGCAAGCGGGCCCTACCCCGCGCTTATCTCATCATAAGCAGCTCCTAAACTGGCTTTAATGCCCTGGCCTTGCCAGTCATCAACGCCAGGTATAGCGGTTATTGCCAGTACGTCGTCTTTGGTTTTACCGGCTTTGATCTGTGCGCTTACCAGGTCAGCAAGCCTGTCCATATAATTCTGCATGGCTTTGATATCGTCCATCGTACCCACTACCTTTTCGGGATCGAAGGCATGGCCGAATACAAACTGGGTGTCTTTATCGAATTGTTTTTGAGCCTGTTGTAAGGCTACCGACCAATGCCTGATCGAAGCGCCGGCCTTCGGGTCAACAACCGGGTAACGGCGGTTAAACACCAGGTCGCCAGTATGAACGATGTTGGCATTTTCGAAATGGATCATGGCATCACCGTTGGTATGGCCGGGGCCAAAGTAATGCGCTTTAATGTTTTCGTCGCCAACCTTAATTTTCCAGGTATCGGTAAAAGTTGTATCTGGGTATAGCTGCTGATCTTCTTTATGCTGCGCAACCGCCACATTGGTTTGGTTGATGAGCGAGTTTTTATGTGCAGCTACCTTTTTTACAATGCCTTTAAACGAAATATTGCCGCTGGTATGGTCGCCGTGGTGATGGGTATTGATGAGCCATTCAAAAGGCTTATCGCTGCGGGTTTTTAGTTCGGTTATCAAATGCGTGGCCTGTTCGGGGAACTCGGCATCAACAACCACAATACCTTCTTTATTGATCAGCCAGGCAATCGTACCACCCTTTTCGGTAAAGATGCCTACGTTGTTACGCAGGGTTTTGATTTGATAAGGCTGTTGTAAAAAGGCAAAGCTTTTGTTGCTCAATAAAGCCACGGCTGCGGCCGACATACCGGCTTTGTATAAAAATTCGCTGCGTTTCATTTGGTTACGGTAAGGTTAGTTAAAGATACATCAATAATACCGCCGTAAACAATAAAGGGTTGCTCAAAATCGGGCAACCCTTTGTAATATATCGGTTACGCTTACAGGTTAGGTGCCTTGCGGTCGCCGGCTACGCCGGGTTCATGGTCGACCATACGTTCCGTTTTGCGGGTATGATCGATGCCGACGTTGCTTGGATCAAGATTATCCAATGTAGTTTTACGTTCGTGTTCGGGCTGTGGCGGAGTTACCTCTTTGGTATGCTTAAAATCCGACTCATTATTCTTTCCTTTTTCCATATTATCCTTTCTTGGTTGTGTTACCTCTCTGTTGGGTTGATTCTCTGCCGGTACCTCGGCAGGGTTAGGGTTTTGATCCGGATTGACCCCGGATACCAGGCTGCCGAATTTGGCGTTCTTAACGCTGTGCGGATCTGCATTTAACTGGTCGTCATCGTCAAGGTCCGAGTCGTTCAGTTCATCGCTTACGTTTGCAGCATCCCACTCGTCGCGGTTTTCCACGTCGAGGTCGCGGCCTGTAACATCGTTATCTTTTAAACCGGCATCATCGTCGTCTGGGTCGGGGGCAGGTAGTTTCGAGTCCGACACCCGGTCGCTCGTTATCGCGTCGTCATCGCGAATGTCCTCGTCGCGGTGGCGCCTTAAAACATCATTATTCAACTGGTCGTCCCTGGCCCTCCAGTTAACCTCTTTTATATCTTTCATGACAGTTATCTTTATAAATGATTGTATCTATAAAACAACTGTGGTTTCGTAAAGGTTTTAAATATTTCTAATAAAGAAATGTTAGGCCATGGTCGATGGTCAATAGTCGATGGCCATTCGCATTTCTATGGACTATGGTCTATCGACTATCGACTCTTTCGCTCTCACCGTCCGCTGTTCAATGCGTTTCTCGTAGTTCTCGCCTTTAAAAATGCGGTGCACGTAGATGCCGGGGGTGTGTATGTGGTCGGGGTTGAGTTCGCCCGGTTCAACCAGCTCTTCTACTTCGGCGATGGTAATTTTGCCTGCCATGGCCATAACCGGGTTAAAATTACGTGCGGTTGAGCGGTAAATGAGGTTGCCCATGGTATCACCTTTCCAGGCTTTTACAATCGCAAAATCGGCATCAAATGCCATCTCCATCAGATAATCCTTACCGTTAAAATTACGTATCTCTTTGCCGATAGCCACTTCAGTGCCAATGCCTGCCGGGGTAAATATGGCAGGCATGCCATAGCCTGCAGCCATGCAACGGGTGGCCAATGTTCCTTGCGGGATCAGTTCCACATCCAGTTCGCCGCTCAATAGCTGCCGCTCAAACTCGGCGTTTTCGCCAACATAGCTCGATACCATTTTTTTTACCTGCCGGTTGTTGAGCATCAGGCCGATGCCAAAATCATCCAAACCGGCGTTATTGGATATACAGGTGAGGTTTTTAACACCCTTTTTTACCAGGGCGGCTATACACTTTTCGGGTATGCCGCACATGCCAAAGCCGCCTAACATCAGCGTCATGCCATCGGTAATATCTTTTATCGCTTCGTCTGCACCGCTAACAACTTTATTCATAACTTTATAATTGGTACTGCTAAATTAAAACTTATTGGCATTGGTATGATCTAAAATATCGCCCAGCTAAAACAATTCATTTTTTTAACTATTACTTTATATGATATGTAAAACTATAACGTTATGGAACCCGATGAACTGTACAACCAGCCTAAACCCGAAGCACACCGTGTAGACGATAATAAAAACCCCGGCGAAAGCAACCTTAAACGCGCCCTGAACTTTGGCGCGCATACCGAGCCTGTTAAAGAGGGTAAGGCCATGGGTGGCCATAAATTCGGGCAGGAGGTACATCCGCCTACCGGCGACGATAAGAACAACCCCTCGCAAAATGCGGGCTATACCAATGCTTACCTCGCTAAAACCGAACCATCCGAAGAATATACCGACTATAACAATTTTAAGGCGCCAGGCCAGGAGGGCGAGCCTAATTACCAGCAATCATTACCGATCGACCCTGCCGAGCATCTTAACAGCCATCACGACCATGCCGGGCCCGGCGATAATGCGGAATAGAGAAATATCGAATTTCGGATATCGAATTTTTAAATACTTTGGATATTCTAAAAATTAGAGATTGAACATTCGAAATTCGACATCAAAAATCACCACTTAATATTGGTATCCATAAACCTGATCAGGTCATCGGCCATGGCCTGGTGCTCTTTAATGGTTGGGTGGCCCGGCGAGTTTTTATATGCAAATAAGTGCACAAAAACCTTTTTATCGCCCAACTGGTCAACCGCGCTTTGGATATATCCCGGCCACGGCGAACCTTCTTTTGTGGCATCCATACTGCCTAAGGCGCAGATAATTTGTGCCGATGGGTTTTTGGCGCGGATGCTTTTCAGCAGATCTTTATAGGCGTTAATGATATAGGGCGCTTCGGGCGGCCCGTTCGGGAACTTGGCGATAAACTCCGGCCGGGTAGGCTGGCGCATCAGCGAAGCATCGTTCTGGAAAAGGTTGATCACGATCACTTCGGGCGTGTACCTGGAAAAATCCCATTTGCTGGCAGGGTCCATCGGGTTAAGGCGGTCGAATATCTGCCCCATATTTTCGTTATAGTAGCCGAACATCACACCGATGCCGCTTTTGGCAATGAACGAGTACCGGGCATCATAATGCCTGGCCACCAGCGCACCGTAGCTGATGTAGTTGTTTTTATAACGGCTCAGGTACGAGTCGGCGCCCGAGTAATCCTCAACGGCATAGCCCGCGGTTATGCTGTTGCCGTAAAACTCGATGGCCCGATTTTTCTGCGGCGAAGCGTTCAGTATCTCGCCCTTGCCTTCTAACTGGAAGTTGTAAAATATGCTGTAGCCATCGCTAAACTCGGTGCGCTTGTACAGCAGCAGCGTATGGTTGCCGGCGGGCAGGTTTGATGCCAGGGTATACAGGCGTTTGGCCGTATCGGGGTGCAAAACGGTTATCTTACCATCGATAATGATGTTGAAGTAGTTTTCGCCGCGCTCATCCTTCAGTAAAACCTTAACGGTGCTGCCGGTAAAGTTGATCTCCATCGAGGTGCCCGACCAGTACAATTGTGCCGCCCCGTCCTTACGGCCGATGCGCCCCTGGTAACGGATGTGCGGGTCCTGGCTGTCGATGATCTTTTGCGCGCTGGCGCTCAGGGCAAACAGCAGTAAAAATATAGTGAGCTTTAAAAAACGCATGTTGTGGTGTTATGGCTCTAAGATAGGTTTTAATGTGCAAATGTGAAATTAATCAGTCCTTCAGTGTCATTCAACAGGGGGGGAATTGTAAGAAAATTTTCGTTATCCTTTGCTCTCAATAATCGCTAATAAGCCTGGCGCTTAACCTACAAGATACGGAAAATCTGCTAAAAAGCCAAACGAGGTCTATCCTAACATAAACAAAACGGACGGCGGCCACAAGCCATCCGCCCGTTTTCGGGTTAGTTATACGCGGTGGTTTTAATGCAATGCCCCGGCTAAAGTATTATTGGCATCCCACCAAACTGCACAACAACTCCAATATGCTATGGGTTGCCTTGGGTTTCAAATAATTATGGCTTTTGTAATTTCTTATCCCTTAGCAAAAAAACTTTTTCACCTAAGCAACCATTCCCGGGGTTTTGCTGTGTTGACCACGTCAAACCAATCTTATTACGAAGTAATACACCCCCCGATGGGAGAAGCAGAATTACAACAAATACTGGCTGGTTGCCTGAAAAACGATCGGAAAGATCAGAAAGCGCTGTACAAAACTTTTTATGGTTTTGCGATGGGGATATGCCTGCGGTATGCGGTTAACCGCTACGAGGCATCGGAGGTGATGAACCAGGGCTTTTACAAGGTTTTTACCAAACTTGATCAGTACGACTGTACCAAACCTTTTAAGGCCTGGCTGGGGCGCGTGATGATCAATACCGCCATAAATTACTACCGCAGTAATTTAAAAACGGCTTATACCGATAATATCGACGATATGGAGTATGCCGGCAATTACGATCTGCCCGATCATAAGCTCGAGTATGGCGACCTGCTGGCCATGGTTCAAAAGCTGCCCCAGGCTTACCGTACGGTATTCAACCTGTACGCCATTGAAGGTTATACGCACGAGGAGATTGGTGTTTTGTTAGGCATATCAGATGGTACGTCGAAATCAAACCTGTTTAAAGCAAGGGAAAAACTCAAAAAAATGGTTATTGCTGCAGCAAAACTTCCCCGCGCCTCCGACACCGATACCTATTATGCCACAGGTGCAATTGACGTAATTAAACTAAATGTTACCCTCTAAAATTAGCTGATATATGAACCTGCATAGCGATAACGAATTAGATTTCCTGTTCAAAAACAAACTAACCACCGAGGATAACGGGCAGCTTTTCGAGGAAGAGGAATGGGAGAACATGGAAAGTATCCTGTTACACAAACCACGTAAAAAAGCCGGGATAATCTGGTTATACCAAATATCTGGCGGTATGGCGGCATCGCTGCTGGTATGTTTAGGCCTGTATTTTGTATTGCATTCTCCGGGCAAAGCACCGGTTAATGGCGGGCATAAAATCGCTTATGCACCTGCTTCTATACGTAAAGGCCAGCACATTAAAAACCAAGGGCAAAATATGATCGGATCACATCAGATCATAGCTTCTGATGCCGCTGCCGAACCCCCTCATCATCATACCCGGGTACCGAAAGCATTACACAATACCGCTTATGCCGACAGCGGGAGCAGGCCTGCCGATGCGGCACAAACACTTAGCCTTGCGGCTGCAGATACAAAACCGCATTTTGATGAGGGCCTTAACAACCTGTTAATCAATGCATCGGCAAGCATCGATCCGGCAAATAGGGGTACTGCTGATCATAAAAATGCGGTAAAAGCATCTGCCTCGGCAGACGACAGATTTGCACTGGCTGTTATGGCCGCGCCCGATCTGAACGGGGTTAATTCGTTCAGCAACGAGCGTACGGGCATCGATCTGGCCATACAGTTTTCGCTGAAACTGACGTCGAAGCTAAGTATCAGTACCGGCGCTTCGTACGCTATTAAACCCTACCAAACCAGTATACGCAATTACAGAACGAACAGCCCCGGGTGGAGTTCGGCCTTGTGGACAAGCAACGCCAAACCCAATACGGTTAATGCCGATTGCTACGTGCTCGATATCCCGCTCAATATCAATTACCAGGTGTATAACAGGGGCAATAGCAGTTTCACGGTGGGTACGGGATTATCATCGTACCTGATGCTGAAGGAAGATTACCGTTTCGACTTCCCCGACCCGGCCAAAAGCGCTGTCGATTTGGATATCAATAACCAAAACCGGCACATTCTCGGGGTATGGGACCTCGATATTAACTACCGGCACCGCCTCAACAATAAGCTTGGGTTGCTTGTACAGCCGTATCTAAAACTCCCGATAACCCGGATCGGTTTCGGGCAGGTGGATCTGCAATCGGCCGGGGTAGCGGTGGGGTTTGATTGGAATGTGAGGTAGGTTTTTTAGTTGCATGTCATTGCGAGGACTGACGCTGCGTTCTGATAGCCACGCTTCGTGTCCCCGCAGGGTCTCTCGATAGAGGACCCTGCGGACTATGGCCCCTAAATATTATTCATCCCATCGACTATAATAATTAGTTATCTCCGCATCAGGATGTACCACTCCGTCGATATAAAAAGCGGCGCTGCTATGAGGATAATCTGTAGATTGACTACCCAAACTCCATTTGCCGGTTACCGGGTTATTATGAATGTAAGCTAACTTTTGCTCCCAAAACTCATCACTATAAATAGCTTTCGCATCAAACGATGGCTCAAACACTTTATGCAACTGGCCTTTTGCTTTCTCCTTTTCCGAACAGGCGTTTGACAACGTGGTTAGCAACTGTTTGTTTTCCACTTCTTGCAGCTTTTTAATTAACCCATAAGCCATAAAACGTTTGGCATTTGCCATTAACTTATTTAGGTTAAGTTTTTCATCCGGAATATAAAGCAGCAAATGCACATGGTTAGGCATAATCACAAAAGCGAGGGTCTCTATACTATGCTTTTCGCGGATAAATGCCAGCCAGTTATAAACAAGACTATAGGAGTCTGTAATTTCGAATAGTGGCAACCATTTATAACAGGTAAAAGTAATGAACCAGGTTTGCTCGGTTAACTGATGCTGCGTTCTGATAGCCACGATTAAAAGTAACGATTATCTTTTAAACATTGTGGCTCGAATGTATGCAGGCGCAGGGTCCTCTGTCGAGAGACCCTGCGGGGACAGGAAATCATCGGATTATTCACCTCCTTCAATTATTGCTTTAGCGTTTGATTTAAAAAGTTTTATAATCATAGAATTCTTTTTTTTGATTACTGAGTCTCCTTTTTGGATTCTATTTTGATTAAAATCCCAATCCCTGTCTGATAAGTAATACTTAACCTTTTTTACAAAAATATAAGGCTCTCCTTTACTGGTATAATACACGCTATCTACTCTACCATTAAATTGATATTCGAGATTTTGATTTCTGGAAATTATAGTAGAATAAATTGTTAAAATTATTAATACAATACCAAACGTGAAAACAAAAGCCAGCGGCCACTTGGAATAGTTTTTATTTAGCATTTTCCTTATTAGTTTTTAAGTTCTCGCAGACTCTGCTTTCAAAAGGTTATTCCCTCCGAAAATCCTAACTTCACACCGATAGCCATTGGGGACGACATCCGAAATCATCGCACGTCTTCCATCTACTTCAAATACACATACGTAATCCCATCCCCGCCACGGTCGGCATGCTCGTCTTCCATCCGGTCGACTTCGCTGTATTTGCGCAGGTAATCGCGGATGAGCTTGCGCAGGATCCCGTCGCCCTTGCCGTGGATGATCTTGAGATTGCCAAAGCCCATCATAATGGCTTTATCCAGGTATTTTTCAATTTCGTACAAGGCTTCTTCGCCGCGCTTGCCCCGCACATCAATCTCCGGACTAAAATTTGCCAGCGATCCGGTATCGCCAGAGTAGGAGCGGCGCACTTCTTTCGGCACTTCCTTTTTCGATACCTTTTGCACCCGGTTCTTTTTAGCCACGGTGCGCAGGTCGCCAATGGCGATGATGAGGTTATCGCGCGCGATCTCCATGATCACGCCCGTGGTATCGCTGTCATTCAGCTTCACCCAGTCGCCAACCTTAAGCTCTTCGGCAGTGGGTTTAGGTGCGATGGGCTTAACGGTGTTCTTTTTTACCTCGTTGTTCAGCTTTTCGCGAAGCTCGCGGGTTTTTTCCTTATCGGCATTGCTGCTTTTAATTTCGGAGATGGTATTCTCAACCAGCTTATTCGCGTTCAGGATGATGTTTTTAGCTTCCTGTTTGGCCTCGCTTACCAGGGTGCGTTTGTTCTCTTCGTAATAAGCTTTTTGCTTTTCATTCTCGCGCAGCAGTTCGTTTGCACGGCGTTGTTGCTTTTCTAACTGTACCCTGGCCAGGTATAGTTCGTTCTTTTCACGTTCCAGGTCAATCAGCAGGGTATCCACCTTTTTCTGGCTGTCGCCGATCTTGTTTTTGGCCAAACTAAGCACTTCTTTCGGCAAACCTATTTTTTGCGCAATCTCAAAGGCGTAGCTGCTGCCTGGTTTACCCACTTCGAGCATGTAGAGCGGGCGCATCTCCTTGTTGTCGAACAGCATGGAGGCGTTTTGTAAACCGGCGGTATTGCTGGCGAATATCTTTAGGTTACTATAGTGCGTGGTCACCATGCCCTTTACCTTTTTATGGTTGAGCGATTCGAGGACGGCCTCGGCAATCGGGCCGCCAAACTGCGGGTCGGTACCGGTACCAAACTCGTCGATCAGGATAAGCGTTTTACCGTTGGCCTGCTCTACAAAATGTTTCATCTTGCTCAAGTGGGCGCTGTAGGTGCTGAGGTCGCTCTCTATCGATTGGTCATCGCCGATATCGACAAACAGCTGTTTAAATACGCCTGCCTCGCTGGTTTCGTGCGCAGGTATCAGCAAACCGGCCTGCACCATCATTTGCAGCAAACCAACGGTTTTCATACAAACCGATTTACCGCCGGCGTTCGGGCCCGATACCACGATGATGCGGTCCTGCTCATCGATCTGTACATTAAGGGGTACCACGGTTTTGTGTTCTTTTTTAAAGCTTAAAAACAGCAGCGGGTGGCGGGCATTCACCAGTTTAATACGGGCATCGTTATGTAAAACAGGCATTTGCGCCTCAATATCTATCGCAAACAAAGCCTTGGCACGCACAAAATCAAGCTTGGTTAATAAGCTGTGGTAAGATAGCAGGAGCGGGGTATGCGGGCGCAACTCGTCGGTAAGGGCGGTGAGTATCTTCACGATCTCGCGGCGGCGCTCAAACTCCAGGTCGCGTATTTTATTATTGAGCGAGAACACCTCATCGGGTTCCATATACACGGTTTGCCCCGACGCCGATTCATCATGAATAAAACCTTTCAGCTTGCGCTTGTTTTCTGCCAGCAGTGGTATGCACAGGCGTCCGTCGCGCACGGTCAGGCTGCCATCGGCCGTCCAGCCATTGCTGGTGGCATTCTTAAATATCTGGTCAATCTTGCGGCGCGCTTCCTGCTCTGCACGGGCAATGCCCGATGTGATCTCCATCAACTCGGCAGAGGCATTCGGCCTGATCTTTCCTTTCTGATCGATCACCCTGTCAATCTGTTTCAGGATAGTCCGTTCTATCGGCAGATGCTCAAATAAAGCTTCGAGATCGGGATACCGGCCTTCGCGTTCGTTAAAATAACTGATCACGGCAAATACCGTGGTAAGCGACGCCTGTATCTGAAAAAACTCTTCCTCGGTAAGGAATGCGCCTTCCAGCCGGGCTTTATTGGCCAGGCTTTTAATATCAAAAAAATGATGTATTGGCAGGGGTGAGTCGTTTTGCAGGATGTTTTTAAACTCCTGTGCCTGGCTCAAAAACTTGCGTATCTGGTCGTAATTGCTCATTACCTGTATACGGTCGACCATTTGCTGGCCCATGATGCTCAGGCAATGTGTTTTAATGAGTTCCTTTACCTCGGTAAAACCAAGTTTATCTACACTGTTATTGGGGTAAAGCATTTATTGCACCGGTATGAGTTTTCTGTTTTTAAATTTGATGGAGTTATGAAACTGTTGCAGTTTCTTCGCCTCGTCGGCACTTTTCCTGTTGGCAGCCATGATCGAATCCTGGATATGTTTTGCCCTGGCTGCAGCAAGCGAGTCGGCTTTCTTTTTAGCTTTGATCGAGTCGGCCACAAAGTTCGGATCCTTGTGTTTGATGGCGTCCAGGTGCGCTTTGATCTTTTTCAGCGAATCGAGCTTTTTGTTTAAACGTCGCTGCACGCCCTCGTATATCACATACAAAACATCAGGATGCTGCGAATAATAAAGCAGGCTGCGCCTGAAGGTAGCGCTATCGGTATGGTGCAGTTTAAAAACATCCGAATACAGCCCCATGCCATGTTTTAATATGCTATCTGGCTGATTGCTAATATTATACAAGCTTCCGTTGACGATATGGATATCGGTCAGTACCTCGGCTGTCTGGGGCATGGTCAGTCCGCCGGGATAGTCGCTGCTCTCGTTGCAGCTCATAAAAAAACATCCTGCACAAAAAAACAAGATGATATAAAAACGCATTCTGTAATTTAGCACCATTTAAAAGGTAAAATTACGCATTAATGAGTATTGCAGATAATATAAAAAATTTAAATGCCGAAACAGGCCGTGTCGGGGTGAAATTAGTAGCGGTATCCAAAACAAAACCGGTTGAGGATATTGAGGAAGCTTATGCCGCCGGCCAGCGCATTTTTGGCGAAAACCAAGTGCAGGAACTGGTTGAAAAGCACGAAAAGCTGCCAAAAGATATTCAATGGCACCTGATAGGCCACCTGCAAACCAACAAGGTAAAATATATAGCGCCTTTTATCAGCCTGATCGAATCGGTAGACAGCCTGAAACTTTTGCAGGAGATCAATAAGCAGGCATTAAAGAACGCCCGGGTAATTAACTGCCTGCTGCAGGTTTATATTGCCGACGAGGATACGAAGTTTGGTTTGGGCCATGACGAGCTTATCGAATTGTTGCGGTCGGACGAGTTTCGTGCGATGGAGAATGTGCGCATTATTGGCCTGATGGGTATTGCCACCAATACCGAAAACGAGAAGCAGATCAAGGATGAATTTTACGAGCTGAAGACGTTGTTCGATGGCATTAAAGTAAGTTTCTTCCGTAAGGATGATTATTTTAAAGAAGTATCGATGGGCATGTCGTCCGACTATAAGCTGGCCATTGAACAGGGCAGCACCATGGTGCGTTTAGGCAGTACCATTTTTGGTCAGCGGGTAATTAAGCATTGGAAAAATAATTAATAAGCACGCTAAGGCGGGAAGGCGCAAAGTTTTTCTTAGCGGCTTATGCGCCTTTGCGAGAAAAAATTGTAAAACGATAAAATTATATGCAAATAAACCTACGCGAAGCGAGAAGAGAAGATTGCCCAAGGCTGCTCGAACTGGTACACGAACTGGCCGTATTCGAAAAAGCTCCGCACGAAGTTGAGGTAAGCCTTGAAGAATTTGAAGATGCCGGCTTTGGCGCCAAACCCGTTTGGAAAGCTTTTGTGGTTGAGGCAGAGGGTTACATTGCAGGCTTTGCACTATACTACATCCGTTACTCAACCTGGAAAGGCAGGCGCGTGTACCTCGAAGACCTGATCGTTACCGAGAACATGCGCGGCAAAGGCCTGGGCAAACTGCTGTTCGACCGCATCGTACAGGAAACCAAAGAGCTGGGCTTTAGCGGTATGGTTTGGCAGGTGCTGGACTGGAACCAGCCCGCCATCGATTTCTACAAAAAATACGAAGCAGGTATCGAAGCCGGCTGGCTCAACGCGTCGTTAACCAAACAACAGGTACACAAGGCATGAAAATAAAAAGCTTGATATCGGTTTTGCTTTGTGCGATGATATTTTCGGCATGCTTTCATCCCAACCCGCCAAAGATTGTACCCAATATTACTGCGGATACGTTGCATTATACCTATCATGTTATTAAAGAACGTGCCGAGGATTGCGGTAACAAGCCCGACAGCGGCTGCAGCGTGGCTATGATTAAATATCCTGTGTTTAATAACCAGGATGTTTTAAACGATTCTGTAACCCAAAAGATATTGACCCTGTTCGATGCCCATCCCGATAAAGACCTGCAAACCCGCGCCAAACGTTTTATCGGCGAATATGTGGCATTTAAAAAAACAAAGAAACATTCGCTTCTGCCTTTTAGCCTTAACCTGTATGGCCAGGTTGTAAGGCAGGATTCGAGCCTGCTTACGTTAGAAACCGGTGGGTCAACCTTTTCGGGCAACGCGCACCCGATCGAACAAACCATATTTACCAATTGGAACACGGCCGCGCAAAAACAGATAGACCTGGACGATATTTTTATTAGAGGCTATTTGTCTAAGCTTACAAAAATTGCCGATAGTATCTTTCGCAAGAACGAGAACCTCAAGGATACATCATCGCTTGCGCGCGATTACTTTTTTAAGGGTAATAAATTCTCGCTTAACAATAACTTCCTGATCACACCTCTTGGTATCAGGTTTTTATACAACGAGTATGAGATCAAACCTTATGCTGCCGGGACGACTAACTTGTTCATCCCATACATAACAATCAAAACCTTGCTGAAACCACATACGGTTGTTAGCCAATATATTAAATAATGCAGGTATACAAATTCGGAGGCGCATCGGTAAAGGATGCTGCCGGTATCATTAACCTGGCCGAGATCATCCGCAAAAACAAGGATAAACAATTACTCATCGTGGTATCGGCCATGGGTAAAACCACTAACGCACTCGAGAAGCTCACCCGCGCTTATGTGGAGCAAAACGAGGAGATGCACGAGATGTTCGACGGGATCAAACAATATCACCACGATATCATGGCCAAATTATTTGCACCCAATCACCCGGTATTTGATGAGGTGAATAACACTTTCGTGGAGATAGAATGGGCGATAGAGGAAGAGCCTCACGATGATTTCGATTTTATTTACGATCAGATCGTATCCATCGGCGAGCTGGTATCAACACGGATCGTCAACGCTTACTTAAACCATTGCGGCATTAAAAGCCACTGGCTGGATGCCCGTGGCTGTATCCATACCGATAACACCTATCGCGAGGGTATGGTTGACTGGGACAATACCTGTAAAAGTATACAGCAGCAGTTGCCGAAGCTGTTGGAAAAAGGCGTTGTAATCACCCCGGGCTTTGTTGGCGGCACATCCGAAAATTTCACTACCACCCTTGGCCGCGAAGGCTCGGATTATACTGCTTCGATATTTGCGGCTTGCCTGAAGGCCGAATCGGTTACCATCTGGAAGGATGTGCCCGGCGTATTGAATGCCGACCCTAAATTATTCGCCGACACTAAAAAATACGATGAACTGTCCTACGCCGAGGCTATCGAGATGACTTATTATGGCGCCAGCGTAATTCATCCCAAAACCATCAAACCGCTGCAAAACGCCAATATACCTTTGCTGGTAAAACCCTTTATGCATCCCGATGAAGCCGGTACCATCATCCGCGAAAGCGATTTTATTACTTTTGACACCCCGGTAATCATTGTAAAGCCTAACCAGGTGCTGCTGTCAATCTCTACAAAAGACTACTCCTTTATATCCGAAAACCATTTGAGCGATATCTTCAGGGCGTTTGCACAATGCCATATTAAGGTAAATACCATGCAAAACTCGGCGCGTAGCTTTTCGGTATGTTTTGATTATGACGCCGAACGTTTTGAAAAGCTTCTAAAAATGTTTGAGCAGGATTTTCGCATCAAATACAACAACGGGCTTACGCTGATAACCGTGAGGCACTATAAACAGGAATTACTGAAAGGCCTCACCGCGGGTAAAGTAGTTTTATTAGAGCAACTGAGCCGTAATACGGTGCAAATGGTGGTGAAATAATAGCCCCACCCAACCGTCTCCAAAGGGAAAGGCTTTTAAAGATTGGGAAAGTCTCCCCTTAGGGGGTAGAGGGGCTGAAACATATCGCTTGTAAATGGGTTATTAAAACCAGATGACCCAATTGACCGAAAACGAACGGCGTTTACTGGCCGGAAAATTAAAGGCAAGCCGTGGCTTCCTGACACATTTTATTAAAATAGCAATGGTGCGGCCTGAAATGAGCCGGAGCTCTGTCGATAACGGCTATGCATTATTGCAATACCTCGAAAACATACCCGACGTACTGCCGCAAGGCTTTATGTTTGATGTAATTATCAAGATATATAACTATGGCAAGGATACCGGCCTCGATACCGAACCCGGCGTATTCTGGATTGCCTGGCAGGCCGAACTGAACGAAAACACCCTGGCTTATTGCACACATACACACAGCGTACTCGAAAACGGCGAGCGCGAAAAGATAGCTAAATATGAATACAAGTACCAGGTTTGGGACGATGGCGAGCGCATAGAAGAAGACATCCCTATGAACCTGGAAGATTATAAGGTGCCGTTTTTAAACAATGCAGCCAACCCACACAAATTCAGGCCGAAAGGCTCGTGGCTAAGCGCCAGTATTGTGTTTACCCCCTAACCCCCTAAAGGGGGGAATATAAAACGGCTTTAAAAGTCTCCCCTTTTAGGGGGAGATTTAGAGGGGGTTTCATACCTTTGCCCTCCATGAAAATAGCTATAAACGGTTTTGGCAGGATAGGCCGCATATTTCTAAGGCAGATACTGCAACACCAGAATATTGAGGTCGTGGCCATTAACGATCTGACGGATACCGCTACCCTTGCGCATTTATTTAAGTACGATTCGGTGCATCGCGGTTTTAAAGGCGGGGTTGATTTTGACGCCGATAACCTGATCATTAATGGTAAACGCATCCGTGTTATTGCCGAAAAAGACCCGGCACAACTCCCCTGGGGTAAAATGGGGATTGACCTGGTGGTCGAATCGACAGGCAAATTCACTTCACTGGCTGCTGCCGGCCAGCACCTGGCGGCAGGCGCTAAGCAGGTTATTATTTCAGCCCCTTCCGGCGATAAAGATGTGCCTACGGTAGTTTTAGGTGTGAACGACGGGCTGGTTGATCTGCGTTCGTCTATCTTATCAAACGCATCATGTACTACCAATAACGTAGCTACCATGGTGAAGGTTTTAGATGATAACTGGGGTATCATCGATGGTTATATCACCACCGTACACTCCATGACGGGCGACCAAAACCTGCACGACGCCCCGCATAAAGATCTTCGTCGTGCGCGTGCGGCTTCGGCATCTATCATACCTACAACAACAGGTGCGGCCAAGGCCATCACCTCCATCTTTCCGCATTTAAAAGGCAGGTTAGGCGGGGCAGGCATCCGCGTGCCGGTATTGAATGGCTCGCTTACCGACTTTACCTGCAGCCTGAAAACCACGCCCACCGTTGAAGAGATCAACGCGGCTTTTAAGCAAGCTTCGCAGGGGCCGATGCAAGATATACTGGAATATACCGAAGACCCGATCGTATCTGTCGACATACTGGATAACCCGCACAGTTGTATATTCGATTCAAAACTCACCTCGGTAGTAGGCGGCCTCGTAAAGGTTGTGGGATGGTACGATAACGAGATGGGATATTCGAGCCGTTTGGCTAATTTGGTAGAAGAAATAAGTCTGCTGAAATGATAAAATTTATACCTCTCGACGACGTTTTCGATATCCGCAACATCGTACTGCGCGAAGGAAAGTTACCACCGGGCCAGCCGCGTTTCCCGTCCGACGATGTAGAAGGCGCCTTTCACCTCGGCTATTTTGCAGGTGATACGTTGGCTTGTGTGGCATCATTTCACCCCGAAGCACGCGAACCCTATCAGGGTGTAGGTTACCAACTGCGTGGCATGGCTACTTTAGAAGAGTACCAGGGTAAAAATTTCGGAAACCAGCTCCTCAATTTTGCCATCGTTTACCTGCGCGGGCAAAAGGCCAACTATATCTGGTGCAATGCCCGTAAAAAAGCTTTGCGTTTTTATCAGAATATCGGCTTCGAAGTTATCTCGCCCGAGTTTGAAGTGCCGGGTATCGGCCCACATTATGTAATGTACCTCAAGATCCAGTAATCTCCGGGATTTTAGCTTCAATTCCGTATTGTGGAAATTACTGCAGAATTGGGAAAATAAATCCCCGCTTGTTATAACCGGGATTGTTTACTTCCCCTCGTATACAATGCCTGATTTGCCAACGATAGTAATGGTACCAGGGTTGGTCGGATCGTAATAAGCCGAAAAACTGATGGATTGTGTTTTATCGGCCAGCAGTAAATTGTATTGGGCCAGCGCAGCTTCGGCACTATCAAAAGTGTGTTCAAAATTAAAGCTGCGTACAATCTCAATTTTGGTCACGGCAACATGGTTAATCACCGTATCTTTCATGGTTTTGTTGATGTTGTTCAAATTGTCGTCGACCCAGTTATAAGCGTTTACCCCGCCGGCAGTCATCGAATGGAAATCCATGTTTTTAAGGTAACTTGCCGAAAAATCTTCTTTAAAATGTACCGCATACGATTTTCTCAGGCTTTCAGTCTGCGTCAGCAGTACCACGTCCTCGTTATACACAATGTTTAAAGTAGCACCGGTAAGCGATATACTGAGGTGCTGATCGGGCATAACGGCGTTTGCGCCGGTAAACTGCCCGGCAGCGGGTGCTTGCTGCTGGTTATTGCTTCCTGTTTCAGTGTGGGTTGCCGTGGTTGATGTCGTATCGCGTGTATTGGGGCCATCAATATCATATACTTGTTTTTTGCAGCTTGCCAGTGCCAAAACAATAAAAGAAAAAAGCAACAGGTTTCTCATACCGGTGGTTATCGTCTGCGCAGAATAAGGCAATTGTTGTACCATATATTTATGCAGGTGTTACCTAACTGTGAATAAACAGGTGTGCCGGGTAATTTTTTTAACGTTTTATTACCGGCTTTAGTAATAATTTCAGAATTTGGCTCCCGTTCACTTTAATTGGCAACATAAACTATGAAAACGATAGATCAGATAAAATTTGCGGGAAAAAAAGCTTTAATCAGGGTTGATTTTAACGTACCCCTCGATGAAAACTTTAATATTACCGACGATAACCGGATGACGGCCGCGTTGCCAACCATTAACAAAATATTGAAAGATGGTGGTTCGGTTATCCTGATGTCGCACCTGGGCAGGCCTAAAGACGGCCCGACAGATAAATACTCGCTGAGACACGTGGTGAAACACTTGTCGGACCTGTTAGGTCAGCAGGTCGAATTTGCTGACGATTGCATCGGTGAACAGGCCATAGAAAAAGCAAAGGCATTACAGCCTGGCGAGGTTTTATTGCTGGAAAACCTGCGTTTTTATAAAGAAGAAGAAAAAGGCGATGTGGCTTTTGCCGAAAAGCTCTCGAAATTGGGCGATGTTTATGTAAACGATGCCTTTGGCACCGCACACCGCGCACATGCCTCAACGGCGGTTATCGCGCAGTTCTTCCCTGATGCCAAATACTTCGGTTACCTGATGGCTGCTGAGCTTGACAATGCCGAAAAGGTATTGAACGGCGCTGCAAAACCTTTCACGGCTATCATGGGCGGTTCCAAAGTTTCGGATAAGATATTACTCATTGAGCGTTTGCTGGATAAAGTAGATAACCTCATTATCGGCGGCGGTATGGCTTATACTTTTGCTAAAGCGGATGGCGGCACGATCGGTAAATCGCTGGTGGAGTTAGATAAACTCGACCTGGCAACATCCATCGTACAAAAAGCAAAAGAGAAAGGCGTTAAATTATACCTGCCTACCGATACAGTGATTGCCGATGCCTTTGCCAACGATGCCAACAAAGAAGTAGCGCCAACCAAGGCCATTAAAGACGATTGGATGGGCCTGGATATCGGCCCCGAAACTGCCAGGGCTTTTAGCAAGGTGGTTGAAGAATCGAAAACTATTTTGTGGAACGGCCCTATGGGCGTTTTCGAAATGGAAAGCTTCCTGGTAGGCACCAAAGCTATTGCCGATGCGGTAGTAAAAGCTACCGAAGCAGGCGCCTTCTCGCTGATCGGTGGCGGAGATTCGGCTGCTGCGGTTGCCAAGTTCGGCCTTACCGATGAGGTAAGCTACGTATCTACCGGCGGCGGCGCTTTGCTCGAGTATATGGAAGGTAAAGAACTACCCGGCGTTAAAGCCATCAACGAATAAAGAAACAATATTTAGCAGTAAAGGCTGTATGGTTTTGATGCCGTACAGCCTTTGTTATTGTTATGGAACCACGTATTTACATCGAAACACCCCGGTTATTGCTGCGCGATTGGATCCTGTCTGATCACCAGGTTTTTATTGATATGAATAAGGACGAACGGGTAATGGAATTCTTCCCTTCGGTACTGAATGATGAAGAAACCCTGGCCAGTATCGGCAGGATAGCCACGCAGATGGATGATCTCGGTTACGGTTTATATGCAGTACAGCGTAAGGATGATGGCCGTTTTATCGGTTTTACGGGTTTTTACCTTACCTGTTTCGAAAGCCATTTTACGCCCTGTGTCGAAATAGGCTGGCGTTACAGCGTTGACGATTGGGGGCAGGGATTTGCCACTGAGGCAGCTTTGGCCTGCCTTGACTATAATAAAAAGATACTAAAGATCAAGGATATCTATTCTTTCACGGCGGTACTTAACAAACGCTCCGAACGAGTAATGCAAAAGATAGGGATGCAATACCAGGGCACTTTCGATCATCCGGATATTGCCGAAGGCCATCCTTTAAGGCCACATGTACTGTACCGGTATTGATCTGCCGGCAGCTTTGGGTTACCAATACTTTTCTTATTTTTACCATTATACTGAATTCATTCAATATCATTTCATGAAAAAACTCTTTGTTTTTATTCTCGGCCTTGCAACTACCGGTGCTTTCGCCCAGGGCTTTACCGCGCCCGATGCACAATACATCAAAGACAACTATACCAAAACCGAATACCAGATACCCATGCGCGATGGCAAAAAGCTGTTCACATCGGTATACGTGCCTAAGGATCAATCGAAGAAATATCCCTTTATGATGGACCGCACCTGCTACAGCGTTGCGCCTTATGGTGCAGGTTATAAAAGTGCGCTTGGCCCGTCATCAGCCTTTGTGCACGATGGATACATTTTTGTCTACCAGGATGTACGCGGCCGCTGGATGAGCGAGGGTATTTACGAAGAGATGACGCCCGAACTGGAAGATCATTCATCGCCAAAAAAAATCGATGAGGGGACCGATACTTACGATACCATCGACTGGCTGCTCAAAAATATCCCGAACAACAACGGCAAGGTAGGGGTATGGGGCATCTCGTACCCGGGCTTTTATACTACCACTGCGTTGCTGAGCCGCCATCCGGCTTTAGTTGCAGCATCGCCACAGGCCCCGATTGCCGATTTATGGCGCGATGACGGCTGGCACAACGGCGCTTTCTTTTTGGTGGCCAACTTTGGTTTTTATCCGGGCTTTACCAACCGTCAGGATGATAAGCCTACCCAGCGCCGCGGCGGCAGGTTTGACCCGGGTACCGAAGACGGTTACGACTTTTTTATGAAGATGGGCCCGATGAAAAACACCAACGATAAGTATTATAAAGATACCATCCGTTTGTGGAACGAAATGATGGATCACCCCGATTATGACGATCACTGGAAGGCCCGTAACGTGCTTTATCACCTCCACGACATCAAAACAGCGGTACTGGTTACAGGCGGCTGGTACGATGCCGAGGATCTGTATGGCGCTATCAATACCTATAAAACCCTTGTCAAAAACAATCCGCATACGCCGATCTATTTTACGATGGGGCCGTGGGTGCATGGCGGCTGGGCACGCGGTGCGGGCGATCATCTAGGCGATATTGATTTTGGCGGCCCGACCGGCCCGCATTACCGCAACGACATCGAGTTTAACTTTTTTAGCCATTACCTGAAGGAAACACCATTAGCCCTTGCCCCGGTAAATACTTTTGAAACCGGCACCAATACCTGGAAAACCTACAACGTTTGGCCGCCGGCCCCCTTTACCGAGAAAAACCTTTACCTGTTACCGGGCGGAAAGCTGTCTTTCAGCGCTCCTGATAAAAAAGGTAAAGATAGTTACGATGAATATGTATCCGACCCGGCTAACCCGGTTCCGTTCATTGCCGACCGTAACCAGACGATGGATATGCAGCGCGAATACATGACCGCCGATCAACGCTTTCTGGCCGGTCGTAAAGATGTACTGAGCTATCAAACCGATGTGCTCGATCATGATGTCACCATCGCCGGTAATATCTGGGCAAACCTGCATGTATCCACCACCGGTACCGACGCGGATTTTGTGGTAAAGGTGCTGGATGTTTACCCCGATACCGCATCAAACAATAAGTTTACAGGTAAGGATGTAAAAATGGCGGGCTACCAGCAAATGGTGCGCAGCGAGCCTATCCGTGGTAAGTACCGCAACAACATCAGCAAGCCTGAGCCATTCGTCCCCGGCAAGGTAACCGAAGTTAAATGGGAACTGCAGGATGTGCTGCACACCTTTAAAAAAGGGCACCGCATTATGGTACAGGTACAAAGCACCTGGTTCCCCCTCATCGATCGTAACCCGCAACAGTTCCTGGATATCATGAAAGCTAAGGATTCGGATTTTGTCAAAGCTACCGAACGGGTGTATACATCGGGTGCAAACCCAAGCTTTATTAAAGTGAGGGTGTTGTAAAGAATACTTTATTAGTTTTGTCATCTCGACCAACGGGAGAGATCTTCTGCTGTAGATAAGTATAGAACAGAAGGTCCCTCACTATGTCGGGATGACATTTTTATTTTAACCGCGATGCACAAATTCTTATTCGGTATACTTATCCTAAGCCTGTTAAGCTCCTGCAATACCGCTGCCCAGGTCATCATCCCGCCCGAAAACCCCATCCAGCCCAAACGTGAGTTCCGTGGTGTCTGGATAGCGACTGTCGAGAATATCGACTGGCCGAAAAAGCAGAATGAAACATCAGACGAGCAGCAACAGGAACTGGTTTCGATTTTAGATGAACATCAAAAGGAAGGTATCAACGCCGTGATGTTCCAGGTGCGGCCGGCTGCCGATGCTTTTTATGCCAAGGGCCGCGAACCCTGGTCAAAATACCTCAACGGCACACAAGGCAAAGCCCCCGATCCGTTTTACGACCCACTGGAATTTGCCATTAACGAAGCGCATAAGCGCGGTATGGAACTGCACGCCTGGTTTAACCCTTACCGGGCAACCAAAAACCTCGATACCAATAGCCTGGCTGCTAACCATATCACCCGGCTGCATCCCGAATGGTTTTTTATTTATGGTAATCAGAAATTGTTTGATCCGGGTATACCCGGGGTGCGCGAGTATATTGTTAAAGTGATACTGGATGTGGTGGATAATTACGACGTGGACGGCGTTCACATGGACGATTATTTTTACCCGTACCATGTAGCCGGTCAAACGCTTAAGGACTCGGCAACTTTTGCTAAATACGGTGCAGGTTTTACCGATATCGGCGACTGGCGACGTGATAATGTGAACAAGCTCATAAAAATGCTGAACGACAGTATCCACGCACATAAACCGCGTATGAAGTTTGGCCTGAGCCCGTCGGGCGTGTGGGCCAACAAAAGCCAGAACCCCGAAGGCTCGGATACCCGTGGCGGTGATTCATATTACGCGCTTTACGCCGACTCCAAAAAATGGGTGCAGGAAAACTGGGTTGATTATATCAACCCGCAGATATACCGTGTGCTGGGCGCCGATGATGTTGCTTTTGATAAGGTGATGGACTGGTGGACGGATCACACGTACAATCGCCATTTGTACATCGGTATGGGGCCGTACCGTATTATCGAAAATAAACTGCAAGGTTTTAAGGAGCCTACGCAGTTCCCGTACCAGATCAGGTACCTGCGTGCCAACCCGAGGGTGCAGGGGAGCGTGTATTTTAGCTCAAAATCATTGCTGGCCAATCCGCTTGGTTTTAGCGATTCGCTTAAGAACAATTACTACCGTTACCCGGCCCTGCCGCCGGTAATGCTCTGGCGCGATTCCATCGCACCTAAAACTCCGCGCGGGCTAACCGCAAAGGCCGATACCAGTGGTGTTAAGCTGAACTGGAAAGCCCCGTTGCCGGCTAAGGATGGCGAACCTGTGTATGGATACGTGATCTATCGCTACAGTGGTAAGGATACTATCAATGTGGACAATCCAAAGTATATCTTACACATCCAATACAGCACCGAAGTTGCTTACGAGGATAAAACAGCGCAAAAAGGCAATAGTTATATCTATGTGGTTACTGCCATTGATAGGCTGAAGAACGAGAGTGAACACTCGGCGCCTATCCTCATAACCTTACACTGACGGATAATTTACAGCATTTAACGGCTCGATACTACCACTTCTTCCCACCAAAGTGGGAATTTCATACAAAAACATCTAAAACTAAACCCCGGTTCATTTTTGAGCCGGGGGTTTTTTGTTGCTGTAAATCCCTGGAAATGACTTAAAGTGGGACAAAAAATTAATTTTCAAGATGTTGAAAACTTTTAGTGGGAAAATGTGGTAATAAGTGGAGAATGTATTTACTTTTACATATCAAAATAATGCCGACTTGTATCTATGTCCCATTTTTTAGGTGAATTTGATTGTAAACTGGATGCCAAAGGGCGGATGATGATCCCCGTGGGCCTCAAAAAACAGCTCCCCGGAGCTGAAAACGAGGGGCTTGTGATCAACCGTGGATTTGAAAAGCACCTGGTGATCTACACCCGGAAAGAGTGGGATAAAATAGTCGACGATTTGAGCAAGTTGAACCAATACGAGAAGAAAACCCGCGAGTTCATCAGGTATTTTACCCGTGGCGCTTCTGAGCTGACGCTGGATAGCGCCGGCCGTGTACTGTTGCCGAAGGCTTTAACCGAGTATGCGGGCATTGGCTCCGATGTAACGCTGGCCTGCCAGTTTAACAAGATCGAGGTTTGGGCTACCGATGCTTACGAAGCGCAGATGGATAACGAGCCCGAAAACTTTGCCAACCTGGCCGAAGAGGTGATGGGTGGCGCAGGAAGGAGGAGTGATGACTGAGTATCATAACCCGGTTATGTTGGCCGAATGTATCGAGGGTTTGGCCATTAAACCGGCCGGTACTTATGTGGATGTGACGTTTGGTGGCGGTGGCCACTCGCGCGAGATACTAAAGCATTTGGGCGCAGGTGGTAAACTGGTTGCCTTTGATCAGGATATCGATGCACAGCAGAATATGATCGATGATGATCGGTTTGAGCTGGTTGATCAGAACTTCAGGTACCTGAAAAACTTTTGCCGTTTGCATGGTGCGATACCTGCCGATGGTATCCTGGCCGATCTGGGCGTTTCCTCACATCAGTTTGATGTTCCGGAGCGTGGTTTTTCGACCCGGTTTGACGGGGAGTTGGATATGCGCATGGATCAATCGGCAAAGCTCACTGCCAAAGAAGTGGTGAATACTTACGATGAAGCTGATCTGCACCGCATCTTCGGGATGTACGGCGAGATCCAGAATGCCAGATCGCTGGCACGGGTGATCGCTACAGCAAGATTAAACCAACCGATCAATACAATCGCTGATCTGAAAAGTGCAATCGCCGGTTTGGTACCGCGTGGTAAGGAAAATAAATATCTGGCGCAGGTTTTTCAGGCCATGCGTATCGAGGTGAACCAGGAACTGGAAGCATTGCAGGAGTTTTTGCAGCAGTCGGTTGATGTTTTAGGGCAGGGCGGCCGGTTGGTAGTAATGTCGTACCACTCGCTGGAGGATCGCCTCGTGAAAAACTTTATGGCCAAAGGCAAATTCAGCGGCGAGCTGGAAAAAGATATTTATGGTAATGATAGCCGTCCGTTCGACGTGGTGTCGCGAAAGGCGATAACCGCTACGGATGAAGAAATAAAAACCAATAACAGGGCACGCAGCGCCAAATTACGCATAGCAGTAAAAAGATGACGAACCGTTTACGCGAAGAGATCAGGGAAGAAGAGGAGCAGCAGGAGAAGGAGCTGGTGGTTGAGGAGCGTGCGCCAAAGGTCGCCCCGGAAAACTTTTTTACGCAGTTTCTGAAAAACGGGGTTGTTACCACCGAGTCGGCTACCCGGGCGTTGCCTTTTATGTTGTACCTGGCTTTATTGGCTATGATCTATATCGCTAATAAACACCTGGCCGAAAAAAATGTGCGCCTGATTGACAAGCTGGGTAAAGAAGTAAAGGAACTGAATTTTGATTTTAAATCGACCAAGGCCGACCTCGCTTATAAAACAACATTAACAGAGGTGGCCAAACGGGTAGATACATTGGGAATAAAAGAATCGCTTACGCCACCACAAAAACTAACGGTTGAGGAGGATGACGACAAATGAATATCAGAACTAACATATTGCTCCGGGTTTACCTTGCATTTGGGCTGATCGTGATATTTGCCGCGGCCGTTGTTGTGCAGCTGTGCCGCGTGCAGTTTGTGCAGGGTAAAAAGTGGAAGGCCATGGCCGATAGCATGTCGACCCGTTATGTTAATGTAGAAGCGGCGCGCGGTAATATTTTTTCGGTTGATGGCAGTTTATTGGCTACATCGGTGCCTGAGTATGAACTGCATATGGATATGCTGGCGGGCGGTATTGCCGAGGATAAAGTGTTTTATCAAAAGGTCGACTCGCTGGCGATGAAGCTATCGCAGTTTTTTGGCGATAAATCGGCCACCTACTATTCGCGCATGCTGCGCGATGCGCGTAGCGATAGTTCCCGTTACGAGCTGATCCGCCGTACGGTGAGCTACCAGGACTTAAAGCAGATACGCAAGTTCCCTATTTTCAATATGGGTAAATATAAGGGCGGCTTGATCGTGGTCGCCAAGAACAAACGCATTCTGCCTTTTCGCTCGCTGGCTGCGCGTACCATTGGTTATAAAAACGAGAATATTAAAAACCCGGTTGGCCTTGAAGGTGCTTACTCAAACTATATCAACGGCGAAAACGGCAAACGCCTGATGCAGCGCATTGCGGGTAATGTGTGGATACCGGTAAATAACGATGAAGAAGAAGAAATAACTGCTAAGGATGGCTCGGATATTATCTCGACTATTGATGTAAACTTTCAGGATGTGGCCGAACGTGCCCTGAAAAAGCAACTGATCAAAAGCCAGGCCGACCATGGTTGTGTGATACTGATGGAAGTTGCTACAGGCGAAATTCGCGCGATTGCCAACTATACCAAAGTTGCCGATGGTGAATATGCCGAGAAGTTGAACTATGCCATCAGCGAATCGGCCGAGCCGGGCTCGACCTTTAAGCTGGCAACCTATATGACGGCTATCGAGCAGCATAAGATCGATACCAACACATTGGTTGATTGCGAAGGCGGGCAAACCAAGTTATATAACAAGATCATCCGCGACTCGCACCTGGGTAATAACGTGATCACAGTGATGACCGCGTTCGAAAAATCATCCAACGTAGCAGCTGCCAAACTGATCTATCAGCATTATAAAGATAACCCGTCGCAGTTTACCGACCAGTTATACTCGTATCACCTGAACGACAAGCTGGGTTTGCAGATACCGGGTGAAGGCCAGCCATTGATCAAAACGCCAAAGAGTAAAAGCTGGTCGCCGCTTTCGCTTCCGCAGATAGCCTATGGTTACGAGTCGAAGCTGACGCCGTTACAAACGCTTACCTTTTATAACGCGGTTGCCAATAACGGTAAAATGATTGCGCCGCTTTTTGTACGGGAGATCAGGAACCTGGGTAATACTGTCGAGCATTTCCAGGCCAGGGTGATCAATCATAAAATATGTTCGGATGTGACCCTGAGCAAGGTAAAAGTGATGCTGAACAACGTGGTAGAGTATGGCAGCGGTAAAACTACCGTTCGCAGCGATCTGTACAAAGTGGCCGGTAAAACGGGCACGGCGCAAGTTGCCGATGGTAAGTTAGGATATAAGAATAAGGTTTATCAGTCGTCGTTCTGCGGGTATTTCCCGGCCAATCATCCCAAATACAGCCTCATCGTGGTGATCAACAAGCCGCTGGGCGCTTACTACGGTGCAGAGGTTGCGGGCCCGGTTTTCAGGGAACTGGCCGACAGGGTTTTTGCCCGCGATCTGGATGTTAACCAAAATAGCACGCTCCGCCTGGTTGGCAATACGCAAATGCCTAAACCAAAGTTGGGCGACCGTAAGGCTGCAGCAGAGGTTTATACCAAACTGGGTATCAAGCCGCTTTATGCCTCGAATAATGCAGCAACTACCGGTGTAGATACCAGCAACGGTATCGCGATGGACGATGTAAAATATAAAAATGGATACGTGCCCGATGTTACCGGGATGGGCCTGAGTGATGCCTTGTATGTGCTGGGCAATGCCGGTTACAAAGTTGGCGTTCGCGGAAGCGGAACGGTAACGAAACAGTCGGCCATTGGCGGAAGTTATATGCCCAAAGGGACAAAAATTTTAATAGAACTGCAATGAGATATCTGAGCGACATATTAAAAAATGTGCCCGCAACCGAGTTGCAGGGGGCGTATGACGTGGAGATTGAGTCTATTGTGTTCGATTCGCGCCAGGTTAAACAGGGTTCGCTGTTTGTAGCGGTACGTGGCACCGTGGTTGATGGGCACGATTATATTGAACAAGCTGTTAAAGATGGCGCCGTAGCTGTAGTATGTGAGGACTTGCCGGGACATACCGCTGGTGAGGTTGATTTTATCATGGTGGCCGATTCGTCGGTAGCGCTCGCGCAATTAGCCGCTAATTTTTACGATCAGCCATCGGCAAAGCTAAAATTGGTTGGCGTTACCGGCACTAACGGTAAAACTACGGTAGCTACGTTGCTATATCAGCTGTTTCACGAGTTAGGTTATAAGTGTGGGTTGTTATCGACAGTTGAGAACCAGATCAACGGCGAGATCATCCCGTCGACCCATACCACGCCCGACCCGGTTGAGCTGAACCGTTTGCTGGATGACATGGTGAACAAAGGCTGCGAATACTGCTTTATGGAAGTAAGCTCGCACGCTGTGGTACAACACCGGGTAACCGGGGTGACTTTTGCCGGTGGCATCTTTACCAATCTGACACACGATCATCTCGATTATCATAAAACCTTTGAGAACTATCTCAAGGCTAAAAAAACATTCTTTGATGGCTTGCCAAAAAACGCGTTTGCATTAACCAACGCCGACGATAAAAACGGCAGTGTGATGCTGCAAAATACCAGAGCCAAAAAGAAAAGCTATGCCTTAAAAAGCATGGCCGATTACAAAGCTAAAATACTTGAAAACCAGTTCGGCGGCCTGTTACTGACTATCGATAACGAAGAAGTTTGGTTTAAGATGGTGGGTAGCTTTAATGCTTATAACCTGCTGGCAGTTTACTCGGCAGCAAGGTTGCTGGGGCAGGATAAGCAATCGGTATTAACCGCTTTAAGCAATTTGAAAGGGGCCGAAGGCAGGTTTGATTATATCATCTCGCCAAACAAGATAGTTGGGATCATCGATTATGCCCACACGCCTGATGCCGTGCAGAATGTATTGAGCACTGTGCACGATATCCGCAAAGGCAATGAAAAAGTGATCACCATCATAGGCTGCGGCGGCGACAGGGATAAAACCAAACGCCCGGTAATGGCTAAAACAGCCTGCCAGTGGAGCGATAAAGTGATCCTGACTTCGGATAACCCGCGAAGCGAAGACCCGGAACAGATCATCAGGGACATGCAGGCAGGTGTCGGCCCGGCCGATCAGCGTAAAACGCTAAGCATAACTGACAGGCGAGAGGCAATCAGGACTGCTTGCCATTTGGCCGAGCCGGGTGATATTATCGTTCTCGCAGGAAAAGGCCATGAAAAATATCAAGAAATAAAAGGTGTAAAAAATCACTTTGACGATAAAGAAGAGTTGACCAATGCTTTTAACCAATTAGCCCAATAAGATATGCTGTATTACCTGTTCAACTACATCGATCACAATTTCAGCATACCGGGCGCGGGTGTGTTTCAGTACATTACGTTTCGCACTGCAATGGCTGTGATATTCTCGTTGTTTATTACCACAGTGTATGGTCGCAGGCTGATCGATTATATCCGCTACAAACAGGTGGGCGAAACTATCCGTAACCTGGGTTTGGAAGGCCAGATGCAAAAACAAGGTACCCCGACAATGGGGGGTATCATCATTTTGCTGGGTATACTGGTGCCAACATTATTGTTCGCTAAGCTGGAGAATGTATATGTGATCCTGATGATCATTACCACGGTTTGGCTGGGCGCAATTGGCTTTTTAGATGATTACATCAAAGTATTTAAAAAGAATAAAGAAGGTTTAGCAGGTAAGTTCAAAATTATTGGCCAGGTGGGTTTAGCATTGATCATTGGTTATACCATGTATTTTAACCAGAGCATCCTGATCCGCCAGGAAGTAAAGTTGCCGGTAAAGAATGACCTGGTGGTCGATTATCACCTGCGCGGTAATCATGCAGTGTATACCCAGGATGTAAAATCGACCAAAACCACAATGCCGTTTTACAAGAACAACGAGTTCGATTATGGCAAGGTGCTTAAAATATTTGGCCACGGATACGAGAATTATACCCTGGTGGTATTCCTGTTCTTTGTGATCACCATTATCACCTTTATATCGAACGGGGCCAACATTACCGACGGGATAGACGGGCTCGCGACGGGAACGTCGGCCATTATCGGGATAACACTGGCCATACTGGCCTATGTATCCGGTAACACGGTTATCGCCGACTATCTCAACATCATGTACATCCCCAATTCGGGCGAGCTGGTGGTATTTGCAGGTGCTTTTGTTGGCGCATGTGTGGGCTTTTTGTGGTACAATTCGTATCCGGCGCAGGTGTTTATGGGCGATACCGGCAGCCTGGCCATAGGTGGCATCATCGCTGCATTTGCTATCATGATCCGCAAGGAGCTGATGCTGCCTGTACTGGCAGGCATATTCGTAGTCGAAAATTTTTCGGTGGTGATACAGGTTTCGTGGTTCAAATACACCAAGAAGAAATTTGGCGAGGGCAGGCGTGTATTCCTGATGGCGCCGCTGCACCATCACTTTCAAAAAAGGGGTTTTCATGAAGCTAAGATCGTTACCCGGTTCTGGATCATCGGGATCATCCTGGCGGTGATAACTGTGATAACGTTGAAACTAAGGTAAAAAGCCCCCTAACCCCCTAAAGGGGGAACTGAATAGCATAAAGAGATAATAGAGAAATAGAAAAGAATTAAAAATGTCAAACGCCAATCAACAACCTAATCAAAAGTTCCCCCTTCAGGGGGCGGAGGTGGCTGTGCGTTTGGTTGTGCTTGGCGCGGGAGAGAGCGGGGCCGGTGCGGCATACCTGGCGCAGCAAAAAGGCTATGACGTTTTTGTGTCGGATTTTGGTGCGATAGCAGACAAATACAAATCGCAGCTGCAGCAATGGGGTATTCCTTTCGAGGAGCAGCAGCATACCGAGGATGAGATCTTATCGGCAACCGAGGTAGTGAAAAGCCCGGGCATACCCGATAAGGCCCCGATAGTAAAGAAGCTGATCGAAAAAGGCGTGCCCGTTATTTCGGAGATCGAATTTGCGGCAAGGTATACCGATGCCAGGATGATCTGCATCACCGGTTCGAACGGCAAGACGACCACAACCAGCCTCACCTATCACATCCTGAAAAACGCAGGATTGAATGTGGGTCTGGCAGGCAACATCGGTAAAAGTTTTGCTTACCAGGTGGCTACCGAAAGTTTTGAGTACTATGTGTTAGAGATCAGCAGCTTTATGCTCGATAATATGTACAGGTTTAAAGCTGATATGGCGGTGTTGTTAAACATCACGCCCGACCACCTCGACAGGTACGAGTACAAAATGGAGAATTACGTGGCCTCGAAGTTTCGCATTGCGCAAAACCAGACCGCCGACGACTATTTCATTTACTGTGCCGATGATCCCGAAACGATCAAGGGCATGGAAGGTAAAGAGTTTAAGGCGCAGTTGCTGCCATTCTCGATAGAAAAAATAGTAGAACCGGGAGCATATCTCGATAACCAGGATATCATTATAAACACTTCAAAAGCACATTTTAAAATGTCAATCACAGAGCTGGCCCTGCAGGGTAAACACAACATTTACAACTCGATGGCTTCGGGAATCTTAGCCAAAGTGCTCGATATCCGCAGCAAAACATTGCGCGATAGTATGGCCGATTTTCAAAATATCGAACACCGTTTGGAGTTTGTTGCCAAGATATCCGGCATCAGCTTTATCAACGATTCGAAGGCCACCAACGTTAACTCGACCTGGTACGCGCTGGAAAGCATGAGCACCGACGTGGTTTTGATATTGGGCGGTGTTGACAAGGGTAATGATTACTCGATGCTGCGCGACCTGGTGCGCCAAAAGGTAAAAGCCATTGTTTGCCTGGGTAAGGATAACAAACGCATCCACGATGCTTTTGAAGATGATGTGGATATTATCGTAAACACTTCCTCCGCTTCGGAAGCTGCGATGGTAGCATACCATCTGGCTAAGAAAGGCGATACTGTTTTACTGTCGCCGGCCTGTGCGAGTTTTGATCTGTTTAAGAATTACGAGGACAGGGGCAACCAGTTTAAACGCGCTGTGAAAGAATTATAAAATGTGCAAATGTGAGGATGTGCAGATGTGCAAATGAAGAAATAAAGAATTAATCGGTGTAATCAGAAATAACGATCGGTGAAATCAAAGCAAAATGCAGGCAATACAAATAGATAATATTTTCAGTAAAACCAAGGGCGATCGCTGGATATGGCTCATTGTCGTGCTGTTGTCGATGATATCGCTGCTGGCGGTTTATAGTTCTATCGGCACGCTGGCCTACAAACGCGGCGTTGGGGCCGAATCAATTTTGATGAAGCACCTGGCGATGGTTGTAGGCGGCATTGCACTGATGTATATCTCGCACAAGCTGGATTACCGGTATTATGCGGGTATCTCCAAAGTGCTGATGATCCTGACGATCCCTTTATTGATGTATACGCTGGTATTCGGTAGTCATGTTAACGACGCCAGTCGCTGGATAGCTATCCCGGGGACGGGCTTAAGCTTCCAGACATCCGATTTGGCTAAGCTGGCACTGATCACTTACCTGGCCCGTACCTTATCGCGCAAGCAGGAGAATATAAAAGATGTAAAGCAATCTTTCATCCCGATCATGGGTTCGGTTTGCGTGGTGTTTATTTTGATCGCGCTGGCTAACCTTTCGACGGCACTGATGTTGTTCGGCGTAAGCATTTTGCTGCTCATCATGGGCCGTATCAGTATCAAGCAAATTGCGGTTACCTGCCTGGCGGGTTTGGTATTGCTGACGGGTGTGGTAATGTTCGGGCCGCGCCGTAAAACTTATGCATCGCGTATCCACTCGTATATGCATCCCGAAAAGGTAAGCAAGGACAAAAACTTCCAGTCGGACCACGCTAAAATAGCCATTGCCACCGGCGGGTTGTTTGGTAAGGGCCCTGGTAAAAGTACAGAGAAGAATATCCTGCCCGAGTCGTACTCGGATGAGATATACGCCATCATTGTTGAGGAATATGGTTTGGCAGGCGGTTTTGCACTGGTAGGGCTTTACTTGTTCCTGTTGTATCGCTGCATCCGCATTGTAACAAAAGCACCAAAAGCGTTCGGGGCCTTGCTGGCGGCGGGGCTGAGCTTTAGCTTAACCATACAGGCTTTTGCCAATATGGCTATCGCGACAGGTATGGGGCCGGTGACAGGTGTGCCGCTGCCGCTGGTTAGTATGGGCGGTACCTCTATCCTGTTCACCAGCGTAGCTTTCGGTATTATTTTATCGGTAAGCCGCGATAATGACGAAGGTAATAAAGTAGTAGTAGGCGAGATACGAGAAGTTTAAATGTGCAAATGATTAAATGTGCAGATGTGCAAATGAATAATAAATCGGTGTAATCAAATAGAATCAGTGAAATCAAAGAGGATAATCATAAGCGGAGGCGGTACTGGAGGGCATATCTTCCCGGCTATTGCTATTGCCAATGCTTTAAAAAAGCTCGATCCCACTACCGAGATACTATTTGTGGGCGCTTTGGGTAGGATGGAGATGGAGAAAGTGCCGGCGGCGGGTTATAAAATTATTGGTCTGGATATCCAGGGCATACAGCGCAGCTCGATCGTGAAGAACCTGATGTTCCCGGTAAAGCTCATCAAAAGCGTATTTAAGTCGATGAGTATTATCAAAGAGTTTAAACCCGATGCTGCGGTAGGTGTGGGTGGTTATGCTTCGGGACCGTTGCTGTACGCGGCAAGTTTAAAAGGTGTGCCTACGCTGATACAGGAGCAAAACGGCTACGCAGGCATTACCAATAAATGGTTGGGCAAAAAGGCCAAAAAAATATGTGTGGCTTATGATGGCATGGAGAAGTTTTTCCCGGCCGACAGGATCATCAAAACCGGTAACCCTATCCGCCGCGAGTCGGTGAATATTGAAGGGAAGCGTTTGCAGGCTTTGGAGCTGTTCAAGCTTTCGGCTGATAAGCCAACCATTTTTGTGACCGGGGCAAGCTTAGGTGCACGCACTTTGAACAACGCCATCATGAGCGGGCTGGATAAGCTGATCGCTGCCGATGTGCAGGTGATCTGGCAAACGGGGAAGTTATATTATCAGGGCATTATTGACAAGCTGGGCGAAGACTATCATCCTAACATCAAGATAATGGGCTTTTTGGAGCGGATGGACCTGGCTTATGCCGCTGCGGATATCATTATATCCCGCGCGGGTGGAACGATATCCGAGCTATGCGTGGTTGGTAAACCGGCTATCCTGGTGCCTTCGCCAAATGTGGCCGAAGATCATCAAACCAAAAATGCTTTGGCGCTGATTGAAAAGAACGCCGCGGTATTTGTGGCCGACAGGGATGCAGAAGAGAAATTGGTTGACAAAGCGCTCGAATTATTGAACGATAAAGACAAACAGAGAATATTAAGCGAAAACATCAGCAAACTGGCCATTTTAAATGCCGATGAGGTGATCGCAAAAGAGGTTATCCAAATAACAATTAACAATTAAATCGGGCCCCTCTTTTCCCAAAAGAGAGGGGCTTTTTTAAAAAGAGCACAATGGAGTTACGCAACATACAGCGGGTTTATCTGGTAGGTATCGGGGGCATCGGTATGAGTGGCCTTGCCCGGTATTTTAACCATTTGGGCTGTACCGTTTGCGGTTACGATAAAACGCCGACTACCCTTACCAGCGGCCTGCAAAGCGAAGGCATGCAGATTGTTTTTGAGGATAAGGTCGAATTGATACCTGCTGAGTTCCACACGGAGGATGCGGCTACGCTGGTGATCTTTACGCCTGCCATCCCTAAAGATTCGGCGATATTGAATTTTTTTAAGGATAAAGGTTTCGACCTGCAAAAGCGCTCGCAGGTGCTGGGTATTATCAGTAAAGGCATGTTTTGCGTTGCGGTGGCGGGTACGCATGGTAAAACCACCACGTCGACCATGGTGGCGCACATTCTCAAAGCTTCGGGTATTGACTGCTCGGCGTTTTTGGGTGGAATAGCGTCTAATTACAATACCAATGTATTGTTTGGCAAAAGCGATGTGATGGTGGTTGAAGCCGATGAGTACGATCGTTCGTTTCTAACATTACATCCCGATATCAGCATCATCACGTCGATGGATGCCGATCATCTGGATATCTACGGCGATCATTCGCACCTGACGGATTCGTTCAAACAGTTTGCCTCGCAGTTGAAACCGGGCGGTAAACTGATTCACCGTAAGGGTTTAGAGCTTGAGACAGGCGATACTTATACGATACATGGCCTGGCAGATGCTTATGCCGAAAACATCCGCGTGGAAAACGGCTCGTTCTTTTTCGATTTTAAGAATAACAAAACAGAGATAAAAAATATCGAGTTAGGCATCGCAGGAACGCATAACATCGAGAACGCGGTAGCAGCCATACAGGCAGCATTGTACCTCAATATCGATCCTGAAGAGATACATGCCGCGCTAACCTCTTTCCGCGGGGTAAAGCGCAGGTTCGAGTATATCGTAAAAACGGATAAACGTATTTACATTGATGATTACGCGCACCATCCGGAAGAGTTACGTGCCGCCATATCATCGGTAAAAAGGCTGTATCCTGATAAAAAGCTGACGACGATCTTCCAGCCGCACCTGTTTACCCGTACGCGCGATTTTGTGGACGGCTTTGCCGAGGTGCTGGATATGAGCGATGAACTGTTACTCCTGGATATTTACCCGGCGCGCGAATTGCCGATACCCGGTGTGGACAGCAATATGATACTGAGCCGGATGAAACTGGCCAATAAACGCATCAGCGGTAAGCAGGAGAGTGTGGAAATTATCAAAAATGAAAAGCCTGAGCTGCTGTTAACCGTAGGCGCGGGCGACATTGATACTTTGGTTGAACCTTTAAAACAGGCGATGCAACATGTTTAAAAAACCGATCTGGAGACATATTTTAATTGGTTTTACATGGGTGGCCGTGTTAAGCGGCATCGTCGTGCTGATGAGCTTCATCGAAGTGAAAAAGGACGAGGTGGTTTGCAAGGACGTAAAGGTTTACATTCCCGGCAACCAGTATTTTATCGATAAGGATGAGGTGGATAACATTTTGCAGGTAAAGAGCAACGCATTGATCGGTCATAAGCTGGAGGATATCAATATCCATGAGCTGGAAAACAAGCTAAAGGCCAACCCTTTTATCGAGTTTGCCAAGGTTTATGCCGATATGGATGGCGTGATACAGGTTGAGATCAGCCAGCGCCAGCCGATTATGCGGGTGGTAAATAAGTTCGACCAGGATTTTTATATCGATCAGCACGGGTTGAAGATCCCCCTGTCGCAAAACTTTACCGCAAAGGTATTAGTGGCTACCGGTAATATCGATGAGTTGTTCAGCAACCGTGTCGACTCGCTGCACACCGATATGGCGAAGGATTTGTACAAAACCGCCGACTTTATCCGCCGCGACTCGTTATGGAGTGCGCAGATTGTGCAGGTGTATGTTAACGAGCAGCACGAAATGGAACTGATACCACGCGTGGGCAACCAGCGCATATTGCTGGGTAATGCCGATTCGCTTAAAACCAAGTTTGATAACCTGCTGGTGTTTTACAGGCAGGCGCTGCCAAAAGTTGGCGAGGATGCTTACAAGATCATCAATATTAAATACGCGAACCAGGTTATCGGGGTCAAAAGAGAAATCCTAACTAAAACAGATTCGGCTAAGACTAAAACCCTTAAACCCGATTCGATAAAGACAAACACAACGAATACAATTTTAACACAACATTGATATGGAAATGATGAGTACAAACGAAAAAAGTTCACCTATTGTAGTTGGCCTGGACATCGGCACTACAAAAATCTGCGCCATTGTTGGTCGCCGCAGTAAAAACGGCAAGATCGAGGTATTAGGCATAGGTAAAGCAGAATCGGCAGGGGTTACCCGTGGTATGGTATCGAATATCGATAAAACCGTAACCGGCATAACCCAGGCAGTTGATATTGCCGGAACGCAATCGAACGTGGAGATCAAAGTAGTTAACGTAGGTATAGCCGGCCAGCATATTAAAAGCTTACAGCACCGCGGTTTAATAACCCGCCGCGACCTGGGCACCGAGATATCGCGCAAGGATATCGAGAAACTGATAGAAGACATGTATAACCTGGTGATGCCTCCGGGCGAGGAGATCATCCATGTGCTGCCGCAGGAGTTTACCGTGGATAACGAACCCGGTATCAAAGACCCGATCGGCATGGCAGGTGTAAGGCTCGAAGCAAATTTCCATATCATTTCGGGCCAGGTTACCGCTATCAAAAACATCGTTAAATGTGTTAACAAGGCCGACCTGGAAAGCCAGGACCTGATCCTCGAGCCACTGGCATCATCGGAATCGGTTTTGAGCGAAGAGGAAAAAGAGGCCGGCGTTGTGCTGGTTGATATAGGCGGCGGTACTACCGATGTGGCCATATTCCACGAAGGTATCATCCGTCACACAGCCGTTATCCCCTTCGGCGGTAACAGCATCACCGAAGATATCCGCGAGGGTTGTTCGGTAATGCGCAACATAGCCGAGCAACTGAAAACCCGTTTCGGCTCGGCTTTGGCTGATGAGAACAAGGACAACGAAATTGTATGTGTGCCGGGCTTGCGTGGCCGCGAGCCCAAGGAGATCTCCATCAAAAACCTGGCTTTTGTTATCCAGGCCCGTATGGAAGAGATCATTGAGCATGTTTACTACGAGATCAAATCGTCGGGTTATGAGAAAAAACTGATCGCCGGTATTGTGATCACCGGTGGCGGTGCGCAGTTGAAACACCTGTCGCAACTGGTTGAGTTTGTAACAGGGCTGGATTGCCGCGTGGGTTACCCCAACGAGCACCTGGCCAAGAACGAGGTATTGCCTAAGAACGTTTACGAAGAGCTGCAAAGCCCGACGTTTGCAACAGGTATCGGCTTGCTGATCAAGGGCATCCAGAAAATGGAAGATATGGATATGCCCGCAAAACCCGAAGTACGCACCGAAAAACCCAAGTTTACCGAAGAAAAAAGGTTCGGTTTGTTTGGTAAGATTTTAGAAACAGGAAAGAGATTTATTAAGGACGATATCAAAGATGAGGACTTTTTGAAATAACTTTTCAACAATGTATGACTTATCCACATTATACACAATTGTGGATAAACTCTGTTGAAAAAGTACTAATATTACATGAGGTAAAATCGAAAGATCGTCAAATCACATATAGCTGAAAAACAAGGATTATGCAGTTTGAGATGTTAAAAGAAAAGTCGTCCATCATCAAAGTTATTGGTGTTGGCGGCGGTGGTGGCAATGCTGTTAACCACATGTACAAGCAGGGGATAACGGGTGTCGACTTCATTATCTGTAATACAGACGCCCAGGCGCTCGAGCTGAGCCCTATACCAAACAAGGTACAATTAGGCGCAAGTTTAACCGAAGGAATGGGCGCAGGTTCTATCCCCGAAGTAGGTAAAAACTCGGCTATCGAAAATATCGACGATATTAAACAAATGCTGGGCTCCAATACCAAAATGCTGTTCATTACAGCAGGTATGGGCGGCGGTACCGGTACCGGTGCAAGCCCGATCATTGCCAAAGCAGCCCGTGAGCTGGATATATTAACCGTGGGTATTATCACCACACCATTCTCTTTTGAAGGCAAGCGCCGTAAAATGCAGGCCGAAGAAGGTTTGGAAGAGTTTAAAAAGCATGTCGATTCGTTCCTGGTGATCTCGAACGATCGCTTGCGCGAAATATTCGGTAATTTAACCTTAGGCTCGGCATTTGCACAGGCCGATAATATTTTGACTACTGCCGCCAAAGGCATCGCCGAGATCATTACCTTGCCGGGTTATATCAACGTCGACTTTAAAGATGTGCGCACTGTGATGAAAGACAGCGGTGTGGCTATCATGGGTAGCTGCGCAGCCGAAGGCGAGGGCCGTGCTTTAAGAGCAGTTGAAGGCGCATTGTTATCACCATTATTGAAAGATAACGAGATCGAAGGTGCACGCTACATCCTGCTAAACATTACTTCGGGCACAACCGAGGTAACGATGGATGAGGTGAGCATCATTACCGATTTTATCCAGCAGGAGGCAGGCCTTTCGGCCGATCTGATCTGGGGTAACTGCCGTGATGAATCGTTAGGCGAGCAGATTTCGGTTACGATCATCGCTACCGGGTTCCAAACTAAAGACGAACGCGAAAAAGAGCAAAGCAGCAAGAAAGTAATTTCGATGCTGGTACCCGAGAACAAGCCCCTGGTAAAACCGGTGAACGAGTTTATCAATACTGTTGCCGTTAAAAAGGAAGATTTTGCTACCGAGCCTTACATGAAGAGCCAGAAAGAAGAACAACCGCAAGCCGGTTTGTTTGATTTGTTCGCTCCTAAAGAAGAAGAGCCGGCAGTAATTAAATACACATTTGAAGAACCAGAGGCAAAAGAGGAGGAAGAGGAAGTTTCTGAGATGCCCGAAATGACCTTTAAACTGAGCGAAGAAACCGAGATCGAGTTTAGTGTACCGGTAATGGAGCAGGTAGTTGTGCCCGAGCCCGAACCGGAGCCTCAGCCGGTTGCAGGTGCCGACGACCATAAAACTGATGAATCGATCGAAGAGCAGTTGCGTAAATCGCGCGAGCGTATCATGCGCTTAAAAGACCTGAGCATGAAACTGCGCAACGGCGGTATCCAGGAGCTGGAGAATGTACCGGCCTACAAACGTAAAGAGATCGCTTTACAGCAAACGCCGGCGTCGTCTGAAAGCCAGGTATCCAAATTCTCGCTGCTGACAGATGATGAAGGTAAAACCGAGATCAGGAACAACAACTCTTTCCTGCATGACAATGTGGATTAACGATATTGAAAAATAAACAAAAGCCCTTTGTATTTTTACAAGGGGCTTTTTCGTTATAAGCTATGATAAAAAGTAATAATGATTGTTTATCTTAGTGTTAACCTTATCTTTGTAGTTAAATACAGCATTAAAATTTCTTTTCGTTTTGGATTTATTTAAAAAGATTTCAAAAAATATGGGCCCGCTGGGCCAGCACCAAAAATGGTCGCACGGATATTTTTCGTTTCCGCGTTTAGAAGGTGAAATTGCACCTCACATGCAGTTTCAGGGTAAGGAACATTTAGTCTGGAGTTTGAATAACTACCTGGGTCTGGCTAATCACCCTGAAGTACGTGAAGCCGACGCCCAGGCTGCTGCCGACTATGGTATGGCTTACCCGATGGGGGCCAGGATGATGTCGGGTAATACCCGTCACCACGAGTCGCTCGAGCAAAGTCTGGCTGATTTTGTGGGAAAAGAAAGCGGTTTTTTGCTGAATTATGGTTACCAGGGCATGGTATCGATCATCGATACGCTGGTTGATCGTAATGATGTGATTGTATACGATGCCGAATCGCACGCCTGTATTGTCGACGGCGTACGCCTGCACATGGGCAAGCGCTTTGTGTACAAACACAACGATGTTGAAAGCTGTGAAAAGCAGCTGGAGCGTGCAACCAAACTAACCGAAGAAACAGGCGGCGGTATCCTGGTGATCACCGAAGGCGTATTCGGTATGTCGGGAGCGATGGGCAGGTTAAAAGAGATCATCAAACTAAAAGATAAATACGAGTTCCGCCTGCTGATTGATGATGCACACGGTTTTGGTACCATGGGCAAAACCGGTGCAGGTACACACGAACATCAGAACTGCATTGATGGAGTAGATGTGTACTTTGGCACCTTTGCCAAATCAATGGCTGGCATTGGCGCATTTGTGGCCTCAACCGAAGAGATCATCAATTATCTGCGCTATAATATGCGTTCGCAAACCTTTGCCAAGGCATTGCCAATGCCAATGGTAATGGGTTTACATAAACGTTTCGAATTGCTGAAATCGCAACCTCAGTTGCGGGAAAAATTGTGGGAAATTGCCGATGCCCTGCAAAGCGGCTTAAGGGAGCGGGGCTTTGATACCGGCATTACCGAAACCATGGTAACCCCGGTATTCCTGAAGGGGGATCTGAATGAGGCCACTTTGCTTACTATGGACCTGCGTAAAAACTACGGTATATTCTGCTCGATAGTGATGTACCCGGTTATCCCGAAAGGATTGATTCAATTGCGTCTCATCCCAACGGCTACTCATTCGCTCGAAGATGTGCAGCGTACCTTAGATGCCTTTACCGAAGTGGGGGAGAAGCTTAAAGTAGGCTATTACAGAGAGCAGAAACTCGAATTTGCATAATTGAGAATAGATATGAAAAGCCGCGTCAGCGGTTTTTTTATTGCATAAGTTTTATCTCGCTGAATATCAAATTTTAGTGTTTTTCTGCGGATAAATGTGAATAACACCATTACAGCCCCTTTTATGGCCGTAAATGCGATATTTATAATGTTTTTAGTATTATGCCTGCATAATTGCTATATTTTTAGCGTTTTAATGTCAGACTGTTAATAATAAGGTTTTTCGCATATTTTGGAGGAGGCCACATATACCTAAAATGTGGAAAAAAACCCCTTTTATGGCCTTATTTACTGCTTTAAATGTTTTTTTTTGATTAAAAAACATTTTACTTTAGCAACAGTTTAAAACAATTTTAACCTCATTTATTTAAAGGAGTAACTTACAATGAAAAAATTTCAAGAAGTAAAAGACCTGATCGCAGGCTTAGAAGCTGATGCTGACAAATTCTACAACAAAGGCAACAGCGCTGCTGGCACTCGCGTACGTAAAGGCATGCAGGATTTGAAAAACCTTGCTCAAGCTATCCGCCTTGAAGTACAAGAAGCTAAAAACAAAGCTTAAGCATCAAAGTAAATTTTACACGATGAATAAAAAAACCCGGTCAACAGCCGGGTTTTTTTATTTAAGCGAGTTGCTTAAGCTGAATACCTATCTGATCTGCTGTCGACCGGCTGACGCCAACCAATGGCAGCCTTACTGTATTCCCGCAAACTCCCAATTGCTTTAACGCTTCTTTAACACCACCCGGATTGCCTTCGGCAAACATTAAACGGGTAAACTCTATGGTGCTGTAGTGCAAAGGCTGTGCAGTTGCAAAATCGCCTTTAAGGCATAGCCGAACCATATCCGACATCACCTTCGGTACTGCATTCGCAATCACTGAGATAACGCCCGAGCAACCCATCGCCATCATCGGCAAAGTAACCGGGTCGTCGCCCGAGATGAGCTTAAAATCAGCAGGTTTATCGCGCATAATCTGGTTGAAGATATCAAAACTGCCCGACGCTTCCTTGGTGGCGATAATGTTTTTAAAATCGTGGGCCAGACGCAAAGTAGTCTCGGCGCTGATGGTGCTGCCTGTACGGCTCGGCACGTTGTACAGAATCACCGGCAGGGGCGATTTTTCGGCAATAGCTTTATAGTGCTGGTAAATACCTTCCTGGGTTGGTTTGCTGTAATACGGACTAACCGATAAAATAGCCGAGTAACCGGTGGTATCAAACTCTTCGATAGCTCTTAAAACCTCGTAGGTATTGTTGCCACCAATACCGGCAACCAAAGGCACACGGCCATTGTTAAATTCAACGGTGCGCTTCCAAACCTGCTTCTTCTCATCCTTGTTTAAAGTGGCGCTTTCGCCGGTTGTACCCAGCGATACCACGTACTCAACTCCGCCCCCGATAATATGATTAATTACCGCTTCGAGGCCACCAAAATCAACTTCTCCGTTTGGATGAAAAGGAGTTATCACTGCAACCCCAGTCCCGTTAAATGTGCTCATTAAATATTTGATAAGGGCGCTAAGATAGGAAAAATATGTGTTTAAACGATTTAAAGCAACAAAAAGGATTTCACCGACAGAAAGAGATTGCACCGATCTAATCAAAAAATCAAAGTAATCAGTCCTTGATCAGTGAAATCAGTTGTTCATCACTAATGATCGGGATATTCAGCTTCTGCGCCTTTTCCAGCTTGCTTGGCCCCATATTATCGCCGGCCACCAGGTAGTTTAGCTTGGCCGAAATGCTGCTCAATATTTTGCCGCCGTTCTGTTCGATGATATCTTTCAGTTCATCGCGCGAATACTTTTCGAATACGCCCGATATAATAAAACTTTGCCCCGATAGTTTGTCGCTGGCCAATACCACTTCTTTTTCTTCGCTTACAAACTGCAGGCCGGCCGCACGCAGTTTTTCTATCTGTTCGATATGTTTGGGGTCGGCCCAATACTCAAGCAGGCTTTCGGCAATGCGGGTGCCTATTTCGTCGACTGCGGTCAGTTCTTCCAACGAGGCTTTGATCAAATTATCAATGTTTTTAAAATGCGCCACTAACTTTTTAGCGACTGTTTCGCCCACATAACGGATGCCCAAGCCAAACAGCACTTTCTCAAACGGCATCTGTTTCGATTTTTCGATACCATCCAGCATGTTGCTGATCGATTTCTCGCCGAACCTGTCCATCTGCTTCAACTCGGCATCATGGTCTTTCAATTCGTAGATATCGCTGATGTGGTTCAATAAACCTTTTCGGTACAGGGTTTCGATTGTTTCATCTCCCAGGCCGTCGATATTCATCGCCTTACGGCCAACATAATGCTGCATTTTGCCGACGATCTGCGGCGGGCAGCCTTCATCGTTCGGGCAGTAGTGATTAGCCTCGCCTTCCTTGCGGATCAACTCTGTACCGCATTCGGGGCAACGGGTAATATATTCGATAGACCTGGCACCAGGAGGGCGCTTTTGCAGGTTTACCCCGGTTATCTTTGGGATGATCTCGCCGCCTTTCTCCACAAAAACACTGTCGCCCTCGTGCAGGTCGAGCCGCAATATCTCGTTGGCATTATGCAGCGAGGCACGTTTTACCGTTGTGCCGGCAAGCAGCACCGGTTTTAAGTTCGCTACCGGCGTAACCGAACCGGTACGGCCAACCTGGTAGCTTACGCTTTCAAGGATAGTTTCGGTTTGCTGTGCCTTGTATTTGTAGGCTATGGCCCAGCGTGGTGATTTGGCCGTAAAACCCAGTTCCTGCTGCTGTGAATAATTATTCACCTTCAATACAATACCGTCGATATCATAGCTCAGGCCGAAACGCTTTTCATCCCACATGGCGATAAACTCCATTACCTCGGCCAGGTTTTTGCAAAGCCGGGTATGCTCGCACACATGAAAGCCCCAGCTCTTTACCGCGTTGATGCTTTCCCAATGAGTTTTAAATACCTGCTTGTCGGTATACAAAAAATACATAAAAGCATCCAGCGGGCGCCTCGCTACCTCGCCCGAATCCTGCAGCTTGATCGTCCCCGAAGCAAAATTGCGCGGGTTGGCGTACGGCACTTCGCCCTGCTCAACCCGCTCGTCGTTCAAACGGTCGAACGCTTTGCGGTGCATAAAAACCTCGCCGCGTATCTCAAAATGGTCGGGATAGCCGCCATCCGCATCCAGTTTTTTAGGGATGCTGTGTATGGTTTTTACGTTGGTAGTTACATCGTCGCCCTCGACGCCGTTGCCGCGCGTTACGGCCCTTGTAAGCTTACCCTGCTCGTAGGTGACACTCATGGACAGCCCGTCGAACTTAAGCTCGCACACGTACTCAAAATCATCGCCAATGGCTTTGCGGATGCGCTGGTCAAAGTCGGCCAGTTCCTGCTCGCTGTAGGTGTTGCCCAGGCTCATCATCGGCCATTTGTGCCGCACGGTTTCAAACTCCTTGGTGATCTCGCCCCCAACCTGCTGTGTGGGCGAATCGGGCTCGGCAAACTCCGGGAATTGCTTTTCCAGTGCCGCCAGCTCTTCCAGCTTCATATCAAAATCATGATCGCTGATGGTAGGCATGGCTAACACATAATAATTGTAATTATGCTGTTTAAGCTCGGCAACTAAGGCCTGTATACGTTTTTGGGCTGGTGCGAACGACATGCAACGAAGATAATTATTTATTGATTTATTGAGTGATTGAATTATTGATTGAAAAGCTGAGAAAAATCAGTATTCAATAAATTAATCATGCAATCAACCTATCATTGTAACTTGGGCGTTGCCTGCGGCCCAGGCTGTACGCTCATACTGCACTGGCCTTAGCCGCGGCCTGCCCCGAGCCCGTCGAAGGGCCGGTATCCGCTGCCATCCTTAACGCATCCAACGTTTTTTAACTTAATTAAACTTTGCAGAAAAATCACCGTCATAATATTATTAAAGTGCTGCAATTAATAGGCCTTTTACTACGTTTAACAACTATCAACCTTTATGAAAACATTATCCCGATATACCCTACTTTCGGCCATTTTATTGGCTGCAACATTTACTGGCAAAGCGCAAACGCTCCAAAGTATCAACCTCCGCGTTTCTGATTATAAAGCTTCTATCCGTTCTATCGAGATCATGTGCGATAGCATCCTGCTGCGTATCGATACCAACGGCCGGATCAATATCCGGTCGGAAGTACATGGTAATATCGAGTACTATACCAGTTTTGATGGCGAATACCGCCAGGGCAAGCTCAAAACCCTGGGTACTGCTGCGCTCGACTATTATGATGGTTTCGCTAACGATAAAAACACCGGCAAGCTTAAATCCATCAATAATATTTCTATTACCTATTGCGACCAGTTCAGCAGTTCGGATAAAAATGTCGGCAAGGTAAAATCTATCGGCAATATCAATTTTACCTATAACGAATCTTATAATGGTTTCGATAACATTGGTAAGCTAAGCGGCATTGGCGATACGAAGATCACTTATTACGACAGGTTTGATGGTGGCGATAACATCGGCAAACTCAAATCGATAGGGAACACCCAACTTGCCTGGACAGATCGTTTCGATGGCCGCCAGAACATCGGCAAGCTTAAATCGCTCAAAGGCGATACGCCGAACCTCAATATCATTACCACCGAACAGTTTTGATTTATTGATTTCCCGGAAAAAAAGCTACTTAGCTTGCTGGTGTGCCAAAATAAAATCCACAATAGGCGCCGGGTCTTTCAGGCTGTGCGGGTGATGGTCGGCACCGGGTTTGACGATCACTTTAATTTCGCCGCCCAGTTCTTTATACCGTTTCTCTACCAAAAAAGCATTTTCCTCAACAGGTACTGTTTTATCTGCATCGCCGCACACAATAATTACCGGGATATGCGCCTTGGCCAATGGCGCCAGGTTATCAACGGGGTTCAATTTATAAGCCGGGGCCTCTTCTTCGGTAAAGCCGTAAACTTTCAATAACTTTTGCCAATCCTTAGCCGAGCCCGGCCCGCGGCCCTTGCCACCCGGCCAGCTTTTAAAATCGCATACCGGCGCGTCGCCATAAATTACAGCTACCTTGTCGGGGTGCAATGCCGCCCAGTTAAAGGCAAACAAACCACCGCGGCTAAAACCTTCCAGCACTGTTTTTTTGTTGAGCTGATAGTTTTTGGCGAGATAAGCATAGAACCGGTCCATCAGGTTCATGGCCACAGGCGCGCCGTACATATCCTGCATATTCATGTACACCAGGTGATAACCTTTGACGAGCAGCGCACTATCTGCATGCGGCTCGTTACCAAAAAACTCCGTGCGTCATATCCAGGGTTTGCCGGGCGCATCACTTTGCGGACTAACCAGGATGCACTTCCTTTCGGCAACCATAAAGTCGTGGCGTTTAAAGCCCTTCCAAAGCGTATCGGTTTGCGCATATAATTGATAAGATGCCGTTAATAAGAGTGTGATAACAGCAAACAGGTTCCTGATCTTCATAGCTTCAAGGTACTGCAAAAGCCCAGCGGAACACTATGTGCAGTAAGCAATTTATTAACTAAGTTGGGCAAGCAAATCGGCTTTGCTGATATTGCCGACAGGTTCGCCCTTTACTTCCACAGCGATGTCATCGCCATGCTTCAGCAATTGGAGGCGGCCCTTAAAGGCTCTGGCTTCATCAACGTTTAAAAACTCGTTTAATTGCTTGAGGTTTTCCTTGCGGCAAACCAGTTCTTTGCCGTTTTGATACACAACCAGTCGCATACGCCGGGCGGTGATGGGCTCAATAGCGAAGGTGTAGTTGTTGGTGAGTGGGAGGGTGGGCATGGTTAAAGATAGTTAAGCTGTTTCAATTTTTGCCTGAAGTTCTTGAAAATATTTAGCGAGGTTTTTACATTTCCAATAATTTATCCAACCAGACATAGGCGAGATTGAGCTGCCTCGAATTAGCGTAGCTCTATGGAAATATATTTTATTGTTACTATCGTCAAAAATAACTGTCAGTATCCTGCCGTTTGTCCATTTTGTTGGTACCACATCGCGAATGACGTTTTTGCTATTATAATTATATGTTAAGTCATTATAAAAATGAGCAAAGACTTTACGTACATCTTCCCTGTTCTTCAACATAGTTTTGGTTCCATTAACGACAACTAACTTGTTAAGAAAAACCAAACTGCTTATGAGCCAAATGCTAATCAAGATGCCGACTATTAGATACGCGTAATTGTTGTCACGCGAGCATTCTTCATATCCCGCGTATAGCATACCTGCAGCAATTAAAACAAAGAGTGATGTAAGGAGAAATCTGTCGATAATATACCAGCTATTAAATTTGTAGACAAGTCGTTGTTTTGCTATGCTGTTATCATAGTCAACGAATGGGGCTAATTCTTCTTTGGTCATCACTCTAAAGATAATGACATATGTCAAACAAAAATAGCGATGGGTTTCAAACCCATCGCTATTTGCAAATATATTTTACTAACGTGGCTTATGCCGCAAAAACCTCTAAGCCCTTTGTTGGTGTTGTCACCAACAAACAACTACGCCGCAAAAACCTCTTTCACCCTGTCGGCAGCCTCTTTCAGCAAGATAGCCGATTTAACCTGCAAACCGCTTTCGTCGATCAGTTTTTTGGCTTCAACAGCGTTGGTGCCTTGTAAACGCACAATGATCGGTACCGGGATATTGCCGATCTCTTTGTAAGCGTCGATAACACCCTGGGCCACACGGTCGCAGCGAACGATACCGCCGAAGATGTTGATCAGGATGGCTTTAACGTTAGGGTCCTGCAAAATGATGTTGAAGGCAGCCTTAACGGTTTGCGCGTTGGCAGTACCGCCTACGTCCAAAAAGTTGGCAGGCTCGCCGCCGGCAATTTTGATGATGTCCATGGTGGCCATGGCCAAACCGGCACCGTTCACCATACAGCCTACGTTACCGTCGAGCTTTACATAGTTCAGGTTGCTTTTGCTGGCTTCAACCTCCATCGGGTCCTCTTCGCTGGTATCGCGCAAAGCAGCATAATCCGGGTGGCGGAACAAGCCGTTATCATCCAGGTTCACTTTCGCGTCGACCGCTAAAATTTTATTATCGCTGGTTTTTAAAACCGGGTTGATCTCAAACATAGCCGAATCGGTAGCATCGTAAGCTTTATATAACGCGGCCACAAATTTCACCATATCTTTAAAAGCATCGCCGCTAAGGCCCAGGTTAAAGGCAATTTTACGCGCCTGGAAGCCCTGCAGGCCAACTTTCGGATCGATCTCTTCTTTAAATATCAGGTGCGGCGTGTGTTCGGCAACCTCTTCAATATCCATACCGCCTTCGGTGCTGTACATAATAATGTTGCGGCCTTTGGCACGGTCGAGCAGCACGCTCATGTAAAATTCTTTGGTCTCGCTTGGGCCGGGGTAATAAACATCCTGCGCAATTAAAACCTTGCTTACCAGCTTGCCTTCGGGGCCGGTTTGCGGGGTAACCAGCTGCATACCTAAAATAGCGCCGGCTTTTTCTTTTACCTCATCAATGTTTTTGGCAAGCTTAACACCACCGCCTTTGCCGCGGCCGCCGGCGTGTATCTGCGCCTTAACAACCACCCAGTCCGACCCAAAGTCTTCCTTTAATTTTTTAGCGGCGGCAACAGCCTCCTCAACGTTATCGGCAACAATGCCTTCCTGAACTCGTACACCAAAACTCTTTAGTATAGCTTTACCCTGGTATTCGTGAATATTCATGTGTTTGAAGTAATTTGCGGTAAAGCTACAATTTCAGTCGTACTTATAAAACTTCAAATGCTTTTTTAGCAGATATTTTATAGGCGAAATGTAAATAAACTGCGACAAAGCAGGGCAGAAATCTGTGAGATTATTAAATTCCGCGATGATTTCCAGATTTAAAATATACCGATAGGTATAAAATAATAACATTTGCGTTGTGAAGTCAAAATTAAAAATTCAAAATTCAAAAATGGTGTTATTGACTTAATGTATCTGGTTGTTTTGAAATTTAACTTTTGATTTTTGAATTTTTATCGGGGTGTTGCCTGCGGCCCGGGCTTTTCGCTCATACTGCGCAAGGCATTAGCCACGGCCTGCCCTGAGTCCAACGCATGGCCGGTATCCGCTGCAATCCCTAACACGGGCAATCCGTGCAATCAAAAACCAATCGGTGCAATCCCTAAAAAATAACTATTTTGCAACTTCAATACATCCCTATGCACTTACCTAAGCCCATTGCCCAAATACTGCTGCTACTGCCACTGCTACTAACCTTCAAAACCCGCGCCCAAACCCCCGTCGAAACCGGCGTATCCCGCGCGCTGGCTGATTACCGTAAAGAACACATCAGCGGCGTAACTTACAACCTTGATCTGGTTATCCCCGAAAACAAAACCGAAGATATTTCCGCTACCGAAACACTCGCCTTTAAATACACCCCCGCCGGGCAGCCTTTGCAGATAGATTTTAAAGAAGACCCTGCGCGGATAAAAACCATCACCGTTAACGGCAAAGAAACGGTGCTGAATTTTTCCAAAGAGCACATCATCATCGATCCAAAACAACTGTTTGCAGGCGGCAACACCATATCATTTATTTTCCTCGCCGGCAACGGCGCCCTTAACCGTAATGACGATTACCTGTACGCCCTGTTCGTGCCTGATCGGGCCCGTACTGTTTTTCCCTGCTTCGATCAGCCAAACCTCAAGGCAGTTTTTACCCTGTCGTTGAAAGTGCCCGAAGGGTGGACAAGCCTGGCAAACGGCAAGACGGTGAGTTCACCGGTTAAAGGCTACCACGTTTTTGCCCCGACTGATACGCTTAGTACTTATTTATTTTCCTTTGCCGCTGGGAAGTACAGATCGGTTACGGCGGATGCTGGTAAATTACACCCTGAATTTCTCTATCGCGAAACCGACCCGGCCAAAATCAACCAAAGTACTGATGCCATCTTCAAAGCCCATACCGACGCCGTAAACTTTTTAGAGAATTGGACAACGATCCCGTTCCCTTTCCAAAAAATGGGCTTTGCAGGTATACCCGATTTCCAGTTCGGTGGGATGGAGCATCCGGGGGTGGTGCTGTACAAAGCCTCAAGCTTGTTTTTGGATGCCAGCGCTACACAGGAGCAGATCATCGCCCGGCTCAACCTCATCGCCCACGAAACCAGCCATATGTGGTTTGGCGACCTGGTGACCATGGATTGGTTTAACGATGTATGGATGAAAGAAGTATTCGCCAATTTTATGGCCGATAAAATTACCGGCTCACTGATGGGTAAGGAAACTTTCGACCTGAAATTTTTGACCGATCATTTCCCCGCAGCCTATGGCGTCGACCGTACTCCCGGCGCAAATCCCATCCGTCAAAACCTGGCAAATCTGAAAGATGCAGGCTCTATGTACGGCAATATCATCTACCACAAAGCGCCCATCATGATGCGCCAGCTTGAACTACTGATGGGAGCAGACGCCTTTCAGAAAGGCGTGCGCGAATACCTCAAAACCTACGCCTACAGCAACGCCACCTGGCCCGATCTCATCAAAATACTGGGCAAATACACCACGCAGGACCTCCGCACCTGGAACGACATCTGGGTAAACCTGCCCGGCAGGCCGGTGTTCAATTACAGCATGTCGCTGCGGAACGGGAAGATCAGCCATTTTGTACTGATCCAACATGCCGAGCACGGCCTAACCCGCACCTGGCCGCAAAGCTTCGAGGTTACTTTGTACTGGGGGCTAACCAGCAAAACCGTCACCGTGAATATGAACAGCGGTGTGGCTGCTCTAAAAGAATTTATCGGCCAAAAGGCGCCGTCGTTCATCGTATTTAATTCCGGAGGCGAAGGCTACGGCCTGTTCCCAACCGACCCCGATCTGTATAATTCACTGGCTGATATCCAGAGCCCGCTGCAGCGCACCTCGGCCTATATCGCCATGTACGAAAACATGCTGGCAGGCCGCTACACCAAACCCGGCGCCTTGCTGAACACATTCATCAAAGCCCTGGATATCGAGAAAGAAGAAATGAGCCTGCGGCTGATATCCGGTTATATCAGTAGCATTTACTGGCAGTTCATCACACCAAAACTTCGCGAAAAAGTTAACCCTGCGCTCGAAAGTAGTTTATGGACCGCCATGCAGAACCAAACATCGGCCAACAATAAAAAGATACTGTTCAATGCCTACCAAAGCATTTATTTAAGCCAGCAGGCAACCAGTACCGTTTATAATGTTTGGAAAGACCGGCAACCGCCTGCGGGTGTAAAACTCTCCGAAGAGGATTATACCGGGATGGCTTTTTCGCTTGCTTTGCGCGATAATGCGGATACCACAATCTTAACCCAGCAATACAACCGTATCACCAATCCCGACCGTAAAAAGCGCTTTGAATTTATCCGTCCGGCTTTATCGCCCGATGCAAAAGTGCGCGATGAGTTTTTTGCCAGCCTGACTGACCTGAAGAACCGCGCCAAAGAGGCCAATGTGCTAACGGCTCTCAACTACCTTCATCACCCGCTGCGGCAGGCTGCATCCATTAAATACCTGCCCAGGAGTTTGGAGATGCTGCAAACCATCCAGGTAACAGGCGATATCTTTTTCCCGCAATCGTGGCTGGCCAGTACTTTCGGCTCGTACCAAAGCCCTGAAGCTGCCCGCATAGTGAACGAATTTTTAGCCAAACACCCCAGCTATAACGAGAAGCTGAAAGACAAGATATTACAGGCTACAGATAACCTGAACCGCGCCATTAAGCTGTTGCCGAAGAATGCAGCTGTTGAATAAACCCTTGTCATCTCGACCAACGGGAGAGATCTTCTACTGTACGCTCGTAAACTTGCAGGTAGCAGAAGATTTCTCTTTCGCGCCTTTATACATTCCCAGCCCCGGCTCTATCGAAATGACAATGGTTTTAATATTCGGTGAAATCAAAAACAAATCGGTGTAATCCAAAAAAACAGTAGTTTTGCCCCATGCTCAAAGCCCGCTCCATCAAAAAATCGTACGGTAAATTAGATATCCTGAAAGGTGTCGACCTCGACGTTGCGCACGGAGAGATCGTGTCTATCGTAGGTGCATCCGGCGCCGGTAAAAGCACTTTGCTTAATATCATCGGCACACTGGATAAACCCGATTCAGGCTCGATACTGATCAGGGAGGCCGAATTAAATAACCTGAAAAGCAAGCAACTGAGCGCTTTCCGCAATAAGCATATCGGGTTTATATTTCAGTTTCACCATTTACTGGCCGAGTTTAGTGCGCTCGAGAATGTGTGTATCCCGGCTTATATCGCCGGCACATCAAAAAAAGACGCCGAAAAACGTGCTATCGAATTATTGGACCTTTTAGGCCTGGGCGACAGGCTCGATCATAAACCCGGTCAGCTCTCCGGCGGCGAGCAGCAGCGCGTAGCCGTGGCCCGTGCCCTCGTTAATAAACCTGCCTTAATACTGGCTGACGAGCCATCGGGCAACCTCGACTCGCACAACGCACGTGAGTTGCACCAGTTGTTTATTGATCTGCGCCGCGAGTTTAATCAAACCTTTATCATCGTAACCCATAACGAAGAGCTGGCCAATCTTTCTGACCGTAAAGTGCTGATGAAGGACGGCCTGATTGTAGAGCACTTATGAGTATACTGATCACTGCGGCAACATCAGCGCAGGCTTATAAATTAAAGGCGGCGCTTAATACAGGCGAAACAATACTGCTGGGAGATTATCTCGAACTGCCGCAGCTTATGGTACAAAACGGCACGATGGTTAAAACGCCAGGCCCCGAAAACCCATCATTTGCGCATTTGATGCTGACGCTTGCGCTGGATAACGGGATTAGCCGGATTTATGCACTACGCCATACCGAACGAGCGTTATTACAGGAAGCCGAAACGCTATTTGCCGAGTTTGATATAGAACTTTGCACACCCGGGAAAGAATTTATTGCAGATTAAATGTTCAGTTACACCGATATCGATCCACGTAAAAAAGCCTTTGTGTTTGAGCTGGATAATGTGCTCTATCCCGAAAAGGATTACCTGTTCCAGGTTTATTATCTGTTCGGCGCTTTTTTAGAATATAAGGAACTGCTGGATGGTAAAGTGCTTACCAAACTCATGACCGATACTTACCAAAAGGAGGGAAGCGCGCATATTTTTGATGTAGTAAAAGAACGTTTCAAGATCAGCGACGAGTACCGTTATAATTTCGATCTGCTACATATTACTGCCCGGCTGCCTTTGAAGCTGCTGCTGTATAAAGATATGCTGACCCTGCTGCAGGATATCGTGGTCGACCGTAAGCAGATATTTATCCTCACCAATGGTAACCCCGAACAACAGCTCAACAAGATCCGTCAAACCGAATGGCACGGACTGGAGCAATACCTCACCTGCTATTTTGCCGACGAGATCAAGCCCAAACCCGAGCCGGATGCGCTGCATCATATCCTGAAAACCCATAGCCTCGAACGCCGGGATGTGGTAATGATCGGTAACAGCGAAGCCGATGAGCTTTGCGCTGAAGCGGCGGGAGTGGACTATACCCCCTCCGCCCCCTAAAGGGGAGACTTAGCGTTTAATTTTAAATGACCGGCTTTATTGTTATTGTCTCATTAAAATCCCCCCTTTAGGGGGCGTAGGGGGCTTTAATCAGCCAGTTCCCTCAAATCCACCGGCACAACCCGTGAGATACCCTGCTCAACCATGGTAACGCCGTAAATGATATCGGTGCTGGCAATGGTGCGTTTGTTGTGCGATACGATGATAAACTGCGAATCCGTCGAGAACTTGCGGATAATGTTGTTGAATTTATCAATGTTGGTATCATCCAACGGTGCGTCAACCTCGTCAAAAATACAGAAAGGCGCGGGTTTTAACAGGTAAAGCGAGAACAGGATGGCCGTAGCCGTCAGCGTTTTTTCGCCACCCGATAGCTGGTTAATGGACAACGGTCTTTTACCTTTGGGTTTGGCAATGATGTCGATATCCGATTCGAGCGGGTTGTTCGGGTCGCTCAATATCAGGTCGCAGCTATCCTCTTCGTTAAACAGCGAGCGGAACACTTTAATAAAGTTTTCGCGTACCTGGGTAAAGGCGTCCATAAATTTTCCTCGGGCGGTATCGTCAATCTCTTGTATAGTAGCCAGTAAAGATGCTTTAGCTTCGTTCAGGTCTTTTTTCTGACCTTGAATAAACGTATAACGCTCGTTCATTTCCTGGTAAGCCTCAACGGCCATCGGGTTAATGGCGCCGAAATCATCGAGTTGCCTTTTTAGCTTTTCGGTTTTTTCGCGTAGTTCGCCTTCGCTTTCGTCAGCAGGTGCACCGGTATCCAAAAGGTCCTGTATATCGATATTGAACTCTACCGACAGGCGCTCTTTTAAAGCATTCAGTTCGAGTTTCAAATTGGTTTTACGATCGCGCAGTTCGTTTTCGATCAGTTCCGACTGATCCTTTTTCTTACGCAGCTCGCTGATCTCGTTCTCCACCTCGGTAATCGCCCCGCGCGACTGATAATATTCCTGTTCGGCCTGCTGGGTAGCTTTTTCCAGTTCTTCGCGCTGGCTGTACATGGCCAGCAGGTCTTCATCGCTATGATCGGTATGCTGCAATATTTCCAATATCGCAGCTTTTACTTTAGAGAGTTCGGCGCTGTTTTGCGTAATGCGCTGATCGAGGTTTTCCAGCTGCGTATCGCGGTAGTCCAGATCTTTAACCAAGCCAGATACTTTATTTTGCTGCTGATGAAAACGGATGTTCTCCTGGTTGTAACGGTTTGATTGTACCGATACATGCTCCGTCAGTTCGTTAAAGGCTGCTTGTTTTTCGGCCAGTAGCTCACCCTGTGCCAGTTTTTGTTCTTTCAGTTGCGATAGCTCGGGGTTGAGCTTCGTCATTTCTTCCTGTATGCTGGCTATCTTGCGGGCAATATCTTCTTTGCGGTTGCGGCTGTTCTCGATAAAAGTTTGATACTGCTCACGCCGGGTTTTAACAGTTACCAGCTCGGTATTCAGGCGGTTCAGATCCTGCTGCTTTTGATACAATTCGGCAGCCTTACCCGAGCCCTTTAAAACAGTTAAGCGCTCCTGTAAAGCCTCCGATTCGGTTTTGAGTTTCGCGACCTTATTTTCGAGCGTTTTGATCTCTTTGCTCAGATTCTCGAGGTTTTTGGCGCGGCCGATACGCTTACCTTCAAATAAGCCTACCGAACCACCGGCCATAGTATACCGCGATTTGCTGAATTTGCCGCTCTTGCCCAAAACAACAGTGCCTTCGGGTAATTGCCGGGTGTTGATGTCGTTCTCGGCCTGATCGTTAACCAGGTAAACACCGTTTAATAAATGGTTACAAAGCGGGCGGTAACGGGCTTCGACCTCGATCACATCCAGCGCGGCTATACCGCTTTCAATCTCCGGTTTATTTTGTTCCGCTGCAGCGGGATAATTGCTCAGTACAAAAAACTGCGCCCTGCCGCGTGATGATTTACTCAGCAGGTTAATAGCGCGTATAGCTTCCTCGTAATTTTCCACCACGTAGTGGTTCATCAGAGGTTCCAGGTAATTTTCGATGGCAACGCGGTATTCTTCGCGGCAAAACAAAACATCGCTGAAAAGCGGTGCATTTTTGGCCCATTCGGTATTCTTTTTCAAAAACCTGATCGACTCGGGGAAGCCTTCCAGGTTATCCACCAAACTTTTGGTCAGGTTGTATTCGTTTTGCCTGGCGTCGAGCTTACGGCCATCCTGTGTGAGGGTTTCTTTAACCTTGTTTAGTTCGGCTTCGGTATCGGTTATCTGGTTTTTGAGCCTGTTCTCAAATTCAATCAACGCATCGTGCTCCTGTTGTACTATTTCGGCCTGGCCTTCAATTTCGGTTATCACCTCGTTAAATTGCGTCAGCTCGGCTTCTTTGTTACCGGCATCTTCCAGGTTGCGCTGGCTTTCCTGCTCCAGGGCCTGCTGCTGTATCTGTAAAATATCGAGGTCTTTCTCGGCTTTATAGATCTGGTTTTGCAGGCGGTTGTTGATGGCTGTGATCTCGTCAGCTTCGGCTTTAGCGCTGGCTTGCTCGGCCCGTAACTCGTCAACTGCATCTTTGAGTTCGGCAACAGCGCGGCGGATATTTTCCAGGCTTTCTTCTTCCTGCAGTTTTTCTTCACTTAGCCTTTTAATGTTATATTTTACGTGATTCAACTGGTTGGTATCGCGCTCCAGTTCTTCACTTAAGCGGGCCTCTTTATCCTGCTGAAATTTAAGCTGCTCGTTCTTGATCTTTTTATCGCTTTCGTAAGCGCGTATCCTGGCCACATATTCGTTGGTGGCTTTTTGTTGGATGGAAAGGTTTTTCTCTTTGGTAAGGCTATCCAGTTTTTGCTGCTGAACGGAAGCTTCCATTTTATCGATGATGGCTACGATACCGCTTTTACCTTCCTTCGCTTTTTGTTCGTCGTCCTCGATCCGCGCAAGCGACTCGCTGAACGACGCTATCCTGAACGAGGCCAGCTTAACGCTCAGTTCCTTGTACTGGTCGCGCATTTTATAGAAGCGTTCCGTTTTACGGGCCTGGCTTTCCAGGCTTTTCAGGTTCTTTTCGATCTCGAACAGCAAGTCATCTACGCGGGCCAGATCAGCCTCGGTATCCTTCAGTTTGTTAAAAGTTTGCTTTTTGCGGAGTTTGTATTTGGATATGCCCGATGCCTCTTCGAACAGGTTGCGCCGCGAACCTTCCTTGTTGGTGATGATCTCTTCGATCATCCGCAGCTCGATGATGGAGTACGAGTCGGCCCCGATACCGGTATCCAAAAACAAATCAGTGATATCCTTTAAACGGCACTGTACATCGTTGAGGCGGTATTCGCTTTCGCCGGTGCGGTACAGCTTGCGGGTAATAGTTACCTGCGAAAACTCGGTAGGCAGGATGTTCTTGGTATTATCGAACGTGAGCGATACCTCGGCCAGGTTACCGGGCTTGCGGCTTTTGCTTCCGTTGAAGATCACGTTCTCCATCTTTTCGCTGCGCAGCATACGGGTGCTTTGCTCGCCCAGCACCCAGCGGATGGAGTCGACAACGTTTGATTTACCGCAGCCGTTAGGGCCAACAATGGCGGTTATGCCCTCGTTGAAATTAATGGTGATCTTATCACCAAAGCTTTTAAAACCCTTAACCTCTAAACTTGTAAGCTGCATTTACGTACATTGTATCGCTGGTGACAACACCAACAAAGGCATCAAAATTTGAACCTTAAATAAAGGACAAAAAAATGGATTTTCGAAATGAGAGGGGCGTTTTTGTGAAAAAAGGAGCTTAAAGCTAAAAGCAGAACGCTCAAAGCTTTTAATTAATGTACATCCAGCTTTCTGCTTTCAGCCTTAGGCTTTTAGCTCAAACGTGAATCTCCCCCTTCAAATAAGTAACAGCCTTGCCGGCCATCAACACCCTGTCGGCTTTATTTTCGCACCACAGCTCACCCCTGCGGGATGATATCTGGTAAGCATGCAGCTTATCCTTGCCCAATTTACCGGCCCAGTAGGGTATGAGGTTGCAGTGCGCCGAACCGGTTACAGGGTCCTCATTAATACCGGCCGCCGGCGCAAAAAAGCGGGATACAAAATCAGCCTCATCTCCAACAGCGGTTACCACAACACCTATGGTATCAACCTTTGCCAGTAAGTTAAAATCGGGTTTAATATCGCGGATGTCCTGCTCGGTTTCGTAAACCAAAAAGTAATCGCGCGATTTTAAAACTTCGACGGGTGTTTTACCGCCAAGTGCGGTAAGCAGTTCGGCAGGTGCTATGGCAGTTTGCGGTGGCCGCGAAGGAAAATCGAGGGTGTACTTATCGCCGTGTTTTGTTACCACTAAAATCCCGGCCTTTTGGGTGTAAAAGTTAATTGATGCGCCTGAATACCCCAGTTCGGTAAATAAAATATGTGCCGTAGCTAAGGTAGCGTGGCCGCAAAGGTCAATTTCCAGTTCAGGTGTAAACCAGCGCAGGCCATAGCCGTCATCCTGCTTTACAAAATAAGCGGTTTCGGCGATATTATTTTCGGCTGCAATTTTTTGCATAGTTTCGGCAGGGAGCCATTCGGTTAAGGGGCAAATAGCGGCCGGGTTACCGCCAAAAAGCTGATCGGTAAAAGCATCGGCCTGGTAAATAGGTATCGTCATGATAAAGTATAGATGTTTATACGCTAAGGTAGCCGTATTTCACTAAATCTTCGCGGTTATTTATCATCTCAGTGTAACCATTGCTGATGAGCATCAGCCTGTCGCTTACCTCGAGTATGTGCTTGTAGTAATGATCGGTAACGATGATTCCGCGGGTTTTGGCACGCTCCCTGATGATTAATTTGAACTCGTCAATCTGCATTGGGGATATGTGTGTGAAAGGTTCATCCAGCAAAATAAAGCTGGCTCTGCTGTACAATACCATCAGCATTTCGAGCTGGCGCCATTCGCCGCCCGAAACATCGTCTGTAGTTTTATCGTGATAATGTTGATAGACCGGGAAACTGCTGAACTCATCCCACAACAGCGGGTCGACTACCGGTTTGGCCAGTTTGGAAAACTTTACGCCCGAAGGCAGGTAATGATGTTGCGGTAAATAAGCTACCCGGTTGTTTAAATACCCTTTGGCTACAAATACATTATCTATAGCTACATACTTGTGCGATGGTGTGACACTGCCGAATATCACTTTGAGCATGGTCGATTTCCCACAGCCGTTGCGGCCCAGTAAACCCAATACTTCTCCCTGGCTGCATTGCAGGTAAATGCCTTGTAGTATTTTACGCTCATCAAAACTGATCTCGATGCTATCGGCCTTAAGGACGGACGCCATTATTTAAACAAGTATAAGAGGATGAGCATTATTGTATAAATGGCAAAGTCGAAAGTATAGGTTTGCAGGTACATCATCCGCATACTAACGCCGGCGTTGCGGTAATAGTAAAATGTTTTTTGCGACATTAAATACTGATAACCCATAATAAGGCCATACCCGGAAATTTTAAGCAGCAAAGCCATCAACAGGAAACTCCAGCCGGCCAACTGCACCAGCCGTACCGACCCGCAACTGAACAGGATGCTGATAATAAAGATAGGTTTATAAAATATCCGGATAAGATGGCGGTTGTTCCACATTAAACTAATGTAATAAAAAAGCCCCGGCAATCCGGGGCTTTGTCTTTTTTTATCCTAAGTACGATTTTAAGATCTTACTTCTCGATGTATGCCTCAATCGCTGCAAAGCCTTATCTTTTATCTGGCGAACACGTTCGCGTGTCAGGTTAAATTTCTCACCGATCTCTTCGAGCGATAGCTGGTGATTGGTACCCAAGCCAAAGAACAGCACAATGATCTCCTTTTCGCGTTCGGTTAAAGTCGAGAGCGAACGTTTGATCTCTTCGGACAGCGATTCGTTGATCAGGTTCGAGTCGGTATTTGGCTCATGGTTTTCCAATACGTCCAGCAATGTATTTTCTTCGCCCTGTACAAACGGCGCGTCCATACTCACATGGCGGCCCGAGTTGCTCAGCGTGTCGGATATTTTATCAACGGTAGTTTCCAGTATATCGGCCAGTTCTTCGGGCGATGGTTCGCGTTCGTATTCCTGCTCCAGTTTACTGAAAGCCTTACTGATCTTGCTCAGCGAGCCCACCTGGTTCAATGGCAAACGTACTATACGGCTTTGCTCGGCAATGGCCTGCAAAATGCTCTGGCGTATCCACCATACGGCGTACGAAATGAATTTGAAACCCTTGGTCTCGTCGAAACGTTTGGCAGCTTTGATCAAGCCGAGGTTACCCTCGTTAATCAGATCGCCCAGTGTTAAACCCTGGTTCTGGTATTGTTTTGCAACAGATACCACAAAACGCAGGTTGGTTTTGGTTAGACGTTCGAGAGCGGCCTGGTCGCCTTCTCTTATTTTCTGTGCAAGTATTACTTCTTCTTCTGCTGTAATCAGGTCAACCTTACCGATCTCGTGTAGATATTTGTCTAAAGACTGCGACTCACGGTTGGTAATGGATTGTGTTATCTTGAGTTGTCTCATCTATGTATATATACCTCGATTCTATGATTTATTCAGGATAGAACGAGCAAACATATAAAAATGTTGCTAAAAAACCACATTTGAAACTCTGTTGACATATTTTTTAAAAAAAGTTATTAACAGTGCCGCAATGTTTGTTTTTTGACGAATATAATACCCTGTTAGTTACAATTGTAGAAAATTTTATTGCCAAAACAGCTGCGTTCGGCAACATCGGATGGCCTATTTTTAAGCGGTGGTACCTTGTCGGCCCGATGGTTATCGGGTCGGTTCTGGTGCAATTATTAGCGCAGGCTTCTTCGTAGCGATGGGTTTGAAACCCATCGCTATAGTTAATGTGCAGTTTTGGTCTGTTAATTCTTCCATTTTCGTTTCTTTCAGTATTTCTGACTTCCGACTTAAACACTATTTTTACTGCAACCAAAACCCGTAAAGTATACTATGACTTATATTGCATCTACCGAAAGATATTCAAAGATGATCTACCGCCGCTGCGGTAAAAGCGGCATCCGGCTCTCGGCCGTTTCACTGGGCCTGTGGCATAACTTCGGCGATGTGGACACCATGTCCACCTATCGCAAAACCCTGCATACTGCTTTCGATGCGGGCGTAACCCATTTCGACCTGGCCAACAATTACGGCCCGCCGCCGGGTTCGGCCGAGATCAATTTTGGCAGGATATTGAAAGAGGACTTTGCAGCGTACCGCGATGAACTGATCATCTCTACCAAAGCCGGTTATTATATGTGGCCGGGGCCTTACGGCGAATGGGGGTCGAAGAAAAACCTCGTAGCCAGCCTCGACCAAAGTTTGAAGCGTATGGGCCTGGATTATGTAGATATCTTCTACCATCACCGCCCCGACCCCGATACCCCGCTCGAAGAAACCATGGCCGCGCTCGACCTGATCGTTCGCCAGGGCAAAGCTTTGTATGTGGGCATCTCCAATTATCGCCCAAAAGAAGCTGCCGAAGCTTTCAGTATATTAAAGCGTTTAGGTACACCATGCCTGATCCACCAACCCAAATACTCCATGTTTGAACGCTGGGTAGAGACCGAAGGTTTGCTCGATCTGTTGGGTAGCGAAGGCGTAGGTTGTATACCATTTTCGCCGCTGGCTCAGGGCTTGTTAACAAATAAGTATTTATCCGGTATACCGGCCGACTCGCGCGTAGCCAAAGGCGTTGGCTTTTTAACCGAAAACAATATCACCGAAGAGCGCCTGGCGCAAATCAGGAAGCTGAATGATATCGCCATCAACCGAGGCCAAAGCCTGGCACAAATGGCCCTGGCCTGGATATTGAAAGACGAACGCGTAACCAGTGTGCTTATCGGCGCAAGCCGCCCCGAGCAATTAACCGATTCGCTGAAATGCCTGGAGAACATTAGCTTTAGCGCAGAGGAATTACAGCAGATAGAGAAAATATTAACCCCCTAACCCCCTAAGGGGGAACTTATAAGCAAGGTGCCATTACCTAAAAAAACAAAATGAAAGAGGACAATAAACTCCCCCTTCAGGGGGCTGGTGGGCTAATAACATGGGGCATCATCGGCTGCGGCGATGTAACCGAAAAAAAGAGCGGCCCGGCATTTAATAAAGTGCCCAATAGTAAATTGATAGCCGTAATGCGCCGCGATGCCGGAAAGGCTGCCGATTATGCCAGCCGCCATGGTGTAAGCAAATGGTATAGCAATGCCGATGAACTGATGGACGATCCTGAGATCAATTCGGTATACATTGCTACACCGCCGTTGAATCATAAGGATTACGCTATTGATGCTTTAAAACGTGGTTTAAATGTTTACATTGAAAAGCCTGTTACTTTAAACAGGGCAGAAGCAGAAGATATCGCTGTAGCGTTAAAACAATCGACAGCTAAACTGACCGTGGCACACTACCGCCGCGCGGTGCCGATGTTTTTGTTTGTGAAAGATTTGCTGGATAAAAAAGCCATAGGCGATGTGCGTACCGTGCAGATCAGGATGTGGCAAAGCCGCAAACCCAACCTGATTACCCAAACCAAGGATAACTGGCGTGTTAACCCTGCTGTTTCGGGCGGTGGCTATTTCCACGACCTGGCGCCGCACCAGCTCGACCTGATGCTGTATTTCTTCGGCGTGCCCGAAAAAATGTACGGCTTCTCGCTCAACCAATCCAAAAACACCACTGCCGATGATCATGTGGCCGGGCTTGCCTTGTTCCCGAACAGCGTGGTGCTGAACGGTTCGTGGAGCTTTAATGTGGACGAAAATGAGGAGATAGACGAATGCATGATCGTAGGCAGCGAGGGCAGCATCAGTTTCCCGTTCTTCGGTAAAACCGTAGTTTGGCACAATGAGGACGAAGAAGAGGTGCAGGTAGTTGATTTTGATCACCCGGAGCACATCCAGCAACCGATGATAGAACGCATGGTGCAGTATTTCAGGGGTGAGGCCGAAAACCTGTGCTCCATTAAAGATGCCATTATCGTAATGAAGATGATCGATACTTTTACCGGGAAGTAAATGCCATGGAACCGCAATTTGCATATCCTTTAGCCCCGCAAGGTGTTGATGAAAAAATATTTGATACTACGCCGGCCTTCCGCGCAGGTGTTTTAAAGACTACTGCTACCATTGTACTTTTTGTGATAACTTACATTGTTCTGTTAGCGTTGGCAGTCTGTTTAGCGATACTATGTGGATATGCCGGCTTGGCGTTTTACCGCATGGCACCACAGTTTATAACTGCGATATTAGGTTTGGGTATGGCGGGTGTTGGAGTAATGGTGATCTATTTTTTACTACGGTTTGTATTTACATATGCCAAAACCGACACCAGCCGTTTTATTGAAGTCGCTGAGAGCGAACAGCCAGGGCTTTTTGCTTTTGTACGCAGGATAAGCCAGGAAACCCAAGCACCATTCCCTAAAAAAATATATCTGTCTGACGATGTGAACGCCAGTGTCTTCTACGATTCGAATTTCTGGAGCATGTTTTTGCCCGTCAAAAAGAATTTACGCATCGGCCTTGGACTGGTCAACGTCATTAACGTAAGCGAATTTAAAGCTGTGCTGGCGCACGAGTTTGGACATTTTTCGCAGCAGAGCATGAAGTTTGGCGTTTACGTATATAACGTAAACAACGTCATCTACAAAATGCTTTATGATAATCAAAGTTATGCTGATACTCTTGATTCCTGGGCTCGGGTTAGCTCTTACTTTCGCATATTCGCCTACTTAACAACACATATCATTAGCGGCATACAAGCCATATTGCGGCAGGTTTATATCGTTATCAATAAATCCTATTCAGCATTATCTATCGAAATGGAGTATAATGCCGATGCCGTTGCGGCTTCAGTAAGTGGCACGGTGCCACTCGTTACTTCATTAAAAAAACTCAACATCGGTCAGGTATGTTATAATAATGTATTGAATTATTGCCACAATAGCGTACCGGCCAATTTAAGGTCGGCTAACTTTTATCTGCAGCAGCGTATGCTGCTTAAATTGTTTGCCGGGGAGCATAATATTACCGTTAAAAATGACGATCTACAGATGTCCGAAGATGGCACCATGTTTTTAAGCCGGAGCCGCATAACCATCAAAGATCAATGGGCATCGCACCCTTCATTACACGACAGGGAAAAGAGGTTGAAAGAGTTGAATTTAGCAACAAACACTATTACAGATAGTGCGTGGACGCTTTTCGCAGAAGCTGAACAGCTACAGACCAGTATGACGGATAAGATGTACGAAACGGTGACCTTTAAAGCCAAGCCGCAAATGATCGATCCGGACGTATTTATAAAGGAATTTGATAACCTTGCCGCCGGCAGGTTTGCCGAAGAGTACAAAGGGTATTATGATAGCCGTGAGATAGGGCCGTTTGATACCGGCGAGGTGATAAAAAGCGATCAGGGCGGTTATACTTTTAACGAGCTCTTTAGCGACGCGAACTGCGGACTCCCGGCAAGGATAAACAGTTTGAAAGCCGATATCGAAACACTGATTAAGATAAGTGATAAAGCAACGGGTATCCGGTCGTTTGATTTTGACGGTGTGAAATACTCATATAAGCGTGCCTTAGATATACAGGGGCAGCTTACACCCGAACTGAAGGCCGCTGAGCACGAACTGAAGGAACTTGATAAAAAGGTGTTCGCATTTTTTTACCACAATGTAAGCCCGGCCGAAAAGCAGGCCGAACTCGAAAAACATTACCTGGATATGTTTGCCGCTGAAGCCGAAACCCGGCATGACCTGCAATTGTACAATGAGGTCATGAATGCGATGAACCCTATTTATGGCGAGAGGCGGTTTAACGAAATATATTCGATACTGTTGAATGTAAAATTTTTTGAAGATAAGATGCTCCCGCGATTAACAGAGGTTTTGGAAAAAGCCGAAAAATTTGACCTGACAGAATATCAAATCGAATGTATTGACAAATACCTGAAAAGCGACAGGACATATTTTACTAAGCCCAACTTCGATAATCAGGCCATAGCGGTATTTAATAAGGCTATGCACGCGTTTGCGGCGGCCATGGCTGATCGTAATTTTGTCATAAAAAAGAATTTGCTGGCCGTACAGTTAAAAACAAGTCGTATTTATCCATAAATTCGGAGTATCAATTTAAAATCAATACAGATGAAAAAGTTATTATTATGTATGCTCATCATCGCGGGAGTATTCACCGCGTTCAATGCCTCAGCACAGAAAAAGGGGCCAAGGCCAAGTCCGCCTGATACTGTTAAGGCAGTAACCAAAAACGGTGTGGATATTACCATCGCTTACAGCCAGCCAAGCCTGAAAGGCCGTACTGTTGGTAACGAGATAGCGCCGTTTAATGGTAAAGTATGGCGCACAGGCGCTAATGAAGCCACTACTATCGAATTCAGCAAGGCCGTTAAAATTGAAGGTAAAGAGCTGCCCGCAGGTAAATACGGCTTGTACACCATTCCGGGCGAAAAGGAATGTGTAGTGATATTTAACAGCGTATGGAAGATATGGGGGCTTAATTATACCCTCGATGAGGCAACGGGCAGTAAAACCGATGTTTTGCGTATTACCGTTAAAACGGCCAAGGCTCCCGAAACATCCGAAAAATTGAAATTCAGCATTGAAAAATCGGGTAAAGTATCGTTTGTTTGGGGCGATTATTTGGTAGCCTTCAATGTAAAATAATTTGCCATAAGCCCTGTTTTGGGCAGAAAACAGCTTGATTTTTATCCGCGAAAGCGACGCTGAAAATTCAGGCGAAAAATAACCTAAAGCCGATAATTGCAAAATTTGTAATTATCGGCTTTTTTTTGTGTTAAGGGTATAGGTTTTAAAGTTTAAGGCTGTTTTTCCGAATATTTTATATCGAAGTGTGATGCAGACGGTTTATGTGTTTTTGATTGATTTTACTTGCTGAAAGCGGTTTCTGTACCGAATTTGGTGCCAACTTAAATCAAGAAATCATATGAACTATTTTGAATCTTATTGGTGGGTAGTAATACCCGTATTGTGTTTAGTATTGTACAAAACCATTTTGCGGATCATCTTCGGTATGGTGATCATTCCGGAGGACCGCATTGGTTTGGTGACCAAAAAATTCGTGCTCTACGGCGAGAACAAAGCCTTGCCCGACGGCCACTTTATCGCCACTAAAGGCGAGGCCGGCTACCAGGCCCGTACGCTGGCGCCGGGTATGTACTGGCGTTTGTTCCCGTGGCAATACACCATTGTGCTGGAGCCGTTCACGGTTATCCCGGTAGGGAAAATAGGTTTGGTAATGGCCAAGGACGGCGCCGAAATACCAACCGGCAACATCCTGGGCCGTAAAGTGGAGTGCGATAACTTCCAGGATGCTGAGCAGTTTTTGGCCAATGGCGGTCAGAAAGGCCGTCAAACTACCATTATTACCGCCGGTACCTACCGCATCAATACCTATGCGTTTGAGGTGACAGTTGCCGATATGACCACGATCAAAGAGAGCATGGTAGGTGTGATCACGGTGCTTGATGGTTTGCCCATCACTATAGGCCAGATAGCCGGTAAAAACATTGAGGGTCATAATAACTTTCAGGATATCGACGCCTTTTTAAATAATGGCGGTAACCGCGGTCTGCAACCTCAGATCATCCTGGCAGGCTCGTATAACGTTAACAAATGGGCCGTACAGATTGAGGAGATACCTATGACTGAAGTACCTATTGGTTATGTAGGCGTGGTAATATCCTACATTGGTGAGGATGGTAAAGATTTGACCGGTGAGCACTTTAAACATGGTAACATTGTTGGCAAAGGCTTCCGTGGCGTGTGGATGGAACCGCTTGGCCCTGGCAGGTACCCTATCAATACCTTTACCATGAAGGTAGAACTGGTGCCAACCACTAACCTGGTGTTAAACTGGGCTAATGCCCGGAGCGAGTCGCACAATTTGGATAAAAACTTGTGTACCATTACGGTGCGGTCTAAAGATGGTTTCCCTTTTAACCTGGATGTGGCACAGATCATTCATATCCCGGCAAACGAAGCGCCAAAGGTAATTGCAAGGTTTGGTAGTATGCTCAACCTGGTATCGCAGGTGCTGGAGCCAACTATCGGCAACTACTTCCGTAACTCGGCCCAGGACAGCGATGTGATCTCCTTCCTGATCACCCGTAAGGAAAGGCAGGAATCGGCCAAACAACATATCTCGGTGGTGTTGGAAGAGTATAACGTGAACGCTGTGGACACGCTGATAGGTGATATCGTTCCGCCGGAAGCGCTGATGAAGACCTTAACCGACCGTAAAATAGCCCAGGAAGAAGAAAAAACTTACGAAACACAACGGATGGCACAGGTACAACGCCAGGGCGTGGAAAAAGAAACCGCTATTGCCGAGATACAAAAAGAAATTGTAAAGGCACAACAAAGCGTGGAAATTGCCCAACGTACTGCCGATGCCGCTGTTAAAAAATCGGAAGGTGAAGCTACCAGCTTAAAGTTACAGGTATCTGCCGAAGCTGCTGCCACCAAGATGAGGGCTGAAGCCGAAGGTGAGGCTACCCGTGTAAGGGCTGCCGCACAAGCCGAATCGACCAAGCTGAATGCTGCTGCCGATGCCGAAAGGATTTCAAAAACAGGTTTGGCTGAAGCCGAAAAGATCATGGCCGTGGGTAAATCAACTGCCGAAGCTTACGAGTTACAGGTTAAGGCCATGGGCGGCGATAACTTTACCAAATTCAAGATCACCGAAGAAATTGGTAAGGGCCAGATCAAAGTAATGCCTGATGTACTGATTGGCGGGGCCAATGGTACCGACGGCCCGATAAGCGGTTTGTTAGGCTTAAAACTGATGGAGATGATGGATACAGAAAAGGCTTCGAAAGAGGTAAAAGAATTACCAGCCGCTAAAACGGATAAGTAAGCCCCACCCAAACCCTCCCTAGCAGGGAGGGCTTTAAATTAGTTGAATAGTCTTCTTTAAGTCTCCCCTTCTGGGGGAGATTTAGAGGGGGCTATTTCTTCTTAGGCACCTTGGCGCCTTCCTTACGCGCTTCGGATAAGCCTATCGCAACAGCCTGTTTGCGGCTGGTTACTTTTTTTCCGCTGCCGCTTTTTAACTTGCCCTCTTTCATTTCGTGCATGGTTTTCTCGACCTTTTCGCCCGCTTTTTCTGAATATTTTGCCATGATGTTTGTAATTGGTGGATGTAAATAATCAAACATCAAGCAAAATACCTGCCAATAACTACCGGCTCACCTTTTCGAGCGCATCAATATCGGCCGAGTTGATGAGGTGCAAATGCTCCGTTATCTTTTCAACCGGCCAGTCCCACCAGGCAATGTCCAGCAAACGCGCAATATCCGCATCTGTAAAACGGGTACGGATCGCTATTGCCGGGTTGCCGCCTGCAATAGCGTAATCGGGTACATTTTTAGTGACAACTGCGCGTGTGGCAATGATGGCGCCGTTGCCGATTTTTACTCCGGGCATGATTAGTGCATCGTGTCCTATCCATACATCGTTACCGATGATGGTATCACCTTTGCTTTTGTATTTTTCTGTAAGAGTAAACCCTTCGTTTACTTTGTCCCAACCATGGCCAAAAATCCCGAAAGGGTAGGTAGAGATAGGTGAAGTTTCGTGATTGCCGCCGTTCATCATAAATTTAACACCGCTTGCTATGGCGCAAAACTTACCGATAATGAGCTTGTCGCCGATGAAATCGAAATGATACAGTACGTTCTTTTCGAAATTATGCGGATCGGTGAAATCATCGTAATAGGTATAATCGCCAACCATAATGTTTGGGTTTGAGATGATGTTTTTAAGAAATACAAGTTTGTTATAGTTTGCTAACGGATATAGTTCCGCAGGGTTAGGTGCTGTCATAAAGCCTGAATTTATTTATGTTAATAAAATAGAATGAAACATAGCTGGCCGAATGGCCATGAGATGGTAAGATCGCAGGTCTGCAAAGTCGGGGTTGACTTCAAAAACAAAAAAGCAGACCGTTTATACTACCATGACTGACAGTGGATTTGGTATGCAAAAGTACAAATTGCTGTTAAATAAAAGAATATGTTATTGGAATCGTTACCGGGAACGATTGCATAAATAAATCGGTCTTATTCATTCGTTAAAAGGCAAAAACTCGTTAGCATTGTTCCGCAGAGGTATTTGCCTCAATATAAACCACATTAAAAACATACTGCTTTATGAATATCAAACCGATTTTATCCGCATTGCTGATGCTTGCCGGACTAACTGTGGCAGCGCAGCAACAGCATGATATGGCCTGGTACGTAGCCAACGCACCTTTTAAAATGGGCACCATTGCCGAGCCAAAATTTGCCGATCGTACCTTTAATATCAAAGACTATGGCGCGGTAGGCGACGGGCATACCCTTGCAACACAGGCCATCGCCAAAGCTATAGATGCCTGTTCGGCAGCAGGTGGCGGTACAGTGCTCATCCCTTCCGGCGCGTGGTTGACCGGGCCGATCGAGATGAAAAGCAACGTAAACCTGCATACCGAGTGGGGGACGCTGGTGATGTTCAGCAGCGATCATTCGTTGTTCGTGATGACAGGCGGCCGCGGCAAACCGCAACTGTACGGCGAAAAACTGGAGAACGTAGCCATAACCGGGAACGGTATTTTTGATGGTGCCGGCGATACCTGGCGCCCGTTAAAAAAGAGCAAAGCCGCGCCTACCTTGTGGAACGACCTGACCAAATCGGGTGGTGTATTAACCCCGGCCGGTGATATGTGGTACCCGACCAAAGAAGGATCGGAGAACGACCGCCTGCGCCCTATTGAAGTTAGCATAGCCAGCAGCAAAAATGTACTGATCGACGGGCCGACCTTTAAAAACTCGCCCAATTTTGCCTTCAACCCTAAAAATATCACCAACCTGATTGTTCGTAATGTAAAGATCGAAAACGAGTATTACGCGCAGAATGGCGATGCTATCGATCTTTCGAGTTGTAAAAATGCCATCGTTTACCACTGCACAGTGCATGCAGGCGATGACGGGATCTGCATGAAATCGAGCGGGACAACCGAAAAGGGTACAGCCGGTTTAGAGAATGTGATCATTGCCGAAAATATCGTTTATCATGCTCACGGCGGCTTTGTGATCGGCAGCAATACCGATGCCGGGATGAACAACATCTGGGTAACCAACAATAATTTTGTAAATACAGATATAGGCATCCGTGTAAAAAGTAACGAGGGCAGGGGCGGCCTGGTACACAACGTGTATATCGATCATATCTTTATGCGCGATATATTGAACGAAGCAATCCTGTTCAGCAGCTATTACGAGGATAAGCGCCCCGGCGGCAGTAATGCGCCAGCCCCGGCAGCTACCGATAAGACGCCCGTCTTCCAGGATTTTCACATCAGTAACCTGTATTGTACCAATGCTAAGATCGCGGTATCGATCATCGGTTTACCACAAATGCCGGTAAGCAGGATCGACCTTACCGATGTGACGATCTCCGCAGATAAAGCCATTTATGCCACCGAAGCAAGCGACCTTACCTTAAAAAATGTAAAGATCATTTCGCCTGATAAAACGGTGTTTACCTTAAATAATGCCGGCAATATCCACATCAGCAATATGGGTTTTGATGCAACTGCTAAAACGTTCATTTCGGCCGAAGGAGCGAAATCGACAGGTATTGCCGTTAGCGGCACAAATGTGAAAAGTGATGCGGTTAAGGCGGCTAAAGGCGCGGTAGTGATAAATTAGGTCGTGACGCGTTACAAACGCGAAGCCAGGTTAAGCGCTCGTTGCAAACGAGCGCAATATTATTATTTCTTGCGCTCGCTTATAGCGAGCGCTTAACGTGTTCAGGCGTTTGTAACGCCGCTAAGAAAGCAGAATTATATCTAACAATCCCTTGCCGCCGGCATAATCAATAGCCGAACTATAGATATAGTGCTCGGGTTCACTAACAATCTGTGCTCTGACTGGATTTTGATGGATATAGTTCAACTTTTGATCTATTATTTGATTAGTGCTGCATTCAATGGCATGGTAACCATCCTGCCAAACTTTATAATCTTGAATGCGGTTATTGTATTTAGCATGGTATTCAAAACGATATAGCATCCAATCACGCCGGCTTTCGTTTTCTTCGCCGATTAATTGAATGATCTTTTTATTGGTATGCTTTTTAAAGTCGCGTACAATATCAGAGAGCTTGCCTGGCTCTGTTGCGGAAGCTAACAGATGCAAATGATTGGTCATTAAACAATATGCATATAATTCTAATCCTTTTTGTTGTTGACAATAGGCCAATGATTCGATAATCAGATTTTTGTAAGCGGGCCGGGTAAAAATGTCTATCCAGTCGACTATTGTGAAAGTTAAGAAGTGAATAGCTTCGTGATTACGTACACGGTATTGGTCGGACATGAACTAAAGATAGTACGCTTGCGTTACAAACGCAAGCCTTGTTAAGCACTCGTCGCAAATGAGTGTAAGAAGTCGTATTATAAAGCGAACTTATATTAAGCGCTCGTTGTAAACGAGCGCAAGGGCTCTTACTCCAAAGTAAGTTCTACTATCTCTTTTACTTTATAATACCCTTTGGCGGCAGGCAAATAAACTTCTATTTCATCCCATTTTATTTTGACTTTCCTGCCCGCATAATCGCCAAGGCCATTGGTAAATTTCTCCGAACCGGGGAACTCCCGCAACCATATAAACGATTTTTCGGATTTGTTGATATCCGTGATCGCGAAATAATTAAATCCTTTGTTATCAATTCGTTTAAGTACCCCGGATGTGGTTCCGGTTTCGCCTTTGTTGTCTACTTCGTCCTGCGCCAATATGCTGGATACTTTTATAAAGCCCTCACAGCCATTCTTCATCATATTTGCGCCAATGTCAATCCCAACTTTTGTCATGGCCTGCCTGTCGTTAATATCTACATTCCGCTCGTCTATCACGTTTTTAAACATATCAAGATGCAGCGTAATGCAGTTAGTCATTGCGGCATTTGCCTCTGCTTTATTGGTGATCTTTTTCATGTCGAGCCTGGTCAGACAATTGCAAACAGTATCCGTCATTTTTTTCTCTGCCGGGCCTATAACCCTTTCTGTCTGAGCGAATGTGTAAGACGTAAAAACGACTGAGAACAGAACTAATAAGGAGGCTTTTTTCATTTTTTGATGTTTGAGGAAATATAGAGAATAAATCTCAGTGCTCCAAAGGCATTTTGACTGTATCCGGATAACCTGTTGCAGTTTCTGTTTTTGTAAGGCGGCTGCCACCAATAAACAGTAATAACAAAGCGCATACGGTACAAACGGCCATGATGCCCGTCATAGGTAAAGCGGTGCCATTGTTTAGTACACTTACCATAGCTGATGCAAATGCACCAATGCCCATTTGCAAGGTGCCCATCAATGCAGATGCCGTGCCGGCATTGTGCGGGAATGGCGTTAACGACAGCGCCGAAGCGTTGGGTGATATAAATCCCTGCGCACTTAGAAACAGAAAGATCAGTGCGATCATCCCGGCTGCGTTGATAATGCCGTAATAGGTTAACGCGAACAAGGTTACCCCGATAAGGCATTGCATGGCTTGCGCTACTTTAATGATCTGCCTGCTGGTGAAATATCTTAAAAACAGGCTGTTGATCTGGCTGCAGCCGATCAGTCCGGCAGCGATACAGGCAAACGTCCACCCGTACTGGTGCTGGCTGAAATGAAATACATCAATAAACACATCCGACGAGCCGGATAAGTAAGCGTACTGGCTTGCCGATGCAATGCCGCCTGTAATAGCATAAGTATAAAACTGCGGATGTTTAAATACGCTGTAAAAGCTCTCGATAATGGGTTTAGGCTTTAGAGAGTGTTCAATATTTGGTCCGCGCCCTTCGGGAAGCCAGAACCAACTGGCCAGTAAAATAAACACAGATATGGCTGTTAAAATGATAAATACCGCATGCCATCCGAGGGCTGCGCTTACATAGCTGCCGATGGTTGGCGCCAACAGCGGCGAAACAGCGATTACCAGCAGTAGCAGGGAGAATACCTTAGCAATTTCGTTAACAGGGAACAGATCACGTACCAGGGCGCGGGCAGCCACCATGCCGCCGCAACTGCCCAATGCCTGTAACAGGCGCATGCCGATGAGCATATTGGCCGACCGGGTAACCGAACAACCCAGCGATGCCAGCACATAGATGCACAAGCCGATATACAAAGGCTTCTTTCTGCCAAACCTGTCGAGCAGCGGGCCATAAATAAGCTGCCCCAAAGCAATACCAATGAAATAGCTGGTGAGCGATAGTTGTACGCGCGATACAGGGCAATGCAGGTCGGCGGCAATGGCCGGGAAAGCCGGCAGGTACATATCGATCGAGAACGGGCTCAGCGCTGTTACGAGGCCCAATATGAGGATCAGCAGGAAGTATCGTTTGATATCAGGGGTGTTCATCTAATGTTGCAAAGATAGGCAGGAACGTCGCCGTGGGAAGATTTTATTTGAGAATTAATGCTGCGGTGAAGATATTCTGACTTGGATAATCCACCGATTTTTGGTATATTGTAACATAGAGCTTGAAGTTTGAAGCGCGAAGCAGAAAGCAAAAAGATCGTAAAAATTTCTTACAATTTCCCCCCTGGTGAAGGAAGTCGTGAGTCTGGAGCCCTGAGCCCCAAAAGACTCCTGACTTCGGGCTTTGGCTAAAAATGCGTTAGGGATTTCTATGGCATAATCAAGAAAAAGTGTAGTTTTTTTCAAAAGGACTGTTTCTTTTAATGACAGCTAAAGCCAGTGCAAGCAGTTTGTTTCGAATAGCATTGATAACGGACATTTTATGTTTACCCTCGCCGACCTTTCTTTTGAAATAATCTTTAAAAGCACTGATGGAACGAATAGCGTTCCATGCTGAAAGGTTTAGCAATACCTTGAGCTTCATATCTCCCATTTTAGAGACTTTGGTTCTGCCTTTAACAGAGCTTCCCGAACTATAAGGAAATGGAGCAAGACCGGCATAACAGCTTAGCTTTCTGCTCTCGGTTAACCTGGTAAAGCCATTGGTAACGGCGATCAATGCCAGCGCTGTTTGTTTACCGATGCCTGGTACTGTTTTTAGTAATTTGTATTGATGGCAGGCATCTTCATTTTGTTCAAGTTGCTGTTCCATCTTTAGTTCAATAGCTTCAATGGCTTGTTTCAGGGCCAGTAAAGGCTTTTTGAACAAAGGATCGTTCTTGTTCTCCTGAACAAGTTGTGAATGTGCTTTGACCAGCCGGTTCCTTTTTACCTGAAGCTCCTTGATGTCCAGAATGGTTTGATCGGCAGGTTTCCAAAAGACTGCTTTATCAGCAAACCGGAGTGCATATTTGGCAATGCGAACTGCGTCCCACTGGTCTGTCTTACCTCTGACCAGTCCCTGGCTTCTCTTGATCTGGAGAGGTAGTTCTACCCAAACTTCCGCACCGGCAACTGCAGCTACAGCAAGAAAAGCGTTGCCATATTTACCGGTATGTTCCATGCAGAAAAGATGTTGGGTTATTTCGGTTTTCAAGAGCTTTTTAAGTTCTCTGAGAAAGATTCGGATATCTTTTGCGTTATTATTGATCTTGGCCTGATAAACGATACCATCGGTAGCGCTTAGAACTGCAATATCCAGCCATAGTTTAGACACATCGATACCTGTAAAAAAAGAAAACTGCTTCATAATGTTTAATTTTGAGTTGTTAGAGAGTATCGCAGTTATGCTTATCGCTTATATCCATGATAATAGGCCCTGATGCCTGAATTTCTATTAAAGCCCTGAGCATAGCAGAGTCAGAGGACCGAATCCCTAATTAGGTCTCTACACCTACGATAGAACATGGTTCACCTCTGGCTTGCGATATCTTTCAAATCTAAAACAAACCTAATGGATAGCAGCGCCTGCCTGCCGGCAGGCAGGGATACCGGCCCTGTGGCTAAGGCCGGTGCAGTATGAGCGCCCGCCTGCCGGGCGGGCAGGGATAGCCCGGCCCGCAGGGAGCGCCCAAAATAGAATCAAGATATAAGACCGAGCTTTAGCGAGCCCATTCACACCGTGAAAAAATAAACACATAGTGAATAATCAGGAAGCAAGACAAAAACAAATAGTTAAAATACCCATAAATACCCATAAATACCCATAAATACCCATGTGTTAAATTGCGAGGATAAGCTTTTAAACATTACGACATTCAAACTTCAACTATGGTAAAATACCGACAAATACCACCCCGTTTTGAGCAGGAAGCTCGGAGCGCGAAGCTGATAGCTATCCGTTTCGTTTCTTTAATAAATTCGAAATCAAAAACCAGTTATTAACATCGCAAACCTTAATAACTTCTCCTTTAACCTGTCATCACAAAAAACTATCTTTGCCCATGCAAGAAAAAATCATCATTCTTGACTTCGGGTCGCAATTTACCCAACTCATTGCCCGGAGAGTAAGAGAGCTCAATATTTACTGCGAGATTCACCCCTTTAACCACATCCCCGAGTTTGATGATAGTGTGAAAGGTATTATCCTTTCGGGAAGCCCGTATTCGGTACGGCAGGAAGAGGCACCGCAATTTGATTATGCCAGATACAAGGCACAGTACCCCATCTTAGCGGTATGCTATGGCGCACAATACCTGGCCCATAACTATGGCGGCGAAGTGCAGGCATCAAGCACCCGCGAATACGGACGGGCTAACCTGCACTATATCAAACCCGGCAATCCCTTGTTCAAAGGCATAGGCGCGGGCTCGCAGGTGTGGATGAGCCATGGTGATACGATTATAACCATTGCTGACGATTTTGAGATCATCGCCAGTACTGATAGCGTACGAGTGGCGGCTTACCAGGTTAGCGGCTCGCGGACTTATGGTATCCAGTTCCACCCTGAGGTTACCCATAGTTTAGATGGCAAGCAATTGCTGCAAAACTTTTTGGTGGATATTTGCGGTTGTGTGCAGGATTGGACGCCGGATTCGTTCGTGGAAACGACTATTGCTCAACTGAAAGCGCAATTAGGTGATGATAAAGTGGTACTTGGCCTTTCGGGAGGTGTGGATTCGTCGGTAGCGGCGGTATTGCTGCACCATGCTATCGGCAAAAACCTGCATTGTATTTTTGTAGATAACGGCCTGCTGCGTAAGGATGAGTTTCAGTCGGTATTGGATTCGTACCAACACATGGGCCTTAACGTAAAAGGCGTTGATGCCAAACAGCGCTTTTACGATGCTCTGGCGGAACTATCCGACCCTGAAAAGAAACGTAAAGCGATTGGCCGTGTATTTATCGAGGTGTTCGACGACGAGGCACATGCCATCAGCGATGTGAAATGGCTGGGCCAGGGTACCATTTACCCCGATGTGATCGAGTCGGTTTCGGTAAAAGGGCCATCGGCAACCATTAAATCGCACCACAACGTTGGCGGGTTGCCCGATTTTATGAAACTGAAAGTGGTTGAGCCGCTTAAAACTTTGTTTAAAGACGAAGTGCGCCGCGTTGGCCGCACCTTAAAAATAGATAATAATATACTGGGCAGGCACCCTTTCCCTGGTCCGGGATTGGCTATCCGCATTTTGGGTGACGTTACGCCCGAGAAGGTGGCTATTTTACAGGAAGCCGATGCGATTTATATCAACAATTTAAAGGCTGCCGGGTTATATGATAAAGTTTGGCAGGCCGGAACCATCTTCCTGCCGGTACAATCGGTAGGGGTGATGGGCGATGAGCGTACTTACGAAAATGTGGTATGCTTACGTGCTGTAGAGTCGCTGGACGGTATGACAGCCGATTGGTGCCATTTGCCTTACGACGTACTGGCCAAAATATCAAACGAGATCATCAACAATGTTAAAGGTATTAACCGTGTAGTTTATGACATCAGCTCGAAGCCACCGGCTACCATTGAGTGGGAATAGGTGGGTAGTATTTGCGCTTGCAGGGCTTTTACTGGCTGCCTGTTCGCCCAAGATACGCCCGACGGAAAAAGCTGCAGCTAAACATGTCGAGGCTAAGCCGGTACAGCCCCTTGTACAGCCAAAACCGGTCGTTGCCAAAACGTCGACCATTGCGCTGATCCTGCCATTTAACCTTGATGAACTTGAATTAGGTGCAAGCGCCAGTCGTGATAACCTGAGCAAAGCCGATCTGGCGGTGGATTATTACCAGGGTTTTAAATTCGCGCTCGATTCGTTGACGGCGAAAGGCAACAATTATAAATTGCTGGTTTTCGATTCGAAAGAGTCGGGTACACAGTCGCGCCTGCTGGCTTTCAATCCTAAAGTGCGTACCAGTGATCTGATCGTGGGGCCGGTTTTCCCGGAAGGTATCACAGCATTTGCTTCGAACTTTACCGCCAACAAACTGATCGTTTCGCCCTTATCGCCCGCGCCACCGGCACAGTTTAAAAGTAATAAGCTGGTTACGGTTATCCCGCCGTTAGAGTATCATGCCTGGGCTGCGGCGAGGTTTATTACCGATCGCATCAAACCTAAAAAGGTGTTTATCCTCAAATCGGGCTATAGCGATGAGAATAAATATATTACGCCCTTTCACAAGGCGATCGATAGCCTGGGTAAAAAGCGTGTGCAGGTGATCAGTACGATTATCAGCCGCGGTAATTTCGATGCTTTGCTTCCGCAGATGTCGACTTCGGAAGAGAACATATTTATCATCCCGGCAACGGACGAACTGTTTTTGGTAACTACTTTGCGTTCGCTCGAAAAAGTGGCGCAAAATTACCCGGTAACCGTATTCGGGCACCCCAACTGGAGCAAGTTCGATTACCTGAAGCCAGAGCTTTTACAGAACTTAAAAACACACATCACCACATCGGATAACATCGATTACAAGGCCCAGGCTACGGTTAACTTTATCCGCGATTACAAAAGGGTTTATCATACGCCGCCCGGCGATTACGCCATTAAAGGTTTTGATGAAGGGTATTATTTTGGTAATTTGCTTGGCGCAAACGCCGATTCGTTAGCTCACCTGGATAAGGCAATGTACAAGGGGCTGAATAACCATTTTGGCTTTATAAAAACTGCCGCATATGGATGGGTGAATACCCGTGTGACGGTACTGCGATACCAGAATTTTGAACTGAAGAAAGCAGAATGAAGGCCCTGAACCAGCTAAAAACTTTTGAGCGTATATTGGGCGAATACCCAGCCGATACACCCTTAGGTAAGTTTTTACCTGGCTTTTACAGGCTCAATAAACAAATGGGCTCTACCGACAGGCGTATCGCCGGCCGGTTGATCTATAATTATTTCCGTTTAGGCAAGGCGCTGTTTAATACTTCCAGCGAAGAACGCCTTTTTGTTGCCGAGTTTTTATGCAATACGCAAACCAACTCCTTCATTGCGCACTTTAAACCCGAATGGGCGGCCTGCATCCATTTTGGTTTGGATGAGAAGCTGGCCATGGTAAAAAAAGCACATCCCGGCTTTAAACTCGAAGATGTTTTCCCGTGGACGGGCGAGCTTTCACCATCCATCGACAAACAGGTTTTTCTAAAATCTTTTTTTGTACAACCCGATCTGTATATCCGTGTTTTAAAAGGTTTCGAAACGCAGGTAAAGGCCACTTTGGCTAAAGCCGAAATAGTGTTCAGGGAAGAGGAGGAGCAATGCCTGGCTTTGCCAAACGGTACCCGGCTCGAATTGATCTTCCCGGATAAGCACTGGTTTGAGGTGCAGGACAGGTCGTCGCAACAAACCGCCCAATTCTTCAAACCGCAAAAATGGGAGCACTGGTGGGATGCCTGTGCAGCCTCAGGCGGCAAATCATTGCTGCTGCACGAACTGCAGCCCGATCTGAAACTCGTGGTATCCGACATCCGCGAATCCATCTTAGCTAACCTCGATGAGCGCTTTCAACAGGCAGGTTTGCGTAAGTATCAGAAAAAGCTGGTCGACCTGACTAAAAACGTCGACCCGGAGCTGCACGATTACGAGTTCGATGGCATTATCCTGGATGCACCCTGCAGCGGCTCGGGCACCTGGGGGCGAACGCCCGAGATGATCAGCCAGTTCCAGGATTTTAAGATACAGTCGTTCCAAAACCTGCAGCGCAGTATTGTACCCAATGTAATCAAATATCTTAAACCTGGTAAGCCTCTGATCTATATTACCTGCTCGGCATTCAAGGCCGAGAATGAGGATATGGTTGATTTTTTGATCAAAGAGTTTGGGTTGAAGTTGGAGAAGACGAGCGTGTTAAAAGGTTACGAACATAAGGCAGATACGATGTTTGTGGCGAGGATGATAAAAACGTAGTTTAGAGCTGAGTGAAAAGATCGACAATAACTATTATCGGAGTACTATTGATCGTTGTTGGTCTATGTTTTAAAAGTTGCCAGGATGGTTACGAAATAGACAACGGCAAAGTATACTATAATTATAATGTGTGGCTAAGAGATTCTGACGAGGGAAGGATAAATTACATAGATAGCGCAGATGCAGCAACTTTTAAAGAATTAGGACACTCTAATTATGCTGTTGATAAAAATTCTGTCTACTATAAGCAATACAGAATATATGGAGCAGATCCTTTGAGCTTTTACATCATTAATCCAGATTCAGCAACAGACAAATATGCGACTTATGGTTTTGAAAAAAGGTTTGTAAGAAGCAGATAGCATCTTACCTTCTAACTCTTGATTTTTTACAAATGCGTATTACTCCTGAATAGTTTGATAGCTATTGCCAGCAGGATAATACCAAAGGCCTTGCGTAACACTTCAAGCCCGGTTTTACCTAAGAGTTTTTCGATACGGTAGGTGTTTTTGAGCACCAGGTATACAAACAGCGTATTCAAAAAAATACCGATCAAAATGTTCTGCGTCTGATACTGCGATTTGAGTGAAAGCAGGGTGGTCATGGTACCTGCGCCTGCGATGAGCGGAAAGGCGAGCGGGACTATCGACATCGAGGTAGTTTCGGCTGATTCCGCATCCTCTGCTTCTTTGAAGAATTTGTGCCCTAAGATCATCTCCAAAGCAATAAAGAAGATGACCAGCGAACCGGCTATAGCAAACGAAGGGATATCGATGCCGATAATACCCAGCAATTCCTTACCCACGAACAGGAATACCACCATCAGGAATACTACTGCAAGTGAGGCCTTTTCGGCCGCTATCGAACCCGCTTTGCGCTGCAGTTCGATAATAACAGGTATGGTACCAACGATATCAATGATGGCAAACAGGATCAGCGTTACCGAAAGTATCTCCCTGGGGTCGAAAGTAAAATATTCGCTCATAGGTTTGAGGGTTTGGTTAGGTTAAAGCTACAAAATAATGAACAAAAAAAATCCCGGATAGTTGCTCCGGGATTTTGAATTTCATTATTCTACAAAATGTGGATTAGGCGGGTCGTTCGGGGTTTCGGTCTTACCTAACCTTACGTGCGAGTTTTTAATGCTATAACCAAAGTAGATAAACATACCTATAGCCATCCAAATAATCAAACGCAGCCAGTTTTCAAGGCCTTCGCTGCCCATCATAGCCAGGCAGATCAAAGCGCCAAGCGGGCAAACGATGAGGTATAATGGCGTTTTAAACGGACGTACCAGATCAGGGCTTTTCCGGCGCAGGATCAGGATACCGATACAAACCAGTACGAAAGCGAACAGGGTACCTATGCTTACCATTTCACCTACTACACTGTCTGGTATAAAACCCGCAAACAGCGATACGAATACAAAAAAGAACAATTGGGATTTGTATGGTGTGCGGAATTTAGGGTGCAGTTTTGAAAACACAGGTGGGATCAGGCCGTCGATGCTCATGGTATAGAACACACGGGTCTGGCCCAGTAACATCACCAGGATAACTGATGAAAAACCGGCTAAGATGGCTATGGTAACCAGTTTGGCCAACCAGCCGTACCCTGTCATAAAAGTAGTGATGGCATAAGTTACCGACGCCTCTTTACCTTTTACTAAAAACTCTTTGTAAGGTGCCAAACCGGTTAATACGTGCGAGAACAGGATGTATAAAATAGTACAAAATGCCAGCGAGATCAGGATACCTTTCGGCATATCTTTTTGTGGGTTCTTGGCTTCCTGTGCTGCAGTTGATACGGCGTCGAAACCGATGAATGCAAAGAATACCACACTTGCGCCGCGTAACACCCCAAGCCATCCGTGGTTAAACGTATCGGCATAGTGCACAATACCGGTATTGGTTTTTACGTCGCCCGCGTTTTCGGGTATCATGTAAGGCGTATGGTTGGCAGGGTTGATGAATTGCCAGCCTAAACCGATGATCATTAATACGATGGCTACCTTAACAATAACGATGATATTATTAACTATTGCCGATTCGGCTGTGCCTTTAATCAGCAACAGGGTAAGCATTAACAGGATGAATATGGCCGGAAGGTTGATCAGGCCGCGGGTGCCTATTTCTGCCGCATACATTCCCGTGGTTGTTGTCGACACCTCGAACGGCGAATGCGACAGCGCGAACGGGATGTGGCAATTAAAGAATGTTTCGAGAAAATTATTGAAATACTGCGACCACCCGATGGCTACCGTAGCAGCGCCTAAAGCGTATTCCAAAACCAAATCCCACCCGATGATCCAGGCGATGAATTCGCCCATGGTGGTATAAGAGTAGGTGTAGGCCGAACCGGCGATCGGGATCATACTGGCAAACTCGGCATAACATAAACCTGCCAGGGCGCAGCCTGCTGCAGCAATAAGGAACGATATGGTTACAGCAGGGCCAGCGTGCTCGCCGGCGGCGGCAGCCGTACGCACAAAAATACCTGCGCCAATAATAGCGCCGATACCCAATGCAATAAGCGAACCTACGCCGAGCGTTCGTTTTAATGTTTTTTCGCCTTCTTTCGAGGCTGCCATTAAGGTGTCAATGGATTTCTTTACAAATAAATTCATCAGTCAGTTTAGTGTATTAATTTAATGTACTTTCCAAACATAGTTAAAATATATTGCAAAACGAAGAAGGGATTCCGGTTAGGGAATCCCTTTTAAGTAACAATACGGATAGTTTTATTGGTATTTTGCCGTATTTAATTTTGTAATAGCGGCCGTTGGTGCTTTTATCTCTTTTACAGGGTTATTTTTTACCGATGGCGGAGGCAATTTGGCCGGGTTCAGGTGCGGTGCAATAACCAGCGATACGATCGACATCAGTTTGATGAGGATGTTCATCGACGGACCCGAAGTATCTTTAAACGGATCGCCCACGGTATCGCCTGTTACCGAAGCCTTATGCGGTTCTGATTTTTTGTAATACATCTCTCCATTGATCTCCACACCTTTTTCGAACGATTTTTTGGCGTTATCCCACGCGCCACCCGCATTGCTCTGGAAGATGCCCATCAGTACGCCCGATACGGTAACACCGGCCAATAAACCGCCCAAAACTTCGGGGCCAAAAATAAAGCCTACAATAATTGGCGTGATCAAAGCGATCAAACCAGGGGCAACCATCTCGCGGATCGAAGCTTTGGTTGATATGGCCACGCATTTCTCGTACTCAGGCTTGGCTTTGTACTCCATAATGCCCGGTATCTCGCGAAACTGACGCCGAACTTCTTCAACCATGGCCATGGCCGCACGGCCGACAGCCGAGATGCACAACGCCGAGAAGATGAACGGAATCATACCGCCGACAAATAACCCGGCCAAAACGTCGGCTTTGTAAATGTCGATATGTGCAATACCCGCAACGCCCACAAAGGCAGCAAACAAGGCCAGCGAAGTTAACGCGGCTGATGCGATAGCGAAACCCTTGCCGGTAGCGGCGGTAGTATTACCTACGGCATCCAGGTTATCGGTACGCTCACGTACCTCCGGCGGCAAGCCGCTCATTTCGGCAATACCGCCTGCGTTATCCGCAATAGGGCCAAAAGCATCGATAGCCAGCTGCATTGCCGTGGTTGCCATCATACCTGCGGCAGCGATAGCCACACCATATAAACCTGCAAAATGGAACGAACCAAATATACCGGCTGCCAACACCAGGATCGGCAGTACTGTCGATTCCATACCGATAGCCAAACCGCCGATGATGTTGGTAGCGTGACCGGTAGATGATTGACGGATAATGCTTAACACAGGGCGCTTACCCATAGCTGTATAATATTCGGTGATGACCGACATCAGGGTGCCTACCACCAATCCAACCAGGATGGCCATAAATACGCCATCGCGGGTAAATGATGCACCCACACGGGGTACGCCGTTGGCTAAGTCGCGCGACATGAACAGATCGCCTGCGGGCAACATCCATTGCACCACAAAATAAGTAGCTATAGCAGTTAATATGATTGACGACCAGTTGCCAATGTTTAACGCTTTCTGCACGCTGTCGTGCTCGCCTTTTATTCTGACAAGTGCAGCGCCAACTATCGAAAATATCAAACCTAAGCCCGCAGTAACCATTGGCAACAAAACCGGGGCTATTCCGCCAAGCTGATCGTGCGATACGATCTCGCGGCCCAATACCATGGTAGCCAGCATAGTTGCCACGTACGATCCGAACAAGTCGGCACCCATACCGGCAACGTCGCCAACGTTATCGCCTACGTTATCGGCAATGGTAGCCGGGTTGCGCACGTCATCCTCAGGGATGCCTGCTTCAACCTTACCTACAAGGTCGGCGCCAACGTCGGCGGCTTTGGTATAGATACCGCCGCCTACACGGGCAAATAAGGCGATAGACTCGGCACCCAGCGAAAAGCCGGCCAGCACATCAAGCGCCTTGGCCATATCCTCGCCGTTAACATCAACTTTAATAAACATCCTGAAAAATACAATGAACAGCGAGCCCAGGCCGATGATCGCCAAACCGGCAACGCCCAGCCCCATTACAGTTCCGCCGCTAAACGATACTTTCAAAGCCTGCGCAAGGCTGGTTTTAGCAGCCTGTGTAGTGCGGACGTTTGCTTTGGTTGCAATGCGCATGCCCAGGTATCCGGCGAAAGCCGATAAAAATGCGCCTATCAGGAACGAGCCGGCAATAAGCGGGCTCGAGTTGTGAACCGTAGTACCCGACCATGCTAATAATATGGCCGCGAGAACAACAAAATAGCTTAGTATCTTCCACTCGGCACGTAAAAAGGCCATTGCCCCATCTGCAATGTAACCCGAAAGCTCCGTCATGTTGGCATCGCCTGTTTCTTGTTTGGTAACCCAGGCCGATTTGATCAGCATAGCCACAATACCCACCAGGCCAAATACAGGTATTAAATAAATTAAGTAATTGTTTAGAAAATCCATACGGTCAATTATAGAAATAGGAAAAAATTGGTTTATACTTTTGAAAGTCGGTAAAATTAAGGAGAACAAGCAAATTACCAAATTTAATTTCTTGAATTTGAGCGCTTCTGAATTTATTGCTGCGCATGCGTTTTAAATGGAAAAATGTAACATTAAGTAACTATTTAATATGAAATGCCAATTAAAAATATCAACCTGTTAAATTTTTAAATAGATTAGTGACTTAAACCCTAAACTGACTCCATGCAAACAGAAACACCACAACCAGAAATGAAGCGCGAGCTGAGCCTTTTAGACGGCACCATGCTTGTTGTAGGCTCAATGATCGGCTCCGGTATCTTTATCGTAAGCGCCGATATCACCCGTAATGTTGGCTCGGCCGGGTGGCTCATTGTGGTTTGGTTGCTGACCGGTTTCATGACATTGACCGCTGCTGTAAGTTACGGCGAATTAAGCGCCATGTTCCCCAAAGCAGGCGGGCAATATGTTTATTTAAAGGAAGCCTATGGTAAACTGATCGCTTTTTTATACGGCTGGAGTTTTTTCGCGGTGATACAAACCGGCACTATTGCAGCGGTAGGTGTGGCTTTCGCAAAATTTGCGGCTTATTTATTCCCTGCTTTGAGCGAAGACCTTGTTCTTTTCAATATAGGTTCGCTTAAAATATCACACGCCCAGGGCGTCTCTATTATCATTATTGTATTACTCACCTTTATCAATACACGCGGTGTTAAAAGCGGCAAATGGATACAAACCATTTTTACATTGACTAAGATACTGAGTTTATTCGGGCTCATTGTTTTCGGTTTGATCGCCCTTAAAGGCGATGTATGGCACACTAACTGGACAAATGCCTGGAACCTGCACGGCCTGGATAAAAATGGCAATGCTACGGTGGCGGCTTATACCATGTCGGCCGCACTGGGTGCTATTGCGGCAGCTATGGTAGGTTCGATTTTCAGCAGCGATGCCTGGAACAACGTAACCTTTATCGCCGGCGAAATGACCAACCCCAAACGTAACATCGGTTTAAGCCTGTTTTTTGGCACGTTGATCGTAACGCTGATCTACGTAAGCGCAAACGTGGTTTACATCGGCGTTTTGCCCTTGCATGATATTGCCACCGCAGCTAAAGACCGTGTAGCAGTATCAGCATCGCATGTCATTTTTGGTGATATCGGCACGGCTATCATCGCAATTATGATCATGATATCGACCTTTGGATGTAATAACGGACTAATTATGGCCGGTGCCCGCGTTTATTACACCATGGCTAAGGATGGCTTGTTCTTTAAACGCACCGGCGACCTCAACAAATTTGCGGTGCCCGAGTTTGGCTTATGGGTACAGTGCATCGTTGCCTGCGCGTTATCGTTAAGCGGAAGCTATGGTAATTTGCTGGATATGATATCGTTGGTAGTGGTGATTTTTTACATTCTCACTATTCTGGGAATCTACATTCTCCGTGTTAAGCGCCCCGATGCCGAGCGGCCCTATAAAGCTTTTGGTTACCCCGTGTTACCGGCGCTTTATATTTTAATGGGAGTGGCTTTCTGCGTTTTATTATTGTTATACAAACCTGAGTACGCCAAAGGCGGTTTAATTATTGTATTGCTGGGTATACCGATCTATTTTCTGGCTAAGCGTTTTTTAGGTAATGAAGAAGTTAGCACTACTTAGTCTTTGTTTTTTAGGATTACATGCAGGTGCGCAAAATTTGCAGGTACGCCTGCAAAACGCGTTCAATAAGCTGCAACAGGATAGCCAGAGCCGTTACGCCTCGATATCGTTAACGGTGCTCGACGCCAAAACCGGCGAACAGGTCTTTACCGTCAACCCGTATATGGGCCTGGCAACGGCGTCTACGCTTAAAACTATTACAACGATCACAGCCTTTAATATTTTAGGTAAGGATTACCAATATACCACTAACCTTAATTATTTAGGTACGATCGATAATGGTACCCTCAGCGGCGACCTGGTCATCAAAGGCAGCGGCGACCCTACTCTGGGCAGCTGGCGTTATCCCGAAACACGGGAAAACGCCGTGTTAAGTTTGTGGGTTGATGCCATACGGAAAACAGGTATTAAACATATCAACGGTCGTATTATCGCCGACGATTCAGCTTTTGGCACGGCATCTATCCCCGATGGCTGGATATGGCAGGATATCGGCAATTATTACGGCGCGGGCACTTCGGGCCTTTGCTGGCGCGAAAACCAATTCGATATCAAGCTTAAAACAGGCAGCGTTGGCTCGGCGGTTGGTGTATTGAGAACCGTACCGGAAGTGCCTTACCTCAATATCAAAAGCGAACTGACTAATGCCGAGGCGGGCACCGGCGACCGGTCGTACGCGTTTTTACCTGTGGATAATAACATAATGTACTTGCGTGGTACCTATGCCCAGGATCAAAGCAAGAAAAGTATATCGGTTGCCGTACCCGACCCGGCGTATGACGCAGCTTTCAGGCTGGCGGACACACTTAAACGATTGGGCATCGATGTAGGTGGCGGCCCGGTATCGGTACGTACTTTACTACAACCACCTGCCGGCGGTACTTTGCTGGTGAGTTACAATTCTCCCAAACTGAGCCGGATCATTTACTGGCTCAACCAAAAAAGCATCAACCTGTACGCCGAGCAGTTGCTCAAAACCATCGCTCTGGCATCGGGTAAACCGGTAACAACAGCCAGTGGGGTAGAGGTGGAGCATGAGTTCTGGAAAGCCAAAGGCATCGATCCGCATTCGTTAAACATCGTCGACGGCAGCGGCCTTTCACCCGGCGACAGGGTAACTACGCTCACGATGGCCACTATCCTGCAATCGGCTAAAGCCATGCCCTGGTTTCCCGATTTTTATGAAAGCCTGCCTACCTACAATAACACTAAAATGAAAAGTGGCAGTATCAATAATGTGCTGACCTATGCCGGTTTTCAAACCTCGAAAGATGGGCGTGAGTATTGCTTTTCGATCATGGTAAATAATTATAACGGCAGTACCTCGGGCATCAAACAAAAGATGTTTAAGGTATTGGATGAGTTGAAGTAGTGAGTGGTGAATAGTGAGTAGTTTTCTATCTTGTCATCTCGACTTAGGAGAGATCTTCTGCTACGGACAGGTTTGCCGTATACTTTTCTGTAGTAGAAGATTTCTCACTATCGCTCGAAATGACAGTTTTTTTTAATACAAACCTACACCACCTCTGCCACCACAAAAGTACTCCCGCCAACAAACACCAGATCATCGGGCTTTGCGGCTTGTTTGGCAGCCTTAAAAGCTTCGGGAACGCTTGCATAAACCGATCCTTGCAATCCAAAGCTTTCGGCTTTCTGCTTTAAGCTCTCTGCTTCCAATCCCCGCGGTATGTCAGGTTTGCAGAAGTAGTATATCGCATCTTCAGGCAGCATATCGAGCACTTTGCTGTGATCTTTATCGTTCACCATACCTAAAACAAAATGGAGTTGCTGGTAAGGCGTTGCCGCGATATTCTTCATCACTTCGGCAATGCCATCGGGGTTATGGCCGGTATCGCATATCACCAACGGATTGGTACTTAAGGTATCCCAGCGCCCGCGCAGGCCGGTCAGGGTTTTTACTTGTTTCAGTGCTTCCGCGATATGCGCATCGCTGATAACAAAACCTTGTTTACGCAGTTCGTCAACCGCAGCCAAAACGGTTTTTACATTTTTGGTTTGGTAGGAACCGGGCAGGTCGAGCTGTAGGTTGTGAGTTGTGGGTTGTGAGTTGTGAGTTATGACAAGATCAATACTATTTGGTGCTTTTGACTTTAAACTTTCAACTTTAAACTCCTTCGAAGCAAATACCAATTTCGCATTTTTCTCCTTTGCTTTCGCAACGAATACACCGGCCACTTCTTCCTGATATTCGCCGATAATGACTGGCGTATTGGTTTTAATGATTCCCGCTTTTTCCCCTGCGATGAGCGGCAGGGTATCGCCCAGCATATTCATATGGTCCCAACCGATATTGGTAATTACCGACAGGAGCGGGGAGATGACATTGGTGCTATCCAGTCGACCTCCCAAACCAACCTCCACAACGGCGATATCGACTTTCTCCTTTGCAAAAATATCAAAAGCTAAAGCAACAGTCATTTCAAAAAATGAAGGCTGTATCTCATCAAAATCCGGCTGGTGCTGCTGCACAAAATCGACAACCGTTTGTTCGGATATCATTTGCCCGTTTACACGGATACGTTCGCGAAAATCTTTTAGATGGGGCGAGGTATATAACCCGGTTTTATAACCTGCTGTTTGCAAAATTGCCGCCAGCATGTGCGATGTTGAGCCTTTGCCGTTAGTGCCGCCTATATGTATGCTCTTAAACTTATGCTGCGGGTTGTCGATCCTGCCGCACAAAGCATAAGTATTGGTCAGATCGGCTTTGAATGCCGAAGCGCCAACACGGGTAAACATGGGTAGTTGGTTATACAGGTAATCGATGGTTTGGGCGTAGGTCATTTTTTAGTCCATAGACTATAGTTGATAGTCCATAGTGCAAAGTTATACGATGAGCGCGAAGTATAAGATATTACAAGGAAATGTTTGCAAGTTAAACAATAGACTATGGTCCATTGACTATTGACCCCTGCTAATCCACTTTAAATACCCACCTGTACTGGCCTGGGGTATTCCCTGTAACCGGGGTCGACGAATGGAATTTTGTACGCTTGATGGCATCGATACAGCTTTGTATCAGGTCGAGCGTGGCGCGGGTTTGTTGCCTGTTCGACGAGGCCTGCAACACGTTACCTTCAGGGTCGACTATAAAGTCTATCACCACAGTACCGGGAACCCTGTGGATGTTGCTCACATCCGGCGGGCTCACAAAACCCCAGTGCGGCATGTTTAAGCCGGTACCTGAGCCACCCGGTCCGTAGTTATCGCTCAGGGTTGAGCCGTTAATGCTGCCCTGGTTGCCGATTTTATTTGAGGTACCGTCTCCGCCGCCGTTCCCGGAAGTATGAGTCGCACCTTTGTAGATCGCCCGCTGATCGACAACATGCTGGGGCGCGGTCTTTTGCTCGGTAGATACCGTATTGCTCGGCTTTTTATCGTTGGCATTCACCACCGGTGCATCCTCGGTATTTTGGGTGACGATGTTTTTATTGCTGTTTTCAGATTCCGACTTATCGGTAGGGTTGGGCGTAGTTTTATCGGGCCTGTTATGGCTCGTTTTTTCTGATTGCGACGGGTCTTCCAGGCTGCTGATATCGTTACCGCTGCCCTCGTCGGTGGTGCCGTAGTTCACCAAAATACCACCGGTACCTTCGGGCTGCTGCATGGGCATACCAATGGTAAGCAGGTAGCACAGCGCAAACAGGATGGCTACGATGACCGTGGTAGCGGCAAATGCCTTCGGATAATTACTTTCCCTGTACTCCATGTATTATTTAGGCTCGGTGGCTAACACCAGCTTGATATTCAGTTTTTGTGCCACATCCATTACCGATACTACATTTTGGATAGCTACGGTACGGTCGACATATAAAACGATAGTAAGTTCGGTTGCTAACTTTTTGTATTCGGATAACGTCTTGTCAAGGTCGGCTTCCTGCACTTCTTTTCTATCTACAAAATATTTCAGCTCTTTGGTTACCGATACCGTGATGGTTTTTTTGGATACCGATTTCCCCGAAGCCGATTTGGGCAGCATCAGCTTGATCACGTTTGGATTGGTAACCGTAGAGGCAATAAGGAAGAACAGCAGCAGGAAGAACATAATATCGTTCATTGCTGAAGTATGCACCTCGGCCGAATGCCTTTTATGTCGTGTTCTTAAATTCATTTGCTCGGTTCTTCTAACAGGTCGATAAACTCGATGGCATCTGTTTCCAGTTTCAGGATCACTTTATCGACCATGATATTTAAAATATTGTACAGCACATAAGCGATGATACCTACCAGTAAACCCGCTGCCGAGGTTACCATCTTTACATACAAACCGCCCGAAATAACACCCATGCTGATGTTATCGGTTTTGGAGATATCATAAAATATCTTGATCACGCCCCAAATTGTTCCCAAAAAGCCGAACATTGGCGCAATACCCGCCACAATACCAATAATCGGTATATTCCTTTCCAGCTTGGATACTTCAAGCTTACCGATATTCTCAACAGCGCCTTCGATATCCTTTATCGGGCGGCCGATGCGCAACAAACCTTTTTGCAACATGCGGCCCAATGGGGTATTGCTGTTTTTACAAATAGCTATCGCCGCTTCAAGGTTGCCGGATATAACGCTTGAGCGTACGTTTGCCATCAGGTCGGCTTCGCTTTTAGCTGCCTTGCGGATGGTAAAATAACGCTCGAAAAATATAACCAGCGCCAGCACGAACAGCAGGCCGATAGGTAGTAATACCCAGCCGCCTTTAACCAGCAGATCGCCAAAGCGGATCTCTTCCTGGGGCATTTGTGCCGGCAGCGCGGCTTTGGCTACCGTATCTACAACTTTATTTACGGTATCGGTTGCTTGCAATAATAATAACATCATGGTTTTTTAAATGGATAAGTTTGTATACGGATGTCCTGTTTTTTTAGTTTTTCTTTAAAAACAGGTAACGCTGCTTTTGCCGAATCATTGTTGTTAAAGGTTGCTACTGTAACCTGATATTTGCCGCCTGACCGATGCACCTCGGCATTTATACCTTGTTTGGTATGGTCTTCTGCGTCCTGCGTTGCCTTTTTTAAACCTTGCCACGAACCCACAACAATCCGGAAGGTGTCCGTGCCGACGCTGTCTTTTTGCAACGAAGGTACAGTATGTACAATGCCTATATCTTTTTGGGCCTGTTGCGCACGTTTCAGCGAGTCGGCCGTAGATATTGCTGGTGCCGGGGCCGTTTTGTGCGATAGCTTGCCCAGAATTGGTTTGAAACGGCTGAAAAGTGCAGGTTTATAAATGTAAATGCCGATAATGGCAACACCGATAACTACAATAATTAAGGCCAGTACCAGCCAGATATTAACCCTGTGATGCTCTGCCTCTTCCTCTTCAATGTATTCTTCTTCAACAGGCCCGGGTTCTGCGGGTTCTTCAACAGGTTCGGGCTGCGGAATAACAGGCATGGGTTCGGGTACCGGGGCTGGAGGTGGTTCGGCTGGTTTTGGTGGCGGTACAAACGCAGCTTGCTGCTGCCTGAACGAACTGTTTCGTTTCAATCGTACAGGTGCGAGCCCGTAAAACATTTCATCAGTTTCGTTCAATTCGCTCGGGGTAAAAATAAGCGACCCCCTGCGGGTGCTGAATGCGCCCATATTACCAAAGGGCACGCTGCCTGTGCCGGCCTGCTCTAAAATATGGGTTACAAATTTTTCGATAAAATACTTAGCCGAGGCAACGGATATCTGGCGTTCTTCGGCTATCAGGTTCGCCAGCGTACTATCATCGCTTTGATCGGTCTTAAACTGTATCTGCCGGGTCGGCGGGTAAAAGTGTTGCTGATCCTTATTATAATAGCCCTCAACCCGTGTCTTGTTAAAGGTGCCAAGTCCGGGTACTATCAACACGCCTTCTCGGGCCAATAAGTCGTTAATAAAGGCAGTAATGTCCATTTCGGCTAAAAATACGGATTTTAACTAACATCAAAAGGACTAAAACTTATAGCCCACGCCCCCAAATATATTAAAACCATAGTTAGGATAGTACAACCATGTTTGCGAACCATTGCTCAACAGGTTGTTGGCTTGCAAAAATATCGAGAATTTGTTGTTCACTTTATACTCGGCGCCGCCGCTGATATCGGCAAACGAGTTGATATTCACAATCTGGCTGGCCGCACCGGTACGATCGTACGTAGCGCCACGGAACATCAGCGAACCGTTGATATTGATCTGTTTGCTGATATGGATCGTCGTACCGGCAGTCAGTTTAAACTTAGGCAGGTTCCAGGCTTGTGTTTCCGATGCCAGTTGGTAATCTTTAAACTCCACCCGGCCGAAAATATCGAAATCGTCAGATGCTTTATAATCCAGTTCACCATTAAAACCGCTTACGCGCGATTTGCCGTTATCGTATATCACATTAAAACGGTTATAGGTTTGGGTAGCATTAAAATCGCTTACAAACAGTGGCATATCTTTAACGCTGTTGCGGTAGATGCTCGCTTTGAAACCCAGGCCGGGAGCAAGCATACCTTTTAAACCTACGGTCAGGTCGAGCTGATCTATAGCATCCTGAATGTTGATGTTTTTGCCCAGGAAAGGGTTGACCTCGGTAAAATCACGTATCGACGAACGGTCGACATCGCCGCTGGCTTCGGCAAACAAGCGTATATATTTAGGTACGATTTGAAACTCCAGGCGGGCAGCCGGAAAAATATTGATCTCGTTTTTGTAACCGATCAGGCTCACGATCTTCACACCGGCATCGATCTTGTAATTCTCACCTTCCAGCTTAATGTACGGATTGGCCCTGATGAGGTTATTGCTGCGGTTATACACACTGTCTTTTACTGTAGTGAAATCGATGCTGCCGTTTAAACCTGCATAAAATTGCCCAACAATCTGGTTGATGTAACCAGATACTACGATGTTATTCTCGTTAGCCTTATAAGCGTTGCTGAATGTATAACCACCAAGCTTTAAAGCGTAGATAAATTGTTTTTCCTCTTCGGTAGTGTTTTTGGCCAATTCAACTTCGCCCGATAAGGCACTGAAATGTTGTTTATCGGCATTGAGGCCGGCCGGCGGCAACTGCATAATGTTGTACCCGTAAAAATAATTGTTGCGCAGGCTGTAATTTACACGGCCGCTCAGGGTTGAGCTTTCGCCGATGCTCTTACCGAAGATACCCGCTTCTTCCTTGCTGTAATTTTGCTGATACAGGCTGCCCGACTGGCCGAAATGTTTCAGGAAGCCGCCCAACTGCAAACCCGGGTCGCCGCCGTTATTTACATACAATTCGCCATAGGTGGTTTTTAGGTTACCGCCGCCTAACTTAGCGTAGTTATTAAACACTTCGGCAGGCTGCTCGCGTGGCATTTTCATCGCCTCAAACTGGCGGATGTCGGTGTTCAACTGCAGGGTTTTATCCAGCGGATTATAATTCAGAGGCGCCTTAAATGGCTCCTGGTCTTCCAGATCAGGATTGCGGCGTATTTTCACTGCCTCGGCTAATACCGGTTTGTAGGCCGTGGTTACCACAATTTCTTCGGACAGACTATTGTTAGGATTAACCGGGTTAACCGGATTTGCCGTTTTGCCGCCACCACGTTTGGTGGTATCAATAGTTACAGGCAGAGATTTAGCTAAGCTTGCCGCTTTTTTATCAGCCACAGGGGCTTTGGCGGCCGGCTTTTTTGCGACAGGTTTAGCCGTGGTCTTCTTTTTATTATTCGGGGTTTGGGCGTTTACGTCAGCAAAGCAAAACAGCGCCGCAACAGTAATGAGGGTGATATATCTTAATTTCATTGCTTGTTCTCCTTGTTGTCGTCTTTCTTCACTTCAGTTCCGGCTGATAGGGCTTCTAATTTTTGCTTGGCTGTCGGTAAAATATCATCGTCGCCTTTATAATTGTCTATCACGCTCTGCAATGTCGCTTTTGCCTGGAAGACATCTTTCAAGCCGACATAGGTATCAGCCAAAAGGATATAGGTTTTGGTGACCCAGTAATCGTAAGCCGATAGCTTGTTGATCAGGTCGAAACAGGTTTTCTGCGATTCTTTATACTTATGTTTCAGATACTCCACATTGGCGATGTTGTATTTAGCTTCGGCTGCGGCAACGGTTTTGGTATTATTTACCACATCGTTTAGCTCCTTTAGTGCGGTAGTGGTGTCGCCTTTGGCCAGGTAAGCTTTACCGGCGTAAAGGCTCGAGCGGAACTTATCTTCTTCGGATGTTTTGGTGTTGGCCCGTACCAGGTTTACGTATTTCAGCGCATCATCCGCCATTTCCATTTCGGCATAGCACAGCATCAGGTTATCAATCGCGTAACCATAATCGGCCTGATATTCGGAGTTGGTTTCCAACCGTTTGAGGAAAGGTACCGCTTCGTTATACTTTTGTTGTGCGATGTAGATCTGCGACATGCTCAGCAGCGATTTTTCGGTGTACGGACTGGTCCAATCGTTCAGGATATAGGTATAATCCGGTACTGCTTCATCCGGGCGGTTCAACCGTACCAAACTTTGCGCGCGGATAAACTTAGCCTGTTTATCGTAAATCGCTTTCGGGAATTTATCAAAATAAGCATTCACGCCCGATACCGTACCTTGCCAGTCGCCTTTTAAATAAAGGTTGTTGGCTGCAGTTATCATAATATTTTCCTGCTCGGCGGTGGTATAATTACCGATAGGCGTAGTAGCTGCGTAATTGATAAAAGTCTGCGCATCGCCTTTGTCGGTATAGATCTTCTCAATCTGTTTTAACGACTGTTTGGCTTCTTCTGTCGACGGATATTCCTGTATAACCCGTTTAAACGATTGGATCGCGAAATCATCCTTGCCGCCGGCGCTGTAGTCGATCAGTCCCATGGTCACCAGTGCACGCGGGATATAGCTGCTGCGCGGGTATTTGTCTATAAGCGCCATCAGGTCGGTTTTGGCCTGGTCGCCATCATTTTTAAGGTAGTAGGTGTAAGCAATCTCGAACGAAGCATCATCCGCATAATTCGAGTTCGGGAATTTGACCAATACATCTTTTAAGGTAGATATCTTGGCGTCGGGCTGGCCCTGCAAACCCTGTATCATACCGCGCTGAAACAATGCGTAATCTTCGCCCGGGGCATGGTCATCAATAATACGGTTGTAATAGGTAAGCGCTTTGCTGTAGCTTTTTAATACAAAATAGCTGTCGGCAATTCGTGTAGTTGCGTCGTTGATGGTGTTTTTATCGCGTTCATCGCCATCTAAAAACTTTTCGAAGTAAATAGCAGCCTTTTTATACTGCTCACCACCAAAAGCTGCGTAAGCCAGGGCGTAGTTAGCATAGTTGTAAACCGGTGTATTGCGGGCTTCGGGCATATCCAGGAACTTCTCAAAGTTCTCCACCGACTCGCCGTATTTACGCACTTCGTACATGGCTTCGGCCATCCAGTAAACGGTCAACGTTTCTATTTTAGGGTCAACCGGGTATTTCAGTGAGCGCAGGAATACGCCTATGGCATTCTCAAAGGCACGTTCGTTATAAAATTCCAAACCGCGGTAATAGGTCACTTTTTCGTAAGCCTCTTTTGCGCTGGCTGTTTTATTTGGGATAGGTTCGAGGATATCGATCGCCTCGCGGTAATTGTGTGAGTTAAGCAACTCTTCGGCCAGTAAGGTTTTTACTTCGTCGAGCTTTAAAGTCTTCGGATATTTTTTCAGGTACAGGCGTGTCGCATCCAAAGCCTGGGTGTTAAAATCCAGTTCGTAGGATAGCTTGGCGTACTCGTACAATGCATCTTCCTGCAAAAGCGGGTCGAAATCCAATTTCGATGCTACCAAAAATGCGTTACGGGCGCTTTGCTTGTTGTTTACCTTTAAAAACACATTACCTAAGGTATAACTACCGTTCTGGCTGTAGATATCTTTACGGTCGACCAATTTTTCCAGTTCCTTAATAGCCTTCGGGTAATTGGCTATTTTAAAATTGGCATAACCTATCTGGTAATCGTCCTGTGTGTTCTGGGTTTTACCCAGGTCCTCATCCTGGAAACGGGCGTAATAAGCAGCCGAGTTTTTATAATCCGCTTTAGCGAAATAGGCTGCGCCTATCAGATGCAATATCTCGGTTTCGTTAAGCTGTTTAGTGTTGTTAACAATAGGGATGGCATAGCTGATCACATCGTCGTAACGCTTATCTAAAAAATAAACGGCTGTGATGTAATACGGGTAGCTGGCCTCGTATTTCTTCGAGTTTTTCAGCTTTTCGAAGTTAACGAGTGCGATGCTATAATCTTTATTCAAATAAGATATGTACGCAAAGTAGTAGGTCGCATCCTCGGTGAACGGCGAGTGCGTGTTTTTTACTTCGCTGAAAAGCAGCTGTGCGTTTTTGTAATCGTTGGTTGCAAAGTACGCATAACCTTTACGGAACTTATACTCTACATATTCGCTGCCGCTCAGGTCGCTGGCCTGTACCTTATCAAACCATTTTAAGGCGTCGGCATACTTTTCCTGTTTGGAGTAGGAGCGGCCCACCTGGAAATAGGCCAGTTTGCTCAGCGGGTTTTCGTTATGCTCTTTGATAAACCTCACCAGCAGGCTCTCGGCATCGTCGTTATTCAATTGCAGTGCACAAAAGGCTTCGTAGTATTGAGCGTTTTCTTTGAGTAAAGATAACTGCGATTCAAATTCGGGCTGATTGGTGGTGCTTAACCGCGATTTTTCAACCAGGCGGAACTGCTCGGCGGCAGCGGTGTATTCGCCTTTATCCATCAGGTCGGTAGCGGCATGGTAGGTGCGGTAAATTTCGAACGCCGCGCTTTGCTGCGCCTTTAACCGTGTTATTGTGAAGATAAGAACAAGCAGGACAAGATATTTTGTTTTGGCCATAAACAGACTGATAAACGATGTTGCTAAAATACGTTTAAAGCAAAAGTGTAATTAACATTAGTAATTCACAAGTGTTGAAAACCCGTTTTTAGAACGCAAGGCTTAACTCATTGTTATTGATGTGGATAATTATAGTGAATTGTTGATTGGGCTGATTAAAAGCGTGGTTGTTCAAGGTTCACGTTTTATTTCTTTATGTCATTGCGAGGTACGAAGCAATGACACTTATGTGGAATAAAAAAGCCCGGTTTAAATGAACCAGGCTTCTCTTATGAAAAAATATCTTTTAGCAATATTGCTCAAACGCGCCGATCAGGTTATCAGCGATCATTTGCGCGGGTCGGCCCTCAATCTGGTGGCGCTCGATGATGTGTACCAGCTTGCCATCTTTAAACAAAGCCATCGATGGCGACGACGGCGGGTAGGGCAGCATGTAACCACGTGCCTTGTCAACCGCTTCTTTTTCCATACCGGCAAAAACAGTTACCAGTTTATCGGGGTGTTTTTCGTTTTGCGAAGCGATCTTGGCAGCAGGGCGGGCATTTGCAGCAGCACAACCGCAAACCGAGTTAACCATCACAAAAACAGTGCCTTCGCTTTCGATAGCCTGGGTAACGGCATCGGCATCTTTCAATTCAACAAAACCAACTTTGGTCAGGTCTTCCCGCATCGGGGCAACTAAATATTCTGGGTACATAACTTTTTTATCTTAAATAACGTACAAAAGTAATAAATGATGGGTAGTTAAAAGCCATTTGTGGCGAATATTAACATTGTGCTGACGGTCGGGCCGTTTAAGGCGATGCCCCTTTTAAATTAAATTTTTTTTAAGTTATTGATAATTAATTGATTTTGATACTCACATAGCCATTACTTTTTATTAACTTGTAGCACCTATTCCCGTCACCTATGCGTACTAAGTCAAAAGATGTTAGCACCGTTATTATTGTCAATAAAAACCAGCAGAAAACGCGGTCGATACAAATCAAAACCAAGCATTTAGAGCGTTTTAACAAGTATATACTTTCGGCTTTGCTTGTGGTAATCTGCCTGGGTTCGTCTATTTTTTACCTGCAAAAGCAAAACATCCTGAAGGATGCCGAAAATCAACGTCTTATCCAGCAGTTATCCAAACTTAAAGTAAGTATTCCGGCCAAAGTTAAGGCCGATAACAGCGCTACGGCCCAAAGCTATATCCAAAGCATCCAGGGTAAACTCCAGTTGATTAATAATTACCTCAAAAAACGCGGTCTGAAAGGTTTTGGCACTGCTTCTACAGGCGATGGTGGTAAAGCTATGGCCCCGCAACTAAGCGCTGCCGAACAATATGCCGCTTATAACGATTATCTCGACCGGATAGTGATGGTGACCGCCTTTACACCGCTCGGTTATCCGCATAGTGTGGATCACCTCACCAGTAATTTTGGCTACCGCAGCGACCCGTTCGATGCTTCGCATGCCGAGTATCACCCCGGTATCGATTTTGGCGGCGCCATTGGCGACCAGGTAAAATGTACCGCTAACGGCAAGGTAATCTGGGCAGGCTGGTACGGCGGCTATGGAAACTGTATTCGTATCGAACACGGCAACCACCTTGAAACCTTATATGGCCATCTGTCAAAAATCGGCGTCAAAGTTGGTCAAAAAGTTAGCGTTGGCGATGTGATAGGTAACGTAGGATCCACCGGGCACTCCACAGGTGCGCATTTGCATTACGAGGTTCGCCGCGATGGCAAACCTATTAACCCAATTAATTTTTTAACCCTTAAAAGCTAATATTTGTATGAGTTTATTTAGTAAAAAAAGCAGTGGCTCAGGCAGCCATCATGCTATCTCGACCCTGATATGCGAGGGTTGTGTAATAAAAGGCGATTTGAAAGCTCCTAATTTTGTGCGTATCGACGGGCAGATAACCGGCGATGTTAATATAGATGCAGGTTTAATAGTAGGAGAAAAGGGTATGATTAACGGCAACATCAATACCCGCGAATTGATCATTTACGGTACTGTTATCGGCAACATCAAAGCCGAATCGCTAAAAATTGAAACCACAGGCAAAATAAACGGCGAGATAAAAACCCAAACCCTGCAGGTTGAAATGGGCGCTGTTTATAATGGTAAGCTCTCTACCGCTGCACCGTCGGCTGTGCAGGTTGAAGAAGTTGGGATTAAAGACCTGAAATTAAGCACACTTTAAATTGACAGGGGAAATACTTAACTTTGCCCCTCAAAATAAAGTAAGAATATGTCGACAACAGCAGAAACAGCATTTGTTAAATACAAAGTAAAAGACTTCTCGCTTGCAGAGTGGGGTCGTAAAGAAATTAGTTTGGCCGAAGCAGAAATGCCGGGCTTAATGTCGTTACGCGAAGAGTTTGGCGCTTCGCAGCCTTTAAAAGGCGCGCGTATTGCAGGCTGCCTGCACATGACCATCCAAACCGCGGTTTTAATTGAAACATTGCAGGCATTAGGCGCTGAGGTTACCTGGTCGTCGTGCAATATATTCTCAACCCAGGATCATGCCGCTGCCGCTATCGCTGCTGCCGGTACTTCGGTTTACGCCTGGAAGGGCATGAACGCCGAAGAGTTTGACTGGTGCATCGAGCAAACTTTATTTTTTGGCGAAGACCGCAAACCGTTGAATATGATCCTTGACGATGGCGGCGACTTAACCAACATGGTTCTGGACAAATACCCTGAACTGGTAGCCGGTATCAAAGGTTTATCAGAAGAAACTACTACAGGTGTACACCGCTTATACGAGCGTGTTAAAAATGGCACCTTGCCAATGCCGGCCATCAACATTAACGACTCGGTTACCAAATCAAAATTCGATAACAAATACGGCTGCCGCGAATCGCTCGTTGATGCTATCCGCCGCGCTACCGACGTAATGATGGCTGGTAAAGTAGGTGTTGTTTGCGGTTTTGGTGATGTAGGTAAAGGTTCGGCCGACTCGCTGCGTAATGCCGGCGTTCGTGTGATCGTTACCGAGATCGACCCGATCTGCGCCCTGCAGGCTGCTATGGAAGGTTACGAGGTTAAACGCCTGGATACTGCCATTAAAGAAGCCGACATCGTAGTAACAGCTACCGGTAACTGCAACATCGTTCGCGAAAAGCACTTCCGCGCTTTAAAAGACAAAGCTATCGTATGTAATATCGGCCACTTTGATAACGAGATCGATATGGCCTGGTTAAACAGCGCTTACGGCAATACCAAAGTTGAAATTAAACCACAGGTTGATAAATATACCATCAACGGAAGCGATGTGATCGTATTGGCTGAGGGCCGTTTGGTGAACTTAGGTTGCGCTACCGGTCACCCATCGTTTGTGATGAGTAATTCGTTTACCAACCAAACCCTGGCCCAGCTGGAGTTATGGCAGCACAGCGATAAATACGAAAACAAAGTATACACCCTGCCTAAGCACCTCGACGAAAAAGTTGCCCGTTTACACTTAGCAAAAATTGGCGTCGAACTGGAACAATTAGACCAGGAACAAGCTGATTATATCGGTGTGCCGGTTAACGGTCCGTTCAAATCGGATCTGTACCGTTACTAAGTCAAAAGTCAAAAAATATAAATTCAAAAGGGATGTGGTTGATGCCATGTCCCTTTTTTGTGTGTGATTTAGATTTGACAACTTTTTAAAAGTTGTCAAATCTTGTCGACCCAAAGTCATAACTACAAAATCTTAATTTAACCCAATTACCTTTTACTTTAATTTGTGGCTAATATGTTCAAGCGGATATTGGTTACGGTTTACCTTGCGCTGGCCTTTGCTACCTGCTTTGCCCAGGAGGCCTGGAAACCTGCTGTGGATAAGGAAGGTATCCGGATTTATACCCGGCACATCCCTAACTCCAAACTCAAAGCGATTAAGGTTGAGTGCGAACTGAAGGTGCGCGCATCACAACTGGTAAGGGTGATCATGGATATCGAACACTCGGAGGGCTGGGTATATCACAGTAAAAACGCATATGTGGTCAAACAGGTATCGCCCTCCGAATTGTATTATTACAGCGAGGTAAGCGTACCCTGGCCCGCTCAAAACCGCGATTATATCTCGCATATTATGGTGAGCCAGGACCCTAAAACCAAGGTCATCACTATCGACGCACCTTGTATCGCAGATATGGTCCCGGCGAAGCCTGGTATAGTACGCATCAGTAATTCGGCAGGTAAATGGACGATCGCCCCCTTGAACAACAATACATTAAAGGTAGAATACCAGTTGGCAGTCGATCCTGCCGGAAGCATACCCGCCTGGCTGGTAAACCTGTTTGCTACCGATGGGCCGCTCAAAACCTTCGAACGTTTAAAACTTCACCTGCAAAAGCCCGAATATAAAAATGTGAAGCTGGCATTTATTGAAGATTGAGTATCTTGCCGTAATGAATACGACAAAATATTTAGCTGCGTCCGCACTGTTTATTGCTTTTACATCCTGTAACAAAAGTTCGAACCCGGGCGCAATTGATAAACGTTTTTGCGGGCGCTGGCTGACCGGCAAAACCCGGCCTGTGCTTTATGCTCTGAAGCCAGACGGTAGCTTTACCGACCGCTCCTTAACATTCCGGCCGGTTGGTATAACATTGCCTAAACCCGTATCCTGGAGCGTTGAAGGTAAAATTTTATACCTGCATTACAATTACAGCCGTTATTACTTCAAATTTTTTAAAGTACCCGTACAGTTTACCTTGCGCGATACCATAAAACAAATTACCGATAGCACACTGGTACTTACAACCCCATCTACAAAAAAATACATTTCGCATACCATTAGTTTAATTAAGATGAAAGAGAACGGGAAGTACACTACCGATTAATTACCAAACTCGTCTTCCACGCTTTCACGCAGATCGTACAGCAGCCATTGCTTATTGGTGATCATCCGTTTTTTGGATTGAATGAGTTTGATAAAATCAGCTACCCCAACAGGCTCGTTACCATTGCCGTGGATAAGAACAATACTGCCGTTTTGCGGTTGCTGACCTTTGGCCAGCCAGGCATCGGTGCCGATAGGGATGAGGCCAAAATTAATAATCGCATCAACCAGCTGTGCGTCCGAAACCAAACCCGGGAAGCGGAAAAAGCACGAAGGCAGCAGGCCGTTTTTCAGCATGGCCTTTTCGGTTTCGGTGACTTCGTAGTAAATATCTGTGCCTTTTTCGAGTAAAAAATTTTGAGTGAGAGGTGCCTTGGAGTTTACACGATGATTGAACGAATGGTTGATCCAGGTAATATTAATCTGCCGGTGCGCCTGCATATCTTTCAGCCAGGCCAGGTCGGCCTGGTGGGCGCGCATCCATATCCCGGTAACGGATAAAGCTATGGGCACAGGTTGTTCTACCTTTTTAAACTCATTAAAAATATCGGTAAAGATTCGCCTGTCCAGCGGGCGGTGGCTTGGGCACAGGTCGGCCGTGAGGGTAATGCCCGTCTCCTTAGGCATGCCCGTTTGTATGCCGGCATCCTGTATCATCTTATCCTGGCTTTCGGCTTTGCTTAAGGCTTTGACATAGGCCGTAACTGCAAAATATTTGCGCAATTCGTCGATAGTGAGATGGTTAACCTGGTATAGCGAGGCTTCATCGACTTTGGTTTCCAGTTCGCGCGGGTCGAGCAGGAGAAGGTAGGATTTATTGTGATCCTCAAAGCGGCGCAGCACCAGCCAATCCTGCGTGTTACGTTTGGCCGAACCGAAGTACACCTGATAGTTTTTAATATCCGGATAGGTGGTTTGAGCGGATAGTGTGCTTATCGCGAAAAACAAAAAGAATACAAATAAATAGAACCGTTTAGCCATTTAACACAGTAACATTTGATGGTTGATATTGTTATCAAAACACAACGTTACAACATTTAAACATTACAACATTCAAACAATTAAATTTTACCTTTGCCCTATGGCGCATTTATCCGTAAACATCAATAAAATAGCCACGCTGCGTAATTCGCGCGGTGGTAATAATCCCGATTTGTTAAAGGTAGCTTTAGATTGTGAGCGTTTTGGCGCCGAAGGCATCACCGTGCATCCCCGGCCCGATGAGCGTCATATCCGTTACCAGGATGTGTACGATCTGAAAAAAGCCATCGCAACTGAGTTTAATATTGAAGGCAACCCGGTTGAGGATAGCTTTGTTGAACTGGTGCTGAATAACCGCCCTGCACAGGTAACTTTAGTTCCGGATGCATTGGGGCAGATCACCTCTAACCATGGCTGGGACACCATCGCCAACCAGGATTACCTGAAGACCATCATCCAGGAATTTCAACTGGCGGGCATACGGGTATCGATATTTGTCGACCCGGTAGTTGAAATGGTTGAAGCAGCGGCGGCGACAGGTACCAACCGCATCGAGTTATATACCGAGGCTTATGCCAGCGGTTATCATGCGGATAAGGAAAAAGCTATCGCACCTTATGTTGAAGCAGCCAAAGCAGCGCAAAGGTTAGGGCTTGGTTTGAATGCCGGGCACGACCTCGATCTGCATAACCTCAAATATTTCGCCCAAAACATACCCGGTTTGCTGGAGGTGAGTATCGGCCATGCCCTGATCAGCGATGCACTGTATTACGGTTTGGAAAACACTATCCAGATGTATTTGAGGCAGTTGGCAGTTTAAATATAAATACTATCGAAATTGTAGTGTTCTAATCTATTTATCAGATAGTTAGTTGCAGGTAAAAATAGCGTTAATAACAGCCGTTGGGTTGCTAAGCAGCGGGCATTTGTTTACCTTTGCTCAAAAATTACTCTCTCCCGTTTCATGAAGTTAAATATCGATTACCAGGAAAAATTTCAACACCGTCATATCGCTCCGAATGAAGCCGACACTGCTGAAATGCTGCAAACCATTGGAGTTGAAACTATCGATGAGCTCATCGATCAAACCGTACCTCAAAAAATACGTCTTAAAGCGCCGCTTAATTTGCCGGCCGCCAAAAGCGAGTTTGAATACCTGAATGATCTGAAAGAAACGGCATCGAAGAATAAAGTTTTTAAATCGTACATCGGCCAGGGTTATTATGACATGATACTGCCCGGAGTGATCCAGCGCAATATCTTCGAAAACCCCGGATGGTATACCCAATATACGCCATATCAGGCTGAAATTGCCCAGGGCCGTTTACAGGCTTTGCTCAACTTCCAGACCATGGTGCTCGACCTTACAGGTATGCAGATAGCCAACGCTTCACTGCTTGACGAAGGTACCGCTGCTGCCGAGGCGATGTTTATGCAATACAGCCTGCGTAAAAATGATCAGGCTAAAATTTTCTTTGTTTCTGAAGAAGTTTTCCCGCAAACGATCGACATCTTAAAAACACGCTCACAACCTTACGGCATCGAACTGCTGATAGGCGATCACCGTACCATTGAACTGAACGACAGCATGTTCGGCGCTATTGTACAGTATCCTGCAGGCGATGGCGCCGTTTACGATTACAGCGGCTTTGCAGCCAAAGCACACGAACATGGTATCAAACTGACCGTAGCAGCTGATATCATGAGCCTGGTACTGTTAACGCCTCCGGGTGAGTGGGGCGCCGATATTGTGGTAGGTACTACCCAGCGTTTTGGCGTACCGATGGGTTTTGGCGGGCCGCACGCTGCATTTTTTGCTACAAAAGAAGAATACAAACGCTCGATGCCGGGCCGTATCATCGGTGTAACCATTGATAGCGCGGGTAACTATGCTTTGCGCATGGCCCTGCAAACACGCGAGCAGCACATCCGCAGGGATAAAGCAACCTCAAATATTTGCACCGCGCAGGCATTGCTGGCCATTATGGCCGGTATGTATGCCGCTTACCACGGTCCTAAAGGCTTAAAACTCATCGCCGAAAGGATACATGGCTTAACCGTTTTACTGGCAGATAGCTTAGAGGCTTTAGGCTACAAACAGCTAAACGAAGTTTACTTCGATACCCTGAAATTTGATTTGGGAGCACTGGCAAGCCCGATACATGGCCAGGCCATCAATAACGAGGTAAACCTGCATTATAAAGGTACCGAGGTAACTATTTCTCTTGATGAGACTACTTCGGTTGAGGACGTGAAAACCATCACCCGTTTCTTTGCCAAAGTAAAGGCCAAAAGTATTAACGATATTGATTTTGATGATCTGAAAGCAAGCATCAAAACTGTTATCCCAACCGGGTTACAGCGTAGCTCGGAGTATTTAACACACCCGGTATTTAACTCTTACCATTCGGAGCACGAGATGCTGCGCTATATCAAATCGTTAGAAGCTAAAGATCTTTCGCTTTGTCACTCAATGATCCCGCTGGGGTCGTGCACCATGAAGCTGAACGCCACTACCGAAATGGTACCGGTAACCTGGGCGGCTTTCAGCAAAATGCACCCGTTCGCACCTGTCGATCAGGTAGGCGGTTACATGGAAGTGTTCGACGAACTGAACAGATGGCTGAGCGAGATCACCGGCTTTGCAGCTATGAGCTTACAGCCAAATGCGGGCGCTCAGGGCGAATACGCAGGGTTGATGGTTATCCGCGCTTACCACCAGGATAGGGGCGATCATCACCGGAATATTGCTTTGATACCTTCGTCGGCACACGGTACAAACCCGGCATCGGCGGCCATGGCCGGCATGAAGATCATCGTAGTTAAATGCGACGATAACGGTAATATCGACGTTGCCGATATGCGCGCCAAAGCCGAGCAGTATAAAAACGAATTATCGTGCCTGATGGTGACCTATCCATCGACGCACGGCGTGTTCGAAGAATCGATCATCGAGATATGCCAGATCATTCACGACAATGGCGGCCAGGTTTATATGGATGGCGCCAACATGAACGCGCAGGTAGGGTTGACCAGTCCGGCCAGTATCGGTGCCGATGTTTGCCACCTTAACCTGCATAAAACTTTCTGTATACCGCATGGTGGCGGTGGCCCGGGCATGGGGCCTATCGGCGTGGCCAAACACCTGGTTCCATATCTTCCGGGGCATGCTGTGGTTGATATCGACCAGGGCAAGTCAATCCCGGCGGTGTCATCGGCGCCGTGGGGCTCGGCTTCGATACTGCTGATATCGCATGCCTATATCGCGATGATGGGGCCCGATGGTTTGACCAATGCTACCAAATACGCTATCCTGAATGCTAACTATATCAAAACCCGTTTAGAAAAACATTACCCGGTATTATACACCGGCACTAACGACCGTTGTGCGCACGAGATGATACTGGACTGCCGCGCCTTTAAAAACTTCGGCATCGAAGTTACCGATATTGCCAAACGTTTGATGGACTATGGTTTCCACGCGCCTACTGTATCGTTCCCGGTTGCGGGCACGGTGATGGTCGAGCCGACGGAATCGGAACCAAAGCACGAACTTGATCGTTTCTGCAATGCCATGATCGCCATCCGCCACGAAATTGATGATGTGGAAAAAGGCGTTGCTGACAAAGCAAACAACCCGCTGAAAAATGCACCGCATACTGCCGCTGTAATTACCGCTAACGAATGGGAGCATCCGTATACCCGCCAAAAAGCCGCGTTCCCGCTGCCTTATGTTGCCGCTCATAAATTCTGGCCCTCAGTAGGGAGGGTAAATGATACTTATGGTGATCGTACACTCATCTGTACCTGCCCGCCTCTGGAGAGCTACGAGTTTGAGGAAAGCGTGATAGAGTAAGGATCAGGGATCGGGAACCAGAAAACAAGGCGAATAGCCTGCAACGGTAATAGCAATTGCCCGAAATCATAGTAAAACCCCGCACTGCGGGGTTTTATTTTAATATTTTCGTATAACTATCTTATAGATTGTTTACGATATTTGCTGCGTCTATGAATCAACCTGTCCTTGCCCAAACCCCTAAGCCGCCCTATTACGCGGTTATTTTTTCATCCGTTAAGCACAGCCCTGCTGAAGGTTATGATGCCATGGCCGGCCAGATGTTCGAATTGGCACAACAGCAGGAAGGCTACCTGGGTTTCGAATCGGCCCGTAATGATATAGGTATTACCGTTTCGTACTGGTCATCTTTAGAGGCTATAAAAAAATGGAAAGCCGACAGCCGGCACCTTGTTGCGCAGAAATATGGACGCGAACACTGGTATGTACATTACAAAGTGCGTATTTGCCTGGTTGAGCACGATTATGAATTTTAAATGTAAAACCGATTGTATAATTTTATATATTAGTAATTAATTAGCCAAAGGTTAGCCGCAAAATAAAAAAGATAGGGTTTTGTTTGGAAAAAACCTACCTTCGGCTAAAACAATTATACCGTTTATCCGTAAACATAAACATGACTATAAATACCAAATCTGTAAGTATCCTGCTTGTTGACGATGACGAGATCAATAATTTTATCTCGGTTAAATTAATCAAGAAGACACTTTTAAATACAGATATCAAAACTTGTTTGAACGGCAAATTTGCCATAGACGAACTGGTGGAGATACAAAATAATAACCCGGAAGAGCTGCCGGACTATATTTTGTTGGATATTAATATGCCGATAATGAACGGATGGGAGTTTTTAGATGAGTATAAAAGATTAGGCATCGACCCCGAAGGCAAAAGCAAAATTTACATTATATCATCATCTGTTTTTAACAACGATATCAATAAAGCCAAATCATACCCTTTGGTTAAAGATTTTATATCCAAGCCGTTAAGCGTTGAAAAGATAAGAGAGGTGCTTGATCTCGTTAATAACTAACCGGCTTTACCATAAACGTGTCATCACCATAACTAACCTGCCCAACCGGGTTTGATTTGGCATGGTAGAACAAACAGATCCAATTTTCGGCAGCTGCTTTCTTCCCATATTGTTCGCGTAAATTCATGGCTTTCCGCCCATCGTAATCGTATTTGGCTATAAATTTGCGGATGAGTTGTTCGGGTTCGGGCAGTTCGTCGCCCCCGAAAAATATTTTATAGCCATTGGTTTCCACTAAAAAAACATGATGGTACTGGCAATGCCCGCCCGATAGCTCATAGCTGATGCCCGGTTTATACGTACCGCTGCCTTCAACAAAATCAATCTGCACGCCGCGCTGCAATGCATCAAAGATGTATTTATGATAGGATGATGAACGGCTTGCAAAAGCAGTCTCCCATTCGCCGCGTTGTATCACATGTACCGCACCCGGAAACGACGGCTCCCATCTGCCGTTACGCTCGATAACCAGGCCGCCCGAATGGTCGTAATGCAGGTGCGACATGAGCACCAGGCTTACGTCTTCAGGGTCGAAGCCGGCGTTGCGGATGTTTTGGTGGAGTATGAGTTCGTCCTGGTTATTTTTAAAACCCAGGCCCGAATCAAATAAAATCAGGTCGGTATCCGTTTTAACTAAAAAAGGCTGCACATGGATAAAAAGCGATCCCGGCCTGTCGCGATAGCTGTCGGTAACCGGATCGAAGGGAATGAACTTTTTGGTGGAATCGACGGAGTACGAACCTTCATTAAGCGGAAAAATATGCATTGTATAACAATGGATTGTGAGTAACTAATCAACTAAAGCTATTCAATTAATAACTCAATAACTATATTTACTGTTTATACAGCGAAGATATGCAAAAAAGATGGTCGGTAAAGGCAAAGTTGGACGATGGTGATGTACGCAAACTATCGGCCGATCTCAATATCGATCCTGTTCTGAGCCTGCTTCTGGTACAACGGGGTATCCGTAATTTTGAAGAAGCCCGAACCTTTTTCAGGCCCGACCTCAACCACCTGCACGATCCGTTTTTGATGCGCGATATGGAAAAAGCCATATTACGTATTGAAAAGGCTTTTACCGACGGTGAAAAAGTACTGATATACGGCGATTATGATGTGGATGGTACCACCTCGGTAGCCGTGGTATACAGCTTTTTTAAGAAGTATTATCCTGATCTCGACTATTACATTCCGGACAGGTATAAAGAAGGTTACGGTATTTCAACCCAGGGGATCGATTATGCCGCCGAAAATGGCTTCAGCCTGATCATCGCGCTGGATTGCGGTATCAAATCGGTCGATAAAATAGTATATGCCAAAACTTCAGGTATCGACTTCATCATCTGCGACCACCATACACCGGGTGCCGAAATACCGGATGCGGTAGCCGTGCTCGACCCTAAACGTGCAGATTGTGAGTACCCGTATAAAGAGCTTTCGGGTTGTGGGATAGGCTTTAAGCTGATACAGGCCTATGCGCAAAAAAACGATATCCCGTTTGAGGAACTGTACAGCTATTTTGAGCTGGTGGCTATCAGCATTGCCTGCGATATTGTGCACATTACCGGCGAGAACCGTGTGCTGGCTTATTTCGGATTACAGCAGTTAAATACCAACCCGTGCATCGGCGTAAAAACTTTAATGCAATCGGTAGGTAAAACCGAGAATTATACCATCAGCGATATTGTGTTTTTGATCGGTCCGCGTATCAACGCTGCCGGACGTATCGACGATGCACGCCATGCTGTTGAACTGTTGATCGCCTGCGACGAAAATATAGCCGCTGAAAAGGGGCTCATTATCAACTCCAAAAATGTTGAGCGCAAGGAACACGACCTTAATATTACCGACGAAGCCCTGAGCATGATAGCGGCCGATGCGGTAATGGTTGGGCGTAAATCGACCGTGGTATTTAACGAAAACTGGCATAAGGGTGTTATCGGTATTGTTGCATCGCGGCTTACCGAAAAATATTACAGGCCAACCATTGTGCTTACCCGCTCAAACGGGCACGTGGCCGGTTCGGCACGCTCGGTGGTAGGGTTTGACCTGTACGAAGCTTTGTGCGATTGCAGCGACCTGCTCATTCAGTTCGGCGGGCACAAGTATGCCGCCGGGTTAACCATGGCTCCCGAAAACGTGGAAGCATTCAGCCAGCGGTTTGAGCAGGTGGTTAATGCCACTATTACAGATGAGATGCTGATCCAGCAGATCAACATTGATGCCGAACTGAGTTTAAAGCAGATAGACGCCAAGTTTTTCAGGATACTGGGCCGGTTCGGTCCGTTTGGGCCTGAGAACATGTCGCCGGTTTTCATTACCAGAAATGTGTATGTTAGCGGTAATGCCAGCCTGGTGGGCGCTAATCATATCAAAATGACCGTTATACAGGAAGGCTCGCCCGCGTTTGATTGTATCGCGTTCAATTTAGGAGAATACCTGCCGAAACTGGCCAAAGGTATACCTTTTGATATTTGTTATACTATTGAGGAAAATGTGTGGCGCGAGAAGCGAAGCATACAATTGAATATAAAAGGGGTAAAGACTTATTAGAACCCAGCCCCTCCCAACCCTCCCCGGAAGGGAGGGCTTTAAAGAGCCATCAGGTTTTAAAAGTCTCCCCTTCCGGGGGAGATTTAGCGGGGGCTTTTTTTTATTACTTTTGTTTGAAATTATAATATCGCTACCATGATCCTACGCGCCGAACATTTAGTAAAAAAATATAAACAGCGTACTGTTGTGAACGATGTATCGTTCAGCGTTGAGCAGGGCGAAATTGTGGGATTGCTTGGCCCTAACGGTGCGGGTAAAACCACATCGTTTTATATGATCGTCGGGCTGATCAAACCTAACGAGGGCACTATATACCTGGAAGATGTGGATATTACCGGCGACGCCATGTACCGCCGCGCACAAAAGGGGATAGGCTACCTGGCGCAGGAGGCTTCGGTATTCAGGAAGTTATCTGTTGAAGACAATATCAAGGCTGTACTCGAAATGGGCAAGCTGACCGACGCACAGCAGAAAGATAAGCTGGAAGAACTGATAGACGAATTTAGCCTGCATAAAGTGCGGAAAAACCGGGGCGACCTGCTTTCGGGCGGTGAGCGGCGCCGTACCGAGATTGCCCGTGCCCTGGCTGCCGACCCTAAATTTATTTTGCTGGATGAACCTTTTGCGGGTGTAGACCCGATTGCGGTAGAGGAGATACAATCGATGGTGGCCAAGCTGCGCCATCGTAACATCGGCATCCTGATAACCGACCACAACGTGCAGGAAACCCTATCCATAACCGACCGTGCCTACCTGCTTTTTGAAGGCAAGATACTGGAAAGCGGCGTACCCGAAGTGCTGGCCGCTAACGAAATGGTGCGCAAGGTTTACCTGGGCGCCAACTTTGTTTTGAAAAGAAAAACCTTTGCATAACCGGCCCCTGCCCTTATGACGATCATCAACTCCGTTTTTACCTGGTTTATGAAGAAGCGTATCCACCAGATAGAGCTTTTTCAGAAATATCCCAACGAGGTGCAGGACGAATGGTTTGAGCAACTCATTGCCGGCGCCGAAAATACCGAATGGGGCAAAGAGCATCATTACCGGAGCATCAGCAACCTGAGGCAGTTTAAAGAGCGCGTACCCATACAAACTTACGATACGTTGCGGCCTTATATCGAGCGGATGCTGAAAGGCGAGCAGAATGTGCTTTGGGCATCCGAAATTAAATGGTTCGCCAAATCTTCGGGCACGACCAATAACCGCAGCAAATTTATCCCGGTGAGCGAAGAATCGCTTGCCGAATGCCATTTTAAAGGCGGTAAGGATATGCTGACCCTGTACTGCAACAACCGCCCCGATACCAAAATATTTACCGGAAAAGCACTGACCTTAGGCGGCAGCCACCAGCCCAGCGGCTTTGCGCCCGATACCTTTTTTGGCGACCTGAGCGCCGTGATCATGAAAAACCTGCCCATGTGGGCCGAATTTTTGCGCACGCCCAACATCGAGATAGCATTGATAGAAGACTACGACGAGAAGATCGAAAAAATGATCAGCGCTACGCTTGATGTGAACGTTACCTGTTTAAGCGGCGTCCCTACCTGGAATATCCTGCTCATTAAACGCGTGCTCGAAATAACCGGTAAAAAACACCTCATAGATGTTTGGCCCAACCTGGAGCTTTACTTTCATGGTGCGGTAAGCTTTACGCCGTACCGCGAGCAGTTTAATAAGCTCATCGGCAAGGATGACATGTATTACCTCGAAACCTATAACGCTTCCGAAGGTTTTTTTGGTTTGCAGGATGAAGACGATAGCGGTGAAATGCTGCTGATGCTTGACTACGGTATTTTTTACGAGTTTTTACCGCTTGAAAATATTCACGACGAGCATCCCAAAACGCTTACGCTTGATGAGGTAGAGTTGTTTAAAAACTACGCGCTCATTATCAGTACCAACGCGGGCCTGTGGCGGTATATGATAGGCGATACCATCCGCTTTACCTGCCTGGCGCCGTACCGTATACAGGTAACCGGCCGCACCAAACATTTTATCAATGCCTTTGGCGAAGAGGTGATCATCGATAATGCCGAGCGCGCGCTGAACGAAGCCTGCAGGCAAACCGGCGCCATCATCCGCGATTATACCGCCGCTCCTATTTATTTTTCGGAAGGTGAGGCAGGCGGGCACGAGTGGATCATCGAGTTCGAGAAAAAGCCTGCCGAGTTTGAACGCTTCGTCGACCTGCTCGACGAAACCCTGCGCAAGATCAACTCCGATTACGACGCCAAGCGCTTTAAAGATATGGCCCTGCACCGCCCCAAGGTGCATTCGGCGCCACACAATACCTTTTTTAACTGGATGAAACAGCGCGGCAAATTAGGTGGGCAAAACAAAGTGCCGCGTTTAGCAAATGACCGGGAGTATGTGGATTCGGTTTTAAAGCTGATGAAAGACGTGTAATCTTCCGAATTTTTCTCGCTAAGGCGCTAAGTTTTTCTAAGGCATCCTCTTAGCGACTTATGCGCCTTTGCGTGAAATAATCAGTCCCAAAACGTTAATTTTTGTTAAAAAGTAACAGCTATATTACCTTTCATTTCCTTTTCATTTTCGGGCGATAGTTTAGCATCATGATGGTTGGATAAAGGCTCAAAAATTGTCCGGCCGTCAGCCCCTAATTAACTTAAACTATTTCAGCATGGAAAGAAAATCATTTTTACGCAACGGCCTTACCGCCCTGGGTTTGGCTGCCATCGCGCCACTCGCAAGCTCCTGCAAAAAATCGACTTATGACGACAGCAGTATCGCTTCGCCGGCAAGCAGCAGTTCATCGGCTAGTTCATCATCGTCGGGCTCGTGTTCGGTTAGTCCGACAGAGACCGCTGGGCCGTACCCCACCAAATCGCCGTCATCCTACGTACGATCGAATATTACCGACGGGCAGGCCGGTGTGCCGCTCACCATCAAGATCAGCATCTTAAATACCAACGACAATTGCGCTGTGCTGGCTAATGCGATGGTTGATATCTGGCACTGCACTGCTGTAGGCTATTACTCTGAATATGTTGATGGCCCCGGCGGCAGTTATTCGACGGTCGACCTGACAGGGTTGCATTACCTGCGCGGGCGCCAGACTACCGATGCTAACGGGCTGGTAACTTTTACGAGTATTTTCCCCGGCTGGTATTCGGGCCGTGCGCCGCATATCCATGCACATATCTATAATGCTTCGGGCACATCGTTGCTGATAACGCAAATTGCTTTTCCTACCGATATTTGCAATACGGTTTATACCACTGCCAGCGATTATAAGGCGCATGGTACACAGGATACGGCCAACACAGCAGACACTGTTTTTTCAGATTCGTTAAGCAACGAACTGGCAACCGTTACCGGGAGCGTATCGGGCCGGTTATGTGCTGACGCATACCATTTATGTAGCTGCGTAAACCATGGCGAATAAAGGCAAGATCAGGCTGGTGTACCGCAAGATTATCGACGCGGCTGCGGAGAACATTTGGGAAAAGTATGTGTTTGATGCAACCTATGCCGAGTTTTTAATGCAATCGCAGCTGTATAATGCAGAAACGCAGTATCACACCTTCAGCGAGTTACGGAACAATGTGCCCAAAGCCGAAAAGCTGCATTTTTTGGTAAGCGCATCGGTTACGCCTTACCTGCAACAACTGAACGGCAAAATGCCTGATGTATTGAATAACCTGGGGAAGCTGTTTGTGCCTTTCGGCAGCTATAAATTCGAGATTGTGGAATCGGACATACGGGATAAAAGCAAACACCGTATAGCCATTGAGCTGTTCAGCAAGCCGATGACCTGGATAGATACGATCGGGAACCAGTTGCTGGTAAGTGTGCAGCAACCTGATGGGGATAATGCCGAAACATTGACGGAACTTTTTGCGATGCAGCCTTACCTGAGTATTCATTCAATAAAATTGCAGCATCAAGGCGTGAATACGGACAATGTTTTAGCCGGGTGAAATTGTATAACTGCTAATAAATGAGTATATTTAAAGTTTAGGAGCAACACTCAAACACGGATAGATGTAAGAACGGTGCAAATTTTTCTTACAATTTCCCCCCTGCCTGTTGGCAGGCCTGCCATATTTTCACTGCTTCAACGGCTTCTTTCACATCGTGCACGCGTAAAATATTAGCCCCTTTGCTTAACGCGATGGTATTGAATACCGTAGTACCGTTTAGCGCATCGGCTGCGGTGCCACCGGTTAGGTTGAACACCATGCGTTTGCGCGATACGCCGACCAATACGGGCAGTTCCAGGCGCTCAAATTCCTGCAAACGGCGCATCAGTTCGTAGCTCTGCTCATGTGTTTTGGCAAAGCCGAAGCCCGGGTCGATGATGACATCGTGTACACCCAGTTTACGCAGGCGGTAAATGCGTTCGGCAAAATAATCAAATACCTCGCCGAATACGTCGGTATAATCAGTCTGGCGGATCATGTTTTGTGGCGTTCCCCGCATGTGCATCAAAATGTAGGGCACCTGCAGTTTGGCTACGGTGGCAAACATATCTTCATCCAGCCCGCCGCCCGAAATATCGTTAATGATACGCGCACCGGCTTTTATCGCCGCAAAGGCAACCGTGGCACGAAAAGTATCGACAGATAAAATGGCTTCGGGATAAGCTTGAGTAATAGCTTCGACAATGGGCAGTAGCCGGTCGATCTCTTCCTGCACGGAGATGTCGGCAGCGCCGGGCCGGGACGAGTAAGCGCCGATATCCAGAAAATCAGCGCCGTCGGTAAGCATTTTTTCGGCTTGTGCCAACGCATCTTCAACGGTTTGCTTACGGCTGCCGGCATAGAACGAATCGGGCGTGATATTGATGATGCCCATAACTTTTGGTTGGGTCAAACCGATCAATTTACCGTGTACATTGAGGGTGGTGTTTTTGCGAAAAAACGTATCTTTAGCCATTCGGAAGACAGTTGAAATGTTTGAACGTTGAAAGGTTTAAATGTTAATTTGCACAGAATCTGCCTGAAGCAGATCAAAACTTTTCAACATTACAACATTACAACATTACAACAACAAAAGGAAACTTGGCAAATACAGCACACGAATACGATACCGTTATTAATACCTGCCGCGAGCTTTTTTTAAAAAAGACCCGCGATTACGGAACAGCCTGGCGCATACTAAGACCGGCATCCATCACCGACCAGATTTTTATTAAAGCACAGCGCATCCGCACGCTCGAAGAAAAAAAAGTATCGAAAGTAGGCGATGATATTAAAGGCGAATATATCGGCATTGTTAATTATTGCGTTATAGCGATGATGCAACTGGAACTGACAGCCGACGACCCGATGGAAATGCCTTTCGACCGGGTGAGCCAGCTGTTTGAGGAAAAAGTAAAAGAGACCAGGGAACTGATGTTCGCCAAAAATCATGATTACGGCGAGGCATGGCGCGATATGCGCATCAGCTCGTTAACTGATCTGATACTGATGAAGATCTTCCGCGTAAAGCAGATTGAAGATAACCAGGGCGCTACGCTGGCATCCGAAGGGGTGAAGGCCAATTACCAGGATATGCTGAACTATTCGGTTTTTGCACTAATTAAATTGACGAATTAAGCCATGGCAGACAGAAAGATTTCGGTTTCGGTTACCTGGATACTCTGGCTGTGCCGTATCCTTGTTGGCTTGCTCTTTATCTTTTCGGGCCTGATCAAGGCTAACGACCCGCTGGGCTTTTCGTACAAGCTGGAGGAGTACTTCGAGGTATTCCATCTTACATTTTTAGGCCCGCTGACGGTAAGTATGGCCATATTTTTATGCGCACTGGAAATGTTCTTCGGCTTTGCCCTGCTCATCGGCACGCAAGGCAAAAGGATAGCCTGGGGCTTGCTGCTGCTGATCATCTTTTTTAGCTTTTTAACGTTTTACTCGGCCTTTTTTAAAGTGGTGCAAACCTGCGGCTGCTTTGGCGATGCCATTGTGTTAACGCCTTGGCAATCTTTCAGTAAAGACCTGATCCTGTTGTTGTTTATCATCTTTATTTTTATTAAACGGGCATATATCACGCCGGTATTTAAGGATAGGAAAATTGAAAAGAGAGTAACCTGGGTGGCTATCATCCTGTCGTTCGGGGTTGGTTTTTATACCTATAACTTTTTGCCTGTGATGGACTTTTTGCCATACAAGGTAGGCGCTAATATTTTGGATGAGATGAAAACGCCGCCGGGAGCTATGCCCGATGAGTTTCAGATCACCTATCATTTAAAGAACAAGAAAACTGCCGCTGTACAGGATATGACCGACAAGGAATACATCAAAAGCGGTATCTGGAAAGACAGCAGCTGGACGATTGTAGGCAACCCTGAAAGTAAACTGGTTAAAAAAGGCTTCGCCCCGAAAATCCAGGACCTGCGGATAAACGATGCCCAGGGGAACGAGTATACCAAGGAACTGTTAAGTAATCCGTTTTATAATGTGATCATCGTAGCGTACGACCTGAGCCATACCAGCATCCCGGCCATGGAGCGTTTAAATGCCTTAGCTATTACCCTGACCGATAATTACAACATCCGCACGGTGATCTTAACGTCGGACGCGCCGCGCAATGCCGAAGCTTTTGCCAAACAGCATAAACTGGTGAGCGAAATATTTTATGCCGATGGCGTTCCGCTGAAAAGCATGGTACGCTCGAACCCCGGCATTTTGCTGATGAAGAACGGCAGCATCGTCAACAAATGGCATTACCATACTATGCCATCATTCGATAAACTGGTTAAAAACTATTTGCAGCATCCGTAAATGATTAGCTACACACTACGCAAAATAGGGTACGGACTGGTGGTGATGCTGGGCGTGGTGGTTGTGGTGTTTTTTCTGTTCAATATTTTACCTGTCGACCCCGCCCGGATGACGCAGGGGCAGCGTGCCGATGTACAGTCGCTGCAGGCGGTACGTAAGGAGTTTGGCCTGGATAAATCTATCCCGGTGCAGTTTGCTTATTATTTGAACGACCTTTCGCCGGTCGGCGCGCATTTGAATACGCCGGAAGAGCAGGCCAAATACCATTATGCCAGGTTATTCCCGGTTTCGACAACTCATGTACTGGCCCTGAAATGGCCGTACCTGCGCCGCTCGTATCAAACGCGTAAAGAGGTTGCCGCTACTTTAATGGATGTGATACCGAATACGCTGGTGTTGGCTACTACAGCTATGATATTTGCTACCCTGATCGGGATATTTTTAGGAATAGTGTGCGCCGTGCGCAAGGATACCTGGCTGGATAAATTCTGGGTGAGCTTTTCGGTGATCGGGGTATCGGCACCAGCTTTTTTTGCGGGGATACTGATAGCCTGGGTGTTTGGTTTTGTGTTGAGCAGGTACACGGGGTTAAACATGTCGGGCAGTTTGTTTACCTACGACCCGTTTAAAGGTGAGGTGCTTACGCTTAAGAACCTGATGCTGCCAATGGTGACTTTGGGTTTGCGACCGCTGGCCATTATTGTACAGCTTACCCGCAGCGCCATGCTGGATGTTTTAGGGCAGGATTATATCCGCACCGCCAGGGCAAAAGGCTTAGGGCAGCGGACGATCATCTACCGCCATGCTTTAAAAAATGCCTTAAATCCGGTAATAACGGCTATTGCTTCCTGGTTTGCTTCGTTACTGGCAGGCTCGTTTTTTGTGGAATACATCTTTGGTTATAATGGCCTGGGTAAGGCTACGGTAGATGCTTTGGAGAAAGCCGATTTCCCGGTGGTGATGGGCTCGATCCTTTTCATCGCTTTTATCTTCGTGGTGATCAGCATCCTGGTTGATCTGCTGTACGCAGCTGTCGACCCGAGGGTAAAACTTTCTTGATTTCGGATTTCGGATGTTCAATTTCGGATTTTAGCTTGAAGCGGCAAGCTTGAAGGTTTTTTGCTTCTGGCTATAAGCTTCGTGCTTCCGGCTCTCTAATGCGTGATGGATAGAAGCGGATACCGGCCTTGTGGCTAATGCCTGAAGGCGTATGAGCGGATAGCCCGGCCCGATGGGGACACGCCCAAATACTTGTAAATTGAGAGTAGCCCTTACAGGGCAAAAATACTCCCACAATATTTTCTATAAACAGGTAACTCCTACAGAGCATAATAAAACATCATACCAACCTATTATTTGAAATAATTTAAATATTGATAAATCCCCATTATTTTTGCCGCATGTCAACCAATTCTAATCCAAACCATATTTATTTAATCGGCTTTATGGGCTGCGGTAAAACTACCTGGAGCAAAAAACTGGCGGCCAGGCTGGAGTATGAGTTTATTGACCTGGATACGGTTTTGGTTGAAAGGGTTGGCAAAAGCATAGCTGAATATTTTGCCGAACACGGCGAAGAGGAATTTCGTAGGCTTGAATCGGAAGTGCTGAAACAGTATCCTTATCCCGAAAAGGCCGTGATATCAACCGGCGGCGGTTTGCCTTGCTTTTTCGATCATATGGACTGGATGAATACGCACGGCCAAACACTGTACATTAAACTATCACCAAAAACGCTGGCCGACAGGCTGGAGAACGCACGAGTGGTGCGCCCGGTACTGCAAGGCAAAAAAGGTGATGAACTCGTTGCTTTTATTGACGGTAAACTGGCCGAACGTGAAGGTTTTTACAACCAGGCAACGCATATTTTAGATGGGCTGACGCTGAATGTGGATGATATGGCTGCACTCGTCGCAACCAGCTGATCAGCGCAGGTAAACGGCGTCTTCCTGCCCGGCTTCGTTTAAAACAACATCGATATGCTCTTTTAAAACGGTTGATAAGGCTACGCCCGCGTAATCGGTAGCTACGGGGAAACTTTTGTGGTTACGATCGACCAATACTACGGTGCTCATTTTTTTAAGCGGCACATCTAAAAAAACGCCTAAGCCATAAGCCAGGGTTTTGCCGCTGCTCAATACATCGTCGACCAGGATAATTACCTTATTGGCGCATTCGGCAACATTTACATCCATTTTGGCTTTGAGCGATGAACTTGTTTTATCGAGTTCGATCGTGATGAGTTTGCTGGTGAAGGGGGCGATATCATCCAAAACCTTTTTCAGCCTTTCGGCCACAAAGTTGCCCCGGGGTAAAATGCCGGCAATAATGATATCCTTTTCGTCCAGGTTGTCTTCCAATACCTGGTAAGCAATACGGTCTATCTTCTGCTGTATTTGCTGTGCGTTAAGTACCAATATTTTTTTGTCGGGCATGAGCAATAGCTTTGTGTTGACTAAGGTAAAAATTAATTTTTGGCGTATGGGAAAAATATAAAATTAGCTCCTTCGGGCACTACGGCAAATATGCACATAAAGTCTTCGGGTTTTTTATAGGTCTTGATAAAGCGCTCCTGCAGTTGTTTTTTGATCACGCCGGCTTCAACAAATTCCTCTAAAGTGGAGGCGTTGATGGTCCAGTTGGTGTTGAGTTCGATACGGTCGAGTATCACTTCGCCAAGCTTTACCTCGTGCTGGTGAGCTATGAAGATAGGATAGAGCGAAATGCCTTCAACCATGATCTCGATAGCTACCTCGCGTATAGATTCGCTATAGATTTTCAGATCGGCCTCGAGGCTTTTCAAAGGGCTTTCTTTTTTGGCCTGGCCTTCGGTATTGTCGTTTAACAGTTCTTCGGGGTCCATTGTGTTAAGCAATTCGTAATTGTAAAAGCAGCACATTTTCAACATGCTGTGTTTGCGGGAACATATCTACCGGCTGTATTTTAACCACGTCGTATTTTTCTTTCAGTACCAGCAGGTCGCGGGCCTGTGTGGCGGCATTACAGCTTACGTACACGATCTTCTTCGCTTCGATCTCCATCAGACGGGCAACCACATCGGCATGCATGCCTGCGCGTGGCGGGTCGGTGATGATCACATCGGGTTTGCCGTGTTCTGTTACAAAATCGGCGTTAAGCACATCCTTCATATCACCTGCAAAAAATTTGGTATTGGTGATGTTGTTGATGAACGAATTTACTTTGGCATCCTCGATAGCCTGCGGCACATACTCTATACCCACCACTTGTTTTACATGGGCAGCTATAAAGTTAGCAATGGTACCTGCGCCGGTGTACAGATCGTAAACCAGTTCGTCGCCTTTAAAACCTGCAAAGTCGCGGGCAATTTCGTACAGGTGCAGGGCTTGCTCCGAGTTGGTTTGGTAGAACGATTTTGGCCCGATACGGAACTTGATACCCTCCATTTCTTCGAGGATATGATCTTCTCCACGGTAAGTAATTACCTCCTGATCGAATATGGTATCGTTCTTTTTCTGGTTAACGATGTACAACAGCGAAGTGATGTGCGGAAAGCTATCTGCAACAAACTGCATCATGCCTTCAATTTGCTCTCCATCCGCGTAAGCGAAAACCACGATCACCATCAGCTGGCCGGTTGACGAGCTGCGGATGATGAGGTTACGCAAAGCGCCGGTATGCTCGCGTACATCGTAAAAGCTCATGCCGTATTTAAGCGCATATTCGCGTACGCCGTTGCGGATCTGGTTCGACGGATCGGCCTGCAGGTAGCAGTGCTCAATGTTCAGTATCTTATCAAAACGGCCCGGGATGTGGTAACCCAGGGCATTCATATCGGTATCGTCGGTGCGGATCTCGCCATCGTTGAGCCAGCGTTTATTGCTGAAGGTATACTCGAGCTTGTTGCGGTAATAGCTGGTGAATTTTGAGGGCAGGATGGGGATCATGCCGGTCAGCTCGACCTTGGCCAGGCGCTGTAAAGCATCGGTAACCGATTTTTGTTTGTAGGTGAGCTGAGCGTCGTACAGCATGTGCTGCCATTTGCAGCCGCCGCAAACCCCAAAATGCTGGCAAAAGGCTTCGGTGCGGTATCCGGATGGTTTTACCAGGTTAAGGATCTTAGCCTCGGCGAAGTTCTTTTTTTTACGATAGATCTCTACATCCACCACATCGCCAGGGATAGCTTTTTCCACAAATATTACCAGGTCGTCGGTTTTACCAACGCCTTTGCCTTCTTCGGCAATGTCGATTATGGTAACGTTTTCTATTACTTTTTTTTCTTTTACAGCGTAGGTCCTCATTCGGCTGCAAAGTTAACCTGAAATATCGGATTTGCTAAAATACAGGCACAAAATAGCTCAGCACCCTTTAAAAGCGTGGAAGCAGGGATCAGCTTGAGGCCTGGTTTAGATGAACAAACAAATAATAAATTCCCAAAATCCTTCCGGTTCGTTTGCGTCAGCTAATTCAAAGCGCTCATCGATCATGTTTGAAAAATCTTTCAATTCGCGACTCATGGCATTTGAATTTAATATTATGCAAGCATAGTAAAAATTATACTAAAAACCAAATTTGATTTTGGTATAATTATGTTAAATTTATGTTAATTGTGAATGATATTTCTGGCAGAAAGCAGAAACTAATCACTTCATACAGAAATAGAGGCCGGTAACCGATAATATTTGGAGAAAAATTACTGCCGAAAGCCTCTTGGCACCCGTTATTTTGACAGGCGCGAACAGATATGCCGCAGCAGATAATGAATACACTGCTAATGCGAAGCCTGTAACTATTAAAAGATTCGGACCTTCAGGATCATTGAAAAAGAAAAAAAACATCCTTGAGCAAATGACAGCCGTTGCCGCCAATACGATTAATGAGGTCTTTTTCGACTTGAAATACAGGTGTTCGATGTGATTATTCATGTTCATAAGATAAGTATTTTAGAAATTATGAAAAAAAATTTAGCTGGAGATTCTTTAGCTTGCTATTGTCGGTTTATTTCTTTGATCTTAAATTGCAGCGCTATCTAATTGTGTGCTTATGCGTTGCGTTATAAAGTGTAAAGTTTTCTGGTATTTTAAAATCATTTTGTGTATGTACACGTTGAAGCTGTTGCCCCCGGCTCTAAACAGGCTGCGGTGTGCAAACCATACCAGGGCAGCTGTGGCATAAAAAAAATACTTATAAGCCAGCTTTCGCCAGGATTTTGAGAACCCAGGCTTGTTATGATAGATCATAGCCAGGCGCTCTGTTTGAAAGGTGATATGGTAAGCCTCATCAATTAATATATCGGTACATATTTGCCTGAGCAGATCACATTGAGTAGCATCCTTTAAAGCCTGGTAAAAAACCTGGGCGGTGCTTTCAACTACGATCACGGCCAGCGTCCATATCTCCATACTGGTGTTAAAGTACCTTATTTTACGAAACAGGGTATCGCCCCAGTTTTGCCTTATCCGCGGCTGGCCAATTTCGTCCAGGTACCGGCCCAGGTTATTACCATGCTTTTGTTCTTCTTTAATAAATAACCGTACAGCGTCCACATAATCGGCATCGCCGATTTTATGGGCATATTTGGTCGAAGCGGCGATCAGATGCAGCCCTTCTGATGTTTCGCCCAGTTGCCAGGCTTGTAACGATGGCAGTATAGTTTTAATTTCATCGGCAGAGATTTCAGGTCCGGCAGCCCAATAGATCCGGTTTTTGGTTGCATTTTCCTTGAAATGATTTATCCAGTAATTACTTGTGTGCATATTTTTTTGGGTTTTTAAAGTACTTTGTATTTCAGAGTTAATAACTAAAAATATAACCGATGTTAGCTGGCTGCTACAAAGTAGTTGTTTGACCATAAAGTACTTTGTATTTCAAAGTAAATATAAATACTTTATAAATGCAAATAAATTTAAGTTAAAGATCAAAACAGGGTAGGGTTTGAAGTCGGATACGTGCGGGTAACAGGGCGGCGGAGGGGCGTTCAACTCACCATATCGCGCATTTCGAGCTTGGCTTTAGCTGCCCAGGCGCGGGCATTTTTCTTTTCCATCGAGCTTAGTTGCGGTACCTCGTCCAGTATTTCGTTAAAGATACGTTCGGCATCCTGAGGCCGATTCTGGCGTTTCAGGAATAAGCCGTATTCGTAACGTTGCTCAAAGCAGGAGTAGCGGCCCTTCATCGCTTTAAATTCTTTTTCGGCCAGTTCGGTCTCGCCGGTATGCTCCAGTGCCTGGGCGTAAAGTAAATGGGCAGTCGATTTTGGGAACTTCTGTGATCGTGATATCTTTTTCGCGATATTGATCACATCGCTATATTTTTCCTGCCTGTAGTAAATAACCAGTAACTGCGACAGCCCGTGCTCGTTATCAGCAAACGAGCCGGTCAACGCGCCCTCGTACAACTCCTGTGCATTATCGATATAGCCTGCAGCCAGATAGGCATCAGCCAGTTTAATTTTGTTAGCAAAGGTATCCGAGAAGCGCAACTCATTCTCCAGTTTTTTGAGCTTGCCGCCGGGGTTGACGATGGCGCCTACATCTATTTTGGGGCGACGAACACCGCGCGATGAGAACACTTCCGAAAAAAGATAAATGACTGAACCTATAACCGGCACAAACACGATTATCCATAGCCAATTATTCAGGGTGCCACGCCTGTAGGCATGAAAGCAGCAAAAAGCCTGCAATGCAACAGGGATATAATAATACCCACTTAAATGGAACAGGTTGAACATATTACCTGTAAAAATAAAAAAATATGTGAGGAATAGATGCGCGGACCCAATGATTATCTTGCACCTAAATAAACTCGTATGGATTACAATTACGAGGCTGCCATCCTTTTAGCTACGGGTTTAATCGCTTGTTTTATTTCAGCGCCGCCTTTACCAGATAAGGCAATATCTCTTTTTGAAAGGATACGAAGTTTTTGCGCACGTCCGAATCGCTTACCGAGGTAAAGGCAAAGCTGAAAACGATGCTTTTGCTCGATTTGATGAGAAAACGCAGGCGCTGGGGGTAGGTTTCGTCTTTACGGAAATCGCTCACCTTGGTAAAAGAGCTGATGAGCAGTTCTTCGAGCTCGTTGCTCAGGCTTTTTAAAAAATCCTGGCTGTTGGTGCTTTCGCGGATAAAATCCCAGCCGATAAACTCGTTGCAAATGGTATAACTCAGGCGGCTGGTTTTCATGATGAGATTGGTGAGGTGGGTTTCCTCGTCCATCTCGTTGTTGTAATTGTGGATCAGGTCATCCACGCTAACCTTGATATAATCCATCAGCAGGGCGTGTAAAACATCTTCCTTGCTTTCAAAATATTTATAAATGGTGGCCTTGGCTATTTTGGCCCGGCGGGCAATTTCGTTTACGCTTGTTTTATGGTAACCAAATTTCCTGAACAACTCCTGAGCAGCTTTTTTGATGCTCTCTTTTATTTTATCAACTTCCATTTATTAGTTGTATACCGATATTTCATTATTACCCACATTAACCGTGTACGATTTTAACGATCGTGTTGCGGGGGCCTTTACCGGCGACCCGTCGGTTAACGAAAACTTCGACCCGCTGCACGGATCGGTTACGGTTAACGTAGGGCTATCCAGCGTAACAGCGCACTTTTTTTCGGGCTGGTAGCTGCTGCACCTGTCGTACGCCGCATAACCGCCGTTAGGCTCGCGGTAGATAATGATACCTGCCACGCCACCGGTTAGTAAAACTGCCCCGCCATAACTGTTCAAGGCAGCTAAACGCGGATCAGAAAGCGGCGCGCTAAAGCTTACCGGTACATCCGGAATATAGCCCTGGTTACTTTTACCACAACTCCAGCACAGCAATATCAAAGCTAAGGCCCAATATTTCTTCATCAATATAAGCATAAAAGTATCCTTAATTTATGAACTACCGAAATGCCCGCCAATTTTACTAAATACGTTTTGTTATACCCTTATGGTTTTGCAAAAAACGTACACCTTGCTAATCCCCCGCCGGTTAAATAACTTCGGTTTGGAACTGGCCCAGGAAGCGGACATCATTCTCCGAGAACAAACGCAGATCCCGTATCACATATTTTAAGTTGGTGATGCGCTCAATGCCCATCCCAAATGCAAAGCCGGTATATTTTTTACTGTCGATGCCGCAGTTCTCCAATACATTAGGGTCGACCATGCCGCAACCCAGTATCTCAACCCAGCCACTATATTTACACATATTGCAGCCTGCGCCTTTGCAGATGGTGCACGACACGTCCATCTCGGCCGATGGCTCGGTGAAAGGGAAATACGACGGGCGGAAACGCACCTGCGTACCTTCGCCGTAAAGCTCCTGCACAAAGTGGTAAAGCGTTTGTTTCAGATCGCTGAACGATACATTCTCATCAACATACAAACCCTCAACCTGGTGGAAAAAGCAATGCGCACGTGCCGAAATAGCTTCGTTACGGTACACGCGGCCGGGCATAATAGCACGGAAAGGCGGTTTGCCGGCTTCCATCATCCGTACCTGTACAGATGAGGTATGCGTACGCAAAGCGATGTCGTTACCTGCGCCCTTTTTGATAAAGAAGGTATCCTGCATATCGCGGGCGGGGTGCTCTTCGGGGAAGTTGAGCGCCGAAAAGTTATGCCAGTCGTCCTCGATCTCCGGGCCCTCGGCAACCACAAAGCCTAAGCGCTTAAATATGTCCACGATCTCGTTACGCACCAGCGATAAGGGGTGGCGCGAACCCACAGCCATGCCATCGCCCGGCAATGTAAGATCAAGTTGCGAGCTTTCAGTTGCGGGTTGCGAGTCGAACTGCTCCTTAAGGTCCTGGTATTTGGCTTCGGCAAACTGCTTAAACTCGTTCAATACCTTGCCAAACGTGCGTTTTTCTTCGGGGCTAACAGTTTTAAATTCTTCGAACAGGTTTTTAATTAAGCCTTTGGTGCCCAAAAATTTAATGCGGAAGGCCTCCAGCTCGTCGGCTTTGCCTGTCGCGAAGGCTTTGATCTCGGCAGTGTACCGGTCTATTTTATCTTGTATCATTATATCGTTTTACAATTTCGTCTAAGTCGTCGTAGGTTAGTTTACCGGAGTTGATCTCCTGCACCAGCTCACGGTTATCGGCAAAGTAGCGTAACATCAACCGTTTAAAAGCACGCTTATCGTTGGGTACATAGATGTATCCCCATTGGCCTTTACGCTGCAAATATAATGCGTCCTGACTAATAGTCCCATCGGCACCGCGATAATAACGGTAAGGATAGTAGCCATAGCCGCTAAAATTATTGATATTCGGGTATTCGCGCACCGATTTATACAGGCTCACCTTATTGCCATGGATGAGTTGCTGGGCAAACTGTGTATTCAGAAACATCTGGTTGCCGTAATAACCACGGTAGTAGGGATTCGCCTCGAGTACTATAGTATCTACAAAAGTTTTAAAGGTATCGGTGCCGGCTACAAAGCCGTTAATATCCTTTGGCCCGTAACGCTTTATTTTATTGGTAAGCGTATCTTTAAAAATGGCAACGCTGCCGTTAAAACGCACCCAACCATACAGCAGGCTATCATCGGGCATTACCAGGTAACCGCTGGCAAAATCTTTTACGCTGAATTTGGTATCGGTTACAACGGTACGTCGCGGAGCATCGCTGGTATCTTTGCCGTACATGTCGTCAACGATCTTCTTTTTTTGAGCGAAGCCGTTTTGTGTGAAGGTAAATATAGGGAGTAATGATAATAAAAGGGCTAAACGTTTCATGTATGTAAATGATTAAAGAAAGATAACGATTAACTCTTAAAAATCATATCCAGGCTCATATTTTGCTTAATGTAAGATATTTACCTGATCACGCCCAGCTCTTTGCCCACTTTGGTAAAAGCAGCGATGGCTTTGTCCAGATGGTGGGTATCGTGCCCGGCCGATATCTGAACGCGGATGCGCGCTTTGCCCTGCGGCACCACGGGATAATAAAAACCGATGACATAAATGCCTTCTTCCAGCATTCGTGCGGCAAAGGTTTGCGATAGCTTGGCATCGTACAGCATTACAGGCACGATAGGGTGTACGCCGGGTTTGATATCGAAACCTGCATCGGTCATGGCCTTGCGGAAGTATTGCGTGTTTTTTTCGAGCTTGTCGCGAAGCTCGGTGGTTTCGCTCAGCATATCAATTACAGCTATCGAAGCGCCGGTGATGGCAGGGGCGAGGGTGTTGGAGAACAGGTACGGCCTGGAGCGCTGGCGGAGCATATCGATGATCTCTTTTTTGCCGGAGGTAAACCCGCCCGACGCACCGCCCAGGGCTTTACCAAGCGTACCGGTGATGATATCGATCTTATCTATTACGTTGTGATGCTCGTGCGTACCGCGGCCTGTTTTGCCCATAAAGCCGGAGCAATGACTCTCGTCGATCATCACCAAAGCATTGTATTTTTCGGACAAGGCACAAATTTTATCCAGTTGCGCGATGGTGCCGTCCATCGAAAATGCGCCGTCGGTAACGATGATGCGGTGGCGCAGGTTTTGCGTTTCCCGGAGTTTGGCTTCGAGGTCAGCCATGTCATCGTGTTTGTAACGGTAGCGCTGTGCCTTACACAACCTTACGCCGTCGATGATGGAGGCGTGGTTGAGTTCGTCGGATATGATCGCATCCTGATCGTTAAACAAAGGTTCGAAAACACCGCCGTTCGCATCAAAAGCAGCAGCATACAGGATGGTGTCTTCGGTACCTAAAAACTCCGACAGCTTGCGCTCCAGTTCTTTATGGATATCCTGCGTACCACAAATAAAGCGCACCGACGACATGCCATAGCCATGCGTATCAATAGCTGCTTTAGCTGCTGCGATAACCTTGGGATGCGATGACAGGCCCAGGTAATTATTCGCACAAAAGTTGATGACGTGCTGGCCGCCGGTAACGGTAATATCGGCGCCTTGCGGTGAGGTAATCACACGTTCGCGTTTATACAGGCCAGCTTTTTCAATTTCGGCAAGCTCTTGTTCCAGTACAGGTTTCAGGGTATTGTACATAATGGTTAGTCAGTTTACTGCTGCGAAATTAAGCAATACCGTCCATTTCCCGGCAAGGGGATTATCATTTCAAAATAATACTATCTGGCAACTCAAACTTTTTTAGCCTGAAGCAGCTTTTATAAGCAGTTACTATATGAAAAATAATTTATTGCTGCTTTTTGCCCTGATTATGACCATCCAGGTTTCGGCACAGCAGGTTGTGTTAACAGGTAAAGTAACCAGTGCGCTGGGCGACCCGGTGGCTTTTGCTTCGGTATACGTTAAAGGCACTACGCAGGGTACTGCAGGTAATACCGAAGGGATTTATCAGTTGAAGCTTAACCCGGGCAAATACCACCTCATTTACCGTGCTATCGGTTATAAACAACTCACCGAAGATATCGAAATCAGTACCAATACGCCTGGTCATGCCGTACAACTGCAAAAGGAGGATTACCAGTTAAAGCCGGGCGATAATGGAGATAAAGCCTATGATATCATCCGTAAGGCTATCGGCAAACGGGCTGCCTATCTCGCAGAAACCAAGGGCTACTCGTGTAACGTGTACATCAGGGGGACGCAAAAACTGATCAGCGCGCCTAAAAGTTTGCTAACGCCGGCAGTAGCCACGCAATTGATGCTCGGGCCGGATGGAAAAGGTATCCTGTATCTATCAGAATCGCAATCGCAATTTAATTACGACGGGCCGCACCGGTATAAGGAGATCATGGTGTCGTCAAAAGCGGCGGGCAATAACAACGCTTTTAATTTTAACCGGGCAGCCGACCTGCAGGTTAACTTTTATAAAAATATTTTTGATATCGAAGGCCTTAATCCGCGCGGTTTTATATCGCCCATTGCCGACAGGGCCTTAAATTATTACGATTACAAACTGCTGGGTACCGTTATCGAAAGCGGGCACCTTATTTACAAGATACAGGTGTTGCCAAAGCTGGTACACGGCGCAACTTTTGCCGGCAATATTTACATTACTGATGGCGACTGGCGTATTTACAATGCGCACCTGTACGTTACGAAAAAGGCGGGCATTAACCTGGTAGATACGTTGAATATCGATCAGCAATACATGAACCTGCAGGGCGATGTGTGGCAGCCTGCATCGGTAGCATTTACCTTTAGCGGGAATGTTTTTGGCTTCAGGTTTGATGGTTATATACTGGGTTGCTATACCGATTATAACCTCGATCCTAAATTCCCCGATAATTTTTTTAACGGAGAGGTGGTCCATATCGATGAGCAAACCGCCCGGCGCGATTCGGCTTACTGGTCGCAAAACCGCCCTGTGCCTTTATCGCCCGAAGAGGCGCGTAATTATAAGCTGCGCGATGCGATAGCCCAGCAGCACGAAACACCAAAATACCTCGATTCGCTGCAACGCGAAAAAAACAAATTTAACCCGGTAGGTTACGTTTTCTTTGTCGATTCGGTGGTCAACTTCCGCCGCAAAACGTCATTGAGCTTCCCCCCTTTGTACGAGACTGTTTTTTATAATACCGTGGAGGGTTGGGGGATCAACTTTAAGCCTGCGTACAACAAGCAGTTTGAATATGGCAGGCAATACTCCATTGCCCCAAACCTGCGCTATGGTTTCGCCAATAAGCTGCTCAATGCCAACATCAGCGCAAGCTATGCCTACGATGCGCTAAACAGGGCCATGGTTTACGGGAGCTTTGGCAGCGACATACTGGATATCAACAGCGAATCGTCGGTAAGCCAGTTCAGCAATACGATAAGCACGCTGTTTTTTAAAAGCAATGCCTTAAAGCTCTACCGATCGCGCTATTTGCGGATAGGCCTGCAGCGCGATATGGCCCGCGGACTGCTGTTCGACGGGCAGATAGAATACGCCAAACGTAATGCGCTGGTGAATAACACGGTGTTCGCATTTCAAAACAGCACTTTTACGTCAAATAATCCGGTTACACCGCTAACCGACTACCCGATACTTTTTACGGAAAACAATGCAGTCACACTAAAAGTATCAGCTACTTATAACTTTATGCAGGAGTATACCACCACTCCCGCCGGCAGGTTTGATGCACCATCAAAATATCCGCAGATTAAAATAACTTACCGCAAGGGCATTAAAAGTGTATTAGGCTCCGACGTGGATTATGATTACGGCGAGATAGAAGTGATACAGGACAGGGTTAAAACCGGCGTTTATGGTTATACCTCGTATATGTTTAAAGCCGGCAATTTTTTTAACAACACCGCCCTTATATATCCCGATTACAAACAGTTTAAAGGTAACCAGGGTTTAACTTTTACCCCTGTGATCGGAAGTTTCCATTTTCTACCGTATTATACCTACAACAGCACCAGTTTTTTGGAAGGGCATATCGAGCATAATTTTTCGGGATATTTTTTTAACCGTATTGCCGGTTTAAGGGTGCTTAAGCTGGAGGAGATCATTGGTGCAAACTATCTTACCCAACCGGGCGACAATCACAATTATACCGAGTTTTATGTCGGGATGCAGCGCTTTTTTTTCAGGCTTGATTACGGTGTATCGTACCAGGGGCCAACCAAATACCAGCAGGGGATAAGGATTTATTATGGGTTTTAATTAAGTCCGGAAGTCCGCGAGTCGGAAAGTCCGCAAGATAGACCATCAACTCCTAACCTATTTTTCACTTCGGACTTGCGGACTTTCTGTCTTTCGGACTTATTCCTTATCTTTGCGGCTCATTAAACGCTGTTTGCAGCAGTATCAATGTATTTATGAGCACATACCAAACACTACTGTATTATTGTTATTCGACAATAAGCGAGGCGGAGCAATACGCCGCCGATCACTTAAAATTTTGTAAATCGCTTAACCTGGTGGGACGCATCATCGTGGCCGATGAAGGCTTGAACGGTACCGTATCTGGCACTGCCGAAAGCTGCGCCACCTACATGCAAACCCTGCATGCCGACCCGCGCTTCGCAGGTATCGATTTTAAGATTGATGAGGTTGAAGAGCCTTCGTTTGTTAAAATGCATGTGCGCTACAAAAGCGAGATCGTACACTCAGGCCTGCGCGACCCTAACATCATCAACCCGCAAAAACAAACCGGCAAACACCTGGAGCCCAAAGATTTTTTAGCTATGAAGGACCGTGACGATGTAATTGTGCTCGACGTGCGTTCCAACTACGAGCATTCGGTAGGGAAATTCAAAAATGCGGTGACACTGGATATTGAGAACTTCCGCGATTTCCCATCCAAAATAAACGAACTTGCCCGATACAAGGATAAAAAGATACTAACCTACTGCACCGGCGGCATTAAATGCGAAAAAGCATCGGCCCTGTTGCTGCACGAAGGTTTTACCGATGTGTACCAGCTGCATGGCGGTATCATCAAATATGGTAAAGAGGCCGGCGGCGAGGATTTTGAAGGTAAATGTTATGTGTTCGATAACCGGCTGACCGTTGACGTTAACGCCGTTAACCCTAAGGTGATATCAACCTGTTACAACTGCGGCACCGTTACCGCCAAGATGATCAACTGCGCCAACCCCGAGTGCAACGAGCATTTTACCCAGTGCGATGCCTGCGGCGAAAGATTGGATGGCTGCTGCTCTGATGCCTGCCAGCAACATCCGCGCAAGCGTGTTTATGATGGAACCGGGTATTACGTTAAAGTACCGCAGCCGGCGAACGTGAAGAAGTAGCCCCTCCCAACCCTCCCCGGTAGGGAGGGCTTAAAGACGGCTTTTAAAAAAGTCTCCCCTGCAGGGGGAGATTTAGAGGGGGCTTAAAACTATTGCTGATAGTTTTGCGTTGACAGATAAATCAAAATCAGATACCCGAATGATAAACCGCACCACCTGCCTTATTGCTGCCTTGCTTTTCACTACCGCAGTTAACGCTCTTGCCCAGGATTATAACATGTACGAACATGGCAGTTACATCCACAAAAAAGATACCCTGCCGTATCGTATATTGTTCCCCGAGCATTTCGATCCCAATCAAAAGTATCCCTTGGTATTTGTGCTGCATGGCAGCGGCGAACGCGGTAATGATAATAAATCGCAGCTTGTGCACGGCGGGCAATTGTTTTTGCAGGTACGTTACCGGGAGAAGTTTCCAGCTATTGTAGTTTTCCCGCAATGCCCGGCAGATGGGTCGTGGAGCAACCGGGTTATTGAAAAAGATGCTAACGGCAAGGAGAAGCAGTTGTTCCGAGTTGGCGGTGAACCTACACCGGCCATGCGGATGCTGCTGGGGTGTGTCGACCAGTTTCTGGATAAACCTTTTGTGGATAAGCACCGGGTGTACATAGGCGGATTAAGCAACGGCGGTATGGGTACTTTCGAGATACTGCGCCGCAAGCCCGATGTATTTGCAGCGGCTTTTGCCATCTGCGGCGGCGATAATACCCGCAACGCCAAAATATACGCGCAAAAAGTACCGATGTGGATATTCCACGGCGAAAAGGATGATGTAGTGCTGTACCAGCATTCGCTCATTATGGTCGATGCCATTAAAGCTGCCGGGGGCCACCCCAAATTTACGCTTTACGCGAACGATGGCCATAATAGCTGGGACGATGCCTTTGCCGAACCTGATTTGCTGCCCTGGTTGTTCGGGAATAGCAAGTAGTAGTTGTTGGTGACAACACCAACAACGGGCGAGTAGTTTATAGTCCGAAAGTCGAGGAGACCGAAAGTCCGAAAGATGGAGGGGCAACTATAAGTACTTTCAATTTTTGTTTCATTTTGAATTTCTAACATGTTTTAATCGCTATTAATAGCAAAAAAACATAGATAATTTCTTTCGGACTTTCGGACTGCGGACTTTCGGACTCGCTTCATTTAAAACTTCTCAAAACCATTCGTTGTGCTGCCTGTAGTTATAGATGTATTAATTATAAATTAAAATATCTATACTATGGCAACGCTGAGTGGAAAAAGAGTAGCCATCCTTACAGAGGAAGGCTTTGAGCAGGTTGAATTGACAAGTCCGAAAGCGGCGCTTGAAGCAGCCGGGGCGGCAGTGCACATCATATCGCCCAACGGAAAAAGCAGGATCAAGGCATGGGATCAAACCGACTGGGGAATCGAGGTAGAGGTTGACCGTAAGTTAAGCGAAGCCAGCCCCGACGATTATGATGCACTGGTGCTGCCCGGCGGTGTTTTAAACCCGGATAAGTTGCGGCAGAATAAAGACGCGGTTGCCTTTGCTTCGGCGTTTTTGGATGAAAGCAAGCCGTTAGCCGCCATTTGCCACGGGCCGCAATTGCTGATCGAGACCGGGATGATCAAAGGGCGCAACTTAACGTCGTTCCCATCTTTACAAACCGATTTGAAAAATGCCGGTGCCGATTGGGTAGATGAGCAGGTTGTTGTAGATAACGGGCTGGTAACCAGTCGCAGCCCTGCCGATCTGGAAGCTTTCAACAAAAAGATGATCGAAGAGATTGCGGAGGGTGTGCACGTTTAGGCAGAGTCGGCAAGTCCGCAGTCCGAAAGTCCGCAGATGAAAGGTCAATAGAAATAGAAAGCCCGGAGTTTATTTCCGGGCTTTCTGGCTTTTAAGTATCGTAGTCACAATCTTTCGGACTTACGGACTCTCAACTTACGGACTAATTACAGTTTTCCAACTTCCTGAACCATATCGATCAGTTTGTTTGAGTAACCCCATTCATTATCGTACCATGATACCACTTTAACAAAGTGATCGTTTAACGAGATACCTGCTTTGGCATCAAATATCGAGGTGCGGGCATCGCCTTTAAAATCTTCAGATACTACTTCGTCTTCGGTATAACCTAAAATACCTTTCAATTCGCCTTCTGATGCTTCTTTCATCGCAGCTTTAACCTGCTCATAAGTAGCAGGTGTTTTTAAGCGGGCGGTTAAGTCAACCACCGATACGTCGGCAACCGGGACACGGAAGCTCATACCGGTTAATTTACCTTTCAGCTCAGGCAGAACCAAACCAACAGCTTTAGCAGCGCCGGTTGATGAAGGGATGATGTTCTGGTAAGCGCCGCGGCCGCCTCTCCAGTCTTTAGCCGATGGGCCGTCAACTGTTTTTTGGGTGGCGGTTACCGCGTGGATAGTGCTCATCAAACCTTCTTCGATGCCGAATTTGTCGTTCAATACTTTAGCAATAGGCGCTAAACAGTTGGTAGTACACGATGCGTTCGAGATAATGTGCTGATCTGCTTTTAACGATTTATGATTAACACCCATTACAAAAGTAGGGGTATCGTCTTTAGCGGGTGCGCTCATCACTACTTTTTTAGCACCGGCATCGATGTGTTTCTGAGCCGATTCCTGGGTCAGGAACAAACCTGTAGACTCGATGATCACTTCGGCGCCAACTTCGTTCCATTTTAAGTTTGCAGGGTCTTTTTCTGCAGTAACACGGATGGTTTTACCATTAACTACCAGGTGACCACCTTCGACAGCGATAGTGCCTTTAAACTGACCGTGGGTCGAATCGTATTTTAACATGTAAGCCATATAATCGGGCTCAACCAAATCGTTGATGCCAACAATTTCGATATCCGGCCTGTCAACAGCGGCCCTGAAAGCTAAACGGCCGATACGGCCGAATCCGTTAATTCCTATTTTCATGATGTTTTCTAATTTTTACTTGAATAATATTTTAATAAATTGTTGATAGGTTCTTTAATGATGTTGCTGATACTGATGTTCATATTGGCAGCGCTTTGCTGCAACTGGTTTTGGAAGGTTGCCGCTACCGAGCCAACAAAATACACCGGGGTATCGGGCTCGGGCCTGAGCAGCGGAACAACATAGGTTGCTATAAACTCGCGGAAACCCGCGGCGACCATATTTTTGATGTATTCGTCGTCCTGGTTATCGTGAATAAAATCGGTAAACGAGCTTAAAAACAGTGCCGGCTGCGATTGCCGGTATACCTTATCCAGTATCTGCTTGCGGTCGTAATCGTAACGTTTGGTAAATTTTTTTGATACCTTTTCGGGAAGGGTTTCGTTGATAAAACCCTTTAAGAGCATTTTGCCCATCCAGCTTGCCGAGCCTTCGTCGCCCAGAATGTAACCCATACCATAATTGTTAGGTACAATTTTCCGGCCATCATAGTAGGCGGCATTGCTGCCACTGCCCAGGATGCAAACAACGCCCTTTTTCTCGCGGCAGCTGGCTATGGCGGCTGCCAATATATCATGCTGTACGTAAACTTTGGCATGTTTAAAAAAGGTTGCCAATGCGTCGTGTACGGTTTTTATCCTTTCGGGAGATGAAGCGCCCGCGGTAAAAAAGTAGATCTTTTTGATCTCTTCGGCATGGTGTATGAGGTTTATATTTTTGTTGAGCAGGGCCCTAATGGCTGCTTCATCACTGAAGTAAGGGTTGATGCCCTGGGTTTTAAAAGTTGCAACGGTTTTATCCCTGATGGCTAAGCGCCAATCGGCATAGTTTGAACCGCTGTATACAACTGCTATCATCGTGTCAGATAGATAATATATTGGTCATTTCCATCAGGTCGTCCTCCAGTTTAAACTCGTGCTGGCTCAGTGCTTCTTCCAGGCTGGTGAGTTTGATCGCATTGCCGCGTAAACCCACCATTTTCTGGCTCTCGCCCTGCAGCAGTGCATTGACCGCCGCATAGCCTAAACGGCTGCCCAAAATACGGTCGAAACTGCTTGGGCTGCCCCCGCGCTGCAGGTGGCCTAAGATAGTAACTTTAGTGTGATATGACTTTATCCTGTCCTTAACAATTTTCGCAATATCGTAAGCTCCGCCATGGTGCTCGCCTTCGGCTACGATAACGATGCTCGATGACTTATTTGGCGAGCTTTCGAGCTTGTTGATCAGATCCTCGATACCTGTTTCGGTTTCGGGCAGCATGATGGCTTCGGCACCGCCGGCAATACCTGCGCGTAAGGCGATGCAGCCCGAATCGCGGCCCATTACTTCGATAAAGAATAAGCGATCGTGTGAATCGGCCGTGTCGCGTATCTTATCGATCGCCTCGATAACGGTATTGGTCGCAGTGTCAAAACCGAGGGTATAATCAGAACCATAAAGGTCGTTATCGATAGTTCCGGGAACGCCGATCACCGCAATATCCGGGTAACGGCGCGAAAAACGTAGGGCACCGGTAAAGGTACCATCGCCTCCTATCACTACCATCGCGTCAACTTCCTGCGCCTTGAGGTTACGGTAAGCCTTCTCCTGGCCTTCGTCGGTACGGAACTCGAGGCACCTCGCTGTTTTTAAAATGGTACCGCCAAGGGCCAGTATATTACTTACCGAACGCGTATGCATAGGGTAGGTGTTGTTATCGATAAGGCCCTGGTAACCCTGCCTTACGCCAATAACTTCCTTATTATTGTAAATGGCGGTGCGTACCACCGCCCTGATGCATGGGTTCATTCCCGGCGCGTCACCTCCTGAGGTTAGAACGGCAATTTTACGAATGTTTTGCATGTGCGGGTAAGGCTTGTTTAGAAACTGCGAATATAGTGTGTAAAATTTACACTAACTAAATTTATTTTTTTATTTTTTCATTCGGATTAACAGCCTATATTTAAATTTTTAAAATAACACTAACCCATTTGGAAACAGGCTTACCCAAATTTGATTCCGCTTTTTCTATCGATTGCGTCATCTTCGGTTTCGAGGCAGGCGAATTGAAGGTATTGCTCATCGAGCGTAACGAAGACCCGTTTAAAGACTGGTGGGCGCTGCCTGGTAACCTGGTTGAGAACGACGAGAGCATCGAAACCGCCGCTACCCGCATTTTATACGAACTTACGGGCCTTCGCGATATGCACATGGAGCAGTTCCATACCTTTGGCGAAATACACCGCCACCCGCTGGGGCGTGTAATCACGGTTGCTTATTACGCGTTGATCCGCATCATAGGGCAAAAGGAAGTAAAGCCTGTTACCCAGTACGCCAAAAAAGCATTTTGGCATGCCATTAATGATTTGCCTAAGCTGGCTTTTGATCATAGCCTGATATTTGATACCAGTATCCAAAAGCTGCGTCGCCGCCTAAGCTACCAGCCCATAGCATTTGAGCTGCTGCCCGAAAAATTCACGCTTACGCAATTGCAATTACTGTACGAGGCTATCTTATCCAAGAAATTAGATAAGCGCAACTTCCGCAAGAAGATGCTGAGCTATGGCTTTTTAAAGGAACTGGATGAGAAGCAGAAAGGCGTGTCGTACCGGGCAGCCAAGTTGTATAAATTCGACAGGCGTAAATACAACAAGATATTCCAGAACGATTTGGAGGGGTAGTGTGGTGAGTGGTGAGTGGTGAGTGGTTGGTGAAGAAATGACTAGCCAGGATGCTTATCCTGGCTCTTGCTTCTTGATTCTATTTTTGGGCGTTCCCTTTGGGCCGGGCTATCCCTGCCCGTCCGGCAGGCGGGCGCTCATACTGCGCAGGGCATTAGTCACAGGCCGGTATCCCTGCCTGCCGGCAGGCGGGCGCTGCTATCCCTAACGCATTTTTTATTCTTTGCCCTCTTCTTTCTTTGGTTTGGTTACACCGGCTTTGAATCGTGGTGTAAAGCCTATTTTGGGTTTAGGCGTTTCTTCGGCTGGCAGAGAGTTATCTTCGGATTTAGCCTCTGTTGGTTGATTGTTGGTGACAACACCAACAACGGCGGGCCTGACACTTTCTTCAGCTTTTGGTTCAGTTTCTGCCACTGATGCAGGTTTGGTAACGCCGGCTTTGAATCGTGGCGTAAAGCCAACTTTGGGTTTAGGTGACTCTTCGTTCCTGGCTTCCGTTGGCAGGTCGGTGGTGGAGGTACCGGCAACGGCCGGAGTCTGGTTCTTTGATTCTTCTGTAACAGGTTGTTCTGTCGCCGGCCTGGTTGCGCCTGATTTAAAGCGTGGCGTAAAACCGACCTTTGGCGCCGGTGCCGCTTCGGGCTTTTCGGTGACCGAGTCGATAATGGTTTGTTCGGCCAGCGGGTTTTCGATCTTCACCTTTTCAACCTTGGGTTCTTCGGGTGTATGGTACAGGCGGCGCAGGTTATTGAACCAGTATTTTTTGGTATGGTCGAAGCTTTTTTCGCCCATTTGCGCATAATGGCTTTCAAATTCGGCAAAAAGCGCCGGCTCGGCAGCTTTAAGCTGCACCAGGTCGATCTTTTTCTTTTTGAAGAATTCTTCGAAAGTCATATTTGCGGCGTTGAATTGTTGGTGATAACACTAACAATGGGCTGGGCGACTTATATTAAATGTCATTGCGAGCGGTAGCGTGGCAATCGCATGCTATACAGGGCGAACATGCTTCCGTGCGATTGCTTCGTACCTCGCAATGACATGATGGTTAAAAAGCGATCTTTTTAAATCCGAAATTGAAAATTCGACATTCGAAATTAAAACAAATCCGAAATCAAAAAACTACTCCTCCTCCATATTATGATAAACCGCCTGTACGTCGTCGTCCTCTTCCAGTCGGTCGATGAGTTTCATCACATCGGCGGCCTGCTCTTCGGTAACTTTGGTGTGCGATAGGGCGATACGTTCCAGTTTGGCCGACTTTACCTCGATGTGCATTTCTTCCAAAGCCTTTTGCATCTTACCAAAATCTTCGAATGCGGTTTGCGCAACGGCAATGTCATGATCGTTTTCGTCGGTTTCCAGATAAAGTTCTTCCAATCCGAAGTCGATCAGTTCAAATTCCAGCTCTTCCAGGTCACGATCGCCCGGCTCAAACCTAAAGATCGACTTCCGCTGAAATATAAAATCCAGCGAGCCGGTTTTGCCTAAAGTGCCGCCAACTTTGGTAAAGTAGCTGCGCACGTTGGCCACGGTGCGGTTGGTGTTATCGGTAGCAGTTTCGACCAGTACAGGTACGCCGTGTGGCGCATAGCCCTCGTAAACCAGCTCTTCGTAGTTCGATTCGTCTTTATTTGATGCGCGCTTGATAGCCGCGTCGACACGATCCTTTGGCATGTTAACAGCCTTGGCGTTTTGCATAGCCGTACGCAGGCGTGAGTTACTTTCGGGGTTAGGGCCGCCATCTTTAACAGCCATCACTATCTCTTTGCCCAAACGGGTAAACTGCACGGCCATTTTGGCCCAGCGCTTAAATTTTCTTTCTTTACGGAATTCGAATGCTCTTCCCATTGTTTGTTTAGTCCATGGTCAATAGTCTATAGACCATAGTTTTATCGTTAATTACTTTTATTTGTTGCCATGGACTATCGGCCATGGACTATCGACTAATCTACTACGAATATAGTTTTTTCAGGTTAACCAACATATCTTCCGTCATGCCGGCCAGGTCGTACTCCATTTTCCAGCCCCAGTCGCGTTGCGCGTCGCTGTCGTCTATCGATTTGGGCCAGCTATCGGCGATAGCCTGGCGGGGATCGCTTTCGGCGTAGCTCATCTTAAAACCGGGCAGATGTTTTGTGATCTCGTTAGCCAGCATTTCGGGTGTAAAGCTAATACCTGCGAGGTTATAACTCGAACGAATTTTAATTTTTTCTGCCGGGGCGGCCATTAATTCGATAGTGGCGCGTATGGCATCGTCCATATACATCATCGGCAGGGCTGTCTGAGCAGATAAAAAGCTTTGATATTGACCCTTTTTGATGGCTTCGTGGAAGATATGCACCGCATAATCCGTAGTGCCGCCACCGGGATTGGCCCGCCAGCCTATCAGGCCGGGGTAACGCAGACTGCGCACATCAACACCATATTTATTAAAATAGTATTCGCACCAGCGCTCGCCGGCCAGTTTGCTGAAGCCGTAAACCGTGTTAGGGTCCATCACACAATACTGCGGCGTGTTATGCTGTGGCGAATGCGGCCCGAAGACGGCTATCGAGCTTGGCCAGAATACTTTGGATACTTTAAACTCTACAGCAAAATCCATCACGTTGAGCAGGCCGGTCATATTCAGGTCCCAGGCCATTTTGGGTTTTTGTTCGCCTAAGGCGGACAGGATTGCCGCCAGCAGGTAAACCTGGGTTGGCCGGTGTTTTTCGAAAATATGGTGCAGGTTATCTTTATCGAGCACATTGGCCAACTCGAACGGACCGCTGTTGCGAATGGCATAAGCCGGATCGTTGATATCGCAGGCGATTACATTTTCTGCTCCGTTAATTCCTCTTAATGCGGTTACCAGTTCGGTGCCTATTTGTCCGTTAGCGCCAATTACCAAAATTTTTTCGCTCATGGGTTGCTTGTCAGTTACTGGCAGCAAAGGTAAAAAAATGGCCGAAATCAAAAGAGGGCGACGACATGCTAAAATGGCCATTTAGCCGTCACAAGAGCATAAAATATGCTACTCTTTTGATAGATTTTATCTGATATTTCTTCCCAAATTTTCATAAGCGACAAATAATCTGCATCTTTGAAAACTATTAATTAGTTTATTAAACAATTTAAAAAAAATGAAAGTCGCAGTTGTAGGTGCCACTGGTTTAGTGGGCACTAAAATGTTGCAGGTTCTGGCAGAACGCAACTTCCCGGTTACCGAATTGATCCCCGTAGCTTCTGAAAAAAGTGTTGGTAAGGAAATTACTTACAAGGGTAAGCAATTTAAGGTGGTATCGGTAGACACTGCGATTAGCATGAAGCCCGATCTGGCCTTGTTCTCGGCCGGCGGCAGCACTTCGCTGAAAGATGCCCCGCGTTTTGCCGAAGTAGGTACTACCGTGGTTGATAACTCGTCGGCATGGCGCATGGATCCTACCAAAAAACTGGTGGTGCCCGAAGTTAATGCCGATGTTTTAACCGCCGAAGACAAAATTATAGCTAACCCGAATTGCTCGACCATACAAATGGTAGTGGCTTTAAAACCACTGCACGATGCTTACCAGATCAAACGTATCGTGGTATCAACCTATCAATCGGTTACCGGTACAGGCGTTAAAGCCGTTGAGCAACTGATGAACGAGCGTAACGGCATTGACGGGCCTAAAGCATATCCTTACAAGATCGATCTGAACGTTATCCCTCAGATCGACGTTTTTGGTGATAACGGTTATACCAAAGAGGAAATGAAGATGATTAAAGAAACCCAGAAAATTATGGGCGACAACAGCATCCGCGTTACCGCCACAACCGTGCGCATCCCGGTAATGGGTGGCCATAGCGAGTCGGTTAATATTGAGTTTGCTAATGATTTTGACCTGGATGAAGTAAAAGCCCTATTGGCTAAGGCTCCCGGGGTGATCGTTACCGATGACATCGCTAACCTGAAATACCCGATGCCGCTCGACGCGCACGAAAAAGACGAGGTTTTTGTGGGCCGTATCCGCCGCGATGAAACCCAGCCCAATACTTTAAATTGCTGGATAGTGAGCGATAACCTGCGTAAAGGCGCCGCTACCAATGCCGTGCAGATCGCGGAGTATCTGGTGGCTAATCATTTGATCGGGCAGGCTGTAGAAGCATAGCGCGGATTGTTGGTGACAACACCAACAATGGCATTTATTAAATATTTAATAGGGATGATCGGAAGGTTATCCCTATTTTGTTTAAGAAGTTTCTACTTCCCAGCCATCAAGTACGCAATCATGGCTATAGCCGGTATCCCACATAGCTTGATTCCAGTGATTGATAGGTTCTAAATCCATTGTTAAAGGAGCGGTGAATCCTCTGATTTCAAAGTTGTCCTCGTAGTCCCAAACTTCAATTTCGGTATAATCAGGAAAGTTGTCTTCAAGATAGTTTTTGAATAAGATGGCTTTTTCTTCCGTGTCGGTTACAAAGAAGAAGTTGATAGGTCGTTGGTCTGTTGGCTTTAACCCATCGTTATAAATTCTCTTTAAAACATCTTCGTTTATATCCAGTCTGATTTCGTTTTCGAAGTGCTCTTTTGTGAAATAGGTGTTTGTATCATTGCTCATAATAATAAGTTAAACAGTTAAATGTAGCTAAAAACTACCGATGGTTTATTGGATAATTCGCGTTTTTTTTGTATATTGTAGGCTATGTGTATACACTTTGAAGCGCGAGACTTTAGAGGCAACGTATTAATTTACCCACATGGGTATACCCATGAACACCCATGTGATACCCATGTATTTTATGGGTGTAAAAAACAAGAAAGCTGCATTTGGAGTAAATTAAGGGATATTTGACGAAAAAACATATAGAAATACCCATAAATACCCATGTGTTTTAAGTCAAAATTCAAAAGCTAAAATTCAAAAAATATTTGCATAGCTGTTCTGTATGATGGGATGCCGAAACAAGTTCGGCATGACCTGTCTTAGTTGTAGTTTTAAAAATCCGAAATTGAAAATCCGACATCCGAAATCGGAAAAAACCTATCTTTGCCGCATAATGAAATACCTGATAGCTGGCCTTGGTAATATTGGCCCCGAGTATGCGGATACCCGGCACAATATTGGTTTTATGATACTGGATGAGCTGGCCAGACAGCAGGAATGCCAGTTTTTTAATATGCGCCTGGCATACTATACCGACTTTAAGCTGAAAGGTAAAACGGTTCACCTCATCAAACCCACCACTTATATGAACCTGAGCGGCAACGCCCTGCGCTACTGGATGCAGGAGCTGAAGGTGCCGGTGGAGAATGTGCTGGTAGTGGTTGATGAACTGGCGCTGCCGTTCGGCACCCTGCGCCTCAAACCCAAGGGCAGCGCTGCCGGCCACAACGGCCTTAAGCACATTGAAGCTACTTTAGGGCATAGTAATTACGCACGCCTGCGTTTCGGCATCGGCAGTAACTTCCCGAAAGGCAAACAGGTGAACTATGTACTGAACGCCTTTGATAAGGATGAGCTTCCCGAACTGCCCGCCCTGATCGATCGATCGATCGAGATGATCAAGAGCTTTGTTACCATCGGCGCCGAACTCACCATGACCCGGTACAACAAGTGATCGAGTGCTATTCACACATTTAAAGCGCATTAATTAAGTTAAAATTGTATTAAAATGTTAAATATGCTTAACAGCTTGTTAAGGTTTGTTAAGTTATTTTATAAAAAACGGTAACTATTTGATTTTTGCTATGTCTTTTAATCAGAATTGAAAAAACAAACACCGGTCGTTTTATGAAGTATATCTTACCCGTCCTTTCCTTAATCTTCCTTTTTAGCTTAAGCACTTTGGCACAAACAACTGTTGCTAAAATGGAGATCAAAGGTATCGTTACCGATTCGGCCACCAACCAGCCAATGCCGTTTGTTACCGTGATCGTCAAGGCTCCGGGCAGCAATGTGCCTGTTAAATCGGGCCTGACTACGGATAACGGCAGTTTTGATATCGCGAATGTTACTGCCGGTAAATACCAGCTTGCCGTGACTTCGCTGGGTTACCGGGCCAAACTGATCAGCCTGCCCAATGCCGCGGATGGCGTTGTGGATGTAAAGAATATTTTGCTGGCACCTTCGACGGGGCAGCTGAAAGAAGTGTCGATCGTGGAAGCAAAACCGCTGATCAAACAGGAAGTCGACAGGATCGGGTACGATGTACAGGCCGACCCGGAAAGCAAGGCCCAAAGCGTGCTGGATATGATGCGCAAGGTACCGCTGCTGTCGGTCGATGCGAACGACAACATCAAACTGAAAGGCAACGGCAATTACAAAATACTGCTTAACGGTAAAGAGTCGGCCCTGATGGCCAAAAATCCATCGGATGTATTGAAATCGATGCCGGCTACCAATATCGAAAAGATAGAAGTGATCACCACGCCGCCGGCCAAATACGATGCCGAAGGTTTGGCGGGTATCATCAATATCATCACTAAAAAGAATGCCGACCAGGGCTACAATGGCAGTATCAATTCGCGCTTTAATTCGGTATTCGGCCCGGGCGTTAACCTGAACGCAACTGTTAAGCAAGGCAAGTTCGGCCTTTCGGGATACATCGGTTACGGCAGCAACGGCAGTAATGATAATTTTAATGGCAATACGCAGGTATTTACCGGTACGCCGGTCTCTATCGTGCAAAATGCAAACAATCATTTTACCGGCAACAACCATTATGGCGATGCCGAAATGAGCTATGAGATAGATACCCTGAACCTGATCACGGCATCGTACCAGTTTTATGGCGGGCTGAACGATCAAACCAATAATCAATTTTCCAACACCTTTAACGGGAGCCGGATATCACAGCAATATAACCTGGATAACCTGGCGCATTATACCTTTAAAGGCGTGGATGCCAGCCTTAACTATCAGTTAGGCTTTAAACACAACAAAGATCAACTGCTGACATTATCGTACAAATACAGCTACTCGCCCAATACGCAGCTCAATACCAATGTAATTACCAATATCATCGGGCAGAGCGGCCTGTCGAATTACCAGCAGTATAACGATGCGGGCAATAAAGAGCATACCATCCAGCTGGACTATGTGCAGCCGCTCAGCAAAAAGCTGAACCTGGAGGCCGGTGGTAAAACCATTTTGCGCAATAATTACAGCGATTTTGAAACCGGCTATCAAAATCCGGGCACCGATAATTATGGTTTGAATGTACAATCGCGTAATTTCAACTATCACCAGGATGTTTACAGCGCTTACAACTCGTACCAACTGAAGCTGGAAAAGTGGACAGCCAAAGCAGGCGCACGTTTGGAGCATACGCAGATCAATTCAGATTCGACGGCGGGGGCCAGGGCCATTGACCGCGCATACACCAACGTCATCCCTTCGATATCTGTACAGCACAGCTTTAAAAGCAACAGCATTACTTTAGGTTATACACAGCGTATACAACGGCCGGGTATTTACCAGTTGAACCCCTTTGTTGATAAAACCAATCCTAAATTTATCAATACCGGCAACCCTGATCTGCAGCCCGAGCTGAATAATACCTTCCAGCTTACGTACAGTAATTACAAAAAGAACGCCATTACCGCGAGTTTAAGCTATGCTTTCTCCAATAATTCGATCCAGAATGTAAGTTTTTCGAGCACGCAGATCACCGGCGGTAAAACCGATACTATTACCACAACAACTTTTCAAAATCTGGGTACCAACAAAACCCTGGGGCTTAACCTCAATTTTAACCTGAGCACCATCAAAAATCTTAACCTGAGCCTGAACGCACAGGTGCAGCACGTATGGCTGAAAGGCACCTACAACGGAGCCGGTTATGCCAACGATGGTTACGGCGGTAACGCGTTCTTGAACGTGGGCTACCGGTTTGATAAAGGTTACCGCCTGGGCTTTAACGGCGGTTATTTTATTGGCGATGTTAACCTGCAGGGACGTAACGGCAATTACCTCTATAACTCATATGTAGCCGGTATCGATGTGCTGAAAAAGAAAGGTACCATATCGCTCGTGGCTAACAATCCATACAGCAAGTATTTTACATCGCACTCCACAACCAATACCACCGCTTACAGCCAGGATGCTTTTTATAGTAACCGTTATGCCAGCTTTGCCGTGCGTTTAAACTACCGTTTCGGCAAGCTCAACAGCAATATCAAACAAAACCAGCGCGGTATCAATAATGATGATACCAAGGGTGGCGGTGCAGCTAAACCTACCGGAAATTGATACTTTTGCTGCATGAAAGTATACGGTATCACCAATTGCAACACGGTAAAAAAAGCACTCGACTGGTTTAAAGCCAACCACGTAGCCTACGAGTTTCATGATTTTAAGAAGTCAGGCATCAGCGAAAGCAAACTGGCCGAATGGAGCAAAAAAGCAGGCTACGAAAAGCTGATGAACAAACAGGGCCTTACCTGGAAAGGTCTTGAGCCGGCAGTAAAAGAAAGTATTACCAATGAAAAGGCCGCTTTTAATCTGCTTCAGGAAAAAACAAGCATCATCAAACGCCCGGTGATCGAAGACGGCGATTTTTTATTCTTCGGTTTTGATGAAGCGGTTTACGCTAAGCATTTTGCAAAAGGTTAAGTAACATTTATTTTACCGAATAGAAAGATCGCTGAAATATCTTCATATTTAGGAAATATTTTAGTTAACTGATCATTCTTAGGACAATGAATTACAAACTTATTTCGGGTTTAGCACTGGCTTGCTTTGTAAACGTAGCCATAGCGCAAACCACACCTCCTGCCAACAGAACTGATACCGGTAACCGTGCGCGCCAGCGTGGCGGAGCAGCAGGCGGATTCAGAAGACCGCGTGTGGCACCTTTCCAGGAAGATAATGTACCTGCAACCAAGTACGATTACCACGAACTCTGGAAGCCGTTCTTCTACACAAAAAACGGTAACGAAGTGCGCACTGCTGATGGGCAGCCCGGGCCTAAATATTGGCAAAACCGTGCCGATTATGCCCTAACCGCACATATTGATACAGCGACCAACCTCATTACCGGTACCGAAGTGCTGACGTATACCAATAACAGTCCGCAAAAACTTGGTTTTATATGGATGCAGTTGGATCAGAACCTGTTCAAGCTCGATTCGCGCGGTAATAAGCAGGTGCCTCTGGTGCGCGATTCGGCAAGCAATACTATTTACCAGGCGAGCCGTAACTGGGGCCAGGGCCAGGTTTTTGATGCTGGCTACAAGATCAAATCGGTAAAGATACTGAATGTGGTTAGTGGTAAAGCAACTACCGAAACTACCGTCGAATACCTGATCGACGATACCCGGATGCAGGTATTTCTGCCGAAAGAACTGGCGGCCAACGGAGGTCAGTTGAAGCTGAAGATAGAATACTCGTTCATTTCGCCCGATTATGGGTCGGACCGTATGGGGATCATCCTGCAGGGTAATAAACCAGGCCAATCTAAAAACGGCAAGATATTCCAGGTAGCGCAATGGTATCCCCGCATGTGTGTGTACGACGACCTGCAGGGTTGGAACACTTTGCCGTACACCGGCGAAAGTGAGTTTTACCTGGAATACGGGGATTTTGATATCAACATTACCGCACCTGCAAAAGACATCGTAGTATGCTCGGGCCAGTTGTTAAACCCGCAGGATGTATATACACCCGAGCAAATGAAACGCTGGGCACAGGCTGCACAGAGCGATAAAACAGTGATGATACGCAGCGCTGCCGAAATCGGCCTGGCGTCATCGCGCCCAAGCGGTAAAAGCGAGCTGACCTGGCACTTCCAGATCAAAAACGCCCGCGATGCTTCATGGGGCGCTTCTACCGCATTTATTGTCGATGCGGCGCGTATCAACTTGCCGAGCGGTAAAAAATGTATGGCGATATCAGCCTACCCGGTTGAGAGCGCTGCCGACCCTAATGCGCCTGCACCGGGCCAGGGCGGCCCGGTCGGGAGGGGAGCCGGCGGCCAATGGAGCCGAGGGACCGAAATGATCAAAGCTACCATCGAGTATAATTCGAACAAATGGTTTGAGTTTCCATATCCTAATGCAACCGGTGTTGCCGGTAAAGCAGGCGGTATGGAGTACCCGGGTATTGTATTCTGCAGCTTAGGCGGCGGCTGGGGCGTTATCGACCATGAGTTTGGCCACACCTGGTTCCCGATGATCGTAGGCTCGAACGAGCGCCTGTACGGCTGGATGGACGAAGGCTTCAACACCTTTATCAATACCTTGTCTACCGCTTTTGCCGGTAACGGCGCTTATGCCCGTGGCGGCCGCGGCGGTGGTTTCGGCGGCGGCAATGGCCCGGTATTGACACCTGCTGAGCGCATGGCCCGAACCTGGGCCGCATATACCAGCCCGCCGTTAGAACCGATAATGAGCAACCCGGATAACCTGAAGGAAGCCAATAACGGTACTTTACTTTACAGTAAGCCAAGTGCAGGTTTGGTAATGCTGCGCGAGAATATCCTGGGCCCGATGCGCTTTGACTATGCCTTCAAAACCTATATCAACCGCTGGGCATTCAAACACCCGTCGCCGGATGACTTTTTCCGTACGATGGAAGCTGCTTCGGGCGAGAGCCTGCAATGGTTCTGGCGCGGTTGGTTTGAAAATACCTGGAAGCTGGATGTTGCCGTGCGCGCAGTTAGGTATGTTGACGGCGACCCTTCAAAAGGCGCAATCATTACCATCGATAACCTCGAAAAAATGGCCATGCCTGTCGTGCTCGAGATCAAAACCGTTAGCGGTAAAACCGACCGTGTAAACTTTACGGCCGAAATATGGGAACGTAACGTAAGCTGGTCGTTCAAATATCCTTCGACCGAAGCCATCGAATCGGTTACTTATAACCCCGATGGAAAGCTGCCCGATTACAACCCGTCAAATAATATTTGGACGGCAAAAAAATAAGCGAAAATCACCTTTTTTTAACGCCCCCGGAGTGAATAATCCGGGGCGTTTTTTTTATATCTATCTTGCATTATTATTCTATTAACTTTAACTAATGCTTTCAATTGCCCACCAGGTATTTTTAGAAGTTGCCGCTAATTTGAGTTTCTCAAAAGCAGCCCAGGTTTTATTTATTACCCAGCCTGCTGTAAGTAAAAATGTTAAGTTGCTGGAGGATATGTACAAGGTTCCGCTGTTTGAGCGTAAGGGAGCCAGCATATCGATGACCGAGGCCGGCAACATCCTGTATAAGCATTTGCTTAAAGCGAGCGAGATACAGCGCGAGATTGAATATGATCTTTCCATCCTGAGTAATGTTTCAAACGCTTCGGGCCATCTGCGTTTGGGAGCCAGTACGACTATAGCCTTATATATTCTGCCATCCATATTATCCAACTTTCAGCGGGAGTTTACCGATGTGGATGTACAACTGGTTAACCGTAACTCCGAATATATCTTAAACGCGTTGCTTAACCATGAAGTGGATATCGGTATTATTGAGGTCGAAAATAAACTGACCACCGTATCATATCAGCCGTTTATGAGCGATGAGGTGATACCTGTTTGCTCGGCTAAAAGCCCGCTTGCGGGCCGCAGCCTTACCCTTGCCGAACTGCGTAAAACGCCGCTTGCCCTTCGCGAACGGGGTTCGGGGACACTTAATGCGCTTACTAAAGCCTTACAGGAGCACAATATTAAGCCGTCCGACCTGTCGGTTAAGATTCGCCTTGGAGGTACTGAAGCTTTAAAGAATTTTCTGCTGGCCGATCAGTGCCTTGGTTTTATGCCGCGCCCATCTATTGTGCGCGCGCTTGCCGAGGGCGATTTGGTTGAAGTGCCTATCGATGGCTTAAAGATCAAACGCGACTTCTTTTTTATCCGTCGGAAGGGTACGGAAGATTTTGGCCTCACCAGTAACTTTATGCAGTTTGCCATGCGCTCCAACAGTTGAGCTTTAATGGTACAGGATTAAACAAAAAAGGAGGTTTTAAACCTCCTTTTTTGTTTTGAACGGCATTACGGTGTTTTATTTAGACGGCGCCAGTTCCAAATGGTATTTTACCAGGTTATCAATAGGCGAGCGGATGATATTGCCCATCACCATGCCGTTTTCCAGAACTACTTCTTCCAGTATGTTGCGGAAGTTATAACCAACCGAGCCTATGCAGTTAAAGGTATATTTCTGATAGTCGGGATAATGCGTCACCAGGTTGCGGAAGAAATCGTCGAACGAACTTTTTACCAGGTTACGGCTGTACTCGATGTTCACCGTATTATCGTAAACAAATTTACTGAAGCTTGCGCAGAAGCGGTTAGCCAAAGGTTTGGTGTATACATTGTCGATCACCTCATCGGGTGTCAGTTTATAGGTATCCCAGAAAGCCTGGCGCACAGCCTCGGGCATGTAACCACGTACATAATCGCCCAGAAGTTTTTTACCGATGTAGCAGCCACTCCCTTCGTCGCCTAAAATATAGGCCAGCGAATCAATATTATATACAATGTCTTTGCCATCGTAAATACAGGTATTGGTACCGGTACCTAAAATAGCTGCAAAGCCTTCGTTAACGCCTAATACAGCACGAGCCGCAGCCAGCAAATCGTGGCCGATGTTAACTTTGGCTTTTACAAATACAGCCTGCATGGCTTCTTCGACGATCTTCTTCTTATCGTCGACAGAACAGCCTGCCCCATAATAGTTAACCTCGGTTACGTTCTCAATCTCCAGGTCGGTAGGCAAACCTTCTTTTAACGACTGCGTGATGTACTCTTTCGACGAGAAATAGGGATTATACCCCTCGGTATTAAAGTAAACTTTTTTCCCTTCATCCGTTATCAAACACCAGTTGGTTTTGGTCGAGCCACCGTCGGCAATAATGATCATATTTAATAAATTAAAGCGTATTTAAAAGTATGAATTATCAAAGTGTAAAACAAACACTTTGTGTTTGTGCCGTGAAGCTAAATATGTTTTTGCAATAATTTGCAACCTGTTGCAGTATTTTGGCTATTTTGTTGATTAACAGTAGGATATTTTAAAATGTAACATCTACAATTATTGCATAAACCGATGCGCCTTGTATCCTAAGAAAGCAATTGGAACTATGGTGTGAGCAAATATTTTAACATATACAAGTGAATAACGGAGCATTGCAGGGCCGGTTTAATTTGTAAGTTAATTGTAATATTGCTGTTATGAATAATTTTTTTAATATAAATTAACAAATATCTTGTTTGTAGAAAATCTCATGTTTTAGTATAGATCCTTTTACAAAGGAGGGCATATATTATACTTTTTTCTGTTAGTTATGGGTATTGATAATAAAGTCGCAATCGGCGATAATGATATAAGTTAATAAATGTTTAAATGTTGAAAACTACACAGGAAACAAACCACCGCCGAACCCCGTTATAGCAGTATATTTATTCAAATAAACCAATTATCTACCTAATAGAAAGGAGGGTTGAGCCGTGCTTGATCTGATCATAGTACTCATTGTTTTTAACGTGCTGGCCGTAATATACCGGGCCAGCCATAGTAAAGTTTATTAAATAGCCAGCTAACAATAGTTGGGAAGTAATGTTAAATTATGTATGACAAAACTTCCCGACTATCTGTTATTTAAAAGCCTTGCGTTAGCGTCATTATGCGGCTCGCGCTCATTTGCGGGTGTTACATCTGCTGCTTATTTGTTAAGCCGTAATCCGTCAAAAACGCTTCAGTGCTCACACCTTCCATTTAAATATCTGCAACAACCTGTAGTAGCAAATACTTTAGCCGTGTTAGCCATTGGCGAACTCATTGGAGACAAGATGCCCTTTACACCTAACCGCACCGAGCTATTGAGCTTAACCGGGCGGGCAGCCGGAGGGGCGTTTACAAGCGCAGCACTGCTCAAGGCTAACAGGGGTAACGCCGTTACCGGGCTCATACTTGGCGGCGCCTGCGCCTTAGCGTCAACATTTGCCAGTTTTTATTTTCGCAAAATTATAACTAAGCCGGGCAGATTGAGTAACGCGGCAGGTGGTTTACTCGAGGATTTGCTTGTCCTGGCCGCAGGTGCCGCAGTGATTTGTAAATTTGGCGATGGAATGATTAAATAATTATCGTTTAACTATAAAATATGACGTATAAGTAGGCGATTTGATTGGTTGTTTTTCAATTTTGTTATTAAATTTGAATTACAAATTAAAACAACCATCTACCTCTCGGTGTTTTATGAGTGTATTTGTTATTGTTGGCAAATTTTTAAAAAACTACTATCATGAAAATATCGGCAGAAACTTTAAAAAAATTTCATTTGATCCCAAAAATGAAACTCCAAAAAACATTGTACAAATTGGCTAACAATTACTTTATCGAAGTTGAAGACGTTGGCGAGAAAACAATTTACGAGATGTACTGGGAAAACTGGGGACGTAAAATACGGTTTAGCGCAGGTACCTTTAAATGCGAGGACGATTTTATTTACCATGTTGAGTACGCCTCAACATGCAACGAATAACCGCCCGTAAAAACGGTTGCCCGTATTTTCAAAGCAGATATCCGAACCGCCCGCAATGGCGGTTTTTTTATGCACCTGTTAAACGGGTTTTAATGTCGATATTTCCTGTCAGGATCTGGTGTACCGGACACGAGTTGGCGATGGTCAGCAGCCTGTTGCGCTGCTCATCAGTTAAATTACCGCTGAAAGATATAACCCGTTCGATGATCGTCTCCGAATTGATACGGTACAGGTCAAGCTTAACTTCAATACCATCAACTACCCACATTTTACGGTCGGCGTACATGCGCAGCGTGATGGCTGTACAACTGCCCAGGCTGGCCAGCAGCAAACTGTAGGGGCTCATACCAAGGTCGGTACCCATGGATGTTTCAGGTTCATCTGCAATAAGGGTGTGCCCGGCCGATGTAATGGTTGTTTGATAATGTTCGCGCCCAATATGCGCCTGCGCGCTGGCCGAAGGTACCTGGTTTAAGCTCATGCCTAAAAGTACAAAATCCTGCGAAAACCAAAAGCAGTCGCATAGCGACTGCCTTTAGAAATTAACTCAGCAAACAGTATTTTAATAGAAGGTATAACAACGGCTGGTGCCTTCAAACTTGTTAAAGCTGTCGCGGCCCGGGAAAGAGGTTTGATAGCTTACGCTGCCCTCGCTTGTGCCGCTGGTGTTCGAGTAGCCCATTTTTGATATTGAGGCATCGTGGCTCACACCGAGGCGAAACTTCTCGCCGGTATCTTTATGCAAAAACAGGTCGAACACTAAGGATACCACCACGGCGTTCGGGCTGCCCTGGCCATCGGTACGGTACCAAAGGCCGGCACTTACGCCGCGGCGCTTGTATTCGGCGCCGAAGCTCATAGTACTGGCGTCGGCTTGTTTATACATCACCACTGATGGTATCACATATGATCTATCGGCTTCGTCGCCGTTATCGTATGGGTCTAAACCTAATTTATAGCTTAAATGCAAAGCCGCCCGCATGGCCAGATTTGAAGGGGTGCCGGTAAACGACTGATCGGGCCGGTTTAAGTGCTGCAAAGTAGCGCCGCCCATAAAATTACCCGCAACCAGGTTGATACCTGCACCCGAGTCGAAATAGTATTTGCTGTTGAAAGCAGGCGCTTCGGCCGAGGTTGCCGATCCCGGAATATAACCCGAGGTGGGATCAATCTGGTCGGCAAAAATCAGTTTGCTGAAGTCGATCTGACGGTTAGCCACACCGGCCTGCAAACCGAACGACAATACATAACCTTCGCCACCTACACTATACGCATAAGTTAAAGCTGCGCTGTTTTGTACAAAATAAGCCGTGCCTTCGTTGCTGCGGTTAAGCATCAGGCCAACGCCGCCGCCAAACTGTGGCAGGTTATAATCGATAGAAGCATTTAAATAATTTAATTTACCAACGGCGCTCCATTGGTTGCGGTATATCATATTTACACGCAGGTCGCCGTCAAACTGGCCGGTAAGGGCAGGGTTAAGGTAAATTGGCGCATTAAAAAATTGTGAGTAGATGTGGTCCTGGGCGTTTGCGGCAATGCCGGCAAATAACAAGCTAAACAGCAGTAAAAATCTCCTTTTCATCATCCTTTTCGTTTTACACTGGTCGTGTTTGTCCAATCATCATTAACCAGGTGAGTGCTTATACGTGAGGAAAAAGAAAATAGTTATAGTTAATTTTTTCGTTCTTGTTTATTTTTTTGTGGCAGAGCACGAATGCGGCGAAAGTTCATGGAGAACTAAATTGCGGATAAACTGTTAAATAAGTTTAAATTCGTAAAGTGAAGACAAGCTATCTGTACCTCTATATCATCGCAGGCTTTGTACTGCTGGGTATCAGTATTTACGATATCTGGCTGGATTACCCGGCCATGCACCTATCATCGTTTTACGATCTGGTGCCTGCTGCTGTTTTGTTCTATATCGCCAATAAGGCTTACCGCGAAAAGAAGGATAGGGAGTTGATGTAACTTAAGTCAAAAGTTAAAATCAAAACTTATGGCGGGCAGACGAAGCCTTTTACAAGGCCTCTTTCGTATAATCGGATAAAGCGTGCCTGTTGGCCAGGTTAACCGTGAAGCACTCGTTCCAGTCGATCAGTACCAGGCCGTAGGCATGGCCGAGTTTAAGCAAAGTATGCTGCAGTTTTTCGGGATAATTATTTAAGGTTTCGGCTATGGGGTTATAATCCAGCCAGCAGGTAATTATGGTGTCCTCTTTGAAAGTATAATACAAAACATAGTTCTCAAAACCAAAGCCACGGGTATCTTTAACCAATTCGCGATCAGCAGAGTCGCTGGTATAAACCGTATCAAAAAAAAAGAGGCTTTCTGTTGCAATGAGCGCTTTAAACTCCTTTTTATCAATATCCAGGTTCGATAACGGATAAGTTGCATCTTCGCGGCAGGCACAATTTAAAAAACCATTCCCGGTAAAATCCTTGCCGGCATGCTCATCAATTTCGCCTGGTTCGGGTTGTTTGGTTAGCAGATTTTGTACGGGCAGCAGCTCCAGCAGGCAATAATTATCCCGGTGAAAAAATACCGAGTTATGAACGGTTTTTTGTTTCGGCAACAACTCGTCCGAAATATGCGAGGTACAGGAATTGATTTTGTTAAGGAGGTTCACGGTGTTTTATATTACGCCATATCATTGCGAGCGCAGCGCGGCAATCTCTTGTTGTGCATATCAGCCTTGCATCTGTGCGATTGCTTAGTACCTCGCAATGACATGTTGGGAAATTTCTATAATGTTTCCTTCAGCCAATCAAAAAACTCGCGCTGCCAAACCAAAGCGTTCTGTGGTTTCAGCACCCAGTGGTTCTCATCGGGCAGGTACAGTAATTTCGATTTAATCCCTCTCAATTGTGCCGCCTGGAAAGCTTGTAAACCCTGCTCTATCGGTACGCGGTAATCTTTGCCGCCCTGGATGATCATGATCGGCGTGTTCCATTTATCCACGTAGTTGCTCGGGTTAAATTTGCTGTACGATTTTTGGGCCTTGGCGTTCATCTTATCCCAGTAATTGCCGCCGATATCTTTATTGGCAAACCACAGCTCTTCGGTAGTACCATACCAGCTTTTAAGGTCGAACAAGCCATCATGGGCAATAAAAGTTTTAAACCTGCCGTTATGCACGCCGGCCAGCATATAAACCGAATAACCCCCGTAACTTGCACCTACGCAGCCCAGGCGTTCTTTATCTACATAAGGCTCTGTGGAAATATCGTCGATGGCGCTCAGGTAATCCTGTATGGCCTGCCCGCCCCAGTCGCCGCTTATTTCGCGGTTCCATTCTACACCGTGGCCGGGCATACCGCGGCGGTTAGGTGCGATGATGATATACCCGTTGGCGGCCATCAGCTGAAAATTCCAGCGGAAAGAATAGCCCTGCGATAAAGGCGATTGCGGCCCGCCCTGGCAAAACAACAGGGTAGGGTATTTTTTCGATGCGTCGAAGTCGGGCGGGTAGATCACCCAGGCCAGCATATCCTTACCGTCGCTTGTTTTAATATGGCGTTCGGCAACACGGCTGGGAGCAAGGCGATTGTTAATTTTATCATTGATATCGCTTAGCTTTTGCATCGAGCCGGTATTCAGGTTAACGCTGTAGACCTCGGCGGCATGGTTCATATCGGTACGGGTAACGATCATGCTCGTGCCCGATTGGCCGATGATGGAACTCACGTCCCACTGCCCTTTGGTTATTTGTTTGATGGTTGATGCTGCTGCTGCGCGGTTCCCGGTGATATCTACGCTGTGTAATTGCTCGGTGCCGTTCACAACTGCCAGGAAATAGATCTTCGAATCGTCCTTGCTAAAGGCGAACGAACTGATGGTTTCGTCCCATTGCGCAGTAAGGTTGAATTTTGCACCGGTTTTTAAGTCGCGGATGATAATATCATTCTTATCGGCCTCGTAACCATCTTCCTTCATGCTTAGCCAGGCCAGTTGCGAACCATCGTTGCTGAAAGCCGGTGCGGTATCGTAGCCGTTCATGCCCTGGGTAATATCGCGGGTTTCGTCGGTGGCGATGTTATATTGGTACAGGCTGGTATTGGTGCTCTGGGCATAATCCTTGCCTGCCTTTTTTTTGCAAACGTAAATAATGCGTTTGCTGTCCGGACTGAAGATCAGGTCTTCCAAGCCGCCGCTTGGTTTTTGCGGTACATCGAAAGCTTCGCCGTGCATAATGTCCTTTTCGTTGCTGATCTTGCCGTTATCGTAATCAGCTAAGAAAATATGCGAGCATTTGCCGCTGTTCCAGGTATCCCAGTGGCGGTAGTTCAGATCAGTGATGACATAAGCGTTTGCTTTGGGCAGGTCGCTGTACTTATCCTTGCCTAAAACTTTGGCTATCTGCACATCGCGGGTGTACATTATTTTTTTACCATCGGGCGATATGCGGATATTGTCGAAATCGTCCTGCTGGTTAACGGTAATCATGGCCAGGCTGCCGCCATCACTGTTCATCTGCCAGATGCGGCCATCGTACCAGTAAGTAATGCGGCCGGTTGCCGGATCGATTTTTAAGATGGCTTTACTGCCGGGTTCGTTAGTGATCTGCTGCGATGGCCCGCCATCAACACCTACACTAAAAATATTAGGTTCGGATTTATTGGTGCCGATATTGTAAGTTGATACCGTATACAAAATGTTTTTACCATCGGGAGTTAGCGTAGCACCCGAAAAACGGCCCAGGCGCCAAAGCGTTTCGGGGTTTAGCTTTTGCAGGGGCTGCTGGGCTTTAATGTTAAGCGTTGCCATCACTAAAATTAACAGTGCGCATAATAATGATTTCATCAGTTTCTTAATTGATTTATCCAAAAAATAAATATCCAACAAATATGGCGGCTATTACGCCGGCAAGGTCGGCAAGAAGCCCTGCAGGTATGGCGTACCTCGAGTTTTTAATACCCACCGAACCAAAATACAAGGCAACAATATAAAAAGTAGTATCAGCCGAACCATTAAATATACAGCCAAGCCTGCCTACAAAGCTATCCACTCCAAAACCTACAGGTGGTTGCGACATAATGCTTATCATCATGCCCTTGGCACCCGAACCGCTTAAAGGTTTAATAATAGCTACCGGTAAAGCATCACAAAAACGTGTGTCGAGGTGAAGCAAACCGAAAAACCATTTGAACCCGTGTATGATATAATCCAAAGCTCCCGAGGTGCGGAAGATAGCGATGCCGACCAGCATACCCACCAGGTATGGTATAATTTTTATGATGGTCGGAAAGCCTTCAACTGCGCCATCAATAAATGCTTCGAAAACATTTACTTTTTTGCGCACAGCGCCCAGGATGAAAATAACCGGTATCGCAAACACCAATAAGTTACTGGTTATCTTAGATACCTCGCTTATCTGGGCTTTAGTTAAAAAGTAAGTAAAGTAAAAAACAATACCGCCTATAAAAGCTGTCAGGCCCAACAGCCAGCTGATAATCACCTTATCCCAGAGATTGATCTTTTGTTTGATGGAAACGCCAAGGATACCTACAATGGTTGCCACATAGGTTGCAATGATACATGGGATAAAAATATCGGTAGGATCATGGGCGCCTTGTATTGCACGTTGCGCTATGATACTGATGGGTAAAATGGTTAACCCGGAAGTATGCAGCACCAAAAACATGATCTGAGCGTTCGAAGCCGTTTCTTTACTCGGGTTAAGCTCCTGTAAGCTTTGCATCGCTTTTAAGCCCATCGGCGTTGCCGCGTTATCCAGTCCCAATAAATTGGCCGAAAAATTCATCATCATATTGCCGGTTGCGGGATGATCTTTTGGTACTTCGGGGAAGAGGCGGTGAAAAAAAGGCCCTACGATACGCGATAAAAAATTGATGGCTCCGGCTCTTTCGCCAATTTTCATAAAGCCAAGCCATAGCGTCATGGTGCCGGCCAAAGGTAAGGCAATTTCCATCACCGACGATTTACTCGTTGCGAAAAGCGCATCAACCAATACGTTAAAAGAGTTGGTATCCCCTAAAAATATCAGTTTGCACAGCGCAATTACAAATGCGATCAGGAAAAAGGCTACCCAGATATAATTTAAGGCCATGCAAAAAAATTAAGCGATGAAGTTAATTGTTTTTATAAACAATTATACCATTTTCAAAACAAATCGGTGTACCTGCCGGGCTTTTTAGTGTAAAATCGGCCCGGTAGTCAATAGCTAAAGTACCAGAGACTAAAGCTCCGCTGGCGTCAATATATTCATATGCGCCCCAGGTGCTCAGGTCGCCGATATCGGCAATGGAATAAATTAGCATACTGGTTTGATTCGGCAAATCTAACTGCTCTGAGTAATTGAGGCCGATATCGGCCGAGATCACACCGCCGGGTGTTTGCAGTTGGCAATTACGGATGAGGATATGAAATATCTCTTTGTTGTTCTGCGGGATGCGGTAATAATCGTCGGTACTTTGATTTTGATAATCACCGGAGGCAATCTGCCGCAAAGCAAACAGGATACCATCAAAATTGAGTTTACGTACAAATTGCCTTTCGGGATCGCCGGCGTACCCGCCCGCTTCGATGAGGACGGTAGCCATGCCCAGGCGCTGAAAGTTATCGCCAAAGGCGCGGGGTTCAAAGGTATCATCCCAGCGGCCTATCTGTCCGGGTATTTGCTCCTGTAAAAAGTTATTGATCGCCGTTACTACCTTAATTGCTTTTAGGCGTGACGGGGTGACGCTTGCCCGGTCGTCGGCAGGAGGGGCGAGTAAGGCGATGGGTGCAGGTTTGCGGCTCCCGGTTACCGACCATAGCGGACCCTGATCGTGCAGGTTAAAGCCGAACTCCGGTTGAAGTTGCTGCTGTATTTGTTTCAGTATCCGTCCTTCGGGACTTTGCTCCGCTAAAAAATCACGGTTAATATCGATGCCCTGTGCATTGCGGCGGGTGAACATCTCAGCGCCGTCGGGGTTAAGCATCGGGATAAAGTGGAGCGTACAATTATCCAATATCTGCTTCCGGATGCCGTTATGCTCATCGTCAGCGCTAAAAAAGTTAAACAGATCGAGCAGAGCCAGAGTAGCCGTCGATTCATCGCCGTGCATCTGGCTCCAGAGCAAAATATCAGTTTTGCCCGTACCGATGCTCAGATGATAAATAGTGCGACCCTGAGCTGATAATCCAGCCTGCCGTACCTTAAAAATGCCATCTGCGGTAAGCGCATTTATTTTTGCCTGCAAATCCGCATGAGTGATGAAGCGATTGGTAAAGTTTGTATCGCGATAGGTGTTGTGATCGATCGGCATCGGTAAATGTTAAAGGTGTAAATATAAATGTATAATTTGCGTTGATGGAAAAAGCAGCCGAAAATATCGACCAGTTGGTACAGGACTTTTTGATATGGATGATCACTAATGATATCGATTGGGAACGCAAACCTGCTGCGGACAAATGGTCGAAAAAAGAGATCATCGGGCATTTGATCGATAGCGCTACCAATAACCTGCACCGTTTTGTACGCTGCACCTACGAGCAAAATTTTAAACTGGTATATGCACAAAACGAATGGGTTTCGGCACAGCATTACCACGAAGCAAAGATAGATGACCTGCTCACACTCTGGCGGTTACTCAACAAACAGATAAGTACCGTTCTGAAAAACTATCCGCAACAAATGCTGCAAAATACTTGCGACACCGGTAAGCAAGAAGTAAATTTACATACCGTTGAGTTTTTGGCCAACGACTACGTGGCGCATTTGGAACATCATTTAAAACAGATCATTACTATTTAGATTATGCAAACTGCAGGATACTCAGGCACGCCGCTGGCCAAAAAATTAGGCATCAAACCGGAGTTTAAGATCGAATTGATCAACGCGCCCGATCATTACCTCAACCTGTTCAGCGATATGCCGCCTGATGTGGTGTTTACGCATTACCCCGACGAACTGAAAAACATGATCCATTTTTTCGTGCGGCACAAGGATGAGTATTTTGATAAGCTACCGGTGCTGAAAGAGCAGATCGTCCAGAACGGCATGATCTGGGTATCGTGGCCCAAAAAGGCATCGAAAGTCCCCACCGATCTTACCGAAAACATCATTCGCGATTATGCGCTGGAAACCGGCCTGGTGGATGTTAAAGTTTGCGCGGTAGACGAGGTGTGGAGCGGGCTGAAACTGGTGATCAGGTTGACCGACAGAATTAAATAGATTGATGTCATGGAGAAGTTCCCAGAGTTAAAGGAAGGGCAGGTTACTTTGCTGAGGGCCGATTTTAAAACAGGCCATGTGCTTGATGAACTGTTTAAAGAAGCAGTTAAAGCCGACCAGGAGATCTACACCATATTCGATGACAAAGACAAAGCCTTGCAATTTGCAAAGTCGATAATCTATGCCCGGAAAGACATTGAATGTGTGATATCGGGCCAGGATGGAGAAATGATATTTTATGTTACTCCGCAAAATGTAGCATCGTTTTAATAGAAGAAACATACCGGTAACAAAACGAGATTGCATTGTTAGAATTTTTAACTTCGATGTATTATACCAGATAAAATGATCAGAACTGAAGTAATAATCGGCGTGAAAAATGTGCCGAAAAGCGCCGAATGGTATATGACCCTTTTGGATTGTACGACTACCCACGGGGGCAATAATTTCGAGATACTGGTTGATAAGCAGGATGGTACGCCGATTTTATGCCTGCAGAAATGGGGCGTGCACGAACACTCGACACTGGTTAGCCCCGACAGCAAAAAAGGTAACGGGTTGATACTGTACTTTAGGGTAAATAATTTTAACGAGGTGTGGGACAACGCCCGCGAGCTGTACGCCGTAATAGAAGAAGTTCCGCGGCTTAATCCCGCTTCGGGCCGGAAAGAGTTTGCCCTGCGCGACCTGGACGGCTATTATGTTGAGATTGCGGACGATACACCTAATCAATGATTTAACCTATGGAAGACATTAGCACCAATTATCTCGATACGGTAAGAAAACTATTTCGTTATTATAAATCGGTGGGCGATAAGGCTATGGCCCAGGTGGATGAACGAGGCATCCACTGGCGGTATAATGCCGATTCGAACAGCATTTTGGTTGTTGTAAAGCATATTGCCGGTAATTCCATTTCGCGGTGGACGGATTTTTTAACCTCCGACGGTGAAAAACCCACCCGCGACCGGGACGATGAGTTTGAAGGCGAAGACATGAGCAAAGCCGATATGCTGGCGCTTTGGGAAAAAGGATGGGAAGCCCTGTTCAGCGCCATCGACCCGCTTACCGCCGGGGATCTGCTAAAAACCGTTTACATCCGCAACGAAGGCCATACGGTGATCGAGGCGATAAACCGCCAGCTGGCGCATATCCCATACCACGTAGGGCAAATCGTGTTCGCCGCTAAAATGATCTCGGACGACCCGTGGCAGTCGTTAACTATCCCGAAAGGACAATCGAAAGAGTTTAACAAGGATAAATTCGCATCGGATAAAAAGAACCGATTTTTTACTGACGGTTTGAAGAAATAAAAATATTTTTTATTTAATATATTTATATATGTTTGATTAATTATAATCAATTTATAAATATGAAAAAAATAATCCTTTTAGGCTTCTTATCGATGGCCTTATTTTCGTGCAAAAAAGACAATACTGTCGACAGTAAAACGAGTGATCACAAACAAGTTGTAGATCAAATAAGCAAAGATATTCTTAGTAGTATAAAAGACTACAAAAATACTCAGCTTCAAAGCTCTAATAAGACCAATTCTGAAGCTTCAGTGTCTAAGGATAGTAGTTTTAAAGAATTTCTAAGAGAAAAATATGGTGATTTGTATATTAAAAAAGTTTTTAAACCTATTCAAGCGAAATTTAACAATATCGTCCTAAAAATAGTAACCAATGGCACCGCAAACGGCACAGAAACATTGAGAGTATCCAACGTAGCTCTTCCGGATGATTTTACTATAGATGATCTTAGCACGGTTAATGATCAGGTATCAAATGCTATGACGCAGGCATATAATCCATCAGTTAATGTAACAAATGCAATGCAGAGCTTAAATGCGGATATTGATACCATTTCTGTAAACTATTTAAGACAAAGATACCAGGCAGACAGTACCGATCTAAACGTAGACGACGGTTCGACCTATATTAATTCGATTTCAAATGCATTAATAGCACACACTGGATATGCGCAAACTGTTAGTATGACTGATGACGAACGTTCGGCGTATTGTGTGGCACTATTAAGTGCTAACGATCAAATTGTTAATAATGTTGGTCCGGCATTTGCTACACAGCTGATGCAAGTCCAAGCTGCTCTTAAATCAAAGATTAGGATAAATGGCTTTTTTTCATGGATTAAACAAAATATATTAGCCCCGGTTGTAACATTGGTAGTTAAAACTACTGTTTTTGTTGGTGCCGTTGTTGGTGGGGCAATTTTGGGAGCCGCATTATTTGTTGCGGATTGGGGAGAAGGAGCTGGGATGATAGCTGGGATAGCAGCAGCATTTTCGGTGTCAAATGCTGTCAATAAAGTGTTAGTCGGTTGGGGACTATATAATCCATATGCAGACATTGCCAACTTTGACAATATATAATATAGTCTATGCGTACTAAAATAACTTTAGTTTTTTTTCTTTATTTCTTAGCGGCGAGTACGAGACTCGCCGCTCAACAAAATGTCAACTTTTTTGAGGCCGGTGTAAGCAGTATGTTTGGCTCTCAAAAATCGATTTATCAAAACGGGTTTGGTATAAATGCCGGATATATGTGGCGCTTGTCGCCGTCATTCAATTTAGGCCCTGATTTATCGGTAAACTCAATCTCGACAAGATCAGGGCAGGGCGACCTTCAGATGTTTTCCGTAAGAGCTCAACTCATCTGGTTTCCTGCACGACTGATACAAAGCATTAGCAAAAAAGAATCATTGGTTTTGAAGGGTTTCTATTTTGATACCGCGATAGGTCATAATTTTAAAGATAATAACGTGTTTGATGATATCGTTTTAAATACATCGCATATAGGCGTTGGATACATGTTTCCGCAGCACGCGTTGCCTATTTACCTGAATCTGGGTGTAACCAACTTTATGCTAAAGTCCTATTTCACTGATGAACAAAAGATCAATAATGATATTTTTACGGTGACAGCGGGAGTGCATTTTTAAAGATGGAATGATTTTCACATGCCTGTATTAATTTGTTGAGCCGATATTAGCGATTTGAGTAGTGAAACGAAACATGACAGGATTTATACTTAAAACAGCGGATGGCGCAATCATCCGTTTTTCTTATGATGCCGGTGCGCCTCTCACAGCTAAAGCTTTTGATGCTTTGCTGCCATTTACCCGCGCGTTTATGCACGCCCGGGTATCGGGCCAGGAGATCTGGATCGATGATGCCCCGCCGCTGAATGTGATCCAGGAGAACGCTTCGGTATTTACGGAGCCGGGCGAGGTGGTTTATGGCCCGCTGAAAGCGCTCCGCACCAAAACCATTAACTGTATGGGCATATATTATGGCGAAGGTAAGGGCCTCGATTGCTGTAACATATTTGCCAAAGTTTTTGAGGGCGACCTGCACCTGCTGAAAAGTTTGGGCGAGCGTATTTGGAAGGAGGGCACCCAAGCCATTACCTTTGAAAAACTTTGACAGAACTTAATTTAATTATTGACCGGCTAACCCAAACCGAGCACGGGTTTAAGCATATTGTTGAAGCAGGAGACAAACTGCTTGCCGATGATACATTGCCACATTTGCAGATTGCCGGGAGCCTCATCAACCATAAGGCCTACCAGGCACGCATGCTGGGCGTTTATTTATTAGGGAAACTGTCTGCTGGCAATACTGCCGCGCTGGCTTTGCTTAAAACCAACGTAGCTAATGACGCCAATTGGCGCGTACAGGAAATGCTGGCTAAAGCGTTCGATCAGTATTGTAAAGATACAGGTTATGAAACAGCGTTGCCCGAGATAAAATTATGGCTCGGGCACCGGCACCACAACCTCAACCGCGCGGTTGTTGAAGGCTTGCGTATCTGGACGGGCCGGCCATATTTTAAAAGCAAACCACAGGAAGCCATCAAACTTATCGCCAGGTTGCGTGCGCACGATAGTGAATATGTACGTAAATCGGTGGGTAATGCTTTACGCGATATCGGTAAAAAGCATACTGAATTGATCAATAAAGAGCTAAACAAGTGGGACCTGAGCGACCCCAAAGTTGCTTTTGTGCATAAACTTGCTACCGGGTAACATCAACAAAAATCCCCTGCCTTCAACCGAAAACAGGGGACTAAACCCTAACTAAAATAATATTTGAAACAAACTCTACAACCACTTGTACGAAGGGTTGCAGCTAAGGTTTCAAAAAAATAAAAAATATTTTCATTGAGGTTATGCCGGTTGAGGTGAATGCTAAAGCGTAGTATATTGAGGGCCGTTTATTTGAATAATTCGCTATTTATGCGTATATTGTATGTTTAGTGAGAAGCTAAATGCCGTTTGTTTGAAGTTTAAATTTGAAAGTTGGGTATACCCATGAATACCCATGAATACCCATGCCATACCCATGTGTTTGATGGGTGTTCAACTATCAAAAACCTTGTTTAAACTTAATATGGGTAGATTTGTTAAAAAAACAATATAAAAATACCCATATTTACCCATGTGCCACAAGTCAAGAATCAATAATTGGAAATACCATGGGTTATGATAGTGAGGAGAAATCGTCGGTGAGGACACCGACGATGGCGGGAGAATAACTGATTTGTGTAAAGATAAGTCTGCGTTAGATTGAAGCGCCTGCCTGCCGGCAGGCAGGGATACCGGTCCTTCGATGGGATCAGCGCAGGCTGTGGCTAATGCCTTGTGCAGTATGAGCGCCCGCCTGCCGGACGGGCAGGGAAAGCGCGGCCCGGAGCAGGCGTTGGCCAGATTAAGTCAAAAGGAAAAATTCGAAAGTCAAAAAACTTTGCAAAGGTTTCTGTTCTGTGGGGTGCTGAAACAAGTTTAGCATGACTTGATTTTATTTTATAAATGCCTTACGCGAAACAACCTCACAACATTTCAACCTTCAAACTTTCCAGCTAACCCCGCCTCAAAACATTACATCTCTCAAACATTTACCCGCTTTCAATTTCGGGCAAAAAAGCTAAATTTGCGACTTATTACATAGACAATGGCTACTATTGAATTGGCACGCCTGCATGGCGATTTTGGTTTTGAGGCGAAGGACGAGAACGGTCACAGCGTACGGATGGACAGCAGCCCCGAAAGCGGCGGCGAAAACTTCGGCGTGCGACCTATGCAGATGTTGCTGATGGGCCTGGCCGGTTGCAGCGGTATCGACGTGATCAGTATCCTGAAAAAACAGCGCCAGGATGTTACCGATTACAAGATGGTAGTGAATGGCGACCGTGAGACGGGCAAAGAACCATCGCTTTGGAAAGATGTGTCTATCGATTTCCATATTTATGGTAATGTCGACCAGGACAAGGCCGAACGTGCTGTTGAATTATCGGTAAACAAGTACTGCTCGGTCGCAGCTACTTTATCAGGTTCGGGAACGCAGATCAAATACAAAGTATTTGTGCACCCGACGGCTTAATTAATTGCGTTTTTTATCTACAATATCCTCTTTTATAATGTCGAGCAAATTAGACCCCATAACCCAGGCGGTACGCATACAAACCCCACGCACACAGCAAGGCGAGCACTCTACGCCGGTTTATTTAACCAGCAGTTTTGTTTTTGATGATGCCGAGTCGATGCGCGCGGCTTTCGCCGAAGAATCGGACGATAATATTTATAGCCGCTTCAGCAACCCTAACGTGGATGAGTTTACCGCCAAAATGGTAGCCTTGGAAGGCGCCGAAGCCGGTTTCTCGACTGCGAGTGGGATGAGTGCCGTGGTAGGGTCGATCATGTCGCTGCTCAAAAACGGCGATCACATGATCGTGAGCAGCTCGATATTTGGCAACACCAATACCTTTATTAAAAAATACATGCCGAATTTCGGCATTACCTATACTATGGTGCCTGCCGGCGACCATGCCGCATGGGAAGCTGCCGTGCAGCCCAATACCAAAATGGTATACCTTGAAACACCAACTAACCCGCAGTTAGAAGTGCTCGACCTGGAGTGGGTTGGTAAATTCACTAAAAAGCATAACCTGATCTTCAACGTGGATAACTGCTTTGCCACGCCGGTGCTGCAGCGCCCTATTGAGTTTGGCGCCGACCTGGTGGTGCATTCGGCCACCAAATGGATCGACGGGCAGGGCCGTGTGCTGGGCGGGGTAGTGGTTGGCCGTGCCGACCTGATCCGCGAGATCTACCTGTTTTGCCGTGTTACCGGGCCGACATTATCGGCCTTTAATGCCTGGGTACTAAGCAAAAGCCTGGAGACTTTAGAGGTACGCATGCAGCGCCATTGCGAAAATGCCTACAAAGCTGCCGAAGCCTTGCAAAGCCACCCGAATGTAAGTTTGGTGAAATATCCCTTTTTGAAAGGGCACCCGCAATACGATATTGCCAAAAAACAAATGAGCGGCGGCGGCGGCGTGTTTTGCCTTGAAGTAAAGGGCGGGGTAGAAGCAGGCCGTAAATTTTTGAACGCCCTGCAAATGCTGTCAGTAACCGCCAATCTGGGCGATACCCGCAGTATAGCCTCGCACCCGGCAAGTACCACGCACAGCAAACTCACTGATGAGGAACGTGCTGCCGTGGGTATTACTCCTGGCCTGATCCGTATTTCGGTAGGTTTGGAAAAAGTTGATGATATTATTGCCGATATCAGCCAGGCACTGGATAAAAGTTCGCTTTGATTTAATTATTATTTACCCTGGTCTACAGATCGGGGTAAAATAGTTATTATGCCTCCTTTAAAAACGGTGTTATCTTATCAATCGCAAACTGCAACTGCTCATCGGGCGTCAGGTCGGTATTATCTAAGATGATCGCATCGTGTGCGCGGGTTAGGGGGCTTTCTTTGCGCGTGGTATCGGCGTAATCGCGGTGGGCGAGGTTCTCGAAAACTTCTTCGAGAGTAAGATCCGGGTTTTTGTCTGTCAGCTCCTTGAAACGGCGCTCGGCGCGAACTTTAGGGTCGGCTGTCATAAACAGTTTTACCTGTGCATCCGGGAATACTACGGTACCGATATCGCGGCCATCCATAATAATGTTTTTTGATTTGCCCATGCGCTGCTGCTGCTTTACCATCTCCACGCGCACGGCATGTATGGCCGATACGGCGCTCACATTTTCGGATACCGGCATCTGGCGTATTTCGTCAGACACTTCCTCGTCGTTGAGCATAATGTGGGTCTGGTAATCGCGCGAGTGGAAGTTGAGATGTATGTTTTTGAGCGCTTCGGAAACTTGGCCGCTATCGTTTAAATCGATATTATTGCGCAAAAAATAGAGAGTTACCGCGCGGTACATCGCACCGCTATCGATGTAAATAAAGTGAAGTTTTTTAGCTAAAGCTTTGGCAATGGTGCTTTTACCGCACGACGAATATCCATCAATGGCAACTACGATATTATTACTCATACAGGCACGAAGATACGCAACCAAATGAACTTTACTAAAGCCGATCTGCAAAGAAATATCCAATACAAAACCTCGCGGAGCGGTGGCGCGGGCGGGCAGAATGTGAACAAGGTATCAACCAAGGTCGAACTGTTATTTTCCATCAGCGACAGCGATGTTTTTACTGATGAAGAGAAGGCCCTTTTGCTTGGCAAGCTGCAATCGCGGTTAAATAAAGATGGCCTTTTACAGATCGTATGCGATGAGGAGCGCAGTCAGTATCTCAACAAAGAGATAGCTTTGGATAAGCTGGCCGATATCCTGACCAGGGCGCTGCACCAACCAAAGAAGCGTAAAAAGAGCAAACCTTCTAAAGCAGCTATCGCCGCAAGGCTCGATAACAAGAGAAAAGCATCATTGAAGAAAATGAACCGCCGGAAAACGAGTTTTGAGTAAGCCCTTACTTAATTGAACCTGTAAAGCACACTAATTGAGCCCCATTGTTCGGTTTTGATCATTTGTTTTGTGGTATGGCTTTGAAATATAACCGATGCATCGATCACCCAATGCCCCATTACCAGGTCGCCGCCTATCTGCTGGCTGAACACTACAGGTTTTATCGTGCTGACAATCTCGTTTGGGGCCGGGGTGCCTGCAAACATACTACCCTGGATGGTGGCATCATAAGCCACAAAATTGAGTAACGGTTTGTAATAGATAAACAGCTCCTGCCCGGCTGGTTTACCCGAAGCGGATACAGTGCTCCCGGTGCTGACAGAGCTATATAAAGGGCCGGTTGTGCCCAGCCGGAGCATACCACCCAATCCGGCGCCTGTAAAGCCAGTGCCTAAATCGGCATAACTGCTAAAGCTCATATCAAACTGATCAATGCGGAAAAGCAGGCTGTTGTACTGTGCCGACAGGTTGATCTCGAAGTCGTTCTGTATCTGGTATTCCCAGCCATCGGGGGTGTAAAAACCGAAGGTTTTGTGGATCAGGTCCTGGGTTTCTTTGCCGTAAGCATGGGGGCCCACAAAGCCCAGCTGACCTTCAAATCGCAGGTTACTTTCGTTTTTGTAAAGCAGGTTCAATGATGAGCCTGCATACAGATACCCTGCAAAAGGGCGATCGATAAAATGCGGATCGAGTATAAGTCCGGATTGCGGTGTATAAATTTTCTGGCCAAGCTCAAAACCCAAAACTTTGTTGGCCAGGCGATTGGTGTCGGTAAAGTTTAACGCGTGATTGAAATGCAAAAAATTGCCTGCGGTGTAATACCTGTCCTGCCCCTGACCTAAAAAGCCATCGTTATCCGTTTGAAAGCCGATTTCGTTTTTGTAAGACCTCGTTTGCGCAAAAGACACCAGGCCCGGCAAAAGCGAAAGAAGAAAAAGAAAATAGAATTTCATCAACAGGTTATAATCAATCGGGCAAAAATAAAAAAGCCGGACGATTATTCCGGCTTTCACTTATCTTAATTTAAAACAGGTTTCAGATCTTCTTTTATCGTCAGGTCAAGCGGGTTTTTAACCTTTTGTGTCAATAAGGCCAAATCGATTACCTGCTGCATATCGGTTACATAATGAAACTGCATATCCTTAATATAATCGCCTTTTATCTCGTTGATGTCCTTTTGGTTTGATTTGCACAGGATAACTTCCGTGATATTGGCACGCTTGGCAGCCAGTATTTTTTCTTTGATGCCGCCAACAGGCAGTACTTTGCCGCGCAGGGTGATCTCGCCCGTCATTGCCAGGTGAGGTTTAACCTTGCGCTGCGTAAATGCCGATGTAAGGGCGGTAAGCATGGTTACGCCTGCCGACGGGCCGTCCTTTGGAGTTGCGCCTGCCGGTACGTGAATATGTACGTCCCACTGATCGAATAATCTTTGGTCGATATCAAATTGTGCAGCATGCGAGCGTAAATACGCTAACGCAATCACAGCCGATTCCTTCATTACGTCGCCCAGGCTGCCGGTTAGGGTAAGCTTACCTTTTCCCGGGCTCAAACTGGCTTCGATGAACAGGATGTCGCCGCCTACCTGTGTCCAGGCCAGGCCGGTAACTACACCCGCAACATCATTGTTTTCGTATTGATCCTTATCGAAAATAGGCGCACCCAAGATGCGTTCAACATCTTCCTTGGTTACGGCATTATTATATTCCTCTTCCATGGCGATGTTTTTGGCAATGCCACGGATCAGCGAACCGATCTTCTTCTCCAAAGCGCGTACGCCCGATTCGCGGGTATAATCCTCAACCACTTTCTCGAGCACGTTATTTTTAAAAGTAACATCCCTGGTTTTTAAGCCGTGTGCTTCGCGCTGCTTAGGCACCAGGTGTTGTTTGGCTATCTCCACTTTTTCTTCGATGGTATAGCCATTAACCTCGATGATCTCCATCCTGTCTAACAAAGCAGGCTGAATGGTGCTTAACGAGTTTGCTGTAGCGATGAACATCACGTTCGACAGGTCGAAATCCATCTCTACATAATTATCATAAAAAGTACCGTTCTGTTCAGGGTCGAGCACCTCTAACAACGCCGACGACGGGTCGCCGCGGAAATCGCTGCCTACTTTATCTATCTCATCTAAAATAAATACGGGGTTGGCCGCGCCTGCTTTTTTAAGCGAAGTGATCACCCGGCCCGGCATTGCGCCTATATATGTTTTGCGGTGCCCGCGTATCTCGGCCTCATCGCGTATGCCGCCTAAAGCCATACGCACATATTTACGGCCCAAAGCTTTGGCGATAGATTTGCCCAGTGAAGTTTTACCTACACCCGGAGGGCCAACCAGGCACAGGATAGGGGCCTTCATATTATGCTTTAATTTAAGCACGGCCAGGTATTCTATAATGCGTTGCTTAACCTTATCTAAACCAAAATGATCTTTATCCAGAATTTTTTGGGCACGTTTCAGGTCGAAGTTATCTTTGGTGAACTCGTTCCAGGGCAGATCGAGCAATAACTCTAAATAATTGATCTGTACCGAATAATCTGCTGCTGCAGGGTTGGTACGTGTAAGTTTCTCAAGTTCTTTTTTAAAGTGCTCGCCAACCTCTTTGCCCCATTTCTTTTTAGCGGCGCGGTTACGCAGGTTCTCGATCTCGAGGTCGGGCGTATTGCCGCCCAGTTCTTCCTGTATGGTTTTGAGCTGCTGATTCAGAAAATAGTCGCGCTGCTGCTTGTCCAGGTCGGTGCGCACCTTGGTTTGTATCTGGTTCTTCAGCTCCAGCATCTGTATTTCCACAGTGAGGTGTTCCAGTACATTACGGGCACGCTCGCGCAGGTTGTTCATTTCGAGCAGGTGCTGTTTGGCAGCCATATCGGCGTTCATGTTGCTCGATATAAAGTTGATGAGGAACGAGGTGCTCTCGATATTCCGGATAGCTATGCCTGCTTCGCTTGGGATATTCGGCGAGAGCTGGATGATGTTCATGGCCATATCCTTGATGGAGGATACCATAGCCCTGAACTCTTTATCTTCTTTCAGTTTAACTTCCTGGAAAGGTTGTATCGTAGCTTTGATATAAGGCTCGCTTTGCACCTCATCTTTGAGCATAAAACGCTTTTTGCCCTGTAGGATGACAGTGGTATTTCCATCGGGCATTTGCAGCATTTTGATGATGAGGGCTATGGTGCCAACCTGGTTAAGCTGGTTAAAAGTAGGGTCTTCAATCCCCACATCCTGTTGCGCAACTACCCCAATCATGCGGTTGCCTTTGTTGGCATCGCGTATTAATTTGATGGATTTATCACGGCCAACGGTAATAGGTATGACCACACCGGGGAACAAAACCGTGTTGCGCAGCGGTAATATTGACAAAACTTCAGGTAGCTCTTCATTGTTCATTTCCTCCTCATCTTCGGATGACATGAGGGGGAAAAACTCCGAATCTTCGTTTATAATGGGTAATGCACTTTTAAAATCAAATGAATCAAAACTCATGGAGTAGTATCTATGTATGTAATAACGTCAAATTGTCAGCCCGTTGTATAACGAACCGGGTATTGGTACCGGGTAAACCGGTAGCATAAGTATATTTCAAGAGCTATGCCAAGCTTGTTATTATCCGTAAAAAATAATTTTTCAAGTACAATTTGAACAGATCAGTTTACAAAGTTCGGAATATATTCCATCAAAGTAAAAAACTATTTTGGCGTGCATTTTTTGGGTAACTGTTGATAACTTTATGCTAATGATTCAGACTCATCAATAATAAAACAGTTACAATTGAGTTATTAATACGTGTTTGTTGTTGGCGGTTAGTTTAATGGATTCCCCTCCAAATGAAATTTTCGGTTATTCTGTCCTTTCTGATCATTTCCTCGGTCGAAACTGTACTGGGACAAAGCGCTTATATTAAAATGGGGCAACAGGCATTGATGAACGGGGATTTTAAAACCGCCGTCAATCATTTGGAGAAAGCCTGTGTGGTCGATTCGACTAACGCCAACGCCTTATGGATGCTGGGCTATTCCTACTACCACGATCAGAACTACAAAAAATCCATCACTACCTATAATCGTTTGCTCGAACTCAAACCAACCGACGAATCGGCTTACTATTTCAGGGCCCTGGCAAAAAGTTTCCTGGCGCGCGATCCTGCTGCGCAGCCCGCCGATAAGGAAAAATGTTTGTTAGGTGCGATTATCGACCTTACCAATGCTATTTCGATCAATCCGTCTGACATGAAGTTTTACCAGAACCGTGGTATCTTCTACCGCGATTATGGTTTGTTCAAACTGCAAAAAACCTCGAAGTTTTATGATAAGGACAGGGGCGTTAAATCCTTAAGGGCTTCGGTAGCCGATCTGGAGAAAGTGCTGAACGAAAACCCCGATCGTAAAGATATCGCGGCTTTGCTGGATATCTCCAGGCAGCAGCTTATTGCCGCTACAGCTATAGCCGGTAAATAATTATTAAAACTTACCGCTTATCTGGTAATTGTTGGCGCCCAGTAGTTTCACATGCTGATGCTTTTCGATATAGTAAAGCGAATCGGGATAATAGATCAATTTTTCGCCGGTTTGGTAGAGCATGTTTTTGGTGAAATTGGTTATCGCCACGCCGCTTAACCGACCACGGCTAAACCTGATCACCATCTTGCGGGTGTGCAGGTTAGTATCAATAGCTGTGTAAACTACCGAGTCGCCCGCTTTTGCGATGTTATAACTATCTTTCCAGGCGGCTTTGTTGATATCCGAACTGCTGAACAGGTCGAGCTCCCGCGGCCAGTTTCTGATAAGGATATTCTTGGTTTCGGCTTGCCCGTTATAGCTGACAGTTTTTACAACAGGTTTGGCTTTTTTGCTCAAGCGGGCTGCTTCGGCTTTAAAATACCCCGAAAGATCGAAGTATTTTAAAGTGCCGTTGCTTTGTTTAACATCAGGTTTACAGCCATACGCTGCAAGTAGTAACGTAAACAAACCGATGAGGTTATAGCGCGATGCTTTACACCAATGCATTATCGCTCATCTCTTTTGGAATAGCTACACCTAACATTTTAAGGATGGTAGGGGCGATGTCGCCAAGCTTGCCGTCTTTTATTTCGTGATAATCATTATCTATCAGGATACAAGGCACCAGGTTAGTGGTATGTGCGGTATTGGGGGTGCCATCATCATTGATCATAAATTCGGCATTACCATGGTCGGCAATAATTATGAACGAATATCCGTTGGCGATACCGGTTTCAACAACAGCCTGTGTACATTTATCGGCTGTTTCGGCAGCCTTCACAACCGCACTGAATACGCCGGTATGGCCAACCATATCGGTATTGGCAAAGTTGAGGCAGATAAAATCGGCCCAGCCGCTTTTTAGTTCAGGGAGGATGGCATCGGTTATACCCTGTGCACTCATTTCGGGTTGCAGGTCGTAAGTGGCAACTTTAGGCGAAGGGATAAGGATGCGTTTTTCGTTCTCAAATTCCTTTTCGCGGCCACCCGAGAAGAAGAAAGTAACGTGCGGATATTTCTCGGTCTCGGCTATGCGTATCTGGGTCTTGCCGGCATTTTGCAGTATTTCGCCAAGGGTATTCACCAGGTCGTCCTTAGTGAACACCACTTTAACGTTTTTAAAGGTTTCGTCGTAAGTGGTCAAGGTGATATAGTGCAGGTCGAGTGGCACCATGTTCTGCTCGTGAAAAGGCTTTTGAGTAAGCGCGATGGTGATTTCGCGGCCACGGTCGGTACGGAAGTTAAAGCAGATCACCACATCACCGTTTTTAATCACGGCAACTGGTTTACCGTCGGTGCCGGTTTTAACAATCGGCAAAACAAATTCATCGGTAACACCTTCAGCATACGATTCAGAGATTGCCTGTTGAATGCTGTGGGTTTGTTTCCCTTCTCCGTGCACCATCAGGTCGTACGCTTTGCGCACGCGTTCCCAGCGGTTATCCCTGTCCATAGCGTAGTAACGGCCAACTGCCGATGCTACCTGGATATTCTGTTTTTTGCTGATGTAATTTTCCAGGTCGGTTACATAACCCAGGCCGCCGTTAGGGTCGGTATCGCGGCCATCTAAAAATGCGTGGATATATACATGCGGCAGGCCAAAACGATCGGCAACATCGCATAAACCTTTTAAGTGTTTGATGTGCGAGTGCACACCGCCATCAGATACCAAACCGATGAAGTGCACATCCTTATTATTTTGTTTGGCATAGTCAAAAGCATCTTTGATCACAGCGTTTTCATCCAATTCACGATCATCGACAGCTTTGTGTATGCGGCCCAGTTCCTGGTAAACCACGCGGCCGGCGCCTAAGTTCATGTGCCCTACTTCGGAGTTACCCATCTGGCCCGGGGGCAAACCAACCGACATGCCCGAAGCTTCCAGCTTTGAGTTAGGATACTTAGCCAGCATCGAATCAAAGAAAGGAGTTTGGGCCGCCAGTATGGCATTAGATTTATCATTACGGCCGTATCCCCAGCCGTCCAGAATAATTAAGGCTACTTTTTTATTTTTATTTTCCACGGTGCAAATATAGGGCGATATGTTAACTTTTTGTTATATTTATGTGGTTAAAGGGCAATAGTATATAAGTAAAGTTTTTTAACCCAAACATTTACCTAAAAGGAAACATCCACAATTAATATGAAATTACTTCTGTTTACATTTGTTTTTTCATTTTTTACATTTTACCAAAAAGCCGACCCGGTCGAAAAAACTGCGGGCCTCATCAGGCAGGGCAATGTAAAAGAATTGGTTAAAACCTTTGCCCCGAATGTCGAACTGACCATCCTTTCCGAAGAAGGTGTGTATTCGCGCGAGCAGGCCGAAACCATACTGAGTGGATTTTTTTCAAAAAACCAGGTTTCGGGTATCAGGATTATCCACCAGGTTGATTCGAACCCAGCAATGAGATTTGCCGTTTGTACCCTTGTTACCAAAAACGGTAATTACCGCACCTCTGTCTCCTTACGCAGCAGCAACGGCAACTTTGAAGTTACCGAACTTCGCATCGAAGAAGAAAAGGCTAAATAGCTGAAAGTATTTTTTAATTTTGCGGCTTAATAACACACAATGGATAAAACACTCGTCCACGATTTTATTGTGAAAAGCCTTGCTGAAGATGTAGGTGATGGCGACCATACCTCGCTGGCAACTATACCTGCAAATACCCAGGGCAAAGCCAAATTACTGGTAAAAGAGGCCGGCATACTGGCTGGCGTTGAAGTAGCGTTGGAGATATTCAACACCGTTGACCCTGCTCTTAAAACCGAAGTTTTTTTGAAAGACGGCGCAGCTATTTCGGTTGGCGATATTGTGCTTAATGTATCGGGCAGCAGCCACAGCATTTTAAAAGCCGAACGTTTGGTGCTCAACTGCATGCAGCGCATGTCGGCTATAGCCACCCAAACAAACGCTATTGTTGAATCAATTAAAGGTACCGGTACCAAAATATTAGATACCCGTAAAACCACACCTGGCTTTAGGTACTTTGAAAAATGGGCCGTTAAAATAGGCGGAGGAGTTAATAACCGTTTTGGTTTGTACGATATGATCCTGATCAAGGATAACCACGTCGATTACTCAGGCGGCATCGCCAACGCTATCCGCAACGCTAAAAACTATCTTGCCCAGAACAATAAAACACTCGATATAGAAATTGAGGTACGCAATTTGCAGGAGCTCGACGAAGTTTTACAGACAGGCGGGGTTCAGCGGATTATGATGGATAATTTTTCGCTTGTTGATTTGAGAAAAGCGGTGGAGACTATTGACGGCCGTTATGTAACCGAAGCCTCGGGAGGTATCACTACCGGGAATGTGCGCAGCTATGCCGAATGCGGCGTGGATTATATTTCGATAGGCGCCGCACTAACGCACTCGGGTAAAAGCCTCGACCTGAGCCTGAAAGCTGTAAACGATTAAAAATATTAAATAGTACCAAGTCAAATTAGTATTATTGTACTGGGATGATTTCTATATACTCGATTTCAGCACTCATACTGGCCTACTTATTCGGATCGATACCCACGGCTGTATGGATTGGACAGGCTTTTTACGGGGTCGATGTCCGCGAATATGGCAGCGGTAATGCCGGTGCCACCAACACTTTCAGGGTACTGGGCAAAAAGGCTGGTATCCCGGTAATGCTGATCGATATTTTAAAAGGCTGGGGAGCAACCAACCTGGCTTATTTCATAGGCGTATCCACAACAGGGTCATCTCATTCTGTCGATTTTACCAATTACCAGCTTGCATTGGGCATTACCGCAGTAATGGGCCACCTGTTCCCGATATTTGCAGGTTTTAGGGGCGGTAAAGGTGTAGCAACCCTTTTTGGGATGATCTTAGCTGTACACTTACCTGCAGCCTTGCTCTGCGTGCTGGTGTTTATCACCGTACTGATTATTACGCGGTATGTATCCCTCAGCTCCATCGTCGCCAGTTTTACTTACCTCATCGGCGTTACGTTTATCTTCCCGCTGCATAACAAGTCAGTCATTATTTACGGGATGTGTATTTGTGTCCTCATACTGGTTACTCATCAAAAGAACGTGGAACGATTATTGAACGGAAAAGAATCGAAGGTAAATCTGTTTAAACGCAAAACCGCTTAACATGAATTTAAAAAACATACTTTTAACAGCTGGGTTTTCAGCTGTTTTGTTTTCGTGTGCCACAGTTCCTTTAACCGGCCGCAAGCAATTTAATGCTGTGAGCGATGCAGAGGTTAACCAGTCTGCTGCTCAAAGCTATACCCAGTTATTATCAGATCCAAAGACCACCGTGATCAGAAATGGTAATGATGCCCAGCGTGTTAAAAACATCGGCTTTCGCTTGTCAACAGCTATCGAAAGATATTTAAAAGACAATGGCTATGGCAATCAGTACAACTTTCAATGGGAGTTTAACCTGATACAAAGTAAAGAAGTAAACGCCTGGTGCATGCCGGGGGGCAAGGTTGCAGTCTACTCGGGTATTTTGCCTGTTACGCAAACCGACGCCGGTTTGGCAACTGTTTTGGCACACGAGATAGGCCATGCAATTGCACATCATGCCGCCGAGAGGATATCGCAGCAAATGGTTGCGCAAAGTGTTGGCGGTTTACTTGGTTCCGGGGCAAATAACAACTCAAGTTCGGTTATCAATCAATTATATGGTATAGGCACACCGTTGGTATTGTTAGGATATTCGCGCAATCAGGAGTCGGAAGCCGACCGCCTGGGCTTAACCTTTATGGCTATGGCAGGGTACGACCCCAATGAAGCCTTAAGCTTTTGGCAACGTATGATGAAACAAAATCAGGGAAACTCCATGCCGGCCTTTTTGAGCGATCATCCGTCTGACGCACAACGAATAGCGGATATCCGGGCACGTATACCTGAGGCTATGAAATATTACAAGCCTTAAATAATCCGCCTTTTTGTTATGGATATATTTGCCCTATGCCTAACCCCAAGTTTTTAACTGCCGAATGGAACAACCTGCTGATGTTAAACTATGAGGTTGATCCGGAACTGCTTAAACCTCATTTACCACCGGCAACCGAACTGGATTTATGGCAAGGAAAGGCCCTGGTAAGCATGGTAGGTTTTATGTTTAACAATACCCGCGTTTTGGGCGTGAGGTGGCCGTTCCATATCAATTTTGAAGAAGTTAACCTACGTTTCTACGTAAGGCATTTTGACGGGAAGGAATGGAAGCGCGGCGCCGTATTCATCAGCGAAATAGTGCCCAAAATTGCCATCAGCCTGATGGCGAATACGCTGTATAATGAGCACTACCGTGCCATGCCGATGCGGCATTCCGTTACGGAGACTGATCAGCACCACGATGAGTACGTGTACGAGTGGAAATCAAAAGGACGCTGGAATAAATTAGGCGCCACAATCGGTAAAGAAATAAGTCCTATCCAGCCAGGCAGTGCTGAGGAGTTCATTTTTGAGCATTATTGGGGCTACAACGCACTCAACGGCACAATAACTTTAGAGTATGCTGTTGAACATATCAGCTGGAATGTACGCGAAGTAACTAACCCGGTTTTCGATGCCGATATTGCTCATTTTTATGGCGAAGAGTTTGTGCCTTATTTAAGTGTTGAACCTTATTCGGCCTTTTTTGCCGATGGCTCCCCGGTGGTTGTGCGGATAGCTGGTAAAATCGTTGCTTAAATCCGTAGTACAATTAATTAGATTTACTGTTAAATGCAATTGGATAAATGATAACAATTTCAACAAACTACACGAAAATACTATTACGATTCACTGTATTGGGTTGCTTTGTATTTGCAATTTTATTTTTCAAAGAAGCCATGACAACAGAAAATACAGATGATATCTGGATACCTTATCTCGTGTGCATTATCTTGTCTTTAATGGGTTTAGTCATACTAATTGGTTTAGGAGGAGTAATAAAGATAGAATTAGATAACGCTTCGCAACATATAACGTTCATTAGATTTTTTTCAAGAAAGACGATTGAAAATAGTGAAATAGAAGGTTATTATAATTGCTTTTACAATGCTAAAAAAGCGACTTACGGTAGAGTAATAAAAACTTTAGATGGTAAACTTAGAGAGTTACATCCAGCTAACCTGAAAGATATGAATATAATGGATACTTATCTTAATGATAATTCAATAAAGTTTTTAGGGGAGAGAAAATCATTTTACCCATTTACATCTGGCCTCTAAATAGCAATGCTATTGCTGACCTAAAACCTGTAAAATAGCCTTCGCTTTCAGCAGGCATTCCTCATATTCCTTTTCGGGGTCGGCATTGTGGGTGATGGCACTGCCCACCTGGAACGACAGGTACTGATTGGCCGCGTTATACAAAATGGTGCGGATAACCACGTTGAAATCAAAATCTCCATCCGGGTCGAAATAACCAACCGCGCCCGAATAAACCCCGCGTTTGGTGCGCTCGTACTTTTCCATCAGCTGCATAGCGCTAACCTTTGGTGCGCCCGTCATGCTGCCCATAGGAAATGTATTGCGAATGGCTTCTACATCCGATATCGTCTCGTCTTTAATGCAACTCACCGTCGATATCATTTGATGCACTTGCTCAAAGCTGTAAATGCCGAACAATTCCTCAACTTTCACGGTGCCGGGTACTGCCGATTTGGTCAGGTCATTGCGCACCAGGTCGACGATCATTACATTTTCCTGCTGCTCCTTAGGGTGGTTCTTTAAACCGTTTTTCAACTGCTCGTCTTCGATGACATCAGTACTGCGCCGTGCGGTACCTTTTATCGGTTGTGATATCAATTGATCACCCCGTTTTGCCATAAAACGCTCAGGCGAAGCCGAAATAATATACTGATCGTGAAACTTAAAGAAGCAGGAGAAAGGGGCAGGAGATATCTCGTTCAGGTACCTGAATACCGACAAAGGATCTATGAAGGCCCCGTCGACATAAAACTCCTGGCAAAAATTGGTTTCGTAAATATCGCCGCGAACGATATGTTGTTGTATAGTTTTAATTGTGTCGATATACTCGCCCTTATTAAACCGCGATTTGATCTCGACGTGCGGAATATTTCGCTTGTTTGCCGTATGTTGACGTTCTATCTGTTCCAATATTTTTTCAGCTTCTGCCGAAATGATCTCAATACCCTCTGCTCCAATAAGGATCAGGTGTTGAGGGGCGAAGAAATAAAGATCCGGAAACTGTAAATGATCACTGTTTGCTGATGACAGGTTTTCGATCTCATTTTTCAGATCGTAGGTCAGGAAACCAAACAGCCATTCAGCATTCTGTTCTCGAAAAGCGGCTAACGAATTAAATGCATTGCCTGCGTTACACTTCAATTCAGTTTGAACACCAGCTGCGATAACAGTGTTAAATTTTGAGTACTTGTCGCCGAAATTCCCCGAGTCCAGGCAGCCAGACACCTCAAAACCCGAGGCCCATTGCAGGGCTTGCTGTTTAAATGCTTCCGGGTCGACGTTTTCGGCGTATAGAATCATGACGCAAACCTATAAAAAATAAAAAAGGCCGGCTATCCGACCTTAATTTTATTTTCCTAACTCATCCCGAACTTGTTTCGGGATCTCTCGGGCAGATTCAGCAATTGCATGTTGTTACCTGTCCTGTGGGGTGCTGAAACAAGTTCAGCATGACACGTGTCTTTAATGTAATGTCAAGGTTTGCACCCTGTCAGGCCCAACCGACAGGTATTTTACCGGAACACCTAACTCTTTTTCAAGATAAGAGATGTAGTTAGCCAGTTTTTGCGGTATCTGGTCAACAGCGGTGATCCCTGTCAAATCCTCGTGCCAGCCTTCAATCTCCTGGTAAACAGGTTCTGCCTTAGTGTTGCAGATATCATAAGGCATATAATCGATGATTTCGCCATTATATTTGTAGTGGGTACAAGCGTAAATCTTATCAAAACCGCTTAAAACATCGGCTTTGGTCATTACCAGTTGGGTAGCACCATTAAGCATGATCGCATACTTCAGTGCCGGCAGATCGATCCAGCCGGTACGGCGTGGCCTACCGGTGGTGGCGCCAAATTCATGACCGATGCGGCGCAGCTCTTCGCCTGTTTCGTTCTCCAGCTCAGTAGGGAAGGGGCCGCCGCCAACACGGGTGCAATAGGCTTTAAAAATACCGATCACATCGCCGATTTGCTGGGGTGCAATGCCCAAACCTGTGCAGGCGCCTGCGGTAGTAGTGTTCGACGAAGTAACAAAAGGGTACGAACCAAAGTCGATATCGAGCATGGTACCCTGAGCGCCTTCGGCCAGTATTTTTTTGCCTTGTTTAATAAAGCCGTTTACATAATGCTCCGAATCAACCAGCGGGAATTGTTTGATCAGATCGACAGCTTCAAAAAATGCAGCTTCGCGCTCGCCGAAATCAGGCACTTCGCCATACAAAGCCTGCAGCATCGAAGTATGTTTGTTAACCAGCTTTTGGTACTGGCCTTTAAACTCAGGCGATAAAATATCGCCTATGCGCAGGCCATTCCGTCCGGTTTTATCCATATAGGTCGGGCCTATGCCCTTTAAGGTAGAACCGATCTTGCCTTCGCCCATCTTCTTCTCCGAAGCAGCGTCGAGCAATTGGTGTGTCGGCAATATCAGGTGCGCTTTTTTGGCGATCACCAGGTTTTTCTTAGTCAGCAGGTCGTGGCCGGCATCTTTCAGCTTATCCAGTTCGCGTTTCAGAGTGATCGGGTCGATAACCACGCCGTTGCCGATAAGGTTCATTGTATTGTTAAAAAAGATGCCCGATGGAATAGTATTGAGCACGAATTTCTTCCCGTCGAACTCCAAAGTATGGCCGGCATTCGGCCCCCCCTGGAAACGTGCGATCAGGTCGTACCCTGCACTTAAAACGTCTACTATTTTACCTTTACCTTCGTCGCCCCATTGAAGGCCCAATAATACGTCAACAGCCATTATATGTTATTATGTCGGAATTAAAATTGAATGATTTTTATAGGTTTAATTTCTTCTGTCGCAGGCCCCTGCCTTTAACTTGGCGCAATTGCCATACAGGTTTAACGAGTGGTGCCTGATATCGAATTTCAGCAGGTCGCCCATCATGCTTTGTATCTGTTGGATGCGCGGGTCGCAAAACTCGACTACCTTACCGCAATCGATGCAGATGATGTGATCATGCTGTTTGTACCCGTACGATTTTTCGAACTGGGCCATGTTTTTACCAAACTGATGCTTGGTTACCAGGTCGCACGATACCAGCAACTCCAAAGTATTGTAAACTGTGGCGCGGCTAACCCTGTATTTTTTATTTTTCATGTGGATATACAGCGACTCGACGTCGAAATGGTCGGTACGCGAGTATATTTCTTCGAGTATGGCAAAACGCTCCGGAGTTTTTCTGAGAGATTTATTTTCGAGATAGGCTTCGAAAATTTTTTTAACCATAGCTATGGTTTCCTGTTGAGGCATTTATCAAAAATTATCTGGTTCAAAGTTATTAATAATTTATTTGATGCGAAAGGCAGAATGTCGATTGATCTGGTAGGCTTAACGCAAGCCCCGAATTCGGTACCTACGATGCTTTCTCTAATGAATCAAAACGGGTTACCGAAGTAATGCCTTTCACGGTATTCAGTTTTTTGATCAGGTCGTCCAGGTGATTGGTATCATTTACATACACCATGATCGAACCTTCGAATATACCGTTATCGCTATCCACGGTTATAGAGCGGATATTGATCTTAAAGTCGTTCGAAATAACCGTTGTCAGCTTATTGATCAAACCTACATCATCGATACCCGTAATGCGCAAGCCGGTAAGGAAAGCCAGTTCCTGCTGATTGGTCCAGCGGGCTTTGACAATACGGTAACCGTAGTTTGACATCAGTTTGGTAGCGTTGGGGCAGTTGGTGCGGTGTATCTTGATGCCATCACTTACGGTAATAAACCCGAAAACATCATCGCCGGGAATAGGGTTGCAGCAATTGGCAAGCTTGTAATCAATCTTCTGCATATCCTCACCGATAAGCAGTATATCGCTGTCTTTAGCTTTGATGTTGCGCAGCAGGTTTTGTACCTGGTCGGCCTCGATCTTATCCTGCGGTTTTATTTCGATCGTTTTTTCGGATGCTACAAATTCGCGCAGGTCTTTAATATCGATCAGCCCTTTGGCTACATTGTAAAATAAGTCCTGCGGTGAGGTAAGCTTAAAGTAATAGGTGAGCTTATAAATATTATCGGAGTTGTAAGTGATCTTGAGCGTTTTCAGCTTACGCTCCAATATCTCCTTGCCATCTTCGGCAACTTTGCGTTTCTCTTCTTTGAGCGATGATTTGATCTTGGCTTTGGCTTTAGCCGTCACCACAAAATTGAGCCAGTCTTCTTTAGGAGTTTGCTTGCTTGAGGTGATGATCTCCACCTGGTCGCCGTTTTGCAGTTTATAGTTCAACGGTACCAGTTTATGGTTCACTTTAGCGCCGATACAGCTTGCGCCCACGTCGGTATGTATCTCAAAGGCAAAATCGAGGGCGGTTGCATCCAGGGGCAATTGTATCAAAGCACCCTTTGGTGTAAAGATGAATATCTCGTCGGAGAATAGGTTCATCTTAAAATCATCCAAAAAGTCGAGTGCGTTGGCATCCGGGTTTTTTAGCATATCGCGCACCTTTTGCACCCATTGGTCGAGGCCGCTGTCGGTAGATGATTCCTTGTATTTCCAGTGTGCGGCGAAACCTTTCTCGGCAATCTCGTTCATGCGTTTGGTGCGGATCTGCACTTCGACCCATTGCCCGCGCGGGCCCATTACCGTAGTGTGCAATGATTCGTAACCGTTGGCTTTAGGCGATGATATCCAGTCGCGCAAGCGGTCGGGGTTTGGGCGATAAAGGTCGGTTACGATGGAATAAGCTTTCCAGCAATCGGCTTTTTCATGATCGGGCGTACTATCCAGAATGATACGGATGGCAAAAAGGTCATACACTTCCTCAAAAGGGATAGCCTTTTTCTTCATCTTGTTCCATATCGAATGGATAGATTTCGGCCTGCCGAATACATCGGCATCCAGCCCTTGCTCCTTCAATATGTTTTTGATAGGGCCGATGAAATCGCTTATAAAGCGCTCGCGTTCGGCCTTTTTTTCGTTAAGCTTGTTTTTGATGAACTGGTAAGTTTCGCGCTCGGTGTATTTCATCGAGAGGTCTTCCAGTTCTGACTTTATGGCATACAAACCCAGGCGATGTGCCAAAGGCGCATACAGGTAAACCGTTTCGGATGAGAGTTTCAGCTGCTTATCGCGCGGCATAAACTCCATGGTACGCATGTTATGCAGGCGGTCGGCCAGTTTGATGAGGATAACCCGCACATCGTCGGCAAGGGTCAGCAGCATCTTACGGAAGTTCTCGGCCTGCAGTGAGCTGTTGGTATCAAATACGCCCGAAATCTTGGTCAGGCCGTCGATAATGCGCGCTACTTTTTTGCCAAATTCCCTTTCTATATCATCAAGCGAAACATCGGTATCTTCAACAACATCGTGCAATAAGGCGCAAACAATCGAGGTCGTGCCCAGCCCGATCTCCTCGGCCGCTATTTGTGCGACGGCAATAGGATGGTAGATGTACGGCTCGCCCGATTTACGGCGCATATCTTTATGGCTCTCCAAAGCCATATCGAATGCTTTACGTATCATACGCTTATCACCCTTCTGTAAAGTAGGCTTACACGCACGCAGCAGAGCACGGTACCGTTTCAGTATCTCGTTCTTTTCGGCTTCCAGGTCTATCACTAATTCTTTCATTATCAGCACGCTTTCTGCAAGTATCTGCTAAATGCCATCCGAGTGTAACAAAGTAATTATTACCGGGTTGGGTTACATTTAACAAAAAATAGCATTAATTTTGTATAAGGTAAAAATATGAAATTTATTGGGCTTTTTATTGTGTTATGTTGCTTTTTGGGACTGGCCAACGCCCAAACACTTACGCCGCAACGTCCTAAGTTAGGCAAAAATGATACCATAAGGGTCGGCATGACAATTGTTGACGGTGAATACATACCATGGCTGCCCCTACAAGACGTATTGATATATGATACCCGAATTTTTAAAGATGCCAAAGCCCGTGCAGATTATAATATGTTGAGATATAATGTGCTGAAAGTGGCGCCTTATGCCATGTTTGCAGGTAACCGGTACCGGCAACTTGAGCGCGACCTGGCAACTACCAACGATAAACAAAAACAAAAAGAGATGGTTAAGACCTGTGAGAAAGAAGTGAAGGACCTGTTTAACCACGAAATTAAAAACATGACGATTACACAAGGTGAGATATTGATCAAACTGGTGAACCGCGAAACCGGCGATACCAGCTACGAACTGGTAAAAGAGTTAAAGGGTGGTATCAATGCATTTATGTTTCAATCGCTGGCGCGCTTGTTCGGGCACAATCTGAAAGAGACCTACGACCCGCAGGAAGAGCACGACATTGAGACGATATTGAACAATGCAGGATATAAATATCACCGTAACTAAATGAGCGATAAAAGCATTTATCAGTTCGACGTTGAAAAGTTGAACGGTGAAAAAATTAACTTATCTATCTACAAAGGTAAAGTTTTACTGATCGTTAATACAGCATCTGAATGTGGTTTTACGCCACAGCTTAAAGATCTTGAGCTGCTGAGAGATCAGTTTGCCGGGCGCGATTTTGAGATACTGGCATTCCCTTCGAATGATTTTGGCGGGCAGGAGCCATTAGAAGGTTCGGCCATCGGTGAGTTTTGCGAGATCAATTACGGCGTACATTTTACTACTTTTAACAAAATACGCGTGCGGGGGCCATACGCACATCCGCTATACCAATTTCTGGCCGACAGGAAACTGAATGGCCGTATAGGCGTACCGCCACGCTGGAATTTTCATAAATATTTAGTTAATGCCAATGGCGAGGTGGTCGACTTTTTTTATCCGTTTACCAAACCCACAACATCAAAAATAAAGAAGCGGATAGAGCGTCTGCTTACAGCTGTATAATATGCTTAAATTAGATATTCTTGTATTAGCCGTTCACCCCGACGATGCCGAACTGGGTTGTGCCGGCACCATATTGAAACACCTGGCCTTAGGACAAAAAGTAGGTATTGTTGACCTTACCCGCGGCGAATTAGGTACCCGCGGTTCGGCCGGGATACGTGCGCAGGAAGCTGCCGCCGCCGCCGAAATATTGGGTTTGACAGTTCGCGAAAACCTGGGTTTACCCGATGGTTTTTTCAAAAATGATGAAGAGCACCAACGGAAAGTGATCACTGCCATCCGCAAATATCAACCCGATATCGTGATCACCAATGCTTATCATGACAGGCATCCCGACCATGGCCGTGCGAACGAGCTGGTTGAAGCGTCGGCCTTTTTATCGGGCCTGCGTAAAATAGAAACCGAGCTCGACGGTAACCCGCAGAAAGAGTGGAGGCCAAAACTGGTACTGCATTTTATACAGGATAATTATATCAAACCGGATATCATTGTTGATGTGACCGAGTACTGGGATAAAAAGATCGAAAGTGTAAAAGCTTACGGCTCACAGTTTTTTAACCCCGAGTGGAAGGAAGAACATCAAACCTATATTTCGTCCGAAGGGTTTTACCAGGTGATTGAAGGGCGCGCGCGCGAGTTTGGCAAGTCTATACAGGTAAAATATGGCGAAGGCTTTACCTCGCGTAAGATACTGGGTGTCGACAACCTTTCGGCGCTTAAATAATACATTAGAAGATATACCGCATGGTGAGGTGTTTTTTACCGAACACCGCGCCGGTGGCTTCATGTATCGCGATCATCTTGTTGTTGAAATCGCCTACCCAGGATAGTTCGAGTTCCTCATATTGATTAAGAGGTAAAACGTATTCTTTTAATTTGATGAACATGCCCGATTCGAGGCCGTGTTTCTGATATTTTTCTTTTGTACCCATCACAATGGCACGCATTCGCGACACACCTTTCCATCGATTATACACGAATTTGAGTTTGCCGATCAGGTTGAGTTTGCCGTTAAGCGATTTGATCATCTGGTTGGCATCGGGCAGGATAATGACGAACGATGCCGGCTCACCATTGACATAGGCAAACCAGATCAGCTTCTCATCCATAATGGCTTTCATCTGCTTAAAGCTTTCCATAATGGTAGCTTTATTGATAGGCACAAAGTTTTCAAAGCCCTTCCAGGCGTCATTATAGATCTCCATAAAATCGGCAGCATATTGCTCAATTTTATTTGTCTCTAAATGTTTAAAATCATAGCCGGGTTTTTTAGCTACCCAATTCGCTATCTTATCAAACCTTTCGGGAAAAGGCTTATAAACCTCAAGGTGGTTGGTTATTTGCTGATATAAGCTTTTAAAGCCATAATTCTCAAAAAATGCCTTGTAGTAAGGCGGGTTATAATTCATCCCGTACGATGGATGCGTAAATCCCTCTACCAGTAAGCCCCAGAATTTATCGTTCTCGCCAAAGTTTATGGGGCCATCCATGGCCTGCATACCTTGTTGTTTTAGCCATTCTTTGGCTGTATCAAACAACATAAAGGCAGCTTGCTGATCGTTTATACATTCAAAAAAACCGCAGCCGCCGGTTGGCTGCTCATTTTTGTACGCCTTTTCTTCGTTAACAAAAGCGGCTATCCGGCCAATCAGTTTGCCGTTATGTGTACGCAGTATCCAGCGGTTAATTTTACCATGCCGGTGAAAGTTATTTTTTTCAGGATCAAAAACCGCTTCGATATCATTATCCAAAGGGCATACCCAAACCGGGTCGTTTTTATATAAAATTCGGGCAACATCCAGGAAAGCCTTTTTATCGGCTTTGGTTTTTACTTCGGTAATGGTCATGTTTTTGCAGAAAGTATTTCGCCAAAGTACAAAAAAAGCATCCAGCGTAAGCCGGATGCTTATGTATAATTTATTCTGCGCCTTGCAAGGGCAAGTGGTTAATAATCGTCGTCTTCTTCTAATCCGTCAAAGCTTTCGTATGCAGACAGGTCGTCAAGAGTGTTGTCAAACTCGTCATCATCGTCGTCATCAACAAACCTGCTTTTAGGTTTTGCCTCTGGCTTGTCGGCACTCTTTTTAGCTCCTGCAGAGCCTGCACTTTTCTTTAACGGTTTTTTTGGCGTTTCCATCGGGAAAATAGATTAGCGTTTCAATTGTAGTTTTTTGGTTATTTAAATTTACTAAGAAATCGAATAACCAAAGTTTTTTTTGGATAAATTTTTTAAAGATTTCTGTTACCCAAAAATAACGAAAATCATTTTTCAAGAAAAAAAAGGATAAAAATTATTCAGCCTGCTCACCTATGGCCGAATCGTCTGTTGTAAGTTCCTTTAATTGAGGAAGTTCGTTTATACTGTTTATGCCAAAGTAATCCATAAAAAACGGGCTGGTTGCATAAATTATGGGCTTGCCCACGCTTTCAGCCTTCCCGCTGATGACGATCAGCTCCTTTTCGAGCAGCTTTTGGATCGTATAATCGCAGTTTACACCGCGTATCTGCTCAATCTCAAGCTTAGTAACCGGCTGCTGATAGGCGATGATGGCCAGGGTTTCGATCGCAGCCTGGCTGAGCTTTTTTTTGGAGCGCTGTATCTGTAACTGTTTGATGACGATATGATACTCCGGTTTGGTAAGAAACTGGTAACCGTTGTTAATGTGCACCAACTCAATAGCAAAATCGGGCTGCTGGTATTTTTCACGGATGGCTTTGATATACTCTTTTACATCGGCTTCGGCAAAATCCTGCTCAAAACTTAACTGCAGGCAGTAAACAATTTCTTCCAGACGAATGCTGTTTTCGGAGGCGAAAATCAGGGCTTCGATATATAGTGCGTAATTCTCCAAAATTGTTGTGCGGGCAAATATAATTGTTTAAGCCATAAAATCGTCGGTTTGGGTAATGTGCACCACGTTCCCCTGTAAATAATTCCCCATTTTTTATGAAATTGATAAAAACAGCGGCTGTTTTGACAGTAAAATTGAGGTTTTATTAAATGGCACAGGCTTTGACCAATGATTAACAAGTCTTTTTACTTAAAGACAGTTTTTCATAGGTAGATGTATAGCCGGAAACTGCGAGAGTGACCGGCTATTTTTTTGCCTTATGTTGATGGATTAATAATTGATCACCTGCTCTTCTATCTGCGCCGGTATCTCGCGCCACTCGTACTTTTGGTTGCGCATCTGTGGTTCAAAACCTGCCTCGCGGATAGAATCCTGAATACCTTTGGCAGTAAATCTGTGCGGAGCCCCTGCTGCCGATACTACATTCTCTTCGATCATGATCGAACCGAAATCGTTCGCACCTGCATGCAAACAAATCTGTGCTACCTGTTTACCTACGGTTAGCCACGATGCCTGTATGTTTTTAATGTTAGGCAGCATAATGCGGCTCAGGGCGATCATCCGGATATACTCGTCGCCGCTAACATTGTTGGTTATGCCGCGGACTTTGCGTAATAAGGTGCCGTCATCCTGGAAAGGCCATGGGATAAATGCGATAAAGCCGTAATGCCCTTCGGGCTTTTCGGCCTGTACCTCGCGTATCCAAACCAAATGCTCAAAACGTTCTTCCAGCGTTTCTACATGGCCAAACATCATGGTAGCCGAGGTAGGTAAGTTTAACTGGTGCGCGGCACGCATTACATCCAACCACTCTTTACCACCGCATTTGCCTTTTGAAATCAGTCGGCGTACACGGTCGTTCAGTATTTCGGCACCGGCACCGGGTAATGAATCAAGGCCAGCCTCTTTTAACGCTTTTAATACATCGTAATGGCTCATGCTTTCCAGTTTGGCAACGTGTGCGATCTCCGGGGGGCCAAGGGAGTGTAGTTTAAGCGCAGGGTAAAGCTCCTTTAATTGTTTGAACAGGTCGGCGTAAAATTTCAGACCCAGATCGGGGTGATGGCCGCCCTGCAGCAACAACTGGTCTCCGCCGTAACGAAATGTTTCCTCTATCTTTTGTTTATAGGTCTCTATATCGGTAATATAACTGTCCTCGTGGCCGGGCCTGCGGAAAAAGTTACAGAACTTGCAGTTGGCGATACAAACGTTGGTGGTGTTCACGTTCCGGTCTATCTGCCAGGTAACCTTGCCATGCGGCACCTGAATCTTCCGCAATTCGTTAGCGACATACATCAAATCGGGTGTTGAGGCATGCCGATATAAATATAACCCTTCTTCGATACTTAGAAATTCAAAATTGAGGGCGTGCTTTAGCAGGTCGGTCGTATTCATACAACAAAGATACGTACTATGCAGATTGGTTGTTTATGGTTGAAGCCCAGAATTGACAATACGATGAATCAATTATTTCTTCAGTTCGGCCAATTTCGTAAATAATTCCTTTTCCTCGGCCGATAGATGCTTGGGCACCTGGATCACCATGCGTACGTAGGCGTCGCCCCGTTCGTCGGTTTTACCGAAAACAGGCATACCCATACCTTTCAGGCGTAGTGTTTTATGGCTGTCGGTACCTGCGGGGATGGTCATGGTAACTGCCTTGTCTATCCCCTGAACAGTAATTTTGCCACCCAGGATGGCGGTGTAAATATCAAGCGGCTGATCGAAATACAGGTCGTTACCCTTAACCTCATAGCGTGGGTTAGGTGCGATGTTTACGGTGATGAGCAGGTCGCCGTTTTCACCACCAAAATAACCGGGCGCGCCTTTGCCCTTCAGCCGCAAAACCTGCCCCTGTGCGGTGCCGGGCTTGAATTTTAGATTGAGTTTGGCCCCATTAAGCGTCACCTGTTTTGATGCGCCGTGGAATGATTCATCGAGGGTGAGTGTAATAGTCGCCTCCTGGTTATCGCCTTTCTGCGGCCTTGAACTACGTTGCCTTGCCCCGCCAAAACCGGCGCCACTGCCAAATATCGATTCGAAAAAACTGGAGAACTGGCTGCCGTCGCCATAAAAATCCTCGGTGCTAAACCCCCCGCCGCGCCCGCCGCGGTTCGGGTTTGCATATTGCTGATATTGGCCGTACTGGTGCCAGTTTTCGCCAAGTTCGTCGTATTTTTTGCGTTTCTCAGGGTCGCTTAAAACCTCATTGGCTTCGTTGGCCCCTTTAAATTTTTCTTCGGCTACCTTATCCCCGGGGTTTTTATCGGGATGATATTTTACGGCAAGCTTGCGGTATGCCTTTTTTATTTCATCTGCCGAGGCGTTTTTTTTAACACCTAAAACTTTGTAATAATCCTTATAATCCACTTTTATCTGTATTAGATTGTCATATCAAATTTACATATAAACATCCAACAATGTTTGCGGGAGAAGGTTATATCAGGCAAAAGTGTTGAAGATCACAAACTTGTTGGAAAATTGATTTAAACAAAAAAAAGAATTAACGGTTAAGTTTTATTAAAAATTTTGCAAGTTGAGATTCTTGTATAAATTTAAAAAATTAATTATTAAGATAATTTATGAGTGAAATAAGAAATGGAAATCACTTGCCTAAAACGCCAACCGGGATTGCCGGTTTGGATCAGATCACGGGCGGAGGTCTTCCAACAGGTCGCCCAACTTTAGTTTGCGGCGAGGCCGGGAGCGGCAAAACATTACTGTCGACAGAGTTTATTGTACGGGGAGCCTTGCAGTATGATGAGCCCGGTGTTTTTATGGCATTTGAAGAAAAAGCCGAAGAACTGTATATGAACGTACGGTCGCTGGGATTCGACCTGCAGAAATTACAGGATGAGAAGAAGATCAGGGTTGACCACGTACACATCGAGATAAGTGAAATAGAAGAAACCGGCGAATACGACCTGGACGGTTTATTTATTCGTTTAGGCCACGCAATTGACAGCATAGGCGCTAAAAGGGTGGTTCTGGATACGATTGAAAACCTTTTTTCGGGATTAGTGAATCAAACCATTTTGCGGGCCGAACTGCGCAGGATGTTTCACTGGCTTAAAGAAAAAGGTGTTACCGCCATTATCACGGGCGAGCGCGGCGAAGGTCAGCTCACGCGCCAGGGGCTCGAAGAATATGTGTCGGACTGTGTGATCCTGCTTGATCACCGGATTATCAACCAGATATCAACGCGCCGGTTGCGGATCGTTAAATACCGGGGAAGTTTGCACGGTACCAATGAGTATCCGTTTTTGATTGATGAAGAAGGCATTTCGGTATTACCGGTAACCTCGCTCACGCTCGAAAAACCTGTTTTATCCGACAGGGTATCTTCGGGTATACCGGCGCTGGATAAAATGCTCAACGGAAAAGGCTTTTTCAGGGGTAGCAGCGTGCTGGTATCCGGAACGGCAGGAACGGGCAAAACAAGTATCGCCGCCTATTTTGCCAGCGAAACCTGTAAGCGCGGCGAGAAATGCATCTATTTCGCGTTTGAAGAGTCGCCGCAACAGATCGTCAGGAATATGCGGTCAATCAGCGTCGATCTTAAGCCTTACATTGATCAGGGCTTATTAAAGTTCCACGCCGCGCGGCCAACTATGTATGGTCTCGAAATGCACCTGGTTAGCTTATATAAAGAAATAAAACGATTTAAGCCTGCCGCAGTGGTACTCGATCCGATCACAAACCTGGTAACAGTCGGTTCGGTTAGTGAGGTGAAATCGATGCTGATCAGGCTGATTGACTTTTTACAGGAAGAACAGATTACTGTAATGTTTACCGCACTTACCTTAAACAATACGGTGACCGAGCAGACCGACGAAGGGGTATCATCGTTAGTGGACGCCTGGATGGCCGTGCGCGATATCGAATATAACGGCGAGCGTAACCGCGGGATGTATATCATGAAATCGCGCGGGATGAAACACTCCAACCAGGTGCGCGAATTTGTGATAACCGACCAGGGGCTCGACCTTGTCGACGTGTTCCTTGGCCCCGAGGGAGTTCTGATCGGATCGGCCCGCGAAGCAGAGATGCTCAGAGAGCACACTAATGAAGTAATTAAGAACAATGCCGTATCAAGTAAAGACCGCGAAATACTAAGAAAACGCAAGGTGCTTGAAGCGAAGATTGCCAGCCTGCAAACCGAGTTTGAATCGGTAGAGGAAGAACTGAATAAGACATACGTTGAAGAACAGCTTAAGCAGGAGATATTGGATAAAAACAGGCAGGACCTGACCGATAAGCGCACAGGAAAAGGCAACGACGGCACCAATCAGGAATAGAACATGACAGAGCAACAAGATACTACATGGGAGCTGAGGCTTTATATTGCCGGGAAAACCGCCAAATCGGTAACTGCTTTGCAAAACCTTAAAAAGTATTGCGAAGAGCACCTGAAGGGCCAGTACCAGATTGAGGTTATAGACCTGCTTGTTAACCCGCAGCTTGCCGAGGGCGACCAGATACTGGCTATCCCAACCCTGGTGCGTAAGGTACCCGAACCCATACGGAAAATTATTGGGGATTTATCAAACGAAGAAAAAGTACTGGTAGGGCTGAATATCAGGCCGCTATAAAATAGCTGATAATGGATGAGCAACCCGTAGTGCCCGATAATTTAAAGCTTGGTGAGAGCGGTGAAAAAAGATACATCCTGAGGTTATTTGTTACAGGAGCATCGCCTAATTCTATACGCGCAATAACCAACACCAAAAATATTTGCGAAAAGTATCTGAACGGCCGTTATGAGCTCGAGATAATTGATGTTCATCAACAGCCCTTTATAGCCGCCAGCGAAGACCTGATAGCCATACCCATGTTAATGCGGAAGTTCCCTTTGCCGGAGCGCCGGATGATCGGAGATATGTCTGACACGGACAAAGTATTACGCGGACTTGAGTTGAAGAAGCAGGAGGAGTGATGAACGAGCCGAAAGCATATGATCAATTACTAAGCGAATACCGGGAGCTGAAGCACCGGCTGGAGGAAGCCAATGAAACCATTGATGCGATAAGGAACGGTAAGGTTGATACCCTTGTGGTGCGGGGCGAGGACGGCGAAAACCAGTTATATACTTTAAAAAGCGCCGACCAAACCTATCGGGTATTTATTGAAAAAATGGCCGAAGGGGCCGTTACGCTTAACGAGGACGGAATAATCCTTTACAGTAATTCGCGCTTTGCCCGAATGCTGGATTCGTCGCTCGAAAAGGTGATGGGGGTTGCATTCGAGACCTTTGTACACCCGCAGCTTAAAGAGGAGTTTTTAAACTTGTTTAAACGCGGTTGGGATGCCGATTGTAAAGATGAGATCGTGCTTAACACCGCAAACGGCAATGCAGTACCTTTCCTGCTTTCATGCACAACGCTCGAATTTGATGAGGGTATGGCCCTTAGTATCATTGTTACCGACCTTTCGGCACAAAAAGAAACGCAGCAACAATTAAGGATAAAGAACGATCAGTTAGAGGAAGCGCGCAGCGCGACCGAAAAGCTTAACAATGAACTGGAAACACTGGTAAGAGCACGCACTCAGGAGCTTTTCGCGAGCCGGGAGCATTTCAGGTTCCTTGCCAATAACATTCCGCAAATGATATGGACCAATTTGCCGGATGGTTCGGTCAATTTTAACAATCAGCAATGGTATGACTATACCGGCATAGATATTGATGTTGTAAGCGCGTTTAGCTGGAAGCTGGTTATACACCCCGATGATGTAGCTGAAACGTTAAGACGGTATCGTTCGGCTTTACAAACAGGCCATACCTTTGAAATAGAAAACCGTTATAAACGCGCATCCGATAGTACTTACCGCTGGCACCTTAACCGGGGCATCCCCTTGTATAACGAGGACGGTGAGATCACCCTTTGGGTGGGAACTGCTACGGATATCGAAGACCAGAAACGGGCGATGGAGAAGAAAGACGAATTTATCGGCATTGCAAGCCACGAATTAAAAACGCCCTTAACCAGCCTCAAAGGTTATCTGCAAATTATCGATAACTATAAAGGCGAAACAGTACCTAAGCCTGTTAAACTGTTTATCAATAAAGCAACCGATGCGGCAAGCAAACTGCAATACCTGGTTAATGATTTGCTTGATGTAAGCAAGATAAACGCCGGGCGGCTTGAGTATCAGATGAATAGAGTGGGGGTTAGGGAGCTGGTAGATAGTTGTATAGATAACGCGCGCCATATTTACCCGCTGCACCATTTTGAAATCCAAAACATTGAAGATGTTTTTGTAAAAGGCAACACCGAGCGGTTAGAGCAGGTGTTGATGAATTTTATAAGTAATGCGGTGAAATATTCTCAGGATAGCAAACACATTATTATCAGCGGGCAATGCCATCATGATTATGTACGTGTATCTGTAACCGACTTCGGCATCGGCTTAACCGATGAACAGAAAGATAAAATATTCGAGCGTTTTTACCGGGTAGAGGATAAAAAATTTCTGGCCAGCGGCTTGGGTATGGGGCTTTATATCTGCTCCGAGATCATCAAAGCACACAGTGGAGATATCGGAGTGATCAGCGAGTTTGGCAAGGGCTCAACTTTCTATTTCGATTTGCCGCTATTATAGCAGGTATCTAAAATATTTATTCACAACTGCCGGTACCAGGTGTGGTTTCGACTTTAAATTGTATTTTTGCGGCTTATTTTGGTGAATTTGATGTAGTTACGTTTAAAATGTAACTGTGCGCTAAACCAAAACAGTATTGTTTCCGTATACCGGTAGACACTTGATTAATTAAACTTTTGTTGACTTGATGAGAAAATACTTTTACCTTTTTACCCTGTTTGTTTTTATAATTACTGTTTATAGCTGTACGCTAAAGGCTTCACGCCGCAACCTCATCAAAATATACCCGCTTAGTCCTTACATCGATAGTGTAAAGTTTGATAAAGATGAGGATGTAGGTAAAGAGCGCCGTAACGGCATCAAGATCAAATATTACCTTATTAACGAGAGTGTTGATTATACCGAACTGACTAAAGACAGGATAAAGGATTTTATACGAGATTCGTTACACAACGAATTGAAAAGGTACCCGGCTGTATATTTTACGTTTTATAAAAAGGGGTCGGGCCTCGACCGCGATTTTCAGCAGACAGCAGATAACAAGTTAGCGACCAATTACAAAGACAACAAGTTTGCCGAGTTTGAATACATTAACGGGCAGTTATTCAATTTTGATTTTTATAAAGATGGCGAGTATTACGTTCCGCCGGTAATTAACGAAGAATCGAATTCGAACTGATCATCGATAAAAGAATACGAAGAAGGCCGTTATCTAAATAAACAGCCTTTTTTTATGCCCGGTAGTTTTAAAAACATAGTTTAGCAGCCTGTTACCATACTGCTATGAATAAGCTGCTGTCTATCCGGAATATCACCGTACGTTACCTCGATCAAACACTTTTTACTAACCTTGATTTTGATATCAGCAAAGGCGAACACTGGGCACTTGTAGGCGAGAGCGGCTCGGGCAAAAGCGCCCTGTTGCAAACTATGGCAGGTAAATTTAATGTGGTTGGAGGAAGTATCCATCATTGGTATTTTGAGAACATGCTGAAGGCAAATCCGGATCAGGACGCTTATCTTACCCATCATAAACTGATTGCAATAGTGTCGCCCAAGCACAGTTTCCGCAACCTATCGAACACGGCCGATTTTTACTACCAGCAACGCTTTAACTCGTCCGACTCGGAAGATGCTCCGACTGTTGAGGCTTACCTGAACGGTATCGAACCGGTAAGCCATATCAGTCAGTTCTGGACGATTGAGCGGGTTATCGACAGGTTAAACCTGCAGCCACTTCGCGATAAGCAGCTTATTAAATTAAGTAACGGCGAAACCAAACGCTTGATGATTGCAGCGGCATTGCTTAAACACCCGGTTTTGCTGTTGCTGGATAACCCTTTAACCGGGTTGGATGTGCACAGCAGGGCAGGCTTCGACCAGATCATCAACGAAATAGCCCGATCGGGAATTACTATTGTAATGGCAACTTCGCCGGCCGAAATACCACGAACCATTACGAACGTAGCCATTCTGCACCAGGGAAAAATTATTGATCGTTTACCTAAGGCCGATTTTAAGCCCGAAATGGTAAACATCGCCGAAACGGCAAAAATTAATACAGATGAACTTCAGCACCTGCTTTCGGCAACGCCTGCCCAAAGCTTCGATCATATCGTGAAGATGGAGCAGGTGAGCATCAGGTATGGCGAAAACCAGGTGCTGGATAAGGTTGACTGGACCATCAAACAAGGCGAGCACTGGGCCTTGCTCGGACCGAACGGCGCCGGTAAATCAACACTGCTAAGTTTGATCAACGGCGATAACCCGCAGGCCTATGCCAATGATATCGTGCTGTTCGACCGTAAGCGCGGCAGCGGCGAAAGTATATGGGACATCAAAAACAAAATAGGCTTCGTTTCTCCCGAGCTGCACCAGTATTTCCCCACCGAAAACAGCTGCCTGCAGGTAATCGAATCGGGTTTTTACGACACTTTGGGCCTGTTCAGGCCGAGCCAATCCGCGAAAGCGGAGATTGCCTTGCGCTGGATGAAGCTGCTCGAACTGGAAGCCGATGCACGTAAACCGTTAAAAAGCATATCTGCAAGCAAACAACGCCTGGTACTGCTGGCGCGCGCACTGGTTAAAAACCCGCCGCTGCTGATATTTGACGAACCCTGCCAGGGATTGGATGCGCATCAGCAGTTGCATTTTAAACATGTTGTCGATGCGATTTGCATTTTAGGTAACACCACGCTGATTTATGTTACGCATTACCAGCATGAGATACCGGATAGTGTAAATTTAATTTTAAGGTTAGATAAAGGAAAACGTGTGGAATAGTATTAACTTAGTGATATGGATCAATATGCTGGTTATTATCAGCCATCTCCGATACCTACATACGAGCACGTCTCTCCTTATGTAGGTGTGGGTATTGTGCTTGTTTTTGCAATGATTATTTTCCGTTTAAGGTGGTTAGCAAGAAACCGTGCTTCGGGCACCCGTTACCGGACGTGGTTTAAACCTTAGTTCATAGCATCATTCTTGCTGCAGCCCGGTCAATACCATATTGATAGAGTTACGTTTTGCAGCACCGGATGGTATGAATTCGGTTTTGAGATTGGAAAAAGGTAAAGTTGCGAACTAAAAAGTGTATTTTTAGTTTATTATGCCCCAGGAAAATATTGATCTTAATCCGTCAAAAGGATACTATGGAAGGCCTACGAGGACGTATGAAAATATGTCGCCATATTTTGGTTTGACAATTTTCGTAATACTGGCTTTAGTTGTTTTACGACTAAAGTATTTGACTAAACGAGATAAATACAATAATACCGAAACACCGACTGAACATTATCAAAAGAAAAAGCATAGCCAGTGAAATAAAGTTAATTCATTGCCGCATTCTTCTCAAACTGCATATTTACCTTGGTGAGGATGGTTTCGATCTTATAGATGAGGTGATCGTTACTCACAATTTCGGCATAATCGGCAAACATCATATACCATCGCGCAAAACCTTCTATCGAGGCCGTTAAAAACGTCATCTCCATCTTATCGTCAACCACACGTTCTGAAATAAAGCCACTGTAGTATTTCTGCTCGCTTACAAAAGGCAACGCCTTTTTATCGACGCGGATAATCACCGTTTGCAGGCTCTTCTCCACAGTGACCTTATTCAGATATTCTTTTAAGGTCGGGTGTTCCTGCTTAAAAACGATATCGGTAACAGCCAGATCGGATATCCGGTCGAGCCGAAAATCGCGATAGTCGTTCCGCAGCCGGCACCAGGCGATCAGGTGCCAAAAGTTATCGAGGTAAAAAATACCGATAGGTTCGACGGAGCGTTTGGTCCTTTCCTGGCTATGATTGGCGAAGTATTGTATCGATAAAACCTTACGCTCCGAAATGCCTTTGATCAGGATGTTTTGGATAGGGCTGATATCTATATTGCGGCTAAGTACCTTTTTACTCTTCAATACCTCGATGCTGGTATCCAGTTGCTCTAAAAAGTCTTTTTCGGCTGCTTTTAAAACCGCCCTGATTTTATACATGGCCGATTTATAGCTTTCACCGGTAAGGGTATCGGTAAGCTTATCCATAAATTTTTCGGCTGTTAAAAATGCTGTAGCTTCTTCCTTCGTAAACATTACCGGCGGCAAGCGGTAACCATCCATAATAGAATAGCCTATACCGGCTTCGCCCATGATTGGTATGCCGGCTTCCTCGAGCGTTTTAACATCGCGGTAAACGGTACGTAAGCTGATGTCGAACCGCGAAGCGATATCCTGCGCTTTTACAACCCGTTTTGACTGAAGTTGTATCAATATGGCGGTAATACGGTCGATTCGGTTCATGATAAATAAAGCTAATAATTTATAGCCTATGCACAATAAAATTTGTTAATCTTCGTAGCTATGTTTTAACCAGGATTATTCCTCATATGATGACAAAATTACTCTTTTTTATACCCGCAATCGCGCTTTTAGCCGTAACCGCCTGTACTAAAGTTAATAAAGACCAGCCCTGTGGCACGTATCAATACCAAAACGTAACCGAGCAGTTGTTTAAAGACAGCAATGGCAATTGCTATTATATCGACGGCACAACGGGGCAGAAAACAATGGTACCTAATTCTTCCTGCGGGTGCTGATTAGTTTTCACCAGCCAAAGTGATAATATCTTTGATCTCCAGTATCCGGGTTTTATAACCATATAATACCGAATTGATCATGGCCCGGCCTAATTCGGCAATCGTGCTGGCCATTCCTAAAGCCCTGAACAACGGGTACAGCCAGCTAAAGTATTTATAATACCTTAATACATTTTTGGCTCCTTTGGCGGGTTTCATCATACCCGGGCGAAAATTGTACTCCTGTTTAAAAGGGAGCTTTGCCAGGTCGTTCTCGGTTTTACCTTTTACCCTTGCCCACATCATCTTACCTTTTTCGGTACTGTCGGTACTGCCGCCGGATACATAACAAAACGTCATGCCCGGGTTGAGACTGCTTAATGTTTGTGCGATATGCATGGTAAGTGTATAGGTAAGCTTATAATATTCGGGCTCTTTCATCCCGATGGACGAAACACCGAGGCAAAAAAAGCAGGCGTTGTAACCGATTAATTGTGAAGCGACAGGAGAGATGTCGAAAAAATCGGCATGGATAATTTCCTTAAGCTTTGGATGACTTACGCCGCAGGGCTTGCGGTTGATCACTAAAACGGCTTCAACCTGTGGGTGTTGCAGGCATTCCTGTAAAACCCCTTCGCCAACCATACCTGTGCTGCCGGTAACGATGGCGCGTATTTTGATATCGGGATTGCTCATCATAATTATTGTTTGTTAAACAAATGTAGCTGAATTAAACAGAATAGGTTTTGTTGTGCGGTTCAATTTTGAAATCGGAAAAGAATATTTAGTTTTATACACCCTGCCAACCCAATAACCGATGATAAAAAAACTAACCGCAACCGCGTTTGCCATGCTTGCCCTGCTATTTTTAGGTGGCGGAGTAAGAGCACAAGGCAAACCTAAATTTCGTGTGATCGCGTTCTATACAGCTAAAAGCGACCAGGCGCACATCAGCTTTGTGCACGAGGCCAATAAATGGTTCCCCGAGATGGCGAAGAAGTACAATTTTACCTACGATTCGACCAACGTGTGGAGCAATCTGAACGCCGAATACCTGTCGCATTACCAGGTCGTGTTGTTTTTAGATACCCGCCCCGAGGCACCCGAGCAACGCGAAGCTTTTAAAAAATATATGGAGAACGGCGGCGGATGGATAGGCTTCCACTTTTCGGCTTTTGCATTAACACCGTCGGGCTACGAGCAGAACTGGGACTGGTACCACAACGAGTTCTTAGGTTCGGGCCAGTACGGGAGCAATACCTGGCGGCCGACCCCGGCTATATTGAAAGTTGAGAATGCCTCAGTACCTTATGTAAAAGGCTTGCCTGAAACATTCAAATCGGCGCCCAATGAATGGTACCGGTGGGAAAAAGACCTGCGTAATAATCCTAACATCAAAATACTGCTCTCAATCGATCCTGCAAGTTTCCCTTTAGGTACAGGGCCAAAACAAAGCGAGATATGGCACAGCGGGTATTACCCCGTTGCCTGGACGAATACAAATTACAAGATGCTGTATATGAACATGGGGCATAATGATATCGATTACGAGCATCATACCAATAAAGATCTTTCGCACACGCTTGAGAACGAATACGAGGACAAACTGATCATCAATACGCTCCTGTACATGGGGACGCATAAAAACCGTAAATGAAACATCTGAGAACTATCGTACTGTTTTTTCTGGTCGCGTTTGTACGCGATGTAACTTTTGCTGCTACTGTTGACACGGTATCTACCTACAGCGCTGCCATGAACAAGCAGATCAAAGCGGTAGTGATCCGCCCCGATGCCTACAACAAGCTGAAAAGTATGCCCGTAGTTTACTTGCTGCACGGCGCCGGTGGCAGTTACAATAACTGGGTAAATAACGTGCCCGAGATCAAGGATCTGGCCGACCAGTACCAGATGATGATCGTATGCGCCGATGGCAACGTAACCAGTTGGTATTTCGACAGCCCGGTGGACAAGAACTGGCGTTACGAAACCTATGTGGCTACCGAATTGGTAAACTGGATCGATTCGCATTATAAAACTATTAAAGACCGTTCGGGCCGCGGGATAACCGGTTTGAGCATGGGCGGCCATGGCGCTTTGTACCTGGCATTTAAGCACCAGGATGTATTTGGCGCAGCAGGCAGTACCAGCGGCGGTGTAGATTTCAGACCGTTCCCGAAGAACTGGAAGATAGCCGAAAAATTAGGCGCTTACGAGGATAATAAAGAAGTATGGGATAAAAATACGGTTACCAACATGATCGGCCTGCTTACGCCCGGTAAACTGGCCCTGATCATCGATTGCGGCAGCGACGACTTTTTTTACAAGGTGAACTGTGAGTTTCACGATAAGTTGCTGGCTCAAAAAATACCCCACGATTTCATCATCAGGCCCGGGGCGCACAACTGGCCTTACTGGTCAAATTCCATTAAGTACCAGTTGTTGTTTATGCACACCTGTTTCAACAAGAAAAGTTAAGCAAAAGTTAAACGTGGTTTAAGTTTAGATAAGGGTAAAACTATTATTGCCCTCGATGGTTGTTTTGTTGGATTTGATCTCAACGACAGATCCGCAAACCAATGAGCCTGAATACGCCCGAAACGATTATCGTCATTATTATTGCTGTGGCCATCATCTTTTTTTTGATATGGCGCAACATGAAGGACGAAAAGGATATTGATCCGGAGTTGACCGACGAATTGGAGAAGACCAAAAAAAGGCAGGACAACATCAAATAACGAGTCGCCCTGCCATCGGGTCAGTCAATCACAATATCAATTATTCACATTCACTTTTCCACTTATTGCGTAATCGCCCGACCCGTCAACTAGTCCTTTAACCCAAACGGTATAAATGCGGCCCGCGCTGATGGTTTCGGCTGGGAGTGTGGTTATCGCCCCTGTCTGATCGGCTTTTAGCTGGAAAGTATAGGTCCCCGGGTCGATATTAGTAAACGCAGAGGCTGTTTGATAAGCCTGGTTTGTAAATAAGGTAGCGCCGTTTTGTATAGAAAGATCAAACGGGCCGCCATCAGGGCTTAACTGGATAAACCTGACTTTAGCCTTGCCCAAAAGCGGTGCCGAAAGATCGTCCTGCGTAAAGAAAAAGGTAGGCGTGCCGGTAGCGCCCGTAATAAATAACGAATAGTACCCGTTTACAGCCAGGTTAAGCGTATCGGTAGTTATCACATTAGTAGTACCCCCTGATGTTAACGAGAACAACCGTTTGCCCGAATAGGCGTTGATATAACCGCTGCGCTGCCCAAACAATAGCGGGCTGCCGTTTACAAAGTTATTGCCTAAAGCAAAGTTGTAACTGGCAGAAGTAGGAGATGCATTCACCACGTTCAATTGGGCTACCGGACCCGGGTCGTAATAATACCCGTCGTGGTATTTGGTGCACGATGTAAACCCTATAGCCGCTACGACAAAAAGCATCAGCAGTTTCACTAAGCCAGAGCGTTTCGTTTTCGAATAGATATTCATAATAGATGTATGATTAAATAAACTGATAGTTAAACGAAATTTTATTTGAGTTTATTATTTTATCTATTGACTAATGTTTCGGATAGAAGGTTTAAATTAAAATTCCAACAAATCGGAAACCGGATTTGACCATAGTTTTAAAAAACCAGATTGTATTTTAACTGTTAGATAAATTATAAACTATTAAGAGAGTTAAGCCATGAAAAAGATTATAATCCTGGGCCTGGCTGTTGTTGGGATGTTGCTCTGGCAGGCCTGTTCAAACTATACTTATTATTCGATTGGAGGCAAGAATGCTAATTTGAGTAAATATCACTTTTTTGCCTGGTTACCGCCGGTAGATACCACAACCAATGCCGGTTATAACGACCTGGCCGACCAAAGCATCCGCGATGAGGCAACGGCCCAGCTACAAAAGAAAGGTTTGGTGCTCAATTCGCGCCGGCCTGATCTGCTGGTGCGCTATGCCATTATGTTTAAAGATCGTGTGCGTTATTACGATGATCCGCAGTATACGTATGTAGGCGGCGGTTTTTATCCGCGTGTCTCGCGCTGGGGTAACATTTATTATCGCTACGCCGGCCCCTACCCGGTATACGTAGGCAGCGAGATTGAACGCGTGCCCTACAAACAAGGCACCGTGATGATTGACCTGATTGACCGTAACACCCGCCACGTGGTTTGGCGTGGTTATGCCGTAGGCGAAATGGATAGCCAGAAGCAATCGTTAAGGGACCTGCCCGAAGTTGTGGACGGGATCATCAATAAATTGCCGTTATCGGCGATGCAGTAATTTATTGATAGGATTTCGGATTCCAGGTCTCAAACTCTATGAACTTTTTATTGACATCGATAAAGTTAAACCCTATATCATAAGTGGTTGAACCGCCTTGTTTCCAAAATACTTTATAAAATCGTCCATCGGTTTCCATTTTTGATGCCCGGTATGCGTAATAAGGTACTGATCTTATGTCAAATCTTTTGACAAATGATTGTTTAGTTTGTTTAGCGTTCCAAATTAAGCTTAACAGATAGAATTCATTCGCCATTCCCATATTTCCGTATTGGTTGCCATGCTGAAAACCGAAACTTGCAAAAATCGGTTTTTCAGCGTTTTTTTCAATAAGATCCAACTTAATATCCTGGTATAGATACTCTAAAGGCTTATAGGCCCAAATCAGATCAAACGGTGCCGAGCCATCGTGGTCATTTATTGTTTTTATGATCTTACCATCCTTGATAAAGGTGATACTTGAGTTAGGCGTATCGGCACTGTTGTCGTGGTACTCATTTTTTAGATTTAAAACATCAGCCATTGAAAACGCCCTTTGAATTTCGCTGAATTGATCTATGCTTATTTTTGATTTATAGATCCCCATAGATTTGCTTGAGTACTTATGATAAATTACAGTTCCATCCTTGCGTATCAGTATGTTGCGCCCCGGGCTCCATCCGCCATTATCCGAAATAATTACCTCGTCAAATTCGAATTGATGATCGGGTTTTGAGTGCCGTTTTACATATTTAGATGATATATATTCCGTATCGTTTGGCCACGGGGCTTTTTTAATATACATTGTATCATGATCGATATTGAGGATCCTGAAACCTTGCCAGCTGTTATTCGCCGGATTGAATATTGAAACACTGTCGCCGTCGAGTTTGTATTTGGTTCTTGTTCCCAGGTACTGCTTCTCTTTTTGAAAATTTACATAGCCAGACCTGTTTTCACATACATTATCCTGAAGAAAGGCATACCCGCCTGAATTGTACAGGTAAGGTCTGATGTTCGAGTCTTGAAGAACTCTCACACGGCCGCTATCTTTTATGTTCAACGAAACCAGCTTCCAATCACCCAATATCTTTTGTTGGTATTCGTTGCGTTTGCATGAAGCCAGCACAAACAGTATTGATACGACAAGTAAAGTTCGGAGTTTCATAACTTATATAGACGGGTAGTTACCGGTTAATTTGGTAAAACGTCTTTCTCTATAGGGCCATCTTAACCAGTAGTATATAGCCGCAATCATAAAACCCAGCACGAAACTTTTCCAGATCAGTTCCATCATGCCGCTAAGGTCTTTGGTTATATCACCCAACAAACCCGATTTAAAAAATGCCGCCCCAATAAAGATGGATAAAATGGAGCCGATGATAATGCCTCCATCAAAAAAGCAATACCTGGTTAAACCAGCTTGCCTGGTATCGGTCCAGTTTTCAATAAATTTCTTATCAGTATATTCTTGGGCGGTTAGCCCTTGCTTGTCTAAAAAGTTCCGGTAAGATTTGTGCTGCTGGTACTCTGCTACAGTGTAAAAAATAAATACAGCGAGTGCAAATAGATCTAAACTGGCAAAATTTGAGCTGATAAACAGCAATATCACCAGACCCAATAAACGCGCGGGCCTGTGTTTAAAGTATAGTACAAATTTGTTCATTTAGAGAATGATAAGATACCTCAATATAAACACGATATCTGAAATAAACAAGCTGGCTGCCGGGCAGGAAAGATAGCTACGCTTACTGCGTTTGCCCGGCCAGCAGGTAAAGCACTGCCATGCGCACGGCCACGCCGTTTTCCACCTGGTCGAGGATGATGGATTGCTTACTGTCGGCCACATCGCTGGTGATCTCCACGCCGCGGTTGATAGGGCCGGGGTGCATTACGGTGATCTCCTTGTCGAGCGAATCCAATATTTGTTTATTGAGGCCATAAAGCATCGTATACTCGCGCAGCGAAGGGAAGTATTTGATATCCTGGCGCTCCAGTTGTATGCGCAGCATATTGGCTACATCGCACCAGTTAAGGGCTTTGATGAGGTTATGCTCAACCTTAACGCCTAACGAACCGATATATTTGGGAATAAGCGTCGTCGGCCCGCAAACCATTACTTCGGCTCCTAATTGTTTCAGGCAAAGGATGTTGGATAGCGCTACCCGCGAGTGCAGGATATCGCCCACGATAACGATCTTCTTACCGGCTACCTCACCATATTTTTCGCGGATGGAAAAAGCATCGAGCAGGGCCTGGGTAGGGTGCTCGTGTGCGCCATCGCCGGCGTTGACGATCTGTGCTTTGACATGCTTTGACAAAAACACGCCTGCGCCCGCATAAGGATGACGCATCACCACCATATCCACTTTCATGGCCAGGATATTGTTCACGGTGTCGATCAGCGTTTCGCCTTTGCTTACCGATGATGATGAGGCTGCGAAGTTGACGATATCTGCCGAAAGGCGCTTCTCTGCCAGCTCGAACGAGAGGCGCGTGCGCGTCGAGTTTTCGAAAAAGATATTGGCTATGGTCACATCCCGCAGCGAAGGCACTTTTTTGATCGGGCGGTTCAGCACATCCTTAAAAGTATCGGCCGTTTCAAATATCAGCTCGATATCTTTTTTGTTCAGATCTTTTATTCCTAAGAGATGGCGTGTACTTAACGTATCCATAATTTATATTTCGAAACTTATCTCAGCGCGTCATTGCGGGGTACGAAGCAATCTCTATGCTATACAGGTCCGATTTGCTATATCGATCGTCCTAAATAGAGATTGCTTCGCTACCGCTCGCAATGACGCTTGGTTATATTATTTACTTCCCGTCAGATAGCAAAACCACCTTATCCTCCCCATCCGTTTCTTTCCAGCTAACCACTACCTTTTGCGATGCTATGGAATCCACTGCTATGCCGATATAATCAGCCGCTACGGGCAGATGGCGAGAGTAACGCCTGTCGACCAACACCAGCAGCTCAACCTTTTCGGGCCGGCCGAACGCCAGCATGGCATCCATGGCCGAACGGATGGTACGACCTGTCCACAATACATCGTCCATCAGGATCACCTTTTTACCTTCAATGATAAAGTCGATATGAGTTGAATTAGGCACCAATGGTGATTCGCGCCGGCGGAAATCGTCACGGTAAAAGGTAATATCCAGGTCGCCCTGTAAAATTGTTTTACCCGGAAGAATCTTGCGCAATTCTTCGGCTATGCGTTTAGCCAGGAAAATTCCCCGCGGTTGTATACCGATGATGACCGAATTTGAAAAATCGTTATGGTTTTCTATCAATTGCCGACACAAGCGTTGGATGGTGATCTGGAATTTCTGACCGTCGAGCAATGTTGGATTAAGCATCGTTTGGGTAGGTTTGGGCAAAAGTAGATAATTTAGTTGAAGGTTGGAAAGTTTTAAGGTTGAAAAGTTTTAAGGACTGATAATTGATCGATAATGCTTCTCTTGGCTTTATGCTTTCGGCTTTGAGCAAACGGAACACATAGGTATTCTTCGGTATTTTTGACAAGTTTTTCATAAAAACCTCCTGAATTTACTCCGAAGGCGCTTTTGGCTAATTTCGTACCCATAAACACATCGGTATCACATGGGTATTCATGGGTATGCCATGTGTGGCCAAATTGGTAATCATTAACACCTGAGCCTCGCGCTTTAGTAACTTACAAAATACGCAAAATTTGCAGGTTTTGCAAATGTTTAGCCACAAAAAAGCCCGTCGGAAACAACGGGGCTTTAGGGAAATTGAAATTGTCGCCAATGTCGGTGTCCTAACCGACATTAATATGAAACGCTGATATTTGAACCATCATCAAAGTCATTATCAAAGAGTATCCCTGTAATGACTTAGCCAATTAAAGTGTATATCTTCTTTTTCGTAAAATGAGCAGGATGAATAACGATAATCGTTTGGATCGGTCGCCAATTGCCAATGTTCTTGTAATGGATTTAGATGGATGTAATCCAGTTTTTGTTCGAAGATCTTTCTATCGTACATTGCTACCGGCAAGGCATTTCTTTGCCAAAATTGATGTACTCGGGTATTGCGGTCAACCTTGAAATTATTTAGAAGTTCCGGATCATTTTTTCTTAATTGTTGAAGAAATTGATGAGCAGTATATTTCATCAAACTTACATAAGGCATTTCTTTACCATTCATATCTGTATTCTCGAATAGCAAATGAATATGATTAGGCATGATGACGAACCCGTAAACCTTTATTTTGCTATGACGAATAAGATAAATTATACTTTCAATGATGATCTGTTTATATTTTTCAGTTTCTAATAGTTTTTGCCAGTGCAGTATCGTTGCTGTGTAGAAATATATAACGCCTAATTCCATAGTGTTCAAGATAGTAAATATCGTTGGGTATTATCTTGAAATCGTCGGTGGGGACACCGACGATGGATATGAGTTTTGAGATTCCATACTACAACACCTTCACTTACGTCTCCCTATGTCGGTGTTCCCACCGACATTAATCCCGTACAGCTTCTTGACCCACAAAAAAGCCCCATCGTTACCGACGGGGCTTTAGGGAGATTTAAATTATTTAAAGCTTATTCTGCTTCTTCTGCTTCCTCAGCTTTTTTCGGAGCGGCCGGTGCTTTACGAGCTTTGCTCTCTGCGCCTTCCATTTGCTCTTTCAATTGTGCTAAAACGCTCAGATCGCCCAAAGTTGATTTCTCAACCGAATCTTTCACTTTTTTCACAGCGTTAGAGGCAACTTTTGCTTCTTTTTTGCGGCTTTCAAACTCTTGTACCCTTGCTTCGGCACGGGCTTCTTCCCAGATGCGGGCGTGAGAGATCACAATACGTTTGTTTTCCTTGTTAAATTCAATGATCTTGAATTCGCCGGTATCATCAGCTTTTAAGCTCTTGCCGTCTTCTTTAACCATGTGTTTGGTTGGCACAAAGCCTTCAACACCGTAAGGTAAAGCAACAATGGCGCCTTTATCAGTAACTTTCAATACGGTACCTTCGTGTATCGAGTCGATAGTGAAGATAGTTTCGAAAGTATCCCAGGGGTTTTCTTCCAGTTGTTTGTGGCCTAAGCTTAATTTGCGATTATCAACGTCGAGTTCTAAAACAACCACGTCTAATTTCTCACCAACTTTAGTGAATTCGTTAGGGTGATTTACTTTTTTGCTCCATGACAGGTCGCTGATGTGGATCAAACCATCGATGCCGTCTTCCAGTTCAACAAACACGCCAAAGTTGGTCATGTTTTTAACTGTAGCAACGTGTTTAGTACCGATTGCATATTTCTCGGCGGCATGTTGCCATGGGTCAGGCGTTAATTGTTTAATACCTAAGCTCATCTTGCGGTCGTCGCGGTCAAGTGTCAATACCTGTGCTTCAACTTCGTCGCCAACTTTCAGGAACTCCTGAGGGCTGCGCAGGTTTTGCGACCACGACATTTCTGATACGTGGATCAGGCCTTCAACACCCGGGATGATCTCTAAGAAAGCACCGTAATCAGCAACAGTTACGATACGGCCTTTTACTTTCGAACCAACCTGGATGTTTTCGTCAAGCGACTGCCAAGGATGAGGTGTTAATTGTTTTAAGCCCAGGGCGATACGTTTTTTCTCGTCGTCGAAATCCAGAACAACAACGTTGATCTTCTGATCCAGCGCCAATACTTCTTTCGGATGCTCTATGCGGCCCCAGCTAATGTCGGTAATGTGCAGTAAGCCGTCAACGCCACCCAAATCGATGAATACACCAAAGTCGGTAATGTTTTTAACGGTACCTTCCAACACCTGGCCTTTTTCAAGTTTGGCAACGATTTCGGTTTTTTGGTTTTCCAGATCGTCTTCGATCAGCACTTTGTGCGATACCACTACGTTTTTAAACTCGTGGTTGATCTTAACAACTTTAAACTCCATTGTTTTACCTACGTACACATCGTAATCGCGGATAGGTTTGATATCGATCTGCGAACCAGGTAAAAAGGCTTCTACGCCCATTATATCTACAATTAAACCACCTTTTGTACGGCTCTTTACAAAACCGGTGATGATCTCATCGTTATCTAAAGCACTGTTAATACGCTCCCATGATTTTTGGGTTTTAGCGCGTTTGCGCGAAAGTACCAACTGGCCGTTAGCATCTTCCTGCGATTCAACAAACACGTCAACGCTGTCGCCAACCTTCAGGTCAGGCGTGTCGCGGAACTCAGAAAGCGATACCAGACCATCAGATTTAAAGCCGATGTTCAATACCACGTCTTTGTTGTTGATGTTAACTACAACACCGCTGATGATCTCGCCTTTGTTGATAGAACTGAACGTACCATCGTACATTTTTTCTAACTGTTCACGGTCAGAGTCACTGTAGTTACCAAATTTTTTGTCATCAGCATCCCAATCGAAATCGCCAGGGGTAACTGCCGAGGTAACGGTTGATTTTTTGATGTCTTCGATCGACAATGAATCAGCTTCTGATTCAATGCTTTCTTTTTCTTTAGGGATCGCGGTTATCGCGCCCAATTCGGCCTCTTTAGCCTTTAGTTCTTTTTCTGCTTCTTGTTTTTTTGCCATTAAATAATTTGTCTCCTTTTCCCAATCCAATTGGGACTGCAAAGGTACGGATATATTTTTGGTACTTAAAAATATTTTTAAATGTTATTTGTTGATTTTTAAGCGGTTTTGTTAAAAAAACAGCAAAACCAAGCCGCAGAAAGCGCTGCCAGGTAAACATGCAAGACAAAACCATCAGCAAAATCAGAGCAGATAACTCTCAATTTCATCAAATATTCCCATAAAATAAGGCAGGAGCATGGCGCGATAATCTAAAACAGCTTCAGTCAGCATAGCTTCCTGTTCGGGGGTAAACGGGTCCTTCCATACCCGCATGCAAATCCGCTTCAGAGCATAGGCCACCTGGGCTGCTTCGGCGTAAGTATTTAAATAACGGTGGCGTTTAAAATCGGCCCAGAATTTGAAAAAAACATCAGGGTTATGCAATTTGCTCACCGCCCAAAAACTGTGCAGGTGCTCCTGCTTGGTGTTTTCGAGGTGGGCATAAAAAGCGTCGACATTTATTTTTTGTGTTGTGATGAGCAGGTTATCCAGTATCAGCTCCAACGCGATATGCCCCAAAAAGAAAGGCTTTACAGGTGAGCCTTCGGTAGCAGGTTTTAAGGTATCTTTTAACTGATGCGAATGATGGATAAAAAAATCCGATGAGTGGAAATGCCTGTCGACCTCTAAATGCCGCTTCCAGCCATCCAATAACGAGTTAACGTACGGATGCTCGTGCCGCTCTATTTTTTCGGGATGAATATTGGCGGTTTTGTCGGCATTTTTGAGCAGATCGGGCAGTACGGTGCCGGTAACATGGTACGAATCGGTATTGTGCCTGTCGAAATAAAAATGCGATAAAAAATTCATAGGCAGTGTTCCTCAGTACTTTTGAGTTAGGGGTAAGATACGGAGATTTTATGAATTACTGATGAAGAAACAGGAAATCGCTCTGAAGGAGGCCCCGGGGGAGCAGCATTTTTACCACATGCATAACGAAGAAATGTTCGCGACCGGGTTTTTGTTTGATTCTTCTATATTTGCAGCCTGATATTTTTAAGATATGAATTTTGTTGAAGAACTACGCTGGCGGGGTATGCTGCACGATATTATGCCCGGAACCGAGGACCTGCTGAACAAAGGCATGGTGTCTGGCTATATCGGTTTCGACCCTACAGCCGATTCGCTGCACGTAGGCAGCCTGGCGCAGATCATGACACTGATCCACTTTCAGCGCGCGGGCCATAAACCTTTTGCCCTGGTTGGCGGCGCTACCGGTATGGTAGGCGACCCATCAGGTAAATCGGCCGAGCGTAATTTACTGTCCGAAGATGTTTTACAGCATAATCTTAACGGGATAAAAAGCCAGTTGGAAAAATTCCTGGATTTTGACTGCGGCGGCAACAGTGCGCAGATGGTGAACAATTACGATTGGTTTAAGGATTTCTCGTTCCTCGATTTTATCCGCGACGTAGGCAAGCACATTACTGTGAACTATATGATGGCCAAAGATTCGGTAAAGAACCGCATCAGCGGCGATACCGGTATGAGCTTTACCGAATTCAGCTACCAATTGGTGCAGGGTTACGATTTTTACTACCTGTGGAAACACCATAACTGCGCCCTGCAAATGGGCGGCTCCGACCAATGGGGTAATATCGTTACCGGCACCGAGCTCATCCGCCGTAAGGATGCTGGTGAAGCTTACGCTTTGACCACCCAGCTGATCAAAAAGGCAGATGGCAGCAAATTTGGCAAAACCGAAGGTGGCAATATCTGGCTGGATGCCGAAAAAACATCGCCATACCAGTTTTACCAGTTCTGGCTCAATGCCAGCGATGAGGACGCCAAAAGCTATATCCGCATATTTACCCTGTTCGATAAAGAAGTAATAGCGCAACTGGAAGCTGAACATTTCACCGCGCCACATCTGCGTGTATTGCAAAAAGCTTTGGCTAAAGATATCACCATCCGTGTGCATGGTGAAGCTGCTTATGAAAAGGCGATCAAATCGACCGAGTTTTTATTCGGAAATACCGGCATCGAATTTTTGAGCGAACTAAGCGATAAGGAAGTGATCGGGCTGTTCGAAGGCGTACCTAATTATAATATCAGCTTAGCTGAATTGAAAGAAGGCCTGAACATTGTTGATCTGCTTGCTGCGAAAGCCGCTGTGTTCCCGTCGAAAGGAGAGGCTAAAAAGATGATCCAGGGCGGTGGCGTGTCTGTCAACAGAGCTAAGATTAACTCTCCTGACGATACATTCAATGATAACCAACTGATCAACGGCAAATTCCTGATAGCCCAAAAGGGCAGGAGGAACTACTTCCTGATCATCGCGGAGTAACCTGAAGTCAGTCTCAAATAAATTACAATAAATATTGCGAACGCTCAAAACTAAATGTTTAGTTTTGAGCGTTGCTTTTTAAACCCAATTGTGAATAATGAGGCTGAAAAAATCACTGCTGCTATCTGTTGCGCTTATAATCAGCGCTTTTGTAAATGCCCAAACACCCGATAAAGGTATCTGGCTGGTGCATTACAATTTTACCCACAAAGCCGACACTACAAATGGAGCGAAGCTTTACACCGAAAAATTTGTGTTACTGTTAGGCAAAAACGCCAGTGTTTACCGCAGTCTCGATAAGCAACTGAATGAACAGGCCGTGGCTAACGAGGTCGCAAGCCAGGTAAAGGCATCAGCTAACCCGCATGCTGTCGATCTTACGTTGCACGGCACGCCAGCAACCACTACCGACGAATACTACCAATATCTGGCCGATAAAAAACTCTACACCGAAAAAAAGATCATCAACTACTACGTTACCGAAGAACCGATGCCGGCAATCAACTGGAAAATTACCGGCGATACCATGAGTTTTGCCGGCCAGCGTTGCCAAAAGGCTACGGCGCATTTCAAAGGGCGCGATTACATTGCCTGGTTTAGCCCTGAGTTGCCATTCCGTAACGGTCCATGGAAACTGAACGGTTTGCCCGGCTTGATCGTCGAAGCTTATGATGCCCGAAAAGAGGTCGTGTTTTCCTTTGCGGGATTTGAGGACCGCAGCCAGTCGGCAGATATGGTGAGTATCGACCCGACAGATATCAAAGCCGGCGTCGACGAACTGGAGCGGCTCCATCAGGCTCAGCTGGCCGACCCGCGAGGTTTTGCCAGGGCCATGCGGGGCAGCGGAGCCAGGCAAAAGCGCAGTACAGACTCACCGCTGAACAGTATCTCGCCGGCCGATATCAAATCCATTAATATTGTGGCTGCACCCGAATCTAAAATAGTAATCAATAACCCGATCGAGTTGCCGGAGAAGAAGTAGTGATAGAATCAAGAGCCAAGAATCAGGAATCAAGACACGCAACGAAATAAAATTGTCCTTTCGACCAGCGGGAGAAATCTTCTGCTATCGGCTCATCGTTTTGCAAGTCGCTTACTGAAGATTTCTCTTTCGCTCAATCGAAATGAATTTGTATTACCGGGCAGACCTGCTTAAAAATCCTCCAGCAAGTCCATCTTCTTGCGGTTGTACTCCTCCTGCGATATCAACCCATGATCGAACAGTTTTTTTAGCTTTTGCAGCTTCTCGGTCAGTTCGTCCGGTTTCGGTGCCTCAACTACGGGCGGTTTAACAGGCTCTGGTTCAGGTTCGGGGATATGTACCGGCGGCGGAGTTACGGCAACAGGAGGTGGTGTCGGCGCTGCTGTATGTGCAAAAGCAGCCGGGTTTTCAAATTGCACAGCTCCCGATTCGGCGCGTTTTTCTTCCAGCTCGCGCAGGCGGCGGGCTTCGCGCTCTTCCTCCTTACGGGCCTGGGCTATCTGGTACAGTTTACGGGCCTGAACCTTTGGCAGATAATCCACGCCCATTTCGGCGCCGTTGGTGGTTTTGCAGCTGAATACTGCGCCTAAAATCTCTTCCTTGATCTGTACATCCACAATATCTTTCCAAACAAAATCGACAAACTTCATCGACAGGCCCAGGTTTGCCGGGGTAAAGAACAGTAAGCGCTTGTTGGTAAGCGCCACGCAATCGGGCAGCACGTTAACAATCGGCTTTTTTTGTACAGCTATATATAATATTTCTTCGCCTGCGGTTAACAGGTCGACCAGGCGCGAATAAACTTTCTCTATCGCTTTAGGGTCTTGCTGGTCGTTCAAAAATTTCTCGATCATTGTTGTTTTAAAATTTGTATCAGTATCGCAAAAATAATAATATTATGTTACTTACCGCTTCTAAATTAACCAATTAACAGGTTGCAGCCGCGTATGTCCGAGTGGTCGAACCGGCCCAGCACCTCAAACCTGCCGTTGGGCTGTACCTTGCCCAGGTCCTGCGTGGCGATGAATGAGCAGGAGTTGATATTGGCCAGGTCGATAATATTGATGCCGCCCGTGCGGCCAAAGCCCAGCTTATCCAGCGGATCGTTGGTGTCGCGGGTAACGATCTTCATCCAGGGCGGGCATTCAAAAATCCCGTCGCCCTTGGAGTACGCCTGCGAGAGCAACTCGGTCATGCCATATTCCGAGTGGATATGCTTTACGCCGAAGCCTTTGCAAAGCGTGTCGTGCAGTTCTTCGCGGATCATTTCCTTACGGCGCCCTTTCATCCCGCCGGTTTCCATCACGATCAGCTCGGGGAAATCGATCTGGTATTTCTCTGTAAAATCGAGCAAAGCAAAAGTAACGCCGATCAGTAAAGTGGGTTTTTTAAGCTGTTGCTGACGGAGAATTTGCTGATACAGCTCTTCGTGGTTGTACAGGTAAAAGCCGCTGTCCGGGTTTTGCGATTGTTTGATCAGGTCGTCAGCCATATAAATGAGCGACGAACCTTCGCGCTCCAAATAGGACGGGAGCAAGGCTAAAATGGTATAACCTTCGATATTGCCGTAAAATAAGCCGAACGCCTTACGAAAGCTCTCGGTATACCACCCAATATCGGCAACCAAATGCCTGCTCGTGATCATCCCCGTTGTTCCGCTGCTGGTAAATATCACTTCGGCCGGTTTATCCGAACTTAGCACCTCATGGCTTTTAAAGAACTCGATCGGTAAAAAAGGTATCTGTGCGATGCCGGTGATGGCTTCGATGTCCGTTCCCAATCCTTCTAAAAACTGCGCATAAACAGCATTGTGCTTTGCCTGGTGGCCAAATACCTGCAAAGCAACCGTGTCGAATTGCGCTTCACTTTCAATACCAAATACCTGTTGTTTACCGGGGATATTCATCGGCACAAAGATAGCCTATCCGGATTGTTTGGCCGTCAGATATTTGTTAAATCATTGTATCGCGCCATCCATACCGTTGCGCCACCGCAATCCGGGTCTTCTTCCTTATGTTTCAATACTTTGAAGTGATGCTTATTCAGCAAACTTTCATACTCATCGGGCGCTAACGACGCATGGAACAGGTTTTCGCCGCCGTTTATTCCCCAGGCTTCGCCGCGTTTTGGCCCCGAAGTAAAAAGCAGGACGCCGTTGGGATTGATATGCTTTTCAAAAATGCCGAACATCAGCGGCTGGTCGTCTTCAGGCAAATGAAAAAAACTATGCCAGGCAATAATAGCGTCGAATTTTTTGTTAAGATCGAGCTTCCGCATATCCTGCAAAATGAGTTCGACATCCGGAAAATTAGCCTTAGCTATCTTCAGCATTTCGCTGCTTGCGTCAACGCCTGTCACCTGTAGTCCTTTGCTAAGCAGATATTCCATGATCGGTTTCCCTGTACCGCAACCTAAATCTAATACCGAACCTCCGACCGGGATACGGGCGATCAGATCGTCAAGATAGTCCTGCTCCATTAAATCACGGTAACGGTTTTCATAGAACCATCCGGCTATTTTATTATAGACTTTGTAGACGTCCTTTCTTTCGCCTTGTTCCATATACCTATTGCTTACCCGCTGCCCGCCTGATCAGATGTGCCGACATGGCCGCCATACCCGCAACCAGTCCGCCGATGATACCTGTGATCAGTAACAATATGAGCCAATGCCCGCCCAATGGGAATACATGCGCCATGCGCGTAGCCAATATATGGTTATTCGGTACGCTTTTAAATAAAGCCATGGCTACCCAAACGATAAAAATGGCCGCGAAAGCCGACCAGAATGCATGCGCCGAACTTTTTGCGATAAGCAATGCCGCCAGGAACGAAATGATGGCCACTACCCACCAGGGCAATACAAAACTTGCGATAAGGCCGGCGATCAGTATGATAAAAAATAACATATTATTTATTGTTGATGGTTAAGGTTGATGTGATATGTTTTTGCTGATCGGCGGGGTTTTGTAAAAACAGGAGCGGGTTCAACTCGCCGTTTTTCCAGGTGCGAAACATATTGTCGTAAAAAAAGCTGCCCGGGTTGCCCGATTCGCCGCCGGGGAAAACGCCGTAGCCCTGTACCGTTGGTCCGAATTGTACGATCATCCGCCACGACGGGCCATGTGTTTCGCTCAAAGCGTTTACCACCCCGCCCGAGCCATCCGCATCAAACTCTCCCGATCCCAGCCCTTCAACCTTACCCAGGTGCGAGATGTGCGAACCCTTTACCACGCCCCATTGCCAGCTTTTTCCCGGCGAGCCATAATGCTTATATAAACTATCTACGGTAGCTTCAAAAGTTTTCTGGATGAGGTAATCGCGTGTTTCTACGCCCATAGTGCGGGTATCGTCATACCATCTGGATTGTTGTTGGGTAACCAGCAGTTGTACCGTGCGGTAGTTGCTCGGCCATTTCAACTGTACATCAAGGGCGCCTTTTACAGCAAAATCATCCGCCCAGATGGCTTTGTACAGGTTGGCCCACCAGTTTTCAAAAATGGTTGGCCCGGCATTGTAAGCAGTATACTCCCTGTTCCAGTTTTTTATTTGACGGTAAACGGATTTTTGTTTTTCGTCGAGCTTGGTTTCATCAACACCATCTATCATGGTTGGTAAAATATCCTGCGCAAAAATGCTGTAGTTGTCGTTCTGCAAAGCACGCAAACTGTCTGCTGTCGCTTTGTGCATGGCGCCAAGCCTATCGTCTATACGCTTGGCACGCTGGTACGAGGCAAAGCGCCAGTTGATATAATAAGGATAGGTTTCATCTGTTGATGGCTGATTGGCCGAGCTTAAATAACCCTGTGCCGGGTTCTTCACCGTAGGGTTTTGCTCCGGAGGTATCCAGCCTTGCCATTCGTCGGCCGGGTCGCTGCCATCTAAAATAAACTTGCCCTGGTCGCGGTACTTGAGCGGGAATTTGCCATTCGGGGTTATCGCGATATCTTTATCAACACTGGCGAAGATAAAGTTCTGCGCAGGCGCGCTAAAGTATTTCAGAGCTTCACGGTAATCGTCGTAATTTTTACCACGGTTAAGCAGGTAAAAGGTTTTAAACTCCAGCGATGGGTCGTGCGCTATCCAGCGCAAAGCATCGCCCACGGGCACAATGCGTGCCGCGCCTAATTTTGAGGGTTTTAAACTGGCGTTCTGGTAAACCACGGGGCCCTGCCGGGTATATAATACCGTGTCGTAAACGGTGGCCTGTCCTCTTATTTTGATTGCCTCGATGCGCTTTTTTACGGGCACCCACCGGCCGTCGTACCAATATTCGTTCTTGCTCAGGTCTTTAAAATTAACCTGGTACCAGTCGAGCACATCGGCATCAACATTGGTAACGCCCCAGCCAATCTTTTGATTATAACCGATGATCACGGTCGGCGTGCCCGGAATAGAGACGCCATACACATTCACTCCGGGGGCTGTGAGCTGTATCTGGTACCAGATGGAGGGGTAGCTCAGATCCAGGTGCGGGTCGTTGGCCAGGATGGGGTAACCATTGGCCGACCTGCTGCCGGCTACTACCCAGTTGTTGCTGCCTATGCCCTCAACCGGTGGTTTGGTTTTGATGGTATCGGTCATGTCGGCAATAAAACCTTTCGAAGCAGGAGGGAGCGGCAATGCTTTAAAATTCCATTTGGTGCCTTTGGGGATCACAGGTTCTTCTTTAAAAGCACGATCGGGGAAAAGCTCATTGGTAATCTTCGGTCCGAAAAGCTTCAGCGTATTGGTCATGGCAAAATCGTCCGATCCGCCGGCCAGCGTTTCCGACATCAGTTTGAGCACAAGCGCACAATTGATCGGTTTAAAGTCCTCGGGGGCGTAATCCAGTAATTTAAATTCGAGAGGGTAATGCTTAGCAGGCAGGTTGTGAATATAGGCGTTAACTCCGGCGGTATACGCTTCGAGCGCTTCTTTTACCTGCGGATCCTTCATACACTCGGCCAGGGTATTTTCGGCGCCGTAAACCATGCCCATGCGGCGGTGGTAACGATCGAGTTCCAAAGCCTTGGGGCCTACAATTTCGGATAGGCGGCCCGATGCCGACCGGGTCTGGATATCCATCTGCCAAAGCCTGTCGGCAGCGGTTACATAACCCTGGGCAAAGTACAGGTCGTGGTCGTTCTCTGCAAAAACATGCGGTATCCGGTTCTCGTCGTATTTGATGACAATTTTGCCGTAAAGGCCTTTCAATTTAACACTGCTGTTGGCAGTGATGTTTTTGCTTTCGGCGTTTTGCCAAAAGCCCGTGGCCGGGTTAAGCAGCTTGCCCAGCGGAGGCAAGTCGCCATGTTTGGTTTGCAGCGCCCATATCAGCAATAGGGTTACCAGGGTAGAAATGATGGCTTTGGTTAATTTCATCGGGGTGATGGTTTATACGCCTAAGTTAGTTAAAAACACATGGGTATTTATGGGTATTTTTAGATTTGTGAAAGACGTTTCTTCCATTCGTCGTTGCGAGCGGTAGCGAAGCAATCCCTACTTAGGACAATCGATGCACCCAATCGGACCTGCGTATGCAGAGATTATGGATTGATAATTTGTTTTTTATTGGTATCCATGAGCCCGCTATCGCTCGGTTGTCTTCGTGCCTCGCAATGACGCGTAAAAGAACAGGGGGGAAATTGTAAGAAATTTTTCCGCTTTTCAAGCTTCCGGCTTCCGGCATCGCGCTTCCCGCTCCAAACGTAAATTTACCAAAAATCCGGCTCAAATCCCATAAAAGCCCTATATTTATTGCCTTATTGCAACTAAACATGAGTACAATAAAAGCATGCATATTTGATCTCGACGGCGTTATTGTCGATACCGCCGTTTACCATTATAAAGCCTGGAAACGCCTGGCCGCCCAGCTGGGATTTGATTTTACCGAGCACGACAACGAACTGTTAAAAGGCGTAAGCCGTTTACGGTCGTTACAGATCATCTTAGGCATAGGCGGCATTACCAAAACCGAAGCGGAGCAGGAACAACTGGCCACACTCAAAAACACCTGGTATGTGGATATGATTACGAAAATGCAGCCCGATGAGATACTACCCGGAGCTAAAGAGTTTTTAGAAGCCTGCCGTGCCGCGGGTATTAAAACGGCTTTAGGTTCGGCCAGTAAGAACGCCGGTATCATCCTGCAAAAGGTGGGCATTGAGCATTTGTTCGACGCCGTGATCGATGGCAACAAAGTATCCAAGGCCAAACCCGACCCCGAAGTATTTTTAAAAGGCGCCGAAGCCGTAGGCGTAACCCCGGCCGGATGCGTGGTTTTTGAAGACGCCATCGCCGGCGTTGAAGCAGCCATTGCCGGCGGCATGAAGTGCGTGGGTATTGGTTCGCCGGATGTTTTGGGAGAGGCCGACCTGGTGGTTAGTGGTTTGGATAAGATGACTTTGGAGAGGTTGGAAGAGTTGTAAATTCTCCACCCGTCATTGCGAGCGGTAGCGAAGCAATCTCTACGGAGGACAATCGATGCATTAAATCGGACCTGTATGTGTAGAGATTGCTTCGTGTCTCGCAATGACGTTGTAATAACGGAATACCCGCGTTAGCGATTGCAGCGGATACCGGCCTCGTGGCTAATGCCTGTGCAGTATGAGCGGAAAGCGCGGCCCGCAGGGAACGCCCGAAATGCAAACCAGGAGCCAAGAAGTAAGAATCAAGATATTCAATAGCATTCAAACCTCAAACGAAAAACAGCATTAGCTGTCAAACAACCGACGACCAACTTTAAAACATTCAAACCTTTCGACATTACAACCAATCCCATGCACAAACATATCATCTACCAGCTCTTACCCCGCTTATTCGGCAATACCAATACTACCAACAAAACATACGGCTCGGTCGAAGAGAATGGTGTGGGCAAGCTTAATGATATTACCGATATTGCTTTGCGCGAATTGAAAGCCATGGGCATTACCCATGTTTGGTACACCGGTGTCATCGAACACGCCACCATGACGGATCATTCGCAATACGGCATCCGTCCCGACGATCCGGATGTGGTGAAAGGCAGGGCAGGCTCGCCGTACGCCATCAACGATTATTACGACATAGCGCCCGACCTGGCGGTAGACGTGCCAAACCGCATGGCCGAATTTGAGGCCCTGGTGAGACGCACACATGCCAACGGCCTGAAAGTTATTATTGACCTGGTGCCGAACCACGTGGCACGTACCTACAGATCCGACGCTAAACCCGAAGGCGTGCGCGATTTCGGCGAAGATGATGATACCTCGAAGCATTTCGATCCGAAAAACGATTTTTATTATTTTCCCGGGCAGCCATTCAAAGTCCCGGCATGGTATAATCCCGGCGGCGATGGGTTCAGCAGTCCGTTAAAAGACGGGCATTTTGATGAGAATCCCGCCAAAGCTACCGGTAACGATGTTTTCAGCGCCACACCCTCCATTACCGACTGGTTCGAAACCATCAAGCTGAATTACGGTGTGGATTACCTCGCCGGTCATCAAACCCACTTCGACCCGCTGCACGTGCTCTGGAAAAAGATGTACCACATCCTGTGTTTCTGGGCGGCAAAAGGCGTAAATGGCTTCCGCTGCGATATGGTGGAGATGGTGCCCGTAGAGTTTTGGAGCTGGGTGATCCCCGAAGTGAAAAAGCAATACCCCGGGATGATCTTTATGGGTGAAGCTTACAACAACGGCCAGTACCGCAACTATATTTTTAACGGGCATTTTGATTACCTGTACGATAAGGTTGGTTTGTACGATTCGGTGAAACGCCTTATCCGTAACGAAACTTATGCTACCATCTGGGATATCAACCGTTGTGTTTTTCACGAAAGCCAGGATTTTCCGGAGCACATGCTGCGCTTCCTGGAAAATCACGACGAGGAACGTATTGCTTCGCCGCATTTTGCCGGCGACGCCTGGCTGGCAGTACCGGGTATGATCGTTTCGGCAACCCTGTCGACCGGCCCGGTAATGATCTATTCGGGCCAGGAGGTGGGCGAACCCGCCGCGGGCGTTCCTGGTTTTAACGAAGGTAACGGCCGTACCACCATATTCGACTATTGGGGCGTGCCCGAACATCAAAAATGGCTCAATAACGGCAAATTCGATGGCGGGCAACTGTCCGAATCGCAAAAGTACCTGCGCGAATTCTACAGCAAACTGCTCAACGCATCCGGTACCAGCGCGGCCATCACTTCGGGCAAATTTTACGAGCTGATGCTGATCAACCTCAGCGAAGGCAGCGGTTTCGACGAGCGGATATACGCCTACCTGCGCTATACCGAAAACGAAAGGATATTGGTTTTAGTTAACTTCCACCGCGAAGAACGGCAATTGACAGTTAAACTCCCCCGCGATATAGAAGGCGAATTGCGGATGGACCCCATCACCACTTTTACCGATCTGTTGAGTAATGAAAGCTACACTGCTGATATTTTTACCCAGGGCCTGCACATCGCTATACCCGCAACCGGCGGTTTTTTATTGAGTTTTTGAAAAATATTTCAGCGCTTTTTTAAAAATATACAAAATTTTAAGTTTATCTGTTGAAAATTAAGCTTAATTTTAATTTTTGGCTTCCTATTAGTAATTATTTTACTTTTTTTGGAACTGTATTAGCGCAAACCCTGTATAAACTATTATGGAAAAGATCGAAGACCCGGAAATACCTGCCAAGGTGGTGATCGAAGAAGAGGTGATCCAGCATTTAAACAACCCTGTTGTAGGCCTGAAGCCTATTGTTAAAAAATACCTGGGCCAGGTGCTCAAAGTAACCCAGGACAGCAACAGGTTTTATTTTTCGGATGCAGATGCCAAGGTCGAGATCATTGTCGTTACCGACGATATCATCCGTGTGCGTTTGGCGCCTCATGGTGTTTTCCTCGAAGAGTTTAGCTATGCGATCAGTAAAACATCACACCGCGTATCGGTATTTTCGTTGAACGAGACGGAGGACGAGTACCAGGTATCAACCAATCGCGTTAACTGTCACATCCGCAAAAAGGATTTCCACATTTCATTTTCAGATAACGAGAACCATATCACCAGCGTTGATGCCAAACCCATGCACTGGGAAGAGAACGTGCAGTTTGGCGGCTACTACGTTTACGGTACCAAGGTTTGCCACCCCGGCGAAAGCTTTTTTGGCCTTGGCGATAAAGCTACCGAGCTTAACCTGGTGGGCAAGCGCCTCGTAAACTGGAACACCGATGCCTACTCGTTCGCTAAGGACCAGGACCCCTTATACCGCAGCATCCCTTTTTATATCAGTTTGCACGATGGGATAGCGCACGGTATTTTTTTCGATAATACTTTTAAGGCACACTTTGATTTCGGTGCCGAGGATAAAAATAAAACAAGTTTCTGGGCCGATGGCGGCGAACTGCAGTACTACTACATCCACGGCCCGCACATGATGGACGTGGTAAAACGCTACCACCAGCTTACCGGCATGCACCCTATGCCGCCGCTTTGGGCGCTGGGCTACCAGCAGTGCCGCTGGAGCTATTACCCCGAGTCGAAAGTGAGGGAGGTTGCTGCCAATTTCCGCAAAAATCAAATACCCTGCGATGCCATTTACCTCGACATCGACTATATGGATGGTTACCGCTGTTTTACCTGGAACCGCAAATATTTCCCCGATCCGAAAAAGATGATCCGCGACCTTTCCGACCAGGGGTTTAAAACGGTAGTGATCATCGATCCGGGTATCCGTGTCGACGATAATTACGGTGTCTTTAAAGAAGGCAAGGAAAAGAAATACTTCTGCCGCCGCTGCGATGATTACTTTATGGAGGGCCACGTATGGCCGGGCCGCTGCCAGTTCCCCGATTTTACTAACCCCGAGGTACGCGAATGGTGGGGCGGCTTGTTCGACGAACTGGTTGAGCTGGGTGTAGCCGGTGTTTGGAACGATATGAACGAACCTGCCGTTTTTGGTGCCGGTACTTTCCCCGATGATGTGCGCCACCAGTATGATGGCCATCGTGGCTCGCATCGCAAGGCGCACAATGTTTACGGTATGCAAATGGTGCGCGCAACCTACGAGGGTTTGCGCAAACTGATGAAGAATAAACGTCCGTTCACCATAACCCGTGCAGGCTATTCGGGCCTGCAACGCTATGCCTGCGTGTGGACGGGCGACAACGTGGCCTCGTGGGAACACCTGAAGCTGGCCAACATCCAGTGCCAGCGTTTATCGATATCGGGCGTATCTTTCGTAGGTACCGACATAGGCGGCTTTAGCGGCGAGCCCGACGGCGAGCTGTTTACCCGGTGGATACAACTGGGCGTATTTTCGCCCTTTATGCGCGCCCACTCTGCCGGCGATACCCGCGAGCGCGAGCCATGGAGCTTTGGCGAACCTTATACCAACATCAACCGCAAGTTTATTGAGCTGCGCTACCGCCTGATGCCGTATTTCTATTCGGCGTTCTGGGAGCATAACCGCTACGGTTTCCCGATACTGCGCCCGCTGGTGATGCAGGAGCAGGATGTAGAGATCAACCACTTCCGCCAAGATGAGTTTACCTTTGGCGATAAAATACTGGTTTGCCCGGTAATGGATCCCGGTATTAAAAGTCGCAAGGTTTATTTGCCCAAAGGCGATTGGTACCATTACTGGACGCACGAAAAATTGAAGGGCGGAGCCGAACTGGTGGTGGAAACCCCGCTCGATTCGATGCCGATATTTGTGAAAGCAGGATCGGTAATACCCGAATCGCCGGTAATGCAGTACGTTGGCGAAAAACAGATCGACGAATTGTTGTTCCAGGTATACTATGCGCCGTATGAGGTTAATTCCTTCTTTTTTGAAGATTACGGCGAAACCTTTGCCTACGAGCAGGACATCTACCTCGAAAAGAAATTCGTGACCACGGGCGACGATAACAGCATGACCATCACCCAATCGGTTGAAGGTTTGTACACCCCGCGTTACGAAAACTACGAGATGAAGATCATCGGCCTGCCATTTAAACCATCAAAGGTGCTGGTAGATAACAAGAGCGTAATTAAAGTGACCCTCGACGAACTGGAACGCTACCGCTTTAAAGCGAACAAAAATTTCAGGATGATACAGATATTTAAATAGTGTTTGGATTACACTGATTTTGTATGATTACACCGGATTTTTTCCTCGCCTTGTCATTTCGACAATAGGAGAAATCTTATGTAAGCGATAAGCACAGCATTTTTATCAAGCCCGGAATTAAAAGTATGCCGGGCTTTTTGCGTTAGCGATGGCAGCGCCTGCCTGTCGGCAGACAGGGATACCGGCCTTGTGGCTAATGCCTGCGTAGTATGAGCGCACAGCGCGGCCCGCAGGGAAACGCCCTGAAATAGAATCAAGAGTCAGGAATCAAGACTCAAGACTGAACAATCCAACCTTCCAACAAAATCCATCGCTTTACTTAAAAATAAAAAATCCGAAATCAATCATCATTTACTAACTTGTGCCAACAATCCCGGCGTTGAGAACAATTTGTTGCCATCGCTGTACAATAGATATACAACCTTACTGCCATGGCCAAAAAAGCTGCCCCCAAACCTGCTCCTAACGAAGAAGTAAAAGCCACCAAATTAAAAAAAACGGCTAAACCGACCGAAAAAGCTATTAAACCCACCACAAAAAAAGCTGCTTCAAAAGCTAAAATCGATACTATGGCCACCGAGCCGATGAACCCCGTCGAATCGTACAGTTTGTTTACCGATTTCGACGTGGCCCTGTTTAAAAGCGGCAAGCATTATAAGCTTTACGAAAAGTTCGGTTCGCACGTGGTGGAGCATAAGGGTGTGGTGGGCACTTATTTTGCCGTATGGGCGCCGAATGCGCAGTACGTATCAGTCATAGGTAATTTTAACGGCTGGAACAAAGGCTCGCATAAGCTGCTTGTGCGCTGGGACGGCTCGGGCATTTGGGAAGGTTTTATCCCGAACATCGGCGATGGCGAGCGTTATAAATATTTTATTAATTCCTCGTCGGGCGCCGACCTCGAAAAGAGCGACCCCTTTGCCCTGCGCTGGGAAGAGCCGCCACGCACTGCATCCATCGTTACCCATACTTTTTACGAATGGGCCGACCAGGATTGGATGAAGAAGCGTTTTAAAATCAATGGGCTGAACCAGCCATGGTCCGTCTACGAAATACACCTGGGCAGCTGGGCCCGCAGCCCCGAAGACCCCGACCTGTTTTTGGGCTATCGCGATATCGCCAAAAAGCTGGTGCCTTACGTGGTAGAGATGGGCTTTACGCACGTAGAGTTTATGCCGATCATGGAGCACCCGTTCTATCCAAGCTGGGGGTATCAGATCGTGGGTTTCTTTGCGGCTTCGACGCGATATGGCAGTCCGCAGGATTTGATGTATCTGATCGAAGAACTGCACAAAGCCGGCATAGGCGTTATTTTGGATTGGGTACCCTCGCACTTCCCGGGCGATGCACATGGCCTGTATAACTTTGACGGTACGCACCTGTACGAGCATGCCGACGAGCGTAAAGGCTTTCACCCCGACTGGAAATCGTACATTTTTAACTACGGCCGCAACGAGGTAAGAGCTTTCCTGATCAGTAACGCTTTGTTCTGGCTGGACCGTTACCATGCCGATGGCTTACGTGTGGATGCCGTGGCATCGATGCTATATCTCGACTACTCACGCAAGCACGGCGAGTGGGAACCTAATGTTTTCGGCGGTAACCATAACCTTGAGGCGATATCCTTACTGAAAGAGTTTAACGAAACCGTTTACAGCTATTACCCCGACGTGCAAACCATCGCCGAGGAATCGACTTCGTTCACCGGTGTAAGCCGCCCGACTTTTACCGGCGGCCTGGGCTTTGGTATGAAATGGATGATGGGCTGGATGAACGATACCCTGAAATACTTTAAAGAAGACCCGATAAACCGCAAATACCATCATAACCAGATCACCTTCAGCACGGTGTACGGCTTTACCGAGAATTTTATGCTGCCGCTTTCGCATGATGAGGTAGTGTACGGCAAACGCTCGCTGCTACGCAAAATGCCCGGCGACGATTGGCAGCAATTTGCTAACCTGCGTTTGCTGTACAGCTATATGTACACCCACAGTGGTACCAAACTGCTGTTTATGGGCGGCGAATTCGGCCAGAGCGAAGAATGGGATTTCAAAAAATCGCTCGACTGGCACCTGCTCGAGTACGCACCGCACCGGGGCATATCCGAAACGGTAAAGGCACTCAATAAGCTCTACAAAACCGAACCCGCCCTTTACGAAAAAACCTTTACCTGGAATGGCTTTGAATGGATAGACGGGGGCAATGCCGACGACTCGGTTTTGGTATACCGCCGCATAGGCAACGATGCCAAAGACGACCTGGTGATCGTACTGAACATGACACCTGTGCCCCGCCACGGCTACCGCATCGGCGTGCCTAAAAAAGGAACCTGGAAAGAGATCTTCAACTCTGACGATAAAAAGTTCAACGGCTCAGGCCTGACCAACCCCAAGGGCATGAAAAGCGGTACCGAAAAATGGCACGGTAAAAATGATTCGATATTAATAACCGTACCACCGCTGGGCGCCGTGGTATTGAAGGAGGGGAAATGAGCCCCTCCCAACCCTCCCCGGAAGGGAGGGCTTTTAAAGCGCATTCCTTAGATAGCAAATCAAAAGTCTCCCCTTCCGGGGGAGATTTAGAGGGGGCTGTTGCCATCATCATCGGCGCTGGCATAGCCGGTATAGCCAGCGCAATTCGCCTGGCGGTAAAAGGCTACGAGGTGCAGGTTTTTGAAGCTAACAGTTACCCCGGCGGTAAACTAAGCGAGATTAATCAGCAAGGCTACCGTTTTGATGCCGGGCCAAGCCTGTTCACCATGCCGCAATATGTCGACGAACTGTTTGATCTGGCCGGGCGCAACCCGCGTAGCGAGTTCAATTATCAAAAGCTCGACGCCATCTGCAATTATTTTTATCCCGATGGGACGGTTTTTACCGCTTATGCGGATGAAGATAAACTGGCTGATAGCATCGCGCAAAGCACAAACACCACTAAGGCAAGTGTAAAACACTACTTTGCCAACAGCGCCAGGATTTATCACATTACCGATCATGTATTTTTGCAACGCTCGCTGCACCGCCTGAAAACTTATTTGCGTTGGGATACGGTAAGATCAATACTCCGTTTATCACAGATAGATGCTTTTCGCTCCATGCACCAGGCAAACCAAAGTTTTTTTGCGGATAAACGCATAGTGCAGTACGCCGACAGGTATGCCACGTATAACGGTTCAAACCCATACCAGGCGCCCGCTACGCTCAATGTCATCCCGCACCTCGAACAACATTTCGGCGCCTATTTTCCCGATGATGGGATGTACAGTATCACAACCAGTTTGGTTAAACTCGCCGAAAGTTTGGGCGTAAAGTTCAATTACAATTACCCGGTTGAGGAAATAGTTTTGGATAAGCTGAAAGCGAAAGGCATCAAGCTAAAAGATAAATTTGTTGAAGCTGATATTGTAATCAGCAACATGGATGTGTGGTTTACGTATCATAAGCTGCTCAAACAACATCCCGAACTGTACCCCAAACGCATTTTGCAACAGGAGCGCAGCAGCTCGGCATTGATATTTTACTGGGGCGTCAAAAAGCAGTTTGAGCAGCTCGGCTTACATAATATCTTTTTCAGTGCCGATTACGAGGCCGAGTTCGGCGCCATCTGGAAGCAGCAGACCATGAGCGCCGACCCGACGGTGTACCTTAACATCAGCTCAAAACTTAAACCCGGTGATGCGCCTGCCGGTTGCGAAAACTGGTTCGTGATGATCAACGTGCCTGCAAACACCGGGCAGGACTGGGATACGCTTATCGCGGCAGCTAAAAAAAGCATCTTAGCCGGTTTATCGCGTAAGCTGGGCGTCTGCATCGAGCAATTGATCGAAACCGAAGCCATCCTCGACCCGCGCTCCATCGAAAGCAAAACCTCATCCTATCAGGGATCGCTGTACGGCACCAGCTCAAACGGGCAGCTCGCGGCATTTTTGCGGCACGCCAACCGTTCATCAAAAATTAAGAACCTGTACTTCTGCGGCGGCAGCGTGCACCCGGGTGGTGGGATACCGTTGTCGCTGCTTTCGGCTAAGATTGTGAGTGAATGGGTGCAATAATTGCCTTTATCCTGTCATTGCGAGGGACGAAGCAATCGCACTGAGGCAGGTCCATTATGCAAAGCAAGATTGATTGTCCTGAGAGATTGCTTCGTCCCCTGCAATGACACGGTGGTTTGATACAAATTCCTTATCCCGCCATCGTTGGTGTTGTCACCAACGATTAACTAACGTCATTTCCGGCAAATTCCTTAATATTGCCGCCTATGGGCTACCTGCAAATACCCGGCCTGGGCAAAGTACATTACCACGAATACGGATCGGGCGATAAACCCATGCTGGCCTTTCACGGTTACGGGATGACGGGCAGGCAGTTCCATGTATTGGAGCAGTCGGTTTTAAGCCTGTACCATGTTTACGGCTTCGATCATTTTTTTCACGGCTGGAGCGAGTTGGAAGGCTGGTCGGAAAAGCAGATATTATCGGGCATGCCGCGTGAACTGGTGAAACAATACGCTGAAGAATGGTTTAAGATTCACGGTCGTCAGCGTATATCGCTCATGGCCTATTCCATCGGCGCTAACCTGGCGTTGATACTGGTTGAAGAGTACCCCGAGCTCATCGACGAGTTGATCCTAATGGCGCCCGACGGTTTGGAGGGCTATAAAGTGTTTAAGTTTTTACAGCACGAACTGATGGGCAAGCTGCTGTTTCGCACGGCTACCAAAAGCAAATGGCTGGCGCCGATGCTGTTAAAAATGGTAAGGCGCTTTAATTTTATCGACGATAGCCTGTACACCATTGCCTATAACGAGATCGATACCCCGAAAAAGCGGCACGATGTATATTACAGCATCAATTTAATTAAACACCTCAAACCCGATATCCCCAAAGTTGTTGAGCTCATAAACCGGTACCACATCAAAAGCACATTTATTTTTGGTAAAGATGATATGCTGTTCCCGATGAAGACGGTAGTCCCCATCCTCGACCAAATAAAGAACGCCCAGGTGCACGAAGTACCAATGGGGCACTGGCTGGTAACGCACGCTTTAGATACTTATTTGATAAATTTGTCCTGATGATACCCGCCCGCCGCAATAAGATACTGAGCAATATGTTCGCCAGATACATGCGCTACCGCATGAACAAGGCTTTCAACCGTATCGTGATCACGCCTTTTACACCCAAACCCGGGCACTCGGTATTATTGCTCTGCAATCATTTCAGCTGGTGGGACGGCTTTTTCGGCAATTACCTGGCGTACTGGACCATGAAGCGTTACCTGTACATTATGATGCAGCACGATCACCTCGAAAAGCGTATGCTGTTTAACCTGTTCGGAGGTTTCTCTATCGAACGCGGCAGCCGCGGGATGATCAAATCGCTCTGGTATGCGGCCGACCTGCTCAACAACCCGGAGAACCTGGTTGTGGTTTTCCCGCAAGGCCAACTCGTCTCCAATCATACCACGCATATCAGTGTCGAAAAGGGAATAGAGCGTTTGATCAAACACATTAAGGGCCCATGCCAGATCGTATACTGCGCTACGCTGATCGACTATTTTGAGAGCCTCAAACCTTCGGCCTTTATCCATTTGTTCGATTGCGGCGCAGCGGGCGAAGTGCCGTTTGAGGAGTTGGTCAGCAACATCAACAATTATCACGCGCAGGCGTTAAAAGATCAGATCAATGTGGAGCATTAACTTATGATCAAACCACAACGCCACTGGCTCATTACACCATTCTTCAGCTGGTACATCAGCCGGATCGTCAAACGTCATTTCCGTTCGGTAAATTTCAATCCGATAGACCTGCAATCCGGCAAGGCTGTTTTGCTTATTGCCAACCATTACAGCTGGTGGGACGGCTTTGTGTTGTACCATCTCAACAAAATACATTTTAAAAAACAGTTCAGGATTATGGTTCTGGAAGAAACCATGCGCGAAGTGCGGTTCTTTAAGTACCTGGGCGCGTTCTCCATCCATAAAAGCTCAAAGCAGGTAACCGGGTCGTTAGTCTACGCCGCGGAGCTGCTTACCGATCCGGATAACCTGGTGGTTATTTTTCCGCAGGGCAAACTATACTCTAACTTTGTTAACGATGTTGTATTTGAAAAAGGGGCTGCCAAAATAGCAGAGCTGGCAACAACCCACTTTCAGTACCTGTTTAGCGCTGCTTTTACCGAAAACTTTCAGCATAAAAAACCTGCAGTAAACGTCGGCTTAAAAGTGCTGCAAAATACCGAAATTGCTGTTGCCGGTTTACCCGGAGCGTACCGGGAGCATTACCGCTTGGCCAGAGAGAAACAAACCCGTATTACCGCATAAGCCGTATCAATGAGCTACATCATCAGTTTTGTGCTTTTTTTTATGATTGTGCGCTTCTGTGTAACGCTGTTCAATTTCATATCCGATCCGAAGCTGCGCCGGGTAAGCAAACATGCCGGGGCCCTGGTATCCATATTGATACCCGTACGCAACGAGGAGCATAATATTTTACCCTTGCTGCGATCAATTACCAGCCAGGATTACCAGGATTACGAAGTGATCATCCTGGACGATGCCTCAACCGATGAAACCTTTATGGTATGCAGCGATTTTGCTTCGCGCGACCCGCGTTTTAAAGTAATGAAAGGGGCCGAACTGCCGCCTGACTGGCTCGGGAAAAACTACGCCTGCCACCAGCTGGCCCGGCAGGCCAGGGGCGGGTACCTGTTGTTTTTAGATGCCGACGAAAAGATAAGCAACGGTTTGATCAATAGCGCTGTTTACCGCATGCAGATGAATAATTTGAGCCTGCTTAGTTTGTTTACTAACCAAACCATGCTTACCTTGGGCGAAAATATAGTAATACCCCTGATGCATTTTATATTGCTTAACCTGCTGCCTTTAAAGTTGGTTTTTTTGTCGAAAAACAAATCGGTTGCGGCAGCAAGCGGGCAGTTTATGTTGTTTAACGCCGCCGATTATCATCACCACAACTGGCACCGGCAGGTAAAAGAAGCCGTGGTTGAGGATGTGGAAATTATGAAGCAGGTAAAGAGCCGGGGCCTTAACGGCGAAGCGCTGCTGGCTAACGGAATGATCAGCTGCCGCATGTATACCGGCTTTGGCGAGAGCATAGCCGGCTTCAGCAAGAATTTTTTAGCTGCTTTTAACTATAGCGTTGTAGGGTTGCTGGTGTTTTTACTACTCATCATCGGCGGGCCGCTGATCATTATTTCCACTTTAAACTTTAACCTGGTGCTGTTTATGTGCGGGCTGATTGTGCTTAACCGGGTAATGATCTCGCTCCTGTCGGGCCAAAGGGTTTTAACCAATGCAGTTTTGCATCCACTGCAAATGTGCGCCTTAACGGTCATCGCCTTTCTGTCGATACAAAAATATCTTACCAAAACCAATGTATGGAAAGGACGCAGGGTATGAGGGCCGATAAGCAAACCATCCTGATCTTTATCATCATCCTGTTCCACGCCGTTGGTTTGGCGGGTTTCGCGGTCGAAACCTTGCAGCCATTCTTCCTGCAATTTGTGCCTTTTCATTTGCTGCTCATGCTGGCGATGGTGTTTTTAAGCCACCAGGATATCGACCCGAAGTTTGTGTTGTTTATCGTCGTGATATCGCTGCTGGCCTTTACCATCGAGTGGCTCGGCGTAAATAAACACCTGTTCTTCGGGCATTACGCTTACGGGCAAACGCTGGGCTATAAATGGCAAAATGTGCCGGTAATTATTGCCGTTAACTGGTTAATGCTTACTTATGCCACCGGTACGGTAATGCAAAACCTCAATGTGCGGAGCGCATCGGCGCGTATCATTATCGGCGCGTTTGTGATGATGACGCTCGATGTTTTTATCGAACCCAATGCCACCCGTTATGATTACTGGCACTGGGTACCGCCCGGCGAATATCTGACAGCCCCATTGGGTAATTATTTAGCATGGTTTGGTGTCGGCGCGGTTATGCTGGGCGTTTTTGAGGCATTCGGGTTTAAAAAACAAAATGCCGTTGGCGGGGCATTGCTGCTGGCGCAATTCTTGTTTTTTTTATTGCTTTACTGGATATAATATTATTCGGGCTTTTTACTTTAAATTTGCAGTATGGGAGCGCATCAGTTGAAGGTAACAATCGATCAGGATTCGGGGTTTTGCTTCGGGGTTGTTTATGCGATAGACATGGCCGAAGATATTTTAAACGAAGACGGTTATCTGTATTGCCTGGGCGATATTGTACATAACGACGAAGAGGTCGACCGTTTAAAGGCAAAGGGCCTGCGCATTATAGCGCATACCGACCTGGTTAACCTGCATAACGAAAAGGTGCTCATCAGGGCGCATGGCGAAGCTCCCGAAACTTACAAAATAGCCCTCGAAAATAATATTACGCTTATTGATGCCTCGTGCCCGGTAGTGTTAAAGCTGCAAAACCGTATTAAAACATCTTTTGATCAGGATGAGGATATCGTCATCTTCGGTAAGCACGGGCATGCCGAAGTGATAGGCCTGCAAGGGCAGACGGATGGCCGGGCTTTAGTATTCCAGGACATCAGCGAACTGGATACCATGGAGTTGCCACAGCGGTTTACCTTGTACAGCCAAACTACCAAAAGTACCGCCAAGTTTTACCAGATCAAGGAAGAACTGCAAAACCGGGGCTATGATATCAAGGCCAACGATACCATTTGCCGCCAGGTATCCAACCGCGACCGCGACCTGCCTGAGTTTGCCGTAAAGTTTAATAAGATAGTGTTTGTATCGGGCAAAAAATCATCGAACGGAAAGGTGCTGTTCGAGGTTTGCCGCAAATACAATCCCAACACCTATTTCATTTCATCGGTCGATGAGATCGACTACAGCTTGTTTGCCGAAGGTGATACCGTAGGCATTGCCGGCGCCACCTCAACCCCAATGTGGCTGATGGAAGAGGTAAAGGCCGCACTGGAAAACTATTAAGTCTTCAAAAGCGTTTTACTACCATGCACAGACCAGCCTCAAACACCGGTATAGTTATCGCTTTGATTATTCTCGTGGGCTGGTTAACCTCAACAATCCTGTTAATGCACTGGCAGGTAAATTTTACAAATCCATTGCTGTACTTTTTTGTGCTGTTGCAGATGCACTTGTATACGGGTTTGTTCATCACGGCTCACGATGCTATGCACGGCACTATATCCTCCAATAGAACGATCAACAACGGTATTGGCTATAGTGTTACCTTTCTTTACGCAGCATTTTGGTACCCGAAGCTTTATAAAAAACACCACCGGCACCATAAACATGTGCATACCGGTGATGATCCCGACTATCATCAGGGCGGTTTCGTAACCTGGTATATCAGCTTTATCCGCAATTATTTAGCAATCTGGCAGGTAGTTTTGATGGCGATCCTGTTCAATGTTTTGAAGATATGGATACCACAGCTAAACCTTATCCTGTTTTGGGTGGTACCGTCACTGTTAAGCACGGTACAGCTGTTTTATTTCGGCACTTATTTACCGCATAAGGGCGAGCATAGCAATCAACACCAATCGGGTAGTCAGCACAAAAACCACCTGGCAGCCTTTTTAAGTTGTTATTTTTTCGGCTATCACTACGAACACCACGATTCACCCGGTACGCCCTGGTGGCTGTTGTGGAAAATAAAAGGAGAGTAGTCCCGGAAGCCGGAAAAGTCAGGAAGTCCGAAAGTTTGGACGAGTGTGAAGGAGGCGTTAGGGATTTCTATGGCATAATCAAGAAAAAGTGTAGTTTTTTTCAAAAGGACTGTTTCTTTTAATGACAGCTAAAGCCAGTGCAAGCAGTTTGTTTCGAATAGCATTGATAACGGACATTTTATGTTTACCCTCGCCGACCTTTCTTTTGAAATAATCTTTAAAAGCACTGATGGAACGAATAGCGTTCCATGCTGAAAGGTTTAGCAATACCTTGAGCTTCATATCTCCCATTTTAGAGACTTTGGTTCTGCCTTTAACAGAGCTTCCCGAACTATAAGGAAATGGAGCAAGACCGGCATAACAGCTTAGCTTTCTGCTCTCGGTTAACCTGGTAAAGCCATTGGTAACGGCGATCAATGCCAGCGCTGTTTGTTTACCGATGCCTGGTACTGTTTTTAGTAATTTGTATTGATGGCAGGCATCTTCATTTTGTTCAAGTTGCTGTTCCATCTTTAGTTCAATAGCTTCAATGGCTTGTTTCAGGGCCAGTAAAGGCTTTTTGAACAAAGGATCGTTCTTGTTCTCCTGAACAAGTTGTGAATGTGCTTTGACCAGCCGGTTCCTTTTTACCTGAAGCTCCTTGATGTCCAGAATGGTTTGATCGGCAGGTTTCCAAAAGACTGCTTTATCAGCAAACCGGAGTGCATATTTGGCAATGCGAACTGCGTCCCACTGGTCTGTCTTACCTCTGACCAGTCCCTGGCTTCTCTTGATCTGGAGAGGTAGTTCTACCCAAACTTCCGCACCGGCAACTGCAGCTACAGCAAGAAAAGCGTTGCCATATTTACCGGTATGTTCCATGCAGAAAAGATGTTGGGTTATTTCGGTTTTCAAGAGCTTTTTAAGTTCTCTGAGAAAGATTCGGATATCTTTTGCGTTATTATTGATCTTGGCCTGATAAACGATACCATCGGTAGCGCTTAGAACTGCAATATCCAGCCATAGTTTAGACACATCGATACCTGTAAAAAAAGAAAACTGCTTCATAATGTTTAATTTTGAGTTGTTAGAGAGTATCGCAGTTATGCTTATCGCTTATATCCATGATAATAGGCCCTGATGCCTGAATTTCTATTAAAGCCCTGAGCATAGCAGAGTCAGAGGACCGAATCCCTAATTAGGTCTCTACACCTACGATAGAACATGGTTCACCTCTGGCTTGCGATATCTTTCAAATCTAAAACAAACCTAATGGATAGAAGTGGATACCGGCCGTGCCCGGGGTTTAGGGCGGGCCGTGGCTAATGCCTGCGCAGTATAAACGGATAGCCCGGCCCGCAGGGAACGCCCAAATCTTCTGTAATTAACAATTATATTAAAACCAAGCTCACCAACTCATTCATCTGATACTATATACGCTTTAAAGTCAATTACCACAATCACTCTCACTAACACATTACAAAACCAATAAAATACCAAACCGTCAATCTATTTAACACCCAACTGACATTTTAATTACCAATACATTGCCTGCAACATTATCTTTGCACTCCGAATTAACAAACATGAGCAAAAAAGGAGTTTTACTAATCAACCTGGGTACGCCCGACAGCCCGTCGACAGCCGACGTGCGTAAGTATCTCAACGAGTTTTTGATGGACCCACGCGTGATTGACGTAAACCCCGTTTTGCGTACTTTTCTGGTTAAGGGGCTTATTGTTCCGTTCCGCAGCCCCAAATCGGCGAAGCTGTACCGCGAGATATGGAGCGATAAAACCGGTTCGCCTTTGATGCATTACAGCATTTTACAGCGCGATTTGCTGCGTGAAAGCCTTGGCGACGGCTATCAGGTAGAGCTGGCGATGCGTTACCAGAGCCCCTCTATTCAGTCGGTTTTAGACAAATTTAAAGAAGCGCTTGTCGACGATATCCTGGTTATCCCGTTGTTTCCGCAATATGCTTCGGCAAGTACCGGGTCGGTTTACGATAAAGTGATGGAGGTGATCGGTACCTGGCCAACAAAACCCAATATTTCGTTCATCAACTCGTTTCACGACGACGACCTGATGATCGCTACGTTTGCCGATAATGCCCGCAAGTACAAGCCCGAAACGTACGACCATATTTTATTCAGTTTTCACGGTTTGCCGCAAAGGCAGCTCATCAAAGCCGATCATACCCACAGCCATTGCCTTAAAGCGGCCGGTTGCTGCGATACGTTAACGGATGTCAACAAAAACTGCTACTCGGCCCAATCGCACCATACGGCTAAACTCATCGCTGCCGAGCTGGGTATCCCTAAGGAAAAATACACTATTTGCTTTCAGTCGCGGCTGGGCAGCGACCCATGGGTGCAGCCTTATACCAGCGAGGTAGTAGCTAAACTGGCTGCCGAAGGTAAAAAACGTGTCCTGGTATTTTGCCCTGCCTTTGTTGCCGATTGCCTCGAAACGGTGTACGAAGTGACGGTTGAATATCACGAGGAATTTAAAGCCGGTGGCGGCGAGCACATGCAACTGGTCGAAAGTTTGAATGATTCGCCTACGTTTATCAAATCGCTAAAGCGGATGGTGGTAGGGGCATAGCTGTTAAAATATTTAAGTTATAATAACTAAACGAGTGTTTCTATATCTATAGGAATGTATTGCTGATTACAATAATCTACGAAATCGGTATCATTTAGGAAATATCTATCACAAAACTCGTCTAATTCTTTCTCGGTCGATTTGTAATATCGCTCTTCTGCAGTAAGAAGTTTCTCAATCTGCTCAATGAATTTTTCAAAATCCTTATTTATTTGACACAATTTATCAATGGTCGCAAAATCTAAATCTCGATACCTTGGTTGATATAAAACCGTGCTTTTATAAGGATTGGCTCTAAGTTGAATTACACCTATTCCAAATGATTGGTTTAAACGTTCAATCTCGCTCATTAAGCTACTCCCAAACTCGAACGCGACCAAATACCCATAATTAGCCCAACTGGAGTTCGAGACAGCTTGGAAAAATGCTTTTTTTAAATCACCATCATTATTAATCTCTTTTTTTATTTCATAGGAGCTTATTTTCAACGCATCAAGTCGGTTAATTGACTTGATAAATGTTTGACTTGCTTTGGATTGTAAATTTAATAGTCGAACCCCAACCATATCTGGATGAGTCCAAATTTGATTATTGTCTTTACCAAAAGTTGATTGCTCATGAAAAATTGTTTTTGAATAAGTACCTGCATTTTTTAAATAGCTACTTAAAAGCTTATGTAAGCTTCTTTCGTCATATGTTTTAGTTTTTTCCGAATTTTTAGCTATCCGTATAGAAGGTTCGGCTACTCCATTCAGAACATCAGCACTCAGGTTTGATTCATTTTTTGTAAGGTAGTAAGAGTACGTCCCTCCGGGTTGTTTTATTCGCTTCACTCGTGTATCGCCGTTTCTTATGTAGTCGCCGAGGAGAGCCGACACAGTTTGAGCAGGTGTTTTTGCTGTGCCAAAGTCATAGTACTTTTCTTCTAGTATTTTGTTTAGAACGGCTAAATGATTTGTTACGTCGTTAATATCTTCTAAGCTTTTTAAAACGGCTTCTTTGAGGGTCATGATTTCGACTGATTATAATTCATAAATATAGTTTTTTTGTATATCTCAAATAAAGATCACACAAAATAACTAATCTATCTCTTCCAAAAACTTCCCCGTTGCCCCGGTATTAGCTTTTACATAAGCTTTAATCTTTATCCCAACCTCGTCGCGATAAGCCTTATCGGATATTAATATATCAGCAATTTCCTGCAGCTCTTCTGCATTCACAACCGAAAAACCCAGTTGCTGTTCAACAATATCACGCGCTTCTTTAAATTTTTGATAACGGGGCCCGAAGATCACCGGCAACCCGAAAGCTGCAGCTTCGAGCGTATTATGAATACCCGCCCCAAAACCGCCGCCGATAAAGGCAATATCACCGTATTGATACAGCGAAGACAACATCCCAATGTTATCTATGATCAGAACCTGACAGTTGCTGAGTGTGGTTGTTTCGTTTATTTCTGAAAAACGGACGACTTTACCCTGCGGGATGAGTTTTAATAATGCCTGTATCTTAACTTCGGTAATCTCGTGTGGTGCAAAAATGAACTTCCAATCCGGATACTTCGGAATAAGCGATGTGATCAGTTCTTCATCCTGCGGCCAGGTGCTGCCGCCAATAAAAACAGGTTTCCCGGCTTTAAACTTTTCGATGGTTTCAATCCGTTTCGGCGATTGGGAATTTTCCCAAACACGGTCAAACCGGGTATCGCCAGTAACGGTGATATTGGTGATATTAAGCGTCTGCAGTAAGTTTTGAGATTCCTTATCCTGCACAAAAAAGTGCGTTACAAAGCCTAACATCCGTCGGTGCAGGCCGCCGTACCATTTAAAAAACACCTGCCCCGGCCGGAATATCCCCGAAATAACATACAGCGGTATCTGCCTTTTATTCAACTCGTTAAAGTAATGGTACCAATATTCGTATTTGGTAAAAACAGCAAGGGTTGGGTTGATGTTATCGATAAAATGCCGGGCATTTTTTGCCGTATCTAAGGGCAGGTAGTAAATATAATCGGCTAAAGGTGTATTTTTACGCACCTCGTACCCCGACGGGGAGAAGAATGTTATTACAATTTTTTGATCAGGATGCAGCTGGCGCATTTTTTCGAGCACCGGCCTGCCCTGTTCAAACTCGCCCAGCGAGGCGAAATGAAACCAAAAGGACGATTCGCAGCGTATGAGGCTAACGCCGCTGCGCCCTTTTATCCATTTTTTTGCTTTTTTGTTAAAAAATGAAGATATTAATATTAAAATTAAATAAATTCGTAGGAATAAATTGTAAATTAATAACATTATAGGATTTGAATTATTATCTTCGTCAGTCCGAAGGTAAATGAAAATTAAATTAAACCGAACATCAAAATATGAAAATAGCTGTAGTTGGTACAGGGTACGTAGGTTTGGTAACAGGCACATGTTTGGCCGAAACCGGAAACCAGGTAATTTGCGTTGATATTAACGCCGAAAAAGTAAAAATGATGCAGGATGGCAAGATGCCCATCTACGAGCCAGGATTGGATATCCTGTTCCTCCGTAACATTGCGCAAAACAGGTTGCATTTTACCACCAGCCTTGCCGAGGCTATTGAAGAAGCCAAGATCATCTTTTTAGCGCTGCCAACTCCTCCCGGCGGAGATGGCGCTGCCGATTTGAGCTATGTACTGGGCGCAGCTAAAGACATTGGTAAACTGATCAAAGATTACAAGGTTATCGTAACCAAATCAACTGTACCGGTAGGCACTGCCGATAAAGTAAGAGCCGCCTTAGGCGCCGAAACAACGGTTGAGTTTGACGTAGTATCGAACCCTGAGTTTTTACGCGAAGGTGTTGCGGTTGAAGATTTTATGAAGCCCGACCGTGTGGTAGTTGGTACCAAAAGCGAGCGTGCACAGAAACTGATGGGCGAACTTTACGGCCCGTACGTACGCCAGGGCAACCCGATCATTTTTATGGACGAGCGTTCGTCTGAATTAACAAAATATGCCGCCAACTCATTCCTGGCAACAAAAATCACCTTTATGAACGAGGTGGCCAATCTTTGCGAACTGGTTGGAGCCGATGTCGATATGGTGCGCCGCGGTATAGGCTCAGACGAGCGTATCGGCCGCCGCTTCCTGTTCCCGGGTGTAGGTTATGGCGGCAGCTGTTTCCCGAAAGATGTACAGGCCCTGGTAAAATCGGCCGACGAAGCTAAATACGATTTCAAGATATTAAACTCGGTTATCGATGTTAACGAAACCCAGAAAAAGGTCCTTTTCAAAAAGGTTAAAAAATATTTCGGCGGTAGTTTAAAAGGCAAAAAATTTGCTCTTTGGGGATTGGCATTTAAGCCTGAAACCGACGACATCCGCGAGGCTCCGGCTTTATATATTATCGACGAATTATTGAAAGCCGGCGCCTCGGTTACCGCTTTCGACCCCGAAGCGATGAACAACGTACGCAACTTGCTGGGCTCGAAAATCAGCTACGCTGCCGATGCTTACAGCGCGCTGCATGGTGCCGATGCACTCCTGATCGTTACCGAATGGTCGCTGTTCCGCACGCCGGATTTTGATCAGGTTGCTGGTTTATTAAAAAACAAAGTTATTTTTGACGGACGTAACCTGTACGATCTGCAAAAAATGGCAGAATGCGGGTTCTATTACAACAGTATCGGACGTAAAATAGTTGAAAACAAATAATGGCTGAAAGAAAACGTATACTTATCACCGGCGCTGCCGGCTTTTTAGGATCGCACCTGTGCGACAGGTTTATTAAAGAAGATTTCCAAGTTATCGGCATGGATAACCTGATAACCGGCGACTTGCGTAACATCGAACACCTGTTTAAACTCGAAAATTTTGAGTTCTACAATCACGATGTTTCCAAATTTGTGCACGTGGCAGGCGATCTGCATTACATACTGCACTTCGCATCACCGGCCAGCCCCATCGATTATTTAAAGATACCTATCCAAACTTTGAAAGTAGGTTCGCTCGGTACCCATAACCTGTTAGGTTTGGCACGTGCCAAAGGCGCCCGCATGCTGATTGCTTCGACATCCGAAGTATATGGCGACCCTAACGTCAACCCGCAACCCGAAGAATACTGGGGCAACGTTAACCCCGTTGGGCCACGTGGTGTGTACGATGAAGCTAAACGTTTCCAGGAAGCCATCACGATGGCCTACCACACCTTTCATGGTTTGGAAACCCGTATTGTACGTATATTCAACACATATGGACCGCGCATGCGCCTGAATGATGGCCGTGTATTGCCTGCATTCATCGGCCAGGCTCTACGCGGCGAACCGCTTACCGTTTTTGGCGATGGTTCGCAAACACGTTCGTTCTGCTACGTTGACGATTTGATTGAAGGCATCTATCGTTTGCTGTTCAGTGATTATGTACAGCCAATGAATATCGGTAACCCCGATGAGATCACCATCCGTGAGTTTGGTGAAGAGATCATTAAACTGACCGGTACCGACCAGGAACTGGTTTGTAAAGACCTGCCGGTAGATGATCCGAAACAACGCCGCCCGGATATTACCAAGGCCAAAGCCATTTTAGGCTGGGAGCCCAAGGTATCACGTGCCGAGGGGTTAAAGATCACTTACGAATACTTCAAATCGTTACCGGACAAAGAAATTCACCATAAGGATTTCACTAACTACAACAAATAAAACATGGCAAAAATATTGGTTACCGGCGGTTTAGGGTACATCGGCTCGCATACAGTAGTGGAGTTGGTTAACGCCGGTTATGAGCCTGTTATCGTCGACAACCTGTCGAACTCGGATATCAAGATACAGGATCAGATCGCTAAGATCATCGGTTATAAACCCAAATTTTACCAGGTAGACTTGTGTAGTGAACTGGCGGTTAAAGAGCTGGCTGCAGCCGAACCCGATATTTCGGGAGTAATACACTTTGCAGCTTATAAAGCGGTTGGCGAATCGGTAGCCAATCCCTTAAAATACTATCATAACAATTTCTATTCGCTGGTAAACCTGCTGGAGACTTATTACGATAAGCCTGTAAACTTTGTTTTCTCATCAAGTTGTACGGTTTACGGCCAGCCGGAGCATTTGCCGGTAACCGAGGACGCGCCCGTACAACCCGCGCAATCGCCTTATGGTAATACCAAACAGGTGGCCGAAGAAATATTGCAGGACACCGTTCATTCGGGTAGTAAATGCAAGGTTATTTCCTTACGATACTTTAACCCGGTTGGGGCCCACGATTCGGCTTTAATTGGAGAGTTGCCCATCGGCGTACCGCAAAACCTGGTGCCTTTCATCACACAAAGCGCTATTGGCAAACGTGGCCCGATCACTGTCTTCGGCAACGATTACAATACGCCCGACGGTAGCTGTATCCGCGACTATATCCACGTAGTTGATCTGGCCAAAGCACACGTGGCTGCTTTGAAACTGATGGCGACCGAAGGTTATGCCATTGGATATGATATGTTTAACTTAGGTACCGGTAACGGTAACTCGGTGCTCGAGGTAATACATGCCTTTGAAGAAGCTACCGGCGAAAAATTAAACTATAAAATCGGCCCGCGTCGCCCCGGCGATGTGGAGCAGGTTTGGGGCGATGTCACCAAATCGACCAAAGTACTGGGCTGGACGGCAGAATTAGGCATTGCCGATATGATGCTTTCGGCCTGGAACTGGGAAAAATACCTGGCTGAAAAGCCTTTCTAAAAAACGTTTTTATGAAGAAGATCATCATCACAGGAGGGGCAGGTTTTATTGGCTCGCACGTGGTACGCAGGTTTGTAACAACCTATCCCGGGTATCAGATCGTTAACCTCGATAAACTCACTTACGCTGGTAACCTGGAAAACCTGCGCGACATTGAACATAACTCTAACTATAAATTTGTTAAAGGCGATATTGTCGACGCAGCTTTTATCGATGAGCTCTTCAAAAACGAAAAACCCGATGCTGTTATTCATTTGGCTGCCGAATCGCATGTGGACAGATCGATCACCAACCCTTTGGAGTTTGTGATGACCAATGTGATCGGCACGGTAAACCTGTTGAACGCCGCCAAAAAATACTGGGCAGGTAATTACGAAAACACCCGTTTTTACCATGTATCAACCGATGAGGTATACGGTACTCTGGGCGAAACCGGCATGTTTACCGAAGAAACCGCTTACGACCCGCATTCGCCCTATTCGGCATCAAAAGCAAGTTCTGACCATTTTGTGCGCGCTTACCAGGATACCTATGGCTTGAACGCCGTCATCTCCAACTGCTCGAATAACTATGGCTCATACCATTTTCCCGAAAAACTGATACCGCTTTCTATTCATAACATCAAGCAATCAAAACCTATCCCGGTTTACGGTAAAGGCGAAAACGTGCGCGACTGGTTGTGGGTTGAAGACCATGCCCGCGCTATCGATGTGATCTTTCATAAAGCCAAATCGGGTACAACGTACAACATTGGCGGCCATAACGAGTGGAAGAATATCGACCTGATCCGTTTGCTGTGTAGTATCCTGGATAAAAAACTCGGTCGCCCCGAAGGCGAATCTGCCAAACTGATTACCTTCGTTACCGACAGGGCAGGGCACGATTTGCGTTATGCGATCGATGCCACAAAGCTGAAAGAAGAGTTAGGGTGGACACCAAGCATCACTTTTGAACAGGGCCTCGAAAAAACCGTCGACTGGTACCTGGCTAACCAGGAATGGCTGGATCACGTAACATCGGGCCAGTATCAGCAATACTACGAAGGCCAATACACCAACCGCTAATATGTTCGGGCTCTTTAAAAAACGGAGAGACGAACAGCCAAAACTAAATTTTGAAGCTATCGCGGTCGACATGCATTCGCATGTGCTGCCGGGTATTGACGATGGCGCGCAAAATCCGCAGGAGTCTATCGAGCTGATTAAAACCATGATGTCGGCAGGTATCAAAAAAATCATCGCCACGCCGCACGTGATGAATGATTATTACCGCAACACGCCCGAAAGTATTAAAAGTGCTTTAGCCGTTTTAAAAGCCGAACTGGCCGAACAGCAGATCGATATCCCGGTAGAAGCTTCGGCCGAGTACTTTTTCGATGAAGTTTTTATGGAGCTGGTTGAGAAGAACGAACTGTTGCCCATGGGGAAGAACTACATCCTGTTCGAGTTTTCGTTCGTTAGCCCGCCGCCGGTATTTATCCCGACCATCATTAAATTAAAAGATATGGGCTATATACCGATCTTGGCTCATCCCGAAAGGTACCCTTATTATACGCTCGACCAATATAAAAACCTCAAACAGTGGGGCTGTATGCTGCAGTTGAACACCATATCGCTAACCGGTTATTATGGCCGCGAGACAAAACTATGTGCCGAAGAATTGGTTGATAACCAACTGGTTGATTTTATTTCGAGCGATATGCATGCCACCCGCCATGCCGACGCATTTGTGCGGTCGCTGGAAATGCCTTATGTACAAAGGCTGTTAGCCGGCGGCTACCTTTGTAATAAGGCATTGCTTTAAGCTTATTCGTACCTGAGCGCTTCAACCGGGTCGAGTTTTGAAGCCTTGCTGGCCGGGTAAAAGCCCGATCCCAGGCCAATTATCGTACACAGCACAACGGCCATAAACAACCATGCCCAGGGCACTACGAAAGTACCGCTGATCTGTACAGCTATCAGGTTGCCGATACCCATACCCAATACAATACCGCCCGCACCGCCGATAAAACAGATCACGATCGATTCGATGAGGAATTGCTTGCGGATCACTGCCGGGGTTGCGCCGATAGCTTTCCGGATACCGATTTCACGCGTGCGCTCGGTAACCGATACCAGCATAATATTCATTAAACCAATAGATGCGCCGATCAGGGTGATAAGCCCCACAACAATGCCCGCTGCCGTTACACCGGCCAAATTACCTGCCAGTTCCTGCTGTATAGAGTCGCTACGGGTTATTTCGAAGTTGTTTTCGCGGTTGATGGGCAGGCGGCGTACATTACGGAAAAGCGATGTAGCTTCGCCAATGGTTTCGTCGAGCGCAGCCGGTTCGCTTACCATAATACCGATCGTAAAAGAAGGGTTGGGATTGGTGGATATCTGCTTGGCCTTAAATACAGGGATAATGCAGATCTTATCGCCGGGGCCGCCCACGCTCGAGCCTTTTGAGGCTAAAGTGCCGATTACTTTAAACTTACTGGCGCCGATGGTTAACTCCTTATCAAGCGGGTTTTCGCCTTTAAATAACTTGTTTTTTATTTCATCACCTATAATTACCACGTTAGCGCCGTATTCCAGTTCGGCGTGCGAAAAACTGCGCCCCGAAGCCAGCTTATAACCACCTGTCGCCAAATAATTTTCATCACCTCCGAATATGGTGAGATTCGGATTGGTTTTTTTATCCCCGTACTTTGCCGTGCCCTGGTAGGATGCGACCGTATTGACCGAGATAAGCGCAGGTAATTTAAAGGCTTGTTTAAAGTGGTCGGCTTCTTCGTATCTGATGGATTGAAATACTTTACGGCGGCCACCGCCGCCAATACGGATGCCGCCACCCCGGTTACGTATAGTAAACGAGTTGGCACCCATGCTCGAAAAAGCATCATTGGTGTACTGCTTGATGCCTTCGATAGCAGTTAAAATACCTACCAAAGCCATAATGCCTATAGCGATGATCAATGCGGTGAGCGATGTGCGTAACCTGTTGCCACCAATAGATTGCAGGGCAACCGCAACATTCTCTTTATAATTCATCTGTACAGACATGGGCCGGGTAGTTTTAGTATTTTAGACTATCGGACAGGTGTGTTTGTTACATCGTTGGCTACTAAAAGTTAAACGCATAAAAAAAGCGCTCTGTGGACAACAAAACGCTTTATAAATATAGTAAATATCTTTATACCGAAAACGAACTGCCGCAGCCACAGGTGCTTGCCGCATTAGGATTGCTGAAAGTAAAACCGCGGGCATTTAATCCATCTTGAAAATCCACCTGCATACCGGCTAAATATAAACCGTGTGCTTTATGCATAAACACGCGGATGCCTTCGATGCTATATTCCTGGTCGCCATCTTTTTTCTGATCGAAACCTAAAACATAGTTCATTCCGGCACAACCGCCGCCTTCCACGCCAACACGCAGGCCAAAATCATCGCTTAATTCCTGCTGGTCCTTTAATTTATGTAGTTCTTTCACCGCCCCTTCGGTAAAGGAAACGGGTGCGGTAGCATTTTCAACAACAGTACTCATGTTATTTTTAATTTGATATACAAATATAAGGCAAAATGTACATTTTTGTTGCTCGCCGTAAGTTTAATGACACCGGCCTAACATTTATAGCTATGATATACCCTTTGTTGATGGATGTAATTAAATACACAGTTGCCGGGCTGTGTGTTGTGGCGCTTACTTATTATCTGATCAAGCCTCATCTCGACCGCGCCGAAAAATTCCAGCTGCTGGATCTGCGTAAAGCAGTTACTAACCAAACCCTGCCGCTAAAACTGCAGGCATACGAACGTGTTGTTTTGTTTATCGAACGTGTTAACCCGGCTAATATGCTCATCCGGCTTAATGCCAACGAATATTCGGCAAGCGAGCTGCACAGTATAGTGGTTGCCGAAATACGCAACGAATATCAGCATAACGTTACCCAGCAAATTTATGTTTCGCCATCAGCCTGGGCCGTGGTAAAACGTATTAAAGATGATACCACCAGCATTGTTACCAATGCGGTTAAGGGTTTGCCCGAAGATGCAAGCGGCCTCGACCTGAGCCGGACGATACTGACCCACCTGAGCACACTCGAGGAAAACCCATACGATATAGCTGCAGTGATGGTGAGGAGAGACCTGGACGATATATTATAACAACCAAAAAATGTCAGGAAAAAAGTATACCACATCATCGGGAATCGAAATTAAAGAGGTTTATACCTCGGTACCTTCGCCAATGAACGAATTGCCCGGCGAGTTTCCGTACACACGGGGTATACAGAAGGACATGTATCGTGGGCGCCCTTGGACGATGCGGCAATATGCAGGTTTCTCAACTGCCGAAGAATCGAACAAACGCTACCATTATTTATTGAGCCAGGGCACTATGGGCTTATCGGTAGCCTTCGATCTGCCTACGCAAATAGGTTATGATTCTGATCATGCACTTGCCGAAGGTGAGGTAGGGAAGGTTGGTGTAGCCATCGACTCGTTAAAAGACATAGAAATTTTATTCGATGGCATCGAGCTGGAAAAGGTAACCACCTCTATGACCATCAATGCCACCGCCCCGATACTGCTGGCCATGTACATTGCCTTGGCTAAAAAGCAGGGAGCTGATCTGAAGCTGATATCCGGAACCATCCAAAACGATATTTTAAAGGAATACGCTGCGCGCGGTACTTATATTTACCCGCCCCGCCAGTCGATGCGGCTGATTACCGATGTGTTTGAGTATTGCAGTAAAGAGCTTCCCAAATGGAACACCATATCCATATCAGGCTATCATATCCGCGAAGCAGGGTCGACAGCTGTACAGGAACTGGCCTTTACGCTGGCCAACGGCAAGGCCTATTTGAAAGCGGCAATGGACAAAGGTTTAGATATTAACGTCTTTGCCAAACGGCTGTCGTTCTTTTTTAACTGCCATAATAATTTTTTCGAAGAGATCTGTAAGTTCCGCGCTGCCCGGCGGATGTGGGCGCATATCACCAAAGAATTGGGCGCTACCGATGCAGGTGCGCAAAAACTGCGCTTCCATACCCAAACCGGTGGATCGACGCTGACGGCGCAACAGCCTATGAACAATATTGTACGCGTAGCCAACCAGGCAATGGCTGCGGTATTAGGCGGTACGCAATCGCTCCATACCAACGGTTATGATGAGGCTTTATCATTGCCTACCGAGGCCGCTGCAAAGATCGCTTTGCGTACCCAGCAGATTATCGCTTTTGAAAGCGGTGTTACCGCTACGGTCGACCCGCTGGCCGGTTCGTACTTTATCGAGTCGTTAACGGATGAACTGGAAGCCGCTGCACAGTTGTATATTGATCAGATAGATGCAATGGGCGGCTCAGTGAAAGCCATTGAGGAAGATTATATCCAGCAGGAAATTGCCAAATCTGCCTATCGGCACCAGTTGGAGATTGAGAGCGGCGAACAGGTTTTGGTAGGTGTAAACCAGTTTGTGCAGGAGCAGGAGCAATCTGTCGAGGTTTTCAGGGTAGATGATTCCATTCGCCTGCAGCAAACTGCCAAATTACAAAAATTGAAAGCCGAGCGCGACAACCAGGCGGTTGACCTGGCTTTACAACAGCTTAAAGAAGCAACCCGCAGCGAAGAAAATTTGATGCCGTATATTTTAAACGCTGTGGAAAACTATGCTACACTCGGCGAAATTGCCGATACCATGCGCCATGTTTTTGGCGAACATTAAGCCCTAATCGTTGTTGTTGATAACGTATCTTGCTAACACACAGTCAAGAGCAAAAAGTTGAAAAAAACTTATAAACTTTGGCTGCGATGTAATATTTTTGTTAGCTTTAATTTTTAAGGGAGCAATACAATTTGAAGGATAGTTTATCATAAAGAGAAGTGTTGATAAACTGTGGAGTGGGAGCCAATAATTAACTAACTTTTTGGGGATTTAAATTGTCTCAATTAGGGTATAGCCTGATAGCAAAAATAGGCATACAATAGTTGGGGATTGATAGGTACGCCCTTTTTAGTTTTGCGCTTATAATTAATTAATAATTACATTTTTAAGTGAGAAATAAACTAACAATGTGCCAGCGAGAATGTTAAAAAATTGAACGGCGAAAAGTGAAAATTTAATTTTTTTATCAGGTTATTTTTTCAATATTCGATGTTCTGAAACCGGTTAAGTGAAAGCTTGTGCTGGAGTTTGTAAATCAATAAATTATAATACTACTAATGGAAAAAACTTGTACAAATGTTTGGAATAGCTGCTTGCAGATCATCAAGGACAACATCCCGGCCCAAAGTTTTAAAACCTGGTTCGAGCCTATAAAAGCCTTGCGTCTTGAAGGAAGCGTGCTTACCATACAAGTGCCAAGTTTGTTCTTTTTCGAATGGCTCGAAGAGCATTACGTAGGTTTATTACGTAAAACCATCAAAAAGCAGTTGGGCGAAGACGGAAGGCTGGAATACAATATCGTTGTTGAGCAATCATCTTCGGCTAAGCCATATACCACCAATATGCCATCTAACGGAAATGGGGCCGAAGGTAAAAATCAATCAATGCCTGTCCCTATTTCTATCAACAAGGATATCAAGAACCCATTTGTAATACCGGGCCTGAAGAAACTGCAGGTTGACCCGCAACTCAACCGTAATTATACCTTCGATAGTTTTATCGAGGGCGATTGCAACCGTCTGGCCCGTTCGGCCGGTTATGCCGTGGCAGCTAAACCCGGGGGCACATCGTTTAACCCTTTAATGATCTATGGCGGGGTAGGTTTAGGTAAAACCCACCTGGCTCAGGCCATCGGCAACGAAATTAAACGCACCCTGCCCGATAAGCTGGTATTGTATGTATCGTGCGAAAAATTCACCCAGCAGTTTGTCGACGCTTTAAAGCATAATAACATTAACGACTTTGTGAATTTTTACCAGGCCATCGACGTGCTGATTATGGACGACGTGCACAACTTTGCCGGTAAAGAAAAAACACAGGATTTCTTTTTCCATATATTCAATCATCTGCATCAATCGGGCAAGCAACTGATCATTACCTCAGATAAGGCACCGAAGGATCTGGCGGGTTTGGAAGAGCGTTTATTATCACGTTTTAAATGGGGCCTTTCGGCCGATCTGCAGGTGCCGGACCTGGAAACCCGCATGGCCATCCTCAAAACCAAGATTTATCAGGACGGTATCGAACTGCCAAACGAGGTAGTTGAATACGTTGCCCACAATATCGACAATAACGTTCGTGAGCTGGAAGGTGCGATGGTGTCCTTATTGGCTCAATCAACGCTTAATCGTAAAGAAATCGACCTGAACCTGGCCAAGCAGATGCTGAAGAACTTCATCAAAAACTCTACTAAGGAGATTTCGATGGAGTATATCCAAAGCCTGGTTTGCGAATATTTTGAGGTTCCTATTGAGATGGTAAAATCGCAGACCCGCAAACGCGAAATTGTACAGGCCCGACAGATATCGATGTACCTTGCAAAAGCACACACCAAAAGCTCATTAAAATCGATAGGCAGTTTCTTCGGCGGCCGCGATCACTCCACCGTGATCTACGCCTGCCAGACTGTAGAAGACCTGATCGATACCGATAAGAAATTTAAAGGCTATGTTGCCGATATCCAGAAAAAATTAAAAATGTCGTAATTGACGTTACCGCTATAAACTAAAGGGCCCCTGTCTCATTCGAGGCAAGGGCCCTTTAGTTTTAATGAACCAGTCTTAAAAAGTAATTTGCAAATCCAGGATCTTTAAATCCAGCTTCGCCTTTTCAGATGGAACTTGTTCGTATTTGCCACTACTAATTAAATAATGCAATACTTCTTTTGTGTCAGGATTAATAATGATATACTCTGGAATAAGATTCCGTTGATATAACTCAAATTTTTTCGTCATGTCATAAGCCATATTTGAAGATAGTATCTCAATAATCATGTCCGGTGAGCCAATAATGCCCTTTTGTTGTATTAGATTCTGATGCAGGGCTTTAATGAAAATCAAATCCGGCTGAACCACGTCAAGCTCATTATCCAGGTAAACATCCAGCGGAGCTATAAAAACTTTCCCTGATTGATTATGAATAAGATGTTGCTTGATCTTATAAAAAATGTCACCAAGTGTATCCTGGTGGTTAGTGGTTGGCGATGGCGACATGTACAGTGTATTATCAATAACCTCGCAACGCGTTCCTTCCGGAAGCATATTGAATACTTCTATGGCTGTACGTGGTATATCGGTTATATGCTTCATAAACAAAAGCTAATTTAACTATAAAACGCTAAAATTGAAAATGTGTTTATTTCAACTCACCTAACTTCATCAACGCATAAAACAAATTAGTGCAATGCAGGGCCTGTGCAATTTTGTTTTCAGTCAGTAATTGCTTCACCTCGGCAATGGTGTACTGCTCAACAATAATGTCCTCGTGTTCATCCAAACTTTGTTCCTGTACCTTTTTACCACCTTTGGCCAGGTAGCAGTAGGTATGGTTATCACCAGTAGCCGGGTTGGCATAAACAATAGCTATCTGCTCAAAATCATCAAACAGGTAACCTGTCTCTTCAAGCAGCTCGCGTTTGATACCATCTTTAGGATCTTCGCCTTTTTCGATCACGCCCCCGGGCAGTTCGAGCGAAACGATTTGGGCTGCATGGCGGTATTGCCGAACTAATAAAACTTTGCCCTCTTCGGTTATCGCTACGGCATTACTCCAGTTGGGGTATTCCAACACATAATAAGGGTCTTTGATTCGTCCGTCGGGCATTTCGCAGCGGTCGCGGCGCAACGTGGCCCATGGGCCGGTATGTTCGTATGTCGAAGAGAGCGTTTTCCAGGTTAAATCTTTCATATACGGGTCAAATATAACCTTAATCGGTATTATCGGGTTTAAATCAGTGTAATCATTATTATCTTTGCTGTCATCCGGGATAAAAACCCGGCCCCGCATGATCAAAGAAATCGAAATTACCTGCCTGCCGCACGAGCATGAAGACGAAGCCGCTTTAAAGAGGATAACGTCATCAGCATTGAAAATCCCTTTAAATAAACTATCGGCAATCAGAGTCCTCAAGCGCTCTATCGATGCCCGCGGACGAAAAGTTATTTACCGCATGCAGCTGAGGGCGTTTATTGATGAACACCCTTCGCCCGATGTTTACCCGGTAAATTATCAAAACGTTGGCAATGCCAAACCGGTAATTATTATAGGTGCGGGTCCGGCCGGGTTGTTCGCAGCATTGCAATGCGTTCAGTCAGGCCTGAAACCGATAGTATTGGAGCGGGGCAAAGATGTTAAACGGCGCCGTCGCGATCTGGCCGATATCAATAAACAAGGTGTTGTTAACCCGGAGTCGAACTATTGCTTTGGCGAAGGCGGTGCAGGTACATATTCCGACGGAAAATTATACACCCGCTCAACCAAACGGGGCGATGTGAACGAGGTTTTGAAAACCTTTGTTGCCCATGGCGCTTCTGCAGATATATTAATCGATGCCCGGCCGCATATCGGTACCAATAAATTACCGCAAATTATTACCGCGATTGCCGATACCATCCGCAATGCCGGCGGCGAAATACACTTCGATACCAAAGTAACCGGGCTCGTCATCAACTTCGATAAAATAGAAGGTGTTAAAACGCAGGCAGGAGAACAGATTAAAGCTAAAGCGGTGATCCTGGCTACCGGGCACTCGGCACGCGATGTTTTCGAAATGCTTCACAGCAGCGGGGTATTAATAGAAGCTAAGCCATTTGCGTTAGGTGTACGTATCGAGCACCCGCAACAGATCATCGATCAGGCACAATATCACTGCGAAAACCGTGGTGAGTTTTTACCGCCATCGTATTATAGCTTGGTTGAACAGGTGGACGATCGTGGAGTGTTCTCGTTTTGCATGTGCCCGGGCGGCATCATCGCACCCTGCGCTACCGATCATAACGAGATCGTGGTGAATGGCTGGAGCCCATCTAAACGGAATAACCCTTTCGCCAATTCGGGCACGGTTGTACAGGTAAACCTGGAAGATGTTCCGGGCAAAGTGGGTGACCCCTTCAGGATGCTGAACTTTCAAACCCAGGTCGAACGGGTTGCCTTCGAAGCCGGCGGCGGTAAGCTCGTTGCTCCGGCACAACGTATGGTCGACTTTTTTGAGGGTCGCCTTTCGGCCGATCTGCCGGTTAACTCGTACCTGCCCGGCGCAAAAAGTGTAGAGTTAAAAGAAGTATTGCCCGGATGGATCAACGAACGCTTGCGCAAAGCTTTACCGGTATTTGGTAAAAAAATGAAAGGCTATTTTACCAACGAGGCTATTTTGGTGGGAGTAGAGTCGCGCACTTCATCGCCGGTTAAAGTACCGCGTGATAAAGAGACATTGCAACATCCGCAAATTACAGGGCTATTTCCATGCGGCGAAGGTGCCGGCTATGCAGGTGGCATAATTTCTGCTGCGATTGATGGGATTAACTGTGCTTCGGCTGCGTTTAAAATATTATCATGACCAATTCCGAACGATTATATAATCAATTAACTACCGCCTTGTACGGGCATGCCTGGTACGGCGAGCCAGTTTATCATATTATAGATGGCCTGTCTTTTGAATCAGCCTACGAAACATTGCCCGGCGCTTCGCACAGTATTGCAGCAATTTTGATGCACATGCTTTCGTGGACGCAGGAAGTCACCAGCCGGATGCAGGGCAACATAGCTGCCGAACCTGCGCCGGGCGATTGGCCGGATGTGGGGCAACCCGGCGAACAGGCGCTGCAGCAATTGGTGAGCGACTTTAAACTGGCCAATGTAGCGTTATTGCAATTGATCAACGACTACCCGGAAGATAAATGGTGCACACCTGTTAACGACCCGCGCAGAATATATTCAGGCTACGAAGCAAGTTATGAGGCACTGGTTGTTGGTTTGATTGAGCATCACATCTATCATGCCGGGCAAATTGTATTAATTAATAAACTGAGCAATGGCCAATAAAAAAACTTTAGTGCTGGGCGCTACGCCCGATGAAAGCCGTTATGCCAACCTTGCCTCAAACCGTCTGGCAGGCAGGGGACATACTATAGTTAATGTAGGGATAAAAAATGGCGAAGTTGCCGGCGTGCCTATCGAAAAGCCCGAAACCATACACCACGATATCGATACCGTGACGCTGTATGTAGGTCCCCAAAACCAACCCGCGTTATACGATTATATCTTTAAGACACATCCCAAACGCATCATTTTTAATCCCGGCACAGAAAATTTGGAATTAGAACGTATGGCAAATGAGCGCGGGATAGAAACTTTAGAGGCCTGCACCCTGGTGTTATTGTCTACCGGCCAGTATTGATTTTAGGAATTTTCTTCTCGGATGAGTGGCTCTCGCTTGCTCATGGGTAGACATTCCTACAGTTTAGATCGATCTTTCCTGCCGGTATTCCTTACGGGATATTCGTTGTGTCTGCCTATAAAACAACGAGTTACAACATCTATACAAAAAACTTTATTTTTTGTTTGGTGCGATAGGCGTTTTCTCTTTACATTTGCAGTCCCAAATCGAAAAAGGGAAGCGTTTTTTGAAATAAGCAAAGGCTAAAATCAGGTGAAAAAAATAAAAATATTTTCCTTGACAATAATTGAAAGATTATTACCTTTGCAGCCCCGATCAGAAGAAGCGAATTCTTTAAAAAGGGTTCCGAAAAATAAATAAAATTATTTTTGGAAGTAGCAAAAAGGTTCTTACCTTTGCAGTCCCAAAACGGAGAGAGGGAAAAAGCGGAGAGCAGGAAGCTTGAAGTTGGAGAGTGAGAAGATGGGAAAGGGGCCGGAAGGCTGAACAAAAAGGGAGATGCGAATCTCGCTTACCGACGGAGCGATTCCGGAGGGGACAAGACAAGATAATCAAGCCGAAAGGTAAGATATAAAGAGAAGCC
>NZ_MDJS01000002.1 GCF_001705515.1 Mucilaginibacter sp. PPCGB 2223 | reverse complement strand
TAATCCACCCAAATTAATTTTAAGGCCGGAGAAACCATTAACGCCACCGATAACAGCTTCGTTGCTTGTTGCACCAACGTTTAAACCTAAGGTCCAGGTGTTGTACTGTCCGCTCCCACCAAATATCCTGGGTTTAGAGGCAGTGTCGGCCAGATGGCCCTGCGCCCGGCTTACATTGCCGGCGGCGATGATTAAAATAAGCAACAAAACAATGCCGGTGATACTTTTCATTAGTCAAACAGTGATCAGGAGGGGTTTATACTAAGGTATATATTATTTTAATTTTTTTTGATATTTAATTAATTCGGTATGCATAAAAACCAAAACCTTAACACGCGGGGTTTGTTGCTATATTTGTACAAAACCCAATTGTTATGTCTGCATTTAACGATCTGCTCCAGTCGGGCAAGCCCGTGCTGGTTGATTTCAGCGCCGAGTGGTGCGGCCCCTGCCAGGCCATGCCGCCAATATTAAAACAGGTTAAAGAGATGCTCGGCGATGGCATTACCATCCTTAAAGTTGATATCGATAAAAACCCGGCTACGGCCAGCGCCTATAACGTGCAAAGTGTGCCTACGCTCATCCTGTTTAAAAACGGACAAACCAAATGGCGCAAAAGCGGCGTAATGCAGGCTTCGGCACTTAAAAAAGTGATTGAGCAGCACGGCTGATGGCATCATTCGAATTATTGTGTCATTGATCATTAAGCTGATCGATGGTCAAATGATTAATGATAAATGGTCACTCGTGAAATCTTTTGCCGAAAAACTCATCAATCCGCTGGTTAAAGGCGCTTACATGCTCACTGATGGTGTAATGATCATCGCGCGGTATTACCCATAAATTAGCGTACAGCAGGTTATTATAAATAAGTTGCGTATGCTCGCGGCGGATGATATCGTACTCGCCGCAGATAACCAGTACCGGGCATTTAATGTTATGCAGCTGCCCTAAGTCAATATGGGGTTGTTCGGCATCCAGGCGCACCAGTTTATCATGCTGCTTTTGGGCGGCAGTTTTTGCTGCGCCGCTTTTTGCCACGGCGTACTCCTTTTGCAGATCGTGCCACCCGGCAGGCACCAGGGCAGTGCTGCCCGGCCACAGGTTAGCGCCCGATACGGCCATTTTTTCGACCTTAGCGGGATGGCGTATCGCCATCAGCAGGGCAGTTATGCCACCATCGCTCCAGCCCAGCACACAGGCCCGTGGGGCATGCACGCTATCCAGCAGGTCGGCGCAGTCGTCGGCCATCTGTTCAAAGGTAAGCGAGTCGCGCGTGTCGGCGCTGCGGCCCTGCGCCCGGCTGTCGGCCACAATAACCCGGTAGTTTTGGGCAAAATAGCCAATGTTGCGGCTAAAGGTACTGATGCTGCCGCCGTTGCCGTGTATCATGAGCAGGGGCCTGCCCTGGCCGTAAACCTCGCAATACATCTGCATCCCGCGGATGCGGTAATACCTGCCCGCCGTTTTATTATCGCCGTAAGGCGTATGGTCGCGGTGGCAGGCCTGCAGTAACAAAACCGCCAGTAACAGTACAATAAATTTTTGCATATATTAAATATACAAAACAAAAAAAGCCCCGCAAGGGGCCATAGGTAAATGCAGGGTATTGTTGTTTTCAAGCCGCGGTTTTGGGCTGCTTGTAGCGCAGCACCATACCGTTAAGGTTGGCTTTAATATGTTGTTGTTTTTGTAACTGATGGGTTATGCTGGCCTGCAGGGCGTTAACATGGCGGCGTTTTACCTTTTGCCTGCCTACAAGCTGGTTAAAGGTATCGGCTGTGTAAACGTTATTGTGCAGTACCTGCAGGGTGCCGATGGTAGTATCGTAGGTGTTGCCGTCAAAAAGGCGGTCTTGCAGGCGTTCGGCATGGCTGCTTAGCAGGTTAATAAGTTCGGCGTTAAGGTTGCGCGCCCGCCTGAACTGGTGCGCGGCATCCAGCGCTTTTTGTTTAGGCGCAATTACAAAATGATTGTAGACGCAGGCAATGCCGAGCAACATCATTACGGCAAGATAAAGTGCGGTAGTGAACATGATTTTTTAGGTTTAGGTTACTCATAGTGTGTGATATAGCTGCTGTATACGTATACTCATGAAAAAAAGTTTACACACTTGAATTATTTTTATTTTTAAGTTAAAATGATGTTTTTGATATAGCAGGATGTAATATGCCGATGATGGCCCTCAGGGCAGTACCTGCCTGCCGACAGGCAGGTACTGCTAACCCTAACGCAGATATTAAGGGCAAAGAGGTACGGGAAACTACAAAAAGCAAAAACGCCCGGGGCAAAGCACCCGGGCGGTATTTTAATCAATAGCTAATGCCTTATGAACCAGCCGCTATGCTGCCATGCGGTTAAACCGGTCAAGCAGTTTGTGGTAATCGGCCCTGATCTGTTGCTGCATTTGTATCTGTTTGCTGATGTTTTGCTGTAGTGCCTCAACATGTGCGCGGCCAGCCTTTTGTTTACCTGCCAGTTGTTTAAAGTTTTGGGTTGTATACAGGTTATCGCGCAGGTTTTGCAGTGCATCCAGCGTATCGTCGAAGGTAGCGCCGTTAAATGCCAGGCCAGCATACTCCAGCCTTGCGGCATCCTGCCAAAGCAGGTTGATCAGCTCGGTATTGAGGTTGCGCGCATATCTGAACTGGCGGACCCGATCCAGCCGTTGTATCTTAGGTGTAAAAACGTACCTTTTATAAGCCTGGGCATACAAAATGCCCAGCAAGGCCAGAACGGAAAAATAAACAACATAGTCAGACATGGCTCTTAAATTTTAATATTAATATTAATCCCTGCGGTAGCTGTATACAGTTGTATACGGAGCTGCAGATAAAAGAGTTTCCCTTTTTGCAGTTATTTTTTCTTTAAGTTAAAAAACGCACCCCAAAGCCAAAAAACGAGCACATAAAGCCATATAACAGTAAATTAACCAATATTATTTTTTGCACATGGCCATCACTTACAAAAAAACTATATTTACAACCGCCCGTCATCCAGGCCGGGTACCGCCACGTATGTACCTGCGTATTGAAACGCCAGCACCCAAAACACTGATTGGCATGAGCATGCCTATGTCGTTCGCCAATATCCAAACGCCTGCACTATGGCGCAGCTTTATGCCGCGGCTCGGCGAAGTTAAAAACCGCGTGGGCGCCAACCGCTATTCGGCCGAGGTTTATCCGCCCGGGTACTATAACAATTTTAACCCTGCCAATACCTTCGATAAGTGGGCCGCTGTTGAGGTATCCGCTGTTAGCGATATACCCGCCGGTATGCAAACTTTACCTTTCGAAGGTCAATACGCCGTGTTTTTACATACCGGCCCGGCAAGCTTGGGCGCTAAAACCTATAACTATATTTTTTTAAACTGGCTGCCCGCATCGGGCTATATGCTTGATGACCGGCCACATTTTGCGGTGATGGGCGATAAGTATAAAGGCGAGGACGCGGCATCCGAAGAAGAGATATGGATCCCTGTAAGGGCAAAATAACCGGCAGTGCCAGCCACAAGGTTAAGCCCTGTGCAGCCGTGTAACATATCGCGATGCTGAAAACGTTATATGCCCTTACTGATGACAAACAGGGTATTTGTATTTTTTTAATTCCGGAGATATTTTTTTTCATATATAGTAAAATAATATTTTTTATTGTGTTTTATATTTAAAGAAGTATTTTAGGTATGTAAAATATTAAACCAATGCTTATGGGGAAGGCCACTCTTTAATTTAACCAGTTACGGCGGCTTTAAGCTGCAAACCTTTATTTATCAATTAAATCTGCAATTTTTCAAAAAAACACAATTTTTATGGATGCTTTTATCAGCGAGATAAGGATATTCCCTTTTACGTACAATCCGGTTGGTTGGATACCCTGCGATGGGCGCGAGTTAAACGTGGGGCAGTACCAGGCGCTTTATTCTTTGATCGGTAATATGTACGGCGGCACAGCGCCACAAACCTTTTGCGTGCCCAATTTTAATGTTAATGGTACGGCCAATATGGCCGTAGGCACCGGTACGGCTGTAACCGGTACCGTATACCAACTGGCCAAGCCGGGGGGTATAGCAGCGGTAACATTAACCGAGAGCCAGATGCCCAATCATACGCATACGTTCAACTTTTCGAATAATCCTATACCGGCACAATCATCAAATACACCTAAAGCCAATACCTATTTCTCAAGGCCGTATGCATCGGCCACCAATGTACTTGGCACAGCGTTTAACGTGCAGCCAACCGGTAATATTCAGGCTTCGCTCAACACCAGTGCGTTAGGCATATATGCAGGCACCGGCGGGCCGCACAATAACCTGATGCCTTTTGTAGCCATGGGTTTTTTTATTAACTACGATGGCGAATACCCGGTTTCGAATTAAAAATCTCACTCATCATTAAACAAAAAAACTATGGACCCATTTGTTGGAGAGATAAGAACATTCTCCTTCGGTAAAATACCTAACGGCTGGATGGCATGCAACGGGCAAAGCCTGCAAATTAAGCAATACGCAGCTCTTTACGCCCTTATCGGTACCTATTTTGGCGGCGATGGCGTAAATACCTTTAACCTGCCAAACCTACAGGGCGCCACCGTTGTTGCCGACTATTTAAACCGAACAAGCTATAAATTAGGCGCTACAGGCGGCACTGAAACAGTGGCCCTGACGACAGCCACCACCCCTGCGCACGCGCATTACGTGATTGTTAACACCAATGTGCCGACAGCTAACGTACAGCCTGCCGCTTCATACCTGTCGCCCCTGGCGCTTCACCAGACAACTGCGGCAACCCCGCTGGTAGCTATTAACGGTTATGCACCGGCTGCGACAGGCTCAAACCCGCCCGCACCGGCAAACCCGGTTGTGCTCCCAGCTGCAACTATCGGCACCGATGGTGCGGGCGCGGCACATAATAATATGTCGCCATACCTTACCATGAACGTTTGTATAGCCACCTTGGGTAATTTTCCACCACGTAATTAAAAACTTTAAATATTTAAAATTATGGATCCGATTACAGGAGAGATCAGATTTTTTGCCGGCCCTAAAATACCCGTAAACTGGCACGCTTGCGATGGTTCGACCGTGAGCATACAGCAATACCCGGCATTGTTTTCGTTAATTGGCACTACTTACGGCGGCGACGGCGTATCTACATTTGGCCTGCCCGATCTGCGCGGCCGTGCCATAGTAAGCCAGGGTACCGCTTTAAGTAAAACGGTTTATACACTGGGTTCACACGGCGGTACCGAAACGGTTACCCTGGCCCAGGACAACATCGTGACACACACGCATAGCTTTACCGTTGGCGCAACACCGGCAACAACGCAATCGCCAAGCGGCTCGTTTTTAGCCGAACCACAGCCAAACACCACTTATGCGTATGTGCCTACAAATATTACGGGGGTAAAAACGGCCAGTATCGCGGCCGGCGCACTTACAAGCTCTGGCGGGAACCAGGCACACGAAAACCGCCAGCCGTATTTGCCGGTTAATTATCTTATTTGCTTAAATGGCATTTATCCCGAATTCCCATCTTAATCTATTGATAACAAAAACGGCGCCCGTATAGATACGGGCGCCGTTTTTGTTTTGCCGGGGCCATATCGCCAATAACTACGAAAGAAAAACTATCGTTTTACTGGATTTGGATTTCGGGTACCTGGTAAGCCACCAGCGCCTTTAAAACATCGCCGCGGTACGTTTTTAAAGTTTTTAAAAAGTTCATCGTATCATCGCCATAAGCACGATGGCTGATACCGAACAGCAATACGCCTTTGTGACCGGCTTTATCGGTGTAAGGTTTGTAATGATATCCGCTCCATTCTATAACACTCAGATCATCGCCCGTGCTTTCGCTCATAATAAAATCAAGAATGTACTCACCGGTCTGCTCGTTTTTTATGATCTGGTAATTACAAACCTTGTCGGTTTTTTTTCTTTCCAGGATGTTATTCACCTGCGCCTGGGCCGCATCTTTAACAGTGAGATCGGTAATTATAAAATCAACCAGCACCATATCTTTAAAATGCTCAACAGCATCGCCATGCGTAATATATTCCTGCTTGTAATAGGTGTCGTTGGGGTGGCTGCTCCAGGTTAAGGTAAATTTGGTGTTGTTAAATATGATATCGGTTGGTGTACCATAATAATTTACAACGTCGGCAGCGGGTTTAACATGTAATTGCCCGATGATGAGCAACGGTAAAAGCAACAGTGTGTTCAGGTATTTATTCATCAATTAAATATAGCATTTTTTGATAAAGAATGCTTTTACAGTTGTACAATTACCAACCGCCGAAACATAGGAGCCGATTAGCAAAATTTATTCGGCTTATAACAAACCGCTGCCGCCGACTTTCTGACTCCGGACTCAAGGCTGCCCCTTAAAACTCCTCAGTAAATAACGTCATCTCCTTAATACCTATGCCCGGCGCGGCATGGCTAATGTTTAATCTGAACACCCTTGCTGTTACCGGCGCAAATGGTTTTAGCACTCCCCGGCCTATTTTGCCGCCGCTCAAAATGGTTTTCCATTGGCCGGCATCCTGGTACTCGAGCTTAAACTCTTTAACAGCGTTTTTATCTTCCTGCAAGGCCAGGGCGCATATTTTGCAGGCCCGGCCCAGGTCGACCTGCAGCCAGGCCGTGGTATCGGCAGCGGCGGCGTGCCAGGCGGTTTCGGTTAATCCGTCGATAGCTTTGGCGGCATTATCGTCGCCCAACTCGCCCGATGCGCTGGCCGTTTTACCGACAGATGGTATCGCAGGTACTACAGGCTCGCCCACAAACTGCAGCGCTATAACGCTGGCAATGCTATCGGGCGCGGCCAAAGGCAGTGTTAGCGTTAAACCCTCGCCGGTAGTTTTATATTTAACAGGCTTGCCGTTGGCCAGCAATGTAGCTTTGCTAATTTGGTTTTTAAGCGGAACGTTAAGCACGCCGTTTTTTGGCCAGTTAAATACATGCAGGTACAGGGTTTGCCCCTTGCGTGTACTGCGGCCCCAGCTTAAATAACTAAACGGACCGTTAGTGGTGCCGTGTATGGCCTCGCCGTTAACATCCATCCAACGGCCAATTTGCTGCAGGCGCTCAACCGAAGCATCGGGTACCAAACCCTCGCTGGTAGGGCCAATATTAAGCAGGTAGTTGCCGCCTTTGCTGGCAATATCCACCAAGTTTTGTATCAGGGTACGGGTACTTTTCCAGTTATGATCGTAGCTTTTATAGCCCCAGGTATCGTTCATGGTCATGCAGCTTTCCCAGTTTTTGCCGGGCAGGCCCGTTGCCGGGATGTACTGCTCGGGTGTTTCAAGGTCGCCGCCAAAGCCGCCGCCCAAACGGTTGTTGTAAATAATATTGGGTTGCAGCTTAAGCAGATCATAAATTTTAGCGGCGTTATCGTGGTTCATCTGTGCCGGGGTATCAAACCATAAAACCGATATCGGGCCGTATTTGGTTAGTATCTCTTTCATTTGCGGTACGGCAATATCATCGATGTATTTATCAAAGCTGCCTTCCTGCGCCTTATCCCAATAACCGCCGTAGGCGCCGCCACCGGGGTGGTTCCAATCCTGATCCTGCGAGTAGTACAGGCCAAATTTTATACCGTATTTTTTACAGGCTGCGGCCATTTCGGCAATTACATCGCGCTTAAACGGTGTGGCATTAACAATGTTAAAATTGCTGGCATCGCTTTTAAACATGGCAAAACCATCGTGGTGCTTGCTCGTGATAACGATGTAGCGCATGCCCGCCGCCTTGGCCAGTTTAACAACGGTTTCGGCGTTAAACTTTACAGGGTTAAACTGTTTGGCATATTGCCGGTAAACGGCCATGGGTATTTTGCCCTTGTTCATTATCCACTCGCCAATGCCGGGTATTTGTTTACCATCGTAAGTACCGGCGGGTACCGAGTATATGCCCCAGTGGATAAACATGCCAAAACGGGCCTCGTTCCACCATTGCATGCGCTGGCGGCGGTGAGCTTCGGTTTCGGGCTGCTGCGCCAGGATGGTTTTACCAAGCAACAGCAGGGCGGCAAAAAGCAGGGTTAGTTTTTTCATCGTTAAAAAAGGATCGTGGTAATAAATAATTGGTTAAAGGCAAGGCGTCATCGCGCAAGGCTAATTTCGATAATATCACCTAACCAGCAATGATCAAGATTGGCTAAAGAGTAAATTATTTTGTCGGGCGTATTTGCTGCCTGAATGCTTTTATTTGATCGTATCCGGGTATGCCCTCTCGGCTTTAAAGCCATAACTATCAAATACCTGCCTGGCGCCTGTAGGTTCGATAGCAATGGCAACGTTCCGGCCAACATCGGTTAGCGGTATGGTAAAACTATAGCTGATAACAAAACCCAGCCGCGAGCGCGATAGTTGCACCTTATGGCTCATAAACAATAACGCGCCGTAGTTTTTCAGCGATTCATCGGCCAGGGGCAAAAAATCGTTACGCGAAATACGGCCCGCATAAACAGGTTTAAAGTTACGGCTCAGTAAAACATCGGTAACAAAATTATTTGCGGCAAAGCTTTTAAGGCCAAACATATTGGTGTACTTTTCGGGCAGGATGATACCGCTGTCGTAGGCGCAATAATGTTTGAGGCGGATGTGCAGGGCCCCGCTATCGGTTGCAAGTGTGGTATCAACAACGGTAACTGTTTTGTAATTAGCCAGGCACTCCTTCAATATTTCGGCCGGCGATGGGTCGGGTTCGGCAACGCTATCCTTATTATTGGTATCAAAGGTTTTATCGATACTATCGGTTATGCTTTTTGCAGGTTTGATCACCGGTCCGCGATCATTGCCTGCACATGCCGCCAGAAACACACAGAACAATATAACAGCTATGTTTTTCATCAGACCCTCAATATACAAACGTACTTTTAGTCGGCATCCACTTCTTCGCAACCCACCAATTGCCACACCGCTTTACCTTTAACCTGGGTTTTGTGATAATTTACCCGGTAGGTACTGCTTGGCGCAACAGTAAATTGGAAGGTTAGCGTTGTTTCGTTTTCGTTTTTGGGGATAAACTTTGGCAGCAGTTGCCCTGCAATCAACCCGATATGCGGCGGTATCGTGGCCATTGTTCAACTGTTTGATTTAAATATCATGGCTATTAAAATAACCAGTATAATGCTCACAACTATCACCACCCATTTAAGCACCTTGTTGATGCTTTTGTTTTTTTTGCTGTTGGTTGCTGATTTGCCCTGTAACGATATGCGCAGGCCCGGTTCATCGGTCGCTGTTGTTTCGATCTCGTCGTTTTCGTGGTTATCAAAGCTGTCATCAACAAAGGGGTTTACCACCGCGGGTACGTGTTTGGTTTGATACTGAGGCTCGTCGGATGGTTTTTGAAAGTCGAGATGGCTGTCTTTGGCGCCCATCTTCTTCATCTTGCGTTTCAGGCGTTGCTCGGTAACCTCTTTGGTGCCTCCGCCAAACCAACTGCTAATGGCCTTAACAGGCGGCGGTAAAGGCAGGTCGAGCGGTTCGTCGGGTTCGGCAACCTTATCGTTAACCTCGGCCGGGGCTTGGTAACTTAAGCCTTTGGCCGTAATTTTGGCTTCGATGATCTTATCATCTATCGGGTACAGGCCGTTTATCAGTTTCCAGTTCAAAAAATCGTACGATCCGCTCACCACAATCATCTTCTCGTTCGATAAGGTATCGAGCGCCTGTTTAAACGCCTTGCGCTTATCGATGGTGTTCAGCTCAGTTAAAAAGGGATTTTTAATATCGATAACAGCGGTAGTAGCATTATGCTCGCGCAAAAAATTCAAAATACCTACACGAAAAGCATGTACCATGTGATAGTTAACTATTGGGTTTTAAAAAGTACCAAATTACACAAATTTTAAATGCTGTAACTAATTTTAATTGGCCATTTATTTTCCCAAAAAAAGTTTTTAACTTGTATGCGGTATTTGTATGCCGGCCCTAATCGCCATACAAACCAAGGCACCGATTAAACTTAAACTAACCAGATTAAACAACGCAGTGGCAGCGCAATGCTGTAAACGGCACAAAACAAAAAAATGATTGGTAATAACCTTTCCTACTCGTTAAAGGTTTGCCTGACCAGCGCAGTACTATCGCCCGGCATCATTATTGTAATTGACACCCAATTGCTTAATGCACGCTACCGCGATGTATGGCAATCGTTACAAATGGACCTGCTCATCAGCCTGGCATTAACTATCCCTATCTGGCTGTGTTTTTATTTTATTACCAGGTATGTAAATGCCAGCCCCCAGTTTTTTGCCAGTAAAAAATTCATCCTTGGCGTAACAGGTACTTTCCTGGCGTTTTCGCCGGTTATCTTCTGGCTTTTTTATAATGTGAGCTATTTTTTGGGTTTTAACGTGATCGACCTGGTACAGCCGCTCACCCACGCGTTGTTCATCGTGATAGCCATCATCGCCTTTAAGCTTAAACCCAACCTTGAGAACGACAGGGTTTATGGTGATTATAATGCCGGGTGATAGTTGATGCAGATACCTGCCATTCAATGTACAGCTCATAATCTCCATATTCATCCCGACTATTTTTTTCCGGCCTCCATCGCCACGTTTACAATCAGTTAGCGGCAACACACAGCTGATAAGGGGCACTCCCCGGTTCATCAAAATAAACTTTACGGCATCGTAGCAGTCAATATAATAATTAAAACATAAAACATAATTTAGTGCTTTATGATATAAATATCTGGCTATGAAAACCCCAAAATACTTTTACTATATTTTATTAACCATTGGTTTATCAAACACCCTGATGGTTAATAATACCTCTGCTCAAAGCAAACCACACAAACTTAAACGGGTTACCGTTACCCATAAGGCCGGCACTTATAAAGATTCGATACAGCTTAACGCATCGGCCAACCTGGATAAAGAGATCATCGATTTTAAAGACAACAAAACCACCTATGCCGAAGTGGTAAAATTTACCCTTACCATAACCAACAACAGCAAAGTTTCGGTACCCGACCCTATCGCCTACAAAGGCTCAAAATTTGTTAAGCTGTATATTAACGGGCATTTAAATATGCCAAAAGCACTGTTCGACGAAAGTGAGGATGTTACCGATACCGACAAGGTGATAGAAACCGGGCAATCGCAAACGTTTTATTGCGACTGGCTTAAGTCAAACCGCACGCAGCTCATCCGCAAGTACGGTAAAAAATTCGCCATCCAGTTTACCTACCTTAACAAACGCTCGGCAAAAGTATGGGTTGATGTGAGCAAGCTAAAAGCCAAAAGTTAACCGGGCAGGCTACAGGGGCAGTTGCACGGTAAAGGTGGTTCCCTGGCCCACTATGCTGTCGACATGTATGGTACCGCCCATTTCTTCGACCTGGGTTTTTACCATAAACAAGCCAAGGCCGCGGCCTTCTACCTGGCTATCAAAACGATTGTACAGGCCAAACAGTTTATCGCCGTGCCTTTTCATATCAATACCCTTACCGTTATCGGTAAAAGTAAGTACTACTTGGCTTTCGATAGTACGGGCAGCGATGGTTATTTGCGGCGCTACGCCCGGCCTGCGGTATTTAATGCTGTTTAATATTAAATTGTAAAAAATACTGTGCATATAGGTGCGCGGGCCAAAAACATGGGTGGTTGCAAAGTAGTGTTTAATGGCTACGCGTTCGCGGGCAATATCGGTACTGATGATGCTTTTGATGTTGTTAAGCAGGTCCTTCAGCTCGATGTTCTCTTTCACTTCGCCCAAATGCTGCCTGATATGCAAAACCTGGTTAATATCTAAAATAACCTGCTGCAGGCTTTTTGCCGATGTTAAGATAAAGTCGATGTACAGGTCTTTTTCGGCCTGGTTATCCAGTTCGTTAAAAGTTTCGGCCAGGGTAATAATATTGGCCACCGGCGCATTAAGGTTGTGTGATGTGATATGCGTAAACTGCTCAAACACCTTATTATTTTTTGAGAGTTCGTTCAGCATTTTTTCGCGCTCAATGGCAAGTTGCTTCCGCTGGGTAATATCCTTACTGATGAGGATAAACCCACGGTTTTTGTTGCCTTCACCATTTTTTACGCCTGTCCATTTAACATCCATCCAGCGCTCGCCCCCCGGCAGGCCGTCAAAATGCATTTCGTATTGTATCTCTTCGCCGGCAAGCACACGGCGGGTAACATCCAGCAGGATGGGGTGCCGTTCGGGCGGAAAATAATCTAACAGGTAGTTACCTTTCTTCAGGTTTTTTGAATACAGCAGCTGCGAAAACTTTTGTGCCAGCGAGTTATACGATACTATCCTCAAATCAGCGTCGTACAGGGCGTAGCCCGAGTCGGCATTATCCAGAATAGCATGCATATTTGCCTCGGCCTTTTTAACGGCATCCTCGCCACTATCCAGCCATGCATTATCGCTGCCGTAATCAAAATTAAGGTAATTCAAAACAGTAATTCAGGTAATGTAAATTTTTATAATATTAATTGCGCCCAAGTTATCACAAATTGTGTATAATTTAATATTAAATAATAAATTACATTAATATATAAAACTGCCGCAGGCGTACTAAAATTAACAAAAGTTTTATTGCTTGTACGTTAATGCAAAACTTTTGTTGCTGCATGTTAAGTACATATAAAAACGGTGCCCTAACGCGGTCAGGCAAAAAACACTGGCTTGCCCGTTTTGTTTGATTATGAAGTTGAGTAATGATAAAGTATAGTAACACCTTTTTTTATCAAACACACAAACAACAATCTGCAGCGCCAATTTGCATTTGTATTTTTTTTGCCGTACCTTTACATTTGTAATAAATGTAATAAATATACAGGCTGCGTTATCTGCCAAAACAAGCCAGTTTTACCTGCCAGCCGTTGTTCTTTATTTTCAAATACAGGCGTTCTGCCTCAATGCCAACCACTCTGCACATACATTCTCATGTCAAAATCCCAAAACTCCGCATCTTTAAAAAAGAAGAAAACAACTACCGCCATTCAAAACCTGCCCGATGCCCCATTGATCGCTGACGCAATGACTATTGACGCCCCCGAAAAAAAACCAGACCATATAACCTTCAGGCAAACCAGCCGTCAAAACCAGGCACTGGCCATGTTCGGCCAACAGGCCTCCGAGTTTCTGCTCGTTGGCGGCAGCCGCTCGGGCAAATCGTTCATCATTGTATACCATCAGTTGGCGCTGGCGCTGCAACATCCCGGCTCGCGGCATCTGATAGCCCGTTTCCGCTTTAACCACGCTAAAAACTCCATCTGGCTGGATACCCTTAAAAAAGTACTTAAGCTGGCCTACCCCGATGTTAAGGTTAAATGGCGCAATACCGACTATTACCTCGAATTTGAAAACGGCTCACAGGTATGGCTCGCAGGCCTCGACGACAAGGATCGCACCGAGAAGATACTCGGCATGGAGTTCCTCACTGTTTTTTTAAACGAAGCCAGCCAGATATCCTACGAAGCTTATACCACCCTTAAAACGCGCCTGGCCCAAAAGGTTGACGATGCCCGGCCGCAGCTTTTTGTCGACGCCAACCCTCCCAGCAAAAAACACTGGATGTACCAGGTATTTTATAACAATACCGAACCCGAAACCAACACCAGCCTCGATAAGCCGCGCTACGGGCACCTGCTGATGAACCCTGCAGATAATAGCGATAACATCAACAAAGAATATATGGCCACGCTCAATTCGCTTCCGTTGCGCAAACGCAAACGTTTCCGCGACGGCGAGTTTGCCGACGACAGCGAATGCGCCCTCTGGACCGACGACCTCATCAACGCTACCCGCATGCGCCGCCTGGCCGATGGTACCCTGCCTGTTAGCTTAAAGCGCATTGTAGTGGCCATCGACCCTGCCGTGAGCAGCAAAGATACCAGCGATGAAACCGGCATCATTGTAGCCGGGCTGGGGCTTGATGATCATTTGTACGTTTTGGAAGATAAAACCGATCGGTACCCCGGCCCTACCGACTGGGCCCGCCGTGCCGTGGCCCTTTACCAGCACTACCGTGCCGATCGCATCATTGGTGAGGTAAACAACGGCGGCGATATGATCGAAACTGTGTTGCGGGGAGTTGATGCATCTATCAGTTACAAGCCTGTGCATGCCACCCGCGATAAACTGACCCGTGCCGAACCGGTAGCCGCCATTTACGAACAGGGCAAGGCACATCACATCGACCAATTACTTGAGCTTGAGCTGGAAATGACAAGCTGGGAGGCCAAAAAAGGCGAAAAATCACCCAACCGGATCGACGCACTGGTTTGGGCCGCTACCGAACTATGCCTGCTGCCAGGCCACATCACCGGCAGGGCCAGGTTCAACTTTCGCAAAAAAACAGAGATAAGGCTGTTAGGCACTAAAAAGGTGTTCGATATAAAAAACAGGTAACCTCCTGTAAGCACACGGACGATATTTATTAGTTTACCCCAAATTTATCAAGCAGTTCAATCATCCCTTGCGCAATCACCGCATAACCATCTATGGTCGGGTGTGTTGTATCATCGCTTACCAGTTTGGTGCCGCCGTGTTGCAGCATATATGCTTTGGCATCGTAAACTTTTTTAATGCCAAACTCCGTTGCAATATCATGCACCGCAGCAATATACATATCCTGCCGCGCGTTATATACCGGGTCCTTATTAGTTAAGTATGCCGAAACAAGTATGATATCATCAGCCTTCCATCCTTCGCTAAGCCTTGTATTCAAATACTTACGATATCCGGCTTTAAAAAAATCAATGCTGCTCTGATCTGTGTAATATGATACATCGTTGGTACTGAATGCGCAACTCAGGTAGGCAACTTTCGCAGGTTTGGCATTGATTTCGCCGATATCCATCGAATTGATCGTTGTGCCATTAACACCCAGATTTGTCAATAACCAGTGCCTGGTATCGCATACAATGTTTACCCATCTGTGGTCGCTGGCAATAGCTCCCCCGAGCGTAATCGAATCGCCCTCGGCAACAAAAACAGGGACATCGTCAATATTCAACGAGCTTTTGCAAGCCGCAATCATCAACAAAATAACAAAAACGCCGGGTATCCTCAATTTGCCCATTAACTAACGAAAAACGGTTTAAAGTGATATACGCACTAAATCTACATACTTAGTTACTTTAAAATAACTTTTCTGAAAATTAATCAAAAAATTTGGTGTCCTGAATTAATAATATTACCTTTGTAATTAATGTAATAAAAAATCAGGCTGTACTCATTACCTTGCTCAGATCAGCTAACCCGACTGCCAGCCAGTGTTTTGATATCTCATACTGCTATTTACTTGAAACTAAACGCATCATGCTTCCAATCAAACTAAACGGAAACCCTTACAACTTTCCAACCGAGGCGAACGAGATCAGCCTGGGCCAGTTTTTTGCCTTACGGCAGTCAAAAGGCATTCTCGACGAGATATGCGCCCTTACCGGGATGGACCGCCAGAGCGTACAAAACTTTAAAGGACGCGACGACCTCGACCTCTGCCGGCTTTTATTAAATACCCTCGGCGAGAAACTCTCTAAAGGCATCGAAGGTAAAAAACTGCCCAAACAGACCACCATTGCCGGCAAAAAAGTAACCGTACCCAAAAACCTCAAACTCGAGCCCGTGGGCGCCTTTATTGCAGTGCACAACCTCATCAGCGAAGAGCAGAAGCGCAGCGCCGAAACCGGTGCGGACTTTGATCCAACGGACATCATCCCCCAGGTTTTGGCACATTATTTCTGGCTGCCCTATATGGGCGATGGCGTGCTTTACAGCGACGAAAAGATTGATGATGAGGCTTACATGGAGCAAATTTTAACTATCCCTGTAACTGACGCGGTACCCATTGCCAATTTTTTTTTTCGGAAGTACCCAAACTTGTAGCCGACCAGGCAGCATTACTGCACCGCCCCCCTGCAACCGATGAGATCCGCGCCAACGCATCAAAACTAAACCAGTTTGGCTGGATGCTCAGTATCGATACCCTGGCCGGCTTTGATATCACCAAATGGAACGAAGTGCTCACGCAAAGCTACGATCGCGTACTCATCAAACTACTGATGAACCGCGAACGCATGGAATATCAAAAACGCTACGCCGAGGTGGTGAATACAAGGTAAAGTCGATAGTCAATGGTCGATGGTCCATAGCGATAGTCGATCAGCCTATTACCATTATAACTAACCATGGTCTATGGACTATCGGCCATGGACTAAAGCAAAATCAAATGATCAAACAGACCTTACAAACCATTGCTTCTCAGCAAGCCTCCGTGGCTTCCTTTTTTTACGGAACCGACTATGAGGCAAACCTTCAGGCCGACGATGCACAATTTCCGATGCTGCATGTACAAACTATCGTAAACTCGGGCGCCGAGCTATCTGCCACTACGGGCGCCGCACGCAAAACCTGGCCGCTGTTTTTGTTTTTTTGCCAGAAAGGCGATATCGACATGACTACCGGCCAGCGGGAAAGCATTACCGAACAAATGAAGGACCTGGCCATCGAGTACGTTGCCCGCATTAATCAAACCAAACAGTTCGATCATGTCGACAAGGTGCAGTTTAAGCACCTGTTCTATAAGTTCGACAGCGCCGTTTGCGGTGTATTAACCATGATCACCCTGCGCGATAAAAGCGGTTATGCAGTTTGTGTTTAGTATATAGCCGATGGCTGCCAGGCCATAGTAAAAAGACATCTTTACTACCCAAAAAGTATGGATTATCGACTACGGACTTTATAAGTCACCGTCCATCCCTGTACAGCCAGGGTATCGTTCTTTCCGAGATTTAAATCGGCGCTCAAATTAAACTCGTTATATACCGATCCGGCCAGCATCTGATATTTAGCCGGATAAGGGCCGCTGGTAAACTTATAGGCTAAAACCGAAAGGGTAATAGTATTATAGTCGCCATGCCCGGCATCAACCTCTTTGGCCAGGTAAGCCGTGCCATTATTGATGGGGAAAGAAATGTATTGGCCCGTATATTGCAAAAAGGTATACAGCACATCGCCGGGGCCGTTAATGTTAACCCGGTAATCGGGCGAGCTGAACAGGAACAGGCCCTCGTTATTATACACCTCGTACTTTGTTTTTGATGCATTGAACACCGCTGTATCCCGCTTTAAAAACGTAATAGAGCTGGTATCGCCCGGGGCAAGCGCAACATTAAAATAGTTTTGCTGAACGCCTAAAAATTTAGCTTTAAGTGCGGGGTCGGTGATGTCCCCGTTGGCGGTCATTATCCGCAATGTCCCCTTTGCGCCCATCCCGCTGATATAAAGCTTCCTCGGGAAAGTAACGGTTTCGCTATCGCCGGGCGTCTTTTTACAGGCAGCCATATAAAGCATTAAAACTAAAGGCAGCAGCAAAAGCCTGGGTTTCATATTGCAGGTAATTGGTTGCCTAAAATTACACAATAAATGTATCCCCGACAATAAATCACATCCATGACGACCGAATTATTAAACTATTTCAACGCAGTCAAACAGCAGATCATTGATGCAGCTACGCAGCGGGGTATGTCGGCAAGTGGCAAAACCCTCGGCTCGCTCCAGGTTATCGAAACCCCTAATGGGTACGAACTGGAAGCCAACAGCAGTATTTATTTTTTGGAGCATGGCCGCGGGCCTACAACCGTGCCCAAAGGCGATCATGGCAACCCCGACCTGGTCGGGATCATCCGCGATTGGATCAGCGCAAAGGGTCTCGATCTTAATCCCTACGCTGTAGCCAATACCATCCACAAAAGCGGCACGCGGCTGTACCGCGCAGGCGGCAACTCGGGCGTATTGAGCGTACCCTTAAACCTCGATACGCTCGATCAGGTTTTTGATCAGATAGCCGGCCAATACCTGCAAAAAACTGCCGATGAAATATTTAAAACACTGGCTCCATCATAAGAGCAACTTACATTTCCACGAACTATCAACCATGATTCATGAACTAAACATATCAATATGCCAGCACCTATTGTAATAGATTCTTTTACCGTAACCGACAGTTTCGGCGATACCCTTATCGAAGTATCATATAACCCATCTGCTACCATACCTACGCTCGCCATAACAGCAAGCTGGGATAATTCGGTAATTACCGATTACACCGGCCTGACCAACAACAGGACGTTCCACCCAGGCGATCTGATCAGCAGTATCCCAAAAGGTTCAGACACCTGGAACATCGTAGCTACAATAACAAACCCATTCGCCGTTATTAACGTTGATACGGGCACCGGCGGCGGCACCGGTGGCGGAGGTGGAACGCCACCAGACGATCTGGCCGTCAGCTCCGTCAGCCTTGACCAGCAGGAAAGCGCTCCCGGCGCCGCCGACGGGCAGGTCACTATACATGCCATAGGCAGCAATACGCCATTGCAATACAGTATTGGCGGCACAACCTACCAAAGCAGCCCTGTATTTACAGGTTTAAGTGCTGCAAGTTATGTTGCTTACGTGCAAGATACCCTGGGCACCATCGTTTCGCAAAGTTTTACGGTAACTGCCATTATTCCCGTCCTGATCAGCACACCCGCAAGCGGCGGCTCGCGCTGGTCGGCCCTGTTTAACCCTATCGTTTTTGGCTACCAAAGCCTTACCCACGCCCCCGGCCGCAAGTTTGTTACCGAAGTTACCAGCGGGTACGATGGCGCAAGCAATGTCATCACGGCTATCCATGCCGCCAACCTTACGGGATATTGCCGTGCCGATATCAGCAAATATCTGCGTACGCTGCTGCAACCTGCCGATGGCCTTGATTATACCGCCATCAACTACCGCGATGCCAACATCAGCGCTTCGTACACTGTTCGGTACAAAGAGGTAGCTGATGGCTTTGATAGTGGTTGGAGCAGCGCCGGCGACCCGTTTTACGTAACATACTCGGCCATGCAGATCGGTAACAAAACCGGCGGTAATATGCAGCCCTATGTTACCCTACCCGATGCCGTTCAACCCCACCCGGCTAAGTTTTTAAACGATTTTGCGATACCGCATTTTTACACCGATATGCCTTTCGACCTGTCGTTCATCTACTCCGAAAAAATAGCCGGCCATCAGATAAAACTGGGCGGCAATGGCATCGATATCAATGGCAACATTACCGGCGCCCTGGGCGAGGCCATGCTGCTTAACGAAAATGGCTCGGTACTGTTAAACGATGATGGCTCAAAACTGCTTATCGAAAAACAGGCGCCCGGGGTACTTTACAGTAAATTAGGCGTTAACCGCCTGCGCATCACTCAAAATATACCCGCCGGCAGCATATATCTCGATGTGTTTTTGTTTTACACCGATACATCGGGCCAAAACATCCAGGTAACCGAAAGTAAACGCTTACTGCTCGATAGCTCACCCTGCAATGGCCTGCCTTACGAGTATTTAAAATGGATGGCGCCATCAGGCGGATGGCTGTATTATATGTTCATCAAAAACCAGTTCCACGAGCTCAACACCAGCAACCCGGTAATCACCGAACGCTTTATCAGCGATTATGCTACCGCCGACAGCACCCAACAACTCATCAGTATCGACGCGCAAAAAAAGATCACCGCCGGCAAAAACGATGTACCCGCCGCCGAAGCCGAAGTGCTGGCAACCTTGCTGTACTCGCCCAAGGTTTACCGCCTGGTTGATGCCGCCACCAATACCTGGCAAGGGGTTATCATCGATACCAAATCGCTCAAAATGTACCAAACCTATGAGGGCCGCGGCGATTTCGAGATCGCCTTCCTGTTGCCCGAGGTGAATACGCAACGCGCGTAGCGCTTCAGTATCAAGTAGCGAGTATCAAGTAGCAAGACAAAAAACTACCTGATGCCAACTACTTGATAATCCTACAGCAATACCCGGTACTTGATACTTGATACTAATTACTTGATACTCTAAAAAATGCAACACGCCGAACTATACGTCAACGATATCCTACTCGATCTGCCCAATGATAGTCTCATCGCGCTATCGTACGCGGTAAATACCCTTACCGACCTCAAATCCGTACAGGGCAATATCTCCAACTCCATCAGCCTGCCCGATACCGCCAACAACCGCCGGGCCCTGGGCTACCCCGAAGATTTAAACTTTAACGGGGCATCGGTCATCCGCAAAAAGCAGCCCTGCCGCTACGTGCAAAACGGCGTGGATGTTATCCCGCAAGGTAACCTGCGCATTGTTGGCGCCAGCAAAGGCTCGTTAAAAATTGTGATCAGCAGCGGCAACACCGATTTCTTCGATCTGCTCACCGGCAAACTGCGCGATCTCGACTTATCAGCTTACGATCATGTCTGGAACTTTAACAACGTGATAGATTCGCGTACCCATACCGATGGCTATATCTACCCCATCATCAACTACGGCAACCTGAGCAATAACACCGGCGAAGTGCACGGCCAGGCCATTTACCCCGGCGAAATGCGCCCCGCCGTATTCGTAAAAACCGTTGTCGACGAGATCATTAAACAAGCCGGCACGCTCAACAGCTCGGGCGTCAGCATCCCGGCAGGGTACACACTCAACAACCAGATTCTGGCCGACCCGGTTACCGCGCCAATTTATAACAACCTCATCCTGCCCTTCAGCAGCGATAAGTTTATTCATTCCAAGCGCTATTCCGATCTGTACAGCGCGCAAAACCTCAAAGCCCAGCAAACCAATACACTTACCTATGCGGGTTTGGATAACGGCAACGTGGTTAGCATACCTTTCAATGTAAGCATTAGCGATACCGGCCACCTGTTCGATACCGTTTATTGGACGGCCCCGCAGATCATGACGGTGGATATCGATGTGCTCTTTCCGCATATTTACATACACCGCAACGGCTCTGTCAGCGATAACATCAAGGGTATTTACATGAAGATCTACAAAATACCCCCCGGCGGCTCCACCGATCTGTCATCACACCCCGAGTATAAAATTTTCGAACCGCAAAACCTGGGCTTCGACGAAAATGACAAAGACTTTTTCAACTTCAGGATGCAGCTGCCGGGCGTAAACGTAGTCCCCGGCGACCGCCTCGTTATCGCTATGGAAACCGCCGGCCACAGCGGCAGTACCACAGCCATATTTTACCCCAATATCGAGCTTAACATCACCCTCAACAGCGATAATGTGCTATATGGCGAGCAGGTGCAAATCGAGTCGGTTTTGCCGGATATGACCACGTCCGACTTTCTCAAATTCATCCAGTTCTTCTTTTGCGCCGTTATTCAAACCGATAACATCAACAAAACGGTAAACATTGTGCCTTTCGGCCACATCATTCAAAACCTGCCCTTGGCTTTGGATTGGAGCGATAAGATCACCAACGACGGCGAAGACTTCGACGTGCAGATAGGCGACTACTCCCAGCAAAACGAAGCCCGGTGGAAACACGACGATACCGTTAGCCCCGATACTTACGGCAACGGCAGCTTTTACCTGCCCGACGAAAACCTCGATCTGTACCAGGACATTTACGATCTGCCCTTCGCCGCCAGCTTTGAACAATTGGTACTGGGCGGCTTTAACACCACCTTTATCAATAAGATCCCCGACCTGAACGCGTTGGATTACAACGGCCTCGTCTTCAGCACCCAAACCGAAGACCGCATTTTGCTGCTCAACAAGGTTGATACCACCATCAGCTACCGCGATCCATCGACGCCTACACCCATTAACGGCAATATCCCGTTCACCTATTTTACCTCAACCTCGGGCGGTGCCGATCTTACCCTCAAAAGCATCTTCGCCAACCATTATCAGGATCTGGTAAATGTACTAAGCGATCAGCGCAAGCTCACCTGTTATTTAAAACTTAACGAGATGGATATCCAAACGCTCGATTTTTTTAAACCCGTGTACATCGGCAAATACCAAAGCTACTTTTACATCTCCAAAATAACCGATTTCACCGGCATCAAACCCGTAAAGGTAGAACTGATACGCTTATAGTTCATCGGTTCATTAGTTCAATAGTTTATTGGTCTGTTATAGCGCAAATAAATTATCGAACTCTTAACCTTTTCTGAACTGTGCACCAATAAACCAATGACTAATGAACTAATGAACAACTAAAATGGACGATACCAAAAAAGCCCTCCTTAGTATTGATATCGATACTACCGCGCTCACCCAAAACGTAAACAATGCCAAAGCCGCCGTTGCCGATCTTAAATCGCAGCTCGATAACCTCAAAGCAGCTGGTAAAGATAGCGGCGATGCCTTCGATAAGCTGAGCGAGCAACTCAAAAAAGCAGGCGAAGACGCTAAAAAAAGTAACGATGCTTTAAAAGAGCATACCAAAGGTTTAAGCGATAGCACTGCTGCGGCCAATAATCTCAAAGGCGGCCTCATCGATCTGTCAAAGCAACACAATAGCCTGCAGGGCGATACCGCCAAATCAACCAAATCGGTAAGCGATTATACCAATAGTTTTTTAAAAGCGGTTGAAAGCGTAACCCCATTTGGCAAATCCATAGCCGAAACTGCCGAAAAGTTTAAAACCTTGCAGGAAGGTGCAGGCAAAGTAGGCTCGGCCCTGGGCCTGCTAAAAAAAGATGGCGATGATGCCGCTACCAACGCCCAAACCTTAAGTACCAATGCAGGCAAGGCAACCAAAGGCTTTGAGGCCCTAACCACCGGCACCGAGGCGGCCAGCGGCGGTGTAAGCACTTTTACCAAAGCGCTTGCCGGTACAGGTATAGGTTTAATTATTATTGCGGTAGCCGCGCTGATCGACTATTTAAAACAGGTTACCCCGGTAGTTGATGCCGTTGAGCGTGTTACCGCAGGCCTAACCGGTGGCTTTAATGCACTGGGGCGTATTGTGATGGATCTGCTATCGCCGCTCAAAAAACTATTCACCGATCCTAAACAGGCCATGAAGGACCTGGTTGATTTTTTAGAGCAGAACGTGATAAACCGTTTTAAGGCCTTCGGCGTTATTGTCGACGGGCTTGTTCACGGCAACTTAAAACAGTTTGCCGATGGTGTTATACAACTGGGCACCGGCGTAACCAATGCTACCGATAAAATAGTTACCGCCACTACCAAAATTGGCGAATACAGCAAAGCCATCTGGGATGCCGGCAAAGCCACTGCAAACCTAAAAGGCGAGCAGCAAGAACTTGCCCGCAGCGTAGAAGGCGAAGCTTTAAAAGCCAAACAAACAGCGGCCGAGATTGCCGAACAGCAGGTTAAAGCCCAAACAGGCACCGTTGCCCAGCGCAAAGCCGCCCTTGCCGAAATTGCCCGGCTCGAAGCCGCACAGGCTAAGCTGCATAAAGATAATATTGACAAAGGGGTCGATCTGGCCGTACAGGATGTAGGTATAAAACGTGGCCTTACCCAGCAGGAAATTAACCTGTTAAAAACCCGTGGTGCTGCCGAACTGGAAGACCTTGAAAAAAAGGGCCGTATTTATGCCGACGATGTTAAAGCTTTGAGCGATGCCCTGGGCAAAAAACTGGAGTTGCGCAAAGCCGATGCCGAAAAACGTAAACAATTGCGCAGCGCTACAGCGGCCTATAAAAAGAAACCGGCAGCCCCGCCACCGCCCAAAGCCGAAGATGACACCCTTAAAAACCAGGAGCTACGCGACCAGAAAGAACTGTTTGATTTGAAGCAGGAAGCGGCGATAAAAGCAGTGGAAAAGGATCACGATGCAATCTTCATGCTAAGGCAGCAGCAAATTGAAAAAGACAGGCAATTTGAATTGCAGCAAACAAAATTAACCCAAACTCAAATTGATATAATTAATGAAAGATATGATCAGCAACAAAATCAGGTAGCAAAAACCCATGCCGAGGCACAGCGGCAACAAGAAAAAGACGATCAGAATAAACGTTTCGATGCGCAACTAAAGCAAGACCAGCTTGATATTGCAAAAACCAATAATAATTACAAATTAAAACTACAGGCCCAGGCTAAATATTTAGACGACAAGCACAAGGCCGATCTTTTTAATGCTCAGGGCGATGCCAAAGAAATTGCTAAAATTGATGCGCAGTATTTAAAGGACAAACAACAACTTGCCAGCGAAGAACAAAAATTACTGCTCCGAAAAGCACAAAATTATGCCGGCTATTTCTCCACACTTACTGGCCTCTTTGGCAAAAATACCCAAGCCAGTAAAGCCGCCTTTGCCGCACAGAAAGCCATAGCTGCCGCAGAGATCGCCATCAACACCGAAAAACAGGTGTCATCAATCTTTACAGCCACGCGGTCGCAAGTAGCGGGTGATATCGCCAACTTCGGGCCGATAGTCGGGCCGGTAAAAGCGGCTATTGATATTGCTATTGGGGCTGCCGAAATTGTTGGTACAATAGCCAACGGTATAAAACAGGCAACAACCATAAACAGCACAAATCCCAAAGGTTTCGCTCGTGGTGGCGTATACATATCTGACGGCTATGGGGCCTACTTAATGGGGCCGGGAACTGGCACCAGCGATAGCATAAACGCCCGCCTAAGCCATGGTGAATCAGTTATTAACGCACGGTCGACCGAAATGTTCGCGCCAATTTTATCTGCTATTAACATAGCCGGAGGTGGCCGGTCCTTCAATTCGTCTGCAAATGGTCATGCCTATGCTTTGGGCGGCCTGTTTAATGGCAGCAATACCTTAAACGATGGTTCGAACGATCTCGCAACCACTCGCGCAACTAACGATATGGTACGTACTATTGCCGCGAACATGCCGAGACAGATTTTGGTAGTAGAGGACGTGCAAGCCTCACTAAACAACAAAGTAATGCTGCAAAATATGAGTAATTTTTAAAGCTAATTATTTTAGTATTTCACATTGCTTTTATCAGAATGTTTTTTATTTTTATCAAAAAATCACTTCTATGAAAAAAATATTAATTATAACATCCTTAATACTTGGCTCTTTAGGTTTCGCTAAAGCACAAACAGATTATTGTAAAGACATAACCAAAACAGTTGATTCAGCCTTAAATAAAATACAATATTCCAGTCCGTATAGCTATTTCTATATAAACCGAAGTGTACGAACATTTGGCTTTTTTACAAATTTTATTTTTCAAGCAAGAAATCATACCGCTAATTATAACGCAGTGGGTATAATAGTTCAGTTTACAGATGGCACCTATTGGAAAGATTTAGGCGTGAAAGTAGACTGTTCATACGAAAACTCCGATGTAGGATATACCTTCATGGCAATTGAAAGCTTTTTTACCCCAGATATTCCAGAAAAGTTCATAGATTTTAAACTGAAGAAAATAAAAAAAATCACACTGGGCAATATTGATATAGATGTAAGCGATGCAGATGCTACAAAATTTATGGCTTATGTAAATTGTATTGTGGCTATAAAAAAATAACACCAGCTATAGCATTAACGCCAAACTAAGCAACGGCGAACTTATCATCAATGCAGTTCTACCGCCATGTTCGCGCCCATTTTATCGGCTATCAATATGGCGGGCGACGGTAGGGCATTCAATTCTACAGCAAATGGCAATGGTTATGCCTTAGGCGGATTATTTAACGGCAGCAATGTAATAAACGATGGCTCTAACGATGTCTTTTTGGCTAAAACATATTTTTTAATATCTTTAAGTCCAATTAATTTGATTGCTGATCGATGAAAAAGAGCTTTTTGCTTATAGCGGTATTCCTGTGCCTGGCAACCTTAACCAGGGCCCAAACAGCTGATGAACCGGCTGTCGATTACTGTAAACAAATAAGCCGCGATACCGATGCCGCAGCAGGTAAACATACTTACGAGAGCCCTTTCGATAAAATGATCATCAAAAGCGTTGTTACATCTGCCGGGCAAACCATTACCATCAATTTCAATACCCATCAAATGGAACTATCCGAAGAAGCCGGCCTTTACATCAAATTTACCGATGGCAAGGCATTGCGGTTTTTCGGACAAAAAATCGATCATAAGTACGAAAACTCAGTAACCGGTTATAACTACGAAACCACGCTCATCGTATCGCCCGAAAAGCTCGAATATTTTAAAACTAAAAAAGTAGCCATCTTTCAGATAGCCAATATCGATGTCGAAGTTAACGACGATACCGCCACCCAGTTCCAGGCCTACGCCAATTGTATTGCTAACTTAAAATAGAAGCAAGATTCAAGACACAAGAACCAAGACTGTTTCCCAAACTGATCTTGATACTTGATACTTGATACTAATTACTTGATACTTTTTCTCAAAAATCCCTTGCATACATTATTACATTTTATTACATTTGTGATATAAGTAATAAATGATCATTTTCCTCCTGAAATTTCTTCAGGATGCTTCAGAGACGGTTAAATACAAGCTGTCCCAAACAAACGAAACTGCCATCCGGCAGAACTTAGAGGTCGAAAGCCAATTATTAAATCAGCAACAAACAAAGTATCTCTCAATCGCTATGTTCGATCTGCTCATCCAGCTCAAAAACAACGGCACGCTCAATCATATGGTGCGTAACGGCCTCATGTCGCCCAAGGTTTTTATGTACCTCGAAATTTATATGTATATAGATGCACGCGTAAAGGCAGGCGGCAAAAGTGTAAACAGCGTCGTTTTAGATGCCGAAATAGCGTTTGAGGTATCCAGGGCCACGGTTTGGCGTTCCATCAAGATCATTAAAGGTATTAAAGGCGAAAAGCAGTAAAATCAGGTTGTCTTAAAACTGTGAGACAACTAACACCCAAATACTGCTTACATTTGTATCACAATAGCAATAGAAGTAATAAAAACAAACACAAGAGCAAGTAGCTAAACAACACTCCATCTGTACATACACATTATCAGCAGCTTGCTTTTTTTGAATTTTAACTTTTGACTTTAAACTTAATAACCATGCCCAACACCTGTCATCTATACATCTACGGCGATATTGTCAGTCAGCAGGCCCCCAGCCTTGGCCAGTCAGGCGCTGTGTCCTTAACCTCAGTAAAGGATGCGTACACCTCTAACAGCTCCTGCGACGACATCGTGGTACACATCCACTCCAACGGTGGTTCCGTTTTCGAAGGCTTCGCCATCCACGACTTTTTAGTCGCCACCCGGAAACCCATAACCACCGTTGTTGAGGGGTTGTGCTGCTCTATCGCCACTGTAATTTTTATGGCCGGCACCGAGCGCAAACTCACCGAAAACAGCCGTTTCCTTATCCACAACCCCTGGGGAGCCGCCGAGGGCGATGCCGCTTACTTTTTACAATACGCCAACGAACTGCAGGACGAGCAGGCCCGCCTGCTCAACTTTTACAAACAGCGTACCGGCGCCAGCACACAATTGCTCCAAAGCTACATGAACGCCGAAAAAATGATGAGCCCTCAGCTCGCCGTCGACCTCAAATTCGCAACCGGCATTATCGATACCGCCAGGGCTATGGCCATTTACCGCAACCACCTGCATAACCCATACCAAGTAACCCAACAAAACAATAAACATATGGACAAAACCAAAAAAACACGCTTTAATCAGCTCATTTCGGGTCTTAAAAACCTGGTTAAAGATTTTACCAGCGATGGTTCCGAACTCCACGCAGCCAATAAAACCCTTGCCGGTAACGCAGGCGACCTGTATTTTGAAGGCGGACTGGCCGAAGGTACCCCGGTTTTCAGCGACGAAGCCATGACCATACCTGCGCCAGATGGCGATTACGAATTTGAGGACGGCACCGTTATTACCGTAGCCAACGGCCAGGCCACCGATATCACCCAGCCAAGCGATACCACAACCACCAATGACGATCCATCGGGCAAAGCTGTGCTAGCATCGTTACGCAAAAAGCTGGCCTCATTACAAGCCGAAAAACTGGAACTCGAAAATGCCCTGGCCGAAAGCGAAACCGTAATGAACAGCGCTTCAAAAGCATTGCAGTTAGCCAAATCGAGCTACAGGCCCGATAAGCGCGAAAACAAATTCAACCGTGCATCGGGCGGCAACCGAACCTCTGCACCCGATCTGGCCGACAAAATGGAAGCCCGCCGCACCGAGCTGAAAGCTAAGAAAGTCGGAAAGTCCACATAAGTCGGAAAGACCGGAAGTCAAATCAATTGCACAAAATCTTTCTTCCGGACTTTCCGTCTTTCGGACTTCCGGACTAACAACCCAATAACTTAATAACACATTAACCACAACCACATGCCATCAAACATCAATTTATCAACCGTTAGCTTCGACGGTAAAGAAGTAATGAGCTTGCGCGAGGCGTTCTACCAGGCAGTTTTTCAAAACCCGACTATCGACCAGTTTCACACCGTTGTAAACGGCATCAAGGCTAAACAACAAATGATATACTTAGGTCAGTTCGGGTTAACCGGTAAAGCGCAAACCAGCTGCGATATTACAGCCACCACAGCAACGGTGCCTGCCGTCGAAAAATTCTGGGACCCCAAATACATTGGCGACCGCATCGAAGAATGTTTTACCGATCTGTTACAAACCTTTTTTGTATGGGGGTTGAAAAACGGCGTCCAAAAACCCGACCTTACCAATACCGATTTTGCCCTGTTCCTCGAAGAGCGCTTCTCATTAGCCGCCTACGAAACCGCCCTGCGTTTTGCCTGGTTAGGCGATACCGCTGCAGACATTGCAACCAACGGTGGTTACCTTTCAAACAGTGTCGATCCGGCATACTTCAATGTGTTCAACGGCTTTTGGGCACAGGCAAAAGGTATAGTTGCTAACGATGCTACCAAAAAAGTAGCTATACCCAACAACGCAGGCACAAGCTTTGCGGCCCAGGCCTTTACCTCAACCGATACATCAAACAACCTGGTTACCAACATCTTTCAAAACATGATATACGGCGCCGACCTGCGTTTACGCGGCGCTAAAGATAAGGTGATCATTGCCACCCAGTCGGTAGTTGATCAATACGCCCGCGAGCGCAAAGCAGTAAACAACATCGAGCTGGCTTACGAGCGCACCGAAAGCGGTATCGATACCTTTAAGGTTGATGGTATCGATGTAATACCGTTCCAGTTCTTGGATCGCCACATCAAAGCTTACGAAAGCAACGGCACCAAATGGAACCAGCCGCACCGTATCCTGTTCACTACAAAAGGCAATCTGCAAATCGGTACCGAAGAAACCAGCAATCTGAGCGAGCTCGAACCGTTCTACGATAAAAAGTCAAAAAAATACTGTGTCGATTACGGCTTTAACCTCGATGCGAAAATTGCCGAAGACTACCTTACTATGGTAGCTTATTAAAGTCGGCAAGTCCGAAAGACGAAAAGTCAGCAGACACGCTCCTTCGGACTACAATTAACATAACAATCTCAATTAAAAATCACTTCCGGTCTTGCCGACTTTCGGTCTTCCGGACTAAAAAAACAAAAAACAATTATGGCCATCTGCGGAAAAATAGCCCAAAACATGCTTTATGATTGCAGCAACCCCGTTATAGGCGGCGTTGAAGCAGTAGTATACCTCTTTAACCGTAGCGATATTACCGCTTACGTAAGGGATACCACCAACCCACAAATTATTACCGATATCACGCTGGCAACCGGAGCCAAAGGCTTCCGTTACGAAGGGTACAATACCTCGGTTAAACCCAAAGCTACCTTTGTTAAAAAGGATTACAGTGCACGTTTCGATCACGCTGTCGATTTTGTCATCTTCGCCAAAGGCTCGGCTGTGAAAGCCGAGATCGAAAAATTAGGTACCAACCGTGTGGTTGCCGTTATCGAAAACATTCACAAATCAGGCGATTCGGCCTTTGAAATCTTCGGTACCGACCTGGGCCTCGAGTTAACAACCTTAACTGCCGATCCTAACGATGCCAACTCCGAAGGCGCATATGTAGTTAACCTTACATCGCCGGCCAACTTTAAGGAACCACACATGCCGGCTACCTTGTTCGATACTGACTATCCTACAACCAAAGCAGCTTTGCTTGCGCTGATAACAGCATAATAGCCACCCTTGCGATAACTAACTACTACGCCGCCAAGGTTTCCCCTCCTGCTTTTGAGGAGCAGGGCGTATTCCCATAAAAATCATATCGCATCCCATCAGGACGGGGACCACCGGCGGCAAACAACCACATCAAAATGAGCACATATACTCCCTCTGTAAATAATGAACCAATTTCCACTTCCAGAGTGGATTTAAAAGGAGTTAATCTGTTACTTTCCCTTTCGGCGCAGATAGCTCAAAAACAACCTGCTGCTATTGTGTTGCTAAACCAGGTTTATATGGATCTGTTTAATGAGACTATTCAAAAAGGATGTGGCAATTGTTATCAAAAGGCCTTTTTCAGGATACAAAAATACCTGTACCTGCAACAGCAAAATAATCCATCAAACAACCCAGACATCATGACGATAACCAACCGCAAATACCTGCTAAAACCCGACCGCGTACTACAAACCGCTTTTGGCGGCGATGCGTTAACCAACGATAACCTTACCGACGAAGCGGCGGAAAAATTGCTTGATGCACACCCAGCTCTGATCAAACATTTCGACAGGTATCCCGACAAAGACGAAAAGCCAAAAGTAAAAAGCCGGAATGCAATACTCGATGCCATGCCCCCGGCTGAAGAAGACGCTAAAACCACAGCCGACACTCAGTAATATTTAACAAACACAATCCGGTTCGACGCACTTTGCCGCCTTCCGGACTAAACCTAATAACAAATGCGTTTATTAACCAGCAACCGGCGCGATACTACACAACGGATAACCCAGCGCGAAAACCGCACCTATGGCATTGTCAGTTTCGACGAGGATAATGCTTACCCACAACGGATTTACTCGTTAACCAACTCTGCACCAACGGCCCGTACCTGTGTTGATACCTACAGCCGCTTTATCGGTGGTTCGGGCTTTGCCGATGTTGATTTTTACCAGGCTATTGCCAACAGCGAAAACCAAACTATGGATAAGGTGCTGGCATTGGTAAAAAAGGATTTGGCACGCTTTCGCGGATTTGCGCTCCATATAAACGTTAACGCGGCGGCCAAAATAACCGAAGTTTTTCACGTACCGTTTGAGCATGTGCGCATGGCATCCGAAAACCGCAAAAACGAGTCGGGTTTCGATTTTGCTACCTATGCCGATTGGAGCCGCGAAAAACGTAACAACATCCGCACCGATCTCATCACCTGGTTTCATGCCTTTAACCTTTCGGTTGATGCCATAGCCCAGCAGGTTGAAAGCGTAGGCGGCTGGGGCCAGTACAAAGGGCAGCTATTATATGTAAGTTTAGATGAGCATAGTTATCCGCTGGCATCCTGCGATGCGGTTTTGGAGAGCCTATACTCCGAAATACAATCCGATATCCGCACCACCGCAAACCTGCAAAACAACTTCAGCGCCAAAACGATGATGGTGCATAAAGGCAAATTTGCCGATGATGAGGATCGCGATGATTTTGAACAAGGCCTGCAGGAGTTTATTGGTCCTGAAGGTGCGGATATTATTGTGGTTGATGTGGAGAAGGACGAAGAAGTACCCGAACTGATTGCCATTAACAACAACGCCAACGATGCCGTTTTTGAGTATACCGATACCAAGATCACTAACAAGATCATCCGTAACTGGCTCATACCAAAAGTATTGTTATCGGTAACCGATGGTTCGGCAGGTTTTTTTAACCAGGAGCAAATCCGTGATGCCACGATGTATTACAACATGGTAACCATCGAAGAGCGCATTTTACTCGAAAGCGTATTTAGACAGATCGGACAAGGTTTCTACCAAAGCATAAACCCGAGCGATAACTACGCTATTACACCTATCGAGTTTAAACTCAGCAAAGCCGACCCGCCGCAAAGCCTGGTACAACTGCTCAATAACCAGTATATCACCAACGACAGTAAGCGCAATATCCTCACCATTTTATACGGAGTTGATGCAGAAGACGCGCTTAAAATATTTCCACAATAGTTGTCAGTTATCTGTTGCGGGTTGTCGGTTGTTTCTCAGGTATTGTGTTTTCTGATGCTAATAGCTAACGGGACACCTCGATAAAGACTAAAAACCTATAACTCACAACTGACAACTCGCAACTCACAACTAAACAAAAAATGGAACCACTACTCATCACAAAATCCGATTTTATTCCTTATCGCAACCTGACGGTAAATATGGACGATAGTAAACGCCTCGAACCCTTTATACTCGAGGCCCAGCGTATCGACCTGAGCAACCTGCTTGGCAAGCGTCTGTATTTTGATATGATGGCCAATATTGCGAGCTACAATGCGGGGGTGGCTGCTGCCGATGCTGCTTCGACAACTTATACACCAACTACCGACGAGCAGTGGTTTCAGAAACTGCTCACCGGCTGCGGTTACACTTACACCTGGCCCGACAGATCGACCACAACTAAAATATATGCCGGCTTAAAGCCCGTTTTGGTTTACCTGAGCTACGCCCGTTTTGTGCGCAGCGATAATGTGCGCTCAACTCAATCGGGTTTTGTAAAAAAGACCGTCGATTTTGCAACCCAGGTTTCCGACAAGGAGATACAAGCCGTAGCCAGCCGCGCCGAAGCTGATGCCAACGCCTTTTTTACAGGTACCGAAGATTTCATGGCCGATAACGCCGGGTACTTTGGCAAATACATAACAGGCGAATACCAGGGCCGGCCGGGAGATGCCTTTAAACGCGATGGCAAACGTACCGGTACGCGCCTGTCTGCCATTAAAGGCAATACCTATCTGCACGATCAGAAAAAATATCTTATCAGATAATAATCATACCTCACCATATGCCGCAAAACTCAACCATATCCAACCTGCCCGAAGATATCGGCGTTACCATTGCCGATTATGTTGCCATTGTTACGCCTGGCTCGGCACAAACAAAAAAGGCCAAACTGGCTAATATATTAGCCCTGGCAACAGGCGCAGGCGCACCAAACTTCATTGGTAAATTCGCATCATTAGTTGCATTACAATCGTATTTACCAGCTGGTGCCGATGGCAACTACGCTGTTGTAACCGCCTCGCCAAACGATGAAGAATACATTTGGGATAGCGACCACAATGCCTGGGTTAAAACCGAAAACGTACCGGCCAGCACCTTCGCACTGTTAGGCGGTAACGCTGCAGATAATGCATCCCTGGCTGCCGAGCTATCAGCACGCGATACGGCTATAAGCACCGAATCTGTCATACGCACCAACGCCGATGCCAATTTGCAAAGCCAGGTAAGTGCATTAAGCGCGGCTCTTATACCGCATCCAACCTATGTAAACCCAACGGCGGGCATCAGCTCATCGCAAAGTACCGGCGGTTTAGAGGTCGGGCAAACCATTAACATCCCGTTAACGGCAACTTACAACCAGAATGACGGTGGATCGCAAACCGGATTAAGCATTAAAAAGAACGGAACGCAGATAGCCACCACATCTCCGTATACCGACTCTGGCGTTGTGGTATCGGCAACTCCTGTTACTTATCAAAGCTCGGTCACATTTGGGCAGGGAGCAGTAAAAAACAACATTTTAGGCATAGCTGATGCAACAGGCCGCATAGCTGCAGGTAGCGTAAACAGCAGTAACCTAAGCTATCAGGGATTTTACAAAGTGTTTTATGATGCGGTGAGCAGCTTCCCCACCAATAGCGCCAGCGCCAGGGCTTTGGGTAATACCCGCTTCAGTAATTCGGGCAACACTTTTACCTTAAATACCGGCAGTACATTTACCAAATTTTGTGTGGTACTCCCTCCGGGCAAAACATTGGTAAGCGTCATCGATCAGGATGCATTAAACCTCGATATCACATCTCAATACACTTCGGCCTCCATTTCGGTAAACGATGCCGCAGGCACAGCTGTAGCTTATACTATCTGGAGCATGAGCCAGAGTGTACCCTACTCATCAAATCACAGACATAATATAACCATAGCATAACATGGCAAATTTAGAAATAGCGGGCGCGCATAAACGTACCCAAAAGGGAAATGTTGATTATTACTACGGTGGCGATAACGAAGCATGGGCGGATCTTGCGGCCGCTAAAGCGGGGGTACCATCAAGCATTCGCCCGGGTAAAACAGTGGGCGTATATATAAGCGGCAAAATAGTGGAACATTGGTGGCCCGATGCAACTCACATTGCCGACAGTGATTTGCAACCAATTTTAACAGCTGGTGCCGTTGGGTTAGGCGTTACAGATAGTCTGACAATTTCAGATGTAACTACCAGTACGCTTTCTGTCACAGGCCCTTCAGGTATGGGCGTTAGCAATTTAGGAGTATCAGGTAAAGTAAAGATCGGTGGAATGGACGTAACCAACAATGGAGGTCTGGAGTTTGCTGATTCCGGTGCGAGTGCTACTGTAAGTATCGGTAGCAGTAAGGCTATATTAGGGTTAAGTGAGGCTCACGACCTCGTAATTGATGTTAAGGCTAACAAAAGTTTTGAAGTACATACAAATGCCTCCAAGGGCTTTGAAGTTTTAGGTGATGGTACAGTTAATGGTAATGGTGGAAAACTGGCAACAACAGCCAATGTAGCCACCGCAGTAGCGGCCGCAAATCATTATCGGGGCAAGTATGCAAGCTTGTCGGCTTTGCAAACTGCAATACCAACAGGTGCTGATGGCGACTATGCTATTGTAACCGGCTCACCTAATGACCAGGAATATATCTGGGATAGCGATCACACCGCATGGACACTGACCGCCAATATCCCTGCAGGTACTTTTGCAGGGCTGGGCGGCTCGCCAACCGATAACGGAGCTTTGGCAGCCGCTTTAGGTGCAAAGGTTGACACGGTGTCAGGATACGGGTTGATCTCTTCTACCGACCAAACTAAATTAAACAGCATTGCATCCGGCGCAACAGCTAATAGCGCGGCAACATTGACAGATGCACAAGCCGGGACTGAAGCATCAAAATTCATTGTGCCGTCAATTTTAGCCGGCTGGTGGACATGGATTAAAACCCAGGCGGCCACGATTGCTGGCGCATGGAACTTCACCGGTGGGCTACAGTCTGGCGGCAACGCTGTTGAAACACAAAATAATAAAGCAACTGATTTTACTATAGTCGATAATAATAAGTATCCTACTACCGCTGCGGTCAGGGCCGATAAGCTTGTTTCGTTTAACGATCAGACAGGCACAACGTACACATTGGCACTTACCGACGCAAATAAAAAGATCAGGATGTCGAACGCTTCGGCAAATGTGGTAACCATTCCCACAAATGCAACAGTAGCATTTTTGGTTGGTACAACTATCCGCGTACAAATGGCTGGTGTGGGTAATACTTCAATAGTAGGGGCTTCCGGTGTGACCGTTCATGGTTATACACAGGTTATAGATGTACAATACAACGAAGCTCTGTTGTTTAAGGAAGCCACAGACACATGGAGCGTAATTGGAATTGCACCCGATGTATCAGCCGTTGACGGGCCAAATGGTACTATAAAAAACGTGCCGGGGACAAATACTATCGATTTTAAAGCCAAAGTACTGCAAGCCTCGGGATTGGGAGGATGTTTGAGTTTGAATGCAGCAAATAGCCAGTACGTTGATATCCCGACGACTAACTTTAGTGGGGTAAACGTTGACTTTTCAGTATCAGTGCTCCTTAAGACCACGCAAACTACAGGTGGCTTTTTTAGGCTTGCATACAGCACCGGATTTGCTGTACTAGGGGGTTTTAGTGGAAATGCTGTAGAATTTGGTCAAAGCGGTGGATCCTCGTATACAGGAACTAAAACAATTAATGACGGCAACTGGCATCTTTGGATAGTTACTTATTCAGCCTCAAGTAGAATACTTAGTTGTTATGTGGATAATTCCCTTGTAGGTACAAGCTCAAACCTAAGTAACAATTGTATAATGAATAGCGACATTGTCCGCATAGGAATGGGCGTATATGCAGGCAATGGCTATTATTTCACTGGTCAAATTGCTCAATGTTTAATATATTCAAGTGTGCTTTCTTCCACAGATCGTGGAAATATTTGGAATAGTGGCAACTTTACAAATACACCACCAACAACAAATCTTATACGCAGTTATCAATTTCAAGACGCGTCAGGAACTACTGTAGCGGATAATAACCCCAATACAACGCAGTACGCGGCCACCTTAAATAATGGGCCCATCTGGCAAGGTCCTGGCAATGGGGCTATATCCCAGGGTGCCACAACATCCTCAACTACTTACCTGGAAGTTTTAGACGGTGCAATTGCCGGCGAACGCGGACAAGTCAAAACCGGTGATGTATTATGCGGCAATATACAACAAGGAAGATCTGTTAAAACATTTATTAATAATTACTGGCCTTTAATTCAGGATTTTTCGGGAAAAGTATTGATCAATCCAATTAATACCAATACAAATGCCATAGCATCATCTGCCCTCGATGTGAGCAATCTCACGATCGGCTCTACTTATATTACAAATAATGCAGCTCCATCAAACGGTTTGCTCGTACAGGGCCGGACGTTACTGGGAACCTCTGCGGACAATACAGTGGATCAGCTTCAGGTATCCGGTAATTTAAATCTTGTATCTGTGGGTAACAAACTTAAGATAGCCACAGGTACCAATGCAAGTATTGGCACGGCTACTCTTGTTGCCGGAACAGTAACTATTAGTACAACAGCAGTTACCGCAAGTAGTAAGATTTTTATTACGCGTAATACAACTGGTGGAACTATTGGCAGTCTGTCTGTTCCGTCAACGAGCATTACAGCAAACACGTCCTTTGTAATTAATTCGGATAGTGCTTCAGATACCAGTACAATAAACTGGTGGGTAATTAACTAATTCTCGTCAAGCACGTCCTTTACATTCTTTATTTATGAAACAATTTTTTAACGAGGCAAGCGCTCGTTTCAAAAGCGCTGTGCCAAATTTTGAGAGGAAACTACAAATTGCTCTCAGCGGTGCGGTAACAACATTCCTGGCGATATCGCAAATCACATGGCCTGGTAAGCTTTCCATAATTGCAACAATAGCAGGTTACGCCTCTGCATTATGTGCCGGTATGGCACTGATCATTCAATTTACTGAAGACACGATAAAAAAATTCGATGAAGCCGGAACAGCACCAACCGCAAGCCAATCCACCGCAGCTTCAATAACAAATTCAAACGACTTTAAAACACCAAAAGATGGACAACTCAATAGCCCAAATACAAACACTTCATCCCCGGCTTAGGCAAATCGCTTTGCAAGCCTATCAGGAAGCTGTGAAAAATACACCAGCCGGTGTTCACCCAATAATTACCGAGGGTTACCGCTCATTTGCCGAAAGCGATAAACTATATGCCCAGGGACGTACGGCACCCGGCGCAATAGTGACCAATGCTCAGTCGGGATCATCATATCATAATTATGGCCTCGCGATCGATTTCGCGTTGGTGGTCGACGGCCAAACCAATTGGGATGAACATCATCCCAATTGGATGACGGTGGTAAACATCTTCAAAAAACACGGGTTTACCTGGGGTGGCGATTTTGCCGGTAGTTTTAAGGACTATCCGCATCTGGAAATGAGATTCGGCTACAACTGGCGGGATCTGCTGGCCCTGCACAATACAAACCAATTCATTCCCCGAACAACTTACGTGCGAATATGACAGCCATCGAAAGCCGCGAAATCCGTGGCATTACGCTAAAAGTTTTATATCTGCTTGTCGCTTTTTCAATCACTGCCACCGCCGGCATCATGACCAGCTACTTCAGCTTAAAAAACGACAATCAGCAATTAAGCACCCAGATCGAGATATTAAAAATTCAGATCCGCCAACTCGACCGCCGCCTGGACAATATAGAAATCCACCATGCTTCATTCACTCCGCAGGTCGTGAATGTAAAAGAGCAATAATTCACTTACAACACTTTATCTTTCATGAAAAACTACAGTATATTAATAGCCCTGCTATTGCTATGTGCCTGCAAAACCCGCCAGGTAAGTACCAGCAAAACGGCTATGTCAAGTCAATCGGTCAAAACCGAAGTACAGAGAGTTAGCACATTGCGTACAGACACTGCCCAAACAATAACACATATCACCGGTCAAAAACTCCGAACTGATAGCCTGGCTATCCAGATCACTCCAGATACAGGAATTATCCAAATTGTAAACGGCAATTATATAGGTCGCGCCCGTAAACTAATCATCACAAGTCGCTCGGCGTCTACACAAACCATCAATCAGGCTATGCAACAAAGTAGAGCCGAAATAACTCACAGCGTCTCGAACGACAGCACCCAGCAGCAAAACAGCACTAATCTGCAGGAAAAAAGTAAACAAACAATAGTAAAAAGTAGTAGATTTTGGTTCTACATCGTGATCATTATTATAGTTTTAACTATCTTGATTTATATTAAACCACCAAAATCACTGTAGATAGAATATTTTTTTTTGAAATGATTTAAGCTTATGTCCTACAGGAACCTCTATATATCTATGTATTAATGAAGCAATCAGTATTACTAATACAATCCCTATACTAGCTGAAACATAATAATTCATTTCACAATATTTAATCAAGAAAGGGATTATCATGGACAATAATAAATATTGGTGAATCAAGTAAATTGGAAATGAGATTTTACCTAAAAATAAAATGGGCTTATAGATAATAAGCTTTAATTTTTGGTTGACGAATAAAATAAATAACGTAAAGTATATGACAAGCATAATTATGTAAGTAATATGCGACACGTGCCCCGCTGATCGTGTTAAATTATATAAGGCTATTTGAGTAAGAAAGCAAATAATTAAGATCAAATAATTATTTAGAAAGCTTTTTTGATCGTAGTAAATTTTATAAAAGACAATACCAGCAATAAAGAGTGGAAAAAAATTGAGCATTGGCAAATAATGTGTATTTAGAAAAGGTATACCTTTTAGGCTCATGAAAAAATTGGCTATTAATAGCACATTAACTCCGACTCCAATCTCAATAACTCGCTTTAGTAGCTTCGTTTTAAATAGAATTAAAATAAAAATGTAAAATATCATTTCAATAATCATTGTCCAATATGGCCCATCTAAATCTGGTTTGCCAAGATAATATTGAAACATAGTCATATTTGCCAAATAGGTCTTAATATGTATAGAATGCTTATGTGTGATATCTCCTATACACATCAATGTAAAGGTAATAGTTACACATGTCCAATACGTGGGATATAGCCTGGAAACTCTGTTTATGACAAATTCTCTTCCTTTAGAGACGTTGCTTATGCTTAAAAAAATAACAAAACCGCTGATAATAAAAAAAAGGTCCACCCCTGTAATTCCCACTCGAAAGATAGATAAGGTGTCACCAAAAACATGAAAGAAGACGACTAAAAGTGCAGCCACACCCCTAAGGCAATCTAATTCTAAAAAACGATTTTTCATTCTGTAAATATATAAGAAGTATAATAGTTATTGCTGCAATGATTCGCTTTGTCAAAATCCAAATTTAAGACTATCGATTGAATCGCATTTTACATTTCTTTAAATAACTCCAGGCTTTTTTACCTTTTGTGCAATAGTCTTGAAGCAATTGCAATTATTTAAGCAATTATTTGCAAAACCGGTTAAATTAAATTTTCTTTTTTGATATATTTACGAATGACACTTTCTAATCGGTGTGGGGATTTAAATCAGGTATGACAAGCGAGCACCCGCGACTTCTGGCTGTACAGAAATTTACAAGTTTTGATCTGCAAATGGATGCCGATCTTAGGGAATTGATATCCATGGCTGCCGATATTTGCGATACGCCTACCGCAGCTATTACTTTGCTCGACGAACAATCGCAATGGTTAAAGGTGCGGACGGGCATTGAGCACGAAAAACTACCCCGCGAAACCTCTTTTTGCAATTACGCGATCCAAAGTGACGAGTTGATGCTGGTCCCGGATACCTTGCGCGACCCGCGGCTTGTTAATAACCCGCTTGTAGTGAACGAGCCCAACCTGCGCTTCTATGCCGGCGCTCCATTGATAACTACCGAGGGCCACCGACTGGGCACTTTGTGTGTAGTTGATCAAAAACCACATATTTTAAACAAATATCAGCAGATGATGCTGAAAATGTTGTCGAAGCAGGCTCTTAATATCATGGAGCTCAAACTGAGCCAGCAGTTGCTGGCCCTGCATCAAAAAGAACTGGAGGAACAGAGACGAACGATAGACGAGGCCGAGATAAAACTCCGCTCGTTTTTTGAAAGCTCGGTAAACTTCCACGTTTTACTTGGCAAAAGAGGCGAATTGCTCGATTACAATAAAACAGCTTATCGTTTTGTAAAAAAAGCCTATCAAACCAAGCTGGTGCGCGGTTGTGAATTTGTACAGTACATCGAACCCGATTTTAAAGAAACCTTTTTGGTTAACTATACCTTATGCCTTGCCGGCGAAAAAAGCTATGAACAGGGGCATACTGATTATCCGGAACTGGGCCGCGTTTGGTGGGAGGCGTCTTTTGAACCAGCTTTCAATAACGATAATGAGATCATCGGCGTATCGTACTTGATACGTAACGTTACCGACCGTAAGCTATACGAGCAAAAGATATTGGAGCAAAACCAATCGCTCCTTAAGATTGCCTACATACAGGCACACGAGTACAGAGGGCCGCTTACCTCGATCATGGGCCTGATGAATCTGATTAAAGAAGAAAACTACAGCGCCCCGCCCGAATACCTGAAAATGATGGAAACAGTTGTTAATAAACTTGATACCAAGATACACGAAGTAATCAATGATGTAAACAACATCACACTCGATGTTTAAGCGCCGATATTTATTTTAATTGTCATTTTCACCATATTTTACTGACCAGCAAGTCTGTTTTTAGGTCACAAATCCGTTAATTGAGTATTTTTTTTAAACCTTATATGTAAATTAGTGTTTAATTGTTGATGCTATATAGATGGGGCTTAAAAATTACGATTATGAAAAAACATACTACAAAAAAATTGGGATTATGGGCGCTTGGGCTAATAGTAGTTTTGGCAGTAATTTTTATTGGTACAAAAAGCATATTCGGTCCTAAAGAGAGCATTAATGTAGCCGATGTTGAAATTAAACTTCCGGCAGGTAAAACTTCGGTAAAAATTGGATCTACCGAAAATGCGGTGATAAGCGCTTTAGGCCAGCCAAAACAAATAGCGCCTTACTCATCGCAGGCAAGCTACAAACAAGGCACTGTACTCAACTACAACGGCGCAAAGTTTTATTTCGTAAAAAATAAACTTACCAACTTCGAGATCACATCACACAAATTTAAGGTAGGTTTGGCTGGCAACCGGTATACCACCTCGATAGGGAACACTACCAGAGATCTGCCCCACCTGAAAATTCAGGATAACGCCGCTTTTTTGGATGTAAAAAGTGATGATGCCACAACCGATCAGTACCTGGAGTATGATATGGGCGAGAATGGCCGTGTAACTAAAATCCTGTATAGCGATTACTAATCTTTGTTTAGCGCTGCATTAACCGTGCTACGTATTTGCCTATAATGTCGAACTCGAGGTTAACAACCGATCCCTGAGTTACCGATTGCAGGTTGGTATGTTCGAAAGTATAAGGTATAATGGCTACCGAAAAATAGTTAGGCCCGGAGTTTACCACTGTAAGACTTATCCCATTTACACAAATTGATCCTTTTTCAACTGTTACGTTACCAGCAGCGGTGTCATATTCAAAAGTATATTCCCAGCTGCCATCCAGCGTTTTAAAATTGGTGCAAACGGCTGTCTGATCAACATGGCCCTGCACAATGTGGCCGTCGAGCCGGGCGTTCATTTGCATACAGCGTTCCAGGTTTACCAGGTCGCCAACCTTTAACTCAACCAAATTGGTTTTGTTTAACGTTTCGGCAATAGCAGTTACTGTATGTTGTCCATCGGTTACTGCAATAACCGTTAAACATACCCCGTTATGCGCTACCGATTGATCGATCTTTAACTCGTGCGCTATGGCTGATGACACGGTGATGTGTAAATTACCACTATCGTGTTGTAGGTTGGTAACTGTACCTAAAGTTTCTATAATGCCTGTAAACATGGCTTCAAAAATAATTATAATAATTTCACCTGTAGGTATTGCCGCACAAGTTTACAATTTCAAGATCATTTAAAACGCTCTCATCCCGATATACCGCCGCGTTTATATCACAATATTTGTTTAAAATATTTATGATAATGACATAAAATATCGGCATCGTAAACCCTGCAAAATATTTATATTTTTTGTCAAAAGCTCCAAACCTTGTTTTAAACAGCCCCGTATACATCCATCCCAATGTTAATTTATTCATTATGGTTTAACACGCAAAACACATGTAAAACATATTATTGTGATCATGCCCTTTGACAAAAATTATGGAAAACCGGTTGTTGATAACAAGAAATATTAATCCGACTCTTAAGCAGCAATTTGCGGCAAGGCTGGAACAAATTGAGCAGATGTACATCGACTGGTTTAAGAAACGCCCGGCTATGTACGACCAGGACAAGCACGACTCTCTGATGTACCATATTTTTAGCGAGCAGTACGGCAATACGTTCAGTTTTATTTTTTGGAAATATTCGGAACTGCCCGAAACCATTCGCAGGGAATGTATAAAGGCCTTTAAGGAAATATTTGAAGATCAGGCTGCCTGATTGCTGCCTACTTTATTTCGACCTGATTGATGATCGAAGTTATTTTCTGATCGAGCTCGGATGTCGCATTTTCCAACATTTCCAAATGCTCCTTATCAGCATTATAGCTATTTAATTTAATCAGATACATCAACCCCAAAATGCTGGCTACGGGTTTGCGCAACTCGTGCGACTGTACAAAGGCAATATTACGCAGCAGCTCGTTTTGGTCGGATATTCTTTTCTGGTTATTTTTAGATTCGGTGATATCGGTGGCGTTGTACGAAACCCCGATGATTTCGCCTTCACTATCATAAGCCGGTTCGCAAACAATTCCCCACCAGATTGGCCCGTTTTTATAATTCACTTCAATTTCGGCCTTAATAACCTTGCCCGCTAAAGCTCTGTTAAAATTGCGGGTAAACCTACCCACGTTCTCAACATGATCGCTCATACGGATGCCCGCTTTGAGGCGTATCCCCAGCATGTTTTTTACAAACTTGGCAGCAGTTTTATTGAAAGCGGTAATGCGCATATCGCGATCAAGCAAAAAATGACACGATACCGAACTGTCAAAAAACGACCGCAGCTTATTCTCGGATTCTTTTACCTGGCGGTATTGTGCTTTTAAGACCTCGATACTCAGATCAAACTCCATAATCGTAATAATCTGGTGCGAAAGCAGGCCAAGCATTTTGACCTGTTTTGCACTAAGCGTTTTAGGCTGGATATCCAACACGCATAATGTACCTACGGTTAATCCATCGAAAGTGGTAATTGGTGCACCTGCATAAAAACGCACACCAGCATCGGCTTTAACAAAAGGGTTATCAGCAAAAGCGCTTTTTTGCAAATCGGGAATGACGAGCGGTTGGCCCGTTGTAATAATTTCGCCGCAAAATGCGTCGGCATTTTTTATCGTGGCGGTATCAACGCCCGTTTTATATTTGATAAGCTGGGTTTTGGTATCAGTAAAAGTGATCATGGCAATAGGCGTGTGGCAGATCTGGGCCGCCATCTCTACTATCCCCTGCAACTCACTCTCCCGGCTGATCTTTAAATCCAGAAAACGCTTTACCGCTTTAGCTCGCTGCTCTTCAGTTTTATTCATTTCGGCTTATACTTAATTAATAAGTATTTGGATTCAATTTTGTTAATAAATATCACTGAAAAACGATCAGGCGTATATGCCCGATATAAGTATCAGCAAAGATAGCTTTGTTTGCCATCTTATCAATTATATAAAATAGTGACATTAATGTTACATTTAAAAATTATATTATTGTTGTTGTATTACTGTTGTAAATAAATGGGTAAAAAAATTTTAGTTGCCGACGATGATCCGGGTATACTGGAAGCTATCGAGGCAATGCTGCATTTTAAGGGGTATGATGTGATTACCACTCTGGATGGTGACAACGTGCTCGAAATTGCAGGGCAAAACGCGCCTGATTTGTTTTTATTGGATATCTGGATGCCCGGGCTAAGCGGCACGGAGATATGCAAAGTGCTAAAAACCGACCCCAAAACAGCGCATATACCCATCATACTGATATCGGCCAGTTTAAATGTGGCCAAAGCAGCTACAGACGCCGGTGCAGATAATTACCTGGCCAAGCCTTTTGAAATGCGCGAAATGCTGAGAAAAATAGAGCTGCTGATTAGCTAAAAGCCGCGCGTTTTTAAACAGGTAAAAACAAAATCCTCCCCGAAACTCTTATCCTAAATAAAGTGCAGCATTATGTTTAGCTATAACGAAGCATTCAGCGGGTTTTCGGTTAACGACCTGCAACAGGCAAAAACCTTTTATGGCGATGTGCTTGACCTTAAAGTAACCGAGCAAAAAGAAGGCCTTGACCTGGATATCGGCAACGGCACGCATGTATTTATCTATCCCAAACCCAACCATCAGCCGGCAACTTTTACCATCCTTAATTTTAAGGTGAGCGATGTGGAAAAAGCGGTGGATGAACTCACTGCCAAAGGCATAAAATTTGAACATTACACCGGGCAAATGCAAACCGATGACAAGGGTATCTTTCGTAAAGGCGGCCCGCTGATAGCCTGGTTTAAGGACCCGGCGGGCAATTTTATTTCGGTTATACAGGCATAACATTACAGATGCGGCTTGGCAGGCTTTACAGGCGGGTCAAAATCATTCATGCCGTGCACGTTTAGCTTACGCCGATAGATCTTATCGCGGGTAATAACAAATAACTCGTTAAAATCTTTCCCGCCGAAGCAAAGGTCGATAGCAGGGCCGGCACCAAACGGTAAAGGTAAAATAGCATTAACGCGGCCAACCTGATCGAGCACCTGTATGCCTAAAGCCGTAGCCACGTAAACCCGGCCGTCGCGGTCGACTTTGATACCGCGGGGCTGCGCGTTATCGGTGGTATCGGGCGAGTGCAGCCAGCCATACCGCTGCTTATTACTTAAAGTACCATCGGCGTTAATGTTGTATATCCAAATCCAGTGGGTGTTTGATTCGGTTACATAGAGTTGGGAATGGTCAGGCGTTAGGGCCAGGCCATAAGGGTGGTTGAGGCCTCTATCCACGACTAATTTTTTTGAATAGTCTTTAAACATTAAAATTTTACCACCATCAACGGAACCGGTTGTACCCGTCAAATACATAAAATTATTATTTACCAGGTCGTTGCCTGAAAAAGGATATTTATAATAGTCTATTTCGGCATCTTTATTAAAAGCAACAACTACTAAGCTTTTCATTCCATGAGGAGATGCATCGCTTTTTAACACCTTGGGTTTAGGATGCCTTTCAACTTTAATTCTATTATCATGGTCAATCGTATACCATTTATTAGTTTTTATATCCCGTAAGCAAATCTCCCCCTCCCGATCTGCTTTAAACTCGCTGAGCAATCCATAATCGCCACTAACCTTTTCCCACCCTTCCCTATCAATCAAAATCTCACCGAGCATAGCATTTTTACTTTTGCCTGCTTTAACCGGCGCCGGATAATCTTTCCATAGCCAGCGCATGGCATCGGCAAAAAGGGCGGTACTTTGTGCGCCGCTATGCGCGCCTTCGCCCCAGGCATGGTTAACCTCGTACCCGGCAAAGGTAAACGCCCGCTCCATCATCTGGTTGGCATAAAACCAATCTCCGCCATAAATATTCAGGTCGTGCGAGCCGTCCTGCAAAAATATGCGGATAGGTTTGGGCTCATACTTACGGATAAGCCCGGGATAGCGGTCGCCGCCGCGCAGGCTAACGTAGGTACCAATGCCACTCATTACCCGGCTAAAAGCGTCGGGCCGTTCCCAGGCGGCTGTAAAGGCGGCGATAGCGCCGCTGCTGGTACCGGCTATCATGCGGTCGTTACCATTATGCGATAATACGATGGCCCGGCCATTGGTAGTTTTATGTTTCTCTACATCGGGCAGCAATTCATCCAGCACAAAACGGGCATAAGCATCACCCAGGCCGTCAAATTCGAGGCTGCGGTTGTAGCGGTCGAGCGCGGTAGTATCCTTTGCCAGCACACGGCCCGGTGTGATATATACGCCAATGGTAACCGGCATTTCTTTGCTGTGTATCAGGTTATCAAATACCGTTGGCGATTTAAACTGGATACCATCCTGATCGACAAATACGCAGGCGGGTTTAGCCGGATCGTACTGGGCAGGTACGTAAACCATATATTCGCGCCAGGTGCCGGGGAATATTTTGGAGTCAGCAAATGTAAATTTCAATATCTCGCCTTTAGGCACGCCGGGATGCTCTACCGAGGCCGAATCGACCGGGTATTTTTCGGCGGGTGTTTGGCTAAAACATATGATCGGCAAAAAGCACAGCAGAATGACCAGCAGGTTTCTCATAGGAAGGTTGGGTTAGCTGATCAAATATAAGCAATAAGGACCCATTGCCCGCATATGCTTATAGTTTGCGTTGGCGACAGGCAGGTACAGCACGGCCCGAACGGGGAACGCCCTAAAAATTACAACAGCACGCCATCGGCGCGCAGTTGTACGCCACCCTGGCCAATCAGTACCGACTCGGCAAAGCTTTCGTTATCGATAAACAGTTTTTCGTTATCGATGCTGATGCGGTGATCGCCAACCATAAAATGACCAAACACCCTGATAACGGCTATATGCTCATAGCGCTCCAGTTCGGCAGTAATATGGTGCGACAGGTGCATGTAATCGTGTTTTTCTAACTGGTGCACATCAATCAGGGTTGAGCCATCGGTGTTGAATACCTTAAACCTTCCGGGCGAATCGTCGATGCGGGTACTGTTCATTGTTTTATTATCCAGCACATCTATATTATACCCTTCGCGATTTTTGATATGGATATTTACAGCTAATTCGGTATTGCCTTCCCTTACCGGTTTAAAAACCGATCGTACCCTTAAAAATTCCTTCTCCTGAGTATCCTCAAAAAAAGTAATAACGCCCTGGTTGGCTATATAGGCGTTGCTCCCTAAAACAAATGCGTATTTCATAATCCGACACAGGTTTGTTTGTAGTATAACAAACCTGATAGGAAATGTTTGTTTTATTTAGTAAGAATGTTGCGAATCATAAATGCCGAGCTCGGTTAAAAAGCTTTCGACTATGCCGTTGAACTCCCTGTTTTTGGTATCGGGGAAACCGCCATGCCCGCCGCCCTGCACGGTGATAAAGCGCGTTTTTACGCCGGCTGCCTGCAGTTTATTGTACAGGTCGGCCGATTGCTGGTAAGGCACCAACGGATCGGCGGTGCCATGCAATATCAACACCGGCGGACAGTATTTATTAACATAGATAATGGGCGATATAAATTTAATGAAGTTGATATCGCCTTTATGCGGGCCGAGCCAGTTGGTAACGGCGTTGTAGCCGTTGAACATGGTAGCCATACTTACCAGGTCGGTCGGGCCGTACTGATCGATAATAGCGGCAACCTTAACCTGGTGCTGGTGAGGGCAATCGTCGTCGAAAATGGTATTGTTCCCTAAAAAACCGGCCATCAGGCCCAGGTGCGCCCCTGCCGACGAGCCGATGATAACGATCTTATTGACATCGATATTTAGCTCGTGCGCATTTGATACAAGATAGATGAGCGCGCAGCGCACATCCTCGATAGCCGCAGGGGCCGGCGCAGTGGGCAGCATGCGGTACTCGATATTGGCAACTGAATATCCAAGCTTATAAAACAGCCCGAAACCGTATTGCGACTCTTTGGTGCCGCTCGTCCAGCCGCCGCCGTGTATATTGATCACTACCGGCGATGGCCTGCCAAGCTTTGGCGCCAGGTAAAGGTCCATTTTGCACTCGTAATTAAACACTTTGGTATAAACCACGTTAAGTTGTGCTGTATAACCTTTGGGATAGGGATTGGCAGGATACTTAACACCATCCTGGGCTATTAGCTGCAGGGCGCATAAAATAAGAAGTATTAAGGCGGCTGATCTCCTCATTGCTCGGTCAGCTTTTTATAATCCTCCCTTACGGGGTCAAAAATATCGATCAGTTTACAATCGGTAACGGCAGTACCACCATGTATCGTATCAGGTTCGATCACCACGAAGGACGAAGGTGTGAGGATACGTGTTTCGCCGGCGACGGTCATCTCGAATTCGCCCTCGATCACGAACGAGCTTTGCCGGTGTATATGCTGGTGCAGCGGTACTGAGCAGCCTGCTTTAACCGTGATAAAATTGATGGTGTTATTGGGTGTATGAACAAGCTTTGAAAAAAAGCCGGGGGCTATCTCGCGCGTGGCAATATCATCGAAAAACCGAAACGGGGGCTGCTGCATAAAACCAGTTTAAACACAAATTTAAACAAAACGCGGTAAATAATTATGGCGCGTTTTGTTAGCAAATGATAAATTATAGCTTCAATTTAACCGTGAGCGATAACAGGCTGTAAAAGCCTTTGAGGTTACTGTCGGCGGTCGACTTAAACCCATCGGGGTAAGGCGACGCAATGTAGGTAATTTGATAGTTCGGGTTGATCTCTACCCTATCGTAACCAAAAATATTACCTATATCTATAAAGGTGCCAATATTTAGCGGTATTATGGGCACATAGCCGTAGGGTTTAACATCGAAATAAGGATCTGTTATACTTCTGTCGTAAGTGAAAGCGATATTACTTTTCATCACGCCACCGCCTATGCCCAGGTACAAACGCTTAACGGCATCCTGAAACTTGTTTTCAGGTTCAAAATCATTAATCAGACCCAAACCAAATTTCATATTAAAGTTGATAGCTTTAAAATCGTTGGTACTGCTGTGAATGTATTGCCGTGGCGGGTTATTGGTGTCGATGCCCTGCAGTGTGCCTATCTGCCCTTCGATGCCTGCCGAAAAGTAAGGACTGAACTCGTAGTCGAGCGTGGCGATAAAGCAACCGATGTGGGGGTTATCATTATAATGGGTAGCCAGTTGGGTAACCCCGCCGCCCAAACCAAGGCGCAGGCCGCTGGGATGCCTGCCAAAAAAATAATCGATCTGGCCATAAGCTGGTGCAACATTAAATACAACGATGCTTAGCGCGATAATAAAAATGAGTTTACGGGGCTTAAAAAGATACCTGACGAGATTTCGGCCGGTGTTACCGGGGGCGTAAGAAGTTGGAAAATAGGGCATACCAATAGTTTACAGGTAAATCTATAAAAACCCGTATAATTATCCAATAATTAATAAATTAAAACTTATACTTGATATTGATCGATACCATATTGTAAAAACCTTTAAGATGGCTGTACTGGTTTGATATATATCCGTCTGAATACATGGAATCCATAAAGGTGAACTGATAATTGGGATTGATCTCGATCCTGTCGTAACCAAGAAGGTTAGGCAGATCGATATAAGTGCCGAACGAAAACGGCACGACAGTTATCAGGTCGTAAGTATGAGGTGTGCCATATACGTATTGAGCCCGTTCGGGGTCGTAGGTAAAGCTGATTTTATCCTTCATTTTACCGAAACCCACTCCTATATACATGCGCTTTAGGGCATCCTGAAAAGCATTGTTAGGATAAAAATCGTAAAAAAGCCCAAGCGCGGCTTTAAGGTTGATATTAGCTGCCCTGAATTTATTAGTACTGCTGGTATAATACTGATGATGCGGCTCATAGGTATCAACACCTTTAAGAGTGCCGTACTGCCCCTCGATACCAATGGACAGGTAAGGGTTAAAGTCGTAGTCGAGGCTACCATCATAAACCAACTGTAACGGGTTACTATTATAGTGGGTAACTAATCCTGCTAAACCCGCACCTGCGCCTATACGTAAACCGTGCGTATTTTTACCGTAGAAAAAATCGATCTGACCGAAAGCCCGGGATGATGAGAATATGCCCGTAAGAGCAATAAGATATAGGGAAAAGCTAAAAAGGCAGTGTTTAATGTTTTTCATAATCTGCACGCTCCAAACGTTATGCCAAGGGTAGTTGTATGCCCTTTTTAATGCAATCGGAAGCTAAGAGCGTATAATTAAAGTAACTAAAAAGTTACAATAACGCTTTTTGTATGCATTGCTATACAAAACCGCTTAAAAAAACAAACCATTTTTATGCATTTTGGCTGCTTTAGGCAATTCGGGTTAAACTTTTAACTTTGCTAAGCATGAAAAAATTATTAGTAGCCAACCGTGGCGAAATAGCTTTAAGGATAATGCGCTCGGCGCGCGAAATGGGCATCAAAACCGTAGCTGTTTACAGCGATGCCGACCGGAATGCGTTACACGTACGTTATGCCGATGAAGCGGTACATATTGGCCCGGCACCGTCGAACCAGTCGTACCTGGTTGGCGATAAGATCATAGCAGCATGTAAACAAACGGGGGCCGAGGCTATTCATCCCGGTTATGGTTTCCTTTCGGAAAACCCGGCATTTGCCAAACAGGTGCGCGAAGCGGGGCTGATTCTGGTTGGCCCATCGCCCGAGGCTATGGAAGTGATGGGCAACAAGCTATCGGCGAAAGCGGCAGCACTAAAATACAATATACCCATGGTGCCCGGCACGGAGGAAGCGATAACTGATGTGGTGGTGGCCAAGATCCGCGCAAGCGAAGTAGGTTTCCCTATCCTGATCAAGGCGGCGGCCGGCGGCGGCGGCAAAGGCATGCGCATTGTTGACCGCGTAGAAGATTTTGAAGAGCAAATGGCCCTGGCCGTGAGCGAAGCAACATCGGCCTTTGGCGATGGCTCGGTGTTTATTGAGCGTTATGTATCGTCGCCAAGGCACATCGAGATACAGATATTGGGCGATACGCATGGCAACATCGTGCACCTGTTCGAGCGCGAATGCTCGGTACAGCGGCGCCATCAAAAGGTGATCGAGGAAGCGCCATCATCTATACTGACGCCAGAGATACGCCAGCGTATGGGCAAATGCGCCGTAGATGTGGGCCGCAGCGTAAACTATACCGGCGCAGGTACGGTGGAGTTTATCATGGATGATGACCTGAACTTTTATTTCCTGGAGATGAACACCCGCCTGCAGGTGGAGCACCCGGTGAGCGAATTAATAACTGGCATTGACCTGGTGAAGGAGCAGATAGAGATAGCACGGGGCAAAGCCATCAGCTTTAAACAGGAAGACCTGGAAATAAAAGGCCATGCCATTGAATTACGTGTTTATGCCGAAGACCCCGCGAATGATTTTTTACCGGATATCGGCACACTGCAAACCTACACTACTCCCAAAGGACCTGGCGTAAGGGTTGACGACGGTTTTGAACAGGGCATGGAGATACCGATCTATTACGACCCGATGATTGCCAAGCTGATAACCTACGGCGCCGACCGTACCGAGGCTATCGACCGCATGATACGCGCTATTGACGAATACCATATAACCGGCATTACCACAACGCTCGGCTTTGGCAGGTTTGTGCTGCAGCACGAGGCCTTTACATCGGGCAAGTTTGACACGCACTTTGTTAAAAAATATTTTACACCCGATGTACTGAAGACCCAGAACGCCGACGAGGCGGAGATAGCCGCCCTGGTTATGGCTAAGCTTTTAAAAGAGGGCAGTAAAGTAGCAGTGGCAGAGACAGTAATAGGCACGGAAAGTAATTGGGTTAAAAATAGAAAAGCTTTATAACTTGAAGTCACAAATTGTGACTTCAAGATTTTGGCTAACATATATCAAACTATGAAAACATTAAAATCAGTAGCATTTAACAGCTTTCACCCCTTAAGGGATATCACCGCTTTTATAAATGACAACCACATAGCGCGCGAAGATATACTGATCATTACCGAAGCGCCGGGAACTTATACCTTGTTTTATTACGCAGTTTAGTACTGTGGCATTACAAAATGCCTTAGCCAAGTTAAGCGCTCGTTACAAACGGGCGCAAGTTGTATCCTTAGCTTATTTTTTAGCGGTATAAGCTTTTGCAATGACGTTTAGCTGTTTGGCATCGGGTGTTTTGGTGCCGTTGTCAATCACTATCCGATAACGGAAAGTGACCGACTCGCCTTTTTGTAAGGTGAGACCTTTTGGCTCGCCGTTGGTAAATGCTTTTTGCCCAAGCGGATTAGCTGCAAACAAGCCATAGCCCCGCGCGTGCCAATAGGTTGGGTAATTGAAATTTTCGGGATGATCGAAGATGGTAATGCTGATAGAATCGGCACCCATCTTACCAAAAACCTTGCACCAGGTGCCGCGCGTACCCCAGGCGGCATCGCCCATTTTACCTTCGCTGGTGAGGTAACTGCCGGTAGGTACTTTGTCGTCGCCGCCTTTAACTATAGTTACGTTGCCTTTATTATCGGTAAACTTCTGGTCAACCTTACTCGGTATCTGTAGTTCGTGGGCCAGGCGCAGGCCAAGCAAGCCATCTTTCGAATCGTTAAAAACGCATTGGGTAACCGCTTTTAAGGTGGTCACCCTATCGATAATGCGCCGGGTTGCTGTCCCGCTAAACTCCAGGCGGGTGGTTTCTTCCAGTAAAACATCGTTAGCCTGGTTAGTCCAGTTGGCATGATAGGCCAGTACGCCTTTTGCCCCGCTGGTGGTTTGCAATATACGGTCGGTTTTTACCCAACCGTATGCGCTTTTCTTTTCCTTTTTAATAGCGTAGGAGTTGTTCCAGAAATCGAGTCCGTTGAGGTTCTCGAAGTTGAACCAGATGCCAATGTGATGCGGGTGATCGGTTGGATCGCCGGGTTTTGGATCGATCGGAAAACCCCTGGTTACAATGGTGCCGTTAGCCGCATGTACAGGGTATAAAACAGGTTTCTCTAAACTATCGGGGTACAAAAAACTGGTGAACAACTTATTGCCGATAACAATATCGACCTTATTTTTATCGGCTACTTTTACCATTTTAACCATTTCGGCCTTTTGGGCCATGGCAGTTGAGCCTATGGCTATAAGCGGTACGAATAGTGTGGCTTTAACGGAGTTTTTCACAGGTGTAATTTAGTAACTATAAGCTTTAAATTCGTCTAAAGGTCCGTTTATTTCGTTTGATCCGAGCTCAACGCTGTCGCCAAACTGCGGGGTTTCGTGTTTTAAGGTCCAGGCTTCTTCCAGCAGGGCGTCAACATAGCCTTCCAGTTTTGTTTTAAATTCATCAGGTAACTGTGCAATTTTTCTCTCGAGTGTTTGTAGTTCTGTCATAATTTATTTTGTACGTGTTATAATTTGCTTTGGTTGGCCCGCTTTAAATCTCCCTTCCGGGGAGGGTTTGGGAGGGGCCTAATATTTAAATACTTTCCCGCCGGCCATTACCTCTTGTGTAGCCTCGTCGAACGTTACCTTTTGGCCGGTATGCACGGCGGCATTAGCCATTATGGTAGCGATAGAGTGGCTGTACCCTGCCTCAACAGGTGCGTGCGGCGTTTTACGGCTGCGCACGCATTCCATCCAGTTGCGGATGTGGTTTGATGTGAGGGTATCGCCACCGGTATTGGCGCTCGATACCACCTTCTCGGTATTAGGCAAGCTCATCTGCTGGAGCAAATTGGCCTGCATACCCATGGCCAAGGCCATTTTTTGTGTCAGGCCCCCTTTGGGCGATACTTCGTTCGTATCGAGGTTGAGCGAGCCGCCGTTGCTGTAATATATTTCGGTAGGATGATCTTCGCCGTTATGCATCCGCGAACTGAACGTTACCTGGAAACCTGTCGATGGGTCGTTCTGCGGACCGTAATCGAACACAGCGGTAATGGTATCCCAGTTTTTACGGCCATCCTTCCACATATAAATACCGCCGTTGGCAACCACGCTGCGCGGGTGCTGCAGGCCGCTGAACCAGTGTACGGTATCAATCTGGTGGCTCATCCACTGGCCTGGCAGGCCCGACGAGTATGGCCAGAATAAACGAAACTCCAGATATTTACGCGGGTCGAATGTATCTGCGGGGCGGTTCAATAAAAAACGCTTCCAGTCGGTATCGCTTTCTTTGAGTAAAGGCACCACATCGGGCCTGCGCCAGCGGCCGGGTTGATTTACGTTCCATGTCAACTCCACCATCGTGATCGGCCCGAATTTGCCCGAACGCACAAACTCGTTGGCGGCCTGATAGTTGGCCCCGCTGCGGCGCTGCGAACCTATCTGTACAATTTTACCGCTCTCTTTTATAGCCTTTAGCGCGGCACGGTTATCGGCCATGGTTTCGGCAAAAGGTTTTTCGCAATATACATCGCAACCGGCCTTTACCGCTTCCATAGCATGTAAGGAGTGCTGAAAATCGGCTGTGCTTACAAATACCGCATCAACCAGCTTTTTATCGTACATCTCTTCGTTGTTACGGCAGGCGGTAACATCGCGGCCCATTTTTTCTTTCCATTGTGCAGAGCCTTGCTCACGTCTCAGTTTCCAGATATCGGATACGGCCACTACTTCAAAGTTCAACTCTTTATAATGGTTCATGAAACAGGGCATGTGCGAACTGCGGTGCCTGTCGGAAAAACCAACAACCCCTACCCTAACCCTGTCGTTAGCGCCAATGATGCGTTTATAGCTTGCGGCACTCCAGCTCACTTTTGATGCCAATACGCCGGCACCTACCAATGCCGACTGCTGAATGAATTTGCGACGGGAATTGTTCATGCTTATTTCAGTTCTTTGATTTTGATACTGCGGAACGATACCTGGTTGCCGTGATCCTGTAAAAGGATATGGCCTTCTTTGGCTTCGCCGAAATTTGGATAGGGTTTGAATTTGCTGATCGCTACCAGATCGCGGAAAGCTTTGGAGCCGCGTTCGTACTCTAAAACCTTTACCCCATTCAAATAATGCTCCACATGGTTATTCGGGTAAACTACTACACGGCCCACGTTCCACTCGCCGATGGGTTTGATACAGCTTGCCGGTTTGTTTGATGGGATGAGATCGTATACCGAAGCCAGCTTACGGTCGCCGTCGCGGCCCAGTTTGGCATCGGGGTGCAGTTCGTCGTCAAGCAATTGATACTCTAATCCTATAGCCGAACCGGTGGTCTGCTCGTTCAGTGTCACAAAATATTTTACGCCGCTGTTGGCTCCGGGCGTAAGCTTAAACTCAAATCTGAGGTCGAAGGCGCTGTATTGTTTGTCGGTTACGATGTCGCCACCATTTTGCGATTCTTTACCTTCGGAAGCCAGGACGGTTAGCTCTCCGTCTTTAATCTGCCAGCCCTTAGCCGGGAAGGCTTCGCCTTTGGCACTGCGCCAGCCCGTGCTTGTTTTACCATCAAACAGCAGTTTCCAGCCGTGTTGTTTTTCGTTAGCGGTTAATTGATTGTGCTTTTGCGCATTGACATTACCGGCTTTAAACAAAAGCAGAACGCAACAAATGGCAAATACGGCCATTGGTACAAATCGTTTCATGAAGATGGTATTTTCAGGTTTACGGGCTAAAGGTAAAATGTTTTTATCAATATCTTAAATTATTTGTGTTATTGATACACTTTATTGCCATAATAATAATACCGGGTTAACATTAGGTATGTCAATTCGGTTATTGATTAATTTGCCTTAGAGTTTGAATAGCTATTATAAAAAGAAACGATTTCTTTTTCGCTATATTTATTATCCAATCTAAAACCCTACTTGCCATGAATTATCACACTCAAATAGAAGCGTTGATCCCAGCTTTCTTTTCGGTTCAGGATGGTATACTCATACTATTCATCCTTATTATACCAATACTTTTACTCGTTTACCTGTTTGTTTCGCTGCAACGAAAAAAGGAACAAACCGCATTACTGAATCAAATACTAACAGAATTAAGAATACTAAACACCAAAAAATAGTCATCAGATTTTGGGCGTTTCCCTACGGGCCGCGTTTCCCCTGCCTGCCGGCAGGCGGGCGCTGCAATCGCTAACGCAGGTGCTACGTCTTACTTCCCCGGAACCGGGTGCGTAACCTTGCTGAAGTTGTAGCTGATGGACGCGCTGAAATTACGGTTGCGCGAGGTTGAGTAGTTTTGCTGGTTAAAGTTATCGCCATACAAATAAGTAGTATAGCTGCTTTGGCCCAGCGGGTTTACCGCCATAATGCGCACACGATATTTGTTTTTGAGAAACGATTTACGGATGGCAAAGCTCGAGGTAACCGAACCGTGGTTGCTGCTTTGCGCCGATGTATTGGTGTAATAGTTAAAATTACCCTCGAACGCGTAGTGACCCGGGATATCCATCGATAAGCCTGCCTTTGCCTGGAAGCTGATGCCGTTACGGTTCAGGCGTGTATTGCCGCTCGACTGATACAAAATACGGCCGATGGTAGTACCGCCTGTAAACTGCATTTTACGCGCCGGGCGGTAGTTGCCGTAAACGCTAAAACTATTGTATGAGCTTGTGCCCAGGTTGTAATAGCTGTTACGGGTAATACCGGTTGTATCGATGGTGCTGATACGCTCTACAATATGCTTGGTGTTTTGCAGGCTCAGGCGTGGGTAAATACCCCAGTTATCGCCGTAAGCGCCAAAACTAAAATCAACCTGCTGGGTGAACGAGGGGTCGAGACCGGGGTTACCGTAGCTGATGGTTTTGCCATCGGTACTTACGTATACCTGCGGGTTAAGCGTGCCCTGGTTTGGCCGCCCTATGCGCTGGCTGTAGCTTATGCCTATGTTGTATTTCTCTTTAAACTGCTTCCCGATAGAAATATTGGGGAAAAAGTTAAGGTAAGGTTTGATGTTGTATTGCTGCGCAATGGTGGATACATTAAAGTTCACGTCGGTGAGCTCGGCACGGCTGCCTACCCTGAACGACCATTTGTTATCCGTTTTGATGCTGAAACTGGCATAACCCGAGTAAATATCCTGCGTGTACCTGAAGAGGTTGGTGAGCCCCAGGTTTTGCAGGTACTGCTGCGTAGCCTGGTCGAAGTTCTGCACATCCTGGTTATTATTGTTATTATGGACGTTTGCCGACAGGCCGGTGTTAAAAGTGTAGTGCAGGCTATCCAGGGGCTTATCATAATCTATCTTAGCTAACAAACCCGTGTTGTTGGCAGCCGTTTGGTTGATCTGGTTGATGGGCAAACGCCCCAACACCGGCTGGTTGCTGCCGTCCAGGTAGTTCACATCCGAAAAACGGTACGCCGAGGCCGTGTTGCCGCTATAGGTTACGCTGGCATCCAGCTGTTCGCCGCGTTTGTTGATCTTCCAGGTATAGTTCAGGTCGAAAACGTAGTTAAATGAGCGGTTACGGGTATCGTTGGCCTGTGTATTGAGGTTGCTGGTTACGTAATTGCTATCCAGGTAATAGGTATCGCTGTACGAATCGCCCTGCGAATGGTTAAGGTTAAAATTGGTAGTAAAGCGGATATTTTGCGTGGTATCGATATCGTAATTGATACTGCCACGAAGGTTCTGACCGTTATTACTGCCCTCGCGGTTAGCATACGAGTTATGATAAAAAGTGGTGTCTAAAAAAAAGTTTTGGCTGAGCGATGAACTTACACCCGTGCTATGCCCGCCACCATACGCATAACTGCCGTTAATGGTAACTTTTTTGCCGTGGTACGAGATGTAGCTGTTCATATTATAATTGCCCAGCGTACCTGTATTAGCCGATAGCGTACCATTCAACCCAACCTTATAGCCTTTTTTAAGTACGATATTGATGATACCATCGCCTTCGGCGGCGTATTTAACAGGCGGGTTGGTCATTACCTCGATCTTCTCTATCGCATCCGAAGGCAGGATATTGAGCAAATCGGTGATGTTGGATGTCATGTAATCAGATGGCTTGCCATCCAGAAAAACCCGGCTGTTGCGCTTGCCGGCAATGGTGGCGTTACCGTCGATATCCACGTTCACCATCGGCACGTTCTTCAGCACGTCGGTAGCGGTGGCGCCTTCGCTTTGTACGCTGGCGGTTACATCGTAATCAATCTGGTCGGGGGTATATTTTACTACAGGTTTTTTCTCCACGATCTTCACCTCGTTCATTTCGTTACCGGTGCGTTTTAAGCGGATTACCCCCAGGTTATGGTCAGGTTGCGAGGCATTGATCTCGATATCGGTAATGAGCATTTTTTCGTAGCCGACGTAAGATATGCGGATGTTATACTTACCAAAAGGCACATTGCCCATTTTAAATTCGCCGCCATTGTTGCTGGTGGTGTTTTTGACGATGCTTTCGGTTTCGGGCGCGATGATGGCGATACCCGCAAAATCTATCTGTTCGCCGTTAACGGCGTCGATCAGTTTACCGGTAACAGTACCCGTATTTGCCGACTGCCCGTAGGCGTTGCCAAGGCATAGCAAAAACATCAGGCAGGAAGCGTAGTAAAGTATTTTCAAAAATTGCTGTTTATGAGATACAAAAATCAAAAAATCGCATTAAAAATGCCAGAAACTTGAACGTATTATTTTCGTTAGACTGTTTTTTTGAAAAAGGATTAAGTGAGGAGATTTTATTTCGAATATCGAATGTTCAATTTCGAATTTTATTCGGGCATCGTTGCGAACGATAGTGAAGTAATGTCCGACTTTCAGGGTCATTTTAGCGTAGACACTGACATTTAATTTTACCCAGGCGCGGAGGCGCGGATAGGCAAGCAGAAAAACAAAAAAGCGCCCTGGTTATTGAGCGCTTTTACTTATAAGGTTTAGTTCAAAAAAATTACTTTTGCCCGGTTGGCGGGTTGCCTGCCGGCGGAGGGGTACCACCACCCGGAGGCGGGGTCATGCCTGGCGCGCGGCCACCATTACCGTTACGCGCAGGAGCGGTAGCATCCGGGTGCGCTTTGCCGTTGTGGCAGGTGTAGCAGCCGATGGCAGCCGTCATGGCGCCGCCGTGATCTTTATCGTCTTTGTCTTCTTTAAAATATTTTTTGTTGATCTTTTCGGTCATGGTCATCATTTTGCGGGCCATCAGTTTTTCGGGTTTGGCATCACTCGCAAAATCGGTTTTGTTGGTTTGTGCATCGCGCGCGTGGCAAAAGCCGCAGCGCTGGCCCAGTGCTGCCGACCACTCGTGCATTACCTTTTCCATTTCATCGTGAGTGATGTTTTTAGGCAATACCTTCAGGTTTTTAAATCCGGGTTCTTCTTGTTGCTGCTGCGGCGCCCGCATGGCGGTAGTAGCAACAAATATGATAGCAGCTGACAGACAGGTTACTATTAATGTTTTTTTGTGTTTAAGCATATTTGTGGCGTTAGATTATCATGCTAAAGTAAAAAAATAATCGTAAAAACATATAGCTGTACAAAAAACATGTTGTAACAAATACGATATTAATTTTTAAATTCTACGATTTTTTGGTGCAACACCTCAGGTTTAAACGGCTTAAGCATACAATCAGAAAAACCGAGCGTTTTTAGCTCGTTAAGCATTTCGTTATCAACCAGCGCGGCAGTAAAAGCCAGCATGGGCACGCCCGGGTAAAGCTGCTTAATTTTAACAGCTGCCGCATAGCCGTCAATTTCGGGCATCTCCAGGTCGAGCAGTATAATATTGTAGGCCGCATCTTTGGCCAGGGCTTCGAGTACCTCGCGCCCGTTTTTGCAGGCAGTAATATCAACGTGCCAATCCTGCAATATGCGTTTGGCAACCAGCATATTAATAGGGTTATCATCGGCAATCAGCACCCGGCAGCCGCTAAGGTCGGCATTGAAGGTATTTTCGGCAGCTTTGGCGGCATTGGCATCGGCCTGCGGGAAGGTGACGGTAAAGTAAAAGGTGGTACCTACGCCGTATTCGCTGTTCACCTCCAGCTCGGTGCCCATTAAATTAAGCAGGCGCTGGGTAATGGTAAGGCCAAGCCCCGTGCCGGCATATTTGCGTGAGCTTTCGTGATATATCTGCCAAAAACCGGCAAATATTTTGGCGGCATCTTCTTTATGCATACCTATGCCCGTATCTTCAACCTCAAATTGCACAGTTACCTTACCGTTATCATTGCCAAAACAGGTGGCCCGCAAGGTTACTTTACCTTTTACTGTAAATTTGAGCGCGTTGGAGAGCAGATTGTTGATCACCTGTATCAAACGCATGTCATCGGCCATTACGTTAACGTTCAGCTTATCGTCAACATCAACCATCAGGTTAATATTCTTCTCTTCGAACCGGTTATAAAAAGGCAGCGCCGAATTGATCAGAAGCTCCTTCAGGTTAACGTTGATGGCATGCAGTTCAAACTTGCCGGCTTCGATCTTATTAAAATCGAGTATATCGTTCACCAGGTTAAGCATATGATCGGAGCAGTACCGCAATACATCAAAATATTCTTTCTGCTCGGGCAGCATTGCATCTTTTTGCAGCAGGCCCGATACACCGATGATGCCGTTTAAAGGCGTGCGCAGCTCGTGGCCCATGGTCGATAAAAAACGGGTACGAGCCTGCATGGCCTCTTCAGTACGTTCCTTCTCTGAGGTGATGGCACTGATGTACCTGCGCTCAAACCGCACGCTTGCCAGTGCAAATATTGCCGATAAGGCAACAGAAAATGCAATGTTAACATGAAAGAGGACATTATACGCCGCATCGGATATTTGATCCAGCGAACTGGTTTCTTTACCAAAAAACACACAGATATAAGCGCAGATAGCCGTAAAAGCGAGAAATCCCCCGATCTCGGCAGTATGCCTTTTATGGTTGTTGATCACCATAGGCAGGGCAAATACCAGCGGGAAATAATACAGATAACCGCCGGCCCTGTGACCGACAATGTACGAGACGGATATTAAAAAAACGTTGATCTGAACAACGATGTAATACTTGGCAAACTTGTAATAACCCAAACGCAGTAAAATCAACACCACCACACTCGATAATATTTTGCCGAATGTTACGCCCGCGCTGATATAGTTTTGATGAAAAAGCTGGATTAAAATGATGATTGCGCTTACGCTGATGGCAATATAACTCAGCTGCTGCATCCGCTTGGCGGTTTCCTTAATATCCTGCAGATCAAATTTTGTTTCGGCAGTTTGATTATTAAGGTTATACATAAAGTTTCCAGTAACGGATGATAGCGATAGTGGGCCGATAAAATTGTAACGGTATAAATCTAAAAAAAAATAATTATCAAATTATTTAATAGTCAAAAAAACAATAATCAGATTAACTAAAAAAATTAGTAAATGCTTTATATATTTGTATGTTAAGCACCCGGGGTAATGTATGCTATTGTAGATATCGAGACGACAGGAAGCCATGCCAGCGCGCATGGTATTACAGAAATAGCTATCGTAATACACGATGGCACACAGGTGATTAACCGTTTTGAAACCCTGGTTAACCCCTGCGCGCCTATACCGGTTTATATACAGGCCCTTACCGGCATTGATGACCGGATGGTGCAAAACGCCCCTTTGTTTAACGATATTGCCGAACAGATATTTGGCTTATTAAACGGTAACATTTTTGTGGCGCATAACGTTAACTTCGATTACTCGTTTATGCGGCACCATTTGCAGCGCGCAGGGTACGATCTGCAATGCCCTAAATTGTGTACCGTACGTTTGGGCCGCAAAATATTTCCGGGGCTGCCATCGTACAGCCTGGGTAAGTTTTGCCGGCAAATGGGTATCGAAAACCTGAGCCGACACCGCGCCATGGGCGATGCCTTTGCCACCACACAGCTTTTTGAGCTGATGCTGCAAAATGACAGGCAGGGCCACATCACAACATCGCTTAAACAAAAATCGAAAGAGCATTCGCTGCCATCAAACCTGCCGCAGGCACAGGTTGACGCTTTACCGAATGCACCTGGCGTTTATTATTTTCACGACCAGAAAGGTAAAATAGTTTATGTAGGCAAGGCGCGTAACCTTAAAAAACGGGTAAAAAGCCACTTTACCAATAACCGGGCCGACCTGCAGAAACAAGAGTTTTTACGTAACATCCATACCATCACCCATCAAACCTGCGGCACCGAGTTGCTTGCTTTTATTCTCGAAGCTGTTGAAATCAAACGCCTGTGGCCCAAATATAACCGCGCACAAAAGCATTACGAATATACCTACGGCCTGTACCGTTTTGAGGACCAGCGCGGCTACACCCGCCTGGCCATAGATAAATGGACGCGCTACTCGCAGCCGCTGTACACCTGCAACAGCATGCTTGAGGGCTACAACCTGCTTAACCGGCTGATAGCCGAATTTGACCTGTGCCCGAAACTATGCTTTGTACAGCGTAACGACCAGCCCTGCCCGCGGGTTAAAACCAAGCCCTGCGCCTGCCAGGTAACCGAAACTACCCAGCGCTATAATAAAAGGGTTAACAAGGCTATCGATCACCTGAAAGCAGCTTTATCGACCTTTGCCATACGCGATAAGGGCCGTACCGACGATGAGTACAGCTATATTTTGATCGAGAACGGCGAGTTTTACGGTATGGGATATGTTAAGCAAGGCCTCGACGGCAGCGAGCTGGCGGTACTCAAAACCCAGCTAACGCCTTATCCCGGCAACGGTTATATTAAAAGCATGGTGGCTAATTACGCGTTCAATAACCCGGAGAGGAAGGTGGAGTTTGAGGTGGCGGGTTGAGTTTGCGAGTGGCAGTGGCAGTTTACCGTTTTTGAATAACAACTATTACAAACGTCGATGACGCGCGGAGAGAGAACTACTCCTCACTCCGATGATGCTTTTTCTTCTTCCTGGTATGCTCTTCGGTTTTCTTTTTCTTCTTTTTGCTTTCGGTGTGCTTTTCGGAAGAAGCCGGTTTATCGTTGCTTTTGGCGCTGACAGCGGTTGTTCCGGCAGGTTTTGAAGCTGATGAGGTGCTTGTTTTGGTACTGTCAACCGGGCTGATATCTTTTACCGTAAAGGTGTTATCGCTTATGCCGTATTGCAGTATTTTGGTTTTCCCGGTTGGTTTGGCATCGGGTCCGTTACCATCGTAAACAGGGAACTGGCGCACCAGGTTACCCTCTTTTATCGAAAAAACATCGCCGCCGCGGTAGGTTTTTTTGGTATTGGTGCTCAGTTTCGGGAAGTCGATCTTCTGGCCCTTGCCGCCTTTAAACTCATAGGCGTAGATATTGATATGGTTGGTGGTATCCTTAGCTTTCGATTCGATAAGTATTTCCGGATTGCCGTCCATATTCATATCGGTATTGTACACGTCGATCACTGAGCCTTCCAGGTCGCCATAGGTGGTGCTGTAATGGCTGCCGGTCGAGTCGGAATGCAGGATAAGGTACGCGCCCGACGAATCTTTACCCCGGCCCCAGGTATATACGTCGAAATATTTACCCGGCGAGCTCTCAATAAGTTTATGGTACCTGAACGGCTGCGGCAATATCGCTTTAACCGCCGGGCCGGGCGGTGTTACCGTTTGCTGCTGTGCGGGTTGTTTACACGCACTTATCGCCGCAAGGCAAACCGTTACCAGGGCCATGTAAAACAGATCGGGGCTTATCTTCCTTACCATTGCATAAATATACTCAATTAAACATCATATCGGGCGGCAGCTCGCCTTTAGGCTTGCCGGGTATCGTCATATATACATGCAGCGAGTTACCTGCGCTCGCAAAAAAGTATTTCAGCGTAAATTTATGATAGCCTTTTTGCAGCAGTACATCGCCGCCTTGTTCAAACGCGCTATGTTTACCATCGTTATCAACTACCAGTTGGTCATCTATCAATAATACCGAGCCATCGCCCGAAGAGGTTGAGAATGAATAGCGGCCGTCATTATCAATACGTATAAAACCGTTATATATTACACCAAAATCGTGAATGCCGTTTTTGCGAAAAACATTGGTGTTAAAGTTTTTAACTATCCCGGTATCTATTTCGGCCCCGCCGTCTATCTTATCCGTGTTTTCGAACGTTCCGTTAAACAACCGATATTTTAAACCATCGGCAGTACCGCTGTAGGTTACCGGGGCAAGGGCTGGTTTGTTATTGATCACGGCACGGGTCACGGCGCTGCGTTTGCCCGATGGCGTGATCACAATGGTTTGAAACACCCTGCTCATATTATCGGGCACCTGCACGGTTACCGGCCCGGTGTATTCCAGGTCTGTTTCGCGCGGGGTGTAGCCATCAATGGTATAATATATTTTAGCTCCGGCAACCGGGCTTTTTAAAGTAAAAGTGTATTTATTCCCTGTGATGATGGTATCGGGTGCGCCAATGGCGGTTGATACACGGTAGTTCAGCCCGGCGGCATCTATCTTAGCCAAATGCACGGGCACACGGGTCTCGCTGAAATCCTTGTAATTTTTGTTGGCGAGGGGTGTCCATGCAATTTCCGACAGGGCCAGCAATCGCGGAAGCAACATATACTCTACTTTGTTATCGGTGGCAATATATTCCGTCCATACATTGGCCTGTACACCCATGATATATTTTTGCTGATCGGTGGTAAGCGATACCGGCACCGGGTTATAGCTGTAGGTTTTTTGCAAAGGTGCGTAACCGCCAATGCCTACGGGCTCCTGGCTGGTTTTGCCCTGGGCATGATCGAAATATACCCCCCCGCTGCCGGGCGTCATAATCACATTATGATGCTGTTGTGCGGCAGCTATGCCGCCGGATTCGCCGCGCCAGCTCATTACGGTGGCATTTGGCGCCAGGCCGCCTTGCAGGATCTCGTCCCAGCCGATGATGCTGCGGCCCTTGCTGTTCACAAATTTTTCTATCCGCTGGATGAAGTAGCTTTGTAATCCTTCCTCATCTTTAAGCTTTAACTTTTTGATCAGGTCCTGGCAGAACACCGATTGTTTCCAGGCGGTTTTCGAAACCTCGTCGCCGCCGATGTGGATGTACTTGCTCGGGAAGAGGCCCATCACTTCGGTCAGCACATCCTGCATAAAATTGAAGGTATAATCGGTAGGGCAATAAATATCGTCGAAACCACCCCAGGTACCCTGTACCTTTACCTGCTTATTGCCATAACAACCCAGCTCGGGGTAAGCGGCTATTGCAGCAACCGAATGCCCGGGCATTTCAATTTCGGGCAAAACGGTAATGTAACGCTCGGCTGCGTATTTCACCACGTCGCGCACCTGGTCCTGCGTATAATATCCGCCGTAAGGCGTGTTATCAAACTGCTGCGGGTTAAAATCGTGGTAATTACCGATCATGGTCTGCTCGCGCTGACTACCAACTTCGGTTAGCTTCGGATATTTTTTGATCTCGATGCGCCATCCCTGATCATCAGTTAAATGCCAGTGAAAGGTATTCAGCTTATACTGGGCCATCAGGTCGATATACTTTTTAACGAAATCGACACCGAAAAAATGTCGCGATACATCCAGGTGCAGGCCGCGGTAGCCAAAGCGGGGGTAATCATCAATATCCACACAAGGTACCTTCGCTACAGCAGCGTTGGTTGCCGGCAGCAACTGGATTAAAGTCTGCACAGCGTAAAACAGGCCGGCTCCTTTGCCGGTAACGGTAATTTGCTGCGGCGTAATGCTGATATGATAGCCCTCGGCGGGCAGGGCATCGGCGCCTGCCGAAGTAAACTTAATAACATGTGTGGTAACCGAGTTATCGGTTAAGGTAACCTGTTTGCGCAGCCCCCGGGTGCTCAGCAACGCCGATGTAAATACGCCGACTGCACGGTTGGCAGGTGTATCGGCCTGGATAAGGGTTTCCTGGTTAAGGATAAAAACGCCGTCAGATTTTTTAAGAGAGACGGGGGCAGGTATGATATTAAGGTTTGGAGCAGCGTCCTGCGCATAAGCCGCAGAAAAACCAAAGAATGTGAGGGCCAGTAAAAAGTGTTTTAGCATTACATTGGGTTATGGAAGTTGTGAAGTTAACAGATTTTGAAAATAAAGTGTTTACCGTGATGTAAAAATTTTATGAAAGAGGGTGAAATATTAGTAAAAAGACAATAAGCAGGCAGCATGATTTGGGCCTTACTCAGCCTGTTTAACTTATATCATTGCTATGACGTGATGGATATCAAAAACAAAAAGCCACTCGATGAGTGGCTTTTGCAATATTATTAACCGAACTTACTCAGCGGTAATTACATGCTCCTTGGCGGCCAGGTAACGCTCGGCTTCCAGTGCAGCCATACAGCCCGTACCGGCGGCAGTTATCGCCTGGCGATAAATACGGTCCTGGGCATCGCCGCAGGCAAATACGCCTTCCACATTGGTTTGGGTACTATCCGGATGGGTAATGATATAGCCGGTTTCGTCCATGTGGATCTGGCCCTTAAAAATATCGGTGTTAGGGTGGTGGCCAATAGCCACGAAGAAGCCGGTAACATCCAGCAGGCGTTCTTCCTGTGTTTTATTGTTTAATATCCGCACACCGGTAACTACCTGGCCATCGCCAATGATCTCCTGCGTTTCGCTGTTGTAAATGATCTCGATGTTTTTGGTATGCTGCACGCGGTGAACCATCGCTTTTGACGCGCGGAACTCGTCGCGGCGGACGATCATATACACCTTACGGCAAAGCTTGGCCAGGTAAGTGGCTTCTTCGGCGGCGGTATCGCCGGCGCCAACGATGGCTACATCCTGCCCGCGGAAAAAGAAACCGTCGCAAACAGCGCATGCCGAAACGCCAAAGCCATTATATTTTTCTTCGGAGGCTAACCCTAACCACTTAGCCGAAGCACCGGTAGAAATAATCACCGTATCGGCTGTAATGGTTTTTTCCTCGTCAACAATAACCTTGTGCGGCAGCGACGAAAAATCAACCGAGCTTACATACCCAAAGCGGATATCGGTACCAAAGCGTTCGGCTTGCTTACGCAGGTCTTCCATCATTTCGGGGCCCATCACCCCGTTTGGATAACCCGGGAAGTTATCGACATCGGTAGTTTGGGTTAACTGGCCGCCGGCCAGCATCCCGGTATATAAAACGGGCTTCAGATCGGCGCGTGCAGCATAGATAGCTGCGGTATACCCGGCCGGGCCAGAGCCTATAATCAGGCATGTTACGTGTTCGGTTTGTTGAGACATTTGTTTGGAAAATTGTGGTACAAATTTAGGGTTTATGCAGCGCTTAGCCAATAGACGATTGTCGGGATATTGACATTTCATTTTGCACAAAGGGAAAGATTATTAACACCAAAGCGAAATAAATATTTTATCATTGTTCTATTAAACCCTATGCCCTATTATGAAATGCTTATGCCTCTCACTATTTTTAATTTGCAGTATAACAATAAGCAAAGCGCAAACTTCCGCACCAAAGATTGGCAAACATCCTATTGTATTTATGGACAGTGTAAGACTTGGCTTACAAGATATAATAGCAGTAAACCCTGATGATATTGTCAGTTTAACTGTTTTAAATACCCAGAATTCAATAGCACAATTTGGCGAAGCAGGCAGAGATGGTGTGATATACATGGAAACTAAGGCGCATGCCCGCGGCCGGTATCGAAAATTTTTTAGTTCAAAATCTACAGAATATGCTGATTTAATTAATAAGGATATTGCTGATTCAACTATACAATATATAGTAAACGGAGAACTAATGAGTTTAAAAAACAGTATAAAAACAAAGAAAACTTTCGAGAGCGAACTTGAAAAAATCACAGATAGTACTTTTGTCAGTTTAAAATTAATTAACAGGAATGCGTTAGTATCTGATTATGGAGTAACCGATAAAGACTATGGTGTAGTGATAGCAACGAAAGCAATCAAAACACTCTCTAAAGATACGTCGACATATAATCAGCAGAAGAGAAACGAATCGATAATGCTGGACTGGCCCGACAGTGAGGGCTGGAAGGTTGGCGGTGATCAGGAAAATGAGCAAGAGCACGTGATCGACCTGGTGCGCAACAATGAGACCGTAGACAAATGGACAGAACTTGGTAATATGACAACGATCAAGGTGATCAAAAATTTACCGATAGATAAGGCTATGGACTTTATGTTTGACCAGGCCAAACAGCATTCGCCAAAGGCTAAGCTTACTTTTATTGAAAAGGATGAGCGAGCCGAAAACCCATGGATAATTTTCACCATTGAATCGCCCGGGTTTAAAGATAACAAGACCCCAGAATCGCAATTGTGGTATATTGTGCAAGGCAAGCAAGCGCTTTATACCAACTTCAGGGCGGTTAAACAAGCTTCTATACCCGATGCCTTGAAAACCAAATGGATCGCCTTTTTTAAGACTGCCAAAATTGTCTACAAGGATTAAGTAGCGTTTAGCATGGTCAATAGGGTACCGATATTTGGCAGTAAACCACTGAAAAGATGGCGAGATAATTTTATGGCTTCACCTTTTGAAGTGAAATTCTTACCCATCGTGTTTATTACTTTAAGTTTGCTACCTTTTTCTTTTTTGTTCGCCGAAAATAGTACGGTCAAAATCATTCATTATGTAACGATGCCCGGCGGCTGTCTATTTTTCATGCAGGCGGGTATACAATCATATAAATTAGTGTTTGGAGTCCAGGACCTGAAAAATCAGATTCAATACCGTTGGGGAGTTATCGGCATGTTGCTTTTTATTATATTGTTTAATTATTTCGAGCCAATTTCATATCTCGCTTTACAAAGCCCTGGCCCAATAATTAAGCAGGTACGTTTTTTTAAGCCAATCTATAACCAGGTAATACCCCTATTCTTTATCGTAATTTTACTTATCAGGCTGTTTCCGCTCACCTTAAAATACTATAGGCTAAAAAAGGAAAAGCGGCTTGTAACAGAAAGGGCAAGCTAAGCCTGTTATCTATCATACTCCAAAAACTCAATCCTGTTCCCGAACGGGTCTTTAAAAGTAAAACGCTCCCGGCCGGGGATGGCGACTTCTTCGCATATCTGTACCCCGTTGGCTATTAGGTGTTCGCGCGCGGCTTTGATATCATTAACTTCCATGGCAAAATGCTGTTTGGATAGCGGCGTACCGTCTTCGGTGCCGATATGCAGCTCCACCCCGGGCAACTGGTACCAATAACCTTTTGACGAATTGAACACCGATGGCCTGTACGTCGGTACAAAACCCATTACCCTGGTATAAAATAAATCGGCATCGTGCACCTTATCGGGCGGCACGGAGATGTACACATGATCGAGACGTTTGTAGTTCAGCATAAAAATAAATTGACCCGCCTTGCAGGGCAGGTCAATTTCGCAAAAAATTATCGGAATATAAATTGCGCAGAGGGAACGGCTATTAATTAGTTACGATAACATAAGCGGTAGCCATCATCGGGTGCACCGTGCAGTGGTATGAAAAGGTGCCCGCGGTGTTAAAAGTAAACTGGAAGGTTTGGTTAGTTGCCAGATTGTTACTGCCAAAAACGCCGTTTAGCGATGTTGCAGTATGCGGTGCGCTGTCCTTATTGGTCCAGGTAACGGTTTGGCCGGCTTTGATACGGATAGTATCGGGCACGAAGGCAAAATTCTGGATCGACACACTGGCGCCGCCCGTGGGCCCGCCGGTACCTGTACCGGCCGATTGCTGGTTGGATGATTTACTGCAGCTGTAAATTACTATTGCTACTGTTACAACGAGCAATAGCAAGGTTAAAATTTTGTTTTTCATGGCGGTGATATTTAATTTATATACACTATCACGCACAAAAATTGCAAAAGGTTGCCAAGATTTTTAATATATTTAATTTACATTAAATAATTATCACAAAACGAAATCACACGCAATTAAACTTAAACGACTGCAAGCTACGGGTGCAGGATAAAAACTCAGGCAATCACCAATGAACCGATGGTTAATTAATTGAAAACCGACGAATTATTTTGTTTTCACATAATTTTGTATCACATTTATTACAAACCTAATTTTTAAGCTATGATTTATTCCCCCGATGGGACCGGTGATACTCGGGACCAGAACGCTAATGGCGGTGCTATACGCACTAAAAAAGAGTGGCAAAACCCTGCCATAATCATTATTGCTAATAACCCCATATTGGCTACCAAGCAATTTGTAACGTTTCACGAATTTACGTTGGTACAAAACCCAACTGCACCAAACTATTTTTCTAATCCGGCAAAAACGTTGCGAACGCAGTCGACGCCGGGCGTTTTTTTGTCGTGACATCACAACCGGCCTGTAACCTTTAACCGTGTTGTATTTTTAATAAAGAAGGCCCTGCAATCATTGCAAGGCCCTTAAATATTTATGCCCGTAAAATTACCGTTTGCTTATCTCCACATAATCGCGGGTGGTAGCGCCGGTGTAGATCTGGCGCGGGCGGCCGATAGGCTCTTTGTTTTCGCGCAGTTCTTTCCATTGGGCAATCCATCCCGGTAAACGGCCCAGTGCAAACAGCACGGTGAACATTTCGGTTGGGAAACCCAGCGCGCGGTAAATAATACCCGAGTAAAAGTCAACGTTAGGGTATAGTTTACGTTCAACAAAGTAAGGGTCTTTCAGGGCTACTTCTTCAAGGCGTTTGGCAATATCCAACACCTCGTCGTCGATGCCTAATTTCTCCAGGATATCATCGCAGGCTTTTTTGATGATCTTGGCACGCGGGTCGAAGTTTTTATATACACGGTGACCGAAGCCCATCAAACGGAACGGATCATTTTTGTCTTTCGCTTTCGCGATCCATTTATCGGTATCGCCGCCATCGGCCTTGATCTTCTCCAGCATTTCGATAACCGCCTGGTTAGCGCCGCCGTGCAGCGGGCCCCAAAGCGCCGAAATACCGGCAGAGATCGACGAGTATAAGTTGGAGTCGGACGAGCCTACGATACGTACAGTAGAGGTCGAACAGTTCTGCTCGTGATCGGCATGCAGTATCAGCAGCACGTTCATGGCATCAACAACCACAGGGTCGATGGTCACCTCTTCGGTACGCTGGCCAAAGGTCATGTACAGGTAGTTGGTTACGTAATCGAATTTGTTTTGAGGATAGATAACCGGGTGGCCCAATGATTTTTTATAGATCCACGATACGATGGTCGTCATCTTGGCCAGCAGCTTGATGATGGTCTCATCAATAGCTTCCGGGGTTTGAGGAGTGGCTAACGACTCAGGGTAAAAAGCTGATAATGAGCTGATCAGGCCTGTTAACTGGCCCATCGGGTGCGAGTGTGAAGGATAACCGTCGAAAAACTTCTTCAGGTCTTCGTGCACCAGGGTGTGTTTGTTGATTTTGGTCTGAAATTCTTTCAACTGACCGGCTGTAGGCAGTTCGCCGTAGATCAGTAAATAAGCAACCTCCAAAAAGGTCGATTTCTGAGCCAGCTGTTCAATAGGGTAACCACGATATTTTAATATTCCAGCTTCGCCGTCGAGAAACGTGATAGCGCTTTTGGTAGCGCCGGTATTTTTATATCCAATGTCTAAAGTGACATATCCTGTAAGGTCGCGGAGTTTTGAAATATCTATCGCTTTTTCATCTTCGGTACCTTGTATTACAGGCAGATCGTAAGTTTTATCACCAATTTTTAACTGTATTGTTTCTGACATAGAAATTGTATTGTAATAGGCAAATGTAAATAAATCTGTGTACTTTTATGGTTTAGAATTTGATAGAATTGTAAAAATTTAGTTTCCGGTTTACGCCTGGCAATTATAACCAAAATTTCGAGTAATACCCTATTAAACTGATGGCTCTGAGCATTTTTAAACTATCGAACGCAAATACCGATAAAGACTTTTATCGCCTGTTCTTTATCCTTTTGTGTTTTATTAATCTTGCCTTCCATTTTTTGTACCTCGATTACGCTCCCCAGTCGTTCGACCCGGCCATGTACCGTGTTGGCAGCAGTTTGCTATGCATCATCACGGCGCTCATTTCCTTTTTCGATCAAAAAAAGGTTTACTATGCTTCGGCCTATGTTACGCTGATCGTTTTCCTGGCCATTAACAACTGTTACCTTTTAGGCGCCAATAATTTTATAGGCGAATATTATTTAGGCTCGCTGGTATCGTTGCTGGTACTTAGCTTTTTTTGCCGCAGCTCATACGAAATACTGACGCTATCTTTATTGAATTTTGCGGCATTTGGCTGCGGCCTGTTTTTTTCGACGATTATTGTACAACTAAACCTGATGGGCATTGGCCTCATTTTGTTTACGGGCCTGGCGGCCACGCTGTTCCTGTTCAGGCGCTCGTATATTTTACGGGCCATTAAGGTAAACATCGATATCAGGGAACGCAACGCCGAACTCCGTCAAACCAGTACCGAACTGGAGCAGATAAAAATAAAACTGCGGGGTCTGAGCGCAGCCAACACCGCCCTGGTGTTTGAATATGATGCCCATAAGAATTGCGTAGGCGAATGGTACCAAACCGATGATATTTTATTGAACCAGCCCGAAACCTTGATTGGTACCAATATCAATAACCTGCAGGTGCCCGTACTGACCAATTATTTTAAGCACGTACAAAAAACGCAAAAACAGGCTTCTTTTGAGTTTTACTCGCTGTTTGGTAACGAGCAATGGTACAAAGCGGTTGTTAACCCTGTATTTGATGAAGACCGCCACTTTACCCAGCACGTAACCGTTACCATTACCGATATTACTGAGCTCAAAGCAACTGCCGCCGCTTTAAAAGAGAACGAACTGATACTCTATAACGAACAGGTGGTTGCCAAACTCGGCAGTTGGTGGACCGACAGCACCTACAACGATATATTTTGGTCGAACAACCTGTTCTCGATCCTCGAGGTATCCGACATCCCACCCGACAAAACCAAGCTGAGTTATTACATCAGCCTGATACATGACGACGACAGGCCAATCGCGCAACAATATTTTTCGTCGCTGGCCAGCAACCCGCTCACCGAGTTTGAACACAGGCTCATTACACCAAAAGGCAGCCTCAAATATATTAAGGTTGTAAGCGGTTACCCGGTAAAGGATGATAAAGGCAAGATAATTAAAGTGGCAGGCATTGTGCAGGATATTACCGAAAGCAAAATGGCCAACCGCACCATCCGCACCAGCCAGGCCGAATTGATGGAAGTGCAGGCCATTGCCAAAGTGGGCGGCTGGAAATGGGACGTAAAGGTGAACGACCTGGAATGGAGCGATGAAATTTACCGCATTTACGACCTCGAAAAAGAAGAGGTTAAAAACGAAAACCACTTTAAACTTTTGCTGGCCTTTGTGCACCCCGACGATAAGGCGATGGTATCGTCGCTTTTCAGGGATCACAGCAAGCTTAACCGCCTGTTTTTAGAGTACCGCATCATCACCGGCAAGGGTAACTTAAAATACCTGAGCATCATTATCGGCAAAACTCTTAAAAAGGATGGCGCGATACGTAAGATCATCGGTACGATACAGGACCTGACCGAGCGCCGTAAGATTGAGATTGATTTTGAGCGTGCCGAGAATAAATATAAAAACGTACTCGAAACCATTAACCTTGCCGCGGTAACCTTAAACAAACAGGGCGAGATCATCTTTTGCAATAAACACCTGGCCGATATAGTTGGTTACGATAAAGGCGAATTGCTGGGCGTGAACTGGATAGATACTTTTGTGCCCGAAAACCTGAAACAGCAATTCAGGGCCTGGCTGGACAGCAACAGCTTTTACACCCAGCACACCAGCCCTATCATCTGCAAAAATGGCAAACAGCGGGTGATTAACTGGAAAAATACGGTTACGCACGACGAGTTTGGCAACATTGCCGAAACAACCAGCATAGGCGAGGATATTACGGATATTAAGAAGGCCCGGGAGGCCCTGATACTGGCTAAGGAAAATGCCGAAAAATCGTCGAGGTTTAAGTCGGAGTTCCTGTCAATCATGAGCCACGAGATACGCACGCCTATGAACGCGGTGATCGGCACCACTAACCTGCTGCTGCAGGATAACCCTGCGCCCCGCCAGCTGGAATACCTGCACACGCTCAAGTTTTCGAGCAATAACCTGCTCGAACTGATCAACGACATCCTCGATTATAATAAGATTGAAGCGGGCAAGCTGGAACTGTACAAGCTGCAGTTCAATATCCAGAAACTGGCGCAGAATATTTTGCAGGCCTTTGCTACCAAAGCCGAAGACAACGGCTCGAAACTGGAGCTTGCTTTTGATAAGAATATCCCGGCTAACCTGATAGGCGATCAGCTGCGTTTGGGCCAGATACTGAATAACCTGCTGAGCAACGCGGTTAAGTTTACCACCAACGGTACGGTTTACCTGCGTCTCGAATCGCAGGAGATAAAGCAAGGCAGCATATCGATCAAATTTATAGTGGCCGATACCGGTATAGGCATAGCGCCCGAGAATATTGATAAAATTTTCGATCCGTTTACGCAGGAGTACAGCTCCACCGCTGCCGATTATGGCGGCACCGGCCTTGGCCTGGCCATCACCCGGCGCCTGGTTGAGCTGCACGGCAGCACCATACACCTGAGCAGCAAACCGGGCGAGGGCACCGAGTTTAGCTTTACCATTACCTTCGAAAAGGCCGAAATAGACGAACCGGCAGAGGTTGTGCCAGCAGCAGCAGCCCCTGCCGAACAACAGAAGCCCGAAGGGGCCAACATTAACGGCATGAAGATTTTGCTGGTTGACGATAATAAAATGAACCTGCTTATTGCCAATAAGTTTTTAAAAAACTGGAACGCACGCGTACAACAGGCTACCGATGGTAAAATGGCCGTTGAGGTTGCCATGGCCCATAATTTCGACCTGATACTGATGGACCTGCAAATGCCGGTAATGGATGGTTTCGAGGCGGCCGCGCTCATCAAACAAACCCAACCCGATATACCGATCATTGCCCTGAGCGCCGATGCCATGCCCGAAACCAGCGCCAAAGCCGCCCGCTACGGCATGGACGATTACCTCACCAAGCCTTTTGTGCCCGAAGTGCTGTTTGAGAAGCTGTTGAGGTATTATCAAAGGGCAAAGGTGGAGCAGTAAGATTTGTTGTGAGTTGCCTGTTGTGAGTTTTGGGGGTTTTTCCTGTTTCTGACTGTAAGTTTAAGCTTCAAAGCGGTAATCTGAGCTTAACTATAATTACATTGATATTCCTAAACTCGCAACACACAACCCGAAACCCGCAACTCAATTGGTTCTTATCGCCTCAACCGGATCTAACCTTGAGGCAAACCAGGCCGGCACAATGCCTGCAATTATCCCGATGATGATGGAGATACTTACACCCAGGATGATGTTTTTAAGATATAAAACCACCTGAATATCGATCATGGCTTTAACGGCGAAGGTTCCGCCGTAAACTATGCCGATACCAATCGCTCCGCCCATAATGCAAAGCAATATGGCCTCGATAAGAAACTGGAGCATAATGAAATAGTTTTTAGCGCCCAGCGATTTTTGGATACCGATAATATTGGTACGCTCTTTTACCGACACGAACATAATATTGGCAATGCCGAAACCGCCTACCAGGATCGAGAATAAACCGATGATAAACCCGGCCACATTAACTGTACTGAACAGAGTATCGAGCTGGTTAGACAGGATAGTGGATTTATTGAGGGCGAAGTTATCGTCTTCGCCGGGACGTATGCGGCGTATGTTGCGCATTAAACCTTCGAGCTCGCTTTCCACCTCTTCGGCGCCAACACCCTCGCGGCCCTTAACAACTATTTGCGGGTTGTACCTCTCGTTTTGCACATCAATTACGTTATGTGCAAAATTCAGCGGCAGGATGATGGATTTATCCCATGATATACCGAGCATATCTTCGCCCTGTTTCGCAAAAACGCCTACCACGTTTACGTTTCGCCCCAGTACTTTTATTTGTTTACCTACGGCCTGCATGGGGTCGTTAAATAAACCTTCGGCAACATCATAACCAATAAGCCCTACCGGCGCACCCGCCCTCGACTCAATATCGGTAAAATACCGCCCGTCGAGGAAATCGAGGTTCCAGGTTTTGTTATAATCTACTGAGGCTGCGCTGATTTCGGCGTTGTCGACACTATTACTAAGATATTTAACGGTGCGGCTATCAATAAATGCCTCGTATGATATACCCTGGGCACTTTGCAAACGCTTTTCGAGTTCTTCATAATCGCGTATTTTGGGAACCGGGCGCTGTATATATTTCCACCAGGGGTAATCGCTACCAAAGGCCCATGGCCATTTTTGCACAAAAATACTATTGCTCCCAAGCTTATTTACGCTTTTTTGCAGGTTATCGCGCAGGGTATCCACCGCCGAAAATACCGCAATAATGGTAAAGATGCCGATTGTGATACCCAATAAGGATAATATGGTGCGCAGCTTATTTTGCCGCAATGCATCAAGGGCAAAAATTATGCTTTCGCGAAACAGCCTGAAAAATATCATATTACTAATTTAGACGTAAAGCATGCATTTGAGTTACAGCCCAATGTAAATAATTTTTACTGTCGCGGCTTAGTGTGATTATTCACGTGTAAACATACACCTTATTCGCATCATACACCTCTGTTTTCAATACACCTCTGTTTTCCTGAAACTGCGTGATATTATGCCGGTACCGCAATATACCGTTCGCCCCAGTTGTACAGGTCTTCCAGTACGGGTAATAAAGTTTGCGCCTTTTCGGTTAAGGAATATTCGACGCGCGGCGGCATCTCGGCGTAGATCTTCCGGTGGATCAGGCCGTCCTGCTCCAGTTCTTTTAACTGTGCACTGAGCATTTTCGTGGTGATAAATGGCATCTTTTTCTGCAATAACCCGAAACGGTGATGGCCCTGGTAGATAAAATACAGCAGCGCAATCTTCCAGCGGCCGCCTAACACCCGCATCACATTGTGCATCGGGCAGATGGCGGCCAGCGCTTCTTCGTTCGAAAAGTTGGTGGATGTTGTTTTTCGCATTACTTTCTTTTTGGTTAGTATAGTACAAATAAGTATGTACCATCTATTATGAAATCAAATATAGAGATTTGTTATTAACAAAAAAGATAAGATCAAATGAAAAAGACCATTGTTGTTTTAGGCGCTACCGGCAAAGTTGGCGGCAAGATCGCCAGCCTCCTCCTGAAGGAAGGGCACCACTTAAAATTAATTGCCCGGTCGGGTGAGCTGGAAAAAAGGTTCGGCGAGACCGGTGCGGAACTGATCGCCGGTGATCTCACCGATGTAGATCTGTTGACGGCCGCATTTACAGGCGCAGACAGCGCATTTATTTTGCTGCCGCCCAATTTCACCGCACCCGATTACCGGGCTTTTCAGCGGGCAGTAGGCGATGCAGCGATCGAAGCGATCAAACGGTCAGGTATCCGGTCTATCGTGAACCTCAGCAGTGCGGGCGCGCAGCTGCACGAGGGTAATGGCCTGATCGCTGGTTTGGCTGAACAGGAGGTCAAGCTAAACCAGTTAAAAGATGTGAACGTTATGCATCTTCGTCCGGCTTATTTCCTCGATAATGCGCTGCTCAATATCAGCCTTATTAAAAATACAGGCATCAATGGTACCACAGCAGATAGGGACCACCCGATACCGATGGCAGCGACCAGCGATGTTGCAGCAGTTGCCGCAAAGGCGCTGGCAAATCCCGGTTTTACCGGTAAAATGGTAAGGCCCGTCTTAGGCGACCGGAACTATTCCTTTAGCGAGATCACCGGTATCATCGGCCGGTCCATCGGGAAGCCGGATTTGCAACTGGTGCAGTTCCCGCCCGGCCAGGCGAAGGCGGGTATGATGAGCCAGGGCATTTCCGAAAACGTGGCTCAGGATATCGTGAACATGGAAGCCTCCCTGAAAAGCGGCATCATGAACTACCAGCAGCGGACGGCTGAAAATTCCTCACCAACAAGCGCCGAGGTCTTTGCTGAAAAAGTGTTCGCGCCGGCTTACCATGCTGCTTAAATAAACTAAAATTGTACCATTTAGAATACTGATGATGAAAAAGATCGAATTGAACAGGAACCATCCGGGATTTAATAAAAATGCCGAGCCGTTTTTCAGCATTATCATGGAGGGCCTTCAGGGGGAAGTTGATGGCGCACACTTTTGGGACGCCGTAGCCGAAGATGCGGTATTTGAGTTCCGGTATAACTTTCCGGGTTTTACCAACAAGATATCGGGCAGAAAAGCCTATATGGACTGGTTCAGCGGCTATAGCAACGTCCTGCATTCGGCTAATCAGCTCAGGGTGTATAAAATGCAGCAGCCGGAAAATGTGATCGTGCTGGAATACGAGGTGCACGGCACGGTACCGTCTACCGGAAAATCGTATGACAACCGCTTTTGCTCGATCATTACGGTCAAAGGCCGGAAGATCATTCATTGGGCGGATTATATGGATTCCCTGGCCGTGATGCTTTCTTTGACCAACGGTTGAACCAGAATGAAGATACGGCCTAATAGGAGAACTTGAATCCAAATTCCCCTATTTTTTTATTTAAAAACTGATCAGATAGTAAACTTCAATACGTTCCAAAAAAAATGTACGATATCATATGAATAATAACACTTGGATTTGCCAGATATAAAAAAACGGCCATGCGCCTCACGCATGGCCGTTTTTCAAAAAAGTATAAACGTATTAACTATTAGTAGTGGGCTGTGCGCACTGTGGTAGTGGTTGTAACGGATTTAGGTTTGCGGCTTGGATGCGCGCGCAAGTAAGCTTCGCGTTCGCGTTGTTTTTTACGATCTTTGGCATCGCCGATGATATAACCTCCGCCGGCACCAATGGCGCCACCGATAAGCGCGCCGCCGGCACCATGGCCGATGATACCACCGGCAACCGCTCCGCCAACACCACCTATAGCAGCACCCTTGGCCCTGTTGCTCCATTTACGGTGTTTGCGGTGATAAGTGGTTTGAGCGTTACTTATGCTGCCACCCAAAATAATGAGAGTTAAAAATAACACGAGTATTTTAATGTACTTTTTCATAACGTTTTAATTTGGTTGTTAAGATCTTTGCAAATCAATATCATCCCGATCTGCAGTAATGATTATACAAAAGCCCTGCCATTGTTTTACATTAGTTAATAGGATATTAAATATGTGTTTCGGTTTTTAAAAACTGTATTCATTAGCATACAAGTTTAGTATCTAACATAATCCGTAAGTCAAAAACCGGCCGGGGCCAACAATAGCCATACGCAACTGTTTATTCTAAACAAAACAACATCAGTTATGAGCATTAATAAAAAATTCACTATCGGCGGCGACCTGACCGTTAACCGCCTTGGATACGGCGCTATGCGCATTACAGGCGAAGGCATCTGGGGGCCGCCCAAAGATCACGACGAAGCTATCAGGGTTTTAAAACGCGCGGTCGACCTGGGTGTAGATTTTATAGATACGGCCGACAGTTACGGCCCTTACGTATCGGAAGAATTGATAGCCGAAGCCTTACACCCCTACCCCGCAGGTTTAGTGATCGCTACCAAAGGCGGTTTGTTGCGCACCGGGCCAAACCAATGGCCGGTAAACTCAAGTCCGGAGCATTTGAGAGAAGCTTTGGAGGGCAGCCTGAAACGGTTAAAGCTGGAGCAGATTGATCTGTATCAACTGCACCGCATCGATCCAAAAGTTCCGTTTGAGAAGACGCTGGAGTTTTTACAGAAAGCCCAGCAGGAAGGTAAGATCAAACACATCGGCCTATCGGAAGTGAGCGTTGCCGAGATCAAAAAGGCGCAGGAGTTTGTCGAGATTGTATCGGTGCAAAACATGTACAGCATCGATAACCGTAAATGGGAAGCCGAACTGGAATATACCAAAACCAATAACATTGCTTTTATCCCCTGGTTCCCGCTGGGCGGCGGCAACCAGGAAGGCCTTGAAAAAATTGAGGGCATCGCTAAGAAACACAACGCTACGGCACATCAGTTGGCATTAAGCTGGCTGCTGCACCATGCCGAAAACATTTTACTGATACCCGGCACATCGAGCGTGGCGCATTTGGAAGAGAATATGAAAGCTGCCGATATTGAACTGAGCGCGGAGGATCTGGAAGAGTTAGGAAAGGTGTAAACCTTTAAAGTCATTGTCATTTCGAAGGAGATAAATGAAAAAAGGCCTCGCACGAAGGCGCATAAGGCGCTAAGAAAAGGATTAAAAAACTTTACGTCTTTGTGCCTTTGCGCGATGAATAATGAGGCGTTGCCTTCGGCCGGGCCATCCCTGCCCGTCCGGCAGGCAGGCACTCATACTACGCAGGCATTAGCCACAGGCCGGTATCCCTGCCCGTCCGGCAGGCGGGCGTTTCTGTCCCTACGCAAACTTACGTACATTTGTAGATTCCAAAATAAACCAACCTACATTTGAGTATGAAACGTTTACTGCTATTCTTCGCCTTTTTATTAAGCGCGCCTGTTTTGCATGCGCAGGTCAAGGTCAACTTTGTGATCGGCACCGTGCCTGTCCGCATGCCCGAACCGAAAGCCATTTATATAGCCGGTAACTTTAACGATTGGTCGCCGGCTAGGGCCGATTGGCAGTTCGCCTTCAATAATAACACCTATACGTTAAATAAAACATTAGCCCCCGGCAATTACGAGTACAAACTTGTGCGCGGCAGCTGGGATAAGGTTGAATGCGGCCCGAACGGCGCCGGGTTTGGCAATCGCAACCTGCACCTGGCGCATGATACTACTGTTTACCTTACCGTAGCCGACTGGCAGGACCTGCACCCGCCCATCCAGCGTGTGCATACCGCCAGCCCGCAGGTGCATATCATCAGCGAAAAATTTGATATCCCGCAGTTAGGTAAACAACGCCGGGTATGGATCTATCTGCCGAAAGGCTACGAAACCGGCAAAAAGAAATACCCGGTAATTTATATGCACGACGGGCAAAACCTTTTTGACGGATATACCAGCGGCTTTGGCGAATGGGGCGTGGATGAGTTTCTGGACAGCCTGAAAGCCGGGCAGCAACAGTTTATTGTGGTAGGGGTTGACCATGGCGGCGAAGCGCGCATCGTGGAGTACAGCCCTTACGAATCGAAATACGGGAAGCCACTTGGTGATAAATATGTGGACTTTTTGGTGGAAACCTTAAAACCGTATATCGATAGCCATTACCATACTCTCGTCGATGCCAAACATACCACAGTTGCAGGCAGTTCGATGGGCGGTCTGATCAGCATGTACGCCGAACTGAAATATCCTAAAGTATTTGGCAGCGCGGGTGTTTTCTCGCCGGCATTCTGGATAAACCCGCCGATATACGATTATGCCAGGGCCCATGCGGGCCAGGCCAAACGTTTTTACTTTGTTTGCGGCGACCAGGAGGGCGATACCATGGATACGGATATGCTTAAAATGGCCGATATCGCGCGTAATGATGGCTTGCCATTAACGAATACGCCAACAACGGTAATTAAAGGCGCCAAACATAACGAGGCACAATGGCGCGGTGCTTTCCCGGCGTTTTATCAATGGCTGGTTGCGGGTATGAAGTAAAATCGCTAAAACAATTCTGAAATTTTTCGTTTTATAAATTGAAATATTTCGTATATTTGTTTTTAGAAAGATAAAAAACATGCCAACCGCAGCAATACAACACCACACCCCTGCTTTAAAGCAAAAGCTAAGCAAGCTTAACATCGGCGATAACTTTGCTATTGTTAAAAGCGCGCGTATGGGCGTTGGCACGCAATTGTTTTTTGATTTTGCGCAGGCTATCAATATGCCCTACAAAGAGCTTTCGGGATTACTCAACATTAGTTCGCGCACCATCAGCAACTATCACGATAAGAAAAAAAGCCTGGAGCCCGCCTACAGCGAACACCTGCTTAAGCTGATAGCCTTATTTAACAAAGGCGAAGAGATATTCGGCAGCACGGCCGAGTTTAACTACTGGCTGCGCAAACCTTTCTGGAACGCTGAAGAAACTCCTTTCGAATGGCTGAATACTTCGGGTGGGATTGACCTGGTAACCGACGAGATCACCAAACTGGCCTACGGCGACGCAATATAAGTATGCTTGCTTTCAGGATAGGCCATATCAACTATGCCACCAAATTAACTGCATCGGGCGTAGCTGGGCGCTGGGCATCGGCAGGTAAAAAGGTGATATACGCTGCCGAATCGATACCCTTAGCTTTATTAGAAAATATGGTGCGCAGGCAAGGGGTTGGCTTTAACCGCGATTTTAAGATCGTAGTAATTGAAATACCCGACGACATTAGTGTAACTATAATACCTTTACAAAAGCTCAAAGCAGGCTGGCGCGATTTCAGGGATTACGCCATCTGTCAGGCCATTGGCAATAAATGGTTCGATGAACAGCAAACCTGCCTGTTAAAAGCGCCTTCGGCAGTAATTCCCGAGTCAAATAACTACGTGATCAATACACAACACCCCGATTTCAGGCAGATCAAAATTATCCGGGTGAGCGACCTGGTTCCTGACGACCGGATAGAAGACCTGCTAAAAAACCACAAAAAGTAGTCAGAAAAATCGCGAATGTCCCCATTCATACAATGAGTATATTTGTGTAACCGTCATGGATACCGAAACCCCAACACCGTTGCGCAAGATCATCCACATCGATATGGATGCCTTTTACGCGTCGGTTGAGCAGCGCGATAACCCCGAATACCGCGGCAAAGCTATCGTGGTCGGCGGTTCGCCCGAAGGGCGGGGCGGCGTGGTGGCCACGGCCAGTTACGAGGCTCGTAAATTTGGGGTACGGTCGGCCATGCCCTCGAAAACTGCTTTACGGCTTTGCCCGCATGTTATATTTGTTCGCCCGCGGTTTGCTGTTTACAAAGAAGTATCCAACCACATCCGCGAAATATTCAGCCGGTATACCGACCTGATCGAGCCGCTTTCGCTGGATGAGGCTTACCTGGATGTAACCAATGATAAACTTGGCATAGGCTCGGCAATCGATATCGCCAAAGAAATAAAGCAAGCTATTAAGGATGAGTTAAATCTGACCGCTTCGGCCGGTGTATCTGTAAATAAGTTTGTTGCCAAGATCGCATCCGATATGAATAAGCCCGACGGGTTGAAATTCATTGGGCCGTCAGCTATCGAAGCTTTTATGGAAACCCTGCCTGTCGAGAAATTTCACGGCGTAGGCAAGGTTACTGCCGAAAAAATGAAGAAGATGGGCCTGTTTACAGGCCTCGATCTGAAACGCTTAACAGAAGATGAACTGGTAAAACATTTTGGTAAATCGGGCCGTTTTTTTTACCGCATTGTACGCGGCATCGATGAGCGCCCTGTTGAACCCGACCAGGAAACCAAATCGGTTGGCGCCGAGGATACTTTTCCGTACGACCTCACCACGCTCGAAGAAACGGACCCCGAACTGGATAAACTTGCGGTTATTGTATATAACCGCCTCACCAAAAACAACCTGAAAGCACGTACCGTAACGCTCAAAGTAAAATACAGCGATTTTAAGACCATTACCCGCAGCCAATCGTTCGCTGTTGCTACTGACGACCTGGAAACGATATCGGCCATAGCCAAAAAGCTCATGGCAGCCTCGTTTGAGGATGGGCAGAAAATACGGTTATTGGGGGTTTCGACTTCGAATTTTGGGGAGCTGCCGGTGAGACAAAAAATGGATGATCAGAATTCTCAGCTGTCCTTGTTTTAATTTACCAAAATTTGGTTATATTGATTTCTTTTTATATATTTGTCTTGAACTTTTTTTAAAACAAACAACAATTAGGAATTGGAATTAGGAAAAGCGCTAAAAGGTATGCGCTATTATTTTTTATTATTAATTGTTTTAAAATTTAAAGAAAGTTTAAAATGAAATTAATTATCGAAGACCATTTTCTAAGTGAGGTGGCCAAAGGTAATCCAATAGGAAAATCGCCTTATCCTATTGAGATTTTGAAGATTTTTAAAAAGCGTGTATTTCAAATTCAGCAGGCAAAAAATTCTGCTGATCTGCGACAAATTAAAAGCCTGCATTTTGAGAAATTGAAAGGCAAGGAATATGAGGGTAAGTATTCGATACGTTTAAATATCGCTTATCGGATCATATTCCGAATTGATGAAAACAAGAGTGATAAGATTGAAATTATCTGCATAGAAGAAATAAACAATCATTACTCATAAACTTTTACGCCAGGAGGCGTTTATACTATTATGAACAATCAGGTATTTGATCATACTGGTACTGAGATCGAGATAGAAGCATTCCACCCCGGTGAATTTTTACTCGAAGAAATAGAAGCGCGCGATATGCTTAAAAAAGATGTAGCGAAAGCTTTAGATATATTACCGCACCATTTAAGCGAAATATTTGCGGGCAAACGCAATATATCTGCAAAATTGGCCATCAGGCTCGAAAGGCTTTTGGGGATCAGTTCCCACTACTGGTTCGGTATGCAGATGGAATACGATCTGTATATTGCAAAACAGGAAGAAGCGATGGCGTAATTCGTCGCTTTTATACCAATCACGAGGGGTGCTGAAACAAGTTCAGCATGACCCGTTTGTTAATTTCTACTTATCTCCGGGATTCTTTTTGTTAGCCAGTAGCATCTCCACCATTTTTATCAAACGGGCATCGCGGGTTTTTTGCTGTTTGGCGGTAAGTATCCACATGATGTATTCTTTACGGTGCGAGTAAGCCAGCTTTTCGTAAACGGCAAGGGCAGCCGGTTCGGCTTGCAGGGCTTCGTGTACGTCGGGCGGCAGGGTGATGACCTTTTTATCTACGTCGATATAGTTGCCGTATTCGTTCTCCCTGATCTCATCCACGCATACACCCGATTTTTTACTTAACCCGGCAAGGCGTATCCTAACGCAGGTCCACCGTTCGTCAAACGCTACAGCAGCGACGGCTTCAACACCGAAGGCCGGAAGCATGTCCCACTCGCCCATAGCCAGGTCGGTTTCGATACCCGAGTTTTTTTTGGGATAGCATACCCATACCATCGTATCTTTTTTAATGAGGGGGACAATGAGCTTGAGCTGATTCACCAGGTCTGCGCGCTTTTGCGTAAACAACACGATGCCGTTCACCTCGCCGGTAATATGCGTATGCGCGGTTACGCCATCGGGCAAGGGTTGCAGCAGGTTCATACAATCCGGCGGGACATGGTAAAACAACCAGGTGGTATTTGGTTTAATGAGGAGCTTTTTGGCGAGGGCGTTCATAACCTAATGTGCAAATGAGTGAATGTGCAGATGTGCAAATGAACCATCAATACCCAAACCCCTCCCTACACCCGCCCTTGGGAGGGTGTAGGGAAGGGCCGATGCGCAACGATTCTATTTCAGGTTCAATTTCGAAAAAAAATCCCATAAAACAATACCTGCCGATACCACGATATTGAAAGAATGCTTGGTGCCAAATTGTGGTATCTCGATGCAGGCATCTATCTGCTGCATTACTTCATCATCTACGCCATTTACCTCGTTGCCAAAAATCAGGGCGTATTTTTTGCCGGGCCCGGGTTCGAACTGGTGCAGCATAGTGCTGTTTTCGGCCTGTTCAATAGCGATGATCACATAACCGTCGTTGCGTAATTGTTGGACAGCGGTAAGGGTGCTTGCAAAGTGCGACCAGTTGACCGAGGCCGTAGCGCCGAGGGCAGTTTTTTCGATCTCGCGATTAGGCGGCGTGCCGGTTATCCCACAAAGGCAAATCTGCTCCACGGCAAAAGCATCGCCGGTGCGGAAGACAGAGCCTACGTTATGCAAACTGCGCACGTTATCCAGCACTACGGCAACAGGCAGTTTTTGCTGTGCTTTAAATTCGTCGACCGTGGCGCGGTTAAGCTCGTCTAATTTTAATTTGCGCATTTATGCTGTTATCTGGTGCGCGCCGTTGCCGATAAGCGAACTGTAAACCGATGGCGCGTAGCCAATTTTGGCGGTGTAATATTCGGTTACACCTTTGGCAAAGCTATCAAAACCATCCTTTTTAACCAACGCAATGGCGCAGCCGCCAAAGCCGGCCCCCGTCATACGCGCGCCAACTACGTTTTTATCGGTGGCCGCATATTCAACAACGGTATCGAGTTCAACGCCGCTCACTTCGTACAGGTTTTGCAGCGAATGATGCGACGCGTACATCAGTTTGCCAAATTCGGTCAGATCATTAGCAGCCAATGCTTTCGCCGCCAGGATCACGCGATCGTTTTCGGCAATTACGTGGGTAGCGCGCTGCAAAACTACCGGGTCGGTAATGAGGTGTTTATACAGGTCGAAAGTGGCGGTATCGATATCGCAAAGGTTGTTGATATCCAGTTCCTGCTGTAACGCTTTTAAAGCGGTGCGGCATTCCTGCACGCGCTCGTTATATTTGGATTCGACCAGCTTACGTGGCTTGTTGGTGTTGATGATAGCCAGTACGTTATCGCCCAGGTTCATGTCGACGGCTTCGTAGTCGAGCGTATCGCAGTTGAGTTTTAAGGCTTTATCTGTTTCGCCGAAGGTAACGGCAAACTGGTCCATAATACCGCTGTTGAGGCCCATAAACTCGTTCTCGACGCGTTTGGTCATCAACACTAACTGGAGCTTGCTGAACCCGGCATTAAACAGGATGTTCAAAGCAGTAGCGGTAACCACTTCGATAGAGGCCGACGACGAGAGGCTCGAGCCGATAGGGATATCGCCGTAGTATAAAATGTCGAGCCCCTGCAGCTGCTTGCCGGCTTCGGTAAAGTAATTGATCACACCCACCGGGTAGTTGTACCAGCCCTTGCCTGTTTTTTGGTAGGATGGCTGCAGGGGTATTTCGGCAGTTTCTTCAAAATTTACGCTTTTAAACCTGAAAACGCCGTCGGTATTTGGTGCGGTAAGCATATAGGTGCCCATGGTAATGGCGCAGGGCATTACCAGGCCACCGTTATAATCGATATGCTCGCCGATGAGGTTTACCCTGCCGGGCGAAAAAAAGGTATGTTGAGCAGGCTTATTATATTGGCTTTGAAACTGCTGCTGTAGGTTGGTTTTCATGCGTTCAAATATGATCAAAAAAACTAATATTGTAAAAAGTACACTTACTAATTAGTATGCGTATTTGGCAAACAAAAAATCAATATTTACCTTCTCATAAAAAACATCATCATGAAACAATATCTGATAACCGGTTACGACCATACCGACGAGGGCGCCCTGAAACGCCGGATGGACGTGCGCCCGCACCACCTCGACGGCGTGCACGAACTGCTGGCCAATAACAATTATGTAATGGGCGGCTCTATTTTAGATGATGCCGGCAAAATGATAGGTTCGGTAATGGTGCTGCAGTTTGAAACCGAAGAAGAGCTCGAAGCCTGGAAAAAGGGCGAAATTTATATCACTGCCGGTGTTTGGGAGACGGTGGATGTGAAACCGTTTAGGGTGGCTGTTTCGGTAGCGATGTAGCCCCCTAACCCAGTGAAAGGGGAACAAATGGGGAGTGGTAAAAGGTAAGATGGAGAATGGTTACATCCAAAACTTCATCCTTATCGCTACGTTGTTGTTGGTGAACACCAACAATAGGCAGCAATTAATCTTAGGTTTATATATCATCTTAACATTAAACCTTTTCTATGGATGCATGATTAACTCCTTCAATGTCCCACCCGGCTCGATGCATTGCTATTGTTAAACATATCGGTTGCTGCGTCCTTAGCCGCATTATGTGGATATTTAGTTTCCGAAACGCGGACGTGTTTTTTATCATATTCCACGTCCAAATTAAATGCCATTTCCATTTCGACTTTTTGCTTGCTTTGTACAGCTGGTATCCAGGCGGGCGCCTGCAGTATAACATCGATAATTGTAGTGTCAACTTCTATATCCATTTGATGATCGGAGCTATTGCGTGGTGCAACCGACGGGTTCGTAATATGCCCGGCTGTATCAATCGTAAAAGAATACATAGCCGATCTGGTACCCTCTCCGCTTACTCCGGTTTTGTTTAAATGCGAATTTAAATATCCGATGAAGTTATATTTTGGATAGGCGTCTTTCACTTTTTTGAGACGGAATTTCTTTTCGTCGAGATGCGAGATGGTTTTAACAACCTCGCCTTTTTTATAAATATCAGTACTCATCGTATCGCCTTCAAACGATAACAAATTCCAACTGCCTTCCCTTATCCCATTTACAAATTGGCCCTCAACCGAGAGTTTACCCGTACTGGTGTTATAAGTTTGATAAGGGCCGTTAAGTTTGTTATGCTCAAAAGTTGCCATTCCAATTATTGCACCTGTTGGGCCAAAGTCTGTCCATTGGCCGGATTTTTCGCCGTGGGAAAAATAACCCAAAGTGCTCAAATAAGTTTTTGCAGGTTCAAAAGTTGTATCTGTCTGGTGGCGCTGATAATTATAGCGTGTAGATGTATCCGCGCTCGTGTGAGTAAAATACTTGAACCTTCCATGTGGCATGGTCATTTTTTCGTCGAGGAACGTACCACAGGCCTGCAAAATCCCCCTTGCATCGTACTTACTAGCAAACCAACCAGAACCGTCGGCAAGTTTGGTTATTTTGATGCCAGGCGGGCCGATTAAGGTATCTTGAGATGAAGGTAATGGCGTGGGTTCATTTTTAAGGGTTGTGGTCAGTTGCCCAAACGCAGTAACTGAAAAGAATAATGTCAACGTCAATAAAAGACACCTCATAGTTTAAATTAATTTCCTTAATATCAATAATTTTATTTACAGTGTTAATATCTGATTTGTAAACTCCAAATATTAACTCAGGTTTGTATCACCCTCTACATTAAAAACGTGTTCAATCCGTCGACTGTCTTTAGGATATCACATCCTACCCGAAAACCATTTTTCAAACTTGTTCATCAGGTCTTCAAGTTTGATGGGTTTGGCGATGTAATCGTTCATACCGGCGTTTATACATTCCTCTTCATCGCCGGGCATGGTATTGGCGGTAAGCGCAATGATAACCGGTTGTTTTACTACGGTGCTGCGGATGATGCGGGTCGCTTCCAGCCCATCCATCACGGGCATTTGCATATCCATCAAAATAAGCCCGTAATCTTTTTTGTTGGCAGCTTCAATGGCTTCCTGCCCGTTTTTAACCAGGTCGGGCTGGTAGCCCAGTTTATACAAAACATGCGCTATAACATGCTGGTTCATCTGGTTATCTTCGGCAACAAGCAGGTCGTAAGGGTAGCTGAGACTGAAATCGGCCGATAGTTTTTTCTTGCCCCCCTGCTCATCAGGTACGGCAGCATGTTGCTGCAGGGCGTTAAGTACATGCTTGCTTAGCAGGTGTTGCTTGATAGGCTTCGTCATGATAGAAACGAATAGTCCTTCCGATTCGCTTTTTAAATCTTCGCCGATAGAGCTTAACAGGATAATAGGCAGGCTGGCATGTTGCTCGCGAATACGTTTTGCCAGCGTGATGCCATCCATACCGGGCATCTGCATATCGGTAACCACCAGGTCTATATCAGCATCTTTCGACAGGATGTTCAGCGCCTCTTCGCCCGATACCGCCAGTACCGGTTTTAGCTTCCAGTATTGAAACTGGCGTTTTAATATGGATAGGTTGGTCGCATTGTCATCAACCACCAGGATACGTTTGCCTTCCTGTTCGTCCATATTGTAATGGGTATAAGGCACCAGGATCTTGGTACCGGGGCTGGTGCTCACGGTAAACGAAAAGGTCGAACCCATATCCGGTTCGCTCTTAACGCTGATCTGTCCGCCCATTAAGCTCACCAATTTTTCCGAAATGGCCAGGCCCAGCCCGGTGCCGCCGTACTTACGTGTGGTAGACGAATCGACCTGCGAAAATGCTTTAAACAGGCGATGCAGTTTTTCTTCGGGGATGCCGATACCGGTATCGCGTACATCAAACCTTAACTCCACAGCCTCGCCCTCAACCGGCTTGTGCAGGTTAACACAAATGCAAACTTCGCCCTGCTCGGTAAATTTAATGGCGTTACCCACCAGGTTGATCAGTATCTGCCTGAGGCGCAGATGATCGCCTACGATTTGCTGGGGTACATTTTCGGCGATTTTATAGACCAGTTCAAGACCCGACTGGGCTGCTTTTGTCGCAAAAATATCCAGAACATCTTCAATGCACTGGCGCAGGTTAAAGTCCTCGCTTTCGAGCTCAAGGCTTCCCGATTCAATTTTTGAGAAATCAAGAATGTCGTTGATCACGTTGATGAGCGTTTCGCCGCAGGTGGTAATGGTTTCGGTAAACATCTGCTGCTCTTCCGTCAGGTTGGTTTCGTTCAATAAGGCCGCCATGCCAATCACCCCGTTCATGGGCGTACGTATCTCGTGGCTCATGGTAGCTAAAAATATGCTTTTGGCCTTGTTGGCCTGATCGGCTTCAATACGGGCCTGCTGCAGTTCGAGGTTTGATTTTCTGAGCTCCTGGTTTGCCAGGGCGAGTACTTCTTCATTCTTTTTGCGCTCTGCCGAAATCTGCGCCTCTTTTTGCAACTCGGCCACCTGCAGGGTTTGCAACACCTGCATCTCGTTGTATTTTTTGAGTTGGTACGACCACAGGCCGCAAATCAGAAATATTGCTGCGGCCAAAAGAATATGGATAACAAATGTTTGGAAAGCAAAATAATCCAACTGGGTGAAATAGATATTGCTGACTCCGGTATCCTGCAAATAACTGAAAATGCCATGATGGAGCGTTACCACGATCATGATCGGTATCTGCAGCTTCCATTTTTGGTAGGTGATGAGTATGGCGCTGCCGATAAAGGCAAAAAAATGCATCTCGAACAACCCGTGCATCTGGTAAATATACTGCGCCATAAAAATGCCCAGTACAGCACTTAAAACATATTGATACAGGGACGAATCGGGCAAGGCGATTTTGGCCGAATAATAGGCCACCAGGGAGAGCCCGCCTACGCCCAGCGCAATAAGCCATGTGCCATAAAACGAAGCGAGTACCAACCCGATCACAAAATACACCGCTAGAAAGTAATTCATTAATCCGTCCGACCGTTTTTTTACTTCTAACTGGAACATATTTGTCTGCATATAAAATATAGTAGGCTCATCAATCATTAAAAAATCCCCCCCCTCTTTATCTTTTGCAATCGGGTAAGCTGCAGCCATAGGCCCTTAATGCCAGGGAGCTGAATATCAGCCGGGCATGATCATGCAGCAGGCCGTTAAGCGCCATTTTTGCATAGCTGGTTTTTTCGTCGGTGCAATAGCGGCTTTGGTTATAGTTACCCCTGTAATACAAAGTATGCTGTGCGTCCAGCAGTACAGCCTGTGGTGTTGAGTACACCCCACAGGCAGGAGCCAGCGAAGCATCAAACACAACCGGGATGTTTAAATCAAATTTATCACGTATTGCCTGGGCCGTATATTTCCGGTTATTGATAACCACAACAACAAAATTTACCTGCCCGCCAAACTGCTTTACCAGTGATTTAAAGTTGGTGATATTAAAGCGCGAACATGGGCAATCGGGATTAAAAAAATGCAGGAAAACCGGCTTACCCTGATAAACATCGAACTCGCTGCCCAATTTTATAACAGTACCGTTATTTACCGGTTTGTAATGCTCGGGGATGGGCGTGGGCAAATGATAGATCAGTTCATTGTACCAGAACAAAACTCCTACACCCGTAAAAAGGATAATTAACCAAACTGCAACCACTAATTTTCTCATCACTATTATCTGGCTATCTATACGTATAACTTATTGGAAATGTTGTATCTGCCAACAAGTTACCTGATAAAACTGCCATCTAATATACTAATAAAACTCTGAAATGGTGAGGTTTACAACAAAATTAATTGCCACGGATCAGGTTTGGATCACACCTACGTTAAAAGCTTTTTCTATCGGCGCGTGGTTCGCCGCTTCGATGCCCATGGATATTACCCGGCGGGTTTCCAGCGGGTCGATAATGCCATCAACCCACAAACGCGCTGCGGCATAGTAAGGCGTAGTCTGGCTATCGTAACGGTCAGTAATTTCTTTTAACAGTGCACCTTCCTGCTCTTTGGTAATGGTTTCGCCTTTGGCTACCATGCCCTGGGTACGCATTTGCAGCAGGGTTTTGGCCGCCTGCGAGCCGCCCATCACGGCAATTTTTGCCGAGGGCCAGGCGTAGATCAGCCGCGGGTCGTAGGCCTTGCCGCACATGGCATAATTGCCTGCGCCGTAGCTGTTGCCTATTACGATGGTAAACTTGGGTACTACACTGTTGGCAACCGCGTTTACCATTTTTGCACCGTCTTTAATTATCCCGCCCTGCTCGCTGCGGCTGCCTACCATAAAGCCGGTAACATCCTGCAGAAAAACCAGCGGGATTTTCTTCTGATTACAGTTCATGATAAAGCGGGTGGCTTTATCGGCCGAGTCAGAATAGATCACCCCGCCAAACTGCATCTCGCCTTTTTTATTTTTGATGACGGTGCGCTGGTTGGCTACGATACCTACCGCCCAACCGTCCACCCGGCCAAGCCCGCAGATGATGGATTGCCCGTAACCTTCTTTGTACTCTTCAAATTCGGAGTTATCCAGCAGGCGGAGTACGATCTCTTTCATATCGTAAGGCTTATCGCGGCCCCCGGGCATAATACCGTAAATATCTTCTTCTGTCAGTGCCGGCTTTGCCGGTTTGATCCGATCGAAACCCGCTTTGGTATAATCGCCCACCTTATCCATAATGTTCCGTATAGCATCCAATGCAGCGGCATCGTTCGGCATTTTATAATCCGTTACGCCCGAAATTTCGCAATGGGTGGTAGCACCGCCCAGGGTTTCGTTGTCCACATCTTCGCCGATGGCCGATTTTACGAGGTACGATCCCGCCAAAAAAACCGAACCTGTACCATCTACGATCATGGCCTCATCGCTCATAATAGGCAGATAAGCTCCGCCTGCCACGCACGAACCCATGATGGCCGAGATCTGGATGATACCCAAACTGCTCATGATGGCGTTGTTGCGGAAGATGCGGCCAAAATGTTCTTTATCCGGAAAGATCTCATCCTGCAAAGGCAAAAAAACGCCGGCCGAATCGACCAGGTAAATAATGGGCAGGCGGTTATCCATGGCTATTTCCTGTGCGCGCAGGTTTTTTTTGGCCGTTATCGGGAACCAGGCACCGGCTTTTACCGTAGCATCGTTAGCCACAATAACACATTGCCTGCCGCTGATATAACCTATACCGCAAACCACGCCACCCGATGGGCAACCACCGTATTCGGCATACATACCCTCGGCGGTAAAAGCGCCAATTTCCAGCCAGGGTTTGTCTTTATCGATGAGGTAAGCCACACGTTCGCGGGCCAGCATTTTGCCTTTTTCCTTCTGTTTGGCTGCCGCCTTTTCGCCGCCACCGGCAAATACTTTTTTTAGCCTGGTTTTCAGCTCGTAAACAAGCTGCTTGTTAATGTCTTCGTTCTTGTTGAATTCGAGGTTCATAATGGCGTCAGTTGGCGCCACAAATCTGATGAATTTTTGCGAGAAAGAACAGGGCGGTATTTGCAGGTGTTTTTTTGATTAGTTGAAAGGTTTGAATGTTGTAAAGTTTGAAAGTTTGTTTTTTGTGTTAGGTATATGTTGCAGGTTTTTTTTAAAAGTCATGCTGAACTTGTTTTAGTACCCCACAGGCAGAGCCATTTGCAAGGTTTTTTCTTATTTTTTAATTCTTAATTTTGACTTTCTCACGAGCGTTGCCAGTGGCAAACAAGGCTTTAGCCACGGCCTGCCCTGAGCCCCGTCGGCGGGCCGAAAGCAAATACATTTTAGCTTTAAGCTTTCTGCTTCAAACTTAATTGTAACTTTTTTATTGCGATTTTAGCTGGTTAACCAAATTTTCAGCATATTTAATGGTTAATTAATGCCTCATTATCATCATGCGCAAAACCTTACTCTTTTCAGTTTTAACTATTTGCACAACTTTTGCATTCGCACAAAAACCTTCAAAAAAACCGCTCGATCATTCGGTGTACGATACCTGGCAAAGCCTGAGTAACGATCATATCAGCGACGATGGAAAATGGATAGTTTACGTAGTTAAACCCCAGGCCTGGGATGCCAACCTGGTAATTACCGACACCAAAAACACCAATAAAATGGAAGTGCCGCGGGCCGATACCGTACGCCTCACCAGCGATTCGAAATACGCCGTATTTTTGATCCGCCCGTTTTACAAGGATACCCGTATGGCTAAAATTAAAAAGAAAAGCGCCGACGATATGCCGAAAGACACCCTGGGTTTGGTTACATTGGGCAGCCATGAGGTAACCAAAATTCCATCGGTAAAATCCTTCAAAATAGCCGAAAAGGCATCGGTAATTGCCTACCTGGCCAATCCTGTAGCCGATACAACCAAAAAAACGGTACCGGCTGCGCCGGCAGTCACACCACCGGCAGGTGCACCGGCGCGCGGCCAGGGAGGCGGCGGAAGACGCGGCGGAGCAGCAGCGGGCGGAGCAGCCGCACCGGCATCGCGCGATGGCGGCGACATGACCATTAAAAACCTGGTTGATGGCAAGCAGCATACCTACAATTTTGTAACCGACTACGCGATCAGCAAAGACGGTAAATTTGTACTATTTGTGGTTACCGCGCCCGCTAAAAACAACAAAGTAACAACCGGCGTTTACGTGTACAATGCCGCGCTGGATACCGCCAAAGCCATCAGTACCGGCAAAGGCACTTACCGCAGCTTAACGTTTGACGATGCAAGCAAACAGGTTGCTTTTACAGCCGAAAAGAACCCTGAAAAAGCACAGGTTAAACCTTATAAACTATACTATTATAGCTTAACCGGCACCGATAGCGCCAAAGTAATTGCCGCCAACGGCATGGGCGCTATGCCAAAAAAATGGGCCGTTAGCGGCGATGGCCGTGCTTATTTCAGCAAAAACGGTAACGACCTGTTTTTTGGCACCGCGCCGATACCTAAACCTGTTGATACCACCATTGTTGATTTTGAGGTTGCCAAGCTGGACATATGGAACTATAAGGACGATTACATGCAGCCGCAGCAGTTGAATACCCTGCAACGCGACCTGCGCCGCAGCTACCTGGCGGTGATACGCCCGGCAAAAGGCTCAGATATGATCCAGATTGCGGATATAGCTGTGCCCGACCTGGTGATACCGGAAAATGCACGTTACGCTTTAGGCTTATCGGACACCGGCTCGCGTGTGCAAACCCAATGGGAAGGCGGACCGACCATTAAACAGGCTTTTTTAATCGACCTGAACACCGGCGAGCGCAAGCTGATCAACAGCAAGATACGTGCTAATTATACCGTTTCGCCGGGTGATAAATATATCTTCTGGTTCGATTTTAAAGGGCAGAACTGGTATACCTATAACATCGCTACACAAACAACCACCAACATAACCAAAGATATCCCGGTTAAATTTGGCGATGAGCTGAACGACCAGCCGGACGATCCGGCACAATACGGATCGGTTACCTGGACGGAAGGCGACAAAGAAATTTTTATTTACGACAGGTACGATATCTGGAGCATTGACCCTGCAACGGGCAAAGCCACTAACTTTACCAATGGCATCGGCCGTAAACAAAAACTCATTATGCGTTACGTATCAACCGACCCCGAAAAAAGGTATGTTGTGCCCAAACAAACTTTTTGGATGCGTGTGCAGGACGAGGAAACCAAGCAATGGGGTTACTATACCAAAGTAGTTGGTACTGATAAAGAACCTCAAAAAATGGTAATGGGCCCTTACGAGTACAGCCCTATCGGCAAAGCTAAAAATGCCGATAGCTATATTTACACCAAGGCCAGCTACCAGCTTTCGCCAGACTTGTACACCACTACCAACTTTAAAAAAGAAACCAAGCTGAGCGCGACCAACCCGCAGCAGGCTAACTATAACTGGGGTACTGCCGAACTGGTGACCTGGACAACGCCAAAAGGCCACACATCCAAGGGTATCTTATACAAACCGGAGGATTTTGATCCGAATAAGAAATACCCGATGATCGCTTATTTTTATGAGAAACTATCGGATGGTTTATACAGCTACCAGGTGCCCGCGCCAACCCCATCAAGGTTAAACATATCCTACTTTGTGAGCAACGGTTATTTGGTTTTTGCGCCGGATATCAGTTATGAGAACGGCTATCCCGGTCCGTCGGCAGTTGAGTATATCAATTCGGGCGTTGAAGCGTTAAAGAAAAACCCCTGGGTTGATGGTGCACACATCGGCATACAGGGCCAAAGCTGGGGCGGTTACCAGGTTGCCTATTTGGTTACGGTTAATGATATGTACGCGGCTGCCTGGGCAGGAGCGCCCGTTGCCAACATGACATCGGCTTATGGTGGCATCCGCTGGGAAAGCGGCGTAAGCCGTGAGTTTCAGTATGAGCATACCCAAAGCCGTATTGGTGCTACCTTGTGGGAAAAACCCGACCTGTACATTTTGAACTCACCATTATTCCACCTGCCTAACGTGCATACGCCGCTGATGATCATGAGCAACGATGCCGACGGGGCCGTGCCCTGGTACCAGGGCATAGAGTTGTTTAGCGCTATGCGCCGTTTAAACAAACCTGTTTGGCTGCTGCAATACAACGGCGAGGCACACAACCTGGTACAACGCCAAAACCGCAAGGATATACAGATACGCGAGCAGCAATTTTTCGATCACTTTTTAAAGGGCGCGCCTATGCCGGTATGGATGAGTAAGGGCGTACCTGCCGTTGATAAAGGCAAAGAGTGGGGATTTGAACTGGAGAAGTAGGCAAGCCCCTCCCAAACCCTTCCCGGAAGACCGGGTTTTAAAACGATAACAATCGCCCTTTTAAAAGTCTCCCCTCCCGCGGGAGATTTAGAGGGGGCTGGCAAAAAAAAGAGAAAGTCAAACCGGCTTTCTCTTTTTAATTTCTATTAACTGACCTTAATTATTTACCCTAAAGAACGTGTTGTGGTTGAACGATAAATGATTAGTTACGTAAAAGTAAAGCATAGCATGTTAACTCCATATTATTTAACATTCTTTAACACTAAAGTTTTAGTTCACCACTTTTTAAAGATCACAAATACTGCCAGAACGATCAAACCGAAGCCTGCCAGGTGGTTCCAGCCCAGTTTTTCGCCTTTAAAGAACAGCGTGGTAAATATCATAAAGACTGTTAAGGTGATGGCCTCCTGTATGGTTTTGAGCTGCACCAAACTAAACGGGCCGCCGTCACCTTCGTAGCCGGCGCGGTTAGCCGGTACCTGGAACAGGTATTCGAAAAAAGCCAGCCCCCAGCTGATAACGATGAGCGAGATCAGCCCGAGATTTTTGCCCCAGCTAAACTCTTTAAACTTGAGGTGCCCGTACCAGGCAAAGGTCATGAAGGTGTTGGAGATGATAAGGAAGATAATGGTTTTTATTCCGCGCATAGTGTGTTATTTAAAATCCAGGTCATCCTGAATTTGTTTCAGGATCTCACCGGCATTCCGACTTGCATGATGAGATACCGAAACAAGTTCGGCACGACACCTGTTCTATTTCTGTTTCAATTCGGCGTGCAATTTAATCACTTCGTTGCGTTGGATAAGCAGCTTGCGCATATATTTTGTAAGAAACAATTTATTGGCCATCGCGCCAAGCAAACCCAGCGGCGCTTCAAAAATAAAAATGTCGGTCATTAACGTGCCGCCGGCTGCCTCACCGAAGTGATGCTCGTGCCTGAAAGATTTAAAAGCGCCGCTCTGCATCTCATCAACAAACAATACCGGCCTTTGCATTACAGTTATCTTCGAGGTTAGCGTTTGCCATATGCCGAAGTGCCTGGCGCGCCAGGTAACGGTGTCGCCCAATTCGATTAAGCCGCTGGTTCGCCCGGCTATGGCGGTTTCGCGGGTATGTTTGGTCGATTCGACATGCAGGTCGATACTGCGCGACAGGTCGAAACAGGTTTCGATATCAGCTTTAACAAAGGTGTTGAGGCGGATAGTGGGCATGTTGCGTCCAATTTCTTTACCCGTGCTCATGCATCGTTCCCGATCCACCGTTAGTAGATGTCTTGGAGCCGTGGAGAGTTCGTGGTGGCTTACCTGGGATGGCCGGTTCTACAACATTTACTGCGGAAGCATTTACTTTTTCGGCAGTATTGGGCGTTGGGACATTCACCTCTTCGATAGTATAGGTTACCACAATTTTTTTACCAATGTAGTTTTCGGGTATCGGCAGCTCGATAGCGGCTTTATCAGGAGTTATTATCGTACTTTGCATTATCAAACTTATACATTATCAATGTCCGGAACAAATTATTACTCGTTTCGGGTTTGCAGCAGTTCCTTACGGTATCGATCCTGTATCGGCGGTTTAATATCCTCAAACAATAAAATAATGGTACCTTTTTCGCGGGCAAGCGGGTTATCAATTTCGCCAAGTTTTTTGTAGCTGCCGATACAGTTTGCTTTGATCAGCTTTTCGCCGTTGGTAAAATCGCGGCCGGCATAAATGATGTACTTGGCATCGATGTTTTCGGGCGCCCATAGCGCGAAGCTGCTGTTCAGGCAAACCACCTCGGGCAGGTTATACAATTTACCATAATGGTGTATGGCCCCTGCTTCGCCGTAGTTATCGGCATCGATAATGGTTTGTTTACGCTGTTCGGGCGTAAGGCTGTAATACGCTTTGGCAACCTTTTCGGCAAGCTCGTCCCAGCCAAACATATCGCCGTAATCCTGTGTAGTTGGATGAATCTTCTGATCTTCCCATTTCAACGCAAAACCAAAACCCATTTTCTCGCCTGCGAATTTGAATAAAGGCAAGGCCGTTTTAATAGGTATCACAGGCAGCACCAGCGGGAACAATAAAAAGTTAGGAATGATCAGAACTGCGCAAACCACGGTGCGGAAAACTGTATCGCGCACTTTTAAAAACCGCTCAATACCAAATCCGCCCGCGGCAAACAATACGGGGTAAGCGCCAAAGAGATAGTAATTTTTGCCGTTCAGTAACACAAACAAGGCTAAAGTAAACAGGTAAGCAAATCCCAAAAAACGATAAGTGCGCAGTTTGTACGAAAAAAGCAGCCAAATTAAACCCGGTACCCAAACCAATATGGCCGAACCGTTTACCAGCAATTGCTGTAATAAAAAATCTGAGGGTGTGATGTAATCGAGCTGGCTTTCGCGCAGCTTGCGCATATGCGTAACCAGGGGCAGGTGATGGGTAAGCTGCCAGATGATATTAGGCAAAAAGATAACCACCGCAATAGCTACAGCTATCCATACGCCTTTGCTCAGCAATACCTTGCGTTGCCGGCTAATGCCGATACCGATAACCAGGGCGAGGGTATAGAACGCCATAGTATATTTGGTGAGCAGGCCAAACCCAATGGCCAGGCCCAAAAAGTACAGGTATTTTACCAGTTTGGTATTAAAATACCGCACCAGCAGGTAGCCCGACAGCACCCACCAAAGCTGATCGAATACGACGGGTTGCAGCAGGTAATCTGAAGCCAGGAATGCCGGCGCAAAGGTTAACGACAGGCAGGCAACGGTAATGGCAAATTTTCGCCCGCCAAACTCAACCACTGTTAAGCCGGTAAGCAGGATGATGAGCCCCGCACCAATAGTGGTAAATATACGCGCAGCAGCTATCGAAGTGCCGAACAGCCAGGTCGAAGCGGCGGCTATCCACGATATAAATGGCGGTACTTCTTTAAAGCCCCAGGCCAGGTGATCGCCTAAAGCGAGGTGCAGCATTTCATCGCGCTGAAAACCATAATGCGGTAAAGCAAAAACGTTTAATAACAGCCTGAAAACGACAAATAAAAGTATAAAATTGGTATATGCTGATTTGACGTTGCGTTGCGCCATTGTTTAAAATTGGTTAAGATTGATCAGTCGGGCAGATTTGAATGTAATTATCAGCAGGTTAAATACATCGGGTTTATACACTAAAGGTATAAAAAAGGGTAAACATATTTTATGTATTAGTTGCAAATACACTAAATTTGGTTTTGCAATTATTAAACCAACCCCAAAGATTGATGAATCCGGTAACCCTGCATTCAACCGTTCCAACCCTTATCCGTAATACAGTAGCTAACATTCATCCCGATACCGATACTTTTATGATCCATAAAGTTAAGGATACCTGGGCGGGGATCAGCTATCGCGAAGCACTGACCAGGATCGATGCCATATCGGCCTGGTTTTTGAACATCGGCATCAAAAAGGGCGACCGGCTGGCGCTCATCATCGAAAATGGCCCCGATTATGTGTATTACGACCAGGCCCTGCAGCAGATAGGCGCAGTGAATACTTCGGTATACCCTACCCTGAGCGAAGCCGATATCGAGTACATCCTGAACGATTCGGGGGCGAAAACTATCCTGGTGGGCAGCCCGTTCTTACTACGCAAAATAGTGAAGATAGCCAATAACTGCTCCGAACTGCTGCGTATCATACCGGCTTTTGATGATTTTGAAAAACATACCGATAAAGCAAATATCAACGCCGGAGTAGTTGGTTTAAAGGATGTTATTGACGAAGGGCTTGTACTTACAGACAAATACATAACTGCTATCAACGCTGCGCGCGAAGCTATTATTCCGAGCGACCTGTCGTGCCTGATCTATACTTCGGGTACCACGGGCACCCCTAAAGGCGTAATGCTTACCCACTCCAATCTGGTAGAGAACGTGCGCGTTTGCCTCGACCAGATACCGGTAATTGATGAGCACGAGACTTTCCTGTCGTTTTTGCCGCTCTCGCATGTATTTGAGCGTACCGCAACTTACCACGTTTGCCTGGCCAAAGGCTGTAAAATTGCCTTTGCGCAAAGCCTCGACCTGCTGGCCAAAAACATGGGCGAAGTAAGGCCAACAGTAATGAACTGCGTGCCCCGTTTGCTGGAGCGCATACACGATAAGGCCATGAAGAATGGCACATCGGCAGGCGGCGCCAAAGCCAAAATATTTTTATGGGCGTTGGGCATTGGCCGTAAGCACCGCATGGTGCTCGAGGCCGGCAAAAAGCCCAACATCATACTGCAACAACAGTTTAAGCTGGCCGATAAGCTCGTGTTCAGCAAAATAAAAGAACGTACAGGCGGGCGCTTAAAATTTATGATATCGGGCGGCGGCGCATTGCCTAAAAACATAGGCGAATTTTTTGGCGACCTGGGCATTAAGATACTGGAAGGCTTCGGGTTGACGGAAACATCGCCGGTAATGTCGGTAACCGAATATCACCGCCAGGTTTACGGCACCGTTGGCCGGATAATACCCGGCATCGAGGTGGCGATACAAAACGTGGATACCGGGCACATCCATACCATACAAACGCACGAATCGTTTAACGAAGCGTTCCAATCCGAAGAAGGCGAGATCATCGTACGCGGGCATTGCGTCATGAAAGGCTACTGGAACAAACCGCAGGAAACTTCGGTTGCTATTGATACCGATGGCTGGTTCCATACCGGCGATATCGGCCGTTTTTTTAAAGGCAACCTGCAAATAACCGATCGTTTGAAAAACATGCTGGTCAACGCCTATGGCAAAAATGTGTATCCTACCCCGGTCGAAAACACTTACCTCAAGAGCCCGAAAATTGAGGGCATGTTTTTAGTTGGCGATAAGCGCGAATACATCACAGCCATTGTTATCCCGGCAAGGGAAACCCTGCAGGAAACGTTCGGGCTCGATGACAAATTTTTTGAGAACCCCGAAGTATTTATCGACGACCAGCAGATAGTTGACTGGATAGCGCAGGACATCCGAAAGTACTCGAACGAGCTGGCCAAATTCGAGCGCATCAAAAACTTCAAGATCAAACGCAACCCTTTCAGCATGGATGAGGGCGAGATAACCCCGACCATGAAGGCCAAACGCAAGGTGATCGAAAAGAAATATGCCGACGCGATAGAGGAAATGTACCTGCAGGAGGCGGAAGCGGAGTAGGATAATCATTAGGTCGTTTATCATCGTGTCATTGCGAGGCACGAAGCAATCGCTTGCTATGCAGATAGGACTTGCAGAGCGGCTTTGCCTATGTGCGATTGCTTCGTGCCTCGCAATGACAAGTGGAAGATTTTGTATATTGGTTGATGCTTAAAACGCATCAATATTTCGTATATATACTAACCAATAAATACAATACGGTATTATACGTAGGTGTTACCAGTAACTTAGAAAGTAGAGTTTTGGAACATAAACTTGGTGTTAACAATGGTTTTACTAAACGTTATGCATGTAATAAATTGGTTTATTTTGAAAAGTATCAATGGATACAGGATGCAATAACTCGCGAAAAAGCAATTGAAAGCAGGTTCGCGACAAGCAAAAATCAATTTAATTATTGCCGACAATCCGAATTGGAATGATCTAAGTAATGGTTGGTACGATTAACCTATCCCAAACTCTCTTATTGCAACTGCGGAAATCGCTTGCTATGCAGATCGGACTTGCAGAGCTGTCTTGCCCATGTGCGATTGCTTTTCTGAAGCAAGTTCCGGGTAGATCAATAAGCCAAAATCACCTTTCGGTATATCGCACCGGATGGCAGGCAACTCATTTGGGTATCGGCACGTGTATAATGCTGAATTATCACGTATGAGAATAACTCTTTTTAGCCTGACCTTATTGACAACCATCGGCTGTTTTACGGCCAGCGCACAACAGCAAGACCTGAAAATACCGCAACCCAGCACCCTGCAAAAAATAGAGCAGGATTTTGGTTTGGGCACCATCTCCATAGCTTATTCGCGCCCTAATGCCCTGGGCCGTAAAGTATTTAACGGCATGGAACCTTATGGTATAGTTTGGCGCACCGGGGCCAATTCGGCAACGGTAATTAAGTTTACCGATACGGTTACCATGGCCGGCCACCAGGTTTTGCCCGGCACGTATGGTTTTTTTACCATCCCGGGTAAAGACGAGTGGACCATCATCTTAAACAAAGTAGCCAAACAATGGGGTGCTTATAGTTATGATGCCAAACAGGATGTGCTTCGGTTTACCGTTAAACCTGCAAAGCTGGATAAACCAACAGAAACATTTACCATGATGTTCAGCAATACAACACCAGAGTACACTAATTTACACCTGATGTGGGAAACCACCGATGTGGTCATCCCCTTTGTTACAGATGTTGACGCACGCGTGATGGGCAATATCGCGTTGGCGATGAAGGGCCAGAACAAGCCTTATTATTTTGCTGCTATTTACTATCATAACCACAACAAGGATATGAACACGGCCCTGGAGTGGATAAACGAAGCCGATAAAGCCAGTCCGGATGCGTACAACATTAAATACTGGAAAGCCCGTATCCTGTTAAAAAAAGGTGATACCCAGGCGGCCGCTGCATCGGCCAGCGAAGGCCTGAAGCTTGCCGAAAAAGAAGCCAACCCCGAATACATCCGCCTGAATAAAGAGGTACTTGCCCAGGCAGCTAAAAAGTAAAACCAAACGACCCTACTACCTATCTATCTAAAACATGCGTATTACTTTTTTATGGGTCATTGCTTTGTTATGCGTTGCCCTATCATCGTGTAATAAAACAGGCAATGGCCCGGCTGCGGGGGCAGGCCAAACCCAGCCTCCGGGCGCCGCTTCAGTACTGATAACGTCGTTTGCTCCGTCTGGCGGCCCGGCGGGTACGCAAGTAACCATCACCGGTTCGGGGTTTAGTATCAACATGGCCGAAAACGAGGTTAGTTTTAACGGCGTACGGGCAGTTGTATTATCTGCTACAGCTACTGCGCTTACGGTTACCGTTCCGGCAACGGCTGGCCCGGGCAAAATAAGTGTTAAAAGGGATATATCAACAGCCAGTTCGGCTACTGATTTTAATTATGTATATCATGTAAGTACCCTTGCCGGTGATGGAGCCCGGGGTATGACCAACGGGCCGGGAAATACTGCCAGATTTTACGAGCCTTACGGCGTAGCCACCGATGCGGCGGGTAATGTTTATGTTGCCGATGCCAGTAACAACATGATACGCAAAATAACACCCGCAGGGTTAGTAAGCACCCTTGCGGGCAACGGCACCATAGGATATAAGGATGGCGACGGTGCGATGGCACAATTCAACTATCCGCATGGCCTGGCGGTTGACGCCGCCGGAAATGTATTTGTTGCCGAGGCGGGCGGGAACATGATCCGGAAGATTACGCCGGATGGCATAGTAAGCACGCTGGCCGGCAATGGCAATGCCGGTTTTGTTAATGGTACGGGCGCACAGGCAGAATTTAACTTCCCGGCTGATATTGCTATCGATGCGGCGGGGAACCTGTTCGTTACCGATGGCAACAACAAATGTATCCGTAAGGTAACACAAACGGGTGTGGTAACCACCTATGCTGCAGGGTTTGGTTTCCCCGAAGGCATTGCTATGGATGCTGCCGGGAATATATTTGTTGCCGATGCAGCCAGCTTTGTAATACGCAAGGTAAACCATGCCGGCATGGTAAGCATACTGGCCGGCAGCGAAGCCGAGCTGAACTATGTGAATGGGCCGGGCAACGTGGCCCGCTTTCATAACCCCGAAGGAATAGCCATAGACAAACGGGGAAACCTATATATAGGCGATCTGAACGCAGCTGTACGCAGGATAACACCTGATGGCGTAGTTAGTACGATAGCGGGTAACGGCACTACTGATTTTATCGACGGGCCGGGGCCTGATTCGAGGTTCCATGAGCCGAGCGGCATAGCTACCGATACCAATGGCAGTATCTTCGTATGCGACGTGATCAACCAGCGGATACGCAAGCTGCAATAAACAAATCTGTTAATGCTTTAATATGTTTAAATGCATGGCAAATTAATTAAGTTTGCTTTTCACGATTGACTTATGAAGCATCTTAAATCAGCACTGATCATCACTTTTCTTTTCGCGGCAACTTTTGTTTACGCGCAGCAGGCGCCGGTAACCGCGGCAAACACCATGGATATTAACGGCAAGCTTTGGGCCAGCCTGTGGCAACAAAAAGCTGCCGAGTACAGGGCCCTGTGTTTCCAGGCGTATAATATTGCACACCTGCGTGCCGACCAGGCCGTACTGAAAAGCAGCACAAAACCTAAAGTTATTATTACCGATATTGATGAGACGTTGTTGGACAATAGCCCGAACGCCGTATCGCAGGCGCTGAAAGGCCGAAACTACGAACAGGCAGCCTGGCTAAACTGGACCAGCAAAGCTGCAGCCGATACCGTACCGGGCGCACCTGCGTTTTTAAAATACGCGGCCAAAAAAGGCATCACCATTTATTACATTACCAACCGCAGCGAGGCCGAACGTGCCAGCACGCTGAAGAACCTGCAGAAATACGGCTTCCCCAATGCCGATGATGCGCACCTGCTGCTGCGCGGCAATACCCCGAGCAAGGAAGAACGCCGCCGGCAGGTGATGAAGGATAATGAAGTGATTATGCTGTTAGGCGATAACCTGGCCGATTTTTCGGCTTTGTTCGATCATAAAACCGTGGCCGAGCGCCTGCAAAATACCGAAGCCGAAGCAGCGCAGTTCGGGAATAAATTCATCGTACTGCCCAATGCTGATTATGGCGATTGGGAGAGCGCCCTGTATGATTACAAGTACAACCTGACACCCGAGCAAAAGGAGGCTATTTTGAAAAAGGGGTTGAAAGGGGAGTAACTGCCGGATAGATGCAAACGCGGAAGGCTAAAACCATATTAACAACCATAGTTTTATTGATGAGCGTAATAGAAACGCCACTTTTCTATTATTATACTTACGGCTTTTTTACCTTTATCCTTTTCGTCCCGTACGGTTTAACCGGACTCATTTTAAGTATTGTCCTGTTAAAAAGCATTTTAAAATATAAATCAACTAATACCGCTTATCATATCTGTGGTTTAATTATCAGCGTTGTTGTTGGCACTCCATCTGCATTCAAAGAGAATAAGATGGAGTACCTGGATTGGAAATTAAGGATAGACGAGCGTCAGCAAATAGTTAATGATATTAAAAATGGTGTGTTAAAGCCCAACGCGGATGGAAAGTTTATTTTAACAGGTGATTATCTGTTACCTATCGGAGACATTAATGTATCTCACGACAAAGATGGCTTCATTGAGGTAGAATTTATTACTGATGCTGGCTTTATTGACCACTATTCGGCCCTGGTTTATACTGAAAGAAAGATCAAAGTTAGATCGGCATTTAGTAACGTGACTTCGGATATGGACGAGCACTGGTACACTATACATTATTAAGGCGTTTCTTTTCGGGCTGGGCTATCTCTAACATGGGGTCTACCAAAAGTCATAATTTACAATTACCAGAATAATGCAGAATTATCGTCGCAAATTAGTGCAAATCAAAAACCGGATTATGAACGATCAAACCGCACTATTTGTGAAAATGGCCCTCGATGGCTGGAATACGCAAAACAAACGTTTTACCGACCTCATCAACAAACTGAGTGATGAGCAATTGCATGCCGAAACCGCACCAGGACGAAACAGCGGTATTTACCTGCTGGGCCACCTGGCTGCCGTAAACGATGCCATGCTGCCCCTGTTTGGCTTTGGCCAAAGGCTGCACCCCGAATGGGAAGAGGTGTTTTTAAGGAACCCAGATAAATCTGGCCTTCCCAAACCACCGGTTGCCGAGCTGAAGGCCGAATTGGAAAAGATCAATGCGCAGCTGCACCTCAACTTCGCTAAAATGCAACCGCAAGAGTGGTTAGGTAAACATGCCGCTGTTTCGGCTGAGGATTTTGCCAACGAGCCGCACCGCAACAAGCTGAATGTGCTGCTCAACCGGACATCGCACATGGCTTATCATTTGGGGCAAATGGCCTATTTGAGCTGAAAGCAGAAAGGTTAAAGCTTAAAGCAAAAAAGCGTTTTGGATGACTTCAAGACGCTTTTTTGTTTGGATAATTGATCGTTTTTAAGTATATTTAAAGATGAGCGAGCATGAATTTCACTAATTGAGGCGAATTACACTGACTGAAAAATACCCATATTTACCCATGTGCTTTGAGGCGGAAGCAAGAAGCTTCAAATCCCGAAGAATAGCGATGTATAAACGGATTGCGTTAGGGATAGCAGTGGATACCGGCCGTCGCTGGGGCTCAGGGCGGGCCGCGGCTAATGCCTGCAGGCGTATGAACGCCCGCCTGCCGGACGGGCAGGGATAGCCCGGCCACAGGCAACGCCCAAAGAAAAGTCAAAATTTTAAATTAAAAAGTCAAAAAAATCCTTGCAAATGGCTCTGCCTGTGGGGTACTGAAACAAGTTCAGCATGACTTATTTTTAATACCTGTAACCTCTATGCTCAACACAAAAAACCAACTTTCAAACTTTACAACTTTCAAACTTTTCAACGACAGTAAAACAACCATCAATACTCCCATGCTCACAATGATAAATGGCCTGATGATAATAATGATCTACCCGTGTACAAATAAGCCAGTTGCAAAAGCATATAAAATTTTCTCCTGCCAGCCGGCAGGCTGGTACAATTTCCCCCCTACCGGTATAATACAAACAGATAAAACAGGCTAAATTAAAATCATCTGCATATCCGCACATTTACACACCTGTACATTTTTTTAATATCTTGTAATAAAAAGCAATACCCCGTATCTAAACCGAAAAAAAATTATAGAACATGGCTGAACAGCAGGATAAATACATTTTAAAAGTAGAGGGCCTGAGCGTGGAGTACGGCCCTGTAAAAGCAGTAAAAAACGTAAGTTTTGATGTGCTGCAGGGTGAGATATTTGGCTTGCTCGGGCCGAACGGCGCAGGCAAAACCAGTACGCTGAGCTCGATTGAAGGACTGGTAAAATTTAAAACGGGCAGCATCATCGTCGACGGGCAGGACGTGCGCCAGAAACCTTTACATGCCAAAGCCGCCATGGGCGTGCAGCTGCAATCGACAAGTTTCCAACCCGAACTGAATGTGGTTGAGATATTGCGCCTTTTCGGCAGCATTTACGGCGTACAGATGGATAAGGGCAAAATACAGGAGATATTAAAGGAAATTGGTTTGGAGGATGCTTCGGCTAAAAAGTTCAGCCAGTTATCGGGCGGGCAACAGCAAAGGGTATCGCTCATTATCGCCACTATCCACAATCCGCGCCTGGTATTGCTGGATGAACCTACTACCGGCCTCGACCCGCAGGCCCGCCGCCAGCTTTGGGAACGTATTGAAGGCATCCGTGAACGCGGCCACGCTGTATTACTCACCACCCATAGCATGGAGGAAGCCGAAGCCGTTTGCGACCGCATCGCCATCGTGGATCACGGTCAGGTAATCGCTATCGATACACCGCAGAACATGATCGACAAATACCGTAACGACCCGGAAGTGATCGCGGTATCGCGCCGTGGCAAAATAACTTTAGAGGACGTATTTATCGCATTAACCGGTCGCGCCGTACGCGCTTAATTAACTTAACACATGGAAACAACTATACCTAAATCATCAACGGCACTGGCTGCTCTGCTTCGTGCCGATTTTACAACCTTATTTCGTAACCGCCGCTCGGTAGTACTGGCCTTGCTGGTACCCAATATTATCCTGATAAGCTGGAAGGGCCTGGTAAAACATGCCGGCGGGCCCTTTGTGCTGGCTACCGGTGTGGTTATCGGCTTAATGGCCATCGGCCTGATGGGTTATACCATTTCGATAACGCGCGACAGGGACAAGGGCATTTTTCAGCGTTTACGTGTGGCTCCCCTGCCTACATGGACCATTATGCTGAGCCGCATCATTGTGCAGCTATTTATGATTATGCTGTTAACCTTAGTGGTTTTTGTGGTGGGCTACCAGTTTGATGGTATTTTACTTTCGACCGGGGGCTATATACTGACCTTTTTTGTAGCCTTTATCGGCGGCGCAGTGTACCTGTGCCTGGGCCAGTTAATTGCGGGTTTAGTAAAGAACCCCGAAACGGTTAACGCCACCACCCGCCTGGTATATTTTCTGTTTATGATGACAGGGATGTTTGGCGATATAGCACAGTTCAGCGATATGGGCAAACTGGGGCCATACTTAACTTCGATGGCGCATTGGTCGCCATACGGCTGCGTAAAAATTATGCTGCAAGCCAGTATGGAGCCGGCCAAATGGGGGCATGATAACAATGTTGCGCTGATGGCATCAGTAGCATATGCCATCGTATTCGCAGCTGTCGGCATTAAAAACTTCAAGTGGGAATCGAGGTAAATATGCAGATGAATTAATGTGCAGATATGCAAATTGATTAGCTAATACCCATCCATTCTCATTTACACATCTGCATATTTGCACATCAAGTTAAACGTTAAACTTTTTTTGAGTTGATTTGTCCTAATCTATATGTTTACCAAAACAAAACATCTCAGAATGAAAAATTCCCTTAAAATTTTCATATTGGCGTTGTTCCTGTCGCTTAGTTCGGCAGTAACATTCGCCCAGGTTAGCGTAGGTTTATCGGTTAGGATAGGCCCGCCGCCATTGCCTGTTTATGTGCAGCCGCCCTGCCCTGTCGACGGGTATATCTGGACGCCCGGTTACTGGGCCTATAACGATGTCGACGGTTATTACTGGGTACCCGGCGCATGGGTAGCGCCACCTGATCCGGGCTATTTGTGGACGCCCGGCTATTGGGGTTACGACGGCGGTTTTTACCGTTTCCACCCCGGTTACTGGGGTTTGCACGTAGGTTATTACGGCGGCATTAATTATGGCTTTGGTTACATCGGGGTTGGTTTTGTGGGCGGCGCCTGGTATGGCGGCCATTTCCGCTATAATACCGCTGTAGTTAACGTAAACCGCACGGTGATACATAATACGTATGTCGATCGTACGGTCATCCGCAACGTATCAAACAACCGTACCAGCTTTAACGGCCCGGGCGGTGTACATGCAAGCCCCCGCCCGCAGGAGCGTATAGCTATGAACGAACGCCATATTTCGCCTACCAGCCAGCAGGTATCGCATCAAACCATGGCCAGCCGCGACAGGAACCAGTTTGCATCGGCAAACCACGGCAAACCGCATACAACTGCTGTAGACAGAGTAAGCAGTCGTCCGTTCAACCAGCAGAACCGCACACCAAACGGCGGAGCGCCGCACCGGCCCAATGGTTTTGGCAATCACGGGCGGCCTGAGCAACATGCAGCACCAACACAGCAAAACCATCCGCAACCACAACAACGTGGCGGCTTTGGGCAACCTCATGGACAACCGCAGCCGCAGATGCACCAGCCGCAAATGCGCCAGCAACATCAGCCACAGCCAATGCAGCGCCCTGTACAGGCGCCGCCTCAGCAACGCAACGTTGCTCCGGGCTACGGGCAGCCGCGCGGTGGTTTCGGGCAACCCCGCGGAGGAGGTGGTGGCCGACCTGCCGGAGGCGGCGCTCATGGCGGCGGCCACGGCAGGCATGGATAAGCCATAAACTTTTTTCTGTATAACAGAACAGCCATTACCCCGCACAGGATATGGCTGTTTTAGTTTGCGTAAATCGATTGAGCCGCTATTTGGCTTGCGGGTCGAATTTAACCACACTATTATTAACAGGTTTTATGGTGCGGAGATATGCATAAACAGCCGAGAGGTCGCTGTCGGTCATCTTCGAAAAAGTGTTGTACGGCATAATGGTGTTAAAATCGCCGGTATGGATGGCCGGAAGGTTTTTGCCCTGGTATTTGCGGATGGCCGCAAAGAATTGAGCCTTGTTCCACAAGCCGATACCTGTTTCCTTATCGGGTGTAATGTTAGCTGTGCGTACTACCCCGCCTGTATACATGCGAAAAGGATTGCCTCCGGCCAGGTCCATCCCCGGTAGGGGCTGCCCCTTATCATCCTGCGGGGTGTGGCAATCGGCACAACCGGCAAATGCTACCAGGTACTTACCGTAAGCCACGGTGTCGGCCGGGTTTGGTCTTTGCGTAAAGGCAGGCTTTTGCGGCATGGTATTGATAAGAATGCTCACCGGGAAATCGCGCGTGGCTTCGGGGATATTATCCTTAGCTACTGAAGGTATGGTACGTAAATAGGCTATAATAGCATAAATATCCATTTTATCCATCTTACCAAAAGTGAGGTAAGGCATAATGGGGAACAGGGGTTTACCTTTCCGGGTTTCGCCGGTAGTGATCACCTTAAACAGTTCGCCATCGGTATACTTGCTCATGGCATAAGGTGTAATATTAGGCGAAAAGAAACTGCCCGGCAGGCCGAACTCATGCCCGAACTTTAAACCGCCTGCGCCTATGCTATCGGTATAAACGGGGAAAGTTAAACGGTTAGGGTCGCGCGGCGAGTGGCAGTCCATACAACCCGCTACCGAAGTGACGAGGTATTTGCCCCGTTCGATATTGGCCGCGGTGAGCGGGACCTTCAGATCGGGCGCCGGCCCTACATTGGGCAGGGCCGTCTTCACGTAGGTAATGCCTGCGGTAATTATGACCACTACGGCCAAAACCAGGAAGAGAATGACTTTAAAAAACTTTTTCATGATAAGGTAAGGTTTGATGGTTATTGAACTTTTAACGGCAACTTAACCTGTTAACAGACAGTGAACTAATATAGCAAAACAATCGAAATTACGAAAATAAGTACTGGCAGATAGCGATGGTAATGCGATAAAACGATAAATGCTTTTGGTTAGCAACTCTCCGTCTAAAATCTTACTTTTGCATTCTTTTTAACAGTTTTTGATATGAGCATTGGTTTATCCGAACAGGAGATCTTACGACGTGAGTCGTTACAGCAGTTACGCAATTTAGGCATCAACCCTTACCCTGCCGAAGCATTCGAAATAAATGCCTGGGCAAAGGATATTGAAGAAAATTTTGAAAAAAATCCGGATGCCTATAAGTCGGTTAAAATTGCCGGCCGTATCATGAGCCGTAATATCATGGGCAGCGCCTCGTTCGCAAAACTGCAGGATAGTACCGGCCGTATCCAGATCTATTTAAAACGCGACGACCTGTGCCCCGGCGAGGATAAAACTTTATACAATACCGTATTTAAAAAACTGCTCGACCTGGGCGATTACATCGGTGTTGAAGGCTACGCTTTTACTACGCAAACCGGCGAGGTTTCGGTTCATGTGGTAAAAATGACGGTTCTGTCGAAATCGCTAAAACCACTGCCCGTTGTTAAACGCGATGAGGCAGGCAATATTCATGATGGCTTTACTGACCCGGAGCTGCGTTACCGCCAGCGCTATGTAGATTTAACGGTTAACCCGGAGTTCAAACAGATCTTCATCAACCGCTCGAAAGTTATCCGCACCATGCAGTCGTTTTTCGACGGCCAGGGATGGATGGAGGTAGAGACGCCTATACTGCAGGCGGTACACGGCGGCGCGGCGGCGCGGCCGTTTAAAACACACCACAATACGCTGGATATGCCTTTGTTTTTACGCATCGCCAACGAGTTGTACCTGAAAAGACTGATCGTTGCGGGTTTCGACGGTGTGTATGAGTTTGGCAAGATGTTCCGCAACGAGGGTATGGACCGCACCCATAACCCGGAGTTTACGTCGGTCGAGATCTATGTGGCCTATAAGGACTATATCTGGATGATGAAGATGGTTGAAGACTGTCTCGAAAAAGTAGCCATCGCCGTTCATGGCAGCCCGCAGATAAAATTCGGCGAACACATCATCAACTTTGCCGGCCCTTACGAAAAACTGAGCATGCACGACAGTATCCTGAAATATACAGGCATCGATGTATCGGCTATGGACGAAGCCGGCTTACGCGACACCTGCAAAAGCCTCGGCATTGAAGTGGATGACACCATGGGCAAAGGCAAACTGGTCGACGAGATATTCGGCGCCAGGGTAGAAGCCAACCTGATACAACCGACCTATATTACCGACTATCCTATCGAGATGACGCCGCTCGCCAAAAAGCATCGCAGCAAAGAAGGTTTGGTTGAACGTTTTGAGCTGTTTGTGATGGGTAAAGAAATTGCCAACGCTTACAGCGAACTGAACGACCCGATCGATCAGCGTGAGCGTTTTGAGGACCAGTTGATATTGGCCGGCCGTGGCGACGAGGAAGCGATGGCAATGGATGAAGACTTTTTGCGCGCGCTGGAGTATGGTATGCCGCCAACATCGGGCCTGGGTATCGGTATCGACCGTTTGGTGATGCTGATGACCGGGCAAACCACCATTCAGGAAGTACTCTTCTTCCCGCAGATGCGCCCCGAAAAGAAAGCTAAAGTAGCAACTGCTGAAGACTTTATAAACATCGGCGTACCGGCCGAATGGGTACCGGTGTTGAACAAAATGGGCTTTAATACCATCGAAGAGTTAAAAGCAGGCAACCCAAACAAGGTATTTAACGATCTGGGCGGGATGCGCAAAAAACTGAAACTGGACATGCCCATGCCAACTAAAGATGAAGTAATAGCCTGGTTTGCGTAAGTAGCTGGAAGCGCTTATAAATTATTGCTAAGCCCGGGATCGGAAACAGATTCAGGGCTTTTTTTCTGCTGTCTGGTAAATCCGAAATCGAAAATTCGGAATCCGAATCCAAAGCCACTGGTTTACAAAAACTTAACAAAAGTTTAAAAATATCCAAACTTTCGCCGGAAAACGATTGTATATTTTTATAGAACCATTAAAGCGCAAATGTTATGATCAATACCAGCATAGAGATAACCGAGAGCGATTACCTTATCAAACTGAGCCGCAGCAAGTTCGATCTGTCGTTCATCCGCAACCTGATGACCATTGTGGAAATATCAAACCCGTCTGAAGACAGGGCCATACCCGATAAGAGTTTTTTAACTGATAATGTTCCGGCTATAGCCGACTATTACAGTCATCTCGACGAGAAATAGGATTAGCGTTTTATTTAAAACTGCTGGCGAAAGCCCCCGCGAATTACCTGTTGCTTATCCATCTGCGCCATTTGGTTCTTTAGCATCTTAATCTGTTCGGCAAGCAATTTATTGGTGTCGGCCTTGGTGGCTTCCTGTAAGTACATCTGTGCTTCGCGCTTATTACGTTTGGCCATTGCTATGCCTGCAAGGCTTAGTTTGGCCAAAGCTATATTGTGCGACATTTTCATGCCCAGCGAAAGCGCCTTTTTAAAGTATTTTTCGGCTTTCAGGGGCGCCTTGCGCGATTCGTTTAAGCCAAGCAGCAGGTTGTAGTAACCGTGTTGATTTTTGTTGAGTTCTTTCTCGTAGTCGGTAATTTTCATCAGCCAGGCTTCGGCTTTTACGGTGTTTTCTTTACGCAGGTAAAACTGGGCCATGATCATTTTTTCGTTGATGAAATAAGTGGTCAGGATAAGGCCTCCGATCAGGAACACCAAAATCCCCCATCCCCAAAAGCCAAAGCCGCATAAAGTAACCCCTGCGCCCAAAACCACACACGCTATAACTAACCGAAGTATATTTGACATAATTTTTTTGCTGTTTAACAGCGCAAATATCTGTTTATTTGTACTGTTAACCAACATCTGTTTTACATTTATGTCAATCGATCTGGAGGCCTCGTGGCTACATGTTTTAAAGAGTGAGTTTGAGCAGCCCTACATGCTTAAACTAAAAGAATTTTTAAAAGCCGAAAAAGCAGCCGGATATACCGTTTATCCCAAAGGCAGCGAAATTTTTAACGCTTTTAACACCACCCCTTTCGACGATGTAAAAGTGGTTATCCTGGGGCAAGACCCTTATCATGGCCCGCGTCAGGCCCATGGCTTATCATTTTCGGTACAGAAAGGTGTAGATGTACCGCCATCGCTGCGAAATATTTATAAGGAACTGCAAACCGATATTCCGGGTTTTATCATTCCGAATCATGGCAATTTAACAGAATGGGCCAAACAGGGCGTACTTTTATTGAATGCCACTTTAACCGTGCAGGCAGCAAATGCCGGCTCCCATCAAAAAAAGGGCTGGGAGCAATTTACCGATACCGTGATCAAAAAAATATCCGACGAGAAGCAGGGCGTCGTTTTTATACTCTGGGGCGCTTATGCACAATCAAAGAGCGCGCTGATTGACGAGAGCAAACATCTGGTCATCCGTTCGACACACCCATCCCCCCTGGCGGTAAGCCGGGGCGGTTTTTTTGGCTCGAAGCCTTTTTCAAGAGCTAATGATTACCTGGTACAGCAAGGCAAAAAACCTATCAACTGGCAGATACACTGATCAGCCCTGGCTGCCGTTTTGTTTTTTGCGCAGCTCTTCGTAAAGCACGATCACTTTTTTTTGAAGCGCGCTTATCTGGTTTTCGCGGTCCTGTACTTTTTGGATAATGGCCTCAACTTCCAGTTGCTGATCAATATCCTGTTGAACATCATCGGTAGCTAACAAATTGGCTAAGGGCACCGAGAATACCGCTGCAATTTGCTCAAGCCTGGACAGGTTGACGTCGGTAACGCCCGTTTCGATTTTTGAAAACGCCGGGATAGATATGCCTAATTTGGCAGCGATATCACCCTGGCTCCATCCATACTGTTGCCGTAACGACCGAATGTTTTTTGCTAATACCTCCATTTTGATACGTAAAGTTTAATCAATTGTAACAGTTTTAAATTGGCTATTTTATTGACAGGTAACTTATACGGAGATTTTGCTTTTATAGTTATAAAAAAAACGTCATTGCCCGACATTTTTTTTTCGGAAAGGCTAATCCTATTATTTAAATAACTGATAATGAATAAAATAAACGGGTATAATACTTGTCGTTTATACCTTTTTCGAGGTTTCGTGAAGCATGCCGCTCATATCGATGATATTATCATCAATTTCCGATACGCATTTATTCATCAGTTTAATGCACTCGTCCTGTTCGATGAGGTTGTCTTTTTCCAGGTTAAGCAAACCTTTAAGCGTAGCTATAGGGCCGCGTATCTGGTGCGATAAGTGGAGCGAGTAGTCGGCAAGTTTTTTGTTTTTGATTTGCAGATCTTTTGTCCTGTCGTCAATAATTTCTTCCAGGTGATGATTGATCTGGTTCAGGTTTTCTTTTTGCTCGGTTATCTTTTCGTTCAGGCGGGTGAGGTCCTGGTTGGTTTTAGCTTTGCGGTTTACGTTGTTGATCAGCAGGATAACCAATACCACCAGCAGACCCGCAACCAACACGGTAGACCAGAACAGTATCCTGTCGCGCGAGCGCTGCGCCAGCATCATCTCGTTATTATGCTCGTTTTCTTCCTGCTTGGTTTGCTCCTTAAGCAGTTTAAGACTATTTGAAACATCCGTGTGGTTCTTGATGCTATCTGCACGGTAAATCTCATATAAAAGAGAAAGTGCCACCTGGTAGTTCTTTCGTTTTGACTCCAGTTGAAAGCGGGTTAGCTTATAGTCGTACTTCAGTTTATCGCTGTTTACCAAAGTAGCATAATTCAATCCTTCTTCAAGATAGTGCTCCGCTTTATCAAACTGGTTTTTGGCAATAAATATTGAGGTGAGCGTTAAGTTAATACTGGCTACGGCCGTATTCAGATCCTTTTCTTTAGCCTGTGCATTAGCCTGCAGCAACAATACCAATGCGGTATCTAACTTGTTCTGATTGTAATAGATTACGCCTTTATTCTGTAAACACTGTATCAAATTCACGGTGTTATTCAGCTTTTTGAACAGGACATTACTCATCTCGTAATATTCCAGCGCTTTATTTAAATTCTTTTTCCGATAATAAATACTGCCAAAATTTAAATAAATAGTTGCTATAAGGTCTTCATCCTTTACTTTCAGGGCCACGTTTAAGGCTGACTCATAGTTCTTTATGGCTTCATCATAATCACTTTCGCGATACAAGTTTCCGATATTATTAGTAACTTTGGCAACGCCATCCTGGTTATTGGCGTCCTGGTATATTTTTTGAGCTACCAGGTAGTATTTAAGTGCTTCTACCTGTTTCGTTTGATAATAATAACCAATACCAATTACACGGTTTGCTTCGGCCATACCGTTAACATAACCTATTTTGGTGGCGAGCGCCAAAGCTTTATTTGCCTGGGTAATGAGTTCGGCTGGATTTGTTAAACGGTTGTTATATGCTTTTTTATTTAATGCGATCACATCTGTACTATCCAAAGCTGCTCCGGATGCATTAAAAGACACATTTAGCAAAAAGCATAGCAATGAATACAGGAAAACAGATTTGAATTTCATTAAATAAAAATAGTATATTTCAAACGGCGAACCAAAATAAAAATAATTGGTTGTATACGGAACAACAAAAAGAAATGTTTCGTATAACACGAGAAAAATATTTTTAAAGAAAAAAAAATGCAAAATTATGAAATAAATTTTGACACATAGAAATTTGTCTGTATGTTTGCTGAACAAAAGGTAGAGATAACACTCATAACTACCTTTAAATAAATTACTTATGATGTAATTTTTAAGTAATTTTTTGTGACTTTTATGACACTATTGACGCCTAAAAACGGCGTTGAAAAGTGACTGAAAATCACGCAAAAAAACAGGCTTTACTGCCGGTTATTGGCAAGTTCCTGCTGGTTGAATTATAATTAATATTAAAAAATATAACATAAACGACATTATTTACACATTAACGAATTAAAACATCAAATGAAAAAGATTATCATAGCCGCCATCGCCATTTTAACTACAGGTTTAGTACCATCGTGTACCAAGGATAACAGTGTAAAACCTGCTTCGGTTAAAGTTCAATCTACCACTGCAGACAAATCTGACGTTGGCAGCGGCGATACAGCCGGAGGTTCATCAACTACCGGAAGCGGCGACGGAACAACTACCGGTGGTAATTAATTTCAAACAAAAAAGCAAGATATAACCCTTAAATAACTGTCAAAAACTCAAAAAAATGAAAAAGATCATCATCATAGCTTTCGCAATCTTGACTACCGGCCTGGTATCATCGTGCACTAAAGACAACAGCGTTAAACCTGCTTCGGTTAAAGTTCAATCTACCACTGCAGACAAATCTGACGTTGGCAGCGGCGACTAATTAACTATCATCATATCCTATTTAAAAACTATCAAAACATTAAAAAAATGAAAAAGATCATCATCATAGCTTTCGCAATCTTAACTACCGGCCTGGTATCATCGTGCACTAAAGACAATAGCGTTAAACCTGCTTCGGTTAAAGTTCAATCTACCACTGCAGACAAATCTGACGTTGGCAGCGGCGACTAATTAACTATCATCATACCCTATTTAAAAACTATCAAAACATTAAAAAAATGAAAAAGATCATCATCATAGCTTTCGCAATCTTAACTACCGGCCTGGTATCATCGTGCACTAAAGACAACAGCGTAAAACCTGCTTCGGTTAAAGTTCAATCTACCACTGCAGACAAATCTGACGTTGGCAGCGGCGACTAATTAACTATCATCATACCCTATTTAAAAACTATCAAAACATTAAAAAAATGAAAAAGATCATCATCATAGCTTTCGCAATCTTAACTACCGGCCTGGTATCATCGTGCACTAAAGACAACAGCGTAAAACCTGCTTCGGTTAAAGTTCAATCTACCACTGCAGACAAATCTGACGTTGGCAGCGGCGACTAATTAACTATCATCATACCCTATTTAAAAACTATCAAAACATTAAAAAAATGAAAAAGATCATCATCATAGCTTTCGCAATCTTAACTACCGGCCTGGTATCATCGTGCACTAAAGACAACAGCGTAAAACCTGCTTCGGTTAAAGTTCAATCTACCACTGCAGACAAATCTGACGTTGGCAGCGGCGATAACGCAGGCGGCTCTTCAACCGGTTCGGGCGACGGTACTACCACAAACCCATAAACATCTATTTAAACTAACTCTTAAACCCTACAGAAAATGAAAAAGATCATCATCATAGCTTTCGCAATCTTAACTACCGGCCTGGTATCATCGTGCACTAAAGATAACAGCGTAAAACCTGCTTCGGTTAAAGTTCAATCTACCACTGCAGACAAATCTGACGTTGGCAGCGGCGATAACGCAGGCGGCTCTTCAACCGGTTCGGGCGACGGTACTACCACAAACCCATAAACATATTTAAACCAACCCTAATTATTTTGAAACTTAAAACCCTACAAAAAATGAAAAAGATCATCATCACAGCAATCGCAGCAACAACCGTTGGTATGGTAGCATCCTGCACTAAAAACAGCGGCATACAACCTGCTTCAGTTCAATCACAATCTGTTGCTTCAGATAAATCAGATGTAGGTAGCGGCGACTCTGCCGGCGGCTCGGCCCTTGTTAGCGGTGGTGCTTCTGCGCCTATTGTTGCTGATACTACCAAAATAACCAAATCAAAAAAAGGACGCTAAAAAAGTATACTAATTATTAAAAATCCCCATTTATAAATTATTAAAACTCACCAGTCATGAAAAAGATCATCATCCTTGCAGTAGCTTTATTATCAACAGGTATCGTATTTGCAACCACTGCGTTAACCAAACATAACGATGAAAAAACTGCCATAGTTAAAGTAGATGCAACCGCAACTACCGGCCATACTGTAGCTAACGATGCGGTAGCAAGCGCCGACTAATTTTCAATATCATCAAATAAATAACCGGAGATGGTGTAGAGAGATGGCTCTTCTCCGGAAAAGATTGTGCGGATCACACGGCAAACTACATCTTAAAAGAAGTCCTTATTTTGCCACGATCATTTTTTTGCTGAGCTGCCTGCCGGCAACCTGCATAACATATACATATACACCGGGCGACAGATCGCTAATGGTAACATTTACTTCGTGATAGCCCGAATTGTAAAACTCGTTAGCTACGATATTTTTTACCACTGCGCCCGTCATGCTGTAAAGCTGTATATTGATCCGGCCCGACTCGGTTAAGCTGAAACCGATAGTAGTAGCATTCCTGGCCGGGTTAGGGAAGTTTTGATTAAGACCGACCAACAGCAACTTACTCTCGATAGCTGCATTGATAGCATCAAACCATATATAACCGATCAGCTTATCGCCCTGTGCATTCGGGTGTATCCCATCGGCCTGGTACAGTGCAAAATTACGGCCCATAGCGGCATTAATATCGGCCAGGTAAATATGATTTTGTAACACCAATTGTTTATAACCTGCATTAATGCGGTTTACATAGCTGTTGGTAGTTTTATAAACAGCATTACCTTTATCATTTAAATATTGCACCGTACCTATAACAGGGATAAGATTAGCTTTTAAGCACTTCTCTATCATAGCCTGCATATTTTGCTGAACTACCTTTAAAGCGGCATTGATTTTAGCTGTACTTAAACCGGGCGTATTGGCCAGGTTTAAAGCATCATTAAGCCCCATTAAAATACAAACAAAACCGGTACGGCCGGCTATGGCCAAATCAAAACGGGCAAGGCCCTGGGTGGTGGTTTCGCCTGGTACGCCCCAGTTGGTAATGGATATATATTTACCGGTATAGCAGTACTGAAAATTTTGCTGCAGGTAAGGCTGGAATGAAAAGCCGTTTACCCCGGCAACGGTACTTGCCCCAAACGTGGTGACAATAATACTATCTTTACTGTAAAATTTTGACGCAACACTACAGCTCGGGGCCTGGGCCCAGGTTCTTACTATTACAAAACACGCGAAAAGGAGAAAAAGTAAAGTTTTTTTACAATGACTCATTTTGAGTTTAATAGCTTAATCTGTAGGTAACTACACAAATATACAACCATAAATTTACTTTACGGCTATTTGTTTACTGATATGTAGCGCAGTCGGCCCCAATTATACAAAATTGAACGAATAATAGAAATTTCAATGCAAAAGATACGCTGCTTCGGCACCTGATTGTGCTTTCGGCCCGGCTTATCAAAAAATTACGTAGCACACATTCCCCATACGTGGGCATTTCTTACATCTGTGCACCATATTTAAAGGCGGCGCCGCAACTTCTCCGTATCTGGCAAGGTACTACCATCTGTAGCCACATATACCGTAAAGTATAAATTCTATATTTGCGTTAAAATTTAAATTATGCAGGCAATAAAAAATTATGTAGAAGCCAATAAAGACAGGCTGCTGAATGAGCTTTTTGAATTATTGCGTTTTCCATCGGTCAGTGCCGATCCGAAATATAAAGAACATGTATTGAAAACTGCCGACTATGTAGCGCAAAAGCTGCGCGATGCCGGCGCGGATAATGTTGAAGTTTGCCAAACAGCCGGTTACCCGATAGTTTACGGCGAAAAGATCATTGACCCTTCGCTGCCCACGGTTTTAACTTACGGGCACTACGACGTACAACCGCCCGACCCGCTCGAACTTTGGAAAACACCTCCTTTTGAACCGACCGTACGCGACGGCAAAATATATGCCCGCGGCGCCTGCGACGATAAGGGCCAGTTTTATATGCACGTTAAAGCCTTTGAGCTGATGATGCAAACCAACACTTTGCCCTGCAACATCAAATTCATGATCGAAGGTGAGGAAGAAGTAGGCTCGGATAACCTGGGTATTTTTGTTAAACAGAACAAAGATCGCCTAAAAGCCGATGTGGTGCTGATATCCGATACCTCGATGATCAGTATGGAAAACCCCTCGCTCGAAACCGGGTTGCGTGGCCTTACTTACCTCGAAGTTGAAGTTGTGGGCCCCAACCGCGATCTGCACTCGGGCGTTTACGGCGGCGCGGTAGCTAATCCTGCTACCATCCTGGCCAAAATGATCGCTTCTCTGCACGATGAGAACAATCATATTACCATACCCGGTTTCTACGATAAGGTTATCGACCTCACCCCGGCCGAACGCAAGGCATTAAACGAAGCGCCTTACGATGAAACCGAATACAAAGCCGATCTTGACGTTAAAGAACTCTGGGGCGAAAAAGGATACACTACCTTTGAACGCACCGGCACCCGCCCTACCCTGGAGGTTAACGGTATATGGAGCGGTTACATCGGCGAAGGCGCTAAAACCGTACTGCCGTCAAAAGCCAATGCCAAGATATCAATGCGCCTGGTGCCCAACCAGCACTCGGATGAGATCTTCCAGCTTTTTGCTGATCATTTTACCAAAATAGCGCCGCCTTATGTTAAGGTTAAGGTAACCCCGCACCATGGCGGCGAACCGGTGGTAACACCTACCGACAGCGTGGCTTTCCGTGCGGCCGAAAAGGCGATCGAAACATCGTTCGGTAAAAAACCTATCCCGACACGCGGCGGTGGCAGTATCCCGATCGTAGCCTTGTTTGAAGAAGTACTGGGCATTAAAACGGTACTGATGGGCTTTGGTCTGGATAGCGATGCCCTGCATTCGCCAAACGAAAAGTATGATATCTTTAACTATTACAAAGGCATCGAAACTATACCACTGTTCCACAAATATTTTGCGGAACTGAATAGTCAGTAGTGAATGGTGAGTAGTAAGAATACCGTTAAATATTATAAATTTACGCCAACGCTTAAGCTAAGAGTTTTTTTTGACTTTTAACTTTTGACTTTTGACTTGTTAGATGGATATATCTGTTGTAGTTCCTTTATATAACGAAGTGGAATCTTTACCCGAACTAACCTCGTGGATAGCTAAGGTAATGAGCGATAACCGCTTCAGTTACGAGATTATTCTGGTTGACGACGGAAGCAATGATGGCTCGTGGCAGATGATACAGAAGCTAAGCGAAGGCAACGCCCATATTAAAGGTATCCGCTTCCGCCGCAATTATGGCAAATCGGCAGCGCTGAACACCGGCTTTGCCAGGGCCGAAGGCAACGTGGTGATCACGATGGATGCCGACCTGCAGGACAGCCCCGACGAGATACCCGAACTTTACCGCCGCATAACCGAAGAACAGTACGACCTGATATCGGGCTGGAAAGCCAAACGGCACGATCCGCTGAGCAAAACCATCCCGACCAAACTATTTAACGCGGCAACACGCAGCATGAGCGGCATCCGCAACCTGCACGATTTTAACTGCGGTTTAAAGGCTTACCGCAAAGCAGTGGTGAAAAACATCGAGGTATACGGCGAAATGCACCGTTATATACCGGTGCTGGCCAAGTGGGCAGGTTTTACCAAAATTGGCGAACAGGTGGTTGAGCACCGCGCCCGCAAATACGGCAAAACCAAATTTGGCATGAGCCGGTTTGTGAACGGCTTTCTCGATCTGCTCTCGATATTTTTTGTGGGCAAGTTTGGCAAGCGCCCGATGCACTTTTTTGGCAGCATGGGCGTATTGAGCTTCCTGGCTGGTTTTATTTGTGCGATATGGATCATCTGGGAAAAGCAATCCATCATAGCTTTTAACGAAAAGAACCATACGCATATCCAATACCGCGACGCTACACAGAACCCATTGTTTTATATAGCGTTGGTGGCTGTGGTAGTAGGTTTCCAGTTGTTCCTTACGGGATTTGTATCCGAACTGGTATCGCGCAACGGCAACGATCGGAATAATTATCAAATAGCGGAGGTTATTTAAAAGTATAAGCCCCTCCCAACCCTCCCCGGGAGGGAGGGCTTTAAAAGGTCTCCCCTTTCGGGGGAGATTTAGAGGGGGCTATGCACATCTAAAAACATGTTTTTCTCCATCATCATACCTTTATATAACCGTCCGCAGGAGATCAAAGAACTGCTGCAAACCCTCACAGCGCAAACTTATACACAGTTTGAGGTTTTGGTTATCGAAGATGGATCGGTAAATGATGCGAAGAACGTGGTGGCGACCTTTGCCAACAGGCTCGATATCAGGTATTTTGCAAAACCTAACGAAGGCCAGGGCTTTGCCCGCAATTATGGCTTTGGCAAAGCTAAAGGAGATTATTTTATTGTTTTCGACAGCGATTGCCTGATACCAGAAAACTATCTGGAGACCGTTAGGAATTACCTGTACGAGCACCCGCTTGATGCTTTCGGCGGACCCGACGGTGCGCATACTTCGTTTACAGCGGTGCAAAAAGCCATCAGCTACAGCATGACCTCGCCATTTACCACCGGCGGGATACGCGGCAATAAAAAAGGCATCGGCCAGTTCCATCCGCGTAGTTTTAACATGGGCATCTCGCGCGAGGTTTGGGAAAAAACCGGCGGTTATATCATTACCCGCCTGGGCGAAGATATCGAGTTCAGCATCCGCATCCATAAAATGGGTTTTAAGATCGGGCTCATTCCTAAAGCCATCGTCTATCACAAACGGCGGACAAATTTTATCAGCTTTTATAAACAGCTGCATTTTTTCGGACGGGCGCGCATCAACATTTATAAATTCTTCCCCGGCGAGTTAAAACTGGTTCATTTTTTCCCGGCGGTGTTCACCCTGGGCGTTTTTATGACGATTATCCTCAATTTTGCTTATCCGCCGCTGGGCAAATTATTCGATATCTTTTTCGCGGTTTACATTTTGTTGATATTTTTTCATTCGCTAATTCAAAATAAATCGGTAAAAGTTGCACTTTTGAGTATTATTGCCTCGGTTATTCAGTTAACCGCTTACGGATTGGGATTTATGCAGGATATGTGGAAGCGGGTGATAATTAATAAAAAGTAAAAGCATGTACCATCCTTTTTCTATTGCGGATACCCTAAAAACTGCATGGAATATTTTTAAAAATAATTTCATTACCATTATCGTTTACTCGGTCATCGTTTTCCTTATCCTGGCGGCACTGGCGTTTATCGTTGAATTTTTTGTGCCTCCCGGAAGTTATTATATAGACATGCTTGCCTCGTTCCTGATGCTTTTTGTGCAGGCCTATACTACCCTCGGGTTATATAAATTAATATTTACCCTGATTGACAGCGAGCTTTACGAATTTGAGTTTTCTCAAATAGTGCCTAAGGTTAAAATGATACTGAGTTACCTTGCCGTAGCCTTTATTTTTGCGATAGTATTTGTAACTTTTAAACTGTTGCTCGAGAATTTTGTCACCAACGAAATACTAAACCAGCTACTATTTATATCGAGCGTTATTGGCGGCCTCTACCTTATTTTAAGGATCATGTTTTTCAACACTTTTATTGTCGACGATGACTCCGGCCCGATAGAATCACTAAAACAAAGCTTTCAGCTTACCAAAGGTTACCTTTTAAAGGTACTGTCTATTTTAGGCATAATTATGCTTTTGATTGCAGTTCCGGCACAATTATCACAATATTTTCCTCCCGCGTCGCTGTTCATTATTTTCAGCTATCCATTTGTTAATATCATACTCATGGTAACCTATCGCAAGCTGGTGTACAGCCACCAGGATGTGGACGACGATGTTACCGAAACTGTTTAACTATGGGATTAAAGGCCGCATTAAGCAAACCTTTTGCCGCTATTGTCAATATCCGGATAAACAGGCTGCGCAAAAATGCGGTGGCTCTGCAGCAAAAAATTTTTTATCAATTGATCAGCCACGCGGCAAATACTGCATTTGGTAAAGATCACGGGTTCCATTCGATAAAAACCTACGAGGATTTTAAAAGACAAGTACCCATCCGCGATTATGAAGAGCTGCGGCCCTATATCGACCGGATAACACACGGCGAGGACAATGTAATGTGGCCCGGCAAACCATTATACCTGTCAAAAACCTCGGGCACTACATCAGGTGTCAAATACATCCCGATCAGTAAAGAAAGCATGCCCGGGCACATCAAAGCTGCACGCAACGCTTTGCTAAGCTATATTCACGAAACAGGTAAAGCCGGTTTTGTGGATGGCAGCATGATATTTTTGCAGGGCAGCCCGGTCCTGGCCGAAAAGCATGGCATAGCAACTGGCCGGCTTTCGGGCATTGTGGCACACCATGTACCGCAATACCTGCAAAAAAACCGCAAGCCCAGCTACGAGGTAAACTGCATTGAGGATTGGGAAGAGAAAGTCGATGCGATTGTTGATGAAACGCTGAATGAGGATATGCGGCTGATATCGGGCATACCACCCTGGTGCCAGATGTATTTCGACCGCCTATCGGAAAAAACAGGCGGTAAAAAGATCAAAGACATCTTTCCAAATTTTAAACTCTTTGTATATGGCGGCGTAAACTACGAACCTTACCGCGCGCGTATAGAAGAAAGCATCGGCTTTGGGATAGATACCATCGAAACTTACCCTGCATCGGAAGGGTTTATCGCTTTCCAGGACTCGCAAAAAAATAAGGGCCTGCTGCTGCTGGCCGATTCGGGAATATTTTACGAGTTTATCCCGGTTGAGGAATACTTTGATACCAACCCTGCCCGCCTGAGCTTGGCAGATGTTGAGCTGGATAAAAACTATGCGCTGATACTGAACACCAATGCCGGGCTTTGGGGCTACAGCATAGGCGATACGGTAAAGTTTGTATCTAAAAATCCTTATAAAATTGTAGTAACCGGCCGTATCAAACATTACATCAGCGCCTTTGGCGAGCATGTGATAGGCGAAGAGGTTGAGCAGGCCCTGCTGAGCGTAGCCAAAGCCGAAGGCGTGGATATTGTTGAGTTTACGGTAGCACCGCAGGTTAATCCGCCGCAAGGCGAATTGCCTTACCACGAATGGTTTGTTGAGTTTGGCCGCGAACCAAAAGATATAACGGCCTTTAGCCTGAAAGTTGACGAGGCATTACAGAAAAAGAACATCTATTATTTTGATCTGATACAAGGCAGCATATTACAACCATTACAAATGCGAAGTTTACGTAAGGATGCCTTTATCAGCTACATGCGCAGCCAGGGCAAATTAGGCGGGCAAAATAAAGTACCCCGCCTGGCTAACGACCGTAAGATTGCCGATGAGCTGGCGGGGTACATCGTATAAGATTTGATAACTTTTAAAAAGTTGTCAAATCTATTAAGCAACTTTGGCCGTTTGTTTCCTTTTGTACATAAAGTATCCGTACCAGGCTATCGCGGCAAGCACAAATAACACCCATCCGTTTGCCAAAAATACGACTACATCGTTCAGGCCCGACCAGCCGGTAGCCATCGAGTTACCCAATTGCGTTAAAAAAGGTTCGCGGAAGCTTGATGGGTCATCATTCACAGTAACCTCTTTAACAATGGTATTGGTTTGATAAAAGGTTAGGCTGATGGTGCTGTATTTAGTTTCCGAATCGATGCGGCGCGCATTTACTTTTTCGTCTATCAGGTCGTTTTTGATGCTCTGGATATTTTGCCCCTGGTTTGCAGCCGCGTTCTGATGCTTAACGATATCGGTTTGGTTCTTCATTTTTAAGCCGGCCGACAAATAATCGAGCTTTTTATCTTCAATATCCATATTTCTCGCATCGATATACATCGCCATGCGGCCCACCATATTCATAAACTCCTCCATTTTGCCAGATGGTATGCGCAAAGTCATATCGGCAGTTGTGTTATATGATGATACATGCAATACCGAATCGCGGCTTATCGGGCTCTCGTAGTTTTTATTGAGCGACGATTGCATAGTATGATGCATCACCAAACCGCCGTAACCTGTGGTTAAACTGGTAACATCCTCACAGGCGCGCTGTACATTTTTCACCTTAAAATGCATGTTGGCCGTTTTGATCAGTTTGGGCGAAGCCGAGGTATCGGATTTTGTATAAACCGCCGTCGAATCGGTAGCATTTGCAGCGTTGTAACCTTCTTTTCTTCCGCTGCAGGCCGCCAAAAAAATGGCAAAGCATGCCCCTAAACAAATAATCTTCGTTTTCATAATTTTTAAAATTTAGTGGTTTATTATTAATGCAGGGACCTGTTAAAAGGTGACCATGCTTTGCCTTGGGTAACTGAATTATTACGATGACACCGTCAATTCGTTAAAAAACAGGGTTTTTACATTATTTATAATTAATCTAAATAAAATTTGCATGGCTAAGTTTTTCTTTTTTTATTTGCATTGTTTATAATTAGTCTAAATAATAACAATGAAAACAAAACTACCTTACCTGTTAAAAACAACCCTGTTGCTTATGCTTGTGTTGGCAAACTCGATATTAATGGCTGCCGAGTTTAGCGGCGGCAATATTAAAGGACATGTTACAACGAGCGATGGCAAGCCTGCCGAATTTGTGACCGTAAGCATCAAAGAGCTCAATAAAGCCACCCGCAGCGACGAGCAGGGCGAGTACTCTCTTCAAAACATTAAAGCGGGTACATACCTGTTAAAAGTTTCATTCATTGGTCTCGAACCGCAGGAAAAGACCGTGACGGTAACCTCGGGTAAAACTTCAATGATAGATTTTACATTGGCCGAAACCTCGGCTAAGCTGAACGAGGTAACCATTAACGCCCGCAAGACACTAAACAACACCAAAGTTAGCCTGGGTAAGGCTGATATCAGTCCGCTTGATTTGCCGCAAAGTACCGGGATAGTTACCAACCGGGTGATACAGGACCAGCAGATTAATCACCTCGGCGATGCTATCCGCAACGTGAGCGGCGTAACGCTTACACAAACCCGCGGCGGTGTTGGCGAAACCTACAGCGCCCGTGGCTACAGTATTGGTATTGGCGGCGGCGCAGGCAGTGTATTTAAAGATGGTGTGCTGGTTAATACTGCCGGTTTCCCCGAAGCCAGCACCTTGGAAGCTGTAGAGGTATTAAAAGGAAGTTCGGCCCTGCTTTATGGCAACGTATCGGGCGGCCTGATCATTAACATGGTGACCAAAAAGCCCAAGTTCGAGAATGGCGGCGAAGTATCCATGCGTTATGGCAGTTACAATTTATATAAACCCGGTTTTGATATCTATGGCCCTATCAGCAAAGATCTGGCTTATCGCGTGGTGAGCACCTACGAAAATTCCAACAGCTATCGCAGCAGTGTAAAAACAGAACGTTTTTATGTTAACCCCTCGTTTTTGTATAACATCGGCAAAAAAACAAGCCTGTTGTTATCTACAGAGTTTTTAAAGTCGAACCTGACGCCCGACTGGGGCCTGGGATCGCTCGACTCGGGCCGGGCATTACCGAAAAACATTTCGCGCTCCGAATTTATCAATACCAACTGGGCGTACAGCCACATGAATCAGTATACAGGCACACTTACCTTAAAGCACCAGCTCAGCGATAACTGGAACCTGGCCTTTTTAACATCGGCACAAGCAACCCAGATCGATTCGTACGGATCGAGCCTCCCGAATGTAGTGACGGCAGGCGGCAACTGGTACCGTTCGCTGGCGCGCGCCAACACCACCGAAGACGACCTGACCGCTCAGGTCAACCTGAACGGCAAGTTTAAAACCGGGTTTTTGTCGCATAATCTTTTAATAGGTACGGATGCTGCCAAGGTACTTAACTACAGCAATGCTTATAGCATACCCGGATTAATTACCACCAAAGTTAACGGCGTTAACGTAACCTATTACGATCTGATCAATACTGTAAGTCTGGATGATGGCGCACAACGTACTGATGTCCCCAACGCATCGCTTACGACATTAACCAAATCACCGTCGTATCGTTATGGGTATTATGCGCAGGACCTGATCGGTATTACCGATAAATTTAAAGTATTGGCCGGCTTGCGTTACAGCATCCAAAAAACCGAACAGACTTACCTGTTTGATTATACCAAACAAACCAATGACCGGGGTACAACAGCCACCCGTTTTGACGATGCATTCTCACCAAAAGTAGCCCTCATCTATCAGCCTGTAGGTACAACATCTGTTTATGCAAGCTATACCAATAACTTTGTAGTAAATACCGGTATCGATGTAGCTACCAAACAAAACACTGCCCCATCCATTGTTAACCAATACGAGGCAGGTGTAAAAAATTCTCTGTTTGATGGTAAGCTATCGGCCAATATCAGTGTTTACCGCATTGTAAACAACAACCTTTCGGTAGCGGCGCTGGTCGACCTGAATGGCAACCCAACAACATCAACAACCTACAGGCGGCTGACCGGCGAAACTACAAGCGATGGTTTGGAGATTGACATTACCGGCAACTTGTCGAAAAACCTGTACTTTATCACCGGCTACGGTTATAACCATGCTTACTATTCGCATTCGACCGGGTTACCGGGATCTAACCTGAATGGCGAACCTATCGTAATTAATCCAAGTAATACCGCCAACGGATCGTTATTCTACACTTTCGATGGGCCAAAGTTAAAAGGCTTTAAAGTTGGCGCATCGGCGTTTTACACCGGTTTCCGTTATGCGGGCTACAATAATACCATCGGCCAGACACAAAAGTATAACCGTTTATTACCTGTAGGCGGTTTTGCAACGCTCGATCTTTCGGCAGGCTATACTTATAAAAAGCTATCGTTACTGGCAAGTGTTACCAATGTAACCAATACCATGAACTACCTGATACACGATAATTACAGCGTTACGCCTATCCCACCAACTCAGTTCTTAACCACATTGAGCTATAAATTTTAACCTGGCCGGTTAATTTTACCCTTACATCTGCTTATGTTAACCCGGGCCATGCCACAAAACGGCATGGCTTCTTTCGTTTTTTAATTTTAATTGATACCTTTAAATGCCTGATATATTAACTAATAGTGATACTTTTGTAATCTTAATTTTTAAGCGCTATTGGGCGTGGTGGTAACCGATGCATCAGGAAAATAATAAAGTAAAAAACATAGCCGTGCTGGGTTCAACAGGCAGCATCGGCACACAAGCCCTACAGGTAATCAACAACAATCCGGATCTGTTCAGAGCTTATGTATTAACTGCGCAAAGCAATTCTGCCCAACTTATCGAACAAGCCATAGCTTTTTTACCTGCCTATGTTATTATTACCGATGACGATAAGTACCCCGTTGTAAAAACTGCCCTTGCACACCTGCCGGTTAAAGTATTGAACGGGCACCGTGCGATTACTGAAGTTGTTACCCACCCCGAGATAGATACCGTACTTACTGCTCTGGTTGGTTTTGCGGGTCTGGAGCCTACAATTGCTGCTATTAAAGCGGGTAAAACCATCGCTTTAGCTAATAAAGAAACCCTGGTGGTTGCCGGCGAACTGGTGACTGACCTGGCTAAGCAGCATAATGTTAATATTTTACCAGTCGACTCGGAGCATTCGGCAATTTTTCAATGCCTTGCCGGCGAAGAAAATAACCCGATCGAAAAACTCATACTTACCGCCTCGGGCGGGCCGTTCCGTGGCAAGAACAGCCAGTTTTTGGCCGATGTTACCCGTGCACAGGCGCTTAATCATCCTAACTGGGTAATGGGCGCTAAAATAACGATCGACTCGGCCTCGTTAATGAACAAGGGCCTCGAGGTTATTGAAGCTAAATGGCTGTTTGATGTTAGCTTTGAGCAGATCGACGTGGTGGTGCACCCGCAATCCGTTATTCACAGCATGGTGCAGTTTGAGGATGGATCGATAAAAGCGCAAATGGGGTTGCCCGATATGCGCCTGCCTATACAATATGCATTAGCACATCCGCAAAGGGTAAAAAACACCTTCAAGCGTTTCGACTTTATGGACTATCCGAACCTGAGTTTTGAAAAACCCGACCTGGATACTTTCCGTAATTTAGCATTGGCATACGAAGCGCTCAACCAGGGTGGTAATATGCCCTGCATCATAAACGCAGCCAATGAAGTTGCAGTTGCGGGCTTTTTAGCCGATAGGCTGGGCTTTTTAACCATGACCACGGTGATTGAAACATGTATGCAAAAAATGAGTTTCATTAAAAAACCACAATTGGCCGATTATTTGAATACTGATAAAGAAACCCGCATATTAGCGCAAAATTTAATAAAACAAATGCCGCTGGCGGCAATAACAATTTGATATAAACAGATGACTGTAGTTATAATGGTAGCCCAACTGTTACTGGGCCTTTCAATTTTGGTGATATTGCATGAGCTGGGCCACTTTTTAGCGGCGCGCGCTTTTGGAATAAAGGTGGAGAAGTTTTATCTGTTTTTTGACGCCTGGGGTGTAAGCTTGTTTAAGTTTAACTACAAAGGTGTTGAGTATGGTATTGGCTGGTTGCCTTTAGGCGGTTACGTAAAAATTGCCGGTATGATAGACGAATCGATGGATACCGAGCAAATGGCCGGCCCGCCTCAGCCCTGGGAATTTCGCTCAAAACCGGCCTGGCAACGCCTGATTGTAATGATGGGCGGTATTTTTGTAAATATTGTGCTGGGTGTATTCATTTTCTGGATGCTCACTCTGCGCTATGGCGAAAGCTATATACCTAACGACAGCTTGAAATACGGTATTGCTCCCGGCAAAATCGGCAAGCACATCGGCCTTAAAGCCGGCGATAAGATAACTGCAGTTAACGGCAAACCACTGATCAAATTTGATGACCTGTTAAGCTCAAAAGTGCTGATGGGCAATTCGGTGCTTACAGTTGTACGCGATGGTGAAACCAAACAAATTTTGGTCCCTGCCGATATTTTGAATAATGTATCGGATGATGGTATCGGCGAATTTGTTCTGCCGCGCACAAAGTTTAAGGTCGACTCGGTTATACCAAACAGCAACGCAAAAAAAGCAGGTTTAAAAGCAGGCGACAGCATCCTGGCTGTGAATGGTAAACCTACAGCATTTTACGATCAGGTGGTTGATGAGATCAGATCCAATCCTAATAAAAATATCGATCTGACAGTAAAACGGCTCGACTCGGTGCAGCATCTTACCGCGCTTGTGGGAGCAGACGGCACCATTGGTTTTAATGGCAATAAAGTAAAGGCGCTGCCCGAAAAGACGATAAATTATAGTTTTTTTAGCTCCTTGCCGGTAGGCGCAAACCGGGCCTGGGGTACTTTCAGCGATAATGCAAAAGGTTTAAGTAAAGTATTTAAAGGCGAAGTAAAAGCGACCAAAGCATTTGCCGGCCCGGTTGGTATTGCCAAAATGTTTGGCGGCGTGATCGACTGGACGCGTTTCTGGAGCCTGGTGGGTTTGTTATCGATGGCTTTGGCCCTGATGAACTTGCTGCCTATACCGGTATTGGATGGCGGCCACGCCATGTTCCTGATCATCGAAATGATTAAGGGCAAACCTTTAAGCGATAAATTTATGGAGCGCGCACAACTTGTCGGCTTCGTAATTTTGATTACGCTGATGGTGTTTATTTACGGTACAGATATCTTCAGGGCAGCAACGCACAAATAATTCTTGAAGCATTGTAAACAAAGCCTCTTTTGTATAGCAGAAAGAGGCTTTGTTGTATAATTACCTTAATTTTGCACCATGAACTACTTTGAGTTTTACGAGATACCCGAATCGTTTGCGGTTGACGCGGCAGCGCTAAAAAAGAAGTTTTACGAGTTAAGCAAAAAGTATCATCCCGATTTTTATGCTACCGAAGATGAAGCCAAGCAGCAGCAAATACTCGAACTGTCAACGCTGAATAATAAAGCCTTCCAGGTTTTGGGCGACCAGGCCAGGCGAACGGAATATATCCTAAAACAACATGATCTGTTAAAAGAAGGGGAAAAATATGAACTTTCTCCGGCTTTTTTGATGGAGATGATGGAGCTGAATGAAGCATTGACCGAAGCTGAGGACACGCAGCAACTGGCTAATATTAAAACACAGATTGATGACTTTGAAAATGATTTGAACTCGGAGTTTGCCCGGCATACGGCCAATTACCAAACCGATGATGCAACCATAAAACAAAAGGAGCTGCTGGCCATTAAGGATATTTACTTTAGACAAAAATATCTGTTGCGAATTAAGGATAGTTTGAATACATTTGCAGCCCGCTTATAAGCAACCGATGTTGCTTTGCATGCCCAGCTGGCGGAATTGGTAGACGCGCTGGTCTCAAACACCTGTGGGAAACCGTGCCGGTTCGACTCCGGCGCTGGGTACGGAAGAGGATAAAAAGGCATTTTCAGAATTAAAACTGATATGCCTTTTTTCCTTTTGTGCCAAATTCTGCTTTAAAAGAGCAATTTGGGCAAATACCGAGTTCACCCTTACGGTTCGACACCCCTCATTTTTCTTGCTAAACCGAACGCCTTCGGGGAATACCAAATATTGCAATTGTTGTTTCGTGGAATAATCGGCAGAAAGCCATGTGGCGGGCAGTTTCGTGGCGATTTTGATAGCCGTTTCAACGCACGCACCAAGGTTCGACACCTGCATGTCTGATCGCGACAATTGGGCTTCGATGTCCTTGCGCTCAGCCTTGTACTTTTCTGAGTACTTCTCGAACAGTTCCGCCGATACTTCTTCTTCAATGAATCGTTCCTCTAAACGCAGGTGCTTCCTGTTGACATCATTGAGCCGTTGCTGCAATGCCTTGGCTTCTTCGCGGTATTCTACGGTCAGTTGATTAAACGTTGCCATCATTTGCATTTTAATGAGCGGTATTACGTCGTCATGTTCGACAAGCGCATAATCATCAAGCTTCTTGGCAAATGCGTCGTTAAGCTTTATTGCGCTTGTGTTATTGCAGCATCCTATGTTATTGCATTTGTAGTAATAGAGGTTCTTTGCCTGAACAATATATCCACGCATCGGCTTGCCGCACTCGTCGCAGTGTACAAATCGTTTTAACGGTATAGTGCATTGTTTGTCTTATTTAGCCTCGCATTCGCCGGGCCAGGTGCAAAAAAAGCGATCGTCATTTCCAGCTTATTTCTTGCAAAGTTTTTTTACCAGCCGTATCATTGTCGTTCGGAGGTCTGATGCCAGGTTAATATCGTTTGGCAGGTTCATTTGTAAGTTTAACTTACAAATATACAAACAAAAAAATCTTTACAATGTCATTTTTGAAACCGGCTGATTTACATTGATTCGTGATTAAATAATTATTAAGCTTATATTAGTATTTTAGATAGAACGTGAACGATGAAAATTAATTTAAGCGATGAAGAATTGTTACTGCGGCTGCAGCAGGGCGATATTCAGGCATATAATGAAATTTTCAACCGGTATTGGAAAAAGCTCTACGGCATTGCCTATAACCGTCTTAGAACAAAGGAGGCATCGGAGGACGTAGTTCAGGATATACTGGTTAGTTTATGGACCCGGAGAGAAGAACTTAAGGTAGTAAACCTTTCCTATTACCTTGGTACTTCTATACGATACGCGGTTTTTAGGCAGTTGAATAAATTGCACGAGAAAATACAGGTAGATACTAAAATTTTACAGGCCGATACCTCTTTGTCGGAGCCCGAAGAATTCCAGTTAATGGACTATCATATTTTAAAACAGTATTTAAACAAGGAAGTTAACAAGCTTCCGGAAAAATGTCAGATAGTTTTTAAATACAGCCGAGATCAGCATTTGAGCAATAAAAAAATAGCCGAAATAATGAATCTGTCCGAAAAAACGGTTGAAGCGCATATCACTAAAGCATTAAAACACCTGAAAGTCGCCTTGAAGGGCTTCTTTTTGCTAATTCTTCCCTTTTTATATTCATAAAACAGCTTATTTGCTAAAAAATTTAAAAAAACAACATAGGGTTGCCTGAGCTTTTGCGTACTATACAGTAAAATGCCCCAAGTTTGGGCTTGTTACTTATAACAAAAGTTAAATTCTGCAGGTAATGGATCAGGATCGGTTTAAAATTCTTACTAAAAAATACCTTGAAGGAAACGCAACCCATCAGGAGATAAAGACACTTTATCAGTGGTTTGATTCTTTTGATGATTCAACGATCCATATTGACAATGATGAAAAGGAAGTGGAAGATGATCTGCGAAGTAAAATATACTTAACGCTCGCATTTGATAAAGCCCAACCTAAAGTTGTTGCACTAAAAAAGAAACCAAGTAATACCTGGCGCTATGCGGCAGCGGCAATATTGCTCCTGGCAATTGGTATAGTGGCTACGCTATTTGTAAGGCTCACATTGTTTAAAGGCGACAATACAGAGTTGGTTAAAGCCGTAAAATTCAAGCCAGTTGGCAACAAGGCAACACTCACATTATCAAACGGTAAAGTTATTGAATTAGATGGCGCCCAAGCTAAACAGGTAAGAGACAGTCAGGGGCGTTTGGTAGCTGTAAATATCAATAAAGAATTAAGCTATCGCGCCGGCAGCGCCGCACAGACAGGCCAGGTAAGCGAAACCAATACCTTAACTACTCCCAGGGGCGGCCAATATAAAATTGTATTGCCCGATGGCACAGCAGTTTGGCTCAATGCTGCATCGTCTATCACTTACCCGATAGCTTTTGACGCGAAAGAGAGAAGGGTGCAAATAAACGGTGAAGCCTATTTTGAAGTGACTAAAGATCCGTCCAAGCCGTTTAGGGTAGTGAGCACAAAACAGGTGGTAGAGGTTTTGGGTACCCACTTTGATGTTAATGCCTATAGTGATGAACCGACCACTAATACAACCCTGATTGAAGGAAAAGTTAAGGTAACTGCCGCCCAGAACCAGGCATTGTTAATACCGGGAGATCAGGCACAACTCAGCGCATCAGGCCTGGTGATAGACAAGAGTGCTGATACAGAAGAGGCCACAGCATGGAAAAACGGATATTTTGTTTTTAATCACGAACATATTGAAAGTATTATGCGAAAAATATCGCGCTGGTATGATGTTGAAGTGGCTTATGAAGGGCCTATTTCAAAGGACTGGTTCGGAGGTTCAATTTCCCGCGAGAAGAACGCCGCCGAATTACTTGGAAAATTAGAACTGACCGGGCAGATACACTTTAAAATTGAAGGAAGGAGGGTAATAGTTATGCAATAAACAGACTCCTGCCTAACTATTCCAAAAAAAGAACCGGAGGTGCTACCAACACCCCCGGCATGTACTTTGGATCAGTTTACAACACCTTGTTTTAAAAACTTATTGATCATTAATCCAAACACTCAAATGTATGAAATTTTACGTTTTGTTTCATCGTGAGCATTCTGCCCACGTTTTTAGTAAAATCCTGTTAATTATGAAACTTACTGTCATCTTGCTATTCACAGTTTTACTACAGGTAAATGCAAGCACTTTTGCGCAAAAAGTTTCTTTAAGTAAGAAGAACATTACACTCGAACAGTTATTTAAACACCTGCATGTGCAAACCGGATATAATTTTATTTATACGGGTAAATTGTTAAGTCAGGCTAACCCGATCAATATCCAGGTGGAGGATGCAGATATATTGGACGTGCTGCAGCTTTCATTAAGAGACCAGCCGATAACTTTTCTTGTCGAAAACAAAACTGTAATCATTAAAGAAAAAGACCGGTCTTTAGGGGATAAAATACAGGACTATTTTGCAATACCGGTAACTGTAAACGGAAAAGTCGCCGATACGGTGGGCAATGCCCTTCCAGGTGTTACCATCAGGGTAGCCGGCAGGCAATTGTCAACGGTATCAGATAAAAATGGCGAATTCAGTTTAACAGTGCAGGATGGCGATGTGCTGGAATTTTCGTTTATCGGTTTTGTGCGGGTAATACACACCGTGAAGCGGGCTGAAGGCAAACTGACCATTGTTTTACATGAAGCCGTGAGAGCATTATCAGAAACCGTTATTGTAGGATACGGTACAACTAAAAAAAGGGATCTTACCGGTTCAGTATCAACTATCAATACCAAAGAAATTGAAGACATCCCCTTTACTACCATCGATAATGCATTAGCAGGGAAGGCCACCGGTGTTGAAGTGACAAAAACAGATGGTACTCCGGGCGGTGCAGTAAGGATAAGAATTCGTGGCTCGAGTTCGCTTTTGGGCGGTAATGATCCTTTATATATCATTGATGGCGTGCCGGTACAGGTGCAAAGCAATTTTGTAAACCCAGGTTTTGATATTGGAAGCGCTGTTGGTAACAACGTTACCGCCTCGGGCGGTGTAAGTGCTGGCTTGTCAACCGCGTTTGTTAATGGATTGAATAGTTTGGGTGGCCTCAGTGTAGATGATATCGAATCGATCTCAATACTGAAAGATGCATCTTCGACTGCGATTTATGGATCAAAAGCAGCTAATGGTGTTGTGATCATCAATACCAAAAAAGGCAAAAAAGACATGAAGCCCCAGATTGTGGCCAGTTATTACAGTACTGTCAGTACACCCAAAACGCCGGAATTGTTGAACGCCGATCAGTATAAAACCTTACTGACAGAGGCCGCTCAAAATGATTTTGCAGCACGCACAGCCGCCGGCCGCGCCATTCCGGCTAATGTAAACGCTATTATAAATACTCCTGGCACCTACTTTGGCACTGCAAATACCAATTGGATAAAAGAAGTTACCCATAATACGATAGCCCACAACGCGGAGGTATCTGTACAGGGAGGTGGATCGGCTTCCAAATACTTCAGTTCGATAGCCTATAACAATTCCCCCGGGGTTGTGCGGGCTACCAATTACCAACGGGTATCCGGAAAGCTTAATGTCGAAAATGAGATTGGAACCAAGTTCAGGCTGAACACCAATTTGATAATAGGTTATGCCAATCAAAACATCACTAACGGTGCTTATGACCAGGCCTTGATATCCCGGCCCGATTATGCACCCTATAACGCCATAGGTGGCTTTACCGATTTTTCGACAGTTGGGGCATCATACCAAAATTTTCAAAATCCGACTGCGCTATTAACAGCAACCAATAACGCAAAAAACTTTAGCCTGCTGGGTTCGCTCTCGGCTATTTATGATGTTACGTCAAACCTGCAGTTTAAAAGTACCGTGTCGCTAAATATGCAGACTTATAACCAGCGTAATTACACTCCCAGCTATTTATCGATCGGTAGTTTTTATGGTAACGTAGCCAACAACGGTGGTATTGGCAGCAATTCGAACAGCCGGTTAACCAATTGGTTTGTTGAGAACACGCTATCGTATAACAAAACATTTAACAAGATACATGCTATCGACATTTTAGCGGGTACGTCGTACGAAACCAGGAAGACAAGTTTCTACAGTGCTACAGCCGCCGGCTATCCGAACGATAATATATTAACCAGCCTTTCGTCGGCAGTAACGCCGTTAGTGGTTCGCGGCGACGACCCTTCCGAGCCACAAAGTTATTTGCTTTCGTTTTATGCACGGGCAAACTATAGTTTAATGGATAAATACCTGTTCACCTTTACTGGCCGGGCAGATGGATCTTCAAAATTTGGGCCGAGCAACAAATTTGGTTATTTTCCTTCGGGTGCTTTTGCCTGGCGCATATCCAAAGAAAACTTCCTGAAAAATGTTAAATGGATAGATGATATCAAATTAAGGGCGAGCTACGGTTTAACGGGTACTCAAAACATAGGCGACCAAATGTACCGTACTTTGTACACACCGTTGTCGTACGCCGGTACCAGTGCGTTGCTGCCATCGCAAGTGGGTAATCCAGGTATACAATGGGAAAGCACTAAGGAGGCCGATGGCGGATTAGATATATCGTTGTTTAAAGGCAGGCTACAAGCTACCGTTGACCATTACAATAAACAAACAAGCGGAGCACTGTTATCACTGCCTGTTGCGCCAAGTAGCTCGTTCGCCTCATTGCTGAGCAATGCTGTAGGCATTAAGAATACCGGTTGGGAAGTATCGTTACAGGGCGACGTGATACGTATTAAAGATTTTAAGTGGAGCGCATCTGCAAATGTGACCTGGAATACATCATTGGTAACCAAGTTAGCCGCCAATGCCAATTTGAGCCAAATAGGTAACCTTACCGGCTTAGAAACAGGAAATACAACGCTGATTGAAGGCCAGCCCTTGGGTATCATTACCGGATTAACGGTTATAGGTATTATTAAAGACGCTACACAGTTGGCTGCATACAAACAGCAATTAGGTGTTTATTATACAGCTGTTTTCCCGTACCTGTCCATTGGCGACCCAATGTACCAGTTAAAGCCTCAGGGCGGTGCAAATTACCTTAATTCCAGCACCATCATTGCCAACGCTGCACCAAAATATTTTGGCGGTTTTACACAGGGATTTAGTTATAAAAACTTCGATTTGAATTTCTATTTCACCTACTCGCAAGGCGGGAAGCTGGTATGGGGTGATCACGTTTCGAGTATGGCGTTTGTAGGAACTTCAAACGCAAACGTGGCTATGTTAAACAGGTATACACCCACAAATACCGGCTCCGATCAACCACAACTGCGTTTGAACGATCAAATTTATTACAAATCAAACCTCGATGTATTCAGTTCATCGTACATTAAGTTGCGGAGTTTGTCTTTTAATTACCATTTAAATAACCTGCGATGGATGAAAAAGGCCGGGATGAAAAACACCTCGGTATTTGCATCGGCCACCAACGTTTTCACCTTGACTAAGTATCCGGGGAATGATCCCGAAACATCCGACGACCCATACAGCGTAGCTGGAGGTTACTTTGATGTGAGCAATTATCCAACCGTCAGAACTTTCTCGATTGGTTTAAAAGTGGGTTTTTAATTTAAAAAGGAGACAGTAAAATGAAACATAAAAATATAAAGATATTGCTGGTAATATTTATTGCCTGCTTTGCCATAGCCTGCAACAAGCAGCTGAACGTGTACCCTACAACATCCGAGGTTGACGGTAACGTGATTGTTGACACTAAAAGTGCTTTCACAGTTCTTAACGGTGTTTATTACCGTTTTGCCAATGCAGGTGCTGATAATAACAGCATTCCAACCGTGCTATGGACCAATGTGAACGAAACGTTCCCATCCGAATTATGCGGAACCTTGAGTAACACCAGTGGTAATGATGGCATTTACTCTTTTACGTTTACGTCGGCAACAACCAGCGGTATTACCGGTATGTGGAATTATAGTTATGGCATTGTAAACGCCGCCAATGGCTTTTTGAAGAACGTTGCACCGGTAGCAACAATACCTGTGGCCACCAAAGCGCAAATGATAGCCGAAGCCAAATTTTTAAGGGCATTTGCCAATGCGCAGTTACTGTTTTATTATGGCCAGTATAACAATATCAGTAGTACATACGGTATTATTTTGCGCGATGAGTTTGTAAATGCTGATAACGTAAACCTTCCCCGCAGCAGTGTTGCCGCAACTTATGCCTCAATATTGGCCGATCTGGACGCAGCTATTACGGATCTGCCTGCACTAAATACACAAATTTACTATGCCAATAAGTCGGCGGCTAAAATGTTAAAAGCGCGTGTTTTGATTAATCGTGCTTCAAGCGGCGACTACACCCAGGTGATCAGTTTGACCAGCGATGTGATTGCCAACGGTGGTTTTACATTGGAGGCTAACCTTAAGGATATATTTTTGACCAAGGGCTTTACCAGCAAAGAAGTGATTATGGGCCTGCAGCCTTATACCTCGGAGACTTATAAGTACAGGCAAAATCAATATTATAACCAATACCCGGCATCGGATAGTTTAAAGAGTTTTTTAAAGAACGATCCGCGTAATCAATGGGTTTATCAAACCGTTACTTACCGCTCGGCGCCAACTTTACAGTTAACTAAATATTACGCCGGCAGTACTACAACGCCGGTACAAACCACTTTATCCGAAACCTGCTATGCCTTCCGCCTTAGCGAAGCCTATTTATTGCAGGCCGAAGCTATCACCTTATCAAACGGCGACCTGCCAACCGCAAAAACATTGCTGAAAACAGTTATGGGGCATGCAGGTATTATTGATTTTACCGCTGTTGATAATGCTACTACCGCAGCAGCACTACAGGTTTTGGTGGTGAAAGAGGAAATGAAAAATTTTGTAGCTGAAAACGGCAGCGACTGGTTTGCTTTGCGCAGGCTACCTTTTGCAACGGTGCAAACTATACAGCCCAATATCAAGCTTGCTACACAATTAATATTACCCATTCCGCTTGCTGAAATTACAGCCAATAGCCAGGTAGTTCAAAATCCTGGTTATTAAGCCGTGTAATGATAACCTTAACAGGGAGCATGTTACAATGCTCCCTGTTAGTTAAAGTAAATGGTTCAACATCAATAACTAAATCATCATATATGAAATGGAAATTATTTTTTGTTGCTGCTATGCTCATACAGTTGCAGCAAAGCTTTGCCCAAAGTACAAAGCAGTATGTAATAAAGGGAACGATAAAGGGCATTACTACAGGGAAAGTAAGGTTGTTGCAACCCAATATTAACGACCGTACCAGTAAGGCCATTGACAGCGGGACGGTAAAAAACGGCACGTTTGTATTAAAAGGAAAGATAAATACCCCGCAGATGATGTCGATCACGATAGTGCCCGGCAACTGGAGTTTTAACGTATTTGTAGAGAATGCCGATATAGCCCTCACAGCCGACACCGCTGGTGCCATGCACTATGATTATACAGCCCACGGCTTAGATAAAGGAGCAACAATCAGCAAATTTACAGAAACAGGCTCAAAAATATATGATGATTGGATGGCTTATGAGAACGACCCCGGACAGCATCAGTATGCAGCTATATCTGCAAAACTCCTTGAAAAATTTAAAGCCACCGCTAAAGACATCGATGCCCAATACAGGGTGCGCGATGAAATGGATTCGGTTAAGAAACTGTTACAGGTTTGGCAAAAGGCAAGGATAGATAGTTATGTTAATCAAAACCCATCGTCGGTTGCCGGGGTATATATGTTTTATAATTTATACATATTCTCGAGCAGCATGCCTTATGAAACGCTTGATGCCATGTTAAATAAATTTACCGGGGATGCAAAAGCATCGGTTTACTACCAAAATCTTGCAAGTTCGCTCCAGAAGCTTAAAGCTGTACAGCCGGGCAGTATAGCTCCTGATTTTACGCTGCTGAAACGGGATAGTACAAAGTTTACGCTATCGGCCTTGCGCGGCAAATATACCATGATTGATTTTTGGGCAAGCTGGTGTCATCCCTGCCGCCAGGCCATCCCACATTGGAAAGAAGTTTATCAAAAATATCATGACAAGGGTTTTGACATTATCAGCGTATCAGACGATAGCAGATGGAAAGATTGGATTGGCGCAATGGACATCGAAAAAATGCCCTGGACACAGGTTTGCGATGAGTTCCCGGTAAAACGGATGCCGGCGCGGGTGGGGAGCTTGTATATGATGACGTTTATACCTTTTTATGTATTGTTGGATAAGGAAGGTAAAATATTAGTGTACTCGGGCGATGAAAATAAAATTGACGAGAAGTTGAAGACTATATTTGAGCGATAAGTATTGTAAGGATTTGATAACGAAATATTTGATGAGCCTGCCCATCATTTTCCAAAAACAGAAACATCAGCAACTATGAAAGTATTAAAAGTAATTTATACGATGACAGCTTTGCTGATAGTACAGCAGGTTGTTGCTCAACAGGCTAATCAGCATAAGCCATTTACCCTTGCGGGGACGCTAAGCGGCGCAAAGATAGATTCAGTACTGTTTAGTTATAGCGACGCAGATGGTAAGTACTGCCATCTGTCAGTTCCGGTTATGAACCGGCAATTTAAGCTATCCGGAACTATTGCACAACCTACCCAGGCAGTCATCATTTTTAAAAATACAGGTGAAATAATACCGCGGGATAAGATGGAAGACAGGAGATTGGTATTTTACGTGGAGCCCACAAAAATGCACCTAACAGGCGATGCCTTAAAAGTAAAAGAGATCAGGTTATCGGGTTCGAAAACACAAGCGGAATTTGAAGAGTTAAATAATAGTTTAGCCGGGGTGAACGCTGAAAGACAGCCTGTAGTTGATGAATTGATGAAAGAAAAGGACCATGAAAAGCAGGCCGAGATCAGGGAAAAGCTGGAGCCGTTTAATAACAGGATTAAAAAAATAACTTATCAGTTCTTTTTAACGCACCCTGATTCTTACGTCACATCCGATAGGATAAAATATTATGTATCCAGTTTGAAACCCGACTCGCTGAAGCGGGTTTACGACAACTTTAACACTGAATTAAAGCAGAGCATTGGTGCAAAAGAATTAGCCCAAGAAATTAAGAAAATAGCAGCCGGGAGCCCGGGAAGCGTTGCCGCGAATTTTGCAACTACTGATATTAATGGCAATCCGCTCTCGTTGGCTGATTACAAAGGCAAATACGTTATTCTTGATTTTTGGGCCAGCTGGTGTGTGCCATGCCGCAAAGGTAACCCGCACATGATAGCGCTTTACCAAAAATATCATGAAAAGGGATTGGACATAATCGGCGTTTCGGATGATGATAACAAACCCCAGGCCTGGAGGGATGCGGTAGCCAAAGACAATATCGGGATCTGGCATCATGTGCTGCGGGGCCTAAACATGGACATGATCATGAAACATCTGTCGAACCCAAAAGATGTGAACGAGAAATTTGGCATTCACACACTTCCCACAAAAATATTGATTGACCCCTCGGGCAAAATTGTTGGCCGCTTTGATGATACTGTAAGTGGAACAGACGAAGATATGGACAAGATGCTGGCCGGAATATTTACCAATTGAAAATTGACAAAAACATAAATCAGTAATGAAAAAGATCAGCATATATGTAGCAATGCTATGCAGCTGTTTAGCTGCGTTAGCCCAGGAAAAGCCGGGTGAAACGATTGTTTTTAAAGGACATGCAGATACGGTTTACAACGGATCGGTCATTGTTATTTACAACAGGGCAGTTAACCTGGTCGATTCTGCAAAAATCACCAATGGCATTTTCGCATTTGCCGAACCTTTTAAAGGGCCCGGCAGGTACATGTTTTACAGTAAATACGAAGCAAAAAAGAAAGGCGGGTATGCACCTTACGGGATATTGGTTGCAAAACCGGGAACGGTAGAGATGGAAACCGACATGGAGAGCATGGCAAACACAGTTGTTAAGAATGCGCCCGACAATGAATTATACGCCGGATTTTCAAAATTGGGTAATGAGAGGCGACAGAAAATAATGGATCAGCTTAACGAGAAATACGGTGTTGATTTCATCAAAAAGCTAACTGGGAAAGACCCGAAATATAAAGAAGTGATGGCTTATTATAATGATTTGAATGCAGCAAATAATACAATAGAGACTGCAAGACTCGAAAGTTTTATTAAACTACATCCCGAGTCGTTTGCATCAATTTATTTGCTTAACGGAATAGCTGGCAGTATGCCTGCCGATAAGGCGCAGGCGCTTTATAACCTGTTGGGCGCAAAATATAAAACCAGCAGCTATGGTACCGATATCACCAAAAAGATAGTGTCAATGAAACTGACCGCGATAGGTAAAATTGCTCCCGATTTTGAACAACCTGACACCCTGGGGAAAATGATAAAACTATCAAGCTTTAGAGGACAATATGTACTGGTTGATTTTTGGGCCAGCTGGTGCGGGCCATGCCGTGCTGAGAATCCTAACGTGGTTAAAGCTTATCAGCAATATCACGACAAGGGTTTTACGGTACTCGGCGTTTCGTTAGATCAGCCAGGTAAAAAAGATGCCTGGTTAGCCGCCATCCGCCATGATCATTTAACCTGGACACACGTGTCGGACCTGCAGTTTTGGAACAACGCGGTCGCTAAATTATATGGGATACAGGCTATACCACAGAATTTTTTACTGGATAAGGATGGGAAAATAATAGCTGCAAATATTCGCGGCGAGGAGCTGGACAAAAAGCTTTCCGAAATATTTCGTAACTAAAATCATTTCCGGCCGGTTTAATTGCCCGCAAGATCTGACTACTTTGTAAAATGGGGCAAGCTTTTATGCAAAACAAATGCATGTTTCCCAAAATCTGTAATAGTCTTTGTGTCTTCCAAAAAGTTCGACATTCCTCCGCTTCCCTGTACAAAGCTCTCCTGATAAACCAGGAGAGCTTTGTTGTTTCTGCATATTGCCTTGGGGTTTAAACCAAACGCATCTCAGCCACTATTTTTTCGATTACTTCAGTAAACTGATTAACGAGTTCGGCTGTACGTTTTTTTGGCTGTGGCTTATCTGCACTGTTTTCGAGCTCCCTGATCACATTCTTTAACAATATAATATCAAGGCTATCGATCATGGGTTTTACCCGGTGCGCAATTTTTTTTATCGCCGGAATGTCCTGGCGTTCCAACGCTTCCTGCAGCTCGGCAATTGTTTCGGGCATTTGCTGTAAAAACAGTTCTATCATTTTATTGATAAAATCCTTATCGCCGCGGCCTATCTGGTGTAGTTTTTCGAGGCTAAAAAGAGGCTTATCCTCAATGGTCTTTATTTTTTTACGGTCACCCGCGTCAGAGCTTACATTTTCGAGCTTGAGTACTGTAGCAATGGCGTTAATGAGGTCGTTTTCTTCAAACGGTTTCGATATAAAACCGTTCATCCCGATGGCCATGTATCGTTCGCTATCACCTTTAATAGCGTTGGCTGTAAGGGCAATAATCGGGATATCCGATTTTAATTCGTTCCGGATGATCTCTGTGGCCTCCATGCCGTTCATCACTGGCATCTGCATATCCATCAATATAACATCGTATTGTGCCTTGTTGAGGGCCTCAACTGCTTCGGCTCCATTTTTGGCCTCGGTTATCAATACACCATAGTTTTCCAATACGGTATTGGCCACCAGCCTGTTCATCTCGTTATCCTCGGCCAATAGTATTCTGATGCCCTCAAGCGAACTCGTATCCGAAAAATCTTTATTCGCTTTTGGCAGGTCATGCGAGCTACCTACCTGAAACGGCAGTTCGATCAGGATTTCGGTGCCTTCACCCTTTTTACTTTTAATGCTGATGTGCCCGTTCATCAGTTCAACCAGTTCCTTGGTGATGGCCATACCCAACCCGGTACCGCCATATTTACGGGCTGTAGTGCGCTCTTCCTGGCTAAATTTATCGAATATATGCTCAACAAATTCGGTGCTTATACCAATGCCGGTATCTTTTATGCTAAACTCAACAACCTGTTTTTTGTCTATTTTTTCCTCAAGCTGCACCGAGATGGTAACAGATCCTTTTTCGGTAAATTTTACCGCGTTACTGATCAGGTTGAGCAATATCTGGTTAATACGGTGCGAATCGCCTATCAGTACCGGGGCAATACTTTTATCCAGGTTTGTTTTTAGCTCTAAGCCTTTCTCCTCGGCGCGCGGCTGCATTACCCTCGACACGTGCTGCAAAACTTCGGATAGGTTAAACCCAGTATTTTCGAGTTCCAGTTTACCGGCCTCTATCTTCGAAATATCCAGGATATCGTTGATAACTACGAGCAAATGATCGGATGCCATATTGATCGTATTTAAAAAGAAGCGTTGCTGCTCCTGAAGCTCGGTTTTTTCGAGTTGCCGGCCCATACCGATGATGGCGTTCATCGGGGTACGTATCTCGTGGCTCATATTGGCCAAAAAAGCTTCTTTGGTTTTGACAGATTGCTCGGCTATCTCGCGGGCCTCATTCAATTCCAGTTCGAGCCGTTTGCGGTCGGTAATATCCAGGTGTATCCCAATCGAACCTACCAGTTCGCCCTGGTCGTTATACCGCGGGGCACCGCTTATCAGCCACCATTTTAACTCACTTTTTTTGTTTCTTACAGTTAGTTCGTAAGCATCGGATACCCCTTTTTTGCGCAGTTCGTTCTTATGGTTGAGGATATCTCTGCCTTCGCCGGCAGGAAACAGGTTACCTGCCTTTTTGCCCAATATCTCGTCAAGCCTGTAACCCGACATTTCACAAAAGCACTGGTTGGCAAACCGGATGATCTCGTCGTTATCAACCTCCAGCAGGCCCAGATTCATGTTGGCTAATATGTTCCGGTATTTTTCTTCGCTGCTGATGATGGCCTGTTCGGCAAGCTTCCTTTCGGTGATATCGGTATGGGTACCTATTACGCGCGATGGCAAACCCTCGGCCGTTCGGCTCACTACCATCCCACGGTCGAGCACCCAAATGTAATGCCCGTCTTTATGGCGTATGCGGTATTCTATCTGGTGATTGGCTTGTTTTTTATAAAAATAATCCTGGTCGGTTTTCATTACCAGGTGCAGGTCTTCGGGATGGATGCGGCTCATCCATTCGTCCGGGTCGTTCGCAAATTCATCATCGGTATAGCCCAGCATCTCTTTGTAACGCTTGCTGAAAAATATTTTGCGGGTTTGAAAATCGTAATCCCACACACCGTCGCCCGCCCCTTCAAGCGCAAACTGCCATAGTTCCTGGCTCGCTTTCAGCTCTGCTTCTGATTCTTTACGCTTGCTGATCTGCGCGTTTAGCAGGTCCATTATCTCCAGCAGATCGTCGCCTTCCATAGTAAAACCCTCTATTCCGGTTTGCACAACGGCTGCTTTTAGTTTTTCTATAGATAGTTTTTTGAGTCCTAACTCTTTTTGCAGCTTTTCGTTAACCTCCATATATTCCTCTTCGCTCATTTTAAATGCGCGTTCGGATAATATGCTGTCTTTTTCGAAGGCAAAATACGATGCCGCAACCGCTTGCAGAAAAGGCGCAATGCCCGGCGAACTTGCAAGTTCGTCGGGCAGGTACTTTTTTATTTGCCGTTGAAGTAGCTTATTCTCTTTCATTAAAAGTGGTAATGGTCATGGTTTGGTTATGCAACTGGCAACCTTTACCCCTAATTAACGGAGAAATTTCTCCATATGAATAAAATCCCGACAATAAAGTTTTGCGTCCGAATATTTCATCTACGGCATCAACTTCATCTTCGGTACGCGATCCTAATATCATCTTCCTTCCCACACAGCTTATTAGCAGGGCAAAATCAGGCGCCGACTCGCTCGCCGGCTGTGTTTCGGTTGCCGCAAGCGACGCGGCAGCAGTTAATTTATCAAAATTTGCGCGCATAAACCGCACTTTTGCACCTTTGGGTATATCGCCTGCAAAGGTCATGCTGCCGGCTTCATGATCAACCGATAAAATGGTACGCACAATAGGCTCTGTATTACCCGACAGGGTAACTGCTAACGGGTATAACAGGGCGGTACCGGGTAAGCCATCCGCATCTGGGCCCAGGTAGCGTTTATATAGATCGAGCGCGTTTTTGTCGTCCATCTCATATAACACGTTGGCTTCCGATTTAGTAACCAGCCTCTCCAGCCCAAACATTTCCCAGCCGCCTTTTGATCCGTGGCCGATTTTCAATTTTTTGCCATAAAAGCCTATGCCGGCAATCAACCCCTGCTCAGGCTCGCCATTAAGGCCTACAACGGTGGCTTCAAAGCGTGCGCCATCACCGGCTAACCCACCTGTTACCAGGATCTTTTCGTTGGTTATCGAGTTGATACCCCTTACCAGTTCGCTGCCGTTAACGCCGCTCCCGTCAGAAAGAACCAGCACATACGAAAGATCTTTCTGATCGAACTGATTGATCAACGCCTTACCCGCATCGAAACTATTTTCATAATCTTTAATGTATACCTGCTGAGGCTTGATAACCGTGTCAGCAAACTCAATGGCCGTTGCTGTAAATCCGTTGTCGGATACCTCGGTGTGGTATATTTCGCCGGCTGTTGAGCAAATGGCGATAACCGCTTCCGGAAATTTTTTACGTAACAGATCGTAAACAGGTAAACCGGTCAGGGTGTCCCTGCCGCCAAAGCAAAGCACAAGGTCGGTCTTGCCTTCGTCAACCGCACTTCGTTGAGGATGTGTTTGCCATTGGCCATCCTGATATTGGTATAATGCTGTTCTCATAATTATAGTTTAGGGGATTGGGTTGTTTAAGCTTCTATTTCTTTGTCCTGTATCATTTTATAGATAGTAGATTTACCTATATCCAGTTTATCGGCAACCTGCACTACATTGCGCTGGTATTTATTTAAAAAGTACTCGATGATCTGGATGTTATATTCCTTCAACGTTTTCTCTTTGGCAAACAGGTCCTGATCTGCCCGCGGCGAATTAAAGCTGATATCCTGATCGGATATTTCCTTACCATCGCACATCACGGCGGCAAGATCCATCATCGATTTCAGTTCGCGTATGTTGCCCGGGAAATGGTACTTCAGTAAACGTTCCTTGGCTTTAGGTGTAAATTGTATGGCGCCGAGTTTGTTTTGTTTGCAAAAGTCATCTAAAAAGTACTTGGCCAGTACCAGCACATCGTTCCCGCGGTCGCGCAGCGGCGGCAGCTCTATGGGTAAACCCATAATGCGATAGTAAAAATCCTCCCTGAAACGCCCCTGCTTAACCTGCTCGGCCAGGTTTTTATGTGTTGCCACCACCAGCCTGATGTCTAATTTGATCTTCTCGCTGCCGCCAACACGCACCAGTTCGCGTTCCTGCAACACCCGCAGCAATTTGCTTTGCAGGTTCATATCCAGCTCGCCTATCTCATCCAGGAAGATGGTACCCTGGTTAGCTTCTTCAAACTTGCCTATCTTACGCACCATAGCGCCCGTAAAAGCGCCTTTTTCGTGACCAAACAATTCGCTTTCCAGCAATTCGGACGGTATAGCAGCCATGTTAATGGCTACAAAGGGTTTCTTTTTACGATCAGAATGGTAATGGATAGCCTTGGCCACCAACTCTTTACCTGTCCCGGTTTCGCCGGTTATCGAAACATTGATGTTTGTGCGCGCGGCTTTTTCCATCAACGAGAACACTTTTTTTATGCTTTCGGATGAGCCCTTGATCACTTTCTCAAACTCGTACTTCTGCCCAAGCTCTTCGCGCAGCACTTCTACTTCCTTTTTCAGCGATTGATTTTCGCGAATGCGGTTAACTGCATTCCAAAGCATATCTTTAGTATGGTCGTCTTTTACGATATAGTCGCTGATGCCTTTTTTATATAAGTCGATCGCTGTGGCAATATCTTCCTGGCCGCTGATAACAATTACCGGTGTACCGGGGTTTGCCTGCTGAACTTTTTTGAGCAGTTCGGCTCCGTTCATGTCGGGCAGGCTGTAATCAATCGTGATCAGGTCTGGTTTTTGGTGAAGCTGGGCCAGGCAATCCTTACCATTCATAAACCTGGTGATCTGGTAATCGGGGTTCAATGACAGGTGGTATTGCAGTATCTCGCCGTACCATTTGTCGTCTTCAACTATAAAAATGTGGTAAGCACTCATTGGTAAATGTTTTTTATACAATTTAATAAAATAGCTAAACTATTACCCTTTCCGAGGTAATAGTTTTTGCTCACTGGCACCGGCACAAATCTCGCCACACCACATCATCAAAACCATTGCCAATTTATTAATTTATTGATTATTAATAATTTAAACAATTATCCCATCTTTGTTTCTTCCACATATTGGAATTTTTTTTCCATTTAATGGAATTTTCTAAAGGCCGTGCCGAATTAAATAAACCTGGAGAGAAAGTAAAAACACGACAGGCAGGGCAATCCAATCAGCAACGCAAACCGGCTTGCACGGTAAGCGCCCTGAACCGATAGCTTGTCGACATACCTGGCCGGATTCAAATTAAACGCAATTTTTGTGGCCAGTTGGTTTACTTTCTCCGGTATTGAATTGAGCAGGGCGTAAAATGCCGCCGTGTATTTTCCGTTAAATATGTTAACCAAAACAACGCTTGCCGTTAGGATGAGGGCAAAAACTACGACCTCGGCAACTAACAGGGTAAGCGAACCATGTACCGTGTACCGGTTGTTAAAATATTTTGTGTAAAAAACAATCATCTCATATATCAAAATACTGTGTACCAGGTAAATGCCATAAACCAACCGACGTGGCTCCAGCTTGTTTACCCAACTTAGCTCACCCAGTTTAAAGAGGCAGCCAAACGCAACAAGCGAACAGATGATATTGCTCAACCTGATAGACGCATACGGATCGGCGCACCCTGTTCGCGATAGATGAAATCCTTCTAAACAGGCAATGAATATGGATACTGTAAAACCACCGATCAACATAAACCATGGTGTACCATTTAACAGGTATATAAATTTTTGATCATGCCTGCTTATCTGCATGCCCAGCCACATAAAAAAAGCGTAGCCTAAAAAAGCTTTGGTATGGTGTACCGATATCCAGCCATAGTGTAAGTTAACCGAATAAAACAAGGTCAACATACCCAGTATAAGCCCCATCCGTAAAGTGTTGGCATATTTTTTTAAGAGGATCAGAGTCACTGCCGATATCACGAAAACTACGATAAACCAGTAGGCAAAATAAAAAATGCTGTTCTTAGCTATGTCTGCATTGATGAGTAAAACCTGCTTTAAATCGCCATACCGCATGGCGGATTTTAGCGCCGGGCTGTTAACCAGGTTCAGCAGAATAAATATCACGACAAATACAAGCCATGGTAAAATGGTTGATTTGAACCGTAGCCTTAAAAACTTTAACGGCGTATAGTGCTCAATTTTTGGCGCGATCAGAAAACCAGATATCAAAAAAAAGATGATGGTGCCTATTTTGCCCATTTGCAGTACGACTGATTGCAATACGGCATCTGCAAGGCTGTGATATGTAGTTGTTTCGGAGCCCAGGTTGCAATGTCCCCAAACGATAGAGCACATGGCTATGAACCTGATGGTATCGATCACTTCGAAATTTTTGCCTGGGTATTTACCTGTGCTGCCAAAGGCTGTATCAAAATTCGGTAAACCATACCGCGACAGGTATTTCTTCCGATCAGAATTTTTAAAAAGTAACATGATTTGGTGTATTATTATATAGGGGGATTAGTCAGGCTGCCTTGCTTCTAAATACGGATATATCTTTGTTTAAGTAAGCTGTTCCGAATAGCTGGATCAGGTTATCATAGGGCCTTGCCTTATGACCGTTGAACAGCCTGGTAAATTGGGCCCTGAATTGGTTTGATGTAAAGAGTTTGGCCTGGTTTACACATGCCGCCGACAGCGTTTTATGTATCAGCGCATTAGTGCTTAATTCGTTTATGGTTTTGGCAATACCGGCCAATTGGCTGCTGTCAACCGCTATACCGTGTTTACCGTTACTTATTAACTCCTGTAGACCACCTTTGGCAGGTACAATCACCGGGATGCCATAGTACATAGCCTGCAATACATCAATATCGCCCGAAGTGTTAAACTCATTGGCCGAAAGGTTGACCAAAAGATCTGCCCTTTGGTAGAAGCGGTGAATGTTATCGTTTTCGGGCAAAATGCGCAGGTTGGCCGGTTGCCTGTTCTTATCCAACAGGCCTGCTGTTGCTACAGTCCAGTCGTTTAATACAACTTCAAAGTTAATTTGCGGCAAGACGGTTGCGAGGTCGGTAAATTTAGCTATGGCCGGGCTATCGTCAGATGAGGTGATCATCAGTACAGTGAACTTTTTTGCGCGGCTGGTAATCTGTAACTGGTTGATCTCGCTGATAAACTCTTCAGAAGGTGTATTGTAAACAACAGTTTGTTTGGCTACGGATAATGCAAATTTATCCTTTAAGCTTACCGAAGGGAATATCACCTGGTCGGCTATTTTATTAATCAGATATTTCAACGCCTTGTCGGCAACTGCAGGGTTTTGTTTGGTATTATGCAGGTGGCAAACCAGTTTAGCACGTTTGAGTTTGGCTACGATAGCCGGAGCGATAGAGTAGATCGAATTGATATACACCACATCGGCAGGGCCGATCATTTTCAGCACCGTAATGAACAATTGTATTTGCACCTTAATAAACATATAAAGCGCAAACAACTTATTGGGCTGGTCGCTATTATTTAAGGTATGTACATTTATACCTTTTACATCGCCCAGAACCGATGCCTGGTCTTCTGTTGTGATGGCTTCAACAACAAAGCCATCGTTGATTAACGCTTTAACTGATTCTTTAAATGATGCAAAGCTTTCGCTTTTGTGGCCGAACATCTGGATGGCTATGATCTTTTTCATATACTGTGGTTTTTATTGTGATATTCCACAGTATGCCAATCTTCAGCCAAAATTATAATTTTCTTAAAATCAGCAAGTTAAATTACATTTACATTTGATTTTATTCCCAAAAATGGAATAACTTCCTTTTTATAGATGCCAAAAGTGTCACCATTCATTAATTATTGTGTCGCGGAACTGCTATGTAAAGTGCTGCTTATTCCGCAACTATCCCTGCTAAACTAACCTGCCAGGATAGCCGGTTGCGAACTTGTGGCAGAAGTGTATCTGTAATACTCCAAATAAGGTTAGAAATATGGAACAAATTCCAATAAATGGAAAATATGCGATCGCCAAAAATAGTTAATTAATTGATTATTAAGAACTTGAATTATTGGCACTACGTTGGCATAGCACCTTACAGAAATTAACGATTAAAACTTTAAATATATGGAAACGCTTACCCCAATCCTCAAAATTATCGCCATCTGCACCATTGCATGTGCCATGGCCATATAAATTGAACAAATAATTAAATGCAGCTAACAAAATTTAAATAAAAACATTAAACACAAAATCAACATGAAAACTTTAGGAGTATTTTTCGCAGCCCTGGCCATGTTTTGCATCACAAGCGCAGTTGCAGTAGGCGCAGGCATACTATAAAAATTTAGACCGTAGCAGATTCCCCCCGGGCGCTTACGTATGTAAGCGCCTTTTTATTTGACAGATTTTATAGATACTTTAGTTCCCGACAGTCTTAAAATCATTCGTCCATGCCCCATCTGCCTGTTGTATTTATATCAGAACCTATACACGCCGCCGGTATGGAAATGCTCAGGGATAAAGTACGGATCATTCAGGCGCCTGATACCAGCCGCGATACTACGATAAAACTGATCAAGAATGCTGATGCGGTGATTCTGAGAGCTTCGACCAGATTTGATCGGGAAGTAATAGCTCATGCTGACAAACTAAAGGTTATTGCCCGTACGGGTGTCGGCGTTAATAACATAGATATTTTGGCAGCAACCAATGCCGGCATTTTTGTATGCAATGCGCCAAATGCCAACGAACGGTCGGTCGCCGAACATGCGCTTACGATGATCATGAGCCTGGCGAAGCAAATTTTCCCAATGCATACCGCTGTTCGCCAAAACCACTGGGAAGCACGTTATTTATCAAGCGGAACAGAGATAAACGGTAAAACACTTGGATTGATAGGATTTGGCAGCATCGGAAAAATAACCGCGGATTTGTGCCTCGCCGTGGGTATGAAAGTGATGGCCTACAGGCCATCTGGCAATATCAATTATCCGGGGGTTAGCGAGGCACAAACTATTGCGCAGATTTTTACAGAAGCCGACTTTATAAGCCTGCACTGCCCGTCTACACCCGTCAACTATCACCTGGTAAATCAAACGCTGCTTGGTTTAATGAAAACCTCTGCCTATCTGATCAATACCTCCCGTGGCGATTTGATTGATGAGGCTGCATTAGCAGCGGCCCTGAATGAAGGTAAAATCCGCGGTGCTGCACTCGATGTATTTGAAGAAGAACCTATACTAACCTCGAACCCTGTGCTATCGGCCCGGAATGTCATTCTTTCTCCCCACGTCGCAGGGTCTACCTACGAATCGGACGAAAGGCTTGCCACTATAGCTGTCCGGGCAGTGCTTGATACGCTATCGGGCAAAAGGCCTTCAAATATCATCAATGATAGGTTGTAAGATTTTACAAGTGAGCCATCGCTCCGCTAAAAATGGTATTTGTAAATTGAGCCCCAAATGAAGAAAGTTAAACTGATATGGTTGCTGACGTGTGCTTTACAGTTTGCAGCCACTCCGCTCCTGGCACAGCAAAAACATGTTTTCGCGCTTGGCAAACATGATTTTTTGCTGGATGGTAAACCCTTCCGGATCATCAGCGGCGAAATGCACCCGGCACGCATACCGCACGAATATTGGCGGCACCGTATCAAAATGGCTAAGGCTATGGGCTGCAATACCATAGCGGCTTATGTTTTCTGGAATTATCACGAAAGCCAGCCAGGTGTGTTTGACTTTAAAACGGGCAACCACAACATCGCCGAATTTATCCGCATTTGCCGGCAGGAGGGTATGTGGGTGATCCTTCGTCCCGGCCCTTATGTATGCGCCGAATGGGATTGGGGCGGCCTGCCAACCTATCTGTTAAAAATACCGGATATTAAGATCAGGTGTATGGATAACCGGTACATGGCTGCGGTAAGTCGTTACATAAGTCATTTGAGCAAAGAAATTAAACCGCTGCTGTGCACCAATGGTGGCCCCATCATCCTCACCCAGATAGAAAATGAATACGGCAGTTATGGTAATGATAAAACCTACCTCAAAACCTTAAAAAAGCTGTGGCAGCAAAATGGCATAAGTGGTCCCTATTACACAGCCGATGGCGCTGTGGCGCACATGCTGGACGCGGGTACTGTCGATGGTGCAGCTATCGGACTGGATCCGGGTGTAAACGATAAAGACTTTGAAGCAGCAGCCCGCCAAAACCCTAATGTGCCTTCTTTCAGTTCGGAAACTTATCCCGGCTGGTTAACGCACTGGAAAGAACACTGGCAAAGGCCGGATACCAACGAGTTAAAAAAAGATATTATCTATTTGCTTAAAAGTGGCCGGTCGTTCAATTTTTATGTGATTCATGGCGGCACCAATTTTGGTTTTAATGCAGGGGCCAATGCTTTCAGCACCACGCAGTTTCAGCCCGATATCACCAGTTACGATTACGATGCCCCGATCAGCGAACAGGGCAATGCAACCCCCAAATATTACATGCTGCGCAATTTGATCAGTCAGTACGTAAAATACAAAATACCATCTGTGCCCGCCCCTGTTAAAACTATTGAGGTGCCCGAAATCAAACTTAGCCCGTTAACCAGCATCTGGAAAATATTGCCAAAACCAATTGCGTCGGCACAACCAAAACCGATGGAATATTACGGGCAAAACCAGGGTTTTATCCTTTATCGCACAAAGCTCATCGGTAACAAAACAGGCACTTTAACCATTACCGAGCCGCACGATTTTGCCCTGATATTTATTGACGGCAAACTGGTAGATACCATTAACCGCAATGGCGGGCGCTGGAGTGTGAAACTACCTAAAAACGAAAGTAAAAACCCTCGACTGGATATTTTGGTTGAAGGTATGGGCCATATTAACTTTGCACAATATATGATAGACCGCAAGGGTATCACCGACAGGGTAACCCTTAACGGGATGACGCTGATGAACTGGCAAACCTACCTGCTGCCCATGAGCGAAAAAATGATAGCAAGTTTAAAACCTGCTTATCCGGAAGGCATACAGGATGGTGTTTTTTATAAAGGGCAATTTACATTAACCGAAACCGGCGACACTTATGTTGACATGAGTAAATACACCCGCGGTATGGTTTATGTAAACGGGCACAACCTGGGTCGCTACTGGAATGTTGGGCCACAGCAAAGATTGTATTGCCCTGCCGGCTGGCTTAAAAAAGGCGTAAATGTTATTGTTGTTTTTGATTCGATGCAAAATACCGCCACAACTGTTAGAGGGTATAATCAATGCGAATAAATATGGCAGGTTCGGGAGTGCCCGTTATACCGGGTGATTACGGCACAGATCTAAAAAAATTGTGCCGGCATTATTTATGCTTCATCCAACATAATTTTTATATTTAAATAAAAATAAACCTGCTTCATGTCTGGCCCTAAAACCTGTCATCATGTACGCTAAACCGAAAGCCAAAAGTAACAGACCTGATGTGGCAGATACTGCCGCAACGGCACAACGAAAAGGTATTTCGATGCCGGCTGTTCCGGTTAGTCAGGAAGACAATATTCAGCGCCGGGCAGTTGACGGCGAGGAACAGGTACAAGACAGCGTTAAACCAACCATGCAGATGAAGGACGCGGTACCGGTTAACGGCGATACCTGGCCGGAGCATGAGGCCGATATAACGGGCGCCAAAGCTGTAACAGGCGCGGCAACTGCAAATCAGTTGAAAACTGGCCCGGTTAGTACAACGGCGCCGGTTGCCCAGCTTGCCGGTACCAAACCTAACCAGCCAACGGTCGACGGCCGTTACCGGGTAAAGCTATCATCGGTGCGGGAAGAGTTTACCTACCGGAACAGGCTGGCGCTGGGACTTAACGATGTATTACCCGGCCACCACCGGATACGAGGCAAAAAGTATACCGAGAGCGGAAAAATTGAAGCGGTGATGTTGGATGGTGAACATGAATGGCTTTTCCTGAAGCAACCGATAGATGCGCCCAGCGGAGACCAGAAGGTTTTATGTATCGATACGGTGGGTTGGGAAGATGAATCTGCAAAGCCGGAACGGGAGAGGGATCAGAAATGTGTAATGGATGTAAAGATGGGCACTTATACCAAAAGCAGCGAGCAGTTTGCACTTGAAGGCGCCGGAGTATTTAAACGTTTTTTCAAAAAAATCGAACATAATTTAAAAGACCTTAACCGCGACAGCCGTAAGCTGGGTTATGATATTGATGCTGCAAACCTGGCAATCTTTCTCAACCTTGCCACCAACAGGGCAACCTCCCGAAAGTTACAGGCAGCCATGATAGAATTGAGACCAAAATTGATGATGCTCAGAGAAAGGATGGACGCCGCGCCCATAACATTTGTCGGAAGCAGCCTTTTCATGGTATTTAATTTGACGAGCCCCGAGAAAAGCGATGTTAGGCTGATTGATCCTGATCACCCGATTGTAATCGACCCGGGCGAATTACAGTTGCCCGACCAGTTGGTTAGGCGCAGTACTTTTGAGGGACAGCGCCGTAGCTGGGATGATTACATTACCAAATGGAAAGGCGGTTTTGACACCGGGATGCGTAATTTTATGAGGTGGTTTGATAACCTGGCTATAGGCGGCAGCTAACAGATTTAATCCAATACGGACAGCGTGGTGTTGATGATATCGTCAAAAACGGCCTTGTCTTTTGTCGATTTGGCCGTTACCCGCATACCCTTTACCGTGTTGAAGATAAAGCGGGCCAGCGCGCGGGCATCCTGGGCATTGGTTAGCTCGCCCTTCTCCTGCCCTTTTTTGATCACTTTGTAAAAAGCGTCTTCAACCTGCTGGTCGTTCTGGCAGATCATCCGGCTCACCTGTTCGTCGTGCGGGGCAACTTCCACTTCGGCGTTCACTAAAAAGCAGCCTTTATTGGCCTGGTCGCACAACAGTCCGCCTGCTATATATTCCAGTAATTGTTTGATGACCTGTTTGGCCGGCTGATCGCTGCCGGTGATACCGCAAATGCTCCCGGCATTGTTGCTCTGATACGTTTCGAGCGCTTTGATGAACAGGGTGTGCTTATCGCCAAAGGTATCATACAGGCTCGAGCGGCTGATGCCCAGGCCATCGACGAGATCCTGCATCGAGGTCGCATTATACCCTTTCAACCAAAAAAGGTCTACTGCTTTGTTCAGCACTTCGTTCTCGTCAAAATCCTTTGTCCTTGCCATAATGCGGAAAGCTTTGCCTGGTTTTCACAGGCAAAGCTATTCAATATTCGTCAATTTATAAACGGTTTACCTAACGCCGCCGCCGGCCAGCAGGGTTTCGCCGGTTAACCAGTACGACTCTTCGGAAGCCAGGAACACCGCTAAAGGAGCAATGTCTTCGGGCTGGCCGATACGGCCCAGCGGTGCGGTACGTGCAGCTTCAGCGGCAAAATCGCTGCCGATAAAACCTGCAGCATGTGCGCCTTCGGTTTCGATCATACCCGGGTTGATCGAGTTTACACGGATCTTTTTAGGTCCAAGTTCTTTAGCCAGCACATGTGTTATTGAGTCGACAGCGCCTTTTGTCGCGGTGTAGATAGCACTGCCTACCGGCGTAATACTGCTTACTACCGAGCCGATGTTGATAATGCTGCCGCCTTGCGGGTTAAAGTTTTTTAGCGCGCCTTGCGTGGTGAGCAATGTACCCAATACATTGGTGTTAAACTGGCTGTGGAAATCTTCTTCGTTGATTTGCTCAATTGCACCGAATTTGTAAATACCGGCATTGTTTACCAGGATATCCACAGCGCCGAAAGCCTTAGCAGTTTCTTCGAACAAACGGTTAATATCGGCTGTTTTAGATACATCTCCTTGTACAGCTATGGCCTTACCACCGTTTTTCACGATCTCGTCAACCACCTTGTCGGCGCCTGCTTTTGCCGAAGCATAATTTACCACTACTGCTGCGCCTTCGGCTGCCAGGCCTTTTGCTATACCGGCACCAATACCTTTTGAAGCGCCTGTTACTACGGCTACTTTGTTTGCTAACTTTTTCATGTTATTTCAATTTGATTTTTTATTTTTGGAACGATTGTTCCGCAAATGTATATTCAATTTGGAATGATCGTTCCATTTATTTCAGATCATTACTTTCGGATGACGATCATCGTTCGAAAGATTCCTTTTACAATGTGAGATAATCCCTGCGTAAATAGCTGTTTTTGTTATATTTGAGCAGTAAGCAATCACGCTATCCATGACAGACGAACAAGCACAGATCCAGGCCAATTTTTTAAGAGCAGCATCCTGGTACGGCCCTATTGATGAAGCCGAAGCTATATTAAGCGCCAACCCATGGCTGGCTAAAAGCAGCATACATACCGCAGCGCTATTGGGTGATGATGAAACCGTAAAGGATTTTCTGACGCAGGATGCCGCAAACGCGACTATCACAGCTAAACCTCTTGATGCAAACGCTCTGGTGTATCTCTGCTTCTCGAAATACCTGGCCTATAAAAAGCGACCGGAAGCTAATTTTCTGAAAGCAGCTACAGCCTTGCTGGATGCCGGGGCCGATGCCAATTCGGGTTTCCAGAATACCGGCGAGTACCCCGGCTTTGAAGGCGTACTTTACGGAGCGGCAGGTGTATTACAAAATGCAGCTCTTACGCAATTGCTTTTAGATCATGGTGCCGACCCTAACGATAACGAAGCCTGTTACCACTCGCCCGAAACCTGGGAGAACGATGCCATGAAAGCCATTGTGAATACCGGTAAGGTTACGCCCAATAACCTCACGATGATGCTCATCCGCAAGCACGATTTTCACGATTATGAAGGTGTGAAATTCCTGCTCGAATACGGCGCCGACCCCAATCTGGAGTGGCGGCCGGGCTTTTACCCTATCCACCACGCATTGATGCGGGCCAACAGTTTACAAATGATTGAGCTGCTGCTCGATCACGGTGCCGATCCGAACGTAAGCAACGGTCACCAACTCACCGCTATAGCCCATGCTGCCTGCCAGGGCCGGGGCGATATCCTGAAAATGTTGCGGAAGCGGGGCATTGCACTCAATTTACAGGGCCCGCTCCAACTTATCGGCGCCTGCGCCGAAGATGATGCCGAAGCCATCAAAACAATCTTACAACAAGAACCCGACTTTACCGATAAAATCAAACCCCATGGCGGTCACCTGCTTGCTCGTTTCGCTACTAATGGTAACGCGGCAGGAATCGGTCATTTGCTCGACTTAGGCATTGATGTAAACACGCCTTTCGCCCAGGGCGACGGTTATTGGGAGATCCCTCAAAACAGCCTGGCCATACACATTGCCGCCTGGCGCGGTTTTCCGGATGTGGTTAAACTGCTGATAGAGCGCGGATCGAAAGCAGATGTACCTGATGCAAAAGGCAATACGCCTTTGATGCTCGCCGTACGCGCCTGTGTCGATTCGTACTGGACAATACGCCGTTCGCCCGATTCGGTTATCGTCTTATTAAAAGCAGGCGCCGACGCGAACAGGATCACTTTACCTACCGGCTATGATGCGATAGATCAAATTTTAAAGGAAGCGCAAAACAACTGAAACGATAACCGCCGTTTTATTGTGACAGCGGTTATCGCATGTAATTTCGCTTACATTGCCGGTATTGGCGCTATTTCGCGCACTTCTATATTGCCTTCGCCGGCAATATGAGGGCAGCTTTTAGCTATCGCGGCAGCGGCATCAAGGCTATCGGCTTTGATGATCAGGTATCCGCCGACGATACCTTCCGCAGCCGATGTTACAGCTTCGTTGATGGTACCGGCTGCCGAAACCGTTTTACCGCCGCCCACCAGCGGCAGGCCGCCTACCAACTGCCCGCTTTGCGACAGGCCGCCCATATACGCGCCCCATGCCTGCATTTCGCTTTTAACCTCCTGCTCTGTTTTGCTTGTTACCGGCTTCCCGCCGCGTAACAACAATAAATACTCTTTCATTTTTCTGATTGGTTTAATGTGCTTAAAAACCAATGACGATCAGCCGGCGGGGTATTGGACAACTGGATTAAACTTTTACAACCATTTTCAAAACGGGACATGACGACTGAAATGTTTGAAGGTTGCAATGTTTGAAGGTTTATTCTGTCGCATTTTGTTATTTGCCATTTTCGCAACTGAATTTTTAAACACATAGGTATTCTTCGGTATTTTTCGGTTAGTCATCAATCTTCAATTATCAAATTCACAATAACCCTGAGCAGTTGTGGGTGTCCTCTATGCCGGGCACTAAACACATGGGTATTTATGGGTATTTCTTGTCTTGATTATTTACTCATTGATTTATTTTTAATGGAGTAAATGAGCTCGCTTTCGCTCGGTCCTTGCATCTTGATTCTTGACTCTCCTACAATATACCCATTTTCGCCCGCATTTCAAAACTTTTCCTTTCGCCGTTGTTGGTGTCGTCACCAACAAAACCCGTTTAAGCTTGCAGACGCCACTTCCAGCTATCCTCAACGATACTGCGAAATGACATCTATGCGACAGTAGATGTTTAAACACATAATACTTTTGCCTGTATAATGAATAACACAAATTATTACAACAATGTATAAATTAAAAATTATAACCTCAACTGTGCGCCCCGGCCGCAAGGGGCCTGTCATAGCACAATGGGTTGGCGAAGCAGCTAAAAATCATGGCGGTTTTGATGTGGAAGTGCTCGATTTAGGCGAAATAAACCTGCCTCTGATGAACGAGGCCGTTCACCCCATCATGAAACAATATGAACACGAACATACCAAACAATGGAGCGCCAGGATCGACGAAGCCGACGCCTTTATCTTCGTTACCGCCGAATACGATTACAGCTACCCTGCCCCGCTGAAAAACGCGCTCGAGTACCTGGTGCACGAGTGGGCCTATAAGCCATCGGGTATCGTGAGCTACTCAATCGGTCCGTTTGCAGGTGTAAGGGCAGTAACGCAATTAAAAACCGACCTGATCTCGTTGAAAAACGTGGGTCTTTTAGAAGCGGTGAATATCCCATCGTACAATCAGTTCATCAACGAAGAAGGCGTATTCGTACCGAACGAGTTGCTGATCAATTCGGCCAATGTGATGTTCACTCAGTTGCAGCGTTGGGCAAAGGGCCTGAAAGCCATTAAGCAAGACAAGTAACAAATACCATACACAAAATGGCTAAAATGGATTTTCGAAAAATTTTAGCCATTTTTAGGCATGAAAAACTGCATCCTCGCTTTTATATTCGCCGCATCATGTGGCCGCCTGCTGGCGCACCCTGCGGCCGACACCTCGATCATCCGCACCGATACGATCAAAAAAGGTAAACTTACCCTTACTTTTATCAATCAATCGGCAACGCTAAGCCCTGTAACCAAACAAAGATTGATAGACGCCTTTTTTAAGGTGTATCCCGAAGAGATGAAGGAATACAACAAAAAGTCGCTGCGCGAGGTTACTTTTATCATCGATACCAGCTATAAAGGCGTTGCCGCCACCGGCCACGGCGTGGTACATTATAATCCGGAGTGGTTTGTCAAACATCCCGAAGACATTGATGTGGTTACCCACGAGGTAATGCATATTGTGCAAAACTATGGCGATAAAGGCGGCCCGGGCTGGTTAACCGAAGGCATTGCCGACTATGTCCGAAACCAGTTTGGCATCAATAACGGCCCCGCTAACTGGACACTGCCTGCTTTTAAACCAACCCAAAGCTATACCAATGCCTACCGCGTTACTGCGCGCTTTTTGGTTTGGTTGGAGAAGAATAAGAAAAAAGACATCGTAAAAAAACTGGATAAACACATGCGCGAAGGCACCTATAAGCCCGAACTGTGGGTTGAGTATACCGGCAGCACCGTAGAAGCCCTTTGGCAGGAGTACAGCCAAAACCCGGCGATATAACCGTTTATTTACATGCAGATGAAAAACAAAACCGGCATGGATAATCTTTTAACTTAACTGTTAACTGCTATCAGATGCCGGCCTGTCCTTATTTCACAAAAGCAATCCTGACCAAATCCTCTTTCCTGGCTTTGCTGTTCTGCTTTATATTCATTTGTGCCGAAGCTCAAACGCCGTTTGATATCCCGCAGTTAAAGGCAGATACCTCGCGCAGGGCAAGGCGGCAGCATAACCGGGCCTCGTTCGATCATAAAAATTTTGGTAGGGCGGCAATGGAGCTGGGCATGGTAGAGGTATTACCCTGGACCTGGGACCGCTATCTCAAAAATGCCGATTATGCCCGTATATCCTTTAAAACTGTAGTGCAGCACTTAAATCCTGGCAGTTGGGCGTTTGATGATGATAACTTTCAAACCAACCAATTTGGCCACCCCTATCACGGCAGCTATTTTTTCAATGCGTTCCGCACCAACGGGTACAGTTTCTGGCAGTCGGCGCCGGCAGCAGTAGTAGGAAGTTATATCTGGGAAACAGCCGCCGAGAACCAGGCCCCCGCACCTAACGATTTTATCAACACCAGTTTTGGCGGTATCGTGCTCGGGGAGATGACTTATCGTTTATCCAACAGGATCATCAATAACCGTAGCCGTGGCTTTAAACGGCAGGTACGCGAGGTGCTGGCATTACTGGTAGACCCGATGAACGGGCTGAACCGCATTATTGACGGGAAATGGGGCAAAGTGATGAACAACGCGCCCGATTACGATTCGTCGAAAGTGGTTGCCGAATTTGATATGGGTATACGGCAGTTCAACACTAACGGCTCGGGGCTTTTTACCAGTAACCGTTACGGCTGGTACGGGCATATCAAAATGCAATACGGCAGCCCTTACATCAATTTCAAAAAACCTTTTACCAATATTTCTATCAATACCGAGTTCGGGCAGGACGATAGCTCCAAGGTAAACGTGGTGTCTGTTTACGGATCATTAACCGGTTGGAAGATCTATACCGAAAAGATCAAAAACCTGGCAATCTTATCAGCAAATTATGATTATATCCGTAACGAAGCATTTTTTTACGGTGCGCAAAGCGTTAAGATGAACCTTTATACCGAAGACACGGTATCCACAAAAATCAAGCTCAACTCGGCATTGGGGCTGGGGCCGGTACTTTTAGCCGCCATACCCGATGCATACATGCACGGCAACCGCAATTACGATTACGGCCCCGGTTTTGCTTTTAATGCCGGTGGTGGTATAGTGATCGTGAACAGGGTGTTTTTTAACGTCAACTATCGCGGCGGCTGGATGCATACCATCAACGGCAACCCTTCGCACTATTTTTTACAGGCTTATACCAATGAGCTGGCCGTAAGGGTAATCAAACATTTCCTGGTAGGTGCCGAAGCGGGTAAATTTAACCTGCACGGCGAGTTTAAAAGTTATAATGATGTGGATAAAACCTATCCTTATATACGGATATCCGCCAGATATACCACCAGCCTTTAAGAGCACCGGGTTTACCTGCGTTTTCCGTGCGGATTAAGGCATAGCACGACCACGAATATTGTACATAAGGCTGCAAGCAGTGCAAACAGCAATTTTATTACCGGGAAGAGCGACTGGGGGTCAGAAAACATGATGCCGAATAATGCCGCCAATAAAACAATAACCGATAGCGTTATCATGGCCCCGAGCACTACAAAAAAAATTTTCATAAAACTGGTTTATACCCCTACTTCGGAAACCAGAGTCAAGTCGCTGGGTCGGCAATGGTTTTTATATAAAAAAACAAGCCCGGTATGATAAACACACCGGGCCACATTGCAGGTCAGAATATCCGGTTACAATACCTGCAGCATCTGGCTTACAGATGGCCTTTTGGTGTAATCCTTATCAAAATGCGCAAATATGATCTTGCCCGAACTGTTGATAATGTAGGTAGCCGGTACCGGCAACACATGGTCGGTATTGCCATTGCCCTTTTCCAGGTCGATGCCATAGCCTTTTAATTTACCATATAGCTGATCGTCGACCTTATAATCTACATCGTAAGCTTTCATAATCTTATAGCTTTCATCGTGTATCAGCGAAAACGAAGCATGTGTTTTTTCGCGGGTTTTGTCGATATTTTCGCCGGTTTCTGGTGTTACACCTACTACATAGGCACCTTTGGCGGTAAGCAGTTGTAACGAATCCTGCAGATGCTGCATTTGCTTATTGCAAAAAGGGCACCATTGGCCGCGGTAAAAAAACAGCACCACCGCTTTGTGCGATTTGAGCAAGCTTTTCAGATCGACGGTTTTACCCGAATTATCTTTAGCTGAGAATGCAGGCGCTTCGGCTCCTTTTTTAAGCCCGCTTTGCGCGAATAAATTTGCCGTTAACAAAAAAGCGGCAACAAATAAAAAGTACTTTTTGTTATTCATTTTCTGAATGGTTTGATGATTATATACCCGCTTAGTCGATATCACAGGTATAGCCTTACATCAGAGAGCGAATTAAAGTGATCGCGACCCATTATTTTTCAAAAAATCTTACTTACTTTGAATGATATATAACTGACCGACAATGACAATTAACAGACCGCGCACCTTGTTCTGGGGCGCAACCCTGCTCCTATCCGTTTGCCAGCTCGCGGCAAATGCGCAGCAACAAAAACCGGACGACCCGCTGATGAAGATCTACCGCGCCACTGCGCCAAAGATCAACGACCTGGTACATACCAAACTGGCCGTTCGCTTTGATTATAAAAAGCGCTATATGTACGGCAAGGAATGGGTGACACTGAAACCCCGCGCCTACGCTACCGATTCGCTCCGGCTTGATGCCAAAGGCATGGATATTCATAACATCTCCATCGTGAAGGGGGGTAAAAATTACCCTTTAAAGTTTAGTTATGACAGCCTTTCGCTGGCGATCACTCTCGATAAAAAATATCTGCCTAATGAAAATTACACGGTATACATCGATTATACTTCAAAACCTGATGAGCTGAAAGTGCAGGGCAGCGCCGCCATTAACGATGCCAAGGGCCTGTATTTTATCAACCCTGATGGGGCAGACAAGGATAAACCCATCCAGATATGGACGCAGGGCGAAACCGAGGCCTCATCGGCCTGGTTCCCTACCATCGATAAGCCGAATCAAAAAACCACCGAAGAGATAGCCATGACGGTGCCTGCCAAATATGTTACGCTATCAAACGGTAAGCTGGTATCGCAAAAACCTGCCGGCAATGGCCTGCGTACCGATACCTGGAAGATGGACCTGCCGCACTCGCCATACCTGTTTATGATGGCCGTCGGCGATTTTAAGATCTATAAGGACAAATGGCACAATAAAGAAGTAAGCTATTACCTGGAACCTAAATATGCGCCCTATGCGAAGGATATTTTTGGTTTTACACCTGAGGCGATGGCCTTTTACTCGAAGATATTAGGTATTGAATACCCCTGGAACAAATACTCCCAAATTGTGGTCCGCGATTATGTGAGCGGCGCCATGGAGAACACCACCGCTACCCTGCACGGCCAACAGGTACAGGCCACCCGCCACGAACTGGTTGACGGCAAGCCCGAAAGCGAAACCGACATTGTGCACGAGCTTTTCCACCAGTGGTTCGGCGATTATGTAACGACCGAAAGCTGGAGCAACATTACTGTAAACGAGTCGTTCGCCGATTTGAGCGAAACCCTTTGGGCCGAGTACAAACACGGCAAGGATGCCGGCGATGAGGTAAACTATCAGGCCATGCAGAAATACCTGCGCCCGGCAGGCAACAAAACCAAAAACCTGGTGCGTTTTTACTACCACGATAAAGAGGATGTTTTTGACGCCGTGACCTACGAAAAGGGCGGCCGTATCTTAAACATGCTGCGCAATTATCTGGGTAACGAGGTATTCTTTAAAGGTCTGCACATTTATCTTACACAAAACGCCTTTGGCAATGGCGAGGCGCAGCAACTACGCTTGGCGCTTGAACAAGCCAGCGGCCAGGATTTGAACTGGTATTTTAACCAGTGGTATTACGGCCCCGGTCACCCGGAGTTAAAAATCGATTATAAGTGGGACGCTGCCAGTCATACCCAAACTGTTTATGTACAGCAAACCCAACAGGCCAATGCCTTTACTTTGCCCATAGCGGTTGATATTTATGCCGGCGGAAAAAAAACACGCCACAAAGTTTGGCTGCGCAACCGCGCCGATACGCTGACATTTACATCGGATAGCAAACCCGACCTGGTAAATGTCGACGGCGATAAGATTTTGCTTTGCCAGAAGACAGATAATAAGACACTGGAAGAATATGTGTTCCAGTATTCGAACGCGCCGCTGTTCCTCGACCGTTTAGAAGCGATCAACATGGCCGCAACGCACCAGGATAACGATGGCGCGCAGAAAGTGATGCTGGCTGCGTTGAAGGATAAGTATTTCAACCTCCGCATCAGGGCCATCAACGCTATCAACCTAAGCAATGCCGATGTACGCAGTGCAGCTTTGCCGGTGTTAACCGAGATCATCAAAAGCGACCCGAAAACCTTGGTAAGAGCAGCCGCTATTAATGTGCTGGTTAAACTAAACGACCAGAACAACGTGCCTTTGTTCAAGGCTGCCATCAACAGCCCGTCGTACGCGGTTCAGGGCGCTGCGCTAAATGGCATAGCAGCCTTTGAACCTGATAATGCACTCAAAATAGCTAAAAACCTGGAGGCAGATAACGGTGGAGCTTTAACGGCGGCTATTACAAAATTGTATATGACGCATGGCGGTGAGGCCGAGTTCCCGTTCATAGCCAAGAGCTTCAGGAACGCAGGTGTGCAGCAAAAATTTAATACGATACCCGATTATGTGAAGCTACTGGTTAAAATAAACAACCCTAAACTGGTTACCGAGGGAGTTACCGACCTGAAAGAAACCGGCATACGCTATAAAGCCTTCGGCGCGGCTACCTACATCAGCGGCCAGTTGGAGGGCCTGCGCACCCAAAAAGAAGAACAGGCTAAAAGTGCTACCGGCACACAACAGCAGCAATTGCAGCAACTGGTTAAATACATTGGCGATTGTATTGATGAGTTAGGTAAGAAGTGATTTCGGATTTCGGATAGTGTGATTTGATATCGGCCCTGAGGTTTAATGCTTCGGGGCTTTTTTGTTGTGTTTATTTTGCAGTAGGGATGGAAACGCCCTGCCTGCCGGCAGGCAGGGATACCGGCCCGCGGCTAATGCCAGGTGCAGTATGAGCGCCCGCCTGCCGGACGGGCAGGTACAGCCCGGCCGGAGGCAACGCCCTAAAAAAGAAAGCCTTGAGTCGAGAGTTAAAAGTCAGCCCAACGCACTGTTCTTTGATAAACTCAAAATGACAAGCCTTACGCACCATTTCCTAAAAGTATTACTACCCGAACAACAATTGCTCAATATATATCCCTAAACTTCTGGTTTTAGGACCAAGGTTACCTTAGGCACTGTTAGCCCCTAAACTAAAAACAAATCCGAACCGGACGTCCGAATTCCGCCATCAATAAAAATCCTTATTCAGCAACTTTTCCAGCTCGGCAAAGCTGATGTTCATTTTTACGCGACCGTGGCGGGCGTAGGATATTTCGCCGGTTTCTTCGGAGATGATGAGGGCCGTGGCATCGTTGGCCTCAGACACGCCGATACCGGCGCGGTGCCGCAAACCAAATTGCGGCGGCAGGTCGGTATTATCAGTCAAAGGCAAAATACAACTGGCCGATTTGATCTTGTTCTCGGCTATAACCACAGCGCCATCGTGCAGCGGGCTGTTTTTTTGAAAGATACTTTCGAGCAGGCGTTTGGATATTTTGGCATCTAGTACTTCGCAGCTATTCTGATAAAATTGCTCGTCGTAATATTTGGCAAAAACAATAAGCGCGCCGGTACGGCTTTGCTTCATGCTTTTGCAGGCGTCGATGATGGGTTTGATACGGGCAAGGTTGTTCCGTTCGTCATCGGCTTTGCCAAAAAAATAACGCCACCAGGCTTTGTTACGCTGCAATGAGGCGTTTTTACCTACCAGCAATAAAAACCGCCTTATCTCCTGCTGAAAAACGATAATGAGCGCAAGGATGCCCACATTCATGAAGTTTTCGAGGATGCGGGTAAGCAGCGGCATTTCGAGGGCGCGCACTACAAAGTACAACACGCAGATGAGTGCCATGCCGATAAAAATATTGGCGGCAATGGTACCCCTGATGAGATTATACAGCTGGTAAATAATAATGGCAACGATGATGATATCCAATACATCGAAAAACCGGAATTTGAACAGGTGCAGATCCATCAACAGCATGGTTACGAAGTTAGCCATTTGATTTCGGAATTGGGATTTCGGATTTCGGATTTTTTTATCACCTGTTTTGCTTCAGACAGTTTGCCCGCCCTGCTTTTTAGGGAAAACCAGCGAAGCTGCAATGCTGATAGCAAGCACCAGCAAGATAACAATAAGTGAGCGCATAGTGGTGAGGCCGATAGCTTCGGCGTAGTGCGATGCCAGCATTTTGGCGCCGATAAAGGTAAGTAATACCGCGAGGCCGACCTTGAGGTAATGGAACTTATCGATAATATTCACCAGCAAAAAGAACATCGACCGCAGCCCCAGGATGGCAAAGATGTTGGAGAAGAAAACGATGTAAGGATCCTTGGTGACTGAGAAAACGGCCGGTATCGAATCGAAAGCGAAGATCAGATCGGTAAACTCGATGATGAGCAATACCAGGAAAAGGGGTGTCATCATACGCCGGGCGCCAATGGTCACAAAAAAACGATCGCCTTCAAATTGCGGGTGTACGGCAAAATATTTGGACGCCAGTTTAACCACTTTATGATTTTGGGTATCGATAACTTCGGTTTTATTGCGCTTAACAAACATCATTACACCGGTATAAACCAAAAACGCTCCGAACAGGTACAGTACCCATTCGAACCGGGCAATCAGCGCTGCGCCTACAAAAACAAAGATAAACCGCATGATAACCGCGCCGGCAATGCCCCATACCAGCACTTTGTGGTAATGCTTCGGTGTTACGGTAAAGGCAGTAAATATCAGTACGATCACAAAAATATTATCCACCGAAAGTGCGTACTCTACTACGTAGCCCGTTAAAAATTCGAGCGACAGGTTGTTGCGGTAAGCGGCCAGGCTGCCTTCAAAATCAGCGGGGTTTAAGGCAAGGTGATGAAAGTTGCGAAGATTAACGGCCTGCAAATCGGCAAAACTTTGGATATTATGCAGTTTATCGCCAAAGGCCCATATCAGCCCATAAAACCCAAGCGCAAAAGCTATCCACACCACACTCATGATGAGGGCATGTTTGGTACTTACCGGCTCGCCGGGTTTGGAGAACAAACCCAGATCGATAGCCAGCATAGCTATGATAAAGACCATGAAACCGATGATAAACAGCGTTTCGCCTGTCATATCCTTTTTATTTATTTCTTTCGGTAGTGTAGCGCACCAGTTGTTCTAACGAGCGCCGCGATTCGCTGTCGGGGAAGGTATTGAGTATCGCGAAAGCATCGTCCTGGTAAATCTTCATCTGGCTTTCGGCATATTGCAGGCCGCCGGTATCTTTAACAAATTTAATGATTTCGGCTATCTTGTCCGGCTCATCGTTATGGTTTTTCACCAGGTTAACAATCCGGCGCTTTTCGGGTTTGGTCGTATGATTCAGGGCGTAGATGAGCGGCAGGGTGATCTTTTTTTCCTTGATATCGATGCCAAGGGGCTTACCCACGTCGTCAGTGCCAAAATCGAACATATCATCCTTTATCTGGAAAGCGATACCGATCTTTTCGCCAAAAAGGCGCATTTTTTCGACAGTAACCTCATCCGCTCCCGACGATGCCGCGCCGCAGGCACAGCAGGAAGCAATAAGCGAAGCCGTTTTTTGGCGGATCACATCGTAATATACCGGCTCGTCGATATCCAGGCGGCGTACCTTTTCTATCTGCAGCAGTTCGCCTTCGCTCATCTGGCGTACCGCTTCCGATACGATTTTAAGCAATTTAAAATCGTCGTTCTCGATAGAAAGCAGCAGGCCTTTCGACAGTAAAAAGTCGCCAACCAAAACTGCTATCTTGTTTTTCCATAAAGCGTTGATGGAGAAAAATCCGCGCCGCTGATAGGAGTTATCAACTACGTCGTCGTGCACTAAAGTAGCTGTATGCAGCAGCTCAACCAAAGCTGCGCCACGGTGGGTCGATTCGTTAATACCACCACAAACGCTGGCCGAAAGAAACACGAACATGGGCCTGATCTGTTTGCCTTTACGTTTTACGATGTAATGGGTAATACGGTCGAGAAGCGGCACCTTACTTTGCATTGAGGCCTTAAACTTCTCCTCAAATACATCAATCTCGGCAGCTATGGGTTTCTTTATTTCGTCGATGCCCGGCATTCAATTATAATAAGGTCGGCAGATAAACTACGCTGTCGCAAACATAAACTAAAAAAACAATAGTGTGGGCATTTTGCGCATGGCGGCTATAGTTTTTAGATATTATCAAAATACAGTTCGCTCTTAAACCTTTTGGCCAGCAAACCAGTTGCTGCCGCAGGGTCGATATCGGCCACAATTACGCCGGTAGTTCCGTATGGCTGGTACGCCCGGCAGTTGCCATCGGGTGCGATGACGGAGCTGGCGGATTCAGGATATCGCGAGCCATAATTTGAACTGACAAAATAAATGGTATTCTCCATGGCGCGCATCATCATGGCCTTTTCGTAATACGGGTTATTGCGGTGCCCCCATTCGGTAAGCTGTACCCCACCGGTATTGCTGCCGGTAAAATGCGGGTGGAACACCACAGCCGCACCGTTCTGCGCTGCCCAGCGTACCGATTCGGGATAACGGAAACCCTCGTGGCAAATGGTGATGCCGAACTTCAAACCCTCAACTTCAAAAAGCCGCCTTTTTGTTCCGGCGGTCCAGATATTATCCTCGGTAGGGTCGAGCTGGTTTTTGGTTTGATAACCCAGCACGTCGCCAGTGGCGGACACGACGAAAGCTATGTTGAGCAGATCGTCGCCCTCATACCAGTCCATAGGCACAATAATGGCGATATGATTCCTGGCTGCGATGGTGCATACAGTTTGTAATGCGGACTGTAATTTTTCGGGACTGCGGTCTGACAGATCATAACCCATCCCGGGGTAACCGGGCAGATACGATTCGGGGAAACAAATGATGCGTGCCTCTTTTTCTGCCGCCTCTTTCACCAACTGTTCAAGCTGGCGCAAACCATCATCTATAGATTCCGGGAAAGGCGGCGAGGCTACGGCTATTTTCATGGTGTACTAAAATAGCGATAATAAACTTTATGATGCATTTTGATAGGGTTTGTATCCAAAATATTTTATTTTAGATCAATCACATGAGCAGTACAACCCACCAAAACATCTTCACCAGATACCGGCAGATTATATTGTACGGTATTGCACTTGCAGTGCTGCTTTTTTTATTAAAATGGATAGAATACCGCTTTCTCATCCTCGATTACGCGCTCGAAACCTATATGAGCATTTTAGCGGTATTTTTTACTGTGCTTGGCGTATGGCTTGCCATTAAGCTTACCAAGCCCAAAGTGCAAACCATCGTAGTCGAAAAGCAAGTTTATATCAATGGAGCTGATGGTGATTTTGAGGTTAACCAACACGAAGCCGACAGGCTTAACCTGAGCAGGCGCGAACTGGAAGTTTTACGGCTGATGGCCGAGGGCCTGAGCAACCAGGAGATTTCTGACCGGCTGTTCGTATCGTTAAATACCATTAAAACGCATTCGCAAAAGGTATTCGAAAAAATGGAGGTAAAGCGCCGCACCCAGGCCATAGAGATGGCCAAAAGGCTGGGGATTATTCCCTGAGTGCGGAGCCGGGAGCCTAAAGCCCGGAGTCAAAAAGACTGAGAACTGACGGCTCAGGACCGGGGCTGAACTCATACTTTAGGGTTAATTTGGGCATGATGATCAAAAATCACCCGAAAGTATGACCGCGAAATGATCCGGGCAAGACAACTTTGTGCTGTTAAACTATAAAAAACTAAACGTCATGAAAAAAACTGTATGGGTATTCGGATCGATATCCGGCCTGATCTTTGTATTGTGGATGGCCACCATTTACACCGCGTGTTACAACAACCCCAACATGGAAGCCAGCATGTGGATGGGCTACGGCTGCATGATCGTAGCTTTTGCGTTCGTATTTGTAGGGGTAAAAAACTTTAGGGATAAATACAATGGGGGCACAATCACTTTTGGGAAAGCTTTTAAAGTAGGGCTATATATCGCGCTGATCGGGTCGAGCGCTTATGTAGCAGCCTGGCTGGTTGATTTTTATGTATTTATGCCCGATTTTATGGATAAATATATGGCGCACGAACTGCTGCGCGCCAAAAATCACGGAGCCACCCTGGCCGAGCTTAACAAACAAAAGGAGCAAATGCAAACCATGGCCAACCTGTATAAAACCCCGGTCGGTGTCATCCTGCTCACGTACCTCGAGGTTTTACCGGTAGGCCTGATAATGACCCTGATTGCGGCGCTGATATTAAAACGCAAACCCGAAGAAAACATAACAGCGGCCGTGTAAAGAAAGTCCCGATCCGGCAGGTTAACTCTGCCGGATTCCTCATAGCTTTTACGCTGCTAAAAATTCGTTTACCAGTATTGCCGAAATTTCGGGTTGCCTGCTGCCGGTTTTAACCGTGCATACCTCGCCAAGCATTGTACCATGATAACCGGGAAGTATTGTCAGCTGCGCGTTGGGGATCAACCGGCTCAGTTTTAAAACCTCTTCGGTTCTGATCACGTCCTTATCGGCCACCATCAGCAGTGTTGGCATATGAATGGCTTTTAATTCGGTTTCGTTAAAATCTTCAAAAGCGATGCGGCGAGCCCTGTCTTTATTGAACATGTTGACCAGCTTGCGCTGATCGGTATTTACCTTCAGGAAGCCATCTTTAAGTGGCCGCGGCATATCAGCAAACGTAGCCTTTTCCATACCTTCAAAAAACCCATCGATCATACCGGCACGGCTATAGTTTGAAGATACAACAATGATCTTGTTAAGTAGTTGCGGATAACTGATGGCCAGTTGCAGGGTTGTACAACCGCCATCGCTGAAACCCAGCACATTGGCTTTTTCAACTTTTAAATATTTCAACAGGCCGGCTACATCGGCAGCATCCTGCTTAAACGATTCAGGCTGATCGCGGTCGCCCGTGCGGCCATGCGCCTGCAGCTCGACGGCGATCACCTGATGTTTTTCAGTAAAAAAATGTAATATGTTGCTAAAAACGGTTTCGATCGTCGAGCCGCCGCCGTGGACCAATACCAGCGGTATATCACCACTGCCATATATTTCGTAATACATATCGATGCCGTTTACCGGGGCATAACCTGTTGTTTTTTCCATCGCCGAATTTTTAAACGGTTTTGTGATTTTGAAGATAAGCGGCCATCTTTTCGATATTTTGTTTTAGCCCCACATCCGCTTTGAAAGTTTTTACCACTTTAACCAAGTCCTCGCGCGAGTCGAAAAGCATGTGCCAGTCCAACCCGGTTTGATCGCCTATGGCCGTGAATTGTATTGTGGCCACAAAGTGCGGGTATGACGCATGTTCATAAACCAATTTTTTGAAGGGAACCACCTCTTTAAAAACACTTTCGTTTTTGTAATCGGTACCATCGGGCCCGTGCAGCACCAGGTTCCATTTACCTTCGGGGGCGACTTCCATTTTACTGATGGTGCAGGTAAAGCCATCGGGCCCCCACCATTGGCAAATATGTTCGGGGTTTGTCCAAACTTTCCACACCAGCTCTATCGGGGCGTTTAATGTTCTGGATAACCGGAGTTCCCTGTCCCGGGTATCTGTTTGCGGGTTACTCATATCTTTTTGTTTTTAAGTTTTTCAAGGTAAGTTTCGAGGTTATCGAGCTTGCTTTCCCAATGCTGACGGTACTGATCTATCCAGCCGGAAACCTCGCTTAGTTTTTCCAGCCGGGCCTCGCACACATGTTCGCGGCCGGTCTTTTTAACAGTCACCAGGCCGCAATCGGTCAAAATTTTAATGTGCAGCGAAATAGCCTGCCGGGTCATCTCAAAGTTTTCGGCGATGGCGTTTACATTCTGCGGGTTGTCGGCCAGCATCCCGATGATCGACCGGCGGGTCGGGTCGGCAATGGCCTGGTATACATCACGACGGGCTATCATAAGCAAGCATTTGCTTGCAAATATAAATGCAAGCATTTACTTGCGCAAATAAAATTCAGGATTTTTTTAGAGTGACAAAAAAATCAGGATCATGGCCCGCTATTTAGCGAGCCGGGTGAGCAGATTACGCTCATACGACTTAAGCGCGGCCATTTTATCAACGCCCAATTTGGCGATCTTCGCCAGTGCAACAGGCTTTAACTTATCGGTTTTATTATCCATTTTGCAAAGGAACTCGAGCTTGTTAAACAACAGGCAAAAAATATCCGGCTCATCAGCAGTCGGTATCAGGTCGATCAGATCCTGTATCCTCGCGGTAATCGACTCGCCCACCCTATCCTGGGTATCCCAGGCATCAACTTCTTCGGGGAGCGCGCGGTATGCTTTATATTCTTTTGACGACTCATCGGTCAACTTTCCGCTTGTCAGCACTTCATCCCGCTTAGCCCTGCCTGTGCCGTATACACTTTGGTGATAAATATCGGTAGCATTAATTTCGGCAACCGGCACTGCGGCACTTTTTTCGATGGCGGCATCTACAATGTTGCCAGGCACGGTCATTTCGGAAACGATCTCCGCCTTTTTTTTGCCTTTCCGTAACTGGCCCATAATCATCTTGAACCATTGTTCTGAGTGGCGGGCTTCGTGATACAATGTAGTTGCCATAGAGGTGCCCATTGCCCTGTATCCCGGGTTCACCAACATCTCCCAGGTTTTAAACTCAAACACGGCTCCGGTTACACTGTCTGATCTTTTGATTGCGATTTCGGGGTACTTGAGCGCCGTTAATGACTGATTAACAGCTACCATAATCCGGCTGAACATGACCATCGGGTCCCGAACATCGGCACCCTCAAACTGGCCCTCGATATTTGCTATAAAATTAGTTGCAGCGTCTTCGGTATTAAGCCCGTGCACCCTGAGGAAGGTGTTGATCCGTTGAAGCGTTACGCCCCTGAGATCAGCTTTACGATCCTGGTAATACTTCTTAACAGCTTTAATATGTTCAACATTCATAGGATTGAGTTGGGCCAGCCATTCTTCAACCTGCTGATCGAACGATTTTTGTGGTACCACAACAGCTACGGCCTTAGCCGGGGCGGATACTGCGACAGCGCTTTCTTTAACTACGGGCGTTTTCTTTATAACCACAGGCTCGGGCGCTTTGGCGCCGCTAACCACCACAGGCTGGTCTACAGGAGCAACGACCTTCTTTTTGACTTTGACTCTTTTTGACAATCCCTTTTGAGGGACCGGCTCTGCCTTCACAATAGGCCCCACCCAGGTCAGCGCCTCATCTACCACCCAGCCCGTATTGACAGGCAGCGCGGTTGTAGCGCTCCAGGAATGTTCCTTTTTCCCGATGTTAAACGCCCGAGTCGAAAATAAACTACCCTCGGTCACGCTGTCGTTCACCTCTACCGTTTCGCCGCTGTTCAGTTTTATAATTTCAACATGATCCTTGTCTCTCATATTGGCCTCCTTGGTCACGCTGTATAACCCGCTCTTTTTTACCATTTGAACGGGAGGTTCTGACGGGTCCTGATTTTGCGGTAAGTGTTTCTCCGGATTTTGTTTTCGCTGAGCTGCGGCGGATAAATGCCTGTTGGCCATTGCCTGATAAGCCTGCAATTGTTTTACCCGTGCGCTGCCATTTGCTTTTTCGTGCAAAGTAACTTCTCCCCCGCCTAACTGATGCGGGCGTTCGTCTTTACTTTTCAATCCCGGTAAATTATCCGCAGCAGCCTGGCTCTTATGTTGCTGTGTTTTATCTGTATGAGTACGCATAACCGTAGGTATGATGTACGTAAATTACCAATCACCTGCAATCAAGGCAGGTATCCATTTACTTTTTCCCGGTTGTTTGTCGATGTATTTGTGAATATACAGATAATCAGCAAGCTTTTACAATTATTTTCAAAACTGCAATGCATGTCTTGAGCACTTCACTTATTAAACCTTGAAAGCCGGAAACCATACGTTTTTAAATCCCCGTAAAAATCAATAAATTGAAAACCTGATTAACATACCCGGCAGAAATTTAACAGCGGATAGATTTTATGGATATAATGCAGGATTATTATATTTTTGCAGTCCTTTACAGATACGGAGAGGTGTCTGAGTGGTCGAAAGAGCACGCCTGGAAAGTGTGTATACGCCAAAAGTGTATCGAGGGTTCGAATCCCTCCCTCTCCGCTTCGCACGAATGTATCGCCCCGGCAAATAGCCGGGGCATTTTTATTTGCGGCATTGCAAAACTTCACCTTGTGCATAAGCGGCAAAATAAAAATGGAAGTGTGCGATAACAAACGGCGGCAGGTCGGTTTGATTCCTCCCAAAAGCAGAACAGCGAAGCTAATCCCTCCTCATAGCTTAATAGGCTGTATACCGTTTCCGTTTTACAGCACAGGCAAAAATTTTATAAAAGAAGATCGGTTATGCGTAAACCCTAAAACTTAAGTGTGGCTAATTTTGCTTTATAAAAAAAGTAAAATGCAATACATCATCAAAATAGCAACCACCCTGTTCTTTATGGTTTGGGACATTTACTGGGGCCTGGCGCTTGGCTTTATACTTTCGTCGCTGGTAAGGGCTTTTGTTCCGACAAAAAAGATTTCGGACAAGCTGGGGAAAGACAGCCTCAGCGGGCTTGGTTTGTCGGCCTTTTTCGGAGCGATCTCGTCGTCGTGTTCTTATGCGGCTGCTTCGATGGCCCGCACATTGCTCATCAAAGGGGCCACCTGGCCCAACGCAGTAGCTTTTATGGTGGCAAGCACGAACCTGGTTTTCGAAATTTTTATTGTGATCGTATCATTACTGGGCTGGTCGTTTTTTGGCGGTGAGGTTTTTGGCGGTTTATTTTTCATTGTCATTTCCGCTATCCTGATCCGGCGGTTATTTTCATCCAAACTTAAAGAACAGGCCCTGGCCCATACCAAACAAAACGAACATGGCAACCACCATAATCACGATCATGCTTCAGGGCATAGCCATCAGCACGAGCAGAAACCTTCGTGCTGCCATAGCATGCCCGCGAAAACAGATATAGTTGAACCCAATGTTGCCGACAAACTACAAACTGCAAGCGGCCATTTTTTTATGGATGTGACGATGGTAGGAAAAGATATCCTGATCGGCCTGGTTGTTTCGTCGGTGCTGATGGTGCTGGTGCCCGACAGGTTTTGGCAAAGCCTGTTCCTGACGACCGATCATCAACTGCCACATATTTTGGTATTAGCCTGGAATGCAATTGTGGGTATCCTGGTGGCAGTTATTGCCTTTGTCTGCTCGGTGGGCAATATCGTTATGGCGGCTGTGTTATGGCATGGCGGGATATCTTTCGGTGGGGTGATCGCATTTATCCTGTCCGACCTGGTAACTATTCCTATGCTGATGGTCTTTCGCAGTTATTATGGCAGCAAACCTATGTGGCTGTTGTTCGTCACCATGGCTGCAAGTATCTTTTTTACTGCTCTGATCCTGGATTATTCTTTTGCTGCTTTAAACTGGCTGCCTCAAACCCATCAGGGCAGTATGGCCATGACGGGCCAGCATTTTGAATGGAACTATAATACCTGGCTCAATTTTGTATTCATTCCATTATCCGTTGTTTATTTCTTACGTGGCCGAAAAACCCTGAAAATGCACTAAATTTGTATGGTGGTTTTGTATATCAAAAATATGGTTTGCGATCGCTGCGGGATGATCGTTCGTCAGCAGCTGGAGGGCCTCGGCTTTACCGTATCCCATATTAGCCTGGGGCAAGCCGGGATTACCCCCGAACCTAACCACGAACAAATGCAACTCATAGCCGCCTCGTTAAAAGTACCCGGGTTTGAGCTGATTGATAAGGAAAGCGACAGAACGGTTGAGGCTATTAAAAACACGATCGTCGAACTGGTTCACCATTCAGACCTGTCTGCTTTAAACACGACGTTCTCGGCACTGATATCCGGCAGGTTAAACCGCGATTATGCTTATCTGAGCCGTTTGTTCTCAAACGCTCAGGACAAAACCATCGAGCGTTTTATTATCGAGCAAAAGGTTGAAAAGATTAAAGAACTATTGGGATATGGCGAACTGAACCTGAACGAAATTGCTTACCGTATGGGTTATAGCAGCAGTGCGCACCTGTCGGGCCAGTTTAAATCGGTTACCGGCCTCACGCCCACCGAATTTAAAAACCATCATTCGCAAACCCGGAAGCCGATCGACCAGATTTAACGGAATTTTATAAGCAGAACACAAAATGATGTAAGTATTTTGCGCGGGTGCCGACTAACTTTGAAATACGAAACAGCGAACCCATTATGTTAAGATGGGTTTGTTAAATTTTATCAAACTCATCAATAATAATACTATCTTCGTTAAGTGAAACGCGCATCAGTCATCATATTGATCCTGGTATACCAGCTGTCCTGCCTGGGTATGGTGGCTAACCGTTTTTATTGTTGCGGTAAGCTTGCTGCAGTTTCACTTACCCTGGGCTCTGCCGAAAAATCACCTGTCGGCAAACACAAATGCTGTAAAACCGAGAAAGTCTGTCTTAAAATAAAGGATAGTCATACCCCTGCCGCTTACACGCATTACAAAGACAAAGATGTTTCGCCGATGGCCCTGCCTGCGGCAAACTTAGCGTCTGTTATATTACCGGCAGCGCCTGCAAACCAGGTAAACCTGGTACGGCCGCCACCGGGGCGACAAACAAATCCTATCTATATCCTCAACTGTAACTATCGTATCTGATCTTTTTCTCAGGCTGCGTTCTGCTGCCTGCTGATGAGCTTTTAGTCATCTCTATCATAGTAATGCATGTGTTTTTCGCATGCTTGTTCATCCATTTTTTAATTTTTAAAACCATGAAAAAAGTAATGCTGATGGCTGTAGCCATCCTGTTTTCTGCTGCAAGCGTTTGGGCTGCCGATCTGCACACCGGCAAAGTAACTGCCGACACCACAAAAAAGGCAAAGCCGGCAAAAGTGCAGTACACCTGCACCATGCACCCGGAAGTGCTGTCGGACAAACCTGGCAAATGCCCCAAATGCGGCATGACGCTGGTGAAAAAAGCCGACGCCAAAAAGAAACCTGCCGAAAAAATGAAAATGTAATGTACGGCCCGCCGCCGGGCGGCGGGCCCTTTTATCTGATATAAGATGATTAATAAACTGATTAGCCTGTCGTTAAAAAACAGGTATATCGTCCTGATACTGGCTGCCGGCCTTTTTGGCTGGGGAGCCTGGTCGATAGCGCAAAACCCGGTAGATGCCATTCCCGATCTGTCTGACAACCAGGTGATCGTGTTCACCGAATGGGCCGGTCGAAGCCCGCAACTGATGGAAGACCAGGTAACCTATCCGCTGGTAAGCAATTTACAAGGTATTCCGAAAGTTAAAGCCATCCGGGCCACCTCCATGTTCGGTATGAGCTTTGTGTATATTGTATTTGACGACAAGGCGGATGTGTACTGGGCGCGCAGCCGTGTGCTCGAGCGCCTCAATTATGCCCAACGCCTGCTGCCGCAAGGGGTAACGCCTACCCTTGGGCCCGATGGAACCGGCGTCGGCCATATCCTGTGGTACACGCTTGATGCCAAAAACACCGACCTGGGCGAACAGCGCGCCCTGCAGGACTGGTATATCAAACTCGGCCTGCAAACCGTTCCGGGCGTTAGCGAGGTTGCCTCGTTCGGCGGGTTCGAAAAACAATACCAGGTCAGCATCGACCCCGGCAAACTTAACTATTACCGCATCCCGCTTTCGCAGGTGCTGCGTTCGATAAAAAGCAATAATAATGATGTGGGCGGCCGCAAATTCGAGATGAACGGCACAGGCTATATTGTGCGCGGCCTGGGTTATATCAAAACGATAGCCGATGTGGAAAATATCCCGGTCGGCCTTAATAATACGATACCGGTAACATTAAAAGACATTGCCAGCGTACAGATGGGCGGCGATGAGCGCCTGGGTATATTCGACCGGAACGGCACCGGCGAAGCTGTAGGCGGCATTGTGGTGATGCGTTATGGCGAAAATGCCGATGAGGTGATACACAATGTAAAAGCGAAGATGGCGGATCTGCAAAAAGGCTTACCCGAAGGCGTGAAATTTCATATCGCCTATGACCGCAGCGAACTGATAGAAAGTGCGGTTGCCTCGGTAAAGCATACACTCATCGAGGAAATGATCACCGTATCGCTTATCGTGATCCTGTTCCTTTTCAGCTGGCACAGTGCGTTAAGCATTATCATCCAGATACCGATTACTGTTGCCGCAAGCTTTATCCTGCTTAATGCCTTCGGTATCAGTTCGAATATCATGTCGCTTACAGGCATTGCCCTGGCTATTGGCGTGATCGTAGATAACGGCATCGTCATGGTAGAAAATGCACATCGCAGCCTGTCGTTATCAGGTACGGTAACAAACCACGAGCGCATCGGCATTATCGAGCGCTCCTGCAAGCAGGTTGGCCGCGGCGTGTTCTTTTCAACGCTTATCATTGTTACTTCTTTTTTACCGGTGTTTTTACTGCACGGGCAGGAAGGCAAGCTGTTTGGCCCCCTGGCCTGGACAAAAACATTTATCCTGGCTATCGATGCGATCCTTGCGGTTACGCTGGCCCCGGTACTCATCTCGTTCTTTTTAAAAGGTAAGTTAAGGAGCGACGAACGTAACCCGCTCAACCGCGGCCTCGAGTGGCTATACCGGCCCGTATTAGACTGGTGTATGCGCTGGCGCAAAACTACGCTCGCCGTAAACATCCTGGCGCTGCTTATCAGCATACCTTTGCTGATCAGCCTGGGCAGCGAATTTATGCCCCCGCTGGACGAAGGTACCATCCTGTTTATGCCTGTTACCCAGCCTGATGTTTCAAACGCACAGGCCAAGCAGCTTTTACAGATACAAGACAGAATTATTAAAAGCGTGCCCGAAGTGGCCGATGTACTGGGCAAAGCCGGCAGGGCAAGCACAGCGACCGACAATTCGCCAATCAGTATGACCGAAACGATCATCCTGCTTAAACCGAGGGAGCAATGGCGTAAGGGGATCGATAAAGCAGGCATCATCAACGAGCTGAATGCCAAACTGCAGATCCCGGGTGTGGTTAACGGCTGGACGCAGCCCATCATCAACCGCATCAATATGCTTTCGACAGGTATCCGTACCGACGTCGGCCTGAAGATATATGGCCAAAACCTCGACACCATCAATGTACTGGCTAACCGCATGAAACAGGCTCTTGCCGGTATCGACGGTGTAAAGGATCTGTATGTCGATCCTATAACCGGCGGCAAATACCTGGATATTGTGGTTGATAAGGCAGCCATCGGCCGTTATGGTTTGAGTGTGGACGACGTGAACGAGGTGGTAGAAAGCGCCCTCGGAGGCATGAATTTGACCACAACCGTAGAGGGAAGGCAACGCTTTGCTATTAATGCCCGCCTCGCGCAGCAATACCGGGATAACCTGGACGATATTAAACGGACGTTGGTGCAAACACCGGCCATGGGGCCCGTGCCGCTATCATCAGTGGCAGATGTCCGCTTCAGCGATGGTCCGGCCATGATCCAGTCGGAAAACGCCCTCCTGCGCGGAACCGTATTGTTTAATGTGCGGGGGCGCGACCTGGGCAGCACGGTAAAAGCTGCGCAGAACAAATTGAACACCCTGCTGCAAAGCCTGCCTAAAGGGTACTATATCGAGTGGAGCGGGCAATATGAAAACCTCATCCGGGCCGAAGGCACGCTGAAGCTCATTTTACCTATCGTGCTGGTAATCATCTTTGCCTGCCTGTATTTCGCATTTAAATCGGCACGGGAGGCTTTCTTTAGCCTCATCAGCATCCCTTTCGCCCTTATTGGCGGTGCTTATATGGTATGGGCATTCGGCGTACATCTTTCGGTTGCTGTGGCTGTCGGCTTTATTGCCCTGTTCGGCATTGCTGTCGAAACTGGTATCGTGATGGTGATCTACCTCAATGATGCCATGCAGCAGTTGGTTGCAGCGAAAGGCAACAGCAGCAAAACGATCAGCCGCGATGACCTGCGCCATTATGTAATGAACGGTGCTGTAAAGCGCCTTCGGCCTAAACTGATGACGGTTTGCGTAGCGCTGTTTGGCCTGGTGCCCGTGCTCTGGGCAACCGGAACTGGCAGCGATGTGATGCGCCCTATTGTATTGCCGATGATCGGCGGGGTGCTTACCTCATCTACACATATCTTACTGGTAACGCCACTCATCTTTTTAATGGTAAAAGAATACGAGCTGCGGAAGCATGGCCGGCTGGATATACTGGAAGTAAAAGAATAAGCTCATGAAAAAGAAAAGATCGTTATTATACACATTGCTTGTCTTGTTGCTATTGGGCAGTAGTGTGAAGGCACAGGTGATGACGCTGGATAGCGTGCTGGCGAAAGTCGGGCGAAACCCATCGTTACTTGCTTTTGATGCAAAGGCAAGCGCACAGGATGCCTATGCCGCCGGCGCTGGCAGCATCGATGCGCCAAAGATCAGTGCCGGCCAGTACCAAACGCCGTATTCGCTTAACCCCAATATGGGCTCGTTTATGGTCCAGGCCGAACAGATGTTTACTAACCCCGCTAAGCTGAAAGCTAAAGCTGCCTACCAGCAAGGGTTATCGAAGGTAACGGCAGAAGATAAGAATTATTTAAAAAACCAGCTTTTTGCACAGGCCAGGCAATATTACCTGGAACGCGTGGTGCTCGAGAAAAAACTGGCGATACTGCAAAATACCAGGCAGTTGCTGGATTATATGCTGAAAGATGCGAACATCCGGCTCACTTACGGGAAGGAAAAACTAAGCAATATCTACAAGGCCAAAGCACAATTATTTGAGCTGGACAACAGCAGCGAACAATTAAATAATGAGATTAGCCAGCGCAGTGTAATGCTTAATACGCTAATGAACCGGGATAAACAGGCGCCCTTTAGCATCGATACAAACCTGGTGATACGGGCACTGCCTTCAACTGCCGACACTGCCACCTTAGCGGCTGCGCGCAGCGATATCCGGGGTATCGATCGTAATATCGAACTAAACCGGCTTAACACTGAGGTGGAGTACAGTAAACGTAAACCCGATTTTGGCATACAGGCAGGCCACATGTTCAGCTATGGTGGTTATGCCAACCAGTATATCCTGATGGCATCGGTAACCATACCTATTGTACCATGGGCGTCAAAGGAGTATAAAGCCAATTTGAAAGGCATCCGCTATGAAACCGAGGAACTCCAGCAAAAAAGGCTCGACCTGCTCAACCAGGTGTCCGGTCAGCTGGTCTCGTTAAAAGTACAACTGGCCAGTCAGCAAAAGCAGTTATCCAATTATCAACTTAACATTATCCCGGCCTTGCAGAACAGCTATAAGACGGCCCTTTTGGCTTATGACCAGAACACCGGCGACCTGCCCACAGTGCTGAACAGCATCAATGATCTGCAAAGCGCGCGTATGTCGGCATTAGACCACCTGCAGGATATTATCAATTTACAGGTAACTTATGAAAAAGAAGTGGAAAAGTATTAATCTTTTATTGATCATCCTGGTATTTGCGGCTTGTAAAGAGCAGCCCAAACAGGCATCCATACAGCAGGAACAGCAACAGATTACCTACACCTGCCCCATGCACCCGGAGGTACATGAGGAGCATCCGGGAAGCTGCCCGATATGCGGCATGACGCTTGTTAAAAAAACGGTAACGCCAAGCGAGCAGGCCGGTATCAGCCTGCAAACCGTTCTGCAACCGGTTAACAGCGCGGTGATATCGGACGTCAAAGCGGTAAGGCCGTTGTTGGCTACTGTGATCGATACCGTGGCGGCACAGGGCTATCTTGCATTTGACACCCGTACCTACAATAATATAGCAGCAAGGTTTTCGGGCCGTGTTGAAAGGCTGTACATCAAATACGCTTTTGAGGAGGTGCATAAAGGGCAGCGTTTGATGGATGTTTACAGTCCGGAAATGGTAAGCGCGCAACAGGATCTTGTTTTCCTGCTCAAAAACTCGCCTGCTGAGGTCACTTTGATCAACGCTGCGAAACAAAAACTACTGCTGCTCGGCATGACCGGCGACCAGGTACTTGAACTTAGTAAAACAGGAAAAGCATTTTACAGCCTGCCGGTTTACAGCCCTTACGATGGGCATGTACACGACGTGGCACACAGCCAGATGGCTGGCCCCAAAACTGATGAAGTAACGGATTATGCGCAGAATATGCCGCTTGCCATTAAAGAAGGCATGTTTATTCAAAAAGGTCAGACCCTGTTTAACGTTGTTGATCCGCACCGGCTATGGGCGATAATCAAGATCAAACAGGCCGATGCAGGCAAGCTCAAACTAAACCAGGCTGTAAAGCTTTACATCGGCGACCAGCAAATGACGATGGAGGGCAAGATCGACTTTATCGAACCGGTGTTACAAACCGGCGACCGCACAACAAGTATAAGGGTTTACCTGAACAATCACCAGCACGGCATGAAGGCAGGAAGCCTGGTTGAGGCAAAAATACATACCGGCTCAAAATCGGGCCTGTGGCTGCCGCGCACAGCGGTAATCAGCCTGGGGCAAACAAATATCGTGTGGCTTAAAGATGGTGTTGTTTACCGTGCGCACGCCGTGCAAACAGGCATACAAAATGGTGGCCGGGTATTGATCAGCGGCGGCCTTACCGGGCGGGATAGCGTAGCATTAAACGCCCAGTATTTATCTGACAGCGATAGCTTTATTAAAACGCAAAAACATGAATAAACGTAATCTGTATAAAATTGTAAGTTTTGTGCTGCTGATGCTTTTTTTATCGGCCTGCGGGCACCATGATCAAAAACCAGCAGCACAGGCAATGGCCCAAAGCCAGTTTTACTACACCTGCTCGATGCACCCGCAGGTACATGAAGATCATCCGGGTAATTGCCCCATCTGCGGTATGAAACTTATCAAAGTGGAAGTTAATACCGGTAGTCAAACCGACCGCATCCAGCTTACAGCGGCACAGCAACAACTGGCAGGTATCCGAACCGACACCGTGAGGGAAGAAAATACCGGTGAAGAAAAAATCATAACAGGTACGGTAACTGCCGACGAAAATGCCAGCGGCGAGCAAAGCGCCAGGCTTTCGGGCCGTGTACAGCGCCTTTTCGTTCGCACAACCGGCGAAGAGGTAAAAACGGGCCAGCCGCTATACAGCCTTTACAGTGAAGATCTGCAGGAAGCCGAAAAAGAATACCTGCTGGCCAGGGAGCAGCAGCAAAAGCTGCATAACCCGGATGTGGATTACCCCGCACTCATCAGTGCTGCCGAAAGCAAACTTAAGCTGTGGGGACTAACCGCGGGGCAAATCACCGCACTTGCGAAATCAGGCAGGGTAACCGGATCGGCTATGATTGTAAGTACAGTTGCCGGTACAGTAAGTGAACTGAATGTGCATGAGGGCGATTATATCACCGAGGGCGAAACGATTCTTAAAATACAGGGGCTCGGCAGCCTGTGGGTACAGGCGCAGTTATACGCCAGCGAAACCGGCGCATTGCACCCGGGGCAATTGGTTAATGTATCTTTCCCTGATCTTAACGGTCAGATTCTGAAAGGCAGGGTAACCTTTATGAACCCCGAACTATCAGATGCCTCAAAGATCGATCTGGTGAGGATCGGTGTCTCAAACCTGCAAAAACAGCTCCGGCCGGGGATGCAGGCAAATGTGTTGATTGGCGGCAACGATCGCACCTTAGCGGTGCCCGTCACAGCAATTCTTTCCGATAATAAGGGTAACCATGTATGGGTAAAACACAGTGATGGCAGTTTTTCGCCGAGGATGATCGAAATCGGAAGGCGCAACCATACTTATGCAGAAATATTATCGGGTGCGAATACAGGCGAAGTGATAGTTACAAGCGGGGCATATTTGCTCAGCAGCGAATCCGTATTTAAAAATGGCAGCGATATGGGCGGTATGAAAATGTAGGTTGATTCTTGTTATCGTAGCAGAGAACCAACCTGCCCCTGCTGCTAAACCACTACCCGTACACAAACTCTGACACAAATTTACCGGCGCATTGCAGCCTCCTGTAAACGCGTCATATTCAATACCATAGACATTAAGGGATACTTGCGTTTGTTCAAATCGCTATATTTAACTTTAATAAGAATAATTTACAAAATCAATTCTAAAACTTTCTAAAATGTAAAACATTACCGGTAATATTTACGTAAAAAAGCCCAGGCATAATTTATGCACGTAAAGCATGGTAAATTTTTACTTCAGGCGATTTACAAACCACTTTTTTGCTGCTGCAATAAGCTTTGTAGTACCTGTGCTTTTTGTTGCCCATCACCTTTCCTTTAAACCATCTTACCATAACAGCCCTGACAATGCTTCGGCGATAGCATCAGTTGAGCCCCCGGTTTCGGCATGCAGTTTAACAGATGCCACTGTATCTGCGTGCACATCGAGCATGACCTTAACTGTAGATCCCGGCTATACCAATTACGCCTGGAGCAACGGCTCTACCGGTAATTCAATCACGGTTACTTCATCGGGCACCTACTGGTGGGAAACCGTACGATACGACGAGGATGCTGTTTCAAACGGTAATTTTGAAAACGCCAGCAACCATTACAGGGGCTTTAACAGCAGCTATACCAGAAATACGACAAGCCTGGTAGCCGAAGGCACCTATGCTGTGCTGCAGAACCCGCACAGCGAGCACTCGAGTTTTGCCACATTCAACGATCATACCAAAAATGATGGTACCGGTTATATGATGGTGGTTAATGGCGCGTCGACAGCCAACGTTACCGTATGGTCGGAGTCCATCAGCGTACAGACAAACACTACCTATGTATTTTCGGTATGGGGTGCATCGGTAACATCGGGCAGCCCGGGTATCCTGAATTTTTCCATCAACGGGGTACAGTTGGGTAATATCACGCTTACCTCTACCCTGGGCGCCTGGCAAAACTTTACGGTAAGATGGAGTTCGGGCAGCAACACTACAGCTACCATCGGTATTGTCAATCAAAACACTGCGGCATCAGGTAATGATTTTGCGCTGGATGATATTTCGTTCGCGCCTGTCTGCCGCAAAAACATCACGGCGAATTTATATCCCAATCCACCTAAACCAGTCATCACAAACGTCCCACTTTAAAAATAAAAGTCCCACACACAATGAAAAACAAATTTACCCCTTTAAAAGCATGCCTTACATTGCTTTTCGCCGTAATCATCAGTTCGGCCTTTGCACAAACGCCGTTTACCGGGCCCAGCGATGCCGTGACCGCTCCGCCGGGCAGTGCAGCTGCCGTATCGCAGGTTATCTGCAGCAGCGGACAGATCCAGTTGAAAACAACCCCTACCGCGGGTTATACCTATCAATGGTATAAAAAGAAAACCGACGGCACCATGCAACTGGTACAGGATGGCAGCAGCAGCACCTATACCGAAACACCTACCGGCCCGGGCTATTACACCTATCAATTGGTACAGATCAACTCGACGGGCTGTACCTCTGCTTCGTCCGATCCGTTCAACGTTTTCGTGCTTCCGCCGATAACCGCGGGTATTACTGCCAGCAGCTCGAACGTCTGCGCAAGCGGTCAGACCAGCGCTACTTTGAGTGCTACGCCGGTTAATGGTTCGGGCTATACCTATACTTACCAATGGACACGCAACGGCGTTGATATACCGGGTGCAACATCAAGCACTTACACAGTAAACGAATCGACAGCCGGTTCGGTAACCTTCGGCGTAACGGTTGCTTATACACTGAACAGCAGTTGCAGCTCGTCGACCACGACAACTATTACTGTGGTGCCTGTGCCAACCAAACCTGTTATTGTTACCGGTCCGTAATGTTTTAAGCACACTGGCCTGATACCTTAATGGGGCGACGCTACCTCATATTGCTTATTAGCCTGCTGCTGAGTTTTTCAGCGGCAGGCTTTGTTACGCATAAATACGGCGGCCCCATTGCCAGTGTAACCATCAAAAGAGGCGACTCAATTACCTTGCATGCTGCAACAAATGGTGCCGCAGCTTATCAGTGGTTTAAAGACGGCGTACCCATAGCCAATTCAAACACCAAGGATTATCACGCTAAAAACGCAGGTATCTATACCGTAATAGCTTATAGTAAAGAAGGCTGTCCTTCGCCGATATCCGAACCTATAGAAGTGAAGATCGCTCCCGACCTGTGGATCATTGCCGATGATAAAACGCGGCCCTATGGTTCGCCAAACCCGCCGCTAACCTTCAGGTATGAGGGTTTTGTTAATGGCGACGGACCGTCGGTACTTACCCACTTACCGGCAGTGGTAACTGCGCCGACCATCAGCAGCGACGTGGGCAGTTATCCCATCCATGTTTCGGGCGCACTATCCAACAAATACACTATTAACTATCGCGATGCTACTTTAACCATTACCAAAGTACCCTTACTCATTACAGCCAATAACGATACCAAATACCGCGACGGGCAACCTTATACCAAAGGTAACGGTGTAACATACGCCGGTTTTGTAAACGGCGAAACGCCTTCGGTACTACAGGGCAAGGTTGCCTATAGCGGCAGTGCCATAGGTTCGGTTGATGTAGGCAGGTACAGCATTATGCCTTCGGGTTTTACCGCCAATAATTACCAGATAACCTACAGGCCGGGTGTGCTCGATGTGATCGATAAGATCGTTGATATGTCGGTGCTTAAAGTTTCCGAAGCGCGCAGCGTACGTGTCGGCGAGGTGTATCAGTATACATTAACCGTCGAAAACAAGAGCAATATGCCCGCAACCCAGGTGCAGATGAAAGACGCCCTGCCACCCGAGCTTGATTATGTCAGCATCGCCGGTACTACCCTGGGTATCGCCAGCTATGATGTGAGCAGCCGCACCATTACCTGGCAGGTTGGCAATATGGCAGCCAATGGTAAAGCGGTATTAACACTGCAGGTTAAGGCCAATATGCATGGTAAAATCGTTAACTCGGCATCGGTAACATCGGCCGAAACTGATGGTAACCTGGCCAACAACCAATCGTCGGACAGTAAGGATATCGACGGTTTGTACATCCCCAACGTGTTCACGCCTAACAATGATGGTAAGAACGACAGCTTTATCATACCTAACCTGAGTTTTTATGCAGATAACGAGATCACCATCTTTAACCGCTGGGGCAATGTGGTTTACCGCAAGCAATACTACCAGAACGACTGGACGGCCCCGGGGTTGAACGAGGGAACCTATTTCTATATCCTGAAAGTAACTACCAACAGCAAATCGGATATCTACAAAGGGTACATAACTCTTTTACGATCGGCGGTAAAACAATAGAAATCAGATAACAATTAGTGCGCATACGATGAAAAGATTGTTTTTTATAACCTGTTTAGCCATCATGAGCCTGGATGCCCTTGCGCAGCAGGATGCCCAGTACAGCCAGTACATTTTTAACGGCCTGTATGTCAGCCCCGCTTATGCGGGGTATAAGCAGGACTTTTACGTGCATTCGTTCTTCCGCTCGCAGTGGACGGGTTTTCCGGGTTCGCCGCAAAGTTTTTCGATTGCCGGTGATGTGTCTGTAGCTGATACCAAGGTTGGTTTGGGTATGATGATAGCTGCCGATAAGCTCGGTGCACAAAGCAGCCTTGCTACCAATTTCAACCTGGCTTACCACATACCGATGGGCGAAGACGATGGTACCCGCCTTTCATTCGGTGTGGGTGTCGGCTTCATCCAGGCCGGGCTGGACGGCACCAAACTTAGCGCCGTGCAGGAGGGCGATAATTACATCCCTACATCTGCGGTAAGCTCGTTATTTCCGGATGCTCGCGCCGGGGTGATGTTCAGCACCAATAATTTTTACGCCGGTTTTTCGGCCGATAACCTGATCGCACAGAACATGCAGCAGGATAAATCGATGCTGGTGCCGGTACCTAAACCACATTATTATTTAACTGCCGGAACGCTGTTTGATATGACCGACGATACGAAGCTGAACCCCTCCTTCCTGTTAAAAGACGATCGTGCCGGCCCCACCAGCCTCGACCTTAACCTGTTTGTACTGTTAAGCGAGCGCCTTTGGGTTGGCGGCACCTACCGCACAGCTGTGCCTTTGTACAACAAACCAAACCTGCCCGGCGGCTTACCTAAAACAAACGCCACGGTAGCCATGGTCGAGTTTTTTGTTACCGATAAGCTGCGCGTAGGTTATGCGTTTGATTACTCTACCACCTCGCTGGGAGGTTACAATTATGGCTCGCACGAAATTTCACTGGGCATCTACCTGCGCAAAGGCGATGTTACTCCCGGTAACGAAAAATGTTATTTCAGATAAAAACATGCTTGGTTTATTCATTATCCTCCTTGTCAAAGCCGCCCGCAAACGCAAAAAGCCTGTCCACCAACCAGCCTGATTGGGCAGGCCGCGGGCGGTTATTTTTTGATGTATAGATAAATGTGATGCTTCGTTGCTGTAGAGATTTCTTGTTGGCACAAATCGCTGGCGCACGCGTGTCGCGTGTGCTTAGCCTATGTTTAAATATATTTTACCTTATATTTAGCAATCAAGATGAGCAGAAAATATTAGTTCTTAAATAAGGAAGGTTTACACTTTGTAAGCTTTGCAACAGTTTATTGGATAGATGTATTCGTTCGACCGTTTTATACGGACGTTATTGTGGAAAGCCTTATTTACTGCCAAAATAATCTCGGCATGCAACTCTACTGTTGGTGTATAATGCCCAGTCATGTGCATTTGATATTTTGTGCAAGGAATAATAATCCTGAAATTGTATTAGGCAGATTGAAAGAGTATACTTCAAAACGTTTGGTAAAGGAAATTTTTGAAAATGCCCAAGAGTCGAGGAAAGAGTGGATGCTATGAATGTTTAAACGTGCTGCCTCAAAAAGCAGCAATGTAAAGCAATATCAGTTTTGGCAGCATGATAATCGCCCTATCGAGTTATGGAGCGCAAAAGTTATTGAACAAAAAGCCGACTATCTTCATAATAATCCCGTAGAAGCTGGATTCGTTAATGAAGCACATCACTGGAAATATTCAAGCGCAATTGATTATGCTGATGGCAAAGGGCTAATCAATATTGAACTCCTGTAAAATTGATTGGCTTTATGTGGCACACGCGGCACGCGTGCGCCAGCAAAGGACCTTATTTTCAGGGCGTTGCTCCTGCGGGTCGGGCTATCCGCTCATACTTCACAGGCATTAGCCACAGGCCGGTACCGCTGCTATCCCTAACGCAATCATCCGTCTGTGCCAATGCAGCTCAGTTCAACATCCGGTACTCATTAGGCGACTGCCCCACGCGTTGCTTAAACAAACGGGTAAAATGCTGCGGGTATTTAAAGCCCAGGCCGTAGGCTATCTGGCTTACCGAGCGGCTGGTATCGAAAATCTGCTCTTTGGCTATATCCATCAGTTTGGCCTGGATGTACTCCTGCGCGGTTTTGCCGGTTTCCTTTTTGATCAGATCGCCAAAGTAATTGGCCGACAGGTCCATCTGCCCGGCGCAATAGGCTACCGATGGCAGGCCCAGGTTTTGCGGTTTATCCGACCAGAAATAGGCATTCAGCAGTTCTTCAAATTTAGCCAGGATGCCTTTGTGCACGGTGTCGCGGGTAACAAACTGGCGGTCGTAAAAGCGGGCGCAGTAGTTTAAAAACAGTTCGATGTTTGATGTGATGAGCGTTTTGCTGTGTTTATCGATAGCCTGGTTCAGCTCAAATGCGATCTTCGAAAAACAGTCCAATACAATTTGCCGCTCCCGCTCCGAAAGGTGCAGCGCCTCGTGTGCATCGTACGAAAAGAAAGTATAATCGTGTATGTGTTTGCCCAGGGCGGTACCGCGTAACAAATCAGGGTGAAACACCAGCACTGTACCTTTGGGCTGGTAATAATTATCAGCTTCGATACCGATAACCTGCCCCGGTGCGATGAATACCAGCGTACCTTCTTCATAGTCGTAGTAATTACAGCCATAGCGCAGGTCGCCGCACTTAACCTCTTTTAAAAATATCATGTAAAGGCTTGTATTTACACGGACATGCTTTCGCGGATCGGCTTTCGACAGATCGACAATACTTACCAGCGGGTGCAGGGTTTCGTTATTGTTGAAGCCGTTATACTGGCTTACGGTTTCTAACCTGATGATCTTATCCATGGCAATGGCTGTTTTTGTTAATCAAAGATAAGGCTTCGATGATGGTTTATCCCATGCTCAACCCGGCATCAGTAATAATGGTAAGTAATACCGTAATGGGTATAACAAGAGGCAGCAAAATAGGCTCCAACTTTGTATCGCAATTTAAAGCATAAACAATATGGAAAAAAGAAAATTAGGAAACAGCGGCCTCGAGGTATCGGCCATTGGCCTTGGCTGCATGGGTTTAACCTTTGCTTACGGGCCGGCAACCGAGCACGGGGAAGCCATCAAACTGATACGCACCGCTTATGAACGCGGCATCACTTTTTTTGATACGGCAGAAGCTTACGGACCTTTTGAGAATGAAAAATTATTAGGCGAGGCACTGGCGCCCTTCCGTGATGAAGTAGTGATCGCAACCAAATTCGGGTTTGAAAAGGGTAATGCCCGTGCGGGTGTCGACAGCCGCCCCGAAAATATCCGCAGCGTAGCCGAGGCATCGCTAAAACGATTGAATACCGACCGTATCGACCTGTTTTATCAGCACCGAGTCGACCCGAAAGTACCTATCGAGGACGTTGCCGGGACGGTTAAAGACCTGATACAGGAAGGTAAGGTAAAACACTTCGGGATGTCGGAAGCGGGGGTTAACACCATTCGCCGCGCACATGCGGTACAGCCTGTTGCGGCCATACAAAACGAATATTCGCTCTGGTGGCGCAAACCCGAAGACGAACTGCTGCCGATGCTGGAAGAGCTGGGTATTGGTTTCGTGCCCTTTAGCCCGCTGGGCAAGGGCTTTTTAACCGGCAGCATTAGTAAAGATACCAAATTCGGTAACGACGACTTCCGCTCTATCGTGCCGCGTTTTACTACCGAAGCGATGGAAGCGAACCAGGCGTTGGTAGATATACTTAAAGATATCGCCAGCCAAAAGAACGCTACCCCTGCGCAGATAGCCCTGGCATGGATACTGGCGCAAAAGCCTTGGATGGCGCCTATACCCGGCACTACCAAACTGCACCGCCTGGAAGAAAACATAGGCGCGGTTGATATCAAACTTACAGCCGATGAACTGAACGGTTTGGATAAAGCTATCGAAGCTATCGATATCGTTGGCGCGCGTTACCCCGAAGAATTTGAAAAAAGATCGGGATTATAATCCCTGTAGCTGCAAAAACCATTGGCCGGCATCTTGAAAAAGTGCCGGTTTTTTTGTATATTTATGATTAATGCTGCAAGCGCGAAGCTGAAAGACGAAGGCAAAAACGTGCAAGAATTTCTTACAATTTCCCCCCTGGTTGAATAATCAAGAGACAATAAGCAAAAACAAAACTGTCAGATACCCATAAATACCCATGTGTTTTTTGGATGAAGCGATAAGGAGCAAGGACATTTACACATTTACCTCATCTGCATATTTGCACATTGAAACAAACAGGATAGTACAGGTTGTAAAACCCGCCAAGCTTGCCCAACTTAGTTTTCAGTTATAATATCCTAAAAAATACTGTACAATATTTTTATGATGAAGAAGCATTTGTTCCTCTTATTGGTCGTGTACGCTCTGCTGGCTGCACACACTAAGGCACAAAATAAAGCTGCCGCATACGCGCCGCCAACTTCGCCCCGTGCCACTTATAATTTTAACCCCGACTGGAAATTTACCTTCGGCGATGTAGCCGGGGCCGACCAGCCTGGGTTCGACGATTCGGGCTGGGCCGCCGTAAGCCTGCCGCACACCTGGAACGAAACCGATACTTACCGTGCATACATCAGCCATGGTGGCGGCGACGTCGGCGAAAAAATGATGGGCATTGGCTGGTACCGCAAGCACTTTAAACTGCCTGCCAGTGCCGAAGGCCAGAAGATATTTTTACAGTTTGAGGGCCTGCGCCAGGCTGGCCGGTTTTTTCTGAACGGCAAAGCCATCGGCAAATACGAGAACGGTGTTACCGCCTTTGGCCTGGATATTACCGATGCAGCAAATTTTGGTGGAAAGGACAATGTTTTGGCCGTTAAGGTTGATAACAGCACCAGCTACAAAGAGGAAGCAACCCAAACACCCTTTGAGTGGAACTCGAAAGATTTTAACCCGAATTTCGGCGGGTTAAACCGTAACGCATCACTTATCGTAACCGGCAAAGTTTACCAAACCCTGCCGCTTTACGAAGGTTTAAAAACCCGCGGTGTATACATTTATCCTCAGGCCATCGATCTTAAAAATAAAACCGCCAACCTGAAGATAGAAGCCGAAGTGGTAAACGAGACCAGCGATTATGCCTCGATCACTTTATCGGCCGTGGTGGTTGATAATGACGGCGTAGTTCGCGCAAAGCTCGATGGCAATACATCCGACCTGGTGGCAGGCCAGGCAGAAATGTTTACTGCCGAAGGTATGTTAACGGCTGCCCGTTTTTGGGAACCTGCCGATCCGTACCTGTACCATATGTACTCGATACTGACCGTAAACGGCAAAGTGGCCGATGTAGTGGATACCCGAACCGGCTTCCGCCAAACCGAGTTTAAAGGCGGCGCGGGTACCGGCGGTGTTTACATTAACGGCAAATTTATCTGGTTAACCGGCTATTCGCAGCGCTCGGCAGATGACTGGGCCGGTTTGGGCGGCGCCTATCCTAACTGGATGCACGATTATACTTTATCGATGATACGCGAAAGCAACGGCAATTACGTACGCTGGATGCACGTTGCGCCCGAACGCGCTGACGTGGATGGCTGCGACCGCTTTGGCATAGTTGAAGTTTGCCCCGCCGGCGATAAAGAACGCCTGGTTACCGGCGTACAGTGGGACCAGCGTGCCGCCGTGATGAAAGCCAGTATGATATACTACCGCAACAACCCGAGCATCCTGTTTTGGGAAGCAGGCAATACCGTAGTAACCGCCGACCAGATGAACCAGCTGGTTGCCATGCGCAAAGAGCTCGACCCGTACGGCGGCCGGGTAATGGGCACCAGGGACAATGACGACGCGGCGTTGAATAATGCGCTCACGCCGATATCGGAATATTATAGTGTGATGATAGGCCAGGATCCGAAAACAGACAAAGTTACCGGCGATGATATTTTTCGCGGGTACAGCATAGCCCGCCGCGATAAGGCGCCGCTGGTTGAGGCCGAGGATTTCAGAGATGAGGCCGGCCGGAACATTTGGGATAATTACTCGCCGCCGCATTTTGGTTTTAAACCGCATATTGTTGAAGGCGCAGGCGGCCGCCCAGGCCCGGGCAGCGACAGCTACCACTGGAACTCGGAGGATTTTTGTTTAGCCGGCGCTGTGCGTTATAACGCCTACATCAGCAACCGGATCGACAATAAGGATCCTGATCATTCAAAATGGTCGGGCTATACCTCTATCTATTTTTCGGATTCGGATGCCGATGGCCGGCAGCAGGGCAGCTATGTTGAACGCGTGAGCGGTAAGGTTGACGGAGTGCGTTTACCAAAACAACTGTTCTATGTATCGCGCGTAATGCAGAACGAGAAGGCCGATGCGCATATCATCGGCCACTGGACGTATCCTGCAGGCACCAAAAAAAACATGTATGTAGCCGCATCGCACGGCGATAAGGTAGAGCTGTTTTTAAACGGTAAATCGCTTGGCGTGCAAACCAAACCTATTAACTTTAAAGATACCATAGGCCGCAGCGACCGTACATCGACACCGGGCGAAGGCGAGAACACCGGCTTTATTTATGCCTTTAAGGATGTTACATTCATGCCGGGTACCATTAAAGCCGTGGTTAGCAAAGGTGGCAAGGTTGTTGCCCAGGACGAGATACAAACAGCCGGCGAGGCAAAGGCCATTAAGCTTACCCTGCACACCGGCCCGCAGGGCCTGCAAGCCGACGGCAGCGATGTTGCCTTTATAGATTTTGAAGTGGTTGATGCGCAGGGCCGCCGCTGCCCAACCGACGAAGCCAAGGTTGATTTTGCCGTAACGGGGCCGGTAGTATGGCGCGGCGGCGTTAACGAAGCCAAACTGAACAGCACCAATAACCTATACCTGGATACCGAATGCGGCATTAACCGTGTAATGATCCGCTCGACGCTGAAACCGGGTACTATTACCGTTACTGCGAGTCGCCCGGGTTTAACAAGCGGCACGATCAAATTCGACTCGAAAGCTGTTGACATCAAGAGCGGTTTAACACTCAGCCAGCCACAGAATTTGCCTGCGCCGGTTAAGTAAACTTACCCATCTTATAAAGAACTGCTTCAATAGGTTGAGGCTGTTCTTTATTTTTTTGCTCCTTATTAATATAATTTGATATTATCAAATTATGATTTCTGATAAAATGACAATATTTTTATAGAGATATTTTTATCGCAGTGCAAAGAACCAGGGCCGAACAAAGACCGATTGCCTCATCAAGAGCCATTGCCAGTCAAACCACAGGCAAAAACAGCAATAGTATGCCTGCCGTACCCGTTCTGCAAAATAAACCTGCGCCTGCTCAAAAAAGTGCGGCGCTTATACAGGGCAGGTTTGCAAGTAATGCGGCCGCTACAGCGCCCATACAGCTAAAACTAAAGCGCTGGAAACCTAAAGAATTTGAAACGACCCCCTGCGCAAAAAAAGATAAGGAAGAATTTGCGCATGTGGCTGCAAACAAAGTGTCGGACGCGGTAGACCAGGCCCATGCCGAAATTGAGGTAAATAACCTAAACGATGCAAATCCGGCTTTCCAGGCACTATACCTGCTCAGGTTAAAAGAGTACCAGGCCGGCAACTACTCCATGCACCCATCAACAGCTGCGGGCTATATTATCGAAAGCAAGATAAACAACCGATTAGCCGGTGAAGACGGTTTTAATTTTCAAACCACAGGTATGCTTAATGGCACGCGCCCGGATATTGCTGTTGATTTGGGCGATGATCAATCTGCACTTATAGATATTACCGCCGAAAAAAGCCTGGGGCATATTTTCATGAAAAAAGGTAACTGGACGAACCATGGGCATATACCTTACGTAGCCGAAGCCTGGTATCAGAGTATATCGTTTACAGGTAAGGCCGAAAAGCTTTCGAAAGAGCAGGAAGAATTGGCAATTAAGGCAGCCGAAAATAAAAGAGAATTGGCCGAGGTTATGAGCAAAGAAAAAGCCAAGTATAAAACTGAGCAGTTTTTAGCTACCCAGGATAATGTGTTCGGTAGTTTAGCAGACGCGGGCACCAAAGTACAACAATACCTCGCTAAGCGGCCCCGTGATATGGCGGCTCTAAAAGCCGTAGGTGTCGACATAGCTGGTGATGGTAAATATATTAGTAAGACATCCATAGAAGCCCGCAATGAGTTTGTGGAAGCTCCGGTTACTACGGTAGACAACCCGGTACCTAAATTTACAGAACATTCGAAAGAAAGAGCGATCAATGTGATCAATTATGCTAAACGTGCTGTGCCTAAGGTGCGCCATATGACGGTTAAACCGGAGAAAAAATTTGTTGGTAAATGGACGAAAAAGTTTGGCAAAAAGAAAAATGATTGAGCTCATATCTGCACAGTCAGCTGCTGTACGGTGTAACCGTTAGCAGCGCCCGGAGGCCTATCTATCATACTATTTACATTCGCTGCCACAATACCTTCATCTATTGTTTGTTATATTTGGATAGATGAAGCGCCATTCAAAATATTTTGTAGTTTTTATCCTGCTGCTGATCTCTGCATCAGTTAAGGCGGCTTCGATATTGATACCGATGGATGAGGCGCAGAAAGATCACCTCAAATCGTACGGGGTGGCTTTCTGGATATTGAAGAATGGCGGCGAGGTGGATTGGCTGCTCAATTACCGCGGCGGCAGTTTTATGTGCAAATACGAAAAAAAGACCGAGGACGAATGCCGCATCCGCGGCGTGAGCGCCGAAGTGATTGCCGATGCCAAGGCTGCCGATATCATCACCCAGATATCCGATCCGTCGGTCAATATGGAAGTGGTGAAGCTGGAGAAGGCGCCCCGCATGGCAGTTTATTCGCCTAAGATCGGTGTGCTGCCGTCGGATGATGCGGTGATCCTGGTGCTGAAATACGCCGAAATACCTTTTGATATCATTTACGATGAAGAAGTGCTGAAAGGCGATCTGAGCAAATACGACTGGCTGCACCTGCACCACGAGGACTTTACCGGCCAGTACAGCAAGCAATCCTTCCGCGGCCGCGGGCAGGGCCGTTTTATGGAGGACAAAGCAACCCAGGAAGCCACAGCCCACCGCATGGGTTTTAAAAAAGTATCGAAAATGAAACTGGCCGTAGCACAACGCATCAAGGATTTTTGCGCAAATGGCGGCTTTTTACTGGCGATGTGTTCTGGCGCAGATAGTTTCGACATTGCGCTGGCTGCCGCCAACACCGATATCTGCGAATCGATATACGATGGCGACGATGCCGACCCCGATGCACAATCGAAGCTCGACTTTAGCCAGACGCTCGCTTTTCAGAATTTCAATGTAAACACCGGGGCGTTCGGGCGCCAGTTCAGCGATATCGACGATGGCCCAACCCGGCACATCCCGCAGGAAGAAGATTTTTTCACCCTGTTCGATTTTTCGGCCAAGTGGGATGTGGTAGCCAGCATGCTTACGCAGGATCACGAGCGGGTGATCAAAGGTTTTAAAGGACTGGCCACAGCTTTCAACGAAAGCAAGATCAAACCCTACGTTACGATTTTAGGCGAATTCAAACGCGCCAACGAGGCCCGCTACATCCACGGCGAGTACGGCAAGGGCCAATGGACCTTCTACGGCGGCCACGATCCCGAAGATTATCAGCACGGCTTTAACGAACCGCCTACCGACCTTACCCTGCACCCCAACTCGCCGGGTTACAGGCTCATCCTCAACAACGTATTGTTCCCCGCTGCCAAAAAGAAGAAGCAAAAAACCTAAGTTTTTACCAGACCGGAGGTGATTTAGCCCTATTGGGTACCGTGTTTTCAACCGTAAAATACGGTGTTATCACTGCGTTGCGGGTGCGATATCCCTTGCATCTTTGTATCACACTTCTCCCACAGAAGTAGAGTTTGTTTAGTGTTTTTTTGTTTAAGTCAGTTAATTAGAAGTTCGTAAAAAGCTGCACCGCGAGGGGGCAGCTTTTTACTTTTCATAGGGTATACTATAATTGATATTATTGAAGAAGCTGACTTGTATAATACATTACAGTGATTTCCGCACATTATTAAGGTGATAATGCCCCATTCCGTCACATAGTCTTATCATACCTTCGCGATACCTGTTAATACATGTTTACGTGTAATTAAGGGTAAATAGAAATTTTGATAAAGTCGTGCCGCGAGGGTACGGCTTTATTTATTCCGGTACGGTAACTAAGATACGTCTTCGCATTTTTTCTTAGTGCAGCTTTGTGTGCAGGTATGGTGTTTTTTTGCCGGCTTATCGGGCTGAGCTGTCATCAGGTAAGCGCCTCCGGTTATCATAATAAGCAGCGTAAGGATTTTCATTTTCATATAGGTAGGTTTTATACTCAATAAGACGCGGCAAAATTTAAATAGTTACCATTTTTCTCGATCTTTTGCTTTTTTAAATTTTTCGCGCCTGCAACGTTGTACATAGGTGTTCCTGGCATATTTATTCGGTGTTATTTACATATCCGCCCGGGCATGGCTTGCTGACCTTTGTTAAAAAAACCAGCACAATGAAAAAAAAGCTTTTAATGGTTTGCATGGCCATCGGGTTAGTGGCCTCAACCGGCAGCAGTTTCTCGGCAGCACATAACGGGCCTAAAACACCGGCTTTTGAAACGGTTATCGACGATTATATCAGCAGCTATATGAATTCGGATTTCAAAAAGCTCGACAAGGTATTAAGCGACGACGCCCGTATAAAAATGCCCAGGGCCGAAAAGATCATCGTACAATATAAAAACGACCTGGTGTCGGCTATGAAAGCTGATGCCACCAAACAGGAATGCACCAGCGAGTACGAGGTTGTTGCCAAAAGCAATGCGCTGATATTGGCACGGGTCGATTTCCAATATGCCAATTTTAAGCAACAGAATTTTTTAACCATTGAGAAGAACGAGAACAATGAGTGGAAAATCACGCAGGTATGCAAGTTCTTCAAAAACAATAGTGAGCAAACCTCGGGCTCGTCAGAACCTGTGGTAAGCGTCAACTAAAATTTTCTTTTTTATAACTTCCAGGTAACATTATGCTTTAAGAAGCATCTTATACCTGATAAGCCCGTAACTAATATCACCCTTTTAGGGTGATATTTTTATTATTAAATAGGCTTTAATTTATGGCGTTGTAAAAGCGGTGGATTAAAGCCTGTTGCGATTTATGTGTGTTCGACTAAAAAATAACTTAGCTGTATATGGTATAATCCGGTTGTTATTGATAACAGCTTTCGCTTTTTGCTGCCTTACTTTTAGCGCACATGCTCAAAAATATAATTTTACCCATTACGATATTGAGGGCGGCTTAATACAATCGCAGATAAACACCCTTAGCCAGGATGCATCACACCGTTTATGGATAGGCACCCTGGGTGGTGCATGCCGCTTTGATGGTAAAGAGTTTACCGCTTTTTCGAAAGAAAACGGCCTGCCTAATAATTTTGTTTATACCGTTTTATGCGACCGGGAAAACCGCGTTTGGTTTGGCACCCATATGGGGCTCGCTTGTTTATGCAATAAAAAGCTCATCAATTACCCTATTCCGTCAAATGTTAAGCATAGCTGGGTTACCAGTATTGTTGAAGATGGGGCCGGCAATATCTGGCTGATGATGCAGGGCAAGCTATTTAAAGTTACCGGGCGTACTTTACAATATATGCCCATACCCAATACCGACGAATTTAGCATAAACTACATTGCCGTTAACCGGTCGGGCATATTATGTGCAGCTGTTTTTCAAAAAGGTATTTATTGTTTAAACGGTAATACATGGGCCAATGTCATCCCGCTTAGCGGAGAGTATAAAGATCTGGCCATCAGGTGGATATTGTTTGACAGGCTCGATCATAACAAAATTTACTTTATTGCTAACAATAAACTGTATGTATGCAGCGGTACTACTGTGTCTGCTTACCCAAATAGCACCCTCCAAACAACCAATGCGGGTTTATTATGTGTTGCCCAGGATGCTTTAGGCAGCTTGTGGATAGGGTCATCAAGCGGTGTATACCGTATTAAAAACAACCAGCTTATCCTGTTTACCTCTAAAAACGGGTTTACCGACACCGCCATACCCAACATTTATTGCGATAATGATAACAACTTATGGCTGGCAACCTGGGGCGATGGCATATATAAATACGAGGGTAATACCTATCTTCTTTTCGATCAGTCGCAAGGCGTCGGCAGCGCCCAGACCATTATGGGCATAAGCCGCGATAAAAAAAATAATATATGGCTGGCCACCGATGGCAATGGCGTAATGACCTATGACGGCAAACAGTTTAAAAATATTGAATTGCCAACCACAAACTTAAATGCCAAAAAAGTACAATGTATTTATACCGATAATGCCAATAACATCTGGCTCGGCAGCGCACTTGGCGGTGTATGGAAATTTGACGGGCATAGCTTTATAATGATCCCGGGTACCCAGGACAGGGTTGCCAATGCCATTACCCGCGATAACGAAGGCACGCTGTGGATGGCTTCGCCTTATGGCTGTTATTATTATAGTAATAACAGCATGACGCATGTAGATAACTTTAATGTATTTACCGCATCATTACTAACATTGGGCAAAGATTCGGTATTGGTAGGTACACAAAGTGGCATAAGGCTTATTGTTAATAAAAAACTGGTTACAGGCTTTAAGCTTAATGAACTCGAATCATCAAACATTTTGTGTATGATCAAATATCATAACAAAATCATGGTGGGAACAGGCGATTGGGGCCTGTTTGTTTGGGACCCGCAAACAAAAAAAATAAAAAACTACAATGTGAACGATGGCTTTAACTCTAATGCCATTTATAACATGGCGGCCGATAAGCATGGAATAATATGGGCCGGTACCGGCCGTGGTATAAATCGTATTATACCTGTTGCAAACGGCAGCGATTTTAGCATAAGGGGCAGCGGGAGCTCAAAAGAAATTATTGCCGAAGCCAACGAAAACTCCATTTTGTACTTTGATGATAAGATATGGATGGGCACTACCAAGGGGCTGGTGGTTTACAATACCGAAACCATGCACATGCACACGTCAAGTCCGCACATCCTCATACAATCGGTAAATCTCTTTACAGCCGACCATGTCAAATCAATGGCCGATACGTCGGAGGCGCTAATACCTTATAACCAAAACCATCTTTCGATATCCTTTTTAGGTGTTTATTTAAAAAACCCGCACGATGTATCATATCAGTATAAGCTTATCGGGCACGACGATAATTTTTGCGCCCCTGTAAAAAATACCCAGGTAGATTATCCGTCGCTTCCCCCCGGGAAATACACTTTTCAGGTAAGGGCCCTCACATCGTCGGGCCTGCAATCAACCAACACTGCCCAGTTTGTATTCGAGATCATCCCGCCATTTTATCAAACCTGGACGTTTAGGTTACTGTTTGTCATTTCGCTGGTTTTGCTGGGAATCGGCATGCAAACCTATATGCACAAACGCAGGTTACGTTCTATCAAAATCATGGAACGCATCAAACGCGAAGAGAAGCAAAAGATCAGGCAGCAAACAGCCGAAGATTTTCACGACGACCTGGGCAACAAGTTAACGCGTATCACCGTATTGTCGGATATACTGACCGCCAAACTGGATACCGGCGCAACCGAACAGAAGAAACTTGTTGGGCAGATCAAACAAAATGCCGAAGCGCTGTATAATGGCACAAAAGACATTTTGTGGGCACTGGACCCTAAAAGTGATAACCTGTACGAAATATTAACCCATATCAGGCTTTTTGGTATCGAGTTTTTTCACGATACATCAATTGTATTTGAGGTTGACGAAATAGACGTAGCATTTAGCCGGATAAAATTACCGCTTGAATATTGCCGCAACATGACGATGATCTTCAAAGAGTTGCTGAATAACATTTTAAAGCATGCGGGCGCCACTCACGTACACCTGACAATAAGCGATATAAAGAATAACGAGATGAACATCTTATTGACGGATAATGGGAAAGGCTTTGATACCGACGGCATTACCCCCGGCAATGGTATAAACAATATAAAAAACCGCGCGGCACGCATAGGCGGTGGGATAATTATCGAGTCGGATAAAAGCAGCGGCACAACGGTTATTTTAAAACTAAAATTAAAATATGGATAGGGGCAGTTATGACTAACGACAATAACAACATCAGGATAGTAATTATTGAGGACGACCAGGTTATCCGCGAAGGCTATGCGTTTTTGATTGGCCAAAGCGAGGGCTATGAGGTTATAAATATTTACGCATCCTTTGATGAGGCAGCCAAAAAGATTGTTACAGATGCTCCCGAGGTGATATTACTCGATATCGAGTTACCTGGTACAAACGGTATTGAAGCTATACCCAAACTTAAAAAGGTATTGCCACAAACACATATACTTATTTTAACGGTCTACGAATCTGAAAAGTTAATATTCGATGCCCTTTCCAATGGCGCCTCCGGTTACCTGACAAAAAACACCCCTGCTGCCAAAATAATCGAATCGATAAAAGAAGTAATGCAGGGTGGCGGCCCCATGAGCGTAAACATTGCGCGTATGGTTATCAATTCATTCCGCCGCAACCAGGATACCCCGCTCTCCAAACGCGAAACCCAGATACTGGAGCTCATTTGTAATGGTAAAAGCCGCACCCAAATTGCTAACGAATTGTTTATCGATCTCGAAACTGTACGGACTCATATTAAAAACATCTATATCAAATTGGACGTTAATTCGCGCGCCGATGCCATTAAAACCGCACGCGATAACAGGCTGGTATAAATTTCCAGTCTAAACCCCTGTCAATCAGTAGCGATACCTCCCCGGCACAGTAAAAAATTGTGATACTCGCTTATTTCATTTGATCAAAATAACTTATATGCAAAATCCCCCTAAGCGGGTGATACCATGACCTATATATTTAGTTTATTTTTGACTTGTACAATAATCAAAGTATTGTGCCCTTCTGCCAGATCCGCCGCCAATAACTGACCAGAGTTAATTTTTTAGAATGATTAATAACAAGTTTTAACCTGTTAGATGGTTGCTTTCTGTACCTATGAAAATAAAACACGTAACCGTATTTGTAAGTGATATGGAAGAAGCTGTAGGCTTCTTTACCGAAAAACTGGGCTTTAGTACCCCCGAAACTATACCTATTGATAAATACAATGAAGTTCCGATACGCATCAACAATGCCGATCAGTACCTTAACCTGGTGATGGATGAGAATAAAGACGGTTTTAAAAGCCGCATTATTTTGAGCACCGATGATTGCCTTAAAGACTATCACCAGCTAAAAACGCAAGGGATTGATTTTAAAGGTCAGCCGCAGTACCTGTCATCCGGCCTTTATGCCGAGTTCTGTGATAATTACGGCAACGAGTATGTTTTACTGGAAGAAAGGGATTATACCGAAGTTTAAATTTTACCTCCTATGGATTACATTAAAACCTTAAGAAACAATAATCGTATTTTAAGCGAAACAAGGGCACACCGCTCACAAACGCAGTGTACATCCGACTTGAGCTTGAAATTTGCATTGAGCGGTAACGAAACCTACCAGGTAGGTAAGCGTGAGCTCTCTATTTACCCCGATTCGTTCCTGATGCTTAACAAAGGCACTCAATATACCAGCCGGATCGACTCGGATGTACCTGTAGAATCGTTTTCGATCATTTTCGATCAGGGGTTTCTGCACGATTTCAGCAATGCCTACACCTTAAGCGCTAACAAATTATTGGATCAGCCCGGTTTAACCGGCAGCTCAAGCATCGATTTTAACGAGACTATTTACCCCTTTGCCGGCGATATGCGTTTCAATATCCAGCATTTAAAAAACCACCTGGATAATGGCCTGCAGGACGAGTTGTTGATAAACGAGTACCTGCACCACAGCCTTATAAACTATTACAGGGTGTACAATAACGAAGTTTACAACAAAGCCGACAAGCTAAACTTTACCAATCGCAGTACACGCATCGAGATATTAAAGAGATTGAATATCGCCAAGGATTTCATGTACACCAATTACAACAGAAACATTTCGCTTGAAGAACTGGGGCGCCAGGCATGCTTATCAGTTAACCACCTTTTGCGCACCTTTAAACAAGCCTTTAGCTTATCGCCGCATCAGTTTTTGATACAACTACGCTTGCAGCGTGCACGCATATTGCTCAGAACCACCCAGTACCCGATTAACGAAATTGTGTGTCTGGTAGGATTTGAGTGCCCAAGCTCCTTCATCAGGCTTTTTAAAGCCAAATATTTCATTACACCACAAAAATACAGGCAGGCATTAATATAATAATTATAATTCGCACCGCAGCGTGCGCCCGGTGCGAATTATAATTAACTGATTATCTGCCATATACAATACCGAACCAGGCTCTTCCTTCGCTCATCAGCATGTCACAATATGCCTGAATCACCAGATAGGTGATTATCGCATACTTTCCCGATAGCTGATTCTTTAATATTACAGCCTTTGTAATAAATATAACTGACGTCATGAAGAGCTACACACTCATTATCAAATCGCCTCCTTGATGCTGTGTTTAAAACCCAACCGGTACACAGCCATTTACGCCCCCCGGGGCAAATTCTCAATTAATAATAATTAACAAGAATATGAAACAAAAATTACTCACCATTTTAGTGCTTTTTGCTGTTGGTATAACAAGTGCATTAGCTCAAAGCAAAACTATCACCGGTAAAGTTACCGGTGCCGACGACGGGCTCACCCTACCCGGTGTTTCTGTTAAAGTTCAGGGTACCTCAATGGGTACACAAACCAATGCCGAAGGTAAATTTACCGTTAACGTACCTGCAACGGCCAAAGCTTTGATATTTAGCTACCTGGGCTACGCTTCACAAACGGTAGCAATCGGTTCGCGAACAGTGATCGATGTAAAATTAAACCCCGATACCAAGGCTCTGGCCGAAGTAGTGGTGGTCGGTTACCAAACCATTAAACGTTCAGATGTTGTTGGTGCCCTCTCTACTGTCGACGGCAAAGATCTCGAAGCAAAACCTTTGGCTTCGTTTACTCAGCTTTTGCAAGGTGCCGCAACGGGCCTACAGGTTACAGCTGCAAACGGCCGTCCGGGCTCGAACGCAGTTATCAGGCTTCGTGGGCAGGGCTCTATAACCGCCGGATCTGATCCGCTGATCGTGGTTGACGGTATACAGATCACTACAGCTGCCTACAACGGCCTTAACCCCGATGATATTGAAAACGTAAGCGTTTTGAAAGATGCACAGGCAACTGCAATCTACGGTTCACGCGGTTCGAACGGTGTAATTATCGTTACTACCAAAACAGGTAAAGCAAACGCGCCATCATTACGTTATTCTTTCCGTTTCGGCAAAACACAACGTCAGGATTTCAACAATGTGCGACTGATGACCTCGGCCGAGAAACTGCAATATGAATACGATGCACAATATACCAACCCTACCCTCGACTCGATGATCACCAACAGGGGGTATGTTGTAACTCCGCCATTTCCGGGTGCACCAGGTTCAAAAATTAATTTTATAACACCTGCTCAACGCCAAACCATCTGGGATCTGGCAATAAGCAGGGGCGCCGGCGACTGGAGCAAATATCTGTTCCAGAACGCAACCATGCGTACACACGAGATCTCGTTATCTGGTGGTGCCGATAAATTGACTTATTACCTGTCGGGCGATATTAATGATAACCCGGGTGTTGAACGCTTCTCTGAATTTAACCGTAAGGGCGGCAGGTTAAACGTAACCTACCAGGTAAAAGACTGGTTTAAAGTTGGTACTAATATAGGCGTAACATCAAGCCACGAACAACGTGTGCGCGACGCTTATAACACCCAAAACTCACAAGGCGCTTTATTCTTCTTTAACCCGTACGAGCAACCATATAATGCTGACGGTTCTTATAACTTAACTGCACAAGGTTTTTCACCTTTAGAAGGTGCTGTTAACAACCCTACGCTTTACGACAGGGTAAACCAATTTGGCACTTTTTATGGCGAAGCGCATTTCTTAAACCACTTAACCTTAAAATCGCAATACGCGCTTAACTACAATACATTAGCGTATCAAAGCTATTTGGAACCAGGCTCAAACTTAGCCGGCATATTAGGTTACAACCAAAAGAATGATCAAAACAATACCGATTATTTTTACAGCTGGACAAATACCGCAAACTGGGTTCAAACCATCGACAACAAACATACCTTCAATGCTTTAATAGGTACCGAGTACGATAAAGACCACGTTTACAACAGCAGCTTAACCGGTCGTGGGTTCCCATCGAAGGATTTCACTACCCTGGATAACGCCGCTACACCTACTACCGCGACCACTTCTATTACTGAGTTCTCGCTGATCTCTTATTTCGCAAGTTTATCTTACGATTTCGACAAACGTTACTTTATTAACGTAAGCGGCCGCCGCGATGGTTCGTCACGTTTTGGCGCCAATGTAAGGTTTGCAAATTTCGGTGCTATCGGCCTTGCATGGGATATCAAGAACGAAAAGTTCCTGACGCTGCCAAACTGGGTGTCTGAATTGAAATTGCGCGGATCATACGGTACAGCAGGTAATAATACCATACCTGAGTATACCCCGTACGGTACCTACTCGGTTACAACCAAATACAACGACCAAACTGCGCTTATTCCTTCAAAATTATCTAATCCTAATTTAACCTGGGAAACCGGTTATACCAAAGATGCAGGTTTAACTTACGGGTTTTTGGACGGCCGTATTACAGGCGAACTGGATTGGTATAACCGTGTGAACAAAAATCTTCTTTACCCTGTAAACGTTTCGCAAACAACCGGCTTTACTTCGTATACCGGTAATATTGGTGCCGTACAAAACCAGGGTATTGAGCTTGCGATAAACGGTGCTGTGATTCGTAAAAAAGATCTGAAATGGAATGTAAGCTTCAGCTATTCGCATAACGATAACAAGATCACCCAGCTTTATTCTGACAACGCCGCAGGGCAGGCAGCATACGGTATAACCAAGTTGGTTGTAGGCCAGCCAATAAACGTGTACTTTTTAATGCGCGAAAAAGGTGTTGACCCTGCCGACGGCCAGGAAGTATACTACAACATCGATGGTACCGAAACAAAAACCTATGCAGGCAGCCAGGCTGTAGTATTAAGCGGCAAATCGCCGATTGTTAAATATTTTGGCACCATAGGCACCGATGTTAGCTACAAGGGTTTTGATTTTGACGCACGCTTCTACTACTCTGGTGGTAACTGGATCTTCAACGTAGTCGATCAGGATGCAACATCAAGCGGTGATGTTTCAACAAACTTGCTTTCGTACGCTGCAAATTACTGGAAGAAACCGGGCGATGTGGTTCCTTTTCCAAGAGTTCTTGACCCGGCAACAGGTAAACCTGACACTAAACAGGCAACCGAATTTTTCACCGATAAATACCTGCAAAAAGGCGATTACGTAACACTTAGAGATGTAACATTAGGGTATACTGTACCCGGTAAATATACCAAACGATTAGGCATAGCAAACATCAGGGTATTTGCCCAGGGTACTAACCTGGCCACCTGGACCAAGTTCCACGGTAACCCCGAAACAGGTGATGCCGGCGAAACCACAACTGCAAACGGTACACTTTACCAATACGGATATCCGCCAATTAAAGGTTACACCTTTGGTATAGATGTTAGATTTTAAGGCTCATTAAATTAAATAAGATGAAAAAAATATTATATACAGCTGCGTTGGCCTCTGTTTTAGTAGCAGGATGCAGTAAATCGGATCTGGACTTATACCCGTACAACCAGGTGGCAACCGAACAGGCTTTTAATTCGCAACAGCTCGTTCAGTTCGATATCAACGGTATGTACCAGGGCTTAAGAGCTTCGGGCTCATACGCCGTGGGTACCTGGAACATTATAGCTGATGTTTTGAGCGATAACCTGGTACTTGACCAGGTGGGCAGGCAAAGTTTAAAAACTTACTACCAGTATACTTATAGCTCAAACTCTACTTATGGCCTGTTCACAGGCGGCTATACAGTTACCAGGCGTGCAAACGCTATATTGGAAAATATAGATAAACTGCCTGACGGTACCTTTAAAAATGATGCGAGAGGACAAGCACTTGCTTTAAGGGCAATGTTGTACTTTGATATGGCCCGCGTATACAGCAAAACCTATTTAAACGCTTCGGCATCTGATTTTACATTGCCTTATGTAACTACCAGTTCGGCCACTAACGTGCCTCCGAGCGAATCGTTACAAGGTTTTTATGGTAAAGTAATAGCCGACCTGGTTGCCGCCGAGCCGTTGATCAACCCTATAGCTACCAATACCAACATCTATCTAAACAGGGAAGCTGTTGCAGGTTTGTTATCGAGAGTATATTTATACAAAGGCGATTATGCCAACTGTATTGCCGAAGCAAACAAAGCTTTGGGCACTACTCCCAATCTGCCAAACATCGCAACTTTTCCTTCAATCTGGACGGATGCAACCAACGCCGGCGTATTGTTTAAGGTTAAAAACACCAGCTTGGATAATATCAACAGCCCTGGTGTAAACTACTATCAGTTTACCACCCGCCCTACTCCGACCAGTACTCAAAACGGCTATAAATCTGAGTACCTGCCCGACTTTAGCTTCTACCAGTTGTACGCAGCTACCGACGTAAGGAAATCAGCGTATTTCCAAACAAACTATTACAACGGTACGCTTTACAACCATATTATCAAATATGCCGGCAGATCGGGACCGCCAGAGCTGGGTATAGGTATTCCAAACCCATCTGTTAGTTCGGCAAATCCTGCCGGCGTGGTCGACGGTAAATTGCTTAGAACAGCCGAAGTACTTTTAAACCGGATGGAAGCTGAATACAGAAGCGGTGCCATACCTGCTGCCGTTGCCGACCTGGTTCTGTTAAAATCTAACCGTTACACCGGTTACGACCCTACAGCGGATAACCTGTTGACGGGCGCCCCGTTACTTAACGAGATCTTAAAACAACGCCGTTTAGAGCTTGCCTTTGAAGGCGACAGGTTCTGGGATTTGAAACGTTTAAATTTACCGGTACAGCGTGATGCTACGCATGGCGAAGCGGCAGATGGTTCGGGTGTTCCGCCAAATGTTGCAACTTTACCTGCCGGCGATAACAGGTTCAATCTGCCTTATCCACAATCAGAAATCAACTTTAACCCTGGTATTAAACAAAATCCAGGTTATTAATCAGCCTTATTCTTTCTATAAAAAGGCCGCCTTTTGGGGCGGCCTTTTTTTGTGATGCACCTTCATCGAAATGGTAAACAGATGACATTCAGATGTTTTTCGGCAGATACTAAAGGTGAGTTTCGCCTATTTGCAAAAGACAGGGCATTATAATTTTGAGTTACCAAGTTTTTTCATTTCGGAAATAATTGGAACAGTTAAGTTAATAGATTAAGAAAGTCAATTGCGCGAGGCAATTGGCTTTTTTTAGTTTAAGGGCAATGTGAACCAGAAAGTGCTGCCTTTGCCCGGTTCGCTTTCCACGCCGATATCGCCGCCATGACGCTTCACAATTTCGGCACAGATGTACAAACCCAGCCCCAGGCCGGTGTATTGTGCACCCGAATGGTCGACACGGTAGTAACGATCGAACAGGAAGGGGACCTTCTCCCGAGGAATACCCGGACCGCTATCCTGTACTGATATTCTGGCAAAGTTACCGTCCTTTTCTACTTTCAGTATGATGTCTCTCGAATCGGGCGCATATTTAACCGCGTTATTCACAAAGTTTACTACTACCTGGTCAATGCGGTGCTCGTCGGCGTTTACCTGCAATTGGGCATCACCCTCAAAAACCAGCTCGTGTTTGCCTGCCATACGCACATGGCTGCAGCAGCTTTTCAGCAGGTCGGCAATAACAAAAGTTCTTTTATCCAGGTGCAGTTGCCCTTCGGTCATGCGGTTCACATTGAGCAGGTCGTCTATCAATGTACTCATCTTTTTCATACTCCGGTTGGATTGCTCAATGAGCTTGACGTGCATCGGTGAGTAAGGTTTGTTTTTAATCAGGTCGAGCAATTGCAGCGACGCTTTGAGACTGGTGATCGGCGTTTTGAGTTCGTGGCTGGCAATACTCAAAAAGTCATCCTTGCGCTGCTCATAGTGCTTGGTTTCGGTAATATCACTTATAACCACTACCATATGCGTGGCCTGCCCCTGCTCATTGTACCTTGTTTTGCCGTGCGCACTTACCCAATGTATGGAGTTATCGGGCCACCCGATCTGATACTCGGCGCTGTAGATTGCTTTATTGGCTATTGCCTCAGCGATCAGCAGCTTTATTTGCTCACGGTATTCGGGTAAAGTAGCATTCAGCACGTCGCGGTAATTCAGTTCAGCGTCTTTTGATGATCCATAGATTTTTTTAAACTGATCGCTGCTGATCATATGCCCTGTCTTAAGCGCTATCTCGGCCGAACCCAGCGCACCGGCCTCAAGCGCTATCTCCAAACGTTGCTTGGCTTCGGCCAGTTGCCTGGCAGTTTCAACCTGTTCGGTAACTTCGGTAGCCGCCAGCATAATCCCCATTACTTCGCCCGCATCGTTTTTAACCGGTTTGTAAGTAGCGTTAAAGTAAGCTTCGTTGATCATGCCGCCGCGCATCACCGGCGCCTTTATCCCAAAACCCTGATGCTCACTGCCGGTAGTATATACTTCCTTTAAAATGTCCATATACGGGTGCCCGATCATTTCGGGGCGTGAAGCTAATAGCGGCTTGCCAACAATATCAGCCGTCCGGCCTATCAGGTTGAGCATACGCTCGTTTACCTGATCTACAACCATATCGGGCCCGTTGTAAATGGCTATGGCTACAGGCGCCTGGCTCACCAGGTTACGAAAGCGGTTTTCGCTCTCGTACAATTTTTGATTAGATTCCTCGAGTTGTAACACCTTGCGCCGCAACTCCAGTTTATCTATCACCTGCTGGGCCAGTACAATGAGGCCCGATATTTGCTGCCGGCTCAGTTCGTGTGCCCGGGTATCTATTACACAGAGTGTACCCAGTGCAAAACCATCACTATTCACCAGGGGCACCCCGGCATAAAATACAATATGCGGGTGCCCCGTCACCAGCGGGTTATCAGCAAAACGTTCGTCTTTATGGGCATCATCCACGATCATGATCGGTTCGGCGGATGTAATGGTATGTGCACAGAACGAATATTCGCGCGGGGTTTGTGTTTCGGTGGTGCCTTTGTGCGATTTGAACCATTGCCTGTCTTTGTCGACAAGGCTGATCAACGCTATAGGTGTTTGGCAAATGATCGAGGCCAACTCCGTCAGGTCGTCAAAATCCTTTTCTTCGGCAGTATCTAAGATATGGTACGAGTGTAATGCGGCAATACGCTCAGCTTCGTTGGGCAGTCTCGGCGGTACAGAAGGCGGAACAGCTGCGGTTCCGGCGGGGTTCTCTATCATCACACTCTTAAAGCAGATCCGGGTAAAATAGTTTTAAAGGTAAGTAAATTTTTCAAGGCCGCTACAAGGGCGACTGTATCAGCATTTTACTTCTTTTTTCTTTTTCCCTACTGCTCCCTTGTTTTTTACTTTCATAATATATTCAATGGCATCAGGCACCTTGCACGCTGTGCCGTTCATGTCGACAGTTACTACGCCCACGGCTTTGGCGGCAGCGATGGCTTCGTCGCTTAACGGGGCCACATAGCTCCCAACAGCTATTAAAAAGCCATTCATTTTTTGGCGCACGCGGTTTGGCGAAGTGTGGATAGTGTTTTTCACCCGATCCATCAGCTGTTTTATTTTTGGCAGATCGAGCTGATCATCGGGTGTAAGAGCCAGGTGGCAGCTTAGGGTCGACCAGCCCGCAGCCATCACATGCGGCTTATCGCTGTCTATCCACTCCAAACCTAACTCATACCCGTATTTTCCCTGCGATGCTACCCATGGAACGGTATATTCGTTAATGTTATTTGATAAGGCATTTTTTACCCACTCATCCAGGTCGGCTTTGGTCATACGGTTATCGTCCGTTATCAGGCCGGCAAGATACATCGCATCGGCATTGCCTGTGGCATATAATCCTTTGGCCAGTTCGTAATCCTTTTTTACGCGCTTCTGTATTACTTTAAGATATTCGATCTTCACGCCAAAAAAAGGCTCGAGGATGCCATGTTTCACCCATATTTTTTTGACGCTTTCGCTGCCGTTGGCTTGCAGCTCGTCCATAATTTCGTTTACTGTGGCCATGACCTTGTGATGAGTTTAAGATATAAAGATAAACTATTTACTATCAAAAAAACATTATATTGGCTTTGCTAATCAGCAATATAAAACCCGAATCTTAACAGTATCTCCATGTTAAAGTATCTCACACTATCAGCTGCGATCGTTTGTCTGTCGCTGCTTGCTCCCATATCATCACACGCGCAAAACTTACAGGTAAATGATCTGATGGTAGAATATATGCATAATCCGGCAGGCATCAGCAGCCTTAGCCCACGTTTTAGCTGGAAACTTACCGCGGCCGAGCGAAATACCTTGCAGGCCGGCTACGAGATCAGGGTAAAAAACGATAAGGGCAAAGTGTGGGACAGCGGAGTTCAGCACAGCGATCGGTCGGTAAACGTAATTTACGCGGGGCCTGCACTAACTTCTAAAACAAAATATTACTGGCAGGTAAGGATAAGCGATAACCACGGCCATACCACCAAATGGAGCAATGTTAACTTTTGGCAGATGGGCTTGCTGCAGCCCGGTGATTGGTCGGCTAAATGGATAAGCGTTGCCGTTGCGGATACGGTTAAAAATGCCAGCCCGATGTTCCGTAAGGCGTTCCGCATCTCAAAAAACATCAAATCGGCTATGGCGTATATTACCGCGCATGGTTTGTACGAAGCACATTTGAACGGGGCAAAAATCGGCGATAAATGCCTTACCCCAGGCTGGACGAGCTATAACAACCGGGTACTGTATCAAAGTTATGATGTGACGCCTATGCTCAAAAAAGGCGATAACGCCATCGGTTTTGTTTTGGGCAACGGCTGGTACAGCGGTGGCATAGCGCATAATACTTACGGTACCAAAGTAAGCGGCCTGCTGCAACTGGAGATCACTTATGCTGATGGCAGCAAGGATCTGATCAAAACCGACGAAAGCTGGAAATACAATTACGGCCCGGTACGCTACGCAGATATTTATAACGGCGAAACTTATGATGCCCGGCTCGAAAAAGCCGGCTGGGACCAAAGCGGTTTTAACGATGCGGATTGGAAAGCCGTTGGCATACTACCTTTTGGCCCTGAAGCGATAACCAGCAGTATCGGGCCATCGGCGGGGGAGCATGAGATATTTAAACCGGTAAAGCTCATCCAAACACCGCTGGGCGAAACGGTGATCGACTTTGGGCAGAACCTTGTGGGCTGGGTTCGCTTTAAAGTAAAAGGCCCGGCGGGCACGGTGATCAAAATAAGCCATGCCGAGATGCTGGATAAGCCCGGAAATTTTTACACAGCCAACCTGCGCGGCGCCAGGCAGCAGATACAATACACTTTAAAAGGCAGCGGCGAAGAAACTTATGAACCGCGTTTTACCTACCAGGGTTTCAGGTATATCAAGATCGAAGGTTACCCCGGTAAAGTAAACCCCGATGATTTTGCAGCGATAGCGGTTTATTCGGATATGAAAACTACGGGCAGCTTTGCCTGCTCTAATCCACTCATCAACCAGCTGCAGCATAACATTACCTGGGGGCAAAAAGGCAATTTTGTTGATGTGCCTACCGATTGCCCGCAGCGCGACGAACGCCTGGGCTGGACGGGCGACGCGCAGGCTTTTTCGCGCACAGCTGCGTTTAATATGGATGTTGTAGGCTTTTTTACCAAATGGCTGGCCGATATGAAAGCCGACCAGCAGCCTGATGGCGCAGTGCCTTTTGTAATACCAAATGTACTCGGAAAGAATGCTGTCGCATCAACCGGCTGGGCCGATGTAGCGACCATCGTACCCTGGAACATGTACCTGGCCTATGGCGACGAAAAATTATTAGCCGATCAGTACGGCAGCATGAAGGCCTGGGTTGATTACATGACCGCGCATAGCTCCGGCGATCTGTGGAACAGGGGTACGCACTTTGGCGACTGGTTGTTTTATAGCCCTGGCGATGATAATGATGGTAAAGCCGCCATTACCGATAAATATTTGATCGCACAGATATTTTATACGCACTCGGTACAACTGCTCATCAATGCTGCACAGGTATTGAACAAACAAAACGAGGTAACTAAATACACCGACCTTTTAACCAGGTTAAAGAAGGCGTTCATCCACGAATACGTAACGCCGAACGGCCGGCTGGTATCAGGCACACAAACCGCTTATGTGTTGGCGCTTAACTTTGATATGCTGCCCGAAAACCTGCGCGCCCAGGCAGTTGACCGGTTGGTTGATAACATCGGCGATTACCGTTTCCACATCACTACAGGTTTTTTGGGTACGCCTTACATCTGCCAGGTGTTAACCCGCTTTGGCCATTTGGATATGGCTTACCGGCTGCTGCTGCAGGAAACTTTTCCATCGTGGTTATACCCGGTAAAACTGGGCGCCACTACAATTTGGGAACGTTGGGACGGCGTGCGTACCGATGGCAGCTTTGAGGCCATCACCATGAATTCGTTTAACCACTATGCTTACGGTGCCATAGGCGACTGGATGTACCGCACCATTGCCGGCCTGGATAATGATGACACCGGCCCGGGTTATAAAAGGATACTCATAGCGCCACGACCCGGCGGTAACTTAACCAGCGCTAAAGCCGAACTGGAAACCATGTACGGCAAGGTTGTGTCTGGCTGGAAGATCGATTCGGCTAAATTCAGGCTCATGGTTATTATACCGCCTAATGCCACAGCTACTGTTGTACTGCCAAATGCCTCAGGTAAAACAGTAACCGAGGGCGGCGAATTGATATCTGCATCGAAAGATATCAGTAATATAAACACTGATGGTCCGGCCGTTAAACTTAACGTAGGTTCGGGCACTTACAACTTTGAGTACGGCATGTAAGGCGCTAAAAAAACACTATCCTATCTATACCAAACATTCAGCGATTTTAACACACCGAAGATTGCAGATACGAATAAATACTGCCATTATTAACTAATTTAAAGGTTTTCTTATCACTTGCAGGGGTAAGGCAACTGCCTAACCGCATCGTTCCTCACCCAACCAAATTGTATGGCGGCAGTCTAAAGGGTTATATTTAATGCTGATATAAACCTTTTTCGAAATGACATTCACTACTCTGAAACGCTTCGCTGTATTGGGCCTTGCCGCGTTAACCATAACGGCTTTCCACACCGGTAAAAAAGACGGCTGGCAATCAAAATTTGTTACCCTTAACGGGGATGGTTCCCTCGCCTATCATCCCGATAAGGATGGCGGCACGCTGCCTGATTTTAGTTTAGTTGGTTATCACCAGAACGATGTACCCATCCCCGATGTGCCCGTTGTAAAAACCATTGAAGCACCAAAAGATGGCGATGCGGGGCAACTGATACAGGATGCTATCGACGAGCTATCCAAACGCTCGCCGGATGCCAGCGGCTTCCGCGGCACACTCCTGTTAAAGAAAGGAACTTACAAAGTTGCCGGGCAGCTTTTTGTAAAAGCCGGCGGTGTAGTGCTGCGTGGCGAAGGCGATGATAAAAACGGCACGCGCATTATTGCCGCAGGAACCGGCCAACGCACTTTGTTAAATGTAGAAGGCTCTGGCTCGATACGCGAAGTCGGCGGCTCGCGGGTCAAGATTACCGATAGCTTTGTACCGGTGGGTACCAAATCGTTCAATGTCGAGTCGGCAGCAGGTTTTAAGGTTGGCGACCCGGTCATCCTGTTTCGCCCAAGCCCTCAAAACTGGATACATGATCTCAAAATGGATCAGATAGTAGAGCGCGAAGGCACCAAACAATGGAAAGCCGGCGAATACGATATGCATTACGAGCGGGTAATTACCAAAATTGAAGGCAACAAAGTGTTTATCGATAACCCGGTGGTGCTGCAGTTGGAAGCTCAATATGGTGGCGGCGCATTGTATAAATACACTTTTAACACCCGCATACAGGAAGTTGGGGTGGAGCATATTTACTTCGAATCGGAGTATGCCAGCGAAACCGACGAAAACCATGGCTGGATAGCCGTAGGCTTTAAAAACACGGCCAATGGCTGGGTGCGCAACGTAAGCGCGCGTTATTATGGCTACGCCTGTGTAAGCCTCGAAGGTGGCACACGCAATATTACCGTAACCGACAGCAAATGTGTCGACGCCAAATCGCAGATCACCGGCGGGCGTCGTTATTCGTTCAACAATACAGGCCAGCTCAACCTGTTTATGAACTGCCATGCCGAAGACGGCCGCCACGATTATGTAACTGGTGCGCGCGTTTGCGGCCCGAACGTGTTTTACAACAGCACCGCCAAAAACGAACATGCCGATATCGGCCCGCACCACCGATGGTCGTCGGGCACGTTGTATGATAACATTGTTACCGATGGCGAGATCAACGTACAGGATCGCGGGTATATGGGCAGTGGCCACGGTTGGAGCGGTGTAACGCAGATACTATGGAACTGCACCGCCAAAAAAGCGGCAGTACAAAAGCCCTGGGTAAGCGGCACCAATTATTGCATCGGCTTTCACGGCACCGAAGATCCCGGTCACTTTAAAGACCGTTGGGCTGGTGAATGGGAAGGTCGCGATAAGGATGGGCTGCAACCGCAATCGTTATACATGGCGCAGTTGAACGCCAGACACGCGGGCAAATAAGCAAAAAGATAAAGGGCCAGGATTTATTTCCTGGCCTTTCTCATTTAATTATAAACTATAGTCTTCTGGGTATTGGTAAAAACATTATCCGTGAACTGATTATCAAACGGTGCAACATCCTGCATCGTGCGCGATGGGTAGCGGTTCACATCAAACTTGCCTGCCCAGTCCGCATTTTTGCTATCGCCAACCAAAATACCTGTCTCGGCATTGCTGATATGGTTATTTTTAACGGTACAGCCGCTTGGCGCGATATAAAAGCCGGTAACCTCTTTGCCCTTAGCCATGCCGTACATTAAACGGATAGCGGTTTTGATATTACTGATATTGTTATTACTGATAGTATGCCCGGTGCCGTTTACACGGATACCACCTATGCCGCCTTTAAAAGTATTACCATCAACTAAACAATCGTGGCCGCCGCGCATCACGAGCTCGCCCTGGCAATCCTCAAAATAATTGTTGAGGTATTTATTGCCGGTACTTTTATTGCTGATCACTTCAGGCTCGCCATCGCAATGGATAAAAGTATTGTTCTGCACCGTAGCATTGGGCACCAGGTTGCCGAGTAATATCGGGTCCTGCCCTATCTGCACGCACTCGCCGCCATTGTAAATGGGCCAGGTAACTTTGGGTTTATCTTTAAAGGTGTTCTTTTCTATCAGGGTATATTTCGGGCAATCCTGCTTGGTAACTTTTACCTGTACCTCCATATTATCGATATCGGTAATAAAGCTGCAATGATCTACCTGGTTGTGCTCACCATAGCCCGATATCACTACGATAGGCATAAACTGGGTTTTGGCTGTATTTTGGGTGAAGAAGCAGTTCGTCATCCGGCAGTTTTTGGTATTGAAAAACTCTACCAGCACGGCATTCTTGCCATCCTTTTTAAATACGTTACAGCCTTTAAATGTAAAGCCATCCAACACAATGTAATTGCCGGTAACATTAAAAACATGATCGTAAACATCCTCAGTAAAGGTTACTTTATCCTTGCCTTCGGCTTTGATAGTGATGGGTTGTTTTTCGGTACCCGATACAGCAACGTTAAGCAATAGGTCTTTGTAAGTTCCGGCGGCGATCACGATATTATCGCCGGGTTTTACCTGGCTAACGGCCTGGTCAAACTCCTGCTGGTTGTGAATGGTGTAGTCTTTGCAAATTGCCGTGGCCGTTAAACTGCCAAACAAGGCTAATAGTACGATCTTTTTCATAGTTTATGGTATTTATAGTGGTTTCCCTTGTGGGAAGAACTTATTTTACTTTATTTAAATCTTCGTTCACCTCGTCAAGCAGGTAGCTTTTCGGATCTGAGTCGTATTCCCAGAACATGACGCCCGCCAGCTGGTGTTGCAAAACATATTTACATTTATTGTCTATCGACCAGATGTCATCGTACGTTACAAACTGGTGATTGATATTACTAAACAGGTACGGGGCCATCGCTGCCGTATCGCGGTAAGCAATAAAGCCTAAAGCTTTATCCGTGAGTAAACTGTCGCGGATCATATCATAACCTAACTGCCTCAAATGTTTCGAATTGATATCGCCCAGGCCTTTTTTTGCGGAATCTGGCAGTTGAAATACCCTCCCATAAAATGCTACGCCCAAAACCATTTTTGAAGCTGGTACTCCTGCTGCAATGTAAGCCGAGACCGCATTGTCGGCATTATCGCGCCCGGTATAGGTTTTTGATGCGTACAGGTTGGTATGATGGATGGCACTGCCGTTACCAAAATAATCGTAGGTCATCAGGTTGATATAATCCAGATAAACTGATGCTTTATTCATCTCGGTATGGCGTAAAAAATTGGAGAAGCCGCCGGTGGCTGTGGTGAGCAGCATGGGCTTGTGCAGTTGCAAGCCGAGCCCTGTCAGTTGCTTTCTTAACTCGGCGAACATGAGGGTGTAGTTCTGCTTATCTTCCTTACGGTTGATGTTGCCGTTGCCGGTTTGATCGGGGTATTCCCAGTCAATATCGATGCCATCGAGATTGAACCGTTTGACAATTGCGATGGCACTGGCCGCAAACGCCTGGCGCGAGGTATCGCTCAATACCGCATCGGAAAAACCGCCACTCCATGTCCAGCCACCTATCGATATCAATATTTTGAGCCTGGGATTTGCTTTTCTCAGTAAGGTAAGGTTGCGCAGATTAACAGTATCCGTACGCTCACGCGATAAGATGGCCCGGTTAGCGATCACGTTGACAAAGGCGTAATTCAAGTGAGTGATCTTGCTGGCATCCACCATCCCGGGTTTGATGAGGCCGCGATAACCGCCTACGTAGCCGATGATGACCTTTTGTTGCCCAAAAGCTACAAGGCCCGGCAAGGCCATCAGCATAAAGAAAATATAAGTGCGTATCGCTTTCATCAAACTTTCAATCTTAATCGTACACGCTGCATTAATCCTACCAATATGATCACACAGAACGCCATCGCGAACGAGCGGATAATACCTCCCGCGCCTTCGTCAAAAAGGTCGGGATAGTCAAAATCAGTCAGTTTCATGATAAAGAATATCAAATAAGGCAGCAGGTAACAGGTCAATGTACTGGTACCTGCCGGCCGCAATATTTTAAACCAGTTTTGCTTGCCGCGGATATCGACCAGGTAAACCAACAGTGAATAGATGATCAGGCTGATGCCGGTGCAAATAAATACCCATGGCGGTGTGGAACGTATCTTGGATATACCATCGGCATACGGGCGGATGAGCAGGCCGATAGCGATCAGGCCTATGGCGATAATGAGCTGCACCATGAGGAATTTATTAAACACTGCATGGTATTTGCGATATAAAGCGCCGGTTACAGCTCCAGCCATTACCAGCGCTACCGATGAGCAATCGTTCAATATCCAAAGGCGGATGTCCTCATCGTCGATAACGGTATGGAACACCATATTGGCCGCGGCGAATACAATGAGCGTTATCCATAATATTTTGGTGCTCCCCTTGCTGTAGAAGTAGATTAACGCGCATACCAGGTACGACCAGCCGATAATGCCCAATATACCCCACCATTGCGGACGCATGTGCGGATGCTTAACCGAGCCTTTGTAAATAACGGCCAGCACCGCAAGGGTAATATAACCTATCGCAATGAGCGCATATTTGAGCTTTTTGTTGACCTTTCCCGGATAATCGAGCCAGATGAGAAAGAAGCACAGGGTAGCGATGATACCCCAGGCCGCTACCGGGAAAGCTGCCGTGCGCGAATAGGTTTCCATGTTCACCTGGTAAAAACCCATTACGATCAGAGCAAAAGCCCGGTACAGGATATACTTAACCGTACCTGATGAAGTCTCCCATTTCAGCTTGCGGTTTTCGAGCGCGAAAGGGAGCGAAAGCCCTACAATGAACAGAAACGCCGGGAAAATGGTATCCGCAAAGCCCATGGCGTCGGCGTGGCCGTCGGCATGATCGATCCATCGCGGTACGTTTGTAACGCCGCTCAGGTCGTTCACGAAAATCATGAAGAACATGGTAATGGAGCGAAATACATCAATTGATAATAAACGACGGGGTGCTTCCATTGCCATGTCTTTTTTAGCGTTTCGTGCTGCGCAGTAAGGCTTCCAAGTAATAATAATCGGCGTAGTTGATCGGTACGTCGATCTCGCTTTTGGCCGGGCGGTGGCCGGTGCTGTGCAGCAGGATAAAGCCGGCATCCTGGTTTGGCGGCGTGAGGTAGGCACTACTGCTCAGGCTGCTTAATATTTTATCTGCTTTTTCGCGGTAGTCGCTATTTTTTACATAACCCGATAACTCATACAGTGCCGAAGCGGTGATGGCTGCGGCCGAGGCATCGCGCGATATGTTGGGGATCTGCGGGTCGTTGTAATCCCAGAAAGGTACCAGGTCTTTCGGCATAGTCGGGTTGCTGAAGATAAATTTAGCGATATGCTGTGCTTGTTCCAGATATTTTCTATCGTGTGTTTCGCGGTAGCACATGGTGTAGCCGTACAGGCCCCAGGCCTGCCCACGCGCCCAGGCCGACTCATCGCTGTAGCCCTGGTGGGTTTGTTTTTTGATCACGGCGCCGGTTTCGGGGTCGTAATCAACTACGTGGTATGAGCTGTAATCGGCACGGAAATGGTTTTTCAGGGTATGATCGGCATGCGAAACAGCGATCTTGTAAAATGAGGAATCGCCGGTGAGTTTGGTCGCCTTAAATAACAATTCGAGGTTCATCATGTTATCGATGATCACCGGGTTTTTCCATTGGTCGGCATTATGGTCCCATGAGCGGATAACACCTGTTTTGGGGTTAAAGCGCGTACTCAGCGACTTTGCAGCCTGGATCAATACTTTTTTATAGGCTTCGTTATCGGTTAAACGATAAGCATTGCCGAAGCTGCAATTGATCATAAAACCCAGGTCGTGCGTACCTTTGTTATATTGCTCCTTTTGGATCTTCGCCGTGTAGATCTCGGCCTGTTGCTTCCATTTCGGGTCGCGGGTGTAATCGTACAAAAACCATAGCTCGCCCGGGAAGAAACCACTCGTCCAGTCGCTGGATTTTACCAGTTTGAATTTACCGTTCTCAAAAGTTCGTGGCGATACCTTATTGCCGGTGGTATCGGCAGTAGGTATCTGGCTCAACATATAAGTTACTTGATTGGCCGCATTGGCGAATTGCTTTTTTACATCCACCTTTTGGGCAGATGCCGATGCGATGGTTAGCAAAGAAACAGCGGTAGTTAGCAGGTAGTTCCGGGTGCGCATAATTTTATTTTGTTGTTATCTGATTATATTATCTCGCAAAGGCGAGAGGGCGCTAAGCTTTCCTTTGCGGCTTAAGTGCCTTTGCGTGCTTTTCTATTTCGGTCCGGTTGGTTTTGTAATTTTATTCAACAATAGTTCCCAGTTATCATCGGTATTACCTCCTGATATTTGTTTGATCACCGGCACATAAGCATCATCAAAATAGGCGGCCTGCGATAAAACGTAGATAGCTGTTTTGGGAATGAAGTTTTTTACCTGGTATCCTTTTTCGCCGTTCTGGGCGCGCGCCCTGTCGAACTTGGCTTTGCTGTTGGCAAACTCGGCATGGGTAAGCTGACCGGTAACGTAAGGAATCATGAAATCGACCGAGCGTTTGATGGACGATTTGGTATACGATTCTTCGTTAAAATAGTTTTTACCTGTGGCGCGATAGATGGTCCTGATGGTGCTCAGCAAAGGCTCAAGCGTATAAATGTGGTAATGAAAAGCATCGCGTTCAACAAAATCGTAGCTTGAGCCATCAGGATACAGATCCACTCCCAATTGTGCCATCAGCTCTTTCGGGATATCCTTATCATACTTTTTGGTGTGGATGGTATAGGCTATCAGCGTGATGATCTTAATGCGGTGCGAGTTCCAGTTGTTGATGGCCGTACCCTTGCCGGGCCGTGCATGATCGCTGTTCAGTTCGCCATCGGCAATACTATCCAGCCACTTGTCGATCGTCTTACGGACATCGGGCTCAACCTGGTCGCGCACCATATCGTAACCTGCAAATAAGGCTTCGAGTTTAGTTTCGTCGATAGGGTCGCCGGTCGATTTGTTGGTTTTGGCCCAGGCCAGCAGGTACTCCTGTACTTTGGTCAGATATTTTTTATCGCCGCCAACCCGGTAAACCAATGCCAACGCGTAAATTTTATCGGCATCGCGCACCGCTTTTAAGCTGGCTACCTTGTCGGGATCGCCTTCCAGGTGTCCTTCGGATAATATTTTAACGATGGGATTGGGCGCCTCGCCGAGGGCGGCATCGGCCTCCGACTGGAACGAAGCGTAAAGTTTTTGGGCTGAAGCATCGCTTTTGATAGTTTGCTTCAGCAGATCGAATTCGGTGTTCGAAAGGCCCACATACTGAGCCTTAGCTAAACCGAACAAACCGGCGAATGCGATCAATAAAGCTATCTTTCTCATAAATGTGCAGAAGATGTGGTGGCTGTCAGTTCAAAATTGGTTTCGAGCACGATATGATCGGAAGAGTTGCCAATCATCAGTTTAAACTGGCCGGGCTCGGTTGTCCATTTCATCGCCTGATCGTAAAAAGAAAGTTTCTCTTTATCAACAGTAAAAGTCACCTCGCGGCTCTCGCCTGGTTTCAGGTAAACTTTCTGGAAGCCTTTCAGCTCCTTTATCGGGCGGGTTACGCTGGCTACCATATCGCGCAGATATAATTGCACTACTTCGGCACCGGCGTATTTGCCTGTGTTTTTAAGCGTGCAGGTAGCGGTAAGCGTCTCGCCGTTGGTGATCTTTTCCTTACTCAGTTTCAGATCGGTAAGGCTGAAAGTTGTATAGCTTAAACCATATCCAAAGGCATATCTGGGTGTGTTAGGCAGATCGATATAAGCCGATTTGTACAGAACATCCTTAGGATTGACGACCGGACGGCCGGTATTTTTCTGATTATAATACAACGGTAACTGGCCTTCGGCACGCGGGAACGACATCGGCAATTTTCCGGATGGATTGTAATCGCCAAAGATCACATCGGCCATGGCATTACCGGCTTCGCTGCCCAGCCACCAGGTATACAAAATGGAATTAACGTTATTGGCTGTCCAGTTAAATATCAGCGGCCGGCCCGCCATTACCAGCACAATCACCGGTTTACCTGTTGCTTTAACTGCTTTGATCAGCTTTTCCTGCACGCCAGGCAGGTGTATGTTGGTACGGCTCTTAGCTTCACCGCTCATATCATAGGCTTCGCCAACTGCCATGATCACTACATCGGCATTTTTGGCCACGTTCACCGCTTCAGCAAAGCCGCTTTCCTGCTCGTCGTTGATATTGCAGCCTTTGGCATAAATGAGTTTGGTTTGTTTGGATACTTTGTTTTCCAGGCCTTCGTATAGGGAAATTAGATGATCATTATCCCATTTCACCGACCAAAAGCCCATCATATCGATATTGGATTTAGCCAGTGGACCGACAACCGCTATCGAACCTATATTTTTTGAAAGCGGTAGCAAGTCCTTTTCGTTTTTCAGTAATACGATGCTTTTATCGGCTACCTCGCGGGCAGTTTTTTTATTGGCGGGGTCGTTTAACACTTTAGCCTCACGCTCAGGGTTGCTAAAGCGGTAAGGATCATCGAATAAACCCAGTTCAAATTTTTTACGCAGGATACGGCGCACGGCATCGTTCACCAGGTCGACAGATACCTTACCATCGTTCACCAGCTTTACCAGGTTATCAACATAACTGTGGCTCTCCATATCCATATCGCTGCCGGCGGTGATAGCTAAACGACCGGCTTCTGATTTATTTTTGGCGAAGCCATGCGCAACCATCTCGCCTATCGAACCCCAGTCGCTCACTACAAAGCCCTGGAAGTTCCATTTACCTTTTAAAATATCGCGCTGTAAATAAACATTGCCAGTTGCCGGAATACCGTTCAGCTCGTTAAACGAGTTCATGAAAGTAGCTGCGCCTGCATCCAGCGCGGCTTTAAACGGTGGCAGGTAAACTTCCCAAAGCTGACGGTCGCTCATATCAACCGAGTTATACTCGCGGCCGGCAACACCTGCGCCATAAGCGGCAAAGTGCTTGGCGCAAGCCATAATCGCGTCAAGGTTACCCAGACCATCGCCCTGGAAACCTTTTACACGTGCCGTGGCTATAGCCGAACCGAGATACGTATCTTCGCCGGCTCCTTCCATCACGCGGCCCCAGCGGGCATCGCGGGTAATATCAACCATAGGCGCAAACGTCCAGTGCAGGCCGGATGCTGCTGCTTCGGCAGCTGCGGTGCGGGCCGAAAGCTTAACGGCATCCATATCCCAGCTGGCAGCTTCCGCTAATGGTATCGGGAAAGTAGTACGGTAGCCGTGGATCACATCCAGGCCAAAAAGTAAGGGTATTTTTAATCGTGATTGTAAAGCCAAAGCTTGTACATCGCGTGTATCTTTAGCGCCGCGCACATTGAGCATTGAGCCAACGCGGCCGGCTTTAATATCTTCGGTTTTGGTACTGTTAGGCGAAAACGGTCCTGTTGCCAGGCGGTCGCCGGTGTATTGGTTTAACTGGCCAACTTTTTCCTCCAAAGTCATTTTCGCCATCAGGGCATCTATTTTGCTTTCTATATCGGCTGCACTATTTTTATTTTGCTGCTGCGCAAAAGCCACACAACTAATGCCGGCTAAACAAAACAGGGCCAAAAACCTTTTTTTAAACATTTTAAGATTATTTATCTGCCTTTTGCGAATGCTTTGCACATTGTAAAAAGCATAACTGTAATTAAAGGGATTGCTGTCCCCGTATTAAAAATTTAATTTCTGTGTGAATTACAGTCATGTAAAAATATTTTTAAACGATGAGCTATAATTCCACCTTAACAGCTAACTGTTAAGCTTAATTTACATCTGGGTGTTATTTATTAATCAGGGTGGTTTTAATAAAGCGTGCTACTATACAGCAGCACGCTTTATAGATTTGTTATTGTGGAGGGAAAAAGAACGGCGGAGGGTTTGTACTTCCGCTTAATACGTCAATTACTCCATTGGTTGCCAGTAAATCGCTCACGTTAACGTTAATGCTGGTGTTCAGCACAATCGGGTAATCCAATTGCGATGTAACTGTATTGGCGTTGGACACGTGCACCATCATGGTTGAATTTGGATTGGGGTTAAAAGTACCCGGCGCCAAAAACGTAGTTGGATTGGTAGTGTATACCCCGGCAGGCGCCAACGTTTGTATTTCCTGGTCTTTGGTTACCGATAAATTACGGTGTGTATAGGTTCCCAGCAAAATCAGGTATGAAAGGTAGTTCTTCACATCTGTTTTCGAATAGCTTTGCCACTTGGTGCCGACTGCCGAGCCATTTTTGTATTTGGCCCAAAGCTGGCCGGTTACCACCGTATTTTGCAGGAATATATAAGTACGGTTAGGCTTGGTGTATTCGTTGGTATCGATACCTGAATAGATGATCCCGTCGTACATACGGCGGAAGATCGTATCGCTTGGCGATGCGTTTTGATAAGCGCGCGATTTTAGATAGCCCCACGCCGTTTTGTAAACGTGCGCATCGAGCGTATCGTCGAGTGAGCGGTTATAGTCTTTTTGCAGACTTAAACCTGCCAGCGAACATCCGGACATTAACGAACCGATGCCCAGAAATGCAACTGCTATTATTGAAAATATGGTTATTCTTTTCATGGCTGTTTTAATTAATATCCCGGATTTTGTTTCAGTAATTTATTAGCGTTCAGCGCGCTCTGGCTAACCGGCCAGTAGTACCTGTTTGGCGCATCGATAAAGCCCCTCGTATCAGGTGTTGTAACCGTAACACCGCCAACCACTGAGGTAGTAGCGTTACGCTGATTTAAGATAGGGTCCATGATCTGGTGAACGCGACCGGTACGTACTAATACAAACCAGCGTTTGCCTTCGCCCAGCAATTCGTATTTCGATTCGTTGATGATTGCGTCGATCATACTTGCCTGCGTTGGCACTGCACTGGCTGCGATACCGGTTGATGAAGGTGTTGTTGCCTGGTACCTTGCGCGGATGTACACAAAGTTGAGGTACTTAAGTGCGTTGGTGAGATCGCCCAGCTCGGCATAACATTCGGCCATCGAAAGGTAAATGTCGGCCAAACGGTACATCGGCAGGTACACGTTGTAATTGGCATTGGCAGTTGCCGGTGTGATACCACCCGAGGTTGGCGTTAAGTTGTAGTATTTATACAACATGTTGATATGGTTAAGCGTATTTACAGTATCGATACTTTTTGATACGCGTACATCTGTTTTATAGAAACGTTTAAAATCGATCTGGAAAGCAGGGTCTAACTGTACCGGGTTGTTGCTTGTACCTACGAAAACAGGTATACAGGCACAACCGTTTGCGGTATAATCCCAATAGATGCTCCAGATCGGCTCGACCGAGTTTGCCGGTGTAAGGAAGTTGTTCTTCCAGTTGGTACCGGTTTCGAGCGCACCGATCGGGTTTCCAGCCGGAAGGGCATAAGTTGTCCCGGTTGCATTTTTAGCCTTTTGCAGGTTAGTGAACCAGGTTAGTGCGTTGTTCCAATCAGCCGCGCCGCCGCCACCGCCGGTTGGGATGCTTGCACGCCACATGTAAACATCGGCCATAACAGCACAAATAGCCGCCTCGTTCATGTACCAAACAGTTGGCGTCTGGTTTTTTTGGATCAGGTTGTAAGCCTTGTTCAGGTCAGGAATAATCAGCGAGTCGATAATAGTTAAAGCTTTGGTACGCGGTTTACTGCCCGAGGTAAGGATATCTGTATAAGGCTCGGTCCAAACCGGCGCATCGCCCCATAACCTTACAATGTAAAAATAACTTTCGGCACGCATGGCATAAGCCTGGGCCAGCGAGTTGTTTACTGTAGCTTGGGTAAGGTTGATATCGTATTGCAGAACATTCTGATAATTTGCTATACCCAGGTTACAGCGGGTAATTACGCGGTATAAACCTGCCCAGTCGGTAGCCTGGTTACCAAACTCGATGGTGTTGTTGGCCATCTCGTTCACGCTGTAAGTAGCATAGGTAGACCCTTTAAAGGTTTCGGTACGAACATCGCCCCAATAGTGGTAACGGCCACCGGTACCCTCGTCCGAACCCGACCCCGTACCTTCCATCTCTTCCTGGAAAGCTGAGTAGATACCGGCCAGACTTGCTGTAATATCTTTACCGTTTTTGAAATAGTTGTCGACCTCAACACCGCTCGGCGGATCGAGAGTTATACTTTTTTTACAGCTGCCCACCAATGCCAACAAGCCTAAAAGCGATGCAACAATTAATATATTTTTTGTTTTCATGATCTTGATCTTTGTTGTTTTAGAAACCGATGTTTACACCTATACCCAGTTCACGGCGACGAGGGTACTTACCATTGTCAAATCCTGGTTGTAAAAAGTTGCTTGTTGTAAACTCCGGATCGTACCAGCTGTAATTTGTCCAGGTAGCCAGGTTGTTGCCATATACATACACATTGAAAGTTTGTATTTTGGCTTTGCTCAACAGGCTTTTCGGCAGGTTGTAAGTCAGCTTAGCGCTTGTTAACCTGATGAATGCGCCGTTTTCGAGATACAGGCTGTTTTCGCCGTTTGCGATAGAACCGTAAGTATCTTTAACCGAGCCGTTCATGTTTGGATAGATAGCAACATCGCCGGGATGTATCCATGAGTTGTAGATAGCGGCTACAGTCGGCGGTGTATAGTTCGACGATTCGAGGTTCAAACCGTTGGCAATAGAGTTGTATATTTTATTACCGAACGATGCATTGAAGGTAACGTTCAGGGTAAAGCCTTTATAGGTAAAGAAGTTGGTGATGCCCCAGAATACTTTTGGAATACCGTTGCCCAGCACCTGGCGGTCGTTCTCATCTATCACACCATCGTTATTGATATCCTGCCAAATGGTAGCGCCACCGTTCAGCACTTTCCCATTACGGGTCATCTGCCTGATGGTACCGGTATAAGGGGTTCCATCGGGCTCTGTATAACCGGTTGCAGTAGTACCGGCTGCGTTTACGCCAATGGGAGTTAACATGTTGCCGGCGGCATCGTATGCGTTAGATACATCCCAGCGATAAACGCCTAAGTTTTTCAACAGGTAAAAATCGCCGATATGGCCACCCTGCGTAACCAGGTATGAACCTTGTATCGCAGTAGCGGTAGAGGCCAGCGATGTGATCACCGCGGCATTCTGGAAAGTGATGTTTCCGTTGATATTCCACGAAAAATCTTTCTTGGCAATCGGCGTACCGGTCAGTGTTACCTCAAAACCATGGTTCTGGATATTACCTAAGTTGATAGCTCCAGATTTTAAACCGGTTTCTTCAGGCAATATCTGCGATGATAATAACCCGTTTGTTTTTTTGATATAGTACTCCGGCGTAACGGTTAAACGGCCGTTGAACATGGTCAGGTCCAAACCAAAGTTTTGGGTTTGGGTTTGCTCCCAGTGTAAGGTTGGGTTACCCAGGTTGGCACTTACATAAGCGCCATTGTTACCAAAGTACGAACCGCTGTTGTTGGCAACCGTGCCTGCACCAAAGTTAAGCAGGGTAAGATATAAAAAGTCGTTACGCAGGTTATCATTACCCAAAGTACCTATGCTGTAACGCAATTTGGCATCATCGAGCCATTTTTTCGACCAGGCCATGAAAGGCTCGGCCGAGAAGCGCCATGCTGCACCGAACGCGCCAAAATTACCATACTGGTTAGCCGGGCCGAACCTTGAAGAGCCGTCGCGGCGGAAGGTGCCGTTAACAATGTATTTGTCTTTATACCCATACTGTGCGCGTGCAAACACCGACTGGGTTGCATAATATGATGATACGTAAGTATTGGTAGCTGATGACTGGGTTAAAAGGTCGGCGGCGGTTGATACACGCACATTTTCGCTCAGGTAGTTCTGCAGGCCGATATTAAAGCCATTATCCTTGTGGTGATCATAGCTGGTACCTAATACGGCAGTAATGTTGTGGTCTTTGCCTATGCGTTTGTTATAGTTAAAAAAAGCTTGTATCTCGTACGACAGCTTGGTGTCGCTGCTGCTCGAACCGCTGTTTGGCCCCAAAGCTCCCGATGTTATCGATAGCGGGATAAAGGTTTCAGTGCCGTTCAAATCTAAACGTCCGTTGAACGAAGTAGTGAACTTAAGATCTTTTGTTAGCTGGTAACTGCCGGTAATATTATCCTGAATAATATAATTAGTAGGATAATTCTGGGCGTATAATGCATAAGCCACCGGGTTACGTTTGGATTCTACGTAGCCGGCCATCGAGCCGTCGGGCCGGTACAGCGATACCCATGGGTTACGCTGGAATACCGTACTGGCCGTGTTGCCAACATCAATTCTGTTACCGGTAACGTATCCTAAAGAGATGTGGTTGGTGATCTTGAACTTATCCGAAGCCTGGAAGTCGGTATTGAAAATGGTTGTAAAGTTTTGTGCGTAGCTATTGATAATGATCGAACGGTCGTTAAAATAGTTGAAGCCCAGGTAATACAACACTGCTTTCGAGCCACCGCTAACGGTAAGGTTAATGTTGTCTTTATTACCGGTGCGGTAAAGCAGGTCCTGGTACTCGTTATCCTGGTTATCAAAAACCGAAACCGAGTCGGGGTTAACCGCTGCTCCGGTACCCGCACCACCGTTTTCAACACGGCGGTAGTAAGTGATATCGCGTGGCGAAGTAGTTTGCAGTTTATGGGCCAGTTTACCAAACAAGTGGTAGTAGTTGGCCGTAACTTTCATTTTGCCTTCTTTACCGCCTTTGGTGGTGATAATGATTACACCGTTAGCGCCGCGCACGCCATAAATGGCGGCCGATGCAGCATCTTTCAGCACTTCGATAGATAAGATATCCTGAGGGTTCAGGAAGGTAGCGTCGTCATTCAGGACACCGTCGATAACATACAATGGACCATTACCACCGCTTAACGTTGAAGCCCCGCGCACCTGCACGGTGCCTTGCGAAAGCGGGTCGCCGCCATCGGTAGTTACCTGCGCGCCTGCTATCTGGCCCTCCAAGGCATCGGCAAGACTAACAGGCTGGCGCTCTTGTATCTGTTTAGCGCTTACACTGCTGATAGAGCCCGCCAAATCGCTTTTGGTCACGGCCTGGCCGTAACCGGTTACGATAACCTCGTTAAGGTTGGTCGAATTGTCTTCTAATTTAACGTTGATAACAGTACGGGTACCAACTACTTCTTCTTTGGGCAATAAGCCGATATAGCTGATCACCAATACAGATTGTGCATTGGGCACGGTGATGGTATACTTTCCGTTAACATCGGTAACGGTACCCAGTGTGGTGCCTTTTACTTTAACGGTGGCCCCGATTACGGTTTCGCCTTTACCATCGGTAATGGTACCGCTAATTTTAATGGAGCTTTGAGCATATAAGGATGCCGAAAATATCAACAGCAAAACCGGGAGTATCAATAACAGCCGCATTGCCGCTGCTATAAACCGTTTGCCGGACATTAAGTTTTGAGTACAAATTTTTTCCATATCAGTAATTTTAATTAGGATGGGTTAGTATTTAACTGGTTAAAACGGACGCGTGCAAACCGGAGGTATTATTTTTTAATACCATCGGAAATAATTATTATATCCGTTATAATTTAGTTGGTCGAGGCGCTTAACTGTGGCGCGTTAGGTTGGGGAGGGGTACTGTTCTCTTCATAAAATTTAGTTTAAAACTTGGTTAATTTATTAGTTGGTTTAAGCACTCGGGTATTAAAAAATCACAATTGGTTTATGCGGCCAGGCAGGCCTTCCGGGTAGCTCATTCAACCGGATTTACACCCGGCATTAGCCTAACCGATGTGTAAATGTAAAGTACAATTTGTGGCAAATGCAAGTAAAAAAAAGCCATTTCGGGGCGCTTTTTAAGCGTATCATTTTTTTTGATACGCTTAAAATTTATTGCGTTCACAGTGTAATTTGGCACAAAAAATTCGTTAAACGTATCAAGGCAGGTGAGGCATGAAAAAATTACGATACGCAAAAAACACAATGCATTTTTTTTGTAACATTTTTAATTTTTTTCTGAAAAAATCCGGATAGCAAAGGATCGTCGGTTACAAAAATGGCACCTGCCCGATGACCATATCTGCTGCGTATTTTATCGGCAACGCCGCCGACCGGTGTTAACCCTTAGTTTAACGCCCCCGGCCTTGAATATTTTGAAGGCAAAATAATGAAGTAAAATATCCGCTGGCACTAATTAATATGACCGGATAATATTAAATGTCAAATTTACGATTAATTGATTTTTCACGTGTCGGTTGCAACAGGTATCAAAACTTATATCATCGCATCTATTCGTTAATAAATAATAAACAAAGACTCATTGCGGCTGTGCTAACCGGCTCAATGTTCGGATTTTTCGTGATGATCGAGCACCAATTTGCTCCAGCCCTGTTCGCCTGCGTTCTTAAGCTCCTTTTTGCGTTCTTCCATCACCTTTTTAATCTTGCCACCGTACGACCAGCAGGTGCTTTGCCTTATCGACAGAATCTCGGATAATTTATGCGATGATATGTTCCCTTTGGATGAATAGATCAGGAACAGCATGTAAAAGCTTTTATTAATGGGTATCTTCGAGTTCTGGAACAACGTATTGGCTATAACCGATTCATCATACCGGCATTTGGTGCACCTGCGACTGTAAGGTAAAAAACCTGCCAGGTAATTGGTATTTCCGCATTTTTTGCAGGCATAACCGTTGGCCCATTTCAATTCGGACAAGAACTTAAAACAGGCTTCCCTGTCGGGATAGATCTTGCTGAATTCGCTGAAATCAACATCCTGCGACATGACGCGTGCCCTGGTCACCTTTTCAATATTGACGTGCAACTCCTGGTTATCGGCCTCTAAGAGCACGTTCATGCGCGAAATATTCTCGGCCTGCTCCTTCAGCAGCTGGTTCATGGCCGAAAGCTCCTGGTTTTGTTTTTCGATCACATGCGCCTTTTCAACCACCTCTTCGGTGCGCTGGGCTACCAGCGAGCTTAGCTCCTTGTTCAGCGTGTCTTTCAGTTCATCGTTGATCTGCAGCTGCTTGATCATGCGTTTATTCATGGCCGAAAGCTCCTGGTTTTGTTTTTCGATCACATGCGCCTTTTCAACCACCTCTTCGGTGCGCTGGGCTACCAGCGAGCTTAGCTCCTTGTTCAGCGTGTCTTTCAGTTCATCGTTGATCTGCAGCTGCTTGATCATGCGTTTATGTACATAATCCTTACGTTTACGCATTTGGCGTATACTATCGCCTATCGCAAAAGACACCAGGATCATTTCGATAACAAAACAAAAGCTCAGGCTATAGTGCGTAACAGGTCCGTAAGGCAGCCAGGGCACATTTAAAAACAATAGTATCTTGATGGTAAAGCCGATCAGCAAAAAGGTATAACCAATTACATAAAACCTTGCCAGGCCATAACCGCGTTTCAATACGTAAAAACCGCAGTAATACGCAAATAATAACGGTATAGCTTCTAATATTTTGTAGCTGAATAATTGTGTGTTAAACAAACAAACCACAAAAAAGCCGCATCCGGCAATAATGAGCCCAATAATGGTTTTGTAAAGCATTGGCGCTTTGGAACGCAGGTACAGGAAGTTAATAGTAAACAACAGCCCGAAAATGGTGCTTAAAAACAGCGATATACCTACCGCATATTCGTTGAGCCAGGGCTGGTTGGGCCAGATGTACTGAAACGCTATGCCATCGCTGCACATCTCGTAAAAACCTACGCCCAGGTTATATAGTACATAATACAGGTACTGGCTTTTGCGGATGGCGAAATACATCAGCAGGTTGTACAGGCTGAAAATGATGATCATGCCGTAGAACAAGCCAAAAATCAGGTACTCATCGAGCGCGTATTCGATAAAGCGATGAATATCGCGCAGTACGATGATCACATTAGCAGCCTGGGTCGACGAAAGCTTGACGTAATAGGTAGCTACCGAATCGGAATTGTTAACCAGGTCGACCGTAAAGTTTTTATGTTTGTATTCGCGTTTTACAAAGTGATACTTGTTGCCGAAGTTATACACCTGGAAATTGTTTTCGCCCACAGGCGCATACAGGGTAATATCGGTTATGGTTTGATCAAAAAACTCCAGTATCCAGTGCCTGCGCGAGGCTTTGGTTTGTTTGATGCGGATCTTGTACCAGTAAACAGATTTATCGTTATAGTATTTGGGCGTATAAGTCTGGCTCTTTTGAAAGCGGGCGCTCATTTCGGGCTTCCGTATCTCATCAAAAGTAAAAACACGTTCGGGGTCTTCAAGATACTCGATCTCGCCATACGAAAAAATGTGCTGAGGAACGTTATCGTCGATCTTAACTACATTTTGAGCCTTTGAGAGGTTGGCGAACATCATGAACAAAAACAATGCAAAGAGGCTTTTCACAAGCATTACTTTTTCATGATTCCTGTTAAAAAAATTCATCATACACATTTACGAAAAAGCCTGGTTACAGCAGGCAATAATTGGTCAGTTGTTGGTTTATCAGGTTTACGGGCCGGTCGCAACGGCCTGTAATTAGTTCGCAATAGTAATAAATATACCAAATTAAAGTGTGTTTTGCTAATTATCAGGAGGAGATTTTCACTTTTGCTCTGCCTGTAATGAACTAAAAAACTCTAATTCCCGTCGTGCTCCGCCATAGCCGTAACAGCCTGTAAAAACCAGGCCGCATGTGGTATCCACTGCTCAGTCCAGCGCCACTCGTTACCTTGCGCGCTGGTTTTAAAGTCGATGCCTCTCCCTTCGCCGTTACCCTCTTTGCCGGTTATGCCGTTGGATATACCGCCACGCTGCGAGCCATGTCCGAAATTACTGCTCATGTATGGCACATTGTTAACGCCGAAACCATACATAAAACACATATTGTATGGGTTGCACCCCAGTATCCAGTTCAGTTGATTGTACGCAAAGGCCGAAAGCGCCCCTCGCTTAACATCGTTCGCAACCTTCCGGCCGGTAAGGGCTGCCGTTGCCAGCGAACCTAACCGGGCATTCTCGCCCTGCCACCACCAGCCTGTTTCGTTATCATGCGGGATAAAAAACCCGTCTTTGACTGTGCCTTTATAACTGAACGTTTGCCGGGCATAACCAAACGGGTTGATCACGCGGCCCGTTATAGCTAAATTATCGTTGAGCGCCTGCTCTATCATGTTTACTGCCCGTTGATGCAGCGTACCGTCACTTTCCTTTTCGGCATATCCCAAAAGCGCCACAATGGGTAAGCCGGCGTCGCTGGCATGCCAATAAGGCCGCCCTGCATCATTAGCCGAAAAATAGCCAAATGGCGTGAGGCGCTGCTCCAGCTTACCCGCACGTTTACGTGCCTCGGCAGCATAAAGTTCATTGCCGGTGGCTTTCCATAGTTCGGTAGCTGCCATCAGGGCACAATAATCGTCGATGATATTCTCCTTTCCATCATCATCGTACCTGGTATTGTTAACCAGCAGGTGTGCAAATGCCCTTTTTGCAGCGTCGAGGTATTGCGCCTGGGTATATTCGCCATGTGTTTTCCATTGGGATATGCGGGCAAGCGCAGCAATGGCCATGCCGCCACCTTCGCGAAAAGCGCATTGGTATTCGTTGGTAGTTACGCTGTTGGCGTGCAAACCTACCACCCGGCGCGCGTTGGGATCTTTATTAAAGTAACTGAAAACGATCATGTAAAAATAATCTTCCTTGCTCAGGCAACGCATCATATAATCGGCTCCCCAAAAGGCTTCATCGCGTATCGAATCCGTCACTCCCAATTTACTGAGTAGTTTAGGCAACTTTTCGGCGGTATTAATCAACGACCAGGTGACGAGCGGCGTTTGCTGCGGCGACATGTAGTTGGCATAAGCCAGGTGCGAAAAATACTTGCTCACATCTCCCGATGCATCGCACCAGCCGCCATGCAGGTCAACACGTTGATCGCTGCCATACAACAGCAAATGGCTATCAGCTTCGAGCTCAGCCGGGGTATTTGCCCTTTGGTTGCGATAATAATGCAAAATAGCCGGGATGGTAAGTTTAGCCAGCAGGTTATCACCGATTTGGAAAGGCGCCGACCAGTAGTTTTTACCTGCAGCAGTTACCTGCAATTTGTATTGCCCGGGTGTGTCGAAAGCAGAGAGATCGGCACGGCAGAACAGTTTGCCGGGTATCCACTCTTCTATCTTTTGGGATTTTCCTAATTTACCACCGAAAACTATTTTACTGTTTATTGTATTAACAACATGAAATTGCGATACTTTATCGCCTGCATCCAGAGCCACAACCGCAATTTTGGGGCTGTGCGTATCAAAACCAACCTGATTGACGTAGATAACAGGCTGTGCAAGGCACTGTATTGACAGCACGGCCATTATCCCTATCAAACCGGTTTTAAATACTTTCATTTTGATGCCGCCCAGAATATGGCATTTTTAAATATCAGTTTATAGTTTTCGTCGGTAAACAGATCGGGCGAGTGGCCCATAAAAATATACACGTTGCGCGCCTTTACATCCGGGTTGCTCCAGATTACCGGGTGATCGCCCATCTTCACATCCGAATCGGGCATGTAGGTCGATTCATCCACGCTGGCGATGACATGCACATCGGGCCGAGGGCTTTTATCGTAACTGTACCACTCCTCTTTTTTAATGGTGAACGATGCCGGCACGCCGCGCATTGCCGGATGTTGTTTATCTTCCACCTTCACCCTGCCATCTGCAAAGCCGGGAATATAGTTTTTAAACCTGATACCGCCCATAAAACCCGAAAACCATTGCCACATGGGGTAACCGTCGAACTCGCCCAGCAATGTTGCATGATGAAAACCTATCCAACCGCCACGTCCTTCGGTGATGTATTTTTCGAAAGCTTTCACCGCTTTGTCTTTCCAGGCATAAGGCGGGTAATCCAGCTGGATGAAAAGCTGATATCTGCCTAAATAGGCATCGTCGATGCTGTCGGTTTGGGTAATATAATCGATCCTGAAATTGTTATCGGCGGCCAGTTTATCCAGCCATACTTTAGCTACTTTCGAGTAAGCCAGGTGGTGTCCGCCGTTCTCGTACAAAGCCAGCACCCTGAACCTGGGCGCAGCAAATACCGGTGCGCAAAAGGCAAGTAAAAAGACACAGATCAGGGTAGCTTTCTTCATTTATCCTGTAAAAATTGAATGCTTTTTAGGTTAAACCCTCCTGTTTCGGCTGTAATTTTCAAGGCATTTGTTCCAGCTTTTAAATGAATATCTTTCAGTTCGGCAGTTTGCCAACTTTGATCGCCGCCGGTATTTGGTAACGCTATGACCTTTCCAGCCGAAGTTCCGTTTTTCGCCAGCGATAGTTTGCCGGCATCAGAACCCGATGCTATCGAAAACTTCAGTGTGTAAGTCCCTGCCTTTTTTACATTAACAGTGTACTGTAACCACTCACCATCCTCAATGCTGAAAATGTGGTAACCATCGGCATCGCGTTCAATATCAACGCCATCATTACGGTAGGCATGGCCCCGGTTGCCCTGGGTCTTTACATCGGGCGTGTACTGGTAGCTGCTGGTATCCTTATCGTAATAAGCTACGCGCTGCGGGCCAAGATCGTAGTCGACCGCGTTGATCGTGGTATTTGCGGTAATGATATTGGCCTTAAAAGGTTTGGCTTTCGCCGAATGCACCTGGCGGAACATCGCATCGGTCACGTCCTTGTGGTACACGTTGTTTTCGAGCCGGATGTTGTGCAGCAATTCGTCCAGAATAGCGTTGGCCTCGGCCTGTGTTGGTTTTTCGCCTTTGCCGCCCATATAGTCTAAAAACTTTTGGTAGTTGGCGGGTTGTTTGATCTCGAGCGGATTATTGATCCCCATCTTTTTCAATTGCCACCAACTCCAGCCGATGTTGCGACTTTCGACTAAACCGATTGCTTCGGTAAACCAGGTATTGGAGTTTTCGCCCGATTCGCCCATCCACAGCGGCACATTGTATTGTTCGCTCAGATCGAGAAAATGCTGTATGGCACCCTGCGTATTAAAGTTGCCGTATTTGTGGAAGCTCAGCACCATATTGTTATCCCAGGTTGGTAACAGGCCGTTGTAATTGTTGCCAAAGCCGTTACCTTCAATAATGATAATATGTTTTTTATCCACCTCGCGGATAGCCTTGGTGATATCCATCATCAGCTTTTTCAACGGCGCGTTGGTTTTCTCGTTCGTGCCGCGGATATCTTTCGGATCGTCAAAACCCCAGTTGGGTTCGTTGATGATATCATAACCGCCAATATAGGGCTGATCGGCATAACGTTCGGCCAGTTTGCGCCAAAGCGCGATCATCTTTTGCTGATTAGCCTCGCTTTGCCATAGCGAAGGTTTTGAAGGGTCGCGATCGGAGATCGGCAGGTCGTTACCTTCGCCGCCCGGGCAGGCGTGCAGATCGAGTATCAGGTACATTTTGTTGGCGGCGCACCATTTGAGCAGGCTATCCGTTAAAGCAAAACCTTTCTCGAGCCAGGTGTTTTGCCCTGTAACAGGCTCCTGGTCGACCGGCAACGTATACAGGGCATAATGCATCGGCAGGCGGATGGAGTTAAAGCCCCATCGGGCCATCGAATCGATATCCACCTTGCGGGTTTCGGTCGCCAGCCACTGATTGTAAAACGCGGCGGTTTTTTCCGGACCGATCAAACTTTGTATCCCGGCTTTGATCTTATATTGCTGACCAACGTTCGATAGCCGGAACATATAACCTTCCTGCAGCATCCATCCGCCCAAACCCATCCCGCGAAGGATAAATGTATTGCCTTTTTCATCAGCTATCACTTTACCTTTCGCCTTTAAAAAGCCTTGTGCGTTGGCCTGCAGACAAGCCAATATGATTGCCGCTGTTATTTTAAAATGGTTTAGTTTTTTAACCGCCATTGTTTTTAGTTTTTTATTGCCAGATGTAAGTTGCCACCGCGCCTGCGTTCAGGGTGGCAGTAGCATAATTGAGCCCGTAGCCGATGTTAAATGTTTGCGCCGTTTGGCCGGTATTCGCTACAATAAGCACTTTTTTATTATCGGGTGTTTTAAATACTACGTTGGGTAAACCCGCAGGGATATCAGATGCCACCCGCACCGAGCCGGGCCGCACAAACTTTGAAGCATGTGCCATAGCATAATAGGCCACGTTACGGGTCACCTTATTTTTATCGATAGTTATCGCGCCCTGGCACATCGGGCAGCCGCCGCGGTCTGTATGGGGTTGGTTCTGCGGATCAGCAGCCAGGTTCCACTCCAGGACGTTTCTGCACCAGTTGCGTGTAGCGCCGATGAACAAACGCTCAACCGGCGAAGCCACTTTCAGTTTTGACGAATCGCGCCCGTCGATCACCATCTGCTCGGTAAAGTACAGCCCTTTATCGGGATGAGCAGCGTGCACCTTGCTTAATGCCTCGATTTCGCCGCGATATAAGTGAAAGGCCGAACCATCTATGTATTTAGCCGCGCCGGGATCGTTCAATATGGTGATAGGATAGTCGGGGCGGTCGGCATTATGGTCGTAAATAATGATTTTAGTTTTAACTCCCGCTGCCTCGAAAGCCGGACCAAGGTTATTCTTCACAAAAGCCAGCTCTTCTTCGGGCTGCAAAACCATGCTTGGGTTATTGCCGGGGTGCAAAGGTTCGTTCTGCACAGTGATCGCATCGATGGCGATGCCATTGGCTTTCATGCCTTTGATGTATTTTACCAGGTAATCGGCGTAAGCTTTATAAGCTTCAGGTTTTAAACTGCCCCCACGGGTATCGCCATTGGTTTTCATCCACACCGGCGCCGACCATGGCGAACCGAGTATCTTTATTTTGGGATTGATGGCCAGTATTTCCTTTAAAACTGGTATCACATCGGTTTTATCGGGGCCAAGGTCAAAATGCTTTAGTTCAGGATCGGTTTCTCCGGCAGGCAGGTCATCGTATGAAAATACATGATCATTGAGGTCCGACGCGCCGATGCTTACCCTCAGATAGCTCAGGCCGATATTGTTATCTTTCGTGCTAAATAACTCTTTAAGCAGTGTAGCACGCGCCACGGCATCCATCCTGATGATGTGCATGGCGCTGCCGCCGGTTAACGCAAACCCAAAACCATCGATGGCCTGGAAGGTGCTGTCCATCTTAACGTTGATGGTTGGCAGCGTAGTTTTACCCATTTTAAACACCAGGGCATCCTTTTGCTGCGTAAATAAAGCCGAGCGGTCGGGATTCGTCAGCCATACATCTGCCTTGATTGGCTTTTGTGCATACCCCTGTCGGGCTATTAGTATACAAAATATAGCAAGTATCCTTTGTATAGCAACTATCTTTTTAATATCGCTCATTTAATCGATGATTAACGTACTGATCGAATGCGGAAGGCTGTTGACTACCGTGCCCTTGTTTTTAATAATCAGGTTGTAAGCAATCTTGTCGTCGCTGCTATTCATCACCACCACAGTTAGCTTGCCCAGGGCGTTTTTAAACGCCGTGGTTAACAGCTTATCGCGGTTTGATGAACTTACGATGCGTTTATCGCCCGGGCGGATAAATTTGGAGAACTGCCCCAGGTAGTAGTAAATATTGGTGTAGATCAGTTTGCCGGTTTGCGTATCGGCGTGTACCGGCGCGAAGCAGTAGTTGCCGACGTGGTTGGGGCCGCCCTGCTCATCGAGCAAAATGTTCCAATCCGTCCAGCCAACGGTGCCGTTATTAAAGTCGTGAATGATGGACTGCCCGTATTTTTCGCCCAGCGCCCAATCGTTAACGCGCGCCATATCAAATCTCTCGATGCAGCCCTCGGTAAACAGCAAATGCTTGTCTGGGAAAGCATCCGCAACGCGGCGAACGTTATCAAACTGCATAGCGCTGCCTGTCCAGGTTTCGTACCAGTGGTAGCCTATCCCCCAGATGTATCCGGCGGCATCTTTATCCTCGAGCATGGTGCTGGCCTGCTGGTAAACCAGGTCGCGGTTATGATCCCAGGCAATGAGTTTGGTGGCTGCTACATTTGATTTTGATAGTGTCGGGCCTAAATATTTTTTTATAAAATCGCGCTCGTCTTCGGCTGTAAATACGCACGATTCCCATTTTTGCTTTGCCATCGGTTCGTTCTGCACGGTTACACCCCAAACCGGGATCCCCTGTTTTTGATAGGCATTGATAAACTTCACAAAAAAATTGGCCCAGCTTTGCATGTACTCAGGTTTTAATTTACCGCCGTGTAGCACATCATTATTATCTTTCATCCAGGCGGGCGGGCTCCAGGGCGAGGCAAAGAGCGTAAGCTTACCACCGGCGGCGGCAATCGCTTCTTTTATAAAGGGCACACGATATTTCATGTCGTGGCTGATACTAAAACTTTTTAAAGCTGCGTCCTGAGCAGCTACATAGCTGTACGAATCGCTCGAAAAATCGCAGCTCTGGATATTAGTCCGCGCAAGCGTATAGCCTATCCCTTTTTCGCGATCGTAAAAGGCGGTTAAAAATTCTTTCTGGACAGCCTTGGGCAATTTGTAGAAGGTTTCGGCAGAGGCATCGGTCAAAGCGCTGCCAATGCCCAGTATCGTCTGGAAGGTTTTGGCCGGGTCGACAAACACACAGATCTCCGTTTCGAGCGGCTGGGGCTTATCGGTAAATTTTAAGGTTTCGGTTTGCGTGAGGCGATAGTCAGTCCCCTTAGCTGTTGTATAAACCTTAACAGTTTTATTCGCTGCCGAATAAGCCGGGACTTGCGGCTTTGCAACAGTTGCACACAACACTAAACATGAAAGCGCGAAAACACCAGTGTAAAATTTTGACATATGAAGTTTATTGGCACCGTTTATCGGGTTCGAAGTAATTGGCAACTCAAAACTATCGAATTTAATTGTTAAATAACAATACAATCACACACAAAAAATTGAATATTAGGCACTTATACAACAAATCGATACGCTTTAAACACAATAAACGCAATTTGAAATTAATTGATTGACAAGCCTTTATGGTGTAATTTATACACTTTGTAAACAAACATACAATACGGGTAAACAGCCATCACGAAAATTTGAACTAATTGCCGGCATAAGTTGCATAGTTTTTTAATGCCGTATTAAATTATGTAACGCCGATTTGCTGTAAGACAGCGGGCCGCATTGACGACTATCCATAAGCGGCATAAAATATATTCTAATATTAATCAGGTTTCTTTTAATGAAAGCTGGCAGCACTTTTGCTGTGCAATTCATACAACTACAGCTACATTATGGAAATCAATAACTACTACACGAAATACAAATCATGTATCAGTACCGCATGTGGTTTGTTTAAACGATATGAAAAATATCAGAATTGCTTTGGCATCAGCACGATAGACAGACAGATGAACAGCACTTTTTACAAAATTGTTGTTTCCTACTCCAAAATGACGCAGTCTATTATCAATATCGTAATGCCGCCCCGCGAAAGGGCTGCAGATACCGCTAATGCCGGGCAGCAAACCAGTCCGGTTGATGGCAAAGGGCTATTTTTGGAATATACTCTGGCATTTATTGAAAAAAACGAAGGTAAACTACTCGAATCGTTTCTTGAGAATCAAGATCAGGTCAACGCGCAATTAAGCGACCTGGAGGATAACGTCAACAATGCAGGTCTGTTGGTTAACCGAATGGAGGGGATCCTGAAAAGCGGGCAGCATCTGTATTGTCCCACCGGCTTTGATCTTATTGGCTGACACTTAAACGCTTAAGCTATTATAGCCATTTGGCGTTGCCCTCAACCACGCGTTTAATAATAAACGCGTATTTAAATAATAATTAAATGGGTATATTTTAAAAATTATCTCGGCTCAAAATATTTCGCATAAAAAAATTAAAAATTTCATTTTTCGTTTAATGATAATTAAATTTACTTAGCATACCGATTTAAAACCAAGTACAAACTTTATTAACTAATATGCTATTCCCCTGATAGCGTGTCCCGGTAAATAATACTGCTTTCTGCACGATATTATTTACCCGCTTGTATTTTTTGCTCATGGCAGGTAACTATACTCCGCTCAGTCAAACTGTTGACGAACAACTTTTTCGCCTGCTGGTAGCAAGTGTCAATGACTGTGCTATATTCATGATAGACCCGAACGGTTACATCATGAGCTGGAACAAGGGTGCCGAAAACATTAAAGGATACAAAGAAGAAGAGATTATCGGCGAGCACATTTCCCTATTTTATCCCCCCGCCGATATTAAGAACAATGTTCCGCGCAATAATCTCAACGAAGCTTTAAAAAAAGGCACCCATTACGATGAAGGCTATCGCGTTAAGAAAGATGGCAGTATGTTTTGGGCCAGCGTTAGCTTTACCACTATTTATAACGAAAACGGCCACCTGGTAGGTTTTGCCAAAGTTACACGCGATATTACCAAGGATAAGGCTATCGAGGATAAAAAAACAAAAAACAATATTGAGCTCGAAAGGCGCTTACATGTTAACAGCACCCGCATCATTGCCAACGAACTGCGTTTCAGGAAACTGATCGAAAACAGTTACGACGGTATCACCTTGCTCGACGAGGAGTTCAGAATATCATTTCGCAGCCTTTCGTCGGAGCGTATAAACGGCTGGAATGCCATTGAAAGAGCCCATTTTACACACCTTGCCCTCACCCACCCCGACGACCGGCAACAGGTTAAAGACCTTATTGCCGAAGTGTTGAGCAAACCTTATGTACCCATACTGGCAACCTACCGTACCCGGCATAAACTCGGCCACTATATCTGGATAGAATGCGTTTACACCAATATGCTTAATGACATAAACATTAACGCCATTGTATGCAACTTTAGAGATATTACCGAGAAGAAACTGGCCGATGAAGAGATAAGAAGGAAAAGCGAACAGATAGAAAGCATATTTGAGCGGATTACCGATGGCTTTATTGCCCTGGATAATAATTTCTGCTATACCTATGCCAACAAGCAGATCGGCAAAATGTTAGGCGTGCAGCCCGAGAGCCTCATCGGCAAGTATATCTGGGATCTGTACCCAGATGCCATCGGATCTGAAACTTACAAAGCTTATAACAAAGCACTAAACGAACAGGTGTATGTTTGCCAAGAAGATTATTATGCTCCTTTGAATTTTTGGCTCGAAAATCATGCTTACCCTTCATCAACCGGGTTATCGGTGTTTGTCCGCGATATATCCGAACGTAAAAAATCTGAACTTAAGCTGGCGCAAAGCGAACAGCGCTTCCGCGAACTGCTTGAGCACAGCAGTGATATTGTGGTAGTTACCGCATTTGATGGCACTATTACCTACATCAGCCCCAATGCCGAAAAAACTTTAGGTTACGACATCCAGAAGTTAAGCCTGGAACAACGCGCCGATATGCTGCACCCGGATGATAAGGAACCTTACCGCAGGTTATTTGTAGAAGCGCGGGATAACCCGGGCAAGATATACGACTTTACTTATCGCATTAAAAATGCCGCAGGCCAATACCTGTGGATAGAGGGAACCGTGATCAACCTGCTCAACGTACCTGCGGTAAATGGCCTGGTCACTAATTCGCGGGATGTTACCGATCGTAAAAATAAGGAACGCCAGATAGAAGCCAGCCACATCCAGATACGCCAGGCCGCCGAAACCCAGGAATCTATCCTGAACGCCCTGCCATCTGATATCGTACTCATCAACGAGAAGTACAAGATTGTAGCCGTTAACCGGTCGTGGAAGAGCATGCTGCTCGCCAATAATTTAGGAGTGCCGAATTTTGGTATAGGCTATAGTTATCTGGCTATAGCCGAAAAAGCCGCCGGCATTGATAAGGCGTCGGCGAATGAACTTACAAAAGGCATCAGGGATGTTATAGACGGGCAGAAGAAGCAGTTTTTGATAGAATACCGGTCCGTCAACCCTGGCGAGCGCCGGTGGTACCTGATCATCGTGGCTCCGCTTGACGATAATGACGAAAAAGGCGCAGTCATATCACATAGCGACATCACCGCACGGAAACTGGCAGAGGAATTGCAAACCAAATCCGAAGATAACCTCCGTTCGGTATTCGAAAACACCGATCTGTCTATTGTCCTGTTTGATAGTGATCTTAAGATCATTTCGTTTAACAACAATGCAAAACACCTGTCTTTACGCAACTATCGCAAAAAATTAAAGGCAGGCAATACCGCGTTCAACTATTTTCCCAAAAGGAGCAAAACCGATATCAAACATATCCTGGAACGCGTGCGCCAAAATGACATCGTGAGCTACGAAACCACGTTTGATGTCGACGGTAACACCGAATGGTACGATGTAAAATGGGTAAGCGTTACCAACCAGCAGATGGAAAACGTAGGTTATATTTTAACCTTAAAGGATATTACAGCAAAAAAACGGGCCGAAATAGAACGGGAGCAGATTACCGCCGACTTGCTTAAACGCAACAACGACCTGGAGCAATATGCCTATATCGTATCGCACAACCTGCGGGCCCCCGTTGCCAATATTATGGGGCTGTCGGGCCTGCTTAACGCATTAAGTGGCACCGAACTTGCAGACCGGGAAACGCTCGACGCACTTTCAACATCTATCAATAATCTCGACAAAGTAATCGGCGATTTAAACCAGATACTACAGGTGGGCAGCCAGGTAAATAATCCAACCGAAGTAGTTTCGCTGTCAGAGCTCGTTGACGACGTTAAGGCCGGGAACAGGCTCATCGTAGTAACCAATAATGCATCTATCAACTGTAATTTTGATGCAATAAGCAAAATTACAACGGTTAAGAGTTACCTGTACGGTATTTTTCAGAGCCTTATCACCAACAGCATCAAATATCGGCGGCCCGATGCCGACCCGGTGATCAACATCAGCAGCGAAGTTAACGGCCCTGCTGTTTTGATACGGTTTGAAGATAACGGCAAGGGTATCGATCTAAACAAACACCACGCCCACCTGTTTGGCCTGTACCGCCGGTTCGATGATCAGGTGGATGGGCGTGGCATAGGCCTGTTTATGGTAAAAATGCAGGTCGAAAACCTGGGCGGCAGGGTGAACGTACAAAGCAAACCCGGTGTGGGTACAACTTTCACGGTTGAGCTGCCGCTGAACTAACTATTTGCCAGGCTTGCCCCAGCCCGCTTTTGCCATCAGGTCGTCGGTAAGCAGGCCTTCTATCACACTACCCATCTTCGGCGCCGTTTGCATCAGTAACTGCAGCGGCTCGGTAAGCTTATCATTAATGTTGCTATAATCGCTGCCGATAGTTCCGTTGCTTACCAGGTTATTTACAATAGCCTGCGTTAAAGGGTGCAATTGTGCCGTACCCATCAGATCGGTATAAACGGTGACATGCTGGTAAACAAGCTGCAATAAAAATATCATTACATTTTCAAGCTCGAGCAGCATCGCATACAAAATACCGATAAACTTATCCAGCTCAGGCCCGTACCCGGGTATCTTTTTGATCCTTTCCTCCAAATTGGCAACTAAAGTATCCAGGCTTTCTTCGTTGCCGAATTTATTTAGCAACCAATTGAGAGCATCAATAATAAGTGTTGCCGCCACGCCCCCGATCCCTAATTTTTTCAGCAATTTGCCGGCTTCCATATCCACAAAGTACTGTAGTACCTGCGCACCGCTCAGGTTGCGCGTAAGCGTAATGTATACCTGCCCCGGCAAAGGTGTAACCTGTGGTTGCAAAGGGGTATAAAAGCCACCTTCGGGATATGGCGCCGTGCCCTGCAGGCTTTGCTCAAGCACCAGGCCGGCTATAGCCTTAAACAGGATGCCTGTTTTAAAATACGGGTAATATAAAAATGGCACCAGTTCAACCGTAACGGGCTGCCAGCCATGCGGCACAGGGTCGAGACTGTTCCAGAAACGGATTGTGCGCGAGCCCATTTTGGCGTTTTGATAATCGGAAAAGGCTTTGTTCCCCGGTGATGCCCCGGCAGTAGGCATGGTCGAAACCTCTACCGTTTTTGCCGGGTTCCATTCAGCCTGGGCCTCGTCGATATGCAGTGCCAGTACCGGCGATAAAGCCCCGCCCAGGCTATGCCCGCTTACTACAAGTTGCGTATGCTCGGCCGAGGCCCCGAATGTGCTGTTTAAAAACTGCATCAGCGTCGAAGCGGCTTGCGGGCCGCTTGTATAAGTCAGTTGCAGCAAATGTTGTAAACCAAGATGGGTACCGTTGGCTATCCGGGGCGCATCCGGTTTCGGGGTTGGCGAACCATCCCAGGCTACCATGGTACGCACATCAAAATCTTCGGTAAACCAACCGTATAACGAACTGGGGTTGGTTGCTGAAACAGCCACCACGTATTGTCCTTCGGGATTTTTGGCTACATACATCGCGTTCGAAGCGACCTGGTTCTTGACATCTTCGCCGTACGAGCCAACCACCGGCCCCCAAACTACTTCCCATTTTCCCATCATCTGCTGCACATTGGTATCCGATAAGATAGCCTGTAATATCAGAGTCAGATCTTTCTGCAATTGCGCCGGGCTTCCTTTACGCGGCGCGCTTGCAAAATTCGAAAACATGTTCAGCGCAAATACCTGCTGAATAAAATTGAACTTAGGGTTACTCATAATGGTAAGGTTTAGGCTTAGTTATTATTTTTTATTTACGGATAAGTTGTTTAACATTTAAATAAAAGTGAAAAAATCATCCGAATCGTCAATCAGCACAGCAATTTATAACAAATAATACACATAATAAACCTTATAATTAAAAAATACTTTCGCACAAAAGTCTGTAATTCTTACCTGTGTAAAAATACTGCTATTGTTACGTCACAACTCGGTTTTTTCGCGGCTTTGTTTATCTTGCAGAGTTTTTCAAACCAATAAATCACAACCCTGACAATACACTGATCATCTATGAAAAAAGTTATCCTGGTAACAGGCGCCTCATCGGGTTTGGGCCTGGCTACAGCAACTGCCCTTACGGCACAAGGCCATAGCGTTTACGGCGCGGCCCGCAGCATCGATAAAGTAAAAAACGCAACATTTAATACGATCAAACTGGATGTGACCGACGATGCATCAGTAAACGCCGCCGTAGATAAAATAATCGCTGCCGAAGGTAAAATTGATGTGCTCATCAATAACGCCGGCAACGGTATCACAGGCCCGTTGTACGCTATGCCTGTCGATCTGGCAAAAAAACAATTCGAGGTTAACTTTTTTGGCGTAGTACGCGTGTGCAGCGCTGTGCTGCCGAACATGATCGAGAAAGGCTCGGGCCTTGTAATCAATATCGGCTCGCTGGCAGGTCTGTTCGGCTTGCCTTATCAGGGTTTATACGCTGCTTCTAAATTCGCTATCGAGGGTTATTCGGAAAGCCTGCGCATGGAGCTTCGCAGTACAGGTGTTAAAGTGACCGTGGTAAACCCGGGCGACTTTAAGACCGACTTTACCGGTAACCGCGAAAAGGCTCCGTTCCTGCTGAAGAACGATAAATTGAAAGGCGAATTTGAAGCTGCCGTTGCTGCCATGGAAAAGGACGAAAGCATTGGCGCCGATCCGTCTAAACTGGCCGCACAGATATGCAAGATCGTTAATACATCGAGCCCGAAACATAATTACCTGGTAGGCGCTATCGGCCAAACTATCGCCGTTACACTAAAATCGATATTACCCGGTGGCCTTTTTGTGAAGTTGATGAACGACCATTACGGCATTAAATAATGAAAGCCGTAAAAAACGACAAAAAAACCATTTGGGCCTGGTGTATGTTCGATTGGGCCAACCAGGCCTATAACATGGTAATCACCTCGACTATCTTCCCGGCGTATTTTGTAGGTATCACATCCGACCATAACCCCAAACAAACGGTAACGTTTTTTGGGCACCGGTACATCAATACCGTGTTATCTAATTATGTTCTGGGTTTATCGTATCTTATTATTGTTGTTTTGCTACCCATTTTAACGTCAATTGCCGATTACAAGGGTCATAAAAAACTATACCTGCAAATGTTTACCTGGCTGGGTAGTTTGGCTTGCGCCGGATTATATTTTATGTATGAGGATGCCGGCTTTCACCTGCATAACTTTGAATGGGGTATGGTTTGTTTCGGGCTGGCCTCGGTAGGTTATTGCGGCGGTTTCGTGTTTTATAATTCGTACTTGCCGCAAATAGCAACAGAAGATCAGGTGGATGCAGTATCGGCCAAAGGCTTCATTTATGGCTTCGCAGGTAGTATTGTGGTGCAGTTACTTTGCCTAATCCCGGTGATGGGCCACGATTTTTTCCATATCACCGAAGATTATGCGGCACGCATCTCGTTCCTCATCGTAGGCATCTGGTGGATAGGCTTTTCATTCATTGCGTTTTATATCCTGCCAAAGGGCATGCCCAATGCGGGCTCGCATAACTACAATGTATTTACCGGCGGTTTTAAAGAATTGGCTAAAGTTTGGAAAAAGGTAAAAGAACTGCCTTTGCTGAAACGCTTTCTGCCAGCATTCTTTTTCTACTCGGTAGGTGTACAAACTATTATGCTGGTAGCGGCCAATTTTGGTGCCAAAGAGCTGAAGATACCCGAAGATAACCTGATCACCGTGATCCTGACCATTCAAGTGGTTGCTATTATCGGCGCCGCGTTTACAGCCAAATTATCCGAAAAGTTTGGCAATGTAAAAACCCTTACAGGCATTGTGCTTTTCTGGTGTTTGATATGCGCCTCGGTTTATTTTGTGACCACTGCCATTGAGTTTTACATCGCAGCGGCATTTGTAGGTGTTGTAATGGGCGGCGTGCAATCATTATCGCGCTCCACTTACTCTAAGTTTATACCACAAAACATTCCTGATACGGCATCCTACTTTAGTTTTTATGATGTGACCGAGAAGCTATCCATCGTGGTGGGCCTTTTTACCTTTGGTTATGTAGAAAGCCGCAGCGATACGATGCGCAACTCGGCCCTGGTATTGGATGGTTATTTTGTAGTCGGTGTAACCCTGTTGTTTTTGCTGGTAGCTTTTCAGCGCAACTCAAAATCAATAGCAGCAGAAATTGGGGTAGTACGATAATCCACTCACTCATTCACCAAAAAATATACAATACGGCAGGCCGTCCCTTTAGATTTTTCGTTTTTATCAGCGCTTATCTCCAGCCTGAGCAGGTGCTTGCCCGGTTGCAAACCATCGCCTAACAATAAATACCAGGGCAGGTGCAGGCTTTTGCTCCATTGGGTATAGAGCTCCAGTTCGGGGTAACTTTTCCCATCGATAGTGTATTTCACCATACCTGCGTCCGGACCGGATACAACAGCAACGCCGATTGTTTGCCCGGTAAAAGATAATTCGAACGAAGCGCCCGGCTTCTCGCCAACCAGAGCCGGCACATTCACAAAACCGGGGCGCGTATGTACGCTGTCGGCAGGTTTCCAATTCGTGTCAAGCGTAAAACCGTTCAGTTTTGTTGCTTTGCCGACCGCGAGGTAATTACCATCGGCGTAAGCCAGGGCATCGGCTTGTGCGGGCAGATATGACGGCATTAGTTTAACAGGTGCAGGTTTAGCCAGTTCTACCGACAGCAACTGTTTCATCGTCCGGAAATAGATCTCCTGCCCGAAGGGCGACGGGTGAAGGTTTTTAAAATCTTTTTCCCAGGTAAATTCGCCGGCGTTAACACGGTCGGTAACCTCTTTGGCCAGGTTGATCAATGGCAGATGATACATCTTAGCCATATCTTCATGTATTTGTACTTCGGGCGGTATTTTGCCGGCGCTATAGTCCTTCATTTTGTCCGGGTCGACAAAAGCCATCATCACGATATTGGCATAGGGGTTTGTTTTTAACACATGCCTGATGATACCCTCCAACGCCCGGCGTTGCGTTTGCTCATTGGTACCGTTACCACGGTCATTCACCGCCGTTTCGAGGAACATGAGGTCGACCTTGCCTTTCGATAACACATCCTGCTTTATCCTGAAGGCATGCGGTAAACTGCCCAGCGAGGGTATACCCGCGTTGAGCAGATTGAATTTTGTATCCGGAAAGCTTTGCTGCAGGTATGCACCTACTTTATCGCGCCAGCCGGGGTTATGGGTAATCGATCCGCCGAAGAAAACCACGCTGGCCGTTTTTTCGGTTTTAATGAGGTAAAGCGTATTACTTAAATCGCCGAAACGCTTAATATAAGCTTCGCTTTTGAGCAGGGTTTTACCCGAATCGGGGGCGATGGTTTGGGCAAAAGTTTGGGTTTGCGCGGTGAACAGCAAAACCCATATCACATAACTTATTCTTCTCATAATTAAACACACTAAATAAGAATTTTTAGCCTGTTTAAAAGTATTGGTTATTGCCGCGATAGTAACTTAGATTAACATATTAGCTGTAGCCAGCGCCAATTGGAGTATTTAAGATACGCTACAACTTAAATATCTCGTTTTTAATAGCATACAACACCAGCCCCGACCGTGTTTTAAGGTTGAGTTTTTGAAAAAGCGATTCGCGGTAATTATCAACCGTACGCGGGCTCACAAACATCTGGTCGGCAATTTCCTTATAACTCATTTCGGAGCAGCAAAGTTTTAAAAATTCCAGCTCGCGCGCCGATAGCTTTAGCTCGTCGGGGTTTGATGATATCGAGCGTATGAGTTTGCCGGATACGATCTCATTAATAAAGACGCCTTTTTGCACAACAGATTGGATAGCTTCGAGCAGTTCGCGCGGTTTCGATTGTTTTAACACGTAACCGCACGCACCACTTTTAATCATTTTGATAACGGCCTTATCATCCTCGTACATGCTTAAAGCCAGCACCATAATCTTTGGATGATGTATTTTTAGCCAGGCCGTGGCTTCATACCCGTCCATCACCGGCATATTAATATCCATTAATACAACCTGTGGCAGTTCACTTTTAAGCAATAGTTGCTGCATTTGTTGACCGTTCGATGCCTCAAACACAACCTTCAATTCGTCAAACTCACTCATTAGGGCCGTAACGCCGCTTCTGAAAAGCGTATGATCGTCAACTATGGCGATTTTTATCCTTTCTGCTTCTGTCATGGGTATGGGATATAAATGGTAATACTTGCCCCTTCGCCTTGTGCCGACTCGATATTGACCCGTCCGCCAACTATCTCGGCGCGTTTTCGCATATTATACAGGCCCATGCCGCTTTGGGCAGGCATTTGCCCGTTCAGGTTAAAGCCGGAGCCGTTATCGTTAATATGTAAGGTCAACTGACCACCGGTATACATTAACTTGATATTTATTTGAGTAGCCCCTGCATGTTTAATAATATTGTTAAGGGCTTCCTGCAATATCCTGAAAATGATGAGGTCCTTGTCCGGGTTGTTTTGTGCGGGCAGCTCTTCATCTATCAGGCATGTCACCTGATACTGCCCTGATTTTTCGGCCCATTTAACTTCCTGACGGATGGCATCAGGCAAGCCCATACCAATCAGTTGCTCCCCTTGTAACAACCTTCCGAGCAAACGCATCTCTTTGATCGACCGGCTGGTCAGGTCGATAGCTGCATTTATTTTTCCTCTGGCTTTCTCCGGGTCGTCCAGTTCAATCGAGCCTAACGTAAATGATGTCAGACTCAGCAATTGCCCGATATTATCATGCAGGTCGGCGCCGATCGTCTGCATGGTTTGTTCCTGTACTTCCATCTGTGTTTTAACGACCTCGGCTTCAAAATTCTCCCTCATCTGTTCTTTCTCCTCAATATGCCGCTTTTTGCGGCGGTTATAAATAAAAATATATAGCAATAAAAAGGCCGGCGCTATTAGAAAAATGAGCGTAGTGGTTAAAACCAGTTCGTTAATATCTAAGTCTTTAAACCCGGCGATAACCATTTTCGACAAATAAAAGCATAGCTCCAACAGCCATACAGCATAATAATAAGTATTCTGTATATAGGATAAGTCGTCCTGGCATGAAGGCTTATGGTTGCTAACATCTGGAAATATAATACACTCGCAATGCTGCCAAAATAAAAAAGCAATATACCCGCAACCCACCAGAACGAAGCATCATGCCAAAGACTTAAGTATCGGTCATCCCGAAGCACATGATAAAAGTAATACAAACTATAAACAACAAACAGCACCGACATTGTGGTTGTGGTTAGGTTGTGCTTTACAAAAACCCCATGATCAAATACTTCGTAAACATATAACACCCCAAGCAGAGCAAGCCCACAAATTATAATGAGTTTGCTGTCAATGTACCTGCTTAATAAGTGTTGAAACATCACGCTAATGAATGCAGCCTGAAAAATCAATAAAATGTTGTATATCCATATATTGGGATGAACATGCGCCATATCGGCAAGGTAAAGTTTTTTAATGTGCAAGCCTATGAGTTCGGTAAGGCAGGTTATAAATAAGTACAGAACCATCCCCCGCCAAAACCAATTTTTATCGCGGATAAGGCATACCAGGGCAATGATAAAACCAACTGTTTCGATATTGGTATTTACAGAGGTATTTTTTTCTAAGAATTCAAACATAAGTTAAAATAAGTTTACTTTATTGTCCCGGGTCGCTCCAGGTTACACCTATACAATTTGTCGGGCATTCTTCGCCGTTGTCTGTCGCACCAAAGCCAGTATCGTCTGCCAATGATAAAGCATCTGATAGCAACTTCTTGTCGCTGATTTTCGAGGTCAGGAGGTCCTTGATTTTATTTATAAAGTCTTTGCGATCTATTTTAGGTAAACAAACAAATTTATCGCGCTGAATTTTTTTGTCATAGTCCGGCTGAGTTACCATTAACACAAAACCATGGCGCCCTTTTGGAAACAAACGTCCGTGTTTAATTATGCTGCCACCGCTCTTTGCATAATAAAGTCTTATTCCTCCATCTTTGGGAACCAACTTCGCCAATTGTTGTAGAAAGCTAATTTCAAACCATTCACTCGTTGCATTAAATTTACCATTTTTGGCCCCTTTACCACAATTTTTATAAACCATGCGATAAGCTTTTGATGATGAAATATAATGAGTGGACTTCGACGTACAATCTGAATCTGAAGGTGCAGTTATTTTGGGCTTCAATGTATCATATAACCTCGCGCCTCTTTGTGGAGTATTGTCGGTTGGGAAAGCAAATATCTTTGTACACTTGGTATTAACCGAAAGAAATTTTGGCAGAAAGTAATCATTATGATGGTATTTGTTACCCGAATAAATACTTCCAACTTTAGTTGCAACAGGTATTGCCGAGTACTGCTTGCCTTTTTTAGCAAAATAAAACCTTATACCATCACCATCAGGCAGGCTATCTACTTTATTACACATAGCTTTAAAAAAATCCGCACTAAACCAAACACAAGTATGTAAACTATCGTCATATGATCGCTCATTACTTACATTTATAAATGCTCTGACCATAGAATCAGCTCTAATAAAAGGGATACTATCCAAAGTACATCTATCACACATCGATGACGCATGCAATGATTTAATAATATTAGCTTTTCGCTGGTCGTTGTCCTTGTCGCGAAAGGCGCAAACAGTTGCAATTAAAATAATTGCACTTCCAATCAATAGTTTTTTCATGATCTAAGGGATTAGGTTGAAACACGAGTTAATTGAATTGAAAAATACAAATAATATATGTTTATAACTCAAAATTCTTAAAAATAAGCATAACTTATCAGCGCGTTTACACCTTATTTAATACCGTATAAACACCCTACTAAAAAGGTAGTTCATACGGTAATCCCCTTCATAGTTCTTATCGAATTTTGGGATATCATTTCACTTAAATCCCAAATCATGAACTTAACAACAAACCTTATCGGCCAGATATTATTGGGAGGCTTATTAGGCGTTATCGGGCAAGGCGTCAGGGTAATCGTCGGCCTTATCAAGCTGCGTACCGACAATCAGGCAAAGACGCTTGCCAATCAACCCACCGACGATTTTAGCTGGAACCGGTTTTTACTGAGCCTTTTTATTGGTTTTATAGCGGGGGCACTAACGGCCATTATTAAAGGCGCTCCAGAGCCCGGACAAACATCCAACCAGTATCTTATTACCGTGCTGGCAGCAGGTTATGCAGGGGTTGATGCTATAGAAGGCATTTTTAAGCCCTATCTGTCGAAAATCTGATAAGCCGATTCCATTTGACAATACACCGGGAACGCCGAAAACGGATTGAGAGTAGGCATAAAAACCACACTAAAATGAGCACTATAACACTTAAAGGCAGTTTTGATACGCCTGGTACTAACGGGGTTTTAATCGAGGTTTATCATCCCAACCCCAATGGTTACGATTATAAAAAGGATTTTGACGATGATTTTAACGTAACCCTTACCGACCTAAAGGCAGGCGAAACCTATTACGTTGACCTTTCGGGCTCTACTACGAGTAAATTTACACTTGTTATTGATGGCGATATTGATGGCTCCATATCATTACCATACACCGGTTTTTTTATTGATGGTTTCACCTTTAGCACCTTGTAACATGAAAAAGCAGTTATTTATATTATTGATACCTCTACTGGTGGCCGGCCATGTTAATGCGCAAACAGAAACCGGTAACGCCCCGACAACATTACCATTTATCAAAACCAGTAATGATGTTGAAAAAACATCGTCTATCTTAAAAACCGGCATAGCCAATGATGTTTTAACCAACGCCTACAAGATTGCCATCAAAAACATTTTCGGCGATAAAAAAGAGGCTTCGTACAGCTCAACTATCTACGGAACCATACGCATATTCAACCCCAATTTTGGCAGTGGTGCAGCATATCGGGGCACACGCTGGGCACGGAATGTGGAATGGACAGTTTCGGGTAAGGTAGACAGCAACAGTAACATAGCAGGATTTGGCGGCACCTTAAAGGTGACATTGCTTAATAAACGTGACCTTACTGTAAGAAGTGATGAGTTGACGGCCACGATGAATAACTATTCAAATATATTTATACGTGATGTCGCCAGGGCCCGGAGTATGTTGATATCAAATGTAGAAGGATCAAATCTGTCCCGGTCCAAAAAGGACTCGACTATCCGGATAAAATTAAATTTGCTTTATTCTTCGATCAGGAAATATGGTAAAAGTTCTGATATTACCGATTTAGATCCCGATTTGCTTAGTGCACTTATCACAATGAACAGCCCGATTGTTAACGATGGAGGTTTAGCCGCCAAAGCAAACGCCGATTTTAAAAACGCCGTAAACGAAATTAAAAACAAACCCTTGTGGACCTTAAGCGGCACTTATTTCCATGTACCTTACGGCAAAAACGATACAACAACCATACAAAGCGATTTGGTTTTCGGCTTGAGCAAGGATAGCGGAAGCGGTTTCTGGGAGTTTAACGCATCAGGCTACGCCCGGTTCTTTAACAACGGGTTGTTGGGGTCGGCACAAAAATATCATTTTGAAAGTGGCTGCAACCGCGTTCTGCGCGAAGATGCCAACGGCAAATCGAATATGGAGATCAAAGGCTTTTTTAGTTACGACAGGGGTAACAATGCGCCAGGTTTTCCAACCGCAACCACGGCCAATATCACTTATCGCTACCTGGTTGATAAATTTGGCGGCTTCTGGATACCTGTAACCTTAAGTTATAATCCCAATAATGGCAGGTTTTTAGGCTTAATCGATCTAACGATCAACATAGACCCTAAAAATTGATATTTACTCAATTGATATTTACTCACCAGGATTTCAAAAAAATCCTGGTGAGTTTTTTAAAAATTCATGTCACTAAACGGGCAATTCGATGTAGAAGATGGTACCCTTGCCGGCTTCACTCTCAAACCAGATGCGCCCGTTGTGTTTCTCGATTATTTTTTTGGAGATAGAAAGGCCCAGGCCAAAGGGTTGCTCGCCATTGGTGCCATTCTTTTTAGCGGCCGTAAACATTTCGAATATACTGTCTTTGTCCTTATCGGGGATGCCCATGCCATTATCAGCAACCCAAACCAGGATATGCCTGTCATTGGTATTGCGTTTGATGCCCACTTTGATGACACCATTTTCATAACTGAATTTAATGGCATTGACGATAAGGTTATTAAACACGCGCCATATCTTTTCGTGGTTCACTTCGGTCATGACCGGCTGGTCATCAGCTTCAAAAATAATCTGCTGATTTTTCTCATTCGCTTTAAACTGCAGCAGTTCAACCGAATCGTGCAGTAAAGCTTTCAGATCAAGGTTTTGCTTAGCAATGGCCTCATTTTCATCCGCCAAACCCGATTTTAATAATTCGTTGATCATCTCGATCGAGTGCACCCCTGTTGTTTCGATCAATTGCAGCATGTGCTTACTGTCTTCACTAAACTCATCCTCATCAAGCAATACCGTGGCGAGCCCTATCATACCCGATAGCGGGTTACGCAGATCGTGCGCCATTACCCGCATGATGCGGATATAGTTTTTATTGGCCCGCTCCAGCTCGGCAAGCGTAGTTTGCAATTGTTCGTTCTGCAGGGTAATGATATGGTAATTCTTCCTGCTCTGTTTTAAGTTGCGGTTAATAAGGACGATAATGACCAACAACAACATACCGGCAATACTTATTCCGATGAGATAAATCATCTTTACGCTATCCTGCCGTTTAATTTCGGCAAGCATCTGTTGTTGCTTGATAGCCCGCAGCTCATGATCGACGTCGAACCGGTAGATCTGTGCGACCGAGCTTTCAACCGAATCTTTTAAATGTACATAAACAGACTCATACTGGTAAGCTTTGTCGGGCTGATGCTGTTTGAACAGGTATAGGGCATAAAGCCTGTTCCAGTTGATCTCCGAATCGGGGTTATCCTTTTTATATTTATCAAGCAGGGCCCTGCTCTTTGCAAACATTTCTATCGCTTTTTTATACCGATTGGTATTTAAATAAATTTCAGCCAGTTTCAGATAAGGCGGTATATGCACCCCGTCAACATCCTTATTGGGAATGGCAATACATTTAAGCAGATAATCCTCGGCCTTAACCAGGTCGCCGGTTTTTAGATAAAGCCCGCCCAGGTTATCGTACACAACAATACGTGCAGATCGCGTGTAAAACTCGCCAAGATTAGGATTTTCTTCAGCCTTATCTATACATCTTACATCCTCGTTATAGTAATACAACGCGCTATCGGGCATACCGGCCCTCTGATACGCTATAGCAATGTTATTCAACTGGCCCTGCCTGATAAAAAAGGTTTTCTGCTGGGTAAATTGGGCGCAATATTGCAAATGCCTGTAACTCTCAATCAGGCACTGGGCAGCCAGGCGATAGTTTTTTTGCTGATAATAAATGTTGGCTATCTTGCCCGCAAGCGTACCATCCTCGCAGCCGGCGGCCGATATAAGCCTTTTACTTTTATAATAATAATCGAGCGCGGTATCAAATTTCTTTTTTTTCATACTGATATCACCCTCTACAAGCAGGGCATTGATATAAGCATCCGGATATTGCTTTGCTTTATCGGTGTCTGCAAAAAAAGTTATAGAGCTGTCGGCATATATCTGCATTAACTGCAGGTTATCCTGGTTATGCTGTGCCTGAAAGTTATAATAGGTGCATATCAAAGGGTCGGTATTTTTAATCTTTGGGCGTAATTTATTCAGCAATAAAATTGCGCTGTCGCTCTTTCCGGCGATGATCAGGCTATCTATTTCCGCGAAACGCTTCTTTAAAACTTTACTGTTATCATTTTGCTGGTTAAAGCAGGCGGTTAGCAGGATACTGATGATGAGATATACAGGTAAATATTTGCTTATCAGGAGACGGAACATTAACGGGGAGGGCTATTGAATTGATTTGTGTGAACGGGGGAACTGGAACATGTAGCCAAAAATACTCAATAATGCCGCAAATGCAATTAAACACCTGTTTGTTAGGATATTTAATTATAAACGTGTGTTTAAAATGACATAAAAACAGTAAAGCCTCCTGATGGGCAGGAGGCCTTTACTAACCAATTATAAACCTAAATTATGAGAAGAGTTGCGAAGGAAGGACTCGAACCTTAAATCTTTGCTGCCGAACCAGCGCCTTGCATTAATTACATTACAAATGTACGAACAGTATTTTTAATTGCAATACTTTCAACAATTAATTTTAATTTTTACTAAATTTTTAACAAAATTAATTTTTTAATGATTTTTTGTAAAAATACCTAAACGTTTTGCCGTTTAAATTTCGGAGTTTATAATAAAAATATACTCATCGGTATATTTTTAAGACATTACGAAGGTTTTACAGAATAGACAGAATGCGATATTGCTTGTTGTTTAAACTAAAATGCTCACTGGCCTTTTTCCCTTTGAGTTGCATGCCGATTGGCGAGGTAATAGATACGGCAAAACAGGTTTCCCCATGGCAGGTTAAAGTGCCTGCACTTATGGCAATATAAAAGTTGCCGCTATCGGTAATCACCAAACTCCCGGGCTGCACAATTCCAGCCGGTGGTGCATCAACCGGTATCTGATTCAGAGCTATTTTTAGTTTATTGGCTTCTGCCAACTGGGTCATATTGCGGTTAGTTTCCTGTTGCATCATTTCGCGGCCGGTCTCGTATTTATCGCCGGCGCTGCTTTTGGTTTCTTCGCCGGCAGCCTGCTGCGCCGATCTTATAGCCTCAGCAGCTGTTGCAATACGGCTTTCAACATATTGCCAACATAAGGCATACAGGGCTTGTTTTAAATTATCCACGGCGGCAAATATCTCAAAAATCGTTGGTTTTATTGAGCTGACTTATCATACTGACACGATAAATGAACGGGTGTGTGCTTCATTTGTGATTGCTGACCGTTTAGCAGCAGGCGCATTAAACGTCAAACACACATTTTTAATTTACTACGAAGAAATAACAGAAAAGCAATTTTTACTATGCTGTCGTATCAAAATTTATAAAAACCGGCATTGATTATTAAACGATATATAAATTTCTCATCCTCAGGGCATTTTTCCGTCTGCTTTTCAACCCTTCAAATTAACTGTAAGCATGACACTACAGGATGGCCTTTTAAATATAATACATTACGTTCGTAGCTACAATTATTAACCTCTGTAACAACAGACACATAACCATCGAGCACAGTGTAGCCTTAATTTATTCTTTAACCAGCAAGAATTTATTACCGATACGTGTGGACTATTTATAACATGCAAACTAACTGTATACACATAAAAGCAACTAACCAAAAGCTTTATTGCCAAATTAAACTAAATAAACCCGTATGAAAAAAATTTACTTATTCATTTTCCTGATTGTAATAGGTTTATCGCAGCATCAATCGGTAAAGGCTAACATTAGCAAACCGGTGGCGAGGGTGGTTTTAGCGCCACCTGCCGCACAAACCATTACCTTTAATGCGTTCACAACTACCCAAACTTTTGGTGCTGCCGATTTTGCCATAACAGCAACAGCAACATCCGGTTTAACGGTAAATTTTAGCAGCAGCAATACTGCAGTCGCTACTATCGTAAACAACAAGATACACCTTGTTGGGGTGGGTACAGCGGTTATCACAGCCTCGCAGCCCGGCGACGGTGTTAATTACAGCGCTGCACCGGTAAAAACGCAAACCCTGACAGTTAACGCGGGTGCACAGGCAGTGATCAGTGCATTTCCGGCAGCAAGTGTAGCCTTGCAATCGGCAGATATCACACCTCCGGCTGTAAGTACTTATGCCGCTGCAAGTTTCCCAAACTATCCAATCACTTATACAAGCAATAACCCTGCGGTTGCAACTATTATCAACAACCGTATACACCTGGTAGCAACCGGTACGGTAACCATTACGGCCAACCAGGCCGGTAACGGCAATTTCCCTAATGCTGCCGCGGTATCTGCAGTATATACCATAACTGCCCCACCGGCGCCAACTTTTACGGCATCGCAAGGCAGCAAAGCAGTAGGCTCGCCCGATTTTGATCCCGGAGCTACACTAAGCGGTACCAATCCTTATTATACGACCATTGTATACAGCAATAGCAGCGCGCCGGCCAGTTCAGGAGCTACGGCATTCTCTATTGTTAACAATAAAGTGCACCTGCTAAATGCCTCGGCATCTCCAAATAACTCTATAACAGCAACCATAACTTACCCGGTAGGTACCGGCGGTACGGCAACTGTAACGGCAACTAACACCACTTTAGTTGTTACGGCGGCCACCACTACCCCACCGGCTACACCTACTATTACCTTCGCGGCTTTAGGCAGCAAGGCGTTCAGCAATATCGATCTGCCATTGGGGGCATCGAGCAACAGTTTATCCAACATTCCAATCACTTACACCAGCAGCAATACCGCTGTGGCTACTATAGTGAACGGCAACGTACACTACGTTGGCCTGGGTAGCGCTACTATCACCGCATCGCAGGGCGGAGGTACCGATCCGAATCTCCCGGTTAATGCGACCAGCGCTTTAACCGTAACAGCGCCTACTATTTCGTTCACCGCTTTAGGTACGAAAACTTTCACCCCGGTTGATTTTACGCCAACTGTCACCTCGACCTTAGTTAATATACCGATTACGCTGACCAGCAGTAACCCTGCTGTAGCAACTATAGTTAATGGTAACATTCATTATGTGGGTATTGGTACATCAACCATCACCGCTTCGCAGGCAGCAGCAGCTACGGCTGCTGGTTACCCGGCGCCTACCGATCAAACTTCGGTATTAACGGTGAGTGCTGCAGCAGCCCCAACATCGCCGGCTATCACCTTCGCTGCTTTGGGCAGTAAAGTATTTACCAATACCGAACTTGCGCTGGCAGCTACAAGTACGGCTACAAACGCGCCCGCTATATCTTATACCAGCAGCAATCCTTCGGTAGCCATTATTACCAATACGCTTACTTTGGGTGCACCTAACGGCGGTAGCGGCTATGTTAACGGGACCTATTTAAACGTGCCTTTAACAGGCGGCAGTGGCAGCGGCGAACTGGCGACCATTGTCGTAACCAACGGTATAGTTTCAACAGTTACGCCAACAACCAATGGTTCGGGCTATCAGGCTAACGATGTTTTGTCGTGCGCGGCATCAAGCATAGGCGGTTCAGGCTCGGGCTTCAGCGTTATTGTATTGTCGCTAACCAATAATATCCGTTATATATCGGCACTTGCGGCCCCCAATAACTCAACTGTTATTACCGCCAGCCAGGGAGGCGGCGTTTTGGGAAACGCTACGCTTCCGCCGGATGTAACAAATACCCTTGTTGTTACCCCGCCTACGCTTACCCTGCCAACATTAGGCACCAAGCCTTATTCGGCACAGGATATAGCTGTGGGCGGCTCAAGCACAGTCACCAATAAAATTATTACTTATACCAGCAGTAACCCGGCTGTAGCAACCATCAACAATATTATTACCGGGAGTATCACTACCGGCGGTTCGTCTTACGTGGCCGGCACTTATTACAAAGTTCCGGTCCTGGGTGGAACGGGCAGCGGCGCTACTGCGACCATTACCACTTCGGGCGGCGCGGTAACTGCTGTAACTATTACCGCAAACGGCGCTACCTACGCCATTGGTGATGTTTTGACCTGTGCTTCTTCATCAATTGGCGGAGCAGGCTCCGGCTTTACCTATACCGTTACAGGTTATACCAGCAATATTCACTTTAACAATGCGGTACCAGCGGCCCCTAACAATACTACGGTTATCACAGCCAGCCAGGGTGGGGGTACAACAGGTATAACTTATGGCAATATTCTGAGTACTTACGCTTTGGCGGGTGGCTCGGGATACGTTAATGGCACCTACACTAATGTAGCACTTACCGGCGGTACAGGTACAGGGGCCATCGCAAACATTGTGGTTGCCAACGGCAGTGTTACTACTGTATATATTACCAATGGCGGCAGCGGTTATGCCTTCGGCAATACTTTAAGCGCTGTATCAGCAAGCATTGGAGGCGGCTCCGGCTTCGCAATAAATGTGCTTAATACAGCAGCTATCCCACCTGATGTATCACAAACTTTAACTGTTACGCAACCGGTTATCAACTTCCCGCCGCTGGGCACCAAACAGTTTACTAGTGCCGACTTAAACCCCGGCGCTACGGGCTCAAACTTTACAACCAGCAGTATCTCGACATTTAATGCACCTTCGGCAGGTTCGGGCTATACTAACGGCACTTATTATGCCATACCCTTAACCGGTGGTTCGGGCACAGGGGCTACTGCAACTATTACCGTTATCGGCGGTGTTGTAACATCAGTAGTGCCTGTATCAACAGGTATTAACTATGCCGTTGGCGATATTTTGACCTGCCCTGCGGCAAGCATTGGTGGCACAGGCAGCGGTTTCCAGGTGGTGGTTGGAGCGGTAAGTACCGGTTTTCCGATAACTTATACCAGCAGCAACCCCGCGGTAGCTACCATCGTTAACGATTATATCCACTTTGTAGGCACCGGTACAACCACGATCACAGCATCGCAAACCGGCCCTGCCGGAGCTGCCACCGGCAACATCAGCTTACCGGCAAGTGTATCACAGAATTTAACTGTAACCCCTCCTACAATTACTTTCCCGGCAGTTGGCACACGTACTTTCTCAAGTACCGATGTTAACCCCGGCGCTACAAGTACAATTACCACCGTACCTATTACTTACAGCAGCAGCAATACCGCAGTGGCTACCATTACCAATAATGCGATCACATCAACCAACACCCTTGTAAGGGGAGCAGGCTATGTAAATGGCATTTATCCCAACGTGGCCCTTACCGGCGGCACCGGCACGGGCGCTACAGCAACCATTACCGTTGCAACCTTATCGCAGATAGTGGTTGGCGGCACCGTAGTTTCGACCACCAATGGCGTTATCGGCTATACCATTACTTCGGCCGGCTCTGGCTATACCGCAGGCGATGTTTTATCGTGCCCGGTAACCAGCCTGGGTGGTACAACAACCAATTCGCCGTTCAGCATTACCGTATCCGGAGTTGGAAGTACTGTGCATTTTGTAACACCAGGTACTACGACCATCACGGCATCGCAGGGTGGCGGCGCTACAGGTACCAGTAACCTGCCGGCCGACGTTACACAAGCTTTAACCGTAACTCCGCCAACATTGAACATGGCAGCCTTAGGAAAGGTTACTTTAAACGCTACCGACATCAACCCGGCTGCGACGACAAGCTTACCAACTGTACCGATCACTTATACCAGCAGCAATACTGCTGTGGCTACCATCCTGCCAAACAGCATAACCGGGCTTAATAACCCTGTCGGCGGCGGCAATTACATTATCGGAACTTATTCGCCTGTACCCCTGATCTATGCCAATGGCGTAACCGGTACAGGTACCGGCGCAACCGCACAGATCCTGGTAGTCGGCGGATCAGTTACCGGTGTAACTATTTTATCGGGCGGCAGCGGTTATAAAGTGAATGATCAGTTAACCTGCGCGGCATCGCAAATTGGTGGCGCCGGTACCGGCTTTACTGTTACGGTAGCAAGCGCCGGCGGCGTTATCCACTTAATTGGATCGCCATCAACCAACAACACTACAACTATCACCGCATCGCAAGGTGGCGGCGCCACGGGTACCGCAACGCTTCCTCCGGATGTTTCACAGGTATTGACAGTGGCCCAGAATACCATCGTCATGCCGGCTTTCGGTACACAGACGATGACAGCTTCCGACCTGAACCCGGGCGCGGCAAGCTCGCTCACTACAGTGCCTATCACCTATACCAGCAGCAATACTGCAGTAGCAACCATTGTTAACGGCTTCATTCATTTTGTTGGTACAGGTACAACAACCATTACCGCATCACAAGGCGGCGGTGTTACGGGTACTGCTACTTTACCTGCCGATGTGAGCCAGCCATTGGTAGTAAGCGCTCCGCTAATCTACTTCCCGCCATTGGCAAATGCGATATCGACAAACACGGTTGATATTGCGCCAGGCGCTACAAGCACTGTTACTGCAGCAATAACCTATACCAGCAGCAACACAGCCGTTGCAACCATCGTTAATGGTCAAATCCACGTTGTTGCACCCGGTACCACAACTATTAAAGCATCACAAGGCGGCGGCGCCACGGGTACTACAACTTTGCCTGCCGACGTTTCGCAACCGTTCACAGTAATACAAGCTGCGATAACTTTACCGGTGTATGGTACAAAACAATACACGGATATCGACTTTAGTCCGGGTGCAAGCAGCCCTGTTCCGGGTATTCCGTTTACGTATACCAGCAGCAACCCTGCAGTAGCAACTATCGTAACCTATCCTACGTTTAATGTACCGGTAACAGGCGGTTCGGGCTATACCAATGGTACCTATACTGCGGTACCGCTCACCATTAACGGCAACATCAGTACAACAACTGCAACTGTTGTTGTTTCGGGCGGTAGTGTTATTGCCATTAAGGCGTTAAGTGCGCTGCCGGTAAACGGCGCTGTAATTACCTTAACAGGAGCGGCTTTAACTACTGTTGGCAACGGATCAGGATTTAGCGCTACCGTTACCGGCAGCGCCAGCATGATTCACTTAACAACCCCGGTACCTGCATCGCCGAACAATACCACAACCATTACGGCATCGCAGACACAAAGCGGCGCCACATCGGCATCACAGGTATTAACAGTAGTGGCCCCGGCAATTACCTTCCCTGCATTGGGTACTGTAACCTATAATAATAATGATATCACCCCCGGCGCAAGCAGTACTGTTGCCGGTATCCCGATCACCTATACCAGCAGCAATACAGCGGTAGCAACTATTGTTAACGGGCAGATCCATATCATCAACGCAGGCACGAGCACGATTACCGCCAGCCAGGGTGGTGGCGCAACCGGTACAAGCACTGTACCTGCCGATGCGACACAGGTATTAACCATTACCGGAACACCGGCCATTACCTTTGCAGCCCTTGGTTCGAAAGCGTTAAACAGCACCGACCTTGCCCCCGGTGCAACAAGTACTTATACCCTTGCGCCGATTACTTATACCAGCAGCAATACTGCAGTTGCGACTATCGTTAACGGCAATATCCATTACGTAGGTACCGGTACAACCACTATTACAGCATCTCAGGGCGGCGGCACGGTAAGCAATGGTATTTTACCTGTCGATGTTACCTCATCGTTAACGGTAACAGCGCCAACCATCACTTTTGCATCGTTGGGCAGCAAGGCGTTAACGGATATTGACCTTGCTCCGGGCGCTACAAGTACAGTTTCGACGACGCCGATTACTTATACCAGCAGCAATACTGCTGTAGCAACTATTGTTAACGGCAATATTCATTTTGTGGCCCCTGGCACTGCTACTATTAAAGCCTCGCAAGGCGGTGGCGCGACGGGTACAGCTACTCTCCCTGCTGATGTAACTTCGGCATTAACCGTAACAAACCCGGTTATCACTTTTGGTGCGTTAACCAGCAAACCATATCAAATTAATGATATCGGCCTGGGCGCTACCAGCACATTAACTACCATACCGATCACGTATACCAGCAGCGATCCTAACGTGGCCACTATCGTAAATAATGCAATCCATATTACAGGTATTGGTACCACAACGATCACTGCATCACAAAATACCGATGCCATCAATGCGGGTTATATTGCTCCGGCCGATGTGGCGCAATCATTTGTGGTAACAACGCCTACATTAACCTTGGTTGCCTTAGGCACCAAGGTATTTACATCGACCGATCTTGCCTTAACCACAACCGGTTCGATCAATGCTGCTGCCCCGGTAGTTTATACCAGCAGCGATCCTTCAGTAGCGACCATTGTTAACGGTAATAACTTACATTATACCGGTATCGGCACCTGTTATATCACAGCCTCTCAGGGCTCGTATCAGGGTTCTCCGGCCCCGTTAAGCTCCATTCAAAATCTAACCGTTACCCCGGCTACGATCACTTTTGCAGCCCTCGGAACCAAACTGGTCAACTCGGGCGACGTGACCCTTGGCGCTACAAGTACATTAAGCGGCCCGTCGATAGTTTACTCAACCAGCGACCCTACCGTTGCAACCATTATTAACGGCAATACACTTCACCTGGTTGGTGTAGGTACCTGTACTATCACAGCCAGTCAGCCTACTTCGGCCAACTATCAGCCAATCCCGGTTAGCTCGAGCCTGGTATTGCTGCCTGCCATTACGTCGGTGTCGACGCCAACTATTACCTTCCAGCCGCTGGGCAGCAAGCCGTTCAGCAACACCGGCGATTACACGCCAAGTGCTACCGCAAGCAATGGCGCTACGCTTACTTTTACCAGCAGCAACCCCGCTGTAGCTACAATTGTTAACGGCAATATCCACCCGACACCGCCATCTATCATCAATGGCGTGGTAACATACCCAAGTCCGAATACAACCATCATTACAGCTTCGGCAGGTGGTGGCCCTAACGGCATACCAGGTACAACCCCGGCCGACGTATCGCAGCCACTCACTATAACTCCGGCTTCGATAACCTTCCCGCCATTAGGCCAGCAGATATTCCCGACAACTCCGGTGAACCCCAACCTGAACCAGGTAAGGTTCAACACCAACGATCTGGCTCCTGCGGCAACCAGCAACTATCAATTGGTAACTGCAAACAATACCGCAGTGCCTATTACATACACCAGCAGTAACCCTGCAGTAGCCACTATCGTTAATGGCAATATTCATTTTGTTGGTTTGGGCATTACCACCATCACGGCATCGTTAGGTAATGTTGTTGTGCCCGATGTAAGCCAGAATTTAGAGGTGATTGCGCCGTTAATTACTTTCGCGGCAACCCGCAGTGTAACTTATGGAACAGTTGACGTGGCTCCGGGAGCTACAAGCACCTTGAGCTCGGTACCAATTACCTATACCAGCAGCAACCCGGCAGTGGCCACTATCGTTAATGGCAACATCCACATGGTATCGGCAGGTATAACTACCATTACTGCTACCCAGGTGGCTATAGGCAACTCTACTATTCCGGCAGCTACAACCCAGGTGTTAACGGTATCGCCTGCGGCAACGCTTACCTTTGCAGCTACCCGTACCCAGGCATTCAGCTTAACCGACCTGGATCCGGGCGCTACAAGTACGATTACCAGCGTACCGATTACCTATACCAGCAACAACCCCGGCCTGGTAAGCATAGTGAACAATAAATTGCACTTTAATGTACCGCCAACTGCCTCATTAGGCAATACAGCTATCATTACGGCTACCCAGGCCGGCAGCGGCGGCGTGCCAACCCAGGTATTAAGCCAAACCCTGACGGTGACCCCGATCGTGATAGCGCAAACGCCGCTAAACAAATACTATGGCGACCCCGACTTTAGCCCGGCATCATCATCACTGGGTGCAGCCAGCCCTGTTTTATATGCCAGCGGTACTACTACAGTGGCCACTGCTGTTACCAACGGTGTTACGGTTACTACCGGCCAGCTGATACATATTGTGGGCACAGGCTCAAGTACGATCACGGCATCGTCGCCTGCTGATAATACAAATGCAGCGGCTGCAAACGCAAGTATTGCCTTAACTGTGGTACAAGCACCGATGTCTATTACGCCTAAAAATGTAACCTACACTTATGGCTCCCAGCTCATTTCATTCCCACTGATTTACGATGGGTTTAAGAGCGCTACCGGTAACGTTCCGCTTGATGATAGTACAAAATTCAGCGCGCAGCCTGTAGTAAGCATCAACGGGCGCTCGCCAAACGGGTTCTTCGGCAATATACCGGTAGGCACTTACCAGTTAACAGCGAGCGGAGCCGTATCAACCCTTTATACGTTTACTTACGGCAAAGGCACCCTGACCATTGTACCTGCGGTACAAACATTAACATGGGATAACTTTACCAGCAACCACAGCTACGGAGAAGCCGACTTCGACCCACTGGCACGCAGCACCGGCGACCCGATTGTGTATACCAGCAGTAACCCTGCGGTAGCTACCATTGTTAACGGAAAGATCCATATTGTGGGTATTGGCACGGCTACCATTACCGCGAGTATATCGCCAACATCGGGTAACTACACCGGTACGGCAAGTATCTCTAAAACCTTAACGGTTGGCCCGGGTACGCAAACCATCACCGTTGCTACTATTCCATACCAAACCAGGGGTGCAGCGGCCTATTCGCCGAACGCTACTGCTTCGTCGGGCCTGCCTGTAACGATGGTATCATCAGACCCAACGATTGTTAAGGTTGTAGGTTCGACCATCGTACCGGTGCATGTGGGCAATGTCATCATCACATTCTCGCAAGCCGGTAACGCCAATTACCAGGCAGCGCCTAATGTTACGCAATATGTCCAGGTGGTTGATCCGTCGGGCCAGGTGGTGAAAGTTGATCAGGCTGTATCGCCGAACGGCGACGGTATCAACGACTTCCTGTACATCGAAGGATTGCAGAACTTCCCTGATAACCACGTGAAGATCATTAACCGCAATGGCGATAAGGTTTTTGCATTAACGGGATATAACAACAAAGACCTGGTGTTTAGCGGCAAGGATAACAGCGGCCATTATCTGCCGGCAGGTACTTATTTCTACCTGATCGACTGGACAGCAGGCGGAGAACAAAATCATATAACCGGTTACTTTGTTTTAAAATATTAATCAGTATAAAGACAGTATAAAACTAAAAATGATATCCATGCAGTTATTTTGCATAGCTGCATGGGTTGGTTAAAATCACTAAAAAAACCTTCGACATGAAAAAATATCTATCCATATTGATACTGCTTGTACTGGGACAGGTATCCGACAAGGCATGGGCACAGCAGCCTTTTACCTTCACACAGTATATGAACAATATTACACCGGTTAATACGGCCTACTCCACCCTCGACGACGCCGGTAGCCTTAACGTGGTTGGCCGCAAACAGTTCATCGGTATAAACGGTGCGCCAAGTACCTTTTTGTTTAACGGGGCCATGCCTATACCAGGCATTGCCAGCAGTGCAGGTTTGGTTGTTTTAAACGATAAATATGGCGCCGAAAACCTAACCGAGATCAATGCCTTTTTTGCCAAAAAGATCCAGTTATCCGGCGGCAGCTTCTTATCGGCCGGTATCAACGCAGGTTTCCGCAATCACACGGTACATACTTCGGCTTTAGACCCGTCCGATCCGCGCTTCGCCAACAGCGATATCGACGAAACCGAAACCAATGTGGGCCTAAGCGCAATGCTATCGGGCAGCAATTATTACGTGGGCATTTCATTGCCGCGTTTAACCCTAAACAGCATCGGTAAATCGGCACAGGAGAATAACTACATCATGAATACCTACTACTTAACCGCCGCTTACATTAAACCTTTAAATGATGATTTTAAAGTTAAACCCGCGGCTTTGATAGCTTACGGTGGCAGCAACTTACCAATCATGGTTGATGTATCTACAACCCTGTACATTAAAGACGTATTAGGCTTAGGTATAAATTACCATACCCAGGATGCCCTGGCCGGGATAGTTTCGGTTAACCTGAATAAGAACATCATGTTTGGCTACAGCTACCAGTTTAGCGTAGGTAAATATGCGTTGGGCGGCATTAACAATACCACACAGGAGATAACCCTGAGCTACCGCTTTGGTAAGGATGTTAAAACGAAACTTTTATAAGTGTAATAATTAATGGTCAGTAAAAAGTCCCGGTTAATTAACCGGGACTTTTTCTTTTTAATGCTATTTGTTATCCGGATACTTCACCGTTTGACTTGCGGATGGTGCGATGGTATAAGCATGACCAAATACGCTGATGGTGACCGGAACTGCCGAAAAATTGGAAAACGCCCCTCCACCTCTGTCTACCTTAATTTTAATCATGCTTTCGCGGAAACGGATATTAAAGGAGTAAGATATCCATTGTTCCGGCAAAAACGGGCGGAAGCTTAAAGTATCATTTTGAACATGCATACCGGCAAAGCCTTCAACAACGCTCATCCAGGTGCCGGCCATCGAGGTGATATGGCAGCCGTCTTCGGTATCGTTGTTGTAATCGTCCAGGTCGAGCCTTGAGGTGCGCAGGTAAAAATTATAGGCATCCTGCTCCAAACCCAGTCTCGAAGCTAATATGGCGTGTATGCAGGGCGACAGCGAGCTCTCGTGCACGGTTAACGGCTCGTAGAAATTATAATTGCGGCGCAGGGTTTCCTCATCGTACTTATCGCTAAAAAAATACAGTCCCTGCAAAACATCGGCCTGCTTGATAAAGCACGAGCGCAGTATCCTGTCCCAGCTCCATTTCTGGTTAAGCGGCCGGTCGGCGGCGGGCAGGTCTTTTACCCGGATGATCTCTTTATCCAAAAAGTTGTCCTGCTGTAAAAAAATGCCCAGCTCTTTATCCTCGCCCAGGTACATGTTAGTAATGATGTGCTGCCATTGTCTGGTTTCTTCAGCCTCGTTAAAACTGAGCTGTTTGATCAGGGCATTAAACCTGGCGGCATCAGTTTGTTTAACGTGTTCGATTGCTTCCATGGTATATTCCATACACCAGGTGGCCAGCATGCTGGTGTACCAGTTATTGTTGATGTTGTTTTCGTACTCGTTCGGCCCGGTTACGCCCAGCATTACATATTGTTTTTTTTGATTGCTCCAGTTAACCCGTTGTTTCCAGAAACGGGCTATGCCGATGAGCACTTCCAGGCCGTACTCGTTGAGGTAGTTTTGATCCCCGGTGTAGCGGATGTAGTTAAAGATCGCGTAAGCGATGGCTCCGTTACGGTGTATCTCCTCAAACGTGATCTCCCACTCGTTATGGCATTCTTCGCCATTCATGGTCACCATAGGGTACAGGGCCGCGCCATCTTTAAAACCAAGCTTGGCGGCATTCTCGATGGCTTTACCCAATTGCTTATGGCGATAGATAAGCAGGTTGCGGGTAACTTCGGGCGCCGCGGTACCCAGGTAAAACGGTACGCAGTAAGCTTCGGTATCCCAATAGGTAGAGCCGCCGTATTTTTCGCCGGTAAAACCTTTCGGGCCGATGTTCAACCGGTCGTCTTTGCCGGTATAAGTCTGCGATAGTTGAAAGATGTTGAACCTGATGCCCTGCTGCGCCTTTACATCGCCCTCGATCACGATATCGCTTTCTTCCCATTTGGCATGCCAGGCTGCGGCCTGTTCGGCAAGCATGGTATCAAAACCTTTAGCCGATACCATCGCAATCACATTCTTGCAAGCTGCTACAAGTTCTTCGGGCTTATGATTTTGTGACGAAACGTTGGCTGCGTATTTATAAATGGTTGTTGTTTCACCTTTTAACAATGGAGCTTTGGTAACTAAAGCCACATATTTTTCTTTCGATATGTTCTGTGCATTTCCATAGTAGTACGTCGGCACTTTGGCTCCCTCAGTCGTCCGCGAAATAGTGAACAGGCTTCCGGTACAAACCTCAAAGCCGGTCTTTTTTGTACGGAGCGTTAAATAGCTCTCATTTCCTTCAGCCTCCTGAGCTACTTCGTCCCAAAACTTCTCGTCATAGTTCGAATCAGCATTGCTTACGTCGCCATCAATAAAAGGAGTAAAGGTTACTTCGCCATCAAAATTAATCGGAGCTATACTATAGCTGATAGCACCTGCTTCTTCATCAACGATACTGCAAAAACGTTTAGCGGTTACCTGTACTTGTTTGCCGCTTTTCAATTCAGCAGTAAAGCTGCGTTCCAGGTAACCATCGTGCATGTTAAGCACACGTTTAAAATCGGTTACCTTGCAAGTATTCAAGTCGAGTTCTTCATCACCAATGATAACCCCTATACCTATCCAGTTAGCCGCATTGAGCACCTTGGCAAAATACTCCGGGTAACCATTTTTCCACCAGCCTACGCGGGTTTTATCCGGATAGTAAACCCCGGCCACATAGTTACCTGGCAATGTTTCGCCGGTGTAGGTTTCCTCAAAATTGGCGCGCTGCCCCATGCGCCCGTTACCCAGGCTGAATATGCTTTCGGATACTTTATTCAAATGCGGGTCGAACCCCTCTTCGATAATGTTCCATTCGTCTGCGATGATGTAGTTCTTCATGTTATTTTATAATACCGTAAAGCTGGAATTTTAAATTGAACTATACAATGACAGGCAAGTGCCCGGCCAGCAAAATTTACAACAAATTTGCCTTTTCAACCAAATTTAAGCATATTTTCGCCTGCTTTTTTTAAGGCCTTGGCAGAGGGTTATCCAGCGGGTCTGTCACTATAAAATTACCAAAGCAAATATTTCGCCTGTTTCAAATCCAAATTTGCTCCAGATTCGCTGCCTACTTTTGCAGCAAGCATTCTATTTTAAATGAAATATCTTTTTACCCTGTTTATATTATTTACTTCTTTCTGCATCAGCGTTAGCGCCCAAACTCCAACCGGCAAAGGCAAAATCACCGGCAAGGTAACTGATGCTACCACTAAACTACCTGTCGACTATGCTACCATCGGCATTTACAAACAAGGCAGCACATCGCCTGTTAACGGAACTACCACCGACCCTAAAGGCAATTTCAGCATCAACGGCCTGCCTTTCGGCGAATACCATATCGCTGTTGACTTCATAGGTTACCAGCGCTTTACCGCCGATCATATTATCGTCAACGCCGCACATCCTGCAGTTGTCATTCCCAACATCGCGTTGAGCTCGTCGCAAAAAATGCTGAAAGACGTGAACATCACCGCACAGGCCAGTACCGTTGAAAACAAGATAGATAAGCTGGTATACAACGTTGGTAACGACCTTACGGCACAAGGCGGCGTAGCTACCGACATCCTGAAAAAGGTACCCATGGTAACCGTCGATATCGACGGAAATGTAGAACTGTTAGGCAACCCGAGCATTAAGTTCCTCATCAACGGCAAACCATCCAGCATATTCGGCGCAAGCCTGGCCGACGCCCTGCAATCTATCCCCGCCAGCCAGATCAAAAGCATCGAAGTAGTAACCAGCCCGGGCGCCAAGTACGATGCCAGCGGCACCGGCGGTATTATCAACATTATTTTAAAGGACAATAAGGTACAGGGCTATAACGGCAGCATTAATGCATCTATAGGCACGCGCCTGGAGAACGCCTCGGTGAACCTTAACGCCCGTAAAAGCAATTTTGGCGTAAACGCCTTTTTTAGCGGTAACAAAACCCTGCGCTCTGAAGCCTTCAGTACCAAAGACAGGCTAAGTACCTTTAACGACACCACACGCCGCCAGCTACAAAACGCCGTTGGCTATATCGAACGAGGCGGCTTTCAAACAGGTTTAGGGCTCGACTGGAACCTCAGCAAACACGATAACCTAACGGCCGGTATAAGCTATCACCATTTCAGCAACCATACCGATGGCAGTACCAGCCAGGAAGACCAAAGCGTTAAAGCTGGCATCAGCCCGTTTTCTGACCTGTTTTCGTTGCGCAATGCCAATAACCAGTTTGGCGAAGACGCTGTGGACCTGAACCTGGGATATAAAAAGAGCTTTGCGAAAGATGGCCAGGAGCTTGACATACAATACACCGGCAGCTTCAATAAAAACAACGGCAACTTTTATCAAAAGTCCGATTATATTAATTCTACGACCCCGTCAACCGGATCGATGGGCAATAACCCGGGCAAGGACCACGAAACGGAAATTGCTGTCGACTATGCACACCCGGTAACCGAAGACTTCATTATAGAAACCGGCGGTAAGCTCTATTTCGAGAATATCAACAGCACATCAAACGTAAACACTTATAACGCCGCCAAAAACGATTTTATTTACGATGCCCTGCAATCCAATAGTTTTACTTACGGGCGCAATGTGTATTCGTACTATGCATCGGCATCGTTTAAGGCTTTTGATTTTTTTGATGTAAAAACCGGCTTACGCGACGAGTATACCATCACAACTGTAGATGGCAAAGGCGGTGTCATCCCCGATTATAACTTCCTGTCGCCATCGTTCGTGTTATCGCACAAGATCGCCAAAACGCAAACCGTTAAACTGAGCTACAGCAAACGGATAGAACGCCCCGATTTTGGTGATATGAACCCATTCGTCAACAGCGCCGACCCTTACAACGTAAGCTTTGGCAACCCCAACCTGCACCCCGAAATAGGCAATAACTTTGAGTTAGGGTACAACCGGTCCTTTGATAAGGGCGGCAACATCAACATCACCACATTTTACCGCCATAACGGTTTTGATGTAAAGCAATACACCACACCTTATAAAAGCTTTCGCGAGGGCGACAGCACTTACAACAACGTTTATGTAACCACACGCGCCAATGTAGGCTCCGAAGTACGTGTTGGCGTCAACTTTTCGGCATCGCTGCCTATCACCAAAGATTTTACTGTGCGCCCGAACTTTCTGGTTGCAACGCGCCGCATTATGGATAACCTGCCCAATACGCCCAGCTTTGTGGCGGGTTACGAGTACCGCTTAAACCTAAATGCCGCTTACCAGTTCGGCAACGATTTCGGCGCCGAGGCCTTTGCCAACTACAACTCGCCGAATGTCGGCCTGCAGGGCAAAAACTCATCCTTCGTATCATACAGTTTTGCCGCCCGCAAACAATTTTTGGATAAAAAAGCAAGCATCGGTTTTGTTACCAACGTGCCCTTTAACGATTATATCAACCAAAGCTCAACCATTGTACAGCCGGGCAACAGCCAGTATAGCTTAAAGCGTGTGCCGTACCGTTCGTTCGGCATCAGCTTCAGCTACAGGTTCGGTAAACTCGAGTTTAAAAAGGACCAGGAAAAAGACAATAACCCCGGTGCACCGCAGCCGATTGAGCCGTAACTTTTTGATTTCGAATTTCGGATGTTCGATTTCGGATTTTTCTAATTGAATATTTCAGATAACTTTTAGCTTCCAGCTCCGGATAGGTGGGTATTTGTCGATATTTTCAGTATATCAGATTTGACAACTCCCCGCACTCGCTCGCGTCTCGCGAGTGAGCAATATCAAGCTGCCAGAGGCAGCCGTCGTCCGCTGCAACACATGGGTATTTATGGGTATTTTAAGTCTTGATTTCTGACTCTTTTCTTCCACGGGGGAAATTGTCAGAAATTTTCGCGACTTGTCTGTTCGTCTTTTTCAGCTTCGCGCTTTCAGGTTGCCCAATAAATATACAAAATTTATCGCTTTTAACCAAAGCATAATATCAACGCAAAGCCCGCATTAGGGATAGCGGCGCCTGCCTGCCGGCAGGCAGGGATACCGGCCCCGTGGTTAAGGCCTGTGCAGTATAAGCGCCCGCCTGCCGGACGGGCAGGGATAGCCCGGCCCGCAGGGAATGCCCAAAAACCAATAAATTAAGATACACCTCCTCTATCCGCAAAACATTAAAGCTTCAGCATCTACCCAATTTTTTCTATTCATTAATCACACTATTCCTCCCCTCGTAACCTGCTTATAGCCATTCAAATCTTTTCCAATTTTAACACCACATTTACTTTAATATAACCTATTAAAAACATACTTTTGCGGCACATTCAATTTTCCCGATGAGCAATTCCGTTCAAATCAAAAACGCCCTGATTTCTGTTTATTATAAAGACAACCTCGAGCCGATCATCCTGCAGTTAAAGCGCCTCGGTGTAACCATTTACTCGACCGGCGGCACCGAAACTTTTATCCGCAATTTAGGCGTTGATGTTGTACCTGTTGAAGACCTGACCTCGTACCCGTCTATCCTGGGCGGCCGTGTAAAAACCCTCCATCCCAAAGTGTTTGGCGGTATTTTAGGTCGCCGCGGTTTAGCCAGCGATGAGCAGCAGTTACAGCAATACGGGATACCGGAGATTGACCTGGTGATCGTCGACCTGTACCCTTTCGAGGAAACGGTAAAATCGGGCGCGGGCGATGAGGATGTGATCGAAAAGATTGACATTGGCGGGATATCGCTCATTCGTGCAGCCGCAAAAAATCATAAAGATGTGGTTATCGTAGCCTCAAAAGATGATTATCCCGAACTGAATACTATTTTAGAAACACAAAACGGATCGACCACTATCGATCAGCGCCGCAAGTTTGCCAAACAGGCTTTCAATATCTCATCGCATTACGATAGCGCTATATTTAACTACTTTAACCAGGACGAGCCCATACCGGTATTTAAACAAAGCATACAAACCAGCCAAACCCTGCGCTACGGCGAAAACCCGCACCAGCAAGGCGTATTTTACGGCAACCTGGATGCGATGTTCACCAAGCTGAACGGTAAGGAGCTATCGTATAATAACCTGGTGGATGTTGATGCAGCGGTGCTGCTGATCGATGAATTTACCGAACCGACCATTGCCATATTAAAACATACCAATGCCTGCGGCATTGCTTCGCGATCGTTCATTAAAGAAGCCTGGCTGGATGCCCTGGCCTGCGACCCGGTTTCTGCCTTTGGCGGTGTGATCATCGCTAACGATGAGATCAACGAGGAAACTGCTATCGAGATCAGTAAGCTTTTTTTTGAGGTGCTGATTGCCCCCGCTTACACTGATGAAGCGTTAACACACCTTACCGCTAAAAAGAACCGCATTATTTTAGTGCGCAACCCGGTTGAGCTGCCTGTAAAACAGTTTAAGACTTTACTGAACGGCGTAATTGAGCAGGATAAGGACGCCGTGATTGAAGGACCGGAACAAATGAAGACAATTACCGTAAAAGCACCGACGGAGCACGAACTGCGCGACCTGTTCTTTGCCAATAAGGTAGTTAAGCATACCAAATCGAACACCATTGTTTTCGCTAAAGACAATACGCTGATCGCGAGCGGTGTTGGCCAAACATCCAGGGTTGATGCATTGCAGCAGGCCATTGTAAAAGCCAAGCACTTTGGTTTTGACCTGAACGGCGCGGTAATGGCCTCTGATGCGTTCTTCCCGTTCCCGGATTGTGCCGAGATTGCCGCCGATGCAGGTATAACTGCGATATTGCAACCCGGCGGTTCGATCAAGGATCAGGACTCGATAGATATGTGTAATGCAAAGGGCATAGCCATGGTAATGACCGGCGTGCGCCACTTTAAACATTAAAGCCCCACCCAAACCCTCCAGAGAAGGGAGGGCTTTACCGGGAGAGATTATTCATTAAGTGTTAGTTTTTCATGGTATTCGTGATCGCCGACGCAATTTAGAGAGGGGGCCGAAACTGATTAGTGAAATTCGTGTTAATAACTTAGCTTTGTAAATTATTTATCAACATAGCCAATGGGTCTATTTAATTTTTTTACGCAAGAAATTGCCATCGATTTAGGTACTGCAAATACCCTCATCATACATAACGATAAAGTTGTTGTCGACGAACCATCCATCGTCGCTTTCGACCGTACGACCAACAAGGTAATTGCCATTGGTAAACAGGCCATGCAGATGGAAGGTAAAACACACGATAATATCCGTACCGTTCGCCCGCTTAAAGACGGTGTAATTGCCGACTTTAACGCTGCCGAGCACATGATACGCGGCATGATCAAAATGATCAACCCGGGTAAAGGCTGGTTTTTCCCTTCGCTGCGGATGGTGATCTGTATCCCGTCGGGTATTACCGAGGTAGAGAAACGCGCCGTTAACGACTCGGCCGAGATTGCCGGCGCCAAAGAGGTTTACCTGATACACGAACCAATGGCTGCTGCCGTAGGTATCGGTATCGATGTGGAAGAGCCAATGGGCAACATGATCATCGATATCGGTGGCGGTACTACCGAGATCGCGGTTATTGCCTTATCGGGTATCGTTTGCGACCAGTCGATCCGCGTAGCGGGTGATAACTTCGACAGCGACATCGTTCAATACATTCGCCGCCAGCATAACATCATGATCGGCGACCGTACTGCCGAAAAGATCAAGATCGAAGTTGGCGCTGCATTGCCCGAACTGGCCGATCCGCCAGCCGATTTTGCCGTACAGGGCCGCGATTTGATGACCGGCGTACCAAAGCAGATCACGGTATCGTACACCGAGATAGCGCACTGCCTGGATAAATCCATCTCGAAAATTGAGGAAGCGATTTTAAAGGCGCTGGAGATCACTCCGCCCGAGCTTTCGGCCGATATTTACCAAACAGGTATTTATTTAACCGGCGGCGGCGCGTTGCTGCGTGGTTTGGATAAGCGTGTGGCAGCTAAGACCAAACTGCCGGTTCACGTTGCCGAAGACCCGCTGCGCGCTGTGGTAAGGGGCACTGGTATCGCCCTTAAAAATATTGGAAACTTTAAATTTTTGATGCAGTAATTTAGTAGTATTGCGTATAGCGATATGCGTATTGAGATATAAAGGCTTAACCCACACGCTGTCTCAATACGCAATACGCATATCTCAATACCCAATCAAATATAACAGGAAATGCGTAACCTCTGGATATTCATCAGCAAGTACAACGCATTTTTTCTGTTTGTTATTTTCGAGGTTTCGGCGCTGTTTATACTCATCAATTACAATTCCTTTCAGAAGGCGACTTATATCAGTTCATCAAACCAGATAACAGGGCTTGCTTACCAAAAGGTTGGCCAGGTTACCGAATACCTGTCGTTAGCTACGGTGAATGACAGCCTTGCAAGAGAGAACGCCCGGTTAAGAAGCGAACTGCGTTCGTCGTTCTACATCGACACACTGACCAAAAAATCCATAGCCGATAGCGTTTACAAGCAACAGTATACTTTCATTGTTGCCAAAGTGATCAACAACTCGGTAAACCATCGCAATAATTACATCACCATAAACAGGGGCAGTAAGGACGGGGTACAAAAAGATATGGGCGTTATCTGCGGCTCGGGCGTGGTAGGCTTTGTAGTTAATACTACCGATCACCTGGCCAATATCCAATCGGTTCTGCACAAAAAAACCAAGGTGAGCGCCATGCTGGCCGACACCCGCGATCTGGGCAGCTTTTTATGGGGCGATAACCTCGACCCCCATCAGGGCCTTTTGATCGACGTATCTAATAACGTTAAACCAAGGATAGGCGAAGCGGTAGTTACTTCTACCCTGTCGTCATTATATCCGGCCGGCATACCTATCGGCAAAATAAGCAACTTACATGCCAAAGAGGGCGGCATGTTTTTAAATATGGAAGTTAGCCTGGCTGTTGACTACAGTAAACTGGAATATGTGTACGTGGTAGTTAACAGGCTGGCTATGGAACAAAAACAAGTGGAGGCCACCAGGGTTAAAGATGAGTAGGACAATATTGATCAATGTGCTGCGCTTTTTTGTGCTGGTTTTTTTCCAGGTTTTCCTGTTCAAAAACATCACCCTGTACGATCTGTCAATCCCGTACCCTTATATCCTGATTATTTTATTGCTGCCATTCGAAACACCGAATATTGTATTGTTCCCGGTAGCATTTATTACAGGCTTAACAATCGATGCTTTTTACGATACACCCGGCCTGCATGCCGCAGCATGTACCTTGCTGGCGTTTGTGCGGATATCGTTCATCAACATTACCGTGCAGAAGGACGGCTTTGACAACGACCCCGAACCAACGCTCAGTATTATGGGCTTTCGCTGGTACTTTACCTATATCCTCGTATTAACCCTTATCCATCATTTCTTCTTATTTAACCTCGAAGTTTTCCGTATTTCCGAACTGCAATATACTTTTGTGAGGTTTCTGTTGAGTTCGTTATTTACCGTATTTTTAATGCTGTTATCAGGGTTGTTATTTTACAGGAAGAGGGAACGTTAATGAACAGTTTTTTTGAGCGCAGGTATTTCATACAGGCTTTATTTATAGTAATGGCGGTGGGTTTACTCGCCCGTCTTTATTATATCCAGCTCATCGATCCTCAATATACAGTATCGGCCAATAACAACGTATTACGCAGGATACTGCAATTCCCCGGCCGTGGACCGATATTGGATCGCAATGGAAAATCATTGGTACAAAACGAACCTGTTTATGATATTATGGTTACCCCCCGCGAGGTAAAGCCTTTTGACACGGTTGAGCTTTGCAAGTTGCTGGGCATTGACAGGGAAGGGTTTGATAAACGCTGGAAAAAGGCAGTTACCTATTCGCGCGGCATAGCCTCTCCTTTCGAAAAACAGCTACCTGTCAAGCTATACGCAGCTCTGCAGGAACACTTGTCTGAGTTTCCCGGCTTTTACGCCAACCAACGGTCAGTCCGTACTTATCCGGATTCGGTGGCAGCGCAATTTTTAGGCTACATCGATGAGGTGAACGATGACGATATTAAAAGATCAAATGGTTATTACCACCGCGGCGATTATATCGGACGTACGGGGGTCGAAAAGTCGTACGAACAATTGCTGCGCGGGCAGCGTGGCGTGCACAATGCCCTGGTCGATTCGCGCGGCGTAGAAAAAGAACAATACATGCATGGCGCGCTCGATACACTTCCTGTTGCCGGCGAGCGATTGATTTCCTCGCTTGATGTCCGCATCCAGAAACTTGGCGAGCAGCTGATGAAGAATAAAGTAGGCAGCATCGTCGCCATTGAGCCATCTACCGGTGAAATATTATGTTTTGTAAGCTCACCTACCTACGACCCTAACCTGATGGTAGGCCGCGAGCATGGTAACAACATTGCCGACCTCATCAAAAACCCGTATAAGCCTTTTGTTGTGAGGCCCATACAGGCGCAATATCCGCCAGGTTCGTCGTTTAAACCCTTGTCGGCATTGATCGCTTTGCAGGAAGGGATCATCACCCCGCAAACAACTTATTTTTGTGCAGGCGGTTACCAGGCTGGTAACCACTGGGTTGCCTGTACCCACCATCACGGCGTTACCGACCTGCGTTTAGGTATCGAGGGCTCGTGCAACGTGTATTTCTGCAGCGTTTTTGATAAGCTAATGAATACTAATGGCATAGCCAATACCCGAAACAATTATATCGATTGGAAAGCCCGGGTAAACAAATTCGGGTTCGGGGCAAAGCTGGATGTCGATCTTCCGCACGAGCTCAAAGGCTACGTTCCGGATACTACCCGTTACGACAAAGTTTTCAAGGGCAGAAAATGGCGCTCGAGCACTTTTATATCCGATGCGATCGGCCAGGGCGAAATCTTAGCCACGCCCCTGCAAATGGCCAATATCGATTGTATCATTGCCAATCATGGCTACTATTACGAGCCGCACCTTATCAAACGCATTGGCGATAAAGAGATCATCAAACCCGAATTTACTGTAAAACACAGCGTGGATATCGATCAGCAATACTTTGAACCGGTGATCGACGGGATGCAGGCTGTGGTTGACCATGGTACCGGTGCAGGTTCAAAAATACCCGGCATTGTCATGTGCGGTAAAACAGGCACGGCGCAAAACCCGCACGGCAAAAACCACTCGGTATTCGTAGCATTCGCTCCGCGCGTTAATCCAAAGATAGCTGTAGCGGTAGTGGTCGAGAACTCAGGCCAGGGTGCAGATTGGGCCGCACCTATCGCCAGCTTTATTGTAGAAAAATACCTGCGCGATAGCATCAGCAGCCGCCCATCGGGCAAAACTCCCGAATGGATCATGGCGCAAAACCTGTTGCCCGAGATCAAAGGCAGTAAACCAGTTAAAGCCGATACAGCAAAGCATACCGCTGCCGACAGTGCAAAGAGGGTTGCCAGGCTAAAAAAACCAGCAGATAAGAAAAAGGCGAAAAACCTTGGCGGACAAATATTAGCTATTCAAACCCGTAACGATGAGGACCAGTAACCAGCGCAGCTTCTTTTTCAACGTGGATTGGATAACCGTATTCATCTACCTGGCCCTGTGTACTATCGGCTGGTTCAACATCCATTCGGCTGTTTACGATGATAAATATCCCAGTATTATTGGCTTGCATACAAACTATGGTAAACAATTGCTGTTCATCATTGCCTCTATCAGCCTGGCTACTATTATATTATTACTCGACAGCCGTTTTTTTAGCGCACTGACCCCATTTTTTTACGGCATGACCGTTTTTTTACTATTGCTGGTATTGGTAATAGGGCACAATGTAATGGGCAACCAGGCCTGGATATCGGTAGGACCATTAAAACTTCAGCCTTCCGAATTCGCTAAATATTCGACGTGTTTATTATTAGCGCGATATCTCAGCGGGGTTAATATCAAAGTTACCGAAGTTAAATCGTTCTTCGCAGCAGCAGCCATCATCTTCTTCCCGATGGCGCTTATCAAAATGCAGCCCGATGATGGCTCAACGCTGGTATTTTGCTCATTGATATTTGTACTTTACCGCGAGGGGCTTTCGTCATACTTCCTCATTGTGGGCGCCATGTTCATCGGCCTGTTCATTTTATCCCTGTTGTTTAAAACCATCTTTGTGGTTGGCGGCATACTGATTGTGTTTGGCATTATCATAGCCATTGTAAGGCGAAACCGCAAGCGGGCGTTAACGGCATTGGCAGGTATGATACTGGCCATCGGGTTTACATTTGCCGTACCATTTGTGTACAAACACGTTATTAAAGAGCACCAGCGCGTACGTATCGACGAATGGCTGCAGTTATCAACAGATCTGAAAAAGGCCGGTTACAATGTTCACCAGAGTAAGATAGCCATAGGCTCGGGCAAATTGTGGGGTAAGGGCTATTTTAAAGGTACGCAAACGCGCTTCCAGTTTGTGCCCGAGCAAAGTACCGATTTTATTTTTTGTACAATAGGCGAAGAATGGGGCTTTGCAGGCTCTGTAGTAGTTATCGGCTTGTTTGTGTTTCTGATATTACGCATCATCCTCATCGCCGAACGGCAACGGGCGCCCTTCTCGCGCATTTATGGTTACGGGGTAGCCTGTATCATCTTCTTCCACTTCTTTATCAACATCGGCCTTACCATCGGCATAGTGCCGGTAATAGGCATACCACTACCTTTTGTAAGTTATGGCGGCTCATCGTTGTTGAGCTTTACCCTGCTGTTATTTACCCTGCTTAAACTGGATAGTAACCGGATGGGAATTGCGGGTGGTTAATCATCAGCTAAACCTTCGTCTCAGTAAAGCATAAAACTTCTCTACGGTAGCCTGTTTTTCATCCCAGCTGTTTTTCACCGCATAGTTTGTGCGTAAAAACTTATCGGCTTCTTCAAAACCGCTCATACGGTTTAATATCTCAATAGCTTCGCTGTAGCTTAAGCTGTAACCATGAAACAGATCTTTAACGTAAAGCATCTTATCGTTAAGATTGATAGCCGAACGCAAGTCTTTAATAGGGGGCAACTGCTCAGATATGCGTGTAGTGCCGCTTCTTTGTGCCGATAATATCTGGTTAAGGGTTAGCGGTGGCTTGTTAAAATCGTCCGGAGACTGGCTAACCGGCTCCGGTACAGCGTACGACGGCATTTCGGGCTGCGGGAAATCAGCCACCTGCTCGGTTTCGGTTGGCGTAATCTCCGGCACCGAAAAATGTTCCTCAACTTTCCTAAAAGCCGTATCATCGTCTATTACTTCGTCCCCGGTATAGTTATATTCCTCCCTACTCTCTTCTGCATCTTCATTTTCGTCGGTATAAACGATATCCTCATCCAAAACCAGTTCGTGCCGTATCACCGGTTCCTCGTGCACCGGAGTTTCATGCTCTTCTGCAACAGGAGCCTCAGGCTCATCAACAGGGAGTGCAGGTGGCAGTTCCGGTTCGGGCTCTTGTGTTTGAGTCGCTACTGCTTCTTCGGCAGGTTCAAAATCTGCGTACTCGGGCGTAGGTTCTTTCTTTTCGGGCGCAACACGCACCGGTTGTATTACGGGTTCAAAAAACTTTTCGGTAATGGTTGATGTTTTTTTAACCGTTTGCTTTACGGATTGCGTTTTGAGGGTTTGTTCGTTTATCTTGCGCAGTATCTCGATATGATCGGTTAAAAAATGGCCGTTGGCAACAAATAACTCCAGCTCCAGATCATTAACCGGCTCTTTGGTTTCCTCGATAAACTGGTACTGATCCTGCAGTTCTTTTAATATTACCCCAATTTTCTTTACAATTTCCTGCTGCTTCATAAATCGTAGGCGGTATATAATGTTGGTAAAATCCTCAATCAAAAATACCATTTAATTCTGATATTTGGTGTCAAATAAGGGTAAGATGCTATTTAGCGAAGACGTTTTTAAAAGAAAAAGTGAGTATGGTGGCAGTATTGAATTAATTTGCGGGTCGATGTTTTCGGGTAAAACCGAAGAACTCATACGCCGCCTTCGCCGTGCACAGATAGCAAAACTCAATGTAGAAATATTTAAACCTAAGATCGATGTGCGGTATGACGAAACCGCCGTTGTTTCGCACGATCTGAACTCCATCCACTCCACACCTGTCGAAAACGCCTCATCCATCCTGTTATTAGGTAGTAATACCCAGGTTGTAGGGATTGACGAAGCACAGTTTTTTGATGACGAACTGCCCGAGGTTTGCAATAAGCTGGCCAATAAAGGCATCCGGGTGATCGTGGCCGGCTTGGATATGGATTTTTCGGGCCGGCCTTTCGGACCAATGCCTGCCATTATGGCCATTGCCGAATCGGTAACCAAGGTGCATGCCGTTTGCGTAGTATGCGGTAACCCGGCGCTTTACTCGTACCGTTTGGTAGCCAGCGAAGCCAAAGTACTTTTAGGCGAAAAAGAAAGCTACGAGCCGCGCTGCCGGATTTGCTATAACCTCGATGGCGCGGTACATTAATGCTGGTGCAGGCTCAGGCGGTTACCGTCGGGGTCGGTAACGGCGGCGAAACGGCCCCATGGTGTTTGATCAACCTTGCCAACCTCAATCCCTTTTTCGTTTAATGATTTGATCTCAGCGTCAAGGTCATCCAGCGTTATTACCAAGCCATTAATACAGCCGGGCGTAAGGTTTTCGAACCAGTTTACCAGCGTAATGGTGGTTTGCGCCCCCGGAAAACCCAATTGCACCCAGGTTTGGTTAGGCCCCATTTTATTTTCGACGATCAGATCAAAACCCAACTTAAGATAAAACTCCTTGGCGCGCTGCTGATCGGTTACAGGTATGGAGATGATGCTGATCGTTTTCATAGTTGTTGATTTAATGTAGTTGTGTAAAAGTAAACCTCGTGAAACACTTTTACAACATTACAACCTTCCAACATTCAAACTTTCCAGCTAAACGTCTTTCTCCTCGCGCTTAACCAGCAATATCTCGTCATTATCCAACAACAAATAACCATACTCGTAACAAAAGTTATAAGTGCTGCCGGTTTTGGTCTGATAGATGCTGGTAATATAGTCGAAATCGAAACCTTTGCCCAAAAGCTTTTTGCGCGTGGTTTTGGTTTTACCCGATGGGTTAAGCTCCTCCATAATACGGCGGTTACGTTTAAGCGTATTATTGATATTACGCACCAGGTTATAACTATCGCTGTTGAGCTGGTTGTTGTAATTATTGCGGCACTGGTCGTCGCAAAACTTCTTATCCGACCGGCCGTGCAAAACTGTACCGCAATCCAAACAAAATCTTTCTTCGGGCATAAAATATTCGTTTACATAAAGTTAGGGATTATTTATCCATTTGCAAACGTTTACAAACGAAAGGTAATATTTATAACCGCTTATTATCCGGCTAAGTTTTGATGCCTGCTGCAACTTTGTACTGTCGAATTAAACACGATCATAAATTAAAAAACAGAGTCAATGAGCACATTAAAAAACAGCGTACGCCTGGTAGGTAACCTGGGTACCGATCCCGAAGTAAGAAATTTTGACAACAACCGTAAACTGGTGCGCCTGGCATTAGCCACTAACGAGAACTACAAGAACGACAAAGGCGAGAAGGTAACCGAAACACAGTGGCACAACATTGTGATATGGGGAGCGCAGGCCAAATTCGCCGAAGAGATACTCAGGAAAGGCGACGAGGTAGCCATCGATGGTAAGCTATCCAACAGGCATTATATAGATAAAGACGGTAATAAAAAATACGTAACCGAAATTGTAGCTAACGAGTTTTTAAAGATGAATGCGAGGAAGGTGCAATAGATGGTAAGTAGTCATCCTGAGCCTGTCGGCTTTCTATTTAGCCGACGGGCTCCCCATGACGTTCACATCATAAAATAATTAAAACACAATTACTTATATTTGTATGTACTTAGAAGCAAAAGAAACAACGCGGCTATACAAATTGTTATCTGAAAAATTAGGTGACGATACAACCGACGCAATGTTTAAATACATTGATAATAAAACTGAACGCTCTGTGGAAGCAACGATTAAGACATTAGCTACAAAGGAGGACCTCAATAATGGTCTTGCGAACGTTCGCAAAGAAGCAGCTGATAATAAAGCTGACACAATAAAGTGGATGTTTATTTTTTGGATAGGCCAAATCGGAGTTTTGCTTGCTATTATATTGCTATTTGTTAAAAAATAGAAATATCAATGTCTGAGCTCATTAAGACATTAGCTACAAAGGAAGATATCGCAAGCGTCAGAAGTGACCTTACGAATGGTCTTGCACATGTCAGAGAAGAGATGGCCAGTCTTAATGTGCAGATTCACAAAGAAATGGGGGAACTGAATATAAATATTCGTAAAGATATAAGTGAGAATAAAGCAGAAAGTATCAAATGGATGTTTATATTCTGGATCGGTCAAGTTGGAGCTACATTAGCAATAGTATTTCTATTTTTGAAGAAATAAGGGTACAATGTCAGAACTTATCGATACGATAGCGACAAAAGAAGATGTGACCGGCGAGGTTTCGAGCCTGCGAAAAGATATCCAGGTTACACAAAAGGATGTTTTTAGATGGATGCTCTTTTTTGCCCTATCTCAAACTGCAATATTTGCAGCAATGTTATTGGTACTTTCTTAAATAGCATATCAATTAAGGTGTACTCAAAGCCACCGGGATGATCTTCCCGTTAAAAAACTTATGACCTGTTAAGGCAAAATCGGCAATGTATTTTCCCATCTCAAAAGCCATCACCGGCGACTCGTACCCCGGGAAAGCTTTCTCCAGCATTTCGGTTTGTGCAGAGCCGAGCGCCAGGCAATTCACTTTAATTTGCCTGTCAGCCAGTTCGGCCGCGAGGCATTCGGTTAAAGTGTGCAGGGCAGCCTTGCTTGCCGAATAAGCCGATAACCCCGAAAATTTAGCGCTGCCCTGAAAACCGCCCATGCTGCCAATGTTTACAATATGCGAATTTACACCAATCAGTGGCAATAAAGCCTGGGTAATGCGCACATGGCCCAAAAAGTTGCTCTGTATCATCTCTACAAAATCCCCCTCGAGCAACTCTGCAAACGGTTTATTGATCAGCATACCTGCATTGTTAATCAGGATATCTACACGGCCGTTAAACCGGTCGGCTATAAACTGAACAAGATCATGATAATCGTCGTGTACAATATCAAACGCTATAGGGTATAAAGTACAATTTGGGTTCAAACCCAAAGCAATTTCATGCAGGCGGGCGAGTTTACCTTCCGACCGCGCGAGGGCAATAACCTGATGGTCGCCCGATAGTATCAATTCTAAAACCGCTTCAAATCCAACGCCGCTGCTTGCGCCGGTTATTATAATATTTGCCATTAAAACTAAAGTACAAAAATTTAGTGAGTCACCAACTTTTGCTCTACAGGATGTTGGATGAGGTAAAAACCATCGGTAATCAGTTTCTTTAGTTCGGGTTCTGCGATGATCCTGTTTTCGAGAAAAGTATGTATCTGCTCTGCTGTTTCAGGCAGTGCATGCTCATGATCCAGTATCTCCAGTATCTCTAATGCACACAACCAATCGCCGGGGTGATGCAATTGCAACTGCCGCCAAACATTAGCCAGGATACTATAGTCGGTATGGTTCGTGCGTACCTCGCGCACTTGCTGGTACAGGTGGTGCAGAGCAAGCGTTTTCGAATCGTAAACCGGGTGATGTGTATTGGTTTTGGGTTGGTAGGCTATAGTCTCGAAGGCTTCCTTGTCGGCAGCGCCACAAAATACCGATACGATCTTATCGCCTACAGCCATATCATAAACACCCCATTCGGGTTTAAATAAAATACTTCCATCAGCATCTGTTACTGTACAATCTTCGAAAGTAATGATCTGTATTTTGCCACCTGCCGATGTCATATTTTTCACCTTGCCTTTTATGGTAAGGCCGCTTTCAAAATCCAGCGTGGTGGTTCGGCCAATAACAATATCCATGTTATTCAGCTCGGCTTCGTCAAAATCCTCAAGCGCTTTTGCGTAGCCCGCCAACCTGCCAACAGGCGAGCTAAAGCCATCTTTATGATAATCCTTACCATGGCCGGGTAGTTGCTTATCGCGATAAGCCAGAGCAGTTGGACCAGTAGTTTTGATAAAATACGGCACATCCTTATTTATCTCCTTATCGGTAAACACACCCGATACCTGCAAACCCGAACTGTAAACGGCTGTACAGATATTCTTACTTTCGACAGCCTTTTGCAGCCCGTAGTTTCCGCCCACCCTAAAAGCCATTTTATCCGCAAATTGCTCTAAAACATCAATCAGGTTCTGGAAAGTTGGCGTAACAAAAAGCTGCGGCTGCGGCTTGGTGATATCGTAGCTATAATTGACAGTTTCGGGGCTATACCATAGTTTTTTTACATTGGGCGCCATACAAGTTGAGCTTTCGCCGATGGATGACAGCAGGCCGGCGCCATATATTTTAGGATTTTCCAGCGTACCTATCAGCCCATATTCCACTGTCCACCAGTGCAGGCGGCTCAGCAAAGCCATTTCGGATGGCTCGCCCATATTCTCCTGGCAGTACTCCACCTGTTTTTCGGCGGCTTCGATAGCTTTGGGGTCGGCATCCGGCATTTCTTTCAAAATAGATAATGCACGGATAGCTTCATATAATTCGAAATCCTGGGCCGAGAACATAGCTCTGGCCCCTATCGAACCAAAATAGCTCAGGTATTGGTGGTAGTCCTTATCCGCTATGATAGGCGCATGCCCTGCCGACTCGTGTATGATATCGGGCGCGGGCGTATATTCGATATGCTTTAACTGGCGGATATCGGCAGCTATGACCAGTACCCGGTAAGCCTGGTATTCCATAAAGGCGGCAGGCGGTATAAACCCATCAACTGTAACGGCTCCCCAGCCTATTTTTGCCAGGGCATCATTCATTTCCTGCAGGTTGGGTATCTTCTCGATAGTCAGCCCGGCTTTCTCCAGTCCGGGTATATAGGGGTAGTAAGCTACATCTTTCAGATAGCTGTAATTCTGCCTCATTACGTAGCGCCATACAGCATGATCTACCGGCGTATAATGCTCATAATGCTGATCTACAATGAATTGTTTAAGATGTGTTGGCAAAGCCGCCACCTGCGGGTTATTAAAATCATTAAAATCGCTCATGTTATTTTAGGTAATAACTAACGCGAAATTATGAAATTTAATATTGCAACTAAATTATCTGTTGATATTTAATTTGGACTTTACAACGAAATAACAATTATTTGATTACGCATTTGTTTCGGTAGGTTTTTCGCTTTTTGGCAAGCCATCTTCCAAACGCTTTGGGCGGATAACGTAGTATATCCCCAAAAGGGCAACAATTAACGAAATAATGTAAAACGTACCAGGCAGGAAAACCGCCAGCGATTTTTCCATCGGAAACCATTTGGTTAAATAGGTAAACACCGTTTCACGGATACCGGCGCCGCCAACGCTGATCGGGATAATGGTGGCTAAAGCCGATATCAGGAATGACAGCAGATAGGGTGAGAACTTACCGGTAAAATCCTGCCCTATGAGCACAAAAACAATAGCGATTACCTGGAATCCCTGTACGAAAATGGCTTTTAGGTGCGCCTCGAAAAAGTACCGGGTATACTCGCGGAAAAACTTGTAGGCCACAAAATAATAGATCGCCGATGCGGCTGCAAATATACCTAAAGGTATGCCGATATGGATATCGATCTGCGGGATCAAAAATATCAGGCCGACGGTGATCAGGCCGATCGCCCAAAGGCCGCTCAGCCTGTCGAACATAATGGCCCAGAACACCTTTTTTGCAGGCAGGTTATAATTTTTATGCAGCAGGTATATTTTATAACCATCGCCGCCGATACCTCCCGGAAGGATAAAATTATAGAACAACCCCAACAGGTATAAACGAAAATTAAATTTAGGGTTAAGCTTTAATCCTATCGACTTAAAAAAACTAATCAAGCGCCACGAGGAAACGATCATCGATATAAAAAAACTGATCAGCGCGGCCAGCATCCACCAGTAATTGGCATGCAGCAGCCGGTACTTTACATCGGCAAAAGGCACCTTACGGAACACGAAGTACAACAGCACTACGGTTACAGCTATTTTGAGGATAGTTTTGGTGGCCGTCCAGAGCTTATCCTTTAAAGTTTTAGGCTCGTGGTACTCTACGGTTTCTTCAATTTCTGTCATGCGCGGCAAAGATAGCAATTTAGCGATTAGTTAGTGGGCAACGGCCTTTAGATGATTAAACTGTTACATAGTTTAGTTGTTGTAACTCATTGCGATTAATTATGACCGGGCGATTAAAAATCAATTCGGGCAAAGCATATCCAGGTAAAATGAAAACCGTATTTTTGCGGCAAATATTGAAAGCGGTATGTCTAAAGTAAACGTTGGATTAGTGCAGATGACCTGCACGGCAAATAAACCCGAAAACCTGGCCAAAGCAATAAGCAAGGTTAAGGAAGCGGCTAAAAAAGGCGCCCAGGTTGTGTGCCTGCAGGAGCTGTTCACGTCGCTGTATTTTTGCGATGTGGAAGATCATGATAACTTCCAACTGGCCGAAACTATCCCCGGCCCATCGACAGATGAGCTGAGCAGGGTTGCTGCCGAATTAGGCGTAGTGATCATCGCTTCGCTTTTCGAAAAACGCGCGCAGGGCTTGTACCACAATACCACCGCGGTTATTGATGCTGATGGCCAATACTTAGGTAAATACCGCAAAATGCACATACCGGATGATCCGGGTTTTTACGAGAAATTTTATTTCACTCCCGGCGATTTGGGCTACAAGGTTTTCAAAACCAAATTTGCTACTATCGGCGTGCTCATCTGCTGGGATCAATGGTATCCTGAAGCAGCACGCATTACCGCGTTGATGGGCGCCGAAATATTATTCTACCCAACTGCTATCGGCTGGGCCTTAACGCAGGATGAAGCCACCAATGTAGAGCAATACAACGCATGGCAAACCATACAACGTTCGCATGCGGTAGCCAATGGCGTGCATGTGGTAAGCGTTAATCGTGTGGGCGAGGAAGCGGGCGTAAAATTCTGGGGCGGCTCGTTTGTGGCCAATCCGTTCGGCACGGTAATGTACCAGGCATCGCATGATAACGAAGAGGTAATACTGCAAGAACTTGATCTGCAAAAAACAGATTACTATCGTACGCACTGGCCGTTTCTGCGTGATCGCCGTATAGATTCATATCAGCCGATCACCAAAAGACTAATTGATGAGGAGTAATCAGTCCATAGTCGATAGACCATGGTCCATAGCCAACCACAATTAAAAATATTATAGAATGGCATTCAAATTTGAAAGTCTGCAGGTGTGGCACAAAGCCTTAGATCTGACTGATGAGATTCATGTTTTGACAAAGAAAAAATTCCCAAAGAATGAGTTGTTTATTTTAACATCACAAATCAAAAGAGCTGCTGATTCTGTTGTATTAAATATCGCGGAAGGCTCTACGGGACAAACTGATGCCGTCTTTAAAACATTTTTGGGTTATTCGTTACGATCTGGGATAGAAGTAGTTTCCTGTTTATTTATCGCAAAACGTAGGGCCTACCTTGCTGAGGATGACTTTCAGAGATTGTATAATGAATATGAGGCCCTTTCAAAAATGATCACAGCTTTACGAAACTCTTTATAAGTTTTACTATGGACTATGGACTATGGACTATGGACTCTCCCACTAGAGCAGGATATCACTTCCCCGCCGAATGGGCACCGCACACTGCTACCTGGCTGAGCTGGCCGCACAAGGAGGAATCATGGCCGGGTAAGATCGAGACGATCTATAAGCCTTATTGCGAATTCATTAAAATATTGACCGAGGGTGAACTGATTCGCATCAACGTGAAGGATGTCGAAATGGAAGCCTTCGCGAAAAGCGAGTTAGCCAAGGTAGGTGCCGATTTGAGTAAGGTTGAATTTTTCCATTTCCCGACAAACGATGCCTGGTGCCGCGATCATGGCCCGGCGTTTTTAATCAATACCGAAACCAAACAAAAAGCTATTGTCGATTGGGGGTACAACGCCTGGGGTGATAAGTATCCGCCATATGACCTGGATGATGTCATCCCGACCAAAATTGGCGAACATTTTAATCTGCCGGTTTACCATCCCGGTATCGTGATGGAAGGCGGTTCGGTAGATTTTAATGGTGAAGGCACTTTGCTGACCAGCACTGCCTGTTTACTGAACGAGAACCGCAACCCGCATCTCAACCAGCCACAGATTGAGGAATACCTGAAAAACTACTACGGCGTACAGCAAATTTTATGGCTGGGCGATGGCATAGTTGGCGATGACACCGATGGCCACATCGACGATATCACCCGTTTTGTAAACACCAATACAGTAGTTACCGTGGTTGAAGAAAATAAGCACGACGAGAACTACCACATCCTGCAGGAAAACCTGCAAATGCTGCGCGAGTTTAAACTGTTGAATGGCGAGCCGCTCAATATTATCGAGTTGCCAATGCCTTCGCCGGTGGTTTATGACGGGCAGCGTTTACCGGCATCGTACGCTAATTTCTATATCGGTAATGCGGCTGTTGTTGTGCCCACCTATCGTGACAAAAATGACGAGAAAGCATTGGAAATTTTACGTGCCTGTTTCCCGGACAGGAAGGTTGTAGGAATCGATTCGACGGATATCATCTGGGGATTGGGCAGTTTTCATTGCTTAAGCCAACAGGAGCCTGCTGTTTAATTAAACTTATTACCCCTGGTTTTGTTATAAACTCATAAATTCGGCAAACATTTAACCATCATCATGACTGCACTATATCCGTTAAAATTCAAATCCATTTATAAAGACAAAATTTGGGGTGGCCAAAAGATCAAAACCTATTTGGGCAAAGATTTTGGCAACTTACCCAACTGCGGCGAAACCTGGGAAATATCGGGTGTAAAAACAGATGTGTCGGTAGTGGATGGCGGCGCGCTGGATGGAGAATCGTTAGCAGATTTGCTGGAACAATATAAAGGCGAACTTGTCGGCAAAAAGATCTATGCGCATTTTGGTAACATCTTCCCGTTACTGGTAAAGTTTATCGACGCGAACGACTGGCTTTCCATCCAGGTACACCCTAACGATGAGCTGGCAAAAAAGCGTCATAACTCGTTCGGCAAAACCGAGATGTGGTACATTATCGAGTCGGACCCGGGTTCAACACTGATAGCCGGTTTTAACCAGCAGATTGACGAAAAGACCTATCTCGAAAAGCTGAACAGCGGGCATTTGATGGATATTCTGAATGTGGAAACTGCCGATGCGGGCGATACCTTTTTTTTACCGGCAGGCCGCGTACATACCATTGGCAAAGGTTTGTTACTGGCCGAAATTCAGCAAACGTCGGATATTACCTACCGCATTTATGATTTTGACCGCGTTGACGACCAAGGCAACAAACGCGAACTGCATACGCAGGAAGCGCTTGCTGCTTTAGATTATAAAGTATATCCCGATTATAAAACCCAATACACGCCAAAAGTTAACGAGGATGTACACCTGGTAACCTGCCCGTACTTTACCACCAACGTGATGGATTTTACGCACGGCACGAGTAAGGACTATTCGGCCCTCGATTCGTTTGTAATACATGTTTGTGTTGCCGGCGCTTATACCCTGGTTTGCAACGGCGAAAGCTACGATGTAAAAATGGGCGAATGTATTTTGTTGCCAAAAGTGATCGACCAGGTTGAGCTTAAAACTACCGGAGGTTTTAAAATCCTGGAAAGCTATATTGAATAGTGAGCAGTGAGTGGTCAGTAGCGAGTGATTGTTAGTCGGCTAAATTACTCACCATTTACTACTCGCAACTCACCATCTTATGCTGCCATATTGAACAGCTCGATCAGCTTATTGGGGCTAACCGGCTTTATTAAATAGTCTGAAACATCCGAAATACTTTTTGCGCGATCAATATCTTCGTTGCTGATTGAGGAGCTGATCATATAAACTGTGATTTTTTTCCCCAACTGGGGTTTAATTTTCACATAATTGTCCATAAAATCCCAGCCGTCCATCACCGGCATGTTAATATCAAGAAAGATAATATCAGGAAGAGTTGCCTGATTCTCGGGGTTGGCCAAAAAATCTATCGCCAGCTTACCGTTCTCAAATTCGATCAGATTGGGGCACAATTGTTTGATGCTGATCAGTTTTTTAAGGCCGTACACATAAATCTTATCGTCATCAATTACACAAACGGTCTTAATATTTTCCGAAAAGGTCATTACAGTTAGTTAAAATTACACTAACCTTATTGTAAATTTTGTGCCAACATTTACCGTACTTTCAACGGTGATGGTGCCACCCAGCGATTCTATCTGGTTACGGGTGATGAACAAGCCTATACCCTTTGCATTGGTGTTTTGATGAAAGGTTTTGTACATGCCGAAAACTTTGTCGGCATGTTTGGTCAGATCGATACCGGAGCCATTATCTTCAAAGGTTATATACGGGCGGCCTTCTTCAATATAGCTATTGCAAACAATACGGGGGCTGCGCCCAGGCTGGCGGTATTTTAACGAGTTTGTTAACAGGTTTAAAAATATACTTTCGAGGTAAGCTGGTATGTAGTTTACAACCGGGCAGGCCGAAAAATCGCAGCAGATGATGGCCTTGGTATCGGAGATATTGGTATCCAAAGCATTCTGGGTGTTTTTAAAAACAAGAGCAAGGTCTACAGGTTTAAGCTCCTTGTTTATTTCGGTCTGTATTTTTACGATCTCATTGAGGTGATCGATTGTAGTGGCCAGGCTTTCGCTGATAGAGCGGATGTTGTTAAATATCTCCTGACGGTCGTCAACAGAGATATCCTCTTCAAAAATGTTCACCATGAACTGCAGGTTGCCCGAATGCGACCGCAGATTATGTGATACGATGTGCGCAAAGTTTTGCAGCCTTTTGTTCTGTTCGCTTAATATATCAAGCGAGGCTTGCAGGTTAAGCTCTTTAGTTTTAATCTCATTAATATCCTGAAAAATCCCCCTGATAGTAACGCATTTACCTTCATCATTAATAACGGGTATGCCTTTTACGCGCAACCAGGTAGGGCCATTCTCCGCCGGACGAAATCTGAGCTCGAGGTCAAAAGGCTTGCAAAGCTCTGCCGCATCACGAACCGCATTAATGATTAACTGATGTTGGTCATCCTCAAAAAACTGAAGAACTTTGCCCAGATCAACAGATGATGTTGATGGAATATTGTCGAGCTCAGAGATTTCCTGCGACCAGCTCACCTGGCTGGTATCGTTATTGAGCTCCCAGCCGCCGATATTAGCAATCTTATTGGTTTCGGCCAGTATGAACTGATTTTTTTTAAGCTCAAGTTCATAACGCTTCTTCTGGTCGATGTCGGTTACAGCTCCGATCATTTTCAACAGTTTGCCGTTTTCATCGGGCCAGGCCTTACCCGAGCTCTCAAACCAGCAATAGCCATTATGCTTGGTCAGCATCCTGAATTCAACTTTGTAAACGGATGCGTCGATCAAATGATTTTTGAACGCATTGTAAACCAGTTCACGCTCGTCGGGATGTACCAGGTGATTGATAAAAAAATTATAGCTTTGTTCGATCTCACCGTAATCGTAACCTAATAATTCACAAAACTTGGGCGACCACCAGGCCTCATTAGTAACAATATTGCGCTCCCAGAGACCGGTGTTTGTGCTTTCTAAAAGATTAAGCAATTGCTCATTAGCCAAATAATGATCAGCATTTGAATCGTTGCCCGTATTTCTGTCAGCTAAGCTTATATTTATCTTTTCCGGCATTCCCGTCGGTCACTAATTGTTTTTCTTTAATAGGTTTATGCTATTGTTATGCTAAGGACAATATCCTTGCTTCTCCACGTTAAAACCAGCGATATCCGAATGGTTTTAATTGCAGACATTTATGCACAAAACATTTTCACCCCGGTTTTCTCAGTACCGGGTTCTAAAATTACATTGGTATCCTTAGTTCATATCAGTTAACGCCGGCAGCATTTGAGATATGCTTATGACGGTTTGCACAACTATTTATATAATCGGCGGATAAAAATAAAAAAAAAGCGGGAATATATTATAGTACTTTAATGATAATCAACAGTTTATTTAACAACCGGTTAAACAATCGATTGCTTTATAATATTTACGCCACGGCAAGTTAATATTTACTGCACCTGCTATTGATTATATTTTATTACAAAGCCGGGTTGCACCCGGCTTTGTAATATGATGTATATCTTAATTTAATTATCCGGCATCTACAGGTTGCCCCGCAAGTCCTGTTCGTGTTCTATAGCTTCAAATAAAGCTTTAAAATTACCCGCCCCGAACGACTTTGCCCCCTTGCGCTGAATGATCTCGAAAAACACGGTTGGCCTGTCTTCAACCGGTTTGGTAAATATCTGCAACAGGTACCCCTCATCATCACGGTCGACCAGGATGCCCAACCGTTTTAAAGGCTCCACATCCTCGTCGATCTGGCCTACACGATCCAATAATTCATCATAATAGGTAGTAGGTACGGTCAGGAATTCGATACCGCGGCTTTGCAGTTCGGTCACGGTTTTCACGATATCATGCGTAGCCAAAGCCAGGTGCTGCACACCTTCTCCTTCATAAAACTCCAGGTATTCTTCTATCTGGCTTTTCTTTTTGCCTTCGGCCGGCTCGTTTATCGGGAACTTCACAAAACCGTTGCCGTTACTCATCACCTTGCTCATCAGCGCGGAGTATTCGGTCGAGATCATTTTGTCATCAAAGGTGAGAATGTTTTTAAAGCCCAGAATATCTTCATAAAAATTAACCCACTGGTTCATTTTGTTCCAGCCAACATTACCTACACAGTGATCTACATACAGCAAACCGGTAGTTTCGGGATTGTACGTTGATTCCCATTTCTGATAACCGGGCAAAAACGGACCGTTATAATTTTTGCGTTCGACGAACAGGTGCACGGTTTCGCCGTAAAGGCAGATACCGCTTGTACGTACTTCGCCATGCTCGTCGGTTAAAGTTTGCGGTTGCTGATAGGGTATGGCGCCGCGGCCCACAGTCTGTTCAAAAGCATCGTAAGCGTCATCCACCCAAAGCGCAAGTATCTTTACACCGTCGCCATGTTTTTTGATATGCTCGGCAATGGGGTGATCTGAATGCATGGGGCTGGTGAGTACCAACCTGATCTTGCCCTGCTGTAATACGTACGATGCCCTGTCGCGCACGCCGGTTTCGGGGCCTGCATACGCTATGCTCTGAAAGCCGAAAGCCGTTTTATAAAAATGAGCTGCCTGCTTGGCATTACCTACGTAAAACTCAACATGATCTGTACCGTTCAGCGGTAAAAAATCGGCAGTAGCCTGTTTATTCTCTAAAATTTGTGGTTGCATTTTTTTGTGTTGTAATGTTGAAACGTTTTAATGTTAGCCCCCTCTAAATCTCCCCCGGATGGGGAGACTTTTTAAAGCCCTCCCTACTGGGGAGGGTTTGGGTGGGGCTCCCAGCTCTTATAATAATTTTCGTCTTCTATTTTAACGGCTTCTTCGGTGATCATCAGCGGGTGGAACGGATCGATCATGACAGCCAGTTCTTCTGTTTTTTCTTTACCGATTGATTTTTCGACGGTACCCGGGTGCGGCCCGTGCGGTATACCGCCGGGATGCAGCGTAATCTGGCCTTTCACTACACTTTTACGGCTCATAAAATCACCGTCGACATAATACAGCACTTCGTCGCTATCCACATTGCTGTGGTTGTATGGTGCAGGGATCGAATCGGGATGATAGTCATACTTCCTTGGCACAAATGAGCAGATCACAAAGTTATTACCCTCAAAAGTTTGGTGTACGGGTGGCGGTTGGTGCACACGGCCGGTTATCGGTTCAAAATCGTGTATCGAAAACGCCCATGGGTAATGAAAACCGTCCCAGCCGATAAAGTCGAAAGGATGCGTACCATAGATATAAGGATAGATCAATCCCTGCTTTTTGATCAATATTTTAAAGTCGCCCTTTTTATCGTGCGTCTGCAGGTTTTCGGGCCGTTTGATATCGCGCTCGCAGTAAGGCGAATGCTCCATTAATTGCCCGTAGCTGTTGCGGTAGCGTTTTGGCGGGCGTATGGGGCTAAAGCTTTCGACGATGAACAGCCGGTTATCTTCGCTATCAAATTCCAACTGATAAATAGTTCCGCGTGGCACAACCAGGTAATCGCCATATTCGAATTTGATGTCGCCGAAACCGGTTTTTAACGTGCCTGAGCCAACGTGGATAAAAATCACTTCATCCGCCTGGGCATTCTTAAAAAAATAATCGGTCATACTTTTACGCGGCGCAGCCAGCGAGATATGCAGATCGCTGTTCACCAAAACCGGTTTGCGGCTTTGCAGGTAATCGTCCTCTGGCTTTACATTAAAACCAATCAGGCTGGTATGCTTCAGGTGCTTCGCCCTCGCAATTTTAGGTTCGACGGAATATGGTTCACCCAGTTCTTTTACGATAGTCGGCGGGTAGCAATGGTACACCAGCGAGTACAGGCTCGAAAAGCCCTCGGTCGAAACCAGTTCTTCGGCGTAAAGCTCGCCATCGGGTTTTCGGAAAACCGTGTGCCGCTTATGCGGGATAGTGCCTAATGTATGATATATGGGCATGATACTTTTTGTTTAAAAAGTTGAAATGTTTGAACATTGTAAGGTTTGAAAGTTCCTTTTTGTTGGAACGCAGGGAGTGTTGGAATGTTAGTTAAGGCCAACTTTTCAACCTTACAACATTTCAACATAAAATAATTAAAGCGAGTATTGGGCAAGCACGATCTTCGCCAGCATGGCATCGCGGAACGAAACGGCTACATTATGCCAGATCTCCTGGTGAAGGTATCGGTACTTATCGGCTTTCATTGCTAATTGGTATAACAAATTTAAACCTTATTAGTTTAGTATGCAAGCATAATTTTATAACGCATTTTGCTATGGCGCTAATATTTTATTTGTTTAGATTTGATCAACCTTTTTAAACCAAATAACAGACCTTATGAAGTTAGTTTCGTATAAAACAGAAGACGAAGAGCACCTCGGCGTTTTTATAAACGGGCATATCTATAACCTGCACTCGTGCGATAAACTGATACCCGATAACATGCGCGATTTTTTGTTCGAGGGAGAAGAACTGATGGAGCATGCCAAGCGCGTCCACCGCGACATACGATCGGGTAAACTGGTGGCCCGGCAGGAAGTTTTTTATGAGCTGATAGCCCCGGTACCCCACCCCACCTCCTGCCGCGATGGCTATGCTTTCCGTCAGCATGTGGCTGCCGCACGCCGCAACCGCAAAGTGCCCATGATCGAGGAGTTTGACCAATATCCTGTTTTTTACTTTACTAATCATAACAGCATACAAGGCCCCGGCGATATCCGCTGCATGCCCGATCATTTTAACAAGCTCGATTTTGAACTGGAAGTGGCTGTTGTACTTAATAAAAAAGGCCGCAATATCAGGGCTCACGAAGCCGACGAATATATTGCCGGTTTTATGGTAATGAACGATATGAGCGCCCGCACCCTGCAAATGGAAGAAATGCTGCTTAACCTTGGCCCGGCAAAAGGCAAGGATTTTTCGACCGTGATTGGCCCCTGGCTGGTTACGCCAGATGAGCTGACGCAATACAGGGTCGCCCCCAGGGAAGGCCATACCGGCAACGCTTACGACCTGAAAATGAAATGCTGGGTGAATGGCAACCAGGTTTCGCAAGGTACAATGGCCGATATGGATTGGACCTTTGCCGAGATCATCGAGCGCGCTTCGTACGGTTGTGATGTATTGCCTGGTGATGTGATCGGTTCGGGCACTGTAGGCACCGGATGCTTTTTAGAGTTGAACGGCACCGGCTTATTAAACGATCCGGATTATAAGGTACAATGGCTGCAACCCGGCGATATTGTTGAGATGGAGGTGACCGGACTCGGTGTGTTGAGCAACACGATTATTAAAGAACAAACCGATTGGTCGATTTTGGATCAGAAAAAGACAAGTGTTGAAACGTTGTAATGTTTAAAAGTTAAAAGGTTAATCGTCATTTTTCAACTACTAATTCGATTAAAGTTATTTATGGCTAAAGTTGACGGGTTTGAAGACCTTGATATATGGAAAATAGCGATAGGAATAGCCGTTGATGTTTATCTCTTATGCGATTCTGAGCCATTAAAATCAGACTGGGGGATGAAGGATCAAATAAGACGGGCAGTTTGCTCCTTGTCTGATAATATTGCGGAAGGATTTGAATACAATAATAACGCCGACTTTATTCGTTTCTTAGTTTACGCGAAAGGCTCAGCGGGAGAATTTAGAAGTGAGCCGACGATTCTAAAACTTGCCGGAAAAATCAAACCTGAAATCGCTGATGAGCTTTCTATACGGAGTGTTGAGTTTTCGGCCAAAACGAAAACATTGATCGATTATCTGAAGAAGTTTGAAAAAGAAAAGAAGAAAGACAGATCTAAAAGTCACAAGTCAGAAACAGCTTGAAAAACAACATTCAAACATTTCAACCTTACAACTTTCCCACAAAATTGAAAACTTTATCCATATCCAATCTTACCCCCGTCGAAATACAAACCTATCTTAACGCAGCTATAGCGCCGCGGCCTATCTGTTTCGCTTCAACCGTCGATAAGGACGGCAGCGTGAACCTCAGCCCGTTCAGCTACTTTAATATATTCAGTGTTAACCCGCCGATGTGTATATTTTCGCCATCGCGCAGGGTAAGCAATGGTACGACCAAGCATACCTTACAAAATATCCTGGAGGTGCCGGAAGTAGTGATTAACATCGTGAATTACGATATGGTGCAGCAAACCTCACTGGCAAGCGTAGAGTACCCCAAAGGTGTTAACGAGTTTGTTAAGGCCGGGTTTACCGAGCTGATGTCGGAACTGGTGCGCCCGCCACGGGTGGCCGAGTCGCCGGTACAATTGGAGTGTTTGGTTAAAGAGGTGATCGCGCTGGGCGAACAGAACGGCGCCGGTAATTTAATTTTATGCGAAGTTAAACTCATCCATATACAAGACGACGTTCTGGACGAGAACGGCAAAATTGACCAGGAAAAGATGGACCATGTGGCCCGCCTTGGCGCCGACTGGTACTGCCGTGTTACCGACGATAACTTATTCAGGGTAGAGAAACCGGTGCGCACGGTTGGCATCGGCGTAGATTCGTTGCCTGCGGCAATCCGTAACTCGGCCGTATTAACCGGCAATAACCTGGGGCAGTTGGGTAATGTAGAGGCCCTGCCGACCGACGAGGAAGTAGAAACCTTTAGCCGGACCGACGAAATGAAAGAGTTACTCGACGCAACCATCGGCGACAGCCATACACGCACGGTGCATCTGCATTTAAAAGCCAAGCACTTGTTGGATAACGGGCAGGTTAAGGATGCCTGGAAAGTGTTGCTGATGTAAAGGTTAATACCAGGTCAGTTCGCCGCGCAGGTCGGTTTCGAGCAGGCGGGCAACTTTGATCGGGTCTTGCTCCTGCCCTAATACATACATCATCTTGGTGATGGCGGCTTCGTAAGTCATATCGTAGCCATTGGCTATGCCCATATCTTTTAGCTGCTTGCTGGTTTCGTAGCGGCCAAGCTCAACCGTACCAACTTTACATTGTGAAATATCGAGTATCACCTTACCATTATCTATCGCTTTTTTGAGGCAATCGATAAACCAGGCATCGGTAGTGGTATTACCTGCGCCGAAAGTTTCCATTACTATACCACGCGCATCGGCGTTCAAAATTGCATCAACAACCTTGGGGCTGATACCCGGATAAAGCTTTAATACAGCAATATCATTCACCAGGTTTTTATGTGCTTTAAACGGTTCGTTTTTAGGTTTCAGAATATAATTCTCACTAAAACGCAAATGCACGCCCGACTCCACCAGCACCGGATAGTTTGGCGAACGGAAGGCCTCAAATTTAGACGAATTGTATTTGAACGAACGGTTGCCGCGGAATAGCTTATAATCAAAATAGATACCAACCTCAGGTACCAGTGCACGGCCCTCTTTCATCGACGACGCAATTTCGATAGCGGTCATCAGGTTCTCCTTGGCATCGGTACGGATGGCGCTGATAGGTAATTGCGACCCGGTAAATATTACCGGCTTAGCCAGGTTTTCGAACATAAAGCTCAATGCCGATGCCGTGAACGACATAGTATCCGAACCATGCAGGATTACAAAGCCATCAACCCTGTCGTAATACTTCTCAACAATGCCTGCAAGCTCGCTCCATATGTCAGGGTTCATATTCGATGAATCGATGATATCATCAAACGAGCGCACCTCTATCTGGCAGTTGAGGCGCTCCAGCTCGGGCACGTTATCCATGATCTGCTCAAAGTTGATGGGCTTGAGCGTCTTTGTTTTTGGATCAGTCATCATACCAATTGTTCCGCCGGTATAGATGATCAATATCTTAGTCATGGATGTTTCTGTTAATTTTAAATCAAATACCTGTTAAACCCCAAATATCAGTTTCGAATTGGCCGTGGTAACAGCCGATAAATATTCCATATCAACCTGGTGCAGGTCGGCTATTTTTTGTGCGATATAGCTTAGGTACGAACTCTCGTTAGGTTTACCCCGATACGGAACGGGTGTAAGATAAGGAGAATCTGTTTCTAAAACTATATGTTTCAGCTCAATTTGTTGCACAACCTGAGCTAAACCCGAATTTTTATAGGTCACTACCCCGCCAATACCCAGGTAAAACCCCAGTGCTGTTATTCTTTGAGCCTGCTCAAACGTCCCGGTAAAGCAATGGAAAATACCCCGCAGCTTTTCATCCTGCTCTTCCAATAAAACAGCATAAACCTCATCAAATGCTTCGCGGCAGTGGATCACAATAGGCAGATCTAAGCTTTTGGCATGTTGTATCTGCTTTTTAAATGCCTTTTGCTGAAGGGGTAAAGTGCTTTTATCCCAATACAAATCGATGCCGATTTCGCCGATGGCATAGATCGGATAACCGACCTTCGCACTCAATATCTGCTCCAGCTCAGCTTCCCAATCGGGGGTAACGTGGCAGGGATGCAGCCCCAGCATGGCAAAGCAATTTTGCGGATAAGTATTCACCAGATCAACCACGCGGGACACCGAAGCCAGGTCGACATTCGGTAAAAATAAGCGGCTAACCCCTGCATCAAAGCTACGCTGCATTAAGGCGGCGCGTTTTTCGGTATCAACTTCGTAGTATAAATGGGTATGGGTATCGGTTAGCACCATGCCGCAAAAATAATAAAAAAATGCCTCCTGTTGGTACAGAAGGCATCCCTTTTATGTTAGCTCATTGTCCTTATTTCTTTTTGGCGGGCGTTTTCTTAGCTGTTGTCCCGGTTTTCTTTACCGGCTTTTTGGCAACTGCCGCTTTATGCGGGTGCTTTACCTTTACCAACTCGAGCTCAAACACCAGCGGGGTGAACGGACGGATATCATCGCTCATACCACGCTCGCCGTAAGCCAGGCTGCTCGGTATCACAAACGTGGCTTTCGAGCCTTCGTTCAATAAAGCCAGGCCTTCTTCCCAACCCTGGATCACCTGTCCTTCACCTAAAACAAGCTTCAGCGGCTCGTAAGTACGGCCCGGATTATATACGCTCGACATTTTGGCCACCGGCTCCAAACTGGTATCGAATACCTTGCCTGCCAGCGTATGGCCCACATAGTTTACAAATACGGTATCGCCTTTTGCCGGTTTAGCTTTGATGGACGGCTGTGTAACCACATATTTTAAGCCTGAAAGCGTAGTGGTGGCATTCAGTTTCTGATCGGCAACGTATTTGGTTATCGCGCTTGCTTCGGCATCTTTTAACTGCTGCATTTGCGCGTTACGTTCGGCAATGGCATCAGCCAGCGACTGTACTCGCTCAATTTTAATGTTAAACGCCAGGTAACTGCCTTTGGTCAGAAACGGGGGGCGGCTTTCCTCGTGGCCTTTAAACAGCGAGTCGGTCGGCACTTTTACTATAGCGCTGTCTTTCTGATTAAACAGCGGGAAGATGTCCATCAGGTCGCCGACGTTTTGCGATGGCTGGATTTGTATTTTAACCGGGCCGCCGTTAGCATAGCTGCTGGTTAAAACCGAGTCTTTATCGGTCTTTTGGATAAAGTTAAAGGTGATCACATCGCTCAGCTTGATCCTGGTAGTATCGCCCGATTTGTAAATATGGTATAATACCCCTTTACTGGTTTTGGTAAAATCGGGGGTGGTTTGGGCTTTCGCCGTGCCAAAAAGCGCAGCGCTTATCAGCAATAAAACGCCATAACGTAAATTCATCTTTTTCTGTATCAAATAAAATGCCTCTCCGGTATTTGGGAGAGGCATGGTCAATGGTTGATTTTTATCTTATTTTTTGGTAGCAGGTGCCTGTGCCTGCGGTTGGGCCACCATAGGGGCGGCAGGTTTTGGTGCATTAGGGTTTGGATGTACGATACTCACAACTTCGATATCAAACACCAGTGGCGATGATGGTGGAATAGGACCACCGCCCTGCTCGCCATAACCCAATGAAGAAGGGATGATGAACGTGGCTTTAGCGCCTTTGCTCAGCAGCAGCATACCTTCGTCAAGGCCCGGGATGATGGCATGGGCGCCAACAGCAACGCGCATTGGCTGATATGGGTGCATTGGTGTCATTTTATTTTTGGTCGCAATATCCTGCAGGCTGGTATCGAATACTTTTCCGTTAAGGAATTTACCTACATAGTTTGCAACCACGGTATCGCCGGCGGCCGGTTTAACGTTATCGCCCGGAGTTGTGATAATGTAGTTTAAGCCTGAAGCGGTTTTGGTTACATTAAGCTTATTGCTTTCGATGTAGTTTTTGATCTTACCTGGTTCGGCAGCTTTTGCGGCATCGCCGATTGATTTAACATAAGCAGAAACTTTTTTCTGGAACACAGAATCGGCAACACCTTTTTCTTTCGGAATAACTTTTTCTATACGGATAGTATACACAAAGTACTTGCCTTTAAAGCCCGGAGGTTTTGGCTGGCCGCTCTTTTTAGCAACGGTATCGGCATTGATCTTTACCACGATGCTGTCGCCTTCGCCTACCAGGCTAAGTGCCGAAAGCAGGTCGCCTTTAAACGATGGTTTCTGATCGAGTAAAAATGCCGGGTGGCCACTTTCGTAAGTGCTCGATAATACAGAGTCGCCTTCGCTTTTGATTACACCGTTAAGACTAACAAAGTCGCCTTCCTTGATGGTTGCGCTGCTTTTATGGTCAACTATGTTGTATAGCATACCGCCATCGCCTTGCTTAAAACCGCCTTTACAGCCCGCCAGGCCTGCGGCTACTGCTAAAATCACTAACTTTTTTTTCATTTTTTTCTTATTGCATTAATAGTTTTTTGTATTCAGGTAATATTGATTTAAATTTTTGTACTACGTTTTCCAGCTTATCTGTCGAGCTGCCGCCTGCCGCATTACGGTGGCCACCGCCTTCAAAGTATTTTTTACATACCTCGTTAGCCGGGAAATCGCCGCGCGAACGCAACGAAAGCTTAACTTTATCGGGCCTCTCGACGATAAAAGCAGCTAATTTAATGCCTGTGATCGATAACGCAAAATTCACGATACCTTCGGTATCGCCCGTTACAATGTTGTAGTGTTCAAGTTCGGCACGGGTAACGCTGATCAGGGCCGTGTGGTAATCGTAAAATACCTCGAGCTTCTGTGTAAGGCAATGGCCCAGGAAGCGTAAACGACTTTCGGACGAGTTATCGTAAACCAGTTGGTGGATGCGCCAGTTTTCGGCGCCGGCATCGATCAGGTCGGCTGTGATGCGATGCACACCGGCAGTCGTCGTCGGGAAGCGGAACGAGCCCGAATCGGTCATGATGCCGGTATACAGGCAGGTAGCCACATCTTTATTGATGAGCTTTGGCTCCTGCATCTCATCCACAATAAACCTGTAAACCAATTGTGCCGATGCGCAGGCATTGATATCCCATACGCGGTAATCGTCAAAATCCTGCGGTTCGAGGTGATGGTCGATCATCAACTTAACCGCCGCAGATTTGCCAACAAATTCGCCCATCTCGTTAATACGCCCAAGGGCGTTAAAATCGAGGCAGCAGATGATATCGGCATCGGCAATAAGCTGATTGGAAAGCTCTGTTTGCTCGGGGTAAATAATCACATTCTCGTTGCCCGGCATCCAGTTAAAAATCTCCGGGTAATCGCTCGGGGTAATTACTTTGGCATGATGCCCCTTTTGTATCAAATAATTATACAAACCTAAAGATGAGCCCATAGCATCCCCATCCGGTTTATGATGGGTGGTAATGACAATCTGTTTAGGTTTGGCTAATAATTCTCGCAGCGAGGCTATCTCTAACATATTTTCAAAAGAGTTACAAAGCTAAATAAATAAATCAAATACAAAACCATGTATTTTATTATTAACACTTTATGATACGGCTTTAAAAACATATTTTTGCGGCACTTTTAATACTGATATGGAATCGAACAAAACATTCACGATGATTAAACCCGATGCTGTTGCCAATGGACACATCGGTGCTATTTTAGACAAGATCACCAAAAGCGGCTTTAAGATAGTTGCCCTAAAATACACCGCGCTGAGCGCGCAAAAAGCAGGCGAATTTTACGCTGTGCACGCAGGCCGCCCTTTTTATAACGACCTGGTGACCTTCATGTCGTCGGGGCCGATAGTTGCCGCCATCCTGGAGAAAGATAACGCCGTTGCCGATTTCCGTACCCTGATCGGAGCTACCGACCCGAGCAAAGCCGAGCCGGGCACCATCCGTGCGCTGTTTGCCAAATCGATCGACGCGAACGCAGTTCATGGTTCAGACTCGGACGAGAACGCACAAATTGAAGGCAGTTTCTTCTTCTCGGCTTTCGAGAAATTTTAATCAAAACGCTCAAGCTATTGGTTTTTAATTAAAGTATGCTAAATTTGGATGCGCTTTAATTAAAAACCATTGTTTGGCACAAAGCTTGTACAATAAAAACCGTTGTTTTTGGTTTTACGTACGTTAAGCAGTTTAATTTTAGCCCCACATTAACATGAAAAGAGTATTAAAAGCAGTGATTTACGCTATTACAACAGTATTGTTGTTACTCTTTTGCATCTATATATTCCGCTTTCATCCCGAAATACAATTTGCCTTTTTATTACCGGGTTTATTTTTGATCCTGTTTTCGGCATTTTTGAACGATTTCTCCAGCAAATCGCGCATGGTCAGAGGAAAATAATCTCCTCAATCAAAACAGTCCCCGCTTTTTCGTTTATTTTCTCGATGATCTGCAATTTCATGAGCTGTATCTCGTTTCTAACTACTGATGATTCTATCCGCAGAAAGAGCTTTTTTTCGTAGATGTAGATTTCTTTGGTCCGATTGGCGACAGATTTCCCCATCAGGTCGCCCCAGTGCACCACAACCGATGTTTCCTCAAACTTTCGTTTAAGCTTGTAAACATTGAGCATCTGCTCTATCGCTTCTTTAATCGGCTTATCGTTGGCTTTACGCATTTACGGCTCCTTTCTCAACCTTAAACAGGTTGATATCGATATTGAGGTTATTAAAAATGCCCTGCATCCGCCCGGCGCTGGTATCGGTGATGAACACCTGCCCGAAATCATTGTCGGATACCATTTGCATCAGTTTATGGGTGCGGTTTTCATCCAGCTTATCAAATATATCGTCGAGCAGCAGCAGTGGTTTATAACCTTTTTGCTGGTACAAAAAGGTATATTGCGCGAGTTTCAACGCAATCAGAAATGATTTTTGCTGCCCCTGCGAGCCAAACTTTTTCATGGCCATGCCATGAATGGTAAACTGCAGGTCGTCTTTATGAATACCTGTAGTGGTCCGCTCCAGCATGCGGTCGCGTTCGGTTGATTTTTTGAGTAAACCGGCATAATCATCGGTTAACAACTGCGATTCGTAAACCAGTTCGACCTGCTCGGCATCATTGCTGATAAAGCGGTAATGTTGATTGAATATCCCGGTAAAAGCTTCCATAAAAGCCTTCCGCTTTTCAAATATCCGGTTGCCCGATGCTATCAGCTGCTCATCATAAACCTCAAGCATCGCCGCATCGTATTTACCCGTATCGGCTATCAGCTTCAGTAAAGCGTTACGGTTGATCAATGTTTTATTATAGGCTATCAGTTCGTCGAGGTAATGGTTGTCTGTTTGAGATATGACGTTATCGATGAACTTGCGGCGCTCCTCGCTACCTTCAATGATGATACTGATATCGTACGGCGATATCATCACCAGCGGAAACAGGCCGATATGATCAGCCAGCCGCTGATATTCTTTTTTGTTCCTTTTAAACTGCTTCTTCTGGTTGCGTTTCAGGCCACAGGCTACAACCTCGCGCTGGCCGTCTTTTTCAAACGTGCCATTGATCATAAAAAAATCGGCGCCTTGCCTGATCTGCTGGCTATCTATCGGGTTAAAATAGCTTTTGCACAAGGCCAGGTAATGTATGGCATCAAGCAGGTTGGTTTTACCGGCACCGTTATTACCTGCAAAGGCGTTTACGCCGGGCCTGAACGATAATTCGGCCTCGGTATAATTTTTAAAATTCAATAAAGAAAGCTGCTGTAGATACATGCCGGGTTAATTTTCAAAGGTAATACTAAAGCGCCTTTCGGACGGCTAAATGTTACCGATTTATTTAAACAAAAAAAGCTATTGTTAAAAATGACAAAAAGCGTATTTTTGCACTCTTAATTTTAGAACAGAAATGTCAAATACCCAAGCGAATACGCCAGTTGTTAAGTCGGAAAACGAATTCGGAAAAACCGGAAAATTTGTTTTAGACAATCAAAAAAGCCTTATTTTCATAGCAGGAGCTATAATAGCCCTTATACTTTTATATTTTGCCTATCAGAAATTTTACCTTGCCCCCCGCGAATTGGAAGCTACCGAGCAAATGCACGTAGCCCAGGATTTTTGGGCGAAAAAAGATTGGGACAAAGCTATTAAGGGCGACGCCGGTTACCCCGGTTTTGAAAAAATCATTAACGATTACAGCAATACCAAAGCGGCTAACCTTGCTTATTTTTACCTGGGGACTGCTTACCTTAACAAAGGCGATTTCCAGAAAGCGGTTGATAATTTCACCAACTTCAGAGGCGATGATGCCGTGGTAGCCAGCGAAGCCCTGGGCAGCACCGGCGATGCTTATGTTGAACTGAAGAATTACGACAAAGCCGAAACCTATTTCAAAAAAGCTGTTGATAAAGCCAGCAACGACTTTTTAAGCCCCTTGTATCTTAAAAAATTAGGTTTGGTTTATGATGCCGAAAAAAATTACAAGTCGGCTGTCGAAACTTTTCAGAAAATAAAAACCGATTACCCAACCAGCAGCGAGGCGCAAACTATAGATGAGTATATTGCCCGCGACCAGGCACGTCAATAATATTTGTGAGTGGTGAATGGTGAGTTGTGAGTAGTTAAGCGCCCTTCTCCACCAGAAAATATAATATAGCGATGGGTTTGAAACCCATCGCTATCCGAAAAAACCACTCACCGCTCACTCATAAACCACTCACCAAATGGCCACCCAGCTTAAAAATCTTTCCGATTTTTCGAATACCGAGATACCTTCGGCAGCGCCGTATAAATTTGGCATTGTGGTAGCCGAGTGGAACGCCGAAATAACCAAAGCATTGTATGACGGCGCTTATCAAAGCCTCATCAGTAACGGTGCCCTGCCCGAAAATATTTTCAACTACTCAGTTCCGGGCAGCTTTGAACTCACGTCGGGCGCCGACCTTATGCTAAAAAACTTAAAGTTAGATGCCGTGATTTGCCTTGGTTGCGTAATACAGGGTGAAACAAGGCATTTTGATTTTATTTGCAACGCTGTTGCCAACGGCATCAGCAATGTGGCTATTAAATACGCAAAACCTGTTATATTTGGTGTGTTAACCACCGATAACCAGCAACAGGCTATCGACCGCGCCGGTGGCAAACATGGTAACAAAGGCGACGAAGCTGCAATAACTGCTATTAAGATGGCAAATTTAGCTGCAACTTTAAATACTTAATTACGTTTAACACCGTTATTGATTTAAGTACCGTTTTAGTATGAAAAAGTTGATCTACATTTTAGTTTTAGTTGCTGCCCTGGCTACAGTTGGCAGTTTATCGTCCTGCTCCGAAAGATTGTGCGCTGCTTACGGCACAAACCACAAATAAACAGGCATTTGTCAATTTTTTGATCCGCCCTGTTAAAGCCACATGGTTTTTATTTCCTTTGCAGTAGAATTAACACACACGAGAATTTTTTATGAGGTGGATTGCATTAGAATCGGCGGAGCAAATAAAAAACATTCAACAAAACCCCGGCTATACTATCATTTTTAAACACAGCACCCGCTGTTCCATCAGCATGATGGCCAAACGCAAATTTGAGTTAGATTGGGACGAACTGCCCGAAGATATTTCACTTTACTTTTTAGATCTCATCAGATACCGCGAACTATCCAACCAGATAGCCAGCGACTTCCACGTGCATCACGAATCGCCGCAACTGCTGCTGATTAAAGACGGCGAGTGCATTCTTGACCAATCGCACAGCGGGATATCGGTCGAGGAAGCGATGTCGGTACTTTAGTCCGAAAGACAGGAAGACCGAAAGTCCGAAAGTCATTTTATTACTTTTTTTCAAACTTCCGATCTTATACTTCTTCTTTCCGACTTCCGGACTTATCGGACTGCGGACTACACCTACCATCCAAAATCAACCGTCTTTACCAGGTCGGTATGCAGGCTGTAGTAAACGGGGCATGTTAAAGCCGCGTCAGCAAGCAGTTTCTTTTGCTCGTCGGTATAGACAGCCGGGAATTCGAATTTTATGGCGATCTCGGCCACGCGGCGCGGATTTGCCGCCATAATTTTGGTGATGGAGCATTTGGCGCCATCCAGGTCGATGCCGTCCTTAGCCGTGCGGATAGCCATAGTGGTTAGCATACAGGTACCTAACGATGTTGCCAGCAGGTCGGTTGGCGAAAAAGCCTCGCCTCTACCCTGGTTGTCGGTCGGTGCATCGGTTAATATTTTAGTGCCGCTCTGTAAGTGGATATTTTCGGTGCGGAAGCCGCCTACATATACTGTTTCTACTGTTGCCATTTTTTAGTGAATAGTGAGTGGTGAATGGTGAGTTGTTATTGTTTATTCGATATTTTTAGATGTGCTGCGTGCAGCATGCAATAATTGACACAAATCTAACAACTCAATAACCAATAACTTAATATCCAATAAATATTTCCCTACTTTTGTAACATGATTGAACTGCCGGTAGTGAGTGCGAACCAGGTACAACGCAAACCCGATTGGTTAAGGGTTAAATTACCTGTAGGCAAAGAGTATGCCCATGTACGTAGTTTGGTTGATACCCACAAGCTGCATACCATCTGCGAAAGCGGAAATTGCCCCAATATGGGCGAGTGCTGGGGAGCCGGCACAGCCACCTTTATGATTTTAGGCAACATCTGTACCCGCTCGTGCTCGTTTTGCGCGGTGGCTACCGGGCGCCCGCTGGCTGTCGATCTGGACGAACCCAACCGTGTGGCCAACTCGGTTAAGCTGATGCAGGTTAAGCATTGTGTGATCACTTCTGTCGACCGTGACGACCTGAAAGACGGCGGTTCAATCATCTGGGCCGAAACCATCAACGCCATCCGCCGTGAAAGCCCCGAAACAACCCTGGAAACTTTATTACCCGATTTCAAGGGCATCTGGGAAAACCTTGACCGCGTGATAGCCGTTCGCCCCGAAGTAGTATCACACAACCTCGAAACGGTAAGGCGCTTAACCAAAGAAGTGCGTATACAGGCCAAATACGATCGCAGCCTGGAGTGCCTGAGCCGTATATCTGCCGCCGGGCTGCGTACCAAATCGGGCATTATGCTGGGTTTGGGCGAAAATGAAGAAGATGTGATCCAGGCGATGGAAGATCTGCTGGCAGCCGGGGTACACATCCTCACATTAGGGCAATATTTACAGCCAACCAAGGCGCATCACCCGGTTATCGACTGGGTTACCCCCGAACAATTTGCGAACTACAAACGTATAGGAGAGGAAATGGGGTTCAGATATGTAGAGAGCGGGCCGCTCGTTCGCTCATCCTATCATGCTGAAAAACATCTGTTTGATTTTTAAGAAATCATTGTTACTTTCACATCGTTGAGTCCGAAAAGAAAAATATCACTGACCGAGGAGGAATTAGTACAGGCATTGCGCAACCGTGAAAAGATTGCTGCCGATGCTTTATATGATATGTATTCGGCATCGCTGTTCGGTGTTATTTCGCGCATCATTACGGATACGGCCGTAGCCGAAGATGTATTGCAGGAAACTTTTATTAAAATCTGGAATTCTTTTTCGGGCTATAGTGCCGAAAAAGGCCGCCTGTTTACCTGGATGGTAAATATCGCCCGTAACCTGGCTATCGATAAGGTACGGTCGAAAGATTTTAAGAACCAAAGTAAAAACCACGAGTTAGAAAATAACGTAACTTTTATCGACGAGCAAAGGAACACGGTGTATAAACCTGAATTGCTTGGAGTTAAAGACTTAGTTGATAAGTTAAAACCCGAGCAGAAAATTATTCTGGACCTGGTTTATTTTAAAGGGTACACCCATGTGGAAGTAGCCGAAGAACTGGACGTCCCTTTGGGTACGGTTAAAACCCGTTTAAGGATGGCGATTATGCAGTTAAGGAGATATTTTAATTAAAGTGGAAGACGTAAAAGCATATATGGAGACAGGGATACTGGAGCTTTATGTTCTGGGCGATATAAGCCCCGAAGAGAAGGCCCGGGTGGAGGAGATGGCTTCGAAATACCCCGAGATCAGGGCCGAAATAACGGCGATTGAAAAAGGGTTGGAAGCGTATGCATCAGAAAACGCAGTTGAACCGCCGGCACACTTACGCGACAGGGTATTGAACAGCCTGTTAACGACATTTGCCGACGATAACAAGTTTCCGACAAGAGAATTTTTAGAGAACGATATCGACGACGAGGTTGACGAGCCGGCCGGAAAAGTAATAGCTTTACCCGCTGCAAAAGCTAACAGTTTTTATAAATATGCCTTTGCGGCTTGTTTAGTAGCATTGATAGCAAGCCTGGCAGCCATTTATTCGCTGAACGCACGACTAAACGATTCGTACGGGCAGATCGCTTCGCTACAACAGCGCAATCAAAGTTTTGCCAACCAGGTAAATTACATGCAAGGCGAAATAGATATATTTCACGACCCGGCTTACAAACTGGTCCATTTGCAGGGCACGCCAAAGTCGCCGGCCTCGGCCATGACAGTTGCCTGGAACCCGGCAAAGAAAAAAGTCATGGTGGATATGCAGGATATGAAACTGCCGGCCAACGATCAGGAACATCAATACCAATTATGGGCCATCGTAGCGGGTAAACCGGTTAGCCTGGGTGTATTTGATGCTAAAGCCGACAGTACAGGCATGATACCGATGGACCAGGTAGCTAACGCGGCAGCCTTTGCCGTAACCTTAGAAAAACGCGGCGGGGTGCAAAACCCGACTATGAGCCAGATGATGGTTATTGCAAGTATCTGATCAGCAAACCGATATAAATCATTATTTAAAATATAAAAGCCATCCACACGATGGCTTTTTTTATATAACCCATCTGTTACAAAAAAATATTCAAAAAAGTGTAACTATCGGTATAGTTGCTACGTCTTATACTAAAAAGCGGGATAAACAGTTAATAGTGTGTTAATCGCTTTTTAAACATAGCAGTATAATTTTGCTGCTATTCAAGATATGAGTATTTCGTTCTTTATAAGGTCAGTTAATAGAGAAAACGGCTGTTGATACTTCAGCCGTTTTTTTTATGCCTTGAGTTTTGCCATAACAACCGGCATGTGTTTAGCAACTTCGCCGGCTACTACGGTTGTAAGTTTTGCAGGCAAAGCCAAATCATCCCCGGCCATGCCGTGCAGGTACACACCCATCAAACAAGCATCTTCGGGCAGGTAACCTTGCGCCAGCAGCGATGCGATCACGCCTGTTAGCACATCTCCCATGCCGCCACTTGCCATTGCCGGGTTACCGGTAGGATTAAAATATACCATACCTTGCGGGGTGCCGATGATGGTATATTGATTCTTCAATACAATGTATATCTTAAACTCTTTAGCTTTTTCGATAAGCTTTTCAATACGCCCCCACCAGTTTCGGTGTTCGCCAAACAGCCGGTCGAACTCTTTCATGTGCGGCGTCAGGATACTGTTCGCGGGAACTTTTTCCAACAGATGATTTTCGGCTACCAGGTTTAACGCGTCGGCATCGATCACCATAGGTTTATTAAATTCGGCAAATGCGGCTTGCAGCAAATTCAGGGCATCGGCATGTTTACCTAAGCCCGGCCCGATGGCAATAGCACTGAATTTATTCCACTCTGTTTTGGGCGGGTGATGATCTTTGCGCACAATAGCCATTACTTCGGGATGTGCAGTATTTAAAGCGATTAAACCGCTTTCGGGAATGCAGGCCGTAGTCAAACCGGCGCCGGTATGCGCGCAAGCCGACGAACATAGCAAAGCCGCACCCATGGTTTCGGGCTGACCGGCTATGATCAGCGCATGGCCATAAGTGCCTTTGTGTGTAAATTTTCTACGGAGTTTTAATTTGCTGGTTATATCTGCCTGCTCCAATAGCTGATACGGCGTATTTTGCTGCCGGATGTATTCGGGCTTGATGCCGATATCTGCCACCACAAAGTCATCCATGTATTTGGCCGACTCGGGCAGTAAAAAATTGATCTTGGGCTGCTGAAAGGTGATAACGAGATTGGCTTTTAATACGGCAGCATCCGCCGGCACCTCGCCATCACCCATAAAGCCTGTTGGGATATCGATGGCTATAACTTCCTTATCCAGGCTGTTCAAATGATCAACCAGTTTTTTATAAGCACCGGTTAATGGTTTATTTAAGCCGGTGCCTAACAAACCATCGATCAGGATACCGGCATCTTCTTCGGGCAGTTTATCGCCGGGATGTATCTCGGTAACTTCTATGCTTCTCAGCCGCTTCAGGTTTGTGTAGAAATCACCGGTTGATTTATCGGAAAACCGGGCGATTTTAACCTTAACATTTTTATAGCGTGCCTGATGCAGCAAACGTGCAATAGCTAAACCATCCCCGCCATTGTTACCTGTACCGCAGTAAACTGCAATATTTTTTTCCTTGTCGGGATAATGCTTGACGATGCATGTTACAAAAGCTTTCGCGGCACGCTCCATCAGGTCGACCGAGCTTGTGGGTTCGTGTTCGATAGTGTAGGCGTCGGCAGCTTTGATTTGCGGGGATGTGAGGAGTGGTTGCATGGTTAATGATAACTAATTTAACAGCAACATGCTTAACGGAAGAGTTACTTCTTATACCGTTTCGGTCTGCGGCTGGTATGAAATATCGAATACACCTGTACCAACTTTTTATTTTCGTCAACCCGGTAGATAATCTGATATGGGAATATCTTCAATGTTGCATGATGATAGCGTTTCGCAAACTTCACCACAAATTGATGTGGGTTCAATTCAACTTGTTTAAGATAGTCATTAACCTCGTCAATAAGATCATAACCCAGATCAGGTCTTTGTTCCTGATACCAATTAAATGCTTCCTGCAATTCTTCAATCGCAATATCAAGTAACCGGATTGTATACATTAAGTACGCACAAATCGTTTCCGAACTTCCTCCCAGGGCTGGCTCTTCATCTCACCATTTTCAAAAGCCTTTTCCCTGCTAAGTATTTCTTCTTCCTGCTCTTGCGACAAAGTAAGGTCGTCGTTAGTTCTGTAGCTAATGTTTTTTTTATGCAAAAACTCCAACAAAGCCTTTTCCTCTTCTTGATTATGGATATCAATGGTAAGTGTTGTCATGAGTATTACTTTATATTCAAATATAACGATTTTGCTCAACAAAAAGTTTAGCGGGTAAGCCCGAGTCTTTTTATCCAACAACCAGCACGTTCATCCGGTCTACTTCAACTTTGCCGTCAATTCCATTTCCTTTTTCAGGAATTTACCGGTAAAACTCTCTTTAACCTTGCACAAACCTTCAGGCGTGCCTTCGAACAGGATTTTGCCACCACCCGAGCCGCCTTCGGGGCCGAGGTCGATCACATGATCGACAACCTTAATTACGTCCAGGTTATGCTCGATAACTAAAACCGTATTGCCTTTATCAACCAGCAATTGAATTACACCTAAAAGCACGTTGATGTCTTCGAAATGCAAGCCCGTAGTTGGCTCATCTAAAATATAAAACGTATTACCCGTATCTTTCTTTGAGAGCTCGGTAGCCAGTTTTACGCGTTGCGCCTCACCGCCGGATAATGTTGTTGACGACTGCCCCAGGGTGATGTAACCCAAGCCTACATCCTGCAGGGTTTGTATCTTGCGCTGGATGGATGGGATATGCTCAAAAAACGAACAGCCGTCCTCGATGCTCATATCCAGCACATCGCTGATGGATTTGCCGCGATAGCGTACTTCCAGCGTTTCGCGGTTGTAGCGGCGGCCGTTACACTCTTCGCAGGGTACCTGCACATCGGGCAAAAAGTTCATTTCGATCACTTTCATGCCCGCGCCCTGGCAGGTTTCGCAGCGGCCGCCTTTGACGTTGAACGAGAAACGGCCGGGTTTATAACCACGTATCTTCGACTCGGGCAAACCAACATACAGGTTACGGATATCCGAAAATACGCCGGTATAAGTTGCCGGGTTTGAGCGTGGCGTACGTCCGATCGGTGTCTGATCGATCTCGATCACTTTATCGATATGCTCCAGCCCTTCTATCTTTTCGTAAGGCAGCGGGTGTTTCTTAGCACGGAAAAAGTGATGGTTTAATATCGGGTACAGCGTTTCAGTGATCAAACTCGATTTACCGCTGCCCGATACGCCGGTAACGCCAATGAGTTTCCCTAACGGAAAATCAACCGAAACTTTCTTCAAATTATGCCCGGTAGCTTTTTTAAGTGATAATGTTTTACCATTGCCTTCTCTCCTCTTTGCAGGAATAGCAATGGCGCGCTCGCCGTTCAAATACGATGTGGTCAGCGTATGTTCTTTCATCAATTGCGCCGGTGTACCTTCGGCAACAACGGTGCCGCCGTGCACGCCGGCAGCAGGGCCCATATCGATCACGTGGTCGGCTTCGAGGATCATGTCTTTATCGTGCTCAACCACTAAAACAGTATTACCCAGGTCGCGCAGGTTTTTCAGGGCGTTGATCAAACGGTCGTTATCGCGCTGGTGCAAGCCAATGCTCGGCTCATCAAGGATGTACATCACGTTCATCAGCTGCGATCCGATCTGTGTAGCCAGGCGGATGCGCTGCGCCTCGCCGCCCGAAAGGGTTTTGGCGGTGCGGTCTAAAGTCAGATAACTCAACCCTACGTCCAGCAAAAAGCCGATGCGTGCGCGTATCTCCTTCAGTATTTCTTTGGCGATGATGTTCTGGCGTTCGTTCAGGCGGCTCTCCAAACCATCGAACCAGGCGCTGAGGCTAACAATATCCATACAAGCCAGCTCGAAGATGTTCTTTTCATCCACCTTAAAATGCAGCGATTCCTTTTTCAAACGTGCGCCATCGCAAACCGGGCAGGTCTTTAAAACACGGAATGAATCCATATCGCCTAAAGCATCCTCGCCACGCTTTTCCTGCTGCTCTTCGAGCATTTTAACAATGCCGTCGAAACTGATCTGGTAATTGGTAACGTTCCATTTGTTGTATTCAACCGGCACAGTGATCAGTTCGTGCGAACCGTTGAGGATGACCTCCAGCGTTTCGCGCGGGATCTTTTCTATCGGTGTGCTTAACGCAAAATCGTACTTCTTGGCCAAAGCTTTCAGCACCTGAAATATCCAGGTTTCGCGGTATTCGCCGATCGGGGCCAGGCCACCATTCATGATGCTCAGTTTGGGATTCGGTATTACCGATGCCTCATCAACCTCGAAAATATAGCCCAGGCCGTCGCAACGTTCGCAGGCGCCGTAAGGCGAGTTGAAGGAAAAGGTATTGGGCTGCGGCTCATCGTACGATATGCCCGAAACCGGATCCATCAGGTATTTGCTGAAATAATACAGCTTGCCATCCTTATCAGCAATACGAATGATGCCCTTAGCCAACTTAACAGCAGTTTGGATGGAAGTATGCAGGCGCTTGGTATCGCTTTCGCGGATAGTCAGGCGGTCGACAACAATATCTATGTCGTGTATCTTGTACCGGTCGACCTGCATTTTTGGTTCCACGTTCAATATCTCGCCATCAACCCAAACTTTTACATAGCCTTGCTTGCGTATCTGCTCAAAAAGCTCGCGGTAATGGCCCTTACGGCCTTTCACTACCGGCGCCAGCACATTCACCGGCTGTCCGTCGAATTTTTCGAGGATCGTTTTCAGGATCTGGTCCTCGCTCATGCGCTCCATCTTTTCGCCAGATACGTACGAATAGGCATCGCCGGCGCGGGCGTACAGCAAGCGCATAAAATCGTAAATCTCGGTAATGGTGCCTACGGTTGAGCGCGGGTTTTTACTGGTGGTTTTCTGCTCGATGGCGATAACCGGGCTCAGGCCCGAAACTTTATCAACGTCCGGACGCTCCATGCCGCCCATAAACTGGCGCGAGTAGGCCGAAAATGTTTCCATATAGCGGCGCTGCCCTTCGGCATAAATGGTATCGAACGCTAACGACGATTTGCCGCTGCCGCTTAAACCTGTGATAACCACCAGCTTATTGCGCGGAAAGGACACATCGATATTTTTTAAATTATGTACCCGGGCACCATACACCTCCACTTCACTTTGCTCGCCAAGGTCGATTGTTTTTTCGCTCATATATTTTGCAGAAACAAGTATTTATAACCCCAAAAGCGCTCAACGGGTTTTACAATTTTGCCGCTTTTCGAAGCCTGCGAAGATACGGAAAAAACACTTGAAATACTACAGATTTTAGTAAAATGCAATTATTGTAAAGAATTGGATATTAGGATGACAGAGGGGGTGGATCAATTTGTTTGGTAAAGGCTAACAGGAGATAAATACAATCATATGATTATACATAGAAAGGGAAATGAATTATAATTCACAGGCCAAACATGGCTTACTGCTTTGAGCTTTATGCTTTCTGCTCTTTTTGGGCGATGCCTGCGGCCGGGCTATCCCTACCCGTCCGGCAGGCGGGCGCTCATACTACACAGGCCTTAGCCACGAGGACTGGTATCCACTATTATCCCTAACGCGGTGCATCTGGGCATAAAAAAGCCCGCTTTTTTTAAGCGGGCTGTAAAACGTGCTCCTTAACTGATCAGGTGTTAATCGAAAGATAGCTTATCAGCATTATGCTGGGCTATCATAGCCAAAATCGGCTTCTCGGTAGTATAACCATAATCCATCGGGTGGTTAATGATCTCTTTCATGGCAACCAGGCTATACACATATACACCCGTTTCGCGGTTCATGTGCATTTTAAAATAATTGGCCTGTTTCTGGCTGCGCACCAGCTGTGCCAGGTTAGGCGAGCCTGTGTTGTAAGCAGCTGCCACCATTACCCAGCTTTTAAATTCGCCGTGCAGCTCGTTGAGGTACTTGCAGGCTGCGATGGTCGATTTACGGATGTCCAAACGTTCATCGTGCTTTTTACCCACACGCAAACCATAGGTACGTGCCGTACCGGGCATAAACTGCCATGGGCCGTAAGCTCCGCGCGATGATTTACCTTCGCCAAAACCGGCTTCAACCAGCGGGATGTACTTAAAATCGTCGGGGATACCGTGTGCTTTTAAAATAGGTTCGATGATCGGGAACCATTGTTCGGCCTTACGGTGCAGGATGTCGCTCTGTACATTGCCGAAGCTATGCCTTTGCAGGCAAAGCCTCATTTTTACCTTTACTTTTTTATCACCCAAAGGCAGGGTTTCGTTGGCAAAATTTAATGCAGCCGGCTTAGCGCTTTTGTATAAAATAAAGCTGTAATTCGGTTGGTAATTTTGCGGTGTTTTTCGGATTTTTTCGGTGCCGAAAGACAGCTCGAACATGATCATCAGCGCCAGTATTACGGAGCACGTAAGTAAGCATTTTTTAATCATTTTCTTTCCTATCATTCACAAATCATTTAGTTAAAAACCGCTGCAAAGATAACCCATACCCATCACACAATCAAACACTTACGTAAAAAACAATTTTCAAAAAGCTTTGTTTGGCCTCAAAAAACAGCGTTTTTAGCAACTTAAAGCTGGATTTTTGCAGGGGGGATTTTTGCATATTTTTCCCAAAATCGCGCCTGATTTTGATCGATTTTTAAGTTTTTTACGATTAATTTTTTTAATTTTTGATTAAAAATCGTCGTAAAATTACTCTTGTCAGGATGCGAAAAAATGTATACTTTTGTTGCCCCGCTGAGACAGCGTTAACCCGACAAATATGGCATTCAAAAAATCAGGAAACAGTCGCGACGACAGATCCGCCAACTCATCCCGCAGAACTCCGTCGCAAGGAGGCGAAAGACCGGCCCGTTCAGGTTCGGCTTCACGATCAAAAACACCATCAACAGGTTTCAAAAAATTTGAGTCGGATAGCGACCGGCCAAAAAAGAAATTTGACGGCGAAGCAACCGGTGAAAGAAAACCGTTCAAAAAAACCGGCGAGGGCTACAAAGGCAAACCAGCCGGCGATTTTAAAAGCAGGCCTTACGGCAGCAAAGACTTTTCTGACAAGCCATCACGCGAAGGCGGTTATAAAAAGCCATACGGCACCAAAGATTTCGGCGATAAGCCAGGCGGCGACCGCCGCTTTAAAAAAGAAGGCGAAAGCGATTTTAAACGCAAACCCTACGGCACCAAAGATTTTAACGATCGCCCATCCCGCGAAGGCGGCTTTAAAAAGGAAGGTTCGGGCTACAAAGGCAAAACCGAAGGCGATAGCCGCCCTTTCCGTTTACGTAAAGACAGCAATACCGGCACCAGCCGCCCATCGGATAAACCACGTTCGGTACGCGAAACTTTTTTCGACGCCGACCAGCCACAGCCTGAGCGCACCATGCGCGGGCGCAAAAAATCAGCAACCCAAGATCCGGACAAAGGCAAAATACGCCTTAACCGCTATATCTCGAACGCGGGCATCTGCTCGCGCCGCAAAGCCGACGAGTTGATCGTTGCCGGTGTAATATCGGTAAACGGCGAAGTAGTATCGGAGCTGGGCTTTAAGGTCGACCCGATGCGCGACGAGGTACGCTACAACGGCGAGACCCTGAAACGCGAAAAGATGGTGTATGTATTATTGAATAAACCAAAAGACTATATTACTACTACTGACGACCCGCAGGAACGCCGCACCGTGATGCACCTGGTTGAAAAGGCCAGCAAAGAGCGCATTTACCCGGTTGGCCGCCTTGATCGCAACACTACCGGTTTGTTACTGATGACCAACGATGGCGACCTGGCCGATAAACTATCGCACCCGCGCAGCAACATCACCAAGCTTTACCAGGTTGAACTGGATAAAAGCCTCACCCAGGGCGACCTGAATAAAATTGCTTACGGCCTTGAACTGGAAGACGGCCTGATCAAACCCGACAGCATCAGCTATGTACAGGGTGGCAGCAAACGCGAGATAGGCATACAGATACACAGCGGCAAAAACCGCATCGTACGCCGTATTTTCGAGAGCCTGGGCTATAATGTAGTTAAGCTCGACCGCTCGATCTATGCCGGTTTAACCAAAAAAGACCTGCCCCGCGGCCGCTGGCGCTTTTTAGAGGAGCAGGAGATCATTCAGTTGAAGCATTTGATATAGTTGGGGGAAGTCCGGAAGACGGAAAGTCCGGAAGTCCGAAAGATTTTTCCTAACATGAACATCGACGATTGGCGGTGTGCGAACTTTACATCTTTCGGACTTTACTGACTTGCGGACTCTCTTATTCTTCTGGCAGATTTACTAACTTGCGGCGCAATTATTAAAACCATCTGCATCCATGAAGAAGTTTTTCCTGATAGCCCTGATTGCTTTACCCACATTTTTACACGCCCAAACCGGGAGTAAAGTTTACGATCTGCTTGTCGGCACCTACACCACCGGCAAAAGCCAGGGCATTTATGTATACCATTTTGATACCGGCACAGGCAAGATCACTTATCTTAACAAGGTTACCGGCGTAGATAACCCATCGTATATAGCTATCGCGCGGGGTAACCATTTTGTGTACTCGGTAAACGAGGTGGGTACCGACCGTAAGGGAAGCGTAAGCGCGTTCGCGTTCGATGCGGCATCGGGCGGGCTGAAGCTGATCAACAAACAACCGTCCATCGGTGCGGGCCCGTGTTATATCTTACTGGATAAAGCCCGCAAAAATGCTTTTGTGGCTAACTATGCCGGTGGAAGTTTTACCGTGCTGCCCATCAATGCCGATGGCTCGCTGGCTGCACCGTCACAAAACATACAGGATCAAGACCATAGTATCGACAAAACCCGCCAGAACGAGCCGCATGTGCATACCGCCATACTATCGCCCGATGAGAAATACCTGATGTATACCGATTTGGGTACCGATAAGATCAACATCTGCAAATATGATCCTTCGGCTGCAAAGCCCTTAACACCTGCCAACCCGGCTTTTGCAGCTGTTACGCCCGGCGGCGGCCCGCGGCACCTGGCTTTTCACCCCAACGGAAAGTTTTTATACCTGATACAGGAAATGGGCGCACGGATTGCTGTTTACGATTATCATAAGGGGCAACTAAAGGAAATATCGACCGCGAGCCTGGTCCCAGATGGTTTTAAGGGTACTGTTGGGGCTGCCGACATCCACATCTCGGCCGATGGTAAATTTTTATACAGCACCAATCGCGGCGACGCTAACGAATTGGAGGTGTTTGCCATTGATAAAAGCACCGGGGCACTGACATTCGTTCAGCGCACATCAACACTGGGTAAGACACCACGGAATTTTACTTTGGATCCTACCGGTAACTTTTTGCTGGTTGCCAACCAGAACAGCGATGATGTGTATGTTTTCAGGATTGATAAGGAGACAGGCAAACTGACCTATACCGGCGAGAAACTGGAAGTGGGCAACCCATCGTGTTTGAAGTTTTGCCCGGCGGAATAAGCATCTGTTTTTTGCTTAAATGCCTATTATTTCGTATATTTAAAGGTTACGGCGCAAGGCCCCTGGTCAAAAAATGGATTGTGAATTTGGCAACCGGGCACCGATACCTTTTAGAAAAATACCCATAAATACCCCCCTGTCCGGGTTTTTGGTTGCGAATTTGGCAACGCGGTTCTTGTTGGTGAGAACACCAGCGGGGTGCAGGCTAAAAATGTGGCGAGAATACCCATAAATACCCATGTGTTTGCGTTAAGGATAGCAGCGCCTGCCTGCCGGCAGGCAGGGATAGCCTGACCCGTAGGGGAACGCCCTGCTTAAGAGTAGCGGTTTTTAGTTGCAGTAGCACCTTGTAAAGCTGTAAGCTATTACTTTTCAAACTCTTTCCCTGCCACTGCTACTGCCGCTGCCACTTTCCCCACCCTGGTTATGACACGAATGAAAAAAATTCTAACTTCGAGGCCTGGAATAGTGGATGCTATCCCCCATCGGTGAAATCATAACCCATCGGTGGAATCAAACAAAAGCGAAATCAAACAAACAAAAATGAAATTACTGGAAGGAAAAACCGCGCTGATTACAGGTGCATCGAAAGGTATAGGCCGTAAAATTGCCGAAAAGTTTGCCGAGCATGGCGCCAATGTGGCATTTACCTATTTATCGTCGGTTGAAAAAGGTATAGCTTTAGAGCAGGAGTTACAAGGCTTTGGCACTAAGGTAAAAGGTTACCGCAGCGATGCCTCGAAGTTTGACGAAGCCGAAAAACTGATCAATGATATCGTTACCGATTTTGGCACTTTACATATCGTGGTGAACAACGCTGGCATCACTAAAGATAATTTATTGCTCCGCATGACCGAGGCCGACTTTGACGAAGTGATCGAAGTAAACCTGAAATCGATCTTCAACACTACTAAAGTGGCATCGAAGATCATGCTTAAAAACCGCCAGGGCGTGTTCATCAACATGAGCTCGGTTGTGGGCGTTCAGGGCAATGCGGGCCAATCAAACTACGCTGCTTCGAAAGCGGGTATCATCGGGTTCAGCAAATCGATAGCTAAAGAGCTGGGCTCACGCAATATCCGCACCAACGTGGTTGCGCCGGGCTTTATCAAAACCGAAATGACCGACGTGCTCGACCCTAAAGTAGTTGAGGGCTGGGAAGCGAATATCCCGTTAAAACGTGGTGGTACGCCAGAGGATGTCGCCAATGCCTGCGTTTTCCTGGCATCGGATATGGCATCGTACATTACCGGGCAGGTTATTCCTGTAGACGGGGGGATGCTTTAAAAAGTTAAAAGTCAAAAATTAAAAAGTCAAAAAAGACTTTTTACCGATTAGTGCTTTTGTAATTTCTTTAACATACAAACCTGCTGCTTTGTAATAGGTTTTAAAAACAGCATATTTGATTTCAGGATATGCTGTTTTTATTTTCGATAACATGGGGTTCGGTTTCGGGATGGTGGGTACCTGGTTGCCTGGTGCTGGGTGGCCTGTACGCCTGGCTTTTATACCGGCAACCGACCAGCCTCACCAAAAACTGGCGGTATATCCTCGGCGCTATCCGCACTGTTGTAGTCGCACTGATCGCCTTTCTGCTACTGTCGCCGCTCATCAAATCGGTCACTACACACCCGCAAAAGCCGCTCATCCTGGTTACGCAGGATAATTCGGCATCCATCCGGTTATTCAAACCTGCGGGGTTTGAGCCCGGGCAATTTGTCGATCAGCTTGGCAATTTGAAAAAAGTTTTGGGCGATGGTTATGATGTGCGTGAGTTTAACTTCAGCGACCGGCTCAGGGATAGCCTCTCCACCAAATTTGATGGTAAGCAAACCGATATATCGGGCGTATTTAAAAGCCTGAACGACCGCTTCTCGAACCAGAACATAGGCGCCGTAGTTTTAGCTACCGATGGTTTATACAACAAAGGCAGCAGCCCGCAATACAATGCAGGCAACCTGAAAGCCAGTGTTTACACCATAGCCCTGGGCGATACCGTACCCAAACGCGACCTGCTGATAGCCAATGTAAACTATAACAAAACGGCTTTTTTAGGCAACGATTTTGAAGTGGAGATCTTGACCGAGGCATACCAGAGCAAAGGTGAGAACATGCGGCTAAGCATTGCCGAAGACGGCGGCCCGGTTTTTAGCCAGAATGTTCAGGTAACAGATAATGCTTTCCGTAAAACAATAACCGCAAAGCTGCATGCCGATAAGAAGGGCATTCATAAGTTTACTTTCAGCATACAGCCGGTTGCCAACGAGATATCGACAGCCAATAATACCGAGACCATCTATATCGAGGTTTTGGATGCCAAACAAAAGATACTGCTGGTGTACAACGGCCCGCATCCGGATGTGACGGCCATCAAGCAATCGCTGGAAGATAACCGCAACTACGAGGTAAGAACCACTTTACTAAGTAAACTGAATGAAGCCGAATTGGGAACTTACAGTGTGGCGATTTTATATCAACTGCCAACAAACAGTACCTCGGTAATACCCTCAACCTTGCTGAGCAAGCTGAAGCAGCAAAAAATACCGGTTTGGTATATGGTGGGCGCACAGTCGGATATTTTCCAGGTGAATGCCGCGCAGAAGATCGTACGCATCAACGCCGGCAGGCAGGATGTGCAGGAAACCTTTGCCATGCCCGATGCCAATTTCAGCCTGTTCACCCTGACCGATTCTACCCGGCGTGAACTGGCCTCGCTACCGCCTTTATCGGCACCGTTCGGCAATTACAGTGTAGCTTCGGCACAGTCGGTTTTGCTGAAACAGAAGATTGGTACGATAGAAACTTCGTACCCTTTACTGGCCTTTGGCGAAGAGGACGGGCGCCGCGAAGCGGTATTGACCGGTGAGGGTTTATGGAAATGGCGTTTGGCCGAGTTTCAGTCGCAAGGCAATTACCGTGCGTTTGATGAACTGCTGGGTCAATCGGTACAATATCTTACAGCTAAAAACAACAAAACCAGGTTCAGGGTTTACCCGGCGAAGAACGTATTCGACGATGGCGAGGATGTCCTGTTCAATGCCGAGTTGTATAACGATGCGCTCGAACTGGTAAATACGCCCGATGTAAACATCGAACTGAAAAGCAAAACCGGCAAAACTTACAACTTTGTTTTTACGCGTAACGGCCAAAGCTATACCCTCAATGCACACGCATTGCCTACCGATGAATACACTTATTCGGCCAAAGCCCGACTGGGCGACAAAACCCTGACGGCTACAGGTCAGTTCATCATCAAACCGCTGAACGCCGAAACACGCCAGAGCGCGGCTGACCATCACCTGCTGTACACACTGGCTCATCAAAACGGCGGCGTAATGCTGCGGCCAAATCAAATAGATAAACTGGCCGAACTCATCCGCAAAAACGAGAACATCAAAACACTGGTTTATGATGACAAAACATACAAGGACCTCATCGACGAAAAATGGTTGTTTGTGGTGATATTGGCCTTGCTAAGTGCCGAGTGGTTTTTGAGGAAGCGGGAAGGGGAAGCGTAGCCCCCCCAACCCCCTAAAGGGGGGAGATGATAACCATATCAAAATATATTAGGCGGTTTAAAAATTCGTTATCTTTATAAAAAGAAATTACTATGCTTACAAGGGATAAAGTAAAGGAATTGGTTGATCATATGCCTGAGAACTTTTCTGTGGACGATCTGGTTGAGAAAGTTATCTTACTTCAAAAAATTGAAGAAGCCGAGGTTGAAATTAAAAATGGAGAAAGTATAGACTGGGAGGATCTGAAAAAGGAAATGGATACATGGTGAAAATAATCTTTTCAAGATCAGCGAAACGCGATTTAAAAGAGATTTTCGACTTCATTAAAAGAGATTCTATCCGATACGCAGTTTTAGAAAAACAGCACATTATTGAGGCGATAGATAAATTACTTCTGCATCCGGAAAAAGGTAAGGTGTTTGAGGGAAATCCTGCTTATCGCGAATTGGTTTTTAGAAACTATAGAATTATATACCGCATTGTGTCCGATGTTCAACTAAGGATCCTCACTATCCAACACCATGCCCGCTCAGCAGGAAACAACCCGGCTTTTAAAGACGACGAATAAAACCCTACCTTTGCACAGTGAGCGAAAAAACCATCCTGAAACTGCAATTACCTACCGACCCGCTTTGGGTGAAAAACGTGGTAGAAAGCAATATCGAAGAAATACTGACCGACCATGCGTATTGCGAACAAAAGGCCGCAAGCAATGCCATTACGCTCATCGTACAGAACCCGCAGTACCCCGACCTGGTGCAGGAGATGGCCCTGCTGGTGCAGGAAGAGATGGACCACTTTAAACGCGTACACGATATCATTATCAAACGCGGCTATGCCTTCGGTAAGGAGCGCAAGGATGATTACGTGAACGAACTCTTTAAGTTTTTAACCAAAGGCGGCAGCCGGCAAACCCAATTGATCGAGCGCCTGCTTTTTTCGGCCATGATCGAAGCGCGCAGTTGCGAACGTTTTAAGGTATTATCCGAAAATATCAACGACGACGAACTGGCTGCCTTTTACCACGAGCTGATGATCAGCGAAGCCGGGCATTACACCATGTTTTTACGCCTTGCCAAAAAATACGCCGGCGATATTGATGTGGATGCCCGCTGGAAAGAGTTTTTAGCTTATGAAGCCGAAGTAGTGAAAAACTATGGTAAAAGTGAGACGATACACGGGTAGTTATTGGTTATTGAGTTGCCAGGTCATTTATCTATCTTAACCTGATGAAAAAGCTGCTCGCTTTACTGCCGGTTATTTTTACAACCTGCACGGTATTGGCACAACGATCGAGACCGAAATACCCACCGCCGCCAACGCATCCACCAACCAAGGCAGAACAAAAGGCTTTTGATTACCACAACGATTGCGTACACCGGGATACTTATACCGCAGCACAAAGGCTCAGGTTTTATCCATTTAACAAGGCAGCCAAGGTTATATTGGTTTCATTTTATGGCCCGCTACCTCCGATGGAACCGGCTGATACAGTTCCTCCATACTATAGACCTTTACATGGTTTAAAACTTCCGGGTTTTGATACGATTGGTAAACTAAAATATCCGTTTGATGGTAAAAATGTTGATTATTCTGCTTTTATGGAACAGGTTACATTGACCAAAAACCAGGTAAACAAGCTTACAGATATCTTTTATAATATTAATATACGCGGAACCCCGCTTCCGCCTGGTATGTTAGACATAGCCGACCCAGGGGCCAGCTGTTTTAATCCCCGAAACGCCGTTTTATTTGTGGATGCGAATGGCAATACATTTGCCTATATCGAAATCTGCTTTGAATGCGAAAGGGTTGAATTATACCCTGAAAAGCTTAAAATGTGGGAATGGTGTGATGATAAATGGGGATTGGTCAGAAACTACTTTGCTTCCGCTGGCATCAGATGGGGTGTAACCGTTTTAAACAGGCGTACCTACAAACACAAAAAAGTGGAGATGATCAAAAAGGATAAGTTTGAATTTTAACTTTTAAAAACTCCCACCACATTCCGCATATAGTTATCGATAGTCGCCGTATCCACCACATCGGCCATCAAACCGATGTACATATCCGGGCGTACGATCAATGTTTTACGCTGATCGGCTTTGACCTCAAAAGCATCAAACACGTGGCGGTTTTTATTACTTGGCGGCAGGTAAAAAAAGTTGAGCGTTTGGGCGTAGTTCTGTGTTATCCATCGTGCAAGGGCAAACAGTTCCGTTTCGGGGATGTGCCCTAAGGTTATCAGCGTAAAACCGGGCTTGGCGCACCATTCGTGCAGGTCGGTTTCCTCGTGCTTCTTTTCATCGTGTACTTTGAGGTACGGGAGCCTGTCGCCCGCTTTTACTTTGGTTGCCTGGCTTAAGTGCAGGTTAAGTTTGCTTTCGCGATAGCTGATACCGGTTTGCGATATGATGAGGAACAGCTTTTCCTTAATCGTTTCGTTGCTCCACATCGTTTCCAATATCCGCGGCATGATCCATCGCTTAAAAAAGCTCACCAGCAGGTTGCCCGACATGGCAAGATTGAACGCTTTGTCGGTCGTTTTGAGCAACGACTTTGCGACAGGCATCCGCTCATCAGCATAACTATCCAGGATAGTTTCGTTTGTTTGTTTATTGACCACAGCTGCCAGCTTCCAGGCCAGGTTATAGGCGTCCTGCAAACCGGTATTCATCCCCTGCCCGCCAACCGGCGAGTGGATATGCGCGGCATCGCCAACCAAAAAACACCGGCCCGACCTGAATTTTTCGGCCATGCGGTGGTGCAACTTATATGTTGTAAACCAGTGGCATTGTTTTACCTGCTGCTCTTTGCCGGTAACTTCCTTAAGCCACGGCAGCACATCATCAAGGGTAACCTCCCGGCCCTCTACACCGGGTGGGATATTGCCGATGATACGGTAACGGTTAGGTTCAGGGAGCGGGAAAAAACCCGTAAAGCTATCCGGCGACAGGTGGATGTTCATGTAGTCCGTCGGCTCACCCTCTAACTCCACGTCGGCAAGGTAAAAGTAATGCGGGTAGGTATCGCCGTTAAAGGCGATATCCGATTGCTTGCGCACGGCGCTATGCGCGCCATCGGCCCCGATCAGCCAGTCAGTTGTCAGCTGGTATTCTTCGCCATTGCCCTGCGCCAGGGTAACGACAATTTTATCCGCCTGCTGACCGATGCTTTTCAAACTGGTATCCCAATAAACCGGGCAACAGTTTTGGGTAAGATAATCGAGCAATACCCGTTCATTTTTATATTGCTGGTAAAGAAAAACGTAGGGATATGGCGTTTTGCCCTGCCCTATCTGCCCAACGGGTAAAGTAGCCAGCGGTTTACCTTTTTGATTGAAGATCAGTCCCTGCGCCTGTTTCCCGTCGGATAAAACCCTGTCGATTATACCTAACTGGCGGTAGATCTCAAGTGAACGGGCTTGTACCACGATGGCGTTAGAATGCTGCGTGATGCCCTGCTTGCTATCGATGATTACAGGTTGTATGCCGTAACGCAGTAATTGCGCCGCCATCATCAGCCCGGTAGGCCCGGCGCCAACGATCAAAATTGGTGTATGTTGCTCTCCCGGTTTCATCTGTCAGGAATGGAATAAAAGGAAAATGGTTGGTTTTTTATGCAGGTCGGGTATTTGCTTTTTCCAGTCGCCCGCACTTTGGGTTTTGATCAGTTCATCTTCGGCAGTAATATTGCAGGCAATGCAAAGCCTGGTTTTAGGGTTGCAGGTACGCAATATTTCTTCGAGCATCTGGTTATTGCGGAACGGTGTTTCAATAAACAATTGCGTTTGGCTAAAACGCTCTGCATGGCTTTCAAGTTCCTTAATGCGTTTAGAGCGCTGTGCCTTGTCTATCGGCAGATAACCATGAAAAGTAAAGCTCTGCCCGTTAAAGCCCGAAGCCATCAACGCCAGTAAGATAGAGCTTGGACCTACCAGGGGGACTACTTTTATGCCACGTTTATGCGCTTCGGCAACAATATCCGCTCCCGGGTCGGCAATGCCGGGGCAGCCCGCCTCGCTCATTAAGCCAACATCTTTACCGCTTTCCAATCCTGTAAAAAACTGGCCCGGCCCGCTCTCACGTTTATGTTTACCATAATCATGGATCACCAGTTCGCTTTGCGGGATCTTCAATCCGGCTTCTTTTAAAAACTTGCGCGCGGTTTTTTCGTTCTCTACTATGTACTCTTTAATCTGGTTTATCGTTTCAACCAGGTAAGGTGTAAACGATTTTGCCGCAGCATTGTCGGCAAGGGGTACAGGTATGAGGTAAAGCGTCCCTTTAGGCATCTTGCAAAAATGAATTTTTTTTTCGTAAATTAAGATCGCGAAAGGAGATCAATATAGATGAAATCGTTAGGCATCAACTGGTTTATTGAAGGCCGGATTGATTTTGAACATAAAAAATACATCCTGCTCGATTACCTGCAGGAGATAAACCGGCATTTTGATAAGAGCCGGCTTTATCCCAACTTAACCGATCTGATATTTCATTACAATAATCTGTTAAGTTTTAAAGAGAATAAGAACTCGCTGCAACAGGCATTTCCGCAACGGCTAACCCAGGTTGAGATAGCGGCGGTAAAGCTTACCTATCAAAAAATTGTGGAAGACGATAACTCACTGAAAGAGATCGAGCAGATTATTGCTTACGCGATGGGGCAAATGGACCCGGCCATAAAAACCGGCAAGGAGATTTATGACTTTGTGGAGCGCCACCTCAATATCGAAACCGTTGGCGTTGTACCGCTGATACCCTACCACGGTTATTTTTCGCTGCGCAATGGCAGCGAAAGCGGCCATTTTGTGTACGAATACCAGATCACCCTGTTTGAAGGCAAGGATGATAAATACCGTGGCATTAATACCCGCTTTGTGGACATGTATAAAAGCAGCCTGACCCATACGCCCGAATGGATCAAAAGCGACCTCATCCGCCGCTACAGGCACCTGCCCAACCCGGCTGTTTATCATGTTGAGAGCGATATCAGCTTCCCGATGGAGCAAACGTTATTGCCGGTGGCTAAAAAAAGTTTAGTAAAGTATATCAGCCAAGTGGCGTAGTTAGTCCACAGCTGATAGTCCATAGACCATAGCTTTTGTCTTTTTTATGGACTATCGACCATGGACCATGGACTAAAACACCACTTTCCCCATTGCCGTAACCAACGACGAGATACGCACGGCGTCGAAAATGCGCTCTTCGGTAGTGCCCATTTGTATCAGCGAGTTTTCGTGCGCGTTTACGCACATTTCGCAGCCGTTAACGGCGGATACCGCCAGGCTCATCAGTTCAAAAAACTCTTTGCCGGTAACGGGTTTCATCATGATCTGCATGCGGATACGCGCCGGTATCTGGGTGTATTTTTCCTTTTGCGTAAAGTGGCGGAAACGATAAAACACGTTATTCGATGCCAGTAACGATGCACAGGCGGCAGCCTCGGCGATATCGGCATCGGTAGCGCCCTGTTCGACGGCGTATTTGGTAAAAAATTCGGTCAGCGGTTTGTTGTTGTTATTGATGGCTGTGGTCAGGCCCAGCAAGCCACATTCTTTAGTGCTCAAATGTTCCGAAGTAAGTGTACTGCCGAAGTTCAGCTTCAGGTCGCGCAGATAGCGCGATTCGCCTTTCTCCAGTAAAGTTAAACTATCGGTGCGGTAACCGGCGTCGAGGCCAAGGCTTTGCAATATTTCGGATATGATCTCTATTGATTCGCTCATTATATTGGTTGTCTGTTGCGGGTTGTCTGTTGCCAGTTCGGCCTGCGCACTATCTTTCGATAAGTTCGGCAAGACACCCCTGTTTTTATAAAACTTTTCTTAAACAATAAATCCCCGCATTTACACACGGGGATTTGGTATACCTTTTATTAAGGGGAAATTATACGGTTAAAGTTTCCTGGCCTTTTTCCCAGTTGCAAGGGCAAAGTTCGTCGGTTTGCAAACCATCAAGCACGCGCAAAACTTCTTTCACGTTACGGCCCACGCTCAGGTCGTTAACGCTTACCCAGCGGATGATGCCTTGCGGGTCGATGATGAAAGTAGCACGGTAAGCAATTTTTTCGGTAGGCTCTAAAATACCCAGCTCTTCAGCCAGTGATTTCGAAGTATCGGCCAGCATCGGGAACTTTAGGTCGCGCAGGTCGGCATGATCCCTTCTCCAGGCAGCATGTACAAACTCGCTGTCGGTCGAAGCGCCGATCAAACGGGCATCGCGGTCGCGAAATTCGCCGAAGTTCTTGTTAAATTCAGCAATCTCGGTAGGGCAAACAAAAGTAAAATCCTTTGGCCACCAAAACATTACTGTCCAAACGTTGTCGTCGTTTACCAGGTAATCCGATGTTAAAGTTTCAAACTCTTTGCCTTTTTCGATGCTTACAACAGCAGTTTTAGTAAATGAAGGGAATTTTTGTCCTATGGTTAACATAATTGCAAATATTTTAATTGTTTATTGCAACAAATATAAGCAATTAAGCCTTTAGGTTCAATTGTATTAATCAATAGGGTATAGATTTTGTTTATATGAGCAAGCGGTTGATTATGATGCGATTAGCACATCCGAAAGCTGTTGAAACGTTGTAAGGTTGAAAGGTTATAATATTGAAAAGCTATAGACCAATTTATATGCTCGTAATCTTTTGATTCAATCATTCGGGCCTTCAATCATTCATTCATTGATCTCGGGCGTTCCCCGTGGGTCGGGCTATCCCTGCCCGTCCGGCAGGCAGGCGCTACTATCCCCAACGCGGCAGTTTTAATATCGCATATGGTGTTCAGACAGAAAAACTGCCACTGCTACTCAAAACTTCAAACCTATCCCTCAGGCCGGCATGCGCAATTCTGCTGCTTGCTCCATCGGGATAACCACACTTGGCGCCGGGGCCGGATTTCCGAATAATTTAAGCAACCTGATAATGCGCGGTGCTGCGAGGCTGTTATGCTTAATATCGTCAAAGCCCATCATCTGTTCGAGCTCGTTATCAGCAAAAAGGCGGTAATCCATGCTGCGGTTGGCAAAATTACGGTAGCTTACAGGCATGTCGGCAATGATCTCGATATCGTAATGGCGTTCATCCTGGTGAATATTACCCATTAGCTGGATAACGCTATTTTTGGGCCCTTCGATTAGTTGAATGTATTTACCGCCTGCATAAAACAGCATGCCGGTAATATTATTCTGTGCGTTGCTTTGACGCGACAGCATGAGCTGGCTAAAAAAGTCGCGCTCGTTAAAATTGTTCTTCAAATAACTGATATAAATAACCTGGTGTAGCATAAGTAACGTTTAAGTTAACTTATGGTTATACGCGTATTTTAATTTAGAGTTACAAAAACATTGAGTTTTTACAACTATTTATTTAAAATAGTAAAACAACGCGGTTTGAATTTACATAAACGAAAGCATGAGGGCGTACCTGACGAATTATCTGATAAGTAAGGGCGATCAGGATAACAAAAATCAGATATTCTTTGCCTCAATGATTTTAAAGAATTCTTCGCGGTAGGTATCGCCAACGGGGATGATCTTATCTTTTATCCAGATACGGCTGCGTTCGATACTATCGATCTTATTGATAGCAACAATATATGATTTATGCACCCTGATAAAATGCCTTTCGGGAAGCGCTTCTTCCATCTTTTTCATGATCTGGAGGGTGATGATACGCTCTGCCGTAGTAAAAATAGAGATATAGTCCTTTAAACCTTCAATAAATAAGATATCGTTCAGGTATACTTTCTGAATCTTATGCTCGGTCTTCACAAAGATGAAATCGCTCAGGAGGTCCTGCTGAGGTGCAGCTTCCTCCTTGATAACGGGCGCCGGACTGGCCGACGGTTGTATGATCTGCTGGGCCTTTTGCACCGATTTATAAAACCTGTCGAAAGCGATGGGTTTTAATAAATAGTCGACCACATCCAGCTCATAACCCTCCAAAGCGTATTGCGAGTAAGCAGTTGTGAGTATCACTTTAACCTTGCCATTGGCAATCTTTAAAAATTGGATGCCGGTAAGTTCGGGCATCTGCACGTCAAGAAACACCAGATCGGCGCTGCCATCCTGCACCAGTTGCAATGCCTCGATAGGGTTGGTGGTAGCCTTAACCAGCTGTAAAAAAGGTATTTTGCTGATGTAATCTTCCAGTATATGCAGGGCCAGTGGCTCATCGTCGACTACCAAACACTTGATCATGGCTATAAATTTAAGGATAATTCGCAAACATAGCTCTCGGGGTTATCAACTATGTCTAACTGGTACTTGCCAGGATACAGCAGATCGAGCCTGCGTTTAACGTTAATGAGCCCTATGCCGCCCGCGGCATCTTTGTTAAACTGGTGTTTTTTGTTCTCGATCTTAAACACCAGCCAGTCGGGGCGGATATAGATCTGTATGCTGATAGGGTTGGCCACATCGTTGGCTACGCCATGTTTAAACGCATTTTCGATAAACGAGATCAATAACAACGGAACTATTTTTTGATGATCGACCGTGCCGCTTACCTGGAAATCGACAAAAGCCTTGCTTCCAAAACGTATCTTTTGCAGGTCGATATAGTTTTGCAGGTATTGCAGCTCTTTACCCAGGTCGACCTTGTTATCGTTGCACTCGTAGAGCATGTAACGCATAATTTCGGATAGTTTCAGTATAGCTTCGGGCGTAGTCTCGCTTTTTTGATAAGCCAGCGAGTATATGGTATTGAGCGAGTTGAATAAAAAGTGCGGGTTGATCTGCGATTTGAGGAAAGCCAGTTCGGCACTTAAACGCTGGTTCTCCAGGTCGCGCTGGATGCGTTCGTTCAAAAACCAGTCGAGTGTAAATTTGAGTACCGTGCTCAAAAACACAAAAATGAGGCTGGTAAAGAACGAACTTAAATAGTACGACCAAAAGGTAATCGTTTCGTGCTCGCGTACCAGTACATATCCTTTAAAGATATTGGCCAGGCCATATTTCAGTACACCATAAATCAGTATCACCAGCAAAACCATCAGGTTGTATCTGAGATACTTTTTGTGATTTAAATACGCCGGTATCAGCACCAGGTAGTTGAGGTAGAACAAGCTGATATTAACCAGCCCGAACAGCAGAAAGATAACGATAAGCCCTTCGGTGGGTATTTTGGTATTGCCGTGAGTGATGAACATGAAAAATGCGATCATGCATGTCCAGAAAAGCGTGTGCCAGAATATTTGCCAGCCTTTTTTCATCTTCAAAATTGTTACCGGTTACCGTAAACTCTATCGTTCAGCCATTTAACCGCATCGATAGTTTACTGCATCTAAAATAATATAATTAGCAATAATACAATTTGTGTTTAGATGTACCACCCGTTTTTAACGATGAACCCCAACCCAAACCCGACGAACCGGTTAGTTGCCGCCGCTGCCTGTTGGTCTATAATTACGGTGTGTTGGTCTAAATGTTTTTAGCAGTCAGATAATTAGCTGTTCATTTGTATCATCAAAATCAAACATCACAATCAAATCAGACCATGAAAAAGTTCATTACTAACTCAAACCCATTTGTACTGTTAGTTGTACCGGTGTTATTTGCTATGATCATGGGTGTAAGTTATCAGTTTAAAGCCAAAACCAACTTTGCTGCTATCGACGGTTCGTATAAACAAAGCACTTCGTTATTCGTAAAAGGTGTAACTTTGTTTAAGGCGGTATGTTCCGTTAGCAAAGAAAAATTATGGTAATCCGTACCGACAGGTTATCTTTTCACTTCGGCGATCAGCAGGTTGTAAAATCTGTATCGCTCGAAGTTCCGCAAGGAAGCATCTATGGTTTTTTAGGCCCCAACGGCGCCGGCAAAACCACTACCATTAAACTACTGCTAAACCTGTTGCACGCCGAAAACGGCACGATACAGATCTTCGACAAGGATCTGCAAACCAACCGGATCGAAATACTATCACAAATAGGCTCATTAATTGAGCAGCCGGCCATTTACGGGCACCTTACCGGTAAGGAAAACCTGTGCAACCGTGCCCTGCTGTTGCAGGTACCGGCCGAGCGTGTTGACGAAATGCTGGAATTGGTACGTCTAAAAAGCGCTGCCAACAAAAAAGCTAAACAATACTCGTTAGGTATGAAACAACGCCTGGGCATTGCTTTGGCGTTACTGTCTGACCCCAAACTGATCATCTTAGACGAGCCCACCAACGGCCTCGACCCTAACGGTATCATCGAAATACGCCAGTTGCTCATCCGTTTGGTGAAAGAACACGGCAAAACTGTTTTCATATCGAGCCACCTGCTTGCCGAAATTGAGCGTATGGCTACACACGTGGGTATTATCAACCATGGCGACCTGGTTTTCCAGGGCACCATCGATGAGTTGGCCGGCCTGAGCAAACCCCTGGTGCAAATTGAAGTTGATAACGGTGTTGATGCGGCCAATTTGCTGACGCGTAATGGATATACCATAAACGGCATTGAAGAGAATACCTTGCTCTTACCCTATACCAGTAAAGAAGACACTGGTAAAATGAATGCCCTGCTTAACCAGAACAGTTACATGGTATACAGCATCGGCAAAGTGCAAAAAGACCTGGAAAATTTATTTTTAGATATAACCCAAAATACCTAACCCATGAAAGGATTTATATTATCACTCCGCTCGGAGTTTTATAAGAGCCGCAAAACCATGGGTTTTTGGTGTGCCGTTATTTTGCCGTTAATCATTGTGGGACTGATATTCATTGGTTTTTTAACCCATCCGGGTAATTTATCAAAGTATCCCGGTATGGCGCTGTGGATGTTTTATGTGGCGCCAATATCGGTTATCATGGGTAATTTGCTGTTGCCGATGTATATCATATTTGCATCGTACTCGGTAAACGCGATGGAGCATAAAGCTGATACCTGGAAAACGCTTTTTACCTTGCCCATATCAAAATGGTCGGTTTATACGGCTAAATATGTTTTTGCCATGTTTCTGCTGTTTTTGTGCCTGCTGCTTTTTTACCTCTTTTTATTAGGTAGCGGTAACCTGTTAGGCGTATTAAAACCCGAACTTAAATTTTACGATTACCACGTTGAAAGCTATCTGGCGCAAGTGTACACCAAGTTATTTTTGGTATCGCTGGGCATACTGTCGTTACAATTTTTAATGAGCTTGCTTTGGAGCGATTTCATCAAACCCATGGGTATAGGTTTTGTATGTACCATAGCCGGCTTGATAGCCGTTGGCGTAGGATGGCAATATGCCTATTTTATCCCTTATGCCGCCCCTGCTTTAGCCAATAGCCCGTTGAAAAGCAATAATAACACGGCACATAATAGTGGCGTGCCTCACTTAACCGTTGATATGTTTACCAAAGAAGTTTGGGTAAGCCTTGTGGTTGCTGCTGTGGTATTTATCTTGGGCTTTTTCATTGTACAGAAAAAGAGCGTTAAGTAAGCTCCACCGTCTAAACCAGTATAAGTTTAACGCCTTGTTTTTTGATATGCTCCAGCTCGGGCGATCTCGAATTGGTTATCAGTGTATCAACAATGCTGTTATCTGCAAATTGCAAATAGGTTTCTTTTCCAATCTTACTTTCATCGCATAGCAAATATGTTTTTACGCTTTGGGCAGCAAATGCCTGCGTAATATCGGCCTCCAGTTCGCTGTTGGCAAATAATCCTCTGCGGGATATGCCGTCGACACCTAAAAAGGCCTTTGTTGTATGATACCTGGCTATATGCGCCTGGGCTATGCGGCCATGTACTGCCTGGCGTTCGTCGTCAAACTCGCCACCGATAATATTAATACCAATGCCGCTGTTTTGCAATTCGTAAACAACAGGCATAGAGTTGGTGATCACCTTTATTTTTTTATTGCGGATAAACTGGCAAAGCCTGAACACGGTACTCCCGCAATCCATAAAAATAACATCGCCATCATTTATCTCTTTTGCTGCTGCCCTGCATATTTCATCTTTGGCCCCCACATTTTTAGCAGCCTTGTTCATAAAAGTGTGGGGGATTTCGTGCGGGTTAACTTTCATTGCACCGCCATGGGTACGGTACAGCAGGCCATCGGCAGCCATTTGGTTCAAATCGCGCCTGAGCGTTATTTCGGATGTTTTCAGTTCGAGCGCCATTTTCTTAACGTCGATTTCGCCCACCCTGTCCAGTTTTTCAATGATTTTTTGCTTCCTGCTTTGAAAACTCATTATTTATCTTTTAGATTTGTTCAAAAATAATCATAAACAATCAAAATCAATCATATAATTTTGAACAACATTAAAATTCTTAACACGGAAATATTATCCGATAACTGGTACACGTTAAAAAAAGTAACCTATCAAAGTACACATGCCGATGGCTCTGTACATACCCAAAGCCGCGAAGCTTACGACCGGGGGAACGGGGCCGTTATCCTGCTTTACAACAAAGCCAAACAAACCGTAATACTAACGCGCCAGTTCAGGATGCCGACTTATATTAACGGTAATGCTGATGGTTACCTTATTGAATGCTGCGCCGGTTTGTTAGATAAGGACAATGCCGAAGACTGCATCCGCAAAGAAACGCAGGAAGAAACCGGCTATAAAATATCCGAAGTAAAAAAGATATTCGAGGCCTATATGTCGCCGGGCTCGGTTACCGAGATATTATACTTTTTTGTTGCGGAATACGATAAGGATATGCAGGTAAGCGACGGCGGCGGCTTAGCCGAAGAGCAGGAGCATATTGAAGTGCTGGAAATTCCGTTTGCCAAAGCCCTGCAAATGATAGGCTCCGGCGAAATACGGGATGCCAAAACTATCATGCTGTTGCAATATGCGCAGATTAATCAATTGTTATGAAACCTATGACCATTTTAATTGCCGGGCCATACCGCTCGGGCACCAACGACGACCCTGTATTAATTCAGCAAAATCTCGATCGGCTGGAAGCAATGGCCTTGCCGCTTTTTCGGGCGGGCCATATTCCGCTTATTGGCGAATGGCTGGCTTTACCTTTATTGAAACTGGCCGGGTCGGCCAAACCGGGCGACGAAGCTTACCAGGAAATATCATACCCGGTAGCGCACCGCCTCATTACCAAGTGCGATGCCATTTTACGTATCGAAGGCGCATCAAAAGGTGCCGATGCCGATGTGGAAGTAGCACGCAAACTCGGGCTTAAGATATTTTATAATCTCGAAGATATTTTGGCGCTCTGACGCCTGTTAAGCAATTTACCGTCCGCGCGCCGGCCTTGGGTAAACAGGTAAACTCTCGTGCCCCTCGGCGTCGACAGCCTGCACGGCAAAAAGGTAATTATCCTTCGAAAAATTGAGCGTGGTTTCGTTACCTGTCACGTAAAATTTCTTTTCCCAGTACGGGCTGATGGTTTCGCGCATTAAGATGTTATAACCAGCCGGTTTTTTTCCTATTGTTGGTGTATTCCATTTCAGCGTGGTTTTATTGGTCAGCTCGGCAGTGGTAACCACCACGTTTTCGGGTGCGGCTGGGGCGCTGGCCAGGTTTGCCAGAACTGAAAGGTTCATGCGCGCTACTTTCTGGATAAATTTGTAGTTGGCAAATTCGGGCAGGTCGCCGTAAACAATGCCGTTTTCGGTACGCAGGTCCTGGTGTTGGTGGGTAAAGTCTTCGTTCATTTCGGTAAACCTGACGGCGGTAAACCCGTTCAGCTGGAACGAGGTTTGATCGCCGCCACGTAAAAAACGATCGCGGCGATAGATCAGTTTTACATCCAGCTGGCTGACATAGCGCTCGGCAGTTTCCTTAATGTAGCGCGCCAGCTGCCGCGATGGGCTATCGTTTTCGCCTCCGTTGCTAACCAGACCGTTTATAGCCAATGCAGCGCGGCGGGCAGCGACCGAATCGCCTCGCGGCGCTATATCTGTCGATGGTATACCTTCGCTAAATACCCGCACATGCACATCATCATCCAGGTTATTATCCTGCCCATGGGTGTTGCCCACGATATCGTTGTTCAGCATGGCGTCGACGTTCCATTTCTCGTCGCGGGCGCGTTTGGCGATATGTGCCGAACCGTTCAGGCCCTGCTCCTCACCCGGAACCGCCATAAAAATAATCGTAGCCGGGAACGAGCGTTTGGCCATCACCCGGCATATCTCCATCGATACCGCCGTTCCGGATGCATCATCCACAGCTCCCGGCTCAACGGCGTTGGCGTTCATCACGTCCGTCACCCTCGAATCGTAATGGCCCGATACCACATAAATGCGTGTATCGGTAGGGTCGGTACCTTTTAATATAGCCAGCACGTTTTTGAGCACGGTAGGCTTATCAAAACGGCCGCCTGCAGGCTGGGTAAAAACATCAAATTCCACATGCATGCGGCCGTTGCTTGCGGCAGCATATTTTTCCATTTCGCTTTTTATCCAGTTACGTGCCGCCCCGATGCCTTCGGTTTTGCTGGTCGTATCGCTCAGTGTATTGCGGGTTTTAAAACTTACCAGCTTGCTTACAATGGCTTCGATATTTTGCGAGGATACTTCGTCAACCATCTGTTTGATAGCCGCATCCTGCTTAACAGTGGTTTGCGCGTTGGTATAAAAACCGGTAAAGCAGAACAATAAGGCAAAGGGTAAATATCTTTTCATCGGGGCGTTATTTTTGTTTTGAAGGTCAGCCTATTTAATTTTCCTAATTTCCATTTTCCCAATATATTAATTTGTAACAAATTTGTTAGTCGCGGCTTTATTTTTTTAAGCCGTATTTGGATAGTTTTGTTTAACTGACTTTATCAAACAATCATGAAGAAAAAACTACTCCTTACGGCGCTGTTAAGCGCATCAATGGCTGCCACGGCATTTGCCCAGGATACACCCGATCCGGCAATGGTTAAAAAAATTCGCGAAGAAGGTCTGAACCATTCCCAGGTAATGGACATCGCTTTTCATATTACCGATGTTTCGGGCCCAAGGCTATCGGGTTCGCCGGGTTTAAAGCGCGCCCAGGACTGGGTTGTTGAAAAACTGAAAAGCTGGGGCATGGTGAATACCAAACGCGAAGACTGGGGCAAATTCGGCAAAGGCTGGGAAGTACAAAAAAACTATGCGGCTATAACTGTACCTTATTATCATGCAATCATCGCTATCCCCAAAGCCTGGACACCCGGCACAGGCGGATTAATACAAGGCGATGTAATGTATATTAAAGCCGATACCGTTACCGATTTAGATAAATATAAAGGCAAAATTAAAGGCAAAATTGTAATTGTTGACGCACGTCCACCGGCCGAAATCAATTTTACCCGCCCCGATGCAGCACGTTATGCCGATACCACGTTAGAGCAGATGGCCAAGGCCACTGCCGGCGCCCCTGGCAGGCGCGGCAATTTCGCAGGCCGGCGCGGTAACCTCGCAGGCTTGCTTGCTTTACGTACGGCATTAACCAAATTCGAACTGGAAGAAGGTGCTGCCCTGGTGCTGAGCCAGGCACGTGGTACCGACGGTACGGTATTTACTACCAACGGTGCATCATACCGCGATACGGCTAAGGCTGTTTGCCCTGAGCTGGAAGTAAGCGCCGAAGACTATCAGCGCATTTTACGTTTAACCAAAGCTAACATTAAGGTAAGCATGGAAGCCGATATCAAAACCGAATTCTTCACTAAGGACCTTGACGGTTATGACGTAGTTGGCGAAATACCCGGCACCGACTCTAAACTGAAAGCACAACTGGTAATGCTGGGCGGCCACCTCGACTCGTGGCACGGCGCTACCGGCGGTACCGACAACGCCGCAGGTGCAGCGGTGATGATCGAGGCGATGCGCATCCTTAAAACTATCGGTGTTAAACCCAAACGCACCATCAGGATTGCTTTATGGAGCGGCGAAGAACAAGGCGAGTACGGCTCGCGCAATTATGTGATCAACCATTTTGCCGACCCCAAAGATATGGTACTGAAGCCCGAGCATGCACTGGTTTCGGCGTATTATAATTTAGACAATGGTACGGGCAAAATACGCGGCGTTTATCTGCAGGGCAATGCCGCCGCGGGGCCTATCTTCCAATCGTGGCTGGAGCCGTTTAAGGATCTGGGAGCTAATACAGTAACCATCCGCAACACGGGCAGTACCGACCATGTTCCGTTCGACGCGGTGGGCATACCGGGTTTCCAGTTTATACAGGACCCTATGGATTATAACTCGCGTACCCATCACAGCAACCAGGATACTTATGATAAAATAAGCGAAGAGGACCTGAAACAAGCCGCAACCATTGTTGCCTCGTTTGTATACAATACTTCGGAACGTGCCGATATGATACCGCGCAAAGAGTTGCCTAAAGCAGGCGCTCCCCAAGGTTTTTAAGGGTAATAAATCAAAAGGCACCGGGCGAAACCCGGTGCCTTTTGATTTAGGATAATTACTTTTATGCCATGGTTCGATAAGTTCGCCATGACAGCCCCGCTCCCGGATCCGGGTTAAGGATGGCAGCGCCTGCCTGCCGGCAGGCAGGGATACCGGCCAGTGGCTAATGCCCGTGTAGTATGAGCGCCCGCCTGCCGGACGGGCAGGAACAGCCCGGCCCGCAGGGAACGCCCAAAACAATGATTAACGGTCCGAATGATTGAATTAAAAAGCCTGTACATATTATAAATCCTTTCGAATAAACTCCGTCAAAAACCCTATCGATATCAGGTTTAACATCCCATAAAATTTCCCAATTGTTAAACTTTGTTAAATACACTCATTATCCACAGATATTAGCACAAAAATTTCGCAACTAACTAATTAGTTCGTAGCTTTATACTTATGACGCAGATAAAAGAGTTAACCCGTGCCGAGGAGCAATTGATGCAAGTGCTGTGGCAGTTAAAAAAAGGGTTTGTTAAAGATGTAATAGATGAATTGCCCGAGCCGAAGCCCGCTTACAATACCGTATCGACTATCATCAGGATACTGGAGACCAAAGGCTTTATCGATCACACTGCTCATGGCAAAAGCCACGAGTATTTCCCCATTATCAGTAAAGAGCAGTACCAAAACTTCGCTACCGAAAAGTTATTGAACGGATACTTTGATAATTCGGTGCAGCACATGTTTTCGTACTTCGTAAAAAAAGAAAAGATCGACCTGAAAGAGGCCGACGAGATCATGAAATTAATTGAGAAATTAAAGAACAAGTAAGCAATTACTACTATGACCTGGTGGCACTATTTATTGCTGGTAAATTTGTACCTGCTACTGTTTTATGGGTTTTACGCGTTGCTGCTCCGCAACGAAACGTTTTTTCAGCTAAACAGGGCATACCTTGTTGCAGGTGCCTTTTTATCGTTTATTATACCGGGTATACAATCCAGCTGGATTAAGCAGCTGTTTATCACCCAAAAGGTGCAGCAAACCATTTATGCCACCATTTACCACCCCGACCTGGTTTACCAGGCTAAACCCGCAGAAGGTTTTACTTTTACCATTGGGCAGGCGTTCGCCGTAATTTATATAGGTGTTGCTGTTTTTTTATTGGGAAGGTTTTTCTTCCAATTGCTGTCGGTTAAAAAAATCATCAGCAACCTCGAATCATCGGCGGCGTTTTCATTTTTCAGTAAGATAAAAATTGACGACACTTTGCCCGGGCAGCAAACTATTATGGACCACGAGGAAGTACATGCCAAACAATGGCATTCGGCCGATGTGCTGTTCATCGAAGCAGTGATGATCATCAACTGGTTTAACCCGGTAGTGTATTTTTACCGCAAGGCCATAAAGCATGTGCACGAGTTCATTGCTGATAAAAAAGCCATCGAACGCGGCACTTCAAAAACTGAGTATGCTTACCTGTTATTAAGCCAGACTTTTGGCGCCGTGCCGCACCAGCTCACTAATAACTTTTTTAATAAGAGCCTGTTGAAGCATCGTATCATCATGCTCAACAAGGATGAGTCGAAACGCCGTAAGCTGTTGAAATATGGTTTATCTGCACCGCTTTTCGCGGCTATGCTCATCCTGTCGTCGGCGACGGTAAAAAACAGCAATGTAGTACGGCTCATCAATAAAAAAACCGAGCAGATTTTCCTGATGAACCCGATGCCCGAAAAACAAACCACTGGCGAAGTAACGATAGATTCGGGAGATAAGCAGCCTGAATTAAAGATAGACGGGCAACAGCCGAAAGATATTAAAATAGATATTTCCGAAGCCCCCGCACCGCAGGATAAGGCTAAAATTGCTGAGGAGAAAGTGGTGGCCGATAACAATCAGGTATTTACTGCGGTTGAAATTCAACCCGAGTTTCCGGGCGGCGAAGCGGCTTTAACCCGGTTTTTACAGCAAAACTTAAGATACCCCGCCCTGGCTAAGGAGAACGGTGTACAGGGTAAAGTTTTTTTACAATTCGTGGTGCAGAAAGACGGTGATATTGATAACCTCAAAGTGCTGCGCGACCCCGGAAGCGGTTTGGGCGACGAAGCCCTACGCGTACTGGCCGAATCGCCAAAATGGAGACCCGGTATCCAAAACGGGCGCACAGTAAATGTGCAGTATACAATACCTGTTAGTTTTAAGCTCAATAACGATGATAACAACTTTAGGCGGGATACCCTGCGCCGAATGTTAAGTGCAGTGAGCGTTGTAGGGCGGGCAACAAGGCCGGCGCATTTTATAGGCCCGGTCATCGATACAGACGGCGCCCGCAGCAAACAGGTAGCTGCCGGTAAAATGTATTATTATTTTAAAACTACAACTGCTGCTACGCAGGTTAACGACCCGGTTTACTATGTGAATGGGAAAGAGGTTACCCGCGATCAAATGATGGCTATTAAACCCGACCAAATACAAAATATACAGGTAACCAAAGAGCCGGATAATAACGATAAGTTAAAAAAGCCAATTGTAACAATCTTGTTAAAGAGCGCCAAGGCCGACCATCAGTAGAATTTATTGCTTAAAACTATCAGAAGCCTATTTTTAAGCAAAAAATATTTTCCCTATTAAATTTGGATTATTGCCTCAATAAACGCTAATTTTATGGGATAAGATTAAACTCTTAAAACACAGAAAAATACGTTTAGGCAAAGGCCGTAAAAACGGTTCGGTGTAATAGGATTTAATAGGATTTTAATTGTTAATTTTTTTGGGGAAAGCCGCTCATCAAACCAATGAGCGGCTTTTATTTTTAGTGTGCATCTGCGGGTAAAGCAACAGATTTTTTAAACGGTTGCAAGTAGATCAAAGGTATACTGAACAGCATGATCAAACCCGCTACCCAGTAAGCATCATCGTAGGTTAGCAACAAGGTCTGCCTCACAACTTTACCTTCCATAGCTTTCATAGCCATTGTGGTAGCGTCTATCAAACTGCTGCCTTTAGCCATAAAGTTTGCTATCAGCCCGTTTTTTTGCTGGATGTAAGCATTGTTATACGGGTTGATGTTCTCCAGCAAAATGCTCCGGTGATAACCCTGGCGTATGTGGATCAGCGTTGTTAAAGCCGCTATACCGAACGAACCGCCTAACTGGCGCATCATGTTGTTCAAACCTGTACCCTGTCCCAACTCGGGCCCTTTCAAATCCTGAATAGCCAGTGTGGTTAATGGCACGAACAACAAAGCCATACCCACACCGCGTATCACCAGCGGCCAAAAGAAATCGCCGGTGCCGGATGCCAGTGTTGAGCGGCTCAGCATGGTCGTAAAAACAAAGAACAATATCATACCGCCGGTAGCCATAAATTGCGCCGGCACACCTCCCTTTAACATCTTACCGATAAAAGGCATCATGATGATGGTACACATACCGCCCGGAAACAATATTAAACCGGTTTGCTGAGGCGAAAACCCAAGCAGGTTTTGACAAAACACCGGGAATACGAATACCGACCCGTATAAGCCAAAGCCCAAAACAAATGATGTAAACATACCCACGGCAAAACTCCGGTGCCGCAATATCTTAAAGTTTACGATCGGGAACTCAAAAGTCATCTCGCGCCAGATAAAGAAGAACAAGCCAAGTATTGCGGTAATGGTCAGTATCAATATATACGTTTTCGCAAACCAATCTTCGCTTTCGCCTTTTTCCAACACGGTTTGCAAGCTGCCTACCGCCAAAGCCAACAGGGCGATGCCCCACCAGTCTACCGGTTTACCTTTGGCATCTTTTGGCGTCTCCCTTACAAAGGTTACGGTTAAAAACGCGGCCAATGCACCTACCGGGATATTCACATAAAATATCCATGGCCAGGTAAAGTGCTCGGTAATAAAACCGCCTATGGTTGGCCCAACCGTTGGGCCAAATACAGCGCCCAAACCAAATAAAGCTGTCGCTGTACCGATTTCTTCACGGGGCCAAGTCTCCACCAAAATCGCCTGCCCGGTTGATATCAAACCGCCGCCGGCAAAACCTTGTATGATGCGGAAGATAACCAGTTCGTTCAAACTGGTGGCATTACCGCACAAAAACGATACGGCAGTAAATATGATAATTGATGCTAAAAAGTAATTCTTCCTGCCAAAGCGGCTTCCCAGCCAGCCCGACATAGGCAATACAATTACGTTGGCTACCGAATAGCCTGTTACCACCCAGGCTATATCCTCGAGGGTTGCCCCGAGGTTACCCTGCATATCAGGGAGGGATACGTTCACAATCGTGGTATCAATGAGCTCCAAAAGGGCCGCAATGATAACCGTAATGGTGATGATCCATTTCCTAAAACCTGTTTCAGCCATTATTAATTGTATTAATTAGTCTTTATATATTACAGATACCTTTACGCTCATACCCGGGCGCAGTTTTTTCATTACGTCGTCAGCAGCTTTGATCTTAATCTTTACCGGCACGCGTTGTACCACTTTTACATAGTTACCGGTAGCATTATCAGGCGGCAGCAGCGAAAATTTAGCACCCGTAGCAGGCGAAAAATTGTAAACTTCGCCCTCTATCTTCTGATCGGGCAACGCGTCAACTTCGACGTCTACTTTTTCGCCCGAGCGAAGGTTGCCCAGCTGGGTTTCTTTAAAATTAGCAGTGATGAACAAGCTGCCATCCTCAACTACCGAGAACAGGGTTTGCCCCGCCTGTACCAGTTGCCCTTTTTGTACATTCTTTTTCGATACCGTACCGGTTGCAGGGGCGGTGATGCGGGTATAGCTTAACTGCAGTTTAGCAAAATCGATATCGGCTTGCTTTTGGCTAACGCCGGTATTGGCAACGTTTAACTGGCTGCGTGTACCGGCAACCTGATCTTGCGCGGCCTTTAATTGCGATTGTGCACCTTTGTATTGTTCTTGCATGGCTACCAGGCTGGCCCTGGCAGCATCGCGGGTTACCTGTGCCTGCTCAAATTGTTGTTGGGTCACGCTACCGTCTTTCACCAGGTTGGCATAACGTTCGTAATCGCGCTGTGCCTGTAATAATTTAACCCTTGCGGTCTCAACGTTTGCGCCTACCGTAGCAACGTTTGCCGAAGCGGCGGCCACATTAGCCGTTGTTGACGATATCTGCGATTCGGATACGCCTACAGTAGCGCTGGCGCCTTTTTGCGAGGCCTCAGCCTGCTCCAGTTTAACTTTATAATCGCGATCGTCTAATTTAACGAGTAACTGGCCTGCAGTTACGTGTTGGTTGTCTTCGAATAAAAGACTGTCTACATATCCGCCAACGCGGGCAACTACAGGGCTGATGTTGCCGTCGATCTGGGCATCATCTGTATCCTCGTGTTTGCTGTAGTATATGTATTCTTTGACGCCAAAAATGATACCCGCTACCAGTAATAACCCTAAAATAACAGGCATTACTTTGCTCGACTTTTTGGTTGTTTCTTCGTGTTCTGATGTCTTTGCCATTGTATTGTTTGATTTTATTTGTTCAGTTTTCCGGTTGATTTTAATAAAGTGTAATAAGCCAGTCCGGCATCGGCCTTAGCCAGCTCCAGGTTTATCTGAGCCTGGTACAGTAATGTTTGCGCATCTACCCTGTCAGTCGCCGAAGCGATATTGCTTTGGTATTTCGACTCGAGTATCTTGTTGTTTTCGCCGGCTTGTTCGATCGACGTTTGCAACAGTTTTACCTTATCCTGCGCGGTTAAAAAATTTTGATAGTTGCGGTTCACCTCGTTCTTCAGGTTATCGATGGTGATACCTTTACTGATCACGGTTTCCTGTTGTTGTATCTTAGCCTCGGCCACTTTGTTTTTGGCTGTCCACAGGTTGCCGAAGTTCCAGGATACCGTTGCGCCAAGCGTGATAGGTAAAATGTAACTGCCGCCTTGCGGGATAGGGTTCCCCGATGCATCGATATAATACAGGTTAGCACCTACCGACAGGTTTGGCAGGGTTTGCGATGCCACTGTTTTGATATTTGTTTCGGCAACCTTATTTTGCAGGTCGAGCTGTTTCAACTCCTGGCGTGCAGCCATAGCTGTATCCAGATAATTTGAAAGCGGGGCAAGGCTGCGGCCGGCTTCGTTAATATCTGCAATTTTAAGATTTGTGCTTTCGGGCAAACCCATTAAAATATCCAGGTTGTAATTAATGATCTTGCGGTTGCTTTCCAGGTCGATGCCGTTAAGCTCGATGTTCGACCGCTGCAGCTGGAAACGCAGCACATCGTTTTTGGTTACCAACCCCTGTTCAAAAAAGCGCTGAGCCTGTTTCAATTGCTGATCCACTGCGGCGATGTTCTGAGCTACTACTTTTTGGCTTTGCAGCACTTTGTAAAGATTGTAATAAGCGCTGATCACGTCGTAAGCTATCTGATCCTTGTCTTTTTCGGCGTCCAGGCGGGCTATCTGTGTTAACAGATCGGTTGACAGCTGGGCATATTTTAAGCGGTAACCGCCAAAAATGGTTTCCTGTATGCCGGCTAAGCCAATGTAAGCGTCGGCGCTGCTTGGCAGGTGTATCGACGAGCCGCCCAGATCGAGCGTATGCGCCGGTATTTCGGCACGGTTATAAGCAAAACTCGCCGAACCGGTTGGCAGTACGCGGTCTTTAGCCTGGTTGTATTGCGATACAGCACGATCGATCTTGGCTTGCGACAGCTTAAGCGTTTTGCTGTTATCGAGCGCCAGTTTAATAGCTTCGCTAATAGTAACAGTACGCTCCTGCGCCTGCGCGCTTATGCCTAATGCGCTCAAAAGCAATAAGATAACGCCGTATCTCGCTGCTTTTTGCGCCACTTGTTTTAAGAGGAATGTAGTGGTTTGATTGTTTGGTGTCATTGTTTTACTAAGTAAGATTTTATCAATTTTTTCATATATACCTTCATGCGGGGTTTTAAACTAACCTCAAGGTAAGTGTCGTCGAGCATATCGATACCCAATACCCGCGATGTGATATGCGGGGAGTTGACGACATAATTTTTGGTACCGAAAATCGTCATCACGATCATTTCCGGGTCGGCATCGCTGTAGAACTGACCATTATCTATACCGTCCTGGATTATTTTTTTGATCTCATAAACGTTGGTCATCAATATATCGGTCATTTTATCGGTTATTTCCGACCGTTTATTGAAGAGCTCCCTGTTAATAAGCTTTTGAAAGCAACTGTTGTTCACAATCCGGTCGACGTAGTTTTCGATACAGCGTTCCATCTTGTCCCAGGCCGAGATGCTGCCATCGCTGCCGATATTTTGCAGCAAGGTTCTGAATGCCGATATCTTACGCTCAAAAACGGCCAGGTATAAACCTTCTTTGCTGCCAAAGTAATAGTTCAGCATGGCCATATTTACGCCTGCCTCGCCCGAAATTGCCCGGGTTGAGGCGCCGTCATATCCTAATTCAGAAAAAATCCTTTCTGCCACATCAAGGATATGATCCTTTTTATCTGTCTTCTCTTTTTCCATTGTTCTGATTACCGATACAAAATTAATCAAACGATTGATTAATTAAATGAAGTTTATGTCATCTTTTTGTAAACACATGTGGATTGTCACAATTGCTCGCAATAGCATTAACATCCTGTTAAACATAAGGCAGGTTTATTATGTTTTTCTTAGTTATTGAATTTCAACGGGATATGTTTGTTTTTAGGGTGAGATACCTGAAAGTTGAAAAGGTTAAGTTTATCGTAGTTTGCCGGGTATTAAAAGCCGGAGACTGACTAAGGGGTGGAAACTATTTAAAAATTGAGAGAGCTAAAAGGTACGGTAACTTACAATATTTCGTAATTTTTTGATTTAGTTGTTAATTATCCTTTTATGGGCGTGCCCCAGTGGGTCGGGCTATACGCTTATACTGCACAGGCGTTAGCCACAAGGCCGGTATCCGCTTCTATCCCTCACGCATACTTGCAGATATGTCCCGTAGGTACTACCCGTTTGTGGTCGAAACATTAATTAAAAATGTTTTATGCCTCGTTAGAGGCTACCCCCATTCACCCTGTATAACAAGAAGGATAGCACCTGCGGCGGAAAAAACCTATTATTTTATACTGCAAATAGGTAGCCCTACGGGACATATTTTCATAGTTATGAGCAGATTCTTATTTTATTTTTTTGTTCGACAACTGGTAAGATTTGACAACTTTCAAAAAGTTGTCAAATCTAAAACCATCACATCTCATCACCATAAATTTACATTACCCGCATAAACCTTACCGCAGCTTTTCGTTATCTTTCGGCATTTATTAAACCACCCTTATGAAATTTCGTAGTTCAGCTATCCTATTGCTGCTTGTGGCGCGCACTGCCTTTGCGCAAACCGCGCCGCCTGCATCACTTACCGATATCAAACAGTCGCTAAAAAAACTCAACGTTTTAGGCAGCGTACTGTATGTGGCCGCGCACCCGGATGATGAGAACACCCGCCTGCTGGCTTACCTGGCGCAGGAGAAACATTACCGTACCGGTTACCTGGCTTTAACCCGGGGCGACGGCGGGCAGAACCTGATCGGTAACGACCAAAGCGAGTTACTGGGTTTGGTACGCACGCAGGAATTGCTGGCTGCACGACGCGTTGATGGTGCCGAGCAGTTCTTCAGCCGCGCAAACGACTTTGGTTTTTCAAAAGGCCCGGATGAAACATTAAAAATATGGGACCGCGAAAAAGTATTGAGCGATGTGGTGTGGACCATCCGCAAGTTTAAACCCGATGTGATCATCTGCCGCTTCCCTACCACCGGCGAAGGCGGGCACGGGCACCATACTTCATCGGCTATTTTGGCGCAAGAGGCTTTTACGGCTGCTGCCGACCCGAAACGCTTCCCCGAACAACTGCAATACGTACAGCCATGGCAGGCCAAACGCCTGTTGTGGAACACTTTTAATTTCGGCGGCGCCAACACTACCGCGCCCGATCAGTTTAAGATAGATGTAGGCGTTTACAATGCTTTATTAGGTAAAGGCTATGGCGAAATAGCTGCCGACAGCCGCTCGAACCATAAAAGCCAGGGATTTGGTTCGGCAAAAACACGCGGGCAGTCTTTCGAGTATTTTAGAACTATACTGGGTGCCGTACCTCGTACCGACCTGTTCGATGATGTGAACACTACCTGGCGCCGGGTGAAAGACGGCGAACCGATTGAGCAAACCGTTAATACCATTGCTAAAGCTTTTGATGAAAACAATCCGGCAGGGTCTGTACCTGCATTGGTACAATTGCTGGGTCGCGTCGAAAAAATACCCGACGCTTACTGGCGCGAGCAAAAAACAAAAGAGTTGAAAGACCTGATAGCTGCCTGTGCCGGACTGTGGTTTGAGGCTTATGCCGCCGAGCCCACCTATGCCATTGGCGACAGTATCCCGGTAAGGGCACAGATCATCGACCGGTATAACGACAGGGTTAAACTGGCCGTTATCACAACTAACGGCGTTAACAAGCCGATGCCGCTGGCTCTGCAGAACAACCAACTGCAAACGGTTAACAGCAAAGTATTTGCAGATAAACTTACCCAGCCTTACTGGCTTGAAACGCCGCACAACATTGGCAGCTATAACATCTCTAATCAGCAATTGGTGGGCAATCCCGAAAATCCCGATCTGCCGTCAGTGGGTTTTGAGTTTGTCATCGAAGGCAAACCTATACGCTTTGAGCGCCGTTTGGTTTATAAATATGTAGACCCTGTACGCGGCGAGGTTTACCAACCGGTGGCAATTACACCTCCGGTAACGGCAAATATTGCCAGCCAGGTTTATGTGTTTAATACTGGTGTTCCACAAAACCTGGTAGTTAAGATGAAGAGTTTCCGTAAGGAGCCATTTGGCAGTATCCACCTAAAATTGCCCAAAGGCTGGAAATCGGAACCGGAAAATATCGACTTTAAGAATAAAAACAAGGGCGAAGAGTGGATAGAGCGTTTTACCATTACCCCTACCGGCAACCAAACCGAGAATGGGACAGTTGAGGCCGGGGTAACCGCCGGGATGAACAAAACGGTTTATAATTATGGTATTAAGGTGATCAACTACGAGCATATCCCGGTGATTACCTTGTTTCCGCCCGCACAGGCGCAGTTGCTCAATTTGAACCTAAAACTGGCCGGTAAAAAGATCGGTTATATTGATGGCGCGGGCGACCTGATACCCGATGCCTTGCGCCAGGCCGGTTACGAAGTGCATGAGCTTGACGAAAAAGAAATTATGAACGGCGACCTGGGCCAATATGATGCCATTGTTACCGGTGTACGTGCTTATAACGTAAACAGCCGCCTTGTTGTTGAGCAGCCGAAGTTGATGGAATACGTAAAAAACGGCGGCAATCTGCTGGTACAATACAACAACAACCAGGGTATCGTGGTGAATGATATCGGCCCGTACCCTTTCCGTGTGGTAAACCAGCGCGTTACCGACGAGAATGCCAAAGTAACCGTAACCGACCCGAACAGCCCGGTACTGAACTACCCCAACAAGATCGTTCCGTCTGACTTTGACGGCTGGGTGCAGGAACGCGGCTTATATTTTACCACCGGCGCCGACAGCCGTTACCAGGCCCCGCTGCAGATGAACGACGCCGGTGAAGCGCCAAACAGCGGCTCGCTGATCATGACGGATTATGGCAAAGGCAGGTTTATTTATACTTCGCTGTCGTTCTTCAGGCAGTTGCCTGCGGGTGTGCCCGGGGCTTATAAGCTGTTTATTAATATGCTGAGTAAGCCAGCGCAGCCGGTGAATTGAGAAGTAATTACCCGTTGTTATATGACGGTAAAGATTTCTCGTCGCTACGCTCGCTCGAAATGACAACTTCATAATTCATAAAAAGAAAAACCCGGATAAACCGGGTTTCTTTTTATATCAATTTTAGAGAGATTTGACAACTTTTAAAAAGTTGTCAAATCTAAATTACACGCCTAACAACAACCTCGCAGGATCTTCCAGCAATTGTTTTACACGTACCAGGAAGCTTACCGATTCGCGGCCGTCGATGATGCGGTGATCGTACGACAGGGCCAGGTACATCATCGGGCGGATAACCACTTGTCCGTTTACGGCTACCGGCCGCTCAACAATGTTGTGCATACCTAATATAGCCGACTGCGGTGAGTTGATGATCGGCGTCGACATCATCGAACCGAATACACCGCCGTTGGTGATGGTGAATGTGCCGCCGGTCATTTCGGCAAGGCTTAATTTATTTTCGCGGGCTTTACCTGCTAAAACAACCACGGCTTTCTCAATATCAGCCAGGCTCATTGCTTCGGCATTGCGAATAACCGGAACAACCAGGCCTTTAGGAGCAGATACCGCGATAGATACATCTACAAAATCGCTGTAGATGATCTCTTCGCCTTCGATGCGGGCGTTTACTGCGGGCCATTCTTTTAAAGCCTCGCAAACCGCTTTGGTGAAGAACGACATGAAGCCTAAACCAACACCGTGTTTTTCTTTGAATTTATCTTTGTATTTGCTGCGCAGCTCCATAATCGGCGACATGTCGACCTCGTTAAAGGTGGTGAGCATCGCGGTTTCGTTTTTAACAGCTACCAAACGTTTGGCAACAGTTTTACGCAGCGGCGACATTTTTTCGTGTCTTTCGTTTCTTGCTCCCGCTACCGCAATAGGCTGCGGTGCCGGAGCAGCGGCTGCCGGCTTTGCCGGTTGAGCCGCAGGGGCAGATTTTTGTGCATTCAGCGCATCCTCTTTAGTGATACGGCCACTAACACCCGTACCGCTTACCGAAGCAGGGTCGACACCTTTTTCGGCTAATATTTTACCTGCAGCAGGCGATGGTGTGCCCGATGCGTAGTTTGAGGCTGATTGAGCGGGTGCTGAAACCGGAGTAGCAGTTACAGCAGCAGCGGGTTGTGCTACAGGAGCAGCAAGCGGAACACCAGCACCAGCGCTGATACTGCAGACAACGGCACCAATAGCCAATACATCGCCCTCTTTAGCAATGGTTTTTAATGTACCGGGTTGTTCGGCAGTTAGCTCAAAAGTAGCTTTGTCTGATTCGAGTTCGGCGATGGCTTCGTCCATAGCAACGGTGTCGCCATCTTTTTTCAGCCAGCGCGATAGGGTCACTTCGGTGATCGACTCGCCTACCGGCGGAACTTTTACTTCGATAGTTTTACCGGCAGGTACTGCTGCCGGAGCTGCAACAGGGGCTTTATCGGCAACTGGGGCCGGTACTGCTTCGGCAACTGGGGCAGCGGTCGGTTTAGCCGGTACCGCGCCACCGTCTTCAATAATACAAACAGGCGCGCCAACTGCAATGGTGTCGCCCTCTTTGGCAATAGTTTTTAAAGTTCCGGCTTGCTCGGCAGTTAGTTCAAAAGTAGCTTTGTCTGATTCCAATTCGGCAATCACTTCATCCATCGCCACTACATCGCCATCCTTTTTAATCCAGCGTGATAAAGTAACCTCTGTGATCGATTCGCCCACCGGCGGAACTTTTATTTCTAAACTCATAATATGATATGGTATAACAAATTAATCTGCGTTTGTCTCGGCCATTTTTTCGACCGTTTTTTTAACTGCTTTTTTAGCTGTCTCGGTAACAGGTGCTTCAAAAGCTTTACCTACGATATACAATTGCTGCGAGGTATGCTGTTTAGCATAACCTGTAGCGGTACTGCTGGCCTCCTTGCGCGAGATCACATCCAGCACCAGATCGGTTTTGCGGAACTTGCGCCACATATAAGGCCATGCACCCATGTTCTCAGGTTCTTCCTGCACCCAGATAAACTCGGTAGCGTTGGCATATTTGGCCTTAAGTTTCAGCATCTGCTGCATTGGGGTCGGGTATAACTGTTCAATACGAACAATGGCCACATCCTTGCGTTTGTCGGCCTGCTGTTTCTCGAGCAGGTCGTAATATATTTTACCTGAGCAGAACAGTACGCGTTTTACGCCCTTTTCGGTAACGTAAGCATCGTCAATCAGCTCGCGGAACCTGCCTTTGGTAAACTCGTCAATAGTAGATACGCAAGCGGCGCTGCGCAGCAAGCTTTTAGGTGTAAAGATTACCAGTGGTTTGCGGTACTCGCGGTGTAACTGGCGGCGCAGTACGTGGAAGAAGTTTGCCGGCGTGGTACAGTTGGCAACCTGGATATTGTTATCGGCACAAAGCTCCATAAAACGTTCGATACGTGCCGACGAGTGTTCTGGGCCCTGGCCTTCGTAACCGTGCGGCAGTAACATTACTAAACCGTTACCGCGCTGCCATTTGGTTTCGGCGCTGGCTACGTACTGGTCGACGATGATCTGAGCTCCGTTAAAAAAGTCGCCGAACTGGGCTTCCCAGATGGTTAGGGTTGACGGATCGGCCAAAGCGTAACCGTACTCAAAACCCAAAACGCCATATTCGGATAAGTGCGAATTGTAGATATCGAATTTGGCAGCTTTATCTAAAGTATTTAAAGGCGTGTATTCCTCTTCGCTATCGGCTAAAGTTAATACTGCATGGCGGTGTGAAAAAGTACCGCGTTTAACGTCTTCACCACTTAAGCGAACGCGTGAACCTTCGCGCAGTAACGAACCGTAAGCAATCAGCTCGCCCATGGCCCAATCGAAAGTGCGGGTTTCGGTCACCATTTTGCGGCGTTCTTCAAACAGCTTTTCGATCTTTTTAAAAAACTCTTTATCTTTCGGCAGCTCGGTTATCCTGTTGCCTATCGCTAAAAACTCCTTTTCGCTGATGGCAGTATCCGGCTGTTCGGTTATTTCTTTTTCGGCAGCAATATGCAGGCCTTTCCAGGCGCCGGCAAACATCGGCTTGCTTTGCGTAAATTTCTCTTCGGCTTTCGATTCGTCGAGCATCACCTGTAATTTGCCACGGAAAGCTTTTTCCATCTCGGCAGCCAAAGTAGCGCCGATAGCGCCTTCGCTCAACAGCTTCTGGTTGTAGATCTGCAGCGGGTTAGGGTGCGATTCGATGGCCTTATATAATAAGGGCTGGGTGAATTTAGGTTCGTCAGACTCATTATGACCGTAACGGCGGTAGCAGAGGATATCGATAAACACATCCTCGTGGAAAGTTTGGCGATATTCCATTGCCATATTGACAACGTAAGCTAAGGCTTCAGCATCATCACCATTAACATGGAACACAGGCGAGAGCACGGTTTTGGCAATATCGGTACAGTAGGTGCTCGAACGGGCGTCTTTATAATTAGTGGTAAAACCGATCTGGTTGTTGATCACCAGGTGAATGGTGCCGCCGGTGCGGTAACCATCCAGTTTCATCATCTGTAAAACTTCGTAAACAATACCCTGACCGGCAACCGAAGCATCACCATGTATTAATATAGGTGCGATCTTGCTAAAGTCGTGGCCATATTTAAAGTCGAGTTTAGCCCGGGTCAAACCTTCAACAACCGGGTCGACAGCCTCAAGGTGCGACGGGTTAGGGCAAAGGCTCAGGTGTATTTTTTTACCGCTGTTGGTGCTGATATCGTTCGAGTAACCTAAGTGGTATTTAACGTCGCCGCTGAAAGCCGAATCATCTTCGAAAGTTTTACCCTGAAATTCGCTGAAAATTTCTTTGTAGCTTTTTTTCATGATGTTGGCCAGCACGTTTAAACGGCCGCGGTGCGCCATACCGATCACAAATTCTTCCAAACCCAGTTCGGCGCCTTTTTCGATAACCGAATCGAGGGCCGGAATTAAAGCCTCTGCGCCTTCGAGCGAGAACCGCTTTTGACCCAGGAATTTAGTGCCTAAAAAGTTCTCGAACAGTACGGCTTCGTTCAGTTTATTGAGGATGCGTTTTTTCTCTTCGATCGAGAAGTGCGGCGTGTTGCGTTCCTTCTCCATCCTGTCCTCAAACCACTTGGTTTTTATCGGGTTACGGATGTATTTATATTCGGCACCTATCGACTGGCAATAGGTTTGCTCCAGCAGGTCGTGTATATCGCGTAGTTTGGCCGCGCCTAAACCTACTTCAACACCGGCGTTGAAAACGGTATCCAGGTCGGCATCGCTCAGGCCAAAAGTTTCGAGTTCTTTACCGGGAAAGTACTTTTGCGGCTCCCGAACCGGGTTTGTTTTGGTAAACAGGTGCCCGCGCGAACGGAACCCGTTGATCATATTGAGTACGTTGATCTCTTTTAAGAAGTGCTCGTTGCTTTCGGGGGCGGTGGTGGCGCCACCAATTTCGGCCGACTCTGAGCCCCGGCCAAAATCAAAGCCTTCGAAGAATTTTTGCCAGCCGAACTCTACCGATTCGGGGTCTTGTTGATAAGCTTGATAAAGGGTATCAATATAGGCAGCGTTGGCGCTGTTAACATAATTTAGACGATCCATGTGAAATAAATCAGTGAAACATTGCAAAATTAAAACAATAAAGCCATAAAAAACTCATTTAATTGGAAATAACTTTTTAAAAAAGGGGCTTTTTGAGCTTTTAACTGGCCGAAATTAACAGATTTTAACTTGCACCTGTAAAGTAAGGTATAATAATTGTACCAATCGGTATATTCTGACAAATTGACTTAATTCTTATTTTCTTAATGAAACTTGCTATTTTTTATGACGAATATCATGGAGTGTCATTTTTACCTTAATTATTGAAAAATATTGAAGCGCTTGGGGCTTATTGAAGCTGAAAAGTGCTGTGTTATAAAGTTTGGGTTTAAAACGTGGAATACTCTATAGAAGGCATCTTTAATCAGTCAATGTTTTAAAAGAAGAGTTGGATCAGGGAAAACTATTTGGGCGTTGCCTCCGGCCGCGCTTTCCCTGCCCGTCCGGCAGGCGGGCGCTTCAATCGCTAACGCAGCCTGTAAAAGATTTAATTAATGATGAAACGTTTCGCGGATATAATCGCGCAACTTGCCGAAGCCCTCAATAGCGATAGCTAACAGGCCGATGATCAACGTATATTCCTCGAAAGAGTTCATCGCGCAGAAAGGTTTATAATAGTATGACGCTATCCGTGAGATAAAGTTACGCTTTTCTGGTTAATTATTTTCCAGGGTGCTTCGATGGCCAGTTCGGGATAAGTTTCTTCATCGATATGATACAACGCCCTTTCGGCGGGGCTTAAGTTAAAGGGTGTATGCACCTGCTTGCCAGGTATCAAAGTGAGTTGCGGCAGCCAGGTTTTAACATACTCGCCTTTCGGGTCGAATTCAAGTGCCTGTTTTAATACATTAAACTGCCGGTTCTCGCGCGGGTCGTTACCCACCCCGGCTACGTATGCCCAGTTGCCCCAGTTGCTGGCCGGCGAATAGTCGATCAGTTTTTCTTCGAAGTAGGCGGCGCCCCAGGTCCAGTTCACTTTCAGGTCGTGCACTAAAAAGCTGGCTACGTTTTGCCTGCCGCGGTTGCTCATAAAACCAGTGGCGTTGAGCTCACGCATATTGGCGTCGATAAAAGGCATACCGGTTTGCCCGGCTTTCCATTTCTCAAAAAGCTCCTGCTGGTTGGATGATACCTCAGGCGCCCGGCCTTTAAAACCGCCCGCCTTAAAAAACTGGTTTCCATACTTTTTAAACATAAAGCGGAAGTAATCGCGCCAGAGTAATTCAAATATCAGCCAGTAGGTAGAGTCGTTTGCACCGCGTTGCTGCTCATAGCGTTTTACTTCCCAATACAGCTCACGCGTCGAGAGGCAGCCAACGGCAAGCCATGGCGAAAACTTGGAAGAGTAACCCGCGCCAAGCAAACCATTGCGGGTTATTTTATAGGTTTTAAGCAGGTCGCTCTCCCAAAAATATCGGTGCATGTGCTTTAAACCTTCGGTTTCGCCGCCTATAAAGCGCATCACGGCGCGGGGGTCGTCGGCAGGCGCGGTCAAACCCAATTGTTCGATGGTTGGTATTTCGCCGGCATCATCAATAGCAGGCACATTAATAGTAGCCGGCGTTTCGAACGATGGACGGATATCGCTGTCGCGCTCTATCTTTTTCCGAAAAACGGTAAAAACGTCGGGTATATCCTTGATCGGGAAAGGCAGATCTTCTTTATGATACAGGGTGTGCCCGATAAAATGCTTGAGGTTCAAACGTATCTTCCACAATGCGGCTTCAACTTCTGCCGAAATACTCGTCTCTTCAAAAGCCACTTCGCGGTGGTGATAAACTTCGGATACCTGGTATTGCTGGGCAAGTTGCGGGATAATGTCGGCCGGGTTGCCAAAACGCACGATCAGGTCGCCGCCGGCTGTGCGTAAAGTTTCGCGCAGGTTAGTTACCGATTCGATTAAAAAGCGTGCCTGAAAGCTCCCGGTTTTGTGTGTACCGAACAGGGTGATTTTAAAATAGAACGGGTCGAAAACGTACACCGGCAAAATTTTATCGGCCTTACGGGTAGCCTCCAATAGAATTTCATTGTCGTGTATACGCAGATCGTTTCGGAACCAGACGAGTATCGTTTTATCGCTCATATTAAAACTCACCACAACCCCGGGCAGGGTTTACAAAATGTAAAAATGCGAATTTTTTACGTTTTACGCATTCAATTCTGTAATGTTTGACATTTTAGTAACATTTAACTGCACCTTCGTACGGAAATTTACTCAGAGGTATAAATACATATGGTCGTATGTTCGACGATTAGTGTACCTTTAGTTCGATGAGCTCTTTACGGTATCCTATTTATTTAACATTGCTGATACTTACCTGGGTGATGGCCCCGGGTAAGGTTAAGTCACAAGACGCCAGCCAGCGTACACCAGTGCAAATAGATTCTATCATAAGTAGTAAAACAGCTAAAAATGGCAAACTGGATAGCATATCAGGCGGTTACGATGGACATTATACTTTTTACAAAAAGATAATATTCATAAAAACCAACGTCGAAAAAGGTTTTTACTTTTACTATACTTTGCTCTTCAATAAACAGCTCTTTTATCGTGAGGAGAATTATTCGAGTACTAATTTAAAAACGCCTAAACACACCATAGAGAAATTTTATTTTCTAAACAATCAGCCGGTAAAGTTTGTAAGAACTGTAGTATACGGAGATTTTAAAAATCCGGCCTCAAAAAACATAACAACAATATACCTTGACCAACAGATAATCACCCAAGTCAACACGTCAGGCAACCGCCAGTTTACAGCGAAACAATTGTCCAATTTTCAGAACTATATCAATAGCAAACTACCCTGTGTTAAAACAAGTAAACCTTTGCTGTTTTAAATTAGCCGTGTTAGCCGAATTTACAAACAAAACAAGAGGGTAACGTATTTATTATAAGTGTCGCGCAAAGAGTTTATCTATAGAGCAAGCCTAAATAGCTGCTTAAGTGCAAAACGCATCCCAAAATCAAAAAATAATGATTTGATGACTATGCCTATTAAAAAAGATTTATTATCTTTAAAACACCAATTATAAACTTATTGTAAGTTACGTAGCCGCCCCTTATATCTCTCGTGCATAGGCTTAGTGCGTAGTTTTTTTTATTTACTAAATTTTATAGTCCAATGAAAAAGATCAGGAACATACTCGAAAACAAAGGACACCAGGTTTACTCAGTTAGCCCCGAAACTTCTGTTTATGATGCTTTACAGGTAATGATGGAGAAGAATATCAGCTCGCTGCTGATTATGGAAAGCGAAGCATTGAAAGGTATTTTTACTGAACGCGACTATGCACGCAAACTGGTGCTGATGGGCAAATCATCAAAAGAAACACCCATCGGCGAAATTATGACGGCCGATCTGTACACTATTGCCCTTAACGACTCGATAGACCACTGTATGGAGCTGATGAGCAACCATAAGATAAGGCACCTGCCTGTTATTGATAACAACCGGGTAACGGGCATGGTATCGATAGGTGATGTGGTAAAATTCATCATCGAGGATCAAAAACGTACCATACAGCAGCTGGAAAGTTATATAGCTTCGTAATGTGCAAATGATTCGTATAAGCGTTTGATTTATTTGCAGATTTACTCATCCGCACATTTGAACATCTAAAAAAAGCCCATAAATACCCATGTGTTATATGAGGCTAATTGGCTAACTTTACTATTGCTAAGCGAAACACATGAGCAAACATATTTTAATTACCGGCGGTACGGGCATACTTGGGCGTAACCTAACCCAAACTTTACTGCAAAAAGGTTTTACAGTTAGCCATTTAAGCCGTAAGCCTGGCAAAAACCCCGATGTTAAAACCTACCTGTGGAATGTTGAGCAGGGCGTTATCCATCCCGACTGTATTACCGGCGTAGATACCATAGTGCATTTAGCGGGCGAAGGCATAGCCGACAAACGCTGGACGGACGAGCGTAAAAAGGTCTTGATTGAAAGCAGAACCAAATCCATTGAGCTTATTTACAGTTTACTACGAGCCAATCCGGGCCACCAGGTAAAAAACGTCATTTCGGCTTCGGGCGTAGGGTACTACGGTAATAGCGGCGAAGAGCTGATGTACGAGGACAATATCCCATCGCAGAGCTTTTTGGGTGAATGCTGTGTATTGTGGGAAAAAGCTGTTGACAAAGGATTGGAGCTGGATATGCGGGTGGTGAAGTTTCGCACCGGGGTAGTTTTAACTTTGGATGGCGGCGCATTACCGCAGATAGCTGCGCCGATTAAATTAGGTGTGGGTTCGCCACTGGGCGACGGCCTGCAATGGGTGCCCTGGATACACATACAAGACGCCATAGGCATGTACCTGATGGCTATTGAGAACGAAGAACTGCAGGGCGTGTATAACATGGTTGCGCCAAACGCCGTAACGAACAAGCAACTCACCCAGGCTATTGCACAGCAGTTGCATAAAGTGCTATGGGCGCCCAACGTACCCGCATGGCTGCTTAAATTGCTGTTTGGCGAAATGAGCACGGTAATATTGGGCAGCACCAAAGTTTCGGCAGCGAGGATACAGATAGCCGGCTATAAGTTTTTGTACGAAAAAGCCGGCGATGCGCTGGAAGCGCTATACGGCCCGCCGAAGATTTTGCAGGAAGAGCTGATACCCGAAAAACAGCCGGAGGAGAATTAATCAAGAGACAAAAAGCAAGAGCAAGGCAAAAATTTCTTACAATTTCCCCCCCCTTGTTTTATTCGCATCATTTGCACATCATTAAATCACCCTGCACAACAAACCCTTAAGATATTCTCCTTCGGGAAACGATGCCCTTACAGGATGATCGCCAGGCTGGCAAAACTGGTGGATGAACTGCACTTCTTTACCGGCATCCAGGGCGGCCCAGGCCAGTATCTGTTTAAAGGTGGTCATATCCATAGCGCCGGAGCAGGAATAGGTTGCAAGTAAGCCGCCGGGGGTTAGCAATAACATGGCTAAGCGGTTCAGGTCTTTATAGGCGCGTGCGGCACGGTCTAAAGCCGAGCGCGAGGGTGCGTATTTGGGCGGGTCGAGGATGATGAGATCGAAGGTTTCGCCGTCTTCTTTGAATTTACGCAACTGCTTGTTGACGTCGGATTGGATGGCGCGATGCTCCAGGGTATCGAATTCGTTTAAAGCCAGGTTGCTCATCAGTGTTTCGATAGCCAGGGCCGAGCTATCCACGCTGGTTACCGATCTGGCCTCGTTTTGGAAACAATTGAGCGTGAAGCCGCCAGTATAGCAAAAGCAATCGAGCACGTTTTTATTGTTGGCGTAATGTGCCAGCACACGGCGGTTGTCGCGCTGATCGCAATAGAAACCCGACTTTTGCCCTTCGGCGATATTGATGCCGTAACGCAGGCCGTTCTCAACCACTTCAACCAGTTCGGACGGCTGGCTGCCGGCTAATATACCGAACGATGGCGCCATGCCTTCGTGCTCTCGCGATGAGGCATCGCTGCGGTCGAATATACTGGCGGGATTCAATAGTTTTTGCAGCTCATCGATGATAATGGGCTTAACCTTCTCCATACCCGAGGTGAGTATTTGCAGCGACAGGTGATCGGCATATTTGTCTACGATCAACCCCGGCAGGTAGTCGGATTCGCTAAAGATGAGACGACAGGTATCGGTGATGCCCTCTTCTAAAATAGATTGACGTGCTGCCACTGCAACTGCTACTTTGCTGCGCCACCAGGCCTCGTCGATGGTAACGGCCTCGTCCCATTCCAGCAGGCGCAAGGCTACGCGCGATTGATCGTTATAAAAACCATAGGCCATAAAGGTGCCTTTGGCATCGAGCAGTTTTACAATTTCGCCATTGGCGGGTTTGCCTTTAACCCGCTCTATCGCACCCGAAAATACCCAGGGGTGCTTTTGTAAAACCGCTTTCTCTTTACCTTTCTTTAGTATAACGTCGATCATGGGTGCAAAGGTAATTTTTTTAGGTGAGTAGTGAATGGTGAGTGAGTTGAATCGAATAGAACCACTCTCTACTCATAATTCACCGCTCACTTCATTATATTTGCCCTATGGAAACTATATCCTGGCATGATTTTGAAAAGGTTGAATTGAGGGTTGGAACCATCCTCCAGGCACTCGATTTCCCCGAAGCCCGTAAACCTGCTTATAAGGTACAGGTTGATTTTGGTCCGCTGGGAATTAAATGGAGCAGCGCACAGATTACCAAACATTATAGTAAAGAAGAGTTGACCGGCCGGCAGATCATCGGGGTGGTGAATTTCCCTAAAAAACAGATCGGCCCGTTCATGTCGGAATTTTTGGTAACCGGCTTTGCCGACGAGAATGGCGATATTGTATTATCCGCAATTGATAAACCTGTGCCCAACGGGCAAAAACTGATATAATGAGATTTATAAGCTTTGGCGATGAGCCCGAAATTGTACCCGATATTTTTTTTATGAAAGAGGCCTTTAAGGAAGCGCAATTAGCCCTGGCCGAGGATGAGATACCCATCGGGGCAGTGGTGGTTTGTAACGGGCAGATCATCGGCCGCGGGCATAACCTTACCGAGCGCCTGAACGATGTATCGGCACATGCCGAAATGCAGGCGCTGACCGCTGCAGCAAACTATATGGGCGGTAAATATCTGCCCGAGTGCACGCTGTACGTTACCCTTGAGCCCTGCGTGATGTGCGCCGGGGCATCGTATTGGTTCCAGGTAGGGAGGATAGTTTTTGGCGCTTATGATACCAAACTGGGCTTTGGGCGCATCAATCAAAAAATAACCCATCCTAAAACCCAGATAACGGGCGGCATTATGGAAAACGAGTGCGGCGAACTGGTACGCGGGTTCTTTAAAAATAAAAGACTTAAAAGTTAACACTTCAGTGAACAAATATCCCGCATCTGCCTTTATATTTGTGGTGTTACTATTCCAAACAAATAATTTAACCTTTAAAAATAATCACTATGGCCTTTGAATTACCAGCGTTACCTTACGCTACCGACGCCCTCGAACCGCACATTGATAAACTGACTATGGAAATTCACCATGGCAAACATCACCAGGCTTATGTAACCAACCTCAACGCAGCGTTGGAAGGCAAACCTGAGGCTAACAGCAGCATCGAAGATATTATCCATAACATTTCGAAATTCCCGGCACCTGTACGTAACAATGGTGGCGGCCATTACAACCATACTTTTTTCTGGACCATCCTGTCGCCAAACGGCGGTGGCGAGCCAAACGGCGACCTGGCAGCAGCTATCAATAGCGCTTTCGGTTCGTTTGCCGATTTTAAAACCAAATTCAGCCAAGCCGGCGCTACCCGTTTTGGTTCGGGCTGGGCATGGTTAATTGTTGGCGCCGATAAAAAACTGGCTGTAACCTCAACCCCTAACCAGGATAATACCTTAATGGACATTGCCGAAGTAAAAGGCACGCCGATTTTGGGTGTTGATGTTTGGGAGCACGCTTACTACCTGAAATATCAAAACCGCCGCCCGGATTACCTGGCTGCTTTCTTCAATGTGATCAACTGGGCGCACGTTGCCGAGTTATACAAAAAAGCGATAGGATAATCATTCTTATATCAAAATATCAAACGGCCGGGCTATTTAAGTCGGGCCGTTTTTGTTATCACTATATTTGGATTAGAATTTAAAAAAATACCCATGAAAGCCATCGTTCTCGAAAGCGCCGAAAACCCCATCGTATATAAAGAAGTTGCCAAACCTGTTTTACAGCCCAACGAGGTTTTGGTTCAGATAAAAGCCGCGGCCTTAAACCGCCGTGATTACTGGATAACCGTTGGCAAGTACGCGGGCATTAAATACCCTACCATTTTGGGATCCGACGGTGCAGGTGTTGTTGTTGAAACCGGCAAAGATGTTAACACCGCCTGGATGGGTAAAGAGGTGATCATCAACCCCAGTCATGATTATGGCGAGAGTAATGATTTTCAGGGTAAAGATTTTAAAATATTGGGCCTGCCCGAAGACGGCACCTTTGCCGAATACGTAAAAGTACGTGCCGAATACCTGTACCCGAAACCAATACATTTAACCTGGGAACAGGCTTCGGCCATCCCACTCGCGGGTTTAACTGCCTACCGCGCCTTATTTACCAAAGGGCACTTAAAAGCGGGCGACAAGGTACTGATAGTTGGCGCAGGCAGCGGCACAGGCAGTTTTGCTGTACAATGGGCGGTTGCCGCAGGTGCCGAAGTATATGTAACATCGGGCACAGCCGAAAAAATAGAACAGGCAAAAAGCTTAGGCGCTACCGCCGGGGCAAATTACCACGATGCCGATTGGGATGAGCAGCTAAAAAAACTGGCAGGTGGCTTTGATGTGGTTATTGATAGCGCCCTGGGCGAAGGTTTTGCTAAAATACCCGATCTGTGTAAACCCGGCGCACATATTGTAACCTTTGGCGGTACAGCCGGTAACTTCCCGGAATTTAACGCCCGTAAATTTTTCTATAAGCAATTGCAATTGTCGGGCTCGATGATGGGCACGGTTGAAGAGTTTGAAGCGATGCTGCAACTGGTTGATCAGCACAAGATAGTACCGGTGGTTGACGAGGTATTTCCGCTGAGCGAAGCTAAAGAAGCCATCGCCAAAATGGAAAAGTCCACACAGTTTGGTAAGATCGTTTTAAAGGTTTCGTAACTAAGATGCTCCGGCTAAAGGTTGAAGGTATCAAATGGGAAACGCCTGATACGGCTACTTTTTATTTAAGTAATATTGACGGCCAAAAGATCCATTACCAGGCAGGGCAATTCATTACTTTGGTATTTGCGCACCACCAGGACGAAATACGGCGATCGTACTCGTTAAGCTCTGCACCCGGCGAAGAATTGCTGAGCATCACTGTAAAGCGGATTGAGAATGGTGAGATATCACGCTTCCTGCTCACCAAAACACAGGTTGGTGATGTATGGGATGCCCTTGCCCCTGCCGGAAAGTTTGTTATTACAGATGATACCAACAACAAAGACATCTTATACTTTGCTGCCGGCAGCGGTATTGCCCCGGTGTATGCACATTTAAAATATCTTTTATCCGTTGCCGGGAACAGCCGCATTACGCTCATCTACAGCAGCAGAAATGCCGCAACCACCCTGTTTTACAATGAACTGAACAGGATGATGACAGATCATCCTGAAAGGTTAAAAGTGATCTATCTTTTTAGCGATGCCGGGTTAGATCGCAAACGCCTCAACAATGAGCTGGTGATCACTTTAGTTAATCAGCATCTAAACCACTCAAAGAGAGGGGCCGTATTTTTTATCTGCGGACCGTTTGTTTATATGCGGATGGTGAGACTGACGTTGATCTACATGGGTTTTGAGGCTGATCAGATCCGGAAGGAAAATTTCGTACTCGAAACTGTGAGCGTACCCGCCGATGTTAAAAGCTTCCCGCCAAGAACAATCAAACTCAGGTTTAAACATACCGAATACGACCTGGCAGTTGGCGAAAATCAAACCATATTACAGGCCGCCCTGCAAAACAATATCGCTCTCCCTTATAGCTGCAAGGCTGGTATATGCTCAAGCTGCACAGCCATTTGTAAAAGTGGTAAAATCGAGATGTCGGTAAACGATGTATTGACCGATACCGACCTGAAACATGGCTGGATACTCACCTGCACCGGGCACCCGGCAAGCGATGATGTGGTGGTAGACTTTTTATAGCTGGCTGCGGGTTTTGCTTTCGGGCTCTTCGGCCAGTATTTCCATTTCGGGGTACTCCAGGTACCGTGCGTACCAGTGTATGGCTGCAGCCATATCTACGGCATCTTCGGCAGTTATGCCATCTGTTTCGAAAGCCAGGCGGCTCCCCTCGTATTCGCCGTATAATTGTATCTCATCGGGATTGGGTATAAATGGCTCCTTATCCAGGCAATAAACCTTAATGCGCAAACCTGTATCGCGCGAACGGATCACATCGCGGCAGGCATTGTTCGGGTCGGTTACCAGCAGGTATATGTTAGGCTCCATTATAAAGCTAACATCCGATAACTCTAATGGTTTGCAAATGTTACAATACTTTATTTCATTAAAAATCAGCAGTTAAATCATTTAAAGCAACGCCGTAACCTATAACCGGCGCTGCTTTTTGTTTTGGTAATATTGCCTATGGGATCACCGGGTTCGAAACTATCGGACTTTTGTTGATACCGAACTCAAAACAGCCCAGATCCGGACTGGCACCTGTAAAGGTAAAGCCCAGGTTAACCCCTTTGTCGATCAGGTCGCTACCCGAAACCAGGCGCAGGAAGTCGTTGGTCGGCAGGGTAAAGTCCGAATGGCGGCCCTGTGTCAGCAACGACTGCGTAATGCTTACGAAATCAGTATCCGATATCGTGATACCGCTGATCTGCCAATAGTTATTGCTCAATGTACAAAGCGGTTGGTTGATGTTCACCAACCCGGCCGAGGTTGCCGCATACCCCAGGTTATTCTTCATAATATGGCTGTATCCGGGTACATCGCTGGTATAATCGGCGCTGCGGTTCAGCATATTGTAGTTATCAGCATTTTTGTACGCGGTGTTGTTATACCAGGTATTGCCGGTAAGGTGATGGTTGGCATAAAAACCGTTTGCCTTATTACCCACCGCTAAACAAAAGCGCACAGTATGGCTCGGGATAGTTGCCGGTACGCTCGGTGTGGTACTTGTACCAAAACCGCCGATCTTAAAGCCGTTGCCATTGCCTAAGCTCTGGAAGGTTTGCGAATAGCCATTGTTAAACGCCCAGCAGTTTTCGTAGGTAATAGCTTCGAAAGCATTGATACAATCAAAGCCATCGTCGCTATTGAACCAGGCACGGCAGCCGCGGAATACATTACCTGTATAGCCTACACCCTGTTTATACGGGTGGCAACCAAAACCGTCGACATTGCCCCCTAATTTATCTTCGGATACATTATCCCAGTTGTTGTAGGCATCGCAGTTCAATATCAGGTTATTACCGCCCTTGGTGAGGTAAAAGCCATTGGCCATACCATCGTGCATTTTGCAGGCTTCGTAAATATTATTGCTACCCTCGTTGCGGAAGCACTCGCTTTGGGTATGCGTGGTGATGGTAACCTGCACGCCTACGATCTCGATACCTTTGATATAGATGTACGAGCCGGTTACAAAGAAGGCCGTAACCCTCATGCCCGATGGCTTGATAGCCGAGAAGTTGAACACCGGAGTTTCGCCGGGATAGGCCCGGTAAGTAATCGGCGCACCGGCCGTGCCGCTTTTGTTAAGATAAAATACGCAATCGTACAAGCCATCGGTAAAGGCCATCTGGGTGCTGGGCACATTATAGTTGCCTCCGCGAATGTAAATGAGATCGCCAGGCACCGCGGCTGCCTGTGCGGCCTGCACTGTGGCAAAAGGCGCAGCCATGGTGCCCGGGTTGCTATCGCTGCCCGTTGGCGATACATAATAAGTATTGGTTGAAAAAGTGGAAAGCTTGCCGCCGCCTGTGGTAGTAGTGGCATCGCCAGATGCCGTAGTGGTGCTTAAGGTTTCTACTTTGCTGCAACCGGCCGCGACTAAAAGCATAGCCATAGCCGTGCATTTGAGGATCGTGCTCCTCAACGAGTTAAGTTCTTTCATGAAATAGATCAATTGGTTAGTGCTTACTCTTAAAGATTTTCGGCTTTCTCTATAGGTTTATGTAAACTTATTTTAATATATACACTGCGGCAACCTGTACCGTCCTGTATAGCGTTCGGTTTGGCTATTTTATTAAAAATTGATAATCAACATTTTACGAAAATAAAACAAGTAAGGCATGTGATTTTATTACAACAAATCTCTCAAAATAATATTTATGAGATTAGTTCTTTAAGATATAAGGTGAATAAACATCGGTATTGGAAAGAAGCAGATATCCTAATCCAATATATCTTAAAGAAATATTTAGAGCTGGATTTTAGATACATGTAACACCGGTGAGAATATGGCGTTAATTATTTGTTGGGCGTGCCCCTGCGGGTCGGGCTATGCGCTCATACTGCACGAAGCATTAACCGCGGCCCGCCTTAAACCCATCGCGCGGCCGGTATCCGCTACTATCCCTCACGCGTTTTTCCAATGCGCCGCCAACTTGCAACTTATTATAAAAACAAAAGGCCTCCCAAATAATTGGGAGGCCTTTTAATATGGTGAGCCCTGCTATTAGCTTTCGTGCACGTGCTGTTCGCGGAATAGTTTGGCACTTAAGTAATCATTGTTCATGCGGCCGATATTGGTGAGCGATATCTCTTTAGGGCATTCGGCTTCGCAGGCGCCGGTGTTGGTACAGTTACCAAAACCTTCGGCATCCATTTGCGCTACCATGGCCTGTACACGGTTGTAACGCTCGGGCTGCCCTTGTGGCAATAATGCGAATTGCGATACCTTAGCCGATACGAATAACATCGCGCTTGCATTTTTACATGCCGCAACGCAAGCGCCGCAACCTATACAGGTGGCAGAGTTAAATGCCTCATCGGCGATAACTTTTGATATGGCAATCTCGTTGGCATCGGGCACTCCTCCGGTATTTACCGAGATATAGCCTCCGGCCTGTTGTATACGATCGAACGCCGAACGGTCTACCGCCAAATCCTTCACTACCGGGAAAGCAGCAGCGCGCCAAGGTTCGATGGTGATGGTTTGCCCGTCGTGGAAGCTGCGCATGTGCAACTGGCAAGTGGTGATGGCGCGTTTAGGTCCGTGCGGCTGGCCGTTAATATATAGCGAACACATACCGCAGATACCTTCGCGGCAGTCGTGGTCAAAATGGATCGGGTCTTCACCTTTGTGGATCAGGCTCTCGTTCACTACATCCAGCATTTCGAGGAACGACATATCAGGCGATATGTTCTCGGCCTTGTAGGTAACCATTTTACCCGGTGTTTGCGCATTTGGTTGACGCCATACTTTCAGCGTCAGGTTCATATTTCCGTTACTCATTCTTCGTTAGATTTGAGATATGGTATCAAGTAGTTAGTATCAAGTAGCAAGATGTGTTTTTGTCTTGCTACTTGATACTTGCTACTCACTACTATTTATAACTACGTTGTGTTAACTTAACATTTTCAAATACCAGCTCTTCTTTGTTCAATACCTCTGGTACGTTATCGCCTTTATACTCCCATGCTGCCGCGAATGCAAAGTTATCGTCATCGCGTAAAGCTTCACCTTCTTCGGTTTGCGATTCAACCCTGAAGTGGCCGCCGCATGATTCCTTGCGCATCAGTGCGTCGTCAACCATCAGCTCGCCCAGTTCGAGAAAGTCGGCCACCCGGCCGGCTTTTTCCAGCGACATATTGAACTCTTCGTTAGCGCCCAGCACAATAGCGTTCTTCCAGAAATCGGCACGAAGCTCCTGGATCATGCCCTTCGCTTTTTTCAGGCCTTCTTCGGTACGTGCCATACCGCAGTACTCCCACATAATGTGGCCAAGCTCGCGGTGGTACTCGTCGACAGTTTTGGTGCCCTTTAAGGCTAATAATTTAGCTATGCGGTCTTCAACATCCTTTTTGGTTTGTGCAAAGGCCGGGTGTTTCTCGTCGATAGGCTTCGGGCCAATACCTGCCAGGTAATCGCCGATAGTGTATGGTATCACAAAGTAACCGTCGGCCAGGCCCTGCATCAGTGCCGAAGCACCAAGGCGGTTAGCGCCGTGATCGGAGAAGTTACATTCGCCCAAAGCGTATAAACCAGGTACGGTAGTCATCAGGTTATAATCAACCCAAAGGCCGCCCATGGTGTAGTGCACCGCAGGATATATCCGCATCGGCACTTTGTATGGGTTCTCGTCGGTTATCTGCAGGTACATATCAAACAGGTTACCATATTTGGCGCGCACCGTATCTTCGCCTAAGCGGGCGATAGACTCGGCAAAATCCAAAAATACGGCTACACCCGACGCGCCTACGCCCTTGCCTTCGTCAACAGCTTCCTTGGCGTTACGCGATGCTACGTCGCGGGGCACCAGGTTACCGAACGACGGATATTTTCTTTCGAGGAAATAATCCCTGTCGTCTTCTTTCAGATCGCTTACCTTGATCTCGCCTTTGCGAAGCTTTTGAGCCAGCTCGGGAGTTTTAGGCGCCCAGACACGGCCATCGTTACGCAGCGACTCCGACATCAGCGTCAGTTTCGACTGGTGATCGCCCGACACCGGGATACAGGTTGGGTGGATTTGCGTATAGCATGGGTTACCGAAGAAAGCACCGCGTTTGTGCGCGCGCCATGCAGCGGTAACGTTACAGCCCATCGCGTTTGTCGACAGGTAGAATACGTTGCCATAGCCACCTGTACATAACAATACGGCGTGGCCGCTGTGAGTTTCTATTTCGCCGGTGGTTAAGTTACGGGTAACAATACCTTGCGCTTTACCATCAGCTACAACCACATCCAGCATTTCGGTACGGGTGTACATTTTCACCTTGCCTTCGTGAATCTGGCGGTTCAGCGCAGAGTAAGCGCCCAAAAGTAATTGTTGTCCGGTTTGGCCCCGGGCGTAGAAGGTACGCGATACCTGCGCACCACCGAACGAACGGTTATCTAACAAACCGCCGTACTCGCGGGCAAAAGGTACACCTTGCGCCACGCACTGGTCGATAATATTAACCGATACCTCGGCCAAACGGTAAACGTTTCCTTCGCGGGCACGGTAATCGCCGCCTTTAATGGTGTCGTAAAATAAACGGTAAACGCTGTCGCCATCGTTACGGTAATTTTTAGCTGCGTTGATACCTCCCTGTGCAGCAATTGAGTGCGCACGGCGTGGGCTATCCTGAAAACAGAAAGCCTTAACGTTGTAGCCAAGCTCGGCCAATGATGCCGCGGCAGAAGCACCGGCCAAACCGGTTCCTACTACAATCACATTATATTTACGCTTGTTTGCAGGGTTAACCAGTTTAAGATTAAACTTGTGCTTGCTCCATTTTTCGGCTAATGGGCCTGCTGGAATTTTAGCGTCTAAAATCATATCTATTATTTTGCTATCGACTTGATGTAATAAAAAATTGGCATGGCCGCAAAGCCCAGCGGAATAATTACCGCAAAAAACCAGGTGCCTATAAATTCGACTATAGGCGTGTATTTACGGTGTATCCAACCTACGGTGCGGAAAGCGCTTTGAAAACCGTGCAGCAGGTGGAACGATAAGGCACCCATTGCTATCACATATAAAGCTACATACCATGGCTGGCTAAAGCTTTTTGATACCGTGGCATACAGATTTTTAACGCGCACTACTTCCATATTGCCTTCGTTTGATACTGAGTGCTCAAACTCTTTATACTCGGGCGTATAGTCGGCCGAGGTAGTCGCGCCGGTTATCAGGTTGGTGCGATATTCTTTAAAAGTTACACTATCGGTGTATTTATATTTGAACCAAAAATCGCCCATGTGTATCACGATGAACAAAAACAGGACAGAGCCTAAAAGACCCATGTTTTTTGACGACCATGTTGCCGGAGAGTTATTTGAGGCAGCATACGCAATAGGGCGTGCTTTACGGTTTTTCACCGTAAGGATGAGCGCGTAAAGTGCGTGCACCAGAATGCATATATATAAGATATAAGCTATTACCTCGATCGGCGGAAAGTGCGTGAGGAAGTTGGCATAAGCGTTAAAGCTATAGCCATTATCGTTGTTAAACAGTAAAAGGTTACCGCCCAGGTGCACAATGATAAAAGTGCACAGAAACAACCCTGTTAAAGCCATGATCAGCTTTTTGCCCAATGATGAGTTAAAGGTTTGTTTAAAGTCGCTCATTACAGATCAGATTTTATTTTTTGCCAAAAGTATTTATTAAATAGCAAAAGATTTAGATGAAATGACCTAATTGTGACTTAAAAAACTATTTAGAAACATTCTAATTAAAACAGGATAAACAAGCGAAACTCATAGCAGAATATATTATAAATCATACTTCATGGAAATTAATTCGTCAAAATCCTGATCATACCATGATCCAGCAACTGTTTCAAAAATTCGGTGGTATCGGCTGTGGCTTCCTCTTCATCCACCTCATATTCATCCAGGATAGCAGCCATAAGCCCTGCCATAGTGATCGGTTTTTCGAGCATTTCCCATATCACCCGGCCCGAAGTGCGGAGCGCGACGTAGTTGCCGGTTTTTACATTCATCAATATCACATCTCCGTCAACCATATTGCTTATAAAACGGCTGTCGTCGCGGGTTATTAATGTGTTCGGTTTAAGGCTCCACTGCGTAGGCATAGCTAATTAACTGGCACTCAAATATGCTGAATTATTTATGAAAAAAGCAATTAAATATCTGTAAATTAGTTATTTAAACAGAATTTATATATCATTCAATCGATTTTACCACAGATTAATTTTTTAGTTAAAAAAGCCGGCTTGCTGCTCAATCCCTATACTTTGCAGAAACATTTTTACACTATCTTATCATCACAAATAATTAATGATATCTTTAGTTCGTATAAATACGACATCTATGCCATTTAAAAAATACTTTTACCTGTTAACACTGCTGACATTCCTGGCAGGTTGCGGCAATCCTAATATTATAGAGTTCGACATCGATGCTCCGGGATTGAACGACGCTACTTTTATTGTAAAGACCGATAATGGCAAAGACGCCTTTGGCGGTAATGTTGTAAATGGCAAGTGTATAGTAAAAAGCTCGCTCGAAGCTGAAGGTTTTTATACTTTCGATATTGTAAAAAACGGCTCCAGGCGGCATGAGCCCTATGAGATATTTTTGGAGCCAGGCAAATATACCATTAATGTTGATGCCAAACACCTTAGTAACTATCCTAAGGTAACGAGCGGCTCCAAACGCCAGCAGGAGATCAGCGATTACCATAATCTGGTTACCCAGCTATCTAAAAGTTTTAAAGCAGAGGCCGATAGCCTGGATGCAGCATTAATTAAAAAAGGCGACCGCCTTGACCGCGATCAGTTTAACTTACTAAACCAAAAGGCGTCTGATGCACGGGATAAAGCGCGCTCGACCGGCTTTAGCGCTTTAGCGCAATTTATCAAAAGCCACCCCAACAGCGAGTTTGCTGCCCGTTTTATGGAAGAGCAGGACTATCGCAGCCAGCCTGTTAAATATTATGCCCTGTATCAGCAAATGGGCGCCACCGCAAAAAATAGCGCCGAAGGGAAAATGATCGGCGAAGCTTTAAGTCACCTGGCAAAGCTTTTACCGGGTCAATCTGCCCCGGCTATCAACGGCAAAACATTCGATGGTAAAACATTCGCCCAGATAACTGCCGGTAAGAAAGTTTTTCTGATCGATTTTTGGCGCGCAGGTAACAGTTTCAGCCGCACTAACCACACGGATATTTTAAATATCTATGATGAGTTGAAGAAAAAAGGACTTGAGGTGATCAGTGTATCATTAGACAGTAAGGCCGACTGGTGGACAACCGCTGTCAGAGATGACAAATTACCCTGGCCACAGATGGCTGATCTGAAAGGGGAAGATTCGCCCAATATTATAAACTGGGGTATAAGTAAGGTACCTACTTATGACATTGTGAGCGGCGACTGGAAACTGGTAGCTACCGATGTAACCTTAGCCGAACTGAGCCTTACGTTATCAGAATATATCGAAAAACACAAATAAACTATACAGCTATTACCTTATCAGGCAACACCGCAAATAATTGATCGGTTGGCTGATGCTGCAGGCTCATGCGGCCGGTAAATTTACCGAACGAAGGTAATACGGCTTGCTTTTCGCTAAAGAAAAAACAGGGCAGGGTGAGCGATTGCCTGCCTTTGCCGCGCAAGGTAACGCCCGGGTGTATATGCCCGCAAAGTACATAGCCTTTTGCCTGCTCCGCATCAGCACTGTTAAGCGGGTGGTGCAGCATCAGGAAAGGCTCTATCAGCAATTCATCATGGAGGGCAATATTAAGCTTTTGATAGTGCTTATCTTGTATCACATCGTGGTTACCGCGTATCAGTATAATTTCAAGCTTAGGGAATTGCTCCCGCCATAGCGCAAACCAATCCCAATCGGTATTCATATCGCTGTGAAACAGATCACCCAAAAAAATCAGCTTTTGAGGTTTATACTCATGGATCAGATCGGATAAGGTAGCCAGATCACCCTGGGCCAGATTAAGCGGAATGGCTATACCCGCTTTGCGGAAGTGGCCGCCTTTTCCTAAATGCACATCGGCGCATATCAGTGCTTTTTCCTCTTCCCAGTATATCGCTTTTTGGCAAAGTAATAACAGGTTTTGGTTTAAAAAACGGAACTCGAGCGCAGCACAATTCATCGGGCAAAAATAACGAAAGTATCAGCCCCTCCCAACCCTCCCCAGAAGGGAGGGCTTTCAAAGCTCCAAAATTTAAAGCCGCTCCTTTGGGGGAAGGTTTAGAGGGGCAAAAAAAACGCCTCCCGGTATGTTCCGGGAAGCGTTTCAAATTATTAATTATTAAGGGCTGGGCAATTTTATTGCAGCTGGAACCTGTTGGTAAACGAGCTTCCATCGGGGTTGATACCCGAAATGGTTAAAAAGCCGTTTTTAATGTTGGTGATAGCTTTGTCGATATCGGCCGAGCTATTAATCGGCGTTTTATTGATGCTGGTGATCACCGAGCCTGGCTCCATGCCCAACTGATCGAACATTTTACCGGGACGAACCTGTGTTACCACCACACCTGAGTTTACATGAAACTCGTTCTTTTTAGCATCGCTCAACGGCTGGAAGCTTGCACCTAATTTATTGTACAATTCTTCGGCCGAGCGGTTACTAACTATTTTATTGGTACCGCCCGGCTCAGCTTTCAGGGTTACGGCAAAGTTTTTTTCAGCACCATCGCGTAAAACGGTCAGGTTAACTTTATCGCCTGGCTGCAAGCGGCCAACGGTTTCCTGCAAGTCCGACGATTCGGTTACGGTACGGCCGTTAACTTTGGTGATGATATCGCCTTTGCGTAAACCGGCTTGTTCGGCGCCGCCGCCAGCCACCAGGTCGTTTACATATAAGCCTACAGTGCTGTTTACGTGCAGGGCCTCGGCAGCATCAGGGTTCAACTCCTGGAAGCTTACACCTACATAACCGCGTTTTACCGCGCCGTATTTCTGGATATCATTTAATACCTTTTTAGCAAGGTTAACCGGGATGGCAAAACCATAACCTTCGTAACTGCCTGTTTGCGATGCGATAGCGGCGTTGATACCGATGAGCTCGCCTTTGGTGTTTACCAATGCGCCGCCGCTGTTACCGGGGTTGATTGCTGCATCGGTTTGGATGAACGACTCGATACCTTTATTCAGTTTCGGAGCCTGATCCTGCCCCTGATAACGCATACGGCCGCCAAACGGGCTCATTTGTTGTTGCTCATCATTATCTTCGCTGCCTATGATACCGATGTTACGCCCCTTGGCGCTAATGATGCCGGCGGTTACCGTCGATGTCAGGTTAAAAGGGTTACCTACGGCTAAAACCCATTCGCCTACGCGGGTATCATCAGAGTTGCCTAATTTAACAATAGGCAGGTTGGTAGCGCTGATCTTGATCAGGGCCAGATCGGTGTTAGGGTCGGTACCGATCACTTTTGCCTGGAAGGTGCGCTTATCGTTGGTGGTCACCTCAATTTTATCAGCTTTGCTTACCACGTGGTTATTGGTCACGATGTAGCCATCGGTCGAAATGATCACGCCCGAACCCGAAGCACGCTGAGGAGCCTGCGACCGCTGGCGCTGACCGAACATCTGGCCGAACATTTGTTCCATCTGGTCTTCACCGCTGCCCGATGTTGCCGAATACGTGGTACGGATATAAACAACGGCCGGTGTAACGGCTGCTGCAGCCTCGGTAAAATCAACGTTACCAGTCGATGATGTTACCGATGGCATCGGGTTACTTGCAAAATATACTTTCTGACTGTCTTCGAAAGACATGTTATTGTCTCTGTTAGCCTCAATTACCTTGTAGCCGCCTATAGCCATGGCACCGCCAAGGAATGCGGTTAGTATTGTTAAACCAATCTTTTTCATATTATTCTTTTACTCCTTTAGTTTTTACAATTTCAAATTTAATACCATATAGACGATAAGAGCAATAGGATGTTATATGGTTTTATGTTAAAAAATGTTAAACCTATATTTGACGGTAATATTGCAGCTTTTACAAATTAACGCCGTAATATTGATGCACTTATTTATGCAGTAAAAAACATGACGATTTTATAGTTTACCATGAAGTTACACTTTTATAAATACCAGGGCGCAGGAAACGATTTTATTTTGGTTGATAACCGGAAAAACATTGTAAATCACGCAAACCCGGCCTTAATTGCCAGGGTTTGCGACCGTCGTTTTGGCGTGGGTGGCGACGGGATGATGTTTCTGCAGGAGAAAGAAGGGTACGATTTTGAAATGATCTACTACAATAGCGACGGGCAGCCGAGCAGCATGTGCGGCAACGGCGGGCGTTGTATGGTGGCCTTTGCCAAATTTTTAGGTGTGATTGACAGCGAGACTGATTTTTTGGCGGTCGATGGCCCGCACTATGCCAAAATTTCAGAAGAAGGCAACTGGGTAAGCCTCGAAGTAATTAACGCCGCACCCGTAAAACGCGATGGTGAGGATTATGTATTGAATACCGGTTCGCCGCATTATATACAGTTGACTGCAGGCCTGGCCGATAAAGATGTGTTTGCCGATGGCCGCGCCATCCGTTATAACGATACCTACAAAGCCAATGGCATCAACGTAAACTTTGTGGAGCCGCAGGGCGAAGGCTATTTTGTGCGCACCTACGAACGCGGCGTTGAAGATGAAACCTATGCCTGCGGTACCGGCGTTACTGCTGTTGCACTGGCAATGGCCGTACATAACAAACAAACCGGGCATATTACTACACCTATTAAAGCTTTGGGCGGCAACCTCAACATCCGTTTTGATTATGATGGCCAAACTTTTAGCAATATCCTGTTAGAAGGCCCGGCAGAACAGGTTTTTGAGGGGGAGATAGAGGTGTGAAAAATGTCAGATGGGGTATGGCTGAATTTATGAGTAAATTCCCTGCTCCAATTGATTCAACCAACTTTTTTGAAACCATTAAAGTAGCCTGCGAAAAGAAATGGCAAAAGGCAACCTTGGATACAGGAGTTTGGGGTTATCAAACACAGCAAGGTACAAAATGGAAACCCGGCTTAACCGACATAGAAATAAAAGCGTTTGAAATTCAATTAGGCTTTACGTTTCCGCCACCGTTAAAGAATTTCTATAAAACAATGAACGGTACTACCAAGCCCGGAATAAATATAGGGGGTGTTGATCAAGGTTTACCGCCTGAATACCAATCTAAATTTTATTCTTTACCTGGTGATATTGGACTCGCTGTGGAATACATCAATTGGATTTATGAGAAAACCGGTGTAGCAAAAAACACGATGCAGCGAGAAGGAATATCAAGAATATTTCCTGTTTATGGACATCGGTTCATGTTAATTGATCATCCCGCAAACCCAATTCTTTCGATGTATGGCAATGATATTATCTATTGGGCAGATAGTATAGGGGAATTGTTAGCAATGGACATTTTCAATAAATCGAAATATTTCGATTCCGACAGAGCGAAAGAAATTGCTGATATGGGCATTAAGTTTTGGTTAGACTTTCACTAATTAGCAGATTCGCCGTCTCATACACTCATTAAAGATTTTTTAACCCGATCTGGTGATTGGTATAATCAACCAGAAATTCGTTTTGGGTAAAAAAGTCGATGCCGAAAATGCTACGGTTTTCGCCACTGCTGGCGGGGTTTTCAATTACAGTAGTATAAGCCGAATTGCTTATTGTATAAATATAATTAAAACCGTTACTGGTAACTATTCTCACCGTCGAGCCTGTGGCCAAAGCGCTGTATCCGGTACCGGTATATTTAGGATCCTGGATAACCGATGCTGACGTATACCCGGTACTGAATGCCACCGGCCCGCTCAATGATGTGCCGTTGTAAACGATAGTGCCGTTGATATAATTAGCATAACCCGCACCGCCTGCAAGCACGCTAAGTGGGTGCAGGTTAAAGCCGTTCGATGCTTCCAGGTCGGCCGGTGTTAAGCCGATAGTAAGTATACATGCGCCTTGCGAGATATTAAAGTTTACCATGCTCAACTTAAAACCGCTGATCAGATCGCCGGAAACAGGCAGATAGGTTAGCGGACTGGCGATAAGCTTATTCCCGTTACTGTAACCGTGCGCAATACCAAACAGGTCGGCGCCATGCGCAGGTACCGGATTGCCCGACTGATCTACAGCTTTATAGTATAAAAAGAAGGGGATACGTTTTGTTGTGATCTGCGGGCCGGAGCCATCGCCGAAAGCCACGGTTGCATACGCCAGGTTGCCATATAGCTTAGTGGCGTTAAGCATATCGCCGTGGGTAACAATTCCGGTTTTATTGGTAATGGTGATGCCGTTGTAAATTACCGAGTCGCCGGTAAAGATAAACCCCGAACTGCCGATCATCGATGCGGGCAGCAGCCCCGAAGCGTCCATATCCAAACCAGCGCTTATGGTAGATAAGGTAACATCTTTCTGTACGCTCGCGGTACCTAAAGCCGAAACTGAAAGTGTTAATTTTTTACCGGCACCGGCCACAACCGTACCGGTAAGTTTAATAGCGGCGATAGGTTTTGTACCTGTGCCAGTGGTAGAATTTAGCAGCGAGGAACCATCGCCTTTTTTACACGATGTAGCAAGCCCTATGCAAAACAGCACAGCTATTACAAGCGACAGTAAATTAATTGCGGGGCGGGGCATTCTCATAAAAAACTCAGTGTCAGGTCAATGATAGTAAAATTAATCCATAACTAAAAACCAGGCCCGTTAAAAACGCGTTTAGGGGATTTTTGGTATTGAAACTAATAACAGAATAGCGGGTTCTGTGTTTGCAAAAGTGCCGCGGATTGGGTATATTTATAGTAACCAGGAGCAGCAGTAAAGGCATAAACGGTTGAAATATTTCTTACTTTATCCCCCCTGCCACCCCTGACCGGTTCTTTATTTCAGACTGGTATCTGCGTAATAAATCATCGCATTACGCATAAAGGCGGCAAATTCGGGGTCGGGTTTACCGTTTTGAGCCATGTAACGATCGTCGGCCATGTATAACTCGGCCAGGCCCTTATATCTTGCCGTATTAAAACCTTCGTGCGGCGCCAGGCCCCAAAAGCCGCATATATTGATGTAATGCCTGGCAATCTGTTGTTGCACGGCGTTGTTTTCAATACGGTCGCCGGCTAAAAACCTGAACCTGAGCTGATGCCTGATGTCCTTTTGATCAGATTTAAGTTGCTCAAGGTCGCTCTGGGGCATTGCCAGCAGCATTTCTTCGGACCGGGTGACGGCCAGTTCGCCCCATTTTTCTATAGCGTCGTTGCGCCATGCGGTGGCTTGTTCCTTCGGCATGCCCTCGTAAAGCTCTTCGTAATTTCTCATGGTTTTGTTCTTTAAATGATTAACGGTTTTGTCGATGGTAACCAACAGCGTGTTTAAGCGTTCCCTCTTTTTAACCAGCGCTGCACGATGACCACCGAGTGCAGTAATGAGGTCAAAATCCGGATCGTCGAGTATGCGGCAAATGTCTTTAAGCGAAAAATCGAGTTCGCGGTAAAACAGTATCTGCTGCAAGCGCAGCAGTTCGGGTTCGCCGTAGCGGCGGTACCTGGCCTGCGTGCGCCGGGATGGGGTAAGCAAGCCAATTTTATCGTACAAATGAAGTGTGCGCACACTCACGCCGGCCAGTTCGGCTAATTGCTTAACTGCGTAGTTGGTATCCATCTTTTTGTTATTTGATACAAAGCTATGGTATGACGTAAGGTTAGAGTCAAGTACTTTTTTCAAATAAATTTTGAAGGGGCGCATTTCTTCCAAAAAAATGTAAAAATGATAATCGAAAGAAAGTTTCAGGTGAAAAACACCGACAAATACCCCCCTGCTCGCCGGGGCCTGTTGCAAAGTTCATAATATTTCGATTTCCCCGCTTCAAGGGATAGCATTTACAGTTTATTAACATCGGCCACTGTTAACAATTTTTTCACATCAAAAACTTTTGATTAATACAATTAATAACTACGTTTGAATTTTTTGTTGATGTAGCTTCCACAAATTTTTACATCAACCCAATGTTACGCGTCGATAGTACCAGGCCATGTCAAATCGTATATGCTGTTTGCAAACACGAGTACCTGTCGTATGTCATTGAGCCTCACATTGTTCAGTTAAATCCCAACGGCGAATTTTCACTAACCTACCAGCGTTTATTTTCGAACACGGCCAAAGAGTTTGCGTCGTTTTTGGATGAGACAGACCTGAAACTGATCAAAATATTGGAAGACCTTGAGCAGGCCGCGATCATCCGTAAATACTATAAAAAACAGATCAGGCCCATCGAGTTCTTCTCGAAAATATTTAACGAGCAGTTTTATGAAACCATACGCCCAAAAATGGAAAAGCGTATGGTTGAAGCGCTGGGGCTGATGCACCATAAACAGGTGTACCAAATGAGCAAGGAGGGTTACCCTGCCGGTAAACAACTGCAAATGGCTACCGAACCAGCTTCGGTACTGTTCCACTTTCGCCGTAATGAGGAGGAGATCCGCTACTTCCCAACCATCAAATACCAGGGTATGCGCATCGAGTTTATGTTTAAAAATGCCGAGGTGATCTGCAACCAGCCCGCCTGGATGATGCTGGATGATACCCTGTATTACTTTGATAAGGAGATAGAAGGCAAGAAGCTGGTACCTTTCCTCAACAAGCGTTATATCGCCATACCGCGCTCGTCCGAGCAATCGTATTTTGAACGCTTTGTGGCACCGTTGATAGAGAAGCACCATGTATATGCGGAGGGCTTCAAGATCATTAACGAAAAGCACGAAGCCACACCGATACTGAAACCGATCTATATCGAGAACGGCATATCGCAACTGCAGCTTTACTTCCGCTACGCCGATTATGTTTTCCCTTACGGGGATGGCAGGCTGGTTTCGGTACGAATAGAGAAAAACGGCGATGAGTACAGCTTCCATCGCGTTAAGCGCTCAATAGCCTGGGAAAAAGGAAGGTTGGAACAACTGGAAAACCGGGGACTGAAGACCGTATCGTCGCTATTCCAAAACCTCGAGGTGGCTTCGACCGAAGAAGATGAAGACCAATCGTTTTCGGTATTCGAGTGGCTCAACCAATACCACGATGAGCTATTAGCCGAGGGTTTCGAACTGGAGCAACCCGATGGGCAAAAACGTTACCTGTTTGGCAGCAGTAAGATCGACCTGCAGGTAAGCGAGAATAACGACTGGTTTGATATTTATGCGGTAGTGCATTTCGGGCCGTACCAGATTCCGTTTATGGAGCTGCGCAACCATATCCTGAACCGTAAAAAAGAATTTCTGCTGCCTTCGGGCGAGATAGCCGTGATACCCGAAAAATGGTTTTCGCAATACGGCAACCTGCTGGCTTTTGCCGAAAGCGATAAGGACCTTAAACTCAAGAAGCACCACGTTGGCCTGATTAACGACCTGACAGATGGCGAAATGGCCAGTATCTCCATCAACCGCAAGCTGCAAAAATTAGTGGAGTTTGAAGAGCTGGAAGAAGTGGCCATGCCGGTGAATTTTACCGGCACGCTGCGCCATTACCAGCAGGCAGGCTATAACTGGTTCCATTTTTTAAAGGACTACCATTTTGGCGGCTGCCTGGCAGATGATATGGGCCTGGGTAAAACCATACAGACGCTGGCCCTCATCCAGAAAAATAAAGAGGAAGCACAGGCAGCGGGCAAGAGCAGCACTTCGCTCATTATTATGCCTACCTCGCTCATCTATAACTGGCTCAACGAGGCCAAAAAATTTACGCCGCAGCTGAAGCTGATGATCCATACGGGCACTTTCCGTAATAAATCGCCCGAGGTATTTGGTCATTACGATGTAGTGATCACGACCTATGGCATTACCCGTATCGATATCGATGTGCTGAAAGAGTTCTTTTTTGATTATGTGATACTGGACGAAAGCCAGAATATCAAAAACCCGTCGTCAAAATCGTATAAATCGGTAAAACAACTCAAATCGGCCTACAAGTTGATACTGAGCGGTACGCCGGTTGAAAACTCGGTGAATGACCTGTGGACGCAGATGTCGTTCATCAACCCGGGTCTGCTGGGCAGCCAGCAGTTTTTTCAGAACGAGTTTGTAACCCCTATCGAGAAAAAGAAAGATGAGGAAAAGGCGCGCAAACTGCAGGCCATCATCAAACCCTTTGTGCTGCGCCGTACCAAAGAGCAGGTGGCTACCGAGCTGCCGCCAAAAACCGAAAACCTGTTCTACTGCCAGATGAGCGAAGAACAAGCCAATGTTTACGAGAAGGTAAAATCGGAATACCGGAACGAGTTATTGAAAAGTTTGGAAGATGGCACTTTCGCACAGTCGCAGATGCAGGTGTTACAAGGCCTCATCAAATTGCGCCAGATTGCCAACCACCCGTCGATGATCGATGAGAATTATGAAGGCGATTCGGGCAAATTTGAGAACGTTACCCACACATTGACCAATGTGCTGGATGGCGGCCACAAAGTGCTCATATTTTCGCAATTCGTAAAGCAGCTAACTATTTACCGCCAGCATTTTGAACAGGAAAACATACCATACCTGTACCTGGATGGCAGCACGCAGAACCGCGGCGAGATCGTAAAAAAGTTTCAGGAAGATGAAACCACACGCGTGTTCCTCATCTCGATCAAAGCAGGGGGCGTAGGTTTGAATTTAACCGAGGCCGATTATGTTTTCATCCTCGACCCATGGTGGAACCCGGCAGTCGAACAACAGGCTATCGACCGTACGCACCGCATCGGGCAAACCAAAAACGTGTTCATTTACAAGTTCATCACCAAGGATACGGTTGAAGAAAAGATACTGGCTTTGCAGCAACGCAAGCTAAGTTTATCGCGTGCACTAATTACAACCGAGGAGAGCTTTATCAAATCGCTTACGGCTGAGGATATCAAGGAGATTTTGGGGTAGGTACCAACGCCATTTGTCATCTCGACCATCGGGAGAGATCTTCTGCAAGAGAAATATGCCCGGTGCAAAGTATGTAACAGAAGATTTCTCGCTATCGCTCGAAATGACAACCAAGGTAAAATTATCGCTCTCAATTACCGCTCTTGCTGCTATCGCCTTTTACAGTGGCCATAGCCATTGGCTTACCGATGATCTTGTACGAACCTTCGCCTTTTAAAATATTAGCCACCTCATTCTTATCGTTCATCAGCTTAGCGGCACGCGCAAGTTCCTTATCGTACTTAAAGTTACACTGGTAACGGCCTTTTTCGTAGTAGTAGCGCGACGCGATCTCGTTCTCGAGCACTTGTTTGATCTCATCTTTATGCTGCTGCATATCGTTGGCTTTGGCGCTTGCCAGTTTAGCTTTCAGCGATTCGTATTCGGTTTTGATATCGTCGAACTCTTTATCGCGGTCGGCTTCGGTTTTCAGGTCGGCCAGTACTTTTTCGGAGCGGTTACTGTATTTATAATCCTTGTTTGAAAGGAACCTGATGAAATCGGCATAATCGGCATCGCTTAAAGTAAATGTTTTAGGGTCGCCTATTTTTGGATGGGTATTACGGTATTGCGTAGCATAATCAAATATCAGCAGCTTGCCTACCAACACCTGGGTTACATTGGCAAAACGCTCCTGCGGGATAAACAAATCGGGGTAGATACCGCTGCCATCGTATACCGAACGACCATCCTTGGTCTTATACTCGTGCATCAGCGAATCGGCAACCTTATCCACGCTGCCATCGGCATTGCGGTGGGTATAATCCAAAGCCTGTATACACCGGCCCGATGGTGTGTAATATTTAGCGATGGTGATCTTAACCAAACTGTTGTACGGCAGGTTGAAAGTTTGCTGCACCAGGCCCTTGCCGTAGCTGCGCTGGCCGATGATCACGGCACGGTCCAGGTCCTGCAGTGAACCGGCAACAATTTCTGATGCCGAAGCCGAGTGGCTGTTCACCAGTACGACCAAAGGCAGGTTAGGTTCGATAGGCGTATTATAGGTATGATAAGTGTAGTTCTTATCTTTCACCTTACCCTTTTGCGATACCACTTCAACATCTTTAGGTACAAACAGGTTCACGATCTTTACGGCCTCCTGCAAAATACCACCGCCGTTTGAGCGCAGGTCGAGGATGATACCGTTAGGGTTATTTTTTTTCAGGTTGACAAGCGCGTTGGTCACTTCGTCGCCGCTGTTCTCTAAAAACTTATCGAGCTTAATGTAACCCATATTGCCCTCAACCATGCCGAAGTACGATACGTTGGGCTGTTTGATCTCATCGCGGATGAGGTCCTTTTCGATAGGTTCGGCAACACCGTCGCGTTTAAGCGTGAGTTTGATGGGTGCGCCTTTACTGCCTTTGAGCAGGGCGCTTACCTGGTCGCTGGTTTTACCGTCGAGGTTGATGTCGTTGATCTTCATCAGTTGATCGCCGGCATGCACATCGCCTTTTTGAGCAGGGAAACCTTCGGCAACTTCGGAAATATATACCTTTTTGTTGCGGGTAAATATGCTGGCGCCAATGCCACCGTATTGGGTGCTTACGTATTTAAGCTTGTAGTCCTCGATCTCCGATTCGGGTACGAACTCGGTGTACGGGTCGAGCCCTTCGAGCATGGCATCCACACCGGTTTTCACCAGTTTCGACGGGTTGATCTCATCAACATAATTGATATTGATCTCTTTGTAAACGGATGCAAAAACATCCAGGTTTTTCGATATCTGGAACAGATCATCGTTAAAGCTCCACAAAACCACGGCAAATGCAAATACCCCGGCAGCTATCCCCAGCTTCTTATAAGTTTTAGTCAACACAACGCGCCCTTTCATGCTAAATCAGGTAATAATGTGGTATAAATGTATAAAAAAACACTTGCTGTTTAAGCTTGTGTTAAATTATTTTACAAAATATTGGTATCAATGTTTACCAAAGCTTTACGCAAGGTAAAAACAACGTATTTGCGATCGCGGTTGATCAGGCCCATCAGGCGGTTTATCAGTTCATCTTCCTTGCCGGCAGTATATTGCAGCTGCTCATCAGTTAAATGGTTATACTTTCTTCTAACCTTAATTTTCACACGTTCCCAGTCTTTGTTGCTTATGGTAATCTCAGCCATTTCTCAATTTTATTTTGAACAAAAATATAAAAATCAAAGCATTGTCGTTTTATTATTTGGTTCAACTTTTGTTGTACTCTATATATCTGCCAACTAAAACTGAAAAAACTATGAAAAAGTATATGTTAAGTATAGCGGCAATGCTGCTTCTAAGCATCGCGGCTAAGGCCCAGTTCACCCTGGGTTTAAAAGGGGGGATGAACATCTCCAAGATCAATACCGATAATGTTTCCGAATCAACTGTAACCGGATATCAATTTGGCGCGTTTGCACGCATAGGTAATGGTCTTTACCTGCAGCCCGAAATGTACGTAGGCAGTAAAGGCGGGCAGTTCAATTTCGATTCGAACGGTACCAATACCGGCGGCTCGGCCAAAGTAAGGTTCACCTCGCTTGATGTACCGCTGTTATTAGGAAAATCCTTCGGGGCCAAAAGCCTGAACTTCCGCATTATGGCCGGCCCAATTTATTCGTACATTTTAAATACCGACCAGAGCTTTTCGGATAACTTGAGCGCCGCTTACAGAGACCTCGGCAATTACGACCGCAGCACGCTTGGCTACCAGGCAGGTGCAGGTATTGATTTAGGGAACATTTCGTTAGACGCACGTTACGAAGGCGGCCTGACCCAGATCAACCAAAAATATGGCCAGCGTCAAAATCTGTGGCACATCAGCTTAGGGTTTAAGATATTGTAACCCCTCCCAACCCTCCCCTAAAGGGGAGGGCTTTTAATTAACGCTTAACGAAATTTATTGCTTTAGATCTCCCTTTAGGGAAGATTTAGAGGGATTTTTACTTCGTTTTTGTAAACGTATAAATTACATACCCTATTTTGCTGCTGCCCACTTTAACCGGCGTTTTAAGCACCATGGTATTACCATCAATGCTGCCGATAACTAAACGGTAGCCCGAATCAATATCTTTAGCTTTATCGCCCTGGTACACTTTTTTAAACTGAAAGGCCGGGTCTTCGCCGTTACCGGGATTGTAATACGACCAGTAAATGCTTTGCGACATACCGTTTACCAAACTGTATTGCCCGTTGCCGCTATTGGTGAGTATCCACGTGCTATTCACAAAGGCTTGCGGTGGCGCCTGATCGAATACCTTTTGAACTGTGCCGGTAACAATATCCTGGTAAGTAACCGTATTGCACATCCAGGTACCTACAAATTTACTGCGCGAGGCCCCTGCTGTATAGGATACCGCCTTTTGCGTTGTTGAACATGAACTAAAAAGCAAGCCTGCAAACGCAATTATTAAACTGTATTTAACTAAATTCTTCATTGTTTTTATTTTGTTTATTACCCCATAACACACAGAGGTGCCCAATGTTAGTAAAAACCGTTAAATTTTACCTGGGATAATTATCAACAGCCGCCAAAACCAGCTTTGTCCGGTACTCGACCGAGGTAACGCCGTCGATGCGGATCAGTTCGCATTTGAGTTTCGACATCCAGTTAAGGTGCACGCCGAGCGATCTCCTGGTTGATGCCGGGTCATCGTATGAAGCCGCCCATGCTATAAAATCGAGGTATTGCTGATGGCGCTCAGGGTTTTTATAGATCACATCGCCATAACGTTCGTATTCGCGTTTTTTTAACCGGTCGAGCCGCACCTGTGGCGGTACGTACAAAAACACGGCCAGGTCAAAAGCTAACAGCCATTCGTCGCCCCAGCTTACCATCGAACCGCCAACGATATAATTTCCGTCCGTCAGCGAAAGATTGTCTTTCAGTAATTGATTGCGCAGGTGAGGCGCTCTCCGAACAGTAAACGGCGGGTCTGATTTCTCCCAAAAGAAATCATCGTTATCAAAATAAGGGTATTGCAATTGTTGAGCAAGACGTAGCCCTAAAGTGGTTACACCTGATCCTGATGCACCGAATATGTGTATGCGCATAATGATGGAGAATTCTGAATCTGGTTACGAATCCATATCAAGGGTTAAAAAGATTTGCCCGTTCGCCCGTTTGTAGATGTATAAAGTATTGAGCGCTAAATCTGCAAGATCATGACCCCAAATACCATATTTGCCGTCGGTTTGATTCCTGTTAAGCAGTTGTTTTCGTTCTTTTTGAGGGATTATCTTTATATGTGATGTTTGTTCTTCCTCAGCATAAATTTCGCGGTACTTCTCATTCACCAGCCAAATAAAGTCCTTACGCGACATGCCGTTTTTGCCCGGCGTTATGGTAAATATTGCGTTATTTTTTAAAGGATAATCAATTATTAAAGAACAAGCCCCGGGCTGAATAATGATCTCATCTGCATCAAGAAGCCTGTCAATTTCTTTTTCGGGGTTTTCGATATCTATCCACGGCATAATGCCATCTTTAAATATTGTATCGTCTTTTAATGCCTTTACCCTAAACCTGATCTTTTTGATCAGCACACCTAACGTATCGCTATTGTCCTGTTTCTGACTAATAGCTTCCATCTTTAATATTGTATCCTTTGCCGTTGCAGCATTATCATGGGTATGACGAAAGGTGCAACTGCAAAGTAAAATCGCAATAGTGAATGGAATATGCTTAATCATAAAGACTTTTAAAGCTCAATATCAGGCTATCGCTTTGCTCCGCTCAATCACCTCACGGTAATAATCCTCGTAAACAGGCCGTATCAGGCTCAGATCAAACTGTTTGGCACGGGCCAGCGCATTATCCTTAAATGTTTTTAAACGGGCATCGTCCTGCAAGATATAGATCGATTTTTCGGCCATGCCTTTTACATCGCCCGGATCGCATAAAAACCCGGTCACGCCTTCCACATTCAGTTCGGGCAAACCGCCCGCATTCGAGCTGACAACCGGCACGCTGCAGGCCATAGCCTCCAGGGCTGCAAGGCCAAAGCTTTCTGTTTGCGAGGGCATCATGAACAGATCCGACACCGACAGGATTTCTTCAATCGCTTCCTGCTTGCCTAAAAAACGCACGTTGTCGCAAACGCCTAGGTCGCGGCAAAGCTGTTCGCACTCCGACCGCTCGGGGCCGTCGCCCACCATCAGTAACTTAGATGGGATAACTTTATTGACGATGGCAAATATCCTGATCACATCATCCGTACGCTTAACCTTACGAAAGTTGGAGGTATGGATCAGTATTTTTTCGCCGGCTGGCGCTATGGCTTTCTTAAAATGATCTTTTGCTTTCAGGCTAAAGCGTTTCAGGTCGATAAAGTTTGGTATTACCCGTATCTCGTTCTCGATCTCGAAAAAATTCAGGGTGTCGTCTTTCAGGTTTTGCGAAACTGCGGTTACGCCGTCGGACTGGTTGATAGAGAAGGTAACCACCGGTTTATAAGTGCGGTCCTTGCCTACCAAGGTAATATCGGTGCCATGTAAAGTAGTAACAACAGGTATGTGTATGCCATAAGTAGCCAGTATCTGTTTAGCCATAAACGCCGCCGAGGCGTGCGGAATGGCATAATGTACATGTAATATATCCAGGTTTTCGAACCTTACCACGTCAACCAGCTTGCTTGCCAGGGCCAGCTCGTAAGGAGGATAATCAAACAGCGGGTATTTGGATACGGAAACTTCGTGGTAAAACAGGTTTTCGGAAAAGAAATCGAGCCTGGCGGGTTGGTTATAGGTAACAAAATGCACCTGATGACCGATATCGGCTAAAGCCTTGCCTAATTCAGTCGCAACTACGCCGCTACCCCCAAAGGTTGGATAACATACAATGCCAATTTTCATATTGGATACGTGTTAATTAAAAACGACGCAAGTTAAATCCAATATTTTCAATTATTGTGAGCTGTATGTAAAATAATAGGTGTCACGGTTAATTTACATACCTGCGCTAATTGCCTTATAAATAGCATCTTGGATGCGCCCGCGAATCTTCAGCTGCGATAACTTATCGCTCACTTTAGGGTTTACGCGGTTGGATAAAAATATATAAACCAGTTGGTTCGACGGGTCGACCCAGATACAGGTGCCTGTATAGCCGGTGTGCCCATAGGTATCGGGAGGCGCCAGTTCCGACGGGTAATGTAACGTGGTATTCGGGTCCCACATATCAAAGCCTAAAGCCCGGCGGCTGATGTCGGATTGTCTTCTGGTGAAATCGGCAACTACTTCGGGCTTGAGGTATTGCACGCCGCCGTAAGTACCGCCGTTAAGCACCATCTGGTATAAAATGGCCACATCGTTGGCGCTGGCAAACAAACCCGCATGGCCCGCAACGCCACCCATGAGCGATGAGGTAGGGTCGTGCACATAACCGATCAATAGCGCATGGCGGTATTCTTCGTCGTTCTCTGTCGGGATGATCTGGTCCTTTTTAAAGCGGTATAAAGGCAAAAAACCTGCGGTTTGCATACCCAAAGGTTTATAAAACTGGTTCTGTACGTAAACATTTAATGGCGTAGCCGTAATGCTTTCTTCTACTTCGGCCATCAATATCATACTCAGGTCGCTGTATACATACTTGCCACGGGTTTTAAGCGGCGAGTTCATCATATCCGGGATCATGACATTTTTGTAATAATCCTTACGCAAAAACAGGTTATCAGTCAGCCTTGTGGGGAAAGCGGCCGATGAATCGGCATTATAATCGGTAGCCGGTTTCACCTTTGTATAAGTCGGGATATCGGGTATCAGCCCGGCCTGATGTGTCAAAATCTCCCTGACTTTGATATCGGCTTTATTGGTATTGCGGGTTTTAGGGATGTAGTAGCCCAGGGTCGAATCGAGATTCAGTTTTCCTTCGCCGGTTAGTTTCATCGCCTCCATCGTGGTGGCCGAAACCTTGGTCATCGAGGCCAGGTCGAAGATATCGGTCAGTTTATCCGGCATGGTCTTATCATAGGTATGAAAACCATAGGCCTTGTTAAAAATAACCTTGCCGTTGCGGGCAACGAGCACCACGCAACCGGGAGCCGCATGCTCGCTGATGGTTTCGCGGGCGATATCGTCGATAGCCATCAGGTTACCCGAGTTGATGCCTGCGTTTTCGGGAACGGTATATTGCAAACGTGTTTTAATCGTCGGAAAGCCTGTACCTGCAGTATATTTCGGCGAAAGGTTTTTGGTGAGCTTTTGCGTTACCGCGATACCGCCGAATACCACCTGCGCCGTATACGAAGCCGATACCGGTGTTTGTGTCAATGTGTAGACGATGGGTGCGGTTATGGCATCAGCGCCCGCGAAAGGTTTCCCTGTTCCGAACAACACGATAACCACGTTTTTGAGGCTCTTGTTACTGTTGATGAAATCGACCAGCGGCTTATTAGCCAGTTCGGCTTCGGTTACCTCGATGATAAGCGTATTGTACAATTTCAGATCCTGGGCCAGGTCGTTAAGATCCTTAACACCCATGTATTCGTTACCGTTAAAAGACTGAACTTTCGCATATTTATTGGCGATGCTATCAAATACGGCTGCCTGGGGGCAGGTAAAATGAATACTGGCAATCTGTACCTGGTCGAGGTTTTGCAGCGGCACCAGTTGCTGTTGGTTATTGAGCAGTACCGTACTTTTTTCGAGGCTTTTTTCTTCATTTAAAATAGCCATGTTAAGCATGTGCGGGTTTTGCGCACAGGCCATATTCATCATCGATAGTACTAACATTAATGCGCAGAAAACGCCATTAACTTTATTTTTGTTCATATACCTTTTCTCCGTTCACATAGGTTTTGAGCACCTTAACCTTTGGTATTTCGGCGCCGTTAATTTTCATAATGTCTTTATCCAGTATCACAAAATCTGCATACTTGCCAGCTTCGATGCTGCCTTTCTCTTTCTCCTCGAAATTGGCTTTCGCCGCCCAGATGGTCATCCCCATCAAAGCTTCCCTGCGGCTCAGGGCGTTCTCCATCTGGAAGCGGCCTGCAGGCAAGCCCTGCAGATCTTTACGCTCCACGGCAGCATAAAAAGTATACATGGGGTTAATGTTTTCTACCGGGAAATCGGTACCCAAAGGTATCCAGCCGCTTTGGCCGAGCAATTGTTTATAGGCGTACGCCCCTTTCAGCCTGTTGGCGCCCAGGCGTTTGATAGCCCAGTTCATGTCGGATGTGGCATGCGTTGGCTGAACCGATGGCACGATGCTGTTATCGCCGAACATTTTAAAATCGGATGGGGCGATGACCTGCGCATGCTCAATACGCCAGCGTCTGTCGTTTTTACCCTTGAGCATTTTAGCGTAAATATTCAGCATTACCCGGTTGGCCGAATCGCCGATGGCATGGGTGCACATCTGAAAACCGTGATCGTATATCTTCTGTGCAACATCGGCAAAATGTGCCTGGCTGCTCAGTAAAAAGCCTTTCCATTTTTTCTGGTCGCTGTAATCCTGCAATAAACACGCGCCGCGCGAGCCCAGCGCACCATCAGCGTACACCTTAAACGCCCGGATATTTAAACGGGGGGTTTTGATGGCGCCGTGTTTAAACAGATAAGTGTAATTATCAGGTTTGTCGGACAGCATAAGGTATATCCGCATTTTAAGCGCGCCTTTATTTTGTAACTGGCGTAGCTGACTGATCACATCGTAGTCTTCGCCGCAATCATCAACCGTGGTTAAGCCAACAGCAAAACAATTACCCTGAGCGGCCATTACTGCGTTTGTTCCCTGCTGCTCTGTCGGCGGCGGTATATGGTGCGATACCAGCCCCACGGCATTATCAACCAAAATACCTGTGAGTTTGCCGTTGACAGTTTCTATTTCGCCACCGGCTATGGTTTGACCGGGTTTAATGGCTGCGATATTTAAAGCGGCCTGGTTGGCAATAGCAGCATGCCCGTCGATACGGGTCAATATAACCGGGCGGGCCGGAAAAAGTGAGTCGAGTTTACCTTTATTCGGGAATTGTTTTACGGCCCATTTGTTCTGGTCCCAGCCACGGCCAATCAGCCAGCCATCAGGGTTGAGTTTCGAGAAAGACAATACGGAATCAACAACCTCGTTCCAGCTTTTGGTAGCTACCAGGTTTACTTGTTGCAGGCTAAGGCCATACCTTAAAAAATGCGTATGTGCATCGATAAACCCCGGGTAAACGGCATGATTACCGGCATCCACAACTTCGCGGGCGTTGTATTGTTTTTCGAGGTCTTCGGATGCGCCTACAGCTAAAATTTTCCCAGCTTTTACCACAAAACCTGTGGCTGTAGTAAATTGATTATCGACGGTGTAAACCTGGGCGTTTTTGATCAGCAGATCGGCATTATACTCTTTTTGCTTGCAGGCTGCCAATAAAAAGGGAAGCAGCAAAGCTGGTAGCAGTTTCTTCATAGGCTATTAACGCAAAAAATACTCAGCGGTTTTGTAAACTTGATAAACCGACGACATATCAGGGTGCAAAGTTATGCCATCATTTTTCTAATTTAGCAACGAAATTGAATTTGAAGGGAATTATTTTAAATGTTTGATATTATACAGCTTTTACCTGATGCAGTTGCTAACCAGATAGCCGCCGGCGAGGTGGTGCAGAGGCCTGCATCTGCAGTAAAAGAGTTGGTGGAGAACGCTATCGACGCTGGTGCCGACAAGATACAGCTGATACTGAAGGACGCGGGCAAGGCTTTGATACAGGTGATCGACAACGGCTGCGGTATGAGCATGACGGATGCCCGGATGTGTTTTGAACGCCATGCTACCTCAAAAATACGCAAAGCCGAAGACTTGTTTGCTATCCGCACCATGGGTTTCCGCGGCGAAGCTATGGCATCGATAGCAGCTATTGCCCAGGTCGAACTGAAAACCCGCCGTCTGGAGGACGAATTGGGTACTCAGATTGATATAGAAGGTTCGGAAGTGATCAGACAGGAAGCTTGCCAATGCAATGCGGGCACATCCATCTGCGTTAAAAACCTGTTTTATAATACACCGGCCAGGCGTAACTTTTTAAAGGGCAACGCGGTTGAGATGCGCCACATTATCGATGAGTTTCAACGTGTGGCTTTAGCCAACCCGCTGATATTTTTTACCATGCACCACGATGGGCAGGAGGTTTATCATTTGCCTGCCACAAGTTTTAAGCAGCGTATCATCCACCTGCTGGGCAACCAGTACAACCAGCGCCTGGTACCTGTTGAAGAAGATACCACGATTATTAAACTGCGTGGCTTTGTAGGCAAGCCCGAATTTGCACGCCGTACACGCGGTGAGCAGTTCTTTTTTGTGAACAACCGCTTTATTAAAGACGGCTACCTGAACCACGCCGTGATGACGGCGTTTGAGGAACTGTTGCCCGATGACAGCTATCCGCTGTACGTGTTGTTTATCGAGATCGATCCGTCGAAAATCGATATCAACGTACATCCTACCAAAACCGAGATCAAGTACCAGGACGAGAAGGCGATCTACGCCATTATCCGTTCGGCGGTTAAACGCGCGCTGGGTAAGTACAACATTACGCCGACCATCGATTTCGACCAGGAAAACAGCATCGAGCACCTCATTACGCCAAAACCACTGGATGAGATCGTGGCGCCGAGCATCAGGTTCAACCCCGATTTTAACCCGTTTAAAAACGAGCCGGCTTCGCCGGCACGCGAAAGCACACCGCGGTACAGCGGCGATCATCAAAAAGCGCCTGTTCCACAAAACTGGGATACTTTGTATGAGATCAGTCGCCGCGAAGAAACCCAACAGCACCAGATCGAAGTTGAGAACAATACAATAGAAGTTGAGGAGCAGCAGGTCAGCAAATCGAGCGAGCGGCAACTGATGCAGATACACAACCGATTTATCCTATCGCAGATCAAATCGGGTTTTTTACTGGTGAGCCAGCAGGCCGCACACGAACGCGTACTTTACGAGCGTTTCTTACAGCAACTGGAAACACATTCGGGCGTAAGCCAGCAAAGCCTGTTCCCGCAAAGTGTTACACTCAACGGCGCCGATTACGAGTTGTTACGCGAACTTTTGCCCGATGTACGGGCCTTAGGTTTCGATATCCGCGAGTTTGGTAAAAACACCGTTGTGGTTGAGGGCATACCGGCCGAGCTGAACAATGCCAACGAGCATACGTTGCTCGAACACTTACTGGAAGGCTTTAAAAACAATCAGGCTATTTTAAAGTTGGATAAAAGAGATAATTTAGCACGGTCGCTGGCGCGCAACGCCGCTATTAAAACCGGCACTAAACTATCGCTCGAAGAGATGAATTTACTGATCGATCAGCTGTTTGCCTGTAAAATGCCCAATGTATCGTTAAGCGGCAAGCCTATTATTATTACGTTTACGCTTAATGAGCTTTTAGAAAAATTTAACAAGTAAGAATTACGTATATCAACCTACCATGAGTCAATACAGGCCATCGCCCTTTGCTAATATAACACCGGTTGTAAAAAACCTGTTGATTATTAATTTTATATTTTACCTGGCAGAGTGGGTGTTACAGGGCCATTTTGACATGCTCGGAACTTTCTCCGCATTCTATTTCGATTCGCCCCTGTTCAGACCGTGGCAAATCATTACATATATGTTTATGCACGCTTCTAAGGACCCTATGCATATTATTGGAAACATGTTTGGCTTATTCATGTTCGGCCCTATGCTCGAATATACCATGGGCTCTAAACGTTTTTTTAATTTCTATTTTTTGACAGGCATCGGCGCTCTTTTATTACAGTTGGGTATACAGGCCCTTGAGCTTCACAGTATAACCGGTCATTTTACATTAGGAGATTTTCAGCCGCACGACATAGCAACAGCTCTTAAACTTGAAGCGATTTATGGGCCAATATTAGGCGCATCCGGTGCGATATTTGGTATTTTAGCTGGTTTTGCCTTATTATTTCCGAATGTAGAAATGATGATGATAATGATACCTTTTCCAGTTAAGGCAAAGTATTTTGTCGGATTCTATTTTTTGTATGAATTATATGATGGCATTAGTCGTTCCGGAGATAATATTGCACATTTTGCACACGTTGGTGGTGCTATAGTCGGCTTTATCCTGATCAAAATATGGGGCCTGCGCGGACCCCGACAATTTTATTAGCCAATTGGAGTTTTAAAATAATAATTGCTATTTTATGAGCACTATGTGGCAGGAAATACGGTTTAAAGTTTTGCACTCGGGCAGCAGGCTCAACCTGCTGATCGGCATCAACATCGCTGTTTATATAGTTTTGGGTTTGATAGGCGTTTTCGAAAGGCTGTCGACCGGAGGAGGCACACTCAGCCTGGCGCTGAACTCATACCTCGCCCTTCCGTCTTACCTTCCCACGCTGCTGTTCCGTTTCTGGACGCCTTTTACCTTCATGTTCATGAACCGGGGTTTGCTGACCTTCATTTTCGATATGCTCTGGTTTTTCTGGATGGGGCAGATCTTTCAGGAATATCTGGGGAACAAAAAGCTGGTCGCCATATACATTTTTGGCGGCTTAGGCAGCGCTGCCTTGTTTTTACTGGGCTTCAACATTTTTCCGTTTCTGGCTGATTACAGGCTGCACGCAACCGCTGTGGGCGCGCCCGGGTGCATCATGGCTGTAATAGTTGGTACCGCTACCCTGTTGCCCGATTACACCATATTTATGTTATTTATAGGCGCTGTAAGGCTAAAATGGCTGGTGCTGGTTTATGTGATTATTGATGTTCTTTTATTGCTCGATGAGCCGGGCGAATCTTTTGTACACCTGGGCGGCGCGCTTATCGGTTTCATATTCATCAAACAACTGCAGCGCGGTAACGATTGGAGCCGCCCGTTCGAAAGGCTTTTTCAGCCTCGTCCCAAGTTAAAAGTAGCCGTTAAAAACTCGGGGAAATTTACAAATGCCAGGCCACGGCAGGATGAAATAGATCGTATATTAGACAAAATTTCGCAAACGGGGTACGATAGTTTAAGCAAGCAGGAAAAGGAAACACTATTCAGGGCCAGCAGTGATGATAAAAGCTAACCACAAGCTTTCTTTTTTTGACAAACTGGTTTTATTTGCCAACTATGGCTTTGCATTCTCGTTACTACTCAGTTACCTTGCACCGTATGTTAGCCCGCAAACATTTTGGCCGATAGCTTTCTTCGGGCTCGCTTATCCGTTTCTGCTGTTATTCAGCCTGTTTTTTATAGTTTATTGGTTTTTCAGATCTAAAAAACACATACTGATATCTGCAATAGCTATCATTATAGGCTACCAGGCTATAACCAGCCATTTCGGCTTTCATAAGCCTACCGACGACGTGCCAAAGAAATCGGCCGGCATGATCAGGGTAATGACCTATAATGTACACGATTTCGGCAGCTTTACCTTCGGCCCGAGGGTATCCACCCTGAACGATATCTTAAAAATAGTTGATACCGAGCAACCCGATATTTTATGTTTCGAAGAGTTCTACAACGATCGTACCAGTCCCTTTAAAACACCGCACATCAGGGACACCATATGCAAAACGCTGCGTACCGATCAGTTTTTCTTTTTAGCTTTTAGCCGTAGCAATACCGGGCTTTTTGGCTTATCCATCTTTTCAAAGTACCCGATAGCCGATCATGGCTTTATCCGCCTGTCGCATAACCAGAGCGACAATCAATGTATCTTCATTGATGTAAAAGCAGGCGGCAAAACATTCAGGGCCTATTGTGTGCACCTGCAATCCATCAGTTTTGAAAAGGAGGATTACAAATACCTGGATAGTGTTACCGAAAAAGGCAAAACCGATCTCCACTCTTCAAAACGCATCGGGGGTAAGCTTAAACTGGCCTTTATCAAACGGGCGCAGCAGGTATATATGGTTAAGCAGCATGCCGCGCAATGCCCTTATCCGTACGTCATCGCCGGCGATTTTAACGATACCCCGTCTTCGTTCGCGGTAAACCAAATGGCCAAAGGCATTAAAAACGCATTCACCGAAAAAGGCTTTGGCCTGGGTAAAACCTACAATGGCGATTTCCCGAACTTCCAGATCGACTACATCATGGCCAGCCCGCAGTTTGATGTGGTAAATTATAAGATCATCGAAAAAAAATTATCCGACCACTATGCAGTGCGCAGCGATCTGGAGCTGAAGTAAAATTTCGGGTTAATTTTTGTTAAACAACAACCGTTGTATTAACACCTTACCGAAAATATGTAAGTTTGCCGCATGAAACAAAAGTTATTTGTTTACAATACCCTTAGCCGAAAAAAAGAAGAATTTATACCGCTTAATGCCCCGCATGTGGGTATGTATGTTTGCGGCCCTACTGTTTACAGCGATGCTCACTTAGGCAATTGCCGTACCTATATATCGTTCGACCTGATATTTCGTTACCTCACCCTGCTGGGTTATAAGGTGCGTTATGTGCGCAATATTACCGACGCCGGCCACCTGGAGGGAGATGCTGACGAGGGAGAAGATAAAATTGCAAAAAAAGCCAAGCTGGCACAGGTTGAGCCAATGGAAATTGTGCAGAAGTACACTGTTGGCTTTCGCGATGTAATGCGTATACTGAACACCTTGCCACCGAGCATCGAGCCTACTGCAACCGGCCACATCATCGAGCAGATCGAACTGACCAAAGAGATCCTTGCCCGTGGCTACGCTTATGAGGTCAACGGTTCGGTTTATTTTGATGTAGAGAAATACAACAAAACCCAGGATTACGGCGCGCTCAACGGCCGTCACCTTGAAGACCTGCTCAACAACACCCGCAACCTTGGCGGGCAGGATGAAAAACGCGGCAAGCTCGATTTTGCCCTTTGGATAAAAGCTAAACCCGAACACCTGATGAAGTGGCCATCGCCCTGGGGCGTGGGTTTCCCGGGCTGGCATTTGGAGTGCTCGGCCATGAGCAACAAGTACCTGGGCCATCAGTTTGATATACATGGCGGCGGTATCGACCTGGTACCTACCCACCATACCAACGAGATTGCCCAGAACGTTGCCGCCTGCGGCAAAAACCCGGCAACCTACTGGATGCACACCAATATGCTCACGGTTAACGGCACCAAAATGTCCAAATCGTTAGGTAACAGCTTTTTGCCCGAAGAACTGTTCAGCGGCGAGAACGATATCCTGAATAAACCCTACAGCCCGATGACCGTGCGCTTTTTTATGCTGCAAACACACTATCGCAGCACGCTCGATTTTTCGAACGACGCAATGGAAGCATCCGAAAAAGGATTTAAAAGGCTGATGAACGCTTACGACCTGCTGCCCGGGTTAAAAACATCCGCGCAAAGCGATGTGGATATCGAATCGATATCCAACAACTGCTACGCTGCCATGAACGATGATTTTAACAGCCCGGTTTTAATTGCCGAACTGTTCGAATGCTCGCGCATCATCAATTCGGTACACGATGGCAAAGCCAAAATAGATGAGCAGAACCTGGAAGCATTGAAAAAGCTGATGCAGACGTTCCTGGTGGATGTGCTTGGCTTAAAAAGCGAAGCGGCAGCTAACGATGAATTGCCGAACGTGCTCGATTTTATTATCAACCTGCGCAGCGAGGCTAAAAAAAGCCAGGATTATGCCACGTCGGATAAGATAAGGATAGGCTTGCAGCAAATCGGCTTTCAGTTGAAAGACAGCAAGGAAGGCACCACCTGGACCAAAATATAAACACAATTAACATACGTTTAACACATATCTGTAAAACACCTTTACCAAAATTACGTTATATTGGCTTCAATACCGGGTTATTATCAATATGAAAAAGATTATCACAACTACCATCATCACCGCCTTGTTCTGCGGGGCGGCTTTCGCACAAAAAACCGAAGTAAAAAACGTAGTCGATGCCGAACAGGCATTTAATAAAACCGTAGCAAAAAAAGGCATTAAAGAAGGTTTTTTATCTGTTTTAGATGATGAAGGAATCGTATTCAGGCCCAAACCGGTAAACGCTAAAGATTTTTATACCAATATTGATAAACAGCCCGGTAACCTGAGCTGGGAGCCAAAATTCGCGCGCATATCGGCCAACGGCGACCTGGCCTTTAGCGCCGGCCCCTATGTTTACCAGAACGGAGCAGCCGATACCGACAAGGTTTATGGCCATTATGTATCAGTGTGGCGCAAGACGCCATCGGATACCAAACTGAAATTACTGATCGATCTGGGCATTCAGCATCCTGAACCGGAGCAGGCAGAACTGGTTGATTTTAAAGAGCCCGACCTGAGCAAAGTTGCACCGCCAAGCACTGATCCGTTTGCAAGTAAAAAGCTGATATTGTATACAGATAAGACGGTGAACCAATCTCTCCCATTGTCGACCCTGGCTACGTACAAAGAGTTTTTAAGCCCCGAAGGACATTTTTACTTTCCTGGTTTTGAACCAATTGTAGGGCGCGACAAGGTTTTGCAATTCATTAACAATGAAGCTATTTCGGTTATTGCCGAAACAACCAGCGTTGGCCGTGCCGACAGTAAAGATCTGGCTTACAGCTACGGGAAGGCCCAGATTAAAAAGGGAACCATCACCAGCGATTACAATTACGTGCGCATTTGGGAATATAGCGGCGATAAATGGAATATCCTGCTCGAAGTATTCTCGGCAATAGAAAAGTAAAAGTAAAATTACTTTTTCATCTCTTCGCGTATCGCCCGCTCCAACTCATTAACGTGCTGTGAGCCGATAATATATTCCAGGCCATCGCGGTCGGTAAGGTGTATGGCATCGTTACCTGATGTAAAAAAGCGTATAGTGCCTTTTTTGTGCAGGTTATAAACCGGGTTATTGAAGAAGTAGCGGCTGTATGTCCCTTTCTCAACCTTAACGATGCTGTTGAGATCGATCTTCACCAGGCGGGTTGTCCAAAGCCCGTCGAGCATAATGCTTTTGTTTTGCACACGGGTGCGAAAGTGCAACAGGAAACCCATAATTGCCGAAATGATGAGGATGCCGAAGCCAACAACCAGCAGCAGATCGGTATTGCTTTCGCGGTCGCCCGTAAAAAAGTAGATCACAAAGCAAAAAATAGCCATTACCAGCCGTATGCTGATGGGTATCCACTCGCGGCCCAGGTACTGTTTTTCCAGAAAAGTTGGTTTATCGCTCATAATTCAGCTTGTACAGTTCGAAGATAGTAACTTTTTTGGTGTATGCGGTTACTTTATATCTGTCGTCGGCCCGGTATCCGCCAATCCATATCACATCGCCGTTGCCGTTAACCAGTACGGGCACCGTATCTTTTACGTGTACGGGCAGCTTTTCGTTCACAAAAAAATCACTCAGCTTCTTCCGGCCTTTCATACCAAGCGGATAAAAATAATCGCCTTCTGCCCAACTGCGTATGGTTAAAGGGTAACTCAGCAATTCAGCATCTATGGAAGCCGCCATTGGGTTGTCGCGTACAATCAGCGGTGAGTCATCGTGCAGTAAAGTAAGCTTATAGTCGCCACAATTAACTTCGCGTGTGCCCTGCTCTATCAACATACTGGCGCTTTTTGTGCGCCTGCGTTTGGTGAGTATCAATTGCGTTCTGTCCAGCACAAGTAAATACCCCGGCGACTCAAATGTGCGGCCGGCATGTTTATCGAGCGAAGCTATTATATCATCAACTGCCGTTTCGCTAAATCCATAATCGCTCAGCAGCCCGTATAAAAGCAGCCTTTGCGGCCGTAGTGTTTTTATTGCTTCGATGGGTATCAGGGTATCGCCCGCATATTCAACAAAAAGTTCATCATGCAGTTTTTGCGTTTGCAGCTTCAGCAATTCTTCCAATCCGCGGAAGCGCTGCATATTGCCTTCGAAAGTTTGCTCCAGGTTGGGGTTAAGCTCTTTAAGTACCGGTATTACCTGGTGCCGAAGTTTATTGCGCGCATATTTTACCGAAGCATTCGAGCTGTCTTCTACGTAGCTAAGATTTTCGGCGGCTACAATCCCGTCTACTTCATCGCGGCTTAAAAACAATATCGGCCTTACAATAAAGCCATTTTTAGGGAGGATGCCGTGCATACCGGCAATGCCTGTGCCGCGGATAAGGTTAAGCAATATGGTTTCGACGGAATCGTTTTGGTGATGCGCAACGGCAATATAATCGTAATCAAAACTTTCACGGATCTCTTCAAACCATTGGTAACGCAGCTCGCGTGCAGCCATCTGCACGGAGATTCGCCGCTGATCTGCATAATTCGCGGTATCAAAATTAACGGTATAAAACGGGGCTTCGAGTCTTTTGGCGAGGCCGGCAACAAAATCCTGTTCAAAGTCGGATTCGTCGCCCCTTAACTGAAAATTACAGTGCGCAATACCAACATCAAGGCCGGCCCGTTTAAGCAAATGAATCAGCAAAACCGAATCCCGGCCGCCGCTTACAGCTACCAGCAACCTGCTTTTGCCGTTAAAAAGCTGATGCCGGGCAATAAAATCTTGTAAGCGTTGTAAAGGCAACATTTGGTAAAATTATTTAATTTAATTACCCCAACCAAAAAACTAATTTTGTACCTGTGAATAAATATCTGTTTAGCCTGTTACTTTTACTGGCGACTGGTGTGGCTGTGGCGCAAAAAAAACCTGCCGGGAAGCCAACCGTCGTTCAGCTAATTAAATCGACGACTGCCCATGCGATAACGCTGAATGGCAAAACCATTACCAAGGTTTATCAGGGAGTCTTCCAGCAGGACAATTCGACCTTCCGTTCGGATAGCGCGTACCTTTACCAGCAGGATAACGTCCTGGATGCTTTTGGCCACGTGGTTATTACGCAAGGTGATACGCTGCACGTATTTTCGGATAAGCTCAACTATAACGGTAACACCAAAATGGCCATCCTTACCGACAACGTAAAAATGGTTGATAAGGACGCCGTACTGACTACCAATTTCTTTACTTACAATACCGGTACCCGCTACGGCACTTACAGCGGCGGCGGTAAACTGGTAAATAAGGATAATACGCTGACCAGTAAGAACGGGTATTATTTTGCATTTACACGCGACGCCTATTTCAGGTATGATGTGGTATTGAATACGCCTGACGCCATCATTAAAAACGACACCTTGCGGTATAACACAGGCACACGGATAGCTTATTTTTACGGGCCCACTCATATTTACGGCAAGGATAAGGATACCCTGTATACCGAGAACGGCAACTACAACACCCAATCCGAGCAGGCCTTTTTTGGTAAGAAAAACCTTTATAAAAAAGGCACAAAGACCCTTACCGGCGACAGCTTGTTTTACGACCGGCTGAAAGGATATGGCCGCGCATCAAAACACGTGGTATTTACCGATAAAGAGCAAAAGGTGGTCATTAAAGGCGGGCTGGGCGTTTATACCAAGGAGGATGAGCGGATGGTGATGACCATACATCCGTATGTTGTTTTGGTTGCCGAAGATTCGGTAAAGAAAGACACAACGAAGAACAAGGTTGTGATTGTTGATGCCGGGACGGGTGTGGCTCATACCATGCCTGTAGGGGCCGATACTACAGCAGTAAAGTATAAACCACAGGTCAAAATCGATTCGGCAGCCATTGCGAAAAGCAAGCCGCTGGTTAAACTTCAATCAGCAAAAAATAATAAAAACCTCAAAAAAGGATTGGCGGCGAAGGCTGCAAATACAGAGCTAAAACAGCCTGACCTGCGCACGCCGGGATTACTGAAGACCGACTCATCGAAGGTTAAGCGCGACTCGATCTACCTTTCGGGCGACACGATAGAAACGCAGATCATTACTTACCAGGAATTAAAATACCTGCAGGAGAGCAGGAAGCTTGCCGGGATGAAGGACAGCACGACCAAAGCAACGGTATCGGTTGTGTACACCAAGCCGGTAAAAGTATTGGAGCTGCTACCTGTTCGTTATTTAAATGAGAAGGACTTTCTGCACCCGGATTATTTCTCAAAAAAGAACCCCGCGGCAGATAGTTTGGCAAAGATCAGGGCTAAAAGGTTGGCCAAACTGCGGGAAGAAGCGGAAGCCAGCCGGGCAGCCGACCCGGTATATATAACCCGGAAGGTAAACCTGAGCGATACCTCGCGGGTACGTATACTGGTGGCGGCGCATCATGCCAGGATATTTAAATCTGACCTGCAGGCTGTAGCCGATTCGATATTTTTTACCTATGCCGACTCGATTGCGCGGATGTATGTACACCCGATGATCTGGTCGAGCGGGTCGCAACTATCGGGCGATACGGTTAACCTGCAGCTCAAAAATAAAAAGGTGGACAATATCGAGATGTTCCCATCGGCGTTTATTGTCAACGTAGATAAAAAGGATTCGACCCATTTTAACCAGGTTGCCGGGCGAAAAATGCGCGGATTTTTTAAGGACAATAAGATATCGTCGGTTTATGTGGATGGCAACGCCGAAACACTGTATTACGATCGCGACAGCGTAAAAATACAGCAGGTGCACCGCAGCATCAGCAGCCGTATTAAAGTGATATTTGCACCCAAAGGCGAGATCATTACCTGGTATGGCGATGAAACGCACCGCGACACACCTTTGGGCAAGCTGAAAGAGGATGATAAGATATTGAAAGGTTTCATCTGGAAACCTAAGGACAGGCCGGTATCGAAAGAATCAGTGATCAACCCGCCGCCGCCTGCCAAGCCTGAAGATAAAAAAGGCACGGTGAAGAAAGGTGCGACAGACAAAAAATCGGCAGCAAAACCGGTTACCCTGGCAAAACCGGCCCTGGTTCCTCCCGTTAAAACGGATTCGCTGAAAACTACAACCGATACCTTGAAGAAACTGGTACCCAAACCGGGCGCCATAAAAACTAATACACCTAAACCCGATACATCAAAAATAAAAAAGCCATGAGCAAACCTGCGAGCGACATCTTTCAGTTTGAGAACGAAATTGAATGGGAGGACCAGAAGAACGGCATACAGCGCCAGATATTCGGTTACGATGATAAGATCATGCTGGTAAAGGCCAGATTTGAGAAAGGTGCTATAGGCGCCATGCACAAGCACCCGCACAGCCAGGTTACCTATGTGCGGGGCGGCGCTTTTGAAATGACCATCGGCGATGAAACCCGCATTATTAAAGACGGCGACGGTTATTATGTACCGCCCAACGTAATGCACGGCGTGGTTTGCTTAGAGCCCGGCATGCTGGTTGATGCCTTTGCGCCAATGCGTGAGGATTTTATTTAAAAACTGCGGTTTGTTGGTGACAACACCAACAAAGGGCTCGGGGGCTATAGTTAATGCCCCTGCCGCTGTCGGTGAGGACACCGACAGCGGCAGGGGGACATCGGCTACAGAAGGATAGAGCGGGAGGCTGCGTTAGCGATTGCAGCGCCTGCCTGCCGGCAGGCTGGGATACCGGCCCCGTGGCTAATGCCTTTGCGCAGTATGAGCGCCCGCCTGCCGGACGGGCAGGGAAAACGCGGCCCGCAGGGAAACGCCCAGATAATCTCAGTCCACCTAAAAAGGGTTTTCCTGAATTGTTATGCCTATTAATGTTATATGCTTACAAGGGTGATAATCTCCATAGGTAATCGTGAATCAATTTAAGCCATATAGCTTTCCCAAATCAAGCCTATGGTGACCAAGTATTTCACTTTTAAGTATATCGACAACTATGATTACAAAAGTGTTTTTATCTGCTGTTGGCAGCAAAATATGTTCGTAGGTATTGGTTCCGTTTCTATAAACAAACTCTACCAACCCATTATCATAAACATACTGATTTACTAAGTGGTTGTTTACCAATTGTTCGATATAAGGCCATATATCAACAATTGCTTCTGCAGATTCAGTTACATTCACCATTGGTGAAATCATCGTGCCTTCAAATTGTTCCTGCGTTAATTCGTTTAACATTTGACTCAGCAAATTTGTAGTGAAGATACCTTTAAAAGGACCATCTTCCCCATACTCATTATTTTTCATATAGTAACATACCGGTTACAATTCATATTTTTTCTAAATTGCAAATAAGTGTTGTTATAACAGCATTGGGGGCTTTGCATTGCCGATATTTGCTGCGTACCCTCTCAAAATGAATTGTTTATGGATGTCGAAATTTTAGCCCGCATACAATTTGCCTTTACTATTGCTTTTCACTATATCTACCCGCCGCTGAGCATTGGTTTGGGTCTGGTAATGTGTGTGATGGAGGGCCTGTACCTTAAAACCGGCAAAAAGTTGTACGAGCAGATGACGCGTTTCTTCATCCGTATTTTTGCTTTGATCTTTGGTATTGGCGTGGCTACCGGCATTGTGATGGAGTTTGAATTCGGTACCAACTGGGCGGTATATTCCAAGTATGTAGGTGATGTTTTTGGCAGCGCGCTGGCCGCAGAAGGCATTTTTGCTTTTGCTTTGGAATCGGGCTTTTTAGGGGTGTTGCTGTTCGGCTGGAACAAGGTGCGGCCGTCGGTACATTTTTTTGCCACCGTAATGGTTACGCTGGGCAGCATGTTTTCGGCGGTGTGGATCGTGGTGGCCAACTCCTGGCAGCAAACGCCCGCGGGCTACCATATCGTAGGCGAAGGTATGCATGCCCGCGCACAGATCACGGATTTTTGGGCTATGGTGTTCAACCCATCATCGGTTGAGCGCTTAACGCATGTATGGCTGGGTTCTTTCCTTTCGGGATCGTTTTTGGTATTGAGCATCAGCGCTTACTACCTGCGCCGTAAACGTTATACCGAGTTTGCACAATCGGCATTTAAAATAGCATTGGTAGTAGCCACTGCATCTGCCCTGGCGCAATTATTCGTCGGGCATAAATCGGCCGATGTGGTGGCCAAATACCAGCCTGCAAAACTGGCTGCGCTCGAAGGTCATTACGATGGCTCAAAACCCGGCGACCTGTACCTGTTCGGCTATGTAGATCAGAAAAAGAACGAAACACACGGACTGTATATCCCCGGCGGCTTAAGCTTTTTGACCCACGGCGATTTTAAAGCGCCGATAACAGGACTGAATAATTTTAAAGCCGAAGATAAGCCTGCGGCGGTGAACTTTGTTTTCCAGACGTATCATCTTATGATCGCTATCGGCATGTTTTTGATAGCGCTTACCTTGTACGCCTGCTTTTTATGGTGGCGCGGTAAGCTGTTCGACAAGCACTGGTTAATGGTCATCTTTTCGTTTTCGGTATTGCTGCCGCAGATAGCCAACCAGGTTGGCTGGTACAGCGCCGAAGTTGGCCGGCAGCCCTGGGTGGTATATGGCCTGTTGCGTACGTCGAAGGCATTATCGCAGGCGGTAAAGGCGGGGTCGGTCGTGTTTTCGCTTATCCTGTTTACCTGGGTATACCTGGTGCTGTTCAGTTTGTTTATTTACCTGCTCAATAAAAAGATAAAACACGGGCCGTTTGATGAGGAAAACCTCGATCACAGCCCGCGGCATATTGAAATGGCAGATTCGTTAGTGTAATTTGATTATGGCAACATTTTTAGGCATTGATTACCCTACCTGGTGGTTTTTACTGATAGGCGCGGTGTTTACCGGTTATATTATACTGGATGGTTTCGACCTGGGTGCAGGCATTGTACACCTGTTTTTTGTGAAGGAACAAAGCCGCCGTATTGCCCTGAACGCCATAGGCCCGGTTTGGGACGGTAACGAAGTTTGGATAGTAATTGGCGGCGGCGCCTTATTTGCCGGCTTCCCCGAAGTTTATGCCTCGCTGCTCTCGGCTTTTTACGTGCCATTCATGTTGTTTTTAATGGGGATAGTTTTCAGGGCGATATCCATCGAGTTCAGGAGCAAAGAGCCTATGCAATGGTGGCGCCGGATGTGGGATTTTAGTTATTGCGCATCGAGTACGCTCATCGCCTTTTTACTGGGCGTGATCTTAGGTAACGTAACGCAGGGCATCAACATGGGGCCCGATCATGTTTTTCGCGGCAGCTTTATCGATTTTATCAATCCTTATTCGATCCTCACCGGCATTACCACCGTTGCCCTGTTGATGATGCACGGCGCCATTTACCTGGTGATGAAAACTGAGAATCGTTTGTACGTAAAACTCACCATCATCGTTAAAAACGCCACCATCTTTTTTGTGATGATGATCCTGCTCACTTCGTTTTATACCCTGCTGTACCTGCCCAATATGGCTATCGTTATCCGCCGTTTCCCCGAGTTATTCATTATCCCGGTAATGATGGTACTGGCCGTGGCCAACATTACCCGACAGATCACCAAACGTAAATACCTGTACGCGTTTATCTCATCGGCAGTTACCATCAGTCTGCTCATGGTGCTGGTAGCTATTGAGCTTTATCCTAACATGCTCATTTCAACACAATCAGCAGCTAATAATTTAACCGTTTATAACGCCTGCTCATCGCAAAAAACATTGGGCATTATGCTCGTCGTGGCGGGTATAGGCGTGCCGCTGGTGGTGGCCTATACTACCTTTGTGTTTATCACTTTTAAGGGCAAGGTGAGTTTGGATGAGATGAGTTATTAAGAGGCTTCTAAACAAAAGTTGTTCATTTCGAACGAGGTACGAGAGAGAACTATACTCTTGAGCGGGATAGAGTTCGGTCTGTGTGAGCGAAAAAATCTTCTGCTACATTCCTGTCTATAGCAGAGGATTTCTCCCTATAGTCGAAATGACAAGATGACTATTATTGCTGCTTCAAAAACCCTACCATCTTCTCCAGCGCCCTTGCCCGGTGGCTGATGCTGTTCTTCTCTTCCATCGTCATCTCGGCAAAGGTAATGTCGTAGCCGTCGGGCTGGAAGATCGGGTCGTACCCGAAACCTTTTGCGCCGAAGCGTTCGCGGCGGATGGTTCCTTCAACCGTTCCTTCAAAAAAGTATTCTTTGCCATCTAATATCAGCGATATCACGGTGATGAATCTCGCCCGGCGGTCGGTTTTACCCTCCAGGTTTTTGAGGACTTTATCAATATTGGCATCGTGGTTGCCGTGTTCGCCGGCATAGCGCGCCGAGTAAACGCCAGGTTCGCCATTCAGGGCCATTACTTCTAAGCCACTGTCATCGCCAAAGCAGTTTAGCTTAAATTGCTGGTAGATTGTTTGGCTTTTGATGGATGCATTGACGTGGAAAGTGGTGCCGGTTTCTTCAATATCGCCGGCAAAACCAATGGCATCCAAACTTAAAATATCAAACTGATCGCCGATCTTAGCGGCAACCTCCTCGATCTTATGGGCATTATTGGTAACAAAAATTAATTGCTGCGGCATATTACAATTGCTTCATTTGTTCCCAGAAGGCTCTGGCTTTTTCACGGTCGGCCAGCATATCGCTAAAGCTGTCGGTAAGTAAAGCTTTAAAACCATTTTTTTCGAGCAGCTGGTTAAATACCAAAGTGTCCCAGCCCGGTAAAATGCCTTGCTGGCCAAGGATCAATAAACGCGCTGGCTTAAAAAACGCATGTATTTGTTTGGCCGTTGCATTGGCATGCTGCGCCAGGTTAATAATCGCCACATCATCCAAAGTCAGTTCCTTACGCTGCAAAGTGCTGATCAGTGCCGCCAGGTGTTTCTCGTCCATACCCTCCAATTCCGGATAATGACAAACTATTAAAAAGCCCTTTGCATTCTTACCCGAATAATTAAAGTTTACAACTGTCGGTTGCGTTACAGGTTCGGTAACTAAGGGCGCTTCGTTAGCTGGCTTTGCCGGGACAGGTACCGGAATCTCACCAACAGCTTTTGCTACAGGTATTTCTGCGACAACTGGTTCATCGGGGATTGCCGTAACCGGTGAGGGCGCATCAACGCGGCCTATATCGCTTTTGCTGAGATAGATCTGTTCGTTCAGGATAAAGGGCAAAGCGGCCGGATTCTCGATGATCATTTAACAAATTTTAACCAAAAATAGGCAAATAGTTCATACCTTAATCAGCATATTCGCAGTGCACAAGCTAATTGGTTTGTATTGAGAAGATAATTTTACAATCAAACTCAATTAATTTTCCGAAATTCGGGGCCGCATCGGTTTAAAAACCGGTGTATATTATTTAGAAGCAAAGAGATACATGAGAAAGTTTGGGTTAACCCTTTTTATTTTATTTACTACCTTAACATTAGTTAACGCTCAATATAAAACCTTGGATAAGATAGCTGCCGTTGTTGGCGGCGGCATTATTTTACAATCGGATATTGAAAGCCAGTACGCCAGCTACCTGGCGCAGGGCAATACGCCAAACCCGGCCATCAAATGTTATGTGCTGCAGCAATTGCTTACCCAAAAACTGCTGGCGCAGCAGGCCGTGATCGATAGTGTTACCGTTAACGACGACGATGTTGATAACGAAGTTGACCGCCGGATGCGCGCCATGATACAACGCGCGGGCGGGCAAGACCGCCTGGAGCAGTTTTTGGGCCGCCCGGTCATCCAGTACAAGGATGAGATACGCCCTGAACAAAAAGAGCAGATGATTGCCGAAAAGATGCGCCAGAAGATCACCGAAAAGGTAAACGTTACACCGTACGACGTTAAACGCTATTACGAATCGATCCCAAAAGACAGTTTGCCATCGTACAATAAAGAGGTTGAGATCGGCCAGATATCCTTTGTACCGAAACTTACTGCAGAGGAAAAACAATTTTATCGTACCAAAGCCGAAGAGCTATTGGCCCGTGTAAAAAAAGGCGAAGATTTTGGCAACCTTGCCCGTTTATATTCGCAGGATCCGGGCTCGGCGCCTGATGGAGGCGATCTGGGTTTTGCAGACCGTTCGGGCTATGTTAAAGAGTTTGCCGCTATGGCTTTCAAATTAAAAGCGGGCGAGGTATCGCCGGTGTTTGAGACCGATTTTGGGTTCCACTTTTTACAGGTGATTGAGCGCCGGGGCGAGCAGGTACACGTGCGCCACATCCTGATACGCCCTGAACTGACACAAACTGCCATCAACCGCGCCAAGGCAAAAGCCGACAGTATTTATGACCTGATGATCCACAACAAGAAGATCGATTTTTCGGCAGCAGCAGGCTTTTACAGCGACGATAAAGACACCAAATACAACGGTGGTATGATGCTGAACAACGAGAACGTGCAAAGTCGTACAACTTATATCCCTACCGATAAGCTCGACCCGCAAATGGCTTTGATTGTTGACACTTTAAAAGTCGGCGAGATATCAAAACCTGCCTTTTTTACCTCACAGGATGGTAAAAAAGATTACAAAATATTATACCTCCGCTCAAAAACCGACGCCCACAAAGCTAACCTGACCCAGGATTTCCCGAAACTGAAAGAATTGGCCTACCAGGATAAAGTGAACCGCGTGGTGAGCGAATGGTTTGAAAAAAGAAGGAAAGATACCTATGTACGTATCGATCCGGAGTTTCAAACCTGCCCGCAACTAAAAACATGGACAGTTACCGCAAGCGCCCCAGCAAAGTAAAATAAACCTATGCAATACCAAAACGACGTTGAAGCAGCCGATGCCTTAAAGGCAGCCTACCAGGAAATACGTGCCGAAATAGGCAAAGTAATTATTGGCCAGGATGATGTTGTCAAGTCGGTATTGATATCCATTTTCAGCAACGGGCATTGCCTGTTGGTTGGCGTGCCGGGTTTAGCTAAAACCTTGCTGGTGCAAACCGTAGCCAAGGTGCTCGACCTGAATTTTAACCGCATACAGTTTACGCCCGACCTGATGCCTTCGGATATCATCGGTTCGGAAATACTGGGCGAGGACAGGCACTTTAAATTTATCCGCGGACCGGTATTCGCCAACATCATCCTGGCCGACGAGATCAACCGTACCCCACCAAAAACCCAGGCTGCCTTATTGGAAGCCATGCAGGAAAAATCGGTTACCGCAGCCGGCGTTACCCATCACCTGGAACAACCGTTTTTTGTACTGGCTACGCAAAACCCCATCGAACAGGAAGGAACATACCCGCTGCCCGAAGCACAGCTCGACAGGTTTATGTTCAATGTAACTTTGCATTACCCTACCCTTGCCGAAGAGATACAGGTGGTAAAAAACACGACAGGCTCGAAAGTAAGCGACGTAAAAAAGGTGCTCGACGGTAAACAGATTGTTTATTTTCAGCAGTTGGTGCGCAACATCCCGGTTACCGACCATGTGCTGGAATATGCCGTTAAACTGGCCGCCAAAACCCGCCCGCATACCGAGTTGGCTACCGCCGATGTAAACCGCCTGTTAAGCTGGGGAGCAGGGCCAAGGGCATCGCAGTTTTTGGTGCTTGGCGCAAAATGTCATGCGGTCATCTCCGGCAAATACTCGCCGGATATTGAGGATGTACAGGCGGTTGCCAAAGCTATTTTACGCCACCGCATTGTACGCAGCTACCAGGCCGAAGCCGAAGGTATCAGCGCTGATCAGCTGATCGAAAAATTGTTCTAATCGGCCATTTTCAGGCTGTTGATAAAGGCGCTTTTCTTTTCGTCGGCGTACATTCCATAAGCATCAACAATAAGGCCTTTTAAACCCGAGGCGCTTTCGATGGCATAAACTACCGAACTATCTTCGGGGTCGCTCGCGCCTTCAAAACGGTAAACTTCAGTTATCTTCAGTTCGAGCGGGTTAAACTGTATGCCTTTGCGGTCGCAGAACAGATAATCGTCCTTAAAATCAAACTCATCAACATAGCCGCGCGATTTAAGATCGGCCAGAGCCTGCGAAACGGTTGCATAATTGTAATGATCGGCTTTCATAATTGTATTGCTTTAATGTGCAGATATGCAAATGTGCTGATGTGCGAATTATTTTAACGTTTAGCCACCCCGAATGTTTTTAATGTGCGGACATGCAAATAGTATAAAAATCATTTGCACATCAGCACATAAACTCATTTGTACATTATTTTTTCAGGCCGATCTCGCGTAAACGCTCATCGAGGTATTCGCCTGCGGTAATATCGCTGAACATTTTCGGGTGCTCGGCATCAATGGTTGATGGTAAGCTGGTGAGATCCATTTCCGAACGCGGGTGCAAAAAGAACGGTACCGAATAGCGCGAAAAGCCCATCAGTTCGCGCGGCGGGTTAACCACGCGGTGGGTTGTCGATTTGAGTTTACCGTTTGTTAAACGCTGCAGCATATCGCCTACGTTCACCACAATATCCTCGCCTTCGGCTTTTACCGCATACCATGATCCGTCGCGGGTCAGCACTTCCAAACCATCAGCGCTGGCGCCAATGAGTAAAGTGATCAGGTTGATATCCTCATGCGCTCCAGCCCTTACCGCATCTGGCGGTAACGAATCAGGATCCAGTATCGGGAAGTAGTGTAACGCGCGCAGTATCGAGTTACCGTTGTGTATCTTATCGTCAAAATAATCCTCAGGCAAATTCAGATAAACTGCGATAGCTTTCAATATCTGCGAACCCGAAGCTTCCAGTTTTTTGTAAATCTCCGAGGTGATCGGATAAAACTCGGGCAATTCTTTCACTTGTACGTTCTCCGGGTATTCGTCCTTAACCGGGTCGCCATCGGTAACGGTTTGGCCAATCTGCCAAAACTCTTTCAAATCGGGCACCTTGAAACCTTTAGCAGTTTCTTTGCCTTTGCTGGTATAACCGCGCTGGCCGGCCAGTTCGGGGATCTCGTATTGCAGCTTGGTTTCTTCGGGCAAGGCAAAAAGTGTTTTTACCTGTTTATACAACTCGTTTATTACTTCTTTACTTAATCCGTGGTTGGTAATGGTAACAAAGCCTGTTTCGTTGAAAGCTTTGCCCAGATCATCCGAAAACTTCTTGCGTTGTTCGGCCGAACCCTTAACCCAATCGTTAAGGTCGAGACGTGGAATGTTTACTGTACTCATAACTTTTATTTAGATGTAAAAGGACAATTTATGGAATTTTATAGATACCGAACAAATTTTAGCACACATTTTGTTTTGCACATTATTTATGCAAACAAAATATTAATATTGTTTTAATGTAATTTTTACGCTAAACATTCTGTCAAAGTAAACGTTACCCATTCAACACAGTCGAAACAAGAGAAGATCATAACCAAAACTGATATGAAACCGATTATAAATAAAATACCTGCCCTGCTGGGTTTGGTATTTACATTACTTATGGTACATCCTGCAAAAACACAGGCGCAGCCTGGTTACAGTGTATCGTACCAGGATTTTTATGATGAACTGCAACCCTATGGCACCTGGGTTTACGACCCCGATTACGGCGATGTTTGGGTACCCGATGCCGACGAAGGCTTCAGGCCCTACGCTACCAGCGGGCATTGGGTTTTAACACGCTATGGCAATACCTGGGTAAGCGATTATCCCTGGGGATGGGCAACTTTCCATTACGGCCGCTGGCGCTACGACGACTATTACGGCTGGGAATGGATACCCGGCTACGAATGGGGGCCGGCCTGGGTTAACTGGCGCCGTGGCGGCGGATATTATGCCTGGGCTCCGCTTGGCCCGCGTATAAGCATCAGCATATCGTTCGGCGGCGGGTACAGCATACCCGACGATTACTGGATTTGCGCGCCGCAGGCTTATATCTGCAGCCCTTATATTACCCGGTATTACGTGCCACGCCCTCGTGTGGTTACCATCATCCACCAAACTACCATCATCAACAATGTTTACGTCAATAACAATGTAAGGTATGTGAGCGGCCCTCGTCCGGATGAGATCCGCCGTTATTCGCGCGAGCCGGTGCGGGTGTATGACATCAATAATGGTAACAACCGCCGGCCGGAGATCCGTAACAACACCATCAATATTTACAGGCCAACCGTGATACGCCCGACCGGTAACGACAGGCCGCGCCCTGCTACCGTGGTGAACGCCGTGGCGTATAAAAATGCCAATCCGAACGGTGGCATAGCCCACCGCGACCGTAACATTGGCGCTACCATCAACCACAACAACTCGGCAGCGCTGGCCGAGGCTGCCCGTAACCCGCAGCCGCAACTGCAGCAAAACAACATCATCCGGGTAAACCGCGAAAACCCAAGGATGAACAGGCCTAACGATAATCCGGCTCCTAATCAAGGCCATCAAAACAGCCCGGCCGCAGCTCCTGGCAACCCTGCTCCGGGTGCGCCGAATAACAACCCGCAAAATGGCAATAACCGTCCTGATCGCGGCCGTTTTGGCCGGGGTAACCCAAGCAGCCAGCAGCCTCCACAGCAAAACCAGCCTGCCGTAACGCCGCAACAGCAGCAAAACGATCAACAGCGCCAGCAACGTGAGCAACAAAGGCAACAGCGCCAAAGGCCACCGCAACAGCAGCAAAATCAGCCTGCTGTAACGCCACCGGCCCAGCAACAAAACGATCAGGCTGCACAGCAACAACGCCAGCAGCAAATCGAGCAGCAAAGGCAACAACGCCAGCAAAGGCCACCGCAACAACAGCCCGATCAGCAGCAACAACAGGCAGCAGATCAGCAAAGGCAGCAAATGGAACAACAGCGTCAGCAACAGCAGGCCGCTCAGCAAGCCCGCCAACAGCAGATGGACCAGCAGCGGCAGCAACAAATGGAGCAGCAACGCCAGCAGCGCGACCAGCAAAGGCAACAACGCCAGCAAAGGCCACCGCAGCAACAGCCCGATCAGCAGCAACAACAGGCAGCAGATCAGCAAAGGCAGCAAATGGAGCAGCAACGCCAGCAACAGCAGCAAGCTGCACAACAACAACGCCAACAGCAAATGGAACAACAGCGCCAGCAGCAGCAACAGGCCGAGCAGCAACGCCAGCAACAAGAACAACAGCGCCAACAGCAACAGCAGCAACAACAAAAGCAGCAGGAGCAACAGCGTCAGCAACAACGGCAACGCCCGCCACGGCCTGAAGATCAGAAGCCGCCGCAACAATAAATCAAAGGATGCCTCCCTGTCGGCAAAAAGCAGGGAGGCATTGATATCTCCCCCTATCCGGGGGATTTAGAAAAACCAATATCTTTCTATCTTAGTATCATGAAAAAAGTTAACGGCCTGCGCATTGCTCTGTATATCATTGTTTGTTTACTGCTCCCTTTTGCAGGGATAAGCAAGGATAAACCCGCAACTAAAAAAGCACCTGCCGAGATCCGTTTTATCGAGGATGCCTGGAACGAAGCTTTGAAACAAGCCGCAGCCCAGCACAAATACATTTTTGTAGATGCCTATGCTACCTGGTGCGGCCCCTGCAAAATGCTGCGCGCAACAACCTTCAAGGATCCTAAAGTAGCCGCTTTTTTCAACCAGAATTTTGTGAACATTTCCATCGATATGGAAAAAGGCATGGGCCCGCAGCTGGCGCAGCAATGGCGTTTGGAAGCCTATCCAACGCTCATCATCTTCAACCCGCAAGGCAAACCGGTATTGGGTACCGTGGGTTATATCAAAGCGGATGAACTGCTCAAATTTGCCAAGCAGGGGTTAGCGAAGAAGTAATTCTGTTCTCCCAAATTTGCGTTAGGGATTTGCAGCGCCTGCCTGCCGGCAGGCAGGGATACCGGCCCTATGGCTAAGGCCCTGTGCAGTATGAGCGCCTGCCTGACGGGCAGGGAAAGCCCGGCCGCAGGCAACGCCCGGATAACCAACGTCACAGATTAAATAGTTTTAAAAAAGCTGCATACGCCTCATCATCCCGCAGAAGATTTTTTCGTTCACACAGACCGAACTCTATCCCGCTCAAGAGTATAGTTCTCTCTCGTGCCTCGTTCGAAATGACAGACTTATTTAGAAAAAAATTATCAAGCGTAGCTGTTCAGCATTACCGGCATCACCAGCATCAGTACGTCTTCGTTCTCATCGCCGCCCTGCGGAAGTAATAAGCCCGCGCGGTTCGGTGTCGACATTTCGAGCGATACTTCTTCGCAGCTCAGGTTTTTCAGCATCTCGATCAGGAAACGGGCGTTGAAACCGATCTCCATGTCTTCGCCTTCGTACTGGCAGCTTAAACGCTCGTGCGCTTCGTTGGCGAAGTCGATATCCTCGGACGAGATGTTCAGCTCGCTGCCGTTGATCTTTAACCTTACCTGGTGGGTAGTTTTGTTGGCGTAGATAGCCACACGGCTCAGCGAGCCTAAAAATGCCTGGCGGTCTATCAGTAATTTATTCGGGTTATTTTGTGGGATAACCGCTTCGTAATCCGGGTAACGCTCGTCGATGAGACGGCAAACAAGGTTGATATTTTCGAATTTGAAGAAAGCGCTGGTGGTATTGTACTCAACGGCAACGTTCACGTCACTGCCGGGCAGCGACGATTTCAACAGGTTCAAGGCTTTTTTAGGTAAAATGAACGATGTTGTACCAGCAGCTTTAGCATCCTTACGGCGGTAGCGAACCAGTTTATGCGCATCGGTAGCTACAAAGGTTAGCGATGTGGTGGTCAATTGGCAAAAAACGCCTGTCATGGCAGGGCGCAGTTCGTCGTTACTTACCGCGAAGATAGTTTTGTTGATGGCCTCGCCTAAAACCGAAGCAGGCAGGTTTACCGATGAAGCGTTTTCCACAACCGGTATTTTCGGGAAATCGTCGCCGTTCTCGCCGCTCAGTTTGTATTTACCGTCGCCGGCATTGATCTCGATGCTGAAGGTCTTATCATCAACCGAAAAAGCGATGGGCTGCTCGGGCAGCGATTTTAAGGTATCCAGCAAAATGCGCGACGGGATAGCCACACGTCCGTTCTCTTTGGCTTCAACAGGTAAAGATGTGGTCATACTGGTTTGCAGGTCCGTAGCCGATATGGTCAGGGTCGCATCTTTTATCTCGAATAAAAAGTTTTCCAGTATAGGTAAAACCGTGCTGCTGCTTAGCGCACCGCTAACTGCCTGTAGTTGCTTCAGCAACGTCGAAGTGGAAACAATAAATCTCATATACTCTTTCGGTAATTATCTATCAAAAATATAAAATTTAGCGCGCATACTTTCGCTTGCGCGTATAATGTTGAAAAATAGCAAAAATTAACACCAAAGCAACCGGGATAACATTATTTATTACCTGCCAGTACAGTTTTTCGCTGCGGATGCGCGCCTTATCCAGCAGCCGTAATTGTATCTCTTTGTTCCTTAGCGCGATCAGGCCTGAATCGTCGGTCATATAGTCGGCAATGTTGAGCAATAAATTTTTGTTGCCGTAACGGTTATTGGGGTTGTATTTATCAACATCCATCGGGTACGGGAAGCCATCGCTGGCTACCTGGTTTTTAAACACGTCGCCATCGCTGATCACGATCATTTTTGTCTGTTTGCTTTGCACGATAACATCCACATGCTCTTTCAGGCTGTCGGGCAGGGGGCGGTTCTTAAAGTCGGACGTGAAACTGCCCTCCAGTAACACGCCAACGGTCTTCGGCGCGCTTTGAAAAGTCTTCGGATCGGGCACATCCTCCACCATCTGCAGCGACAGCAAATGCGGCGTGCTCAACTTGCGGTTATAAGGCGTCGATTCCAGCAGCACCGTTTTTTTGATACCCTTTACCGGCAATGTATCAATAGTACTTACAAACTCGGTACGGATACCATCCAGGTTTTTCACGATAGGATGTTTCGCCTTCGGTATAAAGATAGGATAGAACAGCCAGGGCACCATCTGGTACTGGCTCTGCCCGCCCACGTTGCCGGTGCTCAACGGTATCTGCGCACAGCTCATATCGGCAACCAGATCGTAATTGATGCGGATACCGTAGCGGAACAACTGATCGTCCAGGTTCAGTTGCTTGTTAAAAGCCAGCTGTTCGCCGCCTTTGCCGCGCAGGCTGTCGAGTTCGGCGCTTACCTGGTCAATCGTCCACAAAATCCGGCCGCCACGCATCAGGTACTGGTCTATTTTGAATTTTTCGAGCTCGGTAAACGGCTTATCCGGTTTGGGTATCACCAATAGGCTGATAGCCGCCATGCTCGAAAACGGGATGGTTTTCAAATTAACACGCCCAACCACAAAGCCATCCGACAATGATTTGATCGCGTCATTCAGCTGACGGTCGCTCAGCTCGCTATGCCCCTCGGTAAAACCAATCGACTGTTTACCAGTGCTTGCCGCACGTTTGATGGCCGAAGCAAAAGCGTATTCGAGGTTTTGTATAGAATTGTTCAGTTGCTCTTCATCCGATAAGCCTATCCGCGTTTGCAGCAGCTTTACCGGTATTTCCTTACCGTCGCAGCTTACCAGCGCCGAGGGAACGATGGTCTTTTGCGTCAGGCCGTTATCGGTTTTTACACTAAGCGCAGTTATATCCAAGCCTTTAGCCTGTAAGGCCTTCAGGGTATCATTTTGCTGCTGTTCGGTCAACCCGCCCAGCGGGTCGATAAACTCAAATCTGATGTGCTGGTACGAGTAAGCCTGCATGTCGGTCAGCATATCGCGTGTGGCGGTTTGCAAGCGTTTAAAGGCCGGCGGCAGCTCGCTCCCCTGCAAATAAACAGTTACGGTAACGGGTCTGGTCAGGCTGTCGACCAGGTTGCGGCTCACGGCCGATAGGGTATAGCGTTTCTCCCTGGTAAAATCGAACCGTGTAAATACCTTCCCCGAAAGTAAATTGACCACCACGAGTGCTACAAAGAACAGCAGCAGTTGCAGCAGGTCCTTCTTTTTACGGCTGTTCACCATTTGCGCCCTCCCACAATCGTTTTAGTGAACGCCAAAAACAGGCCGATAAAGCTCAGAAAGTAAAGCAGGTCGCGCGTATCCAGCACACCGCGGCTAATGCTCTGGTAATGCTCGTTGATACCGAAACGCTGGATGCCCAGGTTTTGTAAGGATAGTAAAGTACTGGCCGAATCCAACCCGCTATAGGCTACAAAGCACAAAAACACAGCAATGGTGAAAGCGATGATCTGGTTATCGGTAACCGACGAAGCGAACAAGCCGATAGACACAAATGCCCCGCCCAGCAAAAACAAACCAATATACGAGCCGATCACCGCGCCTGTATCGATATTGCCCTGCGGCAAGCCAAGCGCACTTACCGAGTAATAATAAACCAACGTGGGCAACAGGGCAAAAAGCACAATGAGCAGGCAGGCCAGGTATTTCCCCAGCACAATCTGCCAGTCGGTAAGCGGGCGGGTAGCCAGCAGTTCGAATGTCCCCTCCTTTCGCTCTTCTGCCAGCGAGCGCATCGTGATAGCCGGTATCAGGAACATAAACAGATACGGTGCGGTGCTGAACAGGCTGTCCAGACCGGCATAGCCATATTCCAAAATGCTCGATTCGGGGAACACCCATAAAAACAAACCCAGCACCAGCAAAAACACGCCGATGGTCACATAAGCCACCATGGAGCTCAGGTACGAGGTAATTTCTTTTTTAAGGATAGTTAGCAAGGGAATTGGGTTATTGGGTTACTGGGTTATTAAGTCGTGGTGCAAAAAAACAAAACACATGGGTATTTATGGGTATTTTAAACCTCTTAAAGCGTCATTGCGAGGCACGAAGCAATCACCGACTTGCAGAGCGGCTTTGCAAGTCCGCTTGTCCAATATAGAGATTGCTTCGTACCTCGCAATGACGTGATGGTAGACATGGGTATTTATGGGTATTTTCAATTTTTTCGTCTTGATTATTCACTTACTAATTGTTTTTAATTTGTGTGAATGAACTCGCTATTGCCCGGTTCTTGCTTCTTGGCTCTTGATTCTATTTAAAACAGGGTGATATTTGTCGGTATTTTTCAATTTATCTCTTTGTCTTGATTCCTGCATCCTGACTGTTGATTCTATTCAGGGCGTTGCCTGCGGCCGGGCTATCCCTAACGCAACACATGGGTAAATATGGGTATTTTTCAACTCCTTTCAAGTCTTTATTCCTTGCTTCAACTATAAATATACCCAATTTCCCGGTCAAATCCAACAATTACCATCCAAACCTGTACGCAACTTTCAGCGCCGTTTGCCGGTATTGCGTCTCCGAATAAGCCTCATACCGGATGCCGATATCCAGCACGCTCTTCCTGTCGACCGGCACAAAAAAACCCAAACCCACCGAGTAATCAAACAAACCGCCCGAGCCATTGTTCAGCCTGATCGCCTCGCCCAGCTCTGCCTCGGTATAAAAGCCCGGCCCAGCCTGGAAACGTATTCCTGCTTTTAACGGCGCAAACTGCGGGTGCAATACCTGTGGCGTACCGGCAAAGCTGATGAACGAATCATTGTAACTATAACTCATATAAGCCGCAGTCAAGGTCAGCGCTACCGACTGTGCAAACGGAACCTCACCCTTCAGCGAAGCGCCATACCCAACCGATATCGGGCTGTTAGATGGCAAACCCAACTCAAACGCCGCCCCCAAAAACGCCGACTGCTTATCATCACTGCCACGTCTCTGCGCGTGTGCAATACTGATCGCCGCAAACATTAACATACATACTAATAATCTTTTCATCTTAGTTTTTAACATCTCTATCATTTGCACATCTGCACATTTTCACATCTGCACATCGCTCCCCCTTCAGGGGGTTAGGGGGCTTGTCAGCTCAATAAAAATACTTTCCAAACTCTTGCCCTGATGCTTTTCGCGCAGCCCGGCAAGCGTATCATCGGCCACGATATTCCCTTTGCTGATGATCACCACATCATCGCAAACCGCTTCAACCTCCTGCATAATATGCGTCGATAAAATAATGGTTTTGGTTTTGCCTAATTCGCGTATCAGTTGCCGTATACCCACCAGTTGATTAGGGTCAAGCCCCGAGGTCGGCTCATCCAGTATCAGCACCTGCGGGTCGTGGATGATGGCCTGCGCCAAACCCACACGCTGCCGGTAACCTTTGCTTAGCTGCCCGATCTTTTTATGCTGCTCGGGGGTTAAACCCGTTTGCTCTATCACTTCTTCAATCCGCTTTTTTGCATCAGGCACCCGGTGCACATCGGCAATAAACGCAAGCGATTCCTTGACATACATATCCAGGTATTGCGGGTTGGTTTCGGGCAGATAGCCCACGCTCTTCCTAACTTCCAGCGATTGCCCGGTAATATCAAAGCCCGCCACCGAAGCATTGCCCGATGTTTGCGGGATAAACCCCGTGAGCATTTTCATGGTAGTTGATTTACCCGCCCCGTTCGGCCCCAAAAAGCCCAGCACGCGGCCCGGTTTGGCGGTAAAGCTAATACCGTTGACCGCCTTTTGCGAACCGTAAATTTTGGTTAAACCGTTTACCGAAATGCTCATTAGTGGATAATTTTTACTTCAAAATGAAACGTTTGGATTAAAAAAATATTCAATTTGAATTATTTGTAACGCAAAAATAGCAGAAGTTATATAACACGAACAGAAATTTATTGCGCACCCCAATCCGCGTTAGGGATAAGAGCGCCTGCCTGTCGGCAGACAGGGATACCGGTCTCGCGGCTAATGCCTGCAGGAGTATGAGCGCCTGCCGGACGGGCAGGGATAGCCCGCCCGCAGGCAACGCCCAAGCCTTTTTCGCTCTGGAGAGTTCTCTGCGCATCTCCGTGCATCAAATCTCTGTGAGCTTTGTGGTAAAACACATTAACCACAAAGCGCACAGAGACAATTCCACATTTCAAACATTAAAACCTTCTAACATTTCAACCTTTCAACTATCTGCACATTTACCAAAAAAACTATCTTTGCCCTGTTATGAGCAAAAATACCGACGAACTGTTTAAAAATGTGATCTCCCATGCCAAGGAGTATGGTTTTGTTTTCCCGTCAAGCGAGATATATGACGGTTTAAGTGCTGTTTACGATTACGGCCAAAACGGCGCCGAATTGAAGAACAACATCAAAACCTACTGGTGGAAAGGCATGGTGCAAATGCACGAGAACATCGTTGGTATCGACAGCGCCATATTTATGCACCCCAAAATATGGAAAGCCAGCGGCCACGTTGACGGTTTTAGCGACCCGATGATCGATAACAAAGATTCGAAAAAACGTTACCGTGCCGATCAGCTCATCGAAGATAAGATTGCCCAGCTCGACGCCGAAGGCAAAACCGACGAGGCTGAAGTTTTACAGGCCGACATGGACGCAGCTTTAAAAAACGAAGACCTGCAACGCCTCAAAGAGATCATCATCGACGCTAAGATCATTTGCCCGATCTCAAAAACCGGTAACTGGACGGATGTGCGCCAGTTTAACCTGATGTTCAGCACCCAGGTAGGCGCCGTGGCCGATGAATCGGACACGATATACCTGCGCCCCGAAACCGCCCAGGGTATTTTTGTAAACTTCCTCAATGTGCAGAAATCGGGCAGGATGAAGATCCCTTTCGGTATCGCACAGATCGGCAAAGCTTTCCGTAACGAGGTGATCGCCCGCCAGTTCATCATCCGCATGCGCGAGTTTGAGCAGATGGAGATGCAGTTCTTCGTGCGCCCCGGCACCGAAATGGAATGGTACAAATACTGGAAGGAAGTGCGCCTGAAATGGCACCTCGGCCTGGGCACCGACCCGGCAAAATACCGCTACCACGATCATACCAAGCTGGCGCATTATGCCAATGCAGCCGTTGATATCGAATACGAGTTCCCATTCGGCTTTAAAGAGGTGGAAGGTATCCACAGCCGTACCGATTTCGACCTGAGCCAGCACCAGCAATACTCCGGCAAAAAAATGCAGTATTTCGATCCGGAGCTTGGCCCGGATGGTAAACCTTATGGCAACTATATCCCTTACGTTATCGAAACCTCGATAGGTTTGGACCGTATGTTCCTGCTTACGCTGATGAACGCTTACGACGAGGAAGACCTGAGCACCGAAGAACGCGAAGACAGCCGCGTGGTATTACGTTTCCCGCCTGCACTGGCACCGGTAAAGGCAGCCATATTCCCGTTAACCAAAAAAGACGGCCTGCCCGAAAAAGCCCGCGAAATAATGGATAAGCTGAAGCTCGACTTCCATGTACAATACGAAGAGAAGGATGCCATCGGCAAACGCTACCGTCGCCAGGATGCTATCGGTACCCCGATCTGTATCACCGTCGATCATCAATCATTGGAAGATAATACCGTTACCATCCGCCACCGCGATACCATGGCCCAGGAACGCGTCCCTGCCGATCAGTTAGAAAAGATCATCGGCGACCTGGTAAGCTGGAAAAAGGTATTGGCTTAGTCCATTAGTCATTAGTTCACTGGTTCATTAGTGATAAATTTGATATAGAGCACTTGTTTAACAACAGGTGCTTTTTATTTTTTCCATCCTTTTTCATGAACTATCCACCAACACACCAATGACTGATGAACAAATGACTAATGAACTATCACACCATAAACCCCGGATTTGCCTGAAACAATTGCCAATCTTCCAGCAAGCGCGCTTTTAAGCCTTGTAATTGTACATCCGTTTTCCATTTGGCATCCAAAACCTCCAGGCGGTATATGCGCTTTAACAGGTTATAGCACATGGTAAACTGTCCGCAGGCAATAACGTTATCCCTGTCGGTTTGCGCGCCGCTGTTAAACCATAAGGTAGTCCCTACGGCTGTTGCCGCGGTCGCGATGCTTTGCATGGCAGCACTCGGCTTTAAAATATGCGATACCGCCGGCCACCAGGCTTTGTCTCTCGTTTCCAGGTTATCAATACGCACCGCATTATGCTGGCTCGAAAACTCGTAAATAAAGCACGACAGCGCCCTGTTCTTATAAGCGGGCATGGTGTAAAAGCTATTGTAAGCCTGCCGCCTTTCCTGTGCTAAAAAAACCTTCAGGTTAAGCAGCAACATCGATTGCGCACGCGAGGCCAGCATTTGCTGCAGCAAGGTAAACCGCAGCTTAAAAAAGTACCCGATGTATTTGATCAGCGTGCGGCCGAAGCTGGTTTTGGCCATTTGCTGCTTCTGTTCTTTAAAAATGCGCTGCAGGTACAGGTAAATTACGCCCGGTATAAAGGTCAATACCAATATCCCCAATCCAACCGTTCGCCAGGTACATCCAAAAAACAGCATCACTATTGCTACAATAAACGCAACTAACATTACCTTCATGATATTGTTCACTTTATTGATCGTGAAGTTTTTATACCACCTGTCCGTCTCGTTTGGGTTTACAAACTGATCCATAAAGTAACTGCCTACGTCGCACACCATCATCACATCAAAGGGTTTTTTAGGCGGGTGGCCCGCGCGGTAATTATCTTCCATCATCATACTGCCCAAACCCTGGTTATCAACCACGCCGCCATCCATCATACAAAAGGGCTTATTGGTTATCTCGGCTGTTTTAAGCGGGTTATTGTTTTTGTAATTAATTGCCGTAAACATCTCATCTGCATTATTCAAACCCTTATGCATATAATCGTACGGGTAAACCATCGGCTCAAACCCCGAAGGGAAACAGGATGATGTCGCCACCAGGTCGCTCAACTTCAGCTTCCGCGCAATGTCGGCGTTATTAAAGTTGAGATAGTAGTTACCGACAGTAAATATGCTATCGGCGTAGCCATTGGTCTGAAAGCGGAAAGCTATGCCGTTATTCAACTCTGTTGCGTTAAGGCAAACGGTTTTTAAATGCGGGTTGGCGCTGTGGTCAAAAAAAACATCCAGCGTTTCGCTTTTGCCTTCCGCATTGGTAAACAGCATCTCATCATAAGCTTTCGCGAAGGCATTGATCAGGTTATGCTCTTTCTTCACCTTACGCGTCCAGCCTGTTGCGGCATCGGTTTGCGTACCTACTTCGTTCCATCGCTTAGGGTCGGTTAAAATATCGAACACCCGGTTCAGCAAGCCCTCGCCTTCCATAAAGCGTTTCATACCCGCATAAAAATCGCCGAACACAAAGCCCGGCTTAAAAACACCGGCGCTGTAAAACGCATTGGTTATTGAGCCGCCCGAAGTTGAGGTAATAAACGTAACATGGTTCAGCAGGGTATCGGCTTCGTTGGCCAGCCAGGCCCGGTTAAGATACGATATGGCGCCAAGGCTGAACGATGCCGCCCTGAACCCGCCGCCCGACAGGGCCAGCGCAATATCGCCAAACGGGTTTTCGGGTACAATGTTAACCTGTTGCCTGTTGACTTCCTGCGGGGTTTCGACCTGCGCAGGCGGGGTGGTAAGGTCTAATAAAGACATATTTCGTTTTCAATTTAGGTATATCTAAAGATAGCTAATATTTAGTCCATATTATATCAAAAACACAGGGGGTAATATTTGCCAATTTAGTACAATATATTCCCAAAAAAATATAAAGTTTATGTCGCTGCATTCGGGATATTTGATTTTTATGCGCATTTTAGCCACAAATCAAGTTTAATATTATGATCATTGATTCCCGCGCTTATGCAAGGGCCGGCTTGCTGGGCAACCCCAGCGACGGGTACTTCGGCAAAACCATCAGTTTAAGCATCAAAAATTTTGGCGCCCATATCCTGTTGTACCAATCGCCCGAACTGGTGATCGAGCAGCAGGAAGCCGACGCCAACTCGTTCCGTAATATTTACCATTTAAAGGAAACTGTCGGCTCGATAGGTTATAACGGCGGCATACCGATCATCAAAGCGGCCATCAAAAAGTTTTGCGACTATTGCGATGAGAACAGCATCCGTTTAGCCAATAAAAACTTCACTATCCGTTATCGTTCTACCATCCCCCGGCAGGTTGGCCTGGCCGGCTCAAGCGCGATCATCATTGCCACATTAAAGGCTTTAATGCAGTTTTATAAAGTGGATATCCCCCTGCATTTACTGGCCAATATTGCTTTAGCCGCCGAAGCCCAGGAAATGGGCATCAACGCAGGCTTGCAGGACAGGGTGATACAATGTTACGAAGGCTGCGTGCATATGGATTTTAACAAGGCACAGATGGAAAAGCACGGTTACGGGGTTTACACACCTATCGACCCTACTTTATTACCTAAACTTTACATGGCCTATAAAACCAACCTGAGTAAAGTTTCGGGCAAGGTACTGAACGAGATACGCGCCAAATACGATAAAGGCGATAAACACACCATCGATACGCTTACTACTATCGCCAACTTGGCCGATGAAGGCGCCATCGCCATTAAAAATAAAGATTATGGCCTGCTGGGCGAACTGATCAACGCCAACTTTGATAACCGCTGTAAGATTATGACCATCAGCGAAAGCAATATGCAGCTTATCAATACCGCACGCGGCTGCGGCGCTACAGCATCGTTCACCGGCTCGGGCGGCGCCATCATCGGTACTTACCAGGATGAAGAGATGCTCAAAAAATTAATCTACAGTTTAAAAAAAATAAATGCACGCGTTATAAAACCTTATATGATTTAATATGGTAAAGAAAGCAGTGATCCCGGCAGCAGGTTTAGGAACCAGGTTTTTACCCGCCACCAAAGCATCGCCAAAAGAGATGCTCCCTATTATTGACACCCCGACCATACAATACGTGGTGCAGGAAGCTGTTGATTCGGGTATCGAAGATATCCTGATCATCTCGGGCAAAGGCAAACGCTCCATCGAAGATCATTTCGACCGTCACCCCGAACTCGAAGAGCGCCTTTTGGAAAAGGAAGATAAGATGTACGACGAGATCATGCACCTTTCGGATATGGCCAACATCCACTTCATCCGCCAAAAGGAAATCAACGGACTGGGCGATGCCATTTACTACGCGCGCCACCATACCGGCAACCAGCCATTCGCAGTGCTTTTGGGCGATACCATTATCAACTCGGCTATCCCGGTAACTCAGCAATTGATCGATATTTATGAGCAGTACCAAAGCACCGTGATCGCTGTGGAAACCGTACCGCACGATAAGGTATCGCGTTATGGCATTGTGGGCGGCGAAATGCTTTCGGATACGCTGATGAACCTGAATACGCTCATCGAAAAACCGGCCACTGATAAAGCGCCATCAAACCTGGCCATTGCCGGGCGGTATGTATTGACGCCCGAAATATACCGCGCGCTTGAGAATACCCCTCCGGGCAAAAACAACGAAGTGCAATTGACAGATGCTATGGTGAACCTGCTGAAAAGCGAAAGCATGTACGCCCATACCATCGAGGGCAAGCGTTATGATATCGGCAACAAGCTCGACTTTTTGAAAACCAACGTGGAGTTTGCCTTACGCCGGAAAGAATTCGCCAAACCGTTTTATGCTTTCCTGAAGGAGATTGTGGAGGAGTATAAAGGGCAGTTTTGATATGAATAATACATAGATTTGACAACTTTTTAAAAGTTGTCAAATCTTTTGCTAAAACCTACCCCACACCTTAATATGCTGCAACCTCAGATGCCGTGCCAGCATAACAATGTACACCACATCGTACACAAAAATAGCTGCAAACAAAAACTGCAGTAATGGCGAGTGGCCATAAGTTTTGGTTTGCGTATAAAACGCAAACGATGCCAATGCCGTCCCCAGCATTTTAAATATGCCTATGTACATACTTTGCCCGGCCGCGCTTTTGCGTTGGTTAAGCATATTGATAAACAATACCGACATCATCAGGTTTTGGCCGAAGGCCGCATATGCGCCATTCTCATCTTTTAGCTCCCGCCCAAGCAGCAGTATCGCAGTAAAAGTTACCGCAAACCCCAGTAAAAACTGCAGGTAAAAGCTACCAGCCAGGCGTATTTTAGGTGCCGTCGGTCCAAAACGGAGGTATTGCAGCAGGATCAGCACATCAAACATAAACCATACCCTGTCGACAGCCAGTTGCGGCATGCTATGCGGATATACAAACGAGTAAATGGCCTCCCACGATAAATTGGCCAGCAGCGCTGCCGCAGGCATACCATAAGTAAGGTCGATAACGCCCCGGCGGATAATGAGCAAATAAGTAACCGTCCAGCACACGCCCGAGGCTATCATCAACTGATTAAAAACAGACATGCTCAAATATAAAAATAGCGATGAGTTCGAGGCCCATCACTGCCGCGGTTTCTTTTTTGTTTACGCTACTCTGTCTTTTTATCAGCGTTATATACGGCTACCAGTTCGTTCAACTGAAAATAATTCGAAAGACCGTTTTTGATGACTTTGGCAACTGCAGGGTCGTCGCCTAACATCTCGCCCAGTTTGGCATAAATATTACTTGGCAGCAGGCGTTCTATTTTATTATCTTTCAACAGGTAAATATAGTCTTCTTTATCAGGGGTATACAAACGGCCATTACGCGCCATTGTTGAATAATAGTAACCTGTTGGGTGCTCAATCCGGTACCCTGCTGTAAAAAATGAATTTTCGCTTTGCTGCAGCCCGGCAACTTCGTAGCCACTATCCTGCCGGTAACCCTCGGGCGGTGTATTGTAAAAATGGTTCGAATTACCGTAGCTGTAAATATAGCTCCAATAATTATTGGAGCCCAGTTCGCCATGTTTTTCCAGTACGAGGATATTAGCCACCGGATACGAGGTGATCTGTTTAAGCAAAACCGGCTTACCGTGATTATCGTATTTTACCAGCACAATACCATCTGTTAAAATCACTTTGCTGATATCCTTTAACGATACATGTTCATCATTTTCAGTATTGGTTTTAATGATGATCTCACGATTAAATATACCGCTGAACGTTTCATCAGGAAGCTGGATTTCGGAGCGTGAAATATTACCGTTTGTATAATATAAATCGGCTTGGTGCCATTTGGCAAATGAGCTCACGCTTACCAAAGCCAGAACAACCGTAAATAATAGCTGCTTTTTCATGATTCTCAGGTTTATGATATAAATATAACAGCATAGCCCGGTAATCAAAACAATAAGTATCCGATCAATATTATTTTCTTACTTTTTCGTCAGGATATACTCGCCCCAAAAATCTGTTGCCGCCGCACCACCACCATCCATCATCACCTTCGCCATATCCTGGCCTTCACCCCCACCCATAGGCATACCACCGGCTACTATGCTAATCGACTGCACGGGCCTGCTGCTGCCGAACAGGCTCACGCCGTTCAGTAAAATATGATAGCTGAATTTCACCGGATTATCCACCGATAGGCCGAGCCTCTTTAGACTGATCGCCATCTCGCAGGTAAAAGCTCCTTTTGCATCGTAACGGCCGGCTGCTTTTAAACCATCATCATTGTAAACCGATATCAGCGAATCCAGGTCTTTAAAACCCAGGGCCCCTATCCATTTGGCACGCTGATTAAATAGCTTATTACGCGCCATCATGATCGAATCCGCTTCTTTTTCGGTGAGATGTTCGTTATCCGAGGCGGCGAGGCGCTTGATGCTGCTCACCATAACCACGCCTCCGCCCGCCTTGCCGGCCGTTGGTATGATTACCGGGTAAACCACCCGAAAAGCGTCCTTGTCATTTTTTTTACCGGTTGGCTGTATGGTGAGGCATACCCCGCCGCTGTTAATTTTGCGGATGATTGCCGCATCGGTAGCCTGCACAGTTAAATACAGATTATCATCGTCGTTGCTCAAGGTATAAAAAACATCGGTGGCATGGTTGTACGCCTTAAACTGGTTATTCCATTCGGTGGTTTTGCCGTCAATTTTAATATCGGCAGGTGCGCGTACGCTGCCTGGCTGTATGTTGGGTAATTTTTGCGCGTTTGCCGCGATCGACAGGCATACGCCTATTACTGCGGACTTGAATGTTTTTCCTGAGTTCAGCATAAGTAACAGATTAAACTAAAATTTTAGTTAAACCTAATCATTTCTTCCGAAAACCGGTTGTTAAATAACGTTAAATAAAAAAGTGCCATCGAATTGTTACAATGGCACTTTTAAGTATCCGGGCTGACCCTTGTTCAGTTGTCGTTAACCTTCGTAGGTAGCGGTTAAAGTGATCGGTACGCTCAGTGCTTTTGATATGATGCAGTTGGCTTTTGCACCTTCGGCAATTTTTTGGAAAGTATCGTTATCCACACCATCTATCTTAGAAGCTTTTAACTCCAGGTGAATGCCGGTGATCGACAAAGCCTGCATATCCAGATCCAGAATTGCCTCGGTATCCAGGTCGTTCGGTGTAAAACCGGCCTGCGATAAAGCAGCGCCAACAGCCATGGTAAAACAGCCTGCGTGTGCGGCAGCTATCAGCTCTTCGGGGTTAGTGCCCACGCCATCGGCAAAGCGGGTTTTAAATGAATATTGGGTATCTTTCAACACGGTGCTTTGCGTTGATATTTTTCCTGATCCGGCCTGAAGGGTACCGTTCCAATGTGCTTTTGCTGTACGTTTCATAAAGTATTGATTTTGTTTTATTGAATGTTATAAAGCTAAGTATTTGTTTGTAAACTGCATATTACCATTTTGCACGTTCGTATTGCAGGGGCCATTTAACTTCGTGGCCCAGCACATGTGCGGCGCGCAGCGGGAAATAGGGGTCGCGCAGCATCTCGCGCGCCAGTAATACTATATCCGCTTTACCGCTTTGGATGATCTCATCGGCTTGTTTGGGTTCGGTTATCATGCCCACAGCGCCTGCCAATATACCGGTTTGTTTCTTTATTGCTTCGGCAAACTGCACCTGGTACCCGGGGCCAACGGGTATTTTGGCCGAAGCAACATTACCGCCCGACGAGCAATCCACCAGGTCGACGCCCCGCTCTTTTAATATGCCTGCCAGTTTAACGGAGTCTTCAGCTGTCCAGCCGCCGGGTGTCCAGTCGGTAGCCGATATGCGGACAAATAACGGGTTTTGCTGCGGCCAGGCCTTACGCACCGTGTCTGCAATTTCGAGCAGCAGCCTGATCCTGTTTTCAAAGCTCCCGCCATATTCGTCGGTACGCTGGTTGCTTAGGGGCGATAAAAACTCGTGCAGCAGGTAACCGTGTGCAGCATGTATCTCTATCACTTTAAACCCGGCTTTAATTGCGCGGTAAGTAGCCTGTTTAAAATCTTCGATCACCCGGGCAATGCCTTGCTGGTCAAGCTCTAAAGGTTTTTCTTCTGCTTCAGTAAAAGCAACGGCGCTTGGCGCTACCGTTTGCCACCCGCCACTTAGCAACGATACCTGTTTGCCGCCTGCCCAGGGTACCTGGTGGCTGCCTTTGCGACCCGCATGGGCCAGTTGTATGCCCGCCACACTGCCGTGTTCGTGGATAAATGCGGTTATCTTTTCCAGTTCGGCAATGTGTTCGTCTTTCCAGATGCCGAGATCGCCGGCGCTTATCCGGCCTTCGGGCGATACCGCCGTGGCTTCGGTTATTACTAAAGCGGCGCCGCCAACAGCACGGCTGCCTAAATGTACCAGGTGCCAGTTGCTGGCAAACCCGTCTTCGCTGCTGTATTCGCACATGGGCGATACGGCTATCCTGTTTTTAAACTCTACTCCGCGTATGGTTAAAGGGCTGAAAAGATGTGGCATGTTATATTTTTTGCTCAATTTTAACACTATTTTATTTGTTTGGGTTTTACTTGCGCGAATAAATACTTTGGCATGACGAACGCCCGCACTTATGTCATTCAAATAACTTATTTTCGGCTTTTTGAGATTTATTTCCGGCTAAAATTTATGCAGTCATCCGCTCATTTCGATGGTAAAGTGTTTGTTAACCCTATCCCGACCAAGGTTGGCGGCGAAGGCAATATGGGCAAGCTTTTGTATGAATATTTCATCAAATCGCACCCCAACCGGTACCCGGCAAAAACGCCCGGCCCTTTCTCTGCCGACCTGAATAAGCTGAATCTCCTGCCACCCGATACCCTGCGTGTTACCTGGTTAGGGCACTCGGGACTCATTATCGAAATTGATGGTAAACGTATTTTAACCGACCCGGTTTACCGCCGCGCTTCGCCATTCCAGTTCATGGGGCCGAAGCGGTTTTTTCCGGCACCTATTGCGTTAGACAAGCTGCCGCACCTCGACGCGATCATCATTTCGCACGATCATTACGATCACCTCGATCAACAGGTCATCGTAGCCCTGGCAACCAAAGGTACGCCCATTTATACCTCTCTTGGTGTAGGCGCTATCTTACAAAAATGGGGTATCTCTCAAACACATATTACCGAAATGGACTGGTGGCAAACTGCCGATCTGGGCGATGGTATTACTTTAACCTCGGCACCGGCAAGGCATTTTTCGGGCCGCAGCCTGTTTAACCGCAACCAAACCCTGTGGGCATCGTTCGGCATTAAAGGGCCGGTGCATAACGTTTACTACGGCGCCGATTCGGGCATGCACCCGCTATTTAACGAGATAGGCGAACGCCTCGGCCCTTTTGATCTGGCGATGCTGGAAGTTGGTGCTGCCGACCCGATGTGGGCCGATATCCACATGGGGCCCGCCAACGCTACCAATGCCATGCTGGCCTTAGGGGCCAAGGTGCTGATGCCCATACATTGGGGCACGTTTAACCTGGCCCTCCACACCTGGACCGAACCTGTAGAGGATGTGATGAAATACGCTGCCGAAAAGCAGATCAAGCTATTGCTCCCCGCTCCCGGCCAAACCTATACCTACAACGGCGAGCAGTATATCAATAAATGGTGGGAGCCTTTTATGTAAGATAGCCCCCCTTATTAAAAAAATTGTCATTTCGATAGAGCACGGGTAGGAATGTGCAGAGGTGCGAAAGAGAACTATCTCTTGAGCGAGACCGTGCCCTGACTGTTGGAACGAAAAAATCTTCTGCGATCTGCAAAGTTTGTCAGTATTCAGCAGAAGATCTCTCACTACCGTTCGAGATGACAAGAGACAGAGAAATAATATGCTTACTTCTTATTGGCCGCTCTAACCACTTTAACCTCGGCAGCTTTAACAGCGCTGGCTTTATTGCCAAAGCTGTTGCGCACATAGGTTAATACGTCGGCTATTTCCTGGTCGCTTAAAAAGTTATGGGGCGCCATATTGTTCGAGTAGGTTTCGCCGTCTATCTCTACATTTTGTGCAAAGCCGTTCAGTACCACCTTAATCAGTTTGGTTTTATCGCCAAGCACATAGCTGGTTTTAACCAAAGGGGGGTTCATATTCGGTACGCCGCCGCCATCAACAAAATGGCAGCTCAAACAATTTTTGGTATACACCACTTTTCCGCGGGCTATAGAAGCCGGAATTCCCGGTTTTATCGCAGCGGTTTTAGGTTTGGTTTGGGCAAATACGCACAGGCTTGCCGGCAGTAAAATAACGGCTGCTAAAAGTTTCTTCATGTAAACAGATGATCTTATTTTTTATAAATGATACGGTAAATAGTTCCTTTGCTATCGTCGCTTACGTAGAGCGACCCGTCGGGCCCCTGTGCCAGGCCGCACGGACGGTGATCGGCGCGTCCTGATTCAGCTTTTTGCGGCGAACCAGCAAAATTATCGGCAAATACCTCCCAGTCGCCATAAGGCTTACCATTTTTAAATGGCTGGAAAACCACAAAATAACCTGCCTGTGGCTCAGGCGCGCGGTTCCACGAGCCATGGAAAGCGATAAAAGCTCCATTTTTGTATTTCTCGGGGAACATATTGCCTGTATAAAACAGTAAACCATTAGGTGCAAGGTGACCAGGGTATGCCGCTGCCGGGTCGATAAAATTACCTGCAGCTTCCTTTTTTCCATCGCCGCCGTACTCGGGCGCCATGATTTTTTTATGCTGGATCTGGTCGTAGTACATATAAGGCCAGCCGGCGTTATCTCCTTTTTTCAAAGCGTACATACATTCGGCGGGCAGCTCTGCCGATTGCTTAACAGTAAACATATCCGGGAAGATATCGTGCAGCTGGTCGCGGCCGTGCTGCATCACAAACAGCTGGTTATCCTGCTGGTTCCAGTCTAAACCTACCACGTTACGTAAACCGGTAGCGTAGCGTACGCCTTCGCCATAAGTTTGATTTGGTTTGTTGGCTTTAAACTGCCAGATACCACCTGCCGAATCCAGGATCGGGCACCCTTTGATACCCATCGAGCCTAACTGGCGGTCGTGCTCCTGGCACGAGTTTGAGTACGCCCCCACGTTTACATAGATGTTGCCGGCATTATCCAGCACAATGGATTTGGTTTCGTGCTCGCGGCCCATTTTTAAACCGGTGATGATCTTTTCGGGATGATCCTGATCTATCACTTTATTTTGAGCATCAAGTTTATAACGAAACACTTCTGTATTTGACGACGCATACAAGTAGCCATCTTTAATGTAAATGCCTGTACCACCATAATTTGCAAAACCACCTATTAGCAAAGCTTTGCCATCGGCGTTTTCGTGCAGCACCAAAATTGCTTTGCCATCCTTATTGGGGCGGGCCAGTTTAACATAGATATCGCCCTGTGCCGTAACGATCAGGTGCCTTGCGCGGGCACCCGTTTCGGCTACTTTTAACGCGCCAAAACCCGCCGGTAATTTTAAGCCCGCGTTATCGGCATCGGGTGTTACATTGATATCCGATTTTAAAGCGAACAACGCAATGCACACTACCGCTACAGGCAAAAAGTATTTTAATTTGGTTTTCATGGTCAGGTGATTTTTGTACCGACCCGAAATTAACTACTTTTTTGTCAAGCCGGAAATTTAAACCGGCACATCAACGTAACATTCCTATTTCAACTAACCGGCTTGTGTGCCAGCTTCAAATGCGTTGCTGCACCAAAATGCATCCCGTTTTCGGTCAAAACCTGTTGCAAAGCCCCGGCAGCTTCGTCGTACAGCCCGCTACCCAGGTATCCCAGGCCCATCATATACAAACAATGCAGTTTATTGCGTAGGCTGAGGTCATCCTCAAAAACCAAAAGGTCGGGCAGCGATACCGCAAAATAATCCAGCCTGATATCGTCGCCGATATGCGTTTTGCCATAATCAATCAGTTTCTTGAATATCTCCTTTGCTTTTTCATCCGACCCTAATTTTTGCCACGCCAAACCCTGGTAGAATATCTTATCGGGCTGCTGATCGTTGTAAAACATGGCCGCGCTTGGTTCGCTCAGGCCCGAACTTGCCTTTTGCCAGTAAAGTATCGCACCATCGTTTTGGCCGAGTTGCTGATAAGCGCAGCCCATCCAATAGAAAATATCGTTTTCCTGAGCGCCCGGTAATTTGCCCTCGCCCAAGTTTTCGGGATAAGTTTGAGCCCGGGTCAATAATTCAATAGCCGTGTTGTAATCGCCATTGGCGATGGCTTGTTTAGCCAGCTCTGTCAGACTAAACAGGTACTGTGCCGACACTTTGCCCTCGCCGCCTTCCCATGGGTGGAACCTGCGGTCCATCAGCATATCAAATGCTCTTTGATGTTCGCCGTTAAAGTTATAGACCGATGCCCGTTCGAGGTACAGATCGTCGCGGTTAAGCGTGGTTTGCAAGTTATCTTCCAGCACTTTTAACCGGTGTTCCAAACTATAATTGAGGCGTTTGTACAATTGGTCGAGTTCCATCAGCACACGCGCGTCAGACGGGTCGAGTTCAAAGGCTTTCTCGAAGCTGGCAAGGGCCTGCTGCGCATTACCGAATTTGTTAAAATACGCGATGCCGAGGTTACGCAGCACGGTTGGGAAATTACCATCCTTTTGCGCCGAAAGCTGCCATGCTGTTAAAGCGTCGTCATACTGGCGCTTATCATACCATAAATTGCCTAAATAATAAGACGCCTTAGCATCGGCCGGGTTATTACCGATCGCATAACGCAGCACCATGATATCCTCCAAGCGGTTAGGAAAGCATAGCGCCGGGCTGGCTTTGGCAGCTTTTTGCAGATAACCCTCAACATCAATTGTTTTTGCCGCGAGGTGACTATAGTAAGCCAGGTAGTAATTAACCATTGGCTCCGCCTGGTGATCATCTGCTTTCAGCAACAGCGCAATAGCTTCGTCGTATAATCCCATAGCAGCAAAATCGATAGCATAGGCAACCAGGTTATTTGCGGTGCCGCGGCTCAGCTGCATCAGCTGCGCGCTCGCTTTTTGAGCGCGGTGGTCCATTTTCAATTCGGCATAACAAAGCTTCGTAGCAAATAACGCGCCCAGGTTAAACTTATCCGCCTTAAGCGCGTGTTCTGCCGCCGCCAGTGCCTCGTTCATGCGGCCGAGCTTTAACAGGGCCATAATTTTTAAAGTGTTGGCCCTGCCGTTCCGGGCATTGCGGTCGAGCGACTGCCCGATATGCTCCAATGCCGGTTCGTAGCCGCCGCGCATCATATCGATCTGCGCCACGGCAAAAAAACCGTTATCCTGCCAGGCGCTGTTCCAGGTTGCTTTAAAAAACGCATCGTAAGCTTCATCAAACCGGCGCTGGTACGCCAGGCATAAGCCTAAATTGTAATAAGGCTCACCATCGTATGGGTTGGGGTTTCGCCGGGTAATGGTTTCAGTTGCTTTGCGCAGATAGGGTTCGCTTTTCGCGAACTGCCCCCGCCGCAGGTACCAAAGGCCAAGCGCACTGTTATTGCGTGCATCGCCCGGATCGCGCTTCAGGGCCTCTTCATAATACGGCACCGGGCTATAGGTGGCATGGCGGTACTGCTCCAGGTGCTGGCCGGTTAAAAACAATTCTTCACAGGTGCTAACCTCAGCAGGCTGCAGGGCCGGCTTTGCAGGCTGCGGCACTTCGTTCTGTTTGTTATCGGCAGGGCTGTAACTTAGCAACACGCGGCCGTGCCTGTCGGCCACGGTTATCCGGAGATCTTTCTCAGTAAAATTGTTGGCGACAGGTACCAGTTCAATAAATTCCTTTTCGGGCGATATATCGATTGTTCTATCGGCGCAAAGCGTGCCGGCTGCATACAGCTTAACGTGTACACCCGACATAGGCGAGGTGGCAAAAACTTTCACCTCAATCTTCCCATCCAGCAATTCGTAGCCGATCAGGATATCCTTACTTGCATTTTTCACCACCCCAAGCTCACGGTAAGGCAAAAAATATTGCGTAAAACTTTTTTCTTCGTTCGGCATCAGCCAGCTAAAATCGGGCTGGTTATCGGTAAAAACGCCGGTCATCAGCTCAATATACGGGCCGTCTTCATCGGTAAGGTTACGGTCCCACGCAACACCGAAATCGCCGTTGCCCCAGGTCCACTGTTTTTTGCCCGGCGATACATGGTGATCGGCCACATGCAGCACCCCGGCGCGGGTATCGTGCTCGTAGCCGCCTACAAAATTGTATTCGCTGTTCACCGCCATATACGATGTGGGCACCGGGATGTTTTTATAGCGCGAGATATCCGTGCCCGGCGAATAATCTACTTTATAATAAGTACCCGTAGCTATCGGGAAGGTTGACACGTCCCGTTTGCCATGATCAAAAACGGCGTTCACATCGGGCGGAAAAACCGATTGGTAGTCATCATTCACCTTCACCGCCGGATTAGCCCACCACAAAAACGTTTGAGGTAAATTGCTATGGTTATACAGCCGGGCTTTGATTTCGAGATAAGCGTTATCAGGATAGAGGGTAAAACCTGCCATGCCTTTAGTACCGAACATTTTTTCGAGCTCGTTCACCCAAACGGTTTTGCTGCCGTCGGCATTATCTTCGAGGCAAAAATCAACCGGTTCGAAAGTACTGGGGCGATGGTGCTGCGGCCAGTTAAATTCTATCCCGCCCGATATCCATGGCCCGCACAAACCCACCAGCGCCGGTTTGATCACCTGGTTATAGTAGATAAAATGGCGCTGCTTAATCTTATCGTAAGCCATTTGTACACGCCCGCCCAGTTCGGGCAGGATCATAATTTTGAGATACCTGTTCTCCAGGAAAACGCCGGTATACTCGCGGTCAACCTTCACATCAAATATCTTCTCGATAACCGGGTTGGGGTACACCACGCCGCTGCTGCCCTGGTACACGCGTTTCTCAAAAAACATCGGGTTTTTATCGGGTGCGCCGGTAGGGTAAGTTGGGATGATGACCTTTTCTATCCAGCTTTTAACGGTATTATTTTCCATAAGGATCAATGCGCTTTAAAATTATTCTCGAGTTCCTCCAGTGTCTGGCCCTTGGTCTCTTTTACCCGCAGGCGGATGAATAAATACCCTGCAAAGCATATAGCAGCATACAGGTAGAACGGGCCGTACGTACCTAAATGTGCCGCCAGCGGCGGGAAGGTAAATACCAGGATAAAGTACGCCGCCCAAAGGCTCTCGATGGCAACAGACGATGCCGCACCGCGTACGTTATTGGGAAATATTTCGGAGATGAGCACCCAGGTTACCGGTGCCAGCGACGCCGCGTAAATACCGATGGCCGCCAGTACAAAAACCGATACCCAGATCATGGCATAATTACCCTTCAGCAACACGGCCAATACAAGATAAATGATGGCCAATGCCAGCGATCCGGCCAGCATTAGCGGGCGGCGGCCAAGCTTGTCGACCTGCCACATGGCCAGCAGCGTAAAGGCCAGGTTAACCACCCCAATGGCAACTGTTTCGAACAACTGGCTATCCAGGTTTGCCCCCACCGATTTAAAAATAGTAGAGGTATAGTTGAACACTACGTTAATACCGCAAAACTGCTGGAACACCGCCAGTGTAATGCCGACAATAACCGCCGGGCGCACGGCTTTGGCGAATACCGCTCCATAATTCTGTTTTTTGGTACCCGTGAGCGACATAGCGATATCAGAAGCCGTATCCCTGGCAAAATTTGCACCGCCGATCTTATCGAGTATCCCGATGGCTTTTTCGCTTTGCCCGGCCTTCATCAGCCAGCGCGGGCTTTCGGGTAAAAAAACAACACCGATTAAAAATAAGGCCGAGGGTATGCAGCCCAGTCCGAACATCCAGCGCCAGGCCCCTGCCCCGTAACCGCTTAAAGCGTAGTTCACTACATTGGTAATTAAAATACCGATCACGATGGTAAGCTGGTTGATGGCCACATTACGCCCGCGAACTGCCGCCGGCGATATCTCGGCAATATACATCGGGCTTAACATGGATGCCATGCCCACGCCTATACCCGCCGCAAAACGGGTGATGATAAATATACTCAGGCTTGTTGAAAATGCCATGCCGAGCGACGATAAGGCGAAGATGGCCGCCGCGATCATTAATCCCGGCCTGCGGCCGTACTTATCTGCCAGCACGCCGGCAATGCCGCAACCTGCCATGCACCCCAGGGCAAGCGACCCGGTCAAGAAACCTTCCCACCAGGTGGTAAGCGCAAACGTGGTCCGTAAAAAAGGCAGTGCCCCGGATATGACAGCAAAATCGAACCCGAACAAATAGCCGCCAAGGGCCGAAATAAACGAGATACCCAAAATGTATGCGTTGTTGTATATGCCTGCGGTTTTATCCATAAAAAATAAATTTATAATCGGTTAAGCTAATGTAGGCGCGTACCTGCTTTTCGGCAATGGATAATTTTTATCAAAAGATGGATTTTATTATCATTATTATCCGACAGGAAAATTACGACCTTTACCATGAATACAATCTCATCAAATCCAACAAAAAACATTTAAATTGAGCAGGATAATTGATAAGGGCAAAAGGATAAAAGAGGGCTTTGTCGGTCAGCAGATGATCGTTCTGCCGCCCGATATCATCCGGAAAATGGTAAAAAATGCGCTAACAGCATCTTTCCATTTAACAGCTGTTGGCTATTATCCTCACGCTGCCTCACATCATCGCGAACGGCGGCATGGCAGCCCCCAATATATTTTTTTGTATTGTGTGGATGGCCGGGGGACGATCAGCCTGCAAGGCCGGGACAGCGAACTCAAACCTAACCGGTTCTTTGTCATCCCTAAAAACACCCCGCACCGCTATCAAAGCTCTGTGGACGCGCCCTGGAGCATTTATTGGGCACATTTTACAGGCGACAATGCCGATGCGCTTTATCATCGTTACCAGGAGCAATTACCCGAGGATAATTTTACCCCTTTTGATGAGCGCCGCATAGCCGAACTGAATACGATCATCAGCCTGCTCGAAAACAGTTTTGATGAGCGCACGATGGAGGCCGTCAATATCCGCTTGTTTAATCTGCTATCGCTATTTGTGTACCAGGCCGATACCAATCCGCGGGCCGACGATAACGACGTGATCAGCAATTCCATCGGGTATATGAAAGCTAATATCGGCCGTAATCTATCTATCGATCAGTTGGCCACGCAACAAAAACTTTCTGTATCGCATTATTCGAGGCTGTTTTATAAAAAGGAAGGGTTGTCGCCGGTGCGTTACTTTAACCGGCTCAAAATACAGCGATCGTGCCAGATGCTTTATTTTACCGACCGCAGTATTAAAGAGATCTGCGCCGAACTCGGCTTTACCGACCCTTACTATTTTTCGCGCCTGTTTAAAAAACTGATGGGGATATCGCCCGCACAATACAAAAGCCAGCAAAAACGCTAAGCCGGCACCGGGTCGCGCTGATATTTGTTGCGGTATTCGATCGGCGACAGCCCGGTTATTTTTTTAAAGGTGCTGCGAAATGCTTTTGTATCCGTATAGCCAACATTGTACATCACTTCGTTCACGTTCTCACGAGACGACTCGAGGTTCATTTTCGCCGCCTCGATCTTTACCCGCTGTATGTATTCGACAACCGTATTGGATGTGGCTTTTTTAAACCTGCGCTCCAGGTTACGGCGGCCCAGCGCCAGCATATCGGCCAGCTGGTCGACAGTAATTTTCTCTTTAAAGTTGCCTTCAATAAATTCCTGCGCCTGTTTTATGGGCTCATCCTCATGATCTTTTTGCCCCATAAACATCACAAACTGCGACTGGCTTTTGCGGGCATATTCGATCTGGAAAGCTTTTGAACAGAATATCGCGATATCGCGCCCGGCATATTTTTCTATCAGGTATAAGATCAGGTTAAGATACGAAAAAGCCCCGCCGCTTGAGTAAATGCCATTTTCATCGGTGATGATCTTATCTTCTACCAGCGTCACCTGTGGAAACATCCTCCGGAAATCATTGGCAGCTATCCAGTGCGTGGCACATTTACGGCCATCGAGCAGGCCGGTATGCGCCAAAAGGAAAGCGCCTATGCACAAACTGGCAACTTCGGCGCCTAACCGGTGTTGCTGCTGTATCCAGGGCACGAATTCTTCGTTCTCCTTTAACAATTTCACCATATCTCCGTCGAGCGCGGGTATGATGATGAGGTCGGTCTTTTTTACATCGCCAACCAGCTCATCGGCATAAACGGTATACCTGCCGCCGGCAACGAGGGTTTTTTTGGTTAGCCCGATAAGCTTTACCTGGAACAATGCAGGTTTGCCCAAACTGTTTACAAACTTATTGACTTCGGTAAAAACCTGGCGTGGGCCCTCAATACTACCTAATATCGCGCCCTTGGGTACAAGTATGGATATATGTTTCATAAAGGTAAAATTAGGCATTAGCATTGTCGCAATCAACCCCTTAATTTGCTGTAATTACACCCCACGTCAAAACCAAAGCCACTGTAAATTTGCTTTATCAAATACACAACCTGATGGAAACCTACCAGTTAAAACACGACATTAAAGTTTTTTGCGTTACCGCGGATTCGTTTCCGAATGGTGTACAGGCCGCTTATGATAAATTGTATGCAACTGCCGCACCAGAAAGCCGTACCACTTACGGCTTATCAAAACCCGACAAAGGTGTTATAGTTTATAAAGCCGCCCTTACCGAAAAGTTCGATGGTGAAGGCGAGCAGTTGGGCCTGGAAACCTTTATCATCCCGGCGGGCGAATACAGTATTAAAAGCATACACGACTGGAAAAATAACATGCAGCAATTCGGGCCTACGTTTCAGGCTTTGCTGGATAACCCGCAGCTCGACTGGGGCAGCTGGTGTGCAGAATGGTACAAGAGCGATGACGAAGTGGTTTGCATGGTGAAGCTGAACGGATAATATTATAACTTATTTATATATTTATTTAACCGAATAAAAACATAAAACCTATTTATTATGACAACGGACAAAAAAGTTACAAAAGCGACCAAAGTTATTTATTGGATAACAACATGCCTGATAGCCCTGCCGCAGCTGCCCGGCGCATTTATGATCAACACCGACATAGCCAAACAGGGCACCGCACATCTTGGATTGCCGCACTGGTTAATGGTAGAAGCTTCGATAGGTAATACCATCGGGGCACTGATACTGCTCATTCCGATGTGGAAATGGTTGAAAGACTGGGCTTACGTAGCATTCGGCATTACTTTTATCTCGGCGTTTATAGCCCACGTTAGCGTTGATGGCTTTGGAAGCGAAGCTATACAGGCAATAATTTTCTTTGGGATATTGTTTACCTCGTACATTTACTATCACAAAATAAACGATTAATAACAATCGTCAAAAACTATAGCTTTTACATTAAATATAAATTTTATCTATATGATAGTTTTATATATAATAATCGCCCTGCTGGCGATAGTGCTCATTACCGCGGTATTTAAATCAGACACGTATACCATCATCCGCGATATAAGCATCAGCAAGCCACAGGCTACGGTTTTCGATTTTATTAAGCTGATTAAAAACCAGGAGCATTACAATAAATGGGTAATGGCCGACCCTAACCTGCGCAAAACACTTACCGGCACCGATGGCACCGTTGGTTTTATTTATGCCTGGGACAGCGATAACAAACAGGTAGGCAAAGGCGAGCAGGAAATAACCGCTATAGATGGCAGCAACATGGATACCGAAGTGCGCTTTATAAAACCTTTTGAAGGCCTTGCACATACGTCGTTCAAAACCGAAGCATTATCGGCTAACGAAACCAAGGTTACCTGGGTAATGAACGGCAATAAAAACTACATGGCAAAATTGATGCACATGCTGCTCAACCTCGGCAAAGTTCTGGGTAACGATATGCAAACCAGCCTCAATACCTTAAAAACCGTACTCGAAAAATAAAACCTGCCCTCCGGCAATCAAACTAACTGAAAACAAATAATCATTATGAGCAAAATTATCTTCGACTGCGCAATTTCGCTGGATGGCTTTTTTGCGGGCGATAACCGAAGTCCCGAAAACCCGATGGGTGGTGTTTCGCCCAAAATTCATGCATGGATGTTTAAACAAAAGGCGTTTTGGAAACACCTGGGCATGGAAGGCGGCGAGGAAGACGGTGCCGATAGCCGCTTAATAGAGGATGTGTTTGCCCGGACCGGCGCTTACATTATGGGCAAGCGCATGTTTGAGGAAGGCGAAGTGCATTGGCCCGAAGATCTGTTCAAAGCGGATGTTTATGTGCTGACGCACGAAGAACGGGAACCCTGGGTTCAGCAGGGCACAACAACTTTCTATTTCGTTAACGACGGTATACACAACGCGTTGGAAAAAGCAAAAAAATCGGCCGGGGAAAAAGATATCAGGATACAAGGCGGTTGCGACACTATCCGGCAATATCTCAACGCCGGACTTATCGACGAGTTTTTTATCCACATAACGCCTGTTTTTTTAGGAAGCGGCGTCCGGCTTTTTGATGGCATGGACAAAGACAAATACGATATGCAAATTGCAGAAGTAATACCATCAAACCTGACAACACATATCAGATATAAACTAACCAAGAAGTAAAAAACCATCGCGGGAGTGGTTTGACGGCTCCCCCATCATCTCATTTTTCTGATTAACAATTAAACTATATAACAATGGCAACACTTAATCCATACCTCAATTTTCTCGGCAACACCGAAGAGGTTTTCAATTTTTACAGATCAGTTTTTGGCGGCGAATTCCAGGTGGTGATGCGCTTTAAGGATATGCCCGCCGAAATGCTCGCCAACATCCCCGAAGATTATTACGAAAAGCTGATGCATATTTCGTTACCTATATCGGGCGATAGCGTGCTCATGGGCAGCGACGCGCTCGAATCAATGGGCGGCCCATTGATTGCAGGCACCAATTTTACGATCAGCATCAGTACCAAAAGCCAGGAAGAAACCGATAAAATATTTAACGGCCTGAGCGCGGGCGGAGTGGTAACCATGCCTTTGCAGCAAACCTTCTGGAGTGCCAGTTTTGGCATGTTTACCGATAAGTTCGGTGTACAATGGATGGTGAATTACGACATTAACGAGCAAGCATAAACAATTTAAACTGAACGGGAATGGTTGAGGTATTTAAAACAGACGTGCGTTGGCAAAAGCAGGCCAAAATGCTGCGTGCTGCTTTGTCGCGGCAATTCCCGTTCATTAACATTCATTTCGACCTCAATGACTGCGACCGCATCCTGCGTATCGAAGGTTCGGATTTCTGCCCACTTAAAGTGATCGAGCTGCTGGAAATGAACGGCCATTTTTGTGTTGTGCTGGATTAACAATAACCAAAGATAACCAGGGCAATACTTCCGGCCCGGTAACCCTCCGGTTTAATGTGAAGTAATTAGCCATGGCACTATATCAACTTTGTAAATTCATCCCTTGAGGCGATGGTTTCATCCCATTAATTTCAGTACCTTCATTATATCCCATAATATTGCGTATTGATGAAGGAACTGAAGCGAAACCCCTTAGACCTTAACGCTATCGAATTTTGGGCCTCAACAGCCCTGTATGTATTTTCGGTATTTATCCTGATAACGCAGGTTAATTATGGCCCTGCTTACCGCGGAACGTATTACGGCCAGTATACTGCCGTTAGCGGCGTTGCTGCGCTTTTTTCGCGCATATGCCGGTACACCATGTTGTACGTCGTTTTTCTGCTGTTCAATTTCAGGGTATGGCCGGCACTGGCCAAAAGGCAGAATATCTCTTTATACACTGTATCGGCCATAGCGCTGGTGATGTTGCTGGGTATTACCTATGCCGTTACCGATACCTACCTCGAGCCCGGATTGATGAAATTCCATCGTACTCCATTTTATTTCAGCAAACTGGTGTTCAACCGCTCGCTGATGCAAACGCTGTGGGTATTGATGATGTTTGGTTTTTATACGGGCATCAAATTCATATCTGTTCATCTGCTCGATGACCTGAAAAAAGTTGGGCCCGAACATTACCAGGTGAGCCGCGAATCCATTATCGCGTTTATCGGGTGGCTGGTGGTATTGTTCCTGCTCATCAGCACCAATGCCAACATTGCTTTCATAGCTTTATGGGGGGCAGCCGTATTGCTGGCTATCGGTATATACTGGAGTTCGGCCTATTGGATCATTCCCGAAATTAGCCGCAAGCGGCAGGGTTTTAAACATTACATGGGGCGTATTGTGCTGATTGTATTGCTGTCGTCGGTTTTAATCTCGATAGCTACCGGCCCTATGGGGCATAATATTACACTGCCCACTATTATGTTGAGTTCGGCATTGCAGATACTCGTTGTGGCGCCCATAAGCTGGCAGGTTTACAAACGCAGGCTGGCATCGAACGCCGAATTGTATAAGCTAAAAACCGATCTGGGGCGCTCGGCAGCCAGCTATACCATGTTGCAGGCACAAATAAACCCGCATTTTTTGTTCAACGCCTTGAATACCCTTTACGGGACAGCTCTACAGGAGAATGCCGAACGCACCAGCGAAGGCATACAGCAATTGGGCGATATGATGCGTTTTATGCTGCACGAAAATATGCAGCAGAGCATTTCGCTTTCGCGGGAGATAGACTACCTGCACCATTTTATTGCACTGCAGCAGTTGCGCACACAAACCTCGCCCGATATTGTGATACAAAACGAGATCCCGCGTTACATCGGCAGTTTGCAGATCACGCCGATGCTGCTCATACCCTTTGTTGAGAATGCCTTTAAGCACGGCATCAGCCTGCGCGAATCATCGTACATTAAAATGGTGCTCGATATCAAAGGAAATACCTTATATTTCGATGTGAGTAACAGCATCCATATCAAGCCGGATAACGATCCCGAAAAGGGTCATAGCGGCATTGGTTTAAATAATTTAAAGCAGCGGCTCGAGTTGGTTTACCCTAAACGGCATGAGCTGATCATCCGCGAAACGGCAAGCGAGTTTTTTGTGCACCTTACTTTACAGCTTTCAACCCAGCCGGCCACAAAACCGGCAAATTAGTGATATGTTAAAAGCCATTGCTATAGATGATGAACCGATGGCCCTGGCCGTGATCAGGTCGCACGCAGCGAAGGTGACCTTTGTGGAGCTTTGCTCCGAGTTTACCGATGCCTTTAAAGCGATGGAATACCTGCAGCATGAACCTATCGACCTGATCTTTCTGGATATTAAGATGCCCGATATTTCGGGATTGGATTTTTATAATAGCCTCAACAAAAAACCGATGGTGATCTTCACCACGGCTTACTCCGAACATGCCGTCAGCAGCTTTGAGCTGGATGCGGTTGATTACCTGTTAAAGCCGTTCTCGCTGGCCCGCTTTATTAAAGGCTGTAATAAAGCTTACGAGTTATTTAACCTGCGCAATACCGCCAAAGGTAAAGACCATGTGTTTGTTAAAACGGGATACGACCAGGTGCGGATACCCTTTACCGAGTTACACTACCTGGAAGCTACCGGCAACTACGTAACCTTTGTTTTAAATGATAAACGGGTGCTCTCGCGCATGACGATCACCGAATGTGATAGCATACTGCCCGATGGAGGTTTTATCCGCATACACCGATCGTTTATAGCCGCCGTAAACAGGATCGAAAAGATAGAACGGCACCAGGTAACCATGCAAAACGGCGATGTGCTGCCTGTTGGGCAATCGTATATAACGGCTTTGCAGGCTCTGCGGTAAAAGTTCATCTTCAAATCCCCTTCATAGTTCGCTTCTCAATAAAGAAGCCTATCAATCAATCTCTTGTCTTAATTCCGACTCAAGACTTACGACTCCGGACTATTTTCATCCCACCATAACCTACATTCATCCCATTTTATTGATACCGGCTGTGCTTCGCGATAATATTGTTTCGAAAATCAAGCACAATCAAATCATGAAAATACGATCTACACTCTTATCACTCATAGCAGCCATATGGCTCCTGCCGTCAGTAGCGCAAACCACGTCGGGCGCGTTATCACTTAAAGGCTCCGTTACCGATTCGGTATCGCATAAGCCGGTAGAATTTGCAACACTCACCTTAAAAAACGCGGCTAAGCAGCCTGTTAAATCAACCCTCACCAAAACCAATGGTAACTTTATTTTCGAAAAGCTTACTCCCGGCAAATACAACCTGGTTTTGGTAAGTGTAGGTTATGTAACCAGGCAGGTACCCGTTGAGCTTACCGATAATCCGTCAAAAATTGTTGATCTGGGCGGCATAGCTTTTACCCCCAACAGCAAACAGCTTAAAGCGGTTAACATCAATGCCGATAAGCCCGTGGTAAGCCAGCAGGCCGACCGTTTGGTTTACGACCTCCAGGCCGACCCCGAGAGTAAGGTTTACAGCGTGCTTGAGATGATGCGCAAAGTACCGATGCTTTCGCTGGACGGGGATGATAACATTAAGCTAAAAGGTAACGATAACTATAAGATACTCATCAACGGCAAACCATCGAGCATGGTGGCGCGTAATCCCAAAGATGTTTTACGTGCGATGCCCGCCTCGAGTATCGATCGTATCGAGGTGATCACCACGCCGCCGGCCAAATACGATGCCGAAGGCCTTGTGGGTATCATCAATATCGTTACCCATAAAACTATCGACAACGGCTATAACGGTTCGGTTAACATCAGCGGGCGTTTCCCTGTTGGCGGCCCGGGCCTGGGCGGCAGCTTAACGCTAAAGCAGGGCAAGTTTGGCCTGTTTGTACAAAGCGGCGGCAACACTTACAACTCGCCCGAGGCCGGCAATTCGCTGAACCGCCTGACCACGGGGACAGACCCAACCAACCTTTTGCAAAACGGGTCACAATCGTCCGACAGCCGAAGCGGTTATTTTGGCACCGAACTGAGCTATGAGATCGATACGCTGAACCTCATAGCGGGCAACTTTAATATCAACGGCAACAGTTCATACCGCACCAGCGATCAGTCATCGTTGCTTACCGGAAGTACAGGGGTTTTGCAGGGTTACAACCTGGGCAACATCAGCAACGGCAACGGGCATGGTATGGATGCGGCTATCAATTACCAATTGGGCTTTAAGCATAGTAAAATCCAACTGCTCACGTTTTCGTACCGCTACCTGCGCTCCGAAGATATAACGTACAGTAATTTACTGGTAATCAATCCAGTGAACTATACACAGCCCAACTACCACCAAAATAATGATGCACTATCAAAAGAGCAGACACTGCAGGTTGATTACACCCACCCTTTCAGTAAAAAGTTAACGATGGATGTGGGCGTGAAGGCCATATGGCGTAATAACAACAGCGATTTTGAGTACCTGTCGCAAAGCGGCAGCGGTGAGTTTGTTACTGATCCGTTACGCTCAAACCTGTTTGATAATACCCAAAATATTTATGGTGCTTACAACAGTTACCAGTACACCCTGAAAGACTGGGATTTTAAAGGCGGCATCCGTATAGAGGAAACTGATTTTAACGGTGCAGGTATCAGCCGTACATACTTCAATGTTGTTCCTTCGATCTCGGTTAACCGGAAATTTAAAAACAATACCGGCATAAACTTTGGTTTTTCGCAGCGCATACAAAGGCCGGGCATTAATCAGCTCAATCCGTTTGTCGACCGCTCAAACCCCAACTTTTATAGCGGTGGCAACCCGGCTTTGAACCCTACAACGGCCAACAGCTATTCGGTAGGTTTTAACTCGTCTAAAAAAGTGCAGCTTAACGTTAACCTGGGTTATATCGGGTTTCGCAACCTCATCATGCCTGGTGTAACTTACGATCCGGCTACCCATGTCGTGATCAACATTCTGCAAAACACCGGTAAGGCACAGTTATTTACCTTTAGCTCTAATGTCAATTACAATATCACGCCAAAATGGAGCCTGAGTGCCAATGCCAACGTTGCGCACGGGCATGTGGTGGCTGTAGTAAGCGGTCAGCCACTCGAAAACCAGGGTTTTATGGAAAACGGGTACCTTTCAACCAATTACCGTTTTGCATCAGGCATGCGTTTAGGTGCTACCCTGAATGTGAGCGGCCCCGACCTGAGTTTGCAGGGTACCTCCAACTGGAACATCAACTCATCGTTTAGCGTGGGTAAGGATATCGTGAAGAACAGGCTTTCGTTCTCCTTCGTTACCAATAACCCCTTTGCCCAGTTTCGTAACTATCAGCGTGAGTTCTTTGGCCCCGATTTTGACCAGTTTACCACCCGGCAAAACTTTTACCGCTCGTTTAACTGCAGCCTGAATTACCGGTTTGGTAAGCTGAAAGACAATCTGAAAAAAGCTAAAAAAGGTATCCAGAATGATGATGGCGTTAATTGAGTTGATGTGCGAATGCGTGAATGTGCAAATGATTTCTACAGTGCATTAATTTTAATCCGCACATTAATTAAGAATTGGTTTATATGGTTCCCCGTCCGGCAGGCGTGCCGGGCGGGTTTTTTGTAAAAGGGTTACTTTTTTACCGCGCTGTTGCGGATGAAAGCTACGGCCATTAAAGCGCCGAGGAAACCCAGGCCGGCACTCAGTTTCATTATTTTCGAATAGGCGCTGATGAAACTGGTGTGATAGGCTGTTTCGATCTGGGCTTTACCCTTATCGGAGATGCCGGCCGGAGCGTGAGCATTACCTAAGTTGACCACCTGTTGTGCGACGGCCCGTTTCTGCTGCGCGTTGAGTGGCATCGCCTTGATCTCATTCTGTAAAGCGCCAGTGAAAAACAACACGGCCAAAGCGCCGAAAATAGCATTGGCAAACACTCCCGATATGCGCGACATGGCATTGTTTATGCCCGAGGCCGTCCCGCTGAAATGGTCGCTTACGGAGCCCATTACTGCCGCAGTTAAAGGAGCTACAGTAACCGACATGCCGAAGCCAAATATTAATATGCCGGGGAAAAAGGTTGTCCAGTAATCGGCAGAGCCATGGGTTTGTTTGATGAACGACAGGTACAACAACCCAAGCCCGGCAATAGCCGGTCCGCAAATCAAAAATAACCGCGGCCCGTGCTTATCGGCCAATGCACCGGCAAAGCGCGCTATCGAGATCATGAGGATGGTAAAGGGTAAAAACGTTAAGCCCGATTGCAATTGGGTATAGCCTTGTATCTGCACCATATTCAATCCCATAAAGAGCATGCCTGCCCCAAGCCCGGCATATAAAAAGAAAGTAAGCAGGTTTGCTCCCGTAAAGGTGGAACTTTTAAATAACGACAGCGGCATCATCGGGTGCTTGCTGCGCTTTTCTATCATGATAAAAAGTACCAGCAGCAACAGCCCGGCAATAACCGAACCGTAAGCCTGTATATGATCAAACCCAATAGCCGGTACACGCAAAAAGCCAAACGTAAGCAGCCCAAGGCCCAAAGCAATAGCTATGGCGCCGGGATAATCCAGGCGATGTTCGGGGCTGTCGTCCTTGCTTTCGTTAACACGGGTAGCTAATATCAACAGAGCTATCAAACCTATCGGGATATTGATGAAAAAGATATAACGCCACAAACCGGCATCCGCGAAAGCGCCGCCCAAAACCGGCCCGCCCATGGTAACTACCGTAGTAAATGCCGACCAGGTGCCGATGGCCTTACCCCGTTCCTGCGCGTTGATGGAGGAGGAAATGAGCGACAGGCTGCCCGGTATCATCAGCGCGCCGCCTATACCCTGTAAAGCTCTGAAGACAATAAGCATAATAACACCGGGAGCAAAACCGCAGGCCGCCGACCCGCAGATGAAAATAGCGATGCCAACCATAAACACCTTTTTACGTCCGAGCTGGTCGCCCAGCGAGCCTCCGATCAGGATCAGGGCAGCCAGCATTAACAGGTAGGCATTCAATATCCAGAAGAGATCGGTACCGCTGGCGTTTAAACTTTTTTGCAGGGCAGGCAACACCACGTTTAAGGCAGTACCGTCAATAAACGCCATGGATGAGGCCAGGATAGATGAGATCATGATCCATTTTCCGGCTTTACTGCTCAGCGCAACTGTTTCCATAATTGATTAGTTAACCACTGACAATTGATTTTGATTGTCCTTACCGTTTGCCGCTATTAAAAAGGCAATGCCGCTAAAGCCAAGCGCTTCGAAAACGCTGGTAATTTCATTACCGTTTTCCATGTGCGGATAAGCTATAGCACGGGGTATATGTAATACAATAAGCCAGATAAAGATCATAATACCAAGCAAATTTGCCGCGAGGCGTAGCTGGATATTAAAAATGATAGCCAGGCCCGAAATGATGAGCGCCACACCTGCAAAATAAGTCCAGAAAGTGTGGCCTGGTATCCAGGCAGGTACCAGCATAGCCACAAAAGTGGGATACATAAAATGCATGATACCGAAAGCCGTCATGGTTACCCCAAACAGGCAACGCCCGGATGGTATCAGTTTCTCTAACCAGGAGTTTACCAGGTTGACATGCCCCGGCGTTTGCGCGGCCGATTTAGCCACCACAAAAGCGCCGCCCGCATAAGCCATGATTTTAAAGGGATTACCCCAGCCGCCAAAAAAACGAATATGAGGAAATAATAGCCAGGGCAGGTGGAAAATAATCAGCAACAGCAATAACATCGTGCCCAGATAAACCGATACCAAATGCGCCCGGATATTTAGCAGAATGGCCGCACAGGCCAGTATCAATACGATACTTACCAGCCACAGGCAGGCCGTGTAGCCTGCAAACGATGTCGGCGACGGCGGTAAAATAACCGGTTTAAAGCCACCGTCCACTAATTGCTGTACGGCTATGGCCATCAGCGAAAGCGCAAAAAAAGCCCGCCATAGTTTGCTGTATCTTTCCATAAGGCTATTGGTTTTATGCAAGTTACAAATTAATAAACACTAATATTCGTAAAATAAAAAAGCGGCAGGCCATCACTGCCTGCCGCCACCAATCAACAAATAAACCGGTCAGTTAACCAATTCAAACTTGTCCTGCAGCAAAATATGGTCGCTCGAGTTGCCGATCATCAGCCTGAACTCGCCGGGCTCGGTGCCCCATTGCATTTGCTGGTTGTAAAATGATAATTGCTCCTTACCGATGACAAAGCTTACCGTTTTGCTTTCGCCGGGTTTGAGGGATATTTTTTCGAAGCCTTTTAATTCTTTTACCGGCCGGGTTACGGTGCCAACCAGTTGGCGCAGGTATAATTGCACCACCTCTTCACCGGCATATGGGCCGGTATTTTTAATGGTACAGGTTACGGTGGTGCTTTCGTTCTTGCTGAATTTGTTCTTACTGAGCTTCAGGTCGCTGAAGGCAAATGTGGTATAGCTTAAGCCATAACCAAAGGCATAACGCGGGCTGTTGGGCAGGTCGTTATATCCCGAGCGGTAGTTGATGCCCAGATCGTTTTGCGACGGCCTGCCTGTACTTTTGTAATTATAGTAAACTGGGATCTGCCCTTCGCTGCGCGGAAATGACATCGGCAGTTTACCCGATGGGTTATAATCGCCGAACAGTACGTCGGCAATGGCGTTGCCTGCCTCGCTGCCCAGCCACCAGGTTTGTAAAATGGCGTTGGCATGGTCGGCAGTGTAGTTGAATATCATGGGGCGGCCGCTCATGGTTAATACCACTACAGGCTTGCCGGTCTCAACAATGGCTTTTACCAAGTCTTCCTGTATACCGGGGATATGGATATTGGCCCGGCTTTTGGCCTCGCCGCTCATATCAAAATGCTCGCCAACGGCCATGATCACCACTTCGGCTTGTTTAGCTGCCGCGATGGCTTCGGCAAAGCCACGTTTGGAAGTATCGGTTACATCGCAACCTTGCGAATAAAGCAGGTTGGTATTGTTACCCAGTTTATTTTGCAGGCCTTCGTACAAGGATACCAAATGATCGTTCTCCCACATTACCGACCAAAAGCCCATCATATCTTTATCCGCCTTGGCCAGCGGACCGATCAGGGCAATATTTTTCAGGTTTTTTGACAGGGGAAGCAGTTCGTTGTCGTTTTTTAGCAGTACGATGCTTTTGCGGGCCACATCGCGGGCTATTTCGTGGTTCGGCGCCAAGTTCAGCACCTTGCTTTCGCGATCCTCGTTGCTGAAGCGGTACGGATCGTCGAACAAGCCCATCTCAAATTTTTTACGTAGGATTCGGCGAACGGCATCGTCCACACGGCTCATTGGCACTTTCTTTTCCTTAACCAGTTGCGCCAGGTTATTGATATAGCTATGACCTTCCATATCCATATCGTTACCGGCGTTAATGGCTTCTTCGCCGGCTTGTTTGCCGTCTTTGGCAAAACCATGGGCAACCATCTCGCTTATGGAGCCCCAATCGCTCACAATAAAGCCCTTGAAATGCCATTTGCCTTTCAGGATATCGGTTTGCAGGTAACGGTTGCCCGATGCGGGTATGCCGTTTAGTTCGTTAAACGAGTTCATGAAAGTGGCCGCGCCTGCATCGGCGGCAGCTTTAAACGGCGGCAAATAGGTTTCCCAAAGGGTACGGTCGCTGATATCGACGGTGTTATAATCGCGCCCGCCGATGGCTGCGCCATAAGCCGCGAAGTGCTTTACGCAGGCCATTACCGCATCCAGATTGCCTAAACCATTACCCTGGAAACCATGAACGCGTGCCGCTGCTATCATCGAACCTAAATAGGGGTCCTCGCCGGCGCCCTCCATTACCCGGCCCCAGCGTGGGTCGCGGGCGATGTCCACCATGGGTGCAAACGTCCAGTGTATGCCGCCTGCCGCCGCCTCGGTAGCCGATACTCGCGCCGATGATTGGATGGCCCGCATATCCCAACTCGCGGCTTCGGCCAAAGGGATTGGAAAGGTGGTTCGGTAACCGTGTATCACATCCAAACCGAATAGCAGCGGTATTTTTAGGCGCGATTGCATGGCATAACCCTGCACCATGCGGGTGTCTTTAGCGCCGCGCACGTTGAGCATAGCGCCAACTTTACCTTCTTTTATCTGCTGAAATTTATTGCCGTTTTCGGTAAGCGGGCCGGTAGCCAGTCCGTCGGCCGAGTATTGGTTCAATTGGCCGATTTTTTCATCCAAAGTCATTTTGGCTAAAAGCGCTTCCACCTTTTTATCGATGGCGGATAGTGGTTTTTGCTGGGCAAAAGTTACGCTGCCCAGCAGCAAAATGGTTAAGGCCGGTAAGGGTTTAAGTAACATAGGTTTGTGTGTGGTTATCAGTCGATTACTAAGGTAGCGATTGAATGTGGTAAAGCTGTTATTGCTGCACCCTGGCCTTTGATCAGTAATGAATAAGGGATGGCGGCATCGCCGCTGTTCATTACCACTACGGCAATTTTACCATCGGGGTTTTGGAAAGCGGTGGTCAGCAACTTGTCCCTGCTGGCCGAAACGGCTATCCTTTTTGCGCCGGGACGGATGTATTTGGATAGATGCCCGATGTAGTAATACTCGCTGGTGTAAATCAAACTGCCGTTGCGCGTATCGGCAATAATAGGCGAGAAACAGTAGTTGCCTACGTGGTTAGGGCCGCCTTTTTCGTCGAGCAGCACGTTCCAGTCCGTCCAGGCTACGGTGCCGATGTTGAGATCGTTGATCATGGAATACCCATATTTTTCGCCCAGGCTCCATTCGTTCACCCTGTCCATATTGAAACTCTCGGCGCAGCCTTCGGTAAATACCAGGTGCTTGCCGGGGAAGGCTTCGGCCACGCGGCGGGTATTTTCGAAAGCCATGCCGGCGCCTGTCCAGGTTTCGTACCAGTGGTAGCCTACACCCCAAACGTATTTGGCGGCGGCAGGGTCTTCCAATATGGTGCTCGCGCGATCGTAAACCAGATCGCGGTTATGATCCCAAACCATGAGTTTTTTATCGGCCAGGCCTGCTTTTTGTAAAGTCGGACCTAAATAATTCTTCACAAAGTCGCGCTCTTCGGTAGCGGTGAAAATGCAGCTTTCCCATTTTTGGGTGGCCATAGGTTCGTTCTGTACAGTCAAACCAAATATTTTGATGCCTTCCTTTTCGTATGCTTTGATGTATTTGGTGAAAAAGGTAGCCCAGCTTTGGTCGTACTCAGGCAGCAACTTACCGCCATGCAGCACATCGTTGTTGGTTTTCATAAATGCAGGCGGGCTCCATGGGCTAATGAACAATTTAAGTTTGCCGCCGGTAACTGCATCCACCGCTTTGATAAAAGGGATACGGTATTTTTTATCGTGACTGATATCGAAAGTTTTCAAATCCTTATCACCGGGTTGCACATAGCTGTACATATCGCTCGAAAAATCGCAGCTTTGCATATTGGTACGGCCCCAGGTGTAACCTATGCCTTTATCGGTGTCATAATAGGCAGTCAGAAACTCTTTCTGTTTATCTGCAGGCAGCTTGTAAAAAGTTTCGGCAGCAGCATCGGTTAAAGCGCCGCCAATGCCGATCAGGGTTTGGAATTTTTTGTTGGGATCGACAAAGATGGCCACTTCGGTTTCCACGGTTTGCCCCTTTGCCGAAAGATCGAGCGTTTCGGTTTTTGACAGCCGATGATCTGTTCCCCTGGCACTAACATATACAGTTACTTTGTGATGCTGCGCCTGTGCCTGCAAAAAGCAGCCGATAGCCAGCGATAATATCAGGTATTTTTTCATTTGATGTTTTTAAGATAGTCCATAATTTTTTGAGGTTGCTCAGGATAGACCGCAATGCGGTGCGTGCGTACCTGGTAGGGCGTAGTATTGCGTTCGGTGGCTGTTTGTACTGCGATGGCGCCCGATGCCTGCTCAGGCATGTGGCAGTCGATACAGTTTGTTTTAGTGGCGGCTCCCATTTTTTGCGTGCAGGCATTATGGTTAGCGGCGTTATGGCAGTTGATGCATTTTTGCGAATACATAGCCAGGTTGCCGCGATCGGTATTGTGGGCGTTATGGCAGGTCATGCAATCCATATTGCTCATTAAAAAACATTTGCTGGCGCTTAACAGGCCGTTTTGATTGCCGTGCACGTCGAGGTCGGCAAGGTTGAGCTTTTGCGGGAAATAATCGTGCACCTTAAAGTTTTCCAGCGTATCGCCGGGTTTAAAGTTAAAGGTCGATATCTCGAATTGATCGCGGTTGCCCGAATGGCAAACGGCACAGGTATTCAGTTTCTGATCGCGCGTAAGCGATTTATAGCTCACCATAAAATGCGTCTTCTTTTCGGCCGGGTTAGCCAGGTGAAACTCCACATGTTGTGCCGCAGGGCCGTGGCAGCGTTCACAGTCTATGCCGTATATCAGGCTGTTTTTTTCGAATTCGGGCTGCTGCCTGATGGCCGATTGCTGCGGCAATGCGTAAATGTACGAGGTATGGCACTCCAGGCAACGGGTAACGATCGGCCGGTCGAAATTGATGATGCCCTTGGCATAGCCGGGGCTGTTTGTCCACCCGTGCAGGCTTTTAAAGTACGACATCGGCAACTCGAACAATTTATTGCCTTTCCAGTACAGGTAGGTTTCGGCTTTTATACCGCCAATGGCTATATCAAAGCGTTCGGTTTCAATCTGCCGGCCGTTTACATAACCGGTTTGGTACAAGCCGCTGTCGCGTTTTTCCATTACCATTTTTTGCCCGGTACCAAAGTCGAACGTGTTTTGCCCCGCTGCAAAACTGCCATGCACCGTTTCGCTGCCGGCGGGTTTTGAGGTTTGCATGTGCGCCGTGTGCAGGTACGATGAATACACATCCTTATGACATTGCATGCAGCTTGCCGACCCGGCATAGGCCCTGCCGCGCGGATCCTGCGCTTTGCTTTGATAAAGGCACCGGGTAAGACAGGCGGCAATGGGTAAAAGCGCTATCAAAAAAACGATCGATGTTTTTTTATTGGGGATCATCAATAATAACCTGTATGTGTTTACCAAATATAGGTAGCCACTGCGCCGCCCGGCAACGATGTGCTTACTATTTTTGAGTTGAAGCCAACGTTGAATTGCTGTGCCGAGGCGCTGGTGTTCAGCACGATCAGCACTTTACTGCCATCCGTGTTTTTAAAGGCTACGTTAAGCAGGGTGTTCTGCTGATCGGATGCAATGCGCACAGCACCCGGACGAACAAACTTGGACGCATGGGCAATAATGTAATACGATACATTGCGGGTAACATTAGCTCCGCCGATGGTTACCGCGCCTAAGCAGGTTGAGCAGCCGCCCGATGTATGCGGGCCGTAGTTCGGGTCGGAGGCCAGGTTCCACTCCAGCACATTACGGCACCAGTTGCGGATAGCGCCCACGATCAGGTTGCTGATATGCCAGGCCAGGTCGCCGCCGAAATTACCGCCGCCAAAAGTGGCCTGCTCCGTAAAATACAGGTTTTTGTTAGGGTAAGCGTTATGCACCGGCCCGATGGAGTTGACTGATCCCCCGTAAAGGTGAAAGGCCGAACCATCCACATAAGGATTGGCAGCAGCATCGCCCAGGATGGTCGTTGCGTATTCGGGGTGGTCCGCATTATGATCGTAACAGATGATCTTGGTAGTAATATTAGCCGCTTTAAAAGCCGGGCCGAGGTTGTTTTTGATAAAATTTGCCTCATCGGCAGCTACCATCAGCATAGCCGGGTTATTGTAAGCGTTTAGGGGTTCGTTTTGCGGGGTAACGGCGTCGATGGTTATGCCATTGGCTTTCATCCCCTGGATGTATTTTACAAAGTAGTTGGCGTAGGCACCATAATATTGCGCCTGCAGGCTGCCGCCATAAAAGTTGTTATTATCTTTCATCCAGGCCGGTGCGCTCCAGGGGCAGGCCAGTATTTTAATGTTGGGGTTGATAGCGATGATCTTTTGCAGGATGGGGATAAGGTCGGCTTTTTCTTTATCGAGGCTGAAGTTCGATAAACTCACATCGCCGGGCACATCATCGTAACTAAATGTAGCGGCGCTCATATCCGATGCCCCGATGGTTATCCGCAGGTAGCTGATACCAATGTGTGCGCTATCCGTAGCAAAAAGCTCATTCAATAAGGCGGTTTTATGGGTCGCATCCAAACTATTCAGTAAATAGGCGCTGCCGCCCGTGAGCGCGAACCCAAAGCCATCGATGGTTTGATAAGTTTGCGTGGTATCTACATTGATGGTGGTATTGGAATTGGTTCCGGATGCAAATAACAGGGAAACGTTTTGTTTTTTGAGCAGTTGCGACTGATCGGCCTGGGTGAGCCACATATTGACATCGGTTTTAACCGGGGTTACGGGCGGAGGAGTAACCGGGGTAGTACCCCCGCCGTCATCGCCACCGTTTGATGATTTTTTTGTGCAGGCCGCGCCCAGTGCCAGTAAACCCGAAAGCAGCAAAGGGTAAATATATCGTTTTGTATTTTTCATCGGTTTAAAATTTTGGCAAATAGCTGGTTAGGGCTATCTCAAAACAGCCTTTTTAAGATCGTTAAGCAGGATTAGGATATCAGTTGGTGATCATTTTATAAAAACGCACATAATCTATCTGCATCGTTTCGGGAAAAGCGGTGTCGTCTACACCCTGTAAACCGCCCCAGTTGCCGCCGATAGCCAGGTTAAGCATTACATGGAATGGTTTATCAAAAGGCCAGGTAGCCGACGATTGCTTGCCATCGTTTAAATAAGTAAACACCAGGGTATCGTCGTAATAACCTTTAATGCCGTCGGGTGTCCAGTCGACCCGGTACAGGTGGAACGCGGTATTCGATGTCGGGATATTATAGGTGCTGGTTTTGGAGTTGCCGCCGTTATTCACCTGGTCGTGTATGCTGAAATGCACGTTGTTCGGGTCGTAACCAACCTGTTCCATAATATCGATCTCGCCCGAGTTTGGCCAGCCGCCGTAAGCATAATCGTTAGGTAACATCCAGATCGCAGGCCAGTTGCCTTTGCCCGCCGGTAATTGTGCTTTAACTTCGATACGGCCATAAAGCATGGTGTTACTGAATTTTGACGCCATGCGTGCCGAAGTATAGTTCATACCGCCCATGCTCTCTTTTTTGGCAACGATGTTAAGTATGCCGTTTTTTACAAAGGCGTTGTTGGTAGTATTGGTATAATATTCCAGTTCGTTATTTCCCCAGCCGCCGCCACCGGTATCATATTGCCATTTGGTTACATCGGGAGCGCCATCGGTGCTGAACTCGTCCGACCAGGTGACATTGGTATCGAAAGTATAGGTCTTGGGCGGTTGAGTGATGGGTACAAAAGGCGCCAGGTCGCCGTCGCCCGATTTTTTCGAACAGGCCATGCTTGCCAGCAGCAAAGGGTATATTAAAAAATGCATCTTTTTCATGGGTGTGACTTTTTTAGAAACAACCGGCGGACATGCCCGCCGGTTGTTAGCATAATTATTTTTATTGAACGCCACGCAATGTTACGTTGGTGAACGATACCCCGGTAACGCCGGTATTACTGCCGCCATTTTTAATGACCAGGTAATAAGTACCGGTAGTTGGTACGGTGAATGGGTTACCATTGCCCGCGCAGTTTAAGGTTGATAATTTACCGTTGAAAGCATTACCACCACAACCCGACCAGGTGTTAAGCGACATAATTTTTTGCCCGGTATTATAATCCTGCCCGTTAACCGGCGCTTTGGTATCCACCCAAACCTCAAACCAGCTATCGGTCATGCCGCTGCCCGATACCACCATATCAACAGCATACTTTTTGCCCGCCGTTAGCGTTAAAGCCTGCGCGATAGCGCCCGCGTTATAACCGGTTTGATTGGATGTCATTACGCTTTTGCTGGTATTGATCACCATGTTGTTGCCGGGGCCTACTACAAAATGTATCCATTTGGCATCGTCGGCAGCGCTGGTGAATTTACCACCCAAAACCAGGTTGCCAGAGTTAGGGTCGGATGTGGCAACGTTGATGGTTTGCGATGCCGTAGCCGTTGCGCCGCCAACGCCTATGGCGGTAAGTACCACATTGTATGAGCCTGCATCGGGGTAGAACACCGTATCGATAGCTTTGCTGATATTTGAGCCGCCGCCATCGCCTAAATCCCATTTAAGCGCGAGCAAGCCGCTTTCGTTTGCTTTTAATACGTAATAATTGTTTTTGCCCGATACCGGCGTTACGGTGAAAGACGCCGTTAAACCATTTGAGGTAATGCCGTTGCCGTTACCAAAGGTTTCGGGTTTGCAACCTTCGTATAAGGCTATGCCCAGCAAAGCGAAAGCTACGGAGCATACTTTTATCAGTTTTAATTTCATGATCTTTAATGTCTGCTATAGTTAATGATTAAAGGGTACCGCCCCACTCTTTACTCTGTTTAATTTTGGTATTGCTTAACTCGTTAAGCGGCACGGGCAATATTTCGTTTTTGCCGGCCACAAAGCCACGCGGGCCGAGCACTGTCGGTGCATCGCCCCAGCGCACCAGATCGAACCAGCGGTGTCCTTCGCCGGCCAGTTCCAGGCGGCGTTCCAGCTTAAGCGCTGCAAAGGTTGCAGGCAGCGGGTGGGTTAAGCCATCGCCGTAAGCGCGGCTGTGCACGGCGGTCATTAACGCTGCGGCGCGCACCAGGTCGCCGCCGCCGCGTATCAGGGCTTCTGCTTCCATCAGGTAAGTATCGGCTAAACGGATCTCATAAATATCCTGCGGGAAGTTAAGTTCGAAGTTGCCCGCGCCGGTTGATTTGTTTGATACCCGGCCGATGAATTTTTCCAGAAAGAAGCCGGTATTCATATAACCAGGCGTATAATCGGCAATGCCGTTAGCCTTTAAACTATCCAGGTTGGCAACGGTTGGTTTGTTGCGCGGATCAAAATGGATGGTGTTGAAAAACTCTGCTGTAAAAGGCAGGAAGCTGTACCCCGAAACATAGTCGGGCGCGCCTGCAACTTTTGTTGTGTAACCGCGCGGGCCGGTCATAATATTCAACACGTTACCTTCGGTACAAGCTATGCAGCCCCAGTTACCTGCAGATTGCGAAGTATGCGCCACCTCGAGTATCGATTCGCTGTTGAATTTGTTGTTCACGTTCCACAGGTCGCCGAATTTTGCCAGCAATTTATACCCATAGGTTGCGTTCAGCTGGCCCGGCGTGCCGTTAACTATAGCCAGTTCGGCAGCAGCCTGGGTCCATTTTTGCTCGTACAGGTAAACCTTGCCTAACAGTGCATGCAAAGCGCCCTGGGTTAAACGGCCGCCATCGGTACTTACATTAACGGTGTTAGGCAGGTTAGATTCGCCAATGGCGTCTTTCAGGTCCTGCTCTATCTGCGCATAAACGGCGCTTGGTGCAGCTTGCTCAACATTATCGATCTGGTCGGCCGGAACAGTGGATGTGATGAGCGGAACGTTTTTGAACAAACGCACCAGGTCGAAATAGAAATAGGCGCGTAACCCTTTGCATTCGGCAATAAAGCGCTTTCTCAGGTTATCATCCATCGGTACGGCAGGCAGTTTGCCTAACAGTACATTAGCGCGGAAAACGCCCGAGTAACCCGCTTTCCACAATTCGCCCTGCGGGCCGGCGGCAGGTGTGAGTGTGTAATTCGAAAACACCTGCAGGTCGCTGATGTCGGTTGCGTTACCACCGCCGGCAACATGGTCGTCGCTACCGGCATCCATGGCATTCTCTTTAGTTACGAAACCTCCGCCCTGCCAGCCAACAACATCATACACGGCAACAAGGCCATTAAATGCCTGGGTAGCATTCTGGTAATAGTTTGCTTCGAGGTTCGTGCCTTTAGGTGTGATATCCAGAAAGCTCTTTTTACAGGCGGTGAATAAAGTACCGCCTATCGCACAAATAACTATATACTTACTATACTTTTTCATTTTAGTTTCTTTAATTAAAATCCAACACTTAAACCAACCATGAACGAGCGTGCCTGCGGATAAAAACCACGGTCGATACTGAAGATGCCGCCACCGATTTCGGGGTCGTAGCCACTGTACTTGGTGAAGGTTAACACGTTTTCGGCGTTAACATAAATGCGCGCACGTTGTATGGCAACTTTTTGGGTGATTGCTTTAGGTATGGTATAACCTAACTGCAGCTCTTTAACACGGAAATACGATCCATCTTCGAGATAGAAGCTCGAGTTATAGGTAAAGTTGTGATTCAGATCGTTATCAGTTAAACGAGGGAAAGAGGTCGAAGTACCCGGGCCAGTCCAGCGGGTTAAGGCTTTGGTAGTATAGTTGGCATTGGCAATATCCAGGCGGTGTAAGCCCTGGAATATTTTGTTGCCAGCCTGCCCCTGGCCGAACATGATGAAATCAAAACCTTTGTAGCTCAGGTTAATGGTTAAACCATATTGCCAGCTTGGCGTAGGGTTGCCGATAAACGTACGGTCGGCATCGGTAATAACGCCGTCGCCGTTAAGGTCGCCCCATTTAAAGTCGCCCGGTTTGGCATTAGGCTGTATCCTTGTGCCGTTTTTGGTATAGGCATCAATTTCGGCCTGTGTTTGAAAAATACCCAGGTTTTGATAACCGTAAAACGCGTTATAGGGTTGGCCAACGGTAATGCGCGTAATACCGCCCTGAACGTTCTGGAAGCCTGCCCCATCTAAAAATGCCTGGCCGTTACCTAAGTAAGTAACCTGGTTTTTAAGGTGCGATACATTTGCATCAACACTTAGCTGGAATTTGCCTAACTTTTTCTGATAGTCGATATGCAGCTCCTCGCCGGTGTTTTCCATATCGCCGATGTTGGCTGCAGGGTTCGATATAGCGCCTATGTATAACGGGATAGGCGGATATTGCAGGATACCGCTGGTTTTCTTTTTATACCACTCGAAGGTTACGTTAAAATCGTGGAACACCATCGCATCAAAACCGATATTGGTTTGCGAGGTCGATTCCCATTTCAGGTTGGGGTTTGACGGTGCATCGGGGCTGTAGCCGCTGATGTAGCCGCCCGAAGTACCGAAAGCATAGTTACGGCCGCCGCCGATGGTTGAAAGGAAAGCGTTATCTTTAATGGCGTCGCTGCCCACCGAGCCATAGCTGCCGCGGATCTTCAGAAAGTCGATCACTTCATTCTTTGGCCAGAAGTTTTCTTTCGAGGGTACCCAGCCAACAGAAACGCCCGGGAACACGCCATATTTGTTATTTGTACCAAACCTCGACGAACCGTCGCGGCGCACAACACCCTGTACAATATAACGCTCGTCGAAATCGTAATCCAAACGGGCAAACAACGAGCTGATGGTGTGCTCCTGGCCTTCGCCGCCTGTTGCAATAATGCTGGTTGCCGGCAGGCTGAAGTTCATCGAGGCATCGTTAAAGTTATCAACCGGCAGGTTGTAGTACGTAACGTTGGAAGTGTACGAGCTGTTATCAGAATAAGCCCCCTGGCCCAACAGCGCGGTGATCGTATGTTTTTTGATGACTTTGGTGTACGATGCCGTGTTCTCCAGGTTCCAGTTCAGCAAACGGGTGCTGCTGCGGTTATAATTGTTTTGCGAGTTGGTGGTCGACGAATTAAGGTAGAATGTAGGGGTAAACGATTCGCTGCCATAAAACGCGATCTTGGTACCGATCGTCGAACGCAATTTTAACCCTTTGATGGGCTCGAGCTCTAAAAAGGCATTGCTTACGCTGTTATGTGCCCAGCCGTAATTGCCCAGGCGGGTTGAGATATAGGCCAGCGGGTTGGTGATCTCTTGCCCTACCACGCCCGATATGCCATAAGGATAGCCTTGTGCATTACGGCGCACCGGGTTGTTTGAATATGGCGGAGCCGATGCTGCAGCAACATCTGTCACCACGGCCGGGGTAATCGGGTCGAGGTTGATAGCCGAGCTCAGCGGGCCGCCGAACTCGCTGTTGGTATTGCCCAAACCCCTGCTTTTGTTATAGGTGTAGCCGGCATTGATACCGATGCTGATCCATTTGGCAGGTTTGATGGTTTCGTTAAGGCGGAAGTTGATGCGTTTGTAGTTTGATATATCGGTAGCAACAATACCATCCTGGCTCAGGTAGCCAAACGAAGTATAATACTGGTTTTTTTCGCTGCCGCCGCCCAGGCTTATCTCCTGGTTTTGGCGTTTGGCGCTGTTGTTAAAAATAAGCGATTGCCAGTCGGTACCGGCGCCCAATGCCGCCGGGTTTGCATATAGGGGCGCGTTGCCTGCAGCTACCGCCGCCTCGTTACGCAGGGTTGCGTATTGGGTTGCATTCAGCAGGTCGAGCTTACGGGCCGGGCCGGATATGCCGTAATAGCCATTATAATTAATTTGCGATGTGCCGGCTTTACCTTTTTTGGTAGTTACCAGGATAACACCTGCTGCAGCGCGTGTACCGTAAATAGCGGCCGAGGTAGCATCTTTCAACACCTCGATCGATTCGATATCCGACTGGTTAAGGTAACCTATGCCGCCGTTATCAACTACTACACCGTCGACAACCCAAAGCGGATCGTTATTGTTGAACGAGGTGATACCGCGGACACGTACCGTAGCGCCGTCGCCCGGCTGCCCGTCGTTCGAGGCGATAGTTACGCCCGACGTACGGCCCTGTAATATCTGCTCGATGCGGGTTACCGGCTGATCTTCAAACTGCTTTGAGGTAACGCCCGATATAGCGCCGGTGGTTACGCTCTTTTTTTGCACGCCATAGCCTACAACAACCACTTCGCTCAGGTTTTTGATCTCCTCAACCATGGTTACGTTGATAACATGTTGATCGCCTACCGGTATCTCCATTTTTTTGTAACCGATAAAGGCAATTACCAGCACGGCGTTGGGCCCGCTCACGTTTAATTTAAAGCTACCGTCGATACTGGTGTTGGTGCCGTTACTGGTGCCTTTTTCTAACACCGAAGCGCCAATGATAGGCTCGCCTTTGTCGTCGGTAACCTTGCCGGTTACCGGTATGCCTGCCTTCACTTCGGCCGATTCGATTTTATCGCCACTTTCGTTGCTGATCTCGTTTACCTGGTTTTCTCCGACGTGTACCGGCGAACGGCCCAATACTATCCGGTTTTTTAAAATCTCGTAATCGATGCCGTTTGGCTTTAATATTTGGTCCAGTACATTTTTTAACGGCTGGTTAACCGCATCGATCGATACCTTTTTTTGCATGTTGATCGAACTTTTGCTGTAGATGAACTTTACACTGCTGTTTTTTTGCAGGTCGGCCAGCGCATCCATCAGGGTGATGTTCTGCACGGTGAGGTTCACTTTTTTATCGAGCATATCCTGTGCCTTGAGCGAGTTGGAATAAGCAACGCCTGTTAACAGTATGGCCAGTAATATTTGATTTAATGTAATCTTCATGATTTGAAACCAGGGAATAGGTTTTCGTAAATGAAATTTCATATATTTGATTTTGTTTCTAAGTAAAAATGAGACAATTGAGGCCCCTTCACCATCAAAAATGGCGTTACAACCGGGCTGACTAAAACTTAGGAGTGGTCGCAACACTTCTAAGTTTTTTTGTTTTATGTAGCTGGGATTTTCTCTCCTCCGCGGCTGCGGCTTACGTAGGTAATTTGTTTTTCATATGCTAATTGGTTTTATGGTTAAATAACTGGTTTATTCGAGTTCGATGGTATTATCTTTAATTTCGTAGTTTACGTTAAGCGATTTCTTGAATGCTTCCAATACATCGGCCAGGTTAAAGCCGGCCATATCCGCGTTTAAGATGTAGTGGTTTACCCTTTCGTTTGTTACCTTGATATGAACATGGAATTTTGAGTTCAGTACAGGTACAATTTCGCTTAATGGTTTATTGTCAAAATTGAGGTTGGTGCGGTTCCAGGCCAAAATGCCCTGATCGGTCTCATTTTCGGGTTTCAGCAGGTTTTTATCAACCAGGAAAACCACTTTTTGATGCGGATAAAGCATCACATCGCCCTTTTTCAATACCAATTCGGCAGTGGGCTGATCATTACTTTTTATGCTTACCGATACCTTGCCGGTCAATACCGATACGTCGGCCGAATTGCTCAGGTCATTATCGCGCACGCGGAAACTGGTGCCCCAAACCTTAGTGATAATGGCGCGGCTGGTAATGATAAAGGGCTGCTGAGGGTTTTTGGTCACCTCGAAAAAGCATTCGCCCGACATGCTGATGCCGCGGAAACGTTTGTCGAATATCTTCGGAAACTTGATCTGTGAGTTGGGGCTCAGCCATACCACGCTATTATCGGGCAGTGTTGATTTATAGATCTGGCTGGTATTGTTGGTGATCACCACCAGTTCCTGCGCGGCGGCAGAAGCAATAGTATTATCCTTTAACCGGCCGGTTTGGGCAAGCCATACCCCGCCAAAAATTAAAAGCGACGCGGCTATGCCTGCAACAGCGTACCACGGCCTGAAGCCCCTGCGGCGCTCCGGTTCTTCGGTTACCCCGGGCACTGCTTCAACCTGAGGGGTAATATTGGTTAATATACGGTTGTATATCTGTTCTTCTAAAAGTTTTTCTTCGAAGATGGATAGGTTCGAAACATGATCGGGCTCTCCTTCCAAAGAGTAATACCAGTCTTTGATCAGGGCTGTTTCTTCGGCTGTACATTTCCCATTAATGTACTTTTCGAGCAACTCGGTTGATGGGATGTTTTTCATAAAAGGGAATAAAAGGTCGGTTTATAATAGTATAACGTTTAGCAAACGCGTACCCCCTACTCCCTTTTGAAATTTTTTAGAATATTATGATTTTTCTCTTTTAATAGTCTGTTTTTCCACTTATGACAGACTCGCGGGAATTACCGCACTGTTTTTGTTTTAAAGCTGCAAAAAAGAAAATTTTGCGTTGTCCCAAACGGGGTAACGTGGTCTTCTTTAATACACTTAACTTTTATGAATGCCGGATTTAAGCGCTCCTGCAACTGCTTTTCCGAATATTGTTTAACCGGCAAACCGCTACATTTTTCAGGGCCATTTTCAGAAAAGGTACCGATCACCATAAAGCGGGTTACTGCTTTTCCGGCGATTCTCAAATAAGTATCGATTTCTTGAGAAGTTGTTAAGAAATGAAATGCGGCACGATCATGCCACAGATCATACTGTCTGTCCGGCCGGAATGCTGTAATATCGGACATCACCCAATTAACTGTCGCGGCTTTGTCGCCAAGCCTGGTTTTAGCTCTTTCTAATGCTTCGCCGGAAATATCCAAAACGGTAATATCGGTAAATCCATCTTGCAGCAAATAGTCAACCAATTTGCTGTCGCCACCGCCAATGTCAATAATCCCGGCATTTTTAGGCAGGTCAAGATCGTTGATAAGGTCGAGCGAGATCCGCGGCACATCCTGCGCCCAGCTTACCTGCCCGGGCGCCTTGGTCCGATAAATATTTTCCCAGTGATCTTTCCTGTTCTCTTCCAACACCGATCTTAGGTTTTTAGCGTTTTTTGTTTGTTGTGCAGCATGATCATGGCTTTATCGGCCCCGACCTTCCGGATCTCTTTCTGTTAGCCAAACCGGCCCGATTATGATAACCTTGCCTGCAGGATTTTGACAAGCTTTCAAAAAAGGCATAGGCCCGGCAGTACCTTCAACCCGGTTGGGATGCCTTCAATATGTTCTCCCTTTTTCAGCATGATCAGTTAGTAGCCGTATTTTGTACAGCCCTTACTTCCACCGTTCCGCCCAACTCAAAGGTAGGACATTTGGCTGCAATTTGTTTGGCTTCATTCAGGTCGGCGGCATTGATAATTAGGAACGAACTCACCAGCTCTCCGTTCGCAATATACGCACCTGGTTTAGCATCCCCGTCGGCTTTTATTATTGTGGTACCCTCCGTTGGGAAACGGTAGCCTGCAGCGATTTTACCATGCCGGCCTAAGTCGGTCATCCATGCCGTCCAGTGCGCAATGTTGATTTTGATTGTTTCCGGGGATGCTCTTATATCTCCTTTTGAGCGGATGATCAATACGAACTGGCTGCTCTTTTGCTGCGCAAATACGGAGGTGGCAAGTAATGCGATGCCGATCGATAACAGGTATTTTTTCATGATGCTATTTTTTGGTTTTTACAAAGATGCCCATCACCAGGGCGATCACAACCCCGCAAATGGTTTGCCCGACCAGCGCCTGCACCACCTGGCCGCCGGTTGACCATTGCTGCTGCAAAGCAGGTGTGGCAGCGGTAACATCTGCCGGGCTTTTCCCGCTGGCCAATAGCGCTTTTTGGCTTTCCGATATCATATAGGCCGAATAACCCGGATCAACGGCCGTGCAGTAAACGACGCTCACAAGGGCCGTTATCATACCGGTAACCACCGCAATAATAAATCCGGTAAATACCGCCTGCCCGTAGGTCAGGTTGCCGCTGTTCGCGGTTTTGATACTTTGCATACCAATATAAATACCAATTCCTAAGATCACCAGGGTCAACAATCCTGTCAGTCCGCGTAAGGTTGCTGCATTGATATTCAGGTGCGCCTGCTTGCCCAGGCTGAAGGTAGTAACGGCGACTAAACCAACCGCAATGCCGGTGATGATCGCTTGCTTCCAGGGATATTTTTTATTCATGATGCAAAAGTGTAGGATTTATTGAATATCTATCTGCTTTCGGGGGATGGAGAAAAGGATGATTTTATCGTAAAAGCATACCGGGCATATATTTTTGAGGCCGATTTACGATCATTGACCTCCAATTTTGCATAAAGATTGTTTACGTGTGTTTTGACAGTAGTCAGCTCAACAAAATTGATGGCGGCTATTTCCTTATTTGTTTTTCCTTCATGGATCATTATCAATATTTGCAATTCTTTAGGTGTGAGGCAGTCTAAGGGGTTTTTATCTAAGTCGTTTTCTGCGGCGCGTTCTTTAGCACCATATTTTTTTGTGAGGAAAATCCCGGTGCCCAATGCGATAAGCACTGCAATAAGTATGGCATACTCATATTTTAAATAACGATAAACCAGGAAAAGGTTGGCTAACTGATAAAGTACGACAGCCCCGGCTGTTATCAGACTTATTCGCAATAGAATTTTTAGTGCCGGTAATTGAAGCATTCCCAAAGTTAAAAAGTTAACGGCTTGCTGAATACAGTCGGCCTCACTAAAAGTGAAAAACAGTCTTACTTAACAAACAGCTCGCGGATAGCGATCAGCAATGCCAGCGTAAGGTAATGGCTAAGCCCCAGTTGCAATTTTTTAAGGGCCTTGGTGAGGTGATTTTCGACGGTCTTTTCTGAAATGCCCAGGTAAAGAGCGATCTCTTTGTTCGATTTGTGCTCCTTGCGGCTTAAGGTATATACCGAGCGGCATTTATCGGGCAGCTGGTTGATCTCCAGCTCGAGGGTATCGGCCAGGTCTTTTAACAATATCTGTTCTTCTGTCGAATTATCGGTATCGGTATGGATCACCTTAAACGCTTCACGGTATTTTTCGCGTACCGACTCTTTGCGGAAGTGATCGATAACCAGGTGCATTACTGATGCATATAAAAAGGCATCGACACCATGATTAATGTGGAACGAGTGCCGCTTAAACCAAAGGTTGGTAAACAGTTCCTGTACTATTTCTTCTGATATTTCCTTATTTTTCAGGCGCTTGAATGCCGCGCCGTACAGCTTTTTCCAATACCTTTTATAAATCTCTTTAAAGGCATTAAGCTCGTCTTCCCTCAGTAATTCTACAAGTTCAACTTCCGACAGCTTAGCGTAATCAGTCATTTTTAGACGGCAATAAGTTTAGAAGGTCAATTGGTAAATATTAGGTGAAATTCCAGAAAATTATCATAATTAACAAAAAAATTACATAGAAATATAAGTATACAGCCAATGTGCTGGTTTTAATGAGGTTATTTGTAACGATCGCAAATCAATGTTACCAAAATGGCAACAAGTGTAAAATTGACAATAGTGTACTTTTTACACGAAGCCGGGATAGCCCCTATAAAGCTTTTAGCGGGATGTTAAAAATATCCCTTAATGCCTGCCGGGCGGAATGATAGCCGCACATGCCATGCACGCCGCCGCCCGGCGGCGTTGACGATGAGCAGATATAGATGCCTTTTGCCGATGTGCGGTACGGCGACCAGCGTAAAGCCGGGCGGGTAAACAACTGGCCAAGATCGGTAACTCCGCCGCCGATATCGCCGCCGATATAGTTGGGGTTATAAGCTTCAACCTGGGCGGCGTTCATGGTATGGCGGGCCAGGATACGGTCCTTAAAACCCGGCGCAAAACGCTCAACCTGGTTTTCTATCCGGTCGGTCATGTCGCGTACCGACCCATGCGGTACATGGCAGTAGGCCCAGGCAGTATGTTTGCCCTGCGGCGCCCTGCTGTTATCGAACAAGCTTTGCTGTGCCAGCAATACAAAAGGCTTTTCGGGGTGTTGGCCCTGCCACGTCTGTTTTTCGGAAGCGGCAATTTCGTTGATGGCGTTGCCGATGTGCACGGTACCGGCATGCCGGCATTGCCCGGCGGTGAACGGGATGGGCCCATCGAGCGCCCAGTCGACCTTGAACACGCCCATGCCATAGCGATAACGCTGCAATTGCCATTTATAAATATTCGAGAACCGGTGCCCGGCTATCTGCAGCAATTGCCGGGGTGTTACATCAAACAAAACAGCTTTTGCCGATGGCAGTTGCCCCATCGACCGGATATAAGTACCGGTTTCGATCTTCCCGCCCAGCGAAATAAAATAGCCTGCAAGCGCATGAGCTATCTGTTGCGAACCCCCTTTAGGTAAGGGCCAGCCGTTCAGGTGTCCGGCTGCCAGTAAAACCAAAGCCACTGCCGATGATGCCGGGTTGCTGATAGGCTGCATGCAGTGCGCCGCCATGCCCGCCAGTAAACCTTTGGCTTCGGGCGTTTTAAACCGCCCGGACAATGTGGTAGCCGGTTGTAGTGCTGCCAGGCCAAACCTGGCCATTTTTAGCGGGTGCTGCGGAAAACGCAATGGCCCCAGCACATTAGTGGCAATGGCGGGCCAATTGTTTACAATAGGCTGCATCAGTTTACGATAAGCGCCTTCGTCGGCGCCAAGTGTATGCGCAGTATCTGTTATTGGTTGATAGAGCGCGGCTGCTTTGCCATTATCAAACGGGTGCGCCGCAGCTATAGCGGGGTAAATAAATTCTAACCCGAATTTTTGCAGGGGCAGTGTTTTAAAAAAGGGCGAGGCTGCCGCAAGCGGATGAATAGCCGAACAAACATCATGAATATATCCCGGTAGAGTTAATTGCTCTGAGCGTAAACCGCCGCCGATGCTGTCCTTACCTTCGGTCAGCAGAACCGACAGGCCATGCTGCTGCAATAAAATGGCTGCCGCCAACCCATTTGGCCCCGAACCTACTACTACAGCGTCATAATCAGTTTTCACGATGGCTTATTGTTGATCAAGTATATCAATAAAAAATAAACCTCAAAAACTGAAAGTTTGGAACGTATCATTTTTAACTGCTGTTTTTATATATTTAAACTATCATATTAACCCTAAACCTTAGCGGCATCATGTATTACATCCTTCAATTACCACCGTTTTTATTGCTGTTTATCATTTTTGTGCTCTTTGGCAGTATCGGTGTAGCAGGTGTTTACATATTCAGAAAGTATATCAGGATCAGGTATAAGCGCGCCCATAACGAAGCCGTGGGTTTTACATTCGCCATACTGGGCGGTTTTTATGGCCTGCTGCTCGGCTTTGTGGTATTTTTTGTTTGGGATTCGATGAAAGAAGGACATAATAATGCCGACCGTGAAGGCAGCCTGGCCAAGGGTTTGTATCGTAACATCCGTTATTACGCGGATAACGACCCTGCCCAGCGCGAACTGATGAAGAGCTACCTGAAATATGTAAATTATGTGCTGTACAAAGAATATCCGGATATGGAGCACCTGCGCTCGCAGGGCGATAGCGGCCGTTTGTATTTTAACGATGTGTTTTACAAAATGGAGAAATTAAAAGGCAATGATGTACGGATGGCCGAAATGTTTGAACAGTTGAACGAACTGGCCACTTACCGTAGCCTGCGGCAACTGGATGGCGACTCGGCCATGAGCATAGAAATATGGGTGCCTATACTCATCGGCGCGTTTATTTTACTGGTATCGGCATTGATGATCGATATGGAGAGCGTGCGCCTGCACATGACGATTACCGCCATGCTGGGTATTTTTATCGGGATGGTAATGTATATCATTATTTTGCTCGATCATCCGTTTACCGGGAAAATACGCATTGAGCCTACAGGGTACCGCGATGTGATCACGATGACGCACGATGTTGACAGGAGCAATTAATTAAGATACGGATACCATCAGGAATTCGTACGAGATACGTTATCTTGCCTTGTTTAGGGTTGATGATGCTATGCTTAATATGATGATCTGCTTCTCATTGTTTTACTACTTTAAATACTTTCTCCAACTGATCTGTTGATAATTTGAGCATATAGATGCCTGGCATGAGGTTGCCCGGTGCTATCTCCACTTCGCCCGATACGTTATTAAATTGTTTACTGTAAACTTTTAATCCGGCAGTGTTGTATAATTCGATCGTTGCCGACGCTACCTGGTCATTGCCAATATTTACATGCAGCGTTGATGTGAACGGGTTCGGGTAAGCCGATACGCCGGTAGAAAGATCGATACGCTTTTGATAGGTGCCCTGGCAGGGTTTATCTGTAGTCACCATCAGGTCGTTTATCCCTTTGTTTAACGCCAGGCTGATGTTACTGTTCGTGGTTGTCGTCGTTACTCCATTCAGGGTAATAAAATAGGTATTGCCCCCATCCAGGGTAAGGTTTACACTTTGGATGGTATTGTTTACTGCTGCATATACCGACAGATCTTTCGGCTCAGTGATCACCACGGTAAAACACTGCTGGTAGCTACTTTGCCCGGCTACCGTAAAGCAAACATTATAGGTGCCGGCTGCCAGGTTACTGATGGTTTTGTTTGTAGTAAACGGATAGGTCGCGTTTACGCTGCCACCTGTTATGGTTGCCGTATAATTTAAATTCTGTGCTGCTGCAATACTGATCGTACCGTTGGCCGAGCCATGGCAGGTGGCACTGTTGGCCGATAAACTAAAGTTGGAGGCCGGGAGGGTGAAAACGCTGGAAACTATGGTAGTTGCCGATGTTTGGTTGACGCCGTTTAAAGTAATAGACACTGTATATGCTCCGCTTTGCGTAGCGGTATAACTTGCTGCAGTAGCGCCGTTTATGGCAACACCATCTTTAAACCATTGGTAGGCATAACCTGTACCCGGGCTGGCGGTTAATACTACGTTGCCCCCTTGCGTAAAGGTGGTTGAACCACCGGCGGTGATAGTTGGTACAGGTACAAAAATGAAACCGGGCAAATTACCTGTACCGCCAAAGGTTGTAACGCTTACGTTGCCCGTTGTGCCGGATGCCACCACGGCGGTAATAACGCTGGTTGATACCAGATTGTATGATGCCGCCGCCGTGCCCCCGAAGGATACCGCCGTAGCGTTATCCAGGTTTGCGCCACGTATAGTTATGGTAGTGCCCGCAGATGCCGTAGTTGGTGTGAATGAGGCAATGGCAGGTGGCTGCGGAACCGGTGGCGCATAGCGATAAATAGCGATCTTATTACCAGAAGTTGTTACCAGATCGGCCTTGCCATCACCGTCCAGATCGCCTATAGAAGTGCCTGCTGCTCCGGTATTAGTAATATTTACCATTGGCGAAAAAGACATGTTGCTGCTTGTGCTGGTATTGCGAAATATAGATAGACTCTGATAAGCCGTTAAAACTATATCTGGCTTTCCATCTCCATCAATATCTGTTAAAATTGTCGCAGCAGAGGGTAATGCCTTTAATTGAAATGCTGAAGCAAAATTGATGTTTGCGGTGGTTGATGTATTGCGTAAAATAAACAGGGTGCTGTCTGAGAAATCCGATACAATCAAATCCGGTTTGCCGTCACCGTCGATATCCCCCGAAGTAATACTTGTGAGCATATACTTAGTAAGTGAGGTATTTACACACGGTGCAAATGAATTATCAATTATACCGGGCACAGCCTTGTTTTTCAGTATCGATACACTTCCACTCTGACTTGTAACGGCAAAATCAGGCTTCCCATCACCGTCCAGATCATCAACCGCCAGCGCGGTTAAGCCTAAGTGGTTCTGAGCATCGGTGGCCGGTGCTGCCAGATAACTTTTAGGAGGCGAAAAAGTAAATGGCGTGCGGGAAATATTATGCATAACCCAGGCCGAGTTTGAAGGATAACCGGTATCTCCGCTGGCTCCGATAAGGTCGGGTAACCCGTCGCCGTCAATATCAACAAAACCACTTGCTGCCGGTATAGATTGTGTTATTGTTGTACCTGTGTAATTGGCGAAAGTAATGTTACCGGCAGTTGATATGTTCTTTTTAAAATAATATGCGTTTTGGCCGCCGTTATACGAACCGAAAAATATAATGTCGGGTTTACCGTCAGCATCCATATCCGCTACATAATATAATCCGTAAACAGCTTCGGTAAACACAACAGGTGCGGCAAATGATGATGTTGTCAGGCTGCCCGTGGTAGAAATATTTCGATATATCAACAATGAATTTAAACTGGTGATAACGTCGTAGCTAAACACAAGCAGATCAAGCTTGCCATCACCGTCAATATCTTTCAGCAGGGTATTGTTTCTAATCGCATTGACGCCGAGGGTTAATATCACGGGTGCAGCAAAATCGGTTGCTGCTATGCTCTGTTTTGAATTGAAAGTAACACTTACCGGAGTGTATGAATATCCGGCAAGACCGTTATCGGTATTTATTACCGATAAATTACTGTAGTTATTTCCAACCGGCACAGTAACTGATAAGTTAGTTGCCGATGCCGAAGTTATTTTTGCCTGAACATCGCCAAATAAAACAATGTTTTTTTGCGCTTGCGGGTTAAACCCGCTTCCGGTTATGGTAACTGTGCTGCCAATGGCTACCCGGGTTGGCGCAATCGAGGTAATAATCGGCGGTGTACTTTGGCTGACATTAAGCGGGCGATAATAAAATGGTTGGATATTATATCCTGTGGGCACCAATATATCGGGTAAACCGTCGCCATCTATATCTCCGATTGCCATATGGTAAGCGGTTGAGCGGATATTAAGATCAGTAACATAATCGAATGCAAGGTTACTGTTTGTTGTAGCATTATGTAGTATACCTATAGTGCTTTGTCCGTATTGGTCGCCGTTTATAGTAAATATGTCGGGTTTACCATCTCCATCCATATCTGCAATATAGACATCCGTTGGGCGGTCGCTATGTGCATCGAGCGTAACAAGCGCAGCAAAAGAGGCCGCCGAGATAGCACCCGGTACTGCTGTGTTTCTAAGTATGCCAACCCCGGTATTTCCATTCGATGGCAGTATGATATCAAGTTTGCCGTCGCCATCAAGATCGGCCAATTTAACCGACCAGCTTAAATTTGTTAAGCTTACCGGCGCGTCAAAACTTATCGAAGTGTTAGTAGATGTGTTTCGAAACACCGCCGCGCCATAGGTCACAATATCCGGTTTGCCATCGCCATCAATATCGCCGATCTGCGTGCCTGCGGTTGACGATAGATAATTATTCAGAATAACCGGTTGTGCAAATGAAATGGCGCCGGAAGTTGATGTATTGCGATGGACCGAGATATATCCTGCATTACCGCCCGATAATATAACATCGGGTTTACCATCCATGTTAATATCCGCCAAAGCTATCTCGGTGTATAAAAGATTGGCATATACCGTAAAGTCTATCCGTTTATCAAAAGCTACATGACCTGGAGTCGAAATATTATGCAGTATTGATAGTATTTGGGTTTTGCTGTTTATAGTGGCTATATCCGGTTTGCCGTCACCATCCAGATCTGCAATTTTAAACATGTCTATAGCGTCGCCTCCGTCAAAAAATACTACACCCGCAAATTGGCCCGTAAGCTGCTGATTCACCGACCCGGTATTCAACCATACGCCAATATTTTTAGTACTCAGGTCGGCTGTTATCATGTCGGGTTTACCGTCACCATCAATATCTGCAAGTTCAATACCCGTTTGCGATGCTGTTGTGGTATATGCATTGCCAGGTGTAGCAAAGTCGATCGTTTTGATAACCGAATTGTTCGGGTAGGTTACATTAAATGGCTTAATTGAAAAGCCTGTACGCCGGGTTTCTGAATTTAAAACGGATATTGGTTGATATGTTGAACCGGGAGGAACTGTAACCGCCAGTTGTGTATTTGTTGCCGATATTACTGTAGCGCGTGTAGCGCCGAAATATACTATGTTGTTGCCAACGGCATCTTTATTAAAGTTTAAACCGGTGATAGTAACCGTTGAACCGACGGGGCCGCTCCACGGTGAGACCGCACTGATGACCGGCGGGTTTGTTGGGTTGTTACGATATAATGAAAACGAGGCACCGCTACATACAGCAATTTCAGGCCTGCCGTCGCCATCTATATCACCTGTTACTGTTCCAGATGGCCCAAGGCCTGTAGCCAGATCGACCTTTGGAGAGAAAGATGAAGAGGTTATTGCTCCGCCGGTGTAAACATTGTGAAACAACGATATCGTATTATCGGTAAAATTTGATACAACAATATCCACCTGTCCGTCACCATCGATATCATTGACAGTGATAAAATTTGGCGATTTACCTGTAGTAAAATCAACTTCTGCACCAAACGAACTGCTGTTAATTACGCCGCCGTTGGTGGAGTTCTGTAAAATACAAATCGCATTGTTTAAATAATAACCTACTATCAGATCAAGCTTACCGTCACCCGTTACATCGGCAGCAATAATTGAACTTGGACTCTTGCTTGTTGCAAAATCAACCTTGGTGCCAAAAGATGCTGCACTTACAGAGCCTGTGACCGTCATAATGTTATGCAATACAGATACAGTATTCTGTGGGGTGTTGATTCCGGCAATGTCAAGCTTGCCGTCATTATCCAAATCGGCTACGGCAAATCGATAACATGCAATCGGAATATCAACTTTGGCAGCAAACGAATTTGAGTTAATGCTGCCTGTTGTAGTTTTATTTAACAAAATGGATAGCGTGGTTCCAGCGTTATCGGTTACCAGGATATCGGGTTTTCCATCACCGTCGATATCGGCTATATGTACATCGGAAAACGAAGATGTTAATATCGTGAAATCAACTTTAGGCGCGAAAGAAGAAGCATTTATAACTCCCGCGGTGGCATTGTTATGGTAGATGGAAACGGTGCCGCCGGCTGCGGCTATCAGATCGGGCCTGCCATCGCCATCTATATCTTGCACCATTAATAAACTTGGATTATTGTTGGTAGCAATATCAACCCTGGTTGCAAATGATGATGTGCTAAATGGCACATTTCTGGTTGAAGTATTGCGAAAAAGCGATATACTATTGCTTGTGTAGTTAGTGTTTAAAACGGCAACATCCAATTTGCCGTCACCGTCCAGATCACTCATGCATATAGGCTGAGGCACTACACCCGTATTAAAATCTACTTTAGCCTCGAGATCAGAACTGGTAAAATTCCCTTTGTTATCCGCAGTAACAATAAACGGCCTTACCGAATTGCCAGATAAACCATTGGCGGTATTTAAAACCGCTATAGGTTGATAAGTGCCGCCTGGGGGTACAGTGATGGTTAACGATGTTGGAGATGCAGCTGAAACGGTAGCCCGCACTCCGCCAAAAGAAACAATATTCGCAGAAGCAGAAGGGTTGAAATAAAAGCCGCTGATAGTTACCATGGTGCCTACCGGTCCGCTTGCCGGACTAAACGAAGTCACCAACGGCGCCTGCGCTACAGCCAATAATGTTATCAGGTATAACAGACAGAAAAGTAAATATTTTTTCAAACAGTTATCAGTATAGTTAAGTTAATAATTTACAGAAATTTTAACATATACAAGTATACAGTAAAACATGTGACGTTTCTATAAAACCATATCATAAATCAAGGCTGTACCGGCTGTTTCAACTCAGTTTTCAGCTCCAGTATCTGCTGCTGTGCCTGGCGGTTCTCTAAATAAAAATAAATGGCGCAGGCCAAAAATATCTTACCTAAAATAAATACGGCCGCAAAAATCCATCTCCAGTTTTTATGCACGCGTATATGGGTGCTTTCGGCTTCGATATCGATATATTGCTGGCCGCTGCCCTGTTGTGCCTGCCGTTCATAGCGGCGGCCGTTGAGTTGCAAGGTTTCAATTTCGGGCGTGGTGATGAGCTCGTTTATGCTATTCTCAATACGGTTCCACATACCGGGCGGCGGAGCAACAGCCATGTGTTCGGCAATGCGTTGCATATCAATTTCAAGCTCGTTTAAGGCTCGCTGTATCTCGGGATATTGTTTTTTTAAACGCAGCAATTCGAGGGCCTCTTCTTCCGAAGCCGAGCCCAGCACATACGATTCGAGAATACCGCTATCTATGTATTCCTTAATATTCATGCGATTGCTTTATAATAGTAAATGCTTCCTTTAAAATCTTGTTAACTGCAGCTTCGGTTTTATCGAGACCGAGCGCCAGTTGTGCCACGGTATACTGGTGATAATAAATATTGCAGAAAACCTGTCGCTGTTCATCAGTCATGCGGCTAACATATTTGTTGCCGGTTAACGTCGCATCCGGCTGTCCGCCGTAGTATCCGCATGCCTTTACCGTATCGGTAAAGGCAGATAACTCTTGACTGGCCAAACGCCGTAACTGGTGCCATGCACTGCTTTCGTCCCATTCGATGTGAGCAAACCGGGCAGCAATACAACCGAACACTTTCACAAGATAGTTTTCGGCCAGTTCCTTATCCTTAACAATAGCAATAATATAACCTAAAAGCATAGCGCCGTAGCTTTCGTACAGGCTCTGTATACTTACAGTTTTAGTTTTTAACCCCCGCTCGTTATTTAACATATCCACTTTCAATTGATCAAATCAAAAGTTCCCCATAGGTAGGTTTAAAGGCCGGCCAGTTAACCTGCCCACTAAAATATAAAAAAATGACAGAGCAGGAGTTTCGTTTTAACAAAAACGAAATTTTTTTCAGGCAGGCGATTGTTCTAACAATGTGCTGTATTTTGCTGCCCGGGCTATGGTATTGAGCTTTGCACGATGGTAAAGCAGCCTTTGGGCTCCGGCTACATTTTCGTCTTTACCTTTCCAGTAATCCATGGCTGGCTGCTGTATGGCCCTTGCAAAAGAGAACGTCAGGGCCCAGGGTAAATTATCGTGGTATTTTACATGCATGGCATTCAGGTGTGCCGTCGCATCGGTTTCTGATTGCCCGCCCGATAAAAATGCGATACCAGGCACGGCGGCCGGTACGCAGCGCAGCAGGCATTTGATGGTTTCGTAAGCTACCCTGCCGGCATCAACCTGTTGTGCCGACCTTAGCCCCGGTAAAACCATGTTGGGTTTAAGTATCATCCCTTCCAGGCATATGCGCTGTTTAACGAGCACCTCAAAAACAATGTGCAGTACCCTTTGGGTTACCTCAAAACAACGCTCAATCGTATTATCGCCATCCATCAGTACTTCGGGCTCGACGATCGGCACCAATCCTGCCTCCTGGCAAAGCGCAGCATAACGTGCAAGGGTATAAGCGTTTGTGTAGATATTCCCTTCGGTAGGCAGGCCATCGCCAATGGTAATTACCGCGCGCCATTTAGCAAATTTCAACCCGGCTTTGACATAAGCGGCTAAACGTTCGCGCAGGCCATCCAGTCCTTCGGTTATTTTTTCGCCCGGAAAAGCGGCCATATCCTTAGCCCCTTCGTCGAGTTTGATCCCCGGAATTATCCCCTGTTGATGTAAGATATCTAAAAACGGTGTGCCATCGGCTGTTGCCTGGCGGATAGTTTCGTCGAACAAAATAGCGCCGCTGATGTGCTCGCCCAAGCCGGGTGTTGTTACAATCAGCTCGCGATATTTACGCCGGTATTCGACGGTTTGCGGTATACCGGCTTCGGCAAAACGTTTATTGGCCGTAGGTATGCTCTCATCCATAGCCAGCAGGCCCTTATTACCGGCCATTAGCTTCAGGGCGGTATCGTTCAAAGCTTCCTTATTCATAGCTTAAAGATAATGTGTTTATAACAGTTTTTGGACATTTTCGTTTGCCGGTACCGCACAATATACATCCGCGGTAAATATTTTTTTGGGACTTACATATTTTAGTAGTTATATTTAACTTTCGGTAGTTTATTGCAAGCCGGTAAATATTGATGGAAACCCCAATACCCCGCATCATGAGATACATTTATGCATTAATTATATGCTCAGGTTTTTCGACGATGGCCTTGGCGCAAAGCAGCTCACAACCCATCAATACAGCTTTACCGTTTTTAAATATCTCGCCCGATGCGCGCTCCGGTGCCATGGGCGATGCCGGTGTGGCGCTTTCGCCCGATGCGAACTCGCAATACTGGAACGCCTCGAAGCTTGCTTTTTTGGAGAAAGAAACAAATTTCTCGCTGTCATACAGCCCCTGGCTGCGTAACCTCGTGTCGGACGTTAGCCTCGCCAACCTCAATTTTTCGCAAAAGCTCGACGACCGCAACACCATCGGTGCATCGCTGCGTTACTTTAACCTGGGTACGCTGAGCCTGTATGATGATAACCAAAACTCGCTGGGTACATCAAAACCTACCGAATTTGCTTTTGATGTGTCGCTGGCCCGTAAATTCAGCCCGAACTTATCATTGGGCCTGGCTTTGCGCTATATTCATTCCAACCTTTCGCAGGGCATAGCTACCGGCGCCCAGCAATACAATGCCGTGAATGCAATAGCTGCCGATGTATCGATGTTTTCGACACACGATGTGCGCGAGTTTGGCGGCGACGCTGTTTTTGCCTACGGTGTCAACATCAGCAACATTGGCCCCAAAGTGAGTTATGTAACCAACGGGCAGCAGTATTTTTTACCTGCCAACCTCAAAATAGGCGCCGCCAACACCTGGATATTTAACGATGATACCAAACTCACCCTGGCGCTCGATCTGAACAAGCTTTTGGTACCTACCCCGCCCCTGCGCGATGCCAACGGCAAGATCGTCAGCGGTACGGATGATAACCGCTCGGTGGTATCGGGCATCTTCGGCTCTTTCAGCGATGCCCCCGGCGGTATGAGCGAAGAAATGCAGGAGATCACCTACTCAACCGGCGCCGAACTGTGGTTCCATAACCAGTTTGCCTTGCGCGGGGGGTATTTTTACGAAAACCCCAACAAAGGCAACCGCCAGTTTTTTACCCTGGGCGCAGGCTTCCGCTACAACAACATCGCGATCGATTTTTCGTACCTCTTCTCGCAAACCCAATACAATGCTTTATCCAATACTTTGAGGTTTAGCCTGGGCTATAATTTGGATGGCAAGGGGAAGAAGTAGGCTTAATTTCGAACGTTCAATTTCGAATTTATTTTTTTTGATTTCTTCTTTTTGAAGTCATGCCGAACTTGTTTTGGCACCTCACAGGCAGAGATGTTTGCAAGTCATTTTTGAATTTTGAATTTTTCCTTTTGACTTTTTAAAGGGCGTTGCCTGCGGCCCGGGCTGTCCGCTCATACTGCACGACCTGTCCCGATACCCATCGGGAGGCCTTAGCCACGGGGCCGGTATCCGCTGCCATCCCTAACGCAGTTTCAGTCCGAAAGTCCGGTGTCCGAAAGTCCGCAAGATGCTTTTTACTTTCGGTCTTTCCCGACTTTCCGACTTCCGGACTTCTTCCAGCCAGGGGGGAAATTGTAAGCATATTTTCGATGTTTTCAGTTCCATCCTTCAAAAAAGCTTCTCGCTTCATGCTTCCGCCTTCTTGCTCACCCCCATCTTGATACTCGATACTTGCTACTTGATACTCCCGGGCACCCGGGCTAACATCCACCCCCTCCAGCGCCATCAGCGTCTTCAGCTCTATCCCCTCCAGCTCAAAATCCTCCTCCGGGTAATCCATCGGCAAGTTATCCAGGCTCCGGTCAACAACTGCAGTTGCTGCTACTTCTTCCGTCTTTCCGACTTCCGGACTTTCGGACATCGGACTTTCCTCATCTTGATACTTGATACCCGCTACCTGATACTTCTTCACCCCCACCGTTCCATAAAAATCCAAATGCCGCGCTATCTTATCCAGCGCGCTCATCTTGTTATGCAGCTTGATCTTGCTCTGCATCCCCACCCGGTAACCCTCGCCGTCCTGTATCTCCACAATATCATAACTGGCAATGGCTGCTTTCTCGTCAACGGTCAGTTCGTTCATCCGTTTCAGGCAGGCATATTCGTCGTAATAATTGCCCATATTGCTGAAGGCTATCTTTGATAGTTCCCGCAGGATCATATCATGCGTAATTTCCAGCCGCCGGCTGCGCCGGTTCATCGCCTCTTTTAAATAATGCTGAATTTTAGGCACATGCAAAAGTGCTCCTTTGCGGCTCGTGTTCTCGCTGTAGCCGCTGTTGATGGCAGCCTTAAAAGCATTAAAATGGGTCAGGTACTCATCGCAAAAGCGCTGCTGCTGGTGCGTGAGTTTGCCATAAAGTTCGTTTGTTTCGTCTGTGTTCATCGGGTTGGTCTATTTAAGTTTGATTATTACTATAGTAATGTAAAATCTTAAATATACGGAAAATTGTGGAAATTAACAAGATTAATTTATTACAAAACAAACCAACCATCGCCACTATGTCATTGCGGGGGACGAAGCAATCTCTCAGGACAAGTCTACTTGTGCAAAGTCTCAAACGGCCATTTTTTACCGGCGCAAGTTTAAGGGCTGGCTGTCATGGTGAGCCTGTCGAACCAGGGTGCGGTGCCTGCCTGCCGGACAGGGATTAACTTGTGGCTGAAATGGGTGCAGGGGCGCTTGCGATGGCTTATCGGCCCCGCTCGCCGCCGCGGGAGGGCTCGATACTTTTTCTTGATAAAAAGTATCCAAAAATCAAGAGAATACGATCCTTCGGCGCGCAAGGCCAACTCCCGGCCCGGCGTATTCTCGGCCCCACGCTCCAGTTAAATATTATTTGTGGGTTACCTCACAGATGCCTGTTTTATCCTGCACGTTGTTGGTGTTGTCACCAACAACTTTTGCCGCGCAAATTTGAAGGCTGGTGGTGCGGCGGGTTAACTTGTGCCTAAAGATTATTGAAGGCACAAGTACACTGCGCTCATTTGCCTGCGCTGCATACTTGCGCCAGAAGGGTGCTTAAGATGGAGTAAGCGTATTGCTTACTCTTTAATGTAGTAGTATTATCAGGAAGGTTACAATATTACAATTTTAATTATTTATATATTTACAATTCACCCTAACTATTATTAACCTAAACTTTAAACTCCATGGGAAAATCAGATTATGAATATCTTGACGAGGAAAGAAAAAAACTCTGGCACAAGGTAAATACAATTGAGAATGAACTACATAGCCGAATAGATTATGAAATATCAAAAATACCCGAGGATTATGTTAATGAATCTAAACAAGCTTCAAGAAAAGCCTCTGAATATAGAAACAAAAGTGAAGAATCGAAAAATACTATATCTCAATATTTAAGCGAAGTTGAAGAAAAAACAAATGAAATCAACCAAATTTCAGCTTCCATATCATCTTTAAGCGAAAAAATTAATACTGAGACAACGGAAGCAATAGAAAATAATCAAAGGATAAAAACCATACTTAACGAAATTGAAATAAGTAAAACTGGAATCACTGGAAATATTGAGGAATTAGAAGAAGTCTTTGAAGATTTTGATGAATTAACTGAGAAAGTTAAAAAACTTCAAGATCTTCTAACAGATGGTGACGATACATCAGCGAAAATAGAGACATTACATAGATCATTATTAACAAGAAAAAAGGAAATAGATCAAATCTACTACGATATATTTGGATATACGACAACTGAAGAAAATTCTAAAACAGAAGTAAAGGGCTTAAAGGATGAATTGGAAAGTGCCTATAACGAGTTAAATGAGCAGATAAGAACAGCAGTGGATACAGTTGAAGAAATCAAAACCAAAACCACTACCGACTATCAAAATATATTAACCGACATTAAAATGACCTATGCCACCCAAGCTAGTGGTTGGGATTTAAAATACACATTATTAGCCAATAAAATTGAAGCTTTATTACCAAATGCATTAACTGCTGGCTTGAGCTCTGCTTATTCGGAAAAAAAGGATGCTGAAATCAAAGAATATACGATTCTTAATAGAGCTTTCATTGGAGCGATTTGGGGTTTAGTATTTGTCTCACTTATACCTTTTATTATAAGTATAGTTTCATTAGTCAAAGAAAAACCTTTTGATAAAGTCCTTTTGGATATGCCAAGGTTAGTGCTTTCAATTTTACCGTTATACATTCCTGTGTTATGGGTTGCCTATTCATCAAATCGAAAGATGAACTTATCCAAACGACTCAGTGAAGAATACAGCCACAAGGAAGTATTAAGTAAAACATTTGAGGGATTGTCCACTCAGATTGACAACATATCCGATCAAAAAGTTTCAACCGATTTACGAAATAAGCTCTTATATAATATTTTGGAAGTTAGTTCTGAAAATCCAGGAAAACTCATATCTGATTACAATAAATCAGATCACCCTTTGATGGATGCATTGGACAAAAGCGTTCAGCTTAGCAAAGCATTTGAAAAACTTGAAAAAATACCTGGTTTAGCTATGATTGCTAATAAAATGAACAAGAAATCAAAGTCAATTTTGAATAAAGAAAATGAACGGATAAACAATGCCATTGAAAAAATAGAGGATGATGATTAACCACTTACTACCGCAAGCTCCGCGCTACCACAAGCGTCTCCCCGCTACCGCAAGCGTGCCGCTTGTGGTAAACTATGCAGGTCCGCTCAGCCAACGTTAACCCATAAATAATATTCAACTGGAGCGCAGGCCCGAGAATACGCCGGGCCGGGAGTATGGCCTTGCGCGCCGAAGGATCGTATTCTCTTGATTTATTCACGATGTGTTTATTTTTTTATCGGTGTTCATGAGCTCGCTCGCGCTCGGTTTTTGTTACTTTTTTATCAAGAAAAAAGTAAGAGCCCTCCCGCGGCGGCGAGCGGGAACCCAGATGCTATCGCAAGCGCCTTTGCAACCATTTCAGGCACAAGTTAAGCCACCGCACCACCAGCCCTTAAACTTGCGCCGGTAAGTAAACAAAACAATCCTAAGCTTTCAACATTCAAACTTTACAACCTTCCAATCACCACATCCCAATCAAAATCAACTAAATCCGAATTCCCACATCCGAATTCCAAAATTTCACCCAACATGTAATATTTTAGCGTAACATTACTCTAAATTTTATAATAAGCATTTACTAAAACAATGGCTATAAATCTTCAGAAAGGGCAGCGCATTGATATCGGCCTGTCGAAAATAAGTGTGGGTTTGGGCTGGAACCCCCACGAAGGCACCGGGTACGATTTTGACCTGGATGCCTCGGCGTTCATGATCGACCAGAACAGGTTGATCCCACAGGAGGAATTCTTTATTTTTTATGGTAATACCGACTCGCCCGACCGCGCCCTGCACCACAGCGGCGACGACCCGACAGGCGGCAACAGCGACGGCGGCGACGATGAGACGATATCGGTCGACCTGGCTAAAGTCGACCCGCGCATCGGCGAGATCTTATTCGTGGTGACCATACACGAGGCGCTGGCGCGCAGGCAAAATTACGGGCAGGTGCGCGATTCGTATATCCGCATCGTCGACGATGTAACCGGCCGCGAGATTGCCAAATACGAGCTGGGTGAAGATTTCTCTATCGAAACGGCGGTCGAGTTCGGTCGCCTGTACAAACATAACGGGCAGTGGAAGTTCGAGGCATCGGGTATTGGCTACCGAGAGGACCTGGCTTTCTTTTTATCCAAATATTACAAAGGGCAGATCATTAAATAAACCTAAAAATATGGCAATCAATCTGGTAAAGGGTCAAACCATCGACCTGAGAAAAAATGATAAAGGCGACACTTTCGACCTGTCGCAGGTAACTATCGGCCTCGGTTGGGACGTTCGGCAAAAAAGCGGCGGCCTGCTGGGAAAACTGTTCGGCGGCGGCGAAAGCGATGAGTACGACCTGGACGCGATAGCCTTTCTGCTCAACAGCAGCGGCAAAGTGGCCAACATGGGCCGGGCAATTGATAAAGGCGGCCGCCACATCAATATGTACGAGGGCGACGTGGTCTATTTTAACTCGATGATACACCCGTCGGGCCACATCTGGCTAACGGGCGATAACCGCACCGGTGCCGGCGACGGCGACGATGAACAGATCATCGTCAAGCTCGACAGCCTCGAACCGCAGTTCGACCGCATCGTATTCGTGGTAGCTATTTACCAGGGCAGGCAAAACCACCAGCATTTCGGCATGGTCGAGAACGCCTTTATCCGCGCGGTGGATGCCCGCGGGCGCGAGATAGCGCGCTTCAGCCTGTCGGGCGATGCCACCTTTAACGGGATGTGCGCCATGACCTTTGCCGAGGTTTACCGCCGCGACGGCACCTGGAAGTTCCGCGCCCTGGGCGAGCCGCACCCAACCGATAACTTTGTTGAGATACTGAAACAGTATACGTAATTGATTTAGGTTAAATCAAAAGCGAGGGCAATGTGCGATTCCCTCCCCCGGGAGGGTGCAGGGAGGGGTTTATGTAATGTGCAAAGCGTATGATACCCCTCCCTGCCAAATCACAGGCCAATACACCCCTCCCAAGGGAGGGAATTGAAAAAACCGGTTAACGGGGTTCGATCTTATAAAAACGGTATCTGATTACGAATAAAAGCAAACAAACATGCCCGCCTACCAACATTATTCGTTCGATCTGTGGTTAACGCTGATCAGATCAAACCCGCTGTTCAAGCAGCAACGGGCCTCGTATTTTCATCAGCACTACAACAGCCTGCACAAGCCGCTGGAGGAGGTGGAACGGATATTCCGCCAGGTCGACCAGCTGGGCAACAGCATCAACGAGGCCACCGGCAAAAATATCGGTGCCGACGAGCTGTACCTGATGGCGATCAGCCTCATTAACGACGGGCAGATAGCTTTAACGGATATCGGCCTGCCGGTTTTGTTTGCCGATATGGAGGCTTTGCTGTTTAAGTATATGCCTTTGCTTTACAGCGATGATACGGCGCCGGTGCTATCGCAATTAAAACAAACTGGCTGCACCATGAGCATTTTAAGCAATACCGGCTTTATCAAAGGCAGTACGCTGTGCAAGGTTTTAAATGAGTTAGGCATCGGCCGGTATTTCGATTTTCAGTTGTATTCGGACGAGGCCGGTCTGTCAAAACCCAACAAAGCATTTTTTAGGCTGATGCTGGATGAAATTTCAGCGTTAAGATATGTACCTTTAGATCAGATCATCCATATCGGCGATAACCCCCGGGCCGATATCGAAGGCGCACAGTCGGTAGGCATTAACAGCCTGCTGGTTAATTCGAACGATATAGCTATCAAAAAACTAATCTACGATGCTGCACAACATTTATTCGTTACATAAAATAAGCAACAGCACCAGCTTTGGTTTTGATGCCGGCCATTACAGCCGCTTTAAATTTGGCGATGGCGAAGTTTCGGCACGGTTCGGCACTGCGCTGGCCGAGGGTTTTATCAGCGATGTACTGGCCGAAAATCCAATCCATAATCAGACTGTAGTGATATCGAGCCCGTACTCGTTTATCCCGACGGCAACCTTCGCCATGAAGAACGCTTTTGTTTACAGGCTCAACCACTACCTCGCGGGGTATGGCTTACCCGTTGTGCAGGAAACCAAGGTTCACCGCACGATCACCTACAAGGAAGATTACGGCGAGCTGAATGCCGAGCAGCGCATGAACCTGATCGGCAACGACTCGTTCCACATCGATGCCGAATTTTTGAAAGGCAAAACGCTGCTATTTTTAGACGATATCAAAATAACCGGCAGCCACGAGCGCATGATACAGAAAATGATAACGCAGTACAACCTGCACAACGATATCCACATGCTGTACTTTGCCGAGCTGGCTAATGCCGACATCCATCCCAATATCGAAAACTACCTCAATTATTACGAGGTAAAATCGATTTTCGACCTGGAGCCCATCATCAATAGCGACAGCTTTTGCATTAACACCCGCATCGTCAAATACATTTTAAACTACGATCACGATAGTTTTACGGTGTTTTTAAATAACCAAAACAAAGCCTTTATTACCGAACTTTATAATATGGCTTTAGGCAACAGCTACCATACCATGGAGAGCTACCAGCCTAACCTCAACTACATTAAATATTATTTATTTACCGATAACAAAATATTAGCATAACATGGCAATCAATCTGCAAAAAGGGCAACGCGAGGCCATTAACGCGCCCAAATTTACCATAGGTTTAGGCTGGGATACCAATACCTCATCAACAGGCGCCGATTTCGACCTGGATGCCTCGGTATTTATCGTTGGTGATAACAAAAAAATACTGGCCGATGAGTACTTTGTGTTTTACAATAACCTCAAATCGCCGGACGGCGCGGTGGAGCATACCGGCGACAACCTGACCGGCGAAGGCGACGGCGATGACGAGCAGATCAGGGTCGACCTGTCGAAAATAGATTCGCGCGTGAGCGAAATTAATGTGGTGGTAACCATACACGAGGCTGATGCCCGACGCCAGAATTTCGGGCAGGTGCGCAACTCGTTCATCCGCATTTTTGATGGTGTTACCAACGAAGAATTGTTGAAATATGAACTCGACGAGGATTTTTCGATAGAGACTGCGGTAGAGTTTGGCCGCATCTACAAAAAAGACGACAAATGGAAGTTTGAGGCCATCGGCGCAGGCATGAAAGGCGGCCTGGCCGATTATTTAAAAAAGTACAACTAAAGTTATTTATCGCTAATTTTAATCACGGTAAAACGGCAGGTTTGTAACTTACTGTTGTTTTATCAGTCAAAAAATCAAAACCAAAAAATTGTCTGCAATGGAAACAACACCCGAAAATACAAACACCAACCCAACCGGCGAAACACCGGCTCCGGCTCCAGAGCCGACTCCGGTTCCGACGGTGCCGGTAACAGCCGAAACGCCTGCCGTTGTTAACGATATACCCGAACTAACGGTTAACCTGCCATCCACACTCAAAGTAGATAAGGACGGCAACGTGAACACCGCGGTAGTTACCGCCGCAGATCAGAAAAAATACGGCGAGATTAGCAAAAGCCTCGACCCGCACGACGTTAACTCGGTTTTAAACTTCGGCTCCGAGGTACAGGGTTCGATGGAAAAATACAGTAACCAGTTTTTAACTTCGGTACGCACCTATAATTCGGGCGAAGTTGGCGGCTTAATCACCGAATTGCTAACCGAACTGAACTATATCGATGTTGATGAGCTGAACCAGAGCGGCCTGAAAGGTTTTTTAATGAAGGTGCCTTTCCTGAAAGGCCTGGTAATGGATGCCAAAAAACTGTTCGCCAAGTATGATACCGTGGTGGATAACATCGATAAGATCACCAACAAGATCAAAGCCGGCCGTTTAAACTCCATCAAGGATAACAGTTCGCTGCAAACCATGTTCGACAGCAATGTGGATTATATCCACCAGATGGAAGACCTGATCATTGCGGGCCAGTTAAAATACAACGAGCTGAGCATTAAACTGGCCGAAATGGAAGGCCGACCTGCCGATTACAACGATTACGAAATTGCCGATATGCGCGAGTTTGTAACCCGTTTGGATAAACGCCTGGCCGACCTGAAAGTGGTTCGCTTTATCATGATGCAATCGTTGGCGCAGATACGCGTGGTACAAAACAACAACACCTCCATCGCCGATAAGGCACAGTCCATTATCTCGACAACCATCCCGGTTTGGAAAAACCAGCTCACTATTGCCGTGGCCCTGCAAAGGCAAAAAGCCAATGTAGAGATGCAGAAAAAGATATCCGACACCACCAACACCATCCTGCAAAAGAACGCCGACATGCTGAAACAGAACAGTATAGACGTGGCGCGCGAAGGTGAAAAGACCGTGGTATCGTTAGAAACATTGAAAAAAACAACGGCATCGCTGATCGATACGCTGAACGAAGTGAAACGCATACACGAAGAAGGCGCGCAAAACCGCAAGACTTTAAACTCCGAATTACAAAATTTAGAGGCCGAACTAAAGAAAAATGTGACGCAGGTTGGCTAAATTTGAATAATGGATGATAACCGGAAGGCGATATTAAACGATTCGAACAGGATAATCAGTAAACTACAGTTACTTTCTGTTTTTTTTGGCGACGATATTATTTACAAAATTTATCTGCGCAGCCAGGTTATTCATCAATTATTTGAAGATAACATCGAACTCGACATCAATAAACTGGAGTTGTTTCACCTCCAGTTTACTCAAACTTTAATCGAACTGCTGCGGCAGATAAAAAAGAACAACGAGAAGAGCATCCTCATTTTGCTCGATGAGATACAGATCAATAAGGACCTGATCGACAAGCTCAAAAGTTCTTTATTATCTGCCGACCAGTTTCGTAACGATCAGCAGCGGCAGGCACTGAAGATCAACACTTCGCTGCGCAAGCTGTACCAGGCCCTGTCGGATAATACGTCAGACTATCCTTTTTCAAAAAACATCAACGCGTTCAGCAACACCTACGCTGCCGACTTTTTTTACACCGTGGAGCCTTCGCTCATCAGCGAAATGACGCAGTATAACCCAACCGAAATTTACAGCAACGCCTACGCCACCATCCACAAAAAACTGATGGGCTTGTTGTGCAAGTACGATTTCAGGAGCAGTTTTTATTGCGGATTGAAGGCCGGCGAGCAGGTGCTCGAGGTATACAGCCTGAACGAAACCGACCGCTATTTTATCTACTCGCCGGCCAGGCAGCTTTTCCTGTTTTGCGATGTAACTCAAATCGATACCGCTAATCTGAATAATGAGCTGTCGAAAAAAGGGCAATTCATCCAGGAACTGACCGACAAGAACGACCAGCTGAACAACAGCATCAACAACATTAAAACAACTATCCCGGCCGAAATTAAAACCCTGCTGGTCGAAAATTACCGTAAATTAAACGATATTAATTTCTTACAAAGCATCAGCGAGGTTGATGTGCAGGCCAACATGCTCAAAAGCATGCTCAACACCGATATGATATAATACACAAAATGGATATACTACACACCCTGTTAGGCAACGACATTAAAGCCGGCCTGTTAGTTATTTTAAACCTGATCGTTATCGAAAGCCTGCTATCGGTTGATAATGCCGCCGTGTTGGCCACCATGGTGCTCGATCTGCCTAAAAAGCAGCGCAGCAAGGCCTTACGTTATGGCATTTTAGGCGCATATGTATTGCGCGGCGTGTGTTTGTTCCTGGCAGCCTGGCTGGTTAAAATATGGTGGCTAAAACCATTGGGCGGCCTTTACCTGTTATACCTCTCGTTTGGTTACTTTAAAGGCAAAATAAGCGAAGGTGAAGGTGGCGGCGATGACGCCGTTGATAAAGAGCAAAACTGGGTGTACAAAAAAATCGTCGGCTTGATCGGTACGCTTTGGGCAACCATCGTATTGGTCGAGATCATGGACCTCGCCTTCTCTATCGATAACGTATTTGCTGCCGTGGCCTTTACCGACCATGTGTTTCTGATCTATACCGGTGTGTTTATCGGCATACTGGCCATGCGTTTTGTGGCGCAGGCCTTCGTAAAGCTGATGGAAAAATTTACGTTTTTAGAGACCATCGCCTTTATCGTGATCGGCGTACTGGGCATTAAGCTCACCTTTTCGCTATACATTCACTTTTACCCGGATAGCGGCATAACCAAAGCCATGAGCGGCGAAAAGGCTGATATTTTCGTATCGGTATTTACGGTGGCTATTTTTGTTTTGCCGGTATTAAGCTCGCTGCTGTTCAACTTCCCGAAAAGGAATGTGATCAAGCCCGAGATTGCCGAAGAGGCCGAAGATGTACTGGATAAGCAATAGACAAAAATAAGCCGGGGCAGTGCGATTCCCTCCCACGGGAGGGTGCAGGGAGGGGTTTATATAAGCAGCATAACGTACAGGCCCCTCCCTGCCAAACCACAGTCTGCCCCGCCCCTCCCCAGGGAAGGAATAAAAAATATATCAATACACTATGATCAAGCTCTTAGCCACCTGGTTTGGCATCGGTTATATCAAAGGCGGCGGCACCATCGCAGCAGCGGTTACCTGCGGGCTGATCTGGCTGTTATGGCCAACCCAAGCCGGGCAAAACAACTGGATCTTTATCGCCATCACGGTTTTAATTACCCTTTTGGGGATATGGCTTGGCGATAAGGTTGAACCCTATTGGGGAAAAGACAGTTACCGGGTAGTGATCGATGAGGTAGCCGGGATGCTGGTAACCATGATCTGGGTACCGCATAACGTGTGGCTGCTGCTGGCCGGTTTCATCCTGTTCCGCTTTTTTGATATGGTAAAGCCCTTAGGCATACGCAAACTCGAAGACCTGCCTGGTGGCGCTGGCGTAATGCTCGACGATGTTTTGGCGGGTATTTACGGCAACATTATTTTGCAGGTTGCTGTATTGGCTCTAAGTTTGCGTTAAGGATTGCAGCGCCTGCCTGTCGGCAGACAGGGATACCGGCCCTGTGACTAATGCCTGAAGGCGTATGAGCGAAAAGCCTACCCCACAGGGGAACGCCCACACAACTGATACGATATAACAAGTCGGCCCCGGCATACCTGTCAAATCTATTTTTCTGCTTGTTTATTCAAAAGCTTTAGTTATCTTAGTGATATAGAGGTTATTCAACCCAAACCTGTTTTTAACCAATTATTAAAAAACCTAACGTTATGCCCTGGATGAAAGGCGAATACCCGCCATCGTACAAAAAATTGCCTGCCAAGATCAGGAACAAGGCTGTAGAGATCGCTAACGCGTTATTGCTTTATCATGGCGCAGATGAGCATGCAGCTATTGCCCTGGGTGCGCATAGCGCCAAAGAGTGGGCAAAAAAGCAGCCCTCAAAAAGATAGCGCAAGATCGCTGCTGTTTTGAATTTAACAGGCTTTTGCAAGCTTATATAATAATTTATGCTGTGTTTTTGCATAAATTGGCAGCATGCAAAACACACCGAGAGAAAAAAAGCAATGGGCAATCCCCGAACTGTTCATCATTGCCAGTACCGAAATCGAGAATAAAAGCCAGGCGAAGTACAACGAAAAAACTTTCATCAGTTCGCAGCTATTCCATACTCCAAGCGGCACCTTCAACCAGTTATTTTTTAAGAATGCCCCCGGCGGCGGGGTAGTTGGCTTTAATACAAAAAATGCCTATCACTCCTGATCGTTTACATACGCATTAAGTGTTTGCAGATTTTGCAAGGCGCTGCCGAGCGTATTGTTAAAGTAAGCGTAAACTGTTTTCCCACCGTTGCGCCAATCGTTAATATATCCCGCGTATTCGGCTAAATAATCGTCGGCGTAGCTTCCGCGATAATTGCTTTCTGTTCCGTGAAAGCGCAGGTACACAAAATCGGCTTCAGTTTCCATCATCGGTGCTGCAGATGCGGGCATATCGTGCAATACCAAACCCATTTTATGCTCATCCAGCAGCTTAAAGACGGTATCGGTATACCAGGTTTTGCTCCTGAATTCGATAGCGATATCCCACCGGTCGCCAGGATCATTATCCTGCAGGCAACCTAACAACCTCTCCAATTGCTTACCGTAAGTAATGGTAACACTTGCCGGGAACTGCACCAGTAAACAACCTGCTTTTGCGCCTGCACCGGTTATTACCTGCATAAACCGCCTAACGTCCTCTTCGGCAAAAGCCAAACCTTTATTGTGGGTTATACCGCGCCACAATTTAAAGGTAAATTTAAAGTCATCGGGCACCTCGGTAGCCCAGCGCTCAATGGTCCGCGCTAAGGGTATTTTGTAAAAAGTGCTGTTTATCTCTAAACTATTAAGCAGCGATCCATAATAACACAATCTGCTTTTACATTGGTACGCTTGAGGAAACAGCGTTTTATTGGCGACCGGCAACACAATATTACTGGTGCCTGAGTAAAATTGCCCTCTCATAAAATTACCCTGAAAGTCAGATTTACCCGTGCGCGCATTGGCCTGGTTGATTTGGCAATACGGTGCTCCCATTTTTGCTGCAGTTCGCCTTTCATTAACAGCAGTGAGCCGTTTTCGAGGTTTAGGGCATATTTACGGTGATGATCCTGCTTATGGCGGATGTCGAAACGGCGTACCTGCCCAAAACTTACCGAGGCGATGAGCGGCTGTTTGCCCAATTCGTTCTCATTATCACTATGCCAGGCAACCGAGTCGTTTGCATCGCGATAATAATTGAGCAATACACTGTTAAATCTTATGCCGGCGAAAGGTTCTATGCGGTTTTTAATTTCAAGCAGTTCGGGCAACCAGGGCATTGGTTTAAAACTCCCGCCGGTATAGGCGTAATTTTTACCGGTATCGCCATACCAGGCTGTTAATCTTGGCGTAACCACTTCTTTACCGTACATGGTCACTACACGCTGCTCCCAGGGCACAGTACCAATAAAATACTGTAAAAAGTGTTCGCTTTCGCTGATGCTGAATATCCCTGAATGATATTCAAGCACGTCGGCCGGTAAGCCGGGCGTTTGCCCTGCCTCGCTAAAAAAGCTCAGTTGCTCCATAGCTTAGCAACAGCATAAATGTTTTTCTGTTTACCTGCTCATATCTCTTTTATCCAAAAACACCCCGGTGCCGGTCATCTTAACGGGGCCATAGTACAGGCCGTTATTCGGACCGATACCATATTGCGCCTTCAGTTTTTGATGCAGGGCTTCGGGTTGTTTGTTGCCGTTAACGATCAGCTCATCATTGCTCAATCCAAACCAATCAACCGATGATGGATCGGGTATTACTTTTTCGTTGACCAAAGCAGCTATTACCCCCCGCACGCGTTCCTGATCGTTCGAGATATCTGCATGGTGCGCTTTCTTTGCACGCACACTATCCCTGGTTCGTGGTTTTGCATCGTAACCAGCTTGTGGTTTATCATAGCGGCTTTCAGGTTTGGTATGGTCCTTATCCCAGTCAGGCTTCGCAAATACATCACCTTTGCGCATTTTCCATTTTGCTAACTTTAACGTGTCGCCTGTCTTGCCGTCGCGTAGCATCATCGTACTGCCGTTTGTTTCGTTTTTCATTTCTACAACATTGCCATTCTCATCGATCTGCAAAAGCTTATCCTTTGTCGCCCGGGCCTTATCAGCACGCGCTTTGTCCTTTTCGGCACGTTCTTTATCCCTGGTCTGCATTTCGGCATCACGTTCTTTAGCTCTTTCATTGCGCTCTTTATCCTTACCATCATTCCTGGCTTTATATTCCTTATCTTTCTGGTTACGCACTTCTTCCTTAGCCCGCATTTCATCTCCGTGGGCCGCTTGCTTTTGTCGTTTGGCATCCATCTTCGCCATCTCGATATCGTGTTCATTATTCAGCAACTGCACTTTACCTCTTACCCTCCGGTCTTTATCCATACGGGTTTTGGTTATCATCCGGTCAATCCGGCTGATCAGCGATTGGTAATGGCCAAACTCCGTTTCGGGTATCACCACACCGTTGATGGTCAAAGCAGTTAACTTGCCATTCACAGTTTTTAAATAGTAGGTATTATTGATATCGTCCGTCACGGTAACTTCACGGTTCAGGCTGTCGGCATCGGTTTTGTTAAACTGCAGGCGCACCAGTTTGGGCAAAGTATCATTTAGCTGCTGAATGGCCCCGGTCATCTTTAATGTATCGGCCTTTAACTTCATGCCGTTTAAACCGGTTGCTTTTGCAGATAATGGAGGCGGCAAAGGCGCAGTATGCGGCACAATATGATTAACCATCGCCATAACCTGCTTTTTGATAAAATGCGCGCCATGCTTCACTTCCGACTGCGCCCTGGGCACAAAAACAAACATAGCCAGCAGCAGCATGCCCGATAACAACACCACTTTTTCGGCAGCGCTTAGCTTCTGGTTTTCGTGGCTCACCATCCGGCGCAGGCGGTTCATCAACTGGTTTTTGCGCAGACTCAGGGCCATGGCATAACCACCCTTACCGGCCCGGCAATCTTCAAAAGCCATCAGCGCTTCCAGGTAGTTGCGCTTGTGCTGCACGTGCGCCAGTACAATATCGTCGCAGCTGTTCTCGCGTTCCTCACGGATCAAGGCAGATATCCACCAGATGGCCGGGTTAAAAAAGAACACCGTTTCGACCACGCTTTGCAAAATATTCACCAGGTAATCGCGGCGCAGGATGTGTGCCAGTTCGTGATAGATCACCGATTCGATCTGCCCCGGCGAAAGTTGCATGATCATCTCCGCAGGCAATAAAATAATCGGTTTAAAATAACCTATGGTAACCGGCACGCTGATCAGTTTTGATTCTTTAAGGCCGACCGCTCTTGTAATACCGAGCTTTTCGGCAAAAGCGGTAACCTTATCCCGCCAAACATCGCCTATATCAAAAACGTTTACACTCCGTACCCTCCTTACATATAAAAGTTCGCGGGTGAGTTTTATGCACTTAAAAGCGAAGCACAACAGCCATACGGCAAAAATGATGGTCGAGTATTGATCGAGTAAACGAATAACGCGGGTATAGTTGAACCCGTCGACGGTTACCTCTGCATTGGTTGCAGTAACTACTGTTTGCCCCGCAATATCACTGCTTAAAGTGATCAGCGTATTGTTATCAGGATGTACGGGCTTGCCCAATTCGCTAAAAAAGGTAACCGCGACGGCTGTTACAAACAACATCAGTATCCCGCACAACAGGCGGTACCGCAGCTGAGCGGCAGCTCTGTTAGTCAGGGCAATAACCAGGCCGGCAAGTGCGGCGGCGATAATGCCGATCCAAAGCGAGTGGATAAACGTCCAGCAGATGGCTTTGATGGCATGATCGGACAGGTACGGGTTTAAAAATATTGTTTTCATAACCTTTTACTTTTGATCTATCTTTTTAATCAGTTCTTCAAACTCGGCGCGCTCTTCGGCCGAAAGTTTTTTGTTGCCTAACAACTGCATCATCAGGCTGCCTGCCGAACCATTGAACAGGTTATCGACCACTCTATCCAGCATGGCGCCTTTGGTTTTGTTTTCCTCAACGGCGGCGCGGTAAATATGCGTCATCTGGCTATCGTCCTTTTTCAGCAGGCCTTTCTCTATCATGATCTGCATCAGCTTTAAGGTCGACATATAAATTACCGGGCGTTTTTCCTGGTTGATCTGGTCGTTCACAAAACGGGCGGTCGAGGGGCCGTACTGCCACAGCACCTGTAGTATCTCCAGTTCGGATTTGGTAGGCTCGGATGATGCTGATTTTTCCTTTTTAGGTGATTTCATAAGTCAAACATAAGAATAATTTCTTATGTTCCAAATTTTTATTTAATATTGCCGGCAGATAACTGGCCATCAGCGCAATAAACATAAGAATAATTTCTTATTTAACCGTAAAAATTAAATCAAAAACAATGAAAAATCTAATTCTAACGCTATTTGCACTATTTACCGGCACAATAGTTTTTTCGCAAACAACATCCAAAATAAAGTTCGATCAGATCATCGATTCGCACTTTAAAGCCGATGAACCAGGTGGTACAGTAATTATAGCACGCCATGGCAAAATTATTTACGAACGAACTTTTGGCATGGCAAACCTTGAGCTTAACACAAAAATGCAGCCCGGTATGGTGTTTAATATTGGCTCCATGACCAAACAGTTTACCGCTGTGTGTATTTTGCAGCTAATGGAGCACGGCAAGCTCAATGTTACCGATCATATTAATAAATACATTGCCAATTGCCCCGATAGCTGGCAACAGATCACCATCGAAAACCTGCTGAGCCATACTTCGGGCATTGCCGATCAGCCCTTGCCCGACAGCAAGCCCGAAAACGTGGTAAGAGTGTACGCGTCAAAGCCGCTGTCATACCCAACCGGCACCAAATATTTTTATGCTAACTCGGAGTATGTGTTGTTAGGTTATATTATTGAAAAGGTGAGCGGCATGCCTTATGCCAAATATCTAAAAAACAACATTTTGATACCTGTTGGCATGACGAACACTTACATTCAGGATGAAGACAGTGTTATACCCAATAGGGCATCAGCCTATGTAAAAGGTAAAACGGGCTTCCGTAACGTAACTTTGCAGGGCGGCCCGGGCACCGCCGCGGGCATCATACTATCAACCACGCACGATATGCTGCTGTGGAACCAGGCCCTTGTTAACGGCAGGGTGATCCAAACAACATCGCTCTTTAAGGCCTGGACTCCCTTTAAACTCAACGATGGCAAACTTATAAACTATGGCTACGGTTGGCAAGCAGGCGGCAGTATACAGGGCAGCCCCATAATTGAGCACGGCGGTGTTGCCATTGGCTACGTTACAGATGCCCTGTATATGCCCCAAGAGGGTATTTATGTGGCCGTTTTTCTTAACCAGCGCAGTGCCCTGTCCGATTTTATCGCCAGCGAACTGGCGGCCTTATTTATCAATAAGCCATTTGTTATAAGCGCGGTTACTTTAAGTGATGATAGCCTTAAACGCTACTGCGGCACTTATGCCGATAGCACAGGTGCGCGTACAGTTACTTTGGTTGATCATAAATTATTTTATCAGCATGGCAGCGGCCCAAAATTGCCGCTTACCCCTTGCGGTATCGATTGGTTTTATTTTGATAATACCCAGGTAACGGGCGTTATCGGGCGCGATCCTCACGGACGAATTTTAGGTATGGCGCTGATAGACCGCCGCTACCCGGGCCAACGTCCACCAATGATGAAGCGAATTGATAGCCCGGACATACAAAGCCAGGCCAGGTAAGCTCAGTGGCATAAAATAAGCAAACGCCTGCGGGACTTTAAAAACAGAAGGTCCGTAGGCGTTTCGTCTAAAATGCACGCTGTCACCCATTACCCTTAAACACATTCTCCCGCACCATAAACAGCGGCAGCGAGCCGTGGTTCAGGATGCGGCCGTGGAAGTTTTTGATGTTGAAGTTTTTACCTTGTTTTTTGGCTAAAGCTTCTTTCCAGCTGAGGATTTGTACCGCGCCGTATTTGTAGGTAACGGCCTGTGCGGGCCAGCGGCGCACCCGGGCAATCTCGCGCAAGGCGATATCGTCCTGCCCGCGGATGTTCTTCTTCCAGAAAGCCAGGGCCTGCTCATCCGTCCAGCCGTAATAGTTAAGCGCCACATCCAAAGGCACACGCACCGCACGAACAATGTCCCACTGCCATTTGCCCATCTCATCATAAGGGGTTTGATACGCGCCCAACTGCTTGCCCAGTTCTTCGGCGTAAGCGCCCCAACCCTCGGCAAAACCTATGTAAAAAAACAATTCCTGCACTTTGGACACTTTGGTACCAGCTACAATGGAGTTTTGATAATGATGCCCCGGCACGCCTTCATGGATAAACAGCCAGTCGTACTGGCGTTTATTATAAGGCTTATCAAAAAGGTTATAATAAAAAGTGTTGTTGTTATAATAGCCCGGCGTTTGCGCCAGGGCGGCGGCTTCGCCGCGTTTAATCTGCAGGCTGGGTACGGTGGTTACGCTGAAAAGTTTAGGCAGGTGGGCATAAATCACAGCCCTGGTATGTTCGAAAGCATTTTTCACTTCATTAGTATCCGATGTAAAGAACGACGGATCATCCAGTTGTTTGTAAAAGGCATCTTCGCTTAAACCGGTTTGTTTACGCACAGCTTCAATATGCGCCTGTACACGCTTCACTTCGGCCAGCCCGAACCGGTAGATCTGATCTGGCGTCACATCATCGCTCACCCAGCGCTTTAAATAGTAGGCATACCACTCTTTACCATCGGGCAGGGTTATGATGCCTTTGATCGGCACTTCTTGTGCGGCGGCCTGCCTCCAGCGCAATTCGAGGTCAACACGCTGCAGGTTGATACCAGTCTCGTAAGCCATCAGCTGATAGTCGGTTTTTTGCAACGGGCTAAGCCTGGTTTGGTCGTACGCCGCCAACCCTGCTTTTATTTGTGTAAAGAAAGCCTGCTGATCTTTAATTTGTGCGACAGTACCAATATGCTGCAAATTGGTAACGTAGCTCAGATCAAGCTGCGGCATTTTAAGCGCCTTATAACCACTTACAAAATCGTCGGCAAATTCGTCGAAGTTTTTTTGCTGCGCCGATGCGGATAAAGAAATTACGGTAATAATTATAACAAGGCGTAGGGTCTTCATTGTCTTACGGGGTTTAACCGGTATGACAACGAAAAACAAAGGTTGTTACATGCCGGGGCAACACTTTAACTACGAGGATCAGCGAGTTTATCTGATCATCTTGGCCACAATCGGTTCGATCAGCTTTCGCGACCCGGCAGCATCCATGTGCAAGCCATCGGGCGACATGGTTTCCATATCCAATCCCGGGGTTTTAAAGCCGTTCACAAAAATACAGCCGGTTTTTTTAGCAATTTTTTCGAAAGCAATGCTTAAAGCTTCTACCCTTTTAGCGCCGCCGTCGTATTTTTCGGTACCGATGGTTTTTGAGCCATAAGGCGGTGGTGCGATGATGATGATCTTAGCTCTGCTAATAACAGGGTAACTGCTATGTTTGATCTTGTTGATCAGCTTTTCGAGGTTTGCAATTACTTCCTCCTGTTTATCGGCGAATATCTTTTTACAATCGTTGGTGCCCAGTTCCATCACCACAAAATCGTACGGGCGGTCTTTGGTATGTTCGGCAGCTTTTTTCAGGTTCTCGTCAATCACCATCAACGAGTTGAGCGTGGTATCGTTCAGATTAACAAAACCTATCGTCCGGCCCGATTTGCTGATATTGAACACCTGTGCCTTAGGCAGCGCATATTCGATCTGATGCGGCCAGCTCCAGGCAAAAGTGCCGTTGCTATCGCCAAGGGTAAAGATATTCAAGGGTTTGTCAGACAGTGCCGGGCCCTGCGCATGCAGCATAAACGGAATGGTTAAAAGCAATGCGAAGATAATGTTGATCTTGGATCTCATAGTGCGTAGAAATTGGACGGACTAATATACGATGTTATGGCTATCGCTCACTGCATATTGTGGTTTTGCACCGGTTGCCGAATGTACGTTGATAAACTTCAACCGGTCGGCATCTTTAATTCGGTTTATAAAACCAGCCATCATAGTTTAGGTCACTGTCCCGTGCTGTTATGTGATATCCATAAAAAAAGCGGCCGGTGACCCGGCCGCTTTCTACATCATCATAGTCAGATTATTTCAGGTCGAACCTGTCGAGGTCCATCACTTTGGCCCAGGCGGCCACAAAATCCTTAACGAGTTTGTCTTCGCCGCCTGCCTCGCCGTAAACTTCGGCAATGGCCCTTAACTCGGCGTGCGAACCAAAAACCAGGTCGGCGCGGGTGGCCGTCCATTTACGTGCACCGGTTTTACGGTCGCGGCCCTCGTATAGTTCCTTATCGGGGCCGGCAGCCGTCCATGCGGTGCTCATATCGAGCAGGTTCACAAAAAAGTCGTTGGTCAGTTGCCCCGGGCGTTTGGTCAACACACCATGTGCCGAGCCATCGTAATTGGTATTCAGCACACGCATACCGCCAACCAGCACTGTCAGTTCGGGCGCAGTAAGCGTCAATAATTGCGCCTTGTCTATCAGCAGGTCTTCGGTACGAACACGGGCCGTTGCTTTACGGTAATTACGGAAACCATCGGCTGGCGGCTCCATATAGTGGAACGATTCTACATCGGTCTGCTCCTGCGAGGCGTCGGTACGGCCGGGAGTAAACGGAACAGAGATATGATGCCCGGCATCTTTAGCCGCTTTCTCAACTGCGGCGCTGCCTGCCAGTACGATCAGGTCGGCAAGAGAAACTTTCTTACCGCTGTTATTGAATTCTTTCTGAATGCCTTCCAAAATACCCAGCACTTTAGTCAATTGTGCCGGGTCGTTCACTTCCCAATCCTTTTGCGGGGCCAAACGGATACGCGCGCCATTGGCGCCGCCGCGTTTATCGCCACCGCGAAAGGTAGATGCCGAAGCCCAGGCAGTAGATACCAGTTGCGAAACGCTCAAACCGGATGCCAGCACTTTTGCTTTTAAAGCCTCAATATCATTGCCATCGATCAAAGCATGATCAACTGCCGGAACCGGGTCCTGCCATATCAACACTTCCGCAGGCACATCCGCACCTAAATAACGGGCACGCGGGCCCATATCGCGATGGGTTAATTTAAACCATGCACGGGCAAAGGCATCGGCAAACTGGTCGGGATGCTCAAGGAAACGCCTCGATATTTTTTCGTATACCGGGTCGAAGCGCAGGGCCAGGTCGGTCGTCAGCATTTTAGGTGCATGTTTTTTGTTGGGATCGAATGCATCGGGTATCACCTCGCCTGCATTTTTGGCTACCCACTGGTGGGCGCCGCCCGGGCTCTTGCTCAGTTCCCATTCAAAACCGAACAGGTGCTCAAAAAAGTCGTTGCTCCATTTGGTCGGCGTTTTTGTCCAGGTTACTTCCAAACCGCTGGTGATGGCATCGGCGCCTTTGCCCGAGCCGTAGCTGTTTACCCAGCCGAAACCCTGCAATTCAATTCCCGCTGCCTCCGGCTCTTTATCTACATGGTCGGATGTGGACGCACCGTGGGTTTTGCCAAAAGTATGCCCGCCTGCAATCAGTGCCACGGTCTCCTCGTCGTTCATGGCCATGCGGCCAAAGGTATCGCGTATATCGCGCCCTGCGGCTATTGGGTCGGGGTTACCATCAGGGCCTTCGGGGTTTACGTAGATCAGGCCCATCTGCACGGCCGCAAGCGGCTTTTCAAGATTGCGTGCATGTATGTCGCCATCTGCTTTATCGTCAGACACCAATGTTGCACCGGGTTTTTCCACGCCTTCGGATCCGTGCGCATAACGCAGGTCGCCGCCGAGCCAGGTATTTTCGGCTCCCCAGTATACCGATTCATCGGCCTCCCACACATCTTCGCGGCCTCCGGCAAAGCCAAAGGTTTTAAAACCCATCGATTCGAGCGCAACGTTGCCGGCGAGGATCATCAGGTCGGCCCAGGATATTTTGTTACCATATTTTTGTTTGATTGGCCATAACAACCTGCGCGCCTTATCAAGGCTCACGTTATCGGGCCAGCTGTTCAGGGGCGCAAAACGCTGCAAACCCTGGCCTCCGCCGCCGCGCCCGTCGGTTATACGATAAGTACCTGCGCTGTGCCAGGCCATACGGATGAACAAGCCGCCGTAGTGGCCAAAATCTGCCGGCCACCAATCCTGCGAGTCGGTCATGAGTGCATGCAGGTCATTTTTCAACGCTTCCAGGTCGAGGCTTTTAAAAGCTTCGGCATAATTAAAATCCTTATCCATCGGGTTCGACAACGATGAGTGCTGCCGCAGGATGCTCAGCTTAAGCTGATCGGGCCACCAATCGCCGTTGCGGGTACCTGCACCGCCAACATTACTTTTCATACTCCCGTTATGAAAAGGGCATTTGCTGATGTCGTTTGAATTGTTTTCCATTGTTTAACTATTTGAGCGGTTATTAACTATGAACTAATTTGAATGGGTTATAAAGGTTACGTGGTAAACAGGTTGTATACAAACTTACCGATATTGTTCAAATATTTTTATCGATTGTTTTGATGTGCGATAGTTAAAATCTATTGGTTCGCAAGGGGCTTATAAAACACTCCAATTGGGTTGTGCCGGCAGTTTTGATTGTTTAATTTTGGATTTACCGATGATAACAGCATTTGAAAACTATCTCCGGCAGGAAACCAGTCTCAGCGATGCCGACATTCACCAGATCAGCTCACTGGCCATCCGGCGAAAGCTGCGCCGTAATGAATTCCTGTTTCGTGAGGGCGAGGTTTGCCGCCATAAGGTTTTTGTGATAAGCGGCTTGCTCCGGATTTTCGGTATGACACCGGATGGAGGCGAACATATCCTGCAATTCTCGCCCGAAACTACCTGGACCATCGATGCCGAAAGTTACGACAGGCAAACGCCATCGATCTATAATATTGATGCCGTGGAGCCAAGCGAACTGCTGTTATGGACCAAGGCCGATTTCGACAGCCTGCTGACCCGTATACCCCAACTGAAAAAATTTGCCGAGCAACTCATATCGGGCAATACCTATAGCGGCCGCCGCCGTTTGCTTACTGCCCTGAGCGCCACCCCCGAGCAAAAGTATGAGGATTTTGTACAGACATTCCCCCGCTTGCTCTCGCGCCTGCCCTTAAGGATGATTGCGGGCTACCTGGGCATATCGCTCAAAACACTTAACCGCGTTAGGCAGGCACAGTTGCTGCGCTCATAAAATCGGTTGTATATTTCTTATCAATGCCTGTATTGAAAAGGACGAGCTTGCTTGCGCGATGGTAATTGCGGTTCGATCATTACAGAAATTAAGGTCAAATGACCTTTTTTTAGCGCCCGCCTTCGCCCAATTTTGTTATCAATAAAATTGAAATGTTATGCATGTATTTGTAACAGGGGCCTCAGGCTTTGTTGGCTCCGCTGTAGTGAACGAATTGTTAGCCGCCGGGCACCAGGTACTGGGCCTGGTACGATCAGGTAAAGGTGCCCAACAGGTAAAAGCCGCAGGCGCCGGAGTTTTAATGGGCGATGTGAATGACCCGGCAATATTAAAACAAGGGGCCACTACCTGCGATGCCGTGATCCACACGGCTTTTAACCACGATTTTTCGCAGTATAAGGCCAATTGCGAAGCCGACCGCAAAGTGATAGGGACATTAGGCGATGTACTGGCAGGCACCGGCAAAACGCTGGTCATCACGTCGGGTATAGGCTTGTTGAGCTATGACCGCCTGGTAACCGAAGACGATCGGGTCGGGGCAGGTTCGGATGTGGTACCCCGGGCCGCCTCGGAGGAAGCCGCTGCCGCGGTAGCAGCCAAAGGCGTTAATGTTTATACGGTACGCCTGCCGCCAAGCGTGCACGATGCCGGCGATCATGGCTTTGTACCTATGGTGATCAATATCGCGCGTGAAAAAGGCGAATCGGCATACGTGGGCGACGGACAGAACCTGTGGCCTGCCGTACACCGCGCCGATGCGGCCGTGCTTTACCGGCTGATTATAGAAAGGCAACCCGAACTGAAAACACTTCACGCTGTCGGCCAAACGGGTGTACTCTTCCGCGATATTGCTGCTGCTATCGGCCGGGGCTTGAATCTCCCGGTAGCAAGCAAGAGTGGCGACGACATTGCGGCACATTTCGGCTGGTTTGCACACTTTGCGGCCCTGGGCTGCCAGGCTTCGGGACAGAAAACGGAGGACGCCTTAGGCTGGGCGCCCAAAGGCCCCGGGCTGATACAGGATATTGACGAGCACTACTTCAGCTGATCTTGACCACACCCCAACCGCAGTTTGAAACCACATTGTGGTTAGGGTGTGGTATTTACTTTATCCCCGTATTTACGATAAAGCCTCCGGGCCTCCTGTATGGCATCGCCCTGTGGTTTTACCGGGTAATCTTTCCTGGTGTTTGCCCATTGCCACTCCCAGTTTCTGATCTGACCGGCAAAGGCATCTTTGTCAAACGGCTTTTTGCCGGTTATGTCCAAAGTAAGCAGCCCAAAAAACTGCTCCCAGCGGGATTTATAAAAATCGTTAAACAAGCCGCTCCACTGCCGGCAGGCATATTCGTTAAGCGGGCAGTCTTTATCGCCCCAAAGAGTTATCAGATCTTTGGCGTTCATTTCATAGAGGTTCTTTTCGGCACCGGTTTTACCACAGCGGCGGGCATCGGCAACCCAGCGGCCCAGTAAAAAATCGTTCCGGGTGGCCAGCAGTTTGTCCATGTCAGTTATCAGATCAATAAACTCCGTGCTGTATTTTTTGAACCCGGCCAGATCTTTTTGCTGATAAGCCAAAACAAACTTGCGCTGTAGTGGGAGGGCATAATTGGCCAGTACCTGCCGGGTCAAGTCAACCAGGTCGAACCGGAAGCCGTCGCTTGCCGACAGATCGCCGGAGGCTTTGATCATCGCCTGCCATGCGGGCAGCAGGCCTTTGGCATGATAGTTTAACGACGTTCGTGCCCAGTGCGCTGTGCTATCGGTAGTCGGCCTGGCCTGGATGATGGATTCGGCGCCATCGCGTACGTACATATCGGCCGGTACGCTGTAAACGGTCTTGCGTAAAATATCCCACGCTTTAAAAGCGTCCGCGTTCTGTTTACCGTAGCGGTTAAGTACATATTCCGGCAGCCATTCATTTACGTTGATGGGTTGATCTCGCCAGGTATTAGCGGTTAAAAGCTCATACAGCACCGGGTTTTGTTCGATGCCTTCCATCGTGAGGCCGATGCCTTTCATCCGGCCGCTTTTAGGGTCGTGATAAGCTTCGGACGGTGCTTGTGCGGCTACATCCATCCTGCCGAAAAGATTGGTATTCGCACCAAAATTGTTCAGCATGTTCCATATCCAGGGCTTGCCGTAAAAGGCATTGGTACGTTTCCACACCGGTTCGATCTCGGTGGCGAGGTCGAGGATGATCATTTTATCATCAGGCACAGCTTTTAACAAAGCCTGGGTTTGCGGTTCTTTCCAAAATTTACGGTCGCTGTAAAACAACCAGCCCTGCATCACCCAAACGGCGGCAGTATCGGCCTGGTGCATCCCCTCGTATACCCTTGCGCTCAACTTACTGAGATACTCCGGTTCGTCTGACGGCGGCTCGTTCTCGTTAAAGGTATCGGCCGAGTACAAGTGGTCGGTACCCAGCAAAGCGGTTTGCTTTTGCAGGAACAGCTTGCCTATGCGGGCAAACATCGGGTCGGCCGAGTCGAGGATATAGGTATCTGCAAAGCCGTTCTTCCAGTTGGTAGCTTTCAACCTGGCATCGGGGAACTTATTTCTGAAAGCGGCGGGTACATGCCCGGTAAAGGCAGGCAACACGGGTTTCATACCCAAAGCGCGTTCGCGGGCGACGATCTTTTTTTGCAGATCGAAATGATCCTGCATCCACTGCACTGGTAAAGGGCCGCCCCAGCTATCCATGTTACCCATCCAAAACCACGAAAAGTACGATGGCCCGGTGAAAAAGCCTTTCAGCTCATCATCGGTAAAGCCAAGCTCTTTATAAACCTTGTACCAGGTATACTCTTCGCCGGTAATGGCCAGCGGCATGTTGATGCCGTGCAAAGCCATCCAGTCGATCTCTTTTTCCCAGCGCGGCCAGTCCCACCAGCTCATGCTGTAATTAAAGGTGCAGTAGTTAAGATAATAGCGGTATTGGTAAGGTGTTTCTTTCCTGATCTTTTTGGTAATCAGGGGTAATTTAGCCGGTAGTTTGAGGTTAGTGCCGTTCCAGGTAACCTGGCAATGGCAATATTCGGTGAGATAGTAGTACAGCGCTGACGCAATGGCAACACCGTTATTGCCCCGCAGAATAATCCTGCCGTTTTTACTCCCGAGTTCAAAGCAATCGTGGGTTGAATGCATATCGGCCTGCTGCACTACAAAAGAGTTTGCCCTTTGCGGGATTAGCCGTCTGATCAGTGCGTACGAGTCGTTCTGAGCCGATGCCAAAAATGGCAACAAACACCATGTAAGAAATAAAAATTTCGGTATTCTCATCGTTGGCGCGGCTTTACTTGATCAGGATATCCTTTGTTTGCTTACCTGCTACGTTAACGTTTACAGCAGCTGTTGTTGAGCTTTTGATCACCACCACCGGGCTGCTCTGTTTTTTATTGATGTGCAAACCATCAAGGTTCAAATTCTTCACATCATCAAAGATACAAGCCGTGCGCAGATCGTTTTTCTGACAGCTCAGTTTAACATTTTTAAAGTTGATGCCTTCGGCATGGCGCACAAAAAAGCCCCAGGCCGGTAGTTCGCCAAACATCGAAAACTCGGGGTAATTGCTGATAACCTCGGGGATTGCCGGGAGGTTATCGATGTTAAATTTTACGTAATCGGTTTTTGCGGTAGTGCCTTCGTAGGCGATGTCGATATTTTCCAGTGTTACGTCCTGTACAATGTATCCCGGGATGCCGTCTATACCCGATGGAAACACATGGTGCTTAAAGTTCACCGGCGGCCCTTCCATATGGTAACCCGCGTCGGGCTTACCGGCAGGCACCTGCGCTCTTACATTGCCGATGTAAACCCGGCGCAATGTGCCCGGAGCGGCATTTTTGTTGCGCTGCCCCAAGCGGATAAATATGGCGTTGCCTGTGTTTTTGGCGTTTACGTTCCTGATATCGATATCCTCTATAGCGCCACCGTCGACAGTTTCGATGGCGACAGCAGAGCGATAGGTATCGTAAACTTCGATATCGTGCACTTTGATCTTTTTAAAGCCACCAAAAGAAGCCGTACCCATTTTAAATGCACTGGCGCTTGAGCGGATGCGGCAATGGGATATCTCGATATTTTCACAGGCGCTGTTCGGATCAGATGATTTTAAACATACTCCATCATCAGCAACGTTAAAAAAACTATTGGTGACTTTAACATTCTTACAATCCACCAGGTCGATACCGTCATTATTCCAAAAGGTATTGCTGATCACGGTAATGTTGTCGAACACCATATCCAGGCAATCGCGGTAATCCTGTATCCAGCATAAACCATCCCTGATGGTGATATTTTTAACGGCGACATCTTTACAACCGGTAAAATCGATGAGGTGCGGACGGTTATTTTCTTCAGGGCGCATCTGGTGCCAGGGGTTATAAGTTTGCCATTCGTCATCTTTCAAAGTACCGGCCCTGAGCATGCGGTATATGTCTTTCAACAGCGCATCGCCGCGGCCGTCGATGGTTCCGGCGCCGGTGATAGAGACGTGCTGCGCCTTGTTAGCCACGATCAGTGCCGATGCCTTTTGCGGGCCGTAGTCGCTGCGGTTAACCGTGGCCAGCAGGGCTGCGCCTTTTTCGAAATGCAGTTCGATGTTCGATTTAAGCTCGATAACGCCCGTCACAAATTTACCCAGGGGTACCAGCACGGTACCGCCGCCGCTTTCGGATGCCGTGTTGACTGCCTTTTGTATGGCTTTGGTATTATCGGTTTTTCCATCGCCAACTGCGCCGTAGCGGGTTATCGGGTAGGTAGTGGTTTGCGCAAAACTGGTGGTTGCGAGTACAAAAGGCAGTACTAATACCGGTAGATATTTTCTGCGCAATGCAGCGAAATTATTAGCTGTAGTTTTCATAATTGTATTACCAAAAGATAGTATATAAAGCGGTAAGCACGCCGCAAATAATAACAGACCCAACGACAAAACTTCTGCTGGTACGGAACATCGAAGTATCGACTGCCAGCACGTGCTCTCCGGAAGGTTTTTTAGTGTTCAGGCTAATTGCTACCATTACGATTGTTATCACTACAAAGTCGATCGTCATCCTGTCCAGAAACGGATAGTCGGGAAAAGAGCCACGTGTCCACACCGGCAAAAACTTCAGTACTGTCGACAGTGGTATGGTGAGTATGGCACCTGTTAAAGCGGCAGCAGCGGTCGTACGTTTCCAAAAGAAACCCAGCAGGAAGATAGCCAGTACACCGGGCGAAATAAAGCCCACATACTCCTGGATAAACTGGTAAGCCTGATCCAAAGAACGGAGCGCCGGCGTAACGATAGCGGCTATCACCATAGCGATAACCACAGCCGTACGGCCTACAAACACCATCCTCTTTTCGCCGGCCTCTTTATTGATATACTTTTTATAGATATCCAGCGAAAAAATAGTACAGATGCTGTTGGCCTTGCCCGCCAGCGAGGCTACTATCGCCGCGGTAAGCGCGGCAAAAGCAACACCCTTTAAACCGGGGGGCAGCAAATTGATGAGTGTGGGATAAGCATGATCGGGTTTAACAACGCCGCCATCGCTCATCTCGGCTGTGAACATGCCTTTGCTGTGCAGCAGGTACATAATAATACCGGGCAGCACGGCAATTACCGGTACCAGCAGTTTTAAAAAAGCTGCAAACAATATACCCTTGCGTGCGGTAGGCAGGTCGGCACCGAGGGCACGCTGTACAATATATTGGTTGCAGCCCCAGTAGGCCAGGTTGTTGATGAGCATACCGCCTATCAATACCGAAATGCCGGGTAACTCTTTGTAGTTTTTGTTGGACGAATCGAAGATCATGTGGAAATGCTCCGGTGCATCGCGGCGCAAAACCGTTAGGGCCTTAAATATATTGTCACCGAAGCCGTAGTGCTGGGCCAGCAGCTCTAAAGCCAGGTAAGTGGTGATTAAGCCGCCGATAATTAAAACCAATACCTGTATCACATCGGTATAACCGATCACTTTCATCCCGCCAAGGGTAACGATCATCGAAAAAAAGCAAAGCCCGAAAATACTCCAACCAAAACTGATGGTCGAGATGGACGAGATCGCCAGCGCGCCCAGGTAGATGATGGAGGTAAGGTTTACAAAAACATAAACCAGCAGCCAGAATACGGCCATAATGGTACTCACATGATCGTTATACCTCACCGAAAGGAACTGCGGCATGGTGAAGATCTTATTTTTAAGATACACCGGGATAATGAAAATTGCTACCAGGATAAGGGTAGCAGCGGCCATCCACTCGTACGATGAAATAGCAAGGCCAAGGGCAAAACCCGAGCCAGACATGCCGATAAAGTGCTCGGCCGATATGTTGGACGCGATAAGCGAGGCCCCGATGGCCCACCAGGTTAACGACCCTTCGGCAAGGAAATACTCTTTGGCGTTAAGGCTTTTTGTGCGTTTTTTATAATAGATATAATAGCCGTAAACGGATACCATAATAAAATAGATAAAAAACACCACGTAATCGAGGGTATGTAATTTATTCATTAATTGGTTTATAATGGTTAGTACGTATCGTCAGACAAACATGCCCGACTGTATTATGCTCATAATTTAAGGAAAATCTTTTTGCGGTAAAGAAACCGCAGCAACAAAAGCTGGATAATCAATACCCCTATCCATACCAAAGCGTGCTGCCAGGGTGCAGGTACTTTATTGATCATCCCGCCAAAAACAAACTGCGCCGTCGATTCGAAATTGACCAAGCCGTGCGCGGCAATATAGATCAGGATAGAATTGGTACCTATCCAGATGAACGGCTGGCACCAGTTCTTAAATCCTGCAACATCAATAAGGCCGTAAAACGCTGCGAATAAAAGCAAGCTCCAGCCGCCGGCGTAAATAGTGAACGAGCTTGTCCACATATTCTTGTTAATAGGGAAGCTCATATTCCAAACGAGGCCAAGCGCTATTAAAGCAATGGCCATGAAAAGCATGATCCACATTTTTTTTAACGGAGATAGTTTACTTGCATCCCATTGCAAAAACCGGCCGGCAAATATGCCCATCATAGCCGTCGCTATTGCAGGTATGGTTGAAAGTAAACCTTCGGGGTCGTACACCTTGCGGTGCAGCTTTCCGGGTAAAAAGTGCTGATCTACCCATGCAGATAGATTCTCGCCCGGTGTTAACATCCCGGCGCCATGACCCGGAACAGGAACGCAAGTCAATAACAGCCAATATCCCATCAAAATAGCAACGAACCAGGTAATCTGCCATTTTAACGAGCTGTTTAAATAAATAACCGCGGCAAAAAAACAGGCAAGTGCAATGCGGCCCAGTACACTTGCAACCCTGGTTTGCTCATATCCGTTAAATTGTAAAGCTTTGTTTACTACCATTCCCAATAATATCAGCAGCACGGTGCGTTTAATGAGCCTGAGATAATGTTGCCTGGCGGGGATATTGGTATGTTGACCCTGTGCCCCCTGCCTGTTGTACGAAAACGGCATCGAAACGCCTGCAATAAATATAAATAAGGGGAAAATCAGATCATAAAAGGTAAAACCGTTCCAGGGTGAGTGGTGCAGTTGGTTACTGATGCCTACGGCGATACGTTCTATAACCGAAAGGTTGGCATTGGTGCTGATCTGCCAGTCAATATGGTTTTGGGTCAGATGGTATTTATCCTTAACTACGCCGGCAAAACCATGAAATATCTCCTCGCCGCTGATGATCCAGAACATATCGAAACCACGCAGGGCGTCGAGCGATAAAAGCCTGGCTTTTTTAGGTGGTGGAGTATCGGTTACCGGCATATCTCAGTTTTTACGATCAGCAAAATACATTTAACAATATACGGTTAAGCTGGGAGTAATAAAACGGTATATCAAATTGGCGCTTAATAAAAACCCCCGGCGTGGTGTGTGCCGCCGGAGGTTTTATCACAGTTAAGTTGCTTTTATTAATATCCCGGGTTTTGAGTCAGTCTCGAATTGGTAGCCAAAGCCGTAGTTGGGATAGGGAACAAACGGTGGTTAACATCAGCATCGGTTTTGCCTATGCCATAGCTGTTTTCAAACTGGCCGAACCTGATCATATCGTTACGGTGCCAGTTTTCCCATGCAAGCTCTTTGCAACGCTCTTTGTAAATATCAGTCAGTGTAACACTGGTTAAAGCGGCAGTAGTAGTGCGTACGGCTTTGATCTGGTTAACTAACGATAATGCTGTAGCACCCAAAGTAGCGGTACCGCCACGTAAAATAGCCTCTGCTTTCATCAGGATAATATCAGAGTAGCGGAACAAGGGTACATCGTTATTCTGGTTACGGCTGATGGTATTGGTATAATCGGCCAGGAACTTGATGTTACGGATGCCGGTATTCCAGGCAATCTCGTCGTTACCCAGGTCAAACGAGCCGCCGGTTCCAGGCCGAACCGAAGTTGACGAAAGCGGCGTGATCACCAAAGAATAAACATAAGCTGCCGAGGGGCTGCCGCCGCTATAGAATTGGTTATAACCTATGTTGGTAGTGCTCACCATAATCGGGGTTCCATCCTGCCAGTATTGCTGGCCGCTTAACCATTGTTTGTTACGGATATCGTTCGGATCGTCAAAATTAGCATAGTACTCGGCGGTGGTCATACGCGGGCCGCTTGGCTGGTTATTGGCCAAGCCGTTGCCTTTGTCCTTGTTCATTACCGGGTCGGTATAGGCGCCGGCTGTTGAGCCGGAGTATGAATAGCGGATACCCAGGTTACGGTTCAAATCATAACGCGCAAAAAACATATTGCCGCTGGTTGTCGACGCATCGTAAGGTATGGCAAAAATGAACTCTTTTTGCGATGGGCCATTTGTCGGATAAAATTGTTGCAGATAGGTCGACATTGGCTCGAGCGAGTAATTACCCGAACTGATGATCTGATCGCAGGCTGCTATGCAATCGTCATTACGTGATGTGCCTGTGTATACCTGTGCATTGAGGTACATTTTGGCTAATATAGCGTAAGCCAGGTATTTGGTTGGCAGGCCGTAGGTAGCAGTGCTTGGGTTTTTTAAGTAGGGGATAGCTAATTTTAGTTCGCTTTCTACAAAATTAAACACCTGCGACCTTGATGATGTAGGATTAGGGGTAGTAACACCATACAACGTATCCAGAGGTACGTTGCCGTACGAATCCAGCATATAGTAATAAGCCAGCGCGCGTACTGTTTTTAATTCGGCTAAGCTGGTGCTTTTGGCCGGACCTGCAGGGGCAGACGCCCTGATAACCGAAATAGTTTGGTTTGCTGTGCCGATAATGTTGGCCAGGTATGTCCAGGCCGAGTTTACCCAGGCATTATCTTTTGTCCAGGTGTGGCGGTGCAGCTCCACATATTTATTACCATCTATCCAGTTGGGTCCGAAGGTGGCTAATACGGCTTCATCGCTCGAGCAACTTTGCAGGAACCAGTATGACGTAGCGTAATCGGCACGCAGAGCAACAAATACCGGGCCCTCTGCCGAAGTAAACTGTGCATCGGTTTTTGGATACGAATCGGGCGTTATCTCTGAGGTAACGGCCACATTGAGTTTTTGGCAGGATGAGATGACGCCTGCAAGGGCAACCAAGCTCAATATCCCTAAAAATATCTTTTTCATGTCTTTTTAACTGTTTATTTTAAAACGATACGTTTAAACCAAGTAATAAAGTGCGTGTTTTAGGGTAAAAGTTGTTGTAATCGATACCCGGCGAAACACCGCCCTGGTTTATCTCAGGGTCGATACCTTTGTAGCCTGTAAGCGTAAACACGTTGTTGGCAGTAAAATACACCCTTATGCTGCTCACGTTAGTGAAAGGTTTCTTTAAAGTATAACCAAGCGTCGCGTTATCTAAGCGTACATACGATCCGTCTTCGAGGTACCTGTCGGAGTAGTAGGAGTTTTTGATGTCGGTGATCTTATCGCCCGAAGCGCTGTTAACAATGTTATTGATGGTAGCGGCTGATACGTTCGACAGGTCGGCACGAGTGGCATCCATGATCTTGCCGCCAAACGAACCCCTGAAAAAGAAGCCCAGATCAAACTTCTTATAGTTAATGGTATTGCTCCAGCCCACCAGCGCTTTTGGTTGAGGGCTGCCTAAATAAAAATAATCGGTACGGATGGCAGGTGCAGTAGTTGTGCCTGTGCCGTCGCCTTTATAAAAAAGCGAGTTACCGCTTGCATCTTTACCGGCATATCTCAGGCTGTAAAACTCGCCCAGTGGCTGCCCAACCTTTAATATTTGTAAAGTGGCATTGGTTTGGCCCGCACCTTCAGGGTCTGAGTACAAGGTATTATCGCTATTGCCATAGGCGTTTTGCAAGCTTGTTATGGTGTTTTGATTAGCCGCCAGGTTAAGCGAGGTCGACCAGCTGATATCGCCTTTAGATACAGGTGTAGCATTTAATACTACTTCGATACCTTTGTTATTGATACTGCCGCCGTTGGCATAGATCCAACCGCCCGGAACGATTGAAGACGATGCCGCGATACCAAACAACATGCCACTGGTATTTTTGTTATACCAATCGACAGAGCCTGAAATTTTACCGCCAAATAAGCCAAAATCAAGACCAATATTGGTGCTGGCGGTAGTCTCCCACTTCAGGTCGGGGTTTTGACCCTGGATAGGGCCATAAGCGCCGGCCTGTACACCGTTATTGTAATAAGTGCCTTTCGTTCCGTAAAGTAACTGCCCGGTGTAAGGGCCGATACCCGACGAGTTACCTGTTTGGCCATAGCTTGCACGTAATTTCAGATCGGATATCAGCGATTGTTTCTTCATAAAATCTTCTTCGCTTATCCTCCATGCAACGCTTACCGAAGGGAAATTACCCCAGCTGTTGTTTGCGCCAAATACCGAGCTGCCGTCTCTCCTGATCGACCCCTGCAACAGGTATTTATTTTTATAGCTGTAGTTTAACCTGAAGAAATCCGAGATCAGCAGGTATTCGCCGTAGGTTTGATCGTTGCCAAGGTTGATCCTGTATCCCGAAATAGCGTATGGGTTGCCTAACGACAGGTTTTGGAAACCCAGGTTATCCGTAGGGAAATTGGTGCTTGATGCGGTTAAACCATCACCATTGATGTTGTCCTGGTACGAATAGCCCAAAACTGCCGTGATCGAATGATCGCCGAAAGATTTATCCCAGGTTAAGAAGGTTTCTAATGTTTTGGCAGTGTTTTCGTATTCGCTGCGCAAAGCCGAACCGTTCGAGCCAAACAACGAACCTATCAGGGTATGTGATATCCCAATACCCGGATCGGGGTTGTTATAAAAGTTTGATGTCGGGTATTTACTAAAATAGCTGCTGTAAAACTCGCCGTGTAAGGCCGATGTTTTTTGGTACGACAGGTTTACATTGTAGGTCAGATCGAACGGCAGTTTAAGCTGGGTGTTAAACGCAGCCATGGTTGTGTTATATTTGGTTTGATCCTGCGCATTGCCAACTATGGCCAGCGGGTTAAAATAACCGGTGGTATTCAGGTTTTCAAAATAACTGCCATCGGTATTGTATATCGGTGAAATCGGCATGTGTTTAGCAGCCTGCAGTAACACAATATTTTGTAAAGGCTCGTTATTGGCAGCGCTGCTCATGTTGGATAAGCTTAAGCTGAATTTAAGCTTATCGTTTAAAGCATACTGATCGACATTTAAGCGGCCGATCACGCGCTCTAATGAGCTGGCAGCCAGTATACCCTGCTTGTTGAAGTAGTTGAGGCTGGCGCTGTAAGTGCTATGTTCGCCACCGCCGGAGAGCGAAATGTTGTGGCTGTGCGATATTCCTGTTGAACGCTCGATAGCGGCCATCCAATCGGTATTGATATTACCGGCGCTGATATCGTCGTTAGGCGAGAAAGCGGTATTGTTTGCAGTTACATACGAGCGCAATTGGCTGGCATTCATTAAATCGAGCTTGCTGCTCACTTTTTCCATACCCACATAGCCGTTGTAAGCCACCTGCGATTGACCTTTTTTGCCGCGTTTGGTAGTTATCATAATAACACCGCTGCTGGCACGGTTACCGTAGATCGCTGTCGCGGCGGCATCTTTCAATACATCGATTGACGCGATATCAGCAGGTGCAACCGAAGTAATATCAGCTCCCGGAATTCCATCGATCACATAAAACGGGGTGCTTGAGCCGTTAATGGTAGATGCGCCACGTAAAACAACGGCAGCCGGTTTGTTAGGATCGCCGCTCGAAGTAATATTAAGACCGGGAACTTTACCTTGTAACAACTGGCCCACATCGGCAATGGCGCCTTTGTTCAGTTCTTCGGGTTTAACGGTAGAAATTGAGCTCGACAAGGTTTTACGCGAGCTTGTGCCGTAACCCACTACTACCACCTCTTTAAGGGCCTTGTTAGCTTCTTCCAGAGTGATCTTATAGTTTTTTGCTGCCGTAACCGTCACTTCTTTAGTTGCGTATGATACAGAGGAAACTACCAGCACATCCCCCTCTTTAGCTACGATACTAAAGGCTCCGTTAGGGGTAGTAGCGGTACCCTTGCCGGTACCTTTTACGCCAATTGTGGCGCCAGGTATGGGTACGCCCTGGCTGTCTGATACAGTACCTGTTATCTTACCATCCTGCGCGAAGGTTTGCGATAAGCTAAAGGTGAGAAGCACCAGGAGCAGCAAACTCGTCCACTTGCTCCTGCTAAATTTTAGGTTTAATCTCATGATTACAGTAAAATTAGGTTCATATATTTCGGTTTATTAATTGTGTGGCTTTTTAAAATTTAAGCGTTGCAGGCAGATACTTAGCTACCAAATCCTCGTAGTAAGGTTTCAACTCCTGCCAGCTCTTCTGGTTAGGGTTTTTCGAATACAGGTCGTACGGGTTAAACAACGCTACCCATTTAAACATTTCATGATCATGGCCGTTCATCAAATGGTCGTAAGCGTTTTCGCGGTGCTGCGAATAAAACGAGTGGTAGCGCAGCATGTATAAGCCCGGTTCGGGGATATAATCTTTCATCATGTGGTACACATACTCATCGTGCCCCCACGACATGTGCACATTATCCAAACCGCAATTACGGGTATACACCCCAAGCTCCGTGTTGTACTGTTTATTGTACTTATCGGGGTTATCTGCAAAAAACTCCGGGTAAACTATCTTATCCGAAAAAGCGCATCCTACCGGGAAAGTATCGCCCACCACGCCCCATTGCGGCTCGTCGAACAGGCAAAGCACCTTGCCCATATCATGTATCAAACCCACCAATACCATCCAGTCGGGGTGCTTGTCGTTGCGTATCGCTTCCGATGTTTGCAACAGATGCTGCATCTGGTCGAGGTCGGTATCCGGGTCCGAATCGTCAACCAGTTGGTTCAAAAAGCTGAAAGCATCCCATATAGGCATTTCCTTACGGTTGAACCTTAGGTAATCGGCCTTTTTCTGTGTTACGTACTCATAGGTTTGAAATTTATGATTAAGACGGTAAAACTCTTTTACCCCGCTTTTTTCAGTTTCCCCATAGTTCCTAAACTCTTCTGCTTTTTTATCCTCGTTGATGCTTGAAGGGTCGGGGTAGCGGCGTAATACATCGTGCTCCCACTCGTCAAGATTAGATAAGGGCGTTAAGCTTTCGCCCGATAAATTGTTTCCATCCGAATTCATAAAATCTATATTTTATTAGTTAGTGGCAATAATTGGTTTGCCTGATAATTGGGTTATCGAGAATAAAATTGAGTAAATTACTTGTTACATTTTTTATTTGAACCAAGTATATTTACTTAACCGTTTAAGTAAAAAATGATAATTTGCACCCTTAAATATGATAGTTAACACATTTTTTCATGAGCAGCGTCACTATTAAGCAACTTGCCGAGCAACTACAACTGTCCACTGCAACCATCTCAAAAGCCTTGGGCGATAGCTATGAAATAAGCGAAAGCACGAAAAAAAGAGTACTGGCGCTCGCCAAGGAATTGAACTATATACCCAATGCCTATGCCGGCAGCCTGCGGCATAACAAGAGTAAAACCATCGGGGTGCTGGTACCCGAGGTTACCGATAGTTTTTTTTCGCTGGCGCTCAACGGTATCGAAGAAGTTGCGCTCGAAAAAGGATATCATACGCTGATTTACCTGACCCACGAAAAACTAAGCCGCGAAGAAGCTATTTTAAAAGCACTTGTTGGCGGGCGCGTTGATGGCGTGATCATGTCGGTAACGGTGGAGACCGATTCGTTCGGTCATATACACGAGTTTAACAGGCACCTGCCGGTAGTTTTTTTCGACAGGGTTTGCCCCGAAATAGATACGGCCAAAATTACAACCGACGATTTTGAATGTGGGTACAAGGCAACCCAGCACCTGATTGAGGCGGGATGCCACAAGATTGTTTTGCTGTCGATATCGAACAGCCTCTCCATTATCTCAGAGCGCACCAAAGGCTTTAAAAAGGCAATTGCCGAATATAATTTGAATGAGGACGACTGCCGGATTGTGAATTGTACCGAAGACCCGCAGCACAACTACGAACTGATAAAAGAGATGATGCAGAGTGATAACCGGCCCGATGGCATACTGGCTACCGTTGAAAAATTAACCACCGAGATATACCTGGCTTGCCAGCACCTTAACATCAATATACCCGGGCAGGTAAAAGTAGTGTGCTTCTCCAATCAGCCATCTGCTATAATACTTACCCCATCGTTAACCACCATTACGCAGCCGGCTTTTGAAATGGGAAAGGTCGCCGCCACAACACTGCTTAAATTATTGAAAAACAACACACTGAGATTGAAAGACGAATGCACGGTCATCCCGTCAAAGCTGATCATCCGCAACTCAACAACAGGGCAGGTTAACGATACCATCATTTAATGATCACCTGCCATTGAAGGCGGGGTTACCGCCGCCCCCCAACCTGTTTGTTTAGGCCCCATTTGCAGTACCAGTTCGCCGCCGCCCGCAATATCCTGGTGCTCTATCCACGATCGGCTATATGGCTTGCCATTCAAAAATGCGGCCTGTATAAACTGGTTATTGTCCGACAGGTCTTTAGCGATTATCTTAAAATCTTTACCATTGGTTTGATGCAGAACAGACTGTTTTACCATTGGCGAATTGATCAGATAGTAGGATTGCCCGGCATTAGGATACAGGCCCAGCATGTGAAATGCCAGCCATGACGACATCGCGCCCGAATCGTCATTCCCGGGCAGGCCGGCGCGGGTGCTGTTATAGTTTACGCTGATGATCTGCTTTATCCGGCTGCTGCTCAAATCGGGCCGGCCTATCCAATGGTACAGGTTGGGCGATAAAAACGACGGCTCGTTGCCCACATTGTAGTAACCGTTGGCAAAAAAGGTATCGAGCCTTTGACGAAATGCATCCGGCCCGCCGCAGGCATCAATTAACGCGGCTACGTTGTGCGGTACATAAAACGAATATTCCCACGAGCTGGCCTCGTAAAAAAAACCGCACCACCAGCAAACGCAGTTGGGCCAGTCCTGCGCGAGAGGGGTATAAGGTATGGATGTGATGCGCCCGTTGCTTTCGCCGCAAATAATACTGTCTATCCAGTGGCCGGCAGCATCTTTAGGCATAATAAAACCAGTCGCACCATGATCGGTTACCGGCCGCCAAAGGTTTTTCCAGTTATCGGCTTGTTTAAAAAAACGCCGGGCTTCGCCTTTACGGTTAAGCCCGTCGGCTACAACTGCCAGGCAGTAATCGTTATAGGCATATTCAACAGTGCGGTTACCGGCGCGTACAAAACGGTTTGATACATAGCCCAGGCTGTTATAATCGGTCAACCCGCCCCGCCCCTCCTTTTCCTCATTCCCGCCAGGCGGGATGGTCGCATCTTTAAGCATCGCTTCCAGCCCAAGGCTGTAATTAATGCCCTTTAGTTTTTTAACGTAAGCGTCGGCAATCAGCACATCGGCGTTCGAGCCGCCCTGCGTTCGCCCGTTACAGTTCCCGCTGCGGGCATCGGGCATATAACCATCATGCTGGTAGATGTTGAGCAAAGAGTTAACGATGGCCGCTTCGCGCGCTGGATCGATAAGGGTGATCAGCGGGTTCGACGAGCGGAAAGTATCCCATATCGCATAAAAATCATCATAATAAGGCGTTGCCGATTGCCATAGAGGGTTTTCGCCCGAGCGGTCGACCGGCATGAGCATGGTATGATACAAGCCGGTATAGAACATTGTTTTTTGTTCGGCAGAGGCCGAATTATCGAGTTCAACACGCTTTAACAGGTCTTCCCAACTATCCCGGCTATCGGCCAGTACCTTTTCAAAACTCCAGTGAGGCGCTTCTTCTTCAATATTCTGCCTGGCTTTCAATTCGCTGATGAACGATATGCCTATTTTTACCTGTACCTGCTGCAAGGCGGTATCATCAAAGTAAGCAAGCACCCCGGTTTTATTACCATCGTCGGCCTGCAATTTTACGCCGGGGTATAGTTTATCAGCTTTGTAACTGCTAAAACTATCGAAGGGTTTACTGGTAATGGCATAAAAATAAACTGTATAGGCGCTGCCGTTGTTCCAGCCGCCACGAATGCGGCTGTACCCTCGTATTTCGGTGCCGGATACCACTTCAATTTCCGACCCGACAAATTGCTGGGCTTCCCTTGCATCCGGGACAGGTTTTTCGCCCAAAAAGTCGCCCGCATCAAACTTAATGGCTTTGCGTGTGCCCGGCTTAAAGCCAAACCGATAGAACGCCACCTTGTTCGTACTGGTTATTTCAGCATTGATATCATATTGTTTCAGTTGCACACTATAATAACCAACACCGGCCTTTTCGTTCGCCCTCAGCGACTCCTGCTTAACCCGGTCGAAATTTCCCGCGAAAGGCATGACCAGGATGTTGCCGTATTTTGGGCCGCCGCCTGTGCCACTCACATGCGTCTGACTAAAGCCATAAAGCGGTATATCGAGGTCGGGCGAGTAACCGCTGTTGGAAGCTTTGTTAACGTCGGGCCCGGGTTTGATCATCCCATAAGGTCGCGATGGACCTACAAAAACATTACCCTGGCCTTCGGAGCCGATAAAAGGGTCGACATAGCGGTTATATGGATTGGTTTGAGCAGATGCAGGTATACCTGCTGTTAAAAGCAACAGCAAAACCCCGCATCGTTTTAAATGTGATAATATCATAGCTTATTCTATTGTGTTAATGAGGCCGGCTGATCTGCCGGGTTTACCGCCCAGTTTTTATCGGGCCTATCGGTTAAATAAAACTCCAGCAGACCGCCAGTCATGATCATGTTATGGGTGATGTAATTTTTACTGTAATACTTACCGTTAAACTTTACCGCGGTAATATAAGCGGCTTTAGCCGATGTAGCATGGGTACGCACGCTAAAATGTTTGCCGTTGGGCAACGCTATACTGTATTGACTAAACAGAGGGCTTGTTAACAGGTACTGGCCCGAAACGGGGTCTAAGGGGTAAAAACCCAGGGATGCAAAAACATACCATGCCGACATTTGCCCGGCATCGTCGTTACCGCTTAACCCGCCGGGGCCGTCGCTGTACTCTTCTTCCAATATTTGCTTTACCCTGAGTTGCGTTTTCCACGGCGATGGGGTATAGTTATACATAAAAGGTATCTGGTGACCGGGTTCGTTGCCGTGCCAGTATTCGCCCGCATCAAAAAGTTTATCCAAGGCGGTTTCCAGTTTACCGGCGCCCCCCATCAGCCTGGCCAGGCCTTTTACATCCTGTGGCACATAAAAAGTATACTGCTGGGGTGTGCCTTCGGTAATGTAAAACTCTTTTGATGACGGCCTGAAAGGCTGATACCAGCTTTGATCGGCATGTCGCGCCCTAACCATGCCAACCGACGGATCGAACACATTGCGGTAATTAAAGCTACGCGCCGTAAGCAGGGCGGCATCTGCGGTTTTATGGAGTGCTTTTGCTATCCGCGATAAGGCGTAATCATCATAAGCATACTCCATGGTACGGCTTACCTGCTCCTTTTTGTGAAAAGCTTCCTGTACCGAATCTTCAACGGGTATATAGCCATATTTAAGGTACGAAGTCAACGCCCTGCGGCCCTTACCGTCCTGATAATCCGTTTCCGAGGGGGTATCAAAAGCATTCTGCCGGCTCAACCGGTAAGCCTCATTGATATCGTAACCACGGATACCTTTCAGATAGGCCGAAGCGATGAACGCCGTAACATGATCGCCGATCATTTCGCCGGTATAACTGTTCCAGCAGGGAAAGATCGGCAACCACCCGCCTTGTTGCCCCTTTAGTATCATCGACCGCGCGCAATTATTGATCAGCTCCGGATTCAATACCCCGAACAAAGGCAGCTGCGCACGGTAAATATCCCACATCGAAAAATCGTCAAAATATTCGCCCTTAGCCGTCTTATTGATTTGATAATTACCGGCAAATTGCGGATAAGCGCCGGTTACATCATTAAATAACCTGGGCATCTGCATAGCATGGTACATCGCTGTATAGAATATACGTTTATTTTGCAGATCGGCGGTCTGCACTTTTATCTTACCCAGAGCTCTTTGCCATACCTGTTTGTTTTTGGCAACCAGGCGGCCGAAATCCCAGTCGGTTATCTCTGCTCTCAGATTGTCGAAAGCGGCGTTTAAACTGGTAAAAGAGGAGCCGACCCTTATGCAAAGCTTTTCGCCCTGCTGCATTTTAAAGCCAACATAAGCGCCAATATCTTTACTATTCTGCAGGCTGTCCGCTTTAATAAGCCGGGCGCCGCTATAGACGCCCGAAGTGCCGACCGGCCTTTCAAACTGTATCACAAAATAACCGCTGAACCCGGCAGGCTTACCCCAGCCCTGGTAAATACGATGAGCTGGGTTATAACCCCAAACCAGGCCCCGTTTGGCATCAACTTTGATAAAACCTTCGCCGCGATCGCTGTTGGGTGTAATGAGCAGGTATAAGCTATCCGTTTTTTCGGCTGTAAACTGCAGCATGCCGCAACGCCGGGTAGCTGTTATTTCGGTACGTAGGTGGTAGGCCGGTAACTTAACGCTATAATAATTGGGGGCAGTAACCTCATCCCGGTGCGAAAAAGCAGTGCGGTAATCAGCCGGCGATGTTTTAAGATGCCCGCCTACGGGCATAATAGTGAGGCTTCCGTAATCCTGTGTGCACGAGCCGCTCAACCAGTGCGTAGCCCTGAAGCCGGTTATCTGCGCATCGGCATAAGCGTAAGGCGGTTGGCACTTGGTCTCCGCGCGGCGGGTCTCGGCCGTCCACTGCGTCATGGCGAAGGGCAGGGTTACGGCAGGGATGGTATTGGCATTGAGCTCGGTGCCGCTGCCGTGCCTGGTTGCCGCGGCGGTTGTAGCGCCCGCTGTTCCGGATAAGGGTTGAACATAGGGTATAAGATCCTGCCCGTATAAGTTGCCGCCAAGCATCAGGGCTAAACAGCAAAGTGTAAGAATCAGCCTCAATCTCACTTTATTTATTTTGGATTGCATGTTTCTAAAAAATCTTTTTATGTAAAAAGATACGACGCTGCGTTGCGCAGCAGAGATCGCCCGCCGTATGCTGGTTAATAACTGATACACGAAATTATCAACTATGCCGGCTTTTCCTGCCTGCCGGCCCAAATTAGTTACGAAATCGTTTACGCAAAAATATCCCTCAAAGCGGCTAAAGCTGATACCGGTTAGCTAATAATAACGGGTATTTTATTTAGCTGTAACCCGGCGTGTAAGTGCCAAACCAGGCTCAATGAAAACGGCTAATTATGGTAATAAAAACCGTCGCCGCTGCCCAATATAAATGTCCCGTCGGGTTTAACGAAGTAGTAACTGATGGTTGCGGTAAAGCCGGTATTTATTTTGGTGTAGTTATTAACTGTACCATTGTATACACCTGCGTTTGGACTGGTATTCACCAAAAAATAAACCTTGTTATTATAAAACTGTATATTATTTACGGCTTGGGTAGAGGCATTATACTGGTAATAACTTTTATAGGTCCATTGATTTCTCGCCGGTGAAAAATTCGCTATCGTAGCATTATCCGAACCTATGTAGATACTGCTGTCGGGGGCTATCTGCAAGTCATAAGCTGCATAATTTACAGTTTGACCTGTTGTTGAAATTAACTGCCAGGTTTGCCCGTTATTAGCTGATGTCAGAAAATTGGTCCAGTCGTTAAAAAGGTAAATGGACCCGTTTGGTGCCTGTTTTGCGAGGTAATATCGCTGCGAACCATAGCCCACCAATAGCTTTTGCCAGAAACCGCCATTGTTGGTACTAAGATAAGGCCCATCAGAATAAAAACTAACCATTAAAACATTATCTGTAACCATGAACATCGTCGGCGAACCTGGGTAAAGTATCCCATTATTAATAGCTATCCAATTTTGCTGATCCTGTGTGTAATAAACACCTGTATTGGTAAGGATATACATCCAGCCTTTGCTGTTAAACTGAACATCGGTTATGCTCGACCAATTTGGCGCATTTGTTACCTTGTACCAGTTTATACCTCCATCTGCCGAAGAATAAAGGCCGTTATTGGCCATATACAATGTCTTTTTATCAAAAGTGGCAATTTTAGCATTGTAGGTAGGTGTACCGCAGCCGCATGCCCTTGCCCAACCTGTGGGCTTGGTACCCGTAGCACTAACAGTAACCGAATCATCGGGACCAGCGGTGGCAACGCCAGTATTTAAATTAATAAGGCTACTATTGTACAGGTATATTACCAGTTTTTGACTGGGATTATCGCAGCCTAGCCTCCATTTAATCCTGACCAAGCCGTCCGGACCGATGGTACCGTTGTAAAACTGCGATAAGATATTTTCGATCTGGCCGTTACCCTGAGCCATATTAAATTTAATGACATATTTATTCAAAGCCAGCCCGGCAGCAGGAGTAACTTTCACGATGATCGAATCGGTCAAATCCCGACCATAAACTCCACTTTGCGAATTTCCGCTCTTCAATGCCAGCGTACCTTTTGATGCGGATGAATTGCCTGGGTTATTATCCTTTTTGCAGCCCATTACGGCACAAAGCAAAATAAGTATTAAATATACTCCTTTAAAACCTCGAGGCTGTTTCATGGCTGAGTAAGGTCGAAGGTAAAGATCGCCGCCTGCTGCAATCCAAATATTGTTGTTTGATCTTTAATCACGGCTTTGTTGAGGCTGTAAACGCCGTAGTTATCTGCGCAGCGCGTGGTCCAGGTTAACCCGCCATCTTTACTTTCGGCCACCTCGCCGCTATTGCTCACAATGTAGCCGTGCTGCGCATTAAAAAAACGGATAGCTATAATTGGAAAGCGCAGCCCTGTTTTTACTACCGACCAGTTAATACCGTCTGTGGTCCTAATCAAAACGCCGGCTTCACCACCTGCAAAACCAAAATTATTGGTTACAAAAAACAACGTATTTAAGTAGTTATTAAGCTGAAGTGGTTGCTCCAGCCATGTTTTACCGGCATTGGTTGTTTTTACAATCTTACCTACGTCTCCACAGGCATACAAGGTATCCTTACCTTTAACAGCCATATCGCGAAAATTATTCAGAAAAGTAAAACCCTCTTGTGCCCAGGTTACCCCGCCGTCGGTAGTTTTTGCAATCTGCCCGCGCCAGCCGGCGGTATAAATAACCTTCCTGCTCAACATTTTATACACAGCCGAACTTCGGTCGCCCACAAAAGGCGGTGTCCAGTTCTCCTGCTTGTAAGTTGCTCCGCCATCGTATGTAAACCATGCATAATTATTTACCAGGATAACCAAACCGGTATCAGGGCCCGAAAACGCCAACTGCTCCATATCGTTATCCGATCTTATCGGCGCTCCCTGTATCCATGTTTTTCCGCCGTCTGCTGTTCTTATAACGCCCGAGCCTTCGCCTAATGCAATCGCATGATTCAGGTCTGTCATACTCAGATCATACAATACATTATACCCGCCCTGAGCACCTGTATAGATACTTGCCCAAGGCTTCCTGACGGTTGCCGATAACTTAACAGAATCGATAGCCTTACAGTTTACCGAACTACCCTGGGCAATATTACAACCTGTATTAGTGTAAAATGTTATTGAAGGCGCCGTAGCATTGGTGGCAAGCATCCAAAGAGCCTTTATATATATAGTTCCATTACTGCTTGTTCTGCCAATTACAGTGAACTGCCCGTAAGCAGCACCGGTTGTTGTAAAACCCAGCTTCGCCGTGTCTGCGGGATTGCCTGGTGTTACCTTCAATACAATTGTATCTGGCAATCGCTTCCCGGCATACCCCAGTTGGTTATTGCCGCTAACAACCTGGATGCTTGCAGTAACAGCACCGCTATTTGGTGTTTGATTTGCAGGGTCGCTTTTTTTACAACCGGCCAGGCTTAAACACAGCAGCGATAAAATTTTAAATTTGGTCTTAGATTTCATTATGGGTTCAGGTCTGCTAAGCTAATATTTATTTACCAAAAATTATTATTAGTAAGATATAGACAACTTACAATAACACGCGATGAACTTCGCGAATCGTTATCAGTATATTTTTCTACTTGCAAAACAGGGGTAACCCAACCTCTTCAAAGGTATAACCGCACCATCTTCCGCCAGTTGCGCGGGTTGTGCGCATACCCTTGCCAGGTATAAAACTGATGGCGCATGCCTTTCCATCCTAATAGCTCGCTAAACTCATAGTTATCCTCCCTAAACGGGTCGGTTTCGCCTATGGCCAGAGCATATCAATCCGGCGAATGTCCTGCAGCACATGCTCATTATCCATATTCGCCGTAAATTGCCGGGGCATGTTAAAGTAAATGTTTTTCGCAATCAGAAATGCAGGAACATTAGAATTAGCTCCGATAACATGACTGTAATAAAGCTAAAGGCATTTCCTGGCCGGGTAGCGAAAACATAGATTCTTAAAAAATATGGTACTCGGTAATGTAACCAACGCTGTTTGAATTATGCTTTGATTATAAGAATTATAGCTATATTTATTTAAGTTTTTAAATTTTAATTATGAGGAAGTTTTTTTTACCATTTTTCTTCCTGTTTCAATTTATCTACGCTTTTTCACAGGCTCCTAATATCTCATATACCAGCCCGCAAAACTATGTTGCCGGTACTGCAATTTCCCCCTTAACTCCAGTCAATACAGGTGGAGCGGTGCCCGTAGGTGGATATGGGCAAATTACCAACCTCGCGAATTTTACTAAACCTTGGGGATGTGTGACGGACGCTGCAGGGAATGTTTACGTTGCCGATCCGAGCCATTACGTTATTAAAAAAATTACACCATCCGGAGTAACATCTGTCTATGCCGGCAACGGGGTACAAGGAACGGCCGATGGCACTCTTACTACGGCGAGTTTTGGGGCGCCCCGCAACCTGGCTATTGATAATGCCGGGAATATCTATGTAACCGAAAACTCCTTACCATATACTTCGGTAAGGAAAATCTCACCTTTAGGTATAGTGAGCACTCTGGCAAAAGAAGGTAGCCCATCAACAGATGGGTCAGGTCCGCTTGTTAATTTCTCGCCAACTTGTATAGCAATAGATGTTGCTGGCAATATTTACGTAGGTGAGCACTATGACATCCGCAAAATAGATCAGACGGGAGGTATCAGTACATTCGCAGGTATCGGCGGAAACGGAGGCAACGCCATTGGTTATGTAGATGCAACGGGCACGACCGCCCGTTTCAACGGTATTGACGGTTTAGTTATAGATGCAGCCGGGAATATGTATGCGGCCGATTATTTCAATAACCATATACGCAAAATAACGCCATCGGCTGCAGTATCAACCATAGCAGGCGATGCAATGCCTTTCGGCACTACGCCAAAGATTGCAGATGGTCCGGCCCTCTCCGTTGATTTACCCGAACCACAGGGCCTCGCGATAGATAATTTAGGTAATATATACTTTAGTGAGAATGGGGTTTCCAGCCTGAGGGTGCTTACTCCCGCGGGTATGATAGTTACTGTGCCCACAGCAGGCGCTGCTCTTGGCAGCGTTTATGGAATAACCTATTGTAGCCAGAATAATAGCTTATATGTTTCCGATTATGATAATTCGGTGATCAGGAATATTTCTCTTTCGGGTTATAGCGTTAATCCCGCCTTGCCTGTCGGATTAATTTTAGATTCTTCGACTGGCCAGATCAGTGGCACGCCAACCTCCGCCAGCCCGTCAACAACCTATACTATAACTGCACGCAACCTATCGGGAATCGGCAGCGCGTCATTAACCATTACAGTTATCACCACTGCGCCGACGATTTCAGCTATCACACCAACAACAGCCGCCACAGGCAGCACAATTACTATTACCGGCACCAACTTTATCGGCGCCACGGCGGTGACTTTCGGAGGCGTAAACGCGGCAACATTCAGCGTTGTATCTGCTACTACCGCTACTGCAGTGGTAGGTGCAGGCGCATCAGGCAGCGTATCACTTACCACACCTGCTGGAACAGCTACTTTACCAGGATTTAAATATGTACCCGCGCCGACTATAACGGCTGGCGGCGAAACGACATTTATCATCGGAGGCAGTGTGGTATTATCAGCCAGTACAGGCACGGGCTATACTTATCAATGGATGAAAGATGGGGTAAATATTAGCGGCGCCACTACGTCAACTTATACAGCAACACAAAGTGGTTCGTATACCGCAAGCGTAACAGTGAGTGGCATTAAACAAATATCTAACGCAATAGCAGTTACAACAGTATTTGCGCTTCCGGCAACAAATTTTAACTTAACTGTAACCAGCGCATCATGCAGGGGTTCGAGCACCGGGTCTGTCAGTATTACGGCTGGGAGAGTTTTAAATTATGTCGTAACCATTACCGGCGGCTCTGTAAATGCAAGTTACCAGTTTGTTACAACAACTACAATTAACAACCTTGCTGCAGGCACGTATAATGTTTGCTTCAAAGTAATAGGCGAAAGCAACTATCAACAATGTTTTACGATAGTAATAGACGAACCAAAAGATTTAGCTGTTTATGTGGCCCTTAATAAAACAGGCAACAGCATTACACTGACAATGAATGGCGGCAGCGTTTATAATATCAAGCTAAATGGGGTAACAACAACCACTACCAATAGTTCCATTAACCTGAATTTATCAAACGGTATAAATAATATTGAAATTTCTACAGATAAAGCTTGTCAGGGTACTATCACTAAGCAGATTACACTATCAGACACGCCTGCGCCTTACCCAAATCCTTTTTCAAATACGCTGAATATAAACCTGGGAGATAAGATTCAGCCATTCGTGGAGATTTATAATCAAAACGGCTTGAAAGTATACAGTAAGCATTTTGCCGACCAATCGGGTATTGTCCAAGTCGATCTTTCTGCGTTAAGTACCGATGTATATATAGTTAGGATATCTTCAAAGACCGCTGACAACGTATTTAAAATTATAAAGAATAAATAACCCCTGCATCGACTATCGCTCGCGATTTTCTTATTGGAAAAATGGAATAATTGCTCCTAACTCCACCCGGTAGCGGGTCGTACCAAAAAAATAAATTAGTTCAGCTTTAGTTTCCACCAGGTCCAGGTGCAGCACAGCGTTATTGCTGCCTTCGTACTTGCCCGGCAAACGGGCCAGCATAACAACAATGCGGGCTAAGTTTTTACAAACGGTGATCAGGCAACCGCCGGCGCTGACAACAAAAAACAACCGCTGAGCTGCTATCCTGAACAAAGAGGAACTATGTCGCAATTGTTAAAAAATGTTAAAGCTATTGCATTTTTTGGGTCGGCTTTTTTTATTTGGACCGTCAATTTTAAACACTTTAAACCAACATTTTTCGAAGCATTTTTTGAAAGCTATTATTTAATCGTTTTAGTTCTTAGATCATGTTATTTAAATTCTCTACCCCCCGTTCCGGCGTATTGTGCCAATCTATTTATCTGTTTTTAATCTTGTCTACCAGCGGCTTCATGGCCCGCGCACAGCAGTCAGCTTCCGTGGCCCCTGGCAAATCAGGTTTCAGCGCCAAGCTGATGAATATTGAAGCGGCGACCAATGAAACTTTCCGTTACACTACAACACTGCACAATGGCTCGCCAAGCGCACATGTTTACGAGTTAAAGACAGACCTACCGGCCGGTTGGATGATCGCTTTCAAAGTAGACGGCAGCCAGCTGACCTCGATCAACATGGACGCCGGTAAATCGCAGGACATCGCCGTAGAGATCAATGCCGCTCCGAACGCTTCCCCTAAAAAATACATGATCCCTATCAAGGCGGCATCCAATGCAGATACGCTGTCGCTAAAGCTGGAGGCCGTGGTTAAAGGTTCTTACGGTATAACGCTAAGCACACCCACCGGCAAGCTAAGCGACGAGGTGACCTCGGGCAGCCAAAAACAGTTCCAGTTAGCCGTTAAAAATTCCGGTACGCTTCCGCTGAATGATCTGCAACTCTCCGGGCAGCTTCCTACCGGGTGGGAGGCTACCTATGACCCCGCTTCGGTCAAGCAGCTGGCGCCGGGTCAGACGGTAAATATAACCGCCACCTTAAAAGTGCCGGATAAAACACTGGCCGGTGATTATGCAGCCACCTTTACGGCTACTTCCAGCAGTACCAATGCGCAGATCGCTTACCGGCTGACCGTTAAAACCTCACTCCTTTCGGGTTGGATCGGCATCCTGGTGATTTTCCTGGCCATTGGCATCGTGTATTACCTCATTCGTAAATACGGGAGGAGATAAACCGCCCATTACCGTTTTTACCGATGAAAGATCCTATTATACAGCTAAAAGGCTTAACCAAGCTTTATGGCTCACAAAAAGCGGTCGATAACCTGAACTTAAATGTTGACCAGGGCGAGATCTTCGGGCTGCTCGGCCCGAATGGCGCAGGCAAAACGACAACGATACTCATGATGCTGGGATTGACTGAACCCACCAAAGGCTTGGCACAGGTTTGTGGATATAACGCGACGCGGAACCCGATGGAAGTGAAGCGGAAAGTAGGTTACATGCCTGACAGTGTCGGTTTTTACGACAACATGAGTGCCATGGAAAACCTGCTGTACATTGGCAGGCTGAACGGTATACCCGAAGACGGACTGCAGGCGCGTGCCGCCGAGACCCTGGAAACGGTCGGCCTGACCGCTGACAGGGATAAAAAGACCGCCGCCTTTTCAAGGGGCATGAAGCAGCGCCTCGGCTTAGCCGACGTACTGATCAAGCAGCCGGAGGTGATCATCTTAGATGAGCCGACCCTTGGTATTGATCCGGCAGGTGTCAAAGATTTCCTGGCATTGATCAAACAACTGAGCCGGCAGCAGGGCCTCACTGTTCTGCTTTCCTCGCACCATTTGCACCATGTGCAGCAGGTGTGCGACAGGGTTGGCATCTTCGTGGAGGGAAGGTTACTGGCAGAAGGCAACATGGAGAAACTGTCCGGCCAGTTATTCGGTGCGGCAGGGTATGTTACTTCAATTGCGCTGGAAGAACCGATAGCCCATCCACGGGCTTTAGAACCAGTTTTAAAAGGCTGGGAAGATATCGAGCAGGTATCTGTACAGGAAAACGAAATTGAGTTTACGTGCAGCCGGAACATTACACCGGCCCTGGTGCGTCTCCTGGTGGAAAATGGTTATAACATCACCCGTGTTAATCAAAAAAATTATGGACTTGAAGATATCTATCAAAAATATTTTGAATCCGGCATTCAAAAAGCCGGTAGCCCAAAATAGTTCCGGGGCAGGGCCATTCAGCGTAATGGTCCGTAAGGAGATAACCGATCATATCCGCAGCTGGCGTTTTGCCATACTCATCGGGCTGATCATTTTAACGTTTGTTGCCTCTTTGTATGTGTCGCTTAGCAATATCAAAGCAGCCATCGGGAACGTGAATGACCCGGACCATACTTTTCTGTATCTTAAATTGCTGACCACGACCGACAATTCTATCCCGCCGTTCCATATCTTTTTGAGCTTTCTGGCGCCCCTGCTGGGCATTAGCATGGGTTTTGATGCCATCAATGCTGAGCAAAATAGTGGCACCCAAACCCGGTTGATGGCCCAGCCGGTATACCGGGACAATATTTTGCTGGCCAAGTTTATAAGCGCACTGGTCGTCGTAAGCAGCTTATTTGCAACCCTTGCCCTGCTCATGATCGGCGGAGGGCTGTTATTAACGGGTGTACGCATGGAACCCCAGGAGTTGCTGCGCATACTCGGATTTTTGGTCGTCACCATCGCCTATGTCGCTTTCTGGTTAAGTTTATCCATTACATTGTCTATTGTTTTCCGGCAGGCGGCAACATCCGCACTCACCGCTATCGGCATCTGGTTGTTCTTTACCATCTTTTACCAGCTGGTGGTCAACCTGGTCATCCGGTCATTTTTACCAGACCCCGCCATGCTGACGCAGGAAGAGGTGATCAGGTACAACAACATCATTTTAAATATACTTCGGATAGCGCCTAACCATCTTTACACTGATGCGGTTGCTACTTTGCTGATGCCCTCTGTCCGCAGCCTGGGGCCACTGACGATGGAGCAGATGGCTGGGGCGGTCCCGTCGCCGCTGCCGTTCAAAGAAAGCCTGATGCTGGTGTGGCCACAGGTAAGCGGCCTGCTGGCATCCATGACCGGATGCTTTGCGCTGGCCTATTACCTGTTTATGCGGCGCGAAGTGCGGAGTTAAAAAACATGGTTTAATTTTAGCAAAAGTGGAATCGCAGCTTGCTTATTCGTTAGTAATGCTCCTGGTTATTAAGATGGTTGCGAAACGATTCTGAAAAGGGTCTTAACTATTTAGAAGGCCGGTAAACGCTATATATTTAAATGGCGTGGAAGGATAAGTATCGGTCACTCAGTAAGCCGGAAATACAGACGATTGCTTGCCGGTGACGCTGACCATGCCATGTGTCGCCGGTTCGCCGCAATAAGTCGCTGGCGTCACCTGCCAGAATCGCCATTGCAGAAAGATCGGCTGGGCCATTGGGTATTTTATTAAGGTGAAAAACCAAACCGGCTACGGCCTCAAAGTCAGTATTTACTTATACGCGCAAACTGCCGTCGACGACCTCTTGCCTTTCGTTTAGCAAGTATTGCCGCCACCACAGGGTGTCTATGAGTTTAATATAGCGTATGAGTATAAAGTATTAACAACATTGTCCATATAGCAGGTGTCCAGTCTCTCAAAGCAGGATAAAATGAGCATTCAATAAATCTTAAAGGAATGACAGATCTCTGATTTAACTATTCCCCGGGAAAGGATAAGCATATTATTAATCCATGAAACGACAGTCCAAACGTTGTGGTGCGATTAACTCAGTATGAAAATGATACGATCTGTAAAATTTTACAAAGCAAGGAAATACTTTTAAATTGCGTAATGAAAAAAAAACCGGAGCCAATTGACAAAATGTTTGATTTTAAAATTAAAAAGCTTCACGTTAGCCGGGAGCAAACATTATTGCACTGGAACGAAGTAAAATATAAGATCATGCAGATAGAATTAAACCGCAACAGGGCGGCCGGTAAATAACTTATGTTAATATCCGTACTTGCCTAATTAACCAATAAATCTTCAGCGCTGCTCCTGCTGAGTTAAATTAACTAATTAATAAAAAAGTACCCTGCTTTTTTAATATGGCATACATTTTTAATGTAAAATATAGTAGCCGCTGTTTGCGGGCAGCATCCATAAGCCTTTTGTGGGCTTTATGTCTGTCGATCAGAGCCGCTACGCCATACGTGCAGCAACTCGGAATAAAAGACGGGCTTTCAAACAACGAGGTCAGAACTATATTTCAGGATAGCAAGGGATATATTTGGTTTGGCACTTACGATGGTCTTAACCGGTACGATGGATATGAGTTTAAGGTATACCGCAGTAATCCTAACAAGCCAGGGGCAATTATTCATAGCTTTATCAATGCAATAGCCGAAGATCGATATCACAATATTTGGGTTGGTACACGACAGGGTGTAAGCGTTTTAAATATCCTGGAGGACAAATTTTCGCCAGCTTTTGCAATTCAGCCGGGTAATGGAAAACCTTTTCAGATACGCTCATATATCAACGACATCAAGTCGGACAAAGAGGGTAATATTTTTGTCGGCACGCAAAAATCCGGACTGATCCTGTTTAATAAAACCTCCGGCAAAACCGGCCTCGCCATACCTTTAAAAACTGGCGCAGGTACGCAATGGGACTATAATGTTTCGGCTATAACAATAATAGAAGGGCGCATGTACCTTTTCATAGAGAACATCGGGCTCTGTTATTATGACGCTTCAAGGCAAAGTATTGCTTTCATTGACGAAAAAATAAAAATAGCGACCTGCCTGTATGGAAACAAGCAAGATCTTTGGGTAGGCACCAATAACGGCCTGTATCATTATGATATAACCCGGCATGAATTTGATAAAGCATATTCTGAAAACAACAACGGCTTAAGCTTTAACCGGGTAAAAGGGATGCAAATTATGCCCGACGGGCAATTGTGGATTGGTACCGATGGTGGCGGAATAAATATCTTAAATACTGTGTCGGGCAAGATGAGCTACTTATTTGGCGGAAGTGATCATTATTCGTTATCAAGCAATTCTGTATTTTCAATTTTTTTGGATAAGGACGGCCGTAAATGGATAGGCACGTTGCGCGGCGGGGTGAATATTATTGATGATATAAAAGATCGTTTCCAAAATATAGTTCATGAGCCAACAAAATCCAATAGCCTGATCAATGATTTTGTTAAATCACTTTTGGAAGATAGGGACGGCCGTTTATGGATAGGGACAGACGGCGGCGGATTAAGTATCTGGGATAGGTCGAAAGATCGTTTTGAAAATTTTTTGCATAAAACCAACGTTGCCGGAACGTTGAGTTCTAACTTTATAACCAGTATTAAGCAGGATCATACCGGGAAAATATGGATCGCCACGTTTGGTGGTGGAATAGATCTTTATCAGAAGAGCACCAACACTTTTAAAACCTACACTGGCATTGATGCGAACGGCAAACCAGGACCGGTCGTATTTTTTATCCTGTACGAAGATAAAGACAGAAATTTATGGGCAAGCGGGCTGCAGGACGGATTATTTTTATATGACAGGGCCGCAGACCAGTTTAGGGTATTTGACCCAAAGCTGAAACACCTGATCTCTTTAGCTGAAGATAATGATGGTAACCTTTGGGGCGGTACTTTTGATGGAATATACCGCATTGATACCAGATATAAGAGTCATCACTATTTTGCTACCGGAGCACCGGTTAGGGCAATCCGATCCGCCGGAGCACAGCAGCTTTGGCTGGGTACAGAAGCAGGCCTGATACTTTTTGACCAGGGCAAAGATAAAGTAATTAAACAATACACCACTGATGATGGGCTAAGTAATAACAACGTATTGACCATAGAGCAGGACAAAAACGGCAGGCTTTGGATGAGCACCTATAATGGCTTATCAAGGTTTGATGTCAACCGGCGGGTATTTATCAATTTAAATCAAAGTGACGGCCTGCTAAATAAAGAATTTAATTATAACGCTTCTCTTGCTTTAAAAGATGGAGAAATGGCGTTTGGCGGTATTAACGGGCTAAGCCTGTTTTCCCCGGAGAAAATACTACCACTCGAAAGCATAAAGCAATTACTGATTACATCAATAAAAATCAACGACGATGCGTTGAGCGCACACCCGGAGTATATTACCAATACCAGTGGGCAAGATATCAAAGCCGTAACGATCCCTTATGATCAGGCATCGTTGTTGGTAAATTTTGCAGCCATCGCATTTACCGCACAGGAACGCATCAATTACCGTTACATCATGCAAGGATGGGATAGGCACTGGAACAACGCTGCTCAAGGGCGGAACGCATTCTACAGCCGGCTTGATCCGGGGGACTACGAGCTAAAAATAAATTGCAGCGATCGTGAGGGGCAGTGGACCGGACCGACCTTATCTTTAAAGGTCACTATCCTACCGCCCTGGTACCGGACGCTGTGGGCATATATGGGCTATCTCACTATATTAATATTAAGTATTTATTGGTATTGGCATCGTCGTTTACGCGAGGCGCGCCTGAAGTACGAAATACAACTGGCTAACGCAAGGGCCGAACACCAGCGAAGCCTCCAGGAAAAAGAGCATGAAATCAATGAGCGCCGGATTGAGTTTTTTACAGGTATTTCGCACGAATTCCGCACGCCGTTATCGCTGATTATCAATCCAATAAAAGACCTTTTGTCGCTCCCTGAAAATGAATATAGCAATGAGATGAATATTGTTTACCGTAATGCGCGGCGTTTATTAAGTTTAGTAGACCAACTGTTACTGTTTAGAAAAGCGGAAAAAGGGGCGGCCGATATGAACATCGCTCCTATGGATATCGCTGAAGTTTGTAAAGGCGCATATCTGTGCTTCGTACAGCAGGCTAAGGTTTCATCGATAGATTTTAAGTTGGTTCTTCCTGATGATGAGGTGATCATTTATGGCGACCGGGAAAAAATAGAGATCATTATTTTTAATTTGATATCGAATGCGATTAAATACACCCCTTCTGGCCAAAAAGTGCTGGTAAGCGTATTGACGGCGCCTGATGATGACTGGATAGAAATACAGGTATCAGACACAGGCAACGGAATTGCTCCCGATAGGGGCGGGCGCATTTTCGATAAGTTTTATCGGTCTGCAGAAGCTGTCAGCCTTACAAAGGCAGGGTTTGGAATTGGTTTGTACCTGGCTAAAAAGTTTACGGATGATCATCACGGCGAATTAAGCTATGAAAGCCGACCTGGCCAGGGAACAACTTTTCATCTGCGTCTAAGGCCGGGATTTGCACATTTCCCGGAACCTCATATTTGGGCAACGCCGCCGGCATCAACAGGCCTGTTAAGCGAATTGGCTGTTGAACCAGTGAATACAGAAGAGAAAGCAAAAAAAATTGGAATACCCAAGAAAAAAGACATCGTTACAGACAGCAAGGCGATCCTCATTATCGATGACGACAACGACATGCGTAAATACATCTGCAGCGTTTTGGAGCCGCTGTATCTGATTTATGAAGCAGAAAATGCCGAAAGCGGCCTAATCGCCGCAAAGGAAAAACGACCGGACCTGATCATATGCGACGTGATGATGCCGGGAATGAACGGGTTGGAACTTTGTGCCATTATCAAACAAACCCCGGCCCTAAGTTTTATCCCGATGATATTACTGACGGCCAGTTCATCACCAGGGAACAAAATAAAGGGACTTGAAAGCGGGGCGGACGATTATATCAGCAAACCTTTTGAAAAGGATATTTTAATGGCACGAGTGGCCAATCTATTACAAAACAGGAGCACCCTACAGAGTTACTTTTATGATGCCATTACATTTAAATCAACCAATGCCGATATATCAGAAGAATATAAGCTTTTTTTAGAAAAGTGTATCGAAGTAGTTGAGCAGCATATGACCGATACTGATTTCAACATCAAATTTCTTTCGGATGCGCTCGGCATGAGCCGGTCGAACATCTTCCGTAAAGTTAAGTCGTTATCCGGTCATAACATCACGGGCTTCGTCAGGTACATCCGCCTACGGAAAGCTGCCGAATTACTCATCCAAACAGATATGAATGTTAATGAGGTTGCGCTCGCTGTCGGCTTCAATGATATCAAATACTTTCGCACACAATTTTCAAAACTTTTCAACGTCAGCCCTTCCGATTTTGCCAAGCAAAATCGCCAGATATTTAAAAAGCGGTACACCCGGATCAGGTAAAACAACCACATCCGCCATATTTGGCCATATTACACCCTATAATTGGTCAGTTCATACCCGTTTTTTCTGAACGAATGATGTCATATTCGTTTTATAAACCAATTATGATCCTGCAACAAAATTTGATTACTCATCGCGACTGATATGATGTGGCGGTCAGGTATCAACGAACCAAACAGGGATCTGTATACAAAAAACCTAAAATGAATATCAATGATCAATTATCAGATTGGTGGAACGAATCCCTTCAGGGAAACATCGACTCCTTTGGCTGTATCCATTGTACCTTGCATGCCTCCCTGTACCATTACCTCATCAAAATATTAAAAGATGAGGATACCTGCGAGGACGTGTTGCAAGATATGTTTGTGAAATTATGGGAGCGAAAAGAAAGACTCGGGCCCATTAGCTTCGTTAAAGTTTACTTTTTCAGATGTGCGCGATCAATGGCTATCAACCACCTCAAAAATAAGCACAACCAGAATGTGCCTTTAGCCGAAGATATGGACGTGGATGTTGTTTTTTCGCACGAAGAGATTTTGGTAAAAAAGGAACACAATCTCCAAATGTCGCACATGCTCACCACCGCCTTGAATGATCTGCCCAAAAGACAACGTGAAATGATCTTTCTGAAATATTTTGATGGGTGGAAATATGAAGAGATTGCACAGGTAACCGGGATAAATTACCAATCGGTAGTAAATCATGTACACCGGGGAATATTGCAATTGCGTACTAATATGGTAGATAACAGATTTTCAAGAGCCGGTTGTATGGCCTTTTTATTTATTATTTTTACTAAATTGATTTAGTACATTAATCAACCGCTTGCAGTGCTTGGTTTCGGCGTAGTCAATTTACCCCCGTATTAAGCTTTTCTATCTTTAATAACCGCTTTATCAATACAACCAATACAGTCCCGTTCACGCCTTACAACACCTGTGAAAACTCTGACCAAACCATTATCCCGAGCGGAGGCCGTAGTACGATGCGGCCAGGCTGGGAACTTGTTTTTAAAGTAAAGGGGGCCAACGCGCCTTATAAAACTCGATTTGTAACAGCAATTTGCCCCGAGGGCGGTGGTGGTGACTATAGTACGACCAGCGGCACCTATGATCAATTAAGTTTTCGGGACCCTGACGTTTTCCCGCTAACAAAATAAATTAAAGCGAACGCTATTAAGGGCTCCAGCTTTCCGGCCGAAGTCTATTGTTTCGAAATCGCACAAAAAACCAATCACTGTTTGATTAAGGACCTGGCGGAGATATATAGTTATCTTTAATAGTCTGATTTGTACAAAAAAAAGTCAGATTAATATAATTTGAAACAAATACCGGTAAATATATTTGTTGATAGGGTTGCAACGCCAACGTATTCAATCCGCATATATATATTCACTTCAAAAACCAGCACCTGCCGTTTTTTATAACCTAATAAAATGAAAAGATACTGTTTGGCAGTTGACCTCAAAGATAATCCGGAATTAATTACCCAATATGACGACTGGCACAAAAAAGAGAATGCATGGCCTGCGGTCACAAAGAGTATTACCGATTCGGGCATCCATCTTATGGAAATTTACCGGACGGGTAACCGGTTATTTATGATCATGGAAACTGACGATAATTTTAGTTTTGAACATAAGGCAACCATGGATATCACGAACCCAAAAGTTCAGGAGTGGGAACAATTGATGTGGGAGTTTCAACAACCCCTGCCATGGGCCAAAAGCGGGGAGAAATGGATTTTGATGGACAAGATCTTCCAATTATAATACCAAACCGACTTTTATATCAAACCAACTTTATAAGTTCTTTATAAACCTCTTTTAAAATGAAACGCAGAACATTAATTAAAGGAATGGCTGTTGCTTTGCCGTCGCTGTACTTATCGCCGGCATTGGGCAGTAATCTTTTTGGCAGTCAACTTTTAAACGAGCCGATCGCAAAAGGCCCGTTCGAACCAACTTGGGAATCACTGCAGAATTATCAAACCCCTGAGTGGTATCGCGACGCCAAATTTGGCATGTGGGCGCACTGGGGGCCGCAATGCGAGCCTGAAGCAGGCGACTGGTATGCAAGAGCCATGTACGAGGAAGGCTCGTGGCAGTATAAACTTCATCTTCAAAAATACGGGCATCCGTCAAAGTTCGGATTTAAGGATGTGATCAATGTATGGAAAGCCGAAAACTGGAACCCCGAAGAATTGGTGAGTTTGTATAAAAATGCAGGCGCGCAATATTTTATGGCGCTTGCCAACCATCACGACAACTTTGACTTATACGATAGTAAGTATCAAAAACAATGGAACTCTACTAAGGTCGGCCCTAAAAAAGATTTGATTGGCGGTTGGGCAAAGGCAGCAAAACATAACGGGCTTCCATTTGGTGTGAGTGTTCACGCCTCCCATGCGTGGCGCTGGTATGAAGTGGCACAACGTTCGGATAAATCAGGCCCTTTTGCAGGCATCCCTTACGACGGAAAACTCACAAAAGCGGATGGAAAAGGGCAATGGTGGGATGGCCTGGATCCGCAGGCGTTGTATGCCCAGGACCATCCGTTAAGCCAGCGTAGTTTAGAAGATAATTCAATACACTCCCAATGGGGTTGGGAGAACGGCGCATACCCGCCAACACAAGCATATATCGACAAGTTTTATAACCGTACGATAGACCTTATCAACAAATACGATCCCGATGTCGTTTATTTCGACGATTCGCAGTTCCCGCTTTGGCCCATCAGCGATGCCGGCCTGCGCATAGCTGCCCATTTATATAATAAAAGCATTAAAGAACACGGCGAAGTTAGAGCTGTAATCAATGGAAAAATATTGAACGAAAATCAACGTAAGGCCATGGTATGGGATATTGAACGTGGCCAGGCTAACGAAATTGAGCCGTTGCCATGGCAAACCGATACCTGCATCGGCAACTGGCATTATCAACGGAGTTTGTACGAACACAATGGTTACAAAACAGCAAAAACAGTGATACAAACTTTAGTTGATATTGTAGCGAAAAATGGCAACCTGATGCTGAATATCCCTGTCAGGGGAGATGGCACCATTGATGAAAAAGAAAGAAAGGTAGTTGAAGGGATCGGCAAATGGATGAAAGCAAATAGTGAAAGTATTTATGCCACAAGGCCATGGAAGATATTCGGCGAAGGCCCGGCGCAGGATGCGGCATCAAAATTAAATGCACAAGGCTTTAACGAAGGTAAAGGGAAACCGTTTACTTCTCAGGATATTCGTTTTGCTACTAAAAATGATATCTTGTATGCCACTGCAATGGGTTGGCCGGAAGACGGAAAGCTGGTTGTAAAAAGTTTGGCCAGGGGCAAGGAGTATTTTCCAAAGGAAATTCAAAAAATAGAATGGTTGCCAACAAAACAACCTTTAAGTTTTGAAAGAAACCAGGATGGCTTAGTTATTTCATTGCCCGAAAAAACATCGGACGAGTTTAACTATGCAAATGTGGTGAAGATTTTTTCATAGCGCTTATGCGTCATTTGTTTAAAAATAATTGCTTTATAAACCCACGCTAAAACAACGACACGTCAAATACAATAAATCAACAACTTCGGGTGGATCGCTCAGCTAATCTTATAAAACTTTGAACATATCCGCATAGCCCGGTGGTATAAATATCGAAGTTGGTTGTCTGTCCCATAAATTAATAACATGAAATATCCATCAACCCGCAAAAGATCTTTTTTATTAAGTGTCATTCTGTTATCCCTGTGCCCGATCGTGGCCCGGGGCCAACAAAAAACAATGATTGTCAGCAGCCCCGACGGACAGATCAACGCCAGGGTTTATATATCAAAGGGTAAGTTAGTATATGATGTCATAGCCAACAAAGTAAAGCTGATCACGTCTTCGCGTTTAGGTTTAACTGTAGATGGTAGCGACCTGGGTGCAGATCCTCAATTTATCGCCGGACCTTCAAGTAGAAAGATCAGGGAGAACTATGACATCTATGGTTCCCATAAAAACGCACACAATGAGGCTAACGAAATAACTATCCCTGTAATATCAGCCAAAAAGCCATTCAAACTGATCCTTCGCGCTTATAATGACGGCGTAGCTATCCGCTATACTTTACCTGGTGATGCGAAATATATCAATGCCGACTCAACCACGTGGAATTTTTCGGGGAAGGTGAGCCAGGTAGCCTGGTCTGAACTAAATTCAAGTTATGAGGGGCTTAGCCATGTTACTTCGCTGCAATCGGTTCCTCAGGCAAAGCCGATAATGGGGCCGTTAACTTTCGATATAAATGGTTTTTTTGCCTCTATCTCGGAAGCGGATTGCGAAGACTTTTCGGATATGTCATTTATCAGGAACGAAAATTCTTTTATTGCGACTTTTCCATACGCCCCGGCCGGATGGACGATCCGGCCCCGTGCTGACAGCGCCCAGGCTATACTTAACGGCACTTACGACGGGCAAAAGGTAAGCCCCTGGAGAACAACGATCATTGCCAGGAACCTAACTGAACTGGTAAATTCAGACCTGCTTATGAATCTGTGCCCCGCACCCCAAAAAGGGAGCGACTTTAGCTGGGTAGAGCCCGGCCGTTGCCTGTGGCAATGGTGGAGCGTTGGCGCTCCGAAATTTGCTGATCAAAAAAATTGGTACGATGCAGCAGCCAGATTAAAGTGGGAATATTATTTAGTGGATGACGGGTGGCGCAACTGGAAGGAACCCGGCAAAGATCAATGGCAGTTGCTGGGTGAAGTGATAGACTATGGCAAAAGCATTGGCGTGAAGACACTTGTTTGGGCGAATTCGAATGAAATGCGGTCAGCAACAACGCGTTATTCGTATTTAAAACGAATTAAAGATCTTGGAGCATCCGGTATCAAGATCGATTTTATCCCTGATGCAACTTCTTCGATCATGCAATGGTACATGGCAGCTATGGAAGATTGTGCTGCCCTTAAACTGATACTAAATTTCCATGGAGCTGTAAAGCCAACGGGTTTAACAAGAACGTTCCCTGTGAATATTACCAGGGAAGCCGTCCGTGGAAACGAATATCATATGAGCCGGTATAAAAGAGTGGCTCCGTTCGAACAGGATGTTTCGTTACCATTTACCCGCCTGATGGCCGGCGCGGCAGACTTTACACCGGTGATACTCGACCCTGAGCAACTGTTATCACAAAAATTCACCTGGGCGCATCAGTTTGCACAAGCCATTGTATATCTTTCTCCGATTACACATTTCGCGGATAATTATAAATTTTACCTGGCCAGCCAAATGTTTGACCTGTTCCAGGAGATCCCTACAACATGGGATGAAACAAGGGTTTTGAATTGTACCAAAATGGGAGAAATTGTTGCTTTTGCCCGCAGAAAAGGTAATACCTGGTGGGTAGGGGTTATGAATGGGGCAAATGCGAGCGAAGTCAAAATCCCGTTAAACTTTCTTGCACACCCAACAAAGGGAACTTTGGTTTACGACGGTGTGAATAATGTATCCATAAACCGGCAGGAACAATTGATGAAGCCGGCCGATACGCTTACTTTACAGCTGTCGCCGGGAGGTGGCTTCGTAGCTAAATTATGACAGGCGAACCATTAATGTGATTCACCCAGGGTATTGTTACAGGGTCAAATATTTTCACGCTTGTTCGTAATAATCGCAGGTTTCAACGTCTTTTAACAAGAGTACAACGATTTAAGAATGAACAGCAGCAGTACCCAGCCTGTGTGCTTGCTTAAGATGGACATTTATAAGAGTATAGATTGCTTTTCATGTTGTCTATGGTTTGGATAGATGATGTAATCTATTTGACCATTATTTTATTTTTATCTTTTTGTTCTGATGTTAAAAAAAAAGCTTTTTCAGTTGCTCGTGTTGATGGCAGCATGCCTGTCATTAAGATCTCAGGATCTTCCACCGAAAAAATATTTTCCTTTTCCTGGCAAGATCAAATATGACGGCGCCTGCTTATATATCGAAGGTAAAGAAACCTTTATTTATAGTGCAGCTTTTCACTATTTCAGAACTCCCAAAGCACTTTGGAGAGACCGTTTTGCAAAAATAAAAGCAGCCGGTTTTAATACGGTCGAGACCTACGTTCCCTGGAATTTATGTGAACTGAATATGCCCAAGGGGCTTGATGACTATTCACAATTTAACTTTACTGACCTGGCCGACTGGCTGCACATGGCCCAGGACGAATTTGGATTATACACGGTTTTACGCCCGGGAGCATTTATTTGTGCCGAGTTTGCGGGCGGAGGATATCCGCGCTGGCTGGCCAGGTTTCGCCCGGCCGATGTTAACGGATTTTGGCTGCGAAGTGCCGACAAGCGCTATCTGGATTGGCACGACCACTGGTATAAAGCGTTCTGCAGGATTATAAAAACCGAACAGATCACCACCAGAGCACCCGGTAAAAAGGGTGTGATCCTCGTTCAGATCGAGAACGAGTATAACGCCCACAAAACTGGCAATAAGGCCTATGCATTGCAGCGTATGTACCAATGCATGCACGGTGCCGGCATCACTGTTCCAATCTTTACCTGCCTTACATCAGAGTGCCGAGGTAGCAAAGACGCCGTTTTATCGCAGGTGTTCGACTGCGATAACTATTATGTTGGGCTAAGAGACGCTGTTAGCTGTACGCGACGCATGGAAAACCTGAAGCAACAGCAGCCTGATGCGCCCGGCTTTGTTACAGAATTACAAGGAGGGTGGTTCTCTACCGTAGGGGGTACGTTAAGCGAAGATCATTACTCAAACGACCGGCACTTTTACGCGCTGGCCATGATGTCTATCGCTGGCGGGGCTACCGGCATTTTTCCGTATGTTTTTGTAGGAGGCACTCATTTTGCCGGCTGGGGCGCGAGAGGACAAACTACCACATATGATTATAATGCGGCTGTCCGCGAGAACGGGGCGCTATCAGCAAAATATTATGCCGCACAAAATGTGGGCGATTTTATTAAGCAATACGGCGCTCAACTCATCCATTCTAAAGGAGGAGTGTGCGCTTTTGACAATGCCTCTGACGAAATTGTCGGAGGGCTGCGTATTGCTGCGGATGGTACCCGGTTTGTATTTATTCATAATAATTCCCCTCAACACAGTCACACCGGCGCCGCGCAGGTTAAGCCCGGTAAAAACACCACCATCCAACCTATGTATAACATCGATCAGGACGGAAATAAAGTGCTGATAGGCGGTCAACATACGGCAGATACGGCTATGTCTTCGTTAACGGCCTTCCCTATCAATTATGACCTGGCGCCTATGGAAACCAAAGTACTTATTATTCCGCCCCACGGAAACCCTGAAACGGGTAAATGGTGGTTTTTCCAAGCACCTGCTACTAAATCACAGCCGCAGTTAAGCTTCCGTTTTAAGGATGTAAAAAAATATAATGAGGGTGCTGAGGGTGTTTGGCATCCATTGCCCGAAGGCATCTCTTTACCGGAAATGGGCATAAACGATGCCCGGTATGTTCGCTATCGAACTAAGTTTGATTTGGATGCGGCTGAAGCAGGCAAATATTCCCGAATGCTGTTTAACACTTTTTCGCGCGACATTATTAGTATAGAAGTCAACGGTAAAATCGCGCCCAGGATATATCCAGGTGAAAAATGGGCATCGGAGGTAACGCGCGAACGGGATAAATCGTTTACCTTCTTAAAAGATACCGAGTACGACAATCGTTTTGACTTAACCGGATTACTCAAAAAAGGGCATAATGAAGTGTGGCTGGTGTATGAAAATATCGGACATGAACATGGCTATTTCCCGATGGAGGAACTCTGTGGTATACGGGCAGCAGGGCTTGCCGTGAGCGACTCTTTGATTAATAAGAAACTTAAATGGGAATACGCGGATAACCTGGATGGTGTCCAGCAGGGATTTACCGTTGCTGCATTCCACCCTGAAAACTGGACCAGTGTTCGGCTGGATACCGTTTATAATATTCCGCGTAAGGGAAATCATATACAGCCTAAAGGCACGCAAGATGCTTTATTCACCTGGTACCAGTCTGAATTTATTTTGCCCGAAAATGCCGAAAAACATACCTGGCGATTGCTTATCAACGCTTCTGGCAATGGCTATATTTATGTCAACGGACACAACATTGGCCGTCATTGGGAACTGGGCCCGCAACGTGAATATTATATTCCCGAATGTTGGTTAAACTTCAAAAAGGGACAAAAAAACAACATTGTTCTGGGCTTGCGGCAAACCGTTAACGGGGCGACTATCAGAGCTATGGAAGTACGCAGCTACGACAATGAAGGTATCTAAACATGGAAGATTGGAGTGTTCCGAAACTTTTGGCTCGCACCGCGCCTGTCGCATCTCCTGTTTTTATTCACTAACCTAACTATAGCACATACTATGCCGTCAAAACTTAATTTTTTAAAACCCGAAAGAACAAAGGTTATTGCATACATCGCTTTCTCACTTTGCATAAACCACCTGAAGGCGCAAACAAATAATCCGTTTGGTCATCCTTTGATACCTGATATGATCGCCGACGCCAGCATTCAGGTGATCGATCATACTTTTTATTGTTATGCAACAACCGATGGTTATGATAACGGCTTAAAAACTTCCGGCCCGCCGGTAGTATGGAAATCAAAAGATTTTGTTCACTGGAGCTTTTCCGGCTGCTATTTTCCGTCGGCTGCAAAACAAAAATACTGGGCTCCAAGTAAAGTCATAGCCGCCAATGCTAAGTATTATATTTACCCTACTGTGAATGGCTTTATGTATGCGGCGGCAGCAAACTCGCCCGACGGGCCTTTCGAGTTAGTTATAAAGCCCGACACTTTTTACAATCCGTATACCTCATCAACACTCCTTAAGCCTGTAAAGGCCAGGCCGCCTGCCGGCATTGATGCCGAAGTTTTTGTCGACGACGATAAACAGGCCTACCTGTTCTGGCAAAGACGCAAAGCTGCAAGATTATATCCTGATATGATAACCGTTGATACCAATAGCATAACGATACCAACGCCCCGTTCGGGGTATTCTGAAGGTCCTATCTTTTTTAAGCGAAAAGGTATTTATTATTATCTCTACACACTTGGAGGGGCAGAAAACTATCAGTATGCCTATGTTACCAGTAAGGTGTCTCCGCTTGGGCCGTTTGATTTTCCGGCTAAAAATGACATCGTCACAACTACAAACCATGAGCTTGGTATTTATGGGCCGGGGCATGGCTGTGTATTTAACCTGCCTGGAACTGATGATTATTATTTTGCTTATCTGGAATTTGGCCGTGGAAGCACCAACAGGCAAACCTATGTTAACCGGTTGGAATTTGATGATGCCGGTGCCATCAAGCCCGTGCAGCTCAGTAAAGATGGGGTTGGCGCTTTGTTTAAAACAAAATGGCCTGAGCCTAAAAAGGTTTTTAATGCAACTTCGTCCAGTACACGTGCTGACTTGAAGATCAAACCTGAAGGTGATACCTCATTACATCGCAAAGAATCGTTTTTTCCATTGTTTGCTTTTGATGGTTCCAATGGTTCGCGGTGGATGGCCGCACCGGGCGATACAGAAAACTGGCTAATGGCAGATTTAGGTAAACCGGTCAAAATCAGTAGCAGTGAGGTTTATTTTGTGAGGCCAACAGCCGGCCACTCCTACCTTCTGGAGTATTCTGTTGATGGAAAGAACTGGACTCCCTGCGGCGGACGATCAGAAATACAAATGGTATCGCCACATACTGATAAATTTGACATAAAGGCCCGCTATTTACGCGTTAAGATACTAAACGGGATAAAGGGTGTTTGGGAATGGGACATTTACTGAACTACAAAACCGATTATTGTAATATACACTGATGATTACTAACTACAATTTCGAAAACATCAGATCAGCAAAAAGGGATATGGATTATTGCCCTGCAGACTGTCGTTTATCTGGCAAAGCGACAAACTTACGAAGCGAAAAATGTATCAATCCTAAACAATACAGCAGCCAGGGATCCGCGACGCTTCAATAAAACGAACAAAGACAACCATTTATCAGATGAGAAAACTTATATTTTTAATGTTATGCCTGCCCTTCGCCGTTGCGGCTCAGTCAACGCTGAAATTGTGGTACAAGCAACCGGCCAGACTCTGGACACAGGCCCTGCCCGTTGGAAACGGCCGTTTGGGCGGAATGATCTTCGGAAAAACCGCAGATGAGTTGATCCAGCTTAACGAAAGTACTTTATGGTCTGGAGGGCCGGTAAGCAAATCAGTTAATCCGGATGCGGCCAAATATCTGGCCGAAGTGCGGAATGCCGTTTTTGCAGGCGATTATCAAAAAGCCGAACTGCTCAGCAAGAAGATGCAGGGTGTATACTCAGAGAGCTATCTGCCGTTAGCCGATCTCCGGATCAAGCAAGACCTCGTTCGGGAAGAACCCGCAGCATATTACCGTGATCTTGATATCGCAACCGCTGTATCGAAAACGCAGTTCGTAGCCAACGGTGTACACTTTACCCGCGAAATATTTTCCTCTGCACCCGACCAGGTGATCGTCATTCGTTTGACCGCAGATAAACCACATGCGTTAACGATGAAGATCGGTGCCCATAGTGCCTTGCATTACCGCAACTCAGTCAGATCCGACAGCGTACTGGTATTAAGCGGCAATGCGCCGGCGCACGTTGAGCCTAATTATATCCGAAAACCAGATCCGGTCGTTTACGACAGTTCGGCAACGGCTTGTAAAGGCATGCGCTATGTGCTTTTAACCAGGGCCATACAAAACGGGGGTACAAGCACGATCGATTCCTCAGGTATAGCGATCAGCAATGCGACGGACGTACTCATTCTGCTTTCCGCAGCAACAAGCTTCAACGGCTTTGATCACTGCCCCGTAACCGAAGGCCGTGACGAGCTGAAACTGGCCGGACAATACCTAAGGAACGCCCAGGCAAAAAGCTATGAAGAATTACTAAAGCGGCATATTGCGGATTATCAGCAATATTTCAACAGGATGTCCTTAACGTTATACGGTGGTATGCCTGACCAGGGCGCCACCTTGCCGACGGATCAGCGGCTGGCAGCTTATTCCAATGGAAACGAAGATGCCGGGCTGGAAGCACTGTATTTTCAATATGGCCGTTATCTGTTGATTTCCAGTTCCCGACAAGGGGGCACACCCGCTAACCTGCAGGGAATTTGGAATAACATGATGCGAGCGCCCTGGAGCTCCAACTTTACGACAAACATTAACGTGCAGATGAATTACTGGCCTGCGGAAACAACAAACTTATCCGAATTGCACCAACCCCTGCTGGACCTCACGAGAGAACTCGCGGTAACCGGACATCGGACCGCCAGGGAGTTTTACGGGCTCGATGGCTGGGTTGTGCATCACAACAGTGATATCTGGGCACTTTCAAACCCGGTTGGTGAGGGCTCCGGCAACCCGATGTGGGCTAACTGGGCTATGGGCGCAAACTGGCTTTGCCGCCATTTGTGGGATCACTACCTGTTCACCCAGAATAAAGAATTCCTTAAAACCAGCGCCTATCCGCTGATGCGTGGGGCAGTCGTCTTTTCGCTGGGGTGGCTGGTCAAAGACAAGAGTGGCTACTGGGTAACAGCGCCATCCGGCTCTCCGGAGAACTCCTTCAAGGATGAGAACGGCAAACGCGGCTCGATCGCGATGGCCAGCACGATGGACATGTCCATCATCCGCGATCTGTTCACCCATTATTTGAAAGCCGCTGACCTGTTGCATCAAAACGACAAACTGAGGGATTCTGTTGCAGAAATGCTGCCGAAACTGTATCCCTTCCAAATCGGCAGACAAGGTAATCTCGTCGAATGGTTTAAGGACTTTGGAGAAACCGATCCGCACCACCGGCATGTTTCTCATTTATTTGGCTTATATCCTGGTGAGCAAATCTCACCGCTAACAACACCGGACCTGGCACAGGCGGCAAAAAAAACGTTGGAGATCAGAGGAGATGAGGGCACCGGATGGAGCAAGGCCTGGAAGATCAATTTTTGGGCTCGGCTGCTGGACGGTAATCATGCGCATCTGTTGATCCGCGATCTGCTGCGTCTGACCGGCGAGGAAGGCGGCAATTATGCCAAGGGCGGCGGTACCTATGCCAACATGTTCGATGCGCATCCCCCCTTTCAGATCGATGGAAATTTTGGCGCTGCTGCCGGAATAGCGGAAATGCTGTTGCAGAGTCAGGGGCAGGAAATTTACTTGCTGCCTGCGCTACCCGATGCCTGGAAGAGCGGCATAGTAAAAGGGCTGAAAGCGAGGGGTAACTTTGAAGTCAGCATCGCATGGAACAATAATCGCTTAACAGGCGGCACCATTACCGCTTTAACCGGAGGAGTTTGCCGGCTACGCGTGAATACGCCGGTTAAAATTGATGGTGCAGGTATATCTAAGGCAAGCGGTAAAGGTTATGTACTCGTCTTTAACACAGAAAAGGGGAAAAGTTACCGGATCGTACCTGGCGGCAAGTAATAAACCATCCTGCGGGGAGGTAATACCTTGCAGTATCAGAATTCACTGCGGTGGCCTGATTTGTAATAATTTAGGCCTCTCAGGCCACAACAGGAGAGCAATACACATTGGAATACCTGCCGGGTTCTACGCCTAATTATTACCTGTCGATAACCATGAAAAATTATGAGATGATGGATTTACTGAAAGTAATATCTGGCACCAGCGGGCTGGGTAACCTGCAGGCCGGGTTACCCGGATAAGAGAAACCGGCCATTGTCAGCGAATGCCTGTGTTTTGGGCAGTACCTAAACGAAGAACCGCACTATAAGAAGGGCAAAAACGGTTGAACTGCGCAAACAGGTTGTTTTAGATGTATCCTAAAAACCTGTGCTTTGACGGAATACGCGCCAGCCCCCTAATTAAACACTTCGTTTGACCCCGGCATGCAGACTAACATACAATTAAAGGAAAAAAACAAAGGGGAAATATCAATGTACATTTCCCCTTTGTTCGCAAATCAATCGCACCGGGCAACGTTTAAAAGTACCTCCGGCCCGGTTTTTGGGAATCAGCCTTCCAATGACAAAATGAAGGATGCCGGTTCCGTATTTTGATGGCGGCGAAAAAACGCTATGACCGATTAATTTAACCACACCCGGCCATCCAGCAGCCAGTTATCAGGAGGCGAAATCGTGAACCAGCTCAATATTTGCCTCGGTAGGTCGACATTGCGGGGCACCAACGTTGATAAAAAGGCTGTAGAAGGCGGGCAAATAATATCGCTCAAGCTATTCCATTGCAGGGTGGTAGTTGTACCGACGGAAATATTAAAATTATTATTTGCAGGGCTTAAATCCTTAATTACCAGCCCGCTTCCATCATTTCCAGGCCAGTAACCTATAATATAATTCCAATACGGATGACTTTTGTCAATTGTAGTATTGCAGGCATATTGTGCAATCACCGCGTCTGGCACGGCAACTTTCCATATCCGGATATCGCTTAAATAACCATCGAAAGTATTGGTATTATCTGTTTTAATGTACCCCATTCTAAGTGGTGCACTATTGTCTATGTTACCGATAGTTGCCGGTATAACAGTTTCTGAACCAACCAATAATCCATCCTGGTACATTCGCACTACTCTGTTAAAATTCTTATTGGTTATTACTACCGCACAGCTATGCCAGTTGCCATCCAAAAGGTTGCCACCGTTAATGGCAAAGCTCACATTGTTTGCATTATATAAAAGCAAGCGCCATGTATTGATCTCTATTGCGAGACTCCACCCTCGCCCGGTACGTACCGTAAGCGATGTATCCTTTTTTGACAATATGATTGGCCAATTATAACTATATACTCCGGCCCTGATGCTCTTTTTCACCTTAAACTCGATGGTAAAAGAAGAAGTATCACCCAAATTATAAATGGCATTATTGTTTTTAACTTTAGCAAATACAGAATTTACATCGTTATTCGCTGTCGAATATAAGTGCAGGAAGTTGCCTATATATTTATTCCCGGTGAAGGGCTTATCGATGAGTTTAGGCTGATAAGATGCATTATAAATAATGGTAAATGTGCTTACCGGTGTATAACTGAACACGGTGCCATCATTTTGAGCTGCCGGGATAGACGCCGGTCCGCCATGGTTTGATGTCACGACCACGAGCCAGTTTTCTTTGGCGTAGGTTTTTCTCGCTTTCAATGCCGTCATGATCTGGCCGAGGTACTGATCAAATTGCAAAATTGCATTTTTATATTGCGGAAAGGAGTTGTCGTAACCATATTGCATGCCTGCCGCGTTCACGCCATTAAATTCACCCACGATCAATGAAGCCGCATCATTCCCAAGTTCGCCAATGATCCCTGTTGCTACTGCCGCGTCGTTGGCAAACAGCTGGCTCTGATCAGTATTAGCCGAAAAATTGGCATTGAAAATAGGCGAGGCGGCAAACATGGCTATCCTGGTGTCGGGTTTTTGGTCCCTTATTCGTCTAAAAATGGTAGGATATTGGTTAAGATTATTACCGTTGAAAGTGTTGTCGATAACTTTGTGTTTCGCCTTGGTCACGCCGGTGAGCAGGTCGGCCCACCCATTACCGTCATTGGCTAAACTATCGCTGACAGAATACCACGAATAAATAGCATTATTTGTTAAAGCGGCGATATTGGTAGTGCCTGCATCGCGTACCGACCATCCCCTGGCTCCGTCAACTATCAGGTAAAGCACCTTCGGCGTTTTACTTACCGACTTGGTGGTATCTGAATAGCTCGCGTTAGACAACATCCTGTCAAATGGTTTACTGCATGCAGCCACCAGCCCAACCAGTGTCAGAAAAAACAGGGCTACGTTTCTTTGATTTTTCATATAATACTTTTATTTACTTTAATGACAGATTTATGGCTCGAATACTATTCTCGAAATATTGTTGACCGGAACTCCGTCTATCTGACTAAAACTGCCCATTAGTAAAACCGTCAGCTTTCCGGAAGAATTTATTGATTCGCTGATGTCTTTGATCGACCCTGTGAAATCACCAAGGGAGTTATAATCTGTTGCCAGGTCCCCAGTCGGGGTTAAGATCATTAAGCCGGCCCGCCGTACGTTGTTATAGGTTGTAAAACCGCCGTTAACCAGTATAAGTCCGTTTGACAATTGCCTGGCAAACGTAGGCAGCCCCTGCGGGGTAAACCCTTTTGAAACAAAGGTGGTGTAGAGCGAGCCATCTGCATTTAACATCGCGATACCTTTGGCATCCTGCCCATCATACGTAGTGAACGCGCCTGTAATCAAAAACTTGTTGGTTACGGGGCTATAACTGATTGAGTTGATTGCCCTGTCAGTACCCGCACCGCTTTTAAACGTTTGGTCGATCGAACCATTGGTATTTAAACGAACGATGCGAACAGCGGGGATACTATCAAATTTCACAAAATTTCCTACCAGGATAAGCTTACCGTCCGGTTGTAACACACCATCCGTTACCGAGCCGTTACCGCCGAGGCCGCCCCTGTGCGTCGATAGGTCGAACCGATAAGTTGAGTCGATGGAGCCATCAAAATTAAATCCGACCACTTGAAACGCCGGAATAGTGTCGACCTGTATCCTGTTCGTATAAACCTGATCATACCTGCGTTTGAGATAGTACCGGAAATTACCTATCGCAATCAGCCTATTTTGAAAATTGAGTAATTTAGTAATAGATCCACTAGTTCCTCCAAAGAAAGCCGGGACCCCCTTTTTCTTCGTGGAGTTGATAACAGGTACCTGTATAGAATCGGCAAATCCGTTGACATTAAGACGCGTAATGTTGCTCATATTGGTCAACGTCGATTTACCGTTATTGAAAAAGAAACTTCCGAAGCTACCCGCAACAAACATGTTTGTAGACGTAACCACAATACTGTTCAATGGCCCGTCGGCGCCACCGGATGTAAATGACAGATCGCAAGGCCCGTCTTTAAAGCTGCGTACAATACGGCGTATCGGCGAAATGATGCCTTTTGTGTCGTAATCCGTAAAAGCTCCAACCAATAAGTAGCGCCCGTCAGACATTTGATAGGCATTATTCACAGCACCGTTGGCACCGTTGAGTACCGCAAATGCAGGGTCGACACTAATTTTTCCAAGCACCTTGAAACGCGGGCCGAAAAAAACCTGGTCGCCAATAATCAAAGTGGTAATACCGGTGCTTGAATTTACCGGTACTTTTACTGTTATCGAAGCATCGTCTATGCTAACGACCTCTGCTTTTGTTCCGTTGAATAAAAAAGATAATTGATCTTTATAAGCTACAAGACCCGTAGCTGCAAAAGTCACAATAGTACCCGGGGCACCTTGCTGAGGGTTCGGCGCTGTGAGCAAGCTCAGCTGTATGCCAAGCGCAGGTTTACCCCCTGCGTACGGATTATCAAAAGCCTGATTCTTTTTGCAGCTATTCATACCCAGCAGGATGGTTAGTGCCAGTATTATTACATGGTAAAAACGATCCCGACCCTGAGTCGACCGTCTATATTTTTTTTTGGAGATATTCATGATATGCGTTTGGTGTTAACTTTATCGGGTAGCAAAAACATCTGTTACAAAATCATTATTGAAGCCGAACGTAGTATAATCATTCAGGGTGTGCACCACTCCGTTTGTCGGTTTAATGTCGGATGAGGCAATATCGTTTCTGATCCAGGTCGGGTAATAGTTAGGGTTGTTAAGATTTTGGATATACGAGATCGCGAGGTGCCTGTAACCACCGTATTTTATGCCGTTAACATCATCATAAATGACGCCTATGTTCAGGATGGTGTTGTTGTACGAGTAAAAATCCTGGCCGGGATAAAGGTTTAAAAGGCTAACGTCTAACTGCGGATAGTCCTTCAACCGGTTCGAACCTTTAAACATATACCGCATCAGATACTTGCGCCATATTTCCGGGCTGATCTCGTCCAATCGCAAAACAGTATCTTTACCGGCCTGATAAAGCATTTTGTTGGTACTGATCAATATTCTTTTAATAGAATGATTAGTTGGCGCAAAAAATGTCATATCATCTTGCTGAAAATTTTGCTCCAAACCCGCGATCTTGATGACCTTAGCGAGCGTGTCAAAATAAAATGTCTTCGCCTGCAAATATTGAAGCATATTACCTGGGTAATTCGGGTCCGATACGCCTCCGTCTACGTAGTATTTGTCTTTATTACAGCTAAAAACAAGCACTAAGAACGCGAGGACGATACTTAATTTGGAGATATTGTATAGTTTTGATAGCGTCATGTTCTTCTCTTTTTATTATTGCCAGTATTGGTTAAGTCTCATGTAAGGGTTATTTAACAAGGCAGAATTATCGATCGGCCATGTCCATCCCCCTCTGTCAAATTGGTCTTGTGTTAGAGGGTCGGCAGTCCAGGCGGGGTCCAGTATCCTGCCTGTGCGGATCAGGTCAAAATATAAATGCCCTTCACCCATCAGTTCCTTACATCTTTCATTAAAAATGGCGTCTTTGAGGTCTTTTCCGCCAGCTCCGGCATAATTAGGAGCGCCGGCACGTTGACGAATCATATTGAGCATGGCAGCTGCATCGCTGTCTATGCCCAGATCCGCAAGAGCTTCTGCACGAAGTAAAATGGCTTCGGCATACCTGAAGATGATGAGTCCCCATTCCGGAACGGCAAATATCCCGGTGGCCCCTGAAACTATATTACCCTTAAACTTAAGGAGCTGAAAATTCCCGTTCTCACTAAGCATATAACTATCGAACCATAGCGTCGCCCTCTTATCTGCGACGCCAGCCGGATACAAACGCTGTAAATAAGCCGCCTGAAAATAGGCATGACTGGAATTATTATCTGAGGCTACCCCTTTATTAGGATATCTCAACATCATTTCTCCAAAAAACGCCCGGGGATTTGGCTGGCCTTCATAGTTGATACTTTGGTCAAACTCAAAAATACCTTCGGTACTTCTCCCCCGCATTACCTGGTCAAAATTTTCTATGGGTAATAATTGATAAACATTACTTTTTATCAGCTCGTCACCAAGGCCGGCGGCATCCTGGTAATAAGCGTTCTGATTTGCTTTATCAAAACCGGCATTCCACATGTCCATATTCATCAGCAAGTCGTCGGCCGCACCCCGTGTAGCTCTGATGGCTAAAAAGGTAGGGTCGGGATAGACGAGGTAAAGGTTATCTTTATACGCTTTCAGATCTGCGATGCACTTATTGATCACAGATACCATATTTTCGCGGGGAAGCGGGGCTTGCTGGTAAGGAGCGGTGTAATAGGTCACATCACCATATATGCGGACCATCACGAAATACGCGAGACAACGGATAAAAACAGCTTCGGCCAGATAACGCTTTTGAGTTTGCGCATCGACACCCGGAACGCCCTTATTTACCCTGTCGAACATAATATTGGCGCCCTGTATTACCGAATAAAACTCATACCATTTAGTGATACTCGAAAAATTATATCCGATGCTGGTACCGAAATTTGCGTTAGAATTGAATGTGTTCCATACCTGCGACGCATCTAGCACGCCCGCAGCATTTCGTTGTAAATTATTGATTGCAAATTGATTATAGACTTTCCTGATATTGATCTCTCCCCCCGTATTGCTATTAGCAGAAGTCGCCGTGAGTATATATCCTGAACGCAATTCTCCGGTTGCGGCCACAAAAGCGGTAGAAGTATACTTATTTCTGAACTGCGCATACAGGTCGCTCACGAATGACTCGATATCAGATTGCGACTGCCAAAAGGTTACCCCGGTCAGTTTATCCAACGGTGTTACATTCAGGAACTTTTTACAACTGTACTGGCAGGTAAAACTCAATATTGCTATTAAACAAGCTATTCTCTTTTTCATAAATCGCTAATGTTAAAGATCCAGGTTAAGGCCCACATTATATGTCCGTGAAACGGGGTAACCTCCCGAAGCATCGTAGCCTAAGGCTGTCACATTTTCAGGGTTCGGGCCCGAATAAGGCGAAAATGTAATGATATTATTGGCCGAAAAATACAGCCTCAAACCGCTCAGCCCCAGTCTGCTGATAAATTTCTTATCAAATGAGTAAGCCAGGGTCACACTGTTGATCTTAAAATAAGATCCGCTTTCCTGGAACAAAGTCTGATCAGCCCTGAAAGGATTGATCGCAGCAGAACGGCTGTAGTCAAAAGGATTCGGATAGACGGCCTGGTCGCCGGGCCGTTTCCAATAATTCAGATCGCTTAATGGCAAAATCGCACTTGTATTAAAAGGATTATTTACCAGCGTTAAACGGGATGACAAAGCGCCATTGATGATATCCCGCTTGAATGTATACGACGCATTGACATTGATAGAAAAGCTTTTATAAGTTAGCACAGAACTCAAACCGCCTGTAACCACAGGCTGCGAATTACCTGTAACCTGTTTATCGTTATTATCAATCACATAATCGCCGTTTACATCCTGCCATATCGGGTCGCCTGCTTTAAAAAAGGCAGTAGAATTAGTGCTGGAACGCAACTTCAACCCTGTTACCGGGTCTACCGGTACCTGTTGATCGGTAGAATAGACGCCTTTTGTCTTTAATAAATAATTTGACAGGGTATTCCGGCCAACCTGCAAAACAGTCGAACCGCCCACAATGATCAGGTTTTTATTACCGGGTAGTTGTATCAGGAAGTCCTTATTAATGGCACCATTTGCCGTTATTGACCAAAACACTTTACTCTTATTAGAAAGCGGTCTGGCCGTTACAGCCAATTCATATCCATAGTCAAGCACGCCGGCATCGTTACTCAATACCGAAGAAAAACCGGTGGTGGTCGCCAAAGAAATAGATCGCTGCAGATTGGTTACCCTTTTATAATAGGTATCAAATATCAGCTCCAGCTTGCTGTCAAAAAACCCGAGATCCAGGCCCAGGTTGACGTCTGTCGTGGTAGTGGGCCTGAGTACGCTGTTAGGGATAGTCGTATAATCGATAGCAACCCTCGAACTACCCATATAATTGCCATTAGGAAAATAAGTACCGTATAATGAATATACATTACCCGATGGTTTTACGTTCCTTCCGGTACTTAATCGGATATCGCCAAAAGTGAGCCATTTAAGCTTTTCAAAAAAATGTTCCTTATTAAAGTTCCATTTAGTAGCAACAGAATAGTTTTTGGCAAAAGGGTTGTCAAAGCCCGACAAAGAGGAAGCGTCGAGCCTGTAGGTCAGATCTATAATGTACTTTTTCTTAAAATCATAAGAAAAAGCGCTGGCATACGAAACCGTATGTTCGTCGTGAAAGCTTTTAAGAACGCCACCGCCGAACGAGCCGGAATTGGCTCCCAGCGGCCCTTGTAACTGATCATTTGGTGTATTTTTCTGCCTGATGTAACCTGCTTGAAAACCTTTTACATATATCTCTCCGAACGTGTTCAGATTAATATTATGCTTGCCTTTACCAAAACTGTGAGTGTAGGAGAACCCTCCTCGCCCATATAGGTTCGAGCCTCTGTCGTTATAGGCATATACACCAGAATAGTTGTTATTTGCGGCAGCTGGTGTATACGTTTCCTCGGTATTTACAGAATAATCGTAGCTCGCTGTGGCACTCAGGTTCAGACCTTTAAACAGCTGGTAACCTAACTGCAGGTTAGGGCGGATATTTTTAGAATTATTATAATCCTTTACCGTCAGGTCGGCCAGAACGCCACTTGTTTCTTGAAACAAGGACGGACCGGGCAATAATGACGAAGCTGCTGCATTGGTAGCAACCCCGGTCTGAAACAGCCCTTGTCCATTACCTTTATTTTTCTTTCCTAAACCGCCCGAAACACCAAAAAAGATATGTAATTTATCATCAGGACGATAGTCGACATTCATGTTAATACTATAACGATCGAAGCCCGTATTCTGAATAATCCCGCTTTCTGAGTAATATCCGATATTAGCTTTGTAGTTGAACTTATTATCGCCGCCATCAATACTAACATTCTGGGTCGTATTGTAAGTGGTTCCATAATAAATCCCTTGCCAATCGGTAGAGTTCCTGTAAAACGCGTTCAAGCTGTCGGCCAGGATGGGGGTACCTGATATCCTTAAATAATCAGCATACGAACCCATTGCCTGGATCTCTTGTATTTTGGCGTCGCGTTCAGCCTTACCTCCTAATGTTGTCCGCAATTTTGGTGGTGTGTTCACAAAATAATTTGAGGTATAGCGTAAACGCGGCTTTGCTGAGTTACCTCTTTTCGTTGTGATAAGGATGACCCCATATGCGCCTCTGGATCCATATAAAGAGGTCGCCTGAACATCTTTTAACACTTCAATGCTGGCTATATCTTCTACGGGTATCAGCGACAGCGGACTGACACCGGGGCCGGGAGAATTATATCCGTAATCGGCCGTCGCGTCAGCTTCTACCGGTATGCCATCAATAACGTAAAGCGGCGATGTAGGTGTCAAATAGGACTGATCACCGGAGCCGCTCACATCAATACTCGAAACACCCCTGATCGCTACTGTTCCCCTGTAACCCGGGGCCCCTGTGTTTACCTGCACATTCAGGCCAGGCACTCTTCCCTGGAGCAAAGCTTCGGCATTAGATACCGGTATGTCCTGTATCTCTTTACCGGTAACAATAAAAGAGGAACCGGTAGTCTCCTCCCGGCTTCTCGCCTGATATCCCCTGATTACGACATCTTGCATGATGGAGGCATTTTGAGTCATTGCGACTGTTAGCTCTGTTTTACCGGGGTTAATGGTTACTTTCAGCTCTGCGTAACCTATATATTTGAAAACAAGGGTAGAGCCTTCGGGAACTGATACCTTAAAATTGCCCTTACTATCAGTAGCACCCAAGCCCTGAAGTTTCTTTCCGGATAAGGAAATCGTCACACCGATTAAGCTTTCGTTGGTTTCCCGATCGATGACCGACCCCTTGATGACCACTGATCTTACCTGTGCCAATAAACGGGCAGGCAGGCATAAGATCACTATAGGAATCATCATTAAAAATACTTTTCTGATCATACTGCGTAGTTGTTAATGTATTGAAGTATTTAATATTCGTTTTGAAACCTCGGGCTGTCGTTTCGGAAATGGAAATCTATCTCCCAGTCGCCTTGCCTGAATATGCTGAAATTAAAGTCTAACTTTCCCGTCTCACGGATGCCATTGAAACCCAAACGGGTATAACTAAACTCAACGGCCGCCTTTGTACCATCGGCCGTTGTATAGGCAGTTGGTAACATAACCAGTGGTATGGGATAAGCCACATCATAGCGTACGTACTGGTTGGTCATTTGCATATTAAAACCATGAACCAGCGTGGCCCATTTGGTTTGGTTGAACAAGGACGGATCTATCGGATTTTTCGCAGGATCTAAAAATTTAAAAGTTAATGAGTTACCGTTCCCCGTCCTTTTAAAATAGATGTAAACGTCCTTATTACCATTGCTCAGCGGCTGCCTGTTGTTCAGGCCAACCATGCCGGTCAATACCGTAGGCAGGATAGAATCTGTAGCAGCAGCGGGTGCTCCGGTTAGTGCGTTTAGGTTAGATGGATCGTACGGGCGTTCTCTGAACGGGGTAAGAGCCAGGTTTTTTAAAATCCTGCTGCCCCCGCTGTTGCTGATCTTAACATCGAACAAATAACCCAGCGGGGCGGTTGAACCTTGAAAATTAGGCAGCATGGCGTTGGTGGTTACCGGCCATAAAACAAATTCTCCCGACTTTCTTACCTCCCACAACGGATGATTCTCTAATGTGCGCTTGGCTTCGATTTCGGCAATGCTTTTTTCGAGACCGGTATAGGCTGCCGTCCATACTAAAGTTGGCTGCACCTGTAACGGCTGGGTTGCGGGCAAACCGGTGCCAGCATCGCGCATGTTGATGATCTCGAAAGTTAAAGGCAGCGTCGACCCGTCCGGGTTAAAAGATCCGCTGAATAAATTAGTACGCCCGATAATGGGTGAAAATGTCCTTACAGTATAATCTGCTTGTTCACTTAAAAAATCACTATCCGGTGGCACCCCGTACCATTTTTTGCAACCGGAGGCAGCACTTATAACGATTAAAATAGCCAGCAAAGACAACCGTGCCGACCGTTCTTTCGCGCCTTGTATCGTATTTTTTTTAAGATTCATATGTTTTAATTGACACGTTTAATAGCCATATTATTTACCTGAGTATCATTAGTTTCCCAATAAAAGCGCATAAGATGGACGCCGGCGGTTAGGTGGATTACCGGACTTGCTACCAGTTGCCATACCCACCACCCTTTGTTGTTTGGGAAGGTCATACTACCGGTCACATTCTTGGAATCAAACTCGATGTGGAACTTTTGTACCGGCGTAGCCGTACTGCCGTTACCCGCCCTGGTGGTAATCACATAATCTCCGTCATTCGGAACCTTTACTGTGTACAGGGTCCATTCCCCGGTTACCGTCCAACCGATAGAATAACTCGACGGATAAGCTCCTGCGGCATCGGAACCCGCCGGAACAGGGACGTCGATATCTACGCCTTCGTTAGGGCGGTAGTTACCCCCATTGTTTTTGGTTTCATTATCATGATAAGCGACGCCTTCGCCACCAGAATCGTAATCCTCCGCTTCAAGCACGGTATAGCTCCCTACCGTTGCCGGGAATAGAAATGGCCCCGTATAATTTACAGGCCTGAACGCACTGAGTTGGAACGGATACGATGTGGGCTTGATGTATTCGCCAAAACCAAATGGATGCGTAGATTCCAAAATATGGATAACGCCATTTTTGGTAGTGATATTGATAGCTGTTGCATTCGCCGTTACCCAGTCCTTGGTGAAAAGGCTCCTTTTAGTATATGAAAAAACGAGTTTAGCCGGCCCGCCACCAACATAGCCGGATGAGTTTGCCTTACTCAGTTTTCCGTTCATTGGGTATGAATAACGGACACCTTTAAGCATCAGCCCGTCACTATAAACCAGCGAATCAGCCAGATATTTGCCCCGGATAATATATCGGCATACCATGCTGTCCAACAGATTGGGAGCCATATCGTTCAAATAGACCGGCGGATTACCCAGAAGCTTCCTTGAGATATTTAATTTACTGACTACCTGCTGGAAACTTGAATTCGTACACGCAAATAAGGTGACGTTGTTATTTTTTAACGTATCTGTTAACTTCAGTTTGTCTACCACGAATAAAAGAGAGTCAAATACACCCGGCTGGCTTTTGAGGTAATCATAAATAGTTCCTTCAAAAGGAACCGTCGAATTTTGATAAGCATAGTCGCCGTTAACTTTGTTACAGGCTGGTAAAAAACAAGTAAGGGCCAGAAAGACTAAAACATATCCTCGAAATGAATTTAATTTTTTCATCTTCTTTATTTTTATTTATTCCAATAGGGGTTTTGCACCAGTAACGGGTTTTCGGCCAGTAATGACTTTGAAATAGGCCAGTATATACCCCCGTTCTGGATCAGCGCATTAAATACGGGATCATTATTTTTGATTTTTTTATACCTGATGAGATCAAACCACCGTTGCCCTTCGCCCATCAGTTCTTTCCGCCGTTCGGTAAAGATGGCATCGATCAGGCTTCCGTTCTTGAGTGGGTCATAATTGGTTAAACCGCGGTTGACCCGTGCAGCATTCAAATTGGCCGTAGCATTAGCCACATCGCCCAAAACAGCATCAGCTTCAGCCAACAAAAGTTCCATATCTTCGGGTCTGGAAAAAACGATGGAACTGGCATAGGAAGTAATCGACCCGTCTGATCCGGGGCCCGTGATCGTATTTAATGGTGGGTTATTATCCCTTATAATAAATACTTTCGTAAAAACAGGGATGGCCCGGTCAAAGGCGCCGAAATACCGGTCAGAATTCGGAGTTGCTGTAGCCGGATCCAGGTAGAAGCGGGTATCGTTAAGTTCATTAAAAATTGACAGAACACTGTCTTTAGGTACGTAGATATCCGGCAAAGACCTTTTTATTACATATGGAGCAGCTAAGGTCAGTTCCTCTAAACAGCCCGAATTAGTCGCCTCGCCGTTGATCATCGCATGATCAAAACCCCAAAGGATATTGTACTGGTTATTACCGAACTCGCCCCTGAACATCTGCCGCATCTGATCGACATTCATAAAGAACATTGTCTGATTACGATAGCCGATTGCTAAGGCCGGCAACTTCATATTATCAAGTACCCATTTGGCGCATTTCGCAGCATCTGCATATTTACCTTCCCAGGCGTATACATGTGCCAATATCGCATACGCGGAATGCTTCTTGGCTGGTTCCCATTCTCCCAGATACCAGGGATCGCGCGATTCTTCGGGTTGCGTGCCATTGTAAACAGTTGGCAGGTCTGTGATCGTGGCCAGTAGTTCTGATTCAATGAATGCTAATATCGTTTGCTGCTTTTCACGCGGTTTATTCGGGAATTGTCCGTCGTGTGAGGACAAAATAAGCGGCACATCGCCCCATAGCCTGACGAGGTAAAAATAGGTAAACGCTCTCAGCAGGCGGGCATGGGCTATATCAAGCTTCAGATCAGCCGGCAGATAATGCGGGTCGCGCTGTAAAATATTCGGAGCATTTTCCAAAAAATCGTTGGCAGCATTGATCACTGCATAAAATCTGCGCCAGTTGCATAAGGCGTCTACAACCGGATAAGTCGCAGTGAGGTTGTTTTCAGAAATGGCTTTCAGATCTAACCGGATAGTGCTTCTAAAATCGCCGCCACGCCCCTGAACCCCGCGCAGGTCGCCATACAGCCAGTAACAATCGTTATCACAAAGCGCCGCACGTGCCAGCCCGTATACGCCCATTAACCCGGCCCTGGCGTCGGCGATGCTGTTCCACATATTGATCTCGCCTACCAAACGGGTGGATGGCACATCAAGTATCTTGTTGCATGATAGGCTTACCATGCATAAAATGGCAATGAATGTGATTCTGAGTTTCATTTTGAATTGATAATGACGTTTCGGTTTTTTAAAGATCCATTTTAACACCTATGCTATAGGTACGGGCGATAGGCTGACCATAACCCGTATCATAACCTGTATAATCGACCAGTTCAGGATCGCGACCGGTATACGGTGTAATCGTAAAAACATTACTAATACTTGTGTAAATCAACATCTTACTGATAGTGGATTTTTTGCGCGCAAAAAAACTTGTCAGATCATAACTTAACGACAGGGAGCGCATTTTTATAAAGGAAGCATTCTCAAGAAAAAGGTCCTGATCTGTGCGGTAAGGTATCACAGGGCTCCATGGGTTGTAAATAGGATATCTGCCGTAATCTCCCCTCTTCTCCCAAAAAGTAATCTCCTTAACGGCGTTGATATTATTTGTACTCTCCTGATTGATAAAATCAAAACGTTTAGCCATATCCTGGTTAACAATGTTCCGGCCCAGATTATAATACATATTAATGGCCAATCCCCAGTTCTTGTACCTGAAATCGTTATTGAAGCCGCCGGATACTACCGGCATCGAATGCCCCTTTAGTACTTTGTCGTTGTTATCAACCGTATAGTCGCCGTTGTTATCCTTCCATTTTGGATCTCCGGCCTGGAAAGGGATGCCTTGAAAAGTTATCGGACTGCCGGTATTTGGATTCAGGGGCACTTCGGCTGAGTTGTTGTATATTCCCTGATTTTGGAATACCCAATATTGATCCACGGCATTACCTACTCGTAGCAGGTGGGTGCCGATGACGATCTGGCTCAGCCCTCCCGGTAATGCTTTTAATTCATTATGGTTATAATTTATATTAACCGATGATGTCCATTTCAGCTTGCTTTTTACAGGCAGTAATTCGGCAGTTATCTCTGCATCAACCCCTGTATTATTAATTTTCATCCCCGGCATTACGGCCGACGCATATCCATATTCAGCAAAACCGGGAACGTTGATCAGCTCATTATGATCAGTGCGCGAATAAAAATCCACGGAGGCCTGTAATTTGTTTTTCCATAGCGCGATATCCAAACCGGCATTTAACTGTTCAACATAAGCCCATGGTATGCCGTAGCCCACCCAGCCTGCCGTATAAGGGCGGTTTAAGGTTGCATCACCGGTATACGTTCCTAAACGAGGCTCGTTGGTATAGCCGATATCTACGGTATATTGCGGGCCTGCGGCGAAACGATCATCCTGCTGAACATGTCCTGCAAAACCATAGCTGGCTTTTGCATCGAGCATGTTTATTGTGGAATTCGCTTTAAGCAAATCATTCTTGATATGCCACGTTGCAGACAGTATGGGCGAATAAAACCAACGACTTGTGGGCTGCTGATTGGAAGACCCATCTGCACGTAACATCAAAGAAAACTGATATTTGTCCTGATAACGGTAGTTGGCGTTGGCATAGAAAGACTCCAGGTTATTTTTTGTCTGATCAACAAACCGGTAAGACAAAGTATTTAAAAACCCGAGTGTTGGATTATATGAAAAAAACGCAAGCGTTGGCGTAGTCGGACTATCGAATATGTTCAATTTGATATAATCGCTCGTCCCGTGATAAGCGTAACCATAGTTATAACGATAAGTATCCATTTGGAGATCCTGTCCTGCTTCGAGCTCAAGGAAATGCGTTTTGCGCCAGTCCGTTTTGTATGAAATAGTGTTGTTTATCACGACACGCTGGTCATACCCGAAATAATTGGCGACATAACTATTTGTCTCCAGCAAGGTACTCGGAAAAAACTCATCGCGATATCCTTCACGGTAATCAACAGCCAAGCGGGTGTTAACAGTAAATTTGCCAAATGTGAGTTTAGAGTTCAGGTATCCATCAGCAATATTGGATTTATTGTTGTCGAATGACTTATTATACTCGTTAAGGTACTGACCGTAATACAATTTATTGGGAGAGACGGGGTTTGTCAGATCGGGCAAATACCGCACATCGGCAAAGCGGTCACGTAAATTCTTGTTCCTATCCCTTAATAATTGAGTCCCATCAAAGGATATGGTCAGATCCAGCCACTTCGCAGGTTGCATATCTAATGCCATAGCAGCATTGAAGCGGGTGAGAGCAGTGCCATCGGCTACCCCGCTACTGCGTCCGTTACCAACGGCGATCCTGAAAGCGGTATTTTTATTACCTCCGGAAACCGAGATATTCGCATTGTATTGCAATGCATTTTTATAATATAGATCGGTCCAGTTTGAAGGACCGTAATAAACATTATACAAAGAATCTCTCAAATAAGGAGCGATACTTTGCTTTTGATCTTTGGTGGCGTATTTAGTATAAAAGGGCTTTCTGAAGTTGTTTTCTGATGCACCGTTTAAGGTAGTTACCGAATTTGGTGTTGCCACGCCAATATAGGTATTGAAGGATATCTTCTTTTGAGAGCCCGGCTTTTTCGTGGTAATGTAAATAATTCCATTCGCCGCCCTCGGACCATACTTACCGGATTCTGAAAAATCTTTAAGGACCTCAATAGATGCGATATTATCCAGGTCGAGGTTGCCCAGTAGATTTGTAGCAGGCCCGATCCGCGTGAAATCGTATTGTTGAATATCATAGGCGAAGGGGTGATCTTCTGAAATGACGGGGATGCCATCTACCACGACTGTTGGCTGTGTTTCATAAGCACTTCTTGCCGAAATGAGAGGCACCGAAGTGCCGCGTATAAAAAAATGCTGAACTGACCCCGGCTCGCCCGTGGGCTCCTCAATATAGAGGCCCGATGCTCGTCCTTTCAGATACTGTTGCAATACAAATCCGGGCAGCTTTGTTATTTCAGCACTATCCAGCAGCACCGCAGACGCTTTTTTTAAGCTGTCCCGTTTCTTTGGTTTGTTCAAATTCCTGGGCGCTGCTGCCTGCCCGGCAGGCTTCCGTTTACTGGCAGTCGTATCCAACTCTGAGCTTAAATTAGAATCAGACTTATTTTTTCCTGTTCCAAAGCTTAACGCTGGCAGTACTAAAAATGTCAACAATAAAAGTGTCGTAAAACGCATAATTAATTGGTTAGTTTCTGAGGGCAAACATTGCCTTACTTATAACGGTTCAACCTAATGGTCTTCAGTCTTCTTATCACCCTTTGACCTACCTCACATGTTTAACACGATCAAAGACATAAATCAAGTCGCACGGAGACCTGTATTTATATCGTGCTAACTGACATATAAGAGTTTTTGATAAATCGGGTTAGCCCTCGGATATGGACAAATTGCTGGCAGAAATTGAGTAAAAATCTTCTCATTCGATTATGGGTTAATATTCGGTTTAAATTATTGGTATGGTTAGCTAAGATTCGCACCCTGAAAGGGGGATATCTCTACATGGTAACATGGATAAGACAGTATCCCTTTTGTTTTATACTCTATTTTTAAAAAAAATTTCATTAATCCGATTTAAATAGCCAACAATCAGCTACTTACTATAAAAATCATTGAAGCCTTTACGCTGCTGCATGAATATTGCCATCAAGCGCCTTTTAAATGGCCCCGAAGTATTAGTATTTAAGCAGGTATAACTGAAATATCTAACCTGGCTAAAACCAATTTATGCCAGGATGACGCCTGTAAACACGTCAAATCCCTAAAATCGGTTTAGTATATTTTGACAGGAATTATTCAGAGACTACTCTCAGGTGTTCCTGATCTTTGCAAGATGGCTTTTTTTCTTACGGTTATCCGGGAAATTTGAACTAAAAGCATTCACCAATTCCGTGCTTTTTTTATATTTTGCATCCATTATCTATCAGCAAATTAATTTCACTACCTGTAATGAAAAAAAAGTTATCCATAAAAGATGTTGCCGAACAACTGAATGTATCCAAAACAACAGTTTCGTTTGTTTTGAATGGGAAAGCAGAGGAAAACGGAATCAGTAAAGCGGTACAGAAAAAGGTACTCAAGCACATTGAAAAGGTAGGCTACCGTCCTAATCGTATGGCTCAGGGTTTAAGGACCGGAAAAAGTAAAACCATCGGGATGCTCATTGAAGACATTTCAGATGCTTTTTTTTCATCTATTGCCCGAAAATTTGAAGAGATCTTCGGACAGAAAGGATACCGTATTATTTATGGGAGCACCGGCAACGACACCCAGGTCACTAAAGATCTCATTCAGGTGTTCCGTAACCATCAGGTCGACGGCTTTATCATCGCTCCCTCACCCGGGATCGAGAAAGATATTGAAGAACTGCTCCAAGACCATATCCCGGTCGTTATTTTCGACCGTCCGACAGAAGATATGGATATCAACTGTGTGCTGGTAGATAATTTCATGGGTACCTGTAAAGCAATGCAGCATCTTGCCGACAATAAATATACAAATACGGCCATGATCACATTGACTTCAGAGCAAAGTCAAATGAAAGAGCGTGAGCGCGGTTATCGTTCCTGTATGGCAAACACAGGCGTGGAACCAAGTATCATGAAAGTGAAATATCATGAACAAAAAGAAAAAGCGATCACTGATATCGAACAATTCCTCAAAAACAACCCTAAGATAGATTCCGTGTTCTTTACAACCAACTATCTTGCAGAAGCCGGACTGGAAGCTATAACAAATTTAGGCCTGACTATTCCCGGGCAACTTGGTATAGTTGTATTTGATGACGCAAACCTGTTTCGCCTGTTTAAGCCACCTATTACAGCAGTTTCTCAACCTATCGAACGCATATGCGACCAGGCTGTACTGCTTCTGTTCGAGCAGATGGAAGGCAAGGAAGCAACCGGCCCTAAAGTTATTCAATTGCCTACAACACTACATGTCAGAAACTCTACGATCAGGCAAGAATGACGGTTCAGCGCTACTGGCCGATTATTGGAATCATTTAATCCAGAAAGTCCGGAGCACTGGGTCTGCCGTTTGTATCTTCGGCTCATTACTATGCCCGTATTGCCAGGCAACCACCGTTACTTTAACAGGATATCTGGCGGAAGGTGGTATTAAAGTAAGACAGATCGAGCCGTTTTTGATTTCCGCAGGCCCCTCAGCAATATAAAACCCTACCGGCAACCCGGCGTCGCTGGATGCGGAAATATGTACCGATCTTGTTCCTCTCGGAACATCGGCGATGGCTGGAAAATCAATATGCTGCGGGATACCACTTTTATTAATCGGTGGGATGCGCAGCAGTGATTGTTGCACAACTGGCTTGAAATAATTATCCGACCGCGAAACAGCAGCGAACCAGCCTTCATAACTATGCGGGTTAGGAAAGAAACCGAGCTGAGGGCTCACCTGAAAGGTATTTTCATCGAGCTGGGTTATCGGTCCGGTTATCCTGCCGATTGTAATGTCTGTTCTTGCCGGATGATTAATCAGTTCTCCCTCCTTCTTTTCACTCCAGATGACAGGTCGCGGGCTACCTCCCGGTACGGTATCATAAAAAGCCGCGTGAACCTGGAAAGTAATCCCATCAGGTAAAGGCTGAAACTTCAATTCGACCTGCTGGTGGGTTGGAGATTGTTGTATAAATTTCCCGCCTTGCAGGTATCCGATCAATGGAATTTGCAAATGACGGTATTTTTCCTGGTAGGCAACTACTTTTAACGCTGTCTCGCGGTCAAAAAACCAAAAAGCATCAGCCCTGTTACCTTGATAATTCCTGACAGGTGCAGCCATTACAGGCGATGGATCGTGCCTGCTCCATTTCCCGACCAGCCAGCCAGTTTTAGTAGGATCTATAGGAATTAATACCGATGTTCCTTTACTTCCTGGTAGCCGGTATCGGATCACTTTTTTTATGTAAAACGCCAAAAAGTTTATTTTATCCTGGGTTGCGGCAAAATGCCCTTCACCGGGGCACGCAAGCATTGAAAGTGGCAAATAAGGATGTAATTGTCTTTCTTTAAGCCCTTCGGCAGACCAGTTGTCCGCTGCCTCGTATTCTCCCATCGTTTCCAAACAGGGGATAAAGTCAAGATTTCCGTTACCCCATATATCGGGCGCAAATTTAGGATCCCGGAAATAAGGCCATTGTCCGCTTACCGATAATGCTGCAAGCGCCCGCCCGGGCTTCCATACGGCCATATTGTATGGCGCGCTTGCAGCTGCCGAATGACCGATGCCAATAAAAGGGGCAGTTTTCAATTCTTCGTAGCCCGACGCGGTAGCTAAATCGCACATAAGCGTATCAAACATCCTGCCTGCTCCCTGGGCAAAATTGAAGCTGAGATCATATGCAGGACTCACCCATACTTCGGCGATATTCATTCTGGCAAGCTGATCGCGAAACGAGGCGTTCTCCAGAATGGACTGTTCCTCCATGTTATTCTGGCCAAATATAAATGCCCTGACCCGCTTGCAATGTTCTGGAATCCACAAGTAAGCACGTGCGTTGGGCAGCTCAGGATGCCCTGTCCTCACCGGCACCGACCATTGCCAGACCGCAGCGCACAGCGGTAGGCGGAGAAGTGAAATAAATAGCAGCAACCCCATCTTCAAAAAAAACCGTCTCATTTTGATCTGGGTATCAAAGTAACGTTGATCGTCAATGGTTTGTTATAAAGCTTAGAATGGTTCATAAAGAGGCTGAAACAATTCCACGGCGCCCTTAAGGGGGGCAATTTCACCCAATGCACCGATCTCTACCTTAACCGGAAGCCGTTTCCTCAAGTTACGGATAAAATAATTTGAGGCCTTAGTTATATTCCCGCAAAGTATCAAAAGATCTGGTTGAAGATCTGACAGATAGGGCATTAAAAAATCGCTTAAGTTAACCGCAAACTCATTAAAGATGACTTTTGCCGTCGGGTGATCGTTTGCCAGGGCAGCCAGCTCTTTAACTCCTGTCACGCTGATCCCGGTTTGCTCAAAATATCTTTTCAAAAACCAACGCGTAGAAAAATAATCATCAGCAATACTGTCCTTGTGGCGCTCACTTCCGAGGTTAATATCTCTTGTCGTCCGGCCATCAAACAATGCTGAACCAAAACCGGTACCCAACGTAACGCCGAGAACTTTTGTCCCGGTAAGCCTTGAAACCTCTCCGGCGATCGTGGACTCTGCGTCATTCCTGAATTGGATTCGTTCCGGCGGGACTCCAAGGCGGCCTGAAAGCGCTTTCCGAATATTCAAACCATATAGGGCCTCGTATTTATTAAGCCCCTTAATGTAGCAGATACCCTGCTCGTAATCGAAGGGGCCAGGCATAGCGATAGCTACCCCCAGAGGGTCGGGCCATTTCGCTGCGAACGATCCAAGCAGACATTTGCACCAGGCATCCAGAATACGATCAGCACTGGTCTTACTGCTAAATTCCACACGTTGGATGGTGTCATCCACAACCATGCGGGCGTTAACATCAAATAATGCGCTTGTGATATGGGAGCCCCCGATATCTGCTGTCAGAACGTAACTTTTTGGGTGCGTATTATTATTAATAAAGTTCATTTTCTTATTGGTAAGCATATCAGGAACAGTCGTTTGCGTAAAAGCGAGACCGACGACTTGGGGATATATTGTCATCGAGCAGCAATCAAAGTTATTTAACTTAATCGATTAAGTAAAACTTTTGACTAATTAATAGATAATTTATTGGATAATAATAACCGATTTACTAAACCATATTAGTAAGTATTGCCAATCAAGATAACCGGGCGAAACAGCTTCTGTTGTTTAGACGAATATTACAAATTTAGTACAGCACAGATCCCTTTTTAGTCGACTGCACTCGCCTTTCCACTTTTAACGTCAATAGTGAAAGGGCGAGGTGACGGCAACCACAGTTTCCCGTCGTCTATTTTAAGCGGCATCCATAAATAACGCGAATCCCACTGTTGCTGAGGCCGCCACTGGTCTCCCATAAAGAGCACGGTTGTTTCCTGTTGGCCGACCACCTTCAACAACATCGTTGACTGGGCGCCGTAAGTATTCGTTGCTGGTGGAGCAATGTCCTGAAATTCGGACCACGGACCAGAGAGCCTTGTTGCTGTCGCATATTTGTTTGGATTAGGCCGCCATCCGGTCAAGGCGGAACCGACTACATAGTAAAGCCCTTTATAGTGTACGATTGCTCCACCTTCCAATGGGGCTTGAATGAATGCGATCTCACGGTCGGCATCCAGGTAATCGTCGGATAGCCCTGCAATATAAAATCCTTTGGATGGCCTGCTCTCAAAGATTAAATAAGGGGTTCCGTCATCATCAACAAATTGTCCGATGTCGCGGCTCTCCAATCCTAAAGGCCGGAAAGATCTGATATATTTGAAGGGCCCCGTCGGTTTATCGCTTACAGCCACGCCAACCCTTGCATAAGCATAGCCCCATCCCGGGGTCTTCCGGTCGGTCCCGCGAACACTCCCGTCTATATGCATGTACATTACATATTTACCGGTTTTGGAATTAAAAAATACTTTCGGTCTTTCCAAAACCCATTTTCCTAACACCGTATCCGGTTTGGATAATACCAGTGCATTACCCCGAAATTTCCAGTTCATCAAATCTTTAGAACTATAACAACTCACATATCTGAAATTAGTATCTATCTCTTTACTCCGCTGCTCGCCATACCAGTAAAATGTGTCTTTAATTTTAATGATTCCGCCACCATGGGCCTGCACGTGATTACCCTGGTCATCTGGCCAAAGCTCACCAGGCTTTATTGTATCTGTTTTAATATCAATAGCATACGACACAGATATCTGGAACAATAGAATACTTAGTGAATAAATGAGTTTTTTGATTTTCATAAAACTATCTCGGATTTTTAAACTTTTGCCACAGGGCCTTAACCGCGCCGGCCATGTAATTTCAATTAAAGACCATTGATGCATGTTTCTATACTCATTTTTTTTGTGGTTTTGTTTTCATGAGGAATGATCTGTATCGATCTTGCGAAATTGTATTGTTTTAGTGTGCACCGCTATCGTCTCTGCGGTTCCCTGTTGATATTACTATCTTATATGACTTTTTTAGGCAGAATTACTTTATCCGTCATATTATTAATAACCTGAAAACGATTCCATATCAGCAACCATTAATGAATCATCAGTTTCTTTACAAGAAACTGAAAAGCGAAAATTATTATCAAATCAACAAAAATGTAATCTCTCTAAAACGTTTTAGCATTTTACTATCTTTGTTTTCTAACCATACTCTTAATAGTAAAATCGTTTGCTTTATGAAAAGAACTTTTTCAACGATAACTTTCGTAATTACGACAACATGCTGTTCGATTGCCCAAAAGACCTTTGTTCATCCAGGTATATTGCAAAACAAAGAAGACTTTGAGCACCTTTACCAAGTCGTTCAAAAACAGATACAACCAGCTTACAGTTCTTATCTGTTACTGCGTGATAATCCCCGGGCTTCGGCCAACTATACGATGAATGGTCCTTTCGAAACAATATCACGGGATGGTGAGTTTAGTTATACCAAACCTAAGTTTGAAGCCGACTTGAGCGCAGCCTATTTGAATTCGATCATGTGGATGGTAACTAAAGACGAATCTCATGCCAGGAAGTCCCTGGATATACTGGATGCCTATGCGTTAAAGTTACGGACCATACCACCTACCAATGATGCACCGCTACTGGCTGGCCTTGAAGGATTTAAGGTTGTGTATGCCACCGAGGTGCTTCGTTATACCTATAAAGGGATATCCTCCCAGCAATTGGCTCGGATTACCAAAATGATCACTGGTATTTTTCAACCTGTGCTGGACACATTTTATCATGTGCCGGCATATACAAATGGCAACTGGGGAGGAATCGTCACTAAAACGTACATGGCGATGGCGATATTTTTAAACAATGAGGCCATGTACAAAAAAGCAATTGATTTTTATTACAACGGACGTGACAACGGTACGATAAGAAATTATATAGACGGGGATACCGGTCAAATACAGGAAAGCGGCAGAGACCAGGGTCATTGCCAGTTAGGGTTAGGCGCATTGGCAACTATCTGCGAAATAGCCTATCATCAGGGCGATGATCTCTATTCTGCATTAGATAACCGTTTGTTAAAAGGTTTTGAATATGTAGCACGTTATAATTTAGGCGATGACGATGTGCCCTTTCGCAAGTGGAAAGATATGAGTGGCCGGTATAACAATTGGCCGGTGATCTCATCTATTGGTCGCGGCAAATTCCAACCGGTTTATTTTATGCCTTACCATCATTTTGTCTTGAGGAAAGGATTAAGTATGCCTTATACCAAAATGGTAATTGAAAAGATGGGAGTTGAGGATTTTGACCGGGACCAACCTGCTTTCGGCACATTTTTATTTTCTGGTAAGTAAAAAGTATAAACAATAAAAAAACCGAGGCCTCTTGACATCGGTTTTTTTATTGCAATTAGCTAAAGCGGCCTGATAATTACCGCCTGCCCAGTTGCGCTGCTGAGATCGAGTTGTAAATCACTTTTTTTGTTTACCCTAAGTTTCCTTATTCGAATACTCTTATGTCCGTCGTCCTCATAAATCGTTGCCTCATAGGATCTGTCGCCATCCAAAAAACCGAGCTTTAACCTGGTGTGCCAGGGATCATTCCCGGTGGCGCTGCCGATGTACCAAATATTGTCCCTTTTTCTGGCGACACTTATATTTTGAGCGATCTCACCTGCCAGATAACGGCTTTCATCCCAAACCGTGGGTAAGAATTTGAAAAAATCAATCTCCTCCTCATTGGTATAGTCGGATGGTTTGCCGTACCAGAAAATGCTCGGCAGCGGGCTAAAATAGATCACCGATAAAGCAAGCTGCTCACCCATGCTCACTTTTAGATTTTTGCTGAAATTAGAACGGCTGTTGGGATAACAAAATGTGAAATCTGCGGCTCCCGCCAAAAATCGTGTATACGGCAACACCATCGTATGAAACGCATCAGGACTGTTCTCATCTCCGCGGATACCTTCCTGGGATAACTGGTAAGGATAAGTACGGCTCAACCCGGTAGGTTTATAATGATCGTGGACGTTTAGTATAAAGCCGAAGTCATTCACTTTTCGCATAGCCGTGTCAAGCCATGACAAACCTTTTTGTGTACCACCGTCGACAAACCCAAACTTTAGCCCACTGACTCCCCATTTCTTGTATAACGGCAGGATGGTATCGAGTTTTTGCCTGAGGCCTACATAGTTGACATACAAGATCAAACCAATGTTTTTTCCCTTACCGTAAGCAACAATCTTTGGTATGTCTACCGCAGGTATCGGTACCGTAGGATCCGACGTTGTTCTAAACTCCGCTCCGTACCAGCCGGCATCGATTAAAATATAGCTAAAATTATGTTTTGCTGCAAAATCGATCCCGGCTATTGCAGCATCGGTGTTCACCTCGACCCTGACTACTTTCCCCGGTTTGACCACACCTGGATCTGTATGCGCGGCCGGCTCTGCGAGTCTGATATAAAGGTCGCTGTACTCATGAAGGCCGATCGCACTTTCGGCACAACAGATCGTTCTCCATGGCGTCTTAAAGCTGCCTTGATAACGGATCAGGGTATCTTTCTTAATTGCTGAGACCTTTTTGTTTCGGTATAAAGTATCGATATAGAAATGAAGCTTCAGATCGTTACGCCCCTGCCCTTTAATCAATACGCACTTGGAGTAATCCCGGTTATCCGCTTCTCCTATACTGAGATACAATTGACCAGGGTCGCACATTGTTGTCGGCAGATCCGAGGCATTGGTCAACTCGCTTAATTTTTGCGGGCTAAACACCGATTCCTCGTGGTATTGATAAACCGTAAAGTCGCGGGTCAGGTTAAATTGCGTTAGTTCTTCATCTATCATACTGGGTTCAGCAGTCGGTCCGTTTACCAGGTACCGAAAAGCGACTCCACCATTGAATACCCGGATCACGATACTGAAACTCATGCTCCGTGCTTTACATTTCAATATCAGCTCTTTATAATAGTTTTGGACGGTACTGGATTCGCCAAGCGGCCATGCAAATGTGTCTAAGTGGTCTACCGTGGTCTTTCCTGTAATGTTTACAGAGTCTCCTAAGGATCTCCCATTAATTTTTAATCCCATAGCAGACCAGGCCGTTATGTTTTTTTTATGATAGGTAAGCTGATAAAATATGGCGTTCTTGGGCCCGACACCGATCTGGAACGTTGTCTTTCCATCATGTGAGGTGACCTTTTCAATTGTTTTTACCTGGCTGTAACCCCAATAAAAAAAACATAGAGATAAAAATAAGGTTAGCATCGACTTTTTCTTCATCTCATTTTTTTGGTTTATTAGCTGTCAAATATAACTCTTAATCGATTTAGTATTGCATGTAATGTTACAACAGGACGGTTATTCGTTCCGTGATATCAGCCAGGCCCCATTGCATACGTACTCCGCGAAAACCCCCAATACTGCGTTAAAGGCTGATATATGTTCTTTAATGATCCGCGTAGGTAGTTGTGACATAAGATATCCTTCCCCTTACCGCGCCCGTCGGACTTGCCGTTGTATTAACCACAAAGTACCACAAGCCATTCCGGAGGTTGTCAAGATCAAAGTCGGATAAGGCATTAAGCTGAAAAATGGCATAGCTCGTGCTGCCTGCATTACCCGTAGGGAGCGGCGTACCAAACGTCGTAGGTGTACGCAATAATACGTAAGGCTGGGATGTGCTATAGGGCCCATAAAAAGAAACGGATGTGGCCGTACTGTCGAGTTGTGACCATTTCACCGTGTAATTAAAAACCTTGTTATTCGCATCAAAATATGCCGAAATGGTAGCAGTACCATTACCTGTCTTAGCGGGAATTGCTTGTGTGGCTGTTGCCGTCCCGGTGTACACTTGCGTACCCTGATCAACGAATGTTTCGTAATGCTCTTTATTACACCCCAACCATGTCATCGTTATCATAAATGATAGCCCGAGTAAAATCTCTTTAGAATTTATTTTCATAACTACTGGCGTTAACGGATATTTAATTTGTAATATTTAAGGTAATCTGCCGGATCGTTTTTGCCAGGCCTCCTGAACTTACGTTTTCACCGACAAAAGTTACCACGTAGGTGCCTGCCTTCTTAAATGTATACTTGTATTGTGAAAGCAAAACGGTGGTATTTTTGATATTCACCCCCAGGTCTGATGAGATGATAGACAGGTTCATCGGCCGGGAGATAGCCCAATCTTCGTCGCTGGAACTACCAATAGCCGGTGCATTAAACGTTAAAGAGGCGTTAGCAAATGACCATGTATTGGCAGGGTTAAGTACGGATAATATATTGCTAAAGCCAGCGGTTTGAATACTCCCGGCAACCACATTCGTGGTATCCCTAAAATAGCTTTTGATGGCCAGCGGTGTAACCGTCCATTTCCTTGACTGTGAAACCGCTGTAGCCGTGTCGGCCACGTACTTAAAAGCGATATATAGTGGTGCTGATCCTTTTGTCAAATCTTCTAAATGAACATTTCCAGAGGAAACTGAAGTTGTAGCAGTTGCAAATTTGGCCCGTGCCGTAATATCGGTCCAGCTTGCTTTTTTTATATTGGCAATATCCAAGATACCCGAATAATCTGTAGAAGCGAGCACAGTGATGTTATTGACGGAGGTTGACTGCGTGGTTGCGGATGGGGCCGTGGTCACGGTCGAGAAAGTCAAAATTGTGGAATCGGGCTGATCGCTCGTCCGGCTGGCGTTCGCATAGTTATGGTTGGGCTCACCCGAATAAAAAGTGATCTGGTCAGGATTAGCAGTAAAGATAAACTTTACCGTATCTCGTATAGTGTACGTAGTAGACGACGTTGTCACGGTAAAATCGTCAGGAGCTTTAATATCGACTTTATTGCACGCTGCGAGCACTCCGGCGATACACAATAGCGAAAGTATCTTTTTCATCTTTTTGGATTTAGCTAAATCAATAACCAGGGTTTTGTGTTAGTTTAAAATTATATTGCAGATCGTACGAGGGTATAGGCCACAGCAAGTCTCTGTTGCTGATGCCCTGGATTGGTGCAGTAGGTATGCTGGGATCGGTAAATTCGGTAGTATAAGCAGGGATCGGTGTATAATATTGCGAAGCCGAAGTACCGGCAAGGTCTGTAGCCAGGCTTTGAACTGTCTGAACAAAAATGCCCCATCTCTTCAGGTCGGGTTTACGCAATGATTCAAAGGCCAGTTCAAGATAGCGTTCCTTTTGCACGGCCTGTCTGAACTGGTCTTTATTCAAACCCGATAGCTGACAATTAGCGGAGGTTGTTGTCGTAAGGTTTACCGTGGCAGTAGCGGCGAGCCCGGCATAAGTAAATACGGCGCCTGTCGTTGCGGCACTCGACGCCCCGGAGGTTTGTGTAGGCGCAGTCGATGTTGAGGTACCCGCAGTGGTTACCGTATATAGTTTACCGGCGTTAACTACCTGCGCATTCACCGTATATGCGGTACCGGCGGCCCAGGGTGTGCCAATGATGACTGTCGGCGCCGACGTATATCCCGAACCCGCGTTGACAATGATGATCTGGGATATGGCCTTGCTTATCGTCGTAGGATAAGCGATCGCTGTTGCCCCCGAACCTCCCCCGCCTGTGATGGTAACCGTTGCAGGTGCCGTCGATGTGGAGGTATAGCCACTACCATTAGAGGTAATATTAAATGAATAAATGATAGGTGTCGAACTATAAGCCCTTGCGCGTACCTGATTAATCGCATTGTAAGCCACCGAAGTTGGCCCGTTGTTCACTTCGTTGTCCGCTTCGGCCAGCATCAGCAAAACATCAGAATAGCGCAGTACCGGGAAATTGGTGCAAGAGATGGTTTGCTGGGCAAGGCTTAATGGGGTTTCATATTCACGTCGCCATTTGCCTATTTGCCGGGACCAGATCTGGCCTGGCAAATAATACGACCTGGCCGACGAGGCATTGATCGTGTTATTGTTGCTGACCGTCCATCCATAGTTGCTCAGCGTCCAATCGCGACGAAGATCGCCTGGCTCATAGCTGCAATAAAGCCTCGCCTGGGTCTTTACATAGCCGTAATCGTAACCGTAATAGACGGTACTTGCTCCGGTGGCGATCTGACTGTTACCGATACCCGTAAAAACACTGAACTGCCCGCCCGAAGAAGCGGTGCCCGCTGGCATGACATTGAATCCTATCTCCCACATGTTTTCGGTATTGTAAGCATCCTGCATTTCGTTAATAAATACATTTTGGAAACTGGGCACCAGGGAATGCTGGCCCGAATTGACCACCTTAAGGGCCCAGCCTCTGGCATCCGCATAGCGTTTAGTGTCGTTCACCGGGCTTCCGGCCGCATACAGGCAAACCCGTGCCAAAATACCTTCGACAGCGGTTACCGATATCTTTTCCGAATAGCCAAGTGAGGCAAAGGTCTGATCATACAACATACCTTCTGCAGCAGTCATATCGGCAATGATCTGATCATAAACGGCTTTTACCGGTGTGCGTTCTATCTGTCCTTGTAAGGGATCTGTAGTAGCATGTAGCATAAGAGGTACATCCCCGTACCATTGCGCCAAAAGGAAATAGTAATACCCGCGTAAGAATAACGCTTCCCCTTTAGCCCTCCTGACGATATTAGCATCCACATTGCCTGATGTATTATCTACATTGTCAAGGAATGTATTACAATAGTCGATCGATTGGTAGCAGGCCCGCCAAAAACTGGTCAGATCCCCGTCATTCGGACCGGGGCTTGTATAATTGTACGTATTGTAACCATAGTTTGTGTTATAGTAATATGTTTCGTCGGTCCCCACCATTTCCTGGGTGGTATAATTTTTACTGTATAGCGCAGATTGCCTCAGGTTATTATACATGCCCGATAACGCCGCGTTGATCTGTTTAACCGTTCCATAACCGGTTATTGGCGTTAAAGCTCCTGTGGGTACGGTATTGAGTTGTTTGTTGCAGCTTGTGGCAACTAATGCGATTAGCGTGAGTATAATCAAAATTCGTTTCATGGTCTGTTGAATTTTATAAGCTAAGATTTACACCTAACGTTACCACTCTGGTTCTTGGATATGGAGAAAAGTCAAATCCGGGCGTCAGGTTATTGCCCGAAGCGGTTGAAACCTCTGGGTCAGGGCCGGTATATTTTGAAAGTGTCAGCAAATTCTGGCCACTCAGCGATAAGCGAAGCGATTTCATGCCTAAACGGGCAGCAATCTTTTTATCCATGGTATAACCAAATGACACGGTTTTCAGGCGGATAAAAGAGCCATCTTCTATGATCCGCGTAGAATACTGTCGTGTGCCATTGGTATTGGCATTAACCCTCGGATAATAATTGCTTGGATTCGTGGGGGTCCAGCGATTCACATAAACTTCCCACATATTTTTATTAACACCGCCCTGGTTGGCCGTTAAAGAAGAGCCGGACTGCGGAGCATCGTTACCACCTTCAAATTTTAGAATATTGGCATCCATGATCTGATTACCATATGACCACTGCATAAATACGCTCAGATCAAAATTTTGGTAAGTAAAATTATTGGTAAGGCCGCCGAAATGTTTTGGGTATGGATTCCCGATAGCGGTATAATCGCTGGCGTTGATCACGCCGTCGCCATTCAGATCTTTGAATTTGGGATCGCCTGGCTGTACTACAAGGGCCTGATTAGTATTGGGGCTTGCTAAAGTGTTTTTCCCTGCATAATAAGGTATGTTCTCTTTAAGTACATAATAAAAGCCGCTGGTGCCGTTAGGGACTTTGTAAAAATCATTCAGTTGATATAAACCGTCGGAGATATAGCCATAAAACTGCGCCACAGGTTGACCAACTTTAGCAATGTAATTCGCTTGTCCTTCGGCTGACTCGAACGACTTGGTTGTCAATAAAGCATTCTGTCCATTAGCCAGGGACAATACCTTATTTCGATTAAAGGAGATATTAAAACTGGTCGACCACATAAAATTTCTCTTTGCTATGTTGACTGTCGAAACAGTGAGCTCAAATCCTTCATTGCTAATGCTGCCCACATTTTCATAAGCAGTAGAGAAACCTGTAGAATAGGGGACATTCGCATTTAGCAATAAATTTTTTGTAGTTCTGTGGTAATAGTCGATGTCGGAGGTCAGGCGCCCCTTGAAAAGCGATACTTCAGAACCAAGGTCTGTCTCGTAGGTGGTTTCCCATTTCAGGTTATAGTTTGAGAGCGTTGAAACAGTCGTAGCATTAACATTCACATTATTAAAGGAAGTAAAGGCCGTTGAACCCGTCGCCAGCAGGGATTGGTAGGCAAAATCGCTGACCCTGTTGTTGCCAATCACCCCGTAACTTACCTTTAACTTTGCATCATCTATCCAGCTAAGTTTCTTCATGAAATTTTCAGAAGATATCCGCCACGCAAAAGCTCCCGAAGGAAAAAATCCCCATCTATTGTCTGCATAAAGTTTCGAGGTGCCGTCTGCTCTGAAATTAACAGTAAACAAGTACCTTTCTTTATAAGCATAATTCACTCTCGCCAAATATGATTCCAGTGCGTTTAAACTTGCGCCAGAATTTATTTGATACGGGGTACCTTGCCCAAGACCGGCGATACCGAGCGATTCATTAGGCAGATTTGACGCAGAAAAATAATCACTGTTTGAGCTGTTATATTGATAGGTGTGACCTATCAGTGCGGACACATGATTATATTTATTGAAATTTCTGGAATAATTCAATGTGGTTTCATTGATGAAAGAGAATGCTCCGCTCCTGGATATTGATCCGTTCACGCCATAGGTCTGGCCTGCGGCGGTCAGTGGGCTTCCAGACGCAGTGTTAGAATTGTTGAAGATATTTACCTGCCCGTTGATCGTTGTAAGACCGGCAGTTACCCGCAATACCAGGCCGGGAATGAATGTATATTCTGCATAGGTATTGCCTGTCAGCGTTGTATTAAATCGGTCGTTAACCTGGTTTTGTGTATTGATCAACGGGTTGATACTGGTCGTTCCGGGAACACCGCCATCATTGATATTGTTATCGACCAGTTGATCCAGGTAAAAACTCGGATCGCTCCCCGCATTTGAACCCAGCACCGGGCGATACGACCAGATGACATTCATTAAATTAAAAGCCGCAAGGTTCTGACCGTTTCCTGTGGGATTAGCTTGTACCGAGGGTATTTGACCAAAAGACTTCGTGTTGGCATAATTTACGTTAACACCTACCTTGAGCTTATCGGTGACATTTTGGTCGAGCACAATTCGAGCTTGATAACGCCTGAATCCGCTTTTAATGATCAATCCGTCCTGATCTGCTATATTGGCCGAAACGATATAAGATGTTTTATTGGTATTACCGCTAAGAGAAAGCGTGTGGTTCTGGAATGCAGGCCGCGCATTAAAAAGTAGCTTTTGCCAATCAATCGTCGGAGCGTTCCGGTAATCGGCCAATGTTTTCCCGTTGCTAAAATAAGCGGCGTTTGCCCAATATGGGTTGATATCATTTTGCAGTTCGACGAATTGATAGGCATTCATCAACTTTACATTATTGATAGACTGCTGGATCCCGCCGTTTGCATTATAATTGATCGTCGGTGTTGGTGAAGTTCCCTTCTTGGTGGCTATCACAATAACACCATTTGCACCGCGTGAACCATAAAGTGCCGTAGCAGAAGCATCTTTCAAAACGGTGATTGATGCAACATCCTGAGGGTTGATCGAATTGAAGTTCGCATCTTCCTGAGGAAATCCGTCAATCACATAAAGCGGCGCACTCGACTGGGTAACTGATCCAGGTCCCCGGATGATGATGTCCGCATTTGCGCCAGGCTGTCCGTCACCAGATACCACCTGAACACCCGCCACACGACCGGCCAAAGCCGCATCAAGAGTGGGGACCGGCGCCTTTTGAATGTCATTCATATTAACGACTCCAACTGATCCTGTTAAGTCTTGTTTCTTAACTGATCCGTAAGCCACAACAACGACATCGTTCAATTGTGATCGTGTGGCTTGCAAAATAACATTAATGACCGATTGACTACCAACCTGCACTTCCTTGATATTGTAACCGATAAAACTATAAACCAGGATGGCCGAAGGCCCGGGAACGTTAATACTATATTTTCCGTTGACATCAGTAGCGACTGCAACAGTACTACCCTTAATTTTAACGGTAACACCTGCTAAAGCCTCCTTGTCATCGCGTACCTGCCCGGTTACACGCAGGTTTTGTGCAAATGTTGCCATCACACTTAATACCAGTAATAGCGCAAGCACGAACGTCCTAACGATCAAACTACGCCAGAAGAGATGACATGGCCGGGTACGCAAAACATTTAGCTCCGAGGCTTTGGTAAGATTTTCGATCATAATTACTAATAGGTTAGTATGTTATTGGCTATCCAATACAATCAGGATTGTATATATTGAATCGATCAAAAGTATTATACTAAATCGATTTATCAAAATTTTTTAGGCAAAACTGTCAATCGATATTGCAATTATTGTAAATAAATAACTTTAACGATTTAGTTAATGATAATTTGTTAAAAAAAACGCAAAAAATTTGCTGCCTGACAAAACAAACGCTTTGTGTAGGTTTGGGCACTCTATAACGTACCGACTTAACCGGCTGTTTATTTCGTTCCCGCAATTTTTTGTTCAGGAAACGCCGTCCAATACCCGCTGATTACTCTAACATTGGATATTTAAATAAATCGTTTTAGTTAATTGGGTCGATTAGGACCTGAAATGAAGAAAAATATGATTGGATAAAAGGGTATTTTGATCAAATATCGTGCATTTCGAAATACGACACATTAAAGCCTAAATAGATATTTTATTCATTATTATAAAAAAATAGAGTAATACAAAAACAACTCTCAAAAAAAAATCACATTTATTACCAAATTTAAAAAAGTAGTTGATTTGATTTACTAAATCGATTAAACTGTTAGCTTTGAAGTTATTTATTTGAACGCACATAGGCCTGACCAGCACGACCGGGATTCCAACAAGTGTTATGATAAAAACATTAAAACAAAGACGAGTAATTACATTCCTTTCATTTTCACTCGTATCGTTAAGTCCGCTGTACGCACAAACGCTTAATGCGGATAAAGAGATCCACTATTGTGAACAACAGGCCAGTAAAACGCTTTTGCAGCTGCCACCCTTATCTAATGACCTTCCGCGCAGTATCGACGGTGGTAAAACAACCTGGCGCTGTACTGATTATGCCGACTGGTGTAGTGGCTTTTGGCCAGGAATACTCTGGAATTTATATGCATCTACCGGCAAAAGCGCTTGGAAAATGGCCGCAGAAAAATACACGGCCCAGCTTAAACCATTAGTTAACCATAGCGGATTCGATCATGACCTGGGCTTTATGATCTTCAACAGCTTTGGCCGCGGTTACCAGCTTACAAAACGCACAACTTATCATCAGCTTTTGCTGGCTGCTGCCGATTCGTTGGCAACACTTTACAATCCGAAGATAGGTACTATTCTCTCATGGCCAAAAATGGTTCAAAAAATGGGGTGGCCGCATAATACCATCATTGATAACATGATGAACCTGGAACTTTTATTCTGGGCATCGAAGCATGGCGGGGATAAAAAACTCTACGACATTGCTGTAAAGCATGCCCAAACAACCCTTCACAATCACTTTCGATCTGATTATTCAGCTTATCACGTGGTCGTATATGACACCATTTCTGGTAAAAGGATCAAGGGCGTTACGCATCAGGGATATGATGATAACAGCATGTGGGCGCGCGGCCAGGCATGGGCGATCTATGGATTTACCATGTGTTACAGGGAATCCAAGGACCCGGCATTCCTGACATTTGCACAAAAGGTAGCAGATGTATACCTGGACAGGCTACCTGAAGATCTCATACCTTTTTGGGATTTTAATGACCCTGCTATACCGCATGCCGCGAAAGACGCCTCTGCGGCTTGTATAACCGCTTCGGCCCTGCTTGAGTTATACGGCTATGTAAAAGACAGGCGCAAAGCCCGGCAATATAAGTCAAAAGCGATTAAAATGCTTAGTCAGCTGTCAACCTCAAAATACCAGAGCGGTGATACCAATCCGGCATTTTTACTGCATTCTACGGGTAATCATCCTGCGGGAACCGAAATTGATGCATCTATTATTTATGCGGATTATTATTACCTCGAAGCTTTAATGAGAGTAAAAAAACTACAAGCCGGCGTTAAAAAAATTTGATAATTAAGGATGCAGCCTGAATTTTCCGCCATAAACAGTCATCATTATCGCTCATATCACGATCGTAACAATATCTCTGATCAACCATGAAAAAAATATCATTACCCTACCTGCTTATCCTCGTCCTGGGAGCCATTTGGGCCTCTTCCCGCGCACAGCAAACTTCTATAACAACACCTGTCAAGCTATATTCACCTGATCACAGGCTTGAAATACAAGTTTATCAAAAGGCCGACGCACAGCAACATCGGGCCTTGTATTATCGCGTATATTTTAAAAACCAGCCCGTTATTCTGGAATCGCTTATGGAATTGGAAATGGATAATAATCTTTCAGAGCGGGCCATGGCACTTAAAGTAGACACACACCAACGTTGGTTCGAAAATTTATCGGTCAGTGCTGTCGACACTTTCTCTACGAATACCTCCTGGGTTCCGGTGGCTGGTGAACGGCATCAGTTACCTGATCATTACAATAGCGCAGTCATTAAGATGGTTAAAGACGATAATCCTATTTATACGTTAGATCTTGAGGTCCGCGCATATGATGAAGGCGCAGCGTTTCGATTCAGGTTCCCTGAAAATGCCAAAGGCACCTATTATAATATCACGGCCGAGCACACCGAGTTTTCACTACCCGAAGGCTCCAGGGCCTGGGTGGCAAGATGGGCCCAGGCTCCTTATGAGCTGCTGCCATTGAAAGATTGGCCGGATGAGAGTGAAAGACCATTAACCATCCAATTGCCGGACGGTACGTTTGCTGCACTGGCAGAAGGACAAATGACCGACTACGCCCGCACCAAATTCAGATTAAGCCCTGATAAGCCCAATACTATTTTAACATCGATGTTCGGCGGCGCAGAACTGATATCTCCCTTCGTTACACCATGGCGGGTAATTATGGTCGCAGACCGCGCGGGCGATCTTATCGAACATAATTACTTGTTGCCGACACTTAACCCAATCTCGCCTATCAAGGATGTTTCCTGGATCAAACCCGGCAAGATCATGCGGGTGATGAATCTAACGACTGCGGACGCAAAAGCGAATATTGATTTTGCCGTGCAACAACATTTACAGTATGTACTTTTCGATGCTAAATGGTACGGCCAGGTATTCAGCTTCAGTTCGGACGCGACGAAGGTCGCGATACCCGATTTTAACTTGCCTGAGATCATTCGCTACGGTACTCAGAACGGCATAGGCATTTGGCTATACGTTAACCAGCAGGCTCTTCTTGCGCAAAGCGACAGCCTTTTCAGCATATATCACAAGTGGGGGGTTAAAGGTGTCAAGTTTGGTTTTGTCCAGGTAGGCTCCCACCGGTGGTCGACGTGGACGGAAAAGGCGATCCGGCAAGCCGCCGACAACCAGTTGATGGTGAATATTCATGACGACTGGCGCCCCACCGGCGAGCAGCGTACCTGGCCAAACTTGATGACGGCAGAAGGTATAAGAGGCAACGAAGAGATGCCGGATGCTACACATAATACAGTTGTACCGTTTACGCGTTACCTGGCCGGCCCTGCAGATTATACGATCTGTTATTTTGATAAGCGGATTAAAACCACCCATGCACACCAGTTGGCTTTAGCTGCCGTTTATTACAGTCCGGTTCAAACATTATTCTGGTATGATTCGCCTTCCCGTTTTAAAAACGAACCGGAGCTGGAATTTTGGAGAGCTATCCCCACTACCTGGGACGATACCAAAGTAATTGACGGGGCTCCTGGTAAATTTATCATAACCGCCAGGCGGAAAAATGCCGAATGGTTCATAGGAGCCATCACCAACAACGATTCGCGCTCATTAAATATCTCGTTTTCGTTTTTACCCAAGGGGATAACCTATGATGCAACGATCTACAGCGATGATCCGAACGTTGCAACGGCTACGCATGTACGGCTACAACATTTACTGGTAAACCAGGGCTCTGTGCTTAAAGCTAACTTGCTTGCGTCGGGAGGCGAAGCGATCCATTTGATACCGGCAAACAACAAATAAATCTAAATAATTCGTTATGACAACAAAACCAGCTTTTACCGAGAAGCGATTTGTGATTACTTTTATTTTTGTAACCTCCCTTTTTCTCATGTGGGGCCTTCTTCACTCGATGAGTGATCTTCTGAATAAACATTTTCAGGATGTACTGCATGTTTCGAAAAGCCAATCCGGACTCATCCAGTTCTCCGTTTTTGTCGCTTACTTTGCCATGAGCGTTCCGGCAGGATATTTCCTTAAACGCTTCGGTTATAAATCCGGAGTCCTGTTGGGCCTGTTGCTTTTTGCTACCGGGTTGTTCCTATTCGTCCCCGCAGCGAACACAGCGTCATTCAGTTTTTTCCGGGTAGCCTTGTTTGTCGTAGGCTGCGGAATGGCAACATTAGAAACCGTGGCGCATCCCTTCGCTGCAGCTTTAGGCGATCAGCGAACGAGCGATCAGCGGGTAAATTTCTCCCAATCCTTCAATGCCGTAGGAACGATCATCGGACCAACATTAGCCTCTTTTTTTCTTTTTCATGGGATTAACGCCTCGTCTACCGATTTATCATCGGTTAAAACACTTTATGTCGGCATTGGCTGCGTGATCGTATTGATCGCAGTTGCATTCTTGTTTCTTCAAGTCCCTGTGCTGACTGATCCCCATGCCATCACCTCTTCAGCCGATGATGCAGCATTTAACGTCGACACAGAGCCCGGCAAAAAGCTATATCAGCACTCTCATTTTATTGCGGCCGTTATCGCACAATTTTTTAACGTGGCAGCCCAAAGCGGGACATGGGCTTACTTTATAAACTACGGACACGACGTGATGGGATTCGATAATGAAACAGCGGCCCGGTACATGAGTGTTTTTATGGCCATGATGGCCGCCGGGCGTTTTATGGGAACCTATCTTATGCGTTTTATCGCACCTAATAAGCTTTTAGCAACATTTGCGATGGGGAGTATTATCATGTGCGTCATAGTAGCACAAGGTTGGGGCTGGACATCTTATATCTCATTAATGCTGATCAATTTTTTCTTCAGTATTATGTTTCCGACCATATTCAGCCTGGGCCTGAAAAATCTCGGCAGCCATACTCAACAAGCTTCGTCATTTATTTCGATGGGGGTTGTTGGCGGCGCGTTTTTTCCGATGCTGATGGGCTTGATTGCCAATCATGACGTGGCCAAGGCTTATTACCTGCCGATCATTTGTTATGTAATTATTTTCTTGTTCGGTTTGCGATTATATAAAGTAAAGGTAGGCGGCTTGGCAGTAAAATAGGCCTGATTCAAATCGGATGTGAAGTCAACGGATGACGACAACTAAGCCTGAAGGCTTCATAGCTCCTTTACGGGCACGATGAACTCACGGTAGGTTTTAATGATGACTCTAACATATTCCTAATTATGACAAACACTATAAAAATTTTCGCTTTAGTAATGTGCTGCCAGTTTTTTTCGCAGCATGCGTCCGGTCAATTCAGCAATCGCTGGGGTGATCAGAGTGACGGAACATTTATTAATCCGGTGCTGCCTGCAGACTATAGTGACCTCGACGCTATACGCGTAGGTGATGATTTTTATGCCATTTCATCAACCATGCAATTCTCACCGGGCATGGTTATATTACATTCTAAAGATTTAGTTAACTGGGATATTTTGGGGCATGTGGTCGATGATCTTACCCGTATCAGTCCCGGGTTGAACTGGGATAAAATGAACCATTATGGCCGTGGCATATGGGCTGGATCCATCCGTTACTATAAAAAACGATTTTGGGTATACTTCGGCACACCGGATGAGGGCTTTTTTATGAGTTCGGCATCTAACCCATCCGGCCCATGGGAACCTGTGCACCCGCTATGGAAAGTAAGCGGGTGGGATGACTGTTGCTCTTTTTGCGACGACGACGGTCAGTTATACTTTGTGGCAACCAATTTCACACTCGACCGAACAACGAATAAAAAATATAATATCCACTTATTTAAAATGACCGACGATGGTAAAAGCCTTATCCTGTCATCCGATCGCATCATTCATCAATCAAGTGGAAGCGAAGCCAATAAACTGTACAAGTTTGGCCAGGTTTATTATCACTTCTTTAGTGAGGTAAAGTCCGAAGGCCGGGTGATCATGATGGAGCGCTCGAAAAGCCTTTCCGGGCCATGGGAGGTAAAGCAACTGAATCATGTGAATAAAACGGTTGATAGGGAACCTAATCAAGGCGGTTTAATACAACTTGCCAACAACGAATCTTGGTTCTTTACACATCATGGCACTGGCGATTGGGAAGGAAGGGCAGCAAGCTTGCTGCCGGTTAAATGGGTTGATGGTTGGCCGATAATCGGTTCGGTGGGAGCGGATGGGATTGGTAATATGGTCTGGCAGTCAAAAAAACCAATTAACCTTAGGAAAACCGCAACTGGGCTGGTTGCTAATGATTCCTTTAATCAGAAAGCCCTTCTGCCGCAATGGGAATGGAACTACCAGCCACGGGCAAATTCCTGGTCGCTGGCCGAACGTAAGGGCTTTTTGAGGCTTCGGTCCTTCCGCCCGATCGATCCGGAAAATTTACATAAAATAATCCTCAGGGCGGGTAATACCATTACACAGCGCAGCTTACGTACCGATAGTAATGTTGTCACCATTAAGCTGGACATCGCTAATATGGCCGATGGACAATATGCAGGTTTAACTCATTTTTCTACGGCCTTTTACACATGGGCCGGCGTTAAACAGGACGGACCGAACCGCTATCTGATCCTGATGGATAATGATAGAGAAACGGTTGCGGAAAAGCTGGATACCAATTGGTTATGGCTGCGGTCAGTGTGGGATCTTGCGGGCAATAACTATTATCTCTATAGCGTCGACGGAAAAAATTTCCTTCCTTTAGGCGGCACGTCAAAATTGGTTTGGGGCAGCTACCGTGGCGACCGTATAGGGATAGTTAATTATAACCTCAAAAATGATAGCGGGTATATCGATGTGGATTTCTTTAAGTATGAGTATTCAATGCAATAAGTCGGACCCAAATAATCCGGTCTTTTCTTTGAAGCTGAACAAACAGATCTGAAATACATGTTGAAACCGGAGCCGGACCGTTTGCTTGCTCAGTTTTTGCCGGAAGCAGGCTTCAGCTTAAAGCTGTCGAATGTTTTAGGATAAAGGCACATTTAATCTTCGTTATTTATTGGTGTTACAACGCGGTTAGAAAGGGCTAAAGCAATACGACTAACCATGTTTATAGCGCATCACTAAAATATTGTTCACAATTAATGTGGTTGGCTAATAATCGCAATAAATGATTAAAAAAAAGAGTATCAATATTTCCAAAAGGTGTCTATTTAAAAATGTCTACAATGAAAGATAACTCTCAAATGAAATTAAACTTAAAATTAATTGCTTTGCCAGTCATCATCTGTATTTGTTTTGTAGAAAAGGCCAGCCCACAACAACTAAACCGTTGAATGGCTGCTATTAAAAAAGATTGTATCCCCGTTGCCTCACCCTATGTTTTTTGACCAGGAAGCCATTCATTGTGGTCCACCATTTCAGGAATCTTTAAAATGCTAACCAACATCATCCCTCACTAATAATTATCAAAAATGACCATGAAATTGAAGTTTTTATTGTTCATTACGCTCCTGCCTGCCGTTACTTCAGGACAGGTTTATCAACGATATATTTTATTAAAAGATCAACTTATTGTACAGCTAACGGAGGGTAACCTGCACATCATTCCATTATCCGATGAGGCAATCCGCGTTCAATGGGAAAAGGGGCGCCTTAAAGAAGATCGTGAATTTGTTTTAGTCAATAAATTTCCTCCTCCGAATTTCAAATTCGAGGAAACATCGTTCAATCTTAAAATAATTACCGAAGCAATTACCGTTCTTTTTAATAAAAAAAATGGCAGTATCGAGTATGCAGATCAGGCCGGTAATATATTCCTTAGAGAAAAGCCGGGTGGAAGAAAGCTGAGGGCAGATAGTTTACTCCATCAGGCATGTTATGTTGCAGAGCAAACCTTCGACTCTCCAAAAGATGAATGTCTGTTCGGGCTCGGCCAGTTCCAGGACGGGCAATACAACCTGCGGAATATCAGCCGTAAATTAATACAAGTCAATACGCAGATATCTATTCCGTTCGTTTACTCCAGCCGGGGGTATGGGGTTTTGTGGCATCAATACGGCATAACTTATTTTAATCCTGCTGATAGCATTATCCCGCTTGTAAAAAAAGATACCTTTGGCGGAGTAGCGGGCGACAAGGAGGTTACAACCACATCCGGATCACAAAAAGTATCTCAAAAGCAATCACTTTATTCGGGCCAATTTAATGTTGACAAAGATGGTGAGTATACCTTTATGCTTGATCTAAAAAACATGGGTAATCGCCATCTTGTAATTATCGATGGGAAACCCTGTATAGATCAGTCAAATTTGTGGCTTCCCCCGGCAGCCAGCAAATTGGTACACCTTGCCAAAGGAAAACATAACGTGCAGGTTGTTTGCAATTCAGCCAACATACCATTACTCACATGGAAACCGGCAGAAGATGAGACGGTTTTTCGTTCTCCGAACGCCAAGTCGCTGGATTATGTCGTTTTTCATGGGGAAAGTGCTGATGAAGTTATAGGTGAATACAGAAAATTTTCGGGAAATGTTCCGTTGCTTCCTTTATGGGCTTACGGATTCTGGCAATGCAGAGAACGTTATACTTCGGGCCAGGACCTTGTAGAAACGATGAAGACATTCAGGCAAAAAAAACTGCCTGTGGACGTCATTGTTCAGGACTGGCAATACTGGGGTAAAAATGGCTGGGGTATTCCAAAATTTGATACGACCCACTATCCCAACCCACAGCAATTTATTCAAAAATTGCACGATTTGCATGCACACTTCTGTATATCTGTTTGGGAAAATCCGGCCAAGAACTCAGATATAGCCAAAGAAGAATATCTTGCAAAGGAACTCTATATACCTAATAGTCTGTGGCTTGATATATACAATCCCAAAGCTCAACAAACACATTGGAATGTGATCAACGAGAACTTATTTCGCTACGGCGTTGACGCCTGGTGGATGGATGCAACAGAGCCTGAAAACGATGCCTTAGCGGGAAAGAAAACTTACTTTGGTTTAGGAGATTTTTACAGGCTTACTTACCCTTTGTTTGTCAGCAAAACAATCTATGAAGGGCAGCGTAAAACCGACCCGCAAAAAAGAGTCACTATTCTTACCCGATCGGCTTTTGCCGGGCAGCAGCGCTATGGCACCATCAACTGGTCGGGCGACATTGGCTCAGACTGGGATGCCTATAAACGACAAATTGTAGCTGGCCTTAATTATTCACTGACTGGTATGCCCTACTGGACGACAGACATAGGTGGTTTCTTCCGCCCCGGCCCTTCACAATATACGGATGTGAAATACCATGATCTCCTTATCCGTTGGTTTCAATGGGGTGCCTTTAATAGCATATTCCGCATACACGGCTACCAGACAGCGACAGAACCCTGGAATTTCGGCCCCGAGGTGGAAGCCAGTATGCGCACCATGCTTAATTTACGTTACCGACTGTTGCCATATATTTATTCCGAAGCCTGGCAGGTGTCCGGTAAGGGATCAACTATTATACGGCCACTGGTAATGGATTTCAAGGATGATACAACAGCGAGGACTCTCCCCTATGAATACATGTTTGGTAAATCATTCCTTATTGCTCCGGTTACCGAGCCTGGTGTCTCTAAATGGTCTGTGTATTTACCCAAATCAACGGTGTGGTATAACTTTTGGAACGGTACAAAGCATAGTGGGAGCCAAACGGTAATGACTGATGCGCCAAAAAATCAGATCCCTGTTTTCGTAAAAGCCGGCTCCATTGTTCCCCTCGGTAAATTCGTACAATATTCTTCCGAAAAAACCATGGATACGCTGGAGATTCGGGTATACACGGGCAAAAACGGCGAGTTTAATCTTTACGAAGACGCCGGTGACGGTTATGATTATGAAAAAGGGGAATATACGATCACCGCCTTTAAGTGGAATGACCAAAAACAACTGTTAACCATTGCAGGATTAAAGGGCTCCTATCAAAAGCATCTGACGAACAGGGTGTTTAATATCGTTTTTGTCGACGATAATCACGGCGGTGGGATCGAAATGGGGAACCCTCAGCGAATAGTACACTATAATGGAAAGCTTATTGTGTTGAAGAGGTAGCGCCGGGAGATGACCGGTTAACCTTCGGGCACGAACATCAGTTCATCCGGATCACGATGAACGTGTGGTGCAGGGCGGCCCATTTGTTTCGGTGCTACTACAGCTTCCAAACAGGAGGGTATTTGTTGATCGAACCACTGGTGCGAACAAATTTTTCCTTCTTTTTGATAGGACTAAGGCAGATTTAGGTATTGAGAAAGCAAAAGGGCCAGCATTTCTGCTGGCCCGTCTACTTAAGCTCCTGAGGCTGGGCTCGAACCAGCGACCCTCTGATTAACAGTCAGATGCTCTAACCGGCTGAGCTACTCAGGAAGGCATTTCCGGTTTGGAGTGTGCAAAAGTATGATTTCCCATCTAAATTCACAATCTTTGTCAAAAAAATTTTAAAAAAGATTTATTCATGAGTTTAGTTGTTATTGGTACTGTGGCTTTTGACGCCATCGAAACGCCTTTTGGTAAAACAGATAAGATTGTTGGCGGCGCAGCCACTTATGCCGGTTTAGCTGCTTCCTATTTTTATGATAAAGTAAAGATCGTAGCTGTAGTAGGCGACGATTTCCCCGAGGCCGAGATTAAAGATTTCAATGCCCATAATATCGATACAGAAGGCTTGCAAATCAAAAAGGGCGAGAAGTCTTTTTTCTGGAGCGGCAAGTACCATAATGATATGAACAGCCGCGACACGCTGGTTACCGAATTGAATGTACTGGCAGATTTTGACCCGATTATCCCGGCAAGCTATCAGGACTGCGAATACCTGATGCTGGGCAACCTTACCCCGACCATACAGCAAACAGTGATCGGCAGGTTGCACAACCGCCCTAAGCTGATTGTGATGGATACTATGAACTTCTGGATGGACATCGCGATGGACGACCTGTTGAAAACTATTTCGATGGTCGACGTACTGACCATTAACGACAGCGAAGCGCGACAGCTATCGGGTGAACATTCGCTGGTAAAGGCCGCTAAAAAAATACTGGCCATGGGGCCTAAATATCTTATTATTAAAAAAGGCGAACACGGCGCATTACTGTTTGGCGAGGGCCAGATCTTCTCGGCACCGGCATTACCGCTGGCCGACGTGTTCGACCCAACCGGCGCGGGTGACACCTTCGCAGGCGGTTTTATTGGTTACCTGGCAAAAGTTGGTACCATTAATTTCAATAACATGAAGAATGCCATCATCTACGGTTCGGCCCTGGCGTCATTCTGCGTTGAAAAGTTTGGCACCGAACGCCTTAAAAACCTGGGAGATACCGACGTAGCGGCCCGTGTACAGGAGTTTGTAAGGCTTGCGCAGTTTACCATCGTTTAGTTGCGGATGGTTCATGGATAGCAGTTCATGGTGAAAGCTTTCGCTGATTCGTTGTTAACCATTTGACAGCTGGCCAGGCAAATCGTATGCCCACTTAAAAAGTTCAACAAATATTTGCCGGGGCCTGAAATCCCGGCCCATAAAAAAGCCGCCCTGAATTGCTTCGGGGCGGCTTTACTAAAAACTGATATATTTGCACGAACAGGTAGTATGCTTACCCTAAAACTATCTGCCTATCAGCGGATTATTTAACTGCTCGGCGTTAGACATCGGCCAGATATAGGTTGACCCAAAACCACCAACCGGAATAGCAGTAATTGTGCCTTTTGCCGGTATTGGAAGCCCCAGGCGCAACAAATCGGCCCAACGTAAACCCTCACCCAAAAATTCGATATTTCTTTCCTGGTAAATAGAAGGAAGGTCGGCTGTTGTAAACACGGTAGTAGGATCGGACCGCTGTCTCACCGCGTTTAAAAGTGCAATTGCCTGCGCATCCGAAGCTCCGTTTATCTTTACCCGCGCCTCTGCTAAATTTAAAAGCACTTCAGAATAACGCATTACGTTTGCCCAATCGAGGTATGGCGAACCTAACGACCATTTGGTGAGGTTCATCTTAGTGCCTGTTGTTTTAATAAATCCCCTCCGTGCATCGGTAGCTTTCCAGTTAACATCGGTAAACAACGCACTGCTTGGGTTAATGTAGTATTCGGTTGCCCCCGTGGTATTAAAATAATCGGCTAACGCGTTTTGCGAACCAACGGCTTCGGTCGTGGTGAACGGTTCGGAGAACACAGATTCGGTTGTCGTATACGGGCTTTTAAACACGTTGGCAATATTAGCCTGTAAGGCATACGCCACACCTGTTGTAGCTGTAAACGGCGCTGTAGCGGTAACAATTTTATTGGCTTCGGTAATTACGTTATTGTATTGCCCCATTGCCAGATAAATACGTGTTTTAAAGGCGATGGCCGTATTACGGGATGCCCGGATTGTATTGGATGTTGCATCGGTACCATACGATATAGGTAAAGACGCTTCAGCAGCATTCAGATCGCTTATAATTTGTGCATAAACCTGTGCTACCGTTGCCGGCGCAGCCGAAAAATCGCCGTAAGCCGAGTTTCCGGTTAAACGTAATGGCACACCGGGGGTAGCGCCAGAGCTAACCGAATAAGCCTGGCAATACATATCTAATAAAGCATAGTAGGATATAGCACGTAAGAACTGGGCCTCACCAACGTAATTTGCCGCTACTGCTGTACCGACGACAGCTGTGCCGTAAGTTTTCATACCGTCAATAAACAGGTTGCAATCATTAATGGCCGTGTAGCATTGTGCCCATAAATTCAGTGCTTCCGAACTGGTACCCTGTATGGTACCGTTCCAGGTTTGCAAACCTGTAACTGAGTTGTTGGTGGAGTTTATCCAGTTATCGGCTTTAATGTCGTTATAAATCTGAAAACGGCCGCCATATAGCTGGCCCGACCTTAGCGGAGCATACAACCCTGTAACCTGTGCCGAAATACGCGCCGCAGTTGAAAACGGAGCGCCATCCTGGTTTGAAATCGAAGTAGGCAACGGTTGGTATAACTGATCTTTTTGGCAGGAGTATGTACTTAGTACTACCAGGCCCAATAAAAATATGATTTTCTTTTTCATTTCGTTTAAATTAATAGTTAGAACTTAACGGAGAAACCCGCAGTAAGCGTCCTTCCGTTACCTATGGTATTCCTGTCTACACCCGGGCTATTATTGCTGGTGCCGTTTGAACTCACTTCGGGATCAGGACCCGGATATTTGGTAAAGATGAACAGGTTTTGACCAGTAACATACAAACGCACGCTCCTGATACCAACTTTACTCAATATTGTTTTAGGGAGAGTATAACCCAGGTTGATGGTTTTAACTTTCAAGAAATTGCCGTTATAAACGTTAAAGTCGGTAGGGAAAGAAGTACCGTTTGAAACGTTATCGCCAAAAATAACCTTAGGATAAGCGGCTTGTTGGCCGGGTGTGGTCCAATGGTCTAAAATGATGGTCGAGTTGTTCCAGAAACGCTGATCGGTTAAGGTGGCCTGCGTTCCGTAATAAACATAAAAACCAAGCTGATAGGTCATTAAAACATTCAGATCGAAGTTTTTGTAGTGAAATGTATTACTAATGCCCCCTACATATTTGGGTACACCGTTGCCATAATCAACAGCATCGGCAGTTTGGTTTATAGTATTTAAGCCCGTGCCCGCTGCGTTAAGATAAGGGCTGCCGTCGAGGTTAAAATACAATGCCTTACCGTAGATTGTAGTTGCGCCAAGAAAGTTAAACTCAACCGGCTGGCCGGCGGCATTCAAAAATATCCTTTCGCCGTTTTTAGGATCGACACCGGCCGACCTGATGATGTACAGGTCGCCAACAGAGCCACCAACACGGTTAATATTGGTTATTTCGAGGCTTGATGTCGAATAAGTGATAGGCGCCGGAGGGTTGCCCGGTATTAAAGAAGTTATTGCGTTTTTATTAAAGCTGATATTAAAGTTGGCGTCCCATTTGAAGGATCTTGAATTGATAACACCGGCGTTTAAATCAAACTCGAGGCCTTTATTATACAACGAACCTATATTTACTGACGGGGAACCCGGCAAACCTGCCGAAGGCGGCTCGGGGTAAGTTAATATCAAACCGGTAGTATTATTGTAATAAGCTCCTATCGAACCGGTGATGCGATCGTTCAGCACACCAAACTCAATGGCCATATCTGTTTTCGAGGTAAGCTCCCAGGCCAGTTGGTTATTGCCTGTTGCCGCCGGGAGAAGCGTGGGGACAGCATTAAACAAACCGCTCGAAGAATAAGTACCGTAAGACGAGTAGCTGTTAAGGCCGCTGTTGTTACCCGCACGCCCCCAGCCACCTTTGATCTTTAAGCTGCTGAATATTTTGTCGGCACCAATGTTTTTCCAGAAATCCTCTTTAGCGATCTCGTAAGCGGCTGCCACACTTGGGAAAATACCATATTTTTTATCCGCCCCAAACACCGACGACCCATCGCGCCTTAATGTAGCGGTTAAAAAATATTTCTGATTGAAGTTATAGCTTAAACGGCCAAAAAACGATACCAGGTAATCCTTACTCAAACTGTTTCCTGCTGTGGCTACGTTTACATAACCTGCCTGTATTACGTTAAAAGCCGGATCGGATAGTATGGTGCGCCCTTCGCCAAAACCATTAACCGAAGTTCCCTGTTGCTCGTTACCTAAAAGTAAAGATAAATTATGCTTCCCAAAGCTGTAGTCAAACTGGGCCGTGTTATCCCATAGCCACCGTTGGGTGGTACTATTCGTCATGGTAGCCGAGGCCGAATTGGTTGCAGCGCTGCCAGAGAAATTGTCTACCGGGTCGAGGAAGTTATCGTTAACAGCTGTGATATAATCGAGCCCGTATGTTGTTTTAAGGGTGATCCACGGCAGCGGTTTTAATTGCAGGTACACGTTGCTGGCCATGTGCGTGATCTCGCTGTTGGAGCGGTCGAGATCAATCGCTACCTGAGGGTTTGTGTAACTGATGGTAAAGCCCTTATTCTGCCCGATCCCGATAGCTCCGGTAGAGGGGTTGAGGTTGTATGTACCGTCGGGGTTGTAAACGGGTAAGTTTGGAGGAAGCAGCAAAGCTAACCGGCCCAAACCGGCGGTAGCATAAGCTTCGCCCGCTAATGAACCCGAAGTTGTCGGGGCAAGATCCGTCTGATCAGAATAAGACAGCTTCATACCGAGAGAGATGATTTTATTGGCATTGTGGCTGACATTCATCAAAATGCTTTTATTATTAAATTCGGTCGCTTTTAAAATCCCCCCTTGTTTACTATAGTTTGCCGAGAAATAATAATTTGTTTTTTCTGTACCACCCGATACATTAGCCGTAGTGTTATAGGCGATACCGCGCTGGTACACCACATTTTTCCAGTTTGTATTAATCGGGTTGCCATCAGCGCCGATACTTGCAACTACGGCAGTGCTTGCGCTTGCACCGGCATTGGCTATGGATTCTGTTTTAATGGCAATGTATTGGTCGGCATTTAATACGTCAGGCAATCTGTTTACAGTGGTTACCCCCATCCAGCTATCAAGCCCTACTACTGCATCGCCTTTTTTACCTTTTTTAGTAGTAATAAATACTACGCCGTTTGCCGCCCTGCTACCATAAATAGCCGTTGCAGATGCGTCTTTAGCAACATCTATACTTTCAATATCATCAGGATTAATGTTGGATAAAGCGTTACCGCCGCCTTCACCGCCGCTGTAATCGCCCGAAAGTGATGCAACGCCATCTACCACGATGAGTGGCTGCGAACCCAGGTTAATAGAGTTGGTACCGCGTATATGGAAAACCGGGGGGGTGTTTAATACTCCATTGGGTATAGTAATCTGTATACCCGATCCTTTACCGGCAAGCGCCTGCTCAAAGTTTTGCACCGGCTGCTCAACAAGGTCGCTGCCGCTAATGTGGGCAATACTACCTACGTTTTGCTTAGCCGATTGTGTACCATAACCAACCACCAAAACCTCGGTCAACGCTTTTGATGAAGGTTCTAATGCAATATTTATCACCGGGCCCGTGACAGGTACCGTTTGTGTTAAATATCCTATAAATGAAACCTGTAGCGATTGCTGCCCCGCCGGCACGCTGATACTGAATTTACCCGATATGTTGGTTTGGGTACCGGTTTTTGTGCCTTTTACAACCACGCTTACACCGGGTATCGGGTTTCCGTCATCTTTCCCGGTAACGGTTCCGGTAATTGTTCGGTTTTGCGCCTGGGCATGAGATGCCAGCAACAACAAAACCACCATACTGCTGAGTAGGAGTTTTTTCATTTTCGTTAATTAAAAGGTCAGTTAATAAATAAATCGACTTAATTTAATTAAGAAATGATAAAAAATCAATGTTAAGATTATAACAAACGTATTACTTTCGCATTTTTATTAAAACAATTAAAAATAATACAGTTTTTATAGGATTTTTTTTCTAAAATTTAAAAAAAGACTTGTTTTTTAAACTAATTATAACTTAATAATTAGTTTAAAATGAATTAATACTAAAATTATGGTGATTTTTATCTTAAAAATCACCATAATTTTAGATTTTTCTCAAAAAAACTTCAAAACACAATCTATTTTTGAGAATTATTCATCAGTAACACTCAAAATCAACCAATTATACTTAACAAATATTTCCTTCTAATTAACTTCGAAACATTAAAAAACACCGGAGTTTTTTGCTTTAATTACGATACCCGGCAACAACATCAGGCAAACTATTCTCCCAGGATGCCAAATGACTGGTGTATGATGATCTGGTTAACAGGAAAAGCCTAAATTTGTAAACAAATGTCAGGCAACGAACTGCCGGCCATGATCCCTTACCATTAACTACCGATGAACTATGAAATACAGGCAATTAGGCAATACCGGCGAACAGCTGTCGGCAATTGGTTTAGGCTGCATGGGCATGACCCACGCCTACGGCGAGCGCGATGATGCGGAATCGATCCGCGTGCTTGAGCTCGCGCTCGATCTGGGCATCAACTTTTGGGACACTGCCGATATTTACGGCCCGCATACCAACGAAGAACTGATAGCCAAAGTATTAAAGCCCAACCGCAGCAAGGCATTTATTGCTACCAAGTTTGGTTTTACCGGCGGCGCAGCCGGTGCGCGCAGTTTCGATGGCTCGCCGGCGTATATGCGCAAAGCTGTTGAAGGCAGTCTCAAGCGTCTGAATATCGATACCATCGACCTGTATTATGCCCATCGCATCGACCCGCAGGTACCGGTTGAGGAAATGGTTGGCGCAATGGCCGAACTGGTGAAAGAAGGCAAGGTGCGTTATCTCGGCCTGTCGGAAGCCTCAGCCGAAACGCTTAAAAAGGCTTGTATCGTTCACCAAATTGCCGCTTTACAAAGCGAGTATTCGTTACTTACGCGCGACCCTGAGCCTGAAATATTACCGGCCTGCCGTGCATTGGGCATTGGATTTGTACCTTTCAGCCCGCTGTCGCGGGGGTTGTTCAGCGCTGCACTGCCCGAGAGCGAGTCGGGCTTTAAGGCCGACGATTTCAGGATGACGATACCACGCTTTAAAGGCGAATATTACGAAAACAATACCCGGCTGGCTGCTGCTTTCGCAGAGCTTGCCCATGGTAAAGGCTGCACACCTGCGCAGTTGGCTTTGGCCTGGGTACTGGCGCAGGGCGATGACATCGTCCCGATACCGGGCACCAAGAAGCAGAAATACCTGCGGGAGAACGCCGCTTCGGTAGATATTTCACTGACAACGACCGACCTTTCCGATATACAGGCCGTAATAAACAAATACCCCAACACCGGCCCGCGTTATACCGAAGCCGGTATGAAGATGGTAAACCGGTAGATGTGCAGATGACTTGGATAATCTGCACATTTACGCATTTGCACATCAAATGTCAATATTCCTCAATAGTTGGCCAATTGCCGATAGGCTATGCTGCAAAATATGCTTTTACTTTGGCACAGCTAACCTGTTACCACGATGAACCGATACCTGTTTGGCCTGACTGGCCTTTTATTATGCGGCATGTTATTTGCCTTTGCACCTAAAAAAGATAATGCAGCCAAAGGCGAAAAGATATTTATGAGCCATGCCGACGATGCGCTTGCCGTTATTGAGCAGGGCGCCCTCAAACTGAACATTAAAGGCGTGGCCATGGTGATATTTGTGCCGGGCGACAGCACCCGCAGCTGGGTATCAAAAATGAAGGTGGTGGGCCTGATGAAAAAAGGCTCATCAAACCTGCTTGGCGTTGCCAGCACCAAGGCCGCCGAAATGGCCGATACTTACCAGGATAGCGGCAGCGGCATACGCCCGCCGCTACGGGGCGAATATGGCTATAAAGGAGGCGTGATCCGCAGAATGGGCCCGGGGTATATCATGGCGGTATTTTCGGGCGGCAGCCCCGACCAGGACAGGGAAGCGGCCACAAACGGCGCCGAGTTGCTGGTTAAATATTTTAATTAGTCGGGTTTGGTTTCGCTTACGAGGCGATTTTCGATGCGCCTGTCGGGGATGAACCAGATACAGGCCACCACCACATACAGCCCGAAGCTTACCCATGGGCAGAAAAAAGCCAGGACGATGGCCGTAGCATAAATAGCAAGTGATATTTTGCCTTTAAAATCGTTGCCGATAGCTTTGGCCAGCACCGAGTTTTCGCCATGATGACGCACTAAGGTAATGATCATGATGGTATAAGCGCTGGCGCACATAATCAGCATTGCGCCATAGGTGATAATGGGCCATTTGCTAAAATGGCTGTCGCCCATCCAGTTGGTTACAAACGGTATCAGCGAAAGCCAGAACAACAAATGCAGGTTTGCCCACAATACCCTCCCGTTGATACTATGCACGGCCTGGAAGGTATGGTGATGGTTGTTCCAGTAAATGCCTACATAAATGAAGCTAAGGGCGTAGCTGATAAATTTCCAGCTAAGCGGCTGCAGATCGTGCAGGTTAAAATGATCTGGCACTTTTAACTCGAGCACCATAATGGTAATGATAATAGCGATAACACCATCGCTGAAAGCTTCCAAACGGCCTTTATGCATAATTGAACTAAGATAGGGATTTGCTCAGCAAGTTTGAAATAAAGTAGCAGTAGCGGTTTTGTGGTTAGAAAAGTGACGTACTGACGAATTGCATTACTGCCACTGCTACTGTCACTTTTTCGCGCTTCCAAAAAAATATTTCTAAACTTCGGGTGATATTTCTTCACTAACTTACACTTGTATAAAAAAGGATAACTAATGGCAGAGCAAGTTGTACTCAAATCGGCTACGGACCGCGAAGCTTTCTTCATCGGCTTATACAAAAAGGCCTTCCCGGCTGTAGCACGCTATGTGGCGCGCATGGGTGGCACATTCGAACAGGCGCAGGATGTTTTTCAGGACGCGCTGGTGGTTTATTATGAAAAAACAATATCGCCGCAGGCAGATATCCGCGTAAGCGAAAAAGCTTATTTGTTAGGCATAGCCAGACACCTGTGGAACCGGGCTTATAAGGTCGTCGGCAAAAACCAGCCGCTGGACGATACCGATATCCCGGCAGAACAAGATGAGCAGCCATCTGCCGGTAAACTGATGCACTACCTCGAAACTGCCGGCCGGAAGTGCATGGAATTGCTGAGGGCCTATTATTACGATTACTTACCAGTTGGCGATGTGGCACAACAATTCGGTTACAACGGCGAACGCTCTGCCACCGTAGCCAAATACAAATGCCTCGAAAAAGTACGCGATACCGCTAAACAAAATTCACTCAGCTATGCGGACTTCATTGAATAATATCAAAGCCATCGAAGATCATCTTTTTGGCCGCGCCGATACGGGCGAAACCTTATTATTCGAAGCGAATATGATACTGAACAGCAACTTACGCGAGGACGTTCAGCATCAGCAAAACACCTATGCAGCCATCAAACAATACAGCCGCAAACAGCTTAAAGCCGAAATTGCCACCGTTCAGCAAAAGCTAACCGGACCTCAACACCAGGGTTTTATGCAGCGCATCATCAATCTGTTCAAAAAATCTTAAAATCTATGAATATCGATCGTCACGAATTTCGCAAATATGCCGTAAAGCATCACCGCATCGGCAGCCAGCATGTGGATAGTTATATTGGCCGCGCCGCCAATATCCCGACAGCCATGACGCCCTACATCACCGAAGAACGCCAGCTCAACGTAGCGCAAATGGATGTGTTCTCGCGACTGATGATGGACCGCATCATCTTTTTAGGCGAACCTGTGGGCGACCGCATGGCCAACATCATCCAGGCACAATTGCTTTTTCTGCAATCTGTGGATGCTAAAAAGGATATCCAGCTATATGTAAACTCGCCCGGCGGCGACGTTTACTCGGGTATGGGCATTTACGATACCATGCAGCTCATCTCGCCCGATGTAGGTACGATATGCATTGGCATGGCCTGTTCTATGAGTGCGATATTACTTTGTGCAGGAGCCAAAGGCAAACGTGCAGCATTACAACATTCGCGCATTATGATCCACCAGCCATCGGGCGGTGTGCAGGGTGTTTCGGCCGATATTGAGATCACCGCGCAGCAGATACTCAAAATAAAAAGCGACCTGTACAAGATCATAGCCAAACACAGCGGCCAAACGTACGATTGGGTACACTCCGCATCTGAGCGCGATTACTGGATGACCGCCGCCGAAGCCAAAAAACACGGCATGGTAGACGAAATTTTGGGAGATGTGGATTGAGGCAGCAGAGTGCATGGCGCGGAGAGCAGAGCGTAAAGTTTTTTGAATGTCATTGCGAGATAGAAAGCAATCGCTGCTTGCTACCTCGCTCTTCCTGGCAATCACATTAATAAATCAAACCAACTTTTTATCCTTTACCCCTGCTATCAACAGCCATAAACAAACCGATAACTCGCCAAGGCTGCCGGGGATAGTGATGAGTTTGCCGATAATGGTTTTGCTGTAGGTATGCGGCAGGAGCAAATGGCAGGCGAAATTGAGCACATAACCAAAGCAGCCGATCATCAATAAAACACCTATTATCTTTGGTAAAAAGCCCGACCTGAAAACCAGGTACCCAAACGGGAACAGCCAAAGTCCCCAAAATATAGAAGCAATCATGTTGCCGCTGCTGTAACTTTCCAGGTGAAGTATTACCTGCGACTGCAGTTTGTCAGGTCCGAATACTTTTAAATAAGTACCGTCGCTTATAAGCGTTAAAACATCAAAATTGTGGATCATATTGGCAAACGACAAAGGCACGCTTATGGCCGATAGCGCTACCATCAATACCGCGTGGGTTTGATTAACCGGGCTGAGTAATTTATAAAGCACCAAAGGTAATACCAGGAAGAGGATGTACCCAAGCAAGCCGACCAAAATACCCATCCGGAAAAGAGTCTCGGATGTGGTAATATTGCTGACCGTTGCTGTCGGGTCATCCCAATCAATGAGTGCAGACGGAACATATTTCAGGTAGAAAAACCCGGCGGCGATCAGCATTAAATATAAAGCTCCCGCTGTTCGTGCCATACTGTTTTTTGATTGCATTTGACCTATTTAACATTTTGACTATTAACAGGTTAAAATGTTACAAACCGTTTTAGCAATCAAATACGTTTATTTAGCCGCAGCCCCAAGCAAGCCGTTGCTATCCAGCCAATTCGCAGCCGCATTAAACCACTGGTCTTTGGTGGTTTTGTTGTTCAAGCCAAAGCCATGCCCGCCAGCCGGATAGATCAGCAATTCCGCTTTTATATGGTTGTTCAGCAAAGCATCGTAAAACATCAGGCTGTTTTGTACCGGTACCGTTCTGTCATCTTCGGCTTGCACAAGCATGGTGGTGGGTGTATTGGCGGTAACCTGTTTCTGGTTACTGTACAGGTCTATCTTATCGGCAGGGGCATCCTTACCAACCAGGTTATCGCGCGAGCCTTTATGCGCAAGGTCGCCAAAAGTAATTACCGGGTACATCAGGATCATAAAATCGGGGCGGAGGCTGGTATTTTTCGGGTTATCGATCACCGCCTTATCAAAATGCGTCCCCGCCGTCGAAGCCAGGTGCCCGCCGGCTGAAAAGCCGATGATGCCGATTTTGGCAGGATCGATACCCCATTCGGCGGCACGTTCGCGTACTATCTGTATAGCGCGCTGCGCATCCTGCAGCGGGCCGATGGTTTTATCCACCATGATCTGGTCGCTGGGTAAACGATATTTTAACACGAATGCAGTAACGCCAATTTCGGCAAACTTCTTAGCTACATCTGCACCTTCTTTAATCATCGACAGGTGCGCATAACCACCGCCGGGGCAAACAATTATCGCAGTGCCATTAGCCTTACCTTTTTCGGGGAAGTATGGCGTAATTGTCGGGTCGGTAACCATACTGCCGCTGCCATTCACAATTTTTTCGACATAATCGGCAGGTGCGGGTTTGGAGTTGGGTACACCGTTTGGGTACAGTTTTATCGGCGGTGCATCCTGTGCAAACAGGCTAATGGAAAATAAAGACATTAATGCTATAGTAAAAGCTGTTCGTGTAAACATGACAATAATAATTGGCTGCCCTAAAATTAGTGTTTTTACATCAAATTCATAATTTGTACAGGGATTGTTACCTATATCCAATAAAAAAGCCGGGGAACATATCCACCGGCTTTATTTCTTAAAAGAAGCATTTGCACATTTAATTCTTCCCGCCAAACTCCATCAAAAAAGCTTTCAGAAACTCGTCCAGTTCACCATCGAGCACGCCCTGCGCATCGGATGTTTCGTAACCTGTACGTACGTCCTTCACCAGTTTGTACGGGTGCAGCACGTAATTACGTATCTGGCTGCCCCATTCAATTTTCTTTTTATTGCCTTCAATCTCGTTGGTTATCTCCATGCGCTTGCGCATCTCGATCTCGTACAACTGCGATTTCAGCAAGCGTATGGCGTTCTCCTTGTTCTGCAGTTGCGAGCGCGATTCCTGGTTTTTAATGATGATGCCCGATGGTTTGTGGTATAACCGCACGGCGGTTTCAACCTTGTTCACGTTCTGCCCGCCGGCACCGCCCGAGCGGAAGGTTTCAAACTCGATATCAGCCGGGTTAACTTCAATTTCGATACTATCATCAACCAGCGGGTATACGTACACCGACGCGAACGAAGTATGCCGTTTGGCATTGGCATCAAACGGCGATATCCGCACGAGGCGATGCACACCGTTTTCGCCCTTCAGGTATCCGTAGCTAAAATCGCCGTCGAACTGCAGCGTAACAGATTTTACGCCGGCCACGTCCCCTTCCTGAAAGTCCTGCTCGGTAACCTTGTAGCCATTCTTCTGGCCCCACATAATGTACATGCGCATCAGCATACTGGCCCAGTCGCAACTTTCGGTACCACCGGCACCGGCAGTTATCTGTAAAACAGCGCTCAACTGGTCTTCTTCGGCGCTCAGCATGTTTTTAAACTCCAGGTCTTCGGCAACTTTCAGCGCCTGGTTAAACTGTTCGTCCATTTCCTCGGCGGTGGCATCGCCGCTCTGGTAAAACTCAAACATCACTTCGGTATCGGCAACTATGCTTTCAAGCTGCGCGTACGCGTCGGTCCACTGTTTTTTGTTTTTGATGGATGCCAGCACCTTTTCGGCGTCTTTGGGCCGGTCCCAAAAACCGGGGCTGCTGGTTATAGCCTCTTCGGTATGTAGTTCATCGAGCTTGCGTTCGATGTCAAAGATGCCTCCTCAGGGAAGCGGTTCTATCCCTCAAGTCTTGTAATTGTTCTTTAGTCATAACGCAAAAGTAGCGAAATTGTTGGAAGGTTGTAAGGTTGAAATGTTTGAAAGTTACGGCCTGAGTCACGGTTGAATATCTATCACATCCATGCGTGACCACTGTCATTATTCAACCCATTTTAAATACGCAAATTGCCTGAAAAGAGAAACACAATGATTAATCCTAAAACATCGATAATTAAGCGGCTGATGGCACTTCAAAGCAAACACGGCGATTATTTCCGGAGTCACGGTATGGATATCTTTTCGATAATTGTCATTAACCGGCAAACATCGGGGGTAAGTATTATAGGCGATGATGTTCCACTGGATTTAAAGTACGATATCGAGAGCATATTTTATATCCGGTGACTATCGTATACTATTGCTCTGCCATTATTTAACAACCAAAGTTCCCGTCGCATAAACCGGCCGTAAAGTTTTAGCATTTACGCCCTGTACCATGATGGTAAAATCGCCTTTAATATCACTCGTAAAAAACTCAAAACTCACTTTACCGTCTTTACCGGTATTCAGGTTAGGCGACCAATACACTGTGCTGCGCAATTCGGGTTCGTTTGAAGGGTCCTTATCATAATCGGGCAAGATAAAATTGTTGGGTGTACTGATGTTTTTCAGCAGGAAATGATTAGGCTGCACCTGCGATGCACAGCCATGATAGACCACCTGGTGCCCTTGATAGGTGTAGATGCCGCCATCTACCGGCGGGTTGCCGAATTTATGGTTCGGACAGTTGAGGATGTTGTAAAGACATACATAATCGTTACAGGTTTTCGAGGTAAAGTCGCGCCCGTCGAAAGACAGCCCCAGTGTCTTCACCTGGTTTTGTATTTTAACCTCGTGCAGCTGGATAGTGCCCTTCAGGTTAATGCCGGTTTTATCGTTCAGTTTAACCATGGTATTGTATGCATCCGGGAATCTGAACACGCCTGAGTAGGTGACAATATTATCGTACTCGCCTTCGTAATCATTGAGCTTGATAGCATACTTATCATAAAAATCCTGGTTCAGCATCAGATACTTTTTCTCGCCTGCTTGTGCTGTTAGACTTTCGGGGGGAATATAAAAAGTACCTTCGGGTGTTAAGGGAATCTCATCAATACTATTTTTCGATAGCATGATCAACGACTTTAAGGCCAAAGGTTTGTTCTTCAGACTGGTTATCTGCCCGCTAACGCCATCGGCACTTTTGAACATTTTGCGGTAGCCCTTGGGTTTATAATTTAAAATACTTGCCCAGTCACTGCCATACCATGTTTTGCCGGTCAGTATCGCATCCAGGTCGTTGGCGCCTGCATTACTGTAATGCTGGTCGGCAAACGAGCGGCTTAACGGTTTGTAATAGTAATTATCCAATATAGTAGTATAGCTTTCGGCGCTGATGCGTGTTTTTTCGACCACCGCTGCCGAGAGGTTAGCCAGGATAGGGTTGCCCGCCTCGCCTTCGGCGCTGATAGTAACCTTCACCTTCTGCCGCTGCCCGTAGCCCGGCTTATCTGTTTGTACCGATATCCTGATCTGCTCATTTTGCCTGTTCATCAGCAGGCGCTCGGCAGTAACCAGGCCCCGGCTGTTAAACAAGGCCAGGCTGAGCACCGCTCTTGGATATTGCGCGGCTGGAATATCCACATGCGCCGATCCTCCAGGCTCAACCAGTATCATTTTTCTCCACAACACTTCATCGTACGAACGTAGCACCAGTGTGCAGCTATCGCTTTTGCTTTGGTTGTGTATCAATGCCGAAAATCCATTTCCAGCCTTTATAACCTGTAAACTCCAGGCCCCCGGTTCTATTGAAGCAGTAAAAGCGATAGGCGTTTTATTGGTGTTGCCCGGCACTTCAAAATGATATTGTGATATGGATTGAGGAATGAAGTTAAACTGCGCTATACCATATCCATTGGTTTGCAAGCGGGCCATTACCTTATCGCCATCTTTTAAAATCAGAGCTGTCGGCAACGGGTTGCCTTTATTATCACCGGCTTCAACCACCACATGGTTATCAACTCCGGCAACCAGGTGCCCGCCTTCGGGCCATACTTTTACTATTACCGGGCTGGCTTCGTGCCGCAGGTTAAGGTTCAGGTCGGCCACGTCGTCATCTTTAGTAAAGCGTGCCTGTACTTTAAGCGTTTGGTCGTCGGTAATTTGCGGGTAGGTGAACGAAATAAACGCCTCGCCTAAAAAGTTAGTGGTTATTTTGCCGGCTTTTACCGGCTTATCATCAACTAAAAGCCGGTAGCTGCCTTTTACATCGGTAACGTAACGGTTGCCCTTTTTCAGCTTTACCAGTATATCCACCGGCGAGCCGCGCCGCAGTTTGGCGCTATCGGTAACGCCGGCCTCGGCTTCCATATTGTCGGCATTATTTTTAAATATCCTGATCTTTTGTACGAAAACCTGCCCGGCCGGTAAGTTCAGCATTGAGTTGGTAAAGGCATAAAAAAAATACTCACCTTCCTTCAGGGTGTCGGGCAGTAAAATATCGCCGTGCGCACGTACATCATACATCGGGAACTGCGCACTCAGCACCACTTTTTTATCGGCATCTTTAACACGTACAAAAAGCACCTTATTCTGCAGGTCGGTACCGCTTAACAGGTAAGCTTTAAACCAGATACTTTCATTGGTGAGGTAATTGTTTTTGTCGAGGTGTACGTACAGGTTACAAAAAGGGCGCTCGGCCTGGTAAATGGCCAACCTTCGTTTCAAGGTGTCGACGAGCGGATCCGTCTGCGCATGACACAAAACGCAAAGCAATGTGCAATGCAGCAGTATGAACAGGACAATTTTTTTCATGCGGTTTATGTGCCCGCATAAAAGTAGTTGTTTTTAGGTATAACTAATATGGATATATAGCTAATTGATTTTGACGGAAGGGTAGGGATGAGTTGGTTAAAATGTTGGAATGTTGGAGTTTGTTCAGCTGTGTTCTTTGAAGCTTAAAAGTTGAGTGTTATAAAATTTAGAAATTTTTGTTCAATCATTCAGTCAATCAATCCTTCAATGATTATTATCAGGGCGTTGCCTGCGGCCCGGGCTATCCGCTCATACTGCGCTACCTGTCCCGATACCCATCGGGAGGCATTAGCCACGGCCCGCCCCGAGTCCGTCGAAGGGCCGGTATCCGCTGCTATCCCTAACGCAACTCCAACAATGTCACCCAATATTTCTTAATCATACCGCTGCCTGCCCAAATCCCACTCGGCCTGGCCGGTGATGGTCTGCTTTCGCTTATCTATGGCCGTTTTTAAACGGTGGTCGTAGGTTTCGTCGGTAACGGCGATCTCATGGTCGCGGTCCTTATCAGCGTAATAATTATTGGCTTCCTCAATCCGCGAAAGCGCTACATCATACGGCCCCTTAGGCGACATCAGTTTTACGAACACCGGCAAACATTCAAACAGGATAAACAGGTAAGCGATGAACGATTCGGCCAGGTAGGTATCCAGGTCCTTGGTACCATCGTCTTTAAAAGCCAGTTGCCCCAGCGCCCAGTTACGGTCGGCGAAACCGGCTACGTTGGCCAGGCTGTCCAGTTGATGATCGTTGAACAGGGTAACACTGTTCAGGCCGTCCAGCTGTTTACGCTGGGTAAGGTAACTGTCCATCTTGTCCATATCGCCCTGCACTATCTTCAGCCGGTCTTCCTTTTCCTGCAAAACGCCCTGCTTTTGCTTGGCATAGGTGCCGTAACCTTTAATACCCGAAGTCTGGTTGGTCTTATCGCCAAAAACTTCCTGGTTAAGCTGATAGCGCGATTGGTTGATATCTTTGGTGAGCGAGTCGCGCTCCTTTTTCAATTCACTGTTTTTGGCTATCTGCTGGGTGTATTTATCGTTATAAGATTTTTGCAGGGTATCTATTTTGCGGCGCTGCCCGTTAAGGTAACTGGTTTTGAGTTTCTGGCGTATCTCCTTGTCAAATATCTTCAGTTCGAGCGGGCGCGATATCACCACACCGATCATGATGGCCAGCAAAATACGCGGCGACGCCTGTAATATCTGCTGGTTTACGGTGCCTTGTTTGTTAATGCTGCTGACGATATAGCGGTCCATATTAAAAATGGCCGTTCCCCACAGTAAACCGAACAAAATGGCAAAACCCACAGCAAAAGCGCTGCCGCTGAACACAAAATACATGGCATATCCGCCCGATAGGGAGGCAAACAACGCTGTGAAAAATATGGTGGCGCCAATACCTACATATTTATTGTGCTCGACCGGGTATTTCTTTAAGGTATCGACATGTGCGCCGCTGCAAAACCAAAAAAAACGCGTTACTTTCCTCATTTTAACTCCATATGTTGCTTTATTAAACGCCCGTAAGCGATTATTGTTACAGGTGAATAATGATTGAATGAAAATCTCTGAATCTGACAACATTTATTAAAAAAAACGCGACAAACAACCTCAACGCTTCAATCTTATAACTTTGCAACCTTCAAACTTTACAACCTTCCAACATCTCCCCAAACACCTTACACCTGCATGATCCATTTTTCTGTGATAAAAAATATACCTTTGAACTATAATTTGATACATCATAAAAAAATGAAAGAAATAACCGTACAGGAACTAAAAGAAAAAATGGATAAAGGCGAGGACTTTCAATTGATCGACGTTCGCGAAGAATTTGAATACGAAACCTCGAACCTTGGCGGTGTGCTGATCCCTTTGGCCGGCGTACTGATCGAGAAGGACAAAATTGCCACGGATAAACCTGTGATTGTGCATTGCCGCAGCGGTAAACGGAGTGCGGTTGCCATTATGCAACTGGAGCCTCTTGGCTATACCAACCTTTACAATTTACAAGGGGGCATCCTGGCCTGGGCCGAGGAGATTGACCCTAACATGAGTGTGTACTAATGGTACTGAAATTTATCCTCAACATATTGTATAACCTGTGTATTATCATCTGCGTGGTAGTGATCTGGTCGGGTTTTAAGAACCACAACTGGGCCTATGTGGCAGGTGCAACCTTTATTGGTGCGATGATCATCATCTTTAAATTACGCCTGATAAAGGATGTAAAGAATATGACAAAAAAGCCCTAACTTTCAGTATTAAATCAAAACTGAAATGTTTATAGCAATCATCGGTATAATCGTCCTCGTGGTGGGCATGGTTATCAAACAAGGGCAGTCGCAGGCGGCTCACTTTTCGCGCGCCATTACCATAGTTGGTGTGGTTATTACGGCCCTGGGCCTGTTAAGCTCATCGGTTAAAGTGATCGAGCCCGGCATGGTGGGCGTACAATCATTGTTCGGCAAGGTACAGCCCGATGTTTTGGAAAGCGGCCTGCACTTTATCGACCCGGTTGTCGAAGTAACCGAGTTTGACGCCCGCACGCAGAACTATACCATGAGCGCAGTGAGCACCGAGGGCGACAAAACCGGCGACGACGCCATCCGGGTATTGTCGTCGGACGGGTTGGAGGTCACTATCGACCTTTCGGTACTATACCGTGTGAGCCCCACGAAAACGCCTTTCATCCTGCAAAACTTAGGTACCGGTTACGTCGAGAAAATTGTGCGCCCCATTGCCCGCACGGCCATCCGCGACAATGCGGTATCGTACGAAGCGGTATCGTTATACTCAACTAAAAGAGCAGAGTTTCAGAGCCGGATATACAATGCCATCAGCACCGCCTTTGCCAAAAACGGTATCGAGCTGCAAAGCGTTTTGGTGCGTAACATCACCTTACCGGCATCGGTTAAGGCCAGCATCGAATCAAAGATCAATGCCGAGCAGGACGCTCAGAAAATGCAGTTTGTATTGCAGAAAGAGCGCCAGGAAGCCGACCGTAAGCGAGTTGAGGCACAAGGTATAGCCGATTATCAGAAGATCCTCTCGACCGGCCTGTCCGACAAGCAATTGCAATACGAAGCCATCAAAGCTCAGAAAGAGATCGCGCTTTCGCCGAACGCCAAGGTGATCATCATGGGCGGCAAGCCGGGTTCGATTATTTTGGGGAAAGAGTAAACAAGCAAAAGTATTAGGTAAACTGCCGGCGCTATTGCTATTTTAGCAGGATAATCCATTTATGGCACGTCAACCCATTGCTCCCGTTCCGCGCATCTCGCTCAAAGAAAGATTGATGGCCCTGGGTAACCTGCCGGCTTTTTTTAAGCTGATATGGCAAACCAGCCCCTGGATGACATCGCTTAGCTTTTTGCTGCGCATCGCCAAATCGGTTTTGCCGCTTTCAACCTTATACGTTACCAAACTCATTATTGATGAGGTTGTTGCGCTGAATAAAAGCCACGGTGGCGACTATCACCGGCTGTGGGAGTACATAGCCGCGCAGTTCGCGCTGGCTATCATTTCGGATATACTGGGCCGGGCTATGACTTTGGTTGACAGCATGCTGGGCGACCTGTTTGCCAACCACACCTCGGTGCGTATTATGGAGCACGCCGCCAAGCTCGACCTCGACCAATTTGAAGACTCTTATTTTTACGATAAGCTGGAGCGCGCGCGCCAGCAAACTACCGGGCGCACGGCCTTACTGTCGCAGGTAATGAGCCAGGTGCAGGATCTGATCACCATCGGCGCTTTTGCCGCCGGCCTGCTGGCCTTTAACTTCTGGCTGATGGCTTTGATGCTGCTGGCTGTTATACCCTCATTTTTAGGCGAGGCCTATTTTAACGATCGTACCTACGCGCTTACCCGCGGCCAGACGCCCGAACGCCGCGAACTGGACTACCTGCGCTATATCGGCGCAAGCGACGATACCGCTAAGGAAGTAAAGATATTCGACCTATCGGGTTTTATTATCGACCGTTTTAAAAAGCTGTCGACCAAGTTTTATCGCGAAAACAGCCAGCTCGCTATCAAACGCTCAGGCTGGGGCGCATTCTTCTCGTTTATCAGTACAGGTGGTTATTATGCTGCTTACATGATCATCGTTTACAAGGCCGCTACCGGCCACAGCACCATAGGGCAGCTGATGTTTATGGCCGGCTCGTTCAGCCAGATGCGCAGTTTGGTCGAAGGTATTTTATCGCGCTTTACCACGGTTTCGCAGGGTGCCATCTACCTGCGCGACTTTTTCGACTTTTTCGAAATAGAGCCTAAAATTAAACCGCCTGTTAACCCCGTACCTTACCCTAACCCGGTTGTGTATGGGTACACTTTCGAGAACGTGGGCTTTAAATACCATAACTCCGAACGCTGGGCAAACCGCAACCTGAACTTTACCCTCAAGCCCGGCGAGAAACTGGCGCTGGTAGGCGAAAACGGCGCCGGGAAAACCACGTTGGTAAAACTACTGGCCCGGCTTTACGACCCAACCGAAGGCCGCATACTGCTTGATGGTATCGACCTGAAGGAGTACGACATCGATCAGCTGCGTATGCATACCGGGGTCATCTTCCAGGATTTTCTGCGTTACCAGTTCTCGATGGCTCAAAACATCGGTGTTGGCAACATTAAGCATGTCGACGATATGGATATGATACGCTCCTCTGCAAAACGCAGCCTGGCCGATGCACTGGCCGAAAAATTAGCCGGCGGTTACGATCAGATGCTCGGCCGCAGGTTTAACCAGGGTGTCGACTTATCCGGCGGCGAATGGCAAAAAGTGGCCCTTGCCCGCGCCTATATGCGCGATGCCGAATTATTGATCCTGGATGAGCCTACCGCCGCTTTGGATGCACGCGCCGAGTATGAGGTATTTCAGCGCTTTGCGCAATTGACCGAGGGCAGGACTGCTGTGTTGATATCGCACCGCTTTTCGACCGTGCGCATGGCCGACCGTATTTTAGTTTTGGATAAAGGCGAGCTGATCGAGATCGGCAGTCACGAAGAACTACTGGAAAAAGGTGGCCGCTATGCTGAACTGTTTAACCTGCAGGCTGCAGGGTACAGATAGTCTTGGTTAACGTCAGGTCAATTAAAAAACCGATTGTCATTTCGAAGGAGCAATGAGGAGTTGGGTGGTTGCACGACTGAGAAATCTTCTGCGATTGCTATAATCGTCGTGCATTTCGCAGAAGGTTTCTCCTCATGCCCATGCTGAGCCCAACGCTATTGGTCGAAATGACATACGTTTTCATATCCCATAATATTAATTAACATGCTGAACGCCGCTAAACCAGTACTCTTTATTTTTGATTCCTGCTACCGGTGGCACATGGTATTTTTCGAACAGATCGTACCCCGGTTTTAGCGTTCGCCAGAATTTTTGATACGGCAACCTGGCATAGGCCGCAAACTTTTTCGCCGTCATCCTGAAAGGGAAAATATCTACGTCGATCTTTTCCTGCCCGGCCTCAAAAGCTTTATACATCAAGGTATAGATCTCTTCGATGCGTGGATTCGTCATGGCATAGCAGCCTATTGATGCACAATGACCGTGTATCATAATCGCATCACCGGTATAGCCCTTTATTATTTCGAGTTTATTGGGATAGCCTATATTTACAGCCAGGTAATAGTTGCTTGCCGGGTTTAGCTGCGCAGGAGTTATCGTGTAAAACCCTTCGGGGCTTTTTCCATCGCCCGAGCGCGTTTTGGTACCCAGTCCGCCCGAGAAAAAACATATCTCATAACTTTTATACAAATGGTAACGGCTGCCGTGTTTCAGCCAAACCTCGAGCAGGCCTTCGTCTTTAATGATACGGATATACATCGGCGAAGCCAGCACAAAATGCCTGCCGGTCAGTTCTTTTTGCATACGCGGCCAAACGTTTTCGCGTACGTCGCTGGCCAGTTTGCTATCGGGCAGGTCGCGCTTCGCTGCCGGCATCCATAATGCAATAAGCATTACATAAAGTTTAAACATTGCGAATAAGCGTTAAGGTATTGCATCTGAAACGCAAACTTACCGGCAATATTTTATTAAAAACTAAATTTTTAGTTTTTCAATCGTATTTGTTTATGAAAGGCTGATTCCTTAAATCGCCAGGGACTTGATAGCGAAGAATACGATGCCGGCGATCAAAGCCGAAATAGGGATGGTGATGATCCACGCCCAGATGAGGTTGATAGTAACCCCCCAGCGCACAGCCGACACCCGTTTGGTTAAACCCACGCCAATGATGGAACCTGTTAAGGTGTGCGTGGTTGAAACCGGTATGCCAAACTGTTCGGTAATAAATAGTGTAACAGCGCCTGCTGTTTCGGCGCTCACCCCTTCGAGCGGGGTAACCTTGGTTATTTTGGTGCCCATTGTTTTCACGATCTTCCACCCGCCGCTCATGGTACCCAGAGCAATTGCAGAATAACAGGTTAAAGGTATCCACTCGGGCATAGGCGCCCCTTTCATGGATGGATAGTAAGCCAGCAAAGCCACATAAATGATACCCATTACCTTTTGGGCATCGTTACCGCCATGTGCAAAGCTCAGCGCGCCCGAGGATACGAGTTGCAGGCGTTTAAACCATTTTTCGGTTTTAGACGGCCTTGCATTTTTGCAGATATGTAAGATGGCGATATTAATGGCAAAACCGATGATGCTGCCTATAATGGGCGCCAGGAATATAAAGGCAACTATCTTAATGATCGGACCCGCATTAATCGCATCAAAGGCGTTCTGATGCAAAAACATGGCATTGGTCATGCCGGCACCGGCAAAACCGCCTATCAGCGTATGCGAAGAGCTCGAAGGTATACCAAACCACCAGGTAATCAGATTCCAGGTAATGGCTGCTACCAGGCCCGCCAGGATCACATCAAGTGTAATAAAATTTTCGTGTACGGTTTTGGCTATGGTGTTGGCAACCTTATGGTCCTTTACTAAAAAATAGGCCAGAAAGTTAAATGCTGCTGCCCAGATAACAGCAGCCAGCGGTGATAGCACCTTGGTGGATACTACAGTAGCGATAGAGTTAGCCGCATCGTGAAAACCATTGATGAAATCAAAAATTACGGCTAAACAAATAACCACAACAAGTAGCGTCATATACTATGCGTTTTTAACTAAGATGGTTTCCATTACGTTAGCTACATCCTCGCACATATCGGTGGCATTCTCTAAAGTGGCCAATATTTCTTTGTATTTAATAAGCGTTATGGCATCCTTTTCGTACAGGAACAAATCGGCCACGGCACGGTCGAACACGTAGTCGGCCTGGTTTTCGATGCTGTTAATGCGGATGCACGAATCGGCTATGTTGCGTACATTTTTAAGATCTTTCAACTCGCGTACGGCTTTTTCCATATCAACGCTGGCCTGCAGTATCAGGTCGGCCAGTTTGCGTATAGGCACGGTAAAATCCTCGATCTTGTACAGGTTCATGCGGTTTGCGGCACCCTGTATGTTATCGGCAATATCGTCGATGGCGGTTGCCAGGGTATGGATATCTTCCCTGTCGAAAGGGGTGATAAAATTTTTGCCTAATTCAAGATAAATCTGGTGCGTAAGCTCGTCACCAATATTCTCCAGTTTATCAATTTGCTTGTAATACTCGTCGCGGGCCTCGGCATTATGCGAGTTTACCGTTTCGACCAATACAGTGGCAATGGCAACCACGTTGCTGGCGGCCTGTTCAAATAGCGGGAAGAAAACTTTTCGGTCTTTGGGGACGAAGTATTGAAAAATGCTGTTTAGCGACATTTGTCTTTATAGTTTGTGAAGTACAGACAGGCAAAGATAACCTCGCTATGTTAAGTTAATGTTAAGCAATAAAAAATGATGAACTTCGGAGGATACTATGCGCAATTATGCTAAACAGGTCAGATTACAACAAAAAAGGCTCCTAGCGACGACAAACGCCGCCAGAAGCCTCCGTTTATCTTAACAATAGCTAAACTTTAGGCCATTGCTTTATTCAGCGCGATGATCGCATCATCAAAATCTTCGCGGGCTACCAAAAACTGGATGTTTACCTTGCGTAAAGCAAAGCCGGCGCTCTTGATGTCGATATTGGCCGCCGAAAGCGCCCCGGCCGATTTAGCCAGTAAACCTACCTGGTCCATATTCGAGCCTATCAGGCAAACCATCGCCATTTTTTCGACGGTTACTTTTTCAAACTTCTCTTCCAGCTCCCTGATCAGCTCCTTGTTAAAATCCTTCTCCCATATCACGATCGAGATGCTGTTGGCGCTGGTTGCTTTAAAATTGTAGCTGATGCCAAGGTCATAAAACACCCGCATAATCTCAAAGTCGGTACCTACGTTGCCTACCATTAACGGGTCGTAAATATCGATCATCACCAGCTTGGTAGTACCGGTAATCACCTCCACGCGCTTATGCGGCGATACATAATCCTTGGTGATCAGCGTACCCGGGTGCTCCGGCTCGAAGGTATTTTTAATACGCAGGTTGATATTGTTGATCTCGAGCGGCTTGGATGCTTTAGGATGGATGGCTTCCATACCCACATCTGCCAGTTGATCGGCCACATCGTAATTGGTAAACCCTACCGGGATACAGTTATCCGTCCCAACCAAAACCGGATCGGCACTGCACAAATGGTATTCTTTATGGATGATGGCTTCCTGGGGTTTAACGGCAACGGCTATCTTGCAAAAGGTTACCTCGCTGTATCCGCGGTCAAACTCGCGCATAATACCTTCGGTACCTTTGGCGTAGCCGGTTACTATACAAATGGTTTTATCGAACTCGATATTGCTGAAAGTATGCTTAATGCGCTGATCGATGGTGTACGATTTATGATCGTGGAAGCCGCTCAGGTCGACCAGCGTGGCGTTGATACCCATATTCTGCAAGATATTGGTAAACACGAAAGCCGAGTGGCTTTCGCCGATAGATGCCAGAATCTCGCGCGCGGCCTGTAAAATGCCTTCTTTGCTTACATAGCCCGATGCCAGTATGTTGGCCAGGTTATCCAGGTATTGCTTGGCATCATTAACACGATCTTCGATAAATTTATCTGCAAGCGGCAGGTCCAAACCCAGGCCTACGTATTTTTTATTGATGGTTTGCAGGCTCACGATCAACTCGGCCAAAGCGTGGTGAAACTCCTGGTATTTGGCAATACGATGGTAAACGCCTGGCTCACCTGTTTTTTTATTCTCTAAAAGCAAATTGGTTACGCCCGAAAAAGCCGATACCACGAAGATACGGTTGTACAGCTCATCGCCTTTACGCTCAAATAAAATAATGTTATTGATGACATCTTTTAAGGCACTCATCGATGTGCCGCCTATTTTTTCTACTGTTAGCATTGTTATGTATTGATCCTAAGCAACGTATCCGCTAAGGTGGGCGCAAATTTATAAAAATAGCTGAAAAATTGTCGACTGGTTTTATAGATAACCATAACAGATATTAAGGGTAGCAGTTATCACGTGCCGCTATTGGCGGTGCAGGCGGCGCTCATTCTTCTCATCTAATTTTAACTATTTTTACATCTGCCTGTAACCTCATATACCTTACCCGCGTCAGAGACGTTAATTAATGCAAAGCAAGTATACCGATACCGAACTGATAACCCGATCGCTGGCCGGCGACCAGGCAGCCTATGCCGACCTGATCAGGCGCCACCAGCGGTTTGTGTTCACATTGGCACTGCGCTTTGCCAAAACGCGCGAAGACGCTGAAGAAATTGCGCAGGATTGCTTTGTAAAAGCATACCGCTCGCTGCAAAGCTTCAACGGTGAAGCAAAATTCAGTACATGGCTGTACAGCATTGTATATACTACCGCAATGACATTTTTGCGTAAAAAAAGGCTGGATACCTCCTCGATAGACGACGAGAATACCTACCTTCAGATTGAGAATAAACCCGGCGGCTTCGACGGCGACCTTGCCGAGCAAAAATCGCGATCGTATTATCTGAACAAAGCCATCGAACAATTGCTGCCCGACGATGCCATGGTCATCACATTGTTCTACAAAGGCGAACAATCGCTCGAGGAAATAGGGCAAGCTATGGGAATTGAGCCCAATAACGTAAAGGTTAAACTATTTAGGGCAAGGCAACGTTTAAAGGAACGGCTGGAGCTTACATTAAAACACGAAGTAAACGAACTGATATGAATAGTGTAGAAGAAAAGATATGGAACTATATTGATGGCAACTGCAGCCCCGACGAGCAGCAGGCTATGGATATACTGATAGCGACCGATGATGTTTACAAACGTAAATACCACGAGCTATCGAAACTGAATATCGAGTTTTCGTGTATGATGGAACTCGACGAACCATCGATGGGCTTTGGCTACAAGGTGATGGAAACCATCCGTACCGAGAACGCGATGAAGCCTTTAAAGGCAACTATTGATAAGCGCATTATAAAAGGCATTGCCGCCTTTTTTGTGGTAAGTATAGTTACCTTGCTGGTTTTTGCGCTTATTAACGTAAGCTGGACAAATACAAACAGTACAAATACCCTGTTATCAGGTCAGGATATTAAAATACCGCAATTGGGTAATTATCTCAACGGAACCGTGTTGAAAGTTTTTATTTTGTTTGATATTGTACTGGCGTTGTTTTTGGCAGACGGTTACCTGCGCAAAAAACTGAACAATAGGCAGACACAATAGTATACACTGTCTGTCAATTGCAACAAAACAAGGCAAAATGAATTGTAAACACATGTTTTTAAAGCGTAAAACAAGTTTGGTACAGATATTGTATTACACTAAAACGAATCGGTAAACTTACCGGTTTAATTGTGATAAGGTTTAGGTTGAAAGTCCCCTGGAGCAAGTCTGGGGGGCTTTTTATTTTTTCAGGCTTATTAAGCCAGGTCTGCCATTCTCCGATCAATATCAATAAATCCTGAGTCCTGCTTCTTGTCTCTTGATTCCCCCTTCACTACGACAGGTATTGATGAATGGTCGGTATGATACCATTCGCAAAACTATTGTGGCTGGGCGTATTGAGATACCATTTATGGCCGGCTGGTGTAGGCTGACTGGTATAGTTATGCTCGTGAGGGCCGCTAATGGTTTTTGCGGCAATAGCTATGATATGCAGTTCGGGTTTGTGCCAGCTTTTCTTTTTCATATGTGTGATGAACTATGAATGTATAAAGATAACAAAAACATTTCAGTGCCTATGCCTCGAAAAGCACATGAAAAACAGCCGATTAAGCGTAACAGTTCTTCCCGGCGCCTGGCCGGATACGCAACTTTCAACGGCCGCCTCCTTACGACAGGTATTGGAGAAGGGTTTTTGTAAGATTGGTTTGAAACAGGCTGTGGTTTGGCGTATTGTTAAAAAGCCCACGGCCTTTTGGCGTTGCGTGGGTTGTAAAGGCGTGTTCGTGAAAGCCGTTAATGTATTTCGAAGAAACATCTGTAGTAGCTATAATGTGCAGTTCGGGGTTGGCCCAGGTTTTCTTTTTCATAATCAAGGGGTTTCGGTTACCTAAAGATAGCTAATAAATAATATTTTCAAATATGCCCGCATTTAAGCGGCACAGTAAATAACGCCCGATGATATCTCGCCTTGTGCCCCCTTTTTGTCTCTCCGATGGTGATTTCTGCATACTGTTAAAATCTGTAATATTTATTAGCTTCGTATAGTTAACTTGTAACCAAATAAACTATCGCAATGAAAAGATTTACTTACCTTTTATTACTGGTACTGGCCGTTTCAGGCATCAGTACCGCAAATGCACAGGGGCTTAAAATACCCGCTGCAAGCTCAACCCAAACTATTACGCAGGATCTTGGCCTGGGTAAAATTACCATCGTTTACTCGCGCCCGAATGCTAAAGGACGTGTAATGCTGGGCAAGCAAGAGCCATACGGCACCGTTTGGCGCACCGGTGCCAATAGTGCAACTACCATTACCTTTACCGATGATGTAACCATCGAGGGTAACAAAGTGCCGGCTGGTACTTATGGGTTATTCAGTATTCCCGATCCTAAAGAGTGGACCATCATCCTAAGCAAAACCAGCAAAACCTGGGGCGCCTACAGCTACAAGCAGGAAGAAGATTTTTTACGCTTCAGGGTAAAAGCCTGGAACATAAAAGAACCCGTAGAAACCTTTACCATGCAGTTTGAAAACGTAATGCCTACTGCAGCCGACCTGCACCTGGCCTGGGAACATACCGCTTTAACCTTCCACATTACTACCGATGTTGATGCCCGCGTAATGGCCAGCATCGACGAAGCGATGAAAGGCGAAAAGAAACCATACTTCGCGGCAGCGCAATATTATTACGATAACAATAAAGACATGGCTAAAGCGCTGGAGTGGATAAACGAGTTGGAAAAAACACAGCCAAAATCGCAGTTTGTAAAAGTTTGGAAGGCCCGTATCCAGCTCAAGGCAGGCGACAAAAAAGGTGCCCTGGCTACTGCCGAAGAAGGCGTACGCTTATCAAAAGAAGCTAAAGACGGCGAGTACGAGCGCTTAAACGCCGCCGTGGCCGCACAGGCAAAATCGTAATCAGTTGATGGTTCATGGATCATGGTTCAGCGTAACGGTATTTTCGCATATGAGCCATGATCTATGAATTATTAGCTCTTTTCTATAAACACCTCCCCATCATCCGGTACAAAACATCTATCTGCAAAGCTTTCCGACTTTAAAGCTGCTTTAATAAACGCCCTGCTTTCTTTACCGTGATTTACAGCCTCCAGATGTACTACGTATACTTTGGCCACAGGCGCGTAGCGGCATACTTTTATTACATCGTTAATATCCATTACAATAGGGTCGCCGGTTATAAACCTTGCACCACCGCCATTCACAATAATATGGTTCGGCTGGTAGTTATCTATGGCGTCCTTCACTTCCCGGCACCAAATGCTATCGCCGGCAACGTAAAGCTTATTTTGCCCATGAGTGATCACATAACCCGAAACAATCCCCATTCGCTTGCCGGTTTCGCCGGTGCCGTGCTGACCGCCGGTGCGGATGATCTGTATGCCGTGCCATAGCAACGTGTAAGCCAAAGGCAGGAGGTTCACAAAGCCGGCTTTTGTCAGCACCGGGATATCTGCCGGCTGGCAAATGATCGGCATATTCTTAGGGATGAGTTGCTGCGCAACCGTATCCCAATGATCGAGGTGTAAATGGGTGAGCAGTATTGCATCTGTTTGAGCAATGATCCGTTCGATCTCCATGCCGCTTACCGGCAAATCAACCAGCGGGTTTTTCAGATCGTTGCCTGTATGGTTAAAGGGCCCATAACTGCCTTTGGGGGCAAGCATAGGGTCTATCAATAAAGTTTTGCCGTTAACGGTTAAAATTTGCGTGGCATTGCGTAAGAGTTGTACCTTCATAATAAAGCATTTAAATTTGACGCGGCAAAGATGAGCCTCCCGTTTTGCAAGCCCAAGAAGGTTACCTTTTGGTAACCCGTTCACTATTTGGTAACCATGGATAATAAAGATTTTAAACATTGCGGCCTCGAGGTCACCCTTACCATGCTGTCTGGAAAATGGAAGCCTATTATTCTTTATCATTTGTTCGGCACCAGCGAGATGCGTTTTACCGAACTATGGCGCATCATACCCAAAGTGACTAAAAAAGTACTGCTCGAACATTTAAAACAACTGGAAACCGACGGGCTCATTACCCGCGAAGAAAAACATACCTTTCCACCGGAGGTATATTACAAGATCTCGGAAAAAGGGAAAGCCCTCGGCCCGGTACTTGCAGCTTTGGATGCCTGGGCAAATGAGCATGCCATAGCGGAGGTTAATTTGAAGAAGAGCAAGGGGCGGATTAGTCGTTAAGCCTCCTACCTACCTTGGAAGTTTGGGTGGGGCTGCTTTCTCCACAATAACCGCTATAACAATCACCAAAACGCAACCTATCGCGTTCAGCCATAAATAGGCCACCATTTCGCGGAAACCCATAATGAGGATGGAGACCTGCGTGATCACAGCAGCGATAAACACCGCCCGGCCTTTTACATGCTTTAGGTAAAAAGCCACCACAAACACGCCTAAGATGGTGCCGTAGATATACGATCCTAACTGATTAACAGCTTCGAGCAAATTGCCCAGGTGCCCGGCGTAAAGCGCCATGCCGATACATACCAGCCCCCACACAACCGTCGACAATCGCGACGCGGCAAGGTAATCCTTTTCGGATGCGTGGGGGTTGATAATGCGTTTATAGATATCAACTACCGATGTTGATGCCAGCGAATTAAGCGCGCTCGCCATCGACCCCATCGATGCTAAAAAGACGATAGCGATCAGCAAGCCTATCAGCCCTTTAGGCAGGTAACGGGTAACAAAAGTTAAGAAAACATAGTTAGTATCGTTGGTATCGGTTTTAGGATCGGCCTTTTTTAATACTTCGATCGCCTTCTGACGGATAGCATTGGCCTGCCCGTCGGCAGCCTTCAGCTGCATCTGCGCCAGGCTGATCCTGCCCTGATCGTGCGTTTTTAAAGCCGAAACCATATTTTCGGCCGCGTTCTTTTTAATCGCGAAAGCCTGGGCGTATTCCTGCTCATCCTGTTTAAACTCGGCAGCGTATCGGCTTTGCTTAACCTGTTCAACCGCGTAGTTGTTAAAAAACACCGGCGGCTGGTTAAACTGGTAAAACGCAAAAACCAGGATACCGATCAGCAATATCAAAAACTGCATGGGTATTTTTACCAGTCCGTTCATGATCAAACCTAAACGGCTTTGCCCTACCGAGCTTCCCGTAAGGTAACGCCCAACCTGGCTTTGATCGGTACCAAAATACGATAGCTGTAAAAAAAAGCCGCCGACGATGCCGCTCCAGATGTTATAACGGTTGTTCGGGTCAAATTTCCAGTCGATCACGTTCATGCGGCCAAGTTTGCCTGCCAGGTGCAGCGTATTACTCAGCCCTGTACCTTTGGGCAGCAGGCCGTACCCCACAAAACCTGCCAGAAACAAGCCCGCGAAAATGATGCTCATTTGCAGCAGTTGTGTGTAGCTTACCGCTTTTGTGCCGCCGTAAACCGTATAGCATATAACCAGCCCGCCAATAAACAGTGTAGTGTAGGTAACGTTGATATGCAAAATGGCCGACAGAATAAGGGCGGGCGCATAGATGGTGATACCCGTAGACAAGCCGCGCTGGATCAAAAACAGCAGGGCAGTTAAGGCGCGTGTTTTCAGGTCGAAACGCTGCTCAAGGTACTCGTAAGCAGTAAAAACTTTAAGCTTGTGGAATATGGGTACGAAGGTAATGCACAGCACGATCATGGCCAGCGGCAGCCCGAAGTAAAACTGCACAAAACGCATCCCGTCGCTGTAGGCCTGCCCCGGCGCCGATAAAAAGGTAATAGCGCTGGCCTGGGTAGCCATAACCGAAAAACCTACGGTATACCAGGGTAACGACTGATCGCCAAGAAGATAGTTATTGATGTTTTTGCTGCCCCTGCTTTTCCAAACGCCATAAATAACGATGGTTAAAATGGTTACGGCAAGAACTATCCAGTCGGTAAGGCTCATTCAAAGTGTTTGGTGATGAGCCAAAATACAAAAATTAGCACAACAAGCCATGCCATCACAATGCCATAAAACCTGTTCCAGCTACTGATAAACGGCGGGAGGTCCCTGTCAGACTTTTTGTTCACGGCCCTTAACCAGCACGTTCACAAAGAAAGCAGCTGTAAGCAAACCTACTACACCGCCAACAGGTACCCAGATAAAACCTTTTTCTAAAAAGAAACCGGTTATCATGCCAAAAACCAAACCGACAACATAATATAAATAATCGTAGCTTTTTTCTTCGGGTGTGTGATGTTGTGTCATGTCCTTTTTAATATATACCGGCAAAAGTAATTGATAAATTGTTGTTTAGCAAACAGAGTTTACAGTAATTTCTTACAGTAAGATTATTTTTCGGGTGGTTGGTTCTTGAAGTATGGAATTACTTTTGCAGGTTGTAATTAGTGATGGTTTTGTGGTATTAAGGTATTTTGCCCGTAAAGGCGTGAAGCCGCAAAGCGATGAAATTAAAATTCTTAGCAGCTTTGCGAGAATTACTGTTGGTATTTGGGCGTTGCCTGCGGCCCGGGCTATCCGTTCATACTGCACGGGCATTAGCCACGGCCGGCCCTAAACTCAACGCGCGGCAGGCATCCGCTCCCACTAACGCGTATACGTCCTTGACGAAAAATTTCGGTTCAACATCGGTTGCAATTCAACCCAGGCAAGGAAGTCAAAGATCACAAATGATATTTATTTTTAGGTAAGTCTAAAAATTATATTAGATTTGCCTAATAAATTAATGCTATGAAGAAGTTCTTACTCAAAATAATCATTCTGTTTGCCTGCCTTTCAGCGAAGGCGCAGCTGAACTATACTGCCGACAGCACCGAAAAATGGAGCCAGCATTTCCAGCTCACCGTTATCGATCAAAGCCATAATGCCTTTAAGGCACCTTATTCGGGAGATAACAGTTTAAGCCCGGCACACGAGGAAGCTTTATCCATCACCACGTCATTATTTTTCGGGCACAAATTATGGAACAACGCTTCCATTTATTTTAACCCCGAAGTTTCGGGCGGCAGCGGTGTAAGCGAAGCGCGTGGAGTGGCTGGGTTCCCAAATGGAGAAACATTCCGCATCGGCAGCCCGGCACCGGCCTTGTACCTGGCGCGCTTGTTTTACCGCCAATATATCCCGCTAAGTGATGCCCGCGAACTTGTGGATGCTGATGCCAACCAACTGCGGGAGTATGTACCACGCACCCGTTTGGTGATTACCGCCGGTAAAATTGCACTGTCGGATATTTTTGATAATAACCAGTACAGCCACGATCCGCGCAGCCAGTTTATGAACTGGGCACTGATGAGCAACGGCGCCTGGGATTACCCGGCCAATACCCGCGGCTATATTGATGCCGTTGTGCTCGAATATATCAACCCATCTTGGGCGCTGCGTGCGGCAGGCAGTTTAACACCAACTTACGCCAACGGACCCGATTTTGACTATAACTACTTTAAAGCTCACGGGCAAACCATCGAGTTTACTAAGTTTACCGACTTTGACGGGCACAAAGGCGCCATCCGTTTGCTGGCTTACCGTAATGTGACCAAGGCGCCCGCTTACCGCGATGTAATCAACAGCTACAACAACAAAACCGATGTTTCACTGGATGTGATCGACGGTAAAAACTATGGTGGCGTTAAATATGGTTTCGGCCTTAACGGCGACCAGGAGCTGAACAAAAACTTAGGCGTATTCTTCCGCGCCGGCTGGAACGATGGTAAAACCGCTACCTGGGCCTTTACCGAGATCGATCAAACCCTGAGCGTGGGTTTTAACTGCAAAGGAACCGCATGGCACCGGCCGGATGATACTTTCGGCATAGCCGGCGATATCAACGGTATCTCCAAAGATCACCGCGATTTTCTGGCCACAGGCGGTTACGGTTTTATCATCGGCGATGGTAAACTAACCAACTATAAGGCCGAAAGTATCTTTGAAACCTACTACAGCGCAAAGATCAACACCAATCTGTTCGTATCTGCCGATTACCAGTTCGTAGCTAACCCGGCCTACAACGCCGACCGCGGCCCGGTAAGTTTTTTTGCGATCAGGGCGCATGTGGAGTTTTAATGGGATTTCACCGATTGAGTGCGATTACACTGATTTCGGCTTGCTACATGCCATCAAACTTTCCAAAGCCAAAAAATGAACAAAACAATGAAACGAGCAGGCAGGAAATCCCGAATACAATCTCGATTACTGTAAGGGCTTTAATAGTTAATGACGCCCCCGATCTGATATTAATATCTGGTAGTAATTTCTTCAATTTAAAACCTGGGGCTGGCAAGGTTCATACCTATCAGGCAAATAAGACCCACTGTAGCAAGAAGAAATATTATAAGTAACATAAGGCAGTCCTATTTAAACTCCAAACCCAAGCCATACCCATCATTCAACACCCATTTGCCATCAGCAAACCCAGGCAAAACGTAAGGATTGTTAGTCGTGAGGAAAGGCCCGTCCAGGTCGGCCCAATCACAAAGAGGGGCCAACGCGGCGGCGGCTAAAGTAGCGCAGCTGGTTTCGCTCATGCAGCCTATCATCAGTTTTAAACCAAGCTCACGGGCTTTAAGGATCATCTGGTGCGCCTCGTACATGCCTGCCGATTTCATCAGTTTAATATTGATGCCATTATACACACCTGCGGCTTTGGTCACATCGGGCAGGCGTTGCACCGCCTCATCGCCGATGATCGGCACCGGGCTGCGTTCGCTCAACCAGGCATTACCGTCCATATCGGTTTTGAGCATGGGTTGTTCTATCAGCAATACTCCCTGCTCGTGCAGCCAGTGGCACATATCCAGGCTTTGCCCGCGGTCGGCCCAGCCCTGGTTGGCATCCACAAACAAAGGCACATTGGTAACACTGCGGATGGTATTGATCAGTTCTTTATCACTATCGCGGCCAAGCTTTACTTTGATCACTTTAAAATCTTTGGCGTCCTGCAGCTTTTTAACGATCATCTCCGGGGTATCAATACCTACGGTGAATGAGGTTACCGGCATTTTTGCCGGATCGCTGCTGTACAGTTTCCAGCAAGGTTGCTGTCGCAGTTTGCCGTCTATATCGTTCAATGCTATATCGATAGCTGCCTTGATAGCCGGCTGGTCGGGAGCGATTGTATCAAGATAATGATTGATCGCAGCAAAATCGAAAGGATATTTAAACTGCAATACATCTACCTGTTTTAAAAAATCGGTAGCACTTTGTATACTCTCGCCCATGTAAGGCACCATCGATGCTTCGCCATAACCCGTTAAACCCTCATGGTGCAGTTGCACCAGCATCAACGGTGTTGAGGTACGCGAAAATTTAGCAATGGTAAACGTATGTTTCAGTTCGAGTTCGAAGGGTTGATAAGTCAGGTGCATGTTAAATTCAAAACTATAAAAAACGATCAAATCCCGGCAATCAAAATCAATCTTATCTTTGTGGCGTGAGCGTCCAACTATACCACCCTTTCGAAACCTTCAATTTCAGCAATAAGCAATGCTTTTTAAGCGGCGAGACTTTACAAAGCACCGAAGAAAAAACAGCCGTTTTCCCGGTTTGGCTGATGAACCGTTACGGCCTGGCCGATCAGCCGTTTAAGCTGCTCGACGAAAGCATGGCCACCTACAAAGATCTGAAGATACCTTGCGCGGCGCACATCAATGAGCAATACCTGGAGCCTTTGGAAGCAGCAGTAGCCGAAGCTTTTGATGGCGGTTATGAAGCGATGAAGGCTTTTGATGAGTTTCAACTGTTCCGCTGGGCGGGTAAGCTACTGTACGGCATTATCTTTAACGAACTGCAGATCGCCATCAAACAATCGCGCGCTCAAGGCGAAGATTTTAGCATGTCGCAGTCCATTATCCATAAGTTCAGTAACCTGCACCTGATGCTGCAAAGTATTAGCCAGCCGATGGTTTTTGAAGAGTTTAAACCGTTCAGCCTTTTCCTGTTCAAGGTTAACAACCCCGAAAACGAATTTGCTTACCGCGACGAGATCAACACGCTTACCTTCTCTATCCGGTTAAAAGATTTTGGGCTGATCATCTGCCTGCAGGATAACGGGGCCAACCGCAATTATCACCGCCACATCCTGGAAAAGATCGAAGGGCAAAAGCTGCACCCTATACAGTTCGAGGAGTTTTGCGGGCGCATCTTCTATTCAGCTTACCTGTTTAACCGTTTGCCCGAGTACAATATTTTGCCTGTAGGCGATGAGATCTTTATAGAGGCAATGCCCTTACGGGGAATGAGCGCCAAGCCTTTGTTCGATGACTGGCTGGGCAAAACCTATGGCCAGGTGCTTGAAAATTTTTGGAAGCGATGGGGGTTCCTCCTGCTCGAGATCATCAAAAACCCCGAACACCCGATGAGCTTTTTGCTCGATAAGGATGAGAACTTTATCCCTGCCGATGGCATCGACCTGCCGCTTTAATGCAAGCCCAGGTGGTTACGCAGGATAAGGAAAAACGATGGCACCACCATAGGATATAAACTGATGGTGATAATAATTCCGCACACGGCGCCATAAAAGTGCGCGTCGTGGTTAATATTACCTATACCCCGCCTTGAAGCGTACACACAATAAATAAGATATAAAACTCCAAATACGATAGCCGGGATAGGCACCGGAATGAACATCAGGTAAAAATCCCGCATAGGGCTAAACATAATAAAGCCAAACACCACCCCGCTTATAGCGCCAGATGCGCCCAGGCTATGGTACCAGTAATCGTTTTTATGTTTTACCACTGTGGGCAGATCGCTCAAGATCAGGCAGGCAACATACAACATGCCAAATTGCCAATGCCCCATAAAACGCTCCAGCTGAAAGGCAAAAAAGTAATACGAAAACATATTAAAGAACAGGTGCGGGAGGTCTTTATGGATCAACCCACTGGTAACTAATGTGTATACCCGTTTGCCCTGCGCCACACTGTACGGATGCAGGATGAATCTCTCGTAAAGCTCATCGCTGTTAAAAGCCAGCAAACTGATAGCTAACGTTATCACAAAAATGGCAGCCGCGACCGGCGTATCCCTGATGGCTATTAAAATATCGTCCAAATGTATGCGTGTTATCTGATGCAATGATACGTGATTTTGTATGGATAAGAAATACGCGCAACAAAAAACCCGGCACATTGCTGCACCGGGTTTTTAATTATTATAAGGTTTGATGGATTACCAGAAAACTGTATACAATACTGTTAAAATAAGGCAGATAATTACCGAACCGATAGCAAAGCCCGGCGTAACCTTAAACATTTTGGTATCTACCTCGAGGCCGTTAGGTACAACACCACGGCGGTTTTCGATGATGCTGATCAGCCACATACCAACTACGCTGATCAGGAATACGAAGCCCATCCTGTCGAAGAAAGGGATTTCGTATGCGCCGCCATTGCTATAGTTTGGAGCGTAAAAGCCATAAGGAGTTAAAAAGCTCAGATCGGCAAAGCGCGGTAAGAATTTGAACACGATAGATAATACGAAACCGCCTACGGTAGCAAATAATGCTGCGTTCGAAGTAGCTTTTTTCCAGAAGAAGCCTAACAGGAACATAGCCAAAATACCCGGCGAGAAGAAACCGGTATATTCCTGGATATAGTTAAACCCTTGCTTACCTTCGCCCATTAAAGCCTCGCCCAACACGTAAGCCAGAGCTACACCCAAAGCCATTGATATGGCAACCGATATTTTACCCAGGTTAACCAGTTTCTTTTCGGAAGCTTCGGGGTTAATGGCTTTTTTATAGATATCGAGTGTAAAGATGGTGGCAATACTGTTTACCTTACCGGCAAGCGATGCCACGATGGCCGCGGTTAGCGCCGCGAAGGCCAAACCTTTCATGCCCACAGGTAACAGGTTGAGCAGCGATGGGTAAGCCTTGTTCACATCGGTAATACCGTTGTGGGTAAGCATGCCTGCGGCATCGGCAGTATGGAACATACCGCGTTGGTACAATACATAAGCTGCAATACCCGGGATAACCACGATAACCGGCATTAACAGTTTCAGGAAACCGGCGAATAAAATACCGCTGCGGGCAGTTTTTAAATCAGCACCTAACGCACGCTGGGTGATGTATTGGTTACAGCCCCAGTAGTTTAAGTTGGTGATCCACATACCGCCGATTAACACGCTTAAACCGGGAAGATCCACGTAGTTTTTATTGTCTTTATGAAAGATCATGTGGAAGTGGTCGCTGGCTTGCTGGGTAACCTGTTTTAAACCGCCGAACATGCCGCCTAAATCTTTGGTGTTGCCTGTCGGGTCGCTCACCAGGTTGAGGGCAATATACGAGGCCACCAAACCACCCAGTATCAGGAAGAATACCTGGATAACATCGGTATAACCGATAACTTTCATCCCGCCAAGGGCGATAATTACCGAGAAGATAGCCAGTAAAATAATGCACAGACCGATAGAGAACTCAGGTGCGATACCGTGGATGGCGATAGCGCCCAGGTAAAGGATAGATAACAGGTTTACGACGATGTATAAAAACAACCAGAATATCGCCATAATCATGGCCACTGTACCATTGTACCGCTGATGCAGGAACTGCGGCATGGTAAATATTTTGTTCTTCAGATAAACCGGGATGAAAAACACGGCTACGATAACGAGTGTTGCGGCTGCCATCCACTCATAGGTAGAGATGGCCAAACCCATTTTAAAACCCGAACCGCTCATACCGATAAATTGTTCGGCCGAGATGTTCGACGCGATCAATGAGGTACCGATAGCCCACCAGGTTAGTGATCCTTCAGCTAAAAAGTAGTCGTTCGAGGTGGCGTTAACGTTCTTTTTACGTTGGTAAACCCACCAGCCATACGCGGCTACAACGATAAAGTAAAACAAAAATACCAGGTAGTCACCGGTTTGGAGTGTTTTCATTTTGAGTGTTTAGGTTAATAAAATGGTTCTTCTCATACACGTTAGTGTATCTTTTACAATTATATATCAAATATAATTGTTAATCAAATTTTCTAAATATTCTTGTTTACCGCTTGTAACGGCCGGTTCGCCGTTTTCAACAGCATAAGCGCGCAGATCTTCGAGCGAAAGTTTGCCCGTTTCGAACTCTTTGCCTTTGCCGTTATCAAACGATGCGTAACGGTCGGCGCGGATCTTTTTGTATTCGGATTTTTGCAGGATGTTATCGGCAATGATCAGAGCACGGGCGAAGATATCCATACCACCAATATGCGCGTAAAACAGGTCGGCCGGATCGGTCGAGTTACGGCGGATCTTGGCATCGAAGTTAACTCCGCCTCCCTGTATGCCGCCTCCTTCTAAAATAACCAGCATGCATTCTACTATCTCGTTAATGTTGTTCGGGAACTGGTCGGTATCCCAGCCGTTTTGGTAATCGCCGCGGTTAGCGTCGATGGAGCCTAAAGCGCCGTGGTCAACAGCCACCTGCAGTTCATGTTGGAAAGTGTGACCAGCAAGCGTAGCATGGTTAACCTCCAGGTTTAGTTTAAAATCGCCCAGCAGGTCGTACTGGCGTAAAAAGCCCAGCACTGTTGCGGCATCGTAGTCATATTGATGTTTTGACGGCTCGCAGGGTTTGGGTTCAATAAAAAAAGTGCCTTTAAAGCCCTGTTTGCGGGCATAATCCTTAGCGGTATGTAAAAACTTGGCAAAGTGCTCCTGTTCGCGTTTCATGTCGGTGTTGAGCAAGGTCATGTAACCTTCGCGCCCACCCCAGAAAACATAGTTTTCGCCGCCCAATGCGATGGTTGCATCCAAAGCCGCCTTAACCTGTGCAGCGCCATGCGCTAATACGTGGAAATCGGGGTTGGTGATGGCACCGTTCATGTAACGGCGGTGCGAAAACAGGTTAGCCGTTCCCCAAAGCAGTTTTACGCCGCTGGCGGCTTGTTTTTGTTTGGCGTATTCAACCAAAGCCTGTAAACGGCGGTCGTTTTCGTTAATATCGTTGGTATAATCAACTACATCCACATCGTGAAAGCAGTAGAAAGGCAGGTTAAGTTTTGTGAGGAACTCGAAAGCAGCATCCATTTTGTCTTTGGCACGCTCAACAGCATCGGCTTTTTCGTTCCACGGAAAAATGTGTGTCGGCTCACCAAACGGGTCGGCGCCGCTGCCTACAAAGCTGTGCCAATAAGCCCCTGCGAAACGGAAATGATCCTTCAACGTTTTGCCTGCCACTACGCGGTTTTCGTCGTACCAGCGAAATGCCAGCGGGTTATCCGATTGCGGACCTTCGTATTTAATTTGGCCTATCCCTTTAAAAAACTCTCTTTCACCTGTGATGATGTTTGCCATGATGTATTGTTTAATTATTCTGTTATTAGCCTCCTCTAAATCTCCCCCGCAAGGGGAGACTTTTTGTAAAGCTGTATTAATTTAATTCGCTTGGGGTCCTCCCTTGCGGGGAGGGTTGGGTGGGGCTTATTCCACTTCCAGTTGTTTATTTAAAAGTTGCTTCCATTCCTGGTATATCGGTTCATAGTCATTCCTTTTCGGTTCAACAACTTTCACCCTTTCCATATTGCTGAAAGCTTCGGCCGGTTGCTTGTAAATGCCGCTGCCAATACCTGCGCCTAAAGCCGCTCCTACGCTGCCATCGTTCTTGAATAGTTCCACCGGTACGCCTGTTGCATTTACAAATGCCTCTGTAAACAGTTGGCTTAAAAACAGGTTGGCCTGCCCGGCGCGTATCACCGAGGGGTTCATGCCATTTTCGCGCATGATATCTAAACCATAACGGAAAGCAAACACGATACCCTCCTGCACGGCACGGAAAATATGTGCCCTTGTATGCAAATTGAGATCGATATTATGAAAATGTACGCCCACCATTTTATTGCAAAGCATACGCTCGGCGCCGTTGCCGAAAGGCAAAATGCGCAGGCCATCGCTGCCTAATTTTATTTGCTGGGCTTCGGCATTCATTTGCTGATAGCTGGTACCGGCGCCGAATAAAGTCTTCGTCCAGCGGTTTAAGCTGCCGGTACCGTTGATACACAGCAACACCCCCAAACGTTTTTGCTCCCCGGTATGGTTAACATGCGCAAAAGTGTTTACGCGCGATTGCTGGTCGTAAGCCAAAACATCGCTTACGCCATAAATCACTCCGGAGGTGCCGGCCGTAGCGGCAACTTCGCCGGGGTTCAGTACATTTAATGATAAGGCATTGTTGGGCTGGTCGCCGGCTTTGTAAGCTACCGGTATGCCTGGTTTAAGGTTAAGTTTTGATGCGATATCTGGCTTTAACTGACCGTGCTGTGCAAATACCGGTTTAACGGTTGCAAAGAAATTTGTATCGAAGTCAAAGTATTTTATCACATCTTCAGACAACCGATTGCATTGAAAGTCGTAAAAAATTCCTTCGGATAATGCAGAGGCCGAAGTAGTGACCTCACCGGTGAGTTTCATGGCGATAAAATCGCCCGGAAGCATGATTTTATCGATTTTATTGTAAATATCCGGCTCGTTTTGTTTTACCCAGGCCAGCTTTGAAGCGGTAAAATTACCCGGCGAGTTCAATAAATGACTTAAACAAAAATCGTGACCCATTACATCAAAAGCCTTGTCGCCAATTTCCACAGCGCGGCTATCACACCAGATAATGCTGTTTCTGAGCGAATTCTGGCCTTTATCAACCAAAACCAGGCCGTGCATCTGGTAAGCGATACCGACAGCGGCAATATCTTTCGGATCGAAGTTTTTGTTGGATTGTGCCAGTAAAATGGCCTTTTGCACATGCTCCCACCACATTTCGGGCGACTGCTCGGCCCAGCCGGGCTGTGTTGAAATAATAGCCGACTCGGTATCGGGGTACTGCGCCGATGCGATACATTTTTGTTGTTGCGCGTCGATAACCGACACTTTAATAGACGAAGTACCTACATCAATACCCAAAAGAAGCATGCAACAATTGTATTAGTTTATAAACGGAATATGAGTTCGTGTTTGTTAAACACTAATTTGTGGTAAAATTATTGAATATTTTTTAAAATGCAATCGGTTGTAATTTTATTTGCAATATTTTTTTTACTTTAGTTGCAAAGATGCCATTCGGCCTATCTTTGCAACCTGAATGAAGAATAAGGAAATCACCATTTATGATATTGCCAAAGAGCTGGATATTTCGCCTGCTACGGTAAGCCGCGGCCTGCGCGATCATCCCGCCATCAGCAAGAAAACCAAGAAAAAGATCATGGACATAGCCAAGTCAATGGGTTATCGTTCAAACACTTTTGCCAGCAGCCTGCGCTTAAACCGCACCAATACCATAGGGGTAATTGTTCATCGCCTGGATAGTTTTTTTGTATCGACGGTTTTGGCCGGGATGGAAAAAATTGCCAGCGAGTCGGGCTACAACCTCATCATCAGCCAGTCGCTCGAGAGTACTGAAAAAGAGATCGCCAACGCCAATACCATGTTCAACAGCCGTGTCGACGGGCTGATGGCATCCCTGGCTTACGATACTGAAGATATCAGCCATTTTATGCCTTTTATTGATAAAGGTATCCCATTGCTATTCTTCGACCGCGTGTACAACCACAAAAACTGCCCGGCAGTGGTGATCGATAACTTTAAATCGGCTTACGAAATTACCACGCACCTCATCGAGCAGGGCTGTAAAAAAATAGTACACGTTACCGGCGACCTGAAACGGAATGTATACGCCGACCGTTACCAGGGGTACCGCAAGGCTTTAGCCGATAACGGGCTTAAATTTACCGATGACCTGCTGATCATCAACTACCTGAACGAGCACGTCGGCCCGAACGTTGACGCCGTGCAGCAGATACTGGCTATCGACCCGCTGCCCGACGGCGCCTTTATCACCAACGACGCTTTTGCTGCCTATTGCATGCGCGAATTAAAAGCCGATGGGATATCCATACCCGGCGATATTGCTATTGCCGGTTTTAACAACGACCCGATATCGGGCCTGGTTGAACCTAACCTCACGACGATCAATTACCCGAGCTACGAGATGGGCGAAGTTGCGGCGCGGACGCTGATCAACCACCTCAAAGGCGCTTCGAACATGATGCTGACGGATTCGATCGTATTGAAATCGGAACTGATCGTGCGGGAGTCGTCGTTGAAGAAGGGGTAAGTAAGAAGAGGGTTCTTGAATATCAAATGCATTTTTATTATTTTCGTATAAAAAGCAAGAGCTGTTATGACCCATCTTACTATCGATAAAAAGAAATATGTGCTTATTCCTGAAGAAAGCTATCAGGAGTTGCAAAGGCAAGCAGCGTTAAAATGGAAACCCGAAAAAACGCTCTCCATTGAAGAAGCTCGGGATTACAGTAAAAAGCTCATCAATAAATGGGCTTCCGACAAGTAATTATCCGCGAATCTGTTGCATATGCTATTGCCGAGGTCTCCTGGTATCTTGAATCAGAAGGTCTTTTGGCTACCGCCGAAAAATTCTCGAATGAGGCATATGATTTTATTTCAGCATTAGGCGATAGCAGAAAAGGGTACAGGCTATGCCGTGACCCTGAGAGAAATCTAATGGGATACAAATGTATTTCCTATCGAAAGAAATACACGATTGTGTTTGTTGAACTTGACACCGAAATTATTGTTTGCGAGTTTATTCTTTCTAAGTTAATTTATTGGTAATAGAGTCACTAAAGCCTTTATCTTTAAAACCTTCGTCCCAATATCACCTTAAATATCGCATGATCCGACGCCTGGGTACCGTAACCGATGCCGGCGTTAAACTCCCAGTTGGCGCTGTAGTTTAAGTCGGTAGCGATATAAAACTGGTGGTCCTGCTCGCTTATCGGGTCGTAATGAAAAAACGGGCCCGTACTGCCATAGTACTCGATGCCCAATGCCACTACCTTGCTTACGTCATAGCTGGCCTTTAAGTTGGGCGAGAATATGTAGCTCTCGTTATCGCCGGTACCGGCAAAACTATGGTCGACAGTAGGGTTGAAAGACACGTAAAGTTTATCCCATTTTTTATCGATGATAGGGCGGATCTCCAACGACGAGGTACTCTCCGAATAAGCCGCCTTCTGGAAGCCGAACTCCACCGATAAGCTGACGCCTACCGGCCAATGCCAGCTTTCGGGAGCTGCAACCCTCGGGCGTATATGCGAGCCTACATAAGCGGTGCGGCCATCGCTGCCAACGGAGTTAAAAAAATAAAAACCCGTCTCGAACCAGGTGGTCCAGCCGTGGGTTATTTCGATTGTTTCGTGTTCGACGTGGTTGGTTGGCAAGGTACCGCCTGCATCGGTAAACCTGGTGCCATTGAGCGTAAAGTTGCTGTGCAGCTCAACCATGGTATGACCCTTATCCATGGTTTCGGAACCGTAAACCTGTATCTCGTAATTATCCTGCGCCCGTACGCATAGAGCCGATACGGCAAAAAAAGCGGTAAGTAAATATTTGTGCATGAGGTTAGTTTGGTATAAAGTTGAGAAAAAATATGATGCGGGCGAAGTGCGATAACCTATCAAACAAAAAAGTTACGCTTTAAACATGGAGGTGCCAGCCCTTTATCGGGTGGGATAGCTTGCCGCACTAAAAAATTAAAAAAATAATTTACCAGCGTGTAACCTGCTTAAAAAACGTGTAGTCATAGCTTACAAATACACAATAATTAACAGGTATATTAACAATTAAAATTACACATTATGGAAGCCGGCGTTTTAATCCCAATTTTAGTCCCAATAAGCATGTTTGCTATGATTTTCGGGATCGTTTATCTGCATAAAAGAGAAAGAATGGCCATGATAGAACGTGGAATGGATCCACGCGCCTATAAAACGCAGCCTGCACCTTTTAAATATTTAAAGTGGGCGTTGTTATTGATCGGTACGGGGGTTGGCTTATTTTTAGCTACGATATTAACCCAGTTTGTTTTTACCAAATGGGATACCGATAACCCATCTATTCATTTTTCGCTAATAGGCATTTTTGGAGGTATAGGTTTGTTTGTATCGTATCTTATAGAGAAAAAAGAAACTTTTGATAAGAAGGAGTAGTCTTGAGTCGGGAGTCCATAGTCATGAGTCAAAAAGGCTCCCGGCTCATGACTCCGGACTAACGACTGATAATAGCTACCGTTAACCTGCTGATGCAGTTCATCTTGCCCCGGTCGTCGTACATTTTAATATCCCAAACATGGGTTTTGCCCCCGATATGGATGGGCGTGCAGATGCCGGTAACATAACCACTCTTTACCGGGCGCAGGTGGTTGGCATTCACTTCGAGGCCAACGGCCATCAGCTTTTCAGGGTCGATAATCAAGCTTGAGGCAATACTGCCCAGGCTTTCGGCCAATACAACCGATGCACCGCCGTGTAAAATACCATAAGGCTGATGGGTGCGTGCATCCACAGGCATGCGGCCTTTAATAAAATCATCACCTATCTCGGTAAACTCGATACCGATCAGCGCGCCGATGTGATCTTTGTGGCGATCGTTGATATCGCTCAACTGCGGTTCGCCAAACCAAAGCCTGCTCATAAATAATGTTTTTTCAGGATATTAACGTGGTGATTGGCATGCCCGGCAATGATGTACAAAAAGGCATTCACGGTAATGCGGTGCCCGCTCGATATGCCGCTTAATTGCTTCTGCCCGTCGGTAAGGCTGTTGAAAAGGTACAGGTTGGCTTTGCGCACCGCCAAAAACTCGTCAACCAGGTCGCTCATCTTCATCCCATTAAAATGTGCGTTCGCTACATAATCGTCCTGCTCAAAACCGGGCAGCGGCGCCGTATCTTTTCGCGAAAAGCGCAGCAGGCGGTACGCCATAATACGCTCGGTATCGGTAAGGTGGCCTATGCTTTCGTTAACCGTCCATTTGCCATCAGCGTAAGCATAAAGCGCCTTGCTTTCGGGTATCGATCTCAAAAAAACGTTCAGGCTATCGTACTGCTGGTTCAGTATTTCAACAATATCCCCATCGGCTACCGTGTCGAGGTACTGCGTTTGGTAGGGGATGTAATCGCCGGGTTGTGGTCTGTTCATGATTCGGTAGTTTGATTTTTTAATGCGATGCGGAAGGTGGTGCCCTTGCCTAATTCGGAGTCTTTTACATAGATCTGGCCGTTATGGTAGTTCTCCACCATCCGCTTGGCCAACGAAAGGCCCAGGCCCCATCCCCGTTTGCGGGTAGTATAACCCGGCTGAAAAACGGTGACGAATTTTGAACGCGGGATACCCTTACCGGTATCAGATACATCGATAAACACCTGCTTTTTTACCTGGTTTTGCCCTACCTCTATGCGGATGGTGCCGCTCTCTTCGATGGCGTTGATGGCGTTCTTTAATAAATTTTCGAGCACCCAGGCAAACAGCGGCACGTTCAAAGCAGCCTCGAGATGCGGATCGCCGACAACCTCAAAGTGTATCTTGTTGCTCACCCGAACCTTGAAGTAGTCTACATACTCTTTGACCACCTCGTATACCGAATGATTCTCGAGTTTGGGTTTGGAGCCGATCTTCGAGAAACGGTCGGCAACGATCTCCAGGCGTTTCACATCGTTTTCCATTTCGGCGATAAGCGGGTCTTCTTCGGCCGAAAATTTATCTTTAATGAGCTCGATCCAGGCCATGAGCGACGAGATGGGTGTACCCAACTGATGGGCCGTCTCTTTGGCCAGCCCTACCCATACCTGGTTCTGCTCCGATTTGCGCGATGAGCTGAACGCCGTATAAGCCACCAGCAGAAATACCGCGATAACCGTAAGCTGTATGTACGGAAAAACTTTTAACTGGGTTAGCAAGGCCGAATCCTGGTAATATACCAGCCAGTACTGCCCGCTAAAGGTATCTATCTTGATGGGGCCGTGCTGCTCGCGCATGTACTCCAGTTGCGCTTTGTAATATTGCGGGTCGTATCGCAGGGCTTTTTTATCGGGCTTGGCGCCTACGGCAGGCTGGATGTAAGTTCGTGTGCTATCCAATCCGCGGGCAAACAGGATATCGCCTTTATCATCAACCACGATAGCGGGCACTACCAGGCTATCGCGGACGGTGGTGATAAAGTTAAACGAATCATTATCATCGGCCGCAAGCAGCATTTTAACGCTCAGCGCCCATAATTGCGCGCGCGTACGCTCGCTTTTGGCTATGCCCCTCACCAGGTAACGGGTGTAGAGCAGCGAGCCGATAGCGATAACTACGGCAAAAGCGAGTAACAGATATTTCCAGCGGCGTTTACGTTCGTATGGGTTCATCGGTAATCCAAATTAAACGATTTCATTTTGGATTTTCATATTTCGGGTGTCGGATTTGGGATTTCGGATTTTCTCAAAGTGTCAATACTGTGAGTTAAGAAGCAATGACCGTGTATATTTAATATATTTTTCTCACCCCGTTGCAATTTTATGAGGAAAATCGGGTAAATCCGAAATTGAACATCCGAAATCGAAAATCCGAAATCCGAAATCCTTACTTTTGCCCCATGTCACAATCCAATGTCCGCGTCCGTTTTGCGCCCAGCCCGACAGGTGGTTTACACCTGGGCGGTGTGCGCACCGTGCTGTTCAATTACCTTTTTGCGAAAAAGCATAACGGCACTTTTGTGCTGCGTATCGAAGATACCGACCAAAGCCGTTATGTTGAAGGCGCCGAACAATACATTCTGGACTGCCTGCAATGGTGCGGGCTGAACCCCGACGAGGGCCCGGGCATTGGCGGCCAGTATGCACCTTACCGCCAAAGCGAGCGCAAAGCGCTTTACCGCGAGTACGCCGAGCGCCTGGTTGCCCAGGGCCACGCCTACTATGCTTTTGACACGCCCGAAGAACTCGATAAAAACCGCAAGGAAATACCTAATTTTCAATACGGGCATGTATACCGCAGCCAGCTGCGCAACTCGTTAAGCCTGAGCGAGCACGATGTTGATCTGATGCTGGACAATGGTACGCCGCATGTTATCCGGATAAAAATGCCTGCCGATGAAACCGTGCGTTTTACCGATATGATACGCGGCGATGTGAGCTTTGATACCAACCAGGTTGACGATAAGGTTTTGCTCAAAGCCGACGGGATGCCTACCTACCATTTAGCGGTTGTGGTCGACGATTACCTGATGAAGATAAGCCATGCTTTCCGCGGTGAAGAGTGGCTGCCATCGGCGCCGGTGCACCTGCTGCTGTGGAAGTATTTAGGATGGGAACAACATATGCCGCAATGGGCGCACCTGCCTTTGATATTAAAACCCGACGGGCACGGTAAGCTGAGCAAGCGCGACGGGGCCAAATTCGGCTTCCCGGTGTATGCTATGGACTGGCTCGATGATAAAACCGGCGAACTGACACCGGGCTTCCGCGAGATGGGTTTTTTACCCGAAGCGTTTTTAAACCTGTTGGCCATGTTGGGCTGGAACAGCGGTACCGACCAGGAAATATTTACCATGGGCGAACTGATCAATGCATTTTCGATTGAGCGGGTGAACAAGGCCGGGGCTAAATTTGATTTTGAAAAGGCCAAGTGGTTTAATGCAGAGTGGATAAAGAAGATGAGCGGTGAGCAGTTGGCAGAGAGTGTTATAGGTGTTTTAGACCGTCATGCCATTACTGTTACCAACGATGACTATCTGGTTAAAGTGATAGAGGCTGTTAAAGACCGCTGCACCTTATTGAATGATTTTTATACACAAACCTTGTACTTTTTTGAGGCACCGGTGCAATACGATCTGGTCGCCGTTAAACCAAAATGGACCGATGAGAAAACGCTCTTTTTTAGCGAACTGATCACCCGTTTTGATGAAGCGGAGGTTTGGGAACCGATGCAGTTAGAGATATTGTTTAAGTATCTTACCGACGAAAAAGGCTTTAAAATTGGCGATGTAATGCTGCCTTTCCGCATTATGCTGGTGGGCGGCAAATTCGGCCCGCATGTTTTTGATATTGCGGCCCTATTAGGTAAGCAGGAAACTGTGGCGCGGATAGAAAAGGCATTGGTGGCTTTTAACGCACTATGAAGCTTTGACAACTTTTTTAAAGTTGTCAAAGCTAAAAACTCTTTATGGCATCGCGGGTGTTGCAGACGCGCTTAAATAATCGGCTAACCGGTTAAGTTGTTGTGCCACTACTACTATCTGCTGCTGCGCCTCCGTAAAGTTGCGCTGCTCGATGGCTTCGCGTATGCCGGGTAAGGTTTTAACGCCATAACCGGTATAAAAGCCAGGAGCATAAATGGTATGCTTGTACCAGCCCCGGCGAGGCAGGCCGTCTGCCGAAAGCAATTGTTGCTCGGCCTGGTACAGTTTTTTATTCAACGCCTCATTATCGCCGCCCGTTTTTGTGGCTTTGCTCCATATCTCGGCCATATCGTTGGCACTTTTTTCCAGCTTGTGCAGGGCGTTTTGGAGCGGTGAAAAATCAAGATAAGGTACATCGGCTTTAGCCACAGGCGGCTTTACTGATTTTGTCGGATCGGCGGCTAACTGGTAATTGTTCGCCCTGATTGCCTGATTATCAACCGATGTGTTTTCGCGCATGGCATCTGTCAGGTCGGCAACTTCGGTACTGTAACGGTTAATGGTTTTATACAGACTGCGGAAATCAAATGGCAACAGGTCGGCATTGGCCATTCGGAGCGCTGCACGCCCCGCGGTTTGCGCCAGTGCCACGCCGTATTGAAAATTCGGATCCTTGAAACGCACATAATCATCGTACGAATCGTAAACCGAGTGGTATTCGCCTCCCGGATCTTCGCCGCCGAAACCAAAATCGAGAGAGGGCACGCCCAGGTGTTGTAAAAACGACGAATAATCAGAGCCTGATCCCATAGCGCCAATACGGATGGTTTTACGTTCCATAGCTTCCTTTTTAGCCTTTGATGTTGCAGCATTCACTATTTCGCGGGCATGGCTGCGCTCGTACACGCTTACCTTAGTTTGCGGGTCTGTTACATCGTGAGCTATTTCGTCAACAAAGCCCTCCAGGGCATGCGAACCCGATGCACCCAGGAATCCACGGCCGTTGCCATCCGAATTAATATATACTACGGCTTTTTGCTGCAATTCTTTGCCGTGGTCCTCGGCCCATTCGGTCGAGCCCATCAGCCCGGGTTCTTCGCCGTCCCAGGCGCAATATACCAAGGTGCGTTTAGGTTTCCAGCCTGTTTTTAACAGGTCGCCTATGGCCTTGGCTTCATCATCCATTGCAGCCTGCCCACTTAGCGGGTCGCCGGCACCGTTTACCCAAGCATCGTGGTGGTTGCCCCGCACTACCCACTCGTCGGGGTAAGCTGAGCCTTTTACCATGCCGATCACGTCATAAGCGGGCACCATTTTCCAATCGAACTCGAGTTTTAAATGTACCACAGCTTTGCCCGGGCCTACGTGGTAAGTGAATGGTAACGCGCCACGCCAGTCGTCGGGTGCAACGGGCCCCTCAAGTGCAGCCAGTAAAGGCTGCGCATCATGATAGCTGATGGGCAGTACCGGGATCTTTAACAAGTTAGTGGCGTTTTCACGTTTTAAGCGAACAGCATCTTTGGTGGCGCCTATACCAGGGGTTAAGGGATCGCCCGGATAGATTACCATATCCATTACGGAGCCGCGCTGAGCTCCGTATTCGTTTTTAAAGGCCCCTTTAGGATAAACATCGCCCTGGTAATAGCCATCGTCTTTAGGGTCGCTGTAGATAATACAACCTATGGCGCCATGTTCCTGCGCTACTTTAGGTTTAATACCGCGCCACGAATGCCCGTATTTGGCTATGACAATTTTACCCTTTACGCTGATGCCCATGGCATCAAGCTTTTCGTAATCTTCAGGGATGCCGTAATTTACAAATACCAGTTCGGCAGTAACATCACCATCGGCGCTCCAGGCATTATATATTGGTAATTGGCCGTCCTGGCCACTGGTGGCATCTTCTTTTAAAGCCGGCTCTTTTAAAATGGCAGTATATTTTGTTGGCCCGGTCATTTCGAGTACACGGGTTTTAGGCGTGGGGAAAAGCACGTTATAGGTTTCGATATGAGCATCAAAACCGTAGCTTTTAAGCTTTTCGAGAATTATACCGGCGTCGGCCTTACCTCCCGGCGAACCAATATGGTGCGGCTGGGATGACAACAGCTTAATGGTTTCGCCAATGCGTTGCGCACTAAGCGACTGATCGAATTGCGTTTCGGCTTTGATCTCGGCAGCCAATGACTGGCCGGTAAAACCGGTAATCGTTTTTTGTGCCACGGCGCATGGAGCAATCAACAGCGCGGCCACACTAAGGGCGTACAGTTTGTTCATGTAAAAAAAGGGTCAGTTGTTAACGAAAGTGAATATAATAATTTTACGCTTTAAAGGCAATAAAAGCGGGTAATGTAGCGGAAATTTTGTATCTTGTATCATGAAAATGCACAGATTGCAAGAATGAACATAGGCCAAGCGGATTGGAAAAAAGTATAGAACACCGAAAAATTTCTTACAATATCCCCCCTGCTTTTGTTCATTGGTTGATGTGTTCATTAGTTTATTGGTCTGTTATGATGGTGAGACATGGGTATGCCCATGTTATACCCATGAGTACCCATGTGTTTTTATGGGTACAAAAAACACAAAAGCCGCAATTAGGGCATATAGGGGCATATTTGATAGAAAGTATAGTAAAAATACCCATATTTACCCATGTGCTTTTAGTAGCAAGTAGTTAGTATCAAGTAACAAGACTATAAAAGGCATACTTGATACCTGATACTTGCGACTTGATACTTTAAAAACACCGAAGAATACCTATGTCTAACATCAATCTCATTATTGAAGAACGCCCGCGCAACATCGGCAATTTTATGGTTGGCCGTTTGCTGCCCTTTAAGGATAAGCGCATGGTTGGGCCGTTTATCTTTATCGATCATATGGGCCCGGCAACTATGCCTGCGGGGCAAAATTTTGATATCCCGCCACACCCGCATATCGGCTTATCGACGCTCACCTTTTTGTTCGACGGTAATGTGATGCATAAGGACAGCCTGGGCACCGAAATGGAAATTACGCCCGGACAGGTAAACTGGATGACCGCCGGCAAAGGCATTGTACATTCGGAGCGGACACCCGCGCGTTTACGTGATGGCGAAAAGAGCCTGCACGGTTTACAGATATGGGTTGCCCTGCCAAAAGAGTTTGAAGAGATGGAGCCGACATTCTTCCACGCTAATGCCGAAGAGCTGCCTTACTGGGAAACAGACGGTATAGCTTACCGGCTCATCGCAGGCGAAGTGATGGGCAAAAAATCGCCTGTGCCGGTTTACAGCAAGCTGTATTTTTTAGAATTGAAAAGCAAATCGCGGCAAACGGTAAAAATTGGCAACGAATTATACGGCGAGGCCGGTTTATATATTTTGGATGGGAGTATTGAAAGCGAGGAGACAACCTTCGAACCCAAGGAGTTGCTGGTAGCTAAAGACAATACGCTGTGCGAGTTTACCATGAACCCTGATACCACCATTTACTTTTTTGGCGGCGAGCCTTTTGCCGAAGAGCGTTTTATTTACTGGAATTTTGTAGCGACCGACCGCGAAAAGATAGAGCAGGCCAAACAACGCTGGCGCGATCAGCAATTTGACCGGGTACCCGGCGAAACGGATTTTGTACCGCTGCCGCTGGAAAATCCAAACCTAAAGCCGCATAATTAGTATTTATTCGAACACTACGGTCTTGTTCTTGTAAACAAACACGCGGTCATCGAACACCAACTGCAGGGCTTTTGCCAATACGGATGTTTCGATCTCTTTACCGGCTTTTACCATATCGGCTGTGGTAAAACTGTGATCAACGGGAATGATCTGCTGAGCGATGATCGGGCCTTCGTCCAGGTCGTCAGTCACAAAATGCGCCGTGGCGCCAATAAGTTTCACACCGCGTTCAAACGCCTGCCGGTAAGGATTAGCGCCGATGAATGCCGGTAAAAACGAGTGGTGGATATTGATGAGCTTCCCGGCAAACCGTGCAGTAAACCCCGGAGATAAAATGCGCATAAATTTAGCCAGCACTACATAATCCGGATCATATTGTGTGATCACTTCGCCTATTTCATCTTCAAATCGTTCTTTGCTTTTTTCTTCGTGCGATAGCCAAAAGAACGGCACGCCAAAGCGCTCGCAAATGTTTTGCAGGTTGTTATGATTGCCGATAACGCAGAGCAGATTAGCTCCAAGGGTACCAAAGTAATTGCGTATCAAAATGTCGGCCAGGCAATGGTATTCTTTGGTTACCATTACCACAATGCGTTTTTGCGGTTCGGGGTTGATGGTGATCGTAGCATTATGAGGCAGTACATTGCGCAGTTTCTGTTCAAACTCGTCGCTTACACTACTTTGCGCTACCTCTATCCGTACAAAAAACCGGTTCTCAATTGCATCCACATGCTCACGCATGGATATGATATTGAGCCTTTCGTTAGCTATCACGCCCGATATGGCCGCTACCAATCCAACCTTATCCGGGCATTGTATAACGATGATCATGCTTCAAATAAAAACAAAAACATTGAATAAAAGCACTATTTCCAAACAACCACATCGGCCGGGTTGAGTATTTTACTACCGATCAGTATTTTAGCCGTTGCCGGGATAGGCACAAGGTACGGTTTGGCCGAGTAGTTTACGCCCACCCAAAAGCCGTCGCGCCACTCGAGTATCACACCTTTGGGTAAATTGGCTACCGGGATACCGGCCTGCTCGTAAACCTTTTTCAAAGTGGCTTTTTCAAGCTCGCCGTCATCGGTATCCGGGCCAACAAATGTAACTGTGCCTTTGCCTAACTTATGGTTGATCACAGCGGCACGGCCTGCGTAGTACTGGTTGCTGTAACTTGCCCAGGTTTCGGTACCCGGCACCGGGTCGACCACATCGGCCCAGTTGTTCCATTTATAGGTTTTCAGGCCCATTTTTACAGTACCCCAAACGGTATCGGGCAGCAAATCGTAAAACGAAACCTTAGCGCCAATGAGTTTAGAGATCGGCTCGGAGTAATGCATCTCCCACAGTTTGTCGTTACGGTCTTTTTGCCCGGTACGGCAACTGAGTACAAGGTGACCACCATTCTCAACGTACTGCGTCCAGCGTTCAACCAGTTTGGCGTCCAGCAGTTCGTATGCCGGAGCGATCATCACGGGATATTTGCCGAAGTCTTTATTCTCGGTAATCACGTCAACCGGGCAGTTCAGCTCTTTCAAGGCACCGTAATAACGCATCAGGTGATCCATAAAGTTCCATTGGTTGGTTTGCGGCTGGTTATCTTCTTCCCAGCGGTTATCGGGGTTATACAGTACCGCTGTCAATCTGGAAGCATAGTCCTTTGGCATTTTGGCGTTCGGGTCGTAATCCTTTTTGAGGCTCTTCATCTCTTTGATCACCTTGATGTACTCCTGCCCGCTGCGGCTCGGCGTAACGCCGTCGGTGCCTATGATGCCGTAATGGTATTGCTCGCCGCCGGTAAGTGGTTGCTTAAACCGGTAGTTGCAAACAAATTTATTGCCGCCGGCGAAAGCATGCCATATCCACATACGCACCACGCCGGGCATAGGCTGCGAATTGAATTTACCCCAATTTACCTGGCCGGGCTGCAGTTCCATTACGCCGGTCGTGCCGTTTATCGGCCTGAACAGGTCATTCGAGAAAGCGATGCTGGTTGGCGATCCCATCCTGAAACCTTGCGGGCCCAAACCTTTATCGTACCCGGCAACCAGGTATTTGGTATAAGTCACAAAGTCGAGATTGGTAAAGCGGGTAGGGTCGACCTGGTCGTGCGTAGGCATCAGGTTGGTAGTTATCCATTGCTCAGGCAAAATGTACTTACGCAGGATATCGTACTGCATGCCCATAAACCCGGTCACTTCATCCGCGCTGAAGCGTTTAAAATCCAATATGGCAGCAGGGTTTGCCTGCGCGATGAGCTCTTTATTGTTCGGGCAGCGTACCTGGCTAAAATCGCTGTAGCGGATGCTCCAAAAGGCTGTTCCCCAAGTTTTATTGAGGGTTTCTATATCGTGATACTTGTTCTTCAACCATTTTTGAAAGCTGGCTTGCGCCGCCGGACTGTAATCATATTGCCCGTAGTGCGATGGCTCGTTATCCAGTTGCCAGCCCCATATGCGTTTATCGGTGGCGTAATGCCTGGCAATGGCTTCAACCATTTTGCTCACATACTCGCGGTACACCGGGCTCGACCAGCTGCACTGTTGCCGCGAACCATGCTGCATGGTCACGCCAAGTTCGTTCACCATCAAAACTTCGGGGTGCTTTTGCTCCAGCCAAACCGGCGGCGTGGGCGACGAGGTGCACATGATTACCTTGATGCCGTTCTGGTGTGCAAGCTCAACGGCTTCATCGAGCCATTTAAAATCAAAATGGCCTTCTTCGGGTTCGATAAATGCCCAGGCAAATTCGCCAAAGTGCGTAAAATCAAAACCGACCTCGGCCATTTTTTTCAGGTCGCGCGCCCAGTATTCGTGCGGCCATTGCTCGGGATAATAATATGAGCCTATCGGCATCAGGTCGGCTTTCGGGAAGAATTTATCGGCGCTTTGCGCGTTCGCGGCATTTGACAGCCAGGCTAATAGCAAACAAAGGCACACACCGGCTACATGGCGGAAGGTTTTGAGCGGTAACATGCTGCTTGTTGGTTTAAGGCAGCAATATATTTATTATTTGTCAGTTTGACACAGCACAAAAAGAAAAACCTTTGCAGTGCCCTTGTATCATCCATCGCGCGGCAGATGATGCAAAGCACCGCAAAGGCAAACTCATAAAAAAGCCACCTGTAATTACAGGATCAATATCAACAATAAAATGATAATGATGATGGCACCGACCGATAAATAAATACCACCGCCGCCGCCGGCCGCGCTAATGGCGTTTGCTTCGTGGCGCATTTCTTTTAATTCAACTTTCAGTTCTTTCTTTTCGGCACGTGTCAGGCTCGATTTATCCATCGCTCTGATCTCGTTCACCCGGTCTTTAATTTCTTCGATGCGTGCCTGACGCTCTTCGGCGGTCATCGTCGCAATATATTCTTTGGTATAAGGTGTGTAAGTTGTGATTGGGGTAGCGGCCTTTGATGTGTTGATGGCAAACAAGAATAGCAATGCAGTTGCCAATAGGTACATTTTTGTTTTCATGGAGGGATGTGTTTAGTTATCTACTAAAGGTTTGAAAGCGGGAATTGTTTTGGAAAAAAGAAGCAAGTGGCAAGAACCAAGCGGCACCAAGACCCTTTGCTGTTAGAAGTCTCCCGGCTTCAAACGAATATACATGCAGTTTTCAGACTACAAAAATTCCATTAGTGATATCTAAAACAACAACACAAACGCCGAACCTTCACCCAACACCGATTGCACCTGGATATTGCCTTTATGCAGTATCATAATTTGCTTGCACAAACTTAAGCCGATACCGCTGCCGGTTTTGCGGGTGCTGAAGAAGGGGATAAAGATCTTCTCGATCAGGTCGGGCGGCATACCCACGCCGTTATCGGCAATTTTGAGTTGAGGTTTACCGTTGGGGCGCAGCTCGGCAGATAAAGTAATGCAAGGATTTGCCCTGTCTTTCACCGCTTCGATGGCGTTTACCAATACGTTGATCAGCACCTGTTCTATCAGGTTAATATCCACCTCAATAGCCATTTGCGGGTCGCGCAGTACAATATCCAGTTCGATATTCTTTTGATCTAAGGTGGGTGCCATTAAACTGCTGAGGTTCTCAAACAGGTCGCGCACCAGTATTTTGGTCAGGTCGAGCCGGGTAATTTTGTTTAAACTGCGGTAGCTTTCGGTAAATTTGAGCAAACCCTCGCTGCGGCGCTTAATGGTATCGATGCCCAGTTCCAGGTCGTCGAGGTCGCCACCTTTGTTTTTATTATCCTGCGAATAATTGCGCAGGCGGTTTTTCAGCGTGTCGGCCAGCGATGATATCGGCGCTACCGAATTCATGATCTCGTGCGTCATGACGTTCAGCAGCTTTTGCCAGGCTTTGCTTTCGGTTTCATCCAGCGCCTCGCTCACGTTTTGAAAAGCCAGCAGGCGGTAAACTTTGTCGTCAATCCGCATCACGCTCACGGTCAATAATATTTTGATCACCTGTTTGTTGCGGGTAACCGATACTACCTTGCTATCGCCGGGCTTAATGGCCATCGCCTCGTTATACAAAGCTTCGTCGCGCTTTTTAAGCGATTCGATGGTTTTAAGGTAAGGGATGCCGAATATTTTTTTGAACGATTCGTTCATCCAGCCTATTTCGCCTGTTTCTTCTTCGTACGATATAATGCCGTTATCAACCAGTTCGAGTATCTTTTGCAGGTAATGGTATTGCGTTTCTCGCTCGCGGCTGATCACTTTAAATGTAGTATTGATATCGTTGAACCCCTTGCGCAAAGGCTTAAGTTCGGTAGGTGCGCGGCCAACATCAAAGTGTCGCGAAAAATCGCGGTAATGTACCGATTCAGCAAAAGCTTCCACCTCGTCCTGCGCCTTTTTCTGAAAGCGCAAAAAATCGTATAGCTGATAGGCGATGATGGGCAGCGTGATGATCAGGTAGATATACCACTCCTTAACCATCAAAAACGCGGTAGCCAGCAAGGTTATAAACAACAAGGCTATCCGCAATAAAATGCGCCATTCGTAACGTTTAAATATCATACTTGCTCAATCTGCGGTAAAGCGCGGTACGGGTAAGTCCCAGCTCTTTTGCGGCGCGGGTTATGTTGCCGTTGTGTTTTTCTATCACCCGTAAAATGGTGTTTTTTTCAACCATGCTCAGCGGCATATCGTCTAAAGGCTCGGGAGCTTCGGGCGCTGTTTCAATCGATGAAAATATCAGGTCGGCAGCTTTTAACACCGCGTCATCGGCCATAATTACAGCTCGCTCAATGGTATATTGCAGCTCGCGCACGTTACCGGGGTAATGGTAACTGTTCAGCTTTTGCAAGGCACTTTCGTCGAAGCTGATAGCCGCTTTCAAATATTTAGTAGCATATACTTTAGCAAAATGCTTAGCCAGCAAAGCAATATCGGTATTGCGCTTACGCAGCGGCGGCATGGTTATTTCAACGGTATTGATACGATATACCAGATCCTTACGGAAACGATTTTCGTTAGCCAGTTCGTGCAGCGGTAAGTTGGTGGCGCATATCAGGCGGATATCAATATCGGTTGGCTTGTTATTACCCAGGCGCGTAACCTGCCTGTTTTGCAAAACGGTTAGTAATTTGGCTTGTTGCTGCAGCGATATATTGCCTATTTCATCCAAAAATAAAGTACCGCCGTTAGCATCTTCAAAACGGCCGACACGTTCTTCGCGGGCATCGGTAAAAGCACCTTTTTTGTGCCCGAACAATTCACTCTCGAACAAAGTATCCGTCAGTGCACCAACGTCTACCTTAATAAAAGGCTTATCCGCCCGCATCGACCGTTCGTGGATAGCTTTCGCTATCAGGTCTTTCCCCGTACCATTCTCGCCCAGCAGCAATATATTGGCATCGGTAGGCGCTACTTTGTTCACTTTTAAAAACACATCCTCCATCAGCGGCGATTCGCCTAAAATAGTTGTGCCCGATGTACTGCTTTTGACAGTGACTTTCGCCGATTTTGGCCCGCCTTTTTTATCCAGCAGGTCTTTAATGGTATCTATCAGCTTATCGTTATGCCATGGCTTTACAATAAAATCGGCCGCACCTTCTTTTAAGCTGCGTACCGCCAGGTCGATATCACCGTATGCCGTGATCATGATCACACAGGCATCGGGCTTCCACTCTTTAATTTTTCGCAGCCAATACAAACCTTCGTTACCGGTATTGATAGCGCTGGTAAAGTTCATATCCAGCAGGATCAGGTCGGGTGTATTTTTTTGCAGCAGCCAGTTCAGGTTTTCCGGGTTTTTCTCGGTTATCACTTCCTGTGCTTCTGTCTTCAGCAAAAGCTTTACGGCTGTCAACACGTCGGGGTCGTCGTCGACAATTAAAACGGTGGCTTTTTTAAGTAGCATGGTTAGGGTGAAAATACAAATAAATATTTTTAATAAACCCATAGCAGTAATCTAACCATAAATGTAAATTGCTGTAATACAGTTTTATTGGCGCATCGCACAAAAAACAACTGTATCATAACCGTACACCTGCTGTTACAAAAGCGTACGCAGGTTATTTTAAAACAGCCTCTATATTGCTGATAAAGAGCCATTTATTTTATGGCATGTTCTTTTGGGTAAAGTTTAAACTGAAAATAAAATTATACTGTGGATAGAGTTATTGAGAAAAAAAAGTGGAGCCGTAAACGCATATTAACTATTGCCGGTGTAGCCGGTATTATCGTGCTTATTGGCGTCAGCTACTACTTAACATCGGGTAAAAGTAAGTTAAATGTCGATACCGAACGGATCACCATCAGCGAAATTACCAGGGCGCCATTCCAGGTTACCATCCCGGTAAACGGCGTGGTGATGCCGATAACAACTATCTATCTCGACGCTGTTGAAGGTGGCCGTGTTGAAAAGGTTTTTGTTGAAGACGGCACCATGCTCAAAGCCGGCGATCCTATTCTTAAACTATCCAACACCGACCTCGAGCTAAGCCTTGCCAACCAGGAAACCAGTGTGTACGCCGCGCAAACCCAAATGCAGATCTCAAAAAATAATGCTACCCAGGCTACCATCAGCAAGCTCAATCAAATGGCCGATGTGGAGGATGCTTACAACGAAGCCGAACGCGTGTATAAGCTGGATAAACACCTGTACGAACAAAAAGCCATCGGCATGCAGGAGTACCGCCAGGCCGAAATTGCCTACAACTACCAGGTAAAACGAAAAAGATTAACTACCCAGATATTAAAGCAGGATACCCTGCTCATCAAACAGCAGGAGCAACAGGCTAAAGAGCAGTACGCCCAAATGAAAACCGCGCTCGACCTGATGCGCAAAAAGGTATCCGATCTGGTTTTGCGCGCCCCTGTCGACGGGCAACTCACCTCGCTCGATGCCGAGGTTGGCCAAAGCAAAAATGTCGGCGGCCGCCTGGGGCAGATCGACGTGACTACCGGCTATAAGGTACGTGTTGATGTTGACGAGCATTACCTGTCGCAGATATATACAGGCTTAACAGGTACATTCAGCTTTGCCGATAAAAACTATACACTTAAGATAAAAAAGATCTTCAGCCAGATAACCAATGGTAAGTTCGAGGTGGATATGCAATTTGTAGGCGCCGTGCCCACTGGTATACGCCGCGGCCAGACACTGCAAATACTGCTTGCGCTGAGCGACGAAAGCAAACAGGTATTATTGCCCAAAGGCGGCTTTTATCAAACTACCGGCGGTAACTGGATATTTAAGTTAAGCGACGATGGCAGAACCGCCTACAAGGTTGATATACAGCTCGGGCTGCAAAACACCGATTACTTCCAGGTATTATCCGGGTTGAAACCGGGCGATAAGGTAGTAACATCGAGTTATGAAACTTATGGCGATATGCAGGAACTGGTACTGAAGAAATAGTCCCACCTGGCCTCCCCTTCAGGGGAGGAACCAGAAAATGGATAGATAAATGGAATTATTAAAATATTAAACAAAAAATAAAAAAGTCCCTCCTTCAGGAGGGGTTTGGGGAGGTCTATGATCAAAATTACTGCACTCGAAAAATTTTACCGCACCGAAGAGGTCGAAACCATCGCTTTAAACAAGCTATCCATTGAAGTTAAAGAAGGCGAATTTGTGGCCATCATGGGTCCATCGGGCTGCGGTAAATCAACCTTGTTAAATATCCTGGGTTTGCTGGATGACCCCGATGGTGGCAGCTACCTGTTTAACGGTACCGAAGTTGCCCATTTTAACGAGCGCAAACGTGCCGATCTGCGCAAGCATAACATAGGGTTCGTGTTTCAGAGCTTTAACCTGATAGACGAGCTGACCGTTTTCGAAAACGTGGAGCTTCCGCTGATCTACACCGGCGTACCATCGTCAGAGCGTGTTAGCCGGGTTGAAAAAGTGCTGGATAAAATGCAGATCATGCACCGCCGCAATCATTACCCGCAGCAACTATCAGGTGGGCAGCAGCAGCGTGTGGCAGTAGCCCGTGCGGTGGTGAACAACCCCAAACTAATACTGGCCGATGAGCCTACCGGTAACCTGGATAGCAGCAACGGTAACGAGGTAATGGAGCTGTTAACCGATTTAAACGAGCAAGGCACAACTATCATCATGGTTACCCACTCTGAGCACGATGCCCGTTACAGCCATCGCATCATCCGCCTGCTGGATGGCCAAACGGTAGTGGAGAATATTATGATATAATTAGTGAGTAGTGAATGGTGAGCGGTGAATGAAGATGTAAAAAGAAATTAATAAATGATCAGTTAATTAATGTGCATCTAAAGGCCCTTCTGCTTAACCGGCAGAGGGGTTGATGGATGAGATTATCAAATAACCCTCAGGCAATGATCAAGAACCATATCAAAATAGCATGGCGTAATCTGGTGCGGAACAGGACCTTCTCGCTTATCAACACTGTTGGTTTGGCAATTGGTATTGCTGTGTTTATTTTTATAATGCAATATATCGCTTTTGAGTGGGGCGCCAACCGCTTCCATAAAAATTACAAAAAACTGTATCGCATCAGTACTGTTTATAAAGAAGGCAACAGTAGCCATTATATCGCCCCGGGGTTTGCGCCTTTACTGAAAACCAACTGCCCTGTTATTGAAAACTATGTGCGTATTGCTGATGTAGCGGGTAACGGTATTGTAAGTTACCTGGCTGATAGAAACTCCGATCTGAAATCATTTCGCGAAGACAAAGTAGCCTATGCCGATCCTGACTTTTTGAGGATATTTAGTTTTCCGGTAATACAGGGCGATGCATCTTTAAACGAACCGCAAACATTAGCCCTATCCAAGTCTGTTGCCAGAAAATATTTTGGAGAAGCCAGTGCCATTGGCAAGGTGCTTACCGTAAATAATCAATTTGGGCATACCTTGTATACCGTTACTGCAGTTTACGAGGATATGCCTGCGCAATCAGACATTAAAGCCGATATACTCCTATCCTTTAAAACGTTAGAAAACCCGGCATTACGTAACGATAATGATTGGGCAGACCCTAAAGGCCTGAAATCAGGCTTTGTAAATACTTATCTGTTGTTGAAAGATAATGCCGATACGCAGCAGCTTAGTAAACAGATAAACAATACGGTTCATCAGTTGCAGCCCGAAAACCAAACCGACCCGATGGTTTTACAATCTTTTAGCGATCTGCACCTCGCTCCATCATTTAATTATCCATTACAAACGTTTGGCAACCTATTGCTGGTTAGCTTGTTTTTATGTATCGCAATATTGATATTGATAATTGCATGGGTAAATTATATCAACCTTTCAATCGCTCAATCGCTAAACCGCACCCGCGAAATCGGAGTGCGCAAGGTGTTGGGAGCTGTGCGCAAACAGCTGATCGGCCAATTCTTATGCGAAACGTTCCTGATCACACTGGGCGGTGTTTTTTTAGCATTGCTTATTGTGATTTTATTACAGCCTGTCTACAACGATTTTCTGGATAAAAACCTGTCACTGGCTATTTTGATGCAAGGATGGGTTTGGCTGATAGCGCCGGCCCTTATCTTATTGGGCTCACTGCTGTCCGGCGGCTATGTCGCTATCGTACTAAGCTCGCTTAACCCCATAAAAACCATCGGTAATAAGTTAGATGGTTTTACAAGGGGAATTTCATTAAGGCAGGGGCTGGTGATCTTCCAGTTTACAGTATCTATTGTTTTTATCGTATCAACATTGGTTTTATATAAGCAATTGGGGTTTATGCATAACCAGGATCTTGGTATGCAGGTTACCCAACGACTGGTGATTTCGGGGCCTGAAATAAACGGTGGTAAACTTCGTTCACAAAGCTTCAAAAACCAACTTGCGGCCTTGCCTTTTGTTCAAAAATATGCAGCCTCAAATGATATTCCCGGACGTGGATATAACTTCTCGGCAGACGGAATTACACGCCTTAACCCTACCCCCGGGGATGAAAAGAAAAGCTTTTCTATGTTACTAATAGACAATAACTACTTTGATACCTATGGTATCCAGCTTGTGTCGGGTCAAAACTTTACTGCCAACGATGTGCAAAATGGCTACTCCAATGCGCAGCGCATAATTATCAATCAAAAAGCGGCAATACAATTTGGGTTTAAGCGCGAAGATAACATTGTGGGGCAAAAAATAAACTGGGGTAAGCAATTTGAAATTATTGGTGTAGTTAAAGATTACCATCACCTATCGTTACACGAAGCGATACAACCAATGATATTTTTACCCGCGGTATCAACCGGTTTTTATACCATTAAATTAAATACGGATCACCTGCAGGATAAGCTGAATACACTCAAAAATTTATACGCAAAACAATTTCCCGGCAATCCGTTCGCCTATTTTTTTCTGGATGAAAATTATGATGAGCAATATAAAGCAGAGCAAAAGTTAGGAGATATATTCATTACGGCAGCTTCGATAGCTGTATTTATAGCTTGCATGGGCTTATTCGGCCTGGCAAGTTTTATTGCCAGGCAACGCACAAAAGAAATAGGCATACGCAAGGTATTAGGGGCAAGCGTGCTAAATATTGTCCGCTTAATATCAACCGATTTTTTGAAACTGGTAATCGTAGCAATAATCATCGCATCGCCCATTGCGTGGTATGCCATGGATAAATGGTTACTGAACTTTGCCTACCGCATCACAATCCAGTGGTGGATGTTTTTGCTGGCGGGTACTATGGCAATTATAATCGCTTTTATTACGGTGAGTTTTCAATCGGTAAAAGCGGCATTGGCAAACCCGGTTAAGAGTTTGAGAAGTGAGTAAGAAAGTCAATAGTCGATGGTCCATAGTTAAAATATAAAATGAAAAGACCATGGTCTATGGACTATCAACCATGGACAAAATAACATAATAACTAAATAACCCAATAACTATGCTCAGAAACTACATCAAAATAGCGTGGCGCAATTTATTGAAGCATAAAATATTTGCTTCGGTAAACATTACAGGCATGGCTGTGGCCTTTGGCGCGGTTATTTTGCTGAGTATGACGGCCTTTTACGAGCTTTCGTACGATGGCTTCCATCAAAATAAAAACAGTATTTACCAGCTATACCGCGAAGAACATACCCCCGCCGGCAACGATAATAACACCTCGGTATCGGCACCGCTCACCCCGGCTTTAAAAAACGCTTTTCCCGGTCTGTTAGCTTCACGCTTTGGCGATTTTGGCGGTACGGTTATCCGCTATCAAGGCAAGGAGTTTAATTATACGGTACGCACCGTCGACCCGGACTTTTTCAAAATGTTCAGCTTCCCTATCCTCGAAGGTAATCATGCTGAGCCTTTAAAGAATCTGAACGATATTGTTATCGCCAAAACCATCGCCGAAAACATTTTTGGCCATGCAGATGCTGTTGGCAAAGTGATACAGGCAAAAGTAAATAACGAGTGGCGCAACTTTACCATCTCATCGGTTATCAGCGATAACCCCAAAAACTCGAGTATTGATTACGACCTGATCGTGCGTTTTGAGCAGTCGCCAAATTATGCCGGGGGCAAAGATGATTGGGACATGAGCGATCACATCCTTTTTTTACAGCTGCCTGCCCAGGTTAACCATGCTCAGTTTGAAAAAAGGCTCATCGGCTTTACACACAAATACCGGGCAAGTACCATCGCTATGCTCAAAAGCAACGGCGGGCATCCCGACAGCGACGGCGAATATTACCGGTTGCGTTTAATCCCGCTTCCTGACTGGCATTTTAACAGCATCAGTGCCATGAACAACGGTACGAGCAAGTTTTACCCGTACCTGCTGCTGGTGATCAGCATATTTATTTTGTTTATCGCTACAGTAAACTTTATCAACCTGTCGTTAGGCAGGGCGTTTACCCGCGCCAAAGAAATTGGCGTACGCAAGGTATTGGGAGCAAGCAAAACACAGGTCATTATACAATTTTGTACCGAATCGGTGATCATCTGCACGGCCTCGTTGCTGATAGGGATGCTGCTGGCCTACCTGCTTTTCCCGCAGTACAAGCAAATATTTAACCAGTCTGTCATACTCAGTAGCTTATCGGGGAGCCTTTTGCCGGCTTACTTCATCGCCGGGTTTATCGTGGTTGCGCTATTAGCAGGTGGTTACCCGGCTGCCATCCTGTCATCGTACAAAATAGCGCAAACGGTAAAGGGTAAGATCAATACCGGCAAATCAAACAGCATGCGCAACGGCTTAATGGTGGTGCAGTTCGTGATTTCGAGCGTACTCATTATTTGTACAACCGTAGCCTGGCAGCAGCTTAATTATTTGCGCAGTAAATCATTAGGCTATAACAAAAGCCAGGTTATCAGCATCCCTATCGGCAGCAATATCGATCCGCAGCGCGCTTTGGAACTGATGCGTGTAAAACTGGCGGCCAACCCGCGCGTAGAAAGCGTTACCGGCACCGATATGAATATGGGCCGCGGGCGCGATAACAGTGCATCCACATCCCAAATGTCGTTCGATTATAACGGCAAACATATTAAAACGCACTGGCGCCGTATTGACTACGACTACCTGAAAACCCTGCAACTGCAATTGGTATCCGGCCGCGATTTTTCTAAAAGTTTTGGCACTGATACCGCCTTTGTGCTCATTAACCAGCAAATGGCTGCCTTACTGAGCAAAAAAGATGCAACCGGTACAACCATCACCATCGATAATAAAAAGCTGCAGGTAGCAGGTGTGGTTAAAGATTTTAACTTTCAATCCTTACGCAAACAGATAGAGCCGCTCACTATGCTGATGCAGCCACAGTGGCCCATCAGTTACATTTTCGTACGCGTAAAACCCAACGACATGCCGGCCGCTATGGCATCGATAACCGCAATGTGGAAACAGGTTAACCCTAAAGCCGAAAGCGACCCTTCGTTTTTAGATGAAAATACCGAGCGCCAGTATCAAAAAGAAAGCCGCTTATCCAAAATATTTATCAGCGGTGCGGTTTTAACCATCATCATATCGTGCATGGGCTTGTTCGCGATAGCGGTATTAGTGATCAGCCAGCGCACCAAAGAGATCGGCATCCGTAAAGTACTGGGCGCCAATATCTCGTCGATCGTGGCATTAATAGCTACTGATTTTATGAAGCTGATCTTGATATCGGCTGTAATTGCTTCGCCGATTGCCTGGTACAGCATGAACAGCTGGCTGCAGGATTTTGCTTACCGCATCCATATCCACTGGTGGGTATTTGTACTGTCGGGCGCTGTTGCCATGCTGATCGCATTTGTAACTATCAGCTTTCAGTCGGTAAAAGCGGCGCTGGCAAACCCGGTTAAGAGTTTGAAGAGTGAATAAGAAAGCCTATAGTCGATGGTCAATAGTCCATGGCTAAAATTGAACAAAAAAATTACTATGGTCTATGGACTATCGACCATTGACTAACTAATAACACAATAACCATGTTAAGGAACTACATCAAAATAGCTTTACGAAACTTATCGAGACATAAGGCATACTCGGTTATCAATGTATTGGGTTTGGCTATTGGCATTGCCAGCTGCCTGTTGCTGTACATAGTTGTGAGGTACGAAAACAGTTACGATACCTTTCAGCCTAATTACAGCCGTATTATGCACGTGGTTACCGCGGATAAGTTTCCGGATGGGATGGTTTATAACTCCGGTGTACCGTTCCCCATGGCGGATGCACTGCGTGCCGACTATCCCAGCATAAAAACCGGCGCCATATTTGCGTCTCCTGGCAGCCAGGTAACGGTTTTAAACAGCAATAAAAACGATAATAAGTTTATCGAACGCAACGGCCTGTTTTATTGCGAACCGCAGTTTTTTGAAGTATTTCAATACAATTTTTTGGCCGGCAACGCCAAAGTCTTGGCCGAGCCTAATACCGTTTTGCTGAGCAAAGATATGGCCGTTAAGTACTTCGGCGATTGGAAAACGGCGATTGGCAGGCTGCTCAGGATCGATAATGCTTTAACCTTAAAGGTATCGGCCATTATTGACAATGTGCCTGGCCATTCGGATTTCCCGTTGAAGATAGTAGGCTCCTTTGCTGCAATGAAAACCGCGGCTGCAACTTATGGGTACGAGCCAACCTGGTTTGGCATGACCAGCAACTACCAGGTATTTATGCTGCTGCCGCCCGGTATCACACAGGCCGCCATCGAAACACAGTTAAAACAATCGAATGTTAAGTTTTACGGGGCGCATGCCTATACTAAACGTACACACCTGTTGCAGCCTTTGAGCGATATCCATTTCGATACCGATTTCTCAAACTTTGGCGATCATATCACCAGCAAATCAAAATTACTCACCCTTACGCTGATCGGGGTGCTCATCATCGTAATGGCCTGCATCAATTTTGTTAATTTATCAACCGCAAAAGCCGTTACCCGCTCGAGGGAAGTTGGTGTACGCAAGGTTTTAGGCAGCAGCCGCAAACAACTGTTCTGGCAAATGATGGGCGAAACAGCCCTGATGGTTTTTATAGCTACAGCGCTTGCATTGCTTATCGCTGCGCTGGCGCTGCCTTACATTAAAAACATCATGACGATACAGGAAACCCTGAGCATCCTTCGTACCGACATCCTGTTGTTTGTACTGGCTGGCATCATCGTGGTAACCTTTTTATCAGGCATTTATCCTTCGCTTATCCTTTCGGGCTTTACCCCTGCCTTGGCTTTAAAAAACAAGATCACTTCGGCCACCGTCGGCGGTATCTCACTAAGGCGCGGATTGGTAATTACGCAGTTTGCCATATCGCAGGTATTAATTATCGGCACCATTGTGGCCGTAAGCCAGATGGACTTTATCAGCAAAGCCGACCTGGGTTTTAATAAAGATGCCGTGCTGGTTTTAAACGCCAATACCGATAGTGCTGCCATATCGCGGCAAGCGGCTTTTAAGCAACGTTTACTGCAATTGCCAGGCGTACAATCGGTAACCTTCAGCAGCGATGTGCCGCAATCAGATAACGACTGGCAAACCAACTTTTCTTACGATCACCGCCCCGACGAAAAGTACAGCATCGACCTAAAATTTGCCGACCCCGACTATTTTAAAACATTTGGCCTGAGGTTTCTGGCAGGCAGGCCGTTCGCTTTAGCTGATACCATAAACGAAGTAGTTGTTAACCAAACTTTGCTGGCTAAACTGCACGTTGCCAAACCTGCCGACGCCATAGGCAAACAAATACGTATAGGTACCGCCCCATGGAAAAACATTGTCGGCGTAGTGCAGGATTTTAAAACCAACTCGCTGCGCGAAAGTGTAAAACCCGTATTTATTTCAACACGCAAGAAGTACTACAGCGTAACATCGGTTAAGCTGCATTCGGCGAATGTTTTACAGGCGCCTCAAGCCATACAGGCCGAATGGAATAAGTTCTTCCCCGAATACGCCAATACTGCTTCGTTTTTAGATAAGAGCATCGAAAACTATTACCAGCAGGAAGGCCAGTTATCGCTGGTATACAAAATATTTGCGGCGCTGGCCATTTTTATCTCGTGCCTGGGTTTGTATGGGCTGGTATCGTTTATGGCCGTACAAAAAACAAAGGAAGTGGGCATACGCAAAGTGCTCGGCGCCGGTGTGGGGCATATTATCTATCTGTTTTCGAAAGAGTTTACATTGCTTATACTGGCAGCTTTTATAGTAGCGGCACCGGTAGCCTACTTTTTAATGCATAACTGGTTAGAAAATTTTGTTTTCCGCATTGATATCGGTGCCGGGGTGTTTGCAGCAGCTATATTAACATCAGTAATTATTGCCTGGTTAACCGTAGGCTTTAAAGCCGTAAAAGCAGCCTATGTAAACCCGGTAAAGAGTTTGAAGAGCGAGTAGTCTTGAGTCGGAAAGTCAGCAAGTCCGAAAGACAACTGCGAACTGGTATTTAAATATAACGATATAGAACTTCCGGACTTCCGGACTTCCCGTCTTCCGGACTAAGAAACCAAATAGCATGATCAGAAACTATCTAAAAACCACATACAGGTTCTTACTCAAGAACAAAACATTCAGCTTCATCAATATCGTTGGTTTGGCTATAGGTGCCATGTGCTGTATCTATATCTTATTGTACGTGCAGGATCAGAATAGTTATGACAAGCATCATAAAGATGTGCAGGATATTTACCGGGTTACCACCACTTTATCCCTTTCGGGCGATAAGCATATCCATGCAACAGTATCTCCGCCGATAGCGCCCGCCCTTAAAACCGATTTTCCGGAAGTGCAGCAATATGTACGTGTGGTAAACACCCTCGGCGTAAACAGGCATTTGTTGAGCTATAAAGAAAAGTCGTTTTATGAGAAGGACATGTTTTATGTCGACTCGACCTTTTTTGATGTATTCAACTATCATTTTGTGAATGGCTCGCCGCAAAAGGCCTTAACCGAGCCTTACTCTATCGTGCTGTTTAAACCTGTGGCCGATAAACTTTTTGCCGGCGACGACCCTATCGGCAAAACTATAAATATTGATAATGGCTATGGCAAGCACGATTTTAAAGTTACCGGTGTGATTGACGAGAGCCTGGGTAAAACCCATATCAAAGCCAGCATGCTTGTAACCATGCATAGTGGCGGCATTGGCGATTATGTATTGCGAAACCAGATATGGGCCGGTAATAATTTCACCAATTCGTATATCAAACTACATCCGGGAGCAAGTGCTGAAGCTTTAGAACAAAAATTGCCCGATTTTTTAAATAAGCACGGCGAACAGCAGCTAAAAGAGCTGGGGATGCAAAAAGCGCTGCACCTGCAACCCGTAGCATCGATACATACCACTCCGGGCTATGAGGTAGAGCAAAGTAAAACCGTAAGTCCATCATTTTTATACATATTACTAGCTATCGGTATCATGATACAGGTGATAGCCTGCATCAACTTCATGAACCTGTCTACCGCCCGCGCCTCAAAACGCGCCAAAGAGGTTGGCGTGCGCAAGGTGATCGGCGCCGGCAGGTTTGATCTCGTTAAACAATTTCTGGGCGAATCATTCCTGCTTTCGTTCATCGGTGTATTGCTGGCTTTGCCTTTGCTGCTGGCGGTAATGCCTTATTTAAACGGTATAACCGGTGTAGTTATCGGTTTGGCATTTTTAGCCGATTACCGCATTTGGCTCATGCTCGCGGGCATTATTTTAGTAACCGGTTTTATTGCCGGCAGCTACCCGGCGTTTTACCTTTCGGCTTTCCAGGCCATCAAGGTAATCAAAGGTAATTTTACCAGCTATGTTTCGGCGGCGGGCATACGGCGCTCGCTGGTGGTATTCCAGTTTGTGCTTGCTGTTGTGCTTATTTCGGTTATCATTATTATCTATAGCCAGTTATCATTCATTAAAAACCGCGATCTCGGCTTTAACCAGAAGCAGAAGCTGGTATTTGGTTTTTATACCAACGATACCCAGGGCAAAATGACCAATTTTGCCAACGACCTGCGCCAGATGGCCGATGTAAAAGCAGTAACCAAAGCGGATAATTACCTGGGGCAGTTCATCGGCCACGACCATGGCGTTTACCCAGCAGGCGGTAATATGGCAACCGCCATTGATGCGCAAAACATAGCAACCGACGAATATTTTGTGCAGGCGCACGGCATACACATCTTAAACGGCCGCGACTTCAGGCAGGGCGATACCGATAAGGTGCTCATTAATCAAACACTGGCAAAACGATTAGGGCTCGACCCTCAGAAAGCCATCGGCGCGAGGCTTTACACACAATATAACCCCAACCCGGCAACTTATGTTGAAGTGGCCGGTGTGATGAAAGATTTTAATTATAACTCGCTGCACATCGAAGTGAGGCCGTTTATGCTGGTTTACAGTAACGATAACACCCGATTTGTAAATATCGTGGCGTCGGTTAACAGTAGCGACTATAAACAATTGCTCGGCAAAATTGAAGCTGTATGGCATAAGGATATCCCATCAGCACCTTTCGATTATGCCTTTTTAGACGAAGAAGTACAAAGGCAATACGAAACCGAGGTTACGCTTTCGCAGATCATCAACCTGTTCACGCTCATTGCCATATTTGTTTCGTGCCTGGGTTTGTTCGGGCTGGCAGCCTTTAGTGCCGAGCAGCGCAATAAAGAAATAGGTATCCGTAAAGTGTTAGGGGCAAGCGTTACCGGCATTGTTCAACTACTATCTAAAGATTTTTTAAAGTTGGTGTTCATCTCCATCATCATAGCTACACCCATAGCCTGGTATGCCATGCATAAATGGCTGCAGGATTTTGTATATCGCGTAAATATCAGTTGGTGGATGTTTGTACTGGCAGGCACCATTGCCATTATTATTGCATTTGTAACGGTAAGTTTTCAATCGGTAAAAGCTGCGATAGCCAACCCGGTAAAGAGTTTGAGGAGTGAATGAGAAAGTCCATAGACAATGGTCGATAGTCCATGGCTAAAAATTTAAGAAAAATACCATGGTCCATGGACTATCGACCATGGACATAATAACCCAATAACCATGATAAGGAACTACGTCAAAATAGCATGGCGCAACCTGGTAAACAATAAGGTTTACAGCGCCCTAAACATTGTTGGGCTTGCCGCGGGTATGGCCGTGGCTTTGATCATTGGTTTATGGGTTGCCCACGAGTATTCGTACGATAATTTTTTGCCTAACGGCGATCAGCTTTACCAGGCCAAGATAACCTTTACCAGCACGCACGATGGTATGCACACACAGGATGCGATGTCGTTACCGATAGGTGATGTACTAAAAAAAGACTATCCCGAAATTAAATATGTAGCCCGTGGCGATTGGGACCAGAAACACGACCTGTTGGTTGGTGATAAAAAGCTGTATCTAAATGGGATGGGCGTTGGCGCCGATTTTTTGAAGATGTTTCAATTCCCACTGGTAAAAGGGAGCGCGGCTACGGCGTTGAGCGATCCGTATACCATTCTGCTAACCGAATCGACAGCCAAAGCCTTATTTGGCGATGCCGACCCCATGGGTAAAATGGTAAAGTTTGATAATAAAGACAACCTGAAAGTTGTAGGTATTTTAAAGGACCTGCCAGAAAACTCGTCGCTATATTTTCACTATTTATTCCCTTTTGAATACCTGGTAAGCGCTCTTGACTGGATGAAAAGCGCGCCCACCAGCTGGACGAATAATTCGTTCCAGATTTACGTAATGCTGCAGCCCAATGCCAGCTATGCCGAGCTTGAGCCTAAAATAAAAGATATTGTAAGCGCACATAGCGAAAAGATGCGCCCTGCAAAACCGCAGATCATGCTGCACGCGCTAAAAGACTGGCACCTCCGTTCGGAGTTTACGAACGGCAAAGTATCCGGCGGGTTTATTGACTATGTGCGCATGTTCGGCATCATCGGCCTGCTGGTTTTGCTGATCGCCTGTATCAACTTTATGAACCTGTCGACCGCGCGGTCGGAGAAACGTGCGCGCGAAGTTGGCGTACGTAAAGCTATCGGCTCGCAGCGCAGCGATCTGATCTTCCAGTTCCTAACCGAATCGCTCCTGATCACCTTTATTGCCTTTGCCTTGTCGATAGTTATCGTACAATTGGTCATACCTTCATTTAACGCACTGGCCGATAATAACATCTGGATACCCTGGGGTAACCCTGTTTTCTGGATCGTTATGTTAAGCTATGTAGTTATAACCGGCTTACTTGCAGGCAGCAGGCCGGCATTTTACCTGTCGTCATTTAATCCTGTAAAGGTTTTAAAAGGCAGCATACAATTAGGTAAAGCAGCAGCGTTACCACGTAAAATACTGGTAGTGGTACAGTTCAGTTGCTCTATCGCTTTAATTATCAGCACCGTTATTGTTTATCAGCAAATACAACATGTTAAAAACAGGCCCACTGGCTACAGTGCTGACAGGCTGGTGGCTGCCGATTTGAGCACCGACCTGAACGAGCATTACACCGCCCTGAAAAGCGACGTGATGCAAACGGGCCTGGTAGAAAATTTTACAAGAGCTTCGGCACCGGTGACCGATATCTATGCGCACACTTCTGTTGACGATTGGTCGGGTAAAAGCGCAGGCGAGGAATCTGTAAATATCGTGACGCTCTATGTATCTGATAATTATTTTAAAACTACCGGCATGCAGCTACTGGCCGGACAAAACTTTGCACCCAAATTTGAGTTGGATACCGACAACGTCATCTTAAATGAAGCCGCTGTTAAACGCATGGGGCTTAAAGACCCTATCGGGCAGCTCATCAGCTGGAATAGCCACGGCAGCGGCAGGGTTAAGGTGATTGGCGTTGTAAAGAATACGGTGATGGGCTCGCCGTATAAGCCCGTTGAACCGGCTATTTTTTCGCACGGGCAATGGGGCACCAAAGCCGTATTCAGGTTAACAGCCAATGCCAATACCCACCAGGCCATGGGCAAAATTGAGCAGATATTTAATAAATATAACCCGGCATACCCATTTAGCTACAAGTTTGCCAACGATGAGTATGATCAGAAATTTAATCTCGAAGTGTTAGTAGGCAAACTTGCCGGGATTTTTGCCGGCCTGGCCATCTTTATATCCTGCCTGGGCCTGTTTGGCTTAGCTGCCTACGTCGCCGAGCAACGCACCAAAGAGATAGGTATCCGTAAAGTACTGGGCGCAAGCATTACCCAGGTATGGATGTTGCTATCGACAGATTTTGTGATTTTGGTAGGCATCAGCTGCATCATCGCATCACCCATAGCATTTTACTTTTTGCACGATTGGCTGCAGAAGTACGAATACCACATCAACATAGGCCCGGTAGTGTTTGTGGCAGCGTCGGTGCTGGCGATAATGATCACGCTTTTAACCATCAGTTTCCAGGCCATTAGTGCAGCACTGGCAAACCCCGTAAAGAGTTTGAGATCGGAGTAATTAATAAGAATCAAGAGCCAAGATGCAAGAATCAAGACAGGTATCGTGTAAGCAAGCCACCAATGACTAATGAACTAATGAACCGATGAACCAATAAACTAACAGCATGTTAAAGAACTACGTAAAAATAGCCTGGCGTAACCTTATTCGTAACAAGGTGGTCAGTATCATCAACATAAGCGGCTTAGCCATTGGCTTTGCCTGTGTACTGCTTATTGGTCTGTACATTAAGAACGAGTTAAGCTACGATCGGTTTTTTAACGATGCCGGCCGGATATACCGTGTAAACCTGGATGCCAAAATGGGTAACGATGAGGGCGTTATCGGGCATACGCCGCCACCGGCGGGAGCAGCGTTAGCAAAAAACTTTCCCGAAATTGAGAGTTACACCCGCATACTTTTACCCGGCGATGAAATTCTGCATTACGAAAACAACGGGCAGAAAAAATCGCTGACCGAACGCAACCTGCTGGTTGTCGATTCGAACTTTTTAAGGTTTTTTAATTACCCATTGATCATTGGTGATGCCGCAACCTGTTTCAGCCAGGTCAACTCGCTTGTATTAACCCAAAAAGCAGCCAAAAAATACTTTGGTAATGAATCGCCTGTCGGTAAAACTTTGGTGTTCGACGAAGATCAAACACCTTTTGTTGTTACTGCCGTGTTAAAAGATATCCCGCAACAGTCATCCCTGCAGTTCGACATGCTGCGCAGCACTGCAAGCTTCAGGCCGGTGGCACACTTCGGCTGGAGCTGGGTATGGTTGCAAATGGGCACTTACGTTAAGCTTAAACCAAACGCACCGGCCGATCGGGCAAGCATAGCCCGGTTGGAAAGTAAAATTCCGGCAATGATAGCAGTTGAAGCGGCAAGCGCTTTTAAACGGGTAGGGCAACCTTATGACGAGTTTAAAAGAAAAGGCGGCCGTTGGGACTTAAAGCTGCAGCCATTAGCCGATGTACATTTGTATTCGGCTACCATCGGTACGCGATACTTTGAGCAGGGCGATATCAAGTACGTATACATTTTTGCGGCAATAGGTTTATTTATCATGCTGCTGGCTTGTGTAAACTTCATGAACCTCTCTACCGCGCAATCAATCAAACGGAGCCGTGAGGTGGGCATCCGCAAAGTATTAGGGTCGTTAAAGGCGCAGCTCATCAAGCAGTTTATTACCGAAGCAATGTTGTATAGCTTACTGGCCTTAATTATTGCAATTGCTTTGGTTATACTGATGCTTCCCGCTTTTAACCAGTTATCAAACAGGGAACTCACAGCCCTCTCTTTGTTCAATGTTAAATATGTTACCGGTATTTTACTTTTTGCGATGGTTACCGGTGTATTTGCGGGCAGTTATCCGGCGTTTTTCATGACATCGTTTAACCCCGTAAATATTTTAAAAGGCAGTAACTTATTAAAAGGCAAAGGCTCGGGTTTTATCCGCAATGGTTTGGTGGTATTTCAGTTTTGGGTATCAACGGTGCTGGTAATCTGCACCATTGTGGTTTACAAACAATTGATCTACAGCAAAACCCAGGACCTTGGCTTTAATAAGGAAAACATAGTTATTGTGCCCAACGTAGGGCGGCTTGGCGCGAGCCAGGAAAGCCTGAGGCAGGAACTGATCAGATTACCCCAGGTGGTTAATGCTGCCATATCGACGGGCCTGCCAGCCGAAAGCTCGTTCGGGGATACGTATACACCCGAAACAGACCGTGCAAATACGAAAAATGCGGAGACCAATATCGATCTTTCGTCGTTTATGGTTGACGAAGCTTTTGTGCCAACCCTTGGCCTGAAACTGTCAGGCGGAAGAGTCTTCTCACAAAAGTTCAATGATTCGTCATCCGTCCTTTTAAACGAAACTGCCGTAAAACAGATAGGCTGGAAAGATCCGATCGGTAAAACAATTACGTACCCCGGCAATAACTATCAGAAGTTTACCGTGATCGGTGTGCTTAAGGATTTCAATACCACATCGTTCAGAAACAGTATCGCCCCTTATGCTTTGTTCTATACCACATCCAAAACCTATAATATCCGCTCATCGTACCTGACGGTGAGGATAAAACCCGGTAACTACGCCGAAACACTCAACAGTATCCAGGCTAAATGGAGGCAATTTGCGCCATCGCTGCCGTTCGATTACAGTTTTATGGACGCCGAATTTGATTCGCTCTACCGGTCCGACCGAACCATGAGTAAAGTGTTGAGTGTATTTACCGCGTTATCGGTATCGGTGGCCTGTATGGGCATGCTCGGCCTGGCCATGTTTACAGCAGAGCGGCGCACCAAAGAGATCGGCATCCGCAAAGTGCTGGGCGCATCGGTGCAAAACGTGGTTACCATGCTCTCGAAAGAATTTGTACGGTTGGTGTTAATCGCCTCGTTACTCGCCTTCCCGGTTGCCTGGTATGCCATGAATAAGTGGTTGCAGGATTTTGCCTATCGCACAGGTATCAGCTGGTGGATATTTATCCTGGCATCGGTATTAACTATGGCTGTAACGTTAGTAACCATCAGCTTCCAATCGGTAAAAGCAGCAATTGCTAACCCGGTAAAGAGCTTAAGGAGCGAATAGAACAAGTAGCAGTTAGAAAAACCAATCAACTAATGAACTAATATCATGATCAAAACTTATTTCAAAACAGCCTGGCGCTATTTATTGAACAATAAAACTACTACCCTCATCAGCATAGCTGGTTTGGCGGTGGGTATTTGCTGCTTTTTATTGTTAACTACTTACCTGCTTAACGAGTTGCGATATGATAGGTTTTACCCTAACGCAGATAGGATTGTCCGGGTGGGGAATAATTACAAAACCATCAACGATAACCAGGAAACTAATTCGGCCGTTACACCAACCGCCGTAGTGCCGGTATTTAAAAGGCAGATTGCCGGTATTGAAGATGGCGTACGTATTTACAACTATTCGGGCTATAAACCTGTAACAGTGCAATATAAAGATGACCTGTTTAATGAAAAAAAGGTATTGTTGGCTGATGATTCATTTTTTAAAATATTCGGCTTTAAGTTTTTGGCCGGCAATGCGGCTTCGGCTTTAAGCACACCTGGTTCGTTGGTTCTAACGGCATCAACCGCTAAAAAATATTTTGGTAACGATAACCCGGTCGGCAAAATACTAAAGGTCAATCAAACTAACAATATGATGGTTACCGGTGTAATAGAAGATGTACCTGCTTACTCGCAGATCAAGTTTGATATGTTGGGTAGTTACAGCATGCTCGACAGGTCGAAAGTGTTAAAATGGGACTCGGGTAACGATTACTCATACTTTTTGTTAAAACCCGGGGCAGCCGCAACATCCGTACAGCAAAAGATGAACCTGTACCTGACCGATGTTTTAAAAAGCCAGCAAAAACCAGGCAGGCACGCCTGGTTTACACTCGAAAAGCTCACCGATGTACATTTGCATTCGTCGCTAAGCAATGGTTTGGAACCATCGGGCAATATCAAATACATTTACATCTTAAGCTTTGTGGCAGTTATTTTACTGGTGCTTGCCTGTATTAATTTTTTAAACCTGGTTACCGCCCGCGCCGCCGAACGCGCACACGAAATTGGCGTACGCAAAGTAATGGGTGCGCAACGCAAACAACTTTTCATCCAATTTATTACCGAGGCTGGTTTAATTACTCTTGCATCTTTGCTTATCGGCCTGGCATTGGCCTATCTGGCCTTCCCTGCATTCAGCAATTTTGCGGGCAGTCAATTAGGCTTATCAACCTGGAGGTTTACCTGGCTGGCTCCTTTACTATCGGGCTTATTTATCACGGTAACTTTGCTGACAGGTGCCTACCCGGCATTGTATTTATCAGCGTTTAAGCCGGTAACCAACATGAAAGGCCACGGCAGCAGCAAAAACGGCAATCTGCGTAAAGGTTTGGTGGTGCTCCAATTCGTGGTATCTGTTTTTTTCATTATCTGTACGCTGATCGTCGGGCACCAGCTGCGTTATATCCAAAGTATGGATACCGGTATTAACCGTTCGCAGGTGCTGGTAATGGATATCGGCGGAATGCCCTTTAATAAAATAGAGACATTTAAAAACGCTATCAGCACACAACCCGGTATTAAAAGTACCACGGCATCATACGACTCGCCGGTTCAGATCAAAGGAGGGTACACCATTACCCAGGCCGAAGGTAAATCGCCCGACTACAGTTTATCGATAACTGGCATCCCGGTTGAAAGGGGTTTTGTTAATACCCTGGGCATTAAACTGCTGCAAGGCAGCGATTATACACCCGCTGATGAAAAACAGGTAATGACCGACACTTTTGCCAACCGTAAATACAGCTTTATTATTAACGAAACGGCAGCAAGAGCGTTGGGCTGGAAACCCGAACAAGCTATAGGTAAACGTATCGGTGTAAATGGGCGTATCGGCAAAGTTAAAGCCGTTACACGCGATTTCAACTTTGCATCGCTGCATAAATCCATTACCCCGGTAGTGCTCTTTGCCGAGTACGACTGGTTTAGTAAACTGCTCATCAAAACATCGGCCGGCAATTTGCAGAATACCCTTACCGGGATCAAACAAACCTGGAAGTCCTTTTACCCGAACACCCCGTTCGAGGCGCATTTTCTGGACCAGGAATTCGACGAAATGTACCAGAACGAACAACGCACCGGGGGCATACTCAATATATTTACGGCTGTTACCGTTTTTATATCGTGCCTGGGCCTGTTCGGGCTGGCCATATTTACCACTAAGCAACGCTTTAAAGAGGTAAGCATCCGCAAGGTGCTGGGTGCAAGCGTAAGCAACATTGTAGCCTTGGTATCTTCCGACTTTTTGAAACTTGTTTTTACCGCTATTATTATTGCTTCTCCTCTGGCCTGGTATGCCATGAACAGGTGGCTGCAGGATTTTGCTTATCGCATAACCTTAAGCTGGTGGATATTTGTTTTATCTGCCGTCCTTACCGTCTTACTGGCATTTATCACGGTAAGCTATCAAACGCTTCGTGCGGCATTGATCAACCCGGTTAAAGGCTTAAGGAGTGAATGATCTGGTAAGTTGTTATTGGTGAGTAGCGAAATAATACGGCGCCCTAAAAAACTCACCATTCACTATTGACAACTCGCCATGTGTATCAAAACCGTACGCCTGCTGTCACAATAACGAACATAAAATTTGCTCATTTTTGTTATAAGTATCTATAAATCAACAAATTAAATATTTGGTATATTATTGTAGCCCGTTTGATTAAATTTAGAATCGGTATGCTGAAAAACTACTTTAAAACTGCCTGGCGCAGCCTGATGCGATTCAAGGTATTCACGCTGATCAATATATTGGGTTTGGCGATAGGCATAAGCGCGTCCCTCGTCATATACCTTATTGTAAATTACGATTTTACCTTCGATAAATTTGAAAAGGATAATGACCGGATATACCGGGTAGTATCTGACATGAAGTTTTCGGGCAATCCTTATCATAATAGCGGTGTACCCGCCCCGGTTGGTGAGGCCGTACGTAACGAGTTGAGCGGTATCCACGTGGTTGCCGCTTTCCATCAGCATAACTCCGAAACCAAAGTGATCATCCCCGGAAATACCAAACAGCCCTTGATTTTAAAAAACCAGGATAATCTAATTTTTGCCGATGCCAACTATTTTAAACTGATACCATACGAATGGATAGCCGGGTCGGCAAATTCGGCGCTGAATGATCCGCTAAAAGTGGTTTTAACAGATAAGATCGCAAAACTGTATTTCCCCGATCTGCGTGCCGACCAGGTTGTGGGCCGCCAGGTGATATACGATAGCATAGCTACTACGGTAACCGGTGTAGTAAAAACGCTGAGCCATAACAGCGACTTTACTTTTCACGATTTTATATCGCTTTCAACCATCCCAGCCACGGGGTTAAAAAAGAATTACAGCTGGGATAACTGGGGAATGACGAATGGCTCATCGCAATTGTATGTTAAACTAAACCCGGGCACAACACCCGGGCAAATTGAACAACAACTGCGTGTACTCAACACCAAATATGTAAAAAAGCATAAGGGTTTTGAATCGGCCTTTATGCTGCAACCGTTAAGCGATTTGCACTTTAACAGTAATTATCGCAACTATAATGGGCGGCTTGCCAGCAAAGGCACTTTGTACGGCTTACTCACCGTTGCCGCATTCTTACTGCTATTAGGCAGTATTAACTTTATTAACCTGTCAACCGCGCATGCCTCGCAAAGGGCCAAAGAAATCGGGATCCGTAAAACGATGGGCAGCACCAAAACACAGCTCATTATCCAGTTTTTAAGCGAAACATTTTTGATAACCCTGCTGGCCACTATTTTATCGGTGATACTGGCACCGGTGCTGTTTAATATATTTTCGGGCTTTATACCCAAAGATCTGCATTTTAGTTTGCTGCATCAGCCCGATCTCGTCGCGTTTATGATCTTACTGGTTATCACAGTTAGTGTGTTATCCGGCTTTTACCCATCGTGGATATTATCCCGCTACAACCCGGTACTGGTGCTCAAAAATCAGGCGTATGCCAACACCGGCCAAACCCGCCGCGTATGGATCCGTAAATCGTTAACGGTATTCCAGTTTTTAATTGCCCAGTTTTTTATAATGGGCACGTTTTTGGTAGCCAAGCAGATACATTATTCGCTCAACAAAGATCTTGGCTTTAAAAAAGATGCCATCATTAGTTTTAGCACGCCGTTTTTTAGCAAGCAAGCCAACAACCGAATCGTGTTATTGAACAGGTTAAAAAATATTCCCGGCATCGAAATGGTTAGCCTCGGTGGCAATACCCCGGCTACTAACGGCACAAACTCCGGGCAGGTTAACTACAAAGACGGAAAGAAGGACATACAACTGGACGTGCAGTTTAAATATGGCGATACGAACTACCTGAAATTGTACCACATTAAACTGCTGGCAGGCAATAACACGCACGAAAGTGATACCGTTAAAGAAGCTATTGTGAACGAAACCTACGCGCATATGATCGGCTTTAAAAATGCCGCAGATGCAGTCGGTAAAACGCTCGACTGGAGCGGCGTAAAGCTCCCGGTAATTGGTGTAATGCGCGATTTTAACCAGGAATCGTTACATGCTGCGATACGGCCGCTGATATTTACAGGCGCAAGCAGCAATAGTTATGAACTGCATGTAGCTTTAGGCCCCGAAAACAATGACGGCACAGCCTGGAAAACTACCATCGGCAAAATAAGTAAAGCGTATAAGGATATTTACCCCGAGGACGATTTTGAGTATGAGTTTTACGATCAGGCCATTGCTAAGTTTTACGAAAAAGAACAACACATATCGAGCTTGTTAATCTGGGCTACCGGGCTGGCCATATTTATCAGCTGCCTTGGTTTACTGGGACTGGTTATTTACACCACCAGCCTGCGTACCAAAGAGATCGGCATTCGTAAGGTCCTGGGCGCTTCGGTTACGCATTTGGTTGCGATACTATCGACAGACTTTGTAAAGCTGGTATTGATATCTTTTATCGTTGCTTCGCCGGTAGCGTGGTACACCATGAATAATTGGTTGCAAAACTTCGCCTATCGTACCACAATAAACTGGTGGATATTCGCGCTGAGCGGGGTTTTAATGGTGCTGATAGCATTGGTAACGTTAAGCTTTCAAACCATCAGGGCGGCGGTAGCCAACCCGGTGGATAGTTTGAAGAATGAATGATTTGGTGAACGGAGAGTAGTGAGCAGTGAATGGAACAAGTTCAATAAAATATCATGATCAATTAACACAATAACTAAATAACCACGGTTATGATCAGAAACTATTTTAAAACGGCGTATCGCAGCCTTAAAAAAAACAAAGGCTTTACGGCTATTAATGTTTTGGGGCTATCGGTTGGGTTGGCTACCTGCCTGCTCATTGTTTTTTATGTGGTTGATGAGCTAAGTTACGATCGTTACAACACCAAAGCCGACAGCATCTATCGCATAACTGAAACCGCACGGTTAAATGGCAACGAACAGGTGTTCGCCGGATCGGAAAAGCCATTGCTTTACGCCACTAAAGATTTGCCGGAATTTGAAAAACAGGCAAGGTTCATCCCGGTGAATACGCTGTTCCTTTCCGCCCAAAAGTTCCGCATCAAAAAAGGGAATAACGACATCCAGGAAAAGAACATCGTTTATACCGACTCGCGCATATTCGACATTTTTACTTTACCCGCCATTGGCGGAAAGCCCGCACTGGATGAGCCACACACCGCAGTAATTACCCAAAGCACCGCCCAAAAGTATTTTAACACGAACGATGTTGTCGGTAAAACCCTTACCATTAACGATACCAGCTTTTACAAAATAACCGCTGTTATTAAAGATGTACCTACACAGTCGCATTTTAATTATGATTTCTTTTTATCGTACTCGTCCATCCCTGAATCTACACGTGGCGGCTGGGGGTACGGCGGGGTACACAACTACGTAATGCTTAAACCGGGAGCCAATATTAAAAAGCTGGAAAGCGAAATGCAGGCCATTGCTTATAAACACTATCCCGAATCAATGCATACCAACGGTAATTATTTGACCTATACTTTAACACCGTTGCTGGATATCCACCTGCACTCCATTGCCCAATACGAGTTGATGGAGAAAGGGAGCATCCAATACGTATACATATTTTCGGTAATTGCCATATTTATATTGCTGATAGCCTGCGTTAACTTTATGAACCTGGCCACAGCGCGCTCCTCAAACCGCGCGCGCGAGGTTGGTGTACGCAAGGTATTAGGTTCGGCACGCAAATATCTCATCCTCCAGTTCCTCACCGAGTCGGTTTTGGTGACATTGGTTTCAACCGTTATCGCTGTACTGTTGGCCTGGTTGCTTATGCCTTTCTTCAACCAACTGGCAGTAAAACACCTGGCTTTTACTTTAAGTTCGATGCTGTGGTTAATACCATCATTGTTGCTTATCGTCGTAGTTATCGGTTTCCTTGCAGGATCGTACCCGGCGTTTTTCCTGTCGGCTTTTCAACCTATCGAAGTATTGAAAGGCAAACTATCTACTGGCTTTAGGGGCAGTTTTCTGCGCAGCTTTTTGGTGGTTTTCCAGTTTTCCATTTCTATCTTCCTCATCATCGGCACACTGGTTATTTATAATCAATTAAAGTTTATCCATAACAAAAACCTCGGTTTTAACCGCGACCAGGTACTGATAATTAAAAACACAGCGGTATTGGGCAACCAGGCTAAGATATTAAAGCAGGAAATTAAGCAAATGTCCGGTGTGCTTAGCGCCACCATGAGCACCTATCTGCCAACCGGCGAAGACCGCAATGTAACGGGTTTATTTCCGGCTTTACCGATCGATATCAAACAAGATGTTTTATCCGATTTTTGGCCGGTCGACGAGGATTATATCAATACCTTAGGCATTAAGCTCATCGCGGGGCGTAATTTCTCACCACGAATGGCGTCAGACTCATCGGGACTGATCGTGAACGAAGCCTTTGTAAAACGCTTTGGTTTTAAAGATCCGCTTAACAAAACCGTGTACCGCTTTAGCTTCGGCCTGCAGGCCTTTCATATTGTTGGTGTGATGAAGGATTTTAACTTCAGCTCCTTACGCGACCAGATAAAACCTGTTGCCCTGGTTTATAACGAAGATCGTGGTTCTGTAACTGCCCGGGTTAGTACAGCCAACCTATCGGGATTAATAGCGCAGATAGAAAACAAGTGGAAAAACTTCTCACCCAACCAGCAGTTCAGCTACTCGTTTATGGATGAGGATTTTGATGCCACCTACCGCGCCGAGCAACGCATTGGTACACTGTTTATATCCTTCAGCACATTGGCTATTTTGATAGCCTGCCTTGGCCTGTTTGGCCTGGCTGCTTACGCCGCAGAGCAACGTACCAAAGAGATCGGCATCCGTAAAGTATTAGGTGCAAGCGTATCAACCATAGTCAATATGTTATCGATGGATTTTATCAGGCTGGTGTTTATCGCTATCATTATTGCATCGCCGCTGGCCTGGTACGCTATGAACCGGTGGTTGCAGGATTTTGCCTATCGTACCAACATCCAATGGTGGGTTTTGGCTGCCGCCGGATGTATGGCCGTGCTGATCGCTTTTGCTACCATCAGCTTTCAGTCCATCAGGGCGGCTTTGGCCAACCCGGTTACCAGTTTAAGGAACGAATGATTTGGTGAGTAGTGAATGGCGAACAGTGAGTGGGAAAACGGGAATAATAAAATGCAAGTACCATGGTTTATAGATCGACCATGAACCTAATCAACAAATGAACTTAATAAACTAATGAACCAATAAAATGCTATCACTCAAAAATATTTCAAAGCACTACAATGTAGGCGGTAACAAAACTTTTGTGCTCAACAAAATCGATCTGGATGTTGATGCCGGCGAATTTATCTCCATCATGGGCCCGTCGGGTTCGGGCAAATCAACCCTGCTCAACATCATCGGTTTGCTGGATGAGCCATCCGAAGGTTATCATTACTTTTTGGGAGAAGCCATACATAATCTCAAAGAAAAACAACGCTCGGCTTTGTATAAAAGCAATATTGGTTTTGTTTTCCAGGCCTATCACCTGATAGACGAGCTCACCGTTTACGAAAACATCGAAACCCCGCTCATTTACCAGGATGTAAAAAGCAGCGAACGTAAGGCGCTTGTTGCGGATATCCTTGATCGCTTCCAGATCGTCGGTAAAAAAGACCTTTTCCCGGCACAGCTTTCGGGCGGGCAACAGCAATTGGTTGGCATAGCACGCGCATTGATCACCAAACCTAAATTATTACTGGCCGATGAGCCTACCGGTAACCTCAACTCCAAACAGGGCGAGGATATTATGGAGCTCTTCCGCAAGCTCAACAAAGAGGATGGCGTAACCATCATTCAGGTTACCCACTCCGAAAAGAACGCCGAGTTTGGCTCGCGCATCATCAACCTGCTCGATGGTAAGATCGACTCATCGCGCAATATCTGAGTTTTACAAACATGAAATATCTGCAATATATATTCTCTCTGTTTTTTATCGCGATAAGCATTAACATGGCCTTTGCCCAGGCACCCGATACCACTTTAACCCTGCAGCAATGCCTGGATATCGCCATCAAAAACAACCTGGTAGTTAAGCAAAGCGAGATACAGATGGAGCGCAACCGCATCAGTTACCAGCAGGCCCGCGAAAACATGCTGCCCAGTTTTAACGGCTCAGTTGACCATAGCATCAGCGATGGCCGCAGCCTCAACCCCTCAACCAACCAGTATGTAAGCACGCAGTTTACTTCTGCAACGTATGCCTTGAACAGCAGCCTTACCCTATCAAGCGGGCTAACCCTGCAAAACGCAGTAAAGCAAACATCGCTGGCATACCAGGCCGGTAAAATGGATTTTCAGCAGGCTAAGGATAACCTTACCCTCAACGTTATTACTTCGTACCTGCAGGTACTTAACGCCGAAGACCAGCTTACCCAGGCTAACACACAATCCGTGGTATCGCAAAAGCAGGAAGAACGCCAGGCGGTATTGAACAAAGACGGTGCCGTGCTGCCATCTGCTTATTACGATCTGAAAGGCCAGGCTGCTGCCGATAAACTAAATGTGGTGAATGCCAAAAGTACGCTCGATATTGCCAGGCTAACCCTGCTGCAACTGATGAACGTGCCCTATAACAAAAACGTAAGGATACAACGTCAGCTGGCCGATCAGCTACCAGTGCAATATAACGAAACCGCCGACCAGATCTACAACAAAGCACTTACCGACCTCGCTTATGTAAAAGCTGCCGAACTGCGCCGACAAAGTGCCGAAAAAAGTGTACAGATAGCTAAAGGTGCCTTGATACCATCCATTTCGCTGGGAGGTAATTTAGGTACCAATTACTCGAGTTCGGCAAGCGGCGGTACCAGCGTGGGTTATGTCAATCAGCTGCAAAACAATTACGGTACGTCGTTGGGCGTGGGTATCAACGTGCCTATCCTAAACTATTTTCAAAACCGAAATAAGATCAAATTAGCCAAGCTCGATCTGTTGAACACGCAATATATTGAGCAAAACACACGTATTCAACTTCGCGAAAACATCGATCAGGCTTACGTGAACATGTCTGCCGCTTACGATCGTTATAAACTGCTGATCGAGCAGGTAGATGCTTTTGCCGAATCGTTCCGGGTGGCCGAGATCAGGTTCAATGCGGGAGTATTGACCTCTGTCGATTTCCTGATTGTAAAAGGCAATCTCGACAGGGCAAAAACAAGCCTCATCAGCAGCCGGTACGATTACCTCATCCGCACCAAGATATTAGATTATTACCAGGGGCGGTTATCGCTATAATTTGCAGGCCAAACTCAGGTTGAGGGCCAGGCCACTGTACTTTTGTGTAAAGTAGGGTGTATAACTACCGCCGCCTATGTTCCAGCCGTAAATACGCAGGGGCACGGTCTGGTCCTTCTGATAAATATCCAGCTTGCGGCTGCCTATGCCTAAAAAACCACCTAATGTAAGTTTGTTATCAGGCATGTATTGGGTAGTGATACCAAAGTTTGAGCTGCGGTATTGCACGTATCGGCTGTTAAATTTAGTGGCGCTAAGCCTGTACGACCCAAAGTCGCCTTTAAAGCCGCCGCCAAGCGTCCATTTATCGTTCAGCTTAAAATCCAGCCGGGGTACCAAAGGCAGTGGCCCGCTCAGGGTAATGTTATCGCTGATGTGCCAGATCATGGTCACGATCGGCAATAGCTGACTGCCGCTAAACTGGTACTGGTAACCCAGGCCAAACCCTAAGGCAAACTTTCTGCTGGTTGGCGACAGGAACAACACTTCCGATTTAAAGCGCAGGTCTTCGCCCGAAATATCGTTAAAATCCGATGCCAGCAATGGCTCAACATGAATAACCATGATGGTTTTTTCGCCGAGTTTGGTATGGTAGCCCAACGACAGCCCAATGGTTTTGTACGACGCGCTATCCAGCAGCGAATGGGTATCGTTTACATTCATCAGGCCTAACTCAGGCCCAAGGCTAAAACCTTTCCCTATCGGGAAAGTCATTTTGATACTGTTACCGATAAACGTACCGCCGCCTTTGCTGGCGGCAGTTTTTCCGAACGAAAAATCGTACGAAAGTTTATCATCGTTTTGTGCTTTCGCGAAAGAACAATAGCAGAGCGTTATCGCTAACAGCAGCGGTTTAACCAGGCGCATAGTGTAAAGTTTAGGTGCCTAAATATACAAAAACGCCTTAAATAAAAGCTTATGCTAATACTTCTGATAAACGTTGTACAGGATGTTCAGGTCAAGCTGCGTCCATTTACCTTTGATATCGCTTTGTACAAAATGGCGCTTAAAGGCTACGATGGCACTGTTCAGATCGCTGGTATCATAACCGATCAGGCGCAAGGCAATAACCGGGTCGAAGTTATCGGGAGCAAGCTCCAGCACATCGTCGCTCCAGTAGCCAAAGCTATGTTCGGCCATTCTTTTCCATGGGAAGAGCGGTCCCGGGTCGGGTTTACGTTTTGGTGCAAAATCTTCGTGGCCGATAAAGTTAGCGGTAGGTATGCTATAAGCTTTTTTTAGTTTGGTTAACAGGCTGATCAAGCTGTTGATCAATGGTTCGCTAAAAGGCTCCTCCCCATTGTTATCTAATTCGATGCCTATTGAGCAGCTGTTCATATCAATCACGCTGCCCCATTTGCCGATACCTGCCTGATTGGCGCGCAGGTAATCGTTCACCATGTGCACTACTTTACCATCACGGCCGATCACATAGTGCGCACTAACTGCGGTGCGTTTTAAGGTAAAGGTGCGCTCCGTCTCGTCTAACGAGTTTTGCGCCGTGTAATGGATGATCACATATGCAGGTTTACGGATACCAAAGTTTACGGTGCCTACCCATTCAGAGGGGATGCTCATGCCCATCGAATCGGTTAACATAGCGGGTTGTTCCGATTTTAGTATACGTGCGAACGAATCCGCCTGGTGAGTATAAACTTTATTGGTTTTATAGTATTTGCCTTTAGGCGAACAAGATGCCAGCAAAACAAGTACAGCGAGACATAGATAAATGTAGATGTTTTTCATTCAATTAATAATAAGGGTTAACGGTGTGCTAATTAACTAAATAACTCTGTCGAGTCCTAAAAAAGGTTGACTATTTTTGGTGATACAATTTTACTTTAATTTTCTTTTGTTTATGCATTTGAATTGGTGTTAACATACTGCAACTCAAATGCGGCCTGTAATGATTATAAGTGAATATGCTTTGTTCTACTTGTTTCATTGCTTCTTTAATGTCGTTCAGCTGATCTGCTAAGCCAAACTCATCCTTGAGTATCCCATTGACCCTTTCAGCAACTGCATTTTCATACGGGTCGCCATTTTCCGTCATGCTGATAGCGATATGGTTTGCCATCAGGCACTCCGTGTAAAGCTTGCTGCAATATTGCAAGCCTCTGTCCGAATGATGGATCAGTGCCTGGTCTTTGTATTGTCTTTCGTTTAAAGCCATTTTCAATGCTTTATGGGTTGATTCTGCCGTCATATTATCACACAGTTCATAACCCACGATCTGCTTTGAATAGGCATCTGTAATTAAATGCAGGTACACATTACCCTCTGCTTTTGTATCCAGGTAAGTGATATCTGCCACCCAAATCTGTTCAGGCCGGTTGAGTTCAATATCCTTTACCAAATTAGGGTATTTACGCATCCAGTGACTGGAATTGGTTGTTCTTACGTATTTTCTACGTGTCGGCACCAGCATATTTTCTTTCCTTAACAACTCAAACAAGCCATCCCTGCCTATAGCAACTCCTTGCTCTTTTAACAGGTAGTGCAGCTTGCGGGTGCCCAGCCGTGGCAGCTTGCGCCGTAAGTTCAGCACAAACGGCTTCAGTTGTCTCCAGGCCGCCTCGTTCTCATTTTTGCACTTTACCTGTTTATAGTAAGCCTGTTTACTCAGGCCAAACAATGCACAACAGCGGCTCACTTTGCGTGGCCGGGTTTGGGCAAGCTTACTGATTATTTGGCGGCGCCTTTTTTAACAGATCGATCCCGTCTTCTTCTTTGATTACTTCAATCAGTGTTTCATACGCCAGTACTTTAAACTTCTCGTCTTCCAGTTGCCTTTCCAGCTCTTTGATCCGTTGTCTTAACTTATCCTTCATCGGTCTGCCTACAAGGGCTTTGTCTTTATAATGCAAGTTACCAAATTGTTCGCTCCATCGCGTTATGCTCGACTTACCGCCTATACCATACTTCTCCCGAAGTTCTACACGGTTCAACAATCCCTTGTTCAATTCCTGAACTACCTGCTTTTTAAACGCCACACTGTAACGCTTTGAGACTCCTTCCGCCTCTCTAACTAGTTGATTCTTCATCTTGTTGACTTTTTTTAGTCAACTTTTTTCAGGACGGGACACTCTGATAACCCATCGGTATTTATGGGTATTTTTTGTGTTACCGCGCTTCAGCATATTTCTAAGTTAGCGTACAATCGAAACTGCTCCGCTAAGTTTATCCGTTTTTGTCCCGAGGTCTATCAGGTAATAATAGGTGCCTACCGGCAATAGTTTACCCTTATAGGTGCCATCCCATGCTGCGCTATAACCTTTGGACTGATATACAAGCGAGCCATAACGGTTGTATACATTTACCTGGCAGTCTGGATAATAGGCCAATGCTGCAATACTCCAGGTATCATTAACACTATCACCGTTGGGGGTAAATGTATTGGGTATAATAACAGGTGGCAAAGGCAGCAAAACTACGGTAAATGGCAAACTGGTAACAGTTGCCACACATCCGTTACTTAGTGTGATTGTACAGGTGATAACATCATTGTTTTTTAGTTTATTGGTTGTAAAAGTACTGCTGTTAGTGTTCTGGTCAACATTGTTAACCTTCCACTGAAAGCTTGCAACAGAGCCGGTATTGGCGGGGATGGCAGTAAATGTGATATAAGTGCCCACATAAACATTATTTGCCGATGCGCTAATAGTAACCGATGGGCCGGGATTGGCAGGTGCAATTACACCAACGGTATCGCTGTTCGATGTTGCTGTTACCGGGGCAAAGCAGCCACCGCTGGCTGTTAAGATGCAATTAACGATATCGCCGTTAGTAAAATTGCTGCTACTGTATACCGTGCTGCTGCTACCGACATTTAAGCCGTTAACTTGCCATTGATAGGAAGGAGACGTACCTACGTTTACCGGCATTGCTGTAAAAGTAACTGGTGTGCCGGGGCAAATGCTTGTTGTGGCAGATGACTGTATGGTTACAGCCGGTGTTAAATAAGGATTAACTATAATACCTGTTATTTGATTTGAAGTGGTACTGACCGGGCAAATATCATTGTTTGTTACGGTACACTGTACAGTGTCTGTCGACGTTAAGGCATTGGCAATAAAAGTACTGCTGTTAGTGCCTGCATTGCTGCCATTGATCTGCCACTGGTAGGACGGACCGGAGCCGCCGTTGGTAGTTGCCGCAGTAAAAGTGACCGGCGTCCCGGCGCAGATACTCACATGGTCGGCCGTTATACTGATCGTTGGGTAAACAGGCACAGCAACCGTTAATGTTTGCTGCTGCGATGAAAAACCATCACTTGCCGTAATAACAGACGTGCCCGGGCCGATGATATGTATTTTATTATTAACAATGGTGGCAACAGCTATATTACTGCTGGTATACGTAATTGCGCTTCCGCCATTGTTTGTTGCACCGGGATCGAAATCAGCGGAGCATATCGTCTTGGCCGTAATTGCCGGGAATACCAAGCTGGGTTCGACCTCTATATTGACAATGGTTTGACTGCTGCCCCCGATATTATAGGCGGTAACCGTATAATCGGTTGCCGGCCAAACTGCAGTAGGCGTTCCGGTAATGATACCGGTTGTAGGGTCAAAGCTTAAACCCGGAGGCAAAGGTTTATCAATAGTATAGCCCGTTACAATAATCTGCCTGATGAGATTATTGCCATAATCAGTTACATAAACCGAGCCGGTATTATACACCTGGATATCATTCGGATGGTTAAAACTGGCCGCTTTGCCTACACCATTTACTGACCCCACAATACCACTGCCCGCAAGCGTGCTTACAACACCTGTTGGATCTATCTTCCTGATCAGGCTATTGCCTAAATCAGCAACATAAACATTTCCTATGCCATCTGCCGCCACGCCACCCGTGGCTCCGAAAGTAGCGCTTGCTGCAGGCCCGTCGGCCGAGCCGGCAACGCCTGTACCGGCATAGGTGCTCACCTGCCCGGAGGTACTGATCTTCCTGATCCGGAAATTACCCGGATCGGATACATATAAAGTACCATTAACATCGGCCGAAATAATATTAGGCGTATTAAACGATGCGTTTGCAGCAGCCCCGTCGGCCCAGGTAGCTGACCCGTTACCGGCATACGTCGTTACAACGGCGCCCGAAGTAATTTTCCTGATACGGTGATTAAAACTATCGGCCACGTATAAATTGCCCCACAGATCGCACGAAATACCATAGGGATAGTAAAAGCTTGCTGCGGTACCTGTGCCATTGGCAAAAGCCTGCGACCCGGAACCGGCATATACTGTTACAACGCCCGATGGTGTTACCTTATTGATAAGATTAGCCGTTGTATTAGCAACATAGAGGTTCCCGTCGGGGCTGATAATAACTCCATTAGGCAGGTTAAACCCCGAGGCAAAAGTGGTGACCATACCGGCCGAAGATATTTTTCTGATCAGGCTATTGTCCCTGTCGGCCACATAAAAGTTATCCGAGGCATCTTTGGTAAGCCTGGTAGGGCTGTTGAAAGTTGCCGATAATGCCGGGCCGTTTGCCGAGCCCCTTGCCCCGGTACCGGCAAAGGTAGTTGTTAAGCCATATATCGTTGCAGGTACCGCACCGCCTTTATTTGTCGGAGCCAGCGGCGAAATAGTTGTATTAACAAAATACTTTTGAGGGGTTTGATAACTGATATTAGGGGCAGGAGGCAAAACTACCTGTATATCAACCGTTGTCGAGCTGCTGCCATCGGCATTGTAAGCGGTTACCGTATAAGTTGTAAGCGGCCATATTGCTGTAGGCGTTCCGGTAATGATACCGGTGGTCACGTCAAAACTTAAACCGGGCGGTAGCGGTTTGTCGATGGTATAACCGGTTAACACTATATTCCTGATCATGTTGTTACCTGCATCTACCACATTCAAGTAGCCGGCCCGGTCAATGGTTACACTGGTTGGATAATTGAAGCTGGCCGATGTTCCTATAGCGTTTACCGCACCGGGCGTCCCGCTGCCAGCAAGGGTTGTTACTATGCCCGCGCTGGTAATCCGTCTAATCAAATGATTATATTCATCGGCAACATATACATTACCCGATACATCAGCAGCAACCCCGAATGGTATATTGAAACTCGCCGCTATCCCTGTGCCGTTTTGCGATCCTACCGAACCACTTCCCGCAAATGTTGTTACAGTCCCGGCTGGTGTTATTTTTCTGATTAAATGATTATTCCGGTCTGCAACAAACAAATTTCCCAAGCCATCAAATGCAACCCCTGATGCGCTATTAAAAGTTGCCGACGTACTCGGCCCGTTTACCGAACCCTGTGATCCGGTTCCCGCAAACGTTGTCACTACACCTGCCGGAGTAATTTTTCTGATAGCATTGTTGATCCTGTCAGCAACATACAAATTTCCAGTGGCATCAAATGCCAGTCCTTCAGGCCCATTAAAACTTGCCGATGCTCCGGCGCCATTTACAAGGGCACCTATACCGTTTCCTGCAAAGGTGGTTACAACTCCGGAAGGGGTAATTTCTCTGATTAATTGATTCTGCTGATCGCTGACAAAGATATTTCCAGATGGATCAAGTGCTATGCCACCGGGATAATTAAAACTTGCGGATGCCCCCGTCCCATTGGATGATCCTATACTGCCGTTCCCTGCCAGAGTGGTCACAACTCCTGCAGAAGTAATCTTTCGGATAAGATGATTATAGGTATCACTCACATAAATATTACCCGAATTATCTATAGCTGAGTTATATGGGTTGTAAAAACTCGCTGTAGCTGCGTTGCCATTCGTGCTTCCGGCAATCCCTGTACCGGCTATTGTAGTAACCTTCCCGTAAATGTTAGGTGGTACCGCGCCACCTGTATTAACAGGAGCTAACGCTGCAATTGGTTGATTGAGCGTATATATATTAGGAGTTGTGTAACTGATGTTGGGAGGATTTAACACAATAGGGGCGCCTGTCACCGCAATGTTTATATTGGTACTGCTGCTGCCACCGCTGTTATAGGCAGTAACAGTATAGGTTGTTGATGGTGATACCGCCGTTGGTGTTCCACTTATTATACCGGTGGCAGTATCAAATACCAGCCCGGCCGGCAGGGCTTTATTTATCGTATAACCGTTTATTGCCACTTTTCTTACAAGGCCATTATCGGCAATAAAAAGGTTGCCCAGCCCGTCCAGGGCAAGCCCTATCGGAGAGTCAAACGTAGCAACATTCCCATAGCCGTCGGTTGTGCCCGATTGCCCGTTACCCGCTACAACAGAAACCACACCGGTAGGGGTAACCTTCTTTATAGTATAACTCTGCTGATCTGTTACATAAAGGTTTCCACTGTCATCAACCCTAACCTCGCGCGGAAAACTAAAACCTGTGGCGAAAGTAGTAACACCCCCCGCCGGAGTTATTTTCCTTATCGCGTTATTCCCCGCATCGGCGATGTATAAATTACCGGCATTATCAATACCTACACCTGTTGGCGTATTAAATGTTGCCGATGTACCGGTGCCGTTGTTAAAACCAGTTGCTCCGCTACCTGCAACAGTGGTAACAACCCCTGCTTGAGTTATCTTTCTGATTGCGTTATTTGCCTGGTCGGCCACATAAAGATTTCCGGCAGGATCAATAGCCAGCCCTCGCGGCGCATTAAAGCTTGCTGCTGCTCCCGTTCCGTTTATAAAACCCGAATTCTTCCCAGCGATAGTCGATACCAGGCCGCCTGGTGTTACTTTTCTGATGAGATTAGTTTGCTGATCGCTCACGTACAGGTTACCGGCACCGTCTATTACCAAACCGTCCGGCTCGCTGAAACGGGCTGCCGTTCCCTGCCCATCGGCAGTGCCCGGAGCCATACTGATACTCCCGGCCAGGAGAGTTACCGTTCCGGTCGGGCTTACTTTTTCAATTTGGTTGTAATACCAAACAGCAACGTACAAATTTCCCTGCGGATCAACCGCAATACCTGTCAAATTCAGAAATACAGAAGCTGTTCTGCTGCCCGCAACCGTGCTTACCTGCCTGTAACCTGTTGCAGGCACCACCCCGCCTGTATTTACAGGATTTAGGGGCGTAATGGCCTGATTAACCGTATAAGTATTAGGTGTTTGATAACTAATGCTTGGTGCCTGGCCATAACTGCGACCATAACATATTAACGTTATAACAAAAAAAAATGCTTTTATACAGCTACCAGATTTAAAATGAAACGGACAATTTGCTCGAGGATATGACATACAGCTTCAGTATTGCCAATATATAAAAATATCCAATTATTTAATCCCCCTCGCAATAACTCCTTCGTTGGTGATCTTTACCGGCTGAATGTTGCCATCGGCATCAAAATTCATTTTATCAATGCAAACTACCCGGTGGTTGCCATCAGTTTCGCCCAATGGCCGGCGGTGGTAAACAATATACCACTCATCCGTTCCCGGCACATTGATCACTGAGTGATGTCCTGCCCCGGTAGCGATAGCCGGATCCTGCTTTAAAATAACGCCGATGCGTTTAAACGGGCCGGATGGCGTATCGCCTATGGCATAAGCAACCCGGTAATCTGGCCCCGTCCAGCCGCCTTCGCTCCACATAAAATAGTATTTGCCTTTGCGCTTAAACATCACCGGGCCTTCCACATAACTTTCGGGCGTAATCTCTTTAAAGGTAGTTCCATCACTAAAAGGCTCAAAGCCGTTAAAATCGTTTTTAAGTTTAGTGATATTACAATGCCCCCAGCCTCCGTAGATCATATAATACTGTCCATCGGTATCTTTAAATACAAACTGGTCTATCGGCTGCGCCCCGTTAATGATCTTGCCTAACAAAGGTCTTCCTAAATAATCTTTAAACGGGCCTTGGGGCTTATCGGCTACAGCCACACCAATGCCGCCAACAGCATTATCATTCTGGATATCATTAGCACCGAAGAACAGGTAGTATTTATTCCCTTTATGAGTAACGGCAGGCGCCCATAAGGCACGTCTGACCCATTTTACGTTTGAAGTATCCAGCACGTGCTCATGTTTCGTCCAATGCACCAGGTCGGGCGACGAAAAACCATCCATAAAAACCTGTTTGTTATATTTATCGCTATAGGTGGGATATACCCAATAGGTTTTACCAAATATCTGTGCCTCAGGGTCGGCATACCAACCCGGAACAATGGGATTGCCCGATGGTTGGTTTTGCGCCATAGCGCCAATGGCGCAAAAGATCAACGCAAGCGTAAAGCTGAAATGTCTTGTTGCCCGCCACATAGTTAACCGATGCGTTTATTGGTCGAGTTACCTACAATCAACTCGGTATTATAGGCGTGGGTGGTAAACTCGGTGACCGGGTAAGGCGAATGTGAACTTTCGATAATGAGCTCGACTGCTTTTTTACCCATATCGAAAGCCGGCTGCCTGATGATGGTGAGCGACGGATCGAATATCCTGGTAAACTCGGTATTGGTAAAGCCTATCAAAGCGATGTCTTCGGGGATGCGGATGTTGAGTGTTTTCAGCGTCTCAAAACTCTTCATCGTTATCCTGTCGGATGCGCCAAAGATGGCCTGCGGCCTGTCGGGCAGGCTCAGCAGCTTCTGGATATTGTCGGCCACTTCCTGCGGGTCGCGCCCGCTCTGGCGGCAAAAGCAAATGTATTCGTCGCGGACGGGTATACCGTTATCGTGCAAAGCCGAAATGTAGCCATCCCGTCTTTCAATCGCTACCGAAAGTTTCTCCGAACTGGTAATGTGTGCAATTTTGGTATACCCCGAATCGATAAGATGTTTGGTTGCATTGTAAGCACCGGTAAAATTATCGCAGCGCACCTTAAAAGTATCCAGCTCGTCGGATGTACGATCTAACAACACAATAGTAGTACCCCGCTGCTGCAACTGCTTTAAATATTCAATATTTTGCGATGGCGACGACATGGAGATGATCAGTCCTTCTACCAGGAACGACGACAGGTTTTGCAGGAAAACCAATTCCCGCTCGGGCGATTCGAGCGTTTGGCAGATCACCAGATTATAACCTTGCTCGTAGGCGACAGCTTCGATCCCGTCGATGATCTGCCCGAAAAAGTTATTGCTGATGGCCGATACTACAACACCTATGGTTTTGCTTTTGCCCATTTTAAGGCCTTTGGCAATCGGGTTTGGCACATAATGGTTTTCGGCTGCATAATCTAAAACCAGTTTTTTGGTTTTGCTGCTTACCTCGTGGCTATCCTGCAGGGCACGCGATACAGTTGATACCGACATGCCTAATGCTTTCGCAATGTCTACCAATCGTATCGAACCCTGATTTTGTTGTTCATTACTCATTTTGCGGGATAAGAGATAACCTTAAATACAAATTAAGTGTTTTTAATCAGATTTTTAAAGGAAGGTCGATTCTGTTCAGCAGGTGCTCAATACTACCCGTTCTTTTCGCGGTATCGCAAACAGCAAATCTTGCCGTCCATGGTACTCACATAAACCGTATTGCCATCGGGCTGTACGGGGTTAACCAAACTATTCGAAATTTTATATCCCCACAAGATTTTACCCGTTTGGGCTTCAATCGCATGAACGATCCCCGAATGTGTAGGGATATATACTGCGCCATGATCCTCGATAATTGGTGATGGGTCAAGCTCATAAGGTAATTGTATGGCGGCTCTCCAGGCTACATGCATCGAGTCAGCTTTCACCGATACACCAAGCACCTGTCCGTCCATAGTCTTCACATAAACCAGGGCGCTATCTGCGGAAAGTCCCATCGATTCGCGCACGCGTATCTTTGGGTCGAGCCTGCGCCACAAAACCTTGCCGTCAGCAGCATCAAGAGCGGTCATATATCGGTCGGGCGCTACAATAAATAAGCGGCCGTCAGCCGCCACCGGGTAACAGGCCGCAGCCGAGAACATCCGGTTTGATGAGCCGTTACTCCATTGCCAAATCAATTTGCCGCTGGTCATATCCAACGCGTATAAGCCATTGGCCCAATCGCCAAAGTAAACCGTGTGCCTGTAGATGAGCGGCTTGTCAACCACAAATCCTTTTACACGGTCAAAATCCCAAACCAATTTACCCGTATTCATATCAATCGCACGAAAGTGCCCGTCCGAAGCGCCGATATAAGCAATATTATTGCTAATCACCGCCGAGCCCAGTACCGGCCCCGCAGCCTGTTGTTTCCACAACAATTTACCGGTATTAATATTAAGGCAGTAAACATCATGATCCGACGATCCTACCACAACTTTGTCGCCGCTTACGGCCGGGGTCGAATATATTTTGCCGCCGGTAGCATAAGCCCACAGCCTCTTACCTGTTTCGTTGTTCAGAGCAAAGATCAAACCTTTGGTGTCGGCCAGTACGAGCTTGCTGCCGTTCATGGCCATCCCGGCACCGATATCGCTGTCGTCCTGGTAGGTCCAAATTGCTTTTGGCGCGCCATATTTGTCGTTCATGGCATACGATGGCCGGTAATATCGCGCGGTATCCCTGTCAAAATGATGATCATATAGTTTTAGCTCGGCCCATTTACGCATTTTTTGAGTTATGGGGTTACGCTCCTCCACCATCACTTTACCGTTATCAAACGTTACGATGTTATAACCGCCAACACTATCTTTCGCCCTCAGGTTCGACCGGCCCATAATGCCGGGGATACCTTCAAAGTTATACTTGTGGTTATTATGACCATGTCCACACAAAATGAGCTGCGTATTTTTCTTTTTCAGCATATCCATCACCGTATACCAGTTGTTTTGCGATGAATCCTGCGGATAGTGGTTAAGGTAAATAACTGGCGTTCCGGGTTTGGCCGACTTTAAAACAGAGTCGAGCCATACTACATTTTCGCGCGGTACCTGGCCCGGCCCCATACGCATGTTCGGGCCGGAGCTTGTAGCTGCGAACAGGTAGCCCCCGTAGTTAAAGGCAAAAGTTTCAGCGCCAAATATTCTACGAAAATCGTTACTCCCGCTTTCCGACCAGTTCGAATCGTGGTTACCCGGTATAACGTACCATTTAATGTGCAGGCTGTCTAAAAGTTGTTTGGCCAGGTTTAATTCGGTGCAGGCGCCAAACTCGGTAATATCGCCGGTGATGACAACGAACTTCAGATCGTGCTGGCTGTTGATATCTTTTACCGTGCGGCGCAGGTCTTCGGCAGCGGTAGCGTTACCGATATGCGTATCGGATACGAATGCAAATTTGAACGATTGGCCAAAACCGGCAGCAGTTATCAGCAACAGCACCGTTAAACAAACAAAAACTTTATTTTTCATTGGGAGACAGGAGACTTGCATGGGATTGCAATTTACTACTTAATCGCTTTGCAGAATAGTAATAACGTTATTCATCTCTTAAAATTTATCCGCCTCTCGACCCATCCTGGCCTATCAGATCTTTGCTGTTGTGCCCACCTGTCTCATCACCCGATAATTGTGCCGCCAATCTTACTTTTTGCTGCGTAATGTTCATCAGGTCCTCTTTCAGCGAATCGAGATCAAAACCCTGCGGTGTTTTGTTATTTTTTATGAAACTGTGCGACAGTACGGCATAAGCTTCTTCGGCGTAAGCGAACCAAAAATCCCAGGTCATTCTGCGTTTTTTCCCCCAGCTAATGCAGGTAAGGCCTTTTTCATCGTAAGCCAGTACACAAATTGCATGCCCGCCGTACGATCCAGGCGCGCCGTCGCCAACCGGCCCGTCGGGCGATAGTTCCCAAACCTTTTGTCCTTTGATGGTTGCGGGCAATTGAACACCCACATATATGCCGCCAAATAAAAAAATAGCTTCGGTAACATATTTTTTGGTATGATGGTTTACTGTTGCGAAAGCCGTTATCTCGTGGCCGCCAATGCCATTTTTGCGCCAGTATTTTAGCGCATCGAGCGCGGTGGCGCCTTTATCGTTGGCACCGGTTTTAGGGTCGTAACCTGTTAAGGCCGAGTATGCTTTTACAATTACCGAGTCGGGAGGCAACACCGGCTCGCCTATATTCAGCGTCCAGCACTGTATCATATGGCCTGCCGCGGCAAGGGTACAATCGTGCAGGTGTAAATTTTTCATGGCTCCCCAGCGCGATTTCTTTTTGGCTGTCCAGTCGCACGCGGCGGGTACCCCGGGCATATCCACCTTAAGATATTTGACATAGTTAAGGGTACGCGCATCCGTCTTGGCAGGATGTTTCCCCGGTTTTCCGATCACAGGTTCGGCTGCAGGCATATAGGTGATGTTTTGCTGCTCAAATATAATGCAAAAACACATTGTGAAATATGCTCGTGGCCAAAACAAAAAAAGCGCAGTACCCAAGGAGGGCTGCGCTTTGCGGGATCGGCAAGTATGAAAAAACTGGAATTATGATGAAGCTTGTTGCATAAACTCTTTTTGATAGTTGAGCGGGCTTTTGCCGGTTATCTGTTTAAAGAATTTGTGGAAACTTGCAAAATTGTTAAATCCGCTCTCGTAACATAGTTGTTTAATGAGTACTTTGTTTTCGATGAGCAGTTTGCACGCATGCCCTACCTTTAGCTCAATTAAAAACTGCGAATAGGTTTTGTGCGTGTGAGATTTGAAATATCTGCAAAACGAGTTAGGGCTTACATAAGCAATGGCCGCTATCTCTTCGAGGTGTATCTTGTTCCTGAAATTGGCGAGCGAGTATTCGTAAATGGCATTGATCCGCTCATTGTCCGACGAGGCGTTGGCATTGTGGCTAAACCCCAGCGATGACAGCATCGTGATCTTATTACAATTAGCAATGGTATTCAACGCCTCCATCAGTAAAATAATCTTCTCGGTACCTTCAGCTGTAAGCATCCTTTCGAGTATTTCGGCCACCACTGTTTTGGTTTTGCCGTTGATCTTGATGCCGCATTTGGCTTTCTCTAATACGTTTTTGAGCGCTTTATTTTCTGGAAGCTGTAAAAACTGGTCGCCCCAAAAATTCTCGCAAAAGTGAGCAACCCTTACGTCGGCACTGTGTTTGGGGTCTTCCTTAAAGTACGATTCATCAAACCTCCAATAGTGCGGCAATTGAGCGCCTACCAATACAACATCGCCCGCTTTAAAATGGCTGATGTTATCGCCGATAAATTGGGTGCCTTCACCTTTTTTAAAGTGTATCAGCTCAACCTCGGCATGATAATGCCATTTGTTATTAAAATGTGGAACCAGATCCTGGCGCACACTGAAAGAGTGTGCAGGTCCTTTTGAGACTTTGAGTAGTTGTGGTTTCATAATGGTTTATTGGTGCCTCGGTGGCATTGGTTTATAATTGACAGATATCTCTATCTGCCGGTTAAACCAAAGTTAGCTGCCAAAGCTTTCAGAAAACCATGTGACTTAGGTAAGAATTACCCGACAAATCTGTTTTTTACAGGAGGTGTTTTAATCGAATTAACCAACAAATAACTCACAATCAATACATTATATCAACACCCTATATTTCGGTGGTTTTTTGCACAGGGTGCTCCTTAGGGGTATAACCGAAATGCTCTTTAAAGCATTTTCTAAAATAATCCACGTCCATAAAACCTACCATGTAGGCCACTTCGTTAACCGTAAGCTGACCTTGTTCGAGTAATTGCGCAGCACGTTTAACGCGCACTGTCCTTATAAACTCAATACCTGTCTGGTTGGTGAGCGATTTTATTTTTTTATAGAACGAGCTTTTACTCATAGCCACTTCATTGCTCAGTTGCTCAACGCTCAGGTCGGCATCGGTAATATGCTGCTCAATATAATTCAGCACTTTCATCAAAAAGGCTTCGTCGAGGTTGCTTATCGCGATATTCTGAGGCTCGAGTTTAATCTCTTTCTGGTAGCGCTCGCGCAGCTTCTGCCGGTTTTCTATCAGGTTCCAAACCCGCGCCTCGATCATGTTAAAATTGAACGGCTTGGTGATGTAATCGTCGGCCCCTGTTTCCAGGCCCTCCATTTTAAATATCAGCTGGGTGCGCGCGGTAAGCAAAATAACAGGTATGTGGCTGGTATCAATATCCGATTTAAGCCTGCTGCACAGTTCGATACCATTAAGGCCAGGCATCATAACATCGCTGATAATAATATCCGGGCTCACTTCTTTTGCCAGCTGCAACCCATCCAAACCATTAACCGCAGTATGAACCTCAAAATCGGCAGCAAAGCCTTCTTTAATAAAATTCAGCACATCCTCGTTATCTTCCACAATCAGCATCGAGAAGCTTTCGCGATCATCGTGCTTCAATATTTTCGCTTTTTTAAGCTCCAGTTGCGCTTTAACCGACTTCTCGGTTTGGGTATAGCTTAAAATATCTTCGCTATCATGATAGTTACCGGCTATTTCATTGTCTTTTAAATGCTCTTTACCCAGCGGCAGTTCGATACTGAAACGGGTTTCGCCCGGTTGACCGGCCACTTCCGGCCTGCTTTCAACACTTAATTTACCATGATGCAACTGGATCAGTTCTTTTGAAAATGCCAGTCCCAGGCCGGTGCCTTCTACTTTAATGGTATCCTCATAATGGTTAAACTGGCTAAATATCTTATCGATACGATCTGCAGGTATGCCGCGGCCATTGTCTTCCACCACGATCAGTGCGTTACTACCTGTGGCCGATACCGAAACACTTACCTTTCCATAATCTGGCGTAAACTTTATCGCATTGGACAGCAGATTATACAACACCTTTTCCAGCTTATCCCGATCGAACCAGACCGGTATCGCGACATCCTTCGCGTTAAATTTCAGACTGATGTTTTTGGCTTTGGCTAATCCGACAAAAGCCAGTTTTATCTCTCTGACAAAGATCACAATGTCGCCTTCGGCAGCCTTCAGGTGCATATGCCCGCTTTCGAGCTTTCGCTTATCCAGCAATTGGTTGATCAGCCTGATGAGCCGTTCGCCATTTCGCTGCATCAGCATCAGCTGGTTCTGCACTTTGTTATTGCCAATGTTCATCTCTATCATCCGTTCAATCGGCGCCATGATCATGGTGAGCGGCGTTTTGATCTCGTGCGAGATATTGGCAAAGAAACTTAGCTGTTTTTGTGCCAGTTCCTGGTCTTTGGCGTGGCTCAGCGATTCAAACTCGAGCTCATTTTTCAATCTTTCGGTTTTTTTCGAGTACGCGTTAAACAAATACAGCAGGAAGATGATCAGGGCGGCATAGCCCACAAAAGCATACCAGGTTTTATACCAGGGGGGCAAAACGGTTATTTTTACAACCCTGGGCGTTTCGTTCCACACCCCGTCGTTATTGGCGGCTTTAATCTTAAAATAATAGGTGCCCGGGTCGAGGTTGGTATAGGTTGCAATAGGCTGGTTGCCCACGTAATGCCAGTCGTTATCCGAAAAGCCCTCCAGTTTAAACGCAAACTGATTTTTATCCGGATTGATATAGTTTAATGCGGCAAACCTGATGCTGAAAAAAGCCTGGCTGTATTTTAATGTGATTTCGTTGGTTTCGTCAATAGGCCTCTGCAGCGGCGAATCGTCCGCACCAAACCTCACCGGTTTATTAAATATCGAGAAATCGGTAAACACCACCTGCGGTTTTACACTATTGATCCTGATCCTATCCGGATTAAATAACGTAATACCATTAATACCGGCAAATACCAGGTTACCATCGGGTGTTTTAATTGCGGCACCAGTCGTAAACTGGTTGCTTTGCAAACCGTCGGCAACACCATAATTGGCTACTCCCAGCGCGCTTTTATCAAACGGAGGCTTAAAAGTTTTAAAGGTGATGCACGATATGCCCCGGTTGGTACTCACCCAGAGCCGCCCGGCCTTATCCTCCAAAATGGCGTGGATACTACCATTGGCTATGCCCTGACTTTCGTTAATACTATAAACCCGGCTGGCCTTTGCATCAAAGTAATTAAGCCCTCCGCCATCGGTGCCGATCCACAGCCTGTTCTTCGAATCTCTGAAGATGGATAGCACCGCGTTGTTATTCAGGTTATAATAATGCGCTTTATCAATCAGGTAGCCCGCCGGCTGATGAGATGACAGGTTGAGCATGCACAGGCCTTTGTTTTTTTGTCCTATCCACATCCTGTCGCCATCTTTAAAAATAGCAGTGATGTTATTTTCGGGCGTTTGATAGTAATGCAGTTGGTTGTTATTTTCGAGATAATACAAGCCGCTGAAATTCGATCCTATCCACAATCCTCCCGCATCCCGTTGTAACACATAGCTGTGTATAAAACCCGGCAACGAGGGTTTGGCTATGAGGTTAACGGGCGTAAAAGTGCCAGTATGTTTATCAAAAACCGTCAAACCGCTACCGGTAGCTATCCATAATTTGTTGGGATCGGTGTGGTTCTCAATAGCTTTGATACTATTGCCCAGGAGCTCGCGGCTTGCGCCGTTAAACTGGTAATAAATATGAATATTCTGCAGGTCGCTGTTTAAGTGGTTAAGTCCGCCATCATCTGTGCCTATCCAATAATCCCTATCGTTACCATTATTAATAGCATTAACAATACCGTACGACAGTCCGTTGTTATTACCGCGCTTTAGTCCGAGCGAATAAAAGTTATCGTACTGGCTGTATACCGAGTTGAGCCCACCGTTATAGGTGCCTATCCAGATGTTGTTCTCATTATCTTTGAAAATACACCTGATGGAGTTTTGACTCAGCGAGTTTGGATTGATCGGATCGTTTATAAACGACCGTATTTGTTTGGTTTGGGTATTGATGATATTCAGGCCTTTTTTTGTCCCCACCCATATCATGTGGTCTTCACGTTCGAGCACACTTCTTACCGTGCTGCTTAGTAAGCCTGTTTCCTGGGTGTAGTTAACACAGGTGGCCTCCCTGGTGTTATAGTAAAACAAGCCGTTCGTCTCGGTAGCTATCCAATAGTTTCCCTCGTGATCCTGGATAATACTGCGGACCAGTGGATCCAGCAACCCGGAATTTTGCCGGAGGACAGCAGGCAATGGTAAAAAAGCGCGTTTTTGCAGATCGAATATCTTGAGGGCGCCCCCCGCGCCTATCCATAATTTTCCTTCATGGTCAATATACAAACAGGTGACCTTGCTTTTACCGCATATATCCGATTTGGAAAGCAAGTGCGCCCTGCTGTCTGCGCTGCGAGGGTCTAAATAGTATAAGCCATGGTCGGACGTACCTACCCAAAGTACGCCATTTTTATCCTGGGCAATATCCAGCACGGTATAACTGCCGCTGTTATCGTTGGCTTTGTAGCGTGTAAAACATTCCTTATCGGGATTGTACACGTTCAGCCCATCAATGGTGCCTGCCCAGATATTGCCTTGCCTGTCTTTAAATAATTTATTGATCTTATTATTGCTGATACTACCGGCATCCTTAAGGTCATTTTTAAAAACCTTAAACTCCAGGCCGTTAAAGCGGCTTAGTCCATCAAACGTGCCAACCCAGATATAGCCCTTGTTATCCTGCAGCACCGACATGACCGTATTTTGCGACAGCCCGTTATCAACATTAATATTCTTAAAAACCAGTTGATTTTGTGCATATCCGTTGCCCGCCTGTAAAAAATGCAGGCAAAGAAAAATAAGCAGTATGCGCGATACCCTGTTCAAAAATTTAAAGCGTTTAGCGGTTAGTGGTTAGTGTTGTTGCTAATTTAATTCAAAAATACGTACAAAAGCCTTAGCTCATTAAATCAGTACGTTTTATTTATTATTAACATCAAAAAGCACATTAAATTATGCCAAAATAGCTTAACAAGTTACTCATCTCCCGAATGATAAATTTTAGCAGGATGCTTTCTTTGTATTAACAATTTTCATCAGGCAATACCGTATTGCAATAATTGTCAAAACAACATGTTAAATACACCTCATACCTTTTTACAGATACATCCTAAAGATAATGTACTGGTTGCGCTGCAGAATCTAACCAGAGGCACCTCAGTAAATCATAACGGCCAGAACATTGTATTAATAACCGATGTTGCCGCTAAGCATAAATTCGCTATTACCGATCTGCAACCGGCCGACCCTATTTACATGTATGGCGTATTGGTTGGAAAAGCAGTTGAGCCTATAGAAAAAGGTGCCGCCATTACCACAAAGAACATCCGCCATGCTGCCGAAGATTTTGAATTGGGCCGCCGTAAAACCGACTGGCACAAGCCACAGACCGGCGAGTGGGAGCAAAAAGAATTTATGGGGTACCACCGCACCGATGGTTCTGTTGGCACTGCAAACTACTGGCTGGTGATACCTTTGGTATTTTGCGAAAACCGGAACGTTGAAGTATTGAAGGATGCATTGGTGAATAAGCTGGGTTATAAACGGCCCAAGGCTTTTGAACACGATGTAGACAACCTGATCAATTTGTACCAGACAGGCCGCTCGATCGAAGAGATCCTGACAGCAGATATCCACGGTACACCATCGGCCAACGGGCAGCACCGTGTTTTTAAAAATATAGACGGCATTAAATTTTTAACCCACGATATGGGCTGCGGCGGTACACGGATGGATTCGGATAGCTTATGCGGTTTATTGGCCGGGTATATTACACATCCCAACGTAGCAGGCGCTACTGTTTTAAGTTTGGGATGCCAGCATTCGCAGGCAAGTATCTTAAAAGCCGAAATACAAAAACGCAACCCCGAATTTAACAAGCCGTTGCTGATATTGGAACAGCAAAAGGAGGGTACAGAAAGCCATCTGCTGCAAAAAGCCATTAAACATACCTTTGCCGCATTAATGGAGGTAAACAAAACCGAGCGCCAGCCTGCGCCTATCAGCAAGCTTTGCATTGGTTTGGAGTGTGGCGGTTCGGATGGCTTTTCGGGTATATCGGCCAACCCGGCATTGGGTTATGTGTCTGATATTTTAGTAGCGCTTGGCGGTTCGGTGATCTTAGCCGAATTCCCGGAGTTGTGCGGCGTTGAACAGGAGCTAAGCGACCGTTGCATTGACGAGGATACCGCACGAAGGTTCATCAGCCTGATGCGCGTGTATAACCGGCGCGCCGAAGAATCGGGTTCGGGCTTTTATGCCAACCCTTCGCCGGGCAACATTCGCGATGGTTTGATTACAGATGCCATTAAATCGGCAGGCGCCGCAAAAAAAGGCGGCACCTCGCCCATTACCGATGTACTCGATTATCCCGAAAAGGTGAGCAAACCCGGCTTAAATTTATTATGCACCCCGGGCAATGATGTAGAAAGTACTACCGCCGAAGTTGCCGCGGGCGCCAATATCGTATTATTTACTACCGGATTGGGTACCCCAACCGGCAACCCAATAGTCCCGGTTGTTAAAATTTCCACCAACTCAGCCATTTATAACCGGATGCACGACATTATCGACCTGGATTGCGGTACCATTATTGATGGCACTGAGACCATCGAGCAAGCCGCCGAACGTATCTTAGATCATGTGATCGAAGTAGCCAGCGGCAACGTGATCGTTAAATCGCAACAATTGGGGCAGGATGATTTTATTCCGTGGAAACGAGGGGTTTCGTTGTAAAGCCGTATTCAAGATTTGACAACTTTTAAAAAGTTGTCAAATCCAAACGCTTAATCCATCCAGATCAGCGGATGCCGTACCGGCAAATTCCTGATCACCTCTTCAACTTTCGGGTCGTGATTGAGGCGCTTCCAGGTGTTGAGCCATTCAACGTTCTGATAAGCCATCGCACCAAACACCAGCGAAGGCTGTGCTACGGGCCACTCGTCCCAATACATCACATCGTGCGCAAAGGGCCACTTGCTTTTATCGTTAAGAAAAGGGTATAAATAACTGATTGCTGTTTTTATCGAGCGGCCGTCAACTGTCTGATACTCCCAAAGATTATTGTTTTTGGTAGATAGTATCTGACAAAGTGTAGTCAAGGCATCCAGATCAAAAATGGAATAGCCAAATGGTTTGGTACGTTTCAGCTCCAGCGGCAGGCTTCCATCGGCCGCTACCTGGTTTGGCAGAAAAATGTATTTATAACGGTTGCTACAGCTATCCATCACCGTTTGATTATGCGTAAAACGTGCAAAGCAGGCGGTTTGCATAGCCCAGCAGGTACCGTGATTATTTTTAGCCGCTTTTTCTTCTGCTCCGTTTTTGCTGGTGGTTAACCATACGATGTATTGTGCGAACCAATCTTTAACGCCTCTTACCACGTTTTTATCTATGGCTTTGTCGTTTTCCATCGCCATCAGGCCCTGTACTACTTCCATCAGTTGAATGGTATCGATAATACCGATACCCCTGCCGGTAGTAATACCTTTTAAGGCCTGCGCATATTGCAGGTTAGGGTTCATCAACGTTTCCGGATCAATAAACCATGCTCTAAGATGCACGATAGCGTGTTTAACATATTTAACATCATGCGTAAGTTTGTAAGCAGATGCCAATGCACCGATGATCCTGCTAAAACGGATCATCGCCAACCGGTGCGCCACAAAGTTCTCGGGGTTGGTCATGCCATCCCTTTGGATGTACGGACCGTTCGGGTTTTTAGGATCGGGCCACCAGTAATCGCCTTCCGAATAAAAATCGTGCTTACCGCCCGCGCTGCGGCTGCAGGTTTCGGCTGTTACTGTTATCGGTTTCTGCTGCATGGCCCACTCGGCCTCGGCCATTACACTTTTGCGTAGCGTGGCAATAATTTCTGTTTTAAATGCGGGCTCATCGGCAGGTTTTACCATAGTAAAGGCCGAAAGCGAAACGAATAAAAAAGCGGTTATAATATTTTTCATATCCTTAGTTTAGCGAAGATATACGCTTAAAACATCAAATTATTCAGCGATATTAGCAAGATGCCTTAGGCACGGATTGACCTTGATACTTGCGTTCGTTTGTAACGAGCGCTTAACGTGTTCTGGCGATTGCATCGCCTCTACTCCGTCATCATTTTAAAAGTAACCTTACCCACGGTATTTGGTTTGCCGGCTGCCGCGTTGCTGATACTGCCTTTTAACTGACCATTTACCTTTTCAACCTTGATATCCCTAAAGCTGTACTCGCCTTTTTCGTAATTAAAAGTTTCGCCGTCGTCGTCATATAAGCGATATACGCCGGGCTTATCGCCGTAATAACGCACTTCGATATCTACTTTGTCACCTGCCTTTGGCGCATGCAGCATAGCGGGCATCATGGGGATAATACCGCCGTCCTTTACATACACCGGTATCTTGTCCAAACCCGGCGTAACGGTGATTACCTGCCCATCGCCGGCCAGCTTGCCGGTATAAAAATCATACCATTTACCTTTGGGTAAGATGACGGTGCGGGTTGTTTGCCCGGTAAACATGGGTGCTACCAGGATATTTTCACCAGCCATGTACTGGTCTTTTATTTCTTTTTGCGACGCCTCTTCGTACGGGTTTTCTTCGAGGTTTACTTTCTTCTTAGGCGCGACATCTTTTGCTACCTCAATACCTTGAAAGCCCGGCTCCAAATTCATAGCCCTGAACGGCGGTATGCCCTGAAAGTGGTATTTGGCAAACTCGCTGTACCAATATGGCATCATCTGCATACGCAGGTTAGCCAGTTGTTTTACCAGCTCGGCCACTTCGGGGAAAGTCCAGGGTTTGGTACCGCTGGCCCAGGCATTGATCATCGCCATCGGCGAAAATATGTTCGATTGGAACCTGCGCAACCATTCCTCGGCAGTTTTTGAGGCGCGTACTTCTGGAGTCCACAATACGCCGGCAAAACCACTGTTAATTAAAGCCGTAATAAAATCCTGGTGGTTATAATAATCGTTGTAAATAACATAAGGTAACCTGCTGCCGCCACCATTTGATGCGCGCACCAAACCATAAGTGCGCTGGTTTTTATCGTGGTATAACTCGGTAATGTAGCGCTGCATCATCACTCCGTAAGTTTGGCGCATTTGCTCGGCGCTATGGCCCGACGGAAAAACTGCCACATCGGGCCACAGGTAAACATCGCCACCATCAACCTCGTCCATTTTATAACCGCTTACGCCGATATCCACTTTATCTTTACCCAACTGGCCGAAAAAGATCTTCCTGGCTTCGGGCATGCTGATATCGGCCACGGCCCCGTTCCAAACGGTAAAAGTGCCGGTATAAGGCAGAATATTTTTATAGATCGGTGCCTCGGGCGATATGTATGGGTTAGTCCATAAATTAATGCGGATGCCTTTTTTCAGCATATCCTGTACCAGTGCTTTAGGTTCGGGGAAACGGGTTTTATCCCACTCAAAAGTACAAGGGTACGATTTGCTTTGCCAGCCCGGCTCCAACCCGATAAAATCCAACGGATAGCCTTTATCTTCAAAAGCCCTGGCTTCTTCGGCAACGCCGTTGGCATCGGTTAAGCGCTGCATACGCTGGGTAAAGCCCAGGCCCCAGCGCGGCGGCAGGCAACCACCACCATTTAACAGGTTATACCGGCGCACAGCGTCCATAGCCGTTGGCCCGCCAAATACGTAGATCTCGGCTCCTTCGGCAGGTACCAGCATCTCTACATTATCCGAATAGGGTTTCGATACCCAATTCTTATCCAGGTTCCTGTCCTGCACTTTGGCCGGCGTTTTGCTATCGCGCATCACGGCAGTACCGGCGTAAACTTTAATGTAACGGGCACAATTGATAAAAACGCCGTATCCTTTGGATGATACATAAAAAGGTGTGGGGCAATGCGTATGCCCATCGTCCTTACCGGCATAATTGTCTACATGCAGGGTTAATATTTTACCGCGCTGGTGCACGGTTTGAAAGTTCAACCCGAAACCATATAACTGCTCTTCCTTTTCGAGCGGGAAGCTCAGATAGGTTTTACCATCAATAATTTTAGCGCTGATATCCGCCTGCTGCAAGGGAAATTTGGTTTCGCCCATTTCGGCCAGGCCGGCATGGTAAGGCACAGCGCCTCCGGCCTTCAGCAGGTCGAAAGCTTCGGGTTTGCCGGCAACAGCTTTCCATATGCCGGGTTCAACCTCATTCCAGTTTAATTGCTGGGCATTTAATGATATTGCGGCAAGCAAAAACAAACCACATAAAGCGTATTTCAAAAATTTCATATCAGGCTTACAATGCCGCAATTAATGTATAATGGACAATTGTTTGTTATCGGGTGTTGGCTTGTTATTCAGCTTTTTTGCCTTAACGGGATATGGTTTTGCCTATCGCACTTAACTGTTCAATATATGCCGGATAGATTAACCCACTGCTTTGTATGGGCGCGTCCCAGGTCATGGCGCCGCCTGCATCGTTTATTTTTTTGGTATAACCGATGATCTGCTCCAAAGTAAAACGCGGTTTGCCCATGCCCCATTTTTCGCCAAGGTTACTCAGGGCATGTATCTGTTTGTCATCTACCTTACCATCGTATGGGTGGTTAATGGTCACCAGGTCGTCTTTATTGATCTCGCCGGCAATGTAGTCTTCGTAAGGAGTAATGCTGCTGAGCCGGTAAAAAACTCCCGGGTTAAAACCTACAATACTGTTAGGGTTACCCGCCCGTGCCGCGGCCGCGAAGCTTTTAAAATTGGGCGTGGTTTCAGTACGGTACATGATATTGGGCCAGTAACAACCATCAAACCACCAACCATCAACTTTTGTACCCCATCGTACCGACCATTCCCTGATGATCTGTTCCCAGTTGTTTTGAAATTCTTTGTTAGGATGCGGGCCGTTTTGCCATTGTAAAGCTCTTTTAGCTGTCGAATCGCCGTTAGGCGCACCCGATGGCATGTAAACGATGAGTTTTAAACCGCGTTTATGCAAAGCGTCCGACAGGTCGGCTATCAAATCGCGCCTGGAGCATTTGCTTGGTTTAATGCCGACTATCTTATCATAAGTGCTATTCGGTGCATCATAAAAGCCCGAGTTTTGCCCGATGGTAAATATCATGTACGATGCGCCAACACCTTTAACCTGGTCGGCTAAAGCATTCACATCAAAATGATCGATCAGTTCGTTCCATTTGGCTACATCAATTTTAAGGTTCTCGGTTTGGCGCAACCAGTCGGGCAGGTAATGCGTCATCACACCAAATTTTGCCTTTTGCATCCAGGCAGCCCTATCCTGCGCATGCACCTTGATACACAGTAAAAGCAGCAATAAAAAACAACAGCGTTTCATCATTAGTGTTTATTTATAAAGGTACGATGGTATATTTTTTACCTTTTTCGGTTTTAAAATCGATGGTGTATTGTTTAGCTACAGGCAGATCGGTTAGCGTTACTCCATCTTTCTTTTGATATTCCGGCTTAGGCTCGCACTGATCCAAAGTGTTTGGGTTTGCACCTGATGCCTGTTTGAATGTTACTCCAGCAACCTTTATTGGCGTAGCGCTGCTCACCCTGCAGTTACCGCCGTCGTTCGAAGTAATTACCGCTTTGTTCAATTTGCCATTGCTCCAGTTAATAGTCACTTCAAAGTTGCCGCGGGCTTTAATACCGCTTATACTACCGCTTGGCCAGGCATCAGGCAGGGCTGGCAATAATTCAAGCGCGCCGGTGTGGCTTTGCAGCAGCATTTCGGTCATACCTGCCGAGCCGCCAAAATTGCCGTCGATCTGGAATGGCGGGTGCGCATCGAACAGGTTGGGGAAAGTTCCGCCACCTGTCATCTTAATGGTCGATGTCGGGTCGATAAAATTGAATGCCGAAGCCAGTATTTTATAAGCATGGTTACCATCGTGCAAACGTGCCCACCAGTTTACCTTCCAGGCCATCGACCAGCCTGTACTTACATCGCCCCTGAAGATCATCGACTGTTTAGCTGCCGCAGCCAGGTCGGGCGTGCTTTCAACCGAAATAAACTTACCCGGGAACAAACCAAACAGATGCGAAATATGGCGGTGCGTATCTTTCGGGTCGTCCCAATCCTGGAACCACTCCTGTAACTGCCCGTACTGCCCAATGTGTAAAGGATATAATTGTGTTTCGGCCTTTTGCAAACGGGTTACAAATGCGGCATCAGTATTTAAAGCTTTCGCGGATGCGATGCAATTGTTGAACAGCTCGCGGATGATCGACATATCCATGGTGCTGGCCATGCTGATCTCGTATTCCTTACCGTTAATCTTAACCGAGTTTTCTGGCGATACCCCGGGGTTAGTAATGAGGTAACCTGTTTTAGGATCTTTGATGAGCCAGTTGAGCATAAACAAGGCCGCGCCTTTCATCAAGGGGTAACCAGTTTTGCTTAAGAACACCTTATCGCCGGTAAACAAATAATGTTCGTACAAATGCGTACTCAACCACGCCCCGCCCATTGGCCATGCCGAATAACGCGTGCTGGCTTTCGGGTCGGTATCGTAATTGCCTACGGTTGATGTTTTGGCCCAGATATCCGAGTTGTGGTGCTCAACCCAGCCTTCGTTGATGTTGTAATTTATTTTAGCCGTTTTAGCTCCGTTAACAGATAACTCTTTTATAAAATCGAATAGCGGTTGATGGCATTCCGGAAGGTTAGTGTTTTCGGCCAGCCAGTAATTCATCTGGGTATTAATATTGGTAGTATAGTTGCTGCCCCAGGGTGGTTGTACGGCATCGTTCCAGATGCCTTGCAGGTTTGCCGGCGGCGTACCTGGCCTTGAGCTGGCTATCAGTAAATAACGCCCGTATTGGTAATATAAGGTTTGCAGCTGCCTATCGGGGGTATCAAAGTTAAAATGCCTCAAACGCTCATCGGTAGGTTGTTTCAACATCCCCGCATCGGCACCCAGATCGAATTTTACCCGTTTAAACAGTTTTTGGTAATCGGCAATATGGGCTGCTTTCAGCTTATCATAACCATTTTTTAATGCGTTATCCATGTGAGCGTTTGCTGCCATTGCCGGATCTTTACCCTGCAAACCCGGCGAATGATCAAAACCGTTAAAGCTGGTAGCTTCGGTTAAATATAAGGTCACGGCGTCGGCGCCGGTTATCTCTAATATGTTGTTATTGGTTTTGATTGACCCGCCCGAAGCTATTGCCTTCAGATCGATCCGGAAGTTCATCCCTTCGCCTTTGGCATCATCATACACTACCTGCTGGGGTTCGTAATCGCGGTTGGCTACATATTTAGGCGCTTTACCTTTAAGCACCAGCTCATCATTGCTTTTTTCGGCTACATTAAAATGCAGCTTGCTGCTTAGGCTCGCGGCAAAATTAATTGCACCTTTTTTATCCGCGGTAATGCGCACTGCCATTACCCTGCCAGGATAACTTATCCAGGTTTGGCGGGTATAGTTTACGCCATCGGCTTTATATTTTACTGTAGCGATGGCGTTGTTCAGGTCCAGATCGCGATAGTAATTGCTGGCTGTAGTATCGTTAAATTTAAAATCGAGGTGCAGATCGCCCAAGGGCAGATACCTGGCCGAGTAAGTACCCTGCAAACCTTTTTTAAACAGAGCTGCACCTTTGGTATAATCGCCATCAAAAATAGCCTGGCGTACCTGGGGCAAATACTCAGGGCCCCTGGGGTTGTTACCATCAACCGGGTAGCCCGACCATAGGGTATGATCGTTGAGCTGAAAACGCTCGTGCACAACCTTGCCAAAAACCATTGCCCCGGTAGTGCCGTTGCCTAAAGGCAGGGCTTCTTCCCATGCGGTTGCCGGTTTGTTGTACCATAGTTTAAGGTTGTTATCATACTGATGCCTTTGGGCAAAGGCTACTTCGCTTATTAACAGGGCAGTAGCGAAAGCGGCATATTTAGTTAAATTCATTTAAAAGGTTTGAGGTAAGATAGCTGACAGTGGATTAAATTAAAAAAGTTAACAGGGTGCTGTATATAACACTCTGTTAACTTATATTAAAGAGGGGGGTATTACAATTTAGTTATTGCGGTAAATTAGGGTTTACAGCAACCGACATTACATCCACAACGCCATTGGTTGCTAATAAATCGCTGGTATTTACGTTCATCGATCCATTCAATTGTATTGGATAGTCGGATGTATTGCTTGGCGACGCATTAAGCACCTTAATGGTCATCGTCGACGTTGGGTTTGGTATAAACGGTGCCGAGGTAAAGTTAAATTTAAAGTTCACCGGGTTTGTGGCATAAGTGCCTGGCGCAAGCAGGGTATTGGCTACGACGTCGTATACCGGCAAATTATAGTGCGTATATTGCCCCTGCAAAATCAGGTATTGCAGGTAATTTTTTACATCCGCTGCGGGGTAACTCTTCCAACTGGTACCGGCCTTATTTGCGGAGGTAAATACTCCCGCCCAAACTGCTTTAGCTGCAGCCTGGTTTAGAAACAAATAGGTGCGGTTAGGCTTAATGTATTCGTTGGTATCAATACCCGAATAGATGATCGCGTCGTACATCCTGCGGAACAGGGTATCGCTTGGCGTAGCGTTTTGATACGCACGCGACTTTAAGTATGCCCACGCTGTTTTGTTGAGATGTGCATCGAGGGTATCTGTTGTGCTGCGGGTAAAGTCTTTCTGCAACTTCATACAACCGGGCATGATGATTGCCGCCGACGATAACACCACCAGCATTATTATGATATATTTGATCTTTTTCATTTCGATTATGCTTTAATGATTAATAGCCGGCATTTTGGGTTAATAAACGGTTAGCATTAAGCGCGTTTTGACTTAACGGCCAGTATATCTTATTCAAATCCTGGAAACCTGTTTGTGCGGTACCAAATATCCGTTGACGACGCGATACTATCGGGTCCATCACGGTTTTCACATTGCCTGTACGCACCAGATCGAACCAACGCTTACCTTCGCCGAATAACTCATATTGTCTTTCCAGCAAAATAGCATTCTCCATAGCTGCAGTAGTGGTATATTGCGTTGCCGGAATTGGAGTAACCGTTGTTGCCGGTGGAATTGGGTTCCTTGCCCGCACATAAATAAAGTTGAGGTATTTAAGCGCGTTAACCAGGTCGCCGGTTTGGGCGTAGGCCTCGGCCAGGGTTAAATAAATATCACTCAAACGATACATTACCAAATAAACATTTAAGTTTAATGCTGTTTGGCCAGTTGCAAGGATGTTGGCTGCGTTATAGTTGGTAACAAAGTATTTCAAAGTTTTGTCGCCGTGAGCCAGGTACGAGCCGGTTGGTGTAGCAAGGGTATCTATCGTTTTACCAAAACGGGTATCCACTTTGTTATTCTTTTTCCATCTAAAGTAAAGCGCCGTATCCATTTGCGCCGGGTTATTACTTAACTGGGTGGTCATAGGCAAACAGGCGCAGCCATTTACTGTATTATCCCAGTTGATGCTCCAAATACCTTCTGGTGATGCCGCCGGAGTAAGAAATGCGTTCTTCCAGGTAGCCTGACTTTCCAGGTTGGTAGCAGATGTGCCGGTATAAGCAGTACCCAAAGGCGATTTTGCTGTAAACAGCTTCTGTATCCAGGTAATAGCATTTTGATAGTCAGACTGGCTGCCATTTGGCTGACCTGCGCGCCACATGTACACATCGGCCATCATAGCACAAATTGCGCCTTCGTTAATATTCCAAACAACCGGGGTTTGGTTTTTTTGGATCAACGAGTAAGCTTTAGTCAAATCGGGAATAATCACCGAATCGATAATTTGCGCTTTAGGCACTCTGGTTTTCGCCGGCGGCTGGGTTGCATCGGTATAAGGCGTTGTCCATACTACGGCATCACCCCAAACCCTAACAAGATAAAAGTAGCATTCGGCACGCATGGCATAGCTTTGTGCCAACGCGTTGTTTACAATGGTTGCAGTGGCCAGATTATCGTACTGAGGAACCTGTGGTATGTACTTGATATTGGTATTGGCCCTGTATATAGTACGGTATAAACCACCCCAATCGGCTGTCGCGTTGTTAATGGTAATGGCATTAAATGATAACTCGGTAGAGGTATTGTTGTTATACTGGCCACGGTCAAAATTATCCGACCGGCCTTCGCCCCAATAATTGTATCGGCCACCATACGCTTCTGTCTTATCGCCTCCCGCATCGCTTCCGGTACCCGGGCCGGTCATCTCTTCCTGGAACGAGGTATACATACCCGCTAAAGCCGCGGTTATATCCTTGTTACTTCTGAAGTACTGATCCAAGCTCACTGAATCTAACGGATTTTCCGTTACATCTTTAGTGCAACTGCTTATCACTCCAACTATGCAGGCAAAGACAGTAACACCTATAATTCTTTTTATTATTTTATTGCTAAAATTCATCTTCGTAGTTTTTAGAAACCAATGTTTACGCCAAAACCAATCTCTCTTCTTTTTGGATACTTACCGTTATCAAACCCAGGTGTGAGCACTGAGCCGCTAAATTCAGGGTCGAACCAGCTATAGTCGGTCCAGGTAAGCAGGTTATCACCGTAGGCGTATACCAGGAAGCTTTTAGCGCGGATCTTCGATATCAGTTTCGGGCTGATTGAGTAGGTCAGTTTTACGTTAGCCAGCCTGATGTACGAGCCATTTTCCAGGTACAAGCTATTTGTACCGTTGCTAATGTCGCCATAAGTATCTTTGTTAGTAAATAACGGATATTTGGCAATATCGCCCTGATGCAACCATGAGTTATAAATGGCGTCGACAGTAGGTGGCGAATAGGTTGAACTGTTGGCATTCTGGCCATTGGCTGTTGAGTTATAAACTTTATTACCGAACGATGCATTGAAGGTTACGTTTAATGTAAAGCGTTTGTAGGTAAAGTAGTTGGTTAAGCCAAAGAAACGCGGTGGTATACCGTTACCTAAAATCTGCTTATCATTAGCATCAATTACACCATCGTTGTTAACATCCTGCCATATAACGTTACCGCCTTTCAGGGTTAAACCATTACGGGTAAGCTGGTGAATAGCGCCGGTATAAGGTACACCGTTATCCAGGAAACTGGTAGCGGTTTTACCATCGGCCGATACGCCAACCGGGGTAAGTATGTCACCATTAGCTGCGTACGAGTTTGACACATCATACTGGTACACACCTAAGTTTTTGTACAGGTAAAAATCGCCTACATGGCCGCCTTCCTGTATAATGTACGAGCCCGTATACATGGTGGTATGGTTAGCCAGAGCTGTAATTAAACCGGCCTGTTGGAAGGTTGCGTTAGCGCTGATATTCCAGTTAAAGTCTTTGCTTACGATAGGCGAACCGGTTAAGGTAAGCTCCAAACCGCGGTTATCTATATCGCCCAGGTTAACCGTTACTGTACCCGAACCTGTTTCTTCAGGCAGGGCTGTAGGATATAATAATCCGCTGGTTTTTTTAATATAATACTCTGGTGTAAAGGTTAAACGGCCTTTCAGGAAGGTCAGATCCATACCAAAATTTTGGGTAGTGGTGGTTTCCCATTTAATGGCATTGTTACCCAATACCGAAGATAATGCCGCCGAACTGTTTCCGTTATATGAGGCATTGGTATTGTCACTTCCGAAGTTGATTAGCGTTGCATAAAGATAATTCTTAGATAATTGATCGTTACCTAACTGTCCGAAGCTATAGCGCAATTTACCATCATCCAGGAACTTCCTTGTCCAGCTCATGAACTTCTCGTCGGTAAAGCGCCACGCGATAGCGCCCGAGTAAAAGTTACCCCATTTGCTATTGGGGCCGAACCTTGAAGAACCGTCGCGACGGTATGTACCGGTTAAAATGTATCGCGATTTGTAATCGTAACCCAAACGGCCAAATAACGACTCAGTGCCAAATGCAGTGGCGCTTGTGCCGGTTTTGGTTAAGTCAACAATACCTACGTTTGAGGTATATACCAGCTCGCTCAGGTAGTTGTTATCGCCTATATCATACTCATCGCTTCTAAAATGCTCGCGGCTAAAACCTAAAGTACCATTTAAATTATGCACGCCTTTAAAGGTGTGGTGATAGTTTAAGAAGGTTTGCACCTGGTATGAGAACTGACGGACATCAGTACTGCTACCCACGTCGGCACCGGTACCACCGCTGGTTAAAATAGTAGGCGTAAACGATTGGGTAGTTGGATTGTTCAATTTTGCGTTAAAGCTACCGGTCAACTTCAGGTCTTTAGTAAACGAATAGATAGCCGACACATTATACTGTGCCAGGTAGCTGGTTGCGCCATTGGTTTGCAATAAGGCATAAGCAACCGGGTTACGTTTTGATTCTACATAGCTTGCCAATGTACCGTCAGGGCGATAGATCGCTGTCCATGGGTTACGCTCAAATATTTGTTTGATACTTGTACCAACCGGGATATCATTACCTGTTTGGTATGCGAACGACAGATTATTGGTCACCTTGAACTTCTCATTCGGTTGAAAATCAACGTTGATAGTAGATTGCAGCCTTTTGATGTAGCTGTTGATCACGATCGATTGATCATCGATATAGCCGATACCAGTATAATAGGTTAAGCCTTTTTGGCCACCGCTTATACCCAGGGTATAGGTGTTTTTATTGGCTGTTCTGAACAACAGATCCTGGTAATCGTTATCAGCGTTCAGGTAATGGTTTACCGAATCCTGGTTGATGCCATTGTTACCATCACCGCGGTTTTTACGATAGTAGCGCAGATCGTTTGCTGAAGTTGTAGGCAGGCTGTGAGCCAGTTTACCAAATAAATGGCCGTAAGTAGCTGTTATTGAGGGCTTACCTTCCTGCCCGCGTTTGGTAGTTATTAATATTACACCGTTAGCGCCGCGCGAACCATAAATAGCTGCCGAAGCGGCATCTTTCAAAACCTCGATCGAAGCGATATCGGTAGGATTAAGGTAATTAGCATCGGTGCTGATCACACCATCAATTACGTACAATGGGCCGGTGCCCGAGTTTACTGTACCGGCTCCACGGATAACGATGGTACCTTCGCCTGATGGGTCGCCGTTATCGTTGGTAACCAAAACGCCGGCGGCCTGGCCTTGCAGAGCATCAAATAGCGTTACCGGCTGGCGTTCGTCAATTTGTTTAGCGCTTACGGTGGCTATAGAACCTGTCAGGTCGCGTTTTTTAACTTCCTGGCCGTAACCGGTTATCACAACCTCGCTCAAATCGTTCGAGGTTTCCTTTAAAGTGGCGTTAATTGTACGGCGCGTGCCTACCACTTCTTCGTGCGGGTTGTAGCCAATATAGCTAAATACCAGGATTGCTTTATCATCGGCTACTGATACGGTATACTTACCATTAATATCGGTAACTACACCGGCAGTTGTACCCTTTACTTTTACAGTTACCCCTATCAGCGTTTCGCCTTTGGGGTCGGTAACGGTACCGGAAACTTTGATACCGGCATTTTGTGCATGCACTATTGATGCACTGATCAATAAAACAAGCATCAGCAAAGATAGCCGCAAAATGTGGCCGCCTGCCGTCGTAATTTTTTGAGTAAATAGTTTGACCATAATACTAATTGAGATTAGGATTCTGTTAATAATTAAGGAGTTAATTAAAAAATACCGGGAAAATTTAGAGAATAGAGGTGCGTCATAATTTGGTTCATCATCATTTTGGTTAAAGTGGTTTGGAGAAAAACTTGGTTATAAAATTGGTTAATGCAAGTACCTAATTATTTAATTAAGCCCATTGCTTGGTATTGGCAAATTATTCAGCTATTTTGACAATAAATGGTTTAACGCCTATAAAACTGTGGTTATTACACTTAATGGCCATTATCCCGGGTTGTAAACAGCCCGCGATTTCTGACCCGCTTTAAATACAATTGGTTTGGGTTTATTGTTTATTTAGGAGCCTTATATCCAACATCGGCAGCGGTCAAAATATAGCCGGCTGTGCCATTGGTATTGCTTTCTATCCTGCCATTCGTGGTAACCTTAACCAGTGGGTAGTAAAGTTTAGCTTCTACACCTGCCGGAGCATAATATCCGCCTGCCGACCGGGTAAGTTTAGGATCGGCTTGCGTAAAACCTTCTGTCGGTATGGCGCCAGCATTTTTTACATTAAATAAAACATTACCGCTCCACTTGGCATCAGGATACGGACCGGTTATCGTTGCTGCAGGGCCGCCGCCTTGTATAATATTATTACTAAATGTGGTGGATGTTGCGCCCATGCCGTTGGTACGCTGGGTCATGACATAGTTTTCGGGATTATTGACCAGGATATTATAGGATATCACTACCCGGTCGGGTCTGTCGTGAGCAGTTAGTTGGGCGCCGTCGGCAACCTCACCATCGCCGTTGCCTATAGTTATGGCCGGCTTACAGTTTTCAAAGTAATTTCCCACAATAAAATGGTCGTCGCCAAAAATGCGCAGGCCCGGTGTGTTGATAAAGTAGTTACCATAAACGACGGATTTATTACCGTGCCTCAGGGTAAATTGTGCAGGGCAATTGCGGATGGTATTGTAACGCAAGGTAACGCCAGATGCTTTTACTGAGATCAGCTCATTTTCGCCGGCACACTGCTCGAACAGATTATACTCTACAACGCTGTTACTGGTCGATAGGCTAAAACCGCTTAATCCGAACTGTAAGGTTTCGGCACCATTTTTACCGCCCTGGCTTACATAGTTATTAAAATAATTATGATGGATGCTTAACCTTTCGGCGATTTGCTTGCCCGTTCCGCGGATAGCCAGGAAACGCCCCATCGCATTTTTATTCTGAAAAGTGTTATGATCTATCTCGTGATCGCTGCCGGCTATGGTGAGGTCCTCACCGTCGCCGCTGTTTTCAAAAATATTCTGTGTCCAGCGGCAAAACCTGCTGCCCCCAGCTGTTTTAGCTTTGGATGATTTGTGCGTAAACTTAAACCCTTTAATGGTAACATATGCCGCACCGCTTGCCAGGTTAAAACCGCCGTTACCATTAATTTCGGCATTACCGATAGTTTCGGCGCAGATGATGATCGGGTTTTCTTTTGTCCCTTTCCGGTCGATCGTAATATCTGCTGTGGTATAATATACGCCGTTGGCTAATATCACTACATCGCCTGCTTTGGCATTATTGATAGCACTTTGCAAAGCATCAATTGATGCTACCTTAACGGTATCGGCAAACGCAGCGGTACACAGCCACAAAACAGCCGCTATACATAAGCTTACTTTTTTAGTTAATGGGGAAGTTCTCGGGTTCATGGTTTTATAATGGATAACTGTTAATCAGTAATGGTGAATTGTTTTTTAAGGCGGATATCTTCGGACGAACTGCCCATGCGCACCTCAAAAGCGCCAGGTTCAACAACCCAGTTCATATTCTTATCAAATAGCGAAAGATCATCGGGGTGCAGGGTGAATTTTACAGTTTTGGTTTCACCAGGCGCTAACGAGACGCGCTCAAAACCGCGCAGTTGTGTATCGTAGGTTACTACACTGCTCACCATGTCTTTTAAATACAGTTGTACCACTTCGTCGCCTTTAACTTTGCCGGTATTTTGAATGGTTACGCCAACCTGTATATCACTTGTTTTATGCCCGTCGCAGTTGATGGTTAAATTGCTGTACGAAAATGTGGTATAGCTTAAGCCGAAGCCAAAGGGATATAAAGCTCCATTTACACTGGTTTTGCCATAGCCGTTTGGCCCCTGGCTGGGCTGGTTAGCCTGCGAATTTGGTTTAAACGGAAAATTAAATTCGATCTGGCCTGTTGTTTTAGGGAAGGTTATAGATAGTTTACCGCCCGGGTTATAATCGCCAAAAATACTTTCGGCAATAGCCTGTGCACCGGCATTATTCGGGAACCAGGCTTCAATGATGCCGTCAACATAACGGTTTGCCCAATTGATAGTTAAAGGTTGCCCGTTGATAAGCACCAGCAAAACAGGCTTACCGGTAGCTTTTAAGGCTTCCAGTAATTTCTCCTGCCGGCCAGGCAGATCAAGCCCCGTGCGCGATTTAGCTTCGCCAACCTGGTCTTCATCTTCACCCAGAACGGCTATCACTACATCCGATTGTTTGGCCTGCTGTACTGCGTCATCAATACCTCTTTGTTCATCGGTAGTTAGTGGTGTATTAATGATCTCGCTTTCAGGCCAGGTGGCATCAACCACATTGCAACCTTTGGCGTAGCTCACCTGTGCACGATTGCCCACGTAGTTTTTAATACCATCAAGCACGGTCGGTGTTGCGATATTCGACGGGCCATAACGGCTGATCAGGTACCTGGTAGCAGTAGCCAGCGGACCGGCAACCAAAATTTTGCCTGTTTTTTTAATGTCAAGCGGTAAAAAATTATGATCGTTTTTGAGCAACACAATAGATTGCCTTGCCATATCCACCACAAAATCTTTGGTCTTTTTAGGATCAATGATCTCGTCGGCTTTTTTCGGGTCGGCAACATAGGGCTGATCGAACAATCCCAGTTTGAACTTAACCCGCAGCACATCGGAAACGCGGCTATCCAGCGTTTTCATCGATACCTTGCCTTCCTTAACCAACTCGCGCAATGGGTTAATAAAAGCACCCGGCATGGTAAAATGGGTGCGAACGTTCAACCCCGCTTCAAACGCCTGCCTTACCGCATCTTTAGCGTCAGTTGCCACATGGTACTTAGTGTAGATAAACTCTACCGCCTCACTATCCGAAACAACATAGCCTGTAAAACCAAATTTCTCTCGCAGCAGCTCAGTTAAAAAGTAATAGCTGCCTGTTACCGGCACACCATCCCAATCGTTATAACTGCTCATAATGCCCAGGGGATGCGCTTCCTGGATCACCCGCCTGAAAGGGTACAGAAATATCGACTGCATTTCGCGCGGCGCAACATGCGGATCAGTACGCGCGTTACCATCACGCCCGCCTTTGGGCACGCTGTAAACTGCAAAATGCTTTACCGTTGCAGCTACATGCTGATCCTGGATGCCCAGGGTCATCTGTTTGCCCAGTTCGGCGATCAGGAAAGGGTCTTCGCCATAAGTTTCAACCACGCGGCCCCAGCGTTGGTCGCGCGACGGGTCGAGGATAGGCGCATACACATTGGTATAACCCAGGGCTTTTGCTTCACGGCCAACGATCATCCCACCCTCATAAACCAGGCTTTTGTTCCAGGTGCTGCCAATAGCAATGGGCGATGGCAGCGGTGTGGCCCTATCGTGGTTAAGGCCGTGCACGCCCTCGTTGCTAAAATCAACAGGAATGCCCAGGCGGGTTTCTTCAACAAACCATTTTTGTATGGCATTGATAGCTTCGGCGTGGCGGCTGTACGGGTAGGAGTATTTGGTGTCCGATTTTGGATGATACGCCAGTCCGTTGAGTTCTTCGTCAATATTGGCTATGCCGTCTTTCCATATCTCGTTCTTCCATTCGGGCGTAGGCATTTCATCCTTCAATACGCGGCCGTAGCCGTAAAGCGTGGCTGTCTGGCAGGTCTTTTCTTCAACGGTCATCTGCGAGAGCAGATCGGCTACCCGGGCGTCTGTCGGTTGCGATGGATCTTCAAACACATCCATTTTGCCATTCTTGTTAAAATCTATCCATCCTTTATGGTAAATAGATTTTTGCTGTGCGCTTACATCAGTGCCCATCAGCACAATGCAACTTACAACCAGGCTGATATGTTTAAAATCCCTGCGGAAAAAGTCCATGTAAATATTCAATAATTGGTTACAACATAGTTTACGGATAAACTCCATGCAGCTACGTCAAAAGTAGGTTTATAAGCGCCGCAATATTATGGCTTATCAGCTAATAACTAACGGTTATTTACATGCAATGTAACGTTAACCTTTCATTATTGCTGAGTGATCTCGATAACATTGCTGGTTTGAGGTAGGATCTTACCCGCCGACAGATTCAGGCCTACGGTCATCAAATAATCGCCGCTGTATACTTTGCCGCTATCGTTAAAGTTCGATTTGATGCCGTCCATCATATTGGTTTCTTCAACCTTGTAGTTCTTTTGAGGGTCGAGGCCCTGCAATTTTACGGTGTTAAATTGCGCTTTGTAACGCACATTTAAAAAGTAGTTAAACAGTACGGCCTTGCTTTTGGTATCGTTAACATACATTAAAACAGCACGGTCTTCGTCGTAAGGCGATATCAAACGGTACAGGTCGCCGTACCAGATCACATTATTTAAGCGGTTATAGTTTTTGATGGCCTGTTTGCTGAATTGCACTTCGGCATCGCTCATTTTTTTTACGTTGATATCGTAACCCAAACGGCCCATCATGGCTACATCGGTGCGGTATTTGATGGATGCAGTTTTGCTCCATTGGGTAACGTGTGCCGATATGGTGATAGACGGGAAAAAGTTGGAATAACCCCACTGGATGAACACTCTTTCGAGCGGGTCGGTGTTATCGCTCGGCCAAAATTCGGTGAAGTATTTAAGCGCGCCGTATTCGGTACGGCCACCACCACCCGAGCATAGCATCATGAGCAAATGCGGGTATTTGGCCCTTACTTTATCCAGAACATGATAAAGCCCCAGCGTATAATCAACATACACCTGCGATTGTTTATCCTTTAAATATGGCGAATAGGTATTGCTCATAGTTCTGTTGCAATCCCATTTAATATAGGCGATGCCCGGGTTATTGGTCATCATGTTATCTACAATGCTGTAAACATAATCCTGCACCTTAGGGTTTGTCAGGTCGAGCACTAATTGATTACGCTGGTAGTTTTCGTCGCGGTTAGGCAGTTTCAGTATCCAGTCGGGATGTTTTTCGTACAGTTCGCTTTTAGGGTTTACCATTTCGGGCTCGAGCCAGATGCCGAACTTAATGCCTTTGGTTTCGGCCTGCTTTACCAGGTACTCCACCTTATGTGGTAGCTTGGCTTTATTTTCTTCCCAATCGCCCAGGCCGGCTTTATCGTTATCGCGGGGGTATTTGTTGGCAAACCAACCATCGTCTAATAAAAACAGGTCGACACCCAGCTTGGTCGCATCATCAAACAAAGCTACCAATTCGTTTTCATCAAACTTAAAGCCGGTGTTCTCCCAGTTGTTTAATAAAGTCATGCGTGGTTTGGTACCGTCGGTAATACCGTACTCACGCGCCCATTTGTGCAGGTTGCGGCTTGCCTGCCCTTTGCCCTGGTTGCTATAGGTAAAAATAAAGGCGGGTGTGGTAAAGGTTTTGCCCGCATCCAGGTGATATTCGGATGCCACCGGGTTAATGCCCGATATCACCCTGAGCGAGTTATGCTCATCCATCTCAAACTGGAATTGGAAATTACCCGTCCAGGCCAGCGAACCTGCTACCACTTCGCCGTTGGTTTCATCGGCCTGCTTGTTCAGCGCAAGCATAAACAAAGGCGCTTCGTACATATCGGCACGGGTACCCAGTTTACTGTCGATGATCTTGTTGCCGGTAGTCAGCTCGTCTTCCTGCATCTTCATTTCCCAGGCCCAATCGCCATGGTAATGGGTAAGCCAGTATTTTTTTGCATCAAAATGCAACATGGCCGAGGCGTAATTGGTCAGTAACAATGGCGTTTTCTCATCGTGTTTGATCTCCGTCCATGCTTTGATCACATCTTCTTTATCAAATGCCTGATAGTGCAAAGCTACCTCAACCGGGTATTTCGGATCTTTTAAATTGATGACCGTTTCGGTAGCATCATCACCGCTATGACTGGATATTGTATTAATGTATTTAAGCTCTAACGACGGGTTGCCATCAGCATGCGTAACTTTAATGGCCGGCTCAAACTGGTCTTCCATCCCGCCGGTAATATAGGCCTCGTGTTTGGTGCTGTTCAATTGCGCGTAATCGGCAGTATTGAGCAGGCGCTTCCCAAAGTACGATTGGTAAACCCTGCCACTCTTACCAATGGTCAATACCAGTGAAACATGCCGGGTTTGCACTATAATTTGTTTATCGTTTTGCGCATAAGCACTAACAGAACAAAAAAGCAGTATGGCAACTGCGCTCTTTTTCAGGATCATCATACAATAAAGGTTTTAGCCGGTTTATAGCTGGGATTGGTTATTACGGGCATAAAAGTAACGCAAATTAAGTATAGCGGGTAGCCTTTTTATTTAATTGTTCGGGGTACAATTAAAACCATTTTAGTTAACACAACACTCAGCTATATTGACATGCTATTCAGCCTAATTGGATTTAAACAATTTGATGTAAATCCGTCGCCAGTTTAAATTTTGACAGAGAGATGTCGCTGAAAAGCATCCGCATTTTATCAATTATCATCAGTTTTGTGCCATTTATGAAAGACAAAAATTCGGGCATAGCCATCATTTTAGCTTTTGCCCTTTTACCTTTATCCGGTTTCGCAACCGACATTTACATCCCTTCACTACCTGCCATGGCAGGTGCTTTAAGAGTAAACAGCGTTGATGTGCAGCTAACCCTAAGCCTGTTTTTGATCAGCTACGGCGCATCGCAACTATTTGTGGGCAGCTTTTTGGATAGCTTTGGCCGATACAAAGCCAGCCTGGGCGCTTTATTGATTTTTGCTGCAGCAAGCGTAATCATAGCAACCACCCGCAACCTGTACCTTATCTACCTGATGCGGATCATTCACGGCTTTACTGTCGGTACCATAGTAGTAGCTAAACGCGCTTATTTTGTGGATCTGTTTACCGGCGACAAACTCAAGCATTATTTAAGTTTGTTTTCCATCATCTGGTCGGCCGGGCCTATCGTGGCACCGTTCATCGGTGGTTATCTCGAAAACGTCTTCGGCTGGCAATCGAGCTTTTATTTTTTAGGAGGCTTTGCCTTTGTGATGGCCGTGTTGGAGTACTTCTTCAGCGGCGAAACACTGGTTAAGCCAACGGCATTCCAGCTCAAAAATATCCTCAACATTTATAAAACGATGATCAGCACGGCAACCTTTACCCTGGGCATTGTAATGCTGGGGCTGGCTTACGGCATGGTGATGGTTTATAACATGACGGGGCCTTTCATCATCGAGCACCACCTGAACCTTTCGCCGGTAACGGCCGGCTACAGCTCGCTCATTTTAGGCTTCGCCTGGATGACGGGCGGCTTTATCGGTAAGGCGACCATTAATAAACCGTTCTATAAACGTTTAGTGGCTAACCTTGGGCTACAAACCTTTTTTGTTACTACCATGATCGTTAGCCTGCAGTTTGTGAGCAACTTGTATTCATTGATATTTTTTGCTTTTGCTATCCATGTATCTACCGGCTTTACTTTCAATAATTATTTCACCTTTTGTTTGGCTAAGTTCCCACAAAACGCGGGTATTGCCGGCGGACTGACCGGTGGCATGGCTTACGTTATCATTTCGTTTTTAAGCTACGGGGTTGTGAACATCTTTCCCGCAAAGGATGAGCGTAACCTGAGCTACAGCTACCTGGTGTTTATTATTATCTCAATATTGGTGATGCTGACTATCTATCAGTTCAGGAAGAGGGAGCGGCAGATCGCCCTCAAATAAAAAAGCCCCCAAGCCTCGCGCTCGGGGGACTTCTCCCGGGTTCATCGAATGGATGTGATGAAACCCTATCTAAACAATTAAGGGAAGGGCGTATTTACGATGTTTTTCAGGTGTGTATTGCTCCTATCTTCTTTAATAGTTTACGGTTTTCGCGGCGGTGTATCAGCCTGTGCACCAGTGCGTATATTACAGGTAGTATCAGTAAGGTTAATATGGTGGATGTTACCAAACCACCTATTACCACAATAGCCAGTGGTTTTTGCGTTTCGCTGCCTATGCCGGTTGATATGGCCGCAGGCATCAGGCCAATGGCCGCCATCAGGGCCGTCATCACCACCGGGCGCACGCGCGATATCACACCATCCAATATGGCCTGGTCGAGCAGCATGCCTGCCTCGATATTTTTGCGGAACACGGATATGAGGATCACCCCGTTCTGGATACAAACCCCGAACAGCGCAATAAAACCTATACCGGCCGAAATGCTGAAGTTGATGCCAGTAATATGCAGTGCCAGGATACCGCCGATGAGCGCGAAGGGAACATTTAGTATTACCAGCGAAGCATCCTTAACATTACCGAATGTGATGAACAGGATCAAAAAGATAACCAGCAAGCAAACAGGCACTACCCGCGATAATGTTTTTGATGCCCGTATCTGGTTCTCAAACTCGCCGTTCCATACAAACGAGTAGCCCTGATCGAGCTTAACAGCTTCGTTTACCTTTTGCTGGCACTCGGCAATGGTGCTGCCCAAGTCGCGGCCACGAACCGAGAATTTTACAGCAATATAGCGGGTATTGTTATCCCGGTAAATAAATGCCGGGCCGGTGAGTATGCGGATATCGGCAATCTCTTTGATAGCGATCTTTGAACCGTTAAGCGTAGGCACCATCAGGTTTTCGATCTTTTCCTGCGTATCCCTGAACTGCTTCTGATACCGTATACGGATATCAAAGCGGCGCTCACCCTCATACAGTTCGGTAGCGGCCTTACCGCCTATCGCCATCTCGATAACCGCATTGGCATCGGCCGTGCTTACACCATAAAGGGCCATCTTACGCTGATCGAGCTCTATCCTGAACTCGGGTTGCCCTAAGTTTCTGAAACAACCCAGATCCTCAACCCCGCGGATATTCTTCATCACCTTAAGCACATCGTTGGCCTTTTTGTCGAGCACATCAAAATCGGGCCCGAATATTTTAATCGCCATCGAAGCGTTAACCCCGGCAACAGCTTCCTCCACATTATCACGTATCGGTTGCGAATAGTTGAATACCGCACCTGGGATCTTTTTCAGCTGGGTATCCATCTGGGAAATCAGTTCATCCTCGGTCAACCCTTTAGGCCATTCTTTTTTATTTTTAAGATCAACCTGTATCTGCACGTTTAAAAAACCTTTAGGGTCGGTACCATCGTTGGTGCGGCCCACCTGCGACAGGGTTTGCTTTACCTCGGGATATTTGCCCAGTATCTGCATCATTTTTTGGCAAATACTTACCGACTCGTTAAGCGACACGCTCATCGGCAACTCGGCTTCAACCCATAAGGCGCCCTCGTTCAGATCGGGTAAAAACTCGGTACCCAAAAATTTGGCCGAGAAAAAGGTGAGCACCATAAATATTACAGCCACCAAGATGCTTGCTTTCGGGAACTTGTATGTGTAGGTAAACATGCGGCGAATGCCATTCTCAAAAAAGTTAACCACAACGTTATGCTTTTCGCGAACGTTTTTACGTAGTAAGATGCTCGATAAAGCTGGCACCAATGTCAAAGTAAATATCAAGGCTCCCAACAAGGCAAAACCCAGGGTATAAGCCAACGGCGAAAACATTTTCCCCTCAACCTTTTGGAAGGCGAAGATGGGTATCAAACAGGTAATGATAATAAGCTTGGAGAAGAAGATAGCCTTACCCATTTCGGCACCAACGTTTTTAAACAGGCCCAGTTTGGCCAGTTTATTAAACTTATCCATACCAACTTCTTTGGCGCGATGATCGAGCGCGACGAATATGCCTTCGACCATCACCACCGCACCATCGATAATGATCCCAAAATCCACAGCGCCCATCGAAAGCAGGTTAGCACTCATGCCCTTGATACGCATACAGAAGAAAGCGAACAGCAACGATAGCGGGATAATGATGGCAACGGTAAGCGTAGTGCGCCAGTCGGCCATAAACAAAAACACGATGACCGTTACCAGCACAATCCCTTCCAGCAGGTTATGGATCACCGTTTCTGTACAAAAATCCATCAGGTTGGTACGGTCGTAAAAGGTATCGATCTTTACATCTTTAGGCAGGATGCTCTCGTTCAGTTCTCTCACCTTATTGCGCACGGCAGTCAGCACTTCGGCCGGGTTTTCGCCTTTGCGCATTACGATAATGCCCTCTATTACATCATTCTGCTTATCGCGACCAACCTGCCCCAGGCGCGGCAGGCCCGACTCTTTGATATCGGCAACGTCCTTAGCCAGTATAGGTACGTTGTTTACATTTTTAATGATGATGTTTTGTATCTCATTAATATCATTGATCAAACCAATGCCCCGCACTACATAGGCCTGATCATTCTTTTCGATCACATCGCCGCCTACGTTAATATTGCTGCGGTTAATGGCATTGTAAACATCGAGCGAAGTGAGCCCGTATTTTTGCAGCAAGGCCGGGTTAACGCTTACCTCGTAATCTTTTTCTTCGCCGCCAAAGCTGTTCACATCGGCTACGCCAGGTACCGATTTAAACTGGCGATCGAGCACCCAATCCTGTATGGCGGTCAGCTCGTGTAACGACTTGGTTTTGCTTTTCAACGTATAGCGATAGATCTCGCCTGTAGGGCCGTAAGGCGGTTCGATCTCGGGTTTTACACCATCGGGCAAGTCGGCGTTTGCCAAACGGCTCAGTACCTGTTGGCGGGCAAAGGCATCGTCAACATCATCATCAAAAATGATGCGGGTGTACGATAAGCCAAAGGCCGAAGTGGTGCGCAGATTTGATTTTTTTTGTACCGAGTTCAACACCGTTTCTATCGGGATGGTGATAAATTTCTCCACCTCTTCGGCGCTGCGGCCCGGCCATTGGGCAATAATGATGATCTGGGTGTTGGTTACATCAGGAAAGGTTTCGATAGGCGTATTGCTGTAGCTCCATACACCTATCACCACCAAAATAGCGGTCATAAAAAACACAAAGTAGCGGTGCCTTAACGAAAAGTAGATTATATTTTTAATGAATTTATTCATTGTTGTTTAGTCGTTTGTCAATGGTCATTGGTCGGTTGGTCGCAGTAAGTATTCATCGGAAAGTTGTGAGTGATATAATGGGCATTCTCTCTATTTACCCTTCTACCCATTCACCGCTCACAACTCACCAATTAATCTCCTGTTATTTCATCATACAAAAGCAACTGGTTTTTGGATACTACCTTGTCGCCCGGCTTTAAACCCGAAGCGATATAGGTTACATCGTCTACCGTTTTGATGATACTTACCTCGCGTACTTTCAGATCGCATTTATCATTGTAAACCACTACATAATTTTTGCTACTGTCGAACACTATCGCCTTGGCAGGTACCGAAACCGACTCCGACTTTTCGTTGTTGGTGATGGTTACGTTGGTAAACATCTGCGGCTTTAACAACATATCGGGGTTGGGCAGAACGATCTTGATCTTCATTACTTTGTTATCAGGGTCGAGCACCGAACTAACCTCGTTCACCTTACCGGTAAACACCTTGCCGGGATAAGCAATGGTAGTTACGCTGGCAGTGTATCCCGCTTTTACTTTGCTGATATCCGATTCGAATACGTTGGCCCATATCCACACATCTTTCATGTCTGAGATAGTGAACATGCTGCCGTTGTTATCCTGGCGGATGAAGCTGCCGGCAGTAATATTTTTTTCGACCACATAACCGCTTTGCGGCGCTTTGATGATGAGCATACCGTTGGCGCTGGTATTGCCGCCGCCGTTGATAGACAATGCCGATTTAACCTTGTTGTTTGCAGCCACGGCCTTATTGTAGTTTTCTTTGGCTTCGGTAAAATCGCGCTCGCTGGCGATGCCGTTTTTGTACAGGTACTCGGCCTGTTCTAACTGGCGTTTGGTTACCGATACATCCGACTGGGTCGACGACAGATCGGTATAATTACCGGCTACATCGGCACTGCGCATAATAGCCAGGGTTTGGCCTTTGGAAACCTTATCGCCAAGCGATACCTTCACATCCAACACCTGCCCGCTGCTGAACGGGAACACTTTGACTACGTTGTTATCATCGTTGGATACCTCACCCGAAAGGATAAGCTCGTCCTTCATCGTAGTAGTTTTAGCCGTATCGATGGTGATCATCTTAGCCATCGAATCGCTTACGCAAACCTGTGTGTTTACAGTAGCTTCCTGTTTTTTGTCTTTGCAAGCTACCAGTAACATTAGCGTGCAAAGGCCGGTAACATATATTTCTCTCTTCATTATCGTGTATTCTCGTGTGTTAGTACTTGGGATATTATGGTTTTATTACGGGTGCACCAACGGCAAAATCAAGGTCGGCTACGGCTTTTTGCAGGTTATATTGCTGCTGAAACATCTGTAGTTTGGTGTCTTTATACGAGTCGAAGAAATCGATAAACTCCACCAAACTTATCTGCCGCTCTTTAAAGCTTTTCATCATATTTTTAAACAGTGTATCGTACTGATCGTTAAACTGTTGTTGCTGCGTTGAAAACAGTTGCTGGTTCAATTTATATTCGTTAATGGCGGCAACAACATCGTTTTTCAGATGCGCTTCGTTATCTTTTACCGTGTTCTCCTGGCTCATCATGCTGTATTTGGCCGATTTGATATTGCCCTGGTTGCGGTTGAAGAATGGCAGCGGCAGGCCGATCTGCAAACCATAATAGTTTTGCGCGTAGCTGCTGTTCTTATCATACGATGCACCGATGGTTACATCGGGCACGGCCATAGCCTTTTGCAGATCGAGGTTATGCTGTGCCGACACCAGTTGCGCCTGGTTCGACAGGTAATCGGGGCGGTTTGTTTTGGCCTGTTCGATCAGTGCGGCGATATCGAGCGTAGCGTTTTTGTTTGGTACGGTATTGATCTGCGGGGCAATGAAAGTGGTTTCCTTTGCCTGGATGAGGGTTTTCAACTCAGTTTGCAGGTCGTTGATCTGTTTGCTGTTTTCAAGCATATCGTTCTGCAAGCCGAACAGCAGGGCTTTCAGGCGGATCAGGTCCCTCATCGAGGTATTACCTGCATCGTACGATTTCTGAATGGCATTAACCAGGTTAGTGGCCGATTCGATCTCGTTTTGATAGACCTTGTTCTGATCGATTAGCGTGGCCAATTGGCTGAAATCTAATTGCAGATTATAACGCAGGTTACGCATCAGATCGTTAAACTCGGCCTCCTGTACTTTAACGTTATCTTTAGCTACCTGTACCTGTTTGCCGCGTTTGCCTGCAGTGGTGAAAACCTGGCTTAACTGCACATAAACCTGCCCCAGGGTAGCATCATGATAAAAAAACTTATTACTGCCGCTATCGTGGATGTTTTGATCCGTACTTAAAACCGGGTTATCCCATAGTTTAGCCTGATCTACAAGTGCTTTGGTTGATTCGATATTATATTTTTGAGCGAGCAACTGGAAGTTATTCTGAAGAAACTGCTTCTCAGCATCCTGGAAAGTCATTCGTAATGTATCGGTTTGGGCATTAGCCGTACCCAAGGGAATAATCAATAAAAATGGTAAAAGCCCCTGCACAAATTTTAACCGCATAGTATGTATTCAATTTTGGATGGTCAAAATTAAATGGCGGTTTAAGGCGCGAGATTAGAACGGGATTAGAATTTTTAAATGTTGTGTAAAAACTCTGTGGTGATGGTGGTGCCAACGCCTTCGGTAGACTGGATAGAAAGGGTACCGTTAAACAATTGGATGATCTTCTGTGTAACGAATAAGCCGATCCCGTTGCCAGCAAAATTGCGCGCGTTAGGGCTGCGGTAGAATGACGCGGTTACCTTGCCGATATCTTCGGCCGGGATACCGATACCCTGGTCGGCCACGCGGATACGGATGAGGTTCTCATCAGCGTACAAATCGCAGACAACCTGCTTTTGCCCTGAAAATTTAAAAGCGTTGCTCACCAGGTTATTCAAGGCAATGAACATGAGTTGCCGGTTGGCGGGCACGGTAAGCAGGGTTTCGTTTTCGGGCAGGCGTTCGATGTTCACTTTCAGCATACCTGCGCCCAGCTTGCTGTTCCAGATGTCGTGTATTTCCCACAATAATTCGTCCATACGTACCGGAGTTAAAGCTGCGCTGTTATAATCCACATCCACCTGCGCCAGTTCCATCAGGCCGGAGATGGTATCCATCAACCGCTCAGATTCTTCGAGCACCAGTTGCAGCGTCCTTTCGGTTTCTTCTTTACTGCGCTCTTTGCTCAGGGCCAGTTCTACTTCGCCGATAATGCTGGTTACAGGTGTGCGCAATTCGTGCGAAGCATTGGTGACATAGGTTTTCTGTAGTTCAAAATCGCTTTCCAGGTGCGCAAGCAGGCGGTTAAAATTGCGGGCCAGTTCGGTTATTTCATCCCGGTTGTTGCCCTCGTTAACCCGCACATTCAAATGCGATGATTTAATACGTTGCATTTGCTTCACCAGGTCGTTTAGCGGTGAGAGCGCCTGTGTGGCGAATATCCTGCTAACAAAATACAACAGGGCTCCGACTATAAAAAACACAACCAGGATGATCTGCAGCATCCGGTCCAAACGGCGCAGGCCATCGGTATCGAGAGCCGAAACCAGGATCACAAAATTACCCTGATTATCTTTGTAGTAAATCCCGACAACCTGGTTTTCGCCATCGGTATATTCCAGGTAACCGCGCCGCCTTACAGTTTCTATCGTCTTGCTGTCCCAATGGCCTTCTTCATCATGGATAAAGGCAGCGGCGTTCCGGCTGTCGTACAGGCGGATCACTTCGGACGGAAGGCTTTTCAGATAGCGCTCGCGAACGCGGTTCAGCGAGTCGGCCGTAATCTCATCGGCTTCCAGGTAAAGCTGTGCCGCTACGTTGGCGCGATCTTTCAGATGATTATAAAAATCATCCTTGATGAAAGAGTGAAACGAGAGGTAAATAGAAGTCAGCACAACAAGCAATACGCCAGAGCCTATCAGACTGAAATACAACGAAAGGCGGTTCTTGATCTTCACGTTAAAGCTCTGTTTTAAAGATATACCCTTTACCTATCACCGTATGAATATATTTACTGTCGAAACCTTTCTCCAGCTTATTGCGCAGATAGTTAACATAAACGTCGACTACGTTGGTACCCGTATCAAACTCAATACCCCAAACCGTTTTAGCTATCACCTGCCGCGATAGTATCTTATCGGCATTACGCATCAGCAACTCCAGCAGGGCAAACTCTTTGGTGGTGAGACTTATTTTTTTCCCCGCCCGTTCGGTAGTATTGTTATTGGTATTTAAAGTGATATCGCCGATCGTAATCATATTATCGGCATCATCTTTTCTTTTCCGTCTGAGCAGAGCCTCTATCCGCGCCAGTAATTCTTTAACATGAAAAGGCTTTACCATATAGTCGTCGGCACCGGTGTTAAGGCCTTTTACCTTATCGTCGATACCGCTGAGGGCGGTGAGCATGAGTATCGGTATATTTTTATCTTTTTGGCGGATGTACCTGCATACGTCAACACCGTTTACATGCGGCAGCAATACATCGAGGATGACCAGGTCGTACACCCTGGCCGGGAACTGCTTCACCGCCTCGGCGCCATCGCGGCTTACATCAACCTGGTAATTATTCTCTTCGAGCGCCTTTTCGATAAAAGCTGCTACCCGTTGTTCGTCTTCGATGAGTAAGATATGTGCCATAAGTTGGTGCAAACAAATATAATGAGTTATCGCATTGGATAAATTTTTCATCCTAACCTATCAATATCAACAAACCTTATCATTTTGATATGATTTAGATCATATCAAACACGGTTCAAAATCACTTTAAATTATTGATAATCAAATAATTTTATAACTCCTGCCGCTATTGGCATTTTCATTGGTGAGGCCTTTATCAAAATAACAACAATGAAAGAGCAAAACCTTAAATACACCACTAAAGAGAGGGTCGCCATCGTATTGGCATGGCTTTTTATGCTGGCAATACTTTATATGATATATCTCAAGGTAAAAATGCTCATCGCTTAGGTCAGGAACATAAAACCCTATCCATATGGACATCACACAAATCCTCATTTACTTATTACTGTTTATAGTCATTTTCTGGCTATTCTTCAGATCCGTTAACTACTTCGAAAAAATCTAACCGCTATGATCGCATTATTCATCGTAGCCGTAGCAGTGTTCTTCTACATGGTCTACGTGCTTTTAAAACCCGAAAAATTTTAACAACCCTTCAAAAAATTAAAACACCATGAATACAGCATACGCAGGTACTATCTTTATGTACGTGGCTACTGTAGCCCTCGCTATTCCGCTTGGCCGCTACATTGCCAAAGTATTTAAAGGCGAGAAAACCTGGTTCGATTTTATTGCGCCGCTTGAGCGTCTGATCTTCCGCCTAAGCGGTATTGACACCAAAAAAGAAATGAACTGGAAGCAGCATTTGATTGCGCTGCTATCCATCAATGTGCTTTGGTTATTCTATGCATTTTTTTGCCTGATGTTCCAAAACCATTTGCCTTTAAATCCCGACGGTAACCCAGGCCAAACGCCCGACCTGGCCTTTAACACGGCTATCAGCTTTATCACCAATACCAACCTGCAGGATTACTCGGGCGAAAGCGGAGCTACCTATTATACCCAATTATTTGTATTCACCTTTTTGCACTTTGTAAGCGCCGCAACCGGTATTGCAGCCATGATGGTGGTATTTAAAGCCATGAAAGATAAGGTTACCGATAAACTGGGTAATTTTTGGGATTTCTTCGTAAAATCCATCACCCGCATATTATTACCGATAAGCTTTGTTGTAGCCATAATTTTGGCTTTTAACGGTACACCAACCAGCTATAAGGGTAAGGATACTTATATCAGCATGCAGGGCGATACGGTGCATGTTTCGCGCGGGCCGGCAGCTGGCATGATCGCTATTAAACAAGTCGGCACCAATGGCGGCGGCTGGTATGGTGCCAACTCAGCGCACCCGCTCGAAAACCCTAATTACCTGACCAACATTGTCGAAAACATCAGTATCATCCTGATCCCGATAGCGCTGGTATTTGCACTGGGCTTTTATCTGGACAAAAAGAAACTGGCCTGGGTAATATTCGGTGTCATGACGCTCGGTTTTATGATCGCTGTTTTTCCGTCCATCAATGCCGAAGTTGGCGGCAACCCCGCCATTGCTCACCTGGGCATCAGCCAGCCGGGCGGCTCGATGGAAGGTAAAGAGGTGCGGTTCGGCGCGGCTGCCTCGGCTTACTGGGGCGTATGTACCACTGTTACCTCAAACGGTTCGGTAAATGCTATGCACGATAGCATGATGCCGGTATCGGGCATAGCCCAGATGTTTGATATGATGATCAACGCTTTTTACGGCGGCGTTGGTGTTGGCTACTTAAACTTCTACATCTTCATCATCATCGCGGTGTTTATATCGGGGTTGATGGTAGGGCGCACACCCGAGTTTATGGGGCGGAAGATCGAGGCCCGCGAAATGAAGATAGCTTCGCTGGTAGCCCTGCTGCACCCTTTTATGATATTGGTGAGCACCGCGATAGCATCCTACGTATTAGTACATTTCCCTAATATCAACTGGGCCGAAAAACCATCGGCGTGGTTAAATAACCCAAGCTTTCATGGTTTTTCGGAAATGCTGTACCAGTTTACATCAAGCTCGGCCAATAATGGCTCGGGTTATGAGGGGCTGGGCGATAACTCTATTTTCTGGAACGTATCTGCAGGCCTGGTTATGATCATCAGCAGGTTTTTACCGATCATCGGCCCTGTAGCTATTGCAGGTATACTGGCCAACAAAAAATTCGTTCCCGAAAGTGCCGGAACATTAAAAACGGATACAGGTACCTTTGGTGTCATGATCTTCGCGGTTATCATTATCATCGCCGCGTTGTCATTCTTCCCGTCGCTTGCCTTAGGTCCGATTGCTGAACATTTTTCTTTTAAATAATCATAAGACCATCATGAGCTTCAATAATTAAATAAACATGGCCCATGATAGCTTCATTGCCGTTAAAAAACAAATTATAGTAATGAAAACTCAAAATACACTATTCCAGGCCGAGCAGGTGAACGACGCACTAAAACAATCGTTCGTTAAACTTAACCCTCGCGTACTGATCAAAAACCCGGTGATGTTTACCGTTGAAATTGGCACCGTGGTGATGCTGATCGTGAGCATCTACTCATTTGCCAACAAAGGCCAGGGCAGCTTTGGCTATAACCTTACGGTATTTATTATCCTTTTGCTTACCGTACTGTTCGCCAACTTTGCCGAAGCAATTGCCGAAGCGCGTGGCAAGGCACAGGCCGAAAGTTTACGTAAAACCCGCGAAGAAACACCTGCGCGTTTGCTGGTTAACGGTAAAGAAACCCGTGTAATGTCGTCGCACCTAAAAAAAGGAGACATCTTCATCTGCGAAGCAGGCGATAACATCCCGACTGATGGTGAGATCATCGAAGGCATCGCCACAATTGACGAATCGGCCATTACGGGCGAATCTGCACCGGTTATCCGCGAGTCGGGCGGCGATAAATCATCGGTAACAGGCGGCACCAAAGTATTGTCCGACAGGATAAAAGTAATGGTGACCACCCAACCCGGCGAAAGCTTTCTGGATAAGATGATCGCACTGGTTGAAGGTGCTTCGCGCCAAAAAACACCTAACGAGATTGCATTGACCATTTTGCTGGCCGGCTTTACGCTCATATTTGTGATTGTTTGTGTTACACTGCAACCCTTTGCGGCCTATGCCAATACACCTATCACAATAGCCGCCTTCATCTCCTTGTTCGTTTGTTTGATCCCTACAACTATCGGTGGCTTATTATCGGCCATCGGTATTGCGGGGATGGACAGGGCGCTGCGTGCAAACGTAATTACCAAATCGGGTAAAGCTGTTGAAACCGCGGGCGACTTGGATACCTTATTGTTGGATAAAACAGGCACCATTACCATTGGTAACCGTAAAGCAACCCACTTTCATCCCGCCGACGGTGTTGATGTGCAGTTCTTTATCAGCACGTGTGTTTTAGGTTCGCTTGCGGACGAAACACCCGAAGGAAAATCCATTATTGAGCTTGCACAGGCCATTAACCCAATGGTATCGCTAAAAGTACCCGAAGGCTCGGTGTTCATCAAATTTACAGCCGAAACAAGGGCCAGCGGTTTGGATACCCCGGATGGCTTACGTATCCGTAAAGGAGCTTTCGATTCGATCCGTAACACAGCCACCAAAGCAGGTCATTTATTCCCTGCCGATGTAGAAGCAGAAGTTAAAAAGATAGCTTCGAATGGCGGTACACCGCTGGTAGTATCGGAGAACGAGCAGATCCTTGGTGTAATTGAGTTACAGGATATCATTAAACCCGGCATAGCCGAACGTTTTGAGCGCCTGCGTAAAATGGGTGTAAAAACAGTTATGGTTACAGGTGATAACCCTCTAACTGCCCGTTTCATCGCCGAAAAGGCTGGTGTGGACGATTTTATTGCAGAAGCAAAACCCGAGGATAAAATGAACTACATCAAGAAAGAGCAACAAGGCGGTAAACTGGTTGCCATGATGGGCGACGGTACAAACGATGCTCCGGCATTGGCCCAGGCCGATGTGGGTGTGGCCATGAACAGTGGTACACAAGCTGCCAAGGAAGCCGGCAATATGGTTGACCTGGATAACGACCCGACCAAGCTGATCGAGATCGTGGAGATAGGGAAGCAGTTATTGATGACCCGCGGCACATTAACAACCTTCTCTATCGCTAACGACGTGGCTAAGTATTTCGCCATCGTTCCGGCCCTGTTCATGGTATCGATACCAGCATTGGGAGCACTTAACATTATGAAGCTACATAGTCCCGAATCGGCTATCTTATCAGCGGTGATTTTCAACGCCATCATCATCCCATTGCTTATCCCGCTGGCCTTACGCGGTGTGGAATACAAACCGATAGGTGCCAGTGCGCTGTTACGCCGCAACCTGTTTATTTATGGCTTTGGCGGGGTAGTGATTCCATTCATCGGCATTAAGCTGATCGATATGTTGGTCGGAATACTGATATAGGAATAGTATTGCGATGGGCGTATTGCGTATTGCGACCAAAGCAAACTCTACATAATTACAGAAAATCTCAATACGCATATCGCAATACTCAATACTCGAAAAATGAAAACATATTTTTTGCCATCAATCAGGATCACCATCGTGCTGATCGTATTATGCGCAGGCCTGTATCCTTTATTAGTTGCGGCCGTAGGTAAATTAACTCCCGGCGGTGGCGATGGCGTTGCCGTTACCGTGAATGGAAAAGTAGTTGGTTATGCCAACGTGGGTCAAAAATTTACAAAAGACAAGTATTTTAACTCGCGCCCCTCGGCTGCCGATTATAAAGCCGATGCTTCGGCCGGTTCGAACAAGGGCCCGACCAACCCCGATTACCTGAAAGACGTTGAAAAACGCATCGACACTTTTTTGGTACATAACCCCGGCGTAAAACGCGCGGATATCCCTGCCGAACTGGTTACCGCTTCGGGCAGCGGCCTCGACCCAGACCTATCGCCCGCAGGCGCTAAGATACAGGCAGCGCGGATAGCCAGGGTGCGTGGTTTAGCTGTCGACAAAGTTTTGGCTTTGGTTGATGCTCACACCCAAAAACCTTTGTGGGGATTATTCGGCCCCGAAAAGGTGAATGTGCTGCAATTAAACGTAGCTTTAGATGAAGTGAAGCCATAACCATCACGTCATTGCGAGGCACGAAGCAATCTCTACGAATGCAGATCCGATTGAATGTATCGATCGTCCTATGTAGAGATTACTTCACTGTCGTTCGCAATGACGCTTTAGAGAAATATCCAAATGGATGAAAAAGAGCAATCGGGAGAGCATTTTCTCGAACTGATCAAGCGATCGAGGCGGGGAAAGTTCAAGATATATATCGGCATGAGCGCTGGCGTAGGTAAAACATACCGGATGCTGCAGGAGGCCCAGGCCTTGTTGCGCAATGGCATCGACGTAAAGATCGGTTATATCGAAACCCATAATCGCCGGGAAACCGTCGCCCTGTTAGAAGGATTGCCTGTCATCCCGCGCCGTAAACTGTTTTACAAAGGCAAGGAACTGGAGGAGATGGATTGCCAGGCCGTGATCAACCTGAGGCCCGAGGTGGTGGTGGTTGACGAGCTTGCGCACAGCAATATCGAAGGCAGCAAGAATGAGAAACGCTGGCAGGATGTGGTAGATATCCTTAACGCGGGCATTAACGTGATCAGCGCCGTAAACATCCAGCACCTCGAAAGCCTGAACGAAGAGGTTGAGAAGATAACCGGAACAGCAATCCGCGAACGCATCCCCGATAAGATGCTGCAATTGGCCGACGAGGTAGTGAACATCGATTTGACTGCCGATGAGCTGATAGACCGGCTGAAAGAAGGCAAGATATACGACGAAAAAAAAATACCCACCGCGCTGAATAACTTTTTCCAGACCGACCGTATTTTGCAACTGCGTGAGCTGGCTTTGAAAGAAGTTGCTCATCAGCTGGAGCGCAAAATCGATACCGAGATACCCAAAACCATCAAGTTGCGGCCCGAGATATTTTTGGCCTGCATCAGCACTAACGAGGATTCGGCCAAGATCATCATCCGCAAAACGGCCAGGCTGGCATCGTACTACCGCTCCAAATGGTACGTGATGTACGTGCAGACCAGTAGCGAGAACAGCGATAATATCCGGCTATCGGCACAACGCTTCCTTATCAACAACCTGAAACTGGCGACCGAATTGGGTGCCGAAGTTATTAAGGTAAAAACCAATAATATTGCAAAGGCTATTTGGGAAACGGCCGAGCAATATGAGATAACGACTATTTGTATCGGCAAGCCGCATTTTAAGTTTTACCAGCTGGTACTTAAAACCGCGGTGTTTACACAACTGCTTAATAAAATGAGCAAAACCAATATCGACCTTTTAATACTATCCTGACTATGAGCATTAAAAATAAACTACGCGCCGGCATAACCTTTTTGTTTTTGATGGCGCTTATAGCAGCCGGCCTCGCCGCCTACTATCTGAACCGCCTTTCGGCCGATTCGAAAGATATTTTGAAGGACAATTACCGAACTTTAATTTACACCAAAAATATCAGCGAGGCACTTGATAACGCTAACCGGACTTACACAGTCGCGACACAAACTGCCATCATTGAAAAAAACCTGATTGCCCAGGAACATAATATCACTGAACGCGGCGAACGTGAACTGACGGGCGACCTGCGTTTAAATTTTGAGCGTTATAAAACCGCACTCAGCCGTCACGAGCCAACATCAACCTATAGCAATACGATGAAGAATCTGCTGTATGGTATAATGCAGCTCAATATGGCAGCCATTGAGCGTAAGGATAAAACAGCGGCCAATACCGCCAATACCGCAGTCATTATCGTATCGTTCATCGGTTCGCTATGCTTCTTAATCGCCTTTACCTTTATGATCAACTTTCCGGGTTATATCGCCAACCCCATTGCCGAACTGACACAGGGCATCAAGGCAATAGCTGGCAAAGATTATAAGAAACGCATCGCGTTTTCGGCGAAAGACGAGTTTGGCGAACTGGCAGATGCTTTTAACCAGATGGCACGGCAACTGGATATTTACGAGAACAGCAGCCTGGCCAGTATCCTGCTCGAAAAAAAACGGATCGAAACCATCATTAACTCCATGCACGATGCCATTATCGGTTTGGATGATAAAATGTTCATTGTGTTTGTTAACAAGGTTGCCTGCAATTTGATGGGCATATCCGAAGAAAAACTGGTAGGTGAGTACGCCCCCGATATTGCGCTGGAGAACGACCTGCTGCGCAACATCCTGCACGCCGACCAGACGCGCATGAAGATATTTGCCGATAACCGCGAAAGCTATTTTACCCGCGAGGTACTGGATGTGGTTAACGAGAACACCAGTACCGGCAAGGTGATCATCCTGAAAAACATCACCGAGTTTCAGCAACTCGACGAAGCTAAAACCAATTTTATAGCTACAATCTCGCATGAACTGAAAACACCGATATCGGCTATCAAAATGAGCCTGAAATTATTGGAAGACGACCGTATAGGCGCCATTAACGCCGAGCAGAAACAGTTGTTGCAAAACATTGAGGACGATGCCCGCCGCCTGTTACAGATCACGGGCGAACTGCTGGATATGGCCCAGATCGAAACGGGCAAGATCCAACTGAACTTTGGCAGCACGCACCCGCAAAATATTGTAAATTATGCTGTGCAGGCTATCAGATTTATCGCCGATCAGAAAAATATCAGCATACAGGTTGACTGCCCCGATACGTTGCCCACGGTCAGGGCCGACCTGGATAAATCGACCTGGGTGCTGCTCAACCTGCTGTCGAACGCCATCAAATACAGTCCCGAAAAATCGACTGTCAAAGTCTCCGTTCAGCGGGCTTCGAATAACAGCATACAGTTTTCGGTTAAGGATCATGGCCAGGGCATCGACGCCCGATACCTGTCGCGCATATTTGAGCGGTATTTTAAAGTTCCGGGCGGCAGCCCCGATAAAACCGGGACGGGGCTCGGGCTGGCTATTGCCAAAGATTTTATAGAAGCGCAGGGTGGCAGCATTAATGTGGAGAGCGAGATTGGCGATGGCAGCAAATTCTATTTCCTGTTACCTGTGGGTTAGGTTAAGTCAGTTTACATTTAAATCAAATCAATATGCTTATCTTGTTAAAGATTGCTGCTATATTGGCCTTTATTATTGTACCGCTGGTGCCTCAAAAAAGAAAGATCGGGATTGACGACCATGAAGTTTCTGATCTTGTTGTAGATGAGGGCGGCGATATCCACAATAAAGACGAAGATAAAAACCAGAGGCTTAGCGCCCGAAAAAGATAAACAGCCCGCATGGCATCAAAAGGTAAATTACTGATTATTGATGACGAAGAACGTTTGCGAAAACTGCTTTGCCGCATTTTGCAATTGGAAGATTACGAAGTAGTAGAAGCCGCAAATGCAAAGGAAGGACTGCGTTATATGGATAATGACGCCATTGATGTGGTGATCAGCGATGTAAAGCTACCCGACCTGAACGGCATCGAGCTCACCAAAAAAATTAAAGAACAGCATCCGGAAACGGAAGTGATCGTGCTGACGGCTTATGGCACCATCAACGACGGGGTAATGGCCATCAAGAACGGCGCTTTCGATTATATTACCAAAGGCGACGATAACGAACTTATCATTCCGCTGGTAAGCAAGGCGATGGATAAGGCCGTATTGCAGCGCCGTGTGCTCAGCCTGGAAAGCAAGCTTAACAACAAATTCGGTTTTGAACGTATCATCGGTAATTCGCCTGCAACGCTGGCCGCTATTAAATTGGCCGAACGTGTTGCCGTTACCGATACCACCGTACTGCTGTTAGGCGAGACCGGAACGGGCAAGGAGGTTTTTGCCGAGGCGATACACCAGGCCAGCCCGCGCAAACTCAACCCTTTTGTGGCGGTAAATTGCAGCGCCTTTACTAAAGAACTATTGGAGAGCGAACTCTTCGGGCATAAAGCCGGGGCATTTACCGGTGCCGCAAGAGACAAACGCGGCCTCTTCGAGGAAGCCAACAGCGGCACTATCTTACTTGATGAAATAGGCGAACTGGACCACGATCTGCAGGCTAAACTGCTGCGCGTTTTAGAATCGCAGCAGTTTATCAAAGTTGGCGATACCAAAACTACCAAGGTTAACGTGCGGGTACTGGCTGCTACCAACCGCAATTTGCAGGATGAGGTGGCGAAAGGCAATTTCCGGTCGGACCTGTTTTACCGGCTTTCGGTTTTCCAGATTACCTTACCCGCCCTGCGCGAGCGGAAGAAAGATATCGGCCCGCTGGCTAAAAACTTTATCCAATATTTTGCCGGCAAGGTGAATAAAAAGGTAACCGGATTTACACCGGATTTTTTACATCAGTTAGAAAAATACGACTGGCCCGGCAACGTGCGCGAATTGAAGAACATTATTGAGCGGGCCATTATTTTATGCGACGGGCACGAGCTGGATGCGAGTTTACTGCCTTACGAGTTTGAGCATCATACCAAAACCTCACCGGCTAACGCGTCATTCGATCTGGCTTCGGTCGAGAAATTCCATATTCAGCGCATCCTCAAACATACCGAGGGCAACAAAGCCGAAGCGGCACGGCTACTCAACATCGGTATAGCTACGCTCTATAGAAAACTGAATGAATATAAATTAGAGTGATGGAGTAAAACTAAAAACCATGTCATTTCGACGAACAGAGATGGGCTGCGCGCAGGTGTGAGGAGAAATCTTCTTCGAAATGCACAACACCTTACTAATCGCAGAAGATTTCTCAGTCGCGCAACCACGCGTTCCTTCCCCCGCTCTTTCGAAATGACACGGTTTTTGTTTTGAGCTTCCTGTCTTCAGCTAAGCAAAGCGATCTCACTGTCCAACCAACTAAAATCCGGCCTTGCAGCAACTTCCGGATCAACACAGATATCACTCAACTCACGCAGCCTTTTCAATGCTGCATGTCCGGGATCGGTACATAAGCAGATCAAATCATCCAATAAGTGGCCAAAAGCGCTTACTTCAAGCCGTTCGAGGGCCTGCGCCATCCTGGTATCCTGCCTGTCATAAAAACAAGCGGCGCCAAAATCACCGAAAAGCGTATTGCCTTCATCATCTATCAGTGTATTGTGCGCATACAGGTCGGCATGCATAATGCCTTTGCTGTGCAGATGTGCCACCAGCGAAGCAATCGTACCCGCAATCTTCAATGCCTGGCCGGCTGAAATTTTCAAATCTTTATCAAAAACATCGCGCGTACAGCTTTCAAAACTCGGGGTAATGCCTAAATTGAAAAAACGCTGCGGTATTAATTCCATAACCAAACCCTTCTTATCCTCGGGATGCCCGGCAATCTGCCCACGCAGCTGTACCAGGCCCGGGTGCGCACCCGCAACAATATAAGCATGCATCTCATCCTCGGGCAAACCATCGCTGGTTACAGCGCCTTTGAATATCTTTACCGCAATCTCGTCATCGCCCATTTTGGCTTTGGAGATGATACCCGAAGCACCTTCGCCCAATTGCTTATCTATTTGCAAAGCATCCCAGCTGATAAATCCGATCGCCTCGGCCTGTGGCTTTATGTTAAACAAGTTACCCGAAAATGCCAGCCAGGATAATTTAGGCATATCAAGCAGCCAGACCGGCAAGCCTGTTAAACGGTTGGCCGCTATGCGCAGTAACGATAGATTCCGACACCGGCTCAATTCTTCGGGCAGGCTCGTAAGCCTATTCCCGGCAAGCATCAGCTTTTGCATCCGGTGGCAATTACCTATTTCGGCAGGTATTTCTTCGATGCGGTTATTGGTAAGTATCAGCCAGCGAATATTGGGATTAAGCGCTCTGGCCGGTATCTCACTGATCAGGTTCGATTTAAAGCCCACGATATCCAGGCTTGGCAGGTCAGCCAGAACTTCAGGAAGTTTGGTAAATAAGTTCTCTGAGCAGAACAGTATCTTCAATCTTTTGAGACGGCCCAGGTCGCCCGGCAAGGAGTTCAATTGGTTGCGCGACAAGTCGAGTATCTCGAGCGTAGCGGCCAGTTCGAATATCTCGCGCGGAAATTCAGTCAGCCTTTCCGAAAGTTTAAGTGATGTAGCGCCCTGGTATTTCCCTTCGCGCAGTTGTTGTAAAGTTTGCATAGCTTGCCGCCAAAATAACAAATTTGCAGAGAGCACCGGTAGTTATAAACAGGACATTCTTTTTTTTGATGCCGAAAAAACATCATCTGCATTGCTGAACATCTAATTATCGGCTTCAAAATGCTGCCGGAGTTTTTCTTCTTCCAGGTCGAGCAGTTCAAATTGATGTTTGACCAATTCATCGCTGATATTCTCTTTTTTATTGAGTTCGAGCAACAAAGCACGTTGCTCCTGCAGTAAATGCGCCATAATTTTGCGGTAGTCTTTATAATATGCTTCAGCGCGCTCTTCGGGCCCGTCTTTATCCCAATCTTTCAGCAATTCCATATCAGCATTGTAGCGCAATATCAGCCCCTTTACCATGTTATTGGTTTTAGCCTCTCCACTGTAGGTTTCATCTAATATTTTCAAGCTCAGATGTGCCAGTTTTTTGCGTACCAGCTGGCGTTGCTGTTCAATGGTCAGGATGAGATCGGGGTCGGGCATGTTGATCCACCTCACTATCGTCGACAGTGTTAAACCCTGCAGCACCAGTGTAACCAGTATCACCGTAAAGGTGATAAACAATATCATATCGCGGTTGGGGAATGGCTGCCCATTGTTCAGCATCAACGGTACACTCAAAGCAGCTGCCAGCGATACCACGCCCCGCATACCCGTCCAGCCGAGCATAGCAGGCGCTTTCCATCCGGGGCTGGGGTCGGCCACCGTAATAATATGGCTCATCACCATCGTAATAATGGTAGCTCCGTACGTCGATACAAAACGTGTTACGATCAATACCCCGGTAATGATCAGGCTATAGGTAACTGCCGGTGCCAGGCCGCCGGCACCCAGGCCGTTGATCACAACCGGGAACTCCAATCCTATCAAAATAAAAACCACGCCGTTCAGAATAAAGGCCACGGCTTCCCAAACATTAATGCCCTGCAGGCGGCTGCGGTATGAGAGGAACTCGTGCCGCCGGGCCGACAGGAAAAGCCCGCCGCTTACCACAGCCAGCACTCCCGAAAAATGGAACTCTTCGGCTGCCATATACATGGCATAAGGCGTAATAAAAGTAAGCACCACATCCATATTGGTGGTGGTAGGCAGCCAGCGGTGTACGGCATAAAACACAAGCGCCACAGCTATGCCGATAGCAATGCCCATAACTATAACCAGTACAAAATCAACCGCAGCGGCCTTGAAAACAAACGAACCCGTAAGCACTGCCGCCAACGCAAAACGGAATACCACCAAACTTGATGCATCGTTCAGCAAACTTTCGCCTTCAACAATAGTGACAAAACGCTTGGGTACTTTGATATTTTTTAAGATGGCGCTGGCCGATACGGCGTCGGGCGGCGAAACGATACCGCCCAATAAAAAACCGGTAGCGAGAGTAAAACCGGGTATAATAGCCGCCGATACAAACGCCACAACGCACGAGGTGATGATTACTACCGGGAAAGCAAAGCTGCTGATCACCCGGCGCCATTTCCAAAGATCCTTCCACGAAGTATTCCAGGCAGCTTCGTAAAGCAGTGGCGGTAAAAAAATCACAAAAATCAAATCGGGTTCTATCTGGATACCCCGCAAAAATGGCACAAAACCCAGCGGCAGACCTGCCAGCACGAGTAATATGGGATAGGCAACCCTGATCTTCTGGGCCAACATAACCACAAACAGGATAATGACCAATAAACAGGAGTATTGTATGACGGCGTGATGCATGCACTAAAATACAATAAATACCTCGCTATTATTATATAGATAAGCGCGGGATCTTCCTTTGTAAAGAAAACCCGCGCTTAAAAATTGATTACGTCCTGATGTTTATGGGAGAACATTACAACTGCCACCCCAGGAAACATTGTTATCTATGACGATCCCATCCTGTAGGTCTGTAACAGCAACATCGCAACATAAAGCCCAACCGCTTGGATTTAGAATGTATAATTCGAGCTGCTGGCATACACTCACGCTTGTCGACGAGGGCGTATCTGCAGTACCGGCGGGCAGACTGGCTAAAACAGTGCCAAGCTGAACAACGTCAAGACCGACTGTTGCATAATTATTAACCGTAACGGTAATATTAGGAGCCGGGTTTGGCAACAATGCCGGATCGAAATTCGATGGCGGATTGGTTATAGCAGTAGCCGGGAGCGGCGGAAGGGATATCCCTTCGCATATCGCAAACTGTGCTGCTAAATTCGGAGCACCACCCCAGGTAGTTTGCGTAAGCGGTGCCGACGCAAGCTGGTTGTAAAGACCGAAATAGGCTCCCTTTTCAAAAAACTGAAACGCAACCTGGCCCGATAACTGGCTGTACAGATTTGAAGCCTGTAAAACGTGGGATACAATTTTCCAATCCCTGGTGAGTGGCGGTTGACCTGGGGTAGGGAAAGTAAGCCCTCCTGATTCGGTCAGAAATACCGGTACAGGGAGCAATTGCACTTCTTGCGCCAAACCATCATATGATTGCATTGGTCCGCCGTTAACATAACGGTAGCTGTTGATGCCGATGTAATCGGCCCTTGATGCCTCATCGCCGCTGGCATAAAATTCAGCAACAACATCGGTTCCAATCAACCCGGGGTTAGGTAACGAAGCCTGCGGGCCATCCTGCATAGCCATACCGACAGGCACAGCCCGGTAATTTTGAGCCGTCATGTAAGCTTTCATATCCCTGATGAAGGATTTCATTACCGCAGCACACGAGTTTTCTAATGCAACAGTAGCGGCTACGTTATCATTTAGCTGGGTATACATTTCTCCCGGAAAAATAACTTCGTTGCCTACCGAAAATGCGAGCGTGTTATGATATTTCTGAAAGGCATCGATAACGCGTGTGCCACGCTGGTATAACGATAATGAATATGCCGGGTTCATCCTGTTAACGCAAATTTCGGGTGTTACCAGTTCAACCATTACATAAATGCCATTGGTAGCAAGCAGGCGCATAACCCGGTCGTGCGACAGGGTGGAATCGACCTGGTAAACCCTGATGGTGTTGACATTCAAATAAACCAGTTGTGGTATAACGGCCGTAGCCATGTAGTTCAGGTTAACATCGGCCAGCAGATCGGTCGTGTTGTTGATGGCGGTATCTGCAGATAAGGCTACACCATTCACCATAAAGCGGTTGCCAAATGAGCTGATAAAACATTTACCCTGGGTTGCGATAGGTGTTATATTAAAATCGAGGCTACCGTTATTGTTTGAAATATCAGTGACTATAGCACCATTTACTGCCGGGTAAATTAATGGGGCAGATTGCACCAAATCACCGCTTGCCGTTTCGCACTCGGCATTTAACGTAATAGTGATGTTCTGGCCGCTAACCTGGTAACTGCCCGCTGGCACGTAAATGCCTAACTGGTTGTCGGCGTTAGGTGCCGATCCGTTCCCAGGTATAATGGATAGGGCTCCGTTACTGATAGCAATATCGCCTATCGTATTGGTTTGCTGTGCGGTGTAAGTTAAAGGGGTACAATTAACTAAACTGCCATTTTGCTCAATTTGAGCATTAATGGTTACTGAAATATTGCTACTGGTAAGCTGGTAACTACCAGCTGGTAAATATTGATTTTGACTCATGGGGATAAAGGTTTAGATATTTTTAATCTTAAGGTTTTTTAGGTCACCGTATGTTTAAGTTAATAGGTTATCTTTTTTCGGCTCATCCAAACCTGCAGAGCCCCTTCTTTCGAAAAAAGCCCTGCAGGGAAAGAAGTTTAAAACAACGATCCTGTTATTTAGCGCCTGGCCAGGTAAGCGAAGCGCCGATTACAAAGGCGGTTTGATCGTTTGAAGGCAATGAGCTTGGGAACGATGGGGGCGCCATAGTAATGGTAATCGAGTTACTTGAGTAATCAGATACATGGGAAGTGTAAGTGCTTGTTGAACTGCCACCGCCAAAATCGATACCCAAAAAGTCGACACCCCATGATGTAGTGGTTGTGAAAATCTGGTTTATCTCGTCGGCATTTATCGTGGTAAAGGTTAACTCCATTGCCGGCAGTTGCGAGATAAACAGGTTATTCAATACACCGAAGTTGCCGTCCTGGTTAAAATTGTATGCGCTTGGCGGCATGTAAGGGCCAGAAACCGCCGAATTGTAATTTACGGCCTGGCTCAAAATGCTTGGCAGCCACCAGCCAGCGCTTGTTGAGATGTTATAGGCGCTCGGCACCATGCTGATATTGGTTACACCGTTAAAAGTCATGGTTACGTCGAGCTGGGTGATATTTTCAGTTATGGTCGACAGATCGTAGCTGGCCGAAGTGCTGGCATTTATGCCGAAAAAACCAACACCCACAGAAACGCCGGCACCACCGTTCACACTAACATTGCAGGTTGAGTTATCAATGTCTGTTACCGTCAAGCGGACGGTAAAGCTGCTTCCTGTTTCCAATCCGGTTGTGATGGTTGCAGCCGGCGGGTTTAATATCCATTGGGGTTCGCAGCTCGATACCGGGCCGTTATCGTCAACCAAAGCCATCCAGCCGGCAGGCGTCGGGTTACTGGTCGAATAGTTAACGGGCCCCTGGATGTTTTTCAGCACGTTCGACAACTCCGACACAACAGCCTGCTGTGCACCGATAATGGCGTTGGCCGCCCCCATTTTATTAACGATCGCGATCAGTTGTTTGATCAATTGTGCTGCACCCGGCGGCGCGTACGGAAGCAAAGCGGCGGGGTTTGGAGATTGGAAAAAGGTAGTATAGCTAACCGGCGGCATTGTTGAACCCGATGGTTGCGACCAATCTAACATCTGCTGCAGCACATAATTATACTGAGCCTGTGTTGTACCTGCGGGCACGGTCGAGTACCCGCCGTTGATGTAGTTGCTTACCAGTGTAGCCATATCGCCGGTGTTGTTCAGGTAAGCCTGGTTAACAGTAGCCTGGTCGGTTGACGACAACACGTAAGAAATGGCAGAAAACGCATTGTAAAGCGCGGTGTTTAAGCCATCGCCATTGGTGTAGTAGTTGTTGTTGATTTGATTGTAGGCAAAAAGGTTGTTGATGTAGTTCCAGGTGTAGGCATTAAAAAACGAACCGTTTTGCCAGTAAAAGTGTATCGGCCCGAGCGAATCGGTGCTCACCGGCAGCCAGGTGGTTCCCTGCGAAATGGTTTGGATAATAGGATTTGCGGCCGAATACGTGGCGGCCTGGAAATCGGCCATTAAAGAGTCAAACGGGCCGACACCCAGTGAAGCAGCCCTGAAATGTTTGGCTGCGCTTTTTCTTTTTGGCGCAGGTGAAAGTGTTGCAGTACTCATGATTTGTTCGATTTAAATTGTCCTACTCATCAGGCTTTTCGGATTTCGCCCCTGTAATGATCCCCTCTACAGGCAGGCCCGTTTTTTTTAGTGGTAGCTGGACTCCACCCGTAAAAGCTTTTAGCACTACAAATTTGGATCATCGAACAACACGGATTCAGAGCAATAATACGGGTTGTGCGGAACAGGTATTTATACCTGTTTTTAAAATATTACGAGTATTAATACCTGCCCTATCAAAAAAATATCAAACATTAATACCTAATTTCGACTAACAAATAAATACCCAACGACGTAAAAACCTGCTTATCAACATTATTAAAATATCAAACCCCTAAAATCTATGTAAAATGAAAAAGATCACAATAAGCCTGTTCAAGTTCGTATCAGTTATCATTATAGCTTGCGTATTTGGTTTTATTATCGGCTCGATAGGCCTTTGCCGGTTGTTTCATACCGGCTGCCCTGCCCCTGTTAACCCAGTAGACTCCGTAAACATGCACGATTTTGTACCCAGATCAACGGCGCATAAATGGACGAAATCGTACGATTCGTTATGGACAATTATGGGCAATGGGGTGCCGGTACCGCTCAAATACTTTACTGTAAGATCACAGGACCTGTTATGTGCAATGGGCATAGATACGGCCTGGCAATATCAAACTGCGCACCGTTATATCCGCTTAACCATCGGTTACTCCGACTCGCTAAAGCAATTAAAAGCTTACATACAACCCGTTGTAGATGCCGATATTACCAGTAAGAGCAGTCCTTTCCCCGCCGGCAGGGCCTTATTCTTTAATAAAAAAGGCCAGATAGTTGATTCGCTTGGTAATCGGATCGACAAAAACGGCCATATAATCCAAAGCAACAGCATGCCTGACAGTTTAGCGCTGTTTGTCGGCGATCTGAACACCCCGTGCCCGGCTACCTGCGGTAACTGATCAAAACAACAATAAAAAATGAGCATCACTAAAGCCATATTAATAGCATCGGATATCCCGGTGCTATTGGTGTTTTTTTTCATGATCGCCCGCTATCGTTACCTCGAAAACACGTTAAAAGTGTTCTGGTGGTTCATCATGTGTTCGGCCATTGTGCAAATCATAGCGTTGGTTTTATGGTTATTGCAAAAAAATAACCTGCCCTTACTGCATTTTTACGTCCCTGTGGGTTTCGCACTGCTGGTCTGGTATTATAAAATGGTGTTAGCCAAACTGATAACTAAAAGGGTGATCAATGCAGTTATCTTATTATTTGTTTGTTTTTCGATCGTTAACTCTATTTTCTTCCAGGGTATTTTTATATTCAACTCTAATGCTTTAACTGTCGAATCTATCCTGTTGATTATTCTTTCGATATTTACCTTTATTGTATTGTTAAACCAGGAAATGCATGCCATACCGCAGTCTGTAAAGCAAAGCTTAAGCTGGATAAATTCGGGCGTACTTATTTATTACGCATCCACTCTATTGCTGTTTTATTTTGCGAATTATTGTGCGCGGCATTATTCAGTAAACATTAACACTTACGACTGGCTGTTTCATTCGGCCGCATCGATCACTATGTACATTTGTTTTTTTGTTGGTATATGGAAGCAGGTAAAGGAATATCGTTAGTAGATATTATTATACCTTTTACAATTGTGCTTTTCGTTATCGCGGTGGGCGTGGTATTATTGTACGTAAATTTTCAGAAAAACCTGTACCGGCAGCAACTGGATAAAGCGGCGTTAAAATCGAGCCAACAGGAAGATCTGCTCCGGAACAGCATCCAGGTACAGGAAGAAGAGCGGAAACGCGTGGCGTCCGATCTGCACGACGAATTGGGCGCCGTGATTTCGATCATCCGAATGAACCTCGTTTTAATACAACAAAAGGTAAAGAAACAGGAGGACGCTGCTCCTGGGATGGAATCGGCCATCGAGGGGCTGATCAGTTTATCAGAAAGCGGCATATCCAGCGTGCGCAACATCAGCCACCAGTTAATGCCGCCGCAACTGGAGTTGTTCGGCCTGATCAAAACCCTGGAGCGTTTTGCCGAAACGATCAATGCATCCGGAAAAATAGATATCTGTTTATCGGTAAAAAACGAGCTCCCCGAGATGGATTGGCCCGTTACCCTGGGTTTATACCGCATTAGCATGGAGCTCATCAATAACACGATAAAACATGCAGGCGCCAAAAAAATAACGATGGAATTTGATTACGACAACCATCAACTGATGCTCAATTTTAAGGATGACGGCAAAGGGCTGGATACCAACGGCGACAGCACCGCAGGCATGGGTTTTAAAAATATGGAGATCAGGATAAGCGCCTTAAAAGGAAATATTGCGTATGGTAACAATGCCGAAGGCGCCGGTTTTACGGCGGCGGTTAAAATACCTTTTAATATTGATTAACGATGGAAACCACAAGTGCGATTAATATTGGGATAGTTGAGGACCAGGTACTTTTCAGGGAAGGCGTTAAAGCGATATTAAATAACTGGGATAACTTTAACGTTGTTTTTGAAAGTGCCGACGGCCACTCGGTGATAGAAAAACTGGGTAAAACCACAGTTTTGCCCGATGTCATGCTTGTCGACCTGTCGCTACCGCCTAAGGACAGAAAAGAGTTTAGCGGGCTGCATGTAACCCTGGCGCTGGCCGAATTATACCCCGACATGAAAGTGCTCATCCTCTCGGTGCACGATGATGAAAATTTTATTACCGAACTGGTAAAACATGGCGCACACGGTTACCTGGTGAAAGACAGCGACCCACAGGAACTGCACGATGCCATTGTTTCCGTGCATACCCTTGGTTCGTACATCAATGCCCGTACGCTCAAGGCCATACAGAGCAGCATGGGCCGGAAAGTAAAAGCCAAAAAACTGCTGGTGAATATTTCGCCGCGCGAAGAAGAGATATTGCGGCTCACCTGCCAGCAGCTCACCGCCGAAGAAATTGCCGAAAAATTATTTATCAGCGTAAAAACGGTTAACGGGCACCGTAATAACCTCTTAATTAAAACAGGTTCGCGCAATGTTACGGGGCTGGTCATCTATGCCATCAAAAACGATATTGTAAGTATAATATAATACCTTACACATAATGGGTTTAATAAATAACGTATTTTTATAATACAATTTAAACCTGGCAACATGAATATTCTTCTTAACTTCATCAATAACTCCATTGACAACGGTGCCCCTTCCATCGTTATCTTTCAAAAAAACATGGCAGCCGGTTTTGACGAATTGGCCGTCGCCTGGAAGGTACTCGAATATGTGGGGCAAGGCGATAACCATCCGTTTACGTTTCCGATGGACATGCAGATAGGTGCAAGCGATAGCTGGGGCAACTATATGCCGCAATTAAATGCCAGCAATGGGCAACTTTTCCAGGTCACATTAACGGCTTCAGGTGATAGATTAAGCTATGCGGGACCGGCTACTTCGGCAAAAGAGGTTCAGTTTCGGAACGGCCTGGCACAAGGCGCCATCAACGCATGCATTTATAAAAGCGGGCGGTTACTGGCCGTAAAGAACGGTATAGCGCCAAACCAGCAAGCCGCTTTTGAGTTTAAACCCACCATCTGGATAGGCGTTGCAAGCCAGGTAGTGCAGGGCGAAGTAATGAACTCGGCGATCATATCAAACATTAATACCGAGCTATCATTATTGGGTGTCAAAAGCGCCGATATCGTGATGACCGGCGGCGGGCCGGGACCTTCATCAACACCTTATAAGTTTAGCTTAAATAATGTGGTGATGGCGTAGACATTCGCAAAATAATCAAACAAAAAAGCCCCTATCGGGGCCCTTTTAACAACATTCAATTAACAGACAAAGTTACGAGCGCGTACAGTTACCATTAACCAGGTTAACTACATAGGCTGTTCCGTTTACCACCAGGTTGGCCTGGTTGTTACCCGTAAAGGTAATGGTGCCGTTAAAGCTGAACGAACCGTTGTTGCTGGTGCCGCTCAGGGTAAAAGTAGCACTGCCCGAAGCAATAGTACTGCCACCTTTCGGGATAGAAAGGCTGGTTACTGTAATATCCACATTGCTGCTGCCTTTGCGCATATTGCCTGTTTTTTGTGTAAAGCTGCCGGTACGTTTATACTCGCCGTTAACGCTGTAAGCAGTACTGCTTTGCGCCAGGCCGCCTACGTTAAAGGTTAATGTACCCGAGTCGGTGCTGGTCAGGCTGGGCCCGTCGTACGAGCCGGTGCTGGTTGCGTTGCCGCTCACATTGTCGGGCACGTTGTTTACGCAGTTAAGCGTATAAGTGTAGTTAAAGCTATAGCTGTAGGTAACCGATGCGCCCTGCGGGCTCTGACGGTTAAAGCTATAGGTTTTGGTGCCGCCGCAACCGGGGTTGGCATTAAAGGTAAGCTGCGCATTGGCGGTAACATCAACCGATGCGCCGGCCATACCGCCCGAACCTGATGACACAGAATTGGCCATGATGTTGGCCGCATCGTCGGTAGATATTGATGCGTCGACCGTACTGCCGTTATTTGATTTGGAGCACGCGCCTACAGCCAGTAGCAACACTATGGCAGGTAGTTTAAGAAAGTTAGTCGTTTTCATAATAAGTAAATAATTTAGTATACAGTTAAGTACCTGCAAAAACCGTGCGGGTTTACCGCCCTGTACAATTCGCTCCACCCGGCTACCTGCAAATGCCGGATTGTGCTTGCTTTTACAACAATTCACCATAATGGCGGATATTTCGGAATGCGCAAAGCCCGATATATTTTTTGGAATTATCCTTCCATCTCTGCCCATTTTTTGCTACATTGCAGGTAGAGCTGAAAGCGCAAAGCAGAAAGCCCGAAGGCTGAAATAAATCTTACTTTATCCCCCCTGTTTGGGAAAATGACCGAAGATCTGAGCGACTGAAAGGCTTAATGGTTTAATGGGACTTGTACAGCGGCTCTGTAAAGCGTAGCGATTTCTTAGTGACTTGCAATAATGCGCTAAGAAATCACATCCGAAAAAATTAATAATAGAAATATTACTAAGCGGAATAAAATTTATACAAGAAGTATTTTGGATCTGGTTTGAGAATGGCGCTTGGATAGTATTGCAGGTGTTTCCGATACGCCTACTCCCCTACGATCCATTTGCCGGCCACCTGGCCGCGTGTCCTGTCCAAAAGCGCGGCGATGTTATAGCTCAGGAAGCCGGAGAGTGCTTTTAAGCGGGCCGCACGCTTTACATTGTCTACATTGCGCACGTATCTGTCTTTATGCGCCTGAACGGCTAAAGCTTCAACCCGTTCCAGGTCATCCGCACTTATCTCGGGGGTTGCAAATTTGGCCTTATTCGCCGCGGTTTTGCCAACGGCCTTGGCTTCTTCGTTAATGAAGTTAGTGTAGGTTTCGTCGTCGTGATCGTCGGCAATACGCTCTCCGCGCTCGTCGTCGTTCCTGAGGCCCATAACGGTTTCGTACTGCCCCCTTCGCGTATCAAACGCACCCTGTTTGCCTGCTTGCGGTATCCCGCCAAAAAAATCATAAGCACCCATTGCTGAGTATGCAGGCGTGAGTACATTAACCGTTGCTAAACCCATCTGGCCTGCAAATCTTGCAAACTCGTGCATCAGCACCGATCCGATCCCCAGGCCTTCGGGCTGTGCTTCAAAATGTTTTAAATCGATACTGGCACGAGTAAGATCGTATTGTATATGTCCTGCTATTTGAGGGTTCGCACTTAAAACGTTGAGCTTATCCCCTTGCTTGGCCACGGTGAACGATACATCACCCCTTGTTCTTGAGGTATATGTGGTTCCGGCGGTAGCATATTGCCGAACGTTTTGAGCAAACAGCAGTTCAGCCCGTTCGGTGACTATCAGCCCTTCCAGGCCGGGCAGCGCGCCGCGTATGCCCACTACCCTGGCAGTTGTATCATTTTTGTGCCCTTCTTTCCAAGTGGCGATAAGCGTTGTCATCAAGTCCAGCTTCCGGCCGCGTGCTGCATAATCATCTTCGGGCAGTACTTTATATTCATTTATCGCTTTCACTATTTTCTTCCAGGTACTGAAATATCCGGGCTGATGTAGTATCACCGCTGCTATAGTGGCCGAAGCCGCCCAGTCTGCCGGTTTCATTTGTGTTACCGCAGCGGCGCTGTTATCACCTTGTAGCTGCTCACTTTCTTCTGCTCTTTGCAACAGGCTGTCCTGCGCTTTGGTCTTTTGCTGTAGCACAGGCACAGCCGGTAATGATTTTGCACCTGTTGCTGCTGTGTGTGCTGCACGCGATGGCACACTTACGTTTATACGGCTTTCATGAAGCATGGCATTGATGTGATATGTAAATATAATAACATTCACTTATCATATTTTATAAACACGATATTTTCAGAACAAATAAAAGCGTTGTAGACACACACTGTTAATACATGCAAAGAAGATCACAACACTATATTTAGATAACCGGCAAAGAGGGTGAGCGTTTGGTCAGAACACCAGATATTCTTCAAATTGACCATTCGCGTCAGCCCATAAATATTTTTTTCAAAAAAGTATTTTGTGTTATAAATTTTATAATTTACATCACAAATCCCAACACATCATGTCGTCATTTAAAAGCTCTCTTTTTAGTAAAGCGGGCATTCTGTATGCCTTATCGTTCGTAATACTGGCAAGCGCAATTACTTATTATTTTGTTCGCAAAAGCAAAAAAACGGGGCTCGATAGTACGTTTAGCCAGTACATCGAATCGTACACCACGGGTGTCATTTCTAAAGAAAGCGGCATACGCATCAGGCTGGCCGGCAATGTGGAAGGGATGCATGTGCAAAACGATGTTTTGCCCGATGGTATCATCGATATATCGCCATCGGTAAAAGGCAAAACCTATTGGGTTGATGCGCGCACCATCGAGTTTAAACCCGAAAAAAACCTCGACCCCAATACACAATACAATGCTAAGTTCGCTTTGGGCAAAGTGATCAAAGTACCTGATCGGTACGACGAGTTTAAGTTCGACTTCCAAACCATTCGGCCCGATTATACCGTAACGTTTAACGGCCTGCAAACATCCACACGCACAGCAACGGATATGATGAAGCTGGAAGGCGTGATCCAAACCGCCGATGCCGAAAAGAACGACCTGATCGAAAAGATCATCGCGGTAAACTACTCGTCGGATACGCATATCAGTTGGCAGCACAACGCTTACACGCATACCCATACGTTTACCATCGATAAGCTAAAGCGACTGGCGGATGGTGTGAACCCGGTTACGGTTTCGTGGGATGGCAGCCCGCTGAATGTCGACAAAAAGGGTAATCAAAAATACGATGTGCCTGCCATCGGCGATTTCAGGGTACTGGATGTTAAAGCCGTGCAGGACCAGGAACAATACGTGCTCATCCAGTTTTCGGATGCGATCATGGTTGGGCAGGAGCTAAACGGATTGATCGGCATCAGCAACACCACCGAACCGGCTTATACTATCGACGGCAGCCAGGTTAAAGTTTATGCTACCGAACGCCTTGATGGCAATTACAGCGTATTTGTAAACCCGGGCATCGAAAACATATCCCACAAAAAAATAACCAAAAGCTACACGGCCAATGTGTTTTTCGAGAATAAGCTCCCGGCAGTTACCATCCCCGGCAAAGGCGTTATTTTGCCAAGCTCGGGCAAGTTATTAATGCCTTTCGAGGCGGTTAATTTAAATGCGGTCGACGTCAGTATTATCAAGATCTACGAAGACAACGTGCCGCAATATTTCCAAAATAATGATATCAACGGCGATAATGAGCTGCGCCGCGTAGGCAAACCCATCGTGCAAAAAACCATCCGTCTGGATGGCGATAAATCGGTAAACCTCAATAAAAAAACCCGCTTTATGCTCGATATCGACAAGCTCTTCCGCAGCGAGCCGGGAGCGATCTACCGGGTGATCATCGGTTTCCGTAAAGAATACTCGTTATATAGCTGCAAAGACGGCGGGCCGACCCTGAAAGATGCCGACGATGAATACCATTACGAAGGCGAGTACGACGAGGGCAGCAATCAGGCATCTATTGATGAGGATGACAGCTTTTGGTCGCGCTACGATAGCTATTACCCATCGGGCTACAACTGGCGCGACAGGGATAACCCCTGCACCGATAGCTATTATACCAAACAAAAATGGGCCACACGTAACATCATCGCATCAAACATAGGCCTGGTGGCCAAACGGGGCACCGATAACAGCATGATAGTGGTTGCTACCGATATTATTACCGCGCAGCCTATTTCGGATATCGAGCTCGACCTGCTGGATTACCAGAAACAGGTGATCTACAAAGCCACGTCCGATAGTTACGGGCTGGCTAAATTCGATATCAAGCGCAAGCCTTATCTGCTGGTGGCCAAACGCGGCGATGAGCGTGGCTATCTGAAACTGGACGATGGCAACTCACTGCCCCTAACCCGCTTTAACGTCGGCGGCGAAGAGGTGCAAAGCGGCTTAAAAGGTTTTATCTATGGCGAACGCGGCGTATGGCGCCCCGGCGATAGCATTTTTGTATCCTTTATTTTGGAAGACAAACAAAACAAGTTACCACCCGACCACCCCGTAGAGCTGAACTTTTATAACCCCACCGGGCAACTGTACACCACGCTTACCCGCACCGCTTCGGTTGATGGATTTTACAGCTTCCACCTGGCAACGCAAACCAATGATATTACCGGTAACTGGAAAGTAAAGATAAAAGTTGGCGGGGCAATGTTTGAGAAGAACATCAAGGTGGAAACCATTATGCCTAACCGCCTGAAACTGAACCTGAGCTTCGGCGACCAGAAAGAACTGACTAAAGGGCAAAACACCACCGGTACCTTAAATGCCAAATGGCTGTTCGGCGGCATCGCGCAAAACCTTAAGGCAAAAGTCGATGCTTATTTGTCATCACAAAAAACCACCTTTAAAAACTTTGAGGGTTACGATTTTGATGATCCTACCCTGGCGTTCAGCACCCAGGTCCAAAACGTTTTCGACGGGCATCTGGATGCCGAAGGTAACACCATCATCAACGCCGACGTGAATGTAGAAAAACAGGCTCCCGGCCAGCTGAAAGCTAATTTCGAGGTTAAAGTATTCGAACCGGGCGGCAACTTCAGCATCAACCAGGTAAGTATCCCGTACAACGTTTACCCGGGTTATGTAGGTATAAAAGCCGAAAAAGGCGATGCCCTTTCGGGGATGCTGGTAACGGGCAGCAACCACGAGTTTGATATTGCGGATGTAGATACCAAAGGCAACCTTATTGGCGGCAGGCGCAATGTAAGCGTGGAGTTGTATAAGATACAATGGCGCTGGTGGTGGGATAGCAGCGGCGACGAGGTAAGCAACTTTACGCAGGACAAATACAATAAGCTCATCCGCACCGAAACAGTTACGCTTAACGGCGGCCGTGGCAAATGGAACCTGAAAATTGCCGAGGCCGACTGGGGCCGCTACCTTATCCGCGTTAAAGACGAACAAACCGGGCACTCAACAGGTAAGATCGTTTATTTCGACTGGCCGAACTACGCCCAGCGTTTGCAGGAGGATAACCCGACCGAGGCCGCGATGCTCTCATTCACCTCGAACAAACCAAGCTATAAAGTTGGCGAAGATGCCGTGCTCACCATCCCAACGATGGCTAATGGCCGCGCGCTCATTAGTTTTGAGAACGGCACCCGGGTTTTAAAAACCGATTGGATCAATACGCAAAAAGGCGAAACACAGTACCACTTTAAGGTAGAAGCCAACATGGCTCCCAATGTGTTTGTGAATGTTACCCTGTTACAGCCGCACTCCCAAACGGTAAACGATTTGCCGATACGGATGTATGGCGCAATCCCGCTATTGATAGAAGACCCGCAAACGATATTGAAACCGGTGATCAATATGCCTGATAAGATACGGCCCGAAACTACTTCGGCCATTACCATATCCGAAGCATCAGGTAAAGAGATGACCTATACCGTAGCCATTGTCGACGAAGGCTTGCTGGATATTACCAACTATAAAACACCCGATCCGCACAGCGCATTCTACGCCCGCGAAGCCCTTGGTGTCAAAACCTGGGATCTGTTTGATTATGTGATCGGCGCTTTCGGCAGCGATCTGGAACGTATCCTGAGCATTGGCGGCGACGCCGGCGGTAAATCGCTCAACAAAAACATTTCGGTAAACCGTTTTAAACCGGTAGTGAAATTTATGGGGCCGTTCCACCTCAGCGCGGGCGAAAGGCAAACCCACGCCTTTACGCTGCCGCAATATATCGGTTCGGTTAAAGCGATGGTGATTGCCGGCCACCAGGGCAGTTACGGCTTTGCCGATAAAGCAGTTGCTGTAAAGAAACCGTTAATGATACTGGCTACCCTGCCAAGGGTATTAGGCCCGTCGGAAAAAGTGCAGCTGCCGGTAACCGTCTTCGCGATGGAAAATAATGTAAAAACGGTTAACCTCGAGGTACAATCCAACGCATTCAGTAACCTTGCCGGCAACAACCGCCAAACGGTAACCTTTACCAAAACCGGCGAACAGATGGTCACTTTCGACCTTACTGTGAAAGATTTCATAGGCGTAGGTAAAGTAAAAGTGCTCGCGCAAAGCGGTAACGAAAAGGCGGCTTACGATGTCGAACTGGAAGTTCGTAACCCTAACCCGCCCATCACCAAAGTGACCGAAAAGGAAATGCTGCCCGGCGAAACCTACACTACTGATTATAAAGCCATCGGCATGAACGGCACTAACAAAACCACCCTCGAAGCATCGACTATCCCCGCTATCAACCTGGCCAAACGGTTGGATTACCTGATCGAATATCCGTATGGCTGCGTGGAGCAAACCACCTCGGCCGTATTTCCGCAATTGTTCCTGGCGCAGCTTACCGATCTTTCCGACTATCAAAAAGCCGTAACCAGCCGCAATATCAAATCGGGTATCAGCCGGTTAAACGGCTTCCAGGTAGCGGGCGGCGGCCTGAGCTACTGGCCCGGCGTAGGCGAAGCCGATGAATGGGGAACCAACTATGCGGGGCATTTTATGCTGGCGGCACAAGCGGCGGGTTACACCCTGCCAGTTGGCTTTATCGATCATTGGAAAAACTACCAGCGCAAAACAGCATTATCCTGGGCGCCCGACTCGCGCAGCTTTTACGGAGCCGACCTGGTACAAGCTTATCGCCTGTACTTACTGGCATTGGCGCACGCTCCCGAACTTGGTGCCATGAACAGGCTGAAAGAGTTTCCGTACATCAGCGTAGAAGCTAAATGGCGACTGGCTGCGGCTTACAAACTGGCTGGCCAGCCCGAAGTTGCTGCCAATATGATAGCCGGTTTACCAACCGTTATCAAGCCTTACTATACCCTGTACGGCACTTATGGGTCTGATCTGCGCGACGATGCCATGATCCTGGAAACCCTCACTTTATTGGGCCAGCGTAACCAGGCATCGGCAGTAATGCGTAATATCGCATCCAAACTATCCATCGATACCTGGTACAGCACCCAAACCACCGCCTACAGCCTTATCGCTATTGCCGAATACTGCGGCAAAAATACCGGCGGCAGCAAGTTGCTGTTTAATTACCAGGCGGGCGGAGCAAAGGCTAACGTGAGCTCAGCATCGTATATCTGGTCGCTGCCGGTAAAAGCACAGTCGGGCAGGGTAACCTTGCAAAACACAGGCAAGAACAAATTATACGTGCGCCTCATCCAAAAAGGGCAACCTGTAAGCGGCGATGATGTCAAATCCATCGATAACCCCGATGTATTACAGATGCGTGTATCGTACTTTAATTTAAAAGGCCAGCCGGTAGATCCGTCAAACCTGAAACAGGGGACAGATTTTGTAGCGCAGGTCACCATCAAAAATCCAGGCCGCCGTGGCCGTTATGATAATATGGCGCTCTCGCAGATCTTCCCTTCGGGCTGGGAGATACTCAACACCCGGATGATGGATAATGAAGAAGCCTTTAAACCATCACCGTCCGACTATATCGACATCCGCGACGACCGTGTATATACCTATTTTAGTTTGCCCGAAAGTAAGGAGGTTACCTATTACGTAATGCTTAATGCAGCTTACCTGGGCCGCTTCTATCAATCGGCGCCATACTGTGAGGCCATGTATCAAAAATCAATAAGCGCCATGACAAAAGGGCAATGGGTTAATGTGGTGAAATAGTGAGAGGTGGGTGGTAAGTAGTAAATAAAAATAAAAACGTCATTGCGAGCGGTAGCGAAGCAATCTCTACATAGGATGATCGATGTGTTAATCGCACCTGTATAGCATAGAGATTGCTTTACCGAAACAAGTTCGGCACAGGCTGTGCCTCGCAATGGCGCTTGAAAGAGACAGATCAGTGTAATTGCAAATAATCGGTGAAATCCAAAAGAAATAAAATTGTACTCGGCTCTGTAACGCTGGCATTCCTGCTCTTCTTCTGGTTTTGCTTACCGCGACATTTGTTCCGTGCGCCAACATCGTTTGTGATAGATGATGACCATGGGCAGCTTTTAGGCGCATCCATAGCGTCCGACGGGCAATGGCGCTTTCCGTATAATCCCAATGTACCGGCCAAGTTTAAGGCCTGTATCATCGCTTTTGAAGACCAGCGTTTTGAGCATCATCCGGGTGTCGATCCCATGGCACTGGCCCGGGCCGTTAAACAGGATATCAAAGCCCGCCATGTGGTGAGCGGCGGCAGTACTTTAACTATGCAGGTCATCCGGCTGGCAACCCGTAACGACCGTACCATCTGGCAAAAAGTGGTCGAAATTTTCCGCGCCATGCGATTGGAGCTGACCCATTCCAAAGCCGAGATACTGGCACTCTACACCAGCAACGCGCCTTTCGGCAGTAACGTGGTTGGCTTGGATGCCGCCTCATGGCGATACTTCGGGCGCAGCCCGGATAAACTCTCCTGGGGCGAAATGGCCGCGTTGGCCGTATTACCCAACTCGCCATCGCTGGTGCATCCCGGCAAAAACAAGCTCATCCTGATCAAAAAACGCAACAGTCTGTTAGATAAGTTATGCCGGTTACATGTTATCGATGCTACAACAGCCCGCCTGGCCAAAGCCGAGCCCGTGCCCGAAAGGCCCGTCCCACTTCCGCAACTTGCACCACACCTGCTCGACCGTTTTAAGAACGACCATGCGGCTAACCAGCAAAACGGCACCCGTATTACCACAACCATCAACTCGGTACTGCAGCAAAATGTTACCGATATTTTAGAACGCCATCACCAGGTGCTCAAAGCAAACGATATCCGTAACGCGGCAGCTATTGTGCTGGATGTCGAAACCGGCCAAACACTGGCCTATGTAGGCAATATCTTCCATACCGATGAGCCGGAGCTGGAGAGCAATGTAGATGTGATAGCCGCGCCGCGCAGCCCGGGCAGCACGCTAAAGCCTCTGCTTTATGCCGCCATGATGCACGATGGCCTCATCCTGCCCAACAGCATCATTCCCGATATCCCCACACAAATAGCGGGCTATCATCCTGAGAATTTCGATCTTGGTTATGATGGCGCGGTTCCTGCCTCAAAGGCCCTGGCGCGCTCGCTCAATATCCCGGCGGTGCGTATGTTGCAGCAATATAAATATGAACGCTTCCATGCGCTGCTACGTACCATGGGTATCACCACCTTAAAACAACCCGCCGATTTTTATGGGTTATCGCTCATCCTTGGCGGCGGCGAAAACAACTTGTGGGAACTCAGTGGCGCTTACGCGGATATGGCCAGGGTACTTAACCATTATCATCGTTATAAAGGCCTTTATGATCGTGCCGACTTCCATAACCCTTGCTACACCAAAGCCGAAGCAGCCAAGCCGGTATTGGAAAAAGGCAGCCTGCTCGATGCAGGATCAATTTATTATACGCTACAGGCTATGGAAGAAGTAATGCGCCCCGGCGACGAGCTGTTATGGCAACAATTTAGCTCCACCCAGCGCATCGCCTGGAAAACCGGCACCAGCTTTGGCTTCCGTGATGGCTGGGCGATAGGCATAACGCCCCGCTATGTAGTTGGTGTTTGGGTAGGTAATACCAATGGCGAAGGCAGGCCCGGCTTAATTGGTGTGAGTACAGCCGCACCTGTCATGTTCGAGATCTTTCGCCAATTACCGGTTACCCGCGATTGGTTTGACATGCCTATGGGCGAGATGGCCCGCATTGGCGTTTGCCGCGAAAGTGGTTACCGTGCCGGTGAATATTGTGATGATGTGGATACCCTATGGGTACCAAAAACCGGACTGAAAGCCCCGGTATGCTCCTTCCACCAACTGGTGCACCTGGATGCCAGCCGCAAATGGCAGGTAACCGGCGATTGCGAACCGCCTGCCAATATGGTCCACCAATCGTGGTTTGTGCTGCCGCCATCAATGGAGTATTATTACCGCAGCAAAAACTACCAGTATAAACAACTGCCCCCTTTCAGGCCCGATTGCCCGCAAACGCGCCAGCAGCGAACCATGGAGCTTATCTATCCTAAAGACGGCGCTAAGGTATACGTGCCTTTGGAAGCCGACGGCAGCCGGGGGCGTATGATATGCACTGCCGCGCACCGCAACGGGGGCATCAAAATTTTCTGGCACCTGGACGACCGCTATATCGGTGAAACTGTCGATTATCACCAATTCGCTCTAAACCCGTCGGCAGGCAAGCATAAACTCACCCTGGTTGATGCCAACGGCAGCCGCTTACAAATATTTTTTGAGGTGCTTGATAAAGGAAAGTGAACTCTTCTAACCAATCTCCAATTATCCATCCGCCCGGGTAATCTCGCTCTATTCCTCGGCTTTCTTTTGCTTGAGATAAGCCGAGGGAGATACCTGGTATTTATCCCTGAAACATGTACTGAAATAGGCCAGACTGTTGAAACCAGACATATAGCCTGCCTCCGATATCGTATACTTCCCTGTGTCGAGTATCTGCCTGCTCCGTTTAAGCCTAAGCTCACGCATAAACTCGACAGGGCTTAACGAGGTGAGACTTTTCAGTTTCCGGAAAAAGGTTGTCCTGCTCATGCCGATCTCGGATGCCACATCATCAATATTAAAATCCTGATCGCCAAGCTTTTGTTCCACGATTTTGATCACATCCTCTAAAAAGGTTTCATCTTTTGAGGTCATGACGGGTAAATTGGTCTCTTTACCCCAATGGAATGGTTTGTCGGCCTGATCACCTGTAAATCTTTCGAACAGCTTTTTACGCGAGCTCAGCAAATTTTCGATAGCTGCTAACAGAAGGGCATTACTGAATGGTTTGGTGAGGTAAAAATCGGCACCGTATTTTAACCCGTTAATCCGGCTCTCGACCGACGATTTGGCCGTGAGTAAAATAACCGGGATATGGCTGACATCGTGGTCGTGTTTAATTTTATCCAGCATTTGTATACCATCCATTTCAGGCATCATTACATCCGAGATAATAATATCCGGGTAAGTGCTTCTTGCAGCGTTCAAACCTTCCAAACCATTGGTAGCGGTTAATACCTGGTAATGATTGTTCAGTTTATTTTCAAGAAAATTGCGCAGGTCGGGGTCATCTTCTACAATCAGTACTGTCGCCTGGCCGGCATCAGCTGTATTGTACGTTACAATCTCGGGGACTGGTATCTGTTCTCCGTTAATCACTCCGGTTGCAAGAAACTGCGCCGCTTCGCCAAGTTCTTCAAGGCTGAAATGGTCGCAGCCCAACCTTAGTTCTAATATAAATGCCATACCGCCTGCAGCATTCAAATGTGCCGACAACCTCCCTTTATGGCTTTGAGCCAAACCACGGGCAAGCGCCAAACCTATGCCCGTACCTTTCAAATGGGTATCGTTCGCACTTTGATCTTCGTGATATAGCTCGAATATGGTTTCCAGTTGCTGCGGTTTCACGCCCTTACCTTCGTCTTTTACTGCTACTTCTATCCATTCGCCATCTTTTGATTCGGATAAAGCCAGGGTAATGTTTTTACCTTCCGGCGAAAATTTAAAGGCGTTTGATAACAGGTTATAAATAATGATTTCTATTTTCCCGGGGTCAGTCCATGCAAAAATTGTTTTTGCCGGTACCTGGATATCATATTTAATATCCTTCTCTTTGGCAGCAGTTAAGAAATATGCACCGGTTTCCCTGACCAACAAGTTAAGATCAGTTTTTACAATATTCAACTGCATTTTTCCGCTCTGTACCTTCCTGAAATCAAGCAACTGGTTTGTAAAACGTACCATCCGCGCTACGTTACGGTTAATGATTTTGAAATACTCACGGCCTTTGGGAGAGAGGGTTTCCGTTTCAGAGAGCTCTTCCAGCGGGTTTGATATTAAGGTTAGCGGCGTACGGAGCTCGTGCGAGATGTTGGTAAAAAACGAGAGCTTTACCTCGGTCAGTTGCCGCTCAACTTCTACTTTATTGCGTAACCCGATCATTGTAGTAATGATATTGCCCGTTAACCAGAGGGCGCTGCCCGCCAGCACCAGGTAGATCAGATAGGCCCACCAGGTGAGATAAACAGGTGGCCTGATAATAATTTGCAGGGCTTTTTCGGGCACATTCGAGAACAAATCATCACTATAACCCCTAACCCTGAAGATGTATGTTCCGGGGGGCAGGTTGGTATAGATCGCTTTATGCAGATCGTTGACAATATGCCAGGTGGTATCAAAGTTTTCTAATTTATAGCTGTAGCTGATCTTGCTGTAATTCCGGTAGTCCAGCACCGTATAATCTATACTGATCGCATTTTGGTCATGATTCAGTGTTACAGATTTTGTTTCGTTGACGGTGTACTTCAAAGGCGAATTTTCGACACCGGGTATAACATTTTTATAAGACACCTGCATATTCGTCAACACCATGTTCGCCGGCAAACGGCGGGTACTGATCTCGCCTGTTTTAAATGAAATATAACCATCGAGGCAGCCGAAAAACAACCTGCCATCGGGCGCTTTTAAACATGCGGCTTCAGAAAAGTTTGTCTTGATGCTGGCTTCAAAAGGGTCGTAGTTTCTGAAAGTTTCAGCCCTGGTATCCAGGCATGCCAAACCGGCAGCGGTGGCTATCCAAAGGTTATTCTCATTGTCGGCCATCATACTAAGCACCACATCGTTAGGTAATCCTTTTGCCGTGGTAATCGTTTTAAACTTTACCTTACGGATATCGTGACTATCAACTATAACCTTACTGATACCGCCGCCAAAGCTGCCCAGCCAAAGCTGCCCGGTATTATCTTTACAGATATATTGCACGTTGTCTGTCGCCAGGCTATTCGGGTCGCCGGCTATTTTTTTGTAGTTTATGAAGTTGTAATCGTCTTTATCCGGCTTATTTCCGTCAAAAACCAAAACCCCGTTTCCGCTTACCACCCAAATGTTACCATCATTATCTTCACAAAGGTCGCGTACCATTTTAGCCTGGGGGAAAGGATAGTTATGGAACGTATTAAAACAATTCCGGAACTGATAAGAACTGCCCTCGGGAACGAGAAGATTTATCCCGCCACCAAAAGTGCCTACCCATATCCTGCCCTTGTGGTCCTCAATAACCGAGTAAACCTTATCATTATTCAAACTGTTTACATCTCCCGGAATAGTCCGGTACTGGGTTAAACTATACGATGTTTTAGCGTTATTTGCCGGCGTAGCTTTAAATAAACCATCGCCCTTAGTCCCCATCCAAACGTTGCCTTTGCTATCCTGCATGATCGAGTAAACAAAACCGATATGGTTGAAGTGGTTTGCAAATGCGTTTATCTCCTTGTTGTGATCATATACATGTACCAGGCCATCCATCGTGCCTATCCAAAGCAATCCTTTGGCATCCAACATCATGGCACGCACATCGTTTTCTGCCCGCGAGCGTGGTTTTGCAACCGGCTGGGTATATTTAAACCCGTTTGCCAGCGGAGCGATCTTGAATATCCCCCCATCCTTGCCGCTGAGCCACATAATGCCGCTGGGATCGAAATATAAGGCATTGATCACATTGGAAAATTTTTGAAAAGGCGAGCCCGGTTCATCAAAAAAATAATCGACCTGGTCTGTAACCGGATCATAATAGCCAAAACCACCGCCCCGCATGCTAACCCACAAAATGCCGTTAACATCGGTATCTACATGATAACCCCGGCTTGATGAAAGATAATCCGGTTTCTGGGCGAATGATTTAATGATGCCCGTTTGCGGATTGTACTTAACAACGCCGTTTCCATCAGGCTCCATCCATATCTGCCCCATCCGGTCTTTATACAAGGAATGGTAAACAGCATGATCATTAATGTTAGCCGGCGTTTTCTGATGCGTCGAAAGGTTAAACCTGATCAGCCCTTCGCCGCCGGTAGACAGGTAAACCTCACTGGCATCCTTTATACAGATACCATTTACAGAAACACCGCCGGTAACCTGCACCGATACAAACGTCCGCCGGATTTTATCGTAAATTACCAGCCGCCCGTTTGCGGTACCAAAATAGATCAGCCGGGAGCCCTCTGTGATGCATTTAAACGTAGTATTAGATATCTCCCGGATTGATGCCGGGTCAAACTTAATCACATCATAGCTGCCATTATCCTTCCGTACCAAAGCATCGAGGCCGCCGGCCGACCCGATCCATAACATACCATCTTTACTGATGTGATGAAAGTTGATCCGGTCGCCCTTAATATGTAAATTATTTTGCTGGTCGTTTGAGTAGTAAACGAGCAGGGGTGGTTTGCCCGACCTGTTTTGCACATAGTACAAACCCTGCCTTTTGGTAATAAACCACGCGCCGCCTGCAGGGTCGGCAATGATCTTATCGATGATCAGCTGCTCGTCGTGAAACTTTTTATAATATCCCTGGAAAGGGTCCACAAAGGTTTCGGTGGCCTTGTCAAAACGGTAGACCTTGTAATCGAATGTCTGAACCCATAAATAAGCGGCCTTATCTTCTACGATATCCTTTATTTTGTCGGAGTGAACTATGGAGCTATCACCGGGCCGGCCTTTATAGACAACAAAATTATGCCCGTCGAAACGGTTCAGACCGTCAAAAGTTCCAAACCACATAAACCCTTCCCTATCGCGCGTTATGCAGATAACGCCATCGTGCGAAAGGCCATCTTTGGTACCATAATGGGTGATCTCGCTTTTGATTTGCCCATACGCCGTTATTGATAACAATACGCACAGGCAGATGAAAAGGTATCTCATTGAGGTTTAGATTTGGGCAATTGGTTCAATATTTGCTCCCTGTGGGTAATTTTGCGATTACAACAATCGCCGAAACACAATAGGCAGCATATCCATCGATGGATTTCAAATATATCACTTTTGAATCCAATAAACTGTCATGTGGCGACCTGCCCCAGCTGTGCAGCGCGAACCAGATCAGCAGATGACCGGCCCGTTTACGCCCAAATGCCATCCAAACATTAAACGCCCGCATAAGCTTTACTTTACTGTTCCAAAAAATTTAAAAACTGCATTTATTAGTCTTATAAAGCCTTTTTTGGTTAATTATCTAAAGCAATAGGTCAATTATTGAAAGTTATTTATGCCAAAGCAGGATACTTTTGAGCATCAATTATAAACTCTGCCTGTCGTATTCAACGGCGATCCTTTAAGAAACCAGGCTTGATCTCAGATCAAACGCCCAGGCGATTCTATCAGTATCTCCGATCGTAAACCTCGGGCAGTAGCATTGCCAGCTAGTAAACCAATTAATGTCGCCACCGGGGCGAATAGTAAATCATTATAAACAATTAAGTATGATTAGATTTTTACGACTAACCGTTCTGGGAGGCTTGTTGCTTGTTGTGGCAACCGGTTGCAAGAAAAAGGCGTTTGATGACTACTACGCTGCTCCCGGAAACATAGGCGACCCCATTTTTCAGACCTTACAGGAGCGGGGCAATTTCAAGCATTTTACGGCGATTATAACCAAAGCCGGCTATAAAGACATTTTAAGCACAACCGGTTGGTGGACAATGTTTGCGCCAAACGATGCCGCTTTCGAAAAATACTATACCGCAACCGGTTTAACCGATGCCACGGTAAGCGATTCGCTGGCTAAATCAATTGTAAAGTATTCGCTTGTATTTAACGGTTACCGCCAGGACCAGCTCAGCATTTACCAGACAGCAGGCACAGCCGGTGTTGCAGGGCAGGCCTTTAAACGCAAAACCGCTTATTACGATTGGGTGCAACCGTTTTCGGACGGGGTACATAGCCGAATCATAGCCACCAACCGCAATAACGGCTATAAAAGCGGCGCTACAGCCTATAATTATATGGATGGCGATAACAATAACAAGTACATCCCTTACTTTACTGATGCGTTTTTATCTACCGCCGGGCTCTCGCAATCAGATTATACGGCATTCTACCCCAATACTACCTATACCGGGTTTAATGTAGCCGGGGCTAAGGTGATCACTAAGGATATCGTATCGAGCAATGGCTTTGTAAACGAAATTGATCAGGTTATTGTACCGCTTAAAAGCTTTGATCAATACCTGGTTTCTAATTCAAATTACAGCGAGTTTAAAAAACTGCTCGACTCGTTAGCGCTTTTTAATCAGGATGCTTACGTAACGCACAACTTTTTTGTGGCTACCGGCTCAAACGACCAGGTTTATATCCGTTCGTACGACGGGCGCCTGGCATTTTCGCCAAATAACGAAAACTATCAGGATCCGCTCACTTCGTCGTATATCGCCAATGCATCGCAATCCAATGGCTGGTCGATGGTGGTGCCGAACAATGCGGCCATGAACGCATATCGGAAAAAGATATTAGCCAAGCTTGGCGGCTCTTTTTTTAAAACTGCTCAACCATCGGTTGTGATCGATTTTATCAATTCGACGATGTGGCCTTCGAGCTTATGGCCGAGCCAGTTTAAAAGCGGCACAAACTACGAACTTGAGGGAACGACCATGGCAGGTACCGATATCGCTGACAAGCAAATATTAAGCAACGGTATATTTTACGGTGTAAATAAATCGCAGGAAGCAAACGTGTTCCGCACTATTTACGGCATCCCGTACCTCGACCCTAAAACCAACATGACCTACCAGGCAGAAGCTTACCTGCCAACCGGTATTAAACCTCAAATTACACAACCCGGTGTAAAAAATACGTACTTCATCATGTCCGATTCGGTTTTAACGCTTAACGGATGGCGCTACAACGATGCCAGCGCAGGTACAAGCACTACGGCCTGGGGCTATAAAGCGTCAACATCGACCAGTTATTCGCACAGCCTGGTTTACCGGGATATTGCGCTGCGCATGTTCGAAACCGGTGTATTGCCCGGCATCGACCTGGCCAACCTGAGCGGCAGCGGTATTATCGAAACCATTAACCACGAGTACATCAAATACAACAACAACCGCATACAAACCAGCGGAACGGTTGATTCGGGTACAGATCTGCGGGTGCTTGCAACGGATGCTTCAGCTATCAACGGCACGGTATACTATGTTGATGGCCTGCTGTCGTTCACCTCAAATAACGTTGGGCAGCACCTGCAAAACCTGGCAGCATTGTACCCTGCAAGCTACTCTTCGTTCTATACCATCCTGTCAACTTCCAACATTTACAATACCAGCACCAAGGCAATCACCGGCGTAGGTACCAGCACCGATAATAATTACACTATCCTGGTTCCGACAAATGCGGCCATATCCAATGCCATCAAGGCCGGTTTATTGCCCGGCAACAAAACTACAGGTGCGTTACCAACCTCGGCGCCTACTGCGCAACTGGATATCGACCTGGTACGGAAGTTCATCCTGTATCATATCATCAATGGCGCTTCGATAGTTCCGGATGGTAAAAAAGCGAACACCTTTATTACCATGCTTACCAACGAATCGGGCGGGGCAACTTATGTAAATGTGACCAATCAGCCGGGCAGTATGATCATTACCGATCATAAAGGTGTGAACGCCAACGTAGTGGTGAGCACAAGTAATAACCTGTCCAATCGTACGGTAATTCACTCTATTGATAACTATCTGAATTACAACTAACAAAAGAGGAGACCAATTTAAACCATCATACATGAAATCATCTTTACTTAAAAGCTTTTGCCTTTTAATGATAGCTTCCGGCGTATTTTGTACCCGGTCGCTGGCACAGGCGACGCAAGGGGTAACCATACGCGGGCAGGTAATTGATAAAAAAGACCGGCAGGCAATTATCGGGGCCTCGGTTATCGAGTTTGATAAGGATCACCGTACCGTAACGGGGGTAACCACAGACATTAACGGTAACTATGCCATCAAGATCTCAAACCCCAATAACCAGCTTTCGGTATCGTACATAGGCTACAAAACATTCCTGTCGGGCTCAATCGGCGATAGGCGACAGATCAACGTGTTGCTTGAAAGCAGTGAGAATAACCTGAACACGGTTAATATTGTGAGCAACGGCCGTAGCGTAAATACAGGCACCGGCTTAAATATTGACGTCCGGAACTCCACCCTGGCAACCGCTACTGTTAACGCCAAGGATCTGGAAGAGCTCCAGGTTTCGTCGATCGATCAGGCGCTTGCGGGCCGTATGCCGGGCGTCGATTTCGGTTCATCATCGGGCGACCCGGGTGCCGGGATGACCATCCGCATCAGGGGAACCGCGTCTATAACAGGTAATGCCGAACCGCTTATCGTGCTCGATGGCATGCCTTATGAAACCCAGATACCTGCCGATTTTAATTTCGGCACGGCCGATGACCAGCAATTCGGCCAGTTATTAAACATCGCGCCAACGGATATTAAAGACATTACAGTTTTAAAAGATGCTGCCGCGACAGCAGTCTGGGGCTCCAAGGCGGCAAACGGTGTTTTAATTATCAATACCAAAAGGGGGCAAATGGGCAAGCCCGTTGTTACTTATAATTTCAGGGGAACGGCAAGCAAACAGCCCAAATCCATCCCGATGCTTAACGGCGACCAATACGCAACGCTGATACCCGAAGAGTTTATGAACGCAACCGGCGTGCCACTGGATTTTTTAGGCAACAACGGCCAGAACAAAGCTTTTCAGCACGACCCTTTAGATGCTTATTACTACTACAACTACAGCAACAATACCGATTGGATAGGCTTAATAACCCGCGTGGCCTATACGCAGGATCATAACATATCGATGAGCGGCGGTGGCGAAAAGGCCAGGTATTATGCATCTGTGGGGTATCTAAACCAGGGCGGTACTACGTTGGGAACTGATCTGAACCGTATCACCGCCAAGATCAACCTTGACTACGTAGTATCGAATAAATTACGCTTCCGTACCGACCTGACCTACACCCACATCAACAACAGCCTTAATTACGATGGCTCGTTACGCTCGGTGGCATATAATAAAATGCCTAATATGGCTCCTTATGCTTATGATGAATACGGCAATATAACATCGGTCTATTTTTCGCCGGCATCAAACATACAAGGTAAATACCCGGATACCTATAACCCGCTGGCTTTGGCCAATACCGGTGTGAGCCACCTGTACGGCGACCGCATTACCCCGCACTTTACCCTGCAATACGATATGCTGCCATCGCTGCTGGTATCAACGGTCGATGTGCAGTTTGATGTGAATAACAGTAAATCGAAAACGTTTTTGCCGCAGATAGCCACCGGCCTGCCAAGTACCGATAAGAGCGTTAACGCAACCAGCGATAATGATGGCGACTCGTATAACGTACAATCGAAAATAAATTTTATTTACACGCCAAACTTAGGCGACAAGCATAACCTGCAGGCTTTGCTGTCGCTGCAAACCAACGAAACCAATACTGCTTCGTATACCTCTTCGACTGCGAATACTGCTTCGTCGTTCCTTCAGGACCCGACTAATGCAACCGAAATAAACCCATCACTTAACTCGGTTCAGGGACTGTCGCGCAGCGTAGGTGTGTTATTGCAGGGTCAATATTCCTTCCTCGATCGTTATATCATTAGTGTTAACGGCCGGGTTGACGGTAACTCAAAATTTGGCCCGAACAACCGTTACGGCTTTTTCCCTGGTGTTGCCTCGCGCTGGCGCATCTCGGATGAGCGCTTCATGAAAAGCTTTAAGTTTTTGAGCGAACTGAGCTTGAGACTAAGCTATGGTGCTTCGGGCGAGGCTCCGGATGCAAGCTATTATGGCACGTATACTCCGTTCAATGCCACTTATAACGGTGTGGCTGCGGTTGCCCCGTCAAACATTCAGCTTTCATCTCTAAAATGGCAAACGCTCATCGGAAAAAACCTGGGGATAAACCTGGGCCTGTTCAATAACAGGGTAATAGCTGATGCTGAGTTTTATCAGAACACCACGAAAGACCTGTTTTACCAGGGCCTGGCTATACCGAGCAGCAATGGCTTTCAATCGGTTGATATGAATATCGGTACCGTGGACAACAACGGCTGGGAAGTGAGCCTTAATACCGTGCCCATTAAAACCAAAAGGCTGATCGTTGGCTTTGATTTTAACATCGCCCGTAACGCAAACAGCATTACCTCTGTATCTGATGATTACCCGCGCGAAAGCTCGGTGGGCGTGCCGGGACTGGGCAAATACAAATCATACCTCATCATCGGTAACCCTTTTGGCTCGTATTACGGCTTTAAATATAAAGGGGTTTATAAGGATAAAACCGCAACCATTGCTACCGATGAGAACGGCAGGCAAATCATCGGGCCGAACGGGCAGGTGGTTTATATGCGCTATAACTATCCCCAGGTCGATTATACTTTCCAGCCCGGCGACGCGATGTACGAGGATATTAACCACGACGGCAATATTGATTACCGCGACCTGGTTTACCTCGGCAATGGCATCCCAAAATTTGTGGGCGGTTTCGGACCTACCATCACTATTGGCGGTAATTTCAGTCTGAAAGCATATTTCAACTTCCGCTGGGGATACGACATTGTGAACGGCGCCAAAATTACAACAACCAATATGTATGGCGTAAACAATCAAAGCACTGCTGTTTTAAGAAGATGGCGCAACCCGGGCGATGTAACCGACATACCAAGAGCGCTGTACGGGGCCGGCTACAACTGGCTGGGATCCGACCGATATGTGGAAGACGCGTCATTCGTTAGGCTGGCATCAGTTACTGCCAGGTATAACCTGCCAAAACTTTTGCTGCAAAAACTAAAATTACATATGGCCAGCATCTATCTCACCAGCCAAAACCTGGCTACGTGGACGAACTATACCGGCCAAAACCCTGATGTATCGACGGTGGGTTCGGTTAACCCGTTCTCATACCCGGTTGATAATGCGTTAACGCCGCCGGCAATTCAATATACTGTAGGTGTCACCATCGGATTTTAACTATTAGCACAAGAGCAAAATGATCAAAAAAATTAAATATAAGTTTCTGTTACTGGTAGTAATATTCACCACCGGTATATCGTCTTCGTGCAATAAATACCTGGACACCAAACCGCAGGACGGTTTGGTGCAGCAAGATTACTGGAAGACAAAAGAGCAATTAGGTGCCGCTGTTGCAGGATGTTACGTGTCGCTCATCGTTCCTACTACTACCAAAACAATCCCCTTGGCCAAGTACCTGTTCATTTGGGGAGAGCTGCGTGCCGATATGGTACAAAGCACGAACGATCCGGCTGCTTCGGGCTTGTCAACATCGGGCTTAAGCACGCTTCAGCGCGATGAGTTGGATATGATGCACGACGACCTGGTATCAACAAACAGCCTGTCGAATTGGGAAGCTATTTACCGCACTATTAATTACTGCAATAATGTAATCAAGTACGGGCCTACTGTTATTAATAATGATAACACCTTAACTCAAACCGCATTAAATTCCTATCTGGCTGAAGCCCGTACACTTCGGGCGCTGATGTATTTCTACCTGCTGCGCACATTCGGCGAAGTACCCTTAAAGCTCGACCCTACGGTAACCGATACCGACATTAAACCGATAGCTAAAAGCAGCCAGCAGGATGTATACAATCAGATTATCAGCGATTTGCAATTTGGGGTACAAAACGGCGTACAGTCTTATGGCAATATAGCAGATGATAAGGGCCGTATCACCAAGTATACCGCTGCCACCATCCTGGCCGACGCCTATCTGTGGATGGAAGATTACCAAAAATGCATCAATGCCTGCGATATGGTTATCCAGTCGAATATGTACCAGTTATTACCTGCGGGTATCCAGCCGAATGATTTTCTGAATAATGTTTATACCAACGGCAACTCGGTTGAAGGCATATTTGAGTTTCAGTACAACCTGCAGGCGCTCAATCCTTTTTACGATATGTTCGCCAATACATCGCACGATTTCATGGCCGCCGACTGGATCGTATCCGGCAATCTTTATGGTATAGACCCCAACGACGCAACAGATAAAGATATCAGGGGCAGCGGCACTTCCTATCTCGAGTCGAATGGCTCCATCATCAAGTATACAAGCAATAAAACCACCACTACATCTTACACGCACTGGTTTGTTTACCGCTACCCGGATGTATTGCTGATGAAAGCCGAGGCGCTTGCCTGGGTTAAACCCGGCGACGTTACTAACGGCACACAGGCAATCACCCTGGTTCACCAGGTACGCAACAGCCGCCATGCGCTTAGCTCTATAAACAGTGCCGCCGTTTCCGATCCCGATCCAACATCGGCGCTGGCGGTTTCGACCTACGTGTTTAACGAGCGTGCCCGCGAATTCGCCTTCGAGGGTAAAAGATGGTACGATATACTACGCAATGCCAAACGCAACAATTACGCTAACGAAAACATATTGCTGGATATCGTAGCTTCAAGCGCACTGCCCGCAAAACAACAAACGGTGATCAATAAATTCCGCGATCACCGCAGCCATTATATGCCAATTTTCTCAACCGAATTGCAAACAAACCGATTGCTGGTTCAAAATCCATTTTACCAATAAAAACCAAGATCATGGAAAGAAACTTTAAAAAACCAATCGCATACGCCCTGTTCGCAGGCGTATTATTGATCTGCATGTGGGGTTGCGTGAAAGAAACCATCAAACACACCACCTCTGATACGGTAAACATTACCCAGTATTTTCAAAACAACGCAGACTTCTCCGAGTTGAGCAAAATACTCGATAAGGCCGGAACTGCATCCTATTTAAAAGCCTACGGCTCGTATACCTTTTTTGCACCTACAAACGCGGCCATCAGGCAGTATCTGAAAGACCTGGGTAAAAGCAGTGTTGATGATATCAGCGCAAGCGACTGGAAAGATTTTGTAAGATTCCACTTATTACAGGATTCGATCCCAACCTCACGCTTTACCGATGGGAAGCTGCCGAACCTGACGATGTACGGCCAGTACCTGATCACCCAATCGGTTAATATTGCCGGGGTGACAAAAACATGGGTAAACAGGCAGGCATACATTATTACGCCTAATATTGTGGTAGGCAACGGCCTTATCCACACGATAGACCACGTACTGATACCAGCCCGTTTAACACTGGCTCAAACCATTGAGGCAAACCCCAAATACAGCATTTTTACGCAGATATTAAAGGCCACAACCTTGTATGATACATTGAACGTGGTACCAGCCAATAACCCCGATAGTACCAAACGCTGGCTAACGGTAATTGCCCAGACCGATTCGGTGTATAATGCAGCAGGCTTCAGCAACTATGCATCGGTATTGGCAAAATACTCGAATACGGGCAATCCGAAGCTGCCGACCGATAGCTTGCACCTGTATATGGACAATCATATTATCTATGGCGCTAAATACCTTGCAGACATTATCCTGGATGCCGCACAGCGCACGCTTGCCCCGTCGCAGGTATTAACAACCAAACTTTCAGGCCAGACCGTATTGATTAACGACGATACTTTTAACGGCATTTATGAACCCGGTTTTATCCTGAACCGCCCGTACAGCGATGTGTCGGCCAGCAACGGCGTTTTACACGACGCATCCAAAAACTTTGTAATTAAAGTGCGCTATCCGTATGCCGTATTTTTTGATGTGTGCGCCATTCCGGATATCATGAAAAATACTGCCGTTTACAAAAAGGCTACCTATATCTATACCACCGATGCCGATATGCAGACTGTAGCCGATATCAAATTTTCGGGGCCGATCAGCTCCAACACAGCCAATACTCCGCAATATGTATACGGCACCGGCCAGGGCACAAGTAAAACATCCTACAACGTGGATATTTTCAAATGCCCGCTCAGTGCACCGGGCGGCAGCTATCCAAACTGGGTTGAGTTCAGGACACCGCTGTTGGTACGCGGGCAATATAAAGTTTGGGTAGGCTATTACCAGCAACAGCAATCGACCAGCAACGGTGGTACGCAGTGCGAGGTTTCCGCTTCGATGGGGCTCGACGGTACCACGACCCGCGATCCGCTGCTGAACGCGCGCACGCTAAACTTTATCACCAAACGCCCGGGTTTAACTAAAACGGTTAACGGCGTATCTGTTACCGATGTGGATGCCGAAGAAGCTATCGGTTTTAAGATCTATATGGCTAATACCGCGGGTTCGCAGGTTGCCAGGCTGATGGGAGTGGTTAATGTCACCACCACCGGCAGATACTGGTTCAGGCTGACCGGGGTAAACGGATCGCAGACCACCAATAACATCGATATGATCCAGTTTATCCCTGCTAACGCCAATCAGCAGATCCCTAAGTTTAACCCGGATGGATCAATAATCCCATAACGATTCAATGAATTAGTAATACCGATACGAATTATCAAAAAAATGATCAGACATAAAATAACATATACCATAGGCGCGATAGTATTACTGGCGGTTGTTTTATTCTCGGCCTGTAAAAAAAGCTGGGATAACCGCGACTCCGTAACCGACCCTGCACTCGACAAAACCCTGGCCCGGCAGATCAGTGAAACCGGCGATCTGAGCCAGTTCAACAACTGCCTGGTAAAAACAGGATACGATAAAGTGCTGGCCTCATCAAACTCGTTTACCGTATGGGCGCCAACCGATAATGCCATGAAAAATATCGATCCATCGATCCTCACAGACACAGCCAAACTCAAAAAATTCGTTCAGAACCACATCTCGCACCAGGCCTATTTTGTGCGGATGCCGCAGCCATCGTTAAAGATCAGGACACTCAGCGGCAAAAATATCACATTTACGGCAACTGCTTTCGACGATGCCAACATCGTTAAAGCCGATGTGTATGTAAACAACGGCGTACTGCACACCATCGATGCTGCATCGGCTCCCAAGCCAAATGCTTACGAGTATCTGTTAAGCTCGGTTGGCAGTAAGCAGAAAGCTTTTATCCAGGGCCTGTTCCATACCGAAACGGATACCTCCAAAGGTGTGAAGCTTTATACCGACCCGGCAACTAAAAAAACAGTGTTCCAGCCCGGAACTACCTTCCCGGTAACTAAAAACACCTATTTTCAAAGAGTTTCTGATATCAGCAGCGAAGACAGCCTGGTTACTTACATCATCTTAAACGACCAAGCTTATGATGCGGAGAGGGCCAAGATGGGGAAATATTATACCGTAACCTCATCAGCTGCGTCAACAGATACAGCTACACAGTTTGCTGTGGTTAAAGATCTGGTGATCAATCACGTGTACGATATTAATAGTCTGCCCGACTCGATGCTTTCTGTCGGCGGCGTAAAAATACACCTGGATAAAAGCGCTATTGTTTCCACCCAGCAATTAAGCAACGGCGTGGCTTATGTGGTAAACAGTATCAGCTATACCTTGTTCCAAAACAAGATACCTAACATTATCATACAGGGAGAAGCGCCCGACTCATTGCGTGTGCCCTCGGCAGTTTCGATTAAAACCAAGAAGACACCCGCAGGAGTAAAGTATACCGACATACAGAGCGCCAGCATAACCTCAAGCCCCGATCCGCTTTACTACTACAGGTATAAGCCGGTGGTTAACTCGGTAAAATACCAGGTTTACTGGCGTGCAGTAAACGATATTCTTACCGCGCCTTTTAACATGAAGGTGGATTTCAGCTTAACATCTCATTACCCTAAAGCGGCAGAAACTCAGCTGGCCACCGTAGGCTATAACTCATCGGGCGTATTGAATTACAACGAAGTTTACCTGGGCACCTATACGTCGGCCAATTATGGTTCGCTGTATACCTTCCTGGTATCGGCTACGGGTGTAACCAGTACTGCCCCGGCGGCGCTGTCGCTCGATTATATCAAATTGGTCCCAGTTAATTAACGTTTTATTTATACATAAAAGTTTATGCAATTTTTTACAAAACCGGCAAAAATACTTCTCTTACAAAGTGTTCTGGTTGCCGCAGCGGGATCAGTACTTGCCCAAAAGGCGGCTCCTGCTGCCAGGGCCAGTACAAAGGATGCAGCAGTTCAAAAAATACAGGTAGGCGGTATTATCAAAGATGCGGCCACAGGCAAGCCGCTGCCGGGTATCAATATATCTGTAGCCGGATTTTCTGCCGCCCTGGCCGACGATAAGGGCGCGTTTAAAATAGATGTTCCCCGAAGCAATTCGGTGTTAATCATTTCAGGGCCAGGTTATCAGCGTAAAGAGATAGCCCTGATGGGCCATACCAGCGTGAATGTTGATCTGTTCGAAGAATCATACAACTCGGCTTATAGCCTGGTTACCCTGCCTTATGGCTTGCAATCCAAAAACAACACGCCCTATGCCGTATCCCCGATCAATACCCAGGGCAGCTGGGACCGACCGGCAGAAACACCGGATACTTATCTGCAGGGCCGCGTTGCCGGCCTGGATGCGGTAAGGCGCTCAGGCACTCCGGACATAGGCGCCGATCTGAACCTGCGTGGGTTTAACTCTCTCTTTGCCACTACCCAGCCGCTGGTTATTGTTGATGGAATGATATACGACACCGGCAATTACGGTAATTCGATGATTGCAGGACATGTGAGCAACAAATTCGCCGATATCGACATCAAGGATATCGACAACGTTACTGTGATTAAAGACGGTGCAGCCATGTACGGCACACGGGGGGCTAACGGCGTTATACTGATCACTACCGGCCGCGCTAAGGACGTTGCCACCCGCCTGGATTTTTCGGCATACGGCGGGTATAACTCCAACATTAAACAACTGCCGGTGATGAATGCTGCCGATTACCGCATTTATCTTGCGGATTTATTGAAAACAGCCCCGGGAATGACTGACGCAACGATACAATCGCAGCCCTATTTTAATGATAACCCTAATCCGGATTATTACACCTATCATCAAAACACCAACTGGCAAAACCTGGTAACCAACAGCGGTTACAGTCAAAACTACTATTTAAAAGTATCAGGCGGCGACAATATTGCCACTTATGCCTTATCTATGGGCTATTTAAAAACCAATGGGTTAACTGATAACACCGGCCTTACACGCTACGAAACCCGCTTTAATGCTAATCTTAACCTATCTACAAAACTGGTGGGTAAGATCAATGTGGCTTTTACCCGTAGCCAGCAGGACCTTCGCGACCAGGGCGAGGCCTACAACACCAACCCTCTATACCTTGCCTTGGTAAAAGCACCGTTCCTGTCGCCTTACGAAGTTTCTTCAACCGGCGCTTTCTCGCCCAATGTTGCTAACAGTGATATATTTGGCATCAGCAATCCCTTAGCGGCCGTAAGCACCAAAGTGCAGGATATTAACCGCAGCTACCGGTTTTTCGGTTCGGCATCGTTTGATTATATCCTCAGCAAAAAGCTAACCCTATCCAGCTTGCTGGGCCTCACGTTCGACAAGGTACGCGAGAATATTTTTATCCCGGCAAACGGCATAGCGCCGCAGGCCTTCAGCAACTTTATTGCCGCCGATGAATCAGAGGCCAACGTGCAGCGTTTTCAGTCGATATACAACGACACCCGTTTGGCTTATAAAACCAAACTGAACCCATCGCAGCAACTCTCGGCAAATCTCGGTTTCAGGTATGCCGGCAACAGCAGCGAATCGGACAATGGCATAGGATATAATACCGCCAGCGATAGCTTTGTTACCCTTGGGGGCACGGTTAACTCAACCCGCAACATCAGCGGCTCATTGGGAAAATGGAACTGGCTGAATACCTATCTGAATGCTGACTATTCCGCGTTCGACAAATACTTCCTGTCATTTAACCTGGCGGTAGATGGCTCATCGCGGTTTGGTACAGCAATACCGGGCTCGCTTACTATTAACGGACTTAAATTTGCGGCATTGCCTTCTTTATCAGCTGCCTGGCTTATCTCTTCCGAAAAGTTCATGGCCAATTACCAATTTATCGAATCGCTTAAGCTGCGGGCAAGTTATGGCTTTACGGGTAACGACGACATAGGCAATTATACAGCCAAGACTTACTATGTTTCTCAAAACTTTGTAAACCGCGAGGGCCTGGTGCGCGGCAACATCGGCGACCCGGCTTTGAAATGGGAAACCACATCCAAACTAAATTTAGGTATCGATGCCTCGGTACTGAACGAGCGCCTGACGGTAAGCATCGATGCTTATCGCGATAAAACTTTCGACATGCTCATCCTGCAACCGGCCATCACTGCATCGGGTTTCAACTATACGGTAAGCAACGGAGGCAGTATGCGTAACGATGGTATCGAGCTGGGCATTAACGGCCGGCTGATCGATAAAACGGCCTGGAAATGGGATATGGGTATCAATATCGCTGCCAATCGTAACAAGGTGCTTAGCCTGCCGTTGGGCAGCTTTATTACCAACTATGGCGGTGCTACCATCCTTACAGCTACCGGCCTGCCTGCTAACCTGTTTTACGGTTACAAAACCAACGGCATTTTCCGGTCGGATGCCGAAGCTGCTGCTTCGGGCCTGAGCTACAGGGATGGCAAAGGAAATTCAATAGCTCCACAAGGCGGCGATGTAAAATTTGCCGATGTAAACAACGACAAGGTTATCGACAGTAAGGATATGCAGGTTATCGGCAACCCGAACCCAAACTTTTTGGGCGCTTATACCAATACGCTGACGTATAAGCGGTGGACGCTAAGCACGATGTTCACTTTCAGTTTCGGCAACCAGATCTATAACAGCACGCGCGCCTCACTCGAGTCATTCAGCGGGGCGCAAAACCAAACGCAGATTGCCGTTAACCGCTGGCGCAACAACGGCCAGGCAACAGATGTGCCGCGTGCAGCCTGGGGCGACCCGGCCGGTAACGCGCGTTTTTCTGACCGCTGGATTGAGGATGGCTCGTACCTGCGCCTTAAAAATGTTGCTCTAAGTTATAACATTCCGGTAAAGGGTAGCCTGCTCCGGTCGGCAACGGTATATGCAACCGGCACCAATGTATTTGTGCTCACTCATTATTTAGGTTATGATCCGGAGTTTAGTGCAGCAAGTATGCCTTTTGCGCGTGGTGTCGACACCGGTTTGGAGCCACAGTTCCGGTCGGCACAATTGGGTGTACGTATAGGCCTGTAAGTAAATGACAGTTTTTACCAATAGCAACATGAAGTTTATGAATAAAAATTTAAGTGGTTTTGCAAAAAAGGGTTTAGTGCTTGTGCTGTGCATGGGCAGTATGCTCTCCTGCAAAAAAACCTTTGATATACAACCTGAAGATGCCCTGCAACAAAGCCAGATGTACCAAAGCATCTACGATGCCGATGGCGTTATCCTGGGTATCTACGGCCAGTTTGTTGGCCTTGCCGATAAATACGTATTGTTAAACGAGCTGCGCGGCGACCTGCTCGACGTTACCCTGAACTCGGATACCTACCTGAAGCAGTTGAGCACACACACGGTAACACCCGATAATCCGTATGCCGACCCGCGGCCATTTTATAAGGTGATCAATAACTGTAATGATGCGCTGGCCAACTTTACCGTCATGCACCAGAAAAAATTGCTCGCCGATCCTGAATACTATCAGCGATACGCCGATATCGGCATCCTGCGCAGCTGGATGTACCTGCAGCTCGGTATACACTATGGCAATATCCCTTACGTTACCGACCCGATTGCCAACGTAAACGACCTGGCGGATGTTTCGAAGTTCCCGCGTATCAACTTCGACCAGTTACTTGATCAGCTGATCGCGTTCACCAACACCATCCCAAAACAATACCTCGATCAAAACACATCCGCAGCCAGCCCAACCCTGATTATGGCAACCAGCACTTACCCGATCAGGGATGGTGTATCTAAATTCTTTATTCACCGCCGCAGCTTTCTGGGCGATCTGAATTTATGGAAAGGTAACTACCTCATCGCATCTTCTTACTATAAAGACGCGATGGAAACAGCAAGCACCAACGTGTCATCCTCCGATTTCAGCATCAGCCTGTACGATACCTACCGGGTAGGGAACGACAATAGCGGCCGTAACACTTTGTTAACCACCGGCACGGTAAACCCATGGCAAAATATCTTTTCCAACATCATTGGTGAGTCCGAAACCAGCTTTGAAAGGATGTGGGTATTGCCGCTCGATCAGAATTATGGTACAAATCCATTCATCAACCTGTTCTCGGCATCTGCAGGTTACTTGGTAAAACCTTCGGCGCTTTCGATTGCAAACTGGGACAACCAGCTACGCGCCGATGGCAGCATAGGCGACCGCCGCGGGCCGAACGCATCGTACAAAATAAACAACGGTAAGCCTGAAGTTTTGAAATACACCGCTACTTATAACCCCTTAACACCGCTTACTACAAAAACCGGTATCTGGATATTGTACAGGGCCGCAACGCTTCACCTGAGATACGCCGAGGCAGCTAACCTGCAGGGCCGCAACCAGCTTGCCGGGGCGCTAATTAACCAGGGCTTGTACACCGACCTGCCAACTAAAATATCTACTTACAATGGCGTTAACGATACCTATCCGTTTAATTTCGATGCTTCGAAGGGAACGGTAAACGGCAACTGGTACCGCAATATCGGTATCCGAGGCAGGGCGGTCGATCAGAGCGTGACGTTTGACCCTGCTAACCTGGTTACCGATACCGAAAATAAGATCGTTAACGAAGATGCGCTTGAAATGGCTTACGAGGGCTATCGCTGGGCAGATTTGCTGCGCATAGCCTTAAGGCGCCAGACAACCGACCCTAACTACCTGGCCAACAAGATAGGCGCAAAATTCGACGCGGCCGGAAATAGCAGCGATGCAGCAGCGGTGAGGGCGCGCCTGGCTGATAAGGCAAACTGGTACCTGCCGTTTAAATGGCAATAGTAATTAATAAACATTGTTATAAGCACTTATGATCTACCGTAGAATACATATTACCGCTTTTTTTAGTTTGTTCGCTTTATTTAGCTATGCCCAGCAGCTCGCTTTCCCGGGCGCCGAAGGCTTTGGCAGATTTGCCACGGGTGGCCGCGGCGGGCAGGTTTATCATGTAACCAACCTCGACGATTCCGGCTCCGGTTCTTTCCGCGATGCGGTGAGCGTACCCGGGCGCACAGTGGTTTTTGATGTGGCAGGTGTAATCAATATCAAAAGCAAAATTGCCGCTAAACCGCGTATAACCGTAGCGGGCCAAACTGCGCCGGGGGATGGGATTGTGGTTTATGGCACCGGTGTCGGTTTTGCCGACAGCAGCATCATCAGGTATGTACGCTTCAGGGGCAGCATCAATATGCCCCGCGGCGCCTGTACAGTGACCGCGGATAACGCCAAAGACGTAATATTTGACCACGTAACCGTCGAATGGGGCCGCTGGGATAACTTTCACATCAAGGGTACGTCAAACATTACTTTACAATATTGCCTTATCGGCGAACCCATAGACCCGCAACGCTTTGGTGCATTGTTCGAAGACCCCCACAACGTAACCGTACACCATTGCTTATGGATAGACAATCACAGCCGCAACCCCAAAGCAAAAGCAGGTATCGAATATATCAACAACGTGGTATACAACTGGGGCGTAAACGGCCTTGTGGGCGGGCACTCAGGTGCTAACCACTACCAGGATGTGATCGGCAATTATTTTATTGCCGGGCCCAATTCAGGCCATGCCTTTTTGGGAATGTTCACTACAACCGATCATGTTTACCAGCGTGGCAACTATATCGACATGAATAAAGACGGCATTTTGAACGGCAGGCCTGTAAGCGACACGGATTTCGTAAGCAAGCACGTAAAACCCGCCATCATCGTCGACTCCAACTCGTTAAAAGGCGCAACCCTGCAACACAAGCCCAACTTTAAGCTGGATGTAAAAGTTGATGAGGCCGAAGTTGCTTATCAAAAAGTACTGACAGGTGCCGGGGCATCGCTGCACAGGGATGAGATTGATAACCGTATCATCGGCTATCTCCGTTCGTTAGGCAAAGAAGGTAAAATATTTAAAACCGAGGCCGAGGCAGGTGGGCAGGGAAAAATTAAGCCAGCCAGGTCGCCACAGGATTCGGACGGTGATGGTATACCCGATGATTGGGAAACCGCTCATGGCCTTGATCCGAAAAATGCGAAAGATGCTAACCTGATGGCCGGCAAATCGGGTTATACCAATCTTGAAAGCTATTTAAACAGTCTTGTTCCGGCTAATTAGTATCAGCCGATTTTTTGGGTTCTGACTTATGCTTGTCTCTTCATACAGTTAATAATTGGTTAGTGGCTTATGCCCGAAACAACAATGGCCGCCGCCCGGTGGCCTTGTTGTTTTTTACAATGCAAACCAGCTTACATCGGTTATCATTCTGATTCGCCTGATACTGTATACAGAAACTTTGTTTCGGGTAGACCCAATTGTGAATTTGTTTTGGCCACACATATCGTCGTCCTACTTCACGCTAAACTGAAAGGTACCCGAATCAGAGGTGTTGCCGGCTGCATCTTTGGAGTAATACTACACTATATCTGGCAAGTGTATCTGAACCAGGAGGCCCTTTTTTTGAGGTAAAATAAATTGTATCCCCTTACCCTCTTGCCTAAATTAAACAGAGTTCTTGCTTTCATTGTTCGTATCATTCGGACTCAAATCGGCTTAAACAGCGTCATTTAACACCACGCCAACTCTATTTATTTCATTTACCCATCAAACAAAAGCGCAGCTCCTACGTACAGGAACCGCGTTTTTGCGATCGCAATAAAACTGAGCAAGGATACTCTGATCAAAGATGACCGGCGGCATTTTCAATAACAGCGGCGACAGCTTTAGCCTGCGACATGTAAAGCGTATGGCTCCCTTTCAATTCGGTTACTACCGAACCTGCGCGTTTGTACATAGTACGCTCAAGCACAGGGTTAATACTTTTATCTTCGGTAGCTACTATAGCGTACGAGGGCTTGCTTTTCCAGGCGGCTTCTGTTAGAGGTGTTAAAAACGATTTGACAGCAATGGGTTGTTGAGAGTCGGCCATAAAACTTGCTTTGTCGTCGGTTTGTTCGGCAGCAAAACACTCTTTAAACTTTGCTTTATCAAAATAAACTATCCCTTTTTCATCGGGTGGTAAAATACCATTAACCGGTAGCGGGGGCCCCGATTGGAGCAGGCCAATGGCGGTCTCCCCCTGTTCGGGCACAAATGCGGCCACATAAACCAGTCCCGCCACTTTGGGTGAAATACCTGCCTGAGTAATAACCGCCCCTCCCCACGAGTGCCCCACTAATACAACCGGGCCATCCATTTTGTCAAGCGCAAGGTTAACGGCGGCCACATCGTCTTCGAGCGATGTTAAAGGATTTTGCACGAGGGTAACGTTATAACCGTCTTTTTTCAGGATTTTATAAACTGCTTCCCATCCGGATGCATCCGCGAAAGCTCCATGAACGATCACGATATTTTTTACCGGGGTTTTTGCTTGTCCAAAGCTATCGATGCATATCATCGTTAAAAATAAAACAGCTGCCATTAAGATGAACAGCCTTTCGAAAGTTAGTTGATTTTTCATGAGTATAGGTAATTAAGCTAACAAGCCTTCGCATCAATACTTTTTGAACCTTCCTGACATCAGGTATGCCATTATGATATAATAAAGCCTTTTCATGCTACCCGCCTGCTGCGTGTGAATATTAAGATTTAATTAATTGAATATCACAATTGATGCGAATCTCGTCGCTTACCACAATTTGCCCCGCTTCTGTTACTGCATCCCATGTCAGCCCGAACTCTTTGCGGCTTATTTTACCGGTTACAGTAAATCCTGCCTTGGTTTGATTATACGGGTCTGTTACAATGCCGCCAAAATCTACATGAAGCACAATAGGTTTGGTAACACCTTTGATGGTCAGGTCGCCACGGAGCAGGTATTCATCTGCATCGGGCTCAAACTTTCTGCCACTGAAACTGATCAGCACATGCTGCTGGGCATTAAAAAACTCTGCCGATTTTAAATGTGCATCGCGCTGATCATTTTTGGTGCTGATCGAATCAACGTCGGCAGTAAATTCAATTTCGGACGCGGTTGTAAAATCATCGCCATCGGTCAATACTTCCAGGTTGTACGAATGGAAGTACCCGGTAATAGTCGTAATCATCAGGTGCTTTACCTTAAACTGCACTTCACTGTGTGCAGGGTCGATTTTCCATTTTGTTGTCATAGTATTCGCTTTTTTTGTTTGATAGCAAGACAACGAACCAAGTGCCATCATATTAAAACATTGATAATGTGGCTATTACAAAAAAAACCTACGAACCGTGATTACTTTATAAAGTGATTTTATTTCGTAAAGCAGCTATATACCGTTACTGCATTGGGTATCTGCGATACAGACCGGTAAATGCACGTGCAGCAATAATTCTCCGGGCAACGATATATCGTGTTTAACGCAACGATATATCGTTGCTGGCCCGGCATTTATAAACCAGCTATTAACTAAAAACAACGATTTTAATAGGTCTGTGCCGTCTTTTTTGCCTTTATCGGCGTCAGTACTTTATATATCCATAAAACGGCAGGGTTTGTGACTTGCGAAAACGTTGTGCCGGCCGTCATCATGTCAACACTAATCAAACCGGGCGGCAGAACTATCTAACACCCGCTATTTCACAATTTACTGCACACCGGATGGCTAAAATTTTAAATTTTGCGTTATTTTTTTCATTCGTAACCGTTTATGCCTCTGCGCAACCAACTCCTCCTAAAGATGTAAACATATTATACAAACAACTGCGCGCAAGCAGCGCCGATACCGGGCGAGTAAGCATCTTGTTAAATATCAGCCGTTACTACAATGCTGCCCAGGTCAACCAGCCGGCATTGCCTGACAGCGCCCTGGCGACAGCCAGTCGTGCAAGCCAGTTGACCGGTAGGTTATCATTTAATGAGGGCGTGGGTTTAAGTTACCAGTTGATGGCCCAGGCGTGGTGCAAAAAAAAGGATTTTAAGAAGAGTGATGAACTGATCAGAAAAGCAATCGCTGTTTTTGTGAGCCACAATTTATACCGCGACGCGGCCGAAGCATATTTAAACATGCAGGAGTTTTATCTTTCGGCCGGGGGGCAGGACTATAAGGTAATGATCCGCTATTACGAACAGGCTTTACCTTTATTTGAAAAATCGGGCGCAATACTCCGCGCCGCCGCCACCCTGAATGTACTTGGTGATTTTTACCTGCAGATTGATGATTTTACCCACTCCATTGCCGACCTCGAAAAGGCCCTGGCCTATTACCAATCGAAAGGCTACCGGTATTTGCAAAGTATTTATACGCTGCTTGGCGATGATTACCGCTGCCGGGATAACTTGCACGAGGCTTTAAAATATCAACTATTGGCGGTAAAAACCGCAGAGGCTGTAAAAGATAGCAGTATGGAACTGTGCAGGATATATAACCATACCGCCCTTGTTTATTACGCAATTACCCAGGTTACCCAGGCAAGTTATTATTTTAAAAAGGCAATAGCCGTAGCCGAAAAATATCATAGCGAGGATATGATCGATCTTTCATCAAACCTGGCACATAGCTTAAATGCGGGCAATTTACCGGCAGAAGCTATTGCGGTACTTAAAAAAAGTGATAAAGAGTTTCCGCAGCTTACACCCGAAAAGCGCATGTCGTACGATATAAGCTACCTGGTTGCTTACGTAAAACTTAAAAAATACCGGGAGGGCCGGCCTTATTGCGAACGTTTGTTAAAAAATTATGATGCCTCGTACAATAGCCCCAGCGAAAAATCGAACGCTTTAAGAGCTCTCCTGATGTACAACATAGGCGTCGGCAATTACAATAAAGCAGCAGCATTAATACCTGTCTATAAAAAAGCCATAGGGAATGTCCGTCTTAAAAACAGAGTCACATACAACAGCTATCTCTATAGTTACCAGATAGATTCGGCCCGTCAGAATTATCTTTCGGCGATGCAGAATTACCGCATCTATGTTAGGCTTAAAGATTCGGTACTGACGGCTACCATCAATAAGCAGATGCAGGAGCTGCAGGTGCAATACGATACCGAGAAAAAAGAGAGAGAGAATTTATATTTAAGAAAAGAGAGCCTGTTGCAGGCAAGCCGTATTAAGCAGGCCGATCATATCCGCAATCTTACGCTCACGGGCATCGTTTTTCTTTTGATCATCGTTGTGCTGCTTTATTTTGGTTACAGGGCAAACCGCCTGAATAGTAAGGCGATCAGTGACCAGAACGTTATGCTCAACAAATTGGTGGCAGAGAAAGAATGGCTGCTTAAGGAGATCCACCATCGCGTTAAAAATAACTTGCAGATAGTTATGGGCCTGCTGCAGCGGCAATCTTCCTATATCGATAACCAGGATGCGCTGATCGCCATACAAAACAGCGAAAACCGCATGCACTCCATTGCTTTGATCCATCAAAAGCTTTATCAATCCGAAAATCTCGATTTGATCTGCATGCCCGAATATGTTAACGAAATGATACAGCATTTAAAAGTTAGCAGTAACTTAGATAACCGGATATTTTTTGAAAAGCAGGTGGATGATATTTACCTGGATGTAACGCAGGCCGTGCCCCTGGGCCTGATACTGAATGAGGCCATTACAAATGCCATTAAATACGCGTACCCGGCAGACGAAGCCGGGATTATTTATATTTCGTTGGTTAAAGGTAAAGGGCCGCTGATTCACTTAACCATTGCTGATAACGGACCGGGCCTCCCCGAGGGGTTTGACATCGGCAAAGCCGAATCATTAGGCCTCAACTTAATGAAAGGATTAAGCAAGCAATTGGGTGGAAGTTTTGATATCGCGAATGAGGATGGTTGCATGATAAACATTAGTTTTGAAACGGATGTGTTCGGCAGAAACATTATGGAAACAGAGTTAAGCTCAGCTAAAAGATTATGAACAAGAAAAAGGTACTGGTAGTTGAGGATGAATTTATTATTGCCGATGTTTTGGCCAATATCCTGAAAACTGCCGGCTATGAAGTTTGCGGCATTGCCGATAGCGTAAAAGAAGCAATGCAGATGATAGAAGAGTTTGCGCCTGGGTTTGTATTACTGGATATTTACTTAAAAGGTAAGCTGACGGGGATAGACCTGGCGCACCATCTTACCGAAAAAAACATACCGTTTATATATATATCGGCCAACTCAAACCAAAAAGTATTGGAGGCGGCAAAGGTAACCAACCCTTATGGCTTTGTAATCAAACCTTTCCGGGAGAAGGATGTACTTATTGCTTTGGATATTGCGCTCTATCGATACGAAAACCAGATGGAGAACGGCTTAAGGCAAAATGCTGTATTGCAAAAAAAAGCTGCAGAAATTTTAGCTTCGGCGGCAAGCTGGACGTACAAAATATTGCAGATGGGCAAAACGCTGCAACCTTACGTCCCGTTTGAGTTTTTATCGGTGGGTATGAAACAGGAAGCAGACGAAAGTTTTTATGAAATAGGTTTTTCGAGGATCGGGTTTGATGAATACCAGTTTATAGGCTGTGCAGAACTGATGGTAATCACCAACCGCAAAGAGCACGAGTTGGCCAAACTTAAAGCAAATGACCAGGCCGATCTGATGGCCACCTGGTACGACGAATTTGAATTGGATATGCTTTTAAAGTCGCCCTCGCTAAAAAAGCTTTATGTAGAAACCTATAATCTTAAATCACACCTGTCGGTACCCATACCGGTAACCACAGGGAAATTTTTTTACTTTAATTTTTATAGCCGGAGGGTCGGTGCCTACCAGGCTGATAACCTGGTGGTTTGTAACAGGCTACAACCATTGCTAAGTAATTTTATGCAAAGCATGTTGTATGCATCCGACAGCCCTTTTATAGCCAAAGCAAATAACCACGAAATTAACCGGCAGACAACACCAGCCGGACAGGCCAACCCGTTTAGTGGTATTATCGGCAGCAGCCATTTGCTGCTCAATGTTTTTGATAATGTGATACAGGTGTCAAAGTCCGACTCTTCGGTACTGATATTGGGCGAGAGCGGTACCGGTAAAGAGAAGATAGCCGAGCGTATCCACTCGTTATCGTTAAGAAAGGATAAACCGTTTATCAGGATAAATTGCGCTGCACTGCCAACCTCGTTGATCGATTCTGAACTGTTCGGTCACGAAAAAGGCGCCTTTACGGGGGCGTACGAACGGAAAACAGGCCGTTTTGAGCAGGCACATACCGGCACCATCTTTCTGGATGAAATAGGCGAACTTCCTTTAGAGTCACAATCAAAATTGCTGCGCGTTTTGCAGGAGAAGGAGATTGAGCGCATCGGCGGCCGTACAACTATTAAAACCGATGTCCGTATCATTGCGGCTACCAACCGTAATTTGGATAAGGAAGTAGCCGAGGGCCGTTTTCGGCTTGATCTTTTTTATCGTATCAATGTTTTTCCGATAGTGATGCCGCCCCTGCGCGACCGCAAGGAGGATATACCCGACCTGGCTGCCCATTTCTTAAACATCTACGCCCGTAAAACCGGCAAAACCGTACGCGGTATTGCGCCGCAGGTGATAGCAAACATGCAGCAATACCATTGGCCGGGCAATATCCGCGAGCTTGAAAATTTAATAGAGCGCAATGTACTGCTTACCCGCGATGATATGATCACCAACATGGTGCTGCCAACTCAATTGGAACAGCCCCCCACTGCTACGCTTGCCAGCGCCACAGTTACAACCATGAGCGAGGGCGAACGAGCCCATATCCTGGCGGCGCTTAAAAAGTGCAACGGTAAGATATGGGGAGAAGGCGGCGCCGCCAGTTTATTGAATATACCGCCTACCACTTTAAACTCAAAAATGAAAAAGCTGGGCATCCGTAAAGATTTCGGCGCCTAATTAAGCTATTGTTTGACGAAGCAGCTTGTTTGCCCCAAGCCACGCTAACATTAATACAGCCGGGAGCAACACTGCTACCAAGCCGTATTGTTTGGCCATTAAAGCGCCTGCAAGGCATCCCATCAAAAAACCGCCGATTAAAGTAATCTGTTTTTTAAAGCTTGTCCATACTTCGGTATTGGCGGCGGTAATGCCTTTAATCAAATCGAGCGAAGCCTGGGTTACGTTACCCGTCATTACAGTTGTTAAACCATAAGTTGCCTTGTTAAACAGTTTACCGAATGTGTTTTGAAACGCCATAGCTATTACAATCAGTATCGCAACTAACTGCACCTGCCAGCCGCTGCCCTGCCCGTTATTCAATAAAAACACTGACACTACACCGCTGATTAACAATAGCAGCGCTTCTAAAACAAGCAATGTGTATATATTGCTTGTTTTTTTGGCGATTTGCCCGCCCAGCATTACCGCCAATATAAAAACGGGAAAAGTGAGCAGTTTTTGCCAGCTTTGATGATCGGAGTGTTTAACAATATCATAAGCAAACACGATAAAATTGCCGGTAACGTGAGCCGAAAATAATTCGCCTGCGGCAACAAAGGTAAGCGTATCGCAAAAGCCGGCCGCAAAACACAGCAGCAGCGTGGTATTCCTGGTGAATTTTTCCGTGTCCATCGTTACCTGATATGTGCTCTTAGCATCCAGGCCATTTTTTCATGTTTTTCCATCAGGGAAGTAATAAAATCGCTTGTGCCGGCGTCTTCCAGGTCGTTTGCAAAATAATTAATATTCTCCCGCAGATGAATAACCAGGCTTTCATGGTCATTCAATAATTCTTTGATAAAACCTGACCCGGTATTTATACTGTGCAGTTGCTCGGTAAAATGGGTGAGTTCAAGGAAACTTTTCAAAGTAGCCGGGGCGTAATGCCCAAGCGAACGGATCCGCTCGGCCACATCATCCATTAGTTCGTCCAAAACCTCGTACTGTGTTTCGAAAAACAAATGCATGCTGTGAAAGTCTGGGCCCTCCACATTCCAGTGAGCATTGCGGGTTTTGGTATACAACAAAAATTCGTCTGCCAGAATGCTGTTTAGCGCATGTGCAGTTTTCTCCAGGTTGATGGCTTTTATGCCGATGTTTGGTTCCATAGTTTATAGTTTTAAAAGTGAATGGTTCAATAGGTGTTTATCCGTACTTAGAATTTGAAAGTTATCGTACTGCCTACCATTAAAATATCTTTGCCGGGCCCGGCTTCCTTTAAATAGTCGCCGGCACTAAACCAGGTAAATTCCTCTCTTAAATATAAATATTTATTGGGCGTATATTCAAATGCCCCGCCTAACTGGTTGCCGATTTGTTTTGATACGCCCGCCTGGCCTGCGTAGAGCAATGCGCCATTTACGGCATACAGGCCATCGTTTGCGGTCATGCGCCAAAACATGTCGTAATCTGAAGAAAATACGAGTTTTTTGGTCAGGTTAACCTGGACGTATGGGTGTAAGTCGGTTAGGTTGTAAGGGCCGATCAACGCAGCCAGCCCAAAATATGCTCCTTTGGGGAACAGCGGGTTAAAGGTATTCATTCGGCCGTCTTTAGGATTTGTATCGCCGCTGATAGCCTCCGTCTTTAACCCGACTTGCGGTTTGCCCTGTGTTTTATAAAACGTGTAAGAGATATTTGCCGAAGCTGTCCAGGCCGAAATAGTATTGCCTGCAAAATTGCCGAACTGATAAACGCCTTCTATATCGTATTGCCAGGCCTGTGTGGTTTGCCACAACCTTGTACCTGCAGAGTGGCGCGTTTCAGCACCTTTGCCGTCATTAAATACGGCCGCCTTTTTATAGATGCCCAAATAATAGATATCAAAATTTTGAACTACGGGCACCTTGTTAAAAACTCCGTAGGCCCCCCAAAATTGCGTGCCATTGTTAAAACCATCATCAAAAATATTGGGCTTGGCAGGCACGTAGCAAGAGTAAAAAACATCAAGTTTGATATCCTTGCCGCCGTACATCAGTTTGGCAGCATCAAAAGATTGCCGGTTATTCGGAGCCTCGCGTACGGCCACTAAACGCTGCGACCCATAAGATAATTCCTGCCGGCCTAAGCGTAAAGTCAGGTCCTGACCGCCGGCTGATGTGACGGTATAATCGATAAAAGCCTGGTGCAGATCGAGCGGGTTTTGATCTACCGGCGATGGCATTTCTGCTTCGCCATTAGCCAAACTGCTTTGCAATTGTACAAAAGCCCTGAAACGCTTCCCCGAATGTAAATCTATATGCCCAAGGTAGCGGGTTAGGATAAAACCGTCCTTATCCTGCGGCGCTTCGCCCCAGCCCTCGTTGTTAAAGTGAAAATACTGGTAACGTACTTCGCCGCCAAAGCTGAAATAAGTAGTCTTATCTTTTGAAACAGGGTTAAATTTGAGTTGATGGTACCAATTAGCCGAAGTATCGTTGGCGAGATAGCTGTAATTTTCATCATACCGTAACGATTTGAACGGAACTTCCTGCGCCATGCACGCGCAGGAAGTAAGGATAAAAAATAAGATAACGAGGTTTTTCATAAAGGTTGATGATAGGGTCGCTGAATCGGTGTCTAAAAAAATGATGTTCGTATTGTATACCGTGTACAACACAAATACCAACAGTATAAACCTTTGATTATTAAATATTTAAAATTAAAACCACATCGAACAGTAGCTTTATTTCGGAGTTTTACCGGTTTTTTAACGATATAACGTTGTCGTTGAAATCTGCCTGAATTACTTGTTTCAAAAGCACTTTAACCGTATTTCGTTGCCGGGGGGGGGGTGAATTGCGAAATAGCGTTTTTGTTATTTTCACACACACTTACAACTCATTCACAATTAGATAGTTATTTATTTGGAACACTGGTTGAACCTGGTTCAAAAACAGAAACATGAATCAGCAGCCAACAAAAAAACTTAATCGCAGCTTAACCAATTGGGTGATACGATTACATCAGATAGGATACACCGACGACTTTTTAGCAGTCAACAGAGACAAGCTGCAATGCGTTCAAAGCGGAGAAAACTTTGCCATTAGCGATTTGCACGTAAAATTGATAGACTGCGGATACGATCTGCTTACCCGCACTTATCAATACATTCACACTATCGATACCCAGGTAGGCTATCGTGGTTTACTGATCACCAACGGCATTTTAAGATTAACTAATTGAATGCGCATGAAAAGCAATATAACATTGAATATGCCCAACTCTGCGGCATTGCGGAGACTGCTGGAAAACCATCTATACAAAGTATTTGCAAATAATGCCATCGGCAAGTATCTTACTATGGATGACTGCGGAACTGAATTTCGGCCGATCAATAGTTTATCCGATAATGTCCTTGCGCTCCCGTATATTAAAATGACCTATCAGGCTTGGATTGAGATGGATGCCGCCGACAGATATGCTGTACTTAGCAAGTTTCACCATCTGTATGCAGGTTTGCAGGTTGTTAATACCGGCAACCGTAAAACAATGATCTTCTGTGCGTTATTCGTTCATGAGTTTGCCGCTGTTTTAGCAGAGGCCATGCAATGGCCCGATTAAAAGTCGCTCACGTGTTTACGGGTAATGCCTAAACGTTTCATTTTTGAATTAAGCGTTGTAGAGGGTACCTGGAGCAATTCGGCCGCACCTCCGGGCCCTGATATACGGCCGTTGCACTTTCTCAGCACCAACAAAATATAATCCCTTTCGTTATCGTCGATAGACTTAATACGTGTACTTTCCTCCGGCGTACCGGCAGCCCCGGGTTTGCTGGCAATAGTAACATGATCGATAACCAAACCTCGGTTTAACAAAACGCTTCGTTCTATCAGGTGTTCGAGTTCGCGTACGTTGCCGGGCCAGTGATACGCGGCCAGATCATTCAACGCCTGTGCCGATAACGACATACCTGGCTTACCCACCCGCTCCCCATACTTACGGACAAAAAAAGCTGCCAGTTCGGGCAGGTCTTCCTTCCGATCGCGGAGTGCCGGTAAATGTATCGGGAAGATATTCAACCGGTAATACAGATCGAGTCTGAACTTGCCGGCCGCAACTTCTTTTTCCAGGTTGCAGTTCGTGGCTGCAATTACCCTTACATCTATTTTAATTGTCTCGCGGCCGCCAAGTCTTTCTATTTCTTTTTCCTGCAATACCCTGAGCAATTTGGCCTGTGATTCGAGTGGCAGTTCGCCAATCTCATCTAAAAATATAGTACCGCCGTTTGCCAGTTCAAATTTACCGGTGCGCTTGTCAACGGCTCCGGTAAATGCGCCTTTTTCATGCCCGAATAATTCAGATTCGATCAAATGCGTGGGCAACGCAGCGCAGTTAACCGTTACTATCGGTTTATTTTTACGGGCAGATAGATTGTGTACCGATTTGGCAAAACGCTCTTTTCCGGTTCCGCTTTCCCCCAAAATCAGCACTGATGTTTCCATGGGCGCCACCAGGGTAAGGTGATCTAAAGCCGTCAGTAATAAATGGCTGCTGCCTATAATGCCGTCGAAACCGGGTTTGGGGGAGTTTTTTTCTGTTTTACTGTTACCTGCCTGGCTAACGGCGCCGGTGATAGCCGTTTCTGTCCTATCCGGACAGGTGTTTAATATCCCTTCTATCACCGGGGCAAGCGTTTTTTGTAAACGCCTGGCCAGGGCCAGGTGCTGGTTATTGTAGATATCGTTCTTACGGCTGTAAAACGATATGGTAAAACCCCGGTGGCCAGCCACAGGTATAAATATGGACAGGTTGGCATCCATTTTAAATAGCCGGTTTACCAGGCTTTTTTCTGCATTACAGCCGCAAGCATTTATAAAAGCCATGCCGTTATAAACAGCAGTTTCAACGTCGTCTTCGGTGGGTTCCTGTATTTTTAGCAGCTCGTGTTTTTTTAACCCGGCTATCGATAATAGTTCTTCGAAACCAATAACCTGGTACTCGTTAAACCCGAGCCGTAAAAAACTTGTCCCACGGTAAGGGATACTGTCCATGTTTTTCATCCCGATGGCCGCGTAGTCAAAAGGGATATGCGGTTGCAACAGTTTGGCAATTTTTAAAAGTATCTTTCCCCAGGGGCTATTATCGGCCAGGACATCTGCTAATGCCCCCAGAAGTAACAATTCGTTGTTTTTACGTGCCGATATATTTTGCCCGTGCAGGTATTGTGCAATTTCGAGGCTTACCAAAACGTCTTTCTCCCGAAAAGGCTTAACCATAAACCCATAGGGATTGGTAGCCTTGGCTTCTTCGAGTATTTTTTGATTAGAATTGGCCGACAAGTAAACAAAGGCAATATTCTGCTCTCCTAAGTATCGCGCCAGATCTATTCCCGTCAACCGGCCATTTAAATGTATATCAAGCAATACGAGTTCGGGCTGATATCTGGTTATCATTTCTTTTGCCTCTTCTACCGAGTCGGCGATACCGCAAACATCATAGCCCGCATCTTCGAGCGTGATGGAAAGATCGTTGGCCACAATAAATTCGTCTTCAACAATGAGTATTTTTTTATGCATAATCATAGGCTTAAACCGCTTTCAAAAGTTTCTCATCAACAAAATCCACAATTATTGTTATCCCTTTGCCACTTTCAACCCTAAGGCTGCCACCCAACTGTTTGCTCAGGCCGCGCATTAAGCTCATGCCTAACGATTTGCTTTTAGCGAAATCTATAGTTTCAGGCAAGCCCACCCCATCATCATGTATGATAAGCGTGCACACCCCTTCTTCCCGTGGTTTCAGGGTAATGCTGATCTTACCGTTACGGTTACCCGGAAAAGCATATTTGATGGCATTGGTAATGGCCTCATTCAATATCAACCCCAAGGGCACTGCCCGGGTAACATCCAGTTTGGCGTGGGCAATATCCGTTTCAAACGTTATACGCGGGCCGGTGTCGAAGCTTTCGCGCAGATAGGCGATAAGATCGGTTATATAGGCTCGGATATCAACCAAAGCCAGGTTTTCTGATTGATATAGCTTTTGATGAATTAAGGATATGGATTGCATACGGTGCTGGCTCTCGCGGATAGCTTTGTATGCAACATCGTTATCAAGGTAGTTAGATTGCGAGCTAAGCAGGCTGATCACTATCTGCAGGTTATTTTTCACCCGGTGGTGAATCTCTTTCATGAGCCATTCCTTTTCCTGCAACAGATCGTCTTTTTGATGTACCAGGTTGGTTAACGATTGATTCTTCTGTTCAATTTCTAATTGCTGCACCTGCAATTGCCTGTTTACGCGTTGTTTTGAACGATAACTGTTATAAGTGAGCGCCAAAAGGATCAGCAACAACAATACACCACCTGCGATGAGCTTTTGTGTTGTTTTTTCCTGGGCAAGGTTAATTTTTTGCAGGCGCGCCTGATTGTTCAGCAATTGAACACGATCTGCTTTTGCTTTGAGCTGCTGATCCTTTTTCTCTGTTTCAAACTGGATCTGCAATTGGGCGACCTGTCTGCCCTCTCTCTCGTTCCAGATGCTATCCTGCAAGCTGTTAGCTATTTTCAGATTTTTGTAAGCCGATGCAAGGTTATTTTCTATCGAATCGAGCGCGGCCTGCCACGAATAGGTCAAAGCCAAAGCCAAAGTATTGTGTTGAGCGGCCACTGCTTTCCTCATCAAGCTTAAATGCGCCCGGGCAGGTCTGTCCTGGTGCGTGGCGATATAGTATTCGACCAGGTAGTTTTGAATAGCCAGCATAAAGCTGTTGTTTTGCTTATCTTTTTTGATGGCCGTTTCAATGCGGTCGCAATACACCTTAGCCTCTGTAAATTTTTTTAAACTCACATAGCATCTCAAAAAACAAAGATCAAACCCAATGTGGCGCGTTATTTCGGCAGCTGGAAATTGCTTAGAGACTTTTTTTAACATATCGGCACAATCAGCAAACCGCCCCTGGGCCGTCATAACCTGCGCAATAAGTACATATTCGTTTATCTGCGTTTGTATGTCTTTACATCTTGTGGCAACATTTAGCGATTTTTGAAAATATAACAACGCAGGCTTAAGCTCCTTCATATTATAATAAGTTATACCGACACGGTTGTAAACCGCACAAGCCTGCATAGTAGTATCTTTGCCCAGCTCTGTCATTTTAACTGCAAGTAAACCATATTCGAGGGCCTTGTTTAAATTGCCGAGTTGTGCGTTAACAGAGCCCAGCAAATCATATAACCCTTCTTTGTCAAACACTCCGGCGTATTCTATAAGAGCTTGTGCCTGCTGGAGGTATTGCAATGATTTGAGGTTATCGCCAGCCACGTAATAGAAATCGCCCAGCACTTTCAAAGTAGCTTCCTCGCGATTTTTTGCAGTTGTTTTTTGAAATAATGCAAGCGCCTGCTGGTAATACGCTATTCGCACGTTGATGTCTGTACCGCCAAAATACTGGTAAAACTCTTCCATATTTAAAACCACTTCGGCGGCTTCCCGCAAAAGCCGGTTAGCTACAAACAGGTTTTTTGCCCGGCGCAGGTAATCCATTGCCTTCGCAGTATCTCTCTTATTGCGCCAGGTTTTAGCTTGTGCGGTATAGCTGTTTGCCAGTCCGCGTTTATCATTAAGCGTCAGGCTTAATTTTTCAGCATCTGTGCCATAAGTCATGGCCCTGTTTATTTCGTGTGATGGATCGGCCAGGTTGTTATAATAATCAGCCAGTTTCAATAACGTACTTAATCGCGATGTATCAGGCCTGCTGTTTAGCAGGCGCGCCTGCAACGCCGCCGGGTTAGGCACCTGCGACAATGCATTACCAACGATTACCAGTAAACCAAAGGCAAACAAAATGGCCCGGATGTATACAAACATTTTCTTTCGACAAATTATATTCACGTTTTTTCTCCCATCTCCCGCCCTTTTGCAATATCTGTTCCTGTATTTTAACTAACTGAAATACAATTATTTAATTCGTTTTCGTATCTGCTGGCAATTTCACCCTATCGTCAAATGACGATATATCGTCATTTACGGGCGTTTCTCCGGAGGTATTATCCATCGGGAATTCGATTATGACAATCAGGCCGTTTTCGTTTCGCATATCCAGGCGGCCACCGAGTTGCCGGCACATACTTTTGATAAGCTTAATACCTAAGGATTGGCAGAGATTGATGCTGAATCCGGGTGGCATACCGGGGCCATTATCGGTAATGCCAAGTTTTAGATATTTCCCATTTACACAGCTCAATGCAACCTTGATATATCCACTACCATCGGCCGGAAAGGCATACTTAAGCGCATTGGTTATTGTCTCGTTCAGGATCAAACCAAGCGGGACGGCCCGTAAAACGTCAAGTTCTATATCATCTATCTTCAGTTTGATGCTGATCTGGTTGCCGATGTCAAAGCTTTGCTTCAGATACTGTATCAATTCCTGCGTGTATTCGCGCATATTGATAAGCGCCCGGCTTTCTGACTGGTAAAGCTTTTGGTGAATAAGAGATATGGAGTGCATACGGTACTGGCTTTGGCGAATGGCCTGCCCTGCACGCGGATCGTTTAAATAGGCCGACTGTGTATTGAGCAGGCTGATAACCACCTGCAGGTTGTTTTTAACCCGGTGGTGAATCTCTTTAATGAGTAACTCTTTCTCTTCGAGCAGCTCGTCTTTTTGGCCCGCCAAACACAGTAACGACTCGTTTTGCTTGTTGATCGCATCTTGTTGAGCCTGCAAACGAGAATTGGCCTGCAGTTTTAAGCAGTACTGCCAAAAGCTAAGCGCCAATAACAATGCTGAGGCAATAAGCAAACCAACTATTATTTTACGTATCAGCCGAGTTTGCCCAAGGTTTTTATTAACCAGGGTGTTTTGATTGGTAAGCAGGGTGATATTTTTTTCCTGCGATTTAATCGCCAGATCCTTTTTAGCTGTCTGGAACCGGGTTTGGAGCCGGCTGACTTGCCTTTTTCCGGCTATGTCGAGCATCGAGTCTTTCAACCGGACGTATCGTTTTAGATGCTTAAATGCCGACAGGTAATCTTTGCGGACGGAATCGGAATGGCTTTGTTTAAGTAACAGGCGCAGGCGGGCTGAATCGTTGCGTGCCGGCGCCTGCGCCGAGGCGATATATTGGCAAATAAGAAAAATAATAACTGCTAAAGGTAGTCTCATCGAACCGGGGCTTTACATAAAGCGGGCCAAAGCGCGTAAACCATGGGTCCTATCTCAAAAATGATGAGTATCAGGATAAAAAAGTGCGAAATCTACCCTCTTTCTAAAAAAGTACACATCTAAATATCGCTGAACTATTTGCGACAACGATATATCGTTGTCGCCGAAAAATACCCGCGCTGTTTACCCTATATCGTTGCCCGACGAGGGCACTTAACGATATAAAGCCATTTATTATCAACCTAAAACGATTAATTACTTCATTATCAAATAATTAAATAAATGGCTCAGAGCTTGCCATTAGTGGTTCATACCAAAATATAACGGACATGAGCACACTTCATCAACAAACAGCGCTGATCCAATCAAAAACTATCATTTTTATTACCGGGGCGTTTGTAAGCAATGATTGCTGGGACGAATGGAAACCCTACTTCGAACAGCAAGGCTATAAAACCTTAGCCCCTGCCTGGCCCTATAAGGATGCACCAGCCTGCAGCCTGCGCCAAAGGCACCCCGACACTGATATTGCGAGCCAACGACTGGCTAACTTGACCGCCTATTTTACCGCTATCGTAGCGGGTTTGCCCGAACGGCCCATTCTTATCGGTCATTCGATGGGTGGATTGATTACACAGTTAATCGTTCAAAAAGGGTTGGCTTCCGCAGGCATAGCCATCCATTCGTTACAACCACAGGGCATCTTTACATTCAAATTCTCATTTTACAAAGCCGGCTGGGGCGCTTTGGGCTTCTTTACCGATACGCGCAAAACCTACCTCATGTCATTCGCCAAATGGCAGTATGCCTTTACTAATGACATGCCGTACGACGAGCAAAAAGAGGCCTACTACAGTTTGCTGGTTCCCGAATCGAAACTACTGGTACGTGATGCTACAACGCCCGCAGCCAAAATAGACTTTAAAAGGCCCCATGCACCGTTATTATTCATTTCGGGCAGTGCAGACCATTTTATACCGGCATCGCTTAACTATAAAAACTTCAAAAAGTACTCGCACCATCAATCTGTAACCGATTATAAGGAGTTTGCCGGCCGCAACCATTTTGTACTCGGCCAGCCCGGCTGGCAGGAGCTCGCAGATTTTATTTTGAACTGGTTAACAAAAATCTAATCCTATAAAACTCATCAACATGAAAAACCTACACACATTAATCAAAGGTCTTTTGTTGCTGCTGCTCGCTATACCGGTAATAGCAATAAAGGCATCGGCACAGCAAAAAGCCGATCTGATCATCTACAATGGCAAAATTGCCACTATGGCCAAACCCGGCGAGTTTAAACAAGCTATAGCCATGCAAAATGGCCTGATCTTAGCCACCGGCAGCACACAGGCCATCTTAAAGCTGTATAAAAATAAAACTGCCAGGCTGGTAAACGCCGGTGGTAAAACAGTTGTGCCAGGCTTGAACGACAGCCACATGCACGCCATACGCGAAGGGCTCAATTTTAATATGGAACTGCGTTGGGACGGTGTAAAAACCCTGAAACGCGCCATGGAAATGCTGAAAGAGCAAGCCGCCAGAACGCCTCCCGGCGCCTGGGTTAAAGTAATAGGCGGCTGGAACGAGTACCAGTTTGCCGAGAAAAGACAGCCGACAATCGATGAAATAAATGCAGCCGTGCCCGATAAGCCTGTATATATTACTTATTTGTACGGTAAGGCTTTCCTTAACAAAAAAGGGATCGAGGTACTGGGTTATGATAAAAACACCGACTACCCCGGCAGCTTGATAGAATTGGATAAAGACGGTAAACCAACCGGCTTAATGTATGCCAAAGAAACGCCCATGGCCATATATCGTACGCTGGCGCTCACCGGTAAACTCACACCCGAAGAAAGGATCAACAGCTCGGAGCACTTTTACCGCGAGATCAATAGCTTTGGCATCACCAGCGTGGTGGATGCCGCCGGAGGCTCTCAGAATTACGATGCCGATTACCAGGCATCGTTAGCGTTGGCCAAAGCCGGTAAATTAACGGTACGCACGGCCTATTACTTATTTGCCCAGCAAAAAGGCAAAGAGTTTGAAGATTACGAAAAATGGATAGCGCAAACCTACCCCAATAAAAACGACCATATATTGATGGCAAACGGTTATGCCATGGAGGGCGCCGGCGAAAACCTGATAGCCAGCGGTGCCGATTTTGAAAACTTCCTGGAACCAAGGATCGTGCTTTCGCCAGGTATGGAGGCCGATCTGGAGCCGGTTATTCGCCTACTGGTGAAAAACCGCTGGCCGTTCCGCCTGCATGCTACCTACGGCGAATCGATAGACCGTATGCTGAACGTATTTGAAAAGGTAAATAAAGATACGCCATTTAACGGTCTGCGCTGGTTTTTTGACCACGCCGAAACCATTACCGACGCCGAGCTGGCCCGGGTTAAAGCACTTGGCGGTGGTATAGCGGTCCAGTTCAGGATGTATTACCAGGGCGAACTTTATACCAAAATGTACGGGCTTCCCCAAACACAACTGCCGCCCATTAAAAAAATGCTGGCGATGGGTATCCCGGTAGGCATGGGCACCGATGCGCCGAGGATATCGACCTATAACCCATGGATGGCGCTGCATTGGCTGCTTACCGGAAAAACCATCGGCGGGATGCAGTTTTGGCCCAAAGACCAGGTGCTGGATAAGTTTACCGCACTAAAACTATATACCTCGGGGAGTGCCTGGTTTTCGGGTGAGCAGGATGTTAAAGGCAAACTGGTTAAAGGCATGTATGCCGATATGGTTATCCTGTCGGACGATTATTTTACTGCCAGCACCGAAAAAATTAAACACATCACCTCTTTAATGACGGTGGTAAACGGAAAAGTGGTTTATGCCGCCGGCCCGTATGCTGCCCAGTGCCCGCCAATTGCAGATGTTATTCCGTCTTGGTCGCCTGTGAAATACTTTGGCGGTTATCAAAAATAAAATCATCAACCTGTATCAAAAATCTAAAAAAAATGAAAAAGCTAAATTTAAAGCAGGCCATTATTTGCCTGATATTATCGTGCTTGTGCCGTGTGGTGTTAGCCCAGGCGCCTATGCCGCCAACTATTCCGATCTGGGATGCCAACAAAGTAACGCTCGAACTGCATAAAGTTAGCAATGATATTTATGCAATTATCCCTGCGACTGCCGAAACAGAGACCAGTAAAGGCATCCCGCAAGCAACAACAGGCGGGTTTATAGTAGGCGAAAAAGGCGTGATACTGATAGAAGTAATGCTTACCAAACGTTTGTACGACCAGGAGATAAAACTGATACGTTCGGTAACCGATAAGCCCATCATTTTCGCGGTAAACACCAGCGACCATGGCGATCATTGCTTTAGTAACTACCTGCTGCCACCATCGACAAGCATTATTCAAAACGAATTTGCACGGGAAAACCTCTCGAAAAACTACGAAATCATCAAGAATTTTATGGTGGGGTTATTTGGTAGCGGCAGAGGGATCGAAAACACCGTTTTTCGCCCCGCGGACATTGTAATCCCCAAAAACAGCAACCTGAAAGTCGATATGGGCGGCGGTAAGGTTGTTGAGTTGCTAAACGTGGGGACAGCACAATCGCCGGCCGACCTGTTTGTGTGGATGCCAAATCAAAAGATATTTTGGGCCGGCAACCCTTTTATTGCCGAAAGTCCGGCTATCCCCTGGCTGTTCGACGGATACTTTTTAGAACCTGCAGCCAACCTGAAAAAGATGTACGACTTTTTACCCGACGATGCCATCGTCATACCGGGCCATGGCCGCATCACCAATAAAGCAGGTATTAAATATACTATTGACTATGTGGAAGAGCTAAAGAAAGAGGTACAAGCCGCGGTAGATAATGGATTTACCCTTGAACAAACCAAAGCAACCGTAACCATGAAAGATTATGATAAAGGCTATGTACTGTTCAACTGGCTGCATTATGGTTACAACCTGCCTAACGCTTACAAAGACATTAACGATAACAAGAAAAAATAATCAGTAAATACACTTAAAAACCAAAAAAATCATGAAATCAATAACAAAAATCAAACACTTTGCAGCTGCTCTGCTGCTTACAGTATTTGCTGGTAGCGTAATGGCCGCAGCACCCGCCAATCCGCCGGCAAATTTTAAACATCAATATGCAACAGTAAACGGCGTTAAATTGCATTATGTAATTGGCGGCAAGGGCGAGCCTTTACTCCTGGTACATGGCTTTGGCCAAAACTGGTATATGTGGAACAGGTTACTGCCCGAGCTATCCAAACACTTTACCGTAATAGCGCCCGATATGCGCGGTGTAGGCGAATCGGGCAAACCGGCGGGAGGCTATGATAAAAAGAACATGGCTGTTGATATGCACGAACTGATGCAGAAACTGGGCTACAAACATATTAACCTGGCAGGGCACGATATCGGGCTAATGGTGGCTTATGCTTATGCCGCGCAATTTCCGGCCGATGTAAAGAAATTAGCTTTGATGGATGCTTTGCTGCCGGGTATCGAGCCTGTTTGGAGCCAGGTTAAATCGCAGGCATGGTGGTTCGGCTTTTTTGCGCAACCGCATTCGGGCGAGATTGTTTCGGGCAAGGTTGGTTTGTTTTTTACCGACTTCTGGCCGACGGTGGGCTTTCAAAAAAATGCTTTTACCAAAGCCGAGGTGGCCGAATTTATCAGGGCCTATTCCGTTCCTGGTGCTACTACCGGCGCTTTCCATTGGTTTGGCGAGTTTAACCAGGATGCTAAAGACAATATTGAATTTGCCAAACATAAACTACCAATGCCGTTGCTGACCGTAGGCTCGGATCATTTTTCGGGTTCGTTCCTGGCGGCGCATGCCAGGCTGGTTGCTGTTAACGTGCAAGAATCCATCATTAAAGATTCGGGCCATTGGGTGGTGCAGGAGCAAACTGCCCAGGTGCAAAAAGCATTGCTGGGATTTTTTCTGCAATGATTAAATTATACTATGGGAGACGACTTTTTTGCGTGTCCCGTAGTATTTGCTATTCGTGATTTGATATCGTGCGGCAATACGGGCAATTGAGTAATTATCGCTAATTTAGCATAACCAAGCACCTCTGCTGCATGAAAAACGCCAGGATATGGCTTATCACTATCGTTATTATTTTAGCCCGGTATCCTGCAGCCGGCCAGGCGCTTACGCCAACTGTGCATAACCCGTACACGGTGAAAGCCATGCTTCGGAACAACCCATCGGATAGCTTAAGGGTCGACCTGATCCAGCAACTTGGTTCATTCCAGCTCCTGAAACCCGGCGGCGAAAAGATCAACCTCGACAGCGGGCTCAACTATTACCTTTATGCACTTAAACTTTGCGATTCGCTAAAACTGCGCATCAATAACAGGTACGAGGCCATGTTACGCGTAGGCGAGGCCTATTTCAGGTTAAAGAACTTTGAGGTGGGCAAGCGTTATTTCAACTCAGTTGTCAAAGCTTACCAGTTGGCCGGCGACAAAAAACGCGAAGCCCGCACCTGGTTGCGGTTTGCCATAAAATTAAAAATGGGCAATGGGGCGAGGCCGGAGATCATCGGGTGCCTAAACAAGGCGCTTGCGCTTTACCGGCAATTGGGCGATGTTGGGAAACAGGCAGAAGCATTGATGGAAAAGGGCATTGTTTACCGCCTGCGCATCAAACTCGACAGCGCCGAGACAAACTTGCTCGCGTCCCTGAAGCTTTATATAACTACCCGCTCGCCCGAACTTACCCGCTTATATTTCCAGTTATCGCTGGTTTACCGTAATACCGGCGATCTCAGCAAGGCCTTAGCTTATATATTAAAGACCCTTGATGATGCAAAAATGCGGGGCGATACACTGAAATACCTGCAGCAGTCTGAATATTATGGGCAACTGGGTTATGTATACGCCGACCTGAACAACCCCGAGGCCAGTTTGAAGAGCTATCGCAAATCGATACAACTCTCAACAACGAATAATGTCAATCACATCACATCTGATATCACTTATTTACACCTGAATGAATTGATGCGCGAATCACTCGTTATTAACCAGGGAAAACAGGCCCTGGCCGAGATTCAGCAGGTTATTAACGAGTACCCGCCGGTCGACAGTATCCAAAGAGGGCACCAGGCAGAAATAATGGGCTTATATTATAATGATCTTAAACAGTTTGATAAAGCGGAAGCATATTTTAAAAAGATGGTAAAATATTACCACAGCGAGGTCATTGACGAGTCGTGGGGGAATAAAATACTGGCTTCATTTTACATCGCACAAAAAAAATACAAGCCGGCCAGGACTTATCTTGATAAAGAATTTAGGAACATTGATACCCGTAGCCAGGCATATTTGAATGCTGTTGAAGATGAGATGTTTTATTATAAGATCGATTCGGCCAAGGGCAACTTTGTTTCCGCACTTGAACATTTCAGAAAATTTAAACAGAAAAACGACTCTGCCTTCGGAGTAGCCAAAAGCAAAGAAATTGCGGAGGTAGAGGCCCGGTACGAAACCAGTAAAAAGGAAGCAGCGATCACATCGTTACAAAAAGATCGACAGTTGCTTACAAAACAGGTTACACAGGCCACCTACATCAGGAACCTGACCATCGGTGGTGTTGTGTTGCTGATAGCTTTTATTGCCGTACTGTATAATAGCTATCGTTTTAAGCAGCGCAAAAATGATAAGTTAAACGAACTGCTGCAAGAAAAAGACAACCTGCTGGTAGAGAAAGAATGGTTGTTACGGGAGATCCACCACCGCGTTAAAAACAACCTGCAGATTGTTATAGGCCTGCTACAACGCCAGTTATCATATACCGACAATCATGTTGCGCTTTCGGCTATTCAAAATAGCGAAAACAGGATGCATTCCATCGCGCTCATTCATCAGAAACTCTACCAGTCGGATATTTTAGACCTGATCGGTATGCCCGAATATGTTAACGATTTGGTGCAACACCTGAAAGACAGTTTCGATTTGGGCAGCCGGATAAATTTCGAGAAGCATGTAGATGAGGTATCCCTTGATGTATCTCAGGCGGTACCGCTTGGCTTGATCCTGAATGAGGCGATAACCAACGCTATTAAATATGCATATCCCGAACAGCAACCGGGCACTATCTTGATTTATTTGACCATGAAATCACCCGAAGAGGTTACGCTTCTTATCAAAGATAACGGCATCGGTTTACCAAAAGGGTTTAACCTGGAAAAGATAGACTCGATGGGGATGAACCTGATGAGGGGCCTGAGCAAGCAATTATGCGGCAGTTTCGACATTGCCAGCGACAATGGCGTGAGCATTGCGATAAGTTTTAAAACAGAATCGTTTACAACTACCCAAACGGTATAAGCAGCATTGTCTTAATGGGTCTTCTTTACTCGTCGTTTTTGTGAGCGGCATTGCAACGCCATGCCATTAATCTCTTGCATTATAGCCAACTGCATTTTACCAATGACCAGAGGCTATGGTATGTCGTTACCGCCATCGCCAAATAACGGTATTTCGAAATCTTCCTGAATATCGTGCAAACACTCGCCATTTTTTGAGATAACGTAAGTCATTAATATTTAGATCATTGTAAATAATTGACTTACAGTAGTTTAAATAATTGGCTTGTTAATAGCATATGTACTGGCATAACAGTAAAACTATACGCATCATGAACAACTTGGAAACCGCCACTAAAAACAACAACAGGTTACATCGGCTCCGGGGCCGTTTGTTCGGCGCATACCTGTATGCTATTCAAATTTTCCACATTCTGTATAACTAAAAATCAAAAACAATTATGAAAAACTCAATCAAAATCGCGGCCCTTTTAGTAGCTATTATGGGCAGCAGCTTAGCCTCAAAAGCTCAAAGCAACAAAACCGGTAACGCAAATGGTGTAATTTTAAATGTAGCTGCTGAGTCGGGCATCTCTTTGGGCGATGCCCGGGATTTGCACAAATGGGGCCTGGGCGGTTCAATCGGTATTGATATCCCGGTAGCCAACCAGCTTTTTGCAACGGCCAATGCCGGTTATCAAAACAACTTCGGGATCAAAAATGTGGCAGGCACCGGCTTAACTGCTACCAACGATCATTTATTGCCGGTTAAGGCCGGGCTTAAATACTTCCCTGTGAGTATTCTGTATATCCAGGGTGAAGCTGGAGCTATTTTCTCACTGAATAAAGATGACGCCGGCTATGCCAAAAACACCGCATTTTTGTACACCCCGACAATAGGCGTACAACTGCCTTTAAGCCGCAGCAGCTACCTGGATGCAGGTATTCAATACAAAGGCTCAACCAAATTTAATAATTACGATAACAGCAGAGAAAATATGCTGGGCCTGCACGTTGCCTACGCTTTTTCTGTTAAATAAATCTTTCAATAATCTTTTAGGGCCATGGAGTGATCCATGGCTTTTTTGCGTCAAAGCAAAAAAAGCAGCCCCTGTATACAGAAACTGCGTTATCGGTGGTCCCGACGAGACTTAAATACAACCTTTAAATACCTGTTTCTGACTCTTTGAGCTTCAAATAAGTTTAAAACGCCCCATGCGAACTCATAAGAATTTTACCTATTTAGCTCCCCTATCAAGCCCGTGCGGTTTTAGATCAACGCAATGACGATTGGGGGAAAATGTCTGTGTCAAAGTACTCACAGTATTTATACACGTCGCAAATAAAAACGCCATCCTTTGTAAGATGGCGTCAATATTATTAGGCGAGTAGCTTTTACACCGCATCCGATAATGACGAAAAGGTAAAATCCCTGATCCGCATTGGCGGTATAATGGCGCTCGAATTACTTTCAGCGCTAACGGTACGCTCGGGTATGCCTAAAGCATCCAGGTTGTTGAGCATAATTACCGGGCTTTCGTTAAACCTGAAGTTTTTGATCGGAAACTTGATCTCGCCGTTTTCTATATAAAAAGTACCATCGCGGGTTAAGCCGGTGTATAGCAAAGTTTGAGGGTCAACTTCGCGGATGTACCACAAACGGGTTACCAGTATGCCTTTTTCTGTTCCTTTTATCAGCTCGGCTAATGTTTGCGTACCTCCTTCCATAATCACGCCACCCGGAAAAGGTACAGGCTCAGTGCCTTTTTTTGCCGCCCAATAGCGTGAGCAGCTTAGCGTTTTTACAACGCCTTTTTCTATCCAGGTGCGTTTGATCTGCGGTTGGCCATCGCCGTTCCAGGTAAATGTAGGTAATAACGGGTGTCGTGGGTCAGAATATATAGTTACCCGTTCATCCACAATCTTTTCGCCAAGTTTGGTGCCGCCATCTTTTTTGCTTAAAAAGCTGCGGCCTTCATCGGCGCTGCGTTGGTCAAGGCTACCGTACAGGTTCTCGAGTAATACAACGCCTGCTGCAGGCTCTAATATCACGGTATATTTACCCGGCTCGAGCGCCTTTGCCCCGTTTGATCCGGTAGCCTTCTGGGCAGCTATTTTTGTAAATTTCAGAGTATCCATATCGGCCAGCGCTTCATAATCGCGGGTAGCATAGCCCGATCCTTTGCCATCCTCGGTTTTCAGGGTGGCCGAAAAATTAATATCGCTGAATTTGGTATAGGCAAACAAGCCGCGCGAGTTTAGCACGCTGCTAAAGCCCGTGGTATTTTGCAAAAAACCCGCCGCGGTAAGTTTATTCTCCTTGGCTACCTGCAGGCTCGCTGCAACAAGGTCGGTGCGTTGTTTTGGTGTGATATCTGCCGTGCTTTGTTCAAATGTTTTGGAGGGCGGGCCAAATTCCTGCGGACCCATCATTGGCATATACTCCGGGTTTTCGGGCGCCAGGTGTGCCAGTTCTTCGGCATCGCGTACAGCTTTTTCTAACGAGGCGTCGTCAAATTCATTTACGGTGGTAATACCCAGCCTTTTACCGAATGCCGACGAGATTGACATGCTGATCTGGTCGATATTCCCGCTGGTTGATACCGAATTACGTGCATACCGTATGTTGCCCGACTCGGAACCATTAAGCCCAATCGCGCATTCGTCGGCTTTTGAAAAGTTAAGCGCCCTTTGCATTAAAGAGCGTGCTTCGTTTTCACTTAATATTGCCATGTTTATTTAGATCTTTCTTGCTGTGTTAATTACGTTAACTCCTTTAAAATGCGCGGTAGATGAGCCGTGCGATACCGCGCTTACCTGCCCGGGTTGTCCTTTTCCGTCAAAGAAAGAACCGCCTAAACGGTAATCGCTCTTATCGGCCACAGCCGCGCACGAGTTCCAGAACTCCTGCGTATTGGCCTGGTAAGCCACATCGTTCAACATCCCAACTATCTTACCGTCTTTAATTTCATAATAAAGCTGTCCGCTGAACTGGAAATTATAACGCTGCTGATCGATAGAGAACGAGCTGTCGCCGATGATGTAAATGCCTTTTTCTACATTTTTGATCATATCGGCAGGTACCAGCGGCGCTTTACCCGGCTGCAGCGATACGTTAGGCATGCGCTGAAACTGTACATCGCTCCAGTTATCGGCATAACAGCAACCCTGCGAGGCATTTAAACCCAGGATATGCGCCTGGTCGCGGATGGTTTGGTAATTAACCAGGATACCATCTTTGATCAGGTCCCACTGTCCGCATTTCACGCCCTCATCATCATAACCCACTGCGCCCAGCGAGCCGGGCTGCAGTTTATCGGCAACAATATTTACGTTCTTGCTTCCAAAATTAAATTTGCCGCTTTTCCATTTATCTAAGGTCAAAAAGCTGGTACCGGCATAATTGGCCTCATAACCTAACACACGGTCAAGCTCGGTAGGGTGGCCAACACTTTCGTGGATGGTTAACCACAGGTGCGATGGATCAAGTATCAGATCGTATTTACCTGCTTCTACCGATTTGGCCGCCATTTTTTGACCAACCTGCACAGCGCCAACTGTGGCATCTTCCAGCATATCGTACCTGTCGCGGTACAAGGTGGTTGGCGCGCCTTTTATTTTATCGGTTTCGCGGGGGATGAGGTATTCGTAGCCCATGCCGCGCGGTGCGCTCAGCGCATTGCGATTTGCAAACTTGCCGGTTTTAGGGTCGATCTTAGTGATGGTAAACGTAGGCCAGATCCGGTGGATATCCTGATCGATATACGACCCATCCGACGAAGCAAAATATTTTTGCTCGTTAACCAAGAACATATTCGAGCTGATGTAATTTGCGCCGTTCTTCATAGCAGCAGCATTAACGGCCAGCAACAGGTCGGTTTTTTCTTTTATCGGTACCTCAAAGGCATTCCGTTCTATCGGCGCTTTCCAGCTTACTTCGCCATAGCCTTTTTGCGGCGCCAGTATTACCGGCTCGCTTTGTATGCGTGCGTTTTCTTTAGCAATGGCTACGGCAATACCGGCAGCTTTGGCAATGCTGTCGTTATCCAGTTTATCGAGGGCGGCAAAGCCCCAGCAGCCGTTCGCCACAACGCGTATACCCATACCGTACGATTGCGTGTTGACCACGTTCTGCACTTTGTCTTCGCGCGTAATGACAAACTGGTTAAGGTACCGGCCTATGCGCACATCGGTATAGGTTGCACCTTTTGATCGTGCGGCGTTTAAAGCCACATCGGCCATTCGCTTTTTTAATACAGGGTCTATCCGCTCCAGGGCGACCTGCGCATCAATTGGCGATCCGAATACCGGTATCCGCGAAAGCATTGAAGCCCCTACACCCATGCCGGTGAGGTAAAGGAAGTTTCTTCTTTTCAAGGTGATAAAATTTTTTGTTTCCTAAATATAGCGATTTACCAATACTCCTTACATATTGTACATAAATATTTAAAGAAAATATAATATTCCCCCCTTTTGGGGGGATGGTATTGAACGACAAAACACTGTTGATGGCAGTGGTCTTTTAACAGATTCGTGTTCATTGCTTTTTTCTCAACAAAAAATCCGAAAACATGGGTATTTATGGGTATTTTTTTAGTAATTATCGGCGCTCAATTATCAAATTTGCAATGATTTTGCATCATGTATCTTCACCTTGTCATTGCGTGGGGGAACAACGAAGCAATCTCTAAAGACAAGCAACTTTACACGTATTGCGCAGACCTTTCTCAGGGATTGCTTCTCCCGATATGCATCGGGAGAAGCAATTACATATTATAAAAAGCAGGGGGGAAATTGTAAGAAATTTTCGCCACTATTTAGCTTTCCACTTCGCGCTTCAAGCTTTCATTTACCTTAAATATACGCATTTGGGGGCATAAATGCAATATGTTTTTTCTCACTTAAAATCAAACCCCTGCCTTTAAAGGAGAGTTTTTTAAATAGTCTCGCCACGCTTCTACGATAACTTTGAAATCTTTAGTAGGCAATGTAAAATCCGGGGGAATACTATTATCAGCTTCATAATCGTCTAAGTCTATATATATCCTCGTGGTTGAAACATCCGTAATTAGTATTTGCAAACTTTGGGTATAGGTATCATAAATTGGTATATCATTGTTCAGCACAGCATTAATACCAAATAGCAATCTGTTAACTTCACTTAGCCTGTAGTGATCTCCGATCAATTGTGACATTGTAGTATTAATTGAGGAAATTCGATTAAGCTTTGGAAAATCTACCGAAGAGCTAAAATTAACTTTGTAAAGATCTAAAATCTCATTCATTTCCTGTCTTTATCAGTGTCCATTATCTAAGTTACTCAAATCCCATCCAAACCCAAAAAAGCCACCCGCTCCCGGATGGCTTTAATTATTCGATCAAGCAACATTCAATCACTCAATCATTCAAAAATCAATCATTAAACTACACCGCGTCGGATAACGACGAGAACGTAAAGTCCCGCACCTTCATCGGCGGTATCATATAGCTCCGGTATGATTCTACGCTGATGCTGCGCTCAGGTTTGCCCAAAGCCTCTAGGTTGTTGAGCATAATTACCGGGCTCTCGTTAAAGCGGAAGTTTTTTACCGGGAACTTGATCTCGCCGTTCTCAATATAAAAAGTCCCGTCGCGGGTAAGCCCGGTTAACAGCAACACCTGCGGATCGACCATGCGGATGTACCACAGGCGCGATACCAGGATGCCTTTTTCGGTACTTTTGATCATTTCTTCCAGCGAAGTGTTACCGCCCATCATAATAATATTTTCAGGTCCGGCTTGCGGTGCAACGCCTTTCTTTTTGGCATAGTAGCGGTTATAGCTCAGGGTTTTTACAACACCTTTATCAATCCACACGGTTTTTTCGCGCGGGAGGCCGTCGCGGCCCCAGGTTGAGGCCGGCAGATCGGGATCGAACGGATCGGAGTAGATGGTTACCTTCTCATCCATCAGTTGCTCGCCTAAACGGGTGCCGCCGCCTTTTTTACTTAAAAAGCTACGGCCTTCATCGGCGCTGCGGGCATCGAAGCGGAACATGTTTTCCAACAGATAAGTTGCAGCAACCGGCTCCAGTATCACGGTATATTTTCCGGGCTCAAGGGCGCGTGCACCAATTGATGCATTGGCTTTCATGGTGGCTATGCGTGTCGCCGATTCGGTATCCAGTTTGCTCACATCGGTAAAACCGCGGGCCGCGTAGCCCGAAGCTGTACCGGCATCGTTACGGGTGGTTACCGAGAAGATCACATTGGTACCCTTGTTATAGGCAAAAAAACCTTTCGAGTTCATTACCGCGCTAAAGGTGGTGCTGTTCTCTAAAAAGCCTGCGGCGCTTAAACCTGCCTTTTTGGTCACATCCAAACTTTTGGCTACCAGGTCGGCCCGGGTATCCGGCGTCATGGCGGCTGTTTTTGGGTTATAGGTTATGGCTTCCTTAAAAGTTGCAGGGCCGGGCATTTCTTCGCGCTCCGGGTTTTCGGGTGCGAGCTGTGCCAGTTCTTCCGAGCGGCGTACAACGCGCTCTAAAGCCGCGTCATCAAACTCATCGATATTGGCGCTGGCGCTTTTTTTGCCGTAGGCCGATGTAACCGATAAACCTGTTGTACTGATATCGCCGGCTGTCGAAACGGCGTTTAAAGCATAGCGTATATTGCCGCCCTCGCTGCCAAATAAACTTGCTTCGCACTCGTCGGCTTTTGAATAACTAAGCACTTTCTTTAATAAAGCCTGTGCTTCTTCTTTACTTAATATAGGCATACAATTATCCGATCTTTCGTTTAGTATTAATAACATTAACTCCGTTAAAACGCGCGGTCGACGAACCATGCGATACCGCGCTCGATTGACTGGGCTGGCCCTTGCCATCGTTGAACGATCCGCCAAGGCGATAATCCTTCTCGTCGCAAACCGCCACGCACGAGTTCCAGAACTCCTGGGTATTGGCCTGGTAAGCTACATCGTTTAACATCCCAACAATTTTACCATCCTTAATTTCGTAGAACATTTGCCCGCCGAACTGGAAGTTATAGCGCTGCTGATCGATAGAGAACGAACCATCGCCAATGATATAGATACCTTTCTTAACGTTTTTGATCATCTCGTCGACACTCAACGGGGTTTTACCCGGCTGCAGCGATACGTTAGGCATGCGCTGGAATTGTACATCGCTCCAGCTTTGCGCGTAGCAGCAGCCCTGCGAAGCATTTAAGCCAATGATGTGCGCCTGATCGCGGATGGCCTGGTAGTTTACCAAAACGCCATCTTTAATAATATCCCACTTACCGCATTTCACGCCTTCGTCATCATAACCAACAGCGCCCAATGAGCCATATTGCAGCTTATCGCCAACAATATTGACATGCTCGCTGCCGAAATGGAAGTTTTTCGATTTCCATTTGTCTAAAGTTAAAAAGCTGGTACCTGCAAAATTGGCTTCATAGCCCAACACCCGGTCGAGCTCGGTAGGGTGGCCAACACTTTCGTGGATAGTTAACCACAGGTGCGATGGATCGAGAACCAGGTCGTACTTACCCGGCTCTACCGATTTAGCCATCACCTTTTCGCTCGCTACCCGCGACATTTGTTTAATGTCTTCGAGCAGGTCGTAACGGTTTTTATAACGCGTAACCACACCGGTCACCTTTTCAGCATCAGAGGGTGTTAAATACTCATACCCCAAACCTTTTGGCGAGCTTGAACCACGGATGGTTTCAAAAACACCCAGTTCACGGTCGACCTTACTGATGGTAAAGTTTGGATAGATGCGGTGGATATCCTGGTCGATGTACGAACCATCGGTCGAGGCAAAATATTTTTGCTCGTTAATCGCGAATATGGATGAGTTAACAAAGCTTGCGCCTGCTGCAGTAGCAATGCCATTGGCATTCAGCAACAGGTCCACTTTTTCTTTAATTGGCACCTCGAAGGCGTTCTTTTCGATAGGCGTTTTCCAGCTTACTTCGCCATAGCCTTTTTGCGGTGCAAGCTCAACGGGTTTGCCACCTATTTTGGCATTGGCTTTAGCCACGGCTACCGCTTTGGCGGCAGTAGCGGCCATGCCTTCCTTGGTCATCAGGTTGGTGGCGGCAAAACCCCAGCAGCCATTGGCTATCACGCGGATACCCACGCCATACGATTCGCCGCTACCAATATTCTGCACACGGTTTTCGCGGGTGATGATGGCCTGGTTAAAGTAGCGGCCTATGCGCACATCGGCATAGCTTGCACCTTTGGCTTTAGCGGTGTTTAGGGCGGCATCGGCCAGCTCTTTTTTAATTTTTACGTCCACGTACTCTAACGCGGCGGCCTGGTCGACCGGGTTACCAAGCGATGGCAAACCGGGCAGCATTAAAGCTGTTGCACCAATGCCCGATAAATAAAGAAAATCTCTTCTTTTCAAAGTTTCATCCTCCTTTGTTTTTTTTATGTTAGTTTTTAGCGTTTTTGACGATTATCTTACCGAAAACTTTGCCTCGGCCCATAAGTACGTACACGCGGCGAGCAAAAGCAGGTAAAACCAAATTTTGGGTATTTGTCTACTAATTTGATGTACTTTTTGTCCTGCGTTGGTGTAATTTAACAAATTTTCTTTCGCGTACCGATTTGTAACAAAAATCTTGCGGCAGTTTTTCACCGTTTGCCAATCATTGTCGCCAAAAACATAAATATCGCCTGCACTGCCGGTAGTATTGCCCACATTTTGCCAACCTGTTTTGCTGCTCCAAACACCCCCCGACCATAAAAAAGGTACCGCGTCGCTTTGCGCGAATGCTGGCTTTACTCCCGCAATAGTTACAGAATCGGGCTGCGATGCGCTTAAAACTTCAACATTAATTTGTTGGTTAAAACCGGCCAGTTCATTTAAAACAATTAGCGACCTTGAAACCGAAACCTGCCGGGCCACCTTACCGATCAATAGCGACCAGTAAGCCGTATAATCCTGCTCATCACCGGCGAGCATCCAATTGTAGGTATTATTTAAAGTACTAAAGATTACCTTCCCAGCACCAGCCATCCCCGCGCTTATCAGCGACCTGTTTTTAATATCACTTGCCAAAACCTGCGTACCTTGTTTGTATACGATGTTCACCGGATCGAGCCTGAGCGCTTGTGTTGGCTGGGTTTGCCCCGATAAAACCAAGGTTGATGAATTTTGGGTTTGCCCCGATGTGCGATATACCGGGAAACTGCTTTGAAACCACGAATCGTTTTTGCCGGTGCTATCTGCTCTGACGATCAATCCCAAACCTTTTTGGGTTACCTGCTGCTTTAACGCTGCCGACTCGCCCGAGTTTAGATTCTGTAAGGCCAGCTGATCGCCCACTACTACATCAAAGTTTTGCAGCGTAGTTGCCGATAATCCCGTTAAGGCAATTTGTGGCGCGTTAATAGCCTCGGTGCTGTATTTATCTTTACTGATAGTGGTACGCACGTGCACGGCATAACCGTTCGCGCTAAGCCAGTTCTTTAAAAAGCGGTTTTCAAAATCAGGTGATGAGGCTAATATCAAAACCTTTAGCGGCTTAACCGGGCCGATATGCAAAGGCAAGCTTTCGTTCTCCAAAGTATCCTGTCCGCTTTTCACGATCAGGCGATAAACTATATTGCCGGCAGTTTTGGGCGTAGTGTGCAATTCAAAATCGCCGCTTGTTTTTACAGCGACGGAATCCAAAGTCACATTCAGTCCTTTTAAGATCACCAGGTAGTTCTTGTTTTCCGGATCATTAAATCTGCCCTGAACTTTTAAAACTTCGCCAGCTTTTAAATTGTGGTTCCAGCCGATAGAACTGATGCCTGTTGGCTGTGGCGCAGGATGAAAAGCAACCGGCATCCCACTCAAAACTTTCATTTCTTCTTCATCCAAACCATAACCTAATATGTGTAGCCCGGTTATGCCAGGATGATCTGCCCTGACTTCGGCCAGGTTATTTAATAAAACAGCGGTAGGATATTCCTTTTTTATTGGCGATGACGTGGTAAAAACAGGCACGTAAAGGTATTTTTTTAAACTATCGGCATTAAAACCATCGGTTAACAACACAGCTTCATGCTTGTCCGAAACCGTTTGCCCGGTTTGACAAGTAAGAGGTATAGCGATACAGGCCAACGCCGCAACAGCAATAGCTACTGCGATAATGCGTAAAACCAGGTTGGCCTTACTAACCCTTCGCACCTCCTTCCAAACCGAAATGGAAAGCAACACCAAGCAAACTATCGTTACTATGCTATTCCAGGTCATTTGTTCAGGTTTTTATAGTACTGCTGCGACAGGCCCATATCCGGTTGTGTTGATGCAGTGCCTGGCAATTGTTTAGCGGATTGTAATGTTTGCTGAATGACTTTCTCCACTAAGCCGATATCGGGCAGTTGTGCCTGCTTTGGCACCGCCAAAATACGGTGCATCGCACTAACCGAAGCCAGGTATATCCCCGGCTGGGCTGCTGCTTTAGTACTTAACTCCTGCGCGGCCAATTGCAGGGTATGAAACGAGGTGGAATTAATTTCAGTACCTGTTTTTAACAGTTCCAATACCGCTACCGAATTTTTCAGGGTAATAAGCTGGCTTTCGGCAGGCTTGATAGTATAATGCACATCGGGCTCGATGATCTTTTTCAACTCGCCGCTCAACCGTTTTTCCATTTTTAATGGCGGTGGTTTAAACGCCGACTTAGCCACATAAGCCCGTGATTTTTGCTGCAGATCTTTCAGTAATCGTAATGCCTTGTATGCAAACGGCAAAGCATCCTGTGGTTTATACAGGCGCAGGCGCAGTTCGGCATTCCACATTTCGGTCAAGGTAGCCTTAAGTTGCTCTTTTTGATTGGGCTCAAAAAATCCGGCATCTTCGGCATTGTCGTGCTTATCGGTATACGCATCCATGATCTTGTTGATATTGCTGAAGTCGGCAGGGTTGCTCAGCTGGTCGTTGCCGCCTGCGGCCCCAATATCCGATTCCGATTCTTCACCCAAAAACTTGCCGTAGCGTAAGCGCAATAGTTTCTGATCGGTACCCAGATCGTTACTGCGGTTTTTAAAGACCTCAGTGCTGATGGTATCTTTCTCTTTCAGCAAACGTTCAGCATCAAGAATGATCTGCCGTTCGCTTCTAAAAAACTCAGGCTTAAAATCAACTCCGTTAACCATACCGTTCATGCTGAATAACGCGGCTGTATCCTGTATCGAAACCGTGTAAGCATCAGTACGGCTTTGCTGGTTGTGGTTATCGGTAGCCTGGATAAAAAAGTAGAGCTCATCGCCGGGCTCCATGCCCAGCTTTTTTAGGTCTATGAATTTTTTAAGGTCATATTTTGCATTGCGCCCGGCAAACGATTGGTCGAACGGAATTTTATACTCTTTAAATTTAACCGCTTCGCCGGTGCCTTTCGCTACGGTAGCCATTATAAGGCCATTGCTGATGCCGTAATCATCCGTCAGCTGTGTGCTGATATTCACCTGTGGCTTTTCGCCCCCATCAATAAAAGTATAAGGCTTGGGTGTGAGGATGCGGATAACGGGCGGGTTATCTTTGATCACTTCGACCTGGTACAGATCAGATAATTTGCCATCGATGCTCACCTGGTAAAAACCCGGCTTGTTAATGCTTTTTTCAGCAGTAAAATTGGTGTGATCCTTATCGGGTACTAAGCGGATCTGATCAGTCTCATTAAAAATTAAACTCAATTGCTTTACAGCGATATTGGTTTCGATGTTCCATTTAACCGTACTGCCTTCTTCCACGTTTAATGTAAAGCGGTTTTGTTCGCGCTTAGCGCGATTGGTATATGCCGGCGGGATAATTTCCAGTTTTTGTGAGGCTATTTGCGGCAATACCTTTTCGGGAATCTGCTTTGCAGTATCTGCAGCCGAATGATTTGATAAAGCAGATGACCCTGAATGCAGTATTCCGCTTTTAGCGATGGCGAAGCTTACTGCCAGCATCAACACCAAAAATAAAGCAGCTCGGCGCAGATGTTTAGTAAATTGTTTGGGTGTATCGTTTAATTGTTGTAAAGCAGTTTCTACTTTGGCAAGCTGTAGTTTTTCGAGCAGGTTTAATTCACCGGAAGGTTTGAGCACCAGTCCGCAGCTTTCTTCCAGTTGAGGGTGATACAGGTTGAGCAAAGCAGCAACTTTGGCCCGGGTAATTTTCCATGGCCTTGTAAAGGAGAGCAGCACCAGTAAGCTCATCGCGAAAAGCGCCACAGCCCATCCCAATCCTAAAACAGCAAAACCTAAAGCCCCAATCGCTAACGCAATCAAAACATTGGCCACGACTTCATAAGCTACCCAACGGCTGCGTAATGTATCAAGCTGCTCTATTCCCTGCCTTTTATCCATTGGTAAGTGTTGGTTTTTTGTGCGACAGGAAACGTTCGGATATAAACAGTACGATCAAAACCAGCCAAACGTAATGCGACAGATCGGTATCCTCTGCTATCGCCGCAAGAGTTTGCTGACCGGAACTTGCATATACAGGCATTAATTGCTGTGCGCTTATTATTCGCCTGTCATATTTCAGGCTTTGCGCCGATGGCTGATCGTTAGCCATTAAATTCAGCAACATCCTCGGAAAATTATCGTTCCAAACCAGATCGCTCCAGGATGGGTTAAAGCGGCTGTAGAAACGATACAGCGTAAGGTTTTTATCTTTTTCGGCACTTAAAACGGTGTGGCCGTAGCCATCGCGCCAAACCGGGCCTGCACTGCTTTTGGGCGACTGGATCAATTTATAGGAAGGTACCTGTGCGTTGTAATTGCCCACTTCAAAACCGTTTCCTGCACTCAGCCACGAAGCCGTGTTTTGTTCTTTGCCGCTTTGATAAATAAACAGGTTCGAAGCCATATCGGGCGCGGCTTTATCTACCGGTTTATTGGCCAGCCAGAACAGCCAATCATATTTTTGTTTAACCTGCATTACGTTGTTGTAATATACAAGTTGAACCTTATGCGGAATAAATGTCGATATCGCTTTTAACGCCGCGTTTAAATACGCTGCATCAACCTGACTGTTATCGGCAACTATGGCGATGCGAAAAACAGCCGTATCGGCTATAACAGTTTGCTGCGGTTTGCTTTTAAGCGATACGCCCGCGCCGTTATTATTGATAGCCGTGTTAAACAAGGCGTTGCTTTGACCCGGTTGCAAGGTGTACCAGGCATAGGATGTGCCTTGCGGGTTACTGCTGCCTTTAACCACCTTTATATTATTATCGGCAGCAAACCAGGCTTTCTCCACCCATTCGCTCACCGAATCAGCAGGGGTGTAGGTTTGCCAGTGCAGGTTGGCGGCTACGGTAGGTTTACTTCCCGCGAAATGGCTGAGCAAATTGTCGGTAAACAAATATAAGGGTAGGTTGGCCGGTTTTTTAGTATTCAGCCGCGCAAGAATATTCCAATAGTTGGTGATAATAGTATCTGTTACCCTGGTAGTGTCTTTAACTATATCTAATATATTAGCCTTCGTAAACGCGGCATCAAAATAGTGAAATTCGTAACCAGCGTTGGTTAGGGAATCTACCGGCTTTTTAAACTTCGCGTAAGTTTCTTTAAAAGTTTCTTTGGGTATCATCACCCAGCCTTTTATTTTACTGTTATTTGCCCTATGTCTTAAAAATGGCTGCGCTAGCAAACCTGCCAGTACTATTAAGATCAGGCAGCGCAGGATGAGCAATAAAATATCCTGCAACCTGAAACTGCGGCTGCTTTGCTGCGACGCCTCACCCATGAGCGAAATGCTGCCCACCTTTAATATCTTACCCGACCGGATATTCCACAGGTGGATAGCCAACGGTATCAATACCGCGGCAATCGCTGTGAACCATATGGGCGCTAAAAATTGCATTTTTTAGCGGTGAATGGAGAGTGGTAAATGGTGGGTCGTCTTCATATTTTTTGTCTTGCTTCCTGCCTCTTGCTTCATGCTTCTGGCTCTATATTCCTTTATTACGTTGTACCAAAAATTCGCGTAAAGCTTCGTCTAAAGGGTTGGCGGTACTTAACATTTTATATACGATATGTTTGCCCAGTAATTGCATGCGCAGATCCGACAGGTGTTGCTCCAATGTCTGCTGGTATTGCTTTTTTGCCTGCGTGTTTATGGGGATGGTTTGCCTGGTTTCCAGGTCCTCGAGAGTGGTGTATCCTTTAAAGTCGAAGTCCAGTTCGTTCTGGCCCATTAAATGGAAAACGATCACCTCGTGTTTAAGAGCAGCCAAAGTATCCAGCAGTTTGGTGAGCTCTTCACCGGCCTGGTACATATCGGTAATAAAGATTAGCAGTTCCTTGCGCCCGGTACCGGCAAACAGCTCCTTGTAATGCATGGGTTTGGTAAACGTACCGCCGGGTTGTATTTGCTGCAATTGGTAAAACAAGCGCTGCAAATGTTGCGGATCCTGCTTTGATGGCAGCGAGAACAAACTGCCATCCTGAAAAACATTTAAAGCAATAGCATCCCCCTGCAGGTTGGCCAGGTAAGCCAGCGAGGCAGTTAAAAAACGCGCGTAATCGATCTTTTTAACCCCATCGTCCTCATGGTTGATGGAGGCGCTGGCGTCTACCAAAAAACGCACGGAGATACTGGTTTCGATCTCCGATTCGCGGATGTAGTACCGGTCGCTGCGGGCAAACATGCGCCAGTCGAGCCAGCGCAGATCATCGCCCGGCTGGTAGCTGCGGTACTGGCTAAACTCTAAACCAGGCCCTTTTACCGTACTTTTATTATAGCCATTCATAAAGCCGTCAATAACCGTTTTCGCCACGAGGGGCAAATCTTTAATGGTCATTAAAACTTTAGGGTCCAACATAGTTTCGGATTGTTATTTCGGATGTTCGATTTTTCACTATTGTATGTTTTCAGCGGTGCTCAAGAGGGCTACGCCGTTTCGGATTTATTTTTATCTGCCAACGTCGCAATACGCATATCGCAATACGCTATACTCAGACTTAAACCCTCGGTCGTTCAACAACTTTGAGCAATTCGGCAGTTACTTTGTCTGATGTGATTCCTTCTGCTTCGGCTTTAAAATTGGTTAAAATGCGGTGTCTCAACACGGGTACGGCCATGGCGTGGATGTCTTCCATCAAAACCGAATATCTGCCTTTGAGCAGCGCCCGTGCTTTGGCGGTTAATATTAGCGCCTGCCCTGCGCGCGGGCCCGCTCCCCAGCGTACCCACTCTTTAATATACGGTACGGTTGTGGTATCCGGCCGCGTAGCGCGGATAATGCTGCTCACGTACCTTATCAGATCTTCGTTTATCGTTACCTGCCTTACCAGTGCCTGTGCCTGCTGTATTTCGGCGGCGTTAATAATGGCTTTAACATCGACTTTTTTTGTACCGGTGGTGCGGTTCAATACTTCAAACTCTTCGGCCTCGGTTGGGTAGCCAATTTTGATAAGCAATAAAAATCTATCCAATTGCGCTTCTGGCAACGGGTAGGTTCCGGCTTGCTCTATCGGGTTTTGGGTGGCGAGGATAAAGAATGGTTTATCCAGCGGATAGGTTTGTCCGCCGTAGGTTACCTCAAACTCCTGCATGGCTTCCAGCAGCGCCGACTGTGTTTTGGGCGGCGTACGGTTGATCTCATCCGCCAGGATAATATTCGCGAAAAGCGGGCCTTTGTTAAATTTAAAAAAACGCTTACCGGTAACATGGTCTTCTTCCAATATCTCGGTGCCTACAATATCGGTCGGCATCAGGTCGGGCGTAAATTGGATGCGCCTGAAGGATAGCTCCAGGGCTTGCGACATGGTTTTTACGATGAGCGTTTTTGCCAGCCCGGGTACCCCTTCCAGCAGGCAATGCCCGCCGGCCAAAAATGCCACCAGCAATTCGTCGAGTATTTCGTCTTGCCCAACTATGACCTTTTGTATCTCTGCTTTTAAAGTTGGCAGCTTTGCCAATAGTGTTTTTATATCCGCTTCGGTGAGTTGTGCCTGCGCCATTAGTTTATTTTGAAGTAGTTAACTTTAAGGACACAATATATAGCGCTTTTAGTTTAAGGCGTAATTTTTTTCAAACATTTGCAGTAAAGTATCCAAATATTTACAAGATAGATACAAATCAGCAGTCTTTCCTTAAAATATTGTACTAATTTAGTGGCTACTACCATGGCGATCAATGCGAAATTCACCTTTACCCGATTAAGCTATCACAGCGGCGATTGGGATACCGACCAGCGCATGCCCGTAAATGTGCTGAACTCGCTGCTGGAATATACCACCATCCCTTTCGACCCGAAGGAAAAAGTGATCGCGCTGGATAGCAATGATATTTTTTTAGCGCCTTTTTGCTACCTGAGCGGGCACAAGCTGGTACAGTTTGATACCAAAGAACGCGAGAACTTTAAAAAGTACGTGCAGAACGGCGGCTTTGTTTTTGTGGATGATTGCAACCACGATATCGACGGGCTGTTCGCCAAATCGTTCGAAGCGCAGATGGACGCTTTGTTCGGACATGGCTCGCTGAAAAAGATACCCAACAATCATCCCATCTATAACTGTTTTTTTAAATTCGATAAACCGCCCAATACCGTTTTTGAACTAAACGGCTGGGGCGACGACCTGATACACGATTACCTGAAAGCCATTGAAATAAACGGCCGTATAGCCGTGCTTTACAGCAATAAGGACTACGGCTGCGAGTGGGATTATGATTTTAGGAACAAACGCTTTATGGCCGAAGATAACACCAAGTTTGCCGTAAATATTGTGGTATACGCGATGGGGAGTTAGGCATCTACTCTTCGTCATTGCAACTTTACCTATAAAACTAAAAACGCAGCTCCTGTATACAGAAACTGCGTTATCGGTGGTCCCGACGAGAATCGAACTCATATCTAGAGTTTAGGAAACTCCTATTCTATCCGTTGAACTACGGGACCTTTTTGTATTTCGAATTTCGGATCTTCAATTTCGAATTTGCGCACCCGACCTTCTTGTGAATTGCAAAAGTGCAAATTATTGATGAATGTGGAAAATGCATTTATACATTTACCTATTTGCGCATCTGCACATTAGCGAACTACCGATCCATTAGGCATCCAATTGATGGGCGATACAAAGTTCAACTTGCCTTCGGCGTTCTCGCTCATCAGAATCATGCCTTGCGACAGGATGCCTTTGATCTCGCGCGGTTCCAGGTTCACCAATATGCTTACCTGCTGGCCGATAATGCCTTCAGGCTCGTAATGTTCGGCTATGCCCGATACTACGGTACGCTGATCGATACCGGTATCGATAGTTAGTTTTAGCAATTTTTTGGTTTTTGCCACCTTTTCGGCTGCCAATATGGTACCTACGCGTACATCCATAGCGGCAAACTGATCAAAGCTGATGTTTTCCTTTGCAGGGATAACGGCCTGTTCGGCAGGTTGTGCCGGGCCTTCAATAGCTTCTTTTTTGGCAATAAGTTTCTGCATCTGACGCTCTATTAGCTCGTCTTCTATTTTTTCAAATGGTAATTCCGCCGGGTTTAACTGATGCCCATTCTTGAAAAATATTCCTTCGTCAAAAGTTATTACATCCTTAGGCCAATTCAACATGTGTAATATTTTTTTGGCCGCCCCCGGTAAGAATGGCTGTAAGCAACATGCCAGGTGCCCTACAAGCAACAATCCATTGTGTAGTGCCAATTTCGCATCTTCAGGATTAGTTTTAACAGTTATCCAAGGCTCTTTCTCGGTAAGATAGCGATTGCCTAAACGAGCAATCTCCATCATAGTTTGCTGTGCCTGGCGGAATTTATAGCTTTCAAAACTGCGCTCAATCTCATCGTACAAACGTCCTAATTCGTTGTTCAGGTTTTCATCCTGCAAAGTAATGGTAGCTGTTTCTGCCTCAACTTTACCACCGTAAAATTTATGCATCAGTATCATTATCCGGTGCACAAAATTACCCAGGATGGCTACCAATTCGTTGTTTACACGCGCCTGGTAATCTTTCCAGGTAAATTCGCTGTCGGCAGTTTCGGGTGCTATGGCTGTAAGGTAATAGCGCAGCTCGTCAACTTTACCAGGCAGGTCTTCGAGGTACTCGTGCATCTCGATGCTCCATCCGCGGCTGGTGCTCATCTTATCGCCTTCGAGGTTCATAAACTCGTTGGCAGGTACGTTATCGGGTACAATAAATTCGCCGTGCGCGTGCAGCATCACCGGGAACACGATGCAATGGAAAACAATATTATCCTTACCGATAAAATGCACCAGCTTGGTTTCTTTGTCCTGCCAGTAAGTTTTCCAATCTTTATTGTTATCAATTGCCCATTGTTTGGTTGCCGATATATAGCCTATAGGTGCATCAAACCATACGTATAGTACTTTACCATCGGCGCCTTGTACAGGTACTTTAATACCCCAGTCCAGATCGCGGGTAACAGCGCGCGGATGCAAACCGCCGTCTATCCAGCTTTTGCACTGGCCGTATACGGTTGTACGCCAATCGCCGGCATGGCCTTTCAATATCCATTCTTTCAACCAATCTTCATACTTATCCAAAGGCAAATACCAGTGTTTGGTTGGCTTTAAAACGGGCTTGTTGCCGCTTAGGGTTGATCGCGGGTTGATCAGTTCTTCCGGACTTAACGATGTACCGCACTTCTCGCACTGATCGCCATAGGCATTCTCGTTACCGCAATTCGGGCAGGTACCAATAATATAACGGTCGGCTAAAAAAGCCTGGGCACGCTCATCGTAATATTGTTCCGATTCGCGCTCAACAAAAATACCTTTATCATTCAGATTGGTAAAAAAATCCTGGGCGGTTTGGTGATGAATAGGCTCGCTGGTACGATGATAAATATCAAACGAAATACCGATCTCTTCAAAGCATTTTTTTATCAATGCATTATATTTATCAATGATAGCACGGGGCGTAGTGTGCTCCTTCATGGCCTGGTTGGCTATGGCGGTACCGTGCTCATCGCTACCGCAAACAAATACTACTTCGCGCTTTTTTAAGCGCAGGTAACGGGCGTACAGGTCGGCAGGGATATATGCACCCGCCAGGTGGCCAATATGCTTGGGGCCGTTGGCATAAGGCAGCGCGGCTGTAATGGTGTATCGTTTATAAGCTTGCGTTTCCAAATTATTTTAAGCGTATTTTTATAATTCGGCAAAGATACGGATTTTGAATAGTCCGAAAGACCGGATGACCGAAAGTCAGAAAGATTTAAAATAGTAAAAATAATTTTCGGGATATTTCTTGCAGACTTACGGACTTTTCCGACTTTCGGACTAACAACCAAATACATGACTCCACCTTACCTGAAAAAAGGCGACAAGATCGCCATTACCTGCCCTGCTAAGAAACTCCCTAAACCTATGACCGATGCTGTTACACTACTGCAAAGCTGGGGGCTCGAAGTGGTTATAGGCGAAACCCTGAATGCCGAATACCACCAGTTTGCCGGGGATGACGATCTGCGCGCGCGCGATATGCAGCGTTTTTTGGATGATGACAATATCAAGGCCATTATTGCTGCCCGCGGCGGGTATGGCACTGTACGGATAATTGACAAACTTGATTTCACCCGCTTTGTTCAACATCCAAAATGGCTTGTCGGTTTTAGTGATATCACTGTTTTACATGCCCATATCTGTGCCAATTATAGCATACAAACTATTCATGGGCAAATGCCGGTTAATGTATGGGATGCGACACCTGCATCTTTGGAAACCCTGCGAAAAAGCCTTTTTGGTGAAGAGGTTAAATATGAGGTGGATGTATACCCGTTAAATCGCAAAGGCGAGGCAAGCGGGGTGCTGGTTGGCGGCAACTTAAGCTTGCTGATATCGGTATCAGGATCTGTTTCGGATTATGATTACGACGGTAAAATATTGTTCCTGGAAGATGTAGGCGAGTACCTATATTCGATAGACCGCATGATGCGTGCATTAAAACGGGCAGGCAAACTTAAAAACCTGGCGGGCCTGATTATTGGTGGTTTTACCGAATGCAAGGATAACGATATCCCATTCGGCCAAACAGCCGAAGAAATTATTGCGGAAGTAGTTAAAGAATACCATTACCCGGTTTGCTTTAACTTTCCGGCCGGGCATATACCGGATAACCGGGCGCTGGTATTTGGCAAAATAATTAACCTGAAGGTCGAACAAAATAAAACTTACGCATATTATATATAATCATGGCAATGTTATCAAACTTAGGCAATTACCGCAATTTCGGTCTGCTTGTTATGCGGGTGGGCCTCGGCATCATGTTTATTTTACATGGTTATCCCATTCTGCTGGGCGGCGCCGAAAAATGGGCGGCTATTGGTTCGGCAACAAAATATGCGGGTATCCATTTTTTGCCGACCTTTTGGGGGTTAATGGCGGCCTGCACCGAAACCTTTGGTGGTTTTTTGTTAGTGATAGGTTTAGCGTTCAGGCCTGTATGCCTGCTTTTATTATGTACGCTAATAGTTGCGGCATTAATGCACTTCGGCACCGGAGGAGGGTTAGACCAGGCCGCACATGCAATAGAAGATGCTGTTGTTTTTGCTGGTTTAATGTTTGTTGGGCCAGGGAAGTATAGTGTAGATAAGAAGTAAGAAAGCCCGGCAAATACCGGGCCTTTGTGACGTTAAAAATTTTTAAATCTGGGGAGGGCCATTAAAATCAAAAAAAGTTACATACACCCATAATAGCGTGCCCGGAACCCCTCCATTATGATCCCAAGTGCCCGAGTATGGAGCAGATACCGAAACACCACCAACTTGTATATCGACAATATTGCCGCTCGATCCGCCATAATTATCTCCGTATACTTCGTAAGAAACTCCATTAGCATAAATGCTACCGATATCCCAGGTTGTGGGGCTCTTCTTTGAAAACACCCTATGGGGGCTTTTAGAAGGCTTTACTAAAACACCCGCAGGTGATTTGTGAACTGACTTGAACGCATGCAATGATGGAATAATTAAACACAACAGAACTGCGATAAATAATAATTTTTTCATAGCCTTAAAAGTTTAAGTGATTAATATTATTACTTAAATATAATTACTAAAACCACTGTAAATCAAAATAATAACATTAACTTATGTCAATAAGATATGTTAATATCGTTAGTCGTCCAAATAATCACGACTTACTTTAAACAAAAAGGCTCCCCGAAAATCCGGAGAGCCTTTTTTACTTCTTGGTTGTTAACTACAAATTATCTCGATTTTTTGTAGGTCCAAACTTCATCCCAAGTGGTACGAACCTGGTTTGCAGACACTAACGCACCACCAACCATATTGTATTTGATCGTTATTTTACCATTTTCGTAGGCATTTACGGTTCCGCTTGGATCCAGCTGGGCGTAGCGGCCGTTGCCGGCAGGCTGGCCGTAATGGTTAGTAACAGCAGTTATTTTATCATTTGCCAGGTTAAATGTAAGCACCGGCATAAATGAGCCGTACGCACTTGCACCGGTACCCGTATTGAATACAATACCATAGCCCTGCGCATAACCGGCACTATAGTTGTCGTACACATCGCAGGTATTGGCAGAAGTGGTTCTTAACTCGTATTGGTATGGCGTAACCCCAACCAGAGTTGAAAGTGTATTTACTTCAGCGAAAGCAGGATTAGTTATATCTACCATTGTGCCGGATATCGTATAAACACCATCGTATTTGTTTTTGATAGCTATCGTTGCCAGTATAGTATCCAAACCGGCCTTTTGAGTTAAGCCACCGGTGTTAGTAACAGCATACGCTATGGCATATTGTTTTGAAAGGTCAACTTTGCTGCCGTCGATATTGAAAACAACGTTTTTCGCGAAATCGCCAGGTCCAAAAGTAAATGTCAGGCTGGTTGCGCTTGCGGTTACCCCTGGTGCAGACGCCACCGTATATAGTGTTGATGGCATTGCCGAGTAAGGGGTGCTATGAGCCGCAAGGTAAGCAGTTGTGATGTCGGTAAGCACAACCGTATTAGTCCCTTGCAAAACAGTGCTGCTTGCTGCATCTCTTCTAACACTAAACATGGTCACCGGTTTAACGGTGGTGAAAGGCGAAAAAAACTGGTTATAAACCTTGGCTTCGGTTATCCTTACATATGAGGGGCCCGCGTCGCCGGTTTGGTTGCCTGTGTATTTGTCTTTAACGCAAGCGTTTAACAAAACCATAACCGAGCAGCTCAGTAACAGGCATTTTAAAAAATTCTTTTTCATAATATCTTTTATTTAAAATTTCTTTACTCAATTATTGATCCCACCAAACTCTCGAATCCTGCTTATCACCACCGGTGTACCTTGCAGCTGCCGCGGAAGCATTCACACCATTGGTGCTATACTCGGCTGCGGTATAAGTAAAGCGGCTAACAATCAGTTTCGGGTTATTTGTAGCACCTGTACCAGGTTTAATGCCAAGCGGATTATTGGCAAATGCTGTTCCGGTAGTACCGCCATCGCGTGTTGTAGTTGTTAAGCGGTAGATATCCCAGCCCATAAACCCGTCAGGATAACTGGCCAGGTACCTTTGCTGAATAATTTGCTGGAAAGTAGGTACAGCTGCACCTGATGCGTTTACGTTCGTCATGTACGTCACGCTTGGATCTGCCAGTCCCCACTGCTCAAATGACTGAACGATACCTGCCTGGTAGGTTGTGGCATAGGTTTCGGTTGTCCATCCAAGAGCAACTGCATGTGCGCGGGCCAGTAATGATTCAGATGCGCTGATCATAGTCAATGTACTGGTAGGCGTACGTTTATCCGCACGTAAAACCATGGCCCAGTTTGGATTAGCGGTTGTGAAAATAACGGTAGAAGTACGATCGCCGCCCGGAGGGATACCTACGTTTGATGATACCGTACCGCCCGATACGTTGTTCGGGTCGTTAAAAGCACCACCATATACTGTTGCCCTTGCATCGCTTAAGCTTCCTAATAAATCGGTCATGGTTTTGCTTTCGGCATAATCCGTTCTACCATCGTACAGGTTGAACAAAGGATCTTTATAAGTGCCGGATGGGTAAGTTAGCGCAAAATTATCAGTATTAGTGGTAATGCTTCCACCTGCATCGGCAAGCGCAGCTTTAAACTGAGTAGCTGCAAAATCAGATGATGTAGGCATTTTTTTCGACATCTGTAACGATATCAGCATACGCAAAGAGTTGGTAAACTTTTTCCACTTACTTACATCTCCACCATATATCACATCGCCAGATAGTGCCGAACCATCAAATTTGGCTTCGGCGGCAGTTAAACTGGCCAGCATGCTGGTGTAAATGCTTTGCTGGGTATCATACGCCGGGTTGGTATATGCCAAACCTTTTAGGGCCTGGCTGTACGGCACATCTCCCCAGGCATCGGTGATATGCCAGAAGATGTATTGCTGCAATACCGTCGCGGCTGCTACCATGTTATTGCTTGGGTTGAGATTAATGATATTTTGCAAATCGTACAAAATACCGCTGTACTCACCAATAAAAGCGTACTGCGGAAGTGAATACAATGACACTGCCGGATACTGTGTTTCGGCAAAGTATTGCGAATACTGGGCGCCATTAATCGCTTCAAGCTGGGTGGAGGCATACAACGGTAAGGTTAATTCGACGTTGGTTAACAGAGCCGACGGGATCGGTACCGTAGTAGCAGATGGATCGACATTGGTATTACCAAAATCGCTCGGTTTTTTACAACCCGCAACACCCCAAATGAGTACTGTTGAGAGTGTATATAAAAATATTTTTTTCATGTTGTGTCTCTTTTAAATTATTCTTTCGTTCTCAGATGATCAAAAACCTACTTTTAAGTTAAAACCAATGCCCCTTGTTCCAGGCAATTGTCCGGACTCGCCCGATACTGAAGATATCTGCGATGGGTCAAAATCTTTAGTTTTTGCATAAATTAACAACAGGTCTGTTCCCTCGATCTGGAAGCTTGCGTTTCTCACATATTTTGAGATACCTAACTTTTTAACCGGGATGCGATAGCTTAAACCGGCCTCACGCAGTTTGATAAAAGTTAAGTCGTACACAAACTCATCACCGGTTTTGTTATTGTAGTTGTTTTGATAATAAGTGTATGCATCAACATAATAGCTAACTGGTTTGCCGGTTGTAGCATCAACGCCAACTGTGTGAACGCCACCACCGTTTGCAACAGGGTCACGTACAGGTACGCCTTTATCATTTAAGGCAGCAGTACGCGCAGTTAAACCGCTATATGAACCCCAGAAATCAGATAATGAAGAGAATTTACCACCTACCTGGCCATCGATGTTTACGTTAAGTGTGAAATCTTTAAATATGGTAAAGCTGTTTTGTACACCACCTGTGTGCTTTGGAAGCGCGCTGCCAAAGGCAGTTTTAGGATTATTGGTATAAAAACCGCTCGAGTTTAAAATAGCATCGCCATTGGCGTTACGGGCTATACCGTTACCATATATCTGGCCCCAGGGCATGCCTTGTACCTGGTATAAACCTGGTATCTGGCTGTAGGTGTTGTTGTTAACCAAAATGGCACCAATGCCGTATTGGTTGCTGATCTCGTCAACATAATCCCTTAACAGGTTTGAGTAGGTGGCGGTAATTGTCCACGAGAAGTTTTTGATTCTAACAGGTGTACCTGCCAATACAAAATCGATACCTTTTTTAGTGATCTTACCAAAGTTTGTTAAAATACTGGTGAAACCGCTGGCGGCATTTACCGTCACCGAACCAGGTAAGCCCTCGGTGCTGCCATCCCAGTAAGTAGTGGTAAACTGGATACGGTCGTTCAGGAAGCTAAAGTCAGCGCCTATCTCCTTCTCTGTGGTTACAGCACCGTGTATGGTTGCGTCAACATAAGTATCCGGTGTTTGCATTAACAGGTTGCTGCCATTGAATTTTTGTGCCGAAACACCGTAAGCGGCGCCAGGGTACCTTCCAAAACCAAAAGTGGTACCAGAACCCAGGGCTTGCGGCACCTGTCCATAAGTTGCACGTATTTTACCTAAGGTTAACCAGCTCGACTGGCTTTTCAACAGATCGCTGAACACGAATGATAAGCCGATCGATTTTGATAATACCGAGTTGTTTGAAACCGGCAAAGTTGAAAACCAATCGTTACGTACGGTACCATTTAAAGTCAACATGTTTTTGTAACCAACTGATGCCGTTGCAAAAAGAGCATTATATTTTTCTTTCTGACGGGTATTGCCAATTGTTGGTGCATCTACGGAGTTGTTTATGGTAAAAAGATCGGGGATGCTCAAACCATTGTTGGTATTGGCCGACATATCGGCATAATTATATGAAAAACTATCGCTACCTGCATTTACACCAACCGTAAAATCCTTTATAGTTTTATTATAAGTAACTAAAAACTCATAGTTTTCGCGGTTAGAGTAGGTGTTTGATGTTCCGTAGTAACCTTTGTTCCTGCTTTCGTTACCGGTAGTTTGTACACCGCTTTGTGCTAACTCAGATGCGAAAGTGGTGCTGGCATAAGTGGTGTTTTGTTGCTTACGGTAGGTAAACTTAAAGCTCAAATCGTTGTTAAGTTTATAAGATAACGAAACGTTGCCGTATAACCTGTCCCGGTTGTTTGCCTGGTTAACCAAATCCTGGTAAGTATAAAAGTTATACCAGTAGTTACCTGCGTAAAAAGCATTCGGGTTGTTTGGATCATAGGTGTTAGGATCAGCGTGGTTCCAGCTTGCGTAAATACCGTTAGGCGTACGCAAACCTCTCAGCTCTTTCATGATACTCATATCCAGATCGCGGTGAAACCATTGGTTAAACGAACCTGAAGTTTGGTTGCTGTAAGCATCGTTTACCAAACCATTTTGTTTTTGGGTAAGGTAAGTAATGTTTGCAGCTAAAGTAAAGTGCTTGTTTAAGTTAATGCTGGTGTTTAAGTTAAGAGATGTCTTTCTTAAATCCTGATCAGGTACTATACCTTTTACTATTTGATTACCAAAGCTAAAACGGATATTGTAATCGTCGCTTGCTTTACTCACAGCTATGGTGTTATCATAATTTACACCTGTTTGATAAAAATCGCGTGCGTTGTTGGGGTTGGGTGTTAATGAAGCTGTTTTGTATGAGTATTGTGTACCAGGGTACCAGGCATACCATGGAATATATTCCTGGCCTGTCATTTTAGGTCCCCAGCTGCTATCATCGCTGTAATCGGGGTAATATTTGCCGCTCAGAGCCTGCCATGCGGTCGGATCACCGGCTTTCCACACATACTGTGTTAAATCCGGGTTGTTGCCACCAGCATAAGTATTTTGGTAGTTAGGCAAAACATACGCCATGTCGTATTTTGCACCCAAATTTAAATCGACATTCAAGCCGTCGCCTTTTTTCCCTTTTTTGGTGGTCATTACGATAGCTCCGTAAGCACCTTGCGAGCCAAATAAAGCTCCTGCTGCAGCACCCTGTAATACCGAAACGTCTTCAATATCATCAAGGTTGATGTCGTTAGAGTTGGGTAAAATAGTCCCGTCTACAACATAGATAGCGCCGTTACCTGCGCCAAAACCTGTTGCACCACGAAGCCTTACTTCTGTTTGGCGGTCTAAATCGCCTGCCGATTGGCTGCGTACCTGGATACCGGCAACTTTACCGGCCAATGCATTATTGATGTTTGGCTGGCGAATTGTATTCAACTCTTCAGAACTAACACTCTGTGCCGAGTTAGAATTGGTGCGCTGATTTGTTTTGATACCGAACGCGCTGGTTACCTCAACTTCGGCGAGGGCTTTGCTTGATACTTCGAGCGTGGCGTTTACCACCGAACCTGTAATAGGTTTTTCAATAGTACCGTAACCAATAAAACCAAATACTAAAATTTTTCCGGATTCCGGAACTCTGATAGAGTATTTTCCGTCGGCGCCGGTAATAACACCTAAAGAGGTGCCTTTTACCTTAACGCTAACACCAGGGATGGGGCCGCCATCCTCTTTAGCGATAACCGTACCGGTCACAGTACGGCTCTGTGCAAATACCTGGGCTATACCAAGCCACAGGAAACACAAACTTACGAGTAGAAGTTTTTTCATTTCGTTAATAAATAAGATCAGTTAATAGTTAATTAATTATAAAAGTAACGTTACGATTTTGAAATAGCAAGGAAATTACAAAAACAATGTGCGATAATCACCAAAAAAGCTCGATTATAACCTATAACCATTTGTAATACAGCGGAATGTTTTTTGCCAAAAACTTCATAAAAGCCGTGATAAATATGATAATGATAATATGAAATGGTTTTTTTGAGAAAATTACATTTTATATAAGTGATTTTTTGAGAAGTAGTAAAAATTAAAATTATTTACACTTTTTTAGTACTATGTATTGCATAATACAATCCAAAGCATATATCTTTGTATTATGATTGTAGAAAACACACAAACGCAAATGCGAAAGGGGATATTAGAGTATTGCATACTCTCGATCATATCCAAAGGCGAAACCTACGCATCAGATATAATTGCCGAATTAAAAAAGGCCAGACTGCTTGTAGTTGAAGGGACTTTATACCCTTTACTGACACGGCTAAAAAACAACGGGTTGCTTAGTTACAACTGGGTCGAATCCACATCCGGCCCCCCAAGGAAATATTACGTGCTATCGGCCGAGGGACGTGTCGTACTCGAGCAGTTAGATACAACCTGGGCCGAGCTGTCGTTCGCCGTGCAAACTGCTTTGGAGGGCCGAAACACTATTAATCTTAAAAAAGATATCTGATCAGGATCAAACCACAACATCATAAAAGAAATCATGAATAAAACTATCATCATCAATATAAACGGAACGGTATTTCATATCGAAGAAGATGCCTACGAGGTATTGAAAAGCTATATGACCGATGTTAAGCGCCACTTTGCAAATGCCGAAGACAGCCTTGAGATCACGACCGACATTGAAAACCGCATTGCCGAAATGTTTACCGAAATACTGGCCGGCGAAGCTAAACAGGTAATTGTTACCGCCGATGTAACCAGGGTTATATCGCAAATGGGCACAGTTGAAGATTTTGAAACCTCGGCTGCAGATCCGGATAGCATTTTCGCGCGGCATCAAAACACAGCCAGCGCACGCAAGCTTTTTCGCGACCCGGACGACCACCTCATCAGCGGCGTATGTGCCGGTATCGGCAATTATTTTGATATCGATACCGTTTGGGTACGCCTGGCATTTGGCTTAGCTTTTGTTTTATGGGGCAGCGGCCTGCTGCTATACATTATATTATGGATAATTGTGCCTAAAGCAGTAACCCGCGCCGATAAAATGGCCATGAAAGGCGAAAAACTCGATTTGCAAGGTTTTAAAAAGAACTTTGAAGAGGAACTGAAAACCGTACAGCACTCTGTGAGGAACGCCCACGCCGAAGTGAGGCCCTTTGTTTACCAGTTCCGCGATTTTATAAGCGATTTTTTTCATCATCTGGGGATGTTTTTGGGCGGCACAGGCAGGCTCCTTCTTAAACTGTTCGGTATATTTATCCTGGCTGTTTGCCTCGGTTTGATGATCGCATCGCTCGTAGGCTTTATTGTGCTGATGGTTTACGGCAACGATGTTTACCATATATTCCCTTTCAGCGTACTCAACTATGGCTACAGCGGCATATTGTACGTAGGCATTTTTGCCCTGGTGCTCATCCCGTTACTGGCCATTGCCTTATTAACTATAAGAGTGATATTTAACGGAAATACCCTGGGCCGCTCAACTGCTTATACTATGCTTATCATCTGGGTAGGGGCATTAAGCATTGTTATTTATTACTCGGCTAAAATAGCTAACCAGTTTAGAGAAGAGGCGTCGTTCAGCCAAACCATTACTTTAAAACCCGCTGCCCAGAATGTTTATCACTTGCAGTTAAACGATGTAAAGTATCTCACCAAGGATGACAGCGTTGAACTGGACATTGGCTCGAAATTTAATGGCCGTGTTATACTCGACAATAACTACAACGATAGAATGTACAACAATGTACACATCAACATTGAGCAAAGTGATGTGAAACAGGTTGTCTTGGTCGAATCATTCAGCGGGAAAGGCAGCCATTACGAGGATGCCTTAAAAAATGCTCAAAACGCAGTGTACAATTTTGTTCAAAAGGACTCGGTGCTGATCTTCGATCGCAAAGTAACCTTGCTGAAAAACAAATTGTGGCGCGACCAGCAAGTTAAGTTAACCCTCAAGGTACCTTACGGCACCGAATTGGTCATCGACGAAAAATTAAACTACCTGATTGATAACTACGCTGATATTGACGAATGCAAGAGGTTAAACAAAAGCCCTGAGTGGGTATCGGCACCGTTTATTATGGAAAACAATAAGCTGCAATGCAAGGTTGATACACTTTCGCAACCTGCAATAGCAATACCACCTGCAAAATAAAACAGCTATGAAACACGCTTTAGTTTTTTGTATGATGATCTTCACTTTCAATGGTGCAGGCATCAAAACTCCAAATACATACAGCGTATCAAACAATAGGCAACTCTGCGGCCTGGGGATAAATCCCGGGCTGCGCGCTTATTGCCTGAAAAAAACAAAAAAAGAAAAACTTCGCTGCATTGCAGGGCTTGGCTGTATATCAACCGCTTTTAAAAACTCGCTGCATTTTATTGATAGCAGTATTTTGAACCAACTGGTACCTTTTTTTAAATAAAATTAAAAATTGGTGTAACCAAAGCCACCTAACTTGCATCTTACTACCAAACGCCCGGTAAATATGATGAGTGCAACCCCCACCTCCTGCATCGGGAGTAACAAATAATTATTAACTAACATTTATAATTAAAAAAGAAGGCGATTTCTTTTAATGGGATTTTTATTGACAATTTTTTATCACAATTATATCATATATGAAACCACTTTACATTAAAATACTGATACTGCTCACCGCTACCGCCTGCCTGGTAGTTACAGCCGCATTAGCGCAAACGCCCGCCAAGCCAGCATATAAAGTAAGCGGCTCGGTTGTCGATGAAACCGGCAAAGGCGCGCCCTTTGCAACTGTAGCTTTATTAAAGGCTAAAGATTCATCACTGGTTAAAGGCGCCATTACTAACGATATCGGCGCTTACAACTTCGACCATGTGGCCACCGGTACCTATATTGTACGCGCTACCGTGGTTGGTTATGCCAAAAGCTACAGCAAACCTACCGTAGTTAATGCAGGCGCGCCTGAAGTTAGCGTGCCTGCACTAAGACTCGCCAGCACATCAAAAGTGCTCAAAGGCGTCGAAATTACCTCAACCAAACCCCTGGTTGAGCGCAAACTCGACCGTATGGTAATGAACGTTGAGAACAGCGTACTGGCTGCCGGCAACGATGCTATGGAGATATTGGAACGTGCTCCGGGCGTTACGGTTGATAAAGACGATAACATCAGCGTTAAAGGCAAACAAGGCGTCACCGTAATGATAAACGACAAGTTGACGCACTTATCATCGGCACAACTGGCTACCCTGTTACATTCTACCGATGGCAGCACGATCAAGTCGATCGAGATCATTACCAACCCTTCGGCTAAGTACGATGCTGCGGGTACTTCGGGTATCATCAATATCGTACTGAAAAAGAACAGCTCTGTCGGCACTAACGGTACCATAACTGCAACAGGCGGATACGGCGCCTATCCCAAAGGCAACGCCACGCTATCTATCAATCATAAAGAGGGCAACCTCAACTTTTATGGCTCATACAATATAGGCGGCAGGCAAAACTCAAACGATATTTATATCGACCGGCTCATCGATACCTCTGGCAAACAAACCTATTTTACACAGCATACATTTATGCCATCGAGCAGGTATAACAACACTTATCGTTTAGGTGTTGATTATGATATGGGTAAAAAGAATAGCATAGGCCTTTTGTTTAGCGGTTATTATAATGGCGAAAACGACAGAAACGTTAACAATACTTCAATCGGTTCAAAACCGGGCCTTACCGATTCGCTGCAAAACACCACGTCGACCATCAGTCAAACCTATCATAATTATGAGTTTGACCTGAACGATAAATTCCGCATCGACAGCTTAGGCCAGGAGATCAACTTTGATGTTGATTATACCAACTTTACCAACACCAACAACGCGCTGTATAACAACTATTACCTGTTTGCCAACGAAAGCCAGCAGCACCCGCCGCTTATCCAGCGCAACCAATCGCCATCAAACATCGAGATCAATACCGAAAAGATCGATTATACCCTGCCTTTCCATAAAACCATGAAATTTGAAGCCGGGCTAAAATCCAGCTATGTTAAAACCGATAACAACCTGCAGGCCCAGCTACAAAACAGCGGTGGCGCTTTTGTGAACGATACCACACGCACCAACCACTTTATCTATAAAGAAACCGTAACCGCTGCTTATGTTAACCTGAGCAGGGTATACAAAAAAACACAGGTACAGATAGGTTTAAGGGCCGAAAACACCCATTCTATCGGTAACTCGCTTACTACCAAACAAATTGTCGACAGAACATATACTGATCTTTTCCCGAGCGTATTTATCAACCACAGCTTATCAGCTAACCATGAGATCGGCTTTTCGTACAGCCGCCGCATCGACAGGCCGCAATACGATAACCTTAACCCTTTCCAATACAATTTAGACCAGTACACCTACGAAAAAGGCAACCCTTTTTTAAACCCGCAGTATACCAACTCGTTCGAAGTTGATTATACTTATAAGCACACCATCAACGTAAGTTTGAACTATAGCCATACCTACGATGTGATCACGCAGATCATCCTGCCCGATAACGCCCGGAAGTCGACCTATCAAACCACCCTCAACTTAAACACACAGGATGTTTACAATATCAACATCAACGTGCCTTATACCTTTACCAAGTGGTGGAGCGGTAATGCAAACTTAAACGCCAACTACTTACTGATAAAGAGCAAGGCATTGCTTGGCGCCGACCTGGATGCCGGTGCACCTGCGGCGCAGTTCAGGGCGACCCAAAGCTTGCAGCTGAACAAAACATTAAGGGCCGAGATTTCGACAGGCTACCAGTCGCCACAAACCTATGCGGTTTTAAAACTAAAAGCGCAATACTGGACAGATATGGGCATAAGCCAGGCATTGTTCAATAAAAAAGCCAGCGTTAAGTTTTCGGTGAGCGATGTGTTTAACACCCGCAAAAACGCCGCGACCAGCCTGTACCAAAGCCTCAACTTTGCGTTTCACCAAAAGAACGAAACCCAGATTGCGCGCCTGACCTTTACCTATAACTTTGGTAATTCAAAAATTAAGGCCCGACAGCACCAAACCGGTGCCGAAAGCGAAAAAGGCCGGGTGAATACCGGGAACTAATTTTTAATGTGCAAATGTGAGGATGTGCAGATATGCAAATTCTCTCAAAGCAATCCCCGACTTGCAGAGTCATCAAGGGATTGCTTTTTTGCTTATAGCCCTCGGCTTCAAACATGTTTCTACTCCATACAATCACAAATGACTAATGAACCAGTGAACCAAACACATGGGTATTTATGGGTATTTTTGCAAAGTTTTTAACTAAATCCCCGTTTCTGAAGCCCCAGGGCCACATTCCCATTTTCAGCACCCATCAAACACATGGGTATCACATGGGTATTCATGGGTATACCCATGTCTCATCGCCATAACAAATCAATGACTTAATGACTAATGAACTAATGACAAACAAGGGGGAAATTGTAAGAAATTTTTCAAAGAAATTGCTGGTCTTTGCTCCTTGATCCTTATTCTTTGCTCCGACCCAAAGCAGCAATAAAACTTATAAATATACTAAAATGATGGCGTTTTCACAAGCAAATTGGGTTGAAACCACGACTTATTCTCACCGCCATGTCATTGAGAGGAAGAGCGCGCTGAAAGCAGCGATGGCATAAGATAAAATATAGCGCGACATTTTATACGTTTTGGAACCCTCGTAAAGTTTAGTTGCCAAAGTACACAGAGTGGATTGGTTAGGCTTGAAAGGAAGTGGAGTCTGGCGCCCCAATTAAAACTCTCGCGAATCTTTTGTCGTTTTAAATTTATAAGTTTGTTTAGTAATACATTAATCTATACTACTCTGCCTGTTTTTTAATAACTAATGCAAGGACCGATGTTATCTATAGATAGCCATTATCTAATGACTGCACTGATAGATAGTTTTGAAAAAAACCGAAAACTATCAGAGCAAGCAAAAACATTCGTAGGAACTTCAGAAAAGAAGATGTCCTTCTTAATTCGCATTGAGCTCGAGTTCATTTATCTTTTTAAAAAAAGAAAAAACATTGTGGAGGCATATACGAATCTCCGTACTCTAAAAAAGATGTTGAGGGAAATCTACAAAAAGTTTTCTCAGTCAGATATTAGAGAGAAAAATGACATTTTTCTCGAAATTGAGAAAGTTAGCGGGGGGCTGGTGGAAATTGTAAAAGAAAAACAATATCTTTTAGTCTTGCGCCTATATCGCAATCTTACTGACAAATTTACAATTGAACTTTTCAATTTTAAACAAAAACTAAAAAAAGAGCTCTTTGGGGATTTCGAAAAAAGGAGTGATGAGCTTCAAAAAAACATAGCCAAGGCGGTAAAGGATAAAAACATCACCCAACAAGATCTTGACGCCTGGGTAAATGAGTAAGCTTCGCGTCCTTCTGGATACTAATATTTTCCTGGTTTCGCTGGCCTCCAATTATAGTTATCACTGGATATACCAATCCCTTATCGAAAACAAATTTGAGTTAGTGGTATCTAACGAAATTTTAACCGAATACCAGGAACAGATCAGTATCAGATACGGTATTGAACTAACCGACGCTTCGCTCGATTATTTACTTTGGCTACCAAACGTCATATTAAAGAATCCGTCTTATTTATGGCAGTTGGTTGAAAACGATAAAGACGACAACAAATTTGTTGACTGTTATGTAGCCAGCCAGGCCGACTTTATCATCAGTAACGACCGCCATCTTCACCAAATAAAAAACAACCAGTTTCCACCAATTGCCGTTTTAAATTATAGCGAATTTGAAGCGGAGTATAAACTCAACATCACTTCCCAACCATAAACACCGCGTTACTAAACGGCACCTTAACATTTTGCCAAAAGCTGCGGAAGAGCGGGTCGTCGGCCATGTAGATGATGTTGCCATACCCGGTATCCTGTAAGTTAAAAAGCAAAGCCCGCAGTTGGGCTGCGGGCCTGCTTACTAAATATGAACCAAATACAGGGAGAAACCAATCAACCCTGTAGCCGGTTGTTAATACCCGTTGGTACCAAAATCCGCCGCGTTGGTAATCTGGCTCAGGAAGCTGAACGGGATAGGGCGGTTATAGTGTATAGCCGGATTAAAGTTTGCGGCGGCTGTAGCGTTGTATGATGCCAGGCGGGTTTGAAATGCTTTTTCGCGTTTTAAAAGCGCCCAACGGCTATACTCGCCACAAAGCTCGCGGGCGTATTCATCAAAAACATCGTTCATGGTAGCCGTGGTCAGCATCATACCGGTCGCAGTATTAAAATCAGCGGGGTTCCTGCAGGCACGCTGCCTCAACACGTTTAAATATTGGGCGGCATTGCCACCAACGTGAATGGTAGCTTCAGCGTCGATCAGGTAAACTTCGGCCATCCGCATAATCATGATATTACCTAATTTTTGCTGGAAGTTACCCCCCAGCCATCCGCCATCAAAGTTGTGGTTGAACTTCATCATAGCCGGGAATAAGTTGGCGAGCGCTCCGCCGTTTGGCAGGCCGTTGTTTGATAAAACCGCTTTGTAGGTACTGCCTGTCGCGTCCGACGGATCAAACAGGTCATCAATATTGATTGTTACATACCGGCGGGTCGCTTTATCTGCTGCAGTAAGCGGGTCTTTGCTTAAATAAACAAAAAACCTGTCTTCGTCCTGAGCCAGCGGGTAAGGGTGCACATTGGCATTGGCAACGGTTTGTAAAGCCGCAACAGTGCCTGTATGATTACCTTTGGTCCAGATCATCGGGATATATTGCCATGTGGCATTTTGCGAAGCATTTTTGGCATTGACATCGGCATACGGATAAATAACCTGCCCTATGTGCGAAGGGTCGATACCGTATTTGGTGCACATTGCCGCAGTAAGGGTAACGCTGGCGGCCGCATAAGTTACGTTTGCAGGGGATGGGGCTCCGCTGCCAAGGCTGGCAATGGCCTGAACACCCGAGTAGTTTGCAAACGCAGTTACGAAGGTATTCTCCCAGCGTTTATCATACGTCGCGTTAAAGCAATTGATAAGGTATTTGGTAGGCGCTACAAACTGCTGGTTCAAACGGCCGTAATAGCCGTTAGAGGTATTTGAGTTTACGCTCCTTTTAAACAGATCGGCAGTACCAAATGCATCGTCTAATTTGGGATAATAATGCAGGTAGATATTGGGTTTAGAGTTACCCGTAAATACATCGTACGATGGATCGTAAGGGTTAAGGCCATAGGCTGTAAATAAAGCTTCGGCGTTGTTCCGGTTATTGGCAGAGGCAAACACTTTTGCAAAATCATCATACATCGCGGCGTTATACGAGGCCATGTTGGTGATCAGGTCGTCGGCGACTTCCTTAGCGCGCTGCCAGTACGATTTTCCGTTTTCGCTCAACCCTTCGCCTGCGCCCTGCGCATAAACACGGGCAAGCAAACCAAGCGCAGCTTTTTTGGTTACACGCGCTGCGTTGTTTTGATACGGTGTTACCGGCAAATCTGCAGCAGCCGCTGTCAGGTCGGCTATGATCTGGGTATAGATTTCGGGGATAGGCGTGCGTACGGGTGCCAGGGTTTTTGTCGGATCATCGTTTACAATTAACGGAACGCTGCCAAATTGCGCAACTATTACCGAATAATAATATGCCCGCAAGCATTTGGTTTCGGCTACCAGGGTTTTGATGTCGGCGGCGTTGGCGGCACCGTCTGTGAGCTGGGTTGAGAGGGCAATGGTTTTGTTGCAGGCCGCGATCGATCCCCAGGCAAAATCCCATACGTTTTTGATAATACCCGAGCTTGTAGTAAACGCTTCATAAGCCATAATATCCTTGTACTGGTTGTGGCTGTTGAACGAGAACGTCCACAGGTCGGTACCAACTTCCGAAACCAGGCCATATTGCATACCGATGAGTGAGCCAAAAAGCCCGGTATAGCAATTGGTTTGATAGGCTTTCCAGCCGGCGAAATTGGTGAGCACATTTTGCTCTGATAAAGACGTTGGGTTGAACTCGTCTAATTTTTTACATGATGATATGCTCATGCCAAGAAGCAGCAGGCATAATCCGCATTTATAGATCCCTCTTTTTATATGTTGATTTTTCATGTTTGTATTTTTTATGTTTTCAGCTATAAAATTTGCCGATCCTGTTAAAGTGTTACATCTACGCCAAACACAAGCTGTTTAGTTAACGGGTAAGCTAACCCACCATTCATTTCAGGGTCGTAATCTTTGAGGAAATGACTTTTAGCAATGATGAGCGGGTTGGTAATGGTTCCATATACACGCAACCTTTGCAAGGCTATCTTTTTGGCGATCGTGGCTGGCAATGTATAGCCAAGTGTTACATTTTTGACTTTAAAGAAGGAGCCGTCGACATAATTCAGACCCGAAAAGCCGACCATGGTAGAGCTTGTTGACAGGTAGTTCATTACCGGGAAATCGTTCGACGGGTTTGTCGGCGTCCAGTAGTTAAAAGCAGCCGGGAATGTCCTCGAAGGGCTTGCATTGGTCGCAAAGCCGTTTGGCTGGTACCATCCCATCATGTTGTAGCTGATTGTTTGCCCCCAGCGCATATAGCTGTATACGGTCAGGTCGAAGCTCTTGTACCTGAACTGATTTTGAAACCCGAGCGACCAATCGGGGCTGTTATGTCCTACAGGCTCATAATCGTTAGCGCTGGGCTTATAAACATTGTTTGCGGCTGTAAGCGCAGGATTAAAGGCCTGGGCCGAGGCAAGATTGGTATAATAGTAAGTAGTTACACCGTTCACCTGTTTAGAGTATACGCCTGCTGCAAGACGGGTTATTCCCGGAATATCAACCATCAGATCGCCGGGGCGTGCTCCGAAAGCCGCAGCATCAGCTTCCTGACCTATTTGCCAAACGCCGTCTATCTTAAAATTACGGAAAGAGTTTACCGCCTGACCAAGCATCAGCGTATATGGCGTGTTGGTGTTGGCCACATTGTCGGTACCATCGGTTATTTTAAGGATCGTTTCCCTGTTGCGCGAATAGGTAATTGACGACGACCACTCAAAATCTTTGGTAACGATATTGCGCGTATTCAGCGCTATCTCAAAACCTTTGTTGTTGGTTTTGGCTATGTTGATGTTGGTTTGATAATTTGTTCCCGGAGTGTAGGTGCCATAAATACTTGGCAGTGCCACGGCGAAGATAACGCCATCGGTATTGGTATTGTAATAATCGGCCGACAGGTTGATGCGGCTGCCAAACAGAGAAGCATCCAAACCGATATTGGTTGTTGTTGATTTTTCCCAGGTCAGATCGGGGTTGGTTAAAAATTGCGAGTTTTTATAAATAGGCTGAGTGGTGCCGCCTAAAGACGCGTTCCCCGACTCTACGTTCGAAACCGAGCTATACGGATCAATTTTAGCTGTACCTGTAATACCCCAGCTTCCGCGAAGCTTCAGGTCGTCGAGCCAGTTTTTGGTGCCGGTCATAAAAGTCTCCTGCGATATTCTCCAGCCTGCAGAGAACGCGGGGAAATTAGCCCATTGATTGGTAGTATACAGTTGCGATGCCCCATCGTGACGTACGGTTGCCGAGAAAAGGTATTTGCTTTTATAAGAGTAATTCAAGCGGCCGATCAAACCAAATGTCTTCGACATGGTGTAAGATGATGTAGCAGTAGTATTCACATCGCCGGTAAACTTGTACCATTCAAAATTATTGGATGTAATGTTACTTTGTAACATCTGGGTATTGGTATTCTGATTGTAATAGTAAGAAGTAACACCGGTGAACGTCAGTTCGTGATCCTGCTGTACTTTGAGGTTATAGGTCAGTACGTTTTCCCACTGTAATCCCTGGTAACGGTTTTGAGTAATGCTTGCCTTGGCAATATTGGCGTTCGAATAGGTATACGCTACCGAACCTATACCATCAAACCGGTATGTATTTGAATAGTCCATGTGGACACCGGCGCGCGACAAAATGGTTAAACCTTTTATCGGCCTTACTTCTACATAGGGGTTAAAAAACACTTTCGTATTATTATCTACGTTTGCATAAACGCCCGGCTGATAATCGAGCAGCAGGTTATACACGTTATTACCCAGGTTGGTATTCAACGATCCGTCAAGGTTATATGGTTGTATAAGCGGATCGGTAGTCAGGGCGTTTTCCAGTTTGTCTTGCGCTTTATTCCTTACCACGTATGATGCCTGCACGTTGGCTCCCACCGAAACCCATTTTTTTATCCTGTGGTCGAGGCGAATGCTGGTTGAATATTGTTTGTAATCGTCGCCGTTGTACTGCCCTGCTTCATTTTGCAGGTTAAGAGATACGTATGCCCTGGTAGCTTCCGTACCGCCGGAAGCGGCTAAGCTATAGTTTTGCGTGATTGGGTTTTTTCGCAGCAGAACTTTCGCCCAGTCAACAAACTGGTTTTGCTGGTACAAGGCATACCTTTGTGCACCAAAAATGGTCGGGTCATCCGCAGGCGACTGCCAAAGCGCCCCGGTGGTTGTCCATTTACTGTTCGTTGCATCGTATACATAACTGTAAGCATCCCGTTTGGCACGCAGATAATCCTCACCGCTAAGCATTTTCGGGGTAACCGACCAGCCGTTATAACCCAGGTAAGAGTGGAAATCGACATTCATTTTACCGGCCTTGCCGCTTTTTGTGGTGATGATAATCACACCGTTAGCGCCCGCAGAACCGTAAACCGCAGTCGACGAAGCGTCTTTCAGGATATCGATAGATTCGATGTCGTTTGCGTTAATGGTAGAGTAGTCTCCCGGCAAGCCATCGATGATGAACAAAGGCGTACCGCTGGCGGTGAACGACCGTGTACCGCGCAGCTGAATATTTATCCCGGCACCGGCCTGCCCCGATGTGCGGGTAATATCCAAACCGGGCACTCGCCCCTGCAATGATTCTATAGGGTCGGGGCCTGGCCTGGCTGTAATTTCTTCAGATTTAACCGATACGACCGAACCTGTCAGGTCGCGTTTTTTTGTAGTACCATAACCTACAACCACTACCTCGTTGAGCTCCGAGTTCAGCTCTTCGAGCGTAATTTTGATACTGGTGCGGCTATTAACAGCCACCTCCTGTGTTTTATAGCCTATAAAGCTAACAACCAGTACATCGCTGCCCGAAGCGACTGCTATCGTAAACTCGCCATTGGCATTGGTCGCAACGGTTTTGCCGGTGTTTTTGTCTTTAACGGTAGCGCCCGGCACCGGCGCGTCTTTTGTATCTGCTACCGTACCTTTAATGGTAAGGTCGGCCTGTTTGTTCCGCAAGCTTGTTGCTGCCGGTGTGCCTGTAGCCTGTGCGCGGACCAGGGTGGGCGCCGGGAACGCAAGTAAAAAGGGGATCAGGAACAAACATCCTCTGCCAAATCGCAGGGAAACTTCTTTGTGTAAAGTTGTGTTCATAGTATGAGATTTAGTTAATTGGTTTACTATATATGAGCTTCTGTATCGGCTGTTACCACTGCACGCAGAAACATATGAATACCAACAATACCGGAGTGTAAGATTAAGATAAAGTATCGGGCCACTCTTAAATAGCCGGTATTTTTATTTCTTAAAAATGTACCGACTAATCTTAGGCTAAATAATTGGTGCGAACTATAACAGTTACTCGTTCAACAAATATCAAGTGCGGCAGGCAAGCACAATTGGCGCGATTTATCTATTTATTGTACAATTTTATCATTAATTTAAATCAGCCTTACCGGGCAAGGCCCTGTGGAATATATCCGCATGGTAAAGATCAGGCATGCCGCCATGCTGATCGATACCGGCCAATATTCTATTAAGGAAGTATCACACATGATCGGCATCCATGATACCAAATACTTTTCGCAACGCTTTAAGGAAGTGATGGGAATGCTGCCAAGCGAATATAAAAAGCAGCACCAGGGTTAAGGGGGCTCGCCCGAAATATTACTCCTGATATTTTATATTTTTATATATTAGTGTTACCTCTGTATCAACCTCAACCGCCTGTTATGAAAAATCTGATCACCGCCATCTTTGTTATGTTCGCTGTTACTGCGATGGCAGCCCCCGATAGTACAGCCGCCAAAAGCGATAGTGTTTTGCAGGTTACCTCGGCTTACAAAGTAGGCAGCAACCCGTCGCAGATAGAGCTGTTCGACATCATCGCCGTAAAGGTAAAGGGTTTTAAAACCTTGCTGGCCAAGGCAAATGCGGGCGGTATTAAACGCGATATCAAACTTTTTTTAGAAGGACGGCAGATGGACGGCTTGCCCGTAATTATTGGCGAACCGCACGGCAATGAGGGTGAGCTGCAGTTTACCCTCGAACGCAACAAGGTTAATGATGCTGAATGGACACCCCTGCTGGGTTCGCCCGAAAGGAAAGACTTTTTTGCCAGGCCGCTGGATGTAAGCGTGGGGCTCGACCATTCGTACCCCGAAAGCAGCACCGCCCGCATTAGCTTTACCCGTATAGAAAGAGGCTGGTTTTACGGCTGCGTTATCGGCCTGCTGGTTTATTTTGTAGTGCTGATCTATGCCGGCAAAAAGTCAAACCTGCTACGCAACCCCGAAGTGGATCTTAGTCCGCTTAATATTGCCAATAACCCTAATGCGCTTGCGCCTTTTAGCCTGGGCAAGGTGCAAATGGCGTTCTGGTTCTCTGTCGTGCTGATCTCGTTCCTGTTTATCTGGCTGATTACCGATAATTATGATCTGATCACGCCAGGCATTCTCGGCCTCATCGGCATTAGCGGCGGTACGGCCCTGGGCGCCACGGTAATCGACTCGAACAAAAACGAAGAGAGTATTAAAAAGATACTCGCATTACAGCAACAGCAAAATACGGTGCAGGCTACCCTGAGTAATTTGCGGGCCATTAACCCTCCGGGGCCATCGACTGCGGGCGACATCCTGTATAATGTGAACCTTGATCAGCAGCTCACCAGCAACATTAATCACGAATTAAAAGGGCTGCAACTGCAAACCAAAGGCTTTTTGAATGATGTGCTGACCGATGCCAACGGCTATAATTTTCACCGGCTGCAAATGTTTACCTGGACGCTGGTTTTAGGCGTGGTATTTATTTACTCGGTATGGTCGGCGCTGACCATGCCCGATTTTTCATCAACCATGCTTGCCGTGCAGGGCTTAACCTCGGGTACTTACCTGGGGTTTAAGTTTCCGGAAAAACAGGCATAGGCAGTAATTCATCAAAACCATTTGGCTTTTCGATCCTTTATTAAAGGCATTATTAGTACAATTGACGATGAACAATTATCAGCAAAAATGGATCGAAGTTTTAAAGGCTGCCAACCTTAAGGGCTGGGAAATAACCGAGCAGGATGATGACATTCTGATCATGATGCCCAATATTACCGATTTGAAACTGGTGCGCGATAATTTACCCGAAGTGATAGCTGCGCTTTCGCTGGATATTGATGAGCCGAAGGAGCGTGTAAAATTCATCTTCCATAACAATCACGAAAACTTTGAGTATACGTTGAATCCTACCGAAAAGGATTTGAATGAAGGGTAGCTTTTAATCAGAAATTCTCACCAGGCAATTTGCGCCCACGGCTTTATAATACCCTAATATTTTGCCTTGCTCATCCTGTATTTTTACTACCTGCATTGCCCACACTGTTAAAGTACGGTGTAAATACGGCGACACTTCACTACCGTGTGTTATCATGTTGTCTGAGTAGATCGATAACTTTTTGCCGGTATCATTCACCACCGTTAGTTCGGCCCTTTTTGTATTGTTATAAACATACAAATTGCTATTATCAGCCACCTTTAAGGCCGGTTGCATATTTATAATTGCTGGTTGCAGCATACTATTGTATATCGAATCTACCAGGTTATAGCCCCCTTCATCATATTCGCGTAAAGCATCAGGCCCATTCGTAACCTCGGGTCCTTTGATTTTATTTAAAGCCTTGGGGTTAGCACCAAAATAGTAAATTGACATTTCGGCCCAATACTCCTGCGGATTGGTTGCAGCATATTCATTTTTCCAGAGCCCTTTGCTTATTGACTTGTGAAATTGAGCTATGATTTTATTCCGGATACTTTGGTCGAGTCCAAAATCCATAACAACATGTGCAAACTCGTGCGCGCATACATCGTAGCTGCCATAGTTATCTCCATAAAATCTCAATAAATTTTCTTCAGGGCAGCAGGCGTAAATATCACCCAATCCACGTGCCCTGTCATTTATGCTTTTATACATCAACCCACGATTATCTTTATAAGGTTTGCCTTTTAGTTCACGATATTCGGGCAAATCAGATGTTTCCTGGTTGCTGGCTATAATATGCATTTCGGCCCCGCGTTGTATCAAATTATGCCGTACCGCAGGCATGTATTTTAGCATAACCTGTATCTTCATTCCGGCAAGCACCAATGCATCATCGCTTACCCGTTTAGGCGCGCGTACGATGATGCTATCCGCCATGAGAGATTTGCCATAAAACCCAAAAACCGGCGGCTCTACTTTTACTACTTTTAGCTTTTCCTTCTGTTTTGATACGGGGGCATTTTGCGCATAAACGTCATTAAAAATGATACCCGTTAATAAGATTAATAAGATATTGTATCGGTTTAGATTCATCAATGATATAGCGGTTTGACAAGACTAATATATCAATTGATAAGATGTATTATCGCTTAATTGCAAATAATGATTGCTAAGACCTATCTACTTAAAAAGAATCAATTCACCAGAAACGCATCCAGCGCGCTGGTAGGTTTGCCAGAGTTATCAAAAGCTCCTAACGTGTAATTCTGCCAATTGTAACATTCAGGTTCCCAATAAAAAACACCGAGGCCGCTATTATTACTTACCGAATTCACTTTACTGATGATATCGCTCAAAAACGATTTGCAGGCAGCAGGCGAGTTAACATCCATCCCCACTTCAACAATCATAACCGGTTTGCCATAGCGGCTCACCATATCATTCATATTAACAAGGCATTGGTTATCCAGGTCAGCCCAGTTTGTGGCTGACGGATAGAGCGACATACCGATGATATCGTAACTGGCATTGCTGGCCTTTAACCCATCGAACATCCAGCGGAACAGGCTGTTATCATACCCGTTTGAAATATGGACGATAACTTTTATCGCATTATTGACAGCCTTTACAGCACTATAACCGCTATTAACCAAAGCTGCAAAATTGGTCATGCTTTTTGATGCCCGCCCGTCTTCCCAAAGCATGCCGTCGTTGGTTTCATTACCCACTTGTACCCATTCGGGTGTAATGCCGGCGTTTGCCAGACTGCTCAGTACATCATAGGTGTGGTTATAAACCGAGGTTTTGAGCGCGTTGATATCCTGCGAGGCCCACGCGGCGGGCTTGGTTTGCTTACCCGGATCGGCCCAGCTATCGCTGTAATGAAAATCGATCATAATACGCATGCCTAAGTTTTTAGCACGGGTGGCTTTGGTTATCACATCGGCTTTATTGCACCACCCGTCGGACGGGTTTACCCAAACCCTTAACCGGATTGAGTTGATGCCTTTATCTTTTAATATCTGTAACAGGTCCTGCTGTGTACCGCTGCTGTTGTAGAATTTATAGTTGCCCGCCTCCATCTGCGTAAGCCAGCTTACATCGGCACCTTTGGCAAACCCGCTGTGCAGGGTAGTTGTGGTATTATTTTGCTGTTGTTGCGAGCTATCGCCGCCCCCGCTTTTACCGCAGCTTACTATCGATATCAATACCACTAAAATAAATAACAGTGCTGCTTTTTTCATGGTAACGTTAATGTTAATTATGTAAAATATACAAAGCAGTACCCGCAATGTTTAACTCGCCCTCAACGCCGGTACGGATGCCTTTTTCGTTGACGCTGTTCTCATCGCCAACCAAGGTAAAGCTGCCCTGCGGCAGCTTTACCTTGCGGGATGCCGGATTGCCGTTAATAACAATCAATATATTTTTCCATTTATCGCCGTTGGCGTTGCCTTTGATCTGGTAGACGATCAGGCATGGATCAACCTGATCGGTAAAAGTCAGGTGCGACGCGATCATATCGGTTGCCGGCATCCTGAACGCAGGGTGGTTGCGGCGCAGCCAGACCAACTGTTTGTAATAATTAAACACGGCATGATATTTTGTTTTCCGATCCCAATCGATCTGGTTGATCTCATCGGGCGATTTATACGAATTAGCCACGCCCTGCTTGGTGCGCAAAAATTCAGCTCCCGAATGCAAAAATGCCACACCCTGCGAGGTAAGCACCACGGCATTGCTCAGCTTGTCCATCCTGATCAATTCATCTTCGGTAGCATTGGGGTTGGATATTTTTAAACGATCGAACAGGGTATTATCATCATGGCAGGAGACATAGTTGATGCACTGGCAGGGTTGCGCCGCCCATGCGTTTTTTGAATAGTTAACCAATTGATAATTAACCTGCGGATGCTGCGTAGCCGCTACGATACCAAATTTTACCGATTCGGCGTTGCCCGGCGCGCCGCTTACAAAACCTTTGGCTTTCACATCGTTCCAGCCGCCTTTCAGGCCGTCGCGCATGTCATCGTCAAAAGCGGCAATTTGATTTAATCTGGCGGTGTTCTTTTTTACGGCCCGCTGCTCTTCGGGCAACGGGCTATTGCCTGCCGTCCAGCCTTCGCCGTAGATAATAATGGTGGGATCTATCTGGTGCAGGGCGCTGCTGATGGCATTCATGGTTTCGATATCATGAATACCCATCAAATCGAACCGGAAACCATCCAGATGGTATTCCTTTGCCCAGTATGCTACCGATTGGACCATAAAATTGTGCATCATCTGTTTTTCGGATGCCGTTTCATTACCGCAACCTGTCCCGTTAGCATACGTGCCATCGGCATTCATCCGGTAAAAATAACCCGGCGCAAACTGGTTAAAATTGGAGTGTTCCGCATCGCTGGTATGATTATACACCACATCTAACACAACCCGCAAGCCGTTGGCATGTAGAGCTTGTACCATCTGCTTAAACTCTTTTATCCGCACATTGCCATTATAAGGATTTGTGGAGTAGCTGCCTTCGGGCACATTATAGTTTAAAGGATCGTAACCCCAGTTGTATTGCTTTTCGCTAAGTTTGGTTTCGTCGACCGTGTTATAATCAAACGATGGCAACAGGTGCACATGGGTAACGCCAAGCTTTTTTAAATGATCCAGGCCCGTGGCTTGCCCGGCAGTGTTTTTGGTGCCTGTTTCTGCCAATCCCAGAAACTTGCCTTTATGTACAATACCCGAGTTTTGGCTGATGGAGATATCGCGCACGTGGGTTTCGTAGATCACAGCGTCGGTAAAGTTTTTAAAGGCAGGCTTTTTATCATTTTTCCAGCCGGCGGGATCAGTACTTTTCAGATCGACCACCATACCGCGATGGCCGTTAACGCCTGCTGCTTTGGCATAAATATCCGGCGCTTCTAATAACCATTTACCGTTTTGTTTTACCTGGAAAGTGTAATACCTGTTTTTGATATCGCCCGTTACACCGATTACCCAAACGCCGCTCTCATTCCTGTTTAAAGCTTCATTGAATGTGGCATTTCCGCCTTCCCCGGCATCGTACAACCTCAGCCTTACTTCATCGGCGCCGGGCGCCCAAACTTTAAAAGTGGTTTTAGCCGGAGTATAATTCACCCCAAGATCGTTACCGCTGTAAACCGGCACATCGGCTACCTGAGCTGTTTTGTATAAGGGTAATAAAAATAAGTTCAAGCAGGATAACAGTAAAACAGGTTTAAAAATACTCATGGCTTTGATTACACTAATTTATGCCGTTTTGTGTAAATGCAAATGCCCCGGCAAGTCGGGGCAATCAATTATTTTAATACTGCCGTGCTGTAAATATGGTACTCGCCCGGCGCCAGCGTTACATTGGTAAACGTAGTGCTTACGCTGATGGTATTACCGGTATAGTAATCGTAATAGGTACCCGTTGCCGGGAACGCTACCGACGAAGTTTGTGTCGCCACATCAAAATTGGCTACCACCATTACCTTAACATCGGTGCCGGTAAGCGCTATTGATTTGATGGCTCCTGTACTGGTATACAATACATTGGCTGTCGTGAATACCGGGTTGTTGATCTTCATCCTGATCAGCTTGGCGTAAGCATTATACAATCCTTTGCGCAGCGGGTCGCTCATGTATTCCCAGTGCGGGGGTTTATCGCTCAAACGGCTGGTATTATTGATACTGATATCATAACCGCGCTCGCCGAACTCCCATATCATTTTCGGCCCGGGTGTGCTCAACATATAAGCCGCGGCGGCTTCTACGCGTTTCAGCCCGGTTGCCAGGTCTTTTACATTATAACTACCGCTTGAATTACCATAATTTTCATTCTTAAACTGAATGCGTTCCTCATCGTGGCTCTCCATATAACCCACCAGGTAATCGGGGGCGGTAAAGGTATGCGGCGTAAAGAACAGACCCGTCAGATCGGATGTGCCTACCCATCCCATGGTTGCTTCATTAAAATTATAGTTCATATTGTTCCAGTGCATCATGCCGTCGGCCGACTCTTCCTTTTCTTCCTGATCGGAAGCGAAGTTCTCCAGTATCACATAAAAATTATTCGGATCGACGCTTTTGATAAAGCTGTTATAGTCCTTCCAGATAGCTACACGGCTGGCATCATACTGGCCCCAGGAGGCTTCGTCGGTAGTAACTTTTTGGGTGAACCCTTTGGCCAGATCGAAACGGTAACCGTCGATATGATACTCTGTCATCCAAAACTTCATCACATTTTTTGCGAAATATTTAGTCGCAGCACTTTCGTGGTTAAAATCGTACCCCACATTATCGGGGTGCGTCGGGTCGACGTTGAACCACGGGCTGTCTGAAGTTGGTTTTTGCGTACTGGTATTGAAATACAGCTGCACCATCGGCGACGAACCGAACGAGTGGTTTAACACCATATCCAGTATCACGGCCATACCTTTCGAGTGACAGGCGTCAATAAAGGCTTTCAGATCGTTTTTGGTACCATAGTATTTATCGGGCGCAAAATAAAAGTCGGGGTTGTACCCCCACGAGTCGTTCCCTTCAAATTCGTTCACGGGCATCAGCTCTACTGCATTCACGCCAAGGTTACTGAGATAGCTCAGGGTATCTATCAGCGTTTTATAGCTATGTGTAGCTACAAAATCACGAACATGCAGCTCATAAATAACCAGGTTCTTTTTATCCGGACGGGTAAAACCGGTGGTTTTCCAGGTATAGGCGGTTTGGTTGTATTGAAACTCGCTTACGATGCCGGTTTGCCCGGATGGATAGGTTTTTAAGTTAGGATAAACGCTCGACGGGATATAGCTGTCGTTCGCCGGATCCAATATCTTCTCACAATAGGGGTCAGCAACTTTCAAAGTGCCGTTCACCAGGTATTGATAGGAATATTCTTTGTTCGGGTCGAGGTTATCGATCTGTACCCACCAGCGCGTACCATCAGGGGTCTGGTTCATGTTAACAGCCGTCCAGTTGTTAAAATCGCCTATCAGGCCAACGGTAGTTTTGCCGGGCGCATATAAATTAAATATGGCCGATGTACCCGAGTTGATGAATGTAACGCCATCGTTAGCGCCGCTTGGCAAAGGTTTACCGTTGGTAACGGTTGTACCGCCGCCGCCATTATCCGTACCGGGGTCGTTCTTTTTGCTGCAGGCACTAGTTAATGTCGTGGCTATCAGCAACAAATATATTATCTTCTTCATTGTCAGATGTTTGTTTAGTAGTTATTGGTGCGATAGATGGTGTAAAACGGATATCTTTATTATCCTGTACATATAGTACCGAAACCGCGGCGCACAGCATAAAGATTCCCGCGAGCACCAGCGCGTAAATGGCGTGCCCACCAAATATGGTTTTCACAATCCAGCCGCCGAAGAAACCGTTAATAATTTGCGGAAAAGTGATAAAGAAGTTAAAGATGCCCATGTAAACACCCATTTTTTTAGCGGGTATCGAGCTTGATAAAATGGCGTAAGGCATAGCCAGTATGCTACCCCATGCCAACCCAATACCAAACATGGATACGATGAGCATGTTTTTATCGTGGATAAAAAATATCGATAATAAACCGATACCACCTGCTACCAGCGAAAAGGCGTGTGCAATTTTACGACTGGTGGCACGTGCTATCGCCGGAAGGCACAAAGCATAAATAGCCGAGATGCCGTTGTATACGCCAAAGCAAATACCAACCCAATCGCCGGCCTGTTTAAAGCCTGCAGATGTGGTATCACCGGGCGCAACATGATAGATGTGCTCGGCTACAGCCGGAGAGGTAAATACCCACATACTGAACAGGGCGAACCAGGAGAAAAATTGTACCAAACCTAACTGGCGCATGGTGCGCGGCATGGCGGCAAAATCTTTTAAAATGACACCGATGCCTGCTTTTTGTTCGGCCACTTCTTCCTCAGGATGAAATTTGGCGTATTGCTCGGGTGGATATTCTTTAGTTTTAAAGATGGTCCACAACAAACAGGCTATCAATACAATGCCACCGATATAGAATGAATAGATCACGTTATTGGAAACATGCCCTTGTGCGGTATTGGTATCGTTAATGAAATGTGCCAGTACCCACGGTAAAATGGAACCCGCAACAGCGCCCAAACCAATTAAACAGGTTTGGATAGAAAAGCCCGAACTACGCTGACTATCAGGCAAATTATCGGCAACCAAAGCGCGGAAAGGTTCCATCGCTACATTAAACGAAGCATCCATGATCATCAGTACGCCCGCGCCAACCATTACCGGGGGCAAGAATGACAGTAAAGCTGCATTCGGCATAAACAACAGCGCCACTCCCGAAAGGATGCCACCTGCCAGGAAATACGGTTTACGACGGCCAAGCTTGTTCCAGGTGCGGTCGCTGTAGTGGCCTATTAACGGTTGCACGATCATGCCTGTGATAGGCGCGGCCAGCCAGAAAAGCGACAGGTGCTCCACATCGGCGCCAAAAGTTTGCAGAATACGCGAGGCATTGCCGTTTTGCAGGGCAAAGCCAAACTGGATACCCAAAAAGCCAAAGCTCATATTGAATATCTGCCAAAAAGTAAGCCTGGGTTTTTCTACAACTTTTCTCACGGTGGTTGGGTTTAATTTGGTAATTACCGGCGCCTTTATTTTTTAAGTTCGAGCACCAGCGTTGTTTTAGCCGGTATGTTTATGGTATTGATATCACTCAATGTTTCGTTGGTTACAATATTGGTGGCCGTTTTAAAGCCGCTCATGCGTTCTGCAAAACGGTCGGTTTTTAGGTCTTTGCTGTCTTTGACATCGCTGTTATAGATCACCATTACGGTTTTCTGCGTATCGTACCTGAAGTATACATATACGCCCCTTTGCGGGATGTATTGCATCAGCCTGCCGGTTTGCAAAGCGGTAGTGCTGTTGCGGTATCTGATCAGCGTGCGCACATAGTTAAAAGCTTCATTCTCTTTTTCAGTACGCCCTTCGGCAGTAAACTTATTTACCTTATCGTCGGGCCAGCCGCCTGCAAAGTCAGATCGTACCAAGCCGTCGGGGTTACTTACACCAGCCATCAGTATTTCATCGCCATAGTACAGTTGGGGTATGCCACGCATAGTGAGCAGTATGGCCATGCCGGCTTTGTACTTGTTGAAATCTTCGCCCACTACCGAGTAAAAGCGGCTCATATCATGATTATCCAGAAAGATACAGTTGCGCATCGGGTTTTGGTACATAAAATCCTGCGCAAGGGTTACGTACAGCTTATTTACGCCCCCATCCCAGCTTTCTTTGCCGTTCAGCGCTTCGTTAATAGCGTCTTTCAAAGCGGCATCGGTAACACCGGGGAGGTGTGTGTCGAAACCCCGGTTTACCGTATTGCCCTGCATAAAAAACGCTTCGTTGGCTACCTGGTTATCCAGCACTTCGCCGAAGATGGACAGGTGCGGAAACTCGGCCTTTACTTTCTGCGCCCAGTCGGCCATATAAACAGGGTCGTTATACGGGTAAGTATCTAATCTAAAACCATCTACGCCAGCATACTCCACCCACCAAATGTGGTTTTGGGTGAGATAGTTCTGCACGTAGGGGTTGCTCTCGTTCATGTCGGCCATGCGGCGGTCGAACCATCCATCCAGCATTTGCTTACGATCGCTCTCAGGAGCGTTCGGATCGGTCACCGCGCCGTAGCGGAAGTTTGAGTTGGTGTACTTTGGCCATTGATGTACCCAGCTTTTCATGGGCATATCGGTAATGGTCCAGCCTTCGGTGCCGGCATGATTGTGCACCAGATCTTTGATCACTTTCAAACCCATGCTGTGGCATTTCTCTACATATTGTTTGTAAAGCTCGTTGGTGCCGTAACGCGGGTCGGTTACGTAATGATTGGTAACGGCATAACCATGGTATGATGCGTGAGGTTCATCGTTCTCAACCTCAGGGGTCATCCATATAGTGGTTATGCCGAGATCTTTCAGGTAATCCAGGTGGTTCATCAGGCCCTGTATATCGCCGCCGTGGCGCGAATACATCGAGTCGCGGTGGATACCTTTTTCGCGCATATTGGCAAACGAGTCGTTAGACGGGTCTCCGTTCGAAAAGCGATCGGGCATCAGCAGGTAGATCACATCCTTGCTGGTTACGCCCTGCGCCCTGTTTGGCGAACGGTCGCGGTTATTCAATGTGTATTGGTATTGCAGCGGCTGGCTGCCTGCTTTATCGAACGCAATGGTAAAGCTACCCGCCTTGGCTTGCGCCGATATTTCGAGATCAAGAAATAAATAGTTCGGGTTTTCAACCTTGTTTATCTTAACCAGCATTACACCGGGATAGCTCATTTTCACACTGCGCGAGGCAATATCCCTACCATGCACAATGAGCTGAAGCTTAGGGTTCTTCATGCCTACCCACCAAAAAGCAGGCTCAATTCTTTCCAGATCGGATATCTGTGCCGATGCGATGCCGGTTAAAAGCAAAAAGAAGACAAGCGATATCTTAAATTTCATAAAACATATCATTAGTAAGCCAAAGTGATCTGGCCGCTATCATTTTTAACTATTATACTTTTTACTTTTTCGCCTTCTGTCGCATTCTCCGAACCTTGCGGATCGAATTTGGAAAGCGGACTTAGCAATACCGAAAAATCATCGTTCAGGTTGGCTTGCTTACCATTAATTTTTACCGATGTATTGGCAAACCCATGCATTACCAATTTGATGTTGTTGAATTTTGATGCAAACGAGCCATCTACTTTACCAAATGTTATGGTTTTATGCGCGGCATCGTACACTATCGCGCGTTTGTAAAAAGCGCCGTTCTCGTAGTTGTAGCTCTCGCCGTCATCCTCGTAATACACGAAGCTGTTATTCACGTCGCCCTGGTAAATATGTACCGTCAGGATATCATCGGGTTTTTGCGAAGTAGATTGTACCAGCGACTGCATCGGGATGATGCTGCTTTGTTTTACATAAACCGGCAGTTTACGCTGGCTCAGCTGGATGATCCTTTGCTCGCCACCGTTCTGCACTTCGCCGCTGTACAGATCGTACCATTTACCTTTCGGGAAATAAACCTTGCCAAATTTGGCATCGCCCTCAAAAGGCGCTACCAAAAATGCACTGCCGAACAGGTATTGGGTATCAAACTGCCCATCGTACACATTTTTATCAAACGTGTAATCGATAGCCAGGGTGCGCATTAAAGGCAAACCACTCTGGGTAGCCTCGTAAAACGATGAGTACAGGTAAGGTAATAGCTTGTAACGCAGACTAACGTAGTTACGCGATATCTCCAGCACTTCTTCGCCAAACGTCCAAGGCTCGGCTGATTTGGTGTTTACCGCGGTATGATTGCGGAAATACGGATTAAAGGCACCTATCTGCATCCAGCGGGCAAACAATGAAGGTGTCGGGTTGCCCGTAAAACCACCGATATCCATCCCTGTAAAGGCAACACCGCTTACACCTAAGCTGTTAAGTAAGCGCACGCCCGCCAGCATATGGCTGTCTTCGGCACGGTTATCGCCCGTCCAGATAGCCGAGTAGCGCTGAAAGCCTGCATAACCTGCACGGGTTAACACAAACGGGCGCTTGTTGAATGCTTTTTGCGCACCCTCAAAACTTGCCCTGGCCATCTGCATGGCGTAAACATTGTGTGTTTGCAGGTGCGATGCCATGCGCCCATCGTAATTAAACAAAACGTTATCAGGTATTTTCTGACCCCAGGTGGCGATTTCGTTCATATCATTCCAGATACCGCTGATGCCGTCGTCACCGTATTTTTTCATTTCAGTCCCCCACCAGGCACGGGCCTTAGGGTTTGTAAAATCGGGGAAGTGGCACCAGCCCGGCCAAACTTCGCCGCTGTAGTTGGTACCATCGGGATATTTGGCAAAAATATCGTTAGCTAAACCGCGTTCGTACACGCCGTAACCTTTTTCAATTTTCACACCCGGATCGACGATCACCGTTAACTTAAAGCCCATATCCTTGAGCTTATCGGTCATGGCTTTAGGGTTGGGGAAACGGTTTTGGTCCCAGGTAAATACTTTATAATGGTCCATGTAGTGGATATCCAAGGTGATACCATCTGCCGGAATTTTTTTCTCTCTTAAAGTTTGCGCTATCCTGAAAACTTCGGTCTCCGGGTAGTAGCTGTAGCGGTTTTGCTGGTAGCCCAGGCTCCACAGCGGCGGCATTTTCATGCGGCCGGTTAAGGCGGTATAAGCCGTAATGATATCGGCTACGTATTTGTGATAGATAAGGTAATAATTCATCTCGCCGCCACGGGCGCCGAATGATGAAAAGCGATTATTGCTGGCCCCGAAGTTAAAATCGGTTTGGTAGGTATTATCCAGGAATATGCCGTAGCTAATGTTATGATGTATCCCGATGTAAAACGGAATGGTGGAGTAGATGGGATCCTGCCCGGTTGAGTAGCCGAAAGCATCGGTGTTCCAGTTGGTGTAACCGTTGCCTTTGCGGTCAAGCGGGCCGGTCTTCTCGCCTAAGCCTATAAAGCGCTCGCCATCCTGCATTTTTTTGTAGGTGGTTACCGATTCGTTTACCCATGATGTGGTTAAACCGGCTTCATCCTGGCTGATCACTTCGCCATCTTTGGTATAAAATGTTACGGCAAACGGCGTTTTGCTGATCTGCACCTTTAGAGAGTCGGTGCTGATGCTGATGCTGCTGGCATCCTGTGTAATATTGGCCTTAGTAGTTTGCGGCTGCGCGATGACTGCGTACGAAAAATCGGGAGCCAGGGCTTGTTTATCTATACGCACCCTCACCACATTGGCATTGTAAACCGTTACCAGCGCATGGGCATTATCGGTAGTGATATCTACCTGCTGGCCGTTGATATTTACATTGGTAACATTGCCGACACCCTTAACCTGTGCCATTAATAAGCATGGCGAAAGCAATAAAAAAAGAAGCAGTAAACGGTAGCTGGAATGGTCAGTCATGGTTATTTAGCGGGTATTAATGATTTATTGATTATTTAATTGTTTTAAAAATAACCAATAGCATTTTAAAGGGTGTAAAAAACCTACCCGCCCTATAAAAAGGGCAGGCAGGTAAAACTATGAGATCAGTTATTAAATTATTGTTTTACAGAACTATAGGTGGTAGTAACGGCCGGAACTGTACCTTTAGCCGCTGCCGGCGAGTAGAACGATACCGCGTAGTTGCCATTAGCTGCGACAGGGATATTGTCGTTGCTGGTATCATTCAGGGTATTGGCTATACCATAACCTTCGGAGCCTGATTTAGGGATACCCCAGCTAAAAGTCCAGTCGTTATTTTGCCTTACTTTAAATGAGCCGCTCGAAACCAAAGGAACAGTAGCGGTCCACATACCGTTACCATCGTTAACATATTTCATGGCAACATCGGTACCCCAGCCTTGTGCGGCATCGCCAATAATGCTGTAATAGTTTGCCGGAACTATTGACATGGTGTTGTTATTGGTATTCAGAGTTACAAGGTAATAACCTGCTGTTGACGGCGCATAGAAGTTGTTTGAACCATTATAGGTTACCGAGTAGTTTGACGAAGTGCCCGAAGTGCTGGCAGCATCGTTGGTGGCGTATTTGTTATCCCAGTTCTTTTTAGGGGTTACCAAAAACTGGTTATTACCTGCGGTAAAGTTGATGATACCCACGTAGATGCCGTTGCCGGTAGCCGAGTACAGGCTGTCCTCCTGCGGGCCGGGATTGGCCCAGCCTTCGTAAGCACCAGGCACATACAGCCACGATTTGAGGTTAAACGGTGTAACAGTAAGCGTCAATACATTGCTGTATACAAAGGTATTGGCATTGATAGCGCTTTTTACACGCACGCTAACCTGCCCGCTGACATTACCCTTAGCACCGGCTTTTAACAAAATGTTGTTGAAATCGTTGGTGTTGAAACCCTGTGTAAATACATCCGGGTTCATGGATACCGTGTACGGGTTGGCCCAGTTATCGGTTGGTACATCTATCTGCAAAGTGTTGGTGATAGCCGCGTTGTAACCAAAATTGGGCTGCACCAAAGTAAAAGTCTCCACGATTGAAGGATCGGTGAGTTTGGCGTTGTTAAGCACCAGTGTAGTAGCCGATGCACTGAGCTGCCCCGGCGTGCCATTGGTGGCGGTGATAACCGCACCATCTTTTTTACACGCCGAAAGCATAAGAACAGTTGCACCGCTCAGCGTTAATATTTTATTGAATAATGATTTCATATCCATAATTTTTTAATTGAATATTAATATCCAGGGTTTTGAACTAAGTTAGGGTTAGCCGTTACATCGGTAGCAGGCAGCGGGTACAGTGCGCGGTAATCAGGAATTGATGTACCTGCCAATACGCCGCCTTTGAAAGGCCACAGATAGCTGCCGCCGGTAAACATACCAAAACGGATCAAATCGGTACGGCGGGTGGCTTCCCAATACAATTCTTTCATACGCTCATTCAGCACATCAGATAAGGCGATGGTAGTCATATTGCCCGATGTGTTGCCGTAAGCACGTTGGCGCAACAGGTTAAAATAGGTAAGTGCCTGTGCGCTGCTGCCACCGGTGCCGCCACGCAAAACTGCTTCGGCGTAGTTGAGGTAAACCTCGCCTAAGCGGAACAGCGGGAAATCGGTTGAGCAAAATACACTTGCACCGGGCAGGGTTAAACCGCCTGATGTAAGGTTGGTAAATTTGGTAACCGCAAAACCCGAAGTAAAGGTCGACAGGTCGGTAGTATTTTTGGTTGTACCACCACCGGTATAGAACATGGCACGTTTATCAGTATTACCGCTATAGTCGCCAAACAGGTTTGGCAATACCTGGGTGGTATGGTTACCGCTCCAGCCGCCGCCCGGAACACCAAAGTTAGCCGGGCCTTCGGCGCCGCTTACCGAACTGTTAATGATGAAAGTAGTACCGCCGTAGTTTTGGGTATTTACCAAATCGTACTCAACAGGAAGGATCACTTCAGGGTTATTGACGTTATTATCTGCGGTAAACAGGTTTTTGTAGGATGTACTCAGGCTATAACCTGCACCGATTACCTTGCTTGCATAAGTGATGGCATCGGTATAACGGGCGGTACCTGTATATACCTGTGCGTTGAGGTACATCCGCGAAAGCAGCGCCCAGTCGGCAGCCTGGTCAACCCGGCCGTACTCGTTGGTTTTCGGCGCTTTTAATAACGGCTCAAGAGCTTTCAATTCCGATTCGACATAATTGAACAGGTCGGCGCGTTTGATCTGCGGCGGCAGGGATTTGCCTATAGGCGATGTTTCGGTCACAAACGGAGGGTTACCAAACATATCCATCAGCACCCAGTACTGGTAAGCACGTAAAAAACGTGCTTCGGCGCGGTAGTAGCCTATCTCGGTGGCATCTGTTCCGCTGATGCCTCGGGCCGTCAGGTTAGCTTCTGTTGCTTCGTTGATATACGAGTTTGCCAGGGTGATCTGGTACAAGCTGCGGTTATACAAACCCAGCAGGATAACGTTGTTGGATGTCCAGCTGTTGTTGTGAAAATCGGGTACGCCCGGGTCGTTCCAAACGCAAACTGCTTCGTCGGTCGGCAGCTCCTGTGCGTTCCAGTATAAACGAACAAAATCAGATGTACCGGCATCTATACCGGCAATATCGCCGCTGCCTGCGCCGCTGCTCCCGGTGGTTGCAAACGCGCCATAAACCTTAGCCAGGCCCTGCTTATAGCCAAGCGGGGTGCTGAATGCTACGGCATCGGTAGTGGTATTGATCGGGTTCCGGTTAAGGTCATTCGTACATGAAGCCAGCCCCCCCGCTATCGCAAGCACTAACAAAGATTTTTTTACTACTATATTTTTCATCTCTTTATCGTTAAATGTTATTTAATGCCAAGGTTAATTCCTAAAGTATAAGTGCGCGGGCGCGGATAAGTATTGTTATCGATACCCGAGAATACTTCCGGATCGAGGCCGGTATAATTGGTTATTACAAATACATTCTGGCAGTTGGCGGTAATGCGCAGGCTGCCCAGGTGTTTATTGTTAAACTTACCGAAGGTGTAACCAAGCCCTACATTATCCATACGCAGGAAAGAGGCATTTTGTACCCAGTAATCGCTCAAATAATTGTAACCGGTAAAGCCTGAAGCATAAATGCCGGTTGTGGCATTATTAACTACACCTATGTTGTTGATGATGCTGCCACCTGTAGCTAAGTTGGCGTCTACGTTATTGTAAACGTAATTACCCAGGTTAGCGCGCAATACGGTGCTAAGGCTCCAGTGTTTGTAACTGAACGAGGTGCTGAAACCCATGGTAACCGGAGGAGCTGAAGCATGGTATAAATATTCGTCGGTCGCTGTTACGGTACCATCGGCATTGTTATCAGCATACACACCTTCTAAAGGTTTGCCGTTAGAACCAATGATCTGTTTATACAAATAGAAAGAATACGGAGTATGGTTCAATGCGTGTAATTGTACATAATTACCGGTACCGCCCGATATACCGCCTGTAGGTACACCCACGCTCGATGGATCGGGAACGAGGTATAAATTAGTGATTTTAACCGAATTGAAGGCGATGTTATAATTAACCGTCCACGAAATATCTTTGGTTTTAACCGGAACCGCATTCAGGTTTAACTCAATACCGCTGCTGTTGGTATTACCCACGTTGGTTGTTAAATAATTGGTAAAGTTCGTACCTGCCGGAATTGGCACCCGCGAAAGCAGATCCTTAGTTTTACGCACGTAGACATCCACCGAGCCGTAAATGCGCTGGTTTAAGAAACCAAAATCCACACCACCGTCAAAAGTATTGGTGGTTTCCCATTTTAAGCTGGTATCGTAGGCTGATGGGGTATAACCATTGTAAAAAGTATTGCCAAACTGATATTGGGTATCATTAGTAGTTAACGAGTAGCTAGGGATGTAACTGTAATAAGGGATACCATCCTGCTGACCGGTAACACCATAACCTAACCTGATCTTCATATCAGATATCACCTTGCTGTCTTTCAGAAAATCTTCTTCGGTTAGACGGTACGAAACCGCCGCTGCTGGGAAAACGCCCCAGCGGTTATCCTTGGCAAATTTTGACGAACCATCCGTACGAATTGAACCCTGTACCGTAAACCTGTCGTTATAAGTATAAATTAAACGACCGTAATAGGATATCAGCGTGTACTGGCCTTGTCCATACGGATAAAGCGGTGCCGTTGTATTTGGCATTGGTTTTCCGTTAGCGCTTAGCGGCTGATAGTTATAGGTTGTTGTTAAAAAATCATAATAACCATAGCCTGCCTGGGCATTAACAGTACTTTTGATCGATTTCAGATCGCTGGTATAATTCAGGTAGTATTCAATGGTTTTATTAGTGTTTTTTTGCAGATACGGTGTGCTGTTGCCCAACGAGGTAAATGATTGTGCTGCACTTGCCGGAACCTCTGTACGGCCTGAACCCTTAGAAACATCGTAACCAAAGTTGGCGTTTGCCGATAATGCCTTAAGGAAAGGGAACTGATAGTTTAACATCAGGTTACCGAACGAACGGTAAACATCAGAGGTATTATGGTTGTCATTGATCAGCGCAACCGGGTTACGTGGCGTGTTAGGGTTTAAACCGCTGGCAACAGAACCGGGGGTGTTATACGATTCGTAATAACCATTGTAAGGCGATTTGGAATCGTACACCGGCTGGGTTGGGTCGAATGATAAAGCTGCGCCTATAGCACCAGTGTTGGCAAACCTGGAGTGCTGGTAGGTACCGTTCACGTTCAGGTCGATCTTTAACGAATTGTGCAGCAGCGATGGGTTTAAGCGCAATGCAGCAGAACTGCGTTTGATATTATCCGTTTTCAGGAGACCATCCTGATCAAGGTAACCTAACGATAAGCGGTAAGGCAATATTTTGGTTGAGCCCGAAAAACTGAGATTGGTATTGCTGGCAAACGCGTTTTGGTAAATTTGTTTTTGCCAGTCGGTATTGGCGCTGCCCAAAGTAGCAGAAAGCGAAGGCTTATTAGCTGCCACATAAGCGCGAACCTGATCAGCAGTTAAAACCTGAATGGTCTTTGCGGTTGTGCCTATTGAAGTTTCCTGGTTAACATTGATTGCCATACTGCCTTTGCTGCCTTTTTTGGTAGTGATGAGTATAACACCGTTTGATGCACGTGAACCGTAAATAGCTGTTGATGCGGCATCTTTTAAAATGGTTTCGCTTTCAATATCATCGGCATTGATGAGGCTAAGTGCGCTAGCCGCGCCACTGATGCCGTTATTGCTCAAAGGCACGCCATCAATCACGATCAGCGGATCGTTGCTGGCGCTTAGTGAAGCTCCACCACGGATACGTATCGCACTTCCCGAACCCGGGGCCCCATTTGATGTAACAGAAACACCTGCTACCTTACCCTGGATCAATTGCTCGGGCGAAGTAACGGTACCGGTCTGGAAATCTTTTGATGATACCGTGGTGATTGCACCGCTCACATCTTTTTTACTTTGGGTACCATAACCAATCACCACAACCTCGTTTAACGATTTGGTGTTAGGTTGCAAACCCACATTAACTACGGCCGAACCATTCAATGTAACGGTGCGGGTAACGGTAACATAACCCAGGAACCTGAACTCGAGGGTTATAGTGCCATTGTTTAAGCCGGATATTTTATAATTACCGTTAGCGTCGGACGAGGTGCTTTTTTGCGAGCCCTGTACCGCAATGGTAGCCGCAGGCATAGGCTGGTTGGTTTCGTCGACGATTTTACCGGTAATGCTGCCGTTTTGTGCAAATGCCATTGCCGAGATAATGAGCATTGAGCATAACAGCATCCACTTTTTTAGATAACGATTTCTCATATAATTTAAAATTTAGGTTCGTTTAAGCTTTTGTGCCAGATCGTTCTTTTTGTTCAAGACTTAGTTGTTGGTAAAGCTTTTGTTGTTGTTATAATTGGTTTGAGTGCTTTTGCATGTAAAGGGTTGTTACATGGTTGGGTTCATGTCGGGTAAAATGTCTTCATACGCAATAATTTGTTTTGGTCAGTTTATAATTCTTTTGGCTGCAAAATCTTCGGGCAATGCGCATCCGGTCAAGGGTACTATTGCGCCGAACAATAAAACTTGTTAATAGATTTTTAGTACAGTAAAATTGGTTCTCTAAAATTGGTTGCCTGTTTATACGCTGTTAACCCTGTCGGGCTTTGTTATATAAACTACAGCAATACAAATTTGTGCCGGATAATTGCGAATAGCTATTTGTTTATGAAAAATTTAAAAAAATATTGCATTTTTAAAATACAAATCATTTATAATCAATATATTATAAAAAATAGCGATCAAAAAAATATAAACCGTTTATATGTTTTTTTAAGCATTTTTGGCCCTTAAAAACAATTTAAACGCTGTTTTGGGTGACAAGTAAAAAAGGAAAATGAGGCTGAATTTATTTCAGATCGACGGCCTTGATCTCCATAATGCGGTGGTCGAACTGATCGCCGGGGACAAGGGCCTTTGCCTTGATACGCATCTTGTAGACGTAGATGGTTTTTTCGGAGTATTCGAGGATCTTTGCTATGGTTTCGGTATCGTTAATGCCCATCCGCATCAGGGCGAATATGCGGAGGTCGGTAGTTAAAACTTCGTGTTCTTTGGGCCAGATCTGGTCCTCTTTTTTAAACAGGGAGTTAAACTCGTCGATAAAATTGGGGAATATCTTGATGAACACATGATCGAAAGTATAGAACAGGTTATCCCTGTCTTTTTTGATATTGATCTTATCGATGATGATCTGTATATCATCATACTTTTTGATGGCCAGTTTGGTATCGATAGATCGTTTGAGCTTTTCGAGCTGTAAAATATAGCCCGATATCACATTAAAGAAATAGCCGATGTATTCCTCCTTGATCTTGGTGCCTTCGGTAAGCCGCTCGTTGATCTTTTCGAGCTGTACGTTTTTATCGTCGATGATCTTCTCTTTGGTTTTCAGTTTTTTAAGCTGTTTCGACAACATAATCGAAAACCAGATGACCAGCAAGGCCAACGCGGTTATGGATGCCAGGTAGATCAAAAAGCGGCTTTTTTCGCGCTCGATGTAGTTAAGCTTTTCGGCAGCCACGATAGGTAGCAGCGTGCCTATCTGTATTTTGCGCTGGCGCGCACCGTAAAATTCGGCATCGGCCAGGGCCTGCTCCAGGTATACGTAAACGTTTTTGATATCGCCGGTTTTATACAGCAATTCGGCCAGCCAAAACAGCGCGACCGTTTCTTTGGTCGACGACTGGATATCGCAGATGCTGGCCCGGGCCAGCAGGTCGGCGCACTGTTCGCGGCGGGCAGCATCATTGGCATAGATGTTCCCCAGCGTTGAGGCAACAATAGCCGTTTGGTGCAAAGTTAGCTTATGATGATCCAATAACTCGTTAAAATCGGTTTCGGCCGACTGCAGGTTACCGTTTTTGAGTTTTTTGTATCCTGTGAGGTAAATTTTATCGTACGAATTGGGCTGTGTTAACGCGATGGCCGAATCGATAAATTTATTGGCCAGATCGGCGTAGTAGGGTGTGTAGTGATGGTCGTTATCGTAACCTGCACAATCGTAATACGCCCGGGTAAGCAACGAGTAGTATTCAAACTTCACGCTGTCGTCGAGCGAGGTGACGTCGATGCCTTGCAGGCTGTCGAACGTTTCTTTGAACATACCCGATGACAGCAGGATAAAACCGATCTTGATCTTGCTGTAATATTCCTTTGAAGGTGATTTGAGGATATGGCTTAGCTCCTGCAGCCTGCCCGCGTATACATATGCCGAATCGTACTGGTACGATTTGTACTCATCGTACAGTTTAAGGCAAAGGTTATACTCGTTTTGCAGGTTTACTTTGGGGGTAACAGCCAACTTTTGCTTAAGGACCCTGATGGTTGTTTCTTTTTGCTTATCGTAAACAGCCTTTTTATTTAATTCTTCTTTCAGATTATCCAGCGCAGCAGATTGTGCGAAGCATGACATCCCAAACAAGAAGAAAAAAATCAGGGTAAAGGTTATTCTCATCTGCTGTTTTATACTCTGTTTAAGCACAAAGGTTATACAAATTAGTTTATCTTAAAAAAAGCTTTAACTGGTTTACGGGCCGGTAAAAGTAAAGATATTATGTTTAACGCTATTGGAGTGCATAAACATCAAAAAGTCAAAAATATTTTTTCGTACCCGGCCCTTCGTCGATACCAACAACCGGTACACATCATATCCTGAAATTGTTATCTTTAGTTTTGTTAACGATCATCAACCATGACAAAATTATTCGGCTACCGGAGTTTATTGGCGGTATTTTTAGTTTTTATAATTACATCACCCGCAATAGGCCAGGCACAAAAAGCAGAGGCCGGTATGGCACAGATCATGAAGGAGCTTGACGCAGCCGGGGTTTCGGTGGCCGTAGTGAAGGATAACCAGATCGTTTATACACACTCCTTTGGTTATGCCGATATAGAAAGCAACAAGCCGCTTACCGATAACCATATTTTCCGCATAGCGTCGATATCCAAATCATTTTCGGCAACGTGTATTATGCAATTGGTGGAGGCCGGTAAGCTTTCGCTGGATGACGACATTGGTAAACTGATCGGCTTTAAGGTACGGAACCCGAAGTATCCCAATACGGTTATCACGTTGAAAATGCTGATGTCGCACACCTCGAGTTTGAACGATAGCCAGGGCTATTTTAGTCTGGATGGCGTCAACCCCGATAAAAACCCGAACGCCGCCAAATGTTACAACAGCTACGAACCGGGCAAGGGTTTTTTGTATTGTAACCTTAATTATAATATGGTAGGTACGGTAATTGAAAGAACAACCGGCGTACGCTTTGATCAATATGTAAAACAGCACGTGCTCGAACCTTTGGGCTTGTATGGCGGTTATTGTGTCGATTCGCTGGATAAGAGCCGTTTTGCTACCTTATACGAATACGATGACAAAACCCATAAGCTGACACCCGACCCCGGCGCTTATAACCCGCGGACCGAAGAGATCAAAAATTACGTAATGGGTTATAGTACGCCTATATTCTCGCCAACAGGCGGCATGAAGATATCGGCAACCGACCTGGCTCGCTACATGATGATGCACATGAACTATGGCAAGGCCAACGGCGTGAGGCTAATGAAGCGCAAACATTCCAAATTGATGCAGACCAAAGTATCCGACAATGAGGGCGGCTACGGCCTGGCCCTGCGCGGCGCACCCGACCTCATTGCCGGCGAACATATGATGGGGCATACCGGCTCGGCATACGGGCTGTACAGTGCCATGTTTTTCGAACCGAAAAAGAAGTTCGGTTTTGTGGTGATTACCAATGGCTGCAACCCGGCCTTTATGCCCGGCAGCGACGATATCTGCCTGATGCTTCGCCGGAGTATAAACTGCCTGTACGACAACTTTATCAAACAAGTCAACTGATCACGGTACCCGGACATTGGCGGTATTGCCTTGTAGCTGTTTAAGCACTTTTTGAATATTCTTCTCCAGCGTTTCGGGAGTTTTGAGGTTGTTGATGTAACGCAATACTTCCTTCCGCCTGGAGAATGTAAGCGCATCAAACCGGTGCAGCAGGCCATTTTGCTGTAGTTGCTGCAGTAATTTCGGGTGTATGGGGTGCTCCTGCTCCGGGTCACTCGTATCCTGTTCGATAACAAGGTGAGCCACCTGCCCTACCATCTCTCTTATCTTTTTGATGGTGATGGTATTGATATATAAACGGTATGGCGCATCTTTTACCGGCACAAGCGATTTAGTGAAGTAAATGCCGTTCACAGTGCCTTTAATACGGATATATCCTTTAACCGCTTTAAGCCGTGAGGTGATCTCTGCGGGCACATCTACACCATAATTGATGCCTGTTTTATAGATAACAGCTTTAAAAGTATATGATGTTTTTTGGGGCATAAGGCGTTTTGATCAGGCTAATTTATGTAATTATAAACACGCTTAGCTTTAACTATCAACAAAATATGCAGGGGTTTCGTAATTTTGCCCGTTCACGGCAATTTACCCCGTTAAAAAAAATGATCAAAAAAGCCTTTTCTATTTTGCTTTTAGGCTTGCTCTATCTCATATCGCTTCTGCCTTTCTGGTTGCTGTATCTCATTTCGGATGTGATTTTTTTGCTGTTGTACTACGTGGCAAAATATCGCCGCAAGGTAGTTGCCGATAACCTGCGTAACGCTTTCCCCAAAAAAACACCCGCTGAACGGGACCGTATCGAAAAGCAATACTTTAAATACCTGGCCGATCTGCTTGTCGAATCAGTAAAATTACTCACTATATCACAGGCAGCAGTCGCAAAACGCATCACTATCTCAAACAAGGAAATTATTACAAATGCTTTTGCCAATGGCAAGAGTGTTATCGGGGTATTGGGCCATTACGGCAACTGGGAACTGGGCGCACTGCGTTTCAGCCTTTTGTTTGACGAACCGCGCGTCATTGTATATAAACCGCTTAACAACAAATTTTTTGATAGTGTGTTCACCAATATGCGCTCTCGGTTCGGGGCAACGCTGGTAAGTATGCGGCAAACTATGCGCAAGTTGGTGGAGTTAAAAAACAAACGTAGCATCACGGTAATGGTAGGCGATCAAACACCCGGTGGCCCCGAAGTAAATTACTTTACCTCATTTTTAAACCAGCCTACGGCCGTGTTTTTAGGTGTAGAAAAGCTGGCCAAACTAACAGACAGCGTCGTAGTATTTTGCGATGTGCGCGTAACCAAACGCGGGCATTACCATTGCAATTTTGTACAGTTGTTCGATCAGCCTAAGCAAACCGCCGAACACGAGATCACCGATACGCACGTGCAGTATCTGGAACAGGTTATCCGCCAGCAACCCCAATACTGGCTATGGTCGCACCGGAGGTGGAAGCATAAGCCTGCATAACGTAGCCTATTGTTTCGCAGGTGCGGCCATTGAAACAGCCGCGCCGTTAATTTTCACATTCTCCATGGTCAGGCCTTTCAGGTTAGCTGCTTCTGAGCCGGTGTTCTTCAATTGCACATCTACATTTTTCAGGGTCATGGTACCGAACTCGGTGCCCGCGTTACCGGCAATACGCCCCATAGAGCTGCCCTCACCCTTTACATTGCTGATGGTAATGTTGCGCACCAGCGATTTTGGCGCCGGCTGGCCTTTCAGGTCGAAATATTGAGTCCAGGGCGCTACGGTAAATAAAGTAGCCGAGCCTTCCATAGTAATATCATCCAGACTGATGTTTTCGTATTGCTGCGGGGTATCGGGGCGCAGTTTCAGGCGCAGCACGTTTACATTGCGTGCTGTACAGTGTTTAATCTCTACATCTTTAACCAAAGTAGCCTCGCTGCCGCAGGTCATTATACCGCCGCCTTTTTCGAACACGCAATCGTGGATACGGATACGCTCAACCGGCGGGCTGTCTTTATCCTGCAAAGCAAACGGACCTTTCGAGCCTTTAAGCGCGATATCGTCGTCACCTGTCGAAAAAAAACAGTTACCGATATCGATATCCTGTGAGCTATCCACATCGATACCATCAGAACTTGGTGCATGATCATCCGGCACGCGGCCGCCGGGTGCTATAAAACGGCAGTTATCAACATTAACCTGCTGGTTTTTGTACAGGTGCAAATTCCAGAAGCCTGAGTTCAAAAAGGTGATGCCTTTCACTTCAACATCCTTGCAATTTTGGATAAAGCAAAGCTGCGGGCGCTCAACGCTCAGGTTGGTGGTTTTAGGGTCGGCGGTGCGGCGGCTGTAAAACAGTTTCCAGAAAGGTTCGCCGTTACCATCAAGCGTGCCGTTACCGGTAATGTGCAGGTGATCGCATTTATCAGCGTTCAACAGAGCCATGCGCCAGGGTTCGGTATGGCCTTCGATGCGGCGTGGCTGTTTAGGATAATCCTCGATATTTTGCGAACCGCGCAGTACCGAGCCTTCCTGCATTTCGATGTTAACACCAGGTTTTAAAAAGATGGCCCCGCTTAAAAACACACCTTTAGGAATGATAACCGTACCGCCGCCGTTTTTGGCGCATTCATCAATAACAGCCTGGATGGCTTTGGTGTTCAGTGTTTTGCCATCGCCAATGGCGCCACGCTCGGCAATGTTATAGTTTTTTTTACCTGCAGAGGCGAAGGATGCGGTTAAGCAGAAAGGCATAAACAGCAGCAATGCTATCGCGATATGTTTTTTCATAAATGATCAATAACGGTTAAAACTGGTTTTTGCGAACTTACGGATGATTAGGAAAACAACCGTCCTGTGGTATCATGGGCAGAGGATTAGTTGATCATCGACCGGTAATGCTCGCCGGCTTAGTTTAAGGATGTTTTGTGCCCACAGACGGTTTTTCGAATATTGATGAACGCTTTGTAAAGGCTAATATTAAAAAAACATCGCCATGGTGTGTTAGGTACTAAGGGGGGCCCGCGGTCGTGTAGACCCGCTGGCCAAACGCGGCAGGCACGGGTTAATGCATAAAAGTGCTTTATGATATTAAAAAAAACTGTTTTGGCCTGCTTGTAGCAAAGCCAGCCAGGGCGGGGTAGTTAGAATTTTGCTATATTATTTTTCAAGGCGAACAATACCAGCCCAGTTCTCGATTTAATCTCGAAGCGGTTAAACAAGGCGTCCCTGTAATTATCAATGGTATGCGGGCTCAGGCACATTTTTTCTGCTATTTCTTTATAGGTAAGCTCAGAGCAGCAGAGTTCCAGAAATCTAATCTCGTTCGCTGTTAATTCATTAACAGGCCCGGTTGTAAGGGTATTATCCTGAATAGAGCGTAGCAACTTGCCCGAAACAAGGCGGTTCAAAAAGAAGCCGTGCTCGGCAATGGTTTTGATCGCGTAGAAGAGGTCGGAAGCGTTCGATTCTTTAAGTATATAACCGCCCGCACCGTTCTTTAACATTTTTATAATTGGCTCGTCTTCCTCAAATGTACTTAAGGCCAACACCTTTACCGATGGGTAATTTTGCTTTAGCCACAGCGTTGCCTCAAAGCCATTTACCAGGGGCATAGTAATATCCATCAACACAACCTCCGGTAAAGCTTGTTTTGCTATTTTTTCTTTCAGCTGTGATCCGTTGGCTACGTCAAATACAATTGTTATTTCTTCATTTTCTGATAGCAAGCTGGCTATTCCCTGCCTAAAAAGGGTATGATCATCAACAATAGCAATCGGTATTATTTTATTTTCCATGCTTTATTAATACGGTATACGAATTTTTACTTCAGTGCCCGATCCGGGTACGGTAATAATACTGACATCTCCAGAAATTAAGGCCGCTCTTTTTTGGATATTAAACAGCCCCATCCCTTTTTTTTCTTTTAGCACCTCTTCTTCAACAAACCCATTCCCGTTGTCTTTTATTAACAGTGTCAAATACGGCTCCTCCTGCTTTATAGCAACATTAATTGCGGTAGCTTCGGCATGGCGTATAATGTTGTTTAGTACTTCCTGAAACGTGCGAAAAAGTATGATCTCCTTATCTGACCGTTCCCCCTTCGGCACATAATTACTGTCGAAGGTTATTTCATGCAGCATTGCCGCCCTTAAATAGTCGAGTTCGAACTTGATGGCTTCGGCAAGGCCCAAGCTAATTAGTTCCTGCCCGTGAATTAACCTGGATAGCTGCCGCAGTTCATTTGTTGCCCGTTTTGCCAGTTGTGTAGCCGATTCAACTTTTTTTGCAACCCGCGATGGATCGTTGGGATTAATGGTACTTAGCGTAACAATTGTTAAGCTAAGCAGCTGGCCAATATTGTCGTGCAGGTTACCGGCAATTGTTTGCATAGTTTGTTCCCGAACTTCCATCTGGCTTTTTAAAAGCTCATTTTCGAAAGTGGTTTTCAACCATTCTTTCTCTTCTTTATGTTTCTTTTTCCGGTGGTTGTATAAAATTACGTAAATGATAATAGCTACAGGGGCAATTAAAAAAATTACACAAGATATTAGAACGAGGAACGTGAGGTCTTTTGCCTGTATCTGCATATAAATGAATAAGCCCAGCTTGAATATAAGATAACATTTAAAATATTAAAAACAATGTACCTGGCCGAATGCGTGAAAACCCCGGGATACTGCACCAGGTAGCTAAAAAAAACATTAGTGGCTACGCCGCCAAAATAAAAACAAATAGTGCCGTTTACCCACCAAAATGGTGCGTAAGCGGATAATCGCCTGTATTTTTCTTCTTTTAGTAATAGATAGTAATAGTAAACCGACGCCAAAATTAATTGTACCGACAACAGTGTTGAGGTTACTGAAGTAAATGCCTTAAAATGGAGAATTATTAATTCTGAAAAATAGAAAACCGCGAATAGGCTGAGCCATGCAACAAGCAGTTTTTTATGGCTATGATAAGGCTTGTACAAATAGTAAAAAAAGCAATTTTGAACAAAGCATTCAACCGGTAAAAAAACATTATAAACTGCAAAGTTTGGTTGCCGTAATGTATGGTGTACATAAATACCTATACCTTCTACCATGCAGGTTATAAGCAAAAATAAGATAAAGGCCCGCCATACGGGGGCCTTATCTTTATATAAGCAAAACAAACTTACCATTAGGCAAAAAAACTCTGCCGTGGTGTTTATGGTAATGTACGCCTGCATGTTTATTTAATATTGCTATCAACTAACGTGGCTCCAACGACGTCGCAATTTGATGGCGGCGGGCACATCTCGCCCTGGTTTTCCGGAGATGCCTTAAAGGTAAATACATGGCCCTTCTTTGCCGGCTCTGTATTGTCCAAATGCACTTTAGGGCCTCCGTTCGTTGTCCTCAGCTTGGTTGTTGAAACCATAACCAGCGTAGCATGATCCCAGTAAGTACTGTCAATATGTATGTCGTTCATTTTTGTCTTATCATAAGCAGCAAAATAAAAACGTATACCATCGCCACCGTCCTTTTCTATGGTATCAATAAGTTTTTTTAATCTACCTATCGGGAACCATACACTCCGGGTATCGGCCCAGTTTTTATCTTTTTTTAACGAACGCGGGCCAAAATTATTAATCAGTCGTTTTGCGACATTAACGCTAATAATGGTGTCGTTCAGTGCAGTATCGGCCGCAACCTGGGTGGTGTTGTTTACCGAGGACTTGCACGCGTTTAATAGTAGTGCTGCAGATAAAATAGCGATCAATGTTTTCATTGTTTTGTTGGGTTTAGTTTAAATAATAAGTGAAAAAATAGTAATAATAAATTCATAACAAAGCAATAAAATTCAACTTTCATACCCAAGGGTCAAAATCTCTTTTTTGCCTGGCTAAAAACCTCTTTACACCACCTTTTTCCTCCTTTAAAAACATAGGATAAAACCAGTGTTCAATACCCTGTTTATAGCCTTCTCCAGGATTTAGAGGCCGCCTACCTTAGCTCCTGTTGATAAGCATGCACCACCGGTTAAAAACAACTTAAAAATTATAATGATAAACAAGCAGTAAACAGAAGGCTCTTAAACCCAACATATACCAAAACCCATTTGACCGCCTGTCGCGGGATATAGGCGACTTATAAAATTTCAAGTCGAAATGGTATGTGGCGGCATTAATGGCGCACAGGCTGCTAATTAAATTAACAACAAAAAGTAAAAACCTAAAATCTGTAAAAATCATGAGCACTGAAAAAAACAAAAGCCTTTATCTGACTGCAAAAGGCACTGCCGGTATCTGGACCTACAAGATCGATACCCCTGATAAACCCGTACAATTAGCGGCAACAGCGCCATACGGTTTTAAGGCTGAAATATTAATTGGCAACACCCTTTATCTAACTACCAATGGCAGCACCGACGGTATATGGAAATATGAAATTGGTAGCACAGGCTTGCCCGTTCAATTAGAACATACTGCCGGCTTTGGTTTTGACGCCTTAACAGCTATTGAGAACACACTTTACCTGACCGGGCAAGGCAAAGGCGGTATATGGAAATACCAAATTGACGACTATGAAAAACCGGAGCAAATTGAAGGAACGGAAGGGCTGGGCTTTAACGGAATAGTAGCTCAAGGCCACACACTGTATATGACCGCGCGCGATAGTGGTGGTATATGGAAATATGTGCTTGGCAGTGCTGACAAAGCAAGGCAACTGGTGCCGACTGAAGGGTTCGGTTTTAACGGAATAATAGCCGTTAACGGAACGCTTTATTTAACCACACAAGGCAGTGATGGCATTTGGACATACAGAATAGAAAGCCTTAGCAGGCCCCTCCAACTTCCGGGAACAAAGGGCTACGGCTTTTTGGGCTTAATTATGTTGGATAAAACCATCTATTTAACTACATATGGCAATGATGGAATTTGGACATACCAAACCTTCGACCAAACGCTAACACAAATAGCGCCAACCATGGGTCTTGGCTTTGTTAGTCTTGCCAGCCGCTAAAGTTCTTAAACTTGCACAAAGGCATTTTTGTGCGTTTGTTTTATAGCCCGGCGGTCACCCAAAGTAAGACCCTGATTCTTTATATAGAATTGGGGTTTTGCTTTTATCACTGTACTTTAGACGATTGCGTGTTTTTTGAAAACTTTAGGACGCACGAATGACGCGACTAAAACTTTGATTGTTTTTTAAAACTTTGACTATTGGGATGAATTAAAAAAGCCCACAAATCAAGGATTTGCAGGCTTTTCAAAGCTTTGACAATGCTTTTGATGGTCCCTCAGGGAATCTAACCTAATTTGAAAGCACGCTCTCGGAGCGGTTTTCAGTTCTTTTGAATCTGTAGTGCCACGAATGACGCTACCCTATTCCTTTTTATGGTCTTTAGTGACCAAGTAGCCCGTAGGGGAATCGAACCCCTGTTTCAAGAATGAAAATCTTGCGTCCTAACCCCTAGACGAACGGGCCATTATTTTAAGTTTAAGCAAACCAAACTGGCATTTCGCTTAAACCGGGTGCAAATATAGCGGAATTTTGCTATTTCAAAAACATAAATACAATATTCTCGGGCATGTGATTTTTGCTGCATTTACGGGCAACCACTACCATCTGGCAACCGTATGGTTATTGATGTTGAACCTGTTTAGTACCTGTATTTTATTGGAAGGCTTCCGGTGTGTTTTGTGGATGGGGGAGCGCTATGCTTAAACTCAGTGTTGTTATCCCCGCACACAACGAGGAAAGCCTCATTGGCGAAACCCTGACGGTTGTACATAAGGCACTCCTCGCCGAAAATATCGACCATGAACTGGTTGTTATTAATGATAACTCGAAAGACGATACCGAAAACATCCTGGCCAAACTTTCGCAGCAGATCAATACCCTTACTTATTATACAAATCCCGGCCCGCATGGTTTTGGCTATGCGGTAAGGTATGGCCTTGAGCGCTTTACCGGCGATTGCGTGGCGGTGATGATGGCCGACCTGTCTGACGACCCGGCCGACCTGATCCACTTTTACCGAACCATGATTGCCGAAAATGTGGATTGCGTATTTGGTTCACGCTTTATAAAAGGAGGGAAGATCTATGATTACCCGCGTATTAAATTATGGATCAACCGCACCGCTAATATGATCATCAGAGTATGCCTGGGCATACGGTATAACGATACCACCAATGCTTTTAAATTGTACAAAAGAAGTGCAATTGAGGGCGTAAAGCCTTTTTTAGCCCCGCATTTTAACTTAACCATCGAGCTGCCGCTAAAGGCAATAGTGCGTGGCTATTCATATAAGATACTACCAAATTCGTGGCGCAACCGCGAAGCCACCAAATCCAACCTCGACATCCGCGAAATGGGTAGCCGCTACCTTTTTATTTTGTTATATGTACTGATTGAAAAGTTCTTCACCAAAGGCGATTTTAAAAAGAAATGGTAAGCTACTTTACTATGAAAGCTTCCAAAGTTCCATCCTCCTTAAAATAACGGCCATCATACTGAAGGCTTATTTTCCTGATAGCAGCCGGATGTTTCCCGGTTATCAGATCAGTATATTCGGCATCGTTGGTGATCATATTACCAACATACAGGCCTGACTTGAGCAACTCCACCGATGTTTTATAGGCAAACCATTTACCGTCGCCGCGCATATAACTTATCTGCAAATGCGGCGGCCTGTGGAGCAGCGCTTTTAAGCTGCCGGTAAGGGTATAGCTAATATCCAGTTTGATGAAGTTAAAGCCATCGGTATTGATAGCATCTTTGATGGGGAATGTTTGTTTTTTAACGGTAGTGAAACTTAAAGGGATGGCAGGAGTACGCCGTTGTAAAACCAACCGGGGCCTTTCGTTCGATGTGAATGTATCAACCAGGGTATAATTTTTCAGGATAAAAAGATTGACCAGGCTTTCGTCGTTAAATGGGTAACGGTTATCAATCGCGTCGTAATCGTATATCAGAAACTCCGGGGCCTGTTTTGTATAATGCTCGTAGTTCTTTCCCTCCAGAGTGGCGGTGTAAACCGAAAAAGATTGAAAGACCGGCCTGGGGCTATAATTGAGCTTATTCTCCATGGCATATTCCCCATCCCATGGGAAGACATCAACTGTTTTTTTGCCGATCTGGGCCAGCACAGGCTGTGGCATATAGCGCTTGCCGGCCTGGTCGAAGCAGGTGATCGTATTATATTCGCCAAATTGTTTTGCATAATCCTTCGGGCCGATTACACGGGTAATAGCCGATACGTCGATGGTCCGGGTTTCGGCAACAAAGAAGAGGGCGAATACAATTATGATCAGCGCATATTTTAACTGTGGTTTTTTGACAGTTATCCCATCAAAACCAACTATCAATATAAGCGGCGCGATAGAAAAATACTCGTATAAATGTTGCACATCGTTACGCAGTATGGATTGCTTTTGCAACAAAAAGATAAAGATGATGCAGGCAACAGGATACAGCATGTGTTTAAATTTCTTCTCCCGTAACTGCCGCCACAATTGATAGCCGAACCATAGCAACATGGCAAAAAACAACAGGTAAAGGTTGTATTCGATATGATAATGGCTTTCATCCAGGTACATGATATCGTTATAACCTTTGATGATCTCGAACGAGCCGGATATGTAGCTAAATACCGAAACATGCAGCAGCATTGCCGATAAAATAACAAGGCTTATGAAGAGCAAAAGGTTGAACAATAATTTTACCCGGGTTATTTTTTTATGGATGAGCAGATTGATAAAATGTGCGCCCATGAGTACGATGCCGATGAGGCCGGTGTTCATTTTGATATAAAAGGCCAGCACAGCAAGCACGATCAGGATGCCGAGGAAAACCGGGCGTTGATCATCAAAAGTTTTTTTCATCCAGTAAATGATGAAGAAAAATACAACCCACGACAGGTCGGACCCGAAAAAGGGGTTAACCACGAGCAAGATGCAGATCAATATCGCCGCCGCCAGAAATTTATCTGCCTGATTTTTGATAAAATCGCTAAAAACGAAATAAAAATTAACGACCATAAAGCCATCAAACAACAGGAAAAGCCATTTCGAAATACCAAAACCAACCCTGGTAGAAAAGAAAGCCAGCGGTCCGTAAGTGTACAGAATATCCTTACCCCAAACCATATGTTTTGCCAGCGCATAATTTAAGGTCATCGTCCACGACACATCAAGCCCCAGCCAGCTCGGGCCTTTATCAACCAGTTGGGGATGTATCGCAAAAGGCGTATTTACCATGCAGATAGCCAGTAAGGCTGCAAAACAAGGCCAGATAAAAGTGGCCTGCAATGGTTTTTTGGGGTTGAACATCGTAGTTTATGGGGCCAGACTGCCGTTAAATTAATGATATTACGGAATAAGTTGGACTTGGTTGCTTAGCATGCAAACTATCAAATATTTTAACCAACCACTTTTAAAACATTTGTATAAACCTGGCTAATTCTTCATCGCGGCTGCGCAGCCAAAAAAGTGTCATCGTTACTTTTTGCGGAAGGTTCTTCAGCTCCATGAGTTTTACGTTCATGTTTGCACCGCGCACCGACGAAACCGGCTCGATCGAAATCCCCAACCCGGCTTCAACCAGGCGCAATACCCCTGTCGAGTGCGCCGACTCGTGCGCTACTTTGGGCTTAAACCCGGCATCCTGGCAAATCTGTAATATGGCTTCAACATAACCTGCTCCGGTTGCAAGCTGCGGCAAGATAAATGTCTCATTTTTTAAGTCGATTATGCTGGCAGGCTCATTTTCCTTAAGGGGATGGCTGACCGGCAAGATCAAAACAAAGTTTTCGCGATATAGTATCTTGGAGTTTACAGCCGATGGTAAAATAATATTAGGAGCTATACCTATATCCGTTTTTCGCGCCAGCAGCGTTTCCAGTTGCTGTTGGTTGGATGTTTCTTGTACGATAGTTTTCAGGTTCGGCCATTTATCCTTCATCTTAACCAAAAAGCCGGGCACTACCGTATTCATGGCCGAGCTGGCGTGCGTAACCCTGAGCTCGCCTGCCTCGCCGTTATGCACCTGTGCTGTCTTGATGATGGTTTTATCCAGATCGTGCACGATGCGTTCGGCCTCGTGCCTGAAAAAAATACCCGCTTCTGTTAGAGTCACACTGCGTTTACCCCTGTCAAAAAGTAGGGCGCCTATTTCATTTTCCAGCAATTGTATTTGCCTGCTCAACGCCGGTTGAACTATGTTGATCTGCGCGGCGGCCTTTCTAAAATTAAGGGTCTCGCATAAAACCAGGTAATTTTTTAGCTGCTGAAAATCCATTTGATCAAAAATATTTATCAATTAATCAAAATTAAGCATTTTATTTTATCATTTAAACAGCCGTGATTTGCAGGTACAGATCACATGAAAGCATCAGAAAAAACAATAAGTATAGCACAACGCCCTGCATTGCTATTGGTTGATATACAAAAAGGATTTGCCGATGTAGCCTATTGGGGAGATGAGCGAAACAACCCGGATGCCGAATTACGGGCCAGCGAATTATTAAACGCCTGGCGGGCTATGGGTTTGCCTGTTTTTCATGTGGCGCATTGTTCAACTAACCCGCGTTCGCCGCTGCATGAGTCAAAGCCCGGCAATCAATTTCACGAGCTGATCAAACCGGCGCAGGGAGAGCCGGTCATCAAAAAAAATGTAAACAGCGCCTTTATCGGTACAGGCCTGCAACAGCGGCTCAACGATGCGGGCAGTACCACACTGGTTATTGCAGGCCTCACCACCGATCATTGCATCTCCACCACTACCCGCATGGCAGGTAATTTAGGCTATCAAACCTTTTTGGTTGCCGATGCAACTGCTACGTTCAACAAAAAAGGTATCGACGGGCAAAACTATCCGGCCGAACTGATCCACCAAACGGCATTAGCCAGCTTAAGCGATGAGTTTGCAACAATTGTAACTACCGATTTTATAAAACAAAACATATCATCATGAAAAAACATCTTACATTGCTTTTGCTCATTCTTGCTTTCCAGGTATCTTTTACCGGATGGGTTAAAGCACAACTAACCTCACTGCCCCGAGGCGGCAATAAACGGGCAACGGTAAGCGAAGAGATCGGCATAACCGATGTCATGATCCGCTACAACCGCCCGGGTGTTAAAAAAAGAGAGGGCCATATCTGGGGCGAACTCATCCCGGTAGGTTATACCGAACTGGGCTACGGCGCTAAAAAGCCGGCTCCCTGGCGTGCCGGTGCCAATGAGAATACCACCATCGAATTTACCACCGATGTTAAAATTGAAGGGTACGATCTGCCGGCCGGCAAATATGGCTTTTTTGTAGCTTATGACCCGGGCGAATGCACGTTGATCTTTTCAAAAAATTCGACATCGTGGGGTAATTTTTTTTACGACCCGGCCGAAGATGCTTTACGTGTAACCGTAAAGCCCATAAAAACCGATAAAAGTGTTGAATGGCTTAAATATGAGTTTACCGATCAAACCCCCGAAAGCGCTACCATTCAATTACAGTGGGAAAAACTGGTCATCCCGTTTAAGGTTGAGGTGGATGTGATCGCTACGCAGATCGCGTCGTTCCGCAAGGAGCTTCGCGGAGATAAGGCCCTGCCCGAATCGTGGGAAGCCTGGAACCAGGCCGCCGCCTATTGTGCGCAAAATAAAACCAACCTGCCGCAGGCTTTAATGTGGGCCGATAGCGCTACCAGCGTAACATTTGGCGGTACCGAAAGCTTTTACGCCTGGCAAACCAAAGCAAGCATCCTTGAGCAGTTGGGGCGCGGTACCGAAGCTGCTGATGTAATGAAGAAGGCCATGCCTTTTGCAAGCCAGATACAGGCATACACCTACGCGGCAGGCCTGGTAGATGCCAAAAAGCCAAAAGAGGCCTTCGAGATATTTAAAATGAATTACGATAAACACCCTAATTCGCTTTTTACCAATATAGGCATGGCAAGCGGGTACTCGGCCCTGGGCGATTATAAAAAGGCGCTTACGTTTGCACAAAAGGCATTGCTACAGGCCAAAGGCGGTAATAAGCTGTTAATTGAAAAGAACGTAAGGGATTTGCAAAACGGAAAGGATATGAATGATTAACGGCATAGCAATAAATGGTATGAACAACACTAAACAAAAACTGGCCCTTGCCGAACAAAGATCAAAAGAACTGTTTGCCGCTATCGAAGGGCGCGGATTAATAGCACCCGGTAAAACCGAAAGCGAACTGATAACAGAGATAGTGGAATTAGCTAAAAACGAATTTGGAATAGAGGAGTTTTGGCATAAAAAAATTGTACGGGCAGGCGTAAACACGCTGCAGCCTTATAGCAGTAACCCGCCTGATGTGGTCATTCAGAACGACGATATGGTGATTGTAGATTTCGGCCCGGTTGTCGACGGCTGGGAGGCTGACCTGGGCAGGACTTACGTTATTGGCAATGACCCGTTAAAGCTGAAGCTGAAAAGCGATATTGAAACCGCCTGGCACGAAGCGAGGGCCTGGTATGCCGGGCAAAACAACCTTACCGGTGCGGCATACTTTAACTATTTAACCCAACTGGCAAAAAAGTATGGCTGGGAGTATGCAGGCGAAATAGGCGGCCATATCGTTGGGCATTATCCGCATGAGCAGCTTGCCCCGGATGATTTGGGTTTGGATATACACCCCGATAATCACGCCGGTATTTTGCAAAACGATCCGGAAGGTAAACCGAGACATTGGATCCTGGAGATCCACTTTGTGGACAGGGAAAAAAATATCGGCGGTTTTTTCGAGCAGTTATTAAATTAATCCCAAATGCCGTTCTGTGCGGTAAATATTACGGGCAGCCCATCGGTGACCATAATGGTATGTTCGTGCTGTGCAATAAAGCCGCCTTTATTACCGGTTAGCGTCCAGCCATCAGCTCCGGTATTGGCTATGGTCGACCGTGTTGAGATAAAGGTCTCAATTGCCACTACCGAATTCTTTTTAAAACGGATGGTGTTAAACCTGTCGCAATAGTTGGCAATCTCGTGCGGCTCTTCGTGCAGGCTGCGGCCTACGCCGTGCCCGGTGAGGTTCTTGATGACCGTGTAACCTGCTTTTTTGGCTTCGGTTTCGATCAGCCGGCCAACCTCCGATATCCTGACACCACCTTTAATGCTGCCGATCGCTTTTTTTAATATCTCTTTTGATGCGGCTACCAGTTTGCCGTGACCGTGGATGTCTTGCCCAATCACAAACGAACCGCCATTATCGGCCCAGTAACCGTTCAACTCTGCCGATACATCGATATTGACCAGGTCGCCGTCTTTCAATATCTTATGATGAGATGGTACGCCATGCGCGGCTTCCTCGTTAACACTTATGCAGGTAAAGCCCGGAAAATTATAAGTTAATGCAGGTGCAGACCGTGCACCCAATTGCGCCAGCAACCCGCCGCCATATTCGTCGAGCTCCTTTGTAGAGATACCGGGCTTGGCATACTCGCGCATCTTCTTCAAAGTAATGGCTACAGCATCGCTTGCCTGCTGTATCCCTGTCCTTTCGTTTTCGGTGGATATCGACATTATTAATTTGTTATATGGAGCAAAATTAGTAATTAATAACGGCACACCATGTTACCATGCTAAAAACAAAAAGCCTCCAACTTGTGTTGAAGGCGATCTGCTTTTTCAGGTAGAGCAAACAGGATTAAAGCCTAACTTTTTAGCCGATTTATATGCGATTGAAAACACCGCGCATTTCATCTCATCTGCAAACGAACGAGAAGTCTTTATTCGTCAGCTCCGTTGTGGCAGACGCTTATGTTAGCAGGCTGGCTTCTGCCTAATCAGTGTCTTTTATTTGGCGCTGTATCCAGTAAATATTGGTCAAGGCAAGCAGCAGGAAAACAGCAGGAATGAATGGCGGTTTTATTTTTAAAGGTAAAACTGCTGCCGGAACATTGGGTTGTAAATGAACGTAGATCGCGGTAAGCATCATAGGAATGATGGCAGCAGAGGCCAGCAAGATGCCCAACCTAAATTTCTTCTTTGCCAGATTTTTGTCTGTCACCAAACAAAATATAAATGCCGATCCAACCATAATTTCGCCTGCAATACCTACCCACATAGGAATATACGCTGCCAAGCCACTGTTTTTCATCTGAACAGCAAACCAGCCATTGATGGTTGGGCTTAAAACTTTTAAAATACCGAACATCAGCATGGCGATGCCCAGGAACCAGGAAATTAATTTGATAACTTTCATTTTTCAATAAAAAAACTGCTCTGAAACGATCTTTCCCTCTTTTACCTCAAAAACACCGATCTCCTGCAAATTCATACGGGGCTTGCCCTTCAACGTGAGGTCCCTGCCCAGCACAACGCTGAAAAAATTGCCGGCTATGAGCGGTTCACTGCAAAAATCGCCATGGATTTCCGCTATCATTGCTGCCCTTGCCTTGGCTTTAGCCTTTACCGCCTCTAACCCTCTGGTGGTCGTCGGGATTCCCATGGCCAGGGCATGTTCGGGTTCTTTGCAGATGATGTCCTGCCCATAAAGCTCATCAACGATCTGTTCTCTTTTATTTTCCAGCATCAGCCCGTAATACCGGTTAGCAACTTCCTGTGTTGTCATCATATATTTTTCTTATCCCAAAATTATCACCCCGATAATGAACCGGCTTGGCGATAAGGTTCAATAAATGGTCAATCAGGTTCAAACGGAGGGATCGTTATGGCCTATGGGCATTTCTAAAAGCCAAAGGCGTTTGCCGGGTGTGTTTTTTGAATACTTTGGTGAAATGGGAAGCGTCGCTAAATCCGGTTTGAAAACAGATCTCACTTACCGAATAGTCGGATTGCTTAAGCAGTTCGATCGCTTTTTCCATTTTTTTTGCCCGCAAATAATTGGCAGGGGTATCCTGGTAAATGTTTTTAAACGCCCGCTTAAAGGAGGATAGGCTAAGGCCGGCCAATTGTGCTAATTCGTTCATCGAGAAATCAGCGTACAAATGATGTTGGATCACGTCTTTCAAATTTGCCTGCCTGGGAGAAAAAAGGTTAGTTATTAATTCTGCTATGGTAGCGGCATTTTTGGTTTGTAACAGCAAAAGGATCAGTTCCTTTATTTTCAATAGCAGCAGCTCTGAATTGACCAGGCCGGGATTTTCAAAATAGAAGGCCAGGCTGTCGATGAAATGATGGATGACACTGTGGTTTGCAATGAGTTTCGCATGTTGGCCGGTAGCCTTATGTTTTACGAACTGGGGCAGGGTATCTTTATAAATTTCCCTGAGCAGGTCAGGGTATAAGTGTACCGCATAAACTTCAATGGTTGCCGGTGGTGCTTTTGGTATAAAATCGGCAAAGTAGTTACTGCAATCCAATAAGACACTTTCAGTAGCGCCTATGGCTAATCTTTCAGTAGGTGATGACAAAAACGTCCCCCCGGTTTTGAAATACACAAAGCAAGCTTCGTTTTGAAACGTTGCCCCAAGCCGGAAAGGTGTCCTGATGATGAATTTTTCAATTACCCGTTTGTTCCCTAAGTCAAAATGCTGCCGGCTGATTATCATTTTTTGCAACGCGCTACTATACAAATCTACTTAAAAAGCCAAATTGAAAAACTTTGGTTGAATTTGGCAATTGGATTTGCTCCACATCGTGTTCATCAGGTAATTCTGCTTCTGCGAAAAGGGTGAAAGCAGCTTATGTTGTTTACGCGTTTTCGGGAACGCGAAAAAATATTTTATCGGGGGCAGTACTTTCTTCTTTCTGTACCGTCTTTCATGTATAGTTTAAGAAATTGTAAATTATAAAACATCAAATTCTGAACTTTTTAAAGATCCTTTATGGCGGTAAATACAGATAGATTACAATACTTACTAACCCAATACGCAAGTGAAGCTTGTACAAAACAAGAGCTGCTTGAATTGTTCGAAGCGATGGGGCAGGATGCGCATGACACTATCCTGCAAACTACTATGGATTCGATATTGGCGGGCATAAAACCGGATGATGCCACACCGGGCATAGATAAGGAAAAAATATTCAATAACATTATCAGGCCGGCAGCTATAATTCCTTTTTATAAACGTGTCTGGTTCAGGGTATCGGTTGCGGCGGCAGTTGTTTTTACAATTGGCAGCGTATTGCTGATAAAAAACCGCGAACCCAAACAACAGCTTGCATCGGCTTCAAATATCGAATTCAGGAATGATGTGGCGCCGGGAAGCAACAAAGCAACTTTAATATTAGCTAACGGAAGATCTATTTCGCTTAAAGATGCGCAAAAAGGGCAGATCGCGAAACAGGGTGCCGCAATTATTACTAAAACAACCGACGGGCAAATTGTTTATAACACTTCTCCGGTTTTGCAAAACAGCGATAATGTGGATATGAATCTTATCGAAACCCCAAAAGGCGGCCAATGGGATGTTACCTTATCCGACGGTACCAAAGTTTGGTTGAATGCATCGTCATCCATTAAATATCCTTCAACATTTGCTGCTAATGAGCGTAAGGTTGAAATAACCGGTGAAGCTTATTTTGAAGTGGCCCACAATGCGGCTAAACCTTTCAGAGTAATTACAAAGGGGCAAACCGTAGAAGTATTGGGTACCCATTTTAATATAAATGCGTACGATGACGAAAATACTGTAAGGACAACCCTGTTACAGGGGAAGGTAAGAATATCCAAAGGCGCCAAAGCGGCGGTGCTGATGCCGGGACAGCAATCAACTACTTTATTTTCAGATAACACTATCGCAGTTAAAGAAACAGATACAGAACTTGCTGTGGCATGGCATAATGGTTACTTCCAGTTTGAACAGTCGGATATACATGATGTGATGAAGCAATTATCAAGGTGGTATGATGTGGATGTAAAATTTGAGGGAAAGGTTACCCGGGATAAGTTTGGCGGGAGCATGCCCCGCGATGCCTCTTTGGGCCAGGTTTTACATACGCTTGAACAAAGCATGGTTCGTTTTAAAATTGATGGAAAAACAGTAACCGTTACAGAATAAAAAAATCTGGTGGTATTTATATAAATACAAAAGAATAGGTAATGGCGTAACAGCCAATATAAAATTTCAGATAACAGCATGACAATGACGGCCTGCATAGGGTAAAATATGCAGCAAGGAGGTTTTTTGCCTGTTTTTTTCTGAAAAAAGAACTGCTTAATTGATTTAAAACTATAAATATATGACTCAAAACTTTACTTTTTACGACCGGTATTTTAAACGGCATTTATCATTTAATAAATCTCCGATACAAAAGTTATCACTTTGTTTGTTTATTATTTTGCTTTCGGCATTCTTAGTAAAAGCACAGGCCCAAACAGTTTCATTATCGGTTAAAAACACACCTTTAAAAACCGTTTTTAAATCGATAACCAAACAAACCGGTTTTGTGTTTTTCTATAATTATAGCATACTCGAAAAAAGCAAGCCGGTAACTATTGACCTTAATAAAGTCACCTTAAAGCAAGCGCTCGATGCCTGTTTTGAAAACCAGCCATTTACTTATGCAATCCAGGGTAAGCAGGTTACGGTGATTGCAAGGCCTTCCCAAAAGATTACTGTCGACCCCAGGCTAAACATCCTCGTTAAGGGATTTGTTAAAGACTCATCCGGTGCGCCCTTGCCCGCAATAACTGTATTAGTGAGGGGTACTACTCAGTACACCACAACCGACAAAGACGGCAAGTTTAATATTTCGGCCCCCATAAGAAGTTTCCTGGTTTTTTCTTCAATAAATTATAATGCCAAAGAAGTTATTGTAGATGATAAAAGTAATGACCTGGTTATAACACTAACCCGGAGAGTTATTCATTTAGGCGATGTACAGGTTATTTCGACCGGTTATCAGGACCTCAGATCGTCAAATATTGCAGGCGCAGTAAGCAGCATTAAAGCAAGCGCTTTATACTTTGACGGAACAAATACCCTTGAGCAAGCGCTTCAAGGCAAACTTCCGGGTGTTGTAGTTACCAACCAAAGCGGGCAGGTGGGTACCAGGCAAAAAGTGCGGGTACGAGGCACATCAACCCTGCTTGGCTCACAGGAACCGATCTGGGTTGTTGATGGCGTTATACAGGAAGACCCGCTGCCTTTTAAGGCAACGGTACTAAGCACTACTTTAGGCAATGCCGGTAACGCCACAAAAGATAATTTTGATTACATCAGAGATTATGTAGGATCTTCGATAGGCTGGCTTAACCCAAATGATATTGATGAAATCACCGTATTAAAAGATGCTTCGGCAACGGCCATATATGGTGTAAGGGCGGCAAATGGTGTTATTGTTATTACCACCAAAAAGGGGCAGGTTGGCCCGCCGGTTATTACCTATGGCATTACTGTAAATACTTCCGAAAGGGTTACTTACGATCGGTTAAACCTGATGAACTCGCAGGAACGTATCGGGGTTTCTGAGGAAATATATAACCGGGGCTTAGTTGGCGGAACAAACCTTAATACCAGTGTTGGTTTTGCCGGTGCCTTAAACGATTACCTGTTTGGCCGTATAACATACACTCAATTTAACGCACAGGTAAAATACCTCGAAACGCTGAATACCGATTGGTTTAACATACTTTTCCGTACACCGTTAAGTGTTAGTCAAAATGTTAGTATATCTGGCGGAAATGCCAACACGCGGTATTACGGCTCTTTCGGTTATAATTCAACCAACGGGACTGCAATTGGTAACGACCTCAGTGGTTTCACCGGCAGTTTTGGCATCTCAACCCAGGTAAACAGCAAGCTGTACATTTCGGCAAAGTTGTCAGCATCAAGCAGAACCACCGACGGCTTTTACCTTACCGATCCTTACAGCTATGCATCAAAAACAAGCAGGGTAATACCGGCTTATGACCAATCGGATAACTTATTTTATTATGCCAATAGTGCGGGCAGGCAATACAATATAATTAATGAGTTGAATAATTCGGGTTCGTCAAACAAACAGCAGGCGTTCAATGCCAATGTTTCGGCGAGGTACGATATTATCAAAGGGCTTACCTTGCAATCGTTGTATAGCTTAAACAATTCGTCAACTTCGGGTAATACCTACGCTACCGAAAAAACAAGTTATATCGCCGGTATTCGTAATTACGATTATGGTACCGTTAAACCAACAGATTTTGCCTATTTAAACAGCAAGCTCCCTATAGGTGGAGAATACAATGCTGATGACAATCAGAATCTGTCATGGAACTGGCGTAATAGCTTGTCGTATACAAAAACAATCCATAACAAGCATGTTTTTACAGCATTAATAGGCGAAGAATTTAATAGTTCGCACTATACTGGGATGTCGGCGACGACCTATGGTTATTTAAGAGATCGGGGATTAACATTTGCTATAGTTCCGTCTCAAATTTCAACCAGCGCCACCACAAAAGCAGCCAATACCCTGGTTGATGCACAGATTCATAACAAAACAGACAGGACTGCAAACAACGTTGGCGTTTACGCTACGTTAAATTACTCGTATGATAACCGCTATGTACTGAATTTCAGCGTCAGGAACGATCGTTCTAACAGGTTTGGGCAGTATACCGAGGAAAAATTTAACCCGGTACTGGCCGGTGGTTTAAGGTGGAACATTGCCAACGAAAAATGGTTTGAACATACCGATTGGCTGTCGGGCTTGAGCATGCGGGCCAGTTGGGGATATCAACGCAATGTGGTAACCAACGTAAGCCCCGATCTGATCCTGAAAATTCCAACCTCTCCGGCGGCGGCCGTTACAGACCAGTTTACCGGAGATTATTTACTCACTGTTGGCTCGCTGCCCTACGCCGATCTGCGGTTTGAAAAAACCATCAGCACTAACCTTGGTTTTGATATGTCGTTATTCCAAAACAAGGTGCAGGCAAGTATAGATTATTACCAAAAAACAGCCCGCGACCTGGTTACTTATCTTTCGGTACCGGCGGAGTATGGCGTGGCCAGTATGCCTATTAATGGCGGCTCGTTAACCAACAGGGGCTTCGAGGTTAGTGCTGGTTTTACCCCGGTACGTACCCGGGACTTTACCTGGACGGTTAGTTTGAATACCGCAAAAAACTTCAGTGATCTGGTTAAATCGGGTTTCCAGGTAAATGCTACCTGGCGCACTGCAGCTTCGGGCGCGTTTAACAAAGAAGGGTACCCTGTATCGGGTCTCTGGGCCTTTGATTTTACCGGGATTAACCCGGCTAATGGTTACCCGACCATTAACCTACAGGTTGCTGCTAATGGCACCCCGGTGACCGATCCCACATCTTACATGAAGTATGTTGGTAAAGCCGATCCTGATTTTACCGGTGGCATTGGCATGAATTTCAGGTACAAAAAACTAACCTTAGGTTCAAATTTTAACCTGCAGGTTGGCGGAAAGAAATTTTTAGCTCCGTTATATAGCCTGACCAATGGTGTACCATCTGAGTTTGATAACCTGTCGAGAAGTATTTTAAACCGTTGGACGCCGGCCAACACTACCGCGACAATACCCGGCTTGCCCGATGCCACTGTTGGTAATGGAATTTTATTGCCCGACGGTAAAACCTATACCAATGTTTATGAAATGTACAGCTATAGCACAGCAAGGGTGGTTAACGCTTCCGAATTGCGGTGTAACAGCATTAACCTGAGTTACTCGCTGCCCGACAAAATTGTTACCGCCCTGCGTTGCAAAAGCATCAGGGCCGGCGCAGGTGTTTCACAGCCCTTTGCCATTGTAAGCAAAGATTTTAATGGCGTTGACCCGGAAGTTGCTGCCGGGGGCCAGCCGCGTGTAAGGTCGTACTCATTAAATGTAAATGTAAGCTTCTGATTTTAAATAGATTGACATGAAAAAATATATCATATACACACTATTGGTTTTGACGGTTAGCTTACCGCTTGGCTCGTGTAAAAAGTTTTTGGCCGAATCCAGCCAGGACGAGTTAAAACCTACCACTGCCGATGATCTGGCGTCGGTAATGTACAGCGATGCCTATCCATATATACAGGTTACAGATACGTATACCGATTTGCTTACCGACGATATACAAAGCAACGGCGTGCAGCAGTTAAACGGAGCACCCAACCCTACTTATCTGCCTTTTTCTAATAACGGCACCCCTATATTTACCTGGAGCCCGTACATGTTTGATAATATCTCGGGTACCGCTGGCTCAAACGTGTCTGATTTATCGGGCGTAAACTCATGGACCATTTATTACGGCAAAATTAAAGGCTGCAATGTGGTGTTAGATTATATCAACTCCGTATCGGGCACCGCCCAGGCTAAAAATGCCATAATTGGTCAGGCTTTATTTTTGAGAGCTTTTTATTACCTCAAGCTGGTTACTTTATACGGGCAGCCCTATAGCGGGGCCGGTATCGATCCTGCAAGAAGCCTGGGTGTACCCTTGATTCTGACGTCAAAGGTTAGCGATGTTTACCCTGCAAGAAATACCCTTGCAGAGGTTTATAAACAAATAGAGGCTGATCTGTTAACCGCTGCCGACCTGTTGAAAAACAACTATACAGCGCCATCCGTGTTCCGCGTAAGCCATGTTGCTGCTTATGCTTTATTATCAAGATTATACCTGTACATGGGCCGCGATCAGGATATGGATAACGTGATACTGTATGCCAATAATGCATTGGCAATTAAGCCAAGTGTTACCCAATTGTCAACTTATTTTACATCGGCAACGGCACTAAGTACGGCTGGCATATACGATCAGACCTTAAGCCAGGAGGTGATATGGTCATATGGCCTTAATCAAAACACCGGTATAGCCAATTTTTATGTTTCAACCGGCAATGTTCTTGTTTTAGTGCCGCCATTTACGCCATCATCTTCGTTACTGGGGTTGTATGATCAGGGCAACGGAACAACCAACATGGGCGACCTGCGCTATAAAACCTATTTTACACGTTATACAGGCACCCCTTCGTACGTTATGCGGACCGGTAAAATAGGATCGCAGACCTATGGCGCACAGGGTATGCGCGTTGCCGAACTTTATCTGAACAGGGCCGAGGCCTGCATAAGGCGGTATATGAAAACTGCACAAGGTGCAGATATGACCCAGGCCCTGTCAGACCTTAACTACCTGCGCCAAAACAGGTACGATACGCGTAATACCGCTTATGTGCCGGTTACTTTTACAGATGCCACCCTGGCCTATAAGTTTTTACAGGATGAGCGCCGCAGAGAGCTTTGCCTCGAGGAAAACTTCAGGTGGGTTGATATTAAACGCTGGGGGCTGGGTGTTACACACAGCTATACCGACCCTTACGGAACAGTAACATCGTATACTTTAAATCCCGGAAGCAATTTGATCTATGCATTGCCCATCCCCTATGATGTGGTAGCGCGTAATTATAATCTTCAACAAAATCCAAGATAAGGAACTGTTTTATTCATCTTAAAAACATAAAGACATGTACAAGAATCTGTGTATTTCGCTAAGCATATTGTTAAGTATGCTGTTACTGTTTCAATCGTGCAAAAAAGAAGCAGCACTTGTGGCCTCCGATCAGAATATTGGTTATACTGTACCACAGGGCAACCATCCATACGACAAAACCATCGTCGATTTTTATAGCAAATATGGGGTTTACCTGCTGTATAAATTCAGCGATAAGGATACTTATTGGACACCGCTCGGCTGGAAAAATTCGGTATTAAGCACTACAACGGCCAATTTTTGGTCGACCGGATATTTGGCAACCCAGGCAGATACCACTTCGTCCGACTATATCACCAGGCAGCTGGTAGTTTTAAATAAATTATGGTTTGGCTTTTACAGCGATAAGTTTTTAAAACAGTTTTTACCGGTTAAGATCATGTTGTGCAATACGGTTGATTCTGTTTATTCAAAAGTAGTTTCATTTGGCCCTCCTATAACATATGCAAGGGTTGATACTTATGTGGGCGCCTGGTATAACTACGATAACTTGTGTGTTGGCTATGGCAATTCATCGGCGGCAACTATGGCACAAAAAGATTCGATCGCGTTTGCCAAAAAAGTGAACTTCATTTTTATGCAAAGCATCATTACACGTAATTTAAGTGCCCCAACAGCCGATTTTACCGCTATAACCAATTATGGCGTAACCTATACCAGTACCGCTACGGCTTATACAGCCGGCATAATTGCCCCATATAGCGGGGTAACATCGCAATTGGATTGGGCGCAATATATGCAGGCCATGGTAACCTGTACCGAGGCTACGCTCAATAAAAGCCAGGCAAATACCATCAGCTCTTTTACCGGCATATTAAATGTTACGAAAGACACTAACGGAAAGATAAGGCAGCGCTACAACATCGTAAGGAATTATTTTATAAACAATTACGGTGTTGACCTGCAGGCTATCGGCAATTACGCCGGGCGATAGGTATAAAAGCTGTCATAAAACGAAAAATATGAAAAGGATATTATTGTTACTAATGCTGATCGCCGGCGTTGCCAACGCGCAAAACAACGGTATTTTATTCGAAAAATCTTCACTATCTGCATCATTACTCAAAGCAAAAAATGAAGATAAACTGGTGTTTGTTGATTGTTATACCGTGTGGTGCGGCCCGTGTAAAGAGATGGCTCAAAACGTATTTACCATAGATACCGTTGGCGCATTTTTTAACAGAAACTTTGTAAATGTGCAGCTGGACATGGAAAAGGGTGAGGGTAAAGCTGCCCATATCAAATACCACGTGGAGGCCTACCCATCATTTTTATTGTTGGATGGTGATGGTAACCTGGTGTACAAATTTGTAGGCGCCATGAGCGCGAAAGAATTTGTAGCAAAGATAAAAGAAGGGCAAAATCCGTCAAACAGGGTGGCAGTAATGAATAAAATGTATGCCGATGGTAACCGCTCCAAAGATTTTTTAAGGGAATACATCAAAGTTAAAATCGATATGATGGAAACGACGGAAGGCGCACAAATTGCTGAGCAGTACTTTGACATGTTATCGCCTGCAGAAAAGCTATTACCCGAAAACTGGTACCTGTTTAGCAATAACAGATACGCCATGTATGTGTCTGACGTGCACAGCCGTAATTTTAATTATCTGGCAGATCATTGGCGCGAGTTTGCGACGGTAAACGGTAAAGAAGCTGTACAGGAGCGATTGGATAATATGTACAGGAAAACGGCAGAATATTGTTTACACGGCTGGTATTTTAAAAATAGTCGCGGTAAAGATCATCCTTATCAACAAGCTGAATTTGATAACTATCGGACCCAAATAAAAGCTACCGAGTTGGAAAACAAGGAAGGCCTGATTGTTATGATGGATATGGCACAGGCTGCCGGGCAAAAAGATACTGTTGGACTTGCTCACTTATTTCGTGACAAGTTTGCCATTTTGAGCAAAAAAAACCAGTCGATCGTATTCACATACATGTTGTCGTATTCAAAAAAGGGCTCTCCTGAGGCTCGCCTGGCGTATAAGGAAGCGATGGATAACGTTATCCTTACAGCCAAGGACGATAGAATTATACCATTAGCCAAACATTAAAATGCGGATAGTTCTAAATACGATACTGCGCAGTTGCTTTTTTATTGAAGTCATTTTTTTATCAGCAATGCCAGGTCTGCGGGCTCAGCAAGCCAACTTTGCCGCTGCCGAAAAATACGATGTTGCAAACTTGAAAAGCCGCGTCGGGAGCGACAGGGTGCTACCTTTCTTCTTTAAAAACAGCGACCGGTTCTGGTTTATTTTTGATGACGAGGCCGGAAAAAATTATTACTACGTCGATCCCGCAAAGGGAGTTAAAACCCTTTTGGTTGACAGGCCCTTTATCTTAAAAAAGCTGGCGGAACTCCGGAATGAACACATTGATTCGACAGGTTTAACTGTAAACCCGCCATTTAATGCCACGGCTAATCAAACAACTGTCGAACTTAATTACAAAGGCAGCAAGTATGCTTATGATTTTTATGAACATAAGCTTGGTGCTTTACCTAAAGAAAATTTTCATCCGGCACCGGCAATAATGGGCACGGTATCGCCTGATAAAAAGTGGGTTTTGTATGCACGCAGATCTAATCTTTACCTCAAAAAAAATGGCGACAACAGTGAAATTGCCTTATCGCATGACGCTGCGCCTTATTATTCATTCGATATTAACGAGGGCGATAGCCTTAATAACAAAAACACCTTGTGTAATGCTATCTGGCTTGGCAACACCGGGTGTTTTTATGTTATACGCAAAGATAACCGCAGGGTAAAAACATTATCGTTAGTATATTCTCTTGCTTTCCCGAGGCCAAGGGTAGAAACCTATAAATACGAGTTACCCGGCGATGCAAATGTTACACAGTACGAGTTGTTTATTGGCAATGCCGCTACCGGAAAAATGCTTAAAGTCGATGCCGGCAAATGGCCCGATCAGGAATTATCTGTGGTTAAAGCCGATGCCCAGGCTGGAGAACTGTTTTTTTTACGAAAAAAACGAACCCGCGATGAAATTGAGCTTTGTGCCGCAAATATGCAAACCGGAGCGGTAAGGGTAATTATTAACGAAGTAAGCAAGCCCTATATTAACGATGAGCTATTTAATGTTTCTGTTTTAGATAAAGGCAAAGACATCCTGTGGTGGTCAGATCGCTCGGGCTGGGGGCATTATTACCATTATTCGGGCAGTGGCCGCCTGCTAAACCAGGTAACCCGGGGCAACTGGACTGCAGGTAAGCTACTACGGATCGACACGGCAAAAAATACCATCTACTTTTACGGTTATGGTAAAGAGCCTGGGCGCAACCCCTATTATCCGCATGCATACAAAACAACTTTGGATGGAAAAAAACAAATTCTTTTAACCCCCGAAGACGCCTCGCACCAGGTATATTTTTCAAGTACCGGAAACTATTTTTTAGACAATTACTCGCGCATAAATCAAACGCCGGTCACTGTTTTACGTAACAACAAAGGAAAACTGATATGTGAGCTTGAACGCCCTGCTTTTAAAAAACTGTTTGATTATGGCTGGCGCACACCCGAACCGTTTACGATTAAGGCAAAAGATGGCGTTACAGATTTGTACGGTATTATGTGGAAGCCATTCGATTTCGACCCTTCAAAAAAATACCCGGTCATTTCGCAGGTATACCCCGGCCCGCAAACAGAAACCGTTTGGACCGATTTTACCGTATTTGATAAATACGATAATGCTCCGCTTGCTCAACTGGGTTGCATTGTAGTTTGCATGGGGCATCGCGGCGGGTCGCCTTTGCGGGGTAAAAAGTATGCTACCTATGGCTATGGTAATTTGCGCGATGCTCCGTTAGAGGACGATAAATACGGCCTTGAACAGCTGGCCCAGCGTTTTAGCTACATTGATATTACCCGCGTTGGCATATTCGGTCATTCGGGAGGGGCGATGATGGCCACTGCTGCAATATGCACTTACCCCGGTTTTTATAAGGTAGCTGTGGCATCGTCGGGCAACCACGATGATAACATATATAACCGCAATTGGGGCGAGGGCTACCAGGGGATAAAAGAGTTTGATGATACTACCAAGGTAGGCATTGTTAAAACATCGTTTAAATTTAAAACCGACGTTAATCAAACCCTCGCCAAAAACCTCAAAGGGCACCTTTTATTAGTGACCGGCGAAACCGACCAAAATGTCCACCCAGGAAACACCTACCGGATGGTTGATGCATTGATCAGGGCAAATAAAGATTTTGATATGCTGGTTTTGCCGGGCCAGTCGCACCATTACGACGAGGTTTATCAAACCTTTTTTGAACATAAAAAATGGCAATATTTCGCTAAGTACTTACTCGAAAACAGCGTATCTGCTGATAACAGATAGCACACTAACTACTAAATAAAAATAATTATAAATGAACAAGATCGCTTTACTTACTTTTTTGTCTCTTGGCATCGGCGTTGTCGCTAACGCGCAGGAAGCTGCTAACCGCCCGCCTGCAACACCCGGCCAGGCAGTTCCCGCAACTCTTAAAGCCGCTCCTAAACCATATAAAGATATTATAACGGCTAAGGCCAAAACCACTGTGGGCTTGTTTACAGTTCATAAAATTGAAGACAAAGTTTACTTTGAGATCGCAGACAGCATTTTAAACAGGGATATTCTGATAGTTAGCCGCCTTGCAAAAGCAGGTGCAGATATGCGCAATACGACCGCGATGACCGGTTATGCCGGCGATGAGCTTAACCAAACGGTAGTCAGGTTTGAACAGGGGCCAAACAATAAGCTATTTATCCGCGAGCTATCATACAGCGAGCGTTCTAAAGATTCGACCCAGGCGATGTTTAAAGCTGTAAGCAATTCTAATGTTCAGCCAATTGCATTGGCTTTTGATGTAAAAGCTTATAAAAAGGACTCGTTAACACATCGGCAAACCGCTGTAATTGATATGACGGATATTATTAACGGGGATAATGACCTCTTTTTCTTCGGATCGGCCAAAGGAAAGTTTGGAGTTGGCGCATACCAGGCCGATAAATCTTACCTGCTCGACGTAAAGACCTTCCCGATCAACACTGAGATAAAAACAGTCAAAACGTATTTCAGGGCTATGGGCAATGCTATGCAAAGTACAAATGGCGTGGCTGCACCCGTACCGCAGGGCACCCCTAAGCCTGTAACTGTCGAATTAAACACTTCGATTGTATTGCTGCCTCAAATACCTATGCAGGCAAGATATGCAGATGACAGGGTAGGTTATTTCAGTTCTGACTATACCGATTTTGATATCAACCAACAGGGTATCAAGCGGGTTTCTGTTATAGAGCGCTGGCGCCTGGAACCCAAAGATGCAGACATAGAGAAGTATAAAAAAGGCGAGTTAGTTGAGCCTAAAAAACCGATCGTTATTTATATTGACCCCGAAACGCCCGCTAAATGGGTACCTTATCTGATACAAGGCATTAACGATTGGCGGGCTGCATTTGAAAGGGCTGGTTTTAAAAACGCTATCATTGGGAAAACAGCCCCTACGCCGCAGGAAGATCCAAACTGGAGTTTAGATGATGCACGCAACTCGGCACTGGTTTATAAGCCATCATCCATTCCTAATGCAAGCGGCCCGCATATTACGGATCCGCGCAGCGGCGAGGTGATAGAAACGCATATCAACTGGTACCACAATATTATGAAGCTGGTGCACGACTGGTACTTTGTTCAGGCCGGAGCTATAGATCCTAAAGCACGGAAAATGCAGTTTGATGACGAGTTAATGGGGCAGTTGATCCGTTTTGTTTCTTCGCATGAGGTTGGCCACACGTTGGGCTTATTACACAATTTCGGGTCGAGTTCATCAACCCCGGTCGAGAAACTGAGGGATAAGGCCTGGGTAGAAGCGAATGGCCATACCCCATCCATTATGGATTATGCCCGTTTTAATTATGTAGCCCAACCCGAAGATAATATCTCGGAGATCGGCATATTCCCGCGGATTGGCGAATATGATAAGTGGGCCATAGAATGGGGTTATAAATTAATACCTGAAGCGAAAAATGCAGATCAGGAAATACCTATATTAAACAAATGGATCATTGCTAAATCCGCCGACAGGCGTTATTGGTTCGGGAGTGAAAACAACACCGAAGACCCGCGTATGCAAAGCGAGGATATCGGCGATAACGCCATGAAAGCAAGCGACTACGGCATAAAAAACCTGAAAAGGATTATGCTCCACTTACCCGAATGGACCAGGCAGGACAATGAGAGTTATGAGGAGCTGCAAAACATGCACGAGCAGGTATTTAATCAATTTAGCCGGTACATTGGCCATGTATTGAAAAACGTTGGCGGCAGGTATGTAGATTCAAAGTCGGTTGAGCAAGCCGGCGCGGTTTACTCAGTCGTACCTGCTGCAACACAAAAAGAGGCAATGGATTTTTTGAATAGGCAGGTATTTACTCCCCCACTTTGGGTAGTTGATAAACGGATACTGGATTATACCGGAAGTTCGCCGATTGAGATCATCACCTCATTGCAGGAAAGTGCATTGGTAAGGTTATTTAACGGTACCAGGATAAACCGGATGCTTGCAGCGGAAGCGATGGACCCTACAACCTATAAAGTAACGGATATGTTTAACGATCTGGATAAGTATATATGGACAGAGTTGGTTACTAAAAAGCCGATAAGCATCTATCGCCGCAATTTACAGAGAAGCCATTTAGATAAAATTTGTGCTATTGTAAAACCAGCGACTACGCTTGTGATAAGGGGATCTGATCTAAACAGTATCGCTAAAGCGGAGTTGATACATTTACGGGTAAAAATAAGGAGAGCATTACCGGCAATTCATGATACACAAACCCGTGACCATCTTAATGATATGCTGGGCAAAATTGATGCTGCATTAACAATTAAAGGGTAGGATGATACGACTAATCCCATGAGTGAGCAAAATTTTCGATAGGAAACCCATTTTCGGCTTTAAAGGCACATTAATTGCAAATAAATTGCAAATTAATGTGCCTTTTCTTATATTGCATGTTAATTTATACATTGATATACTGTTAATTAGCGATTGGTGCGACGGCTTCAACCATACGAAGAAAGGTTGTTATTTAATAAGATAGCAGCAGGAGATGAAATGGCATTCAGAACGATTTATGATGTCTATTTTGACCGCATTGCTGCTTATGTTTTTAAAATGTCTAAATCGGAAGAGGTATCTGAAGAAATAGTTCAGGACGTTTTTATGAAATTGTGGGTTAACCGCGCTGCATTACTGAATGTGGAGATGCCCCAGGCCTATTTGTTTTCTATCGCCCGTAATAAAACCATCGATTATCTTCGGAAATTAGCTAAAGAAACGAATTTAATCGCATTGCTTGCCGAGAATATACAGCATCATACCAACAATGCCGAAAAACGCATCGAAACGCAGGAATTACGTTCCTTAATTGCTAAAGCTATAGCCCAATTATCTCCTCAAAAACAAAAAGTGTTTCAATTAAGCAAATATGAGGATCTCAGTCATGATGAAATAGCCCGGGAGTTGAACCTGTCAAAGAGCACTATTAAAAACCACCTTTCTGAAACGACACAGTACCTGCGGCGAAATCTGAAGATCACCCCGAATTCAGAAATCCTGTTTTTGCTTATTTTAATTGATCTCATAAAAAAACAATAAGCTAAGTGATTATTAAAGCGTAATATTATCCGTGGATACCGTTTGGGCCGCGGCCGCTAATTTTCGGTCATACACCCGACTAAAAAGTGTAAATTCAAATTAACCAATAAACCTTTATTGGTTATAATATGGGAAAATTCATCATTCCTTTAAATTCTACTTTATCATTTAGCGTTAAACTTCCACCAGTCGAAATTGAAAAGGTCGCCATCACCACCTTCAAAAACGAAAAACAGGTCGTGAATCCCTTTTATGCCGGTCACATTGCAGGTTTGAATTGCCCAAACGGCATCATTACCTGTGGATGCAACGTTTAAAGTCCCGATCAATGGCCCGGTGGGCGTATCGATATGAAGATTGATCTTCCCTCCATTTAAAGCCGTGGCGATGCGGGCTTCATAAGATACTGCACCTCTGCCAAAATCAACGCTCCTCACTTTGATATAGCCGCCATTATTAATCCTGGTCACATAAACACCTGTTGCCGCATCCTGGGCTGTTTTTACCCCTTCTGACCACGCAATAGTTTCGGCCTCTACTTTTTTATAAGGATTTAAAGGGGCCGCGCTCTTGGTAACACCTTCCTTAGTAGGGTTTATTAATGGGATGGAACCATCCGCATTAAATTGAAAAGGCTCAATACAAACGGAGCGCTTAAAACCGCCACCGCCGGGCAGGCCTGCATTATGGTAAAACAAGTAAGGCTGGCCTTTGTATTCTATGTAACCCGGGTGGTTGGTGAAGGCCCCGCGATTTTTGATTACATGCATAATGGTATCTTTATAGACCCAGGGCCCGAGAGGGCTATCGCTGGTTGAGTAGGCCAAGTGTTCAGGCACGCCTCCGGCCGGATAAAGCATATAATACTTTGATTTTCTCTCGAACAGCCAGGGCCCTTCTTCGTAATCGGCAGTGCGGCTATTTATTTTTTTTTCGCGGTGGCCGAAATTCATATCATTCATGTTTTCCATTACCACACCCGTTTTCTGGTCGTACGAAATCATATCTGCATTTAATTTCACGTGCCATAAATTCGGGTTGCCCCAATATAAATAAGCCTGGTCATCACTATCGATAAAAACTGTCGGGTCGATATAACCGTATCCAACCAACAGTGGTTTTCCCAGCGCATCTTTGAAAGGCCCGGCCGGGCTATCGGAAACGGCCACTCCTATAGCATTTCCACCATTTTTTTGGTTTACGGGCAAATAATAATAGAATTTGCCATTACGATAGATACATTGCCCCGCCCAGGCGTCGCCCCTTGCCCAGTCAAATACCTTGTATGATAATACGGCGCCAAGATCGGTCCAATTAACCATGTCGGCCGATGAATAGCAGCGCCAGTCGTTCATGGTAAAAAAATTACGAACAGTAGTGTCCTCATCATGGCTGGTGTATAAGTAAACCTTGCCGTTATAGATCATCGGCGCCGGGTCGGCCGTATAGTGGGTTTGAATAACAGGATTTTGTGCTTGTAAGCCTGCGCATGTGGCCAGCACAGCAAGCAAAAAAATTGCCGGGGTGGCTCTTCTTTTCAGCTTTGCATTATTCATTGCTCTTAATATTTATGTGTTAGTTTAGTCACAGGTGAAAATTTATATAATAATACGCCATGAGGCGGCACCTCGATTTGCAATTTACCGTTCTGGGATTCGATTGTAGCCACCGCTTTTTGCCGCCATACATCTCTGACATTAAATCGTCCTTGCAGGCCAAGCTTCCTAAAATCCTGGTAGGAGAGGTCGACGCGATCTATACCGAAGTTGCAGAACCCTATCGCCTTACTGCCGTCTTCGAGGTCTTTCTCATAAATCCGCAGTTCTCCGATGGTTTGCAGGCAGGTGCCTTGCTTGCCCAGGGGATCCTGATTTATTTCTATTACTTCATCATTGGTGAGCAGGTTTAAGGTAAAATCATCTAACCTGTCCATATCGCAACCAATCAGCAACGGCGCCGCAAAAAGGCTCCAAAGGCTGATATGTAAATATTGCTCATCGGGTTTCAATTTACTTGGATGCGGGTTTCCCCAACCCACTTGCCCAACCACCAGCATGTCCGGATCGTTCCAATTACCCGGCCTTGCATATGGCGCTGTTCTATCCTGCGCCAGAGCGATATTTTTAACACTTGCCCAGGTATCGGTAATATCGTTAGTGGTTCGCCAGCAGTTGCCGTTTACAGAATCCCCCCATTTCCAGACGTCCGACATACCATACTGGCACACGCTGAAAACAATATCGCGTGGTTGCTGGCGAAGATAGTCGCCCATTATTTTGAAAGGTTTAACAGCGGTAGTCAACTTATCGCCTCCTTTGTATGATAGAGAAGATATCTGATACGGGTCGTCACCGGGAAGCCCGTCGATCACGTTGCCGTAACTGCACCAATCATATTTTAAATAATCAAAGCCCCATTCGGCATAACGCGCTGCATCCTGCCTTTCGTGGCCATAGCTGCCTGCGCAGCCTCCGCATGTCCACGGGCCGGGGCTCGAATAAAGCCCGATCTTCAGTCCCAGTCCGTGCACATAACCGGCAAGGCCTTTCATATCGATAAAGCGGGAGTTAGGTACAATATCACCTGTTTCGCCCCGTAGTTTCCCACGCAATGAAGAATCCTTGGAATTCCGGTTATTTTCCCAAAAATCATCGATATTGATATAGGTCCAGCCATGGTTGATCAACCCGGTTTTAACCAGGGCGTTGGCCGCCTTTTTTATTTTATCGGCCGATACTTCCTGGGCAAAACAGTTCCAACTGTTCCACCCCATTGGCGGCGTGAGGGCGATCCGGTTGCCGCACTCAATCCTAAGCTGCCTTTCGGCGATCCCTTTGGCGTTTTTTGCTTTGATCAGGACCATGTAAGTTCCGAGCTGGGTAAGTACCCCCGTAATCTGCCCCGTTTGAGAATTGATCTGTAACCCTTTAGGTAAATGGTAGGCTGAAAACTTCATGGGCCTGTCGCCGGTTGCAGTAACTAAATGCAAGAATGGCGATCCCGGACGAACGCCGAATACTTTGGCCCCTGTCAATTTAGGAAATGCCGCCGGCTTAGGCGTTAAAATATATGGTTCGCTGCTGATGGGGTTATACGTTTTGAAACCGGTTACTCCTGTGGCTTCAAAACTTGCGTCGGCCCAATCTACATGGTCGTAATACTCACCGTTACCGCCATCGGTAACAATTAACTCTACCCTGCTAATGCCATCGAGTGCAACGTTACACAATTTAGGAGGATCGCCAAGGTGCATTATTCCGCTGGCCCATAATGTTTTGCCGTCGCCGGCTACAATAAATTCGGCAGCGGGTTTTTGGCCCTTTACCTCATCATCAATACCAACTTTCGCCGTAAACGATTTGGCTTTACCCTCGGTCAGGATGGTAAGCAAGCTTGCTGCATGGCTGCCAAAGCCACGCGCGAAAGTTATTCCTGCAATGGTGAGCGGGTGCCCGTCGACAGACTTATTCCGTTTTGGCACTCCATACCCCTGCGTGGCGGAGCTCAGATCCAGGTCATCCAGCCATACGGTTTGCGTTGGCTGTTGCGCCGAAACTTCGACATTAAAAAGAAGAGAAACAGCGAAAAAAAGGCTTGTTCTGATACCGGATAACGTTCTGAATATTTCTGATTTAAACATATTTTAAGAAAAAACTGGTAAAACGTGTGGTGGCTATTTACTGTTTAATTTCCACCAATCAAAGTAAAATAACTCTTTCTGACCTTTAAAAACAATATACAAATCATGAACGCCGCTGATTTTTTTAACCGGAGCCGTTAGCGTTTTCCAAACATCGCCTTCTCCTTTGCCCGTAACTTCGACATTGGCTATCAGCGGCCCATCAATCTTATCTGCATGAAATTCGATACGGCCGCCATCCATCGATGCTACGCTTACTTCAACAGAGGTAGCTTGCCTGTAAAAGTCAACGCCCTGCACCTTGGTAAAATCGCCATTGTTGATATTCGTCAAAATAATCCGGTCGGCAATTTTTTTTCCTTTATCCCAGGATACATTTCGTTCCCATTCGGTTTGCAGGTCTGTCTTCAACCCTTCGCTATATGCCATTGTCTCTGCCTCGACACGGTTAAATGGGTCAAGCGTGCCAACCTGCGCAACATTTTTAGACCAAAAAGGTAATTTTTGTATGGTACCATCCGGATTGTAGGTTATTTTTTCCAGGCATACCGAGCGCCTCTCATAATGTTTAGACATGTTTTGCTTCAAAATGGCATAATCGAACCCAAACAAATACGATTCATTTTTGAAATCAATAATCCCGGGATGATTCCCACTGGATCGTTTATCCCCGTCCATAATCATCCCTTTGTATTCCCAGGGGCCGGCGGGTGTTTTACTCGTAGCATACCCGATACCTTCGGGGCAGCAAGTAGAAGCATAGGCCAGGTAATACCGCCCATTACGCTTCCACACCCAGGGGCCTTCCTGGTAGTGATACGGATCGGGCATGCCTTTAACCTTGGCAATTGTTGGATCTTTGATAATAGATCCCGAATAAGAAATCATGTCCCCGTTCAGCCTTACGTAATACAAATTCGGATTTCCCCAATACAGATAGGCCTGGCCATCATCATCAATAAAAACAGTCGGGTCGATATCGTCACTGCTGTTTTTGATCAACGGCTTACCGATAGGATCTTTGAATGGCCCATATGGATTATCAGCTACCAGCACACCGATACCAAAGCCAGGCATGGGACAGTACATGTAGAATTTATTGTTTCTGGCGATAATTTGTGGCGCCCAGGCGCCATTGTCGGTAGTGACCCATTTAAAATCCTTTAGTGACGCAATGATACCCCGGTCTCTCCAGTTCACCATATCAGTTGAAGTGTATAATAACCAGTTTCGCATCTTAAAACCGAAAGCGTCGTCCTCATCATGGCTGGTGTACAGGAAGACGGTATCCTTGTATACCATCGGTGCCGGATCAGCAGTGTACTTGGTCTGAATGATAGGATTTTGTGCCTGGCCTGGCTGCATAAAGCCAAAAGCTGATAGCAGTAAAAGTGTAAACCAAATTCTGTTCATCATTATATTGGTAAAAGCAATACTCAATTTGATTAAATGCTTTAGGCAAAGCTAAGCCTGTTCTTTTTACGATACGGCTATATATGTTTATTAAAATAGCTCGAATGTTCAACAGGTGCAATCTATATAGGTTGCAGGAACGATTTACGGCGACGGTAGGATTCTCTCAATACCGTACAAAGATGCTCAGGCTAATCGACGTACAAGCCATCGCAATATTCAATCAAGTTAAAGGAAAGGAGGGGAAGCGTACCTGGTTAAGCAAAATGGAATCAAACGAAAAATGCAATAAACGCTATAAATTTATAGGCTTATTGCATTAATCTTACCGGTAGCGGGAACGCGGCAATTCTCGAACTTTTATGAAGATCTTGAAGTAATTTCAAATAATACAATGATGCTGACTAAGCTTAATTACATCTCCACTTATCCCCGCAAACCCCTCTAACAGGTAGCCGGTATGTTATCTTTGGATATCGCCGTTCTCTGCTTTACCAGGCTCATCAAGCAATTGAATAGAGGATGCCGGGCCCAGATTTGGATCGGCCCATTGGCGGAGCGCCCAAACTACCTTTTTATCAGGAGTTACTTCAATTACCTGCACAACCTTTTTCCAGTCGGCTTTTTTTACACCGCCATACCAGTTACATATCACGGTGTTGCCATTGGCCAGCCTGCTTACCTCCTGCACAGTATATAAGGTTATCCCGGGCAGGTCGTTTTTATTAATTTCCCATACAATCTCTCCTTTGGGGTTCACCTCGCGAACATAGCCATGCTGGTTGCCGCTTATCAATGTGTTTCCGTTTTTCAATCTTACTGCCGCCCAGGCCGACGGAGCATCAACCGACCAGAGCTCTTTCCAGTCCTTATCATACTCCACTACTTTTCCAAGCCCCAGGTTGGCAATGAGGTAAGTACCTGCATTTGTATACCTGATATGCCTGAATTGCCCGTGTATGGTATTAGAATCGGTAATTGATTTGGTAGGTAAAACATGCTCCATTTCTACCTTCCCCGTTTTTATATTGATAATAAGAGCCTTGGCGGGGAGCCCGTTCTGGCAAATAAAAACCCTGTCAAGGCCAATAGGTTGCGCCGTATGAATCTGAGCGCCATACGGGGCCTCATAATTCCAAACCACTTTTTTGCTTTGGGTTATCTCGGTAGCGCCGCTTAAGCGCGAAAAAAGAATGTTCCCGTTAGAGAGCATTGTTGCATCGCCATACTCTCCATAGGTGCCCATTACAAATGTCCAAACCACCTTTCCGTTTTTAACAATATACATATTTTGGTCGGTCATTTTATGATCCTGCCATTCGCCGGCATACAAAAAAGGGTGCTGGTTTAATCCTGAACCCGGTAATGCCGGCAACGAATCCGGAGCGGATTGTGCGACAACTTTGTGCGCTATAAACACATTCAAGAATAATGTTAAAATCGCGCTTTTGTATTTCATCATATATCCGGTTTAATAATTAAAATTTATAATCTTACTTTTCTTTTTGGGGTAAAGTTGTGTTAAATTCTAATCAGCAATTTTGCGCTGCACAGATCAAATTTAAAAGGTTTTCCCTGACCGATATTTTTATTAATTGGCTTATATATGAGCAATTTATGCAAATTCTCTTTGATGTTGCCGCGGACTTATGAAAGCTGGCAAAGTTATTGAAGCCTCTTTCGTAACATACTTGTTTAATAAGCCTCCTATTATCGACCAGCAGCTTACAGGCATATTCCAATTTAGCTCCAGTAAAAACTGGAAATAGGTTTTTGTGTGTCCGGGATTTAAAATATTTGCAAAATGATATTGTTTTTAATAACCCATCCGGACCAACGAGGTATAAGTATTTAGGCACAAGCAACGCTTCATACTCCGCAAGCACCCGTTTTTTTGGTATTTTAGCTATTCAAATTTACACTCCCGTGGGGAGTATTTAAGAAAATGCAAAGCAACTATAAAAAAATCGATCTGCTTGGAAAGCCTTTCCTCCAAAAGTTGGTGGTAAAACCTCCCTTTGCGTATGATTTTCCGGTGGAAGAACGTGCCTGCTTTTTATATGTTTTGCAGGGCGAAATGCAGTTTCAATTTGAGGATGACCAAACGGATATTCCTGTTAATCACTCGCTGTTATTGAATTGCCTTAACTCCGGGAAACAAATTCGTAATACCAGAGACACCAGCGCGGGCGAAGTAGTCATCGTTACCTTTCACCCGGAAATTTTAAAGAAAATTTATGAAAGAGAATTGCCGGCGATAATTCAACCAGGCAAATCCATATCCAACCAATCGCATGGCAGGATCAATAATGAGTTTCTGATCCAGAAATATATTGAGGGATTGCTTTTTTATTTTGAGAACCCATCACTGGTAAATGATGAGATATTGATCTTAAAACTGAAGGAGATCATCCTTTTATTATCCCAAACGCAGCAGGTTGAAACCATTCAGGTTATTTTATCCCAGCTTTTTTCACCTGCAAAGTTTTCCTTCAAGCAAATTATTGAAGCCAACCTGTTTGCTCAGATCAACATTGAAGAATTGGCGCAAAAAACTAATTTAAGTGTTTCGTCATTTAAAAGAGAGTTTGCCAAATTATACAACGATACGCCTGCAAATTATATCAAGAACAAAAAGCTGGAAAAAGCCGCAGAACTGCTTTTGGCTTCTGATAACCGCATTGCCGACATTGCATATAATTGCGGGTTTAATGATCTGGCTAATTTTACCAAAAGCTTTCATGATAAATACCACCTCTCGCCAACCCATTACCGGCTGAACCAAATTGCCAAGTAATTGACCTGAATCACAAAACGCGTTTCCCGGCTGTGCTGCACCTTTGTATTGTCAATATCGACGATCAAAATTTAAATCATAAACAACATGAAACGCACAGCAAAAGCACATTGGGAAGGCACCATTAAAGAAGGTAAAGGCCAGTTAAGTACCCAAAGCGAAATTTTAAACCAAACCAACTACAGTTTCAAAACCCGTTTTACCGGCGAAGAAAAGGGCACCAATCCGGAAGAGTTGTTAGCCGCTGCACATGCCGGATGTTTTACCATGGCGGTTAGCCTGGCGTTAACAGAAAAAGGATTCAACCCTACATCGTTGGATACCGAAGCCACCTTAGTAATGGAAGGTGTTGCGATCACAAGTATCCATCTGGCTATTACAGGCGTGGTACCGGGTGTCGATGCTGCTGAGTTTGAAGCTATCGTAAACGGTGCGGAGAAAAATTGTTTGATCTCGAAAGTATTGAACATACCCATTAGTTCAGACGCTCGCCTGGTATCTTAATCTTTTTTTCATTACAGCACTCTTCAATTTTTATTAAAATGAGCTTAACTAATTTAGGGATATTTCATACGATCATTGGCATAACAGCCATTATTGCTGCTGTGATATCCTACATCAGGTTTGGTAAAATAAACCTAAGGCATAGTTCCGGCAAGATCTATTTGTATACAACGGTTATTACCTCGTTAACGGCATTAGGTATATCAAAACATGGCGGTTTCAATGCCGGGCATATTTTGCCCTGTTCATAGTTGTGTTGGTAGTAATAGCTTACCTACTTAATTTAAGAAAAAAGGGGAATACAAAAGCGCGTTTTTTCGAGAATTTCCTTTTGTCCTTTAGTTTTTTCTTATCGTGGGTTCCTACGGTTAATGAAACCTTAACCCGTGTTCCAATCGGACATCCGCTGGCTAAGGCACCAACAGACCCTATAATAGCAAAAACATTGCTTGTTATTTTAATACTATTTATAGCAGGATCGGTTTACCAATTTATAACGCAGAGAAAAATTAACAGAACTCCGCTGGTTGATTAAGTAGCCAGAATGAACCTGGTTCAGCAAAAAGGAACATCTGACCGGTGGTCCTTTTTGTTTTTTATCCGTTTCGGTTATAAGCCGGTATTTTGTAATTAACTTCATGCATGGCTGGTGTGTATGAGCACCGTATGATCAGAAATAAATCAGGCAATTACCTATTATAGTAACTGCCTGATTTTTAGGTAGGTGAACGGGACAATTCCCGAACTTTTTGGAGCATTTAAAAGCGATTACCAATTATAGCATATGCATATAACTATTGTTTAAGGAGCTTACTTCTGTTAATACATTGTGCACTTTAACACCCTTTTAAAATTAAAAAAGAGCTACTGCGAGACATGTCGATAACATGCGATACCTTCGGGTAGAATCTTTTAAATCCCAGGTTTTCATTATATTCGCTTTAAGGTGTTTTAAAATGCGGAAAGGAAAGGACTTAAAGGAAGAATGGAATGCTTTCATAAAAAAGGAAAGTGAGCCTGCTTTTTACGACCTTTACACGCATTATTTTCATTATCTCAGTTATATCGGGTTAAAAAAGGGATTTCCTGCAACCAAAGTAAAAGATAACATTAATGATCTTTTCCTTTATTTATGGGAAAATCGCACAACCCTTCAGCATACCCTTAATCATCATAATTATATACTCACAGCATTTCTTCGCAAACTTTACAGAAAAGAAAGTTTTAGCTCAGACGAGAGTTTGAAGCTTAATGAGTTAGAGGAGTTTGGTATGGTTCCTTCTGCGGAGGCGGTTCATATCATTAATGCTTCATCGGCCAATGTTAGCCGTATACTTAAAGAGTATGTCGGTCAATTACCCCAAAGCCAGCGTAATATGGTATATCAAAAATTCTATTTGGGCTTATCATACAAAGAAATAGCCGAAAATAACCAAGTCTCAATCAATACGGTATATAACACTATTTATAAAGCTGTAGATAAGCTTAGATCGCTTATGGGAAAAGAACAATTAGGCATTCTTTCTATTGCCATCACTATCCTAACAGCAATATTTTTTATTTTTTTCAAAAACCGATAGTGAAAACAGGTGCTTTGCTGCTCTATTTGCTAAAATCGCAAATAACACATGCAAGACAAAGACTTATCAGGCCTGATCGAGGATGAAAGTTTCCTGAACTATTGCTTGGGCAAAAACGCCGAAGACATTCGTTATTGGGAGAGTTGGCTAAAAGACAATCCGGGTCAGCGCGAAAAAATTGATGAGATCAAAAACCTGATCATTTTGCTGGGGCACGAAGCGAAAGAGCGGGAAGCCGATGAACAATACCAGCTTTTGAGACAGCGGATTGTGAATCCTGGAAAAGCATCAGAGCCTCTTAAACTGCTTCGTTATCCTGCCTGGCTAAAAGTCGCCGCCGCCGCCGCTATACTGATATTTGCTGCCGCAGGGTTTTATTTTACCAGGATGAAATCTGTACAGGTCAATCCTGTACCAATTAATTTGGTCGAAACGCCGATGATAAAGGATCATCAACTGATCAAATTGGCGGATGGAAGCACGGTTGTGCTTAACGCCAACAGCAGACTTAAATACCCCAGGATATTTAACTCGTCAACCCGCGAGGTTACCTTACTTGGCGAGGGATATTTCGACATCAGGCATGACGTATCCCATCCGTTTATTGTACATACCGGCAGGTTTAAAATAACTGTATTAGGTACAGCGTTTAATATTAAGGCCTATAACCACGAGAAAAAAATAACTGTTACAGTAACGCGCGGCAAAGTGAGCGTAAGCGATAATGCCAAAGTTTTAGGCGTAATTACCCCGGATCATCAACTTTCCTATAACAAAGAAGATAACAGCATCGTTCAGCTGCCTGTCAATTCTGCAAAAACCATCGAGTGGCAAACCAGGGATTTGTTTTTAGACGACATGACGATGCAACAGGCAGCAAAAGTACTCGAACAGCGTTTTAATGTTAAAATTCGCTTTTCGAGCGAAAACGTGAAGAAGTGCCGTTTCACCGGCACATTTATTCATGGCGAAAAACTCGAAGATATTTTACGCGTGATCTGCGACTTTAATAACGCCACTTATACCACATCAACTGAGGGTCAGGTCGTTATCAGTGGCGCGGGTTGCGCAGAGTAAAATAGTAAACAAACTCATATCCTAATTTATAACTAAACTTAAACCCCACTTAAATGAAAAAAATGTACGAAAATTAAGCCCCACAAAAAAACTCTCTGCTTTTAACAGAGAGTTTATGCATGTCTGCATCCGGCGGCAACCGGATACACACCGTTTTAAACAATTTTTCGAGGATCACTTAAAACAATCAAATTTATGAATTTTTCTGCACAATCAGCAGGAAGCGACCGGTGGCGTCTGTACACCGGGAAAGCTCTCATATTATCACCGCATGTAATCCGTAAAATTATGCGTATAAGTTTATGTACCGTAATCTTGTTGACAGCAAGCATTAATTTACTATCGGCCTTTGCTGTTAAGGGACAGAGCGCCGATAACGTAAATATCGTTATTGGCTTCAAAAACGAACCCCTTGAATCGGTTATTAAAAAGATCGAATTGGTAACACCGTTCAGGTTTGTATACCGGAGCGAAGATGTGAAGACGATGCCCAATGTTGACTTAAGTTCAGCGCAAAGAACAGTTGGACAAACACTTGATCTCATCTTTAATAACACGCCTTACTCGTATAAACAGCTCAACAACAGTATTATGATTGTTAAAAAGCCGCTTATGAAAACGGGTTCGCAGGTCGAGACACCCATGCCCGTTAGGCATTTTTTAAAAGTATACGTTACCGACGTAGATGGCGAATTGCTGGCATTTGCCAACGTAACTGTAAAAGGATCGGCCCGCGGAACATTCCAGGCTAACCAGGACGGTTATGTGTACGTACCCAGCATTAGTGATAAAGATGTACTGATGGTAAGCTTTGTTGGCTATATCACCCAGGAGGTAACTGTGGGCAGCCAGGAAACCATTCATATTAAAATGCTGCGCGACGTATCCGGGATGCTTAAAGAGGTGGCTATCATATCTAACGGTTACCAAACCATCCCACAGGAACGTAGTGCCGGCGCATTCTCTGCGGTAACTGCTAAAGATCTTGAAAAAGTTCCGGTTCCGAACATTATCCAACGTTTAGAAGGTATGGTCCCGGGGCTGCAGGTCGCTATTACCGCCGGCGACAGGACCTTTGATTATAACAACACCCAACAGGCATTAAATGGCAATACCAGGACCATAGGTGCCAACGACTACAATATGACGATCAGGGGCAACAGCACGCTTTCAGCAGAAAGCTTTCCACTGATCGTCATTGACGGAGCAGTAAGTAATTTGGACCTGTCTGCCATCAATCCTAACGATATCGATAACGTGACTTTTTTGAAAGACGCGGCAGCTGCATCAATCTGGGGAATACGTGCTGCAAACGGCGTAATTGTGATCACTACTAAAAAGGGGATCAACAGCGCTGTGCCAAAGATCAGTTTTTCTTCCAATTTTTCGCTTTCCGAAAAGCCGGATCTGGCTTACCTCAAAACCATGACATCGGCCCAGGAGCTTAACTACGAAAAAGAACTGGTGGTGAGAGGATTTGCGACCGACGCGACCAATGCCTCCTATGCTTATGCTGCCGTGAATGTCAGAAGCCAGGGTACTTTGCTGGCCCAGCAATTGGTTGCCGGTACCATTACCCAAGCACAATACGATGCCCAGGCGGCCCAGTTGAGTGCCATAGATAACCGTTCGCAAATATCGAAATACTTGCTTCAATCTGCACAAAGCCAGCAGTACAATTTGTCGGTAAGCGGCGGGAACGACCTATCCAATTATTATTATTCGGCGTCTTACAGTAAAGAACTGCCAAATGCAATAGGCAACTCTGCAAGCAGGCTAACCCTCAATCTGTCGCACAATTGGAAACTTCTTAAAGTTGCCGACCTGTCTGTAAATGTAAAGGGGTCGTTTTTTAAATATATCAACGATGGCATCTCGCTTTCTTCGTTATATACGCCATCCCAAGGGACGCTAATGCCATACAGCTTGCTAAAGGATGCCAACGGCAATAATTTGGCATATGATTATATTGTGCCCTCATCGTATACTGCAACGCTTTCGGCTTCACGCCCTAACTGGCAATACAGCCCTTTAAATGAATTAAACAATAATGATAATACACAAAAAGATAACGACTATACTGCTACACTGAATCTGAGGGTACCCCTGTTTAAAGGACTGACGGCTTCGGGTCTGTACGCTACGGAAAGGACGTTTAGCGCAACCAGGGTATTTTACAACCCGGATAGCTACTACTTCCGCAATTTTATCAACTATTATACAGCTCCCGCAGCTTCGACCAATAGTATCGGGATTAGCAATGGCGGCATATTAAATTTAGTGAATACCAGCAACGACAATTATACTGTACGGGGGCAATTGGATTATAGCCGCACTTTTGCCGAAGTCCACCAGATAACTGCTTTAGCAGGAACGGAAATTCGCGAAACCCAGGCAAGCCAGGGTCTGGAAACGCTTTACGGCTACAATCTGTCTTCGGGCTTAAGTACAGGTGTTAATGCGGGCGCCACTTCGGCTACCAATGTAGGTTATGCAACCATAGCCGGCTTTAATTCAAATTTGCCTTCCCCTACTTCACAAGGCGATAAAACACGCCGTTATTTGTCATATTATGGCAACGCCGCTTATACTTATAAGGGTAAGTATGTTTTAACGGGCAGCGTTCGCTATGATGACTACAATAACTTTGGTTTAGACAGGCAATACCGCGCAACACCGGCCTGGTCGGGTGGTTTAAAATGGAACCTGAGCGACGAGCAGTTTATGAAACCTTTAACATGGGTCAATCATCTCGATATACGGGCCACCTATGGTATTAACGGTAACATATCTACTACGGTATATCCGTTTACCTATATCTCTATCGGGACAGACGGAACCACGGGGCTGCCTAATTCAAGTATCATCTTTATTGCAAACCCACAGCTTAAATGGGAGAAAACCTATGTTACGAATTTAGCAACAGACTTTTCTTTGCTGAATAACCGCCTTAACGGCTCTGTTGACTTTTATAAAAAGGACGGGCAAGACATCCTGGCGTCTTTTGCAGTAAACAATACCTATACAGGCAACATCAACAACGGTATCGTCGTTGAAAACTCCAGCCACCTTACCGGTAAGGGCGTTGACGTAGGCCTGAACGGGATCGCTTACACTAACAAAAACTGGAGATGGAGCATTGGCGGGGTATTTTCGTACAACACCAATACTTTGGAAGATGACCGTTATACTAAACAATATACCAGTTCGGCATTTGCCACCACAAGTTATTATGCAAATCCGGTAAGTATCGCCTATTTATCAGGCTATCCGACCGATAAGATATTGGTTTTCAGGAACGCAGGTTTAGATGCAAACGGACTCACCCAGGTATACGCGGAAGATGGGAGTATTATTAAGTCCACTACTGCAGCTATTCCCACTTTAGGTACTTTAAAATATGCCGGCCGCCGTATAGCACCTTATTACGGCAGTTGGAATACCTCGGTACGTTTTAAGGATTTTACCTTCTATGCTTTGGCCACTTATCAATTCGGCAATGTTTTCTTAAAACCGAGTATCGGAAGTTACACAACATCAAACTACGCGGTTAAATACGATTTGAGCGCCGACATTGCCAAGAGGTGGCAAAACCCCGGCGACGAAGCCAGCACCAACGTTCCCGGATTAAACGGCACGGCAACTGCTATTAATACAAGCCTGGTGCGTTACCAGTACTCCGACATCAATGTCTTAAAAGGCGATTATATACGCCTGCGCGAACTGTCGTTAAGTTACCAGCTGCCTACGGTCCTGATCAATAAAATTAAAATCAAGGCCGCGAACGTAAATTTTGCGGTTCGTAATCTTGGTTTGCTGTGGACAGCCAACAAACAAGGTTACGATCCGGATTTTGTGAACACCCTCGACCGGGCATACAGCCTGCCGGCAGCGCGCTCATACATTCTTTCATTAAATGTAAACCTGTAACAGTTGATCAACCATGAAATCATTATATAAATATTTAGGTACCGCCGTCTCAATATTGTTGTTTGCCGGTTGCGAGAAATATGTAGATATCAAAACCCAGGGGCAATTAACGCCAAAGGATATCACCAACTACCGTTACTTGCTTAATAATACATCCGCCTATGAAACAGGTCCGCGCATGAGTGACCTGGCATCTGATGACGCGGGAATTGCAGACGGAAGCACGCAGCAGCTGGCCCTCTCCGCCAGTGTTTCTTATGCGTGGTTTGCCAATAGTTACACCTGGCAGGCCGCCTACCCAGTTACCAGTACGGCCTATACCGATTACGAATGGAACGCAATGTATAACACAATCGCCTATTGCAACACCATCACTACCGAAGTACCCGGCAGCACCGGCGGGACAGATGCCGATAAAGCTGAACTGATTGCTGAAGCATTAGTACACCGTGCCGATGCTTACCTCATGCTGATCAACACTTACGCAAAACCCTATAACCCGGCAACCGCCGCAGCAGATCCGGGTGTCCCTTTGCTGTTAACCGAAACCACGGTGCAATCGCTGGTGCGCACACCGGTACAAACTGTTTATGATCAGATCATCGGTGACCTGAAAAAAGCCGTACCATCATTATTGGCAACACAAACGTTCAATACCATTCCGTCAAAATCATCCGCTTACGGCGAGTTGGCGCGGTGTTACCTGTATATGAATGATTATGCTAACGCTTCTAAATATGCCGATAGTGCTTTAGCTATCAAATCTACATTGAACGATCTCGGTGGATTGACATCGGTATCGACGGCCAATTATCCACTAAGAAAATCCGATCCGGAAATATTATTGTCAAAAGTTCCGTACGGCGGCGTGCCCTTTTCCCCGACTGTTATTCGGTTGAGTGATGACCTACTAACGCTATTAGGAACAAAAGACCAGCGGTATAACCTGTTTACCTGTTTACCAAGTGTAATTACTTCGTCGTACACGGCAGCCGGCGGCCGGTTTTTTTATAAAGATAAAGCCTTGAATGAGGCTCGTAATATCGGCCCGTCGGTGCCGGAAATGATGCTGATCAAGGCCGAAGCCTACGCTCGCGCAGGCGATGTAACCAACGCCATGCTGTGGGTAAATAACCTGCGTAAAAAACGTTTTAAAGCAGTTGATTACGTTGACCTTACTGCAGCCAACGCAGCCGACGCTTTAGGAAAAGTGATTGATGAGCGCCATCGCGAGTTTTTTTGCCGGATGTTGCGTTGGTGGGATATGCGTCGTCTAAAGGGTGAAGCCCAGTTTCAAAAAACGTATACCCGTACCTATGCGGGCATAACCTACACCCTCGAACCAACAAGTAACAAGTATACTTTCCAGATAGCTGGCTACCTTATCGGGCTTAACCCCGAAATAGTTCAGAACCCATAATCAGTTCAGTTAATTCTTCCCGGCCTGCCGTATGCAGGTCGGGTTGATTGTCAACCGCTGTAGAAATATTGATATTGTCAAAACGTCTTCAAATGAAATATTTAAAACCCTATTTTACACTCTTTGCGCTAACCCTGTTGTGTCAGGCCTATGCGCAGCCTAAAGAGAGCCTGACCTATGAACCGCAGCGCCCTTTGCCGGGGCAAACCCTTGCCATTAGCTACAGCCCGGCAGGCACGCCGCTTCAGGGGAAAAAAGATATCAGGGGAGTTGTTTACCTGTATAATAACTATCAATGGCAAACGATCGACCTGGCTTTAAAACCCACTGGTAAAGAACAATTCAATGCTGCGCTACCTCTTGCTAAAGATTGCGGCGCTGCCGTTTTTAAATTTATGGCAGGCGATAGTACAGACAATAACCACGACAAGAGTTATGTAATTATGCTGGGGGATCCCGCCGGCGGCATGTACAATGCCCCGGGTGCCTATGCGGCCTGGGGCTTGCTGAGGGCAAAACGTTTCGGTTATGGCATACCCGGCTATTTTAAAAACCCTCAAATAACGGATACGGCCTTTTATTATTGGATGAACAACGAAATCACACGGCACCCGAAAGAATCCAGCGAAGAACTGGCGGTACCTTTTGCCAAAGGTATATATGCTTACCAGGGACAGGCAGGTATCAAAAGGATAAACAATGCCATCACCTTTTTATCCCAGCGCGGCGGGGAAAAAAACCTGATGCGGGTGCGGGAGATCTATTCAACAGTACTGCGGCAAAAAGCCCCGGCCGATTCTTTGGACAACTTAATGGCGACTGAATTCCCACATGGGAGTATTGCCGCTTTACGGGCCTATCAGAAGCTAAACGGCGAGCGCGATTTTGCCAAAAAAATAAGTTTGTCAGAACAGTTCCTGGTTGATTTTCCACAGTCAGCAGCCGACCCGGCATTTGATGAAGAAAACCGGATTTCGTACGCTGCGGTTTATCAAAACATCATCATTTTGAATGCCATGAACAAGAATTTTGACGTATTAAACCGATATATCGGCCAGATGCCCTACTATGCTGTCATCGTAGTTTATTATAAAATCATCCAGATAGCTCATAACCGGAAAGATGAATCCGATGAAAAGCTTTTTCCTTACGCCAAGATGCTGGTTGATAAAATGGAGACGTTCCGCAATCAGCAACCAAGCGAGTATTGGTACCTGGCCCCTTCGGAGTGGAAAAAGCAGTTTGAAAATGATATGGCTAATTCATTTTTGATTACGCATGTCAACTTATTGAAAAACATCGGCAAATATGATGAAGCCCTTCAATATGCGCTACAGGCCCAGCAGACATTAGGGTATAAAAAAGCGGCGTTAAACAACGATGAAGTTTTTTTACTGAACCATCAGGGGAGAAAAGCAGAAACTGACGAGGTGTTAATCAAAAGCATGTATGAAAATCAAAGTTCGCCGGAAATGATCGCGTTGATTAAGGACAATTATATTCATCAGTATAAATCAGCAGATGGCTTTGATAATTACCTGCAGTCATTAAAAAATGCAGCGGAAGCCAAGGCGTCAACTGCCAAATTGGAAATGCTGAACAAAGAAATGCCCGATTGGAATATGTACGATGCTTCCGGCAAATTGATAAGGTTTAAAGATCTGCGTGGCAAAACCCTGGTTATGGACTTCTGGGCCTCCTGGTGTGTACCTTGCAAAGCATCTTTCCCAGGTATGCAATTAGCCGTTGAGAAATACAGGAATGACCCTGATGTGGAGTTCTATTTTGTCGATACCGAAGAGCGGGCACCGGATTATAAAGCACAGATAAATCAATTTATTAAAGATAATCACTATCCCTTTCATGTTTTATTCGATAACAAACTAAAGGGAGGGAGCATGACCGAAGAGGTTTATAATAGTATTTGCAAAGCTTTCAGTATATCTGGCATCCCTCAGAAACTGATCATTGATAAAAACGGGAGGCTCCGTTTTTTAGCAGTGGGATATAAAGGTAGCCCCAGCGCACTGGCCGACGAAATAGCTGCTATGGTTGAAGCCACCAAAAAAGTCAATTAAACGAAATGAAAAGCCGGATACTATTTCTCGGAATTGCACTCTATGCTATTATCTTAGGTGCAAAAGGCCAAACAACCAGTCAGGAAACCGTTTTTACTACAGACAGTGTTATGTATGACAATGCAGACCGGTCGATTAAATTTGGCGCAACTTTAACGTTACCTGTTACCCATAAGCCTTGCCCTGCTGTAATCATTGTTTCAGGAACCGGTAAGCAGGACCGTGACGGAACAATGGGCGGACACAAGTTATTCGCGGCCATCGCCACTTACCTATCGGCCAGAGGCATCGCTGTGCTACGGGTTGATGATCGAGGTACCGGCTTAACAACCGGAGTTTACGAAACATCAACTACCGGCGATTTTGCCGATGATGTAACGGCGGGGCTTAGTTATCTGAAAACCCGCAAAGAGATCGATCCGAAAAAGATTGGATTGATCGGCCATAGCGAGGGTGGAGCCGTTATCTCGATTGTGGCATCAAAATCAAAAGACGTTGCTTTTTTAATCAGCATAGCCGGCCTCGCGTCAAGTGGCTTAGACGCCTTGCGTAAACAAAACGACGACCTGGTAGCCAGCTCTAAACTACCCGATTATAATAAAAAACGATCAAACGAGATCAATCATATCATGTTCGATACAGTATATGCGTATGCCAATTCATCACTGCTCGGACAAAAAATCACTGCAACTTATGATACCTGGAAAAAAACGGATGATGAATACTTCAAAACACTTAATGTGCAGTTTGATCACTTTCGTTTTCCTGTCTACAGCTACACTAAAACTGCTACCGGTGCATGGTATCGGTATTTTATCAGGTATGATCCTGCAAATTATTTGACGAAGGTTAAAGTGCCGATACTCGCCCTCAATGGCGACAGGGATTTGATGGTTGATGCCCGGCAGAACTTAACGAACTGGAAAAAATATCCGGCAATGGGCGGAAATAAAAAAGTGACCACCGTAACACTACCAGGTGTAAACCATTTGTTTCAGCATTGTAAGAGCTGTACTGTTCAGGAATACGCCCAACTTAACGAAACGTTTGATGCTGAAGCCTTATCCATTATTGATCATTGGATTGATCAATATTTTGAATAGTATTGAAGAGTTAGGTAAGGGTTGCAAAGACCGACATGTTTGAAATTTCCATTAATGCTGTTCCAAAAAAGGATTATAAGGTTACCGATGATAATTTCCTTTTTTACAAAATGGGATTGTCCGGCACAAAATGTAGTTCATAATTGTTAAAATTGCTTATGAAATATTTTCTCATAGCGGCATTACTTATTCTGAACTTTCGGGTTCGCGCACAGCAGAATGACCTGTTTAAACAGATCAATACCCATATCGAGAATGCACTGGATAAATATTACAAGCCGGATACGGATTCGGTACGGAAATATTGCCGGATTGGAACGGTTTTCGCCAAATTCGAGGTAAATAAGGAAGGGGCGATCTGCAATGTCGCTTTTAGCGACAGATCGCCCCGCTTTATCACCGATGCATTGACTAAAGCTTTTGATCTGTTCCATCGGGACGTTGAATTAATAAGCATGCTCAAGAAGGTGAGCAAGCCGGTAATGCTCCCTTTTCTTTATTACTACAAAAAGGGTTGCAACCTACCTGATGGTAGTCTGACGACCAAAAAGGCAGATACGGAGAAATTTTGGGAAACATATGTCAAATCAACGGCCGATCTCGATCACACGGCGGAGACCGTCGAAAGGATGTTGCGTTTCGACGGTAAAGAATTGTTCGCCATTGATTGTATCTTGTTAAGTCCATTCACGGTCGCCGAGACAAACCCCATGTATTGACAATATCCATATCAACGAAAAAGGCTCCGCGTAGCGTTGGAGCCTTTTTTATAATGGCTGGTTGCCGGTGAGAGGTTGAAAGAGGTGGTTAATTCGACACTGGATTAGTATACCGAATAGAATGGTGAGGTATACCGACTAGTAAACCTTTTAAACTCCTGAGGCAAAAAATGAGGGTATAAAAAAGCCTCTCAGATTTCTCTAAGAGGCTTTCAATTTGATTCGGTAGCGGGAACGCGCCAATTCTCGAACTTTTTTGAAGATTTGAATCTTGTTTATAAAGAAATTGAAAATTGCCTTTAACTATGATTTTTAGTTTTTTTTGGAAGAAATAGGCTAATAGCAAAATATAGATCGTTAAACTTTATCTATATTATTTACTTAGTGCTGAATATAAACCGGTTCTTTTTCATCCCCAATTGGGACTACGCTGAAAATACTATCGTTTTTTATTAAATCGGCCTGCTTCAAATCTACCCTCACCATTGGCCCATCGGCAGCGAGCTCGCTGCCAGCTACGTTGGATTTAAAGATAGGCCAAACCAATTGGGCATACCAGGGATCGGCCTCGTAATGCGAAATACCATAAGCCGCAGGATATTGCCTTGAAATATGGGCCGTTCCGAAAATAATATCCCAAATAAAAAACATATTACCAAAGTTGCCTTTGTAGTAACCTACGCCATCATCGGTAGTGGCTGCGTGGTGAGCATGGTGCGTGGCTGGGGTAGAGATAGTCCGCTCTAAAACCCAGGCAACCGGATGTAAAATTTTATATTGATAAAAGGGTTTGTCCCATGGAATGCTTGAGTGAGCCAATGTGGTGATCACGCTTTTTACACCTTTTACAATCACCGCCGGTACACCAAGCCCCATATAAACCAGTGTGGCCGTAACATAGGTTTGCGAAAAGAACAACGAGTAAATAACATTTTGGCGGCTGGCCATTGCCATACCCATATAATCAGCCGAATGGTGCGTGCGGTGGAAACGCCATAGCCAGGGCAACTCGTGGTGGAGGCGGTGATACCAGTACTGCGTGAGATCATCAGTTATAGCAATGATAATCGCTCCCCAGAAAAATGGAACCCAGCTAAATGCACTTTTAAAATCGGGAAATACGAGCGGTAAAAACTTTAGGCTAAAGTAAGCCACAGCCGGGCGGATAACCAGTTTTGGCAGGGTATAGCAGGTAATGTCAACCCAGCGTTCGTTTTTGTTCCATTTCTTTTTGTATAGGCCGAACGAAAACTCCAGGATACCCAGTGTCCATACAAAAATAACAAACCCGTGGCCATCGGCCCCAAGGTATGTTTGTTCGAGATATTTGAGCATAATTTTAACGATTTATGGTTAATTGATTAGTTTTTACCGGCTTTTGATTTTTAAGCCACGGGCGCTGACCGGTGAAATAAAAAGTAGCGATCATTAATGCTATCGGCAGCAAATAAATGAACAGACTCAGGACAGCATTCCTGATGATGCGTTGCCGTACGTGATTTTCTAATTTCATGATTTCTGGGCTGATAGGTTTACATGGCTTACTTTGGTTTGTACCGGCTGATCGGTCAATATCTTCCGGATCAGTGTTAATCCGCCAACTGTAATGATCAGCGGGATGAGGGAGATAACGATACCCAGCAGTATCTTTTTCCCCAGGAGGTTTACATCATTGAGTGTCATCGATTATTGTTTTTGATTGTTATTCTGATTTTTTAGCCGTTCTGCTTAATTCGTTCCAGTTACGTACACCTACACGTGCTGCCCAGGCCAGGTACTCGGTTTCGAGTGCTTTTGCCTTTTCAGGATACTCTGCCGCCAGGTTATTAGTTTCCGAACGGTCGACCCGCATATCATATAATTCCCATGCAGCGTTATTTTCAGCAACTAATTTCCACCGGCCTTTGCGGATGGCCCGGCTGCCCTCGTGTTCCCAAAATAACGCGTCGTGATCTTTAAAAGCTTTGCCTGTAAAAGCAGCTTTCAGGCTTACACCTTGTGCGGGCGCAAGCAGGCGACCCTTAAATTCATTTGGATAACTAACACCAGCCAGGTCAAGGCAGGTAGGCAAAATATCGATCATGTGTGCAACCTGCCTGTTTGTGCTGCCGGGTTTGATAACTCCGGGAAAATAGGCTGTAAACGGACTGGCGATGCCGCCTTCGTGCGTATTCTTTTTAAAGCCTTTAAACGGCGTATTGCTTACATTGGCCCAGGGTGTTTCGTAACTGTCGATAGAATTAACCGAACCCGGCGTGCCCGATTTTTGGATCACGTTGTTCCAGTTTTTTACATCGTCGGCGCTGCCGCCGTTATCAGACATGAACAGTACCAAGGTGTTCTTATCTTTATGCAACTGTTTTATTTTGGCCAATATCTGGCCGATACCGGTATCCATCCGGTCAATCATAGCCGCGTATATGGCCATACGGGTATCCCATTTATCTTTTTCTTCGGCGCTTAGTTTTTCCCAATCAGGCACCTTTTCATATCTCGGCGAAAGCTGCCAGGCTTTACTAATAACACCTAACGACCTAAGTTTCTGATATCGCTGCCAGCGCAATTCATCCCAGCCGTTTAAGTACTTGCCCTTGTATCGGGCAATGTCCTGCGGCAAGGCTTGTATGGGCCAGTGCGGTGCATTATAAGCCACATACAAAAAGAACGGCTTTTGTTCATTCTTGATGCGATCGAGCGAGTTGATGGCGAAACGGGTGATGGCCTGCGTTAAATACTCGGAAGTGTCGTTTCTGAATACCTGCCGGTCATTCAACATAAAAGTGATCTTGCTGCCATCGTTAAACAACGGATCAGAGTTAAAATAACTGCTGGCATTGTTCAACATCGTAAACGACTGATCGAAACCACGGTTATAAGCCAAAGCAGATGGTACCAAACCCACATGCCACTTACCCGATACAATAGTATTGTAACCTGCCCCGGCTTTCAGCAATTCGGCAATGGTAGCGCAATGATCATTCAGATATCCCTGATAAGCCGGATCTCCCCAGTTTTTAACCATATCGCCAACGCCCGCCTGATGTGGGTATAAACCTGTGAGCAGAGCCGTGCGCGATGGGCAGCACCTGCCGGCGTTATAAAACTGGGTTAGCTTTAAACCTTTTGCTGCAAGCCGGTCGATATTAGGCGTATGTATTTCCGAGCCAAAGCAGCCGGCATCGGCAAAACCCATATCATCGGCCAGAATAATTACGATGTTAGGCTTAGTAGCAATATGCCGCTGCGCCCTGGCAGTACCCGGGGCTAACAGCGACATTGCGATCAACAAACCATATTTTCTGTTATTCGTCATTAAAGATCAGTTGGCGCTTGCCAGTTTGGTTTTGTTGCTGTTTACCACCTGTTCAATTTGCGTAGTGGTTGAAAAGCCCGATTTTTTCCATACTTTTTTTTTGTTGTGATAAAGCACCAGTGTAGGCAGCACGTTTATTTTAAGCTGTTTGGCCAAAGCGGTGTTATCATATTGTTCGATGCTGATCACTTTGGCTGCAAAACCGGTTTTGTTTTTCAGCGAATCCAGCACCGGTACCAGCCTTTTGCAGGCGCCGCAGTATTTAGAGCCAAAATCGATCAGTACCAGGTCGGCCGAGCCGGTCAGCTCCTGGTATTGCGCCGGTGAAAGCGATAAGCCCTTTTTAGTATTTGATATGATAGGGTATCCCGATCCTACCCAGTTGGCCAAACCGCCTGGGAGCTCGTAAACTGCTTTATATCCATTGTCGCGCAACTGTTTGGCCAATACCGAGCTGCGGCCATTGGCGATAGAATAAACAAATGTTGGTTTGCTTTTATCCAGGCCATCCAGCAACTGCTGGTAGTTAGCCGATTTTTGATCGGCATTTACAGCGCCTTTAATGTGGTTTTGTAAAAACTCTTCGTTACTGCGGGCATCTAATATCTGTGCGTTGCTGCCGGCCTGTTTCAGGCTTGCACTAAACTGTTCCAAACTGATAGCGCTTTTGTTCTGTGCATTTACCACCGAGGTAATTGCCAGTAAGCCAATGATAATTGGTCTGATCTGTTTCATGGTTTTAATTAGTTATTGTTTTCTAAATGGTGGATGCGTTTGCTGTTTACATCGCTCATATCGATAAAAGGATAGATATGATTTTTCCAGGCCTCTGCTTCAAATAAGGCTTTTAACTCCTTTAATTTTTCAGGATATTTTTTGGCAAGGTCGATACGCTCGTTAAAATCCTCGTTCAGGTTGTACAGCTTCCATTCGTCCTTGTCGTAATCGGGCTTTTCAACAGGTGCGACAGTTGGATAGATACCCAATTCGAGCGAGTTTGGATGATGCGGTGCTTCTGCTTTCCAGCCATCCTTGTAAATAGACCGGTTAGTGAATATGTAGTAATACTGTGTGGTATGCAGCGATGGTGCGTTAGGATTATTGAACGAGCTGAACAGCGATTTGCCTTGCAGTGTGTCTTGTTTAATGCCTTTGATATATTCGGGCAGGTGCAAACCTGCAACCTCGATAGTTGTCGGGAAGATATCGCTAACGTGGCCGTATTGGGTGCGGATACCGCCTTTCTCTTTAATCAGTTTTGGATAATAGATGATCAAAGGATTATGTGTACCACCTTCGGCATCAGCGTCCGATTTCCAGTACTTAAACGGCGTGTTTGCAGCCTGGGCCCAGCCCAAAGGATAGTTTGTTGATGCCTCGGGCGTACCGATGGCTTCCAGCTCAACCTCGTTATTCTTGATATAATCCTGTGTAGGGGTGGTTTTTGGCGGGTTCTTTAAAGGCTTGATCACACCGTGAAAAGTACCTTCTTTACTGGCACCGTTATCTCCTATCATTACAAATACCAGCGTGTTATCAAACTGCCCGGTTTGTTTTAAGTGGCGTATCACACGGCCAACCTGGTCGTCGATGTAGGTAAGATATCCGGCATATACTTCCATAAAGCGGGCATACAGTTTTTTTTGATCGGCAGGTAATTTATTCCAGGCTTCGATGCTTTCATTTCGCTCGGGCAATTGGGCATAAGCGGGTATATAACCTAAACGTTTTTGATTGGCGAATACTTTTTCGCGGTATACATCCCAGCCCTCGTCAAACTTGCCTTTGTACAGGTCGCTCCATTGTTTGGCTACCTGATGCGGGGCGTGGGTTGCGGCAGGCGCATAGTATAAAAAGAAAGGTTTATCCGGCGCTGCTTTGTGCGCCCGGTCGATATAAGCAATTGCCTTATCAGTTATCTGCTCGTTCAGGTTACGGCCATCGGGCTTTACATGGAAATTATCCTCCACCAAATGCGGCGGGTGGTACTGGTCGGTAGCCGATTCGAGGAACCCAAAGTGATGATCAAAACCTTTACCTGTCGGCCAACGGTCAAACGGACCAACATCTGTGGTATCCTCATCAGGCGTTACGCCCCATTTGCCCACAGCGAAGGTACTGTAGCCGTTTTCGCGCAATACCTCGGCGATGGTGCCTTTATCTGCCGGTATGCGGCCATCATATCCGGGGAAACCAGCCGCTGTTGAGGCATGTGAGAAATTGCCCACGTGCACATAATGATGATTTCGCCCGGTTAGTAATGACGAACGTGTTGGGGCGCAGATACCTGCCGTGTGGAAGTTGGTATAGCGCAAACCTGCATTGGCCAAAGTATCAAAATTGGGTGTGTTGATCAGGCCACCAAAGGTGCCCGAAGCACCGAAGCCGACATCGTCCAGCAATATCCAAACAATGTTTGGCGCACCTTTGGGTGCCGTTATCGGTTTTGGCCACCACTCTTTGGATTCGGCCAGTGTTTTCTTAACCACACCTTTGTAGGTTTCGGGTGTGGATGGCGGGATGTTTTGCTGCGCCTCCGCCGCCGTAGCGCCAATTGCCAGCAGGCCCATTGCGGCAATTTTATTTAACGATTTGTAAATGGGTTTCATAGATTATTTATTTTTTATTGAATAGAAATTTGATTGCATTTAGGGTTCCTTTTTCTCTACGGGGAAACCGTATTTCGCCAGGCTGTCCAGCGCGCCGATGTTATAGCTTTGCCGGTAGCCCAGTGTCTGTAAGCTATCGGTGGCCTTACCGCTTCGGTTGCCCGAATGGCAATACAGGTATATCCTTTTATCCTTGCTCAACTTTTTAACCTGATCGGCAAAACCGGCCGACCGGATATCGATATTCCGGGCGTATTTCAAATGTTCCTTTTGGTATTCATCCGGGGTACGAACATCGATCAATAGCGCTTTCCCCTTCCCTACTTCTGTAATGATTATCTTGGCATTTTCGGCCGAAGGCACAATTTTATTCGGGCTTTTCTGTACATAAACCGTATGCTTCTCTTGCGCTGCCAGCCTTAACGAGGCCAGCATCAGCGCAGCTATCATTAGCTTTCTCATTATTGCCAGCCGGGGTTTTGGGTGAGTTTACCGTTACTGTTATCTATCTCCTGCTGCGGTATGGGGAAGAGGTAGAATTTATTGCTCACCGTTTTACCATTGATAATGATCGGGCTGATGGTTCCTTTGGAAACGTTGGTTTTGCCTACTTTTAATAAGCTGGCCTCCAGTATGCCGTTATCGTTGCCATCGCGTTCGCGGATCAGATCGAACCAGCGCTGATACTCGAAAATGAACTCGAGCCTGCGTTCCAGGTATATTTCCTGCCTTAGTTGATCTTGTGTTTGGGTACCCAACACCAACGCGCTTAATCCGGCGCGTTGCCGTACCCTGTTAAGCGAGGCATAAGCTTTGGCGGTTGGGCCGTTAAGCTCGTTCTCCGCTTCAGCATCGATCAGCAATACATCCGAAAAACGAATAATTGATACGTTTGCGCTCGATTCGCTTTCGTTGGCTACCACACCCGGATCCCAGTATTTATTAAAGAAAGGTACCGAATCGCCGGGGATTTTCGGATCGTTTAATTTACCGTAGTACAAACCGGTTGTAGGGCTTTGAAAACGGGTTACAAAGCTTACCGTTTTGCGTTTGTCGCCGGCGGGATAGAGTTTGTAAATGCTAAAGTAATGATCGATACCGTCGGACTTCGAAGCATCCGGCACCGAATAAAACGTAACCTGATCTGCAAACGAGCCGGTTATACCCGGTATACCAGATAATATTGATCGTGGCGCCTGGTTATTGCCCTGGCCAAGTGAGTTTGATTTAAACTGAGCCGAGAAGATGTGTTCTTTACCATTCTTGGTAGCTGGCAGGAAAACATCTGCATAATTGGCAAACAGGTCATAACCATAAGGGCCGTTAATTACCCCGTCAGCAGTGGTAACGGCAAGTTGCCATTTGCGTTCGGTTAAATATACCTTTGACAATAGCGATTGTGCCGCGCCCGCAGTAGCCCTGCCGATATCTGACCCTGAGTAAGAATTAGGTAAAGCGGCAGTAGCCTCTGTCAGGTCCTTTTCAATCTGCGCGTAAACCATTGCCGAAGCAGTACGCGGCACCTGCTGATCAGAAAGACTTACCGAAGTAAGATCATGCAGCACCAGCGGCACATCGCCATATAAACGTACCAGGTTAAAGTAATACAGCGCCCTTAAAAACTTGGCCTCGGCCACCAAACGTTTATTTAAGGTAGGATCAAAGGCAATATGTGGGATGGTATCAATAGCGATATTAGCCTTTTTAATGGCGGCATAATGCTGCTGCCATATCTGCAAAATCCTTAAACCCGATGACGAGTGCCCTAATACCGCTTGCGACCGAACGTCGGCATTGGTAGCGCCCGGTCCGGGTGCGTCATCATCGCTCATAAAGTTCATGCCCGTATTAAACAGGGTATTATATGGGGTTTGTACGGTGTTCGATCCCGCATTCAGCAGCGAGTAAGCGGCTGTTACCGCAGCTACGGCATCGGCCTGAGTTTTGTAAAACTGTTCGGCAGGTATAAACGACTCTGGCGTTTGCGACAGCTTGGCGCAGGAAACAACACCCGTGCTAAGCGCCAATGCCAAAATGTATTTTAATTTTTTCATAACAATGTTATCTGATAAAGATTAAAGGGTTAAAGAAATACCTGCAACTACCGATTTAGCATTAGGATAAGCGCCGTTATCAACACCCAAACTGATAGCGTTTTGGCCGTTGGTGCTTACTTCGGGGTCGTAGCCGGTGTAATGCGTCCAGGTTGCCAGGTTAACACCGGTTACATAGATGCGCACTTTTTGTATCGGCGATTTTGATAAAACCGATTTTGGGAAGGTATAGCCAAAGCTCAGGTTTTTTAAGCGCAGATACGAGCCGTCTTCAATAAAGCGATCAGAAATCGTGGCCGCCGGATCCTGGTAAGCGCTGTGCACATCGGTATTGATATTGGTTGGCGTCCAGCGGTTAAGCAGGGTAGTAGTGGCATTGGTGTAGCCGGTACCCAGTTCCAGCACGGCGCGTTGCTGGTTGTAAATTTTATTACCGTAGGATGTTTGCAGGAATATGCTCAGATCGATACCCTTATAGCTAAATGTATTAGTGATACCTCCGGTAAATTTAGGTTGAGCATTGCCTAAGATCAGCCTGTCATCAGATTGGGTGATCTTGCCATCGTGGTTAACATCCAGGTAAGCCTGGCCGCCGGGAGATGTGTTCGCAGCCGGGGTTAATGCCGGGCTGCCGGCTTGTATCAACCCATTGGTTTTGTAACCGATGAACGAACCTATAGGCTCGCCTACTTTCAGGATAGATGGCAGCGACGAATCGGGAATAAACTGGTTAACACCATTACCGCCCAGGCTTAATACTTTATTACGGTTAACCGCGAATACGATGCCGGTGTTCCATTTAAAATCGCCAACAAAATTGCGGGCGTTTAAACTCAGCTCAAAACCCTTGTTTTCAACCGAACCTACGTTTTCAAACTGCTGCGGGTTGGTGATAGATGTGTTGGTGACGATGGTTAAACCGCTTGTTGCCGGCAATGGCAGGTAAATAAGCAGGTTGGTTGTTTTTTTATAATAGGCGTCGGCCACCAGGGTAATGCGATCTTTAAGAAAACCCAGGTCGAAGCCAAAATCATACTGGGCGGTTTTTTCCCAGGTTAGATTGGAGTTAGCAAGGGTATTAGGCGCAAAGCCCACTATGGTTGTATTGCCAAAGTTGTATCGGTACGAACCCAACTGCGAAAGCGCCTGGTATGGCGGGATGTCGCTGTTACCGGTTAATCCGGCACTCAGCCTGAATTTTAACTGACTAATGGCCTGAATATTCTTCAGAAAATCTTCGCTTGATGCATTCCAGGCAAAGGCTGCCGAAGGGAAGCTGGCCCACTGGTGCCCGTCGGCAAATTTTGAAGAACCATCTGCACGCAGCGTTAAGGTTAACAGATATTTATCATTAAAGGCATAATTAATACGGCCCAGGTATGATTTAAGCGCCCAGGCGTTGTATGATGATGCCGGAGCTATGGCAAAACCGCTACCTGTGATAGATGTTACGCTGCCCGAACCGATATTATTGTAACTGCTGTAATCGCTCACAAAGCCCGATGAACCAGTGATAGCACCTTCGGCGCTGAATGCCTGCTGGGTGAAACCTGCCAGGATATTAAGCGAGTGTTTACCAAATTTTTTGGTGTAGGTTACTGTATTTTCGTTCAGCCAGTTTGTTGAATACAGTGTACCAGTTTCGGCCAGGCCGCCATAGCCCGATCCTTCGTAAACCGTCGACGGCAAATAACGATCCTGCTTGTTATCGATAATATCAATACCAAATAACACCTTCGCGGTTAAGCCTGGAATGATCTGGTACTCGCCTGAAACATTGGACAATATCCTGTTAGTGGCCGTCGTATTGATTTGATTGTAAAGCGTATTGATGGGATTGCCATAAACGCCTTCAAAAGCATTTTTCAGGAAGAACGTACCATCGGCGTTATAGATTGGTGTGGTTGGCGTCATTAACAAAATGGCCGGTACTACGCTGGCCGGCGCAACCTGCGCAAGGGTATGCCCGCCTGCTAAATAGGCCGATATTTTTAACTTATCGTTATAATCGTGTTCTACGTTAATGCGGCCTCCATAGCGTTTAAACCAGGTATTCTGCAATACCCCATCCTGATCGGCATAATTGCCCGAAAACGCGATGCGTGTACGATCGGTACCGGTAAGGATAGAAAGCGAATGGTTTTGTGTGCCCGCCCTGCGGAAAGCTGCCGCCTGCCAATCGGTATTCACGTTGCCGTAAGGAAATAGTGCTGCCGTGGTTGGCGCAGTTTTACCGGTATTAATAAAGGCATCGGTACGCAAAGCCGCCCACTGATCGGCATTTAACAAACTGAGTGTTTTGGTAACCTGCTGCACACCGTAGCTGCCGTCGTAGGTAATGGACGATTGGCCGGCTTTACCCTTTTTGGTCGAAATAATAATGACGCCATTTGCACCACGTGTACCGTAAATAGCGGTTGCCGAAGCGTCTTTTAATACCTCAATACTTTCAATATCAGCCGGATTGATAGATGCCAGCGGGTTGATGGCCGTGCCGGTGGTTACGCCCGCGTCGGTTAGCGAGTTACTGTTTGAAGTTGGAAAGCCATCAATCACATACAATGGTTCGGCTACGGCGTTAACCGAGTTAACGCCTCTTATCTGCACAGTTGTTCCGGCACCGGGCTGTCCGCTGGCCTGGGTAAACTGCACACCCGAGATGGTGCCTTGCAAAGCCCTGTCGAACGAGGCTGACGGCTGTGCCAGCGCAATCGCAGGGACTGAAGCTACTGAACCTGTGATATCACGACGCCTTTGCGCTCCGTAACCTACTATCACCACATCGTTAAGCTGATTGCTTACCTCTTTTAATGCGATTTCGATGGGGCTGCCTGTCGCAACAACATGCCCCGTTTCATAACCAATAAAGGTTATCGTTAAGTTGAGCGGGTATTTTTGAGCGGTAACAAAGCTGAACTTACCATCAATATCGGCCGAAACAGCATGGGTTGTACCCTCGATACGCACCACCGCGCCAGGTAAAGGTTCTTTAGTGGCAGCATCGATAACCCGGCCTACCAGCTTTGAGTTTATAGTAGGCTGATTTTGCGCCGAAACACTTAGTGTGATAAAAAGAAAAAGAAAATTAATTAAGGTAAGGGGCCTGATTCGGGATAATAAAGGGGTTTGCCACCTCCTTATTTCTGCAATATTTTGCATAATTTTGAACTGATTTAAAATGACATAAATGAAGCAGGCTCAACGCCAATCGATCCCTGCTTCGTTATTTTGGATCGTGCTGGGAAAGGGTTATCCCCTTTCCCTTTGTTATAGGTAGTGTATTACTTTTCCATGTTGGTCTTCCCTCCTGCAAGTAGTAAGTGCCAGCCTTTTTACAAGACCGCCGTTAAATATTGGATTGATTTTGGGAGACTGCCGGGCTGTGCGGCAGCTTAAGCAGATTTGCATGTACTGCTTATTCAGCAACAACAACTCACGCACATTCGGCTGTGTGAAGCCGGTGAGATTTTGATTGATGCGATGTGGTTGAAATGCGTATTCATCTTTTAATGTCTACTAAATCTATAGATTTACTGCAATATTAAAGAAAGTAAACTTCTCCTGCAAAATTTATTTTAAAATAAATTGGTAATGTGCCTTTTACTGATTTTGAACGCACCTGAAACCCAGGTGTTCCATGCCGCTGTCCTCGGTGGTTTTCATACGGCGTGCAACTCTGTACCCAGTACAATAGCTTTCGTTGCATAAAAATGATCCGCCACGAACCACCCGTTTTTGAGCATTTGGTTCATCAGGATCGAATGATACTGCAGGGCCTTTAGGATTACTCACACCCTGCGGATTGAGCTTGCCGTAATATCGGTAATCGTAATAATCGGCGCACCATTCCCAAACATTTCCGGCCATATCATACAAACCGTAACCATTCGCTGCAAACGATGCAACCGGAGCCAGCCCATAGAAATGGTCTTTCAAGGTGTTTTTATACGGAAAACTGCCTTCCCACGTGTTGGCTTTAGGTTTACCCGTGTTTACATTTTCGTTACCCCAAGGGTAGATGTTATTGGTCAATCCTCCGCGCGCGGCCCACTCCCACTCTGCTTCGGTGGGTAAACGTTTACCCGCCCATTTACAATACGCTACAGCATCGAAATAGGAGATATGCACCACCGGATAATTCCCTTTGCCAACAATGTTACTGCCCGGCCCATGCGGGTGTTTCCAGCTGGCGCCCTTTTTCCAGGCCCACCACTGGCTGTAATCATCCAGGCTAACGGGTTTTTTTGAAGGTACGAACACCAATGATGCTGCTACAAGCAGGCTATCTGCCGGTTTTGGCGTGCCGGGCGGGAGCTGTTTTTTCAAAACGTTCCAATCCGGTTTTTTTTCGGCGGTTGTTACGTATCCCGTCGCCTTCACAAATTTGGCGAAGGCTGCATTGGTAACTTCGGTAATGTCCATCCAAAAACCGTCCACATGCACCTTGTGCTTCGGGTATTCATCAGGTAGGGCCTGTTTATTATCAGCGCCCATCAAATAGGTTCCGGCCGGTATCCATACCATGTGATCGTGATTAGCCGCTGCCGGGGAGTTATGCAGAACCGGTTCAACCGAAATGGTCATGCCTACGAAACGGGCGGGGATACGTGACTCGCAACATAAAGCAACTTTTTTTAAAGGGCGGGCAATGCCGGCTTCAATATAAACTTTATTGCTGTTTTCGTTTTTATGCTTGCATCCGGCTATTAATATAGTCAGGCTGCTAATCAATATAGTTTTCGCTTTCATTTACATTCATGTTCTGTCCTGACAGGAGATCTCTTAAGAGGTGTGAGGATGGGTTCGAACCATCGTAACAGGATTTGCAGTCCTCTGCCTAACCTCTCGGCCACTCCACCTGACTATTGCTTTAAATAAACTATATTATCTATAGATTTAGTATATATTACAAGTATACAATTAGATTTTAAATAATCAAATTCAAATAACAATCCACAATGCAAATCAACTTATTGGGGGCTCATTTGTACACATTCAAGTCCACACAAACTTTACCTATTGTTATCATGTATAAAGCAAAAATGTAGCCCTTGTATATAGAAACTGCGTTTTAAGTGGCTCTAACAGAACTTAAAATGTTTTTTAGACTATATTGGGAGCTCATTCTAACTCAAATAGAATAGAAGCTTGTTTGATCAAGGCAGCAAGACTCGAACCACCAGGGCGCGGCGGATCATCAACCGGTACAAGCGCTATGTCAGGAAGCGCAATGTGCAGGCCATCATCGTCAAGGTGTCGCCAGTGCGAAGGCACACCAGAGCAATAAAGCTGATACTGAAGCGTATAGAGGCACTGGCGAAAAAGCACAATTGCATGTTTGACCTGATAACCAAACGTGAGATGCGGCACAAACTGCACCTGCACGTGCACTCAGCCGACATGCTGGCCGAATGCGCGCGAGTGTTCTATCCCGACCTGGGTGCGCTCTACCATAGGAGCATCACCCGAGGGATCATCCGGATTTGTGCCTCCACATTGCGCGCTATCGAAATTGGCTGGATAATTTTAGCATTTTGTTTTTCACATTTACGGGGCTAAATACTAACCAGGAGCTTTATACAGTAATTACTTTAACCTAATGCAAATTCAACAGCTGCCCGGGCATGTATCTGAGTTGTATCAAATATCTTTATTTTTACGTCAACGGGTTGCACCACCAACGGAATTTCAGTACAGCCTAATATTATTCCTTCCGCCCCCGATGAAATCAATTCATTAACAATGGCGATATAGCGCTCTTTGGTTTGTTTAACTATAATACCCTTACCCAACTCATTATAAATAGTTTCCTGAATAAATAGGCGATCGTCAATACCGGGGATAATGGTATCAATGTCCTGATCGGCCAGTTTTGATCTGAAAAAATCAAGTTCCATGGTAAAACGTGTGCCTAACAGGCCAACTTTTTTTAGCGCTGATCTTTTAATATCATTCGCAGTGGCAGTAGCGATATGAATGATAGGTAGTCCGATCACTTCCTGTAGCCGGTCGGCAATCAGGTGCATGGTATTTGCACATAATATAAGGCCTTCGGCGCCCGCATCTTTGAGATACTCAGCAGCTTCTAATACCCTGGCAAAAGTTTTGTCCCAATCATTATTGTCGTTGTTTTTTTTAATATCCGCATAATTGAACGAATAAATAATGCATTCGGCAAAATTTAATCCACCCAATTTATCATTGGCTCCCTGGTTGATCAGCCTGTAATAGTCTGCAGTTGATACCCAGCTAATTCCGCCGATAAGCCCAAGTTTTTTCATTTTTGAATATTTAAGATATATGTAATAAGCTGAGATCGACTATTGAAATAATTTGGCAACGCCGCTTTTTTCATAAAAAGCCTTATAGTCCTTAATGTTCAGCATATCGTTAACAGCCTTGTTCTTATCGTCGCTTTTATCATAATAGGCTTTGCATATCTGGTATCCTACCCAATAACCCTGATCGGGCAGATTGTCCGGAGTGGCCTGTTGTGAGTTAGCGATCCAATTGCCGTACCGGTTATAGTACATGTCTTTTTCAAATCGTCTCCATATCATCTTTTCTTTTCCATTTGCCCAGTCATGCAGGGCCGCATTGGCGTTGTTCCCACTTATCAGTTCACCAATCATATCGGCCATTCCTTCGCGTATCACATAACTTAAGGTGGTTGTATCTTCCTTTAACCCATCTTGCTGGTAATGGATAAGCTCGTGAGCAATTATATTCGGCAAGTATTTAAAATCTCCCATCCTCGTCTTTAGCCCAAAGCTCAACTCATCCGTCGGGATGCCATCGCTTTTGCAATACTGGTTCACTCCGATCAATAAGCCGGTATTTGATACAGTGCCACCACTTGTAAATGCACCGATTAGAAAGTAAACATCAGGGAATTTTGCAGCCGGGTAAAGCTCCTTTAGCCTGACAAACGAGTTTGTAAATGTTGATTTAAAATTATCTACCTGCAATGAAGTTTTTCGGATCGCCTTGTAATATTGCGGCGCCAATTTGATATGGTCCACAAAAAAATCAATGCTACTTACCTTTAAACTCATATAATCGTCCATCCCCTTGCTTGCTTTATCAAAATATTCCTTTTTAAAGATCTGTTTAAAATGGGCAGTGTCCTTTAGCGCCTTATCGTAGGCCTTCCAAAACCTATGTATATCTTCCGTAATCAACCTAACCTTTCTGGGATCGGTATTTAATATTTTTTTACTTTCCTTAACACTTTTGATGATAGGGGCCCAATTGGGATCGGCATGCAGCGTGGCCAGGTCTTTATCGGCTAAAAGGTTTGTTTTGTTTCCATAACCAGTTTTGATAGCTTGTTTCAGCATAATTAAAGCTGAGTCTTTCTTTCCCTGCAGGTTGAGGCAACAGGCAATATTATACATTATGGTCGAACGCTTTGCCAGGAAATCGGTCCTTTTCAAAAGAGATTCGTATAAAATAGTGGCAGCCTGGTATTTTTTCTCCTGGTATGAACTGTCTGCCAGTTTTTCAACTTCGTTTCGGGTTGGTATTTTTTGACCGGATACGCTGCTATAAACAAAGATCATTGCTGCAAAAGCAACCCAACATGTATTCGTAGTTTTTGCCATTTTTTTACTGTTTAAACAAACCAGCCTTCAGTTCCGATCCAAAAGAACCTTCAGCCAACTGCAAATAATTGCGTTTACTTTGATCCATTTCAAGTTTAATGGTCCCATCGGTCTTAACATAACACCGCTATCCGTCGCCAGAAAGATCCTGTTGTTATATTCCCTGATGCAATGAGAATGGAACTTGGGTAAAAACTCTTCTCCTGTGGCCCATGAAGCGCCATTTGGGGCCGACTTATTACGTTTTTGTACCCATGTACCATTTGGGGCCTGGTTAACTATAGCATAATAATTATTAACTCCGATGCCGAAGCCCATCATCGTATAGTTAGCAATGTCGGTTCTGAATCCCTGTGAGTCCTGGTGCCAGGTAAGGCCTTTGTCATCCGAACGTATTAAATATTGTACGTTTTTTGCGTCGGCATAAGTTTGAGCAAGGATAGTGCCGTTGTTATAAACCATATCTACAACATAATAAGGCGCTTTTACGTCTGGAGGATAAGTATGTGTTCGCCACAATTGCTGCTTCGTATCGTACACCGCAAATGAATTTACAGTAGCTGCACCAAGGGTCGAATCAATTGTAAGCACCCTGGTAGCACGATCTGTAAACGGGACCGGGAACCCATTGATGAACGGATGCCATTGGTTGGTAAGCGTATCGAGGACCTGGACACCCCAATTATAGGATGCACTGTACAAATTATTATTCCATGCAGCAAAGGAAGCTATATTGGTAACTATGTTCTGTGCATCTTTCCAGGTTTTACCATTATCGGTACTGAAAAAAGTATCGTCCAGAAATGTCCCGGCGTATATCCTGTTTTTAAATGCCGAGATAGCCGTTATCTCGATCCCGGGTAAAATTGGGGATGATGCCGTCCAACTGGTGCCATTATCAGCGCTCATATAAATTTTTGCCGAAGAAAGAGAGGACGCATAGATCACATTATTTATTTTTTCGATGACACTAAAAGGCTCGTTTGGCAATGTTGTTACCCTTGTCCAGTTTGCTGTGCCATCGTTGGGCGGTACGATTACCGGTGTAGTAACAGCAGCACCATCATCTGATTGTTTTTTGCACGATGCAAAAGCCAAAATGCATAGAACGATGGCTGCAATAATGGTGTTGTATGTTTTTTTATTTTTACCTGATTCCATTTTTTGATATCACTAATCCCAAACAAATTTCCATTTACCATCGGTTTGTTTTTTCCAGACGGTATGGAATATACCCGTATGATCCGTTGTTTTGCCGGTGGGGTCTTTTACTGTATAGGTATAATTCCCGTAAGTATACCCCAGGTCGCCGGAAGCGGACACTGCTACAAATTCAGCGGTCCAGGTCAACTGACTGTTTGTTTTTCCCGCTCCGTAATACATCGCTATGGCGTTTTTCCCTTTGATCAACTTATCGCCCCTGTTTATGACAGCATCCTCTGCGGCAAATTTTGCAAAAGCCATCATACCCTCCTGCTTAACCGCTGCTTCAAAATCTTTCTCGGTTTTCAATATTTCCTGCCTGCTTTTAGCTATTTTATAGTTTTTGCCTGCAGAGCAGCCTATGATTAATATTATTGTGCTTAATAAAAAAGCGGTAATGAACAGATAATTAAGTTTTTTGGAGTGTCTTAATTTGTCGAGTATCTTGTTTTTTATTGTCTGCATGATAACGTAACGGCAAAAAATATCTTCCGGTTGCCAAGCCCGTCTTGCTATTTCTCTAAATACTTTGTTGCTTCTGTTATCCAGTTCTGATCAAATGGCAATACAATATTGGGTTTAATGCCACCGGTGTCATCAATCCCTTTTCCCTGGTCAATTCGCCTGCTGCGCGTAGTGGCATAATACAAAGTGAAATGTGAACATGGAAAAGGCGCAGACCGCACGCTTGCATGATCGAGCACACCGGCAGTACGCTGCCCCATTAAAGTTACTTTTTTGCTCTGCAAGGCTGTTAACAGCAGTTGTTCCGTTGTACTTGCACAATGGTTATCAATCAAAATAACTATTTTTTGGGGGTAGGGCTCAATTTTTTCAAACTTGGTTGTATCATCGTCAGATAAGCTTACATACCGACCGATATGTTCCTGCATTTTTGTGATGTTATTTTTAATAGCATCCTTAGTTGATTGTGGGAAATTATTATTGCTAAGTATAGGTAACCATGATTTAATATTGTCATCAGTTGCCAAAACATCTGTTCCAATATTGTAAATAGGGTTAGTATATAAATAAGGCAGTATGGGGTAGAATGCAAAGTCGGCGCCCCCGCCGTTTCCACGCAGGTCGAGTATTAAATTGGGCTTTGATTTTAACGAACTTTCATTCGCTTTAAAAACAGAGTCGATGGCCTTACTGTTTCCTTCATCAAATGTTCCGATACGGATATAAGATGTTCTGTCTGACAGGCTCTTAAACTGAACAGGTACAAAGGTTTGCGTGTTAGCACTTGCTGCTATTATGCCTTCCTTAGTCCAGTCGCCATTATTTAAAGATTTACCATCAAAACTATAGTTAAGCACCTGTATACTATGGTCTTTTGAATAATAATAAGCTTTAAAAGCAGATTTAGTAGTCTGCTTTAATTCCATCTTAACCTGGCCGGGCTTCCAGAACGACGATTTTGAAGTAAGAATTACGCCTGCATAATCCCTGAAGCTTGTTTTGTTTTTTATGATGGCAATTTTATAAGTTGAATCAGAACTGTAATAAACTCCTTCGGCGTTTTTTGAGATTTTAAGCCTGGTTAGGTTTTGTGGCGTAATTGATATCACCTCGGTTTCCCTGATCAGTTTGTTGATCGCAACGGTATCTGCCATACCAATATAAATATGTCCATCCTTGAAAAAACTCAACCACTCGTTCATCAACCTCAGGCAGTAAGTTGACTTTGTATCTTGTGTCGCTTGTTTTAAAACTTCTGTCGAAATCGCATCATATTGAGCCCGGTTACTGCTCTTAACTTTATCCTTGAATCCTGAATAATTGGTTTCAATTTGCTTTTTCAGAAATAGCAATTCGGTTCTGCAGTCGCAACTTTGGGCAAATGAAAAATTGGTAATAATCAGCAAAAAGAATAGGATGAGAATTTGTCTTACCATGGGCAATTCAATTATTATATTTGAAATAAAGCCCTTTATTTGTCGCCAAAAAAAGCTTCCCATTAAATTCCTTTATGGCCGACGACCAAACAGAGGGTATAAATTCCTCGCCGCTTGCCCAGGTGGTGCCGGCAGGAGCCGCCCTATCGCGGTGTTGTATCCAGGTACCTATAATAGTTGTAGTATACTCGTTGCTGATGGAATAATATTTAGTGCTGCCTGCAAGCAGGCCGTGCATGGTGTATCTGTTCAGATCTGATTTCAAATCGAGTGTATCTGCATTCCAGGTTGTGCCCTTGTCATCGCTACGCATAATAGCCTGCCTGGTGGGATACTCCATATACACCTGGCCCAAAAGGGTGCCGTAGTTGTAAGGGCTGTAAACCAGGTCTATCGTATAATCCGACCACCAGTTCGTATTATTAGTAATATACGGGGTATGGTTATAGTAATTTTTTCGCACCCAGCCCTGTTGTGTGCCATTAAATGCTGCAAAGCTGTAGGCAGTACCCGCAAACAAGTCGGTACCGATAGCCAAAACTTTAGTCGCAATTCTGTCTAAATTTAAAAATGAAGATGTTAGCCCATTTACAAAGGGTTCCCATTGTTTGGTGGCGGCGTTTAACTTCAGTATCCCATCACCATAGGACGAGGCATATAAATCATTGTCCCACGCCGCAAACGAAGTGATATCACCAGTTAAGCTCCGCTCATTGGTCCAGGTTTTACCGCTGTCACTGCTTGAGTAGATGTCATCTTCAACAACGCCTGCAAGTTTGGTGTCATTTTCAAATACAGAAGCGCCTACATATATTTTGTTTTTAAATACCGTTAAAGCTGTTATGTCTATCCCGGGATTGATCTGCACATTAGGGGCAATCTGCGCGGACGCTGTCCAGTTGACTCCGCCATCGGCACTCATATAAACTCGGTGCGATGTGGTCGAACCGGCGTAGATCACGTTATTGATGACCTCAAGCGCAGTAAAGTTTTCGGCCGGTAAGTTATTGGTCAGCTTCCAGTTGTCCGGAACTGGACCCTGAGGTGGTGTTGCCGGTGTCGGGTTATGAGCTTTTTTACATGCTCCAAAGCTTAGTATCGCAAATAATACAACTATGTAAATGTTTATTGCCTGTAATTGTTTTTTTGTTTTCATGTATGATAGGTTTTGTAGTTAGTGTAAACTACAAGCTCAGATTGTACTTTTATCAGAATGTGGTTTTTATTTTACTTTGAAATAAATGCCATTGTCCGTTCCCAAAAACAGCTTATTATCAGCCTCTGCTATAGCATTTAAATGCATTTGGGCTAAAAACTCCTGCCCGGTTGCCCAGGTAGAACCGGCAGGTGCAGTTCTGTCTCTGTGTTGTATCCAGCCGCCTTTGACGCCCTGGTTTATTAAAATATAGTCATTTATTGACCCGGCGTATAAAATGCCATTTTCGTAAAATCTGGATGATAATGTTGTCTGCAAGTCCAAAGTGTCGTAATACCAGCTTACGCCGTTGTTTTCGCTCCGGATTATCTTTCCTTCGGTATTATAGGCAAAAAGGCTGCCTTTATCATAGATCAACTGAGTTACCGGGATGCCCCACCTGTTTGTATAGGAGTTTACCCATTGATTAGCGTTAAAATCATAAAAATAAAAGGTACCGTTAACACCGGCTGCCGCAGCTAAGGTGTTGCCTGTACTAACTATTTTAAAAACATCATACGAGGTGATAATTTCCGGCAGGTTATTATTAAACGGCATCCAATTGTTTGTGGCCTGGTTTAAGACAAGAACACCACCATCATCTTCAGCCGATGCATATAAGTTGTTATTCAACTCAGCAAATGACGAAACCGGATAACCAACCAGGTTATTAATATAATTTGTCCACGTTTTCCCCCCGTCGTTACTCGAAAATATTCCGTTATTATCGGTACCAACGTAAAGTTTATTATTAAACAGCTTAATTGCGGTGATGGCCATATCGGTGTTATTTCCAACTTTTAATGTAGCCCACGAGGCTCCTTCGTCCGAGCTGATATATAAGTTATTGCTGTTTGAACCGGCATAAATTGTATGGCCAAATACCTCCAATACGGTAATCGTGTCGTTCAAGGTGCTCAGTTTTGTCCAATTTACGGTAGCATCTTGCGGTGGTACGGCAGTAGTGCCGCCCGGTGGCGGTGTATTAACAACACCGGGTACATTTGGTGTGGGGGCAGCTTTATCGTTTTTTGTACACGATGCTAAACTGCAAACAGTGCATATTGTTATCAGGCAAATCCCGGTCTTTTTTATCAGTAATTTATTTTTCATTTTTTTGGCTTTGTGTCAACGCTAACTAATGTTATTATTTAATGCTTTTTATAAATATTCCGCTATTAGTTCCCAGGAAAAGAGTGTGGTTAGATTCAATAATGGCATTAATACGTAAGCCCTGTAAAAGTTCCTGGCCGGTTGCCCAGGATGTACCGATGGCAGCATTTCTGTCGCGCTGCTGTATCCAGGTGCCTTTCCCATTGGTTGAGATCGTCAACACGTAGTTTTTAGTGGTGCCGGTATATATTTTTTGCGGTAAAATGCTTGATATCTGTGTTGCCTGCAAGTCGGCAGTATCATAAGTCCAGGTAATGCCATCGTCACTGCTACGAATGATCTTTTTTTCGGTTGTTATGCCGTATAAGCTACCATTATCCAATGTCATGGCATTGATGTAGGTCAGCCATTTTGGTAATAGGGTTTCTGCCCAAAGGTTTGCATCAAAATCATAATGATAAAAAGTTCCATTAACGCCGGCTGCGATCACCAGGGTATTACCCGTATTGATCATTGTAAAGACGTCGTACGAAGTAATGATCCAGGGGAGGTTATTGTTAAAAGCTGACCAGGTGTTTGCCGCCTCGTTCAATAGGTAAACGCCGTTGCCCTGAGTTGAAGCATATAACTTGTTGTTCCTTTCGGCGAATGAAGTTATCGCGAACCCGACCAGATATCCGGCAGGGTTGTAAGTTAGAAGGCTGCTGGTAAAGTTTGCCCATGTTTTACCCCCGTCGCTGCTCGAAAATATCCCGTTATCATCCGTACCCACATAAAGTTTGTTATTAAATACTTTAATGGCTGTAATGCTCAGGTCAGAAATATTTCCAACTTTTAAAGTAGCCCAGGAAACGCCTTCGTCGGCACTGGTATACAAGGTATTATTATTTGATGCCGCATAAATGGTATGGTTAAACTCTTCCAGCAAAGTTATCGTATCATTAAGGGCCTTTAACCTGGCCCATCCTGAGATTGAATCAGGCGGCGGAACATTTGGGGAAGATGTTACAGGCAGGGGGCCATCGGCCAGGTACGTTTTTTTGCAGGACGATAATCCCACAACAATAAACAAAATGGCCAGATAGATAACAGGCCTGGTAACTGCATTTTTCATGGTGTTATTTTTTTTGCGAACGATTCGCTGTTATGCATTGAACTTATGAATATTATAAGCTGATTGCCCGGGGATAGCAATCAGCTTTAGATAGATCAGTTATTTTTTTCAAAATTATTCACGGTTAACCGGTTAATTATCAGCATAACTACTGAATAATATAATTACGTAGTAGTACTTAGATACATACCAGCTAGCGCTGGTTATATTTGTGATGAGTTGGCGTTAGAATGAAAAAATACGGTTATTTATTTGCCATTAATCTGATCTGCCTTATACCTGTTTTTCGGGTGTCAGCCCAGCAGTTCAACTATAATTTTGACAGTTTGAAAAGGGTGATTCAAAAACATCCTAATGATCCGGCCAGTATCCATGCCTGTGTAGACTATGCCGGCAAGTTTTTTTATACGCAAAGCGATTCGGCTTTTTATTATCTCAACAAAGCCATGGCATTAGCAAAAAGAACAAACAATAATATAGGCTATGCTTATTGTTTAAAAAACGAGGGCGATCTGTACGCCATCAATGGCGAATCAAAAAAGGCGGTCATGTATTATAAACAGGGGCTGGCTGCATTTAAAAAATCAAAAGAAAATGTGCTTTATATCAAGATACTGAGTAACCTGGCTATCACCTACAAAAACTTGGGCGCGCTCGATTCTGCCATGCAAACCTTCGACCAGGTTTCGGCTGCTTTTAAAAACAATTTGCATACTCACCAGGATTCTATCGCACTGGCTGTGCATTACATCCAGTTATTCGACACATATCGGGTACAGGGTTTTAAAGATGATGCGTTATTTTACGGCGAAAAAGCTTATACCTTATCAAAAACAATAAATTACGAACGGGGCATAGGTTATGGCTTATACGTGGAGGGCCTCAAATATTATCAGGCTGATCCCGCGCTCGCACTAAAGTATTGTAATAAGGCGCTGGATATTGCTGTATTAAAAAACATATCCGAATTGCAGGTATTTGTCCGAAGCCTGAAAGCGGATATTTTTATCAATGCCGGGAAATACAGGCAGGCTGAAGAAGAGCTACTAAAGGATACGCATTATACCGCCGGAAGTATCCGTTTGGTTACTAACTCAAAACTGGCAAAGGTTTATTATTATCTCAAGGATTATCAAAGGGCGCTGGGTTGTTATCAATATGCCATTACTCTGGCTTATGGCCTCGGCTATCGTTCGGAAATAGCGTCGACACTTGAAAATGGGATCGACATCTATCAAAAACTTGGAAATTATAAAACGGCATTTGTTTTATTAAAAAAACACGAACAGGTACAAAGCGAAATGGCTTCTGATAAACTAAAGCTTGACTATGAGCGTTCGGCTTTGAAATTCAGGGCAGCAGAAAAAGATAAGCAATTAGCCCAGAACAGACTGACCATCGAAGAAAAGGATAACCGTTTAAAAAGACAATCCCTGCTCATCATGAGTAGTATATTCATTATTGTGTTATTGATCATCGTTGCCTTGTTAATTTATCATCAGCAAAAGAAATTACAGGCACAGCGCATTAAAAATCTCGAATCGGCAAAAAAGATACAAATGCTTGATGCAGCGATGAGCGGTGAAGAAAAAGAGCGGAAAAGAATTGCAGAAAACTTGCACGATGGTATCGGTGGTTTATTATCGGCTGTTAAAATGCGCTTCAGCATCTTTAAAAACGAATATCCCGAGTTAAAAGCTTCGGGAGCGTATAACAAAGCGATAGCCATGCTGGACGATGCCTCTGCCGAAATAAGAAAGACGGCCCATAACTTAATGCCCGATATGTTGGTGCGTTTTGGCCTTGACGAAGCTTTGCAGGTTTTCTGCGATAATTTAAATCAGTTTAACCAGTTAAAAATTCGCTATGAATGTATTGGGGAGATTGGCCGCTTTAACAAAAACGTTGAATTGATGATCTATAGAATGGTGCAGGAACTAATTAATAACACCATTAAACATTCCAACGCAAAAAATGCCTATGTACAATTGTCGAGGCAACGAAATGTTCTTAGTGTAAGTATTGAGGATGATGGTTGTGGTTTTGATAAACAGTCCCTTCAAACAGCTAAAGGAATGGGCTTAAATGCTATTGAAGACCGTATCAATTCTCTTGGCGGAATGCTGGAGATTGATTCAACGTTAGGCAACGGGGTTTACATTTACTTTGAACTGGATATTTTGGATTTCAATATAAAAAGCAATCGATGAAGATTAGCATAGCTATAGCAGACGATCAGGAACTTATTATCCAGGGGCTGGCCATGATGCTCGAAAAAAGGCCCGACATGGAAATTGTTTTTAAGAGCCAGGGTGGTGCCAACCTGATTAAAGGGCTTGCAGAATATACGCCCGATATTTTATTGCTGGATATTCAAATGCCCGACGCTAATGGAATTGACCTTTGCAAGGAAGTAACCAAGACCGTACCCCACATCAAAGTGATTGCCTTAACCAATTTTGAAGAAATGCATTATGTGAAGCAAATGCTGCGTAATGGTGCCAAAGGATACCTGCTTAAAAACACAGACCAGGAAACACTGGTCAAGGCAATTATTGAAGTTAACCAGGGCAAATTGTTTTTAGATGCACATATTCATGAAACCATGATCGGCGAACTGGCTTACGGCCGGAACCGCCCCGGTGTCCCGGTTCATTTAACCAAAAGAGAAAAGGAAATATTGAAGCTGATAGCCGAAGAAAATTCAAATCAACAAATCGCGGATAAATTGTTTCTTAGCCTCAGAACAGTAGAAACCCATCGGCTCAACCTCATGCAAAAGCTATCGGTAAAGAATAGCATCGGTTTGGTAAAAGAAGCCATTAAGCGAGGATTGCTATGAATAAGAAGAAAAAGGAAAACTACTTACAATTTTGCCAAGCCGCATATCCTGTGTCGTGCTAAAATATCCGTAGGTTTTGCAGTTTGCCAACACTAATAAAACAAAAAGCCTTGAAGTTCGATATTCAAGGCTTTTTTCGTGTTCGGTAGCGGGAACGGGACTATGTAAACAAAAAATTTTTGATTATTTGCAAGAGTTAGCAAAGCTATATAGTTATGAGCCAGTTATTTAATGACACTTTGACTTGTAGCCAAGTTTCGTCTGAAATGCAAATTCTGGCTTTTTAGTTCCGTAAAATCTATCCAAGAATTTTATGGATAGAAAAAACCTTACTGCAAATTGATGATATCTTTCAATGAAACACTCTCAAGACTTAAAAAAATCAAACTATCCGAAGGGATTTACAATTGTTTGAACCCATCCTCAAAGATACCAATGCGAACTTATTATTGTTTAAATGAGCGAGCATCAATATTGAAGCAACTTACGGAGCAAGAATATTTGATGGCTAAAATTGAATATCAATAGTTTAGATAAACTTGATTATCCAGCAAAAGAAAAGTAAACCAATAGTCGTCGCAATTTCACGTTTGATTTTAACTACGGGTTATTTTATTTTATAGTAATCTTGTCGTATTCGAATCAAAATATTTTCCGCCAAATGAATGGCCGGCCTGTCAGGTAAAGGAGATTTTGTATAGGCTGCTTTTATGTGCTCCATCTTCTCTTCTACCATTTTCATCAAGTCGTCAAACTCAAATTCCCCATTGCGGATCTTGAGTAGAAAATCTCGATCTTCGCGTTTAACGATCACCTGTTGATATAGCGCAATTTCTTCGGCCATGCTTAACAGCCGAAAGGTGTGCATCATGTTTTTGGCGTCATAGCTTTTGCCATGTGACAAGGTGCTTTGATAACGCTGTTCATTGCGCTTCTCTTCCCATTCCAGGTATTCCTTGTATTCCCGGCAGTAAATGGAATAGCTATCTTTATTAAAGTTCATGACTGCTATATGTTCTATTCCTTTGGGGACAGAACTTAACTGCACATCATCAGCATCGGGTCCAGATGATATTCCTTTAAATCGCCTTTCTGCTAACTGTTTTTGATGATACAGTAAATAAACATTCCTGAAATGATCTAGATTTATCAAGCCACATTCATTTTGATTGAAAGCATTTTCCTTTAACCATTCCTTTAGGGTGACGCTGCCATTTTTATAGATCACAAAACAAAAGTCTAATACCGATTTACGTTCGGCATCTAACGGCTTGTTGATTTTCTTGTTTAAGCCCCGCGCTTTCCTGATCTGAGTTTGTGCATAACCAGCGAATGTATCAAGACAAAGTTTCGACAAAAAATCTCCTGGCTTGATCAGATCCATCAACGGGTGGCGAAATAACACATACTCTTTAGGCGTGCTTAACAGTTCCAATATATTGGGATTGTTTTTCGTTAATAAATCCAGGAAGCGGCCGATCTCAAAATAAACCTCATCGTTGCTTTCATTGGCTATCTGATCTTGCCGCTCAAACCCATATAGCTGCTTTTGCGGCATGATAAAGATTCCTTTTTTGTCCACGTCAGAACCAGCCACATTCAGGTTGTAAGCTGTGCTGCCGCTAACACAATCTAACAGGATCAGTTCTTTTTGCTGTTTTAGCTGTTCGTAGGTCATAGCTGGATATAATTTCTAAAAACTACATTCAATTCATCTGCTTCTTTCTTCTCTGATGGCAGGAGCGGCATTTTTTCCCTACAATTATTTAGCGTATCAGTTAACCATTCGTTGAGCAATGGAACAGGCGTTATAAAAGCTTTTTCATCTGCATCCTTTTTTTTCTCTAAAAGATCATCTATACTTTTTTGAACGCTATTATCTCTTATTAAAATACGTAGCTTATCAAATTCCATTGGCGGTACGGTCTGTTTCTCAACTATCCATTGGCAAGCCAATGCAGGGCGCAGCGCATAAAAGTAACGCTTCAATTTTACTTGATCTCCCTGCAAATCATCTCTAAGGGTATTGTTAGCCATTGATAAATAGTGATTGCCACCAGATCGTAATGAAAAATATGCCGGCATTAAGTCGCATAGTTCATTGGTAAAAGTATTATCCTGACGATAAACGATAGGAGATTGCAGCCACTCATATAAAGGGCCATTAGATTTGAGAAACAGCTTTAAAGCTTTCTTCAAATCCCAGCCGCCGATATCCAATACCTCGTTAACCGGGAGGCCAACCACATCCGGCATTTCTGCAATGCTTAGATAATGATCGACATCCCGGGTATAAATAAAGCGAACATCAAAATCACTATCGGGCGAGGCAAAACCCCATGCCCGGCTGCCTGACTCGCAGGCATATAGTATTTTTATATTTTCCAATCGCTCCAGTTCAGTTAACTTTTGCAGAATAGTTTCTTTCATGTTCGTAATTATTATTCATTTATAATCTTGGATCTACCGGCTCGCTTTCCATAGCCAGCACGCCAAATACGCATTGATGCACGCGTCTTAATGGTTCTTTGTCGGTAAAACGCTGCAAGCCTTCTATGCCTAAAGCGAACTCGCGCATGGCTAATCCTCTTTTGGCATTTAAACCACGTGACTTTAGGCGGATGATATTTTCAGGAGCAGTATATTCGGGGCCATAAATGATCCGTAAATATTCTTTTCCCCTGATCTTAATAGCGGGTTGTATTAGCCCTTTACCGTCTTTTTCAATAAAGTTATAAGGCTTCACCACCATACCTTCCCCGCCTTTGCCGGTTAAAGCTAACCACCAATCCGTAGCTTCATTAATGCTTGCTTCATCATCAAGTTCCACTACTTTGTAAGGAGTAGCTAACAATATAGCCGGATCGGCCCCACATATCTTTTTAATTTGTTCCATATGCCATTCGTGGTTCTCGCTTGTCCAAAGTTTTCCTTCGGATGCTAAGATGTGGAACGATGCCAACCTATAATCGTCAAGACTATTTACTGGCCAGCAATACTGCCGGTAAGCAGTGATGAATTGCTTAGCTTCATTTTGCCTTTCGCTATATTCAGCTAACAATGCTTCTCCGTTTGCATCCCTTTGAGTTAATTGTTTCAGCGCATCCATTACATCGCCCAAGGCATGCGTTGCCGCCCTGCCTACAGCCGCATATTGCGTTTGTAGTAAAGCTTGCGCTTTAGCACTCCATGGCATCAACTCAGTATCCAAACAAACCCAGTCAGTATCGAATGCATCATAGAATCCCGAATTGACCAAAGCTTCATTCAATCGTGCTAACAAAGCCTGTTCGGCTGCTTTGTCATTGAAGAAGGCGCGACCTGTACGGGTATAAACCGTACCTATTCCTTCGCCTGTAATTCCAAATGCTTTGCTTATCGCTTCTTCATTTTTACCGACGATGACCACTGCCCTTGAGCCCATGTGCTTTTCCTGGCAAACCACTTTATTTATTCCAGCTGCTTTATAATAATCAAAAGCTTCGGTCGGGAATTCAAGATAATCATCCAGTATACTGGTTTTCGAAGGACTCATCGTAGGCGGCAAATAGATCAGCCATTTTGGATTGATCGCAAATCTGCTCATTACTTCTAACGCGGCGATAGCGTTTTCTTCCCTTATGGTGATGTTGTTACCTAAGCGCGTTTCTACGATCTGCTTTCCTGTAAATTCGGCTATATCCAACACACTGTCGTTTTCCTGTTGCATGGACAACTTCCCTATATTGGCTTTACCATGATCCAGAGGCCTTATCGGCTCACAATAAACCTGGGCAGCCTTTACGGCTACCAACTCCCGTTCAGGATACCGTAATGCGGTTAACGACCCGCCAAATACACAACCGGTGTCGATATCAATTGTGTTGTTCAACCACTGTGCTTCAGGAACGGGCGTATGCCCATAGACAACCATTGCCCTGCCTTTATATTCAGCAGCCCAGTTGAGCCTTACCGGTAAACCAAATTCATCAGTCTCACCGGTAGTTTCGCCGTACAGGCAAAACTCACGCACTGCGCCGGAACCACGGCCCTGCATACTTTCCTTTAAACCAGCATGGGCGACAACTAATTTACCCTCGTCAAACACATAATGACTGATAAGGCCATCTAAAAACTTTTTAACCTGATCCCTGAACTCTTGCGTTTCTACACTTAACTGATCAATAGATTCCTGCAAACCATGTTTGGCCTGCACATTTTTACCGCTCAGCCAGCGCATCAGCTTAATATCATGATTGCCAGGAACACAATAAGCGTTACCAGTGGCTGTCATCCTCATTACCAACTTTAATACTTCAGGTGTTTTGGGCCCTCGATCCACCAGGTCACCCGCAAATACAGCTTTCCGGCCTTCAGGATGGGTCCATGTTTCACCATTGTCGGTGTAGCCTAAGTCTGTTAATAATGCGATTAGCTCATCATAGCAACCATGGACATCACCTATGATATCTAATGGACCTGTTTCAACCTTTTTGTTGTTGTATAAAGGATCGCGTACTATACTGGTTATCGCATCAACTTCTTCGGGTGAGCGTAATTCAATGATATGGCGAAAGCCTTCATATTTCAATTTTTTAAAGCTGCGTTTTAATTGCGAGATGTGTTGCGGTATCACGTGCGCGCCAAAATTGCGATCTGGCCGTAAAGCATTACGCTGTACACAAACCTTTTCGGGCATATTCAATATAATTGCTACCGGCAAACAATGGTATTCCTTTGCCAGTTTTATCCAGTCTTTACGGGCTTCCTCTTGAACGTTGGTGGCATCTATCAGAGTTACCAACCCATTCTTCAAGCGCAGACCGGTAATGTACCTGGCCAAAGCAAAAGCATCGGCAGAGGCGGCCTGGTTATTTTCGTCGTCACTCACCATTCCACGGCAGGCATCAGAGGATACGATCTCCGTTGGCTTGAAATGCTTTCTGGCAAATGAAGATTTGCCTGACCCGGTAGCACCTATCAGGACAACCAATGATAATTCAGGTATTTGTATGGTTTTATTCGTTAACATTTCTTTCTTTTTAATTGTGATTACACCAATTGTTCTGCTATCTCATCGCGGCGGTTAAATACCGCCATCTGGCTTAAGGCACCAACTTCAGCATCAACCTCTCCAACCGGTTTAAAAATCACGTTGTAACTATATTTTACAGCCAGATCAGCACCCCAGCTTTCAAATTCTTTTCTTGTCCATTCAAAGCGGTGGTCAGTATGGCGCATCTTTCCTTCCTGGTAATCTGCAAAACGTACATTATATTCTGCATTAGGGGTAGTAATGACCACTATTCCAGGTTTTGCATATTCAAATACCGACCTTTCCAGTGCAGCTAACCGGGGTTCATCTAAATGTTCTATTACTTCAACCAATGCCGCGCCATCAAAGCCTTCCAGCCGTTTGTCCCTGTATGTTAACGAGCCTTGAATCAACTGTATCCTTTGCAATTGCCTTTCAGGCATGCGTTCCAGCTTTAATCTTTCTTTAGCGATCTCGAGCGAGCGATAGCTAACATCCATGCCCAAAATAAATTCAAACTGCTTTTCGGCCAGCAAAAGCTTGATAAGTTTGCCTTCACCGCAACCTAAATCGGCTACCCGTTTAGCACCTGCTAATAATAGCTCGTCCTTGGCCGCGTGTAAGCGTAATTCGTGTATTCGTAATTGCGGCTCTTCAAGATCGGCAGCTGCTTCTATCGTTATTTCATTTTCTACCACGTCAGCCTCATCTTTGCTTAATAACACACCCAAAGCCTGATTAGCCAGCGAACGTTGATTTTTCAGATACCTGCGAACGATCATTTCTTTAGCCGGATGCGTTTCCAACCAATCTTTGCCCTTAACCAATAGTTTTTCAACCTCCTCCTGGTTTACCCAATAATGCTTGTCATTATCGCACACAGGTATCAGCACATACAAGTGTGAAAGCAGTTGCTGTATAGTAAGCTTGTTGCTTAATTCGACAGTAAAATAGCGGCTGTAGCCCCATTCAGGAAAAGCGGGATCAAGCGGATGTTGTGTGGCATTGATTTGGTAACCCAATGGTTCAAATAATGATCTTAATACATCTTCCCCACCCTTTACTGGCAATACGGATAGTTTCAGTGTAAAGGGCATTGCGACATCTACCAGTTCCGGTTTATCCTTGCATCTGCCGTTAAGGGCAGAAGAATAAGCCTTGGCTATAGCAGCGCTCATAAATGAACTCGACACGTATGGTCTGTCGTTCACATACTGCTCCAGTGCAAAGTCATTGCCTTTAGGGCCGGCACTTCGCACCAATCCAACCGGGTCAATGTCTAACAATAATGCTGCAGTACATTTTTGATCGCTTACTTCAGGATAAAAGATATGTGCTTTACCTGCCGAAATATCAACAGATTGTATTTTATTGGGATCTTTGTGCAATAAATAGCTCAGATCATCGGCGGGAACATGTGTAGTAGATATGGTTAGTAACATCAGTTTTAGATTGAACGGTTAAGATAATTATTCTCCTCAATGCGGCGTGCATTACCCTCTTTAATTAGTAATGCACGCTTTCAACACTACAAAGGTGAGAAGCAAGTGCGCAGTCTTTTTGCGTAGTAGAAAATTTATTAATTAGAAACAACATCGTTCAAATAAACTTTAGTTAACCGTTCACAATACTTAAATAAAAAGCCAATGTCTCTTCCAATTTGACCAAAATTTTTCATTGGTAAATTATGACGAGTGATGAATGCCGTAAAAATCACATATAATATATTGTGATTATATATTATGAAATTGGTAAAGAAAGATTGTAAGATATCAATATTGAAAATCGGGAAAGCATATTCCCCGTTGCTGTTTTTCTCATCTTTACTAAAACTCATATTGAATTGATTATGAAAGTTAGCATGTACACTTTTAGAGTTGCTGCTATATAGGAACTCACTAATAGATTTAATCGCTTCTACGAAATCAGGATCATCAAAATGATTATCTAGATATTCATGAAATCTTTTTCGCACTTGGAATGGCTTAATTTTTTTCCATTGCTCTCGTTCCTGCTGTATATCGACAGGGAATTCTTTAATTAATTCAAAATACTCCTGATCGACTAAAGCCAATATATTAGATTCGATTAACTCAGAATAATACCTAAAAAGGACACTCCCAATCAGATATTTACCTTCAAAGTAATTATTACGACACTCTATCAATGCTGAAAGGACATTAGAATATGTAAGCATTGCATAAGTAAATCTGCCTTTAGTTTGATCATCTAATTTGCTTGAAACACTATTTTTAGAGTTTGGCGAGAAATAAACCAGTAATAACTCCATAATTAAAGAATGTATTAATACGAGTAAATCGACGATAAACGATTCAAAAGGCATCTTTTTAAGAACCAGGTCTTGCGAACTTTTCCATCCTGAGTTAAAAAAGGAGGATACTGACTTAGCGTTTGTTGCAAGGTCGTATAAATTCATTTCTGTATAATTCAAATCGATTTTGAGATCGAGGATTTCTGTCTTATGTTGATTCCAAAATTCTATATATTCCATTCTTTCAAAATTCAAAAGCAGCCGCATTAACTTTCGTTGTTCCTTAGATAAATTTTTCATTATGAACAATTTCAATTTTATCGAAACAACACAACCTCTACGCAGCCTTTTTGCGCAGTAAAAAATAATTAGCATTTTTATTCAAATATTTTTCGATGCCAGTCAACCGTAATGCCCTTATCCGCTACCGCACTATTGACAACTGCCTTCAGAACCGTTATAAAAAATGGACACTGGATGATCTGATAGATGCCTGTTCTGATGCCCTATATGAGTTTGAGGGCATTGACAAGGGTGTTAGCCGGAGGTCTGTACAAGCCGATATTGAAATGATGCGCAGTAACAAGCTGGGCTATGAGGCACCTATCATTGTGGTCGACCGGAAATATTATACGTATGCTGAAAAAAACTACAGCATCACCAACAGTCCGATCAGCCAGCAGGATATGCAGGTATTAAGCGAAGTATCCAGTTTGCTGAAGCAGTTTAAAGGCTTTAACCATTTTACAGATCTGAACGAAATGGTAAGTAAGCTGGAAGACAAGATATATTCTCAAAAAACGCATAGCCCGCCGGTGATTGACTTTGAAAAAAATGATAACCTAAAAGGATTAGAATATATTGAAGGTATCCGTAAGGCCATTGTGACTAAGAAAACGCTCTGCTTAACCTATCAATCTTTTAAAGCCCGGGAAGCCAGTACATTTTGTTTTAGTCCTTATTTGTTAAAGGAATATCGCAACCGCTGGTTTGTATTGGGAGTGCCACATAAAAATAGAGGACATCTGTTAAATCTTGCTCTTGATCGAATACAATCCATAGAAGAGCATGATGAAAAATATAGGGAGAATAGAATTATAGACCTGGCCACTTATTACAATGATGTGATCGGCGTTACGAAATCCCCTGGCCAACGTGATTGTGAAGTAGTTTTCTGGATCGATAATGCTAACGCACCTTATGTAATAACCAAGCCGCTGCATCATACGCAAAAGCTGTTAGGTGAAGAAAATGATGGTAAGATTTTCAGTATCAAAGTGATCCTTAACTTCGAGTTAGAACGGGAACTATTGGGATTTGGTTCAAAAATGAAAGTGCTAAGCCCAAGGATATTAGTTAAGCAAATCAAAGGGCAGTTAAGGGAAACACTCGAACATTACAACATGCCAGAAGAAAAAGAGATTAGCCCGAAAAGTTGATTAATAGCTGCGTCAATTTATGGCGGTCTTTCCGGCTCATGGCCGGATAAACAGGTAAGTAGACAAGATTCTCCAATGCTAATTCTTCTGGCTGAGGAGCGACATCTGCCTTGCCCAACTTGATCAAGCTTGATGCCTTTTGTGAAGCATCAAAACCGTTACTGCGCAAGTGCTTGATCAGTCCATCCGGATCATGGGTTTCAACAGGCATCACCCAATAAGTATGATTCTTATTCTTAAAACCAATTTTATAATTATCGGGGATATTTGATAAAATATCATGGGCTAACTGAACCCTTTTAGTAACACTATTTTGTTCAAAGTTAGCAAGCTTTTTTCGGAGCAGTCTTTGATTTGGAATTGACGGCTGATGCCGGATCTGTTTAAAAATATCGTCGCCGGGGAAGCCCTTTGTAAAGCCCTCTATTACTTCTTCAAAGTCTTTTCCCCAAGCCATTACTAAGTTATAAAACCCGGTATAAATGGTTTTGTTGGTGAGCAACTTTACAAACATCACTTTAAAAAGCTTTTTAAAGTAGCCAGCAGTATTTTGTTGATGATATTCCCCATTCCGCGCAGCAACCTCCGTATACAAAGCCGGGTCTTTTATTTTGACTATCGCCCCACTAATAGCCGTATTGGTTTTAATGAAGCCAAAACTAAACATCACCACGTCTGATGCGGGATTCCCGTTATATAAATTACCGGCATAAGCCTGGGCGCAATCCTCAAATATAATGAGGTTGTGCTTTTTGCCTATAGCAACTATCGCTTCAGTTTCCATAATACCACCAAAAAGATGAGTGATCAGTATGGCTTTGGTTGCAGGTGTAATTGCCGCTTCCACCTGAGCAGGGGACATATTTAAGGTGTACTTATTAACCGGGATGGGAACAAGCGTTAGTTCGTGCCAGTTTATGATGGCAAACATATCCGGGATATTGATATTGGTAACAATCATCTCGAAGCCTGGCGGAAAATTTAAAGCATTTAATACCAGATCGATGCCAGTTCTCACCGAGAGACAAATCAATTCGTTTGCGTGTTGACTGGCATCCGCCCTTCGCCAGCGAAAACGATCAGTAAGGCAATAATAAGCCCCCACAAATAAGTCCTTATAGCTGATATATAATTTACCTCTGGGTATCATGTTACATTTATATAAGCGGCTATAATTATAATTGAAAGTAATGATATATTAGCATATTGCCAAGACCACCTATGCGCCTGAAACAAAAGCTCCCTGTAACCTATCTGTTGTTTACTTTTAACGGCCGCTTATCAAAGGGAGCTTTTTGGCTGGCCTCTCTGTTCTACTGGTGTACGTTTTATGTGCTCTACAATTTGTTGTTATTTGCTATAGGTGAAGGTGCTACATTTATACTTTATCCCTTACTATTCTGGATCATTATAGCCACTTCTATCAAGCGCCTGCATGATCAGGGCTATTCAGGCTATTGGCTTTTTATGGTTTTAATACCTGTGCTTGGGCCGTTATGGCTATTCTGGCGATTAGGTTTCAAGAACGGGAATTATACAACAAATCAATACGGCTCGGTACCTGGGTCGGCGCCCGATTATTTAAAAAATGATGAAGGTAAAGAGATTCCCCACCTTAAAACAGATGAACGCATTATTGATGATGTAACCCGACTGAACCCGGTACTGGTTAGCAAAATTGTGCGTCCAACTTCAGTTGAGGAGATTTGCGAAATTGTTAAAAACACAACAAAAGCTATATCAGTAGGTGGCGGTCGTTTCAGCATGGGGGGCCAAACAGCAAGCCCGCATAGTTTGCACATTGATATGCGTGGGATGAATAAGGTGCTGGAGTTTTCTGTAACAGAAAAGCTTATCAAAGTGCAGACGGGTATCCGCTGGTGCGATATTCAGCAGTATATTGACGAGTATGATCTAAGCATCAAGATCATGCAAACCTATGCCAACTTCACGGTTGGCGGAGCACTGAGTGTTAATGCACACGGACGGTACATGGGTATGGGGCCGGTGGTGTTATCCGTTCGCTCGATAGATGTAGTACTGGCCGATGGCTCGTTGGTGAATGCCACTAAAACAGAAAACCCGGAAGTATTCTTTGGCGCTATCGGCGGTTATAATGGCATTGGCATTATCGTTCAGGCTGTGCTCGAGTTAACCGATAATCTGGCTATTAAACGAATTGATAAAAAAATGAAGGTAGAAGAGTATAAAGACTACTTCTTCAAATCCATCCGCAATAACCCCCGGGTAGTTTTCCATAATGGCGATATCTACCCACCAAAGTACAAGCGTTTACGAGCGGTGAGCTGGATGGAAACCACCGAAAAACCGACAGTCAAAACCCGCCTGATGCCGCTGAAGGAATCTTATCCGCTGGAACGGTATTTTTTATGGGCGTTTACAGAAAGGCCGCTGGGCAAACCGTACCGGGAGTTTATAATTGACCCTTTATTGTTTCGGGGCAAAAAGATCCACTGGCGCAACTATGAAGCCGGTTATGATGTTGCCGAACTTGAGCCCAAATCACGCATTAAAAGCACTTACGTATTATTGGAGTATTTTGTGCCGATTGAGCGTTTCGAGGAATTTGAAAAGGCTATGGCTGAAATATTTATTCGTTTTAACGTAAATGTGCTAAATGTCTCTATCCGACATGCCCTGGCCGATCCCGGAACATACCTGGCCTGGGCACGCGAAGAAGTATTTGCTTTTGTAGTTTATTACAAACAACGCACAGATCCAACATCAAAAAATGCTGTCGCTGTTTGGACACGCGAATTGGCCGATGCCGTGATAGCTGTAAATGGTGCTTATTACTTACCTTACCAGGTACATCCAACTACAGAACAGTTTCATAAAGCTTATCCCAACGCACAAAAGTTATTCGACTTGAAAACCAAGCTTGACCCTGACTATAAATTCAGGAACATTTTTTGGGATACCTATTATCAACCATTAAAACCAAAAAGCAATGGCTAATGCATCTGAATTTAAAGCCGTATTTAACGATACTAAATGGAGCGATGATTTTTACCGCTTTTTGCAGGTGATATTTCATTTATATCCTGAGGACAAATTTCATCAATTAATAAAAGAAGAAACTGCTATAGGAAAAACGGATGAGGAGATTTATAAATCAGTACAAAGCAAGCTGAAAAGTATTAAGCCATTCTTATCGGAACTGACTTATGCGCTGCCAGCACTTAAAAAGCAAAAAAAGGAGATAGCCAGACAAACGTTGGAATTATTGGGCGGTGTGAAACAGATCAATGGTTACGCCGAGATCGGTTCTACCGGTCGTTATATTAGTCAGCTAAGAAAAGAAGCGAAGGTTATTGAGCCGATATATCTGATTAATGATCTGGCACCAACCAATTCGCCGGGAGACATTATGGAACGTGGTCAATTGGGCAAGCTGGGTACTTTTGTGGATATTACTGCTTATGATCCCATCAGCAGTTCAACTATTCCCGATGCCAGCCTGGATATAGTTACCTGCTACATTGGCTTACACCATTGCCCGGTGGCTAAACTTGATGGGTTTGTAAAATCGATCCATCGTATCATGCGCTCCGGCGGCTCATTTATTATCCGCGATCATGACGTTAAAACACCCGAAATGGCCACCTTTGTTTCTTTGGTGCACACGGTATTTAATGTTGGATTGAACGAGACCTGGGAGTTTGAAGCTAAAGACTACAAGAACTTTAAATCGGCAGATGAATGGGCAGCCATTATTGAGAAGGCGGGATTTAAAGATGCGGGTAAACGCATACTACAGGATAAAGATCCATCCGACAATACTTTAATGTTGTTTACCAAAATATAAGCATGAGAAGGCTAAGGATACTGACATTAGTTGCGCTGCTGCTGGCCATCATAACGTTTGCTGTTAAAAACATGAAGCCATCCACTGTGCCAGCCGGGAAAGGCTTGTTGGTTGATAAGGCCTGGCTGGCAATCAATCAGCATCCTTTAACCCCCAAGGTAAATATACGCCCACCAGATCAAACCTTCCTTACCTATCCCGAGTGGTTTCTTGTGTTTAGTCCGGCTGAGCAGGCGGATTATTTTAAAACGCATACTTCAACCACATTTCCATACATAAAGCATGTTGACCAGATGTGGGGTGGCTATGGCGTTGTGTATGATCAGATCAAAGGTAATTTTCCATTCAATACCGGCTACCATGTTATGATATGGGTAATAGCCGGCAGCACAACGGTTGAGTACGGTATCAAATCATTTTACGAGACTATTGTTGGCCGGATAACCGACACCAATCCCCATGAAGAAATGACTGCCGAAGATAAGTTCAACGCCGATTATGAACACAGCTATGTGAAATTTATTGAGGCATTGCCATGGTACGAGTATGATTTTAACCATCAGCTTAAATCGTTGTGGAGTAATACCACTTTCTCTGGTCCGCATTTGCTGCGTAAACTGGAAAGGCGGTACTATTTAACTACGGAGCTATTGGTTAAAAGCGGTTATGGCTGGCTGATCGGCCTCGGCACTAAATCGGCTTATGAAACAGCCTCGTTGCAAACCGCAGTAGTGATGGATAGGCTACCCCCAGGGCTGGATACAACCGGATTTGTGCATAACATAAAAGTATTGCCCAACGGTAAGGTGCTGGCTAATTTACCCCGTTACGCCGAATTTAATACTGCGGTTAATAGGCTGGCTAAAAATGGTGTTAGTTTTACTGAGATTGCCGGGAATAAAGGGGCTATTATGCTTACTGTTTTAACCGACAAGTCTTTAAATATAACCGCTAATTATAAAGTACTATTTACTCAGTCGGTCTTTACCAAACCTGGCGTAAATCGAGTTGCTTTGGTCACAACAGTCAAAGATTTAATTAAGGTTCTAAATACTTTCCAAACAGATAACGTGATTGTTGAGCATGTGTATGACTATTAATATTACCTTCCGTCAATAAGATGTTAAAAGAGAATAGAAGAATAGAGTTTAAACTGCCTCGGGAGCTTGAAGTGATTTTTGCAAGTTTAGACTATGAGGAAGAAGGCTGGTTGGTTGGGAAGAATTTGTCTTTCTCGGAAGATAAGCTACAATTTGATTTTGTGTTGTATTTAGGTGATGAAGGAAAAATAAAGCAACAATGGCGAATGATTGTTGAGGGCTATAAAACCAGCAGGTTTTATCTAGAAAGATTAGGTTCTTACTTTCAATTTTATGACCATCATTTTCTGCTATGGGAATTTCAAAATATATGGACCGAGTTATATGTGAAGAAAAAGACCGTCAATCCAGAAGCTTTACTTGCCGAACTATGTGTTACTCATCAAAAATCGTTCGGTAACTTTTTGCCTTTGGGGAAATTCTTCAATGGGGCCAATAATTTTTTAGAATTATGCAACTCTGGCTTTGGGCTGTTTAGTAAAGGACCTAAAAAAATATTGGATCTTTATTATGATTGTTTGCAAAGAGCAGGCACCGAGCCTTATTTTTTTGGACAATCTAACCCCGATTTAGAGAATTCAAATCTGAAGCTTTTAATTATTGGCGATTGTTATTTTATCGGGAATGACTTCCATTTTATAAGATTTGAAGCTAATTAAGCTTTTCTTTTTAGATAGATTAATATAAATTTCTATCTTTGCATTCAATTCCTGATTTGTTAACCTTTTAAATATCAAGGAATCATGACAGAGCTACGCTATATATCGCCCCTTTCGCTCATTGCCTAATCAGGCAGGCAAACCCTGTATTTTATTAAATAATCAAACGGTTGCATCAGTAACCTGTGCTTATTTGCCTGCCCCAAATTCATGGGATTTTTTGAGCACTCTAAAAAGGGTATATCCTTACTCAAGGACGAACTGAGATCAAAAATCAAATTCAAGAAAAATTAAATGGAAGTCCGATGGACATACATGAATGGCCGCGCTGTATCAAATCTGTGCGGCAAAAAAGGCGGCTCGTTAAAACCGATCGTGATAAGCAACTGATTAAGCTGGACAAACGGCGTGATGAACTATGGGAACAGAAAAGGCTTTTGCCAATGATTGCGCTTGAACATCCGTATCAACGTGGCTGGAAACGTTTTTTCGTATTGCGTGACGACGTGAAGCATAGCCCAAGGAAGGGCTTTTATGAGGCGTTGTTACCAAAAATCAATACAGTTGAATATAATCAGGACAGATCCTTCAAACGAAAAAAGCGACGTAAACAGCGTTACGTATACCATGTAAAAGCGCAGATGTTGCGGGAGTTATCTCAGCACAGCTGGGATACAAACAGGATAAACTTAACCGAAGAGGAAATGGTCTGCTTTACCCGCGTTGAAACGTTTGATGTTAAAACATACCGTACCGATGTAAAATACGTGTTTGCCGAACCCTGGCGCTTTGTGCTCAAAGTAGCGCCACACATGGTTACGCATGCCAAATTGATAGACGCGGATATTGAAAGGGAGCTAGCGTGGATAGATGATCATATTGATAACAACCACTTGTGGCCGCGTATCAACCTGTTAACCCGTGGCAGGAGTTATCGTTGGAAAGACGAGTTTAACGAGCGCGCCAAATACATTAACAAATTTAAAAACATACCCAGGTATGCCGGTAAAGAGGTATACCTGGAATTAGAAACATAACCCACATGGGCAATTTAAGAACAAAAGATTTAAGTAAAATAGGTTACCATAATGATCAGCTGCGAAGCTTGGTCATTGGGATAGCCTCTAAAAATTTCAAGCACCACAGTAAGCAGCAAATGCTTGACCTGCTGGTAAGTATTAAGAACGATCCGGAAGCATTTCTGGATGATGAATTAGCAGGCAAGATAGCCGAAAAGGTTATTGGCAAAACGGATGCGCCATTGTTTAAAACGTTTGAATTGCGCGATCAACCGGTGTATTATAAAACCTATGGCGGCAAGGGTATTGAGCAGTCGGCTAAAAAGCAAATGGAGCTGGCTAATCTGCTGCCTGTAAGCGTACAAGGTGCATTAATGCCCGATGCGCACATGGGTTTTGGTTTGCCTATTGGTGGTGTGCTGGCTACAGATAACGCGGTAATCCCGTATGCAGTAGGTATGGATATCGGCTGCCGCATGGCGCTATCCATTATAGACGAAAGCGGCGGCTTCTTGAAACGGTTTGAATATCAGGTTAAACAAGCCTTAAAAAACCATACCCATTTTGGTATGGAAGGCGGCTTGGATTTAAGACAAGAGCATGAAGTGCTGGACAGCCCTGTATTTAATGAGATTCCATTTCTGAAACCGTTGCGCAGTAAAGCTATGAGGCAATTAGGCACATCAGGCAACGGCAATCACTTTGTAGAATTTGGCGAGATTGAATTGTTGTCTGATAATACCTTAGGCTTGCCGGCTAAAAAGTACACGGCCTTGTTAACGCATTCAGGTAGCCGTGGATTAGGTTCAGCAATAGCTCGACACTACACGCAGATAGCCATGAATACCTGTAAGCTGCCGCGCCATGCACAGCAACTGGCCTGGTTAGATATGAATAGCGAGGCGGGCCAGGAATACTGGCTAACTATGACTTTGGCGGGCGATTATGCTAAGGCTTGCCACGAGCGGATTCATGCGAACCTGTTAAAGGCTTTGAGTTTGAAGGCATTGCACGTGGTAGAGAACCACCACAACTTTGCCTGGAAAGATCAGTTGGCTGATGGCCGAGATGTAATTATCCATCGTAAGGGGGCCACACCTGCGCACGAAGGCGAGCTGGGTATTATACCCGGCAGTATGACTACACCGGCCTATCTGGTAGCAGGCAAAGGAACCGGTGATGCTTTATACTCTGCCTCACACGGTGCCGGTCGGGCCATGAGCAGGCAAAAGGCTAAGGGCAGTATGACGGTATCTGCCATGAAAAAGCTGTTGACCAATGCCGGCGTTGCCTTAATTGGCGGCACGGTTGAAGAAAACCCTTTGGCGTATAAGGATATCGAAAATGTAATAGCTGCTCAAAGCGATCTGGTTGATATCCAGGGCAAGTTTTATCCACGTATCGTTAGAATGAATAAGGAGTAATGATGAAAAAGATGACGATACAAATCACTTCAGGTAAAGGCCCGGTAGAATGCTGCCGGGTTGTAGCTTGTGTGCAAAGCTTAATGATCAAGCAGGCCCAACAGCAGGATATCCAAATTGAAGTGCTGGAAAATAAAGCCGGTGAACTAAATGGCACATTACTATCTGCTACGATGATTATTGTAGGGGATAGCTTGGATGCGTTCGTGAAAGAATGGGTCGGCACCGTACAATGGATTGCGCAAAGCCCATATCGCAAATACCATAAGCGTAAAAACTGGTTTGTTGGCGTAGCTGCTTTTGATGTGAAGGAACAGACGCAATGGAACCCCAAAGATGTAAAGCTGGAAACTTGCCGTTCATCTGGTCCGGGTGGGCAAAATGTGAACAAGGTAGAAACCGCCGTTCGGGGGACCCATTTACCATCGGGACTGCAAGTTATGGCAATGGATACCCGATCACAGTTGGAAAACAAAAAACTATGTTTGGCCCGGCTGGAAGCCAAAATAATGGTTTGGCAAACCGAACAACTGGTAGCGCAACAACAAAGCCAATGGCAGGAACATAACGCCTTAGAGCGTGGTAATCCTGTTAAAACCATCAGAGCGGTAATTTAAAACAGGTGTTTATGGGCAAAAAAAAAGAAGCACGACTTACATCGTGTTTCTTTAGCTACGCGATAGGACTTTATAAATAAAATTTTTTTGATCATTTGCAAGAATTGGCAAAGTTATATCAGTTTGGTCCAAGTGTTTAACGTTAATTTCGTCCGACAAATAATTTATTGCAAATAAAAATTTCCGTTCATCCCCACATCATATCAATTGACAACTAAATGCAAAGCTTGATTTTAATGGGTCGCCGAAATATGTTTTGTATTATTAGATATTGACAAATCCCTGCGTGACATGATACAACTGACGCTTTTTTAAAGCGTTTTTTCCTGAGGGCACAGAAATCAGCCGTCAAAATGAATTTAGCTTTAATAGTCCGTTTGGCTGATCGATAATAAATAGTTATCTATTGTTGGATGGAATGATAGGCATATTGAGAAAATATAATACAACAGCAACAGCTATCGATCAACCCGTTGATTTTGAAGTTCCGGAAAGTTCCGTAATGCTCGCTGTTTATTTGGCTATTCCTGAAGCTGAAAATGGAAGACGATCGCTCAACAGTAAAAATGGTATGCGCAGAGCCAAACAATTAGGCAGGTATCCCAATAAGGCCCCTTTGGGATATCTCAATCAATCTGCGCCAGACGGCAAAAAGTTTATTGCTCCTTATCCACCTGTAGCTGAGCTCATCAAATGGTCATTTCAGCAATTATCAAAAAATGCTTATCGCATAGAAGATGTCAGAAGGATGGCTAATGCTAAAGGATTAGAATGCTCGCGTTCAAACTTTTGGAAATTGCTTCATAATCCCCTTTATTGCGGGTACATAACTTTTTCATCAAATGAGTTTGAAGAAAGACAGTTAATAAAAGGTATTCACGAACCTATCATTACTGAGGCGTTGTTTTACGAAGTGCAAAGTATCATTGATACAAAAAGAAGAATTATCAAAAAAACTTCAGAAGCAAATGAGGTGTTTCTACTACACAGATATCTGATCTGCCCAACTTGTAATAGCAAATTATACGGAAGCTCCTCCACAGGGCGTAATAAAAAACACCCATATTATCATTGTAAAACAGGCTGTAAGAAGAGATTCAAAGCAGATGTAATTAATGAAGATTACGAAAATAAATTGAAAAAGATAAGGCTTTCTGCCGGAGTTGCTCCTTTGTTTGAAATGATATTAAGAGATACAAACGTGAATATTCAACTGAACGAGCATTCAAATGAGCGAACATTGATATTAAAACAAATTAAGGAACAAGAACTTTTTATTACCAAAGCAAGAAAGTTGTTTGTATCCGGTGGGATAGAGTTCGATGATTTTAGTAAATTAAAAAAGGAATACTTAGTGATTTCAAATAGCCTGAATGACGAATTGAACAAAGTAAATATCAAATTACAATGTATTAACCAGCAACTAAATTTTTCTAAATCTTTCGATAAAACTCTTTCAGTATTCAAGGATCTGGATATGAATGACAAAAAGCATATTGTCAACTTTATACCACCAATTGATATTAACAGTCAGGGTGCCTTTTCTCTACACTTAAATAGTGCCTTGTCAAAGATCCTTTTTTTCAAAAATAATACTCAGAATCACAATAGATTAATCTCTCAATAATGCAAAGTTTACTCCCCCAAATCCAACATTTTAAAGATAGAAGCGTATCAGTTAAAAAGGCTATTGACATTTTATCTCAAAATAGAATTCTTGTTGATGAAGAAGATGCCGCTATTATATTAGATTTTCTCTATCTTATTGCCAAATCCAGTATTAACATTGAAGTTAAATCATCCCGAAATAAACCAGAAAGGAATTCGAACCATTATAAAGCACTTCAAACATAGCATTTAGGTGGAAAATAGACCCAATTACAGAACGGTATAGGATTAATCAAGTAAATCTCGAACCACTTTTTACCGCTCGCTAATGGCCTGCTTATGAGATTGTTATGGGCACAAAAAAAGGAAACACGATATCAATCGTGTTTCCTTAGGTAGCGGGAGCAGGACTCGAACCTACGACCTTCGGGTTATGAGCCCGACGAGCTACCAACTGCTCCATCCCGCACTATATTTTGCTTATTTGTTGTTTGGTTCATTACTCCAAAATAAGCTTTCCAATTACAGAATAAACGAAATGTCTCCCGTTTTATTGGACTGCAAAGATATAATTCGTTTCTTTGCAGTCCAAATAAAAAAGTAAAATAATTTCGACATGGCTCATAAGGCTGGTTTTGTAAGTATAATTGGTAAGCCCAACGCAGGCAAATCAACGCTCATGAACGCGCTTGTGGGCGAAAAAATGTCCATCATCACACCAAAGGCACAAACCACGCGCCACCGTATACTGGGCATTGTTAACGAAGTTGATTACCAGATCGTTTTCAGCGATACGCCGGGCATCATCAAACCACATTATGCCCTGCAGGAAACCATGATGAGCCAGGTATCCGGCTCGCTGGTGGATGCCGATGTGGTCATCCTGGTTACCGATATCAACGAGCGCCACGACGAAACCGATGTGACCGAAAAACTCAAAGGCAGCCTGGCCCCGCTGATCGTGCTGGTAAACAAGATCGATAAGAGCGACGAAGAAACCGTCAAACAAAAGGTAGCCTACTGGGAAGAAACCCTCAACCCAAAAGCCGTTTTTGCCATATCGGCACTGCACGCACAAAACATGCAATCGCTGGTGCAACTGCTGGTGAGCATGCTCCCCGAGCACCCGGCCTATTACGAAAAAGACTTCCTGACCGACCGTAACGACCGTTTCTTCGCCTCCGAGATCATCCGCGAAAAGATATTCAAACTGTACGAAAAAGAGATCCCCTACAGCACCGAGGTCATCATCACCGCCTTTAAGGAGGAAGAGAAGCTCTACCGCATCAACGCCGAGATCATCGTCGAGCGCGATTCGCAGAAGAACATCCTCATCGGCCCTGGCGGCTCGCAGATCAAACGCGTAGGCACCTTTGCCCGGCAGGATATGGAAGAATTTTTTCAAACCAAGGTGTTTTTAGAAATGTTTGTGAAAGTGATACCCGACTGGCGCAGCAAAAAAAACTACCTCAAAAAATTTGGGTACGAAGATTAGTAGTGCGTATTGAGATATGCGTATTGAGATGATCTCTCAATAGCGTAACCTTGCTTCTGTCGCAATACGCAATACGCACATCGCAATACTAATAAATAAAATAGCGAACTTTGCCCTGCGTCGCAATACGCAATACGCACATCGCAATACCAACAAAAAATGAGCAACATAGTAGCTATAGTAGGCCGCCCGAATGTGGGTAAATCAACTTTGTTTAACCGTTTGATCGAGGCCCGTAAAGCCATCGTCGACGATTTTAGCGGCGTTACCCGCGACAGGCACTACGGCGTTTCGGAGTGGACAGGCCACGATTTTACCGTGGTCGATACCGGGGGCTACGTAGCCAACTCCGACGATGTTTTCGAAACCGCCATCCGCGAGCAGGTCATCATCGCCATCGAAGAAGCCAGCGCTATTTTGTTCCTGGTGGACGTGACCACCGGCATAACCGACCTCGACGATGAGATCGCCGTTATCCTGCGCCGCAGCAAAAAACCCGTTTTCGTGGTCGTGAACAAGGTTGATAATACGGCCCAGGAAACCGAGGCCAGCGTATTCTACAGCTTCGGCCTGGGTGAAATCTACACCATATCGTCCATGACGGGCTCCGGCACCGGCGAACTGTTAGACGAAGTAGTCAAAACCTTCGAAGATATCCCGCTCCAACCCAATACCCTGCCAAAATTCACCATCGTAGGCCGGCCAAATGTGGGCAAATCATCGTTCATCAATACCCTGCTGGGCCAGGATCGCAACATCGTTACCCCCATCGCCGGCACCACGCGCGACTCGATCCATATCCGTTACAACCAGTTCGGGCACGATTTTATGATCATCGATACCGCCGGGCTGCGCAAAAAAACCAAGGTGAAGGAGAACATCGAGTTTTACTCGGTGATGCGCACCATCAAGGCTATTGAAGAGAGCGACATCGTCATCCTGATGATCGACGCCGTCGAAGGCATCGAAAGCCAGGACATCAATATCTTCCACCTGGCCGAAAAGAACAAAAAAGGCATCGTCATCGTGGTCAACAAGTGGGACTTGATCGAAAAGAACAACAAAACCAGCAAGGTTTTCGAAGAGATGATCCACCAAAAGATCGCCCCTTTTACCGATGTGCCCATCATCTTCACCTCCGTGCTCGAAAAACAGCGCATCTTCCGCGCCATCGAAGCAGCGAACAAAGTGTACCAAAACCGCAGCAAAAAGATCCCGACATCCAAACTGAACGACGTCCTCCTGCCCATCATCGATGCCTTTCCGCCGCCGGCCATCAAAGGCAAATACGTCAAGATCAAGTACATCACCCAGATCGCAGGCGTGGCGCCCATGTTCGCCTTTTTCTGCAACCTGCCCCAATATATCAAAGAACCCTACATGCGCTTTTTAGAGAACAAACTGCGCGAAAACTTCGATTTCGAGGGCGTACCCGTACAGATATTCTTCAGGCAGAAATAGGAAATTAGTATCAGGTCGCAAGTATCAGGTATCAGGTACAATTTTCTATATTGCTCTCCGCGCGTCATTGCGAGGAACGAAGACAACCGAGCGGTAGCAAGCTCATGGATACCGTCAAAAAACAAATTATCAAATCCATAATCCCCTACTTACAGAGCGGCTGTGCAAGTGATACTGCAGCTCTTTTTACTGGCGCAAGTTTAAGGGCTGGTAGTGTGACGGGTTAACTTGTGCCTGAACAACAACTTTCAAAGAACAATAGTTAGGGCGTTCCCCGCCTTTGCCCACCCGAAGCCCCGGCACAGGCGGGTCAGGCTGTCCGCTCATACTACACGACCTGTCCCGATACCCATCGGGAGGCCTTAGCCACGGGGCCGGTATCCGCTGCCATCCCTAACGCATTTTCAGTCCGAAAGTCCGGTGTCCGAAAGTCCGCAAGATGCTTTTTACTTTCGGTCTTTCCCGACTTTCCGACTTCCGGACTTCTTCCAGCCAGGGGGGAAATTGTAAGCATATTTTCGGTGTTTTCAGTTCCATCCTTCAAAAAAGCTTCTCGCTTCATGCTTCCGCCTTCTTGCTCACCCCCATCTTGATACTCGATACTTGCTACTTGATACTCCCGGGCACCCGGGCTAACATCCACCCCCTCCAGCGCCATCAGCGTTTTCAGATCGATC
>NZ_MDJS01000001.1 GCF_001705515.1 Mucilaginibacter sp. PPCGB 2223 | reverse complement strand
CCCTGAAACAAGAAGTTGAAGCTTTAAAAGGCCGTGTATCAAATGTTGAGAAAGCAGTTGACGACCTGAAAAAAGACAGCGACGGCGACGGTGTAGCTGATCAGTTCGACAAATGCCCTAACACTCCCGCTGGTACTGTAGTTGATGGCTCAGGTTGCCCGTTACGTTTCCCCGAGCCCCCGCCGCCACCTGTAACGGCAGATATGCCCTCTATTAACGATGATCAGCAATTGCAGAACCAGGTGGATAAAGAGCTACAACTCATCAGGCTATATTATCAGCGCAAACACAATATGCCCGGCTTTAACCGGTATTTACAAATGGAACAGCAAAACGTGGGCGCCAATCTTAACGATCTGAAGCGCGCACGCGAGCAGGTGCTCACCAACTTACACATACCCATACCTAATTAAATACCCGATGAGGATGAGAAGGCGAGGCTGTTTTTTTGGTTTATTGCTGCTGATGATGTTTGGCACCGGCACACATGCGGTGGCTATAACTGTTTCGCACCGCCAGGACAGGCAGCAACAACCTCAAAAACCGGAGAAAAAGCAAACCCCTGGCACAAAAGCAAAACCGCAGAGCGAAATACCTGCCCTGAACGATGATAATGACCAAAAGCTGCGCAATAAGCTGGATAAAGAGTTGGCCCTCATCAAAAAATACTATACCGACCGCCATGATGCTGCCGGCTTTGCGCGCTACCAGTTAGCTGAGCAGCAAAACGTGGGCGATAACCTTAACGACCTTAAACGTGCACGCGAGCAAGTGCTCGCCAACTTACACATACCTATACCTAACTGATCATGAAACCATCTTTTAAAACCCTTAAACATGCGTTAATTGTACTATTGCTGCTGCTTGGCCCGCTTAACCTTTTAGCTGCCGCAACCGCCGACACCGGCGCCGTTATCGACCCTTTAACCACCTTGCAGGGATTTAAGAAAACCGAGATCAGCCCCATGCGGCAGCGCTACAACGATTTTGTTTTGAAGGACCGGATGTGGGTATACAACTGGCAGGATATCAGCAGCGTAATTATTTTTTTGATGGTGATAGCCGTGGTTATCATGGGGCTTATCCTGTCGTACAAGCAGTTTGCCTTTACTAACCAGATGATCCTGAAGCACCACGAAGCCATGCTGGCCTCGCCGCCGAAGCAGGCTGTTACCAAAGTTACCAATAGCGCAGCCGGTACCCAGATACAGCAAAGCGGGGATGCCGACGAGCAGTCGACCACAAAGGTAAAGGTTGAGCCCGCGGGCGACGATATACCGCAAACAGCTACAACTTTCGAGGTAAGTAAGGATGGCCTCAAGATCAACTCAGCGGTCATCGGGCTGATCATCCTGGTGGTGTCGATCGTGTTTTTCTTTTTATACCTGCGTTTTGTGTACCCTATACACGAAGTGCACGATACCATACAATAAGCTGCCTGCAAGCCCGAACGACTGGCAAATGCCCAGTATGTTATCAACCGGGATAATAAGCGATTTGCCGGGTATTTCGGCAACACGGATAACACCAGCAAGCGGCAATTTGGTGTGTATCTTAATCCGTTGCCGCAAAACCCGCACCTTGCAGGTGTTGTCGCCTGCATGCTTATCATTTTGTTAAGTTAACACATCACGGATGAACGGTTTGCTGGCAATAACACCAACAACGGCACGAGATTACCCTGCCATGATGGTCGTATCTTCTAAATAATTTTTTTTGTGCGATATTCTTATAGTTAATGTTAATTATATTAAATGTATATTTGATATACCAATTGCCCACCTAAAAATAACTCTTATGGATACTGAAAATTCTACACCCGCAGCCCTGGCAAAAAAAGCCTGGATGAACCCAGAATTGACCCTTATCTCCAAAAACCCGGTAATAGGGTCTAAAACGTTTCCGCAGGTGCATGAGGGTACCGGCGCTTACGTAACTTTTGCCGTCCCTCATCAATACAAAAATTTTTCAAACGCGGCCCAAACATTCGGCATTAATATCACCTCAAACGGCGCACCGGTTGGCGGCAATAAAACCCAGGCTTTTTCGTAACACCAACATGTGCGGCGCCGCTTCGCGGCGGCATATTTTGCAGGTAATTAAGCTACCCTGAGTTAGGTGGCCCGGTGTATGTGTGCTATGCCCTGGCTATGTTTGTTTTATGCTCCGTAAACATTAAATTTGGTGGTAATATCAACCCCTCCTTAATTAATGGAAGCAAAAGAAACTCCAGCTGGTGCTCCGGCAAAAAAGACCTGGGCAAGTCCATGGCTTTTACTTATATCCCGAAACACGGTTTCGGCCAAAGTATACCCCAACGTGCACGAAGGTACGGGTAAAACGGTGGTTACCGCTGTGTATTCATACTACTCCAACCAGGCGGGCACTGCACACATCACGCTTGCCAAAAACGGCTACCATTTGGGTAATAAATCGTCTGCAGCTTCGTGAGTGCCAGCTGTTCGCTGCTATCCAACGCGTTTCTTATTACCAGTGCCATCCGGAGGAATCCCGTCGTTATCCGAAGCCGATGATCCCGACAACACGGTCTGTACACTAAAACAATTAAGGAATATTTTATGTTCAGATAGAAAACAATACATTTGACGCCTGTAACTTATGAACACTATGTATACCGAAAATATTACGCCTGCTAAAAAAGGCTGGGTAAAGCCAGAACTAACCCTTATATCCAGAAACCCGGCGATAGGGGCTAAATCTGTATCTTTTGTACACGAAAACTCGGGGCACTATACCCCCGGGCATGCACACTTTACCAATGCCAAAAGCAGTGGTTATGTGAGCCAAAAAACACAGGCGTTTTCATAAGATGCTTACGCTTTGTGCCACACCTGTAAGGTGCGGCCTGGGGGTTTTGAGCCGCAATATCAGCAGCTTCAGAGCGCTTCCTGTTCAACAGCAGTCTTCTTGTCCCTTGCTGCAATCAGCAAACAAATGGCTCCGGCGGTAACGGCCATATCGGCAACGTTAAAAATGCCGGTGCGCAGGCCGGCAATGCCCACATTCATAAAGTCGGCAACGTGGCGGTCAAAAAATATCCGGTCTATCAGGTTGCCCATCCCCCCGGCAAATATCAGCGCAAGCGCCACCATTTTCAGGGCGTTAAGTTTATCCACGTTTTTAAGGGTATAAATAACCAGGCCCAGCATAATGGCCAGCGGCAGCATGCTGAGCAGCCAAAAGCTCGCCGCCCTGGGCAGGCTATCGCCCAGGCTAAGGGCCGCGCCTGTATTTTCGGCATACTCCAGCCTGATGGTATTATGCAGGTAGCTGATGTCGGGGTGGTTCATCAGGTGTGTTTTTGCCAGGTTTTTGGTTACCCTGTCGCAACTGATGAACGCTAAACTGATTGTGCAGAACAATATTATCTTGGTAATAGGGCGCATTTTTGTGTTTTAATAAGATAAAATTACTGTTTTTAAACTTCTTTATACACTGTCGAAGTTTTTTTAATTATCTGGTACAATAGCAAAACAGTTTTACCTTATGCTGGTTATTAAGGTGTTAGCTTTTCGTTGGTTAAAGTATAATATCTGTCCGTCCGGTTAAAATTCAACAACCTAAGCCAACCTGCTAATTTAACATGCTGCTTTTAAGGCATATGCATGTAAAAGCCCAGGTTGCATTTTGTCCGCTTTAGTAAAATCAGTAATTCAGAAAAAAGGTCTTTTCAGGATGCTTATATGCTGTGTTTGGTATATACCCTGGCAATTTATGAAAACACAACTACTTAACATATATATGAACGAAAGTATGACTCCTTCATTCCCGGCAACTATCCCCATTGCCGTTTGGATAAAAAAACCAGGCCTGGCGCCACGTCTTATTTATGTTATCGTCGGCAATAAAAGCCGGTTAACGCCTGCAGGCCGCCATACTTATAGCTTTGGTTTGCGTAACCCCGGCCTGCTAAAAAACAGGTACAAGCGGCTGTACGGCAACATCCGCGAACTGTTAACGGATGGGTATCCACTTTTAACCACACCTGCAAAAATGGCCGTTAAACCACAAGGTGTACCTGTACTTAACGCGGGTAAAAACCAGCTGCGCATAGGCCCTTTGCGTTTTATAGTATATTCAATTACCATGTTTATACTACTGCCCCTGTTCCTGGCAGATGGCCGCGAGAACGTTAAACTCAATAAAGTTGAGCGTGACAAAAACATATCCGGATAGTTATTGATGTTGAAAAACTAACTTTTGTGTATTTGTAACGTATTTATTACCTTGCAGCGCCCGATTAAATTAATATAACAACTAAAGATGAACCCAGATACAACCGGTTTAGCTTTGGGGTATGCGATGAAGCCTGCCATAACAGCTCTGAACGGAAATAAAGCCCATAGTAAAAAACTTAGCCCCTTTTTGCTATGATGCGTTTAGTTAAATACAGCCTGATATTTGTTTTAATGCTGCCCCTTTTTTTGCTCGACGGGCAGGAAAATGTTAAGCTTACCAAAATTGAGCGCGATATTGACGAGCCTGCCGAACGGATGCGTTAAGACGCACCATTTTCTGCACCGCATCAGCGCCTTAGGAGCTTTCTCCGAACTTTAACTTTCGACTCTCCCGGTCGGTTGTCAACCCATCACGGACGAACTGTTTGTTGGTGATGACACCCGTTATGATACGCCAACAAAAGCAAATGCTGCCTTCTTAGGCTGCCAGAACCATTAATTAGCCTAAAATCTATCTTATATTAATAAAATTTGCAACATTTAGCATTAATAATTTTACATTAACTAAAATAAAGCGCTGTTTATTAATTAGTTCTTAATAAATTTCAAAAAAGATTGATTTTTTGAAAACCGGCAATTGTTTTTTGCCGTAAATGCAATAACCCCGTATTAATTTTTTTTGGCCGCATACCTTACAAAAGCAATGAGCGAAAGTAAATTAATAAACAACCGTTAACTCTGCCCGTAGCCGTTTTGATTAAAAACAATGGCACGGACCAGGCTTACCTGTATTTAGGCAAGCAATATTAGCACCGTGCACCTATATCATTTTAATAGGTATAGCCAGCAACAGGTAAACAACACATACAGGTTGTTACAGTAATGTTAATGCCAAAACTTGCTCAGGACCTGCTACCTGGTATTCAGCCCTGCTATTAAAAATCAACGTCATCCCTTAATTACTAAGCCTCCTTTACATTAACATGAGCAAAAACCGGTCCCGTATCAGTCCGTTGCGTTTTATTGCCTACTCTGTTACCCTTGTATTATTATTGCCTTTTTTTTTAATAGATGGCCGCGAAAACAACAAGCTTAATAAAAATAGCACGCCCCTGATAAACCCGGCGAACCGCGGGAGTGATGGGCAGCAATAAACTTGTACTTGTATGCTTTCTATCGGTTATTTTATTGCGGGCCGCGCAGGCCAAGGATATCAAATTCAATATTAATAGCTATGTGATGAAATGCCTTGCGGGTGGTTATATTCCCTCTTTCGGTGGTTTATCACCTGTAAGTCCGTCTTTTTTGAGTTGGTGCTATCGCCAACCACAGGCGAGGTGGGGCCCCAATACATCAAGGATGAACGGGTTGTTGGTGATGACACCTGTGATGATAAACACCAATAAAGGGCAAGTATTGTTTTGACTTTTGACTTTACCTGATCTGCGTCACATTCACAATGTTGAAGATCTGGCTGCAATCGTCGAGGTCGAGGTCAAAATCAGGGTAGGCGTCCTTATCGGGGTTTAACGACTGGCAGGTGATCACGCCCGCCTCCACATCGTGCCTGATGATGCGTTTGATGAGGATCCCTTCCTTATGTACGATCACATAATCCTTAAAACGGTGGATGTGGAAACGGCTGCTCCATAAATGGCGCTGTATCTCGCGGCCGGTAACGGTGCTGCCTTCGGTAATGCTCTCTTCGGTTCCGTTGCTCATACTATCGCCAATAACCTGAAAAGCCATATACTTACCCTTGTGCTGCTTGTTAACCACAAAGCTGTGTTTGGGCAACTCATCAATATACTCTTCGTCCTGATAGCCGGCCAGGTACCCGGCGTAAGCGTAATCCTGCACCAGCGGCACAATCATGATATATTGCCCGTTACCCAGGTCGACAAAAGGCGAGTCGGTTTCGTTGTGCTGTATATCGCCTACGCTGTAAGCATTGCTGTGTTTGCCGATTGTTGCAGACGCTTTGCTTTCAGTTTTGAAAATATCCGGAAAGCGCTCCGCTACCAACGTTTTAAAATTAGCGTCGAGCTGCTGCTTGCGCAGGTGATAATTGAGCCCTTGCCGTGTTAAGCCCAATTTTTCGGCAATATCGCCCATTGGTATACCGCTTCCTTTTAATAAATTACGTGTTTGTTCGCCCTGGTGCATATCAAATAATTGAAAAATATTTTACATTTTACTTTCAAATATGAAAGTAAAGATTTACATTTGTTCTATTGTTGCTGATCAAAGTAATAAAATATATTTCAATTATGCAAATAATCAGGCAATTACCAATGTGTTTTAATGCGTTTGGTAAAGTAAAACTATACAAACAGAAAGTAAACAGGGCGGTAACAGGCATGGCAACCTGGTTCGATACGGGCTGAAGCCGCTGCAGGGCTTTAAAAAGGTGGCAAAAAACAAGGCCCCATACCTCGGGGTACAGAGCCCATTAAAATTCCAATCCCTTAAAATTTTAATTAGTACAACAATAATACAACTTTTAATTGAGCAATCACAATGGAAACCGAAATTACGGCAGTAGATAAATTATTAACCTACCTGTTTGCCGATAAAACCGCAGTATACATTGACGATATTATTGTTGGCGCCGATAAAACATACGAGGCGAGCTGGTGCAGGGATTTCACTTTAAAAAATAACAGGCCGCAGTGGCACGATACCACGATTACCCGCAGTGAGCTTATTAGTTTCATCATTACCGAGCGGCTAAACTACTGGGAAGCCTTCAGGTACGATGACGCCACCGGCAGCATACAGCCGTTTACCAACTGTACGCGCGATGTGGAAACTTTTCTGGACGAAAACTACCGCGATGTTATAAAAGAGTTCATCGGTTCACTGGTTCATTAGCCGTTAGTGATCCTGTATGACCAATGAACTAATGATCAATGAACTAATAAACAAAAATAATGGAAACCAACGATTTGATACTGATGATCTGTAAAAACCACCAGGGCGAGTGGTTAACTGCCAAACGCGTGCAGGCTATTGTAAACGCCATTAAAGGCGAGAATATTTTACTGGCGAAAATTAAACGGGGACTCAACAAACTAACCCGGCAGGATAAGCTTACACGGATGACCGATCCGCGCGGCGAGCACTATACCGCAAATTGTACCAAAGGCGGGTTTTATTTATAATCACTTAAGTAATAGCTGTGATACTGTGTGAAGGCGCCTTGATGCTAATGTACAGCTTAACTATTTCGAAGTGCCGGGGGCTTCTTCGGCATACGTTTCGGCCGATGGGATATTTACCCGCACATAGTATTTTTGCAGGCATTGGGCACAAAAAAAGCGGCGTACCGGCCTGTTCGGGAAAAACAGTTTAATATACCAGCTACGGTGTATCACCGCGTGGAATTTGATGTTGCAACGCGGGCAATAATATGCCGAAGCCCTGGGCCTGTATTCTTTATCAACCAATTTTGCGTGTGTTGTTACGCAATAATAACAAAAATATCGCTGTCGAAAAAAAAACGGTCAAAAAAACAAAACAAAATGGCGTATTAATTGTACGATGCCGCAAAAACGCGCAAATATTAACCGGTAACTAAACAAAAAACTGCCCTATTTATCAATATCGTCCGCATCTATCTTAATGTAATACTTTTTAAGGCAGTCGCCGCAAAAAAACCTGCGGACGGGCCATTTCGGAAAAAAACGTTTGATGAGCCAGCTCCGGTGGATACGCGCATGAAAAGGAACGCCGCATCTGGGGCAATTGTACAGATATTCCAGGGGTAGTTTGTTCGGATTATCCATGTTAATTAGGCAGTTAATAAAGCAATTTACGAATAATATTGCTAAAAAAAAAGCGGCGCCGATGGATTATCGCACCAACAACCTGTACCAACCATAACTTAATTACCGATGACACAATTATCCAACTTTATCCCCATCAGCCGTAAGCTGTTTAAACATGGCTTCTGGCTCGAGCAGCGCACCTACTCGCGTTTCGAGGCCTGGCTCGATATGATTGCCCTGGCACGGTACGACGATGCCGAAATGAAAACCGTAATCAACAACAGGTTGATAAGCTACGGCCGGGCCGAACTGGCGGCCTCGTTGCGCTTCCTGGGCGCGCGCTGGGGCTGGTCGGTAACTAAGGTTAAAAACTTTTTGGATATGCTTTGCGCTGAAGAAATGATCAGTTTAAGAACAGCCGAAAAAACACAACAAACCATTATACGTATCTGTAAATATGATACTTACAATGCGGTTTATCAAACTCCGCAACAGCAGGTAAAACAGCCGGATAACAGCAAAGCAACAGCCAAAAAACAGCAGGGTAACAAAACTAATAAAGTAAATAATGGCAATAAGGTAAATAAAGATAACAGTAATATCTATCGCGCCTTTGGCCATTTAAGTATCAGGGTTACCGAGTTTGAGCAGCTTGTTAATTCGGGCCACAGCCCGCAGCAGGTAAATAACGTGCTCGACGCTATCCAAAACTACAAACCCAATAAAAACTATACATCCTTGTACCTGACGGCAAAAAACTGGCTTGCCCGGCCGCTGCAAAACTTTAAGCAGCAAAACGCAGCGCCTAAACCAGGCCGCATAAACAACATTGCCGGCGTTTTTGAACAGGCGCTAAATATGGCCCCGCTCAAACCCTCCCCCGAAGGGAGGGCCTAATACTCAATATCATAAAACAAGCTCATCAAAAGCCTCCCCTGACGGGGGAGATTTAGACGGGGGCAAACATATAAGCTAATGAACACCCTTACCAACCCCTTAACTGCAGCAGCCTCCCCGGCGTTTAAGCTGCAACTGGCCCTGCAGGGGCCAAAAGCCATTAACGCCCGGCCCGCCCAGCTGGAGTATGTTTTGGCGCAGGCTATGGCCAAGGCTTTTGCCGATATGGGCCTCCGTGCCGACGATCGTGCCGACGAGATCCAATACCTCGTACAAACCATGCCTGCCGAAGTATGCCGGCACCTGCCCGGCATCAGGCTCAGCGAGATACCCCTGGCCATAAACCGGGGTATCCTGCGCGCCTTCGGCGAATTTTATGGGTTAAACGTGGCCACCTTTATGCACTTTTTAAGCAGCCACTACCACAGCAGCGCCCGCGCCGAAGCCTTAAAACAGCAGCAAGCCCCGGCATTGCCCCCAAAAAAACAACCTACCGAAGCCGAACTGGCCGCCATACGCCGTAACCGTGTTTGCACAGCCTTCAATCAATATAAAAATACCGGCGCATATACTGATTATGGTAACCTGGTGTTCGATATCATTAACCAGGCGGGTAAGATACCCTACGATGAGCAGCGTGAAGCACAGTTTTTTGAGCAGGCAAAGCAAAACCTGAAACGCCGCTACAGCCAGCCATGCATTTACCCCAACGAGCGCGAACGCCTGCGCCAAAACCTTGCCGACCTGCTGGCCGGCAACGCTCAGCAAAAAGTAATTGCCGAAATGAAACGCCTTATCCTCTTCGCCCTGTTTGACGACCTGCTGCTGGCCGGGGTGGATATTGCGGAGTGGTTGGGGTGAGGGGGTTGAAAGAGCAAGGAACAAGGATTAAAGAAGCCTTTGCATTATCCTTACTGCTCCCTTTGTTGGTGTTACCACCAACAAACCGTTCATCCGTGAGGTGTTATTTTTCGTGCCGCTCAGCCCATCACTAACAATAAACCCTACGATACCGCCTGGTTTATGGTACCCTGGAAAGAATACGATGCATTATTGGTAACAAACGGCACGCCGCTTTTTATAAATATGCTGGCAGTACTTTCGTGTGCGTTAGGATGGCTCTTGGCATTAACTTCATTACTGCTTATTAAAACCAGTTCGGGGCCGTTGTTCCAGGCCTTTTTTGCCGTAGCGGCAAACGTCTTGCCGCGCAATGCGGTGTTCTCGGGGTTAATCATCATAAAAAGGGGGATCAAAATTCACAGTCAAAAATAACAAAAAAGGCAGATGTTCATTATCAGGGCGTTTAGGCTGCCTTGCACCACAGGGCCCGTAATATGTGTACCGGCAGGCCGGCCGATAAAAAAAGGTGTTTTTCACTTACCGGTGCTGAAGTGTTCAGCCGCACTTTGTTATCACCTCAAAAAGGCCATGAGGCATTTTAAAGCATATTTGTTAACCGTTAGGGAGGCCAAAAAACGCATCTACAGCAACAATTTTTCGGCAGGCAACCGATAGCAGCTACAGCACGTAACTTATTTAATTTACCTGCCAGGCTCTGCCCCTTGCATGGCAATTACCTGCAACTACTATGAAAAACAACACCGAGCACCGGCCGCAAAACAAACAGCCGGGTAAAAAAACATGGAAAACGCCCGAACTGGTACTCATCAGCCAGTACGATGTAAACCAGCCATCAGATACCTGGCCCGGCACGGGCGACAACAGCCAGCTGGTACAACCGCCTGCCTTCTACCAACTGGTTAAAAAGGCATTGCCGGTTAAGCCGAAAGATAAAAAGTGAAAAAGGAATAACCCGGGGCGCTGATCAGGGTTTGGGCAGTTCGGCGAGCGGGTTTACTACAGTTACCTGTTTAGCCATTTTGTCGTTTGTGCCGCTGGGCCTTACAACAGGCATTTTGTAATTGCCGCCCAGGTGTTTTACGGGCATGGTGCTGTATACCAGCAACGCATTGCCGGGGGCGTTGTTAACGGGGCCCTTTAGCTGCTCGGCTGTGGTAAGCTTATTTAACAACAACTGGTTTAACGCGTTGGGTGTTTGGGGCATGTGCCAGGTTAAACTATCCGTTTTAAATGGCCCGTTGTTTTTGGTGGCGGGAGTTTGTGCCTTAACGCCTGTCGGAGCTAAGCAAAATATCAGTGCGAAGGTAAATGCTGCTTTCATGGTGCTTTTCGGGATTTGATTAAAGGTAACACCCATGGCGATAAAAGGCAAGCTTTTTAATATTTTTAACAGCAGCAGAAGGGGGAACGCGAGCTTTAAAAAAGACGTACCGGTTTACCTTTTTACCGGGCTTGCCCGTAAAGTTATTCTCATCAAAAAGTAAAAAATAAAAAATTAGATGTTGCAACATGTAATAACATCGTATATTTGTGTTACAATTGCAACAGCGCAGACAAGCTGAGCGCAAAAATGCAGCATATTTTAAAAAATCAAACTATAAAAATTAAAAACACAGAAAAATGAAGAAGTTATCATTATTAGCAGCAGTAGCCTTTACGGCGGTATTGTTTTCGTTTAAAACCATTGCACCGGCAACCTGGACGGTTGATAAAGCACACTCAAAATTAACATTTACCATTACCCACATGGGTATCAGCGATGTTGAAGGCTCGTTTAAAAGCTTCGATGCTACCATCACCACATCGGGTGATGATTTCAGCAATGCGGTAATTGATTTTACTGCCGATGCAGGCAGCCTGAACACCGATAACGATGCCCGCGATAAACACGTAAAAAGCGATGCATTTTTAGATGTTGCCAAATACCCAACCCTTACCTTTAAAAGCACCAGCTTTAAAAAAACAGGCGCTAACACTTATACCATTGTAGGTAACTTAACCCTGCACGGCGTTACCAAACCGGTTACTTTAAACGCTGTGGTGCGTACCGGCACCGGCATGAACAAAAAACCGGTTGCAGGTTTTAAAATTGCCGGCAGCCTTAACCGTAAAGATTTTGGCGTAGGCGCAGGCTTTGGCAGCGCTATGTTAAGCGATGATATTACTATTGTCGCTAACGGCGAGTTTGGCCAAAACTAATTAAAGCTAAAAGGTAAAAGGCGAAAGCCGCTTATCTGCTATTATAAAACCCTTGCTGTAACGGCAGGGGTTTTTTGCTTCAGGATAAGGTGATTAAAGATACATGCTCAAATGCTACGCTTGTTGTTGGTGTCGTCACCAACAACAAAGCAGTCGGAGCTGCAATAAAAGCGCCTTTACGATGCTGCCGACGATATATGCCCATGAGGAGATTTAGCTATCCCTGTAGATGTTGAGATAAGGAAGCCTTTGCCCGAAGGGTTAAAAAAATAAGTGTTCGCAACAACTCGTTGAAGATGTCCGGTGCCTTCGTGTACTGATGGATGGTGTTTAACCGCGATGATATTGGCAGATATTAAAACGAGTTCGGGGTTGGTCCAGTTTTTTTTAACCGGAGCGGGGCTGGGTTGGTTGTTCATTAGTTTAGGGGATAAATTCAATACCGAAAAATACATAATAGTTTTTAAAACAGGCAAATTTAACCAGCGGGTTGCCAGTGTTATTACCAACAACGTGCGCGCAATATGTTATTCGAATTTTAAGTGCGATATTTGCGGCGCACTAACAGCTTTTTTTGATTTGATTTCTGTTCCGAACAAATTCCGCGATTTTAACTTTGCCGAAGGCGAACTGCTGCTTGTAAACAAACCCTACCGGTGGACGAGCTTCGACGTGGTAGGCAAGATACGCAACTCGCTCAAACCGCTTAAGCTTAAAGTTGGCCATGCCGGTACTTTAGATCCGCTGGCTACGGGCCTGCTGCTGATATGCACCGGCAAGCTTACCAAACAGATTGATACCTACCAGGCCAGCGAAAAGGAATATACCGGTACCATGATCTTAGGTGCAACCACGCCCAGCTACGATATGGAAACCGAAGTCGGCCAGACTTTCGACATCGGCAATATCACAACCGAACAGATACTGGCCAACTGTGCGCAGTTTACCGGCGATATACAGCAATACCCGCCTGCGCACTCGGCCGTAAAAATAAACGGCGAGCGCCTGTACGAAAAAGCCCGCCGTGGCGAAGAGGTAGAGCAACGCGCCCGCTTTGTCAGCATCAGCGAGTTTGAGCTTACCCGCATCGCCCTGCCCGAAATTGATTTTAGGGTGGTTTGCAGCAAGGGTACTTACATACGCAGCCTGGTGCACGACTTTGGCCGCACCCTGGGCAACGGTGCTTATTTAAGCAAGCTTTGCCGCACCCGCAGCGGAGAGTTTAAGGTGGAGGATGCTTACGAGGTGATGGAGCTGGTGAATTATATCAGGGAGCGGAAAGCAACGGTTGCAGAGTCGGGCGCGTAGTGTTGGAAACGAAATTAAATAAGATTGTCATCTCGAAAGATTTGAGAGATCTTCTTCTGCAGACCGTTCGCCTGCGGAAGATTTCTCTCCCGAAGTGCCGGGATCGAAATCACAGTGAAAAAAGCAAAGGTTGTTATCTAACCTAATGAAAATATACCATAACATCAACGAATTTACGCCCGTGGCAAACGCCGTGGTAACCATTGGCACCTTTGACGGGGTGCACATGGGCCACCGTAAAATCATATCCAAAATAACCGAACTGGCTAAAGAGTCGGGTGGCGAGAGTGTGATACTCACCTTCTTCCCGCACCCGCGCATGATACTGAACCCCGAGGACCAGGACCTGAAACTGATCACCACCATTGCCGAAAAGGCCGAACTGCTGGAGGGTTTGGGAGTCGACCACCTGATCGTGACGCCGTTTTCGCGCGACTTCTCGAACCTGTCGGCACTGGAGTATATCCACGATGTGCTGGTGGCCCGCATCGGCGTAAAAAAAATAGTGATAGGTTACGATCACCGCTTTGGCAAAGACCGCAAGGGCGGCCTGGAAGACCTGCAACGGCTAAGCCGGGAGTTTGATTACGAAGTGATCGAGATACCCGAACAGGACATTAACGCCGTAGCCGTAAGCTCGACCAAAATACGCACCGCGCTGCTGAACGACCAGGTCGACCTTGCCAACCAGTTTCTGGGTTATCCCTTCTTCATCACTGGCAAGGTTATCCGCGGCGACCAGTTGGGCCGTCAGCTGGGTTACCCTACAGCCAATATCCTCATCGGCGAAAGCTATAAACTGATCCCTGCCGACGGCATTTTCGCGGTAACGGTTGATGTGCACGATAAAACCTATAAAGGCATGGCCTACATAGGCCACCGCCCCACTATTAACGGGATGACGCGCAACATCGAAGTGAATATTTTTGATTTCGCCGAAGATATTTACGACCAGAAGATCCGGATGCATTTCCACCATTTTGTGCGCAGCGACATCCGCTTTAACGGCCTCGACGCGCTGATAGCGCAACTGGCTGTGGACAGGGAGAATGTGATGAAGTTGCTGGGGTAAAGATTGCAGGTGACAACACCTGCAACGTGCGGGGTTTTATCAAAAATCTTTCAACCATGAAAACAGACGACCAAATAAACGACAAGAAAACAGTTTTGTTTTTTATCTCATTTATTATCATTTGCATTTTGACGTTGGCCTACTGGTTTATAGGTGATCGTGAAATAGATCGTAAGAATCTAAATATAAATTTTGCCGGAAAGGTTGAAAGTATCTGGTATGACATTAAACAATTTCCAACTATTACTGTAAATGATAGCACTTATTATATTGGTAGTGGTTATGACACGGATCATCAAATCGATATAGGCGATTCTGTAATTAAAAGGAAAGGTTCTGATATTTACATATTGATAAAACACAAGACACATAAAATAATTAAGTTTACCAGATAGGCCAATAAGGGGCGATGGAACACCAAAATTTAGTCCTCTTGCAAATTTTCTCGCCCGTTGTTGGTGTTGTCACCAACAACGATTTTAAACGGTATTTTGTACTTTAGCCTAATGCCAGATATTAATTTCGATTATCATCCTCAATTTTTTACGGCAACCATTTTGAATTGGCAGAAACTGTTGATTGAAGACGACTTTAAGGATATCATTATTGATAGCCTTTTATATTTAAAGAAAGAAGGAAGTATTGTTATCTACGCTTTTGTGATTATGCCAAACCATCTTCATCTGATATGGCAAATACAGGATGGTTATAAACGCGGAAGTATCCAGTTGAGATTTTTAAAATATACCGCTCAAAAGATGAAATTCAGATTGATCGACACACAGGATACACGTTTGAACAAATTCAAAGTTAATAGCACTGATAGAGAATATCAATTCTGGGAAAGGAATTCATTAAGTGTCGATTTATGGACGCCAACTGTTTTAGTCCAAAAGTTAGATTATATTCATAGTAATCCATTGCAGGATAAATGGCAATTAGCAGAATTGCCGGAGCAATATAAATACTCTTCTGCTAATTTTTACGAAACAGGTATTGACAGTTTTGGATTATTAACACATCATTCAGGAAATTAACGGGTTGCTGTGGTAGAGATTGCAGGTGACAACACCTGCAACGTGCGGAGCCCCCTGTAAACCTGCGAAGCAATCATCAACCCCTGCTAATAAATAAAACAAATAACTCGCCCGTTGTTGGTGTTGTCACCAACAACTCCCATACATATTTTCTTACCAACACCACTAACTATACTCCGGTTTAACAATTATCTTTATCATCCTAAAATAACCATTATATGGCAACAGAAGTTAAGTGTCCGGGATGCGGTACGGTTTTCCCTTTGGAGGAAGCCATGACCGAGGAATATAAAAAAGAGCTGCGCGAAAAGATGCTGACCTTCACCAAGCAAAAGGAGGAGGAGTATGCGCGCAAGCTGGATGAGTTTAGCAAAAAGGAGCAGCAGCAGCAACTGCAGTTTGAGCAGCGCCTTACCGAAGAGCGCAAGGCCCTGCAACAAAACTTAGAAGAAAACCTGCGCAAAACCATAGCTGCCGATTTTGAAAACAAATTGCTGCTACTCGAAAATAACCATAAAGACACCGAAGAAAAGCTCAAAGCAGCCCGCCAGAAGGAACTTGAATTTTTGCAGCGCGAACAGCAGCTTAAAAACCGCGAGGAGGAGATGGAACTGCAGCTGCAACGTAAACTACAGGAACAGCGCAACGAACTAAGCGAGCAGATACGCAAGCAGGAAAACGAGAAGAACCAGGCCAAAGAAACCGAGCACCAGTTTAAGATAGCCGAACTGACCAAGCAGCTTGACGACCAGAAAAAACTGGCCGAAGAGATGAAGCGCAAGGCCGAGCAGGGCAGCATGCAGCTACAGGGCGAGGTGCAGGAACTGATACTGGAAGACCTGCTGCGCAACAGTTTCCCATTTGATGTGATAACCGAGGTAGGTAAGGGCGTGCGCGGCGCCGATTGCGTACAGGTAGTGCGCAACCAGTTTGGGCAGGAGTGCGGCAAGATTATCTACGAAAGTAAACGCACCAAGGATTTTGGCGGCGACTGGATAGAGAAGCTGAAAAAAGATATGCGCAGCATCGGTGTGGATGTGGCGGTGATCGTAACCCAATGTTACCCCAAAGGTATGGATTGCTTTGGCGAGAAGGACGGTGTTTGGATATGCTCGTTCGAGGAAGCCAAGGCCGTGGCCTATATCCTCCGCGACAGCGTGATCCGCCTGTACAACGCTACCCGCAGCCAGGAGAACAAGGGCGATAAAATGCACCTATTGTACGATTACCTTACCGGGAGCGAGTTTGCCGAGCAATGGAAAGCCATCCGCGAAGGGTATATGGATATGCGGCAATCGATACTGAAAGAGCGCGAAACCATGGAGCGCTTATGGAAGGCCCGCGAAAAGCAGCTGGACAAAGTATTGCTTAACGCCGCGCACATCCGCGGGTCGGTTGATGGTATTGCCGGCAGCGATGTGGTGCGCCTGAGCCTGACTGACGACAGCGATGCTTTGATGCTGGAGTAGGTGGTGAGTTGTCAGTTGTCAGTTGTGAGTTGTCAGTTGGATGGTGTGGACCCCGCCGCTTAAACCATATTGTCATTTCGATAGAGCAGGGGTTGGGAATGTGCAGCGGCGCGAAAGAGAAATCTTCTGCTACCTGCAAGGTTTACAGGCCTAAAGCAGAAGATACCTCACTGCCGTTCGGGATGACATAGCTTATCATAAACAAAAAAAGCGCCCGCCCTTTGTTGGTGTTGTCACCAACAAAACCCTACGCTTGCCCTTTGTTGGCCTTATCACCAACAAAACCCGCCCTTTGTTGGTGTTGTCGCCAACAAACCCTACGCTTAAACAAAAAAAGCGCCCCGGTTTCCCTGGTGCGCTTTATAAACTCACTATCAATTATTAGTTACATGGTACCGGGATGGTGCCGGTAAAGCTCAACGTGTTGCTTGTGGCATCGTAGGCTGTTGTAACATTAAAGCCTGTTAGCGGTGGTATGGTGATGGCCGCTTTGGTGATGGTAAAGTTGCCTGTTTGGTAATAGGTTTTATTGTAATAGGTGCTCAGGTAATAAGTAGCATTATTATCGAGCTGTGTGCTTGCTTTGCCATTCACAATATTAACCACGCCAATTGGCTGGAACGCCTGGGTGCCGGCAATTTGCTGGTACAGTTGGAATGGCGCCGACGGTAAAACCGAAACCTGTTTGCCATTGCATAAACCGGTAACGCTTACCGATACGTTTACCGGATCGGCAAAGGCGGTTGCGGTAGTAGGCACGGTAATAGCCAACGAACCGGTTGTGCAGGTGGCAAATAAGGTACTTACCGCAGCCTGTTTACCTTTATAATATACCGCAACTTTAGCCTGGGCTATATTAGGCAGGTTTTTAAAGGTAACGCTCGAGCCGTTATGCAGGTCGCCGCCTTTTTTTGAAGCGACGATATTGCCGTATGCCGATAATAAGTATACTGTATAGTTGCCGCCTTTAAAGTTTGCGTCGGCAGTGCTAAGGTTTACGGTAAGGTTGCTGCCACAGGCGGTATAGGCAGCGCCTGCTGTTGATGTGGCGCTCCAGAACCAGCCGCACATCCAGTTTGATAAGTGGCTTATCGGCATTACTACCGATAATTTATTGCTGCCATCTAAAGCAACGGTGGCATTGCCTTCGTATTTCCACTGGCCGGTTAAATCGTTCTGGCTCCAGTAAGGTATTACATCGCCAACTTTTAAAGCGGCGCCGGTAGCAAAGTTAGCGGTGTTGCTGTTTAACTCCATGGTAATGTTTACCGGTTTCGAAAAATTCTTAACGTCGGTACCGTTAGCCGTCATACTGATAGAAAGCAGGCCCGCAGGTACAAAGTTAACGCCGCCGCTAATGGCGTTGCCGCTTTGATCAAGCGCGTCGGCCGCATACAACCCGCCCGGAAAATCGTCGGTTAAAGCATTATTGCCAACGCCTAACTGTACAATGTTAGAGGTTAAAGTACCGGCGTTGATGGTGTTTTTATTAGCATCCTGAAATTGGGTACCGGCTGCAAAAGCCAGGGTAGCATTTTCGGTCATGCTGGCGGTTTTGCTGGTGGTAAGCGTTGTAGCCGATGATACTGTACCGCCGCTTAATGTGGTGGTAGTTTTTAACAGAGTGGTACCTGCTGCAGATGAGGTATAATCCAATGCTTTAACCACATAAAGTGATGGTGCATCCTGTGTAATAACCACAGTTTGGATAAAAGGCGCAAAGCCTGCGGCCTGGCCGGTTACAGTAAAAACCACCGGGTTTGCTACCGAAGGTACCGTACCTTTAACCAGCGACAGCGATAAAATACCGTGAGATACCTGGAAGCTGGTACCGCCCGATACCATTTGTACCAGGCTTGCGCCCGGGCCGGTAATGCTCGCCGTAAAATCGCCTGGTTGGTTTACCGAGGTCGAGTCGGCATTGACGAACGACAGCATGGTTGGGGCCGGAGACAATGATTGCGAATCGACCAGGATGTTGATGCCGTCTGTTGGTTTTTTACAGGCGTACATTAAAATGCTCATCAGCACCAGTGTAGCTACAAACGTTACAATGGGTGCCGAAAACGACTTTATGTTGAATGTCTTTTTCATAATGTGAGGGTTGCCAGTGCGTTTAAAATTTAATTAGGGTTTATTTTAGTTTAAAGTTAAAGTTGAGCTGTAATACAGGCAGCCAGCGGTAATCTTTCAGGTTTTCGTTAAACTGCGGCTCGAGCTGGTAATTATCCGATAGTAAACCGGTGCCGATAATATGGGTATGCGGCTGTGCCAGGTAATAGGTACCCAGGTCGAGGTTAAAGTTAAATACATGGCTCGGGAAACTGCGGAACAAGCCCAGGCCCATATACGGTGCTACGCCTTTCCAGCTTACATTCATGTTCAGGCTGCCGATATCGGTACCGGTAACCGTAACATTGTTGTAATTGTAACTGCCTGTAGGGATAACGTTTAAACCACCGTCGGCTTTGTACAGGTAGGCTCCGCCCAAAACCAAACGCAGGCCGCGCGCACCTTTAAAAGGCACAATATCGGCCAGCAAATGCGCATTGTAAAAATTAACGTTGATAGAGTTGGTGGATTGGAACCCCGGAAGGCTAAGCGCATTGTTCGCAGTAACCGGGATAAAGCTGGCGCCCAGCCTGAACGAGAGTTGTTTAAAAGCGCCGTAACGCAGATCGGCGCCTACGCCCTGTGTGCCGGCTTCGAACTGCATCGACAGGTGATGCTTAAAGGCATCGGTGATGGTTGATGTGCCGGGAGGCATCAGTGCGCGGGCTTTTTTTGTGGAGTCGGGCCCCGGGCCGGCCATGCTCAATAAAGGCAGCGCGCACAAAATCAATAGTAGCTTTTTTTTCATAGCTTTTTAATTTAAAATTTAGAGGGTGTGTTGATTAGCAAAAAATACCTGAACAAAAATAAACAGATCAGTGGCTTAAATATACCGTGTTTTCACCGTTTATTTTAAAAAAATACACCGTAATATCCATTTAGCTCCCCTGGGTTTGCTTTTTTATGATAATTGTAAAAAACTACGCTTTTGCAGCCTTATACTAAGCTCTGGTACAAAGGGTTGCCGCAAGATTAACTTTTTCGTATGGCGTTCAAATATTTCATTATTATAAAATTTAAAGTCGTTTACATGTATATTTTTATACTAAAAAAATATTTTATTTCTGTAGGATAAATAGTTAATCTTTCAGCATACTACCACCCTGCCGACCAATGGTTTATGCCCCGTGCTATATTTTTATCAAAACTAAAATCAAAGTTTGCCGTATACAGACCGGAGTTATCAAAAAGTGTTAATAACTGCCCGATTTTGTTGAAATTTTAGTAGCTAAACATCTTTGTGATAGTTGATATATGTAATATCTTGTCGCTTGTTAATGAAGAAAATCCTACCCTTTATCCTCCTGACCGGTTTAAGCGTTACGGCGTTGTGCGCAAAGCCGCGCAATAAAACAAAACATCGTAAACAGCATCACGTTGCTTTTGTACACCCTAAGGTAGAGTATACCGCTGCCGACCGTGCCATGGCCGATTCGATAGGAGAAAACGTTAACCCCGATCAGTTGCTTAGCTACGCGCAAAAACTGATAGGCACCCCTTATCATTTCGCATCGTCAAACCCGGGTTACGGTTTTGACTGCTCGGGTTTTGTGGGTTATGTTTTCAGGAGCTTTAACATCGCGGTGCCCCGCTCGTCGTGCGAGTATATCAACATAGGCGAAAAACTATCGCTCACCGAAGCAAAACCCGGGGATATCATCCTGTTTACCGGTACCGAGCGCCGCAGCCGCAGGATAGGGCATATCGGCATCATTATGAGTAATGACGATGATGGCGTAAAGTTTATCCACTCTACATCGGGCAAGGAGCACGGTGTTACCATCAGCGCTATGGACGAACGTTACCAACACCGGTTTGTGCGCATAGTACGCCTGTTTAAACAGAACGACGAGGCCCAGATACTGGCATCGGCGCCTAAAGAGCAAGGCCTGGCGGCAGGGCGTTAATTAATAGCCAAAAAATTTGCTTAATAGTACCCCGGATTGCCCCTCCTGTGCAACTAATTGGCAACATCAGCGTATACACGCTTCAACTTAACATTTAAGTTACATTTAAAGGATATATTGCGCTGGTTTATGCTGTTAAATAACAAGGCTTATTTGATTGAGGTTGGATGCCTGCTACTGTGCATTTTGCTTAGCGGGCAGGCCTTTGCCCAACAGCGCGAGATTGACAGCCTGAAAGGGCTGCTTGCCAGGCACCCTAAGGCCGATACCACAAGGGTTATCGTGTTAAACACATTAGCTTACGATTATTATACCACCAACCTGGACGACCTGAAGGTTTATGGCAACCAGGCGCTGTTGTTGGCGAACGAATTAAAATACAGGCAGGGCGAGGCCACGGCCTATAAAAACCTGGGCCTGGGTTACCTGGCTGCAAACGCCAACCCGCAGGCGCTTACTTATTTCGACCGCTCGTTAACCATATTCCGCTCGCTTAACGACAGGGTTGATGCCGGTAAGGTGCTCAATAACATAGGCTATTACTACGGCATTATTAAAGATCACGAACACGAGCTGGCGTATTTTTTACAAGCCATACAGGAAATGCAGGGGCAGGGCGGCGAGCGCGTTAAAGCTGTAATACTGGGCAATATCGGTAACAGCTACGAAGCCGTTGGCAAACTGAAAGAGGCCCGCGATTATTACAACCAATCGCTTAAATTATCCATCGATCATAAGTTCGACGGCGACGAAGCGTCGGCCTATGCCAACCTGGCGTCGGTAGAGCTGAAAGAGCAACACTACGACAGGGCGCTGGCCTACTGCAATAAGGCTTTGGCTATGAAAAAACGCAGCGATAATTTTAAGCCGCGTACCCTGGCCACAGTTTATGGTTTGCTGGGCAAGATCTACTTTCAGCAAAAAAATTATGGAAGAGCACGCGCCGCCCTGCAGCAAAGCGAGGCCATTGCCAACAAGATAGGGAGCATAGAGCAAATCGAATCGAATTATTATGATTTTTACCTGCTCGATTCGGTTAAAGGCGACTACCGCTCGGCCCTTAATAATTATTACCAGTACAGCAAGCTGAACGATAGCCTCATCAGCGTCGACAAAAACCGCGTGGTGACCCTGTACCGCATTAAGTACGATTCGCAGCGGCGCCAGGACGAGAACCAGCGCCTGCGCGTTGAAGACGAAAAAAACCAGGCCGTGATCAGCCAGCAGCGCATTATACAGGCTATACTGATCATCGGCATCATTATCATCTGCGGAGGCGCCATGTATTTAAAATATATTTACGATGATACCAAAGCCAAAAGCAATATCATTAACGAGCAGAACCGGGTTTTGGAGGCCAGTAACCTGGTTAAGGATAAGCTGTTCTCGGTAATATCGCACGATTTGCGCAGCCCCATTACCCAGGTGATAGGCCTGCTTAACCTGCTGGATGCCGGCGAGCTTACCATGAAAGAAATGGCCGAACTTACACCGGCCGTTAAAAGCAGTATAGCCAACACGCTCGAACTGCTGGATAACCTGCTCGTATGGTCGAAAGATCAGATGCAGGGTTTCCATTTAAACCGCGAACCTTTTAACCTGCACCAGCTTACTGCCGAGGGCATAGCCGCATTAAGCCCGATAATTGAACAAAAACAGCTTGAGGTAGAAAATAAAATTACACCCGAAACGGTGATCAGCGCCGACCGCGAAATGCTGCAGATCGTACTGCGTAACCTCATATCCAACGCGGTTAAGTTTACCAGGCCGCAGGGTAAGATCACCATCAGCAACCGGATCGAAGATAATTACAACATCATTTGCGTGGCCGATACGGGCATCGGCATCAAAGAGGCCGATATAGATAAGATATTCTCGTTCACGAGCCACACCACCCTGGGCACCGCCAACGAAAAAGGTACCGGCATAGGCCTTAAAATCTGCAAGGATTTTATCGAGCTTAACAACGGCCGTATCTGGGTCGAAAGCAAAGAGGGGCAGGGCAGTAAGTTTTGCGTGGCCCTGCCGGTTTAGTGCCTCGCGCCAAGCAAATAAACCTGCTTGACCACGTGGTACGCCGCAAACGAAAAAAACAAAACAGCGATACAGGTATTGATGAGGTTGGTGCTCAGCTCAAACCGGGTTTGTATATACCTTGCCGAGCGCGCATAAATAAACAGGCATAAAAAAGCGCCCAGCGCCGAGCCGGCACTGAACAATAGGAGCGGCCATGTGCCGGTAACTATCCAGCCGTGGGTAATTAAATACGTTCCGCTGATCATCCAGAAAGGGATCTGCATCGGGTTGATGATGCCCATCACAATGCCGTGTTTTACACTATGATACCTGGAGACCTTAGCTTTGGGCGGCTTACCGCGGTGCACCCAGGTAATGGCGCCCAGTGCCCCAAAAAGTACCACCATCACCCAATCGATAATTACCTCCAGCTTTAACTGATGCGACAGCCACTCGGCAGCATGGATGATAATGTAGGTAAATACCAGCTCGACGCAGCTAAAGGCGGTAATAAACTGCAAGGCCTGTTTGAGCCCGCGGTTGATGGTTATTTGCACCAGCGTAAGGTTAATGTTGCCCGGAGGCACATAACCGATAAAGTTTACGGCGAGGCCCAGAAATATGGTCAGGAAGATCATTGCGAAGGCAAAGGTATGCTTTTACCGTCGACGGGCATAGTACCGGTATTAGCCCCACCCAAACCCTCCCCGGCAGGGAGGGCTTTAACCTGTGCTTTGCTGGTATCGTCGCCAGCAACAGAAACCGGCAAGCTTGCAGATGACAACACCTGCAAGGTGCAGGGGGAAAAGAGGCTTACGGTTTGGTGCGAAATCAACTTCAACTGACAACCGATAACTGATAACTGGCAACTGCTACTCAGCCTTTCCCTGTAACCATGCGGGCTACAAAAAATGCAGCGGCAGCGGCCAAAGCGCCAATCACCACTACTTTTAATGCGCCCGATACGGGCGGCTGCCCGGTAACTTTGCTCTTAAAGTACCCGAACACGAACAGGCAGATGAGCGTAATGCCGATGGAATAATACAACGCCATGAGCGAGTTATTGATAAAAAAATAAGGCGACAGCGGGATGATGCCACCAACAATGTACGACAGGCCGATGGTGATAGCGCTGCGGGTGGCCCGGTTAGCTTCGGGTTTTTCGAGGCCCAGTTCGTAACGCATCATAAAATCAACCCATTTGTCTTTATCCTTAGCCATTTCGTCGGCTATCTGGTTTTGCAAACTTTCCGAAAGGCCGAACTCGGCAAACACTTCTTTCACTTCCATTTTTTCCTGATCGGGCACGCGCTCCACTTCGTCGTACTCGCGGCGCAGTTCGGAGTTGTAATGGTCGGCATCGGTTTTGCCGGCTAAAAAGCCGCCTAACCCCATGGCAATCGAGCCCGCTACAATTTCGGCAATGCCGGCGGTTACCACAATGGTTGATGAGTTTACCGCCCCGCTTAAACCTGCCGCCAGTGCAAAAGGCACGGTTAAGCCATCGCTCATACCGATCACGATATCGCGTATCGTATCAGAGCTTTTTAAATGTTGTTCGTGATGCATAGCTTAAAGATAAGCATGATTAGGTTATCTGTTACGTCTAATCGCAATTCATTATCGGTCTTAATAAAGCAAGCCACACGTTTTATAAAACAGCTTCCGGCCTCAAGCTTCCATGCTTTTTTTATCTGATGATCGTCACCGCACCGCTCATATTCGGCAGTTTGTTTTTCAGATCGATGATGTAATAGTAAGTGCCCAGTGGCAGGGGTTTATCATGATATTTACCATCCCAGGCCCGGGTATAGCCGGTATCGGTATAAACCAATTGCCCGTCGCGGTTGTAAACGGTGATCACACATTGCGGAAAAGCCGCCAGCGCGTCGATATTCCAGGTATCGTTAATTCCGTCGCCGTTTGGCGAGAAGGCTGTCGGCACGGTTATCTGTTTAAAAACCTTCACAAAAACATCGCTGTTTACGGTATTGCACGAGTCGCTCACGGTAAGCGTGTAGGTAATATCATCGGTAGGTTTGGCAATAGGGTTTAGTATTTTGGCATTGCTCAGGGTTGCTGCCGGCGCCCAGCTGTATTTTAGATTGTTACCGGTAGCCGTGCCGTTCAGTTGAACGGTTTGCCCGATGAAAACAAATTTTTCCGGCCCTGCATTGGCTGTTGGTGCTTTGGGTACGCCGATAGTTACCATGCCCTTGCTGGTGCAGCCATTGGCCGAAGTGCCGGTTACGGTATAGGTTGTGGTATCGGCGGGCGTGGCTGTGGGGTTTGCCGATGTACTGTCGGATAGTGTTTTCCCCGGCGACCAGCTGTAGCTGATGCCACCCGTGGCATGCAGCGTAACGCTTCGCCCTTTGCAAATGGTGGTATCCTTTCCGGCCGATACGGTAAACTGCGGATGAACGCCCACCGTAACCGATGCCGTACCATAGCAGCCTGAAGCTGCTATGGCTTTAACCGTATAAGTGCCGGCCATGGCGGTGGTTACGTTAGGTATAACCGGGTTTTGTGCCGATGAGGTATAGCCATTGGGCCCGCTCCACAGATAGGTGGCACCACCTGCGCCCATCAGCTTAATGGTATCGCCATAACAAACCATATTGTTTGCTGCGCTTGCCGTTGCCGTTGGTATAGGGTTAACAACCACGCTTAAAATATTTGATGCTACCCTGCACGTTGGCGAATTGATATTCACCGCTTCGGCTACCAGCAAACGGTATTGGTAGGTGCCCAATTGCGCGTTAACATAGTTAACCGTATACTGCGTTTGGTTTGCGCCGGGTATATCGGCCCAACCGCTGCCACCGTTAAATTGCCATTGGTAAGCCGGCGTGGTGTAAGTGCTCGCATCAACCGTGGCGCCAATATTAAAACTACCGGTATAGCCTATGCACAGGTTTGACGGCACGTTTGAGTTGGTTGACGAAAAGTTGGCGTTAATGATCGGCCCGCAGGGCCTGAAGGTAATATCGTCTATAGCCAGGTCGTTACCGCAGGTACCCGGCACGGTATTGGCATTGCTCATCTTTAAAACAATATCGGTTACGCCGGGCGGCGTTTTAAAATCAAGGCTGTATTGATTCCATTGCGGGGTAGCGGTAGCCGGTATATCGCCGGTGCTGTAGCTGGCGAGTTGTACGCCGGTTGCAGTTTCGATGGTAAACGCAATATTGGGCAGTTTGGGGTTGCCGTTGCACTGGTTAGGTTTGATCAGGTTTACTATCCAGGCGCCAAACTCGTAGGTGGTACTGTTACAAAGGCCATGTATGGGATAGGTAAAAAATACCCCTGGCGATGGCGACGCGTTAACGATCATCATATACCCGTTCGGGTCGCCGGTATGGTCCTGGCTTAAAGTATGCCAGGCGTTGTTAAAACAGTTGCCGATAGAATGAGCTATCGTATAAAACCCGTCGTTTGGGCAGGGATCTGCAATGTAGGTATAGCTGGTGGTATCTTTCAGGCCTGGCCCTATTGTATTCGTTCCGGAGCCAAAAGTGTGGTTAATTACAGGGTCGCCCAAACTGCCGCTGCATAGTTGGGCGCAGCAATGTGTACAAAACACACCCATAAACACAATCAGGAGCAGATAAAACTTCATTAAACGGGCGTAAAGGCGGTTATTTTGGTATTCCAAAGCTAACATTATTTGCTGCTCATTCGCAAAAAACGAAAAATATTAACAAACGGATTTTCGTGCTGCGCAACATTTACGATGCAATTCATCACCAAAACCAAAAACATTTATCTTTATGGCATAATTACCTATGCCTAAACTTTACCCTATTGTATTTATTGCAACGTTGTTTGCGTGCAACCAGGTTTGTGCACAGGCTACCGCGCCTGCCGATACTGCTAAAAAGCTCAACGAGGTAAGTATCAGCGGCTTTTTTTCGAACATGCAGCTTATTGCCGGCTCGGCTTCGGTATCAACGCTATCGGGCAACAGGCTATCTTTGCAACCTGATAACTCGCTGGTAACCGCCATGAACACGTTGCCGGGCGTGCGCATGGAAGAACGTTCGCCGGGCAGCTACCGGCTGTCTATACGGGGCAGTTTGCTGCGGTCGCCCTTCGGTATCCGCGATGTAAAGATTTATTTTGATGAGATGCCTTTAACCGATGCCGGCGGCAACACTTATCTCAACTCGATCGATATGACGGCCATCCAGGGTATCGAAGTGCTGAAGGGCCCGAACGGAAGTTTATATGGCGCCAACTCGGGCGGAGTGGTATTGGTAAGCCCGAATAATAAATACACCAACTATAACTACAGTACTTTTGGCTTTAACGGCGGCTCGTACGGCCTGCTGCACGAAAACAGCAGCACGCAGGCGGTAAGCAGTAAAAATACAATTGCTATTAACCAGGCCGTCGAAAGTTACGATGGTTACCGGGCCAACAGCGCCATGAACCGCGATTATGTGCAGGTTTATGATAAGTGGCTATATACCAATGCCGGCCAGCTAAAGGTAATGGGCTTTTACAGCGATCTGAACTACAAAACTCCCGGCGGCTTAACCCTGGCGCAATACCAGGCCGATCCTTCATCGGCGCGTTTGGCTACGCCCGCTGTTGCCAGCGCGCAGGCGCTTAACGCTTCCATCCATAACCAAATGGTTTATGGCGGCGTTGTAAACCAATGGCAGTTTAGCCATAATTTAAGTAATGTATTAACCGTGTTTGGCAGCCATGTTAATTTCACTAACCCATCGTTCACCGTTTACGAAGAGCGCCGCGAGGCCACTTACGGTTTCCGCACCTATTTTGAACTGGAGAACCATAGCATCGAAAACCTGACCTGGAAAGCCGACGCAGGTTACGAGTGGCAGCAAACCAACTCAAACATCGGCGATTACGGCAACCACCTCGGCAATAAGGATACTACCCAAACCCGCGACAATATCAACATTAACCAAAACTTTTTGTTCGCGCGCCTGTCGGCCATTATCAACCACGATTGGCAGGTTGAAGGCTCCCTGAGCCTCAACAGTTACCAATATCAGTTTCAAAACCTGTACCCCAATAACGAAAGCGGCTTTACAAACCGCCCTTTCAACGCCCAACTGATGCCACGCCTGGCCCTATCATACAATATACGGTATAACCTGCAATGGCGCGCGTCGGTGAGCCGCGGCTACTCAACCCCAACCAGCGGCGAGGTACATGCTACCGATCATATCATCAACCCCAACCTGCAGGCGCAGGATGGCTGGAACTACGAAACCGGTTTGCGCTTTAACAGCTACAAACCCGGGGTACAGCTTGATGTTGCAGCCTTTTACTACCGCCTCAACAACGCTATTGTGATGCGCCAGCACCCTAACGGCACATCGTACTATGTTAACGCGGGCGGCACTAACCAGCCGGGCATAGAAGTATCGGCCTCGTGGTGGCTGTGGCGGCATTCGCGCTCGTTCGTTCAGGGTTTGCAGCTTACCGAAGGTTTTACCTATGATCATTTCCGCTTCAGCGATTACCAGGATGCAACCACCAATTACAACGGCAATAATTTAACCGGCGTACCCCCGGTAGTTGCCGTTACCGGGATATACCTGCTGCTGCCGCAAAGTTTTTACCTTTTTGCCCAGCACAATTATACTGCGCGGCTGCCGCTTAACGATGCCAATACCGCTTACGCAGATAGTTACCATTTAATTACTGCCAAAGCCGGGTGGAACCACAATTTTGGCCATAGTGCACATATCGAATTATTTGCCGGGGTTGATAATTTACTTAACCGGCATTACAGCCTGGGTAACGATTTAAACGCCGCAGCCAGCCGTTATTATAATGCCGCTGCCTTACGCAACTTTTATGGCGGTATCAGGATGAGCCGGGGTGCCGCACCACAGCCGGTATCCGGCAAAGAAGGGCTTTAAAAGTGTATTACCAACAACAAAAATTGGCATACTTGCGGGTGCTTAACATCATTTAACAAAACCTTTTGTAATATTTGGTTAGATTGCTACTCTAAACAATAATATAGATGAGATATAAGGCTGAATCAGGTTGTATGTGATAAAATATCACTATTGATGCAACCATTATGGTCGAATATCCATCTAAACTAAAAACCTTATCTTGAAAAAAGTATACACCACGACCGCATTTAAATGTTGCCTGGTAATTGCCGGGCTATTGTTTAATTTAAAAGCCCTGGCGCAAACCGTAACCGTTAGCGGTGCCATTACCGATGCAAAGGGTAATGCCGTGCCCTTCGCCAGCATCTACATCCGCAGTACCACCAGGGGCACATCGGCCAACAGCGAAGGCAAATATACCCTGCAGCTGGCTCCGGGAAGTTACGAAATATTATTTAAAGCCATTGGCTATAAACAGGAGAGCCGCAGGGTTGATGCCAAAACCGATCAGGTGGTTAACGTTGCCATGCAGGCCGAAGCTTACCAGCTGCAGGCGGTAAATATCGGCGGGGAGGACCCCGCCTATGGCATCATCCGCAAGGCCATTAAAAAACGCCCTTACTATTTAAAGCAGGTAACCGGCTATAGTTGCGAGGTTTACATTAAAGGGTTGCAAAAACTACTGGCCGCACCTAAAAAGTTTATGGGGCGCGATTTCCAGGAAGCGGCCAGGCAAATGGGGCTCGACAGTAACCGCACGGGCATCATCTACCTGTCGGAGTCGCAATCGAAATACACCTTTGAGCAGCCTGATAACGTACACGAGGAGATGATCTCGTCAAAAGTATCGGGCAGCAACCGGGCCTTCAGCTTTAACCGGGCATCCGATATCAAGCTCGATTTTTATGAGAACATCATCAACTGGCCCGAAATAAGTGCGCGGCCCTTTATATCGCCCATAGCCAACAACGCCATGCTGTATTACCGCTATGAGCTGATGGGCACCACGGTCGAAAACGGCGAAACCATCAACAAAATAAAAGTAACCCCGCGCCGCGATTATGATGCCGCCTTTACCGGGTATATTTATATTTTGGAGGACAGCTGGCGCATTTATGGCTCCGACCTCTATGTAACCAAAAAGGCCAACCTGAACTTTATAGACACCCTGAAGTTCAGCCAGCAGTTTTTACCGGTGAGTAAGGATGTGTGGATGCCTTCGTCAATCAGGTTTGATTTTACCGGTGGTATATTCGGCTTCAAGTTCGGTGGGTATTTTATCGCCATCTATAAAAATTACGATATAAACCCGACTGTTGATCATAAGCTTTTTAACGAGGTGATCCGCATCAGCAAAGGGGTAAATAAAAGGGATTCGGCTTATTGGGCCAGCGAGCGGCCCATCCCCTTGACAAAGGAAGAGACCACCGATTATAAAAAGAAAGAAGTTTTGGCCGCTAAGCGCGAATCGAAACCTTACCTCGACTCGCTGGATAAGCGGAATAACCGGTTTAAGTTTGGCCAGTGGCTTTTGGGCAGCGGCTACAACCACCGTAACCGTTACGATAAAGAGTACATACACTTCAGTTCGGCATTGAGCGCCCTTAACTTTAATACCGTCGAAGGTTTTGTTTTGGATTACGATGCCACGTATACCAAACAGATCGACAGCCTCAACAACAAATACCTCACTTTGCGCGGTAAGGTACGCTACGGTTTTGCCAGCGAAAAGGTGCATGGCAGTGTGAGCGGCAATATCCCGATGAATATGTGGAACCTGGGCTTTAATGCAGGCAGCGATGTGCTCGACATCAACAACCAGGTGCCCTTTGGCAAAAGCGATAACATGGAGTACAGCTTGTTTTCGCGGTGGAACTACGAGAAGTTTTACGATAAGCAGTTTGCCCAGGTAACATTCGGCGGCAGGGTAACGGGCGGCTGGCTGGCCAGCATAGGCGCCGAAGCATCCAACAGGCAATGGCTCAATAATACATCCAACTACTCGTTTTTTTACCAGGATACCAGGCAGTATACCTCGAATAATCCTTTCGACCCGTATCATAACACCGCGTTGTTCCCCAACAGCAAGGCATTTAAGCTGCAGCTCACCACCAGTTACGATTTTAGCAACCGCTACGCCACCTACCCCAACGGCCGGTATTATTTCCGCTCCAAATACCCGCGGGTAACCGTAGGCTATACCAAGGGTATCAAAGGTTTGTTCGGTTCGGATGTGGATTACGATCTGCTGAGCGCCAACATCACCAAAAGCGATATGCAGTTGGGCGTATATGGCTATACGTCGTTTTATGCAGGAGCAGGCAAGTTTTTAAACACCAACAGTATTTTTTATACCGATTACAAACAGTTTAACGGCAACAGCTTACAGCAATATACCCCGGCCGCCAATAAGTTCCTGCTGCTCGACCCGTATAAATTCAGTACGGCCGACGAGTATTTTGAAGGCCACCTGGAGCACGATTTTTCGGGATTTATATTGAACAAGCTGCCGCTGATACGCAAGCTTAAACTGCACGAGATAGCCGACTTTAATTACCTGGCCACACCGGCGCTCAAAAGCTATAGCGAACTTGGTTTGGGAGCCGAATGGTTTGGCATACGTGCAATGTATGGCTGGTCGTGGGATAATGCCGGGCACCAAACCCAGGGCTTCAGGTTCGGGGTGAATCTTGGCGGCAGATAGAGAATCAGGTTTGACCGGCGCGTTATTCCGGCTGGCTCCGCTCCTTGCAGGTGTCATCACCGGCAAGCCATTTCGTTGTTGGTGACAACACCAACAACGGCGCGGGAGTTCCATGCACATCTTGCATCATACCTCTCACATCTTCCATCAAAACAGCTACCTTTGCGCATGGTCATTTCTGAAGGAGATTTACGCGCTTTTACCCACGATATTTTCACCGCTATGGGCTGCAGCAACGAACACGCCGCGCTGGCAGCTGATGTTCTGATCCGCTCAGATATGCGGGGTATCGATTCGCATGGCGTAGCCCGTTTAAGCGGCTATGTGCGCCTGTGGGAAAAAGGCCGCATTAACACCAAACCCAATATGACTATTGTGCACCAAACGCCTACAACGGCCACAATTGACGGCGATGCCGGCCTGGGCCTGGTAGTAGCGCCTTTCGCCATGCAGGTGGCTATCCAAAAGGCAGAGCAATATGGTTCGGGATGGGTATCGGTACGCAATTCCAATCACTTTGGCATATCGGGCTACCACGCGCTGATGGCAGTTGAAAAAGATATGATCGGCTTTGCCATGACCAATGCCAGCCCGCTGGTGGCGCCCACCTTCAGTAACGAGCGCATGCTGGGCACCAACCCCATGTGTTATGCTTTCCCCGCAGGCAAATACCCGCCGGTGGTCGTCGATATGGCTACATCGGCAGCGGCAAATGGCAAACTGGAGATAGCCCAGCGTGCCGGCAAACCCGTTCCCGAAGGCTGGATACAGGACGGGGCGGGCATTTATACTACCGATCCTCATGCCTTAAAAAATGGCGGCTCGCTGCTCCCCCTGGGCAGCGACCGTGAGCATGGCAGCCATAAAGGTTTTGGTTTGAGCGCTACGGTCGATATTTTATCGGCCGTACTGAGCGGCGCCAATTACGGGCCCTGGGTACCGCCTTTTGTGGCTTTCCTGGAGCCGCCTGATGATCCTGTCGGTAAAGGCATCGGGCATTTTTTAGGTGCGATGCGCGTCGACGGCTTCCGCCCGGTGGAGGATTTCAAAAACCATATGGATAACTGGATCGACCGTTTCAAATCCGCGAAAGCGATAAACCCAGATCAGCCGGTCATCATCCCCGGCGAACCCGAACTGGAAGCCGAAGCTTACCGCGCGGTAAACGGCATCCCTTTGGTTGACGCGGTTGTGGAAGATTTGAATGTTTTGGCGGTGAGGTTTGAGATAGAGAAACTAAGTTAGTCTATTTCCAAAAAGACGATTTCAGGATTTGATATAAACTCCTTTATCATAACTTCGTTAGAAAGCAGCTTGTTTACTATTTTCAAATTTGAGGCGTTACCAAATCTCAACCAGATAATTTTCGGAGGGAAACCTTTCATTATTGCAAAGTCAATAAAGTCGCTGTCAAAAGTAATTATGGTAAATCTATTAACTTTTGCATATTGCCAGATTTCCTGATCTGAAGCATCAACCAAACCCAATTGTTTAACATGCTTAACATTTTCAAAGGCTTCTGAAAGGAGGGTGCAAACCCTGAATGAAATATTTTGATCAAGAAGAAGGTTCATGATACTACTCTTAACTTATGCTCTTTATCAGCAGCATAAGCCAGACAAGCCTTTATTTGCTCTTCGTTCAATTCGGGAAAATCAGCAATGATGTCACCTGTAGACATACCTTCTGCAAGCCAATTCAAAACATCGTACACTGATATGCGTGTACCGATGATACAGGGCTTTCCAAACCTTTTGGCAGAATTAATCTCTATAAATGCGGCATAGTTCATTATGCTAATTTACGAAAATTTTAACAATGGTCATATCATAACAGAAGAGTAGGATGCAATCAAATACATCTTCCATCTCACATCTTACCTCATCAATGTATCCCCCTGAACAACCTGCTCCAGCGAATCTTACCCAGGAAACCAGCCTCATCGTCCCAGCTCATCCAGATGAACAGGGCCTTGCCTACGATGTGGTCTTCGGGCACAAAGCCCCAGTAGCGCGAGTCGGCCGAGTCGTGGCGGTTATCGCCCATCATCCAGTAGTAGTTCATTTTAAAGGTATAACGGTCGGTTTTCACGCCGTTGATCATGATCTGGCCGTTGACCACCTGTAGCTTGTTGCCCTCGTAAATTTCGATGGCGCGGCCGTAAATCGGGTAGGTCAGGCTATCCAGCTTTACCGTCCATCCTTTTTTCGGGATCAGGATTGGCCCGTAATTATCCACGTTCCATTTAAACGCGGGTACTTTACTATTCAGGCTGTAAATTTTGTATTGCGAATTAACCGGGTAAACACCCTCGGCCTGACCTTTAGGATGAATATTAGGCGCCACCGATTTCACAACCGAATAACCTTTCAGCGTTGCGGCGGCCTCTTTGGTCATGGTCGGGTTGCTCGAGTTAGGGTCGTAATTGGTGGTTATCTCCAAATCCTGGTATATTTTCGGGTTAAGCTGCGTCGTAGTTTGCAGGGTATAATCAATCTGCTCGCCCGGCGGGTTTGGCATGGCTTTGCCGTTAACGTACACCTGCGCATTAACCACGCTCAGGGTATCGCCCGGTTCGCCCTGGCAGCGTTTAATATAATTTTCGCGCTTATCAACAGGCCGGCAAAGCGGCGTATCGGCATCCATCGGGTAATTAAACACCACCACATCACCTTTTTTAACGGTGCTCAACCCGGGGAAGCGGTAATAAGGCAGCTCCAGGCCATCCCAGTAGGCTTTGGTATTAAGCATAGGCATGGTATGATGGGCAAACGGGAATGCAACCGGCGTCATCGGTGCACGGGGGCCGTAGTTAACCTTGCTCACAAATAAAAAGTCGCCCACCAAAAGCGAGCGCTCCATGGATGGTGTAGGTATGGTATAAGCTTCGATAAAGAAAGTACGGATCAAAGTAGCAGCTACAACCGCGAAGATGATAGCCTCGGTCCACTCACGGGCTGATGATTTTTTCAGGTTGGCTTTATATTTCTCTCTAAACTCATCACTTCTGCTTGGCCCCAAATATTGAACTTTGGGATCAAAGCCCCATTTGGGGAGGTAAATAAACTCCAGACAAACACCGGCGAGAATATCACGCAGGCTCCATTTTCCAAATGATTTAATAAAATCGATAAGAATACCAATACCTACCAAAACACCAACACCAGGAATAAGGAGTAGTATAAACCACCACTTGGGCCGTCCGGTCAGCTCAAGCATTACGTAAAAATTAAAAAGTGGAATTATAGCTTTCCAACCTGGCTCACCAGCTTTCTCAAATAGTTTCCAAACGCCTACATATGGCAATACAATCAGGATGATAAAGGTTATCAAAAATGCTACTACGTTCACTGTATATCTTTTTAAATTACTTCAAATCAAAATTAAACATATCCTTGGCGGTATAAAACCCCTTTCTACCGTTTATCCATTCGGCGGCCATAACTGCGCCCAAGGCAAAACCCGAACGGTTGTGGGCGGTATGCTTAAACTCAATGCTATCCACCTCGCTATCGTAAATAACGGTATGGGTACCGGGCACGCTGTCAATCCGCAGCGATTCGATCAGCACCTGGTTATTTTTTACCTGGCCAATGGTTTCGCCATCATTCTGCTGCAATAAATTCACCCATTCGCTTTTTGCGTCGAGGTTTTCAATAATGCCTTCGGCGATGGTCATGGCAGTTCCGCTGGGCGAATCGAGCTTCTGGGCATGGTGTATCTCTTCAACCTGTACTTCGTAGTACGGATATTTATTCATCAGCCTGGCTAAAACCTGGTTAACGTAAAAAAACACGTTAACGCCAACGCTAAAGTTTGATGCATACAACAAAGCGCTGTCGTACTTTTCGCAATCGTTTTTTACCTGCTGTAACTGGCCGTACCAGCCTGTGGTACCTACTACTATAGGTGTTTGCGCCTCAAAGCATTTTTGTATGTTGCCCAAAACCGAGCCGGGCGTGGTAAAATCAATAGCGGCATCGGCCTTCTTCAGGTTTTCGACTGTAAACTGGTCCAAAGTATGTTCGTCGATCTTTAAAACGATCTCGTGTCCGCGGTCGGTAGCGATCTTTTCGATGATCTTACCCATTTTACCGTATCCCAATAATGCTATCTTCATTTAAACAAAAGTGTAATTTTTAACGCGGGGGTAAAAGTACTATTAAAATTTGATGCGTAAACAGGTGTGCCCATGATAGATGGCGAAATTTTAAAGCTCAGGTTATCGTCCATGGTATACGAGTGCATAAACTTGGCCTCTACATAAGCATCAACAATGTTAATACCCCAAACGGCTACAAAGCCAAAAATGCTCAGGTCGCGGTTACGGCGCAGGTTATCTTTAAAGTTATAGATGGTTTGGTCGGAAATGTTGGTTATAATAGAGCCGTTGTAAACAGGCAATGGCTCTTGCTCGGTGACTGGCCGGCCGTGCGCACGCCATTGCGATTCTTTCAAGAAAGCGTTGTAATCTTTACCGTTGGTGTAAATATTATAGGCCAGCGCACCCAGGCCGCCATACAGGGCGGGCAAACGCCACCACAGGCCGTGCCGGTTGTAAATTTGGCCCAGCCCCGGAAAATACAGCGATCTCATGGCCGCTTTGCGCGGGCTGTGCGTACTATCGGGATGGTAAACGGGCTCCTTCTTTTTCGGCTTTACCCCGGGGGTAAAAAAAGGCTTTTCTTTGGCGGCGTCACGCTTCAGGTTAAGGCTGTCTGTTTTATTGCGACGACGGGTAGTATCGGGTGTTTGCGCTTTTAATACTGATACAGCAAACAGTAAAACAACGATGAGCAAATATCTCTTCATCGGCAGGTTTACCAATCCAGCATTTCCAAAATACGGCCCATATCATCGGCTGATAAAAACGGTATCTCGATGGCGCCTTTACCACCGCTGCCTACTTTTATCTTTACCATGGTGCCAAATTTTGATGCCAGGTCGTCTTGTATCTTTTTAACCTGGAAGGAGATCTCCTCAGGTTTTTTACCTTCTTTTTTAGGCGTATTATGCTGCAGCGCGCGTGCCATCTCTTCAACCTTACGTACCGAAAGCCCCTGCTCAACGATCTGCTTATGCAGGTACAGCTGCGCCACCGGGTCGTTTATGGTGATGATGGCTTTGGCGTGCCCCATCGTGATCTGCCCGTCGCGCAGCGATGCCTGTATATCGGGTGGCAGCTTTAACAAACGCAGGTAATTGGTAACCGTGGGGCGGCTTTTGCTTACGCGATCGCCCAGTTCTTCCTGTTTCAACCCCACCTCATCAATCATCCGCTGAAAGCTCAGCGCAACCTCAACGGGGTTCAGGTCCTGCCGCTGTATGTTTTCGATCAGGGCCATTTCCAGCATTTGCTGGTCGTTAGCCTGGCGCACGTAGGCAGGTATTTGTGTTAAGCCTGCAATTTTTGATGCACGCAGCCTGCGCTCGCCCGATATGAGCTGATAAGCATGGGCGTTAACTTTGCGTACGGTAATGGGTTGTATCAACCCCTGCAGTTTTATCGAGTCGGCAAGCTCCATCAGGGCATGCTCGTCAAACTCGGTACGTGGCTGGTATGGGTTTACTTCGATCTCGGCCAGTTTAATCTCGCTTATCGAGCTCAGGTTAAGATCGTTAACCTCGGGTTTGGCCGCAATATTCCGGGTATTCTCTTTCGTATTGGGTAAAACTGTGTTTACCGAATCATCATTTAACAGGGCGCTTAAACCTCTTCCTAAAACATTTCTCTTTTCTGCGCTCATTTATTATACAGTTGCGGTAGTTACGTTAATTTCTTCTTTTGCCGCCAGGCCGTTGTTACGGATGATCTCGCGGGCAAGGTTAAGGTAGTTGATGGCGCCTTTGCAATTGGCATCGTGCATAATTACCGATACGCCAAAGCTCGGGGCCTCACTTAAACGTGTATTGCGCTGTATAATTGTTTCAAACACTAACGATTCGAAATGATTTTTCACCTCCTCAACCACCTGGTTCGACAGGCGCAGGCGCACATCGTACATGGTCAGCAATATCCCCTCTATCTCCAGTTTGGTGTTCAGCCTGTTTTGCACGATCTTGATTGTGTTGAGCAATTTACCCAAACCCTCGAGCGCGAAGTACTCGCACTGCACCGGTATGATCACGCTGTCGGCTGCCGAAAGGGCGTTGATGGTGATCAAACCTAACGATGGCGAGCAATCGATTATGATAAAGTCAAAATCATCGCGTACCTTGTTCAGCACCGCCTGCATTTTGTACTCGCGGTTCTCCAGGTTGATCATCTCGATCTCGGCGCCCACCAGGTCGATATGCGCCGGCAGTAAAAACAGGTTGGGCGTATCGGTTTTCTGGATGGCCTCGCGCGGGTCGACATCGTTGATGATACACTCGTAAATACTGTTTTTTATGGTACGCGGGTCGAAACCTATACCCGATGTGGAGTTAGCCTGCGGATCAGCATCAACCAATAAGGTTTTAAACTCTAACACAGCCAAACTTGCTGCAAGGTTTATCGAAGAGGTGGTTTTACCCACGCCACCCTTTTGGTTGGCTAAAGCAATAATTTTACTCATTATATCTTATTAATTTTTTAACCGGAAACTGGTTGTAAATTAGCAGCGGCAAAATAGCAACAAAAAGTTCTATTTTCGCAGTTTTTAAACCGGGCTAAAGATACAAAATTATCTAATTAGGTAATCCACAGCTTAAGCCAACTTACAAACATTATACACAGATGGTTACCATTATAGCAGCCACCAACAGGCCCGGTAGTTCGACCCTGAAAGTAGCAAAATATTACCAGAAAACCTTAGCGGCCAAAGGCCTCGATACCGGTTTGCTGTCGCTCACCGAACTGCCCGATACCCTCATCGCTACCGACCTGTACGGCAAACGCAGCGAAGCTTTTAAGCCCATACAGCAGCTGGTAAGCGCTACCGAAAAATTCCTGTTCGTGATACCCGAGTACAATGGCAGTTTCCCGGGCGTGCTGAAGGTTTTTATCGATGCCTGCTCGTTCCCTCAAAGCTTTTACGATAAAAAGGCGGCTTTGGTTGGCGTCTCCTCCGGAAAATATGGCAATATCCGCGGTATCGATCATTTTACCGGCATCTGCAACTACATCCACCTGCATGTCATGCCTTTAAAGATCCACATTACCGATATCAAAAACGAGCTTAACCAAGCCGGCGACCTTACCCATGCCGATACCATACAGTTTACCAACGAGCAGATGGATAAGTTTATACGGTTTTGAGCTGGTACATAGTAGTTAGTATTGAGTATTTAGATAAGAACCCTGCCATTGTTGCCGATAATTTTGTAGCGCGCGCATAGCAGAGATTTGTACCTTTGCCGCGATATGGATCAGCCATCACAAAAAATAATATCGTTATTGCCGGCCGCTACCGAGATCATCTGCGCGCTGGGCCTCGGGCAAAACCTGGTGGGCCGCTCGCACGAATGTGATTATCCCGAAAATGTTAAAAGCCTCCCCGTTTGCAGCGAAGCATCCTTCGGCAACGACATGAGCAGCTCCGACATCGACCGCAAGGTGAAAGAGATTTTAACCGAAGCCCTGTCGGTATACACCATCAACAAAGAAACCATTAAACAGCTTAGGCCCGATGTGGTAATTACCCAGGCACAATGCGAAGTATGTGCCGTGAGCCTGAAAGATGTGGAAGAAGCGCTGGAGAACCTGCTGGATAAAAACGCCCGCATCATATCGCTGCAGCCCGAAACGCTGGAAGATATTTTTAACGATATACGCCGCGTGGCCGGCGAACTTGGCGCAAGCGCTGAGGGCGAAGCCTTGTTCGAAAGCCTGAACGAGCGTGTCGACATCATTCGCCATAAGCTTAAATTTATTGCCGATAAGCCTGCCGTAGCTTGTATCGAATGGCTGGAGCCGATGATGGTATCGGGCAACTGGATACCCGGCCTGGTTGAAATGGCCGGCGGCCGGGCTGTACTTGCACAAAACGGCAAACACTCGCCATACATTAATTGGGATGCTATGCAGGCTGCCGACCCGGATATTATTATCGTAATGCCGTGTGGGTTCGGCATTGGGCGTACATTAAAGGAGATGGATATTTTACTGGCCCTGCCCGGTTTTGCCGAACTGAAAGCGGTAAAGAATAACCGCCTGTACATTGCCGACGGTAACCATTATTTTAACCGCAGCGGCCCGAGGATTGTCGATTCGCTCGAGATACTGGCCGAGATCATCAACCCAAAGCAGTTTATTTTTGGCTACGAAGGGCAAGGCTGGATGAAGTTTGGGATGTAAATAAGGGTTTTTTGGATACTGTTGTTGGTAGTAACATGACAACGCGCAGGTAAATGTTTTTCAAATTATACCCTTAAAATAAACCAACTAATTAAGGTTATACCTTTAAATATGTATAGATAAGCCCCTGTACTTCGCTTTGTTGGTGTTAACACCAACAAAGCACAAAAAAGCCGCCTATCCGGGCAGCTTAAGTATTTTTTTATCAAAATCCGAAATTGAAAATTCGATATTCGAAATCATCCAAACTGTCCTACCGAGTACAATACCAGCAGCACAATGCCTACTATAATACGGTAATATCCAAACAGCCTGAAGCCTCTTTTCTCTAAAAAGGTAATGAAAGTTTTAATAGCCAGCATGGCCACAACAAAGGCAATAACGTTACCTATCACCAAAAACTTCAGTTGCTCGCCGGCAAACAGAACGGCATGCTCTTTTTTATAATCCCAAAGCGCTTTTACGGTAGCGCCAAACATGGTTGGTACCGCCAAAAAAAACGAGAATTCGGCTGCGGCTGTGCGGCTCAGCTTTTGCGTCATACCGCCAACAATGGTAGCCGCCGAACGCGAAGTACCCGGTATGATAGACAAACACTGGAACAACCCTATCTTAAAAGCCGTGCCGTTCGGTATCTTATTCGAATCGTCGACCTCGACCTTGTTAAACCATTTATCCACAAATAAAAGCAGGATACCGTAGGCAAGCAGCGTTATGGCTACAACCACAGGGCTTTCCAGCAACAGGTCGATCTTCTTTTTAAACAGAACGCCCACAATGGCGGCCGGGATAAACGCGATGATGAGCTTCACATAAAAGTCGAACGAGCGCACAAAGCGTTTAAAATATAACACCACAACAGAAAGGATAGCGCCAAACTGTATCACGATTTCAAAAAGCTTTACAAAATCGTCTTTATCGATACCCATCAGCGAGCTGGCAATAACCATGTGCCCGGTTGATGAAATGGGCAAAAACTCGGTTATCCCTTCAATAATTGCCAGGATGATAACATGAAAGATATTCATGGGGCTTAGGCTTTGTTTTCGGGTTTTTTAAATATCGCAAAAAAGCCCACCACAAAGCCCGATAGCACCAGCAGCGGCGCCACTACAATTTTGCGGGTATCGTAAATATCGGTAGTGCCCGTCATGGTGATAAAGCCTATCACTACCAGGGCTATCGCTACAAAAAGCAGGCGGTAGTTACCTTTATCAAAAATAAAATGATGTGCGGCAGGCGCGTTGGTTTTGGGCGGCGTAGCGCCTTTTACAGGCTGTGCAATAACTGCCTTTTTTTCTGGTTGTGCCATTATCTGTATAGATCGTAAATTTTTAAACGTAAAAACTTGCTTACCGCAAGGTAGGTACTAAAGCCCGAAATAAATATGCCGATGCCTATCACCACTAAAAATACCAATGCGAATTCGGTGTAGTTTTGCAGTATCACCAGGTCGGGTATTTGTATGGTGGCCAGGTAAAGCATACCCACCAGCAGTATAATAGCTATCAGCCCGCCCAGCAGGCCGTGCCAAATGCCATATAACAAAAAGGGTTTGCGTATAAAACCTTTGGTGGCGCCAACCAGCTGCATCGATTTGATTAAAAACCTTTGCGAGTAGATGGCCAGGCGTATGGTATTGTTGATCAACGCTACCGATACCACTAAAAATATCGCCGTAAAGGCCAGTATAATTAAGCTGATCGAGGCCAGCTTCTGGTTCATCATGTCCACCAGCGAAGCCTGGTATTTAACCTCCTTCACCACCGGGTTTTTAAGCAATTGTGCTTTAAACTTATCAATAGCCGCGTTGTTGGCGTAATCGGCGTTCAGGTACACGTCGATCGATTCGGGTAGCGGGTTGTAGCCTAAAAAGCTTACAAAATCTTCGCCCAGGTCTTTCTGCAGGTTACGTGCGGCTATCTCTTTAGGTACATACTGCGCGTTTTTTACCGCGGGGTTGGTTTGCAGTTGCTTTTGCAGTTGCAAAACATCAGGCTCGCGGGCGCCGTCGTCAACAATAATATTCAGCACAATGTTCTCTTTCACGTAGTTCGAAAGACGGTTGGCATGCACCAGTATCAAACCCAGTAAACCCACCATCAGCAGCACCATAGCAATACCAAAAACGGTTGATATGTAAATGCTTTTTGTTTTTTTGGCGGATACGCTTGGCTCAAATTCTTCCATTGTTACTATATAGGTTGGGGCGAAAATAAAAAAACCTTAGCGTAAAGGTAAAATATAATTCTGTTTTAATACTGTGCCGTTAAAATGTTGATGCCATATTTAACAAAAATTAACCTATTGGTTTATTTGTTCATTAGTCATTAGTTCATTCGTAGCACCATCACCATCTTGATTCTTGCACCTTGATTCTTTTTAAGGGCGTTGCCTCCGGCCGGGCTATGCGCTCATACTGCACAGGGCCTTAGCCACATGGCCGGTATCCCTGCCTGCCGGCAGGCAGGGATACTATCCCTAACGCAGCCTCGCACAACCTAACCATCGGTTAAAATAAATTAACCAAAACAATTACTTTCTTAACCTGTTAAAACATCAACACATCTGTTCGAATATGAAATTAGCCGAAACAATTAAACCCAATATCGAAAACCTGCTTTGCCCCGATCACGATATACACCCCATTGTTGATACTCTGGGCGACGAATTACAGATCAACTGCTGCTGCAGCAAGTTCCACCGGCTTTGCCGCAAACAGGTCGAGGTCATCCTCCGGGAAATGGATTTCACCCTCAATAATTTAACTATTGTTTAAGAGATGTTTGAAGGTTGGAAAGTTGCAGGGTTGAAACGTTGAGAAAATGCAATGTTGGATAGCTGCCACCTCATCAAAATGAATCTGCTTCATTTACCACTCGCTATCCACAACTCACTACTCACCAAACAAAACTCTTTCCCGTCCCGACCGTTATCCCAATAAACAAACACCATGAAACCAGCCAACAACCCCAATAAACCATCGCCTGCCGATACCCCAACCCATCGCCCGCACGACGAAGGCCATAAAAGCATCGTAAAAAAGCAGGATAAACAATACAAAGGCAAAGAACCTCATACCGGCGATATCACCCAGAAACACGAAAAAGAAGAACAACCCGTGCATCCGGGCGATCGGAAGTAATTGTGAGTTTCAGCTAACCTGAAGTACAATTTGGAGCTGCGCTTCTGCAAAAGAGCAAATCACGATATCTCCTTAATTTCTTGTTACTTGATACTAACTACTCGATACTAACCCAAACTTTACTATTTTCGCAGTTCAATACCCTTTACACGCGAAAATGGATTATCAATTTAAAGATATAGAGAAAAAATGGCAGGCATTTTGGGCCGCTAACCAAACTTTTAAGGCAGATAACAACTCGTCGAAACCCAAATACTACGTGCTGGATATGTTTCCATATCCATCGGGCGCGGGGTTACACGTTGGCCACCCGCTGGGCTATATCGCGTCCGACATATTTTCGCGTTACAAGCGCCTTAAAGGTTTTAACGTATTACATCCAATGGGATACGATTCGTTTGGCTTGCCGGCCGAGCAATACGCCATACAAACCGGGCAGCACCCGGCCATCACCACCGAAGCCAACATTGCCACTTATCGTCGCCAGTTAGATCAGATCGGCTTTTCGTTCGATTGGAGCCGCGAGGTGCGGACCAGCGATCCATCCTACTATAAATGGACGCAATGGATATTCATGCAGCTTTTCAATAGCTGGTACAACAAAACTGCCGATAAAGCCCAAAGTATTGATGAACTGGTAAAACACTTCGAAAGCAACGGTTCGGCAGGCATCAATGCAGTTAGCGATGATGACACCCTGAGCTTTAGCGCTGCCGAGTGGAAAGCCATGAGCTTCGAAGCACAGCAAACCGAACTGTTAAAATACCGCCTCACCTACCTGCGCGAAAGTACCGTAAACTGGTGCCCGGCCCTGGGCACCGTATTGGCCAACGACGAGGTGAAAGACGGCTTTAGCGAACGCGGCGGCTACCCTGTTGAGCAAAAAAAGATGATGCAGTGGAGCATGCGCATCACCGCCTATGCCGAGCGCCTGTTGCAAGGTTTAGATACCATCGACTGGCCCGAACCTTTGAAAGAAATGCAGCGCAACTGGATAGGTAAGAGCGTTGGCGCCATGGTGAAGTTTAGTCTGGAGTCTCAGGTCTTGAGTCCTGAGTCGAAAACGGTAAGTTATATTGAAGTTTTTACAACACGTGTCGATACTATTTTTGGAGTAACTGTATTAGTTATCGCCCCTGAACACGAATTGGTTCAGGCACTAACCACACCCGAACAAAAAGCCGATATTGATGCTTACATCGCCCAAACCAAAAAGAAAAGCGAGCTCGACCGTATGGCCGATACCAAAACCGTAAGCGGCGCCTTTACCGGCAGCTACGTGATCAACCCCGTAAACGGCGGGCGCGTACCTATCTGGATTGCCGATTACGTGCTGGCAGGCTATGGTACCGGTGCGGTAATGGGCGTGCCCAGTGGCGATCAGCGCGATTACCTGTTTGCCAAACATTTTAATTTACCCATCATCCCCATCATCGATATCCAGAACATCGAAACCGAGGCCGACCCTACCAAAGAAGGTAAATACATCAACTCGGGTTTCATCAACGGCATGGAGTACAAACAAGCAACCCAAACCGTAATTGCCGAACTGGAAAAAATGGGCATGGGCTACGCCAAGATCAACTACCGCATGCGCGATGCCATTTTTGGCCGCCAGCGTTACTGGGGCGAACCGGTACCCGTTTACTTTAAGAACGGTTTGCCGCATTTGATCAGCGAAAGCGAACTGCCTTTAATATTACCCGAAGTAGATAAATATCTGCCCACCGAAACCGGTGAACCGCCACTGGGCCGTGCCGAAGGTTGGATGTACAAGCCAGCGGCAGCCCCCTCTAAATCTCCCCCAGTTGGGGAGACTTTAGAGGGGGCTGGCTATGCATACGAACTTTCTACCATGCCCGGCTGGGCCGGATCAAGCTGGTACTGGTACCGCTATATGGATGCCCAAAACAATGATGCTTTCGCTTCCGCGGATGCGATCAAATACTGGAAGGATGTCGACCTCTACATCGGCGGCAGTGAGCACGCTACCGGGCACTTGTTGTACAGCCGTTTTTGGAACAAATTTTTAAAAGATTTGAACCTGGTGGTTGAAGAAGAGCCTTTTAAAAAGCTCATTAACCAGGGTATGATACAGGGCCGATCGAACTTTGTGTATCGTTTGATTGATGCGGAAGGACGTGGCACCAACACCTTTGTAAGTTACGGCTTAAAAGGCCAATACAATACATCGGCTATCCATGTTGATGTTAACATTGTAGAGAATGATATTTTAAACCTCGATAAATTCAAAGCCTGGCGCCCGGAGTTTGCAGATGCCGAGTTTATTCTTGAAGGTGGCAAATACGTTTGCGGTGTCGAGGTCGAAAAAATGTCCAAACGCTACTACAATGTAGTTAACCCCGATGATATAGCCGAGCGTTACGGCGCTGATACCCTGCGCATGTACGAGATGTTTTTGGGCCCGTTGGAGCAAAGCAAACCCTGGAACACCAACGGCATCGAAGGTGTGTTCAAATTCCTGCGTAAATTCTGGCGTTTGTTCCATACCGATGCCTGGGAGCTCAACATCAGCAATGCCGAGCCAACCAAAGCCGAACTCAAATCGCTGCACAAGATCATCCGTAAGGTAGAGGAGGATATCGACCGTTTTTCGTTCAACACCTCGGTATCCAGCTTCATGATCGCCGTTAACGAACTGACGGACCTGAAATGCAACAAGCGCGCTATCCTGCAGGATATGGTCATCATCCTGTCGCCATACGCGCCGCACATTTGCGAGGAACTTTGGGTATTGTTAGGTAACGCCGCAGGCACCTTATCGTACGCGCCGTACCCTAAATTTAACCCCGAATACCTGGTCGAAAACGAGTTTGCCTACCCTATATCCATCAACGGCAAAACCCGTATGAACCTCAGTATCTCTTTAGCTATCGAAGGTAAAGAAGTTGAGGACCTGGTACTGGCCAACGTCGACGTTCAAAAATACCTCGACGGTAAAGCGCCTAAAAAAGTGATCGTGGTTAAAGGCAGGATCATCAATATTGTGGTGTAACACTTTTTCCAGTAATTGTCATATCGAAGGAGGAACGACTGAGAACTATCTCTTGAGCGGGATAGTGCCCTGACTGTGTGTGCGAAAAAATCTTCTGCTGCAGATCGGTTTGAAGCAGAAGATTTCTCACAGCCGATCGGGATGGAGTAACTCCTCAACCATACAAATCTGTCCCCGATGGGGCGATCACCGCCTCTTGCAGGTGCTATCCCGGCAAGCTTATCATTTTGTTGTTGGTGATAACGCCACAGGTGCAGGCGGCATCACTTTTCGGCGAAAAAGCTTTTCGTCACCTCTATCAGCCCTGCAATATGATCGTTAAACTCTTCCAGTTCTTCGGCAGGCACCCACAACTCATTATGGATAGGGCCGCCTACATTCTGCACTACAAACTTATCTATGTAACTTTTCGCCACATCAAATTTGGTAACATAGCCCGAGCCAGATGCGCCAACATTCCAGTCGCGTGCTATCTGAATGGCATATTCCTCGTTCATCACCGGGTAAAATATCGGTTGCTGCATCAGCCTTTTCGGAAAACGCTTATAACCCGAAGCTTCGATCAAAGCCAGCTCCTTCGGGCCAACGGGCCTGTATAATGTAATAGTTTCAACGCTCATTTTTAACACATGCTACACTGCTACTGCCAGTGCCACTCTTGATTCTTGGCTCTTGCCTCTTGATTTTATTCTTATAAGGCCCCGCTTTTGATCTCCTCAACCACACCAGGGTCGAGCAATGTCGAAGTATCGCCCAGGTTCGAAGTTTCGCCTTCGGCTATCTTGCGCAATATACGGCGCATAATTTTGCCCGACCGTGTTTTAGGCAAGCCGCTTACAAACTGTATCTTATCGGGTTTGGCAATAGCGCCGATGATGCGCGATACCGTCATGATGATATCCTTGCGTGTCAGGTCTTCATTGCCGTGTACGTTGGGGCTAACCACAAACGCGTAAACGCCCTGGCCCTTAATATCATGCGGGTACCCTACCACGGCCGATTCGACCACGCTGCTGTGCATGTTAATGGCGTTCTCTACCTCGGCAGTGCCTATGCGGTGGCCCGATACGTTCAGCACATCGTCAACACGGCCGGTAATGCGGTAGTAACCGTCCTCATCGCGCAGGCAGCCATCGCCGGTAAAGTACATATCCGGGTAGGTGGCAAAGTATGCCTGGCGGCAACGCTCATGGTCGCCATAGGTGGTGCGTATCATCCCCGGCCACGGGAAACGGATACAAAGGTTGCCGCTCACGCCGTTACCTTCAATAACCTCGCCCTTTTCATCGACCAGCACCGGCTGTATCCCCGGCAAGGGCAGCATGGCGTAACCCGGTTTGGTAGGGGTAATGCCGGCGATAGGCGTGATCATGTGGCCGCCGTTTTCGGTTTGCCACCAGGTGTCTACAATAGGGCACTTGCCGTGGCCTACCTTTTCGTCGTACCAGTGCCATGCCTCTTCGTTGATCGGTTCGCCTACGGTGCCCAGCTTTTTAAGCGAGCTCAGGTCCTTACCTTCAACAAAGCTGTCACCAAAGCTCATCAGTGAGCGGATGGCCGTTGGCGCGGTATATAAGATGTTTACTTTAAATTTAGCTACGATATCCCAAAAGCGGCCCGCATTCGGGAAGGTTGGTATCCCCTCGAACATTAAACTGGTAGCGCCTTGCGATAACGGCCCGTAAACGATATATGAGTGACCGGTTATCCAGCCGATATCGGCCGTACAGAAATATACTTCGCCCGGTTCGTACTGAAAGGTGTTGGCAAAAGTGTAACCCGCGTAAACCATATAGCCGCCGCACGTATGCACCACACCTTTGGGCTTGCCGGTCGAGCCGGAGGTGTACAGGATGAACAGCATATCCTCGGCATCCATCTCTTCGGGCTCGCAGGTGGTGTTGCGCTGGGTTTCTACTTTTTTGATCTCATCCTCCCACCATACGTCGCGGCCCTTCAGCATGGCAACAGGCGTGCGGGTACGGGTAAGCACAATTACTTTTTTAACCGAGGGGCAGGTAACCAGCGCATCGTCGATCACGTTTTTCAGTGGGATATCCTTAGCGCCGCGGAAAGCGCCATCGCAGGTGATGACCAGCGAGCAATCGGCATCCTGGATACGGTCGGCGATGGATTGCGCCGAAAAACCGCCAAACACGACCGAATGGATCGCGCCTATACGGGCGCAGGCCAGGATGGCGATGGCCAGTTCGGGCACCATGGGCATATAGATACAGATACGGTCGCCCTTTTTTACATTATTATTTTTAAGCACATTGGCAAACTGGCAAACTTTATCGAACAACTGGCGGTAGGTGAGTATACGATGATCTTCACTCGGGTCGTTCGGTTCCCAGATGATGGCCGGGGTATCGCCCAGGGTTTCCAGGTGGCGGTCGAGGCAGTTTTCGGTAATATTGAGCTTACCACCCTGAAACCATTTTACGTTCGGCTCCTTAAAGTTCCACTCCAGGGTTTTATCCCATTTTTTGCGCCATAAAAAATTCTCGGCTATGCCATCCCAAAATTGCTCGGGCTGCTCAACACTTTGTTTATAAACTTGCTTATACTCGTCGAATGAGGATACTTTAAGATTCATTGCGGGTTTTTGATTGTTGGTTGGTTAGACGGCGTTAAATTAGTAATTTCCTACTAAAGACGTATAGTTTATTATATCTTTAACTATTGAATGATGTTATCCAGCCAATAAAACAGCTACATGAAGCATAGCCTACTCCTACTATCTATTTTTATCGGCATCGTTAATTGCAGCTATGCACAATATGTAATCAATATTCACAACAATGTCAGGATAAACGGTAAAGTATCATCTATAGTTACTAAAGACCTTTATCCCCAACCAAACTTCACCGTTGATACTGTAATATTTAAGCAAATATTTGATAACGAAGGCCAGTGCATACGCGAGGACAACAGCCGGATGTACGATTCACATCGCTCAGATACCGCTGCTTTATCAAAAGAGATATATCGAACATGGCACACCTACTATACCTATCATTATAACCATAGTGGCCGGTTGGTAAAAGTTACGTGGATGCGGGATAAGGATGATGCCAAAGGCACCATCAGCTTTGACAAGCAAGGGCGTCCGGTAAAAGACGAATACATTTCTCCCGGTAATTACTGGACCGAGACCAAAAAACATTATGATGCAAACGGAAACATGATAAACCAGTTTACCTATTATCATGATAATTTTATGGTTGAGGATATTTGTAAATACGATGAAAACGGCCGGGTAATAGAAACAGCGCAGGAAGGTCGTAATTGGCACCATACCTTAAATTATTTTGAATATGAAGCCTTCGATGATAAAGGCAACTGGACTACAGTAGTATGGCTAAACAAAGATCATAAACTTGCACACTACAGTTTTCGTGAAATAAAATACGCCGATTAACTGCGTTTTTGTTCATCGAAAAAGAATTTTAAAAATTTTTACATCCGCTATTGAATTATTGACTTAATATCCTGATATTTGCAGTCCCTTTTACAAGAGGGGCAACATTAAAATTTGATTAGTCATGTCAAGAATTTGTGATCTAACAGGAAAAAGCTCGATGAACGGCCATAACGTTTCTAACTCGAACGTTAAAACCAAACGCAGATTTCATCCTAACCTGCAAACTAAAAAGTTTTATATACCAGAAGAAGATAAATGGATCACTTTAAAAGTTTCCGCTGCTGCTATTAAAACTATCAGCAAAAACGGTATAACTGCTTGCATTAACAAGTTTGTAAAACAAGGATACATTTAATAGCAGTTATTGGTTGGCGGCAGGCGTTATTGACGATCAATAATTGCATAACCGGCAAAATTTGATAACTCCATAACATTATAAAGCAATGGCAAAAAAAGGCAACAGAGTTCAGGTGATATTAGAGTGCACCGAGCATAAAACCAGCGGTCAGCCGGGCATGTCTCGCTACATCACTACCAAGAACAAGAAAAATACAACCGAAAGGTTAGAGTTGAAAAAATTCAACCCTATTTTACGTAAAGTAACCGTTCACAAAGAGATTAAATAATTAGTTTTTAAACTAACTATAACAATACAACATGGCAAAGAAAGTAGTTGCAACCCTGAACACAGGTAAAGGTAAAGAGTTTTCGAAAGTGATCACCATGGCTAAATCGCCAAAAACAGGTGCTTACTCTTTTAAAGAAGTAATTGTGCACAACGACGGCATTAAAGATGCAATTGCTGCCGGCACAAAAGGTCAGTAATTCATTTACACAAAAATATTAAAGCCGTTCCGCTATTACCGGGAGGGCTTTTTTTGTTATTAGCATTTTCCAACCGATGGGATTATTTGATTTTTTTAAGAAAAAGGAAAGCACCCCGCAGGAGCAGCAGGCGCTCGATACCGGTTTAGAAAAAACCAAGGAGAACTTTTTTTCAAAGATCACCAAAGCCGTAGCCGGCAAATCGACCGTTGATGACGACGTGCTCGACGACCTGGAAGAGGTACTTGTTACCAGCGACGTAGGCGTGGCCACCACCCTCAAGATCATTGAGCGCATACAAACCCGCGTTGCCCGGGATAAATACGTGGGCACATCCGAGCTGAACGGCCTGCTGCGCGACGAGATACAGCAACTGCTGGCCGAAAACAACAGCAACGATTTTGCCAGTTTTGAATACGGCAACCACAAACCCTATGTCATTATGGTGGTTGGCGTGAACGGCGTAGGCAAAACCACCACCATCGGCAAACTGGCGCATCAGCTCAAAGCTGCCGGCAACAGTGTAGTGTTAGGCGCTGCCGATACTTTTCGCGCGGCGGCTGTCGACCAGATCAAACTTTGGGGAGAGCGTGTTGGCGTGCGCGTGGTAGCGCAGGCCATGGGCAGCGATCCGGCTTCGGTAGCGTTTGATACCTTAAAATCGGCTGTGGCCAATGGCGATGACGTAGCCATTATCGATACTGCCGGCCGCTTGCACAACAAGGTAAACCTGATGAACGAGCTCACCAAGATCAAAAACGTGATGCAAAAGGTAGTGCCCGATGCACCGCACGAAATACTGCTGGTGTTAGATGCCTCGACTGGCCAAAACGCCATCGAGCAATGCAAACAGTTTACCCAGGCTACCGATGTGAACGCTTTAGCACTAACAAAATTAGACGGAACAGCAAAAGGCGGCGTAGTCATCGGCATATCCGATCAGTTTAAAATACCCGTAAAATACATCGGAGTAGGCGAAGGCATGAATGACCTGCAATTGTTTGACCGTAAAGCCTTCGTGGATTCGCTATTCAAACAATAATAACAAAGAGCGCAGGCTGTCATCCTGAGCTTGTAGAAGGACGGCTCGTAAGGCACCTTGCATATATTCAAAGCCTCTCTCCCCCATGTCATTGCGAGGAAGAGCGCGCTGAAAGCAGCGATGACGTGGCAATCCCAGAGAAAGGTCGGCGACATGTCCTCAGGGATTGCTTCTCCCGATATACATCGGGATCGCAATGACATTTAGAAGAAGCAAGTAATGAGAACAAAAAATATCATCCCAACCACTCCAACCGCAAAACCTCGTGTCAATGTAGTTACTTTAGGCTGCTCCAAAAACATCTACGACTCCGAAGTGCTGATGGGCCAGCTTAAAGGCAACCAATTTGATGTAGTACACGAGAGCGGCAACCTGCGCAGCGATGATATCATCGTGATCAATACCTGCGGCTTCATCGATAACGCCAAGCAGGAATCCATCGATACCATCTTACAATACTCCGAGCTGAAGGAACAGGGCAAGGTAGGCAAGGTTATCGTTACCGGATGCCTGTCCGAACGTTACAAACCCGAGCTCGAGGCCGAGATCACCAACGTGGATAATTACTTTGGCACCAACGATCTGCAAAACCTGCTGCACAGCGTTGGCGCCGATTATAAGCACGAGCTTATCGGCGAACGCTTGCTCACCACGCCATCGCATTTCGCTTACTTTAAAATTGCCGAGGGCTGTAACCGTCCATGCTCGTTCTGCGCCATCCCGCTAATGCGCGGCAAGCACGTGAGCACTCCGATGGACGAGTTGGTGAACAATGCCAGATCCTTAGCCAAAAACGGCACTAAGGAGTTGATCCTGATCGCACAGGATTTAACCTACTACGGCCTCGACCTGTATGGAAAACGTAATCTCGACGAATTATTGCGTCGATTGAGTGATGTTGAGGGTATCGAATGGATCCGCCTGCAATATGCCTATCCATCCGGCTTCCCGATGGAGATTCTGGATGTGATGAACGAACGCTCAAACATCTGCAATTACCTCGATATGCCTTTGCAGCACATCAGTGATAACATGCTCAAATCGATGCGCCGGGGCATCACCAAACAAAAAACGATCGACCTGGTAAACGCCATCCGCGATAAAGTGCCCAGCATGGCTTTGCGCACCACACTGATAACCGGCTATCCCGGCGAAACCGAACAGGATTTTGAAGAAATGCTGCAATGGGTTGAAGATACCCGTTTCGACCGTTTGGGCTGCTTTACCTACTCGCACGAAGAAAAAACCCACGCTCACCAACTGGAAGACGATGTGCCCGAAGCAATAAAACAGGAGCGCTCGGACGCCATAATGGAAGTGCAGCAAGGCATCTCGTTCGAGAAGAACCAGGAGCGCATTGGCGAAACTTATAAAGTGCTGATCGATAAGAAGGAAGGGGCGTACTTTGTCGGCCGCACCGAGTTCGATTCGCCCGAGGTAGATAACGAGGTATTGATCGATGCCAGCAAACACTACGCTACCGCAGGCACTTTTGTAAATGTGAAGATAGATACCGCCGAAGACTTTGACCTTTATGGACAAATTGTAAAATAATTTACACATACGGTGTAATTACTTTAATGATTTTACATTTGGGGCAATGGATGCTCACTGTATCAACTATGCCGACACCGGTTTTTTTTCGAAAACCATAACCGACTACCTGGATAACGATCCTGCTCTTGCACCATTTTACGGCCATCGTCCCACGTTTGAAGGCTTTGAACAATTGCTCAAAACCAAAAAAGTAACTGCCGATCGTGAGGTTCTGGTTGAGGTTTTAACTGAACAGTATAATCGGTTGTCGGTGGTCAGTAGTGAGTTATCAGTTCTGTCTACGCAGAATATTGAAGCGCTCCGCGCTAATAATACTTATACTATTACAACCGGTCACCAATTGAATATCTTTACCGGTCCGTTGTATTTTATCTTTAAGATCGCCACAGCCATTAAGCTTGCGCGACAGTTGAAGGAGCGTTTCCCGGATAAAAATTTCGTTCCCGTTTACTGGATGGCGTCCGAAGATCACGATTTTGCCGAGATCAACCACACCAAAACAGGCGATAAAAAAATAGAGTGGCCAATGGAAGCCGCAGGCGCTACCGGCCGTTTAGCCACCAAAACCATCCGCCAGGCGCTTAACCAATACAAAGGTGTTTTAGGCCTGGCAGGCAATGCGCCCCAACTGGCCGAAATTGTGGAGACAGCTTATACCAGATTTGATAAACTGGCCGATGCCACCCGCTACCTGGTCAATGCCCTTTTCGGCGAATATGGCTTAGTGATTATCGATGCCGACGATGCCCGTTTAAAACAACAGTTCGCGCCGATAATTGAGCAGGATATCATCGGGCAAAACAGCTTTAAGCACATATCCGATAGTAACGCCGCGCTGCAAAAGCTGGGCGTACACATCCAGGTTAACCCGCGCGAGATCAATTTCTTTTACTTGTTGGATGGTTTGCGCGAACGTATTGTTTTCGAAAACAACGTTTACGAAGTTTTAGGTTCGGATATCCGTTTTACCGAAGCCGAACTCCGCACCGAAATAGAGCAACACCCCGAAAGGTTTAGCCCCAACGTAGTGATGCGCCCGCTTTACCAGGAAGTAATACTGCCAAACTTAGCTTACATTGGCGGCGGTGCCGAAGTGGTTTACTGGCTCGAGTTAAAATCAAACTTCGATCATTATGGCATCGGTTTCCCGGTATTGATCCTGCGCAATTCGGGCATGTTGGTGACTAAGGAAGTTGCATCGCACATCAAAAATACAGGTTTTATGATCGCCGATATTTTTAAACCCGCCGACGCTTTAAAAACCGGATGGGTAAAACAACATACCGAACAAAACCTAACCCTCAATGCCGAGTGGCTGGAAATGCTTGGTGTTTTTGAAAAAATTAAGGCCCATGCCGCGCACATCGATGCTACGCTTGCCCCATCAACCGATGCTATCCGCGCGCGCCTGAAACACGCCATCGAAAGCCTCGAACGCAAGATGCTCAAAGCCGAAAAGCGGAACCACGAGGTACGCCTGGAGCAAATCGATAAGTTTAAACAAGCGCTCTTCCCCGGCGGTGGCTTACAGGAGCGCAGCCAGAACTTCGGCCCCTTTTACGTAAAATGGGGACAGCAACTGATTACCGATCTGATCGAAAACTTCGAACCGCTGGAATTTAAGTTTACGGTGCTGACGGAATAGCCCATAGTCGATAGTCCATGGTCCATAGCTTTCCACGCGTCATTGCGAACGATAGTGAAGCAATTTCTACAAAGGACAATCGACAACATCCTGCCGCACCTTATAGCGTGGAGAGCGCTTCATACCTTACAGCAATGACGCCCGTAGAAAAAGTGCAGGCTTGGCTATTCATTTTATCTCGGGTGCCGTTTCCAATAAATGTTTAACGTACAACTCCCATTCAGCTTGTTTTATTTTGTTTTTGCTGTGATCTGTCTCTTCGTCATACTTCTGCTGCATCTCTGTTGCCGACTTAAATACACTTGCTACAATATCTAAAACTTCATTCTTATAATTTGCTGTATAGGCCTTTTTATTTAGTTCAATAAACAATTCACGCGCAAATATTTCACTGATATCAAAGTGTAATTGTTCATGTGCCAGTAAAGCATTTGTTTGCTTATCAGCTTTGCTCCATGATCTGCTCCTATCAATCGCTCCCTCCACTTTAAATTTCAGGGTATAAATCCCGTTCTTTAACGACCAATGATATGAATACGGCATGTGCCAGTTCGTCATCGCGCCAAAAGAGCTTGGTGTATCAAGCGTACCCTTAAAATCACTCCACGTTAATAATGAATCTTTTTCCCATTTCTTATAATTGTTTTGTGCAAGCAGATTAGATGTGGTTAACGAAAAAGAGAAAAACATCAAAAATAAAGTCTTTACCATTATTCTTGAAATACTAACGGGAGCCATTAATATCATTTCCCTTCCGTATACTTCTTAAAATTATTTAAAATAGCCTGCCAGCCGGCTTGCTGCATTTCTACCGGGTTAGTGCCCTCGGCTTCAAAGGTTTCAACAATATGGGTGCTGTGGCCATCTTCCGAAGAGAACTTAACCGTTACCTTCCGGCCATCGCCAATAGTATAGGCAATATACTCCTCGGCTTCCACATCATCGTATACACCGCCAAAATCAAAGCTGAAGCTGCCATCTTTCGCAGCCATGGTCGAGCTGAAGGTACCGCCTTTGCGCAGGTCATTTTCGGCTGCCGGACAATGCCAGTCGTCGGATGCGAAGGCCCATTTTGTGATATGTTCCGGTTCGTTCCAGTATTCCCACACCCGGCCTATAGGTGCATTAACGGTTGCTTCGACAGTGATCCTGGTAGCCATAACTTCTTGATATTGGTTTATACAGCGATTTACAAAAAATCGGCAAGATATATACTTACACAAATGTTATTTGTTTGTTATTTTTTTGAAAATAGCTTTTATCAGCTCAAACAGGCTGATCTTGATGAAGCAAACGGCAATTATAAAACCAGCCAAAAAAGCCGCCTGCTATGAGCAATAACAGGCGGCCATTCAATCTTACTTACCTCAATTATGCGACATCGCGCATAGCCTTAATTTCGTCGTGGTCGCTTCGTAAGCGCATTTGTTGCCGGGTGATGATCTCACGCAGGAAGGCCGGCAGTTCATCGTCATCCAAAGCTTCGCGGTAAGCACGCTGGGCGGCATCTTCGCCGTACTCGCAGCTCTCTAAAATAGCTTTACGGCCGTTGCCGGTAAATACAGCTTTGACCTCCATCCAGGCGCGGTAAATTTTACCGCTTGTGGTGCTGCCGGTATCCATATCTTCGCCCAGGGCCTGAATCTCGGTACCCAGTTCCATTTTGCATTGGTGGCTGTCGGCAATAAAACGGCTGAAGACCTCTTTCAGGTCGGCATTTTCGTCGCCGGCTTCTTTTATCGCACGTTCGTAACCCGCTATACGGTCGTTATTGATCTGAACCAGGTCGTTCAGTACATCGATTGTTGCTTCCTTGGTTTCCATAGTATTTCTGTTGTTTATACTATCTACAACCAAAGCGCAAATGTAATGTTTTGATTAATTTAATTTCTTTTAGAGAAATTATAATGAGATAAAACAGCCGGGTGTATCATGATGAGCTTGCCGAAATAGGGTAGGCAAGCCATCACGCTACCTTCGACGTGCTCAGTAAGACATCGGGTTTTATCTGTTACCCCAGTAAATTCTTGACAAATTCGGGTTTTTGGCGGCAGTTGGTAGCCTGTTCAAAAGCATAAGCTAACTTAATCAGCTCACCTTCGCTGTATGCTTTGCCGAAGAATGAAAAACCGATAGGCAAATGGTGCACCGCACCCATCGGCACGGTAATATGCGGGTAACCGGCCATGGCAGCAGGCGAGGAGAACGAAAATCCGGTATCGTAATCGCCATTGGCCAGATCGATGGTACAGGCCAGCCCGTTGGTGGTGCCGCAAATCGCATCAAGGTTGCTTTCTTTCATAACGGTGTCGATAGCTTTGCGCGTACCGTCGCGGCTGATCTTCAGGGCGTCGAGATATTCTTTGCTGTTCAGGTCGCCTTTGGTAAGGGCAAGTTCCAGTGTTTCCTGCTTAAAATAAGGCATGGTTCTATCCTTATTGTTTTTGTTGAACTCTACCACATCTTTAATGTTTTTGATTTGATTGGTAGAGCCTGCCAGGTATTTATTCAAACCATCCTTAAACTCGTACACCAAAACCGTAAACTCGGCCTTGCCCATATCTTTCAGCTTGCCGAGCAGGTCGATCTCAACAATTGTTGCGCCTTGCGCTTTGAGCACATCAATGGTTTTGTTCAGCAAAGCAACCACATCCTCGTTGGCGCCTTTGAGGAAGGATTTTTCGAATCCGAGGCGTTTACCTTTTAACCCCTTGCTATCTAAAAATACTGTGTAATCTTTTTCAGGTTTGCTATCGGCTGTAGCCGGATCATTTGCATCAACGCCGGTTAAAACACTTAGCAAAGTAGCTGCATCGGCAACGGTGCGCGCCATCGGGCCGGCGGTATCCTGTGTTTTGGAGATAGGGATGATGCCCGAACGGCTCAGTAAACCCACTGTAGGTTTGATGCCAACCAGCCCGCTTACCGACGATGGGGATACGATAGAACCATCGGTTTCGGTGCCGATACCCACGGCGCATAAGTTTGCCGCGATGCCCGCGCCTGTGCCCGAGCTCGACCCGCTGGGGTTGCGATCGAGAATGTACGGCATGCGCGTTTGCCCGCCGCGGCTGCTCCAGCCGCTGGTCGAGCGGCTCGAACGGAAGTTGGCCCACTCGCTCAGATTGGTTTTACCCAGTATTACCGCGCCTGCGGCGCGCAATTGCTTAATAATAAATGCATCATCGGGCGCGTGGTTGCCTTTAAGCGCCAGTGCCCCGGCGGTTGTCATCATTTTATCTCCCGTGTTGATATTATCTTTGATGAGCACAGGTATGCCATGCATCGGCCCGCGCAGTTTCCCGGCCTGGCGTTCTTTATCCAGTTTATCGGCAATGTGCAGCGCATCGGGGTTGAGCTCAATAACGGCGTTGAGTTTTGGCCCCTTTTTATCAATAGCCTCAATGCGTTTTAAATAGCGTTCGGCAATTGAGCGGGCGGTGTATTCGCCGCTTTTCATTTTATCCTGCAAAGCGGCAATCGTAATCTCGTTCAGTTCAAAGTTATCCGTGGTATCGTTGTCGTTGCTGTCTTTTTGCTGTTCGGCAGGGGCGGGAGCGGTGTTGCACGATGCGGCCAGAACCGATGTTAAAGCCAGGCCCGCCAGCGAGCCCGCTTTGATAAAGTCTTTACGGAGCATATTTTATAGGATAAGGTACTGATATACCCTATAAATATAACAACAAAATTATTCTTCGGCTTTCTCTTGCTCTGCTTTATTTGCGGCATCCAGTTCTTCGTTCAATATGATCGCTTCTTCGACCGAATGGCTCTGGGTGTTGGATGGCGCTTTTTGCGTAAGTTCGACCAGTTTGCGGTAATGCTCGTACAGGGTATTTAATTCGGTTTCGCTCAGGTCCTGGATGTTGAGCAGGCGGTTACTGGCCGAGTTGTTGGCAGCGATGAGCTCATTCAGTTTTAATTGTACAGCTATCGACTCTTTATTTTGCGAACGCTGGATGAGGAACACCATCAAAAAGGTAATGATGGATGTACCGGTGTTGACAATAAGCAGCCAGGTGTTAGAGTAGGCGAACACCGGCCCCGTAACGAGCCATATCAATACCAGCCCTGAGGCTATACCAAACATGGCGCTGGTAGCGCTGAAGTTGATGATAACGGTGCTGATCCGCTCAAATCTGGAGGTTTTCTCCTTAATATCGTCATTAGGGTTCATAACATAAAAAGTTTGGTTAGTGCTAAACAATTTATACGCTGTATAGTTTTTGCCGCATGAGCAGGGATATATCTGTAAATCGTCAAAAAACAAACCCAATATCGACGGGTAAAAGCTAATTGTAGTTATTTGCGGCATGAATACCTCTGCCGAAAAACATGAGCACCCTCAGCTCACTAATGTCATCCTTTGGGTAATGACCATAGCCACTGGTTTGGTAGTAGCCAATTTATACTATAACCAGCCCTTACTCGGGCAGATATCGGTCACCTTTCATATCGGCGAAGATAAAGCGCAACTGGTATCGATGCTTACGCAGATGGGCTATGCCACCGGTATGCTGCTCATTGTACCTATGGCCGATATGAAGAGGCGCAAAAAGCTGATGATGGTGGATTTTATTTTTATTGTGATGGCGCTATTGCTGGCAGCGTTTTCGCCAACGATCAATATATTAATGGCGGCCAGTTTTTTGATAGGCGCTTCATCCACCATACCGCAGATGCTGGTACCCATGACGGCCCACCTGGCCCGGCCGCACGAGCGGGGTAAAAAAGTGGGCGTGGTAATGAGCGGCTTGTTAATCGGTATTTTGCTTTCGCGAACGGTTAGCGGCTTCATAGGTTTTCACTTTGGCTGGCGGGGCATGTTTTTAATTGCCGCGGGTTTGATGCTGGTGATCTGGCTGCTGTTGTTTTTGATGCTGCCCGAAATAGAGCCCCAGTATGAAGGCAATTACGGCGCCCTGATGCGCTCGCTGCTTACGCTGATTAAGGAAGAACCTAAACTGCGTTTGGCAGCAGTTCGCGGCGCATTATGTTTTGCCTGCTTCGGCGCTTTTTGGACCACGCTCACCTTTCTGCTCAAGCAACCGCAATTTGGTGGCAGCAGCCAAATGGCGGGTATGTTTGGCCTGGTAGGCGTATTCGGCGCGCTGGGCGCATCGGTGATGGGGCGTGTGAGCGATAAGATGAACCCCCACCACGTTATCACACTGGCAATATCGCTTGTGGTGCTTTCGTTCATCATATTCGGTTTATCGAGCCATAGCCTGGTGGGTTTGGTTATCGGCGTTATCCTGCTGGATATGGGGGTGCAATCGACCCACATCAGCAACCAGATCATGATATTTGCTTTAAGGCCCGAGGCCCGTAACCGGCTCAATACGGTTTACATGGTATCGTATTTTTTAGGCGGAGCGTTTGGTACGTATATCGCCAGCTTGTTGTGGAACGATTACCAATGGACGGGCGTTTGCATAATGGGCGGTTCGTTTTCGGCCCTTGCTTTACTCATCCATGTATTCAGTCACAGCATTGTGCACGATCAGGAAACAGTTATGACCGTCGAATAGAAAGCGGTCCTTATCATTTGCACATCTGCACATTTTCATTAATCATTGACCACTACCGCCGACACGGTGTAGCTTTTTACAAACTATTTTCCGGGCGGGATAACCGCGGAACGATTTATCGAACGGTTTAAAAAATCGCTTTAAACCGCTGGTACGTAAATCAGTCAAAAAAACCGGGCCGCTTTAGCGATGATTGGCATTTATTTGGCAATAGTATCCACGAAAGGATACAACGATGGAAACTGTCAAGAAAAGCGTACCTGCTGCCGACGATCAGACATGGGAAAACCCGGCGAACCCGGAAGCCCCGTCAGATGAGCGGGAGAAAGAGCAAATCGAGCGTCAGTTTGAAGAGGCCAAGAGAAGAAACGATAACCTGACCGATAGCGAAGAAATAAAGAAACAACAACATTAAAAATCAAACGATAACCTTAAAAACAAACTGACCATGAAAGCTATAAAATCAACACCGGTAACCCAGAAAATGATCAATCGTTTCGACAGGGAATTAAAAGCACTTTTGATGAATGATTTGAAAGCCATTAAAGCTGCCAAAACAAAAATATTAAGCCGCATCCACCAGGCCACTAACCTATCGGTTGCCTGATCATCATATATTTTCATCTACCTCTGAAAACATCAGGCCCCGGGGATATCTCCACGGGGCCTATTTTTTTGAGGTGAATTTTACGATCAGTGCGGCTGCTTTGGCCGATGCGCCGGGCTGGCCCATCCGCGCGTCGAGTTCGTCATAACTTTTAAGCATGGCCTGGCGGTAATCCTGATCATGCAACAGGTTGTGCAGCTCGGTTTTAACGTTTGCTTCGTTATAATCGCCCTGTATCAGTTCCTTCACCACCAGCCGGTCCATAATTAAATTTACGAGCGATATAAAACCAATTTTGATGAGCACCCTGGCTATACCTATAGTTAGCGCGTTCCCTTTATAAACCACAACCTGCGGCACGTTAAACAAAGCGGTTTCGAGCGTTGCGGTGCCCGATGCTACGATAGCCGCTCGGGCGTTGCTCAGTAAATTATACGTATTGTTAAACACCACCGGGATAGGGGCGCTACCCGTAAAAAACCGGTTATAAAATGCGATATTAAACGATGGCGCTCCCGCAATCACAAATTGATACTGCGGAAACTGTTTGGCGACGGATACCATCAGCGGAAGCAGGTAATTGATCTCCTGCTTGCGGCTGCCGGGCAAAAGGGCCACGATAGGTTTATCGGTAAGCAAACTGTTTGCTATAAAACCAGGGTCGGGCTTAAAAGCGGCTATGGCATCCAAAAGCGGGTTGCCGATATAATCCACATCCATACCCCACGATTTATAAAAATCAACCTCGAACGGCAGGATACAGAACATGTGGTCGACCACGCGTTTGATCCTGAGTACGCGCTTCTGGTTCCAGGCCCAAACCTTGGGCGATATGTAATAGCAAACCTTAATGCCCTGCTGTTTGGCGAATGAGGCTATCTTGAGGTTAAAACCCGGGAAATCGATGAGGATCAGTACATCGGGCTGATATTTCAGGATATCCTGTTTACAGGTTTTTAAATTATTTAAAATAGCGGGCAGATTGGCCACCACCTCAACAAAACCCATAAAGGCCATATCGGCATAATGTTTTACCAGTCTGCCGCCCTGGGCCTGCATCAGGTCGCCACCAAAATAGCGGAAACCGGCCTGCGGGTCGCGCTCCTTCAACGCTTTCATCAGGTTGGCGCCGTGCAGGTCGCCCGAGGCTTCGCCGGCTACCAGGTAATATCGCATGCTATATGGTTTTGTGTGCTGTTCATCGCGAAAGCAAAAATGTAAAATATTTTACCACCTGCACTATGCAGCTGTAATTTTTATGGTTGCGTAACACAAAGGCATGTTGTAATTTGGGCGTATTGAATTGATCCGACCGCGTTTGTATAATGGCTTGTTTTTTAGTTGATTGTAATCTGGTGGGATAACAATTCGGTTACAAGTTCAACCCCGGAAGCCTTTGGCAGTCTAATTGATTGAATTAAACAGCAACGATCGACCTTTAAAAAGAAAATGAAAAAACTCGCGTTCATCATGACCGCTATGGCACTGGGTGCTACGGCGTTTGCACAAAAGATAGTTCCGAAGATCAAATCGAACAGCGTGATCAACTACGTGTACAGCAGCGATGGGCAATCGCTGCCTATGGTACTGACGTTTAACAGCCTTGGCAACCCGACTAAAATGGACTGGAGCATTGACGGTTACGGGCAGGGGTCGTACGAAATGTCGGCAAAGGCACTTGAAAGCGGTAAAGGGATGGATTTTAAAGCACCCGAGCCAGATGTGCTTACCAAACTACCCGATTACAAAACCGTGGCCTGTATATCAAAAAACGCCTTTAACAACCTGGTGAAAACCAAAGAGTTTGAATACAACGATATTAAATACAGCGTTGCAGCGACAGATACTGCCGATATTAAAATCAACAACCAGGCGCTTGATGTGATACACGCGGTGGCTACCAACGGTAAAGGAGAGATGTGGGTGCTGAACAACCCCGATTTCCCGCTGATATGCCGCACCAAAAACAACGCCGACGGTACCGACCTTAACCTGGTAAGCATACAGTAAGCCGTTGGTTATCAACATAAACAGTATTTTTCAACAGCACCGAAAGACAACCTTTTGTTAATCTGCCCTTAACAGGCCGTGCCTAATTTCGGGGCATGAAAAAAATTTACGGATGCTTGTTACTCGCGCTTACCGGCCAGGCCGCATTGGCGCAAAAGTTTGTTCCGCAAATTAAGAGCGGAACCGAGATGGGCTACACCATCTCGTTAAAAGACCAGGCAGTAGCTTTTTCGTTAACGCTGAGCGCCACGCGCGACTCGCTGAAAATGAAATGGCACGTTGAAGATTACGGATCGGGCAACTATGTGATGAGCACTAAAAGCCTGCAAAGCGGAATAGGGATGCACCTGGAGTCGCCCGAGCCTAATGCCAACATCGAACTCCCCGAAACCGAAACCCTGGCCTTTATTTCGAAGGATGCTTTTAAGGACATCACCCAGAAACAGGAGATGGAGTTTGGCGATGTGAAATACGTGCTGAGCAAGAACCAGTTATCGGATATAAAGATCGGCAACAAGCAGCTTGATGTGATACACGCCCAGGCGGCTAACGGCAAAACCGAACTTTGGATTTTGAATAACCCCGATTTTCCGCTCATCTGCAAAACCAAAAACGGTTCGGAAGGTGTCGATCTGGAAATTGACTATATAAAATAAGATAAGCAGGCCGCTTGTTTTTTGCAGTGTTATTGTATTTGTAGAAATATAATTACATTTAACACTATGAAAAAAACCGGCCTGTTTGTTTTTATGCTTTTTGCTATCCGGATAGCCGCTGCGCAAAACATTGTGCCCCAGATTGGCGTTGGCAGCGTGCTTAACTACACCGTAATTTCTACAGCAACAGGCCAGCAAATACCCCTTACGCTTAACTTTATATCGATGAACGACCCGATGAAGCTGAAATGGACGCTCACCGGGTTGGGAACGGGCAGCTTTATTATCCCTGCTAAAGCTTTGGAAAGCGGCACCAAAATGCGCCTTGAAGAACCTATGCCCGGTACCGATACCCAGTTTGGCGATAGCGAAACCATTATGTTCATATCAAAAGCAGCGTTTAGCGATATGCTGAAAACCCGGCAGCTTGCCATTAACAGGGCAAAGTTTACGGTTAATCAAACCACCGAAGCACTACAGGTTAACGATAAACCCATCGATGTTTACCATGCAGTTACTGCTAATGGCAAAGTTGAGGTATGGATATTGAACAATCCGAATATGCCGTTGATATGCAAATTTAAAGGTAACCCCGGTGGCATCGATTTCGACCTGACGCATTATAAAGAGTAAGCAATATGACAGCTAAAAAAAGTAAAGCAAGCGTAGCCGTAACTGTTTTGTGGTGCGGTTTGTTGGTAGGTACTTTAGATATCCTGGCGGCATTTGCCAATGCTTATCTGTCGTTTGACAAAGGCCCTATATTCGTATTGAAATATATTGCTACATCTTTGTTTGGTGTATCTGCATTTAACGGTGGCACCGAGATGGTGGTATGCGGCTTGTTGATACACTATGCTATAGCGTACTTTTTTACAGCCTTGTTTATTGTTTTATACCCGCGCCTGGGTGGGGCAAGTCAGAATAATATACTGATCGGGGTATTGTACGGTATAGGTATATGGTTATTGATGAATTTGATAGTTGTTCCTTTAACTAAAACACCCGCAGGCCATATACACGCAAAGCAGGTTATCATCAACTGTTTGATACTTATTGTGATGATCGGTGTGCCCTTATCTATTTTTACCAGTAATTTTTATTCCGCTAAGAAACGCTAAAGCTCCAGCTGTTTAAGGTGGGGATGGCGTGATGCGCCGTGAGATCGAACTGCACGGGTACTACCGATGCATAATTGTGATCGAGCGCCCAGATGTCGGTATCTTCGCCTTTATCGTTGTTTTCGAGCACGCCGGTAAGCCAGTAATAATGGCGCTTGTAGGGGTCGAGCCGCTCGTCAAACTCTTCGGCCCACTTGGCGTTGGCCTGGCGGCATATTTTAACCCCTTTGATATCTTTAGTGTTCGGAAAGTTGACGTTAAGCAGCGTGCCTATCGGCAAGCCGTTTTGCAGTACCTGCAGGGCTATAGTTTTAACAAACTTAAGGCAATGGCTAAAATCAGCTTCGAGCGTATAATCATCCAGCGAAAAACCGATGGATGGAATACTTTCGATAGCGCCCTCTACAGCTGCCGACATCGTGCCCGAATACAAAACGTTGATGGCATTATTTAAACCATGATTGATACCTGATACACACAGATCCGGCTTTTTACCTTTAAATATTTTGGTGACGGCGAGTTTAACACAATCAACCGGGGTGCCCGAGCAGCGGTACATTTCGACACCCTCGTAAATATCAACCCTGTCGAGCCGCAACGGTTTACCAATGGTGATGGCATGGCCCATGCCTGATTGCGGGCTGTCGGGCGCAACTACTACTACATGGCCTATGCCCTGCATGGTTTCGGTAAGCGCTTTTATACCCGGCGCAGTTATGCCATCATCGTTTACTACAAGTATGGTAGGTTTGGTTTTCATATAGGGCAAAGGTAACGATCAGGAGCCCTTGCAGAACAAATAATTTTTTATCCAGGATTTTCTGTTTATCCTGGCAGTTCTCCGTACTGCTGAGAATGATATTTATTAGCTTTTAACAAGTTTTTTTCAGGTGGGATATAACTGCAGTATGATCTGTCTCTTATAAAGCCATCGTTTTGAAAGTGTTAAATATTTGTTAAAATTTTTACGAAAGTCATACTAAAATAGTAGACTATTTATAAAATTGTTTTGTTTGTGACAGTTTTATTACAAAAAAAATTTGCACCATGTTTACATAAGTGTTACTTTTACACCATCAAATCAACAGCAATGTTGATTGTTTTAGAAAAGTCTTCTCATAATTTAGGTTTATAATTGGTTAGTAAAAGCCTCCTGCCCATCAGGAGGCTTTACTGTTTTACAGACAACCGGTTTTTTATTAAACAATAATTTGTACGGAAAGACTTTTTTATTACTTTTGCCACCCGCAACGGGGGATTAGCTCAGCTGGCTAGAGCGCTTGCATGGCATGCAAGAGGTCATCGGTTCGACTCCGATATTCTCCACTAAAAAATTAAGGCTTTACGATTTTTTCGTGAAGCTTTTTTTATTTTAGATCATGGATAAATCCGCGCATTAATTAAACTAACAATTTGTTAATCAGCGTTGCAGGCAACCCCGCGGCCCAAAATGCAGTATGTACCATTGATCAATAGCTTATTAAGTACAACAAGTAATATGCTTATGCGAAAATCGATAACAATACCCGTTTTGCTGACCGTTGTATGTGCTTTTGTGGCTTGTAAAAAAACAATGCCCGATCCCTCTTCCTCAGGCACAACTGGCAATAAAATTTCGGGTACGTGGAGGCTCGACTCCTTGATCTCTGTTTTTCGCGATACTACAGGATATGTCAGGGGTACACAGTTGTACCCTATGCAACCCGGTGTTGTTTCTTATTTTCAATTCAATAACGATGGCACCTGGAGCCAGGCGTTCACTTTTGGTAATACGGCTCCCGATCTGACCGCAAGCAGCGGTACTTACGTCCTAAAATCGGATACCACTTTTGAGATGATCGCTGCGAACAACCAGGTTTTGCCTTGCAAAATAACCCGGCTAACCCCTGCAGCGTTTACCTTTCACCGCACTACCTCAACTTTATTTGATGGCATAACGCCCGGTACTATCGAGCGTATATTTATACTTAAAAAGTAGGCGATATCATTTCTTACACCAACGCAACCACGCCGAATACGAGGATCATCAACGCTACAAAAAAATAGATGACCGATATGCCAAAAAAGGTCGACCATCGCAGCCAGTTTACAAATTGTTTGCCCATTTGAACGATGGTATCGTCGGTATCCTTGATAATCAGGTAACTACTCTCTTTGGTTTGTTCGGTGCGGGCCTTTTTCTCCTGTTCGTATTTAAGATGTTCAGGTTCGAGTTGTGCACCGCAGTGCGGGCATTTTGCATCTACTTTACCAGTCCAGTTGCTCCATTGAGCGCAAACAGGACATTTTATTTCGCTTAGCTGGCTCATGATTGAAATCAATTATATTAAAAAACAAATCCGGTTCGGGTTATAATTTATAACGCCGTAGTGGTATAAAAGATTTAATTAGTTCGAACTTTATTTAGGTCAATTGATATTGGCTGTAAGGATTATATATTAAATATAAGCAAAAAAGCCGGGAACAAAGCCGCAATTTTTTAATTTTTATGGCGGGGGTTAAACGCCGGGCCAGCTTGCTATAGCAAAAATATAAGTCTTAGGAGTTATCAGGCGAGGTTATGATCGCTTCGCCGGCGGCGTTAATGGTAACGCAGCAGTTGCGTACGGAGATGTGGTGCTTAAACCGTTCGATGTCTTCCATCCAGTCGCGCGAGGTAAATACCGGGGCTTCGATATTTACCGATTCTACCAATACTTCCTGGCCGTCGAGTATCAGCCGCCAGCATAGCGTTTGTCCGTCACTGTCAGTATTATAGCGTATCTGTGCAAGCGTAACTTGTTTATCAGTCATTTATCCGGCTGTTGGTTTATAAAAATGGGTCAGTAAGCAAATGTATTTAAAATGCTTGCAACCACAAAACGGCACAGCGGTCACGGATGCTTTAAGCCCCTGAATTTATGCGATTTCGAAAAACTCTTGTCGCCTGATTCTATTGTCCCGCACATGGGTATTTATGGGTATTTCAACAGTATTTCCGGTTTTATCCTCTTCCATTAGCTCCAAATGCACTTTTTCAGTATTCCATACCCATCGGGCACATGGGTACGGCATGGGTATTAATGGGTATACCCATGTGTGTTGTGAAGGTGTAACGCATTCAGCTTCGAATGCTTTGGCTAAACATACAATATACGGATTTTTTGGGAGAAATAACAAAAAACCCGCAGTTTTTTAGGCCTGCGGATTTTTAATAAACAAGATTTTTACAGTATCGACCGGATCAACCCGCCCTCAACCCGGATAGCTGCCCCGTTGGTAGCCGAAGCCAGAGGGCTCACATAATACGTTACCGTATTGGCCACCTCGGTTACCGTAGCAAAGCGCTGCAGGAGCGATGTGGGCCGCAAATTTTTAAAAAAGTCGGTTTCAACCTGGGTGGTTGACGTGTTACCCGATTTGGCCATATCTTCGATAAACCCTTCCACTCCGCGCGAGCGTGTGGGCCCCGGCAATATCGAGTTTACGGTAACGCCTGTCCCTTTGGTCAGTTCGGCCAGGCCGCGGCTCACGGCAAGCTGCGCAGTTTTCGTCATGCCGTAATGGATCATCTCGTCGGGGATAAACACCGCCGATTCGCTCGATATAAAAATGATGCGCCCCCAGTTTTTGGCCAGCATTTTGGGCAGCAGGTGGCGCGAGAGCCGCACGCCGCTCATCACGTTCACATCAAAAAAACGAAACCAGTCTTCGTCGGGGATATCGGTAAAAGCCTTGGGCTCAAATATCCCGGCGTTATTGATCAGGATATCCACATCGGGCAGTTTGCCGATCAGTTCGTACACCTCTTCGGGTTTCGAAAAGTCGGCTGCGATGCCCCTTACATCAGCTTCGTTGCTCACCTGTTTTAATTCGGCAACCGCCTTATCGATACTGGCGGGTGTGCGGCCGTTGATGATCACCGAAGCGCCCTCGCGCAATAAACTTTCGGCAATGGCAAAGCCTATGCCCGCCGTCGAACCGCTGATAAAAGCAGTCTTATTTTTTAGTTCGAGATTCATAGCTATTTGATTTTTTTCAAAGGAAAAGCAAAATGTTTGGATAACATACGGCAGCCTTTAAAGTTGACAATGAAGGGACTTTTTTGGGGTTGTTAACAGAGGGATGGTTGTTATTAGTGCTGTCCAAAGTCTCTGACTTCGGATCTGTATGCGTCGAGTCTCAGACTCGTGTCATAGGGCATCGAAGTCGGGGTGCTTTGATGAGCGGGGGCTGGCCTCAACCAGAGACAGACACCGGAGCTGCCGGGAGATTTTTACCCACAGTAAAATGCTGCTTTTTGGTGCCCGATAATGCCCTGATGATTTTTACAGGATTCTTCCACTCAAAAATATGGATGACCCACACGGTAAATGCCAGCAGGCCGGTTTGCCCGATAAGGCTTTTGCCGACCTGTAGGATATTTTGATCGCGTCCGCGAATAGCCTGTTCCCAATCGTCACCCGTTTTGCCATACAGTTCTTCGGCAAAGCACCAGGCTCCGTCGCGCGCATTTTCGATACTGAACTGGATGAGCACCGAATTTGTATTACCCGCATGCAGGCCCAATAACGACAGCAGGGGCGAAACCTGGTCCAACTCTGCCAATACGCCGTTTGTTAAGCCGCCGATAATCGTGTTCAGAATATCAAAATCATGACGGATATCCTGCAACGGCGCACTGCCGACAGTTTGTGCAGTGGCAATACCCAGATCGAGGTTAATATGTGCGCTCATACCCAGTAACAAGTGCTCCAATATCAAAACCGACGACTTTTGCGCCGATTGAAAAGCCAGTTTCCACGATGCCGTAGGCTCTTGCTTTTGCTGCCATTGGTAGTATGCATCGAGGTAACGGTTAGCAAAAGTTACATCCAACTGCTCCATACGCGGCCCGTTTTGAAACTGGTTATTGGCTATACCCAATTTTACCGCCGCCGTAACTTTTAAATACAAGGTTGCAAAATACCCAAGCCGGCTACCAGGTTGCTGCTCGCATTGGGCAATAATAGTAGTTAGCTTTTCAATAACTTCATCGATGGTAGTAGCAGTTGTAAACATGTTGGGCTGTTTAATACTGTTAAGATAAGTATTTTAGATATGAAATATATATTGTTTGAAGTATGTCGAGCTTCAGAGCCGCAGCATAAGGCATCGAAATCTGAGACTTCGATGAGCGGAATAAATGCTATAGTTTATCACCCCCTCACCGACGACCCCCGCACCAACAACTCATGCCTTAATATAAGGCTATGCGTCAGTCGCAAATTATCATTCTGCGTCAAATGGTCAATTAAAATCTTGGCAGCAACTTCGCCCATTTCGTAGCCTTTGTAGTTAACGGTGGTGAGGTTAGGTTCGATGATGCAGGCTGCCGGGTCGTTGTTAAAACCGGCAAAGGCTACCTGTTCGGGTATTTTGATACCGGCCCGTTTGAGCACCAGCATGCAGTTGATGGCGCAAATATCGTTAGCGGCAAAAACGGCATCGGGCATAGGTTGCATTTTCAGGATATGTTCGCCGGCTTCCTGGCCCGCTTTGGCGCTCAGGTCGTTTATAATGAGCAGGTCATCGTCTGCAGGCAGGCCGCTATCCAGCAAAGCTTTTTTATAGCCGTTGTAGCGCTCGGCGTACACGTTGCGCAGGCCGGTGGCGCCTATGTGCGCTATGCGCTTGCAGCCCTGGTCGATCAGGTGGCGGGTAATATCGTAAGCTGCCTTAAAATTATCGATATGGATATTAGGGCAGGTGCGGTGCTCATAAATCCGGTCGAAAAAGATGACCGGGATGTTGCGGCTGAGGAAGTTTTCGAGATGGTCGATGTTATCGGTATCATAAGCAAGCGAAATCAGCAAACCATCCACCCGGTTGTTATACATGGTTTTGCTGTTGCTGATCTCTTTCTTCATCGTCTCGAGCGATTGGCTGATGATCAGGTTGTAATTAGCCTCGTTGGCAATCTTCTCCATCCCGGCAATCACGTCCGACATAAAGGTACTGTTCAGCCGCGGCACAATCACGCCTATGGTGTTGCTGCGCTTGGTGCGCAGGTTGCTGGCAAAGGCGTTTGAGCTGTAGCCCATGGCCCGGGCGGTTTCAACAATCTTTTTTTTGGTTTTGGCATTTACGCCGGGCATATCGTTCAGGCTGCGGCTAACGGTGGCGGCCGATAGGTTCAGCTTGGCGGCTATATCGTAAATCGTGATCTCTTTGGCAGGTTTGTGCATACAGGAGCTTGGCAGGTATCGGCAAAAATCGATTACAAAATATCGACTGCCGATGCGCTATTAAATATAAACTAATTTAACTAAATAATCAATTACAGGCAAAATATTTTTAGGCAATCGATTACTTAATTTCGATTATTGTCTCTATTTTCACCCTGGCTAAGATCAGTAAATCTAAATTAAGTTCTTTTTCTGATTTTTCGGTTTTTGTAATTTAAATGCTACGTAACGGTCAGTTTATGAATAGTTGTAAACCTTTATTTATTGCCCTGCTGCTGGCGGTTTGCCAACCGGCTTTCGCCCAGCAAAACCGGGTAATTACAGTAGATGCCGGGCAGGCAAAAGGCGCCTTTAACCGCAGTTACAATTTCTGCGTAGGAGCGGGGCGCGCCAACGAAGGCCTGCGCGCCGACTGGCAACGGCAACTGCGGTTAACGCGTGCCGGGTGCGGTTTCAGGTACATCCGCTTCCACGGTTTGCTTACCGATGATATGGGCGTTTACCAGGAAGACCGGAGAGGCAACCCGGTGTATAACTTTCAGTATATCGATGAGCTGTTCGATTTTCTGCTCAGCATCAACATGAAGCCTTTCGTCGAGCTGGGCTTTATGCCCAACGCCCTGGCCAGCGGCAACAAAACCGTTTTCTGGTGGAGGGGCAATATCACCCCGCCCAAAGATTATCAGAAGTGGAACGGCCTCATCAAACACCTGGTGGATCATTTTACCGAACGTTACGGTGCGGCAGAAGTTAAAACCTGGTACTTCGAGGTGTGGAACGAGCCTAACCTGAAAAACCTTTTCTTCAGCGGCGACCAGGCCGATTATTTTAAGCTTTACCGCGAAACGGCCAATACCATCAAATCGGTTTCGAAAGATTACCGCGTCGGCGGGCCGGCAACTGCGGGCAACGGCTGGATACCCGAAATGATCGGCTTTTGCGCGGATAATAAAGTGCCTGTCGATTTCATCAGCACACATACTTATGGCGTAAAACAGGGCTTTTTAGATCAGACGGGTACTACGGGCGTCATCGTCAGCCAGGATAAGGATGCTGTCGCGGGCGATATGCTCCGCGTAAAGCAACAGATTAAAAGCTCGGCCATGCCCAACCTCGAGCTGCATTATACCGAGTGGAGCGCGTCGTACACCCCGTCCGACCCGATACACGACAGTTATTTTGAAGCGCCATATATTTTAGATAAGATCAAAAAAGCATCGGGTGCGGTCAACTCCATGTCGTACTGGACGTTTACCGATATTTTTGAAGAGGCCGGCCCGAGGATGACGCCTTTCCACGGCGGTTTCGGCCTGCTTAATTACCAGGATATTAAAAAACCGGCTTATTACGCCTTTGAGTTTTTAAACAGGCTAAGCGATACCGAACTGAAGAATAACGATGAAAACAGCATTGCCTGTCGCGATAAAAATGGCAACGTGCAGTTATTGCTCTGGGATTTTACCATCACCCACCCCGGCGATTCGGTAAACGACCAGGTGTTTTACAAACGCGATCTGCCCGCCAAAACGCTGGGCAATGCCAGGATATCCGTCAAAAACCTAAAGCCCGGCACTTACAAAATGTATGTATATAAAACCGGTTACCGCGCCAACGATGCTTATGCTACTTATTTCGATATGCATTCGCCATCGCAATTAACTAAACAGCAGGTGCTGCAAATTAAACAGGCCAATAACGGCGCTCCGGTGGTTACAACGGTAAAAGTTCCGGCCAATGGTGTATTTGAAAAGGAATTGCCGATGCGGGAGAACGATGTGTATTTAGTGGAGTTGAAGAGGTTGGCCCCACCCAACCCTCCCCTGAAGGGAGGGCTTTAAAATGTGAACTCGCCTTTCATAAAGTCTCCCCTTCCGGGGGAGATTTAGAGGGGGCTTATTACCAAGCATATGTTACCCAATTTAGAACAAACCTTCCGCTGGTTCGGGCCTAACGACCCGGTTACCCTGGCGGCTATCAGTCAAACCGGCGCTACCGGTATAGTTACCGCCCTGCACCACATCCCCGCAGGCGAAGTATGGAGCATTGAAGAGATCAGCGAACGTAAAAGCATCATCGAAAAAGCCGGACTGGTATGGTCGGTGGTCGAAAGTGTCAATATCCACGAAAGCATCAAAACCGCGGCACCTGAGCGCGACGGCTATATCGAAAAATACATTACCACTTTAAAAAATCTCGCGAAGGCGGGCATTAAAACCGTGTGCTACAACTTTATGCCCGTGCTCGACTGGACCCGCACCAACCTCGATTACCGCTTAGCCAACAATGCTTCGGCCCTGCGTTACGATGCGCCTGCGCTGGCCGCTTTCGATTTGTACATCCTGCAGCGCCCCGAAGCTTTTGATGAGTTTACCCCAGCACAGCAACAGGCCGCCAAAGCCTATCTGGATAGCATCAGCGAAAGCGAAAAAAACTATCTCACCAATACCATTATGGCCGGCCTGCCCGGCACCGATGAGGTCTTTACCATTCCTGAATTTAAAGAGCACCTGAAAAAATATGCCCAAACCGATGCCAAAGTGCTGAAAGCCAACCTGGCCTATTTTCTGAAAGGGATCATCCCGACTGCCGAAGAACTGGGTATCAAAATGTGCATCCATCCCGATGACCCGCCGTTCCCGATACTGGGCCTGCCGCGCGTGGTTTGCAATGAAGAGGATTTGCTCGACGTGGTAAACTCCTGCCCATCGCCGTCTAATGGTATTACTTTTTGCACCGGTTCGCTGGGCGCCAATCCTGAAAACGATCTGCCGGCAATGGCAGCCAAACTGGGTAAACATATTCACTTTTTGCACCTGCGCAACGTACAGCGCGAGGCCGACGGCAGCTTTTTCGAAGCCGATCATCTGGGCGGCAGTACCGATATGTATGCCGTAATGCGCAATGTAATTGAAGAGCAAAAGCGCCGCGCCGATAGCGGCGAAGGTATTGTAGCCATACCCATGCGGCCCGACCATGGGCATAAAATACTGGACGATGTGAATTACAACACTTATCCGGGCTATTCGGTCATCGGCCGGTTAAGAGGCCTGGCCGAGCTGCGCGGGCTGGAAATGGGCATTAAGCGGACGCTGTACCAATAGGATTTCGGATTTCGAATTAACTGCGTTGAGGGCTTCGCCGTTTTCGATTTCGGATTTATTCGAATAGTAGAATGCAGATGGGAACTGTTACCATACATTTATTATCCTAAATTTATAGGTGAAATTATTTGTATCCGTATGAAAAGAGTACTATTCGCCTGCCTTACGTTATGCATCATTCAGTGTAGCGCTTTTGCCCAAACGCGCAAAACGGCGTATTCGCTCGTAGTCAAAAACGCCACCATTGTTGATGTTGCCGGTAATAAAACTATCCCGCACCGGTTGATAGCTATATCCGGCGACACTATTAAAGCGGTGGATGACGATAAGATGCTGGCCAAATACAAAGCCGCAAGGTACCTCGACGCTCATGGTAAATATGTGATGCCCGGCTTATGGGATATGCATGTGCACTTTAGGGGCGGCAATGCCATGATAGCCGATAATAAAGCGCTGCTGCCCTTGTTCCTGGCCTATGGTGTAACCACCGTGCGCGAGTGCGGTGGCGATATGACCCCTGCGATATTATCCTGGCGACGGGATATCGGGCAAGGCTTGCTGGATGGGCCGCATATTTACACATCGGGCCCAAAGCTCGATGGGCCGAAGCCTACCTGGGCCGGCTCGCTTGAAGTGCAGACGCCCGAACAGATTTCGAAAGCCCTGGATTCGCTGCAACGCATACCATCCGACTTTGTAAAAATATACGACAGCAAGATATCGCGCGAAGCCTACCTGGAGATCATCGCGCAAGCACACAAACGCGGTTTAAAAACTACGGGGCACATGCCCTTTACCACAAAACTAACCGATGGGGCCGCCCTTGGCCTCAATGGCTCGGAGCATTTGTATTATGTGTTTAAAGCCTGCTCGGCTCAAGAAGACAGTATTACCGATGCCATCATCAAAAGCCAGGATACCCCGCGGCCTATCGGTTTATTTGCAGCCTTACCGGCACTTTATAGCACGTATAGCGATGCAAAGGCTGCCGGGTTATTTAAATATCTTGCCCGGCAAAATTTTACCATCACGCCAACGCTGTACATCTCAAAAACTCTGGGCGAGATCAAGGAAACCGATCATAGCCGCGATAGCCTGCTGGCTTATATCAGTCCGCAGATACAGGCTACTTATCAGGGCCGCGTCAGCAGCGCTAAGCGTGCATCCGATGAAAGTACGCAGTTCACTAAAAAATTCGAGGCCAAATGTGCGGCGATGGTTCCGCAGATGTACAAAGCAGGCATTAACATCATCGCAGGCTCGGATTGCGGCGCATATAATTCGTTTGTGTATCCCGGCGAATCGATACACGGTGAGATCAAGCAATTGGTAGCATCGGGGTTAAGCCCGGCTGAAGCTTTGACAACCGCAACGATCAATGGCTCCAAATTTATGGGGGTAAGTAATTTTTACGGCAGCCTGCAGCCCGGCAGGTGCGCCGATATGATCGTGTTGGATGACAACCCGCTTCGGGATATCAATGCTATCGACCGTGTCGATATAGTTATTGCTAACAAAAAGGTTTACACCAGAGCCGATTTGGCTGCTTTGCTGAAGACCGTTAAGCACTAAAAAAACAACCCGGGCCGCCAGTCGGCGCCCGGGTAACCAAAAACTAAACTAAACCTTATCGTTATTTCCCTTTCAGGGAAAGTAAAACGCTGTAATAAGCCGGTTTCTTGGCATAAGTCGCATCAAACAGCAGAGGGAAATCGGGCGATGATGCGGTGTTGATCCAGCTGTCGGTATCAGCCACACCCCAAACCGTGATGCCGAACTGCTGCGCCTTGGGTACAATGCGCTGGTACGAGTCGACCACATATTTGTACAAGGCCGCCTGTTGTGTTAACTGTGCAGGGCTGGCGGTAAAGCCGGCTGTCTTGCCGGTGTTGAGCGCCAGGTCGAGCTCAGATATACGTACTTTTAAACCTGTTGCGGCCAGTTTGGTAAAGGCATTGTCGATGCCGGCTTGCGTGGTATTCAGGCTGATGTGCATTTGCGTGCCGATACCGTCGATCCTGGCGCCTTTGCCCTGCAGCTCTTTAACGTAGGCTATCAGCGAATCGAGCTTGGTATTGCTGTATTCCAAATTATAATCGTTAATAAACAACAGTGCGTTAGGGTCGGCGGCTTTGGCGTATTGGAACGCTTTTAACCCAAAATTACGCCCCAGGTAATCGGCCCAGAAAAACTGACCGTTGCCTGCCTGTGTGTTTGCGCTGGTGCGCAGGTTTCCGCCATTATCACTGATGGCCTCGTTCACCACGTCCCAGGCTTTAATTTTACCGGCATAATGAGTTACAATGCCGGTAATGGCACGCTTCAAAGCCGTATCAACATTGGCCGCGACCTGTGCCGGCGGCAAAGTGCTCGTGGTATTAGCAGCAACAACTATATTATCGATGTTATAAGTGCCGGCAGTGGTAAAGTTGAGCCTTACCTGCGGCGCGGTTTCGGCAGAGTTGAGGGTGATGTTCCAGCTGTATTTTGTCCATGTTGAAGTTGTTGTAAAGGTATTATCGCCATCATATTGGGTACCCTGCATTACTACTTTAACCGCGCCGGCGCCTTTAATGTACATGCTTACATTATACGATGAGCCGCCTGTGCCGGTAAAAGCATCATTCACGGCCTGGATGCTGTAGCTGTTTGGGCCGGGCGTAGTAACTACGACTTTAAGCGATTGTGTGCCATCCTGCGCGGTCGTATTATCAGCCGAAAATGTAGCCGCGGCTCCGCCGGTGCTGCTCACCTGGGTAAACCAGTTGGTACTGATGCCGCTTTCAAAACTGCCGTTTTTTATGAGGTTGGTGCCTGATGTTGTGGTGCCGCTTGTGAGGCTGTTCAGGTAATTGGTATTTTGCTGCGAGTGCCAGCACAGGGTATGGCCAAATACCTGCAAGCCGGCATTGGTGCACAGGTTGTAAAAATTGTCGGCAGTGGTAAAGTTAAGTGAGCCGTCATTCTGCATTACCGAGGCATTTTTTAACTCATTACCAAAGGTTACCCAACCGGCCTCCCTTTTGACCGTGTTCCAATAACCGGAGTTGGTCGATGCCAGGTTGTAAGTAGCCGCAATGCCGATGTTCATGGTTGTTGAGCCTTTGAGCGTACCTGTGGTATCAGAAGTGGTTGTTCCGGTTGTGGTGCCGGTGCCATTGTCTGTTGCGCCCGGATCGTTTTTTTTGCTGCACGATGATGCCATGATCGTGATCCCTGCCAGTGCTGCAATAGCTGCTTTTTTGATATTGTTTTTCATGGTTTTGGATAGATTTAGCAACAAGTTGTTCCCCCGCCGCTATATGCTTGGATATAGGTCGTCAATAGTTTAACGATTAAAAAAATTGGGGAAGAAAACGGGTTAATGCCCGAAAAGAAAAAGACAAGGGGTGAGGGTGGGTCGCCCCTTGTCTTTTTTTAGAAATGATACCTGGTTAATAACCGTTGTTCTGCGGGTATGCAGGGCCGGTTAATACAGCGTTGATCAGCTGCTGCGGTATAGGCCAGCGCATGTGATATGGCTGTACGTTTGCAGCGCCGTTAGGATTATACATTTGGTTACGGCGTACCAGTTGCTGGGTGCGCGCCAAATCGTACCAGCGGCGCGGATCGCCATATAATTCGCGCGAGTATTCCTCTAATATCAGGTCCATACCGCACAAACTGGTGGTAGTGGTAGTATTGTTAGGAATAGCCAATTGCGCTAATTGAGCAGGTGTTAAAAGCATCGCAGCAGCATTGGCGGCATTAACCGCTGCAGCATTTGCCGGGGTTACGTGAGCCGCGTTGGCAGCAACCAACGATGCGTCGGCAACGGTGCGGTATGCGGCCCGCTGTCTAAGTACGTTTAACGATGTTGCCGCGTTTGCCACGTTGCCCAGCATATAATTGGCTTCGGCATTCATCAGGTATACTTCCGAAAAGCGCATCATGATGATCGGGCGGCTCGACAAGTCAAGGATCCCCGTACGCCTTGGGTCGTCAAACTTTTTAACGGTTGGGAAAACAGCACTTGTATACTGCTTTGGCGTAATAATTAATCCTTTAAATGCATCGCGGCGGGCCATCGTCACATCGGCACCGGGCATCAATATGGCAGTATCGCCATCTAATGGTACGATAGACGCATTTTGACCCGGAGAAGTAGCACCGCCGGGCAAACCAGATGAGGTACAAATGAGCTTACCCTTCGAGGTAACGCGGTCGCTTTGCAGTCCGGCAGTTACATTGGGGTTGGTACATATCCAGTAAGTTTGGAAAGTAGCATCATAACGCGTATCATGTACCTGGTCGGCAAAGGCTACATCCATGGTGTAGGGCTTGTTCGGGGCCAGTCGTATAAACGGGCGACCATTAAATACATCGCGCACCATACCTGCACTGCCACCCATTTTTTGTGGTACAGCGTCGACGCCGGGAACGTTGTCTACACCCGGGCCCACATAGTTAAAGCGTTGCAAAACATAAAGTTGATTGATACCGAACCCGCCATTTCCCTGTTGTGTATAATTGGAATATAACGGATCGGAAATGCCATAATCGATGGCAAACATGTTTTCTTTACCGTAATCGTTAGCGGGCTTGTGCGCGTCAAAGTAATCCTGCCATAAATCCAGTCCATAGGTGGCTTTATTGGCGATAAGCGCTGCGGTGAGGTCGGCAGCTTTTTGAAAATCAGTAGGCTGTTTCGCCTCTGTGTAACCCCTGGTAAGGTAAGCTTTGGCCAGGTAAGCGTTAGCAGTAGCTGCCGTAGCGCTTTTCCCGACGCCTGCTGCCGAAAACGGATTTGTGCTGGTAATAGTATTGGGCAAACCCGCTGCTGCATCTGTAAAATCCTGTATAATCAAGTTATAGATGTCAGTAAGTTGTGCCGGCGCATCAGACGAAACCGCCTGGGTATTAAAAGTGGTATGTAACGGGATACCGCTTTTTTGGGTGGCGGTAACACCGCCATAAGTTTGCACAAGGAAGAAATAGATGAAGCCACGTAAAAACTTGGCCTGCGCCACAAATTGTGTGCGGGCAACAGGGTCGGTAATAAGCGCGGAATTTTGAAACACACCGTTAAGCGTATTGATATCCACATACAACCCGGTGATATCAGGCGTGTTTGAAGAGGTAATGCCTTTGAACGAATTATATAAAGGCGCAGTATTGCCGGCGCTGCCGCCAGGGATGTTTTCGTCTGTGCCGTCATAAAACCATACAATCCCTTCACCCGAGAAAGTCGATCTCAAATCCTGGTATACACCGGTCACCGCGGCCTGTACGCCCCCTGCGGTGCCAAAGTAATCAGGGTAAAGAGCTGAGCGGGGCTGCTCTACCAATAGTTTTTTGCAGCCTGTAGCTGCCGTAAGTCCTACTATCGCCGCTAATATAAAACTGCTTTTATTTAATATTTTCATGTCAATTTTTATCTAAAGTTAAAACCTTGCGTTAATTCCTATAATAAAGTCACGCGTTTGCTCGCCTGCGCTTAGGCCCACGCCGCGGAAAAAACCGCCACCCTGGTTTGCACCTCCAATATTGCCACTTGCTGAAACATCGGCGGGGTTATTGGATGCGCCGCCAGTGTTATTATAAGTATAGTTAGATTCCGCATCGGGCACAGAGAAACCATGTTTCGTAACAGGCGCGTAAATAAAGAATGGATTGGTTACGTTCGCGTATATCCTTAACGAACTCATACCTACTTTCTTCAGCAGGTTGCCGGGTACGTTATAACCCAGGTTAATGCTTTTCGCCCTGATAAACGATCCGTCATAATATTGCAAGGTAGAATAATACGGCACCGGTGCATAAGAGTTGGGTTCGGGGAAAGCATTGGTAGGGTTGGTAGGTGTCCAATAATCAATAACCGGCTGGTTATGGCGCCCCTGGTTAAGGAACTGCCAACCATTGGTTGCCGAGTTTGATGACGACACATAAGGCACTACGGTAGTAAAGCCCATACGGCCCTGGATCACGATATTCAGGTCGAAGTTTTTGTAGCTGAAGCGGTTGGTAAAACCGAAGGTATAGTTAGGATTAAAATGGCCGATGATCTGATCGTCGTTAGCATCGATCTTTCCGTCGCCGTTTAAGTCTTCAACTTTTATTGACCCCGGTTTCTGGCCGTAAACTGCAGCTTGTGCCGCCTCGCTGGTTTGCCAGATGCCTAATTTCTTCACATCATAAATAACATTAAGCGGCTGGCCTACAAACTCGCCTGCGCCGATATTAACCAGTCCGCCATTAGGCAGGCTTACTATTTTCTCGCGGCTAAAGGCGATGTTAAAGTCGGTCGACCAGTTAATGCCTCTCGCATTTTGCAAATTAACGCTGCTTAAGGTAATTTCTAAGCCCCTGTCTTCGCTTGTTCCCAAATTGGTTTGTTGCGAACGGGCGCCGGTTGTTACCGGTAAAATATTGTTCAGGATGATACCCGTAGTCGTGGTTTTATAAACCTCTACCGAACCGGTTATCCTGCTGTTCAATACGCCAAAATCTAAAGCTAAGTTATATTCTGCCGATCGTTGCCAGGTTAAGGTTGGATTAACCAGCGTACTTACCAAAACACCTTGGGCATCGCCGGCAGATATGCTGCCAAATTGGTATTTAACCGCGTTTAGCTGCCCTAATGTACTATAAGGTGCAATAGTAGTTATAGTTGAAGTTTCTCCGTATCCCCCGCGTAATTTCAGGTTATCGATAAAAGTGAACTTTTTCATAAAGCTTTCATTGCTGATCACCCAACCTAAACCTAATGAGGGATAAGTAGTACGCTGATGCCCTTCTGCCAGGGCCGAGTTGGCGTCCGAACGAATGGTGGCAGTCAGGTCGTATTTACGATCAAAGGCATAGTTCAAGCGGCCTACGTATGAAACCAGCCCCTGTTCCTGGAATGAGCCGCCAACGTTGGTGATGGTTTGGGCAAGGCCAAGGTTAGAGTTCTTGTTGGCGTCTGAGGGGATACCGGTTGCACTGATATTTGAATTTTCGGTGTGGGCCAATTCGTTGGTGAAGCCGGCAACAAAGTTCACACTATGTTTTTGCGCAAATACGTTATCGTAAGTGAGCAAATGTTCCTGATTTACACGATAAGAATAATTGTTGACAGTGCTGGCATTGGTTTTAGCAATGGTGGTAAGGTCGACACCATTTTGGCCATTATAAGTTCCTTGCAACGATTGTGAAAAATTGTAATTTACCGTATAGCGATACTTTAAATGTTTTATGGGCGTAAGCTCGCCGTATAATATATTGTTGCTAACAAAACCACGGGTATAATTATAATATTGATCTGGCAAATTACCCGGAAGCAGCGGGTTTACAAAAGTTCCGTCCTGCAGATCAGACTGTGGTGCCCCATTGATAGAACCGTCCGCTTTATAAGGATAGGTTAAAGGGCTGATATAATAAGCTTGTTGCAATTGCCCTCCACCACCGGTATTGATTGCCCGTAAGGTGGTTAAGGTGGTTAAACCAAATTTCAGGTAATCATTTATCTTATGGTCAACAGAAGCGTTTAATGATAACCGCCGGGTATAATTATTATTGCGCTCGACAGTGTTGTTGGTACGGTAGCCTACGCCAATATTAAATTGTGTACGCTCGGTACCTGCGCTAACCCTTAAATTTTGATCCCAGGTATAAGCATTTTGCAATAACAAATTAGCATAATTACTACTGATGCCTTCGGCAAGCGCTTTGCTTTCAATGGCCGAATTTGATATAAAATAGTTATTAACGGTTTGGTTATTTTGCAACAAGGCTCCTTGCGTAGCATCGGTTATTAATTGCGCAAATTGTGTACCGTTCAACATTGTCAAAGTCCCTTCTATTTTATTGACAGCATAGTAGGAATCATAAGAAGTGATTGTTTGCCCCACACGGCCGCGTAGGGTCGTAATTAAAATTACACCACCCGAAGCCCGTGAACCATAAATTGCAGTGGCAGATGCACCTTTTAATACATCTACGCTTTTAATGTTGTTCGGGTCAATGTTTTCGATAGAATTATAATAAGGCTGTCCGTCTAAAATAATCAGTGGTCCGTCTGTTCCGGGCGCGGCTCCGGTTGTGCGGTTACCTCTTAAAGTAACAACGGGTCCGTTAGGCCCGGTAACCACATCCATACCGGCTACCCGGCCCTTTAATTGCTCGAAAACGTTCGAGGCAGGTATTTCTTTTAATACTTTGGAATCTACTGTTGCTACAGTTCCGGTAACATCTTCACGTTTTAATGTACCATAACCTACTACCACAACCTCATTGAGGTTGTTTGCCCCGGCTGTAAGCACGATTTTTAAGTTATTGCTTTTTGAGGTTATGGCAACTTCCTGAGGAGTATAGCCAATAAAAGATATTACCAGCGTTGATGAGCCGGCTGGTACCTTGATAGAAAAGTGGCCGCTGATATCGGTAGCCACTCCGGCACTTGTGCCTTTAATCTTAACATTGGCGCCAATAATCGGCTCGCCCTTATCGTCTGATACAGTACCGCTGACTGTCGACTGGGCGTATATGCTCATTGAAAACAAGCAGCTACAGATGAGAACAAGTAGCGTTTTCCAGCATTTTAAGAGTTTAATTTTTCTCATAATCTGATCGTTTAATTAGTCTTTTTGTTGTGAGTTGGGTTGATTAAGTTTTTTCATCACGATTTGCCAGTGAACGTTGTACGGTCACTGTGAAAACTATCGGGTGTAAACCTTTCAATAGTCGAGGGAGTGGATGCGGTGGGTTGCGTAAATAAAAGTTTCTCCATGCAGTAATTGATCTAAATGGGTTAATTAATTGGTTCAATAAAAATTTCCTGCCAAACAAGGTTTGCTGTAATTGTACCCGTCATTGCGAAGGGCGATTACCGGAACCGAAAGCTGAACAAGAAGGTGTAATTGGTTATAACGTATGGTAAAAGTAGAAACAAATTTTTAAAAAAAACAATCGATTGCAAAAAATATTTTATTTCAAACAAAAAGCAACCGTATTTTAGAAGCGAAATGCTTTGGTTTGTGGTAAGATTGATAATTAATGATTTGATTATTTAGTAAAATATTAATAAAAAAGCTATTTTTATGGCTTTTTGATGATTTTCGAATGGTCGCCATTTTTTTAAAATTTACTGATACCGATTAAAATTGCTGGCATAACCTGACTTGATTTTGAGTGTAAATCGTACACAATTACCCAACTATTGTTGCAGCATACTCCTGTTTTTTGCCTGATATTCCTTCAAATTCAATTTTATTTGTAATCGATTGCTTAATTTGTTTATACTTGTATTGTGGTAGTTAAAGCGCAACTATCAAAGCCAATTAGCCTTTACTTTAGTCGGCCTGCCGGTACATATATGGCAGGTGTAAATAATTAAAATGATGATGAAAACCGGAACCTACGCTTTTTTGCTTTTTTTATTTTTTTATATCAACGGAGCAGTAGCTCAGCAAAAAATAGTTGATAACAGTAAGGGGTTAAAGGATTATTACAAAAACTATTTCCCTATCGGTGTGGCGGTAAATGTGCAGGCGCTAACACAGTATAAATCGCTGATCCTTTCGCAGTTTAATAGTATAACACCCGAAAACGCCATGAAAATGGCGCCAATACACCCGCAGGAGAACAGGTATAGCTGGCGCGATGCCGATTCGATCGTCAGCTTTGCACAGTCGCACGGTTTGCGCGTACGCGGCCATAACCTGTGCTGGCATGAGCAAACACCCTATTGGTTGTTTAAAGATTCGACAGGGGGCCGCGTAACCAAAGAAGTTTTGCTGAAACGCCTGCACGATCATATCCAAACCGTCGTAAGCAGATATAAAGGGAAGATATACGCCTGGGATGTGGTGAATGAGGCTATCGATGACGACAGCACCAGGTTTTTGCGTAATTCGCTCTGGTACCAGATTTGCGGCGACGAATTTATCATCAAAGCCTTTGAATGGGCCCACGAGGCCGACCCTAAGGCTATATTGTTCTACAACGATTACAATACCGAGCGCCCCGAAAAACGTGAGCGCGTTTATAAACTGTTAAAAATGCTGGTTGATAGGCATGTGCCAATTAACGCTGTAGGCATACAAGCTCATTGGTCGGTTTACGAACCAACAGTGAGCGACTTAAAGAAAACTATCGAACAATTCTCATCGCTTGGTTTAAAGGTGCAGGTTACCGAGCTGGATGTATCGATATACCCCTGGGAGAAAGAACGCCGCGCCAAACGCCCCGGAGAATCTGATACGTTAACGCCCGAACTGGAGCAAAAGCAATTGGAAAAATATACCGAGGTATTCAAAATATTCAGGCAGTATAAAAAGGTAATTACAGGCGTTACTTTTTGGAACGTGTGCGACCAGTTCACCTGGCTCGATCAATACCCGGTACCCGGGCGTAAAAACTATCCTTTATTATTTGATGTGAACCAACAACCCAAAAAGGCCTACTGGGGCGTCGTTAATTTTTAAGAGAACCTGAGGTATGAAAGTATATATGATCCGGATTTTATTGCTGATTGTTGTTTTAGGTTACTGTAAAATAAGCTATGCAGCAGGCGAAAAGCCCTATATTACTACAAAAAATGTCACGGGCAGTTTTGCATTGGCTGCTGCCGGTAAGCCCGTCAATATTTATGGCAGTAACGATGATTACCCGGGCGTTATCCGTGCGATGAAAGATCTGCAAAACGATCTGGGTTCGGTAACAGGTAATCAACCTGCATTTTCAACTACGGCGCCGTCGGGTACTTGTGTGCTTATCGGTACTGTTGGTAAAAGCAGTTTGATAGACGATCTTGTAAAAAAGCATAAGCTCGATGTACGGGATATCACCGGCAAATGGGAAAACTTTATTATACAAACGGTACAGAATCCTCTACCGGGTGTGAGCAGCGCACTGGTAATAGCCGGCAGCGATAAGCGCGGTACTATTTTCGGTATTTATGATCTTTCGGCACAGATAGGCGTATCGCCCTGGTACTGGTGGGCCGACGTGCCTGTTAAAAAGCAGGCTGATCTGTATGTATTGCGGGGCAGATATACCCAGGGTACGCCGGCCGTAAAATATCGCGGTATTTTTATTAATGATGAAGCGCCGGCCTTCTCGGGCTGGACGAAGGAAAAATTCGGCGGGGTGAACCACCTGGCCTACGAAAAAGTTTTTGAGCTGATACTGCGTTTAAAAGGCAATTACCTGTGGCCGGCTATGTGGGCCAACGCATTTAACGATGATGATAAAACCGACCCGGCGCTGGCTGATGAATACGGCATAGTAATGGGCACGTCGCACCACGAACCTATGGACCGTGCACAACAGGAGTGGAAGCGTTATGGTACCGGCCCCTGGGATTATGAGAAGAACGCCGATGTGCTGAAAGCCTTCTGGAAAAAAGGTATCGAAAATATGGGCAACAAAGAAACCCTGGTTACCATTGCCATGCGCGGCGACGGCGATATGGCAATGACCGAGGGCAGCAACGTGGCCCTGCTGGAAAAGATAGTCAAAGATCAGAGGCAGATCATTGCCGATGTCACCGGTAAGCCTGCCGAAAAAACGCCGCAAATATGGGCGCTGTACAAGGAAGTACAGGATTATTACGATAAAGGCATGCGTGTGCCCGATGATGTTACGCTGCTGCTGTGCGATGATAACTGGGGCAACATCCGCAAATTGCCCAAGCTGGGCGATCCTAAGCGTGCGGGTGGCTATGGCATTTACTATCACTTTGATTATGTGGGTGGCCCGCGTAACTACAAATGGTTAAATACAAACCCGATTGCTAAAACCTGGGAACAGATGCACCTGGCGCACGAGTACGGCGCCAACCAGGTTTGGATAGTGAACGTGGGCGACCTGAAGCCGATGGAGTTCCCGATATCGTTCTTTTTAGACTATGCCTGGAACCCCGACCGGATACCGGCCGGCGGGCTGGATAAATATACCCGCGATTGGGCAGCACAGCAGTTCGGGCCCGAACATGCGGCTGAGATAGCGTCCATCTTATCAAAATACACCAAATACAACGGCAGGCGTAAACCCGAGATGTTAAACGAAAATACTTATAGTTTAACCAATTACCGCGAGTTTGAAAACGTGGCTGCCGACTATAATAATCTTGAACAGGAAGCAGAGCACCTGTGGGAGAAAATGCCCGCCGAATATAAGGATGCTTATTTTGAGCTGGTATTGCACCCCGTAAAGGCCTGCGCCAACCTAAACCAGATGTACTATACGATAGCCAGAAATCGGTTTTATGCGCAGCAGGGCAGGGCGGCTACTAATACTACCGCTGCCGAAGCAAAAGCATTGTTTGCCAAGGATGCCGAAATATCAAGTTACTATAACCATACATTGGCTAACGGCAAGTGGGACCATATGATGGATCAGACCCATATCGGCTACACCTACTGGCAGCAACCGCCTGTTGATAAAATGCCCGAAGTAAAACAAATAGACCTGCCTGCCACTGCCGACATGGGCGTTTATGCCGAAAGTAACGCTGTGCTGGCCACAGACCAGGCCTTGCCGGTATTTTACCCTGTAAAAAATGGCAGTTACTATATCGATGTTTTTAACAAGGGTAAAGAGCCTTTTACGTATACGGTAAGCGCCGAACCTTTTATCAATATCACCAACGTAGCAGGCAAGGTTGATGAGCAAAAACGCCTGATGGTGAGTATTGATTGGGCCAAAGCACCTGCCGGGCGACATGAATACCCGGTTACTATAAAAGGTGCCGGTAAGGAAGCTACGGTAAAAGTCGTAATCGAAAACATACCTTTTGCAGGCAGCGGTTTTGTAGAAACAAATGGCTATGTGAGCATGGAAGCCATCCATTATACCAGAGCGGTGAATGGCAATAACATCAAATGGGAAGTGTTGCCCGATCACGGGCGTACGCTATCGGCCATAACTACTTTCCCGGTAACGGTGCCTGTACAAACGCTGACCGAAGCTACGCCACACCTCGAATACCAGGTAAACCTGAGCCGGAGCGGTGAAATAAAATTGATCACTTATGTTTCGCCTTCGCTGGATTATAATGCTGCCGGCGGCTTAAAATATGCTGTTTCGATTGATGGTGAGGCCCCGCAGGTGATCAATTTACAAGCCGATAATACGGAACGACAATGGGGTATAAACGCAGGCAATAATGCCAATATCCAGTCGTCGGTACATCAAATTACCAAAGTGGGTGTGCATACCGTTAAATACTGGATGATCAGCCCGGGTGTGGTGCTGCAAAAACTGGTGCTGGATTGCGGTGGTTTGAAACCGAGTTATTTAGGGCCACCCGAGAGTGCAAGGAAATAGTAGCTCATGGAGTTGTTGGTGACAACACCAACAACGGCGTAAGGTGTGCATACCGTTAAATACTGGATGATCAGCCCGGGTGTGGTGCTGCAAAACTGGTGCTGGATTGCGGTGGTTTGAAACCGAGTTATTTGGGGCCGCCTGAAAGTGCGAGGAAATAGTTTATGGTGTTGGTGACAACACCGATGACGGTGTAGAATTAAGTTAGCTCTTCGAAGTCTCCTGACTTCGAAGCAATATGATCATAGTCTTCAGACTATCGAGTGATTTCTGTAGTCAGATATTACAGGCATAATCGTTCGAAGTCAGAGGCTTCGAACAGCAGGAGGCTTATTTCCCCTGCTCCGCCTTGATATTCCTCGCCACATCCACCATGGGCGCTATCCAAATATCTTTTTCGTGAGCCTTGAGGTATTGCAGTAATTTGGCATGTGCAGTCCTGTCTTCATTAATACTATGCCCGCCGCCAACGCCATGAAACAGGAATACGCAAAGCGTATGCGTCTCCTGCGCCTTTTTTACCAGGTTGATCATATAATCTGCTGGCTGGTTCTGGATTGTAAAACTGTTGATGTTGTCCAGGTCGACCTGCGCAGCGCTTTGCAGGCCGCCGGTTACGCCACGTGCGCCGGCAAAATCTTTACGCAGGGCCGTATAAAAATCAACGCCGCCAATCTTCAGGTCGCCGCAGGGGTAGGCAAAGGTGCGCTCGTTCTTCCCGTCGATGGCTTTTAGCAGTACGTTGTTGGCGCGTATCTCATCCACAGCGCGGCCGATGGTGTATTTGCTCAGGTCGTGGTCGGGCGATACCCAACTGCGGCCTGGCTGGCTGCCATCGCAGGGGTGAAACAGGGCGTGATTGCCCAGTTCGTGTCCTTCCTTTGCCGCCTTGCGCCATAGCTCCATCCGGTTGTTGATTACCGGGGATGAGCCGATAATATAAAAAGTGCCTTTCAGCTTTACCGAGTCGAGGGCGGGTACTACGTTATCCAGGTCGATATCCACCGCATCGTCGTACGTGAGGACTACGGCGCACTGTTTATTGTTCCAAACTTTGAGGCCTTGCTGAGGTACAGCCGATATATTGGTAAACGCGAGTGCAGCAGCCACGAAACCGGCATATAGTTTTTTCATCAGGTTTATAATTTAGGTCGGGCTAAGGTATCGATTTATAAACTTAATTAACTGGCTTTAAACGGATCGATAGTCTGAATGGTGCCGTCGGCATTATGCTTCAACTCGGTAACCTTAATGTTGCGCAGGTGGGTTTTGCCCGAGAGTTCGGTATCGTGATAAAAGATGTACCACTTGCCTTTAAACTCTACTATCGAGTGATGGGTGGTCCATCCCTGTACGGGTTTCATTAGCATGCCCGCATACGTAAACGGCCCGAAGGGTTTATCGCCGATCGCATACTCCAGGTAATGCGTATCGCCGGTAGAGTAGGAGAAGTAGTATTTGCCTTTATACTTATGCATCCACGAACCCTCGAAGAAACGGTGATCGTGATCTTTAGTAAGCAAAGGTTTACCTTGTTTATCCAGTATCACCACATCTTTAACCTTGCCGTCAAAGTGCATCATATCTTTACTCATTTTTACCACTTTACAGCTTAAGGCTGGTTCGTTATCGTGGCCAAGATCGGTTTTTGAGCCGTTGGCATCGTACTTGCCGGTTGCCCAGCGCTGCAATTGCCCGCCCCATATACCGCCGAAATACATGTACGATGAGCCGTCGGTATCGGTAAATACGGCCGGGTCGATGCTGAAGCTGCCCGGTATAGGCTGAGGCTGTGCCTTGAATGGCCCGGCAGGGTTTTTCGAGGTAGCTACCCCGATGTGGAACACATCCTTTTTATCCTTTACCGGGAAGTACAGAAAGTAGGTGCCGTTTTTATAGGCGGCATCAGGCGCCCAAAGCTGGCGACCCGCCCATGGGATGTCTTTAATATCGATGGCCACACCATGGTCGGTAACCTTGCCGCCGATGTAATCCATCGACAGGATATGGTAATCGCGCATGGCAAAATGGTCGCCGTTATCGTTTTCGGGTATCCCGGCATCAATATCGTGCGAGGGGTAGATGTATATTTTGCCGTTAAAAACATGTGCCGAAGGGTCGGCCGTGTAGATGTTCGAGATCAGCGGCTCGGTCAGGAATTTCGGCTTTTGTTTTTGTGCAGATGCCTGGTAAAAGGCCATTGCCCCGGCAAGTACGGCAAGGGTTTTTTTGATGTGCTTGTTCATAATTCGGCAACAGGTGTTTTATGGTTTGATGATTTGCGCTGCGTAATATGCTTAGGTAGCAATTATATTACGTAACCGATTTCATAAAATTAATTGGCTGATACAATATTAGATAAATTTTGTTGAAATAAAAAATCAAGCAAAAAATGATTTTGACAGGATTTACTCGTTATTAATGTATATAACGGATGGGTAGCAGCGGCATACAGTTATGTAATTTTATGAAACCGATTTCATAAAATTAACACTTTGTAATAATGAGATAGTTGGAAATGGTGGATATCTTGAAATATAATTAACTAAAATGAAATTTAATATCTCAATTTTTTAACAAATTGATAATAATATAGCGCTAATGATAGTGGTTTTTAAAAATATGGCGGTTTTTATGAAAATGTTAGCTACCTTAACCGTTATTTTTGATTAAATGACAGAGCCCCGGAGAATTGAACCCTTATCGAACGCGTCGACCGTAATTGCGGGCATTGTTATTTTATTGATTATTGCTACTGTTTTTTTGAATGACGGCTGCCGCGATAAGGTGCACCGTATTTATAATATGATACCTCCGCGCAAGGCCAAACTAACTATATCCCTGCAAAACGGGCCCAATGATTTCTTAGCATACCAGGCCCTGGTATTTGATGGTAAGGATTCGCTGACTACCGATAACGAAGGCGAAGTGGTTATTGATGACCTGCCTTTGGGTAAGCACGAGTACAGCATTATGTACGGCGACTCGGTGCACCACTATACGCTTAACCTGAAAAAAGACTCGCTGATCATCGTTAACCCGCGTATGCAGGGACACGATGTTGTGCAGGGTGATAACAACCGGTATGTTGCCCCGATGATACAGCAGCAACAGGATAAAACGGTAAGGTATGATGAACAATGGTTTACCGTTGGCCGGTCGGTGCAGTTTGGCCCCATCTGCGTAAAGCTGCTCAAAATGGATAACAGCACTAATACGGTATATGTAAATATTTGCCACACTTCGGGCAATTTTACCTGCCAAACCACTATTGCCGATAATACCGAGCTAAGCCGGGATAACTGGATACGGTTTATAGACGGAGGGTATAATTACAGGCTGGTGCTTAACCGGATAGACAGTACCGCGCAGGAAAAAAAGAATCTTGCGGCCTTTGTTAGCTTAACCCAAACAGCAAGATAATTCTTTGCGCTTAGCGGATCAGCGATTCATCAAACTCGTGGCCGTTTACCCGGATGCGGTACATGGTCCAGTTATCCGATTCGTAAACTTTTTCTAATGTAAGGCTGTTGCGTGTTTCCATCGTCAGCTTATACTTAAAATTGAGTTGTGTGTACCCGCCAACGCTGTTTTGATCTCCTGCCAATAAAACATAGCTCACATAGGTCGACGGGTTTTCGATAGCGCTCAAAAAAGCGTCCTGGTAAGGCAGGGTAATATTTTTGAGGCTCTTTACATAAGCCAGTATCGGGTAAGCATTAACGTCATCAATCAGTATCGACGATTTCCGGGGCAGGTGGTTGATGAAATCGGCCATTTGTTTATACTCATCAAAAGTTGTCGGCTCGTTGGTATCGTTGGTTTTTTGAAAAGTGGTTACAAAGCTGTTTTCCGATTGTATCATCGAATCGCGCAGGAAAAAATAACCGGTAAATACCTGTACAATTACCAATAGTACGATAATTACCTTGTACACCTTTCGCCGCGCAATTACCTGGCTCCTGAATACCAGGGCGAGATAAGCCAAAACGATAAACATCAGGTAATACTGCATGGGCAAAAAGCTGGAGTTTTCTTCGTGGATCTTTAAAAATTCGACCAGCGCAAAAGGGATGAGCAGGGTTAAAAAGTGCTGGGTGTTCGACCGGAAGAAGTAAGCGCCCAGCAATATAAGCGGGCAATAAACCAGCACCCTCACCGACGTTAAAAAACTAACCTCGGGTATGCTGTAATTGGTTACCGAAGGCGAAACCGTTTTCTCAAATTTATCAACCAGTACATTCCAGGTAGCGTAGGGGCTATCGCTGAAATAATTAAAATCGTTGGCGTGGGCCTGGTTCAGTAATTTATAGCATAAAATAGCGATGAGCGGCAAAATAAAAATGATCACATACATGGCGAACGTTTTGTTCATCAGTTTGCGGCGCAGCGAAGGGTTATTAAAGCTGAGGAAGAGCCTGAAGATGGATTGCTTTTCGGCCAGGTTCAAGCTTTGTATGGCGATAGATATAATCAGGGGGATGAAGAACAGCGTCATCCAGATAAACTTATAGTCGCAAAAAAGCAATATCACCAGCAAAATACTGGCTATGGATATATGGAACGTGGTGTTGGAGATGTAAAACCTGAAGATGTTATAAAAAAACAGGAAGAAAAATATCATGGTGGCATAAATGCCTTTGCCCGAGCAACCCATGTAAATAAAACCCGGATGGAAGATAAACAACAGCAGCAGGATCAGTATCAGAAAGTTGTCTTTAGTAGTTTTAATAACACCGAGGCTGATAATAAAGAACAAGGCCGCCGTGCCTAAGGCCGAAGCTATAACAGGCGCAATAAGGTAGTTAAGCTGGGCAAAGGGCAGCACGCCATAAAAAGGGATCATGGGCGATGTTAAACCGATGGTTTTTAAGCGCAGACCGGTGCCCTCGAAAACGATGCGCGCCTTTTCGATATAGAACAGCGACTCGTGGTTGTAATACCCTAAGTGCTGCAGGTTAATGCCCAGCACCAGGTAAAACACCGCAAGGGTAACGCTCGAAAAAAACAGATATAATACCCTGCGCCTCATTTACACCGTTGTTTTAGGTTGGGTGACAGTGCCTGCCGTTTTGCTTAAACCATGGTTGGTTTTCTCCCAGTAAAAAGGTTTAACAATTAACTGGTAAAGACCTTTATATGCCGATATGGAATGCATTAACCAATAGATGGGATTGGCCATCGAAAACAGGATCAGCTCGTAAAAACGGCGTTTAAATACGGCCATCATGTTAACATAGATCATGAGCACGTTACCGATGATGAGGTTGAAAATGGATATAAACAACACCCAATCAGGAAACAGGGCGCGTATCCAGGTAAAATCGAGCACTACATAAGCCAGGAATATACCTAACAGAACCGGGTAGATCAAGAAGGTTATGGGTGTTGCGCCGATAAAAAAGTTAAAGCCCAGGAAGCCGCGCAAGCCTATGCGTTTGTATAATTTTACCGGGTTGCGCATGTGGATAAGATAGGTTTGCATGTACCCCTTTATCCAGCGCGAGCGCTGACGTATCCAGTTAAAGAAATCGTTATTGGCTTCCTCGTAAGTTGTAGAGTTTACGATGGATACTTTATAACCTTTTGAATAGGCGCGCAGGCCAAGGTCGGCATCTTCGGTAACGTTGAACGGGTCCCAGGCTCCCAGTTCGATCAGTTTATCCAGCTTAAAGTGGTTGCTGGTACCGCCAAGCGGGATGGGGATATCCAAGGTATCGAGGCCGGGCAGCATATAGTCAAACCAGTACGAGTACTCGAGGGTAAACATACGGGTAAGGAAGTTCTCGTTACGGTTAAAGTAGTTTAACGCACATTGGATGCAGATATAGTTCTCGGGCAGTTTCTCAAATAACATGATCACCTTTTTCAGTTGATCGGTATCGGGTATGTCCTCGGCATCATAAATGGTAAGGTATTTACCGCGCGAAAAATACAGGCCGTAGTTACATGCCTTTGGCTTGGTTTTAGGCATGTGAAAGGGCACCACCACTACATCGAATATGGCAGGGAAGTTCAGATCCTTTACTGCGTTGAGTGTTTTACTGTCGTCTTCCTCAATCAGCAATTTAATGTCCAGCTTTTCGCGCGGGTAATCGATGCTCTGCAGGTTCCATATCAGTTTTTTAATCAGTTTATCTTCTTTATAAACCGGTAATTGTATGGTGTAGATAGGCAGGTCGTCGTCTACAACATGCCTAACCTCGTCGCGGGTAACCGCCTGGTGCAGCTCAAAGCGCGACCCCAGCAAAGCCAGAAACAGCTTAAACAGGATGCTGATCAGGAAAAACGAGCTTATGCCGATATTGAGCAGGATGGATGTCTGCGAAAAGTTGAAAAAAAGCGCTACCACCATCAGCGCGATAGAAGCGAAGATAAAAATGAGCTGCCCGGTCGAAAACGTGATAAGGGCCGAGTTGGCAGGGTCGCTTTTCATCAGCTCGAACACAGCATCCTTTACATAACTTTCGCCGAGGAGTTTGTGGCTCAGCCAAACGATGTCCAGATCGGATGCGAGGATGATCTCGGGCTCCAGGCCGTATGTTTCGTAAATAAAGTTAATAAACTCACGGTCGGTAGGGTCGGCCATGAGGGTTACTACACGGTTATTTTCGATGCGGATAGGCAGGGCGAAGAAGTTGGTGATAAACTTCAGGTCGAGCTTCTCGAGCACCTCATCGTCGACGGCTTCCTCGCGTACTTTATCGTTAAACACATAGCCCGCATTGCTTAGGCAGCCTTCGTAGTTTTTGCGCGAAATATAGCCGAAGGTTAACGCTATTTTGATGAATGACAAACCCGAGCGTTTTGAAAAATCGCTGATCTTTTCCAGGTCGGCATAGGTGATCAGGTGATCTTTGATTAAAAGATCGCAAACCGGGGCCGTATCATTAATTGAAGTAGCTAACGCCATTTTTAACAAAATAGGATGTGCGTTTATGTGTTATAAAATACAATGCAGCATATAAATAATGGTGCACGGGCCTTATTCGCTGAATGAATCCTGCGATTTTTGAACCCTCGACCGCACATACAGAAACGATACGAGTATCAACACCAGTATCACCAATAAAATGTACAGGTTATACGCCTCCCAGAATTTGGCGAACGAGCCTTTCGAATCGGTATACTCAAGGTTGTCGCTGTCTTTACTGATGTTGAACAGGTATTTGTTCGAAGCATCGGAGATACAGATGTTACTCGATAAGGTGGATAGCTGGTCGGTAATGGATTTGGCTGCCGACAGGAAGGCCTGGTCGAGGTTTTTGCCCGTACCGGTAATGATGAGTGTACCGTTATTGCCGCGACCGTAAAATATCTGCGCCAAACCGTTCGATACGGTATCGTTCAGCTCGTACACTACTTTGTTATTTTCGTTGTTATAGAGCCTGAACTTACGGTTGAACTTGATAGGCGCATCCGGGAACTCGCTCATGATCTCATCGTCTTTTGAGAGCAGGGCGATAATGTTGTTTTTCTTTAACAGCGATTTATCCAGCCTGTCCGAATAAACAAAATCAGGAAAGTTGTCGGCGTGCAGGTTGTTGTTCAGCTCGTAAATAATTTCGCCGATGGTAGCGGCTGCATATTTTGCAATACCGCGGGTTAACACGATGGATGTTTTACCGGTGTTGAAAGCTTCGGGATACTGGTAAAAGCTCAGGTTGTTGGCAATAAAAGGTATTTTGGTTTGCAGGTACGACTGGCTTACGTTGATCTCGCCAAAGTAATTGATAAAGCTGTTTTCGCAATTACCGCTGCCCGGATAGAAGCGGAACTCGGTTTCGAGCGTATTGAACTTTTGCAGCTCGTAACGGTTGATGACAGCAGTCGTATTTAATTTACCCGATGGATCGAGCTTTTCGGTACTGATCAGCACCCCGTTGAGGTAAATATTAAAGAAACCGCGGTCGCTCAGGTTAAGGTTACTGTAGTTACCTACTATTTTTACCTCAATCTCCTTGGGTGTAAAGCTAAAATCGCTGTTTTTAAACTGGTAGCTGGTTTTTAACGAGCCTATACCTTCCATCAGGGTGGTTAAGCCGCCCATATCCTTTAACGCCAGGCGCGATTTGCTTTCGTCGATGGTTTTAACATTGGTGTTTTCGGCTTTGTTGATCACCAAAAAGTCGCCAAAGCTCGATTTGATCACGTTGCTGTTAGCCAGCGTGGTAATGGTATTGTTGAAACCATCCTCGTCGTATCCCGAAATAAACAGGGTTTCGGTAGGTATAGTTTGCATGGCTACCGATTTAACAAACGATACGCCGTATTTGGTCATCACATCGCGGTATAGGGTATCCATTTTTTGGATAACCGCTTTGTGCAGGTATACTAAGCCCTGTCCTGCCTCGGGTTTAACTTTGATAACTTCGCGTTGCGCATCGGTTAGTTTCGACCAGTTGCCCACCACAATATAGTTGGTTAAGCTGTCGGGCATTTTGCTCGATTCGTAAACGGATATATTTTTGATCTGGGTGCGTTTAAGGCGCGCGTATGCCCATCCAACGGCTTTCAAATCGGTAAGCGACGGGTTGCTCGGGTATACAATGGCAGTTTTGGTATCAAAGCAGTTTGAAATATTAACGTTGTTAAAAAAATTGCTGTTTGATTTAATGAACGAGAAGTAAGAGCTCGCTTTAACCTTTACCCACATGCCCGGGTTATCAATGTCCTTACATTTATCGTCGGATACGCTGAGCAGCGTGCGCAGGCCCAGTTTAATGTAGCGTTTATCTTCGGTTAAGTAATCCTTATTTAACATAATGGTAAACCGCAATATCGAATCTGAGCCGATACGTGTACTGTAAACCGGTTTATCGTTCATTAAAATGTTGATATACGAACGGTTTTTGAGCAATACCTGCGATGGTTCGATAAACAAATTCAACCTGCTTCCGTTTATCTCCACCGTAGGGTCGATACGCACGAAATATGATGCAGAGCTGCTTACTCCGCTGATCACCTCATCGTTGTGGCCCAACGATTTAAGCGAAACTATGCTGGTTTGTGCCGAAGATACCTTACCCAGGAACAGCAGGAATGCAAACAGAGTTAAAATTCTATTCATTTTTTTGTTAAAATTATAATATAGGGTTATTAGCTTATTACGTTAAATTCTACTCTAAAATAGTTTCCGTTATCATCGCTGCGGTAGGTAAGCTCACCGCCCATTTCGCTCGTCATCAGTTTGGCAATAGAAAGGCCCAGGCCCAAACGGCTTTCAAAGGTGTTCGACGCATCATTGAGCGTTTTCAGTTTGTTGAACATGGCATCCAGCTCGTCCATACCGATAGGCATGCCTTTATCAATAATCTCGAACACAAATTTTTGATGCTGAAGCGTGGTAGCGATCCTGATCTTATTATTGGTTTGCGAAAACTTAATGGCGTTCGACAGCAGGTTTTGAAACACCTGGCCGGTAAATACCTTATCCAGGCGCACATTAAGGGGCAGCTTCAGGATATTGTCTATCAGCTGGATGTTTTTCATCTGTGCTGTTTCAACAAGGCCCTTAACTACGTGGTGTACTTCGGTATTGATATCGAATATTTCGAGGTTGTATTTGATCTCGGGCGATTCGATCTCTTTCACGTCCATCAGCTTGCCCAGCATGTATTGCATCTTTTCGGCCGATTGACCGATAAAATCAATAAATTCGCGCTGGTCGGAGCTTAAACGGTAGTCCTCCTCTTTGAGCATATTATTGCTCATAATGATGGAACCGATAAGGTTTTTCAGATCGTGACCCGCTATATTGATGAAGCTGTTTTTTTGCTCATCCATACGGCGCAGGCGCTCGTACTGTTCATCGATGATGCTGTTCTTTTGGATAATATCGCGATATTGCTCCTTAAGCTGGTTGTTCGATTTTTCGATCACGATGGTTGATTTTACCTCGCGCTCCAATACTTTATACCGGGCGTTGGGTATCAAACACGATATCACCGAAATAATAACAAAGAACTGGCCACCGTTTGTTACGAAGATATCGAGGTTATAATCGTTATTGGCCGTTTTGAAAAAGATGCCCAATAAGATAAGAGACAGTAACGATTGGATGACCGAGTTTACCGGCTCCCAGAAAACCTGTACGTTAAAAAACAGCACAATGGCAGCGTAGCTTAAAAAATAAAGATTTAACTGGGCTACGTTAACCATGGTACACAGTAACGAGGCGATGATGGATAACAGGAAGAACGCAATATGGAGCAGTATACGGTAATTGTAATTATTGCGCTGAAACAAATTATACAACATGTATATTAACATGATGATAATAATGCGCGCGATAAAAAACTGGACCCAATAATTAGATACGTAAATAAAATCGAGGATGCTGAACAGCGGGAACACGAAGATAATTGTCCAGATAATGTTATTGGTCAAATACCAGGCTTTTTTTGCCGTTTCTTTGGATAGCTCTTCTTTATCTAATTGAACAAACATCGGGTATTATTATTATTTAGTAAGGTTGAACAAATGGAAGTATTACTGCCTAAAATTATAAAATTAATGGATAAATGCTTAAAATGTTACAAATATACTTGTACTACCCTTGCACTATTGCTGTTTGTTCTAACACCATGCATACCATCGCCTATCAATGCAAAAACTAAACCAATGTATAACGACGATCGCGAATGGTTGTTTAAACGGGCGGCAAGACTAAACAACGGCATCAATATTTCGTGGCTCGAGCAAACCTGGAGCCGCAAAATAGTAAGCGATACCTTTGTGCAGCGGAGCGATTTTGTGCTGTTAAAAAAATTAGGTTTCAGGGCGGTGCGTTTGCCCGTCGCATTTACGTATTTTAACGATAAACAGATTGAGCTTACCGAGGTTTTTAAACGTATAGACCTGGTGCTTAAATTGTGTAAAGAGTATGGTTTTAGCCTGATAGTCGACTATCATAACGGCAACCTGAAAAACGACAATTACCTTACCGAAACGCCTAAAATAATTGATACGTGGCAAAAAGTAGCCAAATACTATATTAAGGAAAGCCCCGACCGCTTGTTTTTCGATATCTATAACGAACCCGTTGTTACCGACCAGGTATGGAAGGATGCAGCCTACAACATTGTTACCGGGATACGCAAGGTAGATACCAAACGCACCTTGCTGGTGGGGGCTTCAAACTACAACAGTATTTACGAACTGAGCCGCTTTGAAAGGCTTGCCGACGACAATATTATCTACGCTTTTCATTTTTACGAGCCATTTTTTTTTACGCACCAGGGTGCCGAATGGATAGGCAATGAAAGTGCGACCACCGGGGTGGCTTTTCCTTATAGTGAGGAAAATTTTCCAAGGTTAAACCCCAAAGCAAAGAATACCTGGGGCGAAACCAAATACTACGAATACCGGAACGATGGCAACGAACAATCGTTAATGGATAAATTAAGCAAATATGTTAAGCCCTGGAGCGATAAATACCGTGTGCCGGTGGTTTGCAGCGAGTACGGTGCATATAATAAGTATGCCGATTTGGACAGCCGCTGCCGGTATATTAAAGCTATGCGCAAAACGCTGGCTGCCTTGAGCATCCCCGGTATGATGTGGGAGTACAACGATGGTTTTTCGATTTTTAACGGCCGGCCTTCGTTACAAAATTTGCCCGGTTGTATGCAGGATGCTATAGGTTATCATAATTAAAACCAGTCTAAATAGCGTTATTCGGTTTTAATATTTAACTTTGCCTGATAACACCTGAAATATGAATTTTTTTGTAGAGCAGCGGCGGGAAGTAATGCAACATATCGAGAAATATATGCTCGAAAAGATGTTCGACTTTTTGAAACCTGTTGACGAGATATGGCAACCATCTGATTTTTTACCGGATTCGACCAAACCATCGTTTTTTTCGGATATTAAAGAGCTCCAGCAAAATGCTGAGGGGATTTCGTACGATCTGCTGGCCGTATTGATAGGCGATACGATTACCGAAGAGGCCCTGCCAACTTACGAATCGTGGCTTACCATGGTCGATGGTGTAACCAAGGGAGAAGAAGGCGGCTGGATGAAATGGACACGCCACTGGACAGCCGAAGAAAACCGTCACGGCGACCTGCTTAATAAATATTTATACCTTACCGGACGGGTTGATATGCGCGCCATGGAGGTATCTACCCAATACTTAATTGCCGATGGTTTTGATATAGGCACCGGCAGCGACCCTTACCGCAATTTTATTTATACCTCATTTCAGGAACTGGCTACCAATATCAGCCACCGCCGGGTGGCCAGCCTGGCCAAAAAGGATGGTGATACTTTACTGTCGAAAATGTGCGGCGTTATAGCAGCCGATGAAATGCGCCATGCCCGCGCCTACAAACATTTTATTTCGAAAATATTCGAGGTGGATGCCAGCGAGGCCATGATAGCCTTTGAGGATATGATGCGCAAAAAGATTGTAATGCCGGCCCACTTTTTACGTGAGGTGGGTTTAAAGATAGGCCAAACCTTTGGCCATTTTACCGATGCAGCGCAGCGTTTGGGCGTTTATACCGCGGTCGACTATGTAGACATACTGAAAGACCTGATAGAAGACTGGCACATTGAAAGCATAGGCGACCTGAATGAAGCCGGCGAAAAGGCGCGTGATTACATCGTTAAACTACCAGAACGCCTGTTGCGCATTGCCGACCGGATGAAAAACCCGGGTTTGGAGTACAAATTCAGCTGGATAAAGGCTTAGTTAGTCATTAGCTCATTGGTCATTAGTTGATTTCTCGTCGCTGCGCTCGCTCGAAACGACATTTTTTAAGTCTCTACTTAAACCTTTTCAAATACTTCGGGTTAATCAATTCCCCATAAGGGATACCGGCCGGTTTATCCAAACTAAACCAGGGCGAAGTGTATTTGAGCACCTGGATATCCTGAGCGGGCATGAAGCTTTGCGCCAGTAAAAACACCTTTTGATGGGTGGCGTTTTCGGCTACATCCATCACTACAAAACAATGCCCGGGCGAACCGCCGTGGATAAATATATCGCCGGCTTTTAAGTCGTCGGCGCTGCTTACTTTTTTTAGTTCCTTATCCAGCGACAGCGTACCCGCATAGGCGAAAACCAGCTGCATATAGTTCATAAAAGTCGGGTAGCTATAGTCCTTTCGGGCTTTTAAAACCCATTTATCGTTATGGTAACGGTAACCGTCGGCATAATGAATATAATCGCAGTTAAAACCACTCACAAAATGAAAGGCTATTTCGGTGTATCGCTTTTGGCGGTACAGGTACTCGCCGCGCAGGCGCATCACGGCGTCGGCGCATTGCTGCAGGTCTTCATGGCCTACGCTTATATCTACCACGGCCGCGGTATAAGGGTCGGTGTTGGCGATGGCGCCGGTGTAAGTATAGGTGTGGGCGCCTGCGGGCTTTAACGGCAGGTTTTGCAGGTAGCTGCCAAAACTGCCCGGCTCACTGCTCTGCCGGATATAGCCGGCCGGCACCGTGAAACGTGTGATGATAGTATCATCGTCCGGGTGTAGTAATAAGAGCAAAGCAAAATACAGCAGGTTTTTCATATCTGTTTTAATTGATCAGCTCAGGTCGGTATTCAAAATGCATCGTATCAAAATGGTACCATTTGCCTCCCCATATAAAACCGTATTTTTCAAAAATATCCACTATGATCTGCGGTATCCTGTTTTTGTATCTGATAACCGCATCTTCGTTTTTGCATTTGCACTCCCATTGCCAGTATTCGGAGTAGTCGGTGTTGAGGTCAATGGTCATACCGAAACTGTGCATGCTGTGGCGGTTGGTGCCGGCAATGGGCCGCCAGTTAAACGTACCGCCAATGTTGATGAGGTACTTTTGCAGCTCGGGGTGTTCGTCAAGCTCTTTTGATATCTCAGTCAGCTTTTTATCGACACCGTTTACGGTAGTTACCCTGATTTTTTTACCGACCAGTTTTGGGCACCAAGTAATTTCGGTAAGGTTTTTACGTACAGCGCTCTCGCTGCCGCCATACATTTTTAAAAAGAAAGCCTCGTTACGAATACGCCCCGGGTCGGCGTAGCGTGCAGGTACGCCCCCGGGTTTGCCGGTTTGATAAGGCTGTACGAACATATCTTCCAGGTCGGGCGCATCGAGCAGTTGCTGAGGCGTTTTGTTTTTTATGCCATCATCCCAAAGCATGGTGGTTTTATCTTTAAAGATGATGTGGTTATCGGCAAAACCTGTGATAAAATCGGCATAAGCCTTGATGAGTTTTTGAGCCGCTGCTGGGGTTTGTGACCTGGCGGCGATAGTGACGAATAATAGAAATACGAATGAAAGAGTTCTGCGCATGAATAGCTTTTGGAATACAAAAGCTAATTTATGTATTCGCACGTGCAAAACCTACGGTATCGCGGTACAACTGTGGCGATATATCGGCATTATTTTTAAAAAAACGGCTGAAGTAATGTTCGTCTTCGTAGCCCAGTTCGTAAGCAATTTCCTTAACCGATTTGTTGCTCAGGTACAACTCGCGTTTAGCTTCGATAATGATGCGTTCGGCTATCAGATCGGACAAGGTTTTGTTAAAATGTGTTTTGGTGATCCTGGCCAGCGCCCTGGGCGTTATGTTCAGCAGTTCGGCATAATCGCCTGGCGAGTGGTGGGTTTTGTAATGCTGCTCAATATAGTTTTTTAAGTTTTGTAAGATGAAAGGCTCTTTTGCCATGTTAGCGCTGCCTTGAGTATCATTGTGCTGATCCGTTTTTAAACGCGAAGCCGTGATCAGAAATATTTTAAGATACGAGAGCAGCAGTTCGTGCTGTGCCAGGGCGGCATTCTGTATCTCGGTTTGCATCTGGCCTAACAGTAAGTCAAAAGTATTTTTCGACTGTTCGTTAACCCATACAAACGGCGGCTGGTAAATATTGTTGAACAGCACTCCGTTGCAGGCCACTTCGGGCTGATGTTTATGAATGCAAAAAAAGTCAGGGTGAAAATTTAACACGGTCCCTTGCACCGGCTCATCGGTAGCGAACATAAAGGGCTGATAAGGGGTAAAGCCAAAAAGAGTTCCCGGAGCAAAGTAATACTCCGAAAAATCGGCTTTTACTTTACCTGCTCCTTGCTTTATCCAGATAAGCGAATAATAGTTGAGGCGCTGGATATGATCGAAGTGGCTATTATCCGCAAAGGCAAAAAGCTTAAAAGCAAGGTTGCCATTATGCGGATCGATCAGTGTAAATGTGTTTGCTCCGGTCATTTTAACTCGCGCTCGTGTTCTTCAATGGCCAGGTCGTTAATGCTGGCAAAGCGTTTGGTCATTAAACCGTTGGTATCAAATTCCCAATTTTCGTTGCCATAGGCCCGCCACCATTGCCCGTTTTCGTCCTGGTATTCGTATTTAAACAATACTGCCATGCGGTTTTCGCGAAAGCCCCATAGCTCTTTTTTGAGTTTATAATGTCGCTCTTTCTGCCACTTTTCGGTTAAAAAAGCGATGATCTCGTTGCGCCCATTAATAAATTGTGTGCGGTTACGCCATTGGCTATCAACGGTATAAGCTTTTGAAACCCGGGCGGGGTCTTTACTGTTCCAGGCGTCTTCGGCCAATTGCACTTTTTGCAAGGCGGTTTCGAGCGTAAAAGGCGGGAGCGGGTGTCGTTGTTCTTCGGTATTCATTTTTGATGATCTAAATTATGAAAATAAGCTAACCCGGTAAAAAGGCTGGCTTATTATGGCTTTTAAATTATATGGCCGGTGCTACCGGGAAATCGACAGGTATTTGGGTAAGGTTGTGCAGGTAGTTCATAGCTATCTTATCGCTGATTTGCAAGACCAGGTCGACAAGGTTTTCTTTGGTATACCCTATCGTAAAAAACGCATCGACATTTTCGGCGCTTGCCCTGCCGCGGTTTTTGGTGATATCGGCCGCCAGTTGCAACAGTGCATTTAACCGGGCATCGCTGCTTTTGCCTTTGCGGATGTCGATCACCTGCTCGTCGGTAAAGCCGTTCATCTTACCTAAAACTGTATGTGCGCTTTGGCAGTAAATGCAGCCGTTTACCTGGCTCACAATGAGGTTTACGGCTTCTTTTTCTCTGTTGGATAAACTTGTTTTGGCATTTTGGTAGGCCAGGTATTTAGCCAGGGCGTTATCCGAATAGGCGATTGTTGCATAAAGATTGGGAACAAAGCCTAAGGCTTTTTGCAGGTTATCAAAAATTGCCTGGTTGGTTGGTGCTACTTCGTTGCGGGTGGGAACTGTGAATGTTGTCATCTTTTTTAATTGAAAATTGCTCGTCGTTATTGACGTTACAAAGGTGCAGTGCTATAAAATCCGGTAAAATGGATGATGGTAGCCAACACATGGACGATTTTGCACTATGATCTTAAAAAAGATAATAAATGTTGTAACGTTTGATTTTTTCGAACGTCTTAAAGGTATTCTCATCCCAAAGGGAGCTTAAACTATTTCAACAGTTAAATAATGTTAAACACGCTCAATAAATTACGATAATAACCTATTATTGGGCATAACCACACTAAGCATTGAACCTGCTTATTTTATGAAAAAAACCTTACTACTCATGCTGGCCGTTATTGCCGGCCTGCATGTCATGGCACAATCGCCCCAAACCAAAAACGTAACCGGCACTGTTATTGATTCGGTGAAAAACCAGCCGCTTGGCTTTGTAACAGTTACTTTGGTCGACGCAGCTACCAACGCACAATTAAAAAGTACTTTAACTAACGATAACGGCAGCTTTGAAATAAAAGGCACAGGCGATAAAACTTATAAAATCATCTTAGCCTTTATTGGCTATAAAAATAAAACCGTTACCGTCGGCGATAAAACAGATCTGGGGAAGATCTTGCTTTCGATGGCCGGCAAGCAATTGAACGAAGTATCCATCAATGAAGCCAAGCCGATCATCAAACAGGAGGTTGACCGCATTGGCTACGATGTACAGGCCGACCCCGAGAATAAAGCGATGACCGTTTTGGATATGCTGCGCAAGGTACCGATGATATCGGTCGACGCTTCGGATAACATCAAACTGAAGGGCAGCGGCGACTATAAGATATTGATCAATGGTAAGGAATCGTCGCTCATCGCCAAAAACCCTTCGGATGTATTTAAGGCCATGCCGGCAAGCAACATCCAAAAGATAGAAGTGATCACCACGCCTCCTGCAAAGTACGATGCCGAGGGCCTGGCGGGTATCATCAACATCATCACTAAAAAGAATGCCGATAACGGTTATAACGGTAACATAAGCGTACGTTACAATAACGTTTGGGGGCCCGGTACCAATCTTAATTTTACCGTAAAAGAAGGTAAGATCGGTTTCGGCGGATATGTTGGCTATAACCGGCAGAACAAAAACGCTACAACACAGGGTAATACCAATGATGTACTGGTGCCAACCCTCAACCAAACGCAGGCGCTGACCAATACCCGCGATGGCGATAACGTGTACGGCAGCGGCGAACTGAGCTATGAAATAGATACGCTTAACCTTTTAACGGCATCTTTCAGCCATTACAATGGTACCAATAATAACAGTAACGACCTGTTCTCGACCGAGTATAACGGCAGCAACGCGCTCATACAGTCGTATCACCTGGGCAGTAATAACGCTTCGGTATACAGCGGGTACGATTTTGGCCTGAACTACCAGTTAGGCTTTAAGCATAATAAAGATCAGTTGCTCACGCTTTCGTACAAATACAGCCCGTCATCAAACAGCCAGGACAACGACGCCATATACTCGCAGGTTTTTAGCCCCGGCATAAGCCTGAATAATTTTAAGCAGCATGATAAATCGGGATCGAAAGATCAAACCTTCCAGCTTGATTATGTGCAGCCTTTTAAGGTTTGGAGTATTGAGGCAGGCGCCAAGGCCATTTTACGTAACAGCTACAGCGATTTTGAAAACCTGCAGCAAAGCACGGCCAACAGTGAGTACGTGATCGACCCGAAGCAGACCAATAACCTCGATTACCGCCAGGATGTGTACGGCGTATACAACTCGTACCAGGCCAAGCTCACCAACTGGGTATTTAAAGGCGGCCTGCGCATTGAGCATACCGTAATCGATGCCAACTTTGTATCGTCGGCCGGAACGACGCTCGATCGCAGCTATAATAACCTCGTGCCTTCGGTATCCATGCAGCGCACGCTAACCAAAACCAGCAGCCTTACTCTTGGTTTTACCCAGCGTATCAACCGCCCGGGTATCTGGCAACTGAACCCCTATATCGATAAATCGAACCCCAAGTACGTGAACGTGGGCAACCCCGACCTGCAGCCGGTTAATAACCACTCGATCGAATTAAGTTACAGCAACTTTGCACATGGCAATATCACCATAGCTACCAACTATGCCTTTGCCAACAATACCATACAAAACGTTACCAATTTTAACCCGGCCGATTCGGTAACCACTTCAACTTATCAGAATGTGGGCACCAACAAGCGCCTGGGTTTCGATCTGAACGGCAATTACCCGATCACCAAAAAACTCAATATCAACATCAACGCCGAACTGGTGCACGTGTGGCTGTCGGGCGTTTACAACGGTCAGTTTTACGATAACCGTGGTAACCAGGGGCATGTATTTACCTATACCAGCTATAAATTTGGCGATACTTTTAATATGGGGATGAACATTGGTTACGATAGCCGTTACGTGTTGCTGCAGGGCGTGGATAACGATTGGTTCGGCTATTCGGTAAGCGCTACCAAGGATATCCTGAAAAAGAAAGCCACGATATCGATATACGTGAACAACCCTTTCGAAAAATACAAAAGGCTTGACTTTTTTAGCAGCGGGCCAAATTTTGTACAAAGCAATTACAACAATATCCTATCGAGGGCGATAGCCATCAGCTTTCAATACAAATTCGGCAAACTCGACAGCCAGTTGAAAAAGAACCAGCGCGGTATTAATAATGATGACGTAAGCAGTGGCGGACATTGATGGTTATAAGAGTATCAAGTAGTTAGTATCAAGTAGTTAGTATCAAGTATCAAGTATCAAGACTCTTGCTATTCGAAGTCTAAATACTATGTACTAACTACTTTGTACTAAAACTACATATTCCGCCTGTACTGCCCGCCAACCTCGTAAAGCGCGTGTGATATCTGCCCCAGCGAACAATACTTGCAAACTTCCATCAGTTGCTCAAAAATGTTCTCGCCGGCTACGGCTGCGTGTTGTAATTGTTTAAGCAGCTTGGCCGAGTGGCCTTCGTTACGTTGTTGAAATGCTTGTAGTGCGCTGATCTGGTATTGCTTCTCATCTTCGGTTGCCCGGATCACTTCCGCAGGTATAATGGTCGGCGAACCGTTTTTATTAAGGAAAGTATTTACGCCAACGATCGGGTATTCGCCGGTATGTTTCAGGGTTTCGTAGTACAGCGATTCTTCCTGGATCTTGCCGCGCTGATACATGGTTTCCATAGCGCCGAGCACACCGCCCCGGTCGTTAATGCGTTTAAACTCGGTGAGCACGGCCTGCTCGACAAGGTCGGTCAGCTCTTCGATGATAAAGGAGCCCTGTATCGGGTTTTCGTTTTTAGCAAGGCCCAATTCGCGGTTGATGATGAGCTGTATCGCCATGGCCCGGCGTACCGATTCTTCGGTAGGCGTGGTGATGGCTTCGTCGTAAGCATTGGTATGCAGCGAGTTACAGTTATCGTATATCGCGTAAAGCGCCTGTAACGTGGTGCGGATATCGTTAAAGTCGATCTCCTGTGCGTGCAGTGAGCGGCCGCTGGTTTGGATATGGTATTTGAGCTTTTGCGAACGATCGTTACCCTTGTATTTGTTTTTGATGGCCTTGGCCCAGATACGGCGCGCAACACGGCCGATGACTGAATATTCCGGGTCGATACCGTTGCTGAAGAAGAACGACAGGTTAGGGGCAAAATCGTCGATATGCATGCCGCGGCTCAGGTAATATTCCACGTAAGTGAAACCATTTGAAAGCGTGAAAGCCAGCTGGGTGATCGGGTTTGCACCCGCTTCAGCAATGTGATAGCCGGAGATGGATACCGAATAAAAATTACGCACCTTTTCGCTGATGAAATATTGCTGGATATCGCCCATCATGCGCAAAGCAAACTCGGTGGAGAAGATGCAGGTATTTTGCGCCTGGTCTTCTTTTAATATATCGGCCTGAACTGTGCCGCGAACGGTTGAGATGGCATAGGCGCGAATCTTTTGGTAAACATCAGCAGGCAGAACCTGATCGCCGGTAAGGCCTAAAAGTAATAAGCCTAAGCCGTTGTTGCCTTCGGGTAAACCGTTGGAGTGATATGTTGGCCGGGCGAGTTTCCTGTCGTCGTAAAGTTCTTTGAATTTAGCTTCAACCAAATGTTCCAGCTTGTTTTCGCGGATATATTTCTCGCATTGCTGATCGACGGCCGTATTCATAAAAAAGCCAAGCAGCATCGGCGCTGGTCCGTTAATGGTCATGGATACCGAAGTAGCGGCATGACAAAGATCAAAACCCGAATACAGCTTTTTGGCGTCATCGAGGGTGGCAATGCTTACGCCCGAGTTACCGATCTTACCATAAATATCCGGGCGAACGTGCGGGTCTTCCCCGTAAAGGGTAACCGAATCGAACGCTGTTGAAAGCCTGTGTGCAGGCTGGCCTAACGATACGTAATGGAAACGCTTGTTGGTACGTTCGGGGCCGCCCTCGCCGGCAAACATGCGGGTAGGGTCTTCACCCTCGCGCTTCAGCGGGAACACGCCTGCCGCATACGGGAACTCACCGGGCACATTTTCGGTGAGCAGCCAGCGCAAAACATCACCCCAGGCCTCGTATTTCGGCAGGCTTATCTTTGGTACTTTTAATTGCGACAGCGAAGTATAGTACAGTTCCTGTTTGATCTCTTTATCGCGCACCTTAAATATAAAATGCTCTGCCTTGTATTTCTCTACAGTTTCGGGCCATTCGCGTAGTAAACGACGGCATTCGCCATCGAGACTCTCTTCCAGATGCTGATAGATATCGTTCAAAGCCCCCTCTAAATCTCCCCCGGTAGGGGAGACTTTTTTTGAAGCCCTCCCTTCCGGGGAGGGTTTGGGAGGGGCTGTTAGTTCCATCACTCCCTTGACCTGGAACATTTGCTGCGCAATTTTGCATTGCTGGTTCACCCACTCGTTATAAGCCTGGCTGGCTTCGGCAATTTCTGCGAGATAACGGGTACGGTCGGGGGGGATAATGTAAGATTTTTCAGCCTCTTCGGTTACCAGGTGACGGGTGTTAAAGTCGACGCCGGTTTTGGCTTTGATGGTTTTGATGAGCGCCACAAACAGCGCGTTCATGCCCGGGTCGTTAAACTGCGAAGCCATGGTGCCGAATACGGGCAGGTCCGCATCTTTAGCATCAAACAACTGGTGGTTGCGGCGGTATTGTTTTTTTACATCGCGCAAAGCATCCAGGGCGCCGCGTTTATCGAATTTGTTGAGCACCACGATATCGGCAAAATCGAGCATATCGATCTTTTCCAGTTGTGTGGCCGCGCCGAACTCTGGTGTCATCACATAAAGTGAAAGGTCGCAGTAATCAGTGATCATGGTATCCGATTGGCCAATGCCCGAAGTTTCGACAATGATCAGGTCGTAACCGGCGGCCTTGCAGATATCTATAGATTCCTGCACGTATTTGGATAGCGCCAGGTTAGCCTGGCGCGTTGCCAGCGATCGCATATACACCCGCGGGCTGTTGATCGAGTTCATGCGGATACGATCGCCCAGCAAAGCGCCGCCCGTTTTACGTTTAGATGGGTCGACCGAGATGATAGCCAGCGTTTTGTCCGTCTCCATCAGGTAACGGCGCACCAGTTCATCTACCAGCGACGATTTGCCCGCGCCGCCGGTACCGGTAATACCCAGAACAGGAATAGCAGCCCGTTCTGAATCTCCCCCCGGAGGGGAGACCTGCAATGCCGGCTGAAGACCATTCTCGGCATAAGTGATCAGGTGGGCTATTGCTTTTGGATCTTTTTCAGGGAGATGCCTTAACTCACCGTTTAACTTTACCACAGTAGCACGGTCGCACTGCTGCAGCATATCGTTGATCATGCCTTGCAGGCCCATTTTACGGCCGTCATCGGGCGAGTAGATACGGGCGATGCCGTAATCCATCAGCTCCTTGATCTCATCCGGCAGGATAACACCGCCGCCGCCGCCGAATATTTTGATATGCCCTGCGCCGCGCTCCCTGAGCAGATCGTACATATACTTAAAATACTCCAGGTGCCCGCCCTGGTACGAGGTTAAGGCAATGCCCTGCACGTCTTCCTGTATGGCGCAGTTCACCACCTCGTCGACCGAACGGTTATGCCCCAGATGGATCACCTCGGCGCCGCTCGACTGCAAAATGCGGCGCATAATATTGATGGTTGCATCGTGCCCGTCGAATAAAGAAGTAGCCGTAACAAAGCGAATTTTATTTTGCGGTATATATACTGTAGCAGTATCCATGCGGTGTAATTGGTTGGTAATGCAAAATTAACCAAAATACTTTGAAGCGAGAAGCAAGAGGCAGGAAGCAACAATTATGACACGAAAATTCGGGGTATAAAAAAATCAAGAACTAAGAGGTAAGATCAGGACAGTATCTTGAATCTTGACTCTTAATTCTTGATTCTATTCAAAAATCCAGCAATCACTGCTGTAAACCGTCAATTAAATTATCTGTGGCTCTTATCGCTGCTGCTGTTGTTGCTGCGCGATGCCTTGCCGCCTTTTGAGGCGGTTTCTTTCAGTTTTTTATCGTCCATATTAGCAAAATTCCCTTTTGAACTGTTGCTCGAGTTTCCGGTCGAATTTTTTGTAGTTGCCATGACTTTTTAATTTAATATTAAATAATCTGTTAATTACTTTAACCATAGTGAAAATTGTGCCAGTCGTGATCTGTTACATAAATTAAAGAATCTTCAATTTTTATGATGTTGATAATCTGTTTATTGCGAATTTAATAATTAGAACTAACATTTTTGGCATGTTGCCTTTTGTAAACGGTGTTTATAAAAAATTACACTATAGTTAAATTAGTAAAAGTTGTTAATTTGCCAACTTTTATTTACCTTTGTTTCAACCCTCGGATAGAAAAGGGACATTATTATAGCGAAGTGAAATACAGAGAGAATTAAGAAAGTAAAAACAAACGCAAAAAGGAGGTTGAAAATGTTAAACAAAAACATTAAAAAGGATGGAAATCATTCACCAAAAGAAATTGCAGGATTTTGCGAAGAAGCACGCCGACGCGATTAATAGTATTACAACCTGGAGAAAAGTTGTACAGGAAGCAAATTGGAAACAGGGCACAGATATTTTAGCCGATTTTCCAAAAGCAAAACTTATCCCGAGTAAAAGGGCTCGTTTCAAAATCGTTGGTAATAAATATCGCCTTATAATAGAGGTAGATTATGAAGACGCAATCGTTGATATTCGGTTTATAGGTACCCATGCTGAATACGATAGAATTGATGCAAGTTCTGTTTGATTGGGAAAAAAAATTAAACAGTTATGAAAGAAAACCCACAATGGTTTTTAATTGAAACCGAACAAGAGTATGATGATGCACTTGCAAGATATGAGGTTATAAAGTATGCAACAGCAGGAGAAGAGCATAAAGAAAAGCTCCTGCTGGTGCATCTTATAGCTGAGTATGAAAATAAACTTTGGGATTTACCTGAGGTTGACCCGGTAGAAATGATCAAGATCCGTATGGAAGATTTTGGTTATAAAGCTGCAGATCTTGCAGCCGTTTACGGTGATAAGGGTACAGTTAGTAAAGTTTTGAATTATAAGCAACCCTTGTCATTAACTATGATACGTAAATTCAGTAAACTTTTAAGATTACCGGCTTCTGCTTTAGTTGTGGAATATGACTTGATACAATAGTCAAAAGCCAAAATCCACAAATCATTCCGTATCTTTGCGCCAATGCAAAACGAGGTAACGGCTGTAGCCGAGGGATTTAAGAACTACAATAACTATGGCGCCTGGCTGCGCAAAAAATACAATGGCCAGCGCGTGTTTAAAGTAATTGTGGATGGCGGCTTTACCTGCCCCAACCGCGATGGCTCAAAGGGTTTCGGTGGTTGCACCTATTGCAATGTCGATTCGTTCACGCCATCCGTATCGCGCGAAACGCCTAACCTGCGCGAGCAGGTGATCAAAGGTATGGAGCGCGCCCGCACAGGTAACAAGGCCGATAAGTTTATCATTTACTTTCAGCCCAATACCAATACTTATGCGCCGGTGCATTACCTTAAGATGCTGTACGACGAGGCGCTGAGCATCGACCCCGAAAATATCGTCGGCCTGTCGGTTGGTACACGCCCCGATTGTATCGATGCCGAAAAGATAGCGCTGCTCGAAAGTTATACCGACCGTTTTGATGTCGACTTGGAGATGGGCATGGAGTCAATCTACGACGAAACCCTGGGCCAGATCAACCGCGGCTGTACCCATGGCGAACTGATCAGCGCTTTAGAGCTCCTTAAAAACTCAAAGCTGGACGTTTGCGTGCATACCATCTTCGGCTTCCCCTGGGAGAGCAAGGAAATGATGCTGGCTTACGCCGACGAGATCAACCGCTTTGAGCAGATCAAATTTGTTAAGTTTCATCACCTGCATATTGTCGAAGGTTCCATTATGGGCGTAAAGTATAAGCGCGAACCGTTCAAACTGTTCAGCCTGCCCGAGTATGCCGACTTTTTATGTGAACTGCTTCCCCGCGTGCGCCCGGATATCGTTATCCAGCGTTTATTTGGCCTGTCTGACCGTGAGCTATTGATCGCCCCAAACTGGCAGCTCAAAAAATCGGAGATCCAGCATTTTATCGATGAGACTATCCGCCAGCGTGGCGTAGTGCAAGGTTCGGCGTTGTTGTAAAAGGAGCGATGGCTTGTGCGATTCCTTCCCTGGGGAAGGTGTAGGAAGGGATTCATGCAAGCGCTATCAAAATGCCCCTCCCTGCCAATACACAAGCTGCCGCACCCCTCCCAATGGGAGGGAATTAAAAACCCTTTTGGTATCGGCTTTGCAACTGTATGCCTGAAATAATTGATCATCGTACCCGAAAAATTATAGGTTTTGTCAAAAAAAACGCTGCCGAATTATATACCAGCGCTAACAGGCGTACGGGCATTGGCTGCCTACCTGGTATTTGTTTCACATTTTTATTATGTGTTTGGGGAAAGTATTCCTCAAAGTGTGCAACGTTTTTTCCGCGAGTTCCACATCGGGGTTACAATTTTCTTTGTTTTATCGGGGTTTTTGATCGCTTTCAGATATTTTGATAATTTTTCTTTAGATAAAGACTGGTTCAAGCAATATCTCAAAAACCGCGTGGCGCGCATTTACCCGATGTATTTCCTGCTCACCATATGCGCCTTTGTAGTAGCCTATTTTACCCACGATCAGGAAGTTAACGGCGGCTCTGAGCACCCGGTAGGCATCTTTTTAATGAATATCAGCTTTGTACGTGGCTTTTTTAACGATTATAAATTTAGTGGGATAGCCCAGGGCTGGTCGCTTACGGTTGAAGAGTGCTTTTACTTCTCAGCGCCTTTGATGTTCTTCGCCGCCAAAAAATGGGGCAGGTTCTACCTGCAACCCGTTTTGATCACCGGCTTTGGCTTTATTTTGGTACTGATCTTCCGGAATGTGAACTGGTATGGCTTCTTCGGCAACTTTACTTTTATGATGCTGAATACCTTCCTGGGGCGTTGTTTTGAGTTCTTTGCCGGTATTATGCTGGCATTGTTTGTTAAAAAGAATGGTTTTAACAGGGCCAATCGGGTACCGTTTACCTATATCGGTTTTTTTTTGATATTCTTTTGTATCTGGCTCATGTCGGTAACCCCGGTTCTGCCCGGCGATACTTTCGGGCAGCAAAATCCGCTGGGTATTATCACCAATAATTACCTGCTGGCTGCGGCCATCACCTTGTTCTTTTACGGTTTGCTTACCGAAACCAGTGTGCTGAAAAAAGTATTGGCCAATCCGTTTGTCGAGTTGCTGGGCAAAAGCAGTTATATATTTTACCTGATACACCTGGGTTTTATGTACAACTTGCTGCACGGCGGGTTGAACAGCCTGAACGAATGGATATTCGGCCTGTACGATAGATGGGGTGTTGACTGGATATCGCCATTTCAGAGCGACCAGGTGAACCTGGTGCTTGTTTTTATACTGCTGAATGCAATATCGATACTGTTATTTAAAAATATTGAAGAACCCTTGAACCACTATATACGCCGGTCGGATTTTCTGATTAAAAGCAAAAGCCGCCCTGCCGAAATACTTAATTAATTTAAACGAATATGGGAATAGCCATCAAAAGTTTGAGCCATTTTGTGCCCGATACCAAGCTGACCAACGATATGCTGGCTGAGCGGCTGGGCATTGAAAGCGATTGGATCGCCGAAAAAACCGGCATCATGGCCAGGCGCATCTATCACGATGGCGCTACCTCGGATATGATTGTTAACGCAGCGAATATCTGCCTCGAAAAAGCGGGCATGAAGCCAGCCGATGTAGAATGCATCATCGTAGCGACCATGACGGCCGATTTCCTCTGCCCGTCGACAGCGGCTGTTGTGCATCACAAATTAGGCACGGTAAACGCCTGGGGCTTTGATGCCATGGCAGCCTGCAGTGGTTTTTTATACGGTTTGCAGATAGCTACCGCGGTGCTCAACTCGCGCCAGCATAAAAATGTGTTGCTGTGCGCTGCCGATAAGATGACCAGCATCATCGACCCGATGGATAAAAAAACCTCGCTTATTTTTGGCGATGGCGCGGGTGTTGTGCTGCTGGAATATGTGGATGACGAACATAACGAGATCATCGATACCATCTGCAAGCTAAACAGCACCGACCTGATGAGCGTTAGCGCGCTCGACGGCGGCAGCAAAAATCCCATTACGCCCGATACCCTGGTGCGCTGCGATCAGTTTATGAAATTCACCTCGCGCGGGATATTCAGCGGTGGTGTGGCGCTGTTTAAAGAGGTAATCACAGAGGTGATGGAGAAAAATAAAGTTACTTTTGATGATATCGACTACATTGTTCCGCACCAGGCCAACAAGCGTATGCTTGAGAAACTGGCCGAAGAACTGGGGCAACCGATCGAAAAATTTATCATCAATATCGAGCATATCGGTAATACCAATTCGGGTTCGGTACCTATCGCTTTGTCTGAAGCTTTCGCCGATGAGCGCATCAAACCGGGTATGAAGATCATCGTTGCCGGTGTTGGCGCGGGCTTTACTTACGGCGCATCAATTTTATCCATAAAACACACCAAATAAGATGTATTTAATCACCGGAGCATCAAAAGGCATTGGCCATTATATACTCGAAAGATTGCTGGCTACAACCGACGAAAAGATCATCGCGCTGTACAACAGCACTCTGCCCGATCTGAAACATCCTAACGTAGAGTGGTGGAAGGTCGACCTGTCGAACTTCAGCGAGATCGAAGCGGTGATCAACAGCAGGGCCGATGAGTTGCATCACATTAAATTCATTAACTGTGCGGGTATTAACCATAACGCGGTAACTCATAAGTTTCCGGAGGAGCAATGGCTGAACCTGATACAGGTTAACCTGACATCGACCTTCTTTTTATGCAAGCTGCTGCTGCCTTTTATGCGTAAGGAAGAGTATGGTAAAATCGTTTTCGTATCGTCGGTAGTGGCGCAAACAGGCGTGGTTGGCTCATCGGCTTACGCCGCAACCAAAGCCGGCCTGTGGGGGCTGATGAAGACCATTGTACAGGAGAATGCCAGCAAACATATCAGCTGTAATACGCTTAATCTGGGCTATTTCAATATCGGTATCATCCGCGAAGTGCCCGAAAAAATGCTCGAAGAGATCAAAACCCGTATCCCCAATAAAGCATTGGGTAACCCGGAGGATATTTTTAAAACCATACAACTGCTGATGGAGGTAGAATACATCAATGGCAGCTGTATAGATATTAATGGTGGATTGTATTTGAACTAAGGAAAAAAGAATTATCATGTCTGAAAAAACAAAGCCCAAGTTTTTCCCCGCGTTAACAGGTGTACGCGCCCTGGCCGCCATTATGGTTTTTACTACCCATGCCGGTTATATCATGACGGCGAGCCTGGGCCCCGGCTTTCAGCGTTATTTTAACGAACTGAGCATCGGCCTGCCTATGTTTTTTGTGCTGACCGGCTTTTTGATCACCCTGCGTTACTACGATAATTTTGAGTTTACCAAACAGTGGACGAAAAAATATTTGATCAGCCGCGCTGCGCGCCTGTACCCCATGTATTTTTTGTTTACTACTGCGGCATTTATTTATTACTATTTTAACCGCGGCCAGGCTTTAATCGGCGATCCGAACCACCCCTGGTTCACTATGTTTTTAAATTATACCTTCTTACGTGGTTTTTTCGACGACCTGAAATTTACCGGCGTAGGCCAGGGCTGGTCCATCACTGTGGATGTGGTGTTCTATCTCATCACACCTTTTGTTTTCTGGCTGGTGAAGGAAAAGAAATTCGCTTTCCAGCAAACATTGGTTTTCCTGCCGCTGGGCTTTTTAATCGTATTGATCTGCCGTAATTTTAGCTGGTACGGCTTCTTCAGTAACTTTACTTTTATGCTGTACTACACCTTCTTCGGCAGGTGTTTCGAGATATACATGGGCATGCTGCTGGCGTTGAACTATCAAAAGATCAATATTAAACCCGGCAGCAAAAAGTTCACCTATATCGGTTTTATCCTGATGTTTGTTTGCGTATACTTTTTTACCCTGATACCGTTAGGAAAGGATGAGCAGTTCGGCATCAAAACCCCTACCGGTATGATACTGGATACCGTGCTGTTATCGCCGGCCATTATCATGTTTTTCTTCGGTCTGATCAAAGAAAAAACAACGTTACAGCGCATTTTATCTTCAAAATTTGTACAGTTGTTAAGCAACGCTTCGTTCCTTTTTTATCTTATCCATTTGGGTTTCCTCAATAACTTTTTACACGAAGGTATTAACTGGCTGAACGATTGGACTTTTGCATTTTACGATAAGCACGGGCTCGACTGGCATTCGCCGTTTGAATACGACCAGTTAAACATATTTTACGTGTTTTTTGGCTTGTATGGCATATCTGTGTTTTTATATAAGTTTATGGAAGAGCCGCTCAATAAAAAAATACGCAATTACCTGTTTTTGAAGATCAACAGGCCGTTACCGTCGACCGTTAACGAGCAGGCTTTGCCTGTTGTGGAGAAAGAAAAAGTGCTGGAGTAAAAATGGATTAAAAAATGAATGTGAGAAAGATATACCTGATATTGACCCTCTTGCTATCAGTACCTGGCATTACAGCGTTTGCGCAAAGGCCAAAGCCTAAGCCAAAAGCACCTGTGGCTGCCGCCGCGAAGGAAGAGATCGTGATCACGGAACATGCGGCCGACAGTGTATCGATATTTAAACCGGGCGACAGTGTTCGGTACAGTATCGATCTGAAAAGCACCTATAAGGAACCGCAGGAAGGTAAGATTACTTACCACATCATGGATCTGAAAAATAGCCTCATCGCTAAACGGTCGTACCCGGTAACTATACCTTCGCAAGGCTTTACCCAGGTGCGCATTGCGATGCCGGGCCAAAAAGCGGGTTTCTATAAAGTGAATTTTACGCTCAACGTTACCGACGACGACGATACCGTGCGCCGTGTGTTTGGTGTAGATACCACCAATATCCGCAGCGAATGGAAAAAACCTGCTGATTTTGACCAGTTCTGGAAAAATACCAAAGCCGAGTTGGCCAAAGTACCGCCCGAATTCAAGATGACCGAACATCCCGAAATGGGCGGCGGTAACGACCAGGTGTACCTGGTGGAGATGAAATCGCTGGGTAACATCACCGTAAGGGCATGGCTCACTTTACCTAAGGACAGAAAACCCGGCCAGAAATTCCCGGTAACGGTAGGCTTGCCCGGCTACGGCGGCGAAATGCGTCCCTTCAGGGGGATATTCCCGGGCCTGGCCTATATCGGCTTAAACGTGCGCGGTTTGGGCAACAGCCGCGATGTGATACACCCCGCCCGAGATGAATTTATCACTTACGGTATCGAAAACAAAAATACCTATATATTCCGCGGTGTGATGATGGACTGCGTGCGCGTGATCGACTTTTTGTTCAGCAAACCGGAGTTGTTCGATACCAAAGCCATTTACGCATCAGGCGGTAGTATGGGCGCTTACCTGGCACTGGCGCTGGCCGGGCTGGATGATCGCTTAACGCTCATCTCGGCCGATAACCCCGGTTACCCTGACCTGCGCTTTATCGATAAAACCTGGGACGTTTTTCCGATCAATACCATGAAGGATTATGCAAAGCACAAAGGGCTTAACTATCCTGATTTTCTGAACACCTGGGATTATTTCGACCTGAAGAATTTTGTAACCGGCATTAAATGCCCAACCATAGTAGGTATTGGTTTGCTGGATAATTTTATCCCGCCAACGGCCGAAATGGCAATGTATAATAATATTACTGCGCCCAAAAAGATCTTCATCTTCCCCAATATCGCGCACGATGTCGGCCCCTCGATGGGCCGCTGGGTAGGTTCGTGGGTATTTACCAAACTACAGATCTATAACAAATGGTTTGCTTATAACAAACCGCCCGAAGCTGTCAAAGTGCTGCCACCGCCACCGCCCGACCCCAATGCCGAGGTGATCGACGTGAAGGAACATCCGGCTAATAAGGATGCCATTTTTACCGGTAACGAAGCCATTACCTATAACATGACTTTGAAGAGTAATTTCAAGTCGGCACAAAACGGTAAGCTGTCGTATATCGTAAGCACGCCCGAAGGTAAGCTGGTAGCGCAGAATTCTGTTGCGGTAAGCATCCCGGCAAAATCGGAAAAGACGGTAACCTTCGATATCCCAGCACAGCCGGCCGGTTTTTACAAGGTTAATTTTGCGATCAACACCGGCGATTATGACGATACTGTGCGCCGCGTGTTTGGTGTGGATACCAATAAGATACATACCGAAAAGCACAAGCCTGCCGATTTTGACGCGTTCTGGACCGAAGCCAAACGCGAGCTCGCACAGGTAAAGCCAAATTTTAAAGTGACCGAAAAACCCGACCTGGAGCACAGCGACCTGGATAAGGTTTACCTGATCGAGATGCAATCGTTGGGTAATATGACCATCAGAGGGTATATGAGCCTGCCTAAAGATTTGAGACCGGGCCAGCGCCTGCCGGTAAGCTTATACCTGCCGGGTTACGCGGCTCAGGCCGTACCGATGCAGGGCACGCCCGCCATGGCTTTGCTCAGCCTCAGCGTACGCGGGCAAACCCTGAGCGACGATGTGCTCAAACCCGATCGTGAAGAATACATCACTACAGGTATAGAAGATAAGAATAAATACATTTTGCGCGGTGTGCTGATGGATTGTGTGCGTTTGGTTGATTTTGTATCCAGTCGCCCCGAGCTTGATTCGACCGCTATTTATGCTGCCGGTGCAAGTATGGGTGGCTACCTCTCGATGGCGCTGGCCGCTATCGATAAACGCGTAAACATTGCCAGCGCCAATAACCCGGTGTTCGCCGATTTCAGGAGCCTGGCGGTAACCAGCGCCAATAGTTTCCCGATGGGCGAGATATTGCTGTATAACAAAAAGGCCGGGTTGAAGCTCGACCAGGTGTTGAATACACTCGATTATTTCGACCTGAAGAACTTTAGCGATAACATCAAAGTTAAAACCGTGGTGGGCATTGGCTTGCTGGATAATATGGCGCCGCCAACCGCCGAGCTATCCATGTTCAACAACATTCCGGCCAATAAAAAGCTGTTTGTGTTCCCTAACCTGGCGCATGATATCGGTCCGGAAGTGGGCAACTACGTAGGCAAATGGGTATACGATAACCTGAAAATATACGAAAAATGGAAGCAGTGGAATAAGGATGCCGAAGCGCAAAAAGCCAAGGAAGAAGCAACGGGCAGCAATTCGATCGCCGTCATCGAACATCCTACCAATAAAGAAGCCATATATAAACTGAACAGCAGCATTACGTACAATGTCGACGTAAAGAACAATTACTTTAAAAAACAGGAAGGCATATTAAGCTATTACGTTTACACGAACGAGGATAAATTTGTTTATAAGGATTCGGTTAAAGTAAACCTCGACTCGCGCGAGACAAAAAAAATGCACGTAGAGATACCGCCGCAAAAAACCGGTTTCTATAAAATCAACTTCGCTATTAACTCAGATGATTATGACGATACGGTGAAAAGGGTTTTTGGTGTCAATATCGAAGCCATCCGTTCAACCTACGGCAAACCTGCCGATTTTGACGATTTTTGGGCGCGCACCAAAAAGGAGCTGGCCGCCGTTCCGCCAAACTTCAGGATGACCGAGCATAAGGAAGAAGAAAAAGAAGGTGAGCAGGTGTACCTCATCGAAATGCAATCGTTGGGTAACCTTACCGTCAGAGCATGGTTAACCCTGCCTAAAGATCGCCATGCAAAAGAGAAGTTCCCGGTATATGTTTCAATGCCGGGGTATGGTAACGCTATGGTGCCTATACACGGCGGATCGCAGTTTGCATCGATTGCGCTTAATGTGCGCGGACATGGTAATAGCCGCGACGTGATCCATCCCGACAGGGAAGATTATATCTCTTACAGCCTGGAAGACAAGGATAAATACATTTACCGCGGCGCGATAATGGACGGCGTGCGCCTGATGGACTTTATTTATGCCCACCAGGAGCTGTTTGATGTATCGTCGATATTTGTTACGGGGGGTAGCCAGGGTGGTTATTTAACACTTTGTTTAGCCAGTGTCGATCCGCGGGTATCTATTTGCGAGGCCGAGAACCCGGGTTATATCGACCTCAAAGTTCCGTACTACACAAACAGATGGCCGATTACCGTGTTTCATGATTATGCCGATGCCAAAGGCGTTAAGTTTGAAACATTGATGGATAACTTCGAGTATTTCAATCTAAAAAACCTGGTGAGTAATATCAAATGTAAAGTTGTTTTGGGTATAGGTTTGCTCGATCCGCTGGTGCCCCCGACCAATTCGCTGATCATGTATAATAACATCAAAACGCCAAAACAATTGTTCATCTATCCTAATTTAACACACGAAGTTTCGCCCGAGTTGTTTGCGTACAAGATGAAGTGGATGACGGATAATTTGGGCCTGTAAAGACAGTTTAAATTGAATTTAATGTGCATCTTTAAGCACCTTTTATGTTTAAACTATTATTTTTATAAAAAAGAATGAATCGTAGTCGGGCTACTTTACTAAAGCAATTATTTAAAACACCGGTTTTGCTATCGGCGTTTTTATCGATAGTGTTGTTTTTTGGTGCGATGCAGGCACGGGCAGGCGGCCGCCCGGTTGGTAAGCACCGTTTGTTCGTCATCGCTACCTCTTCGTATTTTTTTAATGATCAGTATTGGGATGAGAATGGGCAAACCAAATCGTACGATAATAATGGCAAATATTCTACTTTCTCGCTTTCGTTAAGCGCCGAGTACGGTTTTTCGCGCCGGGTGTCGTTGATGGTGTCTTTACCTTATACGGTAAATTTCTTTAAAAATACGGTCAATTCAACAACAGTGGGCTCGCTTGGCGATGCTTCGGTAGGCATGTCGTATTATATTGCCAATATTGCTTACCGTACTTATTTTTCGGTGCAAACTAACTTTTTGTTCCCGGTTTACCATAATACCGATTCGCTAAACCACGGTTACGGCGATGTAGGAGCCAATGTGCAGTTCCTGGCTTCGGGCGATTTTAAGATCGGCGAGAAGGACTTCTCGTTCTCGGGCACGGTGGGTGCAAGCCAGTACTTTGGCTCGCTGGCGCCGCTGCAGTTGAGCTTTAGCGGCACCTTGGGTTTTACCATATCCAAAAAGAACCAGGTATCGCTTACCGAAACTACTGCATCATCATACAGCCCGTCGAAAGCGTTCGACCCGACAAGCCCCGTACCGGCCAAAGATTTTACCTATAGCGAGCTTACCGTTACTGTTGCGCATAATATTTCGCGCAACAAGAGTTTCTTTTTTAGCGGCACGCGTTTTCTTTTCGGAAAAAATACCGGTATTGGTAACACACTTTCGTTAGGTTATGCGTATAAGTTTTAACACTACCTTACTATTATTGTGCAAAGGATGAGACTATCCGGAAAACTGTTTTTATTGTTCGCTTTTATACTGGGTAGCATGGCCGCCAGGGCTCAATACATCTTGCCCGAAAACTTTAACAGTGTAAAAGCCGCCGATACGGCAAAAGAAAACAGCAGCGAGGATGAAGGCGAGATACTGATCAAGGTTAAGCCAGGCGCATCCGATGGTATCTTTAAAAATTCCGACGATGTAAGCTATACACTCAGGGTTGATAATTTATACAAGGTTACACAGGATGGTAAACTGACCTGTTATGTAACCACCGACATGGGCGACAAGGTGTTTGAGAACACGCTTAACGTGCACATGACAAAAAAAAGCAGCGACAATTTTAAGTTTAAGATAGATTGTAAGCAGGATTACGGCTTTTTTAAGGTCAGTTTCATCTTCCACCTGTCATCATACGATGATACTGTGAAACGGGTTTTTGGGGTGAACGCATCAAAAATAAACCCGCCGTTGCATAAGCCTGCCGATTTTGATATTTTCTGGAAGCGCACCCGCGATTCGCTGGCCAAAATAGCACCGCAATATAAAGTTACCGAAGAGCATGCGCTCGATGTGAACAACAAACGGGTTTACCTGGTCGAGATGCACTCGTGGGGCGATAAGGTAGTACGCGGATGGCTCACCATACCCATCACCAAAAATAAAAAGCCATTGCCGGTTAAATACAGGCTGCCCGGATACATTGTGGCCCTCGAGCCAAGTTTGGATGATGATGATTTTGTAGAGTTTAACTTTAACGTGCGCGGGGGCGGTAACAGCAAAAGCGCTATCGATACCCATGGCGAGTATAACCTGTACAATATCGAAAACCGCGATGAGTACGTATATCGCGCGGTGTATATGGATTGCGTACGCGGCCTCGACTTTTTATACGCGCACGCTGGTTTAGGCATCGATACCAGCAAGATCATGGTCGACGGCTCGAGCCAGGGTGGTGGTTTGGCTATTGCCTTAGCCGCGATGGATAGGCGTATTAAAGTAGCTACTGTACAAGTGCCTTTGTATGCCGATTTCAGAACTGCTTATGATATCACGGCTTTGAACCCCAAATCGCAAACGCCGGTAGGCATGATCGTAAATTATGTGCGCACACACCCTAAATTCAACAAAGAAAAATTATTCGATGTGTGGGATTACTACGACCCGCTCAATTTTGCCCCCGATGTAAAATGCCCGGTGTTAATGGCCATCGGTTTGCTGGATGAATTCTGCCCGCCACGCTGCAGCCTGGCCATGTACAACAAATTGACCAACAAACGTAACGAATGGTGGTCGAGCCCCGAAAAAACGCATGAGGTTGATGAGTTGTATTATACCAAACAATTCCTGTGGTTCCAGGACATATTCAGGTTGGATTGATTCTACCGTTCCCGATAAACTCCAAACATTTTTTCAATCTGCTGCTGGCGATAGGCAAACACCTTTTTGAGCTTTCGGGCAACGAACAACCGGTTGGCTATGCGGCCGATGATACCGTAGGGGATAGCGTAGGCTAAAATATCCGTCATATGCACACCGCCCCTGATCTCTTTAAAATGATGCTGATGCTGCCAGAAGGCGTAAGGACCCGATCGCTGTTCATCAATAAAGTATTCGTTATCCTTAATGTGTGTTATCTCCGTCACCCATCTCATTTTGATGCCTAAAATGGGAGATACCTTATAAGAGATCAGCAGGCCCGGATACATTTTACTATCATCAGTATACCCGCTTGTGATAACCAGGTTCATTTCAGGCGGGGTTATTTTGCCGAGATTAAGCGGCGACGAAAAAAAATCCCAGGCCTCGGCCAATGGTATAGGCAGATTGGTTTCGAACTCGAAATGGTAGGTCTTCATAATATTGCGTAACAGGAAGCGCACCGAAGTGTTTTAAGCGCAAAAAATTAAACCTAAAATACAAATAATGGTTTTTTGATAAAGGCAAAAAAGGCAACCCCGGCCGAAAAGCCACGCTAAAAGCAGATGAGAAGATGCGTTTACTGCACCATTTTGTTGGCGCAGTAACTGCTGGCAAAAGCCTCGGGCTTTGCCTTAAACACAAAGCCCATGCTCAAAATGTAACCCATAGCTTCGTGCAAAGCCTGGTTCGATTTAAACATCGGGTTGGTGTTAATGTCGGCGTGCACCTCCAGGTCGACATCGTAGAGGTCGAGCAGGTCGCACAGTTTGTAGGCAATATCAATTGATTTTTGCACCTCATTAAGCATACGCTCTTTGATGGTCATTTTTTGCGAGGTGCGCTCCTGGTGGATAAACATAAATCCGCCGCGCTGCTCACGCAAAAAAACAATTACTGTTGCAAAATCTGTTACACTGCCTTTTACCTGCGAGTCGGTACCGATGCAAACTTTGAGCTTATTACCCAGATTTGCCTCGCGCTCGATGGCTTTTTCAACTTCTTCGATGATGGGCGATTGAATGATCTCGCCACTGAATTTTCTCCAGGTCATAGTTTTTCATGTGGGTTAAATGGACGACCATGTATAAGTTTTCACTAATTTAAGTTATCTGTGCGGGGATTAATGTAAACACAGTATCATTTATTTGTTAACATCTGCTTATATATCAACATATTATAAAGCAAAATGGTGCAATTAAGTTTTGGGTAGGGCATATACCCAAACGGGATTTGTATCAAATGTTTAGCTATGCTTATACAAGGGCTTAAACAAATTCGTTTATTAGGCATTATAAATTTATTTTTGGGCGTTGCACCATGAAATTTAAAACCGGGAAATATTTATTGTTTTTTTGTTTGACAGGGCTTGTATTTAGCAGTTGTAAAGACAATAACGATGCCCCTGCGGTAACCACCACAAGCAGCATCAATGTGGTAAACCTGGTGGTTAATTCAAGCTCGATCAACTATTACGCCAACGGTACCAGGCAAAACAGCTATAAACTGGCTTATGGATTAGCGTCGGGCTACCTGACTGTAGCATCGGGCGAACAAATAGCCGGCGTTAAGGATACTTTGTATAATACCATTTATTCGGCAGATATAACCCTTACCAAAAGCACAAAGTACACCCTGCTCACAGCCGGCCAGGCCAGCCAGGCAGTAAGCGGCATCCTGTTAACCGATACCATTGCAACAGGGAGCAAAGCCAGGGCTCGTTTTGTGAACGCTTCGGTAAATGCACCTGCAGTTGATGTTTATTTTAATAATACGGTTGTTAGCAACACCGGCTATAAAGGCATATCAAAAGTAGCAGTGGTCGATACCGGAGCAGTTACCGTAAAGATCAACCAGGCGGGTACCAATACCGTTATCTTAACCAAAACGTTTACGTTAAGCAGTAGCGGAGTTTATACTTTTTATGGTTATGGCCTGTACAATGGCACAGGTACAAATGCTTTTACGCTGGGCGAAATAGTTAATAACTGATACAGGTAATAAAAATGACGCATCGCAGAACAGATAATTTAGTTGTAAAGAGCCTGCTGGCTATCGTTATTTCGATATTGACGATATCGCTGCTGCCGTCGTGCGGTAAAACGGCAGTGGTGTCGCCAAGTTCGTCTACAACCAAGTTATGTGTGGTTGATGCCAGTCCCGACCTGCTGCCCATGCAGGTGTATCTCGGTAGTTTGCAGTTAGGTACCATAGGTAAATTTTTTAATTACCCTACCATCACCAGTTATTATCCGGTTTATAGCGGCGAACAGGTAATGCAGGTGCGCAATCATTATCAGACAACCGTTTTTTATGTCGACAGTGTACTAAAGGATAATCGTAACTACAGCTTATTTGTAACCGGCCTGGCAAGCGCCACCACCCATGCCGATACGCTGACGTATATCCTCACTACCGATTACTCAACCCTGCCCGACCTGGGTTATGGCAAAATACGCTTTGTAAATGCCTCGCCGCGGACCGCCGGTTTGGATATCACCGCCAACGGAACAACGGCATTTACCAATGTTACCTACAAAAAAGTAACCTCGTATATACAGGTGCCTGCCGGCATTTATGCTTTTAAAATAAACGCCACGGCAACACCTGCCAGTACCCTAAGCACCCTAAGCAATATTACTGTGCAGGATGGCCGGCTGTATACCATCTACTCCCGCGGTTTGGTAGGCCGTACCGATAGCGCAGCCTTTACCGCTTCGGTAATAACTAATCAGTAACTACGTATTTATTGCCCTGTTTTTTTATATTTTTGCGGCGAACTAAAAAGCACGCATTTTGGAACTCATCAAACACCTTATCGATTTTATACTGCATATTGATAAAAACCTCGCCGACATTATCAGTCAGTACCGGGGCGAAACGTATTTTATTCTCTTTGCGATAATTTTTGCAGAAACCGGCTTTGTGGTTACGCCGTTTTTGCCGGGCGATTCGCTATTATTCGCAGCCGGGGCTTTAATTGCAGGTGGCAATACCGGTTTGGATATTTACCTGATGGCGGCTATCCTGATCATCGCAGCTTTTGCGGGCAATACGGTGAATTACTTTTTAGGGACGCTTTTAGGGGAGAATGTATTTAAACCCCAGAACAAGATACTCAAACAGAGCTACTACCTCGAAACCAAAGCTTTTTTTACCCGGCATGGTGGGAAGGCGGTGATATTCAGTCGTTTTGTGCCGATTATACGTACCATAGCGCCTTTTGTGGCCGGCGTAGGTAAAATGCCTTTTGGCCGTTACAGCCTGTACAATATTTTAGGCGGTGCGCCATGGATCGTCATTTTCCTTTTCGGCGGTAAGTTCTTCGGCGATATCCCTTTCTTTAAGAACCACTTTTCGCTGGTGTCGCTGGCGATCATCCTGATATCGGTAATACCTGCTGTTTATGCTGCTGTAAAAAGCAGGCAGGCGGCAAAGGCAGCTTAATGCCCGAACATCAGCCTTGATTTCTTTCCGCGGTAAGCGTACCAGAACGAGTAGGCAGGCCCCAGCAGGAAAAATATAAAACCGGCATTGCCGGCAGTGGCCTGGGGCAATATCAAGGCGGTGGTTATCGACAGGACACATACCCCAACTGCCAGCAGATTGCCATACCCCAGTGTTTTTGTTTCGAACAATTCCTGTGGTGTTAAGTGCAGGATGAGGGCATGGCGATGTGCGTTCTGGTACATCAGGAAAAACAGCAAATAGATCACACCTAAACCTGATGCATAAATGATCATAAGCATGGGTACCTGCGCCGAAGTGATTTTGGATACCAGGTGCCCATGATCGTTAAACTGATCTTCGGTGCCGATAAGTGAAGTTAAAAACTTTAAAGGGTACACATAGATAAGCGATACAAAGAGCAGGATGCCATTTAAAGCGCTGGTGTAGGCATCGGTAAGCCCGAAACGGCGGAAGAACTTATTCTGCATGTTCCAGATGTTGAATAAGAACGCAAAGCAGATACCGAAGCTGACCACACCCTTCATCATATCCAGCAGATCGATAAAAGTTTAGGCACTTCTACCGATACGATAATGAGCGTTAGCGCGAAGGCAAAAACGGCGTCGCTGAATGTCTCCAGCCGCGATGGCTCGTGGCTGCGCCATTTGATGCGCTCGTGGTGCTTGGTGGAGCTTAATTGTCTGAACATAAGGTCATTTTGTTAAAGCTACTAATTTTCCGGCTTTGTAAGTATGCGGTTTTTGCCAGGCAGCAGTTTTTCGCAACTTTCGCCACTGCTCCAAAGTAATGATGGCAGAGGAAGAAAAAGCCATGTCATCGGCCATCACATCCCAATAGTAAACTTTCATTGTACGTGGATCGACGCAAAAGCGCTCTGCGGTTCTGAAGATGTCTCCACCGGTTAGGCCCATCTTTACTTCATAATACATAAAATCCCCGTCGGGCCTCCTGTCCATCATTAAGTCGGGGCGTTGACCGGCTGCGGTTCTGAAAAACTGCTTTACTTCGGGCACTTGTTTTACTTTCGCAAGTACTAATGCTTCTATTTTTTCTTTAGGTTTTTGCGCGCTTTTGTGTTGCGCATTGCTTTGCAGGCACAACAAACCTAATGCTGCCAATACCATAAACCCGGCTTTCATTCTAATGGAATTATTTGTTGCTTAAAGCTACTACTTTACCCGTTTTGTATGATGTTTCTTCCAGTAATAATTTTTGTTTTTGTTCTGAGGTTAAAGGCGTTGCAATCAGTTTATCCAGGTTGGGTTGTCCGGCATCAACCCAGGCAGTGAACCAAAAGTTACCCACTTCCATAACCGAGAGGCGCATTTGCCGCTCGACCATACCGTGCAGCATTTTCTGATAGGCTTCGGCATACTCCACAGTATAGTCCTTCACCTTGCGGTTGCCACGTTTAAATTGGCCGTACTTTTTGTCGTCTGTAAAAGTGGCGCTTAACTGCTTTTCGAATACCAGAACCGAATCGACGCATTTGAACGAACGGCGGCACATTTTCCAGGCTTCTTTAAGCGGACTTTGAATATAATGTGCCGGCGGGACGTGATAATTATACCCATCGCTGAAAAGCTCCACCACCCGCGTTTCCCAAAGGGCGTGGATGCCCTCCTGGTGAGTCATCTGACCATTGTAGTTCATCGTTGTATGCAGCGGGACGTTAGCATCGGCAATATAATGCCCCAGGTTGGCCGAGGTATGCAGGATGTCCGTCGTATCGCGACGCTTAAATGCATCTACCAGTTTATAATAATAGTGTTGGATGGTCCAGGGTACGGTGCCGTATTTATCGAGCGAATCGGCGCTGTATTGCCGTTCGGCTTCGGCCCAGCGCTCGGGTATTTTGGCGAATGGGTTTTTGCCGTAATGGTCGGCGTCGATAAAATGTTTCGGCCCTTCGCTCGAGTCGACGTAACGTTTTTTATCCGGATCTACAGCGTGCTCGGTAATAAAATCGATATTGGCTTTGTAGAAGCCGGCCATGCCTTTGGGTAGCGTAAAAACCGCAATGCGGTTAATGCGCCGGTGACCGAAGAACCCCCAGGAGCAACAGAGGGTTAGAGTGGTGATGCATAAAAGTAAAAGTGCGAGCTTTTGCTTCATGGATTAAATATGCGGAAAAATAACATTATCTGTGCGATTAATTCGGGATACAGATTTATAATGGAGATTTTGACTATTATTGGTTTAAAGTAAGCACGGTTTTGGTAGTTAATGCAGGTTTAAAACGTTTTTGTAAAGCACTATTTGATGGGTTTTCGTGGATAAAACTTACGTTTAGAGTATTATTTTTCGGGGCGATGCTGCTAACGATAAAAACTATTGATATTTATAGACTAACGTTTACCGATCCGATCATTCCAGGTACAGTGTGGCTACTGACAGGATTGTTATTAACGCCCGTTTTATACCGATATCTCATTGAGAAAATTAATATGACATCGTGGTTGCTACACATTGTGTTCAACACGGTTACATGGGGCGGTATCCTTGTAGCCATTCCTTTTTTTGCGAATTACTATTTTGAGCGCGGGTACCCTGTTACTATACAATTGCAATTAAAGGATAAAAGTAATATGGCGAAAGGGACTGCAGGTTGCGGAAATGCAGTTGCCAATGTTGATTATGATAAAATTACCAAACAATTGGTTTTTGATTGCGGTATTAATCTGAACAGGGCAAATCAAGTGCAGCTTGTAATCAGAAAAGGGATTTTAGGTTATGACGTTATTATTCGGCAAGAGCTAATAGTAAAATAGCCCCTTATCTGGCAGCTTTCTTCGGTATCACCACTCCCGGCCGTTTTTTAACCGGTAGGCTCGATTTTACGATAGTTTTCCCCTCGTTTAGCACTGCGTTGGGTTTAAGTTTAACCATCGAGTTGGCATAGGCATCGGCTACCAGGCGGGTAGCGTATTCAACCGGGAAACCGCTTTGATCGGTTATGCGCAGGTAGCGGTATTGTTTGCCGGCGCCCTGCAGCAATTTTTCGGGGTCGTTGATCTCCGATCCCCAGTAAAAGCCGAAGTGCACATCCTTATTGCCGTACAGGGCTACCGAGCAAAAAATATCGGTCATCTTTTCGGTAGGCGACCAGCCAAAGGCCAGGGCATTGTAATTATCATAGATCAGCTCGTTGCATTGCGGGTATTGCTCCCAAACCCAATCGCGCAGCCACAGGGCCAATTGCTGTATCCGCCCGTCGAAAGGGGCGAGGAACAGGAGGAGGTCGGTCGTGTCGGATTTGGACATGGGATAGATGCAGTTTCAATTCTTAATAAGTCTATAAAAATGATAGTTTAGCAATATATTACAAAGAAAAAATGATATCAACGATGCTCGAAGATAAGCCTAAGTTATTTAATAGACTGACAATTTTTATTTTCTCAATTCTGCTTTCTACATTTTTTGGAGGAATACTTTATTCTAATAACTTATCTGAAATAGAGAATAGAAAGCAAATTGTTGGAGTTTTGATCTTTTGCTTGATTTGGAATGGGGTGTCTTTTAAGTTTGCGAGGCAGTTTTCCGATAATTTTTTTATCAGTTTTATTTTACCGAATGCCATTGGTGGTTTGATCCTGATCAAGCCAATGTGGGATTATCATTTTAAAAATTTTAAGCAGTTCACAACGCGCAAAATTTGGGTGCCAGCTATAATTGCTTTAATTATCTATGGTGTACTGATTGGTTTAAATCTATTCTACGTCAGATAGTATTAGTATGCAAAACGAATTTAGTTACAGGCAAGTTTGGCGATAAGAGTACTTAGGAAATTAAGCTTTGAATTATTTTTCAAATCCCTCTTTGCAAATTAAAAACAAGTGCCTATATTTGCAGTCCTTAAAAACAGAACGAAAAAAGAGCTATAAGCAATGGCAAATCATAAATCATCGATAAAAAGAATCAGGGCTAACGCTGCGAAGCGTTTACGCAACCGTTACCAGGCTAAAACAACCCGTAACGCAATTAAAAGATTAAGAAACACTACTTCGAAATCGGAAGCAACTCCGTTATTGTCGAAAGTGATCTCGATGCTTGATCGTTTGGCCAAAAAGAACGTGATCCACAAAAACAAAGCTTCAAACAATAAGTCGAAACTGACTAAATTTGTTAACGGCTTAGCATAAGCATAACAGAATCTGTTAAAAGGTTTTGAAAGAAGGTGATGGATATTTAGTCCATCACCTTTTTTGTTTTATAGGTTTTTATTGGGTTTGTTGTTTTTAGATCGAGGCAATGGAACGGTTATGGCTGGACATGGCCTTGTCTCTTGGTTCTTGCCTCTTGATTCTGTTTTTCAGGGCGTGCCCCTATCGGGTCGGGCTATCCGCTCATACTGCACGACCTGTCCCGATACCATCGGGAGTCCTTAGCCACAAGGCCGGTATTCGCTACTATCCCTCACGCAAAACATTGCGTATCATATGGTATTACGTTTGAAAATAACCATATTTACCATGCAATGTCTCAATACGCACATCTCAATACGCATATCTAACAATGGAACCCTACGAAAGCAAGATCAGCATCAAAGCCTGGGCCGAGGAGGACCGCCCGCGTGAAAAGCTGCTGGGGCAGGGCAGGCGTAACCTTACCGATGCCGAGTTGATCGCCATACTCATCGGTAGCGGCAGCAGGGACGAATCGGCGGTGGAGTTGAGCAAACGGATATTGCACCATTATAAAAACGATCTGAATGCGCTGGGTAAGGCGGGCGTTAACGAGCTTTCGAAGTTTAAAGGCATCGGCGAAGCCAAAGCCATATCAATTATAGCAGCTTTAGAGCTTGGCCGCCGCCGCGACGATACCGAGACCAAAGCCGTAGAGCAGATCACCTGCAGCCGCGACGCCTACAAAATACTGTACCGCATATTTGCCGATCTGAACCATGAGGAGTTCTGGATCATTACCCTGGCACAATCCAACAAAGTTACAGGTACACATTTGATCAGCAAGGGCGGTTTGGCGGCCACGATCGTCGATCCGAAGATCATTTTCCAGGTAGCTTTGGAAAATCATGCGGCAGGTATTATCCTGGCGCACAACCATCCCTCGGGCGGGTTAAAGCCCAGCCAGCAGGATATAACCCTCACCAAACGCCTTTGCGAAGCCGGGCAGATACTGGAAATAAAAGTGTATGACCACCTTATCGTAACCGACGACGGGTATTTTAGCTTTGGTGATGAGGGGATGATCTGATGTAGTCTTGAGTCCTCAGTCAGAAGTCCATAGTCCATGGTGGATGACCCATAGCAAAGATTGATCGTAATGGAAAATACTTAACAAGGTCACATCTTAAATTTAAATTTATAGTATTTCTAAGTTTTTTTGCCATCGACTATGGACTATTGACTATGGACTTCCGACTAAAGACTTATCTTTGCCATTCATTTTTCTGCAAGCAATGAAGATCTCGTATAACTGGTTAAAGCAATTTATCAATACCGATAAAACTCCCGAAGAAATATCCGTTATCCTTACCGGCATCGGCCTGGAGGTGGAAAGCCTGGAAAAAGTACAGGCTGTTCCCGGCGGGTTGGAAGGTTTGGTGATCGGTTATGTAAAAGAGCGCCACCAGCACCCTAATGCCGATCGCCTGAGCGTCACCAAAGTTGACGTTGGCGCCGGTGAAGACCTGCAGATTGTTTGCGGTGCGCCGAACGTGGCCGCAGGGCAGAAAGTGGTGGTGGCAACCGTGGGTACAACGGTTTATCCAACCACAGGTGAGCCATTTAAGATTAATAAATCGAAAATACGCGGCGAGGAATCGTCGGGCATGATATGCGCTAACGACGAGATTGGCCTGGGCACCGATCATGACGGCATTATGGTACTCGATGCCGATGCCGTTGTAGGCAGTTTAGCCAAAGACTACTTTAAACTTAACGACGATTATTTATACGAGATAGGCTTAACGCCCAACCGTGCCGATGCGGCATCGCACCTGGGTACGGCGAGGGATATTGCAGCGTTTTTGAAGCTGCCGGTTATAAAACCCGATGTAAGCGCATTTAAGATCGTTAATAAAAGCCTGCCGGTTGAAGTGGTGGTTGAAGATGCTACAGACGCCCCAAGGTATGCGGGTGTAACGATATCGGGTATCGAAGTAAAAGAATCGCCGAAATGGCTGACGGAAAAACTTGCGGTTATTGGTATACGCAGTATTAACAATATTGTTGATGTTACCAATTATGTGCTGCATGGCCTCGGCCAGCCGCTGCACGCTTTTGATGCCGCCGCTATAAAAGGCAATAAGGTGGTTGTTAAAACCGGTTTGGCCGGAAAAGTATTTAAAACCCTGGATGGCGTTGACCGTACACTGTTTGCTGATGACCTGATGATCTGCAATGCCGAAGAGCCGATGTGTATTGCCGGCGTGTTTGGCGGGGCAGCTTCGGGCGTGAGTGAGGGTACTAAAGCTATATTTTTGGAGAGCGCTTATTTTAACCCGGTATCGGTAAGGAAGACATCGAAAAGGCACGGGTTGAAAACCGATGCCTCGTTCAGGTTTGAGCGTGGTACCGACCCGGATATGCCGGTGTTCGCCCTGAAGTTTGCTGCGCTGCTGGTACAGGAAGTTGCCGGCGGCGAGGTATCAAGCGAGATTGTTGATTTGTACCCTGCACCGGTTGCGCCATTCGAGGTGGAACTGGCTTATAAAAATGTCGACCGCTTGATCGGCAAAGCCATCGGTAACGATATGATTAAAAGTATTGTTAAGGCTTTGGACATCCAGATCGTACACGAAACCACTGAAAGCTTATCGCTCAAAGTACCGCCGTACCGCGTGGATGTGACCCGTGATGTGGATGTGATTGAAGAGATATTGCGTATTTACGGCTATAACAACATAGAGATACCGACGCAGATCCGCGCATCGCTCAATACCTCGGTAAGGCCGGATAAGGATACGGTGCAGAATGCGATAAGCGACCTGCTGACCGCCAACGGCTTTAACGAAATGCTGGCCAACTCGCTCACCAAAGCTGCTTATGCCGAAAATATCGACGAGGCCGTGAAAATATTGAACCCGCTAAGCAACGACCTCGATATTATGCGCCAGACGCTGCTGTACTCGGGGCTGGAGGCTATCGCCTATAACCAGAACCGTAAAGCCGCCGATTTGAAGCTATACGAGTTTGGCAAAGTGTACAGCACCAGAGAAGACAAATACGTAGAGAACCAGCGCTTTTCGGTATTGATGACCGGGGTGGACAATGCCGCCGGCTGGAACGTTAAAGCCAAACCGGTAAGCTTTTATAACCTGAAAGCCGTGGTTGATACCCTACTTTCGCGATTGAATGTAAAGGATTATACTGTTGAAGATACTGCTAACGCCAACCTGGCTTACGGCCTGCAATACGTTAAAAACGGTAAGGTGCTGGTGGACTTCGGCGCGGTGGCAAAAGTCGCTTTGAAAAAAGCCGACGTAGATAAAGAAGTGTTTTATGCCGACTTTAATTTCGACGTACTATTGAACCTGGTGCGCAAGAACAAGATCGTTTATCAGGAGGTATCCAAATTCCCGGCTGTGAGCAGGGATTTGAGTATGCTGATAGACCAGAACGTGACTTTCCAGCAGTTAAAACAAATTGCCCTGCGCACAGAACGCAAGTTGCTGAAAAGCGTGGATGTGTTCGACGTGTATGTTGGCGATAAGCTGCCGGCCGGTAAAAAGAGCTACGCGTTGAGTTTTGTGATACAGGATGAAGAAAAAACCCTGACCGATAAGGCCATTGACGGCATTATGCAGAAGCTGATCTACAATTTTGGTAAGGAAGCAGGAGCGGAGATCCGGAAGTGAAGTCAAAAGGCAAAATTCAAAATTAAAAAAGTGACTTGTGGGGTTTGCGTTAGCGATTGCAGCGGATACCGGCCCTGTGGCTAATGCCTGTGCAGTATGAGCGGAAAGCGCGGGCCATCGGCAACGCCCAAAACATCTTATTAATTCACGCAAAGGTGCAAAGTTTTTAAAGCTTACTCTTAGCGACTTCGCGAGAATTTAAATCAATTAAAATAAACGTCAATATCATTAATTCACTGATATTGCCTTTATGGGACATATACATTAACCTATCGCATTAACTTTCGTCTGTCCAATTTTTTATAATGTTAATTTATTAGGATATTTGTTAACTGAATAAAAAATAAAATTTGACTGATAGCTCAGTACCTGATAACAAATAACCAAAATAACGAATACCAACAATGGCTGTATTAGCTGAGCAATTAGACATAGTTGTAGAAAAAACAGAAAGACTGATAGAGCTTTGCGCGGCGTTACAGGAAGAAAACGATCTGTTAAAACTGGAAAATGAATCGTTAAAAGTAGCCCTGAACATCAGCAAAGAAAAAAATAAAGAGTTTGATGAGAAGCTTCGTGTAGTGAAGCTTGCCAAGTCGTTTTCGGAAACAAATGAAAAAACCCTTGACATCAAGCAAAAAATTAACGAATTTGTGCGGGAAATAGATAAATGTATTGTGTTGCTCAAAAAGTAACACGGAGGAATAAGTGAAATAGCTCAATGGGAGAAATCTCCATAAAAATAAATATTGCTGACAGAGTTTACCCTTTAAAGGTAAACATGGAAGAGGAAGAAATAATACGTAGAGCGGCTAAATTGATCAACGACCGGGTAAAAGAATACCAGGAAAATTACGCGGTTAAAGATAAACAGGACCTGTTGTCCATGTGTGTACTGCACTTCGCAACATCGGCGTTAAAGGCCGAAAAACGCGTTGGTGCCGATGATACGCAGGTAGCGGAGAAAGTGTATCAGCTTGATCACTTGTTAACCGAGTTTTTTTCGAAGCAGTAACGTTCTTTATACATATAAACGAGCAAATAAAGATTTAACCGCAGTTAAATTTTTTTAAGTTTCACTATTTAAAAACTTAACACTTCAATATTAAAGGAGGTGAGAAAGCGTACGCCATTTAGTAATAAAAATCTGGCGATGGCTTAACTTCCGGCTATTTAATCGAAGTTTAATAATACATGAAGCTTAAAAATTTAGTTGCGGTTTTTTTATTTACACCAATTATATCATGAATAATATACTATACTTAATTATCGGGCTGCTGGTAGGCGTTGGAGCAGGCGTTCCCATAGGCCGCTTCTTTCTGCGGAAGCTTTTTAAAGACCAGGAGGCAGCCGCTCAAAATAAAGTTAAAAAGATTTTAAAAGAGGCTGAGAACGAAGCCGAATTGCTCAAAAAGAACCGCTTGCTGGAAGCAAAAGAGAAGTTTTTGCAGATGAAGGCCGAGCACGAGCAGGAGATAAGCGGTAAGAACAATGCGATAAGCCAGCGCGAGAACGGCATTAAACAAAAAGAGCAATCGCTTAACCAGAAACTGGAGAACGCTAACCGTAAGGACCAGGAATTGGAGAACGTTCGTAAAAACCTCGAAAAACAAACTGAGCTTGCCCTTAAAAAGCAGGAAGAGGTTGAGGCTTTGAAAAGCCAGCATATTGAGCAGTTGGAGAATATTGCCGGCCTTTCGGCTGAAGAAGCCAAGAACCAATTGGTAGATAACCTGCGCGAAGAAGCCCGCACCAAGGCCATGATGCAGATCAAGGACATTGTTGATGAAGCCAAACTGACCGCGGTTAAGGAAGCTAAAAAGGTTGTTATCCAAACTATACAGCGTACCGCTACCGAAAGCGCTATCGAGAATACGGTTTCGATCTTCAACATCGATAACGATGAGGTTAAGGGCCGTATCATTGGCAGAGAAGGCCGTAACATCCGTGCGCTTGAAGCCGCTACAGGTATCGAGATCATTGTTGACGATACACCGGAAGCGATCATCCTTTCGGGGTTTGACCCGGTTCGCCGCGAAATAGCCCGCCTGGCTATGCACCGTTTGGTAACCGACGGACGTATCCACCCGGCGCGCATTGAAGAGGTGGTTGCCAAAACTAAAAAACAGATAGAAGAAGAGATCGTGGAGATAGGCGAGCGCACCGTGATCGACCTGGGCATCCACGGCCTGCACCCCGAGCTCATCAGGATGGTGGGCCGTATGCGCTACCGTTCGTCGTACGGGCAAAATTTGCTGCAGCACAGCCGCGAGGTTGCCAACTTTTGCGCTACCATGGCAGCAGAATTAGGTTTGAACGTAAAATTGGCCAAACGCGCAGGCTTACTGCACGACATTGGCAAAGTGCCTGATGACAACCCGGAACTGCCGCATGCTATTTTGGGTATGCAGCTGGCCGAGAAATATAAAGAGAACCCCGAAGTTTGCAATGCCATAGGTGCTCACCACGACGAGATCGAGATGACCTCGATGATATCGCCGATCATCCAGGCTTGCGATGCGATATCGGGCGCGCGTCCGGGTGCACGCCGCGAGGTGGTTGAAAGCTATATCAAACGTTTGAAAGAGCTGGAAGAACTGGCGCTATCGTACCCGGGCGTTGAAAAGACTTTCGCTATACAGGCCGGCCGCGAACTGCGCGTGGTGGTTGAAAGCGAAAAGATAACCGATGCACAGTCGGAAATACTGGCTGCCGATATCTCGAACCGTATCCAAACCGAGATGACCTACCCGGGCCAGATCAAGGTTACGGTGATCAGGGAAACCCGGTCGGTAGCGTTTGCGAAGTAGCAGCCAGCACGCTCTAAATCTCCCCCGGTAGGGGAGACTTTGTGAAAATATTCATAGCCTGGTGTAAGCCGGGCTTTTTTGTGGGCTTTGTTTTGGATAAGACAGGATTTATGCGTAAATTGTAGGAATGTGAAACGCGATATTTTCTGAGAAATTGATAAACAGAAAGCAAAATATGGGTATACCCATAAACTCCCATATGATACCCAAGTGCCTGATGGGGGTGAAATATTGAAGTGCGTTTAGCGCGAATGGAAAGGGTTAGAGCCTGAAGTGATGCAAAAATACCCATAAATACCCATGTGCCCCCGTGGCAGGAATCATAAAGCGAAGGCCAAATAAAGTCGCAGCCCGCCTGAAATTTTTTCTGTAATTTTACGATCCCAAACCAATTGTAATGGCCGCAAAGAACAAACCCGCCCAGACCGATACAGCGAAACGCCCTGTCGATATTTACTTCGACAAATATGCCGAGAGCCATCAGAACAAAACCAATGAGTTGATCCACTGGATATGCGTGCCGACCATTGTATTTAGTTTACTGGGGTTGATATGGGCCATACCTTTTCCGCATCTTAACTTTTTGGGCCAGTATAACGGTTTTTTAAACTGGGCCTCGTTCCTGATCGCGTTTTCAATCTACTATTACTATAAGCTTTCGCCCATCCTGTCGTATTTTATGCTGCTGATTGTGTTTGGTTTTACTTATATGATCATCGTTTTAGAGCAATGGGCCAAAACCGGCGGCCCGGCGTTGTGGTTATCGTGCCTGGTGCTGTTCGTCGCGGCGTGGATAGGGCAGTTCATCGGTCATAAAATAGAGGGTAAAAAACCTTCGTTCTTTGATGATATCAAATTCCTGCTCATTGGCCCTGTCTGGCTGCTGCATTTTATACTGATCAGGCTGAAGATCAGGTACTGATAAGCAGTGGGTAGTAAGTAGTTATTGCGGGTAAAGAAAAGCTGTGTTAAATTAATGTAAACAAGATATTGAAATTACATTAAAATCCTGCTATCAATTTCCTCTAAAAATAATCTACCGTTAACATAGACTTAATGTGTTAAGGCAACCTTTGTGGTAAAATCAAACCATAAATGAAAAAGCTTTACATCTTAATGTTAACCGGCATCATCCTCGCTATAGCCGGTGTAGCAAATGCACAGATCACCAGCGCAACCATCAGTGGTAAAATTGTCGACCAAAAAGGCGCGGCAATGCCAGGTGTATCTGTATATGTAACCAACACAAGCACGGGTACGCATTATGGTGCCCAAACCAACATTGATGGTCGTTACTCTATCCCCAACGTTAATCCGGGCGGCCCTTATACAATTACCGCCAGCTTTATCGGTTTTAAAAAGGAAGAGCGTACCGATCTCACCATCACTTTAGGGAACGCTACCTATAACTTTAAAATGACCGATGCCACTACCGAGTTAAAAGCGGTTACAGTAGTTGGCGGCGCCACCAAGAATGGTGCAGGCACCAATGTTAGCCAGGCACAATTACGCCGTGTACCGGCTATCAACCGCAGCCTGACCGATATTACCCGTATTACGCCGCAAAGCGCCAACAACTCGTTCCAGGGTACCAACTTCCGTTACAATAACTTAACGTTAGACGGTGCCATCAATAACGATGCTATCGGTTTCAGCCCTTCGCTGGGTGGCCAAACCAACCAAAGCGGTTCGGTAGGCAGCAGTACCCGTACCAGCCCGGTATCGTTAGACGCTATCCAGGACGTACAGGTTTTAGTTGCTCCTTACGATATCAAGATCGGTAACGTATTAGGCGGTTCGATCAATGCGGTTACCCGCAGCGGTACAAATACTGTTACCGGTTCGGTTTATGGTTATGGCCGCGGTGCTTTTATGGTTGGCCCGAACAACGCTCCTGTTCTTTCGGGCGGTGACGGCGGCAGTGAGCCAAGCGAATTTCACGATTATAACGCAGGTTTCCGCGTAGGTTTCCCGTTGATCAAAGATAAATTGTTCTTCTTTACCAACGAAGAGATCTCACGCCGCCAGGATCCGGTGATCAGTGGCGCAGGTACCGCCGGTTCGGCCGCTATCCTTTCTTTACAGGATGCTAAAGACCTTGCAACTGCCTTTACTGCATATACAGGCGGTATAAGCCCAGGCACTTATGATAATACCACGATCTTCTCGAACTCGAACAAGTTTTTTAATCGTTTAGACTGGAACATCAACGATAAAAACCAGCTTACCCTGCGCAACAACACCATCACTTCGCAAGCAACTAACTTAGAGCGCGATGGTGCCAATTTCCGTTTCAGCGGCATCGACTATACCTCGAACAACAACTCAACTTCGTTTGTTGCCGAGTTAAAATCGCAGATATCAAACAACCTACACAATAACCTGGTATTAGGGTACTCAAACGTTCACGATTACCGCTCGCCAAACTCTGATCCGTCGTTACCGCAGATCGAAATTGCCGGCCGCACCCCTGGTACTACCATCTTTATGGGTACCGACCGCGAAGGCGCTATTTTTGATATGCACCAAAAAACAAAAGAGTTTACCGATAACTTAACCTGGACCAAAGGCATCAATAACTTCACTTTTGGTACACACAATGAGTTTTACGATATCACTTATAACTTCGTAAACGCGTGGAACGGCCGTGTAGCTTTTGGCAGCATCGATAAATTTACCGGCGTTTACAACTCGAACCCCGCTACCGTAACAGCATTCGTACCTTCGCGTGTACGCGCTAACTACTACTATTCGGATTACCAGTCGAACACCCGAGATAACATCCTGGCCAACCCATCGGCTCAGTTCAATGTTAACCTGTGGAGCGCTTATGCTCAGGATGAGATCCAGGCTACCGATAACCTGAAAATTACCGCAGGTATACGTTTGGATTATGCCGATATCCCGACAAAGCAACCTTTAGCTGCTAAAACTACCAGCGCTGCTGCCGATCCTAACTACGGTACAACCTTTACTTACACTAAACCTGCCGATATCAAAAACAACTATTTAGGCAACGCCCAGATCAACCCACGCGTATCGTTCAACTACGATATCAACGGCGATCAGAGCGTGATCCTGCGCGGCGGAACCGGCAGCTTCACCGGCCGCGTGCCATTTGCATGGTTTGGTTATGCATTCTACAACAACGGTACCACTTTTGGTGCTTATGATAAAAAAACGGGTTTCAACCCATTCCTGCCAAGCGACCTGATCCATGCTTCGCCTATCGGCGGTTTAAGTTTTGTTAACCAGCAGGGGCAGACTACCAACAGCGCCGGCGCTACCCAGGTGGATATGATCGATAACAACTTTAAAATGCCACAGGTTTGGAGAAGCAACTTAGCGGTTGACTTTAAAACTGCCGATCAGTGGAGATTTACTTTGGAAGGTATCTATACCGACGTTATCCGCGATCTGAAGTTCCAGCAGGTTAACACTACCGACCAGGTCGCTTATTATCCATACGATACCCAGCACCAGCAGCCGATATTTGTAAACACCAAGCCTTCGGCTAACTTTACCAACGCTTACGAATTATCGAACACCAACCAGGGTCACCGTTACAGCATTACCGCGCAGGTTGCTAAAACCATTGGCGGTTTAGATGCCAACGTTGCCTATACCTATGGCGAATCGAAAGACGTAACCAACGGTATCCGTAACTCGATGGAGTCGAACTGGCAGTTAAACCAGGCCGCCAACCCTAATAATCCGCAGGAAGCTTTCTCGAACTTTGATATCCGTCACCGTATCGTTTCAACTATTAACTACCGTTTGGCATGGGGTGCTACCAAGAGCCTGGTATCAAATTTTACCTTCTTCTTCAGCGCTCAATCGGGTAACCCGTATACTTACGGTTTCTATAACACCGCTATCGACGGCACCGGCCAACAGATCAACGTAGCTTACATCCCGAACGCAGGCGAAACCATCAAATTGTTCAGCACAACACCTACTACACCATCGGCGGCCGAAACAGCAATGGCGGCAGCTTTCGATCAGTATATCGACAGCAACCCGTACCTGAGCTCGCGCCGCGGCCAGTTTACAGAGCGTAACGCTGCCCACACACCATGGAACACCGATCTGGATTTCCGCTTCACTCAGGACTTCAACTTCGGTACCAAACACAAACAAGTTATTACCATTACTTACGACATCATTAACCTGACCAACCTGTTGAATAAAGATTGGGGACACTACTACTTCTCGTCGAACACGTTCAACTCAACAGCAAGTATAGGTTTGGCTCCGAAAGTAACCCCTGCTTTTGCTAACATCCCGACAACATATCCAACCTACACCTGGACCGATCCGGGCGTACCATACCAGGTTGACCTGTTGACTTCGCGTTACCAAATGCAATTGGGCGTACGGTATAGCTTCTAAACCTCACCCAACCCTCTCCTTTAGGAGAGGGTTCTAAAAATATAAAGGCCCGGTTGAGAGATTCAACCGGGCCTTTATGGTAATATGATTTTCAAAAGCCTCCCCTTTAGGGGACGGGAGGGGTTAAAGATTCTTCCCCAGTTTCTCCAGCATCTCATGGGGCACCTTTTCCAGATCGAGCACCAGGAAGCCATCCAGGCAGTCGGCAAATTTAGGGTCGATGTTGAAGCAGATGATCTTGGCGTTAAGCGCGATGTACTGGCGCAGCAGTACCGGTACTTTGAGGGTGCGGGTTTCTACCTCGTCAATCAGCTTATCGATGCTCTTGAAACTTTCCTCGCCCTCTAAAAGCAGGTCGGTATCGATGTGCGACAGATCGACCTTGAATTTTTTGTGAGGTTTTACATACTGCGCCATTTCGTGGTCGAAATGGTTGCGGTAGATATAGTCGACGATGAGCGACTTGGAGAATTTTGAGAAGCTGTTGCTGATGCTTACCGGCCCGATAAGGTAACGGTACCGCGGATTATCGATGAGGTATTTCAAAATGCCTTTCCATAGCAGGAACAAGGGCAGCGGCTTTTGCTGGTATTCCTTACGGATGAACGAGCGGCCAAGTTCGAGGCTTTGCTTCAATACCGGGGTAAACTGCCCTTTGATCTTGAACAGTTCGGCCGTATAGAAACCCTTTTTGCCCAGGCTGTAGAATATCTCATCGCCCAGGCCGATGCGGTACGCGCCGACGATCATCTTAGCCTCGTTATCCCAGATAAAAAGCTGGTTATAGTAAATATCGTATTCGTCGAGGTCGATGCTTTTGTTGCTGCCTTCACCAATCTCGCGAAAGGTGATCTCGCGCAGGCGGCCTATTTCGCGGATGACGTTTGGAATGGTCGATGTTGGTGTGATGAAAACCTCGTATTGTTTTTCTACCCAAACGCTGTGCTCATCGCGCAGAGCGTCAACCTCTTTTTCTAAAATGGCGGCAGGCGTCTCGGTAATAACGGGTTGGGGGCGTTTTTTTATCTTAAAGATATTACGGCGCTTTCTGAACAGGCGTTTGTCATCTTCCAATCCCGCGCCTAAGGCATACGTTTTCGCCCTTAAAAAGTTAAGCAGTTTGGTGGTGTTGCCGTTGTATGGGATGTCGGCAAGTTGTATGGGTTTGCCGATGCGCAGCTTAATGGTATGCCCCTGTTTGTTGAACAACTCCGAAGGCAGCTTGGCCGTGCGCAGGCTCGGGTGGATCATGCTCAGCAAATTGAACAATACCCCGTTGTTGCCATGAAAATAGATGGGTACTACGGGTAAACCAGCCTTGGCGATAAGCTTGCCTACAACCGGGTGCCATTTTTTATCGGTCACCTGTTGGGTTTCGAAATGAAAGGTGGATACCTCACCGGCCGGGAAGATGCCAATGGGCGTACCGTTCTGTAAAAGCTCGAGCGTGTTTTTAATGCCGCTGATGCTGGATGAATGCTCGATGTTCTCGAAGGGGTTTACCGCAATAAAATAGTTGCTCAGGTTAGGGATCTTTTTTAGCAGGAAGTTGGCCATCAGCTTGGCATCGGGCCTTACCATGCATAGCAGTTTGAGCAACACCATGCCTTCGATACCGCCGTAGGGATGGTTGGCGATGGCTATAAAACCACCTTCGGTGGGAATGTTTTTCAGCTCGTTTTCGTCAAAATCGATCGATACGCCGCAACCCTCTAAAATAGCATCCACAAACTCGGGGCCTTGCTTTGGTTGTGCAGCAGCAAAAAGCTCGTTTACCTGGTTTATCTTCATCACCTCCATCAGCAAGGCCGCCAAACCAGGCAATCGTAACTTATCTAATTTGGTGGCTTTTGCAAATTCGGCGCGGGTTATTATCTTCATGGGTGTGTTGTTCGCACAAAAATATCTATTATTTGGCTAATTGCAGGGCATTGCATGAAACAGCGGCTTAGAAGTTACTTTGAGATAACAAAAAAGGAGTGGAACGGTATGGTAGTGATGTTCATCATTATCGGCCTCATTATTGCTGCGCCCTATATCTGGCAGCGGTTTCATCACGAGCCGGTGATGGACCTTAAAGAATTTAATGCCTTAGCTGCACAATTGAAGGATAAACCTGCAGCCGACGACGCCGGTAATGCACATCCCGAACTATTCAAATTCGACCCGAATAACCTGCCTGCCGGGCAATGGGCCAAATTAGGTTTAAGTACCAAACAGATAGCCATAATAAAAAACTACGAGGCCAAAGGCGGCAGGTTCTATACCAAGACCGACCTTCAAAAAATCTATTCTATTACGGCCGAAGATTACAACCGACTTGAGCCATATATCAATTTGCCGGACCAATTTATAAGCACAAAGACCGACGAGATCATCGAGATCAACTCGGCCGATTCGGCAAGGCTTACGCAGGTACGCGGTATAGGAGCCGGGTTTGCATCGCGCATCGTCAAATACCGCACCCAGTTAGGCGGTTTTATCAAAAAGGAACAGTTGATGGAGATTTATGGGATTGATACGGCAAAGTACCACGAGTTGGCACCGCATGTGTCAGTTAATGCAGCGCATATCAAAAAGATCGCAATCAATACAGCTGCGGTTGATGACCTGCGCCCTTTTCCATATCTCAATTTTAAACAAATGAACGCTATCGTCGAATACCGCAAGCAGCATGGCAATTATCATTCGGTAGAAGATTTGCACCAGGTAGCCATACTCGATGACGAAATTTTGCGTAAAATTGCGCCCTATTTATCCTTCAAATGATAGAGCAACAAGTAAAAGCAGCCATCCGCGATATACCCGACTTCCCGAAACCGGGTATCATGTTTAAAGATGTAACCCCGATACTGAAAGACCACCAGCTTTGCCAGAACATTGTAGACGCTTTCGCTGAGCGGTTGCAGGGCATACGCGTTGATGCCGTTGCCGGGGTGGAGAGCCGCGGCTTTCTGTTTGGTTTGATGCTGGCCATGCGCCTGGGCGTCCCTTTCATACCGGTGCGTAAGGCGGGCAAATTGCCATTCACGGTTAAACGTAAGGTTTACGAGTTGGAGTATGGTGCGGCTACTATAGAGCTGCATACGGATGCTTTCGAACCCGGCGCGCATATCCTTATTCACGACGACTTATTGGCTACCGGAGGCACCGTTACAGCTACCAGCGAGCTGATACAGGAAATGGGCGGACATGTAGCCGGCTTTAGCTTTGTGATTGGTCTTGGCTTTTTAAACGGCGAAGAAAAGATCAGCCCGATATCGGATCATATCATTACCCTGGCGAGGTATTAAGGTAGACGGCAAGTCCGAAGTCCGCAAGTCCGTAAGTATCTTTTGTGTTTCTGATTCTGGTCCCGACCCAACCGCCCGCGTTAGGAATAGGAGCGCCTGCCTGTTGGCAGACAGGGATACCGGCCAACGTGGCTAAGGCCTGAAGGCGTATGAGCGCCCGCCTGCCGGACGGGCAGGGATAGCCCGGCCGAAGGCAACGCCCAAATACAACATATTTTAAATATTGAAGATGTTTTTCATTTTTCAATCCTCCCTGGCTATTTAAAAAAAAATATTTTTCAGTCTCTCGAGGCATTATCGTATCAATCCTTTTCAATTAAACCCATAATTTATACCAAAAACCGTTTTATTCTATCATTTTAAGGGTTTTTGAACCCGCTGCACCCATTTTTATTTACTATGTTTGCATAGTAAATAACCAATTCAATTATGAGTTTTCCAGCCGAAGTATCCACCGGGTACGACTTTTCGATAGGCGATAACCAGCGTATGGTTGCCCAGATGGTAAAAGATTTTGCCGAAAAAAATATCCGTCCGCACGTAATGGAGTGGGACGAAGCACAGCATTTTCCCGTGGAGTTATTTAAGCAACTGGGCGAACTGGGTTTAATGGGCGTATTGGTACCTGAAGAGTACGGCGGCTCGGGTTTCGGCTATTTTGAGTATGTGACGACTATTGTGGAGATCGCTAAAGTCTGCGGTTCGATCGGCCTGTCGGTTGCGGCGCATAACTCGCTGTGCACCGGGCATATTTTAAATTTTGCAAACGAAGAGCAAAAACACCGCTGGCTGCCCAAACTGGCTACGGCCGAGTGGATAGGCGCCTGGGGGCTGACGGAAGCCAATACCGGATCGGACGCGCTGAACATGCGTACCACCGCCGTTTTGGATGGCGACCATTATGTGGTTAACGGGTCGAAGAACTGGATAACGCACGGTAAATCGAGCAATATAGCCATAGTGATGGTACGCACCGGCGAGAAAGGCGATTCGCACGGTATCTCTGCCTTAGTTATCGAAAAAGGTACGCCGGGTTTTACCCACGGTAAAAAAGAGAACAAGCTGGGCATGCGCGCATCCGAAACTACGGAGCTCATATTTGATAATTGCCGTGTACCTAAAGCCAACCTGCTGGGTGCAGAAGGCGAAGGCTTTAAACAAGCCATGAAAGTGCTGGATGGCGGCCGTATTTCCATAGCGGCATTGTCGTTAGGTATTGCCAAAGGGGCTTTTGAAGCAGCGGTGAAATATGCCAAAGAGCGTCATCAGTTCGGCCAGCCTATTGCCAACTTCCAGGGGATATCATTTAAAATAGCTGACATGGCAACCGAGATAGAAGCCGCCGAACTGCTGATTATGCAGGCCGCCGATATGAAGAACCGCGGACTCAACATGACCAAACAGGCCGCAATGGCTAAGTACTACGCATCGGAAGTGGCCGTAAGAACGGCCAACGATGCCGTGCAGATCTTCGGAGGTTACGGCTATACCAAGGATTTCCCGGTTGAGAAATTTTACCGTGACGCCAAGTTGTGTACCATCGGCGAAGGCACATCGGAGATACAGAAGATAGTGATTGGCAGGGAAGTGCTGCGATAAGAAGTCTTATTATAACTCACCACGCGTCATTGCGAGCGGTAGCGAAGCAATCTCTACTTAGGACAATCGATGATTTAAAATCGGACCTGTATAGCATAGAGATTGCTTCGTGCCTCGCAATGACGCTTTGTTTTTTTGCGTTAGGGATGGCAGCGGATACCAGCCTTGTGGCTAATGCCCGTGTAGTATGAGCGTAAATCGCGGCCCGCAGGGAAACACCATAAATTAATACTATATTAGTGTTATGAAACGTGTAAGCGGGTTTGGTGTTTTTATCATATTATTTGCTGGATTTTTAATTTTATCGCGAAGGGGAAAATATTCAGAATTTCATCATGATAAAATAGACGGTGCTATTGATACCATTTATCGATATCGCGATTATATAATGCTGACTGTGAACAAAAAGGAGTATCGTATCATTCCACAAAGCATTAATTCAACGGAGTGGTTTGATCATGTCGCGCATCCGGGAGACACCGTGCATAAGGCAGCAGATCGCGACACGTTAACGTTAAGTCATTTAGGCGCGCAATATCGGTATACTGTACAAAAATGGTAAGTCGTTCCTCTGCCGTTAATTTTTTAATATATTATTCCTTTCTAGCCTTTTGATTTTCAAAACATTTAGTTACCTTTGCCGTCCCTGAAAGGAGGTATTTGTAGGAACTTATGATCATTATCAACGTAAAAGAAGGCGAATCGTTAGACAAAGCACTGAAACGCTTTAAAAAGAAATTTGAAAAAACAGGCGTTTTAAGAGAGCTGCGCAGCCGCCAGGCATTCGAAAAGAAATCGGTTACCCGTCGTACCGAGATCAAGCATGCCATCTACAAACAAGGCTTGAACACCGAAGGAAACTAATTTTGTAGCGCAAGCAAAAAATTAATTTTTTCCTAACACGATATTAAAACTATTTGTACATTCATATTCTGGATGCGCAAATAGTTTTTATGGTTTTAGAGCGTTTTATACGGTATCTGCAGTTCGAAAAAAGGTTCTCACCGCATACGGTTACTGCGTATCAAAACGATCTGAAACAATTTTTTACCCACACTGCCGCATCCGGGCAGCGAGACCTCGCAGCCGATGAGGTCAAACTTAAAACAGAACTTTTATTCGAAAACATTGCCGCGGTAACCTACAGCGATATCCGCGAGTGGATTGTTGAGCTGATGAACGAGGAAACAACCGCAAAGACGATCAATCGTAAGATAGCCTCGTTACGCACTTTCTTTAAATTTCTCATGCGCGAAGGTATCATCAGCACTAACCCGGCTTCGAAAATCCAGGCTCCCAAGGTACCCAAACGCCTGCCGGTTGTTGTTGAGGAAGATAAGGTGGTAAACCTGCTGCAAAGCAGCGATGTTTTTGACGAAGGCTTCACGGGCGTTCGCGATAAACTCATTATCGAAATGCTGTTCGGCACCGGCATACGCCTGGCCGAGATGGTCGGTTTAAAGGAGACCGACGTCGACCTGTATGCCGGCACCGTCAAAGTATTGGGTAAGCGCAACAAACAGCGTATCGTACCCATCAATAACGAATTAAAGCTTTTGCTGATCAAATACCTGGAGTTAAAGAAAAGTGAAAATTTTCATAACAATTCTTTAACGTTGATCGTTACAAATAAGGGAGCCGACGGCTACCCGAAAATGATCTACCTCGTTGTGCAAAAGTATTTATCGTACATATCAACCCAGGATAAAAAGAGCCCGCACGTGTTGAGGCACACTTTTGCAACAAGCCTGCTCAATAACGGCGCCGATCTCAATTCGATCAAAGAGCTTCTGGGGCACGCCAATCTCAGCGCCACCCAGATTTATACACATAATTCAGTTGAGCGATTAAAGTCTATTTACAAACTGGCCCATCCAAAGGCCTAAAAAAGGAGAGAACATGAAAATCAGAGTGCAGTCCATCCATTTCACCGCCGACAAAAAGTTGTTGAATTTTATTCAGAAAAAAGCTGATAAGCTCGATCTGTTTTTTGATCAGATCATCAGTGGTGAAGTTTATTTGAAGCTCGAAAATGTTGAAGATGAGAATAATAAGATAACGGAGATCAAGCTGTTGGTGCCGGGTACTCAACTATTCGCCAAGCAGCAGTGCAAAACCTTCGAAGAAGCTACTGATCTGGCCATCGAATCGCTCGTTAAGCAGATAGGTAAGCATAAACAGAAAAAGGATAGTGCCCTGCAAAGCGCAAACCGCCATGTTGCGGCAAACTTACTGGAAGAAGAAACCCTTTAAATACATAAAATTTCAAAGAAATCGGCGGGCAAAATACCCGCCGATTTTTTTTTGAAAAAATATTTTGTTGAGGTATTATATTTTGTAGATTTGCAATCCCTTTTGGAGAGGTGCTCGACGCACCGCAGCATAAACCCAAAATGGAATTGTTCTTAAAAAACTTTGCCTCCTTAGCTCAGCTGGTAGAGCGACTGACTTGTAATCAGTAGGTCATTGGTTCGATCCCGATAGGAGGCTCTCTTAATTTCGAATTTCGAACATTCGATTTAGGGTTCTTCCTCATGCGGGTTTGAATTCGAAATTGTAAATCCGAAATCCGAAATCAAGATTGGGGGGATACCAGAGCGGTCAAATGGGACGGACTGTAAATCCGTTGCTTCGGCTACGAAGGTTCGAATCCTTCTCCCCCCACACGTTAAGTCAAAAGTCTTGAGTCGAAAGTCCGAAGTCAAAAACTCAGGGCTCCTGACTCAGGACTTTGGGCTAAACAAAAGCGGAAGTAGCTCAGTTGGTAGAGCGATAGCCTTCCAAGCTATAGGTCGCGAGTTCGAACCTCGTCTTCCGCTCCAGCTTGGTTCATTGGTTTATCAGTTCATTAGTTCAGCGGTTTTAAAAACTAATGAACCAATCAACAAGTGAACTACTGAGCCAAAAACATAAGCCGACGTAGCTCAGGGGTAGAGCACTTCCTTGGTAAGGAAGAGGTCATGGGTTCAAATCCCATTGTTGGCTCAACTTATACATTAGTAGTATAAATTATACAGTTTTAAAATAAAAATTAACCAACAAACATTTATAGATCATGGCAAAAGAAAAGTTTGACCGCAGTAAACCGCACTTAAACATCGGTACTATCGGTCACGTTGACCACGGTAAAACAACCCTTACCGCAGCTATCACAAAAGTATTGGCTGATGCAGGTTTATCAGAAGCGCGTTCATTCGATTCGATCGACTCGGCTCCTGAAGAAAAAGAACGTGGTATCACCATTAACACCGCTCACGTTGAATATTCAACAGCTAACCGTCACTACGCTCACGTTGACTGTCCAGGTCACGCTGACTATGTGAAAAACATGGTTACCGGTGCTGCTCAGATGGACGGTGCTATCATCGTAGTTGCTGCAACTGATGGTCCGATGCCACAAACCCGCGAACACATCCTGTTGGCTCGTCAGGTAGGTGTACCTGCACTTGTTGTTTTCATGAACAAAGTTGACATGGTTGACGATCCGGAATTATTAGAGTTAGTTGAAATGGAAGTTCGTGAGTTATTATCATTCTACGAATTCCCTGGCGACGATATCCCTGTAATCCAAGGTTCGGCTTTAGGTGGTTTGAACGGCGATCCAAAATGGGTTGGTAAAATCATGGAGTTAATGGATGCTGTAGATAACTACATCCCAATCCCTCCGCGTTTAACTGATCTTCCATTCCTGATGCCAGTTGAAGACGTATTTTCGATCACTGGTCGTGGTACTGTAGCAACCGGTCGTATCGAGCGTGGTGTGATCAACTCTGGCGAGCCTGTTGACATCCTGGGTATGGGTGCTGAGAACTTAAAATCAACCGTAACCGGTGTTGAGATGTTCCGCAAGATCCTTGATCGTGGTGAAGCTGGTGACAACGTAGGTTTATTGTTACGTGGTATTGAGAAAACTGATATCCGTCGTGGTATGGTTATCTGCAAACCAGGTTCAGTAACTCCTCACACCGATTTCAAAGCCGAAGTTTACGTATTATCGAAAGCAGAAGGTGGTCGTCACACGCCATTCTTCAACAAATACCGTCCGCAATTCTATTTCCGTACTACCGACGTTACCGGCGAGATCTCGTTGGAACCAGGTGTAGAAATGGTTATGCCAGGTGATAACGTAACAATTACAGTTAAATTGATCAACGCTATCGCAATGGAAAAAGGTTTACGTTTCGCTATCCGCGAAGGTGGCCGTACCGTTGGCGCTGGTCAGGTAACTGAAATTTTAAAATAAACCATTTGCCTTTAAGGCAATAAGGAACGGTTAATTTTTAGTGCAAAAAGTACCGGGAAAGCTTCCCGGTACTTTTGCTCTAATAGATGATCGCCCAAAAAATAATAAACGGGAATAGTTCAACGGTAGAATAGAGGTCTCCAAAACCTTTGATCAGGGTTCGAATCCTTGTTCCCGTGCTACAGAGAGAGAAGAAACAAAATGGCTAAAGTAACTGAGTATATCAAAGAATCGTACGAAGAGTTGACCCAGAAGGTAACCTGGCCAACCTGGAGCGAATTGCAAAGCAGCGCAGTGCTGGTTTTGGTTGCTGCTATTATTATAGCGCTGATCATCCTGGCCATGGATTCGCTCTTTGGCAATGCGTTACATTATTTTTATAAATCATTAGCGTAATATTTTAATGCAGATGACAGATCAATTGAAATGGTACGTGGTGAGAGCCATTAGCGGTAAAGAAAAAAAGGTTAAACAATATATAGATGCCGAAATTAATCGTTTAGGCATTTCGCATTTGGTACCACAGGTGTTAATACCGATGGAAAAATATTACCAGATGCGCGACGGTAAAAAAATAGCCAAAGAGCGTAACTACTTCCCTGGTTATGTGTTGATGGAAGCAGCGCTTGATGGTGAGTTGGAGCACATTATTAAAAACATTAATAGTGTGATCGGTTTTTTGGGCGATAAAGCAGGTAACGCTATCCCGTTGCGCCAGTCGGAAGTTAACCGCATTTTAGGTAAGGTTGACGAGATGACCGCACAGGGCGAAACCATGAACGTACCTTATTACATCGGCGAAAACGTGAAGGTAATGGATGGTCCGTTCAATGGCTTCAGCGGTGTTATCGAAGAAGTGAACGAGGAGAAAAAGAAACTGAAAGTAATGGTAAAGATATTCGGCCGCCGTACACCGCTCGAATTGAATTACATGCAGGTAGAGAAAGAATAGTTTGGTGAGTGGTGAATAGTGAGTAGGGAATCATTACTTGCAGCCACAGCCAACGAAAAAATATAAAGGTGTGATGATTTGAGAATTAAAGAGCTAATCACTCGCTATTCACAACTCACCACTCACAAAGGCAAATGTTACATAGCTTCCACTACTAACATTGAGTATTAAATAAAGTAAATTAAAATGGCAAAAGAAGTAGGTGCGTTAGTAAAACTACAGGTTAAAGGCGGCGCAGCAAACCCATCTCCACCAATAGGCCCGGCACTGGGTGCTAAAGGTGTAAACATCATGGAGTTTTGCAAGCAGTTTAATGCCCGTACCCAAGACAGGCCAGGTAAAGTGTTACCGGTGGTAATCACCGTGTATGTCGACAAATCTTTCGACTTTATCATCAAAACTCCACCCGTTGCTATCCAGTTGCTGGAAGCCACAGGTTTAAAGAGTGGTTCGGCAGAGCCCAACCGTAAAAAAGTATCGAGCGTAAGCTGGGCACAGGTTGAGACAATCGCCAAAGATAAAATGACAGATTTGAACGCGTTCACAGTAGAGTCGGCCATGAAAATGGTTGCCGGTACCGCACGCAGTATGGGAATTACCGTTTCTGGTACAGCGCCCTGGAATAATTAATTCATTAAAATCAGTTTAAGACAGTGGCAAGATTAACAAAAAATCAAAAAACGGCACTCTCCAAGATTGAGGTTAATAAAGCGTATTCTTTACAGGATGCATCGGCTTTGGTAAAAGATATTACGACTACCAAGTTTGATTCATCAGTTGATATAGATGTTCGTTTAGGTGTCGATCCGCGTAAAGCCAATCAAATGGTGCGTGGTATTGCAACCTTACCTCATGGAACCGGCAAAACTGTACGTGTATTGGTACTTTGTACTCCTGACAAAGAGCAGGAAGCCAAAGACGCAGGTGCAGATTATGTAGGCTTGGACGATTACATTGCCAAGATTGAAGGTGGATGGACTGATGTTGATATTATCATCACTATGCCGAGCGTTATGGCTAAGGTAGGTAGATTAGGCCGTGTGCTTGGTCCGCGTAACTTAATGCCTAACCCTAAATCGGGTACAGTAACTACCGAAGTTGGTAAAGCTGTGACCGAGGTAAAAGGTGGTAAGATCGATTTCAAGGTTGATAAAACCGGTATCATCCATGCCTCAATAGGAAAAGTATCTTTCCCTGCTGAAAAAATTTATGAAAACGCTTTGGAAGTTATCCAAACCATTTCAAAATTAAAACCATCAGCAGCAAAAGGAACATATTTCAAGAGTATTCACATCTCTTCGACTATGTCTCCCGGAATCGAAGTTGAAACTAAAACAGTAGCGGGGATCTAATCATGAATAAAGAAGAAAAACACGACGTTGTTCTCGCCCTTGCTGAACAAATGAAAGAGTACGGTAACTTCTATATTACCGATACCTCAAACTTAACAGTTGCAAAAATTAACGATATCCGTCGTAAATGCTTTGAAAACGACATCAAGATCCAGGTAACAAAAAACACCCTGATTAAAAAAGCTATGGAAGCCGTGGGTGGCGATTTTACCGATATCTATGGCGTTTTAAAAGGTTCGTCATCGGTTATGTTCTCAAAATCAGGCACTGCCCCGGCAAAACTGATCAAACAGTTACGTAAACAAGGTGATAAACCGGTTTTAAAGGCAGCCTACATTGATTCGGCCGTATTCATCGGCGATAATCAATTAGACGCCCTGGTAAACCTGAAATCGAAAGAGCAATTAATCGGCGAGATCATTGGCTTATTGCAATCGCCAGCTAAAAATGTTCTTTCTGCTCTTCAATCGGGCGGTACAACAATAGCCGGCTTAGTTAAAACTTTACAAGAAAGAGGTTAATTGGTCGCCTCAGTAAACAGACCAGCATTAAAAAACAAAAGCATTAAAAATTAAAATTTACAATAATGGCAGATTTAAAAGCGTTTGCTGAACAGTTGGTAAACTTGACAGTAAAAGAAGTAAACGAACTAGCTCAGATCTTAAAAGACGAGTACGGCATTGAGCCGGCAGCAGCAGCAGTTGCAGTAGCAGCAGCCCCTGCAGGTGGCGGCGACGCTCCGGCAGCAGAAGCAGTACAAACTGCATTCGACGTTATCCTGAAAGAAGCTGGTGGTCAGAAATTAGCAGTTGTTAAACTGGTAAAAGACTTAACCGGTTTAGGTTTGAAAGAAGCTAAAGACTTAGTTGACGGCGCTCCAAAAGAGTTGAAAACCGGTGTAACTAAAGAAGAAGCTGAGAGCCTGAAAAAACAATTAGAAGAAGCAGGTGCTGTTGTTGAGGTTAAGTAATTTAACCCAACTTTAGTTTAACAATAAAGACTCCGACCATGGATTTGGTCGGGGTCTATTGTCGTTTATATTGCATACATCTCCGGCGAATGAGATTTGAGTGCCGGGATATTATGCAAAGGTGTTGCCAGTCAGCTGTTTAGCTTGGTCAGCACATCCAAATACTCATATCTCACATCTCAAATAAGGTTACTAATAAAATTAAATTATAATACCTTGGCAAACGAAATAAATCAAAGAGTAAACTTTGCAACCAGCAGGAAAGTGTTAGACTATCCTGATTTTCTGGATGTTCAGTTACAATCATTCCAGGAATTTTTTCAATTACAAACTACTTCGGATAACCGTCATAAAGAAGGCTTATTTAAAGTATTTGCCGAAAATTTTCCGATCTCAGATTCGCGTAACATCTTTGTTCTCGAGTTTCTGGACTATTTTATCGATCCGCCACGTTACGATATACAAGAGTGTATCGAGCGCGGGTTAACCCACAGCGTGCCTCTGAAAGCCAAATTACGTTTATCATGTAATGACGAGGAGCACGAAGATTTTGAAACGATAGTACAGGATGTTTACCTGGGTACCATCCCATACATGACTCCGAAAGGTACCTTCGTTATCAATGGTGCCGAGCGCGTAATTGTATCGCAGTTACATCGTTCGCCAGGTGTGTTTTTTGGCCAAAGCCGCCACACCAACGGTACCAAATTATACTCGGCCCGTGTAATACCTTTCAAAGGTTCGTGGATCGAGTTCGCTACAGACGTGAACAACGTAATGTATGCCTACATCGACCGTAAGAAAAAATTCCCGGTTACCACCCTGTTGCGCGCCATCGGTTACGACTCGGATAAAGACATCCTCGAGTTGTTCGAACTGGCCGACGAGGTAAAAGTGAGCAAATCGGGCCTGAAGAAATTCATCGGCCGCAAGCTTGCTGCAAGGGTGCTTAAAAAATGGGTTGAAGACTTTGTTGACGAGGATACCGGTGAGGTAGTTTCGATCGACAGGAACGAGATCATTTTAGAGCGCGAAACCGTACTGGAAGACGATCATATAGATATGATAATCGATGCCGGTGTTAAAACCATCATCCTCAACAAGGAAGATAACACCACCAGCGGCGATTATACCATCATTTACAATACTTTACAAAAAGATACTTCTAACTCAGAGAAAGAAGCCGTTGAGCATATCTATCGCCAGCTGCGTAACGCCGAACCACCTGATGAGGAAACCGCACGTGGTATTATCGACCGTTTGTTCTTCTCTGATAAGCGATATGACCTGGGCGATGTGGGCCGTTACCGCATCAACCGTAAACTGAAGCTGACCACACCGATGGAGGTGAAGGTTTTAACTAAAGACGATATCATCGCCATTGTTAAATACCTGATCAAACTGATCAACTCCAAAGCTGAGGTCGATGATATCGACCACTTGTCGAACCGCCGTGTACGTACCGTTGGTGAGCAATTGTACGCACAGTTTGGTGTAGGTTTGGCCCGTATGGCACGTACCATCCGCGAGCGTATGAACATCCGCGACAACGAGGTATTTACCCCGACCGACCTGATCAACGCGCGTACCTTATCATCTGTGATCAACTCGTTCTTCGGAACAAACCAGTTATCACAGTTCATGGATCAAACCAATCCGCTGGCGGAGATCACGCACAAGCGTCGTCTGTCGGCCTTAGGCCCCGGCGGTCTGTCGCGCGAGCGTGCAGGCTTCGAGGTTCGCGACGTTCACTACACCCACTACGGTCGTCTGTGTACTATCGAAACTCCCGAAGGTCCGAACATCGGTCTGATCTCTTCATTGTGTATCCACGCTAAGATCAATAACCTTGGTTTCATCGAAACACCATACAAACGTGTTGAAGATGGCAAGGTAATGATGAACGAAGACGTGATCTACCTGTCGGCAGAAGACGAGGACGGTAAAACTATCGGCCAGGCCAACGCTGTATATGACGACAATGGTAACTTTGCTACACCACGTGTTAAAGCACGTTTCGAGGGCGACTTCCCGATCATCGAGCCAACCAGGCTGGATTACATGGATATCGCACCTAACCAGATCACGTCTATCGCGGCATCGTTAATTCCGTTCCTGGAGCATGATGACGCTAACCGTGCGCTGATGGGATCGAACATGCAACGCCAGGCCGTACCGTTATTGCGCCCTGAAGCGCCTATAGTAGGTACAGGCTTGGAAGGCCGTGTGGCAAAAGACTCCCGTACGCTCATCAACGCCGAAGGCGATGGCGTGGTTGAGTATGTTGATGCTACTGAGATCCGTATTAAATACGATCGCAACGAAGATGACCGTTTGGTATCTTTTGAAGGCGACAGCAAATCATACCGCTTAATCAAGTTCAAGAAAACCAACCAAAGCACCACCATCAACCTGAAGCCTATCGTTAGAAAAGGCCAGCGCGTTGAAAAAGGACAGGTACTTTGCGAAGGTTACGCAACACAAGACGGCGAGTTAGCGCTTGGCCGTAACATGAAGGTTGCTTTCATGCCTTGGCAAGGGTTTAACTTTGAGGATGCGATCGTGATCTCTGAGCGTGTGGTATCGCAGGATATCTTCACTTCGATCCACGTTGAAGAGTTTGAACTGGAAGTTCGCGATACTAAACGTGGTGAAGAGGAATTGACACCTGATATCCCGAACGTATCTGAAGAAGCTACCAAGGACCTCGACGAAAACGGTATCATCCGCATAGGCGCCGAAGTTAAAGAAGGCGATATCCTGATCGGTAAGATCACGCCTAAAGGTGAGTCTGACCCTTCACCGGAAGAAAAACTGTTACGTGCGATATTTGGTGATAAAGCAGGCGACGTGAAAGATGCATCATTAAAAACCCCGCCATCAATCAGCGGCGTGGTTATTGATACCAAATTGTTCTCGCGTGCTAAAAAGACATCGAAAGCAGAAGAAAAAGCTGCCATCGATAAACTGGATACCAAACACGAAAAAGCTATTAAAGATCTGAAAAACCTGTTGGTTGATAAATTATTCGAGATCGTTAACGGCAAAACATCGCAAGGTGTATACAATGTTTATAAAGAACTGCTGGTAGCAAAAGGTGTTAAATTCACCCAAAAAATACTGATCGAGCTTGATTACAACAACATCAACCCAACAAAATGGACCACTGATGATGACAAGAACGAGCAGATCAAATTGTTGCTGCACAACTATAACATCAAAGTAAACGAGGAACTGGGCGCTTATCGTCGCGATAAATTCGCGATCAGCGTAGGTGATGAGCTTCCATCGGGTATCGTACAAATGGCTAAAGTTTACATCGCTAAAAAGCGTAAGCTTAAAGTAGGTGATAAAATGGCCGGCCGCCACGGTAACAAAGGTATTGTTGCCCGTATCGTACGCGATGAGGATATGCCATTCCTTGAAGACGGAACACCGGTTGATATTGTACTTAACCCGCTGGGCGTACCTTCGCGTATGAACCTTGGCCAGATTTACGAAACTGTATTAGGCTGGGCCGGTAAAGAGCTGGGCGTTAAGTTCGCTACCCCGATATTTGATGGTGCAAGTCACGAAGAAGTTGAGCACTGGATCAAAAAAGCAGGCTTACCTGAATCGGGCCGTACTTACTTACACAACGGCTTAACCGGCGATCGCTTCGATCAGCCAACCACAGTAGGTATTATCTATATGCTGAAACTGGGTCACATGGTTGATGATAAGATGCACGCACGTTCTATCGGGCCATACTCGCTCATCACACAACAACCATTGGGCGGTAAAGCTCAGTTTGGTGGTCAGCGTTTTGGTGAGATGGAGGTTTGGGCACTCGAAGCATTCGGTGCCGCCAATATCCTGCAGGAGATCCTGACTGTGAAGTCGGACGACGTTGTGGGCCGTGCCAAAACTTACGAGGCTATTGTAAAAGGCGAAAACCTGCCTACGCCATCGGTTCCTGAATCATTCAACGTATTGGTTCACGAGTTAAGAGGTTTAGGTTTGGATATCACATTAGAATAAGTTGCGGGTTGTGGGTTGTGAGTTGTCAGTTTAAAACTGGTAACCCGCAACTCGCAACTGACAACTCTAAAACAAAAGAGCTATGTCTTACAAAAAGGATAATAAAATCAAAAGTAACTTTACCACCATTACCATCAGTCTGGCCTCTCCGGAGTCGATACTGGAGCGTTCGAGCGGTGAAGTTTTAAAGCCGGAAACCATCAACTACAGGACCTACAAACCTGAACGCGATGGCTTATTCTGCGAGCGTATCTTTGGTCCGGTTAAAGATTATGAATGCCATTGCGGTAAGTACAAACGTATCCGTTACAAAGGTATCGTGTGCGACCGTTGCGGTGTTGAAGTAACCGAGAAGAAAGTACGCCGAGAGCGTATGGGCCACATCAACCTGGTGGTGCCTGTTGCGCACATCTGGTATTTCCGTTCGTTGCCAAATAAAATTGGTTACTTATTGGGCTTACCTACCAAAAAACTCGACCTGATCATCTACTACGAGCGTTATGTAGTAATCCAGCCGGGTATTAAAGAAGCCGACGGTATCAACAAAATGGACTTCCTTACAGAGGAAGAATACCTGGATATTTTAGATACTTTACCAAAAGAAAACCAGTACCTGGACGACAAAGATCCTCAGAAATTTGTTGCCAAAATGGGTGCCGAAGCTTTGGAGGAGTTATTGAAACGCCTGGAGCTCGACCAGTTATCGTACGATCTGCGTCACCAGGCCGCTAACGAAACCTCGCAACAACGTAAAAACGAAGCCTTAAAACGCTTACAGGTTGTGGAAGCTTTCCGCGATGCACAGGGCCGTATTGAAAATAACCCTGAGTGGATGATCGTGAAGATCGTTCCGGTTATCCCGCCGGAGCTGCGCCCGTTAGTACCGTTGGAAGGTGGCCGTTTCGCTACTTCGGATTTGAACGATTTATACCGTCGTGTGATCATCCGTAACAACCGTTTAAAACGTTTGATCGAGATCAAAGCGCCGGAAGTAATTTTACGTAACGAAAAACGTATGCTGCAGGAAGCTGTGGATTCGTTATTCGATAACTCGCGTAAAGTAAATGCCGTTAAAACCGAAGGTAACCGTGCGTTAAAATCCTTATCGGATATATTAAAAGGTAAACAAGGCCGTTTCCGCCAAAACTTACTGGGTAAACGTGTTGACTACTCCGCACGTTCGGTAATTGTTGTGGGCCCGAGCCTTAAACTGCACGAGTGCGGTTTACCAAAGGATATGGCTGCCGAGCTGTTCAAACCGTTTATCATTCGTAAAATGATTGAGCGCGGTGTGGTAAAAACAGTAAAATCAGCTAAAAAGATTGTTGACCGTAAGGATCCGTTAGTTTGGGACATCCTGGAAAACGTACTGAAAGGTCACCCAGTGTTACTGAACCGTGCGCCTACGCTGCACCGTTTAGGTATCCAGGCTTTCCAGCCAAAACTGATTGAGGGTAAAGCTATCCAGTTGCACCCGTTAACCTGTACGGCGTTCAACGCCGACTTTGACGGTGACCAGATGGCCGTACACGTACCGCTTGGTAACGCGGCAATTTTGGAAGCCCAGATTTTGATGCTTGCATCGCACAACATCCTTAACCCGGCAAATGGTACGCCGATCACCGTTCCTTCGCAAGACATGGTTTTGGGCCTGTACTATATCACCAAAGGCCGTAAAACCGATGCCGACCGCGTGGTAAAAGGCCAGGGCTTAAGCTTCTATTCTCCGGAAGAAGTGATCATCGCTTACAACGAGAAGAAAGTTGACCTGCACGCCTTTATCAAAGTAAAAGTAAACGTTAAAGAGCGCGATGGCAGCATCGTGAATAAATTAACCGAAACTACCGTAGGCCGCGTGTTATTTAACCAGCACGTACCTGAAGAGGTAGGTTACATCAATGAGCTTTTAACTAAAAAATCGCTTCGCGATATCATCGGTAACGTAGTAAAAGTTACCGGTATGGCACGTGCAGCGCAGTTTTTGGATGATATCAAAGAATTAGGTTTCCAGATGGCATTCCGTGGTGGTTTGTCGTTCAACCTGAAAGATTTGAACATACCTGCCGAAAAAGTAACCCTGATCGAACAAGCTTCGAAAGAAGTGGAAGAGGTAATGAACAACTACAATATGGGTTTCATTACCAACAACGAGCGTTACAACCAGATCATCGACGTTTGGACACGTATCAACAATCGCTTAACCGCGAATGTGATGGATATCCTCTCGAACGACAATCAGGGCTTCAACTCAGTATACATGATGCTGGATTCGGGCGCACGTGGTTCGAAAGAGCAGATCCGCCAGCTGGCCGGTATGCGTGGTCTGATGGCGAAACCGCAAAAATCAGGTTCGGGCGGCGAGATCATCGAAAACCCGATCTTATCAAACTTTAAAGAAGGCCTGTCGGTATTAGAGTACTTTATCTCAACCCACGGTGCCCGTAAAGGTTTGGCGGATACGGCGTTAAAAACAGCCGATGCCGGTTACCTGACCCGTCGTTTACACGACGTTGCACAGGATATGATTGTTGGCGACGTTGACTGCGGTACCCTGCGCGGTATTTATACCACAGCGTTAAAAGACAACGAAGACATTGTTGAACCATTATACGACAGGATTTTGGGCCGCACTTCATTACACGATGTGTACGATCCGATGACTAATGAGTTACTGGTATCGGCAGGTCAGGATATTGAAGAAGATATTGCCCGTAAAATACAAAACTCACCGCTGGAAGGTATCGAGATACGCTCGGTATTGACCTGCGAAAGCAAACGCGGTGTGTGTGCGTTGTGTTACGGCCGTAACCTGGCAAGCGGTAAACGCGTGCAGATGGGCGAGGCAGTTGGTGTAATTGCAGCACAGTCGATCGGTGAGCCGGGTACACAGTTAACCTTACGTACATTCCACGTGGGTGGTACCGCCTCGAACATCGCAGCCGAATCGCAGATCAATGCGAAGTTTGATGGTATCATCGAGTTTGAGAACGTACGTACCGTTGATTATAAATCGGAAGAAGGCGATGTTGAAGTAGTTCTGGGCCGTTCAGGCGAGTTCAGGATTATCGAACCTGGTACCAACAAGATTATTGTAAGCAACAACATCCCTTACGGCTCATATCTGTACGTAAAAGATGGCAGCAAGATCACCAAAGGCGATCGTATCTGTTCATGGGATCCGTACAACGCGGTAATTATATCCGAGTTTGCAGGTAAAGCGCAGTTCGAAGCTATCCAGGAAGGTGTTACTTTCCGTGAAGAGTCGGACGAGCAAACCGGTCACCGCGAAAAGGTGATCATCGATACCCGCGATAAAACCAAAAACCCGGTTATCCAGATCATGGAAAAAGGTACGATAGTTAAAGGTTATAACATCCCGGTAGGTGCTCACATCGCTGTTGATGAAGGTGATAAGATACAGACAGGCCAGGTTATCGCAAAAATACCTCGTTCAACAGGTAAAACCCGCGATATCACCGGTGGTTTACCACGTGTAACCGAGTTATTCGAAGCACGTAACCCATCGAACCCCGCTGTGGTAACCGAGATCGACGGTGTGGTAACTTTAGGTGGTGTAAAACGTGGTAACCGCGAGATCACCATCGAGTCGAAAGACGGCCAGATCAAAAAATATCTGGTACCGCTGTCGAAACACATCCTTGTACAGGATAACGACTTTGTGAAAGCCGGTATGCCATTGTCTGACGGTTCGATTTCGCCATCGGATATCCTGGCTATCAAGGGCCCTGCCGCTGTACAAGAATACCTGGTTAACGGTATACAAGAAGTTTACCGTCTGCAAGGTGTGAAGATCAACGATAAACACTTCGAGGTTATCGTTCACCAGATGATGCAGAAGGTTACCATCGAAGATGCGGGCGATACCCGTTTCTTGGAGAAAGAAGCCGTTGACGGTTGGGACTTTATGCAGGAGAACGACGAAATATTCGATAAGAAAGTAGTTGTTGATCCGGGCGACTCGAGCACATTGAAAGCTGGCCAGATCGTTTCGTTACGCAAACTGCGCGATGAAAACTCTGTGCTGAAACGCAAGGATATGAAACTGGTTGAAGTACGCGATGCTATCCCGGCAACTTCGAGCCCGATGCTGCAAGGTATCACCAGAGCATCATTGGGTACCAAATCGTTCATCTCGGCTGCATCCTTCCAGGAAACAACCAAGGTGCTGAACGAAGCCGCCATAGCCGGTAAGAAAGACAGCATGTTAGGTTTGAAAGAGAACGTAATAGTTGGTCATTTGATCCCGTCGGGCACAGGTTTACGTATGTACGAAAACATACGTGTTGGTTCGAAGGAAGAATTCGATCGTTTAATGGCTTCAAAATCAGAAGAAGTGGAAGCGTAATTTCCGTCTACAAATAAACTTTCAAAAGTCCTCTCTTTTACGGGAGGACTTTTTTATTTTTATACCATTATGGCAGAGCAAAACGATAACCAGATAAACATTGAACTGGCAGAAGAGGTTGCAGAAGGAACATATTCCAACCTGGCAATCATTACCCACTCAAACTCTGAATTTGTAATTGATTTTATACGCATTATGCCCGGTGTGCCTAAAGCCAGGGTAAAATCGCGCATCATCTTAACCCCGGAACATGCCAAGCGTTTATTGAATGCATTAAGCGACAATATTGAAAAATTTGAGTCGGCAAACGGACGTATTAATATACAGGATGAACATATTGGCTTCCCTATGAATTTTGGCGGTACCGTAGGCCAGGCATAGCGGTTAACTAAAGAATAAAATTACGCCCACATTTTATCAAAATCGCAATTTTAATTAAGAAAAAGTATAATTAATATTGAATATTGAGCTTTATTTTAAAAAAAACGAAGTTTTTATTTGAGGGCAATAGATATAATTCGTATATTGCGTCAAATCCCCTGAATTGGCAAAAAACATACAGTTTTGACCAGTATTTAAAACTTAGTACTACCTCATGCTTAAGCTTTACTCAAAAAACATATTAGTTGGTCATTTATTTGCCTTGGTTGTTATTGGTTTATGTTCCTGCGGATCGACCAAGCAACTCAAATATTTTCAGGACATCCCCGATTCTACAAAACTTGCTTCCATAAAGCTGGCAAATTTTACTATTCCGGTTATACGTCCTGATCAGGTACTTTCAATCAATGTTTATACTATCGACCTGGGTTCTACCCAAACCATCAATACTGTTAACACTACCGTTGTAGCTTCACAAACTGCGGTATTGGGTTTTGAATCGAGTGGTTACCTTGTTGATAAAGACGGATATGTTGAGTTGCCCGAATTAGGGAAAATTAAGGTTGAGGGCCTGACTATTGAACAAGCCCAGGTTGCAGTTAAAGAGCGTGCTACAAAGTATTTCAATGATCCCATTGTTATCATAAAAAACAAAAGCTTCAAAGTAACTTTTGTTGGTGAGTTTGCAAAGCCCGGCGCCTATATTATACCAAGCGAGAAATTTACTTTAGTTGATGCTATTGGCTTATCGGGCGGGTTAACTGATTTTGGCCAGCGGGATGATGTATTACTTTTACGCCAAAATGATAGCACGAAAACATTAAGTACCATCAGGCTTAACCTAAAAACCAGCGCGGTATTAAAGTCCCCATATTATTACCTGCAAAATAACGATGTTTTGATAGCGAACCCAAGCAAATCCAAAGGTATAACAACCGATCAGACATTTAACCGCTACTTAACATTGTATACCCTGGCTGGTTCGCTGTTAACCACAATTTTAGTTTTAATTAAAAGATAAAATTAATGACCGACATAAATACCAACATATCCGAGCAAAATGCAACTGTTGATGGCGGGTTGGACGTTAAAGCAATTTTATCAAAAATTTTAACCTACTGGTACTTATTTGTTTTAAGTATCCTGATCTGTTTCTCGCTTTCGGTAGTAAACGCCAGCCTTACCCCACCGGTATGGAATATTACCGGTAAAATATTGGTACAGGATGATAACCCGGCAGGAAATACTTCTTCAAATACCGCCCGCGATCAGTTGCTCAACGCGGGTATCCCCAAAAATAACATTGACGATCAGCTGGAGATACTGACCTCGCGCAACCTGATCAGTCAGGTAGTTGCAGAAACCCAGCTCAACGTACGTACGTACCTGATACTGCATTTCAAAGCAATCGAGATATATCAGGAATATCCTATTCAGATATCGGTTAAATACAATTCGCCCAATACGGTTGAGCAATCGTTTATTGTGAATGTTTTAAACGGCAGGGAGTTTGTGCTCGAAAATAAAAAAGGCGGTCCGTCTATTAAAGCGCATTTTGGCGATAGTGTGAGATTAAAGCAGTATACGCTTGTACTTAAAAACAGATCTGTGCCTTTAAATGTAACAGCACAATATGGGTTTAGTATTCAATCGGAGGATGCCACCATCGCCGATTTTTTAGCCAACTTTATGCCTTCAACACCCGATAAGGCATCTTCGGCTATCTTCTTAAATTACAGTTATACTAACCCGAACAAGGGCGAGGCTGTCATAGAACAGTTGATGAAAGATTACCTGGCTGCAAATCTGGAAAACAAAAAAAGGATAGCCGACAGTACCATTAAATTTATTGATAGCAGGTTGAATCTTGTTGCTGGCCAGTTGGGAGAGCTGCAACAGGCATTCCAAAAATTTAAACAGGAAAACCATGTGATGGATGTGGGTACCAAAACCCAGATGCTGATGCAAAACCAGGTAAAAAACACGGATGAACTGAATGCCCAGGCCACACAACTGGCGATAGTTAATGAAATGCAAAAATACCTGTATAAACCAGGTAATCCTATACCAACCAATGTAAGTGTAAGTGTTGGCGGGTTAAACTCGGCTATTGACAGTTATAACGCACTGGTGCTCGAACGCCAAAGGCAAAAGCTGGTTTTAACCGATGAGAATCCTCAGATTAAGAGTATCGACAGGCAACTTGCCGATCAGCGTAATCTTTTACTAAAAGGGTTTGACAACTATAAACATAATTTAATAGTAGAATTTAACGAAAAAAAGAAACAGGGGCTGTCCATCCAGGGCGATATCAGCAAAGTGCCCGAAATACAACGTATTTACGACGACTTTTTGCGTAAACAAAGTATACAGCAGGATTTGTATCAGTACCTGCTGCAAAGGAAGGAAGAATCGTCTATTGCCAAAACTTCAACGTTTTCGAATACCCGCATCATTGAGCATGCCAAGAGCGATCCTGATCCGTTTAAACCCAAGAAACCTATTATTTACCTTGTCGGGCTGGTATTCGGTATTATCATCCCAACAATTTACATAGGCCTCAAGGAATTCCTCAACACCAAGATCATGAGCAAATATGATATCGAGAGGAAGACAAGTATACCTATTGTTGGAGAAATAGGCCATAAAACATCCGAAGAAGCGTTGATGGTAACCAAAGAGTCGCGCTCAAATATATCCGAACAGTTCAGAAGTTTGCGCACCAACCTGCAGTACCTGGTGAATCCGGGTAAGCCTAACGTGTTACTGTTTACGTCGAGTATGAGCGGTGAGGGGAAAACATTTCTGTCTCTAAACCTGGGTAGCGCGCTGGCCCTTGGCGGCAAAAAAGTAGTATTTCTCGAACTCGACCTTCGCAAACCTAAATTCTCTATCAACCTGGGCCTGGATAACCAAAACGGTTTTACAAACTATGTGATATCAGACCAGGCGGACTACCATAGTATACTAAAACCAACATGGTTTAATGAGAATTGTTACCTCATATCATCAGGTCCGGTTCCTCCAAACCCTGCAGAATTATTAATGAATGTTAAGCTTGAAAAGCTGATAGACCAGTTGAAGCGTGATTTCGATTATATCGTTATCGACACGGCTCCGGTAGGGATTGTTACCGATGCATTGTTGGTTGAGAAGTTTGCGGATATAACTTTTTACGTTGTGAGGGAAGAGTACACGCATAAACCGCAACTGAATTTGATTAATGAGCTGAGAGAATCAAATAAGGTGAAAAACCCTTATATCATTGTTAATGATATAAAATATCAAAAAGGTAATTCGATTTACGGCTACGGCTATGGTTACGGCTACGGCTATGGTTATGGTTACGGCTATGGCAGCGAAGAGGAAAGCAAGGGATTATTTAAAAACATATTCGGGAAAAAATAATAGCGCACTTATCAAACATAAAACAGAATTTATCAAAACATAAAAACAGAATTTATCAAAACATAATGAAAAAAGCATTAATAACAGGCGTAACCGGTCAGGATGGAGCTTATCTTACAGAGCTATTGTTAGGAAAAGGATACGAAGTTCATGGTATTAAGCGCAGGAGCTCGTTGTTAAATACCGACAGGATAGATCATTTATATCAGGATCCGCACGAGAAGAATGTAAAGTTCAAACTCCATTATGGCGATCTGTCTGACTCGACAAACCTGATCAGGATCATCCAGCAGGTTCAGCCGGATGAAATTTATAACCTTGGTGCGATGTCGCACGTAAAGGTAAGTTTTGATACTCCCGAGTATACTGCTAATGCTGATGGTATAGGTACACTGCGTATTCTTGAAGCTATCAGAATTTTAGGTCTGGAGAAAAAAACCAAAGTATACCAGGCTTCAACATCAGAGTTGTATGGTTTGGTGCAGGCCGTTCCCCAGTCAGAAACTACGCCATTCTACCCACGCTCACCTTACGCCGTAGCGAAAATGTATGCTTACTGGATTACGGTAAACTACCGCGAAGCATACGGTATTTATGCCTGCAACGGTATCCTGTTCAACCACGAAAGCCCTTTACGCGGCGAAACTTTTGTTACGCGTAAAATCACCCGGGCAGTTGCCAAAATATCGGCCGGCTTACAGGATTGCCTGTTCCTGGGAAACCTGGATGCTCAGCGCGACTGGGGACACGCCAAAGATTACGTTGAGGCAATGTACCTGATTTTACAGCAGGAAACACCTGAAGATTACGTTATCGCAACCGGTGTTACAACCCGTGTGCGCGAGTTTGTGCGCATGGCGTTTAAAGAAGTCGGTATCGAAGTAGAGTTTAAAGGCGAAGGTGTTGACGAGAAAGGATACGTGGTATCATGCTCAAACCCCGAATATCAGCTTGAAACCGGAAAACAAATTGTAGCTGTCGACCCGGCATATTTCCGCCCGACAGAAGTTGATCTGCTGATCGGCGACCCGACCAAATCAAAAACCAAACTTGGCTGGACACCTAAATACGATCTGGCTATGCTGGTTAAGGAGATGGTAGCTTCAGATGTAGAGCACTTTAAAAAGGAAAGTTTTCTGAAATCATCCGGCTATAATATCAAGCATCAGTTTGATTAATGCCTATGGCACATTTTAGGCCGCAAATTGTAGAATACACCGAGAATATAAAGACAGAGAATGGACGATATAACGCAAACGTGGGATCTGGAGATCAAGCCCAAAAGTAGCCTGCTCAATATTAATTTAAAAGAGCTGTGGCATTATCGCGATCTGATGTGGCTTTTTGTACGCCGCGACTTTGTCGCCCAATATAAACAAACCATACTGGGGCCTTTATGGCACGTTATTCAGCCGGTATTTACTACACTGATGTTTTTGTTGGTATTCGGCAAAATTGCTAAAATATCTACTGATGGTATTGAGCCAATATTGTTCTATATGTCGGGCATAACCATCTGGACCTATTTTTCAACCTGTTTGACCAATACAGCGAATACTTTTGTAGCGAATGCACCAATATTCGGAAAAGTATATTTCCCGAGGCTCATCCTGCCACTTTCGGTAGTGATGTCAAACATTGTAAAGTTTGGTATACAGTTTTTATTGCTTTTTGTGATGATGCTGTATTTTGCTCTCTTTAAACATATACCAATCGTATTCTCAGTTAATTGGTTACTTATACCTGTTTTGATATTACTCATGGCAGGGATTGGTTTAGGTTGTGGTATCATTATTTCTTCGGTTACTACAAAATACCGCGATTTTGCTGTATTGCTCACTTTTGCGGTACAACTGGGCATGTATGTAACTCCAATTGGCTATCCGCTTTCTTATCTGCAAAGCAAACCATACAAATGGGTGATCACAATAAACCCCTTAACATCAATTGTTGAGGCATTCAGATATTCATTATTTGGCAAGGGTACGGTTGATACCGGTTCAATTTTATACAGTGTTATTTTCATGATAGTTGTACTGATCATTGGGGCAATCTATTTTAATAAAGTCGAGAAAACCTTTATGGATACTGTTTAACTATCTGATAAAAAACTAAAAGCAGAAAACTGCGTGTTACTGGCACACCGAAATTAAATGTAATGAGCAATAGCGTTATAAGCGTTCAAAATATTTCAAAGCAATATCGTCTTGGCGAAATTGGCACGGGTTCGATGGTGAGTGATTTGAACCGTTGGTGGCACGCCATACGAGGCAAAGAAGATCCATACCTTAAGATCGGCGAAACCAATGATCGGACAAAAGCCGGAAACAGTGATTATGTCTGGTCGTTAAGAGATATAAATTTTGAAATTGAACAAGGTGATGCGGTAGGCATTATAGGCCGTAACGGCGCAGGTAAAAGTACTTTGCTTAAAATTTTGAGCAGGGTTACCCTACCCACAACGGGCACAGCAAAGATTAAAGGACGGATAGCGAGTTTACTGGAAGTTGGTACGGGCTTCCATCCCGATTTGAGCGGGCGTGACAACATATTCTTAAACGGTGCCATACTTGGCATGCGGAAAGATGAGATTAAACGCAAATTTGATGAAATTGTTGATTTTGCCGGTGTTGAGCGTTATATCGACACCCCGGTAAAAAGATATTCTTCGGGTATGTATGTAAGGTTGGCGTTCGCAGTAGCAGCGCACCTCGAATCGGAGATTTTAATAGTGGACGAGGTACTTGCAGTAGGCGATTCGGAGTTTCAGAAAAAATGCCTCGGTAAAATGGGTGATGTGAGCAAAGGCGAAGGGCGTACGGTTTTATTTGTAAGCCATACCATGTCGGCCATCAAACAGTTGTGCACACATTCAATACTTTTAAATCAGGGTTCGGTCGAAAAGCAAGGTCTTACGGCCGATGTAATCAGCCACTATCTTGCAGATAGTAATCAAATTGCTGCAAACTCGGTTATCCTCCCCGAAAAAAACTCAGCTCTGTATTTTACATACATAGCTATAACCGACGATAATAATGATGGAAGCCTGTTAACAAACGACATTGATTTTTATGTTTTACTCGATTTTATCGTCGCAGAGAAATCAGTCAATGTCGAAATTAGTGTTTGCTTTAAAAATTCGTCGGGCGTAAACGTGTTTTTTACCAGCCTGTCGGATGCGAATACCGGCAAAACCTTAGATCTGGATCCTGGTAAATACCAGGCCAAAGTTAAGATACCTAACAACTTTTTGTTGCCCGATTCTTATACGATAGATATTTATGCTCATAACAGGGGCACAGTGAACCTGGATGTACATCAGGACGTGCTGAAGTTTTATATCGAAGACTTGAATTCGTACATGGCGTTTTACGGAAAAGCGGCGGGCGATTTCACCACTGTGCTTAACAGGTGCGAGTGGGATTTTAGTAAACTATAAAAATTATAATCAATAAGTATGGACGCGTTATACGAGAAGCTTTTTTACCAATCCTTACGGATAAGGCTTGTGGAAGAGAAGATAGCTGAAATATATCCTTCGGATAAAATCCAGAGCCCTGTCCACCTGTCAATAGGTCAGGAAGCGTTGGCCGCAGGTATATGTAATAACCTGCTGGTAACCGATATGGTGTATACATCGTACCGGTGCCATGCTTATTACCTGGCTAAAGGCGGCGACCTGAACGAAATGTTTGCCGAACTGTACGGTAAAGTTACCGGTTGCGGTAAAGGCAAGGCGGGCTCAATGCACCTGGCTTCGAAGAAAGTAAACTTTATGGGCTCGTCGGCAGTTGTTGCCAGCACCATATCAAACGCGGTAGGTTCGGCCCTTGCGAGTAAAATATTAAACAAAAACCAGGTATCGGTTGCGGTGTTTGGCGATGGTGCTTCGGAAGAAGGCTCGTACCACGAATCGCTCAATTTTGCTGCCGCATTTAAGCTGCCTGTAATTTTTGTTTGCGAAAATAACGGCCTGGCGATACACTCCAAACTCGAGCAGCGCCATGCTTTCGTCGTTCACGAACATGCTAAAGGGTATGGCGTAAAATCGGTATACATCGAAGAAGGTTACGATTTTGCTAAGATAAACCAGGTAATGGAAGGGATAGTGAAAGAAGTTCGTGAGCAGAGCATCCCTTATGTAGTCGAAATTAAAACATACCGCTATAAGGAGCACGTAGGCATCGGCGACGACCATAACGTGCCATACCGATCAAAGGACGAATTTGAACAGTGGAAGCAGAAGGATCCGCTGATTCAGGACGCCGCGCTGGTGGCAAAGTTTACTGATGAAATTAATAAAGAGATAGAGGCAGCGGTAAAATTTGCAGAGGAGAGCCCTGTCCCTGCCGATGAAGAACTGTTAGCGGATATTTATTAATCAAGGATAGTTGCAATGGAACATAACGAAAAAGTTATTAAATATAAAGACGCCCTGTTAACATCGATGGACGATGCATTAACGCGTTTTCCGGGTACAATTATTATGGGGCAGGGTGTCGACGATCATAAGGGGACCTTTGGCAGCACCACTGATTTGGCGAAAAAGCACGGCGCCCACCGGGTTTTTGACATCCCGCTTTCTGAGGAAGGCAATACCGGTATTGGTATCGGCGCCGCTTTGAATGGAGTGTACCCGATACAAACACACATCCGTAACGATTTTAGCTTACTGGCCATGAGCCAGATAGTGAACACGGCTGCCAAATACAAATACATGTACGGCGGGCATTTTAATGTGCCTATGCTCATCCGTATGATTATCGGCCGCAGCTGGGGGCAGGGCGCACAGCATTCGCAAAGCTTGCAATCGCTGTTTGCACATATTCCCGGATTGGTGGTTTTGATGCCGAGCAGCGCCGATGCGGTACTCGAATCATATAACCATGCTGTTGAGCATTATAAGGGGCCGGTCATTTCGATAGAGCACAGGTTATTGTACGATTATAGTTTTAAATCGACCTACGGCGAAAAAGACGCTGCAAAACACGATCCTTTTTCATCAAGGTTAGTGCGCAAAGGTGATGATGTAACCATCGTAGCTACGTCGATCATGGTGATTGAAGCGCAACGTGTGGCTGATTATTTGGCCAAAGAACTGGATATCCATTGTGAGATCATCGACTTGCACTCTATCTCTCATTTCAATAAAGAAATGATTGTTGAAAGCGTGAAAAAGACCGGTAATCTTATCATAGCCGATACCAGCTGGCAGGCCTACGGGGTTTGCGCCGAAATATCACGCATCATATGCGAACACGATCCGCGGATGCTGAAAGGGCCGGTAGTTACTTTGGGTATGCAGCCATCGCCATGCCCGACAACGAAGAAACTCGAAGACCTGTTCTACCCGGATGATTACACCTTTACCATGAAAATTGTAGAAATGGTAAAAGGCAGAGGGCACGGCTTATCGGTTGCCAAAACATCGTTAAACGAAACTTATAAATCATTTAAAGGGCCTTTTTAATGGCAGTCGGCGTTAAAAATATTATTAATGAGGATGCAGAATCAATTTGCAGCAAAATTGATTTTAGTGCTCTTGATGGTAAAACCATTTTGATATCGGGCGCCTCGGGCTTATTGGGTGTATATTTTATTACCTGCCTTAAGCTATTAAATGAGCAAGGGCTGAATATTAAAACTGTAGCGGTTTTCAGGTCGGAGTTACCGGATTACCTGCTACAGGGCGAATTTGCAAACCTGCAGATATTTAAAGGTGATATAACCGATTATGAGTTTTGCAAGAGTTTGCCTAAGGCCGATTTTATAGTTCATGCGGCGGGTTACGGGCAGCCCATGAAATTTATGGATGAGCCCGAGAAGACTTTAAAGCTGAACACATTTTCGACGTTCTTGCTTTTTGACAAGCTGAATAAAGGCGGCAGGTTTTTGTTTGTAAGCAGCAGCGAGGTTTACAGCGGCCTGGATGCACAGGTGTACACCGAAGAGCAGATCGGTAATACCAATACATCGCATCCAAGGGCTTGTTATATCGAAGGTAAACGCGGCGGCGAGGCTATTTGCTATGCTTATAGCACCAAAGGTTTAAGCGCATCGTCGGTACGATTGGCACACACCTATGGGCCAGGCACAAAAAAAGGAGATAAAAGGGTAATTTTATCTTTTATCGAAAAAGCCCTGCAAGGCCAGATACAGATGCTCGACGATGGTAAGGCCCTGCGTACTTACTGTTATATTGCCGATGCGGTGGAGATTATGTGGCATATTTTGCTTAAAGGCACGCAAAATGTATATAACCTGGGCGGTAATTCGCAAACCTCAATTGCAGGGTTGGCGCAAAATATCGGTAAAATCATGAACGTCCCGGTTATTGTGCCCGCAAGCACACAAAGTGTATCAGGAGCGCCGGCAGATGTACAGCTGGATATGACCCGCGTACGTACGGAGTTTGGGAAAACAGATTATATATCCTTAAACGAAGGGTTGGAAAGGACCATCAACTGGTACTTAGATATAAACACATGATGGAGAAACAGGATAAAATATATGTGGCCGGCCACAAGGGATTGGTAGGATCGGCAATATACCGGAAGTTGCTGGCAGAAGGCTATACCAACCTGGTAGTGCGGACATCAAAAGAACTTGATTTACGGAACCAGGCTTCGGTAGATGAGTTCTTCGCATCAGAAAAACCTGCTTATGTTTTCTTTGCAGCCGGCACGGTTGGCGGTATCATGGCCAATAAAACTTACCCGGGTAATTTTATTTTCGATAACGTGATCATGATCTTTAACGCACTGGAAGCAGCGCGGAAAAATCAGGTTACCAAATTCCTCTACCTGGGCAGCAGTTGTATTTATCCGAAAGATGCACCACAGCCTATCAAAGAAGATTACCTGCTTACCGATAAGCTCGAAGAAACAAACAAGCCTTACGCTTTGGCAAAAATAGCCGGGGTTGAGCTGTGCCTGTCGTACAACAAGCAATACGGTACAAACAATATCTGCCTGATGCCAACCAATATGTTTGGTATTAATGATAACTACGATTCGCAAAATTCGCACCTGGTAGCAGCGCTGATCAGGAAGTTTTATGAAGCTAAGGTAAATAAAGCTCCTCATGTAATGTTGTGGGGGACGGGTACTCCCCGCCGCGAGGTTCTGTCTGCAGATCAGTTAGCTGATGCGTGTTTGTTTTTTATGCAAAACTATTCGGGTAACGATATCATCAATATCGGCAGCGGGGAGGATATTACCATTAAAGACCTGGCACAAAAGATAAAAGAGATTTCGGGATACGAAGGCGAATTGCAGTTTGATGCCACCAAACCCGATGGCACCATGAAAAAACAACTCGACGTATCGCGTGCCTCGGGCCTGGGCTGGACAAGCAACGACACTTTAGATGAAGATCTGGAAAAAGCGTACCACGATTTTTCAGACAATTATATTCAATACACCACCAAACAATAAAGTAAAAGCATTATGTGGAAATTACAGGAAAATATACTCGAAGACGTTGATAAACAATATCTTGTTGATTTTATAAATTCGACCGAGCGTTTTACACAGTTTGAAAAAGTAAAGCAATTTGAAGCCGCATGGTCTGCCTGGCAACAGATCGGTTATTCAACTTATGTAAACTCGGGTAGCTCTGCCGACCTGATCATGATGGACGCCGTGAAAGAGTATTACGGCCTTGAGGATGGTGCAGAAGTGCTGGTGCCCGCCGTAACCTGGACAACCAACATTACCTCGGTAATCCAAACAAAACTGACCCCGGTTTTTGTTGACGTGAACCTAACTGATTTTTCCTTTGATTGCGATAAGCTCGAAGCTGCTATTACGCCTAAAACCAAAATCATCCTCATTACACACCTTATCGGCCTGCCAGCCAATATGGATAAAATAAAAGAAATTGCCGATAAGCATAACTTGCTGATACTGGAGGATTGCTGCGAATCGCACGGGGCTACTTATAACGGCAAAAAAGTTGGGAACTTTGGCGTGGCAAGTACCTTCAGCTTTTATTGGGGCCACCATTTAACAACTGTTGAAGGCGGTACCATCTGTACCGATAATGACGAGCTGAACGACCTTTTCATCCTGAAGAGATCACACGGCCTGGCCAGGGAGTTACATCCTTCCAAACATCAAAAGTACAAGGATATGTATCCCGATATCGACTTTAACTTTTTGTTTTTAACGCATGGGTATAATTTCAGAAATACCGAATTGCATGCTGTTTTGGGTATTGAACAATTGAAACACCTGGATAAATACATTGCCATTCGTAATGCCAACCATAAAAAGTACCTGGATATCATTGCACCGATAAGCGACCTGTTATACGTGGTGGATAACCCTGGTATCTCGTCATTCTGCCTGCCGTTCATCTTTAAAAATAAAAAGGATAAGGACCTGTTTAAAAAGATACTGATCGAAAACCAGATCGAAAGCCGCCCTATTATCAGTGGCAACTTACTGGTACAACCATGTTTTAAACAGTATGGCAACTATGCCGATTTTAAAAATGCGCAGGTGGTTCAGGAAAACGGCATATATATTGGCAATAACCAGTTTGTTAACGACGAAAGGCTGGGCAAGCTAAGCGCTATCTTAAAAGAAACGTTTGCTAATGAATATTCCGTCTGAGTTATATCAGTCGATTTTAAAATCAATGCCCATTTTATGTGTGGATGCATTGATAGTGTACGAGGGAAAATGCCTGTTGTTGTTGCGGGATAACGAACCGGCAAAAGGCACCTATTGGTTTCCGGGTGGCAGGGTGAAAAAAAACGAATTGATAAAAGACGCGGTTTTGCGCAAGGTAAAGGAAGAAACCAACCTGACCTGTGTTTTTGAAAAGATCATATCGGTTGAAGAAACACTGTTTGATAAGCAGGGGGATATGACAACCGACGTACACACGGTAAACGTATGTTGCCTGCTGCACCCGGTAAATATTGAAGATTTAAAGGTAGACAGGTTACACTCGGGTTTCAGATGGGTTGACGCACTGGATGCATCCTATCATCAGGGTATTAATAACCCGCTGGCACTGTTAGGTTATGTTTAGATTTTAGAGTTGTTTATGAGTGACATAAAGATATCCATCATACTGCCCAGTTATAACAGCGAAAAGTATTTGCAGCAATGTATAGATAGCTTTGTTGAGCAAAAGCACGAGGCGAAGGAGCTGATCATCGTTGATGCAAAATCGAAAGATTCGTCGCATCAGATCATCAAATCGTTCGCCAACAAATATCCGAACATTATCTGGGTGCAGGAGCCGGATATCAACGTAACTGATGGATTTAATATCGGGTTAAAGTATGCTACCGGCGATTTTATCGGTTTTTTATCGTCAGATGCGATTTACTATACCGATGATATTTTTACCTCGATAAACTCAAGCTATAAAAAAATAAAATTTGATTGCGTTTACTTTAACGCATACAGTTATTATACCGAGGACAGCAGGAAAAGCATCACTTTGCGGAACTGTAATTTTGAGTTTACCCGCGATAACTTTTTAAGGCACATGTGTTTTGTACCGTTTGAAAATATCCTCTTCCGCAAGGATATTTTTAGCAAGTATAAGCTGGACCCGAACTATAACATGGCGTCCGACATCGAGTTTTATTTAAGGATACTCGAGAATAGGATGCTCGGCTTTTTTATTGATAAGGTTTCGACGGTGAATATTTACGATGGCGAAAACCTGAGCATGGCTTTCCCGCAAAAGCAGTGGGACCAATGGCTGATGGTAGATATCAAAGGCCTGTTTGATTCGGAGATTGTACCTGAAAGCGATTTTCAGATACACAAACAATTGATACAAAACTCATATACCTTAAGCAAGAAATATGTAAACGATGTTGAGCAGTGGTTGCTTAGCCTTATTGCCGCCAACCAGCGGGTGAGTTTTTACAACGATGGTGTTTTTAAAGATAAATATGCGCCTTACTGGTACGATCTGCTGCTGAAAAGCCAGCGATTTGGTTTATGGGCCTATTTTAAATATACCAGGTCGCCGTTATCTAAGTCAGTGTTGCAGGTACCAATTAGGAAGAAGGTGAAGTTTTTATACCAGTGTACCGTCGGAAACATCAGAAAGCGTTAGCATGGTATCGATAATTATGCCGGCTTTTAATGCCGAAAGGTTTATTGCAGAGACAATCCTGTCGGTACAAAACCAAACTTACCAGGATTGGGAGCTAATAGTGATCGACGATGGATCTACTGACAAAACCGGCGAAATTGTAAAGAACATCCAGCTTACGGATAAAAGAATAAAATACATCTATCAGCAAAACAAAAAGCAGGCGGCAGCCAGGAATAATGCTTTTGGTAATGCGGCTGGTGACTGGATAGCATTTTTGGATGCCGATGATTTATGGCATCCTGAAAAATTGGAGAGACAGTTTAAATATATTGCTGAGATAGATGCTGATGTTTTTTATACAGGCGGCGAGATCGTAAATGATATTGGCGAGTTTATTGCGATTTACGACACCGTGTACGGGCGGTACGGTAGTGTTGAAATGTATAAGTTGTTATTTGAGCGTAACCCCGTGCCTATCCTCTCGGTTATTTTTAAAAAGGAATGGATAGCGAAGGCTGGCCTGGAAGACGAAGACTTGAGGATGACCGGTTGCGAGGATTGGGATCATTGGGTTAGATTGGCCAGGGCCGGCGCGGTTTTTTATGGAATAAATGAAAGCTTATTCAAATACCGCCGATACGAGAACAACACATCGAGCAATTATGTGAAAATGACTATGGCCGAAGCTTGCGTTTACATCAAAAATTTTGATGATACTATTTTTAACGAGGGCGACAAGAAAAGGATATTTAACCACAGGTTATTATCGCTGATAACGACCCTGCTTAAGGCGAACAGAATACCTGATGCCAAATATATTTTAAGCAAGGTGAAAGTGTTGTTGCCATCGGTATTAAATGATGTTAACGGGTTGTTGATTAGGCTGCTGGGGGCAAAATCGGCACGGATAGTGAACAAAATAAACAGCTACAGGCTATAGTATTGTTGTAACTTAATTGATAATGAAAGAGAAACTGGTTTTATTTTTATTGAGCAAACTGCCGCTCTTTACCTATTATTACCAGCGCAAAAAAATGGCTGAGTTGCGGGCACAGCCCAACGTTTCGATACATGAGGCTTTTTACTTAGGTGAGCATAGCGAGATTAAAATAAATGGCCTGTGCAAAGAGCTGAGCATAGCGGAGAATGTATCGGCGCTTAAGTTCTGTAGTTTTTTAGTACAGGAACCGGGGCGGCTGGTAATCGAAAAAAACGTGTTCTTCAACAACTACTGCTCGGTTAACTGCCTGGGCAATATCGAGATTGGTGAGAATACCATGTTTGGCGAGGGGGTTAAGATTTACGATCATAACCACGCGCACAGTTATACAGCCGGGGGGCAACTGGTGGTCGAAAAGGCCGAGTTTAAGATAAGTTCGGTTAAGATAGGTAAAAATTGCTGGATAGGGAGCAATGCAACCATACTGAATAATGTGGAGATAGGCGATAATGTAATTATTGGGGCACACTGCCTGATTTACAAATCGGTGCCGGCAAATTCGATTGTGAAACACGCAGAGAATTTGATCATTACCGACAGGAGATAAAAAATTTTGATAAAGAATAACTAATGCCGCCGGAGAATAAAATATTATTTATATCGCACGATGCTTACAGAACGGGGGCTCCCATAGTTCTGATCCATCACCTGCGGGCCTTGAAAGAGACGTACCCGGAGATCGATTTTGATATTTTATTAAAATATGATGGCGAAATGGCAAAGGATTTCAGAGCTATAGCGCCAACTTTCGTGTTTCCATACCCATCGATAGCTGATAAGATCAGAAAGAAGTTGTTTAAATACAATTACAGGAAAGACAAAGCTAAACAGGTAATCGGCGGGCAATATGGCATCATATACGGCAATACCGTGGTAAGTGCCGATTTGCTGGCGCTGGCCAAACAAAATAACGCGGGCGCGATTACTGTCTGCCATGTACATGAGCTTGATATTTCGATTAAGCAGTTTTTTGGCAAGGGTAATTTTTTAGCGGCCATACCCTTTATCGATCACTTTGTGGCGGCATCCTATGCTGTAAAAGATGTTTTAACGAAGAACTATGGCATAGCCGAAGATAACATCCACATCCACCATGAGCACATACCGGTGCCAAAAGATACCGGGGTATATCTGCAGGATAACGCGAAGTTCAGCAGTGTGGTCAATAGCAGGGGCCTTAAGATATGCGGTTCGGGTACGCAGGACTGGCGTAAGGGCATCGACCTGTTTATCCAGGCGGCTTTTAATTTAAACCAATCGAACCCTGAAGCTGACTTTCATTTTTACTGGATAGGCGGTAAAACCGGAAGTGTAGATTATGAAAAGGCTAAATACGATATTGAAAAGAGTGGTGTTGCACATCGGATAACGCTGATAGACAGCAACCCCAACCCATTATCGTACATGGCTTTATGCGATGTGTTTTTGCTGTCATCGCGCGAAGACCCGTTCCCGCTGGTTTGCCTGGAGGCAGCAGCATTGGGCAAACCTATTATTTGCTTTAAAGGCTCGGGCGGGATGGTTGAGTTTGTCGATGAAAGCAATGGCTGGGTGATTGATTATTTCGACTTTTTACAGTTGAATAGTGTGCTAAGGCAGCTGGCAGTTGAAAAAGAAGGTATGCAGATCATCGCGGCCAAAGGGCAGGCTTCAAAACAGAAAGCTGCTGAATATGATATTGAAAAAGGTGTAGAAAAATTAAAAATATACCTGGATACCCTGGTGAACTGATAAACACGGCAATGAGGATAGCTTTTACTATATGTTCGAACAATTACCTGGCTTTAGCTAAAACATTGGCCGACTCTTACCATGAGCATAACCCGGGCGCTGAGTTTGTGATATGCCTGGTCGATAAAAAAAGCGATCAGGTTGATTATGCGCAGTTTAAAGACACCGAAGTAATAGCTATCGAGGACATCCGGATACCGGATTTTGGTGACCTGGCCGATAAATACAATATTGTTGAGTTGAATACCGCGGTTAAACCGTTCTTTATCGAATACCTGTTTAAGCGGGATGCTTCAGTAAGCGCTGTGGTTTACCTCGATCCGGATATTTATGTTTTAGGATCGTTCAGCGAGGTTGACAGGGAACTTGGCAGCCATACACTGATGGTTACCCCGCATATCAGCCAGCCGTACCCGCTGGATGACAAGGTTTTGCCCGAAAGGACATTCCTGAATTATGGGATATATAATCTGGGTTTCATCGCTGTTAACCGCTGCGCCGAGGCTGATAAGTTTTTAAGCTGGTGGCAGGAGCGTTTGCGCAGGTTTTGCTATATCGATTTTGCCGACGCCTGCTTTACCGACCAGATTTGGATAAATTATGCGCCCCTGTTTTTTAAGGATGTGAAGGTGAGCTTCCACCAGGGTATTAACGCAGCTTACTGGAATTTGGAAGACAGGAAGATAACCGGCGATTCGCAAAAGATGGTCAATGGGCTATACCCCTTTGTATTTATACACATCAGCGGGTTCGACCCTTACCGGCCGGAGCAGATCAGCGTTGTACAAACCCGTATAGATATTAAACAACGCCGTGATCTGGTGCCGATATACGCAGAATATGCCCGGAAAGTATTGGCCAATAATTATGAAGGTTTTAAAAAGATACCCTGTGTATATGTGGCACGGCACCGCGAGTTTAAACGAAGGACCGCCAAACAACAGATCGGCAGCAGCCTGAAAAACAAAATGCTGTACTGGGCCTATAAAATAACTCCCGGGGTAGTGTTTAAAACATATAAGGCAATAAACAGAGAGTTAAAGTATTATAACGACCTATAGTTTAATAGGTTTTTTTGTAAAGAGTAAAACAACCTTGAACATCGATCAATGAAAAGAATATTAGTTACCGGCTCTTCGGGTTTAGTTGGATCGGAAGTGTGCATGCATTTTGCAAAGGATTATGAGATACATGGTGTTGATAATAACCAGCGCGCGGTTTTTTTCGGCCCGCAGGGCGATACCCGCTGGAACCAGCAGCGCCTGAGCAGTGCTATTAAAAACTTTGTGCACCACGAGATCGATATCCGCGACAGGAAAGGTGTGCTCGACCTGATTAAAACCGTTAAACCCGATGTGATTGTGCATACTGCGGCACAGCCAAGTCACGATAGGGCAGCGGCTATTCCATTCGACGATTTTGATACCAATGCGGTAGGTACGCTCAATATGCTGGAAGCAGCGCGCCAGTTTGCAATTGAGGCGCCGTTTATCCACATGAGCACCAATAAAGTTTATGGCGATGCTCCCAACAAGATCAAACTAAAAGAGCTGGAAACCCGCTGGGATTATGATGATGATACCTATGCGCATGGCATAGCCGAAACTTTTACCATCGATCAATCGAAACACTCGCTGTTCGGCGCTTCGAAAGTTGCCGCAGATGTGATGGTGCAGGAGTACGGCCGCTACTTTAACATGGGCACCTGCTGCCTGCGCGGTGGCTGCTTAACCGGCCCGAATCATAGCGGTGTAGAGCTGCATGGCTTCCTGAGTTACCTGGTTAAATGTAACCTGGAGGGCAAAAAATATTCGGTGTTTGGTTACAAGGGCAAGCAGGTACGCGATAATATTCACTCGCACGACATCGCCATGTTTATGGAGGAGTTTATAAAAGCTCCGCGCGTTGGCGAAGTTTATAATTTGGGTGGTGGCAAGGATAACACCTGCTCTATATTGGAGGCTTTTGCCATTACTGAAAAATTCAGCGGTAAAAAGCAGGTATACGAGTATGTAGATAAGAACCGTGAAGGCGATCATATCTGCTACTACAGCGATCTGCGTAAAATGAAGGAACATTACCCGGCCTGGGATATCACGATCAGCCTGGAAGAAACCATCAGGCAAATTGTGGAGGCCTGGAAAACGAGGATAGTATAACGATCATCGCATGAAAATATTGATAACCGGTGCGGCCGGCTTTGTAGGCTACCAAATGGCCAAATATTTTAAAGAGCATTATACCGATGTAATGGTGATAGGCATCGATAACCTGTCGCGCAGGGGCAGCGAGTATAATGTGCCTTTACTGAAGGAACTGGGCTGTACCTTTTTTCATGGCGATATCCGTAATAAGGAAGATGTCGACGATCTGCCGAAAGCCGACTGGATTGTTGATTGCGCGGCCAATCCATCGGTACTGGCCGGTTTACAGGGGGGCAGTTTCGGGCTGATCAATAATAACCTCATCGGTACGATCTATCTGCTCGAGAAATGTAAGCGTGATAACGCAGGTTTTATTATGCTCAGCACCAGCCGGGTGTATAGCATCGATGAGCTGAATAAAATACCGCTTACCGAAACAGAGGGTAGTTTTGTAATCAGTAAAGATGCTCAATACCCACATGGCTTTTCTGAGTTGGGTGTGGCCGAAAGCTTCAGTACTGCTGCGCCGATATCGCTATATGGCTCTACCAAGCTGGCATCAGAGGTGCTGGCGTTGGAGTATCATTATACTTTTGGTTTCCCGGTGTGGATCGACAGGTGCGGCGTAATTGCCGGTCCGGGCCAGTTCGGTAAAATCGACCAGGGAATCTTCTCTTTCTGGATCTATCAATATTTGCTGGACAGGCCGCTATCTTACATCGGCTTCGGCGGTAAAGGTAAACAGGCCCGCGATTTCTTTCACCCGCGCGATTTGTTCGGCATGATACAAATGCAGATCAGCGACCCTGAGAAAAAAGTAAGCAGGCTGATCAACCTGGGTGGCGGTGTTGAGAATACTTATAGCCTGGCACAGCTTGATGCTTTTTGCAAACAGCAGCTTGGCAGCGAAAAAGTGATCAACAGCATTACCGAAAACAGGAGCTTCGACATACCGCTTTATGTTACCGATTATTCGCTGGCACAAAAAGAGTGGGGATGGAAACCGGAAATAAGTGGTGAAGCGATACTTAACCAGATAGTTGAATACGCCCGAACGAACATCGAACTCATAAAAAAACTTTAATATACCGACATTGACACAAGTGAGTAACTCCCCATTAAAAATAGCCTACATAACCGGCGATTGCTCCACCCTTGGAACTTATTTCAGGTGGCACAATATTGCTATGGGTTTGGTGAGCATGGGGCATGCCGTACATGTGTATTGTGTGGATAACAGCGATGCGCCGGTTGCCCGGCAGGAAAACCGGGATGGCGTGATTTACCATATCAGCAAAAGCGCGAAAGGTAAATCTCTTTTTGGTACCATCAATCACCCGGTAACATCGCTCAACCGCATTTTTGATGATTTTCAGCAATGCGATATTGTGCATGTCTTTCAGCCTTTTCTTTCGGTTTACCTGCCCTGGAAATTTAATTTCAGAAAAAAAGCCCGGATCACTTTTTTTGACTGGGACGACCTGTGGGTTGACGCCGAACGCGATAGAGAAAAGAAGAACTTTAAAGCCGGATGGGATTATAAACTGAAAGGTTATTTTGAGCGGAAGATCCCATCCATCAGCAAGCACATGACGGTTTGCAGCAAGCTGCTCAAAACCCTGGCTATTGAGCGCGGCGCCAAACAAGTTGATATTGTGCCTAATGGTTTTTGGGAATACGATGTTCCTGCAAAAGCAGTTGCGAGAGAAAAATTAGGCTTACAAAAAGACGCAGTGTACGTAGGTTTTATGGGCCGAACCGGTTTTGAATTACACTGGGCCTTTAAAGCCTTCGAAATATCATTAAGCAAAGGAGCCAATATCCGCTTTGCACTGTGCGGGCCCACTGCCGATATTATGGACGGTTTATCCGACCAGGTAAAAAATAACCTGGATTACCTGGGCAGCCTCACTCCGGCCGATACCCGGTATTTTGCTGCGGCGATAGACCTCGGGCTTTTGCCTCTGATGAAGACGGATTTTAACGAGAGTAGGTTCCCGATCAAATTTGCCGAGTACCTGGCCGCGAACCTGCCCGTACTATGTTCGGAAGTAGGAGAGGTTAATGAATACGGCAAAAAATACCCATGGGTAATTAAAGCAGGCGTAAGCGAAGAAGACTGGATAAAGCATTTTGAGAGCACCGTGCAACTACTTGCCGAGGGTAAATTAGTACCGGTTAATAGGGAAGTTGTGCTGAACGACCTGTCGTGGGAAGGAATATCGAAACAAGTTGAACGAATATATTTGGAGGCAGCCGAGGTATGAGGAAGAAGATCAAATACCAGGGAGGCATTACCAAGGCACTGTGTCAGCGAAAAGCAGAGCGGAACAAGCGGGAATTTGCTAAAGGTATCAATGCTATCGATATTTCTGCGATGACAAATCCTGAAACCGTTAATTTCGAGATCATCAGCTTTTCGGGGGCTTCGGGTTTTGAAGACCAGGTATTGTCGATTTTTTCGTTTTTGGTATATGCTGGTACGCCTGTAAAATGGACCATATATTCGGATAAATCGTACAGTCAGGAACAAAAACAGGCATTCAAAAACAAGTTTCCGTTTGCTGCTGTGGTGGATTGGGACGAAGGTAAATACATCAGGGAAAATCAGTTACTTGCCGATTACCTGAAAGAATGCCACCTGGCTAAAAAATTGAATGCCATTTTAAGCCATCCGTACGACAGGCAAACCATTTATATCGATTCGGATATACTGTTTTACAAAAACTTCGCTGGGTATCTGGAAAGCGGCTTATTAGATAAAGGCTTATGGTATGCACCTGATACCATGTGGGGCAATAACGCGGCAAACTATTTTAAGCATAAAACAACATCGATATACCCGTTAAATTCGGGCTTATTGATCATGGATCAATCATTTAACAAAGCGGATATATTTGAATACCTGGAAAGCCTGAAAGGCAAATACCATTACTTTTCGGAGCAATCATCGTTTGAGTATGCTTTCAGGAAACAGGACGCCAATGTCCTTGATCCGCGGCAATTTATTATCGATACAGCCGATCAGTTTGATTTTGCAACCAAATATCACCCCGATGAAATTGCGATGCGGCATTACACCGGTCCGGTAAGGCATAAGATGTGGCAAAACGGCTGGGAGTGGCATTTAAAAGCTAAATAGTTATGTCGATCAGGAAGAAAATATTATCGAACGAATTTACCGTTCCCGAGTATCTGAAGATATCGCATTTCCCTTCGCTTGACGGGATACGTGCGATATCGGTTTTTATTGTACTTATAGCTCATGGAAATGCCGAGTTTAATGTCGGTTTCTTTAACTCGACATTGGCAGGCGGTGTGCTCGGTGTTTATATTTTCTTTGTGATCAGCGGTTTTTTAATTACCACGCTGCTTTTAAAAGAAAAGGTAAAGACAGGCACCATATCCTTACGCAACTTTTACATCAGGCGTGGCTTACGGATATTGCCCGTAGCCTACCTGTATCTGTTTACGCTGTTTATTATGCATATCTTCTTTGGCTTAAAGGTAGCGCCGATAGAGTTTGCGGGCTGCTTGCTGTTCCTGGGGTATTTTCATACCGGGGTTTATACGGGGCACTTCTGGTCCTTATCCGTCGAGGAGCAGTTTTATATCGTTTTTCCATCCATCCTGAAAAGGAATTACCGCCTTTACATCAATTTCCTGCTCACGTTGCTGGTGCTGATACTGATGGTGAAAGCTATCGACGTAAACAGCTTACACATGTCGCATCACATCGTAACCATATTCAGTATTTTCAAAGAGCTGATCTATCGCCCGGATGGGATCATTATCGGTTCGCTGCTGGCGATATGTATGTTCAAAGGCATTTTTCCGATGGACTTTGTTACGAAATACAAGGTGCTGCTGCACATCGTCTGTATTCCGCTGATCGTTGTTTTTTTTAACGACCTGCTTTTTCATTCGATATTCAATTCGCTCATCACAGCTGTTTTAATAGCAGTACTTTTGGCGAGCAATTTAAAACCGTCGACGGACCCTATATTTAAATTCCTGAATATCCGTATTTTGAAACGGATCGGCGTGCTATCGTACAGTACCTATATCTGGCAGCAACTGATCTTGTTCAGGTTTAACAACATATTTGGAGATAGCAGGTATACCTATTAGGGATTGCTGGTTTGTGTTTTTATCTTATCAGCGGTGGTATACTCGTCGTACGAGTTTTTCGAAAAGCGGTTTTTAGGTTTAAAAGAGCGGTTCACTAAAATAAAAAGCAGCAGCTAAGTGCTGACGTGAGAGTAATGATATGAAACTTGAGAAAATTGTTTCGTTAGCGAATAAGAACAGCGAGGTACGTTTCCTGGCCATGGTACGGTCGTTACGGGCTACCGGTTGTAATTTGCCGGTGTGGGTAATACCTTACGACAATAACAAGTTCGATCTGCCCGAAAACTGCATCTGGTGGGAAATGCCCGAAGTGATCGCCTATCTCGATGCTGCCGGATCGCATAAAATGATGCGCAAGTACCAATGTTTGCTCACGACCAATTATCAGTATGTAGATTCGGACGTAGTGTTTGTGCGCGATCCCGAAAAAGCGCTGCTCAATGCCAACGGATTTGTGACATCGTGCGGGCACTGGCTTCACCCCGAACATACTTATGTTGCTTACACTTTAGAGCTGTTTAAAGAGAAAAGCACCCTTTGGGAAAAAAATGTTTTTAATGCAGGCCAATATGCCTGCGATGTGCAGCTGTTTGATTTTGAAGGTTTGAAGGCCATTATTGAGAGTAAGCCTGAAATAAAAGAGATCTGCCTGAACGCGAGGACGTACGACCAGGTAGCGCTGAATTTGCTGATCTTCCTCTCGGGTATAGAGGTTAATAACCTGACCTTGCCGCCTTTCAGGATGGAATCGACCTGGGCAGGGAACTATACCGACGATAATTTTGAACGCTTCTGGAAGGATGAAGATAAAAAACCTTACATCATCCACTGGGCCGGGTGTAATTTTGATATCGCACGGCCTATAGACCGGTTGTTTATGGATTTGTTGACCACACAAGAACAACAGGTATTGGAAGCCCAGCTAAAAGAAAAGAATAAAACAAGTGTACACAGCATACGCCGCAGCCTTTCGAAGTTGAAACGGATGATCAAACGATCTTAAAAAATAAGCAAGCAGGAACTGACCAGATGAGTAAAAGTAAACCAAACGTTTTTATTATTTGTACCGGTGTCGGTCACATTAACCGCGGGTACGAAACTTTTACCATCGAGTGTTTTAATGAGCTCAGATCATCGCCTGATTTTGATCTGTATTTATTGAAAGGCGCCGGCCCGTCGGCAGACAGAGAATTGACCATACCCTGCGTTGAACGCAATAGCGCTGCTGCCGCAAGATTGGCCAAGGCAACGGGCCACGAAAAATATTGGGTGGAGCAGTTTACCTTTCTCATTGGAATGCTGCCTGCTTTGATAAAATACAGGCCTGCCGTGATCTATTACAGCGATTTTGTACTGGGCACATTCCTGTTCCATTTACGCAGATTTCTGAAATTTAAATACAAATTGCTGTTTTCGAACGGGTCGCCCAACGGGCCGCCGTATAAAACAGAAGATCACGTTCAGCAGTTGCTGGCTATTTACGAGCAGGAAGGTATTAAAGGCGGAACACCACCCGAAAAGCAAACGCTGTTGCCTTATGGCTTCGCTATCGGCCTGGACGAACACCTGGAAGCCATCAGTAAAAAACAGGATATCAGAAAAGCGCTTGGGCTCGACCCGGAAAAAAAGATCATCCTTTCGGTAGGCGCTATCAATAAACACCACAAACGGATGGACTATGTGGTGAACGAAGTGGCTAAACTACCCGACGATTATTTCCTGGTGATACTGGGCCAGTATGAGCAGCAAACCCAGGAAATAAAAGATATAGCTGCAGATAAATTAAAAGGCCGCCATTTGATTGCCAATGTACCGCCTGATGCGGTAAAGAAATATTACGCCGCGTCGGACTATTTTGTGCTGGGTTCGCTGGTGGAAGGTTTTGGCCGGGTGATTATTGAAGCGCAGAGTTATGGCCTGCCATGCTTTGTTAACGATTATGTGAATGCACGTGAAGTGCTGGGTAAATATGGCGAATATGTAAACATGGAAGCAGACGGCGCCTTGGCATCGGCCCTGTTATCGTATAAGCAACAGTACAGCCAGCAAGACCGTATTGAGGCCAGTTACAATTTGTACTCGTGGGATAAATTGAAGCAGGGATACATCGACATGATTAAAAAACTCATTGTTTAAAAATATGCTGGTATCGATCATCGTCCCAACCTGTAACCGGAATGACCTGCTGGTCAATTGCCTCGATCTGCTTTCGCCGGAGAAGCAGTCGGCTGGGTTTGAGTATGAACTGATCGTTACCGATGACAGTAAAGATAACCAGGCCAGGAGCCTCATCGAACAGCAATACCCCTGGGCAAGATGGGTTGAAGGACCGAAGAGCGGCCCGGCTGCCAACCGCAATAACGGCGCTAAAATGGCCAGAGGGAAATGGCTGCTTTTTATTGATGACGATTGCCTGCCTGATGTGCATATCCTGAAAGAATACGCTGCAGCAAGAGCTGCCAACCCGGATGTTTTAGTATTTGAGGGTTGCATAACGGTCGACAGGCCGCAGGAAAGTTTTATCGAAGAATCGCCGGTGAACGAAACCGGCGGGTTTTTGTGGGCCTGCAATTTTTTGATGGATGCTAATCTGTTTTTGAATGAATTGAAGGGTTTCGACGAAGATTTTCCGTACGCTGCTATGGAAGACGTTGACCTGGATTACCGGTTAAAGAAAAAGCAGATCGAGGTGCTTTTTGTAAAGAATGCCTTTGTGGTACACCCTTGGCGTATGCAGAAAAAGGTGTACGAGATCACCATGAAACGGTTCAGGTCGCTTTTGTATTTTTTAAACAAGCATCCGGAAATGTCGAAAAAGCTGGGCACCCGGTATTTTTTGCATATGGTTTATAACGCGGTACGGGCGCTCGGTAAAGACTCCCGGCGGTATAAATTCAGAGGGTTCGGCAGCAGGCTCGTTTATATCTGGCTGCACTTTTATTTTGCCATATACTTTTTATTTAAGCAATACACTATACCTGCAGAACAGCAATAAACAGGATAATGAAAGACAACATTATAGTACATGTTTCGGAAGTGAATGTTTCATCGCAAAGCGGGATGGGCAGGATAGAGTATCACTGGCAGCAGGCTTTTGAACGGGCCGGGTATACTTTTGTCCATATTGGTCCGAAAGAGATTGGGCCTGTAAAACACCCGGCTTTAATTCCGCGTAAAGCGTACCAGTACTATAAAAAGCTTAAAATAAAACCAAAGGCTTTTGTTGTTCACGAGCCGGCTTCGGGGCATTTTGTCAACCGGGGGATACCTTGCTTTATTGAAAGCCATGGCATAGAACGGCGCTACTTTGAGGCCCAGGTTGATGGTTCGGTGCCTTCGCCCCTGGCGGATAAGATAAGTTTGAAAACGAAGATATTATACCCTTTATGGCGCCTGCGCGGCGGCGAAAGAGGGTTGCGAAATGCGACAGGATTATTGCTCAGCAATACCGACGATAAAGAATACGTAAAAAAGCATTACGGCCGGAAAGATGCTGATATCATGGTGTTTAAGAACGGTATCAATGCAGTGAGTGATGTGACGGTGCCGGTAAGTGATCAGTTTACGATATTGTTTAACGCCACCTGGCAGCTGCGCAAAGGGATCAGAACCCTGGTGCAGGCAGCCGAACTGCTATGCGAACAGGGATTAAATATCAACTATTTGCTTATTGGAACCGGCGCCGAGGAGCATGACGTAATGAACGCCTGGCCCGAACAATTACGGGCTAATGTAAAATCGATAAGCCGGTTTGCGCCCGAAGATGAGGCTAAATACCTGGCATCGGCATCGCTGTTTGTGTTGCCAAGCTACTTTGAGGGGCAGCCCTTAAGCTTATTACAGGCTATGGGAGCAGGCAAATGCTGTATAACTACCAATTGCTGCGGGCAAAAGGATGTGGTTGACAATGGTAATACAGGTTTGCTTTTTGAAGCGGGTGATTTTAAAGAATTCGCAAGGCTTATCAGTAAGTGTTACCACGACAGTGACTTGCTGAATGCTATTGGAGCCAATGCAAAACAGTATATGAAAAATTTAACCTGGGACAAGGTTTCGGACCAGGTGGCCGGATTTGTTTTGGCAGAGGTTAAAAAATGAGACCGACAGGTATGAACAGAAATCTTATACTAACAACATGAATAAATCGACCTCGTTATACCTGGATCTTCTTCGCGTTGTTGCGGCATTTGGCGTGCTGCTGGTGCATGCCAACTTATCATTTTTTTCGAATAACCTCTATTTCAGGGAAGAATACGGGCATAAACTGGTAATGGTATTCTTTGTGCTGTCGGGATACCTGATCGCTTTTACAGTTGATAAGAAGAATAAAGGAGCCACCAAATACCTGGTCGACAGGACATCACGGCTTTATTCGGTGGTGCTGCCGGCTTTGTTGCTGACGTTCATCCTCGATACTTTGGGTAAGCATTTCAACGCCGCGGCTTATGCCGGCCAGGTAGCGCCTGGGAACCAGCTATTACGATACCTGCTGAATGCGACTTTTTTGAGCCAGATATGGAAGCTGAGTACTAAACCCTCGTCAAACGGGCCATTCTGGTCAATTTCGTACGAGTTTTGGTATTATATGCTTTTTGCGGTTTACATCTACCTGCAAGGAGCTAAGAGATATATCGCTGCCGCTCTAATATGCTTCCTGATCGGTATAAAGATATTGCTGCTTTTACCGGTTTGGGTATTCGGCTGCCTGGCATACAGGGCCTCAAGTAAATATACGCTAAGTAAAGGAATGGCCGCCACAATATTTACACTTACCCTGACCGCGGTAGTTGTTCTGACTTGTTTTTGGGATTTTTCGGTGTTTGCAGACAGGTTGGTTTTTGGTAAGCCGCCATTTTATTTTTCATCGCGGTTTGTATTCGATTGGGTATATGGAGCCTTGGTGGCTATAAACCTGTTCAGCGTAAGCTACCTGGCCGATGGTTTCAGATTGCCCGGTTTTTTAGAGAAAGCTGTCAAGCATTTGTCATCGGTTACCTTTTCGCTTTACCTGTATCACGCGCCGATACTGATATTTATATCGGCAGTTGCCGTGTACGATAAATCGAGCTACCTGCAAACGGGCGGCATTTTAATAGGTGTTATTTTACTGGTAAATGTGCTCGCGGTAGTAAGCGAAAAGCAGCGTGGTCATTTTAAAACATTCTTCGAAAAATTATTTAACAGCTTTACCCGACTGTCAGCCAATGCAAAGTAAGTTAAAAATATTGCTTTACTCATACCTCTTCTATCCTTCTGTAGGCGGGATAGAAAGTGAGTCGCGCTCGCTGGCTGAAGGGCTGATCAAACAGGGGCATGAGTGTAAAGTAGTAACTGAATCGCAGGCCGCGGAGCCCGACAATTTCGAATGCAGTATACACCGCAATCCCGATCGTAAAACACAAAAGGAGCTGGTAAAGTGGGCCGATATCATTGTTTATAACGGGGTAGGCTTAGGTTTGCAACCATGGCCGGTTATCTACCGTAAACCTTTTGTTTGGATACACCAGGGATACCAGATCAGTTGCATTGATGGTTTGGGATGGGTTGAGGGCGAAGCCGCACCTATGAAACCCTGGCCGTCGATAGCTTATCATTATAAAAAATATGGCTTTGCACGAGCTTTTAAAGGTGCGATAGTGGTATTCACCAAATTGTTTTTTGCGAAAAATTTTGTTACCCGCAATGTAGCCTGTACCGATTGGGTGCTGAACCGCATGCCGGAGCTTTATAAAAAACAACGTATCTACAGCCCGTACCCGATCGAGAAGTTTGAGAAGCCGTCTGCCGAGATCGAAATCAAATACGATTTTGTTTTTGTGGGCAGATTAGTGAGCGAGAAAGGCGTATTTACCCTGGTGAATGCCTTTGCCAAGCTGGTCAGAACCTTTAATGCCGATCTCAATTTACTGGTGATAGGCGATGGTAACTGGCGGGGTAAGATTGAAGATCTGATCGCAGCTAATGGCTTACAGAACAATATAACCATGGCTGGCCGTAAAACCGGGCAGGAGCTGACCGATCTGATACATGCCTGCAAAATCGCCGTTGTACCTTCGGAGTGGGAGGAGCCGATGGGCGGCGTGGCATTGGAACTGATGTCGGCCGGGAGGAATATCATCGTATCCCGCAATACCGGGATGGCCGAGTGCGTTGGCAAGGGCGGCCTGACATTTATGAATGGCGACGCCGATGCCCTTGCCGAAGCGATGCGGACCTTATGGAGCGATGAGGAATTGCAAAAGCATCAAAAACAAGAAGCAAAAAAACAACTGGAAAACTTCAGGCTGGATATACGGGTTGAAGAACATGTTAAACTGTTTGAAGAACTGCTAAGCCAATGAAAATTATTTTTATCTGTAATTCGTTAGCGGAAGGTAAGGACGGTGTTGGCGACCAAACAACCAGGCTGGCTATTGAATGCGCGGGCAGGGGGATGGAGTGCATACTGGTAGGTTTTAGCGACCGGAACACAACCGAACAGCAATTTACATCCATACAGCACGATATACCGGTGTACCGTTTCCCGGCGAGCTGGCCGTTTGCAAAACGAGAAGCCGAGCTTAAAACCGTTATGGATGCTCATCAAAATATTGATTGGGTAAGCATACAGTTTGTGAGTTATGCGCTCAATAAACATGGTATAGTACGCGAAGCGATACCGATTTTTAAGCAGTTGTTTAAAGGGTTTAAGATACATGTAATGTTCCACGAGCTCTGGGTTGCCGAGGAGCGGCAGGCCAGCTTAAAAATGAAATTGCTGGGCCGGGTGCAAAAGTTTTTTATCCGTTTGTTTTTAAAACAGCTAAAGCCACTGATCATCCACACGAGTATACCGCTGTATAAAAAAATGCTCGAAAGAGCCGGCTTTAAAGCTGAGATATTGCCACTGTTCAGCAACATTGCGCGTGCCGACAGTCGGATTGAAGATATGGAAGACCGGGTGCCTGTGCATATGCGCGAGAACCGGGGAGATTATATTGTGGGCTGTATTTTTGGAAGCATTTATCATGACAGCTGGGATATGGACAGCCTGCTTTCAAGGCTCGAAAACGTAGCGGGAAAGAAAGTACTGATCAGTTCGATCGGCAAAATTGGTTATGGTAAAGAGTTTTGGGAAGGTTTGCCTGCAAAATATCCCAGGCTTGAGTTTTTAACCTTTGGAATGCAGGATGAAAACTTTATTTCGTATTGGCTCACACATTTTGTAGATTTGGGTATAGTTACTACCCCTGCAATTATCACCGGTAAAAGCTCATCGATGATGGCTTATATTGACCATGGCATACCGGTTTATTGTGATCAGAACAAATTATCGTTCGATTTTGAAGTAACAGAGGATCTGATAGATAAAAGGCTTATCCAGGTGGTCGATGATTTTGAATTCAAACTTGTGCCGCGAGTTCCACCCAAATCATTAATTAAAGAAACAACCGAAATTTTTGTTAAAGCCTTAAACGAATTTAAATAATGAATGTAGCTTTTACACTTTGCTCGATAAATTATCTGGCACAAGCCAAAACTTTGTGCGATACTTTCCAGAAATCAAACCCGTCGTGGAAATTTATCTTAGGGCTTGTTGATAAGAATGTAAACAACGTCGATCTCTCCTTTATGGGATGCGAGATCATCGAGGTTGAGCAGGTGCCTATCGATGGTTTTCAGGGTATGGTTGATCAATATTCGATAGTGGAATTTATCACCGCCGTTAAGCCTTTTTATTTTACCCACCTGTTTGAGACTAACAAGGATTACGAGAAGATCATTTATTTCGACCCGGATATCGTGGTATTCAAACCGCTTACCGACCTGGAAAACAAACTGGATCAGTACGATATAGTCCTTACCCCGCACTTTACTTCGCCGATAAAAGATAACCTGCAATTGACCGAAAAGCATGTGTTCAGCACAGGGGTATTTAACCTGGGCTTCCTGGCGGTAAGGCGCTCGGCCAATACCATGGCTATGCTGAAATGGTGGGAAGATAAACTGCGTACCGAGTGTATCCTCGACCTGACGCGCGGCTATTTTGTGGATCAGCTGTGGATGAACCTCGTGCCTGCCTACTACGATAAAGTGCTGATCGATAAATATCCGGGCTATAATATGGCGCACTGGAACTTGCACGAACGCACGCTGACCGAGACTGCCGATGGCTACATGGTTAACGGCGTACCGCTGGTGTTCTTTCACTTCAGTCATTATCACCCCGGAAGGCCGGAGCAGATCGCCACTTTTCAGACACGCTATTCATTCGATAACAGGCCCGACATCCGGTCGCTGTTTAAGTTTTATACCGATACCCTGATAGCCAACCGCTATTTTGAATATAAAAAAGTACCTTGCTATTACATGAAGAACGAGGGTAAAAAGCAGTTTAAAAAGAACGTTAAAGGCTTTTTGCGCCAGGTTGTACCGCTGCGGGTTAAAATGATAGCGAGCTCGCTTCGCAAAAAATAATATACATCCCAACGATAAGTTGCCGCATGAAAGTATTGATCTCGCACCCCACCGGTAATTCGTTTTTCAGGGCCGCTGCCGAAGGGTTGGCTGCTGCGGATATGCTTGCCGGTTTCGGGACCACGGTGGCAACTTTCCCGGGTAATGTGTTTGATAGATTAAGCAGTATCGGGCCGTTTGCGGAGTTTAAAAGGCGACAATACAATCCTGTTTTGCAACCCTACGCTCAAACATGGCCAATGCACGAAATCGGCCGGATGGCGGCATCCAAAGCGGGTTTAAAAAGTCTGATACGTCACGAAACAGGTAAATTTAGCGTAGATGGCGTTTACCAGAACCTGGATAAACATATCGCGCGCATTTTAAAAGAAAAACAAAAAGAGGGAGCGGATGCGGTATACGCTTATGAAGACGGGGCATTATTCTCGTTTCGCGAAGCGAAACGTATCGGGATGCAGTGCCTGTATGATTTACCGATAGGTTACTGGCGCAGCGCAAGGCACTTACTGCAAATGGAGCTTGAAAGATGGCCCGATTGGGCATCGACACTGACTAATTTTAAAGATTCGGAAGCCAAGCTGCAGAATAAGGATGAGGAAATACGTTTGGCCGATGCGATATTTGTAGCCAGTAGTTTTACGGCACGAACGTTGAAAGACTATCCCGGGAAAACGGGGCCGATTGAAGTTATTCCGTACGCTTTCCCGCCGGTTACCGGTAGCCGGGAATATCGTCAAATATCAGGCAACGGCCCTTTGAAGCTGCTTTTTGTTGGTGGACTCTCACAACGTAAGGGTATAGCTGATTTGTTTGCAGCGGTAGAAAATATCGGATCCAGGGTACAATTGACTGTGGTTGGACACAAAGCCACAAATGATTGTGCTGCCCTGAATGAGGCGCTGAAAAAACATACCTGGATACCCAGCTTACCGCATCAGGAGGTGTTAAAACTAATGCGCGAACACGATGTGCTGGTATTTCCGTCGCTTTTTGAGGGCTTTGGTTTGGTAATCACCGAGGCGATGTCGCAAGGTACGCCGGTTATTACCACCGACCGTACGGCCGGTCCGGATTTAATTACGGATGGTGATAACGGCTGGCTGGTCGAGGCCGGATCAACAGCAGCCTTGCAAAATGCTATCGAACTATTGTTGCAAAAACCTGAAAGTATACAGAAGGCCGGGGAAAGCGCTATGGAAACGGCGAGATTACGGACCTGGGAAATATACGGAAGAGAGTTTGCAGAGCGATGTATGAAATATCATAAACAAACAATAGCCTGAATGTTGACAGGCGATCTGATATGAGCAATTCAAATTATAGAAGTTTTGGACTGGACCTGGTAAGAGCATTGGCCATAAGCATGGTGGTTGTCTCACATTTCGGGCAATCGGCTTTTGGAGCTTTTGGCTTTTGGGGGGTCGAATTATTCTTTGGCTTGAGCGGTTTCCTGATCGGGCAGATCATTTGGCGGAATTTTGCCGAAGGCGAAAGCTGGAACTTTAAACGGATATTCAACTTCTGGTCGCGCAGGTGGTGGCGTACCTTGCCCAATTATTACCTGTTTTTTGGAGTCACGCTGCTGATTGCCTACATCAATCACCAGGGCATACCATCGATTGGCAGATTGACCGATTACCTGTGGTTCGGGCAAAGCCTCACCACTTTTTATTGGGGCTTTTATGTAGTGGCATGGAGCCTGTGCGTGGAAGAATGGTTTTACTTTTTGTTCCCGCTGGTGTTATGGATATTTTCGAAAGCCGGGCTATCGCGTAAAGCTACATTTGCCTGTGCTTTGGCTTTATTTTTTATAGCGTCGATGATAGCGCGTTATATCTTTATTGCAAACGGGCAGGGCGATGCCTTGCGGACCATCACTTTTTCAAGGCTCGATTCTATAGCATGTGGTGTTTTAGTGTCATTTATTCTGGCTGTTATCGATCCATCTTTGATTTGGAAGCGCTTATCGGCAGCTGCTGGTATTATTTTAGCAATGGCGCCGGTAGTATGCATGTTTATTTCGCATAAGCCTTTTGATACACTTATTCAAAACCCCATCGTACTTTTAATAGTACCGCTCGGATTCGCGCTGACATTGCCGGCCATGAACCTTTTAAAAGCTCCGGCAGGCGGGCTGAATTTTATTTCGGGTATTGTGAAAAGCCTGAGCTTATGGTCATATTCGATATATCTGAGCCATTTGGCAATCATGTGGCAGGTTTATTATATCATGAACAGGTACAGGTCACATGGCTACGTTAACTTTTTATCAAAAATAATTGGCCTGGCCATGGTTTTGTTGGTGTCTTCGCAATTATTTAAGTATTTTGAGAAGCCGCTAACAGAAAAGCGGCCGGCAGAAATTAAATAAATGGTAGATTAGCGGAAAGAGCCAGAGAGGGATAGCATATGGATCAGAACTTAAGTATAGCAAACGAGACCATTCGGCTTCAGCGGCCCGTCGTACAGAAAAAGCCATCAACTGTTGTCAACCGTTATAAGCCGATCAGGAAAGCAATCTGGCTGTATTTTTGGTTGCTGTTGTTCGAAGGTGCGCTGCGTAAATGGTTTTTACCGGGTTTGTCGACACCGCTGCTCGTTATACGCGACCCTATAGCTTTATATGTCGTCCTGGCGGCATGGAACAAGGGCATCATCCGAAACAATATCTACCTGTTCGGGATGATTTTGATAGGCGTATTCGGCATGTTTACGGCCTTGACAGTCGGGCACGGTAATTTCCCGGTGGCTATTTACGGGGCGCGCATGTTACTGATACACTTTCCGATGGTATTTGTAATTGGACAGGTATTTAACCGTGATGATGTTGTTAAATTAGGGAAGATAATGCTGTGGCTCTCCCTGCCTATGGCATTGCTGATAGGCCTCCAGTTTTATAGCCCGCAATCGGCCTGGGTAAACCGCGGTTTGGGCGACGATGCTACTGGTGCAGGCTTTGCCGGAGCTTTGGGGTATTTCAGGCCGCCCGGAACTTTTTCGTTTACCACCGGGAACACATTATTCTGGAGTTTTGCCGGAGCTTATGTAGTTTATTTTTTGTTTAACCCTAAAAGTATAAACCGGTTGCTGTTGATAGGGGCCAGCGTTGCTGTTATAGCTTCTATACCATTATCAATAAGCCGGAGTTTAACCTTTCAAATTGTATTATCGCTTGTCTTCGCATTTTTGGCAATTTTGCGCAGACCCAAAAATCTGGGCAAGGCTTTGGTTGGCACGGCCCTCGTATCAATTTTGTTATTTGCGTTGAGCAGTTCAAGCTTGTTTCAAACAGCAACAAAAGTGCTTGGCGCCCGTTTTACGAATGCCGAATCGGCCGAAGGTGGTTTACAAGGTACATTTGCCGACCGTTACCTGGGCGGTGTGATATACAGCCTCTCTTCTGCATCACAACAGCCATTTTTTGGTTACGGTTTAGGTATGGGTACAAAAGTAGGCTCGCAATTATTATCCGGTAACAGAAAGGTATGGCTGATTGCTGAGGCCGAATGGGGGCGGTTGGTTGGCGAAATGGGGGCGCTAATGGGGCTTTCGGTAATTGCCATTAGGTTAGGTTTAAGTATCAAGATAGGTGCTGCAAGCTATTTAAAAATGGCGCGGGGCGACATGCTGCCATGGATGCTGTTAAGTTTTGGCTTCGTATTGGTTGCACAGGGCAGCTGGGGCCAGCCTACTACTCTTGGCTTTTGTACCATGATAGGCGGGTTAATGCTGTCATCATTAAATAATAATATTAAGCCAATAGCCTCTCATACCACAGCCACCAAACAACAGCTTCAAAATTCGAAAGCCTTACATTAATCATACGCCGCCGACAGCATGTTTATTATTTTGTTAACTCATCCAGAATTTTTGGACTCACAAAGCATGCCGCGCTTTGCTTCTATGTTAAGTAAAGGCATGTTAAGCAAAGGGCACGAGGTTGAGATACTAACAGCCAAACCTGTATTTTATAAGCTGCCCGTACCTAAAGCACTGAAAAAATGGATGGGTTATATCGATCAGTACCTTATTTTTCCGGCCAAGTTTAAAAGAAAGATTAAAAAATCGGGTCCCGATACCCTTTATGTATTCACAGATCATGCTTTAGGGCCTTGGGTACCGCTTGTCGCCGGTAAAAAACATGTGGTGCATTGTCATGATTTCCTGGCGCAAAAATCGGCCCTAAGCCAATTTCCGCAAAACAAAACCGGGTGGACGGGGCGCAAATACCAGGCTTTTATCCGCCGGGGTTATAGTAAAGCAAGAAATTTTATATCGGTTTCAAAAAAAACACAGGCCGACCTTCATGAATTTCTGGGGCGCGTACCTGATGTTTCGGAAGTTGTTTATAATGGATTGAATCAGGCGTTTACGGTAAGGGACGACACTGTCTGCCGGCAAATATTAAAACAAAAAACAGGCCTGAACCTTGATGACGGATATATTTTACACGTCGGGGGTAATCAATGGTATAAAAACCGCGCCGGCGTTATTAACATATACGATGCCTGGCGCGATCAGAGTAATATAAAATTGCCCCTCGTATTAATCGGCCAGCCCGCTGCCCAGCCAATTTTAGATGCCTGTTCATCATCCAGATATCAAAACGATATACACCTGCTAAGCGGCATCGAAGACGGGTTAATTGGCGTGGCTTACTCAGGGGCTACCGTAATGTTATTTCCGTCGATTGCCGAAGGTTTCGGATGGCCGATAGTTGAAGCTATGGCATCGGGCTGCCCGGTGATAACTACCGACGCAGCACCCATGACCGAGGTTGCCGGGCAGGCCGGATATCTGATCCCGGTTATGCCGTATAATAAAGACATGCAAGATGCATGGGCTATCAATGCTGCCCGGGTTTTAGAGGATGTGGTTACGTTGCCTGCAGCAGAGCGAAAAAAGACCATTGATGCAGGAATAGTTAATGCTGCCCGTTTTGCGAAAAATACGGCTCTGGATAATATCGAACGTATATATAAAGTAATTGAAAATTTTGAGGTAAAAAAATGACAATATTGTAAAAATAATTTTAGCTTTATTGAATTGTAACAAGCGCCCTAAGCTTTAACTAAACTATTTTTTTAGATTTTTTTAGATTCGGAAGTTATGACCGGTGTTTATCACTTAAAGCTCCTTTTTTGGAACAGTTTTCGTATATACGGTATATCTTTTTTCTAATTAATCGTATTTATGAAAATACTCTTCGTTGTTCCGTATTATAAACCTGCGTACGCCTACGGCGGGCCAATTGTTGTTATATCGATGTTAGCTGAACGCCTGGTTATACTTGGTCATGATGTAACAGTATATACAACTGCCAGTAATGTGAATACAGAACTCGAGGTGGACAAAAACCAGGAAATAATCGTAGACGGGGTAAGGGTTTTTTACTTTAGCAAGCTTACCGGCGATAATACCTATATTTCGGTTAAATTATGGCAATATCTTAATAAAACCGCTACCGATTTTGATGTTATCCACATTCATACCTGGTGGAATTTTTTAGTATTGGGAAGTGCCCTGATCTGCAGGAATAAAGGAATTAAACCGGTCATCTCGCCCCATGGGATGTTAAGCGATTATATTTTAAACACCAGGAACGTTTTCGCAAAAAAAATGGTTCACAGGCTGCTTGGAAAGAAATTACTGCAACACAGCTGGCTTCACGTATCTACAGAGATGGAATGGGATGAGTCGAGGCGGATTATTGAAGGATGGGATGGGCAAATAATTCCCAACCTGGTTAAACTTCCGGGAAAAAAATACCCCCGGTCAGATAATCCGGTATTTACCATAGGCTTCTTATCGCGCATCGATCCAAAAAAAGGTTTGGATGTATTGATCAGGGCTCTGAGCAGGGTTAATTTTGATTATAAACTTCTGATAGCCGGTAACGGCGAGACACATTATATCGAAGCTTTAAAGAATATTGCGAGGAAATCCGGCAATAGTGATAAGATAGAATGGGTAGGCTGGAAAGGCGGAGATGGGAAGTTTGAATTCCTGTCGCAGGTCGACCTGATGGCGCTCACCTCGCATAGTGAAAATTTTGCCATAGTTGTGATCGAATCGCTGGCCGTAGGTACGCCGGTATTGATCAGCGACCAGGTTGGATTGTTCAGATACATAGCTGAAAAAGACTATGGATGGGTAACGCCTCTGCAAATTGAGATAGTAACCAGCCGGCTTAATGCGCTTTTTAACGAAAGAGAAAAAATTGCCCGTATTAACAATGGCTGCCGGCAACAGATCGAACAGGAGTACGAAGAATCGCGTTTGGCGGAGCAATATCTTCAATTATATAACCTCTCCATAAAAAAATAACAGTATTTTCGCGATACGCACCACAAATGGTGATTACTATCGCGTCAATGAAAACTGATCTGTCGAAATTTACTACAGGCGACTATAATGCCGGCCCCAAATGGAAGGTATTGATCTGGTTTTTTATCAACTATTATATTTTCCACAGCTCGTTCCCGTGGCCCTACCGGTTTAAAGCATGGTTGCTGCGCCTGTTTGGAGCAAAAGTTGGCAAAGGAGTGGTTTTTAAAACCAAGATCAGGATAAAAAATCCATGGCGGCTGAGCATTGGCGACAATTGCTGGATTGGCGAATCGGTTTGGATCGATAACCTGGAAGATGTAATTATCGGGCAAAATGTCTGCCTTTCGCAGGGCGCTATGCTGCTTACCGGTAACCACGATTACACCCGGATAGATTTTCCGTACAGGCTTGGTAAAATACACCTGGAAGACGGTGTATGGATAGGTGCAAAATCGGTAGTTTGCCCGGGAATAACCTGTAAGGCCAACTCGATACTAACCGTCAATTCGGTAGCCAACAGGCAGCTCGACGAATCGGGTATTTATGCAGGGAACCCCGCCGTATACATCCGCGAACGAAAGTTTGCCGATAGTTAAAACCACTGTTCGCCCATGTTATTACATCCCCGATAAAATACTGTATTAACATTTTTAATGAAGAAACGAATACTACTCATCAGCCATAATTTTTCGCCGGAGCCAACCGGAATAGGTAAGTATAATGGCGATATGTTTGACTGGCTGCTTAAGCATGGCTACGATTGTACCGTAGTAACAACATATCCCTATTATCCTTACTGGAAGGTGCAGCCACCGTATAAAAATCGATGGTATAAAAAGGAAGTGCTTACAGATGCAGCCTCGGGTGGCAGGTTAACCGTATATCGCTGTCCGTCATATGTGCCGGCTAACCCAACCGGTAAAAAAAGAATGATCCAGGATTTTTCGTATTGGACGTCCATGTTCTGGGTAGTACAAAAGCTCATTGCGCTCAAAAAAAAGCACGACTATATTATTACCGTTGCTCCGCCGTTTCATTTGGGTTACCTGGCCTGGTATTACAAAAAAATAAAAGGCGGAAAGTTGATATACCACATACAGGACCTGCAGATAGAAGCCGCGCAGGAACTGAACATCTTATCCAACCCCAAGTTGTTTAACATGCTTTATTCTGCCGAACGCAAAATATTGCAGGGCAGCGATTTTGTGAGCAGCATTTCGGATGGGATGATTAAAAGAATAGCCGCCAAGGCGAAGAGAGACGTTTTATTTTTCCCGAACTGGACGGACACCTCGAGTTTCTTCCCGGTTGAGAACCGGAACGAGCTTAAAGTAAAATGGGGTTTTGAACCAAAGCAGTTTGTTTGCCTTTACTCGGGCAGTATAGGCGAAAAACAGGGGCTCGAAAACATTATTTATTGTGCCGACCTGTTAAAAGGTGACGCGCAAATACAGTTTGTAATATGTGGTACTGGTCCGTATAAGCCTAAACTTGAAGAGTTAGTTGCCGCGAAAGGGCTAAATAATGTAAAGTTTTTACCCTTACAGGACAGGGATGTATTTAACGAATTTTTAAATATGGCCGATGTGCACCTGGTTATACAGAAAGGTAACGCCGGCGACCTGGTCATGCCATCAAAGCTGACAACCATATTATCGGTAGGAGGTGCATCGGTTGTTACGGCCACACCCGGAACCTCGTTGTATGAGGTTGTTGAGAAATACGACGTTGGTTTTATTGTGAAACCGGATGATTACAAAGCTTTAGCCGGTATGATAGCTGAAATATCAAAGAAAGATATTGCACATCAGCGCGAACAATCGCGAAAATATGCGCTTGAGTTCCTGGATATTGATAATGTGATGCGTGTGTTTTTAGAAAACATTAGCAAATAGTGTATTTAATATAAGATATTTGAAATATGAGTAAAGTGTTAGTTTTCGGCGCATCGGGCCAGTTGGGCCAATGCCTTAATTATGTAGCAGGCCAAAAGGGGATAACGGGCATTATATTTCCATCCGAAGCAGAAGCCAATATTTTAGATATTGAATTGCTTACCAAATTGTTTGCACAACATAAACCCGGTTATTGCATTAACTGTGCAGCTTACACTGCTGTAGATAAAGCCGAAGATGATGTAGATATGGCCCGTAAAATTAACCGCGACGGCGCCGAAAACATTGCAAAGCTTTGCGCGCAGTTTGGTGTAACCATGATCCATGTATCTACAGATTTTGTGTTTGAAGGTAATACCGCGCATCCGCTTGTAGAAGATGATATAGCAGAGCCGGTCAACATTTACGGATTAACCAAACTGGAAGGGGAGCAAGCCATATCAGCCGTTTTAAGGGAAGCCTACATTTTGAGAACAAGCTGGCTATACTCGGAGTACGGCAACAATTTTGTTAAGACCATGATGCGCCTGGGAAATGAGAAGGATGAGCTGCGAATTATTGCCGACCAGATAGGCACGCCGACTTATGCCATCGACCTGGCTGATTGTATTTTGAACATCATCACTAACGATAAACAACGTTACGGTATCTATCACTTTAGCAACGAGGGTGTAACATCCTGGTACGATTTTGCCATGGGCATTTTTGATATTGCCAAAATAAATGTTAAAGTTTACCCGGTACGCACATCCGAATATGTAACAAGGGCTATAAGGCCTGCGTTTTCGGTAATGGATAAATCAAAAATAAAAAAGGACCTCGGTATCGAGATCCCATATTGGCGTGCAAGCTTAGAAAAATGCATTTCGGTGCTGCTCAGGTCAAATTAACCATTGCGTTTTAAACTATCGGCAATGTCGAGGCGCTCCTGTAATATTTCGGCAAATTTCTCATAGTTGGGAGCCAGGAACATGGTTGTATGTGAGCCCTTAACCTTATGCAGGTTTACAGTTTTAGCGTATCGCTGCCAGCCAAGGTAAACAGGATCGTCCATGTAATAGTAAATATTTTTTGTAGCCTTAAATAGTTCGATGGTATCTTCCTGGGCGCTTAATTTATAATTTTGCACAGCGGCGGCAAAATACACTTTGCTCAGATCATTTGAATAAAAATCAACGTCGTTATCCTTACGAAGCTTTCCTATATGGCTCTTTTTTAACCATTTGGGTAATTTCCGGTTGAGCTGGATCATTTTCTCCTCCCAACTGCTTGGGTCCTTAATCAAGTGGAACAGGTTATGCCCGATACGCAAAAAGAATTTATTGATCTTTTTAAAACTGAATAAACTGTTGATCGCCTGGTTATCGTTGGTATGAGCATAGGCATCGAACATGGCCAGCATAGTTACCTCTTTACCCATAATGCGCAGTTGCTTTACTATTTCGCAGGCAATTACACCACCAAGCGAATAGCCGGCAAATGCGTAGGGACCAGTCGGGTTTTGTTCGAGTATCTCCGATATGTACCGTGCTGCTATATCTTCTACCCTGGTGAGCGGCTCTTCAAAGCCATCAACACCAATACCCTGTATGGCAAAAACCGGCTGATCGGGATGCAGATGCTTAACGAGATCTTTAAAAATAAAAACGGTTAGTCCCCATCCGTGCACAATGTACAGTGGTGTTTTATTCCCTTCGGGTTTTAACCGAACCAGGCATTTTGAGCCGGTTGGCTGTACCTTGGTGCTCTCAATAATTGCGGCTAATTCTTCAATAATGGGGTATTCAAAGAGCGATGACAGCGGCATATCCTGCCCGGTAGCTTTTTCGAGCATGATCATGATCCGGATGGCGATCAGCGAATTACCGCCCAATTCGAAAAAGTTATCATTAATCCCTATTTTTTCAATGCCTAACTGTTCCTGCCAAATGTTTACCAGTGTTTTTTCGATACCCGTTCGGGGAGCTTTATAGTTTACCGGTTGCGAACGGAAATTGTTATTACGCTGCATCAGAAACTGCCTGTCGATCTTTCCGTTATTGGTAAGCGGCAGTTGGCTCAATATGGTCAGGTTTGCAGGTATCATATACGCCGGCAATTGCTCCAGCATTACCTGGTACACATCCCGCTGTATTAAAGTACTGATGGCTGTTAACAGGGGTATATTGGTAAAACCTGCATCGCTTGTTATGTTATAGTAGGCAGGCTGCATAACAAAAGTATCTGCAGGGGCTGCCTGTAACAAGAGGTTAAGCTTTAGCGGATCGCTGTTGATAAAGAATTTGCAATGATAGCCTTCCGCCTGCGCCAGGTGGATCAGCTCATTTGCCTGTTCGTATCCGGCATCGACGGAAGAAATATAGTTACTTATACCGGCCGTGTTGTTTATCGAGGTATCGGTAAGCCCTTTATCAAGCAGGTATTCTTTCGCTAAACGTGGATTAGGCATATCGCTTATGGCTATAACACTTTGCTTGCTTTGTATCGAATGTTTAACCGAATCTTTTTGTGCTTCCCACATTTCCCAACGCGGCGCCATTACCGGTTTGTCTTCGTTGATATAGACGACCACATTATACCGGTAAGCAATCAGTTCGTTGATATACCCACCCTGTTTCCATTGTATATCAACGTGGGTTATATGTGGAAAAAGATGCTTTAGATGATAGAAATAATCGGGTGCAACGCAAAGTTCTTCTTCTTTTAAAAGCTCCTGCTCTACCAGGTATAAAAACTCGTTTTTATCAATTGCCTCAGGTAGTTTTGACAGAGACAGGTAGTTTTTAAACGATCTTAGCAAACGCAGGTCTCTTACATCGCTTATAATTAGCTTACCGCTGCCCTTTAGTAAGGAAATACTTTTGGTTATAACTTCGGTAAGATAGTCCTCACCCGGAAAGTACTGGATAACGGAGTTGATAACAATGGTATCGATATCTTCATCGGCAGAAAGTTTAATTTCGTGACCGGGGCAAACCAGTAGTTTGGTTTCGGGGTACTTGTCCTTCTCTTTGTTTATTTCTCGTGTAAGTGCGTTGATACCCGACCGGGAAAGGTCGGTACCAATATATTTTTTGATATGAGGGGCCAGCTGGTAAAATATCAAACCGGTACCGCAGCCTATCTCCAATACGTTTTGGGGTTTTTCATTCAGTATCAGCTGTATAATATCGGCCAGCCATTCCTGCATTTCGGCAACCGGTATAATCTTGATGGTAAAGCTATCCGTCCACACGTTTTGATCGAACTGCCCTTTTTCTGCCGTTTGTAGCTGCGATTCGGATTGTTCGTATTCGGTGTCGTATACTTTTTCCCAGTTATCAATCTGTTGCTTGTACAGCTCTTTTTCTTTTTGCTTTACCATTTGCGGTTGTGGTATCGCATAAGCTACCAGGTTCTTGTTTCCATCCTCGTCTTCTTTGGTCAACACTACGGTTTCGCTTACCAGTCCGCTTTGCTGAATTACATTTTCAATTTCACCCAGCTCTATCCGAAAACCGCTGACCTTAACCTGGTGATCAATACGGCCAAAACATTGAATATCGCCGTCCGGCATAAACCTGCCCAGGTCGCCCGTTTTGTATAAGCGTATAGTTTCGGCTCCGGTGTTATAGGTAATAAATTTCTCTGCGGTAAGTTCGGGCAGGTTAAGGTAACCCCGTGCAAGACCGGCACCTCCGATGCAAATTTCGCCTTGCTCGCCAATTAAAACATGCTGATTATTTTCGTCGAGGATATAGACAACAGTTTCGCGGATAGGCTTGCCGACAGTTATGATATTGTCGGACTCTGAAATTTGTTTTAATGTAGACCAGATAGTTGTTTCGGTGGGGCCGTACATGTTCCACAAAGAGCTGCATTTGGCCGCCAGATTTTTAGCTAAGGGTAGCGGTAAGGCCTCGCCGCCGCATAATGCTTTGATGGGTAGCTTTTCATCCCATCCGGATTCGAGCAGCATGCGCCAGGTATTCGGGGTAGCCTGCATGATGCTTACCCCATGGCTTTGGATAGTTTTTAAAAGCAGCCTCGAATCTTTTATTGTTTTAGTATCAGTAATGATAAGCCGGGCACCGGCTATTAACGGCAAAAATAGTTCGAGCGCAGCTATATCGAACGATATGGTAGTTACCGATAGCAATACGTCGTTACTACTGATCCCGGGCTCTTTTTGCATGCTGAGCAACAGGTTAGCCAGGCTATGGTGCTCTATAGGTACGCCTTTGGGCCGCCCGGTCGAACCGGAAGTATAAAGTATATAAGCCAGGTCGCTGCCGGTTACGGAGATATCAGGTTCGACTGATGGCAGTGTGTTTAGCGCGGGCCATATATCTTCAATAAATAGCTGTGTGGCCTGCGTATTGAACTGCGTTGTATATTTTTTAGATGTGACCAGGAATTTTGCTTCGGAGTCGGAAAGCATGTACTCTATCCTATCACGCGGGTATTCGGGATCGAGCGGAATATATGCCGCCCCGCTCTTCAAAATAGCTAAAAGTGTGATCAGCATCTCGGCCGAACGATCTAATGAAACTGCAATGCGCGTTTCGGTCTCAACGCCTGTATCCGATAAAAAAAAAGCCAGCTGATCGGTTACTGTATCGATATGCTGATAGGTGTATTCGGTTTCCCCGAAAATCAAGGCAACCTTCGAGGGAAATTTATCGGTTATACGTTTAAAAAGAGCCAGAAAGGTATCTTCCCCCACGTTAACCTTGGTATATGATTTTGAATAAGTTCTATCCATACAAAAAATTACCTGTTTGGGTTAAGTGAATGGATTGCCGAACTTATATGATGTGCATACTTAATGTGCATATTATTACCGGTGCAAATTTAAAATTACAGTTTTTTACCGCATTGATGGGGTGTAATGTACCCTATCCCTGAATTAATAACCATCAGAACATAGGTAATACAATAAACCGGTTCAAATTTTAAGTATGCATAAAGCAATGCATAGTTTTCGGAAATTACCCGAACCGGAATTTCTGGGTTGTGGTAATTTAATCAGGGGAATTAGGTTTAGTGAGCCGATTACAGTGAGGATAAAAATTACACCACTGAATTTTATTTTAGGCACCAGCGACCGGCCGCTCGCTGCAAAGTTTTTCTCCCTTGGATGAAAGAGGCTGAATGTTGATATATGGCTGTCGTTTACTGTTTTAAAATAAATATGATTTTGCGCCACCGTATGAACCCGGCTTTTCATTAAAAAAATATTGCCGACAGACGAAAGCAAAAAAACAATCAGGAGTATAGTTGCTTTTAAGCGCGTAACGATATCAATATCAAAATCAACCAAAATCAGGGGAAATATGGTAGTTAAAACTCTCGGCTTACTAAATGTTTAAAAGTTAACTGCTATTACTTTAACTCACTAAAAAACTAAATTGTTACTCATTAATTTTGTTTAGCGAGATTAATCACATTAACAAGTTAAATATAATATTAAGTCTTAAAACAGTTTGCAAAGTAGTAATTTAATTAATTTGAAAAGTATTTTTTTTGTAAAATTTATGTGTTAATCGCTGTGGCGATAACTTGTTCAATAATTCTTCAGTCTATAGGTAATTTAGCGTTATTTATTTGTTATATTGGTTAATATTGTTTCGATATCTGAATATTTATTACAGCCTGCGCCTGACGATTTCAACCCTCATCAAAAAAATCATTTTTCAACTCATCAATCTCACGACGGTCTTTTTTTGTGGGGCGGCCCGTGCCGCGATCACGTGTCAGTACAGGAGCATGAAACATAGATTTAAAGGCCGGGGTTTGCTCAACGGGGGTTACATCCTCATAAAAATTGACAGCTGTTTTAGCATCTACCCTGTTTTCGAGCAGCCCTGTTACTTTGATCATTCTGCGATCAGGGCCTTTGGCAACCTGGTATATTTCGTTGATGCGCACCTCGCGCGATGGTTTTACGTTAACGCCATCCAGCTTAACCCTCCCCGCCTTGCAGGCATCGGCGGCTAAAGTACGTGTTTTAAACACCCGGATGGCCCATAGATATTTGTCGATCCGCAATTTTTCCTTTTCAGCCATAACAAAGGCAAAATTATGTAAAAATTAAGGTAACGAGAGCTTTTCGATGCCCTGATATCAATTTTTACTATCTTCGCCTTTCAAAATTACCAGGCGGATTTTTTGCCCGGTAAATCAAAATTTGTATAAACAGACTCCGATGCAAGATCTAAAAAAACTAATTGAAGATGCCTGGGTTGACCGAGCCCTACTTGATTTTAAAGAATACACTAACGCTATAGAAACCGTTATTGAACGTTTAGACAAAGGCGAACTGCGCGTTGCCGAACGTATCGGTACCCGCTGGCATGTTAACGACTGGGTGAAAAAGGCCGTTATCCTGTACTTCCCGACCCGTGAGATGGAAGAGATAAAAACCGGGCCGTTTGTGTTTCACGATAAGATGAAACTGAAAACCAATTACAAGCAATTGGGTGTGCGCGTGGTACCTCACGGTATTGCACGCTACGGTGCGTTTTTGGCTAAAGGCGTGATCATGATGCCATCGTATGTAAATATCGGCGCTTATGTTGACGAGGGTACCATGGTTGATACCTGGGCAACTGTTGGCAGCTGTGCGCAGATTGGCAAGCATGTGCATTTGAGCGGTGGTGTGGGCATTGGCGGCGTTCTGGAGCCTGTGCAAGGCGCCCCGGTCATTATCGAGGACAACTGCTTTATCGGTTCGCGCGCTATTGTGGTTGAAGGCGTTCATTTGGAAGAAGAAGTGGTTTTAGGCGCTAACGTGGTATTAACCGCCTCGACCAAGATCATCGACGTTACCGGCGAAAAACCTGTTGAATATAAGAGCTTTGTACCGGCGCGTTCGGTGGTGATACCGGGTTCGTACACCAAAAAGTTCCATGCAGGTGAATACCAGGTGCCTTGTGCATTGATCATCGGTAAACGTAAAGAATCGACAGATAAAAAAACATCGCTGAACGATGCGCTGCGTGATAATAATGTAGCGGTATAACGGATGTTTAAATGTTGCAACGTTGAAAGGTTGTGATGTCGTTTTATTGAGAATTTTGCGAAAGGTTTTAAGGTTGTACTAACTTTAAAACCTTTTAACGTTAAACATTTCAACCTTAAAACATTCCAACTTTACAACAATAACCAAATGAGGGTAGGATACGAAGCCAAAAGAGCATTTTTAAACAGCACCGGGCTGGGTAATTACAGCCGGGGGCTCATCAGGATGATGGCTTTAAACTATCCGCAAAACGAATACTTTTTATATACGCCGAAGATAAAGCCCAACAAAGCTTTTGAGTTTTTGTCGGCGATAAAGCAGGTGGAGACCAAAACGCCAAAGAGCGGTTATTTTACCTCACTTTGGCGGAGCAGGGGCGTGGTGTTTGATTTGAAGCGCGACCATATTGAGTTGTACCACGGGTTGAGCCATGAACTGCCGATCGGTATCAGCGACAGCGGCATTAAATCGGTAGTGACGATACACGACCTGATATTTATGCGCTACCCGCAGTATTTTGGTTTGGTGAGCCGCAAGATATACGCCGCTAAGATCAGATATGCCTGTAAACATGCCGACCGTATCATCGCGGTAAGCGAAAAAACCAAAGCCGATTTGGTGCAACTGATGAACGTGCACCCCGAAATGATTGAAGTATTGTACCAGGGCTGTGATGAAAGTTTTTATGCCAGGCAGGACGAAGCTAAATTGGCAGAAGTCAGATCGACGTATAAGCTGCCCGAAAGGTACATTCTGAACGTAGGTACCATCGAACCGCGTAAAAACCTGCTTTTATTAGCCAAAGCTCTGCTGTATCTGCCCAGGGATACGCAATTGGTGGTAGTCGGTAAAAAGGCCAAATACTTTGAGCTGGTGAATAAATATGTGGTTGAGCATAAATTGGCCGCGCAGGTTTTGTTTTTGGATAAAGTGGCTTTCGCCGATCTGCCTGCAATTTACCAGCAGGCGCAGCTGTTTGTTTACCCATCGCGGTACGAGGGTTTCGGGATACCTGTACTGGAGGCTTTGGTATCGGGTGTGCCGGTGGTAGCGGCAAAAGGCTCGTGCCTGGAAGAAGCGGGCGGACCCGATAGTTTATATTGCGACCCGGATGACGAGACCGACCTGACCGAGAAGATACGCCAGGTTTTGGATAACGCCTCGCTGCAGCAAAAAATGATAGAAAAAGGATTGGCCTACTCGCGCAGGTTTGACGAGCAAAAGCTGGCCGCCCAATTGATGAACATTTATAACAACGTTTTACATGCTTAAGGAAGAAGTAGCCAAAGCGCTGAAAGTGCTGCAGGACGGCGGAATAATTTTGTACCCTACAGATACCATTTGGGGCATAGGCTGCGATGCCGGCAACGAAGAAGCGGTGAAGAAAATATACGCGCTGAAGCAGCGTGAAGAATCAAAAAGCATGATCATACTGCTGGAGAACGATAACCAGTTGCAAAGCTATGTGAACGAAGTACCCGATATTGCTTACGACCTGATTGAATACACCGAAAACCCTTTGACGCTGGTGATGCCCGGCGCTAAAAACCTGGCCAAGAATCTGATAGCGGCAGATGGCAGCATTGGTATACGGGTAACCAAACACGAGTTTTCGCGGCAGCTGATACAGCGCTTGCGCAGGCCGCTGGTATCTACTTCGGCTAACATCAGCGGGCAGCCATCGCCCAAAAATTTTAACGGCGTGAGCCAGGAGATTATTGACGGCGTGGATTATGTGGTTGACCTGGAGCAGCATGACCTGACGGAAAAACGCCCCTCGACCATTATGCGGCTGGAGCCGGACGGGCGGTTTGAATTTTTGCGCAGGTAATATCTACATTCCGTTTTTACCGCAAAGGCATATTGTTTAACTTTGCCGTTCAACTAATACACAGGTTTTACTGTGCCCGCATTTACCCAATGATACAACACCTGCAGCATCCTGTATTTAAGATCGTTTCGGCTATAGCCGAAAAACAGGGCGTTGAGGCCTACGCCATCGGTGGTTTTGTGCGCGATCTGTACCTCAGCCGCCCGTCGAAAGATATCGATATCGTGGTGTTGGGTAACGGCATCGCTTTTGCCGAGGCTGTTGGTGCCAAGCTAAGGGTGCAGGTATCGGTATTCAAAAATTTCGGTACAGCCATGCTCAAGTACCAGGATTTGGAGATTGAGTTTGTAGGCGCCCGGAAGGAATCGTACCGGGCCGATTCGCGCAAGCCGATTGTAGAGAATGGTACGCTGGAAGATGACCAGAAGCGCCGCGATTTTACCATCAATGCCCTGGCGATTGCTTTGCACCCGGCGCAATACGGCGAGCTGATCGACCCGTTTGGCGGGATACAGGATATCGCTGGTAAACTCATCCGCACACCGCTTGACCCGGCTGAAACTTTTTCGGACGACCCGCTGCGCATTATGCGGGCCATCAGGTTTGCTTCGCAGCTCAATTTCGAGATCGACCCGGCGGCTATCGAAGCTATTAAAACTACTGCCGAAAGGATCAGGATCGTATCGCAGGAGCGGATAACGGATGAATTGAACAAGATCATCCTGTCGCCCAAACCCAGCGTTGGGTTTAAGTTGTTGTTCGACACCGGTTTGCTGAAGATCATCTTCCCGCAGATGCAAAACCTGTACGGTGTTGAGATCGTCAAAGGCAAGGGCCATAAGGATAACTTTTACCATACCCTGCAGGTATTGGATAACCTGAGCGAAACCAGCGACGATTTGTGGCTGCGCTGGGCGGCCATTCTGCACGATATTGCCAAGCCTGCCACCAAACGCTTTGAGCCCGGCCACGGCTGGACGTTTCATGGGCATGAGGATAAAGGTGCGCGCATGGTGCCCAGGATATTCGCACAGCTTAAGCTTCCGTTAAACGAGAAGATGAAGTTTGTGCAAAAGCTGGTACAGCTGCACCTGCGGCCCATCGTGCTCTCACAGGAAATTATTACCGATTCGGCCGTGAGGCGTTTGCTGTTTGAGGCCGGCGACGATATCGAGGCGCTGATGTTGTTGTGTAAAGCAGACATCACCACCAAAAACGAGTACAAAATAAAAAAATACCGTAATAATTTTGAGCTGGTGCAGCAAAAGCTGAAAGATGTTGAAGAGCGCGACCGCATACGCAACTGGCAGCCCCCGGTTACCGGTTTGGATATTATGGAGCTTTTTGGCATCCCCGAAGGCCGTGAGGTGGGTATTATCAAAAACCAGATACGCGAAGCGATACTCGATGGGCATATCGGTAACGACCGGGACGCGGCAATTGCTTACACTATTGCCAAAGGCGAAGAGATTGGCTTAAAAGTTGTGGCAAACAGAAAATCAGATTAAAACATTATTTTTGGAATATAAAATTTACTCTACTAATGGCAGTTTACAGGTTTAAGATTTCTTTTGAGGATTATGATGATGTAACACGGGAGGTTGATATCAAATCGACCCATACGTTTGAAGATCTGCATAGGGCAATCCATTTATCTACAGGTTATAAACCCGAATATTCATCATCGTTTTACATCAGCAACGACCAATGGATAAAAGGGCAGGAAATTGCCTATATGCCTAACCAGCGTAAAATTGACCGTGGTGTTGCCCTGATGGAGAATTCGAAACTGAGCGCTTTTATCGATGATCCGCACCAAAAGTTTTACTACACGTTTAACTTCGACCGCCCGTTTGATTTTCACGTCGAACTGATCAAAATACTGGATGACGCGCCGGGGATTACCTACCCGCATGTTGTTAAAAGTACCGGTGAAGCGCCAAAGCAATTCGGCAACGTGTTTACCCCGACTGCCACCTCTTCGTCGGCAGCAGAAGATGATTTCGATTTTTTGAATGAAATGGAAATTGTGCCCGAGGATACATCCGAACTTGAAAGCATGCTTGATGCCGAAGAGGTTGACGATACCGAAAAAGGCCACGATGACGAGCACGGAAGCGATGAGGAAGAAGACGAATTTGGCGATGAATTTGCCGATAACGAGCACTACGATGACGGTAACGAAAGGGACGATTATTAGTCGATAGACCATGGACCATAGTTTGTAAAAGGAAATGCAATACTATGGTCTATTGACCATCGACTCAAAATGCAATAACCATGGTCTATGGACCATTGACTATGGACCAAAAACAAAAAACACTCATCGTTATCGCCGGCCCTACCGCTGTGGGTAAAACTGCTTTGGCAATTGAGTTGGCGAAGCATTATCAAACCGAGATCGTTTCAGCGGATTCGCGACAGTTTTTTCGCGAGATGAATATTGGTACTGCCAAACCAACGGATGATGAACTGGCTGAGGCTAAACATTGGTTCGTCAATTCGCACACGGTTACCGAAGATTATAACGTTGGTGATTTTGAGCAGGACGGTTTGCGCGCTCTGGATGAGATATTCGCTACGCACGATATGGCGATTCTGGCAGGCGGCTCGGGCCTGTACATCAAAGCCATTTGCGAGGGTTTCGACGATCTGCCATCCACCAATAAGTTCATCCGCGCCGAGCTCAATACTACCATCGAGGAAAAAGGCCTGGCCTTTTTGCAGGAAGAACTCAAAACTGCCGACCCGGTTTACTACGCCCAGGTGGATATCAATAACCCGCACCGGGTTATCCGCGCGCTGGAAGTGATCCGCGAAACGGGCAAACCTTTTTCATTATTCCGCACAGCAAACGTACGGCACCGGAGTTTCCATATCGTCAAGATAGCGCTCAATTTGCCCCGCGAGGTATTGTACGATCGCATCAACCAGCGGGTAGATTTGATGATGGAACAAGGCCTGTTGAAAGAAGTAACCTCGCTTTTGCCCTACCGGGACTATAATGCTTTGAATACGGTAGGCTACAGCGAATTGTTCGACTATCTGGATGGACAAAGCGATCTGCCGACAGCCATAGCCCTCATCAAACAAAACACCCGCCGTTTTGCCAAAAGGCAGATCACCTGGTTTAACCGCGACAAGGATTTTACCTGGTTTGAGCCGGGGCAGGTGGATGAGATTATTAAGCATATTGATCTTAGCTAAATTTTGCCATTTTTGTGCCGATGAAACCAACCGCGCAGCAAATACTCCAAAATAAACTATATACCCTCGATCAGCTTGTTGCTCAAAGGCAGCAATGGAAAGCTGAAGGCCTGAAAGTGGTTTTTACGAATGGTGTGTTCGACCTGTTACACATCGGCCACCTGTCGTATCTTTCGGCCGCCGCCGACCTGGGCGATAAGCTGATCATCGGCCTCAACTCGGATGCTTCGACTAAAAGGTTGAAAGGCCCCACACGCCCGGTGAACGCCGAGTACAGCCGCTCAGTGATGCTGGCTTCCATCTTTTTTATCGATGCCGTGGTGTTGTTTGAGGAAGATACGCCGATCATCCCGATCACGACCCTGCTGCCCGATATCCTGGTAAAAGGTGGCGATTATGCCATCGACCAGATTGTGGGTGCACCCGAAGTATTGGCCAATGGCGGCGAGGTAAAGGTGATCGACTTTGTAGACGGCTATTCGTCGACCGGGATCATCAACCGCATCAGGGATGCTAAATAAGCCGTGTAAAAACACGGAGGTACTTTTTACGTTTATACAAAATATGGTAAAAAACTACGCACTGCTCCTGTTCTCGGTATTGGTACTTACCGGCGCAACATTTGCACAAAGCAATAAAAACAGCATCGAGTTATCGGCCTTTACCGGGCTGAGTATTTTTAGCGCCGAAGGCAATACCCTGGGCGGCAAACCTTATGGTCTGGAAGCCGCTTATCATATCAATATGGCCGATAACCAGGCCGATTGGGTAAAAGGGCTCAATATCCGCGACGTCAGCATTGCCCTTTCGTACCGCAATATGGAGAATATCTATCTCACCAAAAGAGCTAATACAACCGGTATTTTGGGCGACTACATCGGCGCCGTGAGCCGCATCAGCGTGGTAATGGCTAAGGCCGGCCGTACCGAGTTCTTGCTGGTGCCGGGCTTTGGCTTCGGCTACGCTACCGAAACCTATTATACCGACGAGCGCAATATCCTCGTAGGCAGCCATATCAATTTTACGGCGCAGATAGGGGCCAAGGTACTTACACCAGTTGGCTCGTCGGCGCGTTTGATCGGCGGTTTCGATCTTTATCATTACTCCAACGCGGCATTCAAAAACCCGAACGACGGTATCAATTCCGTAAACTTTTCGCTGGGGATCGATCACGATATCAGTGCCGACGCACCGAAAACATCGCAACATCCTTTTAAAAACTACGAAAAACATTCTTTCGAGTTTGGGATAGGCATCGGCCGCCGTGGTTTGGTACAAACAGGCGGCGGGCTCGACCCGGCGCTATATCCGCAAAATGTGGCCTATCAGCGTACTGCTACTTCCGATCTGTACCAGTCGGGCTTATATCTCGGCTATAATTATCGGGCAAACCCCGTTTTAAGCCTGCGGGTGGGGCTGGATGCCGACTACTATTACCGCACTATCGACACAGTGAGCAATATCCATCATTTTTATGCCACTTACCAGGAACTGGGCAGCAGTTACGACAGGATACGCATAGGCGCGAGCGTGGGCGCCGAATTGTGGATGGGTAAGTTATCGTTCCCTGTAAACTTCGGGCATTATATTCACTACAACTATTTTGTGCCGACCTACGATCATACCTATCAGCCACCTGCATTTTACTGGAGCTTTGGCGCCCGCTACTACCTGGCGCCATGGGTAGCTTTGGAAGCCAAACAATACCTGCACCGCACCCAGGCCGATTTTGCCAACTTCGGGCTGGTATTTAAGCTGCACCATGGGAAGGTGGATTGATTTCGGATTTATTTGATTTTTAATTTGGAATCGTCCGCGGCTCAAAAAGTTTCCGGCTTTTAATTTTCTGCCTGCAGCTCAATAATGCGTTTTCGTTTCCGAAGTTTGCCAGAGCTTAAAAGCGCGCTGGGCTTCATCGCGCAATAGCTGCACAACCGGTATCTTACGATCCTTCATTTCGCAGGCTATTTCATCGTAGATGAATTTATCATCAAAACCAATAGTGGCGGCGTCTATCTTATCGTTGGCGTAATAGATCTTATCGAGGTGCGCCCAGTAAATGGCGCTCAGGCACATAGGGCAGGGTTCGCAACTGGTGTATATTTCGCAACCTTCCAGGTTAAAGGTTTGCAGCTCTTTACAAGCCAGGCGTATAGCCGATACTTCGGCATGGGCGGTAGGGTCGTTATCGGGCACTACGCGGTTGCCGCTGCGGGCTATCACCATACCATCTTTTACAATCACGGCGCCAAACGGGCCACCGTGGTTGTTCTTTACATTATATTCGGATAGCTCGATGGCCATCCGCATAAATTTTTCGTGGTTACTCATAGTTATTATTTGAATATCTAAAATAAAAAACCTCCCTGAAAGGATCAGGAAGGTTCTGAAAAATATTTATATCCTGCTGCGGGTTACTTTTTATCTTTTGCGTAAGCTTCGTTAAGGCGTTTAACCACATCGGCGGTAACATCTAAACTTGGGTCGCCATATAATACAGTAGGGTTTGCTTTGCTGAAGGTAAGTACCAGTTTGTAACCTTTTTCTTTGGCATAAGCTTTGGTAAAGTCGGCAATTTTATCATATAGCTTATTGTTTTCGCCGGCTTGCTCGTTTTGCAGCTGTGCACTGGCGTTTTCTTTATAAGCCTGTAACTCGTCGTTTTTGCGTTTGAGGCGTTGCTCGGTTTGTGCACGCTGGTCGGCGCTCAGGGTATTCATGGTTTTTTGGTACTCAACCACCTCACGCTGAAAGGCTTCGCCTTTGCTTTGCAGATCGGCCTGTGCTGCCTTGCCCTTATCCTGTAAACGGGTACTCATATCTTTAAAGTATTCGTACTTGTTAAGCAGGGTATCAGAGTTTACATATACTATTTCGGCTTTCTCGGGCGTGGCTGTTGCCGGAGCGCTTGTTTTGGTATCGGTTTTAGGTTGGTTACATGCTGTAATGCCGGCTGCAACAGCCACTACCACAGCTAATTTGGTGAAATTTGAAACTGATTTAATCATTGTGAAAACTAAAAATTTTGACAAAGATAAACTTTCGCGCCAAGTATCCTAATGTTTTGTAAAAGGTGTTAACCACAGGTCAGTTTTTATCCACAATGGCCTTAATGTCACCCTTATTTTGTAAATTTGGAGGTTATTGAATTAATACTAATTATGAGCGAACAAATCGAAGATAATAACGAAGAACAAGTAAATAAAAACGAAGAAGCGGCAGAAGATAAATCCAATTATTCGGCAGATAACATACAGGTTTTAGAAGGTTTAGAGGCGGTGCGCAAGCGCCCTTCGATGTATATCGGCGATACAGGCAGCAAGGGTTTGCACCACCTTGTTTATGAGGTTGTAGATAACTCGATCGACGAGGCGCTGGCCGGCCATTGCGATACCATCAATGTGATCATCCATAAAGGCAACTCCATCACCGTTATCGATAACGGTCGTGGTATCCCTACTGGCATCAATAAAAAAGAAAATAAATCGGCGTTAGAGATTGTAATGACCGTGCTGCATGCAGGTGGTAAATTCGACAAGGATACCTACAAGGTATCGGGCGGTTTGCACGGTGTGGGCGTAAGCTGCGTTAACGCGCTCTCTACCCACATGAAAACCCTGGTTTACCGCGAAGGCAAAATATTTACGCAGGAGTACGAGCGTGGCAAGCCTTTGTTTGATGTGAAGGAGATAGGCACGGCCGACCATACCGGAACCACCCAAACCTTCCAGCCCGACCCGGAGATATTCCAGCTCACTACCGAGTACAAATACGAAACTTTAGCCACCCGCTTACGCGAGCTGGCCTTTTTGAATAAAGGTATCAAGCTTACGCTGACCGACGAGCGCGAAGTTGCCGAAGACGGCAGCTTTAAAAACGAAGTTTTCTTTTCGGAAGGCGGGCTGCGCGAGTTTGTAAGCTATATCGACGCTACCCGTACCGCCATTATCCCAGAACCTATTTACCTGGATGGTATTAAAAACGGTATCCCGGTTGAGCTGGCTTTCCAATACAACGATACCTACAGCGAGAATGTTTACAGCTATGTAAACAACATCAATACTATTGAGGGCGGTACGCACGTATCGGGTTTTCGCCGTGGCTTAACCCGTACTTTAAAGGCATACGCTGATAAGGAAGGCCTGCTGAAAAACAACAAGGTGGAGATCACCGGCGACGACTTCCGCGAAGGTTTGACAGCCATTATATCGGTAAAAGTTGCCGAACCGCAGTTCGAGGGCCAGACAAAAAGTAAACTGGGTAACAACGAAGTGATCGGTGCGGTCGATTCGGCCGTAGGTGAGATTTTAGGTAACTTTTTGGAAGAGAACCCGCGCGAAGCCAAACTGATTGTTGGTAAAGTGGTAATTGCAGCGCAGGCACGTGCCGCGGCCCGTAAGGCCCGCGAAATGGTACAGCGTAAAAACGTAATGGGCGGCTCGGGCCTGCCCGGCAAACTGGCCGACTGCGCCAACAGCGACCCGGCACTGTGCGAGTTATACCTCGTCGAAGGTGACTCGGCGGGTGGTACCGCCAAACAAGGCCGTAACCGCGACTACCAGGCTATTTTACCATTGCGCGGTAAGATATTGAACGTGGAGAAAGCCATGGAGCACAAAATCTACGAGAACGAGGAGATCAAGAACATGTTTACCGCACTGGGCGTGAGCATCGGTACGGCCGACGACGCCAAAGCGCTTAACCTGGATAAACTGCGTTACCACAAGATCATCATCATGACGGATGCCGACGTGGACGGTTCGCACATTACCACGCTTATCCTTACCTTCTTCTTCCGCTATATGAAAGAGCTGGTTGAGTTTGGCTACGTTTATATTGCCGCTCCGCCGCTTTACCTGGTTAAAAAAGGTAAAGACCAGGAGTACTGCTGGACAGAAGACCAGCGCGACATCGCTATCCAGCGTTTGAAAGGCTCGGGTAAGGAAGACAGTGTACACGTACAGCGCTACAAAGGTTTGGGCGAGATGAACGACCACCAGCTGTGGGATACCACCATGAACCCCGAAACCCGTACCCTGCGCCGCGTAACTATCGAAAACGCCGCCGAGTGCGATCATACCTTCAGCATGCTGATGGGCGATGAGGTTGCACCGCGCCGCGATTTTATTGAGAAGAATGCCCGCTACGCACGCATAGACGTATAAAGGTTTAAAAATTATAATAACAAAGCCCCGTTCTGATTTTATAGAACGGGGCTTTTTGTTTGCCAAGATCAATCGCGTTAGAGATAGCCCGACGCAAAGGGTAGCGCCCAGACTGAAAAGATAAGAATTCCGGAATCCCGTCACTTATTCACATCCCTGTCTTTTACTCACACCCGATGTTTTAACCCGGCAAAAACAATTTATATTTATCACCGCAAAACAATAAACGGCTTGCCGGGTCTATATAATGTCACTTTGTCATAAACCATTTGCGGCAAGCTATTTGAATAGTATATATTTGTTCATTAAAATTTAAAAACAAGGAATATCATGGCATTAGAAATCACCGATGCAAACTTTGACGAGTTAGTATTAAAATCAGATAAACCAGTATTGATCGACTTTTGGGCTGAGTGGTGTGGTCCATGTCGGATGGTTGGCCCGGTAGTAGAAGAAATAGCAAAAGAATACGCTGATTCGGCTGTTGTAGGCAAAGTAAACGTTGATAACAACCCGCAGATATCGATGAAATACGGTATCCGCAACATACCTGCTTTGCTGTACTTTAAAAACGGCGAAATCGTCGACAAACAGATCGGCGCTGTACCAAAATCGGTATTGGCCGGTAAACTGGATAAGCAATTATTAAGCTTTAGCTAATCTATAGCATTAAGCAAGTCAGATATTAAAGCGTTTCGGTAATCACCGGAACGCTTTTTTGTTTCCCGGTAAATGCGTTAGCGATCGGAACGCCCGCCTGCCGGCAGGCAGGGATACCGGCCTTGTGGTTAATGCCTGTGCAGTATGAACGTAGAGCGCGGCCGTCAGGGAAACGCCCAAAACAAATAAAATCTTCACACATTATTATACTCTTAAAAAAAACACCACAAACAATATCCTCTCCACTTATAAAACTCCTAAATTAGCTTCCCATGCCGCAACTCAGCAACAACCGCGAAATACAGCAATTAGGCAACCTCGAGCTACTGGCCCGCCAGGTGGTCGAAGGTTTCATTACCGGTTTGCACCAAAGCCCTTTTCATGGTTTTTCGGTCGAGTTTGCCGAGCACCGTTTGTACAACAGCGGCGAGTCGGTTAAAAATGTCGATTGGAAATTGCTTGCCCGGACTGATAAGATGTTCGTGAAGCAGTTTGAAGAGGAAACCAACCTGCGCAGTTACCTGCTTTTAGATACTTCATCCTCCATGAACTATCCCGAAAAGGGGATGAGCAAACTGCAGTTTTCGGTGTATGCCATTGCGTCATTAATGTACCTGTTTAAGCGCCAGCGTGACGCGTTTGGGCTGGGGTTGTTTTCGGATAAGGTCGACTGGTTGAGTCGTGCGCGATCTACCTCTACACACCTGTACTACCTGTTTGCCGAACTGGAACGGATGTACGAACATCCCAAACCCAACACTCAAACCGATATTGCCGGAGTTTTGCACCATATTGCCGAGGATATTCACCAGCGCTCGATGATCATCCTGTTCAGCGATATGCTGGAGAACGGTATGGACGAACAAAAGTCCGATGCGCTGTTCGCCGCTCTGCAACACCTTAAACACAACAAGCACGAGATCATTATTTTTAATGTAACCGATCATAAAAAAGAGCTGCGGTTCGATTTCGATAACAGGCCGTACCATTTTGTCGACCTGGAAAGCGGTGAAGAATTACGTGTGCACCCCAACGAGATCAAAGCCGGTTATCTTAAATCGCTCCGTACCTGGCGCGGCAAGCTGCAGCTTAAATGCGCCCAGTATCATATCGACCTGATCGACGCCGACATTCACAACGGTTTCGGCCAGGTGCTTAAAGCCTATTTGGTTAAGCGCAACAAGCTGATGTGAGCTCGTCCTAAATCCTCACCGGCAGGGATGTTAAAAGGAGGAAGATCAAAGTCCTCCCGCTATTGGCACAAGCCTGATGCTGTTGCAGTAACCCAAAAAACTTAAAACGCCTGTTAGTTTAAATACATCCAATGTGAGATAACAAATACAATAATGCCCGGCATGCCCAGATGGCGCACAGTGCAACTATTCATTTTATTACTCATCTTTTGTATTAAACTCAACTCATGAAAAATAGTGGTTTTCAAAAAATGCTTATCGTAAGCAACATGATTATGCTTTCTTTCCTTACATACGTTCTTGTGAACGGCTTCAGTAAAGACAATAAAGCTGCTCGGTTTACCGAAATAGATGCCGAACGTATTAATATTATTGGCGAAAACGGGCGTCCTGTATTGGTGCTCACCAATAAGCAACGAATTCCGGGGCCATCCGCCAGTGGCAGGAGTTATTCGCCCGATATTATTGACGGGCGAAAATATTTCGCGGGGTTACTCTTTTTTAGCGAAACCGGGGACGAAGTAGGCGGTTTGATATATTCTGGTATTAAAAAAGATTCGATTGCATATTCACAAGTAGTCCATCTTTCATTTGACCAGTGGAAGCAAAACCAGGTTATTGCGCTTGACTATAATGATAACGGTAAAAATCGCTATTCGGGTCTTCGCGTATGGGACAGACCTGTAAATATCCCTCTGAGCATACAACTCAACCAGTTGGAAGCGATGGTAGCTAACAAAAACAACAGCCGTAAAGTTGATTCGATCAGAAAGCTACTGATTGACGCGCAGGACAGAGGTGAAAATGGGATCGAACGCATGTTTATCGGCAGTAAGGATGAAGTAGCACAAATACAACTGAAAGACAAGAAGGGAATTGTAAAAGCCAGGCTCTACGTTGACAATACAACTAATGCTGCCAGACTGGAATTTTATAACGAAAACGGTGAAGTAATCAATTCATTCCCTAAATAAGCAACAATATAAAACTATATCAGCGCTATCGCAAGTGCTTGTGCCTGCAACCTCATTTATTTTCAAGTTTAAACAACCAATTACCAACTTCTGTGTTAATACCAGAGTTTAATTGCAGATACAGCATATGAGGTTATCTATTGAAAGGCGTAAAGCGGTAAAAGTATATCCCGATTCGAAACGCGTTATCGCCCGTTTTTTCTACAACGGCGAAATCAGGGCAAAAGAAGTAATCGGGAAAGTAATGGGTCTGAACGAGGACCAGGTTTTCGATATCATTTCGCCTATTTTGCAGGAGTACTCTAAAAGGCACCGCAACATTACCCGCCTGCTGCTGCGCCATTGCGCAAAACTTAACGTGCTCTTTAAAGAGTTAGGCATTAACGAAGAGGAACTGTCCAACTACCGGAAATTGCTGATAGGGTCGTACTTTACGCACGAATATTCTATCGAGTCGGCAGCGTTTTTCAACCCTTCGATCATCGAAGACCCAGACCAGAGCGATTTGGAAGAAGGCGAAAAGCGCATGATCATCAGCTTCAGGGCGGTGGGCGAGGGGCACATCTCGTCTATCGCGTTCCGCCGCGCGCTTATCGACAAAAACAATAATATCGAAGTTATTGGCGCCGGTAATTATATCGATGAGGCCGAAATTATCCGTAACGCTACCTATAATAAAAAACTGTTTTTCGAAAAGGCAGCTATCACACAAATCAACATCGCCGCATTGAAAGAGATAGAAGGGCGGCTGGAAGAAACTTTCGAGTACTCGCACCTGCGCCGTATTATCCTCGAATCGCAAAAGCTGGAGATGGACGATTTGAAAAAGCTGGAGTACGATAAAATGCTCTGGCTGGCCGACTCGTACTACGAGATCGTTTTCTCGCTCGATACTGATATATCCGACAGGGTTATCTTCCCGATATCCGAATTTGAGCGAAAGGGCATCGAAGACGCACGTTTCGTAAAATTTGTCGACGATGACGGGACCTACGCCTATTATGCTACCTATACCGCATATGATGGCGCCATGATCATGCCCAAGTTGCTGCACACCACCGATTTTTACGATTTTAAGGTAATGCCGCTATACGGCGCGGGAGCACAGAATAAAAATCTGGCGCTTTTTCCGCGTAAGATCAATGGCAAATATGTGATGATTTCGCGTATCGACGGCTGGAACAATTACATCATGTACTCGGATAAGATCAACATCTGGGAAAAGCCTATCCGTTTGCAGGAACCTAAGTTTCCGTGGGAGTTTGTGCAGATCGGTAATTGCGGCTCGCCCATCGAAACCGAGCACGGCTGGCTGATGATCACACATGGCGTGGGACCCATGCGCCGCTACGTGATCGGCGTAAGCCTGTTGCAGTTGAACGATCCCTCGGTCATCATCGGCCGGTTAAACGAACCGCTGCTCATCCCCAATACCGACGAGCGCGAAGGTTATGTGCCTAACGTGGTATATTCCTGCGGAGCCATTATCCACAACAATAAGTTGATCGTCCCCTACGGTTTGTCCGACTATTCTTCGTCGTTCGCTGTGGTCGATCTGAACGACCTGCTCAATAAACTGAAGAATGAGATATAAGTGAATGCAGCAATAGCGCCGGCAATAGCAATTTTTTATCAGGAAAGGGCAATGATATAGTTTTACTGCGACTGCCGCTTTTTTCAAAAGGGCAAACATTTACTTAACCTGCTAACGTTTGAATGAATACTTTATTGATGTGCACTTCTTAGCCTGAATTCATGTCGACTAATTTGTGTTTGCCGCTTAGGCTGGTTATATTAGCGTTAACACACTAACCACTATCATGGAAACAAACAAAAAAGCCTGGAGCAGCCCTGCTCTTGTGTTAATCAGTAACGGAAATATTGAAAGTAAATCCAAAACCTCTGTTCACGAGGCCACGGGTCATTACATAACTGTTCCGGGTCATTTCAAAGCTTTTGTAAATCCGTCAAGTGTTGGGTTTGATGTTACGGTACATGGCGCCCCGTTTTATTCTAAAGACGCCGCTATATCCTGATATCGTCAGTCTTTCGCTCAAGAAAGAATCTTTTGATATAACTCCCGATAATCTCTAACCATCTTCTCTTTACTGAATTTACCTTTGGCCCATTCACGGCAATAAGAGCGATTAATAACAGGTAAACAGTTAACGCAGTTAACTGCTTCATTAACAGTATTCACTAAGAATCCTGTTTGCCTGTCATTGATCAACTCCGGCATCGAGCCTTTATTAAAAGCGATAACCGGTGTGCCGCAAAGCATCGCTTCGGCCACGCTCATGCCAAAAGGCTCATTAAAACTGATAGGGTGGAGCAGTGCCGCCGCTTTGCCCAAAAGCTCGTTGCGTTTCCCTGGTCCGGCTTCGCCGATGAATTGAATGTCTTTGTTATTTAAGCGCGGCTCAACCTTTTCGCGATAATAGTTAGCGTCCTGAATGATCCCGGCAATCAATAAGCGCCTTTTGGCTTTAACAGCAATTTCAATCGCCTCTGCTGTTCCCTTATCGGGATGGATACGGCCAAAGTAAAGCAGGTAATCCTCCGGTGTTTCGTTAAAGTCGAAATGAGCAACGTCCAGGCCGTTGTAAACCGTTGCAAGATAATTCAATTCGGGGCTGCGGTCGGCATTGCTGATGGATACATAATGCGAAGTGTCGTTATACTTTTTATAAACCGGTACAATCTTTGGAGACGAAAACCCGTGTATCGTGGTGATCACCGGTGTTTTAATGAGCCTGGAATAGGTAAGCGGTAAAAAATCGAAATTGTTATGGATGATATCAAATTCGCCTGCATGTTCCATCAGGTTGCTTATGTGCAGACACTCCAGCACTTTTGCGTCCTGGCTGCGGTCTTCTTCGTAGCCCGCCGCGCAGATCGATGCCAGTTTACCGCCGGTTACCGAGTCACCTGTCGCGAAAAGCGTCACATCTTCGCCCAGGGCAACCATGCCTTCGGCAATGTTTGAGGCTATCTGCTCCCATGGGCCGTAATGCCGGGGTGGCGTGCGCCAGGCCACCGGCGATAAAACCGCTATCTTCATCTGCTAACAAAGCTCAATAGTGTAGCCGTATTTATGGTACTCGTACTCCAGTTCGAATGCCTTTAACACCGTCAGGTGCGATATCAGGTATGCCAGCGTACTTTCTGCTCCCTGGTTGCGGTTAATACCGGTTGGCAGCAAACCATCGCAGCAACCCTTGGTCTCGTGGTCGTACAGCGGAGCGCGCAGGGTATTCTCGCCCAAAAACCACATATAGCATAAAAACATCTTTTCCACATATTCGGGTTCGTGCCATATCTGGTAGGCCTGGAAGTTCATCAGCACCATGGCCATGGTCTCGATAGCCTGCTGATCATACATCGGAATTTCGCCGCCGCGTTTATACCAGCCATCGTTACCTATCGGGATCAGGTAACCATTTGATAGGGTTGTCTTATCCAGAAAAGTCATCGATTCTACAGCAATACTTTTTACTTCCTCATTCCCGGTTATCTCGCACGAGTGCATCAGCGCCAAAGGCAATATGGCATTGTCGTAGGTCATTTCGTTTTCAAACCAGTGCCATTCGTCTGTGCGCGTTTTTTTGTAGGCGTCAACTAAAGGTTTGGTAAGTTCGGTTAACTCGTGCAGCATGCCTTCATCCTGCGGGAAGACTTTTAGATAAAGCGCTATACCGATCATGCTATTAGCTATTCCGCGTAAGTGGTGCAGGTTTTTAAACTGCTGGGTGGCTTTGTGAAATATCTCTAAGGCAAACTCCCGGTATGAATTGTTGACAGCGCAATTGATCAGGTACCCCAGCGACCAGATCGTACGGCCGAAAGAATCTTCCGATCCAACTTCGTCCAGGTACTGCCGGTTAAAGCTTAAAAAGTTGCGGAAGTTACCGTCTTCGGTCTGCATATAGTGGATATAACTCAGATAAATAGGGAGCAGCCTTAATGCATCCTGACTTTTATTGCGCTGATAGGCCATTAGCGCCATAATCAGTGCCCTTGCGTTATCATCAAGGCAATAACCCTCTTTCAGGTTGGGGATACCGTATTTGGCGTGTTGCACAATGCCGGTATCGTCGGTTAAACGTAATACGTGCGCCAGGTTAAACTTAGGCATAATCTCCGGGTCGATGATGCTGCTTTTCAGTATCTTATCCCTAAAGTCGTGCTGGTCGCAGGCTTCCCTGGCAGCGTTGATATATTCGCCGCCTATTTTTGGCCAGCGCAGGTGCTGGCCGTATTTATAAGCGTTGGCCCGTATTTTGGCAAGCAGATCATCATCACTCAATAGTTCGATAATATGATTGGCGAGCTGTTCGTCGTTCTTAAAATCGAATAACCGGCCGCGGTTATCGGCCAGCAGTTCGGTAGCATGCCAGTAAGGTGTAGATACGATTGCGGCGCCGGCGCCAACCGCGTACGACAGCGTACCGCTGGTGATCTGCGCTTCGTTCAGGTATGGCGTAACATAAATTTCAGCCGCGGTGAGATAGTCGAACAATTCTTCTTCGCTTACAAACTTATTGATGAAGGTAAGATGCTGGCTTACGTTTAATTGGGCAGCAAGCCGCTTCAGCCCATCGCGGTATTCTTCACCGCTGTTTTTGAGCACACCCGGGTGCGTATTGCCCAAAACCACGTACATCACGTCGGGGTGTTTCTCTACTATTTTGGGTAAGGCCCGTATCATGGTTTCGAGCCCTTTGTTGCGGCTGATGAGACCGAAGGTGAAAAGCACCCGGTTGTTTTTAAATACCGGGAGCTTTTTGATCGGGTTATCTGCATGTGCTTCCAGGTCGGGCACGCCATGCTCGATGATCTGTACCTTATCAGCCGGGATATCGTAAATATCCGTCAAAAAATCGACGGCGCGCTGACTCATCACGATCACCTTGGCCGATTGCTCGGCTATTTCGCGGATGATGATCTTCTGCACAAAGCTCGGATCTTTTAAAACAGTATGCAGTATCGATAGCAACGGCTTTTGCAGCCGGTTAATCAGCGGTAAAATATAAATGCCGCTTTCGCCACCATAGATACCGAATTCGTGCTCTAATACACAAACGTCCACATTACTGGTATTAATGAAATTTGCCGCCCTGATGTAATCTTTCTGATGATCCTGCCTGATCACAAACTTTACCTCTTCAGGATATTTATATTCTTCAACGTCTTCCGAATCGTTGAGTGCTACAACAAAGCCGCTTTGTAAAGGCGATCGTTTTTCCGGGTAATTGGCATTAACGGCATTCACCAGGTTTTGGTTAAACGTGGCTATTCCGCATTCGCGTGGCGGGTAGGTTGATATATAAGCAATACGCATTTTATGGTCCGTTTTTTATAATAGATGTGTTGTAATAACATCAAAACAGCCACTATTGTTTAGCAAACAGGATAAAATGCGGTTTTTAAGCTTTGCGCGAATGTATTATTTTAGATACAAAGGTTAGTTACCGGTAGGTTAATATGGCATTCACGCAGTATAATAATCCAATGCTTCGGTAATAACCTGGCAGGCGTGTGCGATCTCCTTCTCGCTGATAATCAATGGCGGAGCAATGCGCATGGAGTTACTGCAATGTAAAAACCAGTCGACGATAACGCCATGCTCAATACAGCGGTCTATCACTTTTTTGTTAAGCTCAAAACTTTCGAGTTCGGCGGCTAATATCAGACCTTTTCCCCTTATTTCCCGGATCGATGGGTGCGATAGCAAATGTCTGAACAAAGCCTCTTTTGCAGCAACCTGTTCAATCAGTCGTTCATTGAGCAAGGTCTCTAAAGCAGCCAGGCCCGCCGCGCAGCATACCGGGTGGCCGCCAAAAGTGGTGATATGGCCCAGGATGGGTTTTTCGCTTAACGCCGACATAATTTGGTTTGAAGATACGAACGCCCCGATAGGCATACCGCCGCCCAAAGCCTTGGCGAGCAACAAAATATCGGGTACAATGCCATAATGCTCAAATGCGAACAACTTACCGGTACGGCCAAAAGCTACCTGTATTTCATCTAAAATCAACAGGGTGCCGGTTTCGGTGCAGTGGCTGCGCAGAGCTTGCAGGTATTCTGTATCTGGTACACGTATGCCGGCTTCGCCCTGTACGGTCTCGATAATTACGCAGGCGGTTTGATCGGTGATCTGCTCCAGGCCTGTGGGATTATTGAACTCGATAAACCTTACACCGGGTAGTAAAGGGCGGTAGGCCTGTTTGTATCCTTCGTTGCCCATTACGCTCAAAGCGCCCTGGGTACTGCCGTGGTACGAGTTTTTGCAGGCGATGATCTCGCTGCGGCCGGTGTAGCGCTTGGCTAATTTCAATGCGCCTTCAACGGCTTCGGCGCCCGAGTTTACAAAGTATACCGACTGTAGCGATTGCGGCAGGAGCGATGCCAGTTTATGCGCAAATTTTACCTGCGGTGCCTGCACGTACTCGCCGTAAACCATCAGGTGCATATAATTTTCGGCCTGCTCCTTAACCGCGTCAACAATGCGCGGATGCGAGTGGCCCAGGTTGCTTACGCCAATGCCTGATATCAGGTCGAGATACGGCTTGTTGCCGGCATCATATAAGTAAACACCTTTGGCTTTTTCAAATTGAAGCAAAAGCGGGAAACGTGTAGTTTGCGCGTTATGATCTAAAAACAGCTGCCGTAAGTTTAACATGCTGCAAAAATAAGAAAGGCTTCCGGTTTATTACCGAAAGCCTTTCTTATTCATAAAACAGCCCATCAGTTATTGGCCTGATTTTTTTCGCCGTTATACTTTCTGAACAGTTCATCATTGAACTGCTGTTCGCTTTGATAGATCATGCTTACCTTTTCAGGCGGAAGTATCTTCAAAAACTCAGTTTGGTAATGATCTTTAATATCGGCTATTTTACGCGTAATAGCCCTGTCTTTGGTCAATTGCTCCAAACCTTTTGGCCCGTTAGGCGAGTTGTTGATCCTTCGTTCTACCTGGGCGGCTGTCAGCTCATCCTGGTATTGGTTATATATGGGCCAGAATTTTTCGTTTTGTGCCGGTGTCAGATCAAGCTGACGGGTAATAAAGGCGCTCCGCATCATTTTTATCCTGACGATCTTATCAATAAAGCGCTCCTTTTGCTTATTTGCAGGCTTCCGTACAGGGCGCTCCTGTTTCTGGTGACCGGTGTATTCGTTGGCATATACCATCGCCGGAAAAACCGCTGCAAATAACAATATGGCAAGTTTATGCTTCATTATCCTGTTCAATATTAACTATTTTTCAATAATTAACACTTAATTTTTTGTTTCATCCTGATCTGTGCCCTGTGCAGCCTGCAGTTCGCTCACATCTGTATTATTTAAAGCAGGCGAAGCATCTGTAGTATTTAACTGTAAAAATGCTTCGATCTCGTCATCCGGTATTTTCGAAACCACTTTATGCAGATACGAGTGCTGGTGCGATACGCTCTTGCTGTCGGTATTAAACTCGCTTAAAAACAAGCCTGTGCCGGCTACTACAGCAAAACAAGCTGCCGATGCGTATTTAAACGCATGTTTGGCCCACATGCCCACTACTGTTGCCGGTTGTTTTTTAGCAGCCGGTTTTTCCTGTTGCTGCACCAAAGTGGTTTTAGCGAGTATATTGCCCTCTAAAGCTTCAAAATAACCCTGTGGTACGGCAAATTCCTCTTCGGTATACTGCTCAACAACAATACGGCTTTGGATATTTTGCTCCAACTCTTCAAAGTAACCTTGCGGCACGATAAACTCTTCCTCCGCAGCCTGCTCGATGGCAATGCGGCTCTGAATATTTTGTGCTAACTCTTCAAAATAACCCACTGGCACGCTAAACTCTTCTTCCGAAGCCTGTTCGATAGCAATCCTGCTTTGTATATTTTGTTCGAGTTGATCAAAATAGTCCTGGGGTACAGTAAATTCCTCTTCAGCCGCCTGCTCAATCGCAATGCGGCTTTGTATGTTTTGTGTTAATTGCTCAAAATAATCACCCGGAATCATAAAGTCCTGCTTTGGATGCGCTTTTTCAAGCTCATCCAGGCGGATCCGTGCCATAACCTGCTGCTCCATCTCACTGAAATAGTTTGCCGGAACAACAAACGGGTTGGCAGGGTTTACCTGCTTTAACGCCTGGTATTCGTTCATCCATTCCATATTTTCCCTTTCGTCTGTCATTATCTATCTATAGATACATTTTTTGAGCAAAGGTTTAATCGACAATTAATCTTCCGACAATAAATATGCTTCTATTTTCTTCACTGCCAGGTGGAACGACGATTTCAGCGCACCCACACTCGTGCCCAGTATTTCCGACATCTCCTCGTACTTCATCTCGTCGTAATATTTCATATTAAAAACCAGCTTCTGCTTTTCGGGCAAGGTGAGCAAAGCTTTTTGCAGTTTGCTTTGTACTTTATCGCCGTCAAAATAGCTCGAATCCGTCAGCGATTCCGACAACTCGTGCGATACATCATCAAACGAAACATTGTTCTTCAGCTTTTTACGGTTCAAAAACGTAATGCACTCGTTAGTAGCAATACGGTACATCCAGGTGTACAGTTGCGCGTCGCTTCTGAAACCCGGCAGGCTTTTCCATATTTTTACAAATACATCCTGCACCAGGTCATCGGCGTCGTCATGGTCGATCACCATGCGGCGTATGTGCCAGTAAATTTTTTGCTGGTATTTTTTTAGCAGCAGGTTAAATGCCTGGTTCCGGGTCTTTTCATCCTGAAACATCTGCAGCAATTCTGCATCATCAACCTGGTTAGACATGTAGTAGCATTAATTAGTTATTGATAATGGGTAAATTTAGCTATTTTAAAACACAAATATAGCAATGTTGTTTTTTTGTGGTGGTAAAACGGAAAAGAGTAGCGGTTTAGTGTGCAGGGTGTTTGTAACGTTAAAAATATTGGTGTTGCGCATACCGGTGATACGATTATTAAGTTGAGGGATATTTTGCGAAGGGGAAAAGATGCAAGTTTTTTAAAGCTTATTTATTGCACCTTTGTGTTAATTTTAATTAATTAGTATAAACGCAATTTGCTTTGGGCGTTGCCTGCGGCCCGGGCTTTCCGCTCATACTACACAGGGCCTTAGCCACGGGCCGGTATCCGCTGCAATCCCTAACGCAAAATCTGATTTTAATTCAAATTTTCGCTAATGCAAAAACTCCAGAATATAATCAGAAATAAAGTACAATTCAGTCATTCAATAACTCAAACCTTCAATCATTAAGAATATGTGGTGGATATACGCTTTACTCTCAGCTTTCTTCGCGGCCTTAACGGCCATCTTCGCCAAAATCGGCGTTAAAAACATCGATTCCGACCTGGCGACTGCCATCCGTACGGTGGTCATCGTTTTCCTGGCCTGGGCCATCGTTTTTTTCAAAGGTGTGGCCGGTGGTGTGCACTCGTTTAATAAACAAAACTGGACGTTCCTTATCCTCTCCGGCTGTGCTACCGGCCTGTCGTGGTTATTTTATTTCCGCGCTTTACAATTAGGAAAAGTAGAGCAGGTAGCGCCCATCGATAAACTAAGCGTAGCTTTGGCTATATTGCTGGCCGCTATATTTTTGGGCGAACAGATCACCCTGAAATCGGCGATAGGCGCACTGATGATTATCGGCGGTACGTTTGTACTGATTTTGAAATAATTGATTTATTGAATGACTGAATGATAGAGTAAGAAAATCAATCATTCAATAAATCAAAAATAACTACCCCAACAGGTCCAGCACCTGCTGCGTAGCATTCTGATTATCAACCTTGGTGATGATGTTCTGAATAACGCCCTGCTTATTGATAATAAACGTAGTGCGTGCAGTACCCATATAAGTTTTGCCGTACATGTTCTTTTCAACCCAAACGCCGTACTCTTCTACGATCTTTTTATCGTTATCGGCAATCAGGGTAAAAGGCAGGTTAAATTTCTTTTCGAACTTTTTGTGCGATTTCTCGTCGTCGGTGCTCACCCCGATCACCTCAAACCCCTGGCCCACCAGCGATTGGTAATTATCCCTGAAACTGCAGGCCTCCAAAGTACAGCCCGGGGTATCGTCCTTAGGGTAAAAGTACAGGATAACGTTTTTGCCCCTGAAGCTCGACAGGGTAACATCGTTGCCGTTTTGGTCTTTTGCGGTAAAATCGGGGGCTTTGTCGCCTTCTTTTAATGTTGCCATGTCTTAGTTTATGTAAATTTAGGTATTGCTTGTTTTGCGAGTTCTGTTTTAAATCTTTTTGCGATTTTTTTAGATGTAGAATAATCTCTAAATCCTGAAAAAAACAGGAATTCCCAGATACTGTAAAAATGAGTATTAATATATAAGTCTGCCTCTTTAAAAATTATAGTTATTGCTTTTACCCTTTCATCTAACATACCAGAGTACCTCTCAAACCTTAATACATCAGGGTTTTCGGGGCCCATATTAATAGTTCTGTAATCATTATCTAATAGTTGCCACATTAGCTCTTTGTTGAGCTCTATCGTACTGCCTGATACCTTTACTATTTTATAGGTAAAATATAAACTAACCAAAAACCAACTATATCCCAATACCCATATTAAAATTATAAAGGCATCAATAGTGTCAAAATAGCTCCATATTACAATTATTGGCCATATTGCTACCAAAAAAAAGATCATGATACGATCAAATAATGCCCCTCTGCGTAAAAAGTAGACGAGCCTTAGTTTCTCAATACTTTGATCTACTAATACCTGTCTCATGGTTCAACTATAGATTATCTGTAAAACGTAGTCGTAAATTGTGTCAGGTTATTTTTGTTATCTGCAACAGCCAGGTTAAAAATATGTTTGCCCGGTTTGATGCTTCCATCAAAGGTATAAATCAAAACTTTGGTTTTATAATCATACTCCATCAAAACCCATTGCCCATCAATAGTACCATTGTAGCTTTTTATCCCCGATAGGTTATCACTTATCCTTACGGAGATCGTTCTTGCTCCGGCCATACCGGCGCCGTCGTGTATATTAACCGGCGTAACACGCGGCCCAACGGTGTCTAATTTAATATAAAAATCGCCAAAAGTACGCGCGTTGGCTTTGATGTAACCATCCACGTATTCGCCGCCCTCGCAGGCACCGGTGGTACTCACTATCACCGCTTTGTTCACATAATTGCCGATGGTACTGTCGGGCTTTATCCAAACCTCATAACTATCGTGTATCGGCGTAAAGCGGTTGTGGATATGATAGGTTGCCGAATACGCGCCCGGCCGGTGCGATAGCATACCATAGTCAAAGTACAGGTCATCGTACAGGTTGCCTTGCGGGATGACCACCTTAACCCTGTCGCTGGTAAACACATTTTGCTGATCGTATTTAAACAAAGTTCCGGCAGGTACCGGTTTAGGCGATGTTTGCTGTTTAAAACGTACCGAAAATTTAAGGGTAGAGGTATTGCCCATCACATCTTTCACCACATACTCTACCTGGTGTATGGCGTCATCCTCAAAATTAATGAGCCCGCGGTTTACCGATTGCGGGTAAATGGATATTTTATTACCCGGTAAAATAAAGCTTTTCTGTATCTCGCGGCCGGTTGTCAAGTAAGCGGGGAAGTCGATATGGGCATTAATGGCATGTGTTTGATCGAAAGCGAAACGCTCTACCGCGAAGGTATATACCGGCTTATCGTCTACATTCAACTGTATCGAATAAGCGCCGTTATGATTAGCGGATGTGCTGTTCACATCATAAGTACTTATACCGAAACCTGTTTCGCCGCTTAAAGTGATCACACCAGGATGTACCAGGTGGTATTTGCCGTTAGCACCTGCTACCTGGAAAAAGTCTTTCGCTGTTTTTTCGCTGAAGGGTAATCCGTTGAGATGATAAACATACATGGATGTTAAGGTTGGCGGTACCTTATCGCGGATGGTTAAGCCAAATAATTGCGGGTTGATGGTTTCTTGGGTAAGCGCATCGCGCAGCTCAAAATGCACATGCGGCCCTGCCGAAGCCCCCGCGTTGCCCGACCATGCCACAACCTGCCCCTTATAAACTTGCATTTGCAAGGGTGATAATTGGATATCGGCCTCCCAGGTTTGATTTTGGTATTGATAATCGCGCACAATTTTGGCCAGCTCGGGTGCCAGCCTTTCCAGGTGCCCGTAAACAGATACAAAACCGTTAGGATGTGTGATGTAAACCGCCCGGCCAAAACCGCCGAATTGTATGCGTATGCGTGATACATAGCCATCGTATACAGCATGCACCGGGTAGCCGGTAGTTTGATTGGTTTTAAAATCGAGCCCCGAATGGAAGTGGTTGGAACGCAACTCGCCGAACGAACCGGCCGTAGTCGGCGGCAGATCGAGCGGGTAACGGAAAACATCTTTAGGATACTGGTGCGTTTGCACAACATCCTGCGCAAAGGCGGCGAACGATAAAAATAAGATGAGTAAACATCCCGGAAGTTTACGCAGCATATTTTATTTAATGTAAAAGTCGAGCATTTTTTCGTTTTCGAGATAACCTTCCAAATGGTCGCCGATGCTTACCTTACTTACACCTGCCGGTGTGCCGGTAAAAATCAGATCGCCCTTTTTTAAAGTAATATAACCCGATACAAAGGCAATAAGTTTTTCGAAAGTGAAAATAAGATCCCTGGTGCTGCCAACCTGGCGCGGCTGCCCGTTAATGTCGAGCTTAAAGTTCAAATTGTACAAGTCCGGAAATTTGTCTTTCGGCACAAAGTTGCTGATGGGTGCCGAGTTATCAAAAGCTTTGGCCAGTTCCCAGGGCAGGCCCTTTTCTTTATGGCGGGCCTGTATATCGCGGGCGGTGAAGTCGATGCCCAGGCCGATCTCGTCGAAATAACCCGCCGCGAATTTCTCACTGATGTTTTTACCTTCTTTGCAAACTTTGAGTACGATCTCGATCTCGTGGTGCACATCCTGCGAAAAATCGGGATGGTAAAACGGTTTATTATCTTTCAGGATGGCAGTATCGGGCTTCATAAATATCACCGGTACCGATGGCACAGGGTTGTTCAGTTCTTTGGCATGTTCGGCGTAATTACGGCCTATGGCTATTATTTTCATAAAGCCGAAAATAAAAATTTTGGATGAAAACGAGTGTAAAATACACAATACACGAACTCCCCCTTTAGGGGGCTGGGGGGCTTACAGAATGGAGATCCGCTTGATAACAGACTCGCTGCCGGCAACCAGGCGTACGAAATAAAAACCGCTCGAAAGCTTATTGTTGAGGTTAAATGTGAATTTCTGCTCGCCCGGGTCGACGCGTTGCGAGAACAAGGTCATCACCTCGTTGCCCAGGATATCCATGATCTTGATGGTAACGCTGCTGTTTTTATTGACGTTGTAGCGCAGGTTGATCTGGTCGGTAATAGGGTTTGGATAAACCTGTACGTTGCTCACCAAACGGTCGCCATCGGTACGCGAGAAGCTGATTTTGGTGCTGTAAATGGTAACGTTTGGCTTTAAAGGTGGCAGGGGTACTTTAATCCCGTTTTTTAGATAGGATTTGTCGTTTTTATTGGTGAAAACTTTTGCTAACCTTGTGGTGTCGGAAGTTACAGGTTTTTTACCATCCGCATAAGCATAATTTATGTTGGCCGCCATGGCGATCAGCATAAAAAATGAAAATATTGGCTGGTAAAGTTTCCTCATAAAATATTTTACAAAAATAGCTATAAAAGTCGTTCCAAATTAAAATACTATGATATTGAATTTAAATTTTAACATTATTTAACAATGCCTTGCCGATACCAAAATTAAGCCCTTTTTTTGTATCGGTTTATAATTTAGATACATATACGTAAAATAGGTTCAATAGGTTAGTAAATTTAGTCAACATTCTTTTCTTTTTTTAAATGTCATCACATAATAATCACTTCACCAGGTTATCCGCGGCGGGGTTTTTGATCAGTTTAGGTATCATTTATGGTGATATCGGTACATCCCCATTGTATGTTTTTACGGCTATTGTAGGTAAAGATGTTATCAACGCCGACCTGATCCTGGGCGGTATTTCCTGTATTTTCTGGACGCTTACGCTACAAACAACGTTAAAATATGTGGTGATCACCCTAAGGGCCGATAACAAAGGCGAGGGCGGCATATTCGCCCTGTTCTCGCTGGTGCGCCGGCGAGCCAAATGGCTGCTCATACCGGCCATTGTGGGCGGTTGCGCACTCCTGGCCGATGGCATCATCACTCCACCTATTACCGTTTCATCGGCCATCGAAGGGTTGGATATCCTTTATCCGCATTTACCCACGGTGTATATCGTTGTCATCATTTTAACCATTCTGTTTTTAATACAGCGCTTTGGTACCGCGCTGGTAGGCAAAGGCTTTGGCCCCATTATGTTCATCTGGTTTACCATGATGGGCGTTCTGGGCATGACCTATATCGTCAAAATGCCGATGATCTTTAAGGCGTTGAACCCTTATTATGCTATCCATCTGCTCATCAACGATCCTAATTTCTTTATCGTGCTTGGCGCGGTATTTCTGTGTACCACGGGCGCCGAAGCTTTGTATTCGGATCTTGGCCACTGCGGCCGGGCAAACATCCGCGTAAGCTGGATTTATGTTAAAATAAGCCTGGTGCTTAACTATTTGGGTCAGGGTGTTTGGCTGTTGCAGCATACCGGGCAAACGCTTGTCCACCAGGAGGCGGGGCACCAGGTTACCATTAACCCGTTTTATCATATTATGCCCGAGTGGTTTTTGATTTATGGCATCGGTATAGCTACAGTGGCTGCGGTAATCGCCAGCCAGGCTTTGATCTCGGGTTCTTTCACGCTCATCGCCGAAGCTATCCGTTTGAACCTGTGGCCCAAATTAAAGATCGTTTATCCCACCGACGAACGCGGTCAGCTATATGTGCCCAGTGTTAACTGGTTGTTGTGGGCGGGTTGTTTAGGTGTTATCGCGCAGTTTAAACATTCCGAAAATATGGAGGCGGCCTATGGTTTGAGCATCACTATAGCCATGCTCTCTACCACCATATTGGTTTCGCGTTTCCTCAAAGCCAAGAACTTCCCGATGTATCTCATCTACATCTTCCTGGCGGTTTACATCACTATCGAGATGGCTTTCCTGGTAAGTAATATGTTCAAGTTCCTGCATGGTGGCTGGTTCACGGTAACTATCGGTACAGTGTTGTTTTCGGTGATGTGGGCATGGCATACGGCGCGGAAGATACGTAACCGCTATGTAAAGTTCATCGAGGTGAGCGATTACTTCCCGATCATTAAAGAGCTGAGCGAAGATGAAACCGTACCTAAATATGCTTCGCAACTGGTGTATTTAACCAGCGCCAATTTCGATTCGGAGATCGAATCGAAGATCATTTACTCTATCCTGCAAAAGCAACCCAAGCGTGCCGACGTGTACTGGCTGGTGCACGTTAACGTAATGGACGAACCGCACACACGCGAGTACGATGTAAAAGTGCTCATCCCCAATAAGCTGATCCGTATTGACTTCCGTTTGGGCTTCCGGGTTGATCAGGGTGTGAACATCCTGTTCCGTAAAGTAGTGGAAGATTTGGTGAAGAACGGCGAGGTGGATATTACCAGCCAATATAAATCGTTGAACAGGCACCGCATCGTGGGCGATTTCCGCTTTATTGTGTTGGAGAAAATATTGTCGCGCTCGCACAACCTGTCTTTTTACGAAAAATTCATCATGAACTATTATTTCCTGCTCAAAAAGGGAAGCCTTTCGGAAGAGCGGAGCTTTGGCCTCGACCTGAGCTTTGTTACGGTGGAGAAGGTGCCGTTAATGTTGTCCGATCCGAACACCGTTGAGCTGAGGAGGATTAAACGATAAGCCCCCTCTAAATCTCCCCCGGAAGGGGAGACTTTTGATAGAATATTTTACAAGCCCTCCCTACCGGGGAGGGTTGGGTGGGGCTTTACAACTCCTTCACAAAAGTAAAACTCATTGTGCCGTCCTGATAGGAGGGTGTTAGCATGGTTTTTTTGCCCGTCTTGTTATCAGTATGGGTGAGCGCGTTACGGATATAAGGGTAGATGAGATAAGACAATTTGGTCGACATGATCCCGAAGCCCGCACCGGCCACAACATCGCTCAGCCAGTGGTCGTGGTTATACAATCTGAAAACACCCGTTGTAGTAGCAATGCTATAACCCAGTATGCCGTACCATTTTGATTTACCGGTAAACTCCTGGGCCATAAACTCGGCACCCAAAAAAGCGGTAGATGTATGCCCTGAAGGGAATGACAGGTAATCGGCGCCATTTGGGCGCAGCCTGTGCGTGGCGTGTTTGGTTATCGTGGCGGAAATGCCTAAAATACCGCCCGAAAGCCCCAATAATGCTGTGCGATCGATAAACGTATTTTTACCGGATACACCTACCAGGTTTAAGCCGTAGGTTAATATTACGGGTGCGAACTGAAAATAATTTTCGGCCTTGCTGCTGAAATCCGGGTCGGTCTTTTGTATTTCGTTATTGGTGGAGTAGTCGAGCCGGCGGATGGGATCGATGATAAACGATGCAACGCCATAAGTGATCAACCCGGCAGGCACAACCAGTGAGAGTACCTTGCTGTGTAAATGCTTTACCGTATCGGGGGCGGTAAAAAGGTCTTTTTTAACGCTGTCAACAACCTGGGCCTGTGTATTTAACCCGGCGAAGCATAAGATAATAATTAATAATTTTTTCACAATGACATAATATAGATGTGATAGATACAACTATAAAAGGCAATTTTGTGTTTTTCCTGGAGAGAAATAATTACTTGTATTTAATTTTATAGATGAGGATGGTAACGGCAAACAAAAAAGTAATGGCATTGGCTGTTACTACAGGGTATTGGCCGCTTAAAACGCCATATATCAGCCAAAGCAAAGTACCCAGCGTAAAACAAAAATACATCGACAGCGATATACCCGTAGTATCCTTGGTGCGGATGGTTTTAACAGCCTGCGGTAAAAACGAAACCGTGGTGCCAAAAGCAGCCAGGTAACCAATAGTCTGGATGTAATTCATTTGCGCAAATATACGCTTTATCCCGCTGGGGGAGTGCTTTCTTTGGCCAGTTTACTTTTCTTTACACCGTAGGTAAAATAGATGACGAGACCTATCAACAGCCATATTAAAAAGCGCAGCCAGTTGGTGGTGCCTAATTCTGTCATCAGGTAGAAACACGACATTAAGCCGAGTACCGGGATAAGCGAGAAGTTTTTAAAGTAGCCGGCAACAGCTATGGCTAAAACCAACAAGGCGAAAACAAAATATGGCAGCTTTTCCATAAACACGTGTGTCGCCGAATGGGTGGCATCACCGTCAGAATAGTTTAAAAAGAAATTGCTGAAGAAACCGGGCGCCTGCCATTGCGTGAAGCCTACGGCTACGATGAGCAAAACCGGGATGATGAATTTACCATTGATATAGGGCAGCGTGAACTTGCCGTTGCCTTTTTCGGCCTTGGGTAATATCAAAATGCCACCGCAAACCAGCACGAACGCGAACAAGGTACCTATGCTGCAAAGGGCCGTGGCTATCTCCGAATCTAAAAACAAAGCGGGTATCCCCACCACCAAACCTGTAATTATGGTGGCAAATGACGGCGTTTGGAATTTAGGGTGCAGGCGCGAAAAACGCGGCGGCAATAAACCGTCGCGGCTCATGCTCATCCATATCCGGGGCTGGCCTATCTGAAATACCAGCAACACAGATGTGGTTGCCACAATGGCACTCAAGGCGATGATACCGCCCAGGAAATTCAGCCCGCGCTCATTGAAGGCATTGGCCAGGAAATCGGCTGTATTTAATTTTGAATAATGCACCATGCCGGTTAGTACCAGGGCTACCAGCACATACAGAGCGGTACAGATGATCAGCGAGTAAAACATGCCCCGGGGCAAATCGCGCTGTGGGTTTTTACATTCTTCGGCGGTGGTGGATATCGCATCAAAACCGATATAGGCAAAGAATACGGCCGATACGCCTTTCATCACGCCGGCAAACTTGTTAGGCATAAAAGGTGTCCAGTTGGCAGGGTTCACATAACAAAAACCGATAGCGATTACGGCTACAACCACCAGTAATTTAAAAGCCACCATCAGGTTACTTGCTTTGCGCGATTCGCTGATGCCGATGTAGACCAAATAAGTAATGAACGTGGTGATGGCCAGCGCGGGTATATTTAAAATGACAGGCAACGAACCAATATGCGGTGCATTAACCCATAGCTGGTGCATGTCTGCAAGGTCGGCAGCGCCTTTAAGGTCGTGCTTAGCTACCAGGTCGAGGTATTTGGCATTACTGCTCTTTACATCAAAAAAGCTGTTACTTAAAAAGCCGGGTATCTTTAAACCGATGTTATGCAGAAAACTCGTCAGGTTGCCCGACCATGAAATGGCCACGGTAATATTGCCCACGGCATATTCCATCACCAGATCCCAGCCGATGATCCAGGCAATAATTTCGCCAAAAGCGGCGTACGAGTAAGTATACGCACTGCCCGACATCGGTATACGCGATGCGAACTCCGCATAACAAAGCGCTGCAAAACCGCAGGCTATGGCGCAGATAATGAACAGGACGATCACACCAGGGCCGCCATCAAAACAAGCCTGGCCTACCGTACTAAAAATACCGGCACCTATAACTGCCGCTATACCCAGCGCGGTAAGGTCGCGCACGGTTAAAACTTTATTGAGCGATATGCCATGGCCATCGTCGAGCCCGGATTTGGAATCAGCGACTATTTTTTCGATAGATTTTTTGCGGAAGATATTTGTCGGCATGAGGTCGGTTTTAAGCTAAAACCAAACATAACCAAAAAATTTTATATTGATAACTAAGCATTACTAATTAACTTGCGCCCATGAAAACCAGCATCTATACAGTCCTGCGGCAGATACGAGTGTTTTTTATTTCATACCTGTGTATTTTGCTGCCTTGTCTGATCATTAAACTGCTCTTTACCAAATCGCAGATCTATTTTACTGTAAACAGCTGGCATTTTGATTTTGGCGATGTTTTTTTTGCCTGGTATACCCACATGGGCGATGGTTTAACCTGTGTGATCATTACCCTGTTGTTGCTGTTGTTTAATTACCGGTGGGGCTTTTTAATGGGTACCAGTTATGCGGTAACTTCCATACTGGCGCAGGTGCTGAAATTTATGTTCGATGCGCCGAGGCCGATTATCTATTTTAAGGATCAGGTAAGCCGTATGTACCTGGTAAAGGGCGTCGAGATGCTCGAAACACATAGCTTTCCATCGGGGCATAGCATATCTGCATTTTCGACGGCGGTGATCCTAACCTATATAACGCCCAAAAAAAGCTGGGGAATACTCTTTCTGGGCGCTGCGTTTTTGGTTGCCTACTCGCGTGTTTACCTGAGCGAACACTTTTTTGAAGATGTTACCGTAGGCTCGGCGGTGGGTGTGTTCGTTACCATCTTTTGGATAACCTGGATCGAGGGCAAAGCTTTCCTGCACTCAAAAAAGTGGAACGATGGTTTACTGCCGCGTAAAAGGCGAAACGATTAGGTTGCCAGGTTGGGCCTTCGCCTGAAGAATACGACCGCACCTGTTATGATCAATAATATACCGGCACTAACAATCACGGTAACTACCGGGAAATGACTGGGCGCGGTAATATACTGATCGGCCGTAGTTAATTCGGGCGATACGTTGATCGAACTAAAAAACGCCTTCATTTCCCATGGCCAGGTCTTTCCTGAAATCATCGTACAGATACTCAAAAGTATAACTCACGTTTTTGGTATAAACCAGGGTAAAGTGGCGCAATTGGCTACCGCTGCCGGTATCAACCTGCAAAACAAAATCGCGGGCGGTAAGCTTGCCTACGGTAGTATCATGGTCATTTACGATACTGCCCTGGGATAAGCTCTGCTGTACTTTTTTAACGTACTCTTTAAATACGTTATCCAGCCCATTGGGATTTTTTACGCTTTGCTGCGATGGGGGGTTAATACTGCGGATAACCAGCATCGACCCGTAACTGCCGTTAGCGGATAAGATATCCTGACCGCCGGAGCTGGTCCGGGTAAATTCAACCGGCAGCGACACCGTTACCAGGCTATCAATCTTAACCGGTTTTAAGTAATAGTTTTTTTGTGCATTTGCCTGCGCTGCAAACAAAATTATGCTGAAATACAGAATTAGCTTCTTCATAAAAAAATGTTTTGTGTTGGGCGACAACACCCATGTACTTGTAAGTTTTTTTATTCTTGTGAGGTTGTACATGGCTGCCTCACCGGTGTGATAACTCCAAAAACCGAACCAGAAGAAGGCGGAATGCGAATTTGCGAGGGTGACGACTACAAAACCGGCGAAATAGTGATGGCGATTTTAAGCTGTAAGCGGCTCAAAACAAGCGGTATATGCAAAAAAGTAGAGTGGTAAATTATGCTTTGTAAAAATATTGTGCCTTAACTGCCAAAACCACCAAACATACTGAACATGATGATGGCCAAAACCAGTACTGTTATGGCTACATAGAGGTAATCCTTCTCTAAAAAAAAACCGATGGCCGAAAATAATACCCGCATAATCGGCGTGGCGATGAGCAGCATAATGCCTAACTGTATAATGGCCCGGCCCTTGATGGCTAAAACGCCTTGTAACAAGGGCCATACCTCGCGGGTAAAATCGGGTTGAAGCTTGAAGGTAGAATAATCGCTGATATTGTGCCCGTGCCGGAACAGATAGATCACACCGCCGATAGTCACAACGATCATGGATAGCAGTACGCCCCATCGCAACAACGAGCCTATCAGCTGCTGGATATCTTTATCTTTAATCGATCCGCCCTCAGTTTCTTTCATATCCCTCCCGTTATTCCTTTATAAATCATCTGCACGGCCAGTATGCTCACAATCACAGCAAAAAAGTACCGTAGCCAGTTCGACTGTGCGTGCACCAGTATTTTCGAGCCTGTAAACGCACCCAGCAATACGCCTATAACAACCGGCATTGCCAGGCCCGGTTCGATATACCCGCGCTGCAGGTAAACCACTGCGCTTGCGGCAGCGGTAACACCTATCATAAAATTGCTGGTGGTGGTGGATACCTTGAACGGGATACGCATAATCCCGTCCATAGCCACAACTTTTAAAGCTCCTGATCCTATCCCTAACAAGCCCGACATTACACCCGCAAAAATCATCATGACAAAACCGCCTGCCACGTTGCGCACGCCATAAGTGATTTCGGTATTGTCGGCTGCCGGGTAGCTGCTGTTAAGCTTTAATTTTTGCGATAGGGGGCTTGGCTCGTTATTAATATATCCTGCCTTTTTTCGCAACGACATGATAGCCGAGAAGATGAGCACTGAACCAAACAAAATCGCTATGTATTTAACGGGAAGATATTTAGCTATCACTGCGCCGGTAATGGCCCCGCTGGTAGTGGCTATCTCCAAAAACATGCCCAGGCGCATGTTAGTGATACCCTGCCTTACATAAGCCACCGCCGAACCTGATGAGGTGGCGATAACCGACACCAAAGCGGCTCCAATGGCATAATGAATATCGACATGAAGCAGGATAGTAAGCAGGGGGATAATAACCACCGCGCCGCCCAAACCTGTTAGCGAACCAACAAGGCCCGCGGCGTAGGCGCCAATTAAAATAATAACAGTTAACACAAGAACCGACATGATCGGGGATTTGAGCGACTAAAGTAGCAATAAATTTCAGGCTTAAACAACATGGCAGCATTTAACATTTTGTAACATTTGCCATGCATATTTTTTTTATGGCCGATTTGTTATATTTATCGGCTGATGACCGAAAATTTATGATCAAAAAACTTTGCTGTTCTGCCGTTTTATGCCTGGGGGTTATCTTCGCGCAAGCGCAATCCAGGCTCCCGTCGAATATTTTCCTGAAAAAGCTGTCCAACGGGCTTGATGTGCTGGTTGTCGAAGATAACAGTGTGCCCCTGGCAACTATCGTGATAACGTGTAAAAACGGCGCTTATACCGAGTCGCCCGAGTTTAATGGCCTGAGCCACCTGTACGAGCACATGTTTTTTAAGGCCAATAAGGATTATGCCAGCCAAACTGATTTTATGAACCGGGTTAGCGAGCTTGGGATGGATTTTAACGGCGCTACTACAGTTGAAAATGTGCGCTATTACTTCACCCTTCCCAAAAAGAACCTGAAACAAGGGCTGAGATTTATGAATTCGGCTATACGGTACCCCAGTTTTAATGCCGACGAGATGGCCCGCGAAAATGTGGTGGTCGACGGCGAATTTCAGCAGGATGAGTCGAGCCCGTTCTATGCGCTCGATAACGCCATGGATCATCACATGTGGGGCGATCTGTACAGCCGTAAAAATACCATCGGCGATCACAATGTCATCCGCTCGGCCACGCCGGCCATGATGGATTCGATCAAAAACAAATACTACTATCCCAATAACTCGATGCTGACCGTTGCCGGCGATGTTAACCATGAAGATGTTTTCCGCGAGGCTGAAAATATTTATGGCGATTGGGCGCCTTCGCAGTTCGATCCGTTCAAAAAATGGCCTGTCCCGGAGTTTAAACCATTAAAGAAAACAGATTATTTTGTAGTCGAATCGAACCTGGCGCAGGTACCCGTAATTGAAATGGAGTGGCAGGGGCCGGATACGCGCAATGATATACCATCTACCTACGCCGCCGACGTTTTTTCGTACATTTTGAACCAGAACTCATCAACTTTAAGCAAAGCGCTGACGCAATCGGGCCTGGCGCTGCAGGTTAATATTGGTTACTTAACATTGGAGCATGTTGGCCCTATTAACCTTACCGTTGTGCCTAATCCCGCCAAGGTTAAAGAATGCCTTGCCGAGGTGAAGCGCCAGATAGCACTGTTCGACAGCCCGGACTATGTGACCGACGAACAGGTGGAAACAGCCAAACGTAAACTGGAGATACGGCAATCGTTCGAGCAGGAAGTTACTTCGGATTTTGTAGAAGTGTTGTCGTTCTGGTGGGCATCGGCTTCCATCGATTACTTCACCACTTATGTTGAGAACCTGAAAAAAGTGACCAAGGCCGACCTCCGCTCGTACGTAGGCAAATACATCAAAAATAAACCGTATTGCGCCGGTTTGCTGGTAAGCCCGCAAATGAACGCCGAGCTTAAACCGCAGGAGTTTTTTACCGATAAATAATACACCAGCTATAAAATGAAACAACTGATATTGACTATAAGCCTGTGGCTGATAAGCGCTGCGATGTTATTTGCACAACAGCACACCACATCTTTTGATGTTGATGGCATCAAGGTAATCTTTAAACCAACGGTTAAAGATGTGATCAGCGTACGGATGTACTTTAGGGGCGGGGTTGCCAACTACAGCGCCGAACAGGCCGGCATTGAGGGACTGGCAGTGGCCGGCACCACCGAATGCGGTACCCGGAAATACGACGCCAATAAATTCAGGGATCGGGCTGATGAGTATGGTATTGAGATCGGAGGCTCTACCGATTACGACTACAGCGATATAAACATGATTTGTGTATCGAAATACTTCGATCAGGGCTGGGACCTTTTCAGTGAGGCGGTGATGCATCCGGTGTACGACGATAACGAACTACAGCTTTTAAAAAACAAGGTCATCGCAGGTATCAAACAGGAACAAACCGACCCTGATGCGCATATAGCGCAACTGGTGATGAGGAACGCTTTTAAGGGTACTATTTATGCAGCCAATCCTAAAGGGACAGAATCGACAGTTTTAGCATTGCCAGCGAGTGTCATCAAAACTTATTATGAAAAACTGCTGAACAAAAACCGTATGTTTATTGTGGTGGCTGGCCGCATATCAAAAGACAACCTGGTTGCGAAAATTAAAGCTTCGTTTGCCAATATCCCCTCAATGCCATATCAACCGCCAACTTATGAGCCGCCTGTAATAGAAGGTAACAATGTGCTTGCCGAAGACAAGGCCTTGGCAACAAATTACGTGAGCGCGGTAATGAATGCCCCCCGGATGACCAGTCCCGATTATACTGCATTCCACCTGGGGATGTCGGGCCTGAGCGGAACGCTGTTCGCCGAGATACGCACCAAACGCAATCTGTCGTACGCGCCGGGGGCTTATGCCGCCAATCAGCAGATGCCTTATGCGGTGATGTATGTAAGTACGCTCTCGCCGGGGGAAGCTGTTTCGGTCATGATGGAAGAATTGAACCGTATCAAAGCGTCTGGGGTTACCGCATCGGGCCTGAAAGAGTTGAAAAGCAGTTATATTACCTCGAGTTATGTTAAACAGCAGGAATCGAACGCGATAACCGGTAACCTGGGCCAGGCCGAAATTATGGGCGATTGGAACTTATTCGAAACAGCTCCCGATAAGGTTGAAGAAGTTACAGCCGACCAGATATTAAAAGCTCTTAACAAATATATTGTAGGCGTACGCTGGAGCTACCTGGGCGATGTTAAGCTGGCTAACGAAGCAGCGGCGGCTTTCAAAATCCCGGTAAAATAATTATAAACCCTGGCCGGATTAAACCACTTATGTCTGAAAACAAGAGAGCCCGCGGAAAAATTCCGCGGGCTCTCTTGTTTGATAGTTATCTGAATAAGTACAGTTATTTAAGTATCCAGTTTGTGCCGTCGTACACATAAGTTCCGGTGACGTTGGATACGGTACCGGTATATACAGCGTAAGTAACACGGTATGGATTATTTACAACCGGGCTTGGTACTTTAGCTTTTAACATAAAAATGATGGCGGCTTTAAGGTCGGCATCGGTCCAGTAAGTAGTTGATGTCGGGCTCTGGATGTTAAAGTCGCCAAATGATACTACGTTGGCCCTGGCTGCAGCGGTACCCATGGTAGCATTTGCAAGCACAGCATAATCGGCTTTGCCAAAAATTACGGTGATAATCGGTATCCAAACACCATTTTGTTTGATGAACGATACCTGGTCGCGATCAACCCAGCTGGCGCCGTTCCACATCAAAGCCAAAACTTTTTGATAAGTAGTAGCATAACGGTAGCTGATGTATTTATAATCGCCAACATTGTTTACCGCTGTGCTAACCGTTAAATCGTTAGCCAGGAAAGAGCTTAACCAGGTTGGGATCTGTTTCAGATCGGCGGTGTTGAATGTATTGGTTAACCCACGGCCAACAGATGCGTATTGTCCCGGCGAAACGGTATAGATTTTGGTCCAGCTGCCGTTCAGGAACAAAAACGAATCGGTAGTTATCGATCCGGTGGTGTAACCTGATTCGAAATAATTGTAGGTTAAAACAGCAAGCTGATTATTTGCCGGAGTAGGATACTTGTACGCCAAAAATGCAAGAACCTGCGTTGCCGAAAGATTTGTTAATGTGGTATTACCGGCATAAGCATAGTCAGAAGGTACCAGGGTATAAGCCACGTGGCTGTATGTACTATCGGGCACAATAGGCTGCGACGCAGGTAAGGCGAAACTTACGTTTAATACCGAACCTTCGGGATAGGCATTATAAGTGGTATTAGCGGCAAGTATAGCCGGAATAGCCGTCTTTGCATCGGCGGTTGATTTAAAGGTATTGCTTAAGCTAACATTTACGGTTTGAGGCTGCGCATCAAGGTCCTTATATGTTTTGCTCAACGGATCGCACGAAGCAAATGCTATAGCGACGAATGCTAACAGATATATAATTTTTTTCATGGTCGTAATATTTTTAGAGTTTAACCTTTAACGTAGCTGTATAAGTCCTTCCGATACCGTAGTAAACACCGAAGCCTGGAGTTAACGGGCTTGGATTCGGGTTATTGGCATTCGGTGAGATATCATACGCATCAGAGAAGTATTTGGTATCTAAAACATTGTTCACGTTACCGATAAACGTAGCTTCAAAGCCATCTATTTTTAAACGGAACACTACGTTCAGATCCAAAAGACCATAGTTTGGTAATTTATAAGGGTTATAACCAGCAAAAGTTACCGGTATTGGGTTGAAGCTGGTAGTATAGTTACCGTAGTAATTATAAGTTCCGCCAATTTTAACTGACGACAAAACGTTTACGTCGGCACCGGCCGAAGCGGTAGTTTGTGCAGCGTCGCCCACTTTGGTGCCCTGTATCATTATACCCGGGATGGTGGTGGTAGTAGCTTTGCCGGTTGTTGGCGAGTTACCGTTGATGGTAATTGGGCCGGTGTTGGTTAAATAATGCCAGTCGCCCACCGATAACATGGTCCTCAGGGTTAAACCTTTAAACGGGCGGTACCTTGAATCAAACTCAACCCCCTGGTGCAATTCGTTCAAGCCGGTAATGTTGGCTGTTAACAATTGGCCGGTGGTAGCATCCACAACATCTTTTGGTGGTACCGAACGGTCTTTATAGGTTGCGCGGTAAAGATTGATATTGGCAGTAAACTCCGAACTGCGGAAACCGTAACCTAACTCATAGCTCAATAATTTTTCAGGAGATGCGCTGGGGTTTACGTCGTTTTTAAAATCCAGGAAGATGGTTGATACCAGCGGCGCTCTTTGTAAGTAACCGATGTTAGCATACACGTTACTGTGGCTGTCGAAGTTATAGTTCAAACCGCCTTTTGTCTGGTAACCCCAAAAGTTAACAAAATTGGTTTTGTAAGCAGGGTCGTTAGCCTGATAGCTGAAATAATCAATGCGTTGGTTGCCGGTATTGGTGGCGGCTAAAGCTATAAACGCCGAAAGGTCATTTTTAGCATACTCTGTTTGTAAGAACAGGCCTTCTGAGGCTATGTTATAAACATAGTTCTGATCGAACCTGTCGCCAACTTTCAGGTGGTAGTTAGGGTTTTTAACGTCCTGCTGGAATGGGTCGAGCATGTATTGACCGCCTAATAAATTTTGTACCTGGTTGTAATGCGCTGCAGTATAATAGCGCAGGTCGGCCCCTGCAAGGATATCAAAGTCGCCTAATTTTTTGCTGTATTTGCTGGTTGCTCCATACTGCTGGTGGTTATTCACCACGTTTTGGATGTAGTATTTCGAAGCACCGTCAACAGTTGATTCGTTGTATTGCTGAATGGCTGCGAAATCTATCGGCGAGTATGCACCGGCTACGCGCGGAACATCGGTCGAATTGTAGTTGTAAGGTTGCAAATACCTCGCAGCGCCCGCTCCGAACGAAGCGTAAAGTGTGCTCGAAAGGCTGGAGGTTTCGTTGATCACCCAGCTGTGCGTTAACGAAGCAAGAGGTTTGTTATAGTAGTTGATCTCGGCACTGGTCAGTGTACCGTTCAGGTAGCCCCAATCCGGGTTGAAGCGGATACCGTCGGGCGAGTTTCTGTATGCATTAACCGAAGCTTCTGTAAAACGCTGTCCGTGAGATTGTGCCGCTCCCAGTATATTAAATGATAAGTTTTGATGCGGGGTCAGTACCTTCGAAATATTTAAAAAGTAGCTGTAGCCGGTGTAGTACAGGCCGAATGCTTTTCCATCGCCCGATCTTTTGGCCAGCAGGAATGATGCTGCCCAGCCTTTATTGCTTAAACCTGTGGATAATGATAATGATGTTTTTTGGTCGCCGTAGCTGCCAATCGACTCGATAAACGAGCCGCCTTTTTGTGCATCGGTACTGCGGGTAATGATACCAATGGTACCGCCCAGCGAAGGTACGGCCAGTTTTGAAGCACCTATACCACGCTGTACCTGTATTGATGAAGTAACATCGATCAAACCGGCCCAGTCGCTCCAGTAAATTTTACCGGCTTCAACATCGTTGGCAGGAATGCCGTTGATCATTAAAGCCACGTTATTATTGCTAAAGCCCCTGATGCTGATACGCGAGTCGCCAAAACCGCCACCGGTTTCTGTTGCCATTACGCCCGGGGTTTCTTTTAATAACTCGGGCAGCTCCTGGCTGCCTGCTTTTTCTTCAAGATATTCGGCGTTAACTGTCGATACCGCGATAGGTGTTTTTCTGTCGATGGCCACATCGCTTGTAACGGTAACTTCATTCATTGTTGAAGAGTTTGCCACGAGGTTGATCTCACCGAGATCTTTTTTCTCGCCGATAACCACTTCTTTGGTAATGTAGCCTATGTATGATATCACAAGAGTTGATGTACCATCGGCCGGAACATTGATCTTGAAAGTACCATTTAACGCTACCGATGTGGCCTTGCTTGTTCCCTTAACTAAAACCGAAGCTCCGATAAGGGCCTCTTTAGTTTGGGAGTCAAGTACCTTACCGGTAACCTTAACTTCGGTACCCTGCGCAAACGCATGGCACACGGTAATTAATAAAGTAAATAAAATAAGTAAATGCTTCCTCATGCTGTTTTTTTAATTTGATAATGGAATGAACACTTTTTTGCAAATATACCAACCACGAATATAGCTAATATTAAGATAATGTTAACAATGTCAGCGGTTGAAAATAAATTAGCGATAAAGCAAAAAACCCGGCTTTTGGCCGGGTTTTTTGCTTTGTAATATTTTGGTTAGTTAAATAATTAATTAAATATGTAACGGATACCAAATTGTGCTTGCCAGCGTGAGAACTGACTTGAATCGTTTTTGTATGAAACAGTTACCGGTACAAGGTTGGTTTTATCCAGGTAAGGGAACGAGTAAGTTGGCCTTCCGGTTGTAGCGTCAATACCTTTGTACGACAACACAGTTACGCCACCGCTAAATGCGCCGTTGATTGCCGATACTTGCGACAGGCCCCAGTTTGGATCAAGGAAGTTGCCCAGGTTGATGATATCAAAGGTAAAGCGCAGGGTGTTTCTGCTTTTGCCCGATTTGATGTAGAAATCCTGGGTAAGGTTCAGGTTATACAACTGGAAGTAAGGCAATATAGCACCGTTTCTTTCGGCAAACTGACCTCTGTGTTTGCTCAGGTACGGATCCTGGCTGATGAATTTATCTAACTGGCTCCATTCTTGTGCAGCTGTACGGGTATCACCCACAAAATCGGGCACTAAAAGAATGTCAGACGAGGTTTGAGGGATAAACATCAAATCGTTGCTTGCGCCGTCGCCGTTAGGGTCGCCGCTGGTTAAATACGAGATAGCACCGTTGTTAGCGCTTTCCATAGTTAACCCGATCGAAGTAGCGAAGTTTTTAGCATACTCTTTACGGTAAGCTAACGAAGCGATGATGCGGTTAGGCTGTACGAAAGAGCTGTTAGAAATGTTATCGGCATTTGGGTTACCGGCTACATAGCGGGTGCTCCAGATGGTAGATGCGGTCGAACCGCCGTCGTTAACATCTTTCGATTGACTGTAGGTATAAGCCGCGTTGGCATAGAAACCGTTGAGGAAGTTTTTCTGCAATTGGGCAGTTACAAAGTATGAGTAACCGGCGCTGGTATTGGTCATGTAATACAAGCCGGTGATTTTAGGGTTAGCTGCGCTTAAAGTACCAGAGCCGGTTGTGTTTGATGCGTTGTAACGGATCTGGCCTTCGGTACCTGGCAGGGTTACAAAACCATCAGACAATACCAGGTTTTTGTGGTAGATGGCGTTGATATCCTTGGTATAAGCGGCTTCGATAGTACCGATGAAACCACCAGGTAATTTTTGGTCGATAGCCAAGTTAGTTCTCCAGATCTCCGGCAATTTCAGGTTAGGATCGGCAATATCCAATTCGTACGAAGTATTGGCAGCGCCTGCACCCGGGGCCGGGCGGTTTGCATCAACGTTAGGGTTGAAGATTAACCTCGGATCGGCTGGTGTTGCAGATTTGGTAACCTGGTACGAGCCGAATAACACACCGTTGTTTGAAGCCTGGTTAGATATCCACACAAACGGAACAGCGCCGGCAAATATACCCGACCCACCACGGATCTGGGTTGATTGGTCGCCTTTAACATCCCAGTTAAAACCTACACGCGGAGATACCAGTAATTTGTTGCTTGGCAACACGGCCGGGTCAACATGGGTACCGCCCTGGAAGGTTAACGGAGGTACGTTGGCATTTTGTTGCAGGGTAGTTGGGAAAACATCATAATCGGCACGGATACCGTAAGTTAACTTGAAGTTATCGTTAACCTGGAATTTATCCTGTACGTAAGCAGCGTAAACTGCGCCTTTGATACGGGCATAAGGGAAAGAGCCATCAGGCAAAGCCGAATAGCGGTAGGTGTATGATGCTGCAGGCAAGCCATTTTCGAAATCTGAGAATGAGTTGTACGCATAAACACCGTTATATTGGGTAGCGAAGCCGTTTACATAGCTTTGGATCTGGTCGTTGGTACCGATGGTGATCTCGTGTTTACCGGCATAGATGGTAAAGTCGTCCGAGAACTGCCAGATATTTGAGCTTAACAAGTTACCGGCAGTAAACTGCTCGTAACCGAACGAAGTAGCTGTACCGCTGGCAGCCGAAGTTACCACGCCGGTATTGGTTGAAGTACCGTTACCAATATCAACCATCGGAATCGTGGTGCTGCTTAATGAAGAACGGAAATCGCGCAAAGCCGAATAACCTGCTGTTAACCTGTTCGACATGGTATTGCTTACACGGGTATCCAACTCTAAAATGCCTATATTAAAGTTGTTGTTGATACGGTAGCCTGAACCAAAGTAAGGAAGGCCTGTTGTACCTGCAAAGCGCGAAGATGAACCATAGAAGGTTGAACTGGTGCTTGGCGGTTGATCTTTATACGACTTTAAGTAGAAGTATTTAGCACTTAACGTGTTGTTTTTATTGATGTTCCAATCCAGTTTTGTGGTCAACTTATCGCTGTAGGTTTGATAGTTAAAACCCTGGTATGGTCCCGGATCGTAATTGTAAGTTGTTTTTAGGTATTGTGTCAACGCATCCAGGTCGGTGGCTTTTACCTGCGAAACGTTAGAACCACTTTGGCCGGAGTTAGCCACAAAGCTGTGTGCAGGGGCGCTGATGCGCTCTTGCTCGCCCGATACAAACAGGAATAATTTGTTAGGGAGGATAGCGCCACCAATTGAAGCACCTACGGTATGGTAGGTAAACGGAGTAACGGTAATGCCTGTTGTACCAGCCTGGTAACCGGTTAAGCTTGTACCGCGCACATAGTAATAAGCGGTGGCTTTTAACTGGTTGGTACCCGATTTTACTACCGTGTTAACACCGGCGCCGGTAAAGTTACCCTGACGAACGTCGTAAGGGGCAATATCAACCTGGATCTGGTCGATCGCATCCAGCGAAATTGGCTGTGAACTGGTTTGACCGCCTAAAGTAGTTGATAAACCGAACGAGTTGTTGAACAAAGCACCGTCAACAGTGATGTTGTTGTATAAACCGCTGCGGCCGCCAAAGCTCAGGCCGTTGGCAGAAGGGGTTAATTTGGTATAGTCCTGCAGCGAACGGTTAATGGTAGGTAAAGCCTCTATTTGGGCGCGGGTAACGGTTTCGCGTGCACCGGTACGCGATGAGTTGATCACCTTACCGCCGGCACCTGCTACGGTAACCTCTTTTAAGGTGGTAGAGTTATCTTCCAGTTTGGTGTTCAGGGTTAAATCCTGGCCGATTGAAAGGGTAATGTTGTCCTGGGTGTAATCTTTAAAACCGATAAATGAAATTTTAAAAGTATACGGGCCACCAACCCTTAAGTTTGCCAAGTTGTAACGTCCGTCGGCACGGGTAGCTGCCGAATAAACGGTACCTGTTGGAAGGTGGGTGACAATCACCGTTGCCCCGGGCAACGTGCCACCTTTGCTATCGGTAACAACACCATGGATGGATGCTGTAGTAACACCCTGGGCAAATAAATTGCTCGTGGATGCCGCGCCGATAATGAAAAGACATAAAAGTAAAAACTTTCTCATACCTGCTTGTTTAAGTTAAATTAATGAAGTCAAAATTTGTCACAAATATAACTATCAGTAACACAGCTATTGTTAAGTTAATGTTAACAATTCGAGGTTTTTTATCAACATGATCGCAATAATTAGCATGTCTGGTTTGGGTTTCTGCAAAAAAGAGGTGCGAAATTGAAATTATTGTAAAATAAACAATTAATAACTGCAAAAACGGTAGTGTTTAAATTGTTGCTAACCAGTTGCATTTTACCGGGGTTATTGCCCGAATTTCACCCCAGTATCATACTTGGTTTTAATAGGTGCCTGATTGTTTACCATATCCATGTTTTTATTTAGCTTTGGCGGTAAATCGTAAAAGGATATCAGAATTATGAACTATGATCTAATTGTTATAGGCAGCGGTCCCGGCGGGTATGTTGCTGCAATACGCGCATCGCAACTGGGCCTGAAAACTGCCATTGTTGAAAAAGAATCATTAGGCGGTATATGTTTAAACTGGGGATGTATCCCAACCAAGGCTTTGCTGAAAAGCGCGCAGGTATTTGAGTACATCAATCATGCTGCCGATTACGGTATCAAAGTAGCGGGCGGCGAAGTTGATTTCGAATCGGTGATCAAACGCAGCCGTGGTGTTGCCGACGGCATGAGCAAGGGCGTTCAGTTTTTGATGAAAAAGAACAAGATCGATGTGTTGATGGGTTTTGGTAAACTAAAAGGCAAAGGCACGGTTGAAGTTAAGGGTACCGACGGTACAGCGAAAGAGTTTACCGCCAAACATATCATACTGGCTACCGGCGGCCGCTCGCGCGAGTTGCCTAACCTTAAACAGGACAATAAAAAGATCATCGGCTATCGCCAGGCCATGGTGTTGCCTAAGGCGCCTGCATCAATGGTGGTTGTAGGCTCGGGCGCCATTGGTATCGAGTTTGCTTACTTTTACAACGCTATCGGTACCAATGTTACTGTGGTTGAGTTTTTAGATAACATCGTTCCGCTTGAGGATGAGGACGTATCAAAACAACTGGCACGTAACCTCAAAAAGCAAGGCATCAACATCATGACCAGCTCTACCGTCGAATCTGTCGATACCTCGGGCGATGGCTGTAAAGTGAACATCAAAACGGCTACCGGCGATATCCAGTTGGAGTGCGACGTCGTTCTTTCGGCTGTGGGTATCTCAACCAATATCGAAGGTATCGGCCTTGAAGAGGTTGGAGTGAAGACTGACAAAGGCAAAGTTTTAGTCGACGATTTTTACCAAACCAACATTGAAGGCGTTTATGCCATCGGCGATATCGTCAAAGGCCAGGCGCTGGCACACGTTGCATCTGCCGAAGGCATCATCTGCGTTGAAAAGATTGCCGGTCATAATCCTGAGCCATTGAACTACAACAACATCCCCGGCTGTACTTACTGTTCGCCCGAAATTGCTTCGGTAGGCTATACCGAAAAAGCGGCTAAAGAAGCCGGTTACGAATTGAAGATCGGTAAGTTCCCGTTCTCGGCATCGGGCAAGGCAAGCGCTGCCGGTGCTAAAGACGGCTTTGTGAAAGTGATCTTCGACGCCAAGTACGGCGAGTTTTTGGGCGCGCACCTCATCGGTATGAATGTTACCGAAATGATTGCCGAAGTAGTTACCGCGCGAAAGCTGGAGGCTACCGGCCACGAGATCATCAAATCGGTACACCCGCACCCAACCATGAGCGAAGCTATTATGGAAGCTGCCGCTGATGCGTATGGCGAGTGTATACATTTGTAAGATAATTTATAGATTTAGTCCATGGTCGATAGTCAATAGACCATGGACTTTTTTATTTCACATAATTTAAACTATGGACTATTGACTATGGTCTATGGACTTCTCTCATGAAACTCTACACCATCGACACCGGCTTTTTTAAACTCGACGGCGGTGCCATGTTTGGCGTTGTGCCTAAAACATTATGGAACAAAACCAACCCTGCCGACGAGAACAATCTTTGTACCTGGGCCATGCGTTGCCTGCTGGTTGAGGATGAAGACCGGCTGATACTGATTGATAACGGAATCGGCAACAAGCAGGATGAGAAGTTTTTCGGTCATTATTACCTTCACGGCGATGATACCCTGGACAAATCGCTGGCCAGGCACGGTTTCCATCGCGATGATATTACCGATATGTTCCTGACGCATCTGCATTTCGATCATTGCGGCGGCTCTATCATCCGCGAAGGCGAAAAACTGGTACCTGCTTTTAAGAACGCCACTTACTGGAGCAACGAAAAGCACTGGAACTGGGCAGTATACCCCAACGATCGTGAAAAGGCTTCATTCCTCAAAGAGAACATTCTGCCGATACAGGAAAACGGCCGGCTGAAATTTGTGGAAGATCAGGATGGCGTACAGTTCAGTAAAAACATGCGCGTGCGTTTTGCCTACGGCCATACCGACGCCATGATGCTGCCGCAGCTTTACTATAAGAATAAAACCATTGTGTACATGGCCGATCTGCTGCCCTCGGTAGGACATATCCCGCTGCCATACGTTATGGCGTATGATATGTTCCCGCTCAAAACACTGATGGAAAAGAAAGCTTTTTTAACCGAGGCCGTTGAAAAGGAATACATCCTTTACCTCGAACACGACCCTGTGAACGAGTGCTGTACCCTGCAGCAAACCGAAAAAGGCATCCGTTTGAAAGATACGTTCAGGTTAGATGAGATCTGATCAAACGTTCTTTGGATAATCGTAATATTCGATAGTGCCCGTACTGTCGCTGATGTACTGCCACGATACTGCATTGAAATGGATAACCACCACTGCGCAGGTAGGCATTTCGTACATCTTATCGGTAAGGTAGTACACTAGATCGCTTATGCCCGGGTTATGCCCAAATAACGCTATATAGTTATATTCATCTGGCAGTTTGTTCACCACCGAAAGTAATGCCGAGGTGTTTGCCTCGTAAATGGCCATATCGTATTCGGGCCCGGCAAGCTTAAAGGTATCGGCAAAAATTTGGGCAGTTGCTTTGGCGCGTTCGGCCGGGCTGCTTACAATATATTGGGGTACAATACCTTTATTCAACAAACGCTGCGCCATTTCGGGTGCGGTTTCTTCGCCGCGGTGGTTTAACGGGCGTTCAAAGTCGGTCAGATCGGGGATATCCCAGCCAGATTTGGCATGGCGTACCAGCATTAGTTTTTTCATAAATCTTTTTAACAGCGGATTAAGTTAATAGTTTCAGAAAAGGAAACCTAATCCTATCGAAAAAACCCGGTTCTTTGTCGACATTACCGCGGTATTGGTGGCGTCGTCCGTTGCAATATTATTCAAACCCAGGGCATAGTTGGTATTGAATGTCAAATGGTTGTTAAGCTCAAAACCACCTGTTAAATTAACGCCTATATCAAACCGCTTGTAGTCCTGCGAACTGCCGAACTCCAGTTGCTGTCCGCTGGTATTATTGGTATTCTCAAATTGCACGTTACCGCTTAACCCTGCGGAGAGGTATGGCCCCGTACCTACATACAGCTTGCCCATACCGGGCAGGCTAAACTTGTACAGCACATTAAGGGGTACGTCAACATAGGTTAATTTGTAGGTCGATGTTTCTGCATTTTCGTACGTAATTACGCCTTTGCCGGTAAGGCCCAGAGCCGTCTGTAAATAAAAACTGTTTTTTAGCGGCTTTTCGGCAATGATAGACAGGTTGTAGGTAGTAATCGAGTTGGTGGAGATGATATCGGGGTTGCTGATGCTTTGCGATGCGAAACTTAAGCCTGCACGAATGCCGAACTGTAGATCCTGACCCAAGGAACGGCCGCAAACCAATACAGACAGAATCATCAACAAAGCTAATTTCTTCATTCGGCACACGTTTAAAATAATCAGTTCGCTATTTTACGCATTATTTGCAAAGCTTACAACAACATCCTCGGGTATCTGGTACATGCATTTAAAATGGCCAAGCGGGCATTTCTCCAGCCCGAACTTTGAACACGGCCTGCATGGTAGTTCAACCCCAATAACCAAAGCATTTTTCACCTTGTACGGTTGTACACCCAGCAGTTCGGGTGCGGTGCCGCCCCATATCGAAGCAATGGGTACGTTAAATGCTTCGGCAATATGGGTGAGCCCTGTATCAAAACCAATGATGTTTTTAGCCTTCGAAACCAAAAATACCGATTCATCTAACGTAGTATTGCCGCAAGTATTGTAAACTTTGCCGCCGATTGCCCCGGCTATTTCATCACCGTTGGCTTTAACATCGTTCCCGCCTAATAAAACAACCGGCCCGTTAATTTGATTGCAAATGCTGATTATTTTTTTGTTGGGCATGCGTTTGGTAAAATGTGTAGCGCCAATAATAAATGCGGTATAGTTACCCTGATGCGACGGCGGCAGCAGTTTTGTTAAACTATGATCGGCTTTGATAAAGTAATCGATAGGTTTGCCATCGTTTTGAATACCCAGAAATTTTACCGTTTGCATATACCTTTCGACCAGGTGCGTTGGCGCAACCAGGTTTTTAAGATGGAACCTAAGCGACAGCCATTTTTTGACGGCCAGTTTTTTATAGGTTGAAGCCGGGATGCCCGTACGGAATTTAATGATGGCCGTGCGCAGGTTGTTGTGCAGGTCGATAATATAATCGAACTTTTCGGCTTTTATACCGGCTATCGTTTCGCCCAGGCTTGGTTTAAGCAAATGCAGTTTATCCAGATACGGGTTGCCATCGTAGATATATTGAAAAGCCGGTTTGGTTAAAAAATGCACCTCGACGCCGGGCAATTGCTGTTTAAGGCAGCGCACAACTGGGGTGGTATAAATAATATCACCCATTGAGCTGAACCGGATCACCAGTATTTTAAGACTTTTTTTCACTTGTTTTTTCTTGCGGCAAAGATAGTACCGATCTCTTCGAGCGATTTTGCATTGAGGCACCTGTCGGCAGTTACCCCGCCTTTACGCGCTATTAATGTGCCGTAATACATGTCGTGGTAGCCTTCGTTGCGGTGCGCATCCGGGTTGATGGATAGCATTACGCCTTTATCCAGCGCATATTGGTGCCAGCGCCAGTCGAGGTCGAGCCTGAGCGGGTTGGCATTGATCTCGATGACCACACCATTCGCGGCACAGGCATCGATCACTTTTTTATGATCAAAATCGTAACCCTTGCGGCTCAGCAGTAACCTGCCGGTCGGGTGGCCGAGTATCGTGGTGTACGGGTTTTCAACCGCTTTAATCAATCGTTCGGTAGCTTTGTCTTCGGCCATTTTCAGGTTCGAATGTACCGAGGCCACAATAAAGTCGAAGCGTTTCAGTATCTCATCCGGGTAATCAAGCGAGCCATCGTTCAGGATGTCGGACTCGATGCCTTTAAAAATATGAAAGCCCGTAAACTTTTTATTCAGGTGGTCGATCTCCTCATGTTGTTGCAACACCCGCTCAATACTTAGCCCATTGGCATAAAAAGCGCTCTTGCTGTGATCGCAAATGCCTAAGTATTGCAGTTTCAATTCATCGCGCAGGTACAGTACAATCTCATCCAGGGTATTGATGCCGTCGCTCCAGGTGCTATGGTTATGCAGTGTGCCTTTCAGGTCGGCATACTCGATCAGCTTCGGCAATTGTTTTGCAGCGGCCTTTTCAATGAAACTGGTACCTTCGCGCAGCTCGGGTTCCATATATTGTAGGCCTGCTTTTTCGTAAACCGTCTCTTCGCTTGCCGCGATGAATGAGCCATCGTTTAGCCTGTCTAAAACAGTGGTAACATGTTCATCGTCGCCTGTATACTTCAATACTTCGGTATAAAAGGCGGTTTCGGCAACTGTGTGGATGCTTACCGCAACCAGGTTTTCGGTTTTACCTGTAATACGATTATGATCGATCGTAACCTCATTTAGCAGGCCGGCAGTCTGTATTTCGTTGATGATACCATTGGCATTCCCTGTGCCTATCACAAAACAAAGCTCGTTGATGATCTCGCATCTTCTTCTGAACTCGCCACACAGCTCAATCCGGCTTTCGCCGATGAGGGCGCTTAGTTTTCTGAGCAGTTCGGTGGCTGTTGCTTCAACCTGTGCGTATAAAAACTTGCCGCTGCTGGCCATCCTGAACTCGATTACCTTGCGGATCTCTTCCTGGGTTTTCAAACCAAAACCCTTGGCCTCAACCAGGCGGTTCTCGTTACAGGCATAATACAGCTCGCCGGTATTTTCGATGCCCAGTTCGTGCCATATCGTTGCGATTTTTTTCGGACCGATGCCTTTGATGCCCAGCATCTCCACAATACCGGGCGGGGTAGCGTCCAACAGTTCCTGCAACTCGGCTATATTGCCTGTGGTAAATAGTTCGACCAGTTTGGCGGCAATGCTTTTGCCTATACCGTCAACCTTTTCCAACTCGTCGTAAGGCTTGTCGGCTATCTTGAAAGGCAATTTATCTACTTTAAAAGCAGCGTTCGCTATTGATTTGATCTTGAACGGGTTTACCTCGTGCAGTTCCATCAGTTGCGACAGCAGGCGCAGGGTACGGGCGATAGTTTTATTTTCCATTACAAATTGCGAGTGGATAAAAATACAACTCCATTTCGGATTTACTGAGATTTCGAATTTCGAATTTTCGATTTCGGATTTATTGAAAAGACGAAATGTTATAGCTTTCAGCTTCGTGCTTCAAGCTTCCGGCTCAAGGCAGGGGGTATTTGTCGGTATTTTCATCCCACGCACTCGCTCGCATCCTGCGAGTGAGTAATATCCGTGCTGCTTCTGGCAGCTATTCCTTGGGGGGTGGGTATTTATGGGTATTTCTACAAAAATCTTGAGTAAAACCCCTTATATAAGCTTTAAATGCGCTTTTTTGCTTTTTGATACCCATAAAGCACATGGGGATGAGATGGGTAATCATGAGTGTCCCCATTTCCCGGTGTTAATGTCAGAAGCCTCGCGCTTGGTACATAATGCCTAAACTTACAATATACAAAAAATTGCTGACATTTGAAACGCATCATCACAATTGCATAAACTAATTTACGATGTATATATTCGCGCACCCCGAGCTAATCTTTTTCTTTTTTTCCTTTCCGATATTAGGATGGATACTTCAGGCAGGGCTCCCGACTAAGATCATTTCTTATGTATTATATACTTCGCTGGTTTTGTTGTTGCCGATATTCACTGGCTATTCCTACATAATCGAAAACCTATACGCCATTTTGGTTTACACCATCCTTGCCTGTGGCTACGGCTTGTTGCTGAAAGGAGCGAAACGCAAGATACTTACAAGTATACTATTATCGATAGTGCTTGTTTTTCCGTTGGGTTTCATTGCTTTTATAGGTGCAATGGCCGGTACCATAACGGTTGAACAACACTGGGAAATAAAAGATTATAGGGTCGATTACGTGCGCGATCAGGGTTTCTCCGGCGGGCCATTATTAACTTACCGATTAAAAAAATATGGCTTCATCCCCATATTCATTAAGGAAGTCGATTCGAAAGTAGATAACGATACCACTAACAATTGCACGGTAAAGTTTCAGTACAAAAATGTGAGCTTCAACAAGTGCAACTGAAGTTCTTGCACATCCGCCCGATAAAACGTCCACGCCTTACCAACACATCAACCACAAGCCTAACCATTCACCCAATCAACCACTCATCCAATCAACTAATTGATTAATTAAGAGTCACCTCATAAGGCATCCTGGCCAGTATCCCGCTCATCTGCGTGGCTTGCTTAACCTGTTCGTAGTATTTGTAATTATCGCCCAATTCGGCTTTGGTAAAATGGGTGCGCATTTCTACGCTGATGTTGCGGCCTATGTTTTTAAACGAACTTTCCTGCTCGGGGTAAGGCACCAAGCTGTAATCTTTGATCTTAGCTTTAGCGGCTGCCGAGCGGATGGCATCGTTAATGTTGCCTAATTTATCAACCAGGCCAATTTTGATGGCTTGCTGGCCAGTCCACACACGGCCCTGGGCTATGGTATTGATATAAGCCTGGGTTTTGCCGCGGCCGTTGGCTACGGCTTTGGTAAAATCGTCGTACCCGCGGTTGATCATGTTTTGCAGGATGTCCTTTTCTTCGGGGCTAAGCGGGCGGGTGCCGTTGCCCAGATCGGCATACTTGCCGGTTTTTACCCCGTCGAAAGTGAGGCCCAGCTTCTCGTTAAAAAACTTCTGCATGTTAGGGATAATGGCAAAGATGCCTATCGAACCTGTGATGGTATTTGGCTCGGCGTAGATCGAGTCGGCAGCGCAGCTGATATAGTAACCGCCCGAAGCCGCCACATCGCCCATCGAAACGATGATGGGTTTTACCTTTTTGGTGAGCATCACCTCGCGCCATATTACGTCCGAGGCGAGCGAGCTGCCGCCCGGTGAGTTAACGCGCAGCACTACCGCTTTTACCTTATCATCCAGCCGCACCTGGCGCAGGGTTTTCGATATCCTTTCGGAGCCTATGGTGTTGTCGTCGCCATCGCCGCCGGTAATTTCGCCCGAAGCATATACAATCGCTATCCGGCTGTTGGAGGTCGTGGTATCCTTATCATCGCTCGCGGCTTTGGTATAGTCGGCAATGTCAACCGATTTTACATTTTGTTTTTTACTCAGGCCGGTACGACCTTTCAGTTCGTCGAGCAGTTCGTCTTTATAACGCAGGCCGTCTATCAACCGAAACTTCACCGCGTCTTCTGCGTTACGCACCAGCATGTTGTTGGCGATGTTAAACAGCGAATCTTTACTGATCTTACGGCTGGCGCTGATCCCGGTAAGGAAATGATCGTACATCGAACCCAGGTACTCAGTTACCTGTTTGCGGTTGGCATCGCTCATTTTATTTAAAACAAAGGGCTCGGTAGCGCTTTTGTAGGTACCTACCTTGATCACCTGCGCTTCGATGCCCAGCTTATCCATCGCGCCTTTGTAAAACATAATCTGCGAGCTGAAACCGTGAAACTCAAATATGCCTTTCGGGTTCATGTAGATTTTATCCGCTACCGACGACAGGTAGTAAAACGATTGAGTGTAGATCTCGCCGTAAGCGATAATAAATTTGCCCGATCTCTTAAAGTCTATCAATGCGTTACGTATCTCTTCGGTAGTGGCCTGGCCGGCAAGCATATAGCTTTCATCTAAAAATATGCCTTTAATGTGGTCGTCTGTCTTAGCCTTTTTAATATTTGCCAGAATGTCGTTAAGCCCTATCGCCCTATGCTCATCAAATCCTAAAAAACCTAATGCTGCCAATGGGTTGTTCGGCGTACGCTCTTTGATATCGCTGGTCAGCGCAATACGCATTACCGAGTTTGATGGCACATCGATGGTTTTATCGCCGCTTAAGCCAACGGCAATACCGATCACGATAATAAAAAGCAGGACGGTGAGGATAATAATGCCGACGATGGTGGCAAAAACAAATTTGAAGAATTGTTTCATCTAATATTAAAAAACTTTATAACTATGCAAAGCTACTAAAACGCGGCATATAAGCTTAAGAGCATAGCGCATAATATTTGTTACAACATGGTTGATGTTTTTTTACTTTTAGGCAGTAACCTGGGCAACCGGCAACTATTTTTAAATGAGGCCTGTACAGGGATTGTCCTGCAGGTTGGCCGCATCGTCAAACGCTCGTCGGTATACGAAACGCAATCGTGGGGGAAGACTGATGAACCCGATTACCTGAACCAGGTTTTACAGGTGAGCACCGCCCTGAAGCCACGCGAAGTATTGGAGCGTATACTGGCTATCGAAAAAAGCCTGGGGCGCGAGCGGCTGGAGAAATGGGGATCGCGCACTATCGATATTGATATATTATTTTATGATAATGAGGTAATAAACCAGCCCGACCTGGTGATCCCGCACCCGCATCTGCACCAGCGTAAGTTTGTTTTGGAGCCGCTGGCCGAAATAGCCCCGCAATATATTCACCCGGTATTAAATAAAAATATTTTACAATTAAATAATTTTAAAGATAGTTTGATTGTGAAAAAATTGTAGTTTTACGTGTTTAAAGAACACGTTATGCCGGAATTGGAACTATCAGATCAGTACTTTGACCTTTCTTTTTTGCTCGAAATAGCTGACGGCAGCACCGAATTCATCGTCGAATCGATAGATATGTTTCTGGTGCAAACGCCCGAGCTGATGTGGGCCATCTATAATGCCATCAAGGCCGGCGATAGGACCCTCATTGCCCAATCCGCCCATAAATTAAAACCAAACTTAGGCTTTTTCGGGATGCTGACCGCTCAATCGATGATGCAGGAAGTAGAGGCTTTGGCCAAAGGCGATGCCGATTTTGCCGCCATCGAAGCAAAATATGTTTCGGTAAGAAGCATCATCGCCCCGACACTCGAAAAATTAAAGGTGATACGCGAAGCAAAAGCCGCAGAGTTGTAAGTACTACTCTCGTATCACCTATCTCTACAGTCCGGTTCCGCTGTTATATCTGTTTAAGAACCGAAGAATATTTTTGTTTTGAAAGAATCATGAAACGAACGTCGGTATTATTTGTGTTGATATTTTTACTCGCGTCGGTAGCAATTGCTCAAAGTAAAAAGGAAAAACAAGCTGCAGAGGAGCAAAGCATATATAATGCTGTAAAAAATGGCACTACCTATATTGTCGTAAGCGACCTTAATTTTCCTGACCATGAAAAATATTTAGCGTGGCTTCAAAAAAAATGGACGTTCACAAAAAACATCCAGTATATCACTATGCATAAAAACAGGTTTGATCTACCAGTGCTACCCGGTGATAGTTTTTTTAGTCTTGAGGACTATACGGTTAATGGGAGGTATGCGTCAATGACGTTTTATTACTTTAGCTTTTGGACCGTAAAAGATGATTATTTTAAGGAAAAAGCCAAAGTTTCCCAGTTTAGATATGTGATATTAAATACAAACTTTAACCATAGTTACTTTCTGTCTTCTTATGATGATCCTACGTTTGATAAGAGTCGTTTTTTTTATTCTAACGGTTATCCTGGTGTTGTCTTGAACATAATGCAAAATCTGGCAATGGAGCTAAACACCGCCGACCCCGTGGCTAAAACTGATTCAGCATCGACCAGGATATCAAGTCAAGATACTTTGTATATTCCTGAATTTAGTTTTGTTAAAGATGCAGCTTTTTCAGGTGCTCAAATGAATGATGCCCAAATAGAGAAAATTTTAAAAAACTATTCTTTGCCATACAAAATTTTGCCGCAAGCCGAGTTAGAAAAGAAAATAATTTTATCCGAGCCCCCTTTTTTCTACGTACTACGTACTGAAACTAATTTCTTAATTATGAATTCGAAAACAGGAAAAAAGGTATACAATACGGCAGCCGATTCCCGAAACATCAGTGCAAATGATTTTAAGAAACTGGAAAAAAGTCTGAAAGATATTAAGACTCGGTAAAACATCTTCACTATGCCCAGTTACATTTACAGGGTTAATGGTGATCACATTAACAAAGGCAGGGTTAATATGCAGCGAAAGCCGCCGAACTTTAAGCCTGTCTCAGCTCAAAGCTATAGCTTTCCATAATCAGGTTTGCCAGCAGGTTTTTGCAGGCCTGCTCAACTTTGGCGTGTGCTGCCTCGGTATTTTCTGCCTCAATTTCAAGCGAGATATGTTTGCCGATGCGTACGTTCTGGATTTCGGATAAGCCCAGGTTCTTCATACTGCCCGTAACGGCTTTACCCTGAGGGTCGAGTATCTCTTTTTTTGGCATTACATCAATTTCTGCTTGGAATTTCATTTTTATTTGGCGATTCTGAATTGTATGACGGATAAGGTGATATACATGAATAAGATGACCGGAACGGCCACAAATTTAAACACCACGATGGATATGGCCGATATCGAGATCAATACATAACGGTAAATGTTATTGTGTACATCGGTGTTTTTAAACTTGAGCGACATTAACGGTATCTCGGCCACCAGCAGCGAGCACATAATGAGCACAAAGCAGGCCAGGCCGTAAGGGTTCAAAATAAAGGTAGAGAAAGCAGTATGCTGCTGCAGAATCAGCGGTAACGATGCGATCAGGATAGCGTTGGCCGGGGTAGGTAAACCGATGAAGATCTCGGTTTGCCGTTCATCGATATTGAATTTAGCCAGCCTTAACGCCGAAAACACCGGTATCAAAAAGGCGATGTAATTTAAATATGGGCTAACATGCTCAATCTGCGGGGCCTGTAAAAACAGCTCGTAAATGATTACCGAAGGCAAAACGCCGAAGCTTACCATATCGGCCAGCGAGTCGAGGTCCTTACCGATACCCGAGAACGACTGTAACAGCCTGGAGGCAAAACCATCAAAAAAATCGAAAACTGCGGCCAGGAAAAGGGCGTAAGCGGCGTACAGTAAATTGCCCTGGAAAGCAAAAACTATACCCAGGCACCCGCTGAACAGGTTTGCGCAGGTAATGGCATTAGGTACATGTTTTTTTAGGCGCTGCCTCATTTTACTACAAATATACGGAAGCCTTCTTTACTATGAAACGAAAATATTACAGAAACACGTACTTTGTGTTTCCATAATATTTTCATTTGGTTAAGAAAGTTTAGGAGTTCATCGAAATCAGGAACTCTTCGTTGGTTTTTGTACCACGCATCTGCGCCTGTAAAAACTCCATCGATTCCTGCGAGTTCATATCGGCAAGGTGGTTGCGCAATATCCAGATGCGCTGCAGCACATCACGGTCGAGCAACAGATCGTCGCGGCGTGTACTTGAAGCAGTCAAATCGATAGCCGGGAAGATACGCTTGTTGGATAGCTTCCTGTCCAGCTGCAGCTCCATATTACCGGTACCTTTAAATTCTTCAAAGATCACCTCATCCATTTTCGAGCCGGTTTCGGTCAACGCTGTTGCGATGATGGTTAACGAGCCGCCATCCTCTATCTTACGGGCCGCGCCGAAGAAGCGTTTCGGTTTGTGTAAGGCATTGGCATCAACACCACCCGATAATATTTTACCCGACGCCGGGGCAACTGTGTTATAAGCACGCGCCAAACGGGTTATCGAGTCGAGCAGGATCACCACATCGTGGCCGCACTCCACCATACGTTTTGCTTTCTCTAATACGATGTTGGCAATTTTTACGTGGCGCTCCGCAGGTTCATCAAATGTCGAAGATACTACTTCGGCGCGTACGCTGCGGGCCATATCGGTTACCTCCTCGGGGCGTTCGTCAATCAGTAAGATGATCAGGTAAACTTCAGGGTGGTTTTTGGCTATGGCGTTGGCCACATCCTTCAGCAACATGGTTTTACCTGTTTTTGGCTGTGCCACGATCAAACCACGCTGCCCTTTACCGATAGGCGAGAACAGGTCCATGATACGGGTTGAATAATTGCCCGAGTCGGTGAACAGGTTCAATCTCTCCGATGGGAAAAGCGGCGTTAAGTGGTCGAACGGAACACGGTCGCGCACTTCGGCAGGCACACGGCCGTTAATAGCCTCAACACGCACCAGCGGGAAATATTTTTCACCTTCTTTCGGCGGACGGATACTGCCGCGTACGGTGTCGCCGGTTTTTAAGCCAAAAAGCTTGATCTGTGATTGCGATACATAGATATCATCCGGAGAGGTGAGGTAGTTATAGTCCGACGAGCGCAGGAAGCCATAGCCGTCGGGCATAATTTCCAGCACACCTTCATTAACGATCACATTATCGAAATCGAGGTTAATGGCAGGTTCCTGGGCTTTCTGCTGGTTATTGTTCTGATTATTATTGTTGCGGCGCTCAAACTTTTGCGGGCGGGCAGCAGCTTCTGGCGCCTGTACAGGAGCCTCGTCTGGTTGTGTAACCTCTTCCAATGGCTCGATACCGGCCTCAACAGCTGCTGGTACATTGCTTTCTGCATCCTGCGGACGAATATCATCGTCATCAAAACTATTAAAGAGGTTGGTATCATCCAGGCGTACGGTTTCGCGCGGTTCGGTTTTGCCTTTGATAGTACGCGTGCGTTTGCGCGGTTTATCGTCGGCCGGTTCGGCAGCAGCCGGAGCGTTATGCTCGGCATAATCGCGGGCCACGGTTTGTTGCTGTAAGCGTGCGGCTTCGATTAAAGTTTGCTGCTCGGTTATTTTAGCGATAAGCTCAGGCTTTCTTAAACCGTCGGCATCGTCTATGCCGAAACTTTTAGCCAGGGTACGCAGTTCAGAAACGAGTTTATCGTTTAATTCTGTTGTATTAGACATGTGATTGAATAGTATTTCAAAAGGGTATTTTGAGTGGAAAAAGTTTGCAAACCCGTACCTTAATTAAAAGGTCTGCAATTGTTAGTAAACGTCGGAAATTTTAAACTGATTGTTTCTTTAGTGCAAGAAATTCAGGAAAACACTACAATTTTAACCAATAAAATTAATACTTCAAATTTTTTTGAAAATATATTATCAAAATGTAGCTATCCGGGCTAATTTTCATTCTTTTGTAACGCAAATAATATATTGCTCAATACAAACTTCATGCCGAACCGCCAAGAACTGATTGATCAGATCAAACAAAAAAGATCATTTTTATGTGTAGGGCTGGATACCGATATCCAAAAGGTGCCTCAGTTTCTTTTAGATACCGAAGATCCGGTATTTGAGTTTAACCGTCGCATCATCGATGCCACCCGCGATTTGTGTGTAAGCTATAAACCCAATTCGGCTTTTTACGAAAGCATGGGCGTAAAAGGCCTGCAAAGCCTGGTTAAAACCTGGGAATACCTGCCTGAAGACTCCCTGAATATCATCGACGCCAAACGCGGCGATATTGGCAATACATCGGATATGTATGCCAAAGCTTTTTTTGATACTGCTGCAAGCGGGATGGGTTTTGATGCTATTACTGTTGCACCGTATATGGGTTATGATAGTGTTACCTCATATTTAAAATACCCCGATAAGTGGGTCGTCCTGTTGGGGCTAACATCCAACGAAAGCAGTAGGGATTTTCAACTGCTGCCTTGCGGCGATGGCCTTTTGTTCGAAGAAGTGATCAAAAAGGCCAACACCTGGGCAGGCAACGATCGCCTGATGTATGTGGTAGGTGCCACCAGGGGCGAAGCCTTTTTAACTATCCGCAAACATGCTCCCGACCATTTTTTACTGGTGCCCGGAGTCGGTGCGCAGGGTGGCAGCCTGGCCGAAGTTTGCCGGTATGGTATGAATAAAGATTGCGGCCTTATCGTCAATGCCTCGCGCTCTGTCATCTATGCATCCAACGGCCACGACTTTGCCGATGCAGCCCGCGCCGAGGCGCTCAAAATTCAACATGAGATGGAGGAAGAGTTGGAGAAAGCGGGGGTAATTTAGCCTTGAGTCAGGGGTCGTTAGTCCAGAGCCAGGATAATTCTGATAAATTTATTAATTTGCCGACTCAAGACTCAGAACTCAATACTCCGGACTATAAAAATGATGTTTAACGAAGACTTCCTGCAATACGTCTGGAAATTCAGGCTTTTTAATAAGGCCGGTTTGCTGACTACTTTGGGGGAAACCGTTGAGATTGTTTCGCCGGGCTTACAGAATATCGATTCGGGCCCCGATTTTCAGCATGCCAAGATCAAAATAGGCAATACCCTCTGGGCCGGCAACGTCGAGGTGCATTTATCCTCATCCGGCTGGAAGCAACACGGGCACACAACCGATGATGCTTACGATAACGTGATCCTGCATGTAGTATGCCGTGATGATACCCCTGTTTACCGTAAAGATGGCACTCGCATCCCAACTATCATCTTAAATGATCGTATTCCTGATGAGCTGTTCGCTAAGTACAACTGGCTGATAAACGAGCCTAAACAAATCATTCCCTGCGAGGCAAGTATCGGCAGTATCGATCCTTTGCTCATCCACAACTGGCTAACCCGTGTATTGGTGGAGCGTTTGCAAAAGCGCTCAAACCAGCTTGCCGCAGCCATCCAAACCAACAAAGGCGATTGGGAAGAAACTTTTTACCAATACCTGGCGGCCAACTTTGGCTTTAAAGTTAATGCCCTGCCTTTCGAACTGCTGGCCAAATCGCTTCCGCAAAACATCCTGGCAAAGCACAAAAACAACCCGATGCAGATCGAGGCGCTGATATTCGGGCAGGCAGGTTTTTTAACCGCCGATCTGAAGGACGAATACCCTGTAACTTTGCGGGCCGAATACCAGTTTTTACAGAAAAAATATAACCTTAAACCTCTGCAGAAGCATTTGTGGAAGTTTTCAAAGCTTCGTCCGCTAAATTTTCCTACTATCCGGCTGGCACAATTTGCTGCATTGGTTTATCAGTCCAACCATCTTTTTTCGAAGGTTCTGGATATCCGGAATTATGATGACTACGCCAAACTGTTTACCGATATCAAAATGAACAGCTATTGGGATGATCACTATCAGTTTGATAAGCCGTCAAAACCGGCGGCAAAAAACTTAGGCAAATCTTCAGTCGATATTTTGTTATTAAACACAATTGTATTATATTTATTTTCTTATGGTAACCAGCATCAGCAGGAGCGTTATGTTAACCGTGCCCTGCATTTACTTGAATTTTTACCTGTTGAGCAAAACAGTATAATTGCCGGTTTTGTTACTATGGGGGTAAAAGCTGGCACCGCGTACGAATCGCAGGCCTTGCTCGAGCTAAAAAACGTTTACTGCAATTATAAAAAGTGCCTGCAGTGCGGTATTGGGAATAAGATTTTAAAACCGGCTATGTGATGTTGCAGCGGATATTAACTTTTTTCGAAAAATACTCGTTTGGTGTTTGTACCTACCTGGGCGAACGCTTTAATATCTCTATCTCCAAGATCCGCCTGTTTTTTATTTACTCTTCTTTTTTGGCAGTGGGCTTCCCGCTCATATTCTATTTCTTTGCCGGTATCGTGCTCGATATCCGGAACTACGTTAAGCGTATCCGCACCCGGGTATCTGATCTGTAGTCAACCCGCCGATCTGCTTTTTTGACGTTGTTTGTAAATTAATTTGCTGATAGTGAGTTTATTGTGTGCTTTTCTGTAGCCTCTGGCAACCGTTTACATACTTCGCCCGTTTTTGAGTATGACCATCATCCGGCCATTATGTCCGAATGCTCAAGGCTGCCCCGGGTAGCGTTCTATTAACTAACTGCCACCGCCTGCTGTTTTAAATAATGGGTACCGTGCTTCCCTTGCGGATATACCTTAAAACAGTAAGCCCGGTACCCGAAGAACTTTTAAGTCAATAAGATGGACTTTTAGGTGCAGCCATTTAACATGGCAGGCTATAACTTTGTGTCCCTTAATTTATTTATTATACGATTGATAACCTAATGAAAACAGTAAAAAAACCAAAACCGATTAACAAAAAGAATGAAAAGATTATCACATTATTTAGTGTATGCCTCGCGTTACTGCTGGGTTTATCGGCTTGCCATAAATGTCATGATTATAGCCCCGATATGGGTGTCGCATCACCATCCGGCTGGACAAAAGTCGCATCGTTGTCATCCAACCAGGAGTTTACGGTACTCACAACATCAGGCAACACAGTCTACGCGGCAAGCAGCGCTGGTATAGTGTATATGAGCTCTGACCTGGGTGCTACATGGCAGCCGTCAGCGTTGGTAAAGCAAGGTACCAACATATCCGCCTTAGCGGTATTTAACAACATCATCTATGCGGGTACCGAGTTCGATGGCATTTTTGCCAGTGGCAATGGCGGCCAAACCTGGGTTAACCAGTCAACCATTGAGCTGGTTACCTCATTTACCGTTCTGAATAATAACCTGTACGCGTCAACAGAGCAAGGCAACACGCCGGGCGACGGCTTACAGATATTGAATAAAAACGCCGGTACCTGGGGGCCCTTCAATACCAGCGGCTTACCTTCTAATTTCGATTATACGGTAAAAAAGACGATTGCCGTAAATCAAAGCCTGGTATCCTTACGGGGCGGAAACGGGTTCTTTTATACCTGTAATACCTTAAATAATCAGTGGATAGCGACGGATTATTTTAACCCGCACCGTATGGCCATCATGCGCGATATAACCTATGGGCAGGGCACCCTGCTGGTAACGCCGGGCACTATGTTGTACGGCAGCACCAATAGCGGCCTAACCTGGGCCGCCGACACGCTCGGCCTGCAAAAGGAACCGGGCACCATTAATTCGAGCCGTATCCGGATGCTGTACACTTTCAATAATAAATTTTATGTGGTAAGCAACGTATTGACAGGTGGCGGTGTATGTATACAGCAGCGCGATGTGGCGGCGCCGATAGGCACAAGCTGGGCCACGAACAGCGAAGTTTTAGCTACGGCAGGTTTTGGCTACGACTTCTGTTACCTGAATAATATCCTGTTTTTAGCTACCGATAACGGGATCTATTTTAAAAAGATCGTATAGGTTAACGGCATTTTTAACACTTAATTAATAGTGACCCATACCGATAAATATAAAGCCGATTACTAATTAAAAAGATATGAATAAAAGAGCTTTAAAATTTTTCATTTGTTTTTTTATTGCCGGGATAGGGCTGACGGCCTGCCATAAAACGCCAATAACTGTGCAGTCTATTGGCCCCACATTGCAATGGGCAAGGGTAACTAACCTGCCTGCCGATAACTTCACGGCCCTTGGGGTATTTAATAATGTGGTTTACGTGGCTTCGTCCACATCCGACAGGATATACGAGAGCGCCGATAATGGCATCACCTGGACAGCTACCGCCCCGGTATCCTCGGGCAAACTGATATTCTCGCTCATCGTATATCAAAATAAATTGTTTGTAGGCACCGACTATGAAATTTACTCGAGCAGCGATAATGGTAAAACATGGATCGGGGCCGGTAATAATACCATGACCGTAAACTCATTTGCTGTGTGGAACAACAGTTTGTATGCAGCTGCCATCGATAATTCGGGCCAGGGGCTCCTAAAGCTGAATGCCACGGGGCAATGGGCTCCTTTCCAAAACGGCTTGACCAATGCGGTTCGTGCATCAAAAGTTTTGGTGGCTAATAATTATTTTGTTGCGGGTACCACCGATTTTTTTGCCGCTTACGATCAAACGCAGCAATTGTGGCAAACAAAGCAATATGTTGATATAACCAAAACCAGGTATAAAAACACACCGTTCCCTAACCTGGTGATCGATATGATCAACACCCCGGCCAGCATTCTGGCTCAGATCTATGTCGGCAATAATGACCATGAAACCATTTTGCGCAGCGACGATGCCGGCCTGACCATGAATTTTGATACCGTCGGCCTGAAAGCCGATACCTCTGACGATAAGTTTCTGATGTGTGGGATGTACGTGGGTAATAACAAAATGTATTCGATCATTGATCAGCAGCAAGGTACGAAAGGTATCTGGCTGCAGAGCCGCGATCAGAATGCAGTTTTGGGCACGACCTGGGCCAACGGTGAAGAGTTTCTGCCGGGCTTATATGGCCATGGGCTCACTGCGTTGACAGACGTATTGTTTTTGGCGACAGACAACGGCTTGTATTATAAAAAAGCACACTAATTTGGCGCTGTAAAAACCGATGATGTAGTATGTTAGTATTTATAAAGAAAATAATTTCAGGAGTTTGCCTGGTTGCAGTTGCGCTGTGCCTGGCATCCTGCCACAAAACCGGGACGAAAGATACCCCGGCGCCGGTTGCGGGCCAGTTGCCCGATCCCGGCCCGAACTGGACAAGGTTAACCGTTCTTAACGATACTATAACCGTACTGGAAGAGTTTAACCATACCCTGTACGCTGCGTCAAACAGTAATACGTTGTATACAAGTGTTAACGGAGGTGCGACGTGGGCATCGGTAAAAGTAGGTGCGCCCGATGTATCCATTAGCGCTATCCGGGTTTTTAACGGGCAGATTTATCTGGGTACAAACAACAACGGCATATTCAGCAGCAATGATGGCGGCCGCACCTGGAGTAATTATGTGTCTGGTTTCCGGGATTATAATACCTATGGTTTCCTGGTAGGTTATCCTGTCACATCATTCGCGGTTAAGGATAACCTTTTATACGCAGCCACCGAGGGTAATGGGGTTTATGCTTTAAACCAGGCAACTGGCAACTGGTCGGCATTTAACAATAACCTGCCGCAGAACTTTACCTCGTATAATGTTTTTAAATTATTAAGCTCAAACAACACGCTGGTTGCTGCGGGCGGTGTTAACGGTACTTTTTATTATTACGATTTTGCCAATAGCCGGTGGACCGAAACCCTGCTGCCTCATTGGGGCTCATATATTCAGAAAATGATTATCGATAATGGCGTTTTGTATGCCGTTACATCTGAAGGGAAAATCATCCGTAGCAGTAACAACGGTTTGAGTTGGGATTATGATACTGCCGATCTCTATACTGTGCAAGCGCTTAATTACAAGGATCTGTATAGCGGCACCACAAAAAATTACACTTTCACAGTGGTTTTCTCTTTCATCGATAGTGAAAATGGCACCACTATTCAGCAACGGGATAAAAACATAGCTATTGGCTCATCGTGGGCAAACGGCCAGCAGTTTTTAGAAGGCGTCCATGCACACGCTATCCTCGAATCAGGCGGAATACTTTTCCTGGGTACCGACCAGGGTTTGTACGCCAAGCATATTTAACTTAGTGGCGGTCTTCAAAAATTAAAAATGGATATCGGCAGATCAGAATTTATCGGTATGGCCGGCACCATGCTGGGCGCCTCGCTATTAACCAGGCCGTTGGATATTTTAACCACACAAAAACCATCATTCAAAGCCATCGCTTTTGATGGCCTGGCCATCTTCGACCCGCGCCCGGTTTTTAAAATGGCGCAGGATATGTACCCCGAACACGGCACACAATTGACAGACCTGTGGCGCACCAAACAATTCGAATACACGTGGCTGCGCAACCAGTTAGGCGCCTATACCGATTTTTTTACGGTTACCCGGGATGCATTGGTCTTCGCGACAAAAACGTTGAAGATCGATCCGGACGAACAGAAAAAGCAGCAACTGATGCAGGCTTACCTTAACCTGAGGGCCTGGCCCGATGTTGCCGGTGCTTTAAAAATACTAAAAAATGCCGGCATCAAACTGGCGCTGCTCTCCAATTTTACGGATGTAATGATGCAGAAGGGCATCGAAAACAGCAACCTGCAAGGCGTTTTCGACCAGGTGCTGAGCACCGATAAGGTCAAAAAATTTAAACCCGACCCGCGAGCATATCAAATGGCTATAGATGGTTTTAAACTCAGCAAACGCGATATGCTGTTTGTACCCTTTGCGGGATGGGATATGGCCGGCGGCAAACAGTTCGGCTACACCACATTTTGGCTGAACAGGCAAGGCGCAGTGGCGGAAGAACTGGCTGTAAAAGCTGATGCTGAAGGTAAGGGAATGGGTGACTTGCTTGCGTATTGTGGCTTGAAGTAAAAAAGTTTGCGTTAGGGATAACCCGGCCGCAGGCAACGCCCAAATAATAATGATTGAAGGATTGATTGACTGAATGATGGAATAACCGCATCATTATAGCTCACTTTAAATGATACTTCTTCATTATACTAATCCACCCCCTAATCCGACAATATCGCAGCGATATCATCAAACCCTTTTTCGGCCGCAAGGTCGGCTGGTAATTTACCCCCTTCCATACGGCTGTTTACCTGCGCCCCATGCTCCAGCAGCATGATGAGCAGCTCAAGGTTGCCATTCTGCGCTGCGGAATGCAAAGGCGTAACCCCCGATTTTTGTTTTACATTGACCTGTGCCCCATGATCGAGCAGCATGGCCGTAATTTCGGTCTGGTTGGCTGCCACAGATGAGTGTATCGGGTAGACGCTGAAGCCATTATCAGAAGGGATATTTACATCGGCGCCTTTTAAAACCAAAAAGCTGGCGATCTGCGGGTGCCCGAAGTAACAGGCCAGGCCCAGTGGGGTAAAACCATCGGGCGAAAACCCGTTCACCATTTCGGGATGATTATAGACCAGGTGGGCCACTACATCAAACTTACCGGCGGCACAAGCCTCGAACAGGTTGATATCATGAACGTAATTCAATAAAAGCGACACGACAGCCGGTTTTTTATAATAACAGGCCAGCATCAGTGGTGAAACATTGTGGCTGGTATTGGCTGTAGCCAGCTTCCTGTCCTGTTCCAATAGTTCGCCAAGGCTTTTTACATCGGCTGTTTGTATGTAGTACTCAAGTTTATCGGGGCCCATTTCAAATCAAGTATACTAAAAATTAAAAATGGATACAAACAAGTTGTTTTATCTATTAACTTTATATTTGCGGTTGAACGCCATTGAAATATAGAATGCCGGTAAAAGGAAATCAGTTTAAATCAAATAGCTTTAAGGACGATAATAAGCCAAATACTTCTTCAAAGACCGAAAAAGCCGCAAAGCAGAAGGTAGAGAAGCTTCCGTCTTTCGATTTAAAGGATGGCCGCTTTATCAAGGTTGCCGGCGCGTTCTTCCTGCTGATCTCTGTTTATTTCCTGGTGGCCTTTACCTCGTACCTGTTTACCTGGCAGGAAGACCAGAGCTATGTATCAAAAGCCAACGGCGGCTGGCACAACCTCTTCAAAACCCAGCAGGAACTGATCGAGAATGGTGTAAAAAACCCGGTAGTGGTTAATACAGCCGGTAAGCTTGGCGCGTTGTTGTCGAATCAATTTATCTACGAATGGTTCGGCGTTGCTTCGTTTATTTTTGTCGTGGTTTTCTTTATTATCGGCTACCGCTTTTTATTCAAGGTGCGATTGTTCCCCCTTAATAAAACATTGGCTTATGCGGTTTTCGCTATCATCTTTTTTTCGGTTGCGATAGGTTTTGTTCATGGCCTGGTTACCGAGTACCCACATTACCTCGAGGGAGAGTTTGGCTACTGGAGCAATCGGCTTTTAGATGCACAGATAGGCGAGGCTGGTACGGCCGGCCTGGTGGTTTTCGCCGCTATTACTTTTCTCATCATTGTTTATAATATCGACTTTAAGCTCCCCCAGCGTAAAAAGAAAGAGCTTGAGCCGGCCGGCGATGCCATATTGACCAATACGGTTTTCGATCCGTTTGAAGGGAGGTTTTCGGAAGAGGCAGCCGAAGATAGCGAACCTGCAGAAAGGCCGCGCATGCAGCAGAATATCGAGATCAATAAATCAAGAGAGCCTGAACTGACTTACACCGAGCCTGAAGAAGAACCTGAGGCCGACCTGCCATTGCCGGTTAATACTTTTCATAAACCGGTGGTTTTAACGCCGTCGCCAAGTGCCGATACCGATATCCCGTTAACTGTTGATGAAGAGCGCCCGCAGCCTGAACTAAGCATCGAAAAAGAAGATAAAGTAACCAGCGACGACCTGGTGGAGCAATTCGGTGCTTTCGATCCGAGGCTTGATCTTTCTTCTTACAAATTTCCCCCTCTGGATTTGCTGGAGAATTACGGCTCGAACAAAATATCCGTTAACTCCGAGGAACTGGAAGCCAATAAGAATAAGATCGTTGAGACGCTCAACCATTATAATATCGAGATCGATAAGATCAAGGCAACCATCGGCCCGACGGTTACTCTTTACGAGATCATTCCGGCGCCGGGTGTGCGTATCTCCAAGATTAAAAACCTGGAAGACGATATCGCGCTGAGCTTAGCCGCACTGGGTATCCGTATCATTGCGCCGATGCCTGGTAAGGGTACTATCGGCATCGAGGTGCCCAATCAGAATCCCGAAATGGTATCGATGAAATCGGTGCTCGAAAGCGATAAGTTTAAAAATACTACCATGGACCTGCCGGTTGCTTTGGGTAAAACCATCAGCAACGAAGTGTTCATTGCCGACCTGGCCAAAATGCCCCACTTATTAATGGCGGGTGCAACCGGTCAGGGTAAATCGGTTGGTATCAATGCCTTGCTGGTATCGCTGCTCTACAAAAAACACCCGGCCGAGCTGAAGTTTGTGCTCGTCGATCCTAAAAAGGTAGAGCTCACCCTGTTCCGCAAAATCGAACGCCACTTTTTAGCCAAATTGCCCGACGAGGCCGACGCCATCATTACTGATACCAAAAAGGTGATCAACACGCTCAACTCGCTGTGTATCGAGATGGATGCCCGTTACGATTTGCTGAAAGATGCGCAGGTACGTAACCTGAAAGAATACAATGCCAAATTTGTTAACCGTAAACTTTTACCTACCGAAGGCCACCGTTACCTGCCGTTCATCGTATTAATTGTAGACGAATTTGCCGACCTGATGATGACCGCCGGTAAAGAGGTAGAAACACCTATCGCGCGTTTGGCCCAGCTGGCCCGTGCTATTGGTATCCACCTGATCATCGCAACGCAAAGGCCGTCGGTAAATATCATTACGGGTACGATCAAGGCTAACTTCCCGGCGCGTATCGCGTTCAGGGTACAGTCCAAGATCGACTCGCGCACCATCCTCGATTCGGGTGGTGCAGATCAGCTGATCGGTCGTGGCGATATGTTGTTATCAACCGGTAACGACCTGATCCGTTTGCAGTGCGCCTTTGTAGATACGCCCGAAGTGGATAAGATCTCCGATTTCATCGGCGGGCAGCGCGGGTACTCCGAAGCTTACGCGTTGCCTGAATACGTAGGCGAAGGCGAAAGCTCCGGCCCGAAAGATTTTGACCCAAGCGACCGCGATCCGATGTTCGAAGAAGCGGCGCGTTTAATTGTAATGCACCAGCAGGGCTCTACGTCGCTCATTCAGCGTAAGCTGAAGTTGGGTTATAACCGCGCCGGGCGTATTATCGATCAGCTTGAGGCTGCGGGTATCGTCGGCCCTTTTGAGGGCAGCAAGGCGCGCGAAGTTTTAATACCTGATGACTATGCTTTGGAGCAGTTTTTGAGCAATATGGATGAGTAGCAGAGGATAAAGAATTTATGAAAAGAATAGCAATATATGTTTTAATGATGCTGGGCGCTGCTATGCAGGTTTATGCCCAGAAGGATGCGCAGGCTAAAGCGATTTTGGCCGAAGTAAGTAAAAAGTACAAAACGTACGATGTGGTAAAAACAAACTTTATGTACACTTTGGAGAGCCCGCAGGCTAACCTGAAGGAAACGCAGACCGGTACCCTCATCGCCAAATCAAAGGCTAACAAGTTTAAAGTGACGCTGTATACCAAGGGTAAAACCCCGGCTATTGCCCAGGAGCTGATTAGCGATGGCAAACAACAGTGGACCTACCTGAAAAAAGATAACGAAGTGCAGGTAAATGATGTGACCACCAATGAGGATGCCTTAAACCCGGCGCACATTTTTACCATCTACGAAAAAGGTTTTAATTATATCTATACCGGCGAGGTAAAGCAGGGTGGTATAACTTATGAAACCATCGACATGACGCCGACCGATGCCAAGAAAACCTTCTTCAAGGTTCGCCTGATGATCGATAAAGCCAAAAAACAGATATACAGCGCGCTGATCTTCGATAAGAACGGTAATAAATATACCTATACCATGCAAACCTTTACCCCGAATGTAAACGTGCCTGATGCCGTTTTTGCATTCGATGTAAAAGCGCACCCGGGTGTGGAAGTGGTTGACCTGCGGTAGTATTGAGTAATGCGTATTGCGTAGTGCGATACCATTTTTGTATATTTCGCTTTCAGAAATCTCAATACGCAATACGCACATCACAATACCAATGTTAACCTTCACCCAGCATACCCTCGAAAAGCTCGAAAACCTGCTCAAAGCGGCAGGTTATAAGATAAGGTACGAGAAAGGGAACTTTAAAACAGGTGCCTGTGTGCTGCAAAACAGCCGGATAGTGGTGGTGAACAAGTTTTCGAACCTCGAGAGCAAGATACATTCGGTTGTTGAGTTATTGCTCGAACTGGAGATCGATCATAAGTTGCTTGACGAAAAGCAGATCATATTTTTACATCAGATAACCCAAACCCGATTGCAACTGTGACCATTACCATCTTAGGAACCGGTACATCGCAGGGCGTACCCGTCATCGCCTGCGATTGCGAGGTTTGTACTTCGGCCGACCCGAAGGACAAGCGCCTGCGTTCATCGGTCATGGTGGAGATAGATGGTAAGGTATTTGTGATCGATTCGGGCCCCGATTTCAGGCAACAGATGCTGCGCGAAAAGGTGAAACGCCTGGATGCGCTCATCTTTACCCATCAGCATAAAGACCATACCGCAGGTATGGACGATATCCGTGCCTTTAACTTCAGGCAGCAATCGGCAATCGATGTATACGCTACCGAAATGGTGCAAACCGCCTTAAAGCGCGAGTTTATGTACATCTTCGAGGAGTTTAAATACCCGGGCATTCCGCAGGTAAACCTGCATACCATCAGCAACGGTATTTTCGAAGTGCAGGGCGTGCCTGTTATTCCCATTGAAGTTTTACATTACAAGCTGCCGGTCCTCGGTTTCCGAATAGGCGATTTTACCTATATCACCGATGCCAAAACTATTGCCGAAGAGGAGCGCCTAAAGATTAAAGGCTCCAAAGTTTTGGTGATCAACGCCCTGCAGCGCGATAAGCATATATCACACTTTACGCTGGAGGAAGCTATTGAATTTGCCCTTGAAATGGGCGCCGACCAAACCTACCTTACCCACATCAGCCACCGCCTGGGCAAACATGCCGATGTATCGCTCGAGTTACCGCCCAATATCCACCTGGCTTATGATGGGTTGAAGTTTGAGTTGTAGAGAAGATTATATATGTCAGAGGTAGTAAACCATATACAAAAAATTCGTGATGGTATTCTGGATGAGATTGGCGATAGTTGCGTTCACACAGAGCACGCCGAAACTTTTATATCACCATCTGAACATTTTCAGGCCGTAGCTACACCTGTTTCGACAAACAACAATAGATCTAATGTTGGCTTAACAAAAGTCGAAGTATATAGTACAATACTAAATGACAAGATTTTCGATTTCTTTGTAAACGAAGAATTCTTTTTTCATGGTTGGGTTACTACCGCCGACGTTGAGTATTTGATTTGTGCCGAGGATATTTTTGGAGGGCAAACCGTCATTGATTTAACTAACAATTAAATGAATAGCTACTCGCCTGGTGAAGACGGCTTTATCTGGACGAATTTTCATTTATCTCCTAAGGGGAAAATTCTTGCTACACTTGGTTGTTATTGGGCGTGCCCGACAGTAATAAAACTATTTGATTTTTCTAATCCCTTAACTTTGCCTCTAAAAGAAATTAAAGAGATAAGGTTATTGGATAACGACGAGATAATTATAGGATGGTTTGATGATGAAACGTTACAAATGAAAGGCGTTAAAAAGGAAAGAGTCCCTGAATATTTTGAAGATGGTTCCATGAGGATGAATATAGTAAATGAAACACCGATGGAACGTCAGATAAAGATTAACATCTGATAAATTATCGCTCCCACAGGGCGTTCCGATTGGGGATACCTTCCTGTTAAAAACCTGTTAAACTTCACACCTCAACATTATTTAAATCATATTTACTGTAACTTGCCTGCAGGTACCGGCGTCTATACCTAAACATTTACCTTATTATATCGATGTTACGCAGGTTTTATATGTTATTGCTTTTACTGGCTGTAAGCAGCCTTGCAATGGCATTTAAACCCGGCGGACCCGGTAAGATCAGTTTCCCGGGCGCTTACTGGACAGATCCGGAGCCATCGGGCGAGTTCGCTACCCTGGTTATCCCGATCAAACGGGTATCAAACCTCATTATCCTCGAAGCCAAAGTCGATACTATGGAGGGTAATTTTGTGCTCGATACCGGTGCACCTTACCTGGTTCTTAACCAAACTTACTTTCGCAATTACCCGCATTACAATGAGCAGGATGCCGGGGGCATTAACGGCGATGCCGGTGTGGCCTTTCGTACAAGCGTTCGCAACCTGGATATCGCCGAGCTGCATTACGACAGGCTGCTGGCCGACGTAACCAATCTTTCGGCTATCGAAAACAGCCGCAATATTAAAGTGCTGGGTTTACTGGGCACTAAACTATTTTCTAAATTTGTCATCACTGTTGACCTGTTTCAAAACCAATTGTATATCCACAAACTTAATAAAGATGGCGAGATACCCGCTGCCGAACAACTGTACCACGATCCGATACTAAAGATGCCATTTTACTATGCCAATAATGCAATTTTGTTTAAAGCTTCGGTAAACGATAACCAGTTATGGTTTGCTTTTGACACCGGCGCCGAAACTAACCTGATCGATTACCGGCAGGCTAAAAAGCTGCTGCCAACGTTACAGGTTATCAACCGGTCGAAGCTGACAGGTATTGGAGGCAGCACTTTTGAAGTAATATACGCTAAGTTTGAGAAATTGTCTGTTGGCGAGCGGGTATTTACCAATAACAAGGTGATCATTACCAGTTTGGAGCAAATGGGCAAGGCCTATGGCCGCGATATCGATGGCATGCTTGGCAGCGATTTTTTTGGCCGCGCGGTGTTCACCATCAACTTTGTTAAAAAAGAGTTTATCATGTATACCAATAAGAACGAATAGTAAATGGCAAAAAAGGGTTATATAGGCTTGTTGTTGCTGGTGTTTTGCACCATGTGGCCCGCCCTTGCCCAAATCAGGCAGAATGCCTTTACCATTACCGACGATCAGATGGTATTATACCTCGATCTGAAACTTAAAAAAGCAGATATTGATAGTTTACTGCGGATAGCCGATATTAAAGGCGTTACCGTTGATAACCTGCTGCGCGGTAATTTTAACCAGTTGCAAAAAGATGGCTGGACCATATCCCATATGGCCGATAATAAGCTGATGCTGTTAAAACCCCTGAACGAACTGGCGGCAAATGCACAAATGAGGCCCTTCCTCATCACCTCGAATATGGTAATGCACGATAAGCAGCCTGGTTACCCCGACGATGATATCAAATTCGGCATCAACAGCTTTTTAAGGCAAAATGTGCACGAACTGCCTTCGGGTGTTACGCGGTTTTTTCTCCCGTCTAATTTAAAGGCCAAAAAGGTTTTGGTATCGGGCAACTTCAACAGTTGGAGCACCTCCAAAGGGGTGATGATCAAAACCGATAGCGGTTGGATATACGATATTAAGCTCAGCGCCGGCGAGTACCTGTACAAATTTGTGGTTAACGGCCGCTGGATAAGCGATGCCGGTAATCTGCTAAAGGAGGACGATGGGTTTGATGATCACAACTCGGTGTATTTTAAGTACAATTATACTTTCAGGCTTAAAGCTTTCCCCAGGGCGTCGCGGGTAATGCTGGCGGGTAGTTTCAATAACTGGAACGCTAACCAGATTGTGATGATGCCTGTAAAAGGCGAATGGGTGCGCCCGATGTATCTGCACGAAGGCAGCCATATTTATCGTTTTTTGGTCGACGGAAAATGGACAAAGGACCCGTCGAACCCGAATACCCAAACTGATGCTGCGGGAAACATCAACTCAGTGTTGAACATCGGCGAGCCCGGTGTATTTAAGCTTAACGGTTTTGCCAATGCCAAAAGCGTTATCGTATCGGGCAGTTTCAACAAATGGAACACGAGCGAACTGCATCTTCACCGGTCGGGTAGCCAATGGGTATTGCCTTATGCGCTTCCGGCAGGTAACTACGGTTATAAGTTTATTGTCGACGGCCGCTGGATGACCGACCCGGCCAATGGCAATTATATGGAAGAAGACGGGCAGACCAATTCGTTCCTGGCGGTAAAAGCCAATCACACTTTTACTTTAAAAGGATACAATAATGCCAAACAGGTGCGCCTGTCGGGCACCTTTAACGATTGGAACGAACCTGGCTGGGCCATGGTACGTCATGGCGACACCTGGACGATCAGCGTATATCTGGCGCCGGGCAAAGCATTGTATAAATTTATTGTCGACGGTAACTGGATCATCGATCCCGGTAATAAGCTTTGGGAGCAAAACCAGTTTAATACGGGTAACTCGGTGCTTTGGATGGAGAGGTAGTTAGCCTGGGTTTTTAATTCTAATCAACAAAAATGGTGCATTAGTTGAACATAGCCTTGCTATTTATTCAATTCCTTATCTATTTCGGCAACTACATCGCGTATTTGTTTGGCCAGGGCCAGTTGCTGTTGCTTTCTTTCGTTAAAGGAGGTTACGTACCTCGATATCAGATATCTTACCGCCGGGTCGTTAAGCAGGCGCGAAATATGGGTGCCTGTCGAATCCGCGACTCCCTTTATGCCAACATACTTGTCGTAATCCGCACTTCTCTGCGCAAAAAGATTTTTATCTATCTGCTCCTGGAAAGGGATATCTATCGTATACAGGGTCATCAGGTCTTTCAGCAATTGCTGGTTTCGGATCAATCGTAAATAGCCCGATGATTTAAAGCCCTCAAAGCGGCCGTTATCTGCAACATAATAGGCAGTGTTGGTTAACTGGGTGCTGTTTCTGTCAAAATATGCTCCGTCAATCTTGTTGGTTTTTATTTGATGCCAGGCAGTATTGTAAAAATCGACCACCGGTTGAAAATCTCTGTTGCTGGTTTCGAGCTTATCAGCTTCGAGCTTAAGATCCTCTTTTACACCCTCTAAAAATTCCCTTTCAATATGATGCTCGTGCCGGGCGTCGTTCCAGTTATGCAGCACCAGCGTAACGCTTACCGCAAATATGATGATCGCCACTTCAAGCGCTATATCTTTTAATTTCTCTTTAAGAGGGCGCTTTTTATCTTTTATGATATGAACCGCTTTTTTGGTATGCTGTATTACTTTTTCTTCCGACATTACAGTTTTTAGTAAAAAGGTTTGATGTTCTATTTGTGCTGGTTAAGTTACGGCTGCATATCACAAAACATAAATAACCCGTGCCCGGATATCAGTTGTTAAGATAATGAAAGCAATTCAAAACAAAAAATTTGCTAAACGGATGCTAATTTCATGTGCGGTTTATCTACGTTGGTTGGGATTTGTAATCCGAACTTTGAGATTTGCGGATTTAAATCTGCATATGATATATATTTGCGGATAACAGACTCGAGACTAAAGACTCCTGACTCAGGACTAAGAAAAGAAGTGCCCAGGAGCAGATTCGAACTGCCACACCCTTACGAGTGCCACCCCCTCAAGATGGTGCGTCTACCAATTTCGCCACCTGGGCTTGTTGTGGTTCATTGGTTAGTTGGTCATTAGTTCATTAGTACATATCGGTGATAAGACAAATGAACTAATGAACCAATGAACTAATCAACTGATTAGTGCCCGAAGAGAGACTCGAACTCTCAAGAGACAATTCTCAACGGCTTCTGAGACCGCAACGTTTACCAATTTCGCCATCCGGGCAGGCAATGGGCTGCAAATATAATACGAATACACCACCCGTCAAAATAAATATATAATTCATTAATGTTTGATAATCCATCGTTAAAAGGCTATTTTAGTTTACCAATTAATTCAATCTTTTATGATGATGAAGAAAGCAAGTATCTTAACGCTGTTGCTAATAGCATCGTTAAGTGTGTTAGCGCAGGAGCCCAACGGCGACGCTATTATCGGTAAATGGTTAAATCCATCGGGCGAAGACCAGATATGGATATACAAGGTAGGGAACAAATATTTTGGCAAACTGGGCTGGATAAAGGTGCCCGATGAGAATGGTCACCCTAAAATGGATAAAAATAATCCCGACCCGGCGTTGCGTACCCGGCCCGATCTAAACCTGGAGTTGTTGAAGGATTTTACGTTTGACGGAAAGACTTATGAGGATGGTACCATTTATGATCCGAAAAGCGGTAAAACCTATAGTTGTAAAATGACACTGACGGGCAACACTTTAAAGATAAGAGGATACATCGGCATATCGCTTTTTGGGCGCACCGAGGTATGGACAAGGGTTAAATGAAACAAATCTATATAGCAGGTATCGGTGCGGCTGCACTGATGTTGTTCGTTTTTTTTAATGGTGCCATTGCACAAAAAATAACCGTTACGCAACAACCCGGCAGGGGTGCAAGCTTACGCGGATTATGCGTGGTGAACGATAAAATTGCCTGGGTAAGCGGCAGCAAGGGCACCGTGGCCATCACCAAAGATGCCGGTAAAACCTGGCAATGGCAGCAGGTAAAAGGTTTTGAAACTTCGGATTTTCGGGATATACAGGCTTTTTCGGATAAAGAGGCCGTGATCATGAGTTCGGGTACGCCGGCGCTCATCTTAAAAACAACCGACGGGGGTGCCAACTGGCAGGTAAAATACCATAACCGCGATACCTCGGTGTTTTTTGATGCCATGGATTTTAACGGCAAATACGGCAGCATTATGGGCGATCCGATAAACGGCCACTTCGTGATCTTCGAGACCGAAGACCGCGGCAAAACCTGGAAGCAGCGCGATGTGGCTAAATCGCCTGTAGGCCGCGACGGTGAGGCCTGCTTTGCTGCCAGCGGTACCTGTTACAGCATTTATGATAACGGACTGATGAAAACCGATGGCCTGCTCATTGTTTCGGGCGGCAGTGCGGCAAATTTGATCTATTCGCTTATTAACGGTAAAAAATGGTCGTACACACCATTGCCTATCGCCCACGGCACCAACAGTTCGGGCGCTTTTTCGTTCACGTCGGATAGTAAGCATTGGGTAGTCGTCGGCGGCGATTACCAGCACGATCAGCGTACCGATTCGACTGTTTGCTACTCCAATAACGCTGGTAAAACCTGGGCCCTGGCTAAAATTTCACCAGGCTTTCAATCATGTGTGCAATATTTATCAGGTAAGATCTACATTTCCACGGGTACTTCGGGTACCAACATCAGCAAAGACGCCGGCGTAACCTGGTCAAAGATCGACGGTACCAGCTTCAACGTTTGCGGTCATCACGGCAAATTCATCGTTTTTGCGGGCAACGGTGGTAAAATAGGTATCTACAGCGAAGTTAAAACAAAGTGAACTGCAGCCGGGTAGCATCCAGTTCCGAGGGTTGATCTGTACCGGTGACATGGTATACAGCTGTTTCTTCGTATCGCGACGCCACCACAATGCGGGTACCATCTGCGTAAGCGTCGAATAATTGCTGCACTAAAACCGGGTCGTTATTATCTTTCGACAGGTGCGCTAACAACAGATGGCTCATATAAGCCGGCTTGTGGCCCGTAAAAATATCCAGCGCCTGTTTATTGGATAAGTGCCCTTTGCTTCCGCGGATGCGTTGCTTCAGATGGTAAGGATAGCGCCCGTTCGTGAGCATGTCATCATCATAATTAGCCTCTAAAAACGCGGCGTGGCATTGCCCGAAATGAAAGATCACATGCTCGCAGGCTTCGCCGATATCGGTAAATACGCCAACCCTGATCTCTCCGCAGCTGATCATAAAACTGTGAGGCTCGATAGCGTCGTGCTGTTTGGGAAAGGCAGTAATACAAAGCCCGCCAATACAAACCTGCTGGTAAGCCAAAAATGGAACGATGTTATTGTCATCAATATGCAAACCACCATGTTGCAGCGTTTGCAAGGTAATATAAACAGGCAGTTTATACTTTTTGGCCAGCACTTCAACACCGCGGATGTGGTCGGAGTGTTCGTGCGAGATAAAGATGGCCCTTACCCTTTGCATGGTTAACCCAAGCCTTGCCATGCGTTTCTCGGTTTCGCGGCAGGATATCCCGGCATCAACCAGTACGGCATCGTGCTCGTTACCAATGTAATAGCAATTGCCGTTGCTGCCCGAATTTAAGGATGCAATGAATAAAGACATTTAACTGCAAAGTAACCTTATTTTTAATAAAAAATTGTTCTGAAATTTACATCTTGCGTTACTAATTATCAACATGGATACACCGATCACCCTGCCTGTTTTAGACGATACCGAACTGCGCGTATTAGGCGCCCTGATGGAGAAAAGCAAAACCACTCCCGACTATTATCCCATGACTTTGAACGGCCTCACCACCGCCTGTAATCAAAAAACATCGCGCCGCCCTGTGGTTGATTATGATGAGGAAACTGTGGTTTTAGCTTTAGATAGTTTAAAAAAGCGCGGCTTGATCTCGACGGCAACCGGCGGCTCCAGCCGCGCTACGAAATATAAGCACAACTTCGCCATTGTATTCCCGGTTGTACCTGCCGAGGTGGCCATTATTTGTTTATTGATACTACGCGGCCCGCAAACGCCTGGCGAACTGAATACCAACTCAGGTCGGTTGTGGGAGTTTGAGTCACTCGAAGAAGTGCAGCAGGTTTTGGAGCGTATCTCATCCGAAGAAATGCCTTTTGTGCAGCAGTTGCCGCGCCGTCCCGGCCAAAAAGAAGTTCGTTATATGCATTTGCTGGGCGGTACTTTCGATTTTACCGAAGATGACCAAGCCGAAGAACCTGCCCGCCGTCCGGTTGGCGAACTGGAAGGCCGCTTAACTAAAGTGGAAACCGAACTGGCCGAACTGAAAGAAGCCTTTGAAAAGCTGATGAAGGAATTGATGGGGTAGGAAGATCTGATACGATTGTTTGAATTTCGCAAATAATGGATTGATTGCTACAAACAGTCGCCGCATTTTCTGCACCATCTTTGTATCAATAAAATAAAAGCAGAAGATGGAAAAGAAAAATAAAATAGCCCTGGTAACCGGCGGCAGCCGCGGCCTGGGTAAAGACATGGCTCTGCGCCTTGCTGAAAAAGGTATCGATGTTGTTTTAACTTATCACAGTAAAGCAGATGATGCGCAGAAAGTTGTTGAACAAATTGAACAGGGCGGCCAAAAAGCCGCGGCCTTGCAATTGAATACAGGCAATATCAAAAGTTTTGATACGTTCGACAGCCAATTGAAAGACACATTAAGCTCAAAATTCGGGACAGATCATATCGACTTCCTGATCAATAATGCAGGTACCGGCGCCTATAAATTAATCGAAGAAGTAACCGAAGAAATTTTCGACGAACTGTTAAACATCCACTTTAAAGGCGTTTACTTTTTAACACAAAAAATGCTGCTGATGATGAACGATGGCGGTGGTGTAATTAATATATCCAGCGGCCTGGCCCGGGTATCTATGCCAAGGTCATCGGCTTATGCGGCAATGAAGGGTGCCATCGAAGTGTTTACCCGTTACATTGCTGCCGAATACGGCCCACGCGGCATCAGGGCCAATACCGTTGCTCCCGGCGCTATCATGACGGATTTTGGCGGCGGTCAATTACGGTCGAACGAAGAAATGCAAAAGCGTGTAAGCTCGTTTACAGCACTGGGCAGGCCCGGCGTAGCCGAAGACGTCGGCGGCGTGGTTGCCTTTTTATGCACCGAAGATGCACGTTGGGTAAATGGTCAGCGTATTGAGGTATCAGGCGGGATGCTGTTGTAATTCACGAGCACGTTTTAAAAACTAAATGCATATCAGGAGGCTCCAGGGGAGCCTCCTGATATGCATTTCCATGCGAAGACATAAGCCTTTGCTTTAGGCGGCTCAAATACCTAACTTTGAATTTTACAAACAAACAAACAATGCCTAACCCAACCACACTCGAAGAATTTTACCAGGACAGCGGTGCGCAGCTTCCGCAGGGTATCGCCAAAGAAATTGGGCACTTTAACGTTTTTGAAACCGAAAAGCTGTTTGCTAGAAAGGCAGAGGAACGAACCATGGTATATAACCGGCGGGCTTATTATAAAATAAGCTGGATCAGGGGGAGGAGCAGGGCGGAGTATGCTGATAAAGTGATCGATATCGAGCAAAATGCCCTGATATTCGGAACGCCCAAAATACCTTACAACTGGGTAGCCCTTGATGATGACCAAACTGGTATGTTTTGCATTTTTACACCCGATTTCCTCGCTTCAGGTAAATCGGGTGTAACTTTAGATGAGTTACCGATATTCCAGCCCGGGCAGGTCCCGGTCTTTGAGCTTTCGGACCAGGAGGTTGCCGAGATGGAATATATCTTTAGGAAGATGCACCGCGAGCTTACCGCCGATTACAAATACAAGTACGATCTGCTGCGCAACCTGGTGATGGAATTGATCCACTACGGGCAAAAATTACAGCCCATGTCGGCCCTGAGCACAACGCAAAATGCTTCGCAGCGCATATCTTCCTTATTTATCGAATTGCTGGAAAGGCAGTTCCCGCTCGAATCGGCTCATCAACGCCTGTCGCTGCGTTCGGCCAACGATTATGCCGACCGGCTTGCAGTGCACGTTAATCACCTCAACAAAGTGCTGAAAGAAGTAACCGGCAATACCACTACCGAGATCATCAGCAAAAGGATCATTCAGGAAGCTAAGATCCTGCTTAAGCAAACCAAATTGACTGTAGCCGAAATTGCCTACACACTTGGTTTTGATGATGTGGCACATTTCTCCAATTATTTCAAAAAGCAAACGGCCACCACGCCATTGGCTTTTCGAGCATAGCCGGAATACTCCAATACAGCTTAACCCTTAGCCAATCCTGTTGAATATTGCTGCTGTTTTTATGCCTTAATTGCGGGATGAAGATATTTCGTATCCTGTTACTGCAAAGCGTACTAAGTTTGATATTCGTCAGTGCCCGTGCGCAAACTTTAAAAGATGCCATACAACCGGCTATCAAAAGCGCCGGCTTTAAAATGGAAGGTTACATTTTGTGGTGCCCTTCGGTGATCAAAGTGGGCGATACTTATCACCTGTTTGCCTCACGCTGGCCCGAGCAATACGGCCTCGGCGGCTGGACGACCTACTCCGAAATTGTACGCGCCACCTCGAAGAACCTGTACGGGCCATATACCTTCCAGGAAGTAGTGATCCAAAAACGCCCCGGCCAATGGGATAAGGAGCGGGCGCATAATCCCAAAATAGTTAAAGCGGGTAATAAATATGTACTGTACTATATCTCCACTGCCAATAAAACCGGTTATGCCTGGGCAGATAACATTATCGGGCCATGGAATAGGATAGATGCCGAAGCCATGCCTTTTTCGAACCCGGCGCCGCTGGTAAAAAGCGACGGCAGCATCTATGTCTTCGGGCGAAAATCCATTAATAATATCCGTGTAGCTCAGGCTTATACCGCCCCTGCTTTTGATGGCAAATACACGTTGTTAAATGGCGGTAATAATTTATTGCCCGATAGCTGCCAGCTGGAAGACCCAACCATCTGGTGGGCACAAAATCAATATAATGTTCTGTTAAGTGATTTTGCAGGCAAGCTTACCGGTATATCTAAAAACGGTGGGCAGTATTATTCGGTCGACGGTGTCCATTACAAAACGGTATCGAAAGAATCAGTCTACACTAAAACAGTTACGTATGATGACGGAACTACGCAAACCTTTAAACGGCGCGAGCGGCCATTTGTCTATCCCAACGAAAAAGGCGAGATCACTGCATTCTTTTCGGCTTGTTTAACTGAGCAGGGGCAGTCGTGGATAGTGGTGAACCCTGTAAAAAACTATGTTCCGCCAAAATTTAAGTGAGGTAAAAAGTTATAAATAAATTTTTATTTACTAAATAATTTAGCATATTTTTGTTATCCCCAAAATGTGCTAATATGGAGAACGCAAAAGATCACGAGTTTGAAGAAGAGCTTTCATCGCAGGCAAAATCGCCCGAATCGGCGATAATTTTAGAAGCATTAACCCTTTTGCGTGAGGTTAAGCGTTATCGCGGTTTCTTTTATAAACAAAAAGTAGCCAGTTTGGAGGCTAAAGCCAGGAAGCTGAATATTGGCTGAAAATGCTGATATTGCGTCGCATTTCAATTACCTGTTAAAATGATATCGCGCAAAGCAATAGCCTGTACCCTTAGTCTGCTTATTCTCTTTTGGGGATGTTTGCAAAAGCAGCAAAAGCCCGTGCAGGTAATTGTGCCGGCAGTCAAAATAAATAACCCGCTCAAAAAAGCGGTTTGCTGCGAATCGGGTATCCCGTCAAGGTTTAAAGCTACTGCCGTAAATAACCCGGAGATAACACCGGCAAAAAACTCATCGCACAAAGGGATGGTCTGGATCAAAACCGGAACCTTTATGATGGGCGCCGATAACAAGCAAGCTGCTGATGACGAATATCCCAAACATAAAGTTACCGTAGATGGCTTTTGGATGGATGCTACCGAGGTAACCAACGAACAATTTGCTGCTTTTGTAAAAGCTACCGGTTATGTGACCACCGCCGAGCGAAAACCCGACTGGAACGAGCTAAAAAAGCAACTGCCGCCCGGTACTCCCAAACCGGATGAAAGTTTGCTGGTACCGGCATCGCTGGTATTTACTCCGCCCAATCACCCGGTAAACCTGAATGATGTAGGCCAGTGGTGGAGCTGGCAAAAAGGTGCCGATTGGAAGCATCCGCACGGGCCGGGCAGTAATCTTAAAGGCAAAGAAAAAGCGCCCGTTGTTCAGGTATCTTTTTACGATGCACAGGCTTATTGTAAATGGGCGGGCAAACGCCTGCCTACCGAAGCAGAGTGGGAGTGGGCCGCGCGCGGCGGGTTACAAAATAACATCTATCCCTGGGGTAACGAACCTGTGAACCAGGGCAAGCAAAAAGCCAATATCTGGCAGGGCAGCTTCCCTGACAAAAATACTTTGCAGGATAAGTTCTATTATGCCGCGCCTGTAGCCTCGTTCCCGGCAAACGGTTATGGCTTGTACGATATGGCCGGCAACGTTTGGGAGTGGTGTGCTGATCTGTACAACAACGAATATTACAGCCAGGTCAATTCGCCGCAAGGCGTAAAAAACCCGCAAGGGCCGGCTAAAAGCTTCGACCCCGATGAGCCTTATGCCCGTAAACGTGTAACCCGCGGCGGCTCCTTTTTATGTAACGATAGTTATTGCTCCGGCTTCCGCGTAGCCCGCCGTATGAAGACTACCGAAGACAGCGGTATGGAGAACCTGGGTTTCAGGTGCGTGCAAAATAACTAAGCAGTTTTTTGCGGCATTGCCTATACTTGCACCATGAAATACAAAATATTGCTTGTCATGCTGTTTTTGGCTCAGCTGGCACATGCACAGTTTAGCGATAGTACGCATTATTACACCAATCTAACCACTTCGGGTTCGATCAATAAAACCAACGATGCCATTGCCTACCTGATGAACGACGGCCTGAAATTCATCATCAAAAATAAACAGGTATGGTTCAACTTTGATAATAACTGGGTTTATGGCAAGCAGAACTCGGCTCTAACCAATAATGATTATTCGTCGGTTTTTGAGGTAAACATTTACGAAACTATCCCGCACTTTTTTTACTGGGGACTGGCCAATTACAATACCAGCTACTCGCTAAAAGTAAATAACGAACTGCTCGCCGGGGCGGGGATAGCCTACAGCATCATCGATCGTAAAAATGCCTATTTAAATCTGAGTGATGGTATATTGTATGATAGCAGCGATCTGACGCTGCCCGATAATAACCGCGATGTATATCATACTTATCGTAACTCTTTCAGGCTATCGTTCAAGTTTGCTATTGCTGATAAATTCGCGATAGACAGCAGGAGTTTTTTGCAGAACTCGTTTCAAAGTGGTGCAGACTATATTATCAAATCGACCACGAACGTGTCATTCAAGCTGAATAAATGGCTAAATCTAACATCGGCCCTCACCTATAACCGGCAAAATCGCACCCAGAGCGAGAATCTGCTGTTTACCTACGGGTTAACTTTCGAAAGATATTTTTAGAGTGTAAAGAACATCGCGATTGCCGCAGCGCCCATTGCTGCAAAGGTGAACCACAATAAGCTTTTAGAGAGTATGCCGCTGCTGAACTCGCCCATAATATCTTTATTGGAAGCGATACGAACGATCAGAAACAGCAATGGCACTGCTGCAACGCCATTCAGCACAGCAGCATAAACCAGCGCCTTAACCGGATCGATACCCACGAAATTGATCGTTAAACCTATTAAAGTGGAGATGGTGATGATACCGTAGAAACCATGTGCCTTATGCAGCTTTAAATTTAAGCCCGATTCCCAATTGAAAGCCTCAGAAACTGCATAGGCTGCCGAGCCGGATAGCACGGGCACGGCCAATAATCCCAGGCCGATGATACCTATCGAGAAAATAAGCTTGGCCAAAAAACCGGCATGAGGAAACGAATGCACCAGCGGTTCGAGGGCCCTCGCTGCATCGGCCGCTGTTTTAATATCGGTTACCCCGTTGTTATGCAACACCGTAGCGGCCACCAATAAAATACACCAGGTGGTGATCTCGGATATGATCATACCCGTATTATTGTCAACCCGCATGCGGCGGATAGATCGTAGGGATATTTTGGGTTTACCGTTAATTATGGCCACACCGCGTTCTTTCTCTTCTTCCACTTCCTGCGATGCTTCCCAAAAAAACATATAGGGCGATATCGTTGTACCCAACACGCCGGTAATGATAAATAGGAACGCAAAATTGAACTCGAAATGCGGCACAACCGTGGCTTTCAGCACGGTGCCCCAGGGTTGGTGCACAATAAACACGGTAATAGGATAAGCGAGCAGGGCAAGCGCGAGCCATTTTAGTATTTTGGAGTAAACTTTATAATTGGTGAATATCTCCAACACCAAAATGATAACTGTAAAAAACAAGGTTAACACGATAAGCGGGAGCGGTACCAATAGTTGTGCCGCAGCTGCCATAGCGCCAATATCTGCACCAATATTTATGGTGTTGGCGATGACTACCAGGCTAACCACGGCGTGTAATACACGTTTACTGTAATGCTCTTTAACAACGGCGGCTATGCCTTTGCCGGTTACCAAACCGATACGTGCGCAGGCCTCCTGTACTGCCGCCATAAACGGCAGCATGTAAAGCGCCGTCCACAGCTGCCCGTAACCAAACTGCGCCCCGGTTTGCGAGTAAGTAGCTATGCCCGATGGGTCGTCATCGGCAGCGCCGGTAGTTAAACCAGGTCCGAGTAAGCTCAAAAACTTCCAGAACCTTTTTTTAGGAGGCTGTTTCATTGTTCTGTAAAGATAAATTAAAACCTGGCATCCCGAACATGACCGTCGTCACTTGATCAGCCAAATACACTTTGCGCTTTTTTAATACATTTTTCTAAATCGATCCCTTTTCCGAACGTGCCCTTAAACAGGTCGCCGGTTTCTTTTAAGCGGTCTACCGAGTTAAAAATGTTAAAATCTTTCATGGCCAGCCCCGGCTTTACCTCGTTCCAGCTCAAGGGCATCGATACTGTGGCTCCCACCTTTGGCCGCAGCGAGTATGGCCCTGCAATGGTTGCCCCCGGCCGGTTCTGTAAAAAATCAAGGTACATTTTGCCACCGCGCTTGGCTACCATGCGTTCCAGGCTTGTATAGTCCGGTATTTGTTTGTGAACGAGGTTAACGATGAGCCGGGCAAACATTTGCGATTGATCGTAGTCATATTTCGCCGCAAGCGGGATATAAATATGCATCCCTGTCGACCCTGATGTTTTTGGGTACGACGGTACATCGATGGCATCTAAAACCTTTTTTACTTCCAGCGCAGCCGAGACTACCTGGTTGAAGGTATTTTTATCCGGATCAAGGTCGATCACGCAATAATCAGGGTTGTCGGGCGATTGTACCCGGCTAAACCAGGGGTTCATCTCGATACAGCCTAATGATGCCATCCACAGCAAAGTAGCTTCATCATTACCGACCAGGTACTCTTTATGCTCGCCTTCGCTGGTGGTGTACGGAAAAGTCTTTACCCAGTCGGGCGATTTACCTTTTACATCCTTTTGGTAAAAGCTTGGCCCGTGTATGCCATTCGGGAAACGGTTGAGCGATTGCGGCCTGTCCTTCAAATATGGTAAAATATATTCGGCAACCTGGTAATAGTAATTAAACATATCGCGCTTGGTCACCTTATCTTCGGGCCAGTAAACCTTACTCAGATGTGTGAATCTTAAATCATGACCGCATATTTTTTTAACCTGTGTTTCTTCGGCAGGGTTGAGCAAGGTTTTTTTGCCGGTGCTTTTAGGCGCCGATATCAGCTGCTGTTTTTCTTCCTTTTCCACTTCTTTAACAATTTCGTTTGTACTCGCCTCGCTTTCTCGGATAACATCCTTCGCCTTTTTATCATCGCGCATCCCCTGAAAAGATGGATGGCGGAATACGCCGTCGGTGGTGACTTCGGCGTAGGTTATTTCGCCCACCAGTTGCGGTTTTAGCCAGGTAGCTTTCGCCTTTGGCGGGTTAGGGCGAAAGCGCGATGGCTTGTTGACATCGACGGCTCCTTCAAACGGGCTCTTATCCGTGATCAACGGTTTAAACTGCGCCATCATTTCTTGTTGCATCTTGTCGTTAAAGCCCGTACCTACCTTGCCGGCATATTGCAGCACTCCATCCTGGTAAACACCTAATAATAACGAACTAAATTGTTTAGTTGTACCTTCGTTTTTGGTAAAACCACCAATCACCACTTCCTGCCGTTTATGTGCTTTGATCTTGAGCCACTCTTTCGACCGCAGATCGGGCGAGTAGGTGCTATCCGCCTTTTTGGCGATGATCCCTTCCAGCCCGATACGCTCGGCAGCTTTAAAGAATTCTGTCCCGCTGGCATTAAATATCCGGCTCAGACGTATCATGTCGTCGTCGGTAGGCAAAACCTCTTTTAAAACCGAACGGCGCTCTCTAAACGACAGGTTCATCAGGTTTTTCCCATCGTACCAAAGTATATCGAACACGTAATAAACCAGTTCGCCGTCGGCTTCGCTGCGCCAGTTTTGCAGGCTACCAAAGTTGGATTGCCCTTTGTTATTTAAAACCACGATCTCACCATCCAACACAGCATTGATTTTCCATTTTTTGAGGATATTATAAAGCGGATAATACTTATCGTTAAAGGGCTTGTTATTGCGCGACTGCAGTTCCACTTCACCTTTATTGATGTAGGCTATGGAGCGGTAGCCATCCCATTTTACCTCGTACAACCAGCCGGGGCCGTCAAAAGGTTCATCAACCAATGTTGCCAGCATCGGTTTAATGTTTTTTGGCATTGCCGATTTGTGTGCTTTTTTTAAAGCATCGACCGAACCTTTATCAGCTGTAGCTTCAACCCTTTCGGCTATCTGGTCTTCAACCGGTGGTTCATGCTTTTTTTTTTCGCCCGGGCGTTTAGTTTTCCCGTAGATGTTATCGCTTGTTTTTTCAACCTGGGTGATGGTTTTTCCGGATTGTACCGATTTGTCTTTTTTAGTGATATCAGCGGTTGAGGCAAACTCGTCGTTATGTTTAATCAGTAACCAGCCATTTTCGCCCATACCGTGGGTTTTTACCAAAGCATATTCGCCATGCAGCTTTTTTCCATGCAATACAATTTTTAGCGATCCGGCTTCCAACTGCTTCAACAGTTGTTTTTCCTGCGCTTTCTTGCCTTCGATATGCTCAATGGGCTCGTAGGTGCCTTCGTCCCATACGATAACGGTGCCGCCGCCATACTGCCCCTGCGGGATAATGCCTTCAAAATCGCGGTAACTGTACGGGTGATCCTCCACCATCATGGCCAGGCGTTTGGTTTTAGGATCGGTTGACGGGCCTTTAGGTACGGCCCAGCTTTTTAGTACTCCATCCATCTCCAGTCTGAAATCGTAATGCAGGTGCGACGCATCATGTTTTTGGATCACGAAATGCAAAGCATCCGTATCTGCACTTTTCCCGGATTTTGGCTCAGACGTTTTGGTAAAATCACGCTTTTGAACATATTTCTCAAGACTCATAGCATAGCTTATCTAACGTACGGGGCAACCGCACTTAACTACAACAGCTGTTAATAATGATTGTTTAAGCCAATTTTGAATGAGATTTTGGCTGGAATAAGAGTAACATGTAAGATTTTACACTCACTTTTTGTATTTTAAGAAGGAAAATCTACAAAAAATGCAAAAAAATTATCAAATAATTGCATTTTATGTTTTAAGTTATTAAATTTAGAATTGGTTAATTACTAAAATTTGTGCAGGCGGTGTGTGAGACGGGACGAAAATAACTCAAAATGATTTTCAAACTAAACTGATACTGCCATATGCACCCCGAGATAGAAACAGCTATGAAACATGCATTTGAAGGTTACCTGGAGCCTAACGACCTGGCAAAGATTAACGCCGAGAAACTGGTAAATCATTTAAGTAATAAAGGGCTATATCAACCTCGCATGCTAAATACCACCTGGACAGGTGGCTTCAGCATTTTTTTGACGCAGAACGATTGGCAGTTCCACATGCAGGCTAACAATGAAGGCCGTATTGTGTACATCATATTTAAAGGCTCCGAGCAGATGGATTGCGGTAGCCTGAGCTACGACGAATATATGCCGATACTGGTTTATTACCTTAACACCATTAAGATGGCAGCCTAAGCTATCGTCTGAGGTCACCTGGCATAACAATGGATAAAGATTATAAAATACGGCGCGCTTTTGAGAATAAAAGTTGGCAAGAGATCAAGGTTAACGACTCGTGGCATATTTTTAAGATCATGGCCGAGTTTGTCGACGGGTTTGAAAAGCTCGCCAAAATAGGGCCATGCGTATCTATTTTCGGTTCGGCGCGTACCAAACAGGATCATAAATATTATCTCTTATCTCAAAAAATAGCAGGCCTGCTTTCCGAAAACGGATACGGTGTAATTTCTGGCGGAGGCCCGGGAATTATGGAAGCCGCCAACAAAGGCGCCTTTGAGGCTGGTGGTAAATCTGTAGGCCTGAACATTGAACTGCCGTTTGAGCTTTTCGAAAACAAATACATCGATCGCGACAAGCTATTGGAGTTTAAATACTTTTTTGTGCGTAAAGTGATGTTTATGAAGTACGCGCAGGGGTTCATCATCCTGCCGGGTGGATTTGGCACCCTCGATGAGCTTTTTGAGGCGATCACCCTGATCCAGACCGGAAAAATAGCCCGTTTCCCCATTGTGCTGGTAGGTACGGAATATTGGAGCGGCTTGTTCGACTGGGTGCGGGCGAGCATGCTGACGGCGGCTAATATCAAGGAGGAAGATCTCGACCTTTTTGTGATGGTGGATACCGCCGAAGACGCTGCAGACCACATCTTTAAATTTTACGAAAAATACGTGATCAAGCCTAATTTTTAAGCTGACCGCGACGACTGCTATGAACGAAGAAAAAGACAGTGCCAAACTTAACGAGGTAAAAGGCCCGATAAAACCCGGCTTAAAAACCAAGGAAGCTATTGTAGATAACTGGCTGCCACGTTATACCGGCCGGCCGCTGGCCGATTTTACCGGGTATATTATTCTTACCAATTTTTCGAAATACCTGCAGATGTTTTCGGAGTGGCATGATAACGCACCGATTATTGGCCTGGATAAACCTATGCAAAGCGTTACTGCCAACGGAATTACGATCATCAATTTTGGTATGGGCAGCGCGCTTGCGGCTACCATGATGGACCTGCTGACTGCCATTCATCCGAAAGCCGTAATATTTTTGGGAAAGTGCGGCGGCTTAAAAAAGAAGAATAACGTAGGCGATTTGATATTACCTATTGCGGCTATTCGCGGTGAGGGCGCCTCTAATGATTATATGCCCGCCGAAGTACCTGCCCTCCCGGCATTTGCGCTGCAAAAAGCTATCTCGACAACGATCCGAGAACATAACCGCGACTACTGGACGGGCACCTGCTATACTACCAACCGCCGTGTTTGGGAACATGATAAGGTGTTTAAAAAATACCTCAAAACCTTGCGGGCCATGGCTATTGATATGGAAACAGCAACAATATTTACGACGGGCTTTGCTAATAAAATCCCGACAGGAGCTTTGCTTTTGGTGTCTGATCAACCCATGATACCCGAGGGCGTGAAGACCGCCGAAAGCGACTCTGCTGTTACCGAGAAATATGTAGAAACACATTTACGCGTAGGTATCGACTCGTTAAAGCAACTGATCAACAACGGGTTAACGGTTAAACATTTGAAGTTTTAACCGATTATCCTAAACTCATCCCCATCAAACAATCCCAGGTCACTCAATTTGAGGTGCGGGATAACCAGCAGGGCCATGAATGATAAAGTCATGAAAGGAGCGGAGAGCTTTGAGCCCAGGCTTTTGGCCATCGCATCGATAGCGGTATAAGCTTCGGCAACTTTGTACCCATCCTGATCGCTCATTAAACCTGCTACAGGTAAGCCAAGCACCATCTCGTTGCCGCTGTTGGTGTTGTCACCAACAACTCGTGGCTGTACACAGCTTACTCCACCTTGTTCTGCAATAACCAAATTAACTGCCCGGCAAATACTTTCGTCATCAACCCCAACCACCACAATATTATGGCTGTCATGCGCAACGGATGAAGCGATAGCGCCCTCGGTAAAGCCGAAATTCTTAATAAACCCTTTCGCTACAGGCGCATCCCGGTAACGGTTAACGACGGCTATTTTCAGGATATCGTTTTCGAGATCGCTTTTAATCTCACCATCTTGAGGCAGCATTTTCACCGTCAGTTTATTGGTGATCAATTGTCCGTCGATAGCTTCCATCACCGGCATCGATCCGTTAAAATCAGAAGCAACTTTAAATGCAAAATCGAGAGGTTTTTTTTCGGTGCAGGTAAAATTATTGATAATCTTCGATGGCATGGTTTTGACCTTCGATACGCCATTCTCGGCAACCAGTTCGCCATCGATATAGGTTTGCGCTACTTCGAATTTTTTAAGGTCGCTAACTAAAATAAAATCGGCACAGTCGCCAACCTGTAACAAGCCAATATCTAATTTATAATGCTCAACCGGGTTTATACAAGCGGCCTGTAATACTTTAAAAACGTCGATACCATAATTTACAGCACGGGCGCAAAGCTCATTGATATGCCCGGCAGCTAAGCTATCAGGGTGTTTATCATCACTGCAAAACATCATGTTATCTGAATGTTCGTGAAGCAAACCCACCAGAGCGTCAAAATTTTTAGCGGCGCTGCCTTCGCGGATCAGTATCTTCATGCCATAGCCCAGTTTATCCAAAGCTTCTTCGGCGGTAAAACATTCATGATCAGTGCTGATGCCAGCGGCAATATATATTCCGGCCGCTTCGCCGCGCAGGCCGGGAGCATGACCATCAATAGGTTTGCTTACTTTTTTTGCCGATGCGATCTTAGCCAAAACTTCCGGATCGTTATTTAATACTCCGGGGAAGTTCATCATCTCTGTAAGGTATTTGACCTCGTCGCGCTGCAAAAGCTTATCTACATCATCGGCGTTAAGCGTAGCGCCTGCAGTTTCAAAAACGGTAGCCGGCACACAACTCGGCGCACCAAAGTTAAATTTGAACGGAACGGTTTTGCCATTCTCTATCATAAACTCAACACCGGCCATACCGCAAACGTTGGCAATTTCATGAGGGTCGTTTACCGTGCCCACGGTGCCGTGCACAACCGCCAGCCGGGCAAATTCTGCCGGTACAAGCATCGAGCTCTCTACGTGTACGTGCGCGTCGATAAAACCGGGAAGGATGTATGGAAGCGACGAGTCGTCAATATCAACCTTATCGATGTCTGTTATTTTACCGTTGGCAAAGCTTACCCTTGCCGGATAAACGCTTTTGTTTTTGATATCGACGAGTCGGGCTGTTATTTGTTGCATGTTTTTAACAAAAAAAATGTCATTTCGAGAGAGCGCAGCGACGAGAAATCTTCTGCGACATGTGTGTGAATTTTGCAGGTAGCCGAGTGGCATGAAGCAGAAGATTTCTCCTCACGTCGATGTCCAAGTCCGTCACCTTGTTCGTCGAAATGACAAGTGGGGATTAGTTTTTCTTCCTCCTACCTTCCAAAATCCTGTAAAACGACCGGCTTCTTATTTCATCCAAAGTTAAACCTGTCGCCAAAGCTTCTTCTTCGGTAATGGCGCCGCAGTTCATCGCTTTTAAAAAGAAGTTCAATAAACCCTGACCGGTTGCCGCATCGTCAAAAATATCGCCGGTAAGGGTTGATATGGCTGCGCGCTCAACAAAAGTTTTTAACCGGAAAACGGCATCGCTGTAACTGCTTAAAAAGAAGTTGTATGTGGCCGCATACCGCATCGGCAGGTGCGCAGGGTTTAAATCCCAGCCCTGGTACATGCCGTTGATGAGCGAGTGCATGGTATGTCCGTAACCAACCTGCCAGGCATGGTGTACCGACTCGCGGTTCTCTTTCAACTGGTCGTACGTTAGATTATCGCCGCGGTGAGGGCCGATCGGGATCACATTAGTAGCACCGTCCGAAAGGAAGATGCCTGTCCCGCCAAGGGCAACCTTGGTCATGTGGTGGGCGAAATCGCAAACAGGATGTGCCATAGTTTGGTATTTGGCGGTGATGCCGGCAGAAGCAGTGTAATCATACGTGCCGAAGTGGGCAGCAATGCAACGGCCCTCACTGGCTTTAATAATGCGGAATAACGGGTTGCGGCCTTCATCGTCCATCACGATCTGTGTAGCCTCAACCATGGTTTCCATTTTCAAATAACCAGGCGCTAAATTATGTTTCTTTTCGATGATCTCGAACAAACGTACCATCGTTACTACCTGCTCGGGAATGGTTACTTTAGGCAGCATCACCACAAAGTTATCGGGTAGTTTACCGCCGGTTTCTTCAAATAAAGTTGTCAAAAATATGTCCAGGGTGCGCACGCCACGGGTTTTCAGGTCTTCAGTAAAAGGCTTGATGCGGATACCGATGAAAGGGGAGATGGTTTTGTTTTTCATTCCCAGGGCCAACTCTTTGGCGGCATTCACAGCGGTGGCATCTTCCTCGTCGTTAGGGCGGTTGCCAAAGCCATCTTCAAAATCTATCCGGAAATCCTCAACAGCCTCGGTCTGTAGTTTCTTAACGATCTTGTTGTAAACCGAGTAAGCCAGCCATGCGCTTTCTTCTTTGCGCTTGGCTTCGGTCATCGCATCTAATTTTTTGGTCAGCTTTTCAATGTCTTTTTCCAGATGAGGTAAATGCTCATAGCCATCCAGTTTTAAAACTTTGGCCAGGGTAACAAAATCGGGCGCGTAGGTTTGCAGGTTACGCAGGGCAACTTCGCCCATACGTACGGTGGTGTCGCTCTTAAATAAATTGGCGCCGCCGTATACCGTGTGTACGGGCTGGCGGTCGGGCTTATCGCCCGGGTATTTTTTCTGGAATTCGATGTTGGCTGTTTTCAGCGTATCGAGTAACTGGTTTTTATCGGTGTCTGAGATACTAAATTTCATATTGTTATGGTTGGTTGGCCCGTCACGAGCCACGGTATGTCGAATACCCAAAAGGGTTTAATAATAAAGGTACGTGGTAATGTTGCCCGTCGCCGGCAATGTTAAATACGATTTCCACAAAAGGATAAAATGCTGCCACACCAAGTGTGGTAAAGTATGCTCCGGTATCAAAATACATTTTGTAATTGCCGGCCGGTAATACATCTTCTTTGTGGAGCAAGTCAGCTATGCGGCCATCGGCATTGGTTTGGTTCGAGGCTAATTTTTGCCAGTCTTCGCCATCTTGTTTAAACAAGGTAATGGTAACGCCTTGCGCAGGTTTGCCCAGCGTAGTATCTAAAATATGTGTGGTGATCTGGCTCATGCGAATAATTTATTTAAGCGGATGGCGGTTATTTTGGCCTGCTCCTCAGCGGCTATGCGTATTTCCTTTTCGGGATCGTTCGGCAGGCGCGCGTTGAGCAACGCCAGCATTTCCTGGGCCGATTTACCCGTAGCGCAGACAATAAATATAAACCCGAACTTGTTAAAATAGTCGTCGTTACCTTTAGCTAAGGCGTCGATCACCTCGTCGCTGGCCTGGTTCACACCCGATTGCTCGCCCGATGCCCACGCCGCTGTCGACGCGAATTTTTCCTTTAGTGAGCCTTTATCACCAATTTTCGGATGGTGCGTAAATGCTTCCAGCCAATCGGGCTCGGCGCATTGCAGCCATTGCTCGTCGGCATCCTGCAGCAGATCGACCAGGTCTTCGGCGGGCAGAACTGCCAACATTTTGTTCACCCAGGTGGTCGACCCGCAGCACCTGAACAAGGCATCGCGCTTTTCGGCTTCGCTTAAATGGTCAAATTCGGCAATGGTCATATCGTGGTCGGGAAACGGTTTACGTTCTTATAATAAATATACACGGCAGGCTCTTTACCCATAGCGGTAAACCATTGCTGGCAATACGGCGCCATCCAAATGGAATCGCCCTTTTTTATCGGGTACCATTCATGGTCGAGCATGTAAATGCCCTGGCCCTGCAGGTACAACAGGCCGTGCTCCATAATATGTGTCTCCACCATCGGCAGGTTACCGCCGGTTTGGTAAGTGAAAATGTTTACAGCCATGTCGAAATTCAGATCGGCAGGTAGCAACACCTGTATACGCAAAGCCTCGTCGTCCATATAGATCGGACCTTCGTGATTGGCCTGGTCATCAAATATTACACCCGGAACATCATAACCTTCCAGGTGCTCATATACCTTATGGAAGGTGAGTATCTGTGTGCCCTGGGCAACATTGGTAAAATGGTAATCAGTTTCGACAGGCACATATACAAACTGGCCTTTGGTTAGCTTTTGGGTTTTACCGCCAGCTGTTGCCGTAGCGCTGCCCTCAACCACATAAAAAAATATTTGTGATGCCTTGGTTGCACCTTTTAACTCGCAGCCGTTTTGCGCGGTGACGAGCGTTTGGCAAAGGTTTGCACCCATTTGCTCGTTAATGATCACGTTTACGATGCAGTTCGTCCAACCCGGCACATTGCTGTTGATGTAACCATCGGGTGCTATTACCGCGTGGTTACGTTTCACTACACTCCGTGTTAATGCTGATATTTCCATTATATCTTATGTTATTCGTATTTCTTAATTAATTCTTTTATAAATTCTTCCGATACCTGTATAGCAGCCGCCACATCTGCAAGTTCGGCATTTTCGAGCGGGTTATGGCTGATGCCTTTAAAACAACGCACAAAAAGCATTGTAGCTGGTGCAACCTGCGATATAGGCACGGCATCGTGCCCGGCGCCGCTTACCAGTTCAACCAGATCGATATTCGAGTTGCTGATCGCTTGTTTCAGCAGAGCGTTCAAATCAGCATCACAGGTCGCCGGCTTGGTTTCCTGTATTAAATTCCAGTTCAATTCTATTTTTCGTTTGCCGGATATTTTGGTACAGATATCTTTGATCTGTTGGTAAGCCAAAGCCAGGTAACGCTCGTCCGGGCTGCGCATATCCAAACTGCAAACCACCTTGCCGGGGATGACATTGCTTGCCGGATCGGTCAAATCAAGTTTACCCACAGTAGCGACCAGCCTATCTTTATTTTCGATGCCAAAACTTTCAACAGCCAGCACAAATTCAGCGGCGCAAGCCAGGGCATCGTTGCGCATGTCCATCGGCACTGTCCCGGCGTGGCCGGCAACTCCGGTAAAAGTTATCTCTACTCGCTTTTGTCCCGCAATAGCGGTAACCACGGCAACCGGTATCTTGTTTTCGTATAGCACCGGGCCCTGCTCAATGTGCACCTCAAAGTACCCAAGCCATTCATCGGCCGGGATATCATCCGCGGCAAGCGCATTAACATCGCCACCAAAACTCTGAACAACTTGTTTTAAGGTATGGCCTGCTTTATCCGTGCGATCAAAAAAGCTCTTATCAAATGAGCCCGCCACAACTTTACTACCTAAATAGGTGGTATGGAAACGTACGCCTTCCTCATCGCTAAAAGCAATTAATTCGATGTGGAAAGGCAGTTCGGTTTTATCGGCAATAAGCTGCTCTAACAAATCCAATCCTAAAATAACACCAAGCGGACCATCAAATCGTCCGGCATTCACAACGGTGTCTATATGTGATGCAATAACGAAGGTTTTAGCACCGGGCTTTTTACTGAATAGCTTGCCACGCACATTGCCGATGTTATCGGTATATACCTGTAAGCCTGCATCCTTCATCCAACCGGCTACCAAAGCACTGCCCCGTAAAAATTCGGGTGTACCGAAAGTACGGGTAATACCCGTTTCGTGCTCGCTGATGGCAGCCAGCTCGTTTATCCTCGCGAATACTTTTTCGGCGCGTTGCAGGTAGTTACTCATGGTTTAATATCGGTTGGCCGAGGTTCAGTTGTGTAAATATACCATTATCAAAAACTTTAGTGCCGCCCAGCCAGGTTTGTTTTACTACGCCGTATAATTCGCGGCCCAGGTAAGGCGTAATCTTATGTTTATGCTGTATCTGATCTTCTGTTAAAGTGAAACTTTGCTCCGGGTTCCATATCACCAGGTCGGCATCATAGCCAACAGCAATTTTGCCTTTGCTTTTTTGTTTGCCGATGAGCTTCGCCGGATTTTCTGAAAGCCATTTGGCTATATCGTTTGCGATACAGCCACGTTGTTTTGCAGCCGTCCATAACACAGGTAGTGCAAATTGCAGCGAAGCGATGCCACCCCAGGCTTTTTTAAAATCGCCGGTGCCGATCTGTTTCAGATCGGGTGGAGCAGGCGAGTGGTCGGTCGCCACAAAATCGATGATGCCATCTTTTAAAGCCTGCCAAAGCTGGTCGTTATTTTGCTTTTCGCGGACAGGCGGTGCGCATTTAAACTGCGTTTGCCCGTCGGCTATATCTTCGGCATTAAAAAACAGGTAATGCTGCCCGGTTTCTACAGTAAGCGGCAAGCCTTTCTGTTTTGCTTTCGCGATGGCCGCGATGCTGTTTGCTGATGACAGGTGGACGATGTGCACCCGGCAACGATATTCTTCGCAAAGAGCGATCATCAGGTTAATGGCATCATCTTCCCAGTATTTTGGGCGCGATGACAAATAATCTTGATAGGATTGCGCATCCCATTGCTCCGGTTTAAAATCGTCCGTCAGCTCGCAATGCACCAGCAAAGGCAGGTTGTGTTTGGCTATAATGGGCATTCCTTTGCGCAGATCAGCCTCTGTCGCATTCGGGAAATCATCAATCCCCGAATGGGTTAAAAAAGCTTTAAAGCCCAACACGCCTTTTTTAATCAACGGCTCTATTTCATCGGTATTACCGGGGATTATACCACCCCAAAAACCGACATTAGTATGCAGCTGATTTTTTGCTGCTGCCAGCTTTTCTTCAAAAGCGGCAACGCTGGTGGTAACCGGGGCCGAGTTTAAAGGCATATCCACCAAAGTGGTTAAGCCCCCGGCAATAGCGGCGCGGGTAGCTGTGTTAAAGCCTTCCCAATCGGTACGACCGGGCTCGTTAATGTGCACGTGCGGGTCTATCACACCCGCCATCACTACGCTATCACCAACATCGGTAATTACTGTATCCACCATCGCATCGTAAGGTAAGATGCTTTTGATCAAACCATTTTCAATTAAAATGATGCCTTTCATTATACCTTCCGGAGTAATGATATCTGTAGATTTTATAGCTATTTGGCTCATTTTTGAAAATTCTGTTAAATTTAGTATCTTTAAATGCAAAAATGGTTGAATTTTTCTAATTTGGTAAATCTTTACGCATAATCAAAACAAAAAATAATGAATATCAGACTTGGCAAAAATGCTTACGGTAAAAACGCGGTCAACCTGTCAAAGATCATCCGTCATCAGGACTATCACGAATTCAGGCAAATATCTGTAAATGTATCGCTTCAGGGCGATTTTGAAACCGCGCATACCCTTGGCGATAACTCGAAGATACTGGCTACCGACACGCAAAAAAATACCGTATATATTTTAGCTAAAGAACATTTTACCGGCAGCATTGAAGAGTTTGCCATTTACCTGGCCAACTTTTTCATTGCCCATAACCCGCAGGTATCTGTAGCTACAGTCGATATTGAAGAGCATTTATACACGCAAATGCAATTTGGTGGCAAGGTACATCCGCACGCTTACATCAGCAGCGGTAACGAGAAACATACAACCACAGTGGTGAAAAATATTAACGGCACCAAAGTAAAATCAGGTATTAAAGATTTACTGATCCTAAAGACTACCGATTCGGGCTTTGTGGGTTACATCAAGGAGCCTTATACCTCCCTCAAAGAAACCACCGACCGGATACTGGCTACACAATGCGAAACTGAGTGGGAATACAACGATGCGAATATTGATTATACCGACAGTTTTAAAGACATCCGCGAAACCTTATTAAAAACCTTCGCTTTCCACAAAAGCCTGTCGGTACAACAAACCTTGTACGCTATGGGCGAGGCTGTGCTAAAAGCGTATGACAAGGTAAAAGAGATCAGCCTCATCATGCCGAATAAACATCATATTCCGTTCAACCTGGAGCCGTTTGGTATGGAAAATAAGAATGAGATATTTGTGGCTACCGATGAGCCTTACGGTTATATTACCGGTACGGTGGTGAGGGGGTAATTAACGTTTTTTTCGCGTTGTCATCTCGAACGATAGTGAGAGGTCTTCTGCTTTATGCTCGTATACTTCGTAAGTAGCAGAAGATTTCTCTTTCGCTCTGTTGCACATTCCCACCCATGCTCTTTCGAAATGACAAAAAGATTAAAAAGTTGAGATTAACATTTCGCCTGCGCAGACTTAATTCGCTTTAACCGGATAAAAGCCGTGATCTCTAAAGCCAGCCCTATGCCCACTATAAAACCGAGAACGAAATCGGGCAGGTGCAGATAATGTTTCAGCAATTGCGGGGTGGTGGCCATCAGTAAACCTATAGCAATCAGCAGCCTTTCGGGCATCGGGAATTTCCTGTTATTCATGTTAAAACTGTTTTGATATTTTTTCCAGCCGCTCGAGCATTTCGTTCAGCTTACGGGCGTTCTTTTTAAATACACGCGGGCGAACTACGAACCACATCACTGCAAGGTACACAACAGTAGCGCTGTAAATAATGATGGTAAGTGTGGCGTTGTGATGCACAAATTCGTACCAATATAGCATCAGCCCCACCGAAGAGACCGACATAGCTATTACTTGTGTTTTTTTGTAGAAATAGATCTGATTTTGGCGTGTACGCTCTATGAATTGAACAAATTCGCTATTGGTACAATCTTTCAACTCATAAAATCTTTTTACCGATCGTATATTAGTTACGGCAAGGATAACGCATGAGATGATCAGCAGTACATCGCCGATGTACGTAGTTACCATAGTGGCATGATCAAAAAATATGCCCCAGAGCATGATACATGAGCATGCCAGCGCTATCACGATGATGATGACCTTTCGGCGTATCTTTTGGTTACGGAATTTTTTAACCATGCGCAGCATCTCTGCCGGCTGTGGCAGCGGATCGGTATTGGCCGATAACCACAAGGCTTTTAAATCATCTAAATTGTCCATTCGTTTTAAATTTAATAGCCAATTTTTCTTTTATCCGGTGTATTTTAACCCGGGTATTGCCAGGGGTAAGGCCTACGATCTCGGCGATCTCAGCCTGTGGCAGATCCTCAAGCACCAGCGAAATAATGATCCGCTCGGTTTCCTCCAGTTCGTTTATACATTGGTATAAAAATGCCAGCTTCTCTTCCTGTGTTTCTTCATGCACTGCGGGCAGGTTAAGCGGTAGCTCAGTGGTGACTACCCGTTTTGATTTTTCGAGAGCGCGCAGGCAATTGTTAGTTGCTATGCGGAAGATCCAGGTGCTGATGTGCGACTGGTTACGAAACGTATCCAGGTTTTTCCATACCGAGATAAAGGTTTCCTGGGTAATGTCCTTCGCCTGATCGGCATCATTAAAATAACCCATACACACCCGGTATATCTGGGGCGAATGCTTTGAATATATTTCTTCAAAGTCCGTCATCTTAAAAAAAGTTCCTGATATTGCTCATTGGGTGAATTTGCGGATTTAGATACGGAGGGGTAGTAAATGTTACAAGGATATTTTACCATCCTAAAAACACCATGCCGCAGCCACAGATCAGTATAACTGCGCCGCCGATAGCATGTACATAACGCTCTATCTTGCTTGTTCTAAAAAAAGCAATGCCATATAAGCCCAAGATCACCATCAGCACCATGGTAGCAACTGTAGCGATGATATAAACGGTGATCATTGCAGTAATGCCTATCCACGAGTGCTGCGCTGCAGGGTACGAAAGCAGCGGTATCATCGGCTCGCTCGGCCCCATCGCGAAGATGAAGAACATCACCCAGGGCGTTACCGGGTACCGGTCTTTAGGTGCCACGGCCTCGCCATGCTGATGCTCGTAAACATACATCGAGCCATCGTCGTAAATATCAAAATGCTTGTGCGCCTTGTTTTGTTTAGCCTGGTACAATCCCCAAACGGTGTAACCCAAGCCAAAAAGCAACAGTGCCCAGGCCGCAAAACCGCCGCGTATGCCCTCGAACCAACTTAGTTTAGATAAGGAGAAACCCACCGCTATGCCGATCAATCCCAGCAAAACCGAACTGCCCACGTGGCCGATGCCGCAAAGCATCGTCCACATGATGGTACGTGGCCTCGACCAACCCTTCGACCGTGACAAAGCCACAAAAGGCAAATAATGGTCGGGCCCGCTAAAGGTATGCACACAACTGATGGTAACTGCGGTAAAAAGCAGGAGCAATAACTCATTACGCATAGGCCATGTTTTTGGTGTTGATAAGGCCTGCTATGGCTTTTAAGCAGCTGTGCAGTTGCTCGCCTTTTTGCCCAAGGATACGTATAATGATGCCGTTTTTAGGTGCTTCGGTAAAGCCATATTGGATGTTGGTTTGATCAGCTAAGAAACTGTTGATGTTTTCTTTAAGTTGCCTATTACCCGCTTTCTCATCCAGGTAAATTAAACTGGCCTGGTGAGTATAGCCCTCTAACTGCCCAATGGAGCTTACATCAATCTGTTTAGGCTGCATCAGCAGGTTTTCTTTAATGATGAGTTTGCCGTTCAAAAATATCTCCGTTAGGTTATGGTACTTGGTAAATAAAAAAACCTCGCCGTTAAGCTTACGGCCGCAGGTTAAAACCTCGCCCCAAATGAGACGGCAGTTATTGGCGAGGTATATCTTGTTTTTCGCAGTAAAATCCGATTTTTCATGCGGGGCGGACGGGTGTGGCAAATATTGAAACGATACGCCTTTTGACGTATGCACTTCTACCTGCTGTAAAGCACAGCCCTGCATATTAAAAATTCGCTGGTACGATTGCGTTTGCAGATCCAAAGCACAGCCTTCTTCCAGATCAATTTTGATGCGGTACTCATCACCATCCAATATTCCCGGCGATGAACTCATCATCATCAGTTGCAAAGTTTTATCGCGCTTATCCTCCCGTACATCGGCAATTTTAAATGGCGGCGTTGCGTACACTTTTTTAAGGTGCGTGCAGCCGTCGCGTAGTTTAGTTTCAATGTGCAGGTCGGCAATCATCGTATCAGTTCGGGTTCGGTACCAGTGTTCATCAAACCATATTTTTCTATCCAGCCGATAACGGTATCCAGCCCCTGTAAACTCATCAGGTTGGTAAAAACAAACGGCGCACCTTTCCGCATCAGTTTGGCATCGCGTTCCATTACAGCCAGATCGGCATTTACGTAAGGGGCCAGGTCGATCTTGTTGATCACCAGCAGATCGCTGCGGGTAATGCCGGGGCCGCCTTTGCGCGGTATTTTATCACCCTCGGCAACGTCGATCACAAAAACGGTGAGGTCGGCCAGGTCCGGGCTAAAAGTTGCCGATAAATTATCACCTCCGCTTTCGATAAAGACGATTTGTACATCGGGAAAACGTGCTGCCATTTCATCAACAGCTTCCAAATTCATGCTGGCATCCTCGCGGATGGCGGTATGCGGGCAGCCACCTGTTTCCACGCCGATGATGCGCTCAGGCGGAAGCAGGCTGTTTTTGGTCAAAAAGTCGGCATCCTCTTTAGTATAAATATCATTGGTGATCACCCCGATGCTGTATTTACCTGCCATATTTCGCGACAAGCGCTCAATTAACGCCGTTTTACCCGAGCCTACCGGCCCCGCTATGCCTATTTTGATGTATGTTCTTTCTGTCATTGTCTTTATTTATAACATTAGGTTGATAGCTTTGTGCTTTCGCCTTTTAGCTTTCACCTCTGTTTACGACATATACAACCTCGAATATAAATCTTCATGCTGCATGCAACGTATGTCAAAACCTGTGCAGCACAGTCCAATCAAATCCTTTTCGGGATACATTGACTTTCCTGCAAGCTCATTGATCAATGGCTTTATAGCGAAAAGTATCTTCTGCCCGTCCTGTTGCCCTAAGGGTATCAGTTTTACACTATTCGTGATCATACCCATAGCAGCGTTATAGTAAAAGCCGGTCAATGCTTCCTGTTTTTCAATATTTTGGATGGCCGCGATCATACCGAACGTGACGCAATAATGCCCTTCGGCCGTTTTGTTGTCGATTGCTTTCTTATACCTGTTCAGTAAATCATCATCGCAGTATTCCTGAAATATTTTAAGCAACCGTGTGCCTAATTTCTGGCTGGCCTGTCTCATTTCGCGCGGTAGTTTAACGGCATTGCATTCGGCATCTAAAGTCAATAGTTCATCAATATTTCGGTCAATGGTTGCATCATAAGCCAGCGACATCAGCGCCGCATCGGTATAATGCAGGTTCTGGGCCAGCATTTCACTAACAAAAGCTTCAGCCGATACCGCATCTTTAACTATGCCTAACTGCACATAAGTTTCCAAGCCGGCCGAATGTGAAAAGCCGCCGATAGGCAAGGTAGGGTCGGCCAGTTGTAGCAGGTTTAACAGTGCAGTGCTCATTGCGGGTTAGTTAACTTCATGATCTTTGAGAAAAGGCTCTCACCCGGGCCACCGTTATGCCCGTGCGCGGCAACGCTGGTTTTTAACGGGTTGAGCAATTTACGGTTATCCTGACTAACATCGTATCCCGAAGCACTCAAAAGCCTGAACAGCGGCGCATCAAATACTACCAGCACATCCTCATTATCGTAAAACAATGGCAGGTGCTTGTTACCGATCTCGTAACAAACCGAAGCCATCTCGAACATATTTTTCGGGCGGATAACGATCACCTCGCAAGGCAAAATATCTACAGCGATAACGGTTTTATCGTCCATAAACAAAATATCGCCCTGGGTTAAATTTTGCCCGCCGCCTAAAAACTTAATGGCAACCTCAATACCCGCCTGGCTATGCTTGTGCATAATGCGTTTTTGGGTTTCGAACCATTCCAAAGCAAGATAGTCGATGGTGCGATTGCCGATATCTGTCGATTCTATATTCCCCTTTTTTTCTTGTACAAGCATATTCGTGTGATTTATCACCCCTTTAGGGGGTTAGGGGGCTTAAAATAAAAAATACCTCTGCGCCAACGGCACTACCGAAACCGGTTCGCAGGTAATATGCACGCCATCAACCTTTACCTCGTAATTCTCGGGGTTAACGTCAATCTGCGGCGTTGCATCGTTATGGATCAGATCCTTTTTGCCAATGTTGCGGCAGTTTTTCACCGGTAATGTCATCTTCTCCAAACCATATTGCTGCACCACATTTTTATCCAGCGAAAGCTGCGAAACAAAAGTAGCGCAGGTTTTGTAAAGCGCTTTGCCATGCGCACCGAACATGTGGCGATAAATTACCGGTTGCGGCGTAGGGATGGACGCGTTCGGGTCGCCCATGCGTGCGGCGATGATCATGCCGCCTTTGATGATCATTTCGGGCTTGGCGCCGAACATTGCCGGTTTCCATAATACCAGATCGGCCAGTTTACCGCTTTCCAACGAGCCTACATATTCAGAAATGCCGTGACTAATAGCCGGGTTGATGGTATATTTAGCCATATACCGCTTTACGCGATAGTTATCGTTCTCCTTGTCTTCGGGTAAAAAGCCGCGCTGCTTTTTCATTTTATCAGCCGTTTGCCAGGTACGGGTAATTACTTCGGCAACGCGGCCCATGGCTTGCGAGTCGGAACTCATCATGCTGAAAACACCCATATCGTGCAGAATATCCTCTGCCGCGATGGTTTCGGGCCTGATGCGCGAATCGGCAAAGGCCACGTCCTCGGGCACCGATTTATCCAGGTGATGGCAAACCATCAGCATATCCAGATGCTCGTCGATTGTGTTTTTGGTGTACGGACGGGTAGGATTGGTTGATGACGGCAATACGTTCGGGTACATCGATGCCTTAATGATATCCGGCGCGTGCCCGCCGCCTGCGCCTTCGGTATGGAAGGTATGGATCACCCGCCCATCGATGGCTTTGATGGTATCTTCCAAAAAGCCCGCCTCGTTCAAAGTATCGGTATGGATGGCTACCTGCACATCATATTTATCGGCAATTTTTAGTGATGCATCAATAACGGCAGGGGTAGAGCCCCAGTCCTCGTGGATCTTTAAGCCCAAAGCCCCGGCTTCTATTTGTTCTTCCAAAGGCGCTTCTTCGGCGCAATTGCCTTTGCCAAAAAAACCCAGGTTCATGGGGAAAGCATCTGCTGATTGCAGCATTTTTTCGATGTTCCAGGCTCCGGGTGTAACCGTAGTGGCATTAGTACCATCTGCCGGGCCGGTACCGCCGCCTATCATGGTGGTAATGCCGCTGAAAAGCGCATGGTCTATTTGTTGTGGGCAAATAAAGTGAATGTGCGTATCGATGCCCCCAGCGGTAGCTATCAAGCCTGCACCGCCATGCACCTCTGTCGATGCGCCGATAACCATATTGGGCGTTACACCATCCATAGTATCCGGGTTACCCGCTTTGCCAATACCGACTATCTTACCATCCTTAATACCGATATCACCTTTAACAATCCCCCAATGATCGATGATCATCACGCTGGTGATCACAAAATCGAGCACATTATCGGCGCGTATTTTGGTTGCCGATTGCGCCATGCCATCGCGGATGGTTTTGCCGCCACCAAATTTGCCTTCGTCGCCATAAACGGTAAAGTCTTTTTCAATTTCGATGATCAAATCGGTATCGCCCAGCCGAACTTTATCGCCGGTGGTAGGGCCAAACATATTGGCGTATTTGATGCGATTGATGTTTAAGCTCATGCCTTCTTGTTTTTAAATCCCTGTGCCGATAATTTTTCCATTGCTGCAGATTTAACTTCAGCCGATGTGGTATCACCATTTACCAGGTTATTAAAGCCATAAATTTTGCGATGACCGCCGAAGGTGGTGAGCGTAACGTCTTTCTCCTCGCCTGGCTCGAAACGTACGGCTGTTCCTGCCGCAATATTAAGGCGCATACCGAAAGCTTGCTCACGGTCAAACTCCAATTGTTTGTTCACCTCGAAAAAGTGATAATGCGAGCCCACCTGCACTGGCCTGTCGCCGGTGTTGACCACAGTTAGGTTTACGGTCGGCCGCCCCACGTTGCATTCAATGGGTTCGGTTTTGAGGATGTATTCGCCTGGTATCATGATGGTTATATTTATTCAATAAATTCAAACAAGTATTCGTTTTGATATGCTATTTCAAACTTTTGCAATAATTGTAGATATTCCTCTCTAAATGTTTTCTTTTTATGATGCTCTTCTTGATTCAATATGTATTTAACTACATTATCGATATGTGAATGAGAGTAGGAAAATACACCATAGCCTTCTTGCCAACTGAATTTACCTTTAATCCAATTTTGATTATTGATAAATTCATTGGTTTCAACTTTTATCTCTTTGACAAAATCGGATATTAATATTGTTGGTTTAAAGCCAACGAACAAGTGTAAATGGTCAGGCATGCAATTTATTGCAAGCATTTTTGCTTTTCTGTTTGTGACCAATCCGGTAATGTATTTATGCAATTCCTCTTTATTCTCTTTAGCGATCAGATTTTGTCTGTGTTTAACAGCAAAAACAAATTGCAGGTATATTTGAGAATAAGTGTTAGGCATAGTTCGTTATTTTAGGAGGCACCTACGGAGCCTTTATTTTGTTGTCAATTTCTATAAACAGGCTACTCCTACGGAGTTACTTGTCTGATTATTTTTTGTCTTATTGCTCCATAGGAGCATCCTGTTTATAGCAGTTTAATCAAGTTTTGTTTGGCTCCAGCGGAGCCTCCTGCTATACCATTTGCACTGTAACGTATAGAAAATTCACTCTTCTCACCTTATCGGATCATGCACCGTAACCAGCTTCGTCCCGTCCGGAAACGTAGCTTCGATCTGTATCTCGTGTATCATTTCGGGTATCCCTTCCATTACATCGTCGCGGGTTAAAATAGTGGCGCCGTATTGCATCAGCTCAGCTACCGATTTGCCATCGCGTGCCGCCTCCTGCAGATGACTGCTGATCAAAGCTATCGCTTCGGGGTAGTTCAGTTTCAGCCCCCGTGCGCGGCGCTTTTCGGCCAGTTCGCCAGCCAAAAACAACAATAACTTTTCCGATTCTCTTGGTGTTAAGTGCATCGTATCAAATAAAGTCTTAATATAATAAAAACAATGCTAAAAGCTACAGACCGGCGTTTTTTACCTTGATGATCTGTGCCGCTATGCTTACCGCGATCTCTTCGGGCGTCTGGCTTTTGATTTGGATGCCGATAGGGGAAAAGATCTTTTTTAAACGTTGTTCGTCCATGCCTTCGGCGGCGTAATCGGTAAACATTTTCTTGATTTTTTTTTTGCTGCCCAATACGCCCAGGTATTTAAAATCCTTGTTCATCAAACTTCGTAGGGCAATATCGTCGGTACGATAACCCCAGGTCATTAAAACTACGTAGTTGTGTTCTCCTGATTCGATCAGTTCAGCCAGTTCATTATAATCGGCAACCAAAGTTTTTTCGTTGGCTGCATCGTTTTGCTGAAGCGTATTTAACTCAGGGCGGTTCTCGTAAATGTGCACGTAAAACCCGAGCGTGCTCATCATCCGCGAAAGCGCCAAAGCGCAATGCCCGCCACCAATAATAAACAGGTGGTTAATGTACCCGGTAACTTCCTGATACAGCCATTCGGTTTCGTCGGCCATGTTGAATAGGTCTTGTCTGCCGTTAACCTCGCTATCAAAATGTAGCCCTTTCGGCGATAGCGTGAGCAGGCCGTTTTGGTTATGTTCCAAACTGTCAATCAGCCGGTCGATGTCCAAAGCATCTTCGGGATTAACCTGGTACAGTAAAATGGTTTGTTCGCCCGAGCAGATCATCCCGCTCTGGTTTTTGGCTGCCGCTTTATCATGCACCTGTTGTTTTACAGCCAGCACATGCTCATTGTGCAGGAGCTTTTCTTTAACCATTTCTACAAACTTATGCTCCATGATACCGCCGCCTATGGAGCCTACCATTTGCCCATCGCGGTCAACAGCCATCATAAAGCCCCGGCGCCCGGGGCTGCTGCCCTTGCTTTCCAATACGTACAGCAACATCACGGGGATGTTGTGCTGCAGGCTATCGGCTATTAACTTCCAGGCTGCTTGTTGTTTCATCGTTTTTTTCCTGTCCGGCGGGTAATGGATTGCTGTAAAGTGCCATTAGTGTTTTTTCGGGCGTCATGGGCGCATCAAATGGCATATGCGCCCATGGGTTGAACGCCTTGATCGCATCGCGTAAAGCAAAATAGGTGCCTATACCATACATCAGCGGAGGCTCGCCCACGGCTTTTGAGCGGAAGATAGCCAGGTTATCCTTATCTGTATCCAAAAAGTCAATATCCAAAACCTTGGGTACCGAATAAATATCAGGTACTTTATAGGTTGATAATGCGTTCGAGCGCAGGCGGCCTTCCTTATCGTAAATCACTTCTTCCATCGTCATCCAGCCGATGCCCTGTACAATACCGCCTTCAATCTGCCCGCGGTCTATCAGCGGGTTCATACTGTGGCCAAAATCGTGCACCACTTTTACGGCGTCTATCTCGTAGGTTCCACGCAGGCAATCCACTGTTACCTGTGTGATGGCCGTGCCGTAAACGTGATAGGCAAACGGGTGCCCTTTTTCTTTTAGTTTATCGTAGTGAATTTCGGGTGTGGCATAATGCGCATGTTCCGATAAACTTACCCGCTTTAGAAAAGCCGACATCACCAGCTTTTTCCAATCCATACCGCTTGGCTCGCCGTTCACTAAAACCTGCTCGTCTTTCAAGCTGATGGCAGCCTCGTCAACATGCATTTCCTCGGCTGCGTTTTTGATCATCCTTTCGGCGATGGCTTTGCAGGCCATATAAGTAGCTTTACCGTTCAAATCGGCAGTAGCGCTTGCCGCAGATGGCGACGAGTTGGCTATGCGGCTGGTACTGGTGCTTTGCAGCTTCACCAACTCCGGCCTGATGCCGAACACATACGATGCCACCTGCAGCATTTTGGTATTTACACCCTGCCCCATTTCGATAGCGCCGGTACTCACACTTACGCTGCCATCGGTGTATACATGCACCAAAGCACGGCCCTGGTTCATCATGGTATTGGTGAATGATATACCAAAGCATATCGGCATAAAGGCGATACCTTTTTTGTATAACTTATTGGTTTTGTTGAACCAATTGGTCTCCTTGATAACGCTTTCGATGTTGTAGATATCCATCGCCTTATCCCAGCAGGTATCGGCCTCGCTTACGGCCAACTGCCCGTAGGGGAATTCGTCGCCGGTTTTATTGAGATTTACTTTTTGGATGACCGATGGCTGTACACCCAGCTCCTGCGCGGCTTTGGCTATTGCCGATTCGATAACGAACATACCCTGCGGGCCACCAAATCCCCGAAAAGCTGTATTAGGCGGTAAATGCGTGCGGCAACTGTACGCTACGGCTTTCACATTCGGTATAAAATAGCTATTGGTGCAATGGAATAAAGTACGTTCCAAAACAGCCGGCGAAAGATCAGCCGCGGCGCCTGCGTTCTGATAAAAGTCCACCTCGTAAGCCAGTATTTTATAATTTTTATTGAGGCCAATTTTGAAATCCGACGAGTAGGGGTGACGCTTACCGGTCATTCGCATATCCTCCATCCGGTCGAGCGAGTATTTTACAGGTTTTTTCAGGATGTGAGCGGCCAAAGCACATAAAGCCGCCCAGGCATTGGCCTGATCTTCTTTACCGCCAAAACCGCCGCCCAGGCGGATCACATCAACCTCCAACTGGTGCATCTGCACGCCAATTACTTTACAGGATGCCTGCTGCGTAGCGCGCGGACTTTGAGTCGACGAATATACCTTTAACGCGCCGTTCTCCTGCGGGATGGCGTAAGCGCCCTGTGTTTCAATATATAAATGTTCCTGACCGTTACTGTCGGCCTGGCCTTCAAAAATATATTCGCATTGCTGCCAGGCAGATTGGGCATCGCCTAAAACGTGCGTACGCGGTGGTACAATGAGTTGCCCCAGCTTATGCGCTTCCCGCGGATCAGTGATTACCGGAAGCGGGTCTATCTCAACTTTTATTTTCTTAACGGCATGGCGGGCTGCTTCATCAGTTTCGGCCACAACAAAAGCTACCGGCATGCCGCAAAAATCAACATGGTGCTCGGCCAGCAAAGGCTCATCAGGTACGATGCCGCCTATCTGGTTCTCGCCGGTAACATCGTGATAGGTAAGTATCCTTACCAGACCTTCCACCTTTTCTGCTTCGCTCAGGTCGAGGTTTTTGATGATACCATGCGCCACAGGCGAGCCAAAGGCGCAGCCAAACAAGGTGCCTTGTATCAGCGGGATATCATCCAGGTAAATAGATTCGCCGCGCGTATGGGTTTTTGCATCTATATTCTTCATACCACGGATATTAATTGTTTAACTTCCAGATCGGGGAAGAGTTTGATAAAATGCCCCTTGATCAATTGCGATAACAACAGGCGTTTATATTGTCCTGTACCCCGGGCATCGCTGATAGGCGATACTTCGGTTTGGGCTATTTGCGTAGCCTTAATAATAAGCTTTTCGCTGATGACCCGCCCCTTTAAAAATTCCGAGGCCATGCTCAGGTAAGCCGGAGTCGGCCCTACACCACCGGCAGATACCGAAGCATCGGTAATTATACTCCCGGCCATAACCAAACTGATGGCTGTATTTACACTCGCAATATCCAGGTGCGTACGCTTGCTTACCTTTTCAAAATTGAACAGTGTTTTTTCATCCGGTAAGGTGAACCAGAATTTGCTGATATATTCTTCGGGTTTTTTGTCCAACTGTTTATATCCTTTATAAAATTGCCTTAGCGGGATGTTGCGTTTTGTAATACCATCGGTTAGCTCCAATATTGCATTAAGCGCCAAAAAGAAGATCGAGAAATCGCCGATGGGTGAGGCGTTTACAAAATTCCCTGCAAAGGTGGCAATGTTGCGTATCGGGGTCGACGATACCAACTTGGTAAATTGGTCGATGTTGCTGAAATACTTTCTGATGATCGGCGAAGCCGCAAACTCGCTAACGGTTGTCGCGCCGCCGATCGTACAGATATCGCCTTGCTGCGTAATGCCTTTAAGCTCGGGTTTTGCACCCACAAAATCAATATCGGCATACACCATGGCTTCGTGCTGCTGCACATACAGGTCGGTACCGCCGCCAATAAAGAGTTTGTTTGGTTTGGCTAAGTCTGCACCATTTGGTTGTTCGGATAAGAGTTTAAGCTTTTCGGGGATATCGGTAAAGTAAGCAGGTAGTATTCCCTTTTCGGTAACGAACGCTGCTGCATCAGATGGTTTGTCCTCAAGTAAAGCGGTTATCTTCTCAAGCGCCCGCTCGATGGATTTATACCCGGTACAACGGCAAATGTTACCATCAACCGATGCTATGGCGTTTTTATAAGTAGGTTCTTTATCGCTTAAGCAAAACCCAGCCATACTTACAATGAAACCCGGTGTACAAAAGCCGCACTGGGTTCCGTTAGTTTCGCACATGGCCTGTTGTATCGGGTTCAGGTCATCCATGTTAACGCCTTCTACTGTTACAATGTGCTTATTGTTAACGTTGCCCAAAGGTGTAAGGCACGAAGTTGCCGAGCGATATTTAACCTGCCCGTTATCCAACTCGCCGATAAGTACTGTGCAGGCGCCGCAATCACCCTCGCGGCAGCCGATTTTAGTGCCCTTCAGATTTTGCTGATAGCGCACAAAATCGAGCAGCAGCATACCTGCCGGCAGGCTGGTATTAACGGCTTTGTTATTTAAAATAAAACTTGTCAATGTGTAAACTATGTATTGCTAATTTAACGATAAAAAATCGCGCCACAGCCAAATTTAACAAAAATGATCATGATAGCTACAGATTTTGCAGTTTTTATAGATAAATACTGTATTTTTTATTTGCTATTGTTGATTGGATAGCCAATTGCATTTGCACAGGTAAGTATTGTAAAATAAAAAAGCCCTTTCGGGCTTTCTTTATTTTTTTAAATGTGAAGATTATTTATCATGCTTTTCGAAGGGCTTCGAATCGCTGCACGATGTTAATGCTGCTATTATTTTATTATAAACATTGGTATTGATCGAACTGGTGATTAATATAGTGTTGTTGGTGCGTGTGGTGGCGTCTATTTCGGCGGCGGTAATTGTGGCTAACAGTTTAGCCAGATGCACAGTTAAGCTGGCTCCCAGATTCTTTGTGCCGTCTACAACAAGATTCTCAGCGCTTGCTTTGATAAGCAGATTATCATTAAAGTCAAACTCGACGGGAATGTTAGTACCTGCCTTGGTGGTATATGTTCCTTTTAAAACCAAAGGCAGATCGCCGGCTGCTACCTTTTCAAAAACAACTCTAAGCTCGATCTCCGTATAGGTACCTGCATCTATCCGGACGTTGGCAAGCGCCGAATTGAGTGCAAACAAATCCACATGGGTTACGCCCGCGGTACTGATCTCTGTTGATTTACCATCTTTTTTAGCTTCCAGTTGAAACCGGGCGATATTTGCAATTCCGGATGTCCAGGTAATCCCGGCTGTACCCAAAGGTGGCCCCATAGTCACTAACGAATTGACGGCAATTGAACCGGGAACAGAGAATGTTGCCAGGGGGCTGTCGGATGTCAGGCCGAAAGAAATTTGCGATGAAGCGTTCGTATCGTCAGTTTTTTTACACGAACTGAATGCTGCGGTTATTAATAATAAGCAGCCAAATAGCTTTAAACTAATAGTTTTCATTAGTCGGGTAATTAAGTTAATAAATTGGTTTTTGAAGTGTAATACGAATGTTACAATTCAATGGTTGCCCGAAGTTAATGAATAAAAACTAAAATGGATACACAAATATTTTGTTATACGTTATAGGTCAGTTTTTTGTGGAAGATTTAATTGAGATAAGACACACAATACTAATCCGCGGCTGGTATGCAGGAATCCCCATACAACTAACAAAAAAAGCCGCTTGCAAAGCGGCCATGTATTTTAAGATGCTTTCGCCAGCGGACCGGCAAAGCCGGATTCGGGTTTTAGTTTACGGCGAACCGTAAGTTTATCCTGAACCAGGAATTTCTCTTTCAGTTTTTTAAATATCTCAAAACTAAAAGAATCACGCATGGGCATGTGATGACCTTTGATAGTTAATGGATGTAACTGCAGCATACTTTCCGGAACTTTCAGGTTCATGTGGTTGATATGGGTCAGCCCGCTGTCCGGGTCGGTGTCATAGATCACAAAAGTATCTATCATCTGGCCCTTTTCGTTGGTGTAAACCACAGTATCGTGTTCATTAAATCGTTTCATAGTTTGTGAGGTATTTTGTAATTGAGGAACACCGGATCACAATTAAATGTTTTTGTGTGACGAAAATTTATTTCGCGATAAGTTTGTCACTTGCCAAATCAAAATAAAACTGTTGGCATTAAGTGCCGAAGTATGTACCTTGGTTTAAACTGACATGAAAAGAAGCCAATTTTTACAGCATACCAGTTTGCTCGCAACCGGGTTATTTTTAAGCAATAATGTTTTTGCCATTAACGACGGTGAATACCCCGGCAACAGGCCGCTTTTAAGTAAGCGTAATTTCAGGAGCGCCATTATTGAAGATGCCATCGTAAAATTTAAAGCCGGAGTAAAAAATAAAGAACTTGGCTGGCTGTTCGAAAACTGTTTCCCTAATACCCTGGATACTACAGTATTTTTTGAGATGGCAGATGGCAAACCCGATACTTATGTCATCACCGGCGATATCGACGCTATGTGGCTCCGCGACAGCAGTGCCCAGGTTTGGCCCTATCTGCCTTTTACCAAAACCGACGATAAACTCAAAAAGTTGATAGCCGGTGTCATCAACCGGCAAACCCGTTGTATTTTAAAGGACCCCTATGCTAATGCTTTTTACAAGGATGATACCAAAATAAGCGAGTGGAAAAGCGATCATACCGAAATGAAGCCGGGCGTGCACGAGCGCAAATACGAAATCGATTCGCTCTGTTACCCCATCAGGCTGGCATACCATTACTGGAAAACTACCGGCGATACCCAGCCTTTCGACGAGCAATGGAAACATGCTATCCATAATATTTTACAAGTATTCATCGATCAGCAGCGGAAGACAGGCCACGGCCCGTATCATTTTCAGCGCAGCACCAGTGCCGCTACCGATACCCTGCCCATGGGTGGCTACGGTTTTCCTGTAAAACCGGTTGGGCTGATCTGCTCCATGTTCCGACCCAGCGATGATGCAACCATCTACCCTTTCCTCGTCCCTTCAAACTTTTTTGCGGTGGTGAGCCTGCGGCAGGCGGCCGAGATGGTAAGTACTTTACAACACGACACCTCCCTGGCTACCCAACTGCAGGCGCTTGCTATAGAAGTTGAGGTCGCACTCCGGAAATACGCGATCGTCAGCCATCCCGTGTACGGTCAGATTTACGCGTACGAAGTCGACGGCTTCGGTAACCATAATTTGATGGACGATGCCAATATCCCCGGCCTGCTGGCCTTACCGTACCTGGGCGCGGTCAACATAAACGACCCGGTCTATCAGAATACCCGGCGCTATGTGCTCTCGGATAGTAACCCGTACTTCAGCAAAGGCAAATTTGCCGAAGGCATCAGCGGACCACATGTAGGCATGCCTGATATGGCCTGGCCGTTGAGTATTATCAGTCGTGGCCTGACCAGTACAAGCGACGACGAGATCAAATATTGCATCGATATGCTCAGGAAAACCCACGCTGGTACAGGCTTTATGCACGAGGCCTTTAACGTGAACGATCCAACCAGGTACACCCGAAAATGGTTTGCCTGGGCCAATACCATCTTCGGCGAATTTTTATGGAACACCTACCAGGAGAAACCTCATTTATTGATTGATTAGTATATGAAAAAAAGCCTAATAGTTAGTTTACTAACACTAATATTTTTATCCGGTTACAGCCAAAACACGTCGCCAAAACCCTACGGTGCTATCCCGAGTGCCGCACAACTCAACTGGCACCAGATGGAAATGTACTGCATCATCCATTTTGGTGTGGATACCTATACAGATAAGGAGTGGGGCTATGGCGATGAAGATGAGCAAATATTTAATCCCACGCAGTTTAACGCTATGCTGATCGTCGGTGCGGCTAAAGCCGGTGGTTTTAAAGGCGTCGTGATCGTGGCCAAGCACCACGACGGCTTTTGCCTGTGGCCCACGCAAACTACCGGGCATAACATTACTAAAAGCCCGTACAAAAATGGTGCGGGCGATATTGTGCGCGAATACCGCGAAGCCTGTAATAAACTGGGCATGCAAATGGGCATCTACTGCTCACCCTGGGACAGGAACAACCCCGCCTACGGCACACCGGCTTATGTGCAAACCTATCGCAATCAGATCAAAGAACTTTACAGCACTTACGGCCCGCTGTTCATTTCCTGGCACGATGGCGCCAACGGCGGCGATGGCTATTACGGTGGCAAACGCGAGGTACGTAAGATCGATCGAACCACCTATTACGGTTGGGATACCACCTGGGCCATCGTACGCAAGCTACAGCCCAATGCCTGCATCTTCGGCGATGTGGGTCCTGATGTGCGCTGGGTAGGCAACGAGAATGGCGAAGCGGGCCAAACCTGCTGGGCAACCTATCTGCCTAAAGCCCCGGATGAAGGTAAAGGCCCTGCCAATGGTTATGTGCTGGATAAACTGGGTATTGAGGGTACACACGGCGCACCGAACTGGATGCCTGCCGAGTGCGATGTGCCGCTGCGCCCCGGATGGTTTTACCATGCCAGCCAGGATGAAAAAGTAAAAACACCGCAGCAATTGCTGGATATCTACTACAAAAGCGTAGGCCGGGGCGCCGATCTCGACCTTGGCCTCGCGCCCGACCGCCGTGGGCTGATCAACGAGCGCGATGTAGCTTCGCTCAAAGCATTCGGTGATATCCTGCGTAAAACTTTTGCGGTAAACCTGGCCAGGGGCGCTAAGGTTTCGGCAAGCAATATCCGCGGTAATAACACAGCTAAGTACGGGCCGGCGCGTTTGCTGGATGATGACCGGTACAGCTACTGGGCTACCGATGATAAGGTAACCACTGCCGACCTGACGCTTGCTCTAACCAAACCGCAAACTTTCAATATCATCCGTCTGCGCGAAAATATTAAACTGGGTCAGCGTATCAGTGCTTTTGCTGTGGATGCATTCGCGGATGGGAAATGGACGGAAATTGCCTCCGCTACAACTATCGGCGCCAACAGGCTGATCCGGCTTCCGCAGGATATTACCGCGACTAAGGTAAGGCTGCGTATTACCGCATCCGACGCTTGTATTGTGCTAAGCGATTTTGGCTTATTTAAAGAATCAGCTGACCGGTAGATGGTATTGGCATTAATCCCGATGCCATCTTGCATCGGTTACTTATTCATTAAAATTACTTCTGCAATACCTTCAAAATTGTTCCATATAGAATTTCTGTACCGAGTGCCAGGTCCTCATCACTCGAATACTCGAGAGGGTTATGACTTATGCCGTCCTTACAACGGATAAAGATCATACCGTAATCGCAGGCGTAGGATAAAGCCAGGGCATCATGGAAAGGTCCGCTCATCAGTTCGGGAGCATCCAGGCCTAAAGTTTTACATTCTTCACCGATGATATCTTTGATCCAGCCGGCGCAATAACGCGGTTCGCTGTTGGTATCCACCGAAACCTTATAAGTGAGTTGATGTGCTTTGGCGGATGCATCAATCAGTTCGCGTACCTGCTGCTCGTAACGGTTGCGGCGGTCGAGGTCGATATCGCGCAGATCGAGTGTAAACACTACTTCTTCGGCAATGATATTACGCGATGCCGGGAATACATCTATGGTAGCTACAGTACCTACGGTTGGTGCACCGGGAACCTGAGTTACAATTTTGTTGAGGCCAACGATCACCTCGGCAGCTCCCAAAAGTGCATCCTGCCGCATGTGCATAGGTACCGAGCCGGTATGGCCGGCCATGCCTTTCATCTTAACCGTCAGCCATAGCGGGCCCGAAATGCCGCTTACAATACCGATCGGTTTATTGGCCCTGTCGAGGATGGGCCCTTGTTCGATGTGCAACTCCAGGAAAGCAAAAATGCTTCCTGCTTTGTATTCCGACTCTTTAAATTTGCCGATATCGCAGCCAAAATTGATCAAAGCTTTTTCGCGTGTGATGCCATTAGCATCGGTGCGCTGCAGTTCGCCTTCTTCAAGCTTGCCTAAAATACCCCGTGAGCCGAACAGTCCTTTTTTAAAGCGCCAACCTTCCTCGTCGGCAAAGCTGATGATTTCGATGGTGCGTTTGGGTTTGATGCCGTTTTCGGTTAATGTGGTGATGGCTTCTATCGCGCAAAGTACACCGGCTACGCCGTCGAACCGGCCGCCATAGGGCTGCGAGTCGAGGTGCGAACCCATCATGAGTACGGGCAATTCGGGTTTACTGCCTTTGAGCGTGCCGATGAGGTTACCAAAATTATCTATGCGGGTTTGCATGCCTGCAGCGTGCATCCAGCTTGATGCCAGTTCAAAAGCCTGTTTTTCGTCGGGGCTGTGGGCGGGGCGGCAGGTACCGGTTTCTCCTATTTTGCCAATCTGGCTCATTTCTGCAAAATGCAGAGCCAGTCGTTTAGCGTTAATCTTCATCGTATTTTTAAAAAATTAAAAGCACAATATAAGAGTTTTGAAAATTATGCAAATCCGGGAGCAATAAAAGTTTGGTCGCTGTGGGCGGCACGGGCTGTAGGTTCGTGCCGCACCATTTATCCAGGTAGCTACTCCTTATGCTTACCCTGAAAGCGAATGCTCAGGAATACGCTTATCACCACCGCTCCGGCAAAAAGGATGATCATTTCCAGGGGCTTATCGTGGTGAAATTTGCTTATCCTGAACAACGAGCAGGCGACGATAATATTGAGCAATGCCCACAAAACGTTGGTAGTTGATGTTGACAGCCCCTTGCCGGGGGGCTTTGCAAAGGGCGTTGGAAATTTGTTACCCGAGATGCCGTGTACAAAATGAGGTACGGCGTTAGCGAAAAATGTACCGGCAAGAAAGCCGGCCACATATTGATACCATTCCATAATTAATCAGGTTAATAATCGGTCAGTGTGTTAATAATTGGTTAAATCAAATATACAATATCAAATTTCAATTTTACACTATCTTAATTCCTGATCATCTGGGCGGATAACTTTTTTTGAATAGTATTGCGGTGATGTTTTTCCATAACTATGACGGAATATAACAACTTTGCACCTTTGTCTGTACCAGCCGACTGATTCCGAAACGAAGGCCGTTTTCAAATATTACCTGCGTTGCCGCACTGCGCATCTGCTAATTGTACAAACAAGATCGGTTTTATCTTATCTGACATAAACGACATTTAATTAGCAAACGCCCCACTAAATTTACATCATACGGCAAACAACTGCCCGATATCCTTAAATGCTTTAAACTCGAGGGCGTTGCCCGAGGGGTCTAAAAAGAACATGGTGGCCTGCTCGCCGGGCAAGCCCTTAAAGCGGATATACGGCTCGATGATAAATTTGATGTTCATACTTTGCAGCCTGTCGCGCAGCTTTTCCCAATCTTCCCATGGTAATACTACGCCGTAGTGCGGTACGGGTACGTCGTGTCCGTCGACAGGGTTGTGATGGGTTTGTTCAACCGAAATCGGGCGGGGTTTTAAATGGATAACGAACTGGTGGCCATACAGGTTAAAATCAGTCCAGCGCGTATTGCTCCGGCCTTCGCCGCAGCCCAGCACCTCGCGATAAAACCTGCGGGCTTCTTCCAGATCGTAAACAGGTACTGCAATGTGAAAAGGAGTAACGGGGCTCATATTTATCTTGATGAATTGCTAAATTTACAGAAATATACCTGATGACAAACAACCTGCAGCAGCTTTACGGAAGTATCGATATCTACCTTTTTGATCAGTTACTGAAAGGCACTTATAACAATTGCCACAAAATATTAGACGCCGGCTGTGGTGGCGGGCGCAACATTGTTTACTTTTTACAGAACGGGTTTGAAGTGCACGGCATCGACCCAAGCCCGAACGCTGTTGCCAATGTACAGCAATTGGCACAAAAGCTCGCACCACATATCCCGCAAGGTAATTTTACAATAGCTTCTGCCGAGGCTCTGCCTTTCGGCGACGCGGAGTTCGACCTGGTGATCAGCAGCGCCGTGTTGCATTTCGCACAAGGCAAAACACACTTTGAGGCCATGCTGCACGAAATGTGGCGTGTATTGAAACCGGGAGGCTATCTCTTTGCCAGGTTGGCGTCGGACATTGGTATTGAAACCCTGGTAAAACCATTGGGCAACGGGAGGTATTTACTGCCTGATGGTTCGGAGCGTTTTTTAGTGAACCAGGAAATGCTGCTGCAATACACTGCCGAACTGAACGCTTATCTGCACGAGCCTATTAAAACCACCAACGTACAAAACCTGCGCTGTATGACGACCTGGTGTTTGCAAAAACAATAGTTATCAGCTTATGGGCGCTTCACCAAAAGCAAGGTTTAGTTTTCGCGAGGCATAGATTTAAAAACAAAAGGGCCGAAATATCTCTATTCAGCCCTTTTGTTTTATCGCCTGGTTTATCCTAATTCTTATGGATATCCAGTTCGCTGATCAGGTTGTTACCATGGCCAAGCACATCGATGCACCATAGCACATAACGCACATCCACGCAAATGGTACGTTTGTATTTTTTGTCGAATGCGATATCTCCGCTCATCGCTTCCCAGTTACCGTCAAAAGCCAGGCCGATCAGCTCACCGTTAGCGTTAATTACCGGCGAACCCGAGTTGCCACCCGTAATATCATTATTGGTGATAAAGCAAACGGGCACTGTCCCGTTCTCGCCATACTGGCCAAAAGTCTTGGCCTTGTAAGCATCCAGCAGCGATTGCGGCAGGTCGAATTCGTCATCTTTTGGTTTATATTTCTTCACTACTTCGTTCAGGTTGGTGGTGATAGGCGCTTTTTTACCGTCTTTAATGTAATCCTGTACGTTGCCGTAGCTGATACGCATGGTCGAGTTGGCATCAGGGTACATTAACTTATCGGCGTTCTTCTCTAATAAAGCCTTTTGATACAGATGATCAAGGCGAGCTTTCTCGGCTTCGAAATCTGTTATTTTAGTGCCGAAAACCTTGCGCGAATATGCTTGCGGGTTAACATTCTGCGCGTACACAAAAGCCGGGTCGTTAGCTATAGCGTCTATAGATGGGTTGTCCATCAGGACTTTAATATCAGCCGGTCTGATGGTCTTGCTGCTGGCCCATAAATAGTCGGCATATTTTGTGAACGATTCCAACGGCGTTGAACCTTTATAATTAGTCACGATATCGGTAATGAACTGCGGGTGCTGTGCAGCGGGCACATCGGCATAATACGAGGCCATGATCTGCGCGAATATTTTTTTATCGGCCGTTTCATTGTAATTGCCCGCATAATCATCGATGATTTTACCTAACTGGCTTTTAATGCTGGCTACCGCATCGGCATTGTCTTTCATTTGCTGTAAAGCACGAATGCCGCCGTTGAGGTTAAGGTTCATAATCACAAAGCCGGGGGCCAGCAAGCCTTCGTTAATATAGGTGCGATGAATGGCATAAGGCTCATAATCTGCATAGGCTTTTTTGTACGCATCCATTAAACCGGTATACTCGGGTTTGCCAGCGGCCCATTTGGTAAAATCGGCTTCTTCACCTTGTTTTTGTTCGTAGATTTTAAGGTGTTTCAACTGGTCGGTTTGGCCGATGTAGTACTTCCAGTAGTTGGCGATCTCGGCATATTTCGATGAAAGTTTCAGGCGGGTTTCGGTGCTTTTGTTCATCTCTTCTTTCCAGGCCCTCAGGCGGATGTCGCGCAGCTTTACGATGATCGGGTTGGTTTCTTCGGTAGCTAAGTGTACACCATTCGAGGTCAGGAAGCGATCGGTACGGCCCGGGTAACCATAAACCATAGCAAAATCACCATTTTTAACTCCTTTTATGGAGATGGGTAAAAATTTCTTTGGTGTAAGCGGCACATTATCTGCCGAATATTCGGCCGGCTGTCCGTCTTTACCTGAGTATATCCGGAAGATCGAAAAGTCGCCGGTATGGCGCGGCCATTCCCAGTTGTCGGTATCGCCGCCGAATTTGCCTATCGATTGTGGCGGGGCACCCACCAAACGTACGTCCGAATACTTTTCGTACACATACAAAAAGTACTGGTTACCTTTAAAAAAGCTGCTGATGGCGGCGTGGTAATGGGTATCTTTAACACTGTTGTCAACCAGTTGCTTACTTATCTGCGCCAGTTTGGTGCCACGCTCGGCATCACTGGCGCCGGCCAGGGCAGCGGTTACCTGCGGGGTAACATCTTCTATCCGAACCAAAAAATCCACGAACAGGCCGGGTATAGGCTTCTCTTCGGCATAACTCTTGGCATAAAAACCATTATCTAAAATATCATTCTGCGGAGTCGAGTTCGCAGCTATCGACTCGTAACCGCAGTGGTGGTTGGTAAACAGCAAGCCATGGCTTGATACCACCTCGGCAGTACAGAAACCGCCGCCCATCGATACGATGGCATCTTTAATGCTGGCTTTGTTAATGTTGTACAGATCTTCGGCAGTAAGCTTAAAGCCCTGTTTTTTCATTTGATCATAGTTTTTACCGATCAGCATCGGTATCCACATCCCTTCGTCGGCTTTAACCAGGTTGCCGGTTAAAAGCAAGGTAAGGGTCATGGCAAAAATTAAGCGGATACGCTTTTCCATATTCTGTTAATTAAAAGTTTATTTTAAAACTAAAGTAATGGTATTTTCTAATTTAAATTGCAGCAAAAGTTTATTTTGCCATATAATGTTTCGAAGTAGGTTGATATTGGTGACGTTTGACAGAGTAAAGGACCCGGAAAAATGGTTTAATAGAATGCTGATAATAAAGTCGGTCGATCACTAATTGGGGTAATTAGAAAAAGAATATTTTTAATTTTATGATATTAAATAAAATTTGTATTATTGCGGCATGAAAACAATATCGATACAAAGCCAATTTTCGCAACTGATTTATCAGAGGTGAGTAGCTATGTATTGAAAAAATATAACAAACGCTTTGAAGCCTCTTAGATCACTAAGGGGCTTTTTTGTTTTAGGGCAATATATCAATTGGTTCAGATTACCACATTTGGGATGTGGAGGTTCCCGGTTCGAGTCCGGGTTGCCTTACTTTGTTTTTCTTTGGAAATATAGCTCAATGGTTAGAGCAGCACCCTTATACGGTGTCGGTTAAAGGTTCAAGTCCTTTTGTTTCCACTTTGTTGGAGAATTAGCAAACATGGTGTATGCGGCGGATTGAAAATCCGAAGATCCGGGATCGTTACCTGGATTCTCCACTGTAAATTTTCCTGTGGTGCAATGGTAGCACGTCTGATTTTGGTTCAGAAAATCGTGGTTCGAATCCATGCAGGAAAACTATTGCCTAAGTATTAAATAATATCAATAAAATATACTAACAGTAATTGTAGATTATTTAGCCTTATTGAATAGTTTAATCTTCAAACCAAACTCAAAAGCTCCCGAACTGTAAGTACTCACCGGGCCGGTTTCGAGGTTGTAATTAAAGCTTAAACCAAAAGCATGCTCTTCCCAGGCAAATCCCATACCTACATTCTGGTTGCTGTGGTAAATGCCCTGCAAACTTAAGCCGGTGCTGGTCATACTAAAATTAACCCCTGCGTCAAGGATATTGTCAAAACCTTTTACGCCCCGAAACATTACTTTTGGCTCAACCGCAAGCGCATTGCCCGGCAATTGTATCTTATAGCTGGCTGCTGTCATAAAGGTCGTCCGGTCAACATCTATCCGGTCGTCCTCGTTTTTAAAAATGTTGGCTTTCAGGTTAGGTATCGCAGCTTCAACAGTCAGGTGGTTGCTGGTGTACGAGATACCGAAATCGCCATCCACATAAGGTTTCAATGAGTTGTAATCGGCAATCTGCACATCGCTCTGGTCGCCGTTAACGCTGCCGGTGCTGATGAATGGATCGTTAACACCTAAGGATAAACCAAAGTTTAAATGCTGATCATTACCGCTTAAAGGCAAGTGGTAAGCATAGGTTGCCATAATGCGGGTCTGTTGTATCAACCCTGCTTTATCGTTACTGATGTTCAAACCTAAACCAACTTTATCGGTAGCCTGGTAATCGGCAGTTAAAGTTTGGGTTTTAGGTGTACCGGGGAACGAGCTCCATTGCTGGCGGTAACCGGCGTTGATGTTCAACCCCGGGTTGATACCGGCCATCGACGGGTCGGCCAGGTATTTGTTGAGATAATAACCCTGTTGGAATGGGTTCAACTGGGCCCTGCCCTGTTGTACCGACAAAGCCATCGCCGCAAAGGTAAATAACCCGGTAAAAGTATTTTTGATGTTCATTTTATGGTCGTTATGGGGGAATTATCTGTTTCTCAAAATCGTGATATAACCTTTAATAACCGGCGCCGAGGTACCCAGGTCTACAGTGTAGTAATACGTGCCCTCGGTTAGCGGGGCACCGTTCAGGTTCGCGTTCCAGTCGTTGGCGTATCCATGCTTGCTGTAAACCACGCGTCCGCCACGGTCGTACACGTTCACAAAATTGTTCGGGAACAGCTGGATGTCCTTGATTACCCAGGTATCATTCTTGCCGTCACCGTTCGGTGTCAGGATGTTACCTGCGGTTATAGCCGATGAAGGCGCTGCCTTATAAACCGTTACCATGTAGGTTTTCTGTGTTACACCATCCTGCGCGGTTACTACAATGGTAATAGCGTTATTACCTGTATTTACCGGCATGGTAGCCGAGGCTTTCCCACTGTTCACGGTTGTTCCGTTTACGGTCAGGGTCGCATTATTATCGCTGGTAGTGGCGGTGATGTTGATATAATATATCCCGTTGTCTACCGAATCGATATAGCTGGTAATTGCCGATGAAAATTTAGGCGAAATGCTGCCTGCGTTCAGTTTAATGTTTGATAAAGTAGCATCACTCGATGGGATAATAGTCAGCGAGCCGTTCACATAAGTGATATTGTAATTGCCCGATGCTGCCCCGCTTACGCTGATAGGATAATTGCCCGGCGCCGACGATTGTGTAGCCGTAGTGCTTAATACGGGCGCAGTTGTCAGGCTGGCGGCGTTATCCGTGCCCGCAAAGCCTGAGTAGCTGGCAGTAAGCGCCGGCACCGTACCGCTATAAGGCATACTCTTGTTATCGGCAGTTATGGTTAACGGGGCTTTGTTCACCGTTAAAGTACCGGCCACGTATGCAAACGTATAATTCGGCGATGAGCCGCCGCTTGCCGTAACCGGGTAAGTACCCACCGCTGATGTGACGATAGCCGTGGTGGTTACCGTTGGTTGTGTAGTCAAACTCGCAGCATTATCGCTTCCCACAAAGCCCGAGTAGCTTACCGATAAAGCCGGGTTAGCCATACCGTATGTTTTGCTCGGGCTGTTTGCCGTAACGGTCAAAGTTGCCTGGGTTACGGTCAATGTTCCGGCCACGTAGGTAAAGGTATAGTTTGTCGATGCACCGCCGCTTACGGTAGTTGGGTACGGCCCGATAGTCGATGTTGCCGTTGCAGTAGTACTTACTGTAGGTTGTGTGGTTAAGCTGGCGGCATTGTCCGTGCCGACAAAACCGCTGTAAGCCGGTGTTAATGTGGGTAATGCTGCGCCGTAAGCCTTGGTGGTAGTGCTTGCAGTCACTGTTAATGTGGCCTTGGTTACAGTTAAAGTACCGGCTACGTAGCTGAATGTATAATTATCGGCAACGCCGCCCGCCGGTGTAATGACATAAGTATTTACCGGCGATGTTGCCGTGGCGGTTGTGCTGCCCGTTGGTTTTACGGTTAAGCTGTTTACGTCATCTGCACCCACAAAACCGCTGTAATTCATGGTGAATGTCGGGTTAGCCGTTCCGTAAACTTTGGTAGCATTGGCCGCTGTAACGGTTAACGTTTTTTGGTTCACGGTGCTTACCGCGATGGCCACGCTGGCATTATTGGCGCCGGGGCTGCTCAAAGTTACGTTGCCCGAATAATTGTTGGCGCCATCTGTAGCCGCCAGCCTGATGTAAACAGGTGTCGAAGCGATGGTACCTGCCGCACCGATTGTTACCGAAGCACCAAACCCGCTGCCTGCACTTGCGCTCACCTCAAAACCCGCAGGCGCTGTTACCAGTATCCCGGCCGTCATGTTAGTGCCCGAGACATTAAATGTGCCGGTTGTCGAAGCCGTGCCGTAAGTTGTGCTTAACGCGGATACTGTTCCGGTAGTGTTGATAGTTGGGATAGGTACTGCCGATACAGTGATATCGCCAGCTACATAAGTAATGCTATAGTTTGATGCCGTAAAAGTTCCGCCCGTTGCCGCCGAAGCTACTACCGAGCCGGTATATGTTCCGGCTGTTGCCGATGCCGCTGCGCCTGCGCCATAGGTAATGGTTACACTGCCGATGCTCTCACTGTTTTGTAGAGCTGTAGATGTAAATGCGCCCGAACCTGCGCCACCGGTTAAGGTAGAACCGAACGATTTGGTCACGCTATTGGCTGTGATGGTCAAAGCGGCCGGGTTAATGGTGAGCGTTTGCTGCTTGGCCGTGGCAGCATTGTATAAAGCGCTGCCCGCCTGGTTTGCAGTAATGGTTACGATTCCGGCTTTTACAATACTTACTTTGTTGGCCACTATTGTTGCGATAGCTGGGTCGCTGCTGCTGTAGGTTATCCCGATGGTATTGTTATCGCTCGTAGCACCCGGATTAAAATCAACACCGCCATAAGTTGCCGAACCGGTTGATGCGAAGGTAATCGTCTGCGTAAGCTTTAGTGTAGTGGCATTCAGCGTAGTAAATGATGTTTGTAAGTTTGGCGTTCCTGCTGCATCCTGCGATACCACGTAAATATTATAAGTTGTTGCCGGCGATAGGCCCGAAATAGTTTTGGTCGCATCGGTATTGGCCGCAGTTACCGCAAATGAGCCCGAGGTTACAATCGCGTTATTGTTGCCGTCTTTACCCGCCACAATTTGTGCTACTGTTGTCGGAGCAGCACCTGTTGCAGGTATCAATACGTAGTAAGTCGTCCCGGTTTCGTTCAGGTTGCTTATCACGTCTACCGATGTAGTGGTAATATTATTCGTTTTTGGATAGTTTGTTGCATTTACCGGCGGTGTTACATCGGCTGCAGCACTACCCGTGCCCGTTAAGTTAACCGTTTGTGTAGTGGCGTTTGTTGAAGTAATGCTTACACTACCCGGACTGGCCGTCGTCGTAGTCGGCGAAAAATTTACATACACCAGCGGACCCGGAGTAGCTTTGATCTCGGCCGGCGTAAAACTGATCGAGGTGCTGAAGTTAGTGCCATCTTTCGATACCGCGTATGGCGCCGAAGTGCTTACCGTAGCATTAGCGCTCAATATCCCCGTTAACGAAAAACTCTGTGCTGTTGATGTGGTACTAACAGTTTGGCTGGTGCCGAAATCCAGCGAAGTAACCGATGGAGTCACAAATACCCCGGCTATTGGCGACGAGGTATTATGAGGGTTGATGTTGGCGATCAGCAAGAAGTCGTTCGCGTTATCGTCGCTGTCGTAACCGTTCCCGGCCAGGTAATCGGTTCCGGTTGATATCATGGTCGCAGCTGTCGAACTGGCATTAGCCTTTCTCTCAAAGCATTTTGTACCCGAAGTACCTGTGCCTGCTCCGGCAGCTCCGGTACCTTCCCAAACCAAATCGACACCAGTTCCGAAACCCAGAAAATCAACCACGTTTGGATAAGTATCCGGGTTGTTTGCCGGCGGAGCAGGTATGCTGATGGCGGTAGTGCTGGCTACCAACGCAATCTTACCCGAACTGGCCACCTGTGTTGCACCGACAGCATCGGGCGTAGGGAGCGGATTTGAAGAGACAGGTGTTGACGAACTGCCTAACGAAATAAGGAAATAACCGTGCGCCCTGATGATGGAATTAGCCGGGAACGCCATCACGTTCATCGTCCCGGCGCTGGTAGCGCTTTTGTATTGAACAGACCAGCCCGTCATGTTAACGTCGGATGTGGTAGGATTATAAAGTTCCACAAAGTTGGAGTTGTACGGCGCGCCGCTACTGCCAACACTGCCCCAATACTGGCTGATAACCACGTGTTGCGCCAGCAATGGTGCCGAGGCAATTAGAAACAAGATCAGGCTGAAAAAATAACGTATAAGTTTTTTCATATATCGGGATAGGGGGTAAGAAAGGTTAACAACTGGTTATGATGTTTAATAATTTGGTTTAATATCAATCAAATGCTACCCCGGCAATGAACAATGGTGATTGAAAAGGTATTATTTGGTTTTTTTCAGGTTAACCGGATATGAAGAAATGATCTTGATATTTTGGTCAACCAGATAATTGGTTAACCAAATATGCGAGCTTTATTTTTGATTTCCAAATATTTGCCGAAAATATTTTTAACCGCTGTTTAAATGTGCCGGGGTCGGCACTCCGGGTTCGCAGTGGTGAAAACCAGTTGCTGTAGAGAGGAATAAAAACGGACATAAACATATCGTCATGCCCGTTTTTAAGATGTTTTTATAATTACGAAAAAGCCAGGCCGCCGTTAATATCTACGTTAGTACCGGTAATAAAGCTTGCCTCGTCACTTACTAAATAAGCAACCAGATCGGCAACCTCTTTAGCCTGGCCTTCGCGGCGCAGCGGGGTAGAGTTGGCCACGTTCGCGCGCACTTCGGGTTTCGAAAAAGTATCGTGGAATGTTGTAGCTATCATTCCCGGTGCTACGGCATTAACGCGGATTCCTCGTGGCCCTTGCTCTTTGGCCAATGCACGGGTATAGGTCATCAAAGCACCTTTGGCTGCAGCATAAGCCGATGCGCCAGGCCCGCCGCCATCACGGCCAGCCAGTGATGAAAAATTGATGATCGAAGCGCCCTCTTTCATAAATGGCAATGCCGCTTTCGATGCCATAAATACCGATTTTACATTCAGCTCAAATATCTTGTCCCAAAATTCAGGCTCTATCTCGACGGTAGGTTTGCGTGCTACCAGTCCACCGGCTACGTTGATCAGCATGTGTATCTCCTCACCAAAAGCTTCGCGGCTTTTCACGATCAAGTTGTCAACATCTGCCGGCTTGGTCATATCGCCATACACGGCTACCGCTTTACCGCCGTTGGCCGTAATTTGCGCTATGGTCTCTTGGGCATCTTCTTCTTTCTGAAAGTAGTTAACCACTACACTTGCGCCTTCGCAGGCTAATTTGATCGATACAGCTCTGCCGATATCGCGGGCACCGCCGGTTACAATGGCTACTTTGTTTTTTAAACGCATATTTAATTAACTTTTAAGGTTTTTTGATTTAATAAGTAAAACTGATAACCAGGCCAGTGGCACCAAAACCGCACCCAGTATAAAAAACGAATGATACCCGGTTTGGGTAATGAAAGGCACGGCCCATGTGGTGCACAAGGTACCAACTACGGCAGCAGTACCGCCCATTCCGGCTACCGTACCCACGTTCTTCCCGTTAAAATAATCGGCAGGCAGGGTTTGCAGGTTATTGATCAGGAACTGGAAGCCGAACAGCGTAATACTGATGAGCAGCATAGCCAAACCCGGGTTAGCTTTTAATTGCGATAAACAGGCAACCAAACCAATTAGTGCAATCAGCATCAGCGTACAGCCAATAGTAATGGCGTTTTTACGCGATTGGGCAGCATCCTTACCGCGCTTTATATATACCGACGAGTAATACCCGCCCAGCAAGCTCCCGCAGGCTGCGATGAGATACGGCACCCAGGTAAACCCGCCGATCTGTTTAATATCGAACATAAACTGTTCTTTTAAAAAGGTAGGCAGCCAGGTTACAAACAGCCACCACACCGGGTCGATAAAAAACCTGCCTAAAATAATGCCCCAGGTATTGTTGAATTGCAGCAGCTCTTTCCAGGTATATACCTTTTCGGGAACAGCGCTATTGGTGTTTTTTACCGATGACAGGGTGTAGTCCTGTTCTTCCTTAGTTATCCATGGATGTTTATCGGGTGTGTTTTTATTGATGATGAGCCAGGGCAGTAGCCATATCAACCCCAGTACAGCTACGCAAACAAATGTGAGCTTCCACCCAAAGGCTACAAATAAAATCGCAATGATCGGTGCGGCAATTACCGAACCCAGTGAAGCGCCTGCCCCGAATATGCCTTGTGCTATGGCGCGCTCTTTAGCCGGGAACCACTCCGCGTTACTTTTGGTAGCGCCAGGCCAGTTACCTGCCTCGCCAAAGCCCAGCATAAACCTGAAGATATTAAACGAAGCCAACCCGCGTGCCAGCGAATGCAGTGCGATCGAAATGCTCCACAACGCGATAGAAAAAGCCATCCCCAAACGGGTACCGATGCTGTCCATCAGCTTGCCGGTAAGGGTTTGCCCCAAGGCATAGGCTATCATAAAAAAGGTAGTGATCAGTGCCAGTGCATTTTTACTGTCCACATCACTGATACCAAACTCTTTGTAGATGTACGGCCACATGATATTGATCGCGCTCCGGTCGATATAGTTGATGATCGTCGCTATCCCGATGAGGGTGATGATGTACCAGCGCAGGCCTTTGATCTTCATATCCCAACTTCCTTTAAAAACTTCATAATGCCTTTGTTCACTTCGTCGTTCTGCTCTTTGGTCCATTTGCCGTGGCCGCCGCCATCAACGGTCATAAACTCGGTCTTCACCCCGACTTCCAGAAATTTTTTGTGCAGGTCGACCGATTGCTGGTAAGGTACTATGGTATCTGCATTGCCATGCGCTATAAAAGTTGGCGGACTGTCTTTCGTTACATAAAATATAGGCGATACCGATTTAGCAAAATCAGCATTGTTATTACTGCCCAACCAGTTAGCGACAGATTTACTTTTGATTACCCCATTACCCCAATCCCACACATCGGCAATGCCATATTTATCAATGATGGCAGCCACTTTAATATTATCCACGCCGGGGCAATTGGTGTCAAACCGGTGATCATTGGCCAGCAAACCGCCCATCAAAGCCAGGTGCGCTCCCGCCGAGCCGCCCGATATCACGATCTTGTTAATATCGATGTTCAGCGCTTTGGCGTTTTTGATCAGATAGATCAGCATACAGCGGGTATCCTCAACACAACCCGGTGCTTTAGCAACCTGCATCAGCCGGTACTCCATATTGGCAACTGCCCAGCCCTGTTTAAAAAAGATATTAAATCCGCCCTGGTCATCCTTCGAACCATGGTTCCAGCCACCGCCGTGGATATTGATGATCACCGGCGTAGGTTTACCGGTATTTGGCGGAAGGTACAGGTCGGCCTTACCGTCCCAGCCGTTTACGCTGGTATAGGTAACATTTAACTGTTTAGTGAAACCCGCAGGTATGGCAACTTCCTTTTTAACTTTTGCCGTATCTGCATCCTGCGAATAGGCGGCAAAAGCCAATAATATTAAAACGAAAAAAAAAATATTTTTCATAGGATAGGATTAAATAAAATCTTCCCGAAGCGGGCTAAATACATCGATCAATAAGCCATCTTCCAAACAAACACAGCCGTGCCACACTTCAGGTGGTACATAATACCCGTCGCCTTTTTTAATGATGCGGGTTTCGTCGCCTATCTTCATCTCAAAAACCCCACTCTCCACATAGGTAACCTGCGAGTGCGGATGTTTATGAATGGTGCCTACGCCGCCTTTCTGAAATTTGGCTTTCACGAGCATGATCTTGTCGTCATACCCATAGATCTGTCTTCGTATCTTCTCGTCCGGTTGCTCCCAGGTTATCTCGCTCTCTATCTGGAATAATTCGCTTTGTGTCGTCATCATTTGCTTTTGCTGATCTGTATAAAATTGTTTTTGCTGTTGTAATCGAGCTTGGCGGTATAGCTTACACCCTTAACCGTAAAGCTGAATGTCGCGCCGTTAACATCGTTGCTCATCACTTTGATATCGCCGATATTGCTCTGCGCTCCCGAAGTTGTTTCGGATGTTGGATCTGTTTTACCATGCGTTTCGGTAATGCTGATGAATGCCTGACAGCCGTTTTTATGCTGCTCCAAAATAAAGCCGCGTTCGTTTCGCAGGTTCATATTCGGGTCGCCTGCGCCCAGGGTAACCAGTTTTACCTGCAGCGGCGATGTAGCAGCGAAGTGCGTGGTGTAAAAAATGTTATTATTAAGCATGGTTATAAAACCCGAAGGCTCAGCCAGATCATTATTGCTGTTTAGCCAGATGTGCTGGAAACCGTTATCCTTACCCATCGCTTTCAGACCGTCGGTAACGGCGCTGAATTTGAACGAAGCATCAGTAATCACTCCCTGGTACCAAAATGGCAAACTGTATTGATGATCGGCCTCCGAGTTCACCTCAAAAACATCGATCAATAAAGCTTTTTTCAGTTCTTCAGGCTTAAACAAAATGCTGCTGCGTAACAAGCCAACACCGGGGTAAGCGCCGTCTTCCCGACCGCTCACAACCTGTATATTGCTTTTATCTTCAAAATGCACCAGCGAAGCATGTGCCGCTTCCGATTTTTCGAGATTGGCTTTATATTGCGATGTCTGGTCGACCGTTACCGTATTGTGTGCGATGGTTTGCTTGGCCCAGGTTTTATTTTCGGGCAGGTAATCACCGCCAAATTTCGATTCGATATTGATAAAACGTGCCGAACCGTAATCCGAAAATACCTCGGTGTTGTTATCGTAATACAACAAATTCAACCTATCGAAATGCCCGTGCCCCATGCCTTGTGCAGCGGCTTTTAACAACACGCATTGCTGCGATGCATTGCTGCCGTAACGTAAAATTCCCAAACCACCTTCATCGCCTCTTGGCCCGTCGCTTAAAAACATACTCTTATAACCGAAAGGTTTGCTGAGGCCCTTGTCAATTGCTTTAGATACTTTCAACCCTGCATCCGATACCACCACATGGCCTTGTCTTTTAGCAATATCCAGCAGGTCAGCCTCGGGTTGTATATCAGCGTAAGCCACATCAATACCATAAACGATCTCTTCGGATGAAAAATCCTTATCCTTCATCGCGTCGTTCACCGGGAAAAAATTGCCGGTTGTATAAGTAGTTTGCAAAGCCGCATGTATGGCTTTAGCTAAGATGTTATTGCGATACTGAAAAATGTGGAGCTGCGGTTGGTTTTGTTGTATGGCTTTCGCGAAAGCAATAAAAGGCATAATGGCGTAACGCTGATAGTACGGGCCCTCAGTATAATAGCCATCGGGCGAAAACAACTCATCCAATTGTTTTAAAAATCCGGTCTTGCCGTCTTTTGCCGAACCTTTCAGCGCCATCTCCACATACTCCGGGTTGTGTATCACATAGCCCGTCATACCCACAGCGGCTAAACACCAGGTACCGTGATTGTGGATCAGATCGAAAGTTTCTTTACACTCGGTAGTAAAGTATTTTACGATGGGGATGAACAAATGCTGTTCAATAGTAACGCGGTCTTTCGCAGGGATGGCATTATAGACCATATCATAGCCCTGTATTACTGTCACCTGCCACACAAAATCGTTCAAACATTGCCAGAACATTTTGCCCGGTATCTGGTTGCTCTTCCTTTTTGGATGTTGAGGCCACTGCTCGTATTGTGCGGCGTATTGCAGCAGCATGGTTTTGATGTAAGCCGCGTATTTAGGGTCGCCACTAATTTGGTAAGCAATACCGCAAGCCAGTATATTTTGCGAATTGTTTTTGTGTTGTTCGTGCGTATAGCCTCCTGCGCCGTCTTTTGGTGTAGGCACATCCATCTTTTCGGCCAGCGCCTTATCGGCTTTGGCTTTTATTTCCAGGTACGATTTCTTGAGCAGCGGACTGTTCGCACAGCCGCTTCGTACAGCCGCGATATTGCCTGCCGTCAGCATCAGGTTAGGATGAGTTTGGGCAAAGCTATAACAGGGTATCGCCAAAAGGCATACCGATATTAACCGATAAAATAGTTTCATGATCTTAAAATACGGCCATTATTTATTTACTATCTGGTTGGCGGCAAACGCGGTACGTGCTACCTGTAAAACCTCGTCTAAATGCGCGGCCATTGCATTTTCGGCGGCATCAATATCATTTTCTTCAATCGCTTTTAATATAGCACGATGCTCGGTTATTGCCATTTTGCTGCGGTCCTTACCACAAATATTGTTCTCGATGATGTTCTTGATCAGGTCAGGTATCAGTATCGCCATCATCGATTCGATCACCGAGTTTTTGGTAGCCTGCGCTATTTTGATGTGGAAGAGCATGTCCTCTTCAACAGCGTTCAGGTTCTGCTCTATCTTTAGCTCATAATCCTCCAAAGCGGCCCGTAGCTCAATCACGTCCTGCTTGGTACGGCGTTCTGCAGCCAGGCGTACGGCATCCAGCTCAACATAATAGCGGGCCTCGATCAACGCGCTGAAATCATCCTTATTAAATTTAATGATATCGCTGATCAGGTTATCCAACACCTTAATGCTCAAACCCGAAACATAAGTGCCGCTTTGCGGCGATGTCCTCAGTAAACCATAAAACTCCAGTTTTAAAATTGCCTCCCGCACATAGCTCCGGCCCACGCCTAACTTTTCAGCCAGTTGCCTCTCAGCCGGCAGACGGTCGCCCGGTTTTAACTGGCCGGATGTAATAAGCTGTTTTAACTGAAGAATAATTTTGTCGACAGACGATTCAACCTGTATTGCCTGTATATTTCTGATGATGTTCTGCATATTGTAATTTGGTTGACCAATTTGGTTTACCAAAATTATAATTAATTTTTAATAAACAACTACTCTTTTTAATTTAATTATTATGCGATAATGGCCTAAAAATCAGCGTAAATAACTACCACCCCGGGTTTTGCGCGCTGAATGGTATCCCCGGATTCAACGTTAACTCCGATATCGGTATCGGGAATAAAGTATCCCTTGCCGATACATTTTTGTATGGTGTTGTGGCGCTTGTGCGGCCGGTATAACCATAGGTCGACGATGACGAGGCGCTTGGTGCTTGTACCGGGATAATCGTTACCAAATTAGCAACAGTGCTTAAAAATGTTCCCCAACGGAAAAGGTCAAGCTTGCGATGGCCTTCGCCGCCCAGTTCACGTGAGCGTTCGTCCATTATCGTTTGGCGGAATACTGCTTTACTTGAATACTGCGAAGCCACCAGATCGGCATCGCTTAAATTACTAATAGTAGCCGTTGCCGTGCCGCCTGTACCACCACCGCCGTTGATGGTAACCGTAGGGACCGAGGTATAAAATGCACCACCATCGGTAATAGTAATCGCGGTTATTTTTCCGCTTGCCACAGTTGCTGTTGCAGTAGCGTTGCGTGTAGCGCCGCCACCGCTTATGGTAATAGTTGGAGCCGTAGTATACCCCGTACCGGCTGTTGTAATGGCGATGTTGTTAACTACACGTCCATTTAAAACGTTGCCGTAAGCGCGTTCACGTATCAGATTAACATAACCTTCATTGGTAGCAGTCGGCCCATTGATCTCGTTATCGGCTTCGGCCAGCATCAGCAAAACATCTGCGTAGCGTAACAAAGGCCAGTTAGTCGGGCCGAAATTCTTAACGCCTATTACATCCGGTTTTTGATATTCGCGGCGCCATTTGGCCAAGGGTCTACCCCAGGTTGCTGTGGTAGGGGTAGTGATCTTGCCAAGCGAAGCATCGTTACCCGAATAATAAAACGGTGCCATGGTCCAGTCGCGGCGCAGATCGCCTTTGCCGAACAGGTTGTAATAAGTGCCCAGCATGATGTACTGACCCTGCATAAAACCGTAATCGGTATTGGTATTGTTGATACCGATGGTCGAACCAAAGCGCTCATAATTATGATATATGCCTGCATCATCGCGATAAAACTCGATCTCCCAGATACATTCTTTCAAATCTTCCACGTCCTGGCTCTCGTTAATAAATATTTGCTTGTAATCCGGGTTCAAACTATGCAGGCCACTGTTCACTACCTTCAGCGCCCAGTTTTCGGCTTGTTGATAATAGGTTGCGTCGCCTAAACGACCGGCAGCGTGCAAACAAACTCTTGCCAATATGCCTTCAACGCCTGTTTTCGATATCCGGCCATTATTGTTCCAAACCGTAGCGGTATTCACCAGGCCCTCGGCGGTGGTCATGTCCTGTATAATTTGCGCATAAACCTGCTTTTTAGGGATACGCGGGTAATTAATATCGGTAACGCTGGTCGTCGAATGCAGTTTCAACGGCACATCGCCCCAATAGCTCACCAGTACAAAATAGTAATACGCACGTAAAAACAGGGTTTCGCCCATAATTTCATCCCGGGTGGCTTTTGGCGCCGATGACGCAGGCAGATGCTCTAACAACAGGTTTGCCCTTTCAATGCCCTGGTACAAGTCGTTCCAGCAGGTGATAAAGTTTGCGTAGGATGCACTGGCATTGTAAACCGAAGCAGCTATGGCACTGGAACTGCGCAGGTAATATTCATCATTAGAACCATTGGCCTCGAGCGACAAAAAGCGCGAGTAGGTGGCCTCATCAGTATTGCCCAACTCGGCATAGACTGCCGCAAGTGCCGAGTTCAATTGATCGGATGTATTGTAAAAAGTTTCGGGTGCGACAGAATCCTGCGGCAACTGCGTCAGGAATTTTTTGCACGAGGTCATCCCGCTCAGCACGATGATCATCATGGTTATGATACCTATCTTATTTTTCATTTCAATATTTTGTGTCGGTCGACAGTTTCTTTAAAAATTTACATCTAAACCTAAGGTGATCACCCTTGCACGCGGATAAGCAGAATAATCCAGGCCTGGCGTCAATGCCGATGGGAACGAATCTACTTCAGGATCTAAACCGGTATATTTAGTCCAGGTATACAGGTTTTGCGCTGAGGCATAGATCCTCAGGCCTTTAATACCGGCTTTTTGGATCAGTTCAGGCTTAAAACGATAGCCCAGGTTTACCGTTTTTAAACGCAGGTATGAGCCATCTTCAATAATTCTCGAAGGGTAATAACTTGGCGCACTTGGCCCGGCATTAGCCCTTGCAAGCGTATTGCTTGGGTTGCTTAGCGTCCATCTGTCGGCATAACTGGCAAATTGGTTCATCCCAACTGGGTTTGATACACCGCCACCACCTTCCATCGCGATCCTGTTGAGGTTAGCAACCTGGTTGCCATAGCTAAACTGGAAAAATATGCTTAGGTCGATGCCCTTATAGCTGAAGTTATTTGAAAAGCCACCGATGAACTTCGGATTAGGGTTGCCAATTACTGTCAGGTCGTTCACATCCACTACACCGTCGCCATTAATATCCTTAAATTTCCAGGCCCCGGGTGTTTTCAGGCCCGTTGTTGTATTGTAGGTTGGCAAGCCGGGGTTAAGCACATATACGCCCGGAGAAGTTTGGGTATAATCGCTGTTTTGATAAACTCCGTCGGATACCAAACCATAGAACATAGCCACCGGCTGCCCCACCTGGGCTATAAAGCCGGGACTTTGTGCAATGGCATTGTTGCCCCACTTTTGAATAGTGAGCAAATAAGGTTGGCCCGATGTTAACGATAATACCTTGGTGCGATTAAAGGAAATATTAAAGTTGCTGGTATAATTAAAATCCTTAGTGGCAATGTTGGTCGTGGTCAGCGTGATCTCCAGACCACGGTTCTGTGTCGCACCAATATTTTCATACGCAGTGGTATATCCGGTTACACCGGGTAATGAAGCATTGAGCAACAGATTAGTTGTTTTTTTGTTATACACATCGGCACTTAAAACAATGCGGTTGTTAAAAAATGCCATGTCTAAACCGATATCGGTTTCGGCAGTGCTTTCCCATTTTAAATTAGGATTGGCCAGGTTTAACGGGTACGCGCCACTGATGTAGGTATTGCCGGGAGTATACGCGCCACCTGCGCCGCCTTGCCCAAGCAGGGCGTAGGGGGCGGTATCGCTCACCCGGTTATTACCCGTGATGCCATAGCTGGTACGTATTTTAGCGTCGGATATGATCTTGTTATTCTTCAGGAAATTCTCCTCGCTCAGGTGCCATGCCAGCGACCCTGAAGGGAAATACCCCCATACGTTATCATCTAAAAACTTCGACGAACCATCGGCCCTTAAGCTTACCGTAGCCAGGTATTTTGAGTTGTAGCTGTAATTGATACGACCCAGTACCGAAGCCAGTGTGTTTACCGATTTTGAGCTGGTGATAGAGTAGGGCGTGCCCTGGTCCAAACCGTTTACACCCAAACTTTCGTTTGGTACCAATATCGCGCCACCGCCGCTGGTCGATTGGGTGTTTTTCCCTACCGTAAAGCCCGCCAGGATGTTTACCGCATGTTTATTGGCAAATACTTTGTTAAAGGTCAGTGTGTTTTCGTTCACCAGGTTTGCTTTGTTGGTATACGTTACCGAACCATTCGGCCCGCCTTGTCCCAGCGGACTGGCCGGGCTACCCAGGCGCGAATTAGAAGTATTAAACTGATCGTACTCCACACTGCTGGTGTTAATGCCGCCGGTGATCCTCAGTTTTAAGCTTGGCGTAAAGTTGTATTCGGCAAAAGCATTGGCGGTAAGCAGGTTGGAGTAGCGTACGCGTATCTCGTTCTGTAAGGTTAAAACGGGGTTCCACTGGTAATTGGTTGATGATACCACGTCCTGATCCTGTGCGTTCATTAGCAACGCGTTCAAATCTTCACCCGGACTTGCCAGTGGCCTGTACCTCCAGGTGTTGATCAGCAAAGGGTCTGAGGTAGAATATTCGCCGCCGATTTGTTTACCATTGGTAATAAGGTAGCTGTAGTTTGTGTTTACACCAACTTTTAATTTCGTGTTTAATTGCTGATCTAAAGTAATACGCCCCTGGTACCTTTTAAAACCCGACCGGATGATGGTACCATCCTGGTCGAAGTATTGCCCGCTGATGGTGTACTTGGTATCCTTATTACCACCCCGTATGGCCAGCGAATGGTTTTGCATGCCCGCTTTACGGAAGATCTGTTTCTGCCAGTCTATCGACGGTACTTCGCGATAGCTTTCTAAGCTATGTGTACCGGTTGGGTTGGTTATCGGGTTGAAAATATCGTACAACTGATCATTGGTGAGGGAGTCAACTTCCACCTGGTATTTTACATAATTGTAAGGATCCATCACCTTTTGGGTTTTGATGTTGGTTTGTATGCCATAGTAAGCATTGTAGGTAATTTGCTGCGGTCCGGATTTGCCTTTTTTGGTGGTGACGATAATAACGCCGTTTGCACCGCGGGCGCCATATATGGCTGTCGAGGATGCATCTTTCAATACCTCTATCGATTCGATATCTGCTGGGTTGATGGCATTATTGTTGTAGTTTTCTATCGGGAAACCGTCGATCACATACAAAGGTGAGTTATCCTGGGTTACGGAGTTGCCGCCGCGGATAACGATAGCAGGGGCTGCACCGGGCTGCCCGTCGGGCGAGGTAACCTGTACACCCGCCACACGGCCTGCCAGTGCATCGTCGAACGATTTTACCGGCGCTTTATTCATATCGTCGATATCCACTGTACCTACCGATCCGGTCAGATCGCGGCGGCGTACCTGTCCATAGCCTAAAATCACCACTTCGTTCAGGTTCTTGGGTTCTTCGAGCAGGGTGATGTTAATGCTGGTTCGCCCGTTCACCACTTCTTCAATCGGCGTATAGCCGATATAGCTAAAAATAAGGGTAGCCTGTTTATCTTTAACTATGATACTGTATTTACCGTCGACGTTGGTTGCCGTACCCGCCCCGGCACCTTTAACGCGCACGCTTACGCCGATGAGTGTCTCGCCTTTCGCATCTTTCACTGCGCCGGTAACAGTAGTGTTTTGTGCAAGTGCCGTTACCGAAAACAGGAAGATAAGCAGCACACTCATCGCTCCCGCAAACATTCGCGGCAGACTATCAGCCGAAAACCACTGGGCTTTTTGGGGTAAAAAAAAGGAAATACTTAGTTTAAGTAAAGGTTCTTTCTTCATAAAAGGTGAATTGGCATTTGGTTTACCAATAATTGGTTGACCAAAATTACCAATTAAAATTTCATTTCCAAATTTCCCCGAAAAATTAATCTCAAATTAATTTTTTGCATTTGTGGAATAAAGTATTCATATTTGGTCAACCAATCTGGTTAACCAATTAATAAAAATTTAAACTTGACGAACACGCCGACTATGAAAAAACTCTTTTGTATGCTTTCGCTTGTGCTGACTGTATTTTACGTCTGTGCGCAGGATACCGAAAGTGATTCCACCAAAACACCTGCCAAAGTAAAAGTGCCGGCAACGTACACAGCACAAATTGACGTTGTTTACAGCAAAGTAAATGGCTGGGACGGCCGAATGGATCTATACCTGCCTTCAAAAGATAAAGGCCTGTCGCCGATTGTGATCAACATCCACGGCGGTGGTTGGAATAAAGGCCGTAAGGAAGATCAATCGGGCTTCAGTGCTTTTTTTAAGAAAGGTTATGCTGTGGCGAATGTAGAATACCGCCTGGTGCAAACCGCTCCGGCGCCTGCTGCCGTGCAGGATATTCGCTGTGCGTTGATCTATATCATCGATCATGCTGCCGAATTGAATATCGATCCTAACAAAATCGTGATCATGGGTAGTTCGGCCGGTGCACATCTTGCATTGATGGGTGGATTATTAGCCAACGATCATCGCTTTGATACCAATTGCCCGACGAATAAGATAGTTAAAGTCGCTGCAATCATCAGCCAATCGGGCATTACTGATGTTTGGGATTGGGCGCACGGGCCGCACCGCACCAGCAAATCGGCCACCATGTGGCTGGATAAACGTGCCGACGATCAGCCTTTCGCACAATCCGTATCTCCGCTGACCTATGTTAAAAAAGATAGCCCGCCAACCTTCGTAGTACATGGTGATGCCGATCCTATAGTACCTTATGAACAAGGCGTTGAGTTGTATCAAAAACTACAGCAAATGGGCGTAAAAAGCCAGTTCATTACTGTGCCCGGCGGCGGTCACGGCAAATTCACGAACGAAAAAAAGACCGAGATCGTTACTGCTTATATGGCTTTCTTAAAAGATCTGGGTGTACATCAGTAAACCAAAACTCATTATCTATATCAAACAAGTTATATGAAATATCTCTTCCTGCCGCTCAGCCTGCTGTTCTTTTTTTGCACAAGTCGCGTCCCGAATCATGCCAAGGTGGCCGACCCGGCATTGCCATCCAAAGTATTGGATCTTACCAACTGGAAGATCACCCTACCCATCAGCACTCGCCCCGATGGCGTTGCCGATGATATCAAACAGCCGCAATTAAATACTTACACTAATCCCGAATATTTTTTCACCAATAAAAAGGGCGATGGCGTTTGCTTTAAAGCGCATGTAGATGGAGCTACTACAAAGGGTTCCAACTTTCCGCGGTCAGAGCTGCGTGAGATGATCGATAACGGTAAAGATAATGCCGATTGGTCCTCGTCCTCGGGCACGCATACGCTATTCATCGACCAGGCAGTTACTCATTTGCCTGATGTGCGCGACCAGATCGTGATCGGCCAGATACACAATGCCGATGAGTATATTATCTTTTTCAGGTTAGAGCATAAACGCCTGCTGGTATCAGTAAACCACGGCGGAACGTTTACCCTGGATGATAATTATCATTTGGGTACCCGTTTCAATGTCAAATTCGTGGTGAACAATAACGAAACCCAATGCTATTATAACGGCGACCTGAAATATACCTACAAAGGCAGTTACAGCGGCGCTTATTTTAAAGCCGGTGCCTACGTACAATCATCCTGCAAAGGCAAAAAAACTACGCCTGGCGAATTATGCACGGCCTATGGCGAAGTAGAGATCTACAACGTTTGGGTTAAGCACGAGTAATTTTAACTGACCTTATTTGAGGCCCCTGTAAATTGCAGGGGCTTTTTTGTATTTGTACCGTATTGTTTTATCAGAAAGGCAACAAATGTGCGGGTTGACATTTACGCCCCTATAAATGCACAATAACTTAATTTGGAGCAATTACATTTACAACATGAAGCTGCGCCTTGTGCCGGCTCAACCAATTAACCGATATTTACAATTTATGAGATGTATCCATACCTATATTAAAAGGGCTTTGGCCCCCTGCATAGTTTTTATAAGTCTTCAGTCTGCTTATGCGCAAACCGCGCTCGATAAAAAGATCGATGGCATTATCAAAAAAATGACGCTGAAAGAGAAGATCGCCATGCTGCATGGCAATTCTCTCTTTTCATCTGAAGGCGTAAAGAGGTTGGGTATCCCGGAACTTACTTACGATGATGGCCCGTTAGGCGTGCGCGAAGATGTAGGCCGTTTTACCTGGGGGCCGCTGAGATTAAAAACCGACTCGGCGACTTTCTTCCCGAATGGTTCGGCAGTAGCCGCAACCTGGAACCCTGTAATGGCTTATCGTTTCGGTGTAGCCATGGGGCAGGAAGCTTTGGCCCGAAAAAAGAACATTATGCTGGCACCTGCTTTCAATATTTGCCGTACCCCGCTTTGCGGACGTACATATGAATATTACTCCGAAGACCCTTTCCTGAACGCGCAACTGGCCATATCATCGGTAAAAGGTATCCAAAGCCAAAATGTAGCTGCTTGCGTTAAACACTTCGCGGTGAATAACCAGGAAACCTGGCGCGATAGCATCAACGCCGTAGTAAGTGAGCGTGCTTTACGCGAAATTTACCTGCCTGCTTTTAAAGCATCGATAGAGCAAGGTCACGCTTATACCATTATGTCGGCTTATAACCTCATTAATGGTGCGCACTGCTCGGAAAATGAGTTTCTGTTAAACAAGATCCTAAAAGGCGAATGGGGTTTTAAAGGCCTGGTGATGTCCGACTGGGGCGGAACACACAGCACAGTTGCCGCTGCCCAAAACGGCCTCGACCTGGAAATGGGATCAAGTGGCCCCTTCGAAAAATGGTACTTTGCCGATCCCTTGTACGATGCCGTAAAAGCCGGCAAGGTGAGCGAAAAGCTGATCGATGAGAAAGTGCATCGTATCCTCTGGGTGATTTACCATACCTCGCTAGTGGCACATAGGCTACCAGGCAGCATCAACACCCCGGCGCACAGCAAAGCAGTTTACGATATCGCTTCCGAATCCATCGTGCTGCTTAAAAATCAGAAACACTTGCTGCCATTAAACACATCTACGGTAAAAAGCATTGCGGTTATCGGCGATAACGCCATTCATACCTTTGCTACGGGCGGCTTTGGTGCAGGTGTAAAAGCAAAATACGAGGTTACGGCATTGCAAGGGTTAAAGAACCGCTTAGGTAAAAACATCGATATCCGTTTTGCGCAAGGCTATAAGGCTGATTATAAATTCAACTATAGCGCGGCACGCAAGCAGGAAGCCAATAAACCTAATCCGGAACTGATTGCACCGGCCGCCGAATTGGCTAAAACGAGCGATGCTGCCATCCTAATTATCGGTTCAAACCGCGAATACGAAAGTGAGGCGCACGACCGCGCGGATTTAAGTTTACCTTTCGGCGAACAGGAATTGGTGAACGCAGTTACTGCTGCCAATCCGAATACGATTATCGTTGTGATAGCCGGCGCACCTTACGATCTGAATGAGATCAAAAAAAATAACCATACCATCATCTGGTCGTGGTTTAACGGCAGCGAGGGTGGTAATGCTTTGGCGGATGTCATCACCGGTAAGGTAAACCCTTCGGGTAAACTGCCGTTCACTTTCCCGGCCAAGCTGGATGATTCGCCTGCACATGCCCTCAATACTTTCCCCGGCAAAAACCTCACTGCCGATTACAAAGAAGGCATATTGGTAGGTTACCGCTGGTTCGATACCAAAAAGATCGAGCCGCTGTATTGCTTCGGTTATGGTTTATCTTACACTAGCTTTAAATACTCGGCAATCAAAACAGACAAAAAGAGCTATAAGAACAACGAGAACATCACAACCTCACTTAGAGTAAGCAATAACGGCAAATATTCAGGTAAGGAAACCGTGCAGTTATATGTGAGCAAACTAAACCCGAAAGCCGAGAAAGCCGAAAAAGAACTGAAAGCATTTAAAAAAGTAGCTGTTAACAGAGGTAGCTCGGCGCAGGTTGCCTTAAATTTCAAAGCAGCCGACCTGGCTTATTTTGATGAAAGTGTAAAGAAATGGGTAGTAGAGCCGGGCCAATATAAAATTTCGGTGGGAGCGTCATCGCGCGATATCCGGGCCTCGGCAATTATTACCGTTGATTAATTAAACCGTCTGCAGCCTAATTGTATATTTGTTAAGCTCACCCCGTATAAACACAGCACAACCAATTATATGCGGTATAAATTACTTATCGCCCTTTCGTTAATCAGCATTGCCCTGAAAGCGCAGCAGGGGCAGTTCCAGTTTTCGCGGCTCGATGTGAACAACGGCCTGTCGCATAACTGGGTAACCTGTATTACCAAGGATAGCAAAGGCTTTATGTGGTTCGGTACCCTTTCTGGGTTGAATAAATACGATGGGTATAAGTTTAAAGTATTTAAACATTCGGTTAGCGACACCACCAGCCTGAACGACGATTTCATCGTCAGCGTATCCGAAGGCCCCGACAATAAAATGTGGGTAAAAACCCCCGAAGGATTTAATATTTACGATCCGGTAAAAGAGATTTTTATCCGCAAAACGGCCAGTTATTTAAGATCGATCAATATTCCGGATGCCAATATCACAACGGTAAAAAAAGATGGAAACGGAAATTTCTGGTTTATTCACGCTGTATATGGAGTTTACAAGTACGATAGTAAAACTAAAACTACAACACATATTGCACATATACAGGGTAACCCTAACAGTATTTGCTCCAACGCAGTGTGCGATGTATCCCTGGATGGCAAAGGCAATATATGGCTTATTTATTTTAAGGGGGAGCTCGAGTGTTTAAATCCCGAAACTAATGCGGTAATTTATCATTCGGACGTTATCAGCAATAACTATACATTTTCCAATTTACCATTCAAGCTATTTATCGATAGCAAAGATAATTTTTGGGCTTATGTGCCTACTTACTCTTCGGGGGTGTTTTACCTGAGCGCAGATAAAAAGGTATTCAAGCACATCGGTAAAGGTGAAGGACCTGATAAGTTGCGCGCCAACATTATTTCGGGTATTATACAAGATGACAAGGGCCGTATCTGGATAGCTACAGATCATGGCGGCATCAGTATTTTAGATAAAAATAGCTTTCGGTTCAACGTTTTGATGAACAAAGAAGATGATAATAAAAGCCTGAGTCAAAATAGCATTATATCTCTGTATAAGGATAATACCGGCATCGTCTGGATAGGCACCTACAAAAAAGGCATTAGTTATTACCACGAAAATATCATCAAGTTCCCGCTTTATACCCATTACCTGTCCGACCCCCAAAGCTTGCCTTTTAACGATATCAATAAATTTATCGAAGACAAATACGGTAACCTCTGGTTAGGTACCAACGGCGGCGGATTGATATATTTTGACCGAAAAACAGGAGCTTTTAAAAGTTACCTGCACGATAAAAATAATCCTAATAGCTTATCTAACAACGTGATCATAACGATGTGCCTCGATCATGATCAAAAATTATGGATAGGCACCTATTTTGGCGGGTTGGATTGTTTCGACGGTAAAACATTTATCCATTATAAGCATGATGATGCCCTGCCGGGCAGCATATCCGAAGATAGGGTATGGTCCATACTCGAAGACTCATCTCATAATTTGTGGGTAGGTACATTAGCTGGCGGGTTAAACAAATTTAATCCGCAAACGCAAACATTTATCCATTACAAAAATGACCAGCCTAACTCAATTCATTCAAATTATATCTCCGGCCTTTGCGAAGACAGGCAGAAGAACCTGTGGGTTGTTACCTATTACGGCATTGATGTATTGCTAAAAAAAACCAACACCTTTATTAATTACGTTCATAGCGATAGCAACCCTAATACGCTGATCAATAACAACAGCAACAGTGTTTTTCAAGACAGCCGCGGCCTGATGTGGATAAGTACACGCGCAGGCATAAGCATATTCAACCCGGTAACACAAAAATTTACAAACATTATTAAAGAAGATGGTTTGCCTGATAATACCCTGTTAGACTTCCAGGAGGACGATGCGCACAATATGTGGGTCAGTACGCTCAACGGTTTATCCAATATTATCGTTTCGGGGCCCACCGACGCGTTGAAATTCAGGTTTGTAAATTATAACGAAACAGATGGCTTGCAGGGCCGCGAGTTTACCATCAATGCATCATGCAAAACCAGGGCCGGCGAGTTGGTATTTGGCGGGGGTAACGGCTTTAATATTTTTAAACCGTCAGATATTCATATCAGTACCGCCCCTCCCGATCTCGTATTTACCGATTTTCAGGTTTTTAATAAAAGCCTCAAAGTTGGTGATAAAGTAAACGGGGATGTAATTTTAACCCAATCTATTACTTCATCAAAAGAGGTCACTTTAAAATACGATGAAAATGTTTTCAGCATTGAATTTGCTTCGTTAAACTATTTCAATCCCGATAAGGTAAAGCTTCAGTATAAAATGGAGGGCTTTAATAACAGATGGATAGAAGCAGATAAAACGGTTCAAAGCGCCACTTACACTAACCTTGATGCCGGGGATTATTATTTTAAAGTGCGTGCTGTTGGCGATAATGCGCCTGCACACGAACTTACCCTAACGGTACACATATTGCCGCCGTTTTGGAAAACGCCGTTTGCTTATGTGCTTTATGCCATGGCCGTTATCGGAGTTTTATTGCTGATCAGGAAACGGGGTATCCAAAAAATACGGACGCAGTTTGAATTGGAAAAAGAGCGTGAAGAAGCCAAGCGGATGCATGAGCTCGACCTGATGAAGATCAAATTCTTCACTAATGTAAGCCACGAGTTCCGTACGCCGCTGTCGCTCATTATGGCGCCGATAGATAAGGTGCTGAAGCAGATCAAAGAGACCGAGGTAAAAACCCAGCTTGAATTTGCCAATCGCAACGCCCGGCGTTTGCTTAACCTGGTTAATCAACTGCTCGATTTCCGTAAGATGGAAGTGCAGGAACTGAAGCTGCATACCGAACCGGGAGAGGTGATCGCATTTATTAAAGATATCGCCGACTCTTTCATCGATATTGCCGAGAAGAAAAACATCAGCTTTGTGTTTGATGCCGCGATAGACGAGCTAAGCTGCGAGTTCGACCGTGACAAGATCGAGCGCATTCTGTTCAACCTGCTGTCCAATGCGTTTAAGTTTACACCTGCCGGCGGGCACGTGAGTTTGCTTGTCGATACCTTAAGCAGCGACAGTCCGCTCGAATGTAACCTGCAGATCAAAGTGATCGATACCGGTATCGGTGTACCGGCAGATAAAAAGGATAAGATATTCGAAGCCTTTTTCCAAAATAATATTCCCGGTTCGATGGTCAACCAGGGTAGCGGCATAGGTTTATCGATCACCAAAGAATTTGTGCGCTTGTATAATGGTACCATTACCGTAGATAGTGAACTTAACGAAGGCAGTTGCTTTACAGTAACTCTGCCGTTGAAAACCGCAGCAGTTAAAAAGGCAGGCAAGAAACCGTCTCTACAGCAGCCGGAAATAGAGCATAAACCCACTGATGATCATCATATTGGCAAAAAACCAACAATATTGATCGTTGAAGACAATTATGATTTCAGGTTCTATATCAAGGATAATTTAAAACACGTCTTCACGATAGTTGAAGCTGCCGATGGGCGCGAGGGTTGGCAAAAAACCCTGGCGCTGCACCCTAACTTGGTAGTAAGCGATATCAGCATGCCCGAGATGGATGGCATAGAACTATGTACCAAGATCAAAAACGACCCGCGCACTACGCATATCCCGGTTATTTTATTAACTGCGTTGATAGGTGAGGACCAGCAGCTCAAAGGCCTCGAAATGGGCGCTACCGATTATCTTACCAAACCATTCAACTTCGAGATACTGTTATCCAAGATCAAAAACATCCTGGCGCAACAGGAAAACATGCGTAAAACCTACCAAAAACAGGTAGAGGTTAAACCGACCGAAGAGCTTATCGAATCGCCCGAAGAAGCTTTCCTGCAAAAGCTATTGAGGCTGATCGAGGAAAACATCAACAACCCTAACTTCTCGGTTGAGGAGTTGAGTGGCGAAATGTTTGTAAGCAGGTACACGCTCTACAAAAAAATACTGGCCTTAACGGGCAAAACCCCGAACGAGTTTATACGTCATATCCGCCTTAAGCGCGCCGCCCAGTTGCTGGAGAACGGCTACCTTACTATATCGCAGATATGCTACAAGGTTGGTTTCAAAAGTCAGAAGTATTTTGTGAAAGCATTTAAGGCCGAGTACGGCGTATCGCCCTCAAACTACATGGAAGCCAAAACCCAGGCTGAGGCTTAGTTATCTGTCTTACCCAACTGTATTCCGGTTATTATTTGCGATATTATTATGGAACCTGATGTGCGGATTTTGTTTAATAATTGCACATTTGTGCCTGCTCTTATTGTATTAAATTATTGAAAATCAAATGTTTAATCAATGTTGACATTTGTGTCCCTATTAATCCACATTTGAATACAACCCCTATAGTACTTTTATTTCGGTAAAACAATATCGCCCTGATAACAGTAAAAGCTGTGGGCCTATTATGCCAATAACCAATTATGTTGATTAAGTAACATTAATCAAAAAACGAGCCGTAAAGAATTTGATATGCGATGATCCGGGGTTTCTCTGATCGCTGTAATTGCATACTATGCCGTCTTAAGTTTTGATCGATTTAGGACATAGCCGAGGCTGAATACTGTTTATGCAACCGATTGTAAAAGCAAATAACCTATGAATAACCTGAAATAAACACGATCTACTTATTAATCCAATTACAAATCAACCAATCATTATGAGGAAAAATCTACAAAAAGCACTACTGGTGGCATTGCTGATGATCAGTTACTGCGCCGTATATGCACAGGGCGGCCCGGTAACTGTGAAAGGTACAGCGACCGATGAAAAAGGTGTGACACTGCCTGGGGTAACTGTGATGGTTAAAGATACCAAAGTGGTTACCAGTACAGATGTTAACGGCGCCTATACCATTAATGTACCGGCAGGTGGTAAGGTACTGCATTTCAGTTTTATTGGTATGACGCCCGTTGAAGTGGTAATAGGCAACAAAACCACAATTAACGTAACCTTAAAGTTAACCAGTACCACATTGAGCAATGTTGAAGTGGTGGGCATTGGTTACGGTACCCAAAAAAGGGGCGATGTGAACGGAGCCATCTCTTCGGTTACTTCCAGGGATATCCAGAATATCCCGCAGCCGAGTGTGGACCAGTTACTGCAAGGTAAAGCAGCCGGGGTAACCGTTACCGAAAACTCCGGCCAACCCGGCAGTGCTACATCCGTCCACATACGCGGGATCAGCAACTTCGGGCAGAGTGAGCCTCTGTACGTTATCGATGGTGTGGAAATAACCGGCAACGCAGCAAACGGCTACAGTGGTGGTGCACAGTTAAACAGCCCGGGTTCATCCAATATGGAAACTTCGGTGAGCCCGCTGGGGATGCTTAATCCGAACGATATCGAATCGATAGATATCTTAAAAGATGCTTCGGCAAGTGCCATCTACGGTAGCCGCGGCGCAAATGGTGTGGTGATTGTTACCACCAAACGCGGTAAAAGCGGCAGTGCCAAAATAACCTATGATGGTTTTGTAGGCTTACAGCAGCAAGGTAAATTTTTGGAAGTAGATAACCTGCAGCAATATGCCGCTTTGCAAAACCGGCTCGCAACCGCTTTTGGTATCCAGCCCCGGGGCGAATTTGCCAACCCAAGTATTTTAGGCCCGGGCACTAACTGGCAGAAAGCGATCTTCCGCACTGCTGCCGAGCAAAGCCATAACGTAGCAGTATCCGGCGGTACTGATAAGTCGGATTACTACCTGTCGACAGGTTATTTCAGGCAGGACGGTACTGTTTTAGGCTTTAACTTCGATCGTTATACCATACGCGCCGCGCTCAACTCGCAGGCAAAAGGCTGGCTCAAAATAGGCTCGACTATCGGCGCCATGCGGAGTGATCAGCAAGTTGGCCTCGGCAGTAATACAGGTATTATTTACAACGCCCTGTTAGCCGCGCCCGATGCACCGGTTTATAACGCTGATGGTACATTTGCCGGACCTGCAGTGGTTAACGGTACTATCCTCGGAGGGCCTAACCCTGTTCAGCAAGCCTTAAATATCGCTAATAATTTAACCAGGAGCGAGGTAAACGGCAACGTTTATGCCGATATAACGCTTTACAAAGGTTTGTCGCTCCACTCTGAACTTAGCGGCGATTTCAACTGGGCAAACGGCCAGACGTTTAACCCAACCTATTCTTACGGGGCAACAGGCAGTGCTCCTGCTTTCGGAAACAATACGGCCACATTAAACCGTGCCATTACCAACAGCGTTTACTGGAGTTGGAAAGAATATTTCAATTATTCGCACAGCTGGGGTAAGCACAATATATCGGCCCTGGCGGGCCGCGAAGTTTGGCAATCAAATTATGATTATATCCCGCTGTCGGGCGTTGGTTTTTCGGCCGGTAATAATGTGCAAAGCATAGCGGTTGCCAATGCGGTAGGTGCTTCTGTGAACGAAGGCAAAGGTGCCTCGGTAATGCAATCGTACCTGGGCAGGTTAATTTATACTTTTAATAACCGGTACAGCATCACAGCCAATATCCGTAGCGATCAAAGCTCAAATTTTGCCTCGGGCCACCAGATCGGGTACTTTCCCGGTGCAGCCGTTGCCTGGCGCTTATCCGAAGAACCGTTTATGGCTCCTTTAAAAGCCGTGATCGATAATATCAAGATCAGGGCCAGCTATGGTACAACCGGTAACTCAGGTGTTCCGCAATATGTGTATGGCGCGTCGCTTAAACCGGTAGCTACGGCATTTGGCACAGGCTTCATCATCAACAACGTTGCCAACCCTAACCTTACCTGGGCCACAGCCATCCAAAAAGATGCAGGTATTGATTTTAGTTTGTTTAACGGCCGCATCGATGCCGTTGCCGATTACTATATCAAATCATCAAAAAACTTCCTGTTCCAGCAACCTTTGCCTTATTTCCTCTTGGGCGGGCCCAACGAGTACGGCGACAATCCGGCCGGTATCGCACCGCCTTATATCAACGCAGGTAATATCGAGAATAAAGGTTTCGAGTTTACTATCAACACCCATAATATAGTCACAAACGATTTTAAATGGAACAGCACAATCACGTTTTCGCATTATGTGAATACGGTAACCTCGTTAAACGGTGCACCGGCTATCAACGAAACCGTAGGTACAGCCTATGTTAGCTTACCAGTTACCCGGACGGTTGTAGGCCAGCCTGTTGGAGAATTTTACGGATATAAAGTGCAGGGCGTGGTAAAAACACAGGCGCAACTGGCTTACCTGGCTACCCATCCTCAAAATGTTACCGGCACCTCGCCGCAGATAGTGAGCAACACACTGGGTAATACCATCTGGCTGGGCGATTTGCAATATGTTGATACCAATAACGATGGTCAGGTCGACTCGAAGGACCAGGTTCCGCTCGGCAATCCTAACCCTACATTCACTTATGGCTTTACCAATAATTTCACCTATAAAGACTTCGACCTGTCGATATTTATTTATGGTTCCTATGGTGGTAAGATACTGGATGTACTGGAATACCAGACAGCCGGGTTATCAGGATTGTACCAGAACCAGTTAGCATCTACAGCCAACTTCTGGACACCCTCTAACCCCGATTCAAATGTACCGGCCCCGCGCGGCGGTTTGGGTAACCCAAACCTGGTCATGTCTGACAGGTTTTTAGAAAGCGCTTCTTTCGTGCGCTTACAAAATGTCCGCCTGGGATACAATATGCCTGCCCGATGGGCAAAATATGTTGCCATGACGAATTTGAAGGTATATGTAAGCGGTCAGAATTTACTGGTAATTACCAAATATCCCGGCCTCGACCCCGAAATCGGATCGTTCAACCAAAACCCGCTGTTAATGAACCTGGATATGGGCAGGTACCCATCGCCGCGCATTTTTACGGTAGGCCTTAATGCACAGTTTTAACTTTTAAAGAGATTGACATGAAAAGACATATAAAAAATATAACAGCAGGTATAGCAACTATAGCAACTATCGTTATCAGTGGCTGTTCGAAAGACTTTTTTAACCGCCCGCCCGAAGCCGGTATCACTGTCGGTAATTATTATCAAACCGTATCGCAGGTTCAGGCCAGTACCAACGGCTTATATGGGTCGCCGTGGTTTGGCTGGAACAATAAGGTTGGATGGGCAATTACCGAACTGGCGGGGGGGAACGCTTTTACTTACTCGTCTGACGTTAGCGCTTTCAACGACTGGTCGGCGCCAAACGGTAACCCCGAAATACTGGCCGCATGGGATTCGCCATTCACCGTTATAGCGCAATGTAACGGATTGATCAATAATATGGCCTCAAGTATACCCGGTGTGCCACAGGCTACCGTTAATAATGCTTTGGGCGAAGCGCACTTGATGCGGGCCGTGGCTTACTTTTACCTGGTACGTGTTTTTGGTAACGTGCCGATAGTTGAAAACCCGCTGGATGACATCGCCAATTTTCAACATGTGCCAACCAACTACATCTCAGATGTATATACCTTCATGATCAAGGACCTGCAATTTGCCGAGGCTAACTGCTCGGCAGGTACGGCAGGTACCGGTCATGGCGACAGCGGTTCGGCATCGGCAATGCTGGCCAAAGTGTACTTGTACATGCAGGATTACGTGAACGCCCAGAAAGAAGCCGAAAAGGTGATTAACAGCGGTGAGTTTTCATTGTTGCCGGTTTACGAAAACCTGTTCCAGACAGCTTTCAATAACAATAAGGAGAGCATATTGGCCATGCAATGGATATATAACGGCGGGTACGATTATGGAAACTCTATTCAGGCATCATGGGCCTATAACAGCACCATTACCGGTACAGGCGATGGTTATGCCGAGATCGGCCCGACAATCGACCTGCAAAATGCTTTCAAAACCGAGGGCGGCGATACTATCCGCAGGCATGCTACCATTATGCTCCCGGGTAGTAAATATCCCGATCTTTTGGCAGCATCCGGCGGTTATACTTTCCCTGCAAACGGAAGTGCACAGAATGAGAATGCCGCTGCAAAAAAATATGTAATAGGCACACCGGCCGACAATGGCGGTAAAAGCGCTGCACAAGCCGGCGGTAACAATACCTACATTATGCGCTATTCGGATGTGTTGCTGATTGAAGCCGAGGCGATATTAGGCCAGGCAGCGCACGTAACACCCGGTACCGGTATACCGTTAACAGCATCGACATCAGATCCGAAAGCTCTGACCTATTTTAATATGGTCAGGACCCGGGTTGGCGTACCTGCAGTTACATCGTTTACCTACCAGCAGTTGCTGCTCGAAAGGCGCCTTGAGTTTGCCCTCGAACAGGATTTTTGGTTTGACCTGTGCCGCCTGGATGGCTTTCAACCTTCGGGGTCGGCAACTTTCCCTACCCATCACCCTGTAGGCATTTCGGTTATCAGTCAACAGGAGAGAGGTACTTACAGCGCCGCAGCTAACGCAAACCCCGCACCAGTTATTTATTCGAGAAAGCTGACGCCCATTGACGCGAACTTCTTCTTCCCGGTACCGGTTTCAGAATCAACTACCGACCCGAACCTGGTAGCGGCACCTGTTCATTACGTATTCAAATAAAAACACATATGAAAAAGATATATAAATTCAATGCTTATCTTTTGCTGGCGATCATGCTGGTGACAGGTTTATTCTCGTGCTCAAAAAAGAACGATTACCTGGGTTTTACGCCAGGCACCGGTACGCCAACCATTACCGGAGTGCATACTATATATAAAAGTGTTGTCGATTCAACGGCAACTACCTCCTCGACTACTTATAATTCGAGCGGTGTGCCTGTCACCACTGTAACTCATAACTACAACCCGCAATTGGTGCCGTTCGATTCGTTGGTAGTTTCGGGCAAGGGCGGCAGCCAGTTCCGTATCGCGGGTACCAACCTGGGCAGCACTATCGGCGTAACTTTTAATGGTGTTGCAGCCTATTTTAACCCGGCTTTATTATCGGATAACAGCATCATCGTTACCCTGCCGACAACGGCACCATTTGGCCCAGCCCAGGCAGCAAAACTTACCGTGACAACTTTGTATGGCAGTGTCGACTACAAATTCACAGTAGTGCAGCCTCCGCCAAGTATAACATCGTTTACACCGGTAGCCGCTTCGCCTGGCGATACTATCTACATCAGCGGTACTGTTTTCGACAACGCCACATCAGTTAAATTCGGTACCGTATCTGCACAGATTGTAGGTAACACCAGCACCTTGCTCAAAGTGCTTTTACCAACAGGTGTAGTACAAGCTTTTATTACGATTACCACCGCGGGCGGCACAACCACATCGGCCAACTCATTCGGGTATAAATATCTCGTTTTTGATGATGCATTGACCACGGGCTGGGGCGGTAACGGCGGAGGGTACAGCGGCTATACCAGTACCATCAATTTTGCCAATACATCACCTACCGAGCGCGGATCCAAATCCATCGCGGTAACCTTCCAGGGCTCATATGGCGCCTTGCAGATTGGCTACGGCGGATCTGCTGCGCCGAATGTCACTACCCTGGGCTTAAAGTCAATCAAGTTTTTTGTATACGGCGGCAGCGGCATAAAAACAGGAGACAAATTGCAGGTGGTAATTAACGGCAATTACAACGGTACTACTGTAGCGATGACGGCCGGAGCATGGGTAAGTTGTACTGTTCCGTTAAGCTCATTGATGACCAACGTATCAGGTACCATAACCGAGGTAGTATTACAATCGCAGGGCAGCGCGGTGCCGAGCACCATTTATGTCGACGATCTTGGGTTTATTTAGTGTTAATTTATAGTTGGTTTGAGGTGCCATATCGGTGCTGGCTTTTGGGCCGCATGATATGGCACTCTTTTTAACAACGTAGTCCACCGGGAAATTTAAATTCCCGTCGGCAAATAAAACCTATGAACAAAATAGCAATGGGACTCATGTTTGCGATAAGCTTTGTAGCGATACAAGCCTGTAAAAAAAATGGCAGTTCATCGATGCCGACAGATACAGTTACCAACCGCAACCCGGTTATCACGGCTCCAAATATCCCGGTAACGGCTAAAACCCAGGGCTTCTTTTTAGATGACTGGCAGCCTAAAACATTTACCGTTCCGGCAAGTACAACTATTCCGTCGGCACCATCTGCAGCAGCAGGGGTTATAGTTACGGTCGATGTGAGCCAGGTTTTAACCAAAGTGAGCAAATACCTGTTCGGTAACAATACCAATCCGTACATGGGCCAATATGTTACCGAACCCGTTTTGATGGATTATCTCACCAAACTATCGCCCAATATTTTGCGCTTCCCCGGCGGAAGTTTATCTGATGTATACTTCTGGAACTCGGCCACGCAAAAACCTGCAGATGTGCCCGATTCGCTGTTCGACAGTAACGGAAAGCTCTCAAAAAATCAATACTGGTTCGGACAGGATAACTCGTCGTGGACGTTTTCGCTCGATAATTATTACAAGGTTTTGCAACAAACCAACAGCACTGGCAGTATATGTGTAAATTATGGATACGCCCGATATGGCACCGGCGCCCATCCCGACCAGATAGCGGCGCACCTTGCCGCCGACTGGGTACGGTACGATAAAGGGCGCACAAAGTTTTGGGAAATAGGCAACGAAAATTACGGCAACTGGGAGGCTGGCTACAAGATAGATACTAAAAAGAATAAAGACGGGCAACCGCAGATCATGACAGGTGATTTGTGTGGCAGGCATTTTAAAGTATTTGCCGATTCGATGCGTAAGGCCGCAGCCGAAGTAGGCGCGACGATCAAAATCGGCGGTACGCTGTATGAAGCTGCTACATCATATGATGCTACACAAAGCGCCTGGGATGCCGGTTTTTTGGCACAGGCCGGCAGCACGGCCGATTATTTTATTGTGCACAACTATTATACCCCGTACCAGGATAATTCGTCTGTTGATGTGATATTGAACACAGCCATTACCAACACCCGATCGGTAATGGATTATATGAATACGCTGGCCCAGACTCCGGGTGTGGGTAGTAAACCTATCGCTCTTACCGAATGGAACATCAACGCCGAGGGTTCGATGCAAAAGGTATCGAACATTGCGGGCATTCATGCGGTTATGGTACTGGGCGAATTATTAAAAAACAAATATGGCATGGCCAGTCGCTGGGATTTGGCTAATGGTTGGAGCAATGGCAACGACCACGGTCTGTTCAATATCGGCGACGAACCCGGCGCATCCAAATGGAACGCCCGGCCCGCATTTTACTATATGTATTACTTCCAAAAGTTTTTTGGCGACCAGATGGTTAGCTCATCGGTGCAAGGCAGCAGCGATGTGTTAAGCTATGCTTCATCCTTTTCATCGGGCCAGGCCGGGGTTGTACTGGTAAACAAAAGCAGCACCGATCATATCGTGAGTGTTAATATAAAAAATTACGCGGCGGGCAGCAATTTTTATTATTACACTTTAACGGGCGGGAGCGATGGCACCTTTTCGCGCAAGGTATTGGTTAACGGCAGCGGGCCGTCCGGTGTATCCGGCGGGCCTGCCAATTACGATACTCTGCCTGTCAATATGGGTTCGGTACAGAGCGGTATTGTAGTAGATGTACCGCCGCGCGGCGTAGTTTTTTTAGTTGCCGATAGAAGATAAGCTTTTACTTACTATCTTGATTAAACATGAATAAGTATATTGTTTTAATGATCGTCATCTGCAGCGCTTTAATAAGCCAGGCAGCCATCAGGTTACCCGCCCTGGTTGGTGATCATATGGTTCTGCAGCGCGATAAGCTCATTAACGTTTGGGGCTATGCCAAACCCGGAGAGACTGTTACGATCACCTTTGTGGGAAAGGCTTATAACGTCGCTACCGGAGCTGACGGCCATTGGAACACAAAATTACAGCCGATGAAAGCCGGCGGCCCATACCAGATGATATTGAAAGGCGAGAATACCATCACCCTGAACGATATTTTAATAGGCGATGTATGGATATGCTCCGGGCAATCGAACATGGAGTTTAACCTGCGCCAGGCAAAAAACGCCGAGGAGGAAATTAAAAATGCCAGTTACCCGCAGATCAGGCTGTTCAGCGTTAATAAAAGCATCGACCTTACGCCCCTGGATGATACACGGGGCAACTGGTCGGTATGTACCAGCAATTCGGCGCAATATTTCCCGGCAATAGGTTATTTCTTCGCGAGGGATATTCAACGCGATGTTAAGATCCCGGTCGGCCTTATCAATGCCAGTTGGGGCGGCACCGTGATCGAAAGCTGGATCAGTAAAGAAGGACTTGCCGGCGAACCAACCTTCGGTGAAAAATCACAGCAGGTGGCAAATTTTGATACGGCAGTGTATAACAAAGAGCACCGCAAGGCCCATGCCGATTGGGTGACAAATTTCAATAAACAGGATAAAGGTTTTGCCGATGGGCAGTATGCCTGGGCCAAAACAACCGATCTGTCAGATTGGAGACCCATCAATCTGCCTACCATCTGGGGCTTTACCGGTAAACCCGATCTGTGGGAACTGAGTGGTGTGGTATGGTTTAAAAAAAAGATAAACCTTAGCAAGTCTGATCTGCAAAATAGTGCTGCTTTAAGTTTGGGCTGGATCATGAATGCCGATGAAGCGTTTGTAAACGGCGTTAAGATTGGTAGTACCGGGGATAAATGGGGCTACAAACGCCTGTACATGGTGCCGGCAAATATTTTAAAAGAAGGAGAAAATACTATCACCGTCAGGGTTGAAAACTACGGCGGCGATGGCGGCTTTATGGATAATGGCCAGAGCTTTTACCTGAAAGCAGCAGCCAGTACCATCAACCTTGCCGGTGAGTGGCAATATAAGATAGGCTATAAGCTTACGGGGAACGATCGCCCCGAAAAGGAAATAAGCCCCAATACCTTACCTACCCTGATGTACAATACCATGATCAGTCCGCTAACCAATTTAAGTATCAAGGGCGTGTTGTGGTACCAGGGCGAATCGAATTGGTTTAGGGCTTACCAATATCGGGAGCTTTTTCCAAGGATGATAGCCGACTGGCGTTCGAAATTTAACCAGGGCGATTTTCCGTTTTTGTACGTGCAATTGGCAGGCTATCATCACCCGCAAAAGCAACCCGAAGGAAGCTATTGGGCCGAGGTTCGCGAAGCGCAGGACAAAACCCTGAGTGTTAAAAACACTGGTATGGTAACCGCTTTTGATGTCGGGGATTCGTCAAACGTGCACCCTAAAAATAAGCAGGAAGTTGCACGCAGGCTGGTATTGTTAGCCGAAAAAAATGTTTACGGCCTGCCGGTTAAAGCCGATGCGCCGCGATACCGTTCTTTTGAAATAAAAGATAATTCTGTTATCATTAAACTGGCAAATCCGGTAGGCGGATTGACGGCAGCAAAAAAAATTGGCGGCTTCGGGATCGCAGGCGATGACCATAATTTTTACTGGGCAGATGCGGAAATATTGAGCGATACGCAGATTAAGGTATCTTCGCTATTGGTACCACGCCCGGTGGCTGTACGTTATGCCTGGGAAGATGACCCTGCCGGTGCCAATGTTTACAACAGCATCGGCTTGCCGCTGTTCCCTTTCAGGACGGATAACTGGAAAGGTTTAACTGACGATAATAAGTAATACTGATGCGAATTAAAATAGGGTTGGTTTTATTGGCGGTAATATTTTGCAGCATGGCGAACACGAGAGTTTATAACCCATGCGATAAGGACGCGACTGCCGAAACCCGGTGGCTGTACTCGAGTATGCAAAGGCTAATCGGGGCGGGGGTGATCTTTGGCCATCACGACGACCTGGCCTACGGTGTAGGCTGGCGTGGCGACGCCGGCCGGTCGGATGTGAAGAGCGTCACCGGCTCATATCCTGCTTTGTACGGATGGGACGCATCGGGCATCGAACTGGGGCATGACAAGGATATCAATGGCATACCTTTTGAAACACAACGACAATATATTGAAGATGTGTACAATCGCGGCGGCATCAATACCTTTTGCTGGCATCTCAACAACCCGGTAAACGGTAAAACAGCCTGGGATACTACAAAAAATACAGTCGGCCAGTTGTTGCCCGGTGGAGCTTGCCACCACGATTGGATTGATCGCCTGGATAAGTTAGCTGCTTATTTAAAAACTTTGAAAGGTAAGGACGGAGAGCCGATACCCATCTTGTTCAGACCGTTTCACGAATTAACAGGCAGTTGGTTTTGGTGGGGAAAGGACGAATGTAATCCCGAAGATTTTAAGGCCCTCTGGAGGTTCACGGTAAACTATCTGCGCGATAAAAAGAAATTACATAACTTGTTGATCGTATATTCGGTAGGGGATAACTTCCGGAACGAGGCTGATTTTATGGAACGCTATCCCGGCGACGACTACGTGGATGTGGTTGGTTTTGATACCTATTGCGGTAATGATATCACGCAGTTTAAAATTACATTGAATCTGCAACTGGCCATTACACAAAAAATGACAGCGCAACACCACAAACTGGCAGCTATCGCCGAGACCGGTTACGAAGGCATCCCCAGAAGCGACTGGTGGACGAACGACCTGATGCCTGTGGTATCAAAATACCCCATATCCTATATGATGCTTTGGCGAAATGGTAATCCCAATCATTATTATGTACCCTATCCCGGCCAGAATAGCGAAGCAGATTTTAAGGCAATGGCCGACAGCTATCGAACTATGTTTCAAAACCGGATAACGCGGTTGAGTATCTATGGCAATAAATAAACCTAACAATTTAAAGAGTATGACTTTTAATCTCCGTACCATATCAGGTTCATTAATCCTTTCACTGCTGGTTTTTTGCAGCAGTGCCCAGGTTAAACAGGTTAAGTTAACTAAGTTCGGCCTGCAGTCATCGGCGCTGGTAGGCAATTCGGGCGAGGAATTATCATCAACTCAATATCATTCAACCCAGCATTGGTACCCGGTAAAAGTACCATCGACTGTGTTAACCGGCCTGGTTGCCAGCAAGGTGTACCCCGACCCTTACCAGGCACTCAACAATATGCGCATACCCGATGCAAGCGACGAGTTTAACAAGCAGTACGATCTCGAAAAGTACAGCCACCTGCCAGGCGAGCCTAACCCATGGAAAAAACCTTACTGGTACCGCACCACATTTGCTGTGCCTGCGGGTGATAAAGGCAAAATATTTCAGCTGATATTTAAAGGCATCAACTACCGGGCTGCGGTTTGGGTTAACGGTCATCAGATTGCCGGCCGCGATCAGATGGCCGGCATGTTTGCCGAGTATAGTTTAGATATAACCAAACAGATTAAGGCCGGTGCCGAAAATGCACTGGCGGTAGAAATATACCCGCTTGACTATCCCGGTTTACCCGATACAGAACAGCTGAAGGCCTTAGGGCCATTCTTTTTAAACGGTGGCCCTACCGGCGATATCGGTAAAAATGTAACCATGTTGTGCTCTGTTGGCTGGGACTGGATGCCACCCGTACGCGACCGAAACATGGGCATCTGGCAACCGGTTTTTCTGCGTACTACAGGCGCCGTGACTATCGGCCATCCGCAATTAAAAACAGATCTGCCCAATTTGCCCAAAAACGATGTGGCTAAACTTTCGCTGAATTTAATGCTGAACAACCATGCGGAAGCGGCACAAAACGGTAAATTGAAAGTGAGTATCGCACCTGAAAACTTTAGCGGCGCTACGCCCATCACCTTCGAAAAAAATGTGAGTGTGGGAGCCGTTGCATCGACAACTGTCGATCTCGATGCCAATAGCATTAAACAATTAACTATCAATGCGCCCCATTTATGGTGGCCAAATAATTATGGAAGAGCTAATTTGTACCGAATAAGGCTGCAATATATTAATGCTTCGGGTGTTAGCGATGATACTTCGTTCGTGTTCGGTATACGTACCACAACAACCAGTGCGGTAACTACTGCTAACGGCTTCGTTCGCCGCGATTTTTTTGTGAATGGCAAAAAAGTGCATTTGGTTGGCGGCGCCTGGGTGCCTGATATGATGGTTAACCGCGATTCAACCCGTTTTGACCGCGAACTGCACCTGTGCCGCAACGCCAATGTTAACCTGGTACGCATTTGGGGCGGCGGCGTAACACCGCCGGATGCTTTTTTTAATGCTGCCGACAAGTATGGCCTCATGGTATGGTCGGATTTTTGGGTTACCGGCGATACCCAGGGCGAGTTTAAAGGTTCGCCCGACTGGCCGTTGGAAAGTAATGTGTTTGTGCGTAATGTTGTAAGCACTATTTACCGCATCCGTAATCATCCGAGCCTGCTGGTTTGGACCGGCGGTAACGAGGGCCATGCCCGTAAAGAGTTGTTCGATGCGATGCGAAACAACATCATCGAACTGGATGGTACCCGGCCATTTATCCCAAGCTCATCAGGCTATGCCAAGCTGACCGAAGGCTGGAAAGGCTCGTGGCCCGATGATAAACCATCGGGAGTGTACAGCGGCGGCCCGTACGAGTGGCACGACCCGCACGATTATTACAAATTGGCCGATGCTGCTAAGGATTGGGTATTTAAAGATGAAACCGGCTTGCCATCGCAACCGCCATATACAACTATGGCGCGTATCATAAATGATCCTGCCTGGGATAAGAGCCTGCCTTTCCCGCTCAATAATACCTGGGGCTACCACGACGCCTGTACCGGTGCCGGGCGGTATGACAAGTATTATAGCCAGATGGTACGGCGCTACGGTAAACCCGAAAGCGAAGAGGATTTCGCTAACAAAATGCAATTACTGAATGCGATAGGTTACCAGGGAATATTCGAGGCGGCAAATCACAAACTGAATGAAACAGGTGGTGTAATGCTGTGGAAATTGAATGCGGCTTTCCCGAGTGTAATATGGCAGGTGTATGACTGGTACCTCGAACCCAATGCCGGCTATTACTTTATGCAAAACGCCTGCGAGCAGGTGCATGCGCAATTGAATTTGAACGACAGCACCGTAGCTGTAGTTAACCGCACGCATAATGCAACCGGGCCGTTGACGGTTAAAACACAGATATTCGACCTGAATGCTAAACAACTATTCACTCAAACAGCCAAAATTTCGCTAAATGATGCAGGGGTTAAAGAGCAGGTAAAGCTGTCGCCAACCCTAAAAAATACAAACGGCGTAAGTTTTGTGATCCTGAACGTGAAAGATGCATCGGGTAAAGCGGTATCGCATAACGCTTACTGGCTGGCGCCGGATACTGATTACACCTCTTTAAAAAATATGCCTAAAGCACAGTTGAAACTAACCGTGGGCAAAGGCGAAAAAGTGGGAAGCGATAAGAAATACAGTATGCAAATCACCAACAATTCAAACCAGGTAGCATTTTTTGTACGGCCGCAATTGATGAGCAACGGCGATGAAGTGATGCCATCGTACTGGTCGGCTAACTATTTTACGCTCGCTCCGCACGAAAGTATCAGCGTTAACGTAAGTGCACCATTGAGTAAACTTGGGAAGAAAGCGTTTATATCGCTAAGCGGATGGAACAGCGTAATGCAGCATATGGCTTTGCTTCAGTAAGTATCAGGTGGCAGCCATGGGCTGAAAAATCGTTGATCTGACAATTGTAAATATATTTTAAATTAGCCATAGATTGGTTAGGTTTGAATCAGTCAATTAATTACTAACCTGATCAGTTTACGTCTTGCATTCAGAAACAATTCCCTTATCGGCTAAGTGTGCACTTTTTGAAAGTCGCTACACGCCTTATTTGTTTATAGTCAGCAGGAAAGTTGCTGTTATAAGTTTTACGTTGTTTCTCGCTTTGAGCGGAACTGCGCGCGCACAAAATACCCCTGGCAGCGCCGACCGTAAAACCTGGCTGATGTATATGGATAAAATTGCACGGCCGGTGATGATGAATCTTGCCGGCAATACCCTGAAAGCCAATATGCCTGTTGAGTTTTCGCCCAGGATTGATAACAGAGAAAGCAGGGCGAAGGTTGCCTACCTGGAAGCTTTCGGCCGAACCTTGTGCGGATTAGCGCCGTGGCTCGAGGCAGAGGGGGGCAACGCCGAAGAGGTGAAATTACGCGATCAATACCGGGAGTGGGCGTTAAAAGCCATTGCCAATGCGGTAAACCCCGAAGCAAAAGATTTTTTACAATGGACAGGCGGCCAGCCCTTGGTAGATGGCTCGTTTGTTGCGCTGGCCTTGATCCGGTCGCCCTGGTTATGGCAACATCTGGATACTGAAGTGCAGCAACAGGTCATCACGCAGTTTAAAGCTACACGCGCAACTGTCCCAGGCTATAGCAACTGGTTGTTGTTCAGTGGAATGATCGAGGCGTTCTTTTGCAAATACAATCTCGATTATGATCCCGTACGGCTGGATTTTGGTATCAAAGAGTTTACCAAACACTGGTATGTAGGCGATGGGATGTTTTCGGATGGGATGGAATTTCATTACGACTATTACAACAGCATCGTTATTCATCCCAATCTCAACACTATTATCGAGGTGATGAGCACCAAGAAGGGTAGCTATGCTAAGGAGTCGGCAGCGCTTGCTCCGATAAGTAAACGTTATGCGCAGATATTGGAGCGGCTCATCAATACGGATGGCAGTTACCCGGTAACGGGGCGCTCGGTAGTATACCGGGGCGGCGTTTTTCATCACCTGGCTTATATGGCTTACAAACAGCAATTGCCGCCGAGCCTCAAACCTGCGCAAATACGATGCGCTTTAACTGCGGTAATTAAAAAGACGCTCGAATCGCCTGCAACTTTTAACGATAAGGGTTGGTTAAATATGGGTATTTACGGCAACCAGCCCAACCTGGCCGATGCCTATATCACAACCGGCAGTCTGTATATCTGTATGGATATTTTTTTACCGTTGGCTCTACCCGAAACGGATGAGTTTTGGAGCGGTGCGTCATTGCCATGGTCGTCGGTAAAAATATGGACCGGCCAGGAAGCCGAACCGGACCATGCTATGGACTCGAAATTTTAAATTGACATACTGCTCCAAATTATAACAGCCCGTTATTAAAACCTGAACCCTATCGAGTAATAAGTTAAGTAGCCCTCAGTGCCCTGACCGGCAACCGCCGTTAAAATGAACGAGTGGTAAGGGGTAAGGTAAATACCACCGCCATACGCATCGTGGATAGTGTGTGATGACTCGCCGTTTAACCAAACCCGGCCTACATCATTATACAGTATCAAACCCAGTGCAGATGAGAACAAATAAGCATTAAAATCGCACACTTTTAATCTTAACTCGAGGTTATTATACAGCATACTATTACCTATAAAACGGCTTGTATGGTAACCCTGCAAACTTGGCCCGCCCAGGTTCATCATCTGGAAAAACTCGCCGCCGCCAATAAAGGTACCTCCGCCCGTTCTGTCGGCAATCACAATGGCCGAATCTTTTACCGGGATAAAAAAGCTAAAGGTCGATAGGATAGCCCCGTTGGTTTTGTTATTAACGTTCAAAGCGGTTAGGCCGGTAATATTGGTTTTCCAGAGAACTCCGCTGCTGGTAAATTTAGCGTTGTTGCGGGTATCGAATATGGCGCCTCCAGCAACACCGGCATAATACTTGGTTGAGAACAGGTTAAGCTCGGGGTGCGACTGGTTATACTCAGAAAAAAAGTGAGTACCGTTGTTTGATGCCCAACTGCTATAATATTGGCCCGCAACGCCAGCGCTCAGCTGCCATTTGCCGTATTGATGTGCCAAACGGATATCGGCATTGGTAAAATCATAACGGTTGCGGTAATAATCAAAGGTTTTGTCGCCCGCATCTACAAACTCGCCAATGTTGCCCAGGCCAAAAAAGTTGTTAACGTTCTTCGGCCCACGCTCCATAATGTTTACCTGCAGGTCGTTATTACCAACAACCTTCTTAAAATCGCCCTTATAAGTTATGATGAATGATTGCTTGGCGAGCGTGTAACTTACCTTTAACTCTTGCTTGCTCACATAAGGCGCATCTTTAAAACCATGCTTTTCGGCATGGATGCCGCCGATGAGCAATACGCCATCTTCCGGGCTGTAACCTAAACTGATCAACGGCGAAAAATGATCGGACTTATGTACCGGCGTATCGTAGCTGTTGATGGTCGAATCGGCAGAGGTGCGGATATGCACGAACGACGATGACGGGAGTTTGTTTTTTTGATCGGAGCGATCGTAAATAAATAGTTTACCCCGGCTGTCCAATGTGTTGCTTATTTTGTAAGTATCTTCATCATTACCACCGATCATCCGCACTTTAACGGGCAGGGGGTGGCTGCCGGTCACATCAAAACTATTCTTTCCATCTAAACCATATAAGCGGATCTCTTTGGTTATTTCGGGATCGAAGGTGCGCTGATAGATCACCTTGCCCACGCTGTCTTTTTTTACCTTATTGATCGTAACAATCACCCGGCCACTATCGGTTGAATTTATCGTGAACTTTTCATTTTTATCCGACGCAGGTATATCCACAGTTTTTGCTAAAAAGCGGTAGTACTCAAAAGCATCTTTACCGATATTGTTTCGCCTTTGTATTAAGGTCCCGGTAATTTTCTGACCGGTAAGCCGGTAAGCATCAGCTGGCATTAATTTCACGGCGCCTGCTATCACATCGTCTGTTAGTTTATTTCGTATGTAGTCAATTTCTGTTTGCCAGTCGTCCCAGCTTAACTGGTTTAAAAAATACAGATCGAAAGAAATGTTGTTACTGTTCCAGCCCGATATATTCTTAATATGATCTTTTAAAGGGGATAGTTTAGGCTCAAAAAGTGTAATGATCGATGGCATTACGCCGTCGGTTGTATAAAAAACTTTATCGCGGTCGCGGGGGATAGGTTCATAGAGATCTTTCGTTGTATCACCTTCTTTTTCCCAGCGCCACTGGCCCTCGTGCCTGTCCCAGTCGCCCATAATCATATCCAGCAAACGGGCGCGCAGCAACAGATGCTGATCGGCTTTGTTGTCGTTGTCCTTTTGCAGTTTTTCCTGCAATTTTTCAGTTTTGATAGCTTTCGACCCATCAAGCGGATTGTGTTCTTCAAATAAATAAACCTGGTTGCCAAATTCCTTACGGTATTTACCAAGATTATCCCCATCGGGCAGGTAAACGAGCGAAGGATGGTTATGCGGGATGCCAAGCGCCTCTTCCATCGGCGGGACGCACAATGCCGAAAATGGGTGCGATGTGGACACCTCATCCTGCAAAAAAGCGGTAACGATGGTGTGGTTATAGTATTTAGGCAGGGAGCGCGAAGTGGTTTTATTTACCGATCGCAATACCCATTCCTGCCCGGTAGAATCGACCAGGTCTAACGAACTCGTCTGGTTACCGCCGCCTTTCCCGGTTATCTTCAATCCGTCTTTTTCGGTCTCGAGATGGAAAACCTTTAGCTTTACAGGCATGGCCCATAACTGGCGGTAGTTTTTACCTAACAGCCACCGGTGAAAGCCACTAACCCGGTTGTATTGCGGATGAACAGCCACGGTAATGCTATCGTTTGCAGGACGGTTCTGGGCCAGGGAACTGGTAGCTAAAACTGCTAAAGAACAATATATAAGTAGTTGTTTATAAGTCATATACGGTAGATGTTTACTCAGGATCGCCCTGATATATAACCTAACATATAAGGATGGCAATTGTTCTTTTGGATGTTAATTCTTAAAGTTGATACTTACGCGGAATGCCTTTAAGCCGGTAACGCCCTGTAGTTCTTCGAGGTCGACCATATGCAGGTCGTTCTTCAGTTTTTTTTCCTTTTGCAGTTCCTTGATGTAACTTATATAGTCTTCGGCCTCGGTATCGTTAAAATAAACCAGGGCTATCTGCCCGGGTTGTGTAAGGCGTTGCTTGGTGCCTCTGATGCGAACCTTATCTATTCGTTTTTTAATTACTTCGTACCTGATGTTGTAATATCCTTCCACGTCAAAACGGCGCTCATCATTGCGGAAACAGATATTGATCTGGCTCGAATGCACAAAGATAAGCGATGCAATCTGTAGCGGTACCGGCATTTTGGGTTGCAGCTTATGGGCCAAAAGCGCCACATCACACATTGATCTTACCTGCCACATCCTGAATTGTTTTAAATGAGCAGGGGTAAATTCAAGGGCAGGCGCCAACGATTGCCCGGTATAAATATCGTACTCTATCCCGTCCGACCGGAACTTCTCGAAATAGCTTGGGTAAATTTTTTGAAGCTTTAGCTGGGCCTGTTCAAAGTAGTGGTTAAGTGCGCCGTTGATCTGTTTGATCGAAGCCTCGAGCGCGCGCCTTTGCGAGTATCCCTCACCTTTTTTCTCGTTCACCGTTTTGGCAAAGTCGTTCAGCGCGGCTTCGGTAGCCGGATATTTTTTCCGGTATTGCGACAGGTAAGGGTGTACAACGCCATGCAGGGTATTGCTGAACAAAATCTCATCGTTAGATTTTCTGATCGCAGCAAACACTTTAAGCCATGCTTTTAGTGCAGTTGTTAGTTTAGCGAACAGGCGTTTAGAAATGTGTTTTTCTAACCCGCTGACAGTGCTATGCAGTGCGCTTATGATCACATCCATATCCTTATTCAGCGCCTCGTTATGTTTTATCGTCGAGTCTCGGATGTCGATGGAGCCAAAAAGCGGGTATACATTGTCGAACGAAACGATCTCGATATCGGGTTCGTCTATTCCTGTGTTTTTGGCGATCAGGTAATGCCAGGCAGCTTCGGTAAATTTCCATTCTACAGGTTGCTGCAAAGTGGTAAAGTTAGTTTTGATGACATCGTTCAGGCTCAGGTTAAATTGCTCGGCGCTATCCTGCAGCAGTTGTGCCAGCAGCGGGATTGCGCCCTGTAGTTTTGAAAGCAGCTTTTCGTAAAAAACAACTTTTTGTTCCGAATAGATCTCCAGTATACCCGCCAGCTTACGGTTATAATACACCGGGAGCATGGCGTACGATTTGATGCCGCTTTGCCTAATTACTTTTAAAAATGGAAACTGCTCTAATTTTTTTTCGTTCAGGGTACTGAAATACATCGCACCGGGCTTTTCGATATAATGATTAACGAACGAGTTAAACGTTTCTTCGGCGGCCTGCTGTTCTTTAGCGGCTTTCACCAGGATACTGTTACCGCATTCCTTGGTGTCGAATATCAGCGCTCCGTTCACCCGTAACAGGGGTAGCAGGCCGAATTTGATAGCTGCGTTACCGGTAAGTGTTTGCAGCGAGCTGATCACCTCGCCATAAAGATCGGTTTGCCCGTTATTGGTATAGTTCACCAGCGCGTTGCGGATGTTCTCTACCGATCTGTCGGCCGTAATATCATCTATCGTAATTACGGCGAAGCCTTCCAGTTTGAACAGGCTTAACGGAATGATGTCCTGCAAGGTATCCATTTCTACACCATCGTATAAAAAAGGCTCTACCATTTCCGGGTTAATCTCGGGCAGGTCGCCTGTGGCGATCACTTCTATAAAACTGGTGTCGGTATGGATGCGGTAGTATTTGCAAATATTAGTATCCGGGTCCGGATGCGAGTAAATAATATCGTTACTGATATCCGGCGGAAAGCCGTAAAGCTTTTGCAAAATCAGGCGGTAAATAAAATCTATTTGCCGTGTTAAAAGCGGACTTAAATTATCTTCGCCCGGGTTGGTTTTGCGGCCCTCATTCTGTTTGGCTAAAAAACTAAAAAAGGCGTCGGTGCTATAAACTATCTGCGACGGCAGTGGCGTGCTTAATGCCCAGAAAAACCTGGTCTCATCTTCAATGGCGGGCGAGAGGATAGTATACACCAATTCCAGAACACTGGTATATTTTCCTGCCTCATGGGCGGTTAGCGTCTTTGTTTCAAGCTCGGGATAGTACTTGAACTTGTTGAGCACGAAACGGTAGAACTCGCCTTTAATGGTTTGTTCCGCATCCACGCGCTTTTTGAGATAGTTGATAAACGATTTAAACGAAAAGGCGGTTTCCACCAGTTCGTTCTCTACCGCGTTCTCCTTAATATCAAGTATAGCTGTTTGCATTTTACCGTACTATTACTACAAACGAAAGGCTAAAATGTTAAGGTAAAATTGATCGACGGGTACCAGCCTTCGACGGAGTAGCCTGCCTTGGCCTGCAGGAGCGCCATATCCGACGGTGAAAAATAAACGCCTGCACCAAAACCATTATGCCAAACGGCGTTCGACTGTTCAGAACGGTCCCAGACACGGCCGATATCATAGGCAGCCGTAATGCCGTACTGCCCTGTCAGAATATAGGAGAACAGATTGTTGAACTTTATCCTCGCCTCGAGGTTATTATAAAACATTTGCTCGCCGGCAAAGCGGTTTTGCCGGTAACCGATCAGGTTATTTTCGCCACCCAAAAACATGGCCTGGTAAAAAGTGGTTTTGCCGAGCGTTACCCCGGCCCCGGCCTTCTCGGTTATCACAAAGTTCGAGTAGGTGTCTACACTTTTGTACAGTATGGCTTCTGTCATCCATTGCAGAAAAGTTTTTGCCGTATTACCTATACCTGCGTAGGCCTGTATGCGCGAATTGACGTATGCGCCCCACGAGGTCAGTATCTTCCGGTCGCGCTTATCATCAATATAAGTCACCATAAAACCTATGTGCAGTTTATTTTGTGTATAGTTCAGGCTATCGTAACTGTTAACCAGCTTGGGATGATTGATGAGGTTGGGCGAGGAATCGTTTAAATAATGATAGTATTGGATAGACGGCCCCAACCGCACACTTTGCGTTGCCGCTATGTTTTGCCAGCGCAGGCTTGCATCGGCGGTAAGGAAATTGAATTTGGCGCGATAGAAATTAACGTAATCGCCGGTTTTATTATATGCGCTTGTATTGCCCCGGCCAAAGAAGTTAATGTTATTTGGGAAATAACCTTTAAACTGCAATTCGGCGTCGGCCTTTTGGGGGCCGCTATTGATATCGGCAATGAAATTAACCCGGGTAGCCTCGTAGCCAAATGCATGCCCTACTGTAAGCGTTTGCGTGGTTGATGGATTTTTACGGAAGCCCTGGCGCAGGTATTTTACACCTGCATCAATAAAATAGCCCTGATCGCGGTCATAGCCCGTAGTAAATAAGGGGATACCGGTATTATAACGCGTGGTAGGCAGGTAGGCCACGTTAGCCGAGTCGTTCGATAGTTTTTTATCTACAATCACTTTGCCACTACCTGTAAACGTTGCCGTGTTTACCTTTTCGTAAATATCTATCTTTTTGGTGTTGTTTTGCAGGTTATATACCCGGTTGCCATCACCGCCAACTATACGTATTTTTATCGGCGATGTGGTATTGTTCACCACGATACTGTCCTGCCCTTTGGCCACGAACAGCCTTACCTCTTTGGTAAAAGCCGGATCGAACACCTTAAAATATACAGTGCTTTTTACACCGGTAACGGGTAGTTTATTGACTCTTACGATCAGGCTGTTTTTTAAAGTGTCTTTCAGGATAAAGAGCTCGCTTTTGTCTGTCGCTTTAATGTCGACTATTTTATTTAAGAACCGGAAATAGATATCCGATGCTTCCATCAAATGGTCGCGGCGATATTTCATATCTTTTAACAACCTGTCGTGACTGATCCGGTAAATGGCCAGCGGCAGCCGCCTGAGCGATTGCTCGAGAACATCATTGGTCAATGCCGCAGCAAACTCACGTGTTACCTGCATCCATTTTTCATAACTTATCTGGCTTAAAAAGCGCGTGTTGAGATCATGTCCATTATAGAAGAAATCGATGATCGAGCCCGGCGGTGCCTCATACCCTTTTAGGTATCGTGCTACATATTGCCTTGATGCAACCTGCGGCAGGATACCCTCGTTGATATAGAAGGCTACGGCACGATCGTGGGGGATGGCCGAAAAATATCTGATCGGCCCACGTTGTATACCCAGCCAGCGCAGCTGATCGGCCCGCTGATCCCAGTCGCCCAAAAACCAATCCAATAGCCTGGCGCGGAAAAACTCGATACTGTCCAGCCGGTTCGAATTGTTCCTGTCCAGCTCCCTGATCATGTTCCCCGTGTTGATCGAACTATCGCCGCCAGGTTCACGCTCTTCGAGCAGGCATAAGGTGCCCGCAAACTCTTTTTCGTAATAACCAAGGCGCCGGTCGGCCGCAACGTAACCGATGACGGGCGTAGTGTGCGCCACCTTTACCGCCTGCGCAATAACCGGCGCTATTAACGCGCCGTACGGATGTTGAGCCGACATGGCATCGCTCAGCCACGATTTGGCAAAGGTTTGGCTTAAGGCTTGCGGCAATAAAATTAAAGGGTATTTTTCGATGCTGCTCAGCACGTATTTTTTGCCGGACGCATCTTTAAGCACCAGCGCTTGTTTCTGGTGCGCGCCGCCGAATGATACCGGCGTAAGGCCACCTTTATAGGTGCTCATTTTGATAACCGGAACCCGTGCAGGGGCAGCCCATTCTTTACGATAGTTTTCACCGAACATCAGACGGTGGGCTTTATCGGCTTTATCAAAAGATGGCTTGGCGGCGATGGTAATACTATCGCCTTTGATAATCTCGTCGCTTCTTTCAACGGGTATCTTTATTTTAACATAGGGTTTGGTATAGGTAAAAACAGGGCTCAGTGTGCTATCTGCGGTATTGGCGTAGTAAGTAAATTTTATGCTCTTATCGTCCATTTGGTCAACGGTTACATAGCCACCTATGCTTTGCGCGAAGAGCGAGTTCCTGCCTTTTTTTACTACTGCCCTTTTGGCGCCCGAACCACTTACCACCTGGGTAAAATCGCCATCGCGGATAAACTGCAATCCATGCTCGTGGCCCGACACATGGATCACATTCGGGTCGCCGTTAAAAACATCGCCGATCATTTTTACCATGGTACGGTACAACGGGTGCCCGTTATCCTCGGGGACATCAAAAGTCCCACGCAAAAAAGGATATAATGCGCCCAATACCGGCATCGGTACATACAGGTTCTCCTTTACTGAGGTTAAAGGGAAGAGATAATCCTTAAAAATATAGCTGCCACCATGGTGCCCGTACGATTCGAAAGGGTGGTGATCGGCCAGTAAAATCACTTTATTACGGTTTTTATACAGCAATTCGGCAAAACGTGCCTGTATCTCATCGTTGGTTTTGCAATCACAATCCGCTATAGGGTTGTCTTTATTGTAAAGATAGAGCCACCACTCTGAGTCGAAAGCGATGATGACCATGTTGTCGGATACGCTGATCTCGGTAGGATCGGGGCAGCCGTTGGCCGGGGCCGCGCGCAGCAGAGAGTCTTTTTGCTCGGCTAAAAACTCCGATTGTCTTTTGATCTTTGCCAGGCCCAGCGGGCCCATCCGGTCCCAATCGTGATTGCCCGGTACAAAGTAAACAGGCGCACCGGCCTGGCGCATAGGGGTAAACTGCGTGCGCAATATATTTTTTGTGGTCTGCTCATCGGGGCTGCCCGGCAAACCCATGCCTGTAGGATAAACATTATCGCCCAGGTAAAGCACGGTGGTTTTGCCTTTAATTATCTTCGACGCGGCGTTGCGGAGCACAAAAGCTTGCTGGCTATCCATCTCGCCGGCATCGCCAATTAAAATTACCCGGCTTTGGATGTTGTTTTGTGCCTTTAACCAAAGCGGTATTGTTAAAAGTAAAAATAGCGCTGCCTTTTTCATCAATTTCCTGAGGTTTTTTGATAAGGAAATTCTAAGACGTTAGCATGGGGTGAGTCGCCGCCTTCATTCGAGATGTACAGGTTGTTCTGGTTATCGAAGGTAATGCCCTCGGGTTGGGTGAACAGTGCGGGGTCTAACAAATAAACCTGCCTTACTTTCCATTTGCTATCGGCCACAACGAGCATTTTGTTAACGGATGAAAGTATCCACCAGTCGCCGTTAACCGGGTTTTGGCTCAGGCCGGACGGGTGGAAACGCACCTTGTCCTGCCCGGTGATATCTTCGATATGCTTTACGCTGATCACAAAATCGCCCGACTTTTTTATGCCCCCGTTGGCTCCCAGGTCGAAAATAAAGCCGCTGTTGGTTTTGCTCGTTTTATCGATGCTGCAATGCTTACACAATACGTAAACCTGCTGGGCCTTTTCGTCGGCATACAAACCTTCGTACTCCCCGTCGGGTAAGATACCTTCCCATTTTTGTACATTATTAGTTTGCGGTTTGCCTACTTCGGCAAGCGGCAGGGTAAAAAGTACACCTTTGCTTTGCAGCATTACCACCTGCTGCCCGCAAATGGCCATATCCTCAAAATCGCCTTTAGGCCTGAACTGGGTATACTTTGCTGTTTTATCGCCTAAGTGCAGATAGTACACACGGCCATGCTCGTCTTCTTCCGCGTAAAGCATGCCCGCGTTGCCTTGTCTAAAGGCTATGCCCGATATTTCATGCAGACTATCGGGCATGATATATTTTACAGGTTTGGTCAGGTCGTAACCGGGCGGACTTGTATAAACCTGCTTTTGTGCACATCCCGCAAAAGCGGAGCACATCAACAGGATGGCGGTGTATATGATCGTGTTTTTCATCATGTCAATGCGATGTTTTATTCAATAGGTTGTAGATCTGTAATTGCGATTGCTGTGGCTTAGCGTTGTGTTGAAACGGAACATTGTTCAGCTGATCATCTATCGCCACGGCCTGTGCATCATCCTTTAATTGTATATCTACAATGTCAAGCAGTTGTTGTTTGATTTGCGGATCATAAATGGGATAACAAACTTCGATACGATGATAAATATTCCGGTTCATCCAGTCGGCCGAACCGAGGTAGACCTCCGGTTTGTTATCGTTATTAAAAATGAAAACACGGCCGTGCTCCAGGTAACGGTCAACAATGCGGGTCACCCGGATATTTTCGCTCATGCCCTTCACCCCCGGCATCAGGCAGCAAATACTCCGGGCAATAATATTGATACTTACGCCCGCGTTGGATGCCTCGTATAATTTCGAGATCAATACCTGTTCCTCAATATTGTTAATCTTGAGGGTTATTCTGGCCGGTTTGCCTTGTTTTGCCAGTTCGATCTCACGGTCGATCAGCCCTATAAAGCGTTGCCGCAAATTAAATTTCGACACCAGTAAATGTTCAAAATAGATGGGCGGGTGCTTTTCGGGTTTAACACGCTTGGCCAAAAAGATGAACAGCAATTCTACCTCGCGCAACAGGTCGCCGTTGCCGGTCATCAGGATATGATCGGTATAAACCCTGGCTGTGCCTTCGTTAAAATTGCCGGTACCTAATAATCCAAAATATTTAAGCCTGCCGTGCTGCCTGCGTTTTACCAGGGCTATCTTGGCGTGCACCTTTAAGGCAGTAACGCTGTAGATGATACTTGCACCTGCGTTTTTAAGCTTCTTAGCCCATTTTAAATTGTTTGCCTCATCAAAGCGGGCCTTTAACTCTACCAGCACATTTACTTTTTTACCGTTTTTAGCCGCGCTGATAAGGGCGTTCACAATGCGCGAATCGCTGGCGACACGGTAAAGGCTTACGTATATTTCTTCTACACCGGCATCAATAGCGGCTTCGTTGAAGAAACGAAGTATGATATTGTAGCTTTGATAAGGTGTATGTACGATGATATCGCCCTTGCTTATATCATCGAAAACCGGGCTTTGTGTTTGGACAGGATGAGCGATGACCGCGGGCCACTCGTGGTAACTTAAACCGGTGTTCTTAACCGGGAAATCAAAAAGGTCTTTCAGGTTGTGATATACGCCGCCCGGCATGCGGTTGGCATGATGAAGGTTAAACCGGTCTATCAGCATTTCCAAAACCCTTAACGGCATGCCTGGCGAGTAAAGCAGGCGGGTAGCATAACCAAACTCCCGTTTCTCGAGCTGTTTTTCAATCTGTTCGGCTATGTCGCCCTCATATTCATCTTTCAGGTCGATCTCGGCATCGCGCGTTATTTTAAAGCTGTAGCAGTTTTTTATCGTGCAGTTTTTAAATATCGCCGGCAGGTGAAACCTGATGATATCATCTAAAAAAACAATGTGCTGTTTTTTATTTTGGTTGATAGAAAAAAAACGCGGCAGTTTATCACTGGGGATATTTAAAACCACCTGTTCTTCGCCTTGATCCTGTTTTTTTAGGAAGATCAAAAAATAAAGCCTGTTGTTTTTTGGATAAAATTTATCTTTTATGATATGTGCAGGGTGCAGGAACGCCAGTACCTGGCTATAAAACCAATTGGATGTTTCACTGAATACCCCATTATCCAGCGGCTTATCATACCAAAAGGTGATATTGTTTTTCTCCAGTTCGGGAATAATTTGATCCTTAAGTATCCGGCCGAATTTTTGCTGCTGATCTTCGATGAGAGCGACGGCCTGTACTGCTGAAGATTGGATATTGATCTCTTTTTTGCCTTTTTTTACGATCTTATCAACGGCGTGCAACACGGGCATCCGTACACGGTAAAACTCATCCAGGTTTGATGAAAAGATGGATAAGAATTTGATCTGCTCTAAAACAGGTACGGCAGGATTCTCAGCCTGTTCCAGCACCAGTTCGTTAAATTTCAGCCAGCTTAAGTCGCGGTCAAAAAAAACAGGTGTAAATGCCGGCGTGCTCATCATTATACGGCCAGGGTTGATATAACAAACGCCACTACCGAGATCACCAGGCCATACATAAACACGTTGTACGACATACGCAGCAAGTGGTATTTGCGGCCCAGCACCACACCTTGCGAATACATATCCTTCACCATGCTGCCGTATAAAAAGTTGTTATCGTTCATCATATCGTTCATGCCGGCTTCATAATCGTCAAAAGGCATCTTAAAAAAATTACCGAAGAACATCAGGTTCACTTTACGGTTTTTAACTTCTTCGCCGGTGAAGGTACCCTGTGTAACATTGGGGCGTGTAGCCAGTATGGCAAAAACAATAGTGACCAGGTTGATGCCCAGTAAAATAATGGCCGGTATTAGTTGGTTGGGATGCTCGTCTATCTTACGCAACAGTAAACTTAACAGCAGTGATATAATAATGGAGTTGACTGATATCATAATATGCGCCTTGCTATCGGCCATGTTGCTTAAACGTTGCTGGTTGCTGGCCGTTATCCGCAGCATGGTTTCAACGCCTTTGCTGCGTTTTTTATCCTTTTTAACTTTTAAATGCGGCGCATTGTTTACGATGTTTACTATTTCGGCTTGTGCAGGCTCAAATCCGGGAGGGGTATCCTGCGTTTCCGGCACCGGGCGTTGCTCTTTACTTGCAGTCTTTTGTTGTTTATTGCGCAATTTGTTAAGGTTTTCTTGTAGCCTGTCGTGAAGCAGAAGCCGGCAATAGTCGGTATGATAGCGGTGCCCCTCAAGCAGGTCGATATTCCTTTGCCGCCATTCGGCCCTATCTATCCTGGTATTGTGCAGAGCCTCAACCTCCTGACGTAACTGTTTACTTTTCCCGGTAAAGTCATCAGTGCCTAAATGGAACAGATCGGCATCACATAAAATATTTTCCAAAAGCCCTTTGGGGTTTTGTGGTATCTTGGTAGCCTCAATGCAAGCAATTATCCTATCAAGTACAGCTGCCTTGATGTGATGATCAGAGAAGAACTCCCTCGCTATTTCGATACTCTTATCTTCGTGGTTGTGCAGATCCAGCATATACCCGCTATCATGAAACCATGCCGCAGCGCATACAGCAAAAAAATCATCATCGTTCAACTGGTAATGGTCGGCTATCTGTATGGCGTATGATACCACGCTTTGCGTATGTGCGGCGTTATGATAGGTCAGCCGGTCATCAGCGCGTGTTTTAAAAAGTGATAGTACATGTTCGCGTACCAGTTCCAGTGTTTTTTCGTAATTCACCTGTATAGTTCTTAAATGTCCATTGGTATATACAGTTGCGACCTTAAAATGTTTATTACGTCATTATTAAATGCTATCGAACAATTATTGAGCTGTATTGTTGATGAAAGAAATATGATAGACCATGAAAAATCCATTTGTAAAACAACATAACAACGGTGCGTTGGTGGCAGCCATTGCGCTTGGTTCGGTTGCCGCGAGTGCGACCGCTTATTTATTCCTGACAGAGAGAGGTTCGGGTATCCGCGGACGGATTGCCGAACGTTTTGGCAAACTGGGCAATATGTTTTCGAAAAAAGCAGCGGAAGTGCACGAAGAGCCCGCAGCTTATTTAAAGAAGTCGCGTAAAGCGCCAAAAACCGACAGGGAAGAGTTGCTGCATCATGAGGTGATCAATGAGCATCCCGATCTGACCAAATAGCTCTTTTTAAATCAAATAATACAGGGCGCAGGCTGATAGCTTGCGCCCTTTTTGTTTTCCACCGCAGGGTATCATTCTTAAGATTTCCATGCTAATATTTCATAATATTCGGATAACCTATCATCACAATTAACCAACAGTTTACTATAGTTTTGGCTAACAGCGTATCATCCGTTTTTCGCTGCCCGGTATTTAGTTATACTATTATGCCGTAACCAATTTGAAACAATTTTACAGGATATAATGAGCACCAAGGCTACTTTAGGCGTTATCATCGGCAACCGCGATTTCTTTCCCGACCGTTTGGTGTCGGAGTCGCGTACCGATATCGTTGCTTTATTCGATAAGCTGAATATTACACCCGTTATGCTGGATGAGGCCTCATCCAAGCTTGGTGGCGTCGAAACTTTTAAGGACGCACAGAAATGCGCCGAATTGTTCGCTAAGCACCGCGACGAGATCAGCGGCATCTTAGTATTGCTGCCAAATTTCGGTGATGAAAAGGGCGTGGCCGATACGATTAAATTATCCGGCCTGGATGTACCGGTACTGATACAGGCTTATCCCGACGAACTGAACAAGCTGGATGTTGCCCGCCGCCGCGATTCGTGGTGCGGTAAAGTATCGGTTTGCAATAACCTGTATCAATACGGCATAAAATATACACTGACTAACAGCCATGTGGTGCACCCCTCATCGGCCGAATTTACTACCGATCTACTCAATTTTGTGGCCGTGTGCCGCGTGGTTAAAGGATTGCGTAAAGTGCGTATCGGGGCGGTTGGTGCCCGCCCCGGCGCATTTAATACTGTGCGCTACAGTGAAAAGATACTGCAACGCAACGGTATTACGGTTACTACGGTCGACCTTTCGGAAATATTGGGTAATGCAAACAAGCTCACTAAAGACGATGCCGAAGTAAAAGCCCATCTCGAAAAGATAAACGCCTACGCATCAAAGGGCGTTACGCCCGATGAAGCCATGATACAAATAGCCAAGCTCGACGTGGTGCTTAACCATTTTATGGAGGAAAACGCGCTGGACGCTACGGCCATCCAATGCTGGACATCGCTGCAAAAAAACTATGGTTGCAACGTGTGTACCAGTATGAGCATCATGAGCGAGAATATGCTGCCAAGCGCCTGCGAGGTGGATGTTACTGGTACACTCACCATGTACGCCATGCAACTGGCATCAGGCTCGCCGAGCGCGCTGGTTGACTGGAACAATAACTACGCGGATGATGAGAACAAGTGCGTGCTTTTCCACTGTGGTAACTGGGCCAAATCATTTTTACCAGATATCGAGATCAGCAACGCACCGATATTGGGTACCAGCGTAGGTGTAGAGAATACTTACGGCGCGTTGGCGGGACGAACGCCGGCATCGCCATTGACTTACGGCCGTATCAGTACCGATGATCCGAAAGGGATCATTAAAGCTTATATCGGCGAAGGTGTTTTGACCGACGATACGCTCAATACTTTCGGCAACCGCGCCGTGGCGCAGATACCGGATCTGCAGGGTTTGATGCAATACGTTTGCCGCAACGGTTTTGAGCACCACGTGGTGATGAACGCATCGAAGACTGCGGGTATTTTAAAAGAGGCTTTGGGTAATTATATGGGTTGGGAAGTGTATACGCACTAAACCCATCCCGCCCCCCTTAAAGGGGGAGGAGATAAAAAACTTAAATAACCATTAAACAAGAAAGTCTCCACTTTAGGGGAGATTTAGAGGGGTATGACGAATAAGGAATTAGCAAAAAAGTCAGCAGAGTACCGCAAAAAGATACTCAAGTATATTGTAGGTGCCAAAGCCGGGCATACCGGTGGCAGCCTGTCGTGTACCGATATTTTGAATGTGCTTTATAATGAAATATTAAACGTATCACCAGAAAACTTTGGTTCGCCGGATCGTGATCGTTACATCCAAAGTAAAGGGCATTGCGTGGAAGCCTTGTTTGTGGTGCTGGCCGACCAGGGATTTTTCCCGGAGGGCGACCTGGAGACTCTGTGCAAATACAAATCACATTACATTGGCCATCCTACCAGAAAAGTACACGGAGTTGAGCAAAATACCGGTGCGCTTGGACATGGTTTGCCTATTGCCGTAGGTACTGCGCTTGCCGCGAAAATGGATAAAAAAGCATACCGGGTTTTCACTATGCTGGGCGATGGAGAGCTGCCCGAAGGCTCTAATTGGGAAGCCGCATTGACTGCTGCGCACTACAAACTGGATAACGTTTGCGCCATCATCGATAACAATAAACTGCAGATAACCGGGCCCAATACCGAGGTGTGCGATACAGACCCTATCGACGCCAAATTTGAAAGTTTTGGCTGGGCAGTGCGCGAGGTGGATGGTAATGATGTGAAAGCTTTGAAAGAAGTCTTGAACGCCGTTCCTTTCGAAAAAGGCAAACCAAGTCTGGTGATAGCGCATACTGTAAAAGGTAAAGGCGTAAGCTTTATGGAAAACACGTTGAAATGGCACCATGGTGTGCCTGATCAGCAGCAATACGAAACCGCCATTGCCGAACTGGATTCGGTTTTGGCTAATATTTAACAATTTTGGGAGCAGTTACAACAGATACCAGTATTAACGGCAAGCCGAATCAGGATGTATTTGCCGCAGTTTTACAACAACTGGCCACAGCCGATCGCGATATTATTGCCGTAACCAGCGATTCGCGCGGATCTGGTAAGTTGGTCAAATTTGGTACTGATTTGCCGGAGCAAATTGTGGAGATAGGCATTGCCGAGCAGAATTTGGTGGGCGTTGCCGCTGGGCTGGCATCGGCAGGAAAAAAGGCTTTTGCCGTATCGCCGGCGTGTTTTTTAACTGCCAGGGCCTTAGAGCAGATCAAGAATGATGTATGCTATAGCGACAACCCGGTAAGGTTGGTCGGCATCAGCGCTGGTGTAAGTTATGGTGCTTTAGGTACCACACATCACAGCCTGCACGATTTTGCCGTGCTGCGTGCCATCAACAATATTACTATAGTAGTGCCTGCCGATAATTTTGAAACCGAGCAGGCAGTAAAAGCCGCCGTGAAAAGCAACAAACCTGTTTACCTGCGTTTCGGCAAAAAATCGATGCCGCTTTTAACCGATGATGAGACTGTCGGTTTTGAGATAGGCAAAGGCAGAGTCGTAACGAAAGGAAAAGATATCGCTATCATCGCCAACGGCGAAACAGTTTACCCGGCGTTGCAAGCTGCGCAAAAACTGGCTGAGCAAGGTGTTGCCGCAACAGTGGTAAGCATGCACACGGTCAAGCCTTTAGACACCGCTTTGCTGTCGGCTATAGCGGAAGAAACCGGCGCAATAGTAACCGTTGAAGAACATATGGTGAACGGCGGCATGGGCGAAGCCTGCGCATCGTACCTGTTACAGCAAGGGTATCAAAAGCCGTTTAAAATTATGGGCATACCCGACGAGTATACCGTTACCGGCTCGCAGGTAGAGATACTGAATCACTACGGCGTATCGGCCGATGGCATATCCGCGGAAGCGTTAAAAATACTTAAGCAATAAGAAGAGAAAACCTCCCCTACAGGGGAGATTATTCATAAGTGTTAGTTTTTATGGAATTCATGATTGCTAACGCAATTTAGAGGGGGCCTGAACCAATTATGAACCTGAATATATACTGCATATTGCATGAGAAGAATCATCATATTGTTACTGCTGCTTATTGCGGCGACGGGTTGTCATAATAAAAATGTCGAAGCGAAGGCCAAAAAGGTAGCCGTTATCGTATCGACACTCAATAACCCCTGGTTTGTGTTTCTGGCGCAAACTGCTGCTGCGCAGGCGCAAAGCCTGGGCTACGAGACCAAGATATTCGATTCGCAAAACAACACCGCTACCGAGACCGATAATTTTGAGAATGCCATTGCCGCGGGCTACAGCGCCATTTTGTTTAACCCTACCGACGCCAATGGCTCGGTGGTAAATGTGAACAAGGCCAAAACCGCCGGAGTGCCGGTTTTTTGTATGGATAGGGAGGTAAACTCAGTTACCGGGCCAACCTCGCAGATACTTTCCGATAGTTATTCGGGCTGTGTCGATTTGGGTAAATACTTCGTACAGCAGATGCATAAAAAAGGCAAGTACGTAGAGATATTGGGCATAGTAGCCGATAACAACACCTGGAACCGCAGCAAAGGTTTTCATAGCGTGGTTGATTATTATCCCGGTTTGCAGATGGTTGCCCAGCAAAGCGCCGATTTTGACAGAAATAAAGGCATGGAAGTGATGGAATCCATACTGCAGGCTCACCCGGATATTGACGGCGTTTTTTGCGGTAATGATGCCATGGCTATGGGCGCTTACCAGGCGCTGGCTGCCGCAGGCAAAGCCAATAAGGTAAAAGTGATGGGTTTCGACGGTGCCGAGGATGCCATCCAAGGCATTAAGGAGGGTAAGATACTGGCTACTGCCATGCAGTTTCCCAAAGTGATGGCACAAACTGCCGCCAATTATGCCGATGAATATTTTAAAGGCAAGCGCGATTTTCCGAAAAAGATACAGGTTGGTGTAGAGGTGGTGACGCAAAAGAATATATCCGATTACATAGCCTACGGCAAAAAATAAGCAGGCATGAAAAAAGTATACAAATATGGTATTTGGGTTGTGATCATTGCTTTCACACTTTACAACTCGGTTTATTTTCGGAAGCTGAGCGAAATGAAAGCCCCCGCCAAAACGTTCAACGCCGCATCCTATGCTCAGGATATGCTGAATAACAAACTCCCGGCCGTTACCGAAAAAGCCATAACTATAGATGAGTTATTTACGCAGATCAAATCGCAGCCTAATGAAGCTTTTTCAGCCTATGGCCATGCGCTCACCATTGGCAGCATACGCTTTTTTATGGTGAAAGGTGCCGGCGAAGTTGACGCTATTGATGAAAGCGATGTAAAACTGGTCACCACCGGTCATAACAACGTGTATATAGCTACCGAGTTTGTGTTTGGTAATGCTATACGCGATGCTTCGGGTTTGATTAATCTGAACGATTTCAGCAATACGGTCGACCTGAGCAATATTTCGTCGGAAGTGAACAAGATCATCCGTGCCAAGGTGATACCGCCGTTTAAAGCTGTAGTGAAAAAAGGCAGCAAAGTTGAGTTTACCGGAGCTATTGAACTTAACCAGGCGCGCTTGAATGTAGAGGATCCCGAAGTTATACCTGTTACTTTAAAAGTATTGCCATAGTATGCTGGTCGCGCAAAATATCACCAAGAAGTTCCCCGGCGTAATTGCTTTGCAGGATGTGAGTATGGAACTCTATCCCGGAAAGGTGAACGCTATTTTGGGCGAGAATGGTGCGGGCAAATCAACCCTGATGAAAATACTCTCGGGCGTTTACCCTGATTACGAGGGCCGTATTTTGCTGCGCGGCGAACAGGTGAATTTTAACAATCCGCGCGAAGCGCAAAATGCCGGTATCGCCATCATTCACCAGGAACTGAACCTGGTGCCATATCTTAGTATTACCGAAAATATTTTTCTGGGCCGCGAACTGACCAATAGCTGGGGCATGCTTAACGCGAACGCGATGAAAACCCGCACACAGCGATTGCTTTCGCGATTAAAGCTTAATATCGACCCGGATACACTTGTTGGCGATCTGAAAGTCGGCCAGCAACAGGTGGTGGAGATAGCCAAAGCTTTGCTGACCGACTGTGAAGTGATCATTATGGATGAACCGACATCGGCCATAACCGAAAGTGAGGTGGAGGTGCTGTTCGGTATCATCACCGAACTGCGTAACGAGGGCAAGGTGATCGTTTACATATCACATAAGCTGGATGAATTGTTTAAGATTGCCGATCGTTACATTGTATTGCGCGATGGTAAAACCATCGAGGCCGGCGAGATGAAAGCCATCACTCAAGATGAACTCATCCGTAAAATGGTTGGTCGCGATATCAATGTCATCCGCAACAACAAAATCGCTTCTGCCGAAGCTCCGGTGCTGAGCGTACAGCATATCAACCTTAAGCATCCCGAACATAAAAACCGCGAACTGCTCAAAAATATTTCGTTTAACCTGTGCCGCGGCGAAGTGCTGGGCATTTTTGGTTTGATGGGCGCCGGGCGTACAGAACTGCTGGAAACTATTTTTGGCCTGCACGAAGGTCTATCCGGCGGTACAGTGAATATCGATGGTCAAATTGTAAGTTTCCGCTCGCCCGGCGAAGCTATGGCCGCAGGTATTGCCCTCGTTCCGGAAGACCGCAAGAAAGACGGCCTGATTTTAGGTTTGGATGTCAAGACTAATATCGGGTTAACCACCTTGCCGGTAATGCAGCGCATGGGCTTTTTGAACGAAGCTAAGGAACAGCAACTGGCGCAAAAATATATCGGTTCGCTCCAAATCAAAACGTCGTCGGCCAGCCAGTTGGTAAAAAACCTGAGCGGAGGCAATCAGCAAAAAATAGTACTGGCCAAATGCCTGGCTACCAATCCGAAGGTTTTGATGTTGGATGAACCCACCCGCGGCATCGATATCAACGCCAAAAACGAGATATACAAACTGATACTGGAGCTGGCGGCAGGTGGTATGGGCGTTATCGTAGTATCGTCGGAGCTGCCGGAGATATTAACCATATCAGATCGTGTGCTCGTGATGGCCGAAGGCTGTATTACCGCCCAATTTACCGCTGCAGAAGCATCCGAAGACAATATTTTAAAAGCAGCTATCCCTAAAACCCTATAAACCCGGAGATGAGTTTGAATACAAAAAATTTGGCACGGTTCCAGTCGCTTATAGCGCTGGTCATCCTGTGTATTGTGCTAAGCTGCCTGTCGGATAAGTTCCTGACGGTTGATAACGGCTGGAACGTGATGCGGCAGATATCTGTTAATATCTGCATTGCAGTTGGGATGACGCTCGTGGTGCTCACCTCAGGTATCGACCTTTCGGTAGGCTCAGTACTGGCCCTTTGCGGTGCTATTACTGCCGGTTTGCTCAAAAATGGTGTGGATGTTCCCTCGGGCGATTTATATATTGGTTTTACCCTGTTTGGCGCCATCATGGCGGGTTTGCTCACCGGTTCGGCGGTCGGTGCATTTAACGGATTCACCATTACTCGCTTTAAAGTACCTCCTTTTGTGGCCACGCTGGCTATGCTGACTATCGCCAGAGGCTTGACATTGTTATATACCAAAGGTTTTCCTATTTCTGTTTTAGGCGATCATTTCGATTTTATTGGTACGGGCTGGTTTTTAGGCATCCCGGTACCCGTTTGGATATCAGCTATCGTAGTATTGGGCGCTGTGGTGCTCACCAATAAAACTCAGCTGGGCAGGTATATCTATGCTATTGGCGGTAACGAAAATGCGGCCCGGTTATCCGGCATTAAGATATCCAAAGTAAAAATCACGGTGTATGCACTGGCCGGGGCACTCGCTGCTGTTGGTGGTTTATTGGTGACTTCACGGTTAGATTCGGCCCAGCCTAATGCCGGTATCAGCTATGAGTTAGATGCCATCGCCGCGGTGGTTATAGGCGGTACTTCGTTATCGGGTGGCAAAGGCACCATCTGGGGTACGGTTTTGGGCGCGGTCATTATAGGTGTATTAAACAATGGTTTGGTGTTATTGAACGTTTCGCCGTTTTGGCAGCAGGTGGTTAAGGGTGCAGTGATATTACTGGCCGTCATCATTGATAAAGCAAGCTCCAAAAACGAATGAGCCGGTACATACTCTCTATCGATCAGGGTACCAGCGGCACCAAGTGTATCATTGCTGATGAGCAGGGGCGTATCGTAAGCAAATTTACCGAGCCGCTGAAAACCACTTACCTCGAAGGCGGTTTGGTGGAGCAGGATCCCGAAGAGATTTATACACATGTATTGGCTGCTGTTAAGGGCTGCACAGATGCTTTTATTGCTAACGGCGGAAACATCGCCGATATCAAAACGTGCGGCATATCCAATCAGCGCGAAACTTTTGTACTTTGGGATAAGCAAGGCGAACCTTTGTATAACGCGGTAGTTTGGCAGTGCAAGCGTTCGGTTGGTGTTTGCCGCGAACTGGAAACACGTGGCCTGAAACCCGAAATCAAAAGCAAAACCGGTTTGTTGATCGACCCTTATTTTTCAGGAAGTAAAGTGATCTGGCTCTATCAATATCATACTAAAGTTAAGCAAGCCATCGATGCCGGCGAAGCTTATTTCGGAACGGTAGATACCTGGCTGTTGTATAAATTGACCGGTGGGCGGCAATACCGTACCGATTATACCAATGCATCTCGCACGCTGTTTTTTAACCTGGAAAGTTTAAACTGGGATAAAGAGCTGCTAAGCCAATTTGGGTTAGAGAACCTTAACTTGCCAAACGTCCAGGCATCGGCATCTGCCTTTGGGGAGACTGATTTTGAAGGGATATTACCGTCGGCGATGCCGGTAAACGCGATGATCGGCGATTCGCACGCTGCTGCCTTTGGCGAAGGTTGCTTTGAAAAGGGTAAGGCCAAGGCCACCTTAGGAACGGGTTGCTCTATCCTGATCAATACCGGCGATATATTGCCCGATGGCGGTGAAGGCATGGTGGGCACCATTTGCTGGAGCACCGAAAAGGAAGTGCATTATGCTTTGGAAGGGGTGATCGTATCCTGCGGATCGATGGTGGAATGGGTAAAGAACGAGATGGGCCTGTTTACAGATGCTGCCCAAACCGAAGCCATGGCTACCGCCGTAGCCGATAACAACGGTGTGTACCTTGTGCCGGCCTTTAGCGGCCTGGGCGCTCCGCATTGGGATATGAGCCGGAAGGCCGAAATCTACGGCCTGACTTTCGATTGTAACCGTAACCACCTCGTGCGTGCTCTGCTCGAAACGATTGCTTTCCAGATCAATGAAGTGATTGCCGATATGGAGACGAAAGGGCAGGTGCAGCTTAAAAGCCTGTCGCTAAACGGCGGCATGACGGGTAACCGCTTTGTGCTGCAGTTTTTGGCAACCCTGTTGGGTAAACAATTGTATCACGGCAACAAAGATGCTTCGGCAATGGGTGCGGCTTTCCTTGCGGGGCTGAAATCCGGGATATTTTCGGATTTGCAGGAGATCGGTGTACTCATTGGCGAAAAACCGTCAATTACACCCAATATTGCAGACCAATATCCTCACCAGGTTTTTGAGCAATGGCAGCGATATGTGTTAAATAGTTTGATGAATTAAATAACCAGAACAAAATAAACCGGATGATCAGGCAGAACGTTTGCTTCTGGAAGCGCGGGACAGGATCGTTAACAGATAATCCAGTATATAGTCGGTGTTTTCGCGCCGCCGGTAATTGTACCCGCTTAGCTGGGTCAGCTTCTCCATCGCATTAGCGTAGGACGGGCCGGGCAATAATACTACATCAATAAATGGGTCGAGATCTCTGATGCGTTGCAGTACGTCGGTACCGTTGCTGGTTAACATACCATAGGCTAATACGATGACATCAGGCTGCCCGTTTGTTAATCCGGATATGCCGTCTTCAACGCTTGCAAAGCCCCGGCAACTCGAAATTCCACCTGCATTTAATGAATGAAGGTAGCTGTTACGATGAGACTCATCCCCATCGATTAAAAAAACTTGTACTTGTTGTGGATTGGTCGTTTTCATACCAAGTTCGATACATAGCTTGTGCCAATAACATAACTTATTGATTATTAGATATTTGATATGTTTTCTTGATTTGTAGATTTCCATATTTTGGAAATTGTAATTGGTTTATGGAATAAATCCATAGCAGTAAAGTCAGCAGGTTTGCAGGCCTTGCAATCAACCTGGGGGCAGGAGAACTTGTGTCATCGAATTTAAGACCTTCATTATTAAAGAAGATCTGAATAAACTATTAATTTTGGTTAACTCCGAGATAAAAGTATAAAAGAATGAAACGATCATCAACATAATTAATTGGTGCGATGAAAATAATTCCTCTTTTCAAGGTAAGCAATATGAGAGCTGCTATCAGGCACTATACCGAAGTGCTCGATTTTGTAATGACCTGCCCCGAAGATACGCCCGACTCTCCGGTCGTTGACCTTGGCCATGAACATACGGAGTTACAGATTACCACTTACGAAAGCGAACGCCTCTTCGGCTCAGTAATCTATGTTTGGGTGAACGATGTTGATTTGTTGTTTGCCGAATACAAGAATCGTGGCCTGGATACTTCACATAAACCAAACTCTCCGGTACACCAGGGGCCAACCGACCAAACCTGGGGCCGGCGTGAATTTTATGTTACCGATGCAGATGGCAATACTTTGCGGTTTTGCCAAGCCATTAAGTGAAATGAGAACCAGGGTTTCACTATTTGTTAAGCCTGCTGATCCTGGAGCGAGATAATGCGTCATAAAAAGGCCCGCTTTATTAAAGCGGGCCTTTTTTATCGACTTATTTCCAACCGCCACCTAACGAACGGTACAAGGCCGATATGGCATTCAACTCATTTCTTTTGATGGTCGCCAGTTCCAGTTCGCTTTGCAGCACATTGCCTTGAGCGGTGATCACTTCGAGGTAATTAGCCAACCCGTTCCTGAACAGCAGATCGGCATTGCCTGTAGCTTTTTGCAGTGTACCCACACGGTTAGCGGCGATTTGTTCCTGCGATTTCAATTTTTCGATGCTCACCAGCGCGTCGGATACCTCGCCCACGGCGTTCAGTACCGACTGGCGGAACTGCAGCACCACTTTTTCGCGTTCGACCTGCGCTACCTTGTACCGGGTGCTTAGTTCTTTATGATCAAGCAAGGGCTGCACCACACCGCCGGCAACTACACCGAACAACGATGCCGGCACGTTGAACCAGTTGCTGGCCTTAAACGAATTAACGCCACCGCTGGCAGTTATACTTAATGCAGGGTACATAGCGGCTTTACTGATACCCACATTGGCATTAGCGATGGTCAGCTGCAATTCGGCACTGCGCACATCGGGGCGGCGGCTGATCAGGTTAGCCGGTACTCCGGTGTTCAGGTTTCCGGAAACGGAGATCTGCTCCAGATCGGCGCCCCGGGCCACTTTATCGGGCAATACCCCGCTCAATATACGCAGGGCGTTTTCCTGTATGGCGATGTTCTGCTCAAATTGAGGCACCAGCTGCGCGGCTGCAAGGCGCTGCGCCTCGGCCTGTTGTACAGCCAGCGAACTAACCTGACCCGCATTGTATTGCAAACGAATAATCCGCAAAGTGCTATCGTTCAGTTTTACATTTTTTTGAGCAATGGTCAATTGAGCATCCAGCATCAGCAGGTTATAATATCCCTGCGATACGCCGGCCACGATGTCGGTCTGCACCAATTTTTTGGCCTCGGTGGTTTGCAGGTAGGCAGCTAAAGCGCCCTGCTGTTTGCTGCGGATCTTGCCCCAGATATCGGCTTCCCACGAAAGTGAAACATTAGCCGAATAATCTTCGATATGTTTTTGGCCGATATTATACTGGCTCAGGCTCAAACCGTTCAGGCTATTGTCTGCCGGGCGGGTAGAAGTAGCAGTTACGTTCGCATTAATTTCGGGTACATAGTCCCACTTAACCTGGTTAAGCAATAATTGCGCCGCCGTTATATTTTTAATGGCGATCTGCATATCGTAATTTTTAGCTATTGCACTGTCGATCAATTTCTGCAAAGCAGGTTCGGTAAAAAACTGCTTCCAGGGTATATCGGCAATACTGCTGGTGTCGGCGGTTGCCGTAACCGCAGCGTTGCGGAAATTTTCAGGCAACTCCGTTTTGGGTGTTTTGATATCCTTGGATACCGAACAGGCGCTGATGATCAGGCTGATCAATGCTAAAGCGCTTATATATTTTTTCATTTTTTTATCTTTTTAATTAAGCGGTAAATTCCTGCTGTAACTCTTTAACCGCGTGGCCGTTCTGGTGCCCGTTATTTTCCATTAAAACCGCCATCGGTACACCGGTTACTTTTTCCTGCAACGCCTGGAAGATCACGAACAGTACAGGGATAATAAACAGACCAAGTATTACTCCCGAAACCATCCCTCCGGCAGCGCCAATACTGATCGAGTGGTTGCCCTGTGCCGACGGACCGGTAGCGATGCTCATCGGGAACAAGCCGAATACGAATGCCAGCGAGGTCATGATGATCGGGCGCAGCCTCAATTTGGCGGCCTCCATGGCGGCGGCAACCAACGGTTGCCCGGCCCTGCGGCGCTGTACGGCAAATTCGACGATCAGGATGGCGTTTTTAGCCAGCAGACCGATGAGCATGATGAGTGCTACCTGTACATAGATGTTATTTTCGATACCGGTTAAACCCAATACGATAAATGTACCAACGATACCTGTTGGGATTGACAGGATAACGGCCAGCGGCAGGATATAGCTTTCGTACTGCGCGGCTAACAGGAAGTAAACGAACACCAAACAAAGCACGAATATGATGGCCGATTGCCCGCCCGATGAGATCTCCTCGCGGGTTTGGCCAGAAAACTCATAGGCAAACCCCGATGGTAATTCTTCCTGGGCGGTTTGCTGAATGGCTTTGATCGCGTCGCCTGAGCTGTAGCCCGGTTTCGGTATTGCGTTCACTTCGATAGAATTGAACAGGTTATACCTCGATGCCGTTTCCGAACCATAAACACGGGTCAGTTTCACCAGCGTGCTGATCGGTACCATTTCGCCGGCTTTGTTTTTTACAAATACACGGTCGATAGCAGAAGGGTCGGTACGGTCGGCGATATCGGCCTGCACCACAACGCGGTAATATTTACCAAAGCGGTTAAAATCCGATGCCTGTGCGCTGCCGAAGTAGGCCTGCATGGTTTGTAAGATATCCTTCACACTCACACCCAACTGGTTTGCCTTATCATCATTTACCTCCAGTTGCAGCTGTGGATAATCGGCCTTGAAAGAGGTGAATGCATACGCAATAGCCGGTTTAGCCATCAGCTTGCCGATAAAGTTATTGGCCACGCCGCTAAACCTATCCAGCTTGCCGCCGGTTTTATCCTGCAATACCACGTCGAGCGCCTCCACGTTGCTGAACCCCGGTACCGTAGGGAAACTGAACACAAAGAAGCTGCCGCCGGTTATTGCACCCAATTTGCCACGCAACACGTTCTGTATCTCATCAATGTTTTTTACAGCACCACGATCTTCGTTTGGTTTCAACAATACAAAAAATACTGCTGCCGACGGGCTGGTAGAGCTGGTCAACAGGTTAAAGCCCGATATCGCGGTAACAAACCTTGCGGCAGGCAAGCTGCGGGCGGCATCTTCGGCCTGTTTCAATATAGCTGTAGTGTTGTGTAACGACGTGCCCGATGGCGTTGATACCGATACAGCGATGAAACCCTGGTCTTCGGTAGGGATAAAGCCCGATTTAGTGGTACTTACCAGGTAAACAGTTGCCGCAATGATCACAGCCAGTCCGCCCAAAGCAATGGCTTTCCGTTTGATGAGGAATTTAACGGCGCCCAGGTACCGCTCACTCATCGCGTTAAAGCTGTGGTTAAAGCCATCGTAAAACTTCTGTTTAAAGCTCCTGTTAACTACTTCGCCATCAGCTTTGATATGGCCGCTCTTTAAAAATAAGGCTGCTAATGCCGGGCTAAGTGTTAACGCATTCACTGCCGATATCACGATAGCGATAGCCATGGTAAACGCAAACTGGCGGTAAAATATCCCGGTTGAGCCAGTCATAAAGCCTACCGGTAAAAATACCGCGGCCATAATTAATGTAATAGACACGATGGCGCCGGTAATTTCGTGCATGGCCTTGGTTGTGGCTGCTTTTGGCGCCAGGTGTTCATGCTCCATTTTGGCATGTACGGCCTCTACTACTACAATCGCGTCGTCGACCACGATACCAATGGCCAGTACCAAAGCAAAGAGTGTAAGCAGGTTGATAGAGAAACCAAACAGGCTCATGAAAAAGAAAGTACCCAATATGGCCACTGGTACAGCGATAGCCGGTATCAGGGTAGAGCGGAAATCCTGTAAAAAAATCAGCACCACCAGGAACACCAGTATAAAGGCTTCCACCAGTGTGTGCTCCACTTGGCTGATCGATTCGTCGAGTGCAGTTTTAGTACGATAGAAGTTATTGTATTTGATGCCGGCAGGGAAATCTTTCGATGCTTTTTCCATCAGCTTATCTACGGCTATCTGTATATCGTTAGCGTTCGACCCGGCCAATTGTATTACGCCTATTGCGATACCATCGTGCCCATTCAGGTGGGTCATGCTGGTGTACGAGTACGATCCCAGTTCAACCCTGGCTACATCCTTGAGGCGTAGCACCGAGCCATCGGCATTGGCACGGATGGCAATATTCTCGTACTCTTCCGGCTTGGTAAGTTTACCTTTGTATTTGATCACATACTCAAAAACCTCTTTACTGCGTTCGCCCAATTTACCGGGAGCGGCCTCCAGGTTCTTATCCTGTATGGCGTTCATTACTTCGGCAGGAGTGATCTTGTAAGCTGCCATCTGCGCAGGGTTGAGCCATACCCGCATCGAGTAATCTTTAACACCTCCGAATATACTGGCCGAACCTACGCCCGGTATCCGTTTTAACTCGGGGATGATATTGATCTGCGCGTAGTTAGCCACAAATGCCTGGTCGTATTTGGTACTATCCTCGGTATACATACCTACGGCACCAATGAGGCTGTTTTGTTGTTTGGTAGTGGTGATACCCTGTTGAACCACTTCCGCAGGCAGTTGGCTGGTGGCCTGGGCCACACGGTTCTGCACGTTTACCGCGGCCTGGTCGGGGTTGGTACCTTGTTTAAAGTAAACGGTGATGGCCAGGGTGCCGTCATTACTGGCGGTCGAGCTCATATAGCTCATATTTTCCACACCGTTGATGGATTCTTCGAGCGATGGCGCTACCGACCGTAATACGGTCTCGGCATTGGCGCCCGGATATACCGCGGATACCAGTACTGCGGGCGGGGCGATATCGGGGAATTGCTGCAGCGGCAATTTGGTTAAGCCGAGTATACCCAGTATCACCAGTAAAATGGAGATAACGGTGGATAGTACCGGCCTTTCTATAAATTTCTTGAACATGGCTTTTTTGATTAGTTAGAAGCAAGACTCAAGACAAACTGTCTTTTTCTGTTTTTTTAAAGTCTTGATTCCTGATTCTTAATTCTTTACTCTGATTATTGCAATGCTGCTACCTTTTCGGCAGTTTTTTGGGGCTGAATAACGGTACCTTCCTGTAAATGGTCGATGCCGCTTAACACAATCTGATCGCCGGCTTTCAGGCCGCGGTTAACCAGATAATTTGTGCCGCTTTTGCCAGCAATACCGATGGGCACCTTTTTAACCTTGTTGCTATCGGCCAGGGCAAATACAAATACCTTATCCTGCATTTCGATAGTGGCCGATTCGGGCACGATCAATGCATCTTTATGCTGCAGGCCCAGGCGTACCTTGCCTGTATTACCGGCACGCAGCAAACCATCGGGGTTTGCAAAACTGGCGCGTATCGTGATCGCGGCGGTGGTTTTATCAAACTGGCCGTCGATCATATCTATCTTACCACTCTTAGCATAAGTGGTGTTGTCAGACAATAACAGGTTTACCGGTGGCAAGTGTTGCAGTTTATCGCCCAGTGTGGCGCCCGGATATTGTTCTTTAAAATCCACAAAATCCTTTTCGCTTAACGAAAAGTAAACGTGTACATCGTGCACGTCAGATAGCTGAGTGAGTTCCTGCACATCGGTCGGGCTAACCAGGCTGCCTTGTTTCTTTAACAAGCGACCTATATAACCGCTTACCGGTGCGCTGATGAGCGTATAGCTTAAGTTAATTTTTGCGGTCGCTACGTTGGCTTTAGCTTGTTCGATATTGGCTTTTGCGATATCATAAGCTGCTTTTGCCGCTTTTAGCTGGTAATCAGATATTACCTTGTTCTGTACCAGCGGAGTTAATTTATCGATCTCCAACTGGGCATTAGCTAAGGCCCCTTCGGCGGCGTGCTGGCTTGCCAGGGCATTGTTTAAAGCCGCGCGAAAAGGCTGTTCGTTAATTTTAAATAAGGGCTGGCCTGCTCTTACAAAAGCGCCTTCATCTACAAATACTTTGTCTAACGAGCCGCTTACCTGCGGGCGCACCTCCACGTTTACAACACCTTCTATAGATGCTGGATACTCCTGGTAAGTGGTATCGGTACCAGGTCGAATGACCGCTACAGGTAACGAGGGCGCAGGTGGGGCCTGTGCTGTTTGCGGCTTAGGCGCGCAACTGAATAGTGCTATGGCTATAATAGCTGAAAGGATAATTTTCATGATGGTTGTTTTTGATTGATTATTAATGGAACCTAAGGCAGCGTATGCGCCGCCGATATATATGGTATCAGTAGTGTCTGAGTGTTTATTGATGTTAATTTTATTAACACCGTTAATAAAATGATATGGATCGCAGTCGTTAATGGTCATGTTACTAAATGTTAAAATGATTGCCTGCTTAGCGGGCAGGTTTGTAATAATATTACTTAGTTAGATTATTTAACAGTGTTAAATAATTGTTATAGAAATGTTTAGTTTTCATAGGCAGATGGATTAAGTGTGAATAATAATTTTAATTAGAGACCTTAACGAAGCAAGTTCGCTTCAGGCTTGATAGAGCGGATAATACCGCCAAGGGCATCTTTCAATACCTCTTCGTTCATCCCGTCGGGCACACCCTGGCGCACCAGGTTAATTGATATCAGTCCGTGCACTACCGACCAGAATGTGTAATACCTTTTACAGATCAACTCCTCGGGCGGGTTCTCCATTCCTGTCAGTTCACCGATCACCTCCCAGATCATGTTGGCCGGTATTTCGGCTTCGGGTACCGAGTTGTCCCAAACGCAACAGTTTACCTCAATGCCAAACATCAGCTGGTACAGCTCTTTTTCGGCGAAAGCAAAGTTCCAATAGGTTAGCCACATATCCTCCAGTTGCTTTTCGGGCAAGCGGTGTTTTTCTTTTGCGGCCTTCATGTCTTTAGCCAGAATACGGTAACCAACCTTGGTCAGCTCCAGCATCAAAGCTTCTTTGTTGGCAAAGTATTCGTAAATAACCGGCGGAGTATATTCTATGATATCCGCAATCTTGCGCATACTCAATGCCTGCCATCCTTCTTCCCTCCCTATACGCATAGCTGCGTCCAGGATGTTTCTCCTGGTCTCTTCTTTTAAGCGTAGCTTTCTATCAGCACTGGCCATTTGTTTCACTGCTTTAGATTATCTAACAGTGTTAGGCAAATATACAGGTGTTTATTTAAAAGTTTATTCATGCGTTTGTCATTTAAAAATTGATGGCTTACAGAAAGCCGTGAATATTTAAGGTAATTTTATCTACCTGAAATTTATAACGACCAAATCATGGAAAAAGGCAAATTGATTATGCATAATATGGGTATCGTTGTGGAATCCCTCGATAGCGCCATCTCTTTTTTTTCAGAATTGGGCATGGGGCTTGAAGGACGTGCAATGATAGAAGGCGAATGGGCCGGCCGTGTAACCGGATTAGGTTCGCAATCTGTTGAAATTGCTATGATGGTTACACCCGATGGCAAAAGTCGTCTGGAGATTTCACGATTTATTACCCCACCTGTCCTCTCAGACCACCGGGCGGCTCCTATAAACGCTCTCGGTTATTTACGCCTGATGTTTACCGTAGAGAATATTGAAGAATTGGTATCAAGACTGAAAAAGCATGGAGCTCAGCTTGTTGGCGAGATTGTACAATATGAAAACTTATATCGGTTGTGCTATATTCGCGGAGTTGAGGGGCTTCTTATAGGTCTGGCGGAGGAGTTGAGTAATAAATAGTCCTTGTATTGCCAAAAGGACATTTAAACAGAAAAGACGCATCCCGGCAGTCCGTAACATTTGTTACCTTTGCAATTCAACCAATTGAATAGTCATGACTGAACTTGCACCTTGTCCGATCTGCCGATCCTCTTATACTTATGAACTGGCCAGCTTACTGGTTTGTCCGGAATGCGGGCACGAATGGAACGCTGCGGAAGAGCCGGCGGTTGATACGGCTTTTGTGGTAAAAGACAGCAATGGTAATACGCTGCAGGATGGCGATACGGTCGTCACAATTAAGAACCTCCCCGTAAAAGGCACCTCGCAAACCATCAAAGCCGGCACGAAGGTCAAAAACATCCGTCTGGTAGACAGCGATCACAATATCGATTGCAAGATCGAGGGATTTGGCGCGATGGCACTCAAATCAGCATTCGTTAAAAAAGCCTGATCCGGTAAGCTTATTTTTTTCCGCTGTTCGGGAAATTTACGCCCGGCCCGAAATAGCAGTCATTCTCGGTGATCCTGCCGTCCTTGAATTTAAAGTATTCGGTATTGCGGAAGACCCGGCCGTCATTGGTGTGACCGTTATAGGTCACAAAGGCATCATCGTTACCCATGATCACTTTCTCCAGGTCGAACCGTTTCGTATTCTTCGAGTTTGGCCAGCACCGCCGGTGGTAGGTTTCCAGATCAATAGGTGGCTGATCAACCGGGCTGCTGAAATGAAAGCCCGGGCTTAAAATAGACTTCAGTAGATTCCAGTTCTTTTGCTCATACGCGCGATAATAATTGCGGAGCAGTTTTTCATTCGTTTGGCTGTAGCCGCTGTGGGCGAGCACCAACAGGCAGGCCATCAAAAATAGCTTTTTCATGATCACCAAGTTAGCTATTTATGATGAGATAATGCCCTGTTTTTCACCTTATTGCTAAAAAAATATGTCGTTCAAAAATAGCGATCCCTTTTATTGGGATTGACATGAAGAAGATCAACCTTATTTACCCGACCGCTGCCGGTAGCCGGAACCCGCCCGGGCTCACCTGCCCGGAACCAGAAAGCGATCGCCACGGACCTTCAATGCCTTAAACAAGCTATAGCCAAGCAGATGAGCACGCAATGACTTTTACCCGGGTAGGGTCAGGTCATTCGCCCGCCGGAGCGCCTGCTCAAACGTATCCCTGATATTGCCTTTTCCGATCCGGAACAATAAACGCGCTTTTTTTAATTCATTGGTTACCTGCTCGCTGCCGATCTCGGTAAGGAGCAATTTAGTTCCCTGCCTGTTCATGGCGGCGTGGACCTCTTTTAGTACCCGGATACCCGTCGCATCGATCACGGGCACGTTCCGCATCCGGATGATGAGCACCTTCGGCGGCTTTTCGATGACTTTCATCGCCTCTTTAAATTTATAAGCTGCGCCGAAGAACAATGGGCCGTTGACCTCGAACACCTCCACACCTTTAGGAAGTTCGGTATCCAGCACTTCATCTGTTTGCTGTACCGAACTCGCTTGCATCATTTTCCGCAGGAACAGGAAAACCGCCAGGATCATGCCGATCTCGATGGCGACGGTCAGGTCCACTAAAACGGTCAGCCCGAAAGTGGTCAGTAAAACGGCCGCATCGCTTTTGGAGCCTCGCAGCACAGCCCGGAAGTTTTCCAGCTCGCTCATATTCCAGGCCACCACCACGAGTATCCCGGCCAGTGTGGCCATCGGGATCAGGGCGGCCCATTTGCCCACAAAAAGCATAACGACCAGTAGGATCAGCGCGTGGATGATGCCCGCAACGGGCGTCCTGCCCCCGCTTTTGATATTGGTAGCGGTCCGGGCGATGGCCCCGGTCGCGGGAATGCCCCCAAAGATGGCCGAACACATATTGGCGATCCCCTGGGCAATGAGTTCGGTATTGGAGCGGTGGTTCCCCCCGGTCATGCCATCGGCTACCACAGCGGATAACAGGGATTCGATACTGCCCAGCAGCGCGATGGTGATCGCCGGCCGTATCAGTTGCTGCAAGGTGCCAAAGCTGATGGCGGGTATAACCGGCCCCGGCAGCGAGGAAGGGATACTTCCAAAACGACTGCCGATCGTTTCGACGGGCAAATGAAAAAAGCTGACGGCAAAAGTGGTCAGGATGATGGCGATCAGGGAGCCGGGCACCTTGTGGGTGATCCTCGGCCACAGCAGGACCAGCCAAAGCGTGAGCAAGCCAATACCGATCGCATAAAAATTAGCAGAAGCGATATGCCCGCCGAACGCGATCCATTTACTGATAAAGTCAGCAGGGACGGCACCCATGTGCAGGCCCAGGAGGTCTTTGACCTCGGAAGAAAAGATGATCAGCGCGATCCCGGTGGTAAAACCGATGATCAGCGGATAGGGAATATATTTGATGGCACTGCCTAATTTGGTGATGCCTATAATGATCAGGATGATCCCGGCTATGAAAGTGGCCACGATCAGGCCGTTGATGCCAAATTGCTGGACGATACCGTAAACGATCACGATAAAGGCGCCCGTTGGCCCGCCGATCTGCACCCGGCTGCCACCTAATGCAGAAATGATCAAACCCGCTATGATCGCCGTGAAGATCCCCTTTTCGGGGGATACGCCGGAAGCGATGGCGAAAGCAATGGCCAAAGGCAGTGCCACAATCCCCACGATGATCCCGGCAACGGCATCCTTGTAAAACTGCTCCCTGCGGTAGTCTTTTAAAGTATCGATCAGTTTTGGTCTAAACATCACTTATTCTTTGATCCACATTTTCAGTACCCGGCTATACGTATTTTCCGCTAATCGGTAACCCGGAGGGACCTGGCTGTCCGGGGCGTGAAAAGTCACTAACCTGGTTTCGGGCGGTTTTTCGGACAGCATCCGGTAAATCAGCCTGCTGTACTCGTCATACAGTTCAAAGGAAACCTCCACGGCATGATCGATCCGGCTGTCCGGCTCCATATTTTCATAAAACGGGTTGTAGAAATAAAAATGGTCATAAGCGCCGAAATCCAGCTCTGTCAGGTTCCCGTGCATAAAGTGAACATTGGGCAGGTCCATTTCCGCTTTGGTGATCCCGGCGATCGTATGCAATTCGTTCCGCTGCTCGATCCCGCAGAAAGTGGTTTCCGGGTGAAAAAAGCCAGCGATCATGCAGAACTTGCCGACCCCGCTGCCGATATCCAGCACCCTGGCACCGGGGATCGCCAGAAAATCAGCCGCCTTCCGGGCAATAGCCACCGGCGTCCAGTGCATCGGGGAAAGCGCCTGGATATGTTCCGGGTAAAGTTCATCAAAGCTGGCATCGTTACGAAAAAGGGTAAAATTGAACAGATCGCTGCGCGTGGGCGGGTCTGTCCGGCGAGTTTGAAAGGGGCGTCGCAGTAAGTTCAGGATTTCCATAAGTTTAGCTTTTGACCCACATTTTCAGCAAGGTGTCGCAGGCGACGTTCACCAGCCGGTAAGCGGGCGGGACCTCTTCTCCCGAGAGATGAAAGGTGACCAGGCGGGTCCCGGCGGGCTTCTCTTCCAGGGCGTTGAATAGATAACGGGTATAATAGTTGTACAGGCTTTCGGATATTTCGATCGTATCATCGATCGGGTTTTCCGGATCGATATTCTCGTAAAAGGCATTATACAAATAAAAATGATCAAACTCATTAAAGTTCACCTGGGTCATATTGGCATAGATGAAATGCACGTTAGGCAACCGGGTAAAGCCTTTGGCTTCCTCGGCATGGTAGATCAGTTCATGCCGCTGTTCTACTCCGTACCAATAGGTTTCGGGGAACTCATAAGCGGCAGCCAGGCAGAATTTGCCGATCCCGCTGCCGATGTCCAGCACCCGGGCACCCGGTTCCGCCATGAACTTCGCCGCCATCCGGGCAATGGCAAGAGGTGTCCAGTGCCGGAGCGACAATAATTGCAAATGCTCCGGGTATAGCCAATCAAAGGCGGCGTCGTTATTGAACAGGCCCGCATTCGGCTGCACTTTTTTCGGCCCGGCCAGTCCGTCCGGTACCGGCGGGAAAGGAGAAGAAGGGTAAACTTTCATGATCCGCTAATTTAAGCAGTAAGGACACCCGGTTTACCGAAACAGGTCAACGCAAAAGCTGATTTTTATCAGTTTCCAAAATGCGTACCTTTACGTATGAGCCTGTCCGGAATTTTCCCCATTGACCGGTGGAATTTCACCACTGGATCCACATTGAGCGTGCTGTCCGATGCGGATCGTACCGACCTGCTGGCGCACCAGAGCGAACTGGCCTACCGGAAGGGTGATATGATCTTCCGGGAGGGTACCGTTCCCTCCGGAATCTACCTGATCCGCAGCGGCAAGGTCAAAAAATACAAAGTGAATAATCTGTCGAAGGAACAGATTATTTACGTAGCCGGACCGGGCGAACTGATTGGTTATCATGCTGTTTTGTCGGAAGAACGGTATCCCGATTCCGCCGCTACCATCGAGGACAGCCTGCTCAGTTTTATCCCCAAAGAGGATTTTACGGCTATTTTACAGCGCTCCCCTGTTTTTACCGCGCGCTTGTTAAAAGCTTTAAGTCATGAATTTACAGTACTGACGAACAGCATTTCCGTTATAGCGCAGCGGACAGCAGCAGAACGGCTGGCCATCGCTTTGATCGTGCTCCGGGAAAAATATAAAGAAGGATCAGCCGATCAGGATATTGTGCTGAACATTTCCCGGATGGACCTGGCGAACATGGCCGGCATCGCCGAGGAGAACGTGATCCGCTTGTTAAAAGAGTTTAAAGCCGAAGGCATCATAGAAACGGATGGCCGGAAGATCGCTGTCAAAGACATCGGGCTACTGGTCAAAAAATCCAATTATCAGTAGGGGTGAAAAGTCATCGCTAAGAAGTGGCAAATGAAAAGCAAGTCAAAGTGATACTGGATTTTCTTTACTTACCCGCTAAAATGCATCGTGGCCAAACTTCCGATGTCCAATCAGATAATTCTCCTGAAAGGGAAATCGAACATGAAATCATTATTTGAAGTAATTAATGGTCGATATAATCACTTTGTCATGGAATAAGGTTCGATATTTACGAAAATATCGAAGCGCTCTATGGTTTGAAATTTCCTCTTAAAGCACTAAAAAACAGTTGGTTAATAAAAATAAAAAAGGCGACAATCAAATTTGATCGTCTCCTTAAGTGAGCATGGCAGGCATTTTTTCCGAAAATTTCGCAGAAGACTTACAAGCTATTATTAAGATTCAGGAGCCTGATCCTGAGTAAGTTGTGGCTTTTTAGTTTTTGTGAACAAAATATGGCTATGGTGTTCGATGTAAATCAGTTTTTCATCACTTATTATTTTAATAAATGATCTATGACGAAAGATCTAAAAATAACGACTAAACTTTAAATATAATTCCGACCACTGTTATCGAGGCGCCGTTTAGACACATTTGCCTTTGAATACCTTTTGTAATGGATTTATATTAAGCTGCGCCGGGGAAACGCAATTTGTCAATATCGATACCTATACGCAGAAAGGCCGGGGAAATACCCTGCATTCTTTGAATTAAAACAGCTGCAGGCCAGCCTCCTGATGGGCCAGCAGCCGGAAAGATAGCGGCTGTTTCTTACTATTTATTCCCGTCAATTTCTTCCTGTCCATCATTTCCGGACACCCGGTATTCCCGTCCCCTCCGCTGAAAATTATTACCTCTGCTTTGCGGCTCCTTTTCTTTCGCCTGTTTCAGCGCAATCTTTTTTCCGTATACTTCCTTTTCGTTCAAAGCCGCGATAGCGTACGGTATGTTTTGGAAAAGCGGGCAATACGCGCAAATAGCTTGGGCGATCAAATTATTCGAGTTGGCGCTTTTGATCTCAAAGGCTTTCACATTGTTTCCTAAATCTATCATGAGGTGAACCGAGGTCGATTCATACGATGTTATACCTCCTATTGCTTGCCGTCGTCGTAGCATGGGGCAGATAAAAAGGACCTGTTAATAGCAACTGATGCAACGGCGAACTGATCTTTAATTTAACTTGGTGGAAAAGTGTCATCAAGCTTGGCATTATCCACTGCCAGTTGATTTTCTTTATTAACAAGATTGTAACTTTTGGGTTATTACGTTTATTCCAAAAGATCACGGCTGATAAATTTTCGAAGTTTAACCAGGGACTGCTCTTTAATTTGCCTCACCCGCTCGGACGTTATTCCGCAAGATCCGGCAATTTCTTTAAAGGAACGGGGCGTGTGATTACCTAATCCGAAATGGAACTCTAGTATTTGACGTTCTCTTAAATTTAAGTTATTTAATAAATCACGGACTATTGTTGTAGAATATTCTCTGTTTAAACCGTCGTCAGCAAAAGTAGTGTTATCCGATAACTGGTCCATCAGATCAGATTCCTTTTGATCATTTCCCGCAGCACAACTGGGTTGTTCGATAAGTTGACTCCGCAAGACATTCGCAATGGTTTCTACATTATCATCTAAAGCTTCAGCCAGTTCAGCTGATGTCGGGACACGTAAATGCTGCTGTTCAAATAAGGCGGTGAATTTCCTGATCCCGTTTAATGTGTTCAGTTTGTTGTCAGGAAGCCTAACGATAGTGCCGTGGTTTGAAATGGCACTGGTAATCGACTCGCGTATCCACCAAACAGCATATGTAATGAATTTATGACCCTGGTCTTTGTATGTTTTGGATGCACGGATCAGACCGATATTCCCCTCATTGATGAGATCTTCCAAAGGCAGGCCTCTGAACTGATATTGCTTGGCTATTGTTATGACAAAGGCTAAGTTATTGATGACCAATTTTTTTTGATGGCGGGCTAAATTGAACTCCGTATTTTGAACTCCGTTTTTTGAGCAGGTGTCCCTGGATTTATTTAATTGGCCGACTTCTGTCAGATATCTGTTAATGGATAAAACCGATCTGTCGGTGATAGTAGGTACTCTTTGATAAAGCATAACTTGATATTGTTAGGGAATGCTTCTGACGGATAGCTTTTAGTTACATTTAATTATCGGCCCATATCGATTTTAACGCGGTTAATTCTAACTGTTTCATGTACAGCGTATCTGAGCTTTCAATTGTTAGGTGGTTATAAGGTTCTGCCGAAAAATATATGGCGGTCATCAGCGTAAGGCCTTCATCGGCAAAGAGCTCAACTGATGCCCGGTCAACAACCAGAACCAGATCCGATTTCTTGAATTTTGAAAGCCTGGGTGCCGTGGACAACCCGGAAAATGAACTTTGAAAGTTTGCCTTCCCGGAGTTTCCCCGATCGATGAAATAATGGTTGGATTTTTCATCATAGCCAATAACTAAATAGTTACCCTTATTGTTAGCTAATCTGATCCGGTAACTCTTTAATTTGCGCGTATTGAACTTTAAGATGAATTGACCCGGCAATTCCCCGGTATCGAAACGATCACGAACATAGCTATTAGGTAGGTTCACCCTTTTTAATACAGTACCCTGTAATTCTTTTACCGGCAGCGATGCTAATAAAATCTGTCCGTCTATTTTTTTGAGAGATAGTTCACGCGGAATAGTCATGGCGCTGCGCCATTCTTTTGTAGGCACCAAGTTGGCGTATTCCCAATTGCTCATCCATCCAAGAAATATTTTCCGATTTCCCGTATTACTCCAGGTAACTCCGGCATATTCATCCGGGCCGTAGTCCAGCCACCGCGTTTGCTGGTCATCCGGCACAAATTTATTACCGTCAAAATCACCCACAAAATATTGGGTTGCCGAGCCCCCATTTGGCCCTCCCGGGTTTAGATTGACAATTAACACCCAGTGCATAATGCCATTTAGCGGCAAAGGGAACAAATCAGGGCATTCCCACACACCGCCGTGGGCACCGACGTCTTTCCCAAATTCGCTTTCCTTTTTCCAGTCCTTCAGATCAGGAGATGAAAAAAAAGTAATGTGGTCCATTGTAGCCAGGGTCATTATCCATTTCTTTTGCGGTCCGTACCACATCACCTTGGGGTCGCGAAAATCTTTTATACCGGGGTTCTTCAGCACTGGGTTAGCCGTATATTTGATCCAGGACAAGCCTTCATCCAGGCTGTAAGCAAGACTTTCATTCTCGAAATTGGTTTTTCCGGCTTTTTCTCCCACAGGGTCATGGTGGGTAAAAATCGCCACCATGGCTGTTTTTCCATCCTTTCCGAAGCCTGTCGTATTGTTGGTGTCTACCACGACACTGCCAGAAAAGATATAACCCAGGCTATCGGGGTATAAGGCTATCGGTTGCTGTTTCCAATGGATCATATCCTTGCTTGTGGCATGCCCCCAATGCATCGGTCCCCAGATAATATTATGAGGATAATATTGGAAAAACATATGGTATACCCCTTTATAATACACCAATCCATTCGGATCGTTCATCCAATTTTTTTTCGGCGAAAAGTGAATTTGTGGCCGGTACTGCTCATTATAGCTATGTGCAGGAAGAACCTGTGCGATGCCAATGCCATGTATGATGACAAAAATCAACGCAAACATAAGTAGGGACTTGTTTTTCATAGTCAAGCGCGATCAGGTAAGTGAGATCATAATTGTTTAAATATCCGGAAAATGTTTTCCGGATTGTCTTCGTAGATCAATATGGTTCCGGTTTCTGAATATAAAAACATCGACGGGTACTTTCTTGGCCTGAACTTGATCAGGAAATCATTTCTCGGGTCCTGCAACAGCATTACGTTTGGTCTGTTGATCAATTCTTTGCCATAAGTTTTCATGAAATATTGCATCTTATCCTGACTGTCCAGGGATACTAAATAGATCATGGCGTGATTAAACTCCTGGTAATGCTGACCGATAGTGGCTATTGCCCTTTGGCAATGATCGCAATCCGAATCAAAAAAAACGAAAAAAGCCTTTTTACCTTTTTGAACATCTTTATCCGTGAACGGCTTTTTGTTGAAATGATAAAAAACAAAGCCAGGTATAGCTTCAGCCGGTTGTTGTGCAAAGGTATTCTTGAAGAAAGATATAAAAAGGAAGAAAATGATCAATCGATGGCTCATGACTGTATTTTAAAAGCGTCGGTCTGCTGGCAGACCGACGCTGGTCAGCTATTTATGTAAGGGCTAATACCCGTTGTTTTGGGTATAAGCCCCATTGGTGAACTGTATTTCCTGTTGGGGGATGGGGAAATATTCATGTGTCCCCTTGGTGAATTTTGCATTGGTTAAAAAAGGGCGCCTTGATTTTTCAATAGCAAAGTAAGCGTTCAATGTTTCGGCTGCAACTCCCCAGCGTACCAGGTCAAAGAATCTTGGGCTTTCCATCGCAAATTCAACCCGTCGTTCAAAACGTAAGGCTTTACGCGCTGTGGCCTGGTCCCAAACAGGGATATTTACACCGGGCAAATAGGTCGAGATACGGTAATTTGACGGGTTGTTGCCGCTGGAATTTTTTAACAAAGCGGTACTGTTTGCAGCGCGTGTCCGGATCTGATTGATCAGGGGGAGCGCCGCTGCCGGGTTCCCCAATTCGATTTGTGCTTCGGCCTGCATTAACAGCACGTCATCATACCTTATAATATCGAGATTGACCGAGGTGCCATAAAATGGCCCAACTTTGCTAAAACAGGCGCAGGTAGCGAGTTGCAACTCTTTCATAGTGCCGAAGCCTCCGTAAATGCCCGCAGCGCGTTCCCAGCTATGGGAATACGGAATGGCCGGGTTGTACTTGAAAGGGTGCCCGTCGATCGCGATGGTATGATCGAGTCGCGGGTCAACACCGTTGGTCTGAAAATCAGCAGCATTAACCATTTCCGTTCCAGGCGTGTTGAAGGTATCGAATAACGGCAGTCCGTTAACATCTGTTTTAAATGCATTGACCAGATTTTGAGAAGGGATGTGGAAAGCGCAGCAACCGTATTGTGGCGCACCGGCAAAGTAATTCAGACTGGTTGCCATGCTCAATCGCCCAAATGCTGTTCCGTCATTGATGGAGTATTGTATGGCAAATACCGACTCTGGCCCATTATCGTAACCGTAAAGGAAGTTTTTGGCATAATCATCATTCAAACGATAAATTCCGGAATTGATCACGTCGTTGGTCAAACTAACCACCTGACTGAGTTTTGTTGCGTCAATTCCTGTGACATTGTTTTTATCATCCTGCGTATAAGCCTGGTAAAGCCTGAGTTTAGCCAGGTATGCCTTAGCTGCAAGTTGGTTCGCCCGGCCCGGTTCGCCGGGCTGTGTTAAAGGAAGATCGGCGATAGCGGTTTGAAAGTCTGAGGCAATCTTGTCCCAAAGCTGATCATTGGTAAATTGACGGTTTGAAACTTTGGCAATCTGATCATTGGTCAGCGTTTCATCGAAATACGGTATGTATTTAAAAAGAACTTTGAGCAGGAAAAACATGTGTCCCCTTAAGAAACGCATTTCTCCGATCCTTTTTGTCTTGTTGGGGAATTGCGCAGCCGTCAAACTGTTCAACGCCCGCAAAGCGGCATCGGCTCTTGAAATCGCCCCATAACAGCGCGTCCAGGTTGCGGTAAACCCGTCATTGCCGGCACCGTTATTGGAAGGGTTAAGCAGATAGAACTGTTCATAAACATCCATTTGGAACTGATCTGATACGCTGCCGCCACCTTTATAAGCATCGTCCGAGCGCACGCTCCCATATTCCCACATACTGGTGATCGGTCCGTCCCAAAAGTCATTGCCGATAGCGGCATAGGCCGCGGTACATAATCCGTCAACTTGTGCCGGTGTACTGGCCTGATCGATGCTCAATGCCCCCTGTGGCTGATAGTCCAGGAATTTTTTACAACCGGACACCATAATAAGCGCCGCGATAATAATTGTTTGGTTTATAATTCTTTTCATGATTATAGCGTTAAAAAGTGACGTTCAGACCAAAAGTTACTGAAGTAGGGATGGGTACATTATCAACGTTACCGCCCACTTCCGGATCCTTACCGGAGTAATCCTTGGATTTAAATATGGCTAAGTTCTGCCCCAGAAGATAGAACCGGATATTTTCTATCTTAAACCGGCTGGCGATCGATTTTGGCAGACTATAACCGATCTGAATATTCCTGATCTTAAAGTAATCGCCGTTAACGATGTAAAAATCAGAGGTGCGATCCTCGTTATTTAAATTGAGCAATGATAACGCCGGAGTTTTCGATCCGGTATTCTGCGGTGTCCAGGCATTCAGAACCCCCGGGCCAAAGTTATTTCTGACATCAATGAATGACCCGAAGAATTTGGAGTTATCAAAAACTTTTTTGCTGGCCACGCCTGAGCCGAAGATCGAAAGGTCAAATTGTTTATAATTAAGGGTGATGTTTAAACCATATTCCAAACCTGGGAGCGAGGTGCCTAAAAAGTCCTGATCGTTGACGTCGATTTTACCATCGCCATTAAGGTCGGCGTATTTGATGCGGCCGGGAGCAGCACCGGCTTGTGTTGGAGAACTGTTCACCTGCGCCTGACTTTGAAAGATGCCGTCCGTTTTATAGCCGAAAAACGAATATTGCGAATGACCGATGATCGGATGATTGATATCGCCCGGATATGCCGCGCGAACTGATGCCGGCAATGCCGTTATCTCATCGTGAAAATGGCCAGCGTTCGCAGAAATCATATAATTTAGCCCGCCATCCGTATGATTTGCATAGGACAAAGTAAACTCCCATCCTTTATTGCTTTTCGAAGCACCATTCACATATTGTAACTGACCTTCGCCCACTGCGCCGGCAACGGGCGGTTGGATCAGAATATTACTGGTATTCCTGCTGAAGTAGTCAAAGGTACCGGTGATCTTATCGTTAAATAAACCGAAATCGATACCCGCGTTTATTTCATCTGTCGACTCCCATTTCAGATCTGGATTTGCAGCCTGTATCTGAACGTAACCTGAAGGTAAAGTACCGGTATTGGCTCCATTCAGGTCATAAGCCGTACCGGTATTCAGCCAGCCGCCGGGGAACACCCCAAGCGGTGCCGCGATCGTACCGTAATTAGCCTTAAGCAACCCATAGCTGGCCAAATTCCCGATCTGTTGGTTACCTACGCGCCCGACCCCTGCCCTGAGCTTAAGATTGGAGATCTGGGAAATATTTTTCATAAAATCTTCCTGATTGATCCGCCAGCCTGCGGTTACCGCAGGGAAGAAACCGTAAGGATTGTTGGAGCCGAAGCGTGAAGAGCCGTCACGGCGAATAGTCGCTGAAAGCAGGTATTTTCCGGTGTAGCTGTAATTTATCTTGGCAAACTGGGACAATAAACGAAACCCCGTAGCGCTGCCATTGTTATTGATCGTTCCTGAGCCGGCATCAAATTGGAAATAACTGGGGTCTGTAAGCGCAAAATTTTCACGGTAAGCGCCAAATGTCTGGTAGTCATCTTTGATCGCTTCTGTACCGCCGAGGAAATTCAGTTTACTTTTTCCGAATTCATAATTGTAGGTGACCGTATTGGTCCAGGTGGTTGTCAGTTCCTTCCCTTGCTGTAACGCCAGGCTGTTAACGGATCTTACCGGGCCTTCATTCCCAACCAGTAAAATCGTCCTGGTCATGTCATCTGCATAATCAAAACCGATGCTGGTTCTGAACACCAGGCGCTTGATGGGCTCGATCTCGGCATAGGCATTACCGAAACCGATCAACTGCTGATGGGTATTATCCTTGTTCAGAAACTGCATATCTACCGGGTTATTCCGGTCGGAATAACCGGGGCCGATCGGCCCGCCATAGCTGCCGTCTGCTTTGTAGAGCGGAATAGTGGGTGCCAGTGTAAGTGCCAGATTTGGAGTAGATACGCCGCCGACGTCCCTGACTGCCGTAACTTCCGAGGAATGGCTCACTAATAAATTCTCGCCTATCCTCAGTTTCCCGTCGAACGCTGAAGTGTGGGCATTGATCCTGCCATTGTATCTTTTGTACCCCGTAAAATCGATCAGGCCCGTATTGTTATAATAGCCAAAATCTAATAACATACCGCTTTTGCCATTTCCTGAAGCAATAGTCAGGTCGTTTGCGCTAATGTAAGCTGTTTTATACAATGCCTTCTGCCAGTTAGTATCGCCCACTGGTTCCGAAGCCGAGCCACCAACCAGGGGATTGATGTTGACCTGGTTCAATACCGGGTTCTTATAGTCATTATTCCAGTTGTAAGTGTAGATATTTGGCAAAGTCAGATTGGGATCCGTACCATCATTTACCGCTGCGCGCCAAAGTGCCTGCGCCCTTTGCTGCGCGTTCAGTACCGGTGTTTCCCAGGGATTAAGCGTTTGCGCCGTGTAGCTTGTGTTCAAAGAAATGTTCACCTTGTCCTTAGCGGAGTGTCCGTCAATCGTGGTTACAATGATCACGCCGTTAGAGGCCCTTGAACCGTAAATCGAGGCGGCCGAGGCATCCTTTAAAACCTGTATGGAGGCTATTGAGTTTGAGTTCAGGGACGAAAAAGCTTCGTAGCGGGTGGTGGGTACGCCATCAATAATATACAACGGACTGGCATCGCCAAGCGAATTAACGCCCCGAATCAGGATCTGCCTGTTGTTGGCTCCTGTAGGTGAGCCGTCTGTCGAAATGTATAAGCCCGGCACATGCCCCTGCAAGGCCAATAAAGGGCTGCTGGATGGCACATTCTTGATGTCCTTGATGTTGACAACGGAAACGGCGCCTGTCAGATCTTTTTTTCTTTCTGCGGTATAACCGGTCACCACCACCTCGTTCAAACTATTACTTTCTGAATCCTTAAATTGAACCTGCAAGTCTTTGATATCCGATGTGACGACAATATTGATCGTTTTTAATCCTATATACGTAAACCGGATCGTCTGTCCATTTGCTGCCGAGACTTTAAAAACCCCGGTTGCGTCAGTAAAGACAACTTTCTGGGTTTCTACAACCACCACGGTAACTCCGTCCATAGGTTTGGATGAGTTGTCTTTGACAATTCCCGTAATGATGCGGGATTGTGCATATCCTTTACTTATGACCATCATAAGTAACGAACAAATTAGTAATAGTTTTCTCATTGAATTTAATTTATAGATTGGTCTAATTGTAATATGCTGCTGTTATTTGTTGATATTCTTCTATTTTGTAATCAGGGCAACCTCCTTTCTTTGTGGCGATGAAAGCCCCCATGGCTGCGGCGTGTTTGATGGTGGTCATAGGATCATTATTCAAATAATGGTTAGCGATAAACGCGGCTAAGAACGCGTCGCCGCTACCTATGGTGTCCTTCACCTTTACTTCTTGGCCCCAGACACGGAAAGCTTCGCTATTTTTATAATAAGAGGCCCCGAACTCCCCCTTGGTCACAATGATCTCCGGTATCCCAAAATGTTCCTGGATGAACTTGACTTGTAAAGCTTCATTGTTGAAAGAGCCGCCAAACAACAACTGCGCGGTTTCCAGCTCCGACTCATTAAATTTGGCAATATCAGCCTTGAACAGCAGGGTTTCCAATATGTCGCGGTTAACAAATGGCGGCCTGAGATTGATATCGAATACCTTCTTTGAGTCGGCTTCCAGTACGTCCATCAGGGTATCCCTGGAGATCTTGTTCCTGGAAGCCAGGCTACCAAAGATCAAATAGGACGAAGGCTCCAGTTGTGCTTTGATCTTATTGCTTTCTCCAATAAAATCCCAGGCCACGGGAAACAGGATATCATAGGATACCTCGTTACCGTTGTTCATACGGGCAATCACTTCACTGGTCGGATGGACCGTATCTTTTTGCAGCAGGCCTTTTTTAATGTTCCAACCATCCAGCAGCAGTTCGAGCTTTTGTCCGTTATGATCATTCCCGATCCGGGTGGCTATGCTGGCTGCTACCCCCAATTTATTCAGGTGATAAGCCACATTGAGCGGCGCACCGCCAGGTAGGGGCCCGTCGGGGAGCATATCCCAAAGAATTTCACCAAAGCAAATAGCCGGTGTCCGGTTAATAGTGTTATGCATGATCATTTTGTTTAATGTATCAGGATATTGGTTTCGATCTGCTCCAGTGATTTGCCTTTGGTTTCGGGCATCAGCTGCCATACAAAAATCAGCTGTAGCACCATCATGGTTCCAAAAAAGGAAAAGGTAACCGCTCCACCCAAAGTCTCGGCCAGGTATGGGAAGCTGAAGGCGATGATCGCGGCCATGATCCAATGGGTCGAACTTCCCAATGTCTGTCCTTTCGCCCTGACTTGATTCGGAAATATCTCCGAAATAAATACCCAGATAACCGCCCCTTGCGAAAAAGCAAAGAAGGCGATGAAGATCATCATATAGATGGGAATGGAAAACCCGCTGAAATGGCCGGTGTAAAAGGTGTAAGCGACCAGAAACAAAGAGGTGATCAATCCTGCCGAACCGATCAGCATCAACGTTCGCCTGCCCACTTTGTCTATCACATTGATCGCCAGCAAGGTGAAAATGAAATTGATCATCCCGATGCCTACAGTTGACAATAAAGAAGAATGTGCGCCTAGCCCGGCCATTTCAAAGATTCTTGGCGCATAATAAATAATAGCGTTGATCCCGGACACCTGGTTAAAAAAGGCGAATAGCACAGCAAGTATCACCGGTTTTTTATATTTAGCGGAAAAAAGCCCGGTATCGCCATCCTGATCAACGCCCAGTTTTGACTGTTGGATAGCAGCCAGTTCCTCATCGCAATTTAAGGGAGTGATAACCCTTAATATCTTCAGTGCTTGTTCCGTATGGCCTTTTTTTAAGATGAGCCACCGGGGGCTCTCGGGGATAAAGCGGATCAATATCAAAAATATCAGCGCTGGGAGGGCCTGAACACCCAGCATCCATCGCCAGGATGCCTCGCCGCCTTGGCTGATCAAGTAGTTGGAACGGTAGGAGATCAGTATCCCCAGCACCACGTTAAATTGGAACAACCCTACCAGGCGCCCCCTGTTACCAGACGGAGATACCTCTGATATATAAATAGGCGCAGTGACCGATGATGCGCCTACCCCTAATCCACCCAAGAACCTGAAAAGGAGGAATATATACCAACTGTCTGTTAAGGCGGTACCCAGAGAGGAAACCAGATAGGCTGCGGCTACAAAGTATAGCGTTGGCTTTCTGCCGAAATGGTCTGAGGGTTTGGAACCTAAAAGGGAGCCGATAACAGTACCGATCAGCGCTATTGAAATGGTGAGCCCGTGTTCAAAGACCGAAAGCTGCCAAAATTGCTGGATAGATTTTTCAGCCCCGGAGATGACAGCCGTATCAAAGCCAAACAAAAAGCCACCAAGCGCTACGACCATGGACCAAGCCAGGACAAGATTCTTATTCATAATATAATGGGTATTATTGGTTTACAAGACGAAAGTAACCGGGTTAGGTACATGCCGTGATTGATCCTGTAACAATCTTCTTCATTTTTTGAACTGTTTGTAAATGGCTGACAAACAGCTAAATAAAATTAAATACGAAAAGTATTTTCCGGCCATCTTCAGCCATGTTACATGTAATCTCTGCTTATGTTACATTTGCTGCCCTTTGTTAAAACATCGGCCCGGGCCGACAATTTGTTATCCGCATTCTTTATATGTAATTTTAGATCAGATTTTTTGCTAACCAATTTCCCTGTGCCGCGGCACTAACTTTTCACGATTAAGAACTACTGAAAGATGGGCCTGAAGTTTTCATCCATTATGCGGGTCAGCTACGCTTTATTATGGGCGTTGCTAATGACCAGTTCTCTTAGCTGCAAGCATGTTGATAAAAAAACAGAATATTTGATCGGTTTTTCTCAATGTGTCGGATCTGATCTTTGGAGACAAACGATGCTGGAAGAGATGAAACTGGAGCTTTCCCTGCATCCGGGAGCTGATTTTATATATGCTGATGCGGAGAACAGCAGCCAAAGGCAAATTGCCCAGGTCAAATCGATGTTGGACCGTGGTATTGATCTTTTGATCATTTCCCCGAATGAGGCGCGACCCCTCACCGCGATCGTAGAGCAAGCTTATAACAAAGGCATACCGGTGATCGTGATTGACCGTAAAACGACCTCTTCCTTATATACGGCGTATGTTGGAGCAGATAATTACCAGTTAGGGCGAATGGCAGGTACTTATATAGGCACGACATTAAAAGGCCATATCAATATCTTAGAAGTAATGGGCCTGCCTGGTTCATCGCCGGCTATCGAACGGGATCGCGGACTTGTCGACGGAATCAAACCATTCAGCAATGTGACTATCCGGTCAAAATTATACGGCGACTGGCTCAAGGTAAACGCCAAGGCGAGGTTGCTGGATGCCAAGGCTGAACTGCCGGGGATCGATCTCATCTTCGCACATAATGATATGATGGCTTCAGGCGCAAGTGAGATCTTGCACCAATTCCATTTATCTGAAAAAACCAAGGTGGTGGGAATAGATGCTTTACCTGGCGCGGGAGGCGGGTTACAAATGGTTGCTGATAAAAAACTGTATGCCAGCTTGCTTTATCCGACGGGTGGGAAAGAAGCGATCGTGACCGCCTTTCATATCCTGAACAAGGAACCTTTCGCAAGGGAAAACATTCTGGAGTCCCTCGTGATCGATTCCAGCAATGTCCAATTGATGAAAATGCAATGGAACCGGATCATTAGTCAGCAAAGGGATATCGAAAAGGAAAAAAACCTGCTGGAAGAGCAGGAGTCTATTTATAATAACCAGCAAACCGTTTTAGATGTCATTGTAATTGCCTTAGTATTTACAGTAATTTCCTGCGGCCTGGCTTTTTATTTTCTGGCAGAGAACCGCAGGGCTAACAGAAGCCTCGAGGCCAAAAATGCTGAGATCCTTTCTCAACGTAACCAATTGATCGATCTTTCCGTCAAGGCAGAAGCCGCTACTGAAGCCAAGCTCAATTTTTTCACCAATATATCACATGAGTTCCGCACACCACTGACATTGATTCATTCACCTTTAGAGGACCTTTTAAAAAACGATAAGTTATCGGCTACGGTGGGGAAACATCTTAAAATGGTTCATAGGAATACGAGCAGGCTGCTGCACTTAGTTAACCAGTTGATCGATTACCGAAAAATAGAGTACGATAAACAGCAGTTAAGGGTATCCGAAAACAATATTGTTGAATTTATCAGGGATATCGTTACAAGCTTCAGTCAGCATGCCCGTAAAATGCATATTGATCTTCGTTTTTCTACCGAAGCAAAAGAGATCGGGGTCTGGTTTGATCCGAACATGCTGGACAAGGCTTTTTTTAATCTGATCTCCAACGCGATCAAGTTCAGTCAAAAAAAAGGACAGGTGACTGTCTCCATCTATCAGGGTGAGGGAAGTATACACATCGACGTGACCGACAATGGCATAGGGTTAGCGCCGGATGAAATGGAAAAGATATTCGATCAGTTTTATCAGGCTGAACATAACGATAGAAGGGGGTCGGGCATTGGTCTTGCGTTATCCAAGGAAATTGTCCGGTTACACGGCGGCAGCATCCGCGTAAAAAGTCAAAAGTGGAAAGGCGCTACTTTTACGGTGAACCTACCTCTTGGCGACAGCCACCTATTGGCTGTACAAAAAGATGAACAATCGTTTAACTTTTCAGATATCAGATCAAAAGCAAGCTATTATCAGTTTGACGAGTTGCAAACAGCTAACCTGAAAACGCTTGACGTGTTTAGTCAGCCCAAAGAGCATTCGCTACTGATCGTGGAAGATAACCCGGAGTTATTAGCCTACCTGAACGAAATATTTATAGATGAATATGAGGTATATACCGCCACAAGTGGTAACTGCGCTTTAACGGAGGCTTATGAGAAGGTGCCAGACTTGATCATTACTGACGTTGTGATACCTGGATTTTCAGGTAAGGTATTAGCTGAGAAAATAAAATCTGATCTGAGGACCTCACATATACCTATCGTACTGTTGACTGCGCAGGTCACACTGGAGCAGCAGATCGCAGGCATACAAGCCATGGCTGATATTTATATTACAAAGCCTTTTAACCGGGAATTTTTATTGGCCAGCGTAAAAAATCTGATCAAAAACAGGGGAATTTTAAAGGAACATTTTATCAGTGATATTAGTCCTGCAGAAAAGTTACCGGTCGTTCACGGTCTTGACAAAAAGTTTTTAAATGACTTTGCGGGGATCGTTGAGCAAAACCTCAGTAACGATAAATTTAACGTGGACGATATTTGCAAAATAATCGGGATATCCAGGATACAGATTTACCGTAAGGTTAAGGCATTGATGGGATGCAGTATTACAGATTATATCCTGAACCGGAGATTGAAGAAAGCAAAATATCTGCTGAATAACGAAAATCACACCATTGCCGAGATCACTTATATGGTCGGTTTTTCCAATCCAAACTATTTCGCCACTGTATTTAAAAACAAATATGGTTGCACTCCAACTGACTTTAAGAAAAAGCAATGGCCAGGTGAATTCTAAAGACAGAGGAATACCTATAACATCCAGTTTTTGGTATGCTGTTGCATGACACATAATAGGATTATTGAACCAATTAGAGTTACCCAATGTAAGATTATCCGGTTGAATTTGCATCTTTAATTTTTGGGGTGGAAACGCTCATAGCATATAACTCAACTGTATGCGAGCAAGTACTATGTATTGTGCAGGCGGCGACCCAGTCAATAATAATCTTGAACTTCCGAGTACAAAGCCATTGCCGTAATTAGGTTTGGTTATATTACTTTAACAATTCATTAATGCAAAATGGTATATTTGGACTATGGCGGAGCGTTTGAAAGAGACATGGCATCAATTTATTGAAGGCAACCATGAAGCTTTAAACGATCTGTATAAACAGCATTACCTGGGTCTGATTAATTACGGCATTAAACTAACCGGCGACAGGCAATACGCTAATGACTGTATTACTGAAATACTGTTGGCCTTGTGGGAAAAACGTAGTAGGCTGCCTGAAGTGGATAATGTACGAAGTTATTTGATGAGTTGTTTGCGGACGCTTGTCTTTCAAAAGTTCAGATCGGAGAAGCTAAGGGAAACTAAAGAAACCATTGCACATTCGCTGATCGTTCAGGAAGAGTTGCCTTATGAAGAATATATTACAAGCCTGCAAACCGATAAGATAGTTAAGGAACGGCTGCAGCAAAGCCTAAGTAAGTTAACGGAAAGACAAAAAGAGCTACTACAATATCGCTTCTTTGATAACATGGATTACGACGAAATTGCCTTAAAATGTGGCATTTCAAAAAGAACGGCGTACAATATTATCTACGATGCGCTTCAAAAACTCAAAACCGACTTAAGCAGGGAGGGAAATAGTGATTATTTGTACTCTATGCTTCTTTTTTTTATCAATTTTATTGCAATAGATCAGTTTTTGCGTTGATTTTGGCAATAAAACCAATCTGTTTTTAAAAAACATCAATTATTTTCACTTTTTCATAGTAAAAATTGCAAACTCAAGCATCAATAGGCTAAACGTTGCAAATGGACTATTCGAAATTTGGTGTTGAAGACTTTTTATGCGATACCTCCTTCCTTGAGTACTGCGTAGGTACCAACGAGGAAGCGGTTGCTTTTTGGACAGCGTGGCTGGCCAAACACCCTGAAAAACTAAAAGCAGCAAACAGTGCACGCTCTTTATACTATACATTAAACGGTAATATCAGCGCCGAAAGCTTTCACAAAGATTTTGAAGCATTTAAAAACGCCTTTGGCGGTGTGTTGAATTTAACTGAACCCGTTAAAATTATTCGTATCCGCAAAAGTAATAACAGCCTGGTGTTTACATTAACCGGTGTGGCTGCTTGTATGCTCGTGGCGTTTGGGCTGTTCCTTTTCAAAAAAAACAAAACGAACCAGGCTTTGGTTACAGACTTATCTTACAATACACCTTTAGGTAAAAAACTCACTTTAAAACTAACCGATGGATCGGTAGTAACACTAAACAGCGGTAGCAGTTTGGTGGTATCTAAAGATTTTAATCTTCATAAGCGCGATGTTACATTAATTGGCGAAGGATATTTCGTGGTTGCTCACAACGAGGCCAAGCCATTTGTAGTGCATACTAAAAAGATCAACGTTAAAGATATTGGTACCGAGTTTAATATCAAGGCTTACGCTACCGATAAAACAACGGAAGCGTCACTGATCAAGGGGCGAATTGAAATAACGATTAATAATAATGCTGTTGCCAAACGTTTGCATCAAAACACCATTGTACTATTGCCTAATAATAAATTTATCATTGATAATAATGTTACGGGTTCGCCGGGCGAACAGAAAACCGTGAAACAGCCTTTCGCTATCAGCCATATTACCACCAATGCAAGCACCAACTCGGTAGTTGAAACGGATTGGAAAGAAAACAAACTAACATTTTACGATTCATCACTGGATGACATAGCCCTGCAAATGGAAAGATGGTACGGTGTGAAAATACAGATCACAAGCCCGGCTATAAAAGCCTACCGCTTTACAGCCACGTTCGATCATGAAGATATCATCCAAGTATTAGAAGCGCTCAAATTATCCTCAAACTTTAATTACAGAAAGGAGGATAGTGTAATCATTATTTACTAAGCATTATTCACACAAAAAAAGGGAATACAATCTGTATCCCCTCTGCGAGTTAAAATATCAAAGAAGAAAGGTTAATCAATTGGCGTTGGCACCCTCTTCAAATGTTAAACTTTAAATCATGTAAAATTATGCAAAAAAGCACAAAAAAAGGTGCACTTTTTTTTACTTCCCCTTTTAGTAAAATTCTCCTTGTCATGAAATTAGTACTCACCCTGGTTATTATAAGTTGCCTTACGGTTTCGGCAACAACGGTGCACTCGCAGGATGTGAAAATGTCTATGAGTCTAAAGGATGCTGCCATAAGCAAGGTGATCAGGACTATTGAAAAAAACACCCCTTACAAATTTGTTTACAACAACAACATTTTCCCATCGGATAACAAAGTTAGCATAGACGTAACCAATCTTTCAGTAGCTGATATATTGACACAGGTTTTAAACAACACCGGCTTTACTTATAAATTACTGAGCAATAATTTGATAGTGGTTATAAAAGCTAACGAAGTTTTTAATGCCCGCAAAATTACAGGTATGGTAGTTGACGAGAACGGTTTGCCTTTACCTGGTGTAAGCATACGCTTCAAGGTTGACAGGCAAAATAGCACGGCAACCGATGTAAACGGGCATTTCAGTATTCAAATTAACCGGGACGACGATATACTGATCATCAGTTTTATCGGGTACCAAACGCAGCAGTTGCCTGTTAAACAATTAGGAATAGGTATCCGCATTATAATGAAACCTGCTATCGGCACATTAAACGAAGTTCAGGTAGTAGGTTATGGTACCACAACCCGCGCGCTCAATACGGGTTCGGTGAGTTCGATCACAGCAAAAGACATCGAAAACCAGCCTGTATCTAACCCGTTAGCAGCTATGCAGGGTAAGCTTCCAGGTGTACAGATCACGCAGAATAATGGTCTGCCTGGCGCGGGCTTCAGAGTCCAAATACGAGGCATTGGCTCGATAGGGAGCGGAACCTTGCCGCTTTATGTGGTTGACGGTGTACCGTTTACCTTGTTTAACGGATCGGTGCCTGCCACCGACGGATTAAATGCATACGGCATAAGTGGCGCAAATGGTGGCGAAAGCAGCCCGTTAGGCATGATCAATCCGGACGATATTGAGCGTATCGATGTTTTGAAAGATGCTGACGCAACCGCGATCTATGGGTCAAAAGGTGCAAACGGCGTGGTATTAATCACCACCAAAAAAGGTACTGCCGGACAAACAAGATATGCTGTCAATTTTTACCAGGGGGCAAGTAAAGTAGCACATTTTATTGATGAGCTGAATACGCAGGATTACCTGGCATTACGCCGGTCGGCATTCGCGGCGTCGGGCGTAGTTGCAACCACTACCAATGCTCCCGATCTGTTGGTGTGGGATCAAAATGCATATACCAACTGGCAACAAAAATTTATAGGCGGCACGGCTAATACAACCAATGCAGATGTTTCCGTAGCCGGCGGTTCTGTTCAAAACACCTTTTTGTTTACCTCCAATTACCGTCATGAGGGGACAGTTTTTCCGGGAAGCTTTGGTGCCAATACATTTTCAAACCGTTTAAATGCAGGCCATAAAAGCGAGAATAACCGTTTCGGTATTAACCTGAGCATTAATTATACCTACCAACAGAATGACCTGATAGGTACAGATCTGTCTACCTTGTATAATTTGCCACCCAATTTACCCTTATATAATGCTGACGGAACTTTATACTGGAACTCTTCGGTAACCAACCCATTATCGTATTTGCTTAAGCCATATAGTAATACAACCACCAATTTATTGACTAACATGGATCTGTATTATTATTTATTGCCAGGCTTAACTCTGAAAACTAACTTAGGTTATTCGTTAACCGGTCTGAAGCAAACCTTAGAAAGCCCTTTAACATCGTTAAACCCGGCTAATGTAAATTTAGCTGCACCAACAAACTCAATGCGGTATGCTAATAATACCACATCAAATTATATTGTAGAACCTCAGGTTGAATATCGGCGGAAAATATCAAAAGGGGCTTTGGATGTTTTGGTTGGCGCTACTTTTCAGGAAACTTCCGTGGATGGGATATCTCTCACCGGAACAGGGTTTAGCAGCGATGCCCTCATTGGTTCGATCAATAATGCCGCCTCAATTGTTAACTCCGGCAGTAATAATTCCGATTATAAATACAATGCGGTATTTGGCAGGGTAAACTATAATTGGGAAGATAAATACTTGTTGAATGGTACTTTCCGCCGTGATGGTTCATCACGTTTTGCTGCGAATAACCGTTTCGGGAACTTTTGGGCCGTTGGCGCCGCGTGGATATTTACCCACGAAGCTTTCATGCAAAATATGGCGTGGCTTAGCTTTGGTAAAGTACGCGGAAGCTACGGTTTAACCGGTAACGATCAAATCAGCAACTATCAATACGATCCTTATTTTACTACGGGAGGCACAACCGCCAGTTATCAGGGGCAGTCGATCCTCTATCCAAGCAATATTCCTAATCCGGACCTGCATTGGGAAACCAATAAAAAGCTGGATTTTGCCGTTGAACTTGGATTCCTGAAAGACAGGATCTATCTGAAAGCCGATTATTTCCGCAACCGCTCATCCGATCAACTGTTGTCGATAGCCGTACCAACGCAAGCCGGATTTAACAGTTATACAGCAAATTTCCCGGCTGTTATCCAAAACAATGGTTTTGAGTTCGAATTAAGCACCACCAATATTCAATCAAAAAACTTTAAATGGACGACGTTGGCAAACCTTACCATTCAGCGTAATGTTATTTTAAGTATTACCGATCCATCAAAGTTATTCAGCACCTATCTGGTTGGGCAGCCGGTAAACGGAATATTGTTGTATCACTTTACCGGCATTAACCCGGCAACAGGGGTACCTACTTACCAGGATCTGAACGGTGATGGCTCGATTACTTTTGCAGGAGACAGGGCTCCTGCGCCACTGGGACATCCGTATTACGGTGGTATTACCAATAGTTTTACCTATAAAGGTTTAACGTTGGATGTTTCCTTCCTGTTCAATCACAGGATGGGTTACATCAACAACACTTCATCATACCCTTATGCTACCGGTTTAGCCAATCAAAATGCAAGTGCGTTGCAGCGTTGGATGACAGCCGGCGAAAACGCTTTATATCCCGGTGCAACTACAGTGAGTTCAACCTCCTATTCAAATTACAACTCATCTGATGCAAACTGGGGCGATGCTTCCTTTATCAAATTAAAAACAGTTAATCTTAACTATGCACTGCCCAAAGTTTGGACAAAAAAGATAGGTTTTAATAGTTTATCAGTATTTGCCAGGGGAGAAAACCTGTATACATGGGCTAAACAAAAGTATACCTACGATCCGGAAACTGCGGTTTCGGGGGCTGCACCGGGCCTGGGTACAGGGCAGTATATTGCTATGCCCCAGTTACGTACAATGGTATTAGGTATTAATTGCGCATTTTAATCAATCAGAGCATCATGAAAATATTAACATATAGTTTATCTAAATTGATATTGATCTGCGTGGGCATCCCCGTTTTGATCATGGCTTCGTCCTGTAATAAATATGTACAGTTAGACGCACCTGTAAATAAAGTAAATGCATCATCGGCATATACAACAGATGGCTCGGCCACAGCAGCCGTTATAGCTTTGTATAACTATGGCATATTTAACTCCTTCAATAGTTTGCAACAAGGCCTGGCCTTATACGCCGGTATAAGCGCCGATGAATTGCATTACACCTTAACAACTACGCCCGAAATTACCGAGATCGAAAATAACGCTATTTCGATCGGGAGCAATACAAATGCTACCTTTTGGGCGTATGCTTATTCCGAATTACTGGAGGCAAACGATGCGATAACAGGGATAACCAATTCGACAACCCTAACCCCATCGGTAAAAAACCAATTATTGGGCGAGGCGAAGTTTTTCAGGGCATTTGTTAATTTTTACCTGGTTAACTATTATGGCGGCGTGCCACTAACGGGTAACGATCCGTTAACCAATGCTTATTTGGCAAGATCTACAGCCAGCCAGGTTTGGGCTTTAATTGTGAGCGATTTAAAAGATGCGCAAGGACTATTGCCGGTTACCTATGTAGGTACCTTAAAATCGAGAGTTAACCAATATGCTGCTACTGCTTTGCTGGCCAGAGTATATTTGTATCAAAAAGATTATGTGAATGCCGAAGCCATGGCAACAGCTGTCATCGGTTCGGGTACATATAGCCTTGCTGCCACCGGTTCGGCATTTATCAATACCAGTACCGAAACTATATTGCAGTTTGCCACCTATTATGGCTATTCGGCTTATGCTACGCTGTACCGTACAGCATCATCTGCCACCAATATAGCACCACCAACTTACGTGTTAACCAGCACTATTGCCAACAGCTTTGAGGCAGGCGATAACCGCAAAGCAAACTGGGTCGATTCGACTGTGAGCGGTTCTAAATTTTACCGTATCAACAAGTACAAAATTTATACCGCAGCTACTGCCGGCGCGGGCAACGAGTTTAATGTTGTATTACGATTGGCCGAGTTATACCTGATAAGGGCTGAAGCAAGGGCGCAACAAAACAACCTGACCGGGGCAGCAGCAGATATCAACACGATACGTGCCAGGGCAGGGCTGGCAGTGACTACTGCAGCAACTCAAAGTACTTTACTTGCCGCTGTAGCGCAGGAAAGAAAAGTTGAACTGTTTGGCGAATACGGCCACCGCTGGTTTGATCTGTTAAGAACCGGGCAGGCAAACTCCGTGCTAAGTGTATTAAAACCATCCTGGAATGCAACCCGGTCTGCTTTATTCCCAATCCCGGATGCGCAGCGGCAGTTAAATACATCGTTAACGCAAAATCCCGGTTATTAAATAATTGAATTAAAAATTGAAGTTGATCTTTAATAAATAAAAGAATGAGAAAGAACAAAAGTTTGGTGACCTGTTTAAGTGTTTTACCACTTGCGTTGATATGCTATTGCGCACGGGCACAATCAAAACAATCTGTTGACAGCACCAGGAAGCAACTGGATAAGTTGATAGCCTCGAAAGATGCTGCGGAGCAAAAAACATTGAATGACCGCTTAAAATCATTGGCGGCCAGTAACGATGAAAACGAAATGACCGTTGCCGCCCAATATTACTATCGCCTGAAAAACCAACGGGCCACCGATTCGATATTTGCAGCCGAAGTGACCAAATTTCCGAAAGGCATGCAGGCACGCAACAAAGCGCAGGCAGCTATTTATGAAATTAAGGATTTAGCCAGTATGGAGACTGCCTATCAGGATTGGGTGAAGAAATTCCCGCCCGAAAGCTATCCTGCTTTACCACTGGGCGAAGACCGTGTAATTTACGATTATGTGCGTAGCGCCCTCGCCGTTCGATATGCGAAAGAAAAGAACACCGCGAAAGCAATTTACTATGCCGGTTTGCTGGAAGCAGATTTTTGGAAAGGCAACGGATATAGTGGTTTGGCCGAGGCATTTTATAGTACGGGTGATTTAACCAATGCGGCTATCTACCAAAAAAAGGCAATAGAAAGTGCCGGACCATACGCCGATGGAAAGAAGGGGAACAGTAACGCGGCTAAATTTGCCGCGTCGGGTTATCCCGGTTTATGCGGTACGTACGCTAAAATGTTGTATGAACAAAAAAAGTATAATGAAGCATTAACATATATAGAACTGGCCATTAAAATCACCCCTGCGCCACGGGCGGATTTTAATTACCGCTATGCCCAGATATTGGTAGCCTTAAACCGCAATCAGCAGGCGTTCGAAAATATGGATGCGGCAGTAAAATCTGGCAAGGCAACCCAGGAGATGTCGGACCTGTTTAAAGTATTGTATGTGAAGGTTAAAGGCAGCGAGGCTGGCTTGGAAGCTTACCAGGCGGATATACGGAAGGGAATAATTGAAAGCATACAAAAAAGACTGGTTAAAGATATGGTTAAGGAGCCTGCGGCACAATTTACCTTAACTGATCTGCAGGGAAACAAAGTGTCGCTGGCCGATTTGAAAGGAAAAGTAGTGGTACTTGATTTTTGGGCTACCTGGTGCGGCCCATGTAAGGCCTCGTTCCCGGCAATGCAAATGGCAGTAGATAAATATAAGAATGACCCTAATGTTAAATTTTTATTTATCCATACCTGGGAAAAAACAGCCACCCCTGCAAAAGACGCTAAGGCGTATATCGAAAGCATGAAATACAACTTTCAGGTGCTGATGGATACAAAGAATCCAGAAACCAAGATCAATAACGTAGTAACGAGTTATAAGGTCTATGGCATCCCCGCCAAGTTTGTTATCGACGAAAAAGGTAACATCCGTTTTAAACTGACCGGTTTTGATGGCAGCAAAGAAGCCGCGGTTGATGAAATATCAATGATGATTGATATGGCTAAAGCCAAAAGTTAATGTTTTTTACCGGCGATAGTGCATACCTATCGCCGGTATATTGAAACCGGATAGTTCGTGCAGTCAATAACACACGATCGGCCTTATAAAGGATAAGCAGTATCACTTTTTGCTTCTTTTAAAACAAAAAAGCTTTGCACAGTTGTAATATTGGGCAATTTAGCCAGCTTATTGTTGTAAAAATCGCTGTATGCTTCCATGTCGCTGGTGGCAATACGAAGCAAAAAATCGCTTGATCCGGTCATTTGAAAACATTCCATCACCTCCGGAAATTTGGCAACCTCCTGTGTGAACTGCTGAAGGGTACTATCCGCATGGTCGTTTAAAATAACCTGGCTAAAAGCAATCAAACTTTTGTTAACTTTTTTTCGATCAAGTATGGCCACCGTCCGTTTGATATACCCATGCTCTTTGAGCCGCCTTATTCTTTCGTGAACTGTGGCGATAGACTTATTGATCTTATAGGAAACCTCCTTGTTGGTAAGCGATGCATCCCGCTGCAAAAGCTTTAATATCTCTATATCGGTGTGATCCAGGTCGTTCATCATGAATACAGGTTAAGTGACAAGCGAAAAAACAAACAATAAAAGCGAATATAAAACATATAAACCGAATATTTTACTATAAAAACGGCTATATCCAAAAAATTTATGGATATAATATGAATTATTGTATTTGTTTTCGGCTGTATAGATATTTACCTAAAATAAATTAAGATAACATGATAATTGAAGATGTGCTTATCAATACATTATCGCCCGACCTTGAAGACAAATTCAAACAATTATGGCACCTGGTAGGCAACACGCCAATGCTGGAGCTACAATATGTTTACCAGGATAAGCCGGGTATGGTGTATGTTAAATGTGAGAACTATAACCTGACCGGCAGTATAAAAGACCGGATGGCCCTGCACATTATGTACAATGCTTATAAAAATGGTAGAATTAAGCCTGGGGATACCATTGTTGAAGCCACAAGCGGCAACACCGGGATAGCTTTTGCCGCTATCGGAAAGGCATTAGGTCATCCGGTGAAGATCATTATGCCAAACTGGTTAAGTAAGGAAAGGATAGATATTATCAAAAGTATGGGAGCCGAAGTTATCCTGATCAGTAAAGAACAGGGGGGATTTTTGGGCAGCATACGTTTAGCTGAGTATCTGGCTCACCAAAGCGATACGGTTTTTTTGCCTCAGCAATTCGAAAATCAATGTAATGCAGAAGCGCACGAAACAACAACCGGGCCCGAGATATGGAAACAATTGGAGAGTATCGGTAAAACACCTGATGCAATAGTTGCGGGTGTGGGGACAGGCGGTACCATTATGGGCATAGGGAATTACCTTCGGATGCAAAACCCGGCAATAAAGGTGCACCCTTTGGAGCCTGCCGAATCGCCAACATTAACTACCGGCTATAAGGTGGGCAGCCACCGCATCCAGGGCATATCCGATGAGTTTATACCTGCTATTGTTAAACTGGGCGAATTAGACAGCGTTATCCAGGCGAGTGATGGGGACGCAATCATTATGGCGCAAAAACTATCTAAACAGTTAGGTTTAGCTGTGGGCATATCTTCCGGCGCTAATGTTATCGGCGCGATCAGGCTACGTGAAAAAATGGGCGAAACTACTACCGTTGTTACCTTGCTGTGCGACGATAATAAGAAATACTTAAGTACCGATCTGGTGAAAGAAGAACCGGTTAGGCCAGATCATGTGTCGGCCCAAACAGAATTTACCGGATATCATCCCATAGGCAGATTAAACAACTAATAAAAACACTCTCATATGAAAAAAATACTCATAATCGCTATCCTGATTGTTAGCGGCACGTTAGTAAAAGCGCAGATATTAACCCCTGTTCACTGGAGTTATGGAGCTAAAAAGATCAGTAAAGATGAAGCTGTGGTATTGATGAAGGCCACCATTGACGAAGGCTGGCATCTCTATTCACAAACAGTGAAAGAGGGCGGGCCTGTTAAAACCACGTTTACTTTTCCCGCTTCAAAGTTATACACCCTCGTTGGTAAGACCATCGAACCAACACCCATTACACGGAACGAAAAGGTTTTTAATATGGATGTGAGCTTTTTTGAACACGAAGTGATTTTTCAGCAAAGGGTTAAACTAAAGGCCGGGCAGGTAACCGTAAAAGGCACTTTACAATACATGACCTGTAACGATCATCAGTGCCTGCCCCCCGAAGATCTGGACTTTAGCATAATGGTTAAATAAGATGCTAAGTAAACTTAAACTATTATTGTTCGTAGTGGCTGCATTAGCCTTATTTGTGGGCTTCCCGGCAGTGGTGTTAAGCCAGGATACCGTTTCGACCGCCGGAGTGCAGTTTACGACCGTTTCGGCAGATACTGTAGTGACGAAGGTTCCTGAGAAAGTAACACGAATACAAAAGACGGATAACCGCCAGGAAAAACGCAGCTTATGGGCCATATTTATCGCCGGTTTACTGGGTGGTTTTGCAGCATTGTTAATGCCCTGTATCTATCCTATGTTGCCCATGACAGTGAGTTTTTTTACTAAAAGCGGCGATGATAGGCGTACGGGGGTAAGTAAAGCCCTGATCTATGGCTTTTCTATTATTTCCATCTACGTAATAATCGGCTTGCTGGTTACGGTGTTATTTGGTGCCGATGCACTTAACGGCTTATCGACTAACGGTATTTTTAATTTCTTCTTCTTTTTACTATTGGTTGTATTTGCTGCTTCGTTCCTGGGGGCATTCGAACTGACATTGCCTAACTCCTGGATCAATAAAATGGATGCAAACTCCAATAGGGGAGGCTGGGCGGGCATTTTCTTTATGGCGGCCACGCTTGCTTTGGTGTCTTTTAGCTGTACCGGTCCAATCATAGGTGGGTTGTTGGTACAAGCCGCCACTACAGGTGCATTATTGGGACCGGCAGTAGGCATGTTCGGTTTTTCGTTTGCATTAGCCATACCTTTTGCTTTGTTTGCCATGTTCCCAAGCCTGATGGCTTCGTTGCCGAGATCAGGCGGCTGGCTCAATAGCGTGAAAGTAATGTTAGGTTTTTTGGAGTTAGCGCTGGCATTTAAATTTTTGTCGAACGTTGATCTGGCCTATCACTGGCATTTCCTTGACCGGGAGGTGTTTTTAGTGCTGTGGATAGCGATAGCTGCCTTAGCGGGACTTTATTTGTTGGGTAAGCTAAAGTTCGCTCACGATAGCGAATTAAGTCATATCTCGGTCCCCCGGTTGTTTGTGGCCATCGTGGTATTTGCATTTACCATTTATTTGGTGCCCGGTCTATGGGGAGCCCCCTTAAAATCAATATCGGCATTACTGCCGCCGCAATCGACCCAGGATTTTGACCTGTATACCGTGGGTTCGGCAGGTGCAAAGCCGGCGGATGATGGACCGGTGCACAAATATGCTAACCTGTTTGATAAGCCCAAAGGTTTTAACCCCTATTTTGATTATGACGAGGGCATGGCCTATGCCAAAAAGGTGCATAAGCCGGTGATGATAGATTTTACAGGCCATGCTTGTGTTAACTGCCGCAAAATGGAAGCCAACGTGTGGACGGATAAGACTGTTTACCAGCGTATCACACAGGATTATGTTTTGATCCAACTATATGTTGATGATAAAACTGATTTGGCAGCTAACGAACAAACCACCACGCTGCAAGGCAGGCATATTAAAACCATCGGTAATAAGTGGAGCGACCTGGAAGCAACGAAGTTTCAGGCTAACTCGCAGCCATTTTATGTTTTGCTGGATAATGAAGGCAACCTGTTGGTGCAGCCCGGTGGGGCTGATTACGACCCGGTGAATTATTTGAAATTTTTAGATAGTGGAGTTAAAGCTTATGCCGGCAAATAAATAGGTTGGCTTCGGTACAACATTAACCAGGCCTGATTTTAATACCCTGAAAAGGAAATTGCGGTTTGGCTGATAGGTTAAAAAAAGTCTTTATTTAGTTCTTTATAAGTCAGTTAAAAGTGAGAGACAGCGCCTGTATAAAGACGGGTGCTGTTTATTTACCCCCGGGGTTCGCTTAACTTATTGTATATAGCGCTGTGTCAAACAAAAACAGCACAAACCGTATTAATAATAAAAAAGTCATGTATTAACCATTAAAGTTTATTGTTTTTGCAAAACCATGGAAAGGATTTATAAGGTGATGATCCCGTTTTAATTACCCACTCAAATCTATCTCCGAAAGCGCTGCAAGAGTTATATAACGGAAAACAGATTACCTTCGAAAAACCACTGAAACTTCAGCGCTTTTCCATCTGAGAAGAGTTAAAAAAAGAAGACCCGTCGCCGTAACAATATTAACGGAATCTCCACCCTTATCCCGCTTCAACCAAAATAAAATCGACAACTCTTCATTAATTTTCATCCTTCAAATTTTTTAAGTTAAACCATGCTCTTTGAACTGAAAATCAAACTGATACAAAGTAGATTAATGCATACCTGATCAATTCGGTACTCATAAAAATCACAAAAAACATATGGGTACCGAATAGGGTACCTTTTTCCTTGACTGAAGTTGCCTTAATTTTAATTGGAATTTTGAAAAAGAAGCTCACGGCGGATATACCGGCATCCTTGTTTTTAGCTAAAAAACGCCTAAGAACAAAAAAAGAGCTTCTTTTTCAAGAAGCTCTTACCAAAAATCAGTGGTCTTTTTTTTGACCTCTGTGATCCCGCTGGGATCGTATTTCGTATTAGAAACTTCTTAATTATCAATAATTTACAGCAAATCAAACTTTTATGGGTACCGAAAGTAGTACCTACCTTCACCTTGTATCCGTTTGAAACCGCTTAAAGAACAATTATTTATACCACAAAGATACAAAATAATATAAACTGAATAGCAAATTCAGAACCAAAAAAACATCAAACCAGACCCTCTTTCAAACCATGGTAAATGGCCATTCCATGTCCCCGTCTCAAGCCATAATCATCTTTCAACCAATTGAAAACATCCATAGCCTTAACAGTCGGCTTGAAGCTTCCATTAGCCACCAGCCTTTTTCTTCTGCCAGCAACTTAAAGTCTTCCGGTCTCTTCCCTGTTTTCTTTTTAATGGTTTCAAAGTATGCCGGTAAGTTTATCGTACTCATTTTTTTATTATGATACCATAAAACTAAATAAAAACTGATAGCATTTTAGCTTCCTATCAAACTAAAAATATAGCAAACTATCATCCTATCGAGCTATCCGGCAACACCACGAAAACTTGTTCATTTTCGTTTCGCCAGATTTCCACCAAGCCGCGCCGCTCCACTTCAAATCGTCTAATTTATTGATTTATTGTGGTGAAAATCAGTAAATTAGACAATTTTTTTCAGTTGATTGTGTGCTATTTTGTTGATAATCAAATAAATAGGGGGCAAAGTGTCGGGTATCGCCAAGTCCCCCGTTTGTCGGACCTTCATCCAGTTTCAAAGGTTTAAATGTTCTCGTCTAATAAAAGAACGGCTTGAAGGTTACGCCAGCCCCAGGCGGTTACGCAAGTCGTCGCGATAGCTGCTTCCAACTGGAATTTTTTGGCCGCTTACCGTTAATTGGTGCACCTCTATCATAGTGATATGCTTGATGGCCACCACGTATGATTTGTGTACCCGCACAAAGCTTGCAGCCGGTACCAGGTCAAAAATGTCACTCATATTTTCCCGTACCAGTACCTTTTTATCCTTCAGGTGAACGGTAATATAATTGCCATCTTTTTCCAAATACAAAATATCGGCCACCTTTACCTGGTAGGTTTGTGGGCCGCTTTTGATAAAGACGGTGCCGTTTTCTGCTTCTTTGACCGTTTCGTTTTTTAATGAACTAAAGTTTAACGCCTTATTGACCGCTGCCAGGAAACGCTCAAAAGTAATGGGCTTTAACAGGTAATCGACGGCATTCAGGTTATAGCTCTCCACCGCGTAATTGCTGTAAGCGGTGGTGAAAATGACCATCGGTTTTGAGGCCAGCGTTTGTAGCAACTGCATGCCGTTCAGGTCGGGCATGTTGATGTCGAGAAAGATGAGATCTATCTTTTCTTTATGAAGAAATTCAATGGCTTTCACCGGTTCACGAAAAGTGGCTTTCAGGTTGGTCAGGTCGCTTTTAAGGCAATACCTTTCGATCACCTCCAGTGCTTTGGGCTCGTCGTCAATGGCTATGCAATTCATGCTAAAGTAATTCCAAGGTTGACAATATACCTGTTATCATCGGTTTTTGTAAATAATTCGTATTTCCCCGGGTATAATAGATCCAGCCTTCTTTTCACATTCTCCAGGCCGATGCCACCCTTTTCCTGCTCCATTTTTTTGACGCTATAAATGGTGTTGGTGCAGGTAAAGGTCAGATAGTAGTTGGTTATCGCAATAGCAATAGTAATCTCGGATGACTCGCCTATCCGTATACCGTGTTTAAAGGCATTCTCCACAAACGGAATGAAAAGCATCGGCGCGATGAGCACGCCCTTGGTATCAGCAGGATAGCCGAATTGCACTACCGCCTCGTTATCCGCATAACGCAGCTTGTTCAGCAGGATACAATCCTCCAGGTATGCTATTTCTTTTGCTAAGGGCACTTTGTCTTCGTTGCTTTCATAGATCATGTAGCGCATCATGCCTGCCAGCTTGGAAATGCCGTCGGCAAGGCTGTCATTACCTTTTTTTTGCGCCATGGAGAACAGGTTGTTGAGCGTATTGAACAGGAAATGCGGGTTCACCTGCGACTTTAAGAATTTAACCTCGGTATCCAATTGTACAGCTGCCAGTTCCGAGCGCATTTTTTCTACCCTCGACCATTCTTTTAAAAAGAAATAGGCTATGGAGAGACCGAATATAACGATGAAAATGAACAATAAGGTATCTGAGAACCCGTCTGCTGCAAATAAAAAGGGCCTGGATTGCTGACGCACGACCTCTCTTTGAACATCGTCACGGCTGACATGACCACCAAGTCGGGGATGATCAGCTTGTCTCATAATCACATTACCATTACCGGGGTGGGCAGCCGGGCTCTTCACCGTGTCGGTTGCTTTACCAGGAACTGTGCGATCGTCGTTGAACTGCGGTGCCATCACCATCGTATCGTATTTTTTCGGCGCCGGCAACAAGGCATTCACGTAACAATCTGCCCCGAAGATGAGGCCAAACCAGGCAACGGGTAAAATTACCCTGATCAATAGATGCTTATAGTGAAGCGCTTGCTTTAGCAGCCAGAAGATATCGCTATAAAATAACACGATCAGGAAACCGAGTGTGAGAAAGATATGCGGCGATAAAGGATGACTGATATCTTCGTCCAGGATTTGACCATTATTGTCTATACGCATTTTGATATACGGCTGCGTAAGCGACAGCACGGTGTAAAAAACGCCGGCCCAAAACGCGATATGGAGCGCGATCGCTATCCAGTCTTTCTTCCTGATCTTAAACATGCCAACAAAAGTAAGACACCGGGATCGGCTTAAAAATTTAGGTGACCAAACCAGGTGATTAGGGTGTAAACTACGCTTTTTTGAAATCCCAAATAACAAATATCGCTGTTTCAACCGCTTAAAAATGGTGTTCGTACCAAAGTTTTTAGGAGCTGAGGTGTAAAAAATAGTATTGCTTAAAATTATTAGGAAGATGAAAAAGCAATTACTGATCACCGCAACCCTGGTGTTGGCGGTCGTCGCTGGCAGGGCCCAAAAAACGGATATCGCGCGAATGATGATCCATTACAAGTATTCGTGGGTACAGGACACCGCCAACCGGGCGCATCCCTTTACAGAAAACATGGTGTTGTACATTGGCAACAGCGACGGCGCCTACAGGAGCTATGATGCGGTCGTCTATAAAGCGCAGTTTAAGAAAGCGTTTGCCGAGGCTGTAGCAGCAAGTCCCGACGGGCGCCCGATGATCAACAGAAAGGGGGTGGGTACGCCCACCGAATATTATCAGTATCCGAATCAGAAAAAATTGGTCACCAAGGAAGACCTCTTGGTCAACAGCTATGCGGTCACAGGCCCGATGCCCGCCATTGAATGGAAAACCAGTGGTGACACGGCAACTTTCGGCGGTTTGCATTGCCAGAAAGCCACCGGTCATTTTAAAGGCCGGGATTATATCGTATGGTATTGCCCCGATCTGCCGGTGCATACGGGGCCATGGAAGTTGAACGGCTTGCCCGGCGTGATCGTAGATGCCCGCGACTCAAAAAATGAAGTGGTCTTTCAATTTGACGGGGTAGAGAAAACGATCCCTACGCCACCGAATAGCGGACCTGCGGTTGATGAAAAAGATGTACCCCCGATAGCGCGTGACCTGGATGATGACATGAATCTGATCGCGCCGCCGCCGAGGGCGATCAAAACCACGGAGAAGGAATTCGAGAAAGTGAAGGAGGCGTTGAGAAAAAACCCTAATGGTGTGCTGCAAGCGATGAACGCCGCTAATGGTCCTAAAGCGGATCATATTATGGTCAAGGCGGGCCCTGGTCCGGCCCGTCCGGTGATGAATAACCCGGTAGAATTACCTGAAAAATAAGCATGTGTCCTATCAAATTCTTCCTACTGCTACTATGCGGCATGGTGCTTTCTTCGCTCTGTTTTGCGCAGGGAAACATCCGGGGAACGGTTAAAGACAGTACCGGGAAAGCTGCACCGTACGCCACCGTCAGCCTGAAAAACAAGGCCAGCAACGCGATCGTCGCTTACACGACCACGGCTGATGATGGTACTTATACGCTGGCGTTTCCGCAGGGGCAACACCCGGATAGTCTTGCCGTAGAAGTGCGAAGCATGGGCTACAAAAACCAGGTCAAAGGCGTTACCAGTACGGGAACTGTTGATTTTGTACTACAGAATGCTGTAAACCAATTGCAGACCGTGGTGATCAAAAGCAGCCGGCCGGTCCTGCGTGTCAATGGCGATACGCTGAGTTACAAAGTATCCGAGTTTGCCAACCCGCAGGACAGGACCATCGGCGAGATCATCAAAAAACTGCCCGGCATCACCGTTGCCGCCGACGGGACGATCAGCTATAACAATAAGCCGATCAGTACGGTGTACATCGGTGGGGATAACCTGCTGGACGATAAATACAGCATCGCCACCAATACCATTCCGCAGGGCGTGGTTGACCAGGTACAAGTGCTGCAGAACAATCAACCGATTAAGGCATTGCAAAATAAGGTGATGAGCGATGACGTCGCTTTAAACCTAACCATTAAAAAAGGCGCGAAACTGCAGGTGATTGGCCAGGAAACCATCGGTGCCGGTTTGCCCGGTAATTATGATGTGGAGCTGAACGCGATGCTGTTCAAGGACAAATACAAGGCGATCAACTACCTGAACGGCAACAACATCGGTTATGACCTGACACAGGACCTGTTGTCGCACAATTCCAACGATTATATGCAGCGTATCGACAATAGCGTGCCGCCGGCGGTGCTTTCGCTCGGGCCGGTCAGTACGCCCGCTTTGGCCGGGAACCGCTACCTGTTTAACCAGGCAGGGATCTTAAACCTAAACAATTTGGTGAACCTGAACAAAGGTGTTCAGCTCAAACTAAATGCCTACTACCTGCACGATACGCAAAAACAGGACTACAGCCAGGGAACGACTGTTTTTTTGCCGAATGACACGGTACATTATTCCGAGACGCAGCATAACCGGTATGTGCCGGATATCGTTCATGCCGAATTTACGCTGAATGTGAACCAGGACAAAATCTACCTGAACGACGCGCTTTTGATGGATGCCAACCGCTCGGCCTGGAATTCGGACTTGAACACCAACAGCAGTTTGGTGGGGCAGAATTTTAAGGATAATGCGTTTAGCTTTTCTAATGAGTTCAACCTGATCAAGTCGTTCAAGTCTAACTATGTCATCCAGGCTTATTCTTATTTCAGCCATACGGCCGAGCCAGAGAACAGGGTAATTCAACCTAATTTCAACGACTCGCTTTTCAATCACCGCAATCCTTACGCCCAGTTGATCCAGAACGTCAATGTACCGACCTGGTACACCCACAATTATTTTTCCTTCAAGATCCCGGGGAATGTGATGACCAAAAGCTTCAGGGCGGGTTTTAGTATACAATCGCAAACACTGACATCGGGCTTAAACGTCGTTCAGAACAACAACAGCGTCCGCCTGGAGTCGGATAGCGCCGTTAACCACCTCAACTGGATGAAGAAAAAAGCTTATACCGAATTGGCTTTTGATATCCCGGGCGATAGACTCAAAGCGAATTTGACGCTGCCGCTCATTTTTCAGCAGATCAATTATTCAGATACCACTTATGCGCTTAACAAGAGCCTGACCCGTCTGTATGTTAACCCGCAATTCAGGATGAAATACCAGGTCGGCGCAGAAAACTACCTGAACCTGCTCTACAACTATCGTAACCAGGTGGGTACGATCGAAGATATTTACCAGGGCGAGATCCTGAAGGACTACCGCACGCTGCAGGCCAACAGCGCCGAGCTCACTTTACAGCAAACCCAGCAGGCGGGATTCGGGTTCAATTACCGCAAGGCGCTTACTTTACTGTTTGCCAGTGTGAATGTGATCTACAGTCATACCAGCGCCAATCAAATCGCCTCGAGCAGGATCAGCAACAGCCTGCAGGAGCGTGTAATGCTGCCTTATGCCAACAGTACGGACTCCTGGCTGTTCAGCGGTTCGGTCAGCAAATATTCAATTGCGCTCAGTACCACTTTCAGCGGGGGCATCCAATGGCAAAGCAGCCGGTCGGTTGAGCTACAGAATAACGCGTTGCTGCCCTTCAATACCGAGACTGAAAGCCTGAGCTTCGGTGCGGATACCAAAGTGACGGACCAAATTAATTTCAGCTACAAAGCTACGGGTATCCAAACCGCCAGCCACTCGGCGGCGGATGTATCGGCTTTTCATGTCGACCAATTGCAGCAACAGGCGTCGGTCAATTACAACCCTATGGATGAATTGCAGTGCAAACTATCCGGTGAACATTACTTTACCCGCCAGCAGGGCGACCCCGACCTGAAATACTTTTTTGCGGACGCATCGGCCAGATTCAGGATCAAATCATGGAAAACCGGTCTTGAATTGAGCGCTGTGAATTTTCTGAATGTAAAAACCTATAATGCACTGTACCTCTCGTCCAACACACTAACAACAAGCTCATATACCCTGCCTGGAAGAATTGTACTGCTCAAAGTCCAGTTTAATTTGTGATCAGTACAACCGCCAAAACGGAAATTCCCTTTCGGCAAAACGAAATAACCAAACAAAAAGGCTAAAAATGCCAAAAATATACAAGTTGGATAAACCAGAAACGTTGGTCCCTCATCGCCGATTTATTTACGGCGTTAAATAATTGAATATCAGCACCAAATGTGATCATTCCAGATTGGTCGAAAGGGGGCATTCAGATGTGGTTTATCTATGCTCTTCCAGAAACGCTCTAACTTAAATGACTATAATTATAGCAATCTGTAAATCTAAATTTATAGCAATCTACAGACTTCAATGTCCATTCAAATAAACACCTTACCCGACAAAAAAACGAACACCTGTTCATTCTCATTCCGCCAAATCTCCACCAGCCGACGCCGCTCCAAAGCATAAGCCGTCCGCCACTTCGCGCAGCCCTGGAAAAGCTCCACGCTCTTTCGCCAGCCAAGCAAATCCTCGTCCGTCAAATTTGATCTCAATTCATCCAGCATCGCCTGCAGTTTTACAGTTAGTCCCCTCATATCACAATAAGGCATGAAATAAACTCAAAAGGAAACAAAATCACACCACCTATGCTACAGGGTTGAAAATCACCCTTATCCATCCCGCAACTTTGTTGTCCCAAATACATCAAATTATGGAACAACGCAAAAATGTAACACGAGATCAACTCGTCACCGTAGGCGACCTTGCCGATATCAAAGACCAACTTTTGAACGAAATCAAAGGACTTTTGAAAGGCCACGGTTTCCAGCAAACCAAAAAATGGCTTAAATCTTTGGAAGTCCGAAAAATGCTTAACATCTCCGCAGGAAAACTCCAGTACTTACGTGACCGGGGGGAAATACCTTTTACCAAACTTGGCGGCATTACTTATTACGATGTCGACAAGATCACCAGTATGATGGAGACCGCAAGATGAATACGCTAAAAAGAAAAGCCAAACGGACGACCGCCCTGCAAGCCAGCAAACGGAAAGTCAAACCATCCACCCAGCAAGGCTTTGGCTACGAAATGCCGCCGGACCGGCAACTGATCGATATCTATTTCGACCAGAAAGGGCAGACCGAACAAGCCGCCGCATTTTACGACCATTACCGGGAAGCAGGGTGGTGCAGTCCGCAGGGCACGCCTTATCGCAACTGGAAAGTACTGGCCAGTGATTGGATCTTCAATTACCAGCAAGAGCAAAAACTCAAACAACGGCTCCGCGAAAACCATCGTTAAACCATCCCAAGTCTATAAATCTACATTTATAGACTTTTAAAAATACAGCAATATAGAATTGTAAACCCTTAGAAATTTATACCATGGCAAAGATCATCACTATCGCACACCAGAAAGGCGGCGTCGGCAAAAGCACATTGGCCATCAACCTGGCCTTATGTTTCCAGGATCAATTATCGATCGCGCTCGTCGATACCGACTTACAGGGTAGCTTGTATCATATCAAAGAGGACTTCCCCGAACTGTCTATCATTGGCCCCGACAAGCTAACCGCTATTCAGCAGCTCGATCACGACCTGGTCATTGTTGACACGCCGCCCTATCTTTCCAATAAGCTGCCCGAGCTTTTTCTCCATTCCGATTTTATTCTCGTGCCGACCAAGGCCGGCTTTTTTGACGTCATGGCGATCCGTTCTACTTTGGCACTGATCAAAGAAGCGCAGACGCAAGCACCGCACCTCAAAGCAGGTATCGTCCTGAACATGATCAAGCCGCGCTCCGGGTTAACCAAAGACATCGCAGCGCTGCTCGAAAGTATGGAAGTCCCCCTGCTCAAAACAAGGGTACACGACCGGGTCAGCATCGCCCGCTCGGCAATGACGACCGGTATCTTAAATGGTGGAGACCCGAAGGCTGCAGCCGAAATCATGGCACTCGCCGAGGAAGTCGTCGAACACATCAGCGCCGGGTAGAATTATAGCGATCTATAATTCTAAGATCATTGCGAACCCTTGTAGAAATCTATAAACATAGACCATGGAAGAATATCAAAACAAGCTTGGCAACCTCGCCCAAAAACTTAAAAAGGAAAGACCGAAAACGCCCATTCAGGAAGTCCAGCCCGTCAAGCAGCAGGCACTCAAAGATCCCGAAGTACAGTTCAATAACTGGATACCCAAGGGCCTCCTGAAACGCCTGAAAACTTTTGGCCTGGAACATGAGCAATCCTTGAAAGACCTCAACATCCAGGCACTCGAACTCTTTCTAAAAAGTAATACTAAAAATGAATAGCAGTAAAGACCGCCCGCTTCGCAGCAGTCAGCAAGATGTACGTTTGTATTACAAACGCATCTTGCCCTCCCTTCTCAGGTTCAGTCCGGGACCTGGGAAAAGCGCCTCCGAAGTCGGGCTTTTCAAACGCAACACATGGGAACGCCAGAAGATAACCGATCAAAAATCCTCCTCACCCGGCTCAAACCAGATGAATACGAACACCTGGAAAAACGCTTTAAAAAGACCCGTTTCCGCAAGCTGAGTGAGTACGTCCGCAGCGTACTTTTGGAGAAGCCGGTGACCGTCACCTATCGCGACAAGGCAATGGATGATGTGCTCGAAGAAATGATCCTGTTAAGGCGTGAGCTGAACGCCATCGGCAATAATTTGAATCAGGCCGTCCACCAGATCAATGCCGCGCATGGCGATGCAGACACCCGGCTGTGGGCGCATCTCCTCAGCACCGTCACCAGCAAGGTCGAACCGGCCATTAACCAGATCAAAGACAAGATGAACCAATACGCCGATATATGGTCGCAAAAATTAAGAGCGGCAAAAGCCTGACCGGCGCGCTCAATTATAACGAGAACAAAGTGAAACAAGGCAAAGCTCAACTCATCGGTGCGCCCGGTTACCCCAAAGAAATGAAAGACCTTAACTTTTATGATAAGCTCCAGCGACTGACCGATCTGGCAGAGGGTAACCAGCGCACGCGGACCAATACGGTTCACATCTCATTGAATTTTCCCAATGGCGAAGCCCTACCCACAGAAACACTGATGGATATCACCCGGGATTACATGACAGGCATTGGCTTTGATAATCAACCCTATTTGGTTTACCGCCACAGCGATGCCGGGCACCCGCATATCCATATTGTGAGCACCAATATCAAACGCGATGGCTACCGTATCAGCTTGCATTACCTCGGCCAAAACCAATCCGAAAAAGCCCGGAAAGCCATCGAGATCAAATATAACCTGACCAAAGCCGAAGATCAGCCCAAGCAAAAGCCGGATTTAAAGGCAGCACCTGCCGACTATGGCAATGCTGAAACCAAGCGCGTTATCACCAATATCGTGAACCAGGTGATCCGCACCTACAGATTTACCAGCATCCCCGAACTCAATGCCGTCCTTCTGCGATACCATATCCAGGCTGACCTGGGTTCAAAAGACTCACGGATGTTCGCCCGCGCGGGGCTGGTTTACTGGATACTCGATCAACAGGGTAACAAGATCGGAGTGCCGATCAAAGCCAGTAGTATCTATGGTAAGCCAACGCTGAAAATGCTGGCCGAAAAATTCAAACTGAACGCAGCCCTGCGTAAGCCGCTCAAGGATCAGCTCAAGCAAATCATCACCCAGGCATTGCAAAAAGCAAACGACCGCCAGTCCTTTGAAAAAGCCCTCCAAGCCCAAAACATCCAGGTCATCTTCCGCCGGAATGATGACGGCCGTATCTATGGTGCAACCTTTATCGACCATCAAAACAAAACCGTATTTAATGGCAGCGACCTCGGTAAAGAATTTAGCGCCAACCCGCTCAATGAACGCTTTAACGAACCCGAAAATCCTGCCGCTCAAAAAACAACTACTGCCGAGCAATCCCATCAGGAAAAATTCGATACCGGCACCAACTTACTGGACATCCTATTACAGCCTGACCGGGAAGATTTGGGCGCTTTGAACAAGATCAAGCGCGAACAAAGGAAACGCAAAGGACTCAATCTATAATTATGCAAACCGGAGAAAACGAACAAGCCCTCAGAAAGATCATCGACTTTACCAGACTGCTCAGCATCGCCATCCTGATCATCCATTTTTACCTCATCTGCTATCCTGTATTCGAGCAAGCGCACTTAACGCACAAAATCGTCAACCATGTTTTAGTGCCACTGTCCAAGATGGGTATTTTCAGCACGATGCTGACCGCCAAACTGACCGCGCTCGGCCTGCTCATCGTTTCCCTCATCGGCTCCAAAGGCAAACGTGATGAAAAGATCAGGGCCAAGACGATCATTACTTATGGCGTAACTGGGCTGCTCATTTATTTTGTCAGCGACTATCTGATCTATTGGCCCTGGCTTTATATCGGCGCGACGGCATTCGGCTATCTCTTATTCATGACCGGCGGCGCGCTATTATTCAGGATGCTGAAACTCAAATTAGGCGGGGATATTTTCAATAAAGAGAACGAAACCTTCCCGCAGGAAGAACGGCTATTGGAAAACGAATACTCCATCAACCTGCCAGCCAAATATCAATTAAAGGGCAAAGAACGGAATAGCTGGATCAATATCATCAATCCGTTCCGTGGCACCTTGGTCGGCGGCAGTCCAGGCGCGGGCAAGTCCTATTTCGTGATCCGGCACATCATCACCCAACATATCCGCAAAGGATTTAGTATGCTGATCTATGATTTTAAGTACGATGATTTGTCGAAGATAGCCTACAATGCGTTATTGAAACATGGCGGCCGCAAATTCTGCGTCATCAATTTCGAAAAGATCATGCACCGCAGCAATCCCCTGGAACCCGATACCATGACCGATATCACCGATGCGATGGAAGCCGCACGGACGATCATGCTCGGCCTGAACCGGGAATGGATCAAAAAACAGGGTGATTTTTTCGTGGAATCGCCCATCAATTTCGTCACCGCATTAATCTGGTTTTTAAAAAAGTATGAAGGTGGCCGGTACTGCACGCTGCCGCATGTGATCGAACTATCGCTGGTAGAATACAAAGACCTGTTTGCTGTATTGATCAGCGAACCCGAGATTGAAGTGCTCATCAACCCCTTTATTTCGGCCTGGAAAAACGAAGCTTATGAACAGTTAGAAGGGCAGATCGCCAGCGCCAAGATTAGTTTGGCCCGGCTATCATCACCCCAGTTATACTATGTATTAAGCGGCAATGATTTTTCCCTGGATGTAAATAACCCCGACGACCCCAAGATCATATGTTTGGCCAATAACCCGCAGAAGTCGCAGGTCTATGGCGCGGTACTTTCGCTTTATGTGAACCGCATCAATAAGTTGGTCAATCGCAAAAAACAGCAAAAGTGCAGCCTGATCTTTGATGAGTTCCCGACCATCTATTTTAATGGCATCGATAACTTGATCGCTACAGCCCGTTCCAACAAAGTCGCCGTGACGCTGGCCGTGCAGGACTACAGCCAGCTCAAAAAAGATTATGGCCGCGAACAGGCAGAGGTCATCATGAATATCGTCGGCAATATCATTTGCGGACAAGTGACCGGCGATACGGCCAAGCAATTGTCGGAACGTTTCGGCAAGATCAACCAGGTCAAAGAAAGCGTATCAATTAATGCGACAGATACTTCAGTTAGCAGATCGACCCAACTGGATTATGCCGTACCCGCCTCTAAAATTGCCGGGCTATCCTCAGGTGAGTTCGTCGGCATGGTCGCCGACGACCCGACCAACAAGATCGACCTCAAAACCTTTCATTGCCAGATACAAAACGACCATGAAGCTATAGCTGTCGAAGAACGGACTTACCAAGATATACCGCCCATACGTCAGCCGAGCACCACTGAGATCATCTCCACTTATCAGCGCATCAAGGAAGAGGTCAAAATGCTGGTCGAAACGGTCGCGCTGCCTTAGACTTATCCACACCCATTGTAGCACCTGTTCACGTTCACTACTTTCGCCCCAATCATTATGAAAGTTATCATTGCCGAAAAACCATCCGTAGGAAGAGAGATCGCCAAAGTATTTGGTGCCACGACCAAGCACGATGGTTATTTGGAAGGCAAAGGGTATACTTTTACCTGGGCGTTCGGGCATTTGTTGCAACTGGCCGCGCCACAGGAATACGGCTATTTTGGCTGGAGCGTACAAAACCTACCGATGCTGCCACCCAAGTTCAAACTGTCCATTCGTAAGAAAAATGGCAAAGATGATGAAGGTGCCAAAAAGCAACTGGAAGTTATCAAAAAGCTATTTGATGAAGCGACAGAGATCATTGTCGCGACGGATGCCGGGCGCGAGGGGGAACTGATCTTCCGGTATATCTATTACTTTTTAAAGTGTAAAAAGCCCTTCAAACGGTTATGGATATCCTCGCAAACTGACGAAGCCATTAAAGATGGTTTCAGGAATTTGAAACCGGGCAGCGATTACGATACCCTGTTCAATTCGGCGCATTGCCGCTCGCAGTCGGACTGGTTGGTGGGTATGAATGCGACTCAGGCATTGAGCCTGGCTTCAGGTAATAAAGGCGTTTTGTCTTTGGGACGGGTGCAAACCCCGACGCTAGCGATGATCTGCGCTCGCTATTTAGAAAACAAAAACTTCGTACCGGAGCTATACTATCAGGTGGCCATCCAACCAGCAAAAGATGGGCAGGCGTTTAGAGCTATTTCTGAAAAGAGTTATAAAACCAAAGAAGAAGCGCAGGCAATATTGGACGCTGTTGAAGCTACAGGTAACATCGCTGCTGTCGAAGCCAAACCCCGCAAGGAACCGCCACCGCTGTTGCACGACCTGAGCAGTTTACAGCAAGAAGCCAATAAACGCAAAGGCTTTACCGCCGATCAAACGCTCGGCTTATTGCAGAATTTATACGAAAGCAAGTTAGTCACCTATCCGCGTACCGGTAGCCGGTATATTGGTGACGATGTGTTTGCGACCGTGCCCGACCTCATTTCTAAACTAAGTCACCACCCGCAATTTGGAAAACAAGCGACATTGTTGAATGGCGCAAAACTCAGCAAACGCAGCGTTAATGCTAAAAAAGTTACCGATCACCATGCGGTATTAACTACCGGTGTAGCGCCTTACCAGTTAACGCCCGACCAGCAGGCCGTTTATGATATGGTCGCCGGACGTATGCTCGAAGCTTTTCACCAGGACTGTATCAAAGAGATCACTAAAATTACCGTGCTATCCGGCTCGAAGTTTACCGCAAGTGGTACGGTTGTCCAAACCGCAGGTTGGCGGGCCGTTTTTAATGACAAGGACGAAGAAAAGAAAGACGAAGAGAACGCCAGCTTACCCAAAGTCGTCAAAGGTGAAGACCTGCCGATCCTAAACAAAGCCATACTCGAAAAGCAAACCAAGCCCAAGCCACTCTATAACGAGGCCAGCTTACTGAAAGCACTGGAAACCGCTGGTAAGGAAATCGAAGATGAAGAGCTCCGTGAAGCGATGAAAGAAAGCGGTTTGGGTACACCGGCCACGCGCGCAGCGATCATTGAAACCTTGCTGACTCGGAAATACATCATCCGTGAAAAGAAGAACCTGGTCCCCACTGAAACCGGTTTGTCCGTTTACGGGATCGTGAAAGACCAGCGCATTGCCCAGGCAGAACTGACCGGTAATTGGGAAAAGCGTTTAGAAGAGATCCGCACCGGAGCATCGGTCAACGAGTTCCAGGAAGAGATCAAAGTCTATACGCGCAGCATCACCCAGGAATTATTACAATCCGGCAAGCTATTTAAAGCAACAGCCTGATTATTCGTGCACCAGATCGCCAATGGAAATATAGAATATACCGCATATTTCAGTCAGCGTTTCGGTGGTGAGCTCGCGGGCACCGGATAGCCAGTGGCGCAGTTCGTTCAGTTCTGCTTTGATGGACTTGCCGAACTGCAAGTTGTCCCAGCCTTTTTCGTGACGCAGCGTTTCGATGCGTTCCCGCAAGGCAGCGCGGTGTTCACTTAGTAACAAGTCTTTGGGGCGCAACTGTGCCACGATACGTACCAACAAAGCTGAAGTTTTTTCCGTTTTCATAAGCGCTGTCTTAAAGGTGAATGGTTAAATTAAGCAAAAAATAGGCCATCTGCAAGGGCTTAACACAATGATAACATTTAATGAAAATTACGTCCCTTGTGTATCGCGGTCTCCGCAGCTGATGTATAACGTCCATCATAATTGACCGGCTTAGTGGTTTCATCGCCGCGCATGAGTGTTTGAGGTAAAGAAGTTTCGGTCAAGGTGTTTAACAAGGCGGTCAGGTTATAGCATTTGCGCACCACCAGGTGTGTCACCCCATTGGCGATTTGTAGTTTACCAAAGACCATGAGCAGCTTGGATTGCACGATCTCTTTGCGGTATTGGTCAAAGAGTTTCTGCCAAACCACGAGGTTCGCGGAACCGGTTTCGTCTTCCAGGGTCATGAACAATACGCCTTTGGCCGTGCCGGGGCGCTGACGAACGGTGATCAGGCCGGCCAGACAAACGCAATCGCCATCTTTGTAGCGGGCCAGGTCGCTTACTTTGACATTGCGCAGGTGGGATAGTTGGGGACGTATCAGGTGCACGGGATGGTCTTTAAGTGACAGGCCGGTCGAGATATAATCCTGCACGACATGCTCTCCTTGGGTCATGAGTGGTAAGGGTACGGCATCTTCCAACGCGGTTTCAGATACCTGTCCGTCGAATAAGCCGATGGGACGGTCTGCCAGTGCAGATACTTCCCAAAGTGCCAGGCGGCGGTCGGTGCCCAAAGATCGAAATGCATCGGCATCGGCCAGTTTTTCCAGCGCAGCTTCAGGTACACCGACTGAACGCAATTGATCAATATGTGTATAACCATTATTACGCATGACCGTTAGGGTGAGCATATCTTCTTCTCTCAGGCCTTTGACTTGCCGAAAGCCTAAGCGAACCGTTCCCTGTTGCTCGATTGTATTATCCCACTCCGAATAGTTGACGTCGACCGGCAAAACCTTTACCTGATGACGTTGTGCATCCTGCACGATCTGGGCGGGTTGGTAAAAACCCATGGGTTGGCTGTTCAGCAGCGCGGCACAGAAGACGTCGGGATAATGGTATTTGAGCCAGCAGGAAATATAGACCAGTAAGGCGAAGGATGCGGCATGGCTTTCGGGGAAGCCGTAACCCTCGAAACCTTGTAACTGTTTGAAGATGCGGCGGGCAAAGTTTTCCTCATAGCCGCGTTCGACCATGCCCTTGACCAGCTTGGTCTCATAAATGTGCAGCTTGCCATTGGCTTTGAAGGAGGCCATACTGCGCCGTAACTGGTCGGCTTCCGCTGGCGTAAAACCGGCCGCGACGATGGCGATCTCCATCGCCTGCTCCTGGAATAAGGGTACGCCCAGCGTCCGACCCAATATCTCTTCCAGTTCTTTCGATGGATAGCTCACCGGCTCCTCGCCGTTACGGCGGCGCAAATAGGGATGCACCATATCACCCTGTATCGGGCCGGGGCGCACGATGGCCACTTCGATCACCAGGTCATAAAATGTGCGGGGTTTTAAACGCGGCAGCATGGACATTTGCGCGCGGCTTTCGATCTGGAATACGCCGATGGTATCGGCTTTACAGATCATGTCGTAGACCAGTGGATCGTCCTGCGGTGTATTCGCCAAAGTAAGTTTGCGGTCATAGTGTTTGAGCACGAGTTCAAAGGCTTTGCGGATCATGGTCAGCATCCCTAAGCCAAGCACATCGATCTTGAGGATACCGAGGTCTTCCAGGTCATCTTTGTTCCATTCGACCTGGGTGCGGTCGACCATGCGGGCATTTAGGACCGGGCAAAAGTCGGATAGTTCCCCTTCGGTAATGACGAAGCCGCCGGTATGCTGGCCCAATTGGCGGGGAAAGCCCATCAGTTGGGTGGTCAGTTCCAATACTTTACGGGTGACCGGGTCATGCAGGTTCAGGCCCTGATCACGCAGGCGCTGCTCATCAAACGCCTCCTCCTGCCAATCCCAAATGGTCGCGCCGATGCGTTTGATGGTATCTTCGGACAAGCCCATCGCTTTACCCACATCGCGGATAGCGCCTTTATGCCGCTCCTGGGTGACCGTCGCGACGATGGCGGCGCGGTCACGGCCGTAGTCTTCGTAGATGAACTGGATGATCTCCTCGCGGCGTTCATGCTCGTAATCCACGTCAATATCGGGCCATTCGTCCCGGGCTTCGGACATAAAGCGGGAGAACAGCAAACGGAACTTGGAGGGGTCGATGGCCGTAATACCCAAACAGAAACAAATGGTCGAGTTCGCTGCCGAACCCCGGCCCTGGTGCAGGATTTCCAGGTCTTCGGCCTTTTGCGTGATCTTGTAGACCCGCAGGAAATACCAGGCCAGGCGTCGTTTGGTGATAAAAGCCAGCTCGAATTCGATCTGCCGGCGATGCTTGGCCGGAACCGGGTCGCCGAAGCATTCTTTAGCGCGTTCCCAAACCAGTTTTTCGAGCTGTTGTTGCCGGGTCAGTCCATCAACGAACATTTCTTCGGGTTCCAGGTATTTAAGCTGATCGAGCGAAAAATGACAAGAATCCGCGATATGTTGAGCGTTAGCTATTGCTTCGGGATAGGCGCGGAACAGGCGGTGCATCTCGTCGATGGGTTTTAAGAAACGCTCGGCGTTAGGGTGCAACCGATAACCGGCGGTATGAATGGTGCATTTCTCCCGGACGCAGGTCAAAATATCCTGTAATTCGCGCCGTTCGGCAATATGGTAATAAACATCGCCGGTAGCGACCAATGGGATGCCTGTTTCGGTGAGTCGGTACAGTCGTTTGGCATCCTGGCCCAAATAGTTGAAAGAAAAAGCGATATATAAATTAGCTAAGTGTTGTTTATACTCGGCTACATCGCGTAAAAAGCACTCATCAAACTCAAAACGGCTGTTCAGCCGGTCTGGCGGTACCACTACAAAAAAACTGCCGGTGCTGTGCGCATAGACGTCTTTTTTATAGAGTTCGCATTTTCCTTTTTCAGTGCGCAGGTTACCTAAGGTCAATAGCGCCGACAAGCGTGCATAGGCATCGATATCCATGGGGTAAGCCAGTAAACTGGTGCCGTCCACGAGGTCGAGGCGGCAGGCCGGGATGAACCGAACATTTGAACGTTTCGCGGCCATATGTGCCCGGACGATTCCGGCAAAAGAATTACGATCAGTGATGGCGATCGCGGAATAACCAAGGGCCACCGCTTGCTCTACCAGTTCATGGGGATGCGAACCGCCGCGCAGGAAGCTGAAATTGGAAGTGGCTTGTAATTCGGCGTATTTCATCAGGCAAAATATCCATGTAAATACCATTGGGCATCGGCACTATCGTAATGTCCCGAACGGTACACCCAGTAACGGCAGCCTTCGCTGTCTTCCAGGATATAATAATCCCGGTGCTCTCCGCTGTCCTGCCACCATTCCCGCCCGATACGTTCCGGGCCATCTGCTTTGGCGATATCATGCCGTTTGCCTTGATGTACAAAGAGCTTGGGCGGGTGATCAGGAACAAGCGCCATCACTTCGATGATTTCAGGTGGATTGATGAGGCGGATGGGACGTGGTAATTCCGGCCAGGTTGTTTGGGGCTGTTCGCTGAGCGAGGTGGCTAACTTAATTGAGCGTTCGGGCCAATGGTTTTCAGAAGGCAGAAAACGCTGGATGGTATGGGCGCCGACTTTACCAGCAATACGATCAAGCAATTCTGCGAGTGAATTATCCGCCAGCCCTTTGGCTTCTGCCCAAAGCTGTTCCTGGACCGTATCCATCTCTTCTACGTTCGGGGTTTCCAGTACAAAAAGCTCGATACCCAGCGCAGGTTCGATCTTGTCGATCTGTAGTTTGAATAATCTCAATAAATGGGAAACGCTATGCGAACCTTTAGTGGTCGTAATACCGACCTGTACTTTACGGCCATCAATACGATGACATTTTAGAATGGCTTTGCGCACACCCAGGCCTTCGGATTGCAGGCGTAAGCAAAGCATTTCCAGCAGCTTTTCCATGGCGATCTCAATACCCGGCGCGGTACGGATGGGTTCGAGGCATGGCAGACGTTCGATATAAGGCACAGGCGGCACTAATGCTTCGCGGTATTCTTCCACTCGGCCTAAGGCCTGGTCTATGCGGAGCAGCATTTGTTGGCCAAAACGGCGGCGTAAGGCCTGTGGTGCGGTTTGTAACAAGGGTTGGATATTTCTAAAGCCGAGTTTTTTTAAGAGCTCGAGGCTTTCCGGCTCCAGGCGTAAAGCCGCTGGTGGTAAGCCTGCAAGTGCCTCAGCTTGTGAGTTAGATGGTACAATAGGTTTTTTTTGTGCGAACCTTGCGACTGCCCAAGCCGCTCCCGGCGTATCGGCAATCGCAGCGCGGGCGTCAAAACCTGCCGCCCGTAATTTCAGAACGATCTCGGTCAGGTAGCCGCGTTCGCCTCCCCATAAATGTGCGCAACCGGAAATATCCAATAGTAATCCGTCCACATCCAAGGAAACGATGGGCGTATAACGGATGCAACCCAGACCGATCAGGCGCAATAGTTTTGTGGCCTGGCCGGGCACTTCGTCAATCACGACAAGTTCCGCAAATGCGGCCCGGGCATCCGCAACAGCCATACCTACAAAAGCACCTTCACGCTCCGCTAAGGGACTGGAGGCGGTAATGATGATCCTGTTTTTAACCGGTGCGGCCAATACAAAAGGCAGGTCCTTCAATTCGGGCCGCCGCCGCGCCAGCCCGTCCGTCAGCAAGTGCCGGAACCAGATGGACATGAAACGTTTTTGCATCGCTCAACCTACCTGCCTTTCTTCGATCCGTATCTCCTCAACGGGTACAAATCGTTTTTCCTGCCATTCCAATTGAAAACGTCCCGTTTGCCCATTCCGAACTTTCAGCAAGTCGACCTGCCACCGTAAAAAACCTAAACCGGGTAAGCCTCCAAGATCAGTACTGGGTAAAGGCTGTACTTGCCAGCGTGCAGCACTGGCCGTTGAACTCAGTTTACCGGCGTTACGTAATACAAAGCCGGTTACTCTACTATTTTCCACCGCCCGCTGAAAACGCTGCGATTGTTTAAAGTCCATTTGGCGCAATTCACAAACGACCGCGGTGAGGCCGGGGCATTTCAGTGCTTCTTCCATCACCCAAAGCGCGTCTTTATCTTTCTGCAAACTGATAAAGATCACTTGGTGCGGTTGTACCCCAAAAGCCGCCAACCCTGGAGCGAATAAACGATGCGCCCTGCCTATCCAGACACAAACCCCGCCTTGCTGCATTAATAAAGATAGGATGCCGCTGATGAAGCCGCCCGAAGCGGCAGCTTGTTCCGTTGTGGCGCAAACCAGTTCATGCACACAATTTTTGGGAAATATCTTATTGGGAAATACCTGTTCCAGTTCCCCGAGGCCCAATACGCCGCGTTGGCCGGCCACGGGCGGTTTATAACCTTCCCATTGCAGTAGTTCCTGCCGCAGTTTGCTGATGACCTGTTGTTTGCTTTCCATCGTGTAAAAAGGACTACAAACATAATGCTAAAAATATTAGTATTTGCAATAAATCTCCAGAATTTTTTACATGGCCGAATTGCTTAGAGCGGCGAGTTTTTCAGCAATCATACGCAGCAGACCGACGTCTACCGGCCCAGTACCTAAGGCGCGGTAGCCGCCTTCTTCATCCGGTTCAAAGATGATGGTCGTTTCGCCGATCAGGACAGCGATGCGGTGGGTATAGCCATAGCGTTCAAAACGGGCTTTCAGCTCCAGTTCTTCGCCTTTATAAATGACTGGTAAATTAAATGTCTCGTTCATGATCTTTGGCTTCGAATATAAGAACCAGTGCTCAGCAAATAATTAGCATTATTTCTTGATCAGCAACTCTTCCTTAGCAGCCCATAAGCTCACGTCCTGCTTAGTCAGCGCTGATGCCATCAGGTCAGGAAATTTATCAGGCGTACACGCAAAAACAGGTACACCGAGATCAGCCAGGAACTGCGCATTGCGATGGTCGTACGATGGCGCACCGTCATCATTTAGGGCCAGGAGTACAATGAGCTGCACGCCGGCTGAAACCAGCTCGACAGCACGGCGGCGCATATCGTTGACATTACCACCCTCATACAAATCGGTGATCAGCACCAGCACCGTATCGTTTGGCCTGGTCACGATCTGCTGGCAATAGGTAAGCGCCGCGTTGATATCCGTACCGCCTCCAAGCTGTACACCAAACAATAACTCCACCGGGTCGGTCAGTTCTTCCGTCAGGTCAGCAACTGCTGTGTCGAACACGACCATTTTTGTTTTGATGGCAGGAATAGAAGCCATTACACTACCGAATATGCCCGAGTAAACCACAGACGATCCCATCGAACCGCTTTGATCCAGACATAGGATCACATCTTTCAGCGATGAGCGCTTTCGCCCGTAGCCGACCCGGGTCTCGGGAATGATCGTCTGATATTCCGGCTGGTAATGTTTGAGGTTCCTTAAGATGGTAGCGCCCCAGTTAATCTCGTTGTGCCGCGGGCGGTTATTCCGGGCACTCCGGTTCAGGCTGCCGGTAATGGCTTGCCGGGTAGGTTCGGCCAGTTTTTTCACCAGTTCGTCCACCACTTTACGCACTACCTGGCGGGCAGTATCTTTGGTTTTATCGGGTATGACACGGCTTAAGGTCATTAAGGTTGCTACCAAATGCACATCCGGCTCCACGTTTTCCAGCATTTCTTTTTCAAAAAGCATCTGGGTTAAATTGAGGCGCTTTAAAGCGTCCTGCTGCATCACCTGCACTACGCTCGACGGGAAAAATGTACGGATATCGCCCAACCAGCGGCTTACGTTGGGTGAAGAGGCGCCCAGCCCACCGGTCCGGTCACTGTCATATAGCGCTTCAAGGGTCCGGTCGATCTTCAGATCGGGTTCATCTAAATCGAGTTGGGTTCCTTCCTGCCCGTGATCACCCAGGATCAGCCGCCATTTACGTAAGTGCTGTGTTTCAGTTTCCATGTTGATCTTTGTTTGGTGTTAAACCCAATAATTGCATAATTACCGGCAAGCCTTTTTTTGCCCGCTCGGTATCAAAGTCGGCCATCATGGTCGTATGTTGCTGTATTCCTGTTCCGCCTGTACGTGCTTTTTCTCCCAGTTTCCGTCTTTCCGGATGTGTGAAATTGGCAAATGTACGACGAAGCAAGGGCAATACCAGCATAAAAACATCATCAGTTAATCCAGCTACCCAATTGTCGATCACTTGCCACAGCTCCTGATCAAGCAACAACAGGGTGCCGCTGCCTTTCAAAAAACCTTCCAACCAGGCGGCCGATACTATCGGTGCCGTAGCGACAGACATTGCATAGCCAAAATATTGCATGAGTTGTTCTGCATGGAGCAGTTTGTTATCGTTCAGTAAACGCGTGCTATAGCCGCCGATTACCGGCGAAGTGTTTTTATTGCCCGCGATGACTTGCAGCGTCTGATGCCAGCCTGCTGTTGTTTCGGGCTCCTGCAACAAGTTAATGCCGTCATTCAGCTTATAGAATAAATCCAGCATTTTTTGCGCGGCGTCCTCATCGATGGCTACACAAGCATTCGGTAAGCTGATGCAGATACGGGTGATAATGCTGCTGATGATGGCGGATATGACCGTAGCGTCCGTGTTGCGCACATTACCATAGCGGGCAACCGTAATTAAACCCGGAACGGTTTCCATTAACTCGATCACATCGGCCGATGCAGCCGCCAGGTTATTTAACCGGTTAATTAATATCTGTATGGCGTCGGGCAATTCGGCCGGGATGCTTTGCTCCAGCAGGCCGCTGATCGCTTTCAGATCTGTAGCCTCAGTAGCCTGATTAAGTATGTTGTTGGTCGCAGCCTCTGAAACAGTATTCCCTAAATTGCCGCGTTCGATGACCTCTACCGAGTAGCCGGGGTCCCATTGCAATCGCCATTGCTCTTTAAACGTGCCCTTACCAGGTACATATTGCTGTTTGCCCCAAGGTATACCGAGCAGGTTGAGCCGGTGCAGAAAAACGCTGCGCTCCAGGTCGGTATCTTTTCGCAGATCAAGCGTATAATCCTTAAAATCAGCAGTGGGAGGCAGCCTTAATTTCTTTTGGAGTTTTTCAATATCCAGTTGCAGGGGAGGTTTTGGTATTTCGGGCGGTACTTCACCAATTTGATGACCCACGATTAATTCGTCCTGTACCAGTCGCAATAAAATACTTTCGCCGTTACATAACACGCTCAACGTGGCCTCGTTCAACTCCTCCAACCCGGCTTTGGGCAAGCCGCGCAAAGCGGCCAGCGATCCGGCTAAACGTACCGCCTCGATCAAATGTGCAACCGAGGTATCCACCTGCTGTTTGCGGAAGAGCTGTGCAACGTGGGCCATCCACAAGGTACCGTCATCCTGCGGGTGGTGCCACACATGGTTATACCATCCAGGCGAATTAATACCGGCACCATAGCCGCTGTAAAAGCTCAAACGGTTGAATGTCCAGGGTATCCAGGTACATTCGGTCTTCGTTTTGGGTAAGCCTTTCAGCAGTTCGTTATCGTCTTTTTGTGATGATTTGTTTTGCAATGCCGGTACATGCCAGGCGCCACAGATCACCGCGATGGTATGGAACATTTCCTTCTCGGCCTGCCGGATAGTACGGCGCATATAAGCCTCGCGCAATTGTTCCAGCTTTTTATCTTTTTGAGGGAGGCTTTCGCGGAGGGCCTGCATGGCTTCGGCTACCGCATCAAATACTTCGTCGTTATTTAAACGGTATTCAAAGGTATGCTCCCACCATTGCTCGTCGTCGGCGAAACCGGCAGCATCTGATAGATAGCTGATTGGGCGTTTGTACAGCTCTTCATAGGCTTGCGCTTCCAGGTTGATCTGATCAGGGTTAACAGTTTCTTTCTCTACCAGCATTTGATTACCGGCGGGCAGGTCCATAAAGCGCACGTGGATGTTTTTTTCGCGCGCGTAAAGGATGGCTTGCCACTCGGGCGAAAAATCGGCAAAGGGATAAAAAACGGACCGCTGCGGATCATCAGGCTGATAGCAAAGTAACGCAACCGGAGGCTTTAAACCGGCGTGCCCCACCCATTGCAGCATGGCGTCAGCTTCGGGCGGACCTTCCACCAGCACGATATCCGGCCCAACCGATTCCAGGAATGCCTTAACATTCCTCGCCGAACCGGGCCCGTGGTGACGTATCCCTAAGATATGAATGGCCATGCTTTGTAATGATATAGGTTATAGGTCGCGGCAGGCACGGTAAATATCACTCCAGTCGCTGCGCGGTTTCACAACCGTCTCCAGGTATTCCTGCCATACCACTTTATCCTGCACGGGGTCTTTGATCACGGTACCAATGATACCTGCTGCCAGATCGGCGGCCTTTAATTGCCCGTCGCCAAAATAAGCCGCCATGGATAAGCCGCTGTTCACCACCGAAATAGCTTCGGCGGTACTTAACGTCCCGGTAGGTATTTTGATCTTGGTCTTGCCATCCAGTGTCACCCCGTTACGCAGCTCTCTGAAAATGGTCACGATCCTCCTGATCTCTTGTAAAGCCGGCGGTTCGGCAGGCAGCTCCATGACTTTCTCAAAACTTTCTACCCGGCGGCGCACAATATCGATCTCTTCCTCGATCGAATCGGGTAAAGGTAGGATCACGGTGTTGAAGCGGCGTTTTAAGGCGCTCGACAACTCGTTAACACCTTTATCACGGTTATTAGCTGTGGCGATGACGTTGAAGCCTTTGACCGCTTGAACTTCGATATTCAGCTCGGGCACTGGCAATGTTTTTTCGGATAGGATGGTGATCAGTGTATCCTGTACATCGGCCCCTATGCGGGTCAGCTCTTCCAGCCTGACGATCTTCCCGTCTTTCATGGCCCGCATCACCGGTGTTTCGACCAATGCGCCGGCAGAGGGTCCTTCCGCGATCAAACGGGCATAATTCCAGCCGTAGCGGATCGCTTCTTCGCTGGTTCCGGCGGTACCCTGGATGATCAATGTCGAGTCGCCGCTCACGCCCGCAGCCAGGTGCTCGCTTACCCAGCTCTTGGCCGTTCCGGGTAAACCATACAGCAGCAAAGCCCGGTCGGTGGTCAGCGTCGCGACCGCAATCTCCATCAGCCGTTTATTGCCGATATACTTAGGCGATACCTCAAAACCATTTTTTAGTTTACCACCCACCAGGTAGGTAACCACTGATTGTGGCGAGAGCGCCCAATTTGCCGGGCGTTGAGCACTGTCCTGTTTCTTAAGTTCTTCCAGTTCGTGTGCGTATAGTTGTTCTGCGTGCTGACGTAATAGCTGTGACATGGTTAATTATTTTATGCGTTAAAAGCGTTAAGCGTTTGTTGCTTCAGACGGAGTAATTTAAGTAAATGATCGCGGTTTTTTGCCCAGGTGTTTAACAGGTTCAAATCTTTAGGCTCGATCGCTTTAACCTGGTTGATGATGGTTACCGGTATCAGCCGGATATGTTTATTGAAAGAGGCGCGGTTATACTCGTAAGGATAATTGGCCATTTCGCGAAGAACCGTTATCGCGAAGTCGGCACTCCATTCCTGTTTTAATTGCAAGGCATAATGTATCGCGTTCCGCGGATCGGGTTTAAAAAAGCGGAGTAAATATTTCTCCTGCTCGGGCGGGTTAAGGAAATCGATAAAATCCACATAGAATCCGTCGAGGTGCAGGAAATAAGGCATCCAGGAAGCTGCTTTAAAACGCGATACCGCCATGCCTAGCGCCCCGGTCATTGCTGGCGCATACTTTTCGAAATATTGCACAACCTGTGCCGGCGCAGCTTCAAATCGCTGCTCCCAGAAAGCTGGCGGAACCGACTCGATCAGTTGATAAATGATAAACTCTTCATCTGAAAAGGGCGACTTTTGGCCGGATAGCTTTTCGATGCCCGATTTAAAGATGGCTTCATCGATCCTTGACGGGAGTTTGAACTGAATGGATACCTTGGTCATCATCCCCAATAAAGCTTTTTCTTTTTTCAGCATAACGGCTTCTCTCAACACGCCCTCGTATAACTTTATGATGGACGACCCGGGTATGCGCTTCAATAAGTAGACGACTTCCTCTTTTACTTTTTGCCCCTTTTCGCTCCATAAGCTTTCCAGCCAGTCCTGGTCGGCGGCGCCTGCATTTACCCGGAATGTTTTGAGCAGGTCGGCTTTACTGGCCGCAGTTTCCTGGGGCCAGGTTTGCTGCAACCACTCCCGTGCCATATCCGGGTCGGTTGTTCTTAGCTTTTCAAGCGCGCCGGCCCGCTCATCCGGCTTACCGGTTTGCCATAGTTCTTTGTCGGATACAGTGCTGAAATAATCCCAGGATGGGTTTAACCCGCTTAACCACAGGCCTCGGTTACCACAACAGGCAACAGCTAAGGGCTGTAAGGATTTATCTTTTAAGGCAACATCTAACACCGCAGGCAAAACATCGGGTAGCAGTATTTTGCCGGTTTGGTGACAATGGCTCAACCAAAGTCCCAGTAGGGCGGTAGGCTCTTCATTCAAGATATCGCTCAATATTGCGGAGGCGGCTTCGGTACAATAGGGGCTGGTTTCGGGCGATGCCGTATGAACCGGCAGTTCTTTTTGTTCTAAAGGTGTAAATCCGCACTGGCGGTAATTATAGATAGCGGCAGCCTTTTGCAGAAATTTGACCTCCTTATCCGCTGTCTCCGAAGCATCGATCAGCGCTGCGACCCCGGTTATTTCCTCCGGAAGATCGGCAGGCGAAGGGATTTGTTTATCCGTGCCCAGCATAGCGGTATTGATAACATATTCCCAGGCCTTCATTAGATTGCTTTATAATTTTGCCCGTGCCATACGCCCAGAGGACGGTACTCATTTTCTTTACCGATCACCGTCATGGTTAAGGGTTCGCCACCACTTAGAGCCAGGAGCTGCCAAATATTTTTAAAGCTGGAAGATATACAGCAAAGGTAACCTTGTTCATCCTGCAGCCACCATTGTTTTTGGTATTGCACCGGTTTTAATGCAGTTACCACAAGGGGCATTTCGCTCCGGAAAGGGAGCTTGCTATTCAATTCCGTTTCGTGCTCGGCTACTTGTTGCCAGCCTGTAAAGCCCGCTACGTTAGCCTGAGTTGGGGTTGGGGTAATGCTATGATTTTTAATGATCGCCCGAAAAGGTACGGCTGAAGGGTAATAACTGAGTTCCGCTTCAAGACACATACCTGTACTCAGGGATAATTGACCGACCTGACCGCGTACGATGAACTGCAGCACCAGTGCGTATTGCTTACTTTTTAAACCGTATAACCAATTTTGCTCCACGGTGAGTTGCTGTTCATCGCGGCTTTCCTTGCCGATCACCAGCCAGGTATCGTTAACACCATCTTGTTTTTTGAGCTCATCCTGGCTCATGGTAAAACCAATAGCCGAACGAATATCTTGCTGTAATAGTGGATCAATAATAGGCAAATGCTGATAGCTTTCGGCCACCAGGTACAGTTGCAACAACTTATCCATAAAGCTACTTTGCCAGCCTTCGTTCCAAAAATTGGTCGCACCCAAATCGCGCACGATAGCGGCCAAACCTGATGCCTGGGCATCAACCATGCGGCGGGCCATGCCGTCCCAATAAGCGCCGTCTTTTTCAGGGATCGTTAATATGCCGCCTCGAATAATATCTTTGATCCAAACCAATAAACCATCAATGCCCGCGATAACTTTCTGCTCGCGTGATTGCTGGCGCTTAGCCTGGGCGGCTTCATCAACTGGTTTCTCCGTTTTTTCGGCTTTCTTTTCTTCTTTTTCGGATCGTTTGCCGATCCACTCGCTGACCCAGGCAGGCATATCCGAATCGGGGAACAAATCCGGCTGCCGGGCACGTAACAACAATAAGCCCAGCCCATGTTTGCACGGAAATTTCCGGCTTGGGCACGAGCATTTGAAAGCGATAGCTGTTAGATCAACCTGTGTTTGGTAAGGTTTGCTGCCGCTGCCCTGGCATTCGCCCCAGAGCGCCAGCGGGTTGATACCTTTGGAAACCCACTTGGCGGGTGCAGCGAGATCGCGCCCGGCTTTTTTGGAAGCATCGTCGGGCGCAAGGGCATATATCTGGTCTTCGGTTAGTTGCAAGGTTGGCGTTGTTTCGCTCTAAAATTAGTATAAAAATTAAGAAAACCGCAGCACGCAGCCAGTGGAAAAATACGATCTTTGTTTTAAACAACATGGCAAAGATTTTGATAACCGGCTCAACCGACGGCCTTGGCCAGTTGGCAGCCAGGCAATTGGTCAGAGAAGGGCATGAGGTGGTCTTGCATGCCCGTAGCGAAGCACGCGGACAGCAAGCGCTGCAGCAAGTAACCGGCGCGTCAGCCGTGTTGATCGCTGACCTCTCTGATATTGCTGAAACGAAGGTACTGGCGGAAAAAGCGAATGCTTTAGGCACTTTTGATGTAGTCATCCACAACGCCGGCGTCTACCGGGCGAATACACAGCAATTATTACATGTCAACATCCTTGCGCCGTACCTATTGACGGCGCTGATGCACCGGCCAAAGCGCCTGATTTATTTGAGTTCCGGTATGCACCTATCGGGCAGGCCGGAATGGACGAACAGCCCTTCTTATTCGGATACCAAGCTCCATATACTGATGCTGGCCAAAGCTTTGGCGCGGAAATGGCCAGAGGTTCATGCCAACGTGGTTGATCCGGGTTGGGTGCCGACCAAGATGGGCGGCGCGGGTGCGCCGGATGATCTGGAACAAGGTTACCAGACACAGGTTTGGCTGGCCACCAGTAATGAACCGAGCGCGCTGGTTAGCGGGCAATATTTTCATCACCAAAAAACGGCGAGGTATAACCGGGCTGCCGATGATGTTGTCTTGCAGGACGCGCTGCTGGCTCAATGCGCAAAGCTTACGGGTGTTTATTTTTAAAAGAGCATCAGGCTGTCGGCGCTTTGCCGAACTTTTTCTTGAAGGAGTTGGAGAAGTGCGATAAACTTTCAAAACCCAGGTCGAGATAAATTGCCGATGGTTTCTGGTGCTTATGCTCGATCAAATGCTTGGCTTCGGTCAAGCGTTTGTTTTGCAGCCACTGACGTGGTGGAAAACCAAATGTTTTTTGGAAGTCACGCTTAAAGCTGGCCAGGCTACGGCCGGTCAATTGCGCGAATTTTTCGACCGGGATATTGAAGTGATAGTTGCTTTGCATGAAGCGCTCCAAATCGATCTTGTGAGGTTCGGAAAAATCGAATAAGAAATTGCGCAATGCCGGCATGGTATGCAGCAACAATTTAACCGCTTCTTTCACTTTCAGCATCCCCATCTCCTCCGTTAATACTTCTGTCCGGCTACGGGCATAGGGCATGATGGACTGAAAGAATCCTTGCAAAAAAGTATTGGAAGGGATTTGGATGTTTGGCGGGCCAACATATTTATTGTCTGCTGTTATCTTTTCTTCCAGCGCGATCTTGCGCAACAGATCTTCCTGCAAGGAAATGACAATGCTTTCATAACTCTCGCCCGGCGTCGGCTTTTTGGTGAGCGTGCCCAACTGGTTTTTACCGATGAGCAACATTTCGCCGGCTTTGATATCAATGCGTTGATCGATAGTTTCCAGGCCAAATTGCCCGGAAACCATCAATACTAAAGCGGGATTGTCCCAGAAGCATACTTTCTCTTTTCTTTCTGCCGAAAGATAAGAGTAGAAAATCACGCCGGGGAGTATTTCTGCGGGGTTGGTCATGAACGTTGTAAGTAGGTGCCGCCTAAGATAGCGCCGATGGCAAAAGTATCATTTAATAACTGCATTTCTCCATCGCTAAAACGGATGTCCATCGCAGCCGTGTTCTCTGGTAATCGGTAACGTTTGCTCATACTGACGAGGGGCATGATATGTTCGCCCTGGACGTTGACCCAGGCAATGGCAATCTGTGTGGGTGTGGCGCCTTTATCTTTGGCCAACTGCTTCAAGACCTCCACTTTCTTCAAATTGCGCACTAGGTTATCCCCTTGAAATCTGGAAAAGTGCGCATGATAGTCGTTCGCGGCTAAGGGGGCTTTCATCTCGCCGGTCAATAAACCTTCAGCAGTATTGGCGAAAGCCACTACGGCGATACCCAATTCCTTGGCGGCAGGCAAAAGCTCCGTTTCGATCTGGCGGTCAGCCAGGGAGTAGCCGATTTCAAGTGCGCTGATCGGATATACGCTATTGGCTTCGCGTAGCTGGGCAGCAGTAATTTCTGATACGCCAATGTGTTTCACCTTACCTTCTTTGATCAGGTCTGCGATAGTCCCAATAATATCTTCGATAGGCACGCTGTCATTCATCCGGCAGGGTTGGTACAGGTCAATGGTCTCCACACCCAGACGTGTTAAGGAATAGTTGATAAAGTTTTTGATGGCGACCGGGCGCAGATCGAGTCCTAAATGCTGGCCGTTGTGGAAGATCGCGCCAAATTTAACGCTGATAAACGCATCGTCTCTGCGGCCTTTGATCGCTTTGCCTATAAGCATTTCATTATGCCCGGCACCATAAAAATCGCCGGTATTCAAAAAGTTGATGCCGCTATCTAACGCCTGGTTAATGGTCGCGATACTTTCGTTTTCGTCTGGTGCCGGGCCGCCCCAGATCGAAGACATGCGCATACAGCCCAAACCCAGTTTGGAAACCAGCGGGCCATTATTTCCTAATTGTATCCTTGTTATATTTTTCATGACACAAAGTTCAACAGGATACAGAGGCTAAGGTTTTTTGTATGGCTCAAATAACTTGCCTGTATGGCTCATGTTATTTTATGTTATCTTAGCGTCATGACCTTATACGAATTCAATGCCTTAGATGACGAGCAACGCGCTGCAGTAGCCATGCAAGGCAACTTTATAGAAGTGCGTTTTGAAAAGGAACTGCGGGTCGCTTTGTACAGTCACCCGAATTTTTTTGCGGAGGTTTTCTATGATCATACCACGAACAAGATCGTGCGTTGCCGGGCCTTTATTTCGCTTAAACCCCTGGCGGCTTATATCCATTTGAATTAATATGAAAAATATCCTGCTCGCGAGTACCTCGTCTTTATTTGGTGAAGCTTACTTAGCCTATCTGACTTCTGAAATAAGTTCACTTTTTGATCAGGAGGTGATCTTTATTCCTTATGCCCGTCCCGGTGGTATTTCGCATGACGACTACACCGTCAAGGCCGCTGAGGCTTTTGCGGCCTTAAATATCAAACTGACCGGTTTGCACACCTATGCAGATCCGCAAACGGCAATCCGGAATGCCGCTGGCTTTTTTACGGGGGGTGGCAATACTTTTTTGCTGGTCAAACAACTGCATGAACTCGATTTGATGGATGCCCTAAGGGCATCCGTGGAAAAAGGAATTCCTTATTTGGGCACGAGTGCCGGCAGTAATATCGCCGGGGTCAGTATGCAAACGACCAACGACATGCCGATCGTTTATCCGCCGAGTTTTCAAACATTGGGGCTGGTGCCGTTCAATTTGAATCCGCATTACCTGGACCCTGATCCAACATCTAAACACAATGGTGAAACGCGGGAAACACGTATCAGGGAATTTCACACCCAAAACTCCGAACCGGTCATCGGCTTGCGGGAAGGTAACTGGATACGGGTGCTTGGCGAAAAGATCACGGTAGAAGGCCGCTATGACACGCGGATATTCGAGCCGAACAAACCGGCTTACGAAGTGCCGCCGGGTACTCTAATAAATTTTAGTGGACTGTAATCTGTTGCGCATCAGTCACCTCGATCTCAGGTTTACCTTTGTATTCGATGACTTTGCCTTTGACCGTAATGTTCTTGCCATCAAGTTTGAGCGTTGCCACACCTTCTTTCAAGACAATGGTCAGCAATTGGTTAGGATAAGCTGCGCCTAAATTCACTAAGGTCATCTCGCCAATACTGCGTGAACTATAAGCCTGTGCGGTAATGCTCACCCATTCATTCATATGCTGTGCGGCATCTTTGATATCGATCTCTTTAGCGAGGTTGGCGGACATGGGAGTGCCGATATGAGTGACTACGCCTTTGACAGGATATTGTGAAAATATCTTATTAAGTTCACCCGCTAAACGGATACCCGCCATTTCGATACGTTGTTGTACGATGGGGATATTGGCTTTATAATATTCCTCGTCCAGTGTATTGTTCTTTTCAACGTCACCATAAATTTTGGTGCTGAACTGGTAGCTTTCCCAGAGCCAGGTCATCGGGTCAGTGCCCGTCCATTTGATGATATCGTCTTGGCTGGCATTATCGTAATCTTTGGCCATCTGGTCAAAGCTCTTGCCTTCGCGGCTGATCAGGCCGCTGTCCCACAAACTGTGTAAATTGGTATTCCGGCCATTGAATTGTACTTTGATATCGTTGCCGCCTTTATCTTCGGCCCGGCTGACGTGCATAGGCTGGTGACAGTCGCCGATGAAATGTACCAGGAATTTCAGGGCGATGGCTTTTTCTTCATTACGGGTGGTGTCGCTTTGCAGTTCCGTTTCGTATTTGAGGATGGCACCATAAACGTTTCCTGACCCTTGTTTTTTGACCTCGGCGGCGAATTGATCGTAGGTATAACCTAAGGGCAGGTCGACATAATGTAAGGGTCCGGTGGATTTGTATTCAGGGGTGTTGCGCACTTCGTCGGCCCAGGAGGCGATGTCGGCGATGCTTTGGTCGCCTAATAAGGCTTTGATGGAAATTTTGGCTTCGGTATTCAGGTGGTTTTCGGCGATGGTCGCTACGGTTTTATGGCCAACGCCACCCCAGGAAACTAAAATTAAGGCAATGGCCGCAACAGGCCAGATCAATTTCTTCATACGCAAAGATATTAAATTCAAAAGGTTTCACAGGCGTGGCGCTCCAGGAACTCCAGCACGGACGCTTTCTCATACAGGATGATTTTCACCCCATATTGACTATAACGGATCTGCCCGGTATCCCGTAGCTTTTGCAGGGTGGTTTTGCTTTTGATGCGTAACAGCCGCATCACTTCCGTACCGGAGACCCACAAGTCTTCCTTGACTTTTTTTTCCTGTAGTTTTTTGACCACCGTTTCGATCAGTTCGTAAAAAGCGGCTTCTTCGAGGCAGATCACATTCATGGAATCAAAATAATGAAGCCCCTGTTCAGGGGCTTCAAGGTTATACTTTCATTTTAGCACTTTTCCGGGGCTTTTTTTCCTGCGCAGCCTCCTGGCCCTGCGCGGTCTTTTGTTGCTGTTTCGCTTCCGGCTTTTTATAGTGTTCCAGTTGCTGCGCCTCACCTTTGTAATTGGTGAGGTTGACGCGGTGGTCGGCGGGGTTGGCTTCCAGCCATAGTTTCACTTCTTTGCCGTCCTTCATCGCAGTCACCTGGTGTCGGTTGCCTTTTTCTAAGGACTTCATCAGCTTTTCCCGCGCGCCGGGTTCGTTAATACCAACGATGTCCATTTTATCGATGGCCCGCTCGGGGCGGTAATTCCAGCCTTCACTGAAAGTTTGCATCTTGTAATTGCCCTGTTCATTCTTTTCCCCCTTCGTATCCAGCGTGACCCAGGCTTTGTACCGGTCGCCTTCCTTATTTTCCAACTCTTTATAGACGGCCCGGCCTTCGATCAGGTTATACGCTTCTTTGGCGGTCATGCCACTTCCCTTATTGATATAAAAGGTCTGGGTGTGGTCAAAGCCATCTGTTTTGGCCTCGTACTTATTGAAAAAGTACATATCGCTCTCGTTGCCGCGCTTGAAATATAATTGATAATCGGCGCGGTCAGTATTATAAGTTTGGGTGGAATCCAGGGTGAATTCCGGCGCTTTGGACTTGATCTGTTTTTCGAGGTCCTTGTTCATGCCCTCGCCGAAGCCGAGGTTCAGGAGCTGCTTTTGCAGGTAACTTAGATTTTCAGTGTTCATGGTATATTGATTTTGTTGTTTATAATTCAGTTCATAGATATGATCATCGTCGAGCGGCCCGTCCAGATCGGGCTCGTCGAAGACCTTTTGATATAGAAGTTCAATGGCCCTATCGACGGGAATATCCGACTCGAATATGCGGGAGACGATACCTTTGCCGGTATCCAGCCAGGCATAGTTAAACAGTATTTCAAATCCGTTTTGGTCATTTCGCTCCAGTTCAAACTCGAATTTGACACCGTCTTTCCGGGTATGCACAATAGCGGAGTGGAACTCGTCCTGGGAGATGATCGAACGCAGCTGATCAGCAACCTCGGGTTCATGATAACCAAGGTCCGCCAATTGGGTCTTCAGTTCATAGAAATTGACAGCTTGTTCCATTACTTATTGATTTTAAGTAATACCGGGTATTCGTCTTTTAATTTCACTCTGATCTTTTTGACTTTCTTGCTGAACAGCCCCTTGGCGGCGTTCACACCACCGGCCGCGGCTTGTGCGCCGAGGCTTTGATCCATGGTCAGGAACTGCATACTTTGCACAGCCTCGCTGGCGCCACTACTGGCAGCGCCGCTAAGCTCTGCTTCCGGTGCGGGAATGCCGGGCATACCGTCTAAGCTGAACACGGTGAGGTTGACGGGGATAATTTGCTCGTTTAACCTGATGTTTTGAATAGTTAAAAGCAGTCGCTGGTTAGTGATCTGACACACACCAAATAATTCCTGTCCTTTAGGAAGCGTTTGATTTTTGATGATAACCGAGTCGGTCAGTTTGAGCTTGACCGCACCGCCGTTCACTACTTTTTGTTTGCCATCGATGATCGCTGGTATGGCTTTAAAGGGTGTATTGTCTTCTGGTTTTTTGAGCACTTTGACAGAGCCTGGGTTTTGGATAGCCTGTATTTGGGTAAGCATTTGGCTCAATTGCTTCATTTGCGGGTCTTCCTGCTGATTACTTTTGACCGAGCGCATCAATTGATGCAATTGCTGTATCTTTTGGTCGGACGCTTCAGCGGGTTGCTGTACCTGTGGCTGACTCAATTGCTGATGTAACTGCGCCAGTTGGGTTTGGATCCGTTCAGCGCTGGCATCGGCACTGGTCGAGTCCTTTTTCATGCCCATCGCTTTCAGGAATGAGGGACTGATACCATTATGTGCGGAATCGCGTGACGAAGCCTGGTAAACCCTCATTTTATCTTGCTTTTCGGCTTTGAACTGCGCCTGGGGTAAGGTGGTGTCGATTCCTTTGGCCGCTGTTTGCTGTGGTGCTGTCTTGCCGCCGCCAAGGGCCCAGAAGGCCATGGTGAGAAAGGGTATCACGAGCAGCGGGAGCATGAGGTAGAATTTGCGTTGTTTTTCCATGATCTTGTAGATTGTGGCCGATGTATGTGGGCATCCTGCCGGGTTCGATATTGATGTTGTTATGGGTGAGCGACCAGCCTAACAATGTGGCATAGACTGATGCGAAAAAGATGAGTTTCAGTTTCATTTGTTGAGTATCGTATCACGGTTAGCTAATGTTTCCCAACGCTCGATGAGGAAGCCATGGGGATTATTGTCACTTCGGCTAACGTTTCGTAAATAGCCCTGGGTGATCAGTAATTTGTTGACGGCCGAGGTCGAACGTATTAATTTTTGGATCGCCCAACATTTGAAATAGTATGGATATTGGTTCATGTCCAATTGTACGCTGTCGACCTGGATAGACTGGCTGATATTGCCGGAGATCAGGTTATTGTAATAGCTCTTTTCTTTCAACCCATTATATTGGTTACGGGCAGATTCGTCGGCTAAGTACAATGCTTTACCAATATTGGCTTCGATGACCTTTTCATCGGGATCGAGCGTAAAGAAGTCATGATGAAACATACGGATATGGTCGCGGGCCTCGACCGGGATATTATCTTTCCGGTCAGCGGCAAAGGCTTCGAGGGCTTTACCGTTAGCCAGGATATACACGTGGCTGTTCGCTGCTGATGCAAAAGCATAACTTTTGTAAAGGGCAAAGCAACTGATGAGCAGGCAGGCGATGATCAGCAGATAGCTGAAGCGCTTGATATACTGAAAGGCCGTTTCGATGTTTTTGAGGTGCGTGAACATAAATTCAGTTTTTAGGGTCGATCTTTTGTTGTTGGGGAGTATTCGCTGCCGGGCTGCTGAACACACTGCTGAAATGATGGGTCACTGAACTGACGGCCGTAGTCGTAAGCGCACTGACCTTATTGAGCAAACCGTTGCCACCGCCGGGGTTAATGATATAACCGGCTACTGCCGGTACGGTAAAATAGCCGATGGTGCCGATGAGTAGGAAGATGAGGTAAGCAGTGTCAGTGCTGCTAAAGAAGGTATCGCCCGCGCTTTGTACTTGTTGAATATCCAGTTTGAGCATATTTTCCTGGACTTTGCCGATGATCGCGCCGAAGATATTGGCGACCGGCAGCCACAAAAACACGTTGACGTATTTGGCGAGCCAGGTATTGAGCGTGAATTGAAAACCGTCGAATACACTCAGTCCCAAAACTAATGGGCCCAAAATGGCTAAGACAATTAAATAAAAAGTTCTAATGGTATTGATACATAAGGCTGCTGCTTCATACACAACCTGCAGCACTTCGCTCATCCATTGTTTGACGCTGTTGCGAAAATTATAGCTGGCTTTAGCCATGGCGAATTTCATATCGTTCCCAACCGAAGAAAACATGCCCTCTTTGGAATCATTGGGGTCATCCGGATGGGAATACTTATACCATTTATCGCGGTCGCCTTCACCATCCGCGCCAACGTACATTTGGTAAGCATCCGTCTTTTCGACCGCTGCTTCCTTAGCGGCCAGTAAAGCTTTGATGGCGGTATCAGAGTTTTGTACCATACCACCGGTAGCGATCACGGTCGGGTTAAGTACACCGTTCATCACGGCGATCAGGCTTGGGAACAACAGGATGGCCAGGCCGATAGCGAATGGTCGCAGCAAAGGATAAAAATCGATAGGCTCGGCGGCGGCGATCTGCCGCCAGACCCGGGTGCTGATATAGAGCAGCGCGCCGAAACCGGCGATGCCACGGCCTACGCCGATCAATTGGCTGCATAGGGGCAGCATGTCGTTATAGACACCGTTGAGCACGCCTTGCAGGCCGCCAATATCGTTTGCTAAATTCATAAGCCGTAAAGTTGTTTAAGGGTTTGCATATCGTTCTGGTCTTTGCTCCGCTGCAGGGAAAGCAGGGCACCCTGGCGGTCGAAAGACTTTAAAAAGCTATATTGGTCGGAGCTGTCGACATATATTCTGTCGATGGCTTTGAGTCGGTCGGCATCAGACATGCGGAGTTTACCTGTCATTAAAATATCGGTCAATCGACTCAGGTTTTGCAGGCTTTGTTGCAATAACGTCGAATAGACATTGGCCATATAGCCAAGTTCGGCAGCATTAAAGGTGCCGCTTTGGCGAAACGAGGCTTGGTAGCGTTTGTATTCCGCAACGAGATTGGCTTGCTGTAAGATGATGTCGGCGACACGCCCGTAATTGGCAACGGCAGGACTGACAGCATTGAGGCCATTAAGGAACGTCGCGTGCAAATTGAAATTGCCGCTGGCAACAGATCTGACCTGGTTGTAACCGCCATCGACAATTTGATAGCCGGTCTTCATATCGGACAAGATCCCTTTCAATTGCGTAAGTTTCTCGATGTCCAGGATCAATTGCGTGAGGTCACTGCTTTGGGCATGGGCGCCCAAACTCAGCAGCAAGCATACAATACTTATCTTAATGGTTTTCATAAAGTCCGTTTAGGGTTTGGGCATCATTTGTTTCTCGCTGGCGTTGCAAGGCCAACGTTTTGAGTTGGTTGCTGAAGTTTTGAGTAAACTCATATTTATCCAGCATGGAGGCATGGATCGTATTCAGCTGTTTGAGCCGCTCGTCATCGCTCATCTGTAGCTGGTTACTCAGCAGGTTTTGCAGGTCGGACAGGTCGTGGCTGCAATCCGTCAGCACTTTGGCTTTGAGGTTCTGTACGTAATCGCTTTGGTCGGTTATATGACTGAACAGGCTATTGATATAACTTTGGTAATTCAGGATATCTTTGACCTGACCGTTATTTTTGATTGCTGCCGAGGGCGTTTTGAGAGAGGTATAATAGGCCGTGTGCGCATTAAGTTCGGCGGTATTGATGTCGCGGATACCTCCCAGGCCATTTTTGATGACACCATAACCTTGTTTAAGTTCGGCATGTAGCATATTATACGCGGCGATCTGCTGCAAATAGTATTGCTGTTGCTTGCTGGCCTGGCCGAACAATTGTGCTTTTGCGGGCAAGGCCAGCAGTAGCGGGAGATATTTAATGAATGCCATACAGATTTTTGATGCTTTGAACATCCTGCTGGTCTTTGGCGCGCGCCATACTCAATTGGATGTTCTGGTTCGTAAATTTTTTGAGGTCGTTGTAGTTACCATCGACTTGTTTGGCGAGGCGGTCAATGATCTCGATGCGCTGTTCATCGGTCATTTGGGTTTGGAAAGAGTTCATCACTTTGGCCAACTGGTCTAAATTGTTGGCGCTCTCCAACAGGATGCCACTATAAACCTGGTCGATCTGCTGGAGTTCGGCCACAGAAAAGTGTCCGTCCTGCCGGGTCATAGACCAGGAGGTTTTGTATAAGCTCACCAGTTGTTCCTGGCGACTGATAATATTGACGATTTGTCCATAATCATTGATGGCCGATTTGACCGTAAGCAATTCCTTATAATATTCGGTGAACAGGTTCTTTTGCTGCGTACTGATGCCGGCGATATTGGACAATTGTAACTGGTGCAACTCATTCTCGATCTCCTTTTGCGCGTTCTGCAGCCAGATCGTTTGGTTCTGTGCTTTCTGGACCTGCAGGTCGATAGCCCGGATAATTTTGCCAACCGTTGCGTTAAGCACGGAACCGACGGCGAACTGAGCGTGGGCTGCAGCACCCAACAGCAACAGCACAAAGGTGATTTTAAAGCTTTTCATAAGTGGTGTTGTTTAAGATGAGCTGGTTTCCATTGAACTGCGGATGCAATTCAAACAGTTGTTTGGTCTTGTACTCCTTTGGTCTTGTAACGCCATTGCGGATGCGTTGAAAACCGGTATGTTCGATGATCAAAGTATCGCGGACTTCCAGCGTATCGTCAGTAATGGAAAACTGGCCTTGTGTGTGGTTGGTATAGCGGCCGTCGTGATTGGTATTGCAAGCCATTAACAATAAGATCGGTATAATGAGCTTTTTCATATACCAAAATTGGCGGGGAAAAAGCAGGCCTTACCCACCCTGGATCGACAGGTGGTAAAATGTTTAGGGTTACTTGATGAATTTTGGTTTGGAATTCCTACAAGCGCGGACCACGACCTTTACGTGGGCGTTTCCTGGCAACAGTTTGGAGCTTTTGTTTAACGATCAGCCGTTGAATGAGCGGTTTGAAAGCACGCTCAAACCATTCAATACCTTCGGTGATGATATGAAGTCTTCCCTGGCCCGGGCGGAAAACGGCTGCCCTTTTAGGGAGCAAGTCAAATGTATCCATAAATGAAACGGTATCGTATAGGCTGAGATTCTCGCAAACACGCCTGATCCCTTCGTCTCGGTTAAACAGGATCGTTTCATCGGTAACATTGTGGCCGCCCATGTCGACACGCCTTCTTACCCTGGCTGTCGAGTCAATAAGATCAGGCAACCCAAAATAGATGAGGTGGATGCGGTAACCTTCTTCTTTAAAAAACAGGGAAATATCAACGGCCAGTTGATTGGAGTAATTGCTTTCAAAAGCAAAGCTTGCGCGAACTGCTAAAGCGGCATCACGGTCTTTCTCCAGTTGCACGGCAACACCGCCGCCCAGCCGTTCTGGCTCAATATGGGGATAGCGTTTGCACAAGTCCGCGAATACCAAATCACCGTTAAAATAAAAAGTATCGGGTGGAATAAAAAGGGAACCAAAAGTACTTTTGCCGGCACCGTTAGGTCCCGCAATGATATAAAAATCAGGCTGCTCCGCCATGGGCTATCAATGGTGACAGGTAGGCCCAGTGCCCTTGCCCTGGAGGACAAAGTTCTTTAATGACCTTAAAAGTACGATCAGCCGATACAAACTCCACCAATTGTTCTGAACCATCAGGATTGGCCTGTACATATTGGCCCTTCTTTTTCACGCGTTCATCATGATAATGCAGCGATATGCCTTTTACAAAAGCATCACGATACATTTCTTCTGTACGCTTGGCTAAAGCCTTGTCGAGTTCTTTATTATTTTCTATCATGATGACCTCCTTTCTGGTTTAACAAATTTACGAAATAATTACCCGGCTTTCCAAGATGTCAAAGAACACGGCAGCAGCGGATACGGACCGCGCTGCTCCTGGGACAAAATTGGGGTGGAATGCAAGAAAAAAACGAGGAATAAACGTATAGAAACGTCTATATCCGAATAATTTGAAAAAAACATTTCGCTATATGACGAAATGTTTTTATACTTGTCGTCAAATAACGAAATGATGATCACCAGAAGAGATGTATTCCAGGCCATCGCCGACCCGACCAGGCGGGCAATCCTCGCCCTGCTGATGGTGCAGACCATGAGTGCCGGGGCCATAGCGGCAGAATTTGACAATGCACGTTCTACGGTTTCCAAGCATTTGCAGATCCTGACGGAATGCGAACTGGTTGCGCAGCAGCAGAAAGGCAAAGAAATCTATTACCATTTACAGATCGACAAAATGAAAGAGATCGACCATTGGCTGAGCCAGTTCCGCAAGATCTGGGAAAGCCGCTTTAACGAGCTGGACCAGGTACTGGCCAAACTGAAAAAAAACAACTAAAACAACCCTCATGAATCCGAACCTGCAATTTGATTTCACCGTAGATAAAGAAAATCATACGGTCAACGTAAAACGAACCTTCGACGCCGAACTGGACCTGGTCTGGGATGCTTGGACCAAGCCGGAGATCCTTGACCTGTGGTGGTCGCCAAAACCTTACCGGATGCAAACCAAGTCGATGGATTTCCGCGAAGGCGGTACCTGGCTGTATGCCATGATCAGCCCAGAAAACGAAAAGCACTGGTGCAGGAATGATTACCAAAAGATCAGGCCGCAGCAAAGTTTTAGCGGCTTGGATGCTTTCTGTGATGAAAACGGTGTTGTTAATACCAATATGCCGCGCACGCACTGGGAAAATGTATTTACTGCTGCCGGTGAGCAGACACTCGTGAACATCACGGCGAGATACAATAACCTGGCTGACCTGGAAATGATCATCCAAATGGGCTTTAAGGAAGGCTTTACGATGGCGCTGGAGAATCTTGACCAATATCTTGCTGCGCAGTTTCAGTTACGCAAAGAAAACAAGACCAGCAAAACTGCCCGGGTATGTACCTATTTGAATTTTCCGGGCAATACCGAAGAAGCCTTCCTGTTTTACCGGTCTGTATTTAAAACTGAATTCAGCGGTCGCGGCATCCAGCGGTTCGGCGATATTCCTGCAAACGCAGACCATCCACCGGTGGCGGACGTGATCAAAAAAATGATATTACATATCGAGTTACCGATCACCGGCGGGCATATCTTAATGGCTACTGATGCGCCAAAAGAAATGGGCTTTAACCTAAGCAGCGGCAACAATATGCACATCTGTATCGAGCCGGAAAGCCGGGAAGAAGCGGACCGTCTGTTTACCGAACTCTCCGCAGGCGGGAAGGTGACCATGCCGATGGCGGATATGTTCTTCGGCGCTTATTTCGGCGAATTTACCGACCGGTATGGCGTGAACTGGATGATCAATCACCAAAATTAATCCTATGAAACGAAAGATTTTAAATGTGCTCTCCGCGCTGTTCGGCCTGATGATGGTCAACAGTGGCTTAAATAAGTTTTTTAATTATATCCCGGTGCCCGGGAATTTGCCGGAGCCGCTGGTCAAAGCGACCGCGGCTTTGGTCGCTATCAATTGGTTATTGCCGCTGATCGCTACGGCAGAAATTGCGGGTGGTATCCTGGTACTGTTCCCGAAAACAAGGCCTTTAGGGGTACTGGTTGTTTTCCCGGTGATGGTGGGGGTATTATTGACGCATCTGTGTATCGTGCCGGATGGCTGGCCTATCGCGCTCATTTTATGGGCGGTGCTGGGTTGGATGATCGCGGACAACTGGTCAAAGTACCGGGTATTGATCGCTTAGCTGCTTTCCCGGACAATGGCGGCGATCGCTTTTTTGATGTCGCCGTATGTTTGGGTATAGCGCTGCACTTTGGATTTTTCGCTGGACTCCGTCGTATAGGTCCAGTATTCTTCGGGGCTGACTTCGGTGCGGTAAACTTTAGATAGCTGCCCGTTAAGCGATATGAAGACCTCTTTGTATCGGTACCGCTCATCATTGGCGCGGTTCATGGACAGGATCAGCGCGGTTTCTTTGTCGGTGATGCCCAGCAGTTGCTGGATCTTAGGGAAGTCGTTCTGGTATTTGCGTTGATCCAATAATATTTTACAGTCGCTGTTGTTGATGATGGCTTGTTTGACGACAGGGGAGGAGATGATGTCTTCGATGTCCTGGGTGACGACGATGGCTTCGCCGAAGTACTTGCGGACGGTCTTGAAGAGGTATTTGATGTATTCGGCCATACCTTCGCGTGCGATGGCTTTCCAGGCTTCTTCGATCAGGATCATCTTTCGGACATCTTTAGGCAGTTTGCGCATTTTTGAAACGAAAGTTTCCATGATGATGAGGGTCACTACCGGAAATAAAATGGGATGGTCTTTGATGTTGTCTAATTCAAAGACAATAAAACGGCGTTGAAGCAAATCTAAATTGGAGGTGGCATTGAGCAAATAATCATATTCGCCGCCTTTATAGTAAGGACGAAGCACAAACAGCAGATTGTCGATATCGAAGTGTGCGTCCTTTACCTTACTTTCTTTCATGGTATCATAGAAAGGGCCTTTTAAAAATTCGTAAAAGGAATTAAAGCAGGCAAATTCTGGTTCACTTTCATAATAATGAAACAGCGCATCAGAGATGGCGATGTATTCCGACCGTTGTACGCCCTCGTCTTCTTTTTTCCAGAGCGCGAGGATCATCGCTTTGATGCTTTCCCGTTTTTCGGTATCAAGGGTATCGCCGGAACCGACATAAAAGGGGTTGAAGGATATGGGGTTCGTTTCACTATAGGTAAAATAGTAACCATCGACGAATTCGCAGAGGCCCTGATAAGAATGGCCGACGTCGACTAGGACAATATGGGCGCCTTGTTCGAAGTAAGAGCGTAACAGGTGATTAGTAAAGAAGCTCTTGCCGCTGCCGGATGGGCCTAAGATGAATTTGTTGCGGTTGGTGGTGACGCCTTTCTTCATGGGTTCGTCGCTGAGGTCGACGTGCAATGGTTTGCCGCTGAGGCGGTCGCCTAAGCGGATACCGCAGGGTGAGATACTGCTTTGGTAGTTGGTTTCGAGGTTGAAGAAGCAGGCGGCCTGTTCAGTAAAAGTGTCGAACGTATCGTTCATCGGGAAATTGCCGGCGTTGCCCGGCAGGCCTGCCCACCAGATCTGCGGGGCGCCGTCCGTTTCCTGTTTGGGTATCGCATCTAATTGTGCTAAAGCACTACTGACTTTATTTTTAATTTCTTTGGGATCACCCCAGGCCAGGATATTGAAATGGGCCTTGACAGGCAAGCGCTGTTGTGAAATGGCTTCATTCAGGAACTCCTGTGTGGCATCGCGGCCGATGGCGTTTTCGCGGGAGTAGGCCGAAAGGGATTGCAGGCGCAGTTTTTTGGCTTCCAGTTTTTTAAGGGTAGCGGCACTGTCTTCCATGAAGATATACTGGTTATAGATATGGTTGCAGTCCAGTAAGGCACCGACAGGGCTGGCAAAGCCGGTGCTGAACTTAGTTCTGTCGGTGCTGTAAGGATCATAGGTGATACGGGGGCCGCAGAGAGCGGGCAGGTATTCGGCATCCGCGAGCGTAAAGAGTTGGCATTGGTTATCGCCAATCCTCAGGGGATCAAAGTGAATGTCTTTGAGTACCGGCGCGTCGTCTGCATTTAATAAAAAGCAGTATTGTTCAAGAATGCCGGGGACTTTTAAAGTGCCGGTGAGTTCATCGTCGCTGAGGCGGCGCAATGATAACAAACCGCTGTCCTCTAATACGCGTTTGAACTGGCCGCAACTGTCGGTAAAGTCGCGGAAGAGTTCCGCGGAGGTGCTTTGCACCGGAGTAATGCGTTTACGCAACAAACTGCTGGCCGCGCTGGTGACGGGTTTGTAGTTGACGGCGCGTTTGGTCAAAAAGATATAACAGCGGTGTGCCAAATATGGCCTTTCGTTGGAGAAGCGCTCGCTGGCATGGCCCAGAAAGGTTTGGTCGCCGAAGTTGGCAACATACTGATCTTCGGTGAACCAGTCCTGTTTATGAAAGATACTGTGTTTGGGCAAGAGCTTGATGGCTTTGACCCAGGTTTGGTGGAAAGCGATATACTCTTCGTTGGAAAGCGTAAAGAGTTCCGGCAAAACAACTTCGTAAGCGATGGTGAGGTCGCCCTGTGCGGACAGCAGGGTTTGGTATTCGACCTTATAGATCGGGAAGATATCTTCAGCGTTTTTCATAGAATAGCGTTCTGGATTTGAATTTCAAATAGGTCGGCAGGTAGCGCTTCGCGTTTTTCTTCATGAGGCCGTGCTGGCCATATTTATGGCTGAGGCCGAATACTTTGTAGAAGAGCAGGCTGGCGAGGCCCGTGATGATCGTGATGCAGGCGTAGACGGCTAGGCCAATTAGATACAGGATAGCGAATAGCACAAGGAGACAGACCAAGCCGCCTCCTAAGTAGCCGATGTATTGCGCTTTCAGTCCTTTGAATTCGATGGGGCGGTTGATGCCTTTATTGATGGTGTAGCTCATGCGGGCAAAGGTGCATAGACAACTCAAAGTATATTCCACACCTCAGCCAAGGGTGGTATGAATTGATTGACCTCATTTTTTGAGAGGAATTCTAATGATAATTATTTTTATATTTATTTATAAATTTATTAAGACATGGACGCCTTACATATTGCTAAAGAAGCTATTACACTTATTAAACCGTTGCTTGCACAAGGAATAGATAATTTGGGGGATGAGGCAGGAAATGAATTCTGGCCCTTCATTAAGTCTATCTTTAAAAGTAAAAACAAAGAAGAGTTAATCAGTGACATTGAGTCTAAACCTGAGGATGAATCGAATTTTGTAAAAGCTCAGACACATTTACAGAGTATTTTGTTGGATGACCCGGCCTTAACAGGGCAATTGAAAGAAAAAATTAGCAGAATGAAAGAAAATGGCTTTTTTCAAAAAATTACGGGCGACAAAAATAATACTATTGGCACTGCTCAGAATTCGACGATAGTAATCAATCAGCAATAAAGATCAGATGAGTATAGCAGTAACCGGTATGAACAATATTACAGTAGGTAACGCTGTTGACTCTCACATTTACATTAACCAAATATTAAATCGATCTCAGAACTATGCCGATCTATTGTCACAATTGAAAGAAAAACAAGAGGCTCTCGAAAATAGTCTTCCATCTGCACTTGAATATCGGGAAAAAATAAATCGTGAAATTAATACCCTAAACGAGCGCATTGGGCTGTTTAAAGAAGAGATAAATAATCTTTACAAAATGTTCAATGCAGTGCCATTGAACAAAGAACGGTTAAAAGAAGCAAAACGATTATTTGATGAAGGGAAAATAGATGAAGCTCGAATTAAACTGAATGATCGGGAGTTGGATTCAGAGGTAGAAACCCTTTTAAAACGACGGGATCAAACACATGCTGAAATCAGTCAAATAAATCAAAATTTAAAAGATCTGTCGGAGGAATATTTATTAAAAGCCTCGCTTTCTTCGATAAACTTTAATGAACCAGCGTATATTAATCAAACAATTTTACTGTACGAAAATGCAATAAAGACCTTTAAAAGTTATGAGGCCTATTCTCAGGCTGCCTTTTTTTATCATAAAGTTAAAGATTATAGAAGAGCGATCAAGCATTTTAAAAATGCTCGAAATTACAATGAAGACGGCGATGTTTTGGACGCTTTTATATCTTACAGCATAGGTACTATTTACTTGGATGTAGATAGAGTAAAGGCTAGAGTCTTTTTTAAAAAAACCAAAGCTGCGCTCGAAAGGGCTATTAAAATCTTTAACCCTAAAAATGATGGATTAGTCACAGGCTTAACTTTATTAGCGAATAGTTTACATAACCTGGCGACTACATATACTGGTGAAGAAAAAATAAAGTTGATGCATGAAGCTATTGAAATTAGAAAAAATGCAGCTACTATAGATAGTAAAGCTTATTCTTTATTATCTTATACATTACAGAAACGAGCGCTCGCTGAAGTGGTGGAAAATCCTACTAGCAAAAACCTACGTGACTTTAATACGAATTTCGAAGCAGCAATGATTGCGATGGAGGCTTTTTTTAAGGCAGACCTCAATACGGAATGCTTTTTTTTTCATGCCAATTGCTTGCCGGACCTTATTGTTACTGCAAGAATATACCATTCGTATTGTAGCGAAGAAAAATTTTTATTGCTTAAAGATAGATTTCAGCCGATGCTCGAACCCTATGAACTATATGTAAACGCATACCAAAAATCGACCGATGATGTATTACAGATTGCTCGAACGTATGATGAATTTAATAAAAATTATCCTTCTTGGTCAGAAGGGTCTTATGGTATTTTTGCGGCAAAAAAAGCACTACATTATTATGCAATTGCGATGAAAGATAGGCAATTGCTGGATGACAAGCTGTATTTTGGTTTGGCCTTTAATACGCAGATGCTCAGCGCGATGGCCACGCTCAGAGGAGAACGGCACGAAGCTGACTTATTACGAAAGGAATCATTTGGCTATTATAAAAACATGAAAACTTTGGAGGGTGTCGCTTTAGAGGGTTACAAAAGACTTGAAAAACTAGAGAACGTTTCCTGTGATTGCCCGAAGTGTCGTCAATACAAGGCGAGCAAGAACGTTTAAACCGGAAATTTATTAGATACCCGGTTTAAACGTAAGGGATTTAAAATTGCTATTAGAGTCCTTAGCAAGGCAACAAGGTTATACTCCAAAAAAGGATTTTAGCACCGTCGCTACGACCACTAGGAAGATACAACTGCCAAACCAGCTGGAAGCAACCTTACCCGTATCATGTTCGCCGTCGTTCCATTTTTTATAGACTTTGATCGCGCCGACCAGGCCGGTGATGGCGCCGATGGCGTACATCAGGTTGGTGCCGGTGGAGAAATAGCTTTTGACCTGGTTGGTGGCTTCGTTGATGCCGGCGTTGCCGTCCTGGGCCAGGCAGACCGTGGCGACGAACAGTAGGGCGAATACTAATTTGAGCTTTTTCATGCGGTAAATGTTTGGGGCCATTCGTTGGCCTGGATGATAAATGGGAGTTTTTTGGCGGGGAGTTGAAGGGCGCTGATGAGTTGCGGCAGGCTGATCTCATCGGCAAAGACTTCGTATTTGCTAATCAATACACGGAGTAGCGATAGGAAACCGGGTTTGTCGTTGTTGTCAGTGAAGGCGCTGATGAGGGTTTCGGCTTCGGCGAGCAGGTCATCGGCGGGTCCCTGGGGTAGCGTTTGGTCGCTGATGCCGTCTGCGGCGGAGATGCTGAAGACGAGTTCATCAGGTTCGGCGAGATTTGTTCCGGGTTCGGGACGCGCCACGGCCATCACCGGCTGGGCGGTAGCTACTTCAGGTAAGGCACCGGATGATTTAGGTTTAATGCGGAGGAAGCGTGAGAGCTCCGGTTGGAAATAACGGAGGCCGATGTAGGCGTACCAAGAGGTTGTGAGTAAAATAACGGCGGCAATATATTGCAGCCAGGAAATAGAGTTTAACATATGCTTTCATTTTTATTGAAAGCAAAGTTGTCGATATGTACCGTATGTATTAGCCCCTCTAACCACAGGATGGGCTATTGCTTAAACTTATTTAATCTTGATTGTCTTGAAATTCAGTAGATGCCGTGAAAGTTTTTATTTGTAAACTAGTTATCCCACTTCATAAAACGCTTAAAAAACCGCGTGATCAGTAGGTCGTTTAATATAGCCACGACGACGCAACAAATGATGGCGGCAATTAGCAAATCGAGCCGTGAATAGGACATCGCATATTTCATAACCTTACCCAGGCCGTCCCCTGGCCCTATATATTCCCCCACAACCAAGACACCAAGACTGATCGAAATCACGACGCGAAGACCACCATAGAACTGCGGGAGCATTCCGGGTAATAAGATATAGAAAACAATACTTTTTCCATTACTATTATGAATCTTAGCCAACTCTATATATGCCATCGGTACGAGGTCAAGGGAATTCAAACCGTAAACGACAACAGCATAAAAAACATAAATGGCTACAATTGCAAAATTCGCTAATATTCCACCATTAAAAATGAGCAGGAGAAACGGTGCGAAAATAAGGGGCGGAATAGTTCTTGCTACCGTAAAAAAAGGCTCAAGAACATTTCTTATTGATTTTTTAAGAAAAAGAAAAATTGTAAATGCCAATCCCAAGGCTGTTCCGGAAATTAGTCCCGCTAGGTGAACACAAAAGGTCAAAAACCAATGACCTAACATACCATTGTCTCCGCCGCCCTGTGAGGAGATAATGGCAACAACCGTTTTTGAATTAAAGAGAGACGAAGCAATATCTACCAAGCTTGGAAAATTTGTCCCCCCAAAGAGCAACGAACAAACCTGCCAAAGAAAGAGGAACACTACAACCGGAACAAACTTTAATATTTCCCGATTAATCTTATTTAAGGATGTCTGCGGTAATTTTATCGGCATCTAAATAGTTGTAGATTGAATATTGGTGGTGGGCTTCCGCTAACTTCGCCTTATTCTCCGAAGATTCTTTCAAAAAAGGTTTTTTGTCGATGGCTAGAAATTTTTTTTCTGTTGTATTCTTTAAACTGTCTAGCGACTTGTACACGTCATCCGCAAAGATAACATCGTCAACTGCGGGAATCTTCGACTTGTAAATATGCTGATTTTTGAAACTGTTGATAATGCTGCCATAGAGGTTCTTATAATACAAGGGGTCCTTATCATTAAAAAACCAAGAGCGCTGAGCCGCAAAATTGTAAAATGGATCTAGGTGATCGTAAATTACCGTTCCATCTTCAGTGGTGTATTTTTCCCCAGTAATCTGGCTAAGATATGGCATATGAATAGCAAGGGCCTGTGAAGGATGTTGCAAAATGAAATCATTGATCCGAAAATTAACTGACGCTAATCGAAGTACTGTCTCCCGGTGGGAATCATAATAAGTTTTCGTTATTGCCCAGCCGTCATTAAAAACGCTGGATAGCTCTTTGGAATCGGGTGATGGCATAGCGGCCTTTACAATATCCATAGAACTAACGATTTCCTTATAACCCTCCTTTTGTAGTGTTATTCTAGAAGGTACGCCACCGACCTGGAAATCCGCCTGATGATTCCGCATGGCGTTGATATTGATAGCATCATCCTGAACCAGTGATTTAAAATCGCTTCTGGTCATACCAGCCTTTTCAAGCAAAATATCAATAAATGGCTTGATAGCCGTTTCAGACGGGTAGGCAAAAGTTTTCCCTTTTAGTTGTGAAACCGCCACCTTTATTGCGTCTTTATCTGATAAACCAGATTTTAATAATTCTTGGTAGTTTTTGTAGTTACCGCCTGGCTGCGCCAAGATAGCATACCCCTGGAAAACATCAGCGAATGAAAACATACAAATATTTGAGGCATTGTCATAAGAAGAAAGTATGATTCCAGGAGCACAAGAGGAAACATCAAGCCGATTATTATTCAGATCTGGTAAGACAGCTTCAACCTTTATCAATTCGTATTGAAAATCAATACCGACTTCTTTAAACCATCCGTTTTTTGCGGCAATGATCGCCTGAGAATGATCGCCGTAGGGTAGCATTCCAAATTTAACGGTAGTCAAGTTATTATTAACCGAGTTCCTTTTTACAAAGAACAGGTAGACGGACCCAGCAATGATAATAATGGCGGTTATCCAGAAGACAATTTTCTTGTTCATGACTTATATCCAGGTTAATTTCTTTTTAAAATACAAATTTACAAAGTGATAACTGCAAATGCTTAAAAAACAATATACTATCGATAAAACAATTAATTTCCCCATATCCGAAAAAGAATAAGATTGGTAGATCAAAAATCCCATGCCACTGGAACTGGCCAAATATTCCGAAGCCAACGACACAGCCCAGATCAAACTGGCTAAATATTTTATGGCGCCCGCTAGCTCGCCCTGTATACACGGAAAGATTATGTCACATATGATTCTTTTCCTGTCAGCTCCAAGCATTTGCGCTTGTTCAATAAGATTTTGAGGTACGTTGAAAACAGCTTGTTGCGTATTTGTTGCTACAATGATAAAAACAGCAAATGCGATATATAGGATCATTCCGATTTCTGTACCGCCGAACCAATACAAAAACAGCGGAATCAAAGCCAATAATGGAATATTACGTGAAAACGTTAAGAGAATGGGCATTTTCCTTTCGGGCCGAGATTCTTTTTGACCGCTTAAGCCATATAATATGCCAGTTACGTAACCGATAGCAAAGCCGAAAATACAACGGTAAACGGACAATAACGAATGCTTTAAAATTACAAAAAGGGCTACGTCGTATCCGGATTTACCGTCAATTGAGAAGGTAGCAATCGAGGGAAGAGAAAACGTTAACAGGTGGCTTAATGATGGAAATAGCCTTGGTTGCGCAAATAAATCGGCAACTACTTCCCACGCACATAGTACAATGATGAGCAATATAAGTGTTCTCAAATTTTTCCGGGCATTCAGCATAATAGTTCACTAATTTTTAATTTTAATGCTAAAAACCGAGGTGAAACCCTCATTTCATTGGTCCTTGGATAAGTCAGTTCGACAGGTACATTTTCCACAATTTGCCCTTTTTTCATAATGATAACCTGATTAGACATATAGATAGCTTCTTCGATATCATGAGTCACCCATAGCACGGCCATTTTTTTGCTGGCCCATATTCTCTGCACAAGATCCTGAATGGACCATTTATTCATGTCGTCCAACTGAGAGGTCGGTTCATCAAGCAACAGCAGTTGCGTGTCCTTGGATAGCGCAGAAGCGATCGCGAGTCTCCGCAATTCACCTCCCGAAAGTTCCTTTGGATATTTATTTAAATGTGTCTGCGGCAAATTGACCATATCCACAAGTAGTTTGACCTTTTCATCGATGTTTTCTTTTTCAATTCTTCGAATTTTCATTGCGTAGCCGATATTCTCCGCGACTGTCATCCATGGAAAGACAGAGTTGTTTTGAAAAACATAGCCCAATTTGTCACTGTCATAATTAAAATCAATTGTTCCAGAAGTTGCCGTCTCCAATTTCGCAATAGTCCTTAAGAGTGTTGTTTTGCCCGAGCCGGAATTCCCCATGATACAGGTAATATTATTACCTAAAAGACTTATTGTAATATTTGAAAGTGCCTGAGATTTTTCACGATTTATGTTTTCGTAAACTTTTGAAACTTCATTTAAAGAAAACAATGGGTTATGCATTTGCAACTTGAGTTGAAAGTGTATTTGATGGTCTCTTGTAAAGATGATTATTAAACCAGGGTTCTAGGTCTTGTGGCTCTATCGACGAAAGCAAATAATCCTCTTCACCAAATGTAATAATCTCGTTTAAAACGGCTTGCAGGAAATCGACCGTATCAATAGTTGCTGGATCAGTAGCTTTTTCCCTATGCATTACTAAGTTCATACCTAACCTGTTTAGAGCTTGGGACCATGAAACAATCACCTTTTTATAAATCTCATTATGCGTTTGATTCAAATTCACATCGGATGTGTTGAGTTTTGTATGGTGCCCAAATATGTAAGAGAACAAAATAGCCTGTTCTATGGAACGTCTACTAGGTTTCTGACCTGAAAGTTTGAACAACTTTTGGTTCTTTTCAACAAAGTCAACGTAACGCTGAATGTTTTTCGCAATGTACTCACTCGTAAAATACGTGAGTTTTGCATATTTATGCACAACGCTCTGGTGCTCTGGGTTATCCCTATATTTTTCGATTGGAATGTTAATGTGCAATGATTGGTGTAATAACGAAGTTTCTAGGGAGGAAATTAAAAGTTTTATAGCTTCAGTCTTTTCTTCAATATTTAGGAGCTCTTCCACAAATTTAGAGTTTGAAAAATATTCAAAGGAATTCTTGCCGCTGAGCTGCCATTCGAAGATTTGGGCCAATACAGGGCCTGTAGTTATTACAATAGAATTGGGCGTATTAAGACGGTCAATTAGCTTTTTTTGACCTTTAACAACAATAAAGTGAAAGGAAAAGATAATATTACGATCAAAATGATCTTTAAAGTAGCCAAGCAATTTGCCAAAACTATCGTCCATAACTCCCTTTATGCCAGAATCATTAACATATACATTAACTTCTCTTTTATTTGAACTTGCTTTAATGATTTGAAGAAGAGTTGCACAAAATCTCACCAATTTTGGTGTATGGATGTTTTTTTCATATAACTCATTGTAAATTGTTGCGTCAGGAACAACATTGCTTATAATAGCGTAATTGAATAAATTAAGAACAGCGATATCCATCCCCTCACCCTGTTGATTAGGTTTAAAGGCTTCAATAGGATAAGTTATCAGTATATTTCCTTCTTTAAAATCGCGAGCAATAAAATCATATTTCTTATTAAGTTTGATTTTTTCCAATGCCGATTTTAAGTCTCTATTTAGCAGTAATGGCGCATCGTCCACATAATCCGGCAGTTTAAAAACTTGCGCCTGTAAATTATATTTTGTTGCGATGTCCAAGTTCTGTATTCCATATGGAAAAATGCTTGTATCGTAAAACTCGGACGCTGGGAAGAAAGATTTTCGTTTAGGAGTAGCAGCAAATGATTTACTTCTCACATAATATTTCCAAAACTTAATAGGCTCTACGAGTTTAAAAATTGGATCATCCGTTTCAAAAACAAGTGCGATAATTGAATTAATTTCCTCCTGTAGCCTGTAATTTAGTTTATAAAAATTCCTATATGCCTTTCTTTTAGCATTATCATCTAACCTGGAGTTGAACATATTCCTGATAAATTTTGAAAGTGGAAATTGCAAATCAGGTTTTATTTCCTTCGGCGTCAATTTTTTAAGAAACTCCATACAAGCGTCTGGATACCCGGCTAATCCATTAATACAAGGGCCGATAAGAAAAGGAAATCTCTGAATATCAATTTTCATCCAAAAGTCGGAATTTTGGGATGGATAGATCGAGATGAGCGTTGCCGTATCCTTGAGTACAGCTTCGGGAATTTTGCTAACGGCATCCCAATGAGCACTATTTATAACGCCAATTAAAGAATCCTTTTGAATTCCTCGTTTCATTCTATTTGAAAGTCTTAACGCATTAATGATAATGCGAACTTGTAATTCTGACCAGGTTTGGAAGCGCTCTTTTTCTTGAATCGCCTCTAAGAATATCTTATCAATTGTATCGGAGTAGTTGTCAAATACATCGATACTTGTCGTTCTGAGTACTTCTGATAGAAACTCAATTGGGCCGTCTTCTTTACTTAATAAAGGTGAAATAATGCTTTTTTCTTCCAGACAAATATGAAGCAGGTCTTCTAATTCATCATTGTTGAAATCAATCAGACTTTTTCCAAAAAAAGAATATGGCAGATTTCTGTTTGAAGAAAGAAAGACGCTTAAGTTCGACATATTATGGTAATGTTACTTCATATGAAAGTAATTCTGAAATAGCAATATCACGATTGCTGTAATAGACGGATTCGGGGCGGCCTTTCAAAAATGTCTCCTCAATAATTTTTTTTTGAATTTTTTCGTTTATCGCCATAATTGACTTTTCTATTTCAGCACTTGGTTTTGAAAGATTTATCTTTTCAACCTCAATTTCATCTAGCTCTTTTTTGAACATTCTTTTAAAATTGTCACTGAGCATTAATCTGGAAAATATTTCGTGACTGTTAGAACTATTGGCCGTATAGCCATGCTTCGATTTTTCCTTTTTATCAGTTGGGCTAAAAAAATCATAGGTACCGGCATCGATCACTGTAGGAAATCGTAGTCTTTCCGATTTGTCTAGTTTATAAGTGATTACAAACTGAGGAAAACTATCTTCTCTTGGTGAAAGTCCGAGGCAGATGCGAAGTTGATAATGTTTAAAATCTCCATTTGCAAACTCTGTTGGAGCAGAGAATTTGTCTTTTTCTCCAACGAACGTGACCCAAATCGGAAAAAATGGCTTTCCGACTCTGAATTTCATCAGTTTATCATCTTTTGTCAAAGAGTTTTTCACAAGACGCTCCCTTAACAAATTACATTCATCCTCACTAAGGGAATTATTTGGATGGCATCCAATATCGCTAACCATACGGTGTACAGGACAACATCTGCTCACAGCTATTTCCTTAAAACCCCGGCCTAAATATTTACTATATTCTTCTTTTTTATCAATTTTCCCACCAACACAGAACTTTTTGATTTGGCTTTTACAAGCCTCATCATACTGATCCCTTACATCTAACCAAGAATGAACGCCTTTGAACTTCAATAAATGATCAATTACGGCCAACAAAGGGAGCTTTAGTACAAAGTAATCATTGGAAACGTTGTCGATAATCTCCTTTCCACCAGATAATTTCCAATTTTTAAAAGCATTGACAATAGCCCTGTATTTGGGTTTATCATGTGCATTTAAATTATCCAAAATTGCGAGATACGTCGTTTGCTCCATTACTACTATTCAAAAATCTATAAAGCAGGACCAGTTTGTTAGATCATCAAGAATAACTTCATTGACATACTTTTTTGCACCGAAAACCTCGTTGACTGCGCGAGTGGCACCAGGGCAGTGGTCATGTCCATAGTCATCGAAGTACATAACGGCGCCATCTTCGAATTTTTCGGGGATGTTCACACAACAATATTTTATCGGGACATACAGATCGCAATCAATATGCGCGAAAGACAGGTTGTTTACCGGGATCGTAGGCCATATTTTTTCTATTCGTCCTCTGTACAGTTTTATATTTCCAGTATACGGTACGGTCAAAAGGAATTTCTTTAATTCAGCGAGGTCGACATCAGCGTACTTGCCAGTGTAGTGGACTGGATGACCATCTGTATAAGGATGCCCGCTAAAGGTGTCCACCCCGTAAATAGTATACTGTGGGCAAACTTCATACATCGCCTTAGCGAGCGCCAACAATGTGCCGCCCTTGTAGACGCCTACTTCGAGTACATTACCGGGATTGCGTTTGAGAACTTCCGTACATTTCCGGTATAAAAACTCCAGCCTATTTGCAGGTATCACTGTATGACCATAGTCCACAGTTTCAACCGGCTTATTTGTATGTACAAATTGCGTTTCTACAACCATTTTCTTTCAAATTACCTTTGCTCATTTAATTTATAAAATGCAAAGGATTAATCAAATTTACTAAACAATCGTCATTTTATCACTGGTAAATTCGTCAAAACAAATGATTGCTTTTTGATAAAATAACGAAATAGCGTCAGATTATATAAATATAAATAAATATTAAAAGCATGATATCGATTTAATAGTCTGAACATTTGTTTTTTTACTTTAAACTATGCAACAGAACCGTTCATCAAAAAACATATGGGACCTTTGTGTCCGCACATTTGCCATATATCTTCAATTCTTATGATTTAGGCAAAACGAAGATTTAGATCAGAACTTTCCAATAAACGCCAATCGAGGAGACCGTCGTCGTATCATATCGTCGGCACTTGTTGGTTTTGATTTACATATGTCATTGTTAAGTTCAATGACGAAGCAAAAGAGCAGTAACGGATTAAAAATTTACTGTGCTTTTATTCCGTCTTCTTTATGTTTAATGTGATTTGTTGTATCCACTTGTTCAATAGGTGTAATTGGTAATAATTTTATCTTGCCCGCTGATGTATTTATACTATCTATCTTATGCTCTATCTCATCAAGTTTTTTCAATAAGTGCGGTACGGGGTCATTAAGCAAGGGGTAGACTGCCAATCCGACACCCAATAACCCAACGAATAATGCCACGTAAGCAACTATCATGTTCGCCCGGTTGACCAAATGGTTGAGTCGGTTTGTCAATGGTGACAAGTGCTGATAGATAACTTTATCTTTGACATTGTTGACCAGGTTAAGAGTTTCACGTCGATGGCCCTTGGGGTCTTCGACCGCAGCTTGTATGGAAATGGCATAGCATAAGCCGGAGAAGATCACAATAAAGTCGTTCAGGCGATTGATATCAGCTTCCAGGGTTTTGACAGACCGATAGTCACCTGGTTGCTTTAACAGCGGTAAAAAGTCCTTCCAGTTTTTATGTTGCTGGACAAATTCGTTTTTAAGCTTCGTATATTCCGTTTCGTCAGGTTGATTCATTTTAATTATTTTAGAATATTAGGATCCAATCTTTCGTCATCATCGGTATCATTGCTTTTAAAAAACTTAGCGAGCCAGCGCATCAATCTTACTCGAAAGTCTTCGTTCATCTTTTCTTTAAAAAGAAAGTCTACGTGGTTTTGATTGTCATCTTTACCAGTATTGGTTCCTGGGCCGATACCCTCACAGTGCTCTTTGATCTTGTTCCTTATTTCATCACTATTTTCACCTTTCACTCCGGTGATGAACAAAATTATTTTATTAAACAGGTAGTCTTCGCTGAACCTGATGCCGTTGCACATTTCGTTACCCTCCATGAGTTCGTAGTCAACCAGGCAAAGTTCCGCAGCAAAATCGCTGATCGTCGCTTTGATCAGTTTATCATTTTTTTCGATAAGATTATCTTCCGTTCCTTCGCCATAAACTGCGGCCAGCTGGCCCCGTAACGCTTTAAATTGATCCAAACGTTCGGGATAGACGTCATATTTTTGGCGAAGCATACTGTAAAGTTTTTTCCAGTGTTCTTCAACATCTTCGATGATGATTATTTTTCTCTTATTCATGTTTACGATTGATAATAAATGGTATGCTAACACTAAATTCCCCTGGTTTTGCAGATAACAGCAGTTGCTGTCCGGTGGACTGGAACAAAACGTTATATATGAGATTCAGGCCGTCTGAAATGTTTCTTTTCGCCAGTTTATTACTTAAATTCCTGACGAAATCCGGGCGCTTGGTAGAAAAATTATTAGTGATCGTCAGCCAGAAGATACCGTCATTTTTGATTTCTCCGCTAAGGGTAATGGTCAATGGATCTGTTTCTGAAATTTCCTCATACATGATATGGATCGTGTGCTTCTTGATATTGTAAAGCAATTCAAAAATCATTTCGTCCAACAGGGAGTGGAAAATTTTGATTTGAAGTCCCCAAAGTTCTATCGGGACACTATTAATGAATTTTATGGCTTTTAAGTCATCTAAACTATTGAGATTAGGTTGCCACATGGTGAAAATATAAAGGCTTTCCTGTTCGAGCAAACCTGCAATATCTCTCACGGATGTTGTTACAAAGGCATTTTCGGAAATTTTCGACTTATCCTCAAATAACTTGCTGGTGAGGGAAAGCAGGTGCAATTTATTGATGAGGTATTTGTAAGCGCGTTTAAGAAATTGGGCGTAATAACCGACATCCCCGAAATTTTTAGCGTTAACGACTTTGTCTATATGAGTTTTGACCAGTTCCTCGTACGTTGTTGTACCATGTTTGAGTGAGTCATAGTATTTTTTGTTGTTGATCAGTTCAATATAGGCGCGCAGGCTGTCGTTGTTGAAGTGATGGTTGATGAAGTCACTCAGATCGCTACGGAGCAACAGCAACTGTCTCACTTTTTTGGGATCAAACCGCCTGTACACGGGTCGCTGTTTTGGCAGTTCGACCGGCGTATCAGTTAACGACAATTGCTTAGCAAGAGGGCTGCTCGTCGCGATCAATTTGAGCTTATCATGAACCATTTTAGTCTCGACTTTACTCAGTTTATCGTGATAAAAGCATAAGATCGCCTGTGGTACAACGAGGTAACTTTTTTTCTTTTCGTCAAATTCGATCTCCGTAATTCTGAGGTAAAACAAGTCACGATAAAGGTCATTCTGAAACTCTGACAGACGATAAAGATCACGCGCACTAAAATTTTGATTATCCCGAAAACGATAATTTTGTTCATCGTCCAATGATAGTTCGACTGTGGTTAAGATGTTTGCGCTATTGGTTTCATTTATTCCATCAAAGATCTTGTAGAGTAAACTCTCCTTGGTGATATCAGCAGATTTGAACGCCGTTTTTTGACTATGCTGATAGCTGGCTACAATGGCAATGTCTCCTTCCTCTGATAAATTACGATTGTTTTTATGTTTCACCGCGAAATAAGCGCCGCCATTTTTCACCTCCAATATTTCACAGCATAGACGCAGGATTTCGCGCAATTTGATTTCAATGGAAACCTCGCTTAATGGCCGGGGGCTTTTATCCGCGGTTAGAAGAGCCTTCAAAAACATCATATTCTTAAAGGATATCAAACTACCTTTTTCCGGACTTGGTCTTTGGCTCTTACCGGGTGCATCGAAACGAGACAGCATCCAGTTGGTATAGTAAAAAGGATAGGTTTTCATCGCGGCATCCAAGCGTTCAAAAAACTCCTCGCTATCATTCTTCGAGAATAACAAGGGTCCTTTGTATTTTGAGATGAATTTTTCAGCAGCTGTGTGGAAAATAAAAGTATTCTCCAAAACAAGCATACGTAGCAGATGAATAAAATGGTCGTTATAGGTATTTTTTAAAGTTTGATGTTCATAGGGCGTTATCGGATTGGCATCAATGATCGTCTTGATATTTTTCACCACCTGTAAAGCTTTTGCTTCGTGTTCGATAATGAGCTCTTGTAACAGACCTACATAATAGGTAATAAAATCGATCGGATAAGATATAGGTGATTGACTTGCGCGTTCAGCATTCGAATATTGTGTTAAACCCTTGACGATATAACCGATGGCGTAGAGCATTTCAACCGAATAGATGTAATTCATTTTCAGCTTGGCGCCTCTTTTTAATAGGAATTTAAAATCCTGAAAGGTGGAATATGCAAGCGGTACACCGTTGACCGTACGTCGTTGAAAAAAAGAGCGGTCCACTTTTTTCATTTTATTAATATGGGTGACTCTGTCACCCAGGTCGGCCAATATCCATCGGAATGCGCTTTCCTTAATATTCTGGTGCTGATAAAAAGGATCTGAACTACATATCTTAAATAATGAATTTTTAATTTCTTGTTGATAAGCCGGATAAGATTCTTTAAACTGGTTAAGAGAACATTTCTCGGCTAATTCTTCAAAATGGATCAAAACGAATTGCCAACTGTTGGGGTCTTCGTTATTTTCAAAGGCCTTCTGAATAGTTCCCTGGAAAATAAAGCGTCCGTTTTTACAGTAGAATAAAGCTGAGAATTCATGAAAAAGCAAGAATAATAACAGCGATTTGATATTGTCTTCGTGCTCGAACTTTTCATAGTCCCGGGTAAGATCGACAGGTCTAAAATGCCGTTCCCGGTTTTTGAAATGTATCCGCATACTATCGAGGACTGATTTTTCGGATAGCTCCTTAAATTTTTCCATAAGTGAAATGTAAGGATACTTATCGCGGTGAACGATGGGCGAAACATGGATGTGCCGATAAGCAAAAAAACGTTTCTCCACCTGTTCAATTTGATTGGACTCTTCAAGTATTGCACTGAGTTTGATCGAATTATAATAATCAACGCGGTCGATCAACGTAATGAAATATTCTGTCCCTTTACCATCCCGTACATTTCTGATAAAAAAATCGATCTCCAGAAAACTCTGGGTTGTGGCGACGGCATCATCAACAAAAATGATTTTCTCCGCTTGTCTGATCACATCAGCGTAAAAATGGATGAAGTTTTGTAAATACTCTTCCCTGGAATTATACTGAATGATGGTCGCCGTTTCCGAGAAGACAATGTCATTCAATAAATTAACGAAGCCTGAATTAGAGCCGGCTGTCGGCGTGATGATGACGATGCTTTTATCGATCAGACCGGACAATTCATGGGAACGTAGATCAGCCAGCCAAATTTTAATATCGGATAAATTCTCCAAAAGAAAAAAACCTGTTCTGACGTAATAGATATAATAGTTCTCGAGTTTTTTGAAATGCCGGCGATAAATCATCGGCTCCTCCTTTGCCCTTTTTTTCCTGATATCAAACGCCGGAAATATACTGACATGTTTTTCTGGCACGATGGTCTTGGGGTACCCAAAGATCAGACTGGGTGTTACCGGAATGATTTTGGTCTCAATGAGGCTTTTTTCTTGCTGTTTATCGCTTGGGTAACATTCCCCGCACTCACTTATTTTTATCCATTTGGTGACCAGCGAGATCAGATAAAGCTGGGCCACGAAAAAGCAATCGATGGGTCTCTGATGACGGTCTTTTACCTGTTGACTGGGTTGGTCGATGATCTGCACATTGACCATTTTTTCCGCAACATTGACGCTTCGCCACCCGTAGTCATATTCGTAATCGCTTATTTCTTTGAATTCATAATTCTTTTCCAATGGTCGGTTGCTGATCACAATGCAATTAACTACGGGGTCAATAAATTCAGGCGGATGACATTTGAGTTTCTGATCCCTGGCGATCTCGGTGATTTCCCCTCTCACCCGGATCGAGGTGGAAAACGTTGTGCTGATGGGAAACACCAAAATGATCCGGTTGGCAATCTTGTTCGGATTCTTCAAAAAGACATTTTCTTTGGTGAAAACATCATGGTTGAACAGGTCCTCGCTGATGCCGTATGCTGTCCGGACGTAATCATTCAGCATTTTTCGAATATTACTGAGCAGTAGATCAGAGTAATTCTCATAACCGACCAGGGTAATGGCAGCTTCGGTCTTTTTGATGGTTTCTGTAGTGGCTAACATTCGGATCAGATCACGATGTTGGACAAGTAATTTCTGAGCGACTAAGAGAGCGAACCTGTTGGTGAAAAAGCTGTTGTAAAAAATTCTCTTGACATAGTAATAGTCCCGGATATGCAAATTGGAACCGAGCTCAAAATGTGCGTCGGCAATCTTAAAACCATTAAAATTTTCGAAATAAAGCTCCGGTTTGATCTTCATGGTTTATGCACTTGGTTTAGATAAGTCAAGTTCCGCTATACCTTTTTTGATCGGTTGCTGCAGCATCGACCAAATGGTTTCTTCATAGAGCGATGAACCTGTATCGTTTTTGATCAAAAGCTCAAAATTGAGTAGTTTGTTACTTTTAGAAAATAAGGAACTACTTGAAAAATCCGTGACCGTGTCGTCGACTACAGTCATATTCTCGGGCTCTGTCAACCGTATTAAGTTAAAATGGTATATGTCAATTTCCTGGTTAACTTTCAGGAACATCCCGTAATCGGATGCCGTGAGTATGCTATTAAACCAAAACCGGCATTCATTATGCACGACCGGGATAAAAAACAAAACTTGCCGGTCCTGTTTCCAAAAACCAATGTCACTTTTCTTAAAGTCGCTGAAAATCTTAAGTATATTAACAATGTCTTCATAGACTTCGGGACTCAACCCGTAAACAATGATATCGCGAATCGCAAGATAGCCGAATTGAAGACCTGCGAGCAATCTGATCCAATCGCTGGATGAAGAGACAGTAGCAGCCAGTTCCCCGGCGTTCAGTACCAATATTTGACCGTCCGATATTTTGTCAACCTGTGCTACCAAGTTTTCCAGTTTTTTATACTTGTTTTTACCTTGACCGGGGACAAAATGCGGTTTGATCAAGCGGTGCGGGCTCTCCGGGCTAAAACCATAACCGTGTAGTTCCATAAATACAGAGGCCCCAATACTCGTTCCGGAAGCGCGCGTATGTTGCGGTACCGCATGGTGTTCAAATTCCTCTTTAACCGGGATCAGGAATTGATAGTTCGTGCCAAGTGATAAATAATCCCTACTGATGCGCTCGACAATTTGACCCTCTGTTGTAAAAAGGTAAAAACCGATCGGCCGCTTCTCGGTCAGGCTATTGGAGGAAATATGAATTTGAGCATTTCGGTCATGAAGTATGTGCTGTGAAAAGATCAACAATCCTAAACGTGCTTTTACCCGGTTGATCTGGTGGTAAAGTTGAATGGTATGGTAATTAAAAAACTGATTGAGGGAAAATAACTGCATTTGCTGGATATCATCGGTGTAATTCTCCGCGATGGTGTGCCGCATTTCTGCATTTTCAATAAGCTGTTCATACTCATTCTTTTCCTTTTCTAAATTTTTCAGGTATTTTTCCTTTATACCCGTGCGGCCATTATCGATCACATTGATATCTAAAAATTTATGGCCTGCTGAAAATTGCTTGCGCCATCCTTCTTCGGTGCTTTTCAGGTTGACTACACGCTCGAACGAATAGATGCGAGCCGTGATCACACCGATGCCTGTTTCGGTATGTTCTACGATGTTTTTGGACAGCTCCTCTAATGCATAGGCAATATCCCGGGTGTAACGGATAAGTCGCACCAGGTTTTCGTTAAATAGCGTAATGTAATTTTCTTTGACTAGTTTTTCGTCTTTCTCCGTAATTTCCGGGGCAATGAATGGTCTGATCTTTTCCAGGATGTCAGGAAGCTTATTCGGTATTTTGAAAAGATCGGTATGCTGAATCAGAATCGAAAAGAAATAAGCTTCCACGTCGTTGAACTGGAATACGCCTTCTTTGAGTAGGGTTCTCAGTACGCCCGTCTTAAATAAAGCGGGCGAATCATCACCTTTTTTAGTCCGAATGGGATTGCCGATCTGATAGTCCGTTTCCAAGCCTTTATCCCGGGCAAAAAGATACCGCAGCAAATAAAGATCATACAGGGCACGCATAAAATAGGAACCGCTCAAGTCCAGCGGCTTCCACGTAAAGTACTCTCCGCGGCTGAGGTCATACTTGTCAAAGAATTCTTTATAAAAATTCTCCCGGTCACCGAGTTTGGGAAGGACACCTTTAAATTGTTGAAAGGTCTCTCTTAAAAGGGTGGTATAATCCCGTCCGGATCGCTTCGGCTGGAACAAGGTCTTGATCGTTTGCGACGTAATCAGCAGTGGGGGTATATAATTTCCCGAACGCTCTGTATTAATGCCCTTATATGTTTCGTCTCCGATATAAAGTTTAAATATTTCCTGACGGGCATTGATCTCAAGATGTGTCCGGTGGTTCAGCAACCTGTAGAAGTATTTGGAAAGTTGTGTGCCTGATTCATTGGCCGGTAGGATCAGATTGATCTGAATATTCGGAAAATCAAACTTCAACAAGGTCAGATAAGAAAGGAAAATCAGGTCAAAATCAATCTCGTCATCCGCCGCGCCATTATGATTTTTAAAACGGACGTTGAGTTTCATTCCCGGTTTCAAAAATGCTCTGCCTTCTTTGACCAATTCTTGCAGCAGTTCACGGTATTCTTCGACAAATTCTTGCAAGAAAGAATTATTTATGAGGACAGGCAAGTCGAGTACCATGGTTTGCCCGGTTCGATATTGTTGCAAGAGATTCAAGTTAACAGAACTTTAGGGGTATGTTTGTTTTAATAATAAAAAATAATATTAAGACTAAATCACCTTAATACCAAACTTTTGTAAAAAATGAATCAAATAAAATTCCGTAAATAATATCCGAATTATTTGTTGCCAACTATTTCTCAGATACTAACTAATGGGGGCAGCCGTAGATGAGTTCGATGGTGCCGGTCTGACTGACGGCCCATTGGGCAGGTTTGAAGGATTGGAGGATGGTTTCGGATGCGACCTGGAGTTTGGTGAGTGCAATGTTGAGGTAGTCCTGGTATTTTTCGTTGGCAATGATCCTGCCGAGTCTTTAGTCGTTGCTGGTGTTTTACTGCTCGTCTTCTTTGAAATCTTCGAGTTCGACATGGTCAAAAGATGATGAGCTTGTCACCCAAACCTTCATTTGATATCAGCCCATCGCATGACTTTACCTATTCCATAAGCCTTGATCACCTCATTAGGATCATCAACAACCAAATACCAAGGCACAAACACATACTCTTCACCGTCTTTTACCACGCCTCCTTTGAGTAGGTCTTTGGGTGGAAAGAAACCCGGATTGTCGGGGTAAAGGAACAGGCGCAAGTAGGTGCCTTTTTGGTCTATGCGCTTCACCTCGCGAGCAAAGAGGCGCTTTTTCCTGATAAGCTGGTTGATCGCCTTACGGTCGAGGGTAAAATAAAGCTCCAGTTCGATTTCTTTGAAGTAGTCTTTGTCGGTCAGGTCGCCGGGGATAATATCGTCTTTGATGGCTTGGTGGCAGTGCAGGCATTGCTGGCCGTTCTGGTCGAACCAGGCTTTTTTGCCGTTGACGTAATCGCCGCAGATTTTGCAGGGTAAGTTGCGTTCCGGATGGAAGCCGTCGGGCTCTTGTTCTAATTGCTGGGCTTGTAGTTATGCGGGGTTCAGTAAGGCGATGATGCACAACAAGTTATTGTTCTCATCGGACTTTACGGTCATCAGATACTTTGCTTTCATATTGAGTTAATTAATATGTTTAGTGCTTTGCCTACTTCAATAAAAGCATAAATGACGCTACTAACAACCCATTATGCCTTGATGTGTTGGACGGTCGCCTGAATCCCGGGACTTTAAAGCCATTATTTAAGGACCATATAACTGCAGCTTCATGGTACTTTCAGCGTTGGCTACAACGTATTGCAAAACGGGTTTCAAGTTTTTCGGCTTGTGAGTGCTGGGCCAAATCCATCCGGACTTACTCAAACCCCTCGCTAAAAAATTCCGCCAAACTTATATCCAGTGCCTTGATTACACGCACAAGCGTGCTGAAGTTCAGATCTTTTCCTTTTTCGTAGCGCCAGTACTGGGCGCGGGAAATATCATGCGCCATCGCGAATTTTTCGTAATTGTCATGGCCCTTCTCGATCCGGATGGCCTTCATCCGCGAGCCGAGGCGCTTGAGCATCTCTTCTGTATGCGGGTCAAAGTTCTTGGGTTTTCGGGTAGCCATGCCCAAAATAAGTTAAAACCCATCGTAAAAAGTACCGTTATTAAGATACATCATATAAGGTGTATCTTAAAAGATGTATATTTGGTTATGGAGGATAGGGAGTTTTTAAAGGAGCGATTAGAAGCGCTTAGCTTTAAATCGGAGTTTTGTGCGCAGGCGTCACTAATGGGATTGGAAACCCTGGAAGATGTGCTCATTCTGTCACCTGAAGAATTATTGCTGCGGCCGGGTTTTTCCTTCGGTTGGCTTGGTGAGCTGACGACGTTTTTGACCGACCGGGGCCTCCTGCACCTCCTGCAGCCTATTCCGGGAAGAAGTGACGATCGATCTTTTTGATCATCTGCGCGAACTTATCACGAAGAACCGCGGCCGTAACCTGGCCCGTGCTGTAACTTTCCTTACTCAGGCTGCCGTAAGAGATGTTTTCCTGGCGTTTGCTGCGGAAATACGCAGAGAAAAAGCGCAGAATATCAGAGAAATTCTCCGTACAGAAAATACCTTCGTCATACAAAAGCTTTAACAGGCAGGCGAGCTGGGCGACGGAAAGGTTAAGGCCAAGCTTTTGAATAGGGGTGGTACAGGCCGGCGATTGTTCACGAACACGCACGATCTCCTCACTTAACCAGTTGTGCAGCATCGAGCGGAGAGAAGGCCAATCGGCCTGGTAGCGGTACCGGGTCTGAACGGGCAGGCCCCCGAACCGGCAGCGTTCGGCCAATAGGTAACGGAGTTTTTCCTGTTGCCCCATTTGCTCCGCATTTTTGCTGATCCTGGCTTGCAGCAGGGCCAGGTGGTGCAGGTGATTGAAATCCAGGTGAAGAAACAGTACATCTACCTGCTGTTCGATGTCCGGAGAGCTGAAATCCAGCTTTTCCAGTTCCCCGGTGAGTTTATCGAAATACCGGATCGCCCCCAGCGTATAAAGGCAAGCCTGTCCAGGTTGCAGATAGGCATCAAAATAGCTGCCGATACAATCTTTCAGGCCCGCGGGCAGGCTGGCGTTAAGAATGGCCGGTCGCAGCGCGCTTATTTCTTTTAGCCGCAACTGACGCCACGCGTGTGTGTACAGGGAGGGCAGCCGGAGATCGTCCTCCAGATAAGCACCATACCGGTTGACCAGGGTTTCGGAGAGGTGCAGTAAACCGCTTTCTAAGGCCTTATGCTCTCCGGTGAATGTAGAGAGGGTATCCGAATGTATCGAGATACCCTCCAGGTGAAAACTGTAATACCGTTTAAGGCACTCGTTGGTAGCGGCTGAAAAGGTCGCCTGTCGCCAGGCCAGGATAATTTCCTCCAGTGTCCCGGTGCAATCCGGTTCCCCGGTACCCGCGAAAAGGTCATCGATAACCTTACCCAGGGAATGCAGTTCATCCCTGAACATACCCTATAACAGGTGGGTGGTGTTGACCGTGGTCAGACTTGTTGTGTCCGTCGAAGTCGTGTTGGTCGTTGTGTCGGTATCTCCGCTCCGTTTAAATTTGTTAGTAAATTGTCCTACTGTCCCTCTTTTTTTGGTCGGTAACTGGTGAAGTTTTTTCATTGTGTTTATCTTTTTTTTATTAAATTAAACTTGTTTTCGTTTGGATTTGTATTTTTTAAGTAAACCGGCATTTTGCCGGTGTGAAAGTGTGATATATGAGAGGATTCAAAAAAAAGCTCCCGCTGTTCCTGATCCATATGGCCTGCTGGGCGGCGTTTATTGGGTATGAGCTAGGGCTCTTGTACTATAGTATCGGTCACCTGGAACCGCTATATCGCTATGTATTGTTTTACGCCCTGAACATCGGTTTTTTTTATGCGCAAGCCACAGTACTCAATAGGACCTTTTACCGTTCTTCACCGGATTACCTTGGTGGTGTTTTGCTTTGGCTGCTACTTTTAGGGGGCTACCTGCTGGTCAAGGCCGGGCTTGATTTCCTCCTCTACGCGCGTCCCTTAACTGCCGTTCGTCCGATGATGCCCGGCTACCTGTTCCGTGCAGGCTATTTTGCTATCCTTTCGGCTGCATACTGGAGTTCAGGATATATTGCTTTTTACCGAAATAAGGTCACCGAGGCGGCCCGGAAACAGGCTGAGCTCCGAAATGCTTATCTGGAACAGCAGATCAGTCCCCATATGCTGTTCAATACCCTGAATTTTATATATAGCGAGGTGCGCAGGAATTCGCCGGATGCCGCAAGGAGTGTCCTGCTGCTTTCCGATATTATCCGATTCGGGTTGGAAGCGGCGGACGCCAATGGAAGCACGCCCGTTGAAGAGGAACTCATGCACCTGCGCCAGTTGGAAGAGATCAACCGTTACCGTTTTGCCGCGGGTTTTTATTTTGAGCTCACAACCGAAGGGGATTTTTCCGGTCTCCGGATCATCCCGATGGTATTGCTGACCCTGGCTGAGAATCTCTTTAAACACGGGCATCTGGGCGACCCGGGGGCACCGGCAGGCATACTCATCCGTGCGCTTCCCGGTGGGGTGCTGTACTACCATAGCCATAACCGTAAGAAGTCAAAGAACGATATGGCCCGTCGCGGGGGCACCGGGTTAATGAACATCAAAGCCCGGCTGGACCATGCCTACCAGGGGCGATACGAATGGGATACCAGCGACACTCCTGAAAACTATACGACCACGCTAATAATTCACCTATGACCCTGACCTGCTACATCGTCGATGACGAACCTCACGCCATAACCGTGTTACGCGATTATATTGAGAGTACCCCGGAACTGACCCTGATCGGTTCATCAACAGACCCTTTAAAGGCCCTCGCTGAAATAACTGCCCCGGAGCCCCCGGATATCACGTTCATCGACGTGGATATGCCCGGGATCAACGGTCTGGAGTTCGCCCGGCTCACCGGCCGGCAAACGATGATCATCTTTACGACCGCCTTCCGGGAATACGCGGTCGAAGCTTTTGAACGCCACGCCGAGGATTACCTGGTCAAACCCGTTTTTTATGAGCGCTTCCTGTCGGCCGTACAGCGTGCCCGTCAGAATAAGTTAAACCGTTCTCCGATTGCCAACCCCCTTTCTTTCTTTGTAAAGACCGGCGTTAAAGGTAAATTGGTACGGGTGCAGTGTGATGAAATACAGTATATCGAAGGCGCAGATGCTTATATCCGGATATGCCTGAAGCGGGAACAACTGATGACCTATATGACCCTGAGCCAGGTGATGAAACACCTCCCGGCAACCCGCTTTACCCGGATCCATAAGTCTTACATCGTGCAGGACGGCGCGGTGCGCGTCCTGGAACCGGGGCAGGTAAAACTGGAAGACGGTACCGTATTGCCGATCGGACCTGCTTACCGTGATGCTTTTCACGCCAAACTGCATGACCTATATTGAGCCGGCTGCCTGCCGTGCCCTTTCCGATGTTTTATACAGATGCAGGCAATAATAAGTAAGCAATTCCAGTTCGCGGGTGTGCGTACTGAAAAAGCGGTTCAGCTGCATATGGACCAGGTCGGCCAGTAAGGCTGACTGCCGCCCGGGACCATCGCTTACACTCAGGTCATAAATAAGGCGGGTTTGTTCCAATATCGCGTTAAGCGGGGCAGCCAGTTCTGCGGGCAGGCCCGATGTACCGGCCTTCAACCATTTTTCGACGTCCTTTTTTTGTTGCCTGTACTTTTTATCCATTTCGGTGCGTAAGTTTTTCTGCCCCCGGTAATTTTGCAACATGCTTTCTGCGACTTTCTGACAAAATACAGCGCTTCCTTCCGCCTGATAAAATATGCCGATCATCGCCGAAGCGCAAAGCAGCGCCAGCCTGAAAGGAGGGCAGGCTTCCGGTTCCTTCGGGTCCGGATCAAGGGCGCGCAGGAAAAGCAGGCTTCCCAGGTGAAATAACTCTTCGGCCTGCCCGATCAGGCCCGGCCCATAGCGTTCTAACTCTCTTTGATAGGTGCCGGCCTGGAAATCACCCACCATCTGGTCGTATCCCGCCTTCTCCAGTGACCTGCGCAGGATTGCCAACAGGGCCCCGCCGAGCTCCGGATGGATGCGAAAACGAAGCCGGAGGTGATACCTGGGATCGTTATACCGGATAAAAAACCAGGAGGAGACCGCGGACCCTGCCTCATCAAGGGTTGCGGCGATCACTTCCGACAATAATTTATCGGCGGTAAACGGGGTGCAGTAGAGCTTCAGGTAGAGCCATTCACTGCCCGGCGGGAAGTCCCTCGTTACCGGCGGCACGTTGCCTTTACCGTCCTGGGCAATTACCGGGCGATAGGCCCTGCCATCATGGTACATAAAGGCAATAAACTGGCCGGCCAGCGGATCGATGCCTTTGCGGACCGACCGGTCGGGCAACAGGTATTCCAGGAATTTTATCGGCTCCCCGGGTTTAAGACAGTTGATCAGGAATGCCACTTCTTCCGCTTGTGCCAGGTCAAAGACCAATTGTTGATCCTCTGTTCCCGTGCTGACCCGCCTGGGCAATCCGTACTTGTTTCGCAATGTCCTGATACCTTCCATATATTTTGCAGGCCCGAGTGAGCGCAAAAGGTCAATATCCTGCTGCCCAATATGCCATTTGGCGGGAGCGAGAATAGTTCGGCCATAACACACCCGCGGATATTGCTGCAGCCCGGGAAAAAGTTCTTCCAGGTCCAGGGAGCGGGGAGCGGAACAAGCGTGGTATTGCAGGTCGCAAAGCAGGCGGAATATCGTAAGGTCGCTCTTTCTGAAATTGTATGCGCTGGGCAGCCTGGGGATCACCCTTTTGCCCAGACGCGCCGATTCGAGCATCAACTCTCCGTCACGTACGGACAGCCACAGGTCGTCCGGTCTGAGCTGCGCATCCAGGGGCGTCTGTGAGTAGACGTTCAGCGGGATCTCGTAGTCATAGATTTGCCTGCGCCGGTTGACGTTGTCCGCGTGGGTGTCGGATAATTGCCCGATATCGGCAAAAAGGACACCCGGATTCGCTTCCTGTTCTTTTAAGGCGATCTTGCGGCATAGCTCATGTGCGGTATCACTAAAAACGGAGAATCTGCCTGCGAGCGCGGTGGCTGTTGCACCTCCGGAATGTTCGATCAGCAGGTGTTCTTCCGTATGGCGAAAGATAAGGCTCATGCTCGGGGCCCGGGTTTCGGGCGCCCGGGGCGGCAGTGTCTCCAGGTCCTGATCGCTGATATCCAGAACGGAGTTCCCTCCCCGGGGCCAAAGCCGGAACAATAACTGGCGGACGGGCTCCCAGGAAAGGAGAGTTTCTTCGGGATCGACCCTGGAGAAAGGCAACCCATCCATCAATGGCGGCATCGCAGCGGCTTCGAGTTCCGCGTACCCGATACCGGTATCGTTATCCAAAGCCTCAAGGATCGGGACTTTTTCACGGTCATAACGCTCGCTAAACGCCGAAATAAAGCGCGTCAGCGCTGAAGGCTCCGGTGAAGGGCTAAGCCGCGCCAACATGTTTGTTACCCGGGCGAGTTCAGCCGGCGTACTTTCATCCGGGCAACCTTCCTGCAGGTGGCGTTCCGTAGCAGCATAGAAATATGGCCCATCTTTTTGATGCTCCAGTACAGGCAGAGCGTGGAACCAGTTACTTCCCGTGGCAGGCAGGTCGGCCCCCGCGGGAACATTTAGGGCCAGGTCCCGGAAAGGGTCCGTAACCGCAGTGATGATATGTCCGCGTTCCGGGCCTATAACCAGTTGCGTTTCGCGCAGGAAGCCGACGTAATCTTCCGCCTCGCCGGCAGCGCAGCCGGTTTGTTCCCGTATCCACTGTTGCAGTTCGGCGACCGTGTATGGCTTTTCGCGTAAAGCAGCTATGAGTTCCTGATGGAACGGGATATGTTCAATGGTATCCAGGTTATATTGGTAGAGCCCCCGGGCATGTGCAACTGACCGGATGAAGCGGTAATCTTTGCCCGCCTGGTAGAGCACCGGGTTTAGGACGAGGTGCGCGTCGGGTCCCCGGCGGTAACATTGGTTCAGGCCTTGAACAATGTGCTGGTCGGGCAAAAGATGGAGCCGCGCCTTTTCGTCGCCTGACAGTTTCACCGCGCCGCTGTCGCTCCAACTCAGCAGGCTGAAGCTCGCAAATGCGCCGAAAGGAGTAGGGCGGAAGCACATCCGGTTATAGTATTTGGCCAGCGTATGTTTTTCCTTATCGGACAACCGGTCAAACTCAAAACACTTTTTCTGTAGCGCCTGGTAAAAGACCGGGCTGGCCAGCCATACCGCGTTGCGGAAATACTGATCGGCCAGCACCCGGGGAAGGCGCAAGAGGTCGTAATCCAGGTAGCCATAAAAAGGCGCCCTTAAAAACAGCTGGGGCATCAATTGATAGGGGTTGTTCATCGGGCGGGGTTTAGGGGTATACTACCTTTTTCATACTGTTTTCGCTTCCGCGCCGCTTCTTCCTTTGTGTCATGAAAAAAATCACAGATGCGTTGCCCATTGCCTTGCTGGTGCTCCTGTACGTTTACGCCTCGGTTTCCAAGCTGGCTGACACCGGAACTTTTCGCGGTCAACTCTATAACCAGGCCTTCCCGCATGAGATGGCTGCCCTCCTGTTTTACGCTTTGCCGGCGACCGAACTGGGTACAGTCGCCTTGCTGCTTTTTTCGAAAACGGAACGCTACGGTTTGCTGCTTTCGCTGTTCCTGCTGCTGGCTTTTACAGACTATATCGCGCTCGTGCTCGGGCATTTCTTTCCGCGGGTGCCCTGTTCCTGCGGCGGGATCCTCAGTCATATGGGATGGAAAACGCACCTGTTGTTCAATATCGGCTGCCTGGCCATAAACGGTTATGCGCTCCGGCCCAAATAAAGACCTAAGGGGAAGCCGAAAACCTTCGAACAGAGTAGGCATCATTATTTTACCTAAAGTTTTTCGTTCGTTTTTTAGCAAAAAAGCGTTCATGTGTATGAAAAATTTAAAAGTTAAGTTGGCCGCTTTGGCCATGGTGATCGGTTTGGGCAGCGCTTTCGCAACTGTTAAACACGTTGCATTGAGCGACCGCAAATGGAGCTACGACGCTTCGCTTGATCAGTACACAGACATCACCGGCCAGCAAAAAGGCATCAACTACGATTGCGATGAGGCTTCGTCGGTGTGTACCGCCACCTATCCGCAAGCCCAGGATCCTAACCAGGATGACAGCAACCCGGTAAGCGTGGAAACCGGCGTGTTTAATTAAACCGCCTTTTTCCCCGGAGCCTGCCCGCCGAAAGGCGGGCGGGCTTTTTTGTTTAGCGCTCATTCTGACTCAGCCCCCCTAAACTGATCTCATCGGGGGGGAGCGGATAGGTGTAGCGCTTGCTTCCGGGGGTAAGGGTATAGGTATTACCGTTCAATGGTCTCGTTAATGTTACGGCGAAACGCGGTTCGGTGTTTAACCTTCTCAGGTCGGTCCAGCGCAGGTTTCGGCCGATCAGTTCCTTGCGTCTTTCTGTTAAGATCATCCCCAATGCGGCATCCGCGTCAAATGCAGTAAAAGGGACAAAAGTTCCCGTTTTCCAGCGTTTGGCAAGCAAGGTGTTCAGGTCTGCCATCGCCGCCGCTGTCTGGCCCTGCCTGGCAGCGCATTCGGCACGGACAAGATACATCTCATCGGTCGCCAGGCCGGAAAAAACAGCGACAATACCCGCATAATTGCCTTTGAAGGTGCCGCTGATACCCGAAGTCTTGAAAAATACCGGTTTACGCAGATCGTTCGCTGCATAAGAGCGGTAAAGGCTGGTATCTGCCAGGGTAGATGCGGAAGAAGCAAATGAATAGCTGTTCAGCGACGAATAATAAATGATCTCATCGTTTCCATAGGGGATGGCCCTTGGAAAAGGCTTGGCAGCGCTTGTGCTTAACGTATTGTAATCGATCAGCGTGTTCTTTGACTGCAGGCAGGAATCCGCGTAAAGCCCTGCCCGTGCGTAATCTCCCATGACCAGGTAAGTGCGGGCGAGCAGGGCATAAGCTGCGGCAACGACCGGGCGGCTCTTTTCGTTATTGCTTGGCGGGAGCAGCGGACAGGCAGCGCGCAGGTCGGACAAGACCTGTGCATAGCCATCGGCTACACTGGCACGCACGGACTTTTGGGAAATATCGGACGCCAGCCGGAGCGGGATGCCCGGATCGGTACCTGCACTGGCCGCATGATAGGGTGGGGCGAACAATTGCAGCAAATGATAGTTGGCAAAAGCTCTGGAAAACAGAGCCGTGCCCTTAATGGTATTGAAATCATTTTGGTTGGTCGCTGTGACGGTAATCACTGGAAGGGCCTCCAGTACCACGTTGGCATAAAAGACCTGCTGAAACGGAATGTTCCAGTCGGTTGACTTGGACGCACCGTAAATGTCTGCCGCCCAGGTATAACTGTTGCGTTCCCCGTCGGTGTTCCAGGCAGTCCACCCCGCTGCCGAGGTATAAAAGTCACCATCTGCGATACCGGTGATGCCGGGTGTCAGGTTAAATACGGCGATATTGTCCAGCAGGGCCTGCATATCGGATAGCGTGGTGGGGACGAGCAATGCCTTATTGGGCTTGGTGTCCAAAAGATCCTTGCGGCAGGCAGCCAGCACGGCAAGGCAGAATATCCAGAAGATCATCGTTTTTTTCATGGGATCATTGATAAGTAAAGCGTAAGCCGCCCGCGATCGTCCGCGGGTTGGGGAAATTGTTTAAGTTGTTGTTGACATCAGGGTCCAGGTGCAGGGTATTGGCGCGCCAGAGGATACCCAGGTTCGCCGCATAAGCGTAGACCTCCAGTTTGCGCCAGCGGAAGGTCAGGCGGATATCCGACAGGCGGATATGGTCGCCTTTTTGTACCAGAACAGAGGAATAGCTATAAAAATCATCCCTCGCGGTGTTCGGCGTGGTGGGAATGGAAGGGACGTAGGTGTTTGTTTCATCACCCGGTTTTTGCCAGCGCAGCGCGTAATCGCCGCTTTGCCCCCCGAGCCCGTACTGGTTACCGTAACGCACGGAATTGGCGCGGAAATAATAGCCCAGCTCATAGCTGATATTGGCGGATAAGCTGAAGTTTTTGTAGCTGAAGGTATTGCGGAGCGCGCCGGTCACGACGGGCCTGGCGGGGCCGTTGTAAACCAGGTCGTAGGGGCTTGTGGCATTTTGTATGCCTGCCCAGTCTTTGCTGACCGCGCCGTTCAGGTAGCCCTGCGGATCGCCGGTTGCCGGGTCGAGGCCCGCCCAGCGATAGCTATAAATGGCATAAAGGGGATACCCCAGCAGGGCGTAGCCGCCCACGTTACCGCTTTGGACATAGGATGCGGTGCTGGATACCTGGTTATACGCGGTCACCTTATCGGTGACATAGCTCAGGAAATAGTCGGCCGTCCAGGACAGGCGCCCGGTCAGGATCCGGCCGTTCAGGTTCAGGTCAAGGCCGTGTCCCGCAGTCTCAGCGGTGTTGCCGGTAAAAACGGTGATGCCGGTGGAAGGCGGGTAGGCCGTGCTGCCGATCAGGTCACTGCCTTTCTTCCAGAAGAGTTCTATCGTGCCCGACAGGCGGTCGTTTTTCGTAGCGAAATCCACGCCCAGGTTGATGTGCCGGATGCGCTCCCAGCGCAAGTTGTTATTGGGCGGGTTAATGATGGTAGCAAAGGGTAAGAGCGTGCCCTGCCCGCTGCCATCAAAATAACTGGCCGTGGTATAAGCTGACAGGCTTTTATTAACATTGCCGTTATAGCCGTAAGTGGCGCGAACCTTCAATTCGGGTACCATTGCCCAATGATAGAAAGTTTCCTTGCTCAGGTTCCAGGCCGTGCCCAGCGACCAGAGCGGCACGCCTTTCTGGTTGGCATCGACCCCGAAAAGGTTCGATTCATCGCGCCGGGCACTGCCGCTCAGCGTGATCCTGCGGTCATAGGTATAAGCCGCATTGGCATAATAGGACAAGTAATGATCCGTCGCATCGCTCTCGCCATTATTCAACGGAATGGGAGTCCCAGCTGCAGGATTATCGTAGTAGGAGAATAAGGTAACCCCATCCACAGGCTTGCTGGTCGCATGCTCGGCATCATAACCGTAAAAACGCGTGGCGTCGGTCAGGACATGCAGGGTTTGCACCTCGTAACCCGCAATGGCACTGAGTTCGTGGAGGCCATAGCTATGATCATATCCCAGTTGCAAACGGCCGTCATGGTTCACCGAACTGCCGGTACCCAGGTCGAGGATACCGCCGGTCGGTAAGGGACGGGTCAGCGTCGTCCCGGAAACCTGCGTGTAGCGGTTGATCAGGTTGCGGGTATAATAGCTGCCGGCATCCTGCAGGTTTCGCGCGGTGGCCGTGCCGTTATCGTATTGGTACAGGGCCTGCACGCTGAAACCTAAGGGCAGGTGATAAAGCAGGCTGGCGTTGATCCGTTGTGTGGATAGCCGGGACGTATTATTGGCCAGTGCCAGTTCGTCCAGCGGGCGGTATCCCCAATCCAGGAAACCCAGTTGCTGGGCCGACGCCAGGAAGCTCTGGCGGTAGTCATGGATCAGCGCGAGGCTATTGCCCGCGCCATCCACCAGTGAAGCGTAAGGGTAGAGCAGCGCCCCGCGGTTCCAGGTCAGCGTGCCTGGATTATTGCGCTGGGCATTGGCTTGAGATAGGTTCAAACCCGCAGAAAACTCGAGTTTCTTATTAAAGAAGGTCCAGGTATTATTGGCGCTGAGGGTGATCCGGTCAAAGCCGTTGCCGGCCAGGTTATCGAGGTTCTTATCGGCCCCGGCGGAAAAGAAATAGCGCTGGGTGGCGCTGCCGCCGCTCAGGCTGGCGCTGTATTGCTGGTTCAGGCTGTTGCGGTACAGGTAATGCGAGATATCGTTTCGGCTGTCGATCTGGGTGAGGGCGGCGATTTGTGCGCTTACCGAAGCGGCGGATTGTTTGCCGTCGCGCTGGGCGATCAGCAGTTCAACGACAGGAGATAAGGGCAGATGCTGCGTGGAGTTTTCCGTCGAAGTGAAAAATCCTTCGCTGAAGAGGCGCTTTTCAATACTGATATAATCCGCGCTGTTCATCCGGCTGCCGTACCAGAGGTCGGGCCTTTCGCCCGCCTGTACGCTGCCGCTGAAAGATACTTCGGCAGGGCGATTGAATTTCCCTTTTTTCGTGGTGATGACCACGACGCCGTTGCCCGCTTTGGAGCCCCAGATGGATGCGGCCGCGGCATCTTTCAGCACGCTGATGCTTTCTACATCATTGGGGTTGATATTGGATACGGGTTCATTGTAGGGAAATCCGTCGACAACGATCAGCGGGTCGGCATTGGAAAAGAGGGTACTTTGCCCGCGGATGCGGAAAGCGTTGGTACCGCTGGCCGGGACAAAGGCCAGCCCGGGCGTTACGTCGCGCAGGCGGTCGGTGATATTGGTGCTGACGCCTCGCTCGATCAGCTCGCGGCTGACCTGTGTGAAAGAACCCGTAGCGCGCTCTTTGGGGATGTCCTGGTAACCGGTGGATACGGTGATCTCCCGGAGCGCCCCTGCAGCGGTTAACATGATCTGCAGGGGTGCCAAAGGCGGTGTGTTTAAGGCGATGGTGCTGTCCCGGTAACCGATGTAGCTGGCGCGCAGCGTACAGGGGAAAGTGGCTCCGGCGAAGCTAAAGCTGCCGTCGGCGCTGCTGACGATGCCCGTGGTTTTACCCGCGCAGCGCAGCAGTAATGAGGCGCCGGCGAGCGGTTTTCCGTCACTGCCGCTGACCCTCCCGTTTACAGGGGACTGGGCACGTGAAGGTAGCGCCGCTATCAAAAGTAATATCATATAGAGGTATTTCATAAAGGTTCAGGGTTAAGGTTTTAGGGTGGGTTTGTCGCGGATAACCAGGATCTCGGCGGGGTACGGCTTCTCGATGAACTGCAGGTCATATTTAGCGAGTTCCTTGTTTAGCGCGTCGAGGTTGCTCAATCGCGCTTCCAGGTCGAGGTCTACCATGCCGGTATATCCGGTCCCGTCCGCTATGGGCAGTGGGGAATTTTGCAGGTACTGGCGCTCCAGGCGCATCATCAGGGCGCTGAGTGGCGCGTTATGCAGGTGGCAGGCGTAAGGTCCGACATCTACTTTACGTTCTGCGCCGCTGCTTTTAAGCTTGTCGTTTTCCGAGGTTCGGATGAGTACCAGGCTGGGCACGGTTCGCTGCTCGGTGATGATGCTGTACGCAGGGAACAGGCGGTCGAGGTCCTCCCGGATAATGGCGAAGGCTGACGTGCGAAGTGACGGGGGAACCTGCAATTCGTAACACCAGCCGTTGCCGGCCTTCAGCCAGTCGCCGTACGCCTGGCCGGTTAGCTTCGAATTCATGTTAAGCGAATCTTTACTGTCCAGCCGGACGCGGGCCGAAGGAAACCACCGGTTATGATCAGCAAAGGCGAGACGGGCCAGCCAGATGAGCGGCGAGTTTCTTACGGTGAAACGCTGGCCCAAACTGTCAGGTGCGCTGATGTTCATACCGCCACCGATACCTTCCTGGACGCCGGAAAGCAGGCTATGGTAGCGAAGCGTACCGCCCGAACCGCCATTGCCGCCGATGAACAAAGGCTTTTGATTGTCGTAGGAGATGCGTACATCTTGTTTCTGCCGGAGGCCTGTATTGCCTGCTGGATCTTTGAGCATGCGGCGGATATTCAGGGGGGTAACCTGCTCGAAGCCGGTCGTGGCTCGTAAGACGCCTTTGCTGTCGATCCAGACATAATGCGGTAATTCGCGATGGGGGAAAAGTAGTTGCAGGGATTTGTCGCCCGTGACTTCGGGCAGATCAAATGGTTGCTGTTTGCGGACCTGGTCGAGCACGGCGGTCACCGTGGCCTTGCTTTCATAACTGACGGGTAGAAAGATGATCTTATCTCCGAACACGCGCTGCAGGCTGTCCATTTTGGGGATCATGGCCCGGCAGGGGGCACACCAGGTGGCCCAGAAATCGATGATCAGGAGTTTGCCTTTAAAGTCGGACAAGTGAACGGTTGAACGAGAAGTCCAGTTCAGGCTCAGGTTGCTGATTCCGGTGATCAAAATATCAGGCACGGTATCGCCGATCGCAACCTTGGGCGTCAGCGTGTTTTTGGGGCTGGTGCCGTCTTTATTTGGAATGGTTTTTTCCTGGGCGTTTGCTGTCAAAAAAAGGCAAAGCAGTGGCAGGAGGCATAGTTTATGCTTCATTTGAGAAAGAGTTGTTTTGTGAATAAATTTGTTTTAACCGGGTTTAAGGCGGTGGTTAAGGATTTATTCGGGTGGGCTGATCAGTAATAGCCAGGAGTGGGTGAGATGCTTAGCCATGATGTCCTCCTTTCTGCGGAAATGCGAAGTTTATAGGACCTGGCTTACTGCTGGCATCGCTAACAGGAACACTGGGCTGTTGAAAAGCTGAGGCTTTCTTTTTGTTATTATACGTGACAACCGAGTAAAAAGTAGAATATATATTTATTGACGCTCGGTAAAGTGAGTGGAGAGGAGGTTCATAAATAACATTGATACCAACACTTTTATGTTTATCAACTCTTTCATTTTCTCGAATCTTTGCTCTTGTGCTCATTATTAATTCCTCTTAATAAGAGCATTTTCATTTTAGTCAAACCTATAAGGCCGGGACAGAATTGAAATTGCCCGGACGCCTGTGTGGAACAGGGGGTAGCCGAAACTACCCAGGACGCAATCAATAAGCTGCCCCGGCCTTATAGGCTATGCTATAAGATCCGGGTGCTCACCTATCCTCGCGTCCTTTAATTTCCACATTGTCCGGACGAGGCTCTTTAGTGAACACCACTATATCTTCACGATAGTAAGTGTTACAAATGTATGTGTTTTATGTTCTTTAGATACTTTTTCTCATTATGCTTGTTAAACCATGATATTATCTAAATCAAATATACTAATAAAATAAAAGTAAACAAATTTGTTGACCAATATTTTTCAATATTCTTGAGCTTTCCTACATGGATGCAGAGTTAAAGAAATTTAGAAGTAATCTTGGAAAAAGAATTAAGCAGTTAAGAGTAAAAAGAGGACTGGATCAATCAGAATTAGCCGCCATAATCAATAAAGATAAACAGGTTATAAATAGATACGAAAAACAAGGCGCTAACCCAACTGCTTATATATTGAGTTTGTTGGCGAACGCACTGAAGGTTACTACGGATGATCTCTTGGATTTTAGTAAACTGGAGGAGTAGTTCAACCGACATTTGCTTTCATTTTCAAGGGCAGGCCTTTGATAAAAGTGTTGACATTTTTTTGATGTGATTTATGAGGACGGCCGTCATAATGTGATACCAATGATACCAAAAGAAAAATTATTCCAACGATAATAAAGAAAACACTGAAAAATCCAATAAGGCCTTCCCAAAATCTGGTGAACAGCATATTATTATAACTTTTGAAGCTTTCTATGCCGGTTATTTCGCGTCGATAAAAGGATCTTTTACCAAGCCAGTATCTCAAACCGAATCCTATCAAAAAAAATATGACACTTAAAATCCCCATGAATCCGTGGTTTTAATAGCAACAAACGTTTTATAATCGATAATGTTCAACTGAAAAGAGTGTTTTAGTTATTCATCAACTTTGGAAATTTGTGGCTTGTCTTATGGTTTTCTGTAAGGAAGTTTAAATCTTTCACTGTGAAATATCATTTCTCCCCATTCCCAGAACCGCCAAGGTTTGATAGTAAAAGTGCGATATAGATAACTGCCAGTATCTTTTTCTGGATGTTTACACAGATATAGGCCATATTGAAACATACAATTTTCTAAAGATCTGCCTTTACCTCCTTCTTCATCATATCGAAAACTTCCGTCTTCGTTACTATAGGAATAATTTTCTTTAGTAATGAAATTGAAAATTGGAAGGTTGCTTACAAGCACGATAACTATCACTGAGACTATTATTTTCTTTTTCATTTTATAGTTTAATTACATGGGCCATTGCTTGCTTTGGCTAGGCCGCCATTAGTATTAACATTACTTTGCCCTTTCAGGTTTGAAATACTGTCGCCCAGCCCGGCCGGGGTCATTGCTCGGTATTGCCCGGTCATTACTGATGTATAAGGCGAAGGGAGGTCTACATCACCTGCCGCACAGGCGTAAAATACAAAACTTGTGCAATTGAAATCGGTGAGATCGTAGGTGCCGGGAGGACTACTCACATAATTGACGATCTTATTGAAGTCGGTCGCGGATACATTATAAGTGATGCTCACATTATAATCCAGGCCGGAGTTATCGACAAGTTTGGATGGTGCATGTAATTTATCTTTCCCGGTGGCGTCGGGGTAAAAGCCGACTACCTGGGTGATGGATGTGCCTCCGCCGGTTTTGGTGAGCCCGATTGCCGTATGGCCTACACTGTTGGGGCCGAGATTAAAAGTGGTGCCCGGAAACGGTTCTTGCACGTAAACGGTGACTTGCATGGTGGCGTTGGCATCGGGGATACTGCCGAAGCAGTTCATATAGGCTTTTGGGTCAAGTTTCGGGCCTGATTCACCGGGTAGGTTGGATACTTCCGGTGCGCCTGATGCATCTCCGCCACCGCCACCACCTCCTCCGGCATAGTCGCCTCCGCCCATATCGATGCCACTATACAGGCTCGAATCATAAATGGAGTAACTGCAGTCCCGTTCTGCGTAAACGGTCAAAACACCGTCGGCGTCGTAGTAATTTTCCTCATACCATTGGCAGTCTTCCACGATATCGAGCATGGAAGCATGCAGGTGCGTGTTGGTGGGACTGGTTTCTGATTTTCCGGGTTTGATTTCGCCGATTTGCTTTCCTGATGAATAGACTATACCGTTCAGTAGGTGATACGCTTCGTCGTAAAAAAAGATGCGGCCGGTAAAGTCAGCAGTGGTGACCTTCTGTTTGCGTTGGTACCAGATGCCGTCGGGAATGATCTCCAGGATACGTGCCTGAATGCGGCCGGTAGAATCTCTTAAGAATGCAAGTTTCCGGTAACCCTGCGCAATATTGTTCATTATTGGCCGGCCCTCAAGACTGATCAGCCAGTAGCCGCTTTTTTTATTGGGCATATGTTCGGCTTTTTCCCAGGGGATGGTCAGCCGGGATAAGCTGAAGCGATGCGCTGAACCGGACGTTTGTGCGGTTGATAAGCTGCTCACATAAGATTTTGCTGCGGCGATGCTGAGCGTATCTGACGCGGGGAACGTAGGGGCAGGAGAGGAGGGAGCGACCTCATCTTTTTTACAGGATAGGATCATCGAAAGAAATAACCCTACATATATTAACTTTTTTTTCATTGGCTGAATTTTAAGGGAGATGGAATGGTTAATCAGGGGCGTCTTTTTTGATTTGGATCAATTTAACGGTGCGGCACGGATCCTGCTCAGGGTTTCCTGGGTAATGGACAGGAAAGAAGCGATCTGCCCGAGCGAGGCCTGCTGGAGCAGTTGCGGGTATTGCGCCAGGAGCATACGGTAGCGTTCGGCCGGCTTCTTTGTTCGTAACAGTACGGCCCGCTCCTCGGACTGGATATAATATTTTTGCGTGATGATGCGCCCGTGAAAGTTGAACTCGGGATGTTCGGCATATAACGATTGCAGTTGATCCCAGGTGATGGAAAGCAATTGGCTATCAGCTAAGAGTTCCACCTTTTCTGCCGCGGGTTGTTGGGTAAAGAAACTGTAAACCGAGATCATAAAATCTCCCGGGCCCATGAACCAGGTGGTATGCTCCCGGCCGTCGGCGTCATGGTAATAAGCTCTGGCGAACCCTTCCCGGATAAAATAGATCTTCCTGGCGACTTCTCCCGGGCGAACGAGTACGTGCTTTTTGGCAAAGCTTTCACGCTTCAGGTATTCTGATAATTGCTTCCGCAATCCCGCGGAAATGGGGGCGATAAAATGGAGGATCTGGTATAAGATCTCTTCGCCAGGCAGCTCTAACGGTATTTCCATGCGATTTTGATTTTGATCAAAACATACATATGAGGAGCTTATTAACTTTGAATATGTATTATCTAATCAATAGTTAACTAACTATCGTATAAAATGTTCTGATAAATATTAAAAAATATCGCTATGGAAAATTTTGAAAAAATAGCCGGGCAGGAAGCCGGTATCTTATCGCTTAATAAGCAGCCATTCACAAACTTGGACGGTGAGCTGTTGATGTTGCCGGATAAACGCAGGAATCACGGGTTGGAACGCCTGTATACCGCCCTGGAAAACCAGTTGCGTGAAGTCGCTGTGAGCCGCGAAAGGCCGATCGAGCGGTATCGCATTTCTGTGCGGATCTGCAAGAAGGCGATGGTTAAGCTAAAAAATTACATGTCCGGTTATACTTTTGAGGACCTGAACGAGGAGATCCATTTTTTTAAAGTGATCAAACCGCAGTTTTATAGTCAATACATCTTTTTTATCAATGTCTTTAATTTCTTGCTGCAGCGGCCGGCCGGCGGCGAGACCATCCAGCGCGATTATATCCATACGCATCTCGCTGAACTCAAGACTTTTTTTGACCATAACCGGGCCTTCTACAGCTATTACCGCTCCGGCATGACCCAGCTCGACGAGGTCTACTATACCCGCGGCGGCTTCGGCGTCCATGCCGAACTCGAAGACTTCGAAGAAGACGAACAATACAGCACCAGTCACGACTATAAACTCTCCAAGATCATCGCCAACGAAAAGTTCCAGGAATACCTCAACATCGAATTGGCCAAACTACAGGTCGGCCCCGAACAGCTCCTGCAACCATTTAAACCCGCCCAATGGACTGCCAGCCAAACCGACGCCGTCGAACTCATCTACGCCCTGAAGGCCACCGGCGCCGTCAACAACGGCAATATCGACATCGCCGAACTCGTCGGCATCTTCGAATACGCTTTCAGCATCGAACTCAAAGAGTATTACCACAAATACACCGACATCACCAGGCGTAAAAAGGAAATGGCCGTCTTCCTGGTCAAACTTAAAGAAGGGCTGCTCAGGTGGATCAATGACAAGATGGGGTTATAGACCGTCAAAAAAGGAAATCGAAATAATATATTGGTTATGTCATTGCAACGTTTCCAGTGCCGGCTCGTCGACTTAGGTTTACCGCCCCAAAGTAGTCAACGATCTCAAAACCATTCTGGTCAACGAAGTCCTAGCACCGTCAATGCTCTGTAAATAATCATGCAGGGCCGAGAGAATGGTATCAGTTCTTTTTGACGATAGGGGATACCAATGCCCCGTGTTGCCATGACGCAATCTGAAAGACCGCAACAACATCAGCTATGCGCTTTCAGAACAGCTGAATCAAAACGTCTATGGGAATAATTTCACAATCATGAACGAACACTACGAACTTTTCTGGCGTAAGCATGACCTGATGTACACCACACCCAATAAGCCCCAAACGAAAGCCAAAGAGATCGCGAAGTTGCTTTGGGAGAAGTTTATCGCCCAAGTCGGTATCACTTGCTGAAATTAGTTATAAATGCAGTCCGGTTTGTGTATTCAATTCTTGTTTTGAACGTTGCCATGGCGCATAACCATGGCCCTTGGAGCTGGGGTCGTTCGGGAAAATATAGCAGGTCCATTGTCCATTGATATAAATGGCTTTGTACATGTATTTAGGAATATTCTCTCCGCCCGGAAGGCGGCCGCGGCTTCCGATACCGCCGGCAATAATATGTAAAGTACGCGTTTTAGCCCAAACCTGCTCCTGTATCTCCAGACTTTTCCAATCCCCCTGATTGAAACTCTGATATTGCGGCAACATATTGCTCGTATAATAACATTCATCGTTAAACTGTCGGTCGCAGGCCGCATCCTCGGCGTTGAACAAATGCCCGAGATCAATCCAGCTGATGCGTGGTACTCCGTGATTGACCGCATAGTCTGAAGGTTGAGGACTACCCGGAATTTGCGGATCTGCGGCGAAACGATTGGTACGGCCCATTGGGTGCGCGCAGCTCACCATAGCAGGTGTCAAGTACCAGCTCACTGAATCGGGTTCTTTTAGTGCCGGATTGTAGTGCGTGACATAATCATGGTGCTGGATGGTCTGGGCATGAACAATCAGCGCAGTGCTGAGGAAAAGTAAAAGAATGGGCTTTTTCATTTAATCACAATGGTAAACTGGTTCGTACTGGTTGGACTGAGCGTAGCCGTCGGTGTGGATTGGGTCAGCACATTGGACAGCGTATCCTTACCGATAACTTTGGACGCAGAAATATAATAGGTGATAGGTTGCATGCTCTTGAATACAGCCAGGCCGTTTTGGTCAGCCGTTGCGCTTTTCAGACTGCCGGTGCATTTGTATTTGTATTTGGTGATCAGGCCAAGGTCCGAGAACACGCAAACCTGGGCGTTACCCATATAGGCACCATTCACGTCCGTTACGACGATCTTCAGTGTGGGCTTTTCCGGATTGATGGTGATATCCTTAGCCTCTAGGCCATTTGCAGCGTACGGTCCATAGGTGTTGGCGGTTGCCGTTGCCCGGTTGGATGTCGTGTCCCCGCCAACCGCGGTATACGCGGTTGCATAATATTTCACATTACCCAGATCGGCAAAGGTAACAATCCCTGCACTATTGGAAACCCCTGATTTATAACTAGCCATACAGGTGTTTTGGTTCTTCGTTAGGGATAAGGGATCAGTATAAAGGCAAACCTGCGCATTGGCGACCGCTGCACCGCCGGCATCTTTCACCGTTAAGACCAAAGTCGGCGTTGCCAGGGTTGACTGATCGATCAGCAGCACCTGGTTATCCAAGAAGGAATCTTTGGCGATATTTAGCGTAATAATCTTTTGATAGGTGATCTTCGCACTACTTCCGGGAATTCCACCGATATAAGTCGCCTTAAAAGAGTATTTCCCACCGCTCAAACCCGACAGGTCAAATGATCCGCTGGTTAGGGTGATGGCATAGTATTGGGTACTATCATCGCCTTTATAAATGGTCAGACTGACGTTTTTTGCCGTGTCAATAGTGCCTTTAAAGCTATTCCTAAAAAACACGGTACCACGGACCCGGGCGGATCCATCAAAAATCGCTTTATCCTGTTCTTTTTGCTCATCTGATTTCTTGCAGGTCCATAGCAGGGCTATCGAAGTGCCCAGCAATAAGATCAGGTATATCTTTATAGTTTTCATATCATTTACTGGATGGGTTGGCAATGGATTTTGCCGTGTTAAAAACGTTTTTGAAGGCCTCCAAACCGAACGATAAGGAGACGAACCAGTCACCCTTATATGTATCCTTGGTTTGCAGGACACCTTGGCCAGTGAAGAGGCTTTGGCTTTTACCCAGATGTACGCCGCCCATAATCGCAAACCCGCTTACGATTTCCCAGCCACCTCCCAGTAGGAAATTATTGATCGGCGCGTCATTATAGAGGTAACCGACATAGAAAAAAGGAGCGGCGCCGTCAGGGAAAATATCTTTGCGCTGGATATCGATTCGCCTGGTGAAGATCTGAACGCCGAAGTCCGGACCCATGCCTACATAATTAGTGGTAAAGGTTGCCGTATTCGTAGCGGGGTTAATAGAATAGGTCCTGCGGCTCAGATGGCTGTAGGCGATACCGGCTTTGAACCGAAAATTATACAGTTTGTTTATTCTGAATTTAAAAGCAACTCCTTGGGTAGTGAGGTTCTTCGCGGAAACGCTGTCCTGAAAAACATAGCTGCCTATCTGTGGCGCTTTATCCGGGTCCGGTGGCACGTTGACTTTCGTGATATAGTTCGGGGTCTGGTCAATCATTGGCAGCAAGGGCAAATTAATAACCCCGTTGCCGTACGGAATATAGAGATCGCTGATCCGTTTATAGGCGTTATAGATATCGTCCAGTTTTTTATGCGGGGGGGCGGCGGCCAAAGCCAGGCTAGTCTGTGTTCCTATAAAGTCAACATCGCTGCCGGCGGATGCAAACGTATACTTGATCACGATCTTTTTGGAAGGGTCCTGGTTCTCGGCGACAGCTTCCAGAAACTGGGCTTCGTTGATCTCCAGTTGCTGTGTAATATCAAAATGACGGTAATCATTCAGCGCGTCATGGTGCCGCATATAATGATAACCCGGGTGACTGAATTTATCGGTATACTGACTAATATTTAGATAGCCGTCATAAAACAGGGAGTCGGACAACATGGTCTTTTTCAGATCGCTCTGCGTCTTGGCACTTTTGGTCTGCTGGTCCTTTAATGTCTGGATATCCTTGGTAAGTTTATCCTGAGCCTTGACGATGACCTTCTGCAGATCCAGCATCGCGTTGAACGCTTTTAATTGGTCGGCATAATAGGGCGGCTTACAACAATCCTTCCCAGCCGGATTGAGCATCGCCTTATACAAATCGATCTTTTGGCCCAATGCGCTAAGAGATCGCGTGGAATCATTCAATTCCTCCGTCTTGGTATCGATCTGTCCTTTGCTGTCCGTAGGCAGTCCGCTAGTCAGCGGGTTAAGAGTGAGGTTATTCCCCTTGGTCGCCCAGGACAGGGCCAGCATGAATTTCAGAATATCAGGGTCGAGTACGCTGCTTTTGTACGTATTCGCGATTGCTTTATTGATTTCGCCGAACATGTTATCTCCGGCGGCTGTTTGATCGTAAACCGTTTTGATATGGGCATAACTGGTCTGGTCCTCTTTGCCTTTGATCTTGCTGTCCATCCAGTCAAATAACTCGGCCGCGTCTGCTTGTCCGGCCGCTTTCACGCCGTCCATCGCCGCTTTAAGGTTCTTTTTCTCTTTATCCAGATCTATTGCCCTGGCTTTAACCATCAGCGCGTTTAGTTGCTTCAATTGAGCATTAAGTACGTCATAGGTCACGTTGCGTAAACGAAGTTTATAACCCAAGCGGTAAAATGGGATATCTGCGGCAATCGTTATAGGTTTTGATTTAAACTTCCAGCTACAGCAATCCTCTGTACCAATCAGGGGCTCAGAAGCGGCGCATACTTTTGCGCCAGACGGAAAGGCGCCTCTGAAATCGTAGTCAACAACATAGCTTGCTTTGGCAAGGTCCACCGGATTCGGTATCGCCATATCTTTCATGTCCTCGCTGGGCGGCGACGTTCCCCGGTCCACAAATGTTTGTAACTTGGCCTTGTCTTCACTCAGATTACGCTTCGCCATGACGATATTGGCCACTTCCGGATCATGAGCTACCCAATCGAGCAATGCCGTCGCCATCTTGGCTTGCAAATCCCACAGCAGTCTGCGGTTGGTCCTGGTCACATTGTCCATGTTGATATTGTCCAGCACCGTATAGAGGTCGTTGGTATTCTTATCAAGGTTTTTAATGGTTTCCAGGTAACGCTGGTATGCGTCCAAAACCCGATTCCTATAATTCTCCTTGGTGCCGACGACCACGAATTCAATGCAATCCTTGGTGGTGACCAGGGCCGGCAGCTCGCTGGTGATCTGCCCGGATTCATTAAATGTTATGGTATACATCTTCTGTGCATGGACAATCTGTGCCGTCAACAACAATAAGGTGAAAAGGATTAGTTGGTATTTCATGTGATGGTGATTGAAAATTTAATGGCGAAGGGAAGCTGTCCTCCCGGAAGAGCGCTGGAGTAAGGTACGAGGTGCGGGCGCTACAAAATTTTTGGCGGCCAACACTGCTTTCAGGGCGTTAACACGTCCGTAACCTGCATCTGCGCACCATCGTTTTGCAAGGTGTTGCCTATTTATCGCGTAGGGATAGCCCCCAATCTCATCCGCCGTAGTATCAAGTATGGCGATCGCTTGCTGCGCAGTCAGCGTTGGGCGCGCCTCTAGCATTAAGGCGACCACACCTGCAACTTGAGGACAGGCGGCAGAAGTTCCACTGAAAGCGGCATTATAGGCTCCTTCCGTTCCGTCTTCCCCCGTGGAGAGCGCGGTTGTCAAGATCATGACACCTGGAGCAAGCAAGCTCAGTTCATTGCCATAATTACTGCCCCATAAATCTTCTCCATCGCAGGAAGTTGCGCCGTTCATGTACCCTGTCTTTCGCGTATCACACATGGTCGATGCGCCCACGGCGATGACACCGGGCAATGTAGCGGGAAAGGATAAAAAAGGTGACCCGGTATTGCCTGCCGAAAAAACAACGATCACGCCGCGGTGAATTGGGGTTGGCTTCATAGCTTCGTTTAGTTCATCTCGGATAGATCCTGTCGATGAACCCCCGCTCCAGGAACAACTGAGGATGTCTGCCTTCCCATATTTTACAGCCCATCGGATGCCATGCGCAACAGAATCATCAATCATGGTTAAAATATCATTGGCGGCATCGCCGTATCCGATCTTGACCGGAACGATCCGGGCATTGTAGGCAACTCCGATCGTGCCAAAATCGTTATTCATCGCTGCAATGATGCCGGCACAGGCCGTACCATGCTTATCGCCGGAATTAGGTGTGGCATCGCCGTTCAAACTTGTCGCATCATGCCCGCTCTCCATATTACCCCGCAAATCGGGATGAACGATATCTATACCGTCATCCAGTACCGCTACCCGCACATTTCTTCCGGTAGCCAGCATCCAGGCATCGGCAACATGCATGTCTGCGTCCGTTCTTGCGCCAGAGACAGCACTGTTGTTCTTGATCCCCCATTGTTGTTGCTGACGGCGGATGAATCCCTGTACCTTTTCAAAACGAATCCAAACGACATCTGCATAATCAAACAATCCGGTCGCATTCAACCCATTGGCGACGTCGACCGCATCTTTGAGATTGGCTTTGGCGATATATAAGGTATACCGGTCTTTTCTCTCCGGATCGGGATTTTGTTTAATGGAATCCGTTTTGATCCCTTTTAATACCTCATTGAAGGCTTTCAGCGTCGTATTTGCTTTCAGCTTTAAGGTAATTCGGTTGGTAATACCTTGTTCGGTCCCGTCAGGATGCACCAATACTGCGCCAACATAAGCGAACGAAGTGTTTTGTTTGATTTTGTTAAAAGACTCCGTGATCATGCTGCGCGTTGCATTCTGAAAGACGCTCAGCCGGCCGACCGAAGGTATCTTGGATTTGGCTACTTTCATGGATGTTGTATCGAAAGTGGCGTTGATCAGGCTTTGGGAAGTGGTGCTCGTTACAGCCTGTCCGTTGGTTAGCCCCAGGACATAACTGCCGTCATGTATCGTAAAAGTAACCTCGCCGTCTGGTGTGGTCACCGTTCTGGTCCGTGTCTGGGCCAGACCATTGATGTTATACAATAAAATAATAAGCAATAACAGTCTTTTCATAAGAGAAATGAATGTCCAGTTAAAAAATTAACACCAAGTATATCGTAGAGTGCGTTATTACACGCTGGGGAAAATCATAAATCCAGAAAAACCGAGGACAATAAACTTGCTGTAAATTGTCATTTTAATATTATTCATGCAGTTTTAATATACTGAATATGAATAAGATGTCTAAGATAAAAAATATTATTTCAAATATCAAAGCAACAATTGTCTTTTTTTAGAACAGCCAATAGGTTATATTGATAAAATGCTGCTGGCGGTTCAAATATTAATTTATGATGAAGTCTATGTCGTCCAATTTCGCACATTACAGCTATGAAAATAGCCCCCTCGATGACTACCGGCAAGTCTCCCTTCACTGCGCCGGCTGGAGCATGCTCAATGCCGAAATCACGGTTTTAATGAAACCGATGAACGCACCAATCTTTTTCGTTATGGACTTATTTTTATTTACAGCTCCATTAAGGCTTTCCGCCACGCGACCCTTTGCCACCGACCGACCTTGTGCTGCCCGACGCTGTGCTTCGCTTCACATAGGTTTTCTTACCATTCTTGTTGATATAATACTTGCCACCTCGCGGGCCGGTTTGTATCGTGGTATTGTAAGTCGTGTTCGGCGTAACTCCTGCCGGATTTGCGGATTCTAAATTTGCATAAAGTTGGTTGTAAAATTTTGCGTTGGCATACGGTATGGGACTGAGATGGGTGTTAACAATCCAATACCAGGTGGGGTCAGTATGGTATCTTGCCCGTATCATACTGTTTTTGGGTTTTCCTCTCAAAGGAAGTAATTATTCTCTGGTGAGTAATGCAAAAGGAATGGTTTCAATAACCAATTTACCATCATCGGTTAAATTCTACATATTGGGGCAATTGGCTTTAACGAAATACAAAATAATTGCCAGAGATAGTGTTACGCTTGGTAGCCAAGTTGTTCAGGATACGTTGATATTGAAATAAACTAATAGGTGACAAAAAAGACAGCTGAAGAAATCATCACGCGTTTCAGCTTTCAAGAAACAGTGCTTCGATCCCTGAAGGACTGTACTAATTTAATTAAACCATATCAGGATAAGTCAGCTGTTTCTGCCCGAGTTCAACCTTAAGCTCAAGCGCCAGAAGGGCTATTACAATGGCAAAAACGGCGTCCGTAAAAAGACCAATCTTTCCAGTTGTAAATTTTTTTCTTCTGTCATTTCGGCGATAGCTGTTTGTTACTGACCGGGCTGTTTCCGCGCGGCGGCGAAGCATCTTGCCACTTAAAAATTAATAGATAATATCTCCAGTTGGCCGCTGCTTGGTTGTTTGCTCGGGCCTATGACCATCCAGATGCGATCATCAAATCTGAAATGGGTCTGGTACAGTTTCCTTACTTTCGTATACCCAACGCCTGATCTTTTTTAAAGCTTACTTTTTACGGCTTCGCGGTAGGCTATTTGCAACATCAGGTCGGGATATTTGGATAATTCATTAACATCCAGCTCGACAGGCATATCGATCTTCACACCCAAACCTTCGGTAAAGTTACCGTTTATGCCCTGCACGCCAACTGCCGTGTAACCGGCTGTTATACCGCCCGGAAACTCCACAAAAGTGACATTACCGGTAGTACCTGCCGTTTGCCTGCCCATAATGATGGTATTTGGCCTTGTACGAAGCTCTGCAGCCGCACTTTCGGCCAAACTCTGCGTAAACTCATTTACCAGGACGATCATCCTGCCGGTATACAAAGGCAGGCTCAAACTATTGCTCTGACCAAAACCGCCGCCTGTATGTTTAGCGAACGACCCGGGGAAGTCTACTATACCGTTACAATCGGTTCCCTGTATTTTGCTTTCTGTAAACAGGCCGTTTTTTACCTGCTGCATTACTTTAAAATCGGGGTAGGCACGCATGTCCCATATCACGGTTTTGGCTTCGTGTATGTCGGCAAAGAGTTTGGTAAGGGTAGCGGGTTGGGTTATTTCGCATATACGCACGTACCATACGCCGTTCCCCATGTCTTCCCATGCTTTTAACGGATGGCCCTGGCGGTATTTGTACAAAGCCGCGCCCGTATACAGCGAAACGTGTTTTTCCATAGTTTCACCCTGTCGTTTAATGCCAATTTGGATTGAAGCGACGGTGTCGATCTTAAAAAGCATTGCGCCGATATTGCGGTAAACGGATAGCTCGTTAGTTCCGGTTGTCAATGGTTTGAGATCATTAATCCGGTCGGCAACAGGTTTACCGTTAATGCCCACAATTTCATCACCTATTTTAAAATTGAGCGCGTTCATCAGCGAATCGTACCGACTTTTGATAATGTAAAACCTGCCATTGATAAAGCTCAGATCAAAAGGCATGTTTAAACGTGTATGTGCCTTGTTCCAGTCTTCCTGTTGGAAAAACGAATGGCTGTCTTTTAAACGAGCGGTAAGTTTTAAAAAGGCGAGCTGGTACTCTTCGGCATTGCTTGCCGCAACAAATTGCGGAATACAGTCGGCAAGTACCTTATCCCAACCGGGCGCATTGATCTTTTTGTGCGGATAAAAATAGTTGATAATGTTCCAGTAGCGGAATAATGCCAGCAGGCGGTGCTCTTCATCGGGGCAGGCCGGCTTGTTAAAAGGATCCTCGGTATGCCGGATGTAGTCTAAATGATACTTGCCCGACCAATCGGTTATATATTTGCTCGCCCCGGGCAGGTGATATTGATAAAGGCGGATAAACTCATCCTGCAAAGCCTGGCTTACGCCGAAACTTTTGATATCCTGCTCATCGAACACCCGCATGATGGTATCACTTTGCAATTGCGTTGTGGTTGCCGATAGTTTTGCTTTGGGCAGATGATTATACCAACTGTTGAGCAGTTGATTAAAAGCCTCGTCAGTAGCTGTAGATTTAACCATGGGTATCATCTTACATAATTCCTTATCCCAGTTCGGGTTGCCTTTCGCAGCTTCGGGGTGATAGTACTTTAAAAAGCCCCATACCTTGGCATAGGCCGATAAATTTTTTACCTGCTGTGCAGTTTGCGCTTGCAGCATTGTGATGCTCAATACAACGGCGTTGAAGAGGGCGGCGATCTTTTTCATGCTGCAAAAATGCAAGTGCCTGTTTGCTATCTACATTTAATTAGATGAACGTTGCCGTACGCCCGGTAAACGGGCCAAATAAATTTCGGCGAAGAAAAACAGCAGTTCATCGAAAAATACAAGCGGGATAAGTCAATAATATGGTACTTTGGGGTATGGGTATTCATTTCTCATCATTGAGCTATAAACAAAAGGCATTGCTAACCGAGGCGCTGTATCTTTTTGTGGTATGTATCCTTATCCCTCTGTTTATCGGTTTGCAGATATTCGATAAATTTAGCTGGACTATCGGCCTGGTGATCGTAACAGCATTCAGCCTGCCTTCCATCATCTTGTTTTACCGGTGGGTATTGCCGGTGATATTTGATAAAAAGCGATACTGGCTTTCGCTGATTTTATTCCCGGCCTATATTGTTATTTACGAACTGAATGAACGCCTGGCCGCTATCGCGGTCATCCACATGCCTTTTATCCCGGCTCAATACCGGCATAACCTGCAAATGGCAAGCCCGACAACTTTCAGCGGACATTGGCTGAATCAAACAGTAAGCTATACCTGTTTAATGTTGCTGGCCAACACTTCGTTATATGTGGTTTTACGCCTGTTCAAAAATCAGCACAAGTTGTATACACTCGAAAATGACAAGCTTAAGCTGGAACTAACGCATCTTAAACTACAGGTGCAGCCGCACTTCTTTTTCAACACCCTCAATAACCTGTATTCGCTTAGCGTGCAGGGCTCGCCAAAAACATCGCCTATGATCGCCGATCTTTCGGCCATTATGCGCTACGTGTTATACGAAAGCCAACAGGAGCAGGTATTGCTGCAAAAAGAAGTGGATTTTATGAAAAGCTATATCGAGCTGGAAAGGATACGGCACGATAACCCCGAAATTATCGATTTTGCTATTCAGGGCGACACCTCGCACATCCTGATCGAACCTTTACTGTTTTTACCGCTGATAGAGAATGCCTTTAAACATTCGCTGGCGAAAGATATCCCCGGTAAATATGTAAAAGTGGTGCTGGCAGCTGATGATGACGAATTGATCTTCCAGATTACAAACCCGGTTCTGCAATCACAATCTACCGTAGTTGTTCCCGAAACAGGCGGTATCGGTTTAAAAAATGTGAAAAAGCGGATAGAGCTGCTTTACCCTGGCAGGCACCAGTTTGATATCAGTACCGACGAAGAAACATTTACTGTAACTTTAACCATCAAACTTAAATGATCAATTGTATCGTCATAGATGATGAGCCGCTTGCCCGGCAACTGTTACAAGGATATATGGAGCAATTGCCCGATATAACCTGTGTTGCAGCCTGTCAAAGCGCTATCGAGGCTTTTAAAATATTGCACGAGCAGCCGGTTGATGTGATGTTCCTCGATATCCAGATGCCGGGTATTACAGGTCTTAGCTTCTTAAAATCACTTAAAAATCCACCGAAGGTAATATTTACTACGGCTTATGCCGATCATGCCGTCGAGGCTTTTGAACTGGAAGCGCTGGACTACTTACTAAAGCCCATTACTTTCGAAAGATTCTTGAAATCAGTACAAAAAGCTGTGCCGCAAAAAGAAGGACAGGAGATATCTTCGTCCAGGCAGGATGAAAACCCCTACCTGTTTTTAAAGGTAAACAAACGGCTGGTCAAGGTGGGCCATGCAGATATCATCTATGTTGAAGCGCTCGGCGATTACCTGAAAATATTCACGCCAACACAAACTCTCGTTACTTATATGACGCTCAATAAGCTGGAAGCCTTGCTACCCGCAGCTAAGTTTGCACGCATTCACCGGTCGACGATCATTAACCTCGATCATATTCAATTTATCGAGGGAAATTTTGTGCGGTTAGATGGCAAGGACCTCACTATCGGGCTCACCTATAAGGATAACCTGGCTCAAAAGCTGCAGGGAATCTGACTTGGCCACCCGTCAACGGCCGGATCTCCGATGAAGGGATGCCAATGCCAGGAACTTCCAGAAAAGACCCGCGAGTTTCTTTCAGCCAATCGGGGTGCATCAATATGTCACCACTTGCCTTGCACACAGTTATGCAACGGGAAGCTTTCCCGAGAGCATCCTTATTTTTTGGGCTTGGGTTGATGGGGTTTCAGGTCGGGATGCTTTGGCTTATTTGGCGGGTCTACCCGCTGCCTTCTGTCGTCTTTCCCGTCTTCCTTTTGACGTTTTGGTCCTGGTTTGATTGCTGAAATTTGATTCATCGTATTAAAGAATTTGATTTAGTATGGATATTGATCATTATCGTTTGTGCCGCCCGTAATGGTTACTGGTCCTGCTGTTCCGGTAATGCCCCCCTTTATGGGAGCTGCCCCGGCTGCCCGAATAATGTCCCCCATGGCTGCTGGTATGGCGGCTGCCTGAATAACGGGTTCTTTGCGCGAATGCTGCGGAGATGCACAGCATCGCCATAAAGCAGCAAAAAAATAATTTAGTTTTCATGTTGATTCGTTTGATGGTTTAATAACCAAATTTAAACAGTAAGGAAGATCTAATTTTACGGGAAACCGTATGCTGAATCGCCGTATATTTAGGCGATGATAAAAAAATATATACTTTTCGGGGCGTTCTTGTGGTCCTTTGCCTGTGCGCAGGCGCAGGAAGTGATTATTCACGTGAGTCAGGGTTACCTCGATACGCTGTATCATAAATACCCCGTCAAACCTTTTGTCCATCCGGGTTTCAGCAACTGTTTTGAGTGGGATACGCCCTATTTCCAGTCCATCGCCGATGTGAAACAGCATCAGGCGCTTGTCGTGCATGGCGTTTACACCAGGCAAATGGCTAAAACGGCAGACTCTTTGAATTTTGCGCGCAAGGGTCAGATGGCAGCCTGGAGGCATTTGCCGGATATGCCCAACGAAGATGGGGTTTACAGGGCTGCTAACCAGGACCGGACCGGGACCTCAAAAATGGATAAGGGGCACTTTTCGGCCTGGAAATTGAATGCTTATAACCAGGACGCGGCATTGTTGTCAGATACCTATACCTTCAATGCGGCTTTTGAGATGGCTGCACAGAACATCGGGACCGAGCTGGGGATCGAGTACTTGCAGCGTTTCCTGGTCGGCGAGGTCAAGGGCCGCCATCGCCCTGCGGGCTTACCGCTTTATAAGCGGGTCGAGTATTGGAAAGGAGCCTGGCCCCTGCTTGTCCGATAAACTACTCACCTGTTATGACCTCCGGATCATACGAAATGTAAAATGATCGATAGATTTTATATACGACAAAGAGCTTCGATTTCTCTATAATTATTATTAGGGCACTTCTTATGAAATGTTCCACTTTATAAAACTGCTGTTTTAAATATTGGGTAAATACCACTCAACAACATTTTTGATAATCACTGGGGCATTAGCGATCTCTGTTGAGAACACAATATTATCTTCGTCGATTAAATCGACATAACGCGCAATATCGTAAATTAGTTCAGGGGGGAAACCATATCTTAATAAAAGAATATATACATCGTTATTTGTATTGTACCTTAATAGTTCGATTAATCTAGCGGCTCTATTATCATTAGTTTGTTGCCGGTATATCATAAACGCTGCAATTAACACATCCGATAGCGAGAATGATATCACTTGATCCATGTAATCATAGGTGTCGTAAATAATGGAATCATAACTCACTGCCCTATTAGGGGTTTGTAGGCCAAATAAGCTAAAACTATTTTTTAAGCTGCTGTTTGGTAACTTTTCAGCGGGCTGGCTGAAATTCGCAAACGGGATACCCGGATTATCCCGATTAGTGATAGAGCTATACCTCAGTCCTACGATTTCACTGAATGACCGGCCCTGAGCGGCATGGAAAAAAATATCTATAGCTTGGTTAAAAACCTTTTCCTCCCCTTCATATAAAATCCGCCCAAGCGAGGCTTCATAAATGGTTTGCAATAATCTTTTTGCGTTATCCCGGTAGCTTTTATTGGCTGCGCCGCCTATGCTCAGTCTTAAGTCGGACGGAATTCTGTAAAATATGTCCAAAAAGCGCATAGCAGCATCGATAACGATTGGCTGAGACAGACGTTCAACTTTCGACAAAGGAATATTCGTTGCATCATCGAAGGTATCATTTTGTATGGCTTCGATCAGCTCTCTTTGGTCATTTTCATCGTCCCCCGTCACCACTGATTCCAGAATCGATTGCGGTGTAAGGATAAATTGAGTTTTAATTCTGGTCGAGAAAAGTTTTGCCTTACTGGTAAAAACATAACCATAGTCAAATATTTTTTCCGGCGTCAATCTGCCTGCCCGGCCTATTAAGTTCTTAAATGCCAAAGCACGCTCGCTTTCAGTACCGTCAAACCTGTTATTTTTTAGCCAAACTATGTCGAACGGCATATTTATTCCCTGAGCAAGCGTGCTGGTCGCAAAACAAAGCGAAGAATACTTATTTCGAATAAAATCTTCTATCAGAAATCTGACTTCCAAAGGGATCGAACCATGATGAATGACAACCCCTTTTTTTAAGAGATTAACCAAATTTGATACATGTTCCGAAGTGTTTGCACCCACAATGCGGCGTATGTTTTCAATGATCTCCAATGCACCCTGATCATTGAGTTCCGGTAAACCGGCGATATAAGCGTCAAATCCTTCTATAAAAGAACCATTATAAATGGAGTTTTTTGAGACATATATCAAAATGGAATGTTCACCATTTAATGCAAATTCAGCGAAACTATGTTCTAATTCGATGCAATTTTTTTTAAGATGCCCATTGTCCTGATAAGGGGAGAAGTAATAAAATTTTTCCTTGTCCTTAAAAACACATATTTTTCCCACGGCACCCTGGGTATACGAATGACTGAAACTGACCTCCTGATTTTCCGGTAGCCGGTGTTTAGTAAATTGCGCTCCGGGGTTTTCGATAAAAGGATGGGCGAAAATGATCTTCGCTGCTGGGTAGTGTTTATTAGCCCTTCTTACGGAAACGTCAAAAATTACCCCTCTGCCCTTTTCTTCAGACATTTGGGCTTCATCAAAGAAAAAAACTTCAATGGGCAATTGGTCCCTGTATTTATAAAGTTCTTTAGTTCGTTCCGGAGTTAGCACGAAAATTCTTCTTAAGGGCCGTGTTTTATAGACAAGATCAACAAAGGTTGTGATCATCACGTCTTTATTTCCCGCGAACTTCCGACGCATCGCATTCATATATTCTGCGATTAGTGCCCTGGACGGTACAACGACCACCGCATCTCCCTTTTGTTCAGCTATAAAATCCCGTATGGAGTAAGATTTACCAGCGCTTGTCGGGGCCGATATAGAAATATATTGATTGTCATCGATCGCCCGGCGGATACTTGCCTGGACAGGGGTAAGAAAAGCGCCATGTTCTTCCTTATGCTGGTCACCGAAACCTTGCATCAAAAAAGAATACAAATTACCCGGATCTCCCACCTTGTAAAAAAGTCCAAGTGCCGAGATGATTTTTTCCTCGAACTTCTCAAAAACAGCTGGAAAAAACTTCTTGAAATAACTTAGGTTTTCCAGCAGGGCCGGATCTTTCGGACCTTCACGATGAAGCGTCCCCAATAGGATAGCCAGATCATTTGCGGGGTCCGCTGAATTTTTAATTTCCGTCAGATTCATGGCTTACCCCCACAATGTAAATATTCTTTGCGCCCTTTAAATTTTCGTAAGTCTGCGCTTGTTCTAACGCATTCTTAAGCACCAGCAATGGGTTCGAGGCATTAATCGAAAAAGCCAGTACTACGCCATACTGATCATTATCTAAGTTTAATGCCGCTTTCTCTCCAGCTAAAGAGCCAAGGTGAACATTATCCATCAAATGCTTGGAAGCACCGATAAACCCGTCCGCTTGCCCTCCGGCTCCCGAGCTATCTCCCGAATTACCCCCGTAAGGTGACGCCGTTGACGAAAATTTCGCTTCGCCAAAATTTATAATTTCGCTTGGGCACACGGTATGGAAATCAAAGCCTTCGTTCTGTGATAAATTAGGTTTCCAAAGCTCCGCCAGCGGAATACACCGATGCTGAAAAACTATTTCGAGGGCTTTCGAAGCGCCCATAGAAACCATTAATTCTCCAAATTCGCTAGTAACCCGATTATCGAAAGTCGTCACCTTGAAGACTTCTACCAGTTTTTTCGCCGTTTTGAGGGCCGTGGTTTCATAGGCGCGCCTGGCTCTATGATCCAGGTCCAAAATCCAGTTATGATCGACCACCGTTTGGGAAAGTTCAAAAGCGACTTTCTCTAAATCCGCTATTTGAGCATGACAAATAAATATTTTTTCTAAAGCTGTAATATTTACTACTTCATTAAAAGTGGAGCCCCATGTTGCGTAGGGGAAACTTGCACCATATGATAAGCTATTAGGCATTATTTTTCGAAGAATTTATTTGCTATCTCAAGTTACTAAATTTACAATAGAATAAATCATTCCTATTTACCATGGCACTGAAACCCCGCCAATAACGTCATCCGTGCCCCTGCATCATCCACCCGGTACACCTGGAAAGCGCTTTTGTTGGCGAGGTTGGCAGTGGGGACTTTGATGAGATAACTCGATTTTTGTCCTGCCATGGCGTTTCCGTAGCTATAGCTGGTCTGCGGACGGTGGCTGAACAGACTGTCGGCGGTGCTTTTGGAGGGGGTATGGGCGAAGTCGTACAGGTTGGTGAAATAAACACCGCGGTTACCGGATAGGGCTGAAACTTGGGCGAGGCGGTCGAGGTAGGCTGGGCTCGGCAGGTGCCATGAGGGTTGCTTACCCGCGGAGGTGATGGTGATGGCGGGGCTAAGGCTATTCATGAAGGCCTGGTTGTTGCTGTGCTCGCTGCCGTGATGATCGGCTTTGAAGCCGCAAAGGTGCCCTGAGGCGCTCGTGGTATGGTTCCAGGACCAGGCCACGGGGAATTCTTTGGTAAAATCGGAGATCAGCGCGGTTTCCTGGTCGATGTATTCGCTTTCGGTCTTACCCCCGAGATCGCCGCCGATAAAATAGCGGAACTGCCCGCAGGTGAGTACGAAGGCCAGCGTAAAATTATTGGCATTGCTCTTTTGCGGTTTGGGGTCGGGAGTGATCCCTTGTCCGTTCAGCGTATTTCCCCAGCCCGCGACACATTCCAGCACGACCGGCAAGCCTCCGGCGGTGCCCAGTGTCAGTTTATGACCGATGCTGGTTTTGGCGGTGCCGAAAGACACAAAGTTGCGGCTATGGTGCTGTGTCTTGACTACATCCAGCCAGGGCGTAGCCACCTCCATCGCGGCCGGCCCCCCCTCGGCACCCGGGTCGATCACCGAATCCGCCGTTAAGCGGCCGTCTTTTAGGGCCAGCAGGCCATTGTAATGGTCTTTATGGTAATGCGTGAGCACGACATAGTTCACATGGGTAGCCATGACCGTTCTTAAATAAGGTAAGAGCAGGTCATTGGGATTGGATGCCCCGCCATCGATCAGGATGGTGCTTTTGTAATGATGCGTGGCCACATCATAGATACCGATCAGTGTCGCGTCCCCGTCCTCCACATTGATATGATGGATACGCAACTCCTCCTGGGCCAGTACCCGCAGGCACAACGTAAGAGCGATCAAAACAACTGTTATTTTTTTCATCGGGTTTAATTTATTAGTCGGCGATCACATCTAATTTCCCCATCGTATTGAGAATAATCCGGTAGCGTCTGCCGGCCTGAATCGGGTAAGTCACGAAGTTGAACAAACCGTTCACGACCCGGATGTACAATTGCGTTTGGTTCAGGTCCAAGTGCTGAACGTCCCCGGTCATCATACTGTAGCGCTGCCAGTTCAGCTTGTCTGCGCTGATCAAATAGTTCACGCCTTGGTTAGTACCGTTGGTGATCGTATAGCCGGTTGTTGCTATCGCCTGACGGGTCGTATCAACCATAGCTACCACCTCCAGGTGTACATTCACCGGCGCCGCCAGGTTATTATTACGGAAGCCGAAATAGACACCCGTTCCAAGGCATTGGCTGGTCGCAAAACAGGTGTTGATCACCCCCATGCTCGACCAGCAAACCCTCCAGCTATTATCTTGTTTACGTAGAAAATAATTGGCATCAGCGACATTACTGAAAGCAAAAAGATCCACCGCGCCCCCGTCACTATAATTCAGCGCAAATTGCAGCAAGGTGGCTTCCATCACCACTTGTTTTGGCGCAACAGTTTTAAGTAAGCTGATCAACTTATCACCCTGACCGGTATTTCCTTTCGCTGCGCTCACCCGGTAAATATAACCAATCGCCCTTGCCGGCAACGGTACGGGGATGACGTTCCGTGTATTGCTGTTCGAATTCACAAACATATTGCCAGAAGAATGCACGACGAACGACTGATCAATTACGTTTACGTATTCCTGAGCGGGGCAATCCAGCACGAGGAACAAAGCTATGATCAACAATACTAATTTGGATTTCATAACGGCTTAGGTTTAACGAATATACTATTATTCAACTAATTAGATCGTTAGAATCTCAGGCTCTTCGCATTAAACTGATTTATTACTTCGGAGTTGCAGTAACACCTGTAAATAGAGAAGGATGCTTTTTTTCGCGCACTGGCGATAAGAAAAAATCTTTCGAGTTCAATATATTTCCAGCTATTTCTAATTCAATATAGTTGCTTACTGCGTGCGCTTTCGAAATAAAAAAATCATTTACCTTTTGATTTACGGGATTGTATGTGATCTCTAAAGTAAAATCTCCTTTTTCAAAAAAAGCGTCCCCCGTCGCACCGGCCTGAATCTGATAATTCGTTGGTATAACATTATACTTAGGTTGACCTAATATTTTTTTGATCTGTGTCATACTTTTTCCTTTAAGCCGGGGAATATCAAAAATAACAGGCTGACGCTGCAATGCTCCGAATACCAAGCTAAGGGCAATAAAAAAAAGTTGTTTCATTTATATATACTTCTAAGTTATTGTTTTTCGACCCATTCCAATCTAAACCGATAACCCATACTTTTTATTTTTTGATACGTATCAAAAAGAATGATCTTACTAAAGAAAGGGAGATTAAAATTCGGCCCCTTTCGCAATATCCGGAAAACGACGGTGATTTCGGATACGTCAATTTTTTTGAGGTGTAATGCCGACTTGATCGTTTTATTGGTTAGCTTTTTATCGAGGCTCATTCTGAAATCCTTCTCCATACTTAACAAGCGCGCCGACACCAACCCCTGGTTGAATAAATGGCTTAACTTACTTGAACTGGCGCCGTCTTTAACATGGACGATTTCTCCCGCGTCATTCACAATGTCTCCATACTCAACCGCATTAGATGTCCCGCCTGAACCATAATACAAGTCTCTGTCCAGGACTTGCAAGTTCGGGCCTGAAATAGTAGCAAGATAATTGGGTTCATTCTGTTCTAAGGTTACGCCCGTTTGAAGATATTCTGCACTGCGCAATAATTGATCGAAGAAATGATTGACCTTTTCGTAATGTGTTTTTGCTAATTGAAACCACTGACCGTGTGATAAGATATAAAAGTGACCATTGTCTTCAATTTCTGTCGTTATACACTTATAAAGGGTAAAGCTTTGGAATATCTTTTCATGACCGTTATAAAGTTGAATACGGATGTCTTCGGTGTCATGAATCAATTGCTGATGATATACCCTATAGTCCTTAACGAAAGAGTCGAAATCAATTAGCTCATATTCAGTAATAGAACCATATCCGTTAAATCTAAAGTGATCCAAATTATCCATATCGATAACGGTAGGAAAAGACAGTACGATTTCGTTACCCTGGCCACCAGCGATATGATCATCGATATGCTGGTTCATTGCTAAATTCAAATGATTGATAAGTTGTTCATCTTTTATCGGGGATATAAAGTCAATCCATGCAAAACTGGTCTTGTAGGTTTGCCCTTCGTATTGTGCCATAATTTCTTGGCCCTTTTTTACCAGAGAGGATCCTTCCAGATCGACGGTGAGGTGAAGACTTTCACCGCCACTTAAGGTTTTGGCGAAATTCTTATCTGATGATAATCCTGATATGTGGCTCACCAGGTCCTGCATGATATCAATATCGAATTCTCCGACGCTACCCTGGGTACCTAATTGTACCCGGCGATTTTTAGCTTTATAGTCCAGGCTGTGGGAATCAACACTTTTAAGACCATCACTGTAGACAGAATTTAAAACCACTTTCAATCCAAAATCCCATTCTGTGAAACCAATTTGAACACTTAAAAAGCCATAGCCGAAAACATAGATCAGCTGCCGCTGTTTTGTCGTTGGTACGAATAGAACCGCTGCTGCGCCTTGATTATTCAATTCAAGTGTTTCATCCATACCTTCTTCGAGGAATTTTTTCCAGGCCGGCTCACCGTCATAAGATTGCCCATAATAGAGCTCTGAACCGTTTATGCCGTTCCAATTCTCTATAGGACCAGTAAGCCCATGATTCTTTTTTAACAACTGCGTGGTTGTTCTACCGGGTTTCCCTAATCTGACGGTTAGTTTCATAGCTATTGATGGCTGATTATGCGATACCAAAAGTAATCAGCTATAAAAGATCTTTCTTACGGTTTCCCGTAGCACCTGGAGTTACACTGTATTGTCTTCAAGAACTTTTGCGATTTCCTTAAGTACCGGGTTTAAAAACTTAAAAATATCTGCGATATGCATACAATCTTCCATTGTTTGCAATGGCGGCTTATAAATGGCGATCTTATGGTATTTGCTGCTTTTGCTTTCAAAGCACCAGGGCAGATTAAATTTATCCCGGCGTTTCAGTTCTTTAATGACCCGGTCTTTTAATTGGTTTTTGATATGATTGGGCGCACCGTCACCATAGATGCGGATCATCAGTTGCAGATCAAGCATTTCCTGATAGATCTGCAACTCGTGGCCTTTATAAGTGAATTTGGTCCAGGAATTGGCGTCATTCAGGATATACGCTGCGCCTCCCGCATTATTGACAGAATAAATATAAAAGCACTCGTCCAGCAAATACCGTTTGATCTTACTGTAGGCCGAATAAGCCCGGAAGTGCGGGTTCGCATAGGGATCCAGCCAGGCGCCGTCAAGATAAGCGGCTTGTTTGCTAAGCGCATCCCGGTAATTGGCAGCGATGATGCTAACGGGCAAAGCGGGATCATTGCGCACAATAAAGGTATCGAGTACACCGATCAATTGTTGGTAGCCGATCTTGCAGCTGTGGTCATAGGCGCGCTCCGCGAGCTCATCATAGTCCTGGTCACGGTGGAACTGCAGGTCGGTCGTGCCGAGCAGGATATGCATGCCGGGGCATCGCTGGCTCTCCAGGTGCTTGGCTTGTCTTTCCAGCTGGACATCGGATAAGCCTGACCACATTTTGAGTTCGATCAGGCAAACGTACTTTTTATCGTTATCAAGGATGCCGATATCAAAAAGACCGCCCAGCGGTTCCAACTGGACCTGATAACGGTCAGGCTCCATTCCCGTCATCACTTTCAGAAATAAAGGATCGTTGAACAAGCATTGCAGGATGAGCTGGTGTGTGCGTTCGAAATCCAGAGAAGTGCCTAAAAAATGCTTGAAGGGCATGAGTTTATGCTTTTATTTTTTTCAATACGTGCGACTACAGCTAACAGTGCGTCGGTATGTTTGTAGATCTCGTCCAGGGACTGGATATCGTAGCGAACCTCTTTTTTGGCTTCGTCTAAGATGGCCATGTGTTTTTTGGAGCCGTCCAGGTACAGGCGGCAGACGGTCTTGCGGTTGTTATCGTCCAGCAGGATCGAGAAATAGGATTGGGTATCGCGGTAAGTGATCCGTTTGGCGTCGACGTGCTGGCGGAGCAGGGCCTTGATGATATAGAAGCCTTCGAGCTCTTCTTCGGTGGTCACGATCTTGGGTGCGGGTTCTGCAGTGACGAGTTCTTCGGGCTCGTGTTGTTTTTCCTGGTTCAGGGCGGATTTGAGCCTTTCGCTGATGGCATCGCTGATCAATAGGCTGAACGAGCGCTTGATGATGGGCGCGAATTGTTCTTTGACTTTGGCGGTGAGTACGCCGGGGTAGACCTGCCGGGTGAAAAAGGACACGAAGGTTTCCGAAGGATTGACGACTTCCTGGGTGATCAGGTTCTTCAGTTCGTTGAGGTATTTCAGCTCGCTGGCCGTATTGGTGATACTTTCGATATCAAAATAGGACTTGTGGAACTTTTTGAGCTCGACGATCTCGGCTTCTTTGATCTCGGTAATGTTGAACTCGAAGAAGGGCGTGCTGTCCATCTTGTTCTTTTCATCGAGATCGGTATAGAAACGGTAATTGAGCCCGTTGCTCAGCAGGCCGAACTTCGCTTTGGTAGTATGGAAATAACGGAACAATTGTGAATTATGCGGGTCCAGTTTTTCCAGGTGGTGCTTGCATTCGATCAGGATGGTCGGCTCACCTTCTTTCATGATGGCGTAATCGACCTTTTCTCCCTTTTTGATACCGATATCCGCGACAAATTCGGGATTGACCTCGAAAGGATTGAAGACATCATAGCCCAATACCTGGATAAAGGGCATGATCAGCGCGTTCTTGGTCGCTTCCTCGGTTTGTAATTGCGGCAACAACTTTTCTACCCGCGCCGCCAGTTGTAATATTTGATCTTTAAAATCCATAACCAAAATTATATCGACTACGCCAGCTTTTTTTACGGGAACCCGTATCAGTCGATCTCTACGACCAGTTCTCCCTCGCAAAGCGTTTTTGTATAAGGATCTTCCGCGGACTTACCCGTACCGCTCTTACTTTCATAATAGTATTGCAGGCTATTGGCATGTCCTGGTAGCGGGAACTGGCCCTGTTGCTGGATGAATTTGGATTTCCAGGCGCTCCAGGGGCCGCCACTGCGGCGCCGGGTGCGGTAATACAGGGTCACGCTATCGGAACGGCTGTTGATGCTTAATTCGGCGAGTCGGCCAGTGCAACTGGTATCCGTTAGTTGATGTTTTCTTCGTATATGCACGACCGGCGTGGTATCAGCTACTTTAACGGCCGTCGTATCCGGCGCTGGAGGCAAGGGCCTTGGCACGATGCTGCCCATCGGATCGCTGAAGGCTTGCAGGAGTACCAGGCCCAGGACGAATGGCGCGGCCGCAGGTAGGCACCAGCGCAGCGGGATATGGTATTTGCGCCGGATGACCAGGCTGCCGAGCGCCAGGCCGAAGAAAAGGCCACCCAGGATCCAGCAGAGTACCGGGTAGGCGCTGCCGCCCAGGAGATGATCGCCCCAGGTAAAAAAATTGATCGCGCCTGCGCTGACGGTCGGGTAAGCGCCGAAAATGAGCACGACGCCGAAGATCAGGGCGACGATCCATATCTGTTGGGCTGTCACCTCCGGGGCCTTTGTTGGTACGGATACTTTCGGCAGCATACGGGGCAAGGCAGGACGCTTGTTTCTTTTGAGTAACACGTAGGCCCGCCAGATGATGAGCACAGTGAAGATAAAATTCATCAGCCCGCCAAAATCGATGCTGTAGACCAGGACGGCCACGGCGGTGGCGACCAATACGATCCGTAGGTTTCTTCTCATAGCTTTTCCACCTTTCTGATCGCTAAGACCGACAGGATCAGGGCCGTCAGCATGGCGACGAAAACCCAGTAAAATGATAGGTAGTTATCCGGCAGGGAGCGGGTGATCTCGGTCCTGATCAGCACAGGAGACAGGCTTCCCACTTGCCCGGTATTAAGGGTCAGCAGCCAACGGAACAGGCCAAAAAAAGCCGCGCCGAAAGCGCTGTATTTAAGCAGGTATAAGCGGAAGCTCCGTAAAGGGAAGACGCAGAGTACCCGTACGGGTATCTCCTGTATGTGTTCACCGGTGATGATCCGGATGACCGAGTGGTACTCGGTGTTTTTCTGTAGTTGTTGCGGATCGACGGATAGGATCAACGTTTCTTCGGTACGCCCGTCCAGATCGAATAGGATCACCTCTGTTTGATTAAGGCTGATACCCGCGTGGGCGGGCGATAGTTCGAGCTTTGCCCGGACAAATCCCAGGGCGGTTGCTCGCAACGGAATGATGACTTCCAGTATCTTGGTGGCCGGAATATCGGGCAAATCGATCTCTTTTTGTGTGCTTTCGATCCGGGGCCGATCCAATTCAGCAGCGATCACGTAGAGCAGTTCCTGTACCAGCGCATAGCCCCGGTGTTCATCATCAGGCATCGTAACGCTTTCCCAGGCCGTCCGCCAGTCCGCGTGCCCCCGGGCATCGCACCAGGTAAACAGGCTGCCGTTATCCGCGGATTTGAGCAGTTCCACCCAGAAATCCAGGTCCTGCTGCGCCCTGGTCACCAGATCTTCGGGCGTATCGAATGTTTCCTTACCGACATAAAAAGGGAAATTCGGGTCCAGCGCGTAAATAAAACGCAGGAAATTGATGGGCGAAGGCTCCGGGGGTAGTTCCGTCCAGGTCTGGAGCAGACCCTGGCGGTATTCTTTATAGATGCGGTTCATCAGCGACCGGCGCTCAAAGCCTGCTTTCAGGAGTGCCCGCGGGTCGGTGAACAGTTCCCCGTCGATGCGGTACGGTAAAGCCGGGTTCAGGGCATAACAAAGCTTCAAGTAGCGCTTTTCCGCGTCCTTTTCGGAGCGGTATAGTTGAACAAGTGCAATAGCCCTGTCCGCATCTTGCAGCGCATCAGCATGAGCCTTTAAAAGCGTCGCATCTTCGAAATAAACCTGCGCGCGTTCGGGCTCTTCAAAGAGTAGCGTGCCCAGGCGTTTGAGGCTATGCAGGGTGATGCCGAATAAGGTGACAAAGGTGCCTTTGCGGTTGGGCGGGTCGGGATCTTCTTCGGGACTGGGCAGGGCTTCCCGGAAAGCGACCTTGAGGATCTTTTTATAAAAATCATCTTCGCTGATACCATATTGCAGGCATTGCGGCATAAAATGCCCATAGATCGCTTCACGGACGCGCTCCTCTGCCTTTAGGGTCTTCAGGTGCTCGCGGACCTGGTCGGTCAATGTATCCTGGATCGCAGCTTCCATTACCTGAATTCGATCTGTGCTTTTTGCTGAATGATCCAGTCGCCTGCCGAGCGTTGTAACGTGCCTTCACTCCGCAGGATGATCCGGCAGCCCTTGTACGGCGTACCGAGCAATTCACAGGCCTTGCCCAGCGTATAATCGGGTTCGGCCAGGGCGTAGCGCTGTGCGCTCGGGTCCTCCGAAATACGGTAGGTGCCGGTATCGCCCGTGATATGGATCTCGTAGACCTGCTCGCCGTTCTGCGTAACAGAGAGCAGGCTGGCGCTGAAGCCATTGTCCAGGTTGGCCAGCTTGGCAAAAAACGTGGTCTGTGCTTCCTCCTCCTGATGGTCCGGTTCAGGCTCCGCCGTTCGGCGTTCAAAATCGTCCCAGACATGTTCTCGCTGTAGGGGTTGCTCCATCTGTTTAAAGCGTTCTTCCAGGTTTCGCACCTTGACGGCCAGTTCCCTCAGGTCGCGTTCGTTTGCTTTATATTGGAGTTCTTCCCGCCAGTCCTTGGAATCGTGTCGCGATCTTTCTACCGGGGCCGGCCGCCGGCGAAAAAGCGCGCATAATAAGGCGGTAACGCTGATCAGCAGCGCCAGGTAAATCAGCCAGTGGCTATCTTCTGTTAGGTATTGCATAGGTTTAAATTTGAGCGGTTTTAGCGATTTCTTTAGATAATTCGATCAGGGCATAATTCAGGGCGAAAAAGAACGGCGAGTCATCCACCTGGTCATTGGGATCGAGCCCCTTGATCGTTGCTTTAAAGCTGTCCCGCAGTACGCCCGTCTGGTAGACATCGGTATTGACCGGCAAAAAGAACCGCTTGTACTGCGCAAAATTTGAGATCTCCAGCTTCCGGTTGATGGTATCGACCAGACCGGTATCGTCAAAGAGCAGGTTAAAAAAATCCGTATGGTTGTCGATGAGGTCCCGGTAAAGCTCCTCGCTGTTCATCAGTTCCCCATAGCTCATCGGGCGTTCCTCATAAGCCGGGGTCCTGAAACCCTTATAGATCACGTTTTCCTTCCGGAGCTTTTTATCATTGGAACGCTGCCCTTCCAAAGGAACGTTGCCCCATTCGTTGCCATCCTCATCGCTCACCTCGTCTGCTGCATAATAGACCGCGCCACGGGCGGTGATCACTTTGGGCTCGCTGCTTTTTTCAATGATAAAATCATTCCGGGTCGCCTTGCCCGAAAAAATACCCAGCATCTTTTGGGTAAAGCCTTTCAGGTCTGCATCATTGAACAACAGGTTGATATATTCGCTTCCCTTTCCTGAAAAACTGACGGTACGGGGCAAGGCGATCTGCTTCCAGGTCGAGAGTCTGCAGATATAGAACAGGATCGCGGCATAATGGATCAGGGGCACGACCCGAAACGCGGGCTTATCCGCAAAGATCTCTTTGAACTTATACTCCGGGCTGCTGAACAGCAAACCCACAATATCTTCCGTCTTGATGCTGCTGCCATTGAGCACCCGCTCCAGGTTCCGTGAATTTTCATTGTCGACCTGGGCTTTCAACAGAAAATGTTTATAGTAGGCCACAAAGCCGTTATCGCTGCTTTGGTATTCGTTCACCCCGCTGCTCCAGAGCTGCCGGCCCGCAAAACGGAAAGAAGAACAATAGCATTGCAACTGATTACTGTCCTTGCTGTCTTCCGTCTTGGTCAGCACGATATCCGTCGTTCCCCCGCCGATATCGATATTACAGAAATTATCATTCTGGATATTGACGTTCTTGGACTTCAATTCGTAATAGGGGGCGATCGATTCCGTCACCGGGCTGGCTAGCGGCAAGGCATCCGCGCCTAACACTTCCAGTCTTTGCTGATCGAATATCCCGATCAGCTTGTTCTTCAGCGTTTCTCCCATACTGATCGGGAAGGCGAGGATGATCCTGAGCTTTTTCAGGTTTCCGTGCGATTCTTCCAACAGCACCTTCGTCCGGATCATGAGCAGCAGTTCCCTGGCGAATAAGGAAATCCGGTTGATATTGAACGAATCGCTGCTGGCTTTCTGCAAGAGCCATTTCAGGTCGGTCTTATACATGGCCTGGTCTGATAACTGGTCCTCGTCGATCAGAAACCCGATATTGGCGTCGATGAAAAGGCGGTTATTCTTCGCGTTGCCGATAAAACCGGCGCTCTCATTCGTCGCCGTCCGGAAAGGAAAGCGGACGGAAGCGCTTTTTTGCGTGCCGACCTGAAAGGGAATGAATTCCCTCAGGGTAACCAGGCGGGCCTTGTCGATCTTCGTACCGGTACTCCGCTCATAATCCAAATAACCCTCCCCGTCGTTTTGCTGCAGCCGCCCCGGTTTATTGAGCAGGTACATCTGCATTTCCTGTTCCGTGATGGCAAAGGGCTGTGCCTTTTGCACCCGTTTATCAACGACCTTGCCATACTCCACGTGGGTGTTGGAGGTACCGAAATCGATGGCATAAATGTATTCCGCCTCACCATTCCGCGCCGTTTGAAAAAGCGGCAGTATCGTACCGCCAACCTTGCTGTTATTCTTTTTAAAATTCAGCTGGATGATATCGAAGGACCGGCTGAGCTGATAATAGGTGGTCCTGGTATTAATGTCTGTATAATTCGACCGCTGGATGCCCGTCGCAGGCAGGGCTTCCAAGGCATCGTTCCGGAAAAAGCGGATGGATTCCAACTGTTGCGGCGCATTGGTCTTCTCATAAGAGGCGACCGTATATTGATTGATGAACAGCAGTTCCTGCTCCTCCGCCCGGGTAAAAGGGAAAATACCCAGGATACCTTGATAGTCGACGACCTGCTGGGCCGTATACATACGGGTGCAGGTGATCTCCCGCAAGCCCTTGGTGGGCCCGAATACGGGGACCCGGATCGTAAACCTGATTTCGCCGTTTCCTTCTTCCACGCTCAGGTATTCCTTGATCCGGTGGATGGGGAACAAATGAAAAAACAGCGGTTTGATCGGGTATAGGAAAGGTTGCTCATCCTTCAGTGTTAAAAAACGCTGGTCGTTAAGCACGTATTCCGGCAGCCGGACCAATGCCGGCTCAAAAAAATCGAACGAGGAGAAAAAAGGATACCTGATCCCCGATAAACCCGGTAGTTCCCGCTCCGTCACGATATCTGTGATCGTGTTTTCCGGATAGGCCAGTTCGGAGACTTCCGTTGCGGAGGACCAGAGGTTCGAGGCCGAAGAGTATTGCCCGTTCATCGCCATTTTGTCCAGGAGGAACAAGGGGTTCAACGGTCCCTGATAATGGGTATCCGGCGGCAAGGCGATCTTGAAATCGCTGCTTTCATTGATCCTTGCCCTGAAATCATCACCGCTTACCTGCTGGAGATGGACCTGCGCCGCCATCAGCGCCATATCCCCGAATTTGATATCGGACAGCACCGGCAAAGTCCCGTCAAAGCGCCGTTCATAGCGTTTCGCGGTGTTGGAGACATATTCCGCGATGCCTTTGAAAGAATCCCCGATCCCGGGCGTATTGACCAGTTGCTCCAGGTATTTGACGAAAGCGCTGTCCCGCTCTTGTAATTGCAGGTACTGGGAATCGAACAACACATCATCGGAAACCATGCCCCGCACGGGTCTGAACCCGCGTTCCCGCATCTTGCGTTTAAAGTTCGGCGAAGTAAAAACAAAGGTAAAAGGCGAAGTACCGCCGATCAGTACCTCTTTGCTGCCTTCTTTATAATAGATCAGGGTAATATCGATCTTTTGGCTGAACGGGTACTGGCTGGCCGCCTGTTGGAAGGACGTGGCCAGCAAGCGATGCCCGGGCCGTTCACCGAAATAGTTCAGCGCTTCGTCGCTGTTGTCGAAGGTCCAGCGCTGGTACCGGAAACGGGCCGTGTCGGCGCCGCTGGTATACAATAGCTCCAGCAGGTCCAGGGTCTCGGACACCAGACCGGCGTAGATACTGTTCGGTTCAACGGTATTCTTCCGTACCTGCGCCGCCATGATCTCGAAGGCGGTCTTGAATAAAAACAGGCGCGCCAAGGGTGTCGGGATAGAGGTTCCGGCCGAGGAAGACAGGATATTGGTTTTCTCGTTGATCTCCTGCAAATGGCCCGGGCCGATCCGGTCGGACGCCTTCCAGTCGTAAATATTGTTATTGGCGCCTTTGTGAAATCTGAAGATATACGGCATATATGAACGATTAAATGGGTTAAGGTAATGGACCAAGTTCAACTAAACAGGCCTGTGCTGTTTTGTAAAGCATGTTCAGGTATTTTTCCGGGATGCGCAGATCGTTTGGTTCGGCAACTTCGATCTTGGTTAACAGCCCGCCAACTTTATTTTTGCTCAAGCCCGATGATAAAAAACTGGTTTTGATGGGTTTGCCGTGCACCAACTGGTTTAGGTCCTTGTCGGGGCCGAAGTAAAAAGAATTAAATGCCCGGCCGTTATCCTTGCTGCTCATTTCCGTTCCGCTCCAGTTTTTGAATTGTTCGAAAAAGTCAATGATTTTCCGGTATTCCGACGGCACATCCAGCATGCCTGCGATATTTAGTTCTTTTGGCCCGTAGAAAGCATTATTGCTGAGTTCAGGAATAAGATCTGTCGCGATCTTCGCCGCATAGGCCAGCGCGGTCAGTGGACGGATGTATTGCTGTTTGGTATCGTTACTGAAATGCGCGATCCCAAAAGGGTTATCACCGCTTTCCGCCCCGAATTCGAAGCATTGGGGGCTGGATAGTTCATCGTCTTTTTTTCGTATAAAATCGAGAATAGCGGTCGCCGAGATCAGCTCTACCAGGTGGCTGTTGTTTAACTGGCCCGCGCCGCCTTCTACATTGGGTAAGGTCCCCGATTGGTTGGGGTCGGCGATATAATACAGCGAGTTCACGGTTTTTATTTTTTCATCTTCCGCATAGAAGGCCAATGCCGCTTTCGTCTTGGTGTCGAATATGGCCGAATTGATCGCGCTTTTTTCAAGGGCGTCTACGTTGAAATAGGGCATCACCGTGATAGCGCCAATCCTGGTTTTGGCCAGGTTGGCATTGGAAGTCGAATCCCGGATCAGTTTGACCAGGGTCGGAAAGCCCGAGGCCCCGGTTCCGCCAAAAATGGAGCTGATGATAAATACCCGGTCCTGTTGCGTGTAACTGCTTTCCAGGTTTTTGAACTGTGGTGAATTTTTGAGGTCATTGAATACCACGCTGCCGATGTTCGGGTTGCCCTTAAACCCGACATTCAAATTTAAATGCAGTTCGGGATGACCGTCCAGGTTATCGCTGTATAACAATTCGATCAGGTCCTTGTCCACCTGCTTCAAGGCGTTAAAATGGATAAAATTGGCGAAGGTATCGTCCTGGTTTTGGAAATTGAACTGCACGTCCAGGTCGGCAGCGTCTGAAGTTGTTGTATCCAGGCGGTTAAAAGAGCGGATCTGGGTATTGAAAAAGCTGTCGCTCCTGGAGGAGGCGTTCGGGTCCGCAAAGGTCTTCCGGATGGTATAATAACTGCGCAGCAGATCCCGTGTCCGGGCCGTATCCCCGTTATGGGCGTCCGTATCAATGATGATCGGGACGATCGTCAGGTCCGGATGGTCGAGTTTGACCCCGCTGGCCAGCAACATGGTCAATGAGCGGAGCACCCGTGAACCGGTGCCCCCAATTCCGAAAATAAATACTCTCATAATTAAAAAGGCGTTCTTTTGGAATAGATAGAAAAACGTTTAAAAAACAGCGACAGCAGGATCAAATAGACCGCTAGTAAAACCCCGTTCAGCAATGCGAACTGGGTCAGGTAAGCGTCAGCCGAACCGATGATCCCCTTGGCAATACCATAGGCCAGGCCAAAACCGATCAGGGCCGCGATAATGACCGTCAGCACCCAATGGATCCGGGTGTACCAAACGTTCCGCCAGCGGCCCAGCACCAGGTAAAACAGCAGGCCGATCACGATGGCCATCACCAGGGTCAGCAATCCGACACTGCGGTAGATCGTTTCCCGGTAATCCGGGATATCCGGGTTTTTGCCGCAAAGCAGCTCATAGATTCCTGTAAATAAAGTATTCATATCATTTGGTCAGTGAAAGTGAAAAATCGATGTAGTTTTTGTTGGACGCATCATAGGCTTCCTGCGCGCCCCTGATCAGGTACTCCAGCGCAAAGGTCTTGCCCGCTTGCTGTTTGATCCCTTTGTCGTTCATGGTGGACCAGTCCTGGTACCAGGTATCGTATTTCAGGGGTAGACGGAAATGCAGTTCCGCCTGGGAAAGGGACATTTCCGAAACGCCGATCATCAGCACATGTGTCGCGTTCTGAAAAGCCCGGGCCTGGCTCTCGGAATGAATTTTTGATGGATCGACGGATGATTTGGCCCGCACCTCAAATTTGGCGGTACAGCCACCAGCGCTCATTACCAGGTTATCCTGCAGGTACTTGATATTCTGGGCATACGAAGGCAGCGCATACAGGTCCAATACCGTGCCGATCTGCAACGATTGTCCTTTAGGAAGTTCGATATCGCTTACGCCCGAAGCGCTCTTTGACCAATCGCCCTTACGCTCCATTTCCGGTAAAATGGTATAGTGCGTTACCGGCTCAGTGACCAGGCCGAAATGCAGCGCATTTTCCGGCTTAAAACTGGAGATCCGTTCCAGGCGGTTGTTAAAATCGAGCAGCAGCGCTTTTTTGGCGATGACCCAGATGTAAAAGGGCCGTACCGTTCCCGAAAGCTTTGTTTTCTGATTCTGGTAATCATAATAGGTGCCGAAGAACCCGGACTTAAAACCATAGACACTGGCGGCAAACCCGCGTTTTCTTAGTGCGAAGAAGGTCGTATAAATACTGTTTTTGAAAGTTCCTGCATTTTCGCGGTTGATTTCCGGGTTTTTCTTGATCTCCTGGTCTGAAAAAGAAAGGATACAATCGGAAACCAGCAAAGCAACGTCATTGTCCCCGCAATGACCGGCGATATCCCCGATCATCCGCTGCAGTTCCGAACTTTTTTGCGCCGCCATCGGGGTCGTCGCCAATGCGGTGTTGAAATCTGTTACGCTACCGGGATAAGGCACCGTGGTATGGGCGATAAAGGAAATATCCACCGGCTTGATCTCCCGGTCCATTTTGACGGCCAGGTCGGAAACGATGGTCTTGTATGCTGTCTGTTCCCGGTAATAGCCCGCCATACTCGCCGAGTTATCGAGGTAGAGATGCACCTTTTTGATCTGGGGTGCCGCTACTTTTACCTGGTGCTCATCCGGCGCACATCCGGCTGCGATCAACAACAAACCGATGCAATAGATCTTTTTCAACATTCTTTCAGTTTAAGCAGGTTATCGGATTTTACGTCGTCGGCCTCAGTCTTGACATATTTGGTACCCTTGGCCGTGGTCCGCGCCAGCAGTTTCGCTTTGTTACCATCGGCGTCCTTGACATAGGCTTCTCCGCCATCCTTAACAAAATCGTATACTTCTATGCGGGTCGCAGTTCCGGTTTTTTTCGATTGTTCGTTGATCCAGCTCATGCTGCTGATCGCCACATAAGGATTCTCATGATCCCCGGCAGCCTTCTTAATACAGGTAATTCTTACTGACATATTTTTGATGGATTGATTTCTTATTTCTCCCACTTGCACCGCGTCTTTCCCTGGCTTTCCGCCTCCGATAACGTCATCTTCACGACCGTATAGGTACAATTGCTCAGGCCGCGGCAATGCTCCTTTAGGTGGTATTTTTTGGCACCGCGACTCTTACAGACATATACTATGGTTGTATCATCACGGCAGCTTTCGCTCCATAGTGCGAGCAATAATAAAACTATTTTTAAGCCCCTTTTCATCGTTAAGCATTACCCAAAACTACAGGCATACAGGAACTTATCTTTACGGGAAACCGTAATCTGAAAAAATAAATGAAGATGGATTGGATTTGGCTCAGATCACTTTGTGGTCCTTGCAATAAGCGACCAGCTGCTCGTTCTTGGTGAAGCCCAGCGTCTCTCTGATCTGGTTCAGGCGTTTCTCGACGCTGCTCAGGCTGGTCGCCTTAGCTCCGCTTTGCTGGAGGATGGCCGGGATGTTCTTTTGCAGCGTGCCCTGGGCAAGCAAGGAAATGATCTGGATATCATAAGTGCTAAAATCGTGGGCGTTTTTGCTCCGGACCGCCTGCTGGAACTCGGCCGGCACAAACTTCTTATGCTGATGGATATACTCGACCGCTGTCTTCAGATCGGTCATATCGCGGCGCCCCTTATGGACATAACCGTTGATGTCCAGTTGTTTAAACAGGTTACCCACGACCGCAGGGTCGGGTTCCGCGGAAAACACCAGCACCCGCAAGTCCGGCTGCAGGTTTTTGGCTGCCTCGATCAGCATCGCCCCGTTGCGCAACTGTTGCACGCGGCCATCTTCATCAAAAGACAGGTCGGTCAACAGCAGATCAAAAGGAGTGTTATCTTCCAGGGCTCTTTTCAACATCAACAAGGCATCATCGCAGTAATACGCATATTTCACGGTCATGACCCCCAGGTCCTTTAAGATTTGCTGGATCCACTGGTTCGAACTCTGATGGTCTTCTACGATAAGCGCGCTTTGAAACATAGCTGAATGGTTAAGCCTTGGTGGCTATGGTCAAAAATAAGTTCCCCCTGCATGGCTTTTATACGGTTTCCCGTATTCGTCAAACCGTTCTTATAGACCGTCTCTTCGGGCATGCCAATCCCGTCGTCCATATAAGTGATCACGCAGCGTTCTCCATCGGTTTCAAACTTGACCACCACATTGCCCGCCCCGCTGTGCTTTTGCATATTGACCATCAACTCCTGCAGGATGTATTTGAGCTCGAACTTATACGCCGGTTCGATCTTTTGCCAGAACTCCGCGCTATTCCCCACCAGTAGCACCTTTGTTTCCTCCGTACCGAAAGCCAGCACCAAAGCCGATATCTTTTCCTGGAAGTCCTCATCGGCGCCCGGCACCAGTTCATAGGAGATATCACGCGCTCGTTTATAGACATCGTCTATATCGTCCAGCAGCTCCTCCTGGCCCAGGCCCGTCCCGTATTGGACTTTTTTCATGATCCGATAAATATCGTTGGCTAAGGTATCATGCACCTTTTTTGAGGCCCTGCGCTGGGTCTCCCGCACCGCCTCCTGCGTTTCTTCCGCCTGCTTCCGCTTCCTTTTCCGGTACCACAGTACCACAGCAACAATAGCCAGCACAAATAGCCCAATGATCCCGTAGAGCTGGGCGTTCTTCTTAATAAGCTCGTATTTCTTGTCGGCATTCTCCTTTTGCAGGCGGAGGTTATCCGTCTTTGCCTTTTCCGTATCGTAGCGGATCAGCGCAAACTGGTTCTTGGCCGCGTTGCGCGCCGTCTGCACGCTGTCGTTCAATTGCTGGTAGGTTGAAAAATAGGTTTTCGCCGCTGGATCCGGCGCCAAAGCGATCAGCTTTTGTAAGGCCTCCAGCCGGTCATCCGGGCTGTTCAGCGCCGTCGCCACCGCGTACATTTTGCCGGCATATATTAAGGCCGAATCGGGATGAGATTTGGTATAATAGTTTGCCAAATGGATATAACTCGAATTTTGCCCCCAGCGATCACCTTCTTTCAAACGGATCCGGAGCGCCCGCATCAGGTCGGGTGCCGCATTAAAACCCGGTCGCTGCAACCAACGGGTGCTGGCCATATTGGTCAGGATCCGGGCATAGGTCCTGCCCCCGGCTTTCGTTTGTGTCAGGGCGGTCCGGTAACGTTCCAGGGCTTTGTTGTACGCCTTTTTCTTTTGATAAGCATTCCCCTGGTTATTGTACAACATGGCCAGGAATTCCTTATTGGCCGTAAACCGCATGCCCCGGTCATAAAAAGCGATCGCCTCATCATAGTTCTTGAGCTTCAGGCTGTTCGTGCCCAGGTCATTATAGTCCGAGGCGAGGCAGGCATGGTCCTTCGGATCATCTTCTCTCAAAAACTTCAACGAGAGCGACAAACTCTCCTGGCCGCCAAAATAGTCCCCGGCGTTGGATTGCAACAGGGCCATGTTATTATAAGCCATCGCCACCTGCACGCTATCTTTTGACGTGGTGGCTGCTTTATTGTAGTAATAAAACGCGGAATCGTTCTGATGGTCCCAGAAAGCCTCTGCCTTTTGATAATAACGGTTGTCGGCCACGACATCCTTTTGCTTTTCCTGGCGGCAGGCATACAGCGTGGTCAGCAAGACCGGCAACAAGAACCCAAGTTTTTTCAAAACAGCTTTAAAATATTCCTAAAGCTATTAAATAATATCAAAAAAATAAGGCAAGATCGCTCTTGCCTTATTTCGCCTGACCGGATATTAGTGAGGCGGGAAATGCCCTTCGTCGCCGCCGCTGCCATCATTTCCGATGGAATCCTGCGCCATGACGGTTGAACTGTGATGTGTTTTTGCCGAACGATGTGAAGGGCAAGCCAGGGCCAAAAAGAGGGCCAAAAATATAGAATAGTACATTTTTTTAAAGATTAAAAGGTTACGAAAAAGCAGCCCGCCCGCCAACCATATGGGGGCGGCACTGCGTGGTCGTAAGAAGCGCTTCTTACTGTTTGGGAAGTAAGCAGAGCATCGATCGCGGGGAGCTGGTAACCGCTTCCCAAGCCAGGTACAAACCCCCGCTTTCTTTGCTCATCGCGAAACCTGTTAACTGATTTCGAAACCAAAGGTATAGGCACCTAAAACGCTTTGCAGCAAGGAATTCCTGTAATTCTTATCGTTCTGGCCAGAATTCCGGGAAAGCGTAAAAAGACAGGAAAAATTAACTTAGCTTTACTTTTTAATCTATTGAAATGTCACCCGAGTACCGCGCTGCCGTATTAAAAGCTTACCAGGAGAAGAGAGATTCCGGTAACCTTTCCCCCAATTTGATCGAACCCAAATCGGGCACACTTAAAGCCGAATGCGTCACTGCTTTTGATTGGTACCAGAGCACAGACGAAGCCACGCTTCAATTATTCTATGGAAAAAAAGACAATGAAAAGGCCTACAAACAGGCCGTTAAAAATGGCGTAGCAGAGACAACCTTTAAAGCCCTGAATAATTTTTTGAATGATAGGACAGAGGCCCCTGTAGACCGGACCATTGAGTTACTCGCATTCCTGATCGACTTCCGGCCAAGACCTTACCGGTACGGCTGGAAGCCAAATGAAACCCAAGGCGAAACGGGCGGAAAAACTCCACCACCGCCACCACCAGTCAATGAAGATGATGATGACACCGGTGAAACCATCAAAGAAAATCTTTTAGCGCGCTGGATGCGCTTCGTCAATAGGAAGAACATAGCCATCACCGCCTTGGTGATAGCAACACTTACCGGAGGACTTTATGCATTGAAAAACAGCGCGGGAAAACCGCCTATCAAAAAAACTGATTCACTTTCTTTAAGTGTTATCCCAACCAGGCACATGTACTGGAACAACGACCACTACGATACCATCCCGGGCTCCACACCCAACAGTGCACCCGTCCTTACTTTGGATACCTTCAGATTGGCGCATTTCAGACAGATCACCGATACCAGTCAGATCAATGCGCAATCCATCGGGCATGTCTGGTATTTCAAGACCGCAAAAGGGCTGGCCTGTTTTACCGCAGGAGGCGCCTATCCGCTGGACACCAACCGGCGATTGAAACCCATCACCCTTTACATGATTGACAAATATTTTCATAGATAAGCACTGATAACAAGCTACTTAAAGAAATTGTATACATTTGGGTAAACCTAAACCCCGATGAAACAAGTATTGATTATCCTGAGACTGGCATTCAGCGTGGCGTGCACCAACCCGAGCAGCGCGGCCCATGCCCAAACCCGGGCCGACACCGTATTGATCTGCAAAAGCAAATCCGCACACGCCTATCATCTTTATGAATGCAGAGGCCTGAAAAATTGTACCTATACCATCATCAAGCTACCTAAGACCCAGGCGATCAAATTAGGTTACCGGGCCTGCAAGATCTGTTGCCGGTGAATGGGGATCAACGTCCATTCCAAGCTTCAAATCCCCGTGTCGTGATCAAATAATCACAACTATGCTTCAACTGCGTGATTGCCGGTTGCTGCCAATTATCGGTGGTATGGTAACCCAGCAAGGCGGTTTGCAGTTCTTTCCGGAAGCGTTGTTGTTTGTGTTGATGGAGTAAGTCCCAATAATGAAGGATGAGTTCGGTTTGGTTATCGATGAGGACCGGGCTGGGTATTTTATCGCGTTTTTGATTATTGAGGTCAGTGCGTGCGGGGAGCAGGTTCCAGAGGTCGTTGTTTTTCCAGATGGTGAAGGGGATGATGTGGTCGATGTCATAGCGGCTGATGATATCGCCGCTCCAGACGCAGCGGACTTTGCCGTCGGTTTTGAGGATCTGGCGGTAGAGGGCTTTCGATTCGAGGATATCGCGCTCGGTGACGGGGCTTCGTAATACTTCGTTGAGGACTTGGGTGGTGCTGAGTGTGTGGCCGGAGGCCTGCACGGAGAATTCGGCCCACTTAAATAAGATGGCATCCTGGCCGCTAATAAAACTGCCGAGGAACTGGAAAGCTTCGTAATAGCCGAAGGGTATGGAAAACGTTTTGCTGTCATATTGGTAGATACCATAATATTTACCGTAAATAGTCGTCCCGGTATACTTCATTGGCGTCTGCGTGATCGTGCCCGCCACCTTGCTCGCAGTTTGAGGGTTACCGAAAACCGGGCTGCGCTTCCCCGACCTGAAAGACAAGGGCCTATGAAAGTTAACCATACCCGCAAAAACCCGAACGCAGCAAGTGCACGGCTAAATCGCGCCCAGCTTTTTCAGAAACTTCGGCGCGTATTGCAGGCGCGGTAAAGTGTTTGGAAAGCGGTTGGATTTGGCAGATTTACTTAATAAAAGTAGTTATATTAGAGCACAAAAACCTATAATACCATGGACGCAGAAAATCAGTTGCGTGATTTTAGTGAATTCGACCCGAGGCTTGCTCTGGCGAATTATCAATTTCCACGTTTAGATTTATTGACACCGTTTTTCAGTAGGCCGGTCAACGCAGAGAAATTGGAAAAGGACAAAGGAATCATTGTGGATATCCTGGAGTTTAACGGGGTTTTGATCGAGCGTATCAAAGCGACTGTTGGCCCAACGCTGACTTTGTTCGAAATCATACCGGCACCGGGCGTCCGGATGTCGAAGATCCTGGCGCTGGAGGCCGACCTGGCGCTTTATTTAGCGGCCAAGGTGCGGGTTACCGGCCCACTGGCGCGCAAAGGGACGATTGGCATCGAAATGTTCCATCCGGTACCGGATAAAGTGAGGATACGGTCGCTACTGGCTTCGGATATATTCAAGGATGCGCCAATGGCACTACCGGTGGCTATGGGCAAGACTATGAACAATGATATTTTAATCGTCGATTTGGCTTACTTGCCACCTTTATTGATCGCCGGGGAGGGTAAATCGGTTTTCTTACGTTCCTTATTGCTTTCTTTATTGTACAAGAAGCATCCGGCGGAAATGAAGCTGGTGCTGATCGATACCAGTGGGATTGAATTAACCCTGTTCCACCGGATTGAACGGCATTTTTTGGCGAAGTTGCCGGAAGAAGCGCAAGCTATTGTTACCGATAGAGACAAAGCGTTGCGTACGCTGAATGCATTGTGTCTTGAGCTAGATGCGCGGTGTGACTTGTTAAAAGATGCGGATGTCTGGCATATCAGCGATTATAACGAGAAATTTGTCAGGCGAGGATGGAGCCCGGCCGGTGGATATCGCTACCTGCCTTTGATCGTGGTTGTTATCGACGAGTTTGCCGGGTTGCTGACCGCAGAGATCCAGATTAGCCGCCTGGCCCAATCAGGCCGTTCGGCCGGCATTCATTTGGTGATCGCCACACAATGCCCCTCGGCAAAAGTGATCACCAGCGCCATCAAAGCCAGCTTCATAACGCGGCTTGCGTTTCGCGTCGCCTCTGAAGCGGATTCGCGGACGATCCTCGATAACCGCGGAGCTGAGTTGCTCCATGGGAACGGCGATATGCTACTGTCGATCGGTCCTCATTTGAATCATTTACAGGGAGCGCTGGTCACCCCGGAAGAGATCAAAAACGTTTGCGCATTCATCGGAGCGCAAACCGGCTATGCAGACGCATGGCTTTTACCGGGGGCTGCGGCATACTGATCTTTCGGCCCAACGTAAACCCAAACGCAGTTACAACCGTTCCGGTCGCATGACCGATTACGGCCCGCATTATTAGCCGCTTCGGCATTACCAGCGCCAGGGAAGTAGATTGTCCGGATGATTATCCATCAGCGCTTGGTTCAGACACTCTTGAGCTGGATCGATGATAAAACCGGACTTTGAGGGTGCTGCTATTAAGGCGTCAGCAGCACCGAATCGAGTAAATACAGGGCAAAGCCAGGCTTTCCAACACCAACAATAGGCGCATGAAAGCCTTGCTGCACCTCAGGGCGTATTTCCAAAGGTGTGCCCGGAGCGATGGCAAAGCCCGGATGTTGGTCGTGAACGCCATCAGATATAGGATCATGCTGAGGCCTGAACGGCAGGCTCATCCCGGTTATTCAGCTTTAAAGCTTGCGTCAGTTCCCGCAGCGCCTGGTTATGGCCATCGGCTTTGTCCCAGTATTCGGTATGCCCGCCAGGGTAGGCCCAGAAGGACTTACGCGGAACAGGGATATCGACGATCCCTTTGCCGAAGATGCGCTGCATTGGTCCGCCGACGAAGTCGGAGGTATAAAAGATATTCGTCCAGCGCGTCATGCCGAACAGGGCGCCATGATGCAGGACATTGGCCCCTTTGCGTTTAAGGCCGTCGCCCTGGTCGAGCAGTTCCCGGTAATAGACGGTATTGGTCTTTTCGTCGGGAACGGGCGGGCAGACCGGCAGTTCGCGCTCTTCGATCAGTTTGGGAACGGCTTCGTTGGTCACCATAAAATAGTCCATCGCGTTGAGCGCCGCCCCCAGAGTGATAAAGTCGGTTACCAGCCAGGTATTGCCCAAATCCTGGGATTCTGCCCAGCACCGGTATTGCGCGGCCTGGAAGGCAGTCAGATCAAAGGACGTATCCTGCGTGCTTAATTCGTTGAGCTTGTCCATCGCAGGTTGTCCGTGGTCCGGCGCCGTGCTACAGACCGTATTGTGCTGCGTCCACAGTAACCGCAACAGGTCATAGGATACCACGGTACCTAAACTGTGCGCGACCACGATAATGCGATCGGGTTTGGTGATGTTGCTGATCGCGTGCATTTTTTTTAAGAAAGCGATGCCTTGTTGACGGATATGGCTGCGTTCGCCAATATTATCCGGTTCCGGGGTCATATAACGGGCCACATCGCCCAGCGAGTTCAAAAAAGACGTTTTAAAGAAGGAAGAGACCGCGCCGCCGATCAGGGACAGGGTCGTGCCGCCAAAAAGGGCCGCCACTGCTTTCCAGGCCGAGGGCAGGTGGAAGAAATGATGTGCGAACAGGAAACTGATCACGGCGAACAGGATGAAGAGCCCCCAGACCGTCCACCAGATTTTTTTTAACCGGGGTGGCACTTTGCTAACCGGCTTGAGGATCACCTGGGTCAGCCAGGTCTGCATCTGGCCGAACCTGGTGCCCCGCATATTATGCGCCCAATAGAACTCATAGAAATCAGTGATCGGTCGTTTCTGCGTTTTATGGTCGGCGGAATCATAGCAGCCTTCCATACTCAGGCGGCTGGTCTCGAAGATATCGCCAATGCTGTCTGGTTTGCTGCGGACCTTGACATTTTTTTCATCTGCATCCAGCGTTTCCAGTTGCCATTTCACACCGGCGACAAAGCTGCGCAGGGTGTCCATGGGACGCTGTTCGCCCATGCCGTGCACCACGACAACGGCGATCCTTTTGATTTTTTTGTTCATTTATCAATAATTATCAGATTAAATAGTTTTTAAATATCATATTATTTTTTATATTTACATGCCTGATAATTTAAACCTGATGAGGAAAAACCTACTCTTTTTTTTATCCCTGGCCCTCCTGTGGACCGCCGCAACCGCGCAAACCATCAACGCCGCTTATGTCAGTGCACTTTACGCCAAATATCCCGTAACAAAGTCGAATTTCTGTACAGACTGCTATTTATGGGTCAATCCTTATTATGTCTCCATCGGCGATGTGAAACGGCATATGCCGGTTGTGACCTATGAACATTTTACCAAAACCAATAACGACCAGGTCGCTGTGCTTAAAGTGCCGCGAGACGGCATTTACGCCGCCTGGCACAGCGTGACCGGTCAGCCGAACGAAGATAATGTCTACGCCGCGGCCAACAAGCTCGTGCGTCAAACCGACCCTAAAGCGGTGATCGCCAAGGGGCATTGCGAAGCCTGGATATTAAACGCGTTTTGTTATGATGCGGTGATCCTTTCGGATACCTACACTTTTAACGCCGGCCTGGAAAATCAGAAGCAGAATGTGGGTACCGAGATCGCGACCGAAAACATCACCCGTGAGAAACTGAAAACCATGGATGTCGACGTCTGGTGCGGTACCTGGGGGGACCAGGGCGCATTCACCGACGGCAGGATCACGGACACCTATCCCGCTTTTTACTGGAAGATCATCAGGGCGGGCGGCGAAACCACCTGTTACTGGATGCCGAACGTGGCCGCAGCCACCAAAGCGACCTTGCCCCAGTGCATCGTAACCTATGCACAACTGGTGAAGAACCTGCAGTTCGATCCTCAAAAAATATTTCCCCCAAAACCCTAAGCCTGAAACCGATATGATGAAGCTGCTTCGATTGACTACTTCCGGGATGGCGCTTGCCTGCCTGCTGCTTTTTTTTGGCCCGGCGATGGCCGCAACGTCTCCGGATTCGCTGCGTAAGGACTCTCTTCAAAGCGTTATTGACCTGAGTTCACATAAGGATACGGTCCGGATCAACGAGGTGATTGTTTTTAAATTAAAACTTAGGGAACCGGCCTCATTAGGCGCCTATCACACGCTGTACCTGAACGGTATCAAGGTGGACAGCGTTCATCCCTGGAAGGTCAGCGCGGCCGAACAACTGGTCTATTTTAAGCTGAGCGGACCGGTACGGCACCTGGCCGAACAGTTTCTGACGGCTGTGCCAACCGAAAAAATGGTCCTCCCGGTTAACCTGGGTATCGGCGGTGACCAGCAAGAACTGCTTCGCGCCCCCCAGGTATTTCAACTCGAGGTCAATCAGCATATCAGTGCCATCGGAATCTGGCTGATGGCCGCTGCTTTGATCGTGCTGGTGGGTATCGGGCTTAAATTCCATATTCTCAAAGATGACAATAACCTGTACTACAGCCTGGGCCGGACGCAAATGCTGTTCTGGACCCTGCTGTTCTCGCTGGCCTATCTGTACCTTTGCGGGGAAACGGGCACATTGCCGGATATTCCTTCATCGATGCTGGTCATCCTGGGGATCAGCGCAGCGACCACGGCCGCTTCCAAGTTTCTGGATAACAGTCATAAAGATATCACGCCAATCGATCCCACCGCCAGGAGCGAGGGCTTTTGGCTGGATATCCTTTCGGACGGGAGCAGTATCAATATCCAGCGTTTTCAAAACGTGGTGTTCAATTTGTTGTTCGGAATTATCTTCGTGCAGAAAGTACTGTCGGCGAGATTGATGCCGGATTTTGACAACAATGTTTTGCTGATGCTGGGAATCAGCGCCGGTACGTATGCAGGGATGAAAGTAACGGAGGTGACCAAGGCGCAGAACCAGCCAGCCCCACCGGTGAATTCGGATCAGCCGGCCTCGCAGGCCGGCTCCGCGGTCATTCAGCCCCCGGCGCAGGCGGACCCCGCGGTCACTGCGCCTGCGCCGCCGGTAACTACCGAGGAAGTCAAGCCGGAGCAGCACGCTACCCCAGACAGCGATTACGTGCAGTAATCCTCATTTAACTTTTAACGCCTATTGAAATTATAAAACCCAATTCATATGATCGGAGATCAAATCGCAGCTATCGCCCGAACCTTTGTCGGCCAGGAGGAAATTCAGCCCAATGCCGGCTTCAAAGATCCGGCTTACGCCGCTAAAATAAAAACCACCGGCTGGCAGACCGGTTCGCCCTGGTGCGCCGCCGCCGCCATTGTCGACTGGACGGAAGCCTATGCCCCGTATCCGGCGCTGGCCGCCCACGCCCATAAACTGTACTCGCTGAACAGCCAGGAAATGGGCCGCAATTTTCACGCGGATCCCGTTTGGCCGACCAGCACGAGCGTACCCAAAGTAGGCGCCATCGCCATTTTCGGGGACGGGGACAGTACGGTGACCGGGCATACCGCCGTCGTGGTCGACGTCCTGCCGGATAACGTGACTTATCATACCATTGAAGGCAACACCATTCCCGCCGGAAATCCGGGTAATCAGCGCGAAGGCTATATCGTCGCGCAGCATACCCATGTCGTCGGGCAGCCGCACAGTGTGACGGGGCTGAACCTGATCCGCTTCATTCATCCGATGGAACCTTAACCCTAACGCATGCCCGGAACTAAAAACTTTTACGATACCATCCGCCCCGCGCTGTTCAATGGGGCGCTGAGCACCGCGCAGGTCAATGGGATCGAAGCGATCCTGACCTGCTGCGCAGATGCCGCGATCACTGATCAACGGGAGGTCGCCTATATTCTGGCCACGATCTACCATGAATGCGACCGCACCATGCAGCCCATTGAGGAGTCGGGAAAAGGTGCCAGATATGATTACGGCAAGCAATTGAAAAGGGGTGGAGGACCCGGTAAGCGTATCCCGTATCTGACGCCCAAGCAGCTCTATTACGGACGCGGCTATGTACAGCTGACCTGGTACGAGAACTACGAAGCACAAGGAAAACTGCTCGGCCTGGATCTGCTCAACCACCCTGAACTCGTCCTGCAGCCGGCCATCGCGGCAAAGGTCCTGACCCATGGTATGACGCATGGTGATTTTACCGGGCACCGTCTGGCCGAATACTTTACGCCCCAACTGACAGACTTTGTGAACGCACGCAAGATCATCAACGGGCTGGACTGCGCGGAGCGTATTGCCGGTTATGCCGGTATTTTTCTTAAGGCGCTGACCGGGCCGGCGGCATCGGCCGAACATGACCCGCCTACGGCCTGATTGCTCTCCTGATTTCAGCGAGAGCCATTTTTCTTTTATCCCTTAGCGGAGCGTTTGTTAGTAAATGGTAAACCTATTATTAATAATTGTTAATTATTAATTAAGAATTGCATATGCCCGCGGCGCAGCGCTGCTTCTTGCCGGGATGTCGAAAAATAATTAAGGATTCAAGCTATTGTATTTGTGTAAGTTATACATTGTAATATAAATGTTACAATTGGTATACGTACAGGTAAGCACGCCAAACATATATATTTATAATATCAAAACCTGCCAATTTCCCCATCAGGCCGGTTTAATAATACCAGTAATACAACTACGAATACATGCCGAATACCATCTGCCTGACGGGGCCTGCTTTTTCTTTAAACGGGGATACCTCTTATACAGGTAACGTCATCGCCTTTATGCTGTCTTTCAATACGGAAGCGGATGCCGCTTCGGTGCTGGCCTTCGAATGGTTCCTGGACGGGGAACTGATGGTCGGACAAAGCAGCGCTGTCCTGGATGCGGAGGTGAGTTGTGGCGGCCATACGATCGGCATCCGGATCCTGTCGGCTTCCGGCTGGTCGGCGGTCAAGAGCGTTGCCTTTAAGACTTGTCTTGCGGTGATTTCGACTACCATCGTGGGGCCCGCGACGGTGGTCCAGGGTTCCAGCGCGAGTTACCGCGTGATCGAAACCTTATCGGACGGCCAGACCCGGGATGTTACTGCAGACTATATCCTGACCTGTCCGGACGGCGCCTTTACCGGCGGAAATTTCACACCTTCGGTCAATGGGGAAGATACGCATGCGGCGACGGTTACGGCCAGTAAGGCCGGGGCGGATCCGGTTACGCTGACGATCACGATCATCAGTACAGGCGGTAACGCCGGCGTACTGGTGGTGGATATTTACGACAACAGCGCCCTGCGCGTGGAGGGCCTGATTGATAACCCGGAAATACTGAACAGCCACAGTCCCGCTTTTAGCGGTAACAATGTCGTGCCCCCACTGGCGGCGCCTGCACAGGCGCTCATCCTGGCCTCGGATCTGGTCGCTTCCGCGGTGCTGAAATGGCGGTTTGAATTCAATATCGCTGCTTTACTGAACGCCTATCCGGACAGCCTGCAACTGGTTTTCCTGATCAGCGGGTTAGCGAACGCACCCGGTGCGGTACGGGGCCTGTACAGTCTGAAGACCTATGCAGGACAGATGGTCATGACCGGCGCTCCGGGCAGCTACCTGCCGACGGTCGCGGGTGCAAACCTGCATGCCCCGGTTACCTTCAATAGCTATGTGACCGGAGGAGCGGGCACGCTGCCGGATGCGGCGCTGAATGTCCTGGCCAAGTTTACTTATGATGTCGTCCACCGGACGGTATCCTGTGTCACGGTTACCTCGGTGTCCATAGTAGGGCCAGCCGCCGTTGAGCAGGGTTCCGCCGCGAATTATACGGTGCTGTTTAATTTTTCGGATGGCTCGGTTTCGGACCTGACTTCCGGATATACGCTGAGCTGCCCGGACGGCCTGTTCAGCGGGAACGTTTTTTCGCCCTTTGTCAATACCAATCCGACCCATACCACGGTGATCAGCGCCTCCAAAAACGGGCAGGTGCAACTTAGCCGGACGGTGACCATTACCAATACCAACACGAACGCGGGGATCCTGGTGGTCGACCTGCTGGGCGGCCCGACGCTGAATGTGATCGGCCTGATCGATAATACCGAAGTAGCGAATAATCACGTACCGGCTTACACCGGTCATAATAGCATACCGGCAGGTGCGACTGACCCCGCTTCGGCTCTGATCCTGGCCTCTGACCTGGTTTCAGGCAGTTCCTCTTTACGCTGGCGCTTTGAGTTCAATATCGCCCAGTTGTTGATCGAATATCCGGCCAGCCCCGAGTTCGTCTTTTTGATCAAAGGACGGGGAGATACCATTGGAGGGCTCAGCTTTGCTTTCGTGCTCAAGCAATTCGCGGCGCAGATGCTGATGAGCGGAACCACGGGTAATTTGCTGCCCGGCGTGAGCGGTGCGGACCTGCCCGGCAGCCATGTCAGTTCCGGCACCACGATGCTGGACGGCGCCAACGGCAGCTACGCGGAAGCAGATTTGCCCATACTGCTGAAACTGACCTATCATGTGGCCAGCAAAACGATCAGCTATGTAACTTACCTGGAGATCGTGTCGACCGACATTATCGGCTCGGATACGGTAGCCCAGCATACAATGCAGGCTTATCGGGTAATCGTCACTTACTCGGATGGAAGTACGGTTGATCAGACCGGCCAATATACTTTCAGCAGCCCGGCCGGGCTATTTACAGGGAATATTTTCCGGCCATTTGTTGACGACCGCTCGAGCTTTGGCGCTCAAATCACGGCGACCCCAACCAGTGGGACTCCGCTGAATAAAGCGATAACCATTACCGGAACGGGCAGCAATGTCGGCATACTGGTGGTGGACCTGTTCTCCAACAGTTCGCTGAACGTCATCGCCCTGATCGATAACGCGGAGGTTACCGAAACCCATCAGCCGGTCTATTCGGGCCATAACCTGGTACCGGCGCTGCCCGCTTCGGCGGCGGCGACCGCCTGGATGCTCGCTTCGGACCTGATTGACAGTACCGTGCTGAAATGGCGTTTCGAATTTAACATCGCCGGACTGATTAGCCGCTATCCTTTAACTGATCAGTTCGTCTTTTATATCAAGGGGCGCGGCAGTGTGGCACTGCCGGTGACGGGGCAGTACAGCCTGAAGAACTTTGCTGCGCAAATGACGCTCAGCGGCAGCCCGGGCAATTATCTGCCCAGCGTACTGGGCAGTAATTTAGGTAGCCCGGTCGCATACCGTAGTCAAGTGCTCGGCGGTGCGAACGGCAGCCACCTGGAGGCCGATCTGTATACGCTTTGCAAGTTGGTATATCATGTCGTGACCCGCCAGCTAACCTGCGTGACGGTGACTTCGGTAGCGATCAATGGCCCGGCCAGCGTTGCCCAGGGGACCAGCGCCCCCTACACGGTGCTGCTGCATTATTCTGATCAAAGTACGGAAGATATTACCGCGCATTGTGTGTTCAATAGTGCAGACGGGACCTTCTCGGGCAATACCTTCACACCTTTTGTCAACGAGACCGGTACGCATCAAACAACGATCAACGCGGTGATCGCCGGTTCGACCGCGGCTTCGGCCCAGGTAACGGTTACGAGTACGCATGGGCAGGTAGGTATCATCGTAGTCGACCTGTTTACGGTTGCTTCTCTGGATGTGATCGGGGTGATCAATAATTCGCCGAACGTGATGGAGCACATCGTAGCCTATACCGGGCACAATATCGTTCCGGCCGGATCAACGCCCGCCCAGGCCTATGTCCTGGCCTCCGACCTGGTGGCGGACAACCTGCTTAAATGGCGTTTCGAGTTCAATGTCGCGCGGCTGGCCACCGAAGTGACCGGCCCAACTGTTACCCTGCAGATCAAAGGCCGCGGACGCACCGCGGGGCTGATCTCCGGCGCCTATAACACCAAGAACAACGATACGGTGATGGTCATGACCAACCCGCCTGGATCCTATGTGCCCTCGGTCAGCGGCGGGCAGGAACTGAGCCGGAAATCTTTTACGAGTCACGTCGTGAGCGGCGCCAACGGCAGCCACGCGGAAACCGACCTGACGACGATCCTGCAACTGGTGTACAACCTGGACACCGGGGCTTTAACAGCAACCACTTATTAACAGCAACGACAAGCTATGCCGGATACCTCCACGACCTATATCTCGAAATTTGCCCCGAAATCGCATTTTATCACCGATGCGGGGTCGATTACCCAAACGCAGGCACAGGCTTTTGGCCCGGTATCTGCCGATGTGTATAAGCTTACTTCCAATTTTACGATCAGCGGTTCAGGCACGGATGTATTTGCCGCTTGTTCCGGTGTGGTGTTTATTCAGCCGCAAATGGGCAGCACCGATAAAGTGAACGTGATCCTGCGCCCGTTTACGCAGCCTATCGTCGGTTTCAATATCAAATATTTTATCTACCGCGGGCTGGGTATCAACGATTTTTTTGCCGCAGGTAAAGTGATAGCCGCCTCATCTTCCACTTCAGATCTGATCAATAGCGTAAACGCTTCTTTTGCTTCGTTTTACGGTACCGGAACGGTTCCCGATTTTCTAGCCTCTTTTATCGGCTACGACCCGGCAAACCAGGCCGATAGTCTTTTGCTGGATGACTTTTTCTTTAAGCAATCCACCTATACGGCCGGCACGGAAGATCCCGGCACGGCTTATGAATTACCCAAGGTTAACCTGGGCGATTCAATCGGCACCTTTGTCGCCGGTGAATGCGGTTTTGATATCGTTTTAAATTACGGTGATTATAGGTTGCCCACACCTAATACCGGATTTATCTTTGACTTGGCCTACGCCCGGGCGGCCTCAGCCAGTATCGATCTGAGCGGCACCAGCGATGCGCAGGTGAAAAAGATCACCCGCGAACATATCTTCCAGTTTTTGGATATTGCCGCTTACTACGGTTTTCATACCGATAACAATGGGGTAGTCGTTACCGATAGCAGCGGCACCAAAGTAAACAAAACCGGCGGCAGCATTTATACCGATGTGCTTAGCAACTTTTACACCAAAAACAACCTGTACCTGTATATCCAGAGCGACCGTACCCGCTCGTATAACTTTTACGGAAACTATAACATCAGCGCTACCGACACCAACAGTTTACTGATGGGCGCTACCGCCGACAGCCTTGCCGAGCGCACTTACGATACCAACGGCTGGCCGGTGATTATTGACCATGCCGCTCAAAACCGTACCGACGACCGCAACCAGCTGTTTTTACGGTTGGTGACCGATAATAACGTCAACACCATGCTGTACGGCCAGGTCGCACAGATCGATAACGCCCAGGCCAATAACTTTTGCGATGCCGACGACCTGCAATTGCCACCCGACACCAATGGCAATCCAAGCACTCTTACTAAAGTCATCACCCTATCTAATCCTGCCACCGGCCCTGATGGAGCAAAACTGAATGTGGCGACGTTTAATATTTTGATTTACCAGGGGCAGACTTACGATTACGTAGCGGGGCAAGTAACCGATGTAAATGGCGTAACTACAGATGTTTTAGCCGAACCGGATTTTTTTGATGATGTGTTTGATTTGTTGAATGCAACACCGCTGCTCAAAGCCGGTGACACACCTTATACTACCCTTGTTTCGCAACGGGTAAAACTGATCAACCATTATTATAACAATACACAATATGGCATCTCGGCCGTACAGACTACTATTATTAATGATCAGATAGATACTGGAGACCCAACTACGCCGACTTTGGATAGGGTAACCTACATAAGCGAAACGATTGATATTTTAAATGATGTAGTAGCAACGTTAGGGACAGTTAGTCAGGATACACAGTCATCACCGACAGCAGCTGGTAACCGATCCTATAGCTTGCCTGCACCATTTTATTATGATTTACAACCATTTAATGACGTAGCTGATAATTCGCTCTCAATAAATGGGGTAGTAATAAAAACTACCGACAATACTCTACCTAACAAAATAGTTTTAGGTATTTCCAAAACAGAAAACACTTTTTTGCAGGCGGTATTGGGCGTTGATAACTTTAAAAACCCGCGATTGTTTTTAGTGGATCTTTTTCCTGGTGCCAATCAGCTTATTTCAGAAGACGGGACAGTGTACCAGAAATTTCAACTAACTATAGTGGGAGAAGGTACAAATGGAGAATTGAGCTTAGCTTATCCTGATGAAGATGTTATAGTTTATTCAATCGATCTAAAAAGCTATTTCTCTAAAGCATATTCTGATTACATAAAGAGTGAACAAATCCAATCATTGTACTTAGATCTCGAAATTTCGTTATAAAATGGCAGAAGCGGCAGTATTTATGGACGGAAAGGTAAGGCAGATGACAAGTCTTTCTCAAGTTACATTTAATAATAAAACGGGATTTATTGCCACGTTCAAATTTGGCACAGTAAAATATGTCCATGTATCTAAAGACAGATTCAATTACGCTGACAAAAACTGGGCAGAATTAACAGCAGGCTATTATGACGAATCACAATTTCTAAAGTACTTAACCACTGATGGAGTAAATATTGCGGGAGCTAAACTCGCTTTAAACAAAATACCGGATGCTGTACTAAATGATACTGTGATTGTTCGTTTCTTGAAGGTTGAAACACCTTATAATGATTTTTGTACGGTAAATAAATATTCATGGAATTTTGACCCTAAAGCAAAAGTCTTAGATGATGCACATTTTAATATAATAATCCAACCGGGGTATACACTAACAACAGAATCAATAACTGTCTCGCAGATATCTAGCGCATTTTACAGTAAGAATATATCATTGATTAATAGTAGTGATTTTACAGATGATAAGAACAATGGCGCTTATTATATAAGCCTTATTGCACTATTGATACATCGTATCAATAGGGATATTTTCCCATTATTTTCTTCATCTACCAATCTATCAATCTACATAGCTAATCAGAATTCAGAGTGGCAAACTGGAACAATATTTGTCAAACCCTCTTTACAGGATATTGTCGATTATTTTTCCAATTTGACAAATTTTTATAATGCGGCTTATGCAAATCAAACAGTTATCGCAACGGCCAATGAACAAATAAAATTGTTTTGGTTAGTTAATTGTTTGTCAGCCAGTGGGATATCTGTATTTTCTGTTTATGATAAATTGTTCATTATTACCCAAGCCATTTTAACAAGTAAAAAGTTACAATTAATTGATGTTGCCTCCACTGTTCTTACAACATTAACCTTGCCTTATTTGCCTGTAAATCAATCATTATCCCCGTCTGCTGATGCAAAATGGCTTTTGAATAACGCTCCAAAACTGATTCTAAAAGTAGTTGAATCTGTTACCTTAACTGATGTACAGGGGGATGACTTCTTAGCACAATTAAGCAAAATAGGGGCATTTGGAGTTGCTAAAGACGAAACAGTCTTTGAAGTAATTTACAATTTTTTAGGTGAAAACGAAGTAGGAAATATTATTGGAGATAACAAAGCGGGAAGGATTGTAGGAGGCATTCTGGGTAAACCTGATGACCGAAAAAAATTCATAGAGTTTTTATATCAAATATGGAATAAATCAATATACAACCCTCGCTATCCATCTCCTAAATATACGTCGCCACCTAACGATGCAGGTATATATCCTGAATCTTATTATATGACAGCAACAGGGATACAACATTATGATCCTAATAATGCGACAGTCCTTTTTGTATTCAGTACTACACCTACCGATGACTTGGTGTCTTACACCTCTACTTTTAATTTAAAACTGGATGGGAAAAAGATTATCGCTTACCATGTTGTAACCGAAAAATTTAACATCGAACATGGCAGCCTTGAACCGGAAGACAGTGAATTATATGGTACATATGACTTTTATCAGCCAGTATCTTTAATTGGTTTTCAGGCAGACTTGACACTTAAAATGCCCAATGCAAATTGTATTCCATTATTTTATTTGTATTATGCCAATGATTATAAAGAGGTTAAGGATGCAGATGCATTTATTGAGTTAGTTGTCAACATAGGCTTAAATTTTACGGGCATTGGTGAAGTGACTGATTTGGGTTATTTGAAACAAGTTTCTCAATTTGAACAATTATCATCACTACCTGCATCACAAGCTGTATTATCGTGGGACGCAATAAGGGGAATCAATGAAACTGTACAATTCACAGCTGGAAATGGCTGGGCCATATCGCATTACATAAACCAAACCACAGTATCTCCGGGCCTGGAGCAGTTTACTTCATATTTGGATGGCTTTTTTGGATTAATACTATTTGGCTCTGTTTGCACTCATCCTATAATTAAAGGAAAGGTAACCTTTGCAGCAAAACAAGTAACCGCAGCATATGACAGTTTGGTTGCTGATTTAAGAACAATATTAACTAATAAAGGAGTAACCGAAGATGTTATTAATAATGTTAGGGTTTTGGCGGGCGATGCAGTAGCAACTGCCATAATGAGGTTTTCTGATAGTACAGAATTGCGAAAAGCTTTATTAAATCTAAATAACGCTGATTTAGCCAGATTTTTGAACGATTTTGGAGATATTCCTGATGACTTGTTGCTCAGACTAAAAAACAGTCCCGAATATATACAATACTGGCAAGGTTTATCGAATGCTGAAAGGGATGTAGTAAACGCAGACAAATTAACCTCTTTTAATAATTGGTATAAAAACTATGTTGATGAAGAGGTTCAGCGGCGTTTGGATACGGGTAAATGGATAGATGTTGATATTAGCAGTAAGACCGGCGAACCAAAGAAAAAGCGAAATAGTGAAATGGAATCTATGGTAGAACTAGATATTATATATAAAATGAAGTTAAGGCCTAGCAGTGCATTGGACGCAGGTGATGCGGTAGCCACAGCAGGCGATTATATTAACAAAAGTGTTGATCCGCTAGGATCTCCTATTGTTGCTTTTGAAAAAAACTGGAAAAAAAACCCTACTCAATTTATAGAACAATTTTTAGAATCAATAGACGATCATTTTTTAAAAATAAAAGTAGCAAAGGACGGTAAACCCAAATTGGATATAGTGGTTATCGACCTCAAAAATTTCGACAATTATGATCCTCAACTGAGGACTACTATAATGAATAAAATCAATGATCCCACATACAAGTATAGAGAATTTGTAAATCCCAATCACCTTATAATTATTAACTAAAAAAATGGCTGATTTTTCAAAAATAAAATTTAATTCCCTTGGATTTTGGATTCATCAAGCTTTCATCGAAGTTTTGAGCGAATATATCTGTGAAACTTTTGAAAGCATTGGAGTTAATACTTTTTCAGCAGGTCTACAGAAAATTTATGGATACTGTGATTTTAATAGGCAAGGTGCAAACGTTGGTATGTCAAATATATTATTTGACAATGGTATAACCAGCGTTGAAGACAAAACTGCGATGATAGATGTCTTAAATCAAACAAAAACGTTAATTGCTTCAAAGGGACCGGAATTAAGCATTGCGACACTTGAAGCTTTTGAAAGCAGAAAAACAGACGATTACTTTAAAATTCCATGGAGTTTCCCGATTAAAACACAAAGTTTGATTGCAACCATTGACATCATTATCCAGGTGCTGAATGGTACATGGGCTTATGATGACTACTCAGTTCGTTATACAGGCTTTCCCAATCCTACTAAAATGCCGGAGATATGAAAAACAAGGTATTCTTAAGGATAAGTAATAATAGAAGTCATCTAATTTTAATATATCATTATATGATTTCATTGTGTTTTAGAATCGAATTGTATTAAGAAAAGCAATTAACATTACTACCCATGCCAACATCATCCAACCCGGTTACCAGCAGATACTACCCGCGCTTATCAGAAGTGATAACGGTGGATGACCTGCCTGAGTTTTTGCATTTCGCCGAAACCGGTTTGGATCTGTTGCTGGATAGTATCCATTATAAAAACCTGCAATATTCCAGAAGCGCGCGCGGCGACGCGGCTTTTTACAGCCTGGATATTGTAGGAAAAAATATCGGTATCGATCTGCCTTTCGGCTTGCGTTTGGTGCTTAATCCGGATGATGCGGGGGATAGTTCGATCTCGTCGTTCCCGGTGAGCCTGCAATACCAGTGGCAGATCCTGGCCTTTCTGCGTTCGTTCAACCTGCCGGGTTTTTCGTATGCTCCGGATGGTTTTTATGCCCTGGGGTTGCAGGTCTTCCGGATCAGCGACAGCCAGGTGATCGCCAATACGCTGAATTTTTTTGTTACGCCCGGTAACGATACGACCACGGTCTATCAACAGATGCTGGATGATATCAACTTAGCCTACCCCGGTGCTAACCTGACTTTGCCTGCCGGGCAAACCCCGACGGTAAGCCTGCTGGCTGATCTGATCACTGAAAACGCACATATCCCGCACAGTGTTTCCGAGCTCATGTTCGGTCTCTATATTTCGGATACCGATCTGTCGGTCACCAAGACCAAACTACAGCGGTTCTTTAATATCGCGGTACCGGATGGGATAGAGGATTATATCAGCAAATTGCTGGTCCCGCAAATCAAGGCCAGCCTGTCGCTGTCGGCAGGTATCGAGTTCCCGACGACGATGTTACAGCCGGTAACAGCCGACGGAACGGTGATACCGAATACCAAAACCGTTTTTAAATTTATCGAGGCCACGTTTTATGTGGATACCCGGGCAGGTATCGGCACGCAGCTCGAACTGGGCGGATCGCTGATCCCGCAGTATTCGCAGATCGCCAATACGGGCCTGATCATCAGTTTTACCAATGCCAAGCTGGACCTGAGCCGCACCACGAATATACCCGAGGCGGATGCCGCGGGTTACCCGGTCGACTTCATGGGGCTATACGTGCAGCAGGCCTCGATCACCTTTGGCAAATTCGGTTCGGATGACACGGCCAATACCAGTACGACGATCTATGCCCGGAATTTCCTGATCGGTACGGGCGGGGTGTCGGGTACGATCGGTATCGATGCGTCGGGCGGTTCGATCTACCGCAAATTCGGCAGCTTTGGGGTGGAGCTGGATACGTTCGCGATGACCTTCCGGCAGAATGTGATCACGGGCTGTGCGATCAGCGGGTTGCTGATGCTGCCCGATAATTTCACTAACAATGGTAACCCGCCGGTGATCGGGATCGACGTCAATATCAAGGACTCGGGCGATTTTTCGATCACAGCCAAGGCGCTGACCGTGCTGCCGGTTTTTACGCTGCCGAATGTGTTTACACTGTCGATCCGCAGCCTGACGTTGGGAGAGCAGAACGGGCGTTTTTTTGTGGCCGTGGCCGGAACGCTGGATTTCATCGTTAACCTGCCGGTCCTCGGCCAGATATTGCCGAAAGGGATCCTGATCAACAAACTGGTCATCTGGGAGAATGGCGATATCGAGTTTGAGGGTGGCGGTCTGGTGGTGCCGAAAGCGTTCAAACTTTCGGTCGGCCCGGTTAAACTGGAGGTGTCGCATTTGGCACTCGGCTCCGTCCAGCGCAACGGGCGTAATTACTATTATTTCGGTTTCGACGGGATGGTCAATACCGGCGCAGCGGGCCTGGAAGCGACCGGTAACGGGATCAAATATTATTTTACACATGATCACGGTACTTTTGACCAGTTCCTAAGTATCGATGGCCTGGAGATCGATATCACAATACCAGGCGACGCTTCCAAAGAGGACGCAATATTTATTTTACAGGGTTACTTGTCGATGAAAAATCCCGACCCGGGAATTGCGACGTCTACGGCAGGTACCGAATATGCGGGTAAAGTGAGTTTCTCGCTCCCCAAACTGGATATATCGGGCAGTGCGGCAATGCAGCTCACGCCGAGTATCCCCTCATTCCTGGTCGATATCGGTATCGAGCTATCGACAGCCATACCGCTGGGCGGCACCGGGTTGGGTATCTACGGTTTCCGCGGCCTGATTGGTCAGCATTATATCCCTTCCTGGTCGGCTACGCACCCGCCGAGCCACAATTGGTGGGAGTATTACAAAACGCCGAGTACGATCACCCATAAGCAGGGAATCGAGATTGATAAGTTCGCGAACCAACAGGGGTACTCCATCGGAGCGGGTGTGTCGATCGCGACCGAGTTTGATTCGGGATTTATTTTTTCGAGCAAGCTGTTCCTGTTGCTCGGGGTGCCCGGCGCCTTTGTCCTGCAGGGACAGGCCGGCATTATCCGGAAAAGACTGGGCCTGATGGACGATGCAGATCCGCCGTTCAGCGCAGCTGTGTTGATCTCGCCGCAATCTTTCGAAACCCACCTGGCGTTACATTACAATCTGCCGGATAGCGGCTCGTTGAAGGGGTGGCTAATCGGGCTGGATGCGACATTTGATGTAGGATTCTCGTATACCGATAGTTCGGCGTGGTATATTAACCTGGGTCGCGATACCCCGGATAACGCAAGGGTAAGTGCCCGTTTGCTGACATTGTTTGATGGCTACGCTTATCTGATGTTGTCTTCGCAGGGTATTAAGGCCGGCGCGGGTATTCAGTTCAGTTACCGTAAAACAGTAGGCCCGGTTGGCGTTTACATTGAAGGCCATATCGACTTAGGCGGACATATCAGCTTTAAACCGGTACAAATCGGTGGATATATCAACGCAGGTGGCAGCGCGGGCGCGCTTATTTTCGGTAAGCAAATCGGTTTGAGCGCGCAGCTGGTATTGGCGGTAGAGGTTCCAAGCCCCTTCCATATCAGTGGCAGCGTAGAGATTTCGGTGCGCCTCTTTTTCTTCCGTGTTTCGGTGACCATTGAGGTGGGTTGGCATAAAAACAACAATGATGCCACCGCGGCCCCGTTACCTGTTTTGGCGCTCCCCGATGGTAAAGACTATGTGCCGGTAACCGCGGTCAATATTTTAACCAACGAAGTTTTTCCGGTGAATTATGTGATGTATGAGAACATGACGGTCATACCGCCGCCGACGACGCAAGGCATCTATTGGAAGCACAACTTTTTATCGGCCACGGATGTAACCAACGTGACTATACCTCTGGATAGTTTTATAGATATTGAGTTGCTGAAGCCGGTTATTCCGGGTAGTTTTTTAGGTGGTGCCGAGAACCAATTACCAGATGGTTATTCAGAAATGATACCGCCGCAAAAAGGGATCAGCAATCAGAATAAACACCAGTACGAGGTTGCATCGCTGGATATTTACGCCTGGAGCCCAGCTCTGAACAGCTGGCAGCCTTATAATGTGTACGAGGCGGTAACGGCGATCGTCTCCTCGAATGCGGGACCGGACGCGATTGACCTTAGCCAACTGAAGCCCGGTTATTGGCAGTTTACCGACAAAAATAAATACAACAAGATCAGGTTACTATCGCAAAACATGTTCAGTTATGCAAACGGTTCGGATAAAAACCTGCTGGCGATGGCTGCCCGTAATTTTAAAAACAAGGATATTTTCTGTTACGAGACGGTGCAGAAAGAAATCGTTGTTAATTGGAAACTGGTTGCCGGGGGAACGGTTTACCCTCCCGATACGCCGAATAATGTACAATTACTCACCTTTACATTTAACGGCGTAAATGGGAGGGTAAGCCAGGACCCGAGCTTTAATAATTTAAGTTTACGGATCGATGGCAACCAGGGACAACTAGACATACGTTTCCCAAGCCCCATAGCCGTAGCTAAATTAAATATAGGCGATAACCAGAACCACATAGTTGTCGATTTCATAAAAATTGTGCCTATACCCATGCTGTTCGGGCGAGTTTTCGAGTTTGACGAGGTGGTTAGTTCGGTTACCCTGGTACCCGGCCAGCAGCAAACCCAGGTAGCGTATAATAATGTGAATGTACCGATTGACCATGTCAGACTGACTTTTATCCCGGTTGCATTGCCCGATTATGAAGGTAATATCGTATTTGGGGGGCATTATCAGTTGCCGGCAAACCTCGTTGTTCCGGGCCTCAACCCAAATGTAGAGCAGGCGAAAGGATTGATGTTCGCGACCTGGTATAACCAGAGCTTTACGGGAGTGCAGGTATTGGCGTTGGATTATCAGGGGGCGACAGGCGTCGTTGCACAATGGAGGCTGGATACGCTCATCGATGGTATTCATGGGCTGAAAGGTTTTGCCGTGGGCAGGCCAGCTAAAGTTCCCGGTTTTTATGCCCCGGATGCCCAGCAGGTGCAGCAACAGCATCAAGTGTATTACTTCGTTTCGGTTAACGATGCGGTTATCGTGCCTTATGATCCTTTGCTGAAGGTTGAAAACAGCAGCTTCTCGTTTGAAGTAACTGCCGAGTTCAGTCCGTTTTCAGCGGGCATCAGTACTTTGCTGTATAAAGTTAAGCAGGATCCGCTGTCCGGTAATAAAAGAGGCTATTCTTTGCACTTAGTGCAAACGACAGCCGCCAATCCGGCGACCTTCTATAATACCGGGGCAACGGTGCCTGCATTTAGTATTTTGCTGACCTGTTACAGCGGAAAAACGAGTTCGGCTATTACAGCAACAGAATCCTATACGGTGGATTGCAATACTTCAAAAGTAAGCAGGGCTCAATATAAACGCATTTTGATATCGGTTAATCGGGAAACGGGAAAAGTCGACGTGTATATTGATAAGGTCCTGAAAATAAGTGCCGATATACCGGCAGAACTGGCCCCGTATGCGGTACCTGATACTTATACCTATCTGGATCAGCTCTCGTACGTGACCGGTGTCCTGCAGCGCAGGGTTGCCGATAATGGCCCTACGCCGGCAGGCTTGCTGAATGAAGTTCAGATATTGAGCGACACGATCAATAAAACAGTACAACCGGTTTGGCGGCCGAATACGATTTTTGCGATCAAAATCACTACTCAGGATCGGGTGAACGATAGCCAGAACGTGCCATCAGCCAATATCAAGACCCATATTTTTGGGTTTAAGACCGCCGGCCCGCTTGGGCACTTCCATCAACAAAGCGCGGTATATAAAGCATTGGCCGATGCCGATAAAAGTAATGCCTTCAAATTATCAACACTCCAGTCTTATATCGATTATCAGCGTTCGTATCCGGACGCACAAGGCCGGTATAACTTGAGCAAGCCGGTACTGTGTCATGATCCGCAGGTTAAATTATTTTTTACGCAACCTTACCTGAACGCGATGTTTTCAAACTGGGACAGTTACCTGGGTATGGAGGCCGTGAGTAGTAGCCTGCAACTCCAACTGATTGATACAGGAGGCAATATTTTGACACCGCAGCTGGTTTGGGAACCGCCGCATACCACACTGATTGACGATAGCAATTATACCAGCCTGCCTGCCGACCAGCAATTGCTTTATTTGTTTAACCGCGCCGCTTCACAGGGGGGCTGCGACCCGATGTCGTCGCCTTTGCTGAAAACATTGCGGCGGGCAACCTATCATTTTGACGATCTGCAGCCAAACCGTTTATATACCGCTTTGTTTACGGGCGTCTATGGCGCCAATAATGATGCCGTGGAAGTGTATAAATTCAGCTTTATTTCATCCAGGTACGCCACGTTTACGGCCCAGGCAGGCAGTTATGTACTGGATGCGACTGCCGGCAGCGAGAAGTATGCAGTTTATAAAGCGAATGTTGCCTTTACACAGGACTATATTGATAACACGCTTAAGCTGCTAATCGATAACGACCCGACGGATGACCCGGCACAGACGATACAATATTCCACTCCATTTGACCGGATGGTGTTTGGCGGGTTAAAACAAGGAACTCTAGAGCCTTTTAATTATACGGTGATCCGCCCGGTGATCAATGCAGATCCGGCTGATGCAGCGAACCGCAAAATACTCGGTGTTATCGTTTACAACCCCGAGCCTTTCAATGATCCGAAATTACCATCTGATGCTTTGGCTGGAACCGTTGCCGCGACATTGACCCTGCCTGATACGACCATCATAGGGCCGGATCAATTCATAACTATTTATTCGCGGGACAACTCTGCGGTATTTATCACCAATACCGCAATGAACATCCCGTCGGGATCCATGCAGTTAAGCTTTATTTATAAAATATTCGACGGAACGAACTATGTGCTTCAGGAACAGTATGATGGTCCGGGTATAAGCATCACCGCCGAAATGTAAACTAAAACAATAAGAACGATCAATCAATACATTAAAAATGCCATTACAAACCAACGCTTATGTATTCTGTGCAGACTATAGTGATATGGCCAACTGCTTGTTCGCTATACAGGCGACCGGTGACAGCGGCGCTTTCGATGGTCATACCGACATATTGGACCTGCTGGGCATTTTTGAACAGGACGTCTTAAAAAAACTATATAACCAAACCATCTGGATCCTGGGGCATTTGCAAGGAGTCTCCGTTACAATCGACGGTCAACAGGCCGGGGATTTTGAACGCCTCGATTATTCTTCGACGGACTTTTCGGTAGATTTTGTGGATGGAGAGTTCGAATACTGGGATTTTTCAGGGTATGATTTTAATGTAGGGCTCATTGACGAACGGAACAGCAGCTACAGCAGCCGTTTTCAAACTATACTTAACATCTTTAAACTGTTCTGCAGGTACACTCCCGGGTTAAGTAGTGGCGATGTGCAAAGCCTGATCACCACCTTTATTCCTGTACTGGATGTCTTTAAACAGCTGCGTGAAGCCCTGGCTCAGGCGGGCCTGAATCCGTGCAGTGTATCTACTGATTTTTCTAATAATTCGCTGAATCTAGTTTTACAGGCCGCTGGTTCACCTGGTACGGATGGTGTACCTCGTGGTGTGCATCTGCGTTGGCTTTTAACCGGCGACCTGGGAGCCAATCACCTACCTCAGGGCGGTTACTATAACGGCCTGCCGGATGTGATCCCTACCGGTTACAATAAGCTTGATGATTATGTGACTTTATCCAGGACGCCTTACGTCAATCCGGTAGTAACAACCCTTGATTTTGGAACGGCGCTTCCGGCGATCGATTATAATACGCTTACCTGGACCTATGTAATCAACGTTACTTACGGAAGCCAGAAGATTACCAATCATATACGGGTTACCTTCAATGATGTTTCGGCGTATGCGACCATTTCGCTCGATACAGACCCGACTTCAGATCCTTTTGGCTTTTTGAAATTGTATAACGGCCAGCTGGAAATATCGGTAGATAATAAGAACGCTTTTTCAGTTGCTTATGATTTCCGGCTGAATGAAGGCAACAGTCAGGCCTTTTTAAAAATACAGGCGGTTTCCGTTTTTGATACCACTGGTACCGCTTCCGAAGTGATTGGTGTGCAGAAAACGATTATGGCAAACTCGGCCGAACCGGTAACAGGGCAGTTTTTGGGCGAAAATATCGTACGCTTCCGGGCTCAAAAATCTGCAGAGGGGTATTTGCAGTCCATATCGATTGAAACCTATGCTGATTTCGCCAATACCCGAACAATCGGCGACTGGGTCATCTTAGGTGCCGATTTTGCATTATCGGTAACAGACGAAGTGGTATTTGACCGCTTAGAAAACAGCGCCTACCCGATTGATGACCTGTGGCCCCTGAATACCTTGGGTACGCGCTTAAAAGTAGCCAACTACCAGGACCAATGGCTAACTCCGCATGAAATGGGTATGCCAGTGAAAACCGGTGTGCAAAACTATCTGGAGATCAGTCAAACCGATCCCCGCGCGGTTGGTCAGTTCACGGACCCTTCAATGCCGGATGCCCCGGGGATTCCGGTAAGTTACCTGGATATGATGAATATGCTGATGGTAGATTACCATTGGGCACGAATGATGGGGATGGGCCATATCGATACCTCGGTCAATGACCTTGGCGCACAGCAGTATGTTTATCAGGTTACTTATGTTAACAGAGATGGTTTAAATTCACAGCAAAATACTACTTATCAGTACTTAAGTCTTCCAACAGGTTTATCAGATACACGTTTACCTGAGAAACCGGTAATGCGCCCGGTGAAATATACCCTGCCTGCTGATAATGGCGATCGTACAATTTATGATGATAACGGTTATGCGGTTCACGGTGAGGAACGGCTGGTCAACATCGGACGGCAGTTATATCCTTTTGAAATGGCCGGGAGTACGTTTTTTAATGATCTTAGCCAACCTTCGGATTTTAATAATTTTGATCACCCGCAGTCGGGCACTTATGGTATCGAGTACCGGCTGAACACCGTACCCAACTATGCTAAACCGAGTATCACCAGTACTTTTTTGTTGTCTTATCCTTACTATGCCTACGATGCCGATTTTCCGGATACGGGTGTGTTAGAACCGGTGCCGGTAATGGACGACCAAACATCTTTGTATGTTCATTTGGAGACGAATGATGGTATCCATGCTTATGCGATTTATGGGATCAACTTTCTTTCGCGATTGTCGGTTTTAAGTGACGAGGTATTCACCAATGACACGGAATTTCCGCCGCATAATACGCTGACGCCGCCGACCGGGGTAGGTGTTCAGTATATTCAGCAGGAAGACATCCTGTTATTTACCACGCAAACAGAGCAGGACTGGCTTGCCGGCCGTGCAGCCCAGTTCCCGGGACAGGATACCAATTTTACACGAATAACTTTTAATCGCTTAGACCTTATTGACCTGTCTTATGTCAGAAACATAGGCGGTTTCGATTTTTCAAAAGTTGTAAAGCCGACCCGGTCAAAAGTATGGTTTAAAACCGACCAGCCCCTACAGGTGGTTGGTATCCTAACGGATATTGTACCGGTAGGTGGCTCTGATACGTTGCTGAGTCTGTACACGGATGACTTTGTTATGCTGGATGGTACGAGTGCGGCGCCTTTTATCGCCAGTACCGATCAGGCTCGCTTTATTGGTTCCTTGCTATCGACAACGGAAGGTCAGTTTCCGGTGGTCAGCATATCTGATAACGCCGGCAAGCCGGTATTTGTGGTACAAAAGGTTGCCCAGACCAATGCGGTTGATGATCCGTCAAACCCCGGAGTGTATGGTGCGTACCAAACCTATACTTATCCGGCTGTGGGTAGCCGTTTTACCGTTACGGAAAACCTGTCAGAAGAAGGAAACTGGCTGCCTGTTGCGGAAGACGTCCAGTTGATCGATTTCGGCGATCCGATGCATCCGGTACTGGAGATCACGCCTGGTGATGGAACGAACGTGCGGCGCCTTTTGGTGGGCGGTATTTACGGCAGCGCATCCGTATTGCAGGCTTTGGATGTTGACGGGAATGTTATGAACGGTTATTACCAGATCACCTTTACCCCGGATATCAGCCTGGCGCCCCACCCGCAGAATAACTTGCCTTTTGATCCTGCAAACCCGGGCGCGAATGCACCGGGAACCTTGCACGCGCCCTATGTGAGTTGGTATAATGGGCAGATTCGCTTGCCATTGGCCGATGATCCCACGACCAAAAAAATATTAGATGTCATCCGGATCAGTAGTACCAGCCCGCTGCAGTTGTATATTTATGATGGAGGCTACGCAGATGATCCGGTTCAGACTTCGGTTAGCTCGTCTGATTTGCTGGCCGGTGTAAATTATCATCCGGGTTATAAAGTGTATCTCTACCCTGAACCACCGCCGGATCACGCGTTCAACGGACCAAATATATTGCCGTCCGGCGCTGCGAATGATAAAAAGACGATGCTGGCCTTACAGGAAACGGATTTGGGGCCAGGCCGGAGCGGGTTCGTATCCTGGGTATCTCCGCCAGCCGTTTTGCTGGCGCGGAAGATTGTTGAACCGGTGCAATTACCCGAGCCGCTGAACTACGGGCTCAAGGTGCGGCCCGACGCAACGACCAAGGCTGCATTTACGTTCGACAACGTCATCTTGCCTGATGCCTCGGGCAACGCCCGGAGCCCTTATGGCTTTATGTTTTACCGGACCACAGCGGAGGATGTGCTGAACGCGCTATACCTGCCCGCGACGGTAACCGCGATCCACCAGGCGTTAAGTACGCTGACGGTAGATAATTATGCGACCGCACGTTATTACGAACTGGTTAACCTGATTTATGACCCGGCTAACGACGGACATTTTAGGGTGTTTGACGCGCAACCGGCACCTTATGGTTTTCCTGTACCCGACAATACAGGCCCGCAAACTATGACTTTACCACAAAAGAAAGCTAGCTACCAAACGGCCATACATAGTACGCTGCTACCGCTTACCGCACAGCCCCCTGTATTTTCTTTACTGAAAACCGGCCTGCAAACAGAAAACAAGTTGCCTAAACTGCGGGATATCGATGGTAATTTACTGGATATCAATGATCCGACTTTTGATCCCTTCCCGATGGTGCGGAAGTACACACAAAGCAGCGTACCTAGTACCAGTTATGTGCGGGTGACCGACTATACGCTCAACGGCTCTTCGCGGTTCCTGTATTTTTATGGCAGTGCCGAAATCACCAACCAATTGATAATTGGCCCATTGAGCCTATTTACGGGCCCGGTCACCATTTTGCATACCTTGCCTGCCGACGCGCCGATCGTGCGTTTCTTCAACCTTGGCCCCCCAACAACGGGGAGTACTTCGCCGGTCGCTGTAACGTTCTTCCTTTTGCCTTTCGACGCGGAGGACCCGATCACTAAGGTAAGGGTCTATCGAACCTATACCCTTGACAACGCGGCTTCGCTCCAAACGATGGAAACGCAGACGGATATTGCCGTGCTGACGGATACCGATACGGGTATCGTGACGGTAGACGATTTTTCGGATCTGCCGGCCGTGCCCTACGGAGAGGTGATCTATTACCGCCTGGCTTTCATCCGCACGATCGTGAATGAACGGGAGGAATCGGAAGATGTGGTGGGCCTGGGTTCAGCTGTGGTGACGGTGACCCTGATCGATACGGTAAACCCGCCGCCGCCCGCGTTGACTTATGCTGCCGGCAGTAACGAACTGAGCTGGCCGGTCACGGCCAATAAAGGCACCTATTATTTATACCAACAGAACGACCGGGGGAACTGGCAGCGTATCTACGGGGTGACGCCGCCCGCCTCGGCCACGACGGTGAGCTATCAGCTGCCCGCGCCGCTGGTGCTGACCGGCCCGGACGGCAACCGGATCTATTACCGTTTTAAAGTGCAGGCCCAGAATGCGTCTGGACTGCTTAACCTGACCGATAATGAATTAACCATCTGATTTTTTACATATCAAAAACCTACCACTATGCCAGATCAAGGTCCAATATTAGACAGTTATATTGATAGTATCATTAAGGCGAACGGGGCCAGTAACCCGGATCCGACCAAAACGCAGGGCGCTGACCTGCGCGAGCTGATCAAGGCCATGCGCGATCACCTGGAAGCGGAGATTAGCAATACGTCCACGCTGGTGGGTTTGGAGACCGGTGCCCGGGAAGCGGGGGATATGGACCTGCAAAACCAGATCCAGCAGATATTGCCGCCTCCGGCTTACCGTACACCAAGCGAAACCTTAAGTTCGACCCAGACGACTGCAGGTCTGGAGATCGGCCAGACGCTGTCCATTGCTTTATCGTCGGCCTTTAATCAGGGCGATAGCGGCGGCGCCGTTTCGGTCACCCTGAGCAAAAATGGCTCCGTGATTGCTTCAGGTACTACCGAAAACCCTTTTACCCATACGGATTCCGGCCAAACGATCGGCGCGGCGGCGATCACCTACCAGTCGACGCGGTATTACAGCCAGGGCCCGGTCCTGGATAACCCGATCACACATACGCCGGACAGCCGCGGGCAGATCGGTTCGGGATCGGCGGCAAGTGACCCGCTGGTTTTTCAAGGCTATTATTTTATCGGGTTCGGAGCCGCAGCGGCGCAGCCGGCCGATACGGCAGCCGTCAGGGCCCTGCCTCAACATCAGCTGTCCAGCGGCAGCAAAGTGCTGAACCTCAATTGCGGTACCCAGTATACGTCACAATACGTGGTGCTGCCTCCGGGCAAGTCCATCATCAGCGCGGTCGACGCGGACGCGGGTTTCATTCCCGTAAGTTACAGTCAGGTGGCAAGCTTGTCTTTTAACGACCTGAGCAATACGCCGATTTCGGGCTATACCATCTGGGCCAGGACCCAGGGCGTCCCTTATTCTCAAACCCATATCCACCAGATCACTATAAACTAAGTTCATTATGAGTACACCAGGCATTGAAATTGAAGGTTCTTATAAAAATACCCAGGCATTAGGTCACATTGATTTCTGGTATGGAGGCGGCGATTTTGCTTATTCGAGCACGGCAGCGGCCTGTAGTGCAGTACCGGCAGTCAAAAGGCAAGGCCTCACCGTAGGGGTACTCGTTAGCGGCACGGTGGTTGAATACTGGTGGCCAACCATGGCGATCACGGATGCCGACCTGGTGCCCAAAGGCGCGGCCCTGCCGCAACCGCTGGGCACTACGGATAGTCCGACCTTTGCCGGGTGTACGCTCGCCGGCGCTTTACTGCTGGGCGGTGACCCGACTACGGCGCTGCAGGCAGCTACCAAAAGCTATGTGGATAACCTGATCACGGGCGTAGTGTTTAGCGGCGCGGACGTAATGGCGACGGGAAACGTCACCCTGAGCGGCGAGCAGGCCATCGACGGGATAACGACCTCGGCTTCGCGGGTTTTCCTGAATAGTCAAACTGACCCGACCCAAAACGGGCTCTATATTTCGAATACCGGCGCCTGGACTAGGGCCGCTGACGCGGCCACCGGAGCCCAACTGGAAAAACTGGCCGTGATCGTGCGGACCGGGACGGCGCATGGCGGGACACAATGGCTGAACGCGAACGGCAGCGTCACCGTGGGTACTACGGCCATTAACTTCATCCAGGCGGGCGGCCTGGGCACCTACTCGGTGGACGGAACGACCTTGTCCGCTGCCGGGAACGTATTTAGCCTGAATACAGCTTATACCGATGCGCGGTATGCACATTTGTCCGGGACTGCATTTACCGGCACGGTGGCGATGCCTAACCTAAATATTGCTGGCTCGGGCGTCAATGGTACGGCTTGGGTCAATTTAAAAAATAATGGGTTTACTACGCCGCCCACTCCGGCTGCGGGTACTGGCGGGGTGACTATATATTCAAGAGGTAATCAATTTGCATGGGTTGCTCCGAATGGGCATTATATATGGCTAAGCAATAGCTTGTTTACAACAGATCATAATGTGTTTTTTCCGGATGCAGACGGCACGGTTTACCTGACACCGACAGGTAGCGCAACAACTCAATACGTCGCTGGCGATGGTTCGTTACAAACCTTCCCTACGATACCGACCGCGGCGAATTATATTGCAAACGGTACCACACAACAAACGGGAGCCAGCTTTAATATTGATGGTGGCGGTACGATGTCAACGTTGACCCTTGGCGGTGGAAGCGCTGCAGCGTCGGCGTTAGTTACTTTGTCATCCAACCGAACCTACACAAATCCCTCGCCCGGTTCTATCATCGAAGCTAATTTTTTACCGGTCGGGATAGCTACAGTGGCGACCGCTACGAATGCGCTGATCGGTAATAATCACAATGTTCAAATCGGAGCGACCAATACACAAGATTGGACATCGCCTATAGGCGTTGTCGGCTCGACGACTTCGGTAAGCACCATCGCGGGCGCCCAAGGGACAGTAAGCAATATGGGGGGGATGCGACTGGGTTTTAATCATAACGCAAGCGGGGCGACTATTCTAAATGGTTTCCATATCAAGACGATGGCGCCCAATAACTCGGGCACGTTGACGAATTTTACTTACTGGGTTGCGGGCATCACCACCCAAAATAGCGGCAATTACCTTATCGATGCCAGTGCCGTAACCTATCCAAGCCTATTTGGCGGTAGTATCACCGCCAGTAGTCTCAATGCGGTCAATACCAGCGGTGGGGCTTTACTCAGTGCTTCTAAAAGTACTGCACAGTCAGTTGAGCTGATCACAAATACTAATGACAGGACTTTTGCCGGTGCAAATAACTGGACAGGTACCAATTGGTCAATCTCAGGTGGTACATTTTTACATACACCGGGTTCAAATTCTCCGGCTACATTAACTAACGTTAATTTAACATCAGATTCTATAATTTCAGGTAGGACGTACCTTATAACTTTTACGGTTAGTGGCAGAAGTACGGGTAATTGCACCATAGCTTTAGGCGGCGGAGGTTTGGTTACTATGGGTTCAAACGGAACATTTACAGTTCAAAGAGTAGCTGGTGCCAATAATGCTGATTTAGTTATTACTCCTGCTTCCACATTTGATGGCGCATTCACCAATGTTAGTATAAAAAGAGTAGAGCATTATTTTAGTATTGCGAATAATGGCAGTGTATTTATTAATAGCAATCTTAATGCAATACAACCCGATGGTACTAGCGCTTTAGTTAGCGTTAGTCGATCTCCGATAGGGCAGGGAACACTTAGTGCAACTTCCGGCTCAAATACGATAACTGGTGTTGGAACAAATTGGGCCAATGATTTAAATATTGGTGAAACGATAACAGCAGGAGGAGAGTCTCATGTTATTTCATTGATTAACTCTGCGACCAGTATCACTACAGTAGATAACTGGACGAATAATTTAGCCAATGTGGCTTATACGATACCGCTTTGGAACTCCCTTGCAATAGCAGGTAAAGGTACAGTAAATATATCTTCTCAAAATGGAAGCGGCTCCGCATTAGCGGTCACTGTAACAGCTAATAATAATACAAATAGCGGTACGATATGGGGGGTAAACCCTGCGATTTCGTACTCTAATACAATCGCGGCACAAAATGTTTGGGTGAATAATTTTGTAGGTACTTTAAATATTACGGCGGCTAATACGCAAAATATTACATCGAGTAACCACGCCGTAAGTAATCTCAGTACCAACTTAACTATAGCCGCGGGTGCCATAGGTACAATATCAAATATTTATGGGTGGCACTCTACAGGATTTAATAATAATGCGGCAGGTGTTACACTAACTCAGGCATCTTTAATCAGTTTCGATGCTTTTGCAAATGCTGGTACAATAACCAATATGCGCGGCTTAGTATTACCTGCATTTAGCGGAGGTACCATTAATAATCAGGTAAGCCTGTTACTCGGTACCAATACATCGCCATCAGGTAATTGGGGGATCTATAACGCAGTAGGCTATAACAATTACTACGCCGGCGCGATACTGATCGGTACCAATACGCGTACCGGCTCGGATATGCTGGATGTGAATGGCAGCGCAACATTTGTTGGCGGTGTAACGGCCCAGGGTTCATCTACCATCGGCACGGATACTTCGTCAAGAACGGAACTGGCGATACGGGGGAATAATAATACGTCTTCCGCGGGAGGAGTAGTTACCTTTTACAACGCCGGCACATTCGTAGGGGCGGTGGGTAATCAGTCAACCGTTCAGGGCACCGGGTACGACAGCAGTATGATGCTCTACGCTACGGGTAGTCTGAAAATGACTACCGGCGGTGGCATGGTCCTGACCGGCGGCGCTTTAACCGCGCCCAATTTTGTGACTTCGGGTAACGGGGGACTCAATCTGGCCAATATTGCCGGTACGCCTGCTGCGCCGGCAAGTGGGGTAACGCTGTTAGCAAGCTCTAATGATCAGCTGACGATCCAAAACACGTCCGGCCACCTGGTAACATTTAATATGAGCGGTTCTACGGGCAATCCGGTCTATAACTTGCCGTTAGCCAACGGTACTCTGTATTTAACACCTGCGGGCTCCGCTTCCACGCAGTACGTCGCTGGTGATGGTTCTTTGCAAACGGTAAATTGGGTACCTTCTTCCGGTGGAACCTTTTCAGGAAATCTGACCGCCACCGGTTTCGTGAAATCGGGTGGTACGTCGTCACAATTTTTGAAGGCGGACGGCAGCGTGGATAGCAATACCTATCTAAGCAATAAGCTGCCCTTTAACCTGTCGCAATCGGCCAACTCGGGTGGTACGGTGTCCATCACCAGTGGTTCGCCAACGGTAACCGGCACGGGAACCACATTTAATGCGGATTTCAGAACCGGGGATACGATCACTGTCAACGGAGAAACACATACGGTCATCACGATTAGTGGTAATACCACTATTACGGTTGATGCCAATTGGGGCCAAACGTTTACCGGCAACTTTTCCACAGCGTTAGCCACGAGGGCAGTCTGGATGAATAAAGGAGTATTGGCTTTGGGCAATATACCGCCGGTGGCGGGCCTTAATAATGCTGAGCTGATCGTGAATTCGTCATACACCAATCGACTGAATCAAACGACTGGCGCGCAAATTACTACAACAAGCAATGTAACCAGCCCTACACAATTACCTGGCGGTATTACGGGAGCTGTCATATCATCCGGTATCAGCGCCGCAACCACACAGGGGACTGCTATTACCACTACGGGGGTTTCCGCTAGTGCAACACTCCAGAGCGGAGCTACCGGACAGCATGGCACTTTTATCGGGGGATCTTTTACCGCAAATGCTTCGGGCATTACGCAAGCATATGACTTAGTTGCCGGCTACTTTGCCTGTAATCCGAATATAAACGTTACCCAGGCTACTGCCGTGTATATTAATACTCCGGGCACTGCTGCCCATGTTGCCGGCTTATATCTGGGACAAACTGCACCTTCGCCTACCGGCTCAGACTATACCGGTTATTGGGGTATTTACAATAATTCGGGATACAACAATTATCTGGGAAACGCACATACACTCATCAATACCACTACGGACGATGGCGTTAACGCTCTGCAGGTTAACGGAAGCGGCACTTTTAGTGGGAACTTAAATATAACCGGTGATTTTACAGCGGGTTCTATAACCTCGTCCAGCTCTGTTCAGGCCAACTATATCCAGGCGAATTTACAGCTTAGTTTCCTGAATAGCGGCCACCTGGGCACCCTTAGCGGTACCTTATCCAATGGGCGTAACTGGAGCTTCCCAGATAAATCGGGTACCGTTGCTTTGCTCTCAGATATCACCACCTTGCCAACCGGGGGAAGCGACGGCCAAGTATTAAGTTTACGAAATGGCGGCGTTGCTACATGGGTGCCGGGCGGCTATCCGTCTATGGTATCATCTGCTTATTTAACCGGCCAAACTGCCTTTGGTGCGGTATGCAGCTATACGGTTGGCGGGTCGGATGCCAATTTTGAGATAAAATCCATGTTCTCAATTACCACGGATCTGAGTTCAGCTATTAATGTCCAGGTAACCTATACAGATGAAACAAATACCGGTAAGACAGTTTATTTGTTGTGGAAGGCGGTAGGGGCCCAATCGACTGTTATAACGGCAGGAAGCACGACTGCGGATCAGCATTGCCCGATTCCAATTACCATAAGGGCGAAAGCGGGAACAACGATAGCATTGTCGACAAATGGGACCGCTTTAACATCTGGTCAGTTTAATATTGCAGGTTATATTTTTCAACTACCTTAATATTAAAAAATGATATTCTTAATAATCAGCTATCAATTAAATCGTCAATATCAACAAAAAATATCATGAGTACAGCAGGCATCGAACTTGAAGGTTCCTATAGAAATACCCGGCAGGCCAGTCATATCGATTTTTGGTATGGGGGCGGTGATTTCGCCTATCCGAGCGTTTTGGCAGCCTGCGCGGCTATACCAGCGGTAAAAAGACACGGCCTTACGATCGGCGTGGTGATCAACAATGCCGTGGTGGAATACTGGTGGCCTACAACCGCAGTGGCGGACGGGGACCTGGCGCTCAAAGAGGCACTGCCGCAAGCTTTGTCGGGTACGGACAGCCCAACCTTTGCGAATCTGTCGGTGACCGGTGCGGTAACCGTAGGGACGAATATCCTGCTGAGCAGCGGGGCCGATGTGCGGTATACGGGGCCAAGCGGACACGTGACCGAACTTCATGCCACGAACCCGGCGGCGGACCGGAATATTTATCTCCCGGATAATTCCGGCACGATTGCGTTGTTGTCTGATATACCGTCAAGTACGACGCCAACGGGTGCCGCGGGCGGGGACCTGAGCGGGACCTATCCGAATCCAGCCGTGGCAACGATCAACGGCATCAGCAAAAATTATTACGATCCGACATCTTCCATACAAGCCCAGCTGAATGCGAAGATTAACAAGACGGATATCGGGGCCAATAACGGCGTTGCTCCCCTGGATGCGGCCGGTAAAATACCGGCGGCCTTATTACCTTCTGCGGTCCTGGTCTATAAAGGCGTGTGGACGGTAGCCTCCAATACGCCTGCGCTGGCCAACAATACCGGCACGGCCGGCTGGGTCTACCAGGTCGCCGACACCGGTTCCCGGGACCTGGGATCCGGCACGATCTCGTTCACGGCGGGCGACTGGGTGATCCATAACGGGACCGTTTGGGAACGCTCGGGCGGTGCACAGGGGGTGACCTCGGTGAACGGCCAGCAAGGGGCGGTAAGTTTAAATACGGATAGTATCGCCCAGGGCTTAACCCACCTTTACTGGTCCAACGCCTTGGGCGACGCACGTTATCCGGTTTTGTCCGGGAGCTATGCGGATCCTTCCTGGATCACTTCCCTGGCCTGGTCCAAACTCAGCGGCACGCCGACAACGATCGCCGGTTACGGTATCACGGATTTTAACAGCCTGGGCGATGCACGCTACCTGGGACTCACGGCCACAGCTGCGAACGCCAGCCAATGGGCAGGGTATACCCTGGATACGACCAGTATCTACAGTACGGGTATTGATGCGATCATGGCCAGGACCAGCGGTACCAGTGGCTCACGTTTTATTAATGCGGGTGCGATGAGCGCTTTCCTGGGTTTGGGTAACGGAGCTTTTTTAAACGCCTCGGCCACCGCGGTCGATGGTACGCTGGTGCAGCGCTACGGGGGCGGATTTGTCCAGGCGGTGTATTTTAACCAGAGCGGCGGCGCCGTGGACGAAGTGGCGCTGGGTAGCAACCTGGCGGGCATTGATAGTTCGGGGTACTTCCGAAAGTTTTCCGCCGGCAGCGTACAGTCCTGGCTGGGCCTCGGTTCGAACGCCTATAATTCGACGCCTTATCTGCCTTTATCCGGCGGCACGATTTCCGGACAGCTGAACTTCTCGGGCGGGACCTTCCCGCATGTCAACGGTAACGGGTCTTCGCTGACGCTTTCGGCGAACGGGAACTGGAACAGTGGGGCCACTTCGCTGATCCAGTTGGGCACGAGCGATTTGACTTTCTGGTCGAACGGTGGTGTTTTTCATTTTAATAACGCTTCGGGAACGACCATCGTGAGCATTAATTCCCTGAACGGCCGGGTCAGCGCTTCAGGCTTCAGTGCGGGCGGGAGTTCCGCTCAGGCCCTGACCGCAGACGGCGGAACGCTGACCCTGGGTTCAGGAGCGACCAATGACTGGACCCATTTGCAGTCGACCACCCACGCAGGTACCTACTGGGTACAAAATGCCTGGGACGGCACTTATTGGCAATTGACCTCCAATCACCCGTCGCCGGTTAATGTAGGCCGCGCGAATGTAGCCGGTTCAGCGGAGAACTTCCCCATATCAGCGCGGGGGAATACGGATTTTAATACGATCACCAATAACTCTATACAAGCAGGAGACGATACCGCGCCTCACCGCCCCGGTGATTTTGTGTCCCTGTTAACCCTGAATAATGGCGACCGGGGGTTGCAGATCGCCGGCGGCTATACCAATGACAGTTTGTTTTTCCGGGGCTGGAGTTCATCGGGAGCGGCGTTCACCGCTTGGCGCAGTGTGCTCCATGACGGGAACTACCTGAATTACGGAGATGCGAGCGCAAATGCTAATACCCTGGTGAAAAGAGACGGTAACGGAGATATAACGGGACACTATTTTAACGCGGCCGGGACACCGGTGGACGGTTCGATCAGCCCGGCAGCGTTTTATGTCAGCAACGGGGATGCGTATATCCGTAAGATTAGCCTGGCCCAGGTGCAAACGGCTTTGGGGCTGGGTTCGGCGGCTTATGCCTCTGCTGGCGCTTTCCAGGCAGCAGAGAATCAGCGTCTAAGCACCGGGAACAATGTGAGTTTCGCACAGGTTTCCTCGGGGGCATTTATCAAGACCGGCGGTACTTCTGCGCAGTTCCTGAAGGCAGACGGGAGCGTGGACGGCAATACCTATGCATCCTCTTCCGCCCTGTCCGGCTATCTGCCATTAACCGGCGGTACGCTGAGCGGTAGTTTGACGGCGACCGCGTTTTATAATAGCTCGGATATCCGCCTGAAACAGCTGGATGCCCGGCCGCTTGACTTCGGCAGGCTGGATCAGCTCGAACTGATCGCCTATTATTGGAAAGATCAGCGTGATACGCGTTTACACTACGGTTATTCGGCACAGATGGTGGAAGCGCTGTACCCCGGTTTGGTAGGCAACGATTCCCAGGGTTTGAAGGCGGTGAACTATACAGAGCTGCATAGCCTGCAGATTGCGGCGGTAAAAAATGAAACTGAACTATTGAAAGAGAAAATAACCCTACTGGAGCGGGAGGTTGTGCGGTTAGGAGGGGCAATATGAGCTGGACGGCCCTGGCAGGCAATCAATGCCTGAGTTTTAACGATTTGCAGGATGCACTTAATCTTGGCCTGTTTACGGGGACCGGTACGAGTATTCCCGTTTCTGACCGGTTGGTTGAAAAGGACCAGGTGACTTTGTATCTCCAGGTGGATACCAGTTATTCGTCCTTTGCTGCCAGAGCCAATAATGAGTTAATCGTTAAAGATGACCTGCAAACAGCGTTGAGCACTATCGATGTTTTTTGTGTCAGCGATACCTCAAGTGGGGTTTTCGGTTGGTCATCTCCGGCGGACGCGCTAAATAACTATGCTTCCGGGACGATAGTTACCTGGACGTACTCGGGCACGTTGGCCGTCGGGACCTATCTGACCGGCGATGTGGTGTCAGGGGACTTCAACGGATATTATGCCTATTATAACGGTACAACGATGGCTTGGTTGCAGGTGGAATTTTATGACGGCACAAATCTCGTAATTGATATGGGCGTAGAAGTATCCACGATGCTGCATGTGGTAACGGATTCGATTCCGCCGTCTTTGAGCGCCCCGCCGGAAACGGCCTATATCAGCAATGCCTATACCACACTGGCGCCGGGCGTGTCTGTTTATGCAGATTCGGGACTGACGACGCTTTATCTGACCTTCGAACAGTATATCGCCGATCTGGCCACAGGAATTATCTATCATTATTCCAACGGTGTGGTAGGCGTCATTTGGTCCAACTATGTCAGCTGCAAAATGTCTGACGATTATAACGCGATTTGCGGCGCTTCGGAGCAGACGGTGTACTTTCCGTCTTTCAACGACATTTCGACCGGTATGACCCTGTATCTCGACGCGGGGATGACCACACTGGCAAATGCCGCCTTCGTTTTAGATGAGGTGAATAACATTATTTACGCGATGAGCAATGGGGTAGTGGGCGGAGCCGCCGGTTCATGTCCAGGCTAAATTTTATTATCTATGAAATACTATTATATTAGACCAAATAATCATTAAAATAAACTATATTCACAAGTATGACTAAAATTGAGTTTACCCTGCCTAAATTAAAACAAATATCCAATGATATCGCCGTGTTGAAATCCTGTCCGGCGATTCCTTTCCAGGTAGCGATCAAAATACATGGCAATATCTTTGCCATCGATGCGGCGATTAACAAACTGGAGGGCGAGATCGAAGTGATCAGGGAGCAGTTGAAAGAGTTTAACAAGAGCGAGCCCACGCCGGAGCAGCAATATGAATATGCTGCGAAAGCTGAAGAGCAGGCGCAGCAAATAGCTAATAAAAAGGTATCGGTGAATATCGACGTGGTATCGAAAGAAGCGGTCGAGGGGATTACGATCGACGGAGAAAAAGAAGTGAGCACGCAGGCCGGAACGGTTAAATTCAATTACCGCGACGCGTATTTTAACCTGGTATATTTCGGCATCATCGCTGCCTAGGCGCGCCTCTTTCTGAACACTGTAGACGCAGTTCCGGGATACCAGAACTGCGTTTGTTATATTGTATTTTGTGCTGATTAATTGTAATTTAGTGATTCAGTCGTGTCGTTGTTAAAAAAAATTGCAAGTCCTCCTGGTGCTGTTAACCGCTGTACCGGCGTTTGCGCAGCAACTGCCGGTCATCAGTTCCTTTAGCCCGGGCAGCGCCCCGGTCGGTACGGTGGTCACCATTAATGGCAGCCAGTTGGATAGTCCGACCTCGTTGACCGTCGGTGGCACTGCGCCGATCATTCTATCCGCCAGTAGTTCCCAAATTATTACGGCCTATGTAATGCCGGCGTCGGTAACCGGGCATCTTAACGGTCAACAACGCTCTTCCGGCAAACAACTTCGCCGTCTCAGCCAACAGCGCCACCTGCCATGGTTCAGCCAATGGTACCATCAGCATAACAGCCGCACAGGGTTTGACTATACCGGACCATAACCGGCGTAGCGTAAACGCCAGTTATCCTTTTACAACCAATACGACCATTGCTAACCTGGCAGCAGGTATCTATACGATTTGCTTTACCGTAGCCGGTATCAGCAGTGTTTTACCGTGGTAATCACCGAAACAACAGCATTCAAAACGTTAATCTCACTCTGGATGGCGGCAGTATTTACTTCGTTACCCTGAACGGCGTAACCACCACGGCCGGTAATATTACGCTGGCATTGAGCAAAGGCATCAACGAGGTACCCGTTACGACCGATAAGCCTTGCCAGGGTGTTTATCAGCATCGCTTTGATCTGCCGGCAGATATCCCGGCTTATCCAAACCCGTTTACATCAACATTAAATGTGAGCTTGGGTAGCGATAATATTGCTTCGGCAACTGTTGAGCTGTTTAACACGGCAGGTGTAAAAGTTTACAGTAAACAGTTTAACAATGCCTCCGGTACCGTACAGATGGATGCAGGGAACTTTATCCCAGGTATTTATATACTGAAACTAACCACAGGGCAAACCGAGAAGGTATTTAAAGTTGTAAAGCAATGAAAAAACACATCATTATTACATTAATTGCAATTACAATATTAATTGCCGGCTGCAGCAAAAAGAACAGCACCAGCGGGGCTCCCGATCCGAAACCGGCTGCCCTTACCTTCCCCGCGCAGAACTCGGCCTGTACCGCCGGTACGGTGATCTCATCCACCCAAAGTACCATTACCTTGACCTGGAACAGCGCCAGCAATACCGATAGCTACAAAGTAGATATCAAAAACCTGCTGACGGGGACCACAACAACCCAAACAAGTGCAACCAACCAGCTATCGGTCAACCTTAACCGGGATACGCCTTATTCGTGGTATGTGGTATCTAAATCTAACTCATTAGCTACAACTGCCAAAAGTGACGTGTGGAAGTTTTACAGTGCCGGGATAGGTACGCTATCGCATCCACCCTTCCCGGCTGATAACCTGTCGCCGGCATTCGGGCAAAGTGTGGCGGCCGGAACGGTTAACCTGACTTGGACAGCCAGCGACCCGGATAATGATATTGCCAGCTACGATATTTATTTTGGCACGACAGCTACGCCCGTATCCTACAAAACCCGTATCACCGACAAATTTGTGAACGGTGTAACGGTAATCTCAGGCAGTACTTATTACTGGCGGATCATCACCAAAGATGCTGCCGGCAACACCTCTGATTCGGGCGTGTTCAGTTTAGCGTCAGGTAGGGACGGCCTGTTCGGGATGAACCAGTCGAGGTAGTTATGCCAGAAATAAGAGAAGATATGTCAAAGGAATATTCAGAGTGGCGGGAAGATTTATCAAACACAACTTCACGAGTTAAACAGGAATACCACCGTATCAAGTACCCTGAAGTTGCGAAAAGACACACCCGCCACAATGGCGCCTAGGGGACCGCGCTGAGATCACCGCGGTTTCCGGCCGGCTCAAACAAGATTTTCGGACGCTTAAAAGAGGCCGGCCTTTTCTATTACGAAGACAACGCCATGGGCGATGCGGGCATTGCGCCAAGGTCAACTGCCAGGTGACAGCTGTGACGATAAACACTGCTGTCATCAAACAAATCAGGAATTCAAGAGTCACCAAGATATCCTCGTAATATATTGCTCGTGGTGTAACTTAATAGCCTGGGTAGGGTATTGCGAACGCTATGCAGACTTAATATTATTAGCAGGATGAATGCCTATTGGTCGTATCAGGGCATAGCTACTCATGTTGACCGGCGGGGATTAGCGATTATGTCAGGATAATAAGCCTATTGAAAACGTGAATTGTTACCGGTCAATATGAGTTGTTTTTTACCCACTAATCGTTGTAAAAATGAAAAGGTACACCTACTTTGTTGGCACTGATGTTTCCAGAAATAAACTTGACCACGCTGTAAAAAAGAATGATACTTTGCTTTTTCATAAGGAAACTGCGAATAACAGCACTGCGATCGGTGATTTTATTTCCGAGCTCAAGGCGCTGGAAGGATTTAAGATAGGTAAAACATTGTTTTGTATAGAAGACACCGGCTTTTATAGTAATCATATGTTAAACGGCTTACGAAAAGTGAAAGCCAACTTTATTTCGGAATCTTCTACTAAAATTCGCAATTCAATGGGGAATGTCCGGAATAAATCGGATAAAATCGACGCCATCCGAATTGCAGAATACGCTTTCCGATTTCAGGATAAGGTCACCCTGTGGAAACCAAAACGACCAATCATCGCACAATTGGCATACCTAAATACGTTGAGAGAACGGATGTCCGGATTGCACCTTACTATAAAGATGCCATTAAAAGAGCAAAGTTCGTTTATGAAAAAGACAGACTGTATTAAATGCGAATCGTTATGTAATGCAAGCATTCAGGCAACAAAAGCGGATATTGAAAGAATTGAAAAAGCCATAAGTACATTGGTCGAATCGGATAGCTCCATAAACCACCTCATGAAGGTCATCACCTCTATTCCAGCTGTTGGGCCGGTTACAGCACTAAATATTATTATAGCCACCAATGAATTCAAGGATATCAATAATCCAAAGAAATTTGCTTGTTATTCCGGGGTAGCACCTTTCGTGAAAGAATCAGGAAAGTTTAAAGGAAAGCCGCGCGTATCTCATATGGCAAACAAAAGATTAAAGGGGTTGCTGCATTTGTGCGCAATGGTGGCAAAAAAGGTGGTGCCGGAAATAGCCGCTTATTACAAGCGCAAAACAGGTGAAGGCAAAAATCCGATGTCCGTTTTGAATGCGATACGAAACAAGCTCATTATGCGGATATTTGCCTGTGTTAATAAGAACAAGTCCTACACGAATTTTTGTCCTGTTCCTAGCAATTAAGATCGCACATGATTGTAACACCAGATCACTATCGTCAAATACTCCGATGGGGACCTGCAGTACCGACGCCCAGTGCGCTTAAGGCAGCAATTGCCATAAACGCAGATCGGCCTTGATCTTATCCATTGCCGCTTTGGTCGCAGAACCACTGAGAAGCACTGCCGAGCCAATACCCAGCAAGATGGATTGCCACCAATTCAGCTTGACGGCGTTTTTGATCAGGGCCTGCATCCTTTTTTTGACGGCTGGTTGATACTGATCGATATCCGCTTCCCGGACCGCCGGCCAGTTGGCGCCTGAACTGAATTTAAAGTCAGGGAAAGTATAGTCGGTATAATCCTTAAACTGCGGAATGATCTGGTAACTGTAGTCGCGGGTGGATTTGAAATCGTCCTTATTGGCTAATCCGGCATACCCATTTGCGAAGATCGCGTTTGCATCTACGGCTTCTTTGGATACGGTGAAATAATCCCGCAGGAAGATCTTGCAGTTATAACGGCCGAGGTAATAATCATGCACCCGGAATTCTTTATTGATAAAACCGCTGAAACCATTAAGTGCGCCACAGGCGATCGCCCGTTCGCCGGCAACTTCCTGCAGGGTACCATCGGGTCCGGTGATCAGCCGCGAAGGGGCAATCAGGTACTGTCCGGCGCAGTTTTCATTGAGCGCGTTGGCGATATTCAGCGGCTTGGAGCGCATCTGGCTGATCATCGTAGATAAGGTCAGGCCGATGACATGCAGTAAGCCCTGATCCATACTGATAGGAACGGGAGGGGTAGTGGGAAAGGGCTCGATCATCAAAATGGTCGAGTTAAAGTGGTTAGGATCGTCTACGGTATTCTTAGGCTGACCGGTGGAGCGCAGCAATTCCTCCCTCACTTTCTCAAACGGCTCATTGTTGATCATTCCCCCGTCAACATTTAGCGTAGTATATGCTCCCGGACCGACCGGGGTGTTCCCGAAAATATCCTGCAAGAAAGGATTCGCGTTTACATAGGCTGCGTCACGCTCGAGCAGCCGGGATTTGAGGCCGACCGGGAAAGCGCCGGTAGCCATCGCCGCATTTCGCGCTATGCTCAGGTTGATGCCGGTCTTAAAGTTCAGGGGTACCCAGCCGGCATTTGGCGCCGCCGTATCTGTCATTTCGGTAAGCTGGAAGCAGGCATAGTCGTTATGCAATTGCATGTGATACTTCCTGTTTCCTGCCGAAGCAGCGTAAAAGTCGGCGCTGTACGGAAAGCCCCCGAGGTTTGATAATGTGGTAAACACTTTAAGACCAGGTGCGATATAGGGAGGCAGGGGCTGGTAGCCTGGGGCAGTTACGATCATTTTGGCGGCCACCTCATCTATAAAGTTCGAATTTAGGCCGGACGGAATCAGCCCAGGCTGGATATCGCCCGTATCCAGCATTTTGGAAAACATGTCAGTTCCGGTCAGGTCGACCCAGGCATGGTAAAACTTGTTTTCCGGATGTTCCGCCAGCAGATCATCGCCGGGCCGGTCCAGCGGCTTGACCGGGCTGTTTAAAGCCGATGCGGTAATGATCCCGGTCATGCCTCCCGCCGAGGCGCCTCCGATCACGGGGATCTCTACGCGATGGCTGGGTACGCCGGGCTGGCCGCGCCGTTTCTCCCATTCGGCAAGCGATTCCAACAGGTAGTCCATCACGCCCGCTGTGTAAGCGCCGGCAGAAACCGCGCCGGCCATGCAGATGCCGATCGAAAAAACACCGGGCTTGGGTTGTACAGGATCCATCATGAAACAGGTTAAAAATGTATCTTAAGTTTTTTATTATTTCCAGTTCCCCAGATTATAGTTGAACCCAATACCGTAGACGGTGGCGGACTTTTGGTCAAAAGGCAGCTGCCCCACAGAATAACTTGCAAAAAAGCCGTTGCTGGCCGCGAGCGCACAGACAAAATAATTGAAATGGGCCATATGCGCATTCACCAGGGCCTGGGAAGCGTTCAGTTGCCCATACCAGCGGTAATTCGCGCTGAACCAGAAGGACTGGCCAAGAGCCTTGGCAGCCAGGGTTTTAAATGAAGCCTCGAATCGGAGACGCTCGAAAGCAGCCAGATTGCCCGTAACCGCGTTCCGGAGACTGTCGTTGATGGGCGTGACATAATCGAGGCCAAAAAGGACCTGCGGTACGGAAACTCCCGAAGGGGCGAAGTAATCGGTCGTATTGGTCAGCCAGCGGAGCAATGCAAAGGGATAGTCCGGGAAGTTAAACCACTGTAAATGGCTATAGGAGCTGAAACCATTGATTCCGGCGTTGATGAGGATACCGGGCACGAACTGCGTTTTGGAAAAATCCTGATTGCTTTCATAGGAGGCATTGCCGGTGATGCCAATATAGTATTGGTCGGTGACATGGGTCAGGCTGTCGCCCCGCGCCTTCAGGTAGATGGCCTTCGCGTTGTCTCCTGCATGAACGGCGTCGCTATAGGATAATTTCAAGGCACGGAGCTGGTCGGCCTCGCTTCTGGTGTTTTTCCGGGCGAAACCTCCCCAAAAAAAAGTCCCATTGTAAGCGGCCTTGGATTCCAGGAAGTTACTGGGATTGTAGACTTTTTTAAAGGCGACATTGCCGCTGAAATCGAGATCCAGGGAGCGGCTGTAATGATAAGCATGGCTGCGGTCGGTATTGTTTTTGACCCAGCTGTTCGCGTATTGATAACTGAAGCCCAGTCCCGGGGGCAGGTTGTCTGCCTGAAAGACCTTGAACTTGACATTGAGATCGCGGATAAAGCGAGCCTTTGCGGTGTCCTTGGTCTGCAGGTCCGCCAAATATTTAGCAGCAGCGTCATTCAGGAAATTAGGGCTCGCCAAGGAGTCGGCGATCGCCTGTTTGACTTCATCAAAGCTTTTGATCTGGGCAAACACAAGTTGGGGGCATCCCAATAGCAGGATGAGCACCGCTTTTTTGATTAGTTTTTTCATTAGAAAGTGTAGAGGGTATCGGCGGTATTGGACAGGTCTTCCACGGTTTGATTGGCCACTTTTAAGATCAGTTGCAATTCGGCAATTGCTTTATTGGAATCGATCCCCGTTTTATAAAAGCCGGCATAGCTGTCGGTCAGAACTTCATCGAGGGCAGTGGCAATGGCCAATGCAGCCGCAGAGACCGGGCCTCCCGTAGCGAGTGTGTTGAAGAAGGCAAGGTATTTCATCATTAGGGGACCAGCGTCTTCAAAGGTCGTCGGTGTACCGTATTGTTTCAGGTCGTCAAGCGCGCCGTAGACGGAAACGCAGGTATTAGAAGTTCTGTTCCAAGCCATAGTGATCTTTTTAATATGCCCTAAGCTGTAAATAAAATAGCAAAAATACAAGTGTTAATGAATAATATCATATTAATTAATCGTTTTAATAAATAATTAATAGATGATCATTGTCACCTCAACCCGGTCGTTGGTAGCGGGACTCATATAACCGGTCTTGTTTCACGCAGGAGAATACCCGCAGCACCAGCTTATAACGGATGGCGTTCAGCACCGACATCTTATGTTTTTTTTCCGCGTTGACCTTGCGCTCGTAAAAAGCTTTGAGTTCCGGAACGTTGATCTTCGCCCGGACGGCGCAGATGTGCAGCAGCGACTTCATGTACTTGTTGGCCATCGGGGACACCCTGGCTTTTCCTTTTTGCGGGCCCGACTCTTTGAGAAAAGGTGCAATACCCGCATAGCAGGCGAATTTCCTGGGACTGTTGAAGTCTTTGAATTCATTCGTGCAGAGGATGATGTTCAGCGCCGTTACCGGACCGATGCAGGAAACTGAAGTGATCACTTTCATCAGGCGGGAAAGGGACTCATCCCCAGCGATGGTTTTCTCGATGAGTCCGTTGATTTCAGCCACGTCCTGGTCAAGCGCCCCGATCGTTTGAGAGCAAAGCCCTGAGTGCTGCCTGATCTGTCCTTCGGCCATAAAACCCTGTTGTTGCTTAAGCGACACTTTCAGGATATGCTGGATCCCCTGTAACCGCTTCCGAAGCGCGTTCAACTGCCCTAACTGCTGAACAACGAGCCTCTTGGGTGCCCAGAAACGCAGATGTTCGCGGTTACGGTAGGCATAATCGGCGATTCGCATGGCGTCCATCTTGTCAGTCTTACCACGTGGGTTTCCGATGGCATTTTGGATATGTGTAGCTGATTCGACTGCGAAATTCGCCCGGCATCTTTGCAGGGCTGCGCATAAATGGTTACCGTAAATGCCGGTATGCTCCATGCAGAATACGGTACGGCTCAGCATGAGGCCGGGTATCTTCTTGAGTTCGGCGAGCATGATGTTGACCGCCTCGGCGCTGTTTTCGGTTTTGCGGTGGAACAGGTGATCCTTTCCTGATGACACGGCCCAGTCGAGTTCCCGGGCGGAGATATCCACCCCGATAAAATAGGTGTACTTTTTCGCTTTCATCAAAATAAGCCCGGCAGGAATTGTGACTTTCGATAGGCCCGGAGCCTTTCCGCGATCTAATCCGCCCTGCCGCGCTGTTTCTTTAAAGCCTGATCGCCGGGGATTGCGACATTTTATAAGCCAGCTGCTTCTGTACCAAAATTATTCACCCCGACCCTCAGGCTTTATCCTTAACGACCTGCTGCACGAACTGTCCGCCGAAATTGGTCAGGCGGACGAGCACCCGTTCAAAATCGACCTGTTTGCCGCTGTCTACAATTTCCGCGAAAAGGGGTTCCAGCGCTTTGTCCGCCTCCAGCGGCTCATAAACTTTTTCATCGGCGATTATTTTCATCGCAGGTATCTCCAGAATGCCCAATCGGATCAGATTATCCAGATGAACCGGTACAATGGGGCCATCAAAACTGGTATGAAAACGCTTGGCGACCGAATAAGAACCATCCGCATGGAGCAGCTTGGCATAGGGCCGGATATAGGTTTGAATACTCATCTCAGATCATCTTAAATCGTTCCGGCCCGACGGCCATTAGACCTTCACACACGATATGAAGCGCTGCGCAAGCGGAGCGCAATTCCATCACGTATCGGCCTTCCGCGTTACTGAAGGACAGCCAGCCATTTCTGATCAGTAACAACCGCCCGGCACCGGCCTCTACGGCCATGCCCGTGATCCAGGCCATATCCGGCAAAACACTGCCAGCCTCCGAAAAGGCCAGTAGTCCCCGTTGGGCAGAGATCAGTAAAAGCACGTATTGTAATTGCTCCGCGGGCGCCAGGAGCGCTTTGGCAAAGGCATAGCAGGCTTGCTCGTCTTGCAACATCTTTTGGCGTGAAGTTACCCGGCGGCAAAACTCGGTTGCGGCCAACAAAGTAGCCGCTTTAGCCTGCCCGATACCTTTGATTTGGATCAGTGCCGGCGGATCCATTTGCACAAGGACTGGCAGCGGATAACTTAATGCAGCAGGTATCTTCTTACCCATCAATATGGTGAACAACTCTTCATCGCTTAGTTCACTTGCACCCAAGGCCAGTAACTTTTCCCTTGGCCGCTCCGTGGGCGGCAAATCTTTGATCTTGTCTATCAGGCCGGCCTCCCTTCACCATAACTATAGCGGCGCTGCACCATCGCCACGGCCTCTACGAAAAACTCGAAATCCTGCTCAAACAAAATGACGGACGAACGTTCATACTTTTCATTGGGCGCGTAATCTGCCCGGGTGATTTGTAAATAAGGTTTATTGTTTCTGGCCTTCATCAGGTCCACATAATAAAGTCTGCCTTCTTCGCCGAACATCTCCGAGTCCAGCCGTCTTTTAGCTATCGTTTCCATATCGCATTGATTAACAGCACAAAATTCCGCGAACCAAAATCAAAATTTGTTGTTTTATTCGGATAGAGCCGTTTATAAACGAATAAGGAAATGGAAGAAACCTTAACAGCAGAGACCAAAAAATGCGTGAACTGCGGAGCGCCGGTAGGCGCCGGAAGAAAGGATAGGCAATATTGCAGCGACCTCTGCAAAACGGAATACAACAATAACAAGCAAGCTGCAAAAAGGCGAAAAGAAAAGAATACGCAGGAGGTCAGCGTACCTGACTTCGTCAGCGGGATCAACGCGATCCTGTTAAATAACCGCCGTATCCTGGACGAATGTCTGGGTGAGGGGGAAAAATGTACCCTGAAAAAGCGCGATGTCGACGGACGTGGTTTCCGCTTCAAATTCTTTACCAGTTGCGATAGTACCACTACCGGTGTCGAATACTATTTTTGCTATGACCTGGGCTACAAGATCGTGGAGGAGGAACGGCTCGTCATTGTCCGGCGTCCGCGGGAGGCTACCTATTGAGATAATCTTTATCGAGGCAACGCAGGCCGATGGCCTCGGCTAAATGCGCCAGGTCAATATTTTGGCTATGTTCCAGGTCGGCAATGGTTCTGGCCACTTTCAATATCCGGTCATAGGAACGCGCCGATAATTTATGCTGGACCATTGCCTGGTTCAGCACTTCCTGTTGCATTTTTCCCAAACGAGAGAATTCTTTAAGCATCGCGGCGGTCATTAAGGCGTTGCAAACACCTGCGCGGTCCATTTGCAGGTTTCTCGCGGCAATGACCCGTTGACGTATGCTTTTGCTATTTTCCGCAGTTTGGGCCATTTCCATGGTAACCGGCTTGACGGCGATATGCAGATCGATCCGGTCCAGTAATGGCCCGGAAATTTTACTCATATAGGTACGAATGGCTTGTGGTGTGCAGGTGCATTTCCGGTGCGGGTGCCGGAAATAGCCGCAAGGGCATGGATTCATCGCGGCCAGCAAAACAAAGTTGGCCGGAAAAGTGACCGAATAACTCGCCCGTGAAATGGCGACCTGCCTTTCTTCCAGAGGTTGCCGCAATACTTCCAATACGCGCCGCTTGAATTCCGGCAGTTCATCCAGAAACAATACGCCGTTATGCGCCATGGAAATATCACCGGGCATCGCGATGGGGCCACCGCCGACCAAAGCGATGTCGCTCACTGTATGGTGAGGTGAACGGAACGGTCGCTGGGTCATGATACCCATGCCATCCAATTGCCCGGCTACGGAATAGATACGGGTCGTTTCCAGGGCTTCGGGCAAATTCAGAGGCGGAAGGATACCCGGCAGTCGTGCAGCCAGCATGGTCTTGCCGGTACCGGGCGGGCCGATCATCAGGCCGTTATGGCCGCCCGCCGCCATGATCTCCAGGGCACGTTTGACGTTTTCCTGCCCGCGAACATCTGAAAAGTCAGCTTCGTATAAGCTATCCGCTTGGTGGAACAGTTCCTGCTGTTGTACCATTACGGGTTGTGCCTGAGCAGGGTCATTCAAGAATTTCACTACTTCGCCGAGCGTTTCAAAACCGTAAACCGCCAGGTCACTGACCATGGCGGCTTCATTCGCATTCTCTTTTGGTAAGATCAGGTGTTTTATACCTGCTTTACGGGCCTCGGTAGCGACCGATAAGGCGCCTTTAATGGGCCGTAATTTTCCGTTCAACGAAAGTTCTCCGGTAAATAACATATCCGCCATTTGCTCCGGCGTCAGTTGGCCGGATGCGCCGAGGATACTCAGGGCGATGGGCAGGTCGAAGACCGCGCCTTCCTTACGGATACCCGCCGGCGCCAGGCTGACCAGGATCTTTTGACGCGGCATATCAAAACCACCAGAACTGATCGCGCTTTCTACCCGGAACAGGCTTTCCTTGACCGCTTCACCCGCCAGGCCGACGATAAAATAGCTGACCCCGGCACATACCCGTGTTTCCACTTCGATCATCACTGCCTCGATACCGGCCAGCGCCGCGCTTTTGACAGCGACCGTCACTGTCCGGCGGGTTTACCCAATAACATTATTTCGTTCACGACGATCTCGGTAACTGCATGTTTGATGCCGTCCTTATCGGTATAAAACCGGTTCGCCAACCGTCCCTCGATGGCGATCTGACTGCCTTTATCCAGGTATTTCTCCGCGACCTCTGCATTTTTGTTCCACAACACCAATTGGTGCCAATGGGTCTCCTGCACATTTTCGCCCTTACCATTCTTGCGGTAAAAGTTTGTCGCCAGGCTGATCTTTGCCACTTTCTTCTCATTGTCCAGTTCCCTCATCTCCGGTGCCGCGCCCAACCTCCCGGTCAAACGCACGCTGTTGCTTAAATTATTCATGAAGCAAAGTTGAACAGGTTAGGATGAAAATGTGGTCAATTATCCGTTTATAGCCGTTTCTAAACGGATAACCATTGGGGCGGTGCCTGCGGCCCGGGCTCTGCGCTCTATCTCCTATGGAGGATGCCGCTGCGATCCCTACCGCCGCCTCATGGCATTTTTGCTGCGCTGCAAAAGCCCCGGCGTATCAAACGCAGCTCGCTGCCTTTGAAATTTGAACGAGGGATTTTATCACCAGTTATTCTCAGAAACAAGAGTAAAAAAGAACGCGATGCTCGGAACGGACGGCCCGTACGAACGCATAATGACCTCCGCTTTGCTCCGGTCACCCTTCGGGACTTATAGTTCTCCCGTGCCTTACCATTCCGGCACTGGATGCTTTCTTTTTTACTCTTTTTTCTTTGAAAAAAACTACCCGGGCAGCGTCGCAGAGCAGCAGGGGGCGAAAAGAAATAACGAACAGATTTTATTCATTAAAAAACAAAACGTTATGGAAATCACAGGAAGGTTGGTGGCAGATGCTACCGTGAGGGCAGTAAACGCAGACAAAAATGTAACAGGGTTCAGGGTAGCGGTTAACCGCAATTACCGTTCACAGGGTGAACAAAAACAGGAAACCGCCTATGTAGAGTGTACCTACTGGCGGGGCGATGGCATAGCGCCTTATTTAATCAAAGGGATGGTCGTTCAGTTAAAAGGCTTTATGACCGCCGAGCCTTGGATAAGCCGTGACGGCGAAGCCATGGCAAGCCTCAAATTCCGCACTGACGAAATCAATATGCTGACCAGTTCGGCAAAAAAAGGAAACCGCAAACCTACGCAGTCGGGCAATAACAACCGGGTACTTAAACCAAGTAAACGCTTTAATTAAACGGATATAGCCGTTTGTACACGGGTATTTGACGGCTTTACGAGCGTGAGAGAAATAGTTTTGAACCGAAATTGTAAAGGAGATGAGCGTAAAAAATGATTGTTGGGATGTCGCCCATGCTTGGGCGAACCATCAGGACGGTAGCGGGATTGGTGCAGGTGGGAATATGCTGTATGGCAGTAGTTGCGTTTATTCGTATGGCGACCATTTTATGATTGCCCGACATGTAAAGAATGATAAAGGCGAAAGAGCGGTATTGTTTACCGAGCGTACCTATAGCCAAACTACGGCTAAGCATATTGCAATTGTACGGAATGCTTCGTCGCATTTGAATTTGATACACGTTGCCGACCCGGCATTGAATAAGGAAGAATTATTTAATGACTGGCAGGAGCGTATGATTTCGGTGGCCGAAAAGTTAGCGGATGCCAAACGTCCGCAGAAGTATGCCACCGAAATAGAAAAGCTGTACCATGAAGCAGAACGCTACGCCGATTTCTTCGGCTATGAAATGCCTGAATTATTGGTGATGGCGGGTAATATCCGCAATAGCGAAACCTTTATGGCCTACCTGACCAAAGACAGAGCCGAACGCGAGGCCGAAAAAGCAGAAGAAAGCGAGCGTCTGAAAAAGTTACACGCCCAAAGATTGAAAGACTGGCGTGCCTTTAAAAGCAATGGCACGGGCAGTTTGGACGGTTGGGATTACCTGCGCTTTTTGGAACAGACCTGCGAGGTAGAAACCACTCAACGGGTCATTTTCACGCTGTTTGATGCCAAAGCCTTGTATCGTTTTATTAAGGATACCATTGCCAAAGGCAGTTATTCAGAAAACAGCGAGCAGTTTTTGGGTTACGATATCATCGAGATTAATAAGGCTTATGTACGCATTGGCTGTCATAAAGTAGCCCTTAAAGAAATCAACCGATTTGCTGACCAACAGGGATGGCGCTGAACCATCCCTTAAACATCATCATCATGCAACCACTAAAAATGTTGAACAATGTGCAGAAAGCAAGGCTTTTGCATACTTTACTAATAAACGAGATACCCGGATTTTTAGGGTATCTCAAAGAATTGACCGAAGCGGTTTTGAACGATAAAGAGCGTATCAAAGCCGAATGGAAAGACCAGTTATTTGGGGTGGACTTTTGGTTTGAACTGGCCGAAGAAGTACAGCGGGTCACAGCCAAATATCCCAAAGACCTGCACAAAAGTTCGGGTGTATTTGCTGACCAGTTATTCGATGGCTATACCGCCATTTTTACGGTACATGGGTTAACGCAATACGTTGCCCTCGGCAAGCACACAGAACCCAAATTTAAACCCGCAGTAGACCTTTTATTCGGTTAATTTTCAAGCAATGGAAAAGACCCTGTTTATCAAATTAACGCTGTTGGTTTCAGGTTTATCCCTGCGTTACTGGATAGGTCGGCGCAGGTTTAACCGCCGGAATTTCGCAGGCTTGCAAGTGTACCGCTCGTATTTGGTTGCGGTATTGGTGCAGCTATTAGAAAGTCTGCTGAATATCGCAGGGATGCTCTTGATTTTGACAGCTATTTATTTACTGATTTTTTAATAATAAAAAATATGAAAACGAACTTTTTTGAACATTTAACAGGGTTAGCCCTACATGGTGCTTTGAATTTGAATATCTTAAAGAACCCCGATAACACGTTGGCGGTATCGGTTTACTTAGCGCACGAAACCGCCGATAAGGCGGGGACGGTCATCCCGCCGATGATTTTAAAAGCGACCGCCGAAGAACTGGACGAAAAATTCTTTGAAACTATCGCCAACCCGCTAAAAAAGACCTCGGAACTTTTTGCCAATATGGATGCCTATCAAAAGGCATTGGATAAGGCCAAAGAGCAATCCAAGCAGGAACAGGACAAAAAGAAAAAAGATACCAAACCTAAAACAACGGCTAAGAGCAACACCGAGGAAAACGAGGACGAGGAAGATACCGATAATTTATTCAGCGCACAGCAAAACGAGCAACAGCAGAAAGCTGAAAAGAAGCAACGTTACGAGGAAGCGATGACCCAAATCAACGAACTCAACAGGCAATGCAAATATGAAGAAGCCATCAGCCTCTTACCACAGGTGGAGGATTACCCCGACAAAGCCGAAGAGTTGGAGCGCAAGCGCAAGGAATTGGAGAAACGCAAAGCGCAATATGAGTTATTAATGCAGGAAGTTTAAACCCCACCATCATGGAAATTACAGCAGTCAGCAGGGTTTTCCTGCATAAGGAAAACGGACAGGAAGTCCGTTTGACCGACCCCGGCGAGCATCTGACCAAAGAAGATGTGCGGAATTTCTACGCCAATATTTATCCCATCCTGACCACCGCCAAAATACGTGGCCCTGAATTTAAGGATGACGAGATGCAGTTTCATTTTGAAACCACAATGGGAACGAAAGGATGAAAAAGGTAAAGCACCGCAAGGTCAAAATCGACAAGGAAAACGAAGCATGGAACGTACAGCAACAGTTGGGACGGTTCGCCGTAGGGCTCGACCGTCTGCCCGATGCGGGGGCGATTCAGCGCAATCCGCAGCGAAGCGCACCGCAGGGATTGACCGATATGGTTTTCTAAAGCACCGATTCTTGCCGTTTTACGCCTGTAACGGTAACATGAAAGCCATAGAAAGGGAGTTTTTCTGCTCCCTTTCTCAAATCTGCGCTTATTATGAAATGACGATGCCGGATGTAAACGGTCTGGTCTATCCGCAAAATGTATTTCGGGCGTGGGAACAAATTGCGCATCAGGTAAAGCAGGTAGATAAGAAAATGGACTGTGTGATTATGACCGACAAAAAACATCAAGCCACTTTAGCGACCGTCAAACAGATGGATACGGGGATGACCCTGTATTATATCCCGGTCAGGCCGTTGTGGAATTGGGCGCAGCAAGCAGAGCATCAAGCCATTGCCGAAATGCTGACCGCCATCTTCGCTTATCTTCATCAAATAGTTAAGATACCGTTCTACACCGAAAATGATAGCTATTTGTATGCACAATATGAAACACTTGGGCAATGGTTGGATGAAGGCGATTACGATGAAGATAACGAAGAAGAAAAAGAATGGCAGGAAATTCAATCAGATGCTTTATATGTTGCGCAAAATTCTGGATTGCACATTTACCGTCTAATTATTCAGCCTGAATATGTAAGCAATTTCCGTCAAACAATAGCCGATTTTGAGGTAAGTAATACTTGTGATTTGGAATGGTTGGGACTGGCAAATGAATTCTATGAATTATCACAAGACCATCCGAACCGTTCCATTTTTGACAACATCCGTCCTGACCTGTACTATCCGGAAGAAGAAGAACGCATTGATGCAGAGCAGTATATCAGTTTCTATTGGAGCGGGACGGATTGTTTAAGCGATACGCTGGACGACATGATAAACACCAATTTTCAGGAAATTAGTATCATGGATGAACCTTTGGCGGTACAAGTATTTGACGGGCTAACGCCAATCACGAACGAAACCTTTGATTTTGAAACCAAGCTGTTTGAACTACTGAACAAGTTAAGCAGTTTACTCAATAAATACGATTATGAAGAACGTGAGCCAACAATTTAATCAGCAATATGTTCCGTTCAAAGCCTTGCTCTTATATGAATGTGAAAGCGTCGACGAGGACAATTACAGACAGAAGCAGACCGATATTTACGTGGAAAGTTACGACATCGGTAAACAGGGCAACCCCATCAATGCCCATCCGTTGAGCGTGAGCGAAGTCATACAACTAAGCGAATTGTTCCAAAGTACACAGGAGGTGAAAAGTGGTTACTTGAAAAGCAGGGGCATGTTGCCGGGCAATATCTTGTATATCAATCCGAGCCATAATGGTTTTGCGGTTTGGCACACGCCACTGCAGGAAGTGGATTTATTCTTTGTCGATGGCTTAGCCATACCGTCAGGCAAAGCGCATATCCCCGCCATGATTTGGAAAGCCACGAAAGACAGTTTGTATGTCTATGCGCTGAAAGGCAAAGGCAAGCTGACCGAAAAGACCGTGTTGTATCATGCGCCATATTTCAACATATATTCCAATGGTAACGTGTGTATGGGTACGGTAAGCATTAACATTGACCGCTACACCTGCCTACAGGATTTTATGAGGCTTTGGCAGGAATACTTTTTTAACAGCTATTTCTCGCACACTATAGGCGGTCATTCGGGCGCATCGGTTGATTTGGTCGAGTTATGGCGGGAGCAGGTAAGCACCGAGCGGGAGTTCCCGGGCGAAGTATTGGTAAAACAGGGCATGACCCTCAAAAATTTAATGCAATGAAAAAGCTAAGTAAAAAAGCAATGGCGCTGACCGCCGTTCACATCATTGAAAAAACTTTACTACAGCCTTATAACCCCGTATCTGTTCACCTGATAGGCGCAGGCGGTACAGGCAGTCAGATGCTCACGGCATTAGGCCGTATGAACCAAGCCCTGATTGGTTTAGGGCATCCCGGTCTGATGGTGCGTTGTTTTGACGATGACAAGGTAGAACGTGCCAATCTCGGACGGCAGTTGTTCACCACCGCAGAATTGGGTTTGCACAAATCAGTTGCGCTGATTAACCGTATCAACCGCTTTTTTGGCACAAACTGGAAAGCGGAAACCGAAAAATTCGACAAAAATTATTCGGGTGGCGGTGGCGACCAATGGGCGACCATTACCATTTCCTGTGTCGATACGGTAAGTGCAAGGTTTGAGATAGGGGAAATATTGAACACGGTGAGCAAACAGTTCGGTAACAGCCGTAACCGTCCGCTGTACTGGATGGACTTTGGCAACAGTAAGGATAGCGGACAGGTCGTACTGGCGACCATTGGTAAAATCAGTCAGCCCGCTTCGGAGAAGTTTCGGGCTGTGGAAACCCTGCCATTCGTTACTGAAGAATTTAAGGACTTATTAATCGCTTCGGAAAACTCGGACCATACGCCGAGCTGTTCGTTAGCCGAAGCATTGGCGAAACAAGATTTGTTCATCAATTCGGCTTTGGCCAATTTGGGTGCATCTCTTTTATGGCAGATGTTCCGGGAGGGTATTTTGTATAACAGAGGTTTCTTTTTGAACTTAAAAGATTTCAGGACACAGCCTTTGAAAGTGGCTTAACCAATCAACTGATGAAAAGGGATGCGCAACGGAAAGCCCATTGGGAAAATATTTATCAGAAATTAATCAGTTTACAATCTTAAATCAGTGAAACCATGTGCTATTTAGTATTAGAAATCTTTGGCGGTGCAGAATACGCTGGCATAGTGACCGATGAAAACGGGAACAATAAAGTGTTCGATGAATTAGCGGATGCGGAGGCCGAAGCTGCCGATTGCCAGGACGGTATCGTCGTCGAACTTTGAATTGCCGGACGGCTCCGCTTTGCGGAGCCCTTTTCGCCCCGTGTTTTGCAGGATGAGGATCTTCTCAGGCGCAAAACACGGGGCGTTTGGGTTGAACACGTCTTTTAGCCCGTACCGCCCGCCCGTAGCCACTGGCGAAAAGATTGCTTTTACAGCAGCTAAAAGATCAAGACCAAAGCGAGGGGTTCCGCAGACATCGGCTGCGGAAATAAGGAAATCTGAATTGTGAACGCACCGCGTACACAATTCAGATTGGTGGTCAGTCAAGGAGCCAAATTGGCACCTTGAATTTATTTGAGATGCTTTTTAACATCGTTGATCTCGCTCGTTAGTTGTTCAGCCGTTGGTAGATATAATTGGTATTTTGAAGCAAAAACATTACTGTTTTCAGGCAATGAAAATTTGACGACGGTATCATTTTTCTCCAAACAAAGCAATATGCCCACTGTGGGATTTTCATGAGCTAAACGTTCTACCCGATCATGATAGTTTACATACATCTGTAATTGGCCTATGTCTTGATGAGTGACTTTATGAGTTTTCAGTTCGACGATTACAAAGCACTGTAATAAGCGGTTGTAAAACACCAGATCAACGAAAAAATCATCGCCATCCAAATGAATACGTTTCTGACGGGCTACGAACGAGAACCCGTTCCCAAGTTCCAGCATGAATTCCTGGATATGGGTGATCAAGGCCGATTCCAGGTCTTTCTCAAAGTATGCGCTTTCCTGTTTCAGGCCAAGGAATTCCAGGACCATGGGGTCTTTGATGATCTCTTTAGCTTCTTTTGGTTGTTGCTCGTTCCTGGCCATGGCCAAAACAGTTTCTTTATCTGTACTCAACAATAAGCGTTCATACAAATGACTGGATAACTGTCGTTCTAACTGCCGCGATGTCCAATTGTTTTTTATGGTTTCATGAAGATAAAACTCTCGCTGATCTTCATGACCCACTGTAAGTAACGACCGATAATGCGACCAGCTCAATTGTGCACGCAGTGCGTGCACAATTGGAAATGAGCGATAAAACTGACGGAACAGGCTTAGATTTCTCGAAGAAAAACCACCGCCGAATTGCGGTTGTAATTTCTCAGATAAATATTTGATGAGTTTATCTCCATAGGCCGCACGATCTTGGCCACCTTGTTCCTCTTCAAAAATGCGTCGGCCAATATGCCAGTACATAACGACACGCTCATGATCTACAGCGCGTATAGCCGTGTTACGGGCATTTTGAATGATCGATTGAATATCTGCTATAATATTTGTGTTGATTTCCATGTCGGTTAAGCTGATTTTAAATTGCCGTTAGTCGTAAATATTTTACCGGTGAGCGCCTTCATATTATTGCTGATCTTCCGCTTGGTGACCTTGGCGTAGATCTGTGTCGTGCGTAGGTCTTTGTGACCCAGCATCCTGCCGACCGTTTCAATCGGAACGTCATTTTCAAGCGTAACGGTCGTCGCGAACGTATGACGTGCCGTATGTGTCGTGAGGTTCTTTTTGATGCCGCAGATATTGGCCAGCTCTTTTAAATACACATTATAACGATAGTTGCTGTTGATCGGCAATAATTTGTTATACTCTACACAATAAGGGTGATCCTGGTATTTTTTTATAATGGCCAAAGGAATAGGCATCAGGGGGACGCATTCTTCCGACCCTGTTTTTGACCGGTCTTTCGTTACCCATTGTTTTCCATCCAGGCCCTTAAACACATTTTCAGGCGCCAGGTTATAAGTGGTTTCATACGCGTAGCCGGTAAAGCAGCAGAAGATAAAAGCATCCCGAACCTCGGCCAGGCGTTCGATGTCAATTTTCTTACGGTATATCCTCATCACCTCGTCCATTTCCAGGTATTCCCGGTCAGGCTGTTCATAGGTGCACTTAAAGCCCTCCAGCGCATTAAATTTCGTCCAGCCTTCGATCTTGGCCCGCTTAACGATCTGCTTCAGCGTCTTTACATATTTCATCGCCGTGTTTTCGCCGATATCCTCCGCAAGCAAATGATGATAAAAATTGACGGCAAAACCGGTATTGATATCCTCCAGATCGATATCGGCAACCTTATATTTCTTTTTCAAAAATGCGCGGGTATAATCTTTGAGCCGCTCAAACCTGTCCAGTGTTTTTTGTGAACCTTTCTTCTTCTTTACCTTAACGGCGAACTCATCGTTGTGTAACCCGAATGCCTGCATTAAAGTATGAGAGGAAGTTTTCTTAGGCAGGTAGGCGTCTTTGACCATGACCGCTTTGATCCTCGGGGATGATGCTGACACCTGGTTGTAGCTACGCTCGATACCTGCCAACGTCTTGGTGATATAGCTGTTGATCAAAAGATGATTGGGGCAGTCTGCGGTCGCTTCGCCCTTTTCTTCATCCCAATGATCGGGATGGATCTTTTTACCCGAAGAAAAACCGTCCCGGTCGCCGTTCACGGTAATACGTACGTAGATGGGAACGAGGCCGTCTTTGGAACCCTTGTCCCGCTTCAGCCAGAATAAAATAGACAACTCTTCATTAATTTTCATAACCAAAATTTTTAAGTGAAACCTGGTTCTTTGAACTGAAAATCAAACTGATACAAAGTAATCCAATGGGTACCTGATCAATTCGGTACCCATAAAATTGAGGAAAAACATATGGGTACCGAATAGGGTACCTTTTTCCTTGCATGACCTTGCCTTAAATTGAATTGGAATTTTAAAAAGAAGTCCGGAATTGTCCTGGCGTAATCTGCGTTTCCACGCTAAAACGGCTATAAACAAAAAAAGGAGCCTCTTTTTCAAGAAGCTCCTTTACCAAATTCGGAAACGAAATAGACTTTTTTTTCGTCTTCTGTGATCCCGCTGGGATCATTTTTTAATGTACTATATGCTTAAATATCAGTAAGTTATGACGATGCAATTTTGTATGGTCACCGAAAAGGTCACCGAATTACTTTGTACTAACTTGTATTACTTTGATACGTTTAAAGAACGATAATTATCTTTTACAAATATACTTATACTGACAATATTTTTCAGAATTATTATGGCATTATGTTCTTTTAAACTGAAATTTATTAAAGTTTCCTAAAGAATTAAAATCTTCCATTCCCTGTTTATTAACATACATGTTAGTTACTAACAAAATATATGAAACACAGCGTTTTAGTTTGCGTATTCAATTCAACTGATCTAACTTTATATGTTATCCCCCATGTTTTTTGATTAAACCCGTAACATAATGTTTGATAAAGAAATTGAAGCTATTGCGAAATGTACTGAATTGGTAAAGGAACTTGATGAAGATGCAAAATTTCGCGTCATCAAATACTTGATTGAAAGATTTGGAATTGGCACAACGACTAATCCTGCGCAAACAAATAATGGCTCAAAGCCTGTAAATAATCCTAAATTATTAAATGGTAATTCCGACAACTTTGAAGACATATCAGATACGCAACAAGAGGACGATAATGATTACCCAAGTTTAAAAGATTTAGTGGTTAAGAATTATCCAAAAACAGAACCCGAATGGGTGCTATGTTATGCATTCTTTGCATCAAAGTTTGGCACTGATACTTTTAAACGCGAAGATATTATTGAGAAATACAAAGAAAACAACAGGTCTTCAACAAGTACAACAGCAAATTTGGCTAATAATATTAATAGCTGTATTAAAAAAGACTGGATAAAATCACAAAATAATACTTTTATAATTAAGCCGGAAGGTATAGCTTACGCCAAAGAAATCTTGAAAGGTAATTCTACATCAAAAGAAGTTAAGGCTGTCAAAAAGAAAAAGGAAAAACCGACAGCTGAATAATCATGTTTGATGAATTAAACATATTTCTTGAAAAGGTTATTAATTTTCATAAAAGCAAGTCTTCTGACAAAATAGATTTATTTGCTTACTTTATCCATAAGGTTAAAGAAATCCCTGAATTTACTGCTCAAGACATTAAAGACGCTTTTACACATCTTAAATTGGTGCCATATTCAAACATTAATCAATATTTAAAAGATAATTCGGACAAAGCCAGACCCAAAAAGAAAAAAGTTAAGTTTCTAAAAAAGAAAGTGGGTTATTGTTTAGAAGGTCATTTTGAAAAAGAAGTTGGCGACTTAGTAAAAGATGCTGATGTTCCATTTATAAATTATTCCGTGAATTCAGAACATTTGGAATGGAAGCCGAGTGATATACCTTTTATAACATCTAAAACGAAAAAATCAGCTGATTTTTTTGCGAAACTATATTATGTGCTTTACCACTTAGAGAATAGCCTCCGAAAGTTCATAGCGCATCGTTTGTCAAAAATTATCGGTGTCAATTGGGAAACATCTTTAACGCAAACTGTTGATTTATCAAAAGCTGAATCTATACGAAATGATGTAAGTTTATCAGAGATGCTTCCTGAACGAGGCGACAATATATTGTTTTATTGCATGTGGGATGATTACGGAAAAATTATTAAAGGTTATCCAAATATGTTTTCAAATTCGAAAGAATCAGATGAAATCTTGGCTCATGTAAATTCTATGACGAAAATCCGCAATGCGATAGCCCATAATGCATCAACTATACCTAAAGACTACCAAGATGAATTTACGGTCTTCCTCAAAAAGTATATCAAGATAATGAAAATTCATGCTAAAGATTAAGGCAGATTTCAACGTTTAACTTCACTATGGATAAATCTTTAGAGGACAAAATAAGAGCGGAGATAAAAAAGTCTGGCTTTCCTTTAGAACTCGAATTAACGGAGAAGTTACGCAATGAGGATAACGTTTTGGTGTTTTCTAATATTACTTTTCAGAACGGAGAAAAGAGCATTCGCGAACTTGATGTTGTCGCCATTTTCCAGGACCAAGATAATGAATGGAGCAATGGTCCTGTGGGATCTCAATTACTAATAGAGTGTAAAAAGACTGATAAATATCCATGGGTTTTTTTTGAGGAAGTTTATGATCCCCTAACAATCTTAGGAATAGTACAGAAAATTGATTATTCAACTGATCTTAAAATTGAGGGCCGCGGATCCGTCTTGATAGGGGGTGCTAACACTGAACTTAATCAGCATTTCTATGACGATATAAATATCTCCAAGGCCAGAACCTACTTTGAAGCGTTAAAAGGCTCAAATGATTCCACAATATATAAGGCAGTCATGAATATTTTCCAGGGGAGAAAATATTTAAAAGAGCTTTTTTCGCGGCAATACGAAAACAGAATAGTTCATAGTGACAAAGCCCGAACGTTTTTAAGGCAATATGTAATTGTCTTAGATGGCAATTTAGTATTGGCGAGCAAGAACACAGATGATTTTGACCTTCAAAATGTAAACCATGTTATTTTAAGATCAATGGATACTGATTCTAAAACCAGCGATTACCTTTTCGGAGACGAGGTATTAATTGACGTTATTACAAGGGAATATTTTGATACATATGTAGAACTTACAAAAAAAGGCTTGCGGCATTTTACTAATCATTTGAATAGAGTAAGTAAATCAAATCTGCTTAAGATAAAGCCATCAAAATAACAGGCACACTTTTCTTTATCTTTTTTCACCCATTGAGGTGAGAGAAAAAAATTATTCGTGCTTATTCGAGCAAAAAAGGATTTGCCCTTTTATTAAATAGCCTAATTGTTATCATCTTTTAAAAAGTCTTCGATTTGGTGGTCCCACTGATAATCATAGCTTTTTGATAACTCATAGATATTTTCTGAATCGCTGAGGTAAAACCCATTAAGAAAAATCCTACCGGCCACAATACAAAACATCTAAATTTTCTTGCAGTGGCACCATCCATAACGGCTCTCTAATACTTTCGACTTGGCTTAAAAAAAACACCTAAGTTATGTACGAGTGGTGAAAAACTTAAAATCTTCGTATTCAATTTTGTCTGATTAAAGTATTGGACTATGGATAAAGTTATTTCACATTTCGATAAACATGGAAAGGTGTTCCGCGATCAGTTGATTACTGTTGGCGACTTATTAGAGTTTAAAGATCTTTTACTTTCGGAATTAAGATCAATTATTAGAGACCAGGCCAGTAGTAAAGGAAAAAAGTGGTTGAAAGCGATTGAGGTCAGAAAGATATTAAATATCTCACACGGAAAACTTCAGACTTTGCGCGATAGTGGGAAAATACCCTTTACCAAATTAGGCAAGGTAACCTATTACGATGCTGATAAAATAGAAGGGCTTATGGAAACGGCAACTATTGTTAAGTTTTAATTTATGTTGAAGCGCAGGGCTAAACGGCGACCTTTTAGGCAGCAAGAATTGAACAATGTCTTTGATGACAATTTGGCTGATTCTGTAAACCAGGGAATGGGGTATCAAATACCACCGCTTATTGGCCATGTAGCTATTTACTTCTATCAGCAAAGCATGACTTTGCCGGATGCCCAAACCTTCTTTCAGTATTACGAAAAAATGAATTGGAAAACTGTTACCGGCAGGCCGCATAAAAACTGGAAAGTTTTAGCAAAGGATTGGATTTATAATGCCCTTCAGCAATCGAAATTATTGGAACGTCAAAAAGCAAAACGAGCAGCGTTCCCTGATATAGAATTATAGAATTATGTATTTGCATAAATATGTAGTTATAGAATTATGTAAGTATTGAAAGCTGTAATTACAGAAAGACAGCTTTACAGAAATATGTACTTATAGAAATATGCAATTGATGAAATATGCATTTAAAGATTTACAGCATTATGCAATTACAGCAATATGCATTTAAAACAATTTAGAATTACATAACATGGGAAAGATTATCACGGTAGCTCACCAAAAAGGTGGCGTAGGAAAAAGCACACTTGCCATGAATTTAGCAGTGTGTTTTCAGGATCAGCTAAATGTCGCATTGGTTGATACGGATTTGCAAGGAAGCCTTCTTCATATTCAGGAAGAATTGCCCGATTTAGCAGTTGTTGGTAATGAACACTTGGAGGAAATTACAAAGTTGGAATACGATTTGATTATCGTTGATACTCCGCCTTATTTGTCCAACAAATTGCCGGAACTTTTCAGCTTATCAGATTTCATATTAATCCCTACCAAAGCAGGCTTTTTTGATGTGATGGCTATCCGGTCAACAATCGCTTTGGTGAAAGATGCGCAGTTTAAGAAACCAGAAATTCAAGCTGGTATCGTCATGAATATGATTAAACCCCGATCAGGTATTACTAAAGAAGTGAGCGGCCTTTTAGAAAGTATGGAAACACCCGTTTTGACAACAATGATACACGACAGGGTAAGCATTGCCAGGTCATCAATCACCGCAGGGGTTTTGAATGGAAGCGATGCCAAAGCGATAGACGAAATCACAACATTAGCCGAAGAGATCGTTAACCGCATTAGTGCATAATTACATAAATACAGATTTATGTACTCGTCTAAAATCATTGTTTATTGAAGTTCTAAGGATAGGTATTACCATGGCAGATTACAAAGACAAGCTGGGTGGCTTAGCGGACAAGCTTAAGAAGGACACTCCTAAAACACCCATTCAGGAAGTACACCCGATCAAGCAAAGTGCCGCAGTTAAAGAGGACGAGGCGCAGTTAAATGTATGGATTCCCAGGGCGCTTTTAAAGCGCATGAAGTCTTACGGCGTTGAGCATGATCAATCTTTAAAGGATATCAGTATAGATGCTTTAAAATTCTTTTTAGATGCCAAATTAAAGAAGTCAACATGATTAAGGTTTTAACAGAATGCTTGCAGGATGAAGAGGTCTTAAGGGATGAGATTGCCTATTTTCAGCAATCAGCAAGATAAACGTTTGTATTACAAACGAAATCTTGCCCTCCCTTCCGAAGTCAGTCCGGGGCCATGGTAAAATCTTCCAAAGTCAGATTTTTATAAGACAAGAGGTATGGAAAAACAGGATGAAAACAGATCAAAAACTTTACTTACAAGGCTGAAACCTGCCGAGTACAAGTATATATATACATCATTTAAAAAGACACGGTTTAACAAATTAAGTGAGTATTGCAGAAGCATATTATTAAGCAAACCGGTGGTTGTTACATACCGCGATAAGTCGATGGATGAAATGCTGGAGGAACTGTCATTACTTCGAAAAGAGTTAAATGCTATTGGCAACAATCTCAACCAAGCAGTTCGCCAAATTAATAGTTCGCATGGAAATGCGGATAACCGTTTATGGCTAAATCTGCTATCCATAATTGGCAGCAAGGTCGATCCCGCAATCCACCAGATCAAAGAACGTATGCAAAGCTTTTCAGTATTATGGTCGCAAAAATTAAAACCGGGAGAAGCATCATCGGTGCAATAAATTACAACGAACATAAAGTCAGGATTGGCAAAGCGGAGTTGGTTTCAGCCCCAGGCTATCTGAAAGATCCGGCTAATTTAATGTTCAATGATAAGCTGCAACGACTTACAGACCTTGCTAATCGAAATGAACGTACGCTCGTAAATGCTTTGCATGTTTCTTTGAATTTTGCAGTTGGCGAAAACCTTGATAAAGATGTTTTACAGCAAATCGCTGACGACTACATGGACGGGTTGGGGTTCGGTAAGCAGCCTTATTTGGTTTACCAACATCATGATGCCGGACACCCCCATCTGCATATTGTAACCACGAATATTGAGCCGGACGGAAAACGTATCAGCTTTCATTTACTGGCGAACAGGACATCTGAGGCTGCAAGGAAACAGGTTGAATTAACGTACAATTTGGTGAAGGCGGAAGACCAGGGTAAACAGCAAAAAATCATTAACAGACCATTAGAGCAGTTGAATTATGGCAAGTCAGAAACTAAAAGATCAATCACTAATGTAGTCAACGAAGTAGTGAAAGCCTACAAATTTACCAGTATTCCTGAATTGAATGCCGTACTAAATCAATACAATGTCACGGCTGATCGCGGTTCTAAAGATTCCAGAATGTATGAAAGGAACGGCTTAGTTTATTGGGTGCTTGATACAAAAGGTAATAAAATTGGCGTGCCGATTAAGGCAAGTAGTATCTACGGCAAGCCAACTTTGAAAGCGCTTGAAGACCGGTTTCGGTTAAATGAGGTTCTACGAAAGCCATTAAAAGAACAGTTGAAATCAAAGGTTGACAAGGTATTATCCTCACCTGTTTCAAAATTTACGTTTCAAAACAAGTTGAAAGCAGAGGGAATTCAGGTCATTTTCAGGCAAAATGAAGAAGGCCGATTGTACGGGATAACTTTCGTTGATCACGGGTCTAAATCCGTGTTTAACGGCAGCGACTTAGGTAAAATTTACAGTGCCGCGTCATTAATAAATTGGTTTAAAAACGAGGAAACACCGCATAGTAAATCAGTTTTCAAAAATGAAAATAGCAGCTCTCAAGCCCCCCATAACCCTGACAATTTTTCAGTCTCAAACCCAACTGGTGGTGACGGTGAATCACTGCTAAACATATTATTTAAGGAAGAACAGCAGGACATGGCTGCTATCAGCAGGCTTCAACAAAATAAGCGCAAGAAGAAAAGAAAAGGTCACACACTTTAAAATTTACCATTATGCAAACAGGTGAAAACGAACAAGCCCTTAGAAAGATAATAGACTTTACAAGGCTTTTAAGTATTGCTATTTTAATAGTACATTTTTATCTAAGCTGCTTTACAGCCTTTCAAATTATAGGCTTAACAAAACCTGTCTTAAGCCGTATTTTATTGCCCGTATCGCAAATGGGAATTTTTGCTAACGTTCTATATGCAAAACTGTCCTCGCTTATTTTGTTAATGATTTCGCTGGTTGGCAGCAAAGGAAAGAAGGATGAATCTATTACACCAAAAAGGGTTGTCATTTATTGTATTGTAGGGTTATCACTATACTTTATTAGTACAGTGTTCCCTAAAATGCGTTACCCTGCGACCACGGTAGCTACGTTGTATATAGGTGTAACAGTAATAGGTTACATGCTGCTTCTTTCAGGGATTAGTTTGCTTTTCAGAATGTTAAAAATCAATCTTGGGAAAGATATATTCAATAAGAAAAATGAATCCTTCCCGCAAGAGGAAAGGCTTTTAGAAAACGAATATTCCATTAATTTACCAGCGGTATATAATCTGAAAGGAAAAAGCCGGAATAGCTGGATAAATATTATTAATCCCTTCAGAGGAACATTAATTGGTGGTAGCCCAGGTTCAGGTAAGTCGTACTTCGTCATTCGACATATCATTACTCAACATATCCAAAAAGGCTTTACTATGTTGGTGTATGATTTTAAATATGATGATTTAACCAAGATCGTGTACAATGCATTGGTGAGATATGGCCATCTATATAAAATACCGCCAACCCAATACATTATTAATCTTGAAAATATCATGCATCGGGCTAATCCTTTAGAACCGCATACGATGATGGATATAACCGACGCAATAGATGCAAGCCGGACGATCATGCTCGGACTTAACCGGGAATGGATAAAAAAACAAGGTGACTTTTTCGTTGAATCTCCAATAAATTTTATTACAGCGATCATGTGGTTCTTAAAAAAACATGAAGGTGGGCGCTATTGCACACTGCCTCATGTTATTGAATTAGCGCAAGTAGAATATAAGGAGTTGTTTGAACTACTGTTGCAAGAACCGGAAATAGAAGTCCTTATTAACCCCTTTGTATCTGCCTGGCAGAATGAAGCCTACGAGCAGTTAGAAGGACAGATTGCAAGCGCAAAAATTAGCCTGGCCCGGTTAGCATCCCCGCAACTGTATTATGTTTTGAGCGGAAATGATTTTTCTATGGACATCAATAATCCAGATGAACCTAAAATCGTTTGCCTTGCTAACAATCCGCAAAAATCACAAGTTTACGGAGCGGTATTATCGCTTTACATTAATAGGATCAACAAGCTTGTCAACCGGAAAAATCAGCAAAAGTGCAGTATGATTTACGATGAGTTTCCTACTATCTATTTTAATGGGATTGATAACCTGATTGCAACAGCCCGATCAAACAAAGTTGCCGTTACCCTGGCTGTGCAGGATTATAGCCAGCTTAAAAAAGATTATGGGCGTGAACAAGCAGAGGTTATATTAAATATTGTCGGTAACATAGTCTTCGGACAGGTGACAGGGGATACTGCAAAACAGCTATCAGAGCGATTCGGAAAAATTAATCAGGAGAAGGAAAGTATCTCAATCAACAGCCAGGATACATCCGTAAGTAAATCGACGCAATTGGATTATGCAATCCCTGCATCAAAAATTGCTTCTTTATCCTCTGGAGAATTTGTCGGAATGGTTGCCGACGATCCCGATAATAAAATATCTCTAAAAACATTTCACAACGAAATACAAAACGATCATGAAGCTATCAGAAACGAAGAGCAATCTTATTTAGCTATACCCGAAGTTCGAGATATAGATCAAGCAACAATTTTGAGTAATTATCAGCAAATAAAAGACGATATAAAAATTATCCTTGCCAATGTAATTGCTTATGAAAAATAAATGCTGTCATGTTTAAATATCAGTTAGGTAGCTGATTATTAACTAAATATTACATTTCTGTTAAGTATGTTGGAACATCATATTCTTAAATTGCGTATAAATTTATACCTAATTAGCCAACATCACAGATATGAGAACTTATACCGAACGCCTTTACAGTGCTTTAGAAAATCAATTAAATGAAGTTTCAATCAACGGTGACTCTATAGCCGATCAATACAAAACGTCTATTCAACTTTGCAAAAAGGCAATGGCAAAGCTGAAAAACTACATTTCAAGTTATGCTTTCGAAAATAAGGAAGAAGAAATATACTTTTTTAAAGTTCTTAAGCCACAATTCTACAGCAAGTACATTTACTTCATAAATGTATATAAGTTCATTATGCAGGCTCCTCCGGGCGGTGAAGGTATTTTAAAAGATTTCATCAATTACGAATTAGCTGACATCAAACGTTTTTTTGATCACAATCAAACATTTTATCAGTATTATCGGTCGGGATCAACTCAAATGGATGAATTATACTTTACCCGAGGAGGTTTTGATGTGCATGTAGATCTTGAAGAGTTTGAGGAAGATGAACAATATTCAACCAGCCATGATTATAAGCTATCCAAAATCATTGCTAATGAAAAGTACCAAGACTTTTTAAATCTGGAACTTCAAAAAACGCTGGAACATGACGACACCCCGCCTGAAATGGGACTTGAATTGCCCCTGACCTGGACTTTCAATAAAACAGATCTTGTTGAGTTAATCTATGCGTTAGTTGCTGTGGGCGTATTCAATAACGGGAATATGGAAATAAAAACTGTAGTGAGTTTTTTTCAAACTGTCTTTCACGTTGATCTTGGTTCATATTATCATAAATACCTTGATATAGTCAAACGGAAAAAGGAACGTACTGCTTTCTTAGATAAGCTTAAACTGGCGTTATTAAGACGAATCGACGAAAAGTTGAACGAAGAAGCAACACCGCAACAAAGGCTGAAATTTGGCTGATTACAAATGTCTGTTTATCAGAAAATTACAGTCATTTAAATAAAAAAACACCTAAGTTAGGTATAGGTGGTGAAAAAATAATTTTTTCTACTCCAACCTTTGCTTTCACAATCGCCGCATGGTGCGGTGAGGATTAAAGCAAAGCAATTATGTTGTCCTCTATTTCCTGGCAGCACTATTTCGCAGCCATTGTCATTATTACTATTTCCTATTACCTGTATGTGGTTCTCAGATATTATCAAAAAGAAATAAGTAATCTATTTAATCGCAAGCCTCAAAAATCTGAAATCTTTTCGGTGGGTCAATCTTCAGCTATTTCTGTGATGGGCCAGGCTAAACCGGATAACGGAGTAACCATTAGCGAAATGCAAAACTTACAATTTACAGAGGTTTTGCCGGACGACCCAAAAGAAGTCGTCTTTGAACAGCTTCAAACTACCGCCATTCAAAATGACCCCACTACAGAGTTAGTAGCTGAAGCTGGTAACCTGATTGACGCTTTTAAAGAAGTGGACAACAAACAGGAGTTCTTAACCCTGGTGGGTATTCTTATTGGCTCTTATAAAAATTTTCAGGAGGACATAGACCTTCCTGCTGCACTAACCCGCGTGGTAGAAATCTCCAAAGACAAATTAAAATTCACAGTTGCCATAACAGACTTCCAGATTAGCTGGGCGTAGGCAAACTATCCATTAACATCAAAATTAAAAGTTATGAAATCTCAAAAATCACAAATCCGTTTGAGAGCGGTAAATTTTTTAAGGCATTTAGCAGCAACAATCACCTTAATAATTATTAGCCTGAGCCTTTATGCCCAGGATGGTAACTCAGGCATAACAGCAGCCACCACGCAGGTTAAAAGCTACTTCTCTACAGGCACAAGTTTGATGTATGCTATCGGGGCGATTGTTGGACTTGTTGGTGCTATCAAAGTATTTAAAAAATGGAATGATGGTGAACACGATACCGGCAAAGTTGCCTCAAGCTGGTTTGGCAGCTGTATATTTCTTGTAGTAGTTGCGACAGTACTGAAGTCATTTTTCGGAGTATAAAACCTGTATCATGGCATTATATCAGATAAATAAGGGAATTAACAAGCCTATCGAGTTTAAAGGACTTAAGGCGCAGTACATCGGCTACCTGGCAATTGGATTGGTTTTGTTGCTTATCGGCTTTGCAGTTATGTATATCGTAGGAGTGCCGGTCATTAGTTGCATTATGGTCATTTCTGTTTTAGGCAGCGCACTATTTTATCAGGTATTTAAATTAAGCCATAAATACGGAGAACATGGCCTGATGAAGAAAGCGGCCAAAAGGTATTTGCCCAACCATTTGAAGTTTACTACAAGAAATCTATTCTTAAAATTAAAGAAATAATCATGGCATCACACAGCAAAGCAGAACAGGTATTTCCTGTATATAAGGTGGAGCATAACTCCATGGTTTCCGCTAATGGCGATCTTACAATCGGTTATAAAGTAAACCTCCCTGAAATTTTTACCCTGTCAAATGACGAATATCTGGCCTTTCACGAGGTTATTATTAAGGCTTTAAAGCTGCTACCCAAAAACACGGTATTCCACAAGCAGGACTGGTTCATTAGAGACAGGTATGAAGCTGTTTTTGCAAAGGAAGGCCATCAGCAGGTTAAGACGTTTCTTTCCCATTCCAGTGAACGCTACTTTCACGAACGCGAGTTTTTGCATCATCACTGCCATATCTTTTTAACCAAAAAACCTGATAAATTTAAACAGCATTCGAGCGCAGTAAGTTCATTAATGCGTAAACGTATTGTTCCCGTACAAACTACGTGCGATGAATTATTCAGAGACTTTCAGGATAGCGCCGGCCAGTTCGTGCGGGTGTTAGAGGATAGTGGTTTAATCACTTTATCCCGGCTAAATGATGATCAATTAGCCGGGACATTAAAACATGCAGGAGTTTTGGAACAGTATTGCTTTTTGCTTAATCCAAACGAAGCGCCAGTATTAAAGGATATCCATATCCAGGACGAGATAAGGATCGGTGATAACCATTGTCAGCTATATACCCTCAGCGATGCAGAAGACCTGCCAGCATTATGCGGCCCAAGAATCACTTACGATAAATACAGTACCGATAAAACGAAATTCAGTACAGGCTTTGCTACGCCAGTAGGTACGTTGCTCAAATGCAACCATTTGTATAACCAGTATATTTTTATAGGCGATAGCCAGCAAACGATCAAAAGACTGGAAGCAAAGAAATTGCGCTTACAATCGCTCTCCGCTTATTCCAGGGAGAATGCCATAGGCCGGGATGCTACGCACGATTTTCTGAACGAAGCGATCAGCCAGCAGCGGTTACCGGTAAAGGCACATTTCAATGTTTTAGCCTGGACTGATAACCCTTCACTTCTTAAGGATCTCAAAAATAAGGTCAGTTCCTCACTGGCTCAAATGGATGCACAGCCGAAACAGGAAACCGATGGAGCTGCCCAAATCTGGTGGTCGGGCTTACCAGGTAATGAAGCCGCCTTTCCAATGAATGACACCTTCGATACATTCGTTGAACAGGCCACCTGTTTCTTAAACCTGGAAACAAATTATCAATCAAGCATCAGCCCTTGTGGTATACGGTTAGGTGACCGCTTATCCGGCAAGCCGGTACATGTAGATATCAGCGACGACCCTATGACAAAAGGAATAACCACTAATCGCAATAAATTTATCTTAGGTCCATCTGGCAGCGGAAAGTCGTTTTTTACTAACCACCTGCTTCGCAGCTACTTTGAACAAGGCTCCCATGTGGTTTTAGTCGATGTGGGGCATAGTTATCAGGGACTTTGTGACTTCGTAGGCGGTTATTATTTCACTTATACCGAAGACGAGCCGATCAGTTTTAATCCTTTTTACATTGCTGATGGTGATTATCTGGACACTGAGAAAAAGGAAAGTATCAAAGCCATGATTCTCGCTTTATGGAAAAAGGAAGACGAAGGGGTTCAGCGTTCAGAGTATGTAGCTATATCAGACGCCTTGTATCACTACTATGAAAAATTAAAAAGGCAACCTGACATATTCCCATGTTTCGACAGTTTCTACGATTTTTTGAACGGGGACTTTTATGAAGCTATGAAACAATCAAAAGTTAAAGATGAACGTTTTGATATAGATAACATGCTATTTGTATTGAAACCATACTATAAAGGTGGTGAATACGCTTACCTGCTGAATGCTAAAGAAAACCTTGATCTTTTGCAAAGGCGCTTTATTGTCTTCGAACTGGACAACATCAAAGACCATCCTATCTTATTTCCGGTCGTTACCTTAATTATCATGGAAACTTTCGTTTCCAAAATGCGCAAACTTGGGAAAGATGTTCGTAAAATGATTTTGATAGAGGAAGCCTGGAAAGCAATTGCACGCGAAGGGATGGCGGAGTACATTAAATATCTCTTTAAAACCGTCCGTAAATATTTCGGTGAAGCATTGGTGGTTACCCAGGACATCGAAGATATAATCAGTTCGCCGGTTGTAAAGCAAGCCATCATCAATAACAGCGATTGCAAAATCTTACTTGACCAGCGGAAGTATCAGAATGATTTTCCTAAAATACAGCAGCTATTAGGCATTACGGACAAAGAAACGGCGCTCATTATGAGCATGAACCGCAACAATGACGAGAACTTAAAATATAAGGAAGTATTCATCAGCTTAAACGGCCAGCTTTCAAAGGTATACCGCACTGAAGTGAGCCGGGAAGAATATTGGACTTACACAACTGAATCGTCGGAAAAAGCAAAAGTTCATGCTTACACAAAAAAGTTTGGAAGTGTAAAGCTGGCTATAGCCGCCATTGTCAGAGAAGAATTAGAAAAAGCAGCATAAACTAAATACTATAATTATGAAAGCACTAAAATTTCTTATCGTTTTATTACTTGCCGTACTTTTTTATAGCTGTAAAAGCCATACGGAATCAACTGATTTTTCCGGCACATACGTGTTACAAACTAAAGGCGAATATGCAATAGATTATGATACATTGATTTTGTCATCAAATAAGTCGAATACTTACAGTATCCAAAATAATTCCGGATTTCAAAAAATACGGAACGGTGTCATTATGCCCAAAGAATACAAAAAGACATCTTGGCTTGCAACTTGGAATGAGGATAAGCAACTGTTATCTGAGACTGATTTCGGCAGGCAAATTCTGTTCAAGGATAATGGTAAATCTTTAGTTCTGAAGAACTCTACATACAAGAAAATAAGATAACACTTTCTACATATCAATCAGTAATTCCTGTCTTTACACAGGGATAAGGGAGGTTATTATGAAAAATTTGCATAAAATATTAGTGGCTTCGATGGTTTTTATCACGTTTATCTTACCGGTACGACAAGCAAAAGCACAGTTCGTAATTGGCGAAGTAATAAAACTTACAGTTACCAAAGTGATTAAAGCTATTGATCTGAAAGTACAGCGCATGCAGAACAAAACTATTTGGTTGCAAAACGCGCAAAAGGTCATCGAAAATCAAATGTCCAAAACGAAGCTAACGGAAATTTCGGGCTGGACGGAGCAGCAAAGACAATTATACAGTAGTTACTATACTGAATTAGGAAACATTAAAGCCACCATAGCTAAATATCAGCGGATAAAGGATATTACTTTAAAACAAGCGGCCCTGGTTAGTGAATATAAAAGAGCCTGGAGTCTTTTCCGGCAGGATAGTCATTTCAACCCACAGGAATTAAATTATATGCAGCGGGTGTACACTGGAATATTAGATGCAAGTGTCAAGAACCTGGACGAAATTATGCTGGTAGTTAGCCCTGCAAAAACTCAAATGACGGATGAGCAGCGCCTTGAATTGATCAATAGGGCCAGCGATCATTTGGATGAAAATTATAATGACCTCCACCAGTTCAATAATCAGGGAATTCAATTAAGCTTGGCCCGCAGCAAAGATTTGAGCGACACGCAATCAATTAAGAAGCTTTATGGAATCAATTAACCAAATTAAACTCCGGGCAAATGAGCTACGGCGAAAAAGCAAAAAGTTACTGGCATTCACCGTAATGACAGTGGCCGCGTCAGCACTGGCGACTAACGTAAGGGCGCAAACCTTTGCGGAATGGTTCAGGCAAAAAAGTACCCAAAAGAAATATTTGTTACAGCAGATAGCCGCCTTGCAGGTGTATGCTGCTTATTATAAAGCAGGCAACAACATAGCTCATAATGGCCTGGGTTCAATTGCCGGATCTCTCAAGTCAGAGAACGGGCTACATACTACTTACTACAACAATCTTAATAATGTTAGCCCGATAGTAAAGAATAATAAACAGGTTAACGATATACTACAATGGCAACAAGATATTCTAAACCGTATGGCTTCGCTGGATAAAACTGCTAACCTTAACGGCGGCGAAAAAAAATACATCACTCAGGTAAAAACTGCGTTGCTCAAAGATTGTGATCAGCAGATCACCGAACTGCAAAACGTGGTGACCGATAGCAAACTAAAAATGAGTGATGAAGAACGGTTGAAGCATATCGGGGTGATCCATTCCGCTATGCAAAACAATTACCGCTTTGCTTCAGCCTTTGCCGATCACGTAAAAGTATTCGCCGTGCAGCGGGTACAGGAAAACAACAATGTGGTTTCTGAAAAAAAGATTTACGGAATTCAATAAGATAGTAAAGTATGAAAAAGCATTTAAGTCATGTGGTTATTATACCGGTATTGTTCATTTGCCTGGGTTCTGCGAATCATGCAAACGCCCAGGCTCAGGAAATGCAGCAGCTCATACTGGATATTGAAAAGCTTACCCAATTGAAAGGTATTTTAAGTGATATGAAGATGGGCTACCAAATCTATCAGCAAGGCTATGGAAGTATTTCTCAATTGTCAAAGGGTAATTTTGATCTGCACAGTGTTTACCTAAATGGATTGCTATCCATAAATCCGACGGTAAGAAATTATGGGCGGGTGGCTGATATCATTACCCAACAAGCAAGCTTAATAAGCGAATATAAAAGTGCTTACAAGCAGTTTAGGCAGAGTGGCTCTTTTAGTGCCGGGGAGTTAAATTACATGAGTAATGTGTATAATCAGCTGGTTAATCAAAGCCTGCAAAACCTCGACGACCTCACCAATGTCCTTACCGCAGGCAAGCTACGCATGTCCGACGATGAACGGATGCGGGCAATAGATCGCATCTACGCCAGCAGTTGTGATAAGCTCCAATATCTCCGGCATTTTAATCGGCAGGGCTTTATACTGAATATCCAGCGGCGCAAGGATGCTGGCGATACCCGAACGATGAAACAGCTCTATGGTTTAAATAACTAATCCCAAATTTTATGAAAAAGAAGATTTATTTAACCGCAATTTTTGCGGTAACGGGGATAGCTTTTCCTTTATTTTCCAAAGCAGATGGACTTGCCACCGATATTCAGGGCTTGCAGGGCACGTTAAATGGCGTTTATAACGATATGCTGCCCATGTGCAGTCAACTTATTGGAGTCGGTAGAGCAATAGCCGGATTTGGAGCATTATGGTATATCGGCAGCCGGGTTTGGCGGCAAATTGCCAGTGCAGAGCCTATAGATTTCTATCCGCTGATGCGGCCATTTGCTTTAGGTTTAGCTATACTCTTATTTCCAACGGTTATCGCCATTATCAACGGAATCATGTCGCCTACCGTAAGTGCCACGGGTGGCATGGTGCAAAGTTCTGATGCGGCCATTGCCGCATTACTGAAAGCAAAAGAAGCAGCCGTAGAAAAGACCGACACCTGGCAAATGTATGTCGGAGCTGATGGTGATGGCGACCGGGATAAATGGTATAAATACACTCATCCCGACGATCAGGACGGAAGTAAGGAAGGAATGCTCGCCAGCGTTGGAAACGATGTGAAATTCGCCATGGCCAAAGCTTCATACAATTTCCGCAATTCCGTAAAGCAATGGATGTCCGAAGTATTGCAAGTGCTATATGAAGCAGCAGCATTATGTATCAATACCATCCGTACCTTTTACCTGATTATTCTTGCCATACTGGGGCCAATAGTTTTTGGTTTGGCCGTCTTCGATGGATTTCAGCATACTTTAACCGTCTGGCTGGCAAAATATATCAATGTATTCCTCTGGCTGCCAGTTGCTAATATCTTTGGTGCGATCATAGGTAAGGTACAGGAAAATATGCTGAAACTTGATATCAGCCAGGTTCAAAGTGCAGGAGACACTTTCTTCAGCTCAACAGACACCGCTTATCTCATCTTTTTAATTATTGGCATCATCGGCTACTTCACCGTACCAAGCGTAGCGAACTACATCGTTAATGCTGGCGGTGGAAATGGCTTGCTTCAGAAAGTAACTGCAATGACAAGTTCTGCTACTGTTCAGGCTGGATCTGCTACAGGCGAACGCATGATAAACGGTGCAAATAACATAGTTAATATGCCTAAAAATTTCATGGAAGGTTGGGATAGCGCTGCAAAGAGTCAACCTGCCGCCGCAGGCGGGCAAGCACAAAAAATCGCTGGTAAATAGTCATTAACCATAATTATAAAATCATGTTCACACATCTTAAAAACATCGAAACTGCTTTTAGGCATATCAAGCTATTTAGCTACTTTTTGATAGCCGCTTGCACCATTATATCCTGTTTTGCGCTTTACAAAAGCTACCAGGCAGCGAATATCGCTGGCAGCCATATCTACATATTAGCAAATGGTAAAGCATTGGAAGCTTTTGCGGCAGACCGAAAGGATAATATTCCTGTGGAAGCACGGGATCATATCCGCATGTTCCATCATTATTTTTTTACACTTGATCCTGATGAAAAGGTGATCGATGCTAATATCGGCAAAGCCTTATACCTCGCTGATGAGAGCGCCAAAAATCAATACAATGACCTGAAGGAAAAGAGTTACTACAACAATCTGATTTCCGGCAATATAAGCCAGCAGATTATGGTCGATAGCATCCAATTAGATATCAACCAATATCCCTATTACTTCAAATGCTTTGCTACCCAAAAGCTGATTCGCGCTACTTCGACCGCAAACCGCAGCCTGATCACGCAGGGATATTTGAGGAACGTAGCCAGGTCGGATAACAACCCGCATGGTTTTTTAATACAGCATTGGGAAACCATAGCAAATAGAGACACCATCATTCAACATTAGAAGCTATGATTTTTTCAAATAAAAAAACGTCAGCACAAGTGAGCGACAAAGTTGCGGCAATGTTGGCAAACGTAATTATCAATATGAAATTTCGATTTTCAAACGGGCTTAACAAGTGGATTAACGCTTACTCTACCCGTCAAAAGAAACAGATAGCTATCGCAATAGGGTTTCTAACGTCCATCCTACTGATCAGCAGCTCGTTTTGCAGCTTTTATAAGCTGCCGAAATTAAAGCAAAACTATACTTCTGCCCATATCGGGCAGGCGTCTGACATTCCCGATCCCCAATTCATTAAACGTCAATTAACAGATTCATTAACTAAAAAAAAGTAAAACATGAATGCAGCATTGAACAGCGGCCAATTACCGCAGCATACTCCTGAATTTCTAAAGGAGCGTAAATTTTTAGTAGTAATACCACTGCTAATCATTCCATTTTTAACGATGGCCTTTTGGGCATTAGGTGGCGGCAGGCAATCGGCATCTGCCCTTGAAAAGACCAATGCACACGGGCTAAACGCCACGCTTCCCCAGGCGCAGTTCAAAGATCAAAAAGCGCAGGATAAAATGGGTGTTTATCAAACTGCCAAAACGGACTCCGCAAGTTCATCCAATAGCGGTGTTAGCGAAAGTTTTGTCAGATCAATGGGACTGGATGCAGCCAAAGGCGAGCATGTTGATTCGGCTACACAACGCTCGACCGCTAACCTTACAGGTGGTCCCAATATAGCCGATGTCAACGAAGCAAAGATCCAGGCTAAACTTGCAGCTATCAATCAGCAGATCAATCAGCCGGAACCGGCAAATTATGGCGGCGGCGCTTCCTCGCCTCAATCCTCTGCCGATGTAAAACGGCTGGAATTAATGATGAAAGCCATGAATGGCAATGGAGGCGGCAACGATCCTGAAATGAAACAGCTAACCCAGATGCTGCAGCAAATTAACGATATACAAAACCCCGGCAACGCCAATAACCGGCTGCGAAATCAATCCATGAAAAACCACGGACGCGTGTATGCAGTAATGGCAGCCAATGACGATGATGACGAAAATGCCGAAAATGATAAAGCACAGGTAAGCTACGCATCTTACGGTGGCGGTGGTAAAGCAAAAAAACACCGCACGACCGCAGCAGAAGCTGGAAATACCATTCAGGCGGTTGTGCATGAAGACCAGACGCTGGTAAGCGGTGCGGTGATCAAATTGAGGTTGTTGGATGGCATTTACGTGAACGGCAAAATGATCCCGAAGGGAAGTTTTGTCTATGGCACCTGCGCGTTAAATAATGAACGCCTCGATATCAAAATTGCCAGTATTCGTTACCTGAATAACATTCTGCCTGTCGCACTTACGGTTTACGACCTTGATGGTATGGAAGGATTATATGTGCCTGGTTCGATTGGCAGAGATGCTGCAAAAAACGGCGTTGGCGACGCGGTTCAATCCATGCAGATGATGTCAATGGACCAGTCTGTTGGTGCACAAGCCGCCAGTGCGGGTGTTGAAGCCGCAAAAGGGTTATTCAACCACAAGGTTAAACAGATCAAAGTCAAAGTAAAGGCCGGTTACGAAGTCCTTTTAAAGGATAGTAATGACCGCGATAATTAAACAAAATGCCATGAAAAAATCATTCATTATCTTCATTCTTGGTGCCTGGGGAACAGTTTCCCATGCACAGGATACGGCTTATGTGAGCCGTGATAAAACCACAGCCTTATTCTTTAAGTCCGCGGTTAAACTAATCAGCAAGCCAACATCTGATTTTGATGTAACTCAAAAGGAAGACGCCCTGATCACCATTAAAGCACTTGATGCAAATTTTACACCTACTCGCATTAAGGTGCAGGATGTTAACACTGCAAAAGTTTATCATATCCCCGTCGAATATTCTTATGGACGTGCCGGAAAACGGATTGATGTTGATGGAGCAACTCCAATGACTATTAGGGTCATTAAAAGTGCTGAATTTAACTACAATAACGTTATTGCACAATTAGTTACCGGAAAACGCAAAGACGTGGTAGACCACGAAAAGACCGGCGGCATAAAAGCTTGGATCGATAAGCTGTCTCTTGCTGGTAATAGGATATTTTTCAGGCTGGACATTCGTAACAAATCTAATCTGCCCTATGAAATTGATTTTGTGCGGTTCTATATCAGGGACTTGAAAGCAGTTGCAAGGATGGCAACACACGAGCAGGAAATTGTGCCATTAATAACCACCCTGCATAAAAAGACTACAATTGGTCATAAACAAGAGATTGCCAAAGTTTTCGGTTTTCACCGCTTCTCGCTTTCGGAAGATCAGGCGCTTAACATTGAATTATACGAGCGGAATGGCAACCGGCATCTTTACCTGCAACTCAAACAAAAAGATATGGATGATTTAAAGACAATCACCCCGGCAGCGCAGCAGCCGGTTAATGCAATAGCTGCCAATACACTTTAATTAACCATTTATTTAATTTTTTTAATCATTTCGTTATGAATATGCAAAATGCTGAATTTCTTAAAAAAAACTTGCTAAATCTGGGGTTTGGCGACAAGTTAAATGCTGAACTGGATAAAGAAATGGCTGCTAAGACACCTGAATTTAGGTTAGGGCTTCAACACGAGTTTAACCAAAAAACGGTTGACTATACCTTGCATTTCAAGGCTGGTGATAACCAGGACATGTATTTCTTTAACAAATACGACGCGACCATCAACCACAAGGACGATCCAGCAAAGAACATCGATCAAACCTTTTTTATTAATAAAGGCAGCGGCATTACCGCAAAAGAAGCCTTCAATTTAATGGAAGGCCGCGCCGTGCACAAACAGCTGTACAATTTAGAGGGGCAAAAGTACCAGGCGTGGTTAACGCTGGACGATAAAAATCTTACCGAGAACGGAAATAAGCGGATAAAGCATTACCATGAGAACTATGGCTATGATGTCGAAAAGGTAATTGCCGGAAAGGGTATCAAAGAGCTGGAAGACCTAAAAGCAAAGGAGGAACTATTATATTCACTTAAAAAAGGAAACGTGCAGCAGATCACTGTCAGCGGCAATGACGGTGATAAAAAGTATTTCGTCGCCGCAAACCCGCAATTCAAAACTGTTGACCTTTACGATCATCAGATGAAGAAAATAAAACGGGAAGAATTGCTACAGACTGAACAAAAACCAGTAAGGAGCCTAAAACAACGCGAGCAGCAAAAGGAGGATGCTCCAGTAAAAAAGCAGTCGCGTAAAGCAAAGGTTCACATTTAATTGTATCATGAGGAACAGGCTATGGATAGCCTGTTCCTTAATAAAATAGACCATGGAAATTAAATTACCTCCCAGGAACCCGCTAATTAATATTGACCATTTACAATGGATAAAATTAGTGGAGCTACTTACCGAAAATGTCTTTGCATTAAATAATAGAAGACTTACACAAGTAGAAAATTTATTTACTGAGGGCGGACATTATCCCGCTGTGTATTTTAGATTAACAACCTTGCCTGAAAATTCTGACGATCAAAACAAGGTAGAAGTGTCCGGCTTCGTCTTTGGGTTTAACAATGATTGGGATGATGATGTATACATTCATCCTTTATCGCCCCAGGGCTTTTGGGAGGACTGGCTGGTAAAAAATGGTATTAACACCACATTTAATTACCATGAAGTGGGGATTCGTAAACTGTACTCTTTTATCGACAAAGAAATCAAAATCTGGAGTACGATTGACTTTGCTCAAAAATCAGATATTCCGGTCGAAGAATGGAGAATTTTAAAGGCTTACTGATTTATCCCAATCATTGTAGAATAAACGAAATAAGTCATTCCTCATTCTAATCTATCTTCATTCGGCAAATTATCCAATAGATATTTAGCTCTCGCCTTTGCAAGATTTTTATGCCATTCCCTCATAACATTTCTGATAGCTTTCTCTGTCTTTGATTTGGTTTCAGGTGTACCGATACCGCCTCTTAGATTAGCTTTAACTGCATCATTGATCCGTTCGAGATATGGTTCGTTGAATTCCATTTCTTTTTCATCAAAATTTTCGTCGAGTAACTCTAAGAATAGAAACGTAGGCCATCTGCCTGTTTCATTTATATGACTATAGAAATAAGGAAAAGATATTTTATCCAAAATTGATTTAACAACAGCCGTTGGCTGCACTTGGAAAATATCACATAGTTGCTGAAAATCTTCCGGTAATTCCGATTTATATTCAAACTCCATATTATATTGCTTTAATTAATTCTTGATAATGTTTTAAGTAAAATTGTTTCATCAACGCGCGATGTTCCTCCAAGTCGCGAACAATAAATAATTCATATTTAATTGTTTGATATTCATCTATAAAATCTTGCTGCGCTTCGCCATTTACAATTGTCGTGTCCTCATTACGTCCTAAACCGAGTGTAACTAATTCAAAAAAAGCTAAAGCAGGATTTTCATTGATTTTGTTTAGTGCGATTCTTGCGTCTCTGTCTGCAAGGGAGATCTTTGACATAAAATATTCTAAAAACTCCTTCGGCGTATGTTGAAGCATTTCGCACCTAATACGGAAGTCGTCGCATAGCTCCAAGACAGTATTTTCATCCAAATAAAATTTCGGTTTTGTTATTTGGTGGTTTAATGACAGATTTAATTGCCTCACTATGGGAATGCACTTTTTTCTTTTTTTTTCTGCGCTTATCCCATTCCTCTTACTTATTTCAATCACGTTTCGAACGCACTTTATCGTGAAATCTCTATTTTCAGCCGGGGAAGCACTATAATTTATATTTTCAAATGAAAATTCTGCTAATGTATTCGTCGCTTCACGAAAACCTCGCAGATAATCTGTACTAAGAGACATAAAAAACGACACGTGGTTAATAAAAGTTTGAAGTACTTTTTCTGGCTTCAGATGATAAATTACACATGCAATTTTAAAATCTAATGGCATGGTTATTCCTTGACTTTGCTCCATATTATTGATTCAATAATTTAATATCTTTCGCTAATTCTGTCTGGCAATGTTGCACCGCTAATCCTATAAAGAAATTGCAATGTGATACCAACAAGTCGAATTTATCTGCACTTATTGGATTCACTACATGGTATCTGACGTCAGTTATGCTTTTTGACAAAAGATTTAGTAGGTTAACAGAGCCCACTTTTGTAGTTGGGAAAAACGGATACGCATCAGGCCAAAAGATTCTACACATTTTTAGTAAATGCGATAAGCTATATATATTAGGTACATAGCCCATGTAAGTGTATAATAGAGCCAGACAGATTTGTTCTGTGCTTAAAGCAAAAAGCATCGCAGAAGTGTTTGATTCCTCATTACGGATCTCGTTTGCCGCCTTGAGTAACGCTAATGAGCGTTTAAGCCGTGATGATGAATAGTAGTATTTGTCTGAAGGCTTTTTTTGGTCGCTGGATTTTAAGGCTATGAGCAATTCATTCTGTTCTGTTTTTTGATAAACCAATTGCCCGTCCGCTATGACTCTTACAAAAAATGGGTTTCCGCGTTCCACTTTACTTAAAACCTCTTGTTTAGAATGTATTAACAAATTCGCGGTGATATCATTAAGTTTCTCAATAGCATTATTGACATTAGTTGAATGAACATTAGCTTTTGACGTTATAACTAAAAGATCATAATGAAGTATACTGTTATTCACTTCCTCAACTGTAAATAAGTTGCATTTTGTTATGTGTTTAATATTATTACCAAACACATAAATGTAATCTGGGCACAAATATTCAACTACCAGGGATAAAGCATTTTTAAATTTTCCTGATGAACCAAAAAAACGATGATCATTAGTAATATTAATAAACTGGACTTCACCGATATTGATATTACCGTTTGCCTTCGATTCACTCATTAACGCTTTTTCGTGTTCTTTATCCAACAGTTCCAGTATCATATCTATAGTCCATTTCGATATTGTCTGAAGTGTTTCCACGCGTTCAAAGAGTTTGGGAATTATTTTATCATCGACTAAATGGTTCTGCTGATATCTAACCGAAGAATATGCTTTGTTTAACTTTTTTAATATGTCATGTTCTTCGGGGACCTCTTTTTTAAACAATTTCCCCAACTGAGGGAGGTACTGAAAAACATAATCTTGCAATTCACCTAAATCATGCGTTTTTTTTTCCTTAATTAACAAGGCACTTATTAATGATCGATATGTTAATTCTAAAACCTGATGCAGCATAAATGCAGTCAAATTCGTATCACCTTTATTGTTATAAAAATCAGCTCCAACCAAAAATGATGTGGTCTTATTAGTCCAAGCAGTAAAACGTTCACAAACTGTAAGTTTCCAGTCGGTTATCTTTGCCGATAAAATTTCAGGGATTATTTTTTTTTGAGTGCTGTCATAAATTAGATTGCTTTCAGAACAACTGATGAAAAAATATATATTACCATTCAAAATAGCCTGCCTAACTTCATCTGAACGGTATAACTTAAAAGAGACCGTATAATGATCTACTAAAGCCATTTTTATAAAAGGTTCTATTTCAGCAAACTTCCTTCCCTCGCCTGGAGAAGTTAGAATCAGCAAATTTTGATAAGTAATATCATCCTCAAAATATTCAATGCTGTAAATCTTGTCTATTCCTATTTTTAAAGCCAATTGGTTTACAACCTCTTTTAATTCAATAATTTCCATACTCACATAGATTTATTACCTATTTTGAACACTTTTTCGAAAGTCAAACCGTCCTTACGTTCCTTAGCCCTTAATTTTGGATAGGACTTCTTTTTGCACATGTCAAACAAGATTTCGCGAAGCTCATAGGGCTTCAATTCACCGTCAACAGCTATTTGACACCTATTGAAAATTGAAATAGGCTTTCTTGGTGAAAGGAAATATGTAGAAGAAAAAAGAAGGTCGATAAACTTCGTTAACAACATTCGCCTGTCCTCTTGGCCTTGCATATTTTTATGAGCCTTAACAGGATGGTTAATCTCAAAAAGCCTGAATATCAATTCTGGATCATCTTCATCAGACACTTTGAAAACTTCGTGAATAATCTGTTCAGGATATGTTATTCTAACTAACTTATAAGTTACAATTCCGTTAGCTTCAAAATCATCGAATACAATTCCGTCATTGTCATCCTGGAGTGCTCGGAGATATAAGTTGTTAGTTATAAAATCTAAGCCTAAATTCATAAGCTCTTCGACAGATTTAATAAAATCGAAAGAAAAGCCCATTAAAAAAGAAACATCTAACGAGCTGTACCCCTTCGCTATACGCTTCAACATAAAACTATACAGCAGATTAATATTCAATCTCGTCCTTTCCTCAATGTACACCTCCATTGATGGAAAAATATTACTATCCGGTTTAATCATTATCTGTACTACTAATATTTATAGTTGGATTATATTCTCTTTTGAGCTTGGAGCCAAATGATTGAAATTGAACATCGTAACATTCACTTATCTGATTAAGGAATCGCTCTTTAAAATCATTGATGTGATCTTTTAGGATAGTTAATTTGTAGCCAAACAATTTCAGCCAGTTGAGCAAAACTTCATCTTGAACAGAATTGACGAGATAAAAGCTGTAGCTATTTTTATCAATTACAAAGAGTGATATTTTATCAAAGTCAGTTAACCGTTCATTATTGACTTTAATTGTCGGCAACAAAGTGTAGTCCTCTTTTCGTTCTCTAAGAAGGAAGCTTATGCAAATTTTGTCGCGTGATAACTTGCACTTGTGCATGTCGGCTTTCTTAGGTTTATCCTGCCAGTATCTTAAACCAAAAAAATTATGGCATGCCACAATATTCTCTTGCTGAAGCAGCTTAGGCATTGCCTTTTGCCAGAGAGACAATAAAGGAAATATTACCTCGCTCCAGTTTAGGTTTTTTAAATTACTGTCTGATTTAAAAGCGCTTTTGGATATTTCAAACATATCGAAACATCTTTCATTAAGCATTATCTGCTCATTGGACATATCCACACTGTGAACAAAGTGCCTATCTCTGCGCAAATAGCGGTAGTATGATACTATTGATTTTCCGTCTTTGCTCGTCTTAGCTACGAATGGACTAAGAAAAGTATAGTGAGAACTTCGCCTGCCAGCGGACGTATATACAATAGCATAACCAAGAATTTCTTTATTTCCTACTGGTATCGTATCACTTTTCTTATTATCAAATGTTAACACATCATCAGATGAAAACCCTAAACCAATTTTGTAAAGGTTACCATATTTAATTTTAGGGGTGATGTCCACATGATGGTCATAAGCATGAACATCTATATATTTATAACCACCGTCAATTTCCTGTTGTAATTCAGGCCAGTAATAAGGTTTTAAACTCATGTCCTTATAGTGCATAAGGTAAAAAAGACCGTAGTAGGCATGTTTACAAAGTGCATGTTCCGGCATTCCGCACTCACAAGCAATAAATAAATGAGATCGCTCTATATGTACGTATAAATGATGCTTTTTCTCCTTGTGCAAATCGACCAATAATTTATAAATGTCCCTTTCAAAACTTGCAGTCCTTACCGATGCCCTGTCTGAATACCTTTTGTCTTCCGCTGGAGGGTGGTAATGGCTAAACAACACTGATTTCTTTAATATCATCTCGTCGTTTTCCAAAGGGATTTCGTAGAAAAATGTCTCAGGCGTTATGTCCATGATCTGAAAATATCTTTTAACCCATTTTTATTTCAATTAGCAACCCATCACTTCTTCTGGGATTTCTTAGGCAAAGTTCTTCGAGATAAATGGTGTATCGAACCATGAAAGGTTGTATTTTACAAATCATCGGTTGTTTTGTACATTTACCATTATTAATACTTTTGACCATGGAAGAAAGCACCTTACATCTTGGAAAGAAAATCAGTCGTATGCGTGAGCTTCGCGGCATGAAGCAGGAAACACTTGCTGCCGAATTAGGTATTAGTCAACAAGCCGTTTCTAAAATTGAGCAAAGCCCTGATGTAGAGGATGACGCTTTAGAACGAATAGCAAAAATCTTAGGAGTAACGCCAGACGCCGTGCGAAACTTTAGCGAAGAAGCCGTATTTAATTATTTTAATAATTTTAGTGATAACAGTATAAACCAGGGCCCTATCGGGGCACATAATACTTGCAATTTTAATCCTTTGGATAAAGTGGTAGAACTATATGAGCGTTTATTAAAAAGTGAACAGGAAAAACTGGAAATCCTAAAAAATAAGAGCTAATCAGGTATATAACTAATACAACGAAGCAGGTCTGGCAGCAGTCCTGCTTTTTTTGTAAATTAGTTTTGCAATCAGCACTATCAATGTTTACTTATAATGGCTTTTTTTAAAAAACAACTTGTAATGCTTAAGCTGCTATTAAGCGGATACAGCGAAAGCCATCAAAAAGATGAGCTATTTCTGCATGAGGCGCTTAGACATTCAAACACGGAGGATGATTTCAAAAATATTTGTTTTGTCCTGGGCAAGTCCGGTGGTTTGTTTTGTGTGCCGACTTTGATGGCCTTTGCTAAGGATGAAAATCAAGCCAAAGCAGTTGCAGCAATTAATACAATTTCGCAAATAAGAGAAAGAGTAAAAGAACGTGATAATTCAGAAATGCAGAATTTCTTCTCCCCCTCTTTTTGGCAACTTCACTGGATCGGAAGTAAGGAACGATTTATAAGTTATGCTGCATGTATTGCGGGGATTTTTGATAATGAAAGCCTTTTTGAAGAAAAATTAATAGATGATATTGGTGAAAAGCTAATGCGAGAAATTTATGTTGACATTTTTCCGCACGAAAGTTTTAGAGAGTTGCGCTTATGTACTTCGGGCTGGGAAACAAAAGAAGATTTTGTGCAGGTTTTGTCGGAGATACAGGCTGATACTTTAGTGCAAAGTGTAATGTTAGATGGAACAATTGTTAAGAGTCCGGAAGCGTTTTATGAAGAAAATATGATAAATATGCGTTGCGATTATCTTCTTACAAGGTTAAAGTTCAACGTAGACTACTCAAGCTTTCATTATTTATTAAAAGTAGCAAGTAGATTAAACGAGCCTGATTGAATCTGTATTAAATTTATCATGCCTGATAACTTCAAGCATCTCAGGATCGGCTGTTAAGTTGTGCATTGGGCATACTAACAATCCATCTTTCTCTAACATTAAAGTACCAAAATGAGGGCAAAGTCTCCCTTCACATTTTTTTCCAACATAAGAATTATACCAGTTGTTATATTTTTCGACTTTGGGAATCTGCTTTTCAATTGGATGATCAGGTATGCGAAGTCCAGTGTTTAATCGCTCGCATTTAACTTTTGTCTGAGCAATTGAAAGGAAGCTGTATGAAACAGAACTGTTGGGAACAATAACAGCCGCGGTATATCCGTCCCAGCAATTGAATTGTTGCTTCATTCTGGGCTCCATCTCGAACCTGCCGTCTATATGGTAATGTTCGTCGGGGAAATCAAACTGCTTATCTGCATGCAGATGCTCGAAAATTGGAATGTAATAAATCCTGCCATCAGGAATGGTCATTATTTCCGCGCACGGCCGCCAATACTCTTCGCCGATCTGAAAAACTTCCTGCATTAAGCTTTAACCGTTTGCAGTTCTTGCCAATGATCAAATTGTAATTCTTCAGTGTCGACAAAAGTCGTATCTATCGCTGCCAATTCTGGATATTCTAACGGCGTTGCTTCGAGTGTTGTTCGATAGTTGCGATCAACTGTGCAGAATTCCAGTAATTTTGATGGAATCTGTGTACGGGCAATTTGTGAAAGACGTTCTTCGCTTGGGTTTTCCATTAGCCATTCCCAAGCCAAATCTTCTGTTAAGATGGATGGCATCCTTTTTTTGGAATTATGTATTTGCGACATAACAGTATTGGCATCTGTAATTCCGAATGCAACCGTGTTTACAAATTGTCCAGTTTCAGGATCGAGCCACTCATTATACAAGCCTGGCAAGTAAAAGTACTCTTTGTCTTTTAACGTAACTTGATAGGGATACTTGATCATTTCTTTAAGTTCCTGGCCCTTCTTACCAATCTTTGGAATGTGCCGGGATTCTACTATTCCTGTGGACAGAACAAGACAACGACGGTTTTTGGCAGCATCCGCCCACATAGACCGTTTGCCGTCTTCTTTAACGAAAAGGTTTTCAGATTTAAAATTGAGCGTTGTGTATTTTGCCCGAAAGATATTTGCTTCGGCTCTGGTCTTTACAAAGCCGGGAACATAGCCCCATTCAGCTTGAACAATATCGAAATCTTTGTTATTCTCTGATGGTACAAGAATGGCACATGGCGCATAATTGAATCCATTATGTACACCAACATTTAAAAAGGGGTAATTTCTCACCGGCTTTGCCAAACTTTTTAATTCGATATACTCTGCTCTGGTTACCCGTTGACCGTTATAATAACACATACGCTTAATTTTTTTTACTTCTGATATATGCGGCAATTAGCTTGCCAACTTCTTCTGCTTCCTCCTGCCGACCTTCTGGTATAGACGTCCAAAATTTTTCGTCTCCAAGTCCTTTGCCAACGGTTATTGTTAGTACCTTCTCATTGCCCTGAAATTGAATGTAAAATATCCGTCTGTTTTTTATTTCGGCTTCTGTCACTTTAGTAACCGCGCCTTTATATTCAATTTCAAATGGTGGTTCTAATCCCCTCATTTCTTATAAAACTATAAGTTTTTTTTTTTCCAATTATAAAATCTGCTTACCAGCACTGTTGATCAGCTCTTTAGTAACCAAAAATTTCTGGTTGTAAAATTAATCTAAAAAAGATTTAAAATACTAATATTTTTAGCATTAGTTTTGTGCAGATTCTCATACCGGTTTTGTGGGCGTGATCTAAACGCTGGGAACAAACCGACTGAAATATTAAAATTTTATCTGATTAAATGTAATAGCAGCAGACTAATATGAACGCCGACCGCCAAATAATTCACATGGATCAGGATGCATTTTTTGTATCTGTCGAGGTCAGAAAAGACCCCCGGTTGGCAGGAAGGCCGGTCATTATTGGCAGTTTGTCCGACCGTGGCGTAGTGGCATCGTGCAGTTATGAAGCACGGAAATATGGGGTGCACTCTGCTATGCCAGCGCGATTAGCGAAACGGCTTTGTCCCCATGGAATTTGGATACGTGGCAATATGGATGAATATACCAAAGCATCCCATGAAATTACTGACATCATACAGGAAATGGTTCCGGTGCTTGAAAAAGCAAGTATAGATGAGCATTATATCGACATGAGCGGAATGGATAAGCATTACGGAACGCTCAAATGCGCGAAGGAGATTAGGGCTAAAGTCATCAGGGAAACGGGATTGCCTATATCTTTTGGTTTATCAGTCAATAAAACGGTCTCTAAAATGGCTACCAACGAGTGCAAACCTAATGGCGAACTCAGCGTGGCAAAGCCTGGGGTGCAGCCATTTCTAAACCCTTTATCCATTAGGAAAATTCCTGGTTTGGGTGAAAAGACATTCATCAAATTAAGTGACATGGGCATTAAGCGCATACATACACTGGCGCAGGTGCATCCGGAATACATGACCAGTATTTTAGGCAAGAACGGGATTTGGCTATTGCAGAAAGCCAAAGGGATTGATGATTCACCTGTTATTCCGTATCACGAAGCAAAATCAATAGGGACACAATCAACATTCAACCAGGACAGTATAGATGTTGAAACCATCAATCACTTGCTTACGTCAATGGTAATGGATCTTGCTTTTGAATTAAGGCAAAGTAAAAAACAGACGGCTTGTATCACTGTAACAGTGCGGTATTCAACATTTGAGACGGTCACTAAACAAGCAAAGATTCCTTTTACGGCACTTGATGCCATCCTGATTTCTAAAACAAAAGAGCTGTTCAGGCAACTCTATCAAAAGCGCCTGTTGATCCGGTTAGTCGGAGTCCGATTCTCTAATTTGGTTAACGGATTTGAGCAAATCAACCTTTATACGGAATCGGAGGAACAGTATAGCCTTTGCCAGGCGATGGATAAAATACGCCGACGCTTCGGTCCTGGTTCAATAAAATTAGCGTCTGGCATAGATTTAAACTTGTAGGCGATGTATTTGAACGTTCACTCACAGTATAGTCTTCGCTATGGCACAATGTCCATTCCTAATTTAGTTGAAGAAGCAGCAGCGCGGGGAATTACTCAAATGGTTCTGACTGATATCAATAATTCCACGGGTATCATGGAATTTATGCGCGCATGTGATGAACATGGGGTAAAGCCTATTGCCGGTATGGAGTTTCGCCGGGATAAACATCTGCTATTTATTGGCATCGCCCAGAACAAGGAGGGCATGCGCGAACTCAACGAGTTTTTAAGCGAACACAACCTGGGAAAGAAACCGCTGCCAGACAATGCACCAGCCTTTAAGAATGCGTTTGTGGTATATCCATATTGCTATAATGAAGACCTTAAACACAATGAATACCTGGGTATTCGCTTTGACGAATTGAATAAGCTTTATGGCAAAGATCTGAGTTTGCTAAAAGATAAACTGGTGGCTTTGCAACCAGTATTTGTGTTAGATAAAATCGAATACCGTCTGCACGAATACTTGCGAAGCATTGATCTGAATATGGTACTAACCATGGTAAAAGCGGAGGATAAATGCAAACCGACCGATATGTTTTTACCACCAGGTCAAATGGAAGCAAAATATTCACGATATGCTTTCATACTGGATAATACACGTAACCTGATGAATAGCTGCATCATGGATTATCCGAAAGGCCGGGTAAATCTTAACCGCCGAACATTTACGGGGAATAAAAAGAACGACAAAGAATTGCTGGAAAAACTCGCTATGAGCGGTTTGGAATATCGTTATGGCAAAAGCAATAAGGAAGCCCTCAAAAAGGTCAAACATGAACTCAAAGTAATTTATGAACTGGACTTTTGCGCATACTTCTTAATCACGTGGGACATTATCCGCTACTCGTCCTCGCAAGGTTATTATCATGTTGGACGGGGCTCAGGAGCAAACAGTATTGTTGCCTATTGTTTGAAGATAACAGATGTTGACCCAATTGAATTGAACTTATATTTTGAACGTTTTTTAAATGCCCAGCGCACATCGCCGCCGGATTTCGATATAGATTACTCTTGGGATGAACGGGAAGATGTACAGGACTATATCTTCAAACGTTACGGTAGTCATCATACGGCGCTGCTCGGTACCATGTCAACTTTTAAAGACCGAAGCATCATACGGGAAATCGGCAAGGTAATGGGTTTGCCGAAAGCGGAAATAGATAGTTTTACTGATCCAAGGAAGGCTGCTGACAACAGAAATAATCCCACATTTAAAAAAATAACGGCCATCTATGAGCGCATGTCAAACATGCCGAACCAACGTTCGATTCACGCAGGCGGGGTGTTAATTACGGAAGAACCTATTACCTATTATACAGCATTGGATATGCCGCCAAAAGGCATGCCAACCGTTCAATGGGATATGTATGAAGCAGAAAAAATTGGCTTTGACAAATATGATATACTTAGTCAGCGTGGAATTGGTCATATTAAAATGGCCGTAAAGCTGATTGAACAAAACCAGCAGCGCAAAATTGATATACACCAGGTTAAGGTGTTTATGAAAGACCCCAAGGTCAATGCACAACTTAAAACAGGTGATACTATCGGCTGCTTCTATATCGAATCTCCGGCTATGCGCCAGTTGATCCGGAAATTAAATTGTGATAACTACCTCACCTTGGTTGCCGCCAGCTCCATCATTCGTCCCGGCGTAGCCAGTTCCGGTATGATGGGCACTTACATCAAATACCATCACGCGCCTGAAACAGTTAATTACCTCCATCCGGTAATGAATGAACAACTGGAAGAAACGTACGGCGTCATGGTATATCAGGAAGACGTAATCAAAATATGTATCCACTTCGCCGGTATGGATGGTACAGATGCAGATATTCTAAGACGCGGAATGAGCGGAAAATATCGTTCAAAAAAAGAGTTCGAGCGTCTCGTCGAACGTTTTTTTGAAGAAGCAAAAAAACTGGGCCGACCTGATGATGTAGTAGCCGAAGTTTGGAGGCAGGTATCTTCCTTTGCTGGCTACAGCTTCAGCAAGGCACACTCGGCCAGTTTTGCGGTAGAAAGCTACCAAAGTTTGTTTTTAAAAACTTATTACCCCAGGGAATTTATGGTTGCCGTGCTCAATAACTATGGTGGTTTTTACGCCCGGTATCTGTACTTGCATGAACTGAAAAAAGCCGGAGCAATCATACATCTGCCATGCGTAAACAATAGTGACAGTATCGTTAACATTAACGGAATAGATGTTTATTTAGGTTTTGTTGGAGTACATGGATTAAATGAAACTTATATCAATCTGATTCCAGAAGAAAGGCGGGAAAATGGCGTATACCAAAGTTTGGAAGATTTAATTAAGCGCACTGGTATCGGATTAGAGCAGGCAATTATCTTGATACGTGTCGGCGCTTTACGATTCACAGGCAAAAGCAAAAAAGCATTGCTGTGGGAAGTTCATTTGTTGATGGGTGCAAAAGTAAAAGCGGCGAACGATGTTGAGCTATTCGCAATAGAAGCAAAAAATTACAGCCTGCCGATTTTAGTAAACACGGCTTTAGAAGATACTTATCATGAATTAGAACTTTTAGGTTTTCCGGTGACAATGACCAGCTTCGAGTTGCTTCAAACGGATTATCGCGGTGAGATTTATGCTAACGATCTCATAAATCATTTGGGACAAATGGTAAAAATGGTAGGCTGGTACGTTTGTGAAAAAACTGTCCAAACTAAAACCGGGAAATTAATGTGGTTCGGGTCATTCCTTGATGTAGAAGGTAATTTCTTCGATACTGTACATTTCCCAAATACAACAAAAGAATACCCGTTTACTGGCGCAGGCTGTTACTTAATCTATGGAAAAGTTGTAGAAGAATATGGCTTTGCCAGTATTGAAGTACTAAAGTTCGCTAAACTCCCTATTCACATTAATCCTGTTATTGACTGATTTATGGAAAGATTTAAAATTACATGCGAGATTTCACACAAGCAGGTAGAATTGCAGTTTGACATCAAAAAGATGCCAGGCGAAGTAGGGCCTTGCTATATGGTTTCCATTGACGGATTTTTTAAGGGTTATGTCAAAAGTAAGAAAGCAGGAACCTTTGATCAGTTAATGAGTTCTGATTTTACGGAAGAAGAAATGAGAACAATAAATTTCCATCTAAAGTCCTTTCAAATGAATGATTATAAAAATTCCATTGATTGACGGTTTCTTAAAATTTACTTTTTTTCAGACTCTGATTTCAACCGTGAAAATTCGTGTATTACGGAATTCATAAAGTAAGGTAACTGAGGCTTGTCGGGTTTGGCAGACATTACCGATGCAATATATTTAAAATCGTCTACCTGCTTTGTATCATAGGAGCGAGTCTTCATAGCTAATTCCTTGTCAACCATATAAAAAGCCAAAATTTCTTTTTGGGTGTGCTTAATTCTTTGACGACTTTCCTTGTCAAGATGCTTTGGATCGTAAACATACATCTCTGTCACGAAAAGCACCTGGGTAATAACATCCGCTTCAATTCGTTTGGCGATCTCGTTGAATTTGCGGTAAACTGTAGTTTTAATCGAGAAACCAAATGTTATCAATTCAAAAGTATCGTCGGCATACACAACCAGGCACGTAGGCAACAATGTCTTTTGCATTTGGAAGAAAACCAAATGCATTAATTCAAATTTGCTAAACAAGTCGCCGTTGGGATAAGCTTTGTTCAGATTTTCGATAGGGCTTTTGCTTTGGCCGTGACCACCCCACATGGTAACTCGTGACCCTTTTTCAAAACGATCTTTTTTAGCAAAAAAAACATAGTCATCTACTAAAAGGAAATCTTTTGGCACCCGGTAGAAATTCATCAACTCGATTTTGTTCTCTAACTCATCGGATAGTTTACAATCCTCATTTATGGATAGTTTTAAGGCAGCCATAAGTAGCCGCATTTGATTAATGCCGAAAATAAAGTTGTCATAAAGGTCTTCGGTGTGGCCTTGTTCATAAAAGAAGTATTCGGCTGAAAACATAACTTCAAGCTGGCGTAGGCTCAACAAGGTTACTCGCAAAGATTCGACAATGGTCGAAATTTCTACATCGTTATCAATCGTAAAAATCAATTCCGGGAACGACAACGTTGTCTCACCAGAATAAATAGTGATAACAATGCGCTTTTCCAGGTCAAACGGCTGTTGTTTTAATACTTCATTACGCTTGTCTTTAAACCATTTACCTACCTGATTAATAAGATACTCATCACGCAGTTTTTCATAGGTTGCCAAAAAGCCGGTATGCGCCAAAGAATGTTGTAAGACAAACGTAATATTCCTGTATTCCGAAAAAAAATTATCCAAGTACCTGATATTATCGAAAAAATTTGTCCCTTTTTCGAATTTCTCCAAACTACTTAAGGCGCTATAAAATTTATGCAGTGCAGGATATAGTAAGCCCCTTGAGTTGTTCATATTAATTGCTTAAAAAATTGAATATAAGAAATCTTCTTAAGCATAAACCGCTTGCGGCAGAACCGAATCAAAAACCAAACAGTTTAATATTATTGTTGTTGAAAGTAATCATCTACTAATAATTGAATTATGGCAACAAGAGGTACAAAAGTGGAAAGAAACTCCGTATCGGAGCAGCCACATGAATTAGCTTACGAAGCAAAGAAAGAAGGAACTACTGCTAAGACAGTAGAAGCCGCAAAAAAATCTGCCGGATCAAATCAGCGAAAAGCGGTTGAAAGCAAACTGACAGGAAAGAAATAATTGCTGAAACGTGATAAATAGCCAAATAGAAGCCCCGATAAGGGGCTTTTTTGTCTACCTATAATATGAAGATTGCAACTTACAATATCAACGGCATTAATGGTCGTTTAGAAATACTGCTGCGCTGGTTAAAAGAAGCGCAGCCTGATATTGTATGCTTGCAGGAATTGAAATCGGAAAATCATAAGTTCCCTGAAAGCGCTATTAATGATGCCGGATACCACGCGATCTGGCATGGTCAAAAAAGCTGGAACGGTGTTGCCATATTATCCAAATCAGAGATAAAGGAATTACGCAACGATTTGCCAGGCGGTGATGAAGAATTTACACACAGCCGCTATATTGAAGCATTTGTAAACGGGATGGTGATCGGCTGCATATATCTGCCGAACGGCAATCCCTACCCAGGACCAAAATTTGACTACAAGTTGCGCTGGTTCGAACGTTTAAGTGCACATGCAAAAGATTTAGTGGATCGCGATTTGCCTGTTCTCCTGATTGGCGATTACAATGTCATGCCAACAGAACTGGATACCTACAAGCCTGAAAAATATCTGGACAATGCACTCTTTAGGCCGGAGAGCCGCCAAGCTTATAAAGATCTGGTAGACCAAGGCTGGACAGATGCGATAAGGACGTTATACCCTGACGAACGGATATACACATTTTGGGATTACCTGAGGGATGCTTACGGCAGAAATGCAGGCTTAAGACTTGACCACTTCTTATTAAATAAAACGATGGCAGGCAAGCTTGTAGCTGGTGGTGTAGCAATGAATGTTCGTGGCTGGAAGGGTGCCAGCGATCATGCGCCAGTTTGGATTGAACTGGCTGATGAAAACACTAAAAAGCTCAAAACAAAAAAGACAAAGACCATTAAGACGAATGCTGAAACAGCTAAATCGCAAGCTGTAAAAACAATTTCAGAGCCAGTAGGCCTCGTCGAATTACTGAAAAATACACCTCAGACCCAAATGCCAACTGCTGTTAGGCCGATGAAGGCAACATTGGTGGATGCACCCTTTGATCAGCCAGGCTGGATCTATGAAATTAAGTGGGACGGCTACCGCGCTGTTGCCGTGGTTAACGATGGCAAAGCCACATTAACTTCCAGAAGTAACCTGGTGTTTAGTCAATTCGAGCCTATCAATAAAATACTCGAATCATGGAATTTGAATGTTGTCCTGGATGGTGAAATAGTAGCGCTTCACGAAAATGGGACTGCTGATTTTGGGGCATTGCAAAATTGGCGTAATAAAAAAGACGCTCACCTCGCTTATTACGTTTTTGACATTCTATGGTATAATGGACGAGACTTGGCAGGGTTGCCATTAACCACAAGGCGGGAAATTTTGGATGCGGTTTTACCCAAGGATAATGAAATGATCCGTCCGAGCCAAACATTTGAGGTTGACGGGATCAGCTTTTTCGAAGCCGTCAAGAAAATGGGGCTTGAAGGCATTATTGCCAAGCGGGCAGACAGTTTATACACTGCGGATGAACGTTCCGGCGAATGGGTAAAGATTAAAGCCAAGCGCAGGCAAGAAGTTGTTATAGCGGGTTTTACCAGGAATGAAGGAACAGGCAAGAATTTCAGTGCGTTGGCCATTGGTGTTTATGACCAAAAGGGGGTGCTTCGCTATATCGGAAAGGTCGGGACGGGCTTTAACGATACTAAACAAAAGGAAATGATGGCGCTTTTTAAGCCGCTAATTACTGATCATAGCCCATTTGATATTGAGCCTGACGTAGATGAAACCTCACAATTCAGGCCGAGAAGATTAGGCGCTAAAGCAACCTGGTTAAAACCTGAACTGGTCTGCGAGGTAGAGTTTGCCGAAATCACCAGCGATGGAAAGGTTAGACAAGCCTCTTTTAAAGGTGTGCGCACTGATAAGTTACCGAAAGATGTTGTGATGGAGATCGAAGCCGATACCGAGGAAATTGTCAATACTGGTGATTCCAATCCGGTTGTAAATGTAGCCCAAACGAAACCTCTAAGTCCAAGCAAGAAGATAGTCAAACCTAAAGGTAAAAAAAGCCCGGCTTACCTATTGATCACATCTGCAAAAGAAACGGAAGAAGTAAAAGTTGACGGACATCTGATTAAATTAACGCACCTGAATAAACTTTACTGGCCGGAGGACAAGGTGACCAAAAGGGATATGTTCAATTATTACCATCAGGTCGCACCATTTATGGTTCCTTATTTAAAGGATAGGCCAATGTCCCTTAATCGCTTCCCGGGCGGCATCCATGGTGAAAGTTTTTATCAGAAGAATGTTAAAGATAAAGCGCCCAAATGGGCTGAAACTATGCCTCATAGAAATGGTGAAGGCGTTGATAAAGATTACCTATTGGGCAATAATGAAGCAACCCTGCTTTGGATGGCATCTTTAGGTTGTATCGAAATGAACCCGTGGTTTAGCCGGGTTCAGTCGCCAGACAATCCTGACTATTGTGTAATCGACCTTGATCCCGACAAACAGCATTTTGACCAGGTTATACAGGCAGCTTTAGAGGTTAAAAATGTTTTGGATGCTATCGGCGTACCAAGTTATCCAAAAACATCCGGTTCAACTGGAATGCATATCTATATCCCCCTCGGTGCACAATACACATATGACCAAAGCAGCTTTTTGCGAATATCATTGTCAAACTGGTGCAAAAACAAATTCCCGAATTCACTACCCTTGAACGAATGATCTCCAATCGAAAAGGAAAAATGTATCTGGACTTTTTGCAAAACCGCCCAGGTGCGACGATTGCTGGTGTTTACTCTCTACGGCCTAAACCTGGAGCGACAGTTTCCATGCCGGTAACCTGGGACGAGGTTAGGCCAGGGTTAACAATGCGTGATTTTACGATTCATAACGCAATCGACCGTTTAAAGGAAACCGGCGATTTATTTAGCGGAGTTCTTGGTCAGGGTATAGATCTCGCCATAACCGTTCAAAAAGCCCAAAGTGTTTTCAATAGCCTGTAAATTACCTAATACAAAAATTTCCAAAAGTTTTTTAATAACCGTAATTGGTTTTTTTGCTGTCCCTGCGGCCAGGCTTTCCACTATATCTTTTTTACAAAAAGGATGCCGTTGCAATCCTTGACAGGCGACGGACTAAATATCCATAGCTTCATAGTCCGCTAATGCATTTTTGCTTTGCTGCAAAAGCAATCGCTAAAACCAACACTACTTCTAACTCCAATCAAGAGCATCTTTCAGGACGTCACTTGTTTACCCGCTATGCTGGGAAAAGCTGCGTTTGCCTTCACTCTGCACTTAATTCACTGCCAATAAATCAGATGCTTTCAAGGTGCTATTTTTCAAGAAACGGCCTAAAAGAAACTCAAGCTCGGTCAACTTCCGCGTGCGAACGCATAATGTCCTTCGCTGCGCTGCGGCCACCCTTCGGGACTTATAGTTCTCCCGCGAAAGTTCTGCGACCGGCTTTTTGAGCTTTCTTTTTTTCCGTTTTTTCTTTTGAAAAATAGCTTTTCAGGGAAAGTATTCGGGAAAAGAGGGAAATGAAAAAACAAATTTTAAACCCTTTTAAATCATTTAAAAAATGAAAACAGCAGAAAAAAATGCAAACGGTGTACAAGGTACAGCAGCAAAAAACAACCAAACAGCTAACCGAATTGAAAACCGCCCAAGCCTGACAGGAAAGGAGGCCAAAGAAGATGAAACCGCTAAAGATCAAACACCTGCCAAAACTCCGGAAGTTGAGGCAGCCAAAACCGCCGATGTCAAGACCGATAGCCCCGCTACAGTGGATAACCAACCCGCTAACATTGCACCATCTACAGCAGGACAAGAATTAAACGAAGCTCCGAAAGCCGAGCCGTCAAATGCGGAGGAAGCTAAAGCCGAACCCGTAAAAGTGGAAGAGGTAAAAGCCGAGCCTAAAAAATTCGCGTTGAATTTAGAGCAAACTTTAAAATCGGTGGAGGGATTGCACCGTTTGAGCATTCAGCGTTTGGCCTTAATTGCCCGTATTAAAACGTTAGAAGAATTTGAGGTTAAGTTAGTTGAAGAAAATGACGAACTCGAAAGCAATCCTTATCAGGGCTGCAAGTTGATTATTGAAGATGACAAACGCCGTCAATTTGTAACCAACACCCCGAACCTTATCCGCATGGTTTCACAATTCATATTTGATGCCTGCCACGAAAAACTGGCCGACATTGAAGCAAACATCATTTTCCCAAATGCTTAAACAAAATATGCTCCCATCCCGAAAGCTAACGGGATGGTGAGCATTTTTTATGGTTTCACAAATAAAAGTATTTCCTATGTACGAGCAATTTATAGAGTTAACCAATCAAATATTTTGGGAAGGGTATGCGGAAGCTTTGGTGAAGGAAGACCCTGCACGTTTCCAGTTAGAATTCAGCGATTTTGTGAACACCTATCAATTTTAAGGCAATGGAAGATAAGATCTTTTTACTGGTAAAAGTCAGTATTAAAACCAAGTATAGCAATATACACGATGCAATACAGGAACTGCAAACCAAAACGGTTTTACAAGTAAGCAGCACCCCGAACGTGGAAGTATTACAAACAAAAATTATTGAGCTAAATACAAAAAGTTAAACTTATGGCACATCAAATAAATTTCAATCAGAAAACAGGCAAAAACAGCTTTATGAGCGTGAAAGAAAAGGCCTGGCACGGGTTAGGGCAAATCATAGATCGCTATCCAACCAGTAGCGAAGCAATACAGCACGCCGGTTTAGATTACATCGTTGAAAAACGTCCCTTGTTTACTTACGATACTGCCAACCATTTAGGCGAAGGAAGCGACGATATTATGATACCTGAAATAGAAGTTCCTAATTTCTTTGCTACCGTTCGAGCGGATACCGAGCAGGTATTAGGGGTAGTCGGCAATGATTATGAAGTAGTACAAAACCGTGATGCGTTTTCATTCTTTGACGCAATCGTAGGCGGTGGAGATGGTATTTTATATGAAACTGCAGGGGCATTGGGTAACGGTGAGCGGGTTTTTATAACTGCAAAGTTACCCGATTATATACGGGTAGGCGTTAAGGACTGGATAGAGCAATATTTGTTTCTAACTACTACACACGATGGTTTAGGAAGCATTACCGCAGCTTTTACCCCTATAAGGATAGTTTGCAACAACACACTTAACGCTGCTATGAACAACCATTCAGGGGCGATTAAAATACGTCATACCGCCTCCGCAACCGAGCGCCTCAAACAAGCGCACACGCTTATGGGTATCAGCAAATCTTTAGGCGGTGAGATGGAAGGTTTATTTAACCAGTGGGCTAAAGTGCGTATTACCGATGCCGAAGTTAAAAAACTAATACAGATTGCAATGGCACCCAACAAAGAGGTTTTAAAAAATTTAGCTGAAGGCAAATTAGATTTGCTATCTACTCACTATACCAATATCGTAGATAACGTGTATGAATACGCATTAGGTAGCCAAACCCAGCAAATGGAAACTACAGCCGGAACGGTGTTTGGTGCTTACAACAGCGTAACAGGTTATTTTCAAAATGTGCGCAGTTTTAAAAGCGACGAGGCTAAGTTTAAATCTATTATGGATGGAACAGCCAAACAACGTGCACAAACCGCCTTTAATCTTTGTCGTGACTTTGCGGTTCAAGGTAGCGAAGCCCTGATTTATAATTGATTGTTATTAAGGGGGAGCAATTCCCCTTATTTTCAAAATGCCCGGCGGCGGGCTATCGCCCGCCCGAGGAACGCCCCCTGTTTTCTTATTGCTCAATGAATTTGGTGAAAACAGGGGGCGGTAGATTATTTACGATCTGTTGATTTCCGATTCAGGAATTTCAACCGCATATCGCATAGACTCCGCATAAAATTTTTCTGATCGCTCCCTTGGATCGCCCTTCACCAAGGTTTTACCATCTTTTAAGATGAAGTGGAATTTAGCGCCATCGAAGATAAAAGCCTTAGTTTGCAAGAAACCTTCCGCCTTTTCCAAATTAGGGAAATCGGTACGACAAACGAAGAAGCCGTCAGGAGAATGGTAAAAAACCGAGTATGTTGATGAGGCCATAGGATAGGTTTTACGCTAAAATAAAATATTTTGTTAGATTGCGCAATTGTTAGCTGGTTCCTACCGGCTAATTGTGATAAGGTTTAGGTAAAAATCCCTGGCAGCGAGTGTTAGGGATTTTTTATTTAATTTTCGATATAATATGAAATTAAAGGATCTTCATAAAAGGCAAAAGAAATTTTTAAATGATTTTGACCAAACTCGCATAGTTCAAATCCAAAATTTATTAACTGAATTTTACGTCCAATTTCCGAAGAATAGAATAAACAACATCGCTTTAGATCACTATGTATATGGAAGACATGGAAGAGATCATATAGAGACCTTTAGTTATTGGATGGAAAAAAAATTAGCCTCCTTTGGAAGAATTTCCGGCAGCCCTGCATCGCAATATGGTTTGTGGTATGGCACCCATGGAAAAGATAAAAACGTTATATATCGCCATACTGCTAAGTATGGCACATCCATAGACATTGCTTTTCGAAGAATAAAACAAGAAATTGTGGCTTTGATAGGATTTGGAGAAGCCCATAATTACTCGGCAATTGCAAATTCAATGATAGGAGAAAAACTAAAAGGCAAAATTCTCGCTACTTACTTTCCCGATATCTATTTAAGTATTTACGCGTCAAATTACCTCGATGATATTTTAAAATACTTTAATCTTGACGATTTAAATAGCCATAAGGAAGTTGCCATTTATAAACAACAAAGACTTATAAGTTTTAAAAACTCTGATTCAGTGATGAAGGGTTGGTCACTTATGAAATTTGCTATGTTCCTAAATGACGAGCTATATAATAATTATTATCCAGAGACGGCATCAAAAAATGAAGACAACAGAGTTCCGAATTTTCCTGACATTTCACTTGTTGAAGCATCATTATTAAATCAACAAGTTGATTTAGATGCGAATACGACTGTTGTCGAAAATGAAACAACAATTCCTATCTCCATTGGCAAGCCTGATTATTTGAAACGTAATAAAAAAAACAAAGCAATTGGTGATCGAGGAGAACAAATAGTTTTTTTTTCAGAGATAAAAAATTTAAAAGCTCTTGGCCGCCCTGATTTAGCGGCAAAAGTAAAGTGGGTAGCAGAAAAAGAAGATGGTCTTGGGTATGATGTTTTATCAAGAAACTTAGATGGTTCTAAAAAGTATATCGAGGTCAAAGCCACTACCAAGTTATCTGGTCACGCAGATTTTTATATAACTGGTTCGGAATTTAGGAAAGCCAAAAAATTGAAAAATTACTTTTTGTATTATGTTTATGATGCTACATCGAAAGCACCGAAAATTTGGCAAATTAAAAACCCATTCAATACAGCAAAGGGAGTACGAATGCTACCAACGGTTTTTGCTGTAAGAATTTATAAAATGTAATATTTATCTACAATTGCCTTAATTAAATCGGCGGAACCTTCGTGATTGCCTGTTTGATTTTTATTAAAAACCTTTGATGCCAGGGATTTTACGGCGTTTGGTTCCCCATTGATAAGTTCGATTTTTATTTGGGTAATTGCCGTGCTTGTAGAATAATAAACTACGGCAATAGGAATTTGTTGAACTTGGGTTTGTAAGAAGTCTCTGAATATAGCCAATCTATCATATTTTCTTTTATCTCTACTTGGATAATAATTAGATAATTTTTGATTTTCAATTGGACCGCCTTGAGTGTCTTTTTTATATTCCAACATTAAAACTGGCGAAAATTGCTCATTCAACACTAAAAGATCCATATCGCCTGGATAAGCAGCGTTAGTATGAGATAGTGTACATTCAAGCCGTGATGTTCCATAAATCAAACCTTTGGTTCCCACACTGACAGCTCCACCAGAATAAGTTTGTATTAATAATTTAAACCCATCTAAATTTATTAAATCTGGTTCAAAAGTGTTATTATCAAGATTTAAATTAACAATACATATTTGGCTTGAAGCGCTTGTCCAATCCTGCTCATCTTTAAAAATGATAAATTGAACAGCTAAAGAATATTTATTTGCAAACTCAGAAAGAACTTTAATATAATTGGTCCCGAATTCCTCCTTAATTGCTTTGTCTACATTTCCCAACAATGCATCATAACTATACTCTGTTTGCAAAAATCGCTTAATCCAAATTACTGGCGTAACAATAGGCGACGATTCTTTCCAATTAATGAAATAATCGAAAGAAATTCCGGTTAGCCCTACTTTAGAGATTAAATCGTTATGAAACCAGTCATCTGGGTTACCGCTTGTTGGATGTTCCTTAGGAAGTACCCTGCGATCATCACATTTCGCCAAAAACGGTTTGTTAAGCATCATTATTTTTCTTTCATTGTTATTCTTTCAATAATTGCGACCGAAAGATGTTCATAAATAGAATCCAAGACCGACTGATCTATTGAAAATGCATTGAGTACTGCTAAATCGAATATTCTTCGGTCAGGCATTTTTAACTCGTCAACAACATTTTTAATTTTCCTTTCTAAAAGAGGTTGAAATGCATCTTTGATGCGCATCTTACCCTCGGTTGAAAGTAGCCTTGGGTCAAGCAATTTTAATTCTTTAAAATAATCTGCATTCAAATCCAAAGCACCTAAACTTCTACCGGTACCCCTCATTTCCATGATCAAAATATTTAACGATGAGTTTAATAAAGCAGCCACAAGTTCAGTGTCAATTTCCAAATTATTTGGTTTGACATTGATTGGGGTAACACGTTGATCAACTAAAAATCCTTCAGTTGAGTAAGCAAAAAATATTCTTTGATAAGGATTAATGGCAGTTACAATGTGCGCTTGTTTAGGTTTAATTGTATACCAGTAAGGACGATTTCCTGTTGCTTGACTAATTGTTTTGCTTCCGTTTGAATTAGGTTCGTTTTCAAATTTTTTAATCCATTGATAAGCGCCTGGATAATTTTTTTTTATTTCTTCAATTGGCAATTCACAGCTAAATACATAATTATTAAACTTCCCGCCAAATTTGATGGAATCGAAATCTTTAGGCCCTTTAATAAAAGGCTTTAAGAATTGCTTTTCGATTTTTGTATTTTCAACCTCATCATTTTTTATTATAAACATAGGATTCCAAGCAGTTTTCTGACCTCGAAAGCTGTTGATAACATCAGGGTATAACTTGGCAAGGCTTTTTTCAAACGGTCCAAACAAATTTTGAGCAGTAAAAAAGGTTGCCCAGTTACTGCTGTCTGATAGTGATGAATATAACGAAGTATTGCTTATTATACTTACTTTTATACTGCCGTCCAATTTAAGGAAGACACCGTTGTAAGCGACATCCTCAGTCCAATTTTTATTAAATTTACTGTCACAATGATCAACTTCTGTATAAAAATCTTCAATTCTGCTGAGTTGGATCTCTTCATCCTGCGGCGATAGAAGGTCATTAAGTTTAAAGTTGACAGTTATAAATTTCGTTGGCTTTTTTAGAATACCTTTTTCCAATACAACGTAAATAGTGGAAACTTTCGAATCAGTAAACCAATGCTCTGCACTGCTTCTCACAACATACTTAATATGAAAGTTATCCAATAAAAAACGTTTGAATTGAACACCATACTCCTTACCCAACCATGCATTTGATGTAATTACAGACAGTATTCCATCGACTTTGAGAAAACGCCAAGCATTATATACACAATAGGCAAAATAATCGGAACGCTCATTTATTCTAAAACTGTTATCCTTTAAGAATGCTCTTTGTCCAAGTAAAAATATTTCTCTAAAAAATGGGGTTAAAATGTCATTAGGTATGTCTTCCTGTTGAATAAATGGAAAATTACTTGCTATACCATCAAATAAAGGAATTGGTTCTTCAATGAGTTGCCCAGAGACTTCTGGGTCAGGGAACATCACTTTTTGACCAGGCTCAAGGCTAAAGAAGTCCTCCCGTGTAACTCTTGGAAAATTATTTATTGTTTGGACATCTTGTTTATACAAGCTAATAACAGATAATATGGCTGGAAAATGGGAAATATCATTTCCCCAAATTTGCTCAAGAATTTGCCCATGATCTTTAGCTCCATGATATTTTAAGATTTTGTAAAAAGAATTTAAAAATGTGCCTGCCCCCGACGTAGGATCAAATAGGAATGACTTGCGGGTTTGAACTGCCGGAAATGCTACTAAATTTGATAATATTTCTGGGGTGAAGTATTGACCAAATTTTTGTTTTTCCTGTTTAGGTACAAGATTCTCAAGTATATAACCAATAACATTAGGTGGAAGAATTTTGAAATCAAATTCCGAAAAGCGGCTTATTAAAGCGAAAAAAGCCTGATTTGTAACCTCATTAAATTCTATTATATCAGTAAAATATGGCTTGAATACCGCCTGGTAATCAATTTTGCTTGCCAATTCAAAATACGACTTTAACTTTTCCTTAATACCATCTGCACTGATTATATCTAATTTTTCCAGCTTGCCTTCAAGGTTTTCAGCCAAGGTTAAATAAAACAAAACTCTCCCTATCAGATTATAAAATGTGAACTTTGCTAAAACCTCCTCTTCAATTACTTCTTCTTTTCGTCTTGAAGAACTGGCAAGTATTTGTAAAGTGGCTCGCTCATAGATTTTCCAAGCATTAAATTCATCGCGAAAATTTTTACTTGAACCTTTTTTTTGAATTATCTCTGACTTGAATTGCGGTAAAATTATTTCAGAAGCGTTTCTAACTGCCTCGATAAAACTACCAGAAACATTAATAGCCGGTTTAAGTTCTCCAGATTCGCTTAATTGACCCAGATCATGTAGTATCTCGTCTAAACGTTTTCTTAATTTTGCTTCGTTATTCCGAAATTTTACAGGATCAGAAAGATCTTCACGCAGGTTTATGTTAGGGTCGGGTGGATAATGTTTGACTATGGTGAGTGAATCTACTTTGTAATTATCGGAATTAATTTTCCAAATAATTGCTTCTCTGCCATTCCAGGTGACAAAAGATCCTGAACGTAACCGCTCTGCTTTTTCAAGGGCATTGATAAGCATGATTTGATCATCAACAGCAGTATCAGGATATTTTAATTCCCAACCATTAAATATCAAACCTGAGGTTTTGTCCGAGAAAAGAAGAATGTCTGGAAATTTGGTTACTCCTGAAGCAAGTTTGATGCCCATGTCATTTGTAGCACCTTCAAATATGGTTCGACCTTCACTTATTGCAATTTCAATCCAACTTATTAATTGTCCTGCCCAAGCACGTTCATTATATTTCATAGTTTAAAGTGTGGAATTGTAATAAAGGTTTACGGAAGCAATTTAACATTTCCGTTTCAATTCCATCCTTCGCTAATGTTTCTTCAATTCTTTCTGCGCAAACTTTAATGTAATCAGTTGGCTGTTTTTTATGTAACATTACAAGCTCGTTTTTTTCAATGCCTATAAAGTTTCTATTTTCACGAATTGCTGATAGCAGAAAACTTCCACTCCCACATGCATTATCCAGAACAATATCACCGGGATTTGTGAAGGTTCTAATCAAATAACGGCCAAGCTCAATGGGTTTTTGCGTAGGGTGAACAACCGCACCTTCGGATTCTGCTGTTTTGATATAAATAAAATCATCAATTAGATCTTGTTCTTCAAAAAAAACCACATCTTGTGGATAGCGTTCGCCATTACTTTTGACATGCCGCGGTTTAAAATCCCCGTAACTACCAGTAAACTGATCTTTTCGGATACCTTTATCATAAGGTTCACCAATTGTCATTTGCGGATTATATGTAGGCTGCTTTTTATAAAAGATGCAGATATCTTCATGTTTTCTTAACGGTTGCTTTTTAGCATTTAAAAAATTGGTAGGCTTTGATTTAATCCAAATTATCTTGTACTTAAAAAGCTTTTCATTACTCAATATTAATTTGGCCGTAAATAATCCTTGGGAAGTGAGGGCTATACAGCCATTGTCTTTAATAATTCTTTCATACTCTTTCCATAGCTTTTTTAGATTAATAACAGAATCCCACTTATTTTGAGTTGTCCCGTATGGCAAATCACATAAAACCATATCTACGCTTCCGGATGGAATATTTTTCATAACCTCCAGACAATCACCTTGAACCACTTTATTTAAAAAATCACTTATTTGCATCCGCGCCTTTGCCATTTAATATGATAAATCATAGCAAATGTAAACTAAAGGAATTAGTAAAAAACCTTAATTGAAAACTAATTATCCGAGTTTCTAATTTACTTTTGTCTAAGTTTAATGATATAAAAGTACGTAACAATGGGGTATATTGAAATAGCAGATGTCACTTTACAAATGATAATTGATGCAGGAATAATTCTTCCTGGAACATCCGTTTATAACTCCGTAGACGAAAACATAGTTGGTGTTTTAAACGAAGACGGATCAATTACATTAGATATAAATGGACAATTAAAAAATTTTCCTTACCCAAGTGGAGCTGCTCGTGCAATCGTAAATCTTAGTGTTAATGGTTGGATATTTTGGAAAATAAAAGAGAATAATCTTTTTAATACTTTGAAACATTATAAAGACTTATATTTAAAATTAAACCCATTGAAAAATAAGATTTGAAACTTATTCCAAATAAATCATGTTGATTATTAATAGGTCCAAAGACAAGCTACGATACCGGTATCAGAGACCCTATAACACTGTTCCCAAAGCTGCCATGATGTTTTTGTTTTTATTCTAAAATCGTCAGGAAACCATTCAATTGCGGCTACCTTTTCCGGCTTTACTTCTTTAGAGTTGTTGTAGAATAAATCACCTGCAACAGTATAAACGGGCACTTTACTTTCATATTCAATGTATTCAAAAGGAAATCCCGGAGTAAACTGCTTCCATTTGACTTTTCCGTTTTCTATAAAAATTATCATGACAGGAAAATCGCCGAGAAATCTGTATTTCAGGAAAGTTGCAGTTAACGATACATTGAAGAATTGGGAAGTATCTTGAATTAAGGTTATATCCAGTTTTTTGCCGAAAACTTTTTGTTTAAATAATGGGGAAGGCATTAGCAACTCCGAAGCGAAGTCATTGGCTTGTTGTTCTTGAGGGCCTTTTTTAAACCAATCAGATAGAGTTTTTTCAGTGTCGGAAAACAAGGGGATTACATTTTTATGAAGACAAAAATGTCCAATTTCATGGGCGATCACCCAATTTTTTCTTGGTTCATAGTTTATTGCAGAGTTTACCGTAATAATGGCGCTGTCACCCTTAATCAAGATACGTCCCTCTGAACCAGACAGTGGCTGAAATTTTAGCACTCCATTTAACGAAAAAACGATATCCTCCATCGACAGATCGCCAGGTTTTGACCAGCCAAACTCATGAAGCAACTGAAGCGCCTTGTTACCAGGGTTAACCATTATTGCTATCAGCCTCGTTTGCGCGGTCTTTAAGTATTTCCATGAACTGGAGCATTTCCTGATCTTCTAAAATCTCCTGTTCGTCCTTTTGAGAAAGTTCGGTAAACCTATTAAACATCGGCACTAACCTTGTCTGATCGACTGGACTGAAAAGTTTTTTAAATTCCTCAATGCCTTTTTGTTTTAAAAGTTGAAGTTGGCTTACGGCATCTGCGTAACGCTGACGGTTTGCTTCAGCTTTTAATTTAGTTGTTAATTGTTTGATCTTTAACAGGTGATTGTTAACCACCGAATCTGGTTTAGCTTCTAATTCCGCTAACACATCCTGATCGTCTTGCTGGTAGTTGATCTCCAGCATTAACCCATATAGGTTGTTTAAAATTTGCTTATTGGTCGGCATAGCTTCAGGATTGTTGTGATTTTTTTACCTTGTTAACCAATTTCTCTTTCAGTTTATCAAACTGCTTGGGTGATTTACCCAGCAGTTCGGCAATATCAGCTCGTTTCATCCCTTCACAGATCGCTTCATATATCATTTCTAATTCGGTATCTCCGGAGGCTGCGCTCTTTAAAGCTTCACATTGCTCCTTAAACGTATTTTCTTCATCTACCGTTACCTCAGAATCGTCTGGTACATAAAATTCATCAGTGATATCGGTGTATTCGATACGCAACGCTTTTGATTTAGGTGTTTTATATTTTTCAACTTCGGCACTTATTTCATGATCGATCAAACGGATCATCTGTTCTAACAACGTAAACTTTTCTTTCCATTCCCATTCACCACCCAGCAGTTTAGTGTAGGCAATCTCAAGGTAATGATCAACGGGATTGGTGCCTAAATTTCCGGAACTATGAGCGCCGCTCAAAGTCCTTTGTTTTAATCTTATACGTACGTGTTTTGTGCATTTTCGGAGTACAACTTTCCAATCGTTTTCTTTTAACGTTGAAAATCGTCTTTGATTATTGCTATAGTGGGGACCTATAATCATAGTGATAATAACCGGCTTAGTTTCATTTTCCCCCAGTGGGGAACTTTTTTAAGCATCCGGTTATATATATACCAGGGAGGGTTAATAAGCCGGAACCAAAAAACAGGGGAAGTTATAAAAAAGAAAGGAGTATATGAATTTAAAAGGGAAGATCAGTTTTATTATAGGTATCGCGGGTTTTATAGCCTGCATTTTTATTAAAGCGGCAGATGTGAAGTCTACCATTTTTAAGATCGCTTTGGGTTTTGTTTTAGGCGGGGCCATTGATCTGATCGTGTTTTTGGTGGAGAATAAAAAGCACTGGAATCTACTAAAGACAAAAATATTTAATCCCAATCAGCCGGTACGTGTTACTGTGGCCTATTTGTTTCGCATAGAAGTGAACGGTAGGTATGTATTGATTAAGCGGCATAAAAATGACCGGGTGGGCTACCAACCGATTGGCGGCGCATTCAAATATTTTAAAGAAGAGAACCGTGAGCTATTTGATAAGCTGGGGATTGAACCCTGTGACCACGTGCCGCGTGATGAAAAAACAGATCACGATCTGCGGATACGGCTTAAAAAGCGTAAGAACCTCATTGATTTTCTAAAATGGTTTGAAAGCCGCAAAAATCGGGAAATGGACCCATGGCGAGAGTTTTACGAGGAACTGGTTGAGCCGGGCTTGTTGCAGGAAGATATTTTTAAACATGTGAAGTACGTGTTCATCTGCAAACACACCGAAGGTGTTTTAAAATCGCCAGTTTATCCTATTGATGAACTTCGCTATGCCGAGATCTATGAGTTACGCCCGGAAACTGATGCTCAAAAGAAAGCTATTGCCGATTTAATCAGCCATAACGAACAAATCGTTTTTGCAAGCCCTGACGAAATCCGAAAAGGTGCTACCAATGATGGTCGCACCATATTACCACATACATTTAAAATTCTACCCAAATGATATATTTAAACAACAGACAAGCGCAGATAGATGACATTCTGGATAGAATGGCGGAATCATTGCAACTCGGCGATAGCCGTTATGATAGGATGAAAGGGCATTATGAAGCCATCAAATCCTGGATAGAGAAAGATGAAAAGTTCTTTAAACCTTTTGCGTACGAACTATATCCACATGGTTCCGTGCGTATCCTTACCACGGTAAAACCCATAGGTAAAGATGAGTTCGACCTGGATATCGCCTTGCATATCAAAACCAATCACACTTCGCATACTCCTCAACGCATATACCAGGAGTTGAAGCGCAGGCTGGGTGAACATGAAACGTATAAGGCAATGATGGAATTAAAGAAACGCTGTATACGCCTAAACTATTCCGGTGATTTCCACATGGACATTTTACCTGGTATACAGGAGTTTGACTGGGATGAAAACAGGCTTTGCGTTCCTGATCATGAGTTAGGTAGATGGGTAAGCAGCAACCCGCGTGGCTATGCAAAGTGGTTTATAGACCGGGCAAACACCGTAAAGGTTAGCTTACTGGAAAAGGCGCTGAGAGCAGAAAATATCCCCGCTGATAACTTTAAGTATAAAAAACCGCTGCAACGAGGGGTGCAGCTAATTAAACGTTACCGAGATATTTACTTTCAGGAGGATGATACCTATAAAACATCAAGTATTATTTTAACAACTATCGCCGGATTATATTATAATGGCGAAGAAAGTATCTTTGATACGGTTGAAAATATAGTAAATCAAATACGCCATAATGTAAACTATTTGCCATCGCGACTGAAGATCCTCAATCCTGTAAACGCACAGGAAGACTTTACTGATAAGTGGGATGTAGAGCCGCAATATTATACTGCCTTTAAAGCGTTTGTACTTCACCTGTACAATGAGTGGCAGGAACTGAAAAAACAACATGGGGTGATCACCGAAAGCCGTATTTTAAAAGGATTATTTGGCGATGATCTGTTCACTAAAGCGCAGCGTGACCAAACCACCTTGCTTGAAAGTTATCGCAAATCCCAGAATTTGGGTATTAGCCGGGAGACAGGGAATGTTGTAAAAGCCGGTACAATAGCAAGCGCAGCAGTTAAGACAAATACTTTTTTTGGAGACTAATGTATTGCAATAATAGCTTATTAATAGCCAAGCCACTTTCTGTGCAAGCCCAGGCAATCCGAGTTCAATGGCCTGGCTTTGCGGTAGGTGTAGCAGGTTATAAACTGAAAGCCGTTGGTTATTTGCAACCAACCTCCAGAAGTATTACCTACACTGTTCAAATTGTTTACCCGATAGGTGATAAGCCAGAAATAACATTGCTTAATCCTAAAATTGAAAAGAATTTTAAAGGCGAAATGCCTGAACATTTGTACTCAGAAGAACGCCTGTGTTTGTACCGCCCTATATATGGTGAATTTAAGCCGAGTGATCTAATTAGTATGACCATCATACCCTGGACTTCACTGTGGTTATATCACTACGAGGTATGGCATATTACAGGCGATTGGTTAGGTGGCGGTGAGCATCCATTTTAAATGGATATTCTTATTTGCGTTTGTTAAACTTAAAACTCTCAGCATCCCTGAGAGTTTTAAGTTGAGGATTAGTATACTAAATACCCTATGATACTTTTATCAATCCTTTTTCCCCAAAAATTTTGCTTTCCAGTGCCAACATATTGTTGCTAATCTTTCTTTTAGTGATTTTGGCGTATATCTGTGTTGAACGTAAATCTTTATGCCCTAATAGTTTTCCTACTGTTTCTATAGGTACATCATTTTCTAATAAAACGGTAGTTGCAAATGTGTGTCTTGCTGTATGCGTAGTGAGCTTCTTTTTAATGCCACAAATTGTTGCCACCTCCTTTATATAGGCATTGTATCGAACATTACTATTCACGGGCAGTAGTTTGTTTTCATTCATACAATAAGGGTGGTTTTTGTATTTTTCTATTATAGCCAAGGCAATTGGCATGAGGGGAACAGTTTCCTCAACACCTGTTTTTTGTCTATCCTTTGTAATCCATAATCTACCGTCAAGCCCTTTAAAGATATTCGCCGGTTCAAGTTTATAAACTGTCTCATAAGCATAGCCTGTAAAGCAACAAAAAACGTATACATCACGAACTTCCTCTAATCGTTGTACAGAAATTTTCTTTTCATACATTTCAACTAATTCGTGCATTTCAAGAGTTTCTCTGTCTGGGTCCACATAGGTACACTTAAATCCCTTAATTGTATTATGCTTAGTCCAGCCTTCGTTAATAGCTCGGTCGATGATCTGCTTTAAGGTTTTAACGTATTTCATTGAAGAATTTTCTCCCAAATTCTCCATAACCAAATGATGGTAAAAATTTACAGCAAAAGCCATTTCAATATCTTCTAAAGCTATATCCGCAAGTTTTAATTTCTTCTTTAAATAATCTTGGAGTTTAACTTTTAACCGCTCATACCGAATTAAGGTACCCTTACTACCTTTATTCTTCTCAACCCGTTGTGCAAATTCATCATTGTGAAGTTTGATTGCTTGCATTAATGTTTTTTGGGAATTATGTTTAGGCATATAAGCATCTTTGATCATATCAGGATGAACGCGTTTGTTGACCGCAGAAATCTGATTATAATGCTTTTCTAATTCAGCTTTAGTTTTTACAATATAACTATTGATTAGCTTATATTCGGGACATCCACTCATAGCCATCCCTGATTCTTCATCCCAATAGTCTGGATGTATTTTTTTGCCGGAAGAAAATTCTGTACGGCCACCCTTAACTGTAATACGGACATAAATAGGCACTAACCCTTCCTTAGTCTTTTTTTGGCGTTTTAGCCAAAATAAAATCGACAGATCTTCATTTACTTTCATGAGATTTTTGTTTAAAAAATGTTACAATGCGTTTTTAAACTGAAAATCAAACTGATACAAGACACCAGTATTAATTCGGTGACCTAATTTCGGAAGAAAGAATAGGTCACCGAATAGGTCACCGATTACTTTGAATTACATTAAACTAACTTGAACTGAAATTTTTAAAAAAAGCGCAGGGAGTGTTTTGAAAAACGTCGATTTTTAACCTAAAAACCGCGTTTAAACAAAAAAGAGGCGCTTTTCAGCGCCTCTTACCTTAAAAAACCAGTGGTCGTCTTTCAGACCTCTGTGATCCCGCTGGGACTCGAACCCAGGACCCCAACATTAAAAGTGTTATGCTCTACCGGCTGAGCTACGGAATCGTTTAACCGTTTTGATTAAAGTGGTGCAAATATAGGGTTATTAGCTATAGGGTGCAAGCTATTTTTTAATATATTTTATAATTGCTTTTAAGCCATTATAAACCAATAAATTGCATTATAAAAAGAGCTTTGGTTGTTTGATTTTCCAGGGATAAGGGCGTTTATGCCGTGTTTTTCGGAATAAAAGCAGCAAACATTGCTCAGTTTCAAACCGGAGCAGAAGTATGTACGTATATCCGATCATTACATGCCCGGCGCGCCCGAAGCATTGATCAATCTTAAATACTAAAAGGATAGTAACCACACTTAAAATACTATTCAGCGTACTGTTAATATGGATATGTTACGTAGTGATCAGCACCAGTCTGCAAAGTAACCTGCTTGCCAACTGGAACTTTTTAGGCTCGATACCCTGGATGCGCGCCACTTTGTGGGACTTTTATACCAACGTAGTAGTTATTTATTTCTGGCTATGCTATAAAGAGAGGAGCTTAATTGCTAAATTACTTTGGTTGGTGCTGTTGGTTTGTTTGGGCAGCATTGCCAGTTGCAGCTATATACTCATACAATTATTTAAACTTAAACGCGGTGAAGGGTTAAAAGAATTATTCGGTAACAAAAATGGATAGTTATTCAATCTGGCAACTGGTGCTGATATGCCTGGTGGTATGCTGCGCTATAATGGCGTTGGTATGGGTGTGGGCCAATAAGATAAAGAACGCAGGTGTTGTCGATATCTTTTGGTCGTACAACTTTCCGGTTATTGCGTTGCTGCTTTTATACCTGGCAGATGGCAACCCGACAAGGAAGGTGTTGATATGCAGTATGGTAGCTATTGCCGGTTTCAGGCTGGGGACACACCTGCTGGTGCGCGTGGTGGGGCACATTCGCGAGGAGGAGGGCCGTTACCAGCAATTGCGTAAGGAATGGTTGCCAAACCCCGATCGTAAATTTTTTTGGTTTTTCCAGATGCAGGCCTTATCCAATGTTTTTCTTGCTATCCCGTTTTTTATTATCGTTACCAATACTAACGCAGCGATATCGGCACTGGAATATCTTGGCGCCGGGATATGGGCAATAGGTTTTATTGGCGAAGCCATTGCCGACTGGCAACTGAAAGAGTTTAAAAAATCCCCGGCCAGCAAGGGCCAGGTTTGCAATATTGGCTTGTGGAAATACTCACGTCATCCCAATTATTTTTTTGAGTGGCTGATGTGGGTAGCTTATTTTGTTTTTTCACTGGCTTCGCCGTATGGGTATTGGGCAGCGGTTAGTCCGCTGGTGATTTTGTATCTGCTATTTAAAGTAACCGGCATACCTGCAACCGAAGAGCAGGCCGTACGATCGAAAGGTGAAAAATACAAAGCCTATCAAAAAAGTACCAGCGTTTTTGTGCCTTGGTTTAAGAAATAAATGTTCGTTTGATGAGTAGTAGTTTGTTCAATACGAGGGCATCAGAGCAAACGGCTCTGTTCAAATAATTTGATGATGGCAATATCTATTTCGAAATCTTCAAAAAAATGCTTATATTGTAATAGGCGGGAGACCGAAATAATTGTGAATTTGATAATCGATTATGGATACCTAATCAAAAAATACCCATAAATACCCATGTGTCTGAAAGTTTTTTTGCGGATATGGCAATAAGCCTGCGTTAACGACAGAAGTGGAAAGCCCGGAGCCGACCCCATCGGTGGCGAGTACTTGCAATAGAAAGCGCGACCCTGAGGGAACGCCAAATAAACAACTCCGATTGAGAATAATCTTCAAATATCAAATCCAATGCAACAGCAATATCGTTATATAGCCTACAAAAAACATTATCAGATGACAGGCGTATAATCCTCACGCTAATTTAAACCTATGTGGTACGATAGAATACTTGAACAGGATAAATTTCCCGATTTTTTGCTCCGGCAGGGTATCCGTAAACTGCTCCGGCAGCGTTTAGCCGATGAAAATAAAGGCGATGTCGAAGCACAACAGGCGCACCTGATGACTTTGATCGATCAGTTGAAAGCATCGCCAATAGCTGTAAATACAGCCGAAGCTAACGAACAACATTACGAAGTACCTACACAATTTTACAGGTACTGCCTGGGCAGGAATTTAAAATACAGTTGCGGGTACTGGAAACCCGGTGTTACCGACCTGGATACTTCGGAAGCCGATATGCTGGAGATTACCTGCCAGCGTGCGGAGCTGCAGAACGGGCAAAATGTGCTTGAGCTTGGCTGCGGCTGGGGATCCCTGTCGTTATTTATGTCGGCCAAATATCCCGGAAGCACCTTCACCGTGGTATCCAACTCGCGTACACAGAAGGAGTACATTGACGAACAGGCACAGCAGCGCGGTATCAAAAACCTGAAGGTGATTACCGCCGATATGAATACTTTTGCTATCGACGATCGGTTCGACCGCGTGGTATCCGTAGAAATGTTGGAGCATATGCGCAACTACCAGCTGCTGATGGCTAAGGTAGCCTCGTTTTTAAAACCCGACGGCAAGCTGTTTATCCATATATTTACGCATAAGGAGTATGCTTATTTGTTCGAAGTAAAAGATGAGACCGATTGGATGAGCAAATACTTTTTTACCGGGGGGATTATGCCCAGCGACGACCTGTTGTTTTATTTTAATGATGACCTGAAGGTAGAAAAGCACTGGCACGTTAACGGTACGCATTACGCCCGTACCAGCGAGGCCTGGTTAAAAAATATGGACGATCATAAAACCGAAATTATGCCTTTGTTTGAACATACCTACGGAAAGGAAAACGCTGTGAAATGGTGGGTATACTGGCGGTTGTTTTACCTGGCCTGCGCCGAATTATGGAACTATAACGAGGGCAATGAATGGATTGTGAGTCATTATTTATTTGGTAAAACTCACGCATGATCCGACTGATACTACTCATTTTCCTGTTCCTGGCTGCGTGGCTTACCGTGTTGCACGCGCCCCAATATCACCTATGGATACTGTCTATCTTGGTTACCGAGTTCTGCTGGGTATTTATTATCGCTACCATACTGGCGTTGATATTGGGTTATGGCGACCAAAGATACCATCACTTTGCAACAGTTATTGGCATTATAGCATTGTTGTTGTATTGCACGCCTATGATACGCGGATATGGCGTTGCCGCTAAACTGAATCCTGAGTTTGAGGCAGCTTTTGGAAAAGGCAGTGCCAGTCTAAAATCAGAGCCGGGTAAAAAACCACTCCGGTTTTTCAGGATGATAACCGGTATTAGTGCAAAGCAGATTGTGCCGGCGGTTTACACATACGACGAAACAAACAACTTAAAGCTCGACTATTACCCATCTCAGGTTGCCGGGAACAAGGGCTGTGTTATTGTGGTACATGGCGGCTCGTGGAGCAGCGGCAATAGCACCGAATTGCCCGAGCTAAATAGTTACCTGGCCAACAAAGGCTATAACGTAGCTGCGATAAATTACCGCCTTGCGCCCAAATATCAGTACCAGGCACCGGTTCAGGATGTGCATTCGGCAATCAGGTATCTGTGCAGGCATGCTGACAGCCTGCATATTGACACCAATAGTTTTGTTTTACTGGGGCGTTCGGCAGGCGGGCAGATAGCTTTGCTGGCCGCTTACACCCTGCACGATCCGGGAGTGAAGGGCGTGATCAGTTATTACGCGCCGGCGGATATGGTTTGGGGATACTCCATTCCGTCGAACCGCTGGATCATGGATTCGCGCAAGGTAATGGAAGATTATCTGGGCGGCAGTTATGGCCAGGTGCCCGGTAATTACGCAGCAAGTTCGCCGATACTGCATGTAGACAAGACATCGGTGCCAACCTTATTGATACACGGCCAGAACGATGTTTTGGTAGCTTACGAGCATAGCCGCCGCTTAAACATCAAACTTCAGGAAAATGGCATCAAACATTATTTGCTCACCCTGCCCTGGGCTGTGCATGGCTGCGATTACACCCTGAACGGGCCGTCCGGGCAACTGGCTACCTATACCGTCGAGCGATTTTTAAACCAGGTTATCCGTTAGTATGGAAAAGATAGCGATCATTGGTACCGGTATTGCCGGGATGGGCTGCGGCCATTTTTTAAACCAAACAGCCGACCTGACCTTTTACGAGCAAAACGATTATGTTGGCGGCCATACCAATACCGTTACGGTTGATGAACATGGCAAGCCAGTTTACATCGATACCGGTTTTATGGTATTTAACTACAAAACCTACCCCAACCTGGTTAAGCTGTTTAAGGAGATTGGGGCACCGGTAAAAAAAACCGATATGAGTTTTAGCGTACAGCATGTGCCAACAGGGCTGGAGTATAGCGGCAGCAGTGTAAACCACCTGTTTGCGCAGCGCAAAAACATCTTCAGTTTAAGCTATATTAAGATGTTGCTGGAGATAGGCAGGTTTAATAAAGAGAGTGTGAAGATCATGGACGATCCGCGGTATGCCAATTACTCGCTTGGAGAGTACATCAAAGAGTTTAAGTTTGGCGACGATATGCTGTGGAAATACCTGGTGCCTATGAGCAGCGCCGTATGGAGCACGCCGATGGAAAAAATGCTCGATTTCCCGGCGGTAACCCTGATCCGCTTTTTTTATAACCATGGTTTTTTGGGTCTGGATACCCAACACCAATGGTATACCCCGGTTAAAGGCAGCCAAAGCTACCGCGAACTGCTGATCGCACCTTTTCGGGATAAGATACACGTTAACCGCAAAGCAGTAAAAGTATCCCGCGAAAGCGGTAAAGCAGTTGTGCACGCAAGCGATGGCAGCTTTGAGGCTTATGATAAAGTCATCATCGCCACCCATGGCGACCAGGCCTTAGCTTTATTATACGAACCGACAGCCGACGAACAACGCCTGTTGAGCACCTTTAAATACCAATACAATAAAGCCACTCTCCATACCGACGAAAGCATGATGCCCAAAACAAAACTGGCCTGGGCCAGCTGGAACTATCGTATACAGGCCGAAGGTGGCCGGCTGGTGCCCAGTACGATTTACTGGATGAACAAACTGCAAGGTATGAGCGATAAAGTGAACTACTTCGTCTCCATCAACCCGCATAGTAATATCGATGAACGAAAGATCATCAAAGAAATTGATTATGAGCACCCGCTTTTTGATGTGGCAGCTATCCGTGCGCAGGATGAATTACAGAAGCTAAACCAAGATGGGCCGGTATATTATTGTGGCAGCTACTTTAAATACGGTTTTCATGAAGATGCCTTTACGAGTGCGGTGAAGCTATGCAGCCAGTTATTGGGTAGGCCGATGTACGATGATGCCATTTTGCCCGAACCGCTTTAGCTAATAGTCGGGCAAAAACATTTCTTATTTGGCTTTTTCGCCCAACGAGAACCAATTGCCTGAGTCATCTTTAAACAAAGCCTCAAAGCCATAAAACTCTTTGGTTGGAGCTTTGGTGAATACCACGCCTTTGGCTTTCAGTTCTTCGTAAGTGGCCAGCAGGTCGTTACATTCAAACACGCCGAAGCCGAAGGTGCCTTTGGCTACCAGGTCGCGCATGGCTGCGGCCGATTCCTTTTTGAACATCATGCCTTCGGCTATGGCCATCAGGCTTATCTCTAAATCGGGCTGCTCTGGCGGGGTAACAGTTAGCCAGCGCATGCCCGGGCCCATGCTCGCATCAGTGTGTACTTTAAAACCGAGTTTGTTTACATAAAAATCGTAAGCGCTGTCCTGATCCAGAACGAATACGCTGACGTGGTTAAGTTTCGTGATCATAATTTGTTGATTGTTTATGCAACAAAGATGAGGTGCCCGCTTAAACTTCAGTTATCGAAAATTGCGGTTCTTTGTTCCAGCCGTTGTTCTCCGCAAAACAATTCGGCACGAATTTTAGCGGCACACGTTTCATTTCGGCCTGGCGCTTTAGCTCGTTTTGCTGATATACCGATGGCGGGCATCCTACCAAACGTTTAAACAATGATGAAAAGGAGTGAATACTATCGAAGCCCACAGCATAGCAAGCCTTATTTACAGGCATTCCCTGGTTGAGCAATAGCCGGGCATGTTCAATACGCACCTGCATGAGGTACTGGTGCGGTGTTTTACCATAGGCTTGTTTAAACAGCCTGATGAAATGGAACTTGGAGAAATACGCCTCGCCCGAGATGTTGTTCAGGTCGATATTTTCGGGATGATGGTCATCAATAAACAGTTTGGCTTGTACAATGCGCCGGTACAGGTATATCTTCGGAAACTGTTCGTTTATCTCCATATTCAAATATCGTAAAATATTGTAAATGAAGATAGATGGTTATTCCGAATGGCTTTGAAACACCTCTTTAGCATGCGCAAGGGCATTGCTTACTGCAGCTCCGCCTGCATAAAAGGTCATCTGCAAAATCACCTCGACTACCTGTTGTTTGCTGGCGCCGAGTTTTAATGCGGCATCGATATGCGCTTTGAGTTGCGGTATGGCATGGCCCAGAGTTGTGCACGATGCGATAAGGAGGTATTCGCGGGTAAGCAGATCGAGCCCCGGCCTTGCCATAATGCCTTGTATAGCCCATTCAATAGTCATGTCGACAAAATCGGGGCAGACATCTTTCAGATTATTCACCAGTTGCTCGCCGGCCTGGCCGCCATGAAGATGGTTCAGAAGTTCGAGTCCCTTTTGATAGGTTTCTGTTTGCGTATTTTTCATAGTTTTGATAGTTTTCTGTTGCCAAAATTAGATGCTTGCTTTACTTTTATCAAGTAATTACCTTTTTGTCAGGTGCTGTCAAAAAGGTAACAATTGCTGATTTTCAATATGATTAAAACCGAAACGATCGAAAAAAAATATGATGAAGCTGCCGATTGTCCCATATCCGCGTCTATCGATGTGATAGGTGGCAAGTGGAAGCCTATTATTATCTGGCTATTGATGAATGAAACCCAAAGGTTTGGCGAATTGCACCGTTCCATCCCGGGTGTTGCTCTCAAAGTATTATCGCGCCATTTAAAGGAGCTCGAGGCTGACGGGATCATCATCCGGAAAGCTTATCCCGAAGTACCACCGCGGGTGGAGTATTCGCTGAGCGATAAAGGCAGGTCGCTCGATGCGATTATGAAACAACTGGCGCAGTGGAGCAGGGATAATATTGTGAAATAGGAACAGATCAACCCGGCCATAATAATCCTGATTCATCGCCGTTATGTAAACAACTCCTCCGGAAGGTGCTGGCAGAAAATCCCTGAGGTTGATAAAAACTGGTTGACGATGAAAAAAGGTTTACCCCGGATTGCCGGCCTGGCATTACTGGCCGCTTTAAATGCATGTAAAAAAAATAATAGTGACGTAAACCCTGTTTCGGCCTCACAAACCGTTGCCATTACACCGATAGCGACCTTGGGTTTGTACGAATACGCCTCCGGAACCAATAAGCGGATATTTTTACCTGTTACCAAAGTGGGCACCCAATCAGTTACATATTACACCATATTTGATACCGGGTCGACCGGTTTAACGCTCGATGCGAACGGTATCCTGCCTGCCTCGATGATCACGAGTTCGGGCATAACCGTTACGGGCGATTCGGTTGTGGTGAACGGTATTACGGTGACCAGCAAAACCTCGGTAATGAGCTACGGCGATCAAACCAGCCTTACTAAAGAATATGGCAACCTTGCTTACGCTACGATAACGCTTGGCGACCAAACAGGTAACATCACCACCAGGCGTATACCATTCTTTTTGTATTGGAAGATACAGAACGTAACCACCGGCGTAGTGGCCGTTGCGCATTCGGCCGATGTTTTTGGCGTTGGCCCGGGTACAAGCTACGCGTTTAGCGCAATTGCCAGTCCGCTGAGTTATTTTACCACCGCTACCGGCCAAACCAGCGGGTTTAAGCTGGCAACCTTAGGTACAACAGGGTTTACCAGCACAGGCACTTATGTTGGCGGCTTGCTGACTATCGGGCTCATCAACTCTGATTACTCATCAGGTTTTATCATGCACCCGCTTACCTACAATGCTACGGCCGGGTATTTATCCAACATCCCGGCAACTATCACTTACGGTTCGCAAAGCACTTCGGCACAGGTGTTGTTCGATACCGGCACACCATCAGTTACCATAATTGAGGATAAAACAGCAACCGTAGGGGCATTACCCGTCAATACCAAGGTTACCGTTACTACCAATAAGGGATTCGTTTATACTTATACCACATCAAGCACGGCGAATTTGACCTCGGTAGAAAACCCAAACATTACAGGCGATTACCGTACCATCTTCAGCCTCGACTTTTTTGTAACTAACGAATACCTGCTGGATTACACCAATCACCAGATCGGCCTGAAAAATAATTAACGGCTAAGGCATTTGCCATCCTGATCGAAGACAACCGTTTTGCCCGCACTTGTTTTGATGCGATAAGTTATTTTGCCTACTACGCTCACATTTTTGCGCGCCTCTGCTATTGCCGAATGGTAGTGGCTTTTAACATACCCGCTAACGGCTGCAGGCAGGAATTTAACGGGTGTAACGGTAGTTACACCTACAAATGCGCCGAATGTTGTAAATGTAGCAGTTGTAGGCCCGTCGGCCTTTGAAATCCACCTGGCGTCGTAGTTGCCGTCGTTCTTACTCCAAACCGTAGTTTTAGCATCCGGGTAACGGCGACTCAATTCTGACCGGACGGCTAAAGGCACGGAGGATGCCGGCATTTGCGCATATGCCGAAAGGGTAAGCGCAAAAACAAGGATGGCTAAAAACAGGCGTACTTTCATAGTAGGATAAGCATAAAAATGGCTTGTCAATTTTAGTGAAAAATCGGTATGATAAAAACACAAGTGTATTATTTATCTGCGGTCTGATATACAAATCCCGGCCTTTCCCCATCCTGATAAGTAAACAGTAAAGTACAGGCTTCATCAGGCAAAGCAGGGCGGACGGGTTGATGCAGGTTTAACGAGCAATCATGCCCGGTAAGTTTATCTTCATTATAAACAATGATCGAAGTGGTATATACCGGCCTTCCTTTTGCCTCGGGTTGATAATCAACAGCAGTTGCATCGAACAGCCAACCATTATGGTTTACAGATTGGGCAATTATCTTCTGGTAAGCTTCGATATTGAAATTATATAAATCGGCAACACGGGTTAGCGAGTCCCGGCCATTATCAATTGTTAACTGTACGCCGATATCCTGTGGTATATAAATAACCTTATCACCCAACTGCGATACCATGTTGAGCATAATATTAATTTGCGGCTCCTTCATCAGTGCATAGTTCATGGTTTCGCTTATTACGATATCAATGCGCTCGTCGGGCACCCGCCAGGTAATTGCGTCACAGAGTTCAAAACGTTTTACATAAGTGTCGAGTTCGAGATCCTTTAAAACTTTCCTGAGGGCATTGTAACTTACTTCATTGATCTCAAGTAGGGTAAACTGTAGTTGCGAAGACTTAAATTGCATCATTACAGGTAAAGCCAATGCTGCAAAGGGGCCGGTACCGGCATAAACCACATGCACAGGGCGGTTAGGCTCCTGTTTTAACCTGTCGACGACAGCTTTATATAACCCCCGGCAGAATCGCTGTACCCTGATTGGTTCTTTAATGCAAAAGCCGGCTTTTACAGCAGCTATTGCCCTGCCATGGCTGGTGATGATATCCTGTAAATGCTCGCTTTGGTTTTCTGTTATCCCGGTAAGGCCGAACATTAGTTCAGAATATTGCTTTACGGCCGGTGCCAGTCTTTCATGAAAATCACCTTCTGCAAGTATATCGGTACTAATGGCAGCCAGAGTTTTTTTAATCGTATATAGGTCCCCGGTTACTATAGTATCAAAATTCATTCTGCTGGTTATAGGAGCTTAAATATAGTGTTTGCAATTTAATATATCCTTTTGCTGGCATTACGAAACATCCTTATCAATAAAAAAAACGTAAATTCACTAAAGATACTCTGTAAAATAATGCAGCTAAATTCGTGTTTGTACCGGGCCAAAGTAATGCACAAGCGCCTGGCGCCAAAAGTGCACAGCTTTCATTACGAGGTATTTATGTTTTATCTCGACCTGGATGAACTCGACGTACTGCACAAACGAATGAAGCTGATGAGCCGTAACCGGTTCAACCTGTTCAACTTCCGCGACAGGGACCATTTGCAACTACCGGCTGGTAACCCCGATGCATCAAAAAACATCCGCCAGCATATTACCGATTATTTAAAAATACAAGGCATCGATATAGGCAGTGGTCGTATTATGCTGCTCACCAACCTTTGCACGCTGGGGTATCAGTTCAACCCGGTGTCGTTCTACTTTTGTTATAACGAGGCCAGTGAGCCGGTATCCTCGGTTGTGGAAGTATGCAATACCTTCCGCGAGATGAAACCGTATTTTTTAGGCGCCGAAACCAAAAACGGAGACAGTTTTAAGCTGAATACCGGGAAATATTTCTATGTATCGCCCTTTATAGATATGGATACCAGTTTTGATTTCGACCTGGACATCCCCGGCGAAAAGCTCCGGATCAGGATAGACGACCATGATCAAGCCGGCAATCGCTTTTTTATCAGCACCCTTAGTGGAACGAAAGTGATGCTGACAGATGCAAGGCTGTTGCAATATTTTATCAGCTTTCCGCTGATCACTTTAAAGGTGATGGGTATGATCCATTGGCAGGCATTCAGGTTGTGGCTCAAAAAAATGCCCTTTCATAAAAAGAACGAACAGATGGATCTACAACGGGAGGTATACAGGCCTTATCAATCCAAATAAGTATATTTAATAAATCTTCCGGGTGCTTTATCTCGTAGATAACCTAAATTAAATAACCTAAACAAGATGTCCGAAGCTATCACATTAGTTAAAAGAAGTGGATTTTACCAGGATATAGTTCTGAAGTTTTTAAGCAGGATGGAAAAAGGGGTTTTAAATCTTACCCTGCACGATGGAGAAACACTTTCAATAGGCGATGGCAGGGGCATATCGGCCAATATTACCGTTAAAGGCGAGGATTTTTACAAGCGGTGTATCCTGTATGGAGATATTGGTTTTGGTGAGGCTTATGTTGATGGCCTGTGGGATACGGATAGCATAACCGATGTGATCAAATGGGTTTTGCTGAATATCGAGAATGCGCCGGGTGTATCAGGCAGTAAAACACAGTCGATAGCGCTCAATATTTTAAAGGTATTTAACAAACTGTATCATTTCAGGCGCCCGAACACCCTGAAAGGATCGCGTAAAAACATTTCCGAACATTACGACCTCAATAACGATTTCTTCGCCAGTTTCCTTGATCCGAGCATGACTTACTCGAGCGCCTATTTTTATAAAGATGGCATAAGCCTTGAAGAAGCCCAATATGCCAAATACGAACGCCTGTGCAGGCAATTGCGGTTAAAACCTACCGATCATGTACTCGAGATTGGCAGCGGCTGGGGCGGCAATGCCATTTATATGGCTAAAAATTATGGTTGTAAAGTAACCTCGTTAACCATATCCGAAGAGCAATTGAAACTGGCCCGCGAGCGTGTGGTTGCAGCCGGACTGGAAGACAGGGTGGAGATATTGTTGAAAGATTACCGCGAACTGAAAGGCAATTACGATAAGATCGTATCTGTCGAGATGCTCGAGGCGGTAGGCGATCGATTTTTGGATACTTACTTCAGGCAGGTAAATAACCTGCTCAAAAAGGACGGGATTGTGGCTATACAGGTGATCACCAGTCCCGACTGCCGCTACGAAAGCCTGAAAAAGGGCGTCGACTGGATACAAAAATATATCTTCCCCGGTTCGTTGCTGCCATCGGTGGCCGCGATTAACAACGCCATCAACCGTACCGGCGATTTAACCATGGTCGACCTGAAAGACCTGGGCCTGCACTATGCCAAAACACTGAGGTTATGGTTCGAGCAGTTTAATGCCGAACTGGCTAAAGTGAAGAAATTAGGCTTCGACGATACTTTTGTACGAAAATGGAACTATTATCTGTGTTATTGCGAGGCTGCCTTTGCTATGCGCAATATTAATGTGATGCATTTGGTTTATACAAGGCCCAATAATTTGCAGTGGCAAGGTTAAATGCCATCGCGCAGTTTTTTTATTTGCTCCAATGCCAAAACATCTAATTGATCTTTCGGTCGATCAACAACTTTTTTATTCGCTATTAATTGGTTGATATGTAAAAATGGTATGCTCACACCTTCTATGTCCGCAATGGATGCCATCTGTAGACATTCTTCAAAAGTATAGTTCTCAAGGCCTTTCATTTCCGTTAAAATATCCAATACAAGGCCATTATTCAAACGAAATTCTGTCCATCCCGGAACAAACTGCATTCTTTCAATCATAGGATAATCGCCCATATCACAAGCCCGAAACGCTTTGCGTAAAGCTCGTCTGTTCTCTGATGAATCTTTAATCCAGATATTCAGGTCGCCGGTAAAACGCTGATAGCCATGGAGATTGATGGCATATCCACCAATCAGGATATATTTTACAGTATTGTCCTGAAGAGCTTTCCAGAAGTTAAGTATTTCCTGATCGAAAATATCCACAAATTAAATTATTTGCTGACAAAAGGTTTGTGTGCTATTGTGGCCTTATTCATGGTTTGTTGTATTTTATACAAGCGGGTAGCCATCTCAAAACGTTCCTTATAATTACGTTTCAATGCTTCTTTCAGCAGCGCTATTTCAGCTCTATTAAATGCTTGCTCAACGTTTTTCATGCCACTTCAAACTGAATGATACGCAAATTTAAACAATATTTTGCTCTCCCGCCTCAATAACTTTTGCTTGCTTTTTAGGCTTCGCTTCGCGAAAGCGGCTGAAGAACAGCATCGCCAGTATGCATAAAACAAAACCGCAGATACCGTTAAGGCGCAAACCTTTATCGTTGCCTATATCCCTGCCGTAAATGGTAAGGTACAAAAACAAAGCGCTGCCGATGGTTTGCCCGAGTTTAACGAAAAGATATTTGACCGCGAAGAACATACCCTCACGGTTTTCGCCGGTTTTTTTGGCGTCCTGCTCGGCAATTTCGGCTAAGATCGCATTGGGTAAAATACCCAGCGAAGCTAACGGAAAGGCGGCAAAGATGACCATGGCATAGATTTGCGCATGAGCCGAAAAAGGAAGCTTTCCTAAAAAGTATATCGTGACAAAAATAAGTGATAACAAGCCGAACGAAATAATCACCAGCGGTTTCTTCCCGAACCTGGCGGTAATGATGTTTACCAGTGGATAAAACATCACCGAAACTACTACCATCAGCCCAACAAGCGGCCCGCCTTCCGATTGATCCAGCTTTAATAATACCGTTACGAAATACAGCAACCCGCTGGTAATAATACTAAGTGCCATGTAGAATGAGAAGTCGGAGATCAGGTAATATTTAAAATTACGGTTTCTGAAGGTTTTTGTCAGCGTTTCTATCAACGGCAGGTGCGATGGTTTACTGTCGGAGTATTTTTTCTCGTCGATGGCCAGCACTGGTATCAGCATGATCAGGCCGCTAAAAATACACAGTCCCCAGATAGTATACTGCAAAGCGTGGTTGCGGCTCGTGATGTGAAATACTTCTTGCACCACGTTGGCAAAATTATTCACCATGGCCGAAAATACCATCCCCAGCACATATCCAACCTGTTGGTAGGATGAAAGTCTGACTTTCTCTTCGCCTGTTTCTGTAAGTTCGGCCAATAAAGCATAATAGGGTATTACATAGGCCGTCGCCATCACATAATAGCCTATCAGGGTAAATGTTAGCAAATAAGCGTTGTTTACCGTTTCCGAAAGGGCGAGCGGGCAAAAAACAAGGCAGCAAAAAATCACGGTAGGCAATGCTGCCCATTTCATAAAGGGCAGGCGGCGGCCCCTGGGGTTATTGCTCTTATCACTCATCAGGGCAATAAGCGGATCGGTAATGATATCGAACACCCGCCCTGAAGCTTGTACCAGCGCCATGATGTTTACTAAGCCGAATACCATTAGTTGCGGCACCAGCGATACCAGGCCCGATTTTGACGTTGGCAGATAAAAATAAGGCACCATTACAACAACAATATTCCACATAATGGCCCAACCCATCATCCCCGCAGCATAGGCAACTTGTTTATTAAAAGGCAGTTTGGCTACAGGCATGGTGCAATATGCGTTATTAATATTGTCCCGGTAACATTATGTTAAATTTTTAACCGGTATTTTACATCAAATTACGAAAAAAAGCGGGAGTTAAGTACACAGTGAAAACAACATTTTTATACACATTAATGCCATAATGTTTACATCTTGTTATTGCAACATGTTAACTGAAAGTAATTTGTTACGATAAACCTGAAGCTTTTCGTGTGCTATTGTGAAAAAAGTTAATCAAACGATTAACTTTGCGGCGTTTTTAGTTTTAAGATGATAGGGATAAAAAGAGCAACGGTTACTGATGTGCCTGCGCTTGTTAAATTGATCAACAGATCGTACCGTGGCGACGCTGCAGCAAAAGGCTGGACCACCGAATCACATCTGCTGGATGGTATACGGATAGATGCGGAAACCCTTACCGGGTATATACAAGACAAGGATACCATAATTTTAAAGTGCATTAATAATAATGAGTTGCAGGGTAGTGTTTATATAAACAAAAAGGATAGCGATATTTATTTCGGGATGCTGACCGTCGATCCCGACAGGCAAAATACGGGGATAGGCAAGCTGCTGCTTAAACATGTTGAATGGTTTGCACGCGAACAGAACTGCAACCGCATTTATATGACGGTAATAACCATTCGCGAAGAACTGATTGCCTGGTACGAAAGGCATGGTTTCAAAAAAACGGGCGAGGTAAATCCATTTCCTGAAGATACCCGTTTCGGCATACAAAAGCAGCCTTTGGAGCTACTGGTGATGGAAAAATATATTTAAACCTCAATATAGCGAAATAAAACAACATGCCCGTTTTTTTGTACTGTAAGCATGCTGTTCAAACAAAATTAAATGGCCGATAAAAACCTTACACAAGTAAAAGTGATTCGTAAACCTGGTTTTGCTCTTACGCGGTGGTTAACCAGCGTTTTTATCGATTTCTATAAGGTTTTTAAATTCATTGGCCGGTTTTTTAAGGAGGTGTTATTTCCACCTTACGAGTTTAAAGAGGTAGTGCGGCAATGTTTCGAGGTAGGGGTACGGTCGCTTACCATCATTTCGGTTACCGGTTTTATTGTCGGGCTTATTTTTACCAAGCAATCCAGGCCATCGCTGTCGGAGTTCGGTGCAACCTCATGGCTGCCATCGCTGATTTCGATAGCCATTATGAGGGCACTGGCGCCATTAATTACGGCGATAATTGCAGCGGGTAAGGTGGGATCGAGCATCGGCGCCGAATTGGGCTCAATGCGTGTAACCGAGCAGATCGACGCGATGGAAGTATCGGGTACCAAGCCTTTTAAATACCTGGTAACCACCCGTGTGCTGGCTACTACTTTAACTATACCCATACTGGCTATGTACGCAGGTTTTATAGCATTGATGGGAGGTTATGTTAATGTTGCACAAAACGAAGGTACCAGTTACACCACTTTTATGCAGCAGGTGTTTGAGCCCCTGTCGTTTGTCGATTTTACCTCGTCGCTGGTTAAATCCATCGTGTTTGGTTTCACTATCGGGATGGTAGGCTGTTACCAGGGGTATAACTCAAGCAAAGGTACCGAGGGGGTAGGTAAAGCAGCTAACATGGCAGTAGTTACTGCTATGTTCTTAGTGTTTATTGAAGAGGTTATCATCGTTCAGATATTTGGTTGGTTCAGATAAACAGGTATGATCAAAAAAGCTAAAGCCAGTATCGACTATAAAGAGGCGGTGATCACCATCAAAGCCCTGAAGAAATCGTTTGACGATAACGCCGTATTGCGAGGCGCCGACCTGGAACTGTACAAAGGCGAAAACCTGGTGGTACTCGGCCGTTCAGGTACCGGTAAATCTGTTTTGATCAAGATCATATCAGGCCTCATTAAACCCGACGCCGGTAAGGTTGTTCTGTTTGGCGAAGAGATGAATTACGCCAATGAAAAACAATTGCAATATATGCGTACCCGTATCGGTTTTTCTTTTCAGAACAGTGCCCTGTACGATAGCATGACCGTGCGCAAGAACCTCGAGTTCCCGCTGGTGCGCAATAAAAAGAAACTGACCCGCCGCGAAATAGACGAAGCTGTTGAAACCGTATTGGAAGCGGTAGGATTGGAGCAGGCCATCAACCAGATGCCTTCCGAGTTATCGGGAGGGCAGCGCAAACGTATAGGTATTGCACGTACCTTAATCCTTAACCCTGAAGTGATGTTATACGATGAGCCTACTGCCGGCCTCGACCCGATAACTTGTACCGAGATCAATAAGCTCATCAACGAGGTGCAGCAGCGATATAAAACATCGTCTATCATCATCACTCACGATTTAACCTGTGCCAAAGAAACGGGCGACCGTATGGCCATACTGCTCGATGGCAAGTTTGAGCGGCAGGGCAGTTTTGACGAAGTTTTTGATACGACCGACAACAGAGTAAAACCATTTTTCGATTATAATTTTATCAGATAAGATATGGAAAGAGATGAAACCAGGCGCGCAGTTACAGTAGGGATATTTATCATCCTCGGTCTGCTCGTTTTTGTACTGGGTATTTTTACACTCGGGGGGCAAAAAAAAACATTTGCCAATAATATTCACGTAAGTGCCGTTTTTGATGATGTCGCCGGTCTGAAAAAAGGTAACGCTGTATGGTTCTCCGGAGTTAATGTAGGTACCATCAGCTCTATCAAATTCACCAATAGTTCGCAGGTGGAAGTGCAAATGAATATCGATGAAAAAGTACAATCGTACATTCATCGCAACGCTACAGTAAAGCTAAGCTCGGATGGATTGATCGGTAACAAGATTATCGTGATCGACGGTGGCAGTCCGCAGGCGCCCATGGTTGAAGATGGCGCCGTTTTACAAGCCGAGAAGCTGCTGTCGACCGATGATATTATGAAAACGCTGCAGCAAAATAATCAGAACCTGCTGGCCATTACTGCCGATTTTAAAAAGATAAGCAGCAATATTGCCCGGGGCAAGGGTTTGGTTGGCGCATTGATGACAGATTCGTTAATGGCGTTGAAGTTTAAAAGCATCGTGACCAACCTTGACAATACAACGGCGAGCACCATGCGCATGGCAAACGAATTGAACCGTTTTGGCGATAAACTGAATACAAAAGGCGGTTTAGCCGATAAAATGCTCACCGATACTTCTGTATTTGCACAGTTGAAAGCATCGGTAGCCAAATTAAAGCAAACCGCTAATAGCGCCAGTGAGTTGACCGAAAACCTCAACCGCGCAAGCAATAAACTCAATACAACCGACAACGTTATAGGCGTTTTATTAAACGACCCTAAACAGGCCGCACAGGTGAAAAGCACATTGGATTATTTAAATCAAAGTGTCGTTAAGCTCAACGACGACCTGGAAGCGGCCCAACACAATTTCCTGCTTAAAGGTTTTTTTAAAGATCGCGCCAAAGCACAGAAAAAGGCTCAGGAAGCTGCTGCAAAGCAATAATAATTAAGGTATTATCTGCCTTTAACTACAGTTACCTTGTCGGTCTGTACACCAATCTTTCCGTTCATATCCGCGCCTTCTAATACTATGGTGTAGGTGGTAGGCTTATCGGCGGCATAAAACTTAATTTTTGCTTCCCCGTTTTTATTAGTTACGATGTTTTGGTTCCAATAGATAGTCGAACGTAAATCATTAAAGTTACGGCCGATATCCTTCACCGTGTATTTTGGACTGTAAAACTCTTTCGGTATGGTAACGGCCCTTGGTTTGTAAACATATACCCCTGTCGCTCTTCTCATAAAAGCCCCGTTGCCCGAACGGGTGGTTATTTCGAGGTAAGCTACCGACGAACCTCTCGGGCCTGCCGGGTTAAGGGCCAATATCTCATCCGTAGTTAGATTTTGATTGTTATAATTGGCCACATTCTGAGGGGTATATAACACCTCTATACCTAAAAGGTCTTCGGCTGTTAAGTAATCAAGGGTTTGTTTGATATACTCATAATGTTCGTTTGGTATCCTTGGGATGCCGGGGGCAGCTTCGGTTGGTTGATAAAATCTGTCCAGATCTATGCCGTCGATAACGAATCGTACCCTTTTATCCTTGATAAAGAAATTAAGATCGGTTGACCTGGGGAGATAGCCCGCATGAAAGCCTTTTACCTTGCCTGCAATTACATCGTAAAGCGATGCTTTACCCGCATTCTCCATGTCCTCGGTTGTCAGGGTCTGGTCGGCAGTACCCGCCCCGTTCAGGTTTTGCGAGCCCCTTATTGTGGCCTGATCTTTAATATTTACCGTGTTCAATAGCCGCCCTGTACCACCATTTTCTATCTTATCCAACTCGTAACGATAGGTATTATTTGTTTTAACATAATTAAGCAGGGTACTATCGGTATTCACATACCAGGGTTTAACCGGTTGGCTGTAAACCGTTGTTAACGGTGCCAGGCTTGGCTCGTTTACAGTAATGCCACCCTGTATGGTGCGGCCGCGTTTGGTGCGGGCGCTAAGCACGAATTTAGTGCTATCTGCAATTAAGGGTAAATTAAAGACAAATACCCCGTCGGCGTTGGTGGTGGTATCATGCAGCATTTTATATTTACCGGTGCCCAGCATCAGTACAGATGTATTGGCAAAAGGCTTGTTGAGGATATTGGTAACACGGCCCCTTATCTCTGAGTGCCTTTCGGGCTCAAATGCAGGTTTGGCGTTACCTGCTATAATATTTGCCCAGTTGTAGCCTATCCAGCCCTGGGTAAGTAATAATACATCCAATGCCTTGAAACTTTCGGCATTTTTAGCAAAATAGTAAGCCGGGTCTTCAATATAACCTTTCAAGTCGGCTGATAGCAGCATGCCGGTTAATATATTGGTGTTATTGCTAATGTCTTTCTTAACCTGTGCATTGTCGGTTACGGCAATCGAAAAACTACCCACTACCGGCTTACCATCGGCATCGGTTACTTTAATATGCATCGGTATGCTATCGCGCGGACTGAAAGTTTTACCGCTGCTGATACTGATGTTTAAATTATCGTTACGGGTAATGAATATCAATCTTTCGCTCAAAGGCTGGCCGGCCTGGTTAAACAAAGTTAAATGGGCGATCCCCGACGGGAAATTAGCTTTCGGGATATGAGCATTAACTGAATTGCTTTTAAAATCGAACGAGGCTGCATAACATACCACACCCCTCGATTCGGCAATGAAGTGATACATTTTACCCGGTGCTACCATATCTTCGGTAGCGAAAAAAGAAACATCAACCGTGTCATGGTTAGGAAGGTTGCGGACACGTAACCCAATACCTGATTGCCTTACGGCAGGAAGATTTACAGTTTTGGTATCACCATTGGTTAAGGTTATTTTGGCGGTATAAACTTCGCCCGGCTGCGGTACGAGGTTAAACTCGCCCATGCCTTTGTGCAGCGACTGAAAGGTGGCCACTGCTTCGCCGGCTTTATTAAACACCTCGCCTTTTACTTCAACGCCGCGCCCGTCCTGGCCAATGGCCTTAAAGCCAACAATGCCTGGCAGCGGGGCCACTAATTGGCCGCCTTCGGGCATAAATTGCAGGTCAATGTCTTGCGCCCGGTCCACGTTTACAGGTATCATGGCCAGTTTTTTATTATTTTGTTTATCGGCGGCTACAAGCGTAAGGTTTTTTACCGGTGTGGCGGGCAACACAAAGTTAGTCTCAAAAATACCATCATCGCCGGTTTGCAGGTTGTTACGGAACAATACCTTTTTGCTGTTCATCAGCTTTACATCAAAAGTGTGGCCATCAACCGCCCTGTTATTATTGCCGATGAATTTTGCACTTACGGTTACGTTATTTGGCGAGCCCTCATCGGTTTTAGCATTTGTACTGATGATCCATGGGCTGTTATCGGCATTGGCCAGGTAAAAACTCTTGTAAAAAAAGCTTTCCTCACCAAAATTCCGCATCCACTGGGTGTAAGCCCGGATGGTATAACCGCCCTCGTGATAGATCTTGTCATCCAGCGAAATATTGCCCCAGGTAAGCCCAATAGCCGACGCGAAAATATAACGTTTTACAACCCTGTTGCTATCATTCACCATATCCACATACACGCGGGTACTCAAGGGCGAATAAGATAGGGTAGAGCTCAAGATATAGCCTTTAAACCAAATGGTATCGCCTACCGAATAATAAGGCTTGTCAAATTGCAGGTATAGTTTTTCGACAGGTAGTTTGGCGTTATAGTCGTCAATTTTACTGATAATGCTTTTTACCGAACCGGATGGTACTACTTGGTTTTGGGCGTAGGATAACTCGCCGAAAATTACCAGGGCAAGTATCACAAACAGGGCTTTAACGCCGAACAATTTAAATGAACAAGGCATACGTATAGCTATTGTAGATGTAAGGTTATACTGGTAGACTAAAAATAAGCTTATTAGTTTAATATTTGATGCCTGCGTAACAATAAAATGACTTTAATGTCCTTTTTTTCTGATTTTAGGCACGAACCATATCTGGCGGATATGGTTACTTTGAAAAAGCAAAACAGCAATGGAAGATTACGAAAATATTGATAAAGTAACCAGGCACCAGCTTATAAAACTGATTAAAGGCGGTAATGCACATGCTTCATTACATGATGCGCTGCACGATCTGCCAAAAAAACTGCGCGGTGTGGTGCCCGATGGCTTGCCTTATAGTATCTGGATGCTGGTGGATCATATTCGTATTGCGCAATGGGATATTTTAAAATTCAGCACCAATCCGGAGCACCAGTCGCCTAAATGGCCCGAAGGATACTGGCCCAAACATCACGAGCCCCAAGATGACGATGAGTGGAACGACACGTTGGAACATATTGAAATTGACAGAGCAAAGTTTATCGAGCTTCTGGAAGATGACGAGCTTAACCTGTTTGAACCCTTTCAAAACGAGCCGGACATTAACCTGTTGCGCGAGGCATTACTGATAGCCGACCATACCAGCTATCATACCGGGCAAATCATCATGATACGCCGCTTGCTGGGTGACTGGAAGAGTTAACTATTTAACTGCATTTATAAAGTTAACAATGGCTGTTACAAACTCGGGCTTTAAAGGCAGATCGGGTTTATTATAGGTTTCGAGGTTTTGCTCCCTGTCAGTAGGCCCTTCTTTCAGGATATGGCTCATACCGTTAATAATTTTCAGCGTAGCTTCCGATTTGGCTTTTTTAAGCTTTTCGGCTTGCGATACGTCAACCTGCATATCGGTGGTGCCCTGCACAATGAGGATTGGAATTTTAACCCTTTTAATTACCTTTTGCGGATCGAAAACCATCCAATCCATCATATACTTCTGGATACTGGGGCGCATGATAGAGTAAAGGGCGGGGTCGACCCTATCGGTGGTCTTCCCTTTGCGAAGGCTATCAACAATACGCTTAAATTCGACCTGTACCGATGGCGGTGCTGTTTTTTTCAATTGTTCGGTTAATATCACGTCGGCAGGGTCAGCAGCGCCGGCGGCGGATATAAACCCGTTAAAAGATACCTGGGTTGAAGCGATCATCAGCATACCAGCCAGCGAGCCTTCACTGTGGCCCAGTACAATAAGCTTCGAAAACCGGTTGTCGTCCTTTAACATGGCAGCCAGTTCGTTGGCATCATCGGCCATATTGGTAAACCGGGTATCTGCTTCCTTAACCGAACTTTTGCTTTGTCCTATGCCACGTTTATCATAGCGTAAGCTGGCTATACCCGCCTTGCCCAGCGCAGCAGCTATCATTTTATAAGTATTTGGATGAGGCCCGAGCGCTGAGTTGCCATCCCTGTCAGTAGGCCCGGAGCCGGGAATGATCAGTACGACAGGTATTTTGCCGGATACACTTTTAGGCATGGTTAAGGTGCCCGATAATGTACCCGCGAGCGTACTTACCGTTACCGGCGATTCGGTGAGCGATGGATCGTCGATCGGGATTTGCGATGCAGCCTCCGTGGCTGCTCTGATATTTTCGGTTACCGGCGTTTTGTTTTCGGCAGCTTTTTCGGGTTTGTATTCGTTAAAAAAAATGCCGTCTACCTGATTTAATCCATTGAGAGACAAATTAATGAGGAGAGTGGCCTTGTCGTAATCAGCCTTGTATACCCCGGCTGTTTTGTAATAGTTAATGAAAGTAGTTTGTTTCAGATCGCCTATCTGTGCGTGCATTTGAGTGAACAACTCACGGGTTTTGTCCAGGGGTAAACCGGCTTTAACTTCGGCTGAGAACAGGCTGAATGCACTATCCGGCTGACTGGCGTTATAATACTTTCTGAACCTGGCAATGGCAGTTTTATAATTCGGTTGTTCTGCCTGTGCCATAGCAGCACAGGTAAGGCATGCCATCGTAATAAAAACAAGTACTTTTTTCATGCGATCCTCGTGGCTTTTATCAAAGCCTTTGCGAAAGTAATAAATGTTACGGTTTTTAGCAGGTACGACCATAATCAATTTACGATTAAACCCCGGCGTTTTTTTTAACTCAAACAATAAAAACCAAAAATTATGAAGAAGATCGTTTTGATTTTGCTATTAATAGCCGCATTTGCGGTTTGCGCCGGCGCGCAGGACACCGCTAAAGTAAAGCGCACACCCCAAGAACGTGCTGCACGCATGGGAAAGATGATGGAGAAAAGACTCAGCCTTACGGCCGATCAGAGTAAACAGATTAACGCCGTTTTGCTCGATAGGGCCACGAAAGAAGACGCTTTAAAAGGCCAGAAGGGTACCAAAGGCGAAAAAGCAAAGGTAATGGCTGATGCCGATGCGAAGATCGACGCTATACTTACACCCGATCAGCGGAAACTGTATGCGGCTATAAAAGAAAGCGCTAAAGAAAGAGGTAGAAAAGGCGAAACTACACCGCCATCAGCAAGTACGCCACCACCGGTGCAGTAAAGCATTAAATTAATAAAGCGGCATTAAAGGGACGAAGCAATCGCTATGCTATACAGGTCCGATTGAATGCATCGATCATCCTAAGTAGAGATTGCTTCGCTACCGCTTGCAATGACGCTTTAGTTTTTTACCCGATCTTCTCCATCTCACCTTTAACAAAAGCTGCTAACTCTTTTACATAAGCCGCGCTGAAATCGAATTTGATACCGGCGGTTTCGTAAATTTCGTTGATGGTTTTGGTATAACCCAGTTTCAGAGCATCAAGATATTGCTGTAAACCTTTTTCAGGGTTTTCCTTGTAGTTTTTCCAAACGGCAATCGCGCCAAGCTGAGCCATGCCATATTCGATGTAATAAAACGGCACCTCGAATATGTGTAATTGCTTTTGCCATAGGTTTTGTTTGGCTTCTTCCAATCCGCTCCAATCAACCATGCCCGCACCAAAACGGTTGTATATCTGTTCCCAGGCTTCGTAGCGCTGCTCGTTGGTATGATCGGGGTTGGTGTAGATCCAGTGCTGAAACTGATCGATAACCGCTACCCAGGGCAAGGTTTTCAGTACATCGAACAACTGATCTTTTTTGGCGCGTTTCAGTTCTTCCTCATCCTTAAAATAAACGTCCCAGTTATCCATCGATATCAGTTCCATCGACATAGAGGCCAGTTCGGCAACTTCCGACGGGCAGTGCTTAAAATCGTTCAGTTCCAGGTCGGCCGTTAAAAAAGTGTGGATGGCATGGCCGCCTTCGTGCACCATAGTGGTCAGGTCGCGAAAGATACCCGCCGAGTTCATGAAAATAAAAGGAGCACCGGTTTCGGATAAAGGATAGTTGTACCCCCCCGGCGCTTTACCTTTGCGGCTCTCCACATCAAACAGGCCGTTATCTTTCATGATCTCCAGGCGTTCACCCAAATAGCGGCTGATATTACTAAAACACTGGATAGATTTTTCGATCAGTTCGGTACCATTGTTAAATGGTTTTAAAGCCGGTTTGCCCGATGTATCCACTTCGGTATCCCAGGGTTTTAAAGCATCGAGGCCGAGGGCTGCTTTACGTTTTTCGGCCTGCTCGTGTAAAATCGGTACGATCTCTTTTTCTATCGCTTCGTGAAAACTGTAGCAATCCTGCGGGGTATAGTCAAAACGCCCAAGCGCCTTGAACATATAATCGCGAAAGTTTTCGAAACCGGCATTCAGGGCCAGCTTGTGGCGCAAGCCGCGTAAGTGGTTAAATAATTCGTTCAGGTTATCTTTATCCTGTAAGCGGCGGGCAGTTATCTTTTCCCAGGCTTCCTGGCGTTTGGCACGATCGAGGTTTTTTAAAAATACCGAAGCCTGCTCCAAGGTAAACTCTTTATCATCGATATGTACCGACATCGAGCCGGTTATCGACTGGTATTTTTGCTGCTCAACCTGAATCTCGGTTTGGATCGGGATATTCTCCTCACGGAAAAGCTCCAGGGCATTTTTAACGCCACGCAAGTAAATGAAAAACTTTTCACCGTCGAGCTTGGTGGCATATTCGCTGGCTACAAACTTTTCGTTCAGTTTATTATTATATGGTGCAATTTTAGGTTCGATCTCCGTTGCGAAATACTGGAATTTTTGCAACAGATCTTCACTGGCGGTGTCGCAGGTCATGCGAATGTAGCGCCAGGCAAAATCCTCTTCCAAAGCGGCCTCCAGTTCGCTGCGGTCCTGCAGCCATTTTTCCAGCCCGGCAACAGAACTTATTTCACGTTCGATCAGTTCGGTATAAAAAGGTTCGAGGGCCTCCCAGGTAATATCGAGGTTGGCGGGGATATATTTACGTTCTTTTTTGTGGATCATAATTAAATATGCAGATATGCAAATGTGCGAATGTGCGGATGATTATCAAAGACAGAATAAAATAAATTACCGGGGATACAGAAATGCGCAGACGTGTGCCTGGTTACTTTATTGATGCAAAATATTTAAGCACTTCATCGGGCATAGGTACATGGCCCTTGCCGGGGACAATGGTTTCGCTGATGTTTTTATAACCATGATCGATAGCCAGTTTTTTAGCTGTGTTCCATTGATCGTGGATCATCCCACCTGGCCCGAAGTTGCCATCGTTTTGCCCGGTAAAACCCATAACCGGTAAATTAACGCGCGATGGGTGAACTGAAAACTGATCTGTTTCCATGCAGCGCCCGCGATAATTACCTGCAATTGGTGCCGCCGCTTTTAGTTGCTCCGGATGCAAAAAGGTCATGGCCCAAACCAGGTGCGCGCCTGCCTCAAAACCGGTTATAAAGTACTTGCTCTCGGCGTTATACTCCTTTTGTACATCTTTAATAACCTGGGTAAGCCCTTCTTCATCAAAGGTGCAAACACCGCGCTTATCAATATCATCCCAAACGGTGTTTGAGTAAGGGTAAATTTTAGAGTCGCGGTGCCCCTGGTTTCCGTTGGATACGATAATGGGCGCCACAACGATGAAATTCATTCTTTTGTTGGCCTCTGCGAAGCGCTGCGCGTTCACTTTAAACTCCTTTTCAGCCGCTTCAATAACTACTACAATAGGCCATTTTCGGGTAGGGTTCCACCCTTCAGGCAGCGAAATATAATATTGCATCGGGTGGCCGCTGGCTTTCTTAAGTTCGGGCTGAGATGAGGCTGCTGTTTTAAAAGTGCCCGTCAATAGCAGCAGTACGAGTACATGAAACTTCATTTTTGCAGGTTTATGAATAAAATTACAAATAGGTTTCAACTTTAGAAACCGCAGGTAAACAAAAGCTACTGCGCCTTGTTAAATAACATCATTTATCGTTATGAAAAAATATTTGCTTATCCTCGGTTTGCTGTTGGCATTTAGTAAACCCGATTTTGCCCAAATTAAACCCGACACCTCGTTTTACCTGAAAAACGACAAAAATATCTACGCCGTTGTTATCTCAAAAAATAACAATATTGTTTACCAGCATTTTTTTAATGGGAAAAGCGATGCAACAATGATGAACGACCAGTCGCTTACCAAAAGCGTGCTTTCCATCCTTATCGGCATCGCTATCGACAAACATTGTATTACTTCGCTGGATGAGCCGATAAGCAGGTATTTTCCTCAGTTGGCTAAGGATAAAGATCAGCGGAAGCAAAACATCACCATCCGTCAGATCATGAACCAGGCTTCGGGGCTTTACCATGAAGACCTGAACAATCTGAAAGACTATCTCGGGAAAAAAAATCAGTCAGAATATGTGTTAAAACAAAACATGGTAAGCGAGCCCGGCTCAACCTTTTATTACAATAATGCGGCGAGCCATCTGCTTTCGGTTATATTAACCAAAGCTACCGGGATGACCACGTTTGATTTTGCCAGGAAAAACCTGTTCGACCCGATGGGGATAACCGACGTAAACTGGATTAAAATGAACGATGGTTTTTACGATGGAAGCGGTTTGCTGAGCCTGCGTATGCATACGCAGGATATGGTTAAGATAGGCGGTTTGCTGATTAATAATGGTTTTTATGGCAATAAGCGCCTGGTGCCCGCAAGCTGGATAAAAGCATTGCTCCGTCCGGATAATACCTTCGATACGCAATGGGGTTTTAAAGATTCGAAATATGCGCTGTGCTGGTATCATTTTACCTATAACGGAACGAGCGCGATATATGCATTGGGCTGGGGCGGGCAGTTTTTAATTGCCATTCCGAAATATCGCGCTGTCATCGCCGTTAATGCCAGCATAGCCGATGAAAGCGCGATCATGGAATCGGCCAGGTTTACCGATAAGATATTCCCGGTGCTATACGATTACATCAGGAAGTTAAAATAGTTACCTCACCCACAACCGGTCAATCATAAAAAACACAGCAAAAATAACGCTGGCAATGCCGTTAGTGGTCATAAAAGCGAAGTTCACACGGCTGAGGTCGTTTGGTTTGACCAGCAGGTGCTGGTAGATGAGCATGCTGCAAAAGAAAGCGATACCTAAGTAGTAGGGCCATCCTACAGCAGTGTAAAGGATAGGCAAAGTGATGAATATAGCAGACAGCACGTGCAAAAAAGTAGATAAACGCAAGGCATTTACCTTGCCCAACCAGGCAGGGATGGAGTGCAGGTTTTCGTTACGGTCGAAATCCTCATCCTGTAAGGCGTAAATGATATCGAAGCCGCTTACCCAACATAATACTGAGAGCGAAAAGAATATAGGCAACAGTGCAAAATGCCCGGTTACTACCAGGTAGGCGCCGATAGGAGCGAGTGATAAACCCAGGCCCAAAACCAAATGGCAAAGCGCAGTAAAACGCTTAGTAGCACTGTAGCCTAAAACCACCAGTAAAGCCACTGGCGATAAATAAAAACAGATAGGATTGATGAAAAATGAGGTGGCGATAAATAACCCGCAATTTGTTAACGTAAATATCAAGGCATTTTGTGCCGATATCCGGCCTGCGGGTATGTCGCGCACTTTGGTACGCGGGTTTTTGGCGTCGATATCCCGGTCGAGATAACGGTTAAAGGCCATGGCCGAATTACGGGCAAATACCATGCACAATACCATCAGCACCAGCTTTACCCAATCGAAGCGATAGGTGGTAGTTGTTACCGCCAGGAAAAAACCGATAAAAGCAAACGGCATGGCAAATATGGTGTGCGCAAAAGTGACTAAGGATAGATATTTTTTCATGGTTGAATACGTATTGAGTATTGCGATATGCGTATTGCGATGGTTTTTCTAAATTTTTGGTTCAAACATAGCTTTTGCCGCGCTATAATCAAACCCCTGGTTTACCTCGCCGATAAAACTGAGCACTTCATCGCGGCCTTGCTGCAATTCGGACGAAGTGACGAATACCGGCGGCATAGCCGAGAATGTGGCCGACAATGCTTTTTTGAATTTGGCTACGCTTTGATCCGTTTTTACACGTGATTGTTTATCGGCCTTGGTGAAGATGAGCGCAAATGCCAAGCCTTTTTCGCCCAACCAGTTGCAGAACTCCAGGTCGATTTTTTGAGGCTCCAGGCGGCTGTCGATCAGTACCATTACACACTGCAGGCTTTCGCGTTTATCCAGGTAGGTACGGATGAATTTGTTCCAATCTTCCTTTTTGCTTTTGGAGATACGGGCATAGCCGTAACCGGGCAGATCCACCAGGTACCAGGTGTCGTTGATCAGGAAATGGTTGATCAATTGTGTTTTGCCCGGGGTTTGCGAGGTTTTGGCCAAACCTTTTTTGCCCGTAAGCATATTGATCAAAGACGATTTACCCACGTTCGACCGGCCGATAAAAGCGTACTCGGGCTTTAATGCCGGCGGCAATTTTGATACCTGCGTGTTACTGCAAATAAACTCGGCAGTTTTAATATTCATCATGCAAAGGTAGATAATTTAGTCCGGAGTCTGGAGTACGGAGCCTTGAGTCAAAAAGCTTAGGCGGTTTTCGGTTCAGGACCCCTGACTTCCGGCTCAGCACTTTAAAAGATACGCCCGATATTAATTGACCGTTGAGGCTTCTCATCGGCTTTCGACGTCGATTTCATAAACCTGTATTGAAACGTCAGCAAGAAATATCTTCTGATGATCTGCGATTGCGTATCGGTTATGTTATTCTCAAATATAACGCGGTTTGTACCAACGGCCTGGTTTAAAATATCATAGCATGATAGTTTGATCTCGCCATGATCCTTTTTCAGGAACGAACGCGCTACGCTGATACTTAACAAATTGGAGCTTTTTTGAAAACCCGGGGTAACCTGCGGGTTGTAATTATAAGTGTAATTGCCCTCCCAATTGATATGTTGTGGCCAATATACGTTGAAGTGGGTATCTGCTGTGTGGGTGGCATTGTTTACCGGGTTAAGCGACACCCCGCTGTAGCTCGAGCGCGAAAAACGCAGCGAATATTGGGGGCTTATCTCAACAATATTGTTCCAACTGATGCCAAAATTATGACTATAGTTTACCGAATAGGTGTTTTGGAAACCATCAACATGATTCAGATCGAAAAAATTATGGCTTTGAAACAACGTTAGATTACCGCCGGTGTTGAACGTAATGCCGTGCTGCTTTTTAAAACGCTTATTGAAATAGGCGTGTGCCGAAACACTGTACCGGCCATTGGTATTGATGGGCGTACTGGTTTCAACGCCAAGGGCATCGAGCGTACGTTGTCTGAAAACCCCGTCGTGATCAACCGATAAATGCCCGCCTATGCTCAAACTCATTTGCCGCTGGTTGTTATAACCGAAATAGTTTAAATCAAAATTATCCGTGCGGGTGGGGTGTAAGTTTGGATTGCCGGTAACCGAATACAGAGGACTGAACACGACCGAATACGGCACCAAATCGCCGATATTGGGAAGGTTAAAGCTCCTGGAATAACCAAGCGTGGTTTCTTTATAATGCAGTTGTATATTAGGAAGCAAGGCAAAGTAATTTTTGTTGATATCGGCAAAACCACGATCGAACTGGTTGTTCACGGCCATATACTGTGCGTTGATACCGCCCTGTAGCGACAAGCTTTGGGTGATGTTACAGGTTGCACCTAAATTGGTATTATTGGTCCACAGGTTGCGGGTAAGATCGCCGCTTAATATCTGTAAAAAAGTATCATAATCGCCGGTAACCGGGTCGCGGTCAAAAGTAGCGGTATTGTTTACCTGGTGGTTGTAACTCTCCGCTTCCGAAATATTAAGCGTTACCTTTTTGCTCACCGGGTAACGGTATCCCACAGTAAGGCCCGAGCCGATTGCACGGTTATCGGTATTGCCACGCCGGCTTAGCAGGTACGACGGGAAAGTTGATACGTAAGAAGTTAACCCGTTATCGTTGTATGATATGCCGCCGTTCGGCTCGGCGCGGAGCTCACTGCTGATACTTACCGATTCGCCAGATTTTTTTAGCTGCCGGTTATAGGATATTGCCTGGTTAAACTGCAGGTTGTGGTTATTGTTGTTATCGTTGGTAAAAGTTTGGTTAAGCTGCGGCACGTAATTGCTAAAACTGTTGCCGGTAATATTACTCAGTGTGTTATTGGTGCTGTAGCTAAACCCCGGCACATACGTAAACTCCGTAGCATCATTTGGTTTCCAGCGCAGGTTCGCACTCAGATTATGCCTGTCGCTGGTACTGGTGCGTGTAGTAGCGCTGTTATTTATCAGGTCGGTATCGTGCAGAAACTGCTGCTTATTGGTGAGGCTGCTAAAGTTATTAATGTTGTGCGTGTAATAGTAGGATAGGTTTATCTTTAGCTTTTTACCATAATCGGTATTGATGTTAACACCGGCTGAGGTGGTTTTTTGTATGCCGTTAACCGGTGCAAAGCCAAAGCTGGGGTTACCAAATCCGCCACCACCGCCGCGGTTAACACCGCCCAATTGGTAAAGGTCGTTATAAGAGAAACCGGTGTTATTCAGGTTATTCGATTGGCCGATCAGGCTTACCTGCAAAGTGTCCCTGAACATGTTGACGAGCCCGCCTGTATTGTAGCGCTGCTCGGTACCTGTACCGCCATACACTTTGCCGAATATGGCCTTGCGGAAAGGCTTTTTAAACTTAAGGTTAATGATTTTTTTAACCTCGCTTGCCGGGACGAGGTGATCAGGGTCGTTTTCGCGGTCGTCGTATATTTGTACCTTATCTATCAGGTCGGCATCCAGGTTTTTAGAGGCGATGCGCGGGTCGCTGGTAAAAAAATCGTGCCCATCGACCGTTATTTTGCTAATAGGTTTTGCGTTAACGGTAATGTGGCCCTCATGATCAACCTCAACGCCCGGGAGTTTCTTCAACAAATCTTCAACCAGGGCATTTGGTCGGGTTTTAAATGCTTCGGCATTAAATTCGATGGTGTCTTTACGTATGACTATAGGTGGCCGCTCGCCGACGATATCAACCTGCGCCAGTTGGTTTTGAGCCATACGTATCACAGCAAGGCTAATTTCCTGCGCTTTTGTCAATGTTAAAAATTTACGGTAGGGGCGATAAGCCACAAACGTTATCAAAACCTTGATGGGGACGCCGGCGGGCATGTTATGCAAGGCAAATTCGCCTTTCTTATCCGTCACGGTATAGGCGATCAGCGAATTTGTGGTATCGCGTAAGTTTAAGGCTGCAACGGTAGCAAACTCCATGGGTTCGCTGGTCAGCGAATCGGTGACCTTGCCCTTAATGGTCGCGCGGTTTTGGCCAAGTGTACAGGTAACCGTCAACAATAAAACAACAGCAGTTAAGAAATAGCGCATAGATAAGGTGTCGGGCTGTAAAACTAAATATTTAGTTTGAAAATATATAGCTTTCAGAAAAATAATCAAAAAAAATATCCGGAAATTTTATTTAACTACTTTTAACACTCCGCGAACGAGAATATTACAATCAGGTAACATGCTTTTGGCGTAAGTATATTAAATTTGTATGTTTAAACATGTAATTAAATGGAAGAATATAAAATACCCGCCGCTACCCGTATAGGGCACGTACATTTAAAGGTGAGCGACCTACAGCGTTCGCTCGATTTTTATTGTGGGGTGCTGGGTTTCGATTTGGTGATGAAATACGGTGCCGAGGCTGCATTTATTTCGGCAGGCGGTTATCACCACCATATCGGGCTGAATACCTGGCACAGTAAAGGCTCCGGTCCGGCGCCAGTAAGTTACCCGGGGTTATATCATACGGCCATTTTGTACCCCGAAAGGAGAGAACTGGCTAAAATATTACGGCGGCTGATCGAATTGCGCTATCCGCTCACAGGCATGTCGGATCATGGCGTATCAGAAGCTATTTATTTGGATGATCCCGATGGTAATGGTGTGGAATTGTACTGGGACAGGCCACAGGAGCTTTGGCCAAAAAATCCCGATGGCAGCCTGACTATGTTTACCCGTCATTTGGATGTGGAGGGGTTGTTGGGCAGCCTTGAGTCCTGAGTCTTGGGTCGGAAAATTGCTTAACCTTTCCGACTCTGGACTCAGAACTCGCGACTCTGGACTAAAACACGTACCTTTGCCTCGTCTCATGAGCAAAACAGTTACACCCTACCAAAACGAGCAGGCTACCAAAAAAGAGCAGGTGGCCGATATGTTCAACAATATATCCAAAACCTACGATTTCCTGAACCACTTTATGTCGCTGGGGATCGATATCATCTGGCGAAAGATAGCGATCAATGAGTTGAAGGCTAACAAACCCAAACTGTTGTTGGATGTGGCAACCGGTACCGGCGATTTTGCTTTTGAAGCATTGAAAATTCTGCAGCCCGATAAAATTATCGGTGTAGATATTTCGCGCGGGATGTTGGATATTGCCGAACAAAAGATAGCCAAACGCGCGCTGGGCGATAGGTTCGAGGTGCGCATGGGCGATTCGGAAAAGTTGTTGTTCGATGCAAATACTTTCGATGCGGTGACTGTGGCTTATGGTGTACGTAATTTTGAAAACCTTGAAAAAGGCCTTGCCGATATTTACCGGGTGTTAAAACCGGGCGGTAAGGCTGTAGTTTTAGAGTTTTCGAAACCGAGGGTTTTCCCGGTGAAACAGCTGTATAACTTCTACTTTAATTATATCACACCGGGTATCGGTAAACTGTTTTCGAAGGATTCGCGGGCTTATTCTTATCTTCCCGAATCGGTAGCCGCTTTTCCCGACGGTGAAAAATTTACCTCGCTGATGGACAAAGTGGGCTTCAGCAATACCAAACACAGGCCGTTGGCGTTTGGTATTTGTTCGATATACACGGGCGTTAAATGATTAAAAGGCTTTATCTACTTTTTATAATACTGTTTTTGTGTGGCGCAAAACTGTTTGCACAACACCCGCCTGCATGGGGCGGTGGCGCCGACCAGAACGATATCAGCTTTGGTTTTCATTTCGATTACATCAACAGCAATTATAAAATCTACAAACAGCCCGACTGGCGTAAACCTTACTTTTACAGCGAAACCGGTAAGTATCTTACCGATTCGCTCAATAGCATTACTTCTGCCGGCTCGCCTGGTTTTGCCGTTGGTTTTATTGTACGTTACCGCATCACCGAGCACCTGGAGGTACGCAGCACACCGCTGTTATCTTTTGCCGACCGTACCATTACCTATAAATATGCCAACCCGGCGCAGGATGTAGACAAGAGCGTCCACGCCAGCCAGGTTGAGATACCGTTGCTGCTCAAAATTAAATCGGATAGAATAGGCGATTTCAGGGCGTACCTGTTGGGTGGGGTAAAATATTCCTATGGCCTGAGCGCCGACAAAACGAACGATGACCCTAACCTGTCGCCCCTGGAAAAACAGGTAATCAACAAACGCGGCTATGCATCGTACGAAGCCGGTATTGGCTGTGATATTTATTTCGAGTATTTTAAATTTTCGCCCGAACTCAAAATAGCCAACTCGTTTGGTAACGTTTTGATGCCAGGTACCGACCCATATTCGCAGCCGCTGCAAAAACTGCTTTTACACAGCCTGGTATTCACAATCTACTTTGAGTAGACAAATCAGTTGGGCAAAAAACTTAACTTCGCAGCGTATTAATTACACTCTATGTCGAAAATTGCTTTAATTACAGGTGCTACAGCCGGTATTGGCGAGGCATGTGCTTATACCTTTGCCCGCGAAAAATATAACCTGATACTCACCGGCCGCCGTGCCGACAGGCTCGAAAAACTATCCGCAAAGCTTATTGCCGATTATGGCGTTGAGGTAATTACCCTGGAGTTCGACGTACGGGAGCGCGATATCGTTATTGAAAAACTCGAGAGCCTGCCTGCCGAATGGAAGAAAGTAGATGTGCTGATCAACAACGCCGGCCTGAGCCAGGGGCTCGACCCGATACAAAACGGTAAGTACAGCGATTGGGAAACCATGATCGATACCAATATCAAGGGCTTGTTGTATGTAAGTAAAGTGGTGATCAACTGGATGATCGAAAATAAAAGCGGGCATGTCATCAATATGGGTTCCATCGCCGGCAAGGAAATTTATGCCAACGGCAATGTATACTGCGCCAGCAAAGCTGCGGTAGATTTTTTAAATAAAGGTATGCGTGTGGATCTGTTGCCTTACGGGATCAGGGTAACCGCTATCCATCCGGGTGCGGTTGAGACCGAATTTTCGGAAGTACGTTTTCACGGCGATAAGGAACGGGCTAAAAAAGTATACGATGGCCTGACACCGCTGGTAGCCGAAGATGTTGCCGAAACGATATGGTTCGCGGCATCGCGCCCGGCGCATGTTAACATCAACGAAATTGTGCTGGTGCCAACGGCGCAAGCTAATGCTACCACATTTTTTAGAAAATAATAATATGACTTTTGAAGCCCGCGTAAAGAAATTAGTCGCTGAATATTTAAAGATTTCCAGTAAGGAAATTTTAGATATTGAATTGATCAATGCCGTAGGTTACTCCGGAAACCTTTTAAACAAAGTAATTGCTTTAATAGAGGAAAAGGATGCTAAGGGGCTCGAAGATGAACAATTAAATAGCTCTGATAATCCGGATACCTTGTCAATTTACGAAATAGCCTTGTTAAATCAAAAGTATATTGCACTGATCTTCGAACCATTTGAACTGTACGAAAATACGCAAATATTGAAAGTGGCAGAAATGAATAACTGGCAACCCGCAACTTACAACTCATAACTCAAAGAATATGTCATTAGCAGAAAAAATAGACCAGGATATCAAAGCAGCGATGCTGGCCAAACAAGCCGATAAATTGCAAGGGCTGCGGGCCATCAAATCGGCCATATTAACCGCGCGTACCGAAAAAGGTGCCTCGCACGAACTGGATACCGAAGCCGAGATCAAGATCCTGCAAAAGCTGGCCAAGCAACGTAAAGAGTCGGCCGATATTTACAAAACACAAAACCGCGACGACCTGTACCAGATCGAGATGGGCGAACTGCAGGTGATCGAAGCATACCTGCCGAAACAACTGGGCCGCGAGGAGATCGAAGCTATCATTAAGCAGGTAATTGCGAGCACCGGTGCCACCTCGGTAAAGGATATGGGCAAGGTTATGGGAGCTGCCAATAAGGAACTTGCAGGCAAGGCCGATGGTAAAACAATTTCGGAAGTGGTAAAGCAATTATTAGGTTAAATAATTGTTTTTATTGTTGTAACTCCGCGCCAATAAGCTATTTTTATGGCGGGTAATTTAATTTTAGGCCTGATTTATATTTCAGGATAAAATTTTAATTATGTAAAATATTTACGAATTATATGGATTTTGTGTTAAAAAATGATCATGGTTTTAGTTATATAGACGAAGGCGAGGGCGAGGTCCTGTTGCTGCTGCACGGCCTGATGGGCGCGCTAAGTAACTGGGAACAAGTTATCGAAAAGTTTAGTAAACAATACCGGGTCATTATCCCCATGCTGCCAATTTACGATCTGCCGTTATTGACCACAGGCGTCAAAAGCCTGTCGAAATACGTGCATAAGTTTATTACCCATAAAAAGCTGACTGATGTTACCATTTTGGGTAACTCATTAGGCGGGCATGTGGCACTGATCTATTGCCTTGCGCATCCCGGTGTCGCCAAAGCCCTGGTGTTAACCGGCAGTTCGGGCTTATACGAAAATGCCTTTGGCGGTTCATTCCCGCGCCGCGAAAGCTATGAATTTGTAAAGGAAAAGGTAGAATATACTTTTTACGATCCGGCAACGGCGACAAAAGAACTGGTTGACGAAGTTTTTGCAACCGTGAACGATCGTCATCGTGTTATCCGCATATTGGCTATGGCCAAATCGGCCATCAGGCACAATATGTCGAAAGAGGTACATAAGATAACCATCCCGGTGCTGTTGGCCTGGGGTAAAAATGATAAAATTACACCACCCGAGGTGGCCGAAGAGTTCCATAAATTGTTACCCGACTCGGAGCTGCACTGGATTGATCAATGCGGGCATGCACCAATGATGGAGCGCCCCGAAGAATTTAACGAAATATTGGCCGGCTTTTTGAAGAAGATCAAATCGTAAATTAAAAAATGTTAGCAGCCGAACTCATATCCAACGCCATGCCTGCTGTTCGTACATCCGATACGATACAGAAGGTTATTGACCGTATGGCCGAGTTTAAGGTACGCCATTTACCATTGGTAAACGATGAGCAATTTTTGGGTTTGATAGCCGAGGATGATCTGTTTGAGTATCCCGATTATCAGCAGCCTATCGGTTCGATCGAGTTATCGCTGGTTAATCCGTACGTTATCGAAAACCAGCACATTTATGATGTGATCAGGTTGTTTTACGAACAGCAACTGACCGTGGTACCTGTGCTCGATTTCAAAAGCAATTATCTGGGTTTGATCTCACTTAACAGCATGAACGAGTATTTTGCCAAGCTGACTTCGGTTGCCGAACCAGGCGGAATTATTGTGCTCGAGATCAGCAACCGCAATAACTCGCTGGCGCAGATAGCCCAGATCGTAGAGTCGGATAACGCGCAGATATTGAGCTCATACATCCGTTCGTTCCCTGATTCGACAAAGCTTGAAGTAACATTGAAATTAAATAAACAGGATATTTCTGGCATCGTAGCTGCTTTTCAACGCTATGATTATACTGTACAGGCAACTTTTAACTCGAAGCCTGTTGACGACGACTCGATGGACAGGTACGATTCGTTAATGAATTACCTCAACTTATAACCTCCCCGCATGAAGATCGCGCTATACGGCAGGCAATTTAACGATTCGGTTTTACCTTACGTACAACAGGTTTTTACTTCGCTCGAACAACATGAAGTAGAAATTTATGTTTATTGCGACCTGAACGACCACCTGTCGGGCAAAATACTTTTACCCGAAGGGCATAAGGTATTTACCAAAGGCGATACTTTAAAGGGGTTGATCGATGTTTTTTTAACCCTTGGCGGGGATGGTACCTTGCTGGATACTTTAGCTTTCATCCGCGATTCGGGCATCCCGGTTATTGGTATCAACTTTGGCAGGCTGGGCTTTTTGGCCAGTATTAATAAAAGCGATATCGCCGCAGCTATACATGCCGTGGTAAACCGCAGCTTTACCCTGGATAGCCGTGTGCTGCTGACTATCGAGTCAGAGCATCCATACTTCGACAACGAAAACTTCGCGCTGAATGATATTACCTTTCACAAGCGCGACGATTCGGCCATGATCATTATCCACGCGTTCCTGAACGATGAATTTTTAAACTCGTACTGGGGAGATGGCATTATCGTGTCGACGCCTACAGGCTCTACGGCCTATTCGTTAAGCTGCGGCGGCCCCATCATCTTACCAAAGTCGGGTAACCTGGTATTAACACCGGTATCGCCGCATAATTTAAACGTCAGGCCTATCGTATTGTCGGATGATAGCGTGCTGAGCTTTGAAGTAGAGTTTCGCAGCGCCAATTACCTGGTATCCTGCGATTCGCGAACGGTGGTAATCGATAAACCTATCAAATTTAATATTCGCAAGGCCGGCTTTCAGCTTAACCTTATCCGCCTGGATAATGAATCGTACTTATCCACGTTAAGGAATAAGTTAATGTGGGGAATTGACGCCCGCAATTATTAATTGTTTTTAATGCGCAAGGTAAAACCTGTACTTGTTTTATTGCTGATGCTTATATCCTTTGCGGGAAGATTGAGCGCACAAACCTGGGAAGTTGGCGGTACGGTTGGCGAGTCGGGCTATATGGGCGATTTTAATCAGAACAACCCGTTTAAGCTGACTGATGTTAGCGGTGGGTTCTTCCTTAAACGCAATTTTAGCAATTATCTGTCGCTCAAGCTACAGTACATGTACGGTACCATCCGGGGCGACGATAGTACCTCCGCCAATCAGCAATTATTTAACCGTAACCTGAGTTTCTCCAGTTCGCTGAGCGAGATAAGCCTCATAGGAGAGTTTAACTTTATGAGTTATATACCCGAAATTGGCACCAATAAATATACCCCGTTTATTTTTGCCGGGATTGCTACTGTTGGCTTTAACCCGCGGGCCAGCTACAAAGGTACCGAATACGACCTGGCACCTTTAACTACCGAGGGCCAGGCAAGGCCATATAATACCAGGGCATGGTCGGTACCATATGGTGCAGGCTTAAAGTTTAACTTTACCGGTAAGTGGAATTTTATCGTCGATTTGGGTTATCGCTACACCAACACTGGCTACCTGGATGATGTTTACGGCGCTTATCCTAACAAGGCTGTATTACCAAGCGCGTTATCGCGGGCGCTTTCAGACCGTTCGGCCGAACGTACCGGCGAAAGTATCGGTTCTGCAGGTTCGCAGCGGGGCAACTATGCGCACGATAGCTATATGTTTTTAGGCTTTACCATTTCGTACACCTTCGTAACCCAAAACTGTTATAAGTTTTGAAAGGGGTCGGCCGGTTTTACAACCAGTTTTTTATCGAGTTCGGCTTTATCCAGGTAAAATAAAACCGCGCATATACCTGTGGCGACCAGGTCGGCAATCCGGCGTATCAGTTTTACATTTTCGAGCTCCGGGTTGATCTTCATGATAGTGAACGAGGTAGCATATAAAATAACAATGATACCTGCACCCACAAAAAACACAATCAGTTTCTTTTTTAACTTACCGGCCCACAACTGCTTTTCGGCGGCATCTTCGATCTGGCTATCTATCAGTTTGCCATAAAACTGCTTAAAGTACAGGTAACAGGTCAGTAAAAAAAGTACAGTGATAGAGGAAATCATGAACTGGCGAATTTGGGGATAAAATTAAGCGATTAAATTATCGATAATCAAAATAAAATCAAAGTACGATATTTTACTCCGGCCGGATTTTTCCACCGTATATTTCATGTTGTGATATTCCCTTGTTTGCCAATGTAATTAACCGTTACAGGTGTGCATTTTTCTTTTTACCATATAATAAAAATATACAAAGTTAGTTTTACCTTTGTCCCCTGAAATTTTGAGAAAAATTCAATTTATTTAGCGGACAGCGTTAATTAATTGGGCAAAACAATTGATTGATCACAAATAATAACAACACGTATAAGCTTTACGATACATTAAACCGGGCTACCTTCAGCAGCCTTGTTTTAAAGAAACATGTTACGCATGCAGATGATCGTTTAGCCGTTATTTAAAAGGATGAGTTTTAAAGAGCAGATAGATACCGCAAGGTTACCCAAACATGTGGCCATCATTATGGATGGCAACGGCCGCTGGGCAAAAGGCAAGGGCAAACTGCGGGTGTTTGGCCATCATAATGGAGTTTTATCGGTACGCGATGTGGTTGAAGGCGCCGGCGAACTCGGTATAAAATATTTAACGCTTTATACTTTTTCGGCCGAAAACTGGAACCGTCCCAAATACGAAGTAACGGCTATAATGGAGCTGCTGATCTCGACGATCAATAAAGAGATCAAAAAGCTGATGGAAAGCAATGTACGCCTCAACACCATAGGCGATATTGAAATGCTTCCTAAAAAATGTTATGATGAACTGGTAAGCGCGATGGAAAAAACAGCAGGCAATACCGGCCTGGTGCTTACCCTGGCGCTAAGCTACAGCTCGCGGCGCGAAATTGTACAGGCTGCCAGGGCTATAGCCGAGAAAGTTGAAAAAGGCGACTTAAAGGTTTCAGATATAACCGAAGATTTGTTTGCCGGCCACCTGCATACTGCCGGTATGCCCGATCCGGAATTGCTGATACGCACCAGCGGCGAATATCGTATAAGCAACTATCTGCTTTGGCAAATTGCCTACGCCGAACTGTATTTTACCGATAAGCTTTGGCCCGATTTCCGCCGGGAAGACCTGTATGAAGCCATATCGGATTACCAGAAACGCGAACGCCGTTTCGGGCTCACCAGCGAACAAGTTAACTAATATTTTTACGTTTAACACTTTTTAACAACTGTATAAATTATTTTAGCCACCAAAATATTCTGGATGAATAAATATCTTTTTGCAATTCTTTTTTCTGTGGCATGCACCGGTGCATGGGCCCAGGTATCTAACCAGGCCAGGCCGGCGCTTACCAAAATCCCGACCGACAGCCTAAGCTACCTCAACCCGAAAGACTACATTATTGGCGGCATAACAGTTAGTGGTACAAAATATCTTGAAAAAGATGTGCTGATCACTATTTCGAAATTAAATAAAGGCGATAAGATAACCTTGCCGGGTGATGCTTCGGCCAATGTGATCAAAGCGCTTTGGGAACAGGGTTTGTTTGACGATGTACAACTCAACATCACCCGGATGAACCTGGATACCGTATACTTTGATATTGCGATAGTAGAGCGCCCGCGTTTATCGAGGCTGCACTTAACCGGCCCGCGTAAAGGCGAGATTGAGGATCTGCAGAAAAAACTAAATGATAAGGTAGGCAAGATCGTGAACGAGAACCTGCTCAATACGGTAACTACCATCAGTAAAAGAGAGTTTAACGATAAAGGCTTTTTAAATACAACGGTTACCATTACCCAGCGTAAAGACCCGGCCGATGCCAATAGCGTTATCCTTGATGTGGCGATCGACAAAAAACAGAAAGTTAAGATCAACAGTGTAACCTTCGAGGGTAACAAGGCCTTTAACCAAAATACCTTACGTGGATATATGGGTAAAACCAAAGAGCGTAAATGGTACCATATTTTTGGCTCGAAGAAATTTATGCGCGATAAATACGAAGAGGACAAGCAGGATTTTATAGCCAAACTGCAAAGCAAAGGCTATCGTGATGCCGAAATACTGAGCGACTCGGTTTGGCGTAATGACGACAAGACCGTAAACGTAAAGATCAAAATGTACGAAGGCCCTAAATATTACTTCGGTAATATTACTTTCTCGGGCAATACCAAATATCCGGCAGCAGCTTTGAGCAGTATACTGCGTATTAAGAAAGGTAACGTCTTCAGCGAAGAGAACCTGACCAAACGCTTAAGCGGCCCTACATCAAGCGGCGATGATATTTCGACACTTTACCTTAACGATGGTTATCTTACATACCAGGCCGACCCGGTACAAACCCGTATTTACAATGATACCGTGGATATTGATATCCGCATGTACGAAGGCCCGCAGTATACGATCAACCGTGTATCGGTAAAAGGTAACGATGTAACCAACGATAAAGTGATTATCCGTGAGTTGCAGACATTGCCCGGTCAGAAATTTTCGAAAGAAGCCATTGTGCGCAGCCAACGCGATATTACCCAGTTAGGTAATTTTGACGAACAAAAAACCGAACCAAAACCAACCAATATCAACCCGGCCGATGGAACGGTGGATATTGTATACAACGTAGTTGAAAAGCCTTCAGACCAGATCGAGCTTTCGGGCGGTTTTGGCGGCGGCCAGCTGGTTGGCACTTTGGGCCTAACTTTCAATAACTTCTCGCTGCGCAACCTGTTTAACCTGAGCGCATATAAGCCGCTGCCAAAAGGCGACGGGCAAAAATTGAGCCTGCGCGGCCAGTCAAATGGACAGGATTATCAAAACTATTCGTTCACCTTCTCAGAGCCATGGCTGGGCGGCAAAAAACCAATCTATTTTGGTTTAACAGCTTATACACAATTAAGCTCGAACATCTCGGCTTATTCACAGTCTGACCCGAATTACTATCACCTGCGTATTAACGGTGTTGGTGTAACGCTCGGCCAGCGTTTAAGATGGCCCGATAACCTGTTCCAGTTAAACTACTCGTTAAACGTAGATCATTACAACCTGTTTAACTATCCGGGCTACCTGTTTAAAAACGGTACATCATATAACATTAAATTAACCCAGGAACTGAGCCGTAACTCAACCGATGCGCCTATTTACCCTACAACAGGTTCGAACCTGAAATTTACCATACAGGCCACGCCGCCATATTCGGCGTTTAATGGCGTAAACTACCTGATAGCCACCCCGCAACAGCGTTATCAGTTTGTTGAGTACCACAAATGGAAATTTGAGGGGCAGTGGTTTCAGAAGATATATGGTAAACTGGTATTGAAAGGCCAGGCACAGTTTGGCTTTATGGGTTACTATAATAAAGAAGTTGGCCAGGCGCCGTTTGAGCGCTTTAAACTGGGCGGCGATGGTATGCAGAGTTACCAGTTTTTACAGGGTAGCGAGATCATCGGCCTGCGTGGTTACCAAAACTTCTCTGTTGTTCCGGTTGGGTCAAATTATAACGAAAACAACAACCCGGGCAGCCCGGTGTTCAGCAAATATATGCTCGAGTTAAGGCATCCGGTTATCGCCAGCGAGTCGGCAACTATTTTCCTGCTCACCTTTGCTGAAGGCGGTAACGTTTGGAATAATTTTAGTGAATATTCTCCGTTCAATGTACGCAGATCTGTGGGTGTTGGAGCTCGCATTTTTCTTCCTATATTTGGCTTGCTTGGTTTAGATTATGGTTATGGATTTGACGCTATCCCCGGTATCCCCGGTGCAAACAAAGGTCAGTTCCACTTCTCCATCTCTCAAAGCCTGAATGGCGGATTTAATTGATCGTAACATGAAAAAAATATTCCTGACGCTTAGTGCGGTTATACTTGTGTCGCTTGGCGCATTTGCACAGCGTTTTGCCTATGTCGATTCGGAGTACATATTAAAACATGTACCCGATTATATCTCTGCGCAAAAAGAGTTGAATGCGCTGTCGGGCCAGTGGCAAAAAGAGGTCGACAGCCGTTTTCAGGAGATAGATCACCTGTACAAAGCTTACCAGGCCGACCAGGTACTGATGACCGCTGATATGAAAAAACGCCGCGAGGCAGAAATAATAGATAAAGAGAAAGCAGCTAAAGATTTTCAGAAATCGAAGTTTGGCCCCGATGGTGAACTGGCACAGCGCAGCAGTGCACTGGTAAAACCCATACAGGACAGAATAGCCAAAGCCATACAGGCTGTGGCCGAGGCCGAAGACCTGGATATGATATTTGACAAGAACAGCGAGGTGGTGATGCTATATGCAAACCCCCGTTACGACAAGAGTTCGGATGTCATAATCAAACTCGGATTAAAGCCCGGAGTGTTGGCCAAATAAAATAAATTAGTTAAAATAGCACCACAATAGAAATCAGAAAAACAGAAATGAAAAATTTATTAAAAGTTGTATTAATTGCCGGTTGTATGGTTTTTGCGGGTACGTTGGCGAAGGCGCAGGGTAAAACCGGTTATATTAATTTTAATGCAGTAATTGATCAGATGCCCGATACCAAGGTTATATCGTCGCAGCTTCAAACATACCAACAAACCTTTATCACCCAATTGCAAAGCATGCAGAACGAGTATCAAACCAAAGGCGCCGATTACGAGTCGAAACGTGCAACCATGACCGATGCCGTTCGTACACAAAGAGAAGCCGAGCTGACCGACCTGCAAAAACGTATCCAGGATTACCAAACTACTGCCCAGGGCAAAGTCGAAGCCGAAAAAGACAGGCTTGGCAAACCATTATTGGATAAAGTTAAAGCTGCGATAACTGCAGTTGCTAAAGAAAAAGGTTACGCTTACGTTATCGATTCATCACAAGGTATATTTATCGTTTCGCCTGAGGCGGACGACCTGATGCCGGCTGTTAAAATAAAATTAGGCTTAAAATAAAAGGCATTTAAAACCATATCGAAGCGAAGTTCGATCCGATGATCGAGTTTCGCTTTTTTTTTAACAAAGTATCAAAAAAAGGAAATAGAAATAAAAGATGAAAAAATTATTTGGAGCAATATTAGTAGCCGGGTGCTTATTGTTTACGGCAAATTTTGCAAAGGCGCAGCAAAAGATCGGTTATGTAAATTTCAGTGCTGTTATTGATGTAATGCCTGATAAAACAGTGATCGCCAAAACCATGCAGGATTATCAGAAAACATTTGCCGATCAATACCAGGCAATGCAGACCGAACTGCAGACAAAAGGTGCAGACTATGAAAAAAATAAAACCACCTGGAACGATGCGATACGTACCCAAAAAGAATCTGAAATAACCGATATCCAAAAAAGGATGCAGGAGTTTACCCAAAAAGCGCAGCAATCTATAGATGCGAAACAAAACGAACTGGCCAAACCTTTGTTCGATAAAGTAAAAACAGCAGTTTCGGCTGTGGCGAAAGAAAAAGGTTATACCTATGTATTTGATTCATCATCGCAGATCATGCTGGTTTCGCCTGATGCGGATGATCTGACCGCAGCAGTAAAGCTGAAACTGGGTGTAAAATAATCTTATTCTTTTTTAAGACAAAGCGAAGTTCGGTTTTTAATTGGGCTTCGCTTTGCTATTTTTACAACATGTTAAGCAAGCAGTCTATCGGCGTTTTTGATTCGGGTTACGGTGGCCTCACCGTGTTCAAATCTATAGCCAAACTGTTGCCAGGGTATGATTATATCTATCTCGGCGATAATGTGCGCGCACCTTATGGCAACCGGTCGTTCAAAACCATCCACCAATATACCTGGGAGTGTGTGCAATTGCTGTTCGAGATGGGGTGCCCGCTGGTTGTATTGGCCTGTAACACGGCCTCGGCTAAAGCATTGCGTACCATACAACAGCAGGATTTGAAAAATGTCGACCCGGCAAAACGTGTGTTGGGTGTTATCAGGCCCACGGCCGAAGTAATCGGCAATTATACCAGTACCAAACAAATAGGTGTGCTGGGCACAAAGGGTACTGTCCAATCCAATTCGTATGGTATCGAGATAGGCAATTTCTTCCCCGATGTAAAAGTATACCAGCAGGCTTGCCCGCTTTGGGTACCTTTGATCGAAAATGGCGAACACAACAAACCTGGCGCAGATTATTTTGTAAAACAATACCTTGATCAGCTCCTGTCGCAAAGTGCCGATATTGATACCCTGCTGTTGGCATGTACGCATTATCCTTTGCTGCAGGATAAAATCGAAGCTTATCTGCCCGACCATATCAGGGTAATAGCACAGGGCGAAATTATAGCGCAAAGCCTGCAGGATTACCTGCGCCGTCATCCCGAAATAGAGTCAGGGTTAAGTAAAAATGGCAACCAGCAATTCTTTACCACTACGGATGATACGCTCGATTTTGATCAGAATGCCACAATGTTTTTTTCCGAAAAAATCAAATCAACGTATATACCGGTTAAATAGGCCCCTCCTGAATCCTCCCCGGAAGGGCAGACTTGATTTGATTTATCAGGCAGACGCTTATTAAATCTACTAATCTCATCGGGTTTTCCTTCTAAATAACTAAGTTTGCACCCAAAGCAAACTTGATTGAATTTTTACTTCACATATATATTAGTAGCATTAGGACTTTTTGGCTTTGCTGCCGTGTTTGCCCTTTTCGGGATCTATGCCGAGCGTAAGGTTTCGGCCTTTATACAGGACAGGCTTGGCCCCACCGAAACAGGTAAATACGGCTCCCTGCAAACCATCGCCGATATTATCAAACTCATCCAAAAAGAGCTGATCGTGCCATCGGCAGCTGATAAGATTTTATTTGTATTGGCGCCCTTTATCATTTTTGTTTCGGTGTATATGGGCTTTGCTGCCCTGCCATGGGCGCCAGGGCTGGTTCCGGCCAAACTAAATATCGGCTTGTTTTACATTTTTGCCATTGTATCTGTAGAGGCGCTGGGCATTTTGATGGCCGGCTGGGGGTCGAACAATAAGTATTCGCTGTTAGGCGCTATGCGCTCTGTAGCACAGATCATCTCGTACGAAATCCCGGCAGGTTTTGCTATTATTTCTGTTGTGATGATTACACAAACCCTGAATTTACAGGATATCGCTACACAACAAGGTGTTTTATCGGGCGAAAGCAGCAGGTTTTTAGGTTTTATTGATGTGGGACAGGCAGGTGGTATTTTAGCCTGGAACATATTTCGCGCGCCGCACCTGATCGTGGCATTTGCTATTTACTTTATCGCATCGCTGGCCGAAAGCAACCGCGCGCCGTTTGACATACCCGAGGCCGAATCGGAACTGGTATCTGGTTTCCATACCGAGTATACCGGTCTGGGCTTCGCTTTTGTTTTTCTGGCCGAATATTCGATGATGTTTCTGGTATCGATGCTGGGCGTTATCTTATTTTTAGGCGCCTGGAATACGCCGCTGCCCAATATCGGTCCGGCACACCTGGCCGATTATACAACCGGTACGGTATGGGGCATCATTTGGATCGTACTCAAATCGCTGCTGTTGGTTGGTGTGCAGATGTGGATCAGATGGACGCTGCCACGTTTCCGAGTTGATCAGTTAATGAACTTATGCTGGAAGGTGTTAACACCACTGGCTTTATTGTGTATGCTTATTTCGGGCGTATGGCGCCTGTGGTTAATGTGATATGGCAAAGAGCGGAGCTATAGGATTGAAAACGGTATTCGGAGGGTTGTTCCTTACGCTGAAGCATTTATTTGCTTCAAAAAAACGCAGGGTGATGGATTCGGTAAAATCCGACAATTATTTTACCGAACAAAACCGGGGCACGAACACCATACAATACCCGTCGCAACAGTTACCCGTCCCGGAAGTTGGGCGCTACCAGCTTTTTGTGGAGATGGACGATTGCATTGTATGCGACCTGTGCGCCAAGATATGCCCGGTTGATTGCATCGATATCGAGGCGATAAAAGCGACAGAAGCTATCGGGCAAACATCCGATGGTACGACTAAAAGGCTGTATGCGGCCAAGTTCGATATCGACATGGCTAAGTGTATGTATTGCGGCCTGTGTACCGTAGTTTGCCCGACAGAGTGTATTACCATGACGAACCAGTACGACAAAAGCGTACAGGAGCTTGATTTGCTGACGTATAAATTTTCGGAAATGGACCCGGCTTTGGCCGAAGAAAAACGCCGGCTATTTGACGAGCAGCAGGCCGAAAAACAGGCGGCCAAATTAGCTGCTATGAAGAAAAAGGAAAACGGAGAATGAACATAAACCAGGTTTTATTTTACGTAATGGGTTTTACTGCGCTGGCATCGGCATTAATTGTTGCTGCAAGCAAAAACCTGGTACGCTCTGTTTTTATGTTTTTTGTAACGTTGTTTGCCCTGGCGGGGCTGTACGTTTTTGCCCTGGCCGATTTTGTGGCCGTAACGCAGATTGTGATCTACGTTGGCGGCGTATTGGTGCTGATGTTGTTCGCCTTTATGTTATCGAACAAGGAAACGTTAAACAGCCTGCAGAACAAAACCGGTAATAAGTTTATTGCCATCAACAATATGGCGGCGCTGCTTGCCGCAGGTTTGTTTTTGGTGATCCTGGTAAATGCAATCATTAAGGCGCGGCCCGATGGCATCGTCTGGATACAACATGCGCAGCGAGTAAATCCGCCACGTACGGATAATCTGGGTAACATCGGTGTAAACCTGATGACAAACTACTTACTGCCTTTCGAAGTGATCTCAATTATATTAATGATGGCACTGATTGGTGCGGTGCATTTATCCCGGAAGGAGGAGCATAAGCTATGAGTATGTTATCCGATTTCATGTTCATCAGCGCAGGCCTGTTTTGCATCGGGATTTATATCGTGTTATCAAAGCGCAATGCCATTCAGATATTGATCGGTATTGAACTGATGATCAATGCGGCGATACTGAACCTGGTAGCCTTTGGTAAGTATGATGACTTAGCTAACAGCGGACAGGTATTCGCCTTGTTTGCCATTGTACTTGCAGCAGCGGCCGTGGCGGTTGCCTTAGCGATAATTTTAAATGTATACCGGCAATACAAAACGATCGACCCGGCAAAGGTGGAAAGATTGAAAGACTAATAGTTTAGCAAGTTTGGAAACAGTTTTAACACATTCGGATATTTCCGTTATACAATTGGCCGTTACGGCGGTTGTATTGCCGTTTGTGGCTTTTTTGCTCAACCTTTTTATTGTACCCAGGCAGAGCAAACTATCTGGAGTGCTTTCGGGCTTGGCTATTGGCGCAAGTCTGGCGCTCTCTGTATTCGTGTTTTTTGAGGTTTGGAACCAACCGGCGCTGCATGTGCAGCAGATATGGTTTACTGTTGGCAGTACACAAATCCGCTTAGGCATCTGGCTCAATAACCTGTCGGTACTCATGTTGTTACTGGTATCGGCTATAGCCTTGCCGGTTCATGTTTATTCCATCGCTTATATGAAAGGCGATAACCATTACACGCGGTACTTTGCCTATCTCAGCCTTTTTTGTTTTGCTATGCTGGCTTTGGTGGTAGTGGATAACCTGCTGCTGCTTTATGCTTTTTGGGAGATGGTGGGTTTTGCTTCGTACCTGCTTATCGGTTTTTGGTTTACGCGCGAAAAAGCTATTCAGGCCAATAAAAAAGCTTTCCTCATGAACCGGATAGGCGATGTGGCCTTGCTCACCGGTATTATGCTGGTGTATACGCATTACGATACTTTTGATATCGTTACCTTATTCGGTGATCACTCATTAGCGACTGCTGCTGCTACAGCAACTGCTACTAAATCGGTAACAATTGCAGGCCTGTGTTTCCTGGCTGGCGCCGTTGCCAAGTCGGCACAGTTTCCCTTACATACCTGGCTGCCTGACGCCATGGAAGGCCCCACCTCGGTTTCGGCGCTCATCCATGCTGCTACCATGGTTGCTGCGGGCATATTTTTACTGGGCAGGGTTTATCCTTTGTTTAATACCGAAGTCCTAACAGTTATTGCCATTGTAGGTTGCTTTACCGCTTTTATGGCGGCCACCATCGCGCTAACGCAAACCGACCTGAAACGGATACTGGCCTATTCCACCATATCGCAGTTAGGTTACATGATGATGGCGATGGGGATCGGCGCTTATTCGTCGGCCTTATTCCACCTGGCTACCCATGCATTTTTTAAATGTTTATTGTTTTTAGCTGCAGGTGTGATTATCCACGAAATGCAGCACCTGAAACGTAAACATCGCTTACATATCGATGCGCAGAATATTAATAACATGGGTGGCCTGCGCAAAATTATGCCGGTAACTTTTATAACCTGTTGCGTTGCAGCGCTGGCTTTGATAGGTTTCCCGTTAACAGCCGGTTGCCTATCTAAAGATGGTATATTGATCCAGGGCTTTGCTTGGGCAGAAGGTAAAGGATGGGCTTATTCGATCATCCCGATAGGTGCGGTGCTCACAAGCTTACTTACTGCTTTTTACATTGGCCGTTTAATGTTTAAGGTGTTTTTTGGTGAGTCGGGGTTAGAAGGCATTAGTGCCGATAGCGAACCGGAAGCTCACGAAGAAAACCCGCTGTTGTACCTGCCGATGATCTTGCTCGCATTGGGCTCATTATTTCCTTTATTCTCGTTAAACCCGCTGAAATTCGAAAGCGCCTGGATAGTTAAGGGCTTTGCTGATATGGTAAATAAAACCGAAAGTTCCGGCGAGTTGGTCCCGTTCCTCATCAGCGCGCTAAGTGTTTGCGTAGTACTGATAGCCTATGGGGTGTACGTCAGGCAAAAACTGCAATGGCTTAAATTTAAGGGTGTGTTGTTTAACATGTCCTATAATCAGTGGTATATCGATACATTTTATAACGGTATAATCGTAAGAGCTGTAGTTGGTTTAAGCCGCGCCGCATCGTGGTTTGATACTTATGTTATTGACGGCATCGTCAAATTGATTGCAGGAACAGGGCTGGTATTGAGCCGTATTTCGGCCTGGATAGATCGGTATATTATTGACGGGATTATCCACTCGATTACCTATTTTGTAAAACAGGCGGGTAATTTCATTCGTGGTTTTCAAACCGGCAGGGTACAGGGTTACCTGTTTACTATGCTCATCATTGTGCTGGCATTGTATATTTTAAAGACGTTTATTTAAAGATGAATATACTATCGTTACTTATATTTTCGCCTTTGTTATTTGGCTTACTCGTTCTGGTATTGCCCGATAGCCTGCGGAATCTTTTCAGATACATTACACTGTTTGCCACACTGTTGCAACTGGTGTTAAGTGTATGGCTGTATATTCATTTTAAAACAGGGCCGAATTTTGCAGGAATAAGTAATGAAGGGCAGTATCAGTATGTAGAGAAAGTACACTGGATAGGCCTTAACCTGGGGGGCATGGGCAAAATGCAGATCGATTATTTCGTTGGTGTTGACGGTGTTTCCATCCTGATGCTGGTAATGTCATCTATCGTTATGGTCATCGCCGCTTTGTCATCCTGGGAAATCAATAAAAACCATAAAGGATATTTTGCGTTATTTTTATTGCTTGATATGGCAGTAACGGGCGTATTCTGCTCACTCGATTTCTTTTTGTTCTACATTTTTTATGAATTAATGCTGCTGCCGCTTTACTTCCTGATAGGCATCTGGGGCGGTGTCCGGCGCGAATACGCGGCTATTAAGTTCTTCCTCTTCACACTGTTCGGCTCGGTATTTATGCTGCTGGTGATGCTGGGGCTATACTTTTCGGTTAAAGACCCGGCAACGGGTTACCATACTTTCAACATCATCCAGATGATGAACCCGGCTAATTATGATAAAGACTCGATTTTTAGTATCCTGAGCCATCAAACCCTGTTGGGTTTCCCGGCACGTACGGTGGGCTTCATAGTCCTTTTCATCGCATTTGCCATCAAAGTACCGGTAGTGCCTTTGCACACCTGGCTGCCCGACGCACACGTGGAAGCACCTACGCCGGTATCGATCATCCTGGCCGGAGTACTGTTGAAAATAGGAGGATACGGTATTATCCGTATCTGCCTGGGCATCTTCCCCGAGGTAGCAACTTCCGGCGCTTTTTGGTTGGGACTGTTGGGGGTGATATCTATTTTGTACGGTGCGCTTAACGCGCTTGCCCAGCGCGATTTGAAGAAGCTGATCGCCTATTCCTCTGTATCGCATATGGGCTTTGTGCTGCTTGGGATAGCCTCACAAACCGCCGAAGGCGTAAGCGGTGCAGTTATGCAAATGGTGAGCCACGGCTTTTTATCAACCATGTTGTTTTACCTGGTTGGTGTAATTTATAACCGCGTACATAACAGGGATATTTACAGCTTCCGTGGGTTGGGTACTTTGCTGCCACGATATACCGTTTTTGTGATGATCGCATTTTTTGCATCGCTGGGCCTGCCCGGTTTCTCGGCATTCATAGCCGAAGCATTCAGCTTGCTGGGCGCCTTTAACTCGCATGTATTTAACGGTTTATTGCCAACCTGGATGGCTGTTTGCGGTTCGGTAGGGATATTATTAAGTGCCGGCTATTTTTTATGGACGCTGCAGCGAATGTTTTTTGGCGAAACGCATTTAAAAGGCGGCGATATATGGAAACTGGCCCTGACCGACCTCGGGAAACGTGAAATGATAGCCCTGGTACCTTTGGCTTTGCTCACGCTGGCGCTGGGTGTAATGCCTTCGCTGGCTTTTGATAAGATCAACGATTCGGTACTGGCGCTGATACAATTTATGCATACCAAATAACCTAACCTTATGGACAAGAAGTTTATCAACTTATGTTTTCTCCTGTTGCTGGTTTGCGGATTGGCAAACGCCAATGAAGATCAGAAGGTCACCTCAAAGCCCGAAAAAATAACTGTGTTTTTAACAGGTGCGCAGGTAACGCGCAGTGCAATGGTCAATATTGTTACAGGTACATCAACCGTAACATTCCAGGGTATTTCACCGGATATCGATGTGCAAAGCATACAAGTACATGCGGCCGGTCCTTTTACCATTTTATCGGTAAAGCAGGAACTTAACTTTTTGAACCAGCAAACCAAGCTAAAACAAATAGAAGAGCTGCAGGATCAGCAAAAACTCATCAAAGATAAAATAACCTTACAGACCGACCAGCTTTCGATCTATAAAGAAGAGGAAAGTATGCTGCTCAAAAACCAGGTTGTTAGCGGGCAGAATGTTAACCTCGATGTTTTGAAACTGCAGCAGGCGTTGGACTTCCAGACGCAGCGGCTAACCGTGCTCAGAAAAAAACAGCAAGTAATCAACACAGAGTTGGCCGCTTTAAACCTTGAACTAAATAAGTTTACCAGCCAGATTGCCGATATATCGCGCGGCAGCACCAAAAATACAAGTGATATCATTGTCACCATTTCATCTAAAGTGGCAACGCGTTCACAGTTTACTTTAAGCTATCTGGTACATAATGCCGGCTGGTACCCAACCTACGATATCCGCGCTAAGGATGTGAACAGTCCGATCAATATTGCTTATAAAGCCAATGTATCGCAACAATGCGGCGAAGAATGGAAAGATGTAAAGCTGATCTTATCGACAGGAAACCCCAGTGTGAGCGGCAGTAAACCAGAGCTTAAGCCTTATTATCTGAACTATGGGATGGTGTATAGCAACCAGGCAGAAAACATAACACGCGTTACCGGGCGTATAACAGATCGCACTGATGGGACGTCTTTAATTGGTGTTAGCGTCAAAGTTAAAGGTACGTCTATCGGTACAGCAAGTGATGCAAACGGAAATTATTCATTGCAGGTACCACAGGGCAGCCAGACACTGGTGTTTTCATATATAGGTTACGAAACACTGGAACGCCGTGTTACTTCGGCCAGCATGAATGTAAGCCTGGAGGCTTCGCATAACTCTTTAAATGAGGTTGTTGTTACGGGTTACGGCAGCGCATTAGAGGGGCGTGCGGCCGGAGTTGCTGTTAATTCGGATAAAGTACGGATCAGGGGAGCAGCTTCCATGGAAACTATCCCGGTTTTGGTGGATCAGGAAGAGAACCAAACCAACGTTGATTTTAATATCAATAACCCATACAGCATACCGAGCGATGGCAAACAATATGTGGTCGATATTGGTCAGTTTGATCTGAATGCCAGCTTTCAATATTTTGTGGCGCCTAAGCTCAATACCGATGTTTTCCTGACAGCTCAACTGGTCGACTGGAATAAGTATAATTTCCTTTCGGGAGAGGCTAATTTGTTTTTTGAGGATACATATATCGGCAAATCCTTACTTGATACGCATTCTTCGAGCGATACCCTGAATCTTTCGCTGGGTACAGATAAAAATATCGTGGTAACACGCACCCTTCAAAAAAATACCACTCAACGGCAGATTATTGGTTCGAACAAAAAGGAAACCAAAGACTGGCTGATCGATGTTAAAAACCGGAAGAACCAGGTAATAAATCTTTTAGTTGAGGACCAGGTGCCGGTTTCGCAAAACACAGCTATCGAAGTGGAGAAACAGGAACTATCAGGTGGTAAAATAAACGACCTGGATGGCAAGCTACAATGGGTACTTAAACTTAGTCCGGCTGAAGAGAAAAAGCTTGATCTGCGTTACCAGGTTAAATATCCCAAAAACCAACAAGTTATAGTTCAATAATTAATGAACGACCTGATACCATACATACCCGCACAGCTTAAAAATATTACAGATAGTTTGCACTTTTTTGTGCCCGAACTATTGCTGAGTGTTTTGTTTTTGCTGGTTTTTATTACCTATCTGTTTGCGGGCAAGCAGAACCCTGTGTTTTGCCGCACAATTGCATTGGCCGGCATGGTATTGGTAACATTTGAAACTTACCGTGAATTAACCACATTAAGCCAATCGCACTTCCTGTTTAACGGGATGTTGTTGCTGCATCATACCTTCACCTTATTTAAGCTGATAATTGATGTTGCAGCCTTGCTGATATTGCTTTATCTGCCCTGGGATAAAGCCCTGCGCTCGCATTATAAAGGGCTGGCCGATCTGTATTCGATTATTATCGCATCGTTATTAGGCTTGCATTTAATGACGATGGCGGTAAACCTGCTGAGTATCTATATTTCGGTCGAGATGGTATCTATTGCATCGTACCTGATGGCCGCTTACCGGTCTGACACGGCTGTGAGTACCGAAGCAGGTATGAAATACGTCCTGTTTGGTGCTACTTCGTCGGCCATTATGCTTTACGGTATATCCCTGTTATACGGTTTTGCAGGTACGATGGATATTTTCTCGGGCGACTTTGTTACCAACCTGATATTGGCGCACCCGGTCAGCGTGTCGCTCGCCATGGTGCTGGTACTGGTTGGTATAGGTTTCAAATTGTCATTTGTACCGATGCATTTTTGGGTACCCGATGTTTATCAGGGTGCGGCGACCCCGGTTACTGCATACCTGTCTACGCTACCCAAAATTGCAGGTTTTGCATTGCTGGTTAATTTTCTGAGGCCTTTTGCATTCAACGCCTACTGGTCGACTTTCGATTTCAGGTTGTTTTTATCGGTTGTAGGTATTGTGACGATGATTGTGGGTAACCTTGCGGCTATCTGGCAAAAGAACATCAAAAGGCTGCTGGCCTACTCGAGCATCGGCCATACGGGTTTTGCGTTAATGGCCGTTACTACATTTTCGCAACAGGGTATATCTTCGCTGGTGTTCTACCTCGCAGTATACGCTGTGGCTAACCTGGCCGCGCTGATGCTGGCGACGTACTACGTTAACAAAATAGGCGCTGCTACCCTCGATAGTTTTAAGGGAGTAGGATTGCGCTACCCGCTGCCGTCTGTTTGTTTTGTAATTATCCTGATATCCTTAGCGGGGTTGCCGGTTACGGCCGGTTTTAACGGTAAGCTACTTGTTTTTTCGGCTGCATATACGATGTATGAGCAAACACGTAACGGTTGGCTGCTGGCGTTAATGATAACAGGGGCAGCTACTACGCTGATCGCGCTTTTTTATTATATCAAGATACCGCTGTATATGTTTTTGAAGAAAAACGAGCATCATGCCGACGATCTGATCGTTAATCACCGGTATTTACTGATGATGGTTTGTTTCCTGTCGGTTTTTTTGCTGTTTTTGGGAATATTTCCCCAATTTTTGAGCAATCTGCTTAATTAATATGATATATGTAATATAAATTAGGTAATGTATACCGAAAATGTAGAAATTTTATAATTTTGGAAATCTATTTAACAGGTTTTTGAAATTATAAATGAAACGCTACGTCCCCTTTGCTATTCTGGCATTTCTTGTTATCCTCACTTTTATTTACCCGTCTATCCAGGTAGTTAATTCGAACGGAAAGATTGACGCTGCCGACACCGCCTGGATGCTAAGCGCTACAGGTTTGGTACTGATCATGACCCCGGGCCTTGCCTTTTTTTACGGCGGTATGGTGAATAAGAAAAATGTGATCTCGACCATGTTCCAGAGCTTCATCTGTATGGCCGTTATCACGGTTATCTGGATAACGTTCGGGTTTAGTTTAGCCTTTGGCAATTCGATACATGGCATTATAGGCGACCCGCGTACGTTTTTTATGATGAAAGGCATGCTCGGTAACCAGGTTTGGAAACTGGCGCCTACCATACCGCTGCTGCTATTTGCTATGTACCAGTTAAAATTTGCCATCATTACCCCGGCGCTGATCACCGGCGCTTTTGCCGAGAGGATCCGTTTTAACTCGTACGTGGTATTTATCTGTTTGTTCTTTGTATGTATATACGCCCCGCTGGCGCATTGCACCTGGCACCCGGATGGGTTGTTGTTTAAGTTAGGCGTGCTCGATTTTGCCGGTGGCACGGTAGTACACATGTCGGCCGGATGGGCGGCGCTGGCATCGGCGCTTTATTTAAAACGGCGCAATGAGCCCAATCATTCGCCTGCCCGGATAACTTATGTGATGATCGGTACCGGCCTGCTTTGGTTTGGCTGGTTTGGTTTTAATGCCGGTTCGGCCATGGGCGCTAACCCGCTTGCGGTTACAGCGTTGGCTACCAGTACAACAGCATCGGCGGCAGCTGCAGTTTGCTGGATCAACGTCGACCTGCTCCGTGGTAAAAAACCAAGCGCAATGGGCGCCTGTATCGGTGCTGTGGTGGGCTTAGTGGCCATTACCCCGGCTGCGGGTTTTGTATCTATCCCGCACTCGCTGGCTATCGGCGTTATTTCGTCGTTGGTGAGCAACCTGGTGGTTGAATGGCGTACACGTACCACGATCGACGATACTTTAGACGTTTTTCCATGCCACGGTGTGGGCGGTATGGTAGGTATGGTACTTACCGGTGTATTTGCCCATAAAAACATCAACGGCGGCAATACTACGGGTAACGGTTTGTTCTTTGGCGAATGGCATTTGTTTTTGACCCAACTGGAGGCATTGGTCGGCGTTTCGATATTCGCCTTCTTTGGCTCGCTGCTGTTGCTCAAAATAACTGATATGATTACGCCGCTGCGTGTTTCGGCAGAAGAGGAGGCAATAGGTTTGGATATCAGCCAGCACGGGGAGAAGTTGTAGCGGGATTTCGAATTTCGGATGTTCAATTTCGAATTTTTAATATAAAAGCGTTATCGCTGTAAGGATAAGTTTCGTAATTGTTGATAATAAATTAATTACCGATATTTGTGTAATGAATTTACTTAGCCGTATAACTATCGATCCTGAAATCTGCCATGGCAAGCCATGTATACGTGGAATGCGCTGGCCGGTTGAAGTTATTATCGATATGCTGAGTTCTGGTATGTTAGCGGAAGAGATATTGGGTGATCATCCGGAATTAGAGAAGGATGATATTTTGGCGAGCCTGCAATACGCTAAATTAACTTTGTCGGGACATTCATTGCAAGATGTTGCCTGATGAAGTTTTTATGTGATGTACACATTTCTTATAAACTTGTTAATCGTTTGATTTTATTGGGGTTTGAGTGTATCCACGTCAATAATATATTGAATAACTGGAACACAACCGATAATGAGATATGTTCTTTTGCGGATGCCGGTGGTTTTGTTGTGATTACAAAAGATGCCGATTTTCGGGATAGCTTTTTAGTCCGGAATACTCCAAAGAAACTAATCAAAATTAACCTTGGCAATATTTCGAATGCTGAACTGATGGACATTATCGAAACTAATTTAGCTGCGATTGTTAAGCTTGATGGCTACGATAGTTTTCTTGTTGAAGTAGATAAAAACCGATTGAGTTATATTGCTAAGTAATCTCTTTATTGATTAACTCTTCGCGTTAGTGATAGGAGCGGATACCGGCCCTGTGGCTAATGCCCGTGCAGTATGAGCGGATAGCCGGGCCGCAGACAACGCCCAAGTTGTCAATGACTGAATTATTGAGTTATTGAATGATTGATCGAAGGCAATAACTGCTATCAAAGAATAATTGATCGAATTATCTTTGATTTACTACAAAATTTTTACTAATAAACACCTCTTTCTGCAGATTTGTCAGAAACTCAAAAACTGTCATATTGTACTCATTTAAGCGTTTTTAGGAATGATTCGTCTTTACAATTTGATAATAAAGCACTAACTTTGCGTGCTTAATATCCAACATGAGCGAATCGATAAAACACGAGTGCGGCATCGCATTTATTCGTCTTTTAAAGCCCCTATCTTATTACCAAAAAAAATACGGCACGGCACTTTACGGCCTCAATAAGTTGTACCTGCTAATGGAAAAGCAGCACAACCGGGGGCAGGACGGCGCCGGCGTAGCTACCATCAAGCTCGATATCGAACCGGGTAAGCGTTACATCAGCAGGCACCGGTCGATGGCATCGAATGCTGTGGCAGATATATTTGAATACATCCAGAAGAAGTTTGCCGACATACAAAAAGAACAGCCCGAAAAAATGGCTGATGCAGAATGGCTCAAAAACAACGTTAGTTTCACCGGCGAAGTTTTATTGGGCCATTTGCGTTATGGTACCCATGGGAAGAACAGTGTGGAGAATTGCCACCCGTTTTTACGCCAGAACAACTGGATGACGCGTAACCTGGTGATTGCCGGCAATTTTAACATGACTAACGTTGATGAGCTTTTGCAGCAACTGTACGACCTTGGTCAGCACCCTAAAGAAAAAGCCGATACGGTAACGGTACTGGAAAAAATCGGCCACTTTCTGGATAGTGAGGTACAGGGTTTGTTCGACCAGTATAAACGCGAAGGTTTGGATGATAATGCCGAGATCAGCAGGCTGATCGCTAAGGATCTGGATGTAGCCAAGATCCTGAAGAAATCGGCCAAGAACTGGGACGGAGGTTATACCATATCGGGTATCTTCGGCCATGGCGACGCGTTTGTAATGCGCGACCCGGCAGGGATCCGCCCGGCATTTTATTATGTTAACGATGAGATTGTCGTAGCTGCTTCGGAAAGGCCCGCTATACAAACTGCCTTTAATGTGCCGATAGGAGATATTAAGGAAGTACAGCCGGGCCATGCGCTTGTGGTGAAAAAGAACGGCAAGATAACCGAGGAAATGTTCAGCGATCCGGTTGAGAAAAAAGCGTGCTCGTTTGAGCGGATCTACTTTTCGCGCGGCAGCGATGCGGATATTTACCGTGAGCGTAAACAACTGGGCAGGTTATTGTGCGATCAGATATTGAGTGCTGTAGATCACGACATGGAAAACACAGTGTTCTCTTACATCCCCAACACAGCCGAAATAGCATATTACGGCCTGGTTGAGGGTATGCATAAATACATTAAACAGCAGCAGCGCGATATCTTGTTAAGCAAAGCAGGAGCGCTGACAGATAAAGAAATCACGAAAGTGCTCAACATGGCGCCGCGTATCGAAAAGATAGCCATTAAGGATGTAAAACTACGCACTTTTATTACCCAGGATGCCGACCGCAGCGAAATGGTAGCGCATGTGTATGATACGACCTATGGCGTGATCAAAGGCGGTGCTGATACACTGGTTGCATTAGATGATTCGATTGTACGTGGTACTACGCTGAAGCAAAGTATCCTGAAGATACTTGACAGGCTGGGGCCGAAGAAGATCGTTGTAGTATCATCGGCGCCGCAGATCCGTTATCCCGATTGTTATGGTATCGACATGTCGCGCATGGGCGAGTTTGTGGCTTTTGAAGCAGCTATCAGTTTGCTGAAAGAGAGCGGCCGTTACCAGGTGATCGCGGATGTTTACGAGAAATGCCAAAACAGTTCGAAATTGCCGAAAGAGCAGGTAGAGAACTATGTAAAAGAAATTTACGCACCGTTTACCGATCAGGAAATATCCGACCGTATAGCACAAATCATCACACCCAAAGAAATTAAAGCCAAAGTACAAGTGGTTTATCAAACCCTGGATAACCTGCATATCGCCTGCCCTAATCATATCGGCGACTGGTATTTTTCGGGCAATTACCCTACTGCCGGCGGCAACAAGGTAGTTAACCGCGCCTTTGTAAACTGGATGGAAGGCAAGAACCAGCGGGCTTATATGTGATTTGGTTTAGACTAAAGAACAAGGAGCAAGGAATAAAGATTTAATGAAAGTCTTTGTTCTTTGCTCCTTGTTCTTTTATCATATCTGTTGGATTTTAAGCCAATTTTTGCTATATTGTAAGTTTGGCGCGAGGCTTTGGGTTTGTAGTTACTCCCAAATTATAACTCATGGGTGTACCCATTAAATACCCATGTGTTTAATGGGTGCAGAATGTTGAAAAGTTGCATTTAGATTGATTTAGGGCATATTTGACCAGAAAATCGCAAAAACACCCATAAATACCCATGTGCCTGAAGAGCTCAAAAGGTGGCAGGTGTATTTTACTATCAGCCCCAGTGGCTAACGTCGTTAATTACTACAATAATGGCCGGTATGAATGATACTAAGCTCCCCCATAGGAAACCACGACCGGTTATCTTAACTTTCTCATTCTCCACAGATGCCACAATAACAAAGCCAGTGGTTAAAAACCGAAAAAGCTTATAAAAGGAATTGAGTTTATATGCAATGAATCAGAGATGCGGGCACATAACACGTTGAGTAAAATAGTCAGTACGGTAAATAAATAATGTTCTTCTCATTTATTGTATTTACTTACCTCCAAAAATAAAATGCGTAAATATCTTATCCACCAAAATCAGCGCGGCTATAATGAGCGCAATACCGGCTACCTGGTTTAGGCGATGGACGGATTTTTCGGAGATCCGGTCGCGTAGTTTGTTGGCGTAAAAGGCCTTGGTCGTATCCATCGAGAATTGCACAGCCAGGATGGTGATGAACATAATAGCTATTTTTAACTGGCGGTTATGCACGTCTTCAGGGTAATAAGTGCTGGCAGCGCCGATTACGGTTACCCAATGAAACAACAGGGTAGGGTTGAAAATGCACATCAGGAAACCCTTCAGAAAAAAGCCTGCGCGGTTACTTTTTATCGGCGTGGTACTATAACTGATCTCGGCTTTTTTGAATATGTAATAAACGCCGATAATAAATAATATGGTGCTGCCTACTGCTCCAACTATCCTGGTATCAACTTTAAAGCTAATGAGTTGTGAGCCGAAAAGGATGGCTCCGATGAACACCATATCGCTTGTTACAACCCCAAGGGCCATAGCTACGCCGGCATGAAAACCTTTTTCAATACTGGTTTTGATCAAGGCGAAAAAAACGGGCCCGGTTAGTACCGATAGTACTAAGCCAAACCCAATGCCGGTAATAATGGCTTCTATCATTAATTATGGCCTCGTATTCATTAATGCGAATATGCAACTTTATATTAAATAGAAAGAAATTTTAAAACTATTGAATTGAAAATTTAAAGTTAGATAATTATAAAATTTAAACTATGTTTATAGCGTAAAAGGTACACTAACCAACACCAATACAAAAATTCATGGAACAAAACAGCACCAAAAATTACGGCGCCGCGCTGTATACTTTAATTACCGTATTCTTTTTCTGGGGTTTTGTTGCAGCAAGCAACGATATCCTGATCCCCGTTTTTAAAGAGAAACTGCACCTGGAGCAATGGATGTCGCAAATGATATCTTTTGCTTTTTATGTAGCATATACAGTGGGCTCAATTATTTACTTTTTTGTTTCGAAAGCCATGGGCCAGGATGTGCTAAACCGCTACGGCTATAAAAACGGCATTGCTGTCGGCCTCATTATATCGGCTTTGGGTACACTGTTGTTCTTCCCGGCAGCAGAGAGTGCGTCTTTTGTACTGATGATAAGTGGTTTGTTTATTGTAGGCCTGGGCTTCTCGCTGCAACAGATAGCCGCCAATACCCTGGTTGTTGCTTTGGGCGATCCTAAAACCGGCGCGCAGCGTTTAAGTCTGGCCGGCGGTGTAAATAACTTTGGTACCACGATAGGCCCGTTATTGGTTAACCTTGCCATTTTCGGCAGCGTTACCGGCACCAAAAGCGTAGCCGACATCAGTGCAGTTAAGTTCCCGTACCTTATATTGGGTGCAGCATTTATCCTGGTCGCTATCATATTTAAATTCTCGGGAGTACCCAACAAGATACACGGCGTAAGCGACGAAGAAGCTATTAGTTCGCCAACGGATGTTTCAAATACAGTTAAGCCAACCAATAACAGAAGAAGCGCTTTGAGTTTCCCGCAATTAACGCTGGGGATGATTGCCATATTTGTTTATGTTGGGGTTGAGGTATCAACAGCCAGTAATTTACCTGCTTTTATGAAAGATAAGCTGCATACGGCTACCGATAGCATAGCACCCTTCATTTCCCTGTACTGGGCAAGTTTGATGATTGGCCGCTGGACAGCATCAGTAGGCGCCTTTAACTTTGGTGAAGGGATGAAAAAAGTATTGGCGCTTGTAATGCCATATATTGCTTTTGTAGTGTTCCTGATAGTTAATGCGATCGCACATAAAGATATTGCACAGTTTTATGTGTATGCGATCGTGATCGTGGCGCTGATAGTTGCCAACCTGTTAAGTAAAGGCAATCCGGCGCGGCAGTTATTAATATTTTCGGGTTGTGCCATTACCGCATTATTCGTAGGTATGCTGTCGAACGGAATGGTAAGCGTATTCGCGTTTATCACTGTAGGGTTATTCTGTTCAACTTTATGGCCTTGTATCTATACGCTGGCGGTTACCGGTTTGGGCAGCCACAGCAATGAGGGCGGCAGCTTTCTGATCATGATGATTATGGGTGGCGGGTTCATCAGTTTATTGCAGGGCTATCTGGCAGGTGATGGCTTATTAGGTATACAATGGAGTTACCTGGTTGGAGTTGCCTGCTTTGCCTATCTGGCATTTTATGCTATCAAAGCTAAAAGTGCTTTGATAGAACAAGGTATCGATTTTGACAAGATAGAAGCTGGTGGCAGCCACTAATATATACCAATGACCACTAAACCCGGTTTCGACGAAATATTCATGAACCTGGCGCTCGACCTGGCCAAACGTTCACACTGCGTTAAGGCCCAGGTTGGCGCTGTTTTAGCTAAAGATACCCGTATTATATCCATCGGGTACAACGGCCCACCTGCCGGTACGCATAATTGCGATGAGGAATGGCCAGGTACAGGCTGCGCCCGCGATGCCAAAGGCAGCTGTTCATTGGCGTTACATGCTGAAGAGAACGCCATATTATATGCCGTAAAAAACGGCACACGATTGGAAGGCGCTACTTTGTATACCACCTTGTCGCCTTGTTTACCCTGTGCCAGGCTTATATTTTCGGCCGGGATAACTAAAGTGTACTTTCAAAAATCGTACGCCGCGTACAAAGGCCTGCCTTTTGATGAGGGCGTTGAGTTTTTAAGGCGCTTTGGGGTTGCGGTTGTCCGGATAGAGGAGTAAGGCTTAAGTCAAAAGCCAAAATTAAAAAGTCAGAAAGGCACTCAAGCTGCCCCCCCAAGACTATACCCCGCTTCCTTTTTTAACTTTTGGCTTTTAACTTTTGCCTTTTTTAACTATCTTTTTGGCATAATCATTTACCGCTTAATGATATGGCCAGCCAACAGGCGCAACAGCTTAAAAAGGTTTTAAAACCCATCCACTTGTGGGCCATAGCGGTCAGTCTCGTTATCTCGGGCGAGTATGTGGGCTGGAATCTGGGCTGGGGCGTATCCGGAACTGTCGGGTTTCTCATTGCTACCGTGATCATTACGGTGATGTACGTTACCTTTGTTTTCAGCTACACCGAGCTCACCACATCCATACCCCATGCCGGCGGCGCATTTGCCTACGCCTATCACGCGATGGGGCCATTCGGTGCGTTGGTGGCAGGCTATGCTACCGTGATCGACCTGATGTTTGCCACCCCGGTTATCGCTTCGGGACTTGGTAGCTATATCCATTTTCTGTATCCGGGAATTCCGGTAATACCCTGCGCGATGACATTCTATCTCATTTTTATGGGGCTTAATATCTCCGGGGTGAAGGAGTCGGCCGTGTTTTCCATCGTAGTGGCCATGCTGGCTATAGCCGAGTTACTCCTGTTTATGGGTGTCATAGCGCCTTCGTTTAAAATACATACGTTTTTAACCGACTCTATGCCTTTTGGCTGGGGAGGCGTGTTTGCTGCATTGCCTTTTGCTATCTGGTTTTACTTAGCTATCGAAGGTGTGGCCATGGTTGCCGAAGAGGTAAAAGAGCCCAAAAAAGATATCCCGAAAGGCTATATATCGGGTATTGTTACATTGGTGTTTTTAGCTTTTGGTGTGATGATCCTCTCCGGCGGTATCACCAACTGGAAAAACCTCAGTAAGATTGACTATCCGCTCCCCGAAGCCATCGGTATTGTTTTGGGTAAGACAAATGGCTTGACGAAGATGTTCGCGGGTATCGGTTTGTTTGGCCTGATCGCTTCCTTTCATGGCACTATACTGGCCTATTCGAGGCAGTTGTTTGCAATGGCCCGTAGCGGTTATCTGCCCGGTTTTCTATCGGCAGTGAACAAAAAATTCAACACCCCACACTGGGCCATTATTGCTGGCGGCGTTATTGGCTGTATAGCCATCCTCACCGGTACTACCGACCAGATACTGGTACTTTCGGTGTTGGGCGCTGTTGTGATGTACCTGATGAGCATGCTAAGCCTGTTTATCCTGCGTATCAGACAACCGCATATGGAGCGGCCCTTCGCTGCGCCGTTTTACCCGGTATTTCCAGGAGTGGCTTTGCTGATTGCAGTTGTGAGTCTCTTTGCGATCATTTGGTACAACCCCGTGCTAAGTTTGCTATTCCTCGGGGGATTGATATTGACCCTTGCCTTATTCATACTGTTGAAAAAACACAAGGCAGCGGTACCCGAAGACCTGATGTCTGTTACCATAGATATTTAAAATGGCATACCGGCATACCATAAAAGGAAAGGTTTACAAGTTTGACGACTTACGGACACTTCTTGCCAAAGCATCCCCATACCGCTCAGGCGATGTACTGGCAGGGTTGAATGCCGATAGCTACGAGCATCGCATCTGCGCGCAGATGACACTGGCTGATGTGCCGCTGAAAAACTTCCTGAGCGAAGCGCTTATCCCTTATGAAGAGGATGAGATCACACGCCTGATCATTGATACACACAGCGCAGCTGCTTTCGATGTGATCAGTCACTTAACAGTAGGCGGCCTGCGCGACTGGTTATTATCCGATGATGTAGACGGCGCGGTATTGACTACCCTGGCGCCAGGCTTCACCCCGGAGATAGTCGCGGCGGTGTCCAAACTGATGAGCAACCAGGATTTGATAGCCGTTGCCAAAAAGTGCGAGGTGGTTACCCGTTTTCGAAATACGATTGGCCTAAAGGGGCATTTTTCAACCCGTTTGCAACCGAATCATCCGACGGATGATGTAAAAGGCATTGCGGCCAGTATTATCGACGGTTTGCTGTATGGCAGCGGCGATGCGGTCATAGGCATTAACCCCGCAACAGATAGCCCCGCGGCGGTAAACTCTTTGCTCGAACTGATCGATTATCTTCGCCGGCAATTTGATATCCCTACACAATCGTGCGTGTTGTGCCATGTGACTACTACCATCGGGCTCATCAATAAAAATGCACCTGTCGATCTTACGTTCCAATCCATCGGCGGTACCGAGCGTACCAACGCCAGTTTTGGCGTTAACCTGGCATTACTTGAAGAGGCTTACCAGGCTACACTTTCGCTTAACCGGGGCAGCGTGGGTAATAACGTAATGTATTTTGAAACCGGGCAGGGCAGCAGCCTGTCGGCCGATGCGCATTACGGGGTCGACCAGCAGACCTGCGAAGTGCGGGCCTACGCCGTGGCGCGCCGGTTTAACCCGCTACTGGTCAATACGGTGGTTGGCTTTATTGGTCCGGAGTATTTATATGATGGCAAGCAGATTATCCGTGCTGCATTGGAAGATCATTGTTGCGGTAAATTGCTTGGGCTGCCCATGGGTGTTGATGTTTGCTACACCAATCATGCTGAAGCCGACCAGGACGATATGGACAACCTGCTCACCCTGCTTGGCGTTGCCGGCTGCAATTTTGTGATGGGGATACCCGGATCGGATGATATTATGCTGAACTACCAGTCAACCTCGTTCCACGATGCCCTGTACCTGCGCAAAGTGCTCGGGTTGAAACCCGCACCCGAATTCGAGCAATGGTTAATAAAGCAAGGCATATTTAACCAAAGTGGCCAGCTAAACCATCATCATAATCCAGCTAAGCTGTTAAAAGCGATTAATTATGAGCGATAAACCCGAAAAAGCAGATCAGTTGCAGGGCGATCCCTGGGTATCGCTCAAAAACTTTACCGCTGCCCGTATTGCCATTGGCCGGGTAGGGAGCAGTATCCCGCTGCGGCAGATGCTCAATTTTAAACTGGCCCATGCCCATGCCCGCGACGCAGTTTATTCGAAACTGGATATTGATGCGCTAAGTGATGCACTGGAAGAATTTAACCTGCCTGTGTACCAACTGCACAGCCGGGCCATCAACCGCGAAAAATATCTTACACGACCTGATTACGGCCGGAGGCTGGATGAAACTTCCGTTGAGGCCCTTCGCGATCAGGTGCCCGTTACCATTTCGTTGGTTATTGCCGATGGCTTATCGGCGGCGGCCGTAAATCAATATGCTGTCGAATTGCTGCGATTGCTCATTCCGAAGCTCGTGGCTGCAAATACAGGAACGCTCAATATCAGCCTGGCTGAGCAGGGCAGAGTGGCCATAGCCGACGAGATAGGGCAATATTTTGACGCCGAACTTTCGGTAATATTGGTAGGCGAACGCCCCGGCCTGACAGCGCCCGATAGCATGAGCGCGTATCTGACCTACAAACCGCGGGTTGGCCTTACTGATGAATCCCGTAATTGCATATCCAATATCCGGCCCGATGGCCTCGATATCCGGCCCGCAGCCGATAAACTGTTTTACCTGATCAGTGAATCGCTGAAAAGGAAACTTAGCGGAGTTGAGTTGAAAGATCGTCATGGGTTATTAAGTAGTTAAATCTTTATATTATCATAAATTTGTATGTAATTTAGTACAGATTTAAGATCAACAACTTGATGACATATCCGTCGGTGGACTCTAATCAAACAGGTGGTATACTCCGATAACATATACTTAACCATGCTGTTACCCTCTTTAACTATTTCAATAACTATTATTTAGCGGCCACACAACTGATACATATAATCACATGGCATTACTATTGATTTGCTAACTAACGTTTACCCTTTTGAAGTAAACCAATAAAAAACAACAATGATGAAATTCAACTTAAAAACTACTACATTATTACTGTCGGGGCTAATGCTCGGCAGTACGGTGCTCGCGCAAACCATCGACACCCCGCTCACAAATAATTATGTACAACCCTTTTCGTCGGGAAGCGCTTTTAAAACCTGGTCGTTCGGTATACATGCCGGGATGATCACTCCTTACACTTTTATAGGCGGCAAGCAGGATTTTAAGGGGCGCGAGACCCAGTTGGGCTACGGAGCTTATGTTAAAAAACAAATATTGCCCTCGTTTGGATTAGAAGCAGAGTATTTTGGAGGTCAGATAGCCGGTAACGGATCGCCGACCACAACCAATGTACAGCCTTATGCAAGCTACAGCACCCAGTTAAACTGGACGGCAGCCCTGGCTGCCAATATTACACTGGCTAATATTAACTGGCGGCATAATCAAGGCGCAATACAGCCTTACCTTACTTTGGGCGGCGGTTATATGGCATTTACTCCTAAATTGTACAGCGGTACCGGCAGCAGAGTGCCATTGGCAACAAGTGCAACTGATTTTACCGAGTTTTTTATCCCGGTAGGCGTGGGTTTAAAGTTTGATATTGCAAAAGATGTGAACCTCGACCTGGGATACCAGATGAATTTTGTGAATTCGGATTTTGTTGACGGTTACGCTTATGGTTACAACAATGATAAATTTGCTTATGCCCATGCAGGTCTGGAGTTTGCATTCGGTGGCAAAGGAAAGCCCCAGCTGGCTACGCATAATCCTGTATCGTCTATGCGTTATGAGTACATGACCAAGGCACAAACCTTGCAAACCGAATTAGATGCCCAAAAAGCAGAAAACGATCGTTTACGTGCTGATTTAAATGCCACTAACAACAATCTGGCCGCTACCAATGCAAACCTGGCTAAATTAACCCAGGACAGCGATGGCGATGGCGTTCCGGATTTGTTTGATAAATGTCCCAATACTCCCGCCGGGACAAAAGTTGATGGCTCTGGTTGCCCGCTGCCGGTTGCCAAAGCACCAACCGAAACTAAGGTTTATATAACCGAAGAAGATAAGAAAGTCGTTAAAGATGCGATTGCTAACCTCGAGTTCGACCTGGGCAAAGCAACCATCCGCCCACACTCGTTCCCAAGTTTAGACAAGGTTGCCCGCTTACTGGTTGATAAAAACTTCAGCCTGAAACTGGCCGGCCATACCGATAATACAGGTTCGCCCGAGTTTAACATGCGTTTATCAAAAGACCGCGCCGAATCGATCAAAAATTACCTGGTGGGTAAAGGCGCAAACCCATCGCGTATTGAAGCTACCGGATATGGCGAAACACAGCCTATAGCTACCAACAAAACCGCTGCGGGCCGTCAGAAAAACCGCAGGGTCGAGTTTACTTTGTATTAAATATCAGATATTAACTATTGATGAAAGCCATCCGGATTTATACGGGTGGCTTTTTTTATTTGCCGGTATTTAAGTATCTTGCTGTATCTAAATCAGATACGCAATGAGCCATTTTACCAGTTTTAACAGCACAGGGGTACCCCGCTTAAACACTTTTATACCCCAGGCAGCCGTAGCCCAAGGTACCATTTACGTTTCCGGAATGGCGGGGCTCGACCCGCAAACCGGCAAACTGATCAGCGATAATTTTGAGGAACAGATACGCCAGGCTTTCACCAACATCAAAACTATATTGAACGAGCTTAACAGCGATGTTGATAAAATAGTTAAGGTGGTGGTGTGGATGGTATCTGGGGCCGACCCAACTTTCGCCGGCCTCAACAAGGTTTACGCCGAATTTTTTCCAACCAATCCGCCTGCCCGCAGTGCCCCACAGGTCATGCCTTTTCCGGGTGGGATATTGGTCTCGGTTGAATGTATTGCTTTGGCTTGATCAGTATTTGCCCGGCACATAAGGCCATAACCGGCTGAACCAGCTGTTTTTAAACTGTGCCTGCGATGGGTTGTTGGCTATGATATTCTGATAAAATTGCTTACGCAAAGCAATAAAGGCGTTGTACAAAGTTTCGGGATTGGCGGCATTTACAGCGGCCAGCGTTTGTGGCCCGATAATGCGATCGACAGTTACCCCGGCAGCTTGCTGCAGAAACTGTGCGCCGCGGCCTACACCCATATTCACCGAAGTATCGAACACCTGGTTCGCTATCTGCTGATCGTTGATCGAGCCGGTGCTGTTTACATTCCAGTAATTGGTAAGATAAAATTGCTGTATATCGGTTTGCAGTTGTGCGTTTGCACCTAAAGCAGCATTGATATTTGGCGGATTGGTAGCCAGGATACTATCGACAATTGCCCACCCGCTCCAGTTAGGGTTGTAATTGCGTGCAACGCCGCGGTAGGTTTGTCCGCCACTATCGGCAGGGTTATTGGCATAGCCGCCCTCGGCGCCCATAGTTAAGTTGAATGAGATCGAAAAATTAGCCATAAGTGTAGGTTTGTACAGAGCTAATTTATGAATGTTTATTATCTTAAAACAATAAATAACAAATATCCTATGAGGCCTCAGGGCTCATAGATAACAATAGCCTCAAATAAAAAACCCGCGGCACTACCGCGGGCAATATTTTATCAAAGAGATGTTTAACTTTTGTTAACTAACCGGTCCGATAGGTAGTACAACCCGGCCGTAAAGTTCGTTTAATACCTGTGCAATGCCGGTATAAATAGCCAGCAGGCCGCAAAGTATGCCTTCGTAACCGGCAAAGTGGCCCAGGCCTTCGCAGCCTGCATGCTCTGCAGCTAATAAAAAGAACAGGATAGTTAACGTGCCAAAAACCAGTTGCAATGCGCGGTTAAGCTTTAATGTGCCGAAAAACAGCAAGAGGGTAAATACACCCCACATACCTAAATATGCCGCCATCGAAGCATCGGTAGGGGCGGGCATCCAGCCAAATTTTGGTATCAGTATTAATGCTACCAGGGTAAGCCAGAAAAAGCCGTAGCTGGTAAAAGCGGTTAATCCGAAAGTGTTATTCTTTTTCGCTTCGATAATACCGGCAATTACCTGTGCCAGGCCACCATAAAAAATACCCATACCCAAAATCATCGGGCTCATTTCAATAAGTCCCGCATTTTTAAAGTTGAGTAGAACAGTGGTCATGCCGAAAGCCAGCAGGCCAAGCGGGGCCGGGTTGGCGGTGTTCTCTTTTAAAGAGATAATAGATGTTTCTGCCATAATTTTTATAGGTTTGGTTAAATGATTTCAGGTAATTACAAAATTGGTTAACTGTAATTATTACATCTAAAAATAGATGTTTTTAGAACAATATCAAATAAAAAAACCTCTGGGCAACAAGTAAGTTACCATATGCAAAAATTAGTGCTGCTGCGCCACGGCGAGAGCGTTTATAACCAGGAAAACCGTTTTACCGGCTGGACGGATGTCGACCTGAGTGATGCTGGATACCTGCAGGCAAAGAGGGCAGGCCAGCTACTCAACAAATACGGCTATAATTTCGATGCTGGTTTTACTTCGGTATTAAAACGGGCCATTAAAACATTACATATTGTTTTGGAAGAGCTCGACCACTTGTGGATACCCGTGCAAAAGTCGTGGCGGATGAACGAGCGCTTTTACGGCGCCTTGCAGGGTTTGAATAAAGATGAGACCATGGCAAAGTACGGACCGGAACAGGTACAGAGATGGCGCCGCGACCCTAACGAACATCCACCCGCTATCACTAAAGATGATGAACGTTATCCGGGCCATGATATCCGTTACAGGCAATTAACCGAGCGCGAATTGCCATTGACTGAGAACCTGAGCGAGACTATGGACAGGGTTTTACCTTTTTGGCAGGAAAGTGTTGTGCCCGAAATGCGTAAGAATCAAAAAGTGATCATTTCGGCGCACGGAAACAGCTTACGCGCACTGATCAAATACATTGATAACCTGACAGACGAAGAAGTAACCGGTTTAGAGATACCTACCGGGATACCTTTGGTATATGAGTTAGATGATGAACTGAGGCGTATAAAACATTATTATCTCGAATAATCCTCATTTAAACATCCAAAAGTATGATCATGAGGTGGCAACCTTATCGATAGCAGCGGCCAGTTCACGGTCTTTTGCGGTGACGATATCCCCGGCATCATGGGTGTTTAGCCAGATATCGACCTTGTTGTAGGTGTTGGTCCAGGTAGGGTGGTGGTTTTGCTTTTCGGCAATAGCAGCAACTTTGGTCATGAAAGCAAATGCCGCCGTAAAATCCTTAAAAATGAAGGAGCGGTGTAGTTTGTTATCTTCTTCGCGCCACATGGTTAACTGATTTATTATAGAATATACTAATTTATTCCCTGGCCCGGTATATTGGGAATTCTTAAACTACGATAGTACGCCAGATTGTGCAGCGGTTTTTCGAAATTGTCGGGGATAGGTTTCCGCGAAAAAGTTTGAAAATACAATACACAGGCATCGCGCCACCATATAGCTTCGTCGTGCTGTATGGCCATCAATTCCTTAACCTGGGTAAAACGATCGTGGTCTATATACTTTTCCATCAAATTCCATACCAGCTGCATGTGCTTTACCGAGTCGGCGCCGCGATAATAATGTTCCACCATTTCGTCCCAAAGTGTTTTACCCGATCGCATACGATAATTCCAGCTGAGGTGATGGAACCATAAAAGGTATTCGTCGGGGCAGGTACTCAGGTCTTCAAAATATTTTTGCACCTGGGGGGAGTATTGGGCGAGGGCATTGCTTCCGGTGCGGGTACGATCGAACCCTACGCCGTTTGTATCCGCTTTATGGTAATAAACAGCGGTCCAGTCGGCCCTGCCGGTATTATCCGTCCAGGGGCCGGGGCCGTAGTGCCCGTTTGCGCCCATAATATGATGCAAGCCAAGTGGCGTCATATAGTTCACGGTATTTTCGCGCGATTGAAGCATCTCGCGCTTCATCGGTTCAATAAAATGATGATCATTGGTAAAGGTCATACGTAACCAGTCGTCCGCTATTTTGGTTGCCGATAACCCCGGGTTCCAGGCCAGGCGGCCAAAGCTATACCAATTGGCCTGTGCAAAAGGATGGCCGCACCAGTTGATATCGGTGCCTATGTTGGCAACTCCGGCCATACCGGTAATCAATTTCGGATTATACCGGCCCTCCAGTATATGCTCAACCGTGCTGTTTGGTCCGGCTGTATAGGTATCGGCATTTAAACATTCCTTAAACAGAGGTGCTTCATATACCAGGTGGGTCGAAAAACCAAGATACTCCTGTGTAAGCTGCAGCTCGAGCATAACCGATGTATTGGGAAGTGCACCAAACAGAGGGTGAAAAGGTTCACGGGGCTGAAAATCGATCGCTCCGTTCTTTACCTGTATAATTACGTTTGCATCAAATTTGCCGTCGAAAGGTTTAAACTCATTATAGGCTTGTTTCGCGCGGTCATCGGGTACTTTATCGTCGTAAACAAAAGCCCGCCACATGACAATGCCGTGGTGCGGAGCCAGCGCCTTGCCAAGCATATTAGCGCCATCGGCATGTGTGCGGCCGTAGGTTTGGGGGCCGGGCTGCCCTTCGGAGTTTGCTTTTACCAGGAACCCGCCAAAATCAGGGATGTAGCGGTATATCTCATCAACTTTAGCTTTCCACCAGGCTTTAACATCTTCATCGAGCGGGTCGGCGGTTTTTAGCCCCCCAAGTTCTACCGGGCTACTGAATTTTACCGAAAGATATATTTTGATGCCATAAAGCCTGAATACATCAGCCAAAGCTTTGATCTTGGCCAGGTAAGCTGGTGTGAGCATAATCGTATTGGCATTCACATTATTAATAACGGAGCCGTTAATACCGACAGATGCGTTTGCACGCGCATAATCAATATACCTCGGATCGATATAGCCGGGAAGCTTATGCCAGTTCCAGATAGAAAAACCTGCATAGCCGCGCTCTACAGTGCGGGTGGGATTATCCCAGTGATCGAGTACCCGGAACATGGTTTTAGGGTATTCAGCAATATTCAACGCAGCGAGCGAACTGTTTATCTGAAATAATTTCAGGAAGTTAAAAACGCCGTACAGAATGCCCAGGTCGGAGTTTGCAGTTAAAAGGATAGTGTTTTTTTTCGAGGTAGTTATGGTTTTGATCAAAAAGCCATCAGTACCGATCTTGGCCGGAATGCTGTCGGGTACGTATTTTCTCAGGTTCCCTATTTTATCGATTGTGGCAATAACCAGTTCGCTTTCCGATATCGTTTTTTGAGCGGGCGACAGACCGATCATACTGCTTAAGCCCCTGTATAATTCGTCATGAGCAACCTTTAAACGATCCGATCCTGCAGGGAAATAGATGTTTTTAACCGATTTTTGATATTGAGCCTTTAAAGCAACATCAGTGACAGGCGCGTAGCGTAGCCAAAGTTCATACCCGTTTTCGGCCCTGGCCATGTCGCCAACCAAAAGAATCCCGGCTAAGATGAGTAATATGAGGCGGATTTTTACACGCATATTCACGATGTTAAGAAACATAGCTAAAACTGTTTGACTTGTTCAATATTACTTAAATAACGCGGGGTCGACGGCCTCTCCTAATAATTTATATCCCGCTTCATTCGGGTGAAGATAATCGCCGGATTGAGCTGCCGGCAGCAATGCTACTGTATCCTGCGGGTCTCTTAAAACTTTGTCGAAATCAATAACGGCATCAAAATGCCCGCTGGTACGTATCCATTCGTTTATTTTATTGCGTGCCGAATCGCGATAGCTGCGGTAATAAAACGATTTTCCGAAAGGTGTGATCGTGGCCCCATAAACCTTGATGCCCTGCGCGTGCGCATCGGCTATCATTTTATCGTAAGCTGCAATCAATCCGTCGGCTACCTGGAAAGCGGCCAGGCTATCCCTTGTCCCACCCAAATCGTTAACCCCTTCGAAGATGATCAGCCAGCGTACGCCGGCTTGTTTCAGCACATCGTGCTCAAATCGTTTAAGGCCATTAGGGCCCAGGCCGCCTTTAAGCACTGCATTACCGCCGATGCCCATATTCAGCACGCCGGTTTTTTTGTTCCCTTTTGCCTGCAGGCTGATTGCAAGCACATCCGGCCACCTGTTTTGTTTGTTTGTGCCCGAACCGCGACCATCGGTAATAGAGTCGCCAAAAACTACTACAGAAGCTGTTGAGGTACCCTTTTCGACTTCGATGCCAGTAATGGTGTACCAATGATCTGTTTTAACAGCTGTCGCAAAATCCGCATCGCCGGAAATATGTTCGCCATTAAGCAGGTAGGAGGTGGTACGCGAACCCGGGTGGCCGGTTAACGCCGTTGGCACTGTTCCGAAAACGATGGTAATGGCGATCTCGGCTCTTGGTTTAAGCTCGAATTTGATCGGGTCTGATTTAATTTCTTCGCCCTGGCCGATGTCGATGCCCGGATTGCCATTAAATGTTAATGCTTTTGCGGAATTTTCATCGGTAAGATATTCTCCTTTTGAAGTCGCTATCTGTACAGATTTAATCGAAAGAACACCGTTACCAAACTCATTCGAAAACTTTAAGCGCAGCTTTTTACCACCAGTCGATACGCATACAACCTGACGCAGGGTATTATTACTGAGACCGGGAGCAGGGGGCATATTGTTGGGTTCGACCAGTTGCCGGGCAGTACCCCAGGTGCCTATCCATTCGTTTTTTTGCTGTGTTTGCGAAAATGTCTTAGTGATTGTCAGTAACAGGAAGAGAACCATGCATCCAGTTGTCAGGACACGGCGTTGCCCTGTGTTGTGGTATGCTTCAGCGCTGCGGTATCGGATTTGATCATTCATAAAACTCTTGATTAAACTTAAGTGTTTGGCTGGTTAATGTGTTATGGATGTATATGTAGAAGTTCTTATCTTGCGAAAAGGCGTTAAGGTTGCATAAAATGAAGCCTGTTAAAATTACTATCCGGAGTTTACTGAACATGTTATCGTCAATTAAAAAGGATATTTACAGACAAACATCACCTGTTAAAGCAAGTATGGTTTTATAATTGGTTATACATTAAGGCGCTATATCCCAAGCTGCCCTGGTGCTGATTGCTGGTATTTTATAGTACGTGCAACCGCTATGCAAATAAAGCATTAGTTTGCTATTTTGCAATCGATTACTAAAAAATATTTTAAATGAATTTATCATTTGATCAATGAAAGAATTTTTTTTGAAATGTGTTGAATGTAATCGGTTGCTCGCTTATTTTTGTTAGAGCCAATAATTAACCGATAATCATTCATCCGGGGGCGCCATCAATCGTTTGTTGAAATTTATGCAACGATTGTATCAGATTGTCCTTTTGATTTGTATAATTGCCCAAGATTGATCTGTTTTAGAGACAGCCAGCCTATAAATACTAACAATAATAACATGAATACGAGATTTAATGTGTTATTTATGAGGGGCTTGCTGACATGCTTTTTGTCGGCATCAGTTTTCCTCGTTTCTTTCGGACAGGATACCCACGTCATCAGCTTATATGACGGTGTGGTACCGAACAGTAAACTTGCTCCCGACGATTATGCCGAAAAAAATAGTAATGGGTGGGTTACAATGGTAACGAAACCCGAGTTAGCCGCTTTCCTTCCGCCCGGCGGAAAATCTACAGGGGCTGCGGTAATTGTTATCCCCGGCGGCGCTTATGCCGGCCTTGCCATTAACCATGAGGGAATTGATGTGGCCAAAAGATTTGCATCTTTAGGCATTACAGCGTTCGTATTAAAATATCGCTTACCCGATGACCGTATCATGCCCGAACGCTCGATAGGCCCGTTACAAGATGCAGAGCGGGCTATTCAATTAGTTAGGCAAAGAGCCGCTGAATGGCATATTGACCCGCACAGGGTTGGGATTATTGGCTTTTCCGCTGGGGGGCATTTGGCTTCCAGTCTCGGAACGCATTATAATGAGGTAGTGATAAAAGATATGCCGGGTATAAGTCTCAGACCTGATTTTATGATGCTAATTTACCCTGTGATCAGCATGGGACAATACACGCACCAGGGATCAAAGCAAAACCTGATTGGTACGAATGCAACTACAGACCAGATCATACACTTTTCGAACGAAAAGCAAGTGAATGCCCAAACGCCGGTTGCTTTTATTGTACATGCCGAAGATGACACTGCAGTGCCCGTAGAAAACAGCCTCAATTTTTATAAAGCTTTAAAAGATAATGGGGTTAAGGCCGAAATGCACCTGTATCCGCAAGGCGGACATGGATTTGGAATGTACAACAGTACCACCTCCGATTCCTGGTTCGACCGTTGTATCAACTGGTTACAGGCAAATAAACTATTAACGCAGTAATATGTATAAATAGCTTTCATTAAATGATTATTATTCTGTAGATCAATCGTGTGCTGATAAGCTTTTGTTACAGTACTGTATACAAAACGGCAACTGTAGCACCGGTATGATTATTTATTTTGTGCATTCAATAATAATTTTAGTCTGACAGGTGCTTTTTCGAACATTGCACATCTACCTTTTTATCACTATAAATGTAACTGATGAAAAAGGTGCATCGTGCCTGACGCAGAAAACGACCCCTGATTTTACCATATCAGGGCCAGGCGAAATAGTTGCAACTGATAATAGCGACCCGTCATATCTTACCTCATTTGCTTCAAATCAGCGCAGGCCATTTAACGGGTAACCTGGTAAAATGCTGTGGAAAGAGATAGGCCGTAATCAAACAAATGTTTTATTAATATCAATAAATGTGCTATCCTAAATAAGGTATAAACCTGATCTTTGGTTATTCAGCGTCTGGTAAGATATCTTCTTATCACCCATTACCCACCCACTTCACAATTGGTTAGTGAATGTAATTGGAAAGGACAGCGCGAGGCTGTCCTTTATTCTCTACTTGCCGCACAAACCGGAGATCAGAGCCGATCCCAACCCAAACACTGCAAGGGATATATTACTCTGGTCTGCTTAGTTTATCGGGTGTTGCAATAATAAAGTAGCCTTTAGGCATATCCCTTTTCGAATTTTTTACGCGTAATGTATGTTTACTGTGCTCATTTGTGATAGCATATTCACGATTTGTGCTATTCCTTTCTTTTACAGATGGATAGCTTAGGATATCCGAAACGCGGATGCCAATTAACCATTATTCATCTAAAAACTACATTTATGAAAAGAACTGTTTTCAATCTGATTGGAATAGGATTGCTTTTGGCCGGTTGTACCAAAGACCAGCCGGTGCAGCAGCCTCAATCGGCACAACAACTACAGGCGGCTACGTCAAGTACGACTCCGCAGCTTCAAACAATGGCTACTGGTACAGCAGCCATCGATGCATCCACCGTGCAGCAAACCATCCAGGGTTTTGGCGGAGCCAGTATCTTGGCCTGGGAAGCCGACCTGACCGGCACGCAACGGACAGAGGCGTTTTCTCCCACAAGCGGTATCGGTTTGAGCATCCTGCGGGTGATGGTGCCCAGCACCGGCACAGGTAGCTTTGCTGCCGAAAAACCTACTATCGATGCTGCTAAAAGCTTTGGTGCGAAAGTTGTAGCCACAGCCTGGAATGCTCCATCCAGCATGATGACCGGTGTACATTTGAATACATCATCATATGCTGCTTATGCATCCTATCTCAGCTCATATAATACCGCAGTAGGCGGCGTTTACGCAATAAGTCCATTCAATGAACCCAATTATTCGGGTTCGGGCTGGATGGAAGCCACTGCTACCGAAGTGGCTAATTTTGTTGCGGCACAAGGTGCCAACTGCGGGGCGCCCATTATGGCACCCGAGCCTTTTAACATGGACCAGACTTTTATTAACAGCTACTTAAGCAATGCCACTGCAAAAACCAACACCAGTTTTGTTTGCGGCCATATCTATGGCAAAACACCTTATAACCTGGGTAGCATCGGTAAATCGGTTTGGATGACCGAACACTATACCAACTCGGGTGTTAGTGGCGATGACTGGAACAATGCCATGACTGCGGCGAAAGAGATCCACGATTGTATGAACTCTGGCTGGGCGGCTTACGTGTGGTGGTATATCCGCCGCAGTTACGGCCCGATTGATGAGAGCAGCAATATTACCAAGCTGGGTTATGTAATGGCGCAATACGCGCGTTATGTCCGCCCTGGTTACAGCAAGATATCCTGCACGGCAAACCCGTCTACAGGAGTATATGTAACTGCTTATAAAAGCGGTACCAAACTGGTAGTTGTTATTGTTAATCAAAATACGGCAACTACCTATCAGGCATTCAGCCTCAGCGGTATCACAGTTACCGGCTTTAACCGCTATTATACCAACAGCACATCAAGCCTGGCTTCAAACAGCTTTAGCGTTACCGGCAGCAGCTTTGGTATTAACCTAACACCATCAAGTGTGACAACCCTGGTTTCGATGTAACCCGGGCTATTTAAATTATCCGCGTTATCGGCTATTTAATCAAACGGGAGCTGCAGAACCACGGCTCCCGTTTTTAATGAAACGTATGCCGGTTGAAAAGGTGACCGGTACGCACAATGTGTTTTTGTGTTTAAAGGAGAAAAGTCCGGCGTACTAATGTATTTCGACTATTGGATGTTTTTAAAATAACCCTGAATAACAACAGATTCCTTTTTTACCTGCGATATTTTTTCTCTCATATTTCTTTTTCAATTTATAGTATTTTCAGGTGGATTTTTTTAAATTCACACAAACTGTAATCGGTTGCTTTTTTTTGTGTATATTTGACACGTAAAACCAATTGTAAGATAGCCGGCTAAAGGTTTCTATCTAAATTTCTAATTCAACAGTGCCATACTTATGCAAAGATGTTGGGCGAGTTGTTTCTTGTTATGGTCTTTTTTATGCTTTTCGGCAGGCTCCGTATTGGCACAGGAAGATATTAATTTTACCAGCCTCACCATCAAAGAAGGGCTTCCCTCGAATATTGTCCATGCTATTGTAAAAGACCGACACGGGCTGATGTGGTTTGGTACCGCAAACGGGTTAAGCAGGTTCGACGGGACTAATTATTATATATACCGGCACGAAACGGAAAAACCTTATTCACTACCAGGAAACGAGATACTATCATTATGTGCAGACCGCGAAGGGAAAATCTGGATTGGAAGCGGTGCTAACGGCCTGAGCTATTACGATAGGGCGATGGACCGGATAGTACCGTACACGGGTGATGGCTCCTGGCCAAACATTATTCATATTTCGCCCCGGGCAATTATAGAAGATCACCTCGGGAATATATGGCTGGGCACGTATGGAGATTGCCGCATGATCGATCCGAAAACGGGGCATATCACACAAATCATAATCCCCGGGATAAGAAAGCTGGATGAGTCGTTCGTGGTGCTTTCGCTGTTAGAAGGTAAAGACCATCGGATATGGATAGGCACGAATAAAGGTTTGTACCTGTTCGAGCCTAAGGCCAAAACATTTACCCGGTTTGCCAATATCCCGGGCGACCCGGCAAGCCTCAGCGATAACCTCGTCAAATCGATCATTCAGGACCAGGCGGGTAATATATGGATAGGCACTTACAATGGATTAGATAAAATGCTCCCCGGCGGGCATTTCCAGACTTACCGGCATAACCGCGATCCGGGCAAATCTATCAGCAGCGATGCGGTTTTTGCACTGAGCGAAGATAAACAAGGTAAGATTTGGATAGGTACTGAAGAGGGCGTAGATATTTATGATCCCGGATCGGCTACATTCCGTAACCTGCATCCCGATCCGAGAAATGTTTTTAGCCTTCACAACAAATCTGTCCGTAGTATTTTTATTGATAAGGGAGATATTTACTGGGTAGGCACTTTTGGCGGCGGCGTGGCTAAATACAATAAAAACACCCCGTTGTTTAACCTGAAACAAAGTAACCCTTTCGATCCGTTTGGTTTGCGATCGCCGATGGTGACCTCTTTTGCAGAAAAAGGTAACGGGCCGATCTATATCGGTACTGATGGCGCAGGCATGGGTACAGCCGGTGCAGGCATAGAAATTTTTGACAGGGTTAGTGGTTTGTGCAGGCCGCTAAAGCTGGTAAGCAAGTTACACCGGCAGTTGCTTACCATTTTTTCGCTGTATTTTGACAGGAAAGGCTTTTTATGGGCAGGCACTTATCACGATGGGGTTTTTCGTATCAATACCGCAACCGGGCAGTATGAGCAGATAATTTGTGATGGTACGGCAAGCGGATTGAGCCATAACGATGTGACCTCGATCATTGAAGATAACTTCGGTAATTTCTGGATCGGTACATTAGGTGGCGGAATTGATGTATACAACCCGCAGACAAAGAAAATGGAAAGGTTCAACAAACGGCAAACATCCGGTGCTTTCAATAACCAATTACTTCCGCTCAATGGCTTTATCAGTTGTATAGTTAAATCTCCAACCGGCGAAATGTGGATAGGTTCGGTAGGGGACGGTGTCGTGATGTTCGATCCGAAAACGAAACACATGGAGCATTACACCAAAGATAAAAACAACATACCATACGATATCGCAGATAACCTGTTTTTTGACAGCAGCGGTACGCTTTGGATATCAACAGAACTGGGTTTGGGGAGGTTTGACAGAGCAACTGCCCGGACAGCTTTATATACCGAAAAGGATGGCCTTGCCAACGCTGCGGTAAAGTGTGTGACTGAGGATAAGACCGGGATGTTATGGATCAGTACCGAACAGGGCATCAGTTCATTCGACCGGCAAACCCGCAAATTCAGGAATTTCAACGGCGATAACGGTGTTCAGCAAGGTTCGTTTTATTCCAGGGCAGTGCTCAGAACCCCCGATGGCGATATTTACTTCGGTGGTCACGATGGGTTTAATTTTTTTAACCCGCAAAGCCTGCCTAAGCAAGGCACATCGGGACCGGTGTTGCTTACCGATCTTAAAATAAGTAACCAATCTGTCGCACCATCAGAGGATGCACCGATACAGGAGCAGCTAACTACCGCTAAGGAAATTAACCTCAAATACGGGATGAACTTTGCCATTAGCTATGTGGCTTTAAATTTTACGGCGCCAAAGCAAAATCAGTTTGCGTACCGCCTGGTAGGTTTTGATAAGGAGTGGAACTATGTCCGCAAAGGTAAAACGGCAAATTACACCAATATCGACCCCGGGAACTACGTGTTCCAGGTAAAAGCCAGCAGCGATGGCGAGCATTGGACCTCACCGCCTACCGAAATAAAAGTATTTGTCGCACCGCCCATATGGCGTACAAGCTATGCCTACATCATCTACTTGTTACTGCTGGGGACGATATTGTTTTTATTAAGGCGCAGAGGCATACAAAAAATAAGGCAGGAGTTTGCCACTGAGCAGGAAAAAATCAGGATAGCCCAGGAACGCCGAGAAGCGGAACGTCTGCATGAATTAGACCTGCTGAAAATTAAGTTTTTAACCGATCTCAGTCATGAATTCAGGACACCGATATCGCTGATTGTGGCACCTGTAGAGAATCTGTTACAAAAGAGACTGGCCACCGAATCGCGGGAGGACATTGAGATGATCAACCGGAACGCCCGCAGGCTGCTCAATATGGTGAATCAATTGCTGGATTTTCGCAAAATGGAAGAGCAGGAGCTAAAGCTTAACCTGCAGGCAGCCGATGTTATTACTTTTGCAAAAGATGCAGGCAACTCTTTTAAAGACCTGGCTGCCAAAAAGAAGATCAGCTTTTCGATTGAGTGCAAGAGTGATTGCTGGTATGCCGAATTTGATCACGATAAATTAGAGCGAATCATTTTCAACTTATTGTCGAACGCGTTTAAATTCACCCCGGCAGAAGGAGAAGTTACGCTACAGGCTGAAATAACAGGCATAGATAATGAAAACCCATGCCTGACAATTACAGTGACGGATACGGGTACTGGTATCCCAGCCAACGAACTGCAAAAAATATTTGAGCGATTTTATCAGCATCAAACTAATGATGTGATGAACCAGGGTACAGGGATCGGGCTCTCGATAACAAAAGAGTTTGTCGAGCTGCACGGAGGGCATATTCGCGCAGAAAATATGGAACGGGGCAGCAGGTTTGTCGTAAAGATCCCGATGCCCGGTGTGGCTGAAAATATAACCGAAGATGTACTTGATATTTTACTCCCGGACCTGGAACCCGAATTGGATGCTATTAATAGCGGGATTGTAAGCGGTGATGCAGTTGCTAATCAAAAAACCACTGTGTTGCTGGTTGAGGATAATGATGAGTTCCGTAGCTACCTGGTAGGCCATCTTAAACAATATTATCATATTGTTGAGGCTGCTAACGGTAAAGAAGGGTGGCAAAAAACATTGAGCGCTCATCCACAGCTTATAGTAAGTGACATTAACATGCCGCTGATGAACGGGATAGATCTGAGCAGGAAAGTAAAAGCCGATAAGCGTACTTCGCACATCCCGGTAATTTTGCTTACCGCGATGACTGGTGAAGAAGACCAGTTGAAAGGGTTACAGTCAGGAGCAAGCGATTACCTCTCAAAACCATTTAACTTCCAGATATTGAATACCAAAATAGGTAACCTGCTTGATCTGAACCGCACATTGAAAGATACTTATTCCAAACAAATACAGCTCACGGGTAAGGAAGTGGTAGCTGAGTCGACAAACCTCAAGCTGCTGAACTCGATCATGAAATACATCGAGGATAAACTGAGCGATTCTGATCTTTCGGTAGAAGAGTTAAGCAAGCACGTCGGCATGAGCCGGGGATCGCTTTATTACAAGCTCATTGAGTTAACAGGGTTAACGCCGATCGAATATATCCGTACAGTAAAGCTCGAAAAAGCGGCTGCATTATTGGAAATAAGCGACTATAATGTGGCACAGATAGCCTATATGACAGGTTTTGGTACACCAAGCTATTTTTCAAGAATGTTTAAAAATAAGTATGGTATGGTACCATCAGAATACCTGAACTTTAAACGAGGGCAGAGTAAATTGGCTATAGCTGTTGAGTAAGCAATCCCCCGGTGCCTATTTCAACATTCATTCTGTATCAGTGTGAATGTGAGATTGTTTTGCGTGGCCAGAAATAATTAGCTGCATCCGAATATTTCAAGCATAATCTCGCTATGAAAGTCGCCGCTTTGGTGTTTTTTTGAGCCCGTTGCGGTTTAGGTCTGGCGTCAAATAAGTCCGATTGGGCGCGGTTGGAAATACCTGCCGGAAATAAACACACCGCATATCAATCATCGATCAAACTGGTCGTTACTCTTTCCTCGAACTTACGGGCTATTTCAGTTCAAGAGCTAAACAAATCACACCAGGTACTTTGCCGGCCTCCGATCGCAGAACTATATCCCATCCTACGGTCAGTTATAACGCTAATCATCGAATTTAACAGTATTTTATTAAAAAAAACATGATGTTTTATATGGTAAATAATTGATTTTAAGTAGCTTATAATCTATGAACATTCCAACTACTATATTGAACAATTGTGATAGTGACACTTTTTCCAATCTGATACTTTTACTTCTAAACCAATGAACTGAATCGTGTCGGTTCAAAACCAATTTATTAAACCTTAAGCCCTGTATTATGAAATTGAACAGCACTTGAACGCATTTTTCATCGGGAAAGCAACGAGTGTGCAGAGGATAATGCGTTGCTGACAATCCCGGTTGATGTGTATCTCCTTTTGCACGTCTCAGGATAGTATAAAGTCAGGCCCCCATACACCCCGGCTGCTTTATGACTATACTCAATTAACCCAATTATATTTTCTCTAGTTGATAAGACATGATTAAAGTTATACTAAAGAATTTTAACCCCCCAAAAATATGGCTGGCCGTTCTGGCAATTAGTATCCCGGCTATTATTCTGAGCAGTTGCAAGAGCCGGTTCGACGAATATTATAACGATGCAATCGGTACTAAAGGCGGATATTTATTTACCAAATTGCAGAGCAACCCTAAGTTTTCCATTTTTACCGCGGGCTTAAAGCGCGCCAGTATTGATCAGTATATTGCATCCGGTGGCTTATATACTGTTTTTGCTCCTACAGACAGCGCTTTCCAGGTCTATTTTAAAAGTAAAGGGTACGGCTCGGTCAATGACGTACCGATAGACACTCTTTTCTCCATCCTAAGTTACCATATAGTTAATAACATGTGGTATTATTATGATTTTAAGCTCAGATATCAAACTTACCAGCAAACGCTGTTTTTAACCAGGAGCAAAAAGTTTGTAAACGTCGACGTGAGCGCAACAGATTCTTTGAAAGTTAACGGTATCACTGTTATCAAAAGTCTGCGTGATATTGATGCTGATAACGGCGTTATTCATGGTATAGGCCAATTGCTGCTCCCGAACCCTAACCTGGAACAAAAACTCCAGGCAGATCCGCAGTTAAGCGTCAGTACCTTTTATCGCCTGATGAAAGTATGTTCGGCCCGCACTTTCGACCGGTTTAACAGTTACGATAAAAACCACGATGGCTTACTCGATTCGGTATTTTACACCTCGTATCCGTACCTGAGTAACGTGTACACCGCGATCGATTACCAGGTTAATACGCTGGCTTCCGACCAGGGCGGCGACCCGGTATTTACAACCATATTGGCGCCAACCAATACAGTATTGGACCCGTTGATTGCACCGGCGTTAGCCAAGATCAGTAACACCGTCACCGATAAAATAGCTGCGTTATCGCCTATTTATGCCAAAGCCGTGTTAGAGTCGTATTTCATTGGCGGGCAAAATATATCTTCAAGCGTATTAATTAAGCGGCCAAGTGCGCTCACATCTGTAAACGGTGCTCTTGTGCCAGGCCTCACAGCCGCTTCTTTTTATCGTGCTGATATTCCGGCAAGCAACGGGGTTATCCATATGATCAATACAACCTTCCCTATATCCGATCTCTTAAAGAGCGGTATCGGGCAGGCATTGTCTGACCCCGACCTGTCGATGTTTTGGCTGGCAGTTCAAAAGGCGGGCTTGTTATCTTCATACGCGGCAAGTACCAGGGCCGGGACCCTTTTTGCGCCTACCAATGCAGCCTTTGCCAGTGCGCGCCTCGATCTGACAACAATGACCCTGAACGGAGCACCGCTCACCACGGCAACGCTAACCAATATCATCAGGGTGCACATGATCAATTCGAACCTCGCAGCCACGGCATTTCCTAACGCGGTATACAGTACCGATCTGGCCGGAACGGAGCAGCTTACATTTAACAGTACAGGTACTACGGTAACCAGCCCGACGGGTAATGCGGCCAATATCGTTTTACCTTTCGTAGCAGTAGGGCCAAGCAATGTTGGGTATGTGTATAAAATTGATCAGATACTGATACCGCAATAACATTTCATCATAGTAAATCTTCAAACACTGATTTTAAACCTTATTAAGATGTTAAGATTTAAATTAAAAATACTTTTCATGTGTGCCGGGCCATTGCTTTTGCTCTGCTGGTCAGGCTCTGACGGCCTGGCGCAAACTGCTGCCGCAGTTGTAATAAAAGGTACGGTTACCGACCTCAAATCCAAAGCGCCTATTCCGGGTGTAACGGTTGTTGAGGTTAACGAAAACGACCGCCAGGTAAACGCATCAGTAACCAACCTCGATGGTATCTATACACTGAAAGTTGCCAATAAGAACGACAAGGTCAGATTTTCTTTCATCGGCTACGAGTCGCAAACCTTGCCTATTGGCGATAAAACCGTTATTAACGTTTCGCTGAAAGAAGCACAATCCAGAGATCTTGCAGAGGTAATTGTTCAATCGAAAGCCACGCAAAAAATTTCGAATGGTTTTGGCGAAAGTTCGCCACGGGATAAGATCGGCGCCATTGCATCGGTTTCGTCCGAACAGCTTGCCGGGCAGCCCGCTACTTCTATAGACCAGATGCTGCAGGGGCAATTGGCCGGTGTACAGATCGTATCCAACTCTGGCGACCCGGGTGGTGGTACGAATATCGTAATCCGCGGGCAGGGATCTATATCGGCAGGGAATGACCCTTTGTACGTTGTAGATGGTATCCCTATTATTTCGACGCCCTACGATAACAGCAATGCCGCCGCCAGTTATGCACGCATCAACCCGATAGCTGACCTCAATCCGAACGATATCGAAAAGATCGATGTGTTGAAAGATGCGAATGCCGCAGCTATTTATGGTGCAAGGGCGGCAAATGGCGTTATTGTAATTACAACCAAGCGCGGAAAGCCGGGCACAACGAATATTATTATTAACACGCAGTTTTCGTTACAGATGGCACCGCGGCCGATACCAGTGCTTAATGCCAGCCAGTACAAAGTGATGAGGCTGGAGGCCGAGCAAAATAATAATGATATCAACCCTTCGACGAACACCCTGCTTCCGCTGGTTGACGATCCGACTTATCAGAACTATTGGCTATACCAATCGAATACCAACTGGATAGCTGCCCTGGAGAAGACCGGCTTTACACAAAACTATAACATGTCGCTAAGCGGTGGCGGTGAGAGCGCAAGGTATAATTTCAGTACCTCTTATACTAACGCAGCAGGATCAATGATCAATACCGGTTTCAGCCGCTTTACCGGCCGGTTTAACCTGGATTATACGGTGTCAAAAAAGCTGCGGTTTACTGCGAATATTGCTTTTTCGCGAAGCAGCATTAAGGATTATGCCAACAATGGCGGCGGTACACTGTATTTTAATGCCCTGGTGCGCTCGCCGGCAATGCCTATTTATGATGTGAGTTATGTGGATGGCAGCTCGTTGCCAAATTACATGTCGTTAGGCGGCGTTAACGGTTTTCAGGATAACCCGATCGCGTTTGCCAATACGGTTGATAACTCATCGTACAGTACCAACCTTAAACCTAATATCAGGGCGCAATTGCAGCTTACCAAAGGCCTGCAGTTTATCAGCAATGCATCGCTTGATTTTGTCGGTGAAAACGCAAAGTACTTTCAACCGGCTGCCGCAACAGGCGTGATCTGGAACAGTAACCAGTTTAACCGGGTGGATACGCGCGATTTTGAGCGTATGCAAATGATATCAGACAACTACCTGACCTACAATGTGAACCTGGTGCCTAAGCTGGTAACCAATTTTTTACTGGGCAACACATTGAATACTTTCAAATCGAACCAGTTAACTGCCCAGGCCTATGCCACCGCCGACGCCGCCATGCAGACACTCGGAAATTCGGGAGGGTATAACGCTATTAACTCAAGCAGCGCCACGGAAACCATTTTATCGCAGTTTGTAAAAGCCGACTTTGTTTATAATGATACTTACGGGTTTAATTTCACCATGCGAAGGGATGGTTCTTCTAAGTTCGGAGGCTCGAATAAGTACGGTTACTTCCCATCGTTTGGGGGGTACTGGCGTATCTCCAACCTTAAATCGTTAAAAAACAGCAATACCGTATCCGATTTAAAGCTACGCGCATCATGGGGGCAACTGGGTAACAGCGGTATTCCCAATTATGCCTATATCAGCCAGTTCGCACAGGGAGCCAACTATATGGGGCTAAGTGGTGTAAGTCAAAGTAACCCGCAATTAAACCACCTGAAATGGGAGACGAGCGAAAGCACGAACCTTGGTTTGGATGCGTCTTTCTTTAACAGCAGGCTCGGGCTTACGGTGGATGTGTACAACCGGTTGACCAAAGATTTATTGTATAACCTTGCCCTGCCTGCAAGCAGTGGTTTGGTAAACTCGTTAACGGGTAATTCGGGCGGATATATCTACACCAATTTAGGTACCATCCGCAACCGTGGTATTGAGATCAATATCACCGGAACGCCTGTTGCCCTAAAAAACTTTAGCTGGAACACCTCATTCAATATAGCCACCAACATTAACAAGGTGCTCTCATTACCGGGCGGCACGGTTACCACTGCCGATAGTTATGGCGGTTTTACCTCGCAGATTAAAGAAGGCGATGCGTTGGGAACTTACTACGGGTTGGTGTTCAAAGGTGTTTATGCCCGCGATGCCGATGCGGTTGTGCATGATAAGAACGGGAACATCATCTATGAATTGAACGGAACCACGCCGCGCCTGATGCACATCGGCAGCGAAACCGGTAACGTTTACAAAGGCGGCGACGCTATCTATGAAGATTTCAATCATGATGGTATCATAGATGATCAGGATAAAGTGAGGATCGGCGATGCAAACCCGAAATTTTTTGGTGGGTACAATAACTCATTTACCTATAAAGGCTGGGGGCTACGTTTCTTTATCCAGTACCAGTACGGTAACAATATTATCGACGGCCTTCGCCTGCAACTGGAAAGCATGACCAACGCGAATAACCAGGCCCAGTCGGTATTGCGGCGCTGGCGTACCCAGGGCGATGTAACCAATATGCCAAGGGCCCTGGCTACCGATACCAGGAACATTTTGCCGTCTACGCGCTGGGTAGAAGATGGTTCGTACGCCAGGTTGAAATTCGTTACTCTATCCTACAAAGTGCCGACAAAGGTTGTTCAACGGCTTAATATTTCGAGCCTGGATATGTTCTTCACAGCCAATAACCTGTATACCTGGACGAAGTACACCGGCGCTGATCCCGAGATCACCCTGGGAAGTAACCCGGCCTTTATCGGCATAGACCAGGGTTTAACGCCTCAAACCAAAGGCTACACATTCGGCATCAATCTGAAACTTTAATTACCATAAAGACTCAAAAAATGAATTCAAAACATAAAAAAAGCCCCTTATGGTTTGGCATGTTGATCATCTGCATGGCCTTATTGCCGGTCGGGTGCGGCAAATACCTGGACCAGGCGCCGACCAACTCGCTGACCAGGGAACAATTCTTTCAAAACGAAGCCGATGCCAACGCCGCCATGATCGGGGTTTACGATGGCCTTCAGGGTTGTGTAACCCAGTTTTTGGCCTGGGGTGAGTTTCGGGGCGACCTGGTTACGGCAACAGTGCAGAGTACTTCAAACTATCCGTATTATGAAGCTTTCTCTGCTGATGCTACCACGAATATCAGCTCATGGTCTGATTGGACTGCGGTATATAAAATGATAGGCCGGGCCAATATCGTGATCGAATCTGTACCCAATATCGTTAACCTGGATAAAAACTTTACCCAGGAAAAAAGCGACGCTATTGTCGGGCAAGCACGGTTCCTGCGGGCATTGGGATATTTTTACCTGGTAAGAGCTTTTAAAGAAGTTCCGTTAATACTAACGGCCCCAAGCAGTGACGACGTCAACTACCGTATCCCCAAATCTTCTGCTGACGTGGTGCTGGACCAGATAGAAACAGATCTGACCTTTGCAGAAGCTAAGGCTCCCGCACAATACTCTACCGACCAGGCCACCCGCGGAATGGCGACAAGAGGTGCCGTAAACGCATTACAAACCGATGTTTATTTGTGGCGTGCCAAATACCAGCAGGCAGTTGATGCTTCTCAAAAGGTTCTTAATAACACGCTATATTCATTGGTAGCAGGGGTTAACTGGTTCAGTATGTTTTCCCAGAAGAATACTTCCGAAAGCATATTTGAGGTTCAGTTTGATTATAAATTACAGGAAACCAATAATCTTGGAGGGGTGTCGGGAGGTTTTACGGTAAACCCGGTGTTAACAAACTATTTCTCGATCGAGCAGGATAAGACGAGGGGCTTAAACAATACCTACGTAAATGCCGGTTCGAACGTGTACTGGAAGTATACAGGCTTAAGTGTAAACGGTACCACCAATATCGGCCGTCCGGCGGGCGATGCTGATTTTATTGTATATCGCCTGGCGGATGTGATGTTGCTCAGGGCCGAGGCGCTTACCCATCTTGGCGTATCCCAAAAACAGGAAGCGATCAATTTGATTAACACGATACGCACCCGGGCTGGCATTTCTCCTTATGTAGGGGTTGATGGGACCGCCGATGGTGGCTTACTCGAAGGATACGTGCTGAAGGAGCGTGCCCTTGAACTCGCCATGGAAGGTAAACGATGGTTTGACCTGGTGCGTGAGGCGACAAATGACAGCAACCCTGATTTGCTGATCAATGCCGTGGCCCAATCGAGAACGGTTGCTGAGCGTGCGCTTATCCGGTCGAGAATCATCGACCCAAGAAGTTGGTACCTGCCTATACTGAGCATCGAACTTAACCGAAACCCAGCGTTGGTGCAAAACCCATATTATCAATAAACGCCAATGATTTAAACCGATTAATATGAAAAGAGTAGTAAAAATATTAACCAATACAAATACCGGTGCAGCAAAGCTGTTAACCAGGCTTACGGTTATTTGTTTGCTGGCTGCATGCGCAGGTTGCCGGGATACCAGTCTTTCGTACATGGTGCCCACCCGCACTACCCTGATGCTGGATCAGATACAGGCAGATACTTCGCTTACCACAACAGTCCAGGCGCTGCAAATAGCAAACATGGCAGCCACGCTGGATACTTATGGGCCGTTTACTTTTTTTGCGCCCAATAATTCGGCCTGGGCGCAATACATCAAAAACAAAGGGAAAACAAGTATTAACGATTTAACCGCCGCGCAGTTAAAAACGGTATTGACTTATCTTATACTCCCTACGCGGTTATATGCTGCCAACTTTATCCAGGGGCCGCAGGCAACCCCATCCGGTGCGGGCGATTTTTTGACCTTAGATATATCCAAGGGGTATCGTTATAATACGGTTGCAAATGGTATTGCGCATGTTTATCAAACGGATATCGTTTACTCTAACGGCCTTGTCCACAAGATAGATGCGGTTCTGGATCCGCCAAGTTTAACCATTGGTCAGTTCCTGTCGCAAAATCCAGGCACCTACAGTGTATTTACAGCAGGATTGCAACGCGTAGGGTTACTCGATACGCTTACTTTACTTAACGATAAGAATAATGTGCGGGTAGCCTTATCGCTTTTTGCCGAAACCAACGATGTATTAAAAACCGCAGGCATTACAACATTCGATAATATGCCAATGGCTGACCTCAAAAGCCTGATGCTGTATCACATCATCAAAGGGAGCAATTTTAGTGCTTCCTATACGCCGCACACCCTGGCTATTCCGGGTATCAACCTGCTGGAAAGCTATGATAATACCATTCTGTCACTGGATAATCAAAGCTGGATATATTTTAACCTGGCAGACAATAAGCTGATTAACAACAGTACGGTCGGCCTGGCCGCCAGCGATATCCTGATGCGGAATGGACTCGTTCATAACCTGGATAAGCACATGGTGTTTGACACAACAACCGATAGCAAAACATCGAAAAGGGTTCAGATCTATCACTATTTCAGCCTGGCCACCAGTTATGAATACGGTGCTGCCGGGTTTACCGCTGGTTCGCTTCCCCCGACGACCACCACCGGCAACTGGCGCATTTATGCCGAGAGCGGTACCGGTACTTCACGTGGGACGATCAACTGCTTGTTCTTTAGCCCTCATGCAGCGGGCGACTCCGTGATCTCGATTGTGAAGAATATCAGAAAAGGGACTTACCGGATTGAGGCCAATTACAAAGCAGGCGGCCGCGGAACCTACCAGTTGTATTGCGGGAAGGATCTCATCGGAGTGCCGGTCAACTATGGTTTGACGCTGGGGCAGCCTTCAAACTGGGAGCAGAAAGCTTTTATTGGTAACTACACCTTCAAAAAAAGCGGCGATACTCCATTAAAATGGGTTTGTACGATAAACGGTTCAGTCGATTTTGATTGTCTGGTGCTGACGCCGATATATAAATAAGTCCACCCGTTATTTAACCTTTCAACATAGAAAAATGATAAGATCTCGACACCAAATAATTCGTTTTTGGGGTTTAACCATACTTGGCTTCGGGGCGTTCTATACGGCGTTCGGCCAAAATAGCACCTCCCCGGCTAAATTGTCCAAAATAGATTCGCTGCGCGCTTTGATCAATCAAAGAGACGTGCAGGATTCGCAAAATGCGCAAAATCCGGATGTGGGTTACTTAGGCGTTAAAAACCAACCTTCTATCGGAACCATATCGGTGCTACAGGATAACCGATTTAAAGAATTGACCTCGCAATCGATAGGCAGCCTGTTACAGGGGCAGGCAGCAGGTGTGCATGTAATTAATACATCGGGCGCACCAGGTTCGGGTGCGCTTGTGAATATCAGGGGAATATCTACATTAAATGCGGGCACCACGCCATTATATATTGTGGATGGAGTGCCCGTGCGATCAATCCGCAATCAATACCCACTGGCGCTGAATGCAGATAATGACCCACTGGCCGACATTAACCCGCACGATATCGCATCCATAGCTGTTTTGAAGGATGCTTACGCGACGGCAGCTTATGGAGTTCGGGCGGCTAACGGAGTTGTCATTGTTAATACTTACGGCGGTACCAGCGGAAAGACCTTGCTGGATATCACGCTGAACAATGGTATCTCGTTCGTTCCGAAAGAATTGTCGGTTTTAAATGCCGATCAGTACAAAAGTTATATTATTGATGAGGAGACCTCACGGGGGCAAACTCCCGCCCAGATAACATCCGGCATGGGGCGTTACCTGCTGTTATCCACCCCATCAAACCAGCGCTGGCGTTATAGTAATAATACCGATTGGCAACAACAGGTGCTTAGCCGGGGCAGCTTCAACGATTTTCACCTGGTGCTGCGCGGAGGTGATGCGGTGGCTAAATATTCACTCATGGCAGGCTATACCAACCAGGGCGGTGTAATTACCGGTACCAGTTTCGACAGGTTTAGCGCCAGGTTTAACCTGGATTATAAAGTAGGTAAGAAACTAACTTTCCTGAACAGCCTGACATTTATACGCTCGGATAAAGTATTGAAAGATGAAGGTAACGCTCCTAATACCAATCCGTTGTTATTGGCCACATTAAAAAGTCCTACATTAACCACTTTACAGCACGATCCCACAGGCAATACGCTTCGCGACCCTGACAGCTCAGATTATGCCGGGCGTAACAATCCGTACGCGATAATTTACAGGATGCGCGATGAAAACAACTCAAACCGCATATTCGGGCGGATAACCGGGCAATATACCTTTTCGCCTTACCTCAATCTGCGTATCGGTATCGCTGCCGATTTTGACCGCCTGAACGAATTGCGTTTCGTGCCGTCGGCCGGTTTTTTACCAGTAACTTATGTGCAGCGTTATTCGGCGCAAGCCAACAGTACAGAGCTGATGGTACTTAACGAAAATACGTTGAATTATGAACGGGTGTCGAAGTCGGGCGACCACGCGTTTTCGGCATACCTGGGTAACTCTTTTCAATCGACGTCGCTTGATGCCAAATATGTTAAGGCAATTAACTCCACGGCCGACCAGTTCCTGATCAATACCAACGATCCCAATTTTATCGATTCGATAGCCAGCCAGACGCCTACCTGGCGACTGATCTCATTTTTTGCAGGTACGCAGTATAGTTATAAATCAAAATATACCATCGGGGCAAACATCCGGGCCGATGGTTCGAGCAGGTTTGCGGCAGGGCATCAGTGGGGATATTTCCCGGCGGTTGCAGTCTCGTGGCATGCCACGAAGGAAGACTTTTTCAAACCCGGGTCTTTTTTATCTGATCTGACCTTGCGCGCCAGCTACGGCATTACCGGTAATGATGATGTTGGTTATTACAGCGCTTACAATTACATTGTCGCATCTCCATACCAGGGCTATTCGGCGGTAAAGTTAGGCATCCTCGGTAACCCCGATTTTACCTGGGAACAAACCACCCAGTTTGATGGAGGGATCGACTTCAGCGTGCTGAAAAACAGCATCGAACTCACTGCAAACTTTTATAACCGGGTTACCGGTAACCTGCTGAACTCGATAGCCCTGCCGGGTATAAGCGGCTTTAGGAGCTATACCGTAAGCGAAGGTTCGGTAAGGAACCGGGGGGTAGAGCTCTCCTTATCCACTCATGTAAAAAAAGGGTCTTTCGCCTGGAACTCCGGGTTTAATATCTCCTTTAATACAAATACCATCTTATCGATGCCGGATAGGACGAACCCGATAGTCAACTATCCGGGTGGATTCAGCACTATCTTAAAAGCTGGCAGTCCGGTTGGTGCATTTTATGGCTATAACGCTACAGGGGTATATGCACGAACATCGGATGTAACGCTGAAAAACGGGGCGACAAACGCTATCCCTTTCAAAGGCGGTGATATGATTTATGAAGATGTGGATCGCAATGGCGTAATTGATACCAACGACCGCAAGATCATCGGCAATGCTAATCCCAAGTTCTTTGGCGGCTTTCACAATACGTTCAGCTACAAAATGTTTGATCTGACCGTGTTTATGGATTTTGCGTATGGCAACCAGGTATATAACGCGCAGCGTGCCGCCCTGGAGTCGATGTCTAATTACGACAATCAATCAACTTCTATCTTAAATCGCTGGCGCCAGGAAGGCGACGTATCTGCAATGCCGAGGCTTCAGTATGGCGATCCGGAAGGGAATGCGCGTTTTTCGAGCCGCTGGATCGAAGATGGCTCTTACCTGCGCTTTAAGGCGGTGACCTTAGGTTATAACCTGCCGCTGAAAAGCGCGAGGTTGAACAGCGTGTTTAAAAGTGTCCGGGTACAGGTCACCGGGCAAAATCTGTACACTTTCACCAAATACAAAGGCTATGGCCCTGAGGTGGGTAGCGCAGTTAATCAGATTATGTACGGCGCCGATTACGCAAGTATCCCACAAGCCAAAGTGGTTTACATAGGTGTTAAGCTGGGGCTATAATGGTTGGATATTTTAGAGCAAAATAATGATGAAAACTTTCTTCAATAAGCGACTTACTTTTGCAACGATAGTTGTTGTGAGCGTATTGGTCACCGCAATATCATCCTGCAAAAAGTTCCTGGATGTAAAACCTACCGATGTTACCCGAGCCCAGGACTTTCTGGGCGATTATTGGGATGCGCAGTATATGCTGCGCGGAACCTACGAGGAATTGCAACCCCTGGTGGACTACATGTTTGTACTGGGAGAGGTACAGGCAGATTGGGCCAAACCGGGTACGGGTGCCGACAGTGATATCGTTCAGCTGGCTGAGCATCGCGTTAAGCCCACAAACCGGTACACCAATTGGGGGCCGTACTACGACCTCATCAACAGGGCAAATTATCTGATCAAAAACATATACCGTGTTCCGCGCGATCAGAACAATTTTTCGCTGTTTATGATGAACCAGTATATAGGCGAGGCTAAGTACCTGCGGGCCTTTGCCTATTTCCACCTGATCAGGAACTGGGGCGACGTGCCATTTACAACTACACCGGTCGACGATATCAGCAAGGTATCATACTTATCGGTAACTCCGCAAAACACCATCCTGGATTCGATCGAGAATGACCTGACCCAGGCGTTCACCAATACCGATTTTGCCATCAACGTATTTAACGAGGATGGCACCTTAAGGCAAAGTAACGAGCAAACACGGCACCGGGTTTGTAAAGGTACCGTATGCGCCTTGCAGGCGGAGGTTTACCTGTGGCGAAATAAATATGCGCAGGCAAACGCCGCTTGCCAGGCCTGGTTTAACACCGGCCAGTACCCGTTCATATTGAATGGAAGCGGCCCGACCATAGGCGATCACTGGTTTGATATTTTTACCTTAGGTAACCAGTTGTTCAACGAGCCGATGTTTATGGTCAATTTCTCGTACGCAACACGCGAAACAAGTACTTTGATGGCTTTAACTTCAAATGACCCAGCATCTGGCGGGAAATATGTCGTCGCACCATCTGATGTGGCAATAAAGGCTTACAACCCTAATTGGCCAAATAGCGTAAGCGTAACAAATACCGCTACCGATGATGCCTACCGTGGTTTTGGCGGTACGTATGCCGGTGGTGCACCATCTTACAACAGGGTAGGGAGTCCTAACCCTGTAATATGGAAGTATTTAGGTACCGGTAAGGTTGCACCGGCTACTATTGATGTGCCGCCGCCGGTAAGGTTGCCCTATCGTAGCGAAGGCGATTTTCACATCACCCGCCAGGGCGACATGTACCTGTTATGGGCCGAAGCATTGAACAGGGTTGGAGATAAAAGCAATGCTATCTCCAAGCTTAATGCAGTGAGGGGAAGAGCAGGAATGCCAACTTATCCGTCAACGACCGCAACAACTTCTACTAACGACCAGATTGAAGATTTAATTTTGAAGGAGCGCGGACTTGAATTAGGGTATGAAGGGCATCGCTGGTACGATTTAATGCGCGTGGCCAGGCACGGGCGCCCGCGTGTGCTGATCGATGCAGTTGAGAATAGGGCACCTGCATCTTTAAAACCTTATTTGGAGTCGACTCTGACAGATCCTAATAAATGGCTGTTACCATATAACGCTAATGAGCTTCAACTGAACCCTAATTTGAAACAACATTGATGACTGACTGATATGACCTAAGCTTTAATTAAGCAAAAAGCTGTGTACTGTAAAGTGCCGGCTTTTTGTTTTATGTATAACGTTATACAAATGTGTACATAATATATACAAACGTAGTATTGCAGAACGAAATAAGGCTATAGCTTTGACCATCAAATATTATTTATCGGTATGCTAAAAATATCTTCACAGCTTCAAATAAAATGTTTAATTATAGTTGCGGTTTTATTCATTTTGTTTCAATTACCAGGCTATAGCCAACAAAAAACAGCAATCGAACCGGCATATAAATCAGGTGTGTATCGCAATCTTTTTCGCGAAGCTGGTTATGACCAGAAAGAAATCGACCAGAAGGTGGCTAAAGCTTATTACGATGTTTTTGAAGGGCCGAACCGTGTTTATTTTGAAGTGGGCGATACGATGGCGTATGTGTCGGATGTTAAAAACCATGATGCCCGCACGGAAGGGCTTTCGTATGGGATGATGATCGCGGTGCAGCTTAATAAGAAGGACGTGTTTGACCGGATATGGCGCTGGTCGAAAAAATATCTCCAGCACCAGGATGGCCCCAGGGAAGCTTACTTTGCCTGGAGCATTAACCCGAAAACAATGCGCCGTAATTCGGAGGGGTCTGCTTCAGATGGGGAGCTTTATTTTATAACCGATTTGCTCTTTGCATCAAACCGGTGGGGAAATAATACCGGGATAAATTATTACGCTGAAGCACGGTGGATACTGGATGCGATGTGGAAGAAGAACGGAGACGCGGGTATCTATAACATCATCAACACCGAACATAAGCAAATCAGTTTTGTGCCCGAAGGCGGTGGCTATAACTGGACCGATCCATCATACCACCTACCTGCTTTTTTTGAAGTTTGGGCGATGTATGCACGCGATGGTCATGAACAATTTTATAAAGATTGCGCAGATACTGCGCGTGCGTTCCTGCACCGGGCGTGCGCGGCAGGTACCGGGCTGAATCCCGATTATACCGAATTTTCGGGCCAGCCGCACAATACGCGTATGCAGTCGGTATTCAGGTACGATTCGTGGCGGGTGCCCATGAATATTGCTATGGATTACAACTGGTTTGGTAAAGACAGGGCATGGCAGCATGATTATGCCCGGCGGTTCCAGGCATTTTTACGATCGAAAGGGATTGATCAATTCGGCGATCAGTTTAACCTGGATGGCACGCCGCCCGAATACATTTTGCAGGCAGGCGGTTTCAGAAAGCTGCGACACTCTTTAGGACTCGTATCCACAAGTGCAGCCTCGGTGTTAATGGATACGGACAAGCATAGCCTTGATTTTGTGCGTGCGCTGTGGGACGCTAAGCTACAGCCTTATGATGATGGTTATTTTGACCCTTACTACGATGGGTTGCTTTACCTGTTCAGCCTGATGCACCTGAGCGGTAAATATCATATTATTAAACCATCGCCTCATTGAAAGCAGCACAACGGTCAAAACAAAAAAACCTTTCAGAGAGAGCATCTCCAAAAGGCTTTGTTTCGTGGTCGCATCAGGGCTCGAACCTGAAACCTACTGCTTAGAAGGCAGTTGCTCTATCCAGTTGAGCTATGCAACCGTGCAAGTATATTTTTTTGCGGTGCAAATATGCACAAATTGCTTAAGATTTGAAAATGCTTGTTTAAGTTAATTTAATCAGATATGTATTACTTTAAGTATTTTATCCTGAGGTTTTTATACTCTATCTTCATGGGTGGCCCAACGTGCACCTGCACACCGATGAGGCCGTTCATCTTGCGGTTAACAAGGTCGTTATCGGTAACTTCGCTCATTAACACACCGTTGATGTAATGCTTCATGTTATTGCCTTTTACTACCAGGTCAATCTCGTTCCAGTCGTCGTACCTGATCGCTTTTAATAACGTTTCCTTAGTGCCCAAACTATCAGTAACGACAGGCTTTTTATCGGGCTCAATAGTGGTACGCTGCCCGCGATAGGCGAGGAATTGCCGGCCGCGCTCTTCATAGTTCTGGCCACTGTATTTGGGATAGCCCAAGTTGTATTTGTCCTTACCGTCGAGGTCGAACTGGTAGCCTTTTAGGGCATAAGGCAAGGTATCAACACGTGTGCTGCGATAGTTGATGCCGCTGTTGCCTTTGGCCGAGATGCGGTACTCGCATTTCAATTCAAAATCGCCGGGCTGGCCGCCTTTCCAAATCAAAAAGGTATTGACTTTGATGATCGTTGCCGGTGTTATCTCGCCGATGATCTCGCCGTTTTCGGCGCGCCAGTATTTCGGGTCGCCTTCCCAGCCGCTGAGGGTTTTGCCGTCGAACATCGGTACAAAACCTTTTTCCTGGTCCTTAAATGACAGTGCCGGGATGGCAACCGTAATGAGTAGTAGAAAATATCTGATCTTCATTGGTTTTAAACAGGTAGATAAAGGTAACAATCAATTACTTTTATTCATCAGTCTATCGTTGAAAGCCAGCAGCAATTTAAATAATTCCGGATATTTGGTTAGAGGCAGGGTAGCACTGATGTCGTAAACATCGTGATAAGCTTTGATGCCGCCCATGGTGTACATAAAAAACGCCGGTACCCTCTTCTCGGTAAAAAAATAATGATCGCTGTTTGCGGCTTTGCCACGTGGATAAATTTTAACCAAGTAATGATACTGATCGTTCACCTGGTTAAGCAGGGCAAATTCGTTTTTGTAGATGGTGCTGTTCACTACGGTCGCACCTTCGTCGCCGGTACCTTCCAGGTCGAGGTTGAATAGGAAACGGATATCTGATAGTTTGATCAACGGGTTTTCTGTAAAATACTTAGACCCCAGCAAGCCAGCCTCTTCACCCGAAAAGAGGATAAAGGCCATGGTATAAGGTTGAGGGTGCGTTCCGTAATACTGTGCCAGAGCAAGCAATAAAGTTACTCCGCTGGCATTGTCGTTAGCACCCGGAAAGTAGGTAGCGTTGCCCATGCCGCCCAGGTGATCATAATGGGCAGTTATTACGATGATGGAATCGGGTTTAACAGTACCCTTTACCACACCGCAGATGTTGGCTGTTTTAAATTGGGGGATGAGCTTGTTTTCTATATCAATGTCGATAGTTTGCGGATCGCCGGTTATAGCTTTCTGATCTACTTCAATACCGGTATAATCTTCGGTTTTTTGAGCTACATCCCAGGTTAGCTTTTTTTGCAAGGTTACCATAATTCGATGTTCCGCATCTACAAAATGTACGCTGTCGCTTTTTATGAGGGTACCGCTGGTTTTGATACCACGGCTATCGGCAGTTACAATATAATCGTAACCGGTACGCAACTTAGTGCCATTAATGTTCACCTCTGCTTTTCCCGGAAAGGTGTTAACCGGGAAACTGAACGGCTGTTCGAAACGCTTGCCATCCATCGGCTGCAAACCGTAACTTTTAAATTGCCCGGCCAAAAAACGTGCGGCTTTGCCAACGCCGTCGTTGGTATAACCGCGGCCCCAAAAGTATTTTGAAGTGAGCGTATCAATCATTTTGTGGCCAAAGGCAGGGTCGGCCTCCTGGGCGAGGGAGATGTTAGCGATAAGTATAAATAGTAATACGAACTTTATTTTCATGTGACTTCGATCTGAACAAGTATACCGATTTTATCAGAATTGACCACACAAAAAAGCCCCCGGGTGGCTGTCCGGGGGCATGGCTGGTGTTTTGGTCAGTTAACTAAAATTATTTTTTAAGGGATTGGATAAAAAATAATTAAAGAGGATCAATATTGTTGTTGCCCGAGCATCCGCCAGTAAAGGCTCAGACAAAGAACAAACAAAACTTCACCGTACCCAAAAATGGGATTGATGATTAAAATTGCCCAGGAATAAAACGGTGTGTGTTTGGGTTGCAGGATTGCAACCTGGAAAATAACAGCTATACTGCAATGATACTAAGCCTGGGGATTGGCCGTTTTAAATAACATCACTAAAAGAATAACTTGTTATTTTTATAAAGGTAAAAATATTTTGATATCTCCAAAAAATATTTTTCCGGATATAATTCGCCAAAAACACAAAAAGCCCCGGATTTATTTAATCCGGGGCTTTTTGTGAATAAATTATTTCTTTCTGGGTATCTGCGCGATGAGCCATTTACTCAGATCGTCGGCTGCTTTGTCGTTATCGTAACCTGCGGGTAAATGCCCGTTAGTGTATTCGTTGTACAACCAGGGGTCGCCTACTGCAAATACGGTGCCTTTACCGTACTTAACTGTCGCCATCAGCACTACACCGTCTTTATTAGTGTAAGCAGCTTTGGCATTGCCGCTCAGGGTGATGGAGCTCATATCCTTCAGGTAAATCTTTTTGGCAGTTTTGAAGATAGGGTCGCCGTCGGGTACCATCAAAGTACCAGCAGCAATGTTGCTACCGATAACGTGGTTCTGTATATCATCATTGAAATGTAAACCAAACTCTTTAGCGAGCACATTGGTGCTTGGCAGGTTAACGTTGGCGCTGTCGTTAGCCAGTATCACCAAAACGCCGCCGGCTTTTACCCACCCGGCTATGGCTTTGGCATCTTTCGGGGTAATGATATGCGGGTCGGGCGTTTCCTTTTTGTTGTCAGGGTCTACAATGATATAAATATCGCTGTGTTTCAGGTTTTCGGCAGTGGGAGCTTCTTCGTGACTTTTGAGTGTGGCGCCGTATTTGATAAATGCATCGCCCCAATTGGAGTAACCGTTCAGGTCCTTTTCATCCCAGATGTAGTGGAAGCGTTCGGAGGTAAATTTACCTTCCTTATCCTTTTTAAACTCGTGGTTAAAGTAGCAGTCGAGATCGACTATCCAGTTCGGGCCTTGGGCCTTTACCTTTGGAATGAGTGCAAGCGCGAAGAGGGCAATAAGCAGCGTTATTCTGTTTTTTTTCATGGTTGTTGTTAATTGGATAATTGGTGCCTAAATATAGACGTTAAAAACCAAAATAGTAAAACACCTGTGCAAAATATGTGTTTAAGCCAATATAGTGTAATATTTTGCATATAGTGGATAAGCACTGCCGGCACTGCGAGAAAAAACTTTCTATATTTGCCTTTCAGTTTATTGACATTTGCCCGATCAGAAACCAAACTCAGAAGCACAGGTGCCCGATAGTATTGTAATTATACCAACCTACAACGAAAAAGAGAATATTGAACGCCTGTTGAATAAAGTATTCTCGCTTGAACATGATTTTCATGTATTGATTATAGACGACGGTTCGCCCGATGGTACGGCGCAGATCGTTAAACGCATCCAGATAGATTACCCGGATCGGTTGTTTATCGAAGAACGTGCAGGGAAGCAAGGTTTAGGCACCGCTTACATTCATGGGTTTAAATGGGCCATTGCGCACCAGTACGATTATATTTTTGAAATGGATGCCGATTTTTCGCATAACCCCGACGACCTGATCCGCCTGCGCCAGGCTTGTGTGGATGGTGCCGATGTGGCCGTGGGTTCGCGCTATGTTAAAGGCGTTAACGTGGTAAACTGGCCGATGAGCCGGGTGCTGATGAGCTATTTTGCCTCGGTATATGTGCGCTTTATTACCGGCATCGATATACAGGATGCCACAGCCGGGTTTAAATGCTATAAGCGCAAAGTATTAGAGACCGTGCAACTGGATAAGATACAGTTTGTAGGCTACGCCTTCCAGATCGAGATGAAATATACCGCTATTAAGCATGGTTTTAAGGTGGTTGAAGTGCCGATCATTTTTACCGACCGTACGGTAGGCACTTCCAAAATGTCGACCCGTATTTTCCGTGAAGCGTTTTTTGGTGTGATCCAGATGCGTATCAACGCCATATTCAGGAAGTATCCGGAAGGGTAGGCCCCACCCAACCCTCCCCGGAAGGGAGGGCTTTAAACAACCATTTAAAAAAGTCTCCCCTACAGGGGGAGATTTAGAGGGGGCTTTTCAATTTAATTACTAATTTCGTTGGTAATGAACCAAAATCTCGATCCTAACCCGGATAGCCTTTCGTCGACTGAGCGTGATATTGAAAAAGTATTGCGCCCGCAGGCTTTTGAGGATTTTACAGGCCAGCATAAAATATTAGCCAACCTGAAAGTTTTTGTGCAGGCGGCCAAACAGCGCGGCGAATCGCTCGACCATGTGCTGCTGCACGGCCCGCCGGGATTGGGTAAAACTACCCTTTCACATATCATCGCCAACGAAATGGGCTCGGGTATTAAAATTACCTCGGGCCCGGTGCTGGATAAACCCGGCGACCTGGCCGGCTTGCTTACCAATCTCGAACAAGGTGATATTTTGTTCATCGATGAGATACACCGGTTGAGCCCGCTGGTGGAAGAGTACCTGTATAGCGCGATGGAGGATTTTAAGATCGACATCATGCTCGAAAGTGGACCTAACGCACGCTCGGTGCAGATATCGTTGAATTCGTTTACGCTGGTGGGGGCTACCACACGCTCGGGATTATTAACCGCACCGTTGCGCGCCCGTTTCGGTATCAACGCCCGCTTAGAATATTATGATGCCAAATTGCTCACCACCATTGTGTTGCGTTCGGCATCGATATTGCGTACCCCGATACGCGAAGAAGCCGCTTACGAAATTGCCCGCCGCAGCCGCGGTACACCGCGTATTGCCAATGCTTTGCTGCGCCGAACCCGCGATTTTGCCCAGGTAAAAGGCACCGGGCAGATAGATACCGAGATTGCCCGTTTTGCTCTGAGTGCCCTGAATGTTGACGAGCATGGTTTGGACGAAATGGACAATAAGATACTGCTCACCATCATCGATAAATTTAAAGGCGGGCCGGTTGGTTTAAAAACCATCGCGACAGCCGTTGGTGAGGATGAAGGCACCATTGAAGAGGTTTATGAACCTTTTTTGATACAAGAAGGGTTTTTGATGCGCACATCGCGCGGCAGGGAAGCTACTGACAATGCGTATAAGCATTTGGGGAGGTTGAAGCTGGGCGGCGGGCCGACGTTGTTTTAGAGATGGGCAACGCGCGCAAAGTTGCGTTAGGAAGCGGATACCGGCCATGCGACTAATGCCTGTGCAGTATGAGCGTACAGCCTGACCCAAAGGGGAACGCCCAATAATTAAACTCCATTTTAAATTACTACTTTAGCCAGTACTTTAAAAACTGACCTGTTACTACTTATGAAAAAACTCTGCTGCATTTTTGCATTTGCTGCTGCTTGTACTTTTGCACAAGCACAAATGATAAATACCGTTACCGACCCGGTTGAATATATCAACCCGCTGATGGGTACCGAATCAAAGATCGATCTATCTAACGGAAATACTTATCCGGCTATAGCCTTGCCCTGGGGCATGAACTTTTGGACGCCCCAAACCGGCAAAATGGGCGATGGCTGGCAATACACCTACAGTGCCGATAAGATCAAAGGTTTTAAACAAACACACCAGCCTTCGCCATGGATGAACGATTACGGGCAATTTGCCATTATGCCGGGCACCGGCCGAATTAAAGTGGGGCAGTGGGACAGGGCAAGCTGGTTTTCGCACAAGGCCGAAATATCCAAACCTTATTATTATAGCGTTTACCTGGCCGATGCGGATGTAACTACCGAGATCACGCCGACTGAGCGCGCTGCCCAGTTCAGGTTTACGTTCCCTAAATCGGATACCTCGTTCGTGGTGGTTGACGCGCTGGACAGGGGATCGTATGTCAAAGTCATCCCGCAGGAAAACAAGATCATCGGTTACAGCACACGCTATGCCCGCGGCCCGTTAAAAAACTTTAAAAACTACTTTGTTATTTACCTGAGCAAGCCGTTTACGATGGTTTATACTACACGAGATACGTTGCTGGTAAAAGATTCGTTGGAAATGAGCACCAGGCATGCAGGCGCAGTTATCGGGTTTAAGACCCGTAAAGGAGAGCAGGTAACGCTGCGTGTGGCATCTTCGTTCATCAGCTTTGAGCAGGCCGAACTGAACCTGAAGCGTGAGTTGGGTAACGATAGCTTCGACATCACCAAACAAAAAGCTAAAGCTACCTGGAACAAAACCCTGAGCCGCATCCAACCCGAAGGGGGCAGTATTGACCAGATGCGCACTTTTTACAGCTGCCTGTACCGGATGCTGTTCTTCCCGAATAAATTATACGAGATCGATGCCGGCGGAAAACCGATGCATTGGAGCCCATACAACGGGCAGGTGCTGCCGGGCTATATGTTTGCCGGTACGGGTTTCTGGGATACTTTTCGCGCCTTGTACCCATTCCTTAACCTGGTTTATCCGTCGGTAAATAAAGAAATGCAGGAAGGGCTTGTGAATGATTATAAAGAGAGCGGCTGGCTGCCCGAGTGGAGCAGCCCCGGTTTGGCCAACGTGATGGTGGGCAATAACTCAGCATCAGTCGTAGCTGAAGCTTATCTGAAAGGCTTGCGCGGATACGATATCAATACACTTTGGGAAGCCCTGAAGCATGGCGCCAATAACGAAGGGCCGATACGTGCCGTGGGCCGTTTCGGCGTAAAACAATATAACGGGTTAGGTTATGTGCCGGCCGATTTTAATATCAATTTGAAACACGATACCGTATTGACCTTCCCCGAAAGTGCCGCCCGTACTTTGGAGTATGCGTATGATGACTTTGCAATTTACCAGTTGGGCAAAGCCTTAGGTAAACCTAAAGAGGAGATAGAGATTTACGCCAAACACAGCCAGAACTATCGCAACCTGTTTGATAAAGAAACGCGGATGATGCGCGGCAAATACAGCGATGGCCAATTTCAAACCCCTTTTAACCCCTTTAAATGGGGCGATGCATTTACCGAAGGTAACAGCTGGCATTATACCTGGGGCGTTTTTCATGATATTAACGGGTTGATCGGTTTGATGGGCGGTAAACAACAGTTTGTAGCCAAGCTCGATTCGGTGTTCAGCCTGCCCCCGGTGTTCGATGATAGTTATTACGGCGGTACCATACACGAGATACGTGAAATGCAAATTGCCAATATGGGGCAGTATGCGCATGGTAACCAGCCCATACAACACATGATCTACTTGTACGATTATGCCGGCGAACCCTGGAAAACCCAATACTGGGCCCGCGAAACTATGAACCGGATGTACAAAGCCACACCCGATGGTTACTGTGGCGATGAAGATAACGGGCAAACTTCGGCCTGGTATGTGTTTTCGGCGATGGGCTTTTACCCGGTTTGCCCGGCCAGCGACCAGTATGTTTTAGGTGCTCCATTATTCAGGAAAATGACATTGAAGCTCGAGAGCGGCAAAACCCTGGTGATCAATGCGCCGCTAAACAGCGCCGATAATAAATATGTAAACAGCATAACTTATAACGGTAAGCCTTACGACTTTAACTGGATAAGTCATAAGCAACTGATGCAAAACGGCGGTATGATTAATTTTAATATGTCGAAATCACCAAACAAACAGCGTGGGATAAACGATGTGGATTTTCCGTATTCGTTTTCGCGCGGTTATTGATCTGACATTGAACAATATAAAAAAGGCAGCTGCACATTTGTACAGCCGCCTTTTTTATTTCGGGATTGTTACATGGATGAAGTCCTTCTTATTTTTAATTATAATTTATTAAGTAAACCTATAATTAAAAACACAAATACTTTACGCAATTATTTGATTTGTAACGCGATAAGTTCTACTTTTTACGTATATAGATGCACTTTGTTTCACTTTATATTTTAAATATTAACAAAAATGTCGCAACATTGCAGTTACCCTTAATTAAGTAAACCGTTGAATTAACCTTTAATGTTATTGTATTTAAATTATGAAAAAAACATTACTACTGTCTCTTTTGTTTGTTTTATGTACGATGTTCAGCTATGCACAGGTTGATCTGGACCCGAGCCAGTTCATCTCATTTACAGTCAGGAATAAAACTGACAACTCTAAATTTACTGTAATCAGGCCCTCCTCATTTACCAGTGTAAAGTATATCCAGTCGAACTCACAGATCAAAATCAATTTTGATAAGAACCTGATCAAAAAGATAAAGGATTCGGTGAAGATCAAACTGATGGCTACACTGATTGATACCAAGGGTAACGAAAAACCGGTAAATGTTTTTGGTTTTGTAGACGTATTGAAGAACCAGGTGCCACGTGCAGATCCTTCAGCGCCCGAGATGTACACCTATACCTATACCCAGAAATATGTTGATGGCGCCGATTTGCAAAATACGGAGATCGACATCTCGTCGGAAAATATGGAACCTGGCGATAAACTGAAGATCACGGTTGATAACATCAAAGGCAACTCAGCCTTTGTAATGCTTTTCCAGGTGGATGATTTTGGCTGGACAGGCGGTCCGACTTCGGGTTTTGCATGGTTAAAAACACCAGGCAGCGGCGATAACGGCATTAACTTCCAGCCGGCACCGTGGGTTGGCTATTCGTTTTATTTAAAGCCTAACAAGGGTGCCAGCGTGGTAAAACAAATATTTGTACCGTCGTTTGGCCCGGAGGCAAGTTTTGTGGAAGTGAATAATCACATTTACGTAGGTTTGGGAGGCCAGATTAGTATTTTTGCCAATACGGTTAAATTCAGCTACGGCAGGTTGCTGAGCTACGAAACGCAAACATCATACTTTACCATAGGTTTAAACTTTGTGAACTCGATTCAAAGCATCAGCCATTTGCTAAGAGATAAATAAGATATCTTAAAGAAATAATTGGAAAGCTCTGGTAAATGCCGGGGCTTTTTTTGTTTGGGAGAGGCTTAAAAAAACAAAAGAGAGCATTTTGCAATGCTCTCTTCCCCCTAATTAATTTAAACTATTGATTAACCCAAAAAAAGAACGTACCGGATGCGACATGGGTAATTGCGCATTACAGGTTTAACGCGTAAAAGCATATAAGGTTTAATGTGTTCATTAAAATATCTTAAATTCATACTTATTCGTCAGGATTTATTTCATGAAAGGATTAAAATTGCGCGTTCCGATCTCCATTCCTGCCGCCCGGCATACAGTTTTATCCCCATAACGGAAATTTATTTTATCCAATGCCCGGTATAGCCTGATTTTTTCTTCGTTATCCTCAAATAAGTTGATCTGGTAGTTGCCCTGGCAAAGCTGGCTCAGCCTCACACCAATTAACCGCACCGGCCTGTGCCTGTTCCATGCTCTTTTCAACAGGTTTTTGATGCCGGGTATGAGGATATGATCGGCAGAGGTGAGGGCGATCTTTTCCTGCAGGGTATGCGTTTCAAAATTAGCATAACGTACTTTAATTGCCAGGCACGAGGCCAGCATGTTTTCTTTGCGAAGTTTAAAAGCCAGCTCCTCGGTCATCGAAACCAGGACGGATTCTAATGTCTTATGATCGGCCACATCGTTGCCAAAAGTATTTTCGGTTGAAATGGATTTGCGGTCGGACTGGGGTACGATGTCGCCATAATCAATGCCGTTGGCTTTCTCCCAGATGGCGCGGCCTGCCTGACCGAAAACTGTTTGTAAAAAACGCAGGTCGGCACGCTGCAGGTCGCGTATTTTTTCAATACCGTATTGGTAAAGCTTTTGGCAGGTCTTTTCGCCCAGCATGGGTATTTTATTGATGGGCAGCGGCGCCATAAACTCCTTCTCACGGCCATGCTGTACAAACAACTGTCCGTTAGGTTTGGCTTCGTTTGTGGCCATTTTGGAGACGGTTTTATTTGACGACATGCCGAATGAAATGGGCAGCCCGGTTTCGCGGATGATCTTATGCCGCAGGTCGGTGGCAAACTGATAACAATCGTAAAAGCGATCCATCCCCGTAAGATCGATGTAAAACTCATCGACAGACGTTTTCTGAAAGGCCGGAACGGTATCGGCAATGATTTTTGTAACCTGCGCCGATGCTTCAGAATATTTGCCGTGCGAACCGCGCACGATAATGGCATGCGGGCATAAACGCATGGCAGTACGCATAGGCATAGCTGAGTGGATGCCGAATTTGCGTGCCTCGTAACTACAGGAAGCTACTACGCCACGATCGGCAGAACCGCCTATCAAAACAGGCTTACCGATAAGCGAGGGATCGAACTTGCGCTCGACCGATACGAAAAACGAATCAAGATCGATGTGAACGATGTACCGCTTATGCTCCATAAAACAAAGTTAAATAATTATTTGAATTTGCTAAAAATATTAGCAAATTAGTCAACAAAAATTAAGGCTATGGGAGTGTTGGAAAGTACCTATTGTGACTATATGATGCTGATATCTCCATCGGCGGAGATTAAAGAAATGGTGCGAAGGCTGAAGCTGTCGTCGGCAAAAGTAATTGGCGAATATGATGGGAAGCATTCCATCGCGCATATTACCATTACCGGGCAGGGGCGGCAAATGCCGGTGATGATGACCGAAAAGCTGGAGTATTACCAGAAAAAGCTGCTGCGCATCAGGGCGAATTATATCAGCGTAAAGGGTTTTGCCTATTTTCTGCACGGTTCTGCATCGGCTACAATCTATGCGCGCCCCGTTTTAAATGCCGAACTGGCCGATTGGTTCAGGGCTGTCAGGAAAGTGTTTGGCGATAAACAGCAGCTTGTACCGCACATTACCATAGTTAAAGATATCCCGATGGTCGATTTCAGGCGGCTGTGGCCATATTTTGAACATAGGGAGTTTAATGCATATTTCCTTGCAGATAAACTTACCGTTTTATCGAGGCCAACCTTCGGCAGTGAAAACGCGCATTGGACAAATTTTAAGGACCTGTATTTTAAAAAGTAAACAGCGCTGAATATTTTGTAGCTTATGGATGCTAAAACATCGCTTGATTTTCAATAACTTGCGCCTCCTTACCGGTGTGCAGAATGTGCCTATGAGCGAACAGGAACTACAAAATATTATACAGGGCTGTGTAAAACAGGATAGGGCCAGTCAGAAAATGTTATATAAAACGTTGTATGGCTATGCTATGAGTATTTGCCTGCGCTACGCTGCCAATCGCTACGAGGCCGCCGAAGTATTAAACAGCGGTTTTTTTAAAGCGCTTACCAATATCAAAAAGTACGATGAATCGAAGCCGTTCAAGGCTTGGCTGGGTCGTATTATGACGAATACAGCCATCGATTATTACCGTACTAATTTAAAAGTAGCTTATACCGAAGATATTGATACGGCGCCTGAGGTAGCTGTAGGCGATACGATTACCGCTAAGCTGAATTATGATGATCTGCTGGCGCTGGTGCAAAGCCTGCCGCAGGCCTATCGCACAGTATTTAACTTATATGTTATAGATGGTTACACGCACGATGAGATTGGTGCAATGCTGGGCATAAATGCAGGTACATCAAAATCAAATCTGCACAAAGCCAGGCACAAATTGCAGCAAATGATATTGGGGAAAGATAAAGGCGAGCCAGAGCGGCCCGGAGAAGGTGCAAGAATGACGATACATAAAATAATGACAGATAGTTATTTAAGAGATATTTTAAGAAGATGAGCCAGGATGACGAATTGAACAAAATGTTCAGGGAAGTGCTAACCGAACCCGGCCATCATGCAGAGTACCGTGAGGCCGACTGGGAAGCACTTGAAAAAATGCTGGATGAGCGTGAAAAAAAACGCGGCATTATAGTTTTGCTGCCCTACATAGGCGCTGTCGCGGCTGTTTTGCTGGTGTTTTTTGCCTGGATGTTTTTTAAACCTGCAGCAACAGATGAGCAGGGTAAGCCATCTTTTGCTGTAAGCAAGCCACAACAAAATGGAACAATTGGTGGTGATAAGGCACAACAAACCAGACCCGCCGGGCAGCAGGCAACTGCCAATATTAACTCAAATGGTGCATCTGCTGCGGCTGGGGGCATCGTTGAGCAGCCAGGTGCAAAACAACCTGCAAAAAATCAAAGCGGTACGCAAGGGACGGTAACAGCAACAAGCATTAACCCGGCTGCTATAGCCTCGAACAAACATCCCCGTAAGGGAAACAGACCTATTGCACCTATTAAAAATGAGCCGGAAAGCATAACCGCTGCAAATAAACCACCAAAGGTAAATACCGAAAGTACTGCAACAGATAAACCCGGAACGACAAATAACACCGATGTAATTGCAGCCAATAAGCCAGAGCAAAACAATACGGCAACTGCATTCAGCAATAAAACTTTTGAAGTTAGCAAACCGGAGACTGTCAGGGGTGGGGTTGCTAACCCGGATTCGGCGGCAGTTGAGGCTAAAGAAACGCCGCAAATTGCCAAACAAATACCCAAAACAGGAGTGAAAGCTACATCCACATTGGCGGGTACACACTTTGCGTTAACTATTTTGGCAGCGCCGGATATAAACGGGGTAGGCTCGTTCGCCGAAACACAAACCGGGGCGAATTTTGGCCTGCTGTTCTCAGTTGGCCGCGGCAGGTTTACATTGAGCACCGGCGTTGTGTATGCTAAAGCCACCTACGGTACCGATTTTAGTAATTATCACACCGGCTATTATTTTACCTACAAGCCACAATATGTAAATGCCGATTGCCGGATACTGGATATACCGCTCGACCTTAATTACCGCTTGTTTGGCAACGTTAAGAACCAGTTTAGTATTGGAGCAGGCCTTTCATCGTACCTGATGCTGAAAGAAAATTACTTTTATGATTACGGCGCCGCCGGTATTACGGGCCCTGCAGGATACCAGGTTTCGAACCGGAATAAACATTATTTCGGCGTGGCCGATCTGAATGTACTGTATCAGCACCGCCTGAGCTCTAAATTCAGCCTCGGTTTGCAACCTTACCTGCAATTGCCGCTGACGGATATCGGTTACGGCAAAGTTAAGCTACAGTCGGCCGGTATGGCCGTTGGTTTTAGCTGGAATATTAAATAGTTGTATAGTAAACAGTTATGAAGATAACATTGGCAAAATGTTATTTTTAGTGAACGGAAAGCATTTTTTTGTATCTTTGTGCCGGGGTAAGTCTTTTACGACCAGCTCCTCTTGAATTCCCCCAGGGTGGGAACGCAGCAAGGGTAGAGGGTTGTAGCGGTGCGATAAAAGGTGCTTACCCTTTTTTTTGTGCCCTTTTTTTTGCCGGCATCGTTCTGATGTTGTTGGCAGCAAACAATACTTTAAAATACTTGGTATGGTGTCCTCTGCTACCTGACACTGCCTGGAAAGCATTCATAAATATAGATGTAATGCAAACTATCAAATAAAACTCTCTAAAAATAAAATACTTGATACCTGATACTTGCGACTTGATACTATTTCCCCATTTAATTGTCACAGTTTTAACTGAAACAAAAACAACTGCCATAAATTGCTAATTTTAGCACATGCTTGATCTGTTTATTATTGGCGCCGGACCCATTGGTTTAGCCTGCGGGTTGGAAGCGCAAAAGGCGGGCCTCTCTTTTGTGATTACGGATAAGGGCTGCCTGGTTAATTCGCTGTACAACTACCCGTCGACGATGACCTTTTTCAGCACTTCGGAAAAACTGGAGATAGGCGGGATACCGTTCGTCTCCAATAACGTAAAACCCACACGGGCCGAAGCACTGGAGTATTACCGCAGGGTAGCGTTTTCGAACCATTTACTCATCAACCTTTTTGAAGAGGTGCTGAGTGTTGACGGCAAAGACGGGCATTACACCATTACTACAGCCAAAACAGCTTACCATGCAAAAAAGATCATTATCGCTACTGGTTTTTACGATATCGCCGTAAAGCTGAGCGTACCCGGCGAAGATCTGCCAAAGGTGAAGCATTATTATAAGGATCCGCATTATTACGCCATGCAAAAGGTACTGGTGGTTGGTGCGAGCAACTCGGCAGTGGATGTTGCGCTCGAAACCTACCGCAAAGGCGCAGAGGTGACTATGGTGGTGCGCGCACCTGAGATCAGCAGCCGGGTAAAATACTGGGTGCGGCCGGACATCATCAACCGGATAAAAGAAGGCAGCATCAAGGCTTATTTCAATTCGTCGGTAACAGCTATCAGCGAAAGTGAGGTTGATATAGCCACGCCGGATGGCCCGGTAACCATAGCCAACGACTTTGTGCTGGCCATGACGGGCTATAAACCCAACTTCGACTTTTTGAAGAAGATAGGCATACAGCTTTCGGCTGATGAGAAGCTGCTGCCGCAATATAACGCCGAAACTATGGAAACAACAAGCCTGCCAGGCGTTTACCTGGCCGGTGTAGTTTGCGGTGGAATGGATACGCACCTGTGGTTTATCGAGAACTCGCGGGTGCATGCGGAGATGATTATTGGGGATATAGTTAAGAAGAAATAAGGACACAATATGAAGAAATATCTACCTGGATTTTTTGCCTCATTAGGCGTGCTGGTTATGTTTACCAGTTGCGGTACCAATAATTCGGAAAAAGCAGGTAAAAAAGCCTCTTTTGATAAGATTAACCTTTCTACCATAAAGGGTAATTGGGTTGTAACAGGCTATTATTTTGCAGGTAACGTTACAGCGATGGATGAGAGTGAGGCTAAGAAAATGGTAGGAAAAAGCGTTTTGCGCATTCATCAGCACGACATTGCAGATTCAAAGGATTCCTGTGCTTATGATAAGATTGGTATGGATAAGCTTAACGCGGATAAATACTTTGAAGAAGACAAGATAAAAAAGGAAAACCTGAAAATCAGCTCGAAATATATCATTGTTGTTTCGTTTAAAGGTAAAGATGATTCGAACGAATGCGGTGCGTTAAGCAACGAGATCATTGCGGCGCCCGGTCAATTTTTATTTTATATAGATGGTGTCTATTTTATCATCAAACATAAAAAGTAATCAATATACTTAATACCGTAACCATGAGATCGCGAAATACCTTATTTGTAACGTTTTATGTTTTAAGCATTACCGCAGCAAAAGCAGCCCCGCATAAGTTACCCGTTATTGATACCTCAGTAAACGTTTTTAAATGGGATATTGATAAAAAGGATAAGGGTACGCTGATGTTTTTGGATGTGCAATTCTCGTTACGGAGTAAACAATACGTTACTCTGACGGTGGCTAAAACAAAAACCGTTAAACGGCCCGCGTTCATATCGTTTATATTGCCCGGGGTAATAGCCCCTCAAAAAGGTTTGAAGGTTAGCTTTACAGATGACCTGAAAGATCCGACGCGAACTGTATCGGCAAATATGCAGTTTACTGAAAGTTCTGGCGACACCTACACCGCCAGGGCGGTTGACGGTTATGGAAATCCGGGTAATAAGTTTGATGTTTTTAAAGATTTTACCAAATATAGATACCTGATTTTGCTGTTTTACGGAAAGGGTGATAAGCAGAAGGCTGTTGTGGTACCTTTGGCAGACTTTCAGACGCAATATGCCCGACTTCCTTAATAAGCTTTGGATGCCGGCCTTCTTTCAGGCCCAGATATAATAGTAGCAGCCTTTTTGTATATTTATTCAATCTTTAGTTGATGCCCCAAAACCGACGACTCTTTGTAAAGCAGTTTACCGCCCTGGCAGGAGCCTTTTCGGCCGGTAATTTATTTGATATTGCCCATGCTGCCGATTTTGCCCATGCAGCCAAACGGGTGTCGCATTTAACGGATGCGGAGGTTGCTGCAGATGAAGACTACTGGGCAACTGTACAACAGGCTTATACGGTAAACTCGGGATTGATCATCCTGAATAACGGCGGCGTATCGCCGGCGCCATTGGTGGTGCAACAGGCCCTGGCCCGGTATAACGACCTGGCAAACCAGGGGCCATCGTACTACATGAACCGGGTGCTGGATATGGGCCGCGAACCGCTTCGCGAAAAACTCGCCCTGCTTGCCGGAACATTGCCAGACGAGATCGCCATTAACCGCAACACCACCGAGGCACTGAATACGGTGATCTACGGGCTCGACCTGAAGGCGGGCGACGAGGTTATCGGCACCAAACAGGATTACCCGAACATGATCCAGGCTTACCGCCAGCGGGCCATGCGCGAGGGGATAGTGTATAAGCAGCTTAGTTTCGACTTCCCGATAGAGAACGACGAGCAGATTGTGAAAGCTTTTGCCGATGCCATTACCCCAAAAACCAAGCTGTTGCATGTAACACATATCATCAATTGGGTAGGGCAGATCATGCCGGTGCAGAAAATATGCCGTATGGCGCACAGCCGGGGCGTGGAGGTGATGGTGGATGGCGCGCATTCGTTCGGCTTGCTGGATTTTAAGATACCCGACCTGGGGTGCGATTATTTTGGCACCAGTTTGCATAAGTTTCTATCGGCACCGGTAGGCACAGGCATGTTGTGGATTAAAAAAGAAAAAATAGCGAAAATATGGCCGCTGCTGTGTAATAGTAAGCCTCAAAGCGATGACATACGCAAGTTTGAAACCTTGGGTACACGCAGTTTTCCGATAGAGCAGGCTATAGGCGAAGCGCTCAACTTTCATAATGCCATTGGCAGCAAGCGCAAGCAGGAGCGCATCCATTACCTCAAATACTATTGGGCGAGCCGTGCCGCGCAAATACCCAGGGTAAAGATACATACCTCGTTAAAACCGCAATACTCGTGTGCTATTTGCGGGGTGACCGTTGACGGCATGACCCCGGCTGAGTTGGACAGCGCCCTGCTCGGCAAATACAAAATACATGCTGTGGGCATTGTTTGGGAAAACATCAGCTGTGTACGCGTAACGCCGCATGTGTATACTAAAATTGCCGACCTGGATAAACTGGTGAAAGCGCTGACCGAGATCGCCGCCGGGGTAAAATAAAACACCTGTTGTTTTGTAAAAAAATGTTAAATGTATTGCATCATTTTTAAGCTAAGACGTTAAATGGCTATATTGTGGCCCCTTAGCATTTAACATTCCATCCATGATTTTACGGAAATTTTTATTTGCCTTATTTGTATTTGTTACAACGTTTTGTTTATTGGCCGATGCGCAAACTAAACCCGATACCGTTAATTTAACAACGATATTGGAGAAAACGATTAAACAAGGCAATGAACACCCTATCGAAAAGGTTTACCTGCACATGGATAAGCCTTACTACGCGATAGGCGATACCATCTGGTTTAAAGCTTATGCTACTATCGATAAGCACCAGCTTACGGGGTTGAGCCGGATAGTATACGTGGATGTGATCACCAGCCGCGATTCGCTGGTAACAACCATTAAATTGCCGCTTAATAACGGCATTGCCTGGGGCAGTATACCCTTGCCTCAAAACATGTACAAGCAGGGCAGCTATCATTTGGTAGCCTATACCAACTGGATGCGTAATTCAGACCCGGCCTACTTTTTTAACAAGGTGATCAGTGTTGGGAATGCGATAGAGAAGGAATTAACCACTAACGTATCGCTGGCTGTTGCACCAGCAAAGAACGGGCAATCGAAAGTAACCGCACACGTAGTGTACCGCGATCAGAATGGCCTTGCATACGCCGGTAAAAAGGTGAACTGGCATGTCGACCCGGAGGACGATAAAGAAATAAAAGGTACAGCTGTTACCGATGCCAGCGGCGCTGCCAATATCGTCATTAATACTGCCAAGCTATCGGGAATTAGCCAGGCGCCGCTGCAAACCAATATTGAAGTGGGTAGCCGCAAAGTGCTTGGTGCTTCGTTTTCGTTAAAACAGGTTGATAAAGAAAAAGATGTACAGTTCTTCCCCGAAGGCGGCGAACTGATCAGCGGTATCCGTACCGTAATGGGTTTTAAAGCTGTCAAACCTGATGGTTTGGGGATTGATGTGAGCGGCGTTATTATGGATAGCGACGGCAAGCAGGTTACCGACTTTAAATCGCAAAACCGGGGCATGGGCAAATTTGTGCTGACGCCCGAAAGCGGGAAAACTTATACGGCCAATGTTACCTTTGCCGATGGCAGCCACGGTAATTACGATCTGCCGAGGATAGCAAGTACCGGGATCAATCTGGCGGCAAGCATCATCGATCCGCAAAACCTGTTGTTGAAGATCACCAGTAATGACATTTTTTTTCAAAAAAACCAGGGTAAGGAGTTTTACATCATCGCGCAAAGCGGTGGGATCATTTATTATGCGGCAAAAAGCACGCTTACCAGTCAGTTATACACTGCATCTGTACCTAAAAGTAAATTTCCTACCGGGATATTGCAGATCACGCTGTTTGCATCAAATGGCAGCCCGGTAAGCGAGCGGATCGTTTTCATCCGGGCGAATGATCTGTTGAACCTCTCGGTAACATCTTCTAACCAGACTTTCGCTGCAAGGCAAAAAGTAAAGCTTAATGTAACGGCTAAAAATCAAACAACGCCTGTGGCAGCAAGCATTTCGATGGCGGTGATAGACGAAAGTAAAGTGCCTCTTGATGAAAATGCCGAAACCACGATACTCACCAGTTTGCTCCTTACATCCGATTTGAAAGGCTATATCGAAAAACCCAATTACTATTTTACAAACGTTACCGATAAAACGACATCCGATCTGGACGTGCTGATGCTGACACAGGGGTACCGCAGGTTTTCGTACCGTGATATTATAGCCGATAAGAAGCCGCCGGTATATTTTCTGCCCGAAATGCACGGCATTGAAATATCGGGTACATTGCGAAACAATACCGGGCTGCCTATACGAAAAGGCAATGTAAGGCTGCAGATACCGGATAATAATTTTTCGACGCAAACTATTACCGACCCGGTTGGGAAATTCAAATTCTCAAATCTGTCCATATCCGACTCAACCAGCGTAACCCTGAACGCGCGCGATAACCTGAACAACAACTCGCTGATGATGACGCTTGACCAGCCTCCGCTGCAAGGTGTAACACCTAATTATAATGCGCCTGATGAGGTAGCCAATATAGATAGCCTGATGCATCCGTATCTGCAAAACAGTCTGAAAATTTATAACAACAGCCATACACTGAAGGAGGTTGTGATAAAAGATGTGCCCTATGTTAAAAAACCGAGCCATACAGATTATCCTGCACTGATGGGACTTGCTATGGACCCGGATCACCTGGTAAAGGGCGAACAACTGAAGGATTGCCCGTTTTTAGCCAGTTGTTTACAAACCGCCCTGATCGGTTTTACCTATGATAATAATAACTTTTATGTAACGCGCGATTATAACAGTGGTAAACGTACCCCTGCCGCGATATTTTATAATGGGATGAATGTTGATTACAATTACCTGGCAAGTATAAATGCTAACGAAATTGAATCGGTAGAAACGTTTATGAAAGATGACCTGAGCGGTATAAACCGGATGTACAATACCAATGGCGTTATCGTGATCAACGGTAAAAAGAAACCCGAGGGTAAAAAGATCAGCAAAGAACAGCTTAAAGAGTTGTTCCCGCCAAAATACCTGTTAACCTTCATGCCAATGGGATATAGCAAAACGCGCGAGTTTTATTCGCCTAAATACGCCGGCCCGGCAACTGTTAATTCGCGGTCCGATCTGCGTACCACTATTTACTGGAACCCAAGGTTGTTAACCGATAAAACTACCGGCGCAACAAGCGTCGAATTTTTTAACGCCGATGGCCGCGGCAGCTACCGGGTAGTTGTTGAAGGTATTGACGGCGATGGTAACGTCGGCCGGTTTGTGTATCATTATAATGTACAATAAATAAAAGGCGCACACGTATTGTGCATGCCTTTTATCGTGTATTTGAAATAAATTCTATCAGAATTTAAAGCCCAGGCCAATTTGCCAAACCTGGTTGTTATATTGCGGATTATAGTTGGGCGAATAGGCTGTGTTACTTTGCAGATCGACAGTATAACGACCGCGCAGCTCAGCATTGCGGTTAAGATTGATACTTACACCAAATACGCCATCAATCAAACTTTTATTATAACCCTGGCTATCCTGGGTATATTGTTGCTGCACTGTTTGACTAAAGCCATTATTAAAAACCGTTTGCGTAGATGTTAAAAAAGCTACCTGCGGGCCAACCACAAAACTAAAATTAGGAATGACGTGAATTTTAAGCAATAATGGCAAATCGATAAAGTTATTGCGCTGGCTAAATTGCCCATAGGGGGTATAAGCAGTATAGCCTTTTTCTGAATACAATAGCTCACCTTCGAAGGCCAACGGATACACAATTGGCACATCAAGACTTACACCTAAATTGAGACCAACACGGGTATCGGTATGAAAACTCGGATCGTTGGGATCAATAATATTGGCAATATTGGCACCGGCCACAATACCGAACCTGGGTTTATAAAAATCGCTGTTGTTTTGACGCTGTTGCTGCTGTTGAGGGTAGCGGCGAGGGTGCGGGTAACGGCGCGGAGGCGGATAATAACCCTGGGCTTTAACTGTGATTGAGCCTGCCAGCAATACTAGCATGCCTATGCTTAGAAAGAGAATTTTTTTCATGGCGTGTAACGTTTATTAATAGTTAGGATATAGATTAAACCAGAATCAAAAGGTTTATTTAAAAGAGAGGGAGTTTTATTGATTTTAACAATAATTAACACATTAACGGCACTACTGTAACTTTGTTGTTTTTTTAAGCTCCGGCCTGAAAATTATTTTAAACTTTTTAAAGAAGGCAGAGTTAAAGCTATAAATACTGCATCATATGAAGACGATTTTAAGATCAATAACAATGGCAGCCGTTTTGGGCGCTATTGCATTTACAGGTAATGCGCAAGTAAGGGTTTTTGTACGTACCAGGCCGGTTGAGCCCGTTGTGGTAAGGCCCGCACCTCCGGATAGAGAATCGGTATGGGTTAGCGGCGAATGGGCATGGCGCCACGGCCGTTATGAATATGTGCGGCCACACTATGAGCGTATGCGCCCGGGCCGGCACGAATGGATACCAGGCCACTGGCGAAGGGTACGGGGTGGCGAGGCATGGGTACCAGGCCATTGGAGATAACAAATTTGAACATCAAAAGCGCCGGGGATATCCCCGGCGCTTTTGATTGCGGTTAACTGTTGTAGAGTTCGGGAGGAAAAGTGAGTTTAAAGGTAGTACCTTTGCCAAGCTGCGAAGCCACATCGATCCGGATATTATGGAAATCGGCAATGGATTTTACGATAGGCAAGCCCAGGCCAAAGCTTTCCTGCTGCAACGATTGTTTGAACTTCTTAAAACGGTTAAAAATAAGCGGCAACTGCTCTTCGGCTATTCCAATGCCGGTATCCGAAATTTCTACCACAAATGCACCATCGTACATATAACCGTTTATCTCTATCGTGCCCGACTCCTGATTGTATTTGATAGCATTGTTAATAAGGTTAAAGAACAGGTTAAACATCAAAAACTTATTGATACCGTTTAACGTAACATTTGGCGCAACGGCAATATTCAGTGTAAGGTTCTTCTCTTGCAGGCGAATGGATATCTCATCATAAACTTCCTGTAAAAGCTCGGCGGCATTCACATTATCATCCTTGATAAATTGCTCGTTTTCGATCTGCGATATCAATAATAGAGTTTTGGTGATGCTTTTCAACCGGTTCAATATCCGTTGCATCTCGAGCAGGCGTACCTTTACGTCGTCTATCACATCGTCGCGGTCGAACATATTCTCTATTTTGGATTGCAGTATCGAGATGGGCGTCATCAGCTCGTGCGAGGCATTTGAGATGAACTCACGTTCTTTCTGAAAGGTGCTTTCGATGGTTTTGATCATCTGGTGGATGCTCTCGTCGAGATATTGAAAGTCAGAGGTGGTGGTGCGCACCTTTTTATAAATGCCGAAGTTGGGAAATTTATGGCCGATAAGCTTGGTTTTAATGATCTTATCGAGTGGCCTGAGCACGTAGTTGGAGTAGATCAGATCCGAAAGGATGGTCAGAAAGATCATCCCCAGCAGTACCTGCAGGGCAATACTTTGCAATGGGCTGCTGGTATCGCTTATGGTACTCACACTGCGGCCAATTTCGAGCAGGTATTTCTTGTTGCTGACGGTAAAATTGCGGCTCAGTATCCGGTACTCCAAAGTATCTTTATCATCGGTAAAAACCCGGCGGTCGTTCTTAATCGTGTCCAGCCACTCGTTTGCAGTATCGATATCCAAACTGATAAAATCTTCGTGCAATGGGAGGTAACTGCCGTAGCTTTCGCCATTTTGTATATAGTTGGATATGCCGCGTTCTTTTACGATCTGCAAAAACTTATCACGTTGTTTGCGCAGGCGGTTATCGGTGTAGGTTTTATTAATGTTTTGGATAAGCTTTGGCAACAGCAAAACAAACAGGATCACAATCACCAGTTTTGAGCTGGTATTAAACAAGGTGAGTTTGTTTTGCAGTTTCAAACCGTATTATATTTTTATTTTGTAACCTAAGCCACGTACGGTTTCCAGCCAATCGGGCTGAGCATAAACGCCCAGTTTTTTGCGGATGTTTTTAATATGGACGTCGATATAGTTCGAGTCATAATCGTCGTTAACTACACTGCCCCAAATATGCTCGCTCAATTGCGGGCGGGTAAGTGTGCGGTTTTTGTGCAGGATGAGATAAGCTATAAGGTCGAATTCTTTTTTGGTGATGGCGCTGACAGGAGTGCCATCGTGTGTAATGCTGCGGTCGTTCAGGTCGATTAAAAATTCTCCCAACGTTATGGTAGTATGTTTTAAACCAAATTTGCGCCGGGTAATGGCCTGCATACGGCTTTGCAGTTCAAGCATTGAGAAGGGCTTGGGCAGGTAATCGTCGGCACCCAGATCGAGGCCTTTGATACGGTCGTAAACTTCGGCGCGGGCCGTTAAAATAATACAGGCCGCTTCGGGATTGTTCTTTTTTGCTTCCTTAAGTAAATCCAGACCCTCGTAATCGGGCAGACCAAGATCTATCAATATAAAATCGTACAGGTTTACGCCTATCTTTTGCGATGCCGATTTACCATCATAGCATATCTCGCACAGGTAATTACCGTTAGTTAAAAATATTTCCAGCTCACGTGCCAGCGATTTTTCGTCTTCTACGATCAAAACATTCATAAGGTATCTTAATAAAAAACGTAATAGAAGGTTAAGTTAAAAAACGACTCGTGGTTATTAACTAATGCGCCCTGAACGTTTACAGGGATAGCATATTTATAGGCAGCTTCCAAAGTATAGTGAGGCCTGTTGTAGGCTATGGGCAATTTAAAACTGTAGTTAAGCAGTTTAAATTGCTGATTCTGATTGGCTGCATCGGGTGGTGGGTTTGGATCGTAATGCATCGGCGGCCCGTCATGCCCGGGCGGGTTATAAAAATCGTGATTGTTTGCAAAATTCTGCACAAAGTTTTGTGTGCCGAATATCATCGTAAAAGCGGGCTCGAACGTTAAGTAATCTTTGTCATCAAAAACACTCCAGTTACTTTCAAAATACTTTGAGTTATTGATCGTAACAAAAAAATCGTTCGATCTGCCGAACAGATAATCCAATGTCGCACTCGTTTTCAGATACTTCCAATCGTACGAATTTTTAAAGTTAATATCGTTTGTGGCTGATGATTTGATGATCTGCGATTTATCATTGATGAAAAAACGGGTATAACTGATGTCGCCTTTAAATTCTTTCGAAAAACGGTAATGATAGCCCGCGCCCAGATCAAGCTCATCAACTGTTGGTTCGGAGGCCAATACCTTCCATATCGATCCATAAGCAAAAAGGCCTGATTTGCTGTTGTAAATTACATCGCTTGATAAAAATGGGTAACGGTACTGGCTGGTGCGACCAAAAAAGCTTACATCGGTGCCGTAATTTACACCAGCAGAAACCGATTGTTTTTTGACGATGGTGCCCGTATCGGGCGCCATAACCGCTGGTGTGGCGCTAACGGCACCGTACATCAGCAGCAAAATCAGAGTCGTTAAATATCTCATATCATTAACTTTTGATAAAACTCATTTTTAATCGTTGTTCCGCCGCGGTATTTCGGGTGGCCTTTCCAAACCTTCGGGCCGTCGCTGGCGTTTCGCTTTTTTATTTACGGTAGCGGTATCAACCGGCGCAACAACTTTTTCTGGTTTCGACTGGTGCTTTGGTTTGGCTATCTCCTTTATTTTTTTTGCTCCAAGTACATCCATATGGCTTTGCGGAACGGTTTTTATACGCAAAGTATCAACAGGTAAAGCCGCGGCCGGGACAGCTAACTCTGGTTTTGCGGCAGGCGGATAGCTTATAACACCATTTGCCGGTATGTGGCCGGGGCTTGCAGCCAGTAAGCGTGCTGTGAAAAGCAATAAGATCAATATGTACACGAGCCGCTTCATCATGGGTGGGTGGAGAACAATTAAAAATTATTCAAATTGATATTAATTAAATTAGCATGCCCTGTTATTAGCATGCTAATTTAATTAAAAATGATATAATGCTGTTGTATTAATGTTTAACGGCAACAAAACACTCTTGTTACCTGTAGCTCAGGTTTTTTGATGTATATATTTTTTTGCGATGGTTAATAATTACACAAGCTATTTGGTTTAAACGATTAATTAAATTTAACCCAAGGCGTACACCCATGGCCATAACAGGTACACCCATGGCTGCGGCAAGCTCGGCGCTTGGACTTAAAATGGATACACTCTTGATATTGCTTACAGCCATACCGTTTTTAGTATTAAAGTATCCATTATTCCCTGCGGTAATTACTGCCATGTTACTGATATTGAGGTTGGCAATCGGACCAAAGCATTGATTGGGCGCCGCAGCCGATACCGTCCAAGGTTGGTGATCGGGCTGGCTGCCCCAGGTTAGTAAGTTGCCCGCTACGTTAACTACTCCGCTGGCTACACCCTGCATCTGTAAAAAATATTTAACACGATCGGCAATGTAACCCGTGCTGATGGCGGCAAGGTTGATTTTCATCCCTTTTTCTTTTAAAAACACACTGGTCTGTTCTGGCTGGAGGATGATATCGCGGTAATCAACGTTGGCAGGGCCATAGGTGATATCGAATGAGCCGTGTGTCAGTTCGGCTATCTTTCGCGAACGGTCTATCAGGTTATAAACTTCCTGGTCCACCTTAACGGGCCCGATTCCGGCAAATTGGTTAATTCGGTTTGCTGCACTTTGCGGGTTGGCATCGGTAAGCAACTCTTCAATGCGGTCGATCTCGGCAAAAGCCTCATCGATACGCTCGTTGGCCCATTTCTCGTCATCGGCAACCACACTGATCTCAAAAATAATGCCCATCAGGCGCATTTCGCGCCTGAAGACACTTGTTAATATAGAGTTTGGGAGTTGAGTTAGCAGCATAATTTTTAGTATATATTGATACGAAAGTAGGTGGGCATAATGAAAATCAAATGAAACCATGCCTCATTAAAAAACCCCGGCGCCTCTGGCATAGGCAACCGGGGTAAGTAATAATTTAACCTCACATTAAATTACCTTAGAACTATAGTTTTTACAAAATTCCCGCTGGCATCAAACTGTACCGCCAGCCTTGTATTGTTGGCATTTATAAAAACAAAATAACCTTTAAGTACACCGTTAAGCGTTTCGGTAAATGCTTTGTCGAATACGTATCCGGGGAAAGTGGTTGTTAGATAGGTAGTTACACTGGCCGGCAATGCGCTTTGTGCGATAGAAGCATGGTGCTCGTGGTGCGGATAGATCTGTATACGTTTGATAAAGGTGCCGCCCGATGTAAAGGCAGTAGCAAATAAGCCGTTATCGGCGCTGATGACAATATACGTTGCATCAAAGTTAACAACGGCATGCAGCAATGTATCGGCAGGGTAGTTGGTAGCAAAGTACGTTTTAATGGCCGCCGGCAACGCGCTGATGGCTAAAGTATCTTTAAAGTTGCCGCTGCGGTTACCAAAGCAACCTCCATCGTGCCAGCCTTTGCCCGCCAGGTCGTGCCCCTCTCGTTGTTCGAGTACTGCTACAAAAACACCGTTTGCATCAAATTTTAAACCAACGGGCTTGCCGTTATAGGTAATGATAACTACATAACCGCCGGCAGTGCCGCTTGCTGTAGTAATTTTAAATGCTTTTTGAAAAGTATAGCCCGCATAGTTGGCAGTTAAATACTTGCTTATAGTATCGGGCAGGCTGCTGAACGATGTCAGCGAATCTTTTTTTGCACCCTGAGGATAGCAGTTCACCACAAATAGGCCGCTGGTTACTATCGGCGTAGTTACAACGCCCGATGGGGTCGTTACGGTAAGTGTTGTGTTTGTTGACGACGATACCTGTATGGCAGCAGCGGCGGTCAATGCGGCATCGTCAGACTGATTACTATTAGTTACCCCCGATTTTTGGCAGGAGTTTAAACCTGTTAGTGCGACAAGGCCGATAAGCAGTAATGAATAGAATTTCGTTAGCTTTTTCATTTGTTTAAGTTTTTTCAGGTTAAAAACAATTAGGTTAAATGGTGGCCACCCATTAAATTTAATGTAAACCTATCGCCCTTAAATGAAATCAACATGAAACCAAATTTTTTTTAAATTTTTTTCTATTTGAAATATCCTTTGCCCGCCGGCCATGTCTGCAGCCCGTAAAAAGTTTTTAATTTAGCACGATATGCCTGCAACCAAAACCCAGCAGTTTGATTGGATAAATAATTTAAGGGTGATCGCGCTTTTTGCCGTTATCGTGCTGCACACTACATCGCCGGTACTCGAAACTTATAACAAGGGCCCGGTAAATGTTTGGTTGATTGGCGATTTTTACAATTCGCTGGTGCGTTTTGCCGTGCCGGTTTTTGTAATGATAACAGGCGCACTGATGCTGCACCGGGAGTATGAACTGGGCGATTTCCTCAAACGCCGCCTGAGCAGGGTGGTAACGCCGTTCCTGTTTTGGAGCCTTGTGTATATAGCCTATATGTATTATAATGAGGATATCGATATGCCCGAAACCTGGTGGTTAACCTTTAAACAGGCGATGCATTTTTTGCGCGACGGGGCATCCTATCACTTATGGTATGTGTATATGCTCATTGGCCTTTATTTAATTATGCCGGTTATCAGCAGGTTTGTTCGGAATGCATCCCAAAAGGAGGTGAGATACTTTTTAATTGTTTGGTTTTTGGTGATGATGATAGAGCAGCCTTACTTCTCCAAATACAAGCCCTCGCTCGATCTGCGTTACTTCGAGGGATATATCGGTTATCTGGTTTTAGGGCATTCCCTGGCTTTCGCAAAGTTTAAGGTCAAAAATATGAGGGTATGGATGTACCTGTTGTTTGTGGTTAGCCTGGCACTGATTGTTTGCGGGACGTATCTTTTATATCAGCATTATAACGGTATCAGCACTATCATGTACGAACCCATCAGCCCGTCGATCATGCTTATCGCCTCAAGTGTGTTTTTAATTGGTAAATCATCTGCACCAAAATTGCCGCAATGGCTTATTAAGCTGCGCGATTTTGCCGGTACCTACTCCTTTGGCGTTTATTTAAGCCACGCATTGATATTGCAATTGCTCGATCAGCAGGGGTTGAATTATAAGCTATTCAATCCCCTGTTCAGCATCCCGGTAACGGCATTTACCTGTATGGTATTATCGCTTTTGCTGGTTTGGATAGTTAATAAGATACCTTTTGTGGGTAAGTATATATCGGGTTAATTAATATGTATAACTCCCGCCAAACTCAAAGCATCCCAGGTCGGGGGCCTTGCCTTTAAACGGGAAACCAATATCAACACCTTTATCTATAAACTTGCTGCCCGGCCTTAATTTCATAAAGTCGACGTCCGGTAAATTACCATTAGCCTGGCGTGGGCCGGTTAGCAGCGCTTCGTTTAAACTTTCAAAATCGGCGTCGCTGGCTTCAAGGTTAAGGTCGAAATAGTTGTTGGCCACATCACTCTTGGCCCTGTCCAGGTTCTGCAATTCGCTGCGGCTTTTGTAGCCCAGGTTATTACGCATTTTTTGACTGTATCCCGGTACATCAGCGCCCGGGTCGTCAAGTAATCGATTCAGCATATTAAAGTTGATGCTGTTTTTGTAAGCGGTATTGTTATACCAGTTATCGCCGTTAATGTGGTGATTGGCATAAAAGCCGCTTGCTTTATTACCAACTGCCAGGCAAAACTGAATGGTGTGGCGCGGTACAGGGTTGGGTATTTCGTTGGCCGGCCTGCGGGCAAATCCGCCGGCTTTAAAGCCGTTGCCGTCGCCAAGGCTTTTAAAATCGGTGCCCAGGCCATTGTACATTGCCCAGCAATGATCGAACGTTACCGATTCGGCCGAGTTGATCACATCGTAACCATCATCACTGTTAAACCACGAACGGCAACCCCTGAATATATTATTAACAGCCCCCTTGCGCGGATGGCAACCAAAACCGTCGGTATTGCCACCGCGCCCTGTTTCCGAATAATAGTCCCAGTTGCGGTAAGCGTCGCAGTTCAGTATCAGGTTGTTCGAGCCGTTTAACAGGTAAAAACCGATAGCCATACCATCGTGCATGCTCAGCTGCTCATAAATATTGTTGCTGCCCTGGTTCTCAAAGCATTCCGACTGAGTATGGGTTTTGATGGTAACCTGGGTGCCCACAACCTCGAACCCTTTGAGGTGTATCCACGAACCCGAAACATAAAATACCGTAACCCGTAAACCTTCGGGTTTGATGGCCGAAAGATCGAACACCGGTTTTTCGTTAGGGTAGGCCCAGTATTTAATGGGTTTACCTTCAGCACCGCTCTTATCAAGATAGGTAACATATGCCCACTGGCGTTCCTGTTTTGCAATCTGGTTTGGTTGCAGGCGATAAGTGCCGCCACGCAGGTAAACTAAATCGCCGGGGTTAGCTACGCTTTGTGCTTTTTGTACAGTAGCAAAAGGCTTATCGATGCTGCCATTGCTGGCATCGCTGCCGTTGGGCGCTACATAAAATGTGGCCGAAAAGGCAACAGGCAATTGCAACGCAAGTACAAGCAGGGTAATAATTTTTTTGATCATTTTTATTAAGGCGATGGGCCGGATTTAAGTGATTGGTTTATAAGACGTAAATATCTGCAGGATGGTTTAATTAAGCATCCTGTCGTATCCTGTGTTAATTTTATTGCGATGGTTTTCGTATCTTTAGGGCATAAAATACTATGGCAGCAACTAAACTAACTATAAACAGCAACGGTTCGGTAAAGATCGACGGCGATTTTGAGATTGTGGATATGCAGGGCAACGCTTATGGCCTGCAAGGCCGTACGGTGGTTTCCATCTGCCGTTGCGGACTTTCGGCTAATAAGCCGTTTTGCGACGGGTCTCACAAGGGGCACTTCGAGCATAATGCCGAAGCGTTCGACCTGCCGCCGCGTAAAGTATAAATAAAACCTGAAATCTGGTATGATAGATCTGTTTGGCGAACAGGCGGCAGCGTTAAAAAACGTTATTGAGGCCCAGCAAGCGGTCATCAGTTCGTGGGAGGCTGTTTTCGGCTCAGTTGAAGATACCGTATTAAGCCTGGTGAAACAAAACCTCGAACTGAAGGTAAGGCTATTGCAGGAAAAAGATCCCACAATTAAGGTGCCCGAAGATATTTATGCAGGTATGGACCAGTTAAAGGATCAATATCACCAGGGAAGGATTTCGGCGCTTGAATATTTTGAGGGCTTGGATACTATCCTTACGGCGATAGCTTAGTGAGTATGCGAATGGGAAATTATTTAGGCCGAATTTTTGAAATTGCCTGATACAACCTTGCCAAAGTTTTCCTTGTTGTTGATATAATTCCATTTTTCAACGTTGATAAAGCTATCCACAACAGCATTTTTACAGGTATCTGTGAGGCACCTGATGGTCCATACTTTTTTGTTCTGCTCAATTACAGGGCGTTTCCCGCAAACCTTGCAGTTTTCACAAAAAAAGTTCTTTTGGATCTCAAAACTCATTTCAAAACAATTAACATATTGTTCGCTATCGGTTGTTAGTTAACGCTATAGTGCAACAAAGTTAAATAAATATTAAGCAATTTCAATCGGTGTTTTCACCATGAACCGGCCGTTATTTAACGGGAAATTAATTGGTTTATTTAAAAGAGCTCATGGCATAGCCTATCACTTCCTTGGTATAGGTATTCCACGCCGACAGGATTCCGGGCTGGGGAATAAGTTCTTCAAACGAAAAACTCTTATTTACCGAAAAGTATTCGGCGGGATAAGGAATAACGGGTACGCCGGCCTTTTTAAAGATATATAGTGCCCGGCGCATGTGGTAGGCGCCTGTTACCAGAAGATACGGCGGTTGCAAATGCCTTGCCTGGAGCACTTTTTTTGAAAACTCTGCATTTTCGAAAGTGTTGCGCGAGTCGTGCTCAACCAGTATAGCGCTATCGGGTACATTAAATTTCAGCAATTGAGTTTTAACCCAGTCGGCCTCGCGAAATCCGTCGGGCCGCAAACTCGAATTACCGCTGCTGATCAGCACATGGGATATCGTACCTGTGGTCTTTAATTCTGTAGCTTCGATGAACCTGTCACACGATTCATTAAAATACCCCTTGCCATTACCCTTTTCGGAAGCAAAACCACCCAGTAGTATGGCACAGCTGTATTTACCGCTTACCTGAACAGGCGGATAATTCCAGTATCCTGCAAAACGACGCAGCAAAAGCGGGTTCGAAAAAATAAGGAATACCGCTGCAGAAGCAATAAAAAAGCGTTTTTTTATTTTGGGCTGTTTGCTGATGAGGCCTGAAACGAGTAAGCAGCACACCCAAAAAAACGGTGTGATCAAAAAGTAAAGAAGCTTTGAAAATATAAAGTACATAGCAACAGATTAGAGCTTAAAAATAGAGTTTTTTTAAGCTGCCGGTTTACGTTGCCTCTAAAATATAGTTTTGTGTTTTTTTAAATGCGGTTTGTGCCGGGTAACCAGCAGCCAAACCAGTGGCGCACTAAGCAAGGCCAATACGGCGATAAGTGCCGGTAACCAGGTTTTATCTGCCGATCGGAAGATGCCGGTTATAGCTACGCCATATACACTTACCGGGAACAGGATCATGAGGCATAAACCCGGCGTATTGAACTTTATTTTAAAGGGTCTGTTTGCACGGGGGAATGCAATACGCAGTTTGATGAGCGATGCATATTCCAGAAATAAACCTGCACCGTAAATGGTCACATCGATAATGATCAGTTCCTTAAACCCTAACAGGATCATCATACTTACTACAGCCGAACAAACCAATATGGATACATACGGCGTTTGGAACCGGGTATGCAGTTTATTGATACTGCTGTGCAGCAACTCATCATTTGCCATGGCTTTTGGCAAACGCGATACCGAGAGCAAGTTAGCAGCATACAGGCCCAGCGCGCTGGCCATGCCGCCAAGGGCTATTAATGTTCCTAACCATTTGCCGCCAACCAGCGCTCCGAGTGAGGGGTAACCATCATCAGCAAGATGTTTGAAATTGATGTGCGATTGCTGCGATACCAGCACCACGCAAAAATATACCACTATCACCAGTACAAAAGCCGTAGCTATCGAAACAAAATAAGCGCGTACAGGCTTCTCAACTTCGTCGGCATAGGTGGTAACGCTGTCCCAGCCAAAACAATTCCACATAATGGTATACAAGCCGAAGCTTAACGAAGGGAAAGCGACTCCTTTTAACGATGGCGACGGGATATGTAACCCGCCGGTATGGTGGTAGAACGCTAATCCAAATAAAATAAGAAACGGCGTTAGTACCAGCGCGCTTAACGCCACAGTAAACTTACCTACCGGCAGTATCCCCCAGATGTTTAAAATGGCAGATATCCAGATAATAGCCAGGCATATCTCAGCCTTAACCAGCTTTAAATGTTCAAGTTCAGGGAAGAAGAAGCTCGCATACTCAACAAATAGCACAGGGTATATAGCCAGGTCGACAAATGTGTACAACCAGGTCCACCAACCCTCGCAAAAACCCCAGAATGGCCCCAGTGCATTTTTCACCCATTGATAATAGCCGCCGTTAACAGGCATCATGCTGTTTAGCTCCAGCACGGTTAGTATCGCCGGTACATCCCACAAAAGCGGCGTTATCACAACGAGCAGTAACGCTCCATGTTCGCCCACGCTGTCCAGCAATGGTTCCAAGCCATAGGGGCCGCCCGATACGGTAAAAAATATGAGTGCTACAAGCTGTACAATGCGGATCTTTTTCAAAGGCGTTATAAGGCAAAAATATGAGGGTACATGATCGAGGCTTTTAAAATGAAACAAACCGAATCGGTGGTCCATATTTCGCCATCTTTTACCATCTGCAATACCTGTGGCGCGGGCAGGGTAATCAGCTCTATCACTTCCGACGGGTCGGGTTTTTGCGTGGAGTTAAACTCTGCATCGAACAACAAATAACCATAGGTCACCTGTTTCAGCTTGGTTGGGTTAATAGCTATTCTGCCCAATGATATTAATTTGTCGGCGGTTGTTTTAACGCCGGTTTCTTCCTCCATTTCGGCAATAGCCGAATCGATCAGCCCTTTACCAGGTTGCTGCATTCCCCCGGGCAATTCGAGTAAAATATCGCCTAAACCATGTTTGTACTGTTTTACCAGTATCACTTCGTGCTGCGGGGTTAAGGCCAGTACCTGTACAACATCGCCCAGTGGGGCAAAATAATAATCGTTTAAAATCTGCCCTCCGGGTAATTTCACTGTTTCGCGCGTAAGCGGGAACCATGGGCTTGGAGAAATATCTTCCTGCTCCAAAACCGACCATCTTTCAATCTTTTGTCTTACCATTGTGCCAAATATACTTGTTTTTACATGGCCCGTGGGCATTGTTGCCATTTTGCATTCCGGCAAAAGTATCACCGGGTAAAATAAGCAGATAAGTGTAAATCACCTTCGTGCGACATGCATCAACCCTTAAGATATTAAATGATAAAATACTTATATTACCACCACATAAATTTAAACCTTAACAATGATGGATATTAAAAAAACCTGGCACCAGATCGATAAAGAATCACTGGATTTCGGCCAGCGCCTTGCCGATTCGGTGGCTAACGGCATGGGCTCTTGGCGTTTTATCATTATTCAAACAATTATAGTTGCCCTATGGATGGTGCTTAACGTTGTAGCATTCATGAGCCATTGGGACGTGTACCCATTTGTGTTACTTAACCTGGTGTTCTCTACCCAGGCGGCTTATGCGGCACCTATCATCATGATGGCTCAGAACCGCCAGAGCGAGCGCGACCGCATACAGGCCAATGAAGATTTCAGGACTAATATCGAAGCCAAAAAAGAGATCGAAGAGTTGCAGCTTCGCCTAAATGCCATCGAAACCGAGAAGCTGGACAGGATTTTGACAATGCTGGAAGAAATGAACAAAAAATAAGACCAATGAACAGGGAGTTTACAGTATCGGTATGGCTTAAAGTATTTTGTGGTTTTTTTGCCCTTTTGATGATCGGCGGAGCCGTGTTCGGTATAGTTCAAAGCCGGGGCGAGGATGTTGCCTGGATCATGGCTATATTTCTGGTGCCGATCGGTGTGTTCATTTTCACATCGGTGGCACAAAGGCGTATTGTTATTACGGATACTACGCTAACCAACACCAATATTTTTAAAACTATCGAATTACAGATAGCCGATATTAAAGGAGTTCGTTTCAATCAAAAAACTGTGGTTATCGAATCATTGTCGGGTAAAAAAATAAGCATAGGCAGTTGCGGCGACTATGCCGATGGCAGCGAGTTAAAAGATTGGCTACTGGCTAATTTTACCGATCTGAATGCCGATGAAGGCGCGACGGAGTTAAATGCCGTCTTAAACGATATCAGTTTAGGCTATACCGTAGAAGACAGAAAAGCTAAATTGGACCGTGCAAAATATATAGCGATAGGCTATTCTATCGGTGGTGGTATAATAGGGGCGCTGGGCTTTATCAGTTTAGCAACATCAGGTGGCGATGCGCCCTTTATTTTGGTGGCCCTGATCTATCCTTTGCTCGGGGCATTGGTTATAGCCACCAGCAACGGCCTTATCCGGATCATCACAAAAAAAGCAAGTCCCTATTATCACATCATTATCGGTATCGAGTTCCCGGCAATAATGTTGATGGCCGTAGGCCTGAGCCGGGGTAATATCCTACAATACGACAACTTTGTGTTGTTTGCAACTATTGTATTGCTGGCGTTTATGCTGTTATTTTATTTTGCAGATCATGCAAGCAACAATACAGATATCAAGGGCAAGATTATTATTTTACTCATATTCGGTGCTATGTACGGCGCCGGCGCAGTAGCTTCGGTTAACGATGTGTTCGATAGGTCGGAAGTGCAGCAGTACAGCGCTACAGTGTTAGATAAGTACGTAAGGCACGGCAAAAGCACCAGTTATAATTTACAGATAAGTGGCTGGGGGCAACAACTCAAGGTACGTACCGTTTCGGTTTCGCGCACTTTATACAATCAAAAGTCTATCGGCGAAAGTGTTTCTGTGTACTTACATAAAGGCTTTTTAAGTATTCCCTGGTACACGGTTTCGCAATAAAATAATGTACACGCAGCTATCCGAACATATCAGGCGCTTTGTAACGTTAACAGTGGATGAAGAGCAACTGCTTCAAGCTAAAATTCAATCTAAAACTTTAAAAAAGAAAGAGTTTTTGTTGCAGCCGGGCAAGGTATGCCCGGGGAATTACTTTGTAGTGAAGGGCTGCCTGCGCTTATATTTTGTAAACGATAAGCTGAATGAGCAGATTACCCAGTTTGCTATCGAAAGCTGGTGGATAGCCGATTATGATAGCTTGCTTAACAAACAACCTTCACAATGTTATATACAGGCTATCGAACCCTGTGAATTGTTTTTTTTACCTGCCATGCATCAAACCGAACTGTTTGAGCAGGTACCTAAATTGCAAACATACTTCTATATCATGATGCAGAAAGCCTTTGTTGCTTCGCAGCGCCGAATAGGCTTTATCTTTAATCAAAGCGACGAAGAGCGTTACCGCCATTTTGTTAAACTGTTCCCCGGGTTTATACAGCGCGTGCCGCAATACATGCTGGCATCGTACCTGGGCTTTACACCGCAATTTTTAAGCAGGCTGAGGGCCAAAAAAGATTAGTGTTTTCTTAAACCCGGTTCATTTTTTTGAGGATACTTAATGCTCAACTTTGTTTTAACAAAACAATAAAACCATGAGCACACGAATTAAAATTAACCAGGCCGAACCAGAAGCATACAAAGCGATGCTGGCTTTTAACCATTATGTAGAAACATCTTTGATAGATCCCAAACACAACGATCTGATCAAAATACGGGCATCACAAATTAACGGCTGCGCTTTTTGTATCGACATGCATACCCACGATGCGCGCAAAGCAGGCGAAACCGAACAACGCATTTATGCACTGAACGCCTGGCGCGATACGCCGTTTTTTGACGACAAGGAGCGCGCGATACTGGCATTGACCGAAGAGGTAACCCTTATAACCGGCCACGTATCCGATGAAACCTATAATGCGGCTGCCGCCTTGTTTGACAGGGCTTACCTCTCGAAAATCATCATGGCCATCATCAACATCAACTCCTGGAACCGGATTGGCATTGCCACAGCCCTGCAACCATCGGTACAGGCAAAATGAATTAAACGATAACCCGGTTTATGATGTTAAGCAGATATGACAGCACAAACCAATCCCGAGAGCGCTGCGAAAGTTGCAGTGCTCTCGTTTATTGAAGCTTTGAACAAAGAAGATTTTAAAGCCGCCCGCCGTTTCATGGCGGATGATATGAAGTTTGAAGGCGTAATGGGCAGCCGCGATGGCGCCGACAACTATATGGCCGATATGCAGAAAATGAAATTCAAATATGATATCAAAAGATCGTTTGCAGACGGCGATGATGTTTGCCTGTTTTACGATATCAATATGGGCGGGGCTACCCTGTTTTGCTGCGGGTGGTACAAAGTTACAGCCGAAAAGATAGCCTGGTTTAAAGTAGTTTTCGATCCGCGCCCGTTATTGAAATAGGGATTCGGCGATAGGTAAAAAGCGATACAAAATTACTATGCAATAATCTATAGTTTTATGTTTATTTTGGATGGGGAAAAACTAAACACATCCTATGACAATTCGCTTTGCTTTAATCTTCACCGCTTTATTTATCATCGGTATCAGGTCATCTTTTGCCCAGGAGCCGGGTGCTGTAATTTTCCATATCACATCGTCGCATACAGCCTTCCCGGATACAGGCAGGGCAAAGGGGCATATTTATGCCAAGGTTTTGTATACCGAAGCCGAACATTATCACGATAGTACGGTGCTGATCATTGCACCCAAAAAACTGGATGCCAAAAAAACGGTCGACCTTGTGTTTTGGTTCCACGGCTGGCGCAATCATGTAGACAGCGCGGCATCGTTTTACCAGCTCACCCGGCAGTTTATTGCTTCACACGAAAACGCTGTTTTAATTTTACCCGAAACAGCCCGCGACGCCCCGGACGGCTACGGCGGTAAACTGGAAAACGAGGGTGTATTCAAGGCTTTAGTTGCGGATGTATTAAACGGAATGAAAGCGCAAAAGCTCATCGGCAAGGATTGCCAACCGGGGCACATACTGTTAGGGGGCCACAGCGGCGCTTACCGGGTGATAGCCCACATCCTCCAAAATGGGCAAATGCCCGTCGGCCAGGTGATGCTGTTTGATGCCCTGTACGCCAATACCGCTCAATTTATCAACTGGTTAAAGGCTGATACTGCACACCGGTTCAGCCAGATTTATACGGATCATGGAGGTACGGTGGATGAAAGTCACAACATGATAAAGTTACTTGCACAGGAGCATTTGCCTTATACTGAAACAGAAGAGATTGATCTGACGCCACAAATGGTTAAAAACGAACGGATACTGTTTATCCATAGCCTGCACGAGCATAACGATATTATATGTAACCCGGATAATTTTCAGCTTTTTTTGGAGAATAGTCCGTTTTTGAAGAAGATAAGATAAGACCAAATAAAAAAGGATCGTTCCGAAAAACGATCCTTTTTTATTTATGAAATGCATCACACAAGCGATTCCAAAGGAGACTTGGCGAGCAAATAAACCATTAGCTATGTTCTATTTTGTCAATGGTCCGAACAACTTCCAGTTGCCTTCTGAAATAACTTCAATTTTTTGGTCAGTTATTTTCACAGCGGTTTGGTCATCGATCGCGTAAACAGGAACAGTGAGTTTGGCGGCCCATTCTTCCACATTAACTCCGCAGGCGTCAGGGTGGCCAGCGTTCTCAAAGTGTGGAATGATCGCAAAGTCGACCCATCCGGCTCCCCGGGCAGTGATCAACGTCCGGCGAACTTCGCCTTCCGGCGCAGTAAATAAAATATCTTCGGAAGCGAGCACATCGCCGGCCCCGCCGCGCGGCCCCTGGTAAGTCTCGGCGAAAGTGGCCGACGCAGCCATACTACCCGCACTCACGCCCACATACACCATTTCCCGCCCAAGCGACGATAACAGATCGATCAGGCCCGACTTCTGCAGCCAGTAAGCCAGGAACAAAGGGTCGCCGCCCCAGGCGAGCAGGACATCCGCCGCTGCGACCGAGGCTGCCCAAATTTCAAGGTCGATACCCGGCAGCGCGGTCAGTTCCAGCAGACCGATCGACTTCCAGCCCAGGTTGACCAGTTTGGCCCGCTCACCCCAAAGGGCATTTCCAGCGTAAAATGAGCCCTGCGCAAAAGGATAGATCGCCGTTGGAATAAAAAGTGCATTAGCTTCGGCAACAGGTTTGCCCAGCAATTCGACCAGCGCATGATGAATACTGACATTGCTGATACCAGAGGAAGTAAGCAGTAGTTTCATGCTTCAGCATATTTTTTAAATGAATTTAATACCGCCTGGCAAAAATCACGCTGCATTTCCAGCGGGTCATGATCATTAGGCTCGAAAGTTTCGGTTATAGTAACCGGGTTAGTTCCCGTAAACTGAATTTCGGATCGCCGCCCCTCGGTCAGTGTGTAACTGATGAATTCGTGCATCCGCACCTCATCATACACCGCCTCAAAATCAAAACTGAAACTACCATCTTTCAAACCCATAACCAGGGAGAGCCTGCCGCCAGGGCGCAGATCGTTCTGTGCCGACGGTGTATGCCATTTATCGGACACATTATTCCAGTGCCTGATATCTTCAGGTGTGTTCCATAGTTTCCAAACCAAATCGATTGAGGCGTTAACTTCAACGCTTAGCGTGATAGGCATGTAATCTGTTTGCATGCTTCAAAGATAGACGGCCAATTGAATGGCCGTGAGGGGTATTCGAGACTTTTAAGGGGCGGATCACGACAAACACAGGATGTTAAGTCCTTGTCGGGTGGTTGTTGGGTATCAATAAAAAAGGATCGCTATTTTTAGAGCGATCCTTACCCGAAACTGATGCAGTCTCATAAAGTGCTTCCGACGAGATTCGAACTCATATCGATGGTACCGGAAACCATAATTCTATCCATTGAACTACGGAAGCAAGCCCCAAACCCCTAAAGGGGGCTTGAGAAATACAAATATATCAATTCCCTCCTTAGGGGGCAAGGGGGTTACACGTTAAATCTAAAATGCATAATATCGCCATCGGCAACCACATATGTTTTGCCTTCAACGCTTAATTTACCGGCTTCCTTGCAGGCGTTTTCCGATCCGTATTTTACAAAGTCATCATATTTGATCACCTCGGCTCGGATAAAGCCTTTCTCAAAATCTGTATGGATAACGCCGGCAGCTTGTGGTGCGGTGAAGCCTTGGGTGATGGTCCAGGCACGTACTTCCTGTACGCCGGCGGTGAAATAAGTAGCCAGGTTAAGCAGCTTATATGCTGCCTTGATCAGCTGGGCCACGCCCGATTGCTGTAAGCCAAGGTCGTCCAAAAACATCTGGCGCTCTTCGTACGAGTCGAGCTGTGCTATTTCCGATTCGATCTGCGCCGAAATGATCAATACCTGCGCATTTTCTTCTTTTACGGCGGCTTTTACCTGTTCAACATAAGCATTGCCGGTGTTTACCGATTTCTCGTCCACATTGCAAACGTACATCACCGGTTTTGCTGTCAGCAGCCAGATATCTTCAATATATTCCTTGTCTTCATCGGCTACCGGCGCGGTACGTGCCGATTTGCCTGCAAGCAGATGATTTTTATAAACCGTCAGTACATCAAAAGCTTTTTTCTGTTCTTTATCACCTATCTGCGCACCTTTGGCAACTTTGGATATTTTTTTCTCTATCGATTCCAGGTCTTTCAACTGTAGCTCGGTATCGATGATCTCTTTATCGCGGATGGGGTCTACCGAGCCGTCAACATGGATCACGTTATCATCATCAAAGCAGCGCAAAACGTGGATAATGGCATTGGTGGCGCGTATGTTAGCCAGGAACTGGTTGCCTAAGCCTTCGCCTTTACTGGCGCCTTTTACCAAACCGGCAATGTCAACAATCTCGATCACATTTGGCACAACGCGTTGCGGGTTTACCAACTCGGCTAATTTGGTAATGCGTTCGTCGGGAACGGTGATAACCCCAACGTTCGGCTCAATGGTACAGAACGGAAAGTTTGCGGCCTGTGCCCTGGCATTTGATAAGCAATTAAAAAGTGTTGATTTACCCACATTCGGCAAACCTACTATACCACATTGTAAACCCATTTTATCGTTATTATGTAGCCCATAGACCATGGTCAATAGTCCATAGTGTTTACTATGATCCATAGACTATCGGCTATCGACCGTAATTCGGCCGCAAAGATAAAATAAAAAAGCGCCCTGTCTAAGGCGCTTCTTCAAGTTTTTGTTTTTGCGATAACCAATGCTTCATAGTAGGATAGGGATTTACAGCCGCTTCGGGGTTATGATCGCCATAGTTGGCCATACCGTGCCAATCCAACAAAAAAGCGCCCATGTATTGCCCTGCATCAAAATTTGCTGCTATGCTTCGGCTAACGCCCCTGTAACCATGATCGTGAAACACAATGAGCGGGTCGATATTCAGATACCTGCATGCCGCGTACGACCATGCCATAGCTGCCATTTCGTTGCCGTCGTCAAACTGGCCGGTTTTGCTTTCATCCAATGCATCACGTTCATCAGCAGGTGTTACCGCTATATGGCCGGCCTCGTGCAACAGGTCGCCGGGATATAGCAGTTTTTCATGATCAACTATCAGCGCGCCGTTTCTGATGGTCATACCGGGCAGAAAGGTCTGCCCGGTAATGTTTTCGCAATAAACAGGTATGCCTGTGCTTTGTATAAAATTGATGAGTGTTTTGGTAATATCCTGAGCCATTTATAAATATACAATTAATTAGTTGCCGGTGTATCGGGCGGATTAACCGGAGGTATAGTAACATTAGGTACTGCCGCTGCCGGATCGGGCAAAGGTGCAGCAGGTACAACCGGTGGTATAACCGGAGCAGCAGGTACAACCGGTGGTGTAACCGGGGTTGCAGGTGTTGTTGGAGCCACAGGCGCAGGGTTGTTAGCCGGCGGGATGGTTGGTGTTGCCGGCGGCGTGGTGTTCTCCTGTGTTTTCATGGCCAGGTAAGTAGCATTGCTAATCCCGGTTAGAGCAAGCAGGGTCGAATCTAACTCGGGCAGGCCAGGGCATGCACTTGTTGAGCAACCGTGTTTTACCATAAAAACTTTGGTTAAGTAAACCACCATGGCGATCCCCGTCCACACCACGTTCTGGAAACGGGGGATACTGATGCCATTTGCATCCGAAAGAATATCGGTAAAAAAGCCTTGTGATATATGGTTCTGATGTCTTTGTTTATTGTTTTGTATATCGCCTTTGTCGATAATGGTGCCGCTTGCGGTAACAGCTGCGCCAATCCCCATCAATATCAGTGCCGTTTGGTTAATATCCGGGTTAGGGCAGCACGCTTCGTTGCAAAAAGTTAAATAGATATAACTGCAGGATATGATGACAGTCCACACAGCCAGTTGTACACGCGACAGGCTAAATGGCGCATTATTACGGCGGAAGCGGGTACGCCCGTTAAGTTTTGCCGCCTCAACTTCGGCATCTATGGCATTGCAATCCACATCGTCGCGCAGCAGATTTGAATAGACATCTAAAATAAAAAACAGCGCGATAATCAGAATGATCAATACCAATGCCAGCGTTTTGTGCAGGTCGATATTGCCGTGAGCACCGGTACAACCGGTAAATAAAATGGCCAATACAATTGTGCCGGTAAATAAAATGGGTTTCATCATTGTTGTAGGTTTGGTTTGTAATGTAATATTAAAAAATAATTACAATATGTAATCCATCTGTTTTAAATAAATATTGGCCTATTGTTTGTTATAACCTGTTTAGGTACAATGAGTTTGATTAAAGCGTAACAGCTCAACCTGGTTGTAAAGATCGAGTGCATCCCACAGACATTCGGGCGGGGGCATGTCCCTTTGCTCAGAGAATACAGTGCCCGGGTATTTTGAATGGTAACCGGTTCGCTCTTCCATCTTTTGCCGTAAAGCAGTATCATACTTTATGTTGGTAACCCTGGCTATTTTATCCATTATGGCCGTCATTCCTTCGTTGTAGTTTAATAATACACTTAAGCTGTCGGTGGAAGCAACCGTAATGTAGGCCGTCAAATAGCTTGCGATGACCTTGGCCGGGAAAGAGTGAAAATCCGGGATGCCATCATTTGCAAATCCGAACACTTCGGGTTCTATCAGCCCGGGTACGGTTTGCGTCCCTCTGAGCTTGACATGCGATTCAAAAACTTCGGCCGGGGCACGGTATAATAACAAGAATGGAACATCCGGGTAAAGCGTGCGCAATTCCCGGTAAAAATGGATATGCCAGCTATCGGTTTTGATGAACATATTTTTTTCTGTTCCGAAACGCTTTTGTCCGTAAAATTTCATGGCAGCCTGTAAAAGTTCGCCGGTGTATTCTTCGGTAATGCCCGGAAGTTTATACCGCAAACGCAGGATATCGTCAAATATCGGCACTTCGGACAGTGAAATAGATTCTTCGTTGAGCCCGAGTAGCTGCGACAACAAAGTTGAACCGCAGCGTGAGATGTGAAAAATAAATGAGGTGGGCGATACATGGTCAATTACCGTCGCCCATTCTTTCATCATTTCAAGACTGCTTACCGGTAAGCAAAATATCCGACGACGGGGTATCGACCTCATTTTACTTATCGTTTCCGCAAAGAAGGGTTCAAGGTATCGGATGCTGAAGGTGTCGATCCAATGGCATAGTGCGCCATCATTATCTACAGTTATTTTGTAAGGTATCCAGCCTTGCATAGGGCAAAAAGTAGGGTTATGCATCGGTCTGCGCCGATAGTTTTAGTTCCAGTTCATCGGCCATGCGGTTCGAAAATTCGGTCTGCATTTCCCGGAGTGCCTTGATCATCTGACTGGTTTGAACAGGGTCGAGTTTTTGTTTAAAAGTAGTTTTCTCGGATGACTCAAAAACATCCTTCAGCCAGTCGTTCACTTCACAATCCATCACCAAATGTATGCGGTCTGTACCACCCATATTGTTTACCCGGTGTGGCATGTTGGCATTGATATACCAGCACTCGCCCGGCACCATGATCACCCGCTGGTTGCTCACATAAAATTCTACCTGAGGGTTAGTCTGCACCGGAAAGTGCAGGCGCGCATAGCCGTTTTCGAACGAAAGCTCCACATCGCGGTGTTCTTTAATAATGGCCCCTGCTTTGAGGTTGAGCAACCTTACCGAGTTTACACGGCATGGCAGGTTATCCAGCAAGCTTTTAACCGATGGCGTTTTTTGCATATATGGGGTGTCCGCGAAACCGTCTTCGCCATTAATGGGTTCGGGAATAATGGTATCCCTGCCGCCGGGAGTGCGCAGGGGTAATACTTCCCATCGGCCTTCATAATCGCGCGTATTAAAGTGCGGCTGCCAGTTATCATCCAAAAAGTCAAGTACATCGGTAAAAGAAGGTACAGTTACAGGCAATCTGGCGAAGCCGATAATATCATCCATATTGGTTAACGGTTAATAGCTTTTTAAAAATAGAATATTATAACCGGCATTAATAATAAAACTGAAAAATTAATATTTAAATTAGCCATACACTAACACAAATAAAACCTAAGCTTTTTAATCAGATGAATGATCAGAATATTGCGCAGCCCTTATCCCTGGCGCAGGCTACCGAAGTTGGAAAACTTGGCATAATGCACTTGAAAAGATTCTGGAGTAAATCGCTGCTCAAACGAATTAATGCGTTAAAAAACGACGATTATATCGACGAGGGCCAGCTGGATAAAACCTTGCTGTACGCCCTTGGCCTGGGCCTTGAGCAAACCACGATATATATCTACACTATCGCACCCTCCTTTGATCAGTTTGAAAACTGGATTGTAGAAACAGCCGGGCGCCCCACACCCCAAACAACACAGCGGTTTAACCGGATAATTACCGGGGAGGCCCCGGAGCAGGGCGAGATACCACAGGTATTAAACGCTGATGATCTTGCTTTTTTCGAACAGCATGGATATATTATTATAAAAAATGCCGTACCGGCGGAAGACTGCGAAAAAACTATTGATACGATATGCAGATATATTGGGATTGATCGTGCAGATCCATCCACCTGGTACAACAATAACCAGGCGCGCCAGGGTATTATGGTGCAGCTTTTTCAGGATCCGGTAATGGAGCGTAACCGGAACTCGGTTAAAATACGGCAGGCTTATGAGCAGCTTTGGCAACGTACCGATTTGTGGGTATCGGCAGATAGGGCGGGGTTTAATCCCCCCGAAACTGAAATCTGGAAATTTCCGGGGCCCAATCTGCACTGGGACGTGAGCCTGCAATTGCCCATCCCGTTTGGTTTGCAGGGCATACTTTACCTGGCCGATACCGAAGAGAATCAGGGGGCGTTTAGCCTGGTGCCGGGCTTTCAGCATCAAATAGACGACTGGATAAACGGTCTGCCCGAAGGCGCTGACCCGCGCACGCAGGATCTGGACGCTTTGGGCAGAAAATATATAGCAGCTAATGCCGGCGATTTTATTATCTGGCTTAAAGCCTTGCCGCATGGCAGCAGCGCTAACACCTCAACCAGGCCGCGTTATGTACAATATATTAATTATGCGCCGGCAAAGCTGGATATAGCCCGAGAATGGAAATAACATCAATATGCACAGATGTAAAAGGCTGTTTCTGTAATAAGAGATGGCCTTTTTTATTTGGGAAGCGGTTACTGTTTTAAGTAACTTAAAAAAAATGTAAATTTCCTGTAACCATTTATTTTTTACGGGGTCTCCAATCATATAAAAGCAAAAGAAACATTGAATTCGCTGACCGATAACGCTATTATGCTCCGGGTAAAAGCCGGCGACCTGGACAGGATGGGCCTGCTGTTTGAGCGGTACAACCGTCAGCTTTACGGCTTCCTGTTTCACATGACGTATGATAAAGAAGCGAGTGAGGATATGGCCCAGCATGTATTTTACAAAATGCTGAAATATCGTTACACCTTTACAGGCGACGGCGAGTTTGTTGCCTGGATGTACCAGATAGCGCGTAATACGATTAAAGATATGGCTAAAAAAAACAAAAATAAGCTGTATCAATATGATGTGGAAGATATAGCCGACAAAATAGGTGGCGGCACTTTGGCCGATGAGTACCTGGAAAAGAAGCAGGCAAAAGCCGAACTGCACCGGGCAATGGCTAAATTAAGCGATGACCATCGCGAGATATTAACCATGAGCCGTTTCCAGGAGATGAAATACCAGGAGATAGGGGCGATACTGAACATCAGCGAAGGTGCCGTGAAGGTTAGGGTTCACCGGGCGATGCAGGAATTAAAAGATATTTACAAAAGAGTAGAACAATAATTTTGAGAGAGATGAAAGATTGCGGGCAATTTCAGGATAAATTTACAGATCTGGTGAACAACCAGCTTTCGGATGCGGATAAACAAAGCGTAGAAATGCACCTGGCCGGTTGTGCCGATTGCAGGCAGGAACTTGCCGATATGTGGAAACTGTGGGATATGATGGGCGAAATTGAAACGCCCGAACCATCGGCGCATTTAAAAGTTAAGTTCAACGCTATGCTCGAAACCTATAAAGAATCGCAGCAAAATGCAGGCTTACTGGCGAGGGTACGTGAGCAGTTCGGGCGTTTATGGCAACTGCAACCGCGTTGGCCTTTATCATACAGTGTTGTAGTGATGTTGTTGTGCCTGGCTGTTGGCTATTGGTTTATACGACCCGCTCGCATAAGCGACCAGGATAAGCAATTGGCCGCGCTCACTACGCAGGTACACGAGCTAAAACAAACCATGGCGCTGGCCCTGATGGAAAACCCTTCTGCATCCGAACGTATCCGGGGGGTTAGTTATACGAGCGAGATGAAACATGCGGATAAGGAGGTGATCGATGCCTTGCTGGCTACACTAAACAACGATCCTAACGTAAATGTGCGCCTTAGCACGCTGGATGCATTAACTCATCTTGCCAGCCATCCCGAAGTGCGCGAAGGGCTGATCAGGTCGATCGTCACACAGGAATCGCCGTTAATGCAATCGGCTATAGCCGATGTGATGCTGAAATTGCAGGAAAAGGCTTCCGTAAAATCATTTAAAGAATTGCTTAAACAGAAAAATCTCGATAGCGGGGTAAGGGATAAAATCCAACAAACCATTACACAACTCATTTAAAACCAACGATTATGAAAAAATCATTACTTCCCATTTTTATGGGACTGGGGCTGTGCCTTGTCCAAACCATAGCCAAAGCTCAGCATGAAGCCAAGGAGCACATCAGCAAAGAATTTACCTTAACCAAAGGCGTGGTAGCTGTTTATAACGTGTTTGGATCTATTAATGTCGAAGGCTACTCGGGCAATAAAGTGATCATGGAGATCGATCAAACCATCTCGGCCGATGACGAAGCTACTTTAGCGGAAGGAAAAAAGGAATTTAAATTGGCCTTTGACGAGAAAGCAGATACCGTGATGGCTTATATTGCCGCACCTTTCGACTCGCGTCCGCATACCCATTACGGCGATTGGGAAAACAACCACAGGCGTATCGAATACAAATACAAACTAAACTTTACGATCAAGGTGCCCTATGCCTTAAGTTTGCGTATATCAACAATAAACAGCGGCAATATACTGGTTAAGGATGTTTACGGCTCGCTGCATATCAATAACGTGAACGGCGGTATTGAGATACAGAACGCCAAAGGCGCCACTTATGCGCACACGGTTAACGGCCCGGTAACGGTTAACTACCTGGTTGCGCCTAACGATGATTCGTCGTACTATACCATCAACGGGGCTATCAAAGTTACCTACCCGGCCACCTTGGCGGCCAACATTGGCTTCAAAAGCATGAACGGACAATTCTATACCGATTTTGATGATGTGGAGGTATTGCCGGGCAAGGTTACCAAAACCGAAGGCAAAGGTAAAAACGGCACCACTTACAGGTTGAATAAAGATTCGGAAGTAAAGATTGGTGCGGGTGGTAAGCTTTTTAAATTTGAAACACTCAACGGAAATATTTATATTAAAAAACAACAATAAGAAGATGAAAACGATAAGATCAATAAAATTTGCAGGGATACTCGCTACAGCAATGCTGCTTGGCACACAGTTGCGGGCACAAGATAAAAGCGAGCAATTAACAGTAGCTTTAAGCGAACCGGGGAAACCTTATAAACTCAACGTCGACCTGGTGCAGGGCTCAATAACGGTAACCGGTTACGAAGGTAAGGACGTAATTATTGAAGTTAAGAGCGAAGAACGCCGCCACCAGGACCGTGAAGTAAACGGCATGAAACGATTAGATCCGGGCGCTTCAGCCGATATCCACGCCGAAGAAAAGAATAATACGGTTACCGTAGGTGCCGATATCCCGCACCGTGTTAACCTGCTTATCAAAGTGCCTCAAAACGGTGCTACCTTAAAGCTGAGCACAGTTAACGGAGGAAATTTAACAGTGAACAATGTGAGCGGAGATATGGAGTTAAGTAACACCAATGGCGGTATTAAAATGAGCGGCATATCAGGGTCGGTGGTAGCAAACACTACCAATGGGCCCGTAAACGTTGCTTTTAAAAGCATCGACCCTAAAGCTGCCATGGCGTTTACCACTTTGAACGGTAGTGTTGATATAACTTTCCCGGCAAACCTGAAGGCTAATATCAAGCTTAAAACCGATCATGGCAACATCTATACCGATTTTGATGTGGTTAACGATGCCCGCAAGCCCGAAATTACCCGCACCGCCAAAGATGGCATGTATAACCTGAAGATAGACGATTGGGTTTATGGCAAAATAGCAGGTGGTGGCCCCGAAATACTGATGAAAACCATGAACGGCAGTATTTATCTCCGAAAGGTTAAGTAACGGATACCTCTGAATATAACCGAATAGCAACTTACCTTATGAAAACATTTATAATGGCTTTGATAGCCACAGGGCTGTGCTCTGCCTTTAATTTTGCCCGGGCCCAAGGTGGCTCGGGCAAAATTGAGGGTAAGGTTTCCAATCAGGATAAAAAACCGGTAGATGCCGCTACGATAACAGTGGCCGATTTTAAAACACTGGCAATGGTGAAAACAGCACTTACCAATCCCGATGGCTCCTTTGTGGTTGAAGGGCTGCAAAATGGTAAATACCGCGTTTTAATTAGCGCAGTAGGCTATCAGAATTATAAAGGCGACTCGTTGCTTATCGATAAGCAGCAAACAATCAGCTTGCCCGCTATTGTACTTGTATCAACGAGCAGGCAACTTAAAGAGGTCGAAATCGCTGGTCAGAAACCATTTGTTGAGCAAAAGATTGATCGTACGGTGGTTAACGTAAGCTCTTCTATATCCAGTGTGGGCGAAAACGCTCTTGAAGCTTTAGAGAAAGCACCCGGGGTTACCGTTGACGATAACGGCAATATAACTTTCAAGGGGCGCACGGGTGTAATGGTGCTGATTGACGATAAACCGACTTATTTATCTGGTCAGGATCTGGCCAACTACCTTAAGTCGCTGCCTGCATCACAGCTGAACCAGATAGAGCTGATGCCCAATCCGCCGGCTAAATATGATGCTTCGGGTAACGCAGGTGTGATCAATATCAAACTTAAAAAATCAAAAGCCAAGGGATTTAACGGTGGTATCGCAGCAAGTGTGGGTATGGCTAAATATTGGCGCACACTGGAAAGCGTTAACCTCAACTATCACGTGAACAAGGTAAACTTTTTTGTCAATGCCGGGTACGGTGTGCAAAATGGTTACCGGAGGCTCGATGTTGGCCGCACTTATCTGGATGGGCTCGGCAATGTGACTTCGTCATATACCGAAACAGCTTTTTTTAACCCTACCAACTACAACCCGAATGTTAAACTGGGGATGGACTATTACCTGTCGCCCAAAACTACACTTGGCTTTGTATTGACGGGCGCAATGTCCACCGGGCATAATTACAACCCGGTAAACAGCGTGTTAAAAGACAGGGAAGGAAAGCTTGATTCGACCATTACATCCAATAACAACACCCAGAGCAAAAACTATAACGGCGGTATTAATCTTAATTACAGCCATCAGTTTGATAGTTTGGGCCAGGTTTTAACCTTCGACCTGGATTATCTGAGATATAGTAACAGACGGGATCAGTCGTTTTTTAACAATACTTACAACGCGGGCGGCATCATGGCCACGACACAGGATATACTGGATAATTTACCCGCTGATATTGACATATATGCTGCCAAAACCGATTATGAGCGTCCGTTAAAAAATAAGGCTAAGCTATCGGCGGGCTTAAAAACCAGTTATGTAAATACAGATAATGCAGCCAATTATTTCAATGTGATCAATAGCATCAGTACTGTAGATAACAACAACACCAACCGCTTTTTATATAAAGAAAGCATTAATGCCGCCTATATCAGCTTTAACCAGGATTTTAAGCGGCTATCAATACAGGCGGGTTTGCGTGCCGAAAATACCCATGTAAACGGGCATCAATTAGGGAATGCGCAAAGTCCCGACTCGTTATTTACTCAGCAGTACACCAGTTTATTCCCTACAGCATACATTTTATACAAATTGGATACAGCAGGAAAAAACGCCTTGAAATTTAGTTACGGCAGGCGTATCGACCGCCCGTACTACCAGGATCTGAACCCCTTTGTAACTATATTGGATAAATACAGCCAGTTTAGCGGTAATCCTTTCCTGAGGCCCCAATACTCAACGTACTACGAGTTGACATACTCATACAAAAGCATGCTTACCTTAACGGCAGAGTACAATCCTATTGTCGATTACCAGGTAGAAGTGGATAAGACCATAGCAGGCGGTATTTTTGCGGCAACCTCAGGTAACCTGGGCCGCCGCGACCATTGGGGGATTACCGCAAACATTGCCCTTAATCCGGCAAAATGGTGGAGCTTTAATTTTTACACCGAGCTGATGCACAATTGGTATAACGGGCAGATTGATAACCTGAACCTCAATAGCAGCAGTACCTATTATTACTTTAACTGGACCAATCAGTTTAATTTAGGTAATGGCTGGAGCGCCGAGCTGGGCACTTTTTATGTTACACCAACACGCGATGCACAATTTACCCATCGTTTCCGCGAACAAACCAATGCCGGTATCCAAAAGAAGGTGTTAAAAAATAAGGGTGCGATAAAGCTAAGTGCACGGGATGTATTCAAGGCAAACTTTTCGGCAGGCACGATCACCAATGTCCCGGGCGCGGCTATAACCTATCATAACGATAATGCTAACCGCTCGGTTACGCTTGGTTTTAGCTATAACTTCGGATCAAATAAAGATAACCGTAAAAAACGCGATACGGGCGCTGCCAATACCGAAGCAGGCAGAGTAGGGAATTAATGGGGAAAGTTATCCTATAATTTTCTGGCCAGCCTGTTTTTACGCGTCTGGGATATGGCAACGCCTATGTGATAAAGTGCCAGAAATAGTTTGGGGCTAAAATAAGCCAGCGCGTATTTAAATTTAAAGGATGGCGTAGGCTCCCGGTTAAAATCGCGGCGCAGGCCGGCAATTATTTCTTTGTAAGGCTGATCGGCAGTGCCAAAGCACAAGCGCCATATATATACGCCTTCGGCGTAATGATAAACAGTATCCGCCGCCGATTCGCCCCAGCGTTCGATCAAAACATCTTTAAAGGTATAATCAACCAGCTTGTGCGATGATATCCGCGTATCGGGATGCAGGTTGATCATGACCAGCGGGCCGGGTATTGATTTTACTTTCAGATCGAGTTCAATAACTCTCCTGCACAGGTCATAATCGTCCATGCGGCTTTGCGCCTCATCAAAATACAGGTCGTTCTCTTTAAATATGCTGCGGTTTATCGCTATCGATGAGCACGACATCATCATCAGTTTTTCGGTATGCAGCTTTTTGTTGTAATGGTAATACCTGTACATTTTAAAAGGGTAGGGGTATATCTTTGAGTATCCTGCACAATACAATAACGCCAGTTCGGGGTCGGCCAGCATTTCGTCTACGCGTATGCTCAGGCTGTCAGCCAGCAGTTCGTCGTCGTCATCTAAAAAAAAGATCAGGTTACCTATGGTTGCCGCCATGCCATCGTTACGTGCCCCCGAAGCGAATTTTTTATTGCTGTGGATATAGATCCAATTAATGTCGGCGTACTGTAGCTCAAACTCCGCCACGGTTTGTTTTACCTGGAGGCTGTTCTGTTCATCAGTGTTGTTATCTACCACACAAACCTCAAAATGCCTGTAGGTTTGCTTAACTACAGACTGTAACGCGCGTACTAATAGATACGGACGATTTTTGGTTGGAATAATGACCGATAAAATTGCAGGCTGGGTTACATCCATACTGTACGGGTAACGTTCGGGTTTTAACAGATGCGAATATAACATGTTGCCCGCTGCATATACAATTTGTTTTATCAAGGGGTTTATGATAAACAATGGATTATGTTTTGATGTAAATATTACTGTACATTACAGTATGGTAACTATTAATTAATTTGTATTATTGCAATCAAAACCCATAATCTTTTTAAAAACTGTTATTACCCCAACCAAGGATTTCCGCCAGGCCATAATAAAATGTGTATCAGCAAACGATTTCTCCTATTTCTACTTCTTTTCGTTTTTCTTGATCAATCTGCAGTGTTTGCGCAGGCTATAGGCAGGCAGCTACCGGTCGATACCTCAAAACTTGGGAAAGGAAACGGAAACACTGGGATACCCAATCCTAATAAAGTGGATGTTGAACCAACGGTTATTGCTCCAGTAAACAGGACACCCGTAAAAAACGACTATCAAACTGTTGCTAAGTTGCCTACTTCGGAGGTATTTGGCGCATCTTTTTTTACAAATGAGTCTTTATCCTTTGAGCCAAACCTGCGTATCGGCATTCCGCCAAATTATATACTCGGTCCGGATGACGAATTAACGATCAATGTGTCGGGCTATCAGGAAATGAATATTAAGACCCCGGTACAGCCCGAAGGCTCTGTTTTTATACCACAGGTAGGCGCCGTTAACGTAAATGGCCTTACTATCGAAGATGCAATTGCACGTATCCGCGATAAAATGTCGCAAACAGCGTACCCCTCGTTAAGAGTGGGTTCGTCAAAGCTCTCTGTAACATTAAGTAAGATACGCAGTATTCATATCACAGCCGTAGGGGCTGCCAAATCGGGTAATTTTACAATTTCGTCTTTATCAAGCCTGTTTAATTCACTCTACTTGTGCGGTGGGCCCGGCGCCATTAATACCTATCGTAATATCGAACTCATCAGGAACAACAAAGTTATTCAGCATATTGATATTTACCAGTTTTTAACACGTGGCGATCAAAGAGGCAACGTATCCCTGCGCGAAAACGACGTGATCAATTTCCCGGTTTACAAAAAACGGGTAACCGTAAACGGAGCTGTAAAAAGGCCCGGGATTTTTGAACTAAAGGACGGCGAAACCCTCGACGATTTGTTGTTTTTTGCCGGAGGCTATACCGATAAAGCTTATAAAGCAAGTATCAAGGTAAAGCAAAACACTGATACAGAAAGAAAAATCAGGACTGTATTTAAGCAGGGAATATCCACATATGTACCAACAGATGGTGATGAGTTTGATGTCGAAGAAATATTAAATACCGTTGAAAATGCGGTAAGTATTAAAGGAGCAGTATACAGGCCCGGCGAATTCGAACTGACGCCCGGTTTAACCATCAGTGCATTGATTAAGCACGCAGGCGGTTTACGGGAGAACGTTTTTACCGATAGAGCGACTTTAACCCGGACACATCCTGACGGCACAATGGAAAATTTTACATTTAATGTAGCCAGTGTGATGAAAGGAGGTGCTGATGATATGCAGCTTATTAAAAGGGATGTTATTAACATCGCTACAATCAACGAATTTAAAAGTATATATACGGTAAATATAACCGGAGAGGTAAGAAAACCAGGCTCATTCCCATATCAGGAAAACCTCTCATTGCGGGATCTGTTTTTTCTGGCAGGCGGTTTTACCGACGCAGCATCATCATATCATGTCGAAATAGGCCGGCGCATTATTAACGAACGCACAAACCGCGATGCCGATTCGATAGCGACTGTTTATGATGTTAACATCGAAAAAGCGCTTAACATCGAAAACGATAAATTTATTCTGAGACCCTTTGATATAGTTACTGTTCGTAAAAATCCGGGCTATACAGAGCAAAGGACTGTAAACGTTAGCGGTGAAGTAAATTATCCGGGCGCGTATACTATCGGGTCGAAAAAAGAAAGGGTAAGCGACCTGATTAAACGGGCCGGCGGTTTAACTGCTTTAGCTAATCCTAATGGCGTATTTCTCATCAGAAGTACGCCCGAGGTAAATGATTCGCAAAAACAAGCCGCTAAACTTATACAAAGCAGTATTAAAGATACAAGTGTCAAGGTTCTGGAAGACATAACCCGGACTAATTTTAGAATCCCGATAGAAGTTAAGACAGTTTTAAGCAATCCGGGTTCATTACAGGATTATATACTGGAGGACCATGACGAAATACAAGTTTCGAAGTTTGACCCACTGGTAAAATTAAGCGGCGAAGTTTTGATATCGACTAAAACCGGGTTTGTTGAAGGCAAAAGCATACAGTATTATTTATCACAGGCCGGAGGGACAACCGATAATGCCCGCCGCTCAAAAATTTATGTATTATATGCCAATGGGCACATTAAACGGACAAAAAATGGTGTTTTCGGTATATTCCGGTCATATCCAAAAGTAGAAGAAGGATCGGAGATAGTAGTGCCTAAAAAAATGGAGAAAAAGGGTGTCGACGTAGGCTCTACAGTAAGCACCCTGGGTACATTAATTTCGCTGATATCTTTAGTTGTAGTTACCATTTCAACCATAAAAAAGTAAGATGGCCGAATTATTCAATAAGAATGTTATAAGGCTTTGGCGGGTACGGATATTCCGGGTGGGGTTTTACCTCTTTAAAAAATGGTACTTTATCCTCCTGGCCATAGTTGCCGGTGGGGGGTATGGATATTATAAGATGTCGAAAGTAGTACCTACTTACAGTGCTACTTTTACGTTTGTGCTATCAACCGATCAAACCGGCCGAAGTGGGGCATTAGCTGGTTTGGCAGCGCAATTGGGTGTTGATGGCCTGACCACCGGGCCCGATAACATTTTTTCGGGTGACAATATTATCGAATTGTTCAAATCGCGTAAACTGATCGGGGCCGGCCTTCAGTCAGAGATAGACCGGCAAACCCATCAAACATTGCTAAATTATATTGCACAAAAGCAATTTAATGCACGTTATAAAAAACTTGGCCCGTTTGGTACCAATCCCGATACCTATACACAAGCGCAAACCGGTTTATACAGATCTGTTATCAGCTCAGTGGCGAGTTCGTTCCTGGTATTCAAAAAAGATAAAAAGTTAATATTTTACAATATCACAGCAACTTCAGCAGATGCCAAAACTGCCTATTTTGTGGCTAAGGAAATGCTTGATCAAACTTCTCAATATTTTATTGATACCAAAACCAGGGTTTCGGCTACCAGCGTAAGATTGCTCAAACAGGAAGCCGACAGCCTTGCCACGGTTTTGAGCAAAAACTACAGTGCCACAGCATCTATGAACGACAGAACCTATAATCTCAATCCATCGGTAACGGTACAGCGTTCGGGCCTGCAATTTAACATAGCTAAAGCAAATGCACTGGCAGGAGCATATACCGAAGTTATGCGTAACCTTGAAGTGGCTAAAATGAACCTGCAAAAGGAAACACCGCTATACCGTATTATCGACGAACCCGAACTACCGCTCTATGCGGCGGGAGTCAATAAATTAAGATACACTGTTTTTACTGCCGGGATTGCATTTATATTGGTTATAATCCTGCTTATTGTGTTACGCTTTCATAAAAGCATTCTATCATTACTTAAATAATTAAAATGACCGGAGATTTTACACCCCATATAGGGATAATTGGATTAGGTTACGTAGGCTTACCGCTGGCCGTTGAGTTCGGTAAAAAATATCCGGTTACAGGTTTTGACATCAATACCCAAAGAATCGAGGAGTTATCGGCAGGCAACGACCATACACTCGAAACAGACGCGGAAGAGTTAAGAAATGTAGCACGAAAGGAAGATTCGGCCCAAGGTGTATTTTTTACCACTGATAAAAGCTCTTTACACAACTGCAATGTATTTATTGTTACAGTGCCAACACCGGTCGACCGGTATAACAACCCCGATCTTACCCCTTTGCTAAAAGCAACCGAAACAGTTGCCCAGGCGTTAAAAAAAGACGACATTGTTATTTACGAATCAACAGTTTACCCGGGTTGTACCGAAGAAGCCTGCATTCCCATTTTGGAGAAAAACTCTGGCCTGGTGTTTAATGCCGATTTTTTCTGTGGTTATTCGCCCGAAAGGATAAACCCGGGCGATAAAACCCGGACATTGCCTAATATAAAAAAAGTAACATCGGGTTCAACTAAACAATCGGCGCAATTGATTGATGATCTGTACTCGTCCATAATCCCGGCGGGTACACACCTGGCCCCTTCGATAAAAGTGGCCGAAGCAGCCAAGGTTATTGAAAATGCACAACGCGATATCAACATCGCCTTTGTAAACGAGCTTTCAAAAATATTCACATTGCTTGGCATCGATACCAACCAGGTGTTGGAAGCCGCTTCGACCAAATGGAATTTTTTATCATTCAAACCAGGCCTGGTTGGTGGACATTGTATCGGTGTCGACCCGTATTACCTGGCACAAAAAGCTATATCTGTAGGATATTATCCTGAAATTATTTTATCGGGCAGGCGCATCAACGATAGCATGGGCACTTACATTGCCGATAAGGTAGTTAAACTGATGCTCAAAAAACAGATCAACGTTTGGCATTCGGACATTTTGGTGCTGGGTATTACCTTTAAGGAAAACTGCCCGGATGTTCGCAATACCAAAGTGGTGGATGTGATCAGGGAACTTAAATCGTACAAAGCCAACATAACAGTATTTGATCCATGGGCGAGTTGCGCACAAGTAAAACAGGAGTATGGGATAGATTGTGTGGACAAATTACCCGCTGATAAAACTTACGATGCTATTATTCTGGCCGTAAGTCATGCCGAACTCATTAAACTTAATTTGAAATCTATGTTGAAACAACCCGGAGTGCTTTATGATGTTAAGGGTGTTTTAGATACTGAGATGGTTGATGGCCGCTTATAACGATGATAGCCGTCAACAAACGACGGCTTTATAATAATGAAAACTGAAACTATTTATTTTCCAGGGCTAAACGGTTTACGTGCCATATCTGCTATTGCTGTGGTGATATTCCATGTTTCGTTAAATGCAAAAGCATTTAATTTGAACTCATCTTATCTGGTTAAATTAGAGAATGGCTACCCACTGGGTGCATTCTTAGGTAGTTATGGTGTAAGTATTTTTTTTGCATTAAGCGGTTTTTTAATTACCTACCTGCTACAGGCCGAAAAACAGAAACAAGAAATTGATATTAAGAAATTCTACCTTAGAAGAATATTGCGAATCTGGCCCCTTTACTATTTGTATCTGTTTATAAGCATACTTGTTATAAATTACTGGGGATTAGGCATAAATTTCACGGCATTATTACTGTATATTTTTTATGCTGCAAATCTTCCGTTCGCCTTAGGGTTATCTTTGCCTTTGCTGTATCACTATTGGTCTTTGGGTATCGAAGAACAATTTTATATATTCTGGCCTTGGCTAAACAAAAAAATAAATTCGTTAATTAAAATTTGTATAGCTTTAATAATAGTTTTGCTCGTTGTAAAACTATTGGTGCATTTTGCTTACCAAAACTCACTTGCTGATAGAATACTTCATTATGCAAGGTTTCAATGCTTGATTATTGGAGCCTTGGGTTCTCTTTTGTATAAACAAGATAACCTACTGCTGCTACGGATCATGGATAATAAAGTTTCTCAATTGATATGCTGGGGAATTATGTTTTTAGCAGCTGTTAACAGGTTTCATATTGCTACAGTCATAGATGATGAGATCATATCTGTTGTGGCTTTATGTTTAATTATAGGACAAATCAACGTCAAAAACAGGATTATAAACTTGGATACTCCTATATTTAATTTTCTTGGTCAGATATCGTATGGAATATATGTCATACATCCAGTACTAATTTTCTTGTTAGCCAAGTGCCTATCAGACTTACCGATATCACAGCCTTATAAATATTGCCAGGCTTATTTAGGCGTATTGGTGGGCACCATTGGTATTTCTTATTTGTCTTTTACATATTTCGAAAAATATTTTTTGAAATTAAAGGAAAAATTTGCCGTGGTGCGAAGTTCTGCCCAAAGCCCAATTTGAAATAAGTAATATGTACGAGACTCCTTACCACAATGTTAATTTGAGCCAGCACAGTTTCTTGGTTACTGGCGGCGCCGGGTTTATCGGGGCAAACCTGGTCGAATATCTTTTAAAATACGGCGCAGGTAAGGTACGCGTGCTTGATAACTTCTCGACCGGATTTATGCAGAATATCGAAGCGTTTAAAACCAACCCGGCGTTTGAACTGATTGAAGGAGATATCCGCGATTTTGAAACCTGCAAAACAGCCGTTGACGGTATTGATTATGTTAGTCACCAGGCCGCATTAGGGTCGGTGCCAAGGTCTATTGCCGACCCGCTAACTACTAACGCCGTAAACATAACTGGCTTTTTAAATTTGCTTTATGCTATAAAAGAAACGGGAACTGTTAAACGGCTTATCTATGCTGCATCTTCATCAACCTATGGAGATAGTAAAGAGCTTCCCAAAGTTGAAGCGCGTATAGGTAAACCTTTATCTCCATATGCGGTAACCAAATATGTTAACGAGTTATATGCCGATGTTTTTGCACGTACTTATGGTATCGAAACGATAGGGTTACGGTATTTTAACATATTCGGCCCGAAGCAGAGCCCTGCAGGCGAATATGCAGCAGTTATTCCATTATTCATTAAAGCTGCAAAGGAAGGCAGGGGCGCAGCGATTAATGGCGACGGACGGCAAACCCGCGATTTTACTTACGTTGAAAATGCCGTACAAGCAAATATTAAGGCTTTATTTGTTGAAAATAAAGATGCAGTTAATGAGGTATATAACATCGCCTGCGGAGGACAAACATCACTAAATGAGCTTTGGCTGTTAATAACCGGTATAGCAGGTAAAGATATTTTACCTGTTTACAGGCAGGCGAGGGCAGGAGACGTGCGGGATAGCAAAGCCCAGATAAAAAAAGCAATGCAACTGATAGGATATCAGCCTTTGGTAGATTTACAGGAGCAATTAAAACTTGTATTCGGGTTATTTGATTAAGATGAAACGTATTTTCGCAATTTTGATACGAACCTCAGGTAAACTGTATTTAAAGTTGACCAACATATTGAGGATTACATACTTGCGTTTAAAATATCCCGGGGCAGATATTGATTTCAAATCAAAAATTGCTAAAAACTGTCATATAATCTGTGTTGATGGCGGTACACTGAAGCTTAGAAATACTTCATTGGCACCAGGGACCCATTTATTTGCAGATAAAGGATCCAGACTTGAGGTATATGATTCTGTTATCGGGCAAAACTGTGTCATAGTTGCAAAAGATTGTATCGTTATTAACCCAGGTTGTGCAATTGCCGAGATGGTTGTTATCAGGGATCAGAATCATATGGTGGATACCGGCAGTAAGACAGATGTATTCTCGCAATACGATACCGGCAAAATAGAAATACACGAAAATGTTTGGATAGCAGCGAAAGCCACAATTTTAAAAAACGTAACTATTGGCAAATATGCTGTAATAGCTGCATCGGCAGTGGTTACAAAAGATGTTCCCGGATACCAGATATGGGCTGGCATACCAGCAAAATTTTTAAAGTATGTTAATCAATAACACCGTATTTAAATTATCATACCTGCGCAATCTACATAAAAGCAAAACTTTTAGAGCATTCAGCATTTATTTTTCGACTACATTTTTATCGAAGGTTTTCTATTTTGCATCTTTCATACTTTTTTCCCATTACCTGACTAAGGACGATCTCGGGCATTTAAGTATATATAATAACTCCATAACCCTTTTAACCGGTTTTACTACCTGGGGGATAATTTATAATATCAACACTAATTTTTTCAGGCAAAAGCCTGATGAATTCGGTACAACCTTTAAGTCTGTTCTGATTCTGCCTGTTATAAACATTACCGTGTTGATGGCCCTGTTATATCTGACGCTCGATATAACTGTGAAGAAGTTTGGTTTTTTACCTGCTTTTTTTTGGATGATACCATTAACCTTGCTTTTTAATTTTTTAAGTGATGTTGGCCTTAACATGCTGCGCAATAATTTAATGCAAAAAGAGTTTGCTTATGCATCGGGCGCAGAGCTGGGTATCGAATTGTTATTGGCCACCGTATTGATTGTATGGTTTCATTTTGGTTGGCAGGCCAGAATAATCAGCATAATTATCAGCTCTTTTTTTCCAACAATTTTTTTTATTTATTTTTTTTATAAGAGAGGTTACTTTAAAGGCCGCCTTGATGTTGTACATTGGAAAACCGAACTGCTGGCATTTGTGCCTATAATAATTATGCAGGTTTGTATTTTCATGCTCACCGGCTCAACTAATTTTTTTATCAGTTATTTTGAGAACATATCACGGACAGGTTTATTTTCAGTAGCTACAAATTTCTCCTCAATAATTATCGTAGTAAGCAACGCAGTTTCACTCACGCTTATCCCGCCGATGTATAAAGACCTGGCCGAGCACAAATCATTTGATGTAGTGCTTCCTAAATTTTATCAATATTTGTTGTTGCAACTTGTTTTTTTTGTAGCGATATGTGTTTTTATATGGGTGGCATATACCTATCTCATCAATAAAAACTTTTACGTAACAATGAAGTATGCGTATATTACATTAATTGGCTGTTTTTTGTGGACATTGTGTAATTTTTTTCTCACCATATTTCTCTTCCTCAAAATGTTTAAAATGATTCTGGTGGTTTCAGCAGTTTCAATTGCCTTTACTTTTTGCGCTAATTATTACCTGATAAAAAAATATTCATTTTTAGGTGCTTCGCTTTCAACGGTAATAACAAATTTATTCTTGTTTTTACTGATGATTGCCATTTACAGGTTTATAGTTGCCGGCAAAATTAAAACCAGTTTAAGTAACCATTAAAAAATATGCGTGTTGTATTTATTCTGTATAACATTTATAAATCATTAGGCATTGAATGGTTAACAACTGGATTATTGGAAAATAATATCGAGCTGCATTTTATATTGATTAACGATGATGTTAGCGATATGGAGTTGTTTTTACAAGATCTAAATGTGCCGGTGACCCGTGTGAAATATAAAGGCAAGGCTCAGGCTCTGGTTTTGCTGTATAAATTGTATCTCCAATTACACCATATAAAGCCCGATATTGTCCATACCCATCTGCGTCAGGCTGATATATTAGGGCAAATGGCTGCATATCTATCGCGGATAAAAAAACGTATCTATACCCGTCACAGCTCAACGCTAAACCACGTATTCCATAAAAAAGCAGTGCTGGCAGATAAAATGGTAAACTTTTTGGCTACCGACATTATTGCCATATCTGATGTTACAAGGCAGGTGTTAATTAAAATGGAAGGTGTTAATGAAGCAAAGGTTACTTTGATTCATCATGGGTTTGATTTGGCTGCTTTTGACAATGTTGATGCCGAAAGGGTAACTTTATTGCGAAACAAATATGGTTTTCGCAACGATCATCGAATAGTGGGGGTGATTGCAAGATACACTAAATTTAAAGGCCATGAATATATCATACCAGCGTTAGCCAAGCTGAAAGAAAAGTTTCCCGATCTGCATTTTGTGTTTGCAAATACTGCGGGCGAATACGCTACGACCGTAAGGCAGTTGTTAACCGAATATTTACCCCGGGATAGCTATACCGAAATATCGTTTGAGGCCGATATACAGGCGCTTTACAAGCTGTTGGATATATATATACACGTGCCGATTGACGACAAGCTTGAGGCATTCGGGCAAACATATGTTGAGGCATTGGCATCGGGGGTGCCATCGGTATTTACATTATCGGGTATTGGCAATGAGTTTATAACAGACGAAGAAAACGCACTGGTTGTCGGTTATAAAAACACTGCACAAATATACAATGCTGCTTACCGGTTGTTAACGGATGAGGATTTAAGGAAAAGACTGATAATCAATGGAAAAACATCGGTGCAGCAATTTGACCTTGCCTCGTTTATAAATAAAACTATACAGTTATATGAAAGCTGAAGATTTAAATCGTAACAATAATGGGCTGTTTATTTTGTAACTCTGAGAAAGTCATAGATTCCTGTTATGAGGATACTTTGTTTAATAATAAACAATTCAGGTATTTAAAATGTGCAGCATGCAATTTGGTCTACCTCAGTCCGCTGCCGGTTGCAGATGATTTCGACAAAATGTACCCTACAAGTTATCAGGGTAAGCTAATTACGTCGGCAACCGGGTGTTACGACTGGTTGTTTAAAAAGGTTGAAAATGCCGGAAAGTATGCCAGGATATTAGATTATGGTTGTGGTAATGGTAAATTTGTAGCAGAAGCAGTAGCCAAAGGATACCAGGTAACCGGCATAGAATACAATGAAGATTTAGTGCAAAGCCTTGCGCAGGCAATTCCTGGTGCTTCATTTTTAACGATAGGCGATTTTACATCGCAAACTGATTTGTATGATGTTATTTTTTTAGGTAATGTGCTCGAGCATTTAACGAACCCCTCAGAGATGTTAGCGTATTTTAAAGAGCGTTTAAGTACCGGTGGGTTGTTGATCCTGGAAGGGCCGCTCGAAGAAAACTTTACTATTGCAGGCGCTCTGAGGCGATGGTTTTTTAAGCGACGTAAAAAAAGAGGCCAAATGGCAGCTCATTTTCCGCGGCATATTTTTTATGCCGATTATAATAATCAACTGGATGTTTTAACACGGGCCGGCTTCGAAAAGATAAAATATAAAGTCGGCGAAAAGACCTGGCCATTTCCTGCAACATTGCGCGAATGCACATCAGTAAAGAGCGTCGTGTTTTTGTTGATCGGGTGGTTCTCGATCGGTTTAGGGTGGTTTATTCCACATAACGGCAACTTGTTTTTTTACATAGGCAGGTCGATATCAGAGCCGGTTATCGGCCATAAAGTGGCCGAACAAGCAATTGTGGTAAAATGAAAAAGCATGTAAAGATTATCCACCGGTTAGTTGCCTATCTGGGTATCGAGGGCTTTTTTGTTGCAGCTAAAAAGTATTTGCCATGGCTTATTAAATTCATCCCGCTGCATACTGCGTATAAAAAGGCTGCGCACCGGTTGGTAAAGCGCGATGGTGTATTCTTTAATGTTTTGCTCAGTGACTATATGCAATGGTATGTGTTTGCCGATATTGAAGATCTATCGTGGCGAAAGGCTACCCAATATGTGGCTAACAATAGTATAATTATTGATGTTGGTGCAAATTGCGGCGCTTTTGCTTTAAAGCTTGCCCAATATGCGCATAAAAGCCAGATCAGCAACTTTAAAATCTATGCCTTTGAACCTAACCCGCTTGTTTTTGAGCAATTAACCGATAATTTACAGTTAAACCCCAATTTGCAGGCCTATGTTTATCCTGTAAATCTCGGCTTAGGCGATAAGGATGCTACACTTAATATGATCATATCAGCTGATAATACAGGAGGGGGCGCCATCACCACGGCTGAGGGGCTGGGTGAGGTGCAGATATCTGTAACATCATTGGATAAATTTGCCGGGACAGAAAATTTAACCGATGTTAAATTTATCAAGATCGATGTTGAAGGTTTTGAATCATTAGTATTAGCCGGTGCCGAAAACAGCTTAAAAAAATGGCTGCCGGGTATCCATATTGAGATAACGGATGAGTGGCTACAGAAGCATGGCTCATCTCAAAATGCAATTATCGATTATTTTACAAAATTGGGGTATGAGTTGTACGTTGAGAAAAATGATAAATTTGTTCCCATTGTAAATGCGTATAACTATATTAGCAACATATTCCAATATAATTTATTAGCAGTTTTGCCTAAAAACAGCTAATCTTTAAACTATTAAATTGTAACTAAGGGATCAAACTTTGCCAATGTTTTTAAGTGATACCAGTTCTCATCCCGAATTTTCAATTATTGTTCCCACATATAACCGAGCAAAACTAATAGGCGAAACAATTAAAAGTTTGCTTGATCAAACCTTCAAAAATTACGAGATCATAGTTGTTGATGATGGAGGAACAGATAACACCAAAGCAATAATAGAAGATATTAAGGATGAGCGTGTAGCTTATTATTGGAAACCAAATGCCGAACGGGGTGCTGCCCGGAATTACGGAGCCTCATTGGCAAAAGGCAGGTATCTTAATTTTTTTGACAGTGACGATATAGCTTATTCAAACCACCTGGAAACAGCAAGCAGGTTTATTAGTGAAAACCCCGACGTTGTGACGTTTCATTCGGGCTATGATTGGACGGATGTTAAGATGAAAAAAATACGTCCAACTGTAGCAAATACGGGTTTATTAAACAAAAAGATAATTAAGCATAATATTCTTAGCTGCAATAATGTATTTATCCGTAAGGTTGAATTTGACGAACTGAGATTTTCGGAAGACAGGAAATTGTCGGGCACCGAAGATTGGCTTTTATGGTTAAGGATAGCCTGTCGGTACGATATTTTAGGGCTGCCAACAATTACCTCGGCCATTATTGAGCATGACCTGAGAAGTATGAACATTGCCACGGGTGAGAATACATTAAAAAGAACCATGGCGTTTGACGAAAATATACGATTAGATACTTGTTTAAAACAAACCGTATATAAAAAGGCGATGGCTGAAATGTACTATCTTACTGCCTTGTATTTTAGTATTGAAGGCAGAAAACGAAGTCGGGCTATCACTTTTGCTGTTAAAGCATTTAAACTATCGCCTGTCATCATCGGCACTAAAAGAACTTTAGCCATTATAAAATACCTGTTAAAAAAGTAACTTTTCTATTGTAATGTGTGGCATAACCGGTTTTGTTGACTTCAATTGCGATAGTTCTGCTGATCTGTTGCAGGCAATGACACGAACTATGCAACATAGAGGCCCGGATGGGGAAGGGCTGTTTTTCAGGCAGCATGACAGCTTTCAGATAGGCCTTGGGCATCGCCGCTTATCAATTATTGATTTAAGCACCAATGCCGACCAGCCAATGAGCTATGACGGACTGCATGTTGTATTTAACGGAGAAATTTATAATTACGCTGAACTTAGAAACGAACTGATACTTTTAGGCCATCAGTTTAAAACACACTCGGATACGGAGGTTATATTACATTCGTGGAAAGAGTGGGGCAATGCAAGCATACATCGCTGGATAGGGATGTTTGCCATAGTTTTGTATGATGAGCAAACCAATGAAATTATAGTTATCCGAGATAGGGCAGGTGTGAAGCCTTTGTACTACTATCATAGCGACGGTTTATTTGCTTTCGCTTCAGAGCTAAAAGCTATAGTGCTCCATACGGGGTTTAAAAAGGAGATCAATAAAAATTCTGTTGCCAGTTTTTTGCAATACGGCTATGTATCGGCGCCGCACTCCATTTACAATAATACCTTTAAACTTGCGCCCGGATATCTTCTAAAACTAAATTTATCAACCCGTAAAGTATGCATTGAGCAATATTGGAATGTTTATGACTACTATAACAAGCCAAAGTTAAATATAAGTTTAGAGGATGCCATTACAGCGACCGAACCTATTTTGCAAAAGGCTTTTAAATATCGCATGGTAGCAGATGTCCCCGTAGGCATATTTTTAAGCGGGGGATATGATAGTACGTGCGTAACCGCGCTGCTACAAAAAGAGAGCACCGAAAAGTTGAAAACCTTTACCATTGGCACCATTGAAAATAAGTTGGACGAAGCGCCTTTTGCTAAACAGATAGCGACGCATTTAAATACCGACCATACCGAATATTATTGCACTGCAAAAGAAGCTCTTGAGATAATACCTGTACTACAGCATTATTATGATGAACCATTTGCCGATAGCAGTGCCATTCCAACAATGCTGGTAAGCCGTTTGGCAAGAGAAACAGTAACAGTGGCATTATCGGCCGATGCCGGTGATGAGGTGTTTGCAGGCTATAACCGTTACGACTATATAGCACGGTACGGAAAAAAGATCGCCTCAATACCCCGGCCAATACGAAGATTAACTGTGAGTGCAATGAAGACTATTTCGTCTGAAAAATTGCCCGTGCTCAATAAAATGCAAAATTTTCATAGCCGTTACAATAAGCTCCGGAATTTGTTGAATAATCCATCGACAACCGAGTTGATGAATAATCTTACACAGGCATTTACCTCCAGCGAGATCGGTCAATTATTTAGCCAACCGATACTACCGTTGTCTACCCAGCACCGGGTTATGGAGATTGATTCAGAAAGTGACCCGCTGGCTTATATGATGGCTATTGATTATGAAACTTATCTGGTCGACGATATTTTACAAAAAGTGGATCGGGCTACAATGGCTGCAAGCCTGGAAGGAAGAGAACCCTTTTTAGATCATCACATTATTGAATGGGCCGCGCAATTACCATCAGAGCTTAAGTACTATAAAGGCGATAAAAAACATATCATAAAGCAAATAGTGCATCGATATGTGCCACAGCAAATAATGGACCGCCCGAAAATGGGATTTGGCATACCGGTTGAAAAATGGCTTCGCAATGATCTGAGAGAGGTGGTTGAAGATTATTTAAGTGAGCAAAAATTGCGTAAGCACGGGTTGTTTAATATAGCGGAAGTTAGGAAAATATTGACGCAGTTTTATAATGGCAGGACTGAAAAGCACCTGCAGATATGGTATTTATTAATGTTCCAGATGTGGTATGAAATGTGGTTCTGAAACGATTAAAAAGACGGACTTTGAAAGTTTTCGATAATGACTGAAAAAGCGGTGAAACACGTTTTATATATTTCGTATGACGGGATGACTGATTCTTTGGGAGAGAGTCAGGTTATATCTTATTTAAAAGAGCTAAGCAAAAAGGGATTTAAGTTTACAATTATAAGTTTTGAAAAGAAAAAAGCCTTCGAACAGAAAAAACATGCTATTCAGAAGATAACCGATGAATGTAATATACTTTGGTGTCCGGCTATGTACACTAAAAAACCGCCGGTGATCTCAACTCTTTTCGATCTGTGGAAAATGAAAAAAATGGCGGCGGCATTAGAAAAGGAGCATCAATACGATGTTGTTCATTGCCGCAGTTATATAGCTGCAATGGCAGGGCTTTACCTGAAAAAAATTACGAAAGGAAAGATAAAGTTCATTTTCGATATGCGTGGTTTCTGGATTGAAGAGCGCGTTGAAGGAGGGATGTGGGATCTGAAAAAACCGCTGTTTAAAATAGTTTATTCTTTCTTTAAATCGCAGGAACAGAAATTTTATCAGCAATCGGACAAAATTGTCAGCCTGACTGATGCCGGTAAAGGATATATAGTTAAAGCAGAGGGGATCAATGAAAAAAAAATTGGTGTTGTACCTACATGCGTTGATTTTGAGCTTTTTAAGCTTACCGATTTACAGCAGCGCAATGATCTGAAAAAACAATTAAAAATTGATGCAGATGCCAAAGTGTTTGTTTACGCCGGGGCCGTGGGAGGGAGTTACACAACCGATTTGATATTAAAGGTTTATTATTATTATAAACTGTATTTTAAACATACACATTTGCTTTTGCTGGCAAAGGATTCCCTGAATGCGGATAGCCTTGTAACACTCGACGAGTTGGAAATCAAACCCGATGAGATAACAATAATTCAATCGCCCTTTAGAGAAGTTTACAGGTACCTTAACATTGGCAGCCTGGGGTACGTTTTTTATGCGAAGGGATGGTCAAACATAGCTCGCAGCCCAACAAAGATGGGCGAATACCTGGCTTGTGGATTGCCGACATTGGTATACGGCGATATTGGCGACGTGAATAAGCTAAAGAATGACCTTGAAATTTTCATTACTGGTGATATTTCACAGGGGAGTTGCTTTGGTTTGTTTGCAGAGATCGAAAAAAGCACAAAGGCCCCCCAGATAATGCGCAGCGAAGCATACGAGTATTGCAGCCTTGAAAAAGGCGTTAAGTTTTATGATAATATATACCATGAATTAATGGGCGAAACGGTATGATGTTTTTGAAAATAACGGTTTATTAAATAAGAAATGAAGAAAATTTTAGTCACTGGCGCTGCTGGTTTTATTGGTAGTAACCTAATCAACCAATTATTAGGCGCCGGTTTACAAGTCATAGGGATAGACAATTTTGACGATTTTTACCCAAAAGCCATAAAAGAGACCAATCTTAACACCGCTTTTAAATACACTTCATTTTCTTTTTTCAAAAGTTCAATATTGGATATAGATTCGACAGGCATGCCTGATGATATTGATTGTGTTATTCACCTGGCCGCAAAAGCCGGAATACAGCCCTCTATCAATGATCCATCAGGTTATATCGATACCAACATACAAGGCACACAGGCGATATTGAATTTTATGCAAAATAAACGCATTAAAAAACTTGTATTTGCTTCATCATCGTCGGTTTACGGAAACACGGATAAGGTGCCGTTTTTAGAAAGTGCAAAAACCGATGAGCCTATTTCGCCTTATGCTGCAACAAAAAAAGCCGGTGAGTTACTCTGTAAAACCATGCACCACTTAACCGGTATCGATATTATATGCTTAAGATTGTTTACGGTGTACGGGCCCGGGCAAAGGCCCGACCTGGCCATACACAAATTTTTTAAGTTAATAAACTCAAATAAACCTATACAGCTGTACGGCGATGGATCCACTTCGAGAGATTATACCTATGTTAGCGATATTGTTAACGGTATCAATCTTGCAGCCAATTACCTGATGGCGAATGACAATGTTTTTGAAATTGTAAATCTGGGCAACGAGTACCCTGTTTCGTTAAACGAGCTGATAAAAATTATAAAAGAAGTAGCTGAGGTACCGGTAAACATTAATATGATTGATAAAAAACCCGGCGATGTAGATATCACATACGCGGATATAACAAAGGCAAAACAATTGTTAGGATATGCTCCGTCAGTTACGATAGAGCAGGGTATAAGGAATTTTTATAATTGGTTTAGATTAAATAATCAATAACGTACAAATTATGAAAAGCGAAGAGCTTAAGAGTTATTTGCAATCGCTTAACATTGTTGCTGAGGGGAATGAGAATGCCAGCAAGATAATAACGGGAAAGGAGTACTCGGGTTTTTTTCTGACATCGTCAGGGGTCGGGGCAAAAAATCTGTCACTCATCCGCGAACTGTTGTTTGGGAAATTTAATTTTTGGTTTTTCCGTATCTACCTTTTAAAATATTTTTTTTTTTCGCACAAGGAACGCCTAAAAAAAGATAAGTATCTGATTGTTCATAATTTTTGGTCGGGCGGCTATCATCATTGGTTAGCCGAAGCATTATTAAAATTGGCGGTATCTGAAATTAACTATGAAGACTACACCCTGCTTTTGCCAAAGGAGTATCCTGCATTTACGTCAGAGTCGCTCACAAAGTTTAAGTTTTCGGCAATTGTATATTTAAAACCCAAAAACCTGTATTATATCAATAATGCTGTTATATTGAGCAATCCTGTTTCGGGTTTTTTTTGTAACAGACATATTGAAAAATTGAGGGAAATGTATGTCGCAAAGAAATATTCAAAGCCATTTAGAAAAATCTACGTAAGCCGGATAAACGAACGCTCAAGAATGGTAACGAACGAAAAGGAAGTATACGGAGCTTTGCTTGATAATGGATATGAAATTGTTGAAACGCAAAAAATTAGTTTTAACGAGCAGGTTGCTATGTTTGCCGAAGCTTCGGAAGTGATATCGATACATGGTGCTGCACTTACCAATATGATTTTTATGCAACCAGGTACAAGGGTAGTTGAACTATATCGCGAATTAACATACGGTGATAAAATGAATCTGTGTTATTACCGTTTAGCCGACGCTGCGTCATTGGCGTACGAATGTCATTTTTTGAAAGTAGCTGCTGAACATCATGATATTGACCACTCCGATCTATCGATCGACGTATCCGATTTCATTTCTGTACTAACACCTAAACAAAGTAACTTGTAAGGAGCATAATTGGATTATTATTGATAATGACTAAGAAGATTCTTTTTATTGTTCCATACCCGTACAATGTAGCCCCCAGTCAGCGGTTAAAGTTTGAGCAATATTATGCCGAATTTGATAAGGCCGGTTACCATGTTACCTATAATTCATTTATCAGCTTAAGATTTTGGAATATTGTTTATAAAAATGGAAGATATCTTAGCAAAATTATCTATACCGTTATAAGCTATTTTAAACGATACTTCCTTTTAGGTACAGTAAATAAATACGATATCGTCTATATTCATTTATGGGGAACACCATTGGGTTTGCCAATTTTTGAATGGATGCTGTGCAGATTATCAAAAAGAATAATCTATGATATTGACGATCTTGTTTTTTTGAAGGATATAAAGCACGAAAACAAGATCCTGGCTTTCTTAAAGGGGAAAGGTAAGCCCATATACCTGATGCGGAACGCCGACCATGTCATAACCTGTACCCCATACCTTGATCAGATAGCTAAAAAGTACAATAAACATACTACCGATATTTCGTCGACGATCAATACCGATGCGTATATCCCCGTAAATTCCTACAATAATAATGACCGGTTGGTTATTGGCTGGAGTGGCAGTCACAGTACCTCGCAGTATTTATATTTGTTAAAGGATGTTTTGCTCGAGTTGCAAAAAACAATTCCATTTAAACTTTTAGTAATGGGCGATACCTCATTCTATATTCCGGGCCTTGATATGGAGGCTATAGCATGGACGGAAGAAGAGGAAATTAAAACCCTGCAAAAAATAGATATCGGTGTTTATCCGCTCCCGCAGAATGAAGAATGGGTATTGGGCAAAAGCGGTTTAAAAGCACTGCAGTATATGTCATTAGGTATACCAACAGTGGCAACTAATGTAGGATGCAACGATAGGGTGATTGAAAATGGGGTCGACGGCTATCTGGTTTTATCAGCGCAGGAATGGCTGGACAGATTGATGGCTTTATGCCGGGATCCCGCGTTGCGCCGGGCAATTGGTCAACGGGCTCGTTTAAAAGTTGAAAAGCAATTCTCGGTAAAAAATACCGCGCATGTTTACCTGGGTATATTCGATAATCTTTAAAGCTTTCAGTTATCAACCTTCCCGGCAGGTAAATTATCTGCCGATGTTGTACGGTCAAATATGATGATTATTAAGAAGAGGATATAAAACGGTGTACATGGTATTTTATACCTTGATAACGAACCGAAATTGTAACTCGAAACACCAACAAAAAAAGCAAAGACCAGTGTAAAAAATAAACACATGATCAAATTGGGGTCCTTATAAATCTTTTTAACTGTTTTTAAAATATTCCTTTTTATAATCATGTATAAGGTCAGCAATATTACCCCTGTAGATTCAAGCGCATTAAAAAGCTGGATAGCACTTTTTGATTCCCTGATATACGGCCTGAATAATGTAACATTAATGGCTGGTATTATCATTTTTGATATCCCGCGTATTGTTGGTTCAAAATCGCCAAGATCATATGCCGAACCTTCCGAATCGAGTGAAACCCGCAATAGATAATCCTTTTGTATTTTTACTTTTTCCAATACGTTTTCTGTACTAAAGTCCGACAGGTAATTTGCTGCTGCTTTTGCTGCTTTGTAACCTATAAAACAAATCCCAATAAGGGCAATGTAAAAAATCAGTTTTCTTTCAGGGTGCAGCGCCACTCTCTTTTTGTGAACCAATATGATTTTAAAAATTAAGATTGGAAACAGGGCTATCAATATATAGGCCTTAATTAACCATAATAATGTTATTGAGAATGCTGCCAGCAGAACCAATGATAATTTTAAGGTACCTTTTTCGAACAGGAGATACATACTGTAAATTAAAGCGCCTATTGCAAACATGCAGAAACTATCCTTAAAAAGGCCGGCTCCCCAAACAATAGGTCCCGGCATAAATAAAACAGCTATGGCTATATATTTGGTTATTGTTTTATATTGTTGTGCAAATGTTAAAAACATCAGCCACATCCCCACAAATGACAGTGAAGCTACAATGACATTAATTTCCAGATATTTTGTAAAGCAAAATATACCGATAACCGCACCCAAACACGAGGTAGAGTAGGCGGATACATCATCGTACCAAAACATGTCAGATAATGCCTGCGAATCGGCATAAATACTTTGATCGGCGGTATGGGTTATAAGCCTGAACCAGGTACCCGGTGATGAGATCAGTGTTGAGTTAATTATTTTAGCATGAAAAAAGAAATTAAAGGTATCACCACCCTGGTAATAGTAATTGTAGATCAACCCTATAAAAATAGCTCCTGCAATTTTTGCTGTTAAACCAGGTATAAAGTACGGTTTGAATGGATGGTGATCGGGATAAAACTTATCCCGGTAGTGATAAGCCAACTTATAAATAAGTACCAGGTAGAATGGCAGTAAAAGATAATCAATCGTAGTTATTTGCGCTATCACACCAGGATGTTTTTGGGGTTTACCAACAGATGTAAAATAACAAAATATATTTCACTATAATTATGCCATGTATAAAGTTAAAGTTATCAATAGGCATACCGGCGCCTTGCAGGCTGTTCAAATAATGTGTTATGCCTAAAATTTTACGGATACTTAATCGTTTAAACGTTGGCGGCCCAACCTACAATGTGGCATATTTATCAAAATATTTGAAACAGCCGTATCAAACAATGGTACTGGCAGGGCACAAGGAGCCGGATGAGGGGAGCTCGGAATATATATTGGATGATCTTGGAGTGCAGTACAGGTTCGTTCCTGATATGTACCGCAGCATACACCCCGTGAAAGACTTTAGGGCATATAAATTTATAAAGCAGTTTGTAAAAAAATATCAGCCCGATATTGTACACACCCACGCTGCAAAAGCCGGCGTATTGGGCAGGTTAGCTGCATATCACAGCCGTAACCGGCCTAAGGTTATCCTCCATACTTATCATGGGAATGTTTTCGACGGCTATTTTTCGCCGCTCAAGACGAAGATTTTTTTAGCCGTCGAACGTTATTTATGTGGTATCAGTACAGCAATAGTTGCTATCAGCGAAGCGCAAAAAAACGACCTGGTAAATAAATACCGCATAGTTGAAGCCGATAAAGTACACGTTATAAGGTTGGGGTTCGATTTAAGCAGGTTTACCGAAGATGATGCACAAAAGCGTAAAGTATTCCGCTCTTTTTATCAGCTTACCGACGATGAAGTTGTGATCAGTATTACCGGGAGGCTTGCGCCGATAAAGAATCATTCGCTATTGATAAAGGCGGTAAGCTTAATTAAGCAGGATAACCCCGGTTTAAAATTTAAGCTATTTATAGTTGGTGATGGAGAATTGATGGAGCCTATTATCGAAGAAATTAAACAAACCAACCTGAGTTTTTGCCGATTTGGTGAGCGAGATTACAGTGCTGATATCATCTTTACATCGTGGCGTAAGGATATTGATGTGATCAATGCCGGGTCGGATGTTATAGCGCTGACATCGCTAAATGAAGGTACCCCTGTAAGTATAATCGAAGGAATGGCGTCGCAAAAGGCTGTGATATGTACCGATGTGGGCGGGGTTAAAGATGTAGTTCAGAACAGGGAAAACGGTTTCCTGTGTAGCCTGGATGCGAAAGAATATGCTGAAAAGTTAAAGGAGTTAATTGTAAATAAAGACCTTAGGGTCGAAATGTCGAAAAACGGAAAAGATTTTGCCTTGAAAAATTATTCCTACGAACGCTTATTGTCAGAAACTCAAGATTTGTATAGGCATTTATTAGAATAATATTTAATTTCACCCTTGTTAATTACCCTTACATAATCTATTAAACTATATTTATGACGAAGATTTTAATTACGGGCGGCGCAGGAAACGTTGGTGGTGCACTTGCCTGTCACCTCGTGCAAAAAAAGGGATACCAGGTAGTAGTGGCCGATAATCTGATCACCGGCTCAGTAAAAAATCTTCCGCAGGGATACGATAACTTTACATTTATTAAGTGCGATATCAATAATTATAACGATGTGGCAGCTGTGATGCTGGCGTTCAAGTTTGATTATGTGTTTCATTATGCTGCTTTGGTTGGTGTAAAACGCACATTGAATAACCCTATATCGGTTTTGCAGGACATCGACGGGATTAAGAATATCCTGAATCTTTCAAAAAACACAGGTGTAAAGCGTATATTTTATTCGTCTTCATCCGAAGTTTACGGCGAGCCGGTCGAATTCCCGCAGAACGAGCACACCACCCCTCTTAACTCCAGGTTACCCTATGCTATTGTAAAGAATGTAGGCGAGGCTTTTTTCAGATCTTTCCATAAAGAATATGGTATCGATTTTACCATATTCAGATTTTTTAATACATATGGCCCTAAGCAAAGCACTGATTTTGTGGTATCAAAGTTTATTAATGCCGCGCTGAACAATCAGGATATTACCATTTATGGTAACGGTGCCCAAAGCCGGACGTTTTGCTATATTGATGATAATATTGAAGCCACCACCCGTATATTTGAAGACGGACTTTATTTGAATGATGTAATCAATATCGGTAACGCAAAAGAGATTAGTGTACTACAGCTTGCTCAAAAAGTAATTAGACTTACCGAGTCATCTTCGTCCATTGTGCATCTCGATCCATTATCAGAAGGTGATATGACCAGGCGACAACCCGACAATTCACGGATGCTGCAGGTTTTAAACCGCGATTTGTTAACCATTGATGAAGGCATCAACAAAATACTTGAGCTTAAATATAGCTTCTCTAAATAAATACAGTGAATGTCTTTTTTACTTAAAGCGGTACTGGCGGGTGTTGCTTCCTTAATTGCCAGTTTGGCTATAATGCCTTTAGTTATTAAGCTGGCAAGCCGCAAAGGGTGGGTTGTTTATCCGCGTAACGACAGGTGGCACACCCGTCCTACGGCTCTGATGGGAGGTATAGGTATATTTGCATCTTTTACAGTAGCAGTTTTCTGCTTTAATGCAATATCGGGCTTTGTTAACTGGACGATATATATAGCCGCCCTGGTGATGTTTGGCATAGGCCTCATAGATGATATTAAGGAGGTAAAACCAATTGTAAAACTTCTGGCACAAATAGCCTGTTCGTTTGTGCTTATTTATCATGGCTATACCTTTGGTGGCGGTTTATTGGGCTGGGCAGGCATACCCTTAACTTTTATCTGGGTAATAGGCATTACCAATGCTATTAACCTGCTCGATAATATGGATGGCCTTGCTGGTGGGATATCGGGTATTATAGCAATTATTTCGGGCGTCTTGGGGCTGTTAAATAACGAATTTACCCTTGCATTAATGGCTTTTGCCATAGCCGGTGCAACCACAGGTTTTTTGTTTTACAACTTTAAGCCCGCCCGCATTTTTATGGGCGATTCGGGTAGCTTGTTTTTGGGCTTTTCGCTCTCTTTTCTAAGTATAGCTGTACAGGGTAAACTGGGCTCTTCGTCGGCGGTATTAATGTTGTTAATACCTATCGGGCTGATGGCTTTGCCTATTATGGATACAACCCTGGTAACCATTAAGCGTATTGCGGCAGGCCGCAGGATAGACCAGGGCGGGCGCGACCATACCTCGCACAGGCTGGTTGCTTTGGGGCTGAGCGAAAAAAAAGCAGTGATCGTACTGTATGTGATCAGCGCTATCTGGGGTGTTTTGTGCCTGTTGATGTACAAGTTTCAGGTTAATAACCTGATTCTGTGCGTTATACTGCTTGCGGTTTTTTCGATCGCTTTCTCGGTACTGTTGTCTAAAGTAAAAGTGTATAACGAATCGGAAGAGAAACTGTCGTACCTGAAAATGCGTGGCCAGAAAACGGATGATAATAATTTCTCGCTGCGTTTTTTTATGATGCACAAGAAATTAATATTTGGTTTGTTTACCGATATATTAATCATCTATTGCTCCTTCCTGATCTCTACAAAAGCCATCCACATCAGCTTAGCTAATGATTATGTAGTGCTGGCAACTTTTATATGTGTTAAAATATCGTTGTTGTATATCAGCAATCTTTACTATCGCCTGTGGCGTTATATGGAAGTGTTGGAAGTGGCTGGTTATTTTATGTTTATCACCATCGCTACCCTTATTTTAGTGGGTATATTATTTATAAAGGGTAAGATGAATGTTTATACACCTTACTTTTTTATGTTCGATTACCTGCTTACGTTTACCGGTATTGTGTTTTCGAGGCTGTTTTACCGCTGGCTTGGTGAGGTGATTAACCGTAACCGCAACATCGAAAAAAAGGTGATGATCTACGGAGCCGGCGACAGCGGGTATTTGCTGATTAAAGAGATACTGCAAAACCATAAGCACGAGCTGCGGCCCGTGGGCTGGATTGACGATGATGAATCGAAGCATAACATGTATCTGTACGGTTATAAAATATATGGCGGTAAAGACCAGTTGCGGGATATATGCAGCAAAGTTAAGCCTGATATTGTCTTGATTTCGACTAACGCCATTGATGAGGATTACGAAATGATCATAAAGGATATCCTCGCCGAGCAGAATATCGGTACCGGGCGATTTAGCTTATCGATACGGTATAATTAAAAAAAGAAGCCCCTGTATTTTCAGGGGCTTCTTTTTTATTGACCAAATCCACGGGGTTTGATCTGATAGTCATAAGGCGGCTCGGCGCCAAGCAGGTTCTTCACAAAATAATCCCAGCGGCGGCGCATCATGTATGATGAGTATGAGCCGTAACCGTGAGCACTGTTCGGGAAAATAACGAGGTCGAAACTTTTGCCGGCTTTTTCTAAAGCTTCAACCACCAGTAAGGTATTTTGAGGAGGGACGTTATTGTCCATTAAACCGTGTGCAAGCATCAATTTGCCTTTGAGGTTTTTAGCCAGGTTCTCGTTGGCCTGGGCATCGTAATCCGAATTTGCCGTTAACCCATTATAACGCTCGCCCCAGTTATCTTCATAATTGCGGTTGTCGTGGTTGCCCGATTCCGAAATCCCAACCTTAAAAAAGTCCGGGTAACGGAACATTGCTCCGGCAGTGGCAAAACCACCGCCCGAATGCCCCCAGATACCAACCCGGTTGATATCGATATACGAATACCGCTCGGCCAGTTGTTTGATGCCGGTAACCTGGTCGGCTAGTGTATTATCGGCCATATTGCCATAGCTCATATCGTGGAAGCTTTTAGAGCGCAAGGGGTTGCTTGTGCCTTCGATGGCAACAACGATGAACCCTAATTCGGCCAGCGCCTGGTTATCGCCACGGGCAACAGAGAACGACCAGGCTGTGGAGCTGGAGCCTATACTACCGCCCTGCGGGCCGGGGTAGATGTAATCGATGATCGGGTATTTTTTTGACGGATCCAGTTTTGTAGGCGTCCACATCATGCCATAGATATCGGTCTTGCCATCGTGTGCTTTTACCGAGAATGGTGTAACAGGCTTCCAGCCAGTGGCCAGCAATTTCGAAATGTCAGTTTTATCCAGTTCCATTACCTGCTTACCCTGCAGGTTACGTAATACAGTTACCGCCGGGACATCGGGCTTTGAATAAGTATCGGTAATGTAATTACCGGCAGGCGATATGGTGGCGATATGGTTTCCGGCCCCCGGTGTTAATATCGTAAAACCTTTGCCATCAAAACCTATTTTGCAAAGCTGGCCAAAGTATGGGTTTTCGGGCTGCAGGCCGTCAACAGTAAAATAAATCACACGGTTCTTTTCGTCGATCTTTTCAACGCTCGTCACCACGTAATCTCCCTTGGTAACCTGGTTTTTTAGTTGCCCTGTTGCAGCATCATACAGATAAAGGTGCCCCCAGTTGTCGCGCTCCGAAAACCAGAGTATTTCGTTCGTTTTGCTTAGATAACGCCAGTTGATGCTTTCCCAACCCGATTCGAATTGTGTTTTAACCGTTTCTTCAAATATTTCACGAACGGCCCCGGTAGCTGCATCGGCCATGCGTACTTTTTCCTGTTTATGATCGCGATTGGTGGAAACAAAAACCAGTTTGCTGGCATCATCGCTCCAGTAAACATCTGCCCAGCCTGCTCCGCCCTTAATATCATCGCTTAAGGTCGACCGGTGGGGATCGGGTGCAACATTTAAACTGATCACCCTGGGATTATCGACATCAATAATCACCCGCCTTAACATAGCTACTTCCTTATCGCCAGGTAACGGATTTTTCCATTGGGTAAGCACCGGTGCACCTACTTTAGTGCTTACCAGGTACATATCACTACAGTTGCGTTCGTCCTGTTGAAAAGTGGCTATCTTTTTCGAATCGGGCGACCATATCAGGATGGGCCTGTCGCTCCCGGCCCACCCCGCGTTATCGGTAGCATAACCGTTGTATTTAACCCCATCGGTTGTTAGCTGGGTTTGTGTATTTGTTTTAACATCACGCACCCAAAGGTTGTAATCTTTGATAAATGCCGCTTTCGAGCCATCGGGGGATAAGATTTCGTTTCCACCACGGCCGCCTGCACGACGCCCCCTGAAACCTCCGCCATTTACCGGCGCCGTGATGGGCGAGTTATCCGGACTTACCTGGTTGGTTTTGATGTCGAACTTATATTGTTTACCCTCAACCAGGAAGATAACTCCTTTATAATCGGCCGAAAAACTAATGGTTTGAAAAGGCAGGTCGGTAGCCTGATAGGTTTTACCTGTAGCTGACGAAAGCGCCGCGGCGAGCTTTTGATGATCGAACGCCGAGGTAGAAGTGCCTTTTGCCGGGTTAAACAACATGAATTGTTTATCAGCTGTGCGATACCAAAAATGGTCATCTGGCAGCCAATTCGGAGCAATGCCATTGTGCTGGATCAGGGCCGGGTTACTGCCCAGAAAGCTTTCAGCATGTTCGTAATCTTTGGCGGTAACAACCACGCCTTGTTGTGCATACGTTGTAAGCGAGATGCCTAACGCAGTTAATGCGAGGAGAGATTTATTCATTTTGTGTGAATAAGTTGTTTATTGGTCAGTTAATTAAAAGCACCAATATAGAAAAAAATAGCATTACACTATCCTGCAGTTTGTGTAACGAATTAATGATAGTAGTGCCAAATGAACTGAAGGCAGAAGATAAGAAATAAAACCGACCCGTGCAGCGGGTTGCGGGTTTGCAGATTACTGATCGGACTGGTTGTCGTTTGTAAGTTCGAGAAGCCCCTTTTCGTTAACAATAACAATGTTTTTGCCGTTTACTTTGATCAATTCATCGGCGATGAGATCGTTCATCGTTCTGAAAACAGTTTCATAGGTGGCGCCGGCAAATGAGGAGAGATCTTGTCGCGTAAGTTCAATGTTAAGCCTGTTGTTGTCAGTTACGCCAAACTGATCTTTCAGGGTAAGTAACGATTGGGCCAGCCTGCCTTTAACCGGCATGTGGGCAAGGTTACGCATCCGTTTTTCAGATTCCTGCAGATCGCTGGCGAAAAACATGAGCAGGTTATAGGCAAAATCGTGATTTACCTTTAAGGTAGCATTGAAAAAATCAAGGTCGAAGAAGCAAATTTTGGTGGGTTCTAAAGCTGTTGCAGATATAGGGTATGTGTTTGTATTTAAACCTCTGTGGCCAAATATGGCACCGTTATTTGCAAACCGTACAATAAGCTCTTTATCATTGCCCCATTTTTTATGAACTTTAACATTTCCGGAATATACGAAGCAAACACCGGTTACCGGGTCGCCCTCCTTAAATATAACTTCGCCCTTTTTCACATCAAAGTTCTTTCGGTTGGCGCTGATAGCAGGCTGCCACTCTTTGACACATGACCGGCATAAAAAACAGCTCTGGAGATCGCAATCGTGTTTGCTTTTTTTCATATGTGGGCGATAGGATCAATAATTTTATAATTATTTCAATATAAATCAATAAAAACTCACAAAAATAATTCTTTTTTTTATGTTTTTTGCAAGATTGTGTAAATAATTGCGAATTATGTCTGATTTTTTACTTTGATATTTTAAATGTTCCATTTTTTTTTGATGGTTGCAGTAATTTTTAATCATTGTTTTTTATTATCAATAAAAAACAATGCATTTTATTTGATAAATTATAAAAGAATTACTGAATCTCATTTGGATATTCCGGTTGTCAGCTTTGTCTTGATCTGGCGTATTTAAAATCGTTGAATGTATATTTGCTTAATCTGTGCGGTGAAAGTAAACCTGCACCCGAAATGTGGATTAACTATAGGATGAAACAACTACGTGGTGTAATTATATGCGGCGGTGAAAGCCGGCGGATGGGAACCGATAAAGGGTTGATCCGTATTGGAGACAGTTGCTGGGCGGCATACATGGCAGATAAACTAAATGTATTTGGTTTACCTGTACTGGTTTCCATAAACAAGACACAGCAACTGACCTACCTTAATTTTTTTTCGGGAGATCAATTGATAGTCGATTCGATGGACATAGGCGGGCCTTTGAATGGTTTGTTGAGCGTCCATACATTGTATCCTGATGAAGATTTGTTATTGCTGGCCTGCGATATGATCAATATGCAGAAATCCACGATCGAACGTCTGATTAACACGTATAATGACGATGCGGGCCATGATTTTTATGCCTACCGGCAAGATGCTTTTGCAGAGCCGTTGTGTGCCATCTATACCGGCCGCGGGTTAAAAAAACTTATCCGCGAACAGGGTACCTTATCTCTTCAAAAATGGAGCTTGCAGAAAGTGCTGATGCCTGCTATAACCAAAAATCTCACTATTACTGAGCCCGGGAGTTTTGAAAATCATAATAACTTGTAATAAGTTTAGAGCAAGTGAGATGTTTTTGCTTTATAGCTTAGTATTGTACCTTATTTGAAACTTTGTTGATAAAATACGGTAAAAACACCTATTGCTATTTGATAAATATCTCCGCATCTTTATCATAAACCAAATCCCTTAGATCATGAATGTTTCAGCACTCGATGAAAGCGGCAAACCCGTTGACTGGTGGTTTATTTATAAAGTGCCACAGTTAAATGCAGGTGTAGGATGCGATGCCGCCACCGGCTACGAATATGTTTACTACGACTCGACTATCGACTCAAACGCCGATCCCCGGCAAAAGAATATCCTCAAATCGCCTTATACGCTTAACAGTGGTAAGGGCGCACTGAACCTTACGCTCGACTCTGTATTTGCCAACTTTAAGAACCCGGCAAAAACAACAGGCTGGATATTGTATAACGATGAGTTGCCTGCAACAGCTAACCGGCACGATGATGGCAGTAAGGGACATACCAAAGGCGTCTTAGCGTTCGATACACAGTCGGGAACTGCATTCTGGCTGCTGCATTCGTGGCCGAAATTTGCCGACCCCGACGCAACGACCGACCCTACACCAAAATACGGGCAAACCTATTTATGCATATCGCTCGATATCGCAACAGCGCGTCTGATTGCCGCGCAGATGTACGACCATCAGGAACCACAGGTGTATTTCCCAAACACGGCCGATTTGCCAAATACCGATGCGCTTTACAAGCTTGCTCAGGGTACTGCTACCAAACCGGCTCCCCTGGGCGATAGTATTGACCTGAAGTCGATCGGTGGGACGCCTTTCAAAGTGATTGCCAAGAACCGCGAGTGGAACAAAGACTTTTGGAACGATTTGGTTGGCCCGATATTGCAGGACGATATGGACGATGAAACATGGATCCGTGGGCCGATACCGCCGATCGCCGATTCGGACGGTATCCACAAAACATTCGATATCAAATATATCAATTTAGGCTATATGGGCGCTCATTGGGCCTGGCCCGAAACCAACGATCATGCCAAATGGGGGATAACGCTGCACCAGCCATGGGTTTGTATAGGCGACATCAACAGGATGATCTCGCAACGCAAACGTGGCGGCGGCACCATCGCTTTCCAAAACCAGACACTTTGGATAGGCTTATCAAAAGCCGGGCTGCTATTGGCGCCTCCGGGGCATACCCGCACCCAGGCTCACGAACTGATCGCAAGCACGCATCACCCTCACGCCGAAGCTCCGCCCAAGGCGCCAAAATCGTAAATTAATAAAACGCCGTTACTGTGAGGGTCGGCGTTTTTGTGGGGTTCTATTATTCCTGAGGCCCCATTCTGCCTGTTTTCACTTCTCCGTTACGCTTATAATTGGCCATAATAACACCGGTCGATGTAACATGGCTTTCTGCCAGCTCAAATGCCGCCGGCATTGCTTCGGCATCAAACAGCTTTTTCCCTTTGCCCAAGACAATGGGGTGGATGTTGAGCCAGAGTTCATCAACCAAATCGTATTTCAGCAATAGCTGAACAAGCCCACTGCTGCCCCAAACTTTAATGTCGCCGCCCTCCGAATTTTTGAGCTTTTTGATGTCATCTACATTGTTAAGAATCACCGAGTTTTTCCAATCCGACTTTTTCAACGTGTTAGATAAGCAGTATTTGGTGACATCCATAATGCCCGGCCAATATTCGGCATGCCGGGGCCAGTAAGCAGCAAATATGTCGAAGGTTTTTCTGCCCAGAAGAAGATCTGCAGGAGCCAGCAATTTTGGGAATACCCTACCTGCAACTTCGTCGTCGAAAGGTGCGCTCCAGCCGCCGTATTTAAAATCATCCGACGGGTCCTCCTCCGGGCCGCCCGGCGCCTGTATCACACCATCCAGCGTGATGAACTCCAAAACAATTATTTTTCTCATGTTATGTGCCTCCTGCAATTGGTTTTATTAAGACATACAAATCTCAGCAACAATTGATTGAAAATGGAGGGGTGTATACGGCAAATTAAAGGGCAAAATGCGACAAAAAAAATGCTGCCCATTAAGATGAACAGCATTTTACTATTGGCGGAGAGAGAGGGATTCAAACCCCCGGTACCTGTTACAGTACACCTGATTTCGAATCAGGCACATTCGATCACTCTGACATCTCTCCGTTTTTCCGGCCCATGAGCCGAAAGCGGGTGCAAATATAAAACTTTTGATCATATCAGTAAAAAAAACTTACATTGTGTAAGTGTGCGGTGTAATTTGCAATATTTGCTCAAGCCAATTCAATCATGACCAATAAAGTCCTTTCTGTAATCGCGTTATTTTTAAGTCTTGTTATAAGCGTTAGCGCACAAACGCCCGACCTTGACTTTCATTTGTATATCCTGATCGGACAATCGAATATGGCAGGCCGCGGGCCGATCACCGATGAGCTGAAAAATGAAAGTAACGATCGGGTTCTGATGCTGACCAAAGACCTGAAATGGGTTGAGGCCAAACACCCGCTTCATTTTGATAAGCCTAAAATTGCAGGAGTTGGCCCCGGGCTGGCGTTTGGCCTTCAAATGGCCAAGGTCTACCCTGAAGCCAAAATCGGACTAATACCCTGCGCCGTTGGCGGCACTCCTATTGAGCATTGGTTACCTGGCGCTTATGATAAAGCTACCGACACCCATCCCTGGGACGATGCCGTTGCTCGGATAACCGAGGCGATGAAATATGGTGTCATTAAAGGTGTGATATGGCACCAGGGCGAATCGGACAGCAGTCCAGAAAAGGCAAAACTTTACCTGGCCCGGTTGACCGAACTGATAGCGCGTGTACGCACTTTGGTTGGCAACCCCAGCCTGCCATTTATTGTTGGCGAACTTGGTCGTTACCGGCCGGTTTATGCCAACATCAATACCGAACTGGCTAAATTACCCGCCCAGGTACCTTTTACCGCGGTGGCCACATCCGAAGGCCTGGTGCATAAAGGTGATACCACGCATTTTGTCGGAACCTCGGCTGAGGAATTGGGTAAAAGGTTTGCGGCACAAATGCTTAAGATGCAAAAAACAAAGTAAAGCCATTGATGGTGATAGTGTTTATTTAACACTAAGTACTATATTTGGGAGCCAATTAACCAAACAAGTCATCATTATGCGGTCTGCCAAAGTCATTTGCCTCGTTACTTTTCTGTCACTATTTATCGTTAATCAAATTTTAGCCCAGGGGCGGATCAAACAATCCGTTAACACCGGCTGGCACTTTTATAGTGGGGATATCGCAGGATATCCCGAAAAGGAAAGCAATGTAAACTGGGAACCGGTTTCGATACCCCACACCTGGAACACTAAAGATGTAAACGATGACGAAAAAGGGTATTACCGAGGGATTGGATGGTATAAAAAAACAATCTATGTACCTGCATCATACAAAAACAAATCGGTATCGCTTTACTTTGAAGGCGCCGACCAGCAAACTTGGGTGTATGTGAACGGAAAACTGGCGGGCAGCCATACCGGCGGCTATACAGCGTTCAATATTCCTGTCGGCAACCTGCTTAAGTTTAACAGCGATGATAATACCCCTAACGAAATTGAGGTGAAGGTAACCAACGCGCACGATGCCAATATCCCGCCACTGAGCGCCGATTTTACCTTTTACGGCGGTATTTACCGCGATGTGTACCTGGTGGTCACTAATCCCATACATTTTGATACCGATAACAATGCCTCGAACGGTGTGTTCATTAGCACGCCATCGGTGTCGGCAGCATCAGCTTGGGTGAATGTAAAAGCGAGTGTCGATAATCAGTCTGCCGTAAAGCGCGATGTGAAAGTGCTTACGCAGATATTGGATCGTGACGGTAAACTGATCTCATCCGGCGAAAGCCGTAGCAATGCCCTTCCCGGGCAAAAGATAAGTTTCGTTCAAAACCTCAAAAACATCAGCAGGCCCAATCTATGGGCGCCCGATGAGCCATACCTGTACCGTGTGGTAACTACTTTAACCGATGCAAAAACCAAAGAAATATTGGATGAAGTAAGTAATCCGCTGGGTTTCCGCTGGTACCGGTTCGATGTCAATACCGGTTTTTATCTGAACGGCAAACCGCTGAAGCTGATCGGCGCCAGCCGCCACCAGGATTTTAAAGACCTGGGCAATGCACTGCCCGATGCCATCCATGTACACGATATGGAATTGCTGAAAGCGATGGGCGCTAACTTTGTGCGGATAGCACATTACCCCCAGGACCCGGCCATTGTTGAAGCCTGCGATCGCTTAGGTATCCTCGCTTCCGAAGAGATACCGATCGTAAACGAGATAACTGATAACGAAACGTTCGGCACTAATTGCAAAAATATGATGACGGAGATGATCCGCCAGAATTATAACCACCCGAGTATTATTGTATGGGCCTATATGAACGAGATTTTATTGCGGATGCCGTTCAAAGAAGCCGAAAGGCAGGCCACCTATATCAAAAACCTGGCGTTGCTGGCGCAAGGTATCGAAACCCTGACACGAAGCGAGGACTCGAGCCGGTACACCATGATACCTTGCCACGGCAGCTATAACGCTTATGCGAAGGCCGGTTTGTTAACCATACCTAAAATTGTGGGTTGGAACTTATACAACGGATGGTACTCGGGCAATTTCGGCGGCTTTGCCGATTTTATGGATAAGTTTCACAAGGACATGCCCAATACACCTTTCATCATATCAGAGTATGGCGCAGATGCCGATCCGCGCATTCACAGTAACAATCCCGAAAGGTTTGATAAATCGATGGAGTATGTGAATACTTACCACGAAGTGTATATGAAAGCCATTATGGCCCGCTCGTTTTTAGCCGGAGCTGCGATATGGAACCTGGCAGATTTTAACTCTGAACAACGCGAGGACGCCATGCCGCACATCAATAGTAAAGGCATCATGACGGTAGACCGGCAGCCGAAGGACAGTTACCTGTTTTACCAGGCTAACTTGCTGAAAAAGCCTTTTGTTAGGATAGGCTCGCGCAGCTGGACTTTAAGGAGCGGCATCGCTAACGATAAATTGCAATGCATACAATCGGTGGAGGTATACACCAATCAACCCGAAATTAAGTTGGTGCTTAACGGAGAGAACATCGCAACCAAAAAGGCCGAAGACCATGTTTGCCGCTTTGATGTGCCATTCGTAAACGGAATAAATAAACTGGAAGCGATCGCGACAAGCAACAGTCAGAGCGATGAAGCGGAGATCAATTTTGTGATGGTCGATAACAACTTAAAAGGCACCGTGTTGCCGTTCAGTGAGTTAAACGTGAGCGTAGGCGACAGGCGCATGTATGTTGATGAGCGTGATCATGAAGTTTGGCTGCCCGAACAGGAATATAAACCCGGTAGCTGGGGCTATGTAGGTGGACGTGTTTATGCGCTAAAAGGCGGCGGCCGGCAGTCGTTTGGCACGGATAAAAACATAACCGGAACCGATGACGACCCTATCTATCAAACCCAGCGGGTTGGCCTTGAAGGTTTTAATTTTGATATAGCCGATGGCGATTATGAGCTGACCTTACATTTTGCCGAACTCGAAACCCCGGCTAAACAGGAGGGGCTGGCCTATAACCTTGGCGCCAATGCCGAGGGTGCTGCCTTTACCGTTCGTAGTTTTAGCGTATCCGTTAACGGCAATGAAGTTTTACACGATCTGAATAACGCGGCCGATTTGAAGCCCTTAGCAGCCTATGCTACCAAAGTGCGGGTAACTGTAAGAAACGGACAGGGGATACGCATCGGCTTTAAAGCCAACAAAGGCGAGGCTATTCTAAACGGTATACAATTGAGGCGCATATTTTAAGCCACTGTTTTTGTTACCAAAATTTTTGGATAAATGTGACGGATACAGTTAATTTTACCACTGTTGTATCGGCCCATCTTCATGAACAAACACAAATCTAGGAAACAATTGCGTGCCGATCAAATTGTAAAGGGCGCCAATAAATCCGATGTTAACCCACAGGTAAAATGCAAAAAATCTTATTTACGCTGATATTTTCTGTTGTTATTGCACACGCTTTTGCCAAACGCATCACTGTAGCCCAGGATGGCAGCGGCGATTTTAAAACCGTACAGGAAGCTGTTAATGCCGTGCCCGATCAAAGCAAAAGCATTACCGAGATATTTGTAAAGAAAGGCACCTATAAGGAACGCATTGTAGTACCTTTAAATAAACCCAATATTACGCTGATTGGCGAAGATGCCAAAGGTGCGGTACTTACTTTTGATAATTACGCAGGCAGATTAGATACCGCAGGCAAGCCATTGGGTACTTCGCGCTCGGCAAGTTTTTATGTTTATGCTAACGGGTTTACAGCGAAGAACATCACCTTCGAAAACTCTGCCGGGCCGGTAGGCCAGGCTTTGGCTATCTATGTAGCCGGCGATAAGGCAGCGTTCTTCGACTGCCGCTTCTTAGGTTTTCAGGATACAATCTATACCAACGGTCGTGGTACCCGCGAGTATTACCAAAACTGCTATATCGAAGGTACCACCGATTTTATCTTTGGTGCGGCAACTGCGCTGTTCGTCAACTGCGATATCTTTTGTAAAAAAGGTGGCATGTTTCTTTCGGCAGCATCAACTTTAGATACTACCAAATATGGCTATGTTTTTCTGCACTGCCATATTACCGGCGATGCACCCGACCACAGCTTTTCGTTAGGCCGCCCATGGCGCCCCTATGCCAAAGTGGTTTACCTATATTGCGATCTGGGTAAAGTGGTAAGCTATGAAGGCTGGAGTAACTGGCATGGTACCGAAAGTGACAAAACCGCTTATTATGCCGAATATAAAAACAAAGGCGATGGTTATACACCGGATAAACGCGTCGCCTGGTCGCATCAGCTTACCGACGAACAAGCCAAAATATATACACCCGGCCAGATACTGAACGGCTGGGAACCTAAGCCATAAAGAGATGAAGAAATTACTCGCCTTTTGCCTTATCGCGCTAAACGGATATGTAAACGCTCAAACCAAAACAATTACCGTAGCGCAGGATGGCAGCGGTAGTTATAAAACCGTACAGGCGGCTTTGGACGCCATACCGAACAGCAATACCAAACCTTTGGTTATTTATGTGAAAAACGGGTTGTATCGCGAAAAGCTGCACCTGGATGCCGGCAAGCAGTTTGTTGAACTGGTGGGTGAGTCGAGGTTTGGCACGATCTTAACGTATGACGATCATCCCGGCATGGTATCGCCAAAAGGAGATAGCATCAATACCCGCAGCTCCTACAGCTTTTTAATTGCCGCAGATAATTTTAGGGCTCGTAACATAACTTTCCGTAATGATGCTGGTTTTACTGCCGGGCAGGCAGTAGCAGTCGAGTGCCGTGGCGATAAAGCCATATTTACCGATTGCCGTTTTATCGGCAACCAGGATATTCTTTTTCTTAACAGCGAAACCAGCCGGCAGTATTATAAAGATTGTTACATTGAAGGTACCACCGATTTTATCTTCGGTGCTGCGACGGCCTGGTTTGAAAGTTGCCATATCCACAGCAAAAAGAACTCGCATATTACCGCAGCATCTACTCCGCAGGATCATCCGTACGGTTTTGTGTTTTACGATTGCAGCCTTACCGGCGATAGTACCCTGCATATGGTTTCGCTGGGCAGGCCATGGCGCCCGTATAGCTGGGTGACCTATATTCACTGTTATATGGGCCAGCAGATCAAAGCCGAAGGTTTCTCCAACTGGAACAAAACCGAAAGTTATAAAACCGCACGTTATTCGGAGTATCAGAGCTATGGCCCGGGCTCATCAAGTGCAGGCCGTGTAAGCTGGGAAAAACAACTCACCGCTACCGAAGCCGAGAAGATCACTGTGAAAAACGTGTTGGGTGGATGGGAGCCTTGAGAAAATAATATAAGTAAGGATTTATCGATTATTTTGATTGTAAGCTGTCGATTAGTGCCTTCATTTCGCTGATCTCTTTCTGCTGTGTTTTAATAATTCCATCAGCCAATTTTCTTACGCGCGCATCTTTGATATGTGCATTTTGGCTAGTCATAATGGCTATAGAATGATGTGGGATCATTCCTTTCATATATTGGATATCGCCGATACCTACCTGTTTGTGAACACAGACAAAGGCCAATACCGCTACAAGAGTACTACATGTGATAATACCTGTATTCACTTTTTTATTCTGATACATCATCGGCATCATCACAACCATTAGAATAGCCATTGCAGATATCATGATGAGGGTCATATATAATCGTGTCATATTAATATAAATGTGGTCTGCCTGATCTACGTTCAGAAACATGATCAGGTACATTAGCAGGAAAGATATACCCAGAATAAATATGAGCCTGATGTAGTTCCCATTTTTCATAATGTCCTTTTAAGAGTAATACAACGATAATCAGAATTTGTTGGCTGATATATTCATCCGGGGAAGCTTTTAAATCCTGGTGATAATGAATGGAGGTATACTTTCTGCTGTGTTTATCAACTCATAGTAGCCATTAAGTGCAAACATATTCAGAACAATACCACGGGCAGTTGGTTAATTTAAAAGCACTCTGTTTAAACAAGATGGATAACTAACACCGATATTATGATTAGGAAATTAAAATCAGGCCAGTACCGTATTTACTCCAGGAAGGTTGACCCTGAAACTCATAAACGGAAAAACCTCGGGACATTTGATTCTCTCGATGCGGCAAAGAAACATGAAAGGGAGATACAGTATTTTAAGCATCATTAGTTATAAAAATGTTAAATATGAAAGGATAGGCATCATGATACAAGCGTTTACAAGGTTACCAAGTATTGTAGCGCAGGTGGTTTCTATGAAGCAGCAGCCGGGGTGGAAGTTGCCGGCTAAAAAACCTGGTTTTTGAAAATTAAATGGAACACGATAAAAATAATGAGCAGGATCAGTACAGCCAGGATCAGGAACGGATAGGGATTTATTTTCTCATTCGTTTTTCTTGTTTTTAATACGTGTTTCATGGTTTTTCGGCTTATCCGTCTTTCAGTATTTTTTTCTTCTCGCGATAATCCTCTTTTGTTATCTCACCCGAGGCAAAGCGCCTTTTCAAAATGTCCATGGGCGAGTCTTTTCTTTTGCGTTGGCCAGGAAGATCGTAAGGAATTGCAAATATCCAGATCAACACGATGCACCAGAGGAACCACCAGATCAGGTGCATTCCCCAAAAATGATAACCTTGATAAAAATGTAACATGATCTTAATTTTAATTGGTTAAAAACTAATTCCGGATGATAAATTGAAAAGCAATCCATAAGATTAACGCAATCAATATCACCAACAAATACAATGGATAGGGGCTGGCATGCTCACCATCCCTTTTTTTGAGGTTCCAAACATTTTTTTTCATCAGCTTCAATATTTTAAAGTTAAAACTCAATATTATTTAAAACCGGGAGGGAAAACCAATACGGAAAATTGCTGGTCTGAAATCATGGCTATTGATTCGCTATGACCGAAAAGCCGCGAAACGAAAGAATGATGGCCATGGGCCATAGCCAGTAAATCCGTATTTTTTTCCTGACAATAATGCCGCAAACCCCGGTGTACATCATCTGTAAACACCTGGTTGAAATTTAACCGATGTTGATTCAGGTATTTCCGGAAGCTTACTTCCGGTTCGATCTTCGTATTGACTTCGCCGTGAGGGATCATATGAACAATATCAAGTTCGAAGCCCAGCTTTACCGACAGATCGTGCAGAAAGCCCACTGCCTTGATATCGGCTGTTCCGAAATCGGTCGCAAAAACTACTTTTCCCGGGATGATGAAAGCTGCGTTCATAGGAATGATCAGAACCGGTTTTGTGGCTTTTCGCATAACTGCTGCAGTGTCGCTCCCGGACAGGATATGATCAAGTGCGCCGCCGGACCTGCCACCCATGATGACCAATAAGATGTCCGGATCATTAGTTAAATCGGCTATTACATCACCAATACTGCCGTCGCCATTTCTCTCCTCAATTCTTACCTCGCAACCCGGAGTCATTACCCCGATTTCCTTCAGTTTATCGGCCTCCTGCATCAGGCGTTCTTTGCTATCTTCAAAAAGCATATTAGCCGTTTCTGTAACATACGGCCCCCCGCTGTCACTGGGGATCAACGGGACATAGGGCAACGTATGGTATAACAAAATGCCAGCGCCTATTTTGGCAGCTATCCGCAACGCAGCCGCTTCGGCGTGCGAAGCATTGGCTGTGAAATCGGTAAGGACAAGCAGCTTTTTCATTTTTGTTTCTTTTTTAATTCGCTTCATAATTTCAGCGCTTCGTTTGTCGATTCCGCATCCGTTCCAGGTAGCGGGCTTACTCGTCTTTTACCGAAAGCTGAACTTCTGTTTCCGGCCGCCGCCCGTGTTCGGAAGTGGATTTTATATTATCTTTTTTAACTATCACTCAAAGTTAATCAACAGATGAGCGCCAATATATGACGGTGGGCATAAAAGCGACTGATATTAAGCATTTTAACTCAATACTAACAACAAGTTGGGCCCACTTTGTTTTTTTAGATTTTGCTATATCCACTTTTAGTGGGAAGCAGGATTGCCCTGGATTGGTGATTATGATTAGTTACAATAGTGACCAGCATCATTGTTGCCGCTTTGTCATCTCTGTAATTTTGTCTCGCAGCAAGATGAACGGACGGCGCTTTCTACCCCAGCCGTATGAATAAACAGGGAATCTGCAGCAGTGACTATCTTGTCGTATAATGACTTTCTATAAATGCGAACTAAGATGAATGCTATACTTGATCCGGAGATCCACGAAGTGATAAACGCCGTTCATTATCGGCCTGCATTATCTATCATTCTGCCGCTTGAACCACATATCGGTTTAGAAACAGAAATAGCCCATACCCTTAAAATTACTGCCGATAAAGCGGAGCGAGAACTACACCGATATTATCCTGACGAGCAGTGCCGGGTGGTTACGCAGAAACTTCAAAGGCTGATTGCCGGAGTAGATATTCCTGTAAAAAAGAAAGGGATGGCGCTCTTTGTGTCACCACTGTTCGAAAAAGTCCTTTACCTGGACTACCCTGTAATGGAGAAGCTGGTAGTGGATGAATCCTTTAAGGTGCGCGATCTGCTTTACGATGCCAAACAGGATGTCAGATTTATTTTATTGGTACTTAGCGCGCTGGAAAGCAAGGTATTTCTGGGAGATCACACCACCCTGACTCCGCTGCCGTCCAATATCCCCGGGTCTATTTATGCTTATATGACCGATATGCCTGAACGGATAAGTAATTTTTCGGATATAGGGGAGCATAAGCAGATTGTGATTGACAAATTCCTGCATCATATAGATGAAGAGCTGGGAAACCTGATCAATGAACGGCATTTGCCGGTGCTGGTGCTGGGGGCAGAAAGGATATTGGGCCAGTTTAAAAAACTGAGCAGAAATACCAGGTCGGTAATGGCCTATGTAGACGGTAATTATGAAAACGCGACGATTGTGGAGCTGACCGAACTGGTCCGGCCTCATTTAAGAGCCTTGAAGATGACGCGGCAACAGGAATTGCTGCAGCGCCTGGACAAAGCGGCCGGGCAACACCGTATTGCTACCGGCATCCAACAGGTATGGCGGGATGCCCATGACGGCAAAGGTCAATTGCTGATCGTGGAAAAGAATTATCGTTTTGCAGCGCAGCATGGCCCTGAACCTGGCATCATCGAAGCAGCTACAGAGCCTTATGATCACTTTGCATATATCCGTGATGCGGTGGATGACGCCATGGAAAAAGTTTTAATAAGTGGCGGGGATGTGGAGTTTACCGAGGACGGGGCGCTTGAACATTTTGATCATATAGCGCTGATTAAATACTATCAATAGCCAGCAAAATTAACAATTGACTAAATATTTATTCATTAAAAATCAATTAATTATGAAAACACAAGCATTAACCAGATTTACCGACGATATGCCGGTATTGTTCGAGGATCTCCTGAAGCCATGGAACGAATTATTTGACCGCCGCCTGTTCAGAAAAGAACTGAAAGTCCCCGCGGTTAACATCGCCGAACACAAGGACCATTACCTGGTATCGCTGTCGGCGCCTGGTTTAAAGAAAGAAGATTTTAATATCGATGTGGATGGTGATGTATTGACAATCAGCAGCGAAAAAGAAGAAAGCAAGGAAAAGAAAGAAGAGAAGTATACCCGCAAGGAATATAACTATTCCTCTTTCAGCCGCAGTTTTAACCTTCCGGAAGGGGCCGATAAGGAAAAAATAGCTGCCAAATACGAAGACGGCGTGCTGAACATTACCGTGCCGCGCGATCACCGGGGTAAAACCCCTCCTGCCAAACATATTGCGGTAAAGTGAGCAGCGTATAATAAAATAGCTACACCCTGCCGCTTTTATGCGGGTATTTAAGCCTTATAGCGGTGACCAGGAAATTTTTGCTGATTTGCGAAATCGGCGGCTCTTCCTGTCGATGCGCAACGAATCCGCGGACGAACATCGAAGATGGGCTGAGCGCGTGTGTCATAACTCTTCAATAAGACAATTGCCACTTGTTATTTCAAACCGTTCCAAAACTGCTAATTTATAATTATATGTCAGCTATTGTTACCATAACCTTTAACCCTGCCCTCGATAAAAGTACATCGATAGCCGAACTGATACCCGATAAAAAATTAAAATGCACCCGGCCGGTTTGTGAGCCCGGCGGTGGCGGTATTAACGTAGCCAGGGCTATTAAAAAGCTTGGAGGGGAAGCAATAGCAGTTTATCCTGCCGGTGGTGAAGCCGGGGAAAACATTACACGGTTGTTAACAGAAGAGACCGTTTCAACCCTCGCCATCCCTATAAAAAATCATACCCGCGAAAATTTGGTGATCGCCGATCAAACCCATCAAAAGCAATATCTTTTTGATATGCCCGGACCATCGGTTAGCAAACAGGAGTTGGAACAGTGCTTAAACGCCATCGCCGGGATACACGATGTTGCATTCATGGTTGTTAGCGGGAGCCTGCCCCCCGGCGTACCTCCCCACGTTTTTGAGACTATATCATCTATAGCACGAACAAAAAACGCCAAACTCATTGTTGATACGTCGGGCGACGCGTTGAAAGACGCCATAAAAGCCGGTGTCTACCTAATAAAACCCAATTTGACAGAATTAGCTTTGCTGGCCGGGAAAGATAAACTGAACTCCGCATCAATAGGTCATGCGGCCACGGAAATGATTGCATATGGCAAGTGCGAGGTTATAGTGGTTTCGCTGGGGGGGCTTGGGGCCATATTGGTAACAAAAGACCTGGAAATGAGTTTAACGCCGCCAGCACTGGCTACCAAAAGCACTGTAGGTGCTGGCGATAGTATGCTGGCGGGCATAGTACTTGGTTTGATGAAAAATACCTCCCTGGCCGATGCCGTCAGATACGGCGTTGCCTGCGGTTCGGCCGCTACTCTGCGTCCTGGTACCGAATTATGCACCAAAAAAGATGCTGATGACTTGTACAGCAAAATTGTAATAAAAAACATTAGGGAATACCATGTATCATAAAAGTCATAAAACTTCGTTAATGGATCATAACGATTCAGAGATAGTTTCTGTAGCTTTTTGGTAGAAATCAAGGGCGAAATCGGCAATAGCTGGTTCGGTTTTTTCAGGTTATCACACGAAGTAGACAATTCACCGTCGTGCCAGTTTCCGATCACGTCCTGAAATTGCGTTAGGTAACCTTCATTTATCCCGACTTCCGGTATTGGCTTAACGAGCGGGTAATTATACAACAATACCTTGATCCGTTTGCGGCAGTCGTGTAATTTATCAAACACAAGCGGATCTAAGGATCCCGCTATCAGCCGCAACTCATCCCTATAAAACAGCGTTATTGCAGTGTCGTCGATCGATTTTATTTTAGGTTTGAGCGCTTCTCCGGCAATGTTTATTTTTTTTAATATTTCTGCCCGTTTTTGCGAAATTTTCTTCTGACTTTTTTGCCTGATGATCGTCCTTGGCCGCCTGCGATCGTCCGGCTAACTCCGATTTGATCTGAGCGTTGCGTAAAACTCCCGCTTTTTAAATATCTTTTGGATGGGGCCGAAACTCCCGGTTAAAGACCGGTGACGTGAGGAACTGTCCGAAAACAACATCAGTAAAGCCTTTAGTTTTTTGACGTGTACTCTAAATTGACGCAGGTCTTCCTCTTGCCGTTTTTTTAAATAGGATTTCAGGTGCATCCTCATTGCTATCCACTCCTGCTTAAAATAACTGATGACTTTCTTCCTTTTCGTACGGAATTATCTCGTTTTTATTCCTTTTACAACCGGTTTCTGCCAACCCTGCAAATCAGCTTCCGCACGGAAAGCCAGGTTTCTGTTATCGCTGCGCCGTACTGGAATGGTGATGAAAATCATATCGCACCCTGACCAATATCATAGTAAATTTCATAGGTCCAGTCGTACTTTGATTAGAATTCTACAGGTTTTACTTAATCATTAAAATTATGAAAACAGACAGTCAAATTCAAAAAGACGTGATGGATGAACTGAAATGGCAACCATTTTTAAGTTCATCAGAAATTGGCGTGGCCGTAAAGAACGGTGTTGTTACCCTTTCAGGGATCGTCGATTCATATTCCAAAAAAATAGACGCCGAAAAGGCCGCCAAAAATGTAGCCGGGGTGAAAGCAGTTGCTGAAGATATTCAAGTAGGTGTATCACCAGTTTATCGTAAAACAGATGCGGAGATTGCACAAGCTGTTTTAAATGCGCTTAAGTGGCATAGCGCGGTACCTGACGACAAGATCAAAATCAAAGTGGAGAACGGGGTAGTGACCTTGGAAGGCGAGCTGGAATGGGAATACCAGCGTGTAAGCGCCAGAACAGCCATACAAAACCTAACAGGTGTGCGTTCGGTGACCAACCTGATCACCATGAAACCACGTGTCTCGCCGATTGAATTGGAGCAAAAGATCAGGGCTGCCTTTCATCGCAGTGCAAGTATTGACGCCAATAAAATACACCCGACGGTAAGTGGCACTACAGTAACACTTACCGGTAAGGTTCGTTCGTTTGCTGAAAGTGAAGACGCTGAAAATGCGGCATGGGCGGCACCTGGTGTTTACCACGTGCTCAATCAGCTCGATATTGAAGAGCCGGAACTGGTATATTAATTGCTTTCAGGCTGCCCGCCTTGGCCGGCGGGCAGCCTGGCACTGCAGGGCATGGATATCAAACACAGTTATGCCGGTGCAAGAATACATTGCGGACAAAAAGATAATTGATCATGAAAAAAATATTATTAGCCATTGACGCCGAAAGATTAAATCAAAAGAGTGTTGATTTTGCATGCTACCTCGCACAGCTAACCGGCTCTCCTCTGGCCGGTATGTTCTTGGAAGATATTCGATCCAAAAATGTACCTGGCTTAAAATTCGCCTATGGTGGCGTTTATGTGGAGACGATTGATACGGCGATGGATACTACTTCCGTACAAAAAATTGTAAACGATAATATTGCTGTTTTTAAAACTCACTGTGATTCGCGTATGGTTGCTTATGATATTTGTCATGGCTACGGTGAGCCTATCGAACAAATCGTTGCGGAATCACGGTTTGCGGACCTGTTGATTTTAGAGCCAACCTGTTTTTCGTCATCTCCGTTGGAAAAACCTTCAATTTTCGTCAAAGAAGCACTCTCGCGGTCCGAATGCCCGGTTGTTATATCCCCGTATGATTTTGACGAGGTAAACGAGATTATATTCGCTTCCGATGGCGATGCGCCGTCTGTTTTTGCGGCCAGACAGTTTACTTATCTTTTTCCAGAGCTAAGGGATAAAAAGGTCACCGTTCTGCAGGCAGGCGAACAAACCAATTTTAAAGCTGACGGTGAAGAGAAGTTGGAAAGCTATCTCAAATGTCACTACGGCAGCGTTGCTGCCGAAAAGCTGCCTGGTAAGCCGGAGGATAAATTGTTCGATTACCTGTTACGGAAAAAAGATGCATTTGCGGTTATGGGGGCTTATGGTCGTAGCAAGCTGTCAAACATGTTAAAGCATAGTACAGCCGAATTGCTTATTGAGGGCAACATGCTTCCAATATTTATTGCCCATCATTGATCCGCCAGAGAGCTATGATGAGTAAAGCTGATATTTTTGGTTACGAACCTGATCATAAATACAATAAGGCCGTTGCCTATTTCGCTATGGAATTCGGTATTGACCAGGCACTTAAAACCTACTGCGGTGGCTTAGGTTATTTAGCGGGTTCGCATATGCGCAGTGCATTCGCGTTAAAGCAAAATGTGATTGGTGTAGGCATCTTGTGGAAATATGGTTACTATGATCAGGTGAGAAGTTCGGACGGATTATTAAATCCCGTCTTTATTAAAAAGAGCTATTCTTTTTTAGAAGATACCGGAATTATAGTCACCGTCCGGATACACCAGGCTCCGGTACATGTTAAAGCATATTTATTATCACCTTCAGTATTCGGTACGGCCCCCATTTTATTACTAAGTACCGATATACCCGAAAACGATTATCTCTCCGGGACGATAACGCACCGCCTTTATGATCCTAACGAATCCACCCGCATCGCACAAACTATCGTTTTAGGAATCGGTGGCGCACTTGTACTCGAAGCCCTGGGCATTGCCCCGGATGTTTACCATATGAACGAAGGTCATAGCGTGACGCTCGGCTTCTATCTGTTTGAAAAATACAAAGATATAGCCGAAGTGCGGAGGCGCTTGGTTTTTACTACCCACACGCCCGAAGCCGGCGGAAATGAAGAACATCGCATCAGTTTCCTGAGCGATATGTCGTTCTTTTGTTCATTGCCCGAAGCAGAGATAAGAATGCTGCTTGACATGAATGGCGAAATCTTTAATTATACTGTTGCGGCCCTCAGATTTTCGCGGAGAGCTAATGGAGTTTCTAAGCTCCATGCAGAAACCGCCAATCAAATGTGGGGAAATACCCCTGGCATATGTCCGATCCTGTCAATAACCAATGCTCAGAACAAGGCCTACTGGAAAGATGATATTTTAGACGGCGCAATCCTGAGTGATAACGATGAATTGATCAAAGCCAGGAAGAAAGAGTTAAAGCGGTGCCTTTTCAAGATCGTTGCAGACCAGTGTGGGAAAATTTTCGATGAAAATGTATTAACTATCGTATGGGCACGGAGGTTTTCGGGTTATAAACGGCCGGAACTTATCATGGCTGATTGGAATGAATTCGTAGGTTTAGTAACCGATAAACAATGCCCGGTTCAGATCATATGGGCAGGAAAACCTTATCCTGAAGATGCTGTCGAAATTGGCAAATTTAATTTCATCATTAAACAGACCGCTGATCTGGCCAATTGTGCAGTGTTATTGGGGCACGAACTGGCTCTGTCGGCATTATTAAAAAGAGGGTCTGACATTTGGTTAAATACCCCGCGCAAATATCACGAAGCTTCGGGAACCAGTGGAATGACAGCTGCCATGAATGGTAGTATCAATTTGTCTATTCCTGATGGCTGGGTTCCGGAATTTGCCGTTGACAGGAAGAATTGTTTTTTAATACAAACTGCAGCCGATGGGGCAGGGCAGGAACAGGCTGATCAGATGGAATATCGCAATCTGTTTGATACCTTAACCAAGGTGGTTATCCCGATGTATTACCACGACCAGGAGCAATGGTTGCGCATCATCAAAAAGGCTGCTGCAGATATAGTCCCCCGATTTGACTCCGGGCGGCTTGCGCATGAGTATTATGAACAATTGTACCTGTAAAAATATTAAGGCATCAACAGTACTGCGGCGCCATTTATTTTACCCGTTCTTAACAGGTTTATCGCCGTGTTGGCATCCGCCAGTTTGAAAAATTGGGTTTGAGTGACGACGCGTAATTTTTTCAGACTGCTAAAAAAGTCAGCGCCATCCTTCCGGGTTAAATTAGCTACCGAACGCAGGCTTCTTTCCTGCCATAAAATGCTGTATGAAAAGGATGGTATATCCGTCATATGGATACCGCCACAAATCACCTCGCCACCTTTGTCCGTATTTCCTAACGCTTTAACTACTAACTCGCCCGCCGGGGCAAATATCATGGAAGCATCTAATCTTTCCGGCGGGGTATCCCCACTTTCGCCAGCCCAGGCGGCACCCATACGCAATGCAAATGCCTGTGCCTCCTGGTCATCTCTTTTGGTAAAAGCAAAGATATTTTTACCTTCAGCTTTGGCGATCTGGGTAATAATATGCGCGGCGGCCCCAAAGCCATAAATCCCGATATTTTTGGCACTCTGGCGGATCATCCGGTACGAACGATACCCAATCAGGCCCGCACAAAGCAGAGGTGCGTTTTCAGGACCTTGGTAAGCCGTCCCAAGCAAGAAACAAAAGCGGGCATCTGCAACTGTATATTCGGCGAAACCGCCGTTGATGGTATAACCGGTAAATCCGGCGTTATCGCATAAGTTTTCACGTCCTTGCAAACAAAATTTGCAGGTGCCGCAGGTATATCCCAACCAGGGAACCCCTACGATATCGCCCGGTTTAAAACTGCCGGCATCGCTGCCGCAAGCTACAACCCGCCCAATGATCTCATGTCCCGGTATCAGCGGGAACTTAGCCTCTGGCAGTTCCCCGTCGATAATATGCAGATCTGTCCGGCATATCCCACACGCAGTTACCTTAATTAGTACCTGATCGTTATTGGGCGCCGGGACGTTCAGTTGTTTCAAAACAAGGCTGGTGCCGTAGGCTTCCAACACCATCGCCTGCATTGATTCTGGATGCTTCATCTTATGTACATTGTTAGCTATCCATAAAATTCGCGCAATTAATCCCCAAAACTGCTGACTATCATCATACAAAAAATTGATCGCACGCATAAAGATGATTAGAGACCCGAAAATGTCGGAGTACAAAGTCAGCACATTTTCGCGATTCAACATGTGAAGATATAATCATCATCAGTAATTTTCGTGCCTTAGCTCATAGGCTTACCCAACAGGTTGCTTTATTATTGTGACGAATTGTAAGAGTACAAATATGCCAAGTAAAATGAAAGACGCCAGGACAAATTTCATGAAGCGCACAATTACAGGTGCGGTATTGGTACTTGTTATTTTGTGCGCCGTTGTCTGGAATATATATAGTTTTGTTGCTTTGGCGGTGGCCATTAATATACTCTGCCTGACAGAATTTTATCGCCTGTTACAATCAAAAACGTTCTTGCCACAAAAGGTAAATGGTATTGCCCTGTCTGTTTTGATACTTATTGCTTCCGCAATGGCATTCTATCAGCAAAACCTGAAATTTGTTTTGATAAACATACCTGCAGTTTTCGGTGTTTTTGTGGCTGAACTATACCGAAAGGCCAGCCACCCGTTTTATAACCTGGCCCTTACGTTTTTGGGCATCTTTTGTATTACAGTACCGCTGTGCTTGTTGGTTGGCGTAGCATTACTGCCAACCGGCAGAATGTTTTATCATGCCGATATCGTGCTGGGCTGTTTTATCCTGATCTGGACCAGTGACACCTCTGCGTACCTTATTGGCCGTAGCTTTGGTGAACACGCTTTATTTAAACGGATATCACCCGGTAAAACCTGGGAGGGGAGCATCGGTGCATTTTTATCTGTTACCTATATGGCCTATTTTATTTCGTGCTATTTTAAAAGCCTGAGCGCCGGCATGTGGCTGATTGTGGCGATGATTGTGCTGATAGCCGGGACATACGGAGATCTCATCAAATCGATGATGAAAAGGAGCCTGGGCGTTAAAGACTCGGGTACGCTGCTTCCGGGCCACGGAGGGATGCTCGATCGCTTTGATTCCCTGTTAGGCTCTGTACCTTTTATATTGGGTTATTTACTGTTATTCTATGAAGCATAAACCGGCCTGTCTTGCAATCAACCTGATTACGATGTACCGGATAATTGCGGCGCCCATACTTTTTATATTGATTTTTGCGGCCCGGTTCGAATTATTTAAGTGGATGCTGGCATTTAGCTTTTTAACCGATGCGGTCGATGGTTTTCTCGCCCGCAAGTATAATGTAACCAGCAAACTTGGGGCAACTATAGATTCGATAGGAGATGATTTAACGGTGGCAGCAGGGATATTCGGTATTATCCGTTACAGGCCGGGGTTTTTAAGCCAGGAGTATTTACTGGTTACGCTGCTGATTACTCTCTACCTGGCACAGGTTATACTGGCGCTTGTCAGGTATGGCCGTATGAGCAGTTTTCATACCTATGCAGCCAAGCTCGCAGCGATTTTTCAGGGCGTATTTTTAATTCTTTTTTATTTTATATCTCCTTCATCCAACTGGCTGTTTATACTGGCTGCCTTGCTCACCGTTTTCGATTTATTGGAAGAGATTCTGCTTGTTATTATACTTCCGCGGCACCAAAGTAATGTTAAGGGCTTGTACTGGGTTTTTAAAAGAAAATAAAAAATAAGATCAACTATGTTTAACAGCTATTAATAAGCGGTCCAGCCGCCATCGGCAGTAACAACGGCGCCATTAATAAAACTTGATTTTTCGGATGCCAGGAATAAGGCCAGTTCCGCAATTTCAGATGGCTCGGCACTTCGCGGATTGTTATTTGTTCCGGCGTTCATACGGTCGAAACCAAACGCGTTACTTTCCATGCCCTGTACAATATTCGTGTTAACGCCGCCTGGTGCGATGGCATTACACCGGATATTTTTTAGTGCATACTGGTACCCGATACTTTTGGTAAGGCCTATAAGCGCATGTTTTGATGCCGTGTAAGCTGCACCTGCGCGGCCGCCAAACAGTCCGCCGATAGAAGAAATATTGATAATATTGCCCGCCCCCTGTTGCAAAAAAAGATTGATAGCCTTGCGGCAGGTATAAAAAGGGCCGTTCAGATTAATCCCCATTACCTGGTTCCACAGCGCTGTACTTACATCGCCGGCTGGCGTGAAACTATCCATAATGCCCGCATTGTTAACCAGTATATCCAATTTATGATATGTTTTTAAAACATAATCCAGCAAGAGGTCAACATCGCTTTCCTTGGCAATGTCAACAATTAAACAGTAAGCATTTCCTCCCCCGGCCTTAATGCCTGCTGCTACCGCTTCTATATTTTCCTGGTGAATGTCAGCCAAAACAACGCTCGCTCCCTCATGGGCAAAAAGTTCTGCTATCGCTTTACCAATCCCTGATCCCGCTCCGGTAACCAGGGCTACTTTTTTGTTTAATGTATGCATGATAGGTTCTCATTAACATCATTTATATAGTTGATTTGTCAATCAGGGTTTTAGCTTTTTGAGTTTGAATGATAGATGAACCCTGAATATCCCCGAAAAGATAAAAGCGATACTTGTCCACATGAGGATATTGGCAATGCCAAACGCCGGATTTGCTAAAATGGCCAGTGCCAACAAAATGATGATGATCCCGACAACAAGGAGCCAGCCCCAGTCCCATATACCATATGCGCGCATCTCGATAGCACTGCCTATAGCCATAAACCCCCTGAAGAGCATCCAAAAACCAACAATGAAAGGTAAAACAGCCATTGTAATTACCGGGTAGCCCATCAGGTATCCGCCTATAAAAAGGTCGATCAGCCCGCTGATGAGTATCCAAACCCAACCTTCCAGAGATTTGCTGTTAGCGATTGAAAAAATAACTTCGAACAAGCCTGCGACGAACATACAGAATGCGAACGCCAGGCTAAGTGAAATATAGGACTGAACCGGGCTTGCTATAATCCAGATTCCGAGCCCGATCATCACGATCCCGCCAATCAGGATTAGCCACCAATGATTAACTATTGTACGGATATTTTTTAAAATAATTGTTGCCATAATCTGTTTTATTTAATCGGTTTAAAATTTAATTATTGCTCGATCAAAGTTGAATAAATAAGAGTGCGTAAAGAATGATCATGGTCAACATCACGAATGATAATCAGCACCAATCGCCGGTAGCTTTTCATCAATCAGCCCTGGACGAAGTTCATGGTAAAGCAGGCTCCTTCGCCAGGTTTGCTGGTTAAAGTCATCGTGCCGTTCATTAATTGCACATATCTCAGCACGATATTCAGGCCCAAACCGGTGCCGGGGATACTGCCATCTTGCTTGATCCGGAAAAAAGGCTTGAATAAGTTTTTCATATCTTTTTCGCCGATACCCACACCATCATCATTGACAGCAATAATGATCTGGCCAGAATCGACCATAGTTTTTAACAAAATATGTGCATCCTTACCCGCATATTTAATAGCATTTGAAATAAGATTAATAATCGAATTCCTGATCAGGTGCTCGTCGAGGCCGGAGACTTCAGAACCTCCTTCGGCCTCGTAGCGCAAAGCCTGTCCGGGCTTCACTATCGTCTGCAGATCTTCTACAATATCTGAGCAAAGCTCCTGCAGGTTAAACGAGGTGTAAACAGGTTTGACCTTCCCCGTGTTGAGCTTTTCTAGTGATAGAAAGTCTTCCAAAATCCCGTTTAAATTATTAATGGAGTTTTTTATTTTTTGACAATGCTTGATGATATTTTCCCTGTCCTGTGTGCCGTTGTATTTTTCAATCAGGTTAACCGATAGCAAAACTGAACTTAGCGGCGTTCGGAATTCATGCGATGCCAGGGAGACAAAATTACTTTTGAGCGTACTGATGTCTTTTTCTTTTTCATACGCTCGCATTTCTTTGCCAAACTCGGTTAAAACCAGATAGATCAGAAAAGATACGATCGCCAGGATAAGCAGGACCCCGGTAATAACGGATATGGATGTGCGTTCACGTAATCTGCCGTTCTCGCGGATTCTTTCCTTCAATAATGACTGTTCGCTTTTTTTAACGGTATCGATGGTCGTCCTGATTGCTTCAAGTGTTTTTTGTTGTTCAATACTCCTTCTCTGAGTAAATGCAGACGGCTCGCTTCCGGTTTGTTGGATATTTAGCAGGTTACTCACATGCGTAGAGATCATTTGTGCCCTGGCTTTCTGCGGTTTATTATCCTGAACTAAATCTGTGAGGGCTGTGGTCTTACGAAGGAGATCGGCGGTTTGTGCCCTGTCCGCCGGATGGTCGGGGAAATTCTCGGACTGAACAGCAGTTTCCCTGGCTCTGATAAGATCTGTTACCTCTTGTTGTAAAGACGCGACGGCGTTTAAAACGATATAAGTGCGCTCAATCCACTTTTCTTCCTCTTTCTGTTTATCAGAAAAATATAGGGCGACCATCGCGACAGATAGGACCAACGCGAGTGCAAGCCCACTGCCCAGGTATAACAGCGGCGGAAACTTTCTTAGCACTTTAACACTGGTCGTTGATCGTGATGAAGTGATATCGTTGTCGTTACCCTGGTAACGGGTATCCGGTTTTTCATGTTTTAATCTCATGACAACTCGAATTATATCTAAAGTTGAGTAATTAGTAGGGCAAAAAAAATGACTTAGGACACCTATTGAGTGCCGTGAGATTTCCACATGTTTTTTGGCCGCCGTACGCGAAGCCCGACCTCTTCCGGAACCTGATTCCAATCACCGGACGGATTGACGGGCGTCATTCTTTAGTTTGGTACCGGCATTTAATTTTAAGCGACAAAATGTAAACAGGTAAAATTAAATTCAGTACCAATGAAAAAGATCAGTGTAGCATTCGACGGTTTGAAGTTTTCGACTGCGACCATGCAATATGCCCTTAAAATTGCTCAGGAAAGTAAGGCATTGCTCTCCGGTATATTTCTTGAGGACTTTCTTTACCATAGTTATACAACCTTCGATATGGTAGGAAGCCAGGGCGTTTCGGCTACCAAACTACGGGGCCTGATTTACGAAGATAAGCGAACCAGAGCGCAAGCTGCTGCTGTTTTCGAGGATAATAGTAAAAAACAGGGGATCAATTATACCGTCCATTTCGACAAAAGTTTTGCCCTTGAAGACCTGGTTAAAGAGAGTATCTATAGCGATCTGTTACTGATAGGGAGTAGCGAAACCCTCAGTCACTATCATGAAGAACCGCCCACATCGTTTATCCGCAATCTGCTGGCGAAAACGCAATGTCCGGTGTTGATACTCCCCAGCGAATATCATGATATCAGCCGGGTAATTATGCTGTATGATGGCCAGCCATCATCGGTATTCGCTATCAAGATGTTCCACTACCTTATGCCCTGGCTATCTAAGGTTGAAAAGGAAATAATTCACGTTGGCGCTGATGTCGATCGTACTGATGATAAGTTGTTAAATGAATATATTACCTGTCACCATCCGGCCGCAAAATACAAACCAATAAACGGTTCACCGGACATCGTCATTTCCCAATATTTAAAAAAAGCGCCGCCGGGTAGTATGGCCGTATTAGGTGCCTATGGACGCGGGTCGCTTTCGCGGTTGTTGAAGGCAAGCATGGCTGATACATTGATGCAAGAAATACAGATGCCGCTATTTATCGCACACAGCAAATGACGATGGCCATAGCCAAATCGATCAAGCGTGCCCCCAACCTTAATCAAACAGCAAAATCCGCCGGCAATGATAATTGCCAAATCCATGAAGGTTAAAGTAACTTTGCCGTAAAGATCAAGTGTTTTATATGTTGTGCTCAAACCCAAAAATGATTTGCAACATATTAAATAATATCTTATTATTGTATTAGCGTAAGCTGCATCTACTTTTTTTTAAGACTACCATCTAACACACCGTTCACATTCATTTGCTGGTACTATCTATTTGTTCATTTTAATTTATGATGTATGAAAAAGCTCATATTAATCATCGAAGATAATGAAGATATCAGAGAAAATTCGGCAGAGCTTTTAACCCTTGCAGGATTTGAAGTAATTGTTGCCTGTAACGGCGGGCAGGCACTCGAACTGATCGGCGAACGGAAGCCCGACGTGATTATATGCGATATCGTAATGGGTGATATGGACGGATACGAAGTCTTATCGCAGCTGAAACAAAACGCGCTTACTTCGGATATACCTTTCATATTCTCTTCTGCTTTGTCCGAAAAAAAAGACCAATTCAAGGCATGGTCGCTGGGAGCTGCTCATTATCTCGTCAAGCCATTTGATGTGCATGAACTGATGTCGTGCATTGATAAATGTTTGACAGCAAAGCCGAGACTGAGAAAAGGTGATGAGTATCAATCCAGCAGTTGATAGGTATCATAGAAGAGCCGTAGCCTCGCGGCTATTTTTGCCATTAAAAATGGCATGGAAAATCATACCAACCAGGCAATTCTTACTAACCTGCTAAATTATGATGCCAGCAGATTTATAAGTGCTGAAATGCTGTTGAAAAAACAGTTTAACTGTTTGGGTCGACCATGCCCATTCGGCGCAGCTAAAGATGATCATGTTCAGATACCTGAATATCATCCATCAACACATCGAAAAAATGCACCAAACCATGTTGGATGAAAAGATCAGTTCGTTAAGCCTGGCTAACGCAGTGGTGTGTACATTTATAGAAGAAACTGACGAAAAGCTTCTCAATTGTACCCCCGGCGATCAGGATACCTGCATCTTAACCTGCTTAATGGATATTAACCACTATAAAATAGGTAAATACAACACCGCCGCCACCTTTGCCGAAGTTTTGCACAAGGACACAGTAGCCTCATTTTTTTATTTTCTGGAAAGCAACGAGCGCGAAATCAATAATCGCCTGTACCACCTGGCAGACGAAGAACTACACCTGAGTTATCGATAATTTTCGCATAGTGACAACGATCATGCGGAGTTGTGACGGGAGTCAAGGCCATTGCAAAGTGCCCAAGGTAGTTTTGTTTTACAAAACAAAGAGCCATGGAAACAAATTCGACAATTACCATCCTCCGGCAGTTGCTGGATGACGACATCCGAAGGTTAATCAGCGCTGAAGCTGAGTTGGCCAACAGCCTGGTTGTATGGTCAAAAAAGGCCGGTGCCTTACCGCTCAAAATGCTTCTGCAGGAGTACAATCAGCAAACAGAAAGCCATATTGAAAAACTGAATGCCTATGCGGCCGCGGAGCAGATCAATGCGATCAGTATCGCTAACCGGGTTATGAAAGCTTACATTGATGAGACTGACGATAAATTGGCAGCCTGTTCGCTGTCGGACGTGCGGGATGCATCTCTTTTAGCATCTGTACAAAGTATTTGCCATTTTAAGATCAGCATGTACGGAACGGCGGCAACTTTCGCTAATCTGCTCGACTTAAAGGAGGCGGCCAAGGTATTTCACGAAGCAGAGTCGAACGAGAAAGGTATGGATGAAAGACTGTCTTTCCTTGCCGAAGATCATATTAACAAAAAAGCCAAGTCGCCGGTAGCTTTGCCATTATGATAACTGAACTATGCGCTACCACGTATTCACAACGGATTATGATGGAACATTAGCGGTTAACGACCGTGTTTCTGCCGAATCGGTCCGGTCACTGATCAGGCTAAAGGCAACCGGTCGTAAGCTGGTATTGGTTACAGGTAGAGAACTGGATGAATTGAAAAATGTCTTTCCGGAACATCGCCTGTTTGACCGGATTGTTGCGGAGAATGGTGCACTGATCTATCGCCCTGCTACCCTTGAAATTAAATTACTCGGCCAACTGCCACCTGTAGATTTCATCGATAGCCTGCGAAGCAAGAATGTACCGGTTTCGGTCGGGCGCGTCATTGTTGCTACTCATGAGCCATATCACGCAACGGTACTCGAAACCATCAAGGAAAAAGGATTGGAATACCAGGTGATTTTTAATAAGGGCGCCGTGATGATATTGCCTCCCGGCATCAATAAAGCTACTGGGTTGCATGAGGCTTTGCGGGAAATGTCAACCTGCGCACATAATACTATAGCTATTGGCGATGCCGAAAACGATAATGCCATGCTGCAATTTGCCGAGTGCGCTGTGGCTGTTAATAATGCTCTCTCCCAGGTAAAGGAAGCCGCCGACTGGATTACCGAACCGTCATACGGTGAAGGTGTACAACAATTGATAGCAGCGTTGATCAATGATGATCTTTGTAATTTAGATATCAAAATGACACGTCATTATTTAAAGATAGGCGAAGAAATGGATGGTTCGCCATTTCTTATCAGCCCATACGACAACCGTATCTTACTTGCCGGTACATCCGGATTCGGTAAAAGCACATTAGCAGCTGCCTTACTCGAAAAACTTATTGTTAAACAATATCAGTTCTGTGTGATCGACCCGGAAGGAGATTACCTGGATTTTCCGGATGTGGTTACTGTAGGCAACAGCGTACAACCACCGGTAATAACAGAGGTGCTGCGGTTACTTCATCAAGCAGAAGAGAATGTAGTTGTTTGTATACTGGCGATACCTTTTAACGATAGGCCAGCTTTTTTTGCGAAGCTCATGAATGAGATTTTTATATTACGCGCCCATACCGGGCATCCGCATTTTCTCGTTCTTGATGAGGCACATCATCTCATTCCAAAAGAAAACTGTTCCACTTTTTACAATTTCCCCGAAGACCTGAACAATTTTATGGCCATTACAACCAGGCCCTCATTACTTAATATAGACTTTTTGAAACGGATGAACCTCGCCATGACGATGGGTGAACTGCCGGATAAAACGATGCACTCGTTTACTATGCTAGTTGGTGAAGAAGCAGATATACCCAAAGGTTTGGTTTTCCAAAAAGGGGACGTATTGGTATGGCAAAAACAAAAAGGCAGCCCCCGCCTGGTGCGAAGTGATATGCCCGGGCAGCTCATGATGCGGCATAAGCGCAAATATGCTGCCGGAGACATGGGTAACAATAGTTTTTATTTCAAAGGACCATCGTGCAAGCTCAACCTGAAAGCTAATAATCTGCTGATCTTTATCCAAATGGCCGCAGGCGTTGACGATGAAACCTGGTTATATCACTTACACAGGCACGATTATTCTAAATGGTTCCGAAATTCGGTAAAAAATGAACTCCTTGCCGAGCGTACCGAACGAATTGAAAATCGTGAGCAAGGAGCCGATTGTTCACGGCAGGCGATTTTTAAACTTATCCTCGAAGATTATACTGCGGCCGCCTGACCTGCTATGTGCCTCAGAACACAATGCTGACAAGTATCATTTTGGGTGATGATGCAGATTGTACGCTCGCATACCGCAGATGGTCAGCAACTATTGATTGTTGGCAGGCTTGATCATAAAACAGGCCACGAAGACCCTGAAAAAGCTTTCGCCGATCTGGAAAAATACATCCGCAAATATTACAATGTATCGTCGGTCAAATACCGTTGGTATAGTGAAAACACGCCGATAGCCACTACCGCAGCTACAACCATGATGACTGTGTTCTGCTATCTTGTATCGTTGTATCGTTGGCTTTATTACTTTTGAAAGGCCGGGTAAAGCATTCAGTTACACCACCGGCTGCCAGCAGGAGCTTGATAAGGCCCAGGTGCCGGAAGTAATTGAACTCCTGGCAGATATCAGGACAATCCGGCATCGTGGGGTTGGCTACACGATAATCAACCCTACCCGTTTACCACCTCACCGCCATTAACGTGGATGACCTGGCCCGTGATGAACGAAGCATCGTCCGAAGCCAGAAAAACATAGGCGGGCGCTAATTCCGAAGGCTGCCCGGCACGTTTCATTGCGGTTTCGGAGCCAAAATCTTTAATTTTATCCGCATCAAAAGTGGAAACGATCAGCGGTGTCCATACAGGGCCGGGTGCGACGGCGTTAACGCGGATCTTCTTTTTTACAATATTGGTCGCTAAGGAACGGGTAAAGGAAGTGATGGCACCCTTGGTTGAAGAATAATCCACCAGGTTGGGCGACGAACGGTAAGCCGTTACCGAAGTGGTGTTGATGATACAATCCCCAGCCTTCATAAATTCCAGTGCCTCATTGGCGAAATGGAAATAGGCGTAGATATTGGTACGGAAGGTATCGTCCAGTTGTTTTTCGTCGATGGCTTTCGGGTCTTTTTGTGGCACCTGCATCCCTGCGTTATTGACCAGGATATTAAGCCCACCCAGTTTCTGTACCGTTTGCTGCACGGCTTTTTTACAGAAAGCGCTCCTTTTAACATCGCCTTTCAAAAGAAGACAGGTGCGTCCTTCGGCTTCAACCAAGGAACGGGTCATTTTGGCATCCACCTCTTCATCATAATAAACAATGGCAATATCCGCCCCTTCGCGTGCGAAATGGATACTCACAGCCCGGCCTATGCCGCTATCACCTCCGGTAATAAGGGCAACCTTGTTTTTGAGCTTGCCCGAACCCGTATAGTTGGGTTTTATATACTCAGGAGCCGGGGCCATCTGCGCTTCGATGCCGGGTTGCCGGTTTTGTTTTTGAGGTGTGTTTGCCATGATGATATTGCTTTATTATATAACCTTTATTACCGGCAATAGTTTAGAAACAAATAAAACAGGCTGACGCTTTCGCTGTTGAGCAATAACCTATGAAAGATATTGCACAACGTTTTTCTGAAAACCCCTTATTGCTCCCTAAAGACCTGCAACCCAGCAATGCAGGTTTGCAGATCATCAGTTTATTAAACCCGGGTGTCTTTCGCTTTCAAGATAAAACCTGGTTATTGGTTCGCGTGGCCGAAGGTACCGCGCAAAAAGAAGGCGTGATCTTTTTTCCAGTGCTGAACGCAACCGGTAATACAGAGATCATCGAAGTGCCCTTAAATGACCCTGACCTGATCGCGACGGATGCCCGCGTGATCAATTATAAAGGATTGGATTACCTGACCACCATCTCGCATTTACGCCTGATGGCGAGTGATGACGGTATTCATTTTACTGAGCAGGATGGTTATGCACCTTTATTTGGACAGGGCTACCTGGAACGGTTCGGCATTGAAGATTGCAGAGTTACACAAATTAACGATACTTATTACCTGACTTATACCGCTGTTTCGGACAGCGGCGTAGGTGTTGGTTTACAAACCACCAAAGACTGGCAGCATTTTGAGCCGGGTGGGATGATATTGCCGCCACATAATAAAGATTGCGCGCTGTTTGAGGAGAAGATAAGTGGCAAATACTATTGTTTGCACCGGCCGAGCAGCAAGGAGATCGGCGGCAATTATATCTGGCTGGCCGAATCTTCAGACGGCAGGCAATGGGGCAATCACCAGTGTTTGATCAAAACCCGTTCTGGTTTATGGGATAGCGCCCGTGTAGGTGCAGGCGCCGCACCGATCCGTACCGAACAAGGCTGGCTGGAGATCTATCACGGTGCCAATGCCGAGCACCGTTACTGCCTCGGCGCTTTTTTAATGGATATCAATGATCCTTCCATAGTACTGGCACGCACCACCGAACCAATCATGGTGCCCACCGAGCCCTATGAATTGAGCGGTTTTTTTGGTTATGTGGTTTTTACCAACGGCCATATTGTATATGGGGACAAGTTAGTTATCTATTACGGCGCAGCTGATGAGTTTGTTTGCGGTGCGCATTTTTCGATCAAGGAAATACTAAGCAGGCTAAGCTAAATCAGCAAGTATCCACTACGACCATTACCGGTTTAAAGATAAAAAGCTACCTGATCAACAAGTGACCTTTCAAAACTTAGCACTATTTTCTATTTATTTCACGCTGTCATGGATCTTTTGAATGGCCTACAGGTGCATTTTTAGGGTAGTCAAGGTTTTTATGGCAAAGGTTTTCAGGTCGGCATCTTTAGTTTTTAGTTGCGTCTTCGAATTCCTTAATATCCATTTTATGATCGTCGGTCATATTACTGACATAAGCCTTGTCAAAATCGCAGCCGAAGTCTTTGACCTTAGCATTCGCTGCTTTCTGCTGCGCCAGTTGCCCCGGTTCCACTTAGGCCGTGCCGCCGAATTGCCCAGTGACAGGTTAGCAAAACGTGGGTCAGGGCGCGGTACCCCTGGCATTGAATTGTATGTCAACCAGTCTGGGTAAAATATGTTTCTAATTAATTAAAAAAATAAATATTATAGAAAATATCTAAACAAAAAAGAATGTTTCTCAGTTAATATTATACATCTTTTATTGCCGCTATTCGCGGGTTAATGGGTAATTGAAATATAAAATGCTAAGTTTTTTACAATGAGCGCAGCTTCACCCTGGCTTTTAAATATTAATAAGCAACTCAATGAACCTGGTCTCCAATCGGTTTTTGGGCGGGAAGTATCGGGTTATTTATTTAAAGTTTTCCTAACCAATGATTCCTGCTGGTTGATCGTCTACTGGCCCAAAGGCAGTCGCATCGCCTTTCGGATGGCTTACTCGCCCGATGATCAGTTGGAGCTGAAAAGGGTTTTGGCAAACGACCGGGCTGTCACTTTTACCATCAGCTCGCTGATGGGCGAATACGAGGTTGTTTTAACCCTAAGCAGCGAAGAAACACCGGTCATACGTTTAAAAACGACCTTGCAAACGGCAGCTCCGCTATTGTTTCCGTACTGGCCGCGCGATATCGTGCCATTGGGTGCAAGTAGCAGCGATGTGCTGGCTGAAGGCGAAGTTAAAGTAAGCCAGGTGGGTGCGCGTTCGGGTCAGCTTTACTTTAACTTAACCCGGCCGAGAGCCGGTTCGGTTTTGTACCTGCAAAACCTCACTGCACTTGCAGATTACAACCAGGATACAGAAACGTCGGCAGGCGGCACCGTTGGTGGCGAATGGCCTGAAATTGGTTTCGCTCTGCCGCCAACACTTAAAAATAAATCGCTCAAGGCCAATAAGGTTTATACCCTGAGCGATGCCATTATCGCCTTTTCTGAAGAGGTACCGGCAGATGAGCCGGCTATGGTGCAGCAGTATTTAGACCTGCTGGCAGCAATTTATCTGAAGCTGTCCACTCCGGCAACTACTTACAAACATTGGCCGGATATCCTGCAAAAAGGGCTGGATGATCTTCAGAAAAGCCCCGGTTGCTGGTCGCAGGTTAGTGGCAACCACTATTTTAACGCTTATGTGTGTGATTATAAAACACCGCCCGAAATTATGGTACAACTGGCTGTGCTGTTACCGTTAACAGACTATACAGCGTGGAGCGGCACACAACTCGAAATGATAGACAAAATTAAGGCCGGTTTGCCAGCTTTTTATAACGAAGAGCTTGGCACCATTATGCGTTGGCACCCTAAAATGGCCGATACCATGGAGGGTGAAGAAGAACATAAAAAACCGCTGGTCATGGATTCCTGGTATCTCCAGCATCCGCTGCTCAATTTGTCGCGGCTTGCCTTGAAAGGCGATAAGATCGGCAAAAAGCTGTTCCTGGACTCGCTCGAATTTGCGATTAAGGTAGCCCGGCATTTTGATTATGCCTGGCCGGTCTTTTACAACATGGATACGCTCGAGGTGGTCAAAGCCGAAACACAACCCGGTAAGGGCGGTGAAAAAGACGTACCAGGTTTGTATGCACACGTGATGTTGCAAGCCTGGGAGCTGACCGGAGAAAGGCGTTATTTGACCGAGGCAGAAAAAGCAGCACAGCGTTTGCACAGGCTTGGCTTCGAATTATTTTACCAGGCCAATAATACCTCGTTTTCTGCGGGCGCTTTATTGCGGTTATATAGGATCACTAAAAAAGAGATATATAAAGACTTAAGTTACTTGTGCCTGGCCAATGTTTTCAAAAATGTTAAGCTATGGGATTGTAACTACGGTTACGGGAAAAACTTTCCATCCTTTTTCGCCCTGTTCCCGTTGAACGATGCGCCTTATACGGCAGTTTATGAAGAGCAGGAAGTTTTCTGCGCTTTCCATGATTACCTGCACCATGCCCGTGGCCAGGATATCCTGCCATCGGTAAGACTATTGCTGTCCGAATATATTCGTTTCCTGATTGACCGCGCGGTGTATTATTATCCCACGATGCTGCCGAAAGAACTATTGTCGGAGAAAGTAAAGACAGGCGAAGTTGATCCTAATCTTTGGATAGCATTGGAAGACCTGCACGATGGCTGGGAGAAATCGGGCGAAGTAGGCCAGGAAGTTTATGGGGCAGGTAATGCTTTCGGCATCGTTCCGCGGCACTATATGCGGGTAGTCGGTCAGCCCTTTATGATCTATACCGATTACCCGACCTATGGTTTTTCTTCAACAAAGCAACGTCAGGCCGAATTTAGGTTGGCTGGCGACGGCCGGCTCGCAGCCCGGGTTATGCTCGTAAAAACGGGTAAAGAAAAAATTCCCGCATTCGAGATAAGGGCCCGTGGCCAACAAGAAAGCTTAAAAGGGAGGCAAACAAAAGAAGGCCACCTGGAATTTACCGTCCCCGGCGATAGTGAAATTCAGATCAGTTGGCATAAGCGTTGATAAAAACATGAGGGAAAAAGAATTCAGTATCGATCAGTTTTATAATGCCGCCTATCATTGGGTGCTTAGTTACGGGCCGCGTTTCCTCATAGGCCTGGCTGTGCTGTTCATAGGCCTCCGGTTTATCCGGTGGATACTGAACCGTTCGCACGAAGGGATGCATCAAAAAAACATCGATCCGACCGTCAAACCTTTTTTGGCCAGCCTCATCGGTGTGGCCTTGCGTGTTCTGCTGGTCATTGGCGTCATGCAGATCATGGGTATCGAACTAACGCTTTTCACAGCGATCGTTGGCGCTTTCGGTGTAGCCGTTGGCCTGGCCCTGTCGGGTACGCTGCAAAACTTTGCAAGCGGCCTCCTAATCTTGCTGCTTAAACCATTTGTGGTCGGCGATAATATCCTGGCCCAGGGTTTGGAAGGCACCATCACTTCCATCCAGATCTTCTATACACTGATGACGACCTATGATAACCGCTCGGTCATCCTGCCCAATAGTCTGCTGTCCAACAACCTGATCATCAATATCAGCCGCGAAGGCATCCGGCGGCTGGATATCGATTATAAATTCAACAATGGGGTAGATATCGGGCAAGCCAAGAAAGTGATCGGCGATATTATCGACAAAGAAGAGGCTTGTTTGAAAACACCTGAACGAAGGATAGGGGTTATGCAGCTTGAAGCCGACAGCTTCACCCTGGCCATTAATGTCTGGATTGCCGCCCATGGGTATTGGGACAATAAAATGAAAATACAGGAGGCCATCTTACAGGGCTTGAAAGATTCCGGTATCAGGATCGGAGGCCTATAAATCTATCATTCTATGAAAAACTAAATATCATGAAAAAAGAGATACAAAATTTTTGCTGGATGTGTTTTTCGGGTTCATGTAAATGCCGAAGCACGCAGCTTATGCCAGAATTGCCTGAAGAGGGCCAAAATGCAAAATACTATTTTATTGAATCGATAAATGAACCTTAAAAATTCAGTTTATGGATATATTCATCCACCTTTTCGGACAAGGGAAAGATCTTAACGCCCTGCAGATGAGCGATCGTGGGATCGTTATATTTTTTATTGCCCTCATCCTTATCCGCTTATCCGGCCGGCGATCGTTCGGCCTCCGCACGCCGCTGGATAATATTATCAGTATTTCGCTGGGGGCTATTTTGAGCCGGGCGGTAGTAGGCGCGTCGGATTTCGTGCCTGTAGTTGTTTGTTGTTTTGTTATTGTCCTTTTGCACCGGCTGTTCGGTTGGCTCATCGCCAATAATAAACGATTTAACCGCATGGTAGAAGGGCAAAAGATATTATTGTTCGATAAGGGGCACTTTCTGGAAGAAGAGATGAAACGGGCATTGGTATGCCGTGAAGATATTATGCAGGGGGTGCGAAAATCAGCGCTCACTGAAGACATGGAAAAAATCGATAAGGTGTATATAGAACGCAACGGTGAGATCAGTGCGATCAAAAAATAGCGGAACACAAATTGCATCTGTTTTATACATTAATAAATCTACCATTATGACTACAAAAACAAACAAAAGAACGACCGCAGCAGCTGCGGAGCGTACACCGGAAGCCGAAAGCGCTTTAAGAGAATTATTCGTTGATGAATTAAAAGACATCTATTGGGCAGAAAAACACTTAGCGAGCGCTTTACCAAAAATGGTCAAGGGCGCAACCTCGGAAGACCTGAAGCAAACGATTACCAATCACCTGGAAGAAACCAAAAACCATCTGACACGTTTAGAAAATGTATTTGGACTAATAGGTGAAAAAGCCGCTGCCAAAAAATGCCTGGCCATGGATGGGTTATTGAATGAAGCGACTGAATTATTATCGGATACTGACAAAGGTACCGAGGTGCGCGATGTGGCGATCATTTCTGCCGCTCAAAAAGTGGAGCACTATGAAATTGCCTCTTATGGCACCTTGCGCACTTTAGCCGGTACTTTGGGTTACAACGAGGCCAAAAGCCTACTCGACGAGACCTTGGCCGAAGAAAAAAATGCCGATTCCCTGTTAACCCAGGTAGCCGAAAATTACGTGAACGAAGCAGCTGCCGCCGAAGTAGAATAAAAAGTCTAATTGTGATTTTATTTCCCTCTCAAAAGCTATCATTTTTAACCATGCGGGCTGCGATGGTCAAAAAATCCCGCCTGCTAAGTCCAACTATGGGCCGATGATAACTACATATTTTTTCGGAGGGAGGTATTAGCCAATCGATTCAAGGGCAGCGGAGCAGATTATGCAGGCGTTCATAGAAAATGCCTGCATAATCTGTGAAAGATGTCAATGATCCGGTTGCAGCAATTTTCACCAGTCGCTTTCTATCAATAAAAGTGGTTATTTTTCCTTTGCGATAGATAGCAGCCCGGCATTGATGGCGACCACTACGGTACTCACGGTCATCAGTACCGCGCCAATAGCCGGGCTCAGCAAAATGCCCTGGTTATAAAGCACGCCGGCAGCAAGCGGTATCGTCACTACGTTATACCCGGTTGCCCAGGCCAGGTTCTGGATCATTTTTCGATGGGTAGCTTTGCCAAACAGCACCAGGTTGACGATGTCTTTAGGATTGCTGTTGACCAGTACGATGCCCGCGGTTTCTGCGGCTATGTCGCTGCCCGAACCTACGGCGATGCCGATGTCGGCCTGGGCCAGGGCAGGCGCATCGTTCACGCCATCGCCGGTCATGGCTACAAACTCGCCTTTTTGCTGAAGTTCTTTGATCTTTTCCAATTTTTGGTGCGGTAATACTTCAGCAAAAAAGCCATCCATCTGGAGTTGCTTACTCACACTCTCGGCGACCTGTCTGTTATCACCTGTCAGTAATACTGACTTAATGCTGTTTTCATGCAGTATCGCAATAGCATCTGCTGATTCCGGTCTGATCGTATCCGCCAGGGCAACAAATCCGGCTAACTCATCATTAAGCAATACAAAAACAACTGTCTCGTTACCTGCCGGGCTGTAATCTGCCGGAAATTGCATCTTCTTTTCTTTCAGATAGCCGGGACTGACGACTTTAACGTGTTTTTGTTCTACAACGGCTTCGACACCTTTACCAGTGATCGCTTTAAAGTGATCGGCAGCCGGCAGGCTCAGATTCCTTTTTTTCGCTTCTGCGATGATGCCGGTTGCAATCGGGTGTTCGGAGTTTGCTTCCAAGGCTGCGGCTAACCGAATGAGCTCATCTTCGTTAAGTTGAGTCTTTGCTATAACCCCGACCTGCGATACTTCAAATTTTCCTTTGGTCAGAGTTCCCGTCTTGTCAAAAACAATGGAAGTGATTTTCCGGGAATTTTCAAATGCCGTCCGGTTCTTAATGAGCAGGCCATGCTGGGCGGATAAGGAAGTGGATTTGGCGACCACGAGCGGCACCGCCAGGCCAAGCGCATGCGGGCAGCAAATAACAATTACGGTTACCATGCGCTCCATGGCAAATGCGAGGTCGCGGCCCAGACTGATCCAGACCACAAATGTACCTATACCCGTTAACAGCGCAATAACTGTCAGCCACCTGGCGGCTTTATCGGCTAACAGTTGCGTACTTGATTTGGCTTCCTGCGCGCTGCGCACCAGTTCAACCACTTTGAACAGGTAAGAATCTTTACCGCTATGGGTCACCCGCACTTTTAAGGAACCATTACCGTTCACCGATCCCGCGATCACTTTTTGCCCTTTAGTTTTCTGGACTGGTGTAGATTCCCCCGTCAGCATGGACTCATTCAAATAACTGTCGCCCTCCTCGACCATGCCGTCAGCGGCGATCTTTTCGCCGGGCTTGACCAGGATCAGGTCGTTTTCTTTTAAGGTGTCTGTTTTGACATCCATGATATGCTCCCCGTGTACCAGGTGCGCACCAGAAGGCATGAGCTGAACCAGTAATTCGAGCTCGCGCGAAGCGCCCGCCACGGATTTCATTTCGATCCAGTGCCCCAGCAGCATGATTAGGATGAGCGTGGCCAGTTCCCAGAAAAAGTCCATGCCCTTCAGTCCGAAAACGGTGGCGGCGCTATAGCCATAAGCCACGGTAATGGCAAAACCGATCAGCGTCATCATGCCCGGATTTTTAGCTTTCATTTCCGAAAGCCAACCGGTAAGAAAAGGCCAGCCGCCATAAACAAATACGACACTGGAAAGTGCAAAAAGGACATACTGGCTTCCCGGAAAGCTGATCTGCAAATGCAGCCACTGCTGGATCATGAGTGATAAGAGCAAGATGGGTACCGTCAACACCAGCACAACATAGAAACGTTTTCGAAAATCCGCGATCATGGCATTATGGCCATGGCCTGCATGTCCCATGTGCTGATGCTGACTGCTATCATAATGGGTGTGCATTTCGTGGTCGTGATGATGATGTTCCATATTTTTTGCTATTACATTTTTAGGCCACTCATTGGGTTAGCGCCTTTTATAAAGATATATTCGCTGCTTGGGAGATACGCCCCTGTTTTGACAATTACATTCCCATCGTTTAATCCTGATTTGATCTCTATGCGATCGCTGTTTTCAACGCCAACATCCACCATTTGGCTCTTAAACCTGTTGTGCCCCATTGCTATCCAAACCGTTGCACTTTTGCGGTCGCGCAATACAGCATCAATCGGCAGTGAAAGTGAACTGTGACCGGGATTACGTACATTAACATAAACAGCCATTCCCGGTTTTAGTTGAGCCATCGCTTTTGCATCTTAATCCTCTCTCAGATAGAGAACCCTCAATAGAGGGTTCTTATTATAATTATCGGCAAAAGTTAGTTAAAACGGTGTTGGCGTACCTATAATGAAAACGCTTTTAGCGCAGCCTGAGCATAATCGCCCCAATCTTTTAAAGCTGATTGCAAGGTTTTGGTCAACCCTTTACGATCTATCGGCTTGCCTTTGGTTGGTGCGACGAGCGGTTTCTGATTAGTGGCCAGCATATCGGTAACCTTGGTAGCAAACCAGGTTATGTTCTCGTGGGGCAGGGCAACGCCTAATATCATACCAGGCAAGCCGGTAAATGATTCCGGACCACCGGAAACGGGTATTTCATCAGTATAAAAGGCCACCACGTAAATCGAATCCATGATCAGAGCATTGGCCCTGCGGCAATGATAACCAGCTATATCGCGCGTTTCGCTGGTCATTTTCCAGTTGATACGGCGGGTGCTATCTTTCAACAGGAAAGTTTCCTCATATACTTTTTTCTGCGCTACCGATGTATTAGTACCCAGGTCGGTATAGATGGTGTTGTTCTGTTCGGCCATAACGCTGATACCAAAACCATTCATGGGTGTTTCGGGTTCGATAGGAGTAAACAACGTTTTATCGCCCTGGAAACTAAGCGTACTATTTAAAACTTTAAATTGAGGCTGGTTTTTGATATAGCTCTCATAAGCAGGGCGCATATAACTTTCATTATCCTTATTGATGTTCTTTTTCATCAGCGCGAACATGTTCACGCTTTTTTGATATTCGATCACACCGTTGAAGGAAAAGTGAGCATTCTGCGCATACATCGTACCACAAGCTGTCAAAAAAATGAGGAATAAGATTGATATCTGTTTCATGGTATGATTATTTTTTTTCGGCACCGGTCGTACCAAAGTGACTGAAATCGTAAGTTACAGAAAATAAGAAATAGCGTTTAATAGTTGTATAGCTGTTTTGTGTAATGGTACTGCCGTAAGCATTACGGTTGAAACCGACATTCTGATTGAGGATGTCGTTACAGGTAAGCGACATCTTAAGGTTCTGCTCTTTCAGGAATTTTTTACTGAGCGTAACATTTAACAGTAATTGGTTAAAATCCTGGTCGAAAGACTGGGTTTTACCTTTGAACTGGTAATTGGCTTCGTAATTAAATTCGATGCTTTTAGGCAGGTACAGATTTACATAAGAGTAGCCACCAAGGCCGAACCCGTTATTGTTGACATTGGGTTGTAACGACGAACCGCTGACCGTATAATTCGGGCCGAAATTAAAGTAGATATCATATTTCTTTTCCGAATACCGTGACACGTTCAGCTGCATGCTGTAAGAGTTATTGGTTGTTGTATTTAACGCGTTATTCGAATAATTGTATGATGTATTGCCGCTCACATTGGCGTTCAAACCCAAATTGATATCGCCAAGAAACTTCACCTTGCGGCCAAAGTTTGAATACACATAGAAGTTCGACGAGTTACGGGTAGTCAGATTAGAATATTGAGAAGTCGTTTTGCCGGTAGTATAGTCGGTAACGGTATTACTTACTATCGGGTTTACCCTGAACGAATAACTGCCGCTGATGTAGAAATACTGATCGCTTAAAACTTTGTACGAGTTGTAGTAAAAGTTAAAAGAGTTATTGAACGAAGGCTTTAAATCGGGGTTACCTAAAGTAACATTTAATGGGTCGTTGTTCGTAAATACAGGCTGGATCTGATCGATAGTAGGCTGCGTGGTGTTACCATTATACCCGAAACGGATGGAATTACGCTGCGAGAAATTGTACTGATAATATCCACTCGGATTCCAGTTCAGGAAATTGCGTTTGAAGACCGAGTTCGTATACTCGTTGGTTTGATCGAAATTTACAGCCGTTACCTTAGTGCCAAAGTTCAGGGTGCCTTTACCCTTTTTCAGGTTGAAAGTAGCGCCGCCCTGGTTAGATAGCTGATCGAGTTTGAAATTATTACTTAGTAAGCTATTGAAGCGGTTGTATTCGCCTGTGGCTATGGTTTGATCAAGGGTCTTTCTGTCTGATGTGCCATTGTTAACGTTCAGTCCGTAGTTTAGTGCCAGTGTAAGGTATTTGCTCAGTGGCTCGGTGTAGGTAAAGGTTGAATTGAGCACCGAACTTTTCGTATTACTGGTCTTGTATTCGTTAATCAGTTGGGTGCTATCCAGCACTGTTGTTTTGCCGTTATAGAAGTTGATTGATGAGTTTAAATAGCCGTGCGTATCTACTTCGTTATACGCTTCAGACAAATTGACCGAGAAGGTACGGCCTTTTTTCTTAAGCTTTTTGCTATAGAAAAGGCTGGCGTTGAATATTTTAGTATCACTGATGTTGTTGATGCTTCGCTGGCTCTGGTTAAGCAGCGTATCCATATTGCGATAGCTGGATGTTTTGTATTGACTATTGGTGGTGCTGTGCTTCATGGTACCATCGGCACTGATTTTCAGATTAGCCGTGGTATCTATCTTTAAATTGTATGCTGCATCCAGCTTTTGCCTGAAGACATAGTTGTGATAACCCTGGTCTGAACTGCTGTTTAACACATTACCCGGTAAATTATTTTGGGTAAGACTGGTGTTATTACCATCAACGGTTAACTCGCCCGCCTTGTAGTTCATGTTCAGGGTGGCCTTATCTTTAGTTACCTTGGTATCGTAATGCACGCCGCCGGTATGGGCAACAGGTATGCCGCGGCCATTGTAGTTACCACCGAATGATTCAAGTTCGTCGCCACCACCTCCGGTTATAAAGATACCGCCGTCATCGCTAACTTGCACATTGTCTGACGATGCGCCATACTTACTGTTATCTTCCCAGCTTAATCCGGTTTTGCCGGTGTTGGCCAGGGTTACATAGGCCGATAGCTTAAACTTAGCTTTGAAACGATTGAACAAGGCCTGGCCCTGGTAAAAACCATCAGTGCCTGCGCCGGCATCGATTTTGCCGAAATAGCCCGACTTTTTATCTTCTTTCAATTTGATGTTGATGGTTTTGTTTTTCACACCGTCATCAATGCCGGTAAACGCAGCCTGATCGCTTTTTTTATCATATAGCTGTACTTTATCTACCATATCAGCACGCAGGTTTTTGGTAACGAGGGTAGGGTCGTCGCCAAAAAATTCTTCACCGTCTACCAAAACCTTGTTTACTGTTTGACCTTGTGCTGTTATTTTGCCGTCCTTATCTACCGTAATGCCCGGTAATTGTTTGAGCAGATCTTCGACCTTGGCGTTGGGCTGAACCGTAAAGCTCGATGCATTAAATTCGGTTGTATCACCATTGATCTTGATCTGGGCCTTTGTGCCTTTGATCATGACCTCGCTTAACAGCTTTGATTTTAGTGTAAGGTTAATCTTGCCGAAATTTCTTTCCTTCTTTACAGAGTCGAGTACAAAACCCTCTACGTAATCGGCATAATCAGGATAACTAACCAAAAGCAGGAATTTACCCTTGCGTAGATTATTGATCGAAAATGAGCCGTTGGCCCCGGCACGGGTAAACTTGTACAAGGTCGAATCCTTAGCATTAAGTATGCAAATGGTGGTGTTCTGCATTTTGCCATTCGAGGCCGAATCGGCTATTATGCCCTTAATACCGTAAGTGGTTTGTGCGAGAGCGCCCAGTGTACTTAAGCACAGGATGGCTATTGCCAGGATTGTGAATCGCATAGGAAGGTTTTATGCGATCAATATATAACTAAAAACTTAGTAATCAAAAAAAGAAGTAGTTAAATATTGTTAAATATGAAAATAGTTATTCAGGTAAAGATTTTAAGTGATGTCATGATAACTTACCCAGATATACTTCCGTTTCGTAATATATCGTTACGCGGCCATTAACCTGGTGAGCATCAAACAGCTGTTGCAGCAATAATGCAAATTCGCGCCCCGCGCTGGTATCTGCCGGAGGAACATAGGATGAAGAGAAAGCCCGCCCTGCTAAACCTTCGGCATCAAAAACCTGTTTATTGCTGAATTTAGTGAGACTATATTCCCCATCCTTATAGAAATAATCAAAATCAACGCCTTTTAAATGCTGATGGTTAACCTCACGATAATCTGTGGCTTTTTGCTCTAATAACAGTTCATATGCTCTTGCGAAAGCATCAATACGGGTTAGCCTGTTATTCCAGATTAAAGCCACATAATTGCTATTATTTTTAAGTATACGCTTAAATTCGGCACGTGTTTCGTCGGGCCTGAACCAATGATAGGCTTGTGCGCATACAACCAGGTCGACAAAGTTGGCAGGCAGGGTAGTGGCTTCGGCGATGCCATATACCGGAATAAAATGAGCATTATTTCTAAAATGATATACAGCTGCCAGTTGCATAGGCTCATTGGGTTCGACACCATATACGATGTAGCCTTTATCAAGCAGTAATTTTGAAAAGATACCCGTTCCCGAGCCAACATCGGCAACGAGCGAACCTCGTTTCAGAGTACATCGCCCGGTCAGAAAGTCAATTACCTCAACCGGATATCCCGGACGGTATTTGATATATTCGTTTACCCGGTTTGAAAATCGTTGTGTGGAGTCGGCTTGAGCCATGGCGATCCTATAAATAAACTGAAACAAAAAAGGTGCTCCTAACTGAAGCACCTTAATATTGATATAATAACGGATTTATTTTAAAATGAGTATCAGTAACAAAATAATGATAATGATAGCGCCTACCGACAGATAGATGCCACCGCCCATACCATCGCTCGAGTTAATAGCACGGGCTTCTTTGCGCATTTCGCGTAATTCAACACGCAATTCCTTTTTCTGCTCGTGGGTGAGGGTTGATTTATCCATAGATTTTATCTCGTTTACACGATCTTTGATCTCTTGCAAACGGGCGGTTTTTTCTTCAACACTCATCTTGTTCAGTTCTTCTTTGCTGTAGTTAGCTAAGCTGGTAGTGGCAGTAGGCACAACGGCTGCCGCTTTAGTTGCTGTAGCGCCAAAAACCAGCATCAGCAGGGCTGTAAGTAAATAAATTTTGATCTTCATGTGTTTAAAGTTTAATGTGAATTAATAATTAAATCTATAAATGCGCGAGCCTGAAAATTGTTTTAAAACCACCAAAAATTTTTAATAGCTGGTTGTTATAAAGTATTCAGCTTCAAATACATGCCCTTTGTCTACTTTCTGTATCGCTTCTTTTTTCTTAAAATCTTTTACTTCGCCCTCGTTATCGGCGCAGCCCAGCCATGGTTCGATACACACAAAAGGTGCGCCGGGTTTAGCCCAGACGCCCAGGTAATTAAAATGTGGATACTCTACCGATAGTACTTTGTTGTGTTTACTGCTTTTAATATGTACCTCCCGCGATTTGATATTCTTGAATACCAGGGCATCTGCAGCAAAAAGATCTTTGGTTAATTTAAGTTTTTTACCGTCGGTTTTAACCGGTTCGGTTTCGCCAGTAAACAGTCCTGAGGGGCCCAACAGATGCTTTTCGAGCTTTTCTGATTGTTCAAACTCGAGGTAATAATCTTCGTATGCCTCGTCATTATGAAAAGGTACGTTAAATGCCGGGTGCCCGCCTACCGAAAAATAGATGGTTTTAGCATCCTGGTTGATGACTTTATAGCAAATACGCAGGGCGTTATCTATCAGATCGTATAAAATTTGAAATTCGAATTTATAAGGATAAACAGCCAGTGTTTTTTCATTGTACAATAATGAAAACTTAGCGTGGGTATCACTCGCTTCCACTAACTGAAAATGCGAATTGCGGGCGAAACCATGCCTTTCGAGCATATAATCGTTGCCGTCAACATGTATCTGATTATCCTTAACACCGCCAACAATAGGGAAAAGGTTAGGGGCATGCCAGGGCCATACGGATGCATCGGCTTGCCATAAATGCTCGGTTTTGTCGGTTTTATCGTAAAATGATGTTAGCTGGGCGCCTTCCTGGCTGATAGACACTTTAAGGTATTGATTTTGAAGATTAGGCATGGTATTATCGGTTTATGATTGTAAATATACAACCCAGATAAATACAAAAAGGTTTCTGTTAACAGAAACCCTTGCAAAATTGTATGAATGATTTTCAACTATGATCAATCGTCATCATCTTTCTTTTTCTTTACGGGCATTACAAATGCGCTGCGTTTTGGAGCAGGCATGGTAGCGTCCTCGCCTTTAACGTACTTCCAGATCACGTCGTTCAGTTCCAGGTCGGGTATGGCATCTTCCTTGGCAAAGTTAAATTTATCCGAACGTTTGCTGCTGTTATTGTCGGCAATGTTGCGTTTTTGCAGGTCAACTTCGGCGGGCTTAACCTCAAAAGGTGTAACATCAGGGGTGCTGGTAAAGCAATCGAACAGAGGTGTCGCGGCTGCATCGTACTGGCTCATAGGCGGCAGGCCTAAGATGAGTTCGATCGTTCGTAATACACCCGATGTCGAGTACATGGTATGGCTAACGGCGTTACGTTTTACATATCCACCAGCAACATACACCGGCGAGCGGTGCGCGTCGATATGATCGGGACCGTTTTGGGCGTCGTCTTCCAAAACAAATACAACAGATTCTTTCCAGATCGGGCTGTGTGATAAATGTTCGATCATCAGACCCACGCCCTGGTCGTTATCGGCAACGGCTGCTATAGGCGATATTTTACCCTTTTTCTGCCCGCTGGTATGGTCGTTCGAAATACGCAGGGTATTGAACCGCGGTACGGCGTTCATCGTCAGTAGCGAATCAAAATCGTGCGCCCAAACCTGTTCGCGTCTGATATCGGTAATATCGAGGTCAAAGCCCGGCGATTGTACGCAGAAGTGTCCCTGAAGCGATTTGATGTTAGCTTTTCCGTCCTCGGCAAATTCGCCATAGGTGCGATAGCTTATGCCTGCGCGTTTGCAATAATCCCATATAAAACCATCGCGCGGGTAACCTATCAGCCGGGTGCCCTCGCCATCGTAATTGCCACCGCGGCTGCCGTAGCTTGTAGGCCAGGTTTTTTCGGTAAAATCGGTAGCGTAGGCGGCAGTGCTCCAGTTGTGGCCATCGCAGCTTACCTCGGCATCGACATAAAAGTTATCCATCAGCACAAAATTATCGGCAATGGCGTGCAGGTTAGGTGTAACCTTTCTGCCGAAGATACAGAGCGAGGTATCGCCGTTGCCTTTGGGCATATCACCTAAAACCTGGTCGTAGGTGCGGTTCTCTTTGATGATGTAGAACACGTATTTAATAGGCGATTTATCGCCCACCTTTCGTGGGATGGGGTTGCCTTCAAGGCCATCGGCGGTCAAAGCTTTCTGATCAGTAAAAGGTGTGTTTGCATAAACCTGCGTGGTGTATTTTTTTAATTGTTCGTCGGTTGGTGCATCAATAAGCGATAGTTTACCTTTAAACAAACCAGCTATATATTGCTCGCGCGAATTGATAGCGCCACGCTGATAACCACTGTTATCGCTCTTGCGTACCGGCTGCGGCCCTTTGGGGTTAGCCATCGACGTATAACCTTTACCATTCGTAACAATTATTTTGCTGCCCAATGTTTTAACGTTGGTTGGATACCAGCCTACCGGGATAAAGCCCTTGCTATGGCTTTTGCCTGGCTGGCTCACATCAAAAACTGCAAGGCAGTTATTATCGGCATTGGCAATATATAACGTCTTTTCATCTGGTGATAGTGCCAGGCCGTTACTGGTCGAACCGGTTAAACGCGTAGGGTATAAGGCTGTGCTGATGTTCTCGGCAACTTTGTTGGTTGCCGTATTGATTACTGATACCGAATTATCGTTGGCATTGGCCACAAACAGCCAGGTACCTTTTTTATTGAGCAACAACTCGTTCGGGTGATCCTGTGTAGGTATTTCGGTAATTATCTTGTTCGATAAGGTATTGTAAACGGCTACTTTTTGCCCGCCCCATAACGATATGTACAATAATTTTTCATCCGGCGAAAGCATGCAACTGTAAGCTTCGGCATCCAACTGAACTTTATTGATGACCGAGCGGTTTTGCGGATCGATCACATAAAGCGTATTGTCTTCTTTAGTTACCGCGTATAGGCGGTTATTATCCCGGGTAACTGTCATACCTGTAGCGCATATCTTGCCTTTCGGCCATGGAGCGCCAAGTTTGATGGTATCGGCCGAGCCGAATTTTCCGTTTTTGATGTTAAAAGCCAGTATCCAGTTATCGTTACCGCCCGAAGCATAAAGCTTCTTTTCATCGTAGCTGAAAGTCAGGCCGTACCATAGTTTGCCAACCACTTTCTGGTCGAGCAGTTGTTCATTCCTGGGGTCGATCAGTTGCAGGCTTTGTATACTTTGCCCGTTGTTGGTTACCGCGAGTAATTTGCCCGATGTAGATAGCTGCATGTTTAACGGCAAATCGCCTAATTGGAGGGAGCGCCCTGCAGGGCTCAATTTCCAGCCATTGGGGAGTAAAACCTGGTCGGTATTGACAATGGGGCCCGGGGTTTGAGCGAGCGTTGTGGCAGTTAACACCGTTAATGCAAAACCTGCAACAATAGAAAGTTTGTTCATAAGTTAAGAGGCAGCTAATTAATTGTGCTCAAAGCTAACAATTAGTCGGCATTGAATTAGCGCTTAACAAAAACTTAACGAACGTATAATTAACTGTTTACAATAATCCGGGTTTGATGATGCTGGTAAATTCCTTCGCAAACTTGGTCATTTTGGGTTGGATAACAAACATGCAGTAAGGCTTCATCTTGTTATCGTTGTAATAGTTTTGATGATAATCCTCGGCAATGTAAAATTCGCTGGCAGGGGTTACTTCGGTAACGATTGGCTGATCAAAAATATGCTCACCGGTGAGCCTTTTGATCATTGCTTCGGCCTGTTGCTTTTGCTCATCGCTGTGGTAAAAAATAACCGAACGGTACTGTGTGCCTACATCATTGCCCTGGCGGTTAAGCGTAGTGGGGTTGTGGCTTTTGAAAAAAGCCAGCAGCAGGGTATCGAATGAAACGACATCGGCATCGTACTCCAGCCGGATTACTTCGGCGTAACCCGTATCGCCGTTGCAAACTTCTATATAGGTTGGGTTTGGCTTGCTGCCGCCCATGTATCCCGACTTTACCGATTGGACCCCTTGTATGGATTGAAAAATGGCCTCAGTGCACCAAAAGCAACCATTACCAAATGTGGCTTGTTGAATATTCATATCTTACTGACGAAGTTAAGGATATTTTGGTTGGCGAAGATCAGGAGTTTGTCAATAATCGATCAAACCTCCGACTTAACTTACAGACTGTTATTTAGTCGCTTTCATATACTTGGCAATCGCAACTTCATTCCCATCCGCGCTTTTCTCTAAAGCTTCAATAATATTCCGGCGCTCAGTCTCACTGCGATTTTGGCTCAGTTTATTTTTCGCTTGTAATGAGGTTACCCTGATCCCGAAAACAACAATGCCTTTCAGCATTTTGGTTTTGTATTCCATAGGCAACCCATCCCATTGTTTAAGGTAGCCCAAATCGTATTGCCTTATCATCTTCTCCAGCAGGGCTAAAGCTGTATCGGCATCGTCAATAATGGTGGCCCTGCCATAAGCATGCACGGCCATATAATTCCATGTGGGCACACTTTGCTCTTTTTCGTAATGTTTCGGCGATACATAGGCATGTGGTTCAGAAAAGATAACCATTACCTCGTTGTTGAGCAATTGTTCAGCTTGCGGGTTGTTTTTCGCGATATGTGTTGTTAAAACTATGTCATCGCCCTCCATCTCAATCGCAAAAGGCATGTGCGTGGCAAATGGCACATTATTTTGCGCAGTAACAATGGTGCCAAAGCTATACTTTTGGATAAACCTCAAAATCTCTTTGGTATCGCTGTTCTCAAAATGTTTAGGTATGTACATGATTTCGAAATTCGAATTTTCAATTTCGGATTTATAGCACCGGTTAACGCAACTGCCGCCGCTACTGCAAACTTTCCAACATACTCTTCAGCACCGCCTGGGCAGCCCAAACACGGTTCCCGGCTTCGTGTACCACCAATGAGTTAGGTCCGTCTAATATCTCTGCCGAAAGCTCTAAGTTTCTCCTTACGGGAAGGCAGTGCATTACTTTGGCATCATTGCTTTGCGCAAGCTTTTCGGGTGTCAGCATCCAATCATCATATCCGCCAATCACTTTTCCATAAGGCTCATAAGCCGACCAGTTTTTTACATAAATAAAATCGGCACCGGCTATAGCTTCAGTTTGGTTATGAGTAATAGTAGCACCCTGCGTAAAATCGGCGCAAAGCTCATAACCTTCGGGGTGGGCTATCACAAAATCAACATCGGCTTTACACATCCATTCGGCAAAAGAGTTGGGTACGGCCTGTGGTAACGGCTTAACGTGAGGCGCCCAGGTTAATACTACTTTTGGTTGTGCAGTTTTCTTTAGTTCGGTAATGGTTACCAAATCGGCTAAGCTTTGCAGCGGATGACGCGTTGCCGATTCTAAACTTACAACCGGTATACCGCAGTACTTTACGAATTTATTAAATATCTCTTCGCTGTAATCCAGTTCGCGATCTTTTAAGCCAGGGAACGAACGTACGCCTAAAATATCAACGTATTGGCCCATTACACCGGCTGCTTCACGGATGTGCTCAACGGTAGTGCCGTTCATGATCACGCCATCGTTAAACTCCAGAGCCCAGCCCTCTTTATCCATATTCATCACAATTACGTTCATGCCCAGGTTGGTTGCGGCTTTTTGCGTGCTTAAACGGGTACGCAGGCTTGGATTTAAAAAGATCAATCCCAGGGTACGGTTTTTGCCCAGGTGCTGAAAAGCATACGGGTCCTGTTTCAGTTTAAGCGCATCGGCAACCAGTTGGTTAATGTCGGTAACGTCGTGTACAGAAGAAAAAAGTTTCATTGTTTAAGGCTTAAAGCCGAAAGCATAAAGCTAAAAGCCTTTTGCTTTCGGGTAATAATTACATGATTAATGTGGCACAGCCTCGCCGGCTAATACGGTGCTGAATGCTTCCAAAAACCTGTCGGCATGTGTTTTAGTCAGGTTGAGCGCAGGCAATAACCTGATCACATTCGGTTTAGCCTCGCCGGTAAAAATATGATGCTTAAACAGCAGTTCTTTTTTAACATGCGCCAGCTCTTCGGGCAATTCAATACCGATCATTAGGCCACGGCCACGCACTTCCTTAATTTGAGTGAACTTTTTCAATTCATCAATCAGGTAACCGCCAACCTCGGCAGCGTTCTGGATCAGGTTATCGTGTTCCATCACTTCCAACACAGCCAGTGCTGCCGCACAGGCCAGGTGGTTACCGCCAAAAGTGGTACCCAGCATAAAGTAAGCCGGCTTAATTTTTGGTGCTATAGATATTGCCCCGATAGGGAAGCCGTTACCCATACCTTTAGCCATACTGTAAATATCAGCATTGATGCCGGCATAATCGAACGAGTAAAATTTACCGCTCCGACCATAACCGCATTGTACACTATCGGCAATAAATACCGTATTATGTTCGTCGCAAAGTGAGCGTATTTTTCTCAAAAAGCTTTCGGGCGCTACCTGTATGCCGCCAACGCCTTGTATACCTTCAATAATTACCGACGATATCTCATCTTTATGGTCGGCGAAAGCCTGCTCTAAAGCCGCTTCATCGTTCCATGGGAGAAATATCACGTTGTCGGTCTCATTAATAGGCGCAACGATCTTCGGGTTATCAGTAACGGCAACTGCCAAGGATGTACGGCCGTGGAATGCTTTACTGAAAGCGATCACTTTCTTCCGTCCGTTGTAAAACGAGGCAAGTTTCAATGCGTTCTCATTGGCTTCGGCGCCTGAGTTTACCAAAAATAGTTGATAATCTTCCTTACCCGAAACATGGCCCAGTTTTTCGGCCAACTCCTGCTGCAGCGGGATTTCGATCGAGTTTGAATAAAATCCGAGTTTATGCAGCTGGTTCTCCAGTCGTCGCACATAATGTGGATGAGTGTGTCCGATAGATATTACAGCGTGACCGCCATAAAGGTCCAGGTACTCAGTTCCCTGCGCGTCCCAAACCAAACTGCCTTGTCCCTTAACAATCTCGATATTGTTGATAGGGTAAACGTCGAATAGTTTCATTTTTTGTGTATTAATATTAAAACTCCTTGTACCTCACAATGGCACTTTTATAATTAAAAAGCAACTGCTTTTAGCCTTAAACCTGCAGTTTCTGGTAATCCAAAAACTAAGTTCATATTTTGCACAGCCTGACCAGATGCACCTTTAAGCAGGTTATCCAATATGCTAACGATAAACAGCTTAGTCCCGTGCTTTTTAACCTGTATAAAACATTTGTTAGTATTCACGATCTGCTTCATATCGATGTTGCGCTTGGTAACATGGGTAAACGGATGCCCATCGTAATATCCGGCATATAGTTTTAACGCTTCGTCTTCGGTTAAATCGCTTTCGGTATACATGGATGCAATAATGCCTCGTGTAAAATCTCCCCGGTAAGGGATGAAATTTATATCACCAATCGCCTTATCAGGCTGTAATTGTTTTAACGACTGGCCAATCTCATTCAAATGCTGGTGCTCAAATACCTTGTAAACAGAAAGGTTATCATTTCTCCAGGTAAAGTGCGATGTCGCCGCCAGGCTTTGGCCCGCTCCGGTTGAACCCGTTGTGGCCGTAATGTGCACCTCGCTGGTCAGTAAGCCTTTTGCGGCAAGCGGTAATAATCCCAACTGCAAACAAGTAGCAAAGCAACCCGGGTTAGCAATGTTCTTAGCCGTTTTTATGCTTTCGCGATTTAATTCGGGTAAACCATAAACAAACTGCCTGAAGCTTGGCTCCGGGTCGGCGGTTATATTCTGGATATGGAATTTTGAATTCTGACTTAACCTGAAATCCTGGCTCAGATCAATGATGCGGATTTGTGGCGCAATAGCGTTAGCTTCCAGGAATTTTTTGGCATCACCATGGCCAACACATAAAAACAACACATCAATATCATCCGACAATTCATCGCCAAACTTCAATTGCGTATCGCCGAACAGGTCCGTATGTACTTCGTAAACGTAATTACCAGCGTTACTGTTACTGTGTACAAATACAATATCAACATCGGGGTGATTGACCAAAATACGCAGCAGTTCGCCGCCGGTATACCCTGCACCACCAACTATGCCTGCCTTTACACGGATTAGTGAATTATAATCGCCTATATTTTGTTCGTTGCTCATTATTCTTTGCCCCTTTCCGGGATTAAATATTTATCCTGTCGTTATTGGTGGATGGTTGTGAGTATAAAATAAACTCCAGGTCGGCCGGGTCGTTGTTGCTTATTTTATGTTTTTGTCCTGCCCTTATCTCTATCCCCTCACTCGTTTTCAAAACGTGATCAACACCATCTATCATAAACTTTGCCGTACCCTTTAATATAAAAAAGAATTGGTTGGCGTGCTCATGATAATGCAGCTGTTCGCTGGTATCGGGCGGCATTAGCTCTTGTTTTATGGATAGGGCAGGGGTATCGACAAAGGTCCAGCCATAACAATCATCGCCCCAGTTATATTGGTTAAGGCAGTTTGATTTGGAAACGCCCGGGCCAGCTAATGAAGGTTGTTGATTGTTATTGCTCATCTTTAATCGTTTGTGTGGTTAACCTTGTGATAGATCATTACCTGGTTACCGAATATTTTCGAAAAACCCTTAACGTCGTCGCCGGTCCAGGCATTGTTCATTTCGCCGTAGCTGCCAAATTTGTTCGACATCAGGTCGTGATCCGATTCGATACCGATGATTTGGAAGCGATATGGGTGCAGTTCGACAAATACCTTACCGCTAACGGTTTTCTGGGTATCTGTTAAAAATGCTTCTATATTACGCATGATTGGGTCGTGAAACTGACCTTCGTGCAGCCAGTTACCGTAGAAGGTCGATAATTGATCTTTCCACGACAATTGCCATTTAGTAAGTGTATGTTTCTCTAAAGTATGGTGAGCTTTGATGATGATGATAGGCGCAGCGGCTTCAAAACCTACACGACCTTTAATGCCGATAATGGTATCGCCAACATGGATATCGCGGCCAATACCATAAGGCTGTGCGGTAGCCTGTAAAGCCTGTATGGCCTGCGTTGGATGATCGTATTTTTTACCATCGATAGCAATTAGCTCGCCTTTCTCAAAAGTCAGTTCCAATTGTTTAGGTGCTGTTTCAGTTACCTGTGTGGGCCAGGCATCCTCAGGCAGGCCAAGATTTGATGTTAAAGTTTCCTTACCACCAACCGATGTACCCCAGATACCTTTATTGATGGAGTATTTGGCTTTCTCGAAGTTCATCTCCACGCCATGGTCTTTCAGGTATTTAATCTCTTCTTCACGACTTAATTTCAGATCGCGGATCGGAGTCAGTATTTTTACGTCGGGTACCAGGATATTGAATATCATATCAAAACGAACCTGATCGTTACCTGCGCCGGTACTACCGTGAGCAACGTACTCAGCGCCAATCTCTTTAGCATAGTTAGCAATAGCTGTGGCCTGGCTAACACGTTCGGCACTTACCGATAGAGGGTAAGTATTGTTTTTTAACACATTACCATAAGTAAGATAACGGATGCAGGTATTGTAGAAGTTAACGGTTTCATCAACCACATGGTGCGAGGTTACGCCCATCTGGTAAGCACGTTTCTCCACATTATCCAGTTCTTCTTTACTGAAGCCACCGGTATTAACAATAACGGAGTGCACTTCCAGACCTAAATCCTGTGTTAAATAAATGCAGCAGAATGAGGTATCTAAACCGCCGCTGTAAGCCAATACTACTTTCTTTTTCATTTGATATGTTTATTCAATGGTCATTAGTCATTAACCAGTGTTGTTCATTATGGCTCTGCTCACCATTCACTACTCACCACTCACTCAATGATCTTGCCCTATTTTTTTTAATGCGTTTTCAATACGCTCCAGCAGGGTGGCTTTGTGCGTGATTTTTTTCATTTTTTCTTCGTACTCTTTTTGCTTCTCGGCCGGGTCGAACAGCATGGCGGTGCACATACAATTCTTGCGATTTTTGCTCATCAGGATGTCGTAGTTTACGCAGCTTTTACAGCCCTGCCAAAAGTTTTCGTCCTGCGTCAATTCAGAGTAGGTTACCGGTTCGTACCCCAGGTCCGAGTTGATCTTCATTACAGCCAGGCCGGTTGTTAAACCGAATATCTTGGCGTTGGGGTATTTGGTACGTGATAATTCAAACACTCTTTCTTTGATGGCTTTTGCCAAACCAACTTTTCTGAACTCCGGATTAACGATCAGGCCCGAATTGGCCACAAAATCGCCGTGGCTCCAGGTTTCGATATAACAGAACCCCGCCCACGTACCATCTTTGTATAAAGCAATAACCGCCTTGCCTTCCAGCATTTTGTCGGCAACATATTCAGGCGAGCGGCGGGCTATGCCGGTGCCCCTGGCTTTTGCCGATTCAGCCATCTCATCACAGATTTGCTGGGCGTATTCGACATGCTGACCGGTTGCAACCTGAATATCAAAATCTTGTATGGTCATCGAAAGAAAAATATTAGCTTAATAAAATCAGATAATTTTGAAAAACCTTAGTTGAGAAATAACCAGGGAAAGGACCCAATGTTTCCTTTTTTAGTTTGAGGGTGACTCAATTACCGAATCAAAGCCTCGTAATAAAAAGCCTTCGTCGTGATGTGGGTATCACAACCATTGTAACCAAAGCGCAAGTAGCCACAGCAAATTTTGCTGTAGTTTCCTGCTTGTATATGCCTGGTCGCTTCATTTTATTTAAAGTTTGGGATAGCTTTAAAATTTGATGCAAAATACAGTATAATTTTTAAATTATACAATACCGTTTTTGATTTATGACATCAGCTACAGTTTAAATAAAAAAGCCCTCCCAAGTTGTTCAGGAGGGCTTTTTTATTTTTATTAATGTAAAAGTTATTGCTTTACAGGAGCACCTGTTGAAGGTGTCGGCTGCGGAGGCGTATTTGCAGCCTTTTTAGGAGCCGCCTGTTTTTTACCCGATTTGGCGTTGGCTGCAGCTTCACTTCCATCCAAAGCGCCTGTTGTGGTATACGCCCATGCATTGGCTTTGTAATCGGCCAGTTTCTTTTCGATGCGTTGTGCTTCTTTATCCTGGTCGGCAGGATCTTTCATATAGTCCTTTATCCTGCGGCCCAGCGGGTTCGATTCTTCCACGATCTTGGCATAAAACTGCCTTTGTAAAAACATGTCGTCCATGCTTACGTCGTACAGGTTTTTGTCGGGGTCAGAAACATCCATTGTAGCAAACACAAGTCGGCACTGTTTATATTTTAACCAGCATACCGGCTGCGTACCGATAGTATCGCCGTTGGTTAATGTAACCCTGATCAGAGGTGCTATGCCAATGATGCGGGTTTGCACACGCGACAAGCGCTTGTCAAAATACACATCTTCTTTAATACGATATCCAACTACTTTGTCTGGAGAAAAGTCATTCAATTTTCTTTCGCTGCCTATCTTGTTGCCATCTTTATCCAATTTGTCAATTGTAGCAGTGTCGCGCATACGGCCCATTAAATTATCATAGCTCATCGGCACAGTAAATGCGTCGCCTCCGGGGTTTTCGGGGATGCCCCCGGTTGCATCATAGGCGTTTATTCTGCCATCCTTAATCCCTTTTAACAATGCCTCGATTAAGGTAGCACCAGGCGTATTAAATTTCTGGTTCCGAGGGTCTTTCAGATCAATATCCCTCCAGTAACGGTGGTAATATTTAATGTTATTCGGGTTAGGGTCAGGTATCGGGAATGGCCTGGCCTTGGTCATTATTTCGCTTTTTAGATAGCCATCATCCGAATCGGGCACCGACACTACTTTATTAGGAGTATTCTGAACCACAACAGGAGTTGAATCTTTTTTTGCTGCGATAGCAGTTGTATCTGTTTTAGGCTTAACAACCTTGGTAGTTCTTTTGGCAGGGGTTTTTGTTTTGCTTCTTTTTTTGCTCTGCGCCATTGTAGACAGGCTTGCCACAAGCATTATACACAAAACAATGAGGATTCTCTTTTTCATATTTCTACAGTTTCCGTTTCTCTGTGTGTCAGATCTTAATTAGTTGATGCAGTTAATTTAGCTGCTTTTTTGCTCTTTTTAGGTGGTTTAACAGCCGAGCGTGTTCTAACCTGTTCAGTTAACAGGTCGGGAGCAAGCATTACGCATCTAAAGCCAATGTATGAGTGAGCGGTGCCCTGCACTTCGTAATTGCGCGTTGCGGTGTTCATGTCAGCAGCCGGGTCCTTCCACGATCCGCCGCGTACAACCTTACGTTTCATTACATCAACATCGTTGTCCGGTGCATCAAAAAGCAATACAGGGTTCAGGTCATCTACAAATTCGCGGGCCGAAGGGCTATATGCGTCAAGTGTCCATTCGGCAACATTGCCTTGCATATTGTAAATGCCGAATAAGTTAGGAGCGTATGATTTCACAGGCAAAGTATATGTTGAACCGTCTTTAGTATAGTTACCGTCACCTTGTTTAAAGTTGGCGATTGGCAAGTTCTTTTTACTTTTTTTGTTTATATACGAAGGAACGACATTAATTGTTGTGTATGCAGCCACATTTCCGGCAACCGTTTCGGAATTATTTTCGCCGCCCGATGCTGCATATTCCCATTGTGCCTCTGTAGGCAAGTTAAAGCGCAGACCAAAATCTTTCAAACCTTCATCCTGCGAGCCCGATATAATACCTCTCCAGGCGGCATAAGCGCGAGCTTGTTTCCAGTTAACGCCTACAACGGGGTAGCTTTCAAAAGCCTTGTTGGTAAAGTAATTGTTTACGTAAATATCCGATTGTGAATTTGGAAAGTCTTCGGCCCAAACGTTGCTGTCTGGCATAACGTTCACGGTATCAGTCACACTTTTGCCATCATTGGGACCGCCGGCCTGTACGTGCACAAAGGTGAACTTTACTTTATCTTTATTCAATATTTTCTTTCCTCCCGAATTAATTACCAGGCCGGAAAGTTTTGGCTGAAGGTCGTTGTTTAACCAAAAAGGAACTTTGCCGGTGATATTGATCTTGCTCCAGTTAATGCGTTGTACCGTCGAATCTTTAGCACCTTTGGCTTTTGATTTGATCTTGGTTTTGTAAAAATATTTAGGGTCTTTAATAAAATCAGTAACTGCAATCGAATCGGCTACCCAATCAACAAACCTGCGGTATTGTTTATTGCTCACTTCTGTAGCATCTATAAAAAATGCGGTTAAAGTAACCCTCCTTTGCGATAACGTATCCACAGCATTTGAATCTCTAATAGAGCTCTTCTCAAATATCTGTCCTGCAGGGATATATACCATCCCCGGGGGAGCGGTTATGGTTTTGCCTTTAAAAGGGCGCACCTCATCAGGCACTTCGTACATTTTTTTGCTTTTGCAGGCACAAAATGTTGCACATGTGGCTAACAGGGCTATTTTGATATATTTTGTAGTCATATCGATGTTCAAAATGGTTGTTGGTTTAAATAGTTAAAGTGTGTTTAATAAGGGTATTTTGAGTCAACGTTGTCCTAAAATTTAAATCTTAATGTAAGCGATCCTACAAAGTAAGCCTGGTTTCCGTTCACCCCAATAAGAGGGTTGTTAGGGTCGGGCTGCGAGTTTGGCTGATAACCATCGAAGTACGGACTCTGAACGAATACATACTGAAGGTTTGGATTCAACTCAACCTTGTCATTCCCTAAGAAACCACGCAAAGCAATATTTGTACCAAAGCTTACCGGTATCTGGGTGACCGTTATATTTCCGGCAAAAGTTCCGTTACTTTTTTGTTTGGTTCCGGGAGGTATTTTGCCATAGGCTAAACCCGATACAACAAGGCTTGGCAACCCTTTACCATCAGTATGCGGTGTAAGAGTGAAATTTGAATAAACTTCGCCTATACCAACCCCAACATAAAGCCTTTTCATCGCATCCTGGAAGCCATTTTTACTTTTAAAGTCGGCAAACTGTCCGAGAGCGATTTTAAAGGTTAAACTGCCTCCGGCAAAAACTACACTGGTTTTGGTAAAGTATAGTTTGTTTTCGGCATCGGTACCTGTAAGCTGTCCAAAACTGCCATCTAAACCAATAGTAAAATAGGGGCTAAGGTCATAATCCAAATACAAAATCCCCGCAGGCCCGATCGACGTTTTGCTCCAGTTTGATTGTAACTGCGAAGCGCCCAGACCTACGCCCACCCGGAAACCTTTTTTACTCACCCCGTAACTATAGTCGATTTGGCCATAGGCAGATGATGAACAAAAGAGCCCGAACATGACGACTACCAGCGCTAAAAAAGGGGGATTTTTATACTTAAAAAATTTAGTCGGTGTGAATTTCATATTGTGATGGTTTTCGAAATGTAAAAATAGAAAAATTTTAATAAATACAAACTATTAAGCTTTTTGATATTCAAAATAAAATTTTAAAACCATTTTTGTATAAAGTATTTAATCTAAGTCCACATTAGCTACATTTATTGCATTTTAACTTATTACGGTATTTTGGCGTTATTGTTTCAAAAAAAATGAGTGTGTATAGTGTTTATTTAACCATTAATTAACTATAGAATATTTCCAGAATTGGTATTCATCTTTATCGTTCTTTTGGATGTAGTTTGATTGTGGCTACAAAAATATTTGCATGCAGTTGATTACAAAACCGTGATTTAACGGTTTTTATAGAGTGATTTAACCGTTTTTAATAATAGGGTGTCAGGCAGAGTTGTAAGTTATAAATTGTAAGTTTGAGTTTGTTTTATTTCTTTTATGTGTAGTTTTTGTTGATTTTTGATAGGCGTAATTTAATTATTGAATAAAAATTTCTTAATAGTTGAAGATATTAATAATTGAGGATGAGAAAGGACTCCGGGAAAGTGTAGAAAACTACCTTTCGGATGGGGGGAATCTGTGCGAAACAGCGCCCGATTACCAATCGGCTATAGCCAAAGTAAGCCTTTATAATTACGATTGTATTTTGCTCGATATCACCCTCCCCGACGGTAACGGCTTTAACGTATTAAAGTATCTGAAGGAGAATAATAACCCCGACGGGGTATTGATCATCTCGGCAAAAAATTCGCTCGATGATAAAGTAGCAGGGCTGGAAATGGGCGCCGACGATTACCTGGTTAAGCCTTTTCATTTATCGGAGCTTAAAGCACGTTTAATGGCCATAGTAAGGCGTAAATCTTTCAACGGCAGTAACTCGCTCATATTTAATGAGCTTGTTATTGATCTGTTAGCTAAGGAGGTAAGGATAAATAACGTATTGCTTAAGCTAACACGTAAAGAGTATGCCCTGCTTTTATATTTTATTGCGAACAAGAATAAGGTGGTTTCAAAAAATGCTATTGCCGAGCACCTGTGGGGCGACGGCGCCGATATGGCTGATAACTTTGATTTTATTTACTCGCACATTAAAAATCTGCGCAAAAAACTCGAAGAGGCCGGCGCGAAGGATTACATTAAAGCTGCTTACGGCATGGGCTATAAGTTTACCGACCAATGAAGTTATTAACCAAATATAACAGGGTAAACCTTGCATCGGCCGTAGCAGTATTGTTTGTAACAGGTCTTATCTACTATAAGGCCATCAGCTATATCCTTAACGATCAGGTCGATAAAGATATATTGATCGAGGAGCAGGAAACGTTCACTTACGTGAAACAGAATAACAAGTTGCCGAAGATTGAGCAATATAAAGATCAGCATATATTTTTTGTTCGGGTTAATGGCCCCGTTGAGCGCAGGTTTATCAATACGGATTATTTTAACCCTAAAGAGCACGAAGCGGAATCAGGGCGTGGACTGATCACATCTGTACAGGTAAAAGGTCAGACTTATCAGGTGACCATCATCGAATCGAAAGTCGAGACCGAGGACCTTATCCGGATCATCTTTTGTATTACCATCGGCGTCATCCTCTTCTTGCTGTTGGTTTTGTCTATAGCCAACAGGTTAATCTTAAATCGCATCTGGCAACCATTTTACAATATTTTGCAGCAGCTTAGATTGTTCAGCCTGACTGATAACAAGGATATTGCTATTAGCAATTCGACTATCGACGAATTCAACGAATTGAATAGTGCGGTGACCAGTATGGCATCGCGGGTCAAAACGGATTATAAGGCCCTTAAAACCTTTACGGAGAATGCCTCGCACGAATTACTAACGCCTATAGCAGTTATTAATTCAAAATTAGATTCGCTCATCCAGGCCGGCGAGTTTAATGCCGAGCAAAGCAGTCTGCTAAATGATGTTTACGATGCAGTGGCCCGCCTGACGCGTTTAAATCAATCGCTGTTGCTGCTGGCTAAAATTGAGAATCATTTAGTGAGGGATGATCAGGTTGTCGATATGAAACAACTCGTAGAAAATAAGATCAATCAATTTAAAGAGTTGTTTGTCAACAAGGAACTTGACCTGAAATGTGACCTGACAGCAAAAGAAATTAAAGCCAGTTTTTTTTTGATGGATGTTTTATTAAATAACCTGATCGGTAATGCTATACGGCATACACCTGCCAGCGGGACGGTAGAGATAATGCTAAACATGCAAAAACTGAGCATTAAAAACACGGGGACCGGTGCTGAACTGCCCGGGGACGAAATTTTTAAACGTTTTAGCAAATCGGCAAACTCCGAAGGCAGCGGACTGGGCCTGACTATCTCAAAACAAATATGCGAAAGCTATAAGTTTGAATTATCGTATGATTATGAAACACCATACCATTGTTTTACAGTGAATTTTTGAGTTTGACCTTGTTGATTAGCAGGTGGGCAATTTAAAATTTGGGCATAAAAGTCGTTAAATCACATTTTTATTATATCTTTACAATTCGCAGACTATTTTTTATAATTAAGGTTATTCAGAATAGCGTTAAGCCGCACCGCACCTTAATTATAAACTAATGGCGTTTTTAGACCATGTACTGCAACCGCCATCTTACGGATGGAAACACGAAAACGGCGATCTGATAAAGCCGACCCCAAAACAAATCTTCAGCGAATTTTTTTCACGCCTAAATGTTTTTAAAAGCCGTAAAAACTGGCTGGCATTTTTCAGCTGGTTAAAGGTATTGTGCCTGGTGCCGTTTTTCCTGTTGTTTATTTTTAAGTTTTTTAGTTTGTGGATGCTGCTGGCGGCTTTTGTATATAGCATGATTGTTATGGGTACGCACGGTACTATCTGGTATCATCGCTATTGTACCCATGGCGCCTATAAATTTAAAAATGCGTTTTGGCGCTTTTTTACCCAAAACCTCACGCTTAAAATTATTCCCGAAGAAATATACGTGGTATCGCACCATGTGCATCACGCCAAATCAGATCAGCCCGGCGATCCGTATAACGCACAGGGCGGTTTTCTGTATTGCTTTCTGGCCGATGTCAATCACCAGCCCATTGCTACCGACCTTAGTGAAGGCGATTACAAGCGCATTGGCAATTTGATGAAACATACCGGCGTTAAGGTAAATACCTATGTGCAGTATCAAAAATATGGCTCGGTGGCCAACCCATATTCGGCTGTTATTTACTGGATCGTTAACTGGAGCCTTTGGTATTTTATTTTTTATGCCATGGGCGGGCATGCCCTGGCATGTACTTTATTTGGTGCGGCGGGCTTTTGGGCGGTTGGCGTACGCACATTTAATTATGACGGGCATGGCCAGGGCGATGATAAGCGCCGCGATGGTGTTGATTATAACCGTAACGATATGTCGATCAACCAGCTATGGCCGGGTTATGTGGCGGGCGAGTGGCACAATAACCATCACCTGTACCCTAAAAGCGCGCGATCGGGCTTTATGCCGCACCAGATCGATCTGGCCTGGTGTTATATAAAATTCTTGAGTATGATAGGTGCCGTTACTTTTTACCGCGATTCGAAAAAAGAGTTCCTGGAAAATTATCACAAGCCATACCTCGAAACAAAAAAGCATGCCGAACCACAGGTTGCAGTAGCTGAGGCCGGTTTATAAAAAATAACGCCGCAACTAAAAGCTGCGACGCTATAACTAAACAAACTAATCACTTATCAACAACTAATAAGTTTCTTAAAGTTCTTCGCCGTGCTGGCTGATATCTAAACCTAAAGCCTCTTCTTCTTCGCTTACTCGGAGAGGGCTGATCAGGTCGGTCACTTTTAACAGGATGAACGAGCCGCCGAAAGCAAATATCGATACGGCTACCAGTGCAATGAGGTGCATCAGGAACAAATGTGTTTCGCCATAAAATAAACCGTTGCCGGTAGAGTTGCCGCTGTTTACATTAGTATGTGCAAATACCCCGGTAAGCAACATGCCTACCATACCGCCCACGCCGTGGCAGGGGAATACATCCAGCGTATCGTCGATTGAGGTGCGTGAGCGCCACATCACCACCAGATTACTTACAACCGCGGCTACTATACCTATAATTAAAGATGATGATACGGTTACAAAGCCGGCAGCAGGCGTAATAGCCACCAGACCGACCACCGCGCCGATACAGGCGTTCATTACCGATGGTTTTTTGCCCAGCATCATATCAAAAAATATCCACGACATAGCCGCTGCTGCCGAAGCTGTAGTTGTAGTAGCTAAAGCCGTTGCGGCCAGAGCGCCCGAACCCAGCGCCGAACCTGCGTTAAACCCGAACCAGCCAAACCATAATAAGCCTGTACCCAGTAACACATAGCTGATGCGCGCCGGGGCATGTGCTTTTTCGTTGCGCTGCTTAAGATAGATTGCCGATGCTAACGCAGCCCAGCCGGCCGACATGTGTACTACCGTACCGCCGGCAAAATCGAGCACGCCCAATTTAAACATCAGGCCATCGGGGTGCCAGGTAGAGTGGGCGAGGGGCGCATAGATAAACACCATGAACAGACATAGAAATATTAAGTACGAATTGAAACGGATACGTTCGGCAAAAGCTCCGGTGATCAATGCAGGAGTAATTACCGCAAATTTTAGCTGGAACATGGCGAATAATACCAATGGTATGGTAGGTGCCAGCTTCCAGGTTGCATTGCCCAGCATGCCTTTCATCATAAAAAAGGTCGACGGGTTGCCGATAATGCCGTTAATCGAATCGCCAAAAGCGAGGCTAAAGCCGAATACCACCCAGATAACGGTGATGACACCCATACATACAAAGCTTTGCATCATGGTTGAGAGTACGTTTTTCTTGGTTACCATGCCGCCGTAAAAAAAGGCCAGTCCTGGAGTCATCAGTAAAACCAGGGCGGTTGAGGTAAGTAGCCAGGCAGTGTCGCCACTGTCTATCTTATTACCTGCTACAGTAACAGTTTCGAAAGAAGGGGAAATTAAAGCGAGTATGAGTACAATAACAAGTATTGCAAAAGGTAGTGATCTTTTCATTGTTATAAGGGGTTTTGAACAGGGCATAAAATGCCACTCTAAGTTTGATTGATTTGGTAAATAATGTTGTGCAATTAGCAATTACGGGCCATGCATGCCGGATATGGCCGGTGATGCCGGGAAAAATTACAACAATAAGTAACTGCCCCTGCATAGCAGTGGAGCTATTGTTGTGCCAGATGAAATGAATTGCCGGATTTTGTATTTACCAAAAAGCGTGGAAAGGAAATAGGATGAGCTTATAAAACCTTGCTAAGCCCGAAACATGGGTGCCTGTATAATGCGGGAGTGAATGGATGCAGGCAGCTATCCGCGACTGGAAAACTACCGCCGCTTTATTAAAGTGCACCTGCTTAAAACTTTGGGAGGTAAGCTGTGCTGCGCTGCCGTAGTTAAAAAAAGCATCAAAGGCATCTTTGCTATTGTGCTTTGATACCGACGCCGGTGCTTTGTTGTTTTTTTGTACCTGTTGTTTGCGACTAAGGTTGGCTATCGTTGCATGGCAATATCCCCCGAAAAGGAATAGTGTAAACAGCGATATTTTAATAAAATTCTTAATCACGTCATAAATATACATCAAATCATCAAATATTTAAGGGTGAAAACAGAATTTTGATAAATTTTATAGATTTTATGGGGTTTTATGCACGATTGTTGATGTATATAGGTAAAATATCTCGAAACTTTAGGTTTTTGATCGGTTTTTTATGTTGTTTAACTGATTTCAATCAAATTAAGTAATATAATAGAGCCAATTCGATTTGTTTTTGATCATATTACCCGCAAATAATTTTCAGCCTCTTGAATACTTACCGGCAGCACTTTTTGTTAAAAACTGTTAAACCTTGCTTTAAATGATTTTTTAAGTTTTTTTTGCAGTTAACTTTGATGTAAATGCGGTATCTATGTTAATGCTATTCCTATTCGGATACTGTATTTTTTAGCATATCTTTGCAGCTTAATTACAGGCATTCTGTATAAAGCAAAGTTTCATGTTAATTGATTATTTAATAAAATTGTTATGTTAAGTTCAACGTTATTGTTTTTCAGTGGTCAGGATACCATTGTGATTCTGTTAGTGGCTTTAGTGTTGTTTGGTGGTAAAAAACTTCCTGAACTGGCCCGCGGTTTAGGTCAGGGCATCCGCGAGTTTAAAGATGCTTCGGAAGGCGTGAAGAGAGATATACAGGAGCAGATCAATAAGGAGACAGCCAAAAGCGACCCAACTCCGCCGCCTGCGCCGCCGGTACAAAACACTAACCAGATCCCGGAACATTCTACCCCGGTAACCAATACGCCCGGTACACCCGTGAGCCAGGCTCCCATAGCAACCGACCATTCGGAACCGTATGTGCCTTCATCATCTATATCTTTAGAAAAAAATGACGCTCCTGCTCCGACAACCGAGCACCCGCGCGAAACACCGATATCGTAACACAATAAAATCAATTATAAACCTTACAAATGATTTTTTCTATTTCCTGAAAAGCTATGCAATACAACAGAATCAATAACATTTTGGGCTGGCTTTGCTTTGCAGTAGCGGCAATTACGTACATTTTAACTTTAGAGCCATCGGTAAGTTTCTGGGATTGCGGCGAGTTCATCTCATGTGCCTTTAAATTGCAGATATCGCACCAGCCGGGTTATCCGCTGTTTACCATGATCTGTAAAGCATTCTCATTGCTTTCGATGGGTGATAATGCAAAAGTTCCATATTTTACCAACTTGGGTACAGCCATGTCGAGCGCGGCTACGGTAATGTTCTTGTTTTGGACGATTACCGCGCTGGCTAAAAAACTCCTGGCCAAAAGCACCGAAAACCTCGATGCCTCGCGTACCATATTAATTATGGGCGCAGGTTTGGTTGGCGCGCTGGCCTTTGCATGGTCGGATACGTTTTGGTTCTCGGCTGTCGAAACCATCGTATGGTCTACTTCATCGTTATGTACCGCAGTTGTTTTCTGGGGGATTTTAAAATGGGATGCCCATGCAGATGAACCGAACGCCGACAGGTGGATCGTGTTTATCGCCTATGTGATGGGTTTATCCATCGGTATACACTTGCTGAACCTGGTAACTATACCGGCTATTGCGCTGGTGTATTACTTCCGCAGGTACAAAACCATTACACCGGGTAATACCATTATTGCAATGGGTATAGGTGTGGCGATTTTGTTAGCAGTAATGTTTGGTGTGATACAATACACCGTAAAGTTTGCCGGTTATTTTGATTTGTTTTTTGTTAATACACTGCATTTGGGCTTTGGCTCGGGCGCATTGTTTGCCATTGTGGTGCTTGTTGCTGTTATTGCCTGGGGTATTATTTACAGTACACGCAGTAACAAACCGGTAATGAACCTGATATTTTTATGCCTGGCATTTATTTACCTGGGTTATAGCTCGTTTGCCTTTATCCCTATCCGTGCCAAGGCCGACCCTAACCTGAACAACACCGACCCGAACAACGCCATCACCATGCAAAGCTACCTAAGCCGCGATCAGTATGGCGAGCGCCCTTTGGTTTACGGCCAGTATTTCGATTCAAAGCCTGTTGACCAGAAAGAAGGAAGTACTATTTATCGTAAGGGTAAAACCAGCTATGAAGTTGCAGGTAAAAAAACCGACTATATCTACGACAGGAACACACTGTTACCGCGTATGTATGATACCGAAGGCGATCACCCTAACTTCTATAAAGAATGGATGCAGCTTGGTGAAGGCCAGAGCCCGACTTTTGCCGATAATTTAGGCTTTATGTTCAGCTGGCAGATCAAACAGATGTACATCCGCTACTTTTTATGGAATTTTGTTGGCCGTTATAACGACCTTGATGGCCAGGCCAACCAGGGTAAGGTGGATGGCCTGCCAACCTCGGGTATCTTTGATAATAAAGATAACCTGCCTAAAAGTATTTTGAACAGCAATACCTATACTCCGCTGTTCTATACTCCTTTGATATTAGGCTTATTGGGTATGATCTATCATTTTAGCCGTAACCGCCGTTATGCGCTGGTAGTTGCTTTGTTGTTCTTTTTTACCGGTGTGGCTATTATTTTATATGTAAACCAACCACCTGAACAGCCCCGTGAGCGTGATTACTCATACGTAAGCTCATTCTATGCATTTGCTATATGGATAGGTTTGGGTGTGATAGCAGTTGCCGATGGTATCCGTAAAAAACTCGATGGCAAGGTGGCTGCACTTGTAGCAACAGGCTTATGCTTTTTGGCCGTACCGGTAGTAATGGCTAAAGAGGAATGGAAGAGCCACGACCGCTCAACCAAATGGACACCGCACGATATGGCCTGGAACTACCTGAACAGTTGCGCTCCTAATGCCATTTTGTTTACCTATGGCGATAATGACACGTATTCGTTATGGTATGATCAGGAAGTTGAAGGCGTCCGCCCGGATGTACGCATCGTTAACCTGAGCTTGTTAGGTACCGATTGGTACATACGCGGCATGAAGCACAAGATGAATAATTCCGATCCGCTGCCTATTACGATGCCCGACGAGAAATTCGAGTTAGGCGTTCGCGATGTGGTTTACTATAATGATGCGAAAATACCGTCTTCGGTAGAATTGAAGGAGATTTTTGACTTTATCACCTCTGATGATCCGCGTGCCAAGCTCGAGTTGCAGGGCGGCGAAACAGCCAATTACCTGCCTACCAAAAACTTTAAGCTAACTGTTAACCCTGATGATGTGATCAATAGCGGTACTATCCCTGCATCACAGCGCGATAAAATTACCCCGGCCATGGAGTGGAAATACACTTCGAACTATGTAACCAAGGATAACCTGGCTATGCTGGATATACTGGCGCATAACAACTGGAAGCGGCCGGTATACTTCGCAGTAACCGTAGGCAATGATAACATGATCGGCTTACAGCAATACCTGTATAAAGAAGGTTTCGCCTATCATCTGATGCCGTTTAAACCAGATACCGCTTTGAGGGGTAACGAACAACTGGACAAAACCAACACCATGGCGATGTACAAAAACGTGATGGAGAAATACAAATGGGGTAATATGAAAAATGCCCGTTATCTGGATCACGAATCATCAACCATGTTTTACCCGCTGATATTGGGTACATTCTCAAACCTTGCGCAAAGCCTGCTGCAGGAAGGGCACCCGGATATGGCATCGAAAGCATTGCACAGGTATCTCGACGTAATGCCGGATATTTATCCGGATATCGAATCGGCTATCCGTAAAAACTTTATAGCGCAAACATTCTATCAGCTAAATGAGCCGAAGCCGGCTAATGATCTGATGAAAAGCATCGACGGCTATCTCAAAGATCAGTTGGATTATAACGCTTATTTATTGCAGAAAAGTCCGGAAGCCGTAGATATGCGCACGGTGCAGTATGGTATTTCGGTGTTGAACGATATGGCAACTATAACCAAGCGTTACCAGCAGACGACATTGGCGAACGATTTTGATAAACAACTGAAAGATTACGAAGGTAAGTTTTCGGGAGTATTAGGTCAGCGACGCTAATCTGTTCCGACTATACAACCAAAGGCCATGCTTAAAGTATGGCCTTTGTTATTTGTGCGCGTTTGTTAAATAAAAAGGGGTATGTGATTATTTATTTTATTTTTGCGGCGATAGTGCATAAAAACATAACCCGCTTTTTGCCGTTAATAAAAGCACCAACGTACGCCTATGAAATATTGCCACCGGTATAAAAAAGCTCTGTTAGTTACCCTTTTTTCTATCCTGTTTGCTCTACCGGCATTTGCTCAGCTGGATTATCAGCCGTATAGTTACCAGTTTTACCAAAAGCTGAATATTGATGTGTATAGCCCGTTAACAAAACTGCACACATCGGTAAAACCATATTTTATCGGCGATAGCAGCGCACTGCGTCCACGGTATGACTCGCTCATGCTGAACAATACCGATAATCGTAAAAACAGCTGGATACACCGGGTTTTATTTAACGGGCATATTGCCGAAGTCAGGAACAAGGAGTTTACTTTTTACTTTGATTACCTGACAGATATCGGCCAGGGCCGCGAACTAAACGATAGCAAGACCACTTATATCAATACCAGGGGGTACGAAGCCGGCGGCTCAATTGGCTCCCGGTTTTTCTTTTTTGCCAGCGGGTACGAAAACCAGGGCCGTTTTGCCAATTATGAGCAAGCGTATATCCAGACCAAAGCTTTTGTACCTGGCCAGGCACAGGACAGAACCGTTATAGGCCAAACCACGGTTAAAAACAGCAGCGACTGGTCGTACTCTACTGTGTTATTGGGCTTCCAGGCTTCAAATGCCATTATGCTTAACCTGGGTATGGATAAAATGTTTATCGGCGATGGTTACCGCTCGGTATTGTTATCTGATTATTCTTCGAGCTATCCTTTGTTCCGCTTAACTGCCGACCTGGGCAAAAATGTACGATATATGACCATGTGGGCCTATCTCGACGATCAGAATGCTCATAAGTTTGATCTGAATACCAGCGGCGCAAATAACAGGCGCAAGTGGGCAGTGTTTCATTATGTGGATTGGAATGTGACCAACCGTGCTTCGCTGGGTTTTTTCAACGCATTGATAGCCGCCGAGACTGATGACCAGGGCAACCGGCACGGGTTTGACCTCAACTATATTAACCCCTTGATTTTTTCAAGCTCTATAGGGCCGTCATCGCCTATTACCGACCATACTTTATTGGGCTTTAACGCCAGATACAAAGTGCTGGATAAGACGACAGTTTACGGGCAACTGCTTTTCGATAACGGGTCGACGACAAGGAACGCCTATCAATTAGGCTTCCGCGGGGCGGACCTGTTTAAAATAAAGGCGCTGAACTATCTGTTCGAATACAATACAGCCGATCCGTATACCTACGCCGATCAAAACCCAATAGTTAACTATACGCAGTTCAGCGAGCCGCTTGGGCATCCGTTCGGGGCTAATTTTAAGGAGTACCTGGGGATACTAAATTATTCGATAGGAAAATTTGATTTGCAGGGACAGTTAAACTATGCAACATACGGTTTAAACTCCGGAGGGATTAACTACGGTAAAGACATTACCTTACCCGATAACGTATCGGTTGCTAATGGAAGTACCGGGCAGGGCCTGGCAACCACTTTAAAATACGCCGAAGGGACAATAGCGTATGTGCTCAACCCGAAATATAACCTGCGGGTTGAAGTAGGGGCATTACTGCGTCAGGAGAAAAATGCGGTTTCGGATACGAAAACAACGCTGATAACTTTTGGCCTGCGCAGCAGTTTCAGAAACCTTTACCATGATTTTTAATCGCAACGTATGAACATCGATATATCTAAAATATACCAACGGGTACTGCTGTTTTTGATGGTGATGGTTTTGGCGGCATCTGCGCTAAGAGCGCAGTCTGTATACCAACCTTATTCGTACCAGTTTTATCAAAAATTCAGCACCGAACTGTATGCAACGAATACTGCAATACATACCTCGATAAAACCATGGTTTGTTGATGATACCTTGCTCAGGCACAAATACGACTCGTTAATGCAAGCTAACAATAAGGCCAATGGCCTGTTAAAGGGGCGCTTTTTTAACGAACACCTGGTTGATGTGCAACGGGCCGGTTATACGCTTTATGCAGACATACTTCCCGACCTGCAAACCGGGTACGACTTTGCCAGCAGCAAAGCTACCTGGCTAACCACTTTAGGCTACCAGGTTGGCGGCACCATTGGCTCTAAATTCTCTTTTTATGGCAGCGGCTATAATAACAAGGCACAACTGCCGGCTTATATTACCAACTACGCCAACAGCACGGGCGTAGTGCCCGGGCAAACCCGGGTAACCAATCGCGGGAGCAATATTACCGATTGGTCGTATTACGCCTTTCTGCTATCCTACACGCCGGTTAAGTATGTAAACTTTACCGCCGGGCAGGATAAAAACTTTATCGGCGATGGTTACCGCTCAATGTTATTATCCGATTATGCCTCACCCTATCCTTTTTTTAAAGCAACGGTCAATGTAGGCAGCGTTAAATACATTGCACTATATTCTTTATTTGAAGACCCTAACGGACCAAAAGTGCCAGGCGATAACTCGAACCTCAAAAAATGGGGTTATTTTCAATATATCGACTGGAGCGTAAGCAACCGGGTTTCGCTGGGGTTTTTCGAGTCGCTGGTTTCGGCCGACAGGGACAGCGTAGGCCACAAACGCGGGTTTGATTTCAGTTACGCCAGCCCGCTGACGTTCCTTACCACGGTCGAATCTTCACATGGTTCGCCAGATAAAAACGGGCTTGGCCTAACCTTCAAATGGAAATTTGCCGATAAGAACATTGTTTACGGCCAATTTTATCTGACCGAGTTTCAGGCAGGCGATTTCTTCTCCAGCAACGGCAGTTCGCGGAACAAATATGCTTACCAGCTGGGCATACGCGGCGCCGACTTGCTGAAAGTAAAAACATTGAATTACCTGTTCGAATTTAACGCAGCCAAACCTTATACTTATACCGAGACGGTAGGATTCAGAAACTACTCGCATTACGACGAGCCTTTGGCTCACCCGCTTGGGGCAAACTTTAGAGAGTGGCTCGGAATATTAAACTACTCGACAGGCCGTTTTGATCTGCAGGGACAGCTTAATTATGCCTATTACGGGATGGACATGAACGGGCTTAATTATGGGCAAAATATTTTCGAATCGTATCAAACGCCTGCCAAAACCACTGGTAACTTTATAGGACAGGGTTTACGCACCGATTTTTATTATGCCGAAGGAAAAATAGCCTATCTCCTCAATCCGAAATACAATTTGAGGCTGGAACTTGGAGCATTATATCGCGACGAAAAGAATAGCGTATTCAATAACAAAACCGGGATGATCACGTTTGGGCTACGCAGTTCGTTCCGCAATATTTACAACGATTTTTAACAACCGGCTCACTTTTTCATTGTAAATTCGCAGCCTTATATCACAACATGAGCCATAAGTTTACGCTACTTTTTTTTATTTCGATATTATCAGGCACCACCGCTTTTGCACAGCAGGGCGACGAAAAACAAGGCAGCCTGGACGTGCATTTTAATGGCCTGGGTTATATGGATAACCGCGAGTATTCGGCTTTTGTGCCACGTTCGCGCACTTACTCTGGAACCCGCACTATGATAGATTTCGGCATTAACCTCGATAGCCTGAACCATTTTATAATAGGTGTTAACGGCCAGCATGAGTTTGGCGGGAAGCCTTTTTGGGTAAATACCGACCCGGTTGCTTACTATCATTACCAAAGCCAGAAATGGACATTTAATGTAGGCGAATTTCCGCGGGAAGGCTTGCTGACGCAGTACCCCCGCGCTTTATTGAACGATACCTTGCGCTACGAGCGCCCGAATGTTCAGGGGCTGTTAACCTCGCTGCATACACAATATGGTTATGAAACTATCTGGATAGACTGGGTAAGCCGCCAGACGCTTACCGACCGCGAGCAGTTTTTATTCGGCGATGGCGGTACGTATATTCCTAATCCAAAAGGGCCGTTCTTTCTATCACACTACTTTTTGCTCCTGCATGATGCGGGAGATGCCTCTAACGGCCCGCAGGCCGGAATATCGGATAACGGCGGCGCCCAGATCCGTGTAGGGTTGGACTTTAGCCACCGTACAGTCTTCGATTCGCTGAAGGTTGATATTGGCGGTATGATCTCGCTCGAGCGTACCCGAGGTATCGACGGGTTTAAAATACCGAAGGGCTTTGTGGCCAGCGCATATTTGAGTTACCACAGGTTCGCTTTCTTCGATGAGGTTTATGCCGGCCAGGGCAGCCACATCGATTATGGCGATTCGTTCTATGAAAAAACCTTTTACAACCGCTTAGATATCATCTATTCGCCCTTTATCTATAAACGATTAAAAGGCCAGTTTATCATCAGCCTGCACCAATCGCCGGGCTTTACCGGGGATAGTCAGCAGGCGTTTAGGCTCATCTACGATGTCGGCCGCAAAAAACTGGTGAAGTTTAAGAGTGATAATTTACTGTGAAATTAACTTGTGCCTTAATTTCTGAATATATCGTTTACTAAGTTGGCGATCAACGCAGTCCACCCGGTTTGGTGGCTTGCGCCCAGTCCGTGCGCATCATCGCCATGGAAATACTCATAGAACAGGATCAGGTCGGCGTTTTCGGGCTTTTTGTAAAACTCCTGGTGCGCGCCGTTTACAGGCCGTTCACCTTTTTCATCCACTTCAAAAATATTGATGAGGCGTTTGCTTAGCTCATCAGCCACCTGGTGCAGGGTGAGTTGCTGATCTGAGCCTTTCGGGAAATTGATCTTCGTGGTATCGCCGTAGTATTGCGCATATTTTTTCAGGGCGTTGATGATCATAAAATTCATCGGTATCCAGATAGGGCCGCGCCAATTGGAATTTCCGCCAAATAAGTTCGATGTCGAATCGCCGGGTTCGTAGTCGACACTATAATCGGCACCAGCAATATTGACGCGGTAAGGATGATTTAAGTGATACTTGGATAAGGCCCTGATGCCGCCTTTTGATAAAAACTCATCCTCATCGGCTATCCTGTCAATAAGCTTTAATAACCTGTCGTAGGGTACAAGCGACAGCAGATAGTTGCCTTTATCATCAATGCTCAACGGTAAAAAAAGCTTATTCTGTTCGCGGTAACGGTTAAGCCAGCCAGCCCTTTTCCTGAAATCCTTCAAACGCTGATCATTTTCATCCAAATGAAATACAGATACCGCAAACATGGATATTAAACCTACTAATGAACGTACTTTGAGGTGATGTGGCGTGCCATCCTGCAAACGCAGGGTATCATAAAAAAACTGGTCCTCGTTATCCCACAGCCCCAGCTCATTCAGTGCTTCGGCTATTAACACAAAATGCTCATAAAATTTTACGGCCATGTCTTCGAAAGCTTCGTCAACCAATGCTATTTCGATAGCAATATCCATCATATTGAGGGCGAATGTGCCCATCCAACTGGTACCGTCGACCTGCTCCAAAACAGCGTCTTTTATCTGGGCGCTGCGATCGAAAACGCCGATATTATCTAAGCCTAAAAAACCGCCCGAAAAAATATTATTGCCATCGATGTCTTTCCGGTTGGCCCACCAGGTAAAATTTACCACCAGCTTCTGAAAAACGCGCTTTAAAAAAGTAATATCCCCGGTACCTTTCTTTTCCTTTTCGATACGGTAAACCTGCAATGCCGCCCAGGCCTGCACGGGTGGGTTTACATCGCTGAAGTTCCATTCATAAGCTGGTATTTGCCCCTCGGGGTTCATATACCACTCGCGCATAATGAGGATGAGCTGGTTTTTGGCAAACACAGGGTCTATCAATGCCATCGGTACGCAATGGAAGGCCAAATCCCAGGCGGCATACCAGGGGTATTCCCATTTATCGGGCATTAATATTACGTCCTGGTTTTTGAGATATTTCCAGTTGCTGTTACGCCCGTTTGGCCTGGTTTCGAAAGCCGGAGAGGTATTCCGCCCGTTATAAACCATTAATCGCGTATCGTAGTGATAGTACTGCTTGCTCCAGAGCAGGCCTGCTAAAGCCTGGCGCTGTATGATGGCATGTTCGGGAGTAGTATTGGGCGGCAGTATAGAAGCGTAAAAATCATCGGCTTCTTTTTTTCTCTTAGCAAACATGGCCTCAAACTCGGCATCGAAAGGATTTTGTACCTGGCCCTTACAAAGCCGCAGGTAAATGCGCGCACTGCCCTTACCGCTAATTTTAAACTTGTAAACGGGTGCGTATTTTGTGCCCGTCTCTTTGCTCTCTAACCTGTCAACATTAGCCTTATTGATAATGGCATTGTGAAAAGCATCCTTTACAAAAGCAGTTGGATTGGGTATACCAAAAAGGCGCTCGACATTGGTATCATTCTCTGTAAAAAATGCGGTATCCGCAGGCTGATGATAAAGGTAATAACCGCCGCTGTTGGGGTGGTTGGCCCTTACACAGTTGGGGCCCATTTTAGTGATGAGCGGTTTGGGTTTTACTTTATCAAACTGCCAGTAATTGTAAAACCAGAGCGTGGGTAATACCGTGATGCTGGCGGCATCGGTACCCCGGTTAATTATTTCAATACTGATGTGAATGTCCTCGCTGTTCTTTTTTGCGTAGGTTACATATACATCAAAATACCGGTCGTTGTCAAATACGCCCGTATCCAGCAGCTCATATTCCGGTTCAAGTTTCGAGCGCTGTATATTGGTGCTAACCAGGTCGTTATATGGAAACCTGTCCTGCGGATATTTATATAAATATTGCATATAATAATGTGTGGGCACATTATCCAGGTAATAGTAAAGTTCCTTAACATCTTCACCGTGGTTACCCTGACCGTTGGGCAGGCCGAACAGGCGTTCTTTTAAGATAGGGTCGTTGCCGTTCCATAAGGCAATTGCAAAGCAAAGGCGCTGGTGATAATCTGATATGCCAGCCAGTCCATCCTCGCCCCAGCGATAAGCGCGGCTCCGGGCCTGATCATGTGTGAGATAGCCCCATGCGTCGCCATTTTCGCTATAATCTTCCCTTACGGTAGCCCATTGTCGTTCACTTAAATAAGGTCCCCAGTGCTCTAACGGAACCTCTTTTTTACTGTTTTCGTCTAACCGTAGTTGCTCAGGGTTTGTATCCGTTTTAGCCATAAATAATTTCGACCCCAATCAGGCCTTTAAAACAGTGGTGTTTTAAGGGGAAAAGTAAGCAAATTAATTAACAAGAGGAAGTTGATGCGACTTGTTTTTGGTTTGAAAAAAAAATTATACTTTCGGAAAAATATATCTGTTAACAGCTGTCAATAATAAATTATATTTTGATTTAATAAATTTGGCGAGGTTGCTATCACTCTTAATGCTAAAAGGTTTTCTTTTTAGAATAATAAATTGTTAAATCTGTTTGCTATTTTAAGCTGATGTAACTATTTTGTGACTGGATTTAAATATGGTAAATATTTATTAGCGAGCGGTTGAAATTTTACAAAAATTTACTTTTTTTATTTATACTGACCAATTTTTGTACTGCAAATGCCCAAACCAATAATGGTACGATTATCGGTTTGGTGGCAGATATTCAAAATGTTCCTGTAAAGGATGTTACAGTATATCTGTTGCGGTCAGCGGATTCCAGCGTGGTCAAATTTACCATTTGTAATAAAGATGGTAAATTCGAGTTCAACGATCTGCAGCCCGGTTCGTACCTCATTAAGGTAACCGATATCAGTTATATCAAAACTACTACCAAGGTTTATCGCCTTAACCGCTCGGTAATTGTCGATGTCGGTGTAATTAAATTACAACTAAGCAATAACCAGTTAGGGCAGATCGATGTGGTAGCTTCAAAGCCTTTCATCGAAAACAAACCCGGTAAACGGATCCTTAACATCCAGAACAGTGTTACCTCGACCGGAAGCAACGCTTTGGAAATACTTAAAAAATCACCCGGCGTTAAGGTCGATAACGATAACACCATCAGCCTTGAGGGCAAGGGCAATGTGTTGGTATTGATCGACAATAAGCCCACCTATATGCCGCCCGACGCATTGATAGATATGCTCCAGGCCACACCGAGCAGCATGATCGATCAGATTGAACTGATTAACAGCCCGGGAGCAAAATACGATGCTGCAAATGGCGGGGTTATCAATATCAAGCTGGTACGTAGCGAGGGCATGGGGATCAACGGATCGGCAAACGTTACCAACGGTGCGCAACAGATCAGCAACGATCATGGCTCGAGGTTTAGGAGCAGCACGGGATTTAATTTTAACTGGCGCTTAAAAAACCTGGATGTATTCGGTAATTATGCTTATACCTACACGCCCTATAACCGCATATTTATAACCGACAGGCTGGTGAACTATAAAGGCCTGCTCACCGAAGTAAACGCCGACTATTTTTCGGACCAAAGCAAAGCATCCAACGTTTACCAGTTCGGGGCCGACTATAATTTTAGCCCCAAACATATTATCGGCTTTTTGGTAAGAGGGTTAACCAATAGCTTTACTTTAAAGAAAAGCACCACAACCAATATTGCCAACCAGGGTGTACGCGATTCGAGCGTGGCAACTACCGCTAAACTGGATAGTAAAGCAGCCCAGGTAGCTGTCGATTTAAATTATAAAGGCAATTTCGACAAAGCAGGAGAGCTATCAGTCGATCTGGATTATTTCAGCTACAACCGTAGCCCGCTCGAAATGATCAACAGCGATTATTTTAATGTTACTAATGTTCAGCCGTATCGCAGCCTGGCCATACAAAATAGCTTTCCGTCGAATTTTAAGATATATACATCCAACATAGTTTATGATGTGAACCTGTCGAAAACCTCGAGCCTTTCGGTAGTTGCGAAAACAGATTACGTTAAAACACACAACAACCTCGACTTTGGCGAGATAGTTAACAAAGTTTACCAACCCGACCCGCGGTTTACCAACCAATTTGATTTTACCGAAACCGTGAAAGCCGGCGCGGTAACTTATAACTACACACCAAACAAAAAATTGAGTTTTGAAGCAGGTTTAAGGGTTGAGCAAACCACATCCGAAGGAGTATCGCCGACCAATAAAACGGATGTTAAAAACAACTATCTCGACTTTTTTCCGGATGTTAAGATCACCGATAAATTAAACAATAACAACGTGCTGCACCTTACTTACGGGCGAAGCATTTACCGGCCTTTTTATACCGACCTTAACCCATTTATTGCCTACCAGGATCAGTACAGCTATTATATGGGCAATCCATATCTAAAGCCGGTTTATATCGATGTGGTGCAACTGCAGCATCTTTACAAGGATAAGTTTTCTGTTTCGCTGCAATTTGCCAAGTTCCATAATTTTATAATGGCTGTCTTTTCGCAGAATGATAGTTCAAAAATACTGATCACACATAAATCTAACTTAGGCAACCGTTATGTTTATAGTTTTAATTTTAACGGAGAATTTGACCCTGTTTCGTGGTGGGAAGTAAACGCCGCCGTGTCGGGATCATATCAATGGTTAACAGCAAACCCTGCTGAAGCTTATCTCAATCATACCGGGATCGATCTTGACTTACTGGTAAAGCAAATATTCCATATTGGTAAAAGTTTTAAAATCGGGTTCGACAGCGAATACGAAATACCGACAACCTACGGGGTTAATCAGTACAAATCGGCGTATAATTTTGACGGGAACATTACCAAAAACATAAGTAAACAGGCGACCCTGGCTCTCAATGTAAACGATATTTTTAACAGTAAGCGTAACAGGTTCACATCCAATTATTCAAACCTGAATGTTACCGGTACCGATCAGACCGAATTTCGTACTATACTCCTCAGCTTTACCTACAAGTTTGGCAATAAAACAGTTAAAGCAGAGCGCTCGCGGCATACGGGCGCCGAAGCCGAACAGATCAGGGCAGGCTCGGGCAATAACCCGCAATAAAAAAGGTATCCATGTTTCTGCGGATACCTTTTTAGTTTATAATTTAATAATTTTCTTAGCTCAATTTAGCCAGGGCTGCTTTAATGCGTTTCATGGCTTCGATCAGTTTATCATCCGCGGCAGCGTACGATATACGGATGGATTTAGGATCGCCGAACGAGTCGCCGCCTACAGTAGCCACGTGCGCTTCTTCCAGCAGGAAGATGCTCAGCTCATCAGCATCGTTAATGGTTTTGCCGTTAAAGCTTTTGCCGAAGAACGAGGTTACGTTAGGGAAGAAATAGAAGGCGCCATCAGGCAGGTTGGTTTTAATGCCCGGGATATCTTTTAGCAGGTCATATACAATACCACGGCGGCGTTTAAACGATTCGCGCATTTCCAATACGCTCTCCAAACCGCCTTCGCAGGCTGCAACGCCTGCCTTTTGGGTGATAGAGCAGGTACCCGAAGTGATCTGGCCCTGTAATTTATCGTTAGCAGCGGCTATCTCTTTATTCGATGCCGAGTAGCCGATGCGCCAGCCGGTCATCGCGTAGGCTTTTGAAAAACCGTTGATGATGATCACACGGTCTTTTACCGACGGGAACGAAGCGATAGAAGTGCAGGCATCAACAAAGTTGATATGCTCATATATTTCATCCGAGAGGATATAAACCTGCGGGTGTTTTTCGAAAACTTTTACCAGGCCTGCCAACTCTTCTTTGCTGTAAACGCTGCCGGTAGGGTTACATGGCGACGAGAACATGAACAATTTGGTTTTGGGCGTAATTGCAGCTTCCAGTTGCTCGGGAGTGATCTTAAAGTTTTGCTCAACAGTGGTATCGATAAATACGCTTTTGCCTTCGGTTAATTTTACTACTTCAGAGTATGATACCCAGTAAGGCGTAGGGATGATCACTTCTTCGCCTGGGTTTACCAGCGATAACAAGGTGTTGGCAATAGCCTGTTTTGCACCTGTCGAAACAACAATCTGGCTCGGGTCGTAATCCAAACCATTCTCGGTCTTTAACTTATTGGCAATAGCCTTACGCAGTTCTGGATAACCCGCAACCGGTGTGTAGTAAGTAAAGTTTTGGTCCATAGCCTGCTTGGCAGCAGCCTTTATGTGCTCCGGGGTGTGAAAATCCGGCTCTCCAAAACTCAGGCTGATCACATCAACCCCTTTAGCTGCAAGCTCGCGGCCCAGCTTTGCCATTTTAATTGTTGCTGACTCGGATAAATTGTTGATCCTATCGCTTAGTGCACTCATATTAATTGTTTGGTTGTATTTGCGGCAAATATAGAAAATAACTTTACTGGTAATGAGGCTTATTGCCTATTAATTTTATATGCAAAGTAGTTTTATGCTCTAATTGCGAATGTTGTAAAATTTCAACATTAAGCCCATCCGGCAAGTTTAGCGTGAAAATTTGCCTAAGTTTGCCCACAAATAAAAAACAGTTTTGCACCAGCAACGCCGGATTATCCTTATTTCGCTCATTACAGGCGCCGTTTTAATGGTAGCCAAGTTTATCGCATACTTTTTAACCAACTCCAACTTTATTTTAACGGATGCCGCCGAAAGTATAGTCAACGTAGTGGCCAGCGCTTTTGCCTTTTACAGCATTTACCTGGCGGCGCAGCCACGCGATATCAATCACCCGTACGGGCATGGTAAGGTGGAGTTTTTTTCGGTTTTTGTGGAAGGGATCCTCATATCTATTGCAGGCATCATCATTATCTTTAAATCGGTTTATGGCTTATTAAGCCCACACCCGGTGCACGAAGTGTTGCTTGGCGCTGCAATAATCGCAGCTACCGGTGTGGTAAATGGGTTACTTGGCTGGTATCTGATACGGAAGGGTAAAAGCCTTAATTCCATCACACTGGATGCCGACGGGCACCATCTGCTTACCGATATGGTAACCAGCGTTGGCCTGGTTATTGGCTTAATGCTCATCTATCTTACCAAAATTACTCTGCTTGATAATATATTGTCTATACTGGTTGCTTTGTATATTGTGTACACCGGTTATAAACTTATACGGAAATCTGTTGCCGGGTTGATGGATGAAGCCGATTTTAAGATTGTAGAAAATATAGTTAAGATACTGAATGATAAACGTAAATTCGACTGGATCGATATCCATAACCTGCGTGCGCAAAAATACGGGCACGAACTCCACATCGATTGCCATTTAACCTTACCTAATTATTACGACCTGAACAAAGTACACGATGAAGTTAAGCAGGTTGACATGCTGATCAACGCCGAGGCAAGCATCAAAACCGAACTCTTTATCCATACCGACCCCTGTATACCCGAGTGCTGCCATTATTGCAGCATGCCCAACTGCCCGATACGATCGGAAGCCAAAACAAAAGATATTGAGTGGACAATGGATAACGTTACCCGCAACAAAAAACACTTTGAATAATGCACCCATTTAATGTGAGAGTATACGGACTATTGATTAACAGCCAAAACGAGGTTTTGATCAGCGACGAGCAGGAGTATGGGATGAAGTTTTCCAAATTCCCGGGCGGCGGGCTCGAGTTTGGCGAAGGGTTGGTTGACGGGCTTAAACGTGAGTTTATGGAGGAGTGCGCAATGGGAGTTGAGGTACTGAAGCATTTTTACACAACCGATTTTTTTGTGAAATCGTTATTTAGCGAGGCGCAATTGATCAGCGTTTACTACACCGTGAAAAATATCCAGCCGATAAACCTGGCCGTCAAAACTACTGCCTTTGATTTTGACGGGGAAGTAGAGCCGCTGCAATGCTTTAGATGGGTAAAAATAAATGAGTTGAAGAAAACTGATCTCACCTTCCCGGTAGATCAGTATGTGGTTGAACTGTTACACCGGCATTATGAATTTAGTTGAACGCGACCTGAACGTTATATGGCACCCCTACACCCAAATGCAAACCGCCAAACCGCCCATCCCCATAGTAAGGGGCGAAGGTGCTTTGCTTTTTGACGAGCATGGCAAAAGCTATATCGATGCAGTATCATCCTGGTGGGTAAGCATACACGGGCACGCAAACCAATATATCGCCAAAAAGGTTGCCGAACAGTTAAAGGTGCTTGAGCATGTGATTTTTGCAGGTTTCACCCATCCTACGGCAGTGGAACTTGCCGAAAGGCTTTTACAGATCATACCCGATAACCAGGCTAAAGTATTCTACTCGGATAACGGTTCGACCGCAGTTGAAATAGCCATTAAAATGTGCCTGCAATACTGGAGCAACAAGGGACATAAGCGGGGCAAAATGCTGGCATTTAAGAATGCCTATCATGGCGATACTTTCGGGGCAATGGCGGTAAGTGGTCGCAGCGCTTTTACCGAGGCTTTTGATAACCTGCTGTTTGATGTCGAGTTTATTGATCTGCCGAACGCCGAGAACATAGATGAGCTCAAATCTCATATATCCCATCTACAGTCTGACCTGGCTTGCTTTATTTTTGAGCCGCTTTTACAGGGCTCGGGTGGTATGCTGATGTATGAGGCTAAGTATCTCGACGAACTGATAGCGCATTGCCGGGCAGAACAGGTATTTACCATTGCCGATGAGGTAATGACCGGCTTTGGCCGCACCGGCGAGCGTTTTGCCTGCGACCATTTACAGCAGCAGCCCGACGTGATGTGTTTCTCAAAAGGCTTAACGGGTGGTACCATGGCTTTAGGGATCACCACCTGCACACAGCAGATCTACGATGCATTCCTGTCAGACGATAAGCACAAAACGCTTTTTCACGGGCACTCGTTCACCGCAAATCCTGTGGCATGCTCGGCGGCATTAGCAAGTATGGATCTGTTTATGCAGCCCGAAACGATGGCCAATATCAAAAGAATAGTAGCCAGCCATGTGGCTTTCGGTAAGAAAATAAAAGATCACCCAAAAGTAAAAGACGTGCGCCAAACCGGTATTATAATCGCCATTGAATGGGAAACCGGGGCCGGCACATCGTACTTCAGCACCCTGCGCGATAAGCTGTACCAGTACTTTTTGGATGCCGGTATTATTTTACGCCCGCTGGGTAACGTGTTGTACATTTTACCTCCGTATTGCATTAGCAACGAACAACTCGGCTATATTTACGGCAAAATTGAAGAGGCTTTAAACACCTTTTAATGGTAATTATGGATAAATTATTAGAGAAAATAGTGGCTGATACCGACCTTCATGCCCGTTGGCTCAATACGCTTTCGCTGATGGAGAACACCGGTGCGCGTAAGATATCGGCAAGCGAAGATACTGTTAACGTAACCTACATCATTTTAAAGCATGCTGCCGAAGAGCACCGCCATGCTTTTTATCTCAAAAAACAACTGGAAAAATTAGGCAACGGCTTTTGCCCGACCTATGCCCGCGAATACCTGCTTGCGCCATCGCACAGCAAATACTACCTGAATTACCTGGATGTTGAAGTTTGCCGTCACCTGAAAAGCGAATTGGGATTAACCGGCAGCGAACTGCGTTTTGCAGCTTACCTGCTGGTTACCTACGCCATCGAAGTTCGCGCCGATGAGCTTTACCCGGTTTATCAGCAGGCTTTGGATGATGCCGGCAGTAAAGTGAATGTGAAATCCATCATCCTGGAAGAAGAAGGGCACCTGGAAGAAATGCTGAACCAGCTCCGTATTTTCTCGCCCGAATGGCAACGCCACGCCGATAAAGCAGTGGAGATTGAGACCGGGTTGTTCAATAACTGGATAAAAGGATTGGAAGAAGAATTGAAAACGATAGCGGTCTAATACGCCATATACTCTGTAAAGATCTGTTGTAAAAAGGCCTTGCCATAAAGCAGGGCTTTTTCGTTGGTGGCTTTACCGATCTTTGGATTTTGGACGTAAACCACCTGTTTGCCCAGGTTATCGTACGATATAGTTTGCCCGTTTATCATAAAGCCCATGCCGTTATCCCAATCAAAAAAGGCAAAAGGTTTGGTGCCGGGGTTCAGCAAATCTTTCGACCAGCGGAACTGATCGTAAGGCAGATCCAGCTGCGCCAGTAACGTTGCCGCGATATCGGTTTGATTACCCAGCTTATTCACTTTTATACCCCGGTATTGCTCTTTTATCGCCCCGCCAAAAAATAACAGCGGGATGTGATATTTGGCGGGCTGGTACGATTCGGAAGTATTGCGCGGCAGGCGGTGCCCATGGTCGGCAACCAGGATGAATAGTGTATTTTTGTACCAGGGTTGCTTTTTAGCCTGTTCGAAATAATTATTCAAAACCGAATCGGTGTAATATGCCGTACTCCTGAATTTGTTGGAGACGCTGGCACCGGGAAAATGAGGCTTTGCCGGCATATCAAAGGGCTCGTGGTTGGTTAGCGTTTCAACCAATGAGAAAAAGGGCTGTTGTTCGGTATTCAGGTATTCGATATGCGAATCGAGCAAAGTGCCGTCGTTTACACCCCATTTGGAGTCGACCTGGCTGCGGTCGAAGTTATTCATCCCGGTAATATGCTGTATCCGATGCGTGAGCATATACGATTTGAAGTTCATATACTCCACTTCGCCGCCATAGAAATAAGAGGTTTTGTAACCGGCGGGCAGCAATACTTCGGGTATGGCTGGCAATTTTTCCTGCTTGGTGTTATTGGTGATGATGGTACGGATTGCCTGCGACGGGAAACCGCTCAGGATGGCTACCATGCCTTTGTCGGTACGGTCGCCGGCGGCGTAAACGCTATCGAACAGCACCCCGTTTTTGATGAATTTCTCGAAGTTGGGGCAGACGCCCTTATCACCGCCAAGCGATTCGATCACATCGGCTGTAAAGCTCTCCAGCTGAAAGATGACCACATTGGGGCGTTTAGTTTTAAGAATATGCAAAGTGGTATCGGCTTTTTGCAGGTATAACGAACGTGATATGCTGTCGGCTTGTTTGGGCGGGAGATACAGGTAAGGATTATGTGCGGCCCGCAGGTTCTCGATGATGTTATCAACCAGGTTCCATTCGGTGTTCAATGCCGACTGGTTCAATATCTGCTTTTGCGAAAAGTACGACATACTTTGATTGGCCGGCGTTGGCTGCCAGCCTCCCCTGATGGCTGTTAAACAAACAAAAAGCAATACAAATGAGTAAGCTACTTTTGATGATGTTTTAACATACGGTGCTTTATAAAGGTAATCGATCAGCCGGTTTGAAAGCAGTATACCAATCGTCAGCAGCAACACGCCGATGGCAATGCAGGGCAGGACAGGGGCCGAACCGCTCGAAGCTATGGCTTCGGAGAACGAGTGGATGATGCTGTCGAAAACGCGGTAATTAACCTTGGTGCTCCACTCCTGGAAGATGTTATAATCCAGTATGGTCAAAAAACAAACAATCAGCAAACAAAACCAGATATACAGCTTAAAATAGATCGGTTTTACCCTGCCGCCGGGAATGAACCATACCACTATTGAGACGAGGAGCGGGGCAATGGCAATGTAAGCGGCGGTTGAAAGATCGAGCCTGATTGCGTAAAGGAATGACTCGATAATTTCCTTGATGCTGGCTACCTTAAGTTTGCTGTGAAAATATAACTCAAACGAGATACGGGTTATAGCAAAAAATAACAGCCAAAAAATAAAGAATCTAAATAAAGCAGCGAGGTTCTTTAACATGGGCCACAAAAATAAGCAATTAAGCCGATGTTAAAAGTTAATTTAACACCGGCTTAATGTAACACTAACACTTACGCGTTTATTGCCTGCGGCCGCCCATTGCTTTCAGGTCGGATAATGATATTTTGTCGTAGCTGGCGTCGATTTTGAAAGTTCCGGCAGGTACTTTTTCGTCGCTTATAGATTTTAAAGTAGCTAACTGGGCCACTTTTGCACCTGCAGGTATGTACGAAAACTGGACAGGTACGCCTTTAACGCTTGCAAAGCTACGGGTTAAAATATTGGCAGGCGCGCTGATATCGGTTGTTACCCACAGGTCGTAGCTTGTGCCGGTTTTGGTATCTTTGGCAGTATACTTTGTACAGTTATAATCGCCTATCTTTTTAGTTTCGGTGCCAGGGGCGAAAGTATAGCTTGGTTCCGAATCGGCAGATTCTTCGATCTCACCAGGGGTTGCGACAGCAGCTTTTTTCATTGATGCTACAGGTACGTCGACCAAAATGGCAAAATAATCAGCTTTAGCAGTGCTGATCATCTTGATGGTTGCAGGACCTGCAGAATATTGAAATGATGAGCTGTCGGGCGTAAAATAGGCTTTGCCTTCAACGTCCTGACCCATCGCATTAATGTTATAAGTGGCAACACCCCGGGTGTAGGTTTTTTGTGCCTTTGCTGCTACAACAGCTGTAGTAAGTGCAAGGCCAAGGGCAATTTTTTTAATGGTTAGCATTTTCATCGATCAGTTTTTTACTGCAAATTATTGTTGTTTTTGATTTAATTTAAAGATTAGATACAACTATGAGCGAATTGTTACGCTTCAGGTTTTTAAAATCTGTTTTTGTTGATAAGGATTCGGTTTGCAGCCTGTTTATCACTTTGTTTGAGTTATTGCCATCAACTATCAGCATCTTAAAATTATATTTCTGCTTCAGCTGGATTAACCCGGTTTGCGGGCTGCCGGTAACGTAAATATAATCCAAATTTATCTTCCCTGCAAATAAATTGTCGGGCGCAGCTTTGTCAATTATCAACATACGGGTATTGTTAAACTGTACCAGGTTTTGCTTTTTGGCGATATAACTGCATAAAGTATCTTTATTTGCGCCAATACGCTTTACATCGGTTATCTTGCAGCTATCCAGGTAAGGCTGTATCGAATATTGGTAATCTTTATCTCCGGGCAACAGATCGGAGATAAGCACCGCCTGTTCGCCATTCCTGAACAGAATAGCCGGATTTTTTCGCAGACTAAAAAATGTGATGTTTTGTGTATCCATAGCCCGGTAACGTTTCATACTCAAACTCACGGCCATCAGTATTAGCAAAACAAAACACCATTTTAAAGCATTTTTGCTTTTGCGGGCGATCACATAAAAAGCGCTGAACAGCACACCGTAAAACAAAACCGACTCGGCGGGACTAAGCCATATTTTATTGATGCTGCCCAGTGGCGCATGCTCAATGGCCGAAAGCACCCGGTTCATCAACAGGATAGTTTTCTCGACCACCCAGGCCAGCGACGTGGATAGCACAGGTATTTGCGGCAACGCCAGGTAAGCAATGCCTGCGTACATTACCACAAGCGAAGGGATAATGATAAACACATTGCTTGCCAAAAAATATACCGGCAGATCGTGAAAATAAAAGGCGCTTACCGGGAAAAGAATCAGCTGTGCCGAAAGGGATACCGAGCACACCATCCACACTTCGCGGGCGATCCTGTTTTTAACATTTATCCATTTATAGATAACGGGTTGCAGGATGATAATGCCAGATACAGCCAGATACGATAGCTGAAACCCTGCGTCGGTAATCAAAAACGGATCATATAATAAAAGAATAAATGCTGAAGCCGCCAGCAGGTTGAGCTTGTTGATGTGCCGGTTAAATGCAAACCCGACAATAAATAAGCTCAGCATTAACGATGCCCGGCATACCGCAGGCGAGAAGCCGGTGATCAGGGCATAGCACCAGATGACGGTTATGGACAGAACAGCTTTAATTAACCTGCCATGCTTTTGAGGCGGCAAAAACGCCAGTAAGAAGCTTATCAGCAGATAGATCAAACCCACATGCATACCCGAAACCGATAGCAGGTGCATGGTGCCGGTTTTTGAGTAAGCTTCCTGCACTTCTTTGCGCAGGTCGGCACGGTACCCTAAAATAATGGTCGACGCTACGGCAAGCGCATCTGTATCGCGGATGCCGGCGCTGAGTTTTTCAACCAGATGTTTCCGCAGTTTAAGTGCTATGGCAACGGCAGTATTGCCCATATCGTGCCGTATAACCTTAACCTGGCCTGCTGACAGGTAGGCTTGATGATAAATATTTTGATGTGCGAGGTACGCCCTGTAATTGAACCCGGCCGGGTTTAACGGTGGCTCAACGGGCGTATAGCTGGCCGGGATAAGCAGTTCATCGCCATAATTAAAACTGTTTTTCGAGGCGCTGTCCACCCGTACCGAGATCATCAGCCTGCCGGTTACCGGTTTAACCGCAGCCGAATCTTTCGCCTGCTCGGCAATAGCAGTAAACCGCGCGGCGCTGCCGCTCAGTTTAGGCTCGCTGTTGATGCGAACAACCAGGTAGCCTGATTTGAGTTTCGAAAAGTGACCGGCGACATTAAGCTCGTTTCCCGCATTGATATAACACAGCCCGGCAAAAAAGAGCAGCAAACCGGCTATTGCTCCGCCTAACCATCGCATCCTATAAATATTGAGTTTTCGATAGGCCACATTTAATACAACAAAAGCTGCAAGCAATACGTAAAATATAGTATTCAACCAAACTATAAACCCATTGCAGGTAATTATTGCGCCCGTTGCCAGTCCCGCCAAAAAAGGCAGCAGTAATAACAGTAAGGGAACCTCTTGTTTATTAAAAGCGGTCATACCGGGTGCGGGCTGTTAAGTATTTTATAATGATAGTAATAAATTAAGCACGGCTGCAAATTTTATCTATTTTTGCGCCGGTCAAATTTTTTTGGTCCGACTACATGAACACAATGGTATCAAAGCGCTTTCTTCTGCCCCTGATTTTGATTGTTGCGGTTTTGGCGGGATGTAAGCATAAGCCCGAGATAGCCGGAAAATTATCAGAACACTACCAAAACAAAACTTACGAAGATTTTGATACCGCCGCCTATCATGCAGAGTTCAAAAAACAATTTGAGGTTCTCAAACCCGGACTCCGCCATGCAGACGTGATCGAAAAGTTCTACACTGCGCAAAACAACGAACCGCATTTTGTAAACGAAGGTCTTACCGACGGGCAGATAGCCACACTGGTCAGTTATTTAAGTCGTGCCGGCGAGCACGGCCTCGATACTGCGGTGTTCCGCCCGGGGCAGATCATGGCTTTGCTTAACCAGGTGCATGCCAATAAATTCACCAGCATCAGCCAGGTTTACCCGGTATTTGCCAAACTGGAGCTGCTGACAGCCAATGCTTTTCTGAATTACTCGGCCGTAATTCATTTCGGCGTGGTTAACCCTCATAACCTGTACCGGCGATACGATATGCAGCCCTTGCGGCCCGATAGTGCGTTCTACCAAACGGTGTTCAACGCGCCCGATATAGCCGTCTTTCTGCACGATATCCAGCCGGCCAACCCTGCTTACCTCGCTTTACAAAAAGCCCTTGCCGCTATCAATACCAATTATGTGGATAGCGCCAAGATGCAACGTATGCGTTTGATCAAGCTCAATATGGAGCGCCTGCGCTGGCAAAATCCCGAAAAGGAGAGCAAGTACATCTTCGTAAACATCCCGGCATTCAAACTGCAATGGATACAGGACGGAAAGCCTGCACTCGAAATGAAGGTTTGCGTGGGCGAACCCAAAGGACCTGATTACGATCAGCAACTGGCGCATTACCTGCAGACCCATAAGCTGGACGATAAGCCTTTCAACCACGAAACCACCATCCTGAGCAGTAAGATAACCACCATACAGCTTAACCCAACCTGGAGTATCCCGAGCAGTATCGCGCAAAGCGAAACGTATTTCAATATCCAAAAGAACCCGAATTACCTTTCGGATAATAACATCCGGGTGTACAGTACCCGTACCGACCGGGAGGTCGACCCGGACACGATCAACTGGGCACGCATCCCGCGCGATAAAATGCCGTTCAGGTTTCAGCAGGATGCCAGCGATCAGAACGCCCTGGGTAAATTCAAATTTATATTTGACAACGAGGCGGGTATTTACCTGCACGATACCAACAACAAAGGCGGTTTCCTGAAACCATGGCGCGCCATCAGCCATGGCTGTGTACGTGTGCAGGACCCCCTGATGCTGGCCCAGCAATTGATCGGCGATACCACTCGGATGGACGCTATCCGCATGGAAGTCGGCCTGGCACCCCGCGATTCGGTCAATAAAGCCAGATATGCCAAAATTCAGCAGGCCCGTTCGGCGCCCGGCTTCCAGCTCAAATCAAAATTCCTCGAGGTGCCCGATAAAGGCGTGCAGGTATTTATCGATTATTATACCTGCTGGCCAAATGATAAAGGCGAACTGCAGTTTTATTACGATGCCTACCGCATGGACGATATCCTCGAAAAAGCCATGGGTAAATATCTGGCTAAATCGACGCGGTAATCAGGTAGTATCAAGTCGCAAGTATCAGGTATCAAGTATTTTTCTGTCTGGTTACTTGATACCAGCTACTTGCTACCAAAGCACATGGGTATTTATGGGTATTCTCATTTTTACTTCCGGCTTCGTGCTTCAAGCTTCCTGTTAAAAACTGTAACAATTAGCGTAAATTGCGGTTTAATAAACTGAAATACATTCATTACCATGAGAAGAAGAGATTCGAGCATCCTTTACCTGGCCCTGGGCGTTTACTCGCTCATGATCAACTGGTACTATAACCACAGCCTTTTGTACCTGCTGCTGAGCTATATCTTTTGGCCGCTGTATTTGTTATACGAACTGCTCACCGGCGGGCTTTCGCACGGTATGTGGAAAACGATCCCGTTATCTTACTTTAAGTAGAGTTGTGATACGGGTTCAGATTTGACAACTTTTTTCAGGACGGGACAATCTGAAAACACATAGGTATTCTTCGGTATTTTTTGCAATATTTCCCGCTTTATTGCCCCTGTTGGCTTCAAACAGGCTTCTTGCGTATTTTATACCTATCAAACACATCGGTATACCTATGTCGCTGTGATGATCATTCAATCCTTCGATCAATAAAAAAGCAGGGTCCGAAGGACTCTTATGGAGGGGGATATTGTAAGAAATTTTTCAATACTTTCGCTTAGATTTAAAGAACGATTATCTATAAATATAAGAAAAAGGCCTCAGAAAAACAAACGATTTACCACTCACTACCGACTACTCACCATCAGGCAATCTGATCTAAAACCGTGCTGATCGGCTGATCGCTATCAATCAGGATACCCTTTACACCGGCAGCTGTTCCGGCTTCCACATCACGTTCCCGGTCGCCAATAAAATACGACTGTGCCGGGTCGATATTATACTTTGCTATGCCCTGTAAAAGCAGCCCGGGTTTAGGTTTGCGGCAATCGCAATCGCCGGTATATTCCGGGTGGTGCGGGCAATAAAAAATATCAGTTATCTCAACGCCGTGTTTGTGGTATTCGCTGCGCAGATGTTGGTGCATTTGCGCCAGGATCTCTTCGCTGTACCAGCCTTTGGCCAGGCCGCCTTGGTTGGTAGCTACGATGAGCAGGTACCCCTTGTCCTGCAAGGCTTTAAGTGCTTCAAAGTTATCGAGCAGTTTAAAGTCTTCCAGGCGGCAAACATAATCGCCTAATTCTTTATTTAAAACCCCGTCGCGATCCAAAAAAACCGCTTTATTTTTTTCTGACATTCTATATTAGGTTCAATGCTAACATGGTTGTTAACAAACTTATTATTATACATAGCGGCGAAAAATACAATTTATCCGCATCGGCGAAGGTAGTGCCCTTTATCCGTTTATTAAAGCCCACATACTTAAAATCGCCAATGGCGCGCAAAAGGAAAATGAAGGATATGATACTAAACCCGTAGGCATCCAGCCAACGCCACAATGCTATGTGCAATAGTTTTACTTGTATCATCACAAAAATCGCCATCGACAGTAATATCAGGCCAAGCGCAAAGCAAGCTGCAGGGCCTGGATTTAGTAGTTTTTTGCCCTCTTCGTTGGTGGGGATAGCCGCTCTGATTCCCCATTCCCCGCCCAAACCCCAATAAAAATGTAAAGAAGAAAGAGATGTGAAGATCAGGGTTAATAAAATAGCAAGAGCGATGTTCATGGATTTACCTGGCTCGTATCGCGCACGTTGAGGCGCATGTAAAAATTAGTGTAAAAATCTTTACCGGCAGTAGTTAACTGGTACGATGCCGCGTAATATTTGTTCCAGCCCGTGTTCTTTTTCTCAAAAGCCCCGGCGTAATTGGGTTCCAGCTCGTTTTGAAGTAATTGCTGCGAGTTTTTAAACTGGAGAAAGAAAGATACATTGCTCTTTTCGGCCTGCAGGTTATCAAAGCGGCGGTATTCATCGTTATGGCTCAGCAAGTTGCCGTTAGTGTAGTTGCGATAATACTCCAGCAGGCCGGTTTGAGATGCGCACATGATGAGATAATTATCCGCGATAATAAAATACGGCCGCCTGAAAATGCTGAACGCATCGCCCAGCAAAAACAAGGGCAACTTATCATAGTTAAACTGGCCGGCATCCTCGGTTACCATCGTGCTGATATTTACCATAAATGGCCGGAGCTGTAAGCCGTTCTTGAGCTTTACAATAGCCAGTTTTTCCTGGTATTTGGTGGTGATGATGGCGAACTCGTTCCCGAGGTCGTTCATAAACTGTTGCATCAGGTCGACAGCTGTTTCGCGTTTAATGCGGGCAAAAACCGCCTTCTTTTCCACGTTAACACCATTTTGCACCTGCCACTGAAAAAGGTTATTTTCGAACTTTACCGGGTCGGATACGGCAAAGTTTACACTATAGGCAGTAGTGAGCGGAAAGATATCTTTCAGCTCGTTAACAGTAGGCTGCTGATACCTGAACAGGCTCAGGTAGCTGTTCGGCTCTGCACCGTTAATGTGGCTCGTGCCGTTAAACATCAGCGCATCGCTTTTATAGTTCAGGTTGAGCGATGCCACGGCAGGCATCTGGCGGAAGCTGCGCAATATGTCGTTGTTCTTACTTTTAAACAAGCCGTCGAAAAGCGGGTCGAGCGCCCGGTAGTTCACATACAGGTTGGCTATCGAGTTGGCATCCTGCTGGTCGGTCATCTGCACAAAAACGTCCCCGTGCTTTTGCGTGCGGTATAACGCCGAAGCCTCAGCCAGTTGTTTCGAAAAACTTGCCGAAAATATATTCTCGCCCTGGTTTACGATGTATAGTTTTTTGCTGATGCTATGCAGGTTAACCACCAAACCGGGCCGGCCGGCAAAGTTGGTGCCTGCCATATCTATATCGTCGGTTCTTAGCGCGCCAAAACGTTCAAAAGCACCGTTGAGCGGTTTATTGCCCGACGTGGTGATCAGAAACGCCACGCTGTCCTGTCGCGGATGCACCGATATAAAAATACTTTGCCCTGCAAAAAAGCTTTTCAGGTCGCGGTTTTGCAGTATGCTGGTTTTCAGTTTGATCAGCTCGGCAGATCGTTGGTCGCCTATCAGCGTGGTCAACAAGCTGTCTTTCCCTAAAAGTTCGTAAAAATCCTGGTCGTTTTTATACTCCAGCACCAGTGCAGCATCGGCCGGTATAGCGCTCATTACCCTGCCCGATTGCTGGCCGGGCAAATGCAGGTTTTTAAAATATGCGACAGTTATGGCTCCTGCAATCATCAATAAAATAGCCGTGATAATAATAGGTCGCCTCATTGTTTGCGGGGAATTTTTACAAAAATAGATTTTTAAACTGCAAGCCGTTAGTTATTCTTTTCAACTTGTTAACTTAGCGCGCAAATATCACCCATGAATAAACAGATCATCGTAACCGGGGCGCTCTTTGGTTTGCTCGCGGTTGTTGCAGGTGCCTTCGGCGCGCACGGCCTCGAAGCTAAGCTCGATGCAAAACAGCTCGAAGTTTGGCACACTGCCGTGCAGTACCAGTTTTACCATGTGTTTGCCTTGCTGTTCCTGTCAACCTTTACCCGTTTTAAAAATAACCTGATAGCTGCAAGTTATTACCTGTTTACGTTTGGCATCATCTGCTTTTCGGGTTCGCTTTATCTGTTCGTTTTCGGCCATTTATTTAACTGGAACCTGCCAACTGTTATCGGTGTGATTACACCCATTGGCGGCTTGCTATTTATTGCCGGATGGGCTACATTAGCTGTAGCTGCCATAAGGAATAAATAAATGCTTGAATTTGCCGGATCGACTGGCACCCAGCGCGAAACACTTTTTGTTGAAGTGATCCTGCCGCTGGCCATTGCCAAAAATTACACTTACCGAGTACCATTTGAGTTGAACGACAGCGTTGCTGTGGGCAAGCGTGTGGTAGTGCAGTTTGGTAAAAGTAAGCTCTATACTGCGATCATTGCCAGTATCGGTAACCAGGCGCCCGAAAAATACGAGGCTAAATACATCATTGATATTTTGGATGACCGCCCGGTGGTTAACGACCGGCAACTGGCTTTCTGGAAATGGATTGCCGATTATTACCTCTGCAATGTAGGCGAAGTAATGAACGCTGCCTTGCCGGCCGCGTTAAAACTGGCCAGCGAAACCAAGATCACCCTTAACCAAGATTTTGAGTACGATAAATCGGAGCTTAATGACAAGGAGTTCCTGATCATTGATGCGCTCGACATGCAGCCCGAACTGACCGTAAGCGATGTGGCTAAACTGCTGGGCCAAAAAACGGTGATGCCGATCCTGAAAAGGCTGTTCGAAAAAAATATCATCCATATCAGCGAGGACGTGAACGACCGTTACAAACCACGTAAACGCGCTTTTATCACGCTCAACCCGGTTTATCAAAACCCGGAACAAATGAAAGAGCTTTTCGCGATACTGGAACGCGCGCCCAAGCAAGCCGATGCCTTGCTGGCTTATATCCACCTGTCGCGCCAGCAAAAAGCGATCTCCAAAACCGAACTTACCGAGGCCAGCGGCGCCAGTGCTGCAGCCATTAAAGCTTTGATAGATAAAGAAGTTTTTATTGCTGATGAGCGCGTGGTTAGCCGGTTATCTGATGGCGATGATTTCCTCGATGAGCATTTTACCTTGAGCGATAAGCAATCAGAAGTGTTAAGCGGTATCAAAGAGCGGTTTAGCACGAAGGATGTGGTTTTGCTGCACGGGGTAACCTCATCGGGCAAAACGCAGGTGTACATTCGTTTGATAGAGCAGGTGCTCGATAAAGGCGGGCAGGTGCTGTACCTGCTGCCCGAGATCGCCCTGACTACACACATCGTCGAGCGCCTCCGCCAGTACTTTGGTAATAATATCGGTGTTTACCACTCCCGTTTTAATGATAACGAGCGGGTAGAAGTATGGCAAAAGGTTTTAAAAGGCGAATACCGCATTATACTCGGTGCACGATCGTCGGTATTTTTACCTTTCGAAAATTTAGGTCTGATCATCGTAGATGAAGAACACGAAAGCTCCTACAAACAATACGACCCGGCTCCGCGCTACAATGCGCGCGATGCTTCCATCTTTTTAGGTAACCTGCACAAGGCTAAAGTGTTGCTGGGTTCGGCCACACCCTCGTTCGAATCGTACTACAATGCCCAAGCCGATAAGTACGGGCTGGTTGAACTGAATGAGCGGTTCGGCGGCGTTGAGCTGCCGAAGATCGAGGTAGTGAGCATTGTTCAGGAAACCAAAAATAAAACCATGCAGTCGCACTTCAGCAGCGTGCTGATGCAGGATATCGGCGAAGCGCTGGCAAAAAAAGAACAAGTCATTTTGTTTCAGAACAGACGCGGCTACGCACCGGTCATCATCTGCAAAACCTGCGCGTATACACCCAAATGTATCAATTGCGATGTAACGCTTACCTATCATAAAAGCAGCGGCAAGCTGCACTGCCATTATTGCGGTTACCGCGAGGATTCGCCATCCATTTGCCCGGCATGTGGTTCGGCGCACCTGGAGCAAAAAGGCTTCGGTACCGAAAAGGTGGAAGACGAGCTATCCATGCTGCTGCCCGATGCCCGGATAGCCCGTATGGACCTCGATACTACCCGCTCTAAAATGGCTTTCCAGAATATCCTGAACGATATCGAGGAAAAAAAGATCGATATACTGGTAGGCACGCAAATGGTAGCTAAAGGGCTCGACTTTCCGGATATTACCGTTATCGGCATCGTCAGCGCCGACAGCCTGCTTAAATATCCCGATTACCGGGCCAATGAGCGCGCCTTTCAACTCCTGGCTCAGGTAAGCGGCAGGGCAGGGCGAAGGGGTAAGCAGGGTAAAGTTGTTATCCAAACTTACGACCCTGCGCACCGTGTCATCAAACAGGTGATCGAAAATAATTACCGCGACCTGTATGATACCGAAATGATCGAACGTAAAGGCTTCAAATACCCGCCGTTCTCTCGTATCATCAGCCTCGATATCAAACACAAAGAACCCGAAAAGCTATACCTGCAGGCCGATTACCTGGCAACAGAGTTAAGAAAGCACTTCGCCGACAGGGTGATCGGTCCGGAGTTTCCGCTCATTAACCGCATCCGCAATTATTATATCAAATCCATCATGCTCAAGTTTGAGAAGGATACGGTTTCGATAGTGAAAGCCAAAGCTATTTTGCAGGATGTGCTGCTGCAGTTCCAGACCACCAAACTGAGCAAAGGTTGTGTGGTGCAGGTTGATGTGGACCCGTATTAGTGCCCGAAATCTACGTTAGGGATAGCAGCGCCTGCCTGTCGGCAGACAGGGATACCGGCCTTGTGGCTAATGCCTGTGCAGTATGAGCGGATAGCCCGGCCCGTAAGGGAACGCCCAAACCCCTCCACCAAAATAGTAATATGGCAATATAATTGAATGTTTTCCCACACCAAAGTTTTCTTCCCAATCTTCTATTATTTACCTTTACCCTCACCAACAAACCAATTTACTTTTATGAAAAAGATACTCCTTTCAATAACGATCTTTGCCATCACCGTCTTCACCGCCTCGGCCCAAGCCGAATGGACCCAGGCCAAAGCCGATAAATGGTTCGCCGATCACCAATACCTCGATGGCTTAAAGCTCGTTCCGGTACCATCGACAAACAAGATCGAGTTCGCCAAACAATACAACGCCAATAAGGCCGTGTGGGATAAAGTTTTCGCTTACCTCAAAAATACCGACCTTAATGCCCTGCCCGTAGGTAAATACGCCGTTGAAGGTACTGCCGCTACCGTAGCTGTTACCGACAACCCGACCAAAGATTATGAGAAAACCGCCTGGGAGTCGCACCGCAAGTTTATCGATCTGCAATATGCCGTTACCGGTGCCGAAAAGATGGAAACAGCACCAATAACCAGCTTAACCGTAACCGAACCATACCTGGATGCTAAAGACGTTGCCCATTACGGCGGAACAGGTATGCAATACGTGGCAACTCAAGGCGCCTTCTTTTTATTTTTCCCGGCCGATGCCCACCGCGTAAACATCAAAGCCGACGGCTCCGACCACGATAAAAAGATCGTGATCAAAATACCCTATGTGCAGTAGGTTAATCCTTTTTGTAATCCTTGTTTGCGATAATAATTTGATGGGCGTCTTCGTCTAAACGATCTTTTGAGAAGCTGTATTGCGCAAATTTTTGAGGATAGTCTAACTCATTTGAGTGATAACTAATCAATTCGCTTTTTTGAAAACTCATAATCAGGTGATTGACATTGCCAATGCCAGTATAAATGAAATCTGATCTGTCAAAGTAAAAAAAGTAAGTAGCTACGTTTTTAAAACTCTCGTTAAAATTGATCTTGATATTGCTACCGGATATGGTTATGCCGCTTTGTTGCGTCCCGCGCGATGCAACACGATTTATAGATTGCTCAATACTATCCAAAAATAAAACTACCAATGACGTTTGATACCCTGCATCACGAGCTAAATCGGCTAATTCTTTAAACGATTCATCATTAAATACTGTTTCCAGTATCACATTTTTACGTTGAGCTATAGCATTTTTAGCAAGATCTTTAGTACGCGCCTTATAGACATCGGTCATCAACACGTCGAATCCAGCTAACTCGCTCAGCCGGGTTCTGATAAAGGTGGATTTGCCTGCCGCATTACAACCTACAACCAAAACCAATTCTGGCTTACTCATTAATCCAGCTTTTTGATGATAGTGTCTTTTATTTGAACGGGCATATCATTTTCATCCATAATAACCTCTATGGTAACCAGATATTTTTCACCTGTGGGTAATTCCTTGCGCCAGTATTCACCATCTTCTTCAAATTGGGCATAAAACGGATTGCCTAATTCAAACGCACGCTGGCGCCCCAGTTCGTGCATGTTACTCATGTTTTTTAGCAAGCGGTCAACTATCGATGTTTGCATAGTATTGGATAACTGATTGTAAAAATAGCGATTTTATCGGGCAACAACCAAACTACAAGTATTTGACTTAATAAATCGATTGGCTCTGTTTACTTTGTGCCTCCTCTGTGCACTTTGTGGTTAAGATACATATGCAGAGTTTTGCACATTCGCGCCTTATGAGTGTTTAATAGGCGTTTTTATACTAAATTCGCCTTTGCAATGGCATATAAGTATATTGATAATTACCGCGAAAAGGGCGCACGTAAAAAACTGGTCGAACTGCTCAAAACCAAAGGTATCGAAGATGCCCATGTGCTCAATGCCATCGCCAAAGTACCCCGCCATTACTTTTTCGATGAAACTTTCTGGAACCAGGCTTATAAGGATATCGCTTTCCCGATAGGCGAGGGGCAAACCATTTCGCAACCTTATACCGTAGCCTACCAGTCCGAACTGCTGCACATCCGCAAAGGTGATAAGGTATTGGAGATAGGCACCGGCTGCGGTTACCAAACCTGTATTTTACTGGAACTTGGCGCGAAAGTTTACACTATCGAACGCCAGGAAAAACTCTACCAGCGCACCATAAAAGTATTACCGCACATCGGCTACAAGGCCGAGTTTTTTTATGGAGATGGCTCCAAAGGGTTACCCAAACATGCACCTTTCAACAAGATCATCGTAACTGCGGGCGCACCGTTCGTACCTGAGGATCTGCTGAAACAACTGGCCATCGGCGGTATCCTGGTAATCCCCGTAGGCGATGAGGAAAGCCAGAAAATGGTGACGGTGCTAAAAACCTCCGAAAACGATTTTGAAAAAGTTACCCTGGATACCTTCAGGTTTGTGCCGCTTGTGGGAGATAAGGCGTGGTAATGATTCGGATTTTCAATTTCGAAATTAAAAGAGCAATAAGAGCTCAATAAAATTCCAAATCTAAATGATACAATATGACTGTCTAAATTCGAAATTGAACGTTCGAAATTCGAAATAAAGGGTCATCTCTTCAACGCCCTGTCCATCTCCACTTTGCTGTCGCGCTCTTTGAGGGTTTCGCGTTTATCGAAAGTCTTTTTACCCTGGGCCAGGGCAATTTCCAGTTTGGCAAAACCCCGCTCGTTTATAAATATGGCCAGCGGTACAATGGTGAAACCCTTTTCTTCGCCTTTGGTCTGCAGTTTTTTGAGTTCTTTTTTATTGAGCAGTAAAACCCGGTCGCGCTTTTGCTCGTGGTTATAGAACGAACCGTGCGAATACTCCGAAATATGCAGGTTGCGCACATACAATTGCCCATCAATAAACGTGCAGAAAGCATCCGTCAGGTTGGCTTTACCCTGCCGTATGGATTTGATCTCGGTACCCAGCAGCGCAAGGCCGGCCACATATTTATCCAGTATGTGGTAGTCAAAGTAAGCCTTTTTATTCTTGATGTAGATGTTTTCCTGCGCCATAAGAGCGCAAAGATAGTGCGATTTCGGATTTATTTAATTCGAAATTATAATTAAAACAGCCAAAAGATGTTGGCCGGCTTTTCTTCATTCTCTGTATCGATCTTTTGTAATATTATTTCAAAGTTCGTTTCTTCATCAAAAACAATATCAGAATCAGGGTCAGATACTTGTCTTACGGTTACCTTATAAAAGCCATTTTCGAGGTCAATCCTTAAATCCGAGTTATGGCTTGATGGAATTTTCTTATCCTCAAATTGCGCAGCCATGGTAAGGTCTTCATAATTTGTTAAATAAATACAACCGCCCGTTACTTCAATAAGCTTTGAAAATTCTCTGAATGGTAACGTATCAGAGGAAGCCTTTAAAAAATCAGCAGACCAATTGTTTGCAAACCCGGTCGACCAGATTATCAACGAATTCTCATTCATTTCTGAAAGGAAATGGTCGAACAATTGAGTAAGGCTCCAATCGTTATCAACAAATGAGGCATATTTTTCGGCGTTTACCAAGGCTAAAAAGCCAGAACCATCGATAATTTGATGGCGCACTAGAATATTTGATCGCATTGATTAAGCTTAAACTTAATGTAAGATAGAACTTTATTTTTATCGGGCGTTGCCTTCGGCTCGCGCTGTCCCTGCCCGTCCGGCAGGCGGGCGCTCATACTGCACGGGCATTAGCTACGGGCCGGTATCCCTGTCTGCCGACAGGCAGGCGCTGCCATCGCTAACGCGGGTTAACGTTCAATAGTTAGCTTATCGGGTTTCACTATCAAAATAGGGATATTCACCCTATGCCGTACCGCATCCACCGTCGTCCCAAAGATGATATCCTTCAACGCCTTATGCCCGTGCGCGCCCATCACCAAAAAGTCGATGCCTTCGTCGTTAACTATCTTGGCAATAGCGTTTGCCGCTTTACCATAGCCTATTTTAGCGTTGGCCTTGTAGCCCAGTTTGTTTAACGAGTCGACATACTGCTGCAGGTTTTCCCGGTCGCTTTGGGTTTCATGATCGGCAACCTCGGTACCGTGGTAACTTGCGGCGGCCGTTTCCACAATGTGTATCAACGTATATTGCGCCTGTTTGCCGCCCTGCATCAGCCCGTGTCGTATCGAGTCGCGGTCGTTTTTCGAAAAATCTATCGTAATGCCGATGTGGGTATAAGTCGTCACGGCCAGGTCGTTGATGGTCGTAGCCACGCCGTGCGGCACCTGTATAGTTTTGCGCGTAGGGCCGTGATGTTTAAAAAATATCGGTTTAAAGAAAACATACAACAGCAATACCGCAATGCCGATGGTAACCGGTACTACCAGCGCATATATCCAGGTGGCTGCCGATGGGAACTGTTTGACCCAATCCTGTATCTGCTCTAATACCAGTTTACCGTTCAATATAACAATAAGCGCCGCGCTGGCCCACGCCAATACTTTTACCGGTGGTTTGATGGCGAATACGCCCATCTTTTCCTTATCGGATGTAAAATGGATAAGCGGTATCACCGCGAAGCCCAGTTGTAAACTCAGCACCACTTGGCTTAAGATGATCAGGTTACCCAGCCCTTCCTCACCGAAATAAACAATGGTGAGTACCGCCGGCAAAATAGCCAGCAGGCGTGTAAGTAACCGGCGCAGCCAGGGCTGTATCCGCAGGTTAATGTGCCCTTCCATAATGATCTGCCCGGCAAGCGTACCGGTAATGGTGGAGCTCTGGCCCGAGGCGATCAGCGCGATAGCAAACAAAACAGGAGCGAGGGCGCCGAAGATGTGCTCGAGCAATTTATAGGCATCCTGTATCTCGGCCACCTGGAAATATCCGCGGTGGAAGAAAGCTGTGGCCGCCAGTATCAAAATAGCCGCATTTACCAAAAAGGCGAGGTTCAAGGCTATCGATGTATCGAACAGATTAAACCTGATGGCATTGCGTATGCCATGCTCCGAACGGTCGATCTTACGCGTTTGTACCAGCGACGAGTGCAGATATAAATTGTGCGGCATCACCGTAGCACCGATAATGCCAATAGCGATATACAAAGCACTGCCGCTCAGGTTACCCGGGATAAACCCATGCGCTACCTCGCCAATATCGGGCTGAACGATGAACATCTCGATCAGAAACGACAAGCCTATGATAAAGATCATCGAGATAATAAAACCTTCCAGCTTGCGCATGCCCTTATTCATTAAAAACAGCAGTAAAACGGTATCGGTGATGGTGAGCGATACACCCCAGATGAGCGGTAAATGAAAAAGCAATTGCAGGCCGATAGCCATACCGATGATCTCTGCCAGGTCGCAGGCTACAATGGCTATCTGCGCCAGTATATACAGGCAAACGTTCACAAAACGGGTATAGGTGTTTTTGGATGCCTGGGCCAGATCCAACCCCTGTACAATACCCAGCCGGGTACTCAACGATTGCAGCAGCAGGGCGATCATGTTCGAGAGGAACAGGATCCATATCAGCTTATAGCCAAAAGCACTGCCGCCGGCAATATCTGTGGCCCAGTTACCCGGGTCCATATAGCCCACGCTCACCAGGTAGGCCGGGCCTAAAAAAGCCATCACCTTGCGCCAGCCGGTTTTATTTTCGGTACTTACCGAGCTATGTACATTGCCTAACGATACTTCCTGATGCTCATTCATATGGTTACCAGTATATTTTTGGCCACTTCCCTGCTGATGGTGACGGAATTTTTGTTGTTCAGCTTCAATATCACCGACTGATCGTAATCGATAATATCGGCTACATGTACCTGTATACCAATAGTTAACTGTAATTTGGCCAGATATTGCAAAAAGGCCGGTGCGTGTTCTCTTACACCCATGATGGTTCCGCGGCTGTTAATTGGCAGTACCGATATGGGTTTTAGCTCGTCGGTTTTGATGCAGCCGTTCCTGTCGGGTATCGGGTCGCCGTGCGGGTCGTATTTAGGATATTCCAGAAAGCGGTCAAGCCGGTCGATCAATTCGGCCGAACTGATGTGTTCCAGTTCCTCTGCCAGCTCATGCACTTCGTCCCATTTAAAATGGAGCTTTTCCATTAAAAAAAACTCCCACAAACGGTGCTTGCGCACAATATTAATAGCCACGGCCCTGCCTTCATCAGTAAGGCTAACGCCTTGGTATTTAGCGTAGTTTATGAGTTTTTTATCGGCCAGCTTTTTCAGCATATCGGTAACCGATGCTGCTTTGGTATTGAGCGCGGCAGCAATGCTGTTGGTACTCACACTTTCATCATCGGTAACTGATAAGTGGTAGATAGATTTGAGATAGTTTTCTTCTGTAAACGAATTCATTTAAACAAATCTAATAATAAATTTAGACTTATCTAAAAAAATCATCAAAACGAATTTATTTTGCTCGAACAGTATTTTTAAAAAATTTTATTTTGTTTGATAGGAAAATTTATATTTGTAACCAATTATGGCAACCGACATAGATAAAATAGACCTACAGATCCTAAAAACGCTCCAGGAAAACGGGCGTATCACTAACCTCCAATTGTCAACCGAGATAGGCTTGTCGCCTGCGCCTACTTTAGAGCGTGTGCGTAAGCTTGAAAACTCCGAGTATATCAAGAGCTACCATGCCCTGGTGGATGAAGAAAAATTGGGCCTGGGTATCAAAACATTCATCCAGGTTTCGCTCGATTTTCATAAAAACAATACCATCCAGGTGTTTGTAGATGAGATCAAAGCCATCAAAGAAGTAACCGAGTGCCACCACGTAACCGGGCAGTGCGATTTTCTGCTTAAGGTTTATGTAAAGGACATTAAAGCTTATGAGCAGCTCATTATGGATAAGATCAGTAAGATTACGGTGGTAAAAACCTTCCAGACGATGATGATCATGAGCACCAGCAAAAAGGAGCCTACCGTGCCGCTGGAATATTAACCCCCTAACCCCCTAAAGGGGAGACTTAGTTGGAAATAAAAAGCCATTACTTTCTTGATAAAGTAATGGCTTTTTGCTTTTGGTTCCCCCTTTAGGGGGTTAGGGGGTTCCGCTTATCGCGTTAATAATATCATACTGTGTAATGATCTCGATCGCGCCGTTTTCGTCCTCAACCAAAACTGCGGTGTTATCTTTATTGATCAGCGATGATATCTTGTCGATACTGGTATTCAGATCCACAAACGGGAACGAACCCGTAGCGATGCTTTTTACCGGGCTTGACCGTAACGACGGGTTTTCCAGTAAAGCATCCAGTATGCCGCTTTCGGTTATCTTGCCGATAACCATCCCTTTTTGCGTTACCGGTATTTGCGAGATATTTAAAGTTTTGATGGTCCCTATCGCCTCGATAATGGTTTTCTCGCAATCGATGGTCACAATTTCCTGTTTTTCCTTTTTTGCTATGATACTGCGTGCGGTAAGCTTGGTATCGGTTAAAAATCCGCGCTCGCGCAGCCAGTCCTCATTAAACATTTTACCCATATAGCGCGAGCCGTGATCGGGAAAGATCACCACCACTACATCGCCGGGTTTAAACCTGTCTTTCATCTGTAATAACCCGGCAACTGCTGAGCCCGATGAGTTCCCAACAAAAATGCCCTCTTTAAGCGATATTTCGCGAGTCATCAGGGCGGCATCCTTGTCGGTCACCTTTTCAAAATGATCGATCAGGTTAAAGTCGACGTTTTGCGGTAAAAAGTCTTCGCCAATGCCTTCAGTTATATAAGGATAGATCTCATTTTTATCAAAAATGCCGGTCTCTTTATACTTTTTAAATACCGAACCGTAGGTATCTATACCCAATACCTGGATGTTGGGGTTTTGCTCCTTTAAAAATTTAGCGATACCAGATATGGTGCCACCTGTGCCGACACCCGCCACCAAGTGCGTTATTTTACCTTCTGTCTGGTCCCATATCTCGGGCCCGGTCTGTTCGTAATGAGCCTGCGAGTTCGACAGGTTATCGTATTGGTTTGGTTTCCACGAGTTGGGTGTCTCTCGTACCAGGCGCGATGATACCGAGTAGTACGAGCGCGGGTCTTCCGGCTCAACATTGGTAGGGCAAACTATTACCTCGGCGCCAAAGGCACGCAGGGCGTCGACCTTTTCTTTCGATTGCTTATCAGTAGTGGTGAAGATACATTTATAACCTTTAATAATAGCAGCCATAGCCAATCCCATCCCTGTATTACCCGAAGTGCCTTCGATGATGGTGCCGCCAGGTTTTAACAAACCGTTTTTTTCGGCATCTTCTATCATTTTAAGCGCCATACGGTCTTTAATCGAATTGCCGGGGTTGGTTGTTTCAATCTTGGCCAAAACCGTAGCGGGTATATCCTTGGTTATTCTGTTTAGTTTTACCAGTGGGGTATTACCAATGGTTTCTAAAATATTATTATGCCACATAGTGTGCTTGATTTACTTGATCGTTATAGTAGTATTTAATGCCGTAAAATTAGCTTTATCAAATCACATATTCTATCTTTACTATGTGATTTTTGAGAAATGTGCCCGACTGTGTAACAATGATGCTGGGGATTAATTTCCACAATTCCACACAAATTCCACACTTTAATCAATAAAGAGGCTTTTGTTCGCTATACTAAATTTTGTTAGCAATAAATTAATTTTTGCCATTTTCATAAAAATACCGCCTGGCCAGTTTTCTGCGCCTTATAACGATAGCTATCTCAAATACCAATACCAGGCGGTTGGGGCGTTTTAGATAGTTTCTGGCAACTTATCTTCGCACTTAAAAATGTTGTTTTACACTTAAATGGTTAATATGTGGACGGATAAATAGCCTGGTTAGGGAGGTTTATTTTATTAAAAATAAAAGTTTTTCACACAGGTTAATTCTTTGAGAAATAGCAAGCCGGGCTGTTGGAATATATCGATAAGCACAGGATTCTTAGCAGAGCATATACGTATCGGGCAACCCTTTAACAGTGTTTTGCAAATTTCGAAAAAAAGCTTTTTTGTGGCAAAAAACTCAAAAATACGGGAATAGTGTTTGCGCGGGGGATGGTAGAGTTTAAATAGCATCGTTAAGGGTGAGATTTAAACCTCCCCTATGCAACTATGATGAAAACAAAACTACTAACAACGTTTTGCTTTTGCTTTATGCTTATCCTGGCGTACGGTCAAAGTAAAAAATATAAAGCGGTGCAACGGTCGCTTCAGGACGGAGCCGTCGCTGCATCATCTGTGCCCGATACATTAAAAAAGGCGCGCCATGTCAACAAAAAGAAATCTGCGGTTCCTACCCCAAAAGTATTTGGGGGCTTAAAGCAGTTTCGTACCTGGAGCGTCGGTTTCAATGCCGGGGTATTATCAACATCGGTAGTAACCGGTGGCGAAAACGATTTCCGCAAAGTTGCGCCCGATGCTGGTTATGGTATTTCGGTACGCAAGCAGTTTGGTCACATATTCGGGTTGCAGTTCGATATCTTATCAGGGCACATGTCGGGCTCCGTACCGCGCCAATATGACGAGGCCATCAGCAGCTACCGCACCGAGTTGGGTTATTCGGCTACAACCAGTATCGTCGCAAATTTAGGTACTGTTAGTTATATGCAGCGTAAGCAAAGTATGAGTTTTTTTGTTTTAGGCGGCGAGGGCTTTTTAGGTTTTGCCCCGACGGTTTATTATAAGGATGGTACATCGTTCAGCACAAAATACCTCAACGGTGCATTTAAAAATAAAGTGTATATCCACGAGTTTACCACATTTGTCGGTGCGGGGGTCAAATTCCGGATCAACGATCGGTTTGCTGTCAACACCGGTTATACCGAAAACTTCATCGATGATGATTTTCTCGATGGCATCCACAATATGTCGGCCAATGGCCGCGATTATCAGAAAGATAAGTTTTCTTACGGTTATGCTTCGCTTGAGTTTTCCATAGGCAAAAGCTCAAAGCCAAATATCGATTGGGTGAACCCGGTATCGCTGATCTATAATGAGTTGGAAGATCATTCGATACGGGATGAGTTCGAGATATTGAAGATGAGGCTGACAGGCATCGAACACGCCATCATCGAACTGAAAGGAGATAGCGACGAAGATGGTGTTCCCGATTACTTCGATAAATGCCCTAATACCCCAAAAGGTGTAATTGTGGATGGAGCAGGCTGCCCGGTTAAGGTTGATAGCACGCTTATCAAACGCGATAGTGTCATCCGTGAAATATTGATTAAGAACAGCACAGCTACGGATACCGGTATGCCTTGCAACAAAACGATAATATTTAATTATAACAACGCCGAAATTATGCCTGCCTACTTTAAAACGCTGGATGCGATAGCCGCGGAGCTAAAAGCTAATAACAACAAAAACGTGGTATTGAGCGGTTATTCATCATCCGAAGGCACAAGCGATCACAATATGCGCTTATCATTGCAACGGGCATTGGCAGTAAAGGCCTACCTGGTAAAAGCCGGTGTTAACGAAAAGCAACTTGCCGTAAAGGCCATGGGCGAAACAAAAGCCGTTGCCAGCAACGCCAGCGAGGAAGGGCGTATGCTGAACAGGCGCGTACAGATTTATTGATTTTTGATTGGTTATATTGGTTTAAACTGGGGTGTCGTCAAAATTGATGGCGCCCTTTTTGTTGCCCCGGGGTTTTTAAAACCACTAAAAATTTTACCTTTGCTGTCCGTTTTAACAAATCTGTTTCTTAGTTTATTACATGGTTAAATTCAACCGCTTTACATTAGATAATGGCCTGCGGGTCATTGTTCACGAAGATAAAACCACACCGATGGCGGTGCTCAATATTTTGTATGATGTTGGCGCCCGCGACGAAGATCCAAAGCAAACCGGCTTTGCCCACCTGTTCGAACACCTCATGTTCGGCGGCTCGGTTAACATACCCAGTTACGATGAGCCTTTACAACGGGTTGGCGGCGAGAACAATGCATTTACCAGTAACGATATTACCAACTATTATATCACGCTGCCTGCGGTTAACATCGAAACAGCCTTCTGGCTCGAGAGCGACCGTATGCTCAGCCTGGCTTTCAGCGAAAAAAGCCTCGAAGTGCAGCGCAACGTGGTGATGGAAGAGTTTAAGCAACGGTATCTTAACCAACCATACGGCGACGTGTGGCTAAAACTACGGCCGCTGGCTTATAAGGTACACCCTTACCGCTGGGCAACCATTGGTAAAGAGCTTGCCCACATCGAGGAAGCGCAGATAGGTGATGTAAAAGCTTTCTTTAAAAAACACTACAACCCGCAAAATGCCATTATGGTTGTTGGCGGCGATGTGGATACCGAACAGATCAGGGCCCTTGCCGAAAAATGGTTCGGCCCGATACCTGCAGGCTTAAAATACCATCGTGACCTGCCTCAGGAGCCTGTGCAGACCGAAGCAAGGCGCCAAACCGTTACTGCAAAAGTGCCTTTGAACAGCCTGTATATCGCGTTTCACATGCCCGAACGTACCGACGAAGAATATTATACTACTGATCTGATATCCGACCTGCTTTCGCGCGGTAACTCTTCACGTTTATACCGCACACTGGTTAAAGAAAAACAACTGTTCAGCGAGATACATGCCTACACCACCGAAAGTATTGACGCAGGTATGTTTGTTGTAGACGGCAAACCGCTTGCAGGTGTAAGCATTGCCGATGCCGAGGCTGCCATTTGGGAAGAACTGGAGAAGATAAAGAACGAATTGGTTGAGAACGACGAGCTGACCAAGGTTAAAAACAAAACCGAGTCGACCATGATGTTCTCCGAAATGTCGTTACTGGATAAGGCCATGAACCTGGCATTTTTTGAGCTGTTAGGCGATGCCGATCAGCTTAATCTCGAAATAAGCCGTTACCTGGCCATTACGCCTCAGCATGTACAGCGGCAGGCGCAGCATCTGTTCAGCAAACAAAACTCATCAACGCTTATATACCTGGCCGAATAATGTTAAACAGAACCATCACTCCCGAATTTAAGGCAATTGAGCATATTAAACTAATAGCTCCGGGTCATATCAGGCTTGAGAACGATTGCAACTTTTACTGGTTTAACTCAGGCGAGCAGGAACTGGTGCGCATCGAATGGATATTTAATAACCTGCGGTTCAATCCCGAAAAACCACTGTTAAACATTGCGGTAAATACCATGCTGAACGATGGTACCAATAATTTAACCGCCGCCCAAATCGCCGATGCTATCGACTATTATGGCGCATTTTTACAGGTCGACTATGGTTTCGATCATTCGCAGGTAACGCTGTATTGCTTAAATAAGCATCTCAAACATACATTGCCTGTTGTTAAAGAGGTGCTCACCGAATCTGTATTTCCCGAAAAGGAGTTGGCTACGTTTATCCGCAACCAGCAGCAAAAGCTGCAGGTTAGCCTGCAGAAGAATGATTTTGTGGCCCGCCGCACTTTTAACAAGGCTTTATTTGGCGGAACCATGTATGGTATCAGTCCGGAAGTCGAAGATTACGCACAGATACAGCGCGACGACATGCTGGCGTACTTTAAGCAAATGTATCAGCCCAATAACTGTACGCTGATAGCTGCCGGTAAGATTGACGATGATATTTTAAAAGAAATAACAGATTGCTTTGGTAAGAACTGGACCGGCAATAATGTGCCCGATATCACACAGCCTGGCTTTAAAACATCAGAGCAGTTATTCAATTATATCGAAAAGCCCGGTGCACTGCAATCTGCCATACGTTTGGGTACTATGCTCATCAATCGTACTCACCCCGATTTCCCGGCGTTGCAGGTTGTGAATACTATTTTAGGAGGCTATTTTGGATCGAGACTGATGGCCAACATTCGCGAGGATAAAGGTTACACTTATGGTATCGGTTCGGGGATGGCTTCGATGAAAGCCACCGGTAGTATATTTATTGCTACCGAGGTAGGAGCAGATGTTACACGCCAGGCATTGGCTGAGATCGAAAAGGAGATCAATATCCTTAAAACCGAACTGATCAGTGAGGAAGAGCTATCTTTAGTTAAAAACTATATGCTCGGCTCGCTGTTGGGCAGTTTGGAGAATGTCTTTTCGCACGCCGATAAGTTTAAGAATGTTTACCTAAGCGGGCTCGATTTTGAATATTACGACCAGTATACCGAAGTCGTGCGTAGCATCACCGCTAACGACGTATTAAGGCTTGCAGGCAAGTATCTGAATTTCGGTCAGTTTCACAAAGTGATTGTAGGGAAATATTAATTGCCGGCAGTATCTGCTTTAAGCGATGCCAGCTTGCGTTTATCGGGCGGCAAGGCTAAAAACTTTTGATAACAATCATTCAGATAAAGCGCCAGGTCAAAATTTGGCGCTTTATATTGTTTAATGGTCGGGCGATATATTGCGATGAACTGTTTCAGGTCATTGCCTTTTAACGGGATGTATTTGCTCACGCTCGCCGGGCTGAAAGCCTTATCTATCTGTGCCGTGGCTACGGTATCGTATCCCAGTTTTTCGGCACGTTTCTCTTTAGCGCTTTTTCCGTAACCAAACCGTATAGCCAGGCCGCCTATCGGGCTGCCGTTTGCATCGCGCTGGTAGGTCACTGCCTGATTATGAAAGGTCGTATCCTTTAAATTGCCCAGTTTGGTCGATTGGTTCTTAATTGTTACCTCTTTTAAATTGGTGTTTTGTGGCTGCAGCAGTATCTCCAGGTAACGCGCATTGGTTACCAGCACTGTGTCCGGTTTGTAAGCAAACGATTCGAAGATCAACATGTCGCCGGCTTTAGCTTTAATACTGAATATGCCTGCGGCATTGGTAAGGGTATTATCCTTAGTAGTGGTATTTTGCACTTTTACACCGGCCAACGTTACACGTGTGCCTTTTTCCAAAACTTTTCCGCTTACCGGTATTTGCCCATAAGCAGCCCGGCAGGCAAATAACAACAATGTAAAGGCAAGCAGCGTACGCTTCATTAGTACTGGGTATATTTAATAATGATGCAAGTTTATCAATTGTGAATGGATAACGTTGCTGGCAGGAGGGATATTTCACTTTTTTTAACATATCCGTAAGGCTATAAAACAAAAAAAAGAGAAAGTGGGAACTTTCTCTTTTTAGTTAACTGACCTCATTATTTATCATAAAGAACAAATTGGTTAGTACGGATAAATTAACAATTGATACAAATATATAATCTATAGAATTACCAGACTAATTTTTAACAATAATTTAACACATTTTTTTTCCACATATACTACATAATTAATGGTTTAACTAATCGGATTTGGTGTTTTTATACCGATTTTAACCTAAGTATTTAGTTTTTGTGCTGCGAAAGCTGTCCTCAATAAAATATAATATGGCAATAACAGGCTATAGGCAAAGTGCAAATGTTAATTAAATTTAATTGATGGTTGGTTGTGCACAGTACATTTTTCATCAAAAATTAACAATAATTTCCATCTTTGCGGGGGAATTTAATCCATAACTATGTTATTTGAGCAAATAAGCAGCGCCCCGTTTTTCATATTGGGCCCCTGCGTGATGGAAGATCAGGAGTTGTTATATACCGTTGCCGATAAGGTTGCTACCATTGGGCAAAAGTTTAACGTGCCTGTTATTTTTAAGTCATCGTTCGATAAGGCCAATCGAACTTCCATACATTCCTATCGCGGCCCGGGTATTAAAAAGGGGATGGAAATGCTGAATAACGTTAAAGAGCGTTTTGGCTTGCCCTGCACTACCGATATTCATGAGCCGGGGCAGGCAGCAATAGCCGCCCAGGTAGTTGATATATTACAGATACCGGCTTTTTTATGCCGTCAAACCGATTTATTGGTAGCTGCTGCGCAAACCGGTAAGATCGTGAATGTAAAGAAAGCTCAGTTTTTATCGGGCCAGGATATGTTTTACCCGGCTCAAAAAGTTGTTGAAGCCGGAAACAAACAGGTTATCCTTACCGAGCGCGGCAATATGTATGGTTATAATAATCTGGCTGTCGATTTCAGGAATATATATGACATGAAGCAGTTTGGCTACCCGGTATGTATGGATTGTACGCATTCGGTACAGCGGCCGGGCGGGGCAGGAGGCAAAACCGGTGGCGACCGTACCTTTGTACCCATGATGGCCATGGCTGCCAAAGCTTTTGGCGCCGACGGGTATTTTATGGAAACACACCCGGATCCGGATAACGCTTTGAGCGATGGCCCGAACATGGTTAAGCTGCACGAATTGGAAAACGTTATCGCACCTTTGTTAAACAAATAGCAGCCTGGTTAATGAAAGATATAGCCCGCCGTGTTTTTGATATTGAGATCGAGTCGCTGCTGCATGTAGCCAGTCAGCTCGATGATGAATTTGACCGTGTTATACAGGCTATATTAAAAGGTACAGGTAAGGTAATTATTACCGGTATCGGCAAATCAGGCCTGATCGGAAAAAAAATAGCAGCTACTTTATCAAGCACAGGCACGTCGAGTTTCTTTATGCATCCAGGCGAGGCTTTTCATGGCGACCTGGGTATGATCGGTGCGGACGATATCGTGATCATGATATCCTATTCGGGCGAAACTGACGAGGTTCTGAAGCTGATACCTTATCTGAAATGGAATAAAAATATACTGATCGCGCTGACAGGTAATGCCGAGTCAACCATCGCCCGCAACAGCGATTATCATTTAAATGTTAGCATAAAGCACGAAGCCTGCCCGTTAAAGCTGGCGCCTACTTCGTCGACGACTGCGGCGCTGGTTATGGGGGATGCTATTGCTGTTGCCTTGATGGAGTCGAGAGAGTTTAAAGAAACAGATTTTGCACGTTTCCATCCGGGAGGAAGCCTTGGCCGTAAGCTGGTGCTTAAAGTGAAAGATCTGATGCGTACAGATAATTTGCCCTTTATCAATACTGATGCTACGTTTACCGAGCTGGTGTTGAAAATGTCTGAAGGCAGGATAGGGATGGTCATCGTCGGGACAGGCGAAAAAGTTGAAGGTATCGTAACAGACGGCGACCTGCGCCGTGCCCTGGTACAAATTGCCGATACATCAAAACTCAATATCAGTGATATGATGAACCGTAACCCCGTTATAGTTGACGAAAACGAGTATCTCAATACTGCTGATAACCTGATGATAGATAAAAAAATAGTGACCGTCTTGGTTGGTTCGGCCCACAAGCATACGGTAAAAGGGGTTTACCAGATTTATCATAATTAGAACAAAATGCACCTTAATCGGTTTATGGTAAATTGCAAAATTTGTACAACGATTGGATATTAATTGTTAATTTCGTAAAATAAAATAAGATATTCTATCTATAAATTTAAACTGTTTTAACTCAATTGAGTCTTAACGAAAACTAAAAAATGAGATATTGCTACCGCGTCCTGATATTGCTTTTGCTTTTCATTTGCATACAAAATACCAACGCTTTATTTGCTCAGACAATTACCCCGGCCAATATCGGTACTGTAAAGGTTGATGAGCTGACCGACGCCCAGCTTTCGGAACTGATAAAACAAGCCCAGGCAACCGGGATGAGCGATGCGCAATTACGCAGCCTGGCTATCTCCAAAGGTATGTCTGAGGATGACGCTAATAAGTTGCAGACCCGTATTAATCTGTTAAGAAATAACGGCAATAATGTAAATAATAGTCAAACAGGGTCGCGCCAATTGAATTACACACCCCAAACAGCAAACAAAAACATACCGGCAGATAGCAGAGACACAAGTAAATTAAGGGTTTTTGGCGCAGACTTGTTTAACGGCAGTGACATTACGTTCGAGCCAAATCTGCGTATTGCTACCCCACAAAACTATGTTTTAGGCCCGGATGATCAGGTACTGATCGATGTAAACGGGGTAAACGTAGCCAATTGGAAATTGACTGTTTCTCCCGATGGAACTATTCAGGTACCCAACGTTGCTTTGATAAATGTTAATGGAAAAACCATCGAGCAGGCGAAGGCATTGATCAGCAATAAATTAATTGCCGCCCATTATGCCATCGGCAACGGAGCTACGTTGGCTGTTACCTTAGGTAATATACGCAGTATAAGAGTGACTATCACCGGTGAGATAACGAAGCCCGGCACTTATACGCTTTCGTCTCTTACCACACTTTTTGGAGCATTGTATGCGTCCGGAGGGCCAAATAATAATGGCTCCCTGCGGCAGATTAAACTGATCCGTGATAATCGTATTATCAGGACAGCCGACGTTTATGATTTTATATTGAAGGGGATCCAAAAGGATAACATTCGCCTGCAGGATGGCGATGTGATCAATATCCCTACCTACAAGGTACGTGTTGCGTTGGCTGGCGAAGTGAAGCATCCAGCTTTATTTGAGGTGCTGCCCGGCGAAACGCTGCGGTCGGTTATTAATTTTGCCGGAGGTTTTACGGATATTGCCTATACAGCCTCGATAAAAGCTACGCAAGTTACCGATAAAGAGCTCCGTGTAACCGATATTAGCTCTGACGATTACTCAAACTATATTCCTCTGCGTGGCGATCAATATGCAGTTGGTAAAATACTTGAACGTTTTGAGAACCGGGTGATTATTAACGGAGCGGTTTTCAGGCCCGGCCAGTTCGAACTGGATAAAGGATTGACTTTATCGCAACTAATCGCCAAGGCAGCCGGTTTAAAAGAAGATGCTTTTGCTTCAAGAGGATATATCACGCGTTTGAAACCGGACAATACTACTGAGAACATCCCTTTCGATGTTAAAGCGATTATGTCGAAAACAAGCGCTGATATTCCGTTACAGAGAGAGGATGTGGTAACCATTCCGTCTATATTTGATTTACGCGATAATTATAAGGTTACTATTAAAGGAGAGGTAAGAAAAGCAGGAGATTTTGATTATGCTGATAACATGACTATCGAAGACCTGATCGTCCGGGCCGGTGGCTTTGCCGAAGGCGCAAGCGCTAAACGCATCGAGATAGCACGTCGTATAAATAACAGCGATCCTAATCAGAAAGGTGCTCCCGTAGCTCAGGTGTTTGTTGTTGATGTGGATAGTCAGCTAAAATTTAGTACTTCATCATTCATATTGCAGCCCTTTGATGAGGTATCGGTATTTGGCTTGCCGGGTTTTGAAAAACAACGTACAGTTAAAATAGAGGGCGAAGTGTTATATCCTGGCCCATACGCTATCAGCAGCAAAAATGAAAAAATATCAAGTCTGGTAAAACGGGCCGGCGGGTTAACAGCTTATGCAGACATTGAAGGCGGTACACTAAGGCGAACCAGTGATAACGGAGGCCTCGATTCGGATAAAGGCAAGTTAGATTCGGCAATATTGAGGCAAAACCGCCTTGACAGGCTGCTGCAACTGCAAAAAACGTTTAAAGATTCGACAAACAACGTGCTCGAACAAGTTAAGAATGATAATGTGGGTATCGACCTGAAAAAAATATTAGATAATCCCGGATCCGATATCGACTTAATTTTAGAGGAGGGTGATGTACTGATAATTCCCAAACAACAACAATTGGTTAAAGTCAACGGCGAAGTATTATTTCCAAGCTCTGTAATTTATTCCAGCTCAAAATCGCTCAGAGGATATGTTGATAATGCCGGTGGCTTTTCGCCGGATGCGTTAAGACGCAGAGCTTACGTAGTTTATGCTAATGGAACGGTTAAAAGCACGCACACCTTTTTGTTTTTCAGGAGCTATCCTAAAATAAAGGCAGGCAGCCAAATCGTCGTACCGAAAAAGCCTGTTACACGGGGGTTATCGGCAGCCGAATCGGTTGGTCTGCTTGGCGGCTTAGCATCAATGGGCGCTGTGATTATTGGGATTATCAGTTTGGTTAAAAAGTAATATAATGAAAACCACTAAATTGTCGGTTGATGACTCTGCAGCGAAAGAAGAAATATCTATACACGAAATGTTATTGATGTTTAGAAACAGTTACAGATATCTGTTATCTAAGTGGTTAGCTATTGCCATTGTAAGCTTATTGGGTGCGATATCAGGATTGGCTTATAGCATTATTAAAAAGCCGACCTATACTGCCAACTGCGTTTTTGTATTGGAGGATAATAGTAAGAGTGGGTTACTCAGTCAATATGCTGGTTTAGCCTCAATGGCAGGTATAGACATTGGAGGGATAGCAGGCGGCGGGGTATTTCAGGGAGATAACATTCTCGAATTGTACAAATCGCGTACAATGATCGAAAAAACACTTTTGAATAAGGGGAACTTTAACGGGCGCGATCAGTTGCTTATCGAAAGATATATTGATTTCAACAAACTGCGACCCGGTTGGAAAAAAAGCACCGGTATCGACAACATAAGTTTTAATGGAGATCCTCAGAAATTTAGCCGTATACAGGACAGTATAGTAACCAATTTAGTAGATGTTTTTAACAAGAAGCTGCTTTCGATTGTTAAACCCGATAAAAAACTTAATATCATTAATGTATCGCTTACCACAGAGGACGAACTTTTTTCGAAGATATTTACAGAGCAGCTTGTTGAGAATGTTAACCAGTTTTATATACAAACCAAAACAAAAAAGGCTTACCAAAGCGTAGCCATACTGCAACACCAGGCCGATAGTGTAAAAAATGTTTTAGACCGGTCAATTAACGGTGTTGCCTCCGCTATGGATGCTACGCCCAGTGCCAACCCCAATCTGTTATCATTGAGGGTGCCTTCACAAAAAAGACAGGTGGATGTTCAGGCAAGCAGCGCCATGTACGCCGAGATCGTAAAGAATTTAGAATTGGCCAGGATATCTTTGCAGCAAGAAACGCCTCTGATACAAATTATCGATAAACCGGTTTTGCCATTGGAAATTAAGAAGGTAGGGAAAGTAGTAGGTGTGTTGTTGGGCATTGTAGTTGGCGCATTCGTTGCGTGTGCCTATTTTTTAGTTAAATTGATGGGGCAAGGTATCGGGATGTAAGTTTCGCGCGGCAAGCTGACGTTTTAATAAATAAAGAATGAATACGAATTTTAATAACAAAAATATCCTGATAACCGGCGGAGCCGGCTTTGTTGGCAGTAATATTGCGTTTTACCTGCAAAAAAACTACCCCGACAGCAATATTGTAGTATTCGATAAATTTCAGTCAAGCGAAAGATTCCCGTCCGGGAATCACACGGCATTAGGTCATTTTAAAAATTTGCGGAATTTTGCTCATACAGTTATTTCAGGCGATATCAATAACCCGGATGACCTGGCTTTACTGAATGCTTATTCGTGGGATTATATATTTCACCAGGCCGCCATCAGCGATACTACCGTAATGGACCAGTCTTTGGTTATCAAAACAAATACCAATACGCTTAAGTTCTTTATCGACCTTGCTGCCCGCACAGGCGCACACCTGGTATACGCGTCATCGGCAGGTACCTACGGTAATTCGGAGGCACCTAATCGGGTGGGGTATGGCGAACATCCTGAAAACGTTTACGGATTTAGCAAACTGATGATGGATAACATTACGCGCGATATAATCCCAAAAACCCCTCTGGCTAAAATTACCGGACTGCGTTACTTCAATGTGTATGGAAATGCAGAATATTACAAAGGAAAAACCGCGTCAATGATACTGCAGCTCGGCCTTCAAATGCTGTCAAATAACAAGGTGAAATTGTTTAAATATGGCGAGCAGCTCAGGGATTTTGTTTTTATTGATGATGTAGTACAGGCTAATATTAAGGCAGTCGATGGTAAGCCGGGGATTTATAATGTTGGTTATGGTAAGTCAAGGTCCTTTAATGATATTGTATCTGTTTTAAGTCAACATCTCAATAAAAAAGTTGAGGTCGAATACATTGATAACCCGTTCACTTTTTATCAGAATAATACTTGTGCTGATATCACTGCGACCAGCCAGAATTTAGGGTACCTACCTGAGTTTACACTCGAAAAAGGTATTGCCGCATATATCGACGAGATACAACGAATTCATGAACAGATAAGGTAACAGCGTTAATGCCCAAACCAACAGCTTGTTCAGCAACTTCTAACATTCTATTTTAATAAATGAGAGATATTTTAGCGGTAAAAAACGATATCCGTACACATATTCAAACTGCCCTTGCGGTAGAAGACCAGTTGCCCGAAGCTATTGCAAATGCATGTGCAATGGTCGTATCTACAGTCAAAGCAGGCAACAGAGTGTACCTTTTCGGCAACGGGGGCAGCGCAGCCGACGCGCAGCACATAGCGGCCGAGTTTACCGGGAGGTATTTGAAGGAACGCGACGGTTTACCCGCTATAGCCCTTACCACCGATACTTCGGCCATTACAGCCATTGCCAACGACTATAGTTTTGACCGGATATTTGAAAGGCAGGTGCAGGCATTGGCCCGGGAAGGCGACCTCCTTATCGGCATATCAACAAGCGGTAACAGCACTAACGTTTTAAATGCTTTACAGTATGGGCGGGCAAAAGGGTGCAAAACATTGGGCCTGTCTGGCCGCAATGGTGGTAAAATGAGCGAGTTGTGCGATATTAACATTGTCGTACCATCCGATATTACTGCTAATATTCAGGAAATGCATATTTTGATCGGCCATATTTTATGTAAGGCCATTGATGATTGCTTTTAAAGGATAAAGAATTAGGTGACCAGGGCAAACTGAATATTGATTATGAGGGTAGCGAAGCTTAATATTTTTAGTGCGAATAAGATCAAGGTTAACGAACTGAACTCCCAATCGCGCGACAAAAATATCCTGAAACAGCTTAGTACATCCATGGTATTAAAGCTGTTGTCTATCGGTCTGAGCCTTTTTTTGGTTTCTTTTTTAATCAGCAAGCTTGGCGCCGAAAAGTATGGTGTTTGGTCTACCTTGCTAACTATATTGCAATGGCTCTCACTGATGGATATAGGTATTGGCAGCGGTTTGCGCAACAAGCTGTCGGCAGCTCTTGCCAAAAACCGATTGTTCGAAGCCAAAAGATATGTATCGACAGCATACTTTGCAATGGCCATATTTGGTATAGGCGCCATCATTATCGTAACTCCATTATTTTATCTTTTTAATTGGAATAAGGTATTTAATACCCAAATAGTGAGTAACGGCGAACTGCGGATAGTTGTAATGACATTTATCTACTGCATGATCATCTATGTTGTGCTCGCATTGATCAATCAAATACTTATTGCGGTACAACGTAACTCACTGACATCCGTAATTTTGATAATCGGAAATACACTTTTTATAATATTACTGGTAGTGTTTTTTCATGGACGGCCGGTGAGTTTGATCATGACAGCCGTATTATATTCAAGCAGTCTTTTAATAGCAATCCTGATTGTTTCTGTACTATTTTTTACAGAGTACACCTATCTTAAACCTGGCATCAAATACTTTAAAAAGTCAAAAGTCTCTTCTATTCTGAATTTGGGATTGAAATTTTTCCTTATGCAGATTATAAGCATCATAGTATTTTGTACGGATAATATCATCATCTCAAACATACTCGGGCCAAAATTGGTTACCGTATATGCTGTGCCATTTTTGATATTTAATAACATAGGTTATTTAATGAATATGTTAATGACGCCTTTTTTTGCGTCGTATACAGAAGCATATACTAAAGGAGATATTGAGTGGATGCAAAAGAAGATAGAACTGATGTGCAAATTATTGATTCCTATTATATTCTTTATTTTACTTGTCGTTTACTTTTGTGATGAAATTATTAAAATATGGATAAAAGAACCAATTGTTATGCCTAAAGGATTGCCGCTGTTGATGGGAGTATATGCTATAATCTATACATGGAACAATATTTTTGCGTATGTGCTTAATGGCATAGGTAAGTTACGTCTATCTATGTACCTGTCAATTGTTACTGCTGTTATAAATATTCCGCTTGCTATATTTCTGACAATAAACATGAAGATGGGCTTAAATGGTATAGTACTCAGTAATCTGATTTGTCTTGGACTGGGGACCATTACTTCTCCGATACAGGTTTACTATTTTATTTTTTCAAAGAACAAAAATCCAAAATACGAAAGATTACTGCAATGAACATTGAAAAGCAGCCCTAACGTATTAAAAGTTTGCTGAATAGGCTATATTTGCCCACATTATTACTATAATCTCTGTTTTCTTAATAGAGTACTTTAATTGAATAATTTTTTAATGAAGAATTTTATTGTTTTAGGCGATCTTATTTTAGACAGGTTTATTTATGGCGATATAACAAGGATATCTCCGGAGGCCCCTGTTCCGGTATTAGATGTTAGGGAAGTTATTAATAGTTGTGGCGGGGCATTTAATGTACATGCGCATATTGAAAATTTACAGCATAACTCCACCTTTATTTCGGTTGTAGGGAATGATTTTGAAAAACTCCGGGATGATTTTTTCTCGGAAAAAACGAAAGATAATATACGGCTTATCGTTCAGAACGGCAGAAAAACCTCATTAAAAACGCGAATCATAGCGCTTTATAACCACAATCATCAAATACGGTTTGATGACGAAGATAGTTCTGATATATCCGCCGAGTCGGAATCGGCGATAATTGAGCTTTTAAAAAAAATGGTAAATCCTGATTCGTTCATTATTCTAAACGATTATAACAAAGGGGTAATTACCTACAATTTGGCACAAAAGGTAGTTCAGTTAGCAAAACAGGCTAACGCAAAAGTATTTGTTGACAGCAAGCGGGATGATGTGCAGCGCTTTAATTCGGTTTTTTTACTTAAACCTAATAAGCACGAGTTTAATATGATCAAGCTGCGGTACAACCTGTCGAGCGAATTTCCGGAAGAGTGTAAGGAACTGGTTAAGCTTTTGAATTTACAATACCTTGTGGTTACCTTAGGTGATAATGGCATTTTTTGTTGCAACGCAGCTTTAGAGTGTTTCTCGGTACCCAGTATTAAAACAAGAGTGAAAGAGCTTTCGGGAGCCGGCGACTCTGTATTGGCGGTAATCGCTGTTGCCCTGGCCACGGGTTCAGACATTAAAAGATCAGTTAAAATAGCCAACAATATCGCGGCTAAGTTTGTTTCAATCGGGCCGACATACCGGGCGGATATTGCAGATTTTAACGAATGATTTTTTTATGAAGGTAATTAAAGCGCTACAACGAAGGGGTAAGCATATTTTGTGGTTTTTGTTTCCGGCTTTGGTTTGGCGGTATTATAATGCCAGGTGGCGCTCTTTTAAAAATATTGTAATTGTACCACACGGCGGGCTTGGCGATATCGGGGTAATTGTACCCGCATTAAAAAAACTCGCAGGTAAATTTGATAATATATACGTTGTTTGTCACCCGGAGTACTTTAAGGCAGCACAGATATTATTTGCATTGCCTGCCAATATTCATCATATCGATTTTCCGGCACAACACCGGAAAGTTTATGAGTTAGATACTGAATTTAGCAGTACGCTGAAGGAATACGGACAGCTTATTAAGTTAGGGACGTATGATAACGATCCGATTGTAAATTATCCGGATTTGTTTTTTCTCAAATTGGGGATAGACCCTGCTTGTGTTAACGATAAATACGAAATTGATTACAATAAATTGTCGAATCCGCAGCTGGATTCTTTCATCCGGCAGATAGGCAACCAATATGTATATGTTAACTTAACAACTTCAGAAGAACTAATGGCTTTTAATTCAAAATATCCGGATAATATACCATACATATCTTACGGCGATTCGGCACTGGCGTTAGGCATTAAAACATATTCTGATATTAATGATATAAAACCTTTATCCATCCATACTTCAATCATTAATAATGTATTAACCTGTTTACGTGCCAGCCATGTGATAATTTCAGACGCGGGCTTATTTAACCTGGTTATAAAATTTGTTAATTGCCCTGCTTTAACCGTAGTTACCAGGGCGCATAATCATTCACACAATCGTTCACTATACAAATCAATCAAATTTAATGGAACAATTCAAAGCTGCAGTTTTAACTAAGCAGCATCAACCGCTTGAGATATTCAATTTAAAAGACGCCCAGGTAGCACGCGGCCAGGTTAAAGTACGGATGGAAACATCCGGATTGTGCGGTGCCCAATGGAATGAGATCAACGCTGTTAAAGGTGTTGATAATTACTTGCCACATTTAATGGGGCACGAAGGTTATGGCGAAGTTATCGAAGTAGGCGAAGACGTTAGCAGAGTTAAAGTTGGTGATTTTGTCGTACTACACTGGCGTAAAGCCTCGGGTATTGATGTGTTCGGCCCCCGCTATGAATCAGAAATCGGGTTAATCGGGTCGGGATCGGTAACCACTTTTTCCCAGATCACGGTCGTTTCGGAGAATAGGGTATCGCCCGTTGCCAAAAACGATGAACTTAGGCTGGTATACCCGTTAATTGGTTGCGCTTTGTCGACCACATGGGGTATCTTTAAAAAGGAGCTTACAATCAGCGCAAACAGCCGTATATTGATTACCGGGGCAGGCGGTCTGGGCCTGTCGTTACTTTTTTGGGCCAAGGTTTTTGGCTTCGGCCAGATTGTGATAGTTGATAAATTCTCATCAAAAAAACAATTTGTTGATAAGTTCGATGTGGATTTTCACAGCATTGAGGACGGATTTAAATTTGCCGATCTGGAAGGGAAGTTCGATGTCATTATGGATACTACCGGCGATGTAAATATCATATCATCAGGTTTTAACTTACTGGCCAAAAAAGGATCATTTGTTTTAATCGGGCAACCGCGCACCGGCGAGACGCTTAAACTGGAAGATCCGTTGAAGTTTTTTGATGGGATTAAATTATTTGCTTCTGATGGCGGCGGTTTTAACCCGGATACAGATTTTGATGAAATTGTAAAAGATGTTAACAGCAACGCGGCCCTTGCCAAAAATCTCGTATCGCACGTTATAGGGCTAGAGCAGGTTAACGAAGGTTTCGATGTTATGAAATCAGGGAAATGTTCAAGAATAATAATAGACTTTAATTAAGTATAAATATGTTAAGCACAGAATTCTCAATGAATTTGTTGTCGAAGATGGTTCAGATCAGAGCAGTTGAAGAGCTCATCGCAGACGATTTTTTTAAAAGTAAGATATTTTCGTTTTTACACCTCTCCATCGGGCAGGAAAGTTCGGCAGTAGGCGTATGCTCGGCGTTAGAGACAGATGACCTGGTAATGGGTAATCATAGATCGCATCACCATTACCTGGCTAAGGGCGGTGATTTCGACAAGATGGTGTATGAGGTATACGGCGATTCCAGAGGGTGCTGCAAAGGTTACGGGGGGTCGATGCACATGCTCGACCGGTCGGTAGGCTTTGTTGGTTCTACACCTATCCTGGGCAGTGTTGCTCCTTTAGGTACAGGTATCGGATTTTCGATCAAAGCTTCGAAAAAAAATAATATAGCTGTTGTTTTTATCGGAGATGGGGCTGCTGAAGAGGGCGCTTTTTACGAGTCTATAAACCTTGCTGCTTTAATGAACGTACCGGTGTTATTTGTAATTGAGGATAACAAGTATTCAGTTATATCAGCTCACAGCGACAGAAAAGCAAAAGATTATTCGTACCCGAAAATCATCGAGGGCCTTGGCGCCACGTATCACCGTATGGAAGCAAGGGATGTTAACGCTGTAAGCAAGCAAACGAAACTGATGAAAGAAAACATACTTGCCGATAGAAAACCGGCGGTTTTGCATTTGGATGTTGTTAGGGGTACTTACGGACACAGCGGCCCGATGAAAGAAAAAGCACCTGGTTATCGTGTCAATGATACGCCGGAATTTATTGAAGCCAACGACTGTATAACAGTTAGTAAGGATTTGCTGATCCAAAATGGTGTTGAACCGGAAAAAGTAGAAGCTTTAATTGCAAACACAATTAAAGAAACCGAGGAGAAGTTTTTAAATATTAGAAATCAAATAAAAGTTAGAATATGAATTTTGTCGAAGCGCTGAGAGAAGGCCACCTTTATCAGTTAGAAAATAACGATTCCACATATATTATTGGTTTGGGGGTAAATTATGCTAACGGTGCTGACGGCAGTACAAAAGGTTTGGCAGAATTATATCCGGACAGGGTGCTTGACGTACCTGTTTCTGAACTATCTTTCACAGGTATGGCTGTCGGCATGGCATCGCAGGGGTTAAGGCCCATAGTTCACCACGGAAGGATCGAATTCGCGATGCTTGCTTTTGATCAGATATTCACCCAGGCGTCCCGTTGGGATTATATGTTTGGTGGTAACTATCCTTGCCCGGTAGCATTACGCATTTGTATAGGCAGGCAATGGGGCAATGGCCCGCAACATACCGCAAACTACCACTCAATATTTATGCAGGCTGCCGGTTTGGATATCTTTATCCCTGCAACGCCGCTTGATGCCTACAGAGCATCAATTTACTCAACACTGATCGACAAACCTTCTGTGCTTTTAGAGCACCGCTGGCTGTATAAAACTATGGAGCAGTTTGAGTTGGGATACGACGTAACCCATGATAAATTTGAAACAGCTGCCATATACGGCGATGGAGAGGACTTTACTCTGTTAACTTATGGTGATGGGCTGGTCGAGTGCCTTAAGTTTATTGATTTTAGCAAAGAAAAATACGGATATCAAGGTAAGGTCATTTGTTTAAAATACTTCTCTGCCGACAAACGCTATTCTGAAGATACTATAAAAGCTTTACTGGCATGCAAAAACGTTGTTGCAGTCGATACCGCACCTTTTGAGGGGGGGATTCTTGCATCTTTCATCGGCTTTGCAATTACCCACAACAAGCACGAAAAAATCAATATCGAAAAATGTGCACCACCTCATCATCCTTGCCCAACTTCACCGGCGCTCGTTGGCGAATACTATCCTAATGTGAAATCTATCGCGGCGAGCCTCGCCAATTTTGGATTTGAATTTAACGAATTACCCGAATTGGTTTTTGATGACCTGCACATAGCACCCGGTTTCGATTATACTAATTATAAATTCGTTAATATTTATTAAATAGCGGAGTTTTAGTAAATAATGTAATTAATCACAGATGTCATATATAAAAAAGGTTTTAAGATTTATCCCTCGTGTAACCAACGTCATTGTTGCCGAGTTGCTTTATCCATTCAGGAAAATTAAACAAACACATACAACAAAATTAGGCGTTAAACTATCTATTAACGACCCGGTAATTAGCCGGCAGGTATTTAGAGAAATAGTTAAGGAACATTATGAGGCTGGTGAAAATGATTGCATCAGAACAACATTAGAGCCGGATGATATATATGTCGAACTTGGCTGTGGTGTTGGGTTCAACTCAATTACTGCACAGAAAATATCTAAAAATAAAGTAGTGGCGTTTGAAGCTAACCCGAAGCTGATTTCGCTCATCAAAAAAAATATGGCGTTAAACCATATCGCTTTTGATGTTCACAACGAGATAGTTGTAAGTAATGACTTTGACAAAAACGAGATAGATTTTTTTATAAAAGATGATCACCGCGAGTCTTCAATATTTAGCGAAATTGATGGGAAGCCTGCTAAAATAAAAGTCATCAAATTAAATGATTTGATAAAAAAGTATAACCCTACCTATTTTTGTGTAGATATTGAAGGCGGAGAGGTCGAAATTTTTAAAGATGTATCCTTTCTGAAAAACTCGAATATTAAGAAAATAGCGCTCGAATTCCATCCTTCAATTACAGGCGAAAAGGTAATATCGGACATAGTAAGGCGAATTTTAAACGAAGGTTTTTATTTTATTTGCGATGATTTTAACAAAAACTTTTTTTACTTCATTCGCCTTTAAAACAGGGGTTTTTTAGTTAAAATTTGAATGTTGATTAAATTTACTCATATCAGAACAGTAGCATAACGTATATAAATTCATAAAACGTATTAATGCGATCTATAGCGCTTCATTTTTAATTGTAGATGATGAAATCAATAAAAAAAGAAGCTATTGAAAACTATGCTGAATATATACTGGCTATTTTTGCCGTGTATGCCAATGGTTCATGGTTGTTTTTTGAGTATACCAATGCCGTTAAAATAGGTTTAGACCTGTTTTTATTACTGTATCTCTTTTTCCAGGTAAAAATTACAAAGACAATTGCAGTTCCAAATGCAATTGTCTTTTTTTTAGCTGTTTTTCCATTAATATCGAAGATATTTAATGTGTCATTTGACCTGTTTAATACATTCTCAATCATGATTGTGTATTTTATCCTGGGCTTTTACAACAAAAAAACGCTGCTATCTATTCTCGATAAATTTGCCCAGGTAATCTATTATTTGTCTATAATAAGTATCGTATTTGGTATCCTTTTTCTAATCAATTATTCATGGATAACACTCTTGCCGACCCATACTAACGACTTGTTTGGCGGTGCCGACACAGGTGGATATTATAACCTGTTGGTTTACACAGATAGGGTATCAAACGATTTACGGGTACAAAGTATATTTTGGGAACCCGGTGCCTGGGCTTTTAATCAGCTTTTCGCATTTTATTGGTTTTTGTTCTATAAAAGGAACAATAAGGTACTTATCGTGTTCTTAGTAAGTATTTTACTCACAGTTTCTACCAGTGGTTTTATCATGGTTTTGCTTCTGGCGCTGCAGATATTTTTATTTTCGGATGATCGGGTATTGAAAAAAAGGTTCGGCATTTGTTTAATTTCTTTAGTTTCGTTGCTTGTACTCGGAAGCGTTTATCTGGCCAGCGCAACCGATTTGGATATCGGCAACATGATTTACATACAAACCATCGATAAGCTTTTTACTCACGAAAATACACTGGCCGCCGGATCAGTCAACGATAGGGCCGAAATTACTTTAAAAGCATTTAATATTGCACTCGATCATCCCATATTTGGTATAAGCAGGCAGAGTGCCGAGAATATGTTACAGGTTACATCCTCAATTTCTGAGGTTTCGTATCAACTTGGTTTTTTATACCTGTTTGTATTTATGTATCTGTTTCGTATGGTATTTAAAAAGCTTAATTGGTTCATTTCAATCTTATTTATCATTGTGTTACTAAACGGTGAGGCATATGCAGGTGGTATTCTGTGCTCGTTTATTTTAATATACGGAGCAAAGGAAACGCGCTGGGCCGAGGTGCTTTCGTTCAAGAAACCCATAGCCGCCGTTTACCATATCAATAGCTAAAAATGAATGTATATACACAAACACCGGGCACTGATACACTTCCTCTGATATCGATAATAACTATTAATTATAACGGTGATAAATACCTTGAAGAATGTATCAGGAGCATCATATATCAGGATTATCCCAATATTGAATACATCGTTATCGACGGTGGCTCAACCGATAACTCGATAAACATCATCAATAAATACCGTGATAATATAAATGTATTTGTCTCGGAGAAAGACGAAGGAATCAGCGATGCTTTTAATAAAGGTATATTGCGGGCCAATGGCGAAATAGTTGGCATTTTAAACAGCGACGACCTGTTTGCAGATAGTGCTATAAAAGCCGTTGCAAACGCTTATTTAGCCAACAAAAAAACCGGAGGTGTATATTTTGGTGATATCAGGTATTTTAACGATGAAAAAACAATGGAATTGGTAGCCAATTCGGCCGACTTGTGGAAATACATGTCGATATTTCATCCTTCGACATTTGTCACCAAAAACGTTTATGACGAGTTTGGCGTTTACTCTAAAGAGTATAGGTACGCGATGGATTGTGAGCTTATCCATAGATTTTTGATCAATAAAGTACCTTTTATTCATATTAGCCAAACACTGGCGAATTTCAGGCTTGGCGGAACAAGCGACAAAAACTATATCAATAGTTACCGCGAATTTTATAAGTCTGTAAAAAAATATAACCCAAGCTACACGGCCAAATTATATTTTTATTGGAACATTACTAAAAAAAGGGTGCTGCATTCCGGCATCGGCGGTTTTTTAGACAGAAATAGAAGAATATTCTCTTTTCTCTTAGCCGGGAAAGCGAAGTAAATGTTTAACATAAACATATCAGGAATAGTTTGAAACGTTTAAGTATCGCGTTGTTATTGGGTGTTTGTTGCTGTGTTTTGCGGGCCGGTATAACTGCGCCCGTTACTAATCTACCAGTCAAAATTATAAAAGGTATCAACGGGCACCCGCTTAACCAGGCTACTTATATGGATATACCGCTGCAACAGCAGATCGATATGATTAAAAAGCTTGGATTTAATTACTATAGGTTTGATGTACCGGTAGACAGCAGCGGGAATATCAGAAATGAAACAAACTTTTATCAACTTGTTAAACTAAGTAAACCAGCTCATATCGGTTTGTTGCCAATGATATATATGATGGGGATGAACTTTAATGATAACAGCCAGGTATCATATAACAAAGGGCGTACCATCGGAAATGTGTTCGCACAAAAATATGGCGCTTACTTCGATTATTTTGAACTGGGGAACGAACAGGAGATAGCATTGGCTAAACCCGGTACAAGCGGGAGCTCTCCCGATGACTATGATGTTAATAAACTGGATGTTTTAGCCTCATTTTATAAAGGAATGATCGACGGTATAAAAAGCCAACGCCCAGGCGCAAAAACAATTATAAATACCGGTGGCTGGTTCCATTTTGTTTTTTTTGACCTCCTGAAAAAAAAGAATGTGAATTTTGACATTATTGGATATCATTGGTATTCGGACATGGACGAATACTCGAAAAAAGTGGGGGTGGATATTGTAAAAACAATTTCGGCACGTACAAACAAGCCCATATGGTTTACAGAAGTAAACACTGCTTTTGGTACCTTTAAAACAAGTGAAGAAGAACAAAAAAAATGGCTTGAGAGTTTTACCGGCTATTGCAGAAAATATAAAGCTGTGCAGGCTGTTTTTATTTATGAATTATTGGACGAAACTAAACTGCCTATGTCATCTGGCGGAGAAAGATTTTATGGAATAGCAAAGTGGCAGCGTAAACAATTTGCGTTAAAATTAGGCGCACGTGTAATGACCACGGCATACAAAAAATAATTGATCAAAATCAAAATAGACTAATGATATATATAAACGGGAAATTTTTGACCCAAAAACAGACTGGGTCACAGAGGTTTGCCTACGAAATGACCCGCGAACTGGTTAGTAAGTATAACGAGGGCGAAATATGTATACTGGTGCCAAACCAGCCTATTAACAGTTCATATAACGTATCAGGTTTTCCAATCAAAACCATCGGAAAATTAAAATCAGTATTTTGGGAACAAATAGACCTGCCTTATTTCTTATATAAAAACGGAAAAGAACTTTTGATCAGTTTTGTCAATACAGCTCCGCTAATCTATAAAAATCAATTTGTCTCTATTCTGGATCTGACGGTTTTTGTGAACCCTAAATGGTTTAGCAAAGCGTTTTATTATTATTACAAATTTGCTTTACCCAGGATAGCTAAAAACAGTAAGTTAATAATTACGATCAGCGAGTGTTCTAAAAATGATATTGTGAACATATTGAAAGTAGAACCCGATAAGATTGTTGTTATTTACTGCGGTGTTGCAAATGAGTTTACCAATACCGGAAGCCCATCACCGGAATGCGAAAATATTCTTAAACGCCTTGAGGTTAAAAAAAAGGGATATTTATTAGGAGTGTCTTCGTTAGAACCCAGGAAGAATTTTGTAAAGCTTGTACAAGCTTATAAAAAGCTTAATAATGATGCACTGCCACTCGTTATAGTGGGATCTGAGGGAAAGGTTTTTGCCGATCATGATCTAAAAGAAATGATCACTGATTCGCCCAATATTAAATTAACAGGATATATTACCGACGTTGAATTAGCGTATCTCTATCGCTCCGCTTTTTGTTTTATCTATCCATCACTGTATGAGGGCTTTGGCATGCCGCCCCTTGAAGCAATGGCATCCGGTTGCCCAACTATAGTATCTGATACCTCAAGCCTTCCTGAAGTATGTGGCGATGCGAGTTTGTATGTTAACCCCTACGACGTTGACTTGCTTACAGAGGCCATGATCAGGCTTCACGAAGATCCGCAACTGAGAGCCGGGCTAATTGAGAAGGGGGCCGGTCAATACAAAAAATTCTCCTGGAAAAAATCTGGCGATGCTTTGGAAAAAATTATTAATGATTTCAGATATCAGAGTTATATTTGACCAAACTAATGTTATAATTACCTGATATCAGATTTCTTTGCTCATTATTACATGATTAACTTTTTGAAATGAAAATAGCCTGCATATCCGGCATCACAGGTCAAGACGGGCCTTATTTGGCAAAATTACTATTAAGCGAAGGATATACAGTGGTGGGACTTACCCGGAGCTACAATAATGTTAATTTTAATAATTTTAAATACCTCGACATAGATGGGCAGATTAAAATTGAAGAGTGCGATCTGCTTGATTTTTCGAGTATTATCAAAATATTGATTAAATACAGCCCGAGCGAATTTTATAATCTGGGGGCACAAAGTTCGGTTGGTATGTCATTTGAGCAGCCGATCGGGACCATTACTTACAACACACAATCGTTGCTGAATATATTAGAGAGCATCCGGCTTTTAAAACTGGATACCCGGGTTTACCAGGCCTCAAGCAGCGAGATGTTTGGCAAAGTAACAAATCTGCCGGTTACTGAAGTCACGCCACTCCATCCGCTTAGCCCATATGCCATATCGAAGGCCTCGGCATATTGGATAGGGATCAATTATCGCGAATCTTACGATATATATTGCACTAACGGCGTGTTATTTAACCATGAATCTTACCTAAGAAGCTCCAATTTTTTTGTTAAAAAAGTAATCAAGACCTCGTTAGATATTAAGCATGGCCGCGCCGATTTTTTGCGGGTAGGCAATATAGATATCAAAAGAGATTTTGGCTATGCCCCCGATTATGTTAGAGCAATGTGGCTATCATTGCAGCAAGATAAAGCTAACGATTATATCATCTGCTCGGGCACGTCGATTTATTTACGCGAAATTATAACGTTTGTGTTTGATCTGCTTAAGATACCAGCTGACAAACTGGTTGAAGACAAAGAATTATTCAGACCAACAGATATCGAAGACATGTACGGAGATAACAGTAAAGCGAAAAGATTGCTCAAATGGGATTATTCAAAATCGTTTTTTGAAGTTTTAGAATTATTGGTTAGTGAAGAGTTAAAAAACTACAAATAATGTTTTATCCATATATCGAGTCATTACAATAAATGTAACTCGAGCCGGATAGTATAGCTACTGCAAAAAAGCCTGTTTAGCACCTCTATTGGTTTGTGCGGTTTTTCATGAACATCCCCAGATGATATGATTTTTTAATTAGGATAAAAAACTCTAATCTTGTACATTGATTGCCGGCAGTTTTACATGCCTTGATTTGTTACAAAGTACAATAAGGCAAATGTTCTGATCTGCATTGTAGTAAATAAAGGAGAGGGATACAGGTCAGCATTTACACTATTGATTTATAAATGAAAATTGCAATTGTTCATGATGATTTGATGAGGCGGGGTGGTGCGGAGCAGGTGGCCCTTAGTATGTTAAAGGCATTTCCTGAAGCCGATTTCTATACCATGTGTTATGATCCGGAAAGCACCTATCCCGAATATAAAAACTATAAGATACATACCTCGCTTTTTCAAAAAATAGCAAAAAACGCATCTGTTATGAAGAAGCTGTTTTTTCCTTTTGGCATTTGGGCGATGAAAGCTTTAAAGGTAAAAGGTTATGATGTTGTAATTATCTCAACAACCTTTTGCTCTAAATATGTTAAAGTTGATCAGCAATCAATCGTAATTAATTACACCTATACACCCTTCAGGTTAGCCTGGAACCCCACAAGTTATGATCAATATAACCAATCAAGGGGGATATCAAGGTGGATTTTCGACATAGTCATTAAATATTTAAGATATAGCGATGCCAAAGCAGCAAAAAGGGCAAATTATTTTGTCGCCATGACACCCGAAACCTCACAACGCATACGCGACGCATATCAGGTTACCGGCGAGATTGCAATAATCAGACCCGATGTGAAGTGCCGGAATTTTTATCTTTCTGATAAACCTAAGACCTATTATTTATTGGTGTCGCGCCTTGAGCCATACAAAAGGGTTGATCTGTGTATAGAGGTGTTCAATAAGCTGGGTTTAAATATTATCATAGTGGGTACAGGTACCAAAGCCAAAGAGCTAAAGGCAATGGCCAACAGTAATATCGAGTTTAGGAGTGGTTTATCGAGTGCAGAGCTCGCAGATTTGTATGCTAATTGTAAGGCATTTATTTTTCCGCAGCATGAAGATTATGGTATTACACCATTGGAGGCAAATGCATCTGGCCGACCCGTTATTGCTTACGAGAAAGGCGGCGTATTATCGACTATGATACCTTATGTTAACGACGCCTCAAAAGCAACTGCAGTTTTTTTTAGTGAACAAACTGTTCAATCGTTGTCGGAGGCAATTACTAAATGTGAACAATTGGAGTTCGACCCGGCTTTTGTTCGCAACCACGCAGAGAAATTTGATGAGTCGGTTTTTATAGATCAACTCCAGAGCTTTGTCAGTAAAAAATGCAAAAACCTGTCTGACGAGGTTGAAAGCCTGGCAGGCATAAATATAACAACCTGAGGCGCATTAATTTTTCCCATAAAATGAGAAAAATATAGAGCATATGATTACACGATACTCAAATTTTTTAAAGAGCGTAAATTTAGTATTTGACTATTTGATCCTGAATGCATCGCTGATCATTACTTACTTCGAGGTCGATAAATCTGGTATTTCGTGGACCGTTAATAAACAATATCTGCCAATTGTTCTGTCAATCAACCTCATCTGGCTGCTGTCTACCAATATAACCGGTTTATACGAGTATGTGTTAAACAATAATTCTGTAAAAACCTTTCAGGCAGTTTATAAAACTTACATACTATTTATATGCTTCATTTTTGTGTCGGTTGTTATCATCATAGGCACTAACTTTTATTTTATAACCAGGCCCTACCTTTATTATTCGATGATTTTGTTTGGCTTTTTGATAGGTGTCTGGAAGACAATCTTCCTCCTTATCAGAAGGAGTAACAGGACGTTGATTAGCGACACCATTAATGTGGTAATAGTTGGCGCACGGCAATCAGGATTTGAATTACAGCGATTTTTTTCAGAAAACCCCTTTCGGGGATATAAATTACTTGGTTTCTTTGATGATGATATAAGCAGGCTAAGTAATAAAAAACTGTACCTGGGTAATAACGACGATTTTAAGGACTACATAAGCAACAACAAAGTCGACGAAATATTTTGTGCCCTTCCCACTGCCGAGCATTCAACTATACAACGGCTTATGCTTTGTGCCGACAAAAATCTGATACGTTTCCGGATCGTTCCGGAGTATCATGAATACTTGAACAAGCCTACTTATTTGCAAAGTTTTGGAAGTATACCCGTAATTGCAGTGAGAGAAGAACCTCTTGAAAACAGGTTTAACCAGCTGGTAAAGCGGTTGTTCGATATTTTTTTCTCTTTATTTGTTATAGTTTTTATTCTTTCGTGGCTATTGCCGATACTGGCAATTATAATCAAACTGGAGTCGAGAGGTCCTGTGTTTTTTGTACAACAACGTCCGGGCCTATATCATAAACCCTTTAAATGCTATAAATTCAGGAGCATGAAAATCAACCGGGATGCTGATACTATCCAGGCCACAAAGGACGACTCGCGCATTACCAGGGTTGGCGCTTTTCTTCGAAAAACAAGCCTCGATGAATTACCTCAATTCTTTAATACGTTAATTGGCAATATGTCTGTGGTAGGGCCGCGTCCAAATATGATGATCCACACCGAACAATATGCCGAGCTTATCGACAAGTTTATGGTGCGGCATTTTTTAAAACCAGGAATTACCGGTTGGGCCCAGGTAAATGGTTTCAGGGGCGAAACAAAAACAACCCAGGCGATGGAAAAAAGGGTTGAAGCTGATGTGTGGTATCTCGAAAACTGGTCGTTTTTTTTAGATATTCAGATCATTGTCCTCACGCTATGGAATATTTTAAAAGGTGAAGAGAACGCATTTTAGGAAATATCCGAAAGATGGCTCTTCTTCCCGATTGCTCTTTTTTTTGATTAGGCCACAAAATAATGCTATTTTAGCTTACTCTTAATTTCGCTGTAGGTTCTATATGGTTAATAAGTACTCAACATTTTTTAAGGCAATAAATCTTTTTGTTGATTACGTACTTCTTAACATAGCAATGTTGACGGTTTATATCTATCTGGATAAACCAACCACTATCTTTTTAAACAATAAACAATACCTGCCTGTAGTTCTGGTATTCAATCTGATATGGTTACTGTCGGCCAATATTACCGGTTTGTATGAGCATGTGCTTAATAAAGACTCGGTAAAAACATTCCGTAATGTATTTCAAACCTATCTGTTGTTTTTAAGCCTTATTTGTATCACTATCCTGATCGTAATCGGCACAAAACGATATTTTATTACCCGCTCGTACCTGTTCTATTCAATCGCATTATTCGGTTTTTTATTAGGTTCATGGAAAGTAGTTTTCCTGTACATCCGGCGAAGAGGGCGGGGCATGCTGAAAGATGCGCGAAATGTGATTATCGTAGGGGCAGGCCGGGCAGGCCACGAACTACGGACTTATTTTAAACACAACCCTTTTGGGGGATACAATCTGCTTGGATTCTTTGATGATGATCCCGTACGGGTAACCGAGAAAGGGCTCTATCTGGGCAATACGCAATATTGCATGGAGTATGTGCTTAATAACAAGGTTGACGAAATATACTGTGCATTACCTTACTCACAACATGATGTGATAGAACGGCTGATGATTGATGCCGACAAAAATTTAATACGTTTTAAAATAGTTCCCGAGTATCACGAATACATCAAAAAGCATACTTTTTTACAAACTTTCGGAAATATCCCTATCATCTCGATCCGGCCCGAGCCGTTAGAAAACCTGCTCAACCGCGGTATTAAAAGAGGATTCGATATTGGATTTTCAATTTTTGTGATCCTATTTATATTCAGCTGGTTGTTTCCGTTGCTGGCAATACTGATTAAACTCGAAAGTAAGGGCCCCGTGCTCTTTGTTCAGAAAAGGTCCGGACGCGATAACAGCCCGTTTAACTGTTATAAGTTCAGGAGTATGTATGTGAATAAACATTCGGATACATTACAAGCTACCAAGGGCGACTCGCGCATTACCAGGCTCGGCACCTTTTTAAGAAGGACCAGCATCGACGAGTTACCACAGTTTTTTAATGTGCTAAGCGGCCACATGTCAATAGTAGGGCCGAGGCCGCACATGATAAGCCATACCGAACAGTACTCTGAACTGATCGATAAATTTATGGTACGCCACTTTCTGAAACCAGGCATTACCGGCTGGGCGCAGGTAAATGGCCTGCGTGGCGAAACCCGCACTACCGAAGCCATGCTCGAGCGTGTTGAAGCCGATGTGTGGTATCTCGAAAACTGGTCGTTTGTGCTGGATATCAAAATTATTTTCCTGACCGTATGGAACTCTGTTAGGGGCGATAAACATGCGTTTTAATGGTGCGCAGCTTTACTGATCAGCTGGGGCGCCAGGTGCAAATAAATTATCCGCCGCAACGTATTATTTCATTGGTGCCTTCGCAAACTGAGCTGTTGTTCGACCTGGGTTTACAGGCTAATATCGTCGGCATAACCAAATTTTGTAACCATCCGGCCAGCCTTGTAAAAACTATAGCGAAAGCAGGAGGAACCAAGCAACTCAATTTTGATACCATCCAAAATCTTAAACCCGATTTGATTATTGGTAACAAGGAAGAAAATGAGCGTACACAAATAGAGGCGCTGATGCATAGTTACCCCGTTTGGATGAGCGACATAGCGACATTAACTGGTGCTTTGCAAATGATAACAGCCGTGGGGCTGATAACAGGCACACAAAGCAGCGCCGACGGGATCGTTGGCCGGATATTGACCGGTTTTGATCAGTTTGAACCCTTAAACAAGCCAATGACGGTTGTTTACCTCATCTGGCAAAAGCCTTTTATGGTTGCCGGAAGAGGTACCTTTATCGATGACATGCTTAAACGCTGTGGCTTTGTCAATGCTGTTAAACAGGACCGTTACCCGGAGCTATCGGCTGAAGATATACAAAACTCACAGGCGGATATTGTGCTTCTTTCTTCGGAGCCGTATCCTTTTAACAAAAAGCACATCGCGCAATTTCAGGCCTTATTACCCGATAGCAAAGTGCTGTTGGTTGATGGTGAAATGTTTTCGTGGTATGGCAGCAGGTTATTGCATGCTGCCAGTTATTTTAAACAACTGATAAACGATATAGCGTTTTAGAGCTAGTAGCCAAATAATTTGAAAAAATTGATCCTTACATTTCTGTATTTACAATTTTAGCTTACCTTTGCAGTCCTGTAAAAAACCAACAAGCGGAAGTGGCGTAATTGGTAGCCGCACCAGACTTAGGATCTGGCGCCGCGAGGCGTGGGGGTTCGAGTCCCTTCTTCCGCACTTCTTAAAAAGCCGTTAACTTATTTTAGTTAATGGCTTTTTACTTTAAAATAACCTTGTTAAACATATAAGCTACCCCTTTATTTTGGTTTCTTCTACAATATGAATGCAATCGATTGAATTTATATTGAAATAATTTGCTTTTATCTTGTCGAATAATTACGTTCGTCTCAATAATTGTACAATTTACAATTATTGAGACGGCGGCTCCGTACATTTATAGCTCCTTAACCTAAAATAACCAATTATTAATTATGAAAAAAACACTACCCTTACTGCTTATCTTGTTCGTAATGTTTGCCGATAACACATTTTCGCAATCATATCAACGTACAAGCCTGGGCGTTAAAGCCAATATTCAATCTATGGATATTGAAGTGCAATTTTACTCACCTCAAATTGTGCGGGTATTAAAACAGCCTGAAGGCAGTGTCGTAAAAAAAGAAAGTCTTTCGGTGATCAAAAAGCCACAAATAAAGCAATTTGATGTAACAGATAAAGATGGGATCGTTACTTTAAAGAGCGACTCGATTGTGGTTACGTTTAATTTAAAAACAGGAAGGGTTAGTTTTGCAACCATTAATGGCACACCGTTGTTTACCGAGAAAGATTACGGTGCACAGTTTACGCAGGTTAAAGATGGTAACGAAGCATCTTTTGATGTGAGGCAATCTTTTCTGTTAGATAAAGATGAAGTGATTTACGGGCTTGGACAGCAACCTAACGGTAAACTGAATCAGCGCGGGCAAAAGGTATACCTGCGTAATGAAAATACGCGCGTTTGTATACCGTTTTTTCAGTCGGTAAAGGGGTATGGCATTTATTGGGACAGCTACGCGCCCACCACTTTTACAGATAATGTACAGGAAACCTCTTTCGACTCAGAGGTCGGTAATTGTGCAGACTATTATTTTATGTACGGCGCAGGGGCCGACGGTGTTGTTGCCCAGATGCGCGACCTTACCGGCCAGGCCCCAATGATGCCGTTATGGGTATACGGGTACAGCCAATCGCGCGAACGTTACAAAACACAATTTGAATTGATCAGCGTGGTTAAAAAGTACCGTGAGCTTAAAGTACCCTTAGATGGTATTGTGCAGGATTGGCAATATTGGGGTAAAGACGACAACTGGAATGCTATGGCCTTTGACGCAGTCACGTATCCCAAACCACAGCTGATGGTAGATAGCGTACACCTTTTAAATGCCCATTTATTTATTGTTGCCTGGCCGGGCTTTGCTCCCAAAACGCCACAGTTTAAGGAGTTTCAGCAAAAAAGTATGCTGATCAATTTTGACACCTGGCCACCGGGTGCTAATACACGTCCGTACGATGTATATAACCCTGTTGCCAGGGATATTTATTGGAGTTACCTGAGCAAAGGCCTTTTCTCATTGGGCCCCGATGCCTGGTGGCTGGATTCAACCGAACCCGATCATATTAATATAAAGGATAAAGATTTTGATCAGCCTACTTTTTTGGGCACTTTCAGAAAGGTACAAAATGCATTCCCGCTGGAGCATACCAAAGGAGTGTATGAACATCAAAGGCAAACTTCGGAAGGAAAGCGGGTTATCCTGCTTACCCGTTCGGCATTTGCAGGGCAACAACGGTACAGCGCCAATACCTGGAGCGGTGATGTACGGTCGGACTGGCCCACCTTAAAAAAACAGATACCTAATGCACTTAACTTTTCGATGACCGGGCTGCCATATTGGAATGCCGACATAGGTGGCTTTTTTGCCGGTAACTGGAATAAGGGCGGTGGTATTAATAACCCAGAGTTTCAGGAATTATATGCCCGCTGGTTGCAATTTGCTACTTTTACACCAATGATGCGATCGCATGGTACGGATATCCCGCGAGAGATATACCAGTTTGGCAAGCATGGCGACCGGATATTTGATGTACTCGAAAAATTTATTAACCTGCGTTATAGTTTACTGCCTTATACCTACTCAACTGCCTGGGATGTTACGCATAATTCAGGCTCTATCATGAGGCCGTTATATGCGGGCTTTGGACGCGATAAACAAGGTTATGAAAATAATACCGAGTACCTGTTCGGTAAGTCGTTTTTAGTGATGCCGGTTACCAGCGAAGGCGTTAAAAGCCAAAACGTTTACCTGCCTGCAGGAACTAAATGGTATGATTTCTGGACAGGAGAAGTTGCAGAAGGCGGGAAAACGATCGAGCGTGCAACGCCGATAGATATCCTTCCGCTGTATGTTCAGGCGGGTTCGATTATCCCGTGGGGGCCAAAAGTGCAATATGCTACAGAGAAAAAATGGGATAACCTGACCATTCGTATTTATCCCGGTGCTGATGGTAAATTCACTTTGTACGAAGATCAAAACGATAACTACAATTACGAAAAGGGGATGTATAATACCATAGATTTTATGTGGAACGACAAAGAACGCACATTGACTATCAATAAGCAACAGGGAGCTTTTCCGGGGGAGATTAAAAAAAGGAACTTTAATTTGATTATTGTTAGGCCCGGCCATGGCAATGGGGTTGAAATCACTCCTCCAGATAAAACCATGAGTTATAATGGCAGGACTTTGAAAATTAAGTTTTAAGAAACGTCGTCTTTCTGATTTTCTACTGCCCTGACTAAAGCATTTTCAAGGTATTACAGCTCCTGCACAGGCTTCGCACATTCTCTGCAAAGTTGTAAGCGGCGTAGAAGATTTTCAAGCAGCCGTTAACTGAATAGGTTAACGGCTGTATTGTTATATAATTTTGTAAAAAATGTGGTTCCGGGCGAACGCAATCATAAATGCAAGCTGATAGATTGTAAATAAGCCTCCCCGGCCATCTCTTTACTCTCCGAAAACAGGCCGATCCCAATAATTGCCCGCATTACTGTATAACCCTTTTCTGCTTAGCTACAGGATATTGATGAACGTCATCTTTACCAGTGACACTCATCATAGTATTTCAGGCTGCAAAGGGTCAACTTTATAATTATTTAGTATCAAAACAAAGAGGTTTATAAGGACTCGCTTATGCGAAAATTACCTTATCCCTGTAAATTTTAGAATTATGTTAGGTACGCTTGATGAAAAACAGATCGACGACCTGTTGACGCGGCAGGTTACCGGCAGAATAGGCTGCCATGCAGGTGGAACAACCTATATTGTGCCGGTTAATTACGTTTATCGAAGCCCCAATATTTTTGCGCATTCGGCTTATGGAAAGAAGATTATGATGATGCGTAAGAACCCTAAGGTATGTTTCCAGGTAGATGAGATCAGAAATATCTTCAACTGGCAAAGCGTTATTGCCTGGGGGCAGTTTGAAGAAATAACCGACATAAGCGAAAAGGAACGGGTTATGCAGGGGCTTATACACCGCATTATGCCGATGGTCGATCAGCCTTCAGGTCATCCTTCGCATGGTATAACCGAAAGCGAATATGATATCGGCACCTCCGTTGAACTGATCGTATATAAAATAGTGCTAACTAAAAAGACCGGCCGATTTGAAACAAGGCCATGATTGGTGATGAATTTATCGGTCATCTGAAAAAATCGTTAACCATCTGATCCGGGCATGGGCTTATACAGAAAAGTAATGATGATCAAGTCCGGCTAACAATGGCCGGATTAATTTTATGCTTAGAAAAGACAAGTAAACTATCGCAGTAGAGAATCTATTTTGTACGGCAATGAAAAAAATTTTGGCTCTTACCGATCTTTCAGAAAACTCAGCACACGCAGCCCGGTTTGCATCCATGCTGGCAGGCCAGATGAAAAAAGGGCTAATATTATATCATAGTTATGCCGTTTTGCCGGTGATACCGAGCTATGCAGGAGCTCCATGGGTTGCCCGCGACATTGTATACGCTGCAAAACAGCGAAAGGCGCATCTTGAAGATCTGGCCGAACAACTATCGGCGGTGCCGGGCATTGGCAGTCCGGCTAAAATAGAAACATCCAGCGATGAAGGTTCGCTGGTAACTAATGTCAAAAAACTGATTAAGCAAAATGATATTGAGATGATTGTGATGGGCGCCGCTTCGGGTAGCCGGATCGATCATTTTCTGAATGGGAGAGATACGCTGGCGATTATCAGTACTTGCCCGTGCCCGGTGTTGGTAATTCCACGAGCTGCCGAACCCAAACCTATCTGGAAAATCATTTTCGCAACTGCATTGCACGATCGGGATATCGCAGCTGCGTCTTACCTGGTTAACCTGGCCAGGGTGTTAGGCGCGCACCTCGAAATCGTGCACATGCTGCCCTTAGCCGGAGGAGAAACTGAAGAATGGCAGGAAGCCAGGTTTATGCATCTGTTGGAAAATTTTAAATATCCTTTGATCACTTATCACAGAATGAGGGCCAAAAGTATTTCTGCCCACCTTCAGCACGAAGGAAAAGAGTATGGAGCTGATACGCTGGCGCTGATCCATTATCATCATGGTTTTCTGACCGGGCTATTTGCACATGGCACCATACGGCAGTTGCTGGCGCATCACAACCTGCCTGTGTTGGTTTTGCCTGCAGAGATGGAACTTGAAAGCCCAGACTAATGGAAAGCCCGGGGTCATATAATATGCTGATTGGCGAAACAGAAGCCATCAGCGGGTTAAACTCTAACCAGGTTTTAGAGGCGAGACGTGTACACGGATCTAATATCATCAGTGTAAAAAAACAAAACAGGCTTTGGCTGGCCGTCATATCGCTTATTCGTGAGCCTATGGTTTTACTGTTACTAATCACGTCGCTGATCTATTTCCTGACGGGTAATTATAACGATGGCTTTTTTCTGGGGGTATCTGTTTTGCTCGTTTCTGCTATCTCGCTTCTTCAGGATGCACGAAGCCGGGATGCGCTCGAAAAACTAAAACAATATACAAAACCGCGTTGCAAGGTAATCCGTAATGGCAAAACGCAGTGGATCGATGCCATGGATCTTGTAGTAGGCGACTGCCTGATCATCGAAGAAGGTTCGTCCGTTGCTGCCGATGGCATAATTATCAATGCCAACGATTTTTCAGTTAATGAGGCAATACTCACCGGCGAATCGTTTCCCGTAACTAAACATGCAGGCGGAAACGATGAGGTTTATCAGGGCACGCTGGCGGTAAGTGGGATGGCAGTAATATCGGTTACCGCCATCGGCGACCGCACCAAACTTGCAGACATTGGCAAGATTGTGGAGGATATCACTGCCGAAACAACGCCGCTTGAACTGCAGATAAATGCCTTTGTAAAAAAAATGGTTTATGCGGGAGCGACTATGTTTCTGATTGTTTGGCTGCTAAACTACCAACGCTCACATAATTTTCCCGACAGCCTGGTTAAGGCACTGGCGCTTGCCATGAGTATTCTCCCCGAAGAGATACCGGTGGCAGTAACAACGTTCATGGCCTTAGGTGCCTGGCGACTAATGAAAGCGGGTATTGTGGTTAAACAAATGAAAACCGTGGAAACCTTGGGCAGCGCCACCGTAATCTGCCTGGATAAAACAGGCACTATTACTGAGAATCGGATGGTTATCGCGGAACTATACACCCCTCACTCTGGTTCTCAAGTGTACACAGATTCGTTTTCTGCATCTGAAGTATCACTGTTAACGGCAGCCATGTGGGCCAGTGAACAAGCTCCTTTTGACCCGATGGAGAAGGCTATCCATCAGGCCTACAGTAAGCTCACCCCGCCGGATGAGCGCACGGGCAGTAGGATGATACACGAATATCCTCTTTCGGGCATACCACCAATGATGACGCACATCTTCCTGAAAGCCAACGGGGAGCAGGTTGTTGCTGCAAAAGGTGCGCCCGAAGCTTTGTTTGCGTGTTCGGTACTGACCGCTGACGAAAGGAGGCTTGCAGACAATGCTATGCATGAAATGGCAGCTAAGGGCTACAGGGTGCTGGGCGTAGGCATTGCAGAATACGATGATACGGATTTTCCTTCGGCACAGCAGGATTTTCATTTCACATTTAAGGGCCTTATTGCATTTTACGATCCGCCCAAAGCCAATATTGGTAAGGTGCTCGAACGTTTCTACAAAGCCGGCATCCGGGTTAAACTGATCACAGGGGATAATACGGCTACAACGATCGAGATAGCCCGCCAGGTCGGATTTCGCGGGTATGCCGATCATATCACAGGGGAAGAGCTGATGCAATTGACCGCCGGACAGTTATCGGCAGTTGTACAAAACGTCAATGTGTTTACACGGATGTTTCCTGACGCCAAACTTAAGGTCATCAATGCTTTAAAGAGCCGGGGTAATGTAGTAGCCATGACTGGCGATGGGGTTAATGATGCGCCGGCATTAAAGGCTGCTCATATTGGTATTGCAATGGGTAAAAAAGGTACCGAGGTTGCACGGGAAGCTGCCGCGCTGATCTTACTGGAAGATGACCTGTCCAGTATGGCCAATGCTGTAGCTATGGGGCGAAAGATCTACACCAACCTGAAAAAAGCTATAGGATATATCCTTTCTATCCACATCCCGATCATTTTAACGGTCTTTTTTCCACTTGTGCTCGGCTGGAAATATCCCAATATTTTTACGCCTGTGCATATTGTGTTTCTCGAATTAATTATGGGGCCAACCTGCTCGGTGGTATATGAAAACGAACCCATGGAACCCAACATGCTCGAACAAGTACCCCGTGGCTTCAGCGATACATTCTTTAACTGGCCCGAGCTGACACGCAGTATCATACAAGGCCTGGCTATTACAGCAGGTACGCTCATGGTGTATCATTATGCTCAAAACATTTATAGCTTGCAGGTTACGCGTACTATCGTTTTCATTACTATAGTCAGCGCAAATATTTTCCTAACGTTGGTTAATCGCTCATTCTATTACTCTTTGTTGAATACCATACAATACCCTAACAGGCTGGTATGGTATATTGTCGTCGTAACGATCATTCTCTGCGTATTGTTGATTCGCGTGCAACTCCTGGCGGGTTTATTTGGCTTCGCATCCCCAGGTCTGGCCTCTATACTTGGTGCAATTGCAGCGGGTATGATCTCGGTAGCCTGGTTCGAAGTATGGAAGTGGCAGATAAGAAAGGTGAAAAGTGTGCCGAATCAATAAGATAAGTGACTTGAGGCACTATTTATATCGCTCATCATCAGGAGCTTTGGTGTATAAAACAAAACACCATGAAAACGCTACTCTTATCAACGGATTTTTCGTCTACGGCAGATCACGCCGTGAAATATGGTTATCACCTGGCACAAAACATCCATGCAAATGTAGTATTGTGCCATGCTTTTATTGTGCCCGCCGAGGTACCGCAGGCCGGAATGGTTGTTTGGCCGATGGATGCATACGATGAAATTCTGCACGACAATGATGAAAAGTTAAAAAGGCTTAAAGCCAGTTTAGGAAGGCAACACAACGAAACTGGTTTTACCCCCGATATCAGGATATTTAACCAGACCGGGCCGGTGGGCGATGTTGTACGCAACGCTGCCAATTCGGAAAAAGCCGATATGATCGTTATCGGTACACACCATTCGGGGCTTAATACCCTGCTTGTCGGCGATCATGATAAAGCATTGATCGACCATTTGGGCAAGCCTTTATTGCTTGTGCCGCCGAACATAAAATTAAAGTCACCACAAAAAATTGCCTTCGCATCCGATTTTAAGCACCCGGACCAGGACATGCAATTGATTCTTGGACTGATGCCTTTGATCAGGACATTGGGGGCAGAACTTTATATTACCCATGTTCAGCCAATGGCACAGCACAGCGAGCATCAGCTATGGTTGTCCCGGTTTTTGACTGATATTGCCAAACAAGCAACCTATCCCCGCGTATTTTCGAGAGTAATTGATGATGATGACCGCGTTGCTGCATTGGAAAGGTTATGCACCAGCGGGGAAATGGATTTATTGGTAATGGTACACCATCGCCGTAGTTTTTTCGAAGAACTTTTTAGAGGTAGTTATACTAAAAAAACTGCGAAAAGTACCAAGGTGCCACTACTTGTTTTACATCCAACCGAATGACACCATCTTTCACAGAGTTATTATTAAACCGGTTAACGATGAGAACGATAAAAAATCTAAAAGATATATGTGCCGCAACAGGTATGGCAGTGATTATCCTGTTATACAGCGGCATTTCTTTTAACACGGTTTGCGGTCAGGGTATGCCCATTCGTAACCAGCTTAACAGGCAGGTGCAGTATCTGTATTACCCGCAATCGGTAAAAAGATTTTATGCGGCAACGAACTTTAAAGCAGCATGGGTTGCCCCCGATACAGTTAAAACACACGCCTATGATGCCATGCTGCTATTGGATTGTGTAAGGCAGTACGGGCTTAATCATGCCGATTATCACCCGGATAAATTACTGTATAAAAGGTTAAATGCAATTACAGCCAATTATGCCGGGACCAGTGAGGACGAGAAAGCTGCTTTTGATATTTTTTTGACCGACGCTATGATCAGATTTATCAATAACCTTCACTATGGTAAGCTTAACCCCCGCTATTCATCCAAATTGCTTGATGCCCGTTCAAATGATGGCCTTCGGGCAGAAGAAATTCTGTTAAAAGCTGATGATAGCAAAAATTTCGTTGCGGATATCGAAAGGGTGCAACCCCGGTCTGAATTGTATCGCGACCTGCAGCGGCAGATGCACCAGATGGCGGGTGTCTATGTCGGCGATTGTTATGAGGTGCCCGAAGCATTGCTCAGGCAGGTTGCCGCTAATATGGAAAGGCTCAGGTGGATGCCGGTCAGAGGGCGTTCGTATGTTCAGGTTAATATCCCGTCATTCACGCTCAGATTTCACCAGCAGGACACAGATATTTCGTACCGGGTGGTAGTTGGAAAGCGCGAAACACCTACAACCGTGGCATCGGGCGTATTATCGGGGGTAGTATTGGGCGGGCCGGTACCCGATATCAGGCGGTGGCTGCCCCCTTCGCTTAATGATATTAGCTATGTTGAAAAACATGCTTATCAATTGACTGATCTGGATGGGAAGCGGATTGAACCCACTGCAGCCAACATTGCCATGGCAAGGCAAAACCCTTCCAAATACCGGTTGATCATACCCAAACCCGGTCAGACTGCTGTAAACCAGATCAATTTTGAACTAAGCGGCGCTCCTAATATTATCCTGGCGGGCCGGGCTGAAGGACGCCCTTTTAAAACGATAAATCCGGCACTGAGCAATGGCACAATTTGGATTGATCAGGCCAGAAAATTTACCGAATCGTTATTTAAGTACGATAATGGGCACAATAGCATAGCCGAACTCAATAAGGCTATTGCCAGCAAGCAGCACCGTAATTACCATCTTAAAACTCAATTACCGGTGTATGTGACTTATCAGACATGTGAGGTAAAGGAGGGCGTTTTAGAAACTTATGATGATATTTATCACCTCGATGACCGGTTGGTTAAAGCTTTGTTTAAGGGGGCATTTACAGTACCGGCTTATCAATAGGTATATCGGCTTTTTTGACCGCAAGCAGATAGCCGGGTGATGAGGGTCATTTTTTAAAGGGTTATACATGAGGATATTTACTAAACAATCAAAACGCTATCCAAATGAAAAATATCCTTGTAATCAACGATCACAGCCATGAAGCTGAACATGCAGCCCGAATGGGGCTGCTGATCGCTCAAAACATCCAGGCCGATTTACTCGTGGCTAATTGCTTTACCTATACCGGGAAACTGATAGAGAAAACCGTTGCAGGCAGCCTTTACAAGGATACCGGATCTGAGCATTATGAAAATGACCTGCATGACGAATTAGATCGCATTAATCATTCTTTAACGGGCTTTAAACCGAAGATCAGTACCATCGATCTGCCTGGTGCAAGCGAGGGGGTGCTTGCTGGATATGCGATCAGGAACCAGGTTGATATGATCATCCGTGGTGTAATGCCCGGAGGCTCAACCTCGATGAGTAATATCAGCAGCGACAGTTTGTTAAAAAAGATCAATTGTCCATTGTTGCTTGTACCCTACGGCTGGCATATCAAAGACATACAGCGGTTATGCTACATTGCCGAACTTAGGTATTGCCGGCTCGATGTAGTAAGGTACCTGGCCCGTTTTGCGGCGCCCTGGCGGGCCGATGTATCTATTGCGCATTTGTGTGCCAGGGGCCTTGCCGAAATGGAAACGCAGTACGCCGAAAGCGTTTTCGAACGCGAGATACTTCAAAAGGTAAGCTACGCGCGTTTACTGTTTACACCGGTTAGTGAATGCGATGTCCGGCGGGCAGTCGATGTGTTCATCCACGGAATGGGCACGGATATGCTTGTACTGGTTAACCAGTGCTTCCATTTTCAGGATGTTCTGGGCGGTGCCTCTGCCGACAGCTTCCCGGCTCACCTTACGGTGCCGCTGCTTGTTTTTCCATAAACTTCCCGGGCAATGCTGAACGAATTTAAGCCCACACAACGCTTCTGGAATGCTCCGGTTGACGATGCGTTTCATTACCTGTCATCCGGAGCAGCCGGTTTAACCTCAGCCGAAGCAGCCCTAAGGTTAAAACGGTATGGCGCCAATTCGTTAACAGGTAAAAAAATGGCGTCTGGCCTTTTTTTATTTATATCGCAGTTTAAGAGCCCGATAACGCTGTTGTTGATTATAGCCAGTTTGCTTTCGGCTGGTTTGGGCGATATAACTGATGCTGCAATTATTATTGCTATCGTGCTGATCAGCAGTTTACTTGGCTTTTGGCAAGAATACCATGCTGCAAAAGCCGTTGCCGAACTGTTAAAAATGGTTCAATTACATTGCAGTGTTTTACGCGATGGGCAGGTTAAAGCACTTAGTGTAGAACAAGTAGTTCCCGGCGATATGATCTCTTTATCTGCGGGTGATATCATTCCGGCCGACTGTTTACTTGTGGAATCGCAGGAACTTTTTACCGATGAGGCCGTATTTACCGGAGAAACATTCCCGGTCGAAAAAAACGCAGGAATTGTTACTACTGAAGCGCCTCTGTCAAAACGGACCAATACGGTTTTTATGGGCTCGCATGTCATCAGCGGTAAGGCCAAAGCTCTGGCGATACATACGGGTGTCAACACAGAACTGGGGAAAATCTCGGCTGACCTTAAAAGAGCAATACCCGAAACTGATTTTGAAAAAGGAATAAGAAAATTTGGATACCTGCTGATGGAAATAACCCTGGTGCTGGTTATTATTATCTTTTCCATCAATGTATTATTACATAAACCTGTTTTAAATTCGTTGTTATTCTCACTGGCGTTGGCAGTTGGACTTACACCCCAGCTATTGCCTGCTATTATTAGTGTAAACCTTTCAACGGGCGCCAGGCGCATGGCTGCATTAAAAGTCATCGTTAAAAGGCTCTCGTCTATAGAAAACCTTGGCAGCATGAACATCTTGTGCTCTGACAAAACAGGTACGATAACTGAAGGAAAGATCGATCTTAAAGATACTACAGGTATTGCCGGCAACCATAGCGATAAAGTGTTTCAATACGCATGGTTAAATGCATCATTACAAACGGGCTACCGTAACCCAATCGACGATGCGATCTGTTCTGGTTATCAGCGTCGGTTGGTTAACTGCAGGGTATTGGCAGAAGTACCCTATGATTTTGTAAGGAAGCGGTTGTCTGTACTTGTTCAGGATGAGCAGGGGAGGATAGCCATCACCAAGGGCGCGTTGAGAAATGTGCTTTCTGTTTGCGACCGGGCCGAAACCGAAAACGGAAATATAGTTGATATAAAAAGCTACGAATCGCAGATCACAACCAGGTATGAAGCTTTTAGCAATAACGGGTTACGGACGATCGGCCTGGCATATAAGCCAATAACGGCCGCATCAAACTTTACACGCAGCGATGAAACCGGGATGATATTTTTAGGTTTTATAACCTTGTTCGATCCCCCGAAACCAAATATCGCCGAAACTATAGCGAAGCTCAATCAGCTTGGTGTAAAGCTAAAAATAATAACAGGCGACAACGCCCTCGTCGCAAAAAGCCTTGCTATACAGATAGGCTTTGATGAGCCACAAATATTGACAGGCGGGCAGATCAATAAAATGAGCAATGCCGCTCTATTGCATACAGCGCCGGGTATTCATGTTTTTGCCGAAGTTGAGCCCAATCAAAAAGAACGGATCATTAGTATTTTGAAACGCGCGGGCAATGTTGTAGGGTTTATGGGCGATGGCATAAACGATGCTCCAGCTCTGCACATAGCCGAAGTTGGTATTTCAGTAGATACAGCGGTTGATATTGCCAAAGAAGCTGCGGATATTGTTTTATTGAGTAAAGACCTCGAAGTGCTGGTTGATGGAATAGTTGAAGGCCGTAAAACCTTTACCAATACCATGAAATATATTTTTATGGCAACAAGCGCAAACTTTGGCAATATGTTCAGCATGGCCGGCGCATCGCTGTTTTTGCCATTTTTACCCCTGTTGCCTAAACAAATACTGTTAACAAACTTGCTGACCGACCTGCCGGAAATGGCCATAGCTGCCGACCGTGTAGATGCGATCAATATCCAAAGTCCGCAACGCTGGGATCTGCATTTTATCAAACGTTTTATGATGATCTTCGGCCTGTTAAGTTCGGTGTTCGATTACTTAACCTTTGGCGTATTGTTGCTTATACTGCGCGTAGATGAGAAAGAATTTCAAACCGGCTGGTTTATCGAGTCGGTTTTTTCTGCCACGCTTATTGTCTTAATTGTGCGTACACGGATGCCGTTCTACAAAAGCCTGCCCGGTAAATATCTTTTAATTTCAACGATAGGTGTTTTGATCATAGTTACGTTGCTGCCGTTTCTGCCTGTATCGGCCTGGTTTGGTTTTGCTGTTTTGCCACCGATGTATTACCTGTGGATGGGCGCCGTTATCGCTGCATATATGTTGTCAGCCGAAATGGCAAAACAATGGTTCTATCATCGTTTGAGACCTCACAGGTTAGCCGACCCGAAATAGCAATACTGGCACATCCCGTTTAAGTATTACAGCATCTATCCCAAGTTCGGTACGAATCTTTACCCGTAATGCTTCCTGGGCCCCCGGTTCGCCGTGTACCAGGTATACATTTGGCGGCGCGGGTTTAAAATCCTTTAACCATTTTAACAGTTCGGCCTGGTCGGCATGAGCCGAAAGATCGCCTATTTCCTTTACTTTGGCCCTAACCGGGTAGTACTGGCCATGAATCTTGATCTCGAACGCCTGGTTAAGCAAGGCTCTGCCGCGTGTACCCTCGGCCTGGTAGCCAATAATAATGATGGTATTTTTCTGGTCGGTAATGTAATGTTTCAGGTACTCCAATACGCGGCCGCCGGTAAGCATACCGCTCGCAGCCAGTATAATTTTATCGCCCTTCTGCTTGATGATCTTTTTTGTTCTCTCGTAATCCTGGTTAATGGTGATACCGCTAAACATTTGCCTGCATTCCTGTTCGCTGATCGTGGTCCAATCAGGATATTTCAACAAAGCTTTACTTGCAGAAGAAGCCATGGGGCTGTCTAAAAAAACCGGAAGAGGGGCAGGGATGTTCTTTTTTGATTTAAGCTGATAAAGGATGTGAACTACATCCTGGGCGCGGCCCACTGCAAAACACGGAATGAGTATATTACCACCACGGAATATGGTGTCGTTGATCAGATAAGCCATTTCTTGTCCGCTGTCAGTATGATCGTGAAGACGGTCGCCATAGGTCGATTCCATAAACACGATATCCGCTTGCTGCGGGTGCTGCGGCGCAGGCAGCAGCTCCGAATGATACCTGCCGATATCGCCCGAAAATAAAATGGTTTTATGGTAACAGGAAAGCCTGACCGAACATGCACCCAGAATATGACCGGCAGGATAAAATTGAAACGAGATGTTTGAGTTAAGGCTATATTCTTTGCCGATGGTAACGGTCTCGAAAAAATAGAGCGCGCTTTCCACATCGGCTGTAGTATAAAGAGGTTTTGCCGGATGGTGTTTGGAATAGCCGTGACGGTTTGCCCGGTCGGCGTCTTCTTCCTGTAATTTGGCGCTGTCCCGCAGGATGATCTCCGTCAGATCGCGTGTAGGTTCGCTCATGTATATTTTGCCGCGATAACCGTTTTTTACCAGTAGCGGGATATACCCGCAATGATCCAAATGTGCATGCGTCAGGATCAGGGCCCCGATAGTTGCCGGGTCGACAGGAAGGGTTTCCCAGTTTTTTTCGCGTAATGATTTAATCCCCTGGAACAGGCCGCAATCAATCAGGACGTTGAGTTCGGGTGTACACAATAAATGTTTTGACCCGGTAACGGTCTCAGCTCCGCCGAGCGATCGTATGTAAACAGCTTGTTTGTCTTCTATAATTCCCGAAGTTTCCATGTGAATTGATTTACGGCTGATGTTACCATAAAGGTAAATACAAAAAAGTACGATGATACCTGTGGCGAATCATCAATGAATGTGAGTATAGTCACTATTTTAATGTTAAGCCGCTCTTATGGCCTCGTTAAATTGTTGATGAGGGTCATTTATGGAGTTGTCCGTCGTCATGTGCCGATATGCTTTGATTGATCAATTTTACTGATAAATCAAAACGTTTACATGATGTCAACTTTAGTTAAATCAAAAACATCTCCGTCGTTAAGGTCGATGATGGAAGATTTCTGGAGCCCCGACAGGTTCTTTAGCAGGTCGTTCCCTGATACTTTTCTTAATGCTCCGTTTTTTAACCGTGAGTTTTTGCCGGCGGTTAATGTACGTGAAACCAAAAATCATTACGAACTCGAATTTGCGGTGCCGGGCTTTAAAAAGGATGATTTTAAGGTAGAAACCGAAAATGGTGTTTTAACTATTTCGGCCGAAACAAAAGATGAAGAAAACTATAAAAAAGAAGAGTACACCCGTCAGGAGTTTTCTTATGCTTCGTTTACGCGTACATTCAATTTGCCCGATGACGTAATTGAGGATAATATCAAAGCAAATTATCACAATGGTGTCCTCACACTCGAGTTGAAGAAATCGGGGAAACAGTTAACTGCTAAAAAGGCAATAAAGGTGGATTAGGTTACCACTATCAGGTGGTAAAAAGCGCATAGAAACTATGCGCTTTTTTTGTAACCAAACTCAGCCGGATATGTGATTCAAGTCATTTTTATGACATGGGATAACGCGGAACTTTAGTGTAGCAAATAATTATTAGAACGGCTTATCTGCTTATTCAAAAATAACATGGAAAGATTCATCAAAAGATTTAGCGAGATCAGCTTAGGCGATTTAGCTGAGGTTGGTGGTAAGAATGCCTCGTTGGGCGAAATGGTGGCCAGGCTATCATCAAAGGGGGTAAAAGTGCCACAGGGATTTGCTGTTACTGCCTGGGCTTTCCGCTTTTTTCTGTTTTACAATAAACTCGAGGCTCCTTTGCAACAGCTAATGACAAATTTGGATAAAACCGGTTTTTCAAATCTTACAGAAACCGGCCAAAAAGCACGGAAGCTAATAGCAGACGCAGAAATGCCGGCGGAGTTGCGGATGGCTATTACCGATGCTTACGATTATTTTTTTGATGTGGCGGAGCAACCCGTGGCTGTGCGGAGCAGCGCTACAGCCGAAGATCTTCCGGATGCGAGTTTTGCCGGTCAGCACGAATCGTATCTGAACATCTGCGGGCACCAGGCATTGCTCAAAGCAGTTCAGCAATGTTATGCTTCCTTATACACCGACCGGGCTATAAAATACCGCGAAGACAAAGGGTTTGATCATACTAAAGTTTATCTGTCGGTTGGCGTTCAGCAAATGGTACGTGCCGATAAGGGTTGTTCGGGCGTAGGGTTTACGTTAGAACCTGAATCAGGCTTTTGCAATGTGGTACACCTGGCTGGTGTTTGGGGCCTGGGCGAAAATATTGTTCAGGGCACTGTTACACCGGATGAATTTCTGGTTTTCAAACCCAGTTTAACAAAAAACTTAAAAGCCATCATTCAAAAAAATATCGGAACCAAAAGCAAAATGATGGTTTATAATGAGGTGGTCAATAGCGCCGCCGCAGTTGTAAACAAGGATACACCCTGGGAACTGCGCGAAAGATTTGTACTTGCAGATCATGAAATAGAACAGTTGGCAAAATGGGCTATGCTGATAGAAGATCACTATCATAAACCAATGGATTTTGAATGGGCAAAGGATGGCATAAACCATCAATTGTACATTATACAAGCCCGCCCCGAAACTGTACACAGTACAAAGAAAGCGGTTACTTACCGCGCATTTAATATTAAAGAACGAGGTAAACTTATTACTAAAGGAGAAGCTATCGGCAACATGATCACATCTGGTTTGGCCAGGGTGCTTAACTCGCCTGCCGAAGCAAGCAAGTTAAAGCCGGGTGATATATTGGTAACTGATACGACAAGCCCCGACTGGGACCCTATCCTGAAAAACGTAGCGGGGATTGTGACCAACAGGGGCGGCCGTACAAGCCATGCCGCCATTATAGCAAGGGAACTGGGCGCCGTTGCCATCGTCGGAACAGAAAACGGAACGGCCCTGATCAACGATGGCGACGAACTGACGCTAAGCTGTGCCGAAGGTAAAACCGGTTTTGTTTACCGTGGCAAGGTAGCCTGGTCCGAAACCGACATACCTGTTGGGCACATCAAACTGGCAGGGCATCCTAAACTACAGTTAATTGTTGGTGAGCCCGAAAAGGCTTTTCAGCTATCGTTTTTGCCTAACGATGGTGTTGGTTTGATGCGCCTGGAGTTCATCATCAGCAATTATGTGAAGACCCACCCCATGGCGCTTGTTAAATTCAAAGATGTTAAAGACGAACTGGACAGGCAAAAAATCGAAAATCTGACACGGCACTTTCCCAATAAAGAACAATATTTTATCGAAAAACTGTCGCAAGGGGTCGCTACAATTGCTGCGGCTTTTTATCCTAAAGAGGTTATTGTGCGGATGAGTGATTTTAAATCGAACGAATACGCAGATCTTTTGGGCGGGAGATATTTTGAACCGGAAGAAGAAAACCCGATGATCGGCTTCAGAGGTGCTTCTCGTTATTATCACGAACGTTATCGCGAAGGCTTCAGGTTGGAATGTGAGGCTATGAAAGTAGTGAGGGACGAGATGGGCCTGACCAATGTTAAACTGATGATTCCCTTTTGCCGTACCGTGGATGAGGGAAAAAAAGTAGTCGACCTGATGCGCCAATACGGCCTTGAGCAAGGTAAAAACGATCTGGAGATATTTGTTATGGCCGAAATTCCGGCTAACGTTTTATTAGCCGACGAGTTTGCAAAAGTGTTTGATGGCTTCTCTATTGGCTCGAATGATCTCACCCAGCTGACACTGGGTATCGACAGGGACTCGGCGTTGATAGCTGATCTGTTCGATGAGCAAAATGCAGCAAGCAAGCAGTTGATCTTGAGCATGATCAGTTCGGCGCGGCGGCTTCATAAAAAAGTTGGCTTGTGCGGTCAGGCTCCGAGCGATTCGGAAGAGTTTCTTAAGCTGCTTGTTGACGCGGGTATCGACAGCATATCGTTCAACGGGGATGCATTATTAAAGGGCATAGCTCATGTCAACGAATTTTCTAAGCATCATGATTTCGAAAAAGAGTTACCTGCGTTATAGTAAAAACAATCAATATGCACGGCTTTGCTACAAAAACAAGATTTTTTTTGAATGAAACAGGCAGCCTGTCCAGGTTCACGGCGCGCTTTTTTTCTGTCGGAGTTAAGCCGCGCTACGAGGTAAAAGAACTGCTGGCGCAATGTTATATTATAGGTTATAAATCGCTGCCGCTAATTGCCCTTACCGCTTTTATTATGGGTTTGGTACTTACCATGCAATTACGGCCCTCGCTGGTGGTTTATGGCGTAGAGTCGAAGTTGCCGATCATGATCGGTATTGCCATTGTCCGCGAGATCGGGCCCGTTATAACAGCCCTGATCTTTGCCGGAAAGATCGCCAGCAGTATCGGGGCAGAGCTGGGCTCGATGAAGGTAACCGAACAGATCGACGCCATGGAAGTGAGCGGCACCAATCCCTATAAATACCTGGTGGCTACCCGTGTAATGGCAGCAACGCTGATGTTGCCGGTATTAACTGTGCTGGGCGATGCGATATGTTTATTTGGTGCATATATCGGTGTTAACATGCATACGGTTACAAGCTATCGCCTGTTTATTGCACAGGTTTTTCAGGATCTCACATTCGGCGATTTTCTACCTGCTTTTATCAAAACTTTCTTTTTTGGTTTTGCAGTTGGCGCCATTGGCTGCTATAAGGGATATTATTCGAGTAAAGGGACACGGGGCGTAGGTAATTCCGCGAACGCGGCTGTGGTATTGGCATCGGTTATGATCTTTGTGATCGATCTGCTTGCAGTACAGATCACCGATCTGCTCGGATTAAATTAATAATGTGATGAAAGCCGCCGATATCACCGAAGATCAGGAAGATCTTAACCATGGCGAAGCTGATGTGAGGCCGGTTATTGTCATCGAGCATCTGTACAAAAAATTCGGTGACCTGGTGGTGCTCGACGACTTTAACCTGGTGGTGAAACGAGAGGAAAACGTGGTCGTGCTTGGCAAATCAGGTTCGGGTAAATCGGTACTCATCAAATGTATCATTGGTTTACTGAAGCCGGATAAGGGAAATATCCTGGTATTCGATCAAAACATCCCTTTGCTCGGGCATGATGACCTGGACCGGGTACGAACAAAGGTGGGTTTTTTGTTCCAGGGTAATGCACTGTACGATTCGATGACCGTGCGCGAGAACCTGGAGTTCCCGTTACGGCGGCATTGGATCGATTTTTCTCAACAAAAGGTAGATGAATTGGTAATGGAGGCGCTAAACAATGTGGGATTGCCGCACACGGTTGATATGATGCCTGCCGAACTATCGGGAGGTATGCTGAAGCGGGTAGCGCTGGCCCGTACGCTGATCCTCAAACCAGAGATCATCCTTTATGATGAACCTACCACTGGCCTCGACCCGGTTACGGCACGCGAGATAGATAACCTGATCATCAGGCTACAAAAAAAATACCATACCACATCGATTATCATCTCGCACGATATGAATTGTGTAAAAAATACGGCCGATAGGGTGGTGTTGCTTTCGGGAGGCAAATGTTATGCCCAAGGCACCTACCCTGATTTTGAAGCATCGGCAGATGAAAATATTAAACAATTTTTTGAATAATGAACAATGGCAAACGAAACAGGAAATAATACCAGGCTGGGTATATTTGTACTGGCCGGGCTGCTGGCGCTGATTATGGCGTTTTACATGATTGGCAAAAACAATAACCTTTTCGGAAGCAGTTTTGAACTACATACCCGCTTTCCGAATCTTAACGGCCTCATCGTAGGCAACAACGTATTGTTTGCAGGCATACAGGGTGGTACGGTTAAAAGCATCCGCCTCATCAGCGATACTTCGATCGAGGTGACGATGACCATCGATGATAAGGTACGCACATTTATCCATAAAAATGCACTGGCTGCCATCGGGACGGATGGCCTGATGGGCAACAAAGTGGTTAATATCTCGGCTGGGAAAGGGGCCAGCCCGCTCGTGGATAATGGCGATATGCTGGGTACACAAAAAATGGTCAGCACCGACGATATGCTGCAAACATTATCTACAACCAATAATAATATCGCTGTGATTTCTGCCGAGCTTAAAGCAACAGCGCTCCGTATCAATCAGAGTGCTGTATGGGATGTTTTAAACGACAGGAGCATCGGTAAGAGCCTTAAAACATCATTAAAAAACATTGCCAAAGCAACAGCCAACGCCAGCCAGATATCTCTGGCAATAAGCAACATGGTTACCCGGGCCGGGAACGGAAAAGGCGCACTTGGTGTGTTGCTTGCCGATACCGTGGCCGGGGGTGATTTAAAAAGTGCCATTGCCAAAATAAAAACCGCAGGCAATAACGCCGACCAGATGACCGCTAACCTCAACGCACTGGTATTAAAGATAGATAAAGATCTTACAGGTGGTAAAGGATCGCTAAATGCAATGCTTAAAGATTCGGTGATAGCTCAAAACCTCAAAAAAAGCATGGATAATATCCAGAAAGGGACAGATGCCTTTAACCAGGATATGGAAGCCCTGAAGCACAATTTTTTATTCAGTGGCTATTTTAAAAAACTGGAAAAGGAAAAGGCAAAACAACAAAATAAAAAAAATTAATTAACCACTTATAAAAACCGGTATGCCGGTAAGCGATATTCTGTCCGAACAAAATGTTACGTACTAAAAGCAGGCTGCGGATAACTGCAATTGTTATCCTGATCTTTACTGCTGTTCCGGCGCTTTACAGCGGCTGCCAGTTGACAAATTTCCGTACGGGCATAAGATGGGGCTAACATTGGATTAAATCAAGCGCTCGTATTTTCACAACTATTTATTCCTGAAGTTTTCTTATTTATGCTGAACGGGGTTTTGAGTTTGCTCACCTTGTTGGCAACGATCTTCAACGCAAAGCACTATGCCTTCTCATAGCAAGTCAAAGCTTAATGCTGGTACTTTGGATAAGCGTGTAACCATTGATGGTGAGCCTATGCTAACCTGCTTCACTTCGTAACGACTGGCAGAGGATTGGGGCTGATGTATTGCGGATAGGTATTGTCTGGAAAAAAAACTAACCGAACTAACCCGAACGTTTGCGGTAGTTCAGTATAGCCCAGCCATTAAAAAACAGGGCAAAACCAAACATAGCCAGTATCTGGAACTTAATATCGGTAAGACCGCTTCCCTTCAGCATCACCATCCGCATCACCTCGATAAAGTACGATACCGGGTTAAACCTGGTAATCAATTGTGCCCAGCCCGGCATACTTTCAATCGGGGTATACAGGCCGCTCAATAAATTAAATATCATGGTTACGAAAAACGACACCAGCATTGATTGCTGTTGGGTTTGCGCATAGGTTGATAACAAAAGCCCCAGGCCGAGAATTGCAAGTAGATATACAGTTGCAAAAATGTAAATAGTGATATAATGCCCTAAAGGTACTATACCATAAACCAGCCGGGCAATGGTAAGGCCCATGGTTAACACGGTAATAGCCAGCATCCAGAAGGGGATGAGCTTACCCAGGATAAACTCGTGCTTTTTTATCGGACTTACATTAATTTGCTCAATGGTGCCCATTTCTTTTTCGCGTACAATGTTGTTGGATGCAAAAGATGACCCTATCATAGTTACCAGCATAACCAATATGCCGGGCACCATAAACACCTTATAGTTCATATTAGGGTTATACCAATCAGATGAGGTGATCTGTATGACTGGCTGCGGGTTAAATCGTGGATATCCTGCCCACTGCATACGGATTTCCTGATTATAATCGCGGATGATGTTCTGTATATAAGCGCCGCCCAAACCGGCTTTAACCCCGTTGATGGCGTTAACAGCAACAAATAACGGAGCCTCGTTATCTTTTACCAACGCCTGTTCAAATTGCGGGGGTATTTCTAAGATCAGGTCGGCCTTATCCTGTTCTACAGCATGTAAGCCCTGGGTAAAAGAGGAGTTGTTATCCCTTAATCTGAAATAGCCCGATGCAATTATTTTGTTGATCAGCAGGCGCGAATATTGGCTGTGATCGTGGTCTACTACGCCGAGGTTGATATTTTTCACCTCGTAATCAGCTGCTAAGGGTAATACTAACAGTTGTATCATGGGCATAATGAACAATATGCGGATGATGGCCGGATCCCGGATGATCTGGCGTAGTTCTTTCTGCAGTAAAAACTTAAGTGTTCTCATGCCAGCCTGATCTTAAATTGATAAATACTGATACCAAGCAATGCTGCCGTCATCCCTATCAGGATGAGGGTTTCTTTCCAGATAGCAGCAAAGCCCAATCCTTTAATCATTACGGCTTTAATGATAACAAAATACCACTTGGCCGGTACTATGTTGGAGATGATCTGTAAAGGGAAAGGCATGTTTTCGATAGGGAACATAAAGCCGCTGAACAGCAGTGTAGGTAAAAACAAACTTAGCATAGCCATAAACATGGCCGCTTGTTGAGTGGTTGCGCTGTTGGATATGAGTATGCCAATAGATAACGAGGTAATAGTAAACAAAATACTTTCGGCTAACAGCAGCCAGACGCTGCCTGATATAGGTACATCAAGCGCATAAACACTGAGCAACAGTATGGTGATGATGTTAATGAAGGAAACGAACAGATAAGGTACCGTTTTAGCAATAATAATGCGGAAGGGCTTTAACGGCGAAACCAGGATAACCTCCATTGTACCCATTTCTTTTTCTTTTACGATAGCCATCGAGGTCATCATAGCACAAACCAGCATTAATACCAGGGCCATTACACCCGGAACGAAGTTATAAGCACCTTTTAGCTCCGGATTATAAAGCATTCTGACCTGGGTGCTGATAGTATAAGGTAGTTTCTGTTCATGATTTAAAGTTGCCTGGTAATCGGTAACTATCGTTGCAGCATAGTTGGTCAGGGTGTTTGCAGTGTTTGGATCAGATGCATCGGCTATGATTTGTATTTGTGCGCTGTTGGCGTGTAGCAGGTCGTGCCTGAAACCTGATGGAAAAACTATGGCCATCCTGATCTTGCCCTGTTTAAAAGTAGCTTCGATATCGTTGTATGAATACAGGTTTTTTACCAGATTAAAGTATCGGCTTGCTGCTATCTTATTTGCTATAGTGATACTTGCTTCATCATGCGCCTGATCGAGAATAGCGATATTTGAATTTTTAACTTCGTTGGTGAGGGCGAAGCCATAAAGGACGATCTGCACCACAGGCATCCAGATAAGGATAAACAACGTGCGCCTGTCGCGCCAGATGTGCAGCCATTCTTTTTTTACGAAGATTAAAAACTGTTTCACGCCTTTTACTCAATTAGTTATCCGTTCGCACCGCTTTTCGGGCCAGTTGTAAAAAAACTTCATCCATCGATGCCGCATTATGGGCTTTCATCAGGTTAAGGGGCGAATCGAGCGCGTCGATGCGGCCATCCACCATAACAGATACGCGGTTGCAATACTCGGCTTCGTCCATATAATGGGTCGTCACAAAAATGGTAATACCCCTGGCCGACGCTTCATAGATCAGGTTCCAGAATTCGCGACGGGCAACCGGGTCAACACCACCCGTTGGCTCGTCTAAAAAAACAATAGCGGGATCATGTACAATGGCGATCGAAAAAGCCAGCTTCTGTTTCCAGCCTAATGGTAACTCTTTCACCAGTATTTTTTCCTGGTGTTCCATATTGAGCTGATGGAGTAAAAGGTAGCTTTTCTCATCGATCTGCTTGTCGGTCAATCCATATATGCCACCGTAAAACCTGATATTTTCGCCCAGTGTCAGATCTTCGTACAGTGAAAACTTTTGGCTCATATAGCCGATGTTCTTCTTGATCAGTTCATTTTGCTTATAAACATCAAAGCCCGCCACCGTAGCCTGGCCCGATGAGGGCATTAAAAGGCCGCAAAGCATGCGCATGGCCGTAGTTTTACCGGCCCCGTTCGCACCCAGAAAACCAAATATTTCGCCCTTGTTTACGTCGAACGTAATATGATCGACGGCTGCAAAATCGCCGAATTTTTTGGTGAGCCCGTTTGCCGTTATTACCTTTTCCATAGCTATGCCTGCATTAGTTCCATAAAGCAATCTTCAATGCCCGGCTCAATCTGTTTCATCTCAAACTGCGTAAAGTGCCCCCGTACAGCAATGTTTTTAAGCAGTTCGCTATTATTTGCGGCTGGCTTAAAAACCACATGATGGTACTGCCCGAAAGGATAACAGCTCTCAATTGCCTCGCTGTTTTTCAACTCATTCATTAGCCTGAACATTTCGGTGGCCTTTATCGCCCAAATAGTTTTTTTAAATTGCGCTATAATGCCTTGGGTTGTATTAACAGATAATAGCCGACCCTTTTGCATCAGCGCTACCTTATCGCATAAACTTGCCTCATCCATATAGGCTGTGGATACCAGTATGGTAATGCCTTGTATTTTAAGGCGATGCAGCATCTCCCAAAATTCTTTGCGGGACACGGCATCCACACCGGTGGTAGGCTCATCCAAAAATAAAACCGACGGTTTGTGGATCAGCGCGCAGCAGAGTGCAAGTTTTTGCTTCATGCCGCCCGAAAGCTGTCCGGCTTTTCGTGCTTTAAAAGGTTCGATCTGTTGATATATCTCCTTAATCAAATCGTAGTTCTGAGCAATAGTAGTATCAAAAATGGCGGCGAAAAACTCCAGGTTCTCCTGTACCGACAGGTCCTGATATAACGAGAACCTGCCCGGCATATAACCAACCCGGTTGCGTATTTGCTTATAACCCTTAATTACATCAAATCCGTCGATGGTCGCAGTGCCGCTATCTGCCCGCAAAAGTGTCGTCAATACGCGGAACAGAGATGTTTTACCGGCGCCGTCTGGTCCGATAATACCAAAAATCTCGCCCCGGTCTACCGAGAATGAGATATCGTTCAGCGCCTCAACGACACCTTTTTTAATCCTGTATGTTTTAACGATATTTTCAACGGTTATGGCTTTCATATCCATTAAATTTGACTTCGCCATACATGCCTATCTTCAGGTAGCCATCGTTTTTAACGCGGATCTTTACAGCGTACACCAGATTCGCCCTTTCGTCTTTAGTTTGGATGGTTTTTGGTGTGAACTCGGCCTTATCGGATATCCAGGTAATTATACCGGTATAATTTTTATACGCAGATGAGCCATCATCAACCAACACCTTAACCTGCTGGTTGAGCTTAATAGCCGAAAGCTGGGTGCCGGTAATATACGCCCTGAGGGTAATAATGGAAACGTCGGCTATTTTGTACAATGCTTTAGCTGCCGACGTAATTTCGCCCGCCATTGCGTATTTGGTAAGTACAACCCCGCTAACAGGGTTTGTAATACTGGTGCGCTTTAACTGATCATCAATTTGTGCGACTGATTTTTTCAGCGGTTTGTACTCGCTCAAAATGGTGCTGTTTTGTGTTCCTGTTGCTGTTTGTTGCACTTTAATTTGTTGCCGTGCTACCACGATCTGTTTTTGCAATACATCAATCTGTGTATTGATATCATCTAATTGCTTGGTTGTGGCAGCATCTGCTTTCAGCAGCCGCTCAGTGCGTTTTTTTTCATATAATGCCTGGTTTAGCTGTATTTGCAGAACTGCGGCCTGATCCTGCAGCATTTTTATCTGTGGCCTTACATCCAGCGTGCGCTGGTGCAGGGCATCGATGTTGGCTTCAACCTGGGCTTTTTGTAATTGCAGGGGTACCGGGTCAATTATGCCCACTATTTCGTCTTTTTGCAAGGTACTGCCTTCTTCTAAGTTCAGCGATAATATTTTGCCCGGTACCTCTGCCGATACAATCACTTCATCAGCTTCAAAGGTGCCCGATGCATCAGACAGATGGTTGCCCGAATTACAGCCGCTTAACAATAGCGGGGCAATAAACAGGTATAATACTTTACGGATATTCATGACTATAGTTTTAATGATCGGTAGTAATGCCTGACGTGTTTTGATAGCTAAACTGGGCTTGTAACAACTGTATCCGGTGGAGTATAAAGCTTTGCCTTGCCTGGTCATCGGCATTTACCTGTGTAATGTAATCGTGTGCAGTTAGTACGCCGTTCTCCAACTGAGCGGCAGCGGCACCTTTTACCCGTTCGCGTAGCGAGATGATATCCCGGTCTTTTTCAATCAATTCATCATATTTCGAAATAGCCGCGCTTTGTTGTTTTAACTCCAGGGTGGTATTAAACAGAAAGGTTTCTTTTTGCACGTCAAGCCCCTGTATGCTGATAGAGAGCAGTTCCCTCTGATTTTTGTAAGTGTACAAGCTACCGAGATTCCAGCTGAACTTTAAACCACCCAGGTAATACCACGCAAAATTATTGTTCAAAAAATTGAGGCCCGGCCTACCGTAGCCGCCTTGGATAAAGAATCCAAACTTAGGCCGTAGCTGTACTTTGAGCGATTGTGCCTGCAAAGCATAGGTTAGCTTTTGATAATCGAGAGCCAGCAGCTCAGGCCGGTTTATCCCGGTGACCAATGCAGGCTTTCCGGGCTTTTCGATGATGGTATTTTCATCAATATTAATGCCCGTAAACTGCGCAAGCATGAGCAGAAATGCGCCTTTTGTACTTTTGAGTTCTGTCCGTGCCTGCTCAACCTGCAGCAATTGGGCCGAAAGCTCATCAACACTGCTTCGGTAGGCGGTACCATTTTTTACCAATGCAGTTGTTTTGTCAATCCCGTTTTCGATATCCTTTTTTAACAGTTCGTTTTGCCTGAGTTGTTCATTAATCAGTAAGACACCAAAAAACAGCTGGTTAACACGATCGTACAGGTTATAAAGTTCAGCTTCCAGGTTCTGGCACTGTATCATCTGGGTTGCCTGTGCCATTTGTTTTGTATTCTGTATCGCACCGCCGTCATAGATCAACTGATCTGCTTCCGCATATATTTTGTATTGATCTTTATTGTAAGATGGGAGCGAAAAGCCGGGTATGGGGATCGTTAGCGGGAAATTGGTAACTGTTGACTGGTAAGTCGCCTGCCCGCTGAACGACAAGGAGGGTAAGTAGCCTTTGGATGCATTAGCTACAGTGTATGCTGCGGTTTTATCAATCAGCCCATTCTGTTTTATGAGCGGATAGTTTAATCTTGCGCGTTGGTATGCATCCTCTATGCTTAAATGGGTTGGAGATTGCCCATATACTTTTTTGCCGAAGAGGACCATCAAAATCATCATAACCACGACGATAACAATGGTTATCGCCCGTGGAACCCATGGCGTTGTTGATCTTTCCATTTGCTGACGTTGCATGATCGCAGTTTTATACTGCAAAAAAACGAATCAACAAATTGCCTTGTACTGACCGCGGTCATCCCAGGGTGTGAGTTAGGTCACTCTTTATACATGCTGTATTCTGATTTACGCAAGCCTAATTATTTATAAATACCTATCCGCAATTCAGCAGGGGGTTAGGGTAGTTATCGCTTTGATCTTCAGCTACATTATCGAGGCACTGAAAGTCCTTTTCAATCAGTAAAAAAAGGTTGTTATCTATGCCTTCAAAACCAACTTTGTCTGTTGCATGCCATTCATCGGCCATGGTCCATGGTATAAAAAGAGTTATTTTACAACCTTCAAACTTTGCAGATAATCCTTGCACAGTATCTGCGCGCTGCAGCGAATAAATCAATGTTTGGTCGCCAAAGCAGGTGCGTTCTTCAATATAGCCATTTAATGTAAAGTTACTGACATCGGTTTTGGTTAATCTGTAACGTAAAGAATTTCCTTTGATGCGTATTTTCATTGTCTTTTTATCTTAAAAGTTGTTGTACTTCGCTGATTTAGTCCCTTGTTGTTAATATAATTCGAATATTTAGCCATTTTTTCGCTATTTTCAATTTAGACGTTGTTTTTTATGATGTTTTTTAGATTTAAAACATGTGGCGCGGTTTATTTTTAATAAAATGTTAATATTTTATGATTTAAATTATATGAAATAGCAAAAACTTACTGATTTTAACCTAAAAAACATGACTAAATTAATGAAATTATTTGATTTGTATTGATTTTTTATCTATAATTGCTATTGTAAATGGCTTTAGGTCGCAGTTGAGCTATTTTTAATAGAAGTGCTTTAACATTTAAAACTCTTGTATGTCAAAACCTACCGTTATTGTAGTTGGGAATGGCATGGTTGGTTATAAGTTTTGTGAGAAACTGGTCAGCCGTTCAGCCGATTTTAAAATCATCGTTTTTGGTGAGGAGCCCCGCAGAGCCTACGATCGTGTCCATCTGAGCGAATATTTTAGTGGCAGGTCTGCCGAAGATCTGTCTATGTCATCATCCTCCTGGTATGCCGAAAATGGCATTGAACTGCTGCTTGGTGACCCGGTGCAGGAAATAGACCGTGCCCATAAAACAGTACACTCTTCAAAGGGCATTACGCTAAAATATGATTACCTGGTGCTGGCTACGGGTTCGTCGGCTTTTGTACCTGATATTCCGGGAGTGGAGAAGGCAGGGGTATTTGTTTACCGTACTATTGAAGACCTTGAGCTGATTAAAGCTTATGCTGCTAACGCGAAAGTTGGCGCGGTGATGGGTGGCGGTCTGCTTGGGCTGGAAGCGGCAAAAGCAGTGCTCGATCTGGGGATACCAGAGGCGCATGTGATTGAATTTGCCCCGCGGTTGATGCCGCGGCAGATAGATTCGATGGGGAGCGCTATGCTGCAGTCGAAACTCAAATCGCTCGGTTTAAATATCCATTTGAACAAGAGCACCCAGTGTATCACTGGTGATCATCAAATCAGCGGCCTTAAATTTAATGATGAAAGTGTATTGCCGGTAGATATGCTGGTGATATCGGCGGGTATCCGCCCGCGCGACGAACTGGCGAAACTTGCTGGTTTGCAGATAGGTACCCGTGGCGGTATCCTGGTAAACTCAAAGATGCAAACCAGTGATGAAAGTATCTTCGCCATAGGCGAATGTGCTTTATTTGATGGGATGATCTACGGGCTTGTGGCTCCGGGTTATGAAATGGCCGATGTCGTGGTTTCGCATCTTGCTGAGGTTAATAAAGAATTTAACGGCTTCGACATGAGTACCAAGCTCAAGCTGATAGGCGTTGATGTGGCCAGTTTTGGCGATGCGTTTATAACCGAGCCCGATTGCCGCACTATTATTTTCGAAGACACGCACAAGGGTGTTTACAAGCGCATTAATATCAGTACCGACGGTAAATACCTGCTGGGCGGTATCTTAATTGGTGATGCGGAAGCGTATAATATGCTGCTGCAAACGGTGAATAATAAACTGGTGCTGCCGCCAAGTCCGGAGGATTTGTTGTTAGGCGCCCGTGGCGGCGATTCGGCCGATGCCGGTGCCGGAGTAATGGGTTTACCGGATGATGCGTTGATCTGCTCGTGCGAGGCAGTGACCAAAGGTGCCATATGCAATGCAGTTTGTGAACACGATATTACGACTGTAGACGCGATGAAAAAATGCACCAAGGCCGGAACTGGCTGCGGTGGCTGCGTGCCGATGGTTAAAGATCTGATCGTAGGTACGATGAAAGCCAATGGTCAGTACATTAAAAATGTGATTTGTGAGCATTTTGACCATTCGCGGCAGGAGTTGCTTGATCTGATCCGGATCAATAACATTAAACATTACGACGAAGTGCTCGATCATTACGGCCGTGGTGATGGTTGCGAAGTATGTAAACCGGTTGTAGCAAGTATACTTTCGGGTTTGTGGAACGATCTTATCGTAAAACAGGCGCCGATACAGGATAGTAACGACCGTTACCTGGCCAATATCCAAAAGGGTGGTACTTATTCGGTTGTGCCGCGTATACCGGGTGGCGAAATCACGCCCGATAAATTAATAGTGATAGGGCGGGTGGCAAAGAAGTATAACCTGTACACTAAAATCACCGGCGGTCAGCGCATCGATTTATTCGGCGCGCATGTGAGCGACCTGCCGCAGATATGGGAGGAGTTGATCGAGGCTGGTTTTGAAAGCGGGCACGCGTATGGTAAGTCGCTGCGTACGGTAAAAAGCTGTGTAGGTAGTACCTGGTGCAGATTTGGTTTGCACGATAGCGTGACCTTTGCGATAGAGGTTGAGAATAGGTATAAAGGTATCCGGTCGCCGCACAAGCTCAAAGGCGGGGTTAGTGGCTGTATCCGCGAATGCGCCGAAGCTCAGGCTAAAGACTTTGGCATTATAGCCACCGAAAAAGGCTGGAACTTATATGTGTGCGGTAACGGAGGTTCGAAACCGCAGCACGCACAGTTGCTTGCCGCCGATATTGATAAAGAAACCTGTATTAAATATCTCGATAGGTTTTTGATGTTCTATATCAAAACCGCCGACCCGCTAACCCGTACGGCCACCTGGCTCAACAAGATGGACGGGGGGATGAGCTACCTTAAAAATGTGATAATCAATGACAGTTTAGGTATCGGTGAACAACTGGAGGAGGATATCCAGGCTTTGATAGATACTTATCACTGTGAGTGGAAGGAGGTTGTTGAAAATCCTGAATTGCGTAAGCGATTTAACCACTTTGTAAACGCGCCCGACGAAAAAGATCCGCATGTGCAGTTTGAGCCTATGCGCGAACAGGTGCGCGCCCGCGAATGGTAGTTTAGTTTGTAAGTGCCCAAACCTGGTGAGGCCAGGTGATATGCTCCTGGTCTTCAAGGTTGGGTTATAAATTTTAAGAAATATGGAAACACTGATTGATATACAATGGCATATGGCATGTTATGCCGATGATATTCCGGAAAACGGAGGTGCGTGTGTTAAGTTGGGCAATGAGCAGATTGCGGTTTTTAATTTTGCCCGTCGCGGCGAGTGGTATGCCACACAAAATCTTTGCCCGCATAAACAGCAAATGGTGCTTGCCAGGGGTATGATAGGGAGCGCGGGCGATAACTGTGATCCGAAGGTGGCGTGCCCTTTTCATAAAAAAACTTTCTCGCTGTTAACCGGCGAGTGCCTCAGCGGCGACGATTATCAAATTAAAACCTACCCGGTTAAAGTTGAAGGTGGCAGGGTATTTATCGGGATCGCGTAATTCCCTCTTCTTAGGAGTCTTGATACCCTGGCGCCGCCCATCGGCGCCAGGGTATATAAAAAACAATACTTCTTGATCGATTTTCGTCTTTTTTTTTAAGAATTGTAGATTTTATGATCGATAAAATCGTATAATCATTAATTTTCTTTGTGTTTACCGCGTTTTTATCACCTTTTTTTCAAATGATTGACTAAAATTGACTGTTTCACGCGTTTTTAACATCGTTTTTGTAGCTTTTTTGTTATTTATCAATGAAAATAGATATGGTTTTGTGGGTATTTTTTTAATAAAATCATTTTTTACCATCAATTTTTGCTTTTTTAATTAATAAATTGTTAAAAAATCAATTTTAAAATGATTTATATCATATTAATTACTAAAAAATGTAAAAGTAATTGCAATTAAATGTTAATTCAGATATATTTATGGTAATTAATCGAGGTTAAAATTAAAAAAGGACATTATATGGATAAAAAAAGTTCGGGCTTTAACATCTAAACAAAAAAAGCCCCCGCCGGAGGTCGCATTCCGGGCGGGGGAAATAGTTCAAGTGCTTTAACAAACTCTAAAACTTAACTCAAATGTATAAAAATGTACTTAAACATTGCACGCTTTTTGCAATAATTGTATTTCTTGCTTGTTGTAGTTTTGTAACTCAAGCGCAAATTACCTTAACAGGCCAGCTGCGCACCCGCGCCGAAGACCGTAATGGTTATGCCAACCTGGTAGCTAACGACTCAAAAGATGGTGGCTTTATTTCACAACGTACCCGTTTAAATTTTGGTTATAAATGGGATAGGCTAACCTTTGGTGTCAGCGTACAGGATATCAGGGTGTGGGGAGGCGATGCATCTTCCATTTCAACAACTGATAACCGCTTATTTTTACACGAAGGCTGGGCTGAGCTTACCTTATTTAATAAGGCTGATACCACCATCGGCGCCAAGCTTTTTGATTTGATGACTCTGAAGATCGGCAGGCAGGAGTTGATCTATGATGACTCGCGCCTGATAGGAAACCTGGATTGGTTGCAACAGGCCCGTCATCACGACATGGCCTTACTGAAAACTATGCACCACGGCTGGCAGGTCGACCTCGGTTATGCCTTTAATCAAAATACCGATGCAGTTGGTGTAACCAACACCGATTACGTTCCCGGTAATATCCCTTTAACACTTAAAAACTCATTGGGCGTACTGGTTGCCGCTCCTGCCGGTTTGGTACCCCTGGCTGCCGGTGGCAGTGCTGCCAATAATAGCTCGAAGACTGGCACGCCGGTTTACGCTAATGCGCCAAGCACCAATGGTGCAACCCAGGATTATAAATCGTTCACCAGTTTATATATCAGTAAAAAATTCAATCAAACTAAATTCTCAGCGCTGTTTTTTAACGATAATTTCGGCAAATACCGCCTCGATTCGGCAGGCAGTGCAGCTACGGGCTATGTTTACGGGCGCAGGTTTGTACCCAGCGGAACAACCGATACTTACGACTATTCGTCGGTACACCGTTATACCTATGGTTTGATGGTTAACCATACTTTGGGTAATGCTTCCGATTTTGGAAAGTTTGCCTTGCAGGCCGCTTATTATCAGCAATCGGGTGTCGATCGTGATAACATAAGTTTAGACGCTTATCATTATACCGTTGCCTTAACCTATCAAAAAGGCAACTGGAGTTTTACGCCTGGTTATGATGTGTTGTCGGGTAATGATGCTGTTAACCCATCTGGAAAAGATAATCGTTTTGATCCATTATACGGTACACCGCATAAATTCTGGGGATACATGGATTATTTCTATGCAGGCAGCGGCTCGCCGGCCGGAGGTTTAAATAACCCCTATTTCAAGATCAAATATGCTACCAATACACTGTCGGTAGGATTGGATATCCACTCCTTCTCCTTAAATAAGGATATGAAAAAAGCTGATGGTACAGTGATCGATAAAAGCCTGGGCAAAGAGGGCGATCTGGTAATCAATTATACTATGAACAAATTCACCAACATCGAGTTTGGTTATTCGATAATGAAAGCTACCGATAGTATGCCATTTGCCAAAGGCCAGGCTACAACGGATGCTGTTGCGGCAACCTTTAATAAATCGGCTAATTGGGCGTACGTCATGTTCAAGTTTACGCCCGACTTTTTTTATAGCAAACCGGTAGCTATTAAACAATAATCAAACGTATTTAAAAGCAAGATCATGACTCAAAATATCAATCAAAAATCAAAATCCCTTTTAATATGCACGTTGTTGTTGGTGCTGGTTAATTCAATAGCAGGTGCTAACCCGCCAAAGCGTGTTGTAAAACTGGGTTTTATCCCGCTGACAGATTGCGCGCCTTTGGTTATAGCGAAGGAGATGGGCTTTTTTACCAAGTATGGCGTAGATGTGCAACTATCAAAAGAAGCATCGTGGGCAGTTGTTCGCGATAAAATTTTGAACGGTGAACTGGATGGCGCACATTGCCTCTTCTCAATGCCATTTTCGGTATATACGGGTATAGGCGGTAAGGCCGGTTCGGAAATGAGAATAGCTATGACGCTGAATAATAATGGCCAGGCTATCACCTTATCGAAGGATTTTTGCGGAATAGTCGGTTTTAAGGACCTGAAAAAAGTTGCCGGCGCCGTAAAAGAACTTAAGGCGCGTAAGGAAGTAACCTTCGCTATGACATTCCCGGGTGGTACGCACGATATCTGGTTGCGTAACTGGTTAGCCGCGGCCGGCGTTAATGCAAAATCGGTAGGTATCATCACTATTCCGCCCCCGCAGATGGTTGCCAACATGAAAGTTGATAACATGGAGGGTTTTTGCGTTGGCGAACCATGGAATGGTGTTGCCGCGACACAAGGCATTGGCTTTACACATATTGCCAGCCAGGATATCTGGAAAAATCACCCCGAAAAAGCACTGGTTGTAAATAAAGCTTTCTCCGAATCGGATAAGGAAGATCTGAAAAATGTGATGAAAGCGCTTATTGAAGCCTGTAAATGGCTGGATGTAATGAGCAACCGTAAAAAGGCAGCGCTGTTTTTGAGTCGCCCTAATTATGTAAACGCCCCGGTGCAGGTGATTGAAGCCAGGTTAATGGGATCGACAGAGATAGGCTGCGATTTAGGCGTACAGAAATATAAGGACGATTACATGTTGTTCTATAATAATGGTATGGTAAATACGCCAAAAGTATCGTACGGAATATGGTTTATGACGCAATATATGCGCTTTGGGATGCTGAGTACGGCGCCGAATTACCAGCAGATATCGCAGAAACTGATCATGAGTGACCTGTATGCCGAAGTTGCGAAAAGCATGGGCGTGCCTGTTCAGGAAGATATGAAGCCGTTTAAAACTAATCTGGAAACGATAACATTCGACCCGAATAACCCGGCAGCATACCTGGCAGGTGCAAAAAGATAGTTTAGTTAGTAAATGAGGTGATCAGGATATTGCCGGAGTAATTCCGGCAAGTCCTTTTCAAAGTAAAACGAATATTAAATTTTTCGATATGAAGGAATTATTTTCAACTAAATCGCTACTTGGGATACTGTATTTTGTTGCAGGTATGATCATACTTGGGGGTATTTGGGCATTGGTTTCAAAGCTTACCAAAAACGAGATCCCTAACCCACAGGCTACCTGGCTTGTGTTTAAAGAGGTAATGCACCAGCCTTTTCAAAATGATCCTGACTATAAAGGTGTTGGCACTAAATTGTTAAGTTCATTAACCAGGGTTGCCATAGGTTTTGGCCTGGGTAGTTTGGTTGCTATCCCGTTGGGTTTATTAATGGGCAGCAGCAAAATAGCCATGAAGATGGTCAACCCTATCGTGCAAATTTTAAAACCGGTATCGCCATTAGCCTGGTTTCCACTGGGTTTGGCCATATTTCAGGATTCGCCCAAGGCCAGCATCTTCATGATATTTATCTGCTCGGTATGGCCAACATTGATCAATGCGGCGTTCGGGGCATCGCATATCCCGCAGGATCATAAAAACGTGAGCAAAGCTTTTGGTTTCTCCACCTGGAAATATCTCACCAAAATATTACTGCCTTTCAGTTTGCCGCATATTATTACCGGTCTGCGCCTTTCGATAGGTGTTGCATGGATGGTTATTGTAGCCGGCGAAATGCTTTCGGGCGGCCAGGGCCTTGGCTATTTTGTATGGGAAGAGGGTTTTAATGGCGGCAATATCGCCAAGATACTCGTCGCAATTATTATTATCGGTTTAGTGGGGTCTTTATTAGATAAATGTTTTACCTGGTTGCAGCAGCGATTTTCGTACGCGGTTTAACCTATAAATATTTGATTTTATGAGTACAGTAACAATCAACACAGATCAGGACAATATCGGGGTGGTTGCCGACGAGCTTCTGAAACAAGCCGTTGCCGAAACCAGTATCGAAGTGAACAATGTAAGTGTAAGCTTTAAAACGCCCGGGGGCATTTACACCGCCATAAAAGATATTGATCTTACGGTGCAAAAAGGTGAGATCGTTTCGTTGATAGGGCATTCGGGTTGCGGCAAGTCGACATTGATGGGCGTTATCAGCGGGATGGTGAAGCCAACCCAGGGCGAAGTAATCGCCAATGGAAAGAAAGTAAACGCGCCCGGGCCCGACAGGGGTATCGTCTTTCAGAATTATTCCTTATTGCCCTGGCTCAGCGTTTATAAAAACATCTTCGTGGCTGTCGATTCGGCATTGAAAGATAAAACAACAGCCGAGAAAATGGCGCTGGTTGAAACTAACCTGAAAATGGTTAACTTATGGGAGCATAAAGACAAGCTGCCGGGTCAACTATCGGGCGGGATGAAGCAGCGCGTAGCTATTGCCCGTGCTTTTTCAATCAATCCGAAAATATTATTGCTCGATGAGCCTTTTGGCGCATTGGATGCCTTAACCAAAAGTACGATGCATGTAGAACTGTTAAAACTGTGGGTAATGGATAACCGCCAGAAAACCATCGTGATGGTTACCCATGATATTGAAGAAGCCATCTTCCTGTCGGACAGGGTAGTGGTGATGAACAACGGCCCGGCCGCGACCATCAAAGAAATTATAGACGTGCCTTTGGGCCGCCCGAGAAACAAAAAAGACATTGTACACGATCCGGCGTACATGAAGATTCACGATAAGCTGCTGAATTTACTGATCGATAAATTCTCAATTGCCGATATAACTATAGAACAATAAAAGCATATCTATGACTAATACAGCAAAACCATTAGATAAATTAAAGATATTCAGTTTATCGGGTATCCAGATGAAGACATTCCATATTACCTGGCTGATGTTTTTTGTCTGCTTTTTCGGTTGGTTCGGCCTTGCACCGCTGATGCCCACCATCCGCGTCGAATTAGGTTTAACCAAAGGCCAGGTAGGGAATATCATTATCGCTTCGGTGGCATCAACCATCATTGCGCGCCTTGTTATCGGTAAACTATGTGATGTTTGGGGGCCGCGTAAAACTGCGGTAAGGTTACTGATCGTAGGCTCGATACCTGTGTTCTGCGTTGGTTTGGCACATAGTTATACTACTTTTTTATTGTTCAGGTTGGCCATAGGCATCATAGGCGCCTCTTTTGTGATTACACAATACCATACATCACAAATGTTCGGGCCTAAAATAAAAGGTACAGCCAACGCGGTAACAGGTGGCTGGGGCAACCTCGGCGGGGGGGTAACCAACATGGTAATGCCTCTGATATTTGCTGCCATTGTAGGCTTGGGATTCACCAAGGGCGAGGCATGGCGTTATGCCATGATCGTGCCGGGTACGATCATGCTCATTATGGCCCTTATTTATTACAAGTATACTAAAGATACTCCCGCCGGGAACTTTGACGAGATAGGGCATTCAAAGCACGAAGCTAAAAAAACTGATTGGAGTGTATTAGCCGATTGGCGCGTATGGGCGCTTACTTTAGCCTATGCCTGCTGTTTTGGCATGGAACTGACGTTTGATAACGTGGCCTCGCTGCATTTTGTGGATAGTTTCCAATTAACGCAAAGCTCGGCAGGTTTTTGGGCGGGCGTGTTTGGTTTTATGAATATTTTCGCCCGCGCTTTAGGTGGAGTCGTGTCCGACAAAGTGGGCGATAAATTTGGTATGCGTGGCAAGGGTTTGCTTTTGGCGGGTGTGCTGTTGCTCGAAGGCATAGGCCTTATTGTATTTGCGCAGGCCGGTTCGCTTGCATTCGCTATTATATCCATGCTCACCTTTGCATTATTCCTGAAAATGTCAAACGGGGCTACCTATGGCATTGTGCCTTTTATTAATACCAAAAATGTTGGCCTGATAAGCGGCATTGTTGGTGCAGGTGGTAACCTTGGCGGGATGCTTTTTGGTTTCCTGTTTAAATCCAGCAATATTACTTATACACAGGCATTTACTTGTATCGGCTTTGCCGTGATTGCTGTTTCGGCAATTATCCTGTTAACCCGTTTTACCAAGGTTTTTAAGCACGGCGAAGAAATTTCGCAGGAGAGTCTGGCTGTTGCCGAAGTTGTTTAAAATAATTTGCATGTCGGGCAAGAACAAGTTAAATAATCAGTTAACCACAACCTGCTGCTATTGCGGCGTTGGTTGTGGTTTGCTGTTAAATAAAGGCAAGAATAACACGGTTACCCTGCAGGGTAACCCCGATCACCCGGTTAATAAAGGTATGCTGTGCAGCAAAGGTATGAACCTGCACCACACTGTAAACGACAGGAGCGACCGGCTGCTTTACCCGCAGATGCGGTATAATAAAAATATGCCCATGCAGCGCGTAAGCTGGGATGACGCTTTTACACGCACTGTAGCGGTTTTTAAAACATTTATCGATAAATACGGCCCCGACAGCGTAGCTATCTACGCCTCGGGGCAGTGCCTGACGGAGGAATATTACGTGCTTAACAAGCTGATGAAAGGCTTTATAGGCAGTAATAATATCGATACCAACTCGCGGTTGTGCATGAGCAGCGCCGTGGCTGCGTACAAACTGGCTTTGGGAGAAGATAGTGTGCCTATCTGTTACGATGACATTGAATTGGCTGATTGTTTTTATGTTACCGGCGCTAACCCGGCCTGGTGCCATCCCATTTTGTGGCGGCGCGTAGAGGCGCATAAACAAGCCAATCCCAACGCAAAGATCATAGTGGTCGATCCCCGTATGACGGATACCTGCTCCATAGCTGATCTTCATTTGCAGATAAACCCCGGAACGGATATCACCCTGAATCATGCCATTGGCAGGGCTATTATTGAAAATGGGGACATCGACCTCGATTTTATAAATAACCACGCCGAAGGCTTTGAGCAGTATAAAGAACTTGTTTTTAAAACAACTGTTGGGCAGGCATCCATGATTTGTGGTGTTGCCGAAGCTGATATCCGGCTGGCGGCACAGTACATCGGCAATGCCAAAGGTTTTATTTCGATGTGGACGATGGGGCTTAATCAGAGCGCTATCGGGGTGAACAAAAACCTGAGCCTGATCAACCTTAACCTCATAACCGGGCATATTGGTAAACCCGGATCAGGGCCTTTCTCGCTTACCGGCCAGCCCAATGCTATGGGCGGACGCGAGGTTGGAGGTTTAGCGAATCTGCTGCCAGCGCACCGCGAGCTGAAAAACCCAGCACACCGGCTCGAAGTGCAGCAGTTTTGGGGCGGCAAACCTATCGGCGAAAAGCCAGGGCTCACAGCCACCGAAATGTTCGAAGCCCTGAATGATGGCCGCCTAAAAGCTATTTGGATAGTGTGTACCAACCCGATGACGAGCCTGCCGAATGTGCGGCTGGCCGAAGAAGGTTTAAAGAAAGCCAAATTTGTTGTGGTACAGGATATCACCAACAAATCTGAAAGTTTGCAGTATGCCGACGTGATACTGCCCGGTGCAGCCTGGGCTGAGAAGGAGGGTACCATGACCAATTCCGAACGCCGCATCAGCTACCTCAATAAGATTATCGATGCACCCGGCGAGGCGATGCCCGATGCTGAAATCATCTGCCGTTTTGCACAAAAAATGGGTTACACCGGTTTTGATTTCGAAAACGCCGCTGCAATATATGCCGAACACGCCGCGCTTACTGCAGGTACTAATGCTGATGTGAGCGGTTTGAGCCACGATATTTTAAAACAGGTTAAAACCGCACAATGGCCGTATCCTAAACCGCCGGCAACTGAAAAGGCCATCGGTAAAAAGAAGGCGCTTAATAAACCGGTCGAATCACCACTGCCGTTATTTAAAGGTACGTCGCGTTTGTTTACCGATCATCAATTTTATACGCCATCGGCTAAAGCTATTATCCATGCGGTGCCCGACGATAACACCAGCGAACGGCCAACTGCCGATTACCCGTTTATACTCACCACGGGCCGCATCCGCGATCAATGGCATACCATGAGCAAAACCGGCAAGGTAAACAAGCTTAATCAACACATTAAACAAGCATTTTTAGAGATACACCCCGCCGATGCCCGCCGGTTAAATATTAGCGAGAGTGAGGTAACTGTAATCCGCTCAAAAAGGGGCGAAGTACGGGTTAAAGCTAAAATTAACGAGGGCATTAAGCAGGGTGTGGTGTTTATGCCCATGCATTGGGGCAAGATATTAGGTAACGATCTGAACCGCGCCAATAACCTGACCAGCGACCGGGTAGACCCTGTATCAAAAGAGCCCGACTTTAAATTTTGCGCGGTTAATATTCAGAAATACAAAAAGCCTTTTCAGCGTATCATAATTGTAGGAGCCGGGGCGGGAGCACATGGCTTTGTACGCTCGTACAGGGAAATCAATCCCGACGATGAGATCACGATCTTCAGCAAAGAAGACCTGCCGTTCTATAACCGTGTTATGCTGCCCGATTACATCAGCGGCGAGCAACGCTGGGAGCAACTGGTTAAAATGACGGATGAAGAGGAACCAGCCTTCAAAATAAACCTGCTGCGAGGCGTAAGCGTTGAAAAGGTAGATCGCAAAAATAAATTTGTGATCGATTCGCGGGGGATTAAAACCTATTACGATGTTTTGATCATGGCGACCGGCAGCCGTGCGGCAATACCTCGCAATGTACCGGCCTTGCCCGGCATATTCAGTATGCGAAGCCGCGCCGATGCCGACAACTTTAAGGCGCATATTTCGACAAATGCGCATGTAGTGATTGTTGGCGGTGGTTTACTGGGTTTAGAAATGGCGGCTTCATTGCGCGAGATCGGCGTGAGCATAACAGTGATCCAACGGACTTCACGTTTTTTAAACCGCCAACTGGATGCCTTAGGCAGCCAATTGCTGCATGAAGAAATGGTAGACCAGGGCTGCGATGTTTATTACGATGATGAGGTGCAGCTTTACTACGGTCGCAGCAAGCTAACCGGTATCGGTTTAAAAAGCGGTACACGCATCAATTGCGATGCCGTGATACTGGCTATAGGTACCACGCCGAACCTTGAATTGGCCAAAAATTGTGGGTTGGAGTGTAAACGCGGGGTCATTGTAAATAATTACCTCCAAACCAGCGACCCCGATATTTACGCCATTGGAGAGATCGCCGAGTTTGAAGGCACGCTTTACGGCATTACAGCCGCTGCTGAGCAGCAGGCCGAAGTTGTTGCGCGCTACTTAAACGGCGATATTGCCAGCTATTATAAAGGCAGCCTGTTTATGAACATTATTAAGATACACGGTTTTGATCTGTGCAGTATCGGCCTGTCTGAATGCCCCGATGATCAGGAGTACGAGGAGATTACATTTATAGATAAGGCCCAGCGTTATTATAAAAAATGTATTATCCATCGCGACAGGCTGGTGGGTACGATACTGATCGGCGATAAAAGCGAGTTCCAGGAGTTCAGGGAACTTATCGCCAACAAAACCGAACTGAGCGATAAGCGCATGCAACTATTGCGCAGCAACACTAAAGCTGAACCTGTAATTGGTAAGCTGGTTTGCAGCTGCAATAATGTCGGGCAGGGCAATATCGTCAATAAAATAGCCGAAGGCTGTACCGATTTCAAACAGCTGTGCACTTTAACAGGGGCCGGCATGGGTTGCGGTTCGTGCAGACCGGAAGTAAAAAGGTTGCTGGATGAAGCAACTGTGTTAGAAACGATAACTAATTAATACGATGCCGGATGAAGCACACTATCAAGATTAATTTACCGGGGGGTATTGTGCCGGCAGGCGAATTGCTGGATATTTTGATTGCTGTTCAAAACGCAGGTGTTAAAAATGTACGCTTTGGTAACCGGCAACAGTTATTGTTTGAGGTAGAGGCGGCAGAGTTGGAGGATGTAAAGAACGACCTGTTAATATCAGATATCGAGTATGAAACAGATCGCGAAGATCACCCCAATATTGTCAGCTCGTATGTTACCGAAGATATTATTTATAATGCGAGCTGGCTTAAGGAAGGGGTTTATAAGGATATCCTGGATCTGTTTGACTACACACCTCGCTTAAAAATAAACCTGGCCGATAACTCGCAGACCTTTATCCCGTTTTTTACAGGTAACCTGAACTTTATCTCGTCGGATGTAAGCAACTTCTGGTACCTGTATGTACGCTTTCCCAAAACCAATATCTTATACTGCTGGCCATCGCTTATCTATTCGGAAGATATACCTGGTATCAGCAAATTAATAGAAGGTGAGATACTGGGTAATCGCGGTTTGTTTTACGATAAGCCCGAAATCGACGGTGCTTTATTGCACACAAAAATTGGTCATAAGCATGGTTTCCTTCTTCAGGCGCTTGAATCTCCGTTGCTGCTGCCCGAATTTCATTTGCCTTTTTACGAGGGGTTTAACCGTTATGGCAATAGTAAACTGTGGCTCGGCATATATCGCCGCGGCGAATTGTTCCCGGTAGGGTTTTTAAAAGATATATGTAGCCTTTGTATCGAAACAAGGATAGGGCAGCTGTACACTACTCCATGGAAATCTATCGTAATAAAAGGTATCGAGCAGGCGGAGCGTACCGCCTGGGGAGTTATTTTGAACCGGCACCGCATCAATGTAAGGCATGCCGCCAACGAGCTGAACTGGCAGGTAGAAGAACTTTGCGACGAAGGTCTCGGGCTTAAACGCCAACTTGTGAAAGACTTTGAAGAGGCCGACATCCGTACTTACCGTTTATGCTTTGCTGTTAAGACTAAGCCTAAATCGGGTTTGTTTGGTTCGGTAATTATTAATAAACAGCGCACCGGCAAGGCAGGTGAGATTTTTGAAATAATGCACACCCGCGATTTTAACCCCAATTCGAAAGATTTTGTAATTTTTAAACGCGATATCTTAAAACAGGATATCAGTCCGAACTTAATTAAGCTTTGCGACCAATTTTACGAATTGCAAAATACCGAAGGTTCAAAAAGCAAAACTTCGGTAATAGAATCTGAAACCGAGGGCGGGGAGGCTACCGTTTATCAATGCAAAAATTGCCTGACGATATATGACGAAGACTATGGCGATGAATTAAACAATATAGCATCAGGTACAAGATTTGATGCTATCCCGTATTATCGATGTCCAACCTGTGATTCTCCGGGGCACGATTTTATTTTACAGACCAGGCCGTCGGCTTCTGCTTAATGTGACGGGTAAAATACTACCTGCGGCTCAGAATATTGTTTACCCCATAAATTGCCATTTCGAGCGATTTATCAAGGTTGTACGGATCATCAAAAGTAACCAGTATTCCATCTTTCACCATGCATGTTAGGTAGGTTACATATATTGGTACAGGCCTTTTTAATGTGAAATTTGTTTTTTTGTATCTGGATATTGTTTTTCGTAACAAATCTATCTTGTTTGCCGAGCCATCATTTTGTAATAATAGCACAGCAAGGTTTTCAGCATGTTCTACACGTATACAACCGTGGCTAAAGGTCCGTTTATCTGAAGCAAATAGCTGTTGTTCAGGAGTATCGTGCAGGTATATATCGTAAATATTATCAAACCTGAAAACTATGCTGCCGAGGGCATTGTCGCAACCGGCAGATTGCTGGATATGAAACGCTGACGGATGTTTTTTTATTTCGGTAAGATTAGCAACCGTTCCTGGCACATAGCCACCGTTTTTATTGTAAATTGTAAAGTGATTATTGGATAAATAAGCCGTGTCGGCCAGTGCTTTGGGCAACAGTTCTTTTACAAATATCTTTTGTGGCACCCGCCATTCGGGTGAGGTAGTAAAATACCTGATGGCACTTGATAGAGTAGGTGTCGGCGTTGCAGGTTTGCCAACTACAACTTTAAAAAGATAAGAAGTATCAGGTCGGTAATAGGTTAAGGTATACGATGGAATATTGATCTGTATATAAGTACTATCGTCCGGGCTATCCCAGCGCAGCCGTTCCATATCTACAGCCAGTCTGCGTACATCGGCCTCTGGCACCTCATAACAATCGTCGAGATATAAGCTTTTTAACAAATGTAGTTGCTCCTGCATATCTGCATAAAGTTTGTTTTGGGGCTGTACAGCTGCAATATCCGATATAAGGCTCTTATGATCAATAACTGTATTTAGGTATACGTCAGCCTGGAGGTTACCTTTTAGGCCATTGTCAATCTGTATGGTCAGATAATAAGGATTAAGCTTTCCGTAGTGCAGATAGTTCATAAAAGTGATTATTGCGTCGGTAAGCAATATATCGAAATGTGCCTTTTCGCTTACCGGGGTTTGCACTGCATCCATAATATTGTGCAACTTGCTGTAAAGCAATTCGGCCGGATGAAAATCGTTGTGCGATAAGCCGAATTGGAGTACGCAATCTATCATCAGCATAGCCTGCCATGCCCTGCCTGTTTCGTTCTGCGGGCCTATCCAGGCAGCGGCGAAGCCACGTTGTTCATAAAACCGTATTACTGAATGAGGGAAATATAACGACGATTCTGCTTGTCGGCCGGTCAGTTGAATTTGTATCTGACGTGTTAATGCGCTGTCTGTATCGTGGTTCTGCCTGTTTACCGTTGCACCTGCTGTCAGGGCCGTAAGCAAAAAAACTATGCTGATAACTGCTTTCATAATCTTTATACTGGTTAGCATAAAGTTGACAAATACAACGCAGCCAGATAATGACCTGTGTCATCCCGGGCGTTGACAGCGGGTACACTATCCACATTCCTGGTTTGTTGGCTCAAAAGCGGGGTGTGTCGTCGATAACCGCTCCATTTGGTGTACCGGGAAGGACAGGGTAAATGAGGTGCCTTTGTGCTGCATGCTTTCAAAAGTAATGCTGCCGTTCATCAGTTCGGCATAGCGTTTAACAATGTTTAAGCCAAGTCCGGTACCTTGAACCGTGCCCGTATTTTGTGCTCTGAAAAACGCCTCGAACAATTTATCGTGCTCGTCTTCGGGTATACCTATGCCATTATCTTTAACAGTTATATAGTAATTTTGCTGATCAACATCTGTTATAATGTCAATCTGGCCGTTTTCGTCAGAATATTTAATGGCGTTTGATAGAAGGTTGATCAGGCAATGCCGTAACAAGGTATTATCCAGGCAAATATTTGTACTGCCGCGTTTGTGGTGGTAGGATATTTTCTGACCATCTTTGATCTGCAACTGCATTTCCTCGATAACTTCGAGGCAAATCTCGTGCAGGTCAAAATTACTGTACGATGGCTTGAGCTTCCCGGCTTCTATACGTTCGACGGATAAAAAATCGTTTAGTATTGATGTCAGGTCGCCCACCGCAGCCTTGATTTTTTTTAAATGATTCAATATTTTTTGTTTGTCGAGTTTATCGTAGTAATGTTCGATTAGTGATGCAGAGAGCTGTATGCCGCTAAGTGGCGTCCTAAACTCATGCGACGCCATCGAAACAAAACGTGTTTTCAGCTGATTCACCTCCTTTTCCTTTTGAAGTGAGATGCTTACTTCATCTTTTGCCTGTTCGAGTGTTTGCACAATATTTTTCAAAAAAACAGTCCGCTCGTCTACAATGGCTTCCAGTTCGCTGTTATGTTTTTTTAAATCTGCTTCGGCCCGCTTTTCTTTGGTCAGATCGTGCACGAGGCCGGCATATAACGGTTTACCTTTGTATTTTGCCTCGCTTACCGCTAATCTTATCGGAAATATAGTGCCATCTTTTTTTACAGCTGTAACTTCGCGGCCCTTCCCAATAATTGCGGCCTTGCCGGTTATTTGATAGTGCGAAAGATAATGGTCATGCTGGTGCGCATCGGCCTTTTGCATCAGCATATTTATTTTTTGTCCGATGAGTTCATCCTCTGTATATCCAAAAAGGGTTGATACAGCTGGATTTACAAACATGATGATACCATGATGATCGATAACGATAACACTATCGACAACATTTTGTATAATGGCTTTTAACAAGGTAGCCTTGCTCATTGCTTTAAAGTTTAGGTAAGTAAAGCTATTTGTAGCAGGCCAAAAAAAAAATGATAGCGTGTGTTGTAAAATGTGATAATTATCAAACCGGCAAAATCTTCACGCAAAAGGAAAAGCAAAAGACCCATAAAACAGCAGCTTTTTTGGGCTTTATGAAGCGTTTTAAATAAAAAGTGATGTGGATCACTTTTTTACCTGAAAATAATTACTTTTTGAGTGATATACATTTCCAATATTTGTGATAACAATCATCAAACTGCTTATACTTATGGAAAACGCTGCCCTGTTGAAAGCAATTATTGAAAATGCAATAGATGGCATTATTACTATCGATGACAGGGGTAGGATAGAGTCTATTAATCCTGCAGCATGTAAACTTTTTCAATGCGAACCGGGTGAGGTAGTCGGGCAAAATGTGTCGGTTTTAATGCCGTCGCCAGACAGGGAGCAGCACGATCAATATATTGCAAGGTATCAGCACACCGGCGAACCGCATATCATTGGCAAGGGCCGCGAAGTAAAGGGGTTGCGTAAAGACGGAACTGTGTTCCCCTTCCGGCTTGGGGTTAGTGAAGTGCAGTATTCGGGCCGGAAGATATATACCGGTTTTATACACGATCTGACCCGCGAAAAAGAAGCCGAAGAAACATTAAAAGAGTACGCCCTGCATTTAGAAGAATTAGTTGAGCAGCGTACCCGGTCGTTAAAAAAATCGGTGCTGGAACTCGAAATAGCCAAAGAAGAAGTAAGCCTCTCTTTGGAAAAAGAAAAAGAGCTGGGCCAGTTAAAGAGCCGCTTTGTATCTATGGCGTCGCACGAGTTTCGCACACCATTGAGCGCGGTACAATTATCGGCATCGCTTATTGATAAATATGCTGCACCATTTGATAACGCTAACATTACCAAACATGTTATTAAAATAAAAAATGCGGTGAGTAACCTGACCACTATCCTGAATGATTTCCTTTCACTCGAAAAACTGGAAGCTGGTAAGGTTGAGCCAACCTTCGTCAACTTTGACCTGGTCAAACTGGCCGAAGAGATCACCGAAGAAATGCAGATGGTGGCCAAACAAAACCAGAGTATTATTTACCAGCACACCGGCACCCATAGTGTGATCAAGCTCGATCCTAACCTGCTTAAAAACTGTGTTATCAATTTAATAGGGAATGCAATCAAGTATTCGGGCGAAAACACGTTCATCGAATTCAATACCGAGATCAGCTCTTCAGACTGTATCATCACCATTAAAGATAATGGCATCGGCATACCTGAGACTGATCAAAAGCATTTGTTCGAAGCCTTTTTCAGGGCGCACAACACAGGTAACATACCCGGAACAGGGCTGGGCCTGAACATAGTTGCCCGTTATACAAACTTAATGAATGGCCGCATCGGCTTTAAAAGCGACATAAACCAGGGAACATTATTTACCATTTCATTTTCATTATCATGAGTAAAAAAGTACTGATTATTGAAGACAACAACGATATCCGCGAAAACGTGGTTGAGATACTGCAATTGGCAGGCTATGAGGTTTTTGAAGCCGGAGATGGTAAGAATGGCGTCGATATTGCGACAAAAAACCTGCCCGATATTATACTTTGCGATATTATGATGCCCGAACTGGACGGTTACGGCGTATTGTATATGCTCAATAAAAATCCCGAAACAGCAACCATACCGTTCATCTTTTTAACTGCAAAGGCCGAGCGGCTGGATCTGCGTAAAGGAATGGAAATGGGTGCCGATGATTATCTGACGAAGCCCTTCGACGACATGGACCTGTTAAACGCCATCGAAAGCCGTTTGAAAAAGAAAGAGGTTCAGCAGAAATATTACAGCCGCTCGCTGGATAGCCTGGGTACACTTATAGCAAAAAATAATGGCCTTGCCGAGCTTAAAAAAATAATACAGGAGCGTAAAAGCAGACAGTTTAAAAAGAACCAGGTGATTTATTACGAGGGTGATAGAGGTAATGGCCTGCATATAGTTTTAAGCGGCCGGGTAAAAACGGTTAAACTGGCCGAAGACGGACGCGAACTGATGACAGGTATTTATGGAAATGATAACTACCTGGGCATACATGCCATGCTGGCTAACGAGGCCTATAGTGATACGGCTACAGCTTTGGAAGACAGTATGCTGTGCCTTATACCGAAAGATGTGCTCGACCCGCTGCTAAATCATCATCCCGAGGTGGCACGCGAGTTTATCAAATTACTGGCAGCAGATATCCGCGAAAAGGAAGAGCAACTTTTACAATTGGCCTACAACTCGGTACGCAAGCGCATGGCCGAGGCCATTTTGCGCCTGCACAGGCAACAGGCTATCCCTACGGAGAACTTCCGCATAAGCCGGGAGGACCTTGCAGCCATGGCGGGTATGGCTACCGAGACGGTCAGCCGTACCCTGTCGGATTTTAAAGAAGAGGGGTTGATAGAGAAAAAAGGTAGTATCATTACCATACTTGATGAAAAACGCCTTATGCGTATGAAAAATTGACTTAGGTCACTTTTTTGGATGATGCAACTCATTCTGCAAGCCATCGATACGCGGTAATTTTGTTTAATAAATTATTGCGAATGAAAGCGGTAGCCTACAGTGTAAAAGCATACGAAAAAGAATATTTGGCCAGGGCCAATCGGAAAAAACACGATATAACATTAATATCCAACCCCTTAAGTGTAGAAACGGTTGCTTACGCAAAGGGAAAAGATGCTGTGATTGTTTTTACCGATGACGATGTATGGGCCCCTGTTATTGAAAAGCTGGCGTTGATGGGCATTCGGTTCATCGTAACACGTACTGCCGAAACGGATCATATAGACAGGAATGCCGCGTTACGGTTTGGCATTAAAATATCCAATGTGCCGGGCTACGCTGCAGGCGCCAGCCAGTTGCCCGAAGTTTTACAGCAAATAGCCGATCAAACCATTTCGAACCTCGATCTGTGGCAAAACAACAAATGCGTTGGCGACGCATGTGCGTGTGCGCGTAACTGCCGCACCAATGCCCCTAACATCTAATCATTCTAAAAGCATGACCATGTTACCGCATCAGCTGGCAGGCAAATATAACGTCGCTGCTCCGCGTTATACCAGCTATCCAACAATGCCCTACTGGCATGTTGATTCATTTGATATTAGCCAGTGGAAACAATCTGTCAGGCTGTCTTTCGACGAAACCAACACAACCGAAGGGATAAGCCTTTATCTGCATTTACCATTTTGCGAAAACCTTTGCACCTATTGCGGCTGTAACACCCGCATAACAAAAAACCATGGTGTTGAGGTTCCGTATATCAACGCTTTATTAAAAGAATGGCAAATGTATCTCGATGTATTTGAAGCCGTACCGATTATACGCGAGATCCACTTAGGTGGCGGCACGCCTACTTTTTTCAGCCCGGATAATTTAAGAATGCTCATAAACGGCATTCTCCAAAAAGCCAAAGTGCACCCGTCGGCTGCTTTTAGTTTTGAGGGGCATCCAGCTAATACCACTACCGAACATCTGCAAACCTTATACGATCTGGGCTTCAGGCGTGTAAGCATCGGTATACAGGATTTTGATCCCCAAGTCCGCTTTATCATCAACCGCGATCAGAGTTTCGAACAAGTTAGAGATGTAACCATAGCTGCCCGCCAAATAGGCTATACTTCTATAAACTACGATCTGATATATGGCCTTCCCCTGCAAACAACCGAAGGGCTGATCAATACCGTTCAACTGGTGGCACAATTGCGGCCAGATCGGATAGCGTTTTACAGCTATGCGCATGTGCCCTGGATTAAACCCGGGCAGCGGCGGTTTACCGAACAGGATTTGCCCGACGCACCACAAAAAGCTAAGCTATACGAGGTTGGCCGCAGCATGTTTGCAACCTACGGCTACGAAGAAATAGGTATGGATCATTTTGCTTTACCGCAGGATGAATTGAGCATCGCCCAAAAGAATGGCACACTGCACCGCAATTTTATGGGTTATACCACCCAGCAAACCCAATTGCTTATCGGGCTTGGGGTATCGGCCATCAGCGATTCGGGCTATGCCTTCGCACAAAATGTAAAGATGGTTGAAGCCTACCATGCTTATATTGATGATAACCAGCTGCCGGCATTTAAAGGCCACGTTTTAACAAAAGAAGATAGTGTTATCCGCAATCATATTTTTAATATTATGTGTAAAGGAGAAACAAAGTGGAACCTTTTTGCCGAACCCTGTATGGCATTAGTGCAGGCTGTTGAACGCCTTGAGCCTTTGGCAACAGACGGACTCGTCGAATTGCACTCCTCAGGTCTGAAAGTTACTCCACTTGGTAAACGATTCCTTCGGAACATCTGTATGGCGTTTGACGCAAGGCTCTGGAATGACAAACCTGCAACCCAGCAATTCAGCATGGCTATTTAAAGTAATGGAGGATTAGTCTTCTTCGCTTAGTACTAAAATCATTTTAAAACGGTTTCTTTCTGATCTTCCTGGTAGTAACTATCGGGCTTTTTGCATTCACCAGGTACGGTTCAGATGGATAAAAAAAGCTGTTAACGCATTCGCGTTAACAGCAACTAAATCAAACACACTATTTATTGTTAAAATTGGGGAAAGGAATTACAGCAGAAAAATAAGCAGCATAATTAAATGCGCCATAATACTGATAGCAAACAGGGTAAGGGTTGTGCGGATATTTGAACCACCCATACCTGCTATAAAGTTTATAAAAAATAATACCAGTGTAATGCCCAATACAAAAACAGGGGCGTTAAAATAATAGATGAGCAGCGCAGGCATTGGTAAAAATAATACGCCCTGCGATATAAGTGATATCATAAACCATAAGGTTTTGCGTGGCGCCTGGCTATCGGCAAGTGTGAGCCATTTGTTCCATAATGACAGGTGTTGCGCCTCGCTTGCTAAGTCGTTGCTCAATCGAACATTTGTAGTTAAAGTAGTCATGCTTAATACATTTTGATATAGCAAAAATGCGCAACAGATTGAACATAAGGCATGAGAAAGCGCACCGGATAAAATGACTTAAATCACTTTTTGAGAATTTTTCTGCATCCGGGCAGAAAAAGAAACGGTATGCAGCCTGAGCTGGATCACTGCAATAAAAAGAGACTTATAATATAAGTTAAGAAATATATTTACAACTAAACATTGGTTGTCGTTAATGTATTTCTAATTTAAAAAATGACCTATAATTAAAGTTGTGATTTTGTTTGATATTGTATTGTATAATCAAAATAATAATTACATTTAATAATATTAAATCACCGGAGTATAACCGGGTATTGCTCTACTTCATAACTGTTAATATGGCACAACGTAAAAGCCCCGGGGGGCATCGCGAAGAGCCTATGAAAAAACACATTGTCGGTAACGACATTCATTTCCGAAAACTGATTGAAAACAGTTATTCGGGGATAACATTGCTCGATGGGCACCTAAGAACAATTTATCACAGCCCGTCCGCCGAGCGTATCGCTGGTTGGGATAATGCCTCACAAGCCAGTGAAACAATAGATCAGTTGATCCACCGGTCCGATCAGGCGCTGGTAAAACAAGTTCTTCAGGACGTATTGTCGAACCCGGGGCTTCCGCAAACATGCACGTTTCGCTCCAGGCATTATCAGGGACATTATCTATGGCTTGAATGTACCTATACCAACATGCTTGCCGAAGACGGCGTAAACGCCATTGTTTGCAATTTTCACGACATCACCAGGCAAAAGGAAGCAGAGCTGTTATTGCAGCAAACCGTGAATGAGTTGTCGGCATATAAGTACGCCCTTGACGAATCGGCAATAGTAGCTATTACCGATCAAAAAGGTATTATCAATCATGTAAATAATAACTTTTGCAGGATTTCAAAATATGAGAGGCACGAGTTAACCGGGCAGGATCACCGCATCATTAATTCGGGTTACCACGATAAAGCATTCATCCGTAACATGTGGGCAACCATTGCTAACGGTAAAGTATGGAAAGGTGAGTTAAGAAACAAAGCGAAAGATGGAACCTATTATTGGGTAGATACGGCCATAGTGCCATTTCTGGATGAGCGCGGCAAACCATATCAATATGTAGCTATACGATCGGATATAACAGAACGCAAGTTAAACGAAGAAAAAATTGCCGCAAGTGAGCGTTTCTTTAAGGCCATTACCAACAACCTGCCGGCAATGATAACCTATTGGGATACTGATCAGCGATGTTTATTTGCCAATAAAAAGCTATTGGATTGGTTTGGCACATCGGCAGACAATATTCTGGGTATGCACAAAAAACAGCTGATGGATGCTGCAGAATATGAAAATTGCGAACCCCATATTCGCGCTGTTCTGCAAGGTAAGCCGCAAAGCTTTTACCGTTCGTTCCATAAGGGGGATGACGAAACTATTTATACCCATACCCAATATGTGCCCGATGTTCAAAATAACCTTGTGCAAGGCTTTTACTCGCTCATATGTGACTATACCGAAGTAAGGAAGGCTGAGATGAAAATAGCCGAGAAGAACAGGCAGATCGAAAACCTGCTCGAAAACATCACCGATGGTTTTATAGCTTTAGACAATAACCTGTGTTTTACCTATGGTAATAAACATATCGAACAGATATTCGGCGAGCAAGCGCAAAACATGATCGGGAAAAATATATGGCAGCTTTTTCCGGATATGGTAGGAACGCCAACCTGGAATGCCATACATGAGGCTCTTGAAGAAAAAAAATACATTTGTAATGAGGACTACTTTACGCCGCTTAGTTTATGGCACGAAAACAGGATATATCCATCGAACGAAGGTCTGTCTGTTTTTATCAGAGACATTACACAACGCAGAGAGGAAGAAAAACACCTGCGGCTGCTTGAATCGGTAATAACCAATACCACCGACGCGGTGTTGATTACCGAAGTATCGCCGCTTGACGAGCCAGGTCCGGGTATTATCTACGTCAACAATGCATTCACACGGATGACAGGATATACATCCGAAGAGATCCTTGAGAAAACCCCGCGCATCCTCCAGGGCCCTAAAACCGATAAACAGGAGCTAAAGCGTTTACGCAACGCATTGGAAAAGGCCGAGTCGTGCGAGGTAACTACGGTAAATTATAAAAAGAACGGTGAAGAGTTCTGGATCAACTTTTCGGTTAGCCCGGTGAAGGACGCGAGCGGGCAAAACACCCACTTTATAGCCATCGAGAAGGACATAACGCAGGCAAAAAACGAAGAACTGCAAAAGCTAAAATTAGCCGAAGAGATTGCGGAATCGTTAAAGGAAAAGAATACCGTTTTAGAAAGTATTGGCGATGCATTTTTTGCCGTCGACAAAAACTGGGTGGTAACTTACTGGAATAACATGGCCGAGAAAATATTAAAAACACCCAAGGAACAGATCGTAGATAAAAACCTATGGGATGCATTTTCGGCTGCGATAGGTTCAGAATCGTATATCAGATACCACGAAGCAATGCGCACCAATAAAAGCCGGCACTTTGAAGATTATTACCTGCCGCTTGATCAATGGTTCGAAGTAAGTGCCTATCCATCCGAGCATGGCTTATCGGTTTATTTTAAGGATATTACAGAGCGAAAAAAATCCGAATTGCAGTTGCAGATACTTAACAAGAACCTGCAGGATCAGAACGAAAAGCTAAAAGAGATATCGTGGATGCAATCGCACGTAATACGGGCCCCGCTCTCCCGAATTATGGGGCTGTTAACGCTGTTGCAGGATGGTGATGCGCATGAAAAGGATTTAACTCTTACCTTCCTGGTGCAATCGGCAAACGAGCTGGACGATGTGATCAGGAATATCGTTGATAAAATCATCGAATGCGAAATATACCGACGATGATTAACCGCAGGCGTTGGTAAGATGTGTTAACGGCGCACTTAAATATGGAATATTTATGCCTGCTGACCTTAGTATGAACCAGAAGCCGAGCAATACCATAAAGTAGGGTATGGCTTTATTTATCCGCCTGCGAAACACCGGACCAATATAGCCCGAACCTATGGTGGCCGCGAGCATTAACGGAAAGGTACCTGTCCCGAACCATAACATGTACTGCGCCGCGCCGATGGATGAGGCCGTATTAATTGCACCCGCAAGCGCTAAATAAACAAAACCGCAGGGCAGCAAACCATTGAGCATTCCTATGATCAGGTGCCCCGCTTTGTGCTGTAAAGCATGGGATAATAAACGATTGACAGGAGCAAAGAAAAAGGATGAAACACGGCTGCTGCCTATAGTAAGTTTCAACATGCGCGACAGGCCGGCAATGATGATCAACAACCCGCTGATGAAGCCAATAATTTGCTGAAGACCCAATACCCAAAGTTGCTTGCCAACCAGGCCGATCAACAATCCTAAAAATACATAACTTATAATGCGGCCAAGGTTGTATATAATCTTGTCGGCTAACACAAGCCACCAGCGTTCGGTTGAAACAGGGATAGCAAACGCCAGCGGGCCGCACATGCCGACGCAATGTATGCTGCCAAACAAGCCGATAAAAAAAGCGATTTGATTAGCGCTCATTTCAGATAAAATTTTTGCTGATACAGGTAAGCCTTGTTATTGCTTTTCCAATCGATAACTACTTGCCACTCACCATCAGGAATATTCTGCCGCGATAGTAAAAAAACGTCACCATTGGTATTGAACTCATATTCGCGATCCAGGTGTGCGTCGGATGGCCGTACAAATTTTACCACGCCTTTTGCCGGCACCGTAAAAGTGAGGGCCACAGCTTGTCGGTCGGCAGTTATAACCGGTCGGGCATTGTCTATTGTTACCTGCCGTTCTTTGTTAAAGTCGTTATTAAACGACAGACCTTTTTCATAGTATTGATGATCGTAGCCATCTTCGGGTACAGTAAACATGTAAATACCCATCCCGATGATAAAAAGCATGAAAGCGATCATGCCTCCGATAATTCCTTTTCCCCAGTTCATTTTTTTTTAATTTACAGGTCCGATAAATGCGGTGTTAACAGTCTCAATTAAACGATTGTCCATCCAAAGCTGCAGATGGATATCTGTTTTAGCAGTATGGATATTTGTTTGCGGCACCATCATAAAAAAAACAGCTTTCGCCGATAAGCCGCTGCCTATCGTTCCCGGAGCCTGTATATATTTTATTTTGATGGATGGGTCATCCGGTTTAATAGCGATGATATGTTTCCTGTCGGTTTTGTTAATGATATCGGCATTGTAAATATTGCTGATATAACCACCTTTTTGCTCCTGGTATAACAGTCCGGCGCTGCGCATTACGGTCATATCCATATCGGTACGGCTAAATACGAAGTAACTTAACACGCCCAATAAAACCACAATAACCGCAGTATAAGCCTTCATCCTCAAAGTGAAAGATAGTTTTTCGCCAACCCGTATCATATTTTCCGAATAAAAGCCGATCAGGTTGCGGGGCTTATGAATTTTATCCATTACCTGGTCGCAGGCGTCAATGCAAACAGTGCAGTTAATACATTCTATCTGGGTGCCTTTACGTATATCGATCCCGGTTGGGCAAACTGCCACACACAGGCCGCAGTCAACGCAATCGCCCCTGGGGTTTACCGGATCGGGTATGCGTTCAAGTTTGCCGCGGGGTTCGCCTCTCACATCGTTATAAGCAACAACCAGTGTGTGCTCATCTATCAATACGCTTTGTAATCTGCCATACGGGCAGATCACCGTACAAACCAGTTCGCGCACCTGGCTATATACCAGGTAAAACACGGCGGTAAATACCCAGATACTTAAAAAGCCCACCCAATGCATACTCACCGGCTCGGTAATTATCCTGATGAGGCCCTGGCTGCCAATGATATAAGCCAGAAAGGTATTGGCGATTAAAAAGGAAAGTACAATAAAAGCCAGGTGTTTGCCACCTTTTTTTACTATTTTTTCGTTGGTCCACGGGCTTGCATCAAGCTTTTTTCGTTTGTTGGCGTCACCTTCTATCCATATCTCAATCTTGCGGAAAACCATTTCCATAAAGATGGTTTGCGGGCATATCCAGCCGCAGAATATACGGCCAAACGCTATGGTAAATAATACCACGCACACCAAAAAGAACAGTGATGCCAGCATGAAAAGAAAAATGTCCTGGGGCCAGAAAACCTGGCCAAGCAGGACGAACTGGCGGTCCACAAAATTCAGCATCAACAATGGCTGACTATTGATGCGTAAGAACGGACCCGTAAAAAAGAAGATCAAATAAACATAGCTTAACCGGGCACGCCATTTATAATAGGTGCCTTTTTTTACTTGTGGATACATCCAACGCCGTTGGCCACTTTCTTTTGCGTTAAGCAATGCGTTCATGTTCGGGGTTATTTTGCGGCCAGTTTATTTGATTCTTCAGGTTCATTGATACCCTGCGGTTCTTTTGCACCCGCCGGGTGGCTGCCATGTAATGATTTTACGTAGTTGGCAACATCAGCTATGTCTTTCGGCGACAACTGTTTTTCCCAGGTCGGCATCCCTTTGGCCAGCACACCGTATTTGATAGTTTTAAACAGGTCGTTTATTTTATTGCCATGCAGCCAGTAATCGTCGGTAAGGTTAGGGCCAACATTGCCTTGAGCGTGGTCGCCGTGGCAGGGCGCGCATTTGCTTACAAATATGACCTGTCCTGCAGCAAGCACCGCCGGGTCTTTGGTTAGTTTAACTGTGTTTTCATCCACCTGGTTTGCCGCTTTGCTTAAGTATTCTTTTTTAGCGATCTCAGCCTGTGCAACTTCGGTTTTATATTCATCATACTGTAGCTGGCCTATTCCAAAAACGTGGTAAATCAGTAAATAACAGGCGGCAAAGGCAATAGTGGTGTAAAATAAACCCATAAACCAAGATGGGGTAGGGTTGTCCAGCTCTTGTATGCCGTCGTATTCATGTTCCATAATCAAATCTTTTTCCTGCGACAGCGGTTTTAACGAGAGCAGCTTATTCCAAACTTCCTCTTTTGATCGTTTAGCCTTTTTAGGCGGGTGTAGTTCGGCAGCTATTTGCTCTTCGGTATATCCCTGGCTTTTTAACGCAACCCTGGTCATCACCCTTACAGCGCGCAAAAGCACTAATAAAACCACCACGAATAGTAGCAGTGTAAAAAGTATGGCTCCATAGCCTATAACGTTCATTAAATTAGATGGAGCCTCATTGTCGTCGGCGGCCAACACCGGTTGCATAACCAGCAACAAGGGTGTCAGTATCAGTATTTTTTTCAGGTTCATGACGGTAATTATATTAATTGTGTGTTGTACTGCTCAAATTATCCTGCAAGGGCAAATCGCTCATGTGGTCGACATATTTTTTCTGCAAACGCAGCAGCACTATCGTAACTACAATGAAGAATACAAGAAATATGGCCAGCGAGAAAAGAAGGTAAACCTGGTTACCCTGTATATTTTCGGTGAATTGTTTAAACATGGCTTTAATTGTTGTTAGCTGTTTTTGAAGCTTTTATGTCGGTTCCGAGCCTTTGTAAATAAGCTATGATCGCAATGATTTCCTTGTTTTTCATCACTTTCATGTGGTTTTTAGCCAGGTCATCGGCGATGACCCCGGCTTGCTTATCCAAATCGCGATTGGCTGTTTTATCGTAACCAGCGGGGTATGGTACACCCAGTGTGCGCATTGCATTTATTTTAGCGGCGGTTAGCGAAGTATCCAATGTTTGCGAGATGAGCCAGTCGTAATTTGGCATGATACTGCCAGGCGACATTAACCGCGGATCCATCAGGTGGTTATAATGCCAGGCATTGCCGTACTTGCCGCCTTCGCGCGCCAGATCAGGCCCGGTGCGTTTCGAACCCCATAAAAACGGGTGATCGTAAACAAATTCGCCGGCTTTGCTATACTCACCATAGCGCTCCGTTTCAGAACGGAAAGGGCGGATAGTTTGCGAATGACAGTTGGAGCAGCCTTCGCGTATGTAAATGTCGCGCCCTTGTAACTCAAGCGGGGTATAAGGCTTAACGCTGGCAATAGTTGGTACATTTGATGAGATGGTCAGCGTAGGCATCAGCTCTATAAATGTGCCGATGAGTATCACCACCAGTGCTGCCAGCATCATTTTGATAGGCTTGCGCTCGAGCCTGCGGTGCCAGCTTAGTTCGGGCGTTATGGTGTGAACGGGTTCTAACGGCATAGCCTGTGCGGCCTCGTTGGCTACCAGCTTGCCTGCAAGCATAGTTTTTGCCAGGTTATACCCCATTACAATCACACCCAATAGATACAAGCTGCCGCCAACCGAACGCATCACGTGCATTGGGATGATGCGTAAAGTGGTTTCTAAAAAGCTCGAATATTTGAGTATACCTTCGGGTGTGAACTCTTTAAGCATTAAGCCTTGTGTAAAACCAGCCCAGTACATGGGGATGGCGTAAAACAGGATGCCCAGTGTGCCGATCCAGAAATGGAAGGATGCCAGTTTTTTAGAATACAATTCGGTTTTATAGATACGCGGTATCAGCCAGTATAGGATGGCAAAAGTTAAGAAACCGTTCCAGCCAAGAGCGCCAACGTGTACGTGTGCAATGATCCAGTCGGTAAAGTGGGCAATGGCGTTCACTTGTTTAAGCGAAAGCATGGGCCCTTCGAAGGTTGCCATACCGTAAGCGGTGAGGCCCACAACCATAAACTTAAGCACCACATCGTCGCGAACTTTATCCCAGGCACCGCGTAATGTCAGCAGACCGTTGATCATGCCACCCCAGCTTGGTGCAATAAGCATTACCGAAAATGCTACCCCCAGCGATTGTGCCCAGCCCGGCAATGTGGTATACAACAGGTGGTGCGGGCCGGCCCAGATATAGATAAATATCAGCGCCCAAAAGTGGAGTATACTAAGCTTGTACGAATAAATAGGCCTGTTTGCCATTTTAGGCAGGAAATAATACATCATGCCCAGGTATGGCGTGGTTAGAAAGAATGCAACGGCGTTGTGCCCGTACCACCACTGAACGAGGGCATCCTGAACGCCGGCATAAACCATATAGCTTTTAAATGCAGAAACAGGTAATTCGAATGAGTTTACAATATGTAATACCGCGATGGTTACAAACGTGGCAATGTAAAACCAGATGGCTACATACAAATGCCGCTCACGGCGTTTGAAGATCGTACCGAACATATTGATGCCGAATACTACCCATATCAGGGTAATGGCGATATCAATGGGCCATTCAAGCTCGGCATATTCATGAGAAGTAGTTAAACCGAGAGGTAAGGTTATTACCGCCGAAACAATAATGAGCTGCCAGCCCCAGAAGTGGATCTTGCTTAAAATATCGCTGAACATGCGCGCTTTAAGCAAGCGCTGAAGCGAATAATAAACGCCCATAAATATGGCGTTACCCACAAAGGCAAATATCACAGCATTGGTATGCAGCGGCCTGATGCGGCCGAACGTGGTATACTGGTTGCCCATATTGGCCGCAGGATGATATAGCTGAATGGCTACAATCAAGCCAACCAGCATGCCTATTATCCCCCAGATAACTGTGGCTATGCCAAAGTTGCGAACGATCTTGTTATCGTAGTAAAATTTTTCGGGTTGCATATATTGTATTGTTATGGTTGCAAAACTATTTGTGCGCTATCGGGCACGGAATGATATAAATTGGTTTTAAACATGATGGAAGTCACTTTTGAAGCTCATTATCATCCTCTTCGAGCAATATCCTTACGGAGGGAGTGTACAGATCATCGTTCTGCCCGCTGCGTTGTGCCCAGAAAAAAGCTGCTAAAAACACAAGTGCCAGCAAAACGCTGCACCCGATCAAAAAATAAATGATACTCATATTAACCTGCGTTTTTTTGCCATGAAATGTGTGGCGATGCTTGTGAATGAAATGATGGTTGCCGTACTGAGGGGCATTAAAATTGCCGCTATCAATGGCGAAAGATTGCCGGTTACAGCGTAACTTAACCCGATTAAATTGTAGGTAAGCGAAATCAAAAAAGATATGTGGATGATATTTACCGTATCTTTAGAAAACCTCAAAAATGAGGGTAGTTTATCAAATGATCTCCCATCCAGGATGGCATCGCTGCCGGGGGTGAAGTTGTTGACGTTATCGGTTACGGCCACACCCAGGTTGCTTTGTTTTAGTGCGCCCGAATCGTTGAGCCCGTCGCCAAACATCATTACGCAGCCTCCGCCGGTTTGCAGCTTGTCAATAAAGTCGAGCTTATCCTGCGGTGAGCTGTTGAAGAGCATTTTGTCTTCCACGGAGAAAAAGGATTTTAACCTGTTGCGTTCATAATCTTTGTCGCCCGATAAAAGGTAGGTATCGTAATCTTTTCCCAAACCTGGTAAAACATCAAGGCCGGGGCGGTACCGGTGTTCTAAAGCAAAATACCCTAAATACCGTTCGTTAATCATAAGGTGCACTTTGGTAACATCGCCGGCTTCGCCCGGCTGCCCAAAAACCAATTTGGAGTTGCCAATGCGCAGCTCATCACCGTCTATTGTTGCTAATATGCCCTTGCCCGGAATTTCGAGATAGGTTGACGTTTCGAGGCGTTTGGTTCCCTTTAATTCGCGGCACACCATCATGCTTAACGGGTGAGCCGAATTGATGCATGCGCTGTATACCAATTGCCTTTGCCTGTCGGTTAAAGCCAGTTCCTGTTTAATTTCGGTGTCATCGCTGGCGGTAATAGTCCCGGTTTTATCAAATACAAGGGTGTTAATGCCCGCCATCTGCTCAACTACAGCGGTATTTTTGAGATAGAAGAGGTTTTTATCGAAAATGCTTAACGCTGCCGACATGGTAAACGGCGTGCTCAATGCCAGTGCGCAGGGACAGGCCACTATTAATACCGCCGTAAACGCGGCAAAGCCGCGCCGGATATCGGAAGGCAGCCAGTATGACAACGATCCAAACGCAATAATGAGCAAAACAATGGTGAAATATTTGCTGACCTTTTGATTGAAGGTGCGCATCCGGTCATCCTGCTGCCGGGAAAATGCTTCGTTGTTCCACAGTTGTGTAAGATAGCTTTGCGAAACAGGTTTCACTACCTCCATCTCAAGAGCCTCACCGGTCTGACGGCCGCCTGCATATATAATTTCGCCCAAAACCTTGCCGACGGGCAGTGTTTCACCTGTCACGAAACTAAAATCAACCAGTGCGTTACCTTTAAGCAGTATAGCGTCAGCCGGGACTATTTCGTTATTGCGTATAATAATGCGATGCCCGACAGATAATTCGGATAACTTAACGGGCTTTTCGCCGTTTGGCGTGATGGTACTTACAGCAACCGGGAAAAACGAGCGGTAATCACGTTCGAACGACAGGTGGTGATAGGTTTTCTTTTGCACAAACTTACCTACAAGCAAAAAGAAAACAAGCCCGCAAAGTGTGTCGGCAAAGCCGGCGCCGGTATGGCTTGCTACTTCAAACAATGTCCTCAAAAACAAAACCGCGATGCCTAACGCAAGCGGGAAATCGATGTTCAATACCTTGTTACGCAGATTTTGCCATGCCGATTGAAAATATCCCCTGCCACTGTAAAAAACAACCGGCAGGGAAAACAGTACGTTAAGCCATCCAAAAAAGTGTTTGAAATTTTGCTCGTAAACCGACAATCCAAAATACTCGGGGAAGCTTAACAGCATCACGTTGCCAAAACAAAAACCTGCAACCGCTATTTTCTGTACCAGGTTATCTTTATTGGCATTGTTTTGATCCTTGATGATATCGTGTAAACTGATGAGCGGCTCATACCCGATATCGAATAATAACTCAACCAACTGCTGCAGGCTAAGTTTACGATGGTCGAACCGGATGCTCAACTGTTTTTTTAAAAAATCCACGCGGCAATAGTGGACGGCGGGGTTGATTTTATTCAATTGTTCGAGCAGCCAAAGGCACGAACTGCAGTGGATATGTGGAATGTAAAAGGTAACAATGCTTACATGGTCGTCGCTGTAATCGAGCAGTTCGCTAATAATGCCCGGTTCGCTCAGGTAATCAAAACGTTTATCGGTACGATTCCGTGTAGCGCCCGGATGATCGTTGTACTTGTAATAACTGCAAAGCTGGTTCGCAGATAAAACCTGGTAAACGCTTTTGCAACCGTGACAGCAAAACTGCTTGTCGTCAATTACATAATCGGTAGTCGTGCATTCGTCGCCGCAGTGGTAACAACAGGTTTTTTCGATGATTGCGCCTTGCTTCATTTCTTACTTTTTTTTGCGACCAAAAATCAGATTGAGCAGTGTGGAAAAGAATGACCGGAGACTTTTTAAAATGTGACGGTCGTCAATTTTTAAACGCAGACGTCTCGATAGTTTTGGCAAATACTTTTAAAATATGAGCCATACATTTCACATTCCCGTTTTAGGACTTGGTTATTCGGTAGATACGCCGCTAAAGGTGGCACGTTACGGCATCTCATCTGTAATGTCGATAGTCGACGATGAGTTAGTTGAGCGTATGCGCGAATATCATACCCGGGCAAATAATGACGAGTTTGTAGCAATCCCGAAGTCTGCTCCCGATAGCCGCGCCAGGCGCATCACTGCTTATCTTAATATGGTAAACAGGTATGTTAAGCGGCAGTTTGACGAATTGCAAAATCAGCAGTTTGCACCAGGGACAGACCTGTTAAAGTATTTTAACCTGCTGCCCGATGGTTCTCAACTGCGTCTGGGGTACGAATTAATGATGGAATATCCGGATAACGAACGCAAGCGCATTTTTCAAAATATATTGCGCAGCAGGATGACCATCGGCTCAATCGACGTAAATATTATGGCTAAAGTCGACAAGATGAACTTTGACGCTGCAGGCAACTACACCGGTAACGAAAATACCGATGCCTTAGCTGCCTTGCGCGGATTTGCCGAAAGCGAACTTGATTCATCCATCGTATTATCGGCGGGCATGAACCCTAAGCTTTACAGCTATATTGAAAATTTCGCCGATTTTTCCCCCGATACAAACGGCCATATCAAAAAACGGATCATCCTCAAGGTGAGTGATTTCCGGTCGGCATTGATACAGGCCAAATTCCTGGCCAAGAAAGGTTTGTGGGTTTCAGAGTTCCGTATCGAGTCGGGTTTGAACTGCGGCGGCCATGCTTTTGCCACAGAAGGTTATTTGCTTGGGCCGATACTGGAGGAGTTTAAGCAAAAGCGGCAGGAGATGCTTGATGAACTTTTTAACCTGTATCAACCCGTGTTAGCGGCCAGGCAGTTTACAATGGATAAAGCACCGCAGCAGCGCATCAGTGTACAAGGCGGTATAGGTACCGCAGACGAGAACAGCTTTTTAATGCGTAATTACCAGTTGGACGCAACTGGTTGGGGTAGCCCGTTTCTGTTAGTTCCGGAAGCTACCAATGTAGACGAAACTACACTGGTGCAACTTATCAATGCTACCGAAACGGATTACTATCTAAGCAATTCATCGCCCTTAGGCATTTTATTTAACAGCTTTAAACACAGCAGTATTGAGCAGCAACGCTTACAGCGTTTGGCAAAAAACAGGCCGGGTAGCCCATGCACAAAAAAATACCTCTGTACAAACACCGAGTTTACAGAGCAGCCCATTTGTACTGCCTCCAGGGAATATCAAAACTTAAAAATTAAACAATTGAATAACCTGGATCTGCCAAAGGACGAGCATGAGCAGCAATTTAACAGCATAACCGAGAAGATTTGCCTTTGCGAAGGTTTGTGTTCATCGGCTTATTTAAAGTACGAAATAAATAAGCCAAAGGAAAACGTTGCGGTGGCCGTATGTCCCGGCCCCAACCTGGCTTATTTTAGTAAAATCTATACGCTCGAAGAGATGGTAGGGCATATTTACGGAAAGGTTAATCTGCTCAATAACGTAGCCCGGCCGCATATTTTCATTAAAGAGCTGGAATTGTATATCGACTACCTGCAAAGTGATATACGCAGCCACATGAACGACCTGAACGAGAAAAAGAAGAAGTATTTTAACAAGTTTAAGGCCCAACTGCACGAAGGCATTAATTATTACAAGGACCGGTGCGCCGAATGGCTGCCTGCAGAAGCAGCCGGGCTTTTCAGGACATTCAGCGACGAACTCAACCGTATGGAAGGTAAGCTGCACAGTATATTGGCATTTGATTGACTTATTGTATGCTCTCACCGTCAGCAAGCGAATTTTATAATGCGGGGCTCAACACAGCCGAAAAGCTCAAGATGAGCGGACAAGTTTGCCGCCGGGCGGATGAACTGCCACCAATATTGCAACGTTACCTGGCTTTTTGCGGTATAACCGGAGATGAGTGTACACGCGAAGTGCAAATTGAGTGGAAAAATGCTATGCTAAAATTTTCGCCGCGGAGGCATTGGACCCACATCCGTTGTATACAAACCAATGTATTGCCTGAGCCTGTACGCCTGGTGTATATGAAAACGCTTTTGTGGAATTTTATCCCTTTTGATGCTGTTGACGAGTATATTAAAGGTACAGGCATAATGCTCATTAAGCTACTGAATCTATTTACTATTAGTAAAGCCGCAGGGCCCGAAATGGATAAAGCCGAATTGGTTACCATACTCGCAGAAACGATGCTTGTGCCAGCCTACGCATTGCAGTACTACATAAGCTGGGAAGTTGTCGATGATCTCTGCATAAAAGGTACCATCACACATAACCATATTACGGCCTCGGGTCTGTTTCATTTTGACGAAACCGGCTACCCGGTTTGCTTTGAAACAGAAGACCGGTATTATACTGCAAAAAATGGCAGTTACAGGCAGTATAAATGGAAAGCTTATTTAAAGTATTCCGGTAAGAAACATGCGCAGCAGTTTTCGGCAGTTTGGCAAATGCCGGGGGGCGATTACGAGTATTTTAAAGGGGAGATAGCCAAAGTGAGCTATGTGCCTTTTATTACATACGATACAAAAAAGGTCGGCGGTATACAATCGCTGCCCGCCTGAAAACCGCTGTTAACCAGTTATATAAACGTTGTCGGGTCACCAAAAATGGTGACCATGGTCACGGTTTATACTATCATTAATGAAGAGTTTTACGACAGTTAAACTAAACGGTAAAGACTATGAAAACGATAATGATAGCAACCGACTTTTCAGAAAACTCCATCCACGCAGCGCGTTACGGTTACGCGCTTGCACAACAGCTTCGTGCGGATGTGGTTCTTTGTAATGCTATGACCCTCCAGGCCGAACTACCACAAACCGGCTTTGTTGTCTGGCCATCCAATCAGTACGACATCATGATGGATGAAAGCGGGAAAGAACTGGAAAAGCTAAAAAACGAATTATACAAATTGAAAGCTGCCGGAGCATATACACCACATATATCCTGCGTTACACAGGGTGGTATGGCGGCCGAAGTTATAGAAGAAGTGGCTGCCGAATACAATGCAGATTTGATAATTACCGGAGCACATTCGCCAAATTTTGTGACCGAATTTGTGATCGGCGATCACACCAAAAGATTGGCAGATACCATTACAAAGCCTATGCTTACCATACCGGTAAATTTTAGTATTAAAGAGTTTAAACAGATAGCGCTGGCACTTGATCTGAATAATCCTGCCCAGGATCTGGCAATCACGTTGCAGGTGATTGCGCTGGCCAAAGCGTTGGACGCGAGGGTATTGCTTGCTCATATTTATGCTAACGGCGATATGAGCGCGGCTACCCGGCAAGCTTTGTACGATCAGTTAAATAACTTGGCACAAAAGGCCAATTATCATAAAATAGATACGATAGTGATTAAAGCCGAAAAGGTTAATACCGGCCTCGGCTGGCTATGCGAAAACAATAATATTCAGTTGTTGGCGATGAGCCATCACCTGCATGGTTTTTTCGATTCCATCATTCAGGTCAGCTATACCAAAAAAATGATCAGCCATATTTCAATTCCGTTAATGGTATTGCCGGTTGCAAATAAATAGAAATGTTAACCCTTAAAATAAAACGTTATGTTGATTATACCCCCAGACACTGAGCTTGAGTACGAGGTACAGGAGCTTTATATTTTGGCAAAGTACTGGCTAAACGATATTTCATTTGCCGAAGATGAATTGCGCTTTTTTAAAGATTTGCTTGTAAAATTTCATATAAATGCGCCGGAGGCCGGTTTAGGATCGCAATGGCAGCAATTTAACGAAAAAATAGCCGAACAGGAGCAAAACATAGCGAATCTCAAACTGGCTATCCCTAAATTTATAGCCTATTTAACCCCTTATGTCGGCGATCAGAAAAAGACCATGGACCTTAGCCTGCTCCAACGCTACAATGGTCTGGACGACGAGATAAAACAGTTACTTACAAGCGTTAAAATCACTAAAAGCGAATTGTTTGCTTGTGCCGAAAGCATACTTGAGCTGGGCAGGCAAAACGCCAAATAGTTTTAACATTTGAAACGCAATATCGAAATGGAAACGCTGGTTGTATTCACCGATTTTACGCTAAAGGCCGAAAACACAGCATTGTACGCCCTGGCTTTGGCGTCGCACATGAAAGCTGATATTGTACTTTGCCATGTGTTGCAGGCGGTAACGCCACAAAATAAATATGGTGAAGAGAACGAGAATGAGCGAACTGGTGCAGCCGAAGACATGGACGAACTGCTGCAACGATTGAGACGACGAGCTATGACGCTTGGCACCGACCGGTACAAACCCATGATAGCATGCTGCATAAAAACCGGAACTTTATCTTCGGCGTTGCGCAAAATTGCCGATACCGAAAACGTTTTAATGGCAGTATTGAGCGCACGCTGCACTGATAAATTAACTTCGTTATTGCTTGGGAGCAATACGCGCGAATTAATTGATCATGCTCAATATCCTGTTTTACTCATCCCGTACGAGGCCAGGTTTGATGGTTTTAAAAACCTGGTGTTTGCAACCGACTTGAGCGATGGCAGCGTATCCGCTTTGAACAGCTTATGCGACATGGCTAAGTATTTCGATTCCGAAATCATTATAACGCACATTAGCGATCGAGGCTTATTAGCTCATAACAATACCGTGTTGGAGAAATATTTCGACCGCGTTGACGCCGAAATCACCTATCCTAAAAAACGGTTCAAGATTATAAAAGACACCAATATATTACGTGGGCTTAAAACAATCCCTCAAAAACTGAACGCCGATATTTTGGCGATGGTGCACCGTAAACGCAATTACCTGCAACGGCTGTTTAACAAAAGCGTTTCGCACGCGATGGTCAATTACCCGGTCGGGCCGATGATTATCTTTCCGGCTGTGAATATTCGTGAACCGTTATTATTCTTCAGCAGCAATCCAACTCATGTATAATAAAAAGCCCCCGGTGAATTTTTCACCGGGGGCTTTTTATTGAAAATCAATGGATCCGATTCGTCCCGGGCGCTTAATTTAGTCGGGCAGCACCAATAATGGAGTAGCCTGTTTTTCCAGCATTTTAGTACTGTTGTCGGGTAACGGCATCCCATATAACTTGTGCTCGTGGTGTATCATTACGGTTAGGTCAGCTTCTACTTCGATAGCAAATCTTTCGAGTTGCTCGCTGACACTGCCGTTTGGTAACTGCTTGTAAGTCACATTCGGGTATTCAAATATCTGTTGAAAAAGATCGATGCATTGGTTTTGATCGAATTTGGCCGCGGCCCCGATGTGTGCAACTATAATATCGCTGTTATCAATTTTAGCCAGGTCGGTTAAGAATGCTACCGCCTTTGGATAAGCTTTCTTCAGATCGGATGAATAGATCACTGTATTTAACCCCTCGTAGCTTGCTTTATAGGGTACAAATAAAATCGGGCATTTAACTCCGGTTAAAACCGCATTGGTCTCGCCAAATACCAGGTAACTTAGCTCGGCATTGTTTTTTGCACCCATTACGATCAGATCGATCGCACGCTCATTTATCAGGTGATTAACATTAACCGTAAGATCGCCGAACTCGTTAAATATTTCGATCGCAGGTTTAAACTGGCCCGAAGGCTGGTGCTTGCCAAGCCGTGCAGCCAGGTTTGCCAGCTGCGCAAGGCTGTCTTTTTGTAATTCTTCCAGTTCCTCGTTACTTTCTGCATCTGTATGAACTCCGCTATAAACCGGCACATCGAGGGATTGATACAAAATAATGTTGGCGCCCGCCTTTTCGGCGAGTTTAAGGGCATATAAAGCAGCATTTTCGGCTTTATACGAAAGGTTCGTCAGTACAAGTATCTTTTTCATTTTAATATGATTTAATACCTTAAATATCGATACGTAATAAACCGGAACCAGTGATATTTATCACATACATTGCTGATATCCATCATCATACCCATTGACTTTTGTCATTTAACAGCTGCAATAAGCACCCTACTTTTGGGTATCATTAAAAACATAAAAAACAGACGGATATGAAAAATTTAAACAAATGGCGCATTGTTTCGGGCAGCATTCTCGCAGCAATAATCCTGACCGCAACAATCCAGGTTTCAAAAGCTCAAAACATTTATAAAGCCGTAAATGGTAAAGATTGCTTTATAAAAGTATTAGGATCATCCAACATTCACGACTGGACCATGATTTCGGCAACCAGCGATAGCCAGGGTGATTTTAAGTTCGATGGAGACCAATTAAAATCCATCAGTACGTTTACCTTATCGCTCGATGCAAAATCGCTTAAAAGCGAGCACGCATCAATGGACGAACGGACTTACAAATCAATTAAGGCCGAGCAGTTTCCGAAGATAGTTTTTAAGCTGGGTTCGGCAACAATTACCCCATCATCAAAAAACAAGTTTGCCATCAAGGCCAAAGGCGATTTAACCATCGCAGGCGTAACCCAAACCATTAACATGGATGTTACCGCCCTGGTGAATGCCGACAATACCATAACCTGTTCGGGCAGCCAAAAGCTTCAGTTACGCGACTACAAGATCGACCCGCCAAGCTTTATGCTGGGCGCTATGAAAGTAGCTAACGACCTGACCATTCAATTCAATATCAACTATAAAAAACAAAACCTTTTATCCAATAACTAACAACAATTAAAATCATGAAAACTAAAATTTTTACACTGCTTGGCTCTGTTGTAATTGTAGGGCTAAGTATACTGCCAACCGTGCTTAAAGCACAAGACGGGCAAATACAATATTTCCGCCCGAATGATAAACGAGGCATTAACGTATTTGAAACCTCAAAAGCCGATTCTGTAAAATTTACCGGTTTAAAAGTAAAAGTGGGTGGTGGTTTTACCATCAACTTTCAGGGCTTGCGGGCATCAAACACCGCGGTGCCGGTAACAAAAACAGTAGGTACTTCAACTGGTAATGTTAATAGCCTTACCCCGCTGATTGATGGTTTTAACCTGCCTATGGCTAACCTTAATTTTGATGTGCAACTGGCCGATGGCGTACGCTTAAACCTTACCTCATACCTCGCTTCGAGGCACCACGAAGAAACCTGGGTTAAAGGCGGTTACCTGCAAGTTGATAAGCTGCCGTTTTTACACAGCCAGTTTATTGATGGCATCATGAAAAACGTAACTTTTGTGATTGGCGAATACGACCTGGACTATGGCGACCAGCACTACCGCAGATCGGATGGCGGTAACACTATCTACAACCCCTTTGTCGAAAACTATGTGATGGACGAGTTTGCTACCGAACTGGGTATGCAGGCTTATTACAAATGCCCAAAAACCGGCTTGTTTGGCATGGTTGGTATTACCAATGGCGAACTTAACCCAACTACTATCGAGCCAACCAAAACCGACCCTGAAACCGGCGAATTGAATAAATATCCGCCAGCTTACTTAGGTAAACTGGGTTTTGACAAACAATTGACTACAGATCTGCGCTTAAGGATAACCGGCTCATTCTATTCGGTTAACAGTGCTAACAGCAGTACCTTGTTCGGCGGCGACCGTACCGGCTCAAACTATTATAACGTAATGTCGAACCCTGTTACAGCAGCCGGCACAACATTAACCCAGGCTATCGATTATAATGCTTTCTCAGGCAGGTTTAACCCTGGCTTTAGCGAAGAGAACCACAGCTTTATGGGTAACCTGTTTGTGAAATTCAAAGGACTTGAATTTTTCGGAACAGCAGAAACTGCCAAAGGCCGTACTATATCAGAGATCAATAACCGCGGAGCCCATCAATATGCAGGCGATCTGATCTATCGTTTCCCAGCTAAGACCGAAAACTTTTGGATAGGCTACCGTTATGATACCGTAACAGCTACCATTGTTGGTAACAGCACCGATGTTACTGTTAACCGTTCGGTAGGCTCTGCCGGTTGGTTCTTAACCAACAACATTATGCTGAGAGGCGAATATGTAAGCCAGGAATACAAAAACTTCGATTCGACCAATATTTTAAACGGAGGCAAGTTTAATGGTTTTATGATATCAGCAGCTATCGGCTTCTAAGGTCGAACTTTAATAAAGCAAAACCAATTGGTAACGGCCTTCTGAACAGATCATGAGGCCGTTACTTTTAATCCTTCTTTAAACAGAAGCAGCAGTTTAAGCAAATGAAAAAAGTTTTAACATCCGGCATATTTGCAGGCGTAGCACTATTTGTGATCAGTTATGGCAGCCTGTTTTTAGCTGTTAAGTTCTTTCCGTGGCTATTTGTCGAATATAACAGCCCACTATTTAACGCCACCGGCAGCAGGGATGTCCTTTTCTATCTGCACCCTTTTGTGATCAGCATGGCGCTATCGTGGTTTTGGGAGCGGTTTAAGAGCCTTTTTAAAGGGGCAATATTGCTGCGCGGGCTTGAGTTTGGACTGGTATATGCCATTATTGCTTTATTGCCTGTAATGTGGATATCGTTCAGTGCGCTGGATATTACCGTTTCGATAGTGGCAAGCTGGTTTATATATGGCCTGCTGCAGGCACTTATCGCCGGGATAATTTTCGCAAAGCTTAATCCATAAGCAACATGGCCATTATCAATTTACATGTCGTGATGATTTAAACCTCAATTAAGCACCATGTATACCAAACATCTGTTACCGCGATACTTTTTATTTGCATCTGCCATGATCATGTTGTGTGCTTATCTGCCCGGATCGGTAACCACCGAAACAAAAAAATGGGTGATAAACCAAAACAGCAGCCTTTGTGTTAACGGCAGTACAAATATCAACAAATTTGCGTGCGAGATACCCGATTACGACCAAACCGACACACTTACAATAGCCAGGGGCAGAAATGAGAAGGAGATAATACTTTCGGGATGTATTAACTTAAGGATACAAAGTTTTGATTGTCATAACGCTATTATGACGCACGACCTGCGGAGCACGTTAAAAGAAAAGCAGTTCCCCCGCTTGCGGATCAGTTTTTTAACACTTAGCGAGTTGCCTGAATTGTGCCCTAAACCGAAACCGATTACCGGTATGGTCAGCATCGAACTTGCAGGAGCGAGCAAGCGGTTCGAAATAAATTACCAGGCATCGGCTGATGCGCAAAAAAACATTCTGCTCGTAGGTTCGCGCGATGTTAACTTCTCCGATTTTAATCTGACCCCGCCGCGCAAACTGGGCGGTATGATCAGGACGAATGATAAACTCAATGTGCAATTCAGGCTACAGATAAAAGCATTGGACGTGCAATAAACAGAGTGATCAGCATCACTTTTTGTCGTGCATCGTATCATGCTGTACCTCACCGCCTATCAGTTACTTTGTTATACTAAAAACCATAACGATATGGAAACATTGACAAAAGCTCCGGCAGGAAAGGAAACGCTGTCCGGAATGTGCGAAGTTCCGCAAGGTATTTCGCTAAGAACCGATATCCCCCGAACAATGAAAGCGGCGGTAGTACGAGCATTTGGTGAGCCGCTCAAAATCGAGGAGGTACCGGTAAAAATGCCGAATAATAACCAGATACTGGTTAAAGTAATAGCCTGCGGTGTTTGCCACACCGATTTACATGCCGTTAACGGCGACTGGCCGGTTAAACCCGGCCTGCCGCTGATACCGGGGCATGAGGCAATAGGATATGTAGTGGCCAAAGGCTCGCTGGTTACGGGCGTTAGTGAGGGCGATATTGTAGGGGTACCGTGGCTGGCGAGTGCCTGCGGTTGCTGTGAATTTTGCATTACCGGCTGGGAAACACTTTGCGAAACACAGCAAAATGGCGGCTATAGTGTCGACGGCGGTTTTGCTGAATACGTGCTGGCCGATCCGCGGTACGTGGCCCATTTTCCGAAAGGGATAAATTTTACCGAGATGGCGCCTATTATCTGCGCCGGTGTAACGGTATACAAAGGATTAAAAGAAACCGAAGTTAAACCCGGCGAATGGGTTGCTATTTCTGGTATCGGCGGCCTGGGGCACCTGGCCATCCAATATGCTAAGGCTATGGGCATGCACGTGGCAGCAATTGATGTTGCCGATGATAAACTGGAACTGGCAACAAAACTCGGCGCCGAACTGACCGTGAACGCCAAAGAACAGGATCCGGGCGAATACCTGAAAAAGAAAACGGGTGGGATGCACGGCGTGCTGGTAACGGCAGTTTCGCCCATTGCTTTTCAGCAAGGGATTTCGGCACTGCGGCGTAAAGGTGTAATCGCGCTTAACGGGTTGCCAAAAGGCAGCTTCGATCTGCCTATATTTCAAACCGTACTTAACCGGTATACGGTTCGGGGTTCGATTGTAGGTACCCGCAAGGATATGCAGGAAGCCATTGCGTTTGCAGTAGAAGGCAAAGTAAAAGCTACCGTGAAGACTGCAAAGCTCGAAGAGATCAATCATGTATTTGATGAAATGAAAAGTGGCCTGATAGACGGGCGCATCGTGCTGCAAATAGCACAACCTTAATTGATTTGACACACCCGGGAAAGTGAAGATCAGGCCTTCCCGGGTTTATGAAAGATATAAGCCTAAACCAATGAACAGTGCCGAGATACAATTTTTGCAGGGACCACGGTCGCGCTTTAAAGAACTTAAGTTCACGTTGCAAACTACCATTGATTTGATTCGTGGGTTACGCGCGCTTCACTTTATTGGCCCCTGTGTTACTTTTTTTGGCTCGGCCAGGTTTAAAGAAGGTCATCCGTATTATGCGCTCACCCGCGAGGCGGCATCGTCAATAGCCAGGTTGGGATTCACTGTGATGACGGGAGGTGGGCCGGGACTAATGGAGGCAGCCAACCGCGGCGCCCGCGATGTGGGCGGGCGATCGGTTGGCTGTAACATTCAATTGCCCGTTGAGCAGGCGCCCAATCCGTATCTGGATAAGTGGGTCAATATGAATCACTTTTTTCTGCGGAAGGTGTTGCTGGTAAAATACTCGTTTGCGTTTATTGTACTGCCTGGCGGTTTCGGCACTATGGATGAATACTTTGAAGCGTTAACGCTTATCCAAACGCACAAGATAGCCGAGTTTCCGGTCATTATTTTAGGAAAAGAGTATCACCGGGAATTAATACAGCATATTGAGACAATGAAGGCGAACGGGGCTATAAATGCTCCTGATACTTCGCTGTTCCTCGTTACCGACGACATAACCGAGGCTGTGGCGCTTATTCAAGAAAAAAGTATAAAAAAATTCGGGTTAAAACCTCATAAAGCAATCAAACCATCCAAATGGTTATTTGAACACCACTAAAACCAAGCAACAAGATCCCATGATCGAAATCAACTACATATCAGCCGATGAGGCGCTAAAGGTTGTCCGTCCCGGAAACCGTGTTTTTATTCATGGCAGCGCAGCAACGCCTGCCCATCTGGTAAGCGCTTTGCAAAACCGTCATAACGAATTATACAACGTCGAACTGGTGAGTATAACAACATTAGGCGATGTGAATTTTGACAGGCCTGAGCACCGCAAATCGTTCTTCTTTAACTCATTATTTGTTTCGGCAGTAACGCGCAATGTGGCCAATAGTGAGGATGGCGATTATGTACCGATATTTTTAAGCGAGATACCGCAGCTTTTCCGTCGGAACATCCTGCCTATCGATGTTGCGCTTATACAGGTTTCGCCGCCCGATGCGCATGGATATTGCTCATTGGGTACATCGGTAGATATTGCGCGGGCCGCAGTTGATACCGCCAAATACATCATAGCGCAGGTGAACCCCCTGATGCCGCGGACGCATGGCGAAAGTTTTGTTCATATCAGTAAAATAAACGCCATGGTATGGCATAAATCCGAGTTACCCGAGGTTAACTATTCGGGCGAAAGCAATGCCATTATCGAGAAAATAGGCTACCACGTAGCATCGTTGGTTGAAAACGGCGCGACACTTCAATTAGGAATAGGCGGCATACCCGACCAGGTTTTGAAAAACCTCACCACGCACAAAAACCTCGGCTTGCACACCGAGATGTTTTCGGATGGAATTATCCCCCTTATCGAGCGGGGGATCATTGATAACAGCCTGAAGAAGCTCAACCGTGGCCGCTCTGTCACCTCGTTCATTACCGGTACACGTAAATTATACGATTTTGTTAATGACAACCCCGGTATAAGAGTGATGGATATAAGTTATGTGAACGATACCAGCATCATCCGCCAAAATCCCAAAGTTACTGCCATCAATAGCGCAATTGAGATCGACCTTACCGGGCAGGTGTGCTCAGATTCAATCGGCACTTACCAATATTCGGGGATAGGAGGGCAGATGGATTTTATACGCGGGGCATCATTGTCAGAAGGTGGCAAACCTATTATCGCTTTGCCGTCGCAAACAAATAAAGGCGTAAGCCGCATAACGCCGCTGTTAAAACAAGGGGCCGGCGTAGTTACCACCCGTGGCCACGTACACTGGGTAGTAACAGAATATGGCATGGTAGATCTGTTTGGCAAAAACTTAAAGCAACGAGCCCTGGCATTAATAGATCTGGCACACCCGGATCACCGCGAAAATCTGGAGCGCAGTTATTTTGACAGGTTTGAACATGCCTGAGTTACCTGGGCGCGCGAAATCATCGCAGCGTTAAAAAAGTATTGTTACAATAAAACGTTTGAGATTAGTGTAGGTTGAGGATACAGTGCATGTTTAAAAATGGCTGTAAAAAAGAAGGGCCGGCTTAAAGTGCGGCCCTTTCTTTTCAATCAAACTAAACACTACAGAACTATCGCTTTGTTAACCGCCGGAAAAATCAATAGCGGCAACGATGAATAACGTGCCATGCGTTGTACATGGCTATGGTTAAATAACCGGTCGAGCAGGTTATGCCTGCGATGTATCATTACAAACATTTCAAGTTCGCGTTGCTCTAAAAGCAAATTCAGGCCGGTATCAATATCGCCGGCCACTATGCCACGATAATAGATATTAGGATAATTAGCCTGGTTGGTCACAGTCGATAAAAAGTCTGAAACACTGTGCTGATCATCTTCCTGGAACACGTGCAGCAGCAATATTTCGGCATTAAAAGCGCGTGCCAAAGTTGCCAGTGAGCAAATAATATTGATATCGCCCATGCTGAAGTCGGTTGCAAAAGCAATCGTTTTGATGGGTTTAAATTTTGCATGAGGCGGTATCAGTAATAATGGCAGTTCGGCTTTTTCGATCATCTCGTGGCTGGTGCTCCCGGCCAGGAACCTGTTAATTTTGCTGGTATCCCACAAGCCCATAACTACCAGATTGATGTCATGATCTTTAGCTACCCTTTTTACCGTATCGGCAACATTACCCGCCAGGCAACTATAGCTGATTTGTGGTTGAAATACCGTGTCTTTCCGCTCTTCATTTCTAAATAAAAGGCGGTTGGCAAGTATTTTTAATTCCTGGTCTGCATCCCTTTTTAGCGTTGGGTACCCCTCAAGCGGCCAGGTAACCTGGGCAGCCATGTGCGTTTCTGTCGGTACTTTTATAGCATTGAGTAACTTGACCCCGGATTTTGTATACCGGGCGAGTTCTACAGCATACTTTGCGGCGTTTTCTGCTGCAGGTGAGAAATCAGTTGGTACCAGTATCGTTTTCATGGTCTGAATTATTGGTATAACTCAAAATTCCATATTAAAGAACTATGAATAGATGATGCTGGTCACTATTAAGGATGATCTTAGATTAATTTCTATGACTTGCTGTGGCTACCAGGTATGGCGTGGAGTACGGACGTTGTAACGGTTATTTAAAAGTATGCCCAACATAAGCTCGTGTGTCCCTTTGCTTACCGTATTAAAATCAGAAATAGCATAATCGTAAGCATAACCCACCGTAAATAAAGCAGTAATGTTAAGGCCGATACTTGCCGTAACCGCATCGTCCTTACGATAAGAACCACCCAGCCAGAACACGTCCCTGAAGGCGGTTTTTAAGTTAATATCGAGGTTGAGTGGCGTATTGGCAGCAGGGTTCACAACAACCGAGGGTAAAAATGTAATGTCGTCTGATGGATATAGTTTACAACCTGCCGTAACGAAGTACTGCGTTGTGCTTTTTAACTGCCCGTTTGAACTACTGCCACCGAAACTAAGATTTTGTGGAATAAGCTGCTGGGCCGATGCGCCTATAAAAAATCCAGGCCCGTATGCCCAAATACCTACCGCTGCATCGGGATTAAATTTGGTTTGGCCGTTTGGGCCGGCAACCGGGTCGATAGGGTTATTAAATATTAACTGGCCGGAGTTCAGGGTTGCTCCGTTAACGCCGGCTGAAACGCCTACAGCCAGGTTAAAACGATCGCCAAGCAACATGTGATAAGCATAGCCTGCATTAAAATGTGTTTGATTAAAAGCACCCGCTTTATCGCTGATGATGCTGATGCCGATGCCGCCGTGGCTAAGAGAAGCTTCGTAACTCTCCAGGTCGGCACGCCCAACGGGGTTATCTGTATTGCGGATGATCTGTCCGTAATCGCCCTGTGTAAAAAGACTGTTTAACGGAATGCTTGCGGTAACGTAACCTGTAGTTGGAGCACCTTGCAAACCTGTCCACTGGCTGCGATAACCTGTTTTAATATCCAGGTAGGTCTCTATCCCCGCAACGGCGGGGTTTATAAGCAGCTCGTTAAAAGTATACTGGGTGTACTGGGGCAGTTGCTGGGCTAATATTCTAACAGGAAGCAGTAGTAAAATGGTTAGTAAACGTTTATTCATCTACCTCACCAAATTAACTGATCCTGATATCGAGCTTGAGCTGTTTTTCAGATCGATAATATAAAAATATGCTCCTGAGGGTAATTCAGTATTTTTGAAACGGCCGTCCCATGATGATTGATAGCCTGTTGATGCAAAAACAACCTGGCCCGAGCGGTTAAAAATCTTAACAGAACAGTTTGGATATTTGCTTAAGAACGGAATTTCCCATCTGTCATTTATCCCATCATTATTGGGGCTAAAGGCATTAGGTATACTTTTTTCAGACAAGCCGCTGCCTGGTGCTTCGGCAGGTGTGGTAAACTGCAAAGTATTGCCATAAGTTATTCCGGTGCAATAATTAGCGCCAACGATGCGGAAATAATAAGTGGTCGAGGGTTGTAGTTTGTTAACAACGGCGGTAAAAGCGGTGTTGCCTAAAGATCCTGATAACGGTGTTGTACCTGTAGTCGGTTTTATAACTATAGAGTTCGACATATCCGAAAGAGTAGCCAATTCAAACACAACTGATGTAATTAACGCTCCGGCAGCATCAACCATGCCGTGTAAAGTTGCACCATCCGGGCTAATACCTGTTGCGGCATTGGTTACTACTTGTGGCAGCTTACAGGGTACACCATAACCACTTGCGGCTATCCAGGCAATACCCTTACCATTAGAGTGGCCATACCCGCCCATAACCGAATAAATACCATCGGCACTTAACGAAACCGAGTTACCCGCGTACGAGCCATTAGTAGCATCAGCGCCGGTTATTTGTGTAAAGGGTGTCCAGGTTGTATCGCTACGGGTGTAAACCCAACCTGCGCCGGTGGCGCTATTGTTGTTTAACCCGCCAAATAACAATACGGTGCCATCGGCATTAAGGCTAACCGAACAACCTTGTAAGGCTTTACCCACGGTATCGATCGATATCACTTTTTTGCCCATTTGTTTCCAGGTGTTGGCATTGGCCGTGGTATCGCGCTTATATATCCACACAGCTCCTGTTTGGGTATGATCGGTATAACCGCCTATGGCCGCTATGTTACCATCGGCACTTATGGCAACGGCATGGCCCTGGTTGGGGTGATTAACATAACCCGCGCCAACCAGCATGCTATCCTGCCGCAGCCAGGTATTGTTTTTACGCACAAATATCCATGCTGCACCAATGCCTACGCTATCGGTATGGCCGCCCATAATAAAAGTATTACCATCGGCGCTTAAGGAAACAGACTGATCTGCGGCTGTATCGGCTGCCGAACCCTTAGCAGTCAGCCTGGGGCCTTGCTGCGCCCACACGGTATCTTTACGGGTAAATACATAAGCCGCGCCGGCCCTACCGCTATCGGCCGGAGCTTCGGCTACAAGCGTATTGCCATCTGCGCTTAACGATACTGATGAGCCTAATCCTATAGGTGAAGTACCTGTAGCGGTTAATTTCAAACCTTGTTGTTTCCAAACGGTATCGGTACGTGTAAATACCCAAATGGCGCCATGCCCATGGTTATCGGCAGGGCCGCCAACAATTGCCGTGTTACCATCGGCACTGATAGCTACCGAGGTACCCTGGGCCGGCAAGCCGATTGTATCTTTGCCTACCAGTTTAGCTCCCTGCTGCTTACCACTATAAGTATATATCCAGGCAGCGCCGGTGTTGTTATGATCTTTAGGGCCGCCAACAATGGCGGTATAACCGGTTGAACTGAAAGCTACGCTGGTGCCTTGTGCCGCTGCGCCCGAAGTGTCTTTACCGATCAGTTTAGTTCCCTGTATGCCGCCCGGATTAGGAGTAACCACCAACATAAAGTTTGTAGCGCTGACGGCTTTACCGTGCGCGTTTACTATTGTAATATTGCCTGATTCGGCGCCCGGCATAACCATAGCTACCATTTTGAGGCCGGTATTTGATAATACTATAGCCGCTTTACCGCCGATTTTAACAGAGGTGGGGTTGCCCATATCGGTGCCGGTAATGGTTATCAAAGTTCCGGGAACACCAACATTAGGCAGGAACGAGGTAATAGTTATGGCCGAAACTTTTACAGAGAACAGTATAAGGATAGCTAAGCACAGGCTAATCCTGATCGATATGCGGTTCATAGTTAATTGTGATTGGTGAATAGCTGCTTAAATTTATAAAAATAAATAGGAATACTAAAATCTGCCTCAAATTTGGCAGGATGAGCAAAATTTAATACATGATATACGTGCTGTTTTTGCGATTAAAGCAAAATTGTATTTTAGCGTTATATCCTGTCCAAAGTAAATAATGCAATCGGGCGAACAATGAGCTTAATTATTTGTATAAATAGCGTACCTGCTGATCTAAACGGGGCAATAATAGTTATAACATGCCGAAAACCTTACCTCTTGCCAAACAAATAAAAGAATTACAGGAAAAGCTTGCGTGGTATGAGGAGCGTGAACTGGAGTTGAGGGAGCGTGAGGCGCGGCTGCAGATGGCTGTTGATGCCATTAAATTTGGCACCTGGGATTATCACCCCTTAACAGGTGAACTAAGCTGGTCTGACGAGTGTAAGAAAATTTACGGCTTTACCGGTGATACCGAGATCAATATGAAGGTATTCTCAGAGCATATCTATCCTGCAGACTATGATTTTGTAAATAATGAAATACAAAAAGCGATGGACCCGGCTGGAGAAGGTAACTATGATATCGCTTATCGGATTACCCGCTTTGATAATGCTGGTGTGAGATGGATAAGAGCCAAAGGAAAAGTGTATTTTAATGAAAAAAAGCAAGCAGAACGATTTATAGGCACGGTGACCGATATTACTGATACTAAAACCGCAGAAGAAAAGAATGCAAAGCTTGCCGCGATAGTCGATTCGTCGGACGATGCCATTGTGAGTAAGACACTGGAGGGGATAATCACCAGTTGGAACCAATCTGCCGAACGTACATTTGGTTATACCGCCGAAGAGATGATAGGACAGTCAATACTGAAGATCATTCCACCCGACAGGCATCATGAAGAGGTCGAGATATTATCAAAATTAAGAAGGGGTGAGCGGATGGAACATTTCGAAACCAGGCGGATGAAAAAAAATGGCGAACAACTGGACGTATCACTGACCATTTCGCCAATGCGCGATTCGCAGAATAATATTATCGGCCTTTCGAAGATAGCACGCGACATTACCGAAAAAAAACAGGAAGAAGTTCGCAAAAACGACTTTATAGCGATGGTTAGCCATGAGTTGAAAACCCCGCTTACGTCGCTGCGGTCATACATCCAGGTACTGCTTGTCAAGGCCGGAGATGATGAAGAACCTTTTAAGATAAACGCATTAAAACGAGCCGACATCCAGACCAAAAAAATGGCTGCCATGATACAGGATTTTTTGAACCTGGCCAAACTTGAGGAAGGTAAAATATCGCTGAACAAAACCCGGTTCGACTTGGATGAGCTCATAAAAGAGATCACCGACGACGCACAATATTTTACATCGGCGCACACCATTAAAACCGAAACACATCCGGGTGTAATAATCGAAGCTGACAGGGATAAAATAGGGCAGGTGCTTATGAACCTGGTGAGTAATGCTATCAAATATTCACCCAGGGGAGGGGAGATAATCGTCGGTTTTGAGCAGAAAGATAATAATGTTGAGATTTACGTTATCGATAACGGTGTGGGTATTAACCCTGTCGATCAGAAAAATCTCTTCAAACGGTTTTACAGAGTAAAGAACGAGGAGATCAGAACCATATCCGGTTTCGGCATCGGGCTTTACCTCGTTGCCGAAATAATGCGCTATCATAATAGCGAAATTAAGGTTAAAAGTGAGGAAGGGGTAGGTTCCCGATTTAGCTTTCAGCTACCCATAATCTGAGTCAGCTTCCATCAAGCACATTTCATCAAGTATTTCCGGCACTTCATGTAAAATAATTCGCCCATAGCCATAGTCTGTGTTTTTTAGCGGTGCAATTCAAAATTAATCACTTAAAAAAACAAAGCTATGGAAGACCACTTGCAACCTGAAGACCACGCAAAACCGGCAATTAACAATGACGGCATTGATCGTCGCGGATTTTTAGAATGTATGGCCTGGGCAGGTACCGGGGTAATCTGGATGATGTCGGGCGGTATCTTAAAATCATTCGGCATGAGCCAGATGATCGATCAATCGACCGGTGCGCTGAAAAAAGGCCTGGCAATACCCAAGTCTGATTTTACCTTTGCCCAGATAAGCGACAGCCACATCGGTTTTAACAAGGCGGCTAACCCCGATGTAGTGGGCACATTAAACGCCGCAATCTCGAAAATAAATAACATGCCGGTAGCACCATCGTTTGTGTTGCATACCGGCGATTTAACACACCTTGCCCAGGCCGATGAGTTTGATACCCTGGAGCAATCGTTGAAAAGTGTAAAAACCGAAAAGATATTTTATGTACCAGGCGAGCACGACGTTACCGATAACGGTAAACTGTACCTGGAGCGTTTTGGCAAAGGCACACAGGGCGATGGCTGGTACAGCTTCGATTCGCATGGTGTTCATTTTATCGGTTTAAATAACGTTACCAACCATGTTGACGGTGGTTTGGGTTATGTTGGCCCGGCGCAGCTAAAATGGCTCGAAGCCGATTTGAAACCCCTGTCGAACAGTACACCTGTTGTTGTATTCGCGCACATCCCGTTATGGGCCATTTACCCGCAATGGGGCTGGGGGACCGACGATAGCGCACAGGTACTGGCCTTGCTAAAACGTTTCGGTTCGGTATCGGTACTGAACGGCCACATCCACCAAACTATACAAAAAGTTGAAGGCAACATAACCTTCCACACCGCAAATTCGACGGCTTTCCCGCAACCGGCGCCAGGCTCGGCCCCGGCTCCCGGCCCGATGAAAGTGCCCGCCGAAAAACTACGCAGCTATTTAGGTTTAACCAGCGTAAATTATGTAGAACACGATCACACCCTGGCGATTACCGACTCACCATTAATTGAAGGCGATAAATGAGTTTTGTAATGAAAAAGATAATGATGCTGTTGCTGATCATCGGCGCAGCAAACGTGAGCCGGGCACAATACAAGCCGGCAGAGCAGGGCTCGACCCTGAAATTTACCATAAAAAATTTAGGATTTGGCGTGGATGGCAGTTTTACAGGTTTTGAGGGGGCGATTAATTTCAACCCCCAAAACCTCGCTGCCAGCAGTTTCGACGTAACGGTAGCCTCGGCTACCGTTAATACCGACAACAGCCTGCGCGATGAGCATTTAAAAGGCGATAGCTTTTTTGATGTAAAGACTTATCCCCGTATCAAACTGGCATCTACACAGATTACCAACATAAGGAGCGGTACCTACCTGTTTAACGGGCAACTCACTATTAAAGGGAAGGCAAAACCAATCAAGTTCCCGTTCGAGGCAACTCAAAGCGGCGACGGTTTTGTTTTTAAAGGTTCGTTTAAGATGAACCGGAAGGATTTTGGAGTTGGCGGCACAAGTACCGTATCCGATGAACTGGAAGTGTTTATTAATGTAACTGCTAAGAAAGCTTAATACGATTAAGATGAAGCTAAACAGAAAAGTTTGCGTTATTGGTGCTCTTGCTGCTATTGTAAGTATTACAACGGCAGCAACCATCAAGAAAACGGCAGACGATAAAAAGCCCGCCGATAAGCAGCTTTATACCAATTTAAAAGTGTTGCCGAAAGATATCAGCTCGCGCGACCTGCAAAGTATTATGGCCGATGATTTTGAAGACGGGATAGGGGTTAGCTGTGGATTTTGTCATGCTAATAACAAAGATGGGCATGGCCTGGATTTTGCCAGCGATGCGAAGCCAGAAAAGGAAATAGCGCGTACGATGATGCGTATGACACTCGACCTGAACAAAAGATGGCTGAAAAATAAACATCCGAAGCTGGGCGACACTGGCTTGGTGGTACAATGTACAACCTGCCACAAAGGCCAGCCCTTCCCCGATGGGGCCGAACCCAAATGATTATCATTATCTTTAGTGCGGATTTGACAAGTGTTTTTGAGAAGTAACAAATTAATATATCATCTTGGCTTTTGGCTGCTGGCCTATCTTTTCTGGATATTTATTTTCAGGAACGGCACGCTGGTATTTACCCATGCGCTTACGATACAGTTTTGCTACCTGATTTTTATAGCAGGTAATTATTATTACAATTCGCTGTTTACGGTACCCGCGTTACTCAACCGTAAAAAATACCTTGCTTTTGGGCTGTGTTTTTTAGCCGGTATTTTGGCAGGGGCAATGGCTCGGGTACCTGTATCTTTTCTGGTAAATAAATATCTTTTCAGGGTAGACGTCAGTCAGTTTAATTTTGTTAAGGTTTTTTCGGATTCGTTTGTCAATATCCTTTTTTGGGTTGTGCTGATATTAGTAACCAAACTCATCACCGAAAAGATAAGTTCGCAGCGGTATATCGAACAGATTGAGAAAGAAAATTCGGATAACGAACTTAATTTTCTAAGGGCGCAGTTCAACCCACATTTTTTGTTTAATTCTATTAATTCGATTTACGCCCATATCGATAAAACAAATAAACCGGCACGTGAGATGCTGCTCGTGTTTTCGGAAATGCTGCGCTACCAGCTTTACGAATGCAATGTTGAGCAGATAGAACTCGACCGCGAGATTAACTATATGCGTAACTATATTTCGTTACAGAAAGGCCGTATCGATGAAAGGATCAACGTGTCGTTCTGCGCCAATGAGGTAAGCGGCAATATGAAGGTTGCGCCCCTGATATTTATTAATTTTATCGAGAACGCGTTTAAGTACGTTGGCTTTAACGAAAGCCGCGAAAACAGTATCGATATTAGATTAAAGTTTGCCGATGGTAACCTGTATTTCAGGATATTTAATACAAAAGATTCGTTTATCAATCATTCCGAAAAGTCGTCGGGCCTGGGTATTGCCAATACCAGGCGCAGGCTTGAACTGCTTTATCCCGAAAAGCATATCTTAAAGATAACCGAAACTGAAAATGAGTATACGGTCGAATTAACCTTGCTGAAATTATGGTTTTAAACTGCGTAATAGTCGACGATGAGCCCATAGCCCGCAAGCTTTTGCAGGAGTATATTGAGGAAACCGATTTTTTGAATTTGGTCGGGATAGCTGAAAACCCGCTTAAAGCCATCAGCGTAATTAATAGCCAGCCAGTCGACCTGATTTTCCTGGATATCAATATGCCTAAGATGAACGGTATGGAGTTTTTACGTTCGTCGGCCAACCTGCCTATGGTGATTATGACCACTGCCTACGGCCAGTATGCCCTGGAAGGTTTTGAGATGGCCGTGGTAGATTACCTGGTGAAGCCTTTTTCGCTCGAACGTTTCATCAAAGCCGGCCAGAAGGCATTGGAGCTTAAAACACTCAAGCAAAAGAATATCCCGGCGGAGAAAGAAAAGCCTGACGACGAATACTTTTATGTGAAGTGCAATGGTAGAATAGAGCGCATAATGTATAACGAACTGCTATACGTGGAAGCCCTGGCTAATTACATAACACTTTACACCAACAACAATAAACTGGTGGTATACCTCACCATTAAAGGAATTTTAGAAAAACTGCCGCCGGAGAAATTTGTGCAGGTGCACAAAAGCTATATTGTGAACATCGATCGCATCAATACCATCGAAGGTAATGTGCTGCATTTGGGGTATAGCAAAATAACAGTAAGCCCCAACTACACCGATGAGGTAATGAAACGGATACTGAAGGGTAAGTTTATTAAGCGGCAATAATTATTGTTAATCGGCAACCTTTGTACGGTCTGGCTACAACCGGTTTGGCTTTTTGGTTTTATAAGTATATTAGCGCAAAATTAGGCCAATGCTTTTTAATAGTTTCGCTTTTATAATACTTGTATTAGTAACTTTTCTAATTTATTATCTTCCGTTTTTATCGAAATTTCAGATACAGATATTGATCATATCAAGTTTGATCTTTTACGCATACGGCCAGCCATACCTACTTGTATTACTTCTGCTCTCGGCGGCAATAAACATTGTTACAAGTTACCTGGTAGTTAACCAAGATAGAAAATACAGGCGTGTATATGCTACCCTGGGCGTTTGCATCAATGTGCTTATCCTTGTTTTTTTTAAGTATAGTCCGTTATTTGCCAAAACATTTTTTAATACCGCTACCGATCCCGGGAGATACCTTTTATTAATTCCGTTGCCAATAGGTATATCTTTCTATACCTTCGAAGGAATCAGTTTGTTGATCGATGTCTACTCAAATAAACATCACGATGTTTTAACGATAGACAAGTCATTCAAAAAGCATATTTACAAAACGCTGTTTTTTATTTCTTTTTTTCCTCACCTCATAGCAGGCCCCATTTTAAAGGCTTATGAGTTTTATCCTCAGATCGGCCCCAAGAAACTCACGGATATTGACTGGGCATATGTTTTTAAAAAACTCATCACAGGTTATTTTTTGAAAATGACAGTAGCTGATAACCTTTCGAATTTTACATTTTGGATGGAATATCCTTATTTTAAAACCTTATCCTCGGTCGAACTGATCGCTATGGTTTTTGGATACTCGTTTCAAATTTTTGCCGACTTTGCAGGGTACTCACTTATCGCGCTTGGTATTGCTAAAATGTTCGGGTATGACTTGATGGAGAACTTTAATTTTCCGTATATCTCTGCGTCGTTTTCGGATTTCTGGAGACGCTGGCATATTTCATTATCGACGTTTTTAAAGGAATATTTATATATACCTCTTGGCGGTAACAGAAGCGGAAAGGTACGGACCTATATTAATTTAATTATTACCATGACCCTGGGTGGATTATGGCATGGCGCTGCCTGGAGCTATGCCGTATGGGGCCTGTTTCATGGCGGCGCTCTGGCTGTTGAGCGTTTTTTTACAAGGGGCCGGAACGATACCGAACCTGGTATTTGGCAAAGTTTTTTAAAGCGGGTGGTTGTATTTTTGTTTGTAACCTTTGCGTGGATATTATTCAAACTGCCTTTTGCACATGTAATCGAATATTTTAGCTCAATCTTTGCAAACTATAAAGTCTCGATTACATTTAATAATCCTTTCCTGATCATCATTTATTCTTTACCTGTGATATTGTATCACTTATATTATTTAGGCAAATCAAATACAGCTATTGCCGGTTTCTTTACAAAATATCAATTTGTTGTATATGGACTTATGTTATTTATGATTATTGTGAATAGCGGCCCTTCGGGATCATTTATTTATTTTCAATTTTAAGTATATGATCAGGAAAAGCTTATTTGTAGCAGTGTTTTTGTTGGTCTTATATGATTGTTTCTTGATCGCAGAGAAAAAAATATGGAGATCGGAACAGTACCAGTATCAAGGCAATATTATTAAAGCAGACCGGTATATATACAGTCAGGCAATGCCCAGGGCCGTTATTATCGGAACCTCGCTTTCAGACAGAATAGTTCTGGATAGTATACCCGGTATTTATAATCTGGCAATGCCCGGCATGTCGATATTAGATGGGTGTGAGGTGCTCTTAAAAAGAGAAAAACTGCCGGAGGTGGTCTTTATCGAGACAAACCTCTTTTTTAAGAAAGAAAATGAAGGTTTTGTACAGTCTGTTAACTCTCCGGTCAGGCAATTTTTTAAGAAGAATATTTTAGCCATGCGGGATGAGAATCAGCCTGTAGGCCTGATAAGACATCTTATAAAAGGGAACGCGAAAAAAACGATTGTTTATCCCGCTGTACCGCCAAACGTATTTCGTGAATTGCTGCAAAGCCAGGAAAAGCAATTTGAAAACCCGGATAGCGCGTTGATCGACAGATCACTCGTCAGATTGAAACACTACATTCAAATAATGCACGAACACAAAAGCAGAGTGTGTTTTTTTGAAATGCCGGTGAATGAGAACCTCAAGTCATTGCCGCAGGCAGTAATAGTAAGAACCAAAATTAAGGAAAGCTTCCCGGGAGTTGCTTTTATCCCCCCGCCCGACATAAAATTTGAAACCATGGATGGGGTACACCTGGGGAACAGCGAGGCGAGCTTGTATACACATTACCTGAAAACCCATATTGATACCATAATAAACGGTCGCTGATTTTTTTCCGGGAACTGCGCAGAACGTGTTTAAAATCTAACCCGTGTTTGTTTTCACAATACCATTTGGTATATTTGTGTATGAGTAAAGGCTTGTCAAAATCAGAACGTACCCGGCAGTTTATTATCGAAACCACCGCAGATATCTTTAATACCAAGGGATATGTGGGCACTTCGATGTCTGACCTGACCACCGCCACCGGCCTTACAAAAGGCAGCATCTATGGCAATTTTGAAAACAAAGAAGAAGTAGCGATAGCGGCTTTTGATTATAACTTGGAAAAGTTGCGAAAGATCATTTTACAACGAATGACCAGTGCCTCAACCTACCACGACAAGCTAATGGTTTATGCCCAGGTATATCATAGTTTTAAACGCAGCCCGTTCCCGGAAGGCGGCTGCCCGATATTAAACACTGCAGTTGAGGCAGATGATACCAATAATCAGCTAAAAGACAGGGCGGCAAAGGCGGTTATCCGCTGGCAGAAAAGTATCATCAACCTGATACAGGGCGGCATTAATTCGGGCGAGTTCAGCAGTAATGTGGATGCCAATAATGTGGCGCTATCAATGATTGCGCTGATAGAGGGTGGCATCATGATCGCCCGGGTGACCAGCCAGCCAGCCAACCTCGACGAGGTGCTCAAAACCGTAAGCAAACTGATTGAAGGGTTAAAGGCCCACTGATTTTTTTGACATTTAAAATACCATTCGGTATAAATTATATTCTATTATTGTACCGGCAAATCCAGTGAGGTTTTAGAGATGAGATGAAGTAAATATGATTTGTTACAAATTAAAATATACCGATCGGTATAATAAATAACAATGCTATGAACTTTAAACAAAAACTACTCATTATTACGGTGATAAGCGCCGCCATAATGGAACTGATAGATACGTCTATCGTGAATGTGGCCCTGAGTTATATGAGCGGTAACCTGGGTTCGACACTGGAAGATACCGCCTGGGTAATCACCTCGTATGCCATAGCAAATGTCATCATCATACCCATGACAAGCTTTTTGACCAATATGCTGGGTCGCCGAAAGTATTATATCGGCTCGGTGATCCTGTTCATCGTATGTTCGCTGATGTGCGGGCAGGCCGGCTCGATATGGGTTTTGGTATTCTTCAGGTTTTTGCAGGGATTGGGCGGCGGGGCCCTGCTCTCGGTTTCGGCTGCTGTGGTTTACGAGCAGTTTCCGAAAGAGAAAGTAGGCATAGCCAGCGCACTGTTCGGTATCGGGGTATTTATCGGCCCAACCATCGGCCCAACCCTTGGCGGCTTTATCACCGAAAATTACTCCTGGCCGTGGATATTTTACATCAACGTACCTATCGGCATCCTGGCTGCGGTATCGTGCTACTTTTTGCTGCCGGAGTCGGCTACAAAAGTACAGATCAATAAGGTCGACTGGCCGGGTATCATCCTGCTCACTATAGGTATCGGCAGCCTGCAAACTGTGCTCGAGCGCGGCGAGACCGACGATTGGTTCTCGGCAGGCTATATCATCTTTTTAAGTGTGTTGGCCGGGCTTTCGCTGATCATGTTCATCATGTGGGAACTGCATATCCCCAATCCGGTTGTTAACCTGAGGGTATTGAAAAGTAAATCTCTGAGTGTAGCGGCAATATTAACCTTTGTTACCGGCAGCGGGATGTTCACCTCGATATTTTTAACCCCGGTAATCGCTCAGCGACTGCTTAATTTTACGCCTTCGCAAAGCGGCATGCTGCTGATGCCGGGGGCTATTCTGGCATTAGTAGCGCTGGTTATTTCGGGCAGGTTATTGCAAAAAGGCGTATCGCCCGTGCTGATAACGGCCATCGGCTTCTTATTTTTTATCTATTTTAACTTCAGCATGTCGGGTATGAGCTTCGATACCTCGGCAAGGACAATAAGTCTCACCCTGATCTTTCGTGCGGTTGGTATGGCCTTACTTACCGTGCCGCTAAGCACGTTAGCCGTATCGACGCTTCAGCAAAAAGATATGCCACAGGGTACCGCACTGAATAATATGATGCGGCAATTGGGCGGTTCGTTCGGCATATCCATCATCAATACCTATGCGGCAAGGCGTTTTGCTTCGCACCGTACCGATATGGTATCACATATCACAGCTGGTAACCAGCTTGTTACAGAGCGCCTCAATATTTACGCGGCAAACTTTCATCAAAGAGGGATGGAGTGGACGGACGCCCGCGAAAAAGCCATGAAGGTTATTGATGCGATCGTAGTTAAACAATCCACACTGTTGAGTTATCTCGATTCGTACCAGCTGATAGGGGCTTTCTTTGTGATTACGCTGCCTTTGTTGTTATTGGTAATCAAAAAACCGAAAGGGACCGGGCCTACGGTTGTAATTTCAGATCATTAAATAGAACAGTTTTGCAATGCAGCATAAAGTATCTATTTCATCTGGGCGTGCGCGTTGATATCCTGTATCTTGTCGTCGAGCTCTTTAGCTGCAGCCTCCAGCTTTAACAAGGTATCCTTATCGGCATGGTAGTCTTCGGCTTTGATAATGTTGATCAGGCCTAAAATGGAAGCCACGGGTTTACGCAATTCGTGCGACTGGATATAGGCAATATTATCGAGGGCGCTGTTTAGTGCCGCATTTTTGGCCTTAATGATCAGGTTGTGCCGGTGAATAACCCTCGACTGTAAAAGCAAGGCCACACAAAACCCGATAAATATCAACGAACCAATGATAATGTAGAGCATTTCGCGGTTCCTGATCCTGGCCGATTTATCGAGCATGGCAATTTCTTTATCTTTTTTTACAGTTTCGTATTTAATCTGCAGTTCACCAATCTGTTTGGTGTTCGATTGTACTTGTAACGAATCGTGCAAAACGCGCGAACGCGTATTATACGCTACTGCTTTTTTATAATCGCCTGCTGATACGGCACAATCAAACAGGTGCATATAAACCTCCATCTCGCGATAGGGCTCTTTGATTTTTTAGGATATCAGCAAAGCCGAATCCAGGTAGGCTATTCCCCTGGCATGGTTACCTTTATAAAACCAGGCCTGGCCAAGCCAGCTGTAGGCATAGGTTAACGAGCGTGGCTGATTATATTTATAAGCTAATGGCACTGCGCGGTTGCCATATTCGATAGCTTTATCGAAGTCTTTGTTATCTTTATAATACTGGGCAATGTTATCGTAGAATCTGATACGCATCCGCTCGTATTTGGGGTTGGCTTCGGCCATTTTCAGGGCCTGAAGTTGAAAGTCGAGACTTTTGTCGTCCAAATGTTTGTCGCTGGTAAGCCATACACTATGGGTAAACATGGCTTTAAGACCTAACAGTGCAATGATCTCGGAAGTATCTTTATTGCCTGTCGCTGCGTTTAAACCCTTATCGGCGGCAGCGAAGGCCATTTTATAATCAGTATTCTCCTTGTATAGGTTGGCCATCATTCCATAAAGCTCGGGTATAGCGCGGGTAACTTTCCATTTTTCTGCATCTGATAAAGCATCAACAGCGGTTGTCATAGCGGCTTTGTGGTCCGATCGCATCCACAGGTAATGCGCCCTGAACATTTTGGCGTATACCCGGGCCACTTTGTTTGATCCGGTACCCGAAAGTTGCCGGAGTTGTTCAATGACCGTTGGAATGGAATCGATATTGCCGTTTTCAAGATGTTCACCCTTTTCGATCAGCTGATCGATCTGCGCCGTACTAACAGGGGGATTAGTAGCCTGGTCTGATTGCCGGCAGGCGAGCAAGCCGAATAAGAGATATAGGGTGATTAATAAAAGTGACGGTTTTTTAGGGGCCACAGAAACAATGCTAACGGATAAGATAGATTGTTATAAATATACGATCTTTTTTTGGAAAACCGCATCGGTTTGTTTTAAAGCAAATTACGTTAATGTAAACACAAGATTACCATAACATTTTTGATACCCGTTGATCCTGGGTTTAATATGTGGCATTAATTTGGTTTATTTGTGGTTTACCCAATTAATATATGCGCTATATCAAATTTAATTCTCTTTTTCTGTTCCTGGCAGCAATTGTACTCCTTGAACAAAACACCAGGGCACAAACAACTACCGATTCTACCAGATATGATCATAAAGAAACCTTCGGCCCCATAACCTGGCCTCTTACCGGTACTGAAGTACGCTCGGCATCCGGACAACCAGGTCCGAAATATTGGCAAAACCGCGCTGATTACAAGATCAAAGCTACCTTGAACGAAACCACACAGGATACAACAATTACCGGCGAGGTGGTTATCAATTATACCAATAATAGTCCTGACAAGCTTGATTACCTGTGGCTGCAGTTAGATCAGAACCTGTTCAGCCCCGACTCGCGCGGCGCGGCCACCACACCGTTGGATGGCGACCGTTTCGACGTTAAAGGATTTAACCGTGGCGGTTATCATATAAAAACCGTTACCGTAACCTATAATGGCAAAAGCTACACCGTTGCCCCTGTAATTACCGATGCGCGTATGCAGGTGCGCTTAAATGCCCCGCTTGGTGCTAAAGGCGATAAGATAGAGGTTAAAGTAAACTACGATTTTTCGATACCGTTTTACGGTGCCGACCGTATGGGCCGAAAAAAATTCAAAAAAGGTTATGTTTACGAGATAGCCCAATGGTACCCGCGTATGTGCGTGTACGATGATGTAGAAGGCTGGAACACATTGCCATATATGGGCCTGGGTGAGTTTTACTGCGAATATGGCGATTTTGACTACTACATCACTACGCCGGCAGATATGATAGTCGTGGGATCGGGCGATTTGCAAAACCCCGCCGAAGTGTTGACAACAACCCAGGTAGCACGTTTAAAAGAAGCCCGTGAGAGCGATAAAACGGTAATGATCGTCAAGGAAGGCGAAGTGGGAGAAAAAGAAACCCGCCCGGCCGGAGCCGGTAACCTGACCTGGCATTTTAAGATGAGCAATAGCCGCGACGTATCGTGGGCGGCATCGAAGGCTTTTATCTGGGATGCTGCAAGGGTAAACTTCCCCTCGGGCCGTAAAGGCATAGCCATGTCGGCCTATCCCGCCGAAAGCGCGGGTAATGATTCGTGGGGCCGCTCGACCGAGTACCTGAAAAACAGCATGGAGATCTATTCAAAGGCTTACTACGAATATCCGTGGAACTCGGCGGTAAGTGTTGCCGGGGTGGCTCTGGGTATGGAGTACCCGGGTATTATCTTCTGCCTGAATAATTTAAAGAACGGCCGCCTTTGGGGCGATGTTACCCACGAGATAGGGCATAACTGGTTCCCGATGATCGTAGGTTCGAACGAGCGTAAATATATGTGGATGGATGAAGGATTCAACACTTTTATTAACCAGTATGCCACCGAAATGTTCAATAAAGGCGAATACTATAATGCTGCCACCAGGCCTGCAAAGGCTATGTCGCGTGCAATGCAGCGTATGGCCGATCCGCTGATGACACCGCCTGAGGCTATGGGCCTGCGCGATTATGGTTACTATTATAGCAAAACTTCGGTAGCGCTGGATATGCTGCGCAATGTGGTTTTGGGGCACGACAGGTTCGACTATGCCTTCCACAACTACATACAGCAATGGGCCATGAAACACCCAACACCATACGATTTTTTCAGGGCGATGAACAATGCTGCAGGCGAAGACCTGAACTGGCTGTGGAAAGGCTGGTTTTTTACCACCTGGAAGCTCGACCAGGCCATAACCAACGTTAGCTATGTGGATGGTAAACCCGAAAAGGGCGCGTTGATCACTGTGTTAAATAAAGAGAAGCTGGTAATGCCGGTTGATGTAAAAATCACCCAAAGCAACGGTAAAACCGAAATCATCCATTTACCGGTTGAGATATGGCAGCGCGGTGCCAGCTGGACGTTCAAATACCCGTCGACATCAACCATTGATGAGGTGATGCTGGACCCGGATAACCAGTTGCCCGATGTGGATCCGAAAAACAATACGTTTAAACCGGGCAAATAACCTGTTTAAAAGCAAAAAGAGCATTCCGGATATCCGGAATGCTCTTTTTGCATGGTTTAACCTAATAAAAAAATCAAGCCTTTGCGTATTCGAGCGAAGCATAATAACGCAAACTATCACACAGCTCCTCATCGGTGCAGATATTGTCGATAACACATTCGCCTATCCGGGCAAGCAGCGAGCAATTGATTTTGCCGTTTACATTCTTTTTATCCTTTTTCATAATGTTGTTGAGGAAAGGATAGCAGTTTTCGTGTATCTCGTATTTGCCGTAAAGGCTCAGCAAAAAGTCGGTAATAGCGTGCATCTGGTCAAGCGGCAAGCCTGCCTTCTGATGCGATAACCAGGTTTCGCATATCATACCGGCAACAACGGCTTCGCCATGGGTAAGCGGGTTTTCGTCGTTATCCAGTGAGTAGCTCTCGATAGCATGACCAATTGTATGGCCAAAGTTTAATATTTTACGCAAGCCGCGTTCGGTGGGATCGGCTATCACTACTTTATTCTTTATCTCGATCGAATCTTTGATGAGCTCGCTGGTCAGATTATCCAGGTCGCTGTGCTTTAGTTTGTCCCAGTAATCTGCATCGGCAATCAGACCATGTTTCAGCATCTCGGCCAGGCCCGATCTGATCTGCCTTTCGGGCAAGGTGCTTAAAAAGGCGTGCTCAATAAACACCGCCTTTGGCTGGGTAAACGTACCGATGATGTTTTTAAGATTGAAGATATCAATACCGGTTTTACCACCTACCGAAGCGTCGACCTGCGAGAGCAGAGTAGTGGGGATGTGTATAAAATCGATACCGCGTTTATAGGTCGAAGCGGCAAAACCACCCAGATCGGTAACCACGCCACCGCCTAAGTTAATGAGCAGGGCGTTACGGTCGGCTCCAAAATCGATCAGGTTTTTCCAGATACCTACGCAAAAATCTATGCTTTTGCTTTCCTCGCCTGCACTGATCTCAATCAGATCGAAATCAGCATTACGCATCAGGCGTTCCTGCAGATAAGGCAGGCAAAATTTGCCGGTATGCTCGTCGGTCAATACAAAAACACGGGTGTATTTACCCGCGCTGATGAACTCATCGAGTCCGTTGGCGATATAATCAAAATATATAGGGTAGCTAATACTGTCTAACTTATTCATGATGGGGTTACTGCACTGTAATTTTTTGGCCTCGGTATTCTACAACATCTCCTGCACGCACTTTAAGGCGTTTACGGGTATCAATCTCACCGTTGTACTTTACCTCACCTTCCATCACTGCTATCTGCGCCTCGCCGCCGGTGGCAACCAGGTGAGTAGCTTTCAATAACTGGATCAGGTGGATATAGTCTTCGGTTAGTTTGAACTGTATCATAGACTTGGCAAAAATAAACTATTCATCCAATAATGAGTTATAATTATGCGCATTTTATAAATTTGCACCATGCTGACCCATACCGACAATGCCCCCCGTGGGGGTAACGAACTTTCTTTTGAAAATACCGAAATCGCCTTTCGCCATACATCTAACTCAGGATTAAAACGTGCCTGGTGGCTGTTTAAGTTTATTAATATTAATTTTTTTGTCAAGGTTGGCCCGCCCATTACCAATTTTGCATTAAAACTTCATTTGCCTATCCAGGGCATTATCCGCGCAACTATCTTCAAACAGTTTTGCGGCGGCGAAACCATTGCCGAGTGCGGTGCCACGATCAAAAACCTGGCCGAAGGCGGCGTAGGTACGATATTGGATTATTCGGTAGAGGGTGAGGATGAAGAACATATTTTCGACGAGACCCGGGATGAGATCATCCGTACCATCGAACGCGCTAAAGGCGACCCGTCGATACCGCTTACTGTATTTAAAGTGACCGGGGTAGGACGTTTCGCTTTGTTGGAGAAACTTGATGCCAAACAGCAACTGGATACTACCGAGCAGCAAGAATGGGAAAAAGTACAAAACCGTGTATTGGCTATTTGCCAAAAGGCACATTCGCTGGACATACCGGTGATGATAGATGCTGAAGAAAGCTGGATACAGGATACCATCGATATGCTGGCGCTGGATATGATGCGTAACTTTAACCGCAACCGTACCATTGTATATAATACCTATCAGCTTTACCGTCACGATAAACTGGCCTCATTGAAACACGACCACACTTTGGCTAAAGCCGAAGGCTTTTATTTAGGCGCCAAGCTGGTACGCGGCGCTTATATGGAAAAAGAGCGTAAACGTGCTGCCGAACTAAATTACCCTTCGCCTATACAGCCCGACAAGGCTTCTGCCGATAAAGATTACAATAAGGCACTGAAGTTTTGTATCGATAATATCAATGAAATTGCCTTTGTGGCCGGTACGCACAACGAAGACAGCTGCCGGATTTTAACCGAACTTTTAGATGCCGCCAAACTCGATCACAACCACCCGCACGTATATTTTTCGCAGCTTTTGGGTATGAGCGATAACCTGAGCTTTAACCTGGCTAACTCGCGATACAACGTAGCTAAATATGTGCCTTACGGACCGGTAAAAGCGGTGCTGCCATACCTTTTCCGCCGCGCACAGGAAAATACCGCCATTGCCGGGCAAATGGGGCGCGAGTTGAGTTTGATTACCAAGGAGAAAAAGCGCAGAGGAATGTAGCCCCGGGACAGAGTATCTTTACTCGCCCCAAACGGTAATTATCAAATCCCTTTCGCCGCCATGGTCACGGTGCTCGCAGAGGTAAATACCCTGCCAGGTACCTAAGGCCAATCTTCCGTTACGAATGGGTATCATTACCGAACTGCCGAGCATAGCAGCTTTCAGGTGGGCCGGCATATCGTCGGGGCCTTCATCATCGTGGCGATAATCAGGGTCGTTTTCGGGAACCGTTTTATTGAAATACATTTCAAAATCCTGGCGTACGGTAGGGTCGGCATTTTCGTTGATGGCGAGTGATGCCGAGGTGTGCCGAATAAATACCTGGCACATTCCAACCCTGATCTGGCTGATCTGCGGCATGGCATATACCACTTCGGATGTAATGATATGAAAACCACGCCTGCGCTGGTTAAGTGTTAAGGTTTGCTGGTATATTTTCATAAAGCAAACGTAGCAGATTTAATGCCAATTAACGTTAAACAAAAACGTCGTTGCGAGCGGTAGCGATGCAATCTCTACTTAGGACATTCGATGCATTCAATCGGACCTTTATAGCGCAGGGATTACTTCGTTCCTCGCAATGACGCGCGGGATATTTTTCTTTAAAAATTCGAAATTGTAAATCCGAAATTCGAGATCAAACTTACGTTGTGTACCCTAATATCTTCAGCACCTGCTTGCTGTTCTGCTCCTCGCCAAAGACTTCGAAATTAAAAGTCTCATCGCGGTTGCGGCGGATGATGACATGCTTTGGCGATGGCAGTAAGCAGTGGTGAATACCGCCGTAACCGCTCAGTACTTCCTGGTAAGCGCCGGTGTGGAAAAAGGCCAGGTACTGCACTTTACGGGTTTTCGGCATAAATACGCTGTTCATATGCGCTTCCTGGTTATAGTAATCCTGCCCGTCGCAGGTAATGCCGCCAAGGTTTACACGCTCGTACTCGGCATCCCAGTTATTGATAGGCAGCAGGATGTATTTTTGGTTCAGCGCCCAAACATCGGGCAGGTTGGTGATGAACGAACCGTCCAGCATCAGCCAGCGTTCGCGGTCGTTCTGCTGTTTGCGGCCCAGTACTTTGTAGATGATGCCCGAAGCTTCGGCTACAGTATATTTACCAAACTCGGTGATGATATCCGGTTCCATCACCTCGTGCTCCGCGCAGATCTCTTTAATACGGCTCACAATCTCGTTCACCATGTATTCGTAGTCAAAATCAAATACCAGCGAATCCTTAAAAGGCATACCACCGCCGATATCCAAAGTATCCAGGTCGGGGTTGATCTTTTTCAGTTTGCAGTACAGGGTAACGTATTTTTCGAGCTCGTTCCAGTAGTAGGGCGTGTCTGAAATACCCGAATTGATAAAGAAGTGCAGCAGTTTCAGCTTAAAATTCGGGTTCGATTCGATCTTGTTGTAATAAAAATCGATGATGTCTTCCAAACGGATACCCAAACGCGAGGTGTAGAATTGCGAATCGGGCTGCTCTTCGGCCGCTATCCGGATGCCGAGGTTGCATGGTGTATCCATTTCAACTTCGTCATCGTAAATGTTGAACTCTTCCTTGTTGTCCAGCACCGGGATGATATTCTTAAACCCATCGTGCAGCATATCGATGATATACTGTTTGTACTGATAGGTTTTAAAGCCATTGCAGATCACGGTCATATCCTTGCTCAGCACGCCTTTTTTCTCGAGCGCGTCGATCATCGGCATATCAAATGCCGATGATGTTTCGAGGTGGATATCGTTTTTAAGCGCCTCCTCGACAATATGTTTAAAGTGTGAGCTTTTTGTGCAGTAACAGTATTTATAGCTGCCGCGATAGTTGTTTTTGATGATAGCCTGCTGGAACAGGATCTTGGCCTGCTGTATCTTTTTCGAAACGATAGGCAAGTAGGTGAAACGCAGCGGCGTGCCATACGTTTCAATCATTTCCATTAAGTTAAGGTCATGAAAATATAGTTCATCGTCATAAACCTCAAAACCCTCCTGCGGAAAACCCACGCTCAGGTCAATAAATTCCTGGTAACTCTGCATTTATCGATCAAATAAAATTTGCGCAAAAATGTAATTTTTAAATGGAAAAAATCCTAATTGTTGCGATAATTTTAATAGTTGAAATGTAATTTAATTGAGAGGGGTTGTCCATGGTCGATGGTCCATAGTCCATAGCCATTTCACTATGATAAAACTATGGTCTATGGACTGTCGACTATGGTCTGTTCACCATTCACTATTCACCACTCACCGCAAAGGCAGCCTCACCTCCGCAATCATACACCTCGCACTGCCGCCGCCGTTAGTCTCAATAGTATTTAGGTCAGCATAAACAAGTTTGCAATATTTTTCCAGGCGGGTTATTTGCTGCAATGTCAACGAGCGGTATGCACTGCCCGACATTACCAGCAAATGTTCGCCTTTGTCGTTTTCCAGCTCCAGCATATTGCCGGCAAACGCGTTCACCTGCGCCATGCTGATCCCGATAATTTCCTTGCCGGTGATGGTAAACGAATCGGTCAGTAATTCGCGCTCACCATCATCGGTAACCGAATCCAGGCAGATAACAACAAACTCTTCGCCCATGCACATCAAAACGTTGGTATGGTATATGGCTTTGCCCTGGCTGTCTGTAGCATGAAATTCTACGGCGCTATAGCCGCTTTCTTCACAAAACTCGGCTAAAACTTCACGGTCTGTTCGCGGTGAGATACAGGCATAAGCAATTTTATTCTGCCTGTCGAGTACCATGCTGCCGGTACCCTCCAAAAATTTTTGCTCACTTTCAAAGTGGCTGAGGTCTTCAATATTGCTGATAGCGAACTGATCCACCAAATCCCTTACGATATCTTCCCGGCGCTCCAACCTTCGGTTCTCGGCCTGCATGGGGTACAAAAATACCTGCCCGTTTTCGTGGAACGATACCCAGTTGTTCGGAAATATCGAATCGGGCGTATGCGGGGCGGGGGTATCTTCAACAACAATTACTTCAACACCGTTATCACGCAGGGCAGCAACCAGCGCATCAAACTCCTTTAAGGCTTTTTGCTGAACATTTTGCTGATCAAGCCCCTGTTGCTGGAAAGCATTGCTGCCTGCAGTTTGCTCATTAAAGCCAAATGCCACAGGACGAATCATTAAAACGGTCGATCTCATTGGTTTTTATAGGATATAATGATTGAAGTTACAAGATGTTCGGGCAATATAGCGCATGTTGATTTTTTTATTCATTTTTAGATCGTAAACCATTGATCGTATGAAGCGCCTTTTGCCCGATGATTCCTGGAAACCCAGCTGGTGGTACAGCTATCCGTACGACTTGATGGAAATTTACGGCGATACCCGCGAAAACCCGGGTTATGTTTATGCTTATCGTATGCGCCGCGATAGTACCATCAGCCTCATCAAAAGCATCGCCAAACCGGGCGATCATATTCTGGATGTAGCCGCCTCGCAGGGCAATTTTACGCTCACTCTTGCCGAACTGGGCTATAATGTAACCTGGAACGACATCCGCGAAGACCTGGCCGGATATGTTGAGCTAAAACGCGAAACCGGCAATATTACCTACCGCCCCGGTAATGCGTTCGACTTGAAGTTCGACCGGCTTTTTGACGTAGTGCTGGCTACCGAGATCATAGAGCACGTTGCCCACCCCGATGAATTTCTGGCTAAACTGGCAACATTGGTTAAGCCCGGTGGTTATGTGGTGATCTCCACGCCGCTTGGCTCGTACTTTAAGAACGACCTGCCCAAATTCAGCGATGTGGCCGACCCCAGCGTATTTGAATCAAAACAATTCGGCCCGCACTCCGAAGATCATATCTTTTTGCTTCATATGGATGAGATAGCCACACTGGCCAAAAAGGCGGGGCTGGAAGTGATGGGCATGAAATACAACACCAACTTTTTTACCGGCGGTTACAGTAAACTGCGCCCCATGCTCAAATGGATGCCAAAAACACTCATACTCGCCCTCGAACGCTTTACACAAGCATTACCTCAGTCAATCGGCAAACGCATCCACACCAACTTCGCCGTGCTTTTAAAAAAGCAATAATTTGATTTTCCATGGGTTATGGACAATTGACTATCGACTATCGACGTCGTCGCGCAGCACCGGCATGCTCATACAATGAAACCCGCCCCGCGCACGCGATAGTTCCGACGATGGCATCAATATCAGCGTATCCTGCATATCGCGCGGCAGCAATTCATCGCTTTCAAATTTTTCGAGCAAATCGCAAACCTTAACCGTTTTAAAGCCGTTTTGAACAAAAGCGTCGACGGTTTTATCGTTACGATCGTAACCCAAAACAACACCTTCTTTTAATGCCAGCAGGTTACAACTGTCGGTCCATTGCTCGCGCGCGTCGTAAGGGAATTTGTTATTGCCCGAGTAAATAAAGCGTGTAGGTTCGGTACTTTTCAAATCGTTCTGGCTGATATCGTCCAGCAACTCCTCCAAACTGGCAAAAAGCCTCGGTTCGTCAATCCGCCCTTTTTTAAACTGAACTATCTCCGGTTTATCTTTCGTTTTCCGGTCAGCAAAATAAGCTATCGGGTCGCTGTCTTTAATCGGCCTTTCGGCGATTGACAATGAGCCCAGCAGTACCCAAACGTTGCGCTTAACCTGGGTAAAGATGGTATCGATATGCATAAAATCGCGCTTATGCGGAATTTTAACAACCGTAACCTTATCTACCACGTTGTGCTCAAACAGCAACTTAATCGCAGCATTGGCGCCGATCGTCGATGTTCGCTCGCTGCAGCCTATCAGTACGTGATTGGGGCTTACCACCATTACATCACCGCCTTCAAGCGTGGTTTTCTCGCCGCTGTCTTCGCCGGGGCGCAAAAAGCTTTGCATGCTTTCGGGTATCTCCAGTATCCTGTCGCGGTAAGCAGCGAACAGCGGGTGATTAAATAAGATGTAACGCATCAGTAACGTTTCCCGGGCGCGTGCCTGTTTCGCCGGTTTATTGATCAGTATATGGTCGTTAATGGCAATGCCGATATCCCTCGAAAATATAAAGTTGGGGATAGGGGCGAAGATCATCTTATCCTGCCCCGTCATCGATCCTGAAATCAGCACCTTCGCTAATTCGATCGGGTTGGTATCTGTCAATATTTGCTGTAAGCCGTAGGTGCAATTTTCTATAGCACATACGGCAGCGGTCAGCTTTTCGCGGATACCTTGATCCTGTAAAATGTCTGACAGCAGCGACTGTATCTCGATCACTTTCGCGGATCCGTGGAAGTCAGGATTATCAGGCTTAAAAAAAGCACGGTCGTTTTCGTTCGATTCTATCTGCGCCAGTTTCCCCTTGATCTTTTCCGGGTCGAGGAAATACATCAGCACCTTCACATAATGGTCGTACTCGTTTTTGCGGACGGTATCCAGGTGCACGATGTCTTCAAAAAGCCAGTCCTGCGCCTTTGAGGGTACAACTTTACCCAGGCCGCTGTCGGGGCTGTGGATCAGTAAACAGCGCAGGTCGCCAATTTCCGAGCCTACGCCTACTTTAAAATCTTCTCTTGTTAACGTCATAAAAAAGGTAGTACGCAAAGCTATCGTTTATTTCCGAATTCGGATTTGAAATACCCGAAACAGAAAACAGAAGCTTCCGGCTTAGCGCTCAGCAGACATAGGTATTCTTCGGTATTTTAACGTGTTTTTTCGACATAAATGCCCTTTAAAGCCAATAATGCACTTTTTGTGTTTTTAACACCGATGAAACACATCGGTATGACATAGGTATTGCATCGGTGTACTGATGTCTTTTTTTTTGTGGTTAACTTGATGAACTGTTTTGGCCTAAAAACCGGCTGAGTGATATAAATATACAATTTTCTGCCTGGATAAACAAGGAAATGTTAAGTATTTAATGCGATCGGGTACACGATAGCGACGGGTAGTGCGACTCCTCTCTTGAGAGTGCCCGTCCCGGTTATTCGGGAGGTGCAGGGGCGTGTAACGCACGTATTCGGACTGTCCGACTACAAACTTCCCGACTATTTGATTAATTTTGCCCCCATGGATTTTATAGTTGATGCCGCCATCAGGGCCGTTAAAGCCCTATACAATACCGATATTAACGCTACTGATATTACCCTGCAACAAACCCGCAAGGAGTTTGAGGGCCAGGTTACCATTGTTACTTTTCCGTTCGTTAAGCTTTCGCGCAAATCGCCCGAACAAACCGGTACCGAGATAGGAGAGTTTTTATTGAACGAGTTAGCGGATGTATCCGCATTTAACGTCATCAAAGGTTTTTTGAATATCAGCATCAGCGACGAGTACTGGATTGGCCAACTATACAACCAGATAGCCCGGCCTGAATTTGGCGTATATCCTCCCAAAGACGAAAAGGTGATGGTAGAGTATTCTTCGCCAAACACCAATAAACCGCTGCACCTGGGGCATATCCGTAACAACCTGTTAGGTTATTCGGTTGCCGAGATACTAAAGGCTAACGGTTATGAGGTGATCAAAGCTAACCTGGTTAACGATCGTGGTATCCACATCTGCAAATCCATGCTGGCCTGGCAACTGTTTGGCAATGGCGAAACGCCGGAGTCGAGCGGGTTAAAAGGCGATCACCTTGTCGGGAAGTATTACGTGGTTTTTGATAAGGAATACAAAAAACAAATAGACGAACTAAAGGCCCTCGGGCAAACCGAAGAGGAAGCTAAAAAGAATGCGCCCTTAATTATACAGGCACAGCAAATGCTCGAACAATGGGAAGCAGGGGATGTGGCCGTGATCGATCTGTGGAAAACCATGAACAGCTGGGTGTACGCCGGTTTTGCCGAAACCTATAAAAAATTAGGGGTCGATTTTGATCAATATTACTATGAATCCGACACCTATCTGTTAGGTAAGGATATCATAGATGAAGGCCTTGCGAAGAGCGTTTTCTTTAAAAAGGAAGACGGTTCTGTCTGGATCGATCTCACCGCCGAGGGCCTCGATCAAAAACTGGTACTGCGCTCAAATGGTACCTCGGTTTACATTACGCAGGATGTGGGCACAGCCCAATTGAAATACAGCCAATACCACATGGATAAATCGATCTATGTAGTAGGTAATGAGCAGGACTATCATTTTAAGGTGTTGTTCCTCATCCTCAAAAAACTGGGCAAAAGCTGGGCGCCGGGCTTGTTCCATTTATCTTATGGTATGGTCGATCTGCCATCGGGTAAAATGAAGAGCCGCGAAGGTACCGTGGTTGACGCCGACGATTTGATGGAAGAGATGGAGCAAACCGCTAAAACCCATACCGAAGCCTTGGGCAAGGTGAACAGCTTTGGCGAAACCGAAAAGGAGCAGCTATATCATACCATTGGTATGGGCGCTTTAAAATACTTCCTGTTAAAGGTCGAACCTAAAAAACGTTTATTGTTCGATCCTGCCGAGTCGATCGATTTCCAGGGGCATACCGGGCCGTTCATTCAGTATACCCATGCCCGTATCCGATCGGTGCTCAACAAGGCAGGCTATACCAGTGGCGAAGCGTCGACAGATATTAAACAACTCGATGCGCTTGAGCGTGAATTGATCCTGGCTTTGAACCAATTCCCCGAAGCCATTATGCAGGCCGCCCGCGACTATAGCCCGGCGGTGATTGCCAACTATGTTTACGAACTGGCCAAAACCTACAATAAATTCTACCAGGATAAGGCCATCCTGAAAGATGAGGTTCCGGCAGATGTAAGACAATTCCGGCTAACCTTATCCGCGGCAGCCGCTAAAATCATCAAACGCAGTATGAGCCTGTTAGGCATCATGGTTCCCGAAAGGATGTGACTAAAAGTGTTTTCACAAAAAAGCCCCGCAATTTGCAGGGCTTTTTAATTTACCATGTTCAAGCTATCAGTGCTTGAGACTACAGACTAATTTATTGCCAGTGGCCGCGTACCCAAACATAGCCGCCCGGTGTTTCGCGCCAATGGCCCTCAACCCAAACACGGCTTCTTGGGCGTTCCCAGTGGCCGCGCATCCGTTCGTAATGATCGCCGCGCCATACCCATTCGCCTGATATCCATACGGCGCCTGGGTAAGGAGCCACAGGACGTTCGTAAACCGGTTCAACCGGGCGTTCACGAACAATGTATTCGCCGGCGCAACCGGCAAGCATGCTTGCCGAGGCCGCTATAATGATACATAATTTTGATATCGTTTTCATCGGTATATATATTAGTTATACAGATATGACAGATGAAAACCTCAAAAGTTTAAAAATTGCCTGTTGCGCTATTGCCGAAACTTGGAAGCTACCACCAGGTCTTTGCCGCCGGCGCTGTAATCGTAAAATCCGTTCCCGCTTTTAACGCCCTTATTACCGGCAGTTACCATGTTTACCAGCAACGGGCACGGGGCGTATTTAGGGTTGCCAAAACCATCGTATAATACATTCAATATAGCCAGGCAAACATCAAGGCCGATGAAATCTGCCAGTTGCAGCGGCCCCATAGGGTGCGCCATGCCCAACTTCATTACGGTATCTATTTCATGCACGCCGGCTACGTCTTCATACAAGCTGTATATGGCTTCGTTGATCATCGGCATTAAAATACGGTTGGCCACAAAGCCGGGATAATCGTTTACCTCAACGGGTATTTTATCTAATTGTTGTGTTAGCTGCATAATCGTTTGCGTAACCAGGTCGGTTGTAGCGTATCCGCGGATCACCTCTACCAGTTTCATTACCGGCACCGGGTTCATAAAATGCATGCCGATAACTTTATCCGGCCGTGCCGTTACCGAAGCTATTTTAGTAATCGATATAGACGATGTATTGGTAGCCAGAATAGTTTCGGCAGCACACAGCTCATCAAGCTGTTTAAAGATTTTCAATTTAAGGTCGATGTTTTCAGTTGCTGCTTCAACAACCAGATCGGCATGTTTAACAGCTTCTTCAATTTGAGTATAGGTAGTTATATTATTTAAAGTGTTTTGTTTGATTTGTTCGTCGATAACACCTTTTGATAACTGCCTGTCCAGGTTCTTTTCAATGACACTTAAGCCTTTTGCCAAAGCGTCGGGGTTAATGTCGACCATATTAACTTTAAAACCGTGTTGAGCAAAACTATGTGTAATGCCGTTGCCCATTGTGCCCGAGCCTATAACTGTAATGTTTCTCATATACCTACCTTATAATATGCTTCAAATATACATTTTACCTGCAAGCATTAAATATTACGCATTTTTGCAAATGCCGATTACAATTTTGATATTATAGTCTATAACCAAATATTATACTCGTCTTAATATACGGTTTTCGTGTCATAAGTTTGTCATTATCTAAATTTTCTTCAGGTTTGGAGGATGATTTTAAATGAATTTGTAATAAAGCTGCTATATAATTACTAATTTGCAACTAAATTTCTATTTACCCTTAATTCGATAAAACATGAAGAAAAATTTACTCTCTCTTCTGTTTTTAAGCTTATTTGCGCTCAGCGCATTTGCTCAAAGCAGAAAAATCACGGGTACAGTAATAGGCGCCGACGACGGTTTAGCCTTACCTGGCGTATCTGTAAAAGTTCAGGGCACTAATGTTGGCACTCAAACCAACGCTCAAGGCAGTTATACATTGACTGTGCCTCAAGGTGCTAAAGCATTGGTTTTTAGTTATATTGGTTACACAGCTAAAACTGTTGCTATTGGCAATCAGTCGGTAATCAATGTAAAGTTATCAACAGACAGTAAAGCACTGACAGAAGTAGTAGTTATTGGTTATGGTTCGGGCGTTCAACGAAAGGATGCCGTGGGCGATATTGCCAGCGTTGCTTCGAAAGATCTGGAAGATAAGCCTGTTGCAAACGTACTTGATGCGTTACAAGGCAGGGTTGCAGGTTTATCTGTTTTATCATCTTCGGGCGAGCCTTCGTCGACACCATCCATTAACATCCACGGTTTGGGATCAATTAGTTCAAGCAATACTCCGTTAATAGTGATGGACGGCGTACCTATTGATCCGGGAACGCTGATAAGTTTAAATCCGGATGATTTCGAATCGGTAACAGTATTAAAGGATGCGGCCTCAACATCCATATATGGTTCGCGTGCATCAAATGGTGTGTTGTATATAACCACCAAAAAGGGCTCGGTCGATAAACCTGCAAGTATTTCGGTTACAAGCGAGTATGGAATATCCCAGATAGCCAATACCGATTACTTCAATAATTTTATGAACACCGCGCAGTTTGCAGCATTTGAGGTTGCAACCGGTGTTCAAACCCAGGCACAGGTAAACGCTACTTTGGCAACTTATAATGCCGATACAAAATGGTACAAAGTGTATTTTAAAAACAATACCGGTACTTACTCAAATAATTTTTCAGTATCCGGTGGTAGTGGGAAAACCACCTATTTTGTATCGGCTGGTTACTTCAGGCAAGATGGTTTGGCTTATCGTTCGTTATTCAATCGTTATACCTTCCGTGCAAATATTGCTACGGAAGTTAACAAGTGGATGAAATTCGGTGTTAACATGGGTGGTGATTATGATGAAAGACAAACTAACCCATATGGCAGCAATAGCCTTAACCGGGGTTTATCCGTTTTGGCACAGCCATGGTATTCGCCGACAGGGCCGGATGGCAACAATTATAATTTTATCCCAGGTTTAGGTTTATACCACCCGCAATATCTTGCCAATAACATACAGGATAATAATAATAATATTCAATTCGATCCATCTGCTTATTTGCAGATCACCCCAATTAAAGGCTTAACCATTAAAACTCAATTAGGTTATGATGCTTTTGATTTCAGAGAAAGCGCAGTTAGGTTGCCATCGTATATTGGCTCGTTAAATAACGGTTCGGACCAGGAGTTTTTCACCAGGGGGGTATCAAAAACCTTTACTAATACTGCCGAGTATAAATTCAGTGTAAAATCTGATAACCACTTTACAGCCTTATTAGGACAGGAATATACTGACCAGACCAACGGTGCTTTTAACGGTATAACTACCGGACAAACAGACGACCGTTTATTGTTGCTGAGTACAGGTACCTTAAATAAAAACGCAAGTTCGTCTTCGAGTGAGTATTCATACTACTCATTATTCGCAAGAGCCGATTATGATTATAAAAGCCGTTATTTCTTAGAGGCCTCTATACGTAACGATAAATCATCAAAATTCGGGATTAACAATCAATCGGCAACCTTCTATTCGGTTGGCGCGACATGGAAAGCGAAGGAAGAAAACTTCCTGAAAAACGTTTCCTGGTTAAGCGACCTGACCGTTAGAGCCAGCACAGGTACAACAGGTAACTCGCTTTTTGGTAACAATTATTATCAACAATTGGCTACCGTATCAACTACTCCATACAATACCGGAACCGGTTTTGTATTGGCCGCTGCCGGTGATCCTGATTTAACCTGGGAAAAGCAACAAATGACTGATGTTGGGTTTAGTGCCACATTCTTTAACAGGATATATCTGGATGCATCGTTTTACTTAAGAAAAACTACCGCCATGTTGTTGCAGGTTCCTTATGCGTTTACAACAGGTTTTGCAAGTCAAGTACAAAATACAGGTGCTTTACAAAATAAGGGTGTCGATATCGACTTGAGTTTTGACCTGATTAACAGGGCAAATGCGCACAAGGCCTATGTTACACCGCATTTTATTGTAAACATGAATGCTCAAAAAATAACCGCTTTGTTCCAGGGGCGTAACTATTGGATCCCGGCGAATACTGGTACCATGTGGACCATAGGCCAGGCGATAACATACATTGAACCGGTTTGGGCGGGTGTTAACCCTACAACAGGTTTGCCACAGTGGTATCTTCCAGATCCTAATCCGGATAATGTAGTGAACAAAACTACAAATAACGGTGTGACAAACACTTTCAATACTACGCTGCAGCAAAATTTGGGCGTGCCAGTTACTGCATGGGCAAATGGTAGTTTTGGTTTATCTGCTGGTTATGAAGGTTTTAGTTTAGATGTATTGTTTAATTTTGTTAAGGGTAAGTATATCACTAATAACGACCAGTATTTCTCTCAAAACCCTACTCAGTTTACCGGTTATAACCAGGAAGTTACGGTTTTGGATTATTGGAAAAACCCAGGTGATGTTACTACTTTCCCGAAATATGGTCAACAATTTACCCAGTTCGATTCGAGGTTAATACAGGATGCGTCATTTATGAGGCTTAAAAACTTAACAATTGGCTATAGTATTCCAAAATCGGTACTTCAAAGAACAAAAGTTATCAAAGGCTTTACTGTATTTGCTACCGGTCGCGACCTGTTAACCTTTACAAAATACAAAGGCATTGATCCGGAAGTTAACTCTAACATTGGCTTAGGTAATAATCCAAACACCAAAAACTATAGTGTAGGTGTAAAAATCGGCCTGTGAGAAACGGTTAAATCTTAAAAAAATTAGACATGAAAAAAATTAATATATTCATTACTACAAGTTTAACGGCTTTGGCTGTATTGGCCTCGTGTAAAAAGCTTAACTTGTATCCAAGTAATGCCATTGAGATATCTCAATCTTTTAAAACTGTAAAAGATGCTACGACCTGGGATAATGGCGTATATGCTAAATTTAGAGGCGTACAATACGGCAGTTATTCTTTTTACACCGAAGTTCAGGCCGATGAGTTGAATGCTACATTAGACTATGGTAACCGCAACGGTGCTCCTGGAAGATGGGACGGAACCTTTACCGCAGATGATCAAACACTTGGCCCGCAATGGCAAAATTTTTATAATGCAATTGCCAATGTTAATGTTGCTATAAATGGGTATCCAACTATACCGGCAACCGCAGCCTCTGATATTGCCTCGATCAATCAATATCTGGGCGACGCCTACCTTGCCAGAGCATACTATTATCATCGTTTGATATTGCGTTGGGCAAAACCATACGAGCCGGCCACAGCTGCAACCGATTTAGGTGTGCCCCTGGTACTTACTTATGATATCAGCGCGCTACCTGCACGGGCAACCGTTAAAGCTGTTTATGATCAGATCATATCCGATATTACCAAAGCCGAAAACCTGTTGGCAGGTACTGCCGGAGCTCAAGGTTCAAAATACTTTACTATTGATGCGGCCCGTGCTTTAGAAGCGAGAGTTAGATTGAGCATGCAAGACTGGACAGGTGCCTATAATGCCGCTAATACATTGATTACCGGTGGTAAATATCCATTAATTACCAGCCAGGCCGCATTTAGTGCTTATTGGGCTACTGATGGTGTTCAGGAAACAATTATGCAAATGGCTGTTAATAGCTCCGAGTTGCCAAACGTTAACAATATATATTTAGGTTTAAGGGCAGCCGATCTTAAGTACGATCCGGACTTCGTTCCGTCGCAATGGGTAATTAATATGTACGCTTCTGCAGATATACGTAAAGCAGCATATTTTGCTCAATTGCCTGTTATAGTACAAGGCGTTAATTATCCTAATACATGGTTAGTTAACAAATATCCGGGTAACCCAATCTATTTCACTACGGCCATAACCAATTATGTCAATGTGCCAAAAGTGTTTCGTATAGCCGAAATGTACTTAATAGCCGCTGAAGCCGCTAAAAACGCTAATAACGAACCTAATGCCTTAATTGCGTTGAATGCGTTGCGTATTGCGCGCGGTTTAACTCCATCAGTAAGCACCGGAGCTGCACTGACACAAGACATTAGAGATGAAAGATTTCGAGAACTTGCTTTTGAAGGTTTCCGTTTAGACGATTTGAAACGTTGGCATTTGGGTTTCACACGCAATAGCCCGCAAAATGCAAATATGTTGACGCAAGGAAGCCAGTACTATACCTTAAGCGTTGCTGCTGATGCGGATAAATTTGTATGGGGAATTCCGACAAATGATATCGTTATCAACAAAAACCTTGTTCAAAATCCAGGTTGGTAATTATTAACCAGAGTTGTAATATAAACAAGAACGCCCCAGATTTTCCGGGGCGTTCTTGTTTATATTGCATAGGGGCAAATAAGATAAAAGCTATACCTGTATAGTTAACGTTTTTGCATAAATAGCTAAGTTGCTTTTATCTATAACAGCTATCCGAGGTATATTTATAAATTGCGCAACGCTTTGTTTCCTGATCACGTCTTCCGACCACCCGTCGCTATCGCCGTTAAAAATGATTGCTTTAATCGGGATGCCACGTTGTTTTAATGCTTCGGTTGATAATAAGGTGTGGTTAATGCTACCCAGATAATTTTGCGACACCAGTACAACCTCTGCATTTAATTGTTGGATCAGGTCGATCATTAGAAACCGGTCGTTCAACGGTACCATCAAACCACCAGCACCCTCAATTATCAACTGATTATCCGTTTCGGGAATAATGATCTTCTGCGGATCAATTTCAATTCCGTCTAATGCTGCCGATTTATGCGGCGAAAAGGGTTGTGTAAGCCTGTATGCTTCCGGGTGAAATCTTGACACTGGGTTCGATATCAGGCTTTTTACCAGTAAGGTATCGCTGTTGTCCAGGTCGCCCGATTGTACCGGCTTCCAGTAATCAGCCTTTAGTTTTTCGACTAAGATTGCCGATACGATAGTTTTACCAATGCCAGTGCCGATGCCGGTTATAAATATTGGTCGCTTAGCCATCTGTTTTTTGGTTTAATAAATTAGCAAGTGTAATTATTTCGTTATCCGTGTTGAAGGCATGCAGGCATATACGTAGCCTTTCGGAGCCGGCTGCTACTGTTGGACTCAAAATCGGCCTGATGTCAAAGCCCTCATCACGTATTAGTCCTGCTGCACTGGCTGTCTGCTTGTTACCACCGATAATTATACTTTGTATACCGCTCGTACTTTCAATTAAGCCTTGGGTATTAATATGGGTTTTAAACAGGGCGATATTATCTGCTAACTTCTTCCGTTCGGCCATCGATTGCTCAAGAAATGAGTAAGCAATCTTAACGCCGGCTAATTGTGCGAACGATGCGGCGGTAGTATAAATAAACGATCGGGCAAAGTTCACCAGGTAGTTATGCAGCAACTCGCTTCCCAAAACAATTGCCCCGTGGGCTCCTAAGGCTTTGCCGAAAGTGACTATGGTAGCAAATATCCGCTGTTGCAGGTTGAGCTGATGCACCAGGCCACGGTTAAATACCCCAACGGCATGTGCCTCATCGACAATCAGGCAGGCCTCATAACGCTCGGTTAACGCCAGTATCTCGGTCAGCGGCGCGCTATCACCATCCATCGAATAGATGCTTTCTACAGCCACGTAACAATTACCCCTGGCTTGTTTTAATTTGTCCTCGAGGCTGTCAAGATCGTTGTGCTTAAAGGTGTAACGGTTGGCATAACTCAAGCGCACACCATCAATGATACTGGCGTGTATCAGTTCGTCGGTTATCACCGTGTCACCCCGCCGGGGCAGACTCGAAAATAGGCCTAAATTAGCATCGTAACCCGAATTGAATATTAACCCTGCCTGTGCACCGTGAAACTGGGCTATTTGCTGTTCGAGTTTTTCGGCTAAAGCGGTATTGCCACTAAGCAGACGCGAACCGGTTGAACCATTAAAATGGGTATGCTGTTTGAGATATTGCGCTACGGCATTGCTGATTTCGGCAGATCGCGCAAAACCCAGGTAATCGTTCGAACAAAAATCTACCAGGCCGTTCTCTGGTTTCAGGCTGCGATAGGTATCATTCGTTTTCCGTTCGTCAATTTTGCTGCGGATATAAATTTCGGCTCTGGTCAACACAAATAAATTTGCGCTAAAATAATAAAAGCGGCTCAAGGCCGCTTTTATTTAACAATTAAATGTTGTTATTATTCTTGTGATGGAGGAGGGGGGGTGCCACCGCCGCCGCCTTGGCCACCGCCCATGCGGGCACGCATTTCTTCCTGCATTTTTTTGTAAGCAGCCTTTTGATCATCAGTTAACAAAGCCTGAATTTTTTCGTTAGCAGCTTGCATTAACGGACGCATTGCTTGCCTGTCGGCTCCCGCTTTCATTAAGCTATCTCTTTTTGCAGCTTGTTCTACATAAATAGCTGTAACTTTAGCTGTTTGGTCATCTGTCAATTTCAGTTGTGCTTGCAATTGTTTTGCCCTGTCGGCAGGCGCCATTTGCTGACGACCCTGAGCCTTGCTCAGAGATACTATGCTTACTACGAAGCAACATACCATCAATAGTTTTTTCATTGTCTTTAAGTTTTTTATTGTTTAAGATAAAGATAAAGCCATTTGGTTTAATAGTCAAACACGTAACTTAATTGTTGCTTTGCTCCATTTTTGATATCGAGCGCTGCATTTGCATCATCATAGCGGTTAAACTTTCCATGGTGGGTTCGGGTGCGGGTTGTGGTAATTGGGTGGATATATAGGCTTTTGCCTTCCATAGTTCCAATATGTCCTCGCCCGAAACTTCGTATGGTTCGTACACCGGGTTGTCGGATACCAGCTTCAGTTTTTTCTGATCTTTAAATTTATTGCCGATGCGTTTGTAAACCACGCCGTCGTTTTTGCTTACTACAACATAAGTTTCGGCATTTTTTACATCGGCCCAGTTCTCCACATATTCGGCTATGATAATCGAACCCGATGGCAAAGGCAGCATCGAATCGCCTTTGATCTCAAAAGCCCTGTAGGTGCCATTAGTAAACATAGGCAGGTTAAACTTAGGCAGCTTAGCCACGTACTCAGGGTCGGCATAACCGTTCATATAACCTGCGCTGGCCTTAACAGGCACCAGTTCAATATTCTCATTGTCGTCCCTGTCGACCGAAATACTTAATACCCGTAAATTGGCCGGGTTGCCTTTAGGTTTTGGGGCCCATTTTTCGTCAATTACCTCATTTATAAAATCATCAACAGTAACATCAAAAAATAATGCTATCTTTTTTAGCAAGTCGTACTTAGGCTCAGCACGCTCTTCTTCGTATGCACCCACCAGCGATCTTTTTATATCTATCTGATCTGCAAACTGTTGCTGTGTTAATCCCTTCTTTTTTCTAAGGAATTTAATATTTGATGAAATATTTGACATAAAATTTGGATTTACTAAAATTGTTAGTATTTTTATGCCAATAAAATTAGTAATTATTTTTCAATCCACAAATAAAAATTATGAACAGCTTCATTTATATCATTACCGACAGGAATCGTAACTGTTTACATACCGGCATGTGCACTGATTTACTAAAGACCTTAGACTTTTACAGCCAGATGCCGAACCTGTTTTTCGATAGCGCCCAGCAGTTAAACCGCCTGGTGTATTTTGAAGAATTTACTAATGAAGAGATGGCCATGCAACGTTTTAAAAGGGTAAGTACTTTTACCAGGGCCCAGAAAGAAAAAATGATCAGATCCGTTAATCCCGATTGGGTAGACCTGACCATTGGTTTACGTTTTGAAACAAACGCAGCAGCGCAGCAATTACAAAAACGGCGTGCTATCCGTCCGGGTATGATTAAACAGCGTAAGTACGTTATTTCTTAACAAATTTTAATGCACCCGAATTCATACAATACCTTTTACCTCCCCTGTTCGCAGGGCCATCATCAAATACATGGCCCAGGTGTAAGCCTGTGCTTCTCTCAATAACTTCGTCACGTTCGCCGTCGGCATCTTTTCTAATCTCTATCATATTAGGGTTTACCGGCTTAACAAAGCTTGGCCAGCCGGTACCGCTATCATACTTATCTTCCGATGTGAATAGTACGTCGCCAGTAGCTGCACTTACAAAAACGCCCTTTTCGTGCAAGTCGAAATACGCGTTTTTATATGGGGGCTCTGTACCTTGCTCAACCATGATATAGTATTGGTTGGGGGTTAATATTTTTTTCCATTCGGCAGCTGCTTTTGCTTTTGGACGTGATTTGGTTTGTGCATTGGTAAAATAAGTGCCAAAAATTACCAATAACACCAGTGTTGAAATGCTGAATACCTTTTTCATTTTGAATAAATGTTTTAATGATTTTTTAGCCCTAAAACAGAGCTTTTTGTAAACACATACGCAGTAAGCTATGGCCGCGGTTTGCCGGGGAACACACAATTACAAACAGATGATATTATTAATGAACGGCGAATGACAAGGGAGCATTGAGCACATCTACAAAACCGTTGCTTTGCTCAATATCAAACGCACTTACAATAGCCTGGTTACCATTCCCGTCGACCAAAACAATATTCCTGTCGGTATTGATCCTGGCGATGAGCACACTGCCTGATAAGGTAGCAATGCTGGTTTGCCCGTTCGCCTTAATTTGTTTTGCCAAATCTTTCGAGCTTAACCTGCCTTGCACAATATAGCTGTTAACCAGTTTGGTTAGATCGATGCTATGGGCAGGCTTCATCAGCGAATCGATAGCCCCGGCAGGTAGCTTTTTAAAGGCATCATCGGTAGGGGCAAAAACGGTATAGGTGCCGCCTTTTAAAGCTTCGGCTACGCCCGATGCTGTAAGCATTGATACAAATACGGTATAGTCCTTAGATTTTGAAAGGTTTTTAACCACATCGTTCCCGGCGCTCATGAATGTGCTGCCAACCATACGTGTTTTAGGGGCAGGCTGTTTCGCAGTTGTTTTCTTAGCGGTATCTGTCTGGGCAAACAGGTTAGCGGTAACCAGGCTTGCAGCCAATAGCACGATGATCTTTTTCATAATTTATATAACTACCAACCTGGTGTAAAGTTTAAACCAAATACGGGTTTGGCAACATCAGTACGGTTAAACGGATAAGCAAAATAAGGTTCGAGGATAAATGCGCCAAAAACATTAACCCTTAATGACAGACCTACGCTTGTAGCAGGTACACGCTCAAGCTTGCCGTTAATGATAGCCGGATTCGTTTTAAACAGTTCGATCTTATCGCCGCCGTTCCAGGCTAAGCCGGCATCATAAAATAAGTTCAGATCAGAGAAAAAGAATTTCGACTTGATCTGCGCCAGTTTCTCAGGTCCGGTAAAAGGCAGGCGTACTTCAAAATTGAATACAGCTATCCGGTTACCCGATAATTCGTCGATGGTAAAATTGTTGGTAGGCGATGAGGTGTTATTGTTATAAAAACTGTTAGGCTCGTAACCACGGATGTAGAACGGATAGCCCACATACAACGGATAAAGCTCATTGCTGCTGCCGATGCGGCCGTAACCAAAGAACCTTGCCGCAAAAGTTACCGGAGCCACGCGCACATATTTACGCAGATCGATAGTTGGGGCGAAGAACTTGTATGTTCCAAAATCGTACTCCAGGCCTAAACGATACCTGAAACCATTGAGGGGAGAGGTAATACCGAAGTACGAATTATCGCCTACAAAAGCGGTACTTAACTGGTACAGCGCGTACGAATTAAGATTGGTATAATAGCCTTGCGACGCTAATTGCTGGGTTTCCTGATCGTTAGGCACTTTCATGTGGCCGCTGTTCAGGTAATTGCCATTCAAGTCGTAATCGGTATAATAACGGTCGACACGGAAATAATTGTAAACAGCGCCCGTACCGAACTCAATACGGTGAACCCTTGAGAAAGGATATGAGGTGAACAGTTGTATACCATCCTGGAAATTACGGATAATATCCTGCTGCCCTTCAATGGCCTGTATAGTTTGGGTACTGTTTATCGGATAATTCGGGATCAATACTTCATTATAAAACCCGTATTGCTCGGGTATGTGCGATAGCGCCACGCCAAAGTTCCAGCGGCCTTTTTGACGGATGTAGGCCACCTGTGCGCCAAAATCGTAGATCTGCCCATTCACATTAGCTCCGGCAAATATTTGATTTTGACCCAGTATATCGCTGAAAACACCCTGTATACCGCTGGCCAACCCCGCCCCATACTGTGTGCTCGCACCAATACCTACGCCGCTGCTGGCAAGATAATCCAATTTAAACTGCGGGCGGTATTTTTCGCTTTCGATCGAGTCGATCGGGAATTTTTGATACGCCAGGTAGTTGTTCAGGTTCGAGTTGATCAGATCGACGCCAACTGATTTTGCCGGGGGCAATAAAGCTGCGTCAAAATTCAATTCCTGCGGATCAACAACCTTTGGTTTAAAATCGGATGATTTAGCATTATACAACGCATATTTTTGCGCCTTGTAGTAGGAGTAAACTATATCGTTATCATTAGATAAGCTCAATGCAGGCGAGAACTCGGTAATACCGCTGATGCCGGTGAACAGTTCGGTCATCTGCTCTACTTTGCCATCGGCCAGCGTATAGCGATACATGTTCCTGAAACCGTCGCGGTTTGAGAGGAAGTATATTTGTTTATCATCCGCCGAAAATTGCGGATTGAGGTTATTGGCGCCATTAAATACCATAATATCGGTTATTTTTTTGGTCGCCAGGTCCATAACCGCAAGGTTGAACGGAATGGTTTGCGCTAACGATTTATCGTAGGTGGTGCGGTCTGACGAGAATACCAGCGATTTGCCATCGTGCGAGAAACTTGGCTGGTAATCCGAATATTTATCATCGGTTAGTTGCGTTAATTCCCGATCGCTGAAGCTATACATATACAGATCGCTTTGGCCTTCAGACATGCCGCTGAATACAATTTTGTCACCATCAGGCGACCAGGTTACATAGCTAAACTGCTCGGCTTTCCCCATCGGTATTTCTGACAATACTTTACCATTGGCCACATTTACAACAACTAATTTGTTCCGTCCTCCGCTGAAAACGCTGAACGCGAACCGCTTGCTATCAGGCGACCAGGCACCTGCCGACTCGATAAAATTAAATTCGTCGATATGTGTGTTCGATATCTTACTCGTGAGCTTTCGCAGTATACGCCCCGTATGCGCATCCGCCAGGAACAGATCGATGCTGAACAGATCCTTCTCCGAAAGGAAAGCTACGTATTCACCGTCCGGACTGATGGCCGGGGCTACATTCATCTCCCCCGAATTTTTATAATCGATGATCTTATTACCGATAGGCACCTGTGCCGTATCTTTCAGAAAAGGTTTATAGGCTGCCTGGATAGAGTTTTTCCAGAGGCTGGATAGTGTCTTTTCATCATAGCCGAACGTTTTCCGGATACCATAGTCCAATCCAAAGCGGGCCGTGTTTTTAAAGAAAGGCACGATCACCGTATCACCATACGTCGACCCGATGAACGACCAGAACGCTTCGCCGTAGCGGTAAGGGAAGTATTTGTTGCTCTCGGTCAGGTCGCGGATGGTCGGGATATCTTTGGTGAGATAGGCATCGCGCATCCACATGGCCGTATATGCATCCTTTTTACCCAGCGAAAGGTATTCGGCCATACCTTCAATCATCCACAGGGGGATGTTGTTGATCTCGGCAAAGTTGGTGCTGTCGTTATCCAATAATGAGTGATATTGGAAAGCATGCACCATTTCGTGCCCGATAACGTGGCGCGTGGTCTGGTTATTCTCCATAAAAGGCATCACGATCCGGTTTTTTAAACCTTCGGTAACACCGCCCGTACCTACACCGATCTCGCCCTCGATAGCTGTGGTTTGTTGAAAATCGGGGTGATCGGCATAAATGATAATAGGATTTGGGCGCTTAAACGTATCGCGGAAAACCTGTTGGTGCAGGGTATACCATAGCTCTGTTTCCTGCGCGAAGCGTTTGATCAGGCTATCGTTTTTGATGTAGTAGTATATTTCGAAGTGCGGTGTGCGGAATACCTGGAAATCGAGGTTTTTGTAGCGTACTTTATTTTGACCGAAATACTGTGCATCGGCACGGTTAGATACTAAAAGCGCGGCTGCTGTGAAAATGAAAAAAGCCAAAGCAGCAGTATTTAATCGCGAAAGTAGGTATCGTTTACTCATATATAGATAGTTGTGAGCCATAATATGGCGTTAATATAACTAAATTTAACCTTTACATAACGGTTAAAACCTGTATTTATTTGTTTGGCAGAACATTTTCGGTCGGATTTTTCTGCTGCTCCGGCTCAAGTTTCAACAATGCAGTATCGAGCAAGGCACTGTCTGCCGATAAAGTATCTGTTTTAATATGTGGCGACGGGCAGTCATATTGCTTGGTGATCTTGGTCCATGGTTTCGGGAACAATCCCCAGGTGTAGCCTGAGGTAGGGTCGGCATAAACCTTTTCCATAAACCGGGCAAAAATTGGCAACGCCGTATGCGAACCCTCGCCGCTGTCGGTGGTGGTAAAGTGTACAGCGCGGTCATCGGCGCCCACCCAAACACCGGTCACCAGGTCTTTGGTGATCCCCATGTACCAGGCATCCACATATTTGGATGAGGTGCCGGTTTTACCGCCTATCTGGTTATCTTTTTTCCATAGACCAGGGTATTCCCATAAAGCTTGTGAGGTGCCGCCCGGTTCTTCCATACCTCCGCGGAACATATAAAGCATCAGCCAGGCTGTTTCGTCGCTGATCACCTTCTCACTTTTCAAGGTAAATTCCTGTAAGACATTTCCATCCTGGTCGGTTATTTTGGTTACGAGGATAGGATCGATTTTATTGCCTTTGTTGAGGAATGTGCTGTAGGCGCGTACCATCTCAAATACCGAAACGTCGTTAGTTCCTAATGAAACCGATGGGATAGATTTTAACGGACTTTCGATACCGCATTTATGTGCGTAGGCCACAACCTTATCCCAGCCAACCTTTTCGGTCAATTGTGCGGTTATTGAGTTGATAGACTTACCCATAGCCCATCGTAACGACATTTCCTGGTAGGAGAAGCTGAATGAGGCGTTTTTCGGCTCCCAAACCTCATCTTTACCGCCATCTTTAAATTTGATGGATACCGGCTGGTCTGTAAACTTATCGCATGGGCTAAAGCCGTTATCGAGCGCGGTGGCATAAGCAAAAGGCTTAAAGGTTGACCCTGCCTGGCGTTTGGCCTGGTTAACGTGATCGTAATTAAAATATTTATGATCGATGCCGCCAACCCACACTTTTATTTTACCGGTAGCAGGTTCGATGGTCATCATACCCGTATTAAGCATGCGGGCGTAGTACTGTATCGAGTCGAGAGACGAAAAAGTGGTATCCCTGTCGCCATGCCAGGTAAATACTTTCATCTTTTTCTGTTTACTCAAAAACCATCGGATCGAATCGATATTACCGTGGTATTTTTTATCCAAAGCCTTAAACACAGGCAGTTTGGCCGCAACTTTCATCGCATAATCAGGAATTTCGTTGCCATCAGGGTCGCGCCATGGGTTTTTCTTGCCCCATAGGTTGTTGAACCTGCTTTGCAGCATTTTCATCTTTTCGGCTACGGCTTCTTCGGCATATTGCTGCAGGCGAGAGTCGATGGTAGTGTAAATCTTCAAACCATCCTCATACAGGTCGTAACCGTTATCTGTGCACCATTTGGCCAGCCATTTTTCAACCGCCCGGCGGATGTACGAGTCGCCCTGCGATTCATCTTCCACATAGCTCAGGTCGAGGTTAAGCGGTTTAGCAGTGTACAGGTCGAGGTCGGCTTTGCTCAGGTAATTGTATTTATTCATCTGCTTCAAAACCGTGTTGCGCCTGTCTAACGATTTATCAGGATTTTTGATAGGGTTGTAAGTGTGCGTAGCCTTCAGCATGCCCACAAGTGTTGCTGCTTCGGCAGGGTTGAGCCCGAAAGGGTCTTTATTGAAATACTTACGCGATGCCGTTTTGATGCCGAATGAATTATTACCAAACGGAACAGTGTTGAGATATAGCGTGATGATTTCGTTTTTGGAGTAAACATGCTCAATTTTATAAGCGGTTATCCATTCTTTACATTTAAATACCACGGTACGCAGTAAGGGCACGTGGCTCAGCAACCCCTGCGATTTCTTTTTTCGGGTTTCGAACAGGTTTTTGGCCAGCTGCTGGGTGATGGTGCTTCCGCCACGGCGATCACCTTTGGCGGTTGACAGTACACTGGTAAAAAAGGAATAAAAATCGACCCCGTTATGTTTGTAAAACCGCTGATCTTCCGTAGCAACAAGTGCGTTAATAAGGTTTGGCGATATGTTTTTAAACTCGACCGGCGAACGGTTTTCTTTATAAAACTTGCCTAAAAGCTTACCATCCGAGTAGTATATTTCTGACGAAAGCGATAAGCTTGGACTTTTAATATCCTGCATGTCAGGCGAGTAGCCGAAGAGCCATAAAAAGTTAAGTTCTATAGCGCAGAAGAACAGGATCAGGAAATAAACGAATATGACAAAGTAACGTAAGAAACGGTTTTTTATACGTCTGAACATTGGGTAAAGATGTAAAATTACGGCGCTATTTCATAGCCCACAACAAAAATTAACATTATTGGTTTGTTTAACGATTATTAGGTTAATTTGGTACAAAGCTATTTTTTACGATGGAAAGTCTGGTTAAAAAGTTAAAAATTTCTACAGGTGGAAAGTTCGATCTTAAAGATCATCCCACAGATTATACAGGCGATTATAAAAAGGAAGATGCCGATGTTTTACTGAACGAGCTTAAAACCAAGATTGAAGTATTACAGAACGAGCTGTATGCCGAAAACAAACATTCGCTGCTGATCATTTTCCAGGCAATGGACGCGGCGGGCAAAGACAGCGCCATTGATCATACCATGAGCGGTTTAAACCCCCAGGGCTGCCAGGTTTACAGCTTTAAACAGCCCAGCACCGAAGAACTGGACCACGACTTTTTATGGCGGCATTACCTGGCCCTGCCCGAGCGCGGCCGCATCGGCATACACAACCGTTCGCATTACGAAAATGTGTTGGTATGTAAGGTTCATCCCGAGATTGTACTGCAGCAACGCATCCCGGGTATCGACCACATTAAGCAGCTTGATGATGCGTTTTGGGAGCAACGTTACGAAAGTATCCGTAATTTCGAAAAGCACCTGGCGTATAATGGTACGATCATCATTAAATTCTTTTTACATGTATCGAAAGAAGAACAAAAAAAGCGCTTTTTAAAACGTATCGACGACCCGGAAAAGAACTGGAAATTCTCTGCCGCGGATATCGCCGAAAGGCGATATTGGGACGAATATATGGATGCCTACAAAAAAGCCATTAATGCTACGGCTGATGATAAGGCACCCTGGTATATTATCCCGGCGGATAAAAAATGGTTTACCAGGATAGCCATATCCACCATCATGCTCAAAACCCTTGAAGATTTAAAGTTGAATTATCCGGTTTTGTCCAAAGATGAAAAAGCAAAGTTGCTGGATGCGGCAGAGAAGTTGAAAGGAGAGAAGTAGTGGTGCTCCTCTAAGCCTCATTGCGAGGAACGAAGCAATCTTTATGCTATGCAGGTCCGACTTGATGCATCGGTCATCCTATGTAGAGATTGCTTCACTATCGTTCGCAATGACGTTTTACCTAATTCACCGTTATCTCGTCTGCAAAAATGTAACTTGGCTCACCTTTACTTTCGTGCCACTCGGGCAGCGGGCCGTACTGATGCGCCACAACTTTAATGTACCGTGCTTTAGCATTTAGCTCAGCGCTGAAGGTTTGGGTTTTTACTTCCAGATCTTTGATGTCGATCTTGCTATTGACGGTTGCTGTTTTGGTGAAGTTTTTCCCGTCATCCGACGTATAGTAATCTACCGAGCGTGGGAACACGATCCATGCTCCGGTATCCTGAAGCGTTTCGATACTCACCTTTTTTACCGGCTTAACCGCGCCAAGATCTAACACAGCTTCCAGATCGTTACCCTGAAAACCCTGCCAGTGCCCAACGCGCCAGTTGGTAGTGCCGTAAAGGCCGTCGATCAATGCATCGTTACCGCCTGCTGTATAGTTGGGATGCGTTTTGCTTAGCGAGGTCATTTTTACTTCATCGCTCAAGCGGGTCATTTTTGTTTCGACTACAAAGCTTTGTTTATCACCTTTAATGCCGATGAATTTGATAGTTGTGGTTGCTGTTAAGGTAAAAGGTTTGCTGTAAAGCGTGGATAATGCGCCTGGGGTTGAGCCATCGAGCGTGTAATAGATTTTTACATCGCTCTCGTTGCAGCCGAACGATACAGTGGTTTGCCCTTTAAAAGTAGGTGCTTCGTAAATAGCGTAGGGGTTAGGCACGATCAGGTCGTCTTTGATGCGAGATACCGGTTTTTGCAGATCCTGCATAAATAATTTGTTAGGCAGGCGGCCGGTAAATACTTCCCAGTCGCCGCCGTTAGCGATGTCATCAAAAGTTAAATACAATTTATTGTAAGGCTTGCTGTTGAGGCTCATACCTTGCAAATAGAAGCTCGATGAGGAGTATCCCGAACCCGTGATGTTAAACTTTTTACCGTTTTCCAGGTTAATGGTGATCTTATCAAAACCAGGCAGGCCGATCAGGTAATCCGGTCCGCCGGGGGCGATGGTGTAAAAACCAAGTGCGCTCATGACGTACCATGCGCTCATTTGCCCGCAATCCTCGTTACCGGCGAGACCATCGGGTTTGGCGTGATACTGCTCACGCATGATCTTGTTCACATAAAACTGTGTCTTGTACGGATCGTCGGTAAAATCGAACAGGTAAGCCATGTGATGGCTTGGTTCGTTGCCGTGCGCGTACTGACCAATTAAACCCGTAATATCCGACTGTTCACGGCCGGTCAGCTTATCAGTAGTGGTAAATAATTCTTCCAGTTTAGCCTCAAATTTTTCCTTGCCGCCCATATGGTCGATCAAACCATCCACATCCTGCGGCACCAGGAATGAGTATTGCCACGAGTTGCCTTCGGTGTAATGGTTGTTCACATCAGTTGGTAAAAACGGCGCGAACCAGCCTCCGTTAACCCTTGCCCGCATAAAGCCGGTCTGGTTATCGTACAGGTTTTTCCAGTATTGGGCCCGTTTGATGAAATCCGAATAATCAAGCGGCTTGTTCATCATTTTGGCCATTTGGGCAACACACCAGTCGTCGATGGCATATTCCAATGTTTTAGATACCGATTCGTGTTCCTTATCGGCCAAAACTGCTCCATTTGCACGGTATGAATCCAATCCGTATTGATTACGGTTAACAGCGGCTTCCATCGCCGTAAGGGCTTCTTCGGCATTAAAATCGCGGATGCCTTTGGCGTAGGCATCCACAATTACCGGGATGGAGTGATTGCCTACCATACAATAGGTTTCGCTCGAAGCCAGCGGCCATATCGGCAGCAGGCCGCCCTGCTCGTACATGGCTAAAAAACTTTTGATGAAATCGCTGGTGCGTTTGCGGTTGATGATGGTTTGCAGCGGGTTTTCGGCGCGGTAGGTATCCCAAAGCGAGAAAACGGTGTAGTATTCAAAACCTTCGGCTTTGTGCACTTTTTTATCCAGCCCCCGGTATTGCCCGTCGACATCGCTGTAAACATTGGGCGCACAGGCGGCGTGGTACAACGATGTATAAAATATGGTTTGCTTGATGCGGGCGTAATCGATAGCCGGCTGACGGTTAGTACCCCGAGGCTGCCCATAACCGTAAGCGCCATAGTTATAACTCTGATCGTTTGCCGGAGGCTGCGGCAGGGCAGAGGCGCCGCCTTGTACGTCGATTTTCGCCAATTCCTTATTCCAGTCGGCTTTAGCGTTTTTGGCTACTTTCTTAAAGTCGAAGTCGGGCACCTCCTTATCCAGGTTGGCCAGCGCACCCCCGGTGCTTACCGATGATATACCTACTTTGGCAATCACCTCGCCGGGGTTATCAAACTGCAGGTACATCTTCACATTTTTGCCTTCAACCTTGGTTTGCCCGTCCTGCAAGGCATCGCTCAGCGCTATGCCGTAAGTTTTAAAAGGTTTGGAGAATTTGGCATAGAAATACACATACTGATCATCGGCCCATGATTTTGAGCGGCGGAAACCGCGTATCTCGTGGTCGTTCACCATTTCTATCCACGAATCGAGCACCCGGTCGCGGTATTGCAGGTCAATAATAATATTGGCCTGTTTGGCGCTTCCGGGGAAACTGTAACGGTGTACACCTACGCGTTTTGTTGCGGTAAGCTCAACATCCACATTGTATTTGTCCAGATGGGTGCGATAATAACCCGGCGAGGCCTGCTCGTTTTTCTTTTTGAAAGGCGAGCTGTAATCTTCTTTCTTCAGCTCGGGCTCGCCGGTGGTGGGCATAAAGAGCACGTCGCAGTAATCAGCAATGCCGGTGCCACTCAGGTGCGTATGCGAAAAACCATAAACCACAGTATCGGTATAGTGGTAACCCGAACAACCATCCCAACCGGTTAATCGTGTATCCGGACTGAGCTGCACCATCCCGAAAGGAACAACCGCGCCTGGGTAGGTATGGCCGTGCCCGCCTGTACCGATAAACGGATCGACAAGTTTAGTATAATCGCGGTTATTTTGTGCGTGTAAAGCCGTATTGCAGGCCAGTAAGGCAGATAGGATGAACAGAAAAGCCGGGTGTTTATATTTCATGGCATTATAAACGGAAAAATGTTGCCGTGAATATCGCAACAAAAAGTTAATTTATGGCAAGTGCTTCAAACCATACATCAGAAGGCGTGATATTTCGTGCAAAGGCACAAAGACGCAAAGGTTTAAGTAAACTCTTAGCGCCTCAGCGCCTTTGGGTGAGAAACTACTATTGATCTATTGCAAAATCATCCGCATCGGCCAGGAACGGCAATTGCCTGCGCACTTTGATCAGTTCCTCGGGGTTGATGGTGAAAGTGTACACATCTTCTTCATCGCGTTTGTAGTAAACTACGTTGCCGTTCGGATCGATGCACATGGAGTCGCCCGAGTGGTAAACCTCGTTGCCATCGTGACCAACACGGTTAACCGCGATAATGTAACACTGGTTCTCAACCGCCCTTGCCGGGATGAGTGTGCGCCAGTGCAGCGAGCGTTTTTCGGGCCAGTTGGCTACCACCAGCATCAGGTCGTAAGCGGTGTTTTTATTGCGCAGCCATACCGGGAAACGCAGGTCGTAGCAGATGATCGGGCAAATTTTCCAGCCTTTTAGTTCAACGATCAGGCGTTTGGTGCCCGCTGTATACGTTCTGTCTTCTTTTCCCAGGCCGAAAAGGTGGCGCTTGTCGTAGCATTCGTAACTACCGTCGGCACGCATCCAGATAAGCCGGTTGTAATATTTACCCTTTTCGCTGATGATCAGGCTGCCCGTTACTACGCAATCGTACTTTTGTGCCGTTTCGTGCATCCATTGCATGGTTTTACCATTCATTGTTTCGGATAGCGTTTCGGCATTCATGGTAAAACCTGTGTTAAACATTTCGGGTAAAATGATCAGGTCGGTTTTTTCGCGGATAGCTGATAAGCGCAGTGTGATGTTCTGCAGGTTTTTATCGATGTTCTCCCAAAACAGGTAACCCTGAAACACGGTTATTTTTAAGTTTTCCATAGTACGATAGTTAGGTACAACTATTCCATCGGCAAATACAATTATATTCTGAGCAGTTTTTCAACCGCGCGGTCTAATGTTTCCTGCTTTTTGGCGAAGCAGAAACGCAAAACATGATGATCGGTACCACGGGTATAAAACGCCGAAGCAGGTATCGATGCCACACCAAAATCTTTAGTTAATCTCAGGGAAAAGTCGGTATCTTTTTCGTCGCTGATGTTATGATATCTTACCGACTGGAAATAAGTTCCGGCGCAAGGTAGCAATTCAAATTTAGTTTGCGCTAATGCCGCGCGAAAATGATCGCGCTTTTGCTGGAAGAAATTCGGCAGGTCAAGGTACACGCTTTCATCTTTCAGATACTCGGCAATAGCGTATTGCATGGGCGAATTTACGCTGAACACCAAAAACTGGTGCACTTTCCGAAACTCGGCCATTAAAGCGGCAGGAGCCAGGCAATAGCCCATTTTCCAGCCCGTATTGTGAAAAAGCTTGCCGAACGAGGCCGCAATAAAGCTGCGTTCGCGCAGCTCTGCATAACGCGCCATGCTGCGGTGCTCGCCGCCGTCGAAAACCAAATGTTCGTATACTTCGTCGCTTAAAATCAATATATCCGAGCCTTTTACAATACTGCTTAATTCATCAATATCCTGTTGCTGTAAAACAGTGGCGGTTGGGTTGTGCGGCGAATTTAAAATAATCATCCGGGTTTTGTTGGTCACCAGCCTGCGCACCATATCCCAGGGTATACGGTAATCGGGCGGCGAAAGTTCCAGCGATTTGACCATACCGCCCATTACTTTAATGGCCGGAGCGTAGGCATCGTAAGCGGGTTCGAACACAATAACCTCGTCGTTAGGCTGTATAGCGGCACATATTGCAGTAAAAATGGCTTGTGTGCCACCGGCCGTAATAGTGATTTCGGTATCCGGGTTATAGCTTGCACCATACAATTTTTCGGTCTTGTTGCTGATCTGCTCGCGCAGGCTCATTAACCCGGCCATAGGGGCATACTGATTGTGCCCGTTCTTCATCGCTTTGGTTACCAGGTCGATCAGCACCGGCGAGCAATCGTAATCGGGAAAACCCTGCGAGAGGTTTATTGCGCCAACCTCGGCAGCCAGGGCACTCATAACGGTAAATATGCTGGTACCCGTTTGTGGAAGTTTAGAGGTAATACGTGTCATCACCGGCTAAAATAGGGAAATTTGGTATTAATTATTAATTAAGTTACCCACAGGAGGGCATTGGGGTAGTCTTGAGTCTTGAGTCCAGAGCCTTAAGTCTTTTTTTAACTCCAGACTATAGACTCACGACTCAGGACTAAATGAGGGCTTTGCCTCGGCCGGGTGTTCCGCTCATACTGCACATGGCCTTATCCACGGGCCGGTATCCGCTTCACCCCTAACGCAAACAATACATTAATGCCGTCTTGGCGCAAGCGGACGCTTGTGACCATTTTGTAAACTATCCATTCAGTACCACGCGCTATGCCCTTTGCGCCTAATTCCCTAAATTAGTACCCATGAAGATCAAATATTTACTGCTTTACGCCGCAAGCGCCTTAATATTAGCATCCTGCAATTCGAATGAAAAAAACAATGTACCTGTTATAGGTTTTGTTGATGCCTTTGAAGATGCCACCATAGCCCAGGCACGTACCGGTTTTACCGATGCTTTGAAACAGAACGGCTTCAGCGAAGATCAGCATAATGTAAAAATAGAATACCACAACGCGCAAGGTAGTATCCCTACGCTAACATTAATCGTAAACCAGTTCATCGGCGAAAAGGTTGATCTGCTGGCTACCTGTACTACCTTGTCAACCATTACCGCCATCCAGAAAACCAAAACTATCCCGGTATTTGCCATGGTGGCACCTACGCCGGCTTTGATGAAAGTTGCCGATGCGAACGGTAATGGCCCCACAAACTTGTTCGGCACGCAGGAAGACCTCAATTATATTGACACTTCATTTTCCATCATCCCTAAATTATTGAAACCCAAAAACGGTAAGCTGACCATTGGGATGATCTATAACCAGAGTGAGCCACAATCAGTTGACGCGATGAACCGTATTAAAGGGTTGTCGGATAAATTGAATGTTACCCTGGTAGCGCTGCCCGTTAATACCTCGGCCGATGCGCAGTTGGTAACCCAATCGCTGCTCAGCAAAAACATCGATGCTTTTTTCGCTAACCCCGATAATACAGTTTTTGCCTCATTTGAAACTATTGTGAAAAGCTGCAACCAGAAAAATGTACCTATTTTTACCAGCGAAGCGGGCCTGGTGCAGCGTGGCGCTGTAGCTGCCTTTGGGGCCGACATTTACCAGTGGGGTTATCAAACCGGGTTACAAGCAGCACAATATTTAAAAACGCACAAAACCGACGGTATTAAAGCCGAAATGGTGAAAATACGTAAGCGGGTTTATAACCCGGCGGTAGCAAAAAAATATGGTATTGCCATCCCTGCAAACTTTGAAGCGGTTAAGTAATGGATTTTTTGCTGACGGCGATTATACAAGGTTTGTGCTTCTCGGCAATAGCGCTGGGGATCTATATCTCGATGAAGATCTTCAACATCCCCGACATCACTACCGATGGGAGCTATACCCTTGGTGGTGTGGTAACAGCTATTACGCTTGCCCATTCCTTGTCGTTTTACATAGTATTGCCCTTGGTAATAGTTGCCGGTGCAATTGCAGGAGCGCTGACCGGGCTGATCCATACCAAACTCAAAGTCAACGCACTGCTGGCCGGTATCCTGGTGATGACGGCTTTATACTCGGTAAACCTGATCATCCTTGGCCGATCCAACTTGCCGCTCAATAGCGATCATACTTTATTTACCATTGGTTTGGTTAGCGATGCGAATCAGAACACACTGATCGTTCTTGTCATTTTTATTACCCTGTTAACCTTGCTTATCGGTTATCTGCTTAAAACTGATTTTGGACTGGCTATGCGTGCCACAGGCAACAGCGAATCAATGATCAGAGCTTTGGGCGTAAACACTGACCGTATGAAGATCGTCGGTCTTGCTATCGCAAATGCCTTAACTGCTACCGGCGGTTACCTCATCACCCAGTTTCAGGGCTATGCCGATATCAGTATGGGTATCGGTGTAGTGATATTTGGCCTGGGTTCGGTTATCATCGGCGAAACCCTGATCAATTGGTTTAGCATTACCTCTATTTGGGTAAGCCTCGTACTCGTATTATTGGGTGCAGTGCTGTTTCAGCTGGTATTGGCGCTTACATTAAGTTTGGGTGTAGACGCCAACCTGCTTAAACTGGTTACTTCGGTGTTTGTGCTGCTGATCGTTACGTTGCCACGGCTTAATTTATTAAAAGCGTCATGATCGAGCTCATATCTGTATATAAAACTTTTAATAAAGGCAAGCCTAACGAAGTATCGGCTTTAAATGGTGTTGACCTGCACATAACCCGAGGTGAGTTTGCGGTGATCGTAGGTTCTAATGGTTCAGGAAAATCAACACTACTGAATATTATTGCAGGCAGTATACAGCTTACCACTGGTACTGTTAGCCTCGACGGTGGAAATGTTAATAAATTGCCCGATTACCAGCGCAGCCGCTGGATAGCCCGTGTTTTCCAGAACCCTTTAAGCGGTACGGCACCCGATCTGAGCATATTGGATAACTTCCGCCTGGCAGCCCTTCGTACGCAAAAAAAAGGTTTGAGTATTGGTGTTAATAGCGCTTTTATACAGCAGGTTAAAGATAGAATAGCCATTTTGAACCTGGGCCTCGAAAATAAGGTAAATCAACCCATGGGTACGCTCTCGGGCGGCCAAAGGCAGGCGCTGACCTTGCTGATGAGCGTGATGGACGAGTGTAAAATATTACTGCTGGATGAACCTACTGCGGCTTTAGATCCACGTTCGGCAGATATTGTAATGAGGACAGCCGATGAGTTGATCAAAGATTTTAAACTGACTTCCATACTCATTACCCATAACCTTAAAGACGCTTTTACTTATGGTAACCGCATCATCCAAATGAGCGAGGGAAAGATCATCCGCGATGTGGATGCTAAGGCCAAATCGCAACTAAAACAAACTGATTTATTTGAATGGTTTGCCTGATGGCAGGGTTGTTGTATATCCCGGGATATGAAAACAGCAATAAACGATTATATCACCATAAATGATGCCTACCAGTTGGTAGAAGGCGCTAAAATTCGCGCAAAAAAATATCCGGAAGAACTTTTTGTTCTGGATCGTTACGATGCCAATAAACGAGGCTACCTGATCTATCCCTTTGATGAAGGTATGCAGTTTAGCGATTTTGGTGTAGTGGTAAGCGAAAACGAACTGATGTTCGATTACGAAATAGAGGCCAGGGCACTTAAGCAAAAGGCCGCTTAATTAGCGTGAGTTCAAGATAAATATAAAAACTTGTCATCGAAATGACATGAGGTAGTACGGACGTAACTTTAATTCGACACGATTTTAAACTCAGTACGGCGGTTTTGCTGCCGGCCGTCGTCGGTAGTATTAGGTGCAATGGGCTGGGTTTTGCCGTAGCCTTTATAAACCAAACGGGACGCCGCAATGTGTTGGGCGATAAGGTACTGATAGACCGCTTTTGCCCGGTTTTGCGACAAGACCTGGTTCAAGGCATCATTGCCCACATCATCGGTATGGCCGGATATTTCGATCACCACTTTGGGGTTGTCATTCAGGAATAAGATCAGTTTTTGTAGCTCTACCTTTGATTCGTCCCTGATATCGGATTTGTTGGTATCGAAAAATATATTCTTTAAAACTACTTTGTTCCCGGCTTCAATGGTTTGCAGCGGCACATCTATCTGAAACTGTTTTTTCTCGTCCTTGCCCGTCAGCGAAAAATTTTCAGAGTAAAACATATATCCGCCTTTGGAAATATTGAGCGCGTATTTTTTACCCGTAGTTAAGGTAGCCAAAAAGTGTCCGTTATCGCCTAAGGTATTCTGATAGACGGTTTTGTTGGTCTCGAGGTCGATTATCTCAACTATAGCCATAATAGGCTGCCGTGTTTTGGCATCTTTTACGTCGCCCTTAACAAAACTTACCACTTTGGGGCGCATGGCAAAAGGCATCTCGAACGAATAAATATCGTAGCCGCCGTAACCTTTCATATTGTTGGATGAAAAGTAGCCCAGGTCGCCGCGTGCGTTTAAGGTTAACCCACTGTCGTCGGCATAAGTATTTATAGGGTAACCCAGGTTCTCGGGTTTTTGCCATTTGCCGCCCTTATCGCGCCGGCTTACAAAAATATCCATATTGCCCATGCCAGGCCAGCCGTTTGACGAAAAGTACAAAGTATTATCGTCGGGATGGATAAACGGCGACTGTTCATCGTACGGTGTATTGACATTCGGGCCCAGGTTCTCGGGCTCGGTCCAGCCTTTGTCGGTCAGTGTCGATTTCCAGATATCGTAGCCACCAAAACCGCCTTTGCGATTACTTACAAAGTATAATGTCTTCCCATCCGAACTGATCGATGGCTGCGACTCCCATGCCCGCGAGTTTACCGGCGCTCCTAAGTTATAGGGCGGTTCCCAATCGTCGCCCGCCTTTTTGGTCACGTAAATATCGCATTGCCCCATACCTGTAGGACGGTCGCAACCTGTAAAAAATAAGTATTCGCCGTCTTGGGTAATGGTCTGTGCACCTTCGTTATAGTTGGGCGTGTTAATTTGATGGCTCAGGTATTGCGCTTTCGTCCATTTGCCGTTTTGTTTGGCGCTTTTGTAAAAATCTTCGTTATCGTTTATTTTCCGGGTAAAGATCAGCTCACTTTCGTCGGCTGTAACCACCGGCATATATTCGTCATCGGGGCTGTTAATTTCAGGGCCCATGTTATAAGGCTTAAAGTTTACGGGGTGTTGTAAAGCATCAAGCGCGAAAGCACAGTTGCTCAGCAGGTGGTCGACATATCTTTTGCGCTCCTGACTTATGCCTTCGTAATTTTCATACTTTAATAAATGAGTTTGCGCGTTGGTATAGTCGCCGATATTAATCTCTTCGCTGCCTAAGTTTGAATAGATGCCGCGGTTAAACTCGGGGTTAACGGCAATGACGGCCAGGTAATGAACTACAGCTTCTTTATGCTGTTTGGTGATCCGTAAAACGTCAGCTAACTGATTTTGGGCCTCTAAAAATTTCGGGTCGTATTCGACAGCCTTTTTTAATGCTGCTATAGCCTGGAAATAAAGCTGGTAATCGAGGTTTTGGCGGGCGTTCTGGTATTGCCTTATCGCATCTTTATTAGTGGTGGTATATTGCCTGTCCTGCGCCTGTAAAGCAAGCGGTAAGTACAAAATCAAAACGATTAACAGGCGCTTCATAGTTCGTTGTACTTAGGAATACGCCACAAGATACGTTTTATTATGGAATATTGAGGTATTTATGCGTTTGCAGCGATATTTCCCACTTCGGATTGTTCATCACATAGTCAACAATCTGCGGTGTTATTTCTTTCGACCGCGACCATTCGGGCTGTAAATAGAGCTTGCAACCGTTGGGCACCAGTTCTGCATGCTGCTCGGCCCATTCAAAATCCGATTTATTAAAAACGATTACCTTAAGCTCATTGGCAAAGGGCGCAACATCTTTACGCGGTGCCTTGAATTTTTTTGGCGACAGGCACACCCAATCCCACGATCCCGATAAGGGATACGCGCCTGATGTTTCGATAAAGGTTTTGATGCCGCGTTGCTGCAACTGCGCAGTCAGGTAATCCAGATTATAGATCAATGGTTCGCCGCCGGTAACAACTACAGCTTTGCCGGGGTGCCGAATGGCGTTTTCAACGATCTTATCCGTTGCAGTAAGCGGATGAACGGATGCATCCCAGCTTTCCTTTACATCGCACCAGTGGCAGCCCACATCGCAACCGCCCAAACGGATAAAATAGGCAGCTTTACCCGTGTTAAACCCCTCGCCCTGTATCGTATAAAATTCTTCCATTAAAGGAAGTAAAGTACCGTCTTCCGGAATCTGATTGATCATAATTATCCGGCAAAGATAAGCAATGAGCGGAAATCATTAAAAAACACTTAATTTTGTGTGAATAGGATTACAAAGGGTCGGAAAATATTAACCGGGCGCTTATGAAGAAACTTTACACAGTTATTTTCTTACTGCTTGTTTCCGGTCTGACATCCTGTGTCGACCTCGAAGAGAGTTACGTTTTTCATGCGGATGGCTCGTGTAACGTCGCTTTTAATTTCGATATGAGCACTGCTGTATCGGTATTGGCCAACCTGCTGCCCGATTCGGTAAAGCAATCGCCGCAATATGGAGAGGCAAAAGATACAACCGTAAACTTTTATAACGCCTTACCCGATACCACGCAAAAAAAGATGGACTCGGTCCAGGTGGTTATGGCCAAAAACAGCGACCTGGTTTTGATAATGAACCTCAAGCATAACCTGATGAAAGCCAGCATCCGTTATTCGGCCGATAATGCGCACGACCTGGATTATTATCTAAACCACTTATCGAAAATGACATCGCAGGGACATTTAAGCACGTTGATGCCGGTAAGCAAAAGTTTGAAAAAAGCCGATGGCAGTCAGTTTGTGCTGGGGCAGGATTATTATAATTATGAAATTGGCCCACACAGGTTTTATCGCATTATCGATAAAGCCAGGTTTAACAAATACATCAAAACCAACGAATCGGTATTCAATCTTTCGAAGGCTATGCTGATCGATATGCCGTATCGTATCACATTGACTTTTCCCGAACCGGTTACGCATGTAGATAACAGCCGGGCTGTATTATCGGCAGATAAAAAGACTGTTACCTTGCAAACCAACGTCGAAGACGCCTTTAAAAACCCCGAGATGATGAATTTTAAGATCGACTATTAAGTATCCGAATGAAGTGGTATAAGGTTCTTGATAATAACGGTTTGAAATATCCCTTTTTAATGAGGGCTAAAGCGGGCAATACTTCGGTTTGCCTGGTTGGTGCAGATAACGAAGTTTATGCCCTGGCCACCAAATGCCCGCATGCCGGCGCCGATATAAGCCAGGGCTGGTGTAAAGATGGGAAGCTGGTATGCCCGTACCACCGCTACAGTTACGATATCCAGACCGGCCGCGGCAGCCCCGGCCAGGGCGACTATATTAAAACCTATCCGGTTGAAATGCGCGAAGATGGGGTGTATGTGGGTGTGAAATCAATTTGGGACATTTTTGGGTAGCTTCCTCGCAATCACGCTTAGAAAGGGACTTTAATTACGGATACACTTCCTTATTGGCAGATGATAACGTATTTTTTAACAAACCAATAATAGTCATCAAACCAACACCTCCAGGTACCGGGGTTATCCATGATGCTTTAGGCGCCACGTTCTCAAAATCAACATCACCATATAGTTTGTAGCCCGATTTGGTTGTGGTCGAGGTTTCTCGGTTCATGCCTACGTCGACAATTACAGCGCCTTCTTTTACCATATCGGCAGTAATGAAATTCTTTTTACCGATGGCTACGATCAGGATATCGGCATCCAGTGTGAATTTTTTAATATCCGGTGTGCGGCTGTGGCAGATGGTAACCGTGCAATTACCCGGAGTAGTGTTGCGCGCCATCAAAATACTCATCGGCGAACCTACGATGTTACTGCGGCCAACCACCACGCAATGCTTACCTGCTGTTTCGATACCATATTCTTTCAGCATCAAAGTAATACCATAAGGCGTAGCCGGGATGAACGAGGGCAGGTTGCGCTGCATCCTGCCTAAATTTACCGGGTGAAAGCCATCCACATCCTTGCGGTGATCGATACGCTCGGTCACTTTTTCGGGGTCGATATGTTTGGGTAACGGCAGTTGTACAATGATGCCGTCGATATCAGCATCGGCGTTCAGTTCAGCAACTTTATTCAGCAGTTCCTCTTCGGTAACGTTGTCTTCATAACGAACCAGCGTCGATTTAAAACCAACTTTTTCGCAGTTTTTCATCTTGCTGGCCACATAGGTTTCACTGCCGCCGTCGTGGCCAACCAATACGGCTACTAAATGTGGTTTACGCCCCGTCTTAGCTAAATATCCGGCTGCCTGATCGGCTATTTCGCCTTTGAGTTTTTCTGATACGTATTTACCGTCGAGTAATTGCATGGAGCCCCCCAACCCCCTAAAGGGGGAGTTTTTGAAAATCTTATTTTATATTTTGCCTCTCTTGTTCCCCCTTTAGGGGGTTAGGGGGCTAATCCAGTTTCAAAACCGCCATAAACGCGCTTTGAGGTATCTCTACGTTACCTACCTGGCGCATGCGTTTTTTACCGGCTTTTTGTTTTTCCAATAGTTTACGCTTACGCGAGATATCACCGCCATAACATTTGGCCGTTACGTCTTTACGCATGGCTTTTACCGTTTCGCGGGCAATGATCTTGGCGCCGATGGATGCCTGTATAATGATCTCGAACTGCTGGCGCGGCAATAGCTCTTTAAGTTTCTCGCAGATCTTTTTACCAAAATCGTACGAGTTGCTGCGGTGTATTAATGATGATAAAGCATCTACCGGTTCGCTGTTCAGGCGGATGTCCAGTTTCACCAGGTCGCTCTGGCGGTAACCGATCTGATGGTAATCAAACGAAGCATAGCCCTTGGATATGGTTTTCAGCTTATCGTAAAAATCAAAAACGATCTCGCCCATAGGCATTTCGAAGATCAGCTCCACCCGGTCGGACGTTAAGTACGACTGGTTGATGATCATCCCGCGTTTTTGTATACAGAGCGACATTACCGGGCCAACAAACTCAGATTTGGTGATGATGGTTGCCTTGATAAAAGGTTCCTCCACAAAATCCAGCTTACTTGGGTCGGGCAGGTCGCTCGGGTTGTTTACCAGCAACTCTTCGCCTTTGGTAGTGTATGCTATGTACGATACGTTGGGCACGGTGGTGATCACCGTCATGTTAAACTCGCGCTCCAAACGCTCCTGGATGATCTCCATGTGCAGCATACCCAGGAACCCGCAACGGAAACCAAAGCCCAACGCAGCCGATGACTCTGGTTCGAAAACTAATGAAGCATCGTTCAGTTGCAGCTTGGCCATGCTTTCGCGAAGTTCTTCGTAGTCTTCGGTATCAACCGGGTAAATGCCGGCAAACACCATAGGTTTAACCTCTTCAAAACCCTGTATACCCTGGGCGCAAGGGCGGTCGACAGTTGTGATGGTATCGCCCACTTTTACCTCGCGTGCTTCTTTAATGCCAGAAATAATATAGCCCACATCGCCGGTTTTGATCACATCTTTCGGTAACTGGTTCAGTTTCAATGTGCCTACTTCATCGGCAATATATTGGCGTTCGGTGGCTACAAACTTTACTTTATCGCCTTTCCTGATCTCGCCGTTCACTACTTTAAAATATGCGATGATGCCGCGGAACGAGTTAAAAACCGAGTCGAAGATCAAAGCCTGCAGCGGTGCCTGCGGATCGCCGACAGGGGCGGGGACACGCTCTACAATGGCACGCAGAATATCATGCACTCCCAGGCCGGTTTTGCCGGATGCGGCTAAAATATCTTCGCGTTTGCAACCGATCAGGTCGACGATCTGATCCTTCACCTCTTCGGGCATAGCGCCGGGCAGGTCCATTTTGTTGAGTACCGGGATGATCTCCAGGTCGTTTTCCAGAGCCAGGTACAGGTTGGATATGGTTTGTGCCTGTATACCCTGCGATGCATCCACGATCAGCAAAGCACCCTCGCAGGCGGCGATGGAGCGCGAAACCTCGTAGCTAAAATCAACGTGGCCGGGCGTATCGATCAGATTTAATACATATTTCTCGCCATCGAGCACATAATCCATCTGTATGGCATGGCTTTTAATGGTGATACCGCGCTCGCGCTCCAGGTCCATATCGTCGAGCAACTGGGCCTGCGCTTCGCGCTGGGTAATGGTATTGGTATATTCAAGCAACCGGTCGGCAAGGGTACTTTTACCGTGGTCGATGTGTGCTATAATGCAAAAATTACGGATATGCTTCATTCAACCGCAAAAGTAGTTTTTTTAAGGGATAATTTGTAATCGGGATGGCGATTTAGGTAATTTGATATATGTTATTACCCGACAGATTTTTAACCTATCTGAAAGAATATCCGGATGGCGCTGATATTACTCATGTTTCCGCGGTAGGCGGTGGCAGTATCAACCGGGTATATTGTTTGAGTTCGGCTACAAACAAATACTTGCTTAAGCTAAACAGCCGGATTACTTTCCCGGAGATGTTTGCCTGTGAAGTATCTGGTTTGAGAACCATCGGCGATACAAATACGATAGCCGTTCCGGCAATTATAGCCTGTGATGATTTTGAAGATCAAAGTTTTTTACTGCTGGAATGGGTGGAAACCCGTCGTCCGACAAGAAAATCATCTGAAACTCTTGGCAGGCAACTGGCAGCCATGCACTGCTGCAGTTCAACTGATTTTGGCCTGGATGCCGATAATTACATGGGTTCGTTAATCCAATCCAATAAAAAGCATCCAACATGGAGCGAGTTTTTTATTCATGAGCGGTTAATGCCGATGGTGAAAATGGCAGTTGATAAAGGTTTGCTTAACGCGGGCGATCAGCAAAGTTTTGGGATACTTTATTCGCGCTTAAGCGGATTGTTTGATGAGGAACCTGCATCATTAACTCATGGCGACTTGTGGAGCGGTAATTATATCATCGGTGCGGATGAGAAACCACGCCTGATCGACCCGGCAATTGCCTATGGGCACCGGGAGTTTGATATGGCCATGACTACTTTGTTCGGTGGTTTTTCGCAGGAGTTTTACGGGGCTTATAACGAAGCACTTCCACTGGCTGAGGGTTGGGAGCAACGGCTTGATCTGTGGAATTTATACCCATTGCTGGTGCATTTGAATTTATTTGGCGCAGGGTATTTAGGACAGGTGAGGGATTGTTTACAGCAATATCTTTAATACCTCGGCCTCGCCGCGTAATCCAGATCAGTCAGATCCTTTACCGAACCGAAGCCAATAACATCTTTTATGACCTTGCCATCCGTCATCTCCACGGCGCGTACCAGTTTATCCTGCCCGAATTTGTCCTTAATCTGGTGCATGGCCTTGCGTGCCGTATCCTCCTTGCTGATATCTTCAAACAAACTATAGAGCACATTGCTGTTATCCACAAAATTGGTTACCCCTACGCGCATGCTGCTTATTTCGGTATTCATCACCGGGCCGGTTTTGGTCATTTCCTCAAAGCGGGCAATGCGCTTGCGTATCATCCGCATCAGGCTGATGGCGTCCTGCACGGCGGTATTTACTTTAAAGGCATCGTCAAAACGGGTACCATCGGTATATATGGCGGTAAAACCAATGGCTTTGCAATAAAACTTGTGGCGTACCATCCGTTTTTCGAGGGTAAGGCAAAGCGTCATAAAAAGCTGATCGATATAACCCGGGGTGTTGCGTTTCTCGGCAGATATTTGCCGCATGGCCTGCATGCCGCGGTAATCGTGCGATGCGATATTGGTTTCGATAAAATTGAGCCGGTAGTGCCAGTAAATGCCCTCGATGCTTTTAAAGATAGCTTTGAGCCTGTCGGGCGAGGTATGCCGCATATCATACGGCGTCTTTACCCCGCAGCGCTCCAGCCGGTAACACATATTGGCGCCGATGCCCGGCAAATCGCCCAGGCGCAGGGTTTTTAATACGTCATCAATATTGTGCTGATCGATCAGATATAAACCGCCGCGCTTTTTGCCCATCACCGAACCCAGTTTGGCGAGGAAAGCGTTGGGAGCTACCCCGATCGAGCATTCCAAAAAATCGCCCACTTTAGTTAAGATATCCCGTTTTATCTTTTTAGCAACCATCATCGGGTCGGGGTGAATGAGCTTGTAATTGTTGAGATTGATGATCGCCTCGTCAATACTTTTGGGCACCACATCCTCGCAATATTCTTTCAATACATTAATGATCTTGACATGATACTCGCGGTAACGGGTTGGGTTACTTTCGATGGGGATAAAATCGGGGCAGGCAGCCATTACATCGTTCAGCCGCCAGCCGGCTTTCAGGCCGCGCTCTTTAGCCTCTGTCGAAAGTGATATCACACACCCGTATTTACCGGTATACACGCAAACGCCACAAGGCCTGCCGCGCAGCCAGTAATTTACCTGCTGCTCGCAACGCGCAAAAAAGCTGTTCATATCCACAAACAGCACACGGGCTTCGGTACGTACCTCGATGGAGTTTTGATTCACGATTCAAAATTGCTAAAAATATTAGTATTTGCAAATTAAATCAGTGATTTTTTTGAAGGAGAATGACTGTCTGAAATTTAACTCAAACTTAAATATCGATTCCCTGTTGATTGGGATATGAACCGACTGCAGAAAAAGTTAGAGAGAATAGGCCGCGATCCTAAAATAACAGCCAAGGCTGTTGGCCTGCGCTATGTAAGCGATTCGTCGCCCGGATACACCCGTAAACCGGCTAAAAACGGTTTTAACTTTTATGACGCTGATGGTAAGATGGTAAGGAATAAAGAACTGATCGTGCGGTTCAAAAAGCTGGTGGTTCCACCGGCCTACACCGATATCTGGATATCGCCTTATGAAAACGGGCACCTGCAGTTTACAGGCAAGGATGCCGCCGGACGTAAGCAATACCGCTATCACGCTGACTGGAACCAGATACGTAACCAATCCAAATTTCACCATGTGCAGCTTTTTGCCAGTTATTTGCCGGCGATACGGGCGCAAGTAGCTAAAGACCTGCTGCGGCATAACCTGGATTATCAAAAGGTGCTGGCCCTCGTGGTTAAATTAATAGAGCTCACGGGCATCAGGGTGGGGAACGATGCTTATAAAAAATTATATGGCTCGTTCGGCCTCACCACATTGCAAAACCGGCACGTCAGGATCAGCGGATCGGGAATGAGCTTTGAGTTTCGGGGTAAGAAAGGCGTTTATCAAAAAATATCGCTGCAAAGCAAACGCCTTGCCAGGCTGGTTAAGCAATGTCGTGATATCCCCGGCAAGGAGCTTTTTCAGTATTATGATGCTGACGGCCACCGCTGTACCATCGGTTCGGGCGACGTGAATAATTACCTGAAGGAAATAACCGGGCAGGATTTTACCGCGAAAGATTTTCGCACATGGGCTGGTAGCGTAAGCGCTTTATATGCTTTTAAAAATGCGGGCGGCTTTGAAACGGCCGCAGAATGTAAACGAAAAATAATAAGCGTGCTGGATGAAGTTGCCGGCAACCTGGGCAATACCCGTACGGTTTGTAAAAAGTATTACGTGCACCCGGCCGTGATCAAAGCGTACGAAGACGGCATCCTGTTTAAATATATTGATGACCTGGATGCAGAGGACAATGAAAAAACAGTCGAGCTTAATCCCGCCGAAAAGACCTTGCTAAAGTTATTGGAACACCAGGAACTGGCTAAGGCAGGGTAGGATAGCGGATGTTGGACATCCGAAAAATAAAAAAAATAAATGAGATATCTTATTTATTTTTAGCGTGTTACAAGTATAAACTACAAAACAAGTAGACTTTTTTAAAATAAAATTTGCAATGATAATTTGTTGCTCTATATTTGTCGACAATTTCTATAGAGTATGTATAATTATAAAACAATCACAGTAACCAAAGCCCCAATGCAGAGCTTCGCTGCATGTTGTTGCTGCTGATCGCAACGCCGATACCATCCGATAATTATAATTAATCAGCAATCCATTTTACAACAAAACCTTATGAATTTTTTTACTAAAGCATTTAAAACAACCATATTGTTTCTGGCGCTGTTGCCGGCCTTTAGCTACGCCCAGCTAAACGGATCGTACATTTTAAGCGGGCAGGTTAATGATGATGCCGGTCACCCGCTGATAGGGAGTACGGTAAGCATTAAAGGCACTACCAACGGCACCTCGACCGATACCCTGGGCCGCTTTTCGTTAACCACCAACGCCAAATTGCCTTATACCCTAATTTTTACCGCCGTAGGCTTTAAGCCCCAGGAATTTTTGATCAAAAACGTTAATAGCGCGTTAAACATCCAGTTGGTGTCGCAATCGTTACTGATCAACGAGGTTGTGGTTACCGCATCCCGTAAGGAGGAAAAACTGTTACGCTCGCCGGTAGCGATAGAAAAACTGGATATCAAAGCTTTAAAGCAATCGCCCGGAGCAAGCTTTTACGATGCTTTGGAAAACGTAAAAGGTGTACAGATGACTACTACCAGCTTAACGCTGAAAGTGCCTAATACCCGCGGCTTTAACAGCCCGAATAACTTTAGGTTTATGCAGCTGGTTGATGGCGTAGATATGCAGTCGGCAACTTTAGGCGTACCGCTGGGTAACGCGATAGGGCCAACCGAGTTGGATATTGCCAGCGTTGAAATTACGCCCGGTGCCGCCGCCGCCCTTTACGGAACTAACGCTTTGAACGGCCTGGCCAACCTGATCACCAAAGACCCGTTTAAATACCAGGGCTTAAGCTTTTACCACCGTACGGGTGTTAACCATGTTGATGGTATCGGTATCAGACCAAGTGTGATTACTGAAGATGCCTTTAGATATGCCAAGGCATTTAATAACAAATTTGCATTCAAGATCAACGCCAGTTATATGCAAGGCGAAGATTGGCAATCGAACACGCAACTGGATCAAAATCCGGGTAACCTGAAAACTGCTAACCCTGCTTATCCTGAACTGACAGGCGCTGCGAATGCCGCTTACGATGGCTGGAACAAGTACGGGGATGATGCCCTGGCTGGAAGTAATACCGTGGTAATTAAAGGCATCACTGTAAATGGTGTTGCCCGGCCCAACCTGACCGTAGCCCGCACAGGTTATAACGAAGTCGACCTGGTTGACCCCAAAGTATCGAACCTGAAATTTGATGCTGCGCTGGCCTATAATCTTACACCAACCACACAGCTATCTTACAGCTACCGTATCGGCAGGATGGACGGTGTTTTTCAGCGCGGTAACAAAATTGCGTTAAACGGCGCTATCGTACAAAATCACAAGGTTGAACTGAAAGGTAAGGACTTTTTAGTCAGGGGATATGTGTCGCTCGAAAATACCGGCGATTCGTACAACGTAAAACCACTGGCCGATAATCTTGACCTGAACCATGCCAGCAATTCGGCGTGGGGCACATTATACAAAAATGCGCTTACTGCTTATGCCAATGCTAATGGTGGTTTAACATCGGCAAACCTGGTTGCGGCTACCCAGGCCGCGCGTACAGCCGCCGATGCGGGGCGTGTTGAACCCGGTACCCAGGCCTTTAACGATTTGAAAAATACCATTATCGGTATTAATAACTGGGATATTAAATCGAGCCTGATACCAAATGCCCCTGTAACCGGCGGCGCTGCATTGGTACAGCAAAGCCGTATGTATAACGGCGAAGCACAATGGGATTTGACCGATAAGGTTAAAGTGTTCGATCTGTTGGTGGGCGCCGATGCCAGGGTTTACCAGATCATCCCCGACGGTAATAACTTTGTTGACTTTAGCCGCCCGATTACCGAGCGCAACACCCCGTTGTCCGATGGCAGCTTTGGCAGCGATGTCTATTACAAAAAATTCGGCGGATTTGCCCAGATAACCAAAACCTTTTTTGATGAAAAACTAAAGCTGTTTGGCTCGGTACGGTTAGACTATAACCCGTACTTCGACCCCAAATTTACACCACGCCTGGCTGCTGTATACTCGGTTAACGAAGATCATAACTTTAGGTTTACGTTCCAGAACGGGTATCGTTTCCCGGCCTTGTTTGAGGCACTGTCGTATGTAAATAACGGCCGTGTTAAACGTGTGGGCAGTTTAGATTTTATTAACGATGGCCTGGGTTATTTAGGAAACAGTTATACCCAGGCTTCGGTAGCCACCTTTAATGCGGCTGTCAACGCCGCGCCGGGCAGCGCCAGCGGTACAGATGCTACCGCTTTAGCCAACCGTAACCTGTTACAGGTAGCCGATTTGCCAAGGGCCCGCCCTGAACAGATCACATCCTACGAAGTAGGTTACAAAGGTATTTTAGCTGATAATAAAGTATTTGTAGATATTGACGCCTATACCAATACCTATAACGGCTTTTTAGGCCAGATACAGGTTTATGTGCCCAATGGCGTAACAGTAGGCAGCGATGCCGCAGTATTGGCCATGCTGGATATTAACCGCGACCCTACAACAGCTACTGCCAATAATGCCGCCAGCCTGGGCCAGAGCCGTTACCGGGTATATACCAACGCCAAAAATACTTACCACAATTATGGTTCATCGGCAGGCATTAGTTATAATTTTTACAAACGCTATACCATATCAGGTAACGCGAGCTTTAACAAAATGAAAGGCCAGGATGCGGCTGATATTTTCGTGACGGGTTTTAATACCCCGGAATGGTCGGGCAACGTATCCTTCGGCAACCGCGAAGTGGTTAAAAATGTAGGCTTTAACATTGTGTACAAATGGCAACAGGCTTATCTGTGGGAAAGTCCGCTGGTTACCGGTACCGTACCGGCCATCAGTACGGTTGATGCGCAGGTTACATTTAAAGTACCGGTATACAACGCCACCTTTAAAGTTGGTGGTACCAATCTGTTCAATAAGCGCTATATACAATACGCAGGTGGCCCAACTATCGGCGGCCTGTACTATGCATCTGTTACACTCGACGGTTTGTTGAGTAAATAGGATATTTTGTTTAATTCATTTTTTTAATTGTTTAGTTGGGGCGGACGGGTGTGGTTACCCGTCCGCTTTTTTTGTCATTAGCTACATACCGATTGGTATTTGCATTATATTTGTACGGGAGTTAAGCCATTGGAAGCAAATACGGTAAATACGAGCGATTTTATTCTGCAACGGGTTGCCCCGATATTCAATAAGCAGGGATACGTGGGTACCAGCTTGTCTGATTTAACACAGGCTACCGGTTTAACCAAAGGCGCCATCTATTTTTATTTTAAAAACAAGGAAGACCTGGCTGTTAAAGCCTTTAAGTTTAACGTAAAGAAAGTGATAGCACCGCTTGCCGATGAATTGAACCTGGCAGATGGTGCTATTAACAAATTGAAGGTTTTGACGGATTACTATCGGGGGTATTACGATATCATTGCCCAAAGTGGCGGGTGCCCGATATTAAATGTAAGTACCGACGCCAATCATATCAACCCGGCTTTGTTTGATCTGGCAAAAAAGGTATCGAAACGGCTGGAAAATGACCTGATAGCTATTATCCAGACAGGAATAGATAACCGGGAAATTAAAGAGAATATTGATGCCTCAGCTTATGGGAAAAATATTTACGCGATGATAGACGGCAGCATTTTTATGGCGCTAACACATAACGATAGCATGTACATCAGCAATATGATGGACATGATAGATGAATTGATCACAGGTAAATTAATGAATTAAAATTTTTTACAACTCAACATACCGATTGGTATGTCAACTAAAAAACTTATGAAAAAAATATTAACCTCGGTAAGGAAAGTACGTTTCCAGGATTGCGATCCGTTTAACCATTTAAACAATGCAAAGTATATCGATTATTTTATCAATGCCCGCGAGGACCAGTTGCTGGAGAACTACGGTCTCGATATATTCGAAATAGCCAACAAGCAGGGGTTAAGCTGGGTAGTGGCCTCCAACCAGATCTGCTATTTAAAACCTGCGCTTACGATGGAAAGCGTTTTGATCGAGTCGCAGCTGATTGTGCATAGCCCAAAAAGCCTGATGGTTGAGATGCGCATGTGGGACGAGCAACAGACCGCCCTGAAAGCCATACTGTGGACTAATTTTATCCATGTCGACCTGAAGACCCAGCGGCCGGTAAATCATTCGCCGGAGTTTAGCCAGCTTTTTGCAGATATTGTATCGCCGATTGAGCAAAGTTCGTTTGATGAGCGGAAGATGTATTTGTTGAGGCAGAGGAAGGGGGAGAAATAATTATCTTTCGTCAGCCTTCGTGATTATTCTATACTTTTTCACCGAGGTGAATAGGTTTCACCATCTATAACTAAACAGACAAATTAATAATTTGCTCTATACATGCTATTTTCAGCCGAATAATAAGTGACGCCATTAATAATCACAGTATAAGGAGTTACACTATTATATGCGTTTTTAAAAGAGTTGATAATAACAGCTCCTGAATAATTGCTTAATAAAAGACAGGGCAATGGAGAATAGAAACCATATTGGCCCGGATTGTTTATATACATTTTGTTGTCTGTTAAAGTTACGTCACCAGCGATATCGTTGTTATAAACCCATATCTTATTCCCGGTCTTAAGGTCAAATTTTGTTAATCCCGAAGTTCCGGCGTTCACATACACGCCTGTCGTATCACCTATAAGTGGGCCATCATAACTCCCCGTTTGCCATACTAAAGAACCTGTAGTCTTATTGAAAGCAAATAAACTGTTAAGAGGACGATTTCCTGGGTAAATATAAAAATATATTGTATTGCCAATAATAAGCGGTTTACTCCGAGCTGAACCAATTTGCCCGCCAAAAGTATTAAACCATTTTACAGAACCTGTTTTTGAATCGAGAGCATATAAATCTGCGATAGGATCTGCACCAAAATTTTGGGTTGAGTAGTAATCCACGACATAAACTGTGCCATTATCCTCGGTGGACAGCCCAAAAACATGTCCATTACTGTAGCTCCATTTTTTCACACCAGTAAATGCGTCAAATGCAACTAAACTTTTTACACCATTATTATCAGTGGATATACCTAATAATATTCCATCGTTAACAGTATGTACATAAAAACCTGGAGTTATTGTCCATAATTGTGCTCCTGTTTTTGCATTATATACTTTAATATAATCTGGATATGCAGAATATACCATGCCATGATAATACAAGACGCCGGAACCCTGAATACCACCAGGTAATTGTTCCGGAGCTGTCCAAAAAACTGCTCCAGTATTGGTATGCAACGCGTATAAATAGCTCTTGCCATTAAAAGGATCATAGCCTTGTACAAATATTGTATCATTAGAAATAGCGGGGTATGAAGATACACCCATTCCTCTATTCCAAACGAGGGCGCCAGAAGTTGTATAACATGAAAATGTGTATTCATTGCTATTATAATACACCAAGCCGCTATTGCTACTAAGAATAAAATTAACGGTAGTTGTGCCTCCTTTGCTATCGATTGCGATAATTTGCCCTTTATAAGATTTGGTATCAACAATATTAATCACCTTATAAGTGGTATCGGTAAGATTCGACGATCGTATAATACTGTCGATTTTAACGGTATAACTAAGATTACCACCAGTTGCGATTTGCGGCTTAGTCCATTTGATGATAGCATAAGTATCTTCTCGGTCAACAATTGTAACAGTAAATAAACCAGGTGGGACGGGTGTACCGTTTGGCGTGGGAGGAGGTGTTTTTTTACAGGCTGTAAAAATTATACTCGCACAAATTATAAGAATTAAATGTTTGCTCATATTTACTGATGAGCCAATATAACTCTTTTATTTTGAATTATATTACTAATATCCTTTATGTGAAAAAAAGAGTATTCATAATATTAAAATCTCGACCCCAAATCACCCTTTGTCATCTCCTTTGCCGATTCCTCCACTTTCTTTTTCAGTTCTTCTTTGTAGGCGATCAGGTTTTTAACGATAGTTTCATCAGCGGTCGAGATGATCTGCGCGGCCAGGATGCCCGCGTTTTTAGCAGCATTTAAAGCTACGGTTGCCACCGGGATGCCGTTGGGCATTTGCAGGATGGAAAGGATAGAATCCCAGCCATCGATCGAATTGCTTGATTTTACAGGGACACCGATAACCGGTAAATGGGTTAACGAAGCCACCATGCCCGGTAAATGCGCCGCACCACCTGCACCGGCTATAATAACTTTGATGCCACGGCCTGCAGCCTCACGGGCGTAGGTAAACATACGGTCGGGTGTGCGGTGGGCCGAAACTACTGTTAGTTCGTATTCGACACCTAATTGCTTCAATATATCGGCGGCATCCTGCATAACAGGAAGATCCGATTTGCTGCCCATGATGATGGCTACTTTGGTCATTTTTTTATTTTTAGTCCGGAAGTCGGTAAGTCCGATAAGTCCGGAAGTATACTTAATCTATATAGGGAAAATCTTTCCGACTTCCGGTCTTCCGGACTTTCTGACTAACTGATAACCTTCAGCGTTTGCTGTACAAACCGTGCTTTTTCAATAGCCTTTTCCCTGTCTGCATCCACTATTGTCACATGTCCCATTTTTCGGAATGGCTTGGTTAAAGCCTTGCCATATAAATGTACATAAACGCCGCTGCATTTCAATATTTCTTCGAGGCCCTGGTATTGCGCCGGTCCTTCGTAGCCAGGTTCGCCCAGTAAGTTGATCATTACGGCATGGTTCAGTGTGCTGGTATCGCCCAAAGGCTGGTTAAATATCGCACGCAGGTGTTGCTCAAATTGCGAAACTACGTTACCCTCAATGCTTTGATGGCCGCTGTTATGCGGGCGCGGGGCAACTTCGTTCACCAGTATCTTGCCGTCTCTGGTTAAAAACATCTCCACAGCTAATAAGCCGACTATTTTTAAGCTTTCGGCTACCTTTTTAGCGATGTCTTCGGCTTCGTTCTGTATTTCGGCAGGAAGGGTAGAGGGCGATATTAAAAACTCCACCAGGTTTGCATGCGGGTTAAATTCCATCTCTACCACCGGGAAGGTACTTACCTCACCTTTGTCGTTACGGGCAACAATAACCGATATCTCTTTTTCAAAATCGACCATTTCTTCAATGATGCTTGGCTCGGTAAAGGCATTGGCTAATCCGGCTTCATCCTTTACTTTATAAACCCCCCGGCCGTCGTAACCATCGCGGCGCAGCTTTTGGATATATGGATAAGTAAACCCGCTTTCCGGTAATTCTTGTGCAGATGAGATGAGCCTGAAGGGTGCGGTCGGGATATCATTCTCTTTTAAAAACTGCTTTTGCAAACCTTTATCCTGTATCAGGCGGATAACCCTTGGTTGCGGATAAACCAAAACACCCTCGCGTTCCAACTGGTCGAGGGCATCCACATTCACTTTCTCAATCTCAATTGTAAGCAGGTCAACACGCTTACCAAAGTTGTAAACGGTTTCATAATCGCTAAGCGAACCGATTACAAACTCGTTGCACAGTTTGCGGCATGGCGCTTCGCGGTCGGGGTCGAGCACCTTGATGTTAACATTATAATTGATGGCTTGCTGGATGAACATACGGCCAAGCTGGCCGCCGCCTAAAATGCCCAGTTTAAGGTCTCCGTAAAACGCTTTCATTTTATAGTGCAAGTTTACGAAAAGTTTCAGAATGACTAAGCAATTTTGCGAACAGGGTTCGTAATAAGCTATTTAAGCCGTATATTTGCAGCGTTTTAACCGTAATACACACCTTCATGAAGACAAAAATAGCAGTAGCACAGGGCGATGGTATTGGCCCGGAAATTATGGACGCCGTACTTAAAATTTTTAATGCCAACGATGTACAACTGGAATACGAATTTGTTGAAATGGGGAAATCGCTTTTCGATGCAGGTCACTCAACCGGGATGACCGCTGCTGCAAAGGAAGCTATCGAAAAATACGGTATCCTGTTTAAAGGGCCAATGGAGACCCCAAAAGGTAAAGGTGTAAAAAGTATAAACGTAACTGCCCGCAAGGTTTGGAACACTTATGCCAACCAGCGCGATTTCCGCAGCCTGAACGGTGTAAATACCGTTTTCTCGAAAGCGGGTATCCCGATCAATATCACCATCATCCGCGAAAATATCGAAGATACTTACGGAGGCATCGAGCACTTGCTGACTTATGATGTTGCCGTAGGGCGCCGTATCATTACCCGCCCTGGTTCGGCGCAGGTTATCCGTTACGCTTTTGAGATGGCGCAGCGTAAAGGTTTAAAAAAGCTGGCCTGCGCGCACAAAGCCAATATCATGAAGCTGACCGACGGTATGTTTCTGGAAGTTTTCCAGGAGATAGCCAAAGAATACCCGGATATCGAAGCATCAGATATCATTGTTGACGACCTGTGTATGAAACTGGTTTCGAAACCCGAAATGTTCGAAGCCATTGTGCTGACCAACCTGCAGGGCGATATCGTATCCGACCTGTGCGCCGGTTTGGTAGGGGGCTTAGGCTTTGCGCCGTCAGCTAACATCGGTGATAATATCTCCATTTTTGAAGCCGTACACGGTACCGCGCCTGATATTGCAGGCAAGGGTATCGCCAACCCTACTGCTTTGTTGCTTTCGGGTATCGGCATGCTGCGTTTCTTAGGTTTTTCATCAAAAGCTGCACAAATTGAAAATGCCCTGTTGTATACTTTGGAACAAGGCGTACATACCGGCGATTTTGGTGATAAGAGCATCCCTGCATCAAACACCATGCAATTTGCCGACGCTATTATTGCCAACTTAGGTAAAGTACCGGCAAAGGGAGCTATTGAAGCTACCGCTGACGTGGAGATGAAAAGCCACGTGGCTCACTTGTCGAAAAATAAACTGACCATTACCAAAGGTATTGAAGAAGAAATGGTTGGTGTAGATATTTTTGTGGAGACCGGTGATATGCAACCGAACGAATTGGCTGCCATAGCCAAAAAGCAACTCACTTATAACGACAACTTCGACCTGGTGATGATATCCAACCGCGGCACCCAAGTTTGGCCCACCGGCTCGATCTATACCGAACTGGTGAACGAATACCGGGTGCGCTTTGAGAAGAAGGAAGGCAAGACAGTTACCCAAAGGGAGTTATTGCACATCGCTGCCGATTTTTCGCAGGACGCCAAAGTTTGCTCGGTTGAGTTTTTGATGAACTTTGGCGGTAAAAGAGGTTATACCCTGGCACAGGGGCAGTAACCAACATCCGGTTACACACAATGGCGTTTAATTTTAAGTGAAAAATATTTTCGCTTAATATGCTGTATTTGAGACTAAAGAGTTTTTTTATATCTTTAGAACGATGGTTGAGCAGAATCAGATTTTGGAAATACCCGGCTTATTTGGCAATAAAATAAGACGGCGCATTATTTTCGAAACAGAAGGTATTACCATCGAAAAACCCTTCAGCTTTGATTCATCCATTTTTATCCCTGCTGCAAACATAGCTGCAATCAGGCTGGGCGCAAAATGGATACGCGGCCTTTGGTTTGCTGTAGGCAAGAGATTCATCATCGAACTGAAGCTTAACGATAATACCGTTAGCAGGCTTAATTTAACCAGCTATTATAACCTGAAGGCGCAAACTTACGAAGAGGCCTGGACGGATACTATCAGCCACCTATATACCTTTTATTTTTCGGGGCAGTTTAATATGTACCTCGAACTGCTGCACATGCGCCAGCCATTCGAGATGCTGGGCGTAACTTTTCACGAAGACGGTATCAGCTGGGGGAAAAACGGTACTATACCATGGCGGCAGATAGCGCTTAGCAATTACCGCACCTACTTTGTTGTGCATCATAAACAAAACGTAAGGCTCAACAAAAGCTTTAATTTTTTAAACGACTGGAACGCCTACATCCTGCAGGCTATTATGAAATATGTGATCGAAGAGCATAAAAAAATGCTTAGCAGGTAATATTCATATTACAAACTTCTCCGGGTAAAACTTCTGTATATTTTAGCGTTAGCGATATCAAAATCGCATTATTAACGTTGCATCGATCTAAAAAACAAAGAATGAAAAAGTTATTATTTATGCTGTTTATTGTAACAGCCTCGGGAGGTTTATGTGCTCAAAAAAGTTTTGCTCAGGCCCCGGTACTTTTAAGCGGTATTAACGACGAGTCGGATTATTATAAATTTGCAGCGCTGGTGCGTTCGGCCGGTATAGAGGCCGATCTGAAAACCGCTGGTACTTATACTTCGCTCGCCCCGCACAATGTTCTGTTTCGCAACATGGCGCCCGAAAAGCTGGATAGTTTGCAAAACGACAAGGCAAAACTGGCCATGGTTTTAAAAGCGCATATCATCAAAGGGAAATTTACCAAAGCCGATATTATTAAAAAGCTCAGCCTGGGCAAAGGGAAGGCCACGCTCACAAACTTGTTGGGGCAGCCTTTGAAATTATCGCTTGGTGCCGATAAAGCCCTTGTGGTTACCGATATTAAAGGGAACAAAGCTAACTTCCTGAAATTCGACATTACGGATCCGCAGGGTGTTATCCACGGGATTGATAATGTGCTGATGATTGGGAAGTAAGCAAGAATATTTCTAGCTATAAGCCCGGTTTTTGTATAAAGCCGGGCTTTGCTTTTTAAATACTTTCGCCGGTTATTTTTTTTTGCAGTTCCAGGATACCGCCTATCAGCGCTTCCGGCCGGGGAGGGCAACCCTGTACATAAATATCTACAGGGATGATGCGATCGACGCCTTTTACCACATGATAGCCATGCTGCCAGTAGGGGCCGCCGCAGTTGGAACACGATCCCATCGAGATGACATATTTAGGCTCGGGCATTTGCTCATACAGGCGTTTGATGCGCTCGGCCATTTTAAAAGTAACCGTTCCGGCAATGATGATCACATCGGCCTGGCGTGCTGAGGGCCGCGGGAAAACGCCTAACCTGTCCAGGTCGTAAGTGGAAGCCATCGAGCCCATCATCTCTATCGCACAGCAGGCAATACCAAAACTTAAGGGCCACAGCGATGACAAACGCGCCCAGTTGAGCAGGTCGTCGAGTTTGGTAACGATCACGTCGCCACCCTGGTTCATGGTTTCGTTACTCATTGGCTGGTTTTTTAAATGCAGGTTTGAAACGTATAGCAGGTGTAGTAGCAGCGGCACCGGCAGTTTCCGGAGAAGTAGCAGTAACACTGGCAGTAGCAGCTGGGATTGAAGCCGGTTGGGCCGGTTCCAATGTAAAAGTTTTTACCTCGTAGGCTGCTTGCTGCTGGTTTACCTTATCGTACAATGATTTCGGTATAACGGTATCTACAGTAGGGGTTATGGGCCTGGCTTTTATCCAGTCGAGGTCACCTTTTGCCCAAACGTACACCAACCCTAAAATTAATATGCCGATAAAAACAAACATCTCGGCAAGGCTAAACCAGCCCCAAAGCGGTTCGGCTTTGATGATATCATGATTGCCAAATACCGTTGCCCATGGAAAAATAAACACCATTTCGACATCAAACAACAGGAAAATGAGTGCGATAACATAGAATTTAGGATTGAACTGCATCCACGAATTACTTTCCGGTTCTTCGCCGCACTCGTATGAGGTAAGTTTTTCGGGCGTAGGGTTATTGGGCGCAATCAGCTTTGATAAAAAGAAGGTGAACCCAACCAAAATAAAACCGGCAATTAAAAAGATCAATATCTTTCCAAATTCTGATATTTGCTCAACTTCGCCCATGGCTACAAAAATAACAAAACAATCGCAATTTGATGCCATTATTATAGGCGGCGGCGCCTGCGGGCTGATGTGTGCCGTACAAGCCGGCTTTTTAGGTAAACGTACGCTCATCCTCGAAAAAAACGACCGCCCCGGGGCCAAGATACTGATCAGCGGCGGCGGCAGATGTAATTACACCAATATGTACGCCACCGATCAGCAGTTTATCTCACAAAACCCGCATTTCTGCAAGTCGGCTTTTTCGCAGTGGAGCGTTGAGGATACCATCATCTTTTTCGAAACATACGGCATAGAAGGCCAGGAAAAAACGCTCGGCCAGCTCTTTCCGGTTAGCAATAAAGCTAAAGATGTGGTTGAGGTATTCACCAGCCTTTGCCTGGATATGGATCAGCCCATCTGGTGCGATGCCGATGTAAAAGCTGTTGAACAAACCGACGGCGGCTTTACTGTCAGATTTGAACGCTATGGCAGAGAAGAGCGGCTTTTTGCACCAAAAGTGGTGATGGCTGCCGGTGGCCTGCCCATCGCTAAAATGGGCGCCACCGATTTTGCCCTGCGTACAGCCCGTAACCTCGGCTTAAAAGTTACCGAAACGGCACCGGCGCTGGTGCCGCTGACCATTACCGGTAAAAACCAGGATTGGTACGAGGCCTTATCGGGCAACAGTATCTTCTGCCGGGTATCAAACGAAAAAAACAGCTTTGAAGAGAATATCCTGTTTACACACTGGGGCTTAAGCGGGCCGGCCATTTTGCAGATCTCCTCCTATTGGCGGCCAGGCGAAACTATCGAACTGGATATGCTGCCGCATGATAACATCCTCGACATTATTGAAACCGAGCGCCAAACCAATGGTAAACGCCCGTTGGCCGGTTTGCTGGCCAATTTGTACACCCGCAAGTTTGCCGATGCGCTGGCAAAATTTTTACCGATAGAGAAAAACCTGGCGTCACTCACCAAAACCGATATGGATGCGATCAATAATCTCATTCATCATTTTGTGGTTAAACCAGCGGGGGATAAGGGTTACGATAAAGCCGAAGTCATGCGCGGCGGGGTATCAACCGATGAGCTTTCGTCTAAAACCTTAGAATCAAAAAAAATACCCGGTTTGTTTTTCGGCGGCGAGTGTGTCGATGTTACCGGCTGGCTGGGCGGCTACAACTTTCAGTGGGCCTGGGCTTCGGGTTTTGTGATAGCACAAGGAATTTAGTCTGGAGTCAAGAAGAAAGACAAAAGATTGGATATTACAGCCACAGCTTTCCGCCGACTGAAGACTCCTGACCCAGGGCTCAAAACTTTCAGCAATCTCCGCCCGGTCCGCAAACCGGTCCGTCAATAGCAGTAGCGGCAGGCATTACCTCGTTCCAGGTTTGGTTTAAAGCTCCCAAAAACGTTTCGGTAGGTTGCGCGCCCGATACGGCATATTTATCCCCTAAAACAAAAAACGGTACGCCGCGGGCACCTATTTGTTGTGCCTCATAAATATCCTGCCGCACATCATCGGCATACTGGTCGCTTTCAAGCACTTGTTTTACCATGGCAGGATCGAGGCCGATCTGTTCACCCAAACCAATCAGCGTGGCCTGATCGGCGATATCTTTACCCTCTGTAAAATAAGCCCTGAATAATGCTTCTTCGGCAGCATCCTGTAAGCCGTATGTTTTGGCCAGGTGCGAAAAGCGGTGCGCATTGAATGAGTTGGCAATAACCGCCCGATCAAAATTGTATTCGAGGCCAAGCTCGGCAGCATTGGCAGTCATCTGCTCATGCAGCTGGATGGAACGCTCAAGGGAAAATCCTTTCCGCTCGGCTAAATATTCGTGGATATTTTTACCCGGCTCACTTTTCATCGTCGGGTCGAGCTGGAAACTCTTCCAAACCACCTCAATATTGTTTTTATGTTCGAATTGTTGCAAAGCGCCCTCAAAACGCCTTTTTCCGATGTAGCAGAACGGGCACATCACATCCGACCATATCTCAACCTTTAATTTATCTGTTTGCATTTTTTCTTTTTAGTTACAGGCACAACATTTGTAAAACTATCACCGTACAAAGGTAGTCAACGATTAAACACCAACTGATCAGGCTTTTTAAAATGACGCAACTATGAAATTGTTAAAAGGTTTAATCGCTGAAAAAATAAATTTTATAAACTATTAGGAAAATTGCTTTTACGCCTTATCTTTGTAACAGAATTGTTGCCCGATCCCCTGATGTCGGGCGTATTGATTAACTGATGTAATACTTATTTGTATGATTACTGCTCTCATTATTACCCGTATTGTAATTTATATCAAGGCTCAACGCGCAAAAAAACAGCAGGCATTAGCTGTAGCGTAACAATCACCAAGTCCCTTCTCTTAACTGATTTATTATATTGAACAAATAGCTGCACTCGTTGTAGCTTTTTTTATTGGTCGCCATCCTGCACGGTGTACAGCCAGGTTCGCTGATTGCCGATAGGCAGGTTAGCTACGTCGCCACGGTTCATTTGCCACCAGAAACGTAACCTTGGCTTATCGCGGTTACCGATCTCGTTCATCGATTCGGCATCGTACAGGCGGCCGTTAGCCATCACAAACTTTATCTTATCACTATTGTGGATATCTTCCAGCGGGTTCTCATTCAGCACGATCAAATCGGCCAGTTTGCCTACTTCAAGTGAACCAATCTCTTTATCCATTCCTAAATAGCTTGCACCGTTGATGGTTGCGCAGCGTATAGCCTGCATGGGCGACATACCGCCCTGCGTCAGCATCCATAGCTCCCAATGCGCACCTAAACCTTGCAATTGCCCGTGTGCGCCAAGGTTCACTTTAGTGCCGCCATCGGCAATTTGTTTTACCGCTTTTGATACCTCGATGTGGCCATAGTCGCCATATTCGGACGTGGTTCGCCTACGTGAGCGCGCATCAATAATGGATCTTGGCGTAAAGTTAAGCAGGTGCTCATTCTTCCAAACCTCAGTGCGGTCGTACCAGTAATTTTCGCCGAATTGTGTACCATAGCTTACAATCAAAGTAGGAGTATAGCCCGTTTTGCTGGCGTTCCAAAGCGATTTTACATCTTTATAAACCGGCACAACCGGAATGTTATGCTCAATACCGGTGTGCCCGTCCAGTATCATGTTCATGTTGGTGAAAAAGGTCGATCCGCCCTCAGGTACAACCTCCATACCCAGTTCGCGCGCAGCGGCAATAATTTGCTGGCGTTGTTCGCGGCGTGGCTGGTTATAGCTTTTTACCGAAAATGCGCCAACAGCCTTTAACCTGCGCAGGTTGGCGCGTGCATCGTCAAGGCTGTTGATCACCACTTTGAAATCGCCGTCTGCCCCGTACAGGATACTGCCCGTCGAGTAAATACGCGGCCCGGTCATGATGCCGGCCTTTACCATTTCGCTCTGGCTGAAAACCATCTCGGTATTGCTCGACGGATCGTGAGAGGTGGTTACGCCAAAGGCCAGGTTGGCAAAATAGTTCCAGTCCTGCTGCGGCGAAACGCCATCCGGGCTGGTATGCAAATGCGCGTGCACATCCACAATCCCCGGCATAATGGTTTTGCCGGCAGCATCGTAAACCTTCGCATCGGCCGGGATGGTCACCTCGGCGGCTTTACCCACGGCGGTTATTTTATTTTGCTCAATCACAATCGAACCATTCTCAATTACCTCATCGCCCTTCATGGTAATAATGCGGGCGTTCTTAAACGCTATTTTGCCTTGCGGCAGATCGGATTTCAGTTTCAGGCCTATATCAATGCCAACCGTATCAACCGGCGGTGTTTTGTCCGGGCCACCTTCAATAAAAGGGAAAGCGGTATGGATATCGCGGCTGAAGTATTTCGGTCCGAGCGTCCACATCAGGTGCTGGCTGTCTTTGGCCCAGTGCAGGTAAGTACCTGCGTCTCGCGTCAATTTGGTAAGTGGGATAGCTTTGTTCCCCGCCGAAAGATCCTGCGCGCTGCCGGTGCTAACCATCGGTGTCAGGTAACAATTGAACAGCTCGGTAAATGCCATCCATTTACCATCCGGGCTCGGCGCAAACTGTGTGGCGTAGGTCGAGGTATACAGGGTTTTCTGATTGGCGCCGCCCGCATCCATCACTTTAAAGGCTTTTTTATTACCTTCGGTACTTTGGTAATAGATCTTCGAATCGTCTGGCGAAAATTGCGGGTAAATGCCGTCGCTTTGTATAAATTGCGGTTTGCCGCCCGTTACCGGGATGGTATACATGCCCGGCATGTTTCCGAAAAAATAACCCAGCTCATCATTACCCTGGCCTTTTACATAGATCACTTTATCGCCCCTGTTCGAAAACTCAGGCATATAGTAAAAGCCTTTATCGGTAGTGAGGCGGGTAACCAGGTGCGTGCGCAGATCGATGATATTGACCGATCCTTTCAGTTCGTCGCTCCAATCGATATAGGTAAGCGAGTTGCCATCCGGGCTGAACGCAGGTTCGTACTCAAGGTCGGGTGTAGCGGTTATCCGGTGCGGTAAACTATCCGGGTGCAGGTATTTGGTATAAATGTAACCTGCGGCGTTAAATGCTATTCGTTTCCCGTCAGGTGAAGTGGTGAGCTGCCGGATCATCTTGACCGTAAATTCATCCTGGAAAACCTTCTGCGGGAAGTGCAGCGCATCGCTGATGGTTTGCGTGCCCGTCGCTTCAAAAGGCACTTCTTTAACGTTAAGGCTGTCGATCCCTAAGTTCCATATCTTGCCTTTGGCATAGAACACTACGTTTTTACTGTCGGGCGTAAAGGAAAAATTGGGGTACACCCCGAATATGGCCCAGGTTTCCTGCTGATCGTGCGACAGGTTATCATAAACCGGCCATTCTTCCTGCGTGGCCAGGTCTTTCAGGTACAGCACCGATTTCAGCCTTACCCGTTTTACAAAAGCCATCAGCTTGCCATCGGGCGAGAGCTGAGGGCGGCAGGCACCGCCGACTCCGGATGCCACGGTTTCGGTCTCACCGGTTTCGCGGTTAAGCCGGTTAATGGCATAAATTCCGCCGTTGGGATCCTTATTGTATTGAAAGTACGGGCCTGGCGTAACATCCTCGCTCCAGTAAATGTATTTACCGTCGGGCGAAGCCACGGGCTCGCCGGCATCCTGCTGGTCGTTTTTGCGTTTGGTGAGCTGCAGGCCGTCGCCGCCGTTTTTATTATAGAGCCACATTTCACCGGCGCCTAAACTGCGGAAACCGGTAAAATGTTTACGGGCAACCACATATTGCCCGTCGGGTGTCCAGCTGGCATTGTTCAGCAGGCGAAAAGTCTCGTGCGTCAATGCACGTTTGTTATTACCGTCGGCGTTCATCAGCCAGATGTTATCGGCGCCGTCGCGGTCGCTGGTATAGGATATCGTCTTCCCGTCCGGACTGTACCTCGGCTGCACCTCCCAGGCTTTGCCGCCCGCTAATAGCGTAGCTTTGCCGCCGGTAATCGGCATAGTATAAATATCGCCCAGCAGGTCGAATACGATGCTTTTACCGTCCGGACTAACATCCACATCCATCCAGGTACCCTCGTTGGTGGTAATGGTTATTTTTTTTGATGTGCCCGGAGGGTTCTCAACGTTCCATTTGGTTTGGGCATTAGTTGCAGATATGAAAAATAGGAGCAGGGCAATAAAAACTAATGATCTCATTGAGGGCAGTTTGATGCAGGCTAAATTAACGATTTGACAATGGTTATTAAACAACACATAGGTATTCTTCGGTATTTTTAACTTTCTTTTGACTATCTGTTGTCAATTTTATAATGTGCCAAGGGGGGAAATTGTAAGAAATTTTTCATCATTTTATTCAATCTTTCAAAACTCAATCATTAAACAATGGGGGGAAATTGTAAGAGATTTTTCAATGTTTTTGTCTTGGCTTTTCATTCTCGCATCTTGATTTCAATCCATACAATATACTTAAAAAAGCGCAATTTTGCAATAATTAAGGCTTTCATTTGCAGATTAAACTCCCCCTTCAAGGGGCTGGGGCGCCTTCCGCATTTTAATCACCTGCAAAAACTCACCATCGGGCATCGGTACGTTGTGTTGCTCGATAGCTTCATAACCCATCGCCCGGTAAAGCGGTTCGCCGGGCAGTGTCGATCCCAGCTCAAAACTGGTAAAGCCCTCACGTCTGGCAGCTTCCTCACAGATATTGATCATAGTACGACCTAAGCCGCGGCGTGCATACGCCGGGTGTACAAAAAAAGCACGGATGCGCGCCGCGTCTGTAGCCGGGTCGAGCAGCGGGTCGGCCTCTTCCTTAAACTGATCGCCACCGTATAATGTGTTGCGCTTACTCCATCCGCCACAGGCTGCAATGGTGTCGTCGGCAGTTAAAACATAATAAGTACCGTCGGCAATTAACTGGGTATCTACACCAAAAATATATTTGATGGAGCTTTCAACCTGCTGCGGGGTGTAGTAATCCTTACTCAACTCTTTTACTGATAAGGCGATCAGTTGATTAAGATAGGGTATATCGGCTAAGGTGGCGATGCGGCTTACTGGTATCATGGTCAAAGATATCATGAACAGGGATCATTAAAAAATTGCCCTCTGTAAGACATTAATCAAAATACCGCCCATAACGGGGCGGTATTTTGATATAAACTATAGCCTTATGCTTAAAAACAGTAAATAATAGATGTGGAAACACTTGCACGTATTTTTGCCCGTTCGTGCAACTGGGGAACTTACTACACAATCATTTTTTAAAGAAAGAAATGTTCGTGCATGTTCTGCTCAAGCAATTTTGCCCCAACCACGATAATCAATCCTATGATTACCATCACAAATACGGTCGACAATACGCTTTTAACGATTTGCTTGTTCGGGATTAACATTTTGCCCTCCTTTTTTTAAATTAGTATTGCAAATACAAAACCAATTTTCACTTTGTGGTTATCAAAACAACAGATTCTTTTTGCCGAATAAGTTTTTCGGGCCGTTTGGCATGGCTGCTGGTCATCCTGTTGTATATCCCTTTATGTGTCGGGGCGCAGGTAATCAGCGGGAAAGTATACCGTGCGGGTACCGATAGTATTATTGCACATGCCAGCATTTACCTGGGTGGTACGCTAACCGGCACCACCAGCGATAAAACCGGCGCATTCAGGCTGCAGGTGCTCGAAGGTAAGATACCGCTGATTGTAAGTTGTGTAGGTTATCAGTCGGCCGTGATCAATGAGTACAGCGCAGACAAGTTGCTTAAGGTGTATTTGAAACCCAAAGTAAACGAACTTAAAACCATTACCATTAACGTGAGCTCAAAATCGCGCGAGGCCATGGAGCGGATGTTCCTGCGCGAGTTTATAGGCACAACCCGTAATGCGGCATTGTGTACAATTATAAATATGGATGATATCGAGCTGAATTACAGCCGCAAAACGGGTACCTTAACAGCATCCTGCGATAAAGCCATCGAAATAGAAAATAAGCGCCTTGGTTATCATATCAGCTATTACCTGGATTATTTTAAGCAGCACGACGGTACTACCAGTTACGACGGGCACTTTGTTTTTAAAGATCAGGCTACCGACGCTAACCGCAAGATTGTAAAATATAACCGTGAAGATGCATACGCCGGATCTCGGATGCAATTTATCCGGTCACTGTGGAACAACACGCTCGGGGATGATGAGTTTGAAATTTATTTCCAGGACCAGTATCCGGTAAGCGTGGACAGCATTGTACATGCCGATCAGCAAGGTGCCAAATACATCTCCCTGCCTTATAAAATATCCATTATTTACAAAGGGGATAAACGCAGCCCAACCGACTTGTGGCAGACGCAAAAAAAATGCTATATCGATAAAAATGGCTATTGCGAAGACAAATTGCAATGGGTCGGCTTTATGGCTATACAACGGGTGGGCGATTTGCTTCCTTTTGAATATCGCCCGCCGGATGAATAAAAAAGGCAGCGGTTTAGCGCTGCCGGTAACTTATGCCCTGTGATGGTCGGCCCTCCAGTTTTTGATCGCTTTCTTAATTTCTTTGGGCGACAGGTTCTCGCTGGCTGCCCTTTCGGCCAGATCGATATATTCTTCATCAGATGCAAAACGCAGCGATATGATCTGGGCCATCGTCAGTCGTTTATCAATAGCTTTACCTGTTAATATATAATAGCGCAGGCTTTCTTCGGCGCGTATGGCGCGGTCCTGTGCCTTAAGCGGGAAACGGCGCAGGTACCAGTACATCAAACCGCAGCAAACATACAGCAGTACGATCATAGCGGCGCTTACAAAGCCTTTCACGTTCCAGTGGCGGGCCAGGTTGACTGCCGAAATAAGTAAGCCGGCAAATAACAAGAGGCCCAGCAAAAAATGGTAGCCTCTGACATAACGGGCATGATTAGCGTAATTTTGGGGTTCCATGGGATTGTTTTTTTACGCAATATACAATTACCTGTTCGTCAATTCCAATAAGTAATTTAAAGTTTATCAGCAGGTTAACCTTAATTTCACCGGGCGAAAGCAAATGTCACGAGAGTAAACAACAGGCCTGCCGCAATTCGATTTTAATTCGGATATTAAACCCCGCAAAAGCAGCCATCAGGCAATGACGATACAGGAAATACTCGAACATTACTGGAAACATAAGGAGTTCCGTCCTTTACAGGAAGAGATCATCCAGTCTGTTTTGATCGGCCGCGATACCCTGGCGCTGCTGCCGACAGGTGGCGGCAAATCGGTTTGTTTCCAGGTGCCCGCTTTAGCCAAAGAAGGTATTTGCCTGGTGATATCGCCGCTGATAGCCCTGATGAAAGACCAGGTTGAAAACCTGCATGCCAAAGGCATTAACGCTGTGTCTATTGTATCGGGTATGACCAAACGCGAGGTTGATGTAGCGCTCGACAATTGTATTTATAACGATGTGAAGTTTCTGTATCTCTCGCCCGAGCGGCTGTTATCCGAACTGGTTAAAGAACGCATCAGGCACATGCAGGTGAACCTGATAGCGGTCGACGAGGCGCATTGCATCTCGCAGTGGGGATATGACTTCCGCCCGCCGTACCTGCACCTGGCCGATCTGCGCGAGTTGCACCCTAATGTGCCTGTATTGGCTTTAACAGCAACAGCTACTGCCGACGTCGCCGAAGATATTCAGCAAAAGCTTGGCTTTAAGCAAAGTAACGTGTTCAGGCAGAGCTTTGAGCGCAAAAATATCAGTTATGTAGTACAGCACCAGGAAAACAAACTGCAAAAAATGCTCGATGTGATCAAGGGCGTTAAAGGCAGCGGCATAGTATATGTACGCAGCCGTAAAGAAACCGTCGGGATAGCGCAAATGCTTAACCAGCATGGTTACCCGGCCGATTTTTATCATGCCGGTCTTGAAGCGGGAGTGCGCTCGCTGAAGCAGGAGAACTGGAAGAACAATAAAACCCGCATCATTGTCGCCACCAACGCCTTCGGGATGGGTATCGATAAACCTGATGTGCGTTTTGTGATCCACCAGGATATCCCCGAAAGTTTGGAAGCCTATTACCAGGAAGCGGGCCGGGCCGGGCGCGACGGGCAAAAATCATACGCGGTATTGCTGTATAATTATGGCGACCGGTATAAGCTGGAGAAGAAATTCGAAATGAATTTCCCGGCTATCGATGAAATAAAAAAGGTTTATCACAGCCTTGGCAATTACTACCAACTGGCCTACGGAACGGGTGAAGGCGTAAGTTTTGACCTGGACATCGGCGATTTTTGCGCAACTTATAAGCTCGATCCCATCAAAACCCTCAACGCCCTGAAGTTTTTAGAGCGCAACGAATACGTATCTTTTACCGAAAGCGTGTTTTTACCATCGCGGTTCAGGTTTTTGGCCGATCATGAAGAGCTCTACAAATTCCAGATACAATACGCTGCCTGGGACGGCTTTGTCAAAACCATTTTACGCAGCTATGCCGGCGCTTTTGATAATTATGTCAGCATCCGCGAGTTCGACCTGGCCCGGCGCATGAACGCCAGTGTACAACAGGTTATTGAAGGTTTGCAGCAATTGCAAAAAATGGACGTGCTCAACTATATCCCGCAAACGGATAAACCACAAGTTACTTTTTTAAGTCAGCGCCTTGATATTAAAGATGTGGTGATCGACCGCGCGTATATCGAACAACGCAAGCAGGTATTCCGTCAGAAAATGGAAGCTGTGTTTTACTATGCCGAAGCGCCTAATTGCCGCAGCCGCATGCTGCTAAGTTACTTTGATGAGCACAATGCACATAAATGCGGTATATGTGATGTTTGCCTTGAAGAAAAGCGCCTGTTCAACATCAACAGCGTTACCGATAAGATCACCAGCGAAATAGCGCAGGCATTAGCCGGCGAACCACTTTCGTTAGACGAATTGATGCAGGCTGTAGCTACGGGTTCGGATAAAGAACGTATAGCCGTAATCCGCTTGTTGCTGGATGCAGGCAAGATCAAAACTGACGGGGAGAGGTATTATGTGTAGAGAAATAACGATATTTAGTAAACTTAAATTAAAATGGACCCAAACGAAAAAAGTATTATAGAAGTACCTGTGCTAACGTCTAAAATATATAGCGAAAAAGCAGTATGGACCGGTGTTTTTTTAGGCGGCCCATTAGTGGCAGGTTATTTTATTGCTGAAAATTATAAAAGTTTCGGCCAGAAGGATAAGGCAATATGGGCATGGGTAATTTCGGGCTCAATTACAGTGATGCTTTTTGTGGGGCTTTTCTTTGCGCCAGACATTGAAAAAGTTCCGCGGTATGTAATCCCTATAATTCTTAGTGGTATAGCTTATTGGATGACGCAATATTATCAGGGCAATCAAATAAAAGCACATGTAAATGCCGGTGGTGCAGTCTATAGTCGTTGGCGCGCAGCTTTGGTTGGCGTTATAGGTGTTGTAGTTACTCTTGCTATTTTATTTGGCGTGGCATTGTTTTTACCGGATTAATACTCGAATTATTAAGTGTTATTTGTAGGGTGTTGATAATGATGTGTTTATCTTTATACTATGAAAAAAGAATACATGCTGTACATCCGCAATAAAGGCGATGCAAAGAAAGCATTGTCGCCGGCCGATCATTTGGCTTTTGTTAAACAATGTGAGGTATACATTGGCGAATTGAAAGCAAATGATAATTTGATTGCTGCACAACCGATAGTACGCGAGGGAGTTACGATCAATAAAAGTGATAACGACTGGAATATTGCCGCCATCGATCCCGACCAGGAAGTGCAGGTGGGCTATTATCATTTAAAGGCCGATAGCCTGGAAGAAGCTATAGCTATCGCTAAAAGGAACCCCGAATTTGCGTTTGTGCCAAGTGCGAGTATCGAAGTCCGCCCGATAAAAATGAAGGAGGAGCAAACAGGTTTTGTATATCCAAAAGATGATAAATAAAATAGTAAGTGGTGAATTGTGAGTGGTGAGTAGTCAACGGTGAGTAACGAACGATGGCTATTGATCTTAACATCATTCACTACTCACAATTCACCACTCACTAAATCACTTCTTCTTGCCCGTCATCTCCACCTCCCGGTCCATTTCCAATATATCTACCGGCTGGCTGAAATCGCCTAACAGCCATTTGCAGAAATAATCGGCCTTTTGCCAGAAAAAATACTCCGTCATATCGCCGTAGGCATGGCGCTGCCCGGGCAGCAAAACAAAATCAAAACGTTTATTGGCTTTTATTAAAGCGTTAGCCATGCGGATGGTATTTGCCGGGTGCACGTTATTGTCGATATCCCCGGTCGAAAGCAGCAATCTGCCTTTCAGGTTTTTAGCCAGCTCTGGGTTCTTATCTATCGAGTACTGGAATGTCGTATCGCCTTTTGGTGTTACGATCTCTTTCACACCGTTATGTTTCTCGCTCCACCAGCGGTTGTACACAGCGTTATCGTGGTTGCCCGATTCGGAAACTGCAACCTTAAAAAAGTCGGGGTAAACCAGGATAGCTGCAGTGCTCATAAAACCGCCGCCCGAGTGGCCTGTAATGCCCACGCGGGTAATATCCATATAGGGATATTTGTCGCACAACTGCTCAACGGCGGCTTTTTTATCAGCCAGGCCGTAATCGCGCAGGTTACCATAGCCAAAGTTATGATACCATTTGGAGCGTTCGGGGTTACCGCCGCGGTTGCCCACGGTTACCACAATAAAGCCCAGTTGCGCCAGGCGGTCGGTATAATCAAAGCTGCGGGCGGCAAAGGCTTTGTTCACAGCTTCGGTCTGCGGGCCGGGGTATACGTATTCAATAACCGGGTATTTTTTGGCTGGATCAAAATCGTAGGGTTTATAAATAACCCCGTACAAATCGGTTATACCGTCGTCAGCCTTTACCTTAAATGGCTCCGGGAATTTGTAACCGGTAGCTATCAGCGCGGTCAGGTCGGTGGTTTCCAGATCCATCAGCTTGGTGCCGTTGGTGCTGTACAAAACAGATTTAGGCGCAGTATTCACCCGCGAATAGGTCTCCACAAAATATTGTTCGTCGTCGTTCACATTAACCGTATGGTCAAAATCGCCTGGGTCGAGTAATCTCATGCCGCTGCCATCCAGGTTAACGCGATACAAGTGTACGTAATAGGGGTTTTCATTAGCTTCGCGGCCCACGGCAGTAAAGTACAACACACGGTTCTTCTCATCTATTTTCACAATATCATCGCAATGGAATGGGCCGGAAGTGATCTGGTTTTTCAGATTGCCCTTATCATCGTACAAATAAAAGTGCCCCCAGCCGTCTCGTTCGCTCCATTCAACCAGTTCCTTGCCGCCATTTATCAGCCCCGGGCGGGTGATCTCCACGTAAGTGTTCATTCGTTCCTCAACCTGTACGGTTACCTTACCGGTGTTGATATCCACGCTGCATACATCGATCTTTTTCAGGTCGCGGCCGGTACGGTAAAAGAAAAATCTGTCTGCAGTGCCCAGCCACACGGTGGGCACAAACTCGTCGGTACGGTTCTTTTGCAGAATGGGCGCCTGCCAGGTGCTCAGGGTTTGATCTTTAAATAAAGAGGTATTTAAAGTTTTCGAAGTTTTAGCTGCGAAATCGAATAATACCATCTCTACTTTCGGCTGTTCCTTTTCGCCGGGCATTTCATATTTGTAAGTTTCGAGGGTGGGACGAGGCTCGGCAATGCTGTTGATCACCCAGAGTTCCTTAACCTTACGCGAGTCCTGGCGCACAGTCACAAAATGTTTCGAGTCAGGCGACCATAATACGTCCGATGGGTTACGTTTCTTTTTGTTCTTCTCTACATCCGTATTCAGTTCGTTCTCGCGTGCGCCGCCGTACTCGTAATATTTTACGCCGTCTTTAGTTAACTGGTGTTCCACGATGGTGCTATCGTCTTCGTTTTTAAGGGCTTTTTTATAATTTTCTTTATCCATCCAGTACAAATTGTAGTTTTTAGAGAACAGGATGGCCGAGCTATCGGGCGCTATCGAGGCCCAATCGGGTTTGGGCTTTACCTTATCATAGTTTTTTAGCTCGGTAAGGTTATTGTTTTGCAGGTTATAGGTGAAGTAGAAGGTCTTTTTTTCTAAAGAATCTGCAGCCTTTTTATCCTTGCGGTCTTTTTTAACCACGTCGATACTGCTCTTCAGCTCAAACTGGATGCTTTTCTCATCTTTAGTAAATTTAAGGTTCTCGATAGGCAGGTGCTGTGCATCGAACGGGTCCTTAACGATCAGGGTGATCTGTGCGGCCAGTTTGGCGTTATCGAACATTAAGCTCTTTGTTTTTAGCACCGGGTCGACGATGTACCAGTGTTTAATGTCGCTGTTCTCAAACACATACCAAAACTTGTTGGATAGTTTGAGCCAGTGCGGATCGACAGTGGTGCTGAACACGAGCTTCTGTAATTTTTTTGGCGAAAAGCGCGATGCCAGCTGATAATTGCCTTTTGCTGTTGTTGAGGCTGGAGTAGTTTGCGCCCGGCTATATAAAAAGGCAGGCAACAATAATAAGGTCAGGTAAAATTTCTTCATTTTGGAAATAATAGAGCGTTCAAGTTATCAAATTTTGATCATAATTGATTATTTTGTGTTGTAACAAAAATAATAAGATGCAGAACGAGCCTGTTATACCCATCAATGTAGTGCATTTATTGCCTGTGCTGGATGCCAGGCTGATGGAACTGCTCAAGGGTTTAACACCGGAAGAGTGGCAATGCCAAACCGTTGCCCGTTTATGGAAGGTGAAGGATGTTGTGGCGCACCTGCTCGATACTAACATCCGCGTTATCTCGTCGCAGCAAGAGTTTACCGGCGAAGCGCCGCCGGCGATACACTCAACGCAGGACCTGGTCAACTATTTAAACCAGTTGAATGCCGATTGGGTAAAAGCCATGAAAAGGGTTAGCCCCGACCTGCTGATGATGCTGCACGAATTGACCGGCCCCTTATACTGTAAGATATACGCCTCGGCAGATATGTGGGCCAAAGCCCGCTACGCGGTTGATTGGGCTGGGGAGAGCGAAAGCAAAAACTGGATGCATATTGCCCGCGAGTACACCGAAAAGTTTCTGCACCAGCAGCAGATACGCGATGCCGTTAACAAACCCGGCCTGATGACCCGCGAACTATTTTACCCTTTTATAGATACGTTGATGATGGCGTTACCGCATACCTATCGCAATGCAGTGGCTGCCAACGGAACAACTATTCAAATGACCATAACCGGCAATATTGGTGGCAGTTGGAATCTGTTTCGATCGGATGGTAAATGGATATTAGGCAAAGGTGAACTATCAAACCCAACTGCAAGCGTAGCAATCGACCCGGATAGCGCCTGGAAATTATTCTCAAAAAGCCTGCGGCCGGAACATGTGATGGACAAAGTCACCATTTCGGGCAACCAAAAACTTGGCGAAACCTCCCTCCAAATGATATCCTTTATGGCCTGATAGCCGGGTATTACAAAAAATATCAAAAGTTACACAATTGTTACATGGCCCTGAAAATGAGGTTTAAATGTAACAGGCGTATATTTTGTGCTGCTGTGTGAGATTTGTGAAAGCAAAAATCAACTAAGATATAAATTTTTTTGAAAAGCAAGTGTAACCTTTTATTTTTTTTATGGTCTTATGGATGTATTAAAAATTAAAGAAGTTTAAAATCTTGGAAATCAAAAAGTTAAATAAAATGAAAACTATATCTTTATCTATCGCAACTGTGCTGTTATTTATATTATCATTAGGTAACACAGCAAAAGCCGCTGTAAAAAACAGCAATATCGCAACCGTTTTAAGCGAAGTAAACAACTTTACCAACATCGAAGTTAACGGTAACGTTGAGCTTTATGTATCAACCGGCGAGGCTAACAAAGTAAAAGTATACGACAGCTACTACAACCAAAACGCTTTAGTGCAAGAGCAAAACGGCACCCTGCGCATATCATCATACAAAGCCGAAAAACTGGTGGTTTGGGTTACCGTTGCCGATCTGCGCTCAATTTCGGCTACTGATAATGCTGTGATCAAATCGTTTGGCAAGTTGTCATCTATCGATTTTAAATTAAACCTGAAAGACAAAGCCACTGCACAGCTCGACCTGGATGCCAGCAGCGCTTCGGTAGTGCTGAACGGTAATGCCAAAGCTAAATTGAGTGGTTTCGCAGGCGAAAGCGTTATTACTGCCGACCCTTCGGCTCACCTGAACATGGCCAAACTTACATCGGGCAAAAGCACTGTTGAAAAACCGGTCGAGATAGCTGCCGTTGCTCAAACAGACGACCTGATCGTGCTTGAATAAGCCTTCTATTAAAAATCCATCATATACTATGTGGGGCGCCTTTTTGATCAAAGGCGCCCCATTATTTTTTATCGTAACTTAGCTGTAACTTCAACGTTAAAATCGGAGTCAAATACCAATAAAATCAAATCATGAAAAAAATATTTGCCTTTTTGCTTGTCGTAGTTGCCGGTGTTTCTTTAATAAGCCTTTCGTCGTGCAGGTTTAACTGTAAACGCGGCTCGGGTAGCCTGATCACCGAACACCGCGGCGTGGGTAACTTTTCGGGCCTCGAACTCTCCGGCGGGTATAAAGTGGTGGTAAAGCAGGACAGCGTGGATAATGTAACCATCATTGGCGACGACAACCTGATGAAATATGTGAAAACCGAAGTTAACGGCGATAACCTGAAGATCTACAATAGCCACAGCATCTGTCCGTCGGGGCAATACACGGTATATATAAGTCTAAAAGAGCTGAAATATATTGAAACCTCCGGTGCTACAAGCGTTTTTTCGGATGGGAGGATCACCGTAAAAGACCTCGAACTGCATACGTCGGGCGCAACCAAAATTAACCTCAGCCTTAATGCGGATCATGTAAAAACCGAAGCCAGCGGGCTTACGGACATCTTTTTAGAAGGGCAGGCGCAATCGCACCAATTGGAAACAAGCGGCTCCAGCACTTTGAACGCCCTTAATTTTGTAGTGAACAAATACCGCATCGAAAGCAGCGGCCTGAGCCATTGCAAGATCAACGTATTGAGCGAACTCAGCATCAACAGTAGCGGTGCGTCCGACATACAATACCGTGGTAACCCGGCCAATATCCAAAATAACAAATCGGGCATCGCATCGCTTAAACAGATCAACTGATACACTTATGCAAAACGACGACGAGATCATAACTTTCGCCACGTATTACGATCCTATGCTGGCCCATATCATTCGTACACGGCTCGAAGATAGCGGCATTCCCTGCGTCGTCGACGATAGCATGATGAGTGTTTACCCCATTTACAGTAATGCCACCGGCGGTATCAAGGTAAAAATATTTAAACGCGACCTGGAAAAAGCAAAGGAGGTTTTGGCTGATGACGGGGGGCTGCCGGTAGATAAATTTATCGAAGATTCGCAGGCTACATCCGCCGTTTGCCCTTATTGTGGCTCGAATAATGTGCGCCACGCCTTATCCGACCCGAACGATGCCAACTGGCTGGTTCGCACAATTTCAAAAATGACGGATGCCTTACCATTCGGCAAAGATGCCGACTGGCACTGCTTTAACTGCGGGAAGGATTTTGAATAGCCCGCTAAGCCTCCAAAGGGGAAACCGGTGAAATTGTTACTCAAATCAGTGTAATCAACTTATAATAATCAGTGGAATCCAAAAAATGCATATTCAATTGGAGCGGTGGTAAAGATAGCTCCCTTGCGCTTTACCATTGCCTGCAAGACCCGGAGTTGGAGATCAAATACCTCGTCACCACCGTAAACGACGCTATGAACCGCATCAGCATGCACGGCGTTCGCGAAGAGCTGCTGATACGTCAGGCCGAAGAAATTGGTATCCCGCTATACCAGGTGAGGCTGCCCGAAATGCCGGGTATGAAAGAGTACGACGACACCATGCGTACACACCTGGATATACTGAAAGGAGAGGGGATAACCCATTCCATCTTCGGTGATATATTTTTGGAGGACCTGAAAAAGTACCGCGATGAGCGGCTTGCTGAAGCCGGCATGGCCGGCATATACCCCCTGTGGAAGCGGGATACACACGAGCTTATCGAAGAGTTTTTAAGCCTCGGCTTCGGTACGGTTATCGCCTGCACCCAGGAAAGGCTGGGCGAACTTGCAGGCAAAGAGATCACGCGTGAGTTGATCCAAAGCCTTCCTGCCGACGTAGATGTTTGCGGCGAGAACGGCGAGTTTCATACTTACTGTTTCAAAGGGCCGATCTTTAAAAACCCGATAAATTATGTAACCGGCGAGCGGGTTTTTAAAGAGTATGCAGCACCAAAAAATGCCGATGATACCTGCGCTCCCGGCAATGCAAAACCTGCCGTTTCGGGCTTCTGGTATTGCGATCTTTTACCTCAAAAATAGGGCTGTTTTTAGGTGCGATTTTGAGCCTGAAAAAGACCGTAAAATTGACTCCGTTTACCTCCGGTTTAAGAGCTCAAAAATACACATCATGCTGAATTTGTTTTAGCATTCTACAGGCAATGCAAACGCAGGTTTAAGCTTCTCGTTCGATCAAAATTGTGAACCAGCTTTCGCAAGTTAGCGTGTCATGTCGGGCGGGTAGGGGCGTTATGCTGAACCTGTCGAAGCACTGTGCGTCGGACTAACACGCAAAAAATAATTCAACAATCTTAGCGTCTTTGCGCTTCCGTGAGAGTAAAAATCCTTAACACAAATCTCAATCTTTGTATGCGTTTTTTATTTGCATTTGCGGGCGTAAATACATAGCTTGCATCATCAAAAACGCTCTTTTAGGCTCCAAAGCCAATTAAAATATCGGCAAAATAAAATTTTGTAAGTATTTATAAATAATTGTTTTTCAGTATCTTGTATTGATTTATTTAAACCTGTTTGTTAAATAGGTAAAACAAGAAGGACAAAATGCTCAAAAAATGCCAAATAAAATTCTGTTTAGTTGATATTTTGTGTTTAACTTATTGATATTTAGATGATTATATCAATAAATTAAATCAATAATTATAACGGTAGTAACTTTCCTTAAAATCCTTGCGCATTTCGATAAAACGGGCGGCGACTGTTTTCAAAAAAGCCTCGTCGAGCAATTCAAAAACACTGTTCACCCCATCGGTCAGATCCATCTCGGGTATCTTATAAATTTGTTCGAGCGAGCCCTGCTCCAGCTTGATGATGAATTTTCCGTTCATGCTCATGATGGTGATTTTAAACTCGGGATGCGGCAGTTCGGCTACTATTCTCATGGTAAAAAATGGGGTTAACTGAGGTGTTGTTTTAATGGGTTTTTGCTGCCTATGGTACCCCAGGTTTCGAGGGGTTTAAAGCGGGCAAAAAGCTCCTCGCTGTACCAGTTTTCCTGGCGTGTTTTTTTGATCACTTCGGCATGTTTTTTATCGCGGTAAGCAAAGCCTTTTGCAGCTTCCAGATTTTGCCAGACGCTAAAAGTCGCCTGCCGGTAGACCGGTGCTTCGCCGATGCCTACCGAGGTGATATATCCCGGCGATGCAGCCATCACTCCCGCCACTTCATCCACGTGGCTCCAGAAATTTTTCAACCGGCTGAAGCGGATGGTAGCCCGCGTTAGTATGGCAACCGGTCCGTCGTAATTTTGTCCGGTCGGCTTGCCGAAAGGTTCCTTCCCGTCCCAACTCCCGTGGCTTTGTAAGGGTTCGCAAAGTACGGTCCACCTTTCGTGGCCAAGCGCCTTCCACCACCGGGATACGAAGGACGAACGATAAAATCTGTTGAAACTCTCCCGGTCATCCCAAACAGCTAAAAGTCCCCACTGTTGCCAGTCGGGCTGCAAATCGAAAGTACCGTTATGCCCGCAGCCCAACAGCTTCCAAAAAGAACAGCCGTGGGCAAATAGCAGCGGTAAGCGGTGCACCGCCATAGCCAGCAAGGCAAAGGGCACAAGGGCTTTGCGGTAACGTACTATGGTGAGGCTGACGATCATGGCGACGAAGTAAAAGATTATAGGTGAAATTTGGCCAATCTATTTTTCAAGATTACCTGGCGTTGATTATTTTACTTTATCCTGAAAAGGCTTGGCCGTAGCTTTTGTATTTTTGTGTTATGGCAGAAGACTTAACCATCGTCCGCTCCGAAAGCAAAACGGAGCAATATCAATCATTGATCCCACAAATTGAAGCCCTGCTTTCTGGCGAAACCGACCAGGTAGCCAATATGGCTAACATCTGTGCTGCTTTGAAAGAGCAGTTTGGTTGGTTTTGGGTAGGATTTTACCTGGTGAAAGAAGGGCAATTGGTTTTGGGCCCTTTCCAGGGGCCGGTGGCCTGTACCCGTATTGCCAAAGGCAAAGGGGTTTGCGGCACCGCCTGGGCCGAAGCTAAAACCATCGTGGTGCCCGATGTGGATGCCTTTCCGGGTCATATCGCCTGTTCGTCCCTGTCGCGGTCGGAGATCGTGCTGCCTGTTTTTAGCAAAGGCGAAGTTGCCGGCGTGCTGGATGTTGATAGTGCTGAACTGGATCAATTCGACGAAACCGATGCACTGTACCTCGGGCAAATAGTCAAACTCCTGAATTTCTAATGAGAGTCTTCCTGGTAGCCGGGCTTGGCGCCGACGAAAGATTATTTCGTAATCTTGATCTGAGTGGTTTTGAGGTTATTCCGGCGCTTTGGCTCAAACCCGAGAAGGCCGATACTTTAACCACTTACGCTACCAAACTCATTCGGGAATATGGCATCAGGCAGGGCGATGCGGTAATAGGTGTTTCCTTAGGCGGGATGCTCACCGTCGAAATAGCCAAACAGGTAAAGTTGGCACATGCCATCATTATTTCCAGCATTAAATCAAAGGCCGAAGCGCCCTGGTACTTTGGGTTTTTCAGAGCTTTCCCGATATACAGGCTTTTCACGGGTGGTTTTGTAAAGAAACTCGGCCCATTGCTGCGGCCATTGTTCGGTGTTTTTGCGGGGAGTAAGGAAGCTCCGCTTTTTTATTCCATGCTGCAAAACAGCGACCCCGATTTTTTAACCTGGGCGATGTATGCCGCCCTTGGCTGGAACGGCGACCCGGCACCTTATCCGATCCATCAGTTCATCGGTTCGAAAGATCTGATCTTTAATGCAAAAAAGGCAAAGAGCGCTACCGTGATACCCGGCGCCGATCACATGCTTGTTTTTACCCGCGCGGCCGAAATAAGTCCGGCTATCCGTAAAATCCTGAATAATGAAACTACCGCTTGATTTTTACACGCATGGCAATGTGCTGCACATTACCCGCAATTTGTTGGGCAAATACCTCATGAGCTGTATCGATGGTATAGTTACAGGTGGTATCATTGTTGAGGCCGAGGCTTATAACGGCGTGGTCGATAAAGCTTCTCACGCTTTTGGCGGCCGTTTAACCAATCGCACCAAGGTGATGCACCGGCAGGGTGGCATAGCTTACGTTTACCTGTGCTACGGTATTCACGAAATGTTCAATATCGTCACTTCAACGGAAGGTGATCCCCATGCTATATTGGTGCGGGCCATCGAACCGACAGACGGTATCGATGTGATCGAACTGCGCCGCAATATGCCTGCATCCAAACCGGCAATTACATCCGGGCCGGGTTCGGTGGCTAAAGCTTTAGGGATATCCAGGAAGATCAATGGCTTCGACCTGCAGGGGGACGTGATCTGGATAGAGGATAGGGGATTGGGTTTTACAGACGACCAGATCATCGCCGCGCCGCGCGTAGGTGTTGATTATGCCGCCGAAGACGCCTTGCTGCCCTACCGTTTGTACGTAAAGACTAACCGCTATGTAAGCAGGCCATTAAAGCAGCCGAAATAATGTGTTTCTTAAATCAAAATCGCTCCTGGTTGGTTATGATCTTATAAAATAAACCAATGAGCAAGAAAGAAGACCATATCCACTTTTTGAAATCGAAGGTGGATAATATCCGCACAGCCATGCTGACTACTTTTACCAGGTCCCATGGCTTTCATTGCCGGCCGATGGGTACTGCTGAAATTGATGCCAATGGCGATATCTGGTTCTTTACCAATGAATATTCGGCAAAAGCCAAAGAGATATCGGTTGATAATAAAGTGAACGTTACCTACTCCGATAGCGGCACCAATACCTATCTCAGTATCAAAGGCCACGCACATTTAGTTGACGATAAGGAGAAGATGAAACATTTGTGGACGCCCTATATCCAGGCATTTTTTCCGGATGGTTTAGGCGACCCTAAGCTGATACTCCTGAAAGTGGTGACTTCGGATATGGAATACTGGGACAGCAGTTCGAGCAAGATCGTAGTACTGTTCAATATGCTGAAAGCAAACCTGCTGGGTAAGCAATACGACGAAGGTGAGCATGGTAAAATTAAACTATAACTCTATAGCCTTGATGCAATGACTGCCAAATACAAAAGGAAAATATCCTACATTTGGACGTGAATTATCAGAATACCTTAGAATTTGCCTTAGCCGCAGATAAAAACGACCCTTTAGCCCGCTTTCGCGATCAGTTTATCATTCCGCAGCATAACAGGCAGGATATGATATACTTATGTGGCAATTCTCTCGGGTTGCAGCCAAAAGCAACTGCCGAAGTAATTGCACAGCAATTAAGCAACTGGAGCAAATATGCGGTTGAGGGATGGTTCGATGGCGACACTCCATGGATGTTCTATCACAAAACTTTAACCAATTCCTTAGCTACTATTGTTGGCGCTTTACCTGCCGAAGTGGTTGCTATGAATACGCTTACAGTAAACCTTCACTTTTTGCTTGTAAGTTTCTATAAGCCAAATCAAAAACGTTTTAAGATCATCATGGAGGGCGGGGCTTTCCCTTCGGATCAATATGCGGTAGAAAGTCAGGTTCGTTTCCACGGCTACGACCCAATGGACGCCATCATAGAGGTTTTTCCACGCCAGGGAGAAGATACTTTGCGTACCGAAGATATCCTGCAAAGGATACACGAACATGCCGATGAATTGGCCTTAGTGCTTTTCGGCGGGATTAATTATTACACAGGCCAGTTTTACAATCTGCAGGCAATTACCAAAGCCGGCCATGATGCTGGCGCTATTGTAGGTTTCGATTTGGCCCATGCCGCGGGTAACGTTCCTTTACGGTTGCACGATTGGAACGTCGATTTTGCCTGCTGGTGCTCGTACAAGTACATGAATTCCGGTCCGGGCGGGATAAGCGGGGCCTTTGTTCATCAAAAGCATTTCGGCGATGCTACCCTGAACCGTTTTGCCGGTTGGTGGGGATACAGGGAAGATACCCGTTTTGAAATGAAGCCCGGTTTTAAACCCCAGGAGAGCGCCGAAGGATGGATGGTGAGTTGTAGTCCGGTTTTGCTGCTGGCCGCTCATGCAGCGTCTCTAAAAGCATTCGCCGAAGTTGGCAGCATGCAGCCGTTACGGGATAAAAGCAAAATGCTTACCGGGTACCTGGAGTTTTTGATCCGACAGATGAACCGGGAGCGGGGAAATGGCGTGTTTAAGATCATTACGCCGGCAGACCCAGCCCAGCGCGGAGCACAACTATCGGTTATTTGTGATAACGGTAAAGCCATATTCGATTATCTCGTAAAAAAAGGCGTATTGGGCGATTGGCGCGAACCGGATGTGATCCGCTTGAGCCCGGTGCCTTTATATAATTCGTTTGCAGATGTTTATATGGCCGGGAAGATATTGAAGGAGGCGGTAAGCGCCATCCAACCCTTCCCGGAAGGGAGGGCTTTATGATGTTGATGATTTTGAAGGGCGTTTTTAAAGTCTCCCCTTCAGGGGGAGATTTAGAGGGGGCTCTATGCTCAAAATAGCCTACCACCCCTTATACGCGCACCCGTTACCCGAAGGGCACCGCTTCCCGATGCTCAAGTACGAGCTGATACCCCAGCAACTGCTGCATCAGGGTGTTATTGCCGAAGAAAACCTTTTTGCGCCCGATATGGCAGATGAAGCCACCATCCTGTTAACACACAGCGAAGATTACTGGCGCCATCTGCGCGATTTGACTTTACCGGCCGCTATGGAGAGGCGCATAGGTTTACCCTTATCGGCAAGGCTGGTTGAACGTTCCAGGCGAATTTCGGGAGGAACCATTAAAGGCTGTCATTATGCTTTTGAGCATGGCATAGCTTTTAATGCGGCAGGCGGTACACACCATGCGGGTACCAATTGGGGCGAAGGTTTTTGTTTGCTGAACGATCAGGCTGTGGCGGCTAATTACCTGTTGGTAAATAATTTAGTTTCGAATATCTTAATTGTTGATTTAGATGTGCACCAGGGCAACGGCACGGCGCAGATATTTGAGCATGAACCCAGGGTATTCACTTTTTCGATGCATGGCGCCAATAACTTCCCATTTCGTAAAGAGCGGTCAGACCTGGATATCCCTTTGCCTGATCATATCAGTGATGAAGCATACCTTGATATTTTGTACGATACACTGCCTAAACTCATAGCGCAGCAAAGGCCCGGTTTTATATTTTACCTCGCCGGTGTTGATGTTTTGAAAACAGACAGGTTAGGCAAATTTGATTTAAGTAAAGAAGCCTGCAAAGCCCGCGACCGTTTTGTGTTTGAGCAATGTATAGCCAATAACATCCCGGTGCAGGTAAGCATGGGCGGCGGTTATTCGCCCGATATCAAAGATATTGTTGAGGCGCACTGCAATACGTTCAGGGTAGCTGTTGATCTGTACTTTTAAGCTCCCCAGTCCCCTAAAGGGGGAGTTTTGATTTACATATTCACCGTGCGCTATTGCTCCCCCTTTAGGGGGCTGGGGGGCTATGTTTCTTACTGATAAACTGGAACCTCACAAATTGCAGTACGGCCGATACCATTAACCCTAAAACCAATCCGTACCAAACGCCTACGGCACCCAGCTTAAAGTGTATCCCGCAAAGGTAGCCTATGGGCAAGCCAACTATCCAGTAAGCAAAAAACGTAAATGCGGTAGGGAATTTAACGTCGCCCATGCCGCGCAAAATACCCAGGCCAACAACCTGGGTTCCGTCAAACAGCTGGAAAAACGCTGTGAGTATAAGCAGCTGTGCAGCAAAGTATATTACCGCTTTATCTGTAGTAAACAAATAAGGTAAAACCTGGTTGCCCAAAGTAAACATAATTGCCGTTGCCGACATCAGCACCAAAACCAGGTGATAACTTGATATGGCCGATTGCCGCAGCAGCGTAAAGTTTTTAACGCCAAAATTATTACCCGATTTAATGGTCGCCGCTGCGGATATGCCGGTCGCCATCATATAGGTAAACGATGCCAGGGTAATTGCAACCTGGTGGGCAGCCTGCTGCACCGGGCTTATAGTGCCGATAATAAAATTGGCTCCAACAAACGCCCCGGCTTCAAAAGCGTATTGCATGCCAACAGGTGCGCCCATTTTCAACAGCGTCCAGCTGCGGGCGCGGTCAATACTTTTCAGGGCAAAATTGTTCAGGTATTTTTTAAACCTGGCGGCACGCAATACATAAACAGCCATAACGGCTGCCATCAGGCAACGGTCTATCAGTGTGCTGTAGCCAACGCCGCATATGCCTTGCGGGTGTATGCCAAACAGCCCTTTTACAAAGGTTATACCCAGGCAAATGTTTAGTATGTTGCCCCATATTGATATTTTCATGGCTTGTTTGGTAAAACCCAAACCCTCGGCAAACTGCTTGAAAGTTAAAAAAACCATCAGCGGAATGATCGATACACCCAATAGGATCAATAAGGGTTTAGCTTCGTTTACCACTTCGGCCGATTTTTGATCAAGATGATCAAGTAAAAAAGCCGAGCCAAAATAAACAACCGCAAAAAGCAAAATCCCGCAAATGATATTGATAAGCAGGCTATTGATAAGCAGGCGCCCGCACTCGCTGTAGTTTCCTTGCGAATCTTCCTGTGCTGTAAGAGGAGTTATAGCGTACGACACCCCCAGGCCGAAGACCAGTATCAGGATAAAAACACTGCTTGCCAGCGAAACTGCTGCCAATGCGATGGTGCCCACCCAATGCCCCACGATCATGCTGTCGCTCATTTGTACCATCATGTGCCCTGCCTGCGATATGATTACAGGTATGGCCAGCTTCAGGTTATCGCGGTAATGAGGTTTATATTTGGTATAAAGCTGTTTCATGTAAGGGTGTTCTCCCGTCATTAGTCGCATGCAAACAATATCCTTACTACTAATCCGGGTTGCGAAATTACGAATTAGCCCCGTGATATCTGCCCGCAGTACTCAGTGATTGCTGTTGTGATTATTTTATCTATTTTTATTCTGTCAATATAAGCCTGAATGCCATTTTATTATGCGGAGAATACTCATAACTGTTGTTTTGTCGGTCAGTGCAATTATGGCCTATGCAGTTAAACCATCTGTGTTGCAAAAAAAATTCCCGCAGGCAGCATCGGCTTTGCCTTTTATAGAGCGCTTTCCGGCGCTTGCCCGCTTACTCGGGTTAGATCATCCCTGGCAACTGCCGCCCGGTAAACTGGTGGCTTTGCTTTTTCCATCAAATATCAAACTTGCACAGGGATCAAAATCGTACCCCTTAATCTATACCGGCAAACGATCTGAGCAATGGCCGGGTTTACCCGTTTGGGATCAGTTTGCCTACGAAACGGAATATTACGCGTTCGACCCTGCGCGACCCGTGATCAGGTTTCATATCGGCAGGCCGCTGGATGTGCGTATGCAAACGCTTGAGCACGAGCAGCCGGATGAGATCAAAAAGCTTTATCCTTTGCTTGTTGATTCTGTCCGTACAAGCATGGCTGCCAACATAGGCAAACTTATTGTTGCATTAAAGCCTTATGGCGCTCACGAGCTTGATTTTAAGCACCCGCGCATCCATGCTTATTTATTGCCCGGAGGTACAAAACTAACTTTCAGCGATTTTACCGGCACCGGCGTTGGGTCGGTATACATGCAGATCGATCTGCAGCCGGCAGAACCGCTAACTTCCTTATTAAACTCACGGATACCGGCATTTCCCGGAGCCGAAGGCTATGGAGCAAATACTCCCGGCGGCAGGGGCGGCAAAGTCTATATCGTAACCACCCTGCAGGATTATCTATCGCACAAACGCGATGGCCGCGCGGAGGGTAAATTAGGCGAGCACGAAGAAGGGCAGCCGGCGCCCGCCTTACCGGGATACCCGGAACTGCCTGCCGAAAAAGTAATCCACGGCAGTTTACGCGAAGCGGTTGAAGCACATGGGCCGCGGATTATCCTGTTTGCTGTTTCGGGCACTATTGAGCTTAAAGATCAATTGTTAATTAACGACCCGTACGTAACCATAGCTGGTAATACCGCGCCGGGAGAGGGTGTGCAAATACGCAATTGGGGTATCGAAATCCATACGCACGATGTGGTGCTCCGTTACCTGCGGGTACGGGTCGGCGATATTAAGGGGCCGGGCAAAAACCCGCGCGTACTTGGCGATCAAAGTCACGCTGTCGATATCAGCGGCGCCAATATCGTGATCGATCATTGCGAATTCGCTTACGCGAATGATCAGATAGTGAACATTTATGCCCTTAAACCCGAAGAACGCGCAGCAGTTACTTTTCAATGGAACTATGTATACGGCGGGTTAAACCGTTCTACACACGAAAAAGGCCCGCATTCTATGTCGTATTTTTTTAGCGGATGGGGGTATGTTTCGTTTCATCACAACTTAACGGCACACAGCATGCGCCGCAACCCCCGGGCATGGGGCCTGTGGCTCGATTACCGTAATAATACGTTGTATGATTATATTGATGCAGGATACGGCGAAGAGCCCGGAGATTACATTAAGCTCAACTATATTGCAAACCTGCAAAAGCGGGGCAATCAAAAATACGCCTTTATAGCAAACAACCCTTGCGGGCAGTTCTATGCTGATGGCAATATACTGCCTCCAAGCTTTTTCCCGGTTTTGAGGGTTCCGGCAGAAACGATCATGAAAATGCCATTCGATGCATCACCTGTCGGTACACAAAGTGCGCCGGATGCCTATAACGATATTTTACAGTGGGGCGGTGCTGCCTTACCTTTACGGGATTCGCTGACCAGGTTTATAACCCAAAGCACACGTAACGGAACTGGTGAGGTACCTGATAGGCCGGGCGATTGGCCGCTCGGCGGCTACCCGGTCTATAAACCGGCCAAGGCATTGTTAGATAGCGACCACGATGGTATGCCGGATGCATGGGAGATACATTACGGTTTAAACCCGCGCGATCCGGCAGATGCCGCTAAAGATAAGGACGGCGACGGATATACCAATCTGGAAGAATATATTAATGGCACTAATCCCAATCAGTACATCAACTATAAAAAACCGGTAAATAACCGCGACTTACGCAATCCGGTTAAATAGATTGCTTGCTGTCATTGTCTCTTTTCGCTTCTTTTTTGAAACTTCTTGCGGCAAGCACTGCACTAAGTAACATAAATACAGCGCCTAACATAAAGTGCGCTCCCGGAAAATGGAACGGCGCCTGTTTTGAAGTAAAGAACGCGAACACGCTGGTCATGATCCATGGCCCGAAGATCGACGTAAGGCTCATTAAACCGGTTAATGCACCTTGTAATTCACCCTGCTCGTTGGCAGGTACTTCGGATGTGATGATACTCTGCAATGCCGGGCCGGCAATACCGCCAAGGCAATAAGGCACCAGGAAGACGAACATCATCCAGCTTTGTGTGGCGAAGGAGAAAAATAGCAGGCCAACTGTATAAAACAACAAGCCTAATATCACGCTGCGCTGATTACCCAGTTTAGGCACAATAACCCGTGTTAATAAGGCTTGTACAAGGCCGATAAGCAAACCAACAAATGCCAGCGAGGCGCCTACCATTTTTTTACTCCAGTTAAAATTATACTCAGTAAAAAAATTCCAAACACTTTGTACCGAATGTGCCGCAAGATATATCAATATAAAAGATGCTGCCAAACCTAATACTGCCGGATATTTACCCAACTGCTTTAACGAGCCAATGGGGTTTGCGCGTTTGATATCAAAGGGGCGGCGTTTTTCTAAAGGCAACGACTCTGGTAATATAAAAAAGCCATATAAGGCATTGAGTAAAGCTAGTGCTGATGCAGCCAGAAAGGGTAGGCGCAGGCCGATATCGCCCAGTACGCCACCGATAGCAGGGCCGATGATAAAACCTAACCCAAATGCCGCGCCGATCATACCGAAGTTTTTCGCCCGGTCTTCGTTGGTGCTGATGTCGGCAATGTAGGCGCTGGCGGTTGTAAAGCTGGCGCCGGTTATCCCCGCGATCACACGGCCTAAAAACAGCCACCAGATAGTAGGGGCAAAGGCCAGGAACAGGTAATCGATACTGAAACCCAATAGTGAAGCAAGCAAAACCGGCCTGCGCCCGTATTTATCGCTCAGGTTACCAATTACCGGTGCAAAAACAAATTGCATTAGCGAGTAGGCCACTGTAAGATAACCGCCGTAACGGGCAGCTATACTGATATCGCCATGTAGTAATTTCCGGATCAGATCCGGCAATACCGGAATGATGATACCAAAACCGGTGATATCGATAAGCAGTGTAATAAAAATAAACCACAATGCGGCCTGGGCCTTAGGTTTTACGGTTGGTTCCATAGCTTAGCAAAATAGAAAAAATTAATGAGAGTGTATTGGTCAAAAACCAACAAAGGTTGATGGATTTAACTTTTCGGCAATTAAGACCCTGTTCGCCAAATGGCCTTATTAAATTAATCTTTTTGAAACAGGTTGAAATGTATATCCTGGTTAATGTAAAAGCCTGATTTTTTGTAGACACTGATCGCCGCATCGTTATCGGCACGCACATGCAAAAATGGTATGCATTGCAACGTGTTTATCTTTTGCAGTTGGCTTTTAATCAGCCGGCCGGCATAGCCCTTGCCGTGATGGTCGGGGTGTGTGCAAACGGCGCTCACCTCGATATAGGGGCGTGGTTGTGTGCGCTGCCCGGCCATAGCGGCCAGTTCGCCATTCACAAAAATACCTTCGTAATTGCCGAACTCGATGGTGCGTTCGGTAAAGGGGCCGGGGTTGGTTAATTTAGTTAGGGCCAGCATGGCAGGTACGTGTTCGATATCCAAAGGCGTAAGTTGTTCCTTTTCGGCAGGTACCGGTCCGTCGAACACCATCTGCAGGATGACGATATGCCTGATCAACTTCCACGGAGCAGGGATGACAATATCTTTTGCGGTAAGTGTAGCCAGGGTACGGCCTTTCTCAATTAGTTGATAAAGGGTATCAAAATTGGCTTGCGAATACTCCTGAAGACCGATCAAAGGCGATATGGCCTTGTCAAAAAATCTGACCTCATCGGTACCGTTGGCTAAATGGCTGTTGCCGGATGATAGTCCGTTAAAAACCGGGTTATCGAGCAGGTGAGGCATAGGTATTGGATATTTGAAGGGCAAAGGTATTAAAAAGGGTGGAAGCGGGAGGTAAGGCAGTTAGTGAGCCAACCCCGAAACAGCAATCAATAAAGTATAGGTTTGCAGGTAAATAATGAACAGGCTGCGGGCCCGGTATTTTTTGGATAAATTAATCTGCCTGAAAAAGAGCGGGTAAGCGGGTTGAATGCAAAATATTTAAAAAAAGTTGGAATAAACACTTGCGTATAATTCAATTCTGCCTATATTTGCACTCCGTTAGCGAAAAGGCACAAGGCCGGAAGCAAAACGGAAACAAAAAATGCGAAAGTAGCTCAGTTGGTAGAGCACGACCTTGCCAAGGTCGGGGTCGCGAGTTCGAATCTCGTCTTTCGCTCTGAATCCCTCTGATAACCCGGAGGGATTTGTTTTTAAAAGGTAATCACCTGCCTGGGTGGTGGAACTGGTAGACACGCAGGACTTAAAATCCTGTGCCCGTCAAAGGCGTGCGGGTTCGATTCCCGCCCCAGGTACTTAGACAGAAATGCAAGTTTGTAATGGTTTAACTATCAACAACTTGCATTTCTTGTTTTTAATGAGTTTTGCTGATCTCCTCAATAGAACAACTCAAACAAATACTTCAACTTATTAATTATCAACTATTTACAAAACAAAGGTGTTTTCAATCCCATCCTCTCTGTTTTGCTGTTAGTCGAACTCCGAAACTCGTTAATTATCAAATATTTATACCATAAAAGCACTTTACATTCCCAGCAGTCTTAAAATATTGCACCTTTGAACACCTTAACTCGCTATAAACCAACCTCTTTCTTAATTATCTTAACAATTATTTCTACAACTTTATTTAATAATGGTTCCTCGCTACCTGCATAGATATTTGTATTCATAGCTTTCGTTTTAATTGGCCTATCTGATATTCTTTTGGCCTTTCTTTTTCTTGTTTCCATAATAATAATAATTAAGGCTCTTTGGCAAATAAATATTGTGATTTAGTTTAGCCTCTCTTTTTAATTATTAACAATTAATAATATTTTCTAAGTATTGAATTAATTCTTATTTTACGAATAATTTAAAATCCTATATTCTTTCACAAATTTCTCAGTAAATGAAAAAGGCAATTGCGCAGTATGATAAATTATATGCCGCAAAGAACATACTATGGAACCCCACTCCGGGGCGAATGGTTGTCGAAGCATTGTCTCATTTTAAAACCCCTGGGTTATGTTTAGATATGGGTTGTGGAGACGGCAAAAACATGTTTTTTTTGGAAAAAAGAGGGTGGGTAGTAGAGGGTATTGACAAAAGTATCTTAGCGATTGAAGGGGCAAAAAGGAGATTTAAAGAAAATAATTTAATACCGAGAGGAAATCTAATAGTTAAAGACATAACAGATTACGAATATCCTTTGGATCATTTTAATTTAGTAGTTTGTTATGGCCTTTACCACTGCTTAACGAAAAACGAGATTAACCATATTCACTATAAAATGATTGCCTCCTTAAAATCAGGTGGATTAATAGCATTTTGCATGATAAATAATAATCTCCGAATGCCGGCAAACCATGGCACAACCAAGACTTTCTTAAGATCAGAAAATTACGTTATAGAGCTTGTCAACGAGCAGCTTGAAATTCTCAAGGTTTTTACGGGGGAGATTGAAGAAGAACACTTGCCTGTTATCGGCAAACATAAGCATTCGATAACTTGGTGCTTATTTAAAAAGAAATAATATGGATAACATAACTCGACTTGTAATCATAACAGGTTTTACAGGGGTTGGCAAAACTACATTTTGTCAAGTGGTTTCAGAGGTCTCTAAATTTGAGGATATAAATACAGGATATTGTTTAAAAAAATTCATGGAAGCCGAAGGCTTAAAAACCCAACACAAATTTGAAATTGGTCGAAGTTTTTTAAATACCTATGGTGAAGAAACTGTATTCGATGTAATTAATGGTTGGATAAAACCAGGGGGCACATATATATTAGATGGCATACGTCTTTTTTCGACATATACTTTATTTAAGCAGAATTATGAGAAAGTAAAAACTGTCTTCATTGACGCAAATGAATTGAGTAGAACTAAAAGATATTACGAATGGCTGGTTAAAGATGGGCTTGATTCTGACCATGCATTACAAATTGCTATGAAACAAGAAGAGTATTATGATGAATTAATCAAAATTAGAGATTCGTCAGAAATTATAATAAACAACACAGGCAATCTTGAAGAATTGAAGTTTCAAGCATTTGCTTTTGGAAAAAACCTAAGTTATTCCTTTTAAACTATAAATGGAGAGTTACGTATCTTTAAATTAAATAGTAATTGACTTCATGAAGGATAAAAAATTACAAATTTTCGTCTCTTCAACATATTTAGATTTATTACAAGAGAGACAAGCAGCTGTAGAAGCCATATTATCATCAGGGCACATACCTGCTGGAATGGAGTTATTTGCTGCTGGGGATGAGTCTCAAATGATTGTTATAAAGAGGTGGATAGACGAGTCCGATATCTATTTATTAATATTAGGGGGGAGATATGGTAGCATAGATCGAAAAACGGGTAAAAGTTATACCCATTTGGAATTCGAATATGCGATAAAGAAAAGAAAACCATTATTTGCATTAGTAATTTCGGAAGAAGCGTTGGATAATAAGGCCGCCATTTTAGGACGCTCGGGTTTCGAGCAGGAACATCAGAAGGAATTAAAAAAATTCAAATCCATAGTATTAAAGAATTTAGTTAAATTTTGGTCAGATTGCAAGGATATAAAAATTGGAATTCATGAAACAATTTCTGAGTTCAGTTATAGAAAAGAATTGGTTGGATGGATAAGAGGGGACAATGCTGTCAACACTGGTTTTCTTGCCGAAGAAATTGCACGATTAACGAAAGAAAATTCAGAACTAAGGAATAAATTATCAAATCTAACTTATCCTGAATCTCTATATTCTACTTTGAGTTATAGACAGATGGAAGAATTGCTCGGTAAACAAATTATAGTTTTGAATGAAAAAGAAATGACTCTTTTTGATGTTATTATTTCATATGGGGAACAGCTGACTAAAAAACTCTTCATAGACAACATTCAGGAGAGGAGAAATTTTGAGAAATTAAAACTATATAAACTTATAGAGAAAGATCCAACATATTTAGATGAGTTTAGATTTACTGAGGAAGGTCATAATTTTTATCTTAGAGCATTGGCGATGAATCAAAAATAAGATAACATACAAATTCATCAGTTTTATGATCGACTTTAAGACGTGTTCAAGAAATTCCCCATGTCAATTTCTTTGAACACTTCACAAAGGGAAAATTACAGCTACTATTCACTTTTGTTTTCTAAATTTTTCTGATCATATTTTGTCAAAATTCGCTCTACAATTATCAGAAAGCCATAAATGTGTTTAAAAAATTCATCACTCTCAGTACAGACCGGGAAAGTTGCAAAGTATTGCAATCTTTCCCGGTTTTTTTGTTTCTTAACGTCTTGTTTATCAGATATATTAGCTCCGCACCCTCGTTCAATTTTGGGGTTCGATAATTTTCACCGTCAAATTCCAGCTTTTCGCGAAATATACAACCCAACACACTTCTTTTGGTCAAAGCATCGCCGTTTTCGAACAGATCATCCAGTCTGGAAAGTGCTTCTAAGGCGTTTAAAAGCATATTATCGACGCTCTTAGTGCGCATTCGCTTTTTTTATTCCTACTGATCGCCCAGGCTGAAGTTTACCGGGATGGTATATTGTACCCTTACCGGTTTACCGTTCTGGATGCCGGGTTTCCAATGCGGCGACATTTTTAGCACACGGATGGCTTCCTCACCCAAACCGCTGCCGGGGTCGCGTAACGATTTGATGTCGGTTAAGCTGCCATCGCGCTCCACGATAAACTGGATGTAAGCTTTGCCCTGGATGCCATTCTCTTTGGCGATGCTTGGGTAATGAATATTCTTTTGCAGGAATTTTCCAAACGCCGCTTCGCCGCCCGGATATTCAGGGTTGATCTCAACAGCTTTGAATGGCTCGTCGGAGTCGGTTGCCTCCACTACGTTCCGCACCTCCGAATTGCCGTGTTTTTCGTCGAGGTCGATCGGAGCGTCGGCATCGCCTTTCAGGTTTCTTTGACCGGGGTTTGCATCAACCAGCTGCTTTTCGGTCGGCGGGTCCTGTTCGCGCACTTCAGGGTCGGGGCGTACCACCGGCGGCGGGAAACGGATCTCGGTAGTATGTGGCCTTGGCGCCTCGTGAACAGGTGGCGGGATAACTTTTTTCTGTTCCAGTGGCGGCGGCGGTAAAAGATTAACCTCGGTAACCTTCACCGGTACATCGGCCTTGGGCACAAAATGTTTAATCCAGTTGGCAATAGTTGGCGTGGCCAGCAGGAAAATAAAGGCAGCTATTGCAATAACGAGCGCCCTGTTGGTATTGCGCGGGTTTTCGCGGCGAAGTTCATAAGCGCCATAGGCCTGGTTACGGCCTGCGAAAACCACATTCAGCCATTCGGTTCTGAAGATATTGATGTTTGATCCTAACATGATTTCTATGTTTGAGGTTTATTAATTTGTATAAAAGATGCAGCGGCGATACTCATTCCATAAATTCCCGTAAATTAATCCTGATCGCCCATAGTGAAGTTTACCGGTACGGTATATTGCACCCTTACCGCCCTGCCGTTTTGCATGCCTGGCTTCCAGTGCGGCGACATTTTCAGCACCCTTGCCGCCTCTTCGCCGGTGCCGCCGCCCGGGTTTCGGAGGATATGTATGTCGGTCAGGCTGCCGTCGCGTTCAACAATAAACTGGATGTAGGCCCTGCCTTGTATACCATTTTCTTTCGCTACAGCAGGATAATGGATGTTTTTTTGCAGAAACCTGGTGAACGCTGCTTCGCCGCCGGGATATTCGGGGTTAAACTCGGCTACAGGGAAAACCTCGTTGTTATTGCCATCCGGGGCTGTGCCTTGTCCGCCGCCGGTTGTGGTCTCGGTACCGGGCCTTGCGTCAATTACGGGCGGCCCCTCGGTGTGTGTGCCCTGCATGGTAACCGATCCCGATTCTGCAGTTTTTAGCTGTGCCTGGGTAGGTGGCTGATCAGTGGCAGTAGCACTAACAACGGGCGGCAGGTTTTTTATCACATCGTTGATAGGTTTGGCTGTAGCCGGCTTAGCCTGTTGCACCGGTTTTTGCGGAATCACCTTGTAAACCTGGCGCAGATCGACGACGGTTCGGTGTTCGTCAGTATAAACCGGCTGCCGCCCAACCGGCCCATGGATTTTGTTAATAATGACAGGCGCCGCCATCAATAATAAAAAGCTGCTCAAGGCAATTGCCATAGCCATATTGGTTGTCCGGGCGTTATCCTTACGTAACTGGTAAGCGCCGTATGCCTGGTTGCGGTTTGCAAAAACTACATTCAGCCACTCTGGCTTAAAAATGTCGATGTTGTTCGTTGTCATTTCAGTAAGTTTTTTGGTAAATAACCGGGGTTAATTGTGTAATCTGCCTACAGGATGCATTATGGATATGGATTTCCATAAGCCATAAAAAAAAATTATTTTGTTGCCCTTAATGAACTTCTTAAAAAGCTCAAAAAAACCAGACGATAGGGACGACGAAAGGCTGTTGCAGGAATACCGGCAAACAGGCGACCTGGCCTTGCTTGCTGCTTTGTATCAAAAGTATATGCACCTGGTCTTTGGTGTCTGCCTTAAATATTTAAAGGATGATGAGTTGAGTAAAGACGCAGTAATGCAGATATTTGAGGAGCTGATTGTTAAAGTAAATAAACACGATATCAGGCAGTTTAAAAGCTGGCTATATGTTTTGAGCCGTAATTATTGCCTGATGCAGCTACGATCGGGGAAAAAAATGCAGACCGATGCCTTAGACGATATTATGGAATTGGCTGAGGATTTGCATCATGATGATGACCGCGAAGAAGATCTGGCTGCTTTGGAACGTTGTAAAGAAAAACTGCCGCCCGCACAAAAGCTGAGCATACAGTTATTTTATATAGAAGAAAAGTGTTATAAAGAAATAGCAGAAGATACCGGGTATAGCATGAACGAAGTGAAAAGCTATATCCAGAATGGGAAAAGAAATTTGAAAATTTGCCTGGAGAAAAACCGTGAGCGCTGATAAACCCGACATATCGCAGATACGCAAGTACCTTAACGGCGAGCTTGATGCCAAAGCTATGCACCGTTTGGAGCGTGAAGCCCAGGACGATCCGTTTTTAATGGACGCGCTGGAAGGGTATGGGCTTTTGGATAACGATCAGCAGGATAACCTGGCAGAGTTGCAGCAGCGTATTGCCGATAGGGTGGCGCCTAAAAAAGAACGCAGCAGCATTTTGTTTTGGCGTGTACTGCCTGTTGCAGCGGCGTTACTTGTGGCGATAAGCATCGGTTATCTGTTGTTTAAACCGGTAGCCAATAAGCAAGAGGCCACAAATTTTGCCAATATCCAGCCGCCGGCAGCGTCTTACGATAAAGTCCGCGTTCGGGCCGATAGCGGGGCACGTCATCCCGTTGCAGTTGAGAAAACACCGGCACTTGCTCAAAACCGCGTTCGGTTACAAAATCATCCGCAAAAGCCACAAGCGGTTATTACCGCACCTCAGGCCAATGCAGTTATTAAAGCAGACAGTGTGGCCTATACGGCCAGCAACTATGCTTTTTATAAAGGTAAAGCCAATACCGCCGAAGATTTGCTGAAAAAGCTGCCCGGCGTTGATGTTGATGCTAACGGTAACGTGACTGCGCAGGGAAAACAGGTAACGAAGGCACGTATTAACGGGAAAGATTTTACCGGTGGCAATATGGCCGATGCTGTTAAGAACCTCCCTGCCGATATCGTAAAAAACATCCGGATTATTGATGATTATGGCGACCAGGTAGCTAAAAATGGCAAGCCGGATAAAGTACTTAGTATCAAAACCGACACCACCAGTATGCAAAAAATGGATTTGAACAACGCCCTGGCCGGTCGCGTATCAGGTTTAAATACACATACCTTAAACGAGGTAGCGGTGAGAGGGTACGGCAACGAACCGAAAAAAGAAGTATCGGCATCGGTCGCTACCGTAACGGCTAAGCCATTAGATTCGACGACATTAGCACTTAGTAGCAGGTTGTTAAAAGCGAAGACCGAAAATGCCAAAGCCGACAGCACCATGTACCTTGCCGAAGTAGTGGTGCCCGGATATTCGGATAAAACCAAATCGCCTGTTCGGCCCGCGGATGGCTGGAAAAGCTACCTGGCTTATATAAAGCAACAGGCCGTTATGCCCGATAATTCGGTAGGGATGGTGATGCTGGCCTTTAAGGTTGGTAAGGATGGATTGGTCCACGGTATCCGTATTTTGAAAGGCAGCACCATCAGTATCAACCGAAAAGCTATTGAGATACTGAAGAACGGGCCGGCCTGGATTGGTGGTAGCAGCAAAGAGATCAGATTGAAGATTAAATTTCATAAAGATAACTGATGTTCAGGGTAGCGCGTCAGTACAGATTAAAATTTAAAGTCATCGGTATTCTTACCATACTGATCATTATCCTGTCGGTAATAACCTGGTTCCCCGGTTTTATCGAATACTTTTATTCGCAGGGTTTATATTTGTTCATCTGCCATATCCTGCACCCGGTATTTAACATCTTTCCTTTTAGTATTGGTGATGTGTTTTATGTCGGGCTGATCATCTACTGTATATGTGCACTGGTACGGATCATCCGTTACTTGTTTAAAAAACGCTGGCAACAACTTGCCCAGCTATTACTCGGGCTGGTTATAGTAGTACAGGTTATCTATGCAGCGTTTTACCTGTTTTGGGGGCTGAACTACTTTCGTCCATCCGCTGCAGAGCGTTTAAACCTGCAGGATACCAGTTATACCTTAACCGATGTAAAAGCGGTTGCCCAAATGTTGATCGACAGCATGAATGCCAGCAAAGCTGCTTTAAAAAGTGTAGATACCCTGCAATCCAACCGTGAAATTTATAACACCGCGGCCTCTGCCGTAGCTGATATGAGCGGCAGATCGAAAAACTTTCCAGCTATACATCCCGGCGTCAAATCGTCGTTGTTAAGCTGGCTGCTAAACTACCTCGAAACTTCGGGTTATTATGATCCGTTTACATCCGAGGCGCAGATCAACTACCAGATGCCCGTGTTCCTGAAGCCTTTCGTGGCTTGTCATGAAATGTCGCACCAGATGGGTTTCGGAGCCGAAGACGAAGCCGATTTTGCCGGATATGTTACCGGTATCTCCTCGCGCGACAGATTTTTGCGGTATTCGGCTTACTTTGAAGGCACCGCCGAATTTATGCACGCCATATATCGTCGCGACACCGTAATGTTTAAGGAACTGAAAACACATATCAGCAAACCCGTGTTGGCCGATTTTAAAAAAGAACGCCTGTACTGGAAGAGCTTTGAAGGCAAGGCGGGTTCTTTAAGCGGAATATTTTACGATCATTTTTTGAAAGCTAACAACCAGCCACACGGCATTAAAACCTATAACCGTATGATACGGCTGTGTATGGCCTGGTACCGCAAAAAAGATCGGCGATTGTAATTGGAAATGAGCAGCTTGCTACTCCCGGAAAAATTGTAACTTTAATCTTTCAATTTCCCCTGAATGAAAAAAACTGATTCCCCGAAAGCAAACCTGGCCAAAAAGCCCTGGCAGCCCATGCAGCTTCATATCATAAGCATAGCCGGCGGTACTAATCCCAATATCCATGAGTCTATTGTGATAAGTACACACAAAACACCCGGTACAAACGGTGGCTTCCCGGTTACCAGTTATAATTTTCACACCATACATGGCTTGCCCCAGGGATCAACGCGCCCTCATCCTAAAGCCTTTTATTATTCGTGACAACCTGCTCCCGGCGGCTATTATAATTGGTAAACCCTCTTAAAAAAACTGTCGATATACTTTACCGTTTCATCAAACCAGGGGTAATAGAGGCAAAAGGTGTGTGGTGTGCCGGGGATAGCATGCATCTCGCTGTAGGTGTGGTTTTCGTCCAATATCCTGATAAAATCGTTGCGCCCGGCATGCATCCGGTCGATAGCACTGTTAATAAACACATAAGGCGGTGCGGTTTTGCCTGCATGGCTTAGCGGCGAAGCATCCGTCCACAATGCTATATTATCTTTTTTAGAGTAGCCGAACCAATAGGTGGCCGCCGAAATGTTCTTGCTGTCATCGCCCTCGCCCGATTCGGGGTGAACAAATGATAAAGTTCCGTCGATATCAACCACGGCGTTAACCCGGCTGCTGTATTTGGCATTGCCTTCATTGCCTTCAAACTTGGGGTCGCCGTTGGTTGCACCTAAAAATGCAGCCAGCTCGCCGCCTGCCGAAAACCCTAAGGCGCTTACCTGGTTGGCATCGATATGGTATGGTTTGGCATTGGCGCGTATCCAGCGTAAGGCGGCTTTTAAATTATAAACCGCTTCAGGGTAAAGCGCCTCGGTCGACAGGGTATAATCAGCTGTAAAGCAAACATAACCTAACGCGGCCAGATGTTCGGCTAAAGGATAATGCATAGCGCGGTTACCCGATCGCCAGCCGCCGCCGAAGATGATCAGGACAGCAGGTGCCGCTTTTTTTATATTTTTCGGATAAAATACATCCAGTTGCAGATCACGTTTGCCGTTATTGCAATAGGTGATATTTTGCTTTTGAGCAACTGATGCCGGCATGCTATCAGGCACCATCCGGATAAAAGGGTACTTTTTGATGTTCTTTTTATAATCGCTGTTGATGTTGAATGAGGTGTCTGGTTTACCGGTTAAGCCGATGGTTATCTGCGCAAAGCAACCCGCGCAAAGCGTAATAAAAATTACCGACAACAAGGTTTTACGCATTTATTCGGTTTTCTTTTTCTTTTTGGGCGATGCCTTTGCCTGTTTGTTAAATGCCAGGCAAAGGTTGATCCAGTGGTCAAGCTGTTTTTTAGTACGATAGCCTTCTTCGCTCACCATCACAAAATCGCGCATGGGCTTGCCGCGCATCATCATCTGTCGGCAGCCATTTTCTTCAACGCATTTTTCGGCTTCCTGGCGGCCAATGCGGCACATCAGTTCATCGTGGCTTACATTGATGCACATTTTGCCGTTCACTAAAAAGCTTACACCGCTAAACATCACCTTTTCTTCAACCTGTGGCAGGTCGGCTAAAGCTTCGCGTAAACGGTCGGCAAGCTGTTCGTTGTATTGGCGCATGTTAAAACAAACGATAAGCTAAGCTGACATTAAACAGGTTAAGCTTCTGGTCGTAACCGTTATTGGCTAAGTTGGTCAATCCAAGTTCATAACGCAGATCGACAGATAGCTTCATGATATCCAGGCCTGCGCCGAACTGCCAGGCGTAGGCCTGATCTTTAAAGTGCAAGGTTACCGCGTTTGACGCCGCCGTGCCGAAACTTTGATTTTTATCGATAATAAACGAAGCCAGCGGGCCGGTGTTGATGCGCCCGCCAATGCCCAGCGCGCCAAATTTCAATCCCACCAAAACCGGGAAATCGATGCTGTTGATGGTTACTTTACTTGTTTCGTTAGCGGCGCTGTTAAAGGTAGCCTCTTTACTGGTATAGTAAAGCTCGGGCTGCAGGTTGAGGCCCAAAGCGCCTATGCGCGCCCAGAAACCGGCCAGGTAACCGGCGCGGTTATCGCTGTTAAAAGTGCCGCTGGTCGAAAACTGCGACAAATTAACGCCGCCTTTCACCCCAAACTGGAACGACGGTAGCGTTTGCGCCGCGGCGAATACCGCAGTAGTTAATAATATCGCTAAAGTGATGGTCAACTTTTTCATAATAAGCAGGTGTTTAAATTGGGTTTAAAAGTAAATAATCCTTTCAATTATTGTGGTATAACGCTTATAAAAGCTACATGTTTTAACTTCGCGGCAACAACTGTTACTATGCTGGATATAATTTACCACGATAACCACCTGATAGCCATCAATAAACCGCATGGTTTGCTGGTGCACCGGTCACCGATAGCTGCGGATGCCGGCGAGTTTGCCCTGCAGCTATTGCGCGACCAAATAGGGCAAAAGGTATACCCCGTTCACCGGCTCGACCGCAAGACTGCCGGGGTGTTGCTGTTTGCCCTGGATAAGGATACCGAGATTGCCATGCAGCAGGCTTTTATGGACGGCAGGGTCGATAAAAAATACCTGGCCATAGTACGAGGACACTCGCTTGATGCCGGGGAGATTGATTATCCGCTGCGGCGCGATGATGGAGTATTGCAGGATGCTTTCACTGCTTATCGAACTTTAAACCGCGCCGAACTGGATGTGCCTTTGGGCAAGCACCCTACATCGCGTTATTCGCTGGTTGAAGCTAAACCTGCTACCGGGCGTATGCACCAGTTGCGCAAGCATTTTGCACATATATTTCACCCCATTATTGGCGATCGTACCCATGGTTGTAATAAGCAAAACAAACTGTTTAAAGAACGCTGGCAAATAGAAACTATGCTTTTGCATGCTTCTGAGTTAAGCTTTATACATCCGGTTAATGGACTGGCCCTGCACATCAAAGCGCCATTACAAGCGGAGTTTTTACGGGTAATGGAATTGATGGGATTTTTAACGGTATTTGCAAACAACCGTTGAAAGGGTATGGCGTTGCCTAAAAAGTCTTTGTGTAGATTTGAACGCCAGGTAATTAATTTGATGGGTTGAAAATTCGCTATATTTGAGTAAAACCATTATACCTATGAGCGAGATCAGAAAAGAAGACGTTAAACAGGAGGTGTTCGACCTGTACGACGACTACGCGCACAGCCGTATCGACCGCCGTTCCTTTGTGCAAAAGCTGTCCTTATACGCCGTTGGCGGACTTACCGTGCCCGCATTGCTGAGTTTTTTAATGCCCGATTACCAGAATAATGTCCAGATAAAAGCGGATGATACCCGTCTCGAATCCGGTTATATCACTTACCCATCGCCAAAAGGAGGCGGCAATATTAAGGGCTTGCTTTCAAAACCCAAAGATGCCAAGGGCAAATTAGGCAGCATTGTGGTAGTGCATGAGAACCGAGGATTGAACCCCTACATCGAAGACGTCGCCCGCAGGGCAGCTTTGGCTGGTTTTATCACCTTAGCGCCAGATGCGCTTACACCCCTTGGCGGCTATCCTGGTAATGATGATGAAGGCCGCGCCATGCAGGCCAAACGCAGTTCGGCCGAAATGCTGGAAGATTTTATCGCCGCTTTCGACTATCTGAAACAAAATAAAGATTGCAATGGCAGGATAGGGGTAGTGGGCTTCTGTTTCGGTGGTGGTATTGCCAATCAAATGGCGGTGCGCTTGCCCGATCTGGCCGCAGCCGTACCGTTTTACGGTGCACAGCCAACGGCCGACGATGTGCCCAAAATACATGCACCACTGTTACTGCACTATGCCTCGCTAGATACCCGCATAACCGGCGGCTGGCCCGCTTATGAAGCCGCCCTGAAAGCTAACGGCAAAAAGTATGATGCCTATATTTATGAGAACGCCAACCATGGTTTTCACAATGATACCACGCCGCGCTATGATAAAGTTGCCGCCGAACTGGCCTGGAAACGTACCATCGACTTTTTTAACGGATATTTAAAGTAAACAGCTCTAAACACAAGATACAAAGCCTGTCGACCCGTAGTCAGCAGGCTTTCTTGTTTTAATTTACCATATTCAATAACAGGTCGGTCATGTCGTATCGTGGGAAATCGGCGTTATTATTAAGTAGGATGATGCAGGTATCACTGTCTTCCTGCCGCGCAAACATTGCCGAAAAACCCAGGTCGGTACCCGAATAATACGTAATAACGTGTTTCTTTGAAGCATCAAAAGCACTTTTATCAATCATCCAGCCATAGCCGTACCAGGCGCCGTTGTCCTTAAATTCTTCGCGTTGTTTCAGCATTTCGGCCTTTTGTGTTGTGGTCAGCAGCTTATCGGTGCGTAAAGCTTCATGGTATTTGAGCATATCTTCAGCCGAAGATGATATACCGCCGGCACCTGCCTGATTGGCAACATCATCAACACTTTCAGGCTGTTCGTTCACGTAACCTTTAGCCGGGTGGATATTATTGGTTTTCGGAGCGCCAAAATAAGTATCCGTCATTTGCACCGGCGCAAATATTCTTTCTTGTAACAGTGTTGCAAAAGGTTTGCCGCTTACTTCTTCGGCAATGGCGGCGAGTACTATGAAATTCGAATTACTATACTCGAAAGAGGTACCGTTTTTAAAGTTCAATGTATCACTGCAAAAATTGATCACCATTTGTTTTGGCGTGAACGATTGACTGAATACCTGTTGCTTGTAAGTTGCGTTATTCAAATAATCGGGTATGCCCGATTTATTGGTTAACAGTTGTTCGATAGTCTCGTCCCCGTTGGTGTAATATGGGATATATGTTTTGATTGGGGCATTCAAAGCAAGCTTTCCTTCCTTAATCAACTGGCTGATAATGATGGCCGTGAAAGTTTGGCTCACAGGGCCAATCCGGTAAGCTGTGTGGTTGTCGCTGGTGACTTTGGTTTCCTTATCGGCATAGCCATAACTTTTATTGAGCAAGATCCTGCCTTTGCTTTGGATCAGGGCAGCGCCGTTAAATTGCCCGTTATCATGATAAAATTTCAATAGTGCGTCAAGCCTTTGTACCGTATCAGCAGGAAGCTTGTGTAATTTTTCTTCAAACTTGTCTTTCAGTTTGGTTTGGCTGTTTACCGCTTTAATGTATTTAAAAATATCTTCGGTGTTAAAATCGGACAACAGAATGTTATAATCCTTCCAGAACTCTTCGCCTTCGCTGCTGTTATGGTCGTTAATGTTCTCGCGGCGGCCGAGTTTATTGTTAAACGATTCGTTTTGAGCTGTGTCTACCGACGTTACCTGGTAATTGAACCTGATGCTGGCAACCTGGTTGATCTTTAACTCGGGATTGCTGACGTCGAGCACATCACTACCGACTACATCAGATAATACCCACTTTTCGCCGACTTTCTGGTAACCTACGGCAGTGCGATCATGCTTTAAAGTGATCTTTATCCCATCTATGCCGGCAAGTATATGATCTGAAAAATTGCCGAGCTCATCACCAGCCAGCGCTTTCGGACTTAAGCCATAGTCAAAATAAATAAAGGCATAAGTTTTAGTATCCACATAAAATTTGCCGCGGTAAGTTTCGCCGCCGGCATTCTCATTTTCTCGAAAGCTGATCTCATAAGCCGTATAACCTTTAACATCGGTCACGTCGGTCACTTCAAAATGATGTTTGGCCATTCCGCGCTCGCTTAAAAAACCACTGCTCATCAAATGGTTCACCACGTCGTAGTTAAATATGGTGTTTGGCTTTTGGCCAACTTCGAGCGAGCGCAGGTCGCGCTGGTTTTTCTGATCGCGCGCCTTGATCAGCTTAAATGCATCGGCCCGTTTATCAGCGTAGCCAAAGTTGTAAATATCGAATACTGCCTCCGATAGTTCGAGCGGGATACCGCCATTGGCAGTATACATCCGGTAAAAGCCACGGGTAATATGCGGGTGGTTGATGTAATTTTTAGCGATGCGATCCATTGCTTTCTGGATGATCTGTAGCGGATCGTGATAGGCGATATTCACTTCTTTTAACTGGGTATTGTTTGGCTTAAGTGCGATGTTAAGCGGCTGACCGTTCATCAGCCCGGCTATTGGTAAAAACTGGGTTTGGAAACCGATATAGGATATCCTTAACGTATCGTTAAAATTAGCCGGAGGAATGATCAGCAAAAACTGCCCGCTGCTGTTAGTAGCCGTGCCGACACCCTTTTTATTGATGCTGATGCTCACCGCGTGCAAAGGTTGCTGGTTAGCTGCCGAGACTATCTTGCCCGAAATGGTAGCGTTATCGCGCTGGGCAAAAACAGGGTGTATGCTTAGCGCGATGAACAGGAACAAAAAAGTGATAACAGGTTTGATTTGCATTGTAAGGATAAGGGAGTAATCATTAGTTCGCACCAATTTAGCGAACAATGACCTGAATTATTGCCGGATAGCCGATATGTTACAATCGCTGTTGTTTTGACAATAAAGTGGCAGAAGCAGCCTATTACTCTAAATCCTTTAACATATCCGCTACAAGTTCGCTTTCAAAACCACGGTTCAGGGCATATTGCTGCAATTTATAATTGCGCTTATAAGCGTTTTTCTCATTAAGGAGCCGGGCTTTCTTTTCTAAAGTGTGTTTGAGCGCTTGCTCGTAAGCATCAGTATCGATAATTGATAAAGCCTTGCGGATCAATACATCGGGCACTCTTTTTAGCTTCAATCCCTGTTTTATTTTAATGCGGCCCCAGCCTTTCTGGTTAAATTTGCCTTGTACATAGGCTTTGGCAAAACGTTCCTCGCTTAAAAAATTATTTTCGATCAGCGTACTGAGAATCTGCTCCACATCACGAGGGTACAGGCCCCAGTCGTATAGTTTGTTGCGCACTTCCTGCTGCGAACGTTCCTGGTAAGCACAATAGTGCTCAGCCTTGGTTAAACCAACTTTCGGATCGGTAATTTTAGCAGGCACCGGTTTAAACTCCATCAAACCAAAATTCGCTAAAATTCTTGTATTGATATAAATATCTTGAAATTAGAGCCCATGTTGAGCAACCAATATCCTATCACGCAAATACAACAGATTATCGGAGCTAAAGGCATTATTGCGCATGAAACGAGCATCGGCATCCTGCTTACCGATAGTCGTAAGATCGGCAGCCCGGGCATTTCGCTGTTTTTTGCATTAAAAGACAGGAGGGATGGTCATGAGTTTATCCCGGAGGTTTATAAAGCCGGCGTACGCAACTTTGTGGTCAGTACAATACCTGACGGTGACATGGCTGAGGCCAATTTCCTGCTGGTTGACGATGTACTGAAAGCTTTACAAACCCTGGCCGCGTATCAACGTTCGCGTTTTAATTATGATGTGATAGGTGTTACGGGTAGTAATGGTAAAACCATTGTAAAAGAATGGCTATACCAGCTGATGTACCACGATCAGAAAATTGTGCGTAATCCTAAAAGCTTTAACTCGCAGTTGGGGGTGGCTCTTTCGTTATGGCAGATGAATGATATGCATACGCTTGGCATATTTGAGGCGGGTATATCCACCACTGGCGAAATGGAACGGTTGGAAGTGATGATCAAACCCACGATAGGCGTGTTAACCCACATGGGTGCAGCACATAACGAAGGTTTCAGCAGTGCCGAACAAAAGTTGGAGGAAAAACTTAAACTATTTGCTCATTGCGACCTGGTTGTTTATAAATATGATACGCTTGTAGGTTATAAAGGCGATAAACCGGGTAAAAAGCACTTCACCTGGAGCCAGGATAAGGCGGAGGCCGACCTGCACGTTTTCAGCGAAACCATTATCGCCAATAAGTTCTATCTGCGGGCACGCTACCAGGAAAAGGAGATTGAATGCCTGGTACCTTTTGTAGATGAAGCTTCGGTAGAGAATGCCATCACCTGCTGGGCTACGCTGCTGGCATTGGGTTATGAGCCGGAACTGATTGACGACCGGATGGAGCACCTGGCGCCGGTAAGTATGCGTATGGAGCTTAAAGACGGGATTAACAATTGTTCGGTTATCGACGATTCGTATAACTCAGATATCCAATCGCTCGAGATCGCGCTGAATTTTTTAAACCAGCAAAACCAGCACCCGACACGAACGCTGATACTTTCGGATATATTTCAATCGGGCCTGGAGCCGGGTGTACTGTACGGCCAGGTTGCTGCTTTACTTACCGAAAAAAAGATCGACAAGTTTATCGGCGTGGGCAAAGCGATTTCGGAGCGCCAGGATATTTTTAAAGTGCCTGAGAAGCATTTTTTTACCGATACTGAAAGTTTGCTCGTCAAATTACCTGATCTGGAATTGGACGACGAGACCATCCTGATCAAAGGTTCGCGCAGCTTTGAGTTTGAACGGGTAAGCCGGGCGCTGGTTAAGAAAGCGCACGAAACGGTACTGGAGATCAACCTTAACGCGCTGCAGAATAATCTCAGTTATTACCGCTCCAAACTGGCCCCGGGAGTAAAGATCATGGCCATGGTGAAAGCATTTTCATATGGCAGCGGCAGTTTTGAGGTTGCGAACCTGTTGCAGTTTAACAAGGTGGATTATCTTGCAGTAGCTTATGTAGACGAAGGCGTGGCCCTGCGCAACGCAGGCATTACATTGCCTGTAGTGGTACTTAATCCCGAAGTATCGGCTTTTGACAAACTTGTGGAGTTTAAGCTCGAACCGGAGATATACAGTTTTACGCTGTTCGATGAGTTTGTGAAGTTCGCGCAGGCTAAAAAAGTGCTGAACTATCCTATTCATATCAAAATAGATACAGGGATGCACCGTTTAGGTTTTGAGGGTTTTGAGATAGAAACGCTTTGCGATTTAATAGAAGATAACCGATATGTTCATATTCAGTCGGTATTTTCGCACCTGGTAGCGAGCGATGCCGAAATACACGATGCTTTCACCCTAAAACAGCTTAACCGCTTCGAAAAAGCTTACCGGCAGATAGAAGCGGCGGTAGGCTATAAATTCGACAGGCATATTGCCAATACCTCGGCCATCACACGGTGGCCGGTGGCGCAATTGGATATGGTGCGGCTGGGTATCGGCCTTTACGGTATCGACAACGCTATAAAGGACGAAATTAGCCCTTTGCAGCCTGTAGCTACGTTAAAAACCAGCGTATCGCAGGTTAAAAAGGTAGCGGCCGGCGATACCATCGGCTACAACCGTAACGGCAGTTTGACGAAGGATGGTAAAATTGCCACTGTACGTATCGGCTATGCCGATGGCTATCTCCGGGCATTTGGCAACGGTGTTGGCCGAATGCTTGTAAAGGGAGTGCTGGCCCCAACTGTTGGTAATATTTCGATGGATATGACGATGATCGATGTAAGCGAGATTGAAATAAAAGAAGGGGACGAAGTGATCGTATTTAACGAAGAATACAAGATAGAGGAGTTAGCCAGGCAAATCAACACCATACCCTACGAAATACTCACCAATGTTTCACAGCGTGTAAAAAGGGTGTATTTTTACGAATAGAACACATCAAGAGCCATGAATAGAATTTTCCGTGCCCTGTTTAATTATTTTGTTAAAGGTTTGCTCATTGTGGTGCCGTTGGGCGTTGCACTTTTTTTGATCTTTTGGGCGGTATCATCTGTTGATAATGCATTGAATATCAGTAATGAAATTATTGTTGACCCGAAAACAGGCAAGCACACCTACATTCCGGGTTTGGGCATTTTACTGGTGATAGTCGTAGTGTTACTGGCGGGCGTGCTGGTAACCACTATTATTACACAACCGATCAAAAACTGGGTTAACCGCTGGATCAACCGCCTGCCTTTCTTTAATTTTTTATACTCATCTATTAAAGATCTGACAGAGGCCTTTGTGGGCGATGAGAAGAAATTCAACGAAGCCGTGATTGTCGATGTAAATGAGTTCGGCTTAAAAAAGATTGGCTTTCTCACACAAAAGGACCTGGCAAAAATTAACCTGCCGGGCTACGTGGCTGTTTATTTTCCCTACTCGTATTCCTTTGCCGGGCAAGTAGTTATCGTATCTTCAGATAAAGTAAAGCCTATCGACAAAACCGGCGCCGATATGATGAAATTCGTCATATCGGGCGGCGTAAGCGGACTGGATTGAATACCTGCCACTTCCGTTAAACAATCTCTTCGGCTATATTTTTTGCTTTTTTGGAATACTGGTATTTTGCCAGGTTGATCAGGAGCACACTGCCCAAAATGATGATCAGCCCGATAATCTGCAGCAGCGAGATATTCTCGTGCCCGAAAAATACACCCAGCATCACCGCGATAACCGGGTTGACATAGGCATAGGTGCTTACCTGCGTTGCCGGCCTTACCTGCAGCAGCCACACATACGCGCTGAAAGCCGCCAGTGATCCAAACACAATAAGATACCCTATGGCCAACCAGGCTTTAGTTGGGATAATCTGCCAGTTAATGTGCTGTACTTCGCCGTGGATCAAACTGGCTATGCTAAACAATATACCTGCCGCCAGCATCTGCCAGGTAGAATTTACCATACCCGAAACACCCGTAGCCTTGTACTTGGCATACAGCGAGCCGCCCGACCAGGCTGTTGAGCCCAATACCAGTACAACCATGCCCCAAATGTCGGTTTGCACTCCGGGTACGTTAAATGCCTTCAATATCTGTTCACCGAATAGCAGGATTACCCCGGCAAAACCGATCAACAAACCTATAATGGTCGATTTGCTTCTTAAATTATCGCCCCATTTCGGGTAATCAAGCAATACAAACCAAATCGGTGCCGCCGAAACCAGGATGGCGACCATAGCGCTTGGCAGGGTCTGCTCGCTCCATATAACGGTGCCCATAGCCACAAACAGCAATAATGTGCCGCTTACCGAGGCATGAAAGATGTTTTTTAATACAAACGGCTTTTCGCCTTTGGCAATGCACCAGATCAATGATAGCGTGCCGGCGCATATAAAGCGTATGGCGCCTAACAGCATTGGCGGGAAGCCGGTCAGGGCAACGCGTAAAAAGAAATAGGTTGAACCCCAAACAATGTATACAGTAGCAAAAGCGATGATCACCATCAGCGGCGATGCTGTTTTAGAAGATACAGGTTGCATAAAAATTAAGATGTCAATAAGGCGCCCGCCTTACAGGTTAAAACAAAAATATCAGAAAATTAACAGATGTCTATCGCCGAGGAATCAATGCCAAGCGATAAGCGGAAAAGGGATAAACCGGGAAAAAGATCAGGCTTTTTTATAACCGCCTCCGCTATTGTTGCGGTTAAAGCCTCCGGGCTTTCGGGCAGGAGCGGGGCGTTCTTCGGCTTCCTTCACAACAATATTGCGGCCATAGATCTCGGCGGCGTTCAGGTCGTCAATTGCTTTTAATGCCGATTCGCGATCGGGCATTTCGGCAAAGCCAAAACCTTTGCTTTTACCGGTCTCACGGTCGATAATAATTTTCAACGATGTCAATTCACCATAGTCTTCAAAGAGTTCTCTTAACTCCGACTCCTGAATCTTATACGGTAAATTTCCAATAAAAATATTCATACAATAAGGTTGCTTATTTCAAAAATAGCTAATTAAAAGATTATTAGCTCAAATTATTTTCAAATTTTCATAATAATTATTAAATTAATTTTAACGATAGGTAATTTGTTTATTTGCATTATATAAAAATTACATGATCGCAGCCTTTGAAGCCAACCTGAATCAGGTGTCTGTACACCGTGTCGGTAACAAGTTATTGGATGAATTTTATGTCCTTTCTGATGCGCCGCTTCGGTTAAAAGACGAGTTGTTAAATAAATTGCTGATGCAGTATTTTTTAACACCATTCGAAAAAGTGAACGAGGTTTACCGCTTTATGCACTCGAGCGATGACCTTAACCTTAACGAAGTATTTCACTTTTGCGACGAGGTTTTTGCCGACGAAGCCAACTTTCACAACGTAAGTCAGCAACTCACCAGGTACCTGTTTGATAATACCAATCACCCTAAAATAAAGCCGGGCGAACTGTACGTTGCCCTGTTTAAAAACATTCAATTGGAGGGTGAATTGCTGGATGCCGTGGGGATATTTAAATCAGAAACAAAAGAAACCTATCTTAAGGTTTACCCCGATACAGGCGGTTTTAATTTGGAGTACGATCAGGACGGTGTCAATATCCATAAACTGGATAAAGGCTGTTTGATATTCAACACCGAAAAGGAGGAAGGCTATAAGGTTTTGGTGATCGACCAAACCAACCGTAATAACGAAGCGGTTTACTGGAAAGATGATTTTTTAAAAGTAAAGATCCGCAACGACAGCTTTAACCAGACCAGCAACACACTAAGCATTTATAAAAATTTTGTTGCCGAAAAGCTCGATGATGAGTTTGAACTCACCAAGGCCGATAAGATCGACCTGCTCAACCGGTCGATGAAATATTTTAAAGAGAAAGAAACCTTTGACCTCGATGAGTTTGGCGATGAGGTTTTGGGAAATGAAAAGGCCATCGAATCCTTTAAAAGCTATAAATCGCAATACGAACAGGATCACGAAACCGAAATAGCGTCCACATTCGATATCTCGAACGCCGCAGTTAAAAAGCAAAGCCGGGTTTATAAAAGCGTCCTCAAACTCGACAGGAACTTTCATATCTACATCCATGGTAATAAAGAGCTGATCGAAAAAGGTTTCGACGACGACAGGGCAATGAATTACTACAAAGTTTATTTTAAGGAGGAAGCCTGATAAGGCTGAAAGCTCAACTTAGTATTGGTAATTGTTTTAAGCTTAAGAAAGCGTTTTCGGCAGCATAATTACGATCGTGGTACCCTTGCCCGGCTGCGATTTAACATCAATAGCTCCGTGGTGCTTTTCGATAATACCGAATACGATGGACAGGCCGAGCCCGGTGCCCTCGCCCACATCTTTGGTTGTAAAAAACGGGTCGAACATCTTTTGCCGCGTAGTTTCGTCCATACCTATGCCGGTGTCGGTGATCTCGATCGAAATGTTTTCCGGATAATCACGCGTAACGATCAGGATGCTCTCCTTGCCGTGTTCTTTCTTTTCGGTAATGGCCTGTATGCTATTCTGAATCAGGTTCATAAAAACCTGGTTCAGCTTGCCCGGATAGCAATTAATAGGTTCGAGCTTATCAAAAACCGGCGTTATTTCGATATAATAAGGGATAGTATTGCGCAGCAGCACCAGTGTGCTTAAAATACTCTTATTAATATCGGCGAGTTTAAGCTCAACTTCGTCGGTACGGCTAAAGGTGCGCAGGCTCTGTATGATTTCGGCCGTGCGCGATGCTCCTTCCTCGATGCCGTCTAACAGATCGCCTATTTCGGTGCGAATAAAGTCCAGATCGATGCTCTGCCTCAAATCGGTAGCCGGTTTAAATACATCTTTGTTGCCTGGTTCTTTTTCTATCGTTTCGTACAGATCAAGTAATTGAAAAATGTCATTAAAATCAAGTTTCAGCGGCCTTACATTCGATTTTACAAAATTGATCGGGTTATTTATTTCGTGAGCAATGCCCGCGGTTAATTGCCCCAGCGAGGCCATTTTTTCGGTTTCGATCAGCTGTGCCTGGGCATCGCGCAGGTTTTTAACAAGGCTGGTGAGGTTCTTATTACTTTCCAGTAACTCTTTTGTCCTGCCGAGCACTTTGTTTTCGAGCATAATATTTTGTTCGGTAATGAGGCGCTCGTTCTCGCGGGCTATCTTAAGCGCTAAAAACTGCGATTGATTGGTTTGATCGCGGTAAAAATTGATCTTATCTGCCAATGCCAGCGAAAACATCACGATCTCGATAACCGAACTGTATAGTAACAGGTTGCTGGTAAAATCGTTATAGGGTATATAGCCTTTATTTCGGGCTATCGAAAACAGCACAGATATGAGGAACAAACCCCAGCCGAACATAAAAAATTTGGCAGGCCTGTAGCCTTTTGAATAAAGGATAATGCCGATGATCAGCAGCCCAATGCTCGATATGGTAGCGCAGGCCGACAATACAGAATAAGAGAGTGTGAAATTTCCTGTCAGCACCAGGACAAACGGGACTGCGAATAAAATGTAGAGCAGTAAAAAGTACTTGTAAATCCCCTTATTCTGTTCTTTAAGCTGTAAAAATTGGTTTACAAACAGGATGATGGACACCCAAAAAAGAATACGGCATACCGGCGTGAAATAGGTGTTTAAAAAGGTGTGATTAATCAGGCTGTGACCGTAACCGCGAAAAGTAGCCTGGGTAATGCCTAAAAACAAAATGTAGCTTACATAAAACAGGTAGCTTTTATCTTTTACTATAAAATACAGCAATAAGTTATAAACCAGCATAATACCCACTATCCCCATAAAGATCCCAAAAACTATATTTTTAGCTATGAAATTTTGCAGAAATGTATTGGCCCCGTGAAATTCGACAGGCAAAATATCGGGTACTTTGCTTTCAATGCGCAGATAAATAGTACGGGTAGAATCGGGCAGGATGGAACATTGGATCACGTTGATGGCAGGTAACAGATTATCATCTGTTTTAGGCGCTTCGGCGTCGATATGCACAACCTTATTGATATTGGCGTTTACAGAATATAAATCAAAGTCATCGATACCGCTGGAGCTGATACTGACAGGGATAAAAGGCTCATTGGTTTTGTTTTGTAATATCAGCTTTAGCCAGATGACAGAGTTTGAAAGCCTGAGGCGGGGGAGCGATGTTGGGCAATCGGTAAAAATACCCCGGTTTATAACATTGTTGATACTTAGCCTGCCACCCGGATCTTCTAATTGCGTAAAATATTTTTTATTAATTAATTTGGTGTCACTTTCGTGGATGATCAGCGTATCAGCCCCGGCGAATGAAATAATGCTTTTTATCAATAATAAAAACAAAAAGAGGTATTTTTTCATTATTTATGCCAATGGGATTAAGGAAAATAATTTTAGCTATAAATGTGCGCAGAAATTTAAACATTTGGCCTAAGTTTCGTTAAAATTCATTCTAAAAGCTGATACCCCGGATTTTATAGCCGAATACACTAATAGATATTTACATGACGCAGTTTGGAGTATTATATGTTGATGATGAAATTCATAATCTGAATAGTTTTAAAGCTGCGTTCAGGCGCGATTTTAATATTTACGTTGCCCAGTCGGCACGTGAGGGCCGTAAGGTTTTAGATCAGAATGAGATTGCCGTTATCGTCACCGATCAACGTATGCCCGGTATGACAGGAATTGAGTTCCTCGAGTCGATCATCCCCGTTTACCCCGATACCATCCGTATTTTACTTACGGGTTTTTCTGATATCAACGCGGTAATGGATGCCATTAACCGGGGGCAGGTTTATAAGTACCTGGTAAAGCCCTGGGCCGATGAGGAACTGAAAATGTACATCCAAAACGCGATGGAGATCTACAACCTGCGCCGCGAAAACCGCGACCTGGCCCAGAAACTCGAACAGGCTAATAAACAGCTGGAAGCGCTGACCAAGGGGATGACCTGATCGCCGGCAGAAATTTTATAATCTTAGGCTTAATTTATTTTTTATCTGTACTTTAGTCGGATTAAACTATTTACAGTCTTAACAGTCTGACGATAGCATCCTGACTAATTAAACTTGAAACGATTACTTAAGGCTGCGTTCGCGTGTGCCCTTTCTTTATTGTTTGCCATCAGCGTGTTCGCGCAATCCGGTTCGTCAAATATCGGCACCGAGTTCTGGACAGGCTATATGGATCATATTAATGCGGCCGGCCCCAGTGGTTCGCAAATGATCCTTTATATCGCTTCCGACGTGTCCACATCGGGCACGGTTGCCATTACCGATAACAGTTTCTCTGCCATTAATTTTACCGTTACACCAGGCGTAGTTACACAGGTTAGTATACCTGCAGCCGCCTTTTTAGGTAATACTAACGGCACGCAAAGCAAGGGTATCCATATCACCAGTAAAAACCCGATTGCAGTATATGCGCATATTTACGCCAGTTCGGTTTCGGGCGCCACACTTTTGCTGCCGGTAAATACCATGGCCAACGATTATTATTCCATCAACTATACCCAGTTGAGCAACGCTACTCCATCGTATTCGTTATTTATGGTTATTGCTACCGAAGATTATACAACGGTACAGATCACGCCATCGGCTGCGTTAATTAATGGTGCAGTAGCCGGTACGCCATTTACCGTTACTTTAAATAAAGGTCAGGTTTATCAGGGTATTTCCAATACAGATCTTACCGGTACACGCATCCAGTCGATAAGCAATGGCGGCAGTGGCTGTAAAAAAATTGCGGTTTTTTCGGGAAGTAACAAGATATACATAGGTAAACCTAACACCAGTTCGGATAATCTTTTCGACCAGGTTTATCCCACGGCATCATGGGGTAAAAACTATATTACGGTACCGTTAAAATCGCGCAATTACGATGTTTACCGCATTATACTGAGCGACCCTGCGACAACCGTTATGCTCAACGGATCGACCGTGCCCATCAGCAGTTTTACCAACAGTCTTTATTACGAATTTAAGAGCCAGAGTACCAATGTTATAACGGCAAGTAAGCCTGTCCAGGTTGTGCAATATGCGGTAACCCAGGGTAATGGCATCAATAACACCACGATAGCCAATGATATCGGCGACCCGGAGATGATCTACCTCAACCCGCTTGAGCAGAATATTGACCATGTTACCCTTTATAGCACCGATAAGTTTAAAATATTGAACGGTTTTATCAATGTGGTAATACCTACGGCTGCCGTATCTTCATTCACACTCGACGGCTCGCTGCAAGCCAGCTTGTTTACGGCGGTGCCTGGTAATACGGCTTATTCGTATGCGCAGTTAACGGTTTCGGTACCTAATACCCATACCATAGCAGCTAATCAGGGTTTTAATGCCATAGCCTACGGTTTTGGCAGCGCCGAGTCGTACGGTTATGCGGCAGGTACCAATGTGAAGAACCTGAATGAATACATCCAGTACGCCGACCCTAACAGCAGTGCAACCTATACTGCGAGCTGTACAGGTACAGCCTTCGAACCGCAGGTTGTTATTCCGTATGTTACAACCAGCATCACCTGGGATCTGGGTAATGGCACATCACCCGTAACGCAACTTGCGCCTGCCTACAAAAGTACATTTAATAAAAATGGTACACAGTTATATGTATATGGCTACGGGCAAAGTGTGGCCTATAACACTGCAGGAACTTACCCGGTAAAGGTAACTGTTGTCGACCCGATTACTACCGTCTGCGGATCGAACGAAGAGATCGACCTGAATTATGTGGTGAGCGATCCTCCCCAAACTAAATTTGCCTCGCGCGATTCGATCTGCCTTAATGATACCATCGGTTTTAAGGACCAGACCAACGGGCTGGGTAATGTACTAAAAAGCTGGCACTGGGATTTTGGCAACGGCGATACCTCTGCCGTGCAAAGCCCGGTATACAAGTATCTGCAAGCAGGTGATTATACGGTGACGTTAGCGGTAACGAGCTCATCGGGTTGCATAAACGTCGGGACGAAAAAAGTGCATGTACGGGCACTGCCTGCAGCAGCATTTACCTATTCATCGCCCGATTGTGAAACCCAGGCTATTACTTTTACTGATGCGTCGGCGAGTACCGAAGGCAGTATAAACCAATGGATATGGGATTATGGCGATGGTTCGGCCATTGATACAAAAACGACTAACATCCCGTTCCAGCATACGTTTGCTAAGGCCGGGACTTATACCGTCAAGCTCCAGGTATCGACCAACAAAAGTTGTGCAAGCAGCACAATAAGTCATGCGGTAACGGTACATGCCAAACCGGTTATTGATTTTGCTTTGCCCGATGTTTGCCTGGTTAATGCAATCGCACAATTTACCGACAAAACCACCACTACCGATACGAGCAAAATTCCATTGAAATACCTGTGGGATTTCGGTGATGCAAACGCAACAACTGTAAATCCTAATAATTCGTTTCTAAAAAATCCTACGCACCAATTTACCAAGGCAGGCACTTACCACATCAGCCTTACAGTTAAATCGAAGGATACCTGCATCGTTTCGGCAACTAAGGATTTTACGGTTAGCGGGCAGGCTAATTTTACAGCACAAGCCTCGGCCTGCCCCGGCGATACCGTTTTGTTTACCGATAAAACCGATGGCACAAACACTGTGGTATCATCATGGCACTGGGATTTTGGCAATGGCGATACTTCGGCTGTGCAAAGCCCCAAATATGCTTATGCCGTTGCCGGGGATTATACAGTGAAATTGACGGTTACCGGGCATAGTGGCTGCTCGATAACTAATTTTAGCCAGGCTATACACATCAATAAAAAGCCGGTTGCCGATTTTTCTTACTCAACGCCTACATGCGATAGCCAAAGTGTTACGTTCACCGATAAGTCGACTGCTGCCGAAGGTACGATAACATCCTGGCTGTGGGATTTTGGCGATGGCTCCGTAACATCAACGCTTCAAAACCCTGCGCATACTTTCAGCCCGTATAAAACCTATGTGGTCACATTGATCGTTACCACCAACCTGGGTTGCAGCAGTACGTCGGTTAGTAAGCAGGTTATCATAAACCAGCTACCGGTAGCCGATTTTGTAATACCCGATGTTTGTGCCAATGATGGCGTAGCTATTTTTACCGCCATTCCGGACAATAACGGTTTAGTATACACCTGGGATTTTGGCGATGCCAAAGCTACCGCTGCAAACCCTAACACTGCTACGGGGTTAACGGTAACCCATTCGTACCCGGGCATCGGCACTTATAATGCTAAACTGACCGTTACCACTAAAGATGGCTGCTCAAAGGATACGATCAAGCAGTTTAAGGTGAACGGCTCATCGCCCAAAGCTGATTTTACCGTGCTGAACAGCTCGACCCTGTGCAGCAGCCGCGAGGTGTTTTTCGTAGATAATGCTACTGTACCGGGTTTTGGTAATGGCGATGTAACAAGCGTGGATATGTATTACGATTTCGCCAACAACCCCACTGTAAAAACGCATTATGAACGACCGGCTGTAGGTCAGCTTTTCAGGCATACATACCCGGTTAATAATACAACCACCAGTAAGAAATATGTAGTGCATATGGTGGCATACTCAGGCGTATATCCAACCACAACCTGCATAGCTACGCTCGATCAGACAATAACCCTGCTGCCGGTTCCGGTAGTTACTTTTAAGCCCGATTCGCAGGTGTGCATTAACGGTAACCCGATACAGCTTTCGGCGGCGGTGAGTATCCAAAACGGGCCCACAGGTACACCGGTGTTTGCTATAGATGGTGTAACTTCGTCGACAGGTATATTTAACCCGGCTACGGTGGGGCTGGGTAAGCATGTGGTGCAATGTATCTATACCTCGGCAAATACCTGTGCCGATACCCTGAGTCAAAACATAACCGTCGAGCCCGCAGCAACAGTAAGCACCGTTTATGATGTGTTGATCCTGTCGGGCGGGCAGGCTAAACTGCAAGCTACCGCAAGTGGGAGCAATCTAAGTTATTTGTGGACACCGGCAACCGGCTTGAGCAATAACAAGATATTAAACCCGGTAGCTTCACCATCGGTTGATACCAAATATACACTTACTGTAACCTCAACCACTAATGGCACCGCATGCCCGGTAACCGACTCTGTTTTGGTGAAGGTGCTGCTTGCACCGGTTGTGCCCAACGCTTTTACACCCAATGGCGATGGCGTGAACGATACCTGGAATATCCAGTATCTCGACTCGTATCCGGGTTGTACTATTGATGTATTTAACCGTAATGGCGAAAAAGTTTTTTCTTCAACCGGTTATCCAACCCCCTGGGATGGCACCTACAACGGCGTGATGCTGCCAGTCGGTGCTTATTATTACATCATCGACCCTAAACACGGACGCAGTAAAATATCCGGTGTAGTAACAATTATCAGATAACAACGTTCTTATTGCCAGATGCACGCTTATATTAGCAGGCACATTTACCGGAGGTGAAAAATATTTGTAAAACTCTACTTTTTTTTACTGTTACCTGCCTGTTCACTCTGAAAGGATATGCCCAGGTCAATACATCTAACAAAGGCACCGACTTTTGGCTGGGATACATGCAGAATATCCGCGGCGTTATTATTGCTAATAATACCATCGCCCAAATGGATGTTTACATTACATCGGATGTAAGCACTACCGGCACCATCAGTTTTTTTGATGGAACTTCTTCTATAAACTTTACAGTTACAGCAAACCAGGTTACACCCGTGGTTATACCACAGGCAGAATTTTTAAGCAGCGCAGGTACATTCTCCAAAGGTATCCATATTACATCGGTACTGCCTATCGTGGTTTTTGCACATATCCACGCGGCAGCTGTTTCGGGTGCAACGCTGGTATTGCCCATCAATACCCTGGGTAAAGACTACTATTCGTTAAATTACACCCAGGTGTCCAATGAATCACCGTCTTATTCGGCATTCGTTATTGTAGCTACCGAGGATAGTACAGTAGTACAGGTCACTCCCAAGGCAGCTTTGACTACAGGCCAGGCGGCGAATACACCTTTTACACTGAATTTAAAAAAGGGGCAAGTATTCCAGGGTCTCTCGGCCACAGATCTTACAGGTACGCGTATCCAATCTATTAGCAGCAACGGGAACAGTTGTAAAAAAATTGCCGTGTTTTCAGGCAGCACCAAGATCATGATCGGTTGTTTTAGCAATGTTCAGTCTAATAATACCGCCGATAACCTTTTCCAGCAGGTTTATCCTACAGCATCATGGGGTAAAAATTACTACACCTCGCCTTTAAAGAACCGCGATTACGATATCTATCGTATCGCCCTGAGCGATCCCACGACCAATGTTACACTGAACGGCGCTCCAATCTCATCCTCGCAATTTGTAAACGGGTTTTATTATGAGTTTAGCAGCACTACGCCCAATATTATCCAGGCGGATAAACCCATACAGGTTATCCAGTATGCGGTTACCCAGGGCAAGATGCAAAATTCATGTAATTATGATAGCAATGATATTGGCGATCCTGAAATGATCTTCATGACGCCCATCGAGCAGACCATTAAACAGGCTACGCTTTACTCGACACCCAAAGAGAATATCCTGGCGCATTATATCAATGTTATTATCAAAACGGCCGATGCCCCTTCCTTCGTAATCGACGGTGTGAACCAGGGCGCAGGTTTTACGCCCTTTACAGGCGATCCGACATACTCGTACGGGCGGTTTACTGTTAATGCCGGCACGCATAACATATCGGCTTCGGGTGGGTTTAATGCCATTGCCTACGGCTTCGGTCAGTTCGAATCGTACGGATATGCAGCGGGCGCTAATCTGCAGGATCTGAACGAATACGTTCAGTATTCCAATCCAGTTACACACCAGGTGGTAACCAGCGGCTGCACAGCCCAGAACTTTACCGCCAATGTTACCTTACCATTTCAAACAACAAAACTTACCTGGAATCTCAATAACGGCTCACCGGCTTATACCGACCCGGGCCCGGCGCCTGTGCAGATCACCACCAAAGGCACACAGACACTTTATACCTACCAATATCCAACACCGGTGAGTTACCCCATAGCCGGTAGCTACGCTATCAAGGTGGTTGCTTTTAACCCTGTGGCCGATGCCTGTGGATCGGATGAAGAGGTGGATATGAGTTTTGATATTATCGATCCGCCAGGCGCTAAATTTTCATCACGGACAGATATCTGTTTTGCCGATACCATCCAGTTTCACGATCAAACCGATGGTAAGGGTAAAGCCATAGCAGCCTGGCATTGGGATTTTGGCGATGGCGACACATCGGCTGTACAAAACCCGGTACATACTTATTTGTCATCCGGCAATTTTACGGTAACGCTTGTTGCGACAGGAGTTACGGGTTGTATCGGTACGCCGTATCAACAAACCGTACATGTAGAACCAGCGCCTGTAGCAGCTTTCAGCGTATCGCAACCCGATTGCGAAACCCATACGGTTACCTTTACCGATCAGTCCACATCGGCCGAAAGGCCCATCACCCAATGGGTATACGATTTTGGCGATGGCAGCGCGCTGCAAACACAAACCAATAATTCGCCTTTTACCCATATCTACACCCAGGCGGGCAGTTATACAGCCAAATTGTATAACATTACCGACAGGGGCTGCTCAGGTAATACAGCTACCAAAACCATTGTGGTAAACCCGTTGCCTGTTGTTAAGCCGGTTTTGCCCGATATCTGTATTACCGACGGAACCGCCCAGTTTACCGATAGCAGTACTATTGCGGATAACAGCGAGGCTCGGTTTACTTATTTGTGGAACTTTGGCGATGCTAATGCCTCGGCGGGTAATCCTAATACTTCTACAGCAAAAAGCCCTTCGCACCAGTACAGTGCTACCGGTAATTACAATATGAGCCTGACTGTAACATCAAAAGATGGCTGCAGTGTGAAAAAGGATACCGTATTTACCGTTAATGGCGCTAACCCCAGGGCAGTATTAACGGTCGTTAACCCATCGCAACTGTGCAGCGATCACGAAGTATTTTTTATCAATAATTCGACAGTTGATTTTGGTTCGGTAACCAAACTGGAGGTATATTATGATGCCAGCGATCCAACGTCACTGGTCACCTACAGCCGCCCGACTTTCGGACAGATGCTTCGCCACAAATATCCTGCATTTTATACCGGCAGTAAGAGTTATACCGTGCATATGATCGCCTATTCGGGCACGAAATGCTCGAACCCTGTTGATGTAAATATTACATTATTACCTGTACCGTTGTTGTCGTTCCCGGCAATGGCGCCGGTGTGTGTTAACGCATCACCTGTTCAGTTGGTGGCTACCGAAACACAGGGTCCTCCGGGGCCGGCCGGTGTATTCTCGGGTGCGGGTGTTAGCGGTACAACCTTCGATCCGGCAGCAGCAGGTGTAGGTACGCACACTATAACATATATTTTTACACCCAATAACCAGTGTGCCGATACAGTAACCCAAACCATCACGGTAAACCCGATACCGGTGGTAACCGTTGGACCCGATACATCGGTATTGGCCGGGCGCAGCATCCGAATCATCGCAACTGCAGTTGGCGATAGTTTAAGTTACAAGTGGACGCCATCTGCGGGGCTAAACGCCGATAATGTTTTAAACCCGGTAGCAACCCCGGCGGGCACTACCACGTATACGCTGACTGTTACGGGCAAAGGCATATGTAGTGCCTCTGCAAGTATAAAAATACGGGTCTTGCTGCCGCCAATAGTGCCAAATACATTTACGCCCAATAATGATGGGGTGAACGATACATGGAACATCAAAAACCTGAGCGACTACACCAACTGTACCGTACAGGTATATAACCGCAACGGCAGTTTACTATTTTCGTCAATAGGGTATGGCACACCGTGGGATGGTAAATACAATGGCGTGCCATTGCCGATAGGAACGTATTATTATGTGATAGATCCGAAACACGGGCGTGAGGTACTTTCGGGATATATTACTATTTTGCGGTAGGATTTAAGTTTGTTCGCAAAGCAACGATAGAAAATTTATATTCGTAAATAATTACATACTGAAAGTTAACTGAATTCGTTATTGCAGAGTCGGTTTATATAAAACGTTGCTGTTTTAGACAAACATAACTGCCGCCGGGGGGATCGTTATAATTATAAGCTAAATGAAGAGAATTTGTACTATAGTTTTGTTTGTTATTATAGGTTTACAGCTACATGCACAGCAAAGGCCGCAGTATACCCAATATGTGTTTAACCCCATTTTGGTGAACCCGGCTGTTGCGGGTATTGAAAATTATACCGATGTTAAAGCTGGCTACCGCAGCCAGTGGACAGGCTTGCAAGGCGCCCCTGTTACTTCCTTTTTTACGATAAATGCCCCGCTTGGCAGCAATTTCCTTGAAGGGGATGCCACCCAAGCGCCATCAAACGGCGAAAACCCGCTGGGGCGGTCGTTTACCCAAACCTATATGGCTGCCGAACCGCACCACGGTATCGGTTTAACCGTGGTTACCGATAAAGCGGGCCCTATACGCCAAACTAATTTCGATGCGACCTATGCTTACCACATCGGCCTTTCGCCAACCTTAAACCTGGCTGTGGGCGTATCGGCAGGTGTATCCAACTATACATTAAACACGGCAGAGGTTACTACAGAGTTTTCCGATCCGGCAATAAACGGCGGTAATTATAACCAGTTCAAGCCCGATGTTGGCGCAGGTTTATGGGCTTACTCATCAACTTATTTTATCGGCGCATCGGTACAGCAATTACTGCCCCAAACTATCAGCTTCAGTAGCAACTCCCAGTATAACCAGGGTAAAACTGTACCTCACTTTTTTTTGACCGCAGGTGTTAAATTGTTTTTAAATGATGATATTACCCTGTTGCCATCGGTAATGGTTAAAGAGGTTAACCCGGTACCTACATCTTACGATATCAACCTGAAAATGGCTTTCCGCGATCATTTCTGGATAGGAGCTGCTTATCGCCAGCAGGACGCTGTAGCCGCGCTGGTCGGCTTTAATATCGGCTCATTTTTGAGCTTTGGCTATTCGTACGACTATACGACCTCGAACCTCAATACGGTTAGCAACGGTACTCACGAAATTGTGCTGGGTATCTATCTCAACAACCGTTACAAGGTTACCTGTCCGCAGCACACATTTTAATCAGCCAATCCACTTAACTTTTTTATCCAGGGGTATGGTGCGTTCGCCTGTTGACTGGCTGTCGGTATAGCCCAGGTACAAGATACCCATTACTACATCTTCGCCTTTAAGGTTTAAAAACTCTTTCATTTCGGGTTTGTAAGCCATGCCGCCGCTGCCCCAGTAACTGGCTATACCGAGTTCGGTAGCGCCGAGCAAAATATTCTGCATAGCGCAGGCTGTTGCAGCAATTTCTTCCAATACGGGTATTTTAGACAAGGGGCCGCGTTGCATGATGCCGATGATGACATGCGAAGCCTTATCGCCCATATGGAGCAGTTTTTCATAATTAAACTGCATGAAATCCTGGGCCGGTGTTTTGTCACGATACAGTTCGGCATGTTCGGCACAAAAAACTTTTGGATCGGCATAAACCACAAAACGCCAGGGTTCGGTATTGGCGTGCGTAGGCGCCCAGTCGGCCAGTTGCAGTAATTGCCAGATTTGCTCATCGGGTATTTTTTTACCATTCATCATCGGCGGTTTGGTGGTGCGCCGGGTTTTGATGATATAAGATAGGGAAGAGGTATTGTCAGGCATAGTGTAAAAATGTATAAGGTAATTGTATTATTCTGCCAATGCAGTTTTTATCGCAATTTTAAATTCGGGTACTTGGTTCACCAACGAGAATTTAATGATGTGATTCTTATCGGTAACCACAAATGCAGGCAATTGCCTGTTTTGATAGGCGTCGATTATCTTACCGGCGTTATTGATCAGCCGGGTATGCTCCAGCGGTTTGCTCTTCATTTTTGCTGCTACAGTAAGGTCTTTATCCCGGGTCAGGGCTAAAATGATAATTTTGTCGGGGTTGTCTATCTCCTTAAAATAATCGTTTAAAGCGGCGAAGCTTTCGGTGCAGGGCGGGCACTCGACCGACCAGAAGATCAAAACGATCACCTTATTATCCAGTTCCTGTTTGGTGGCAGCGTCGTCCAGCAAGGGCTTAATATCCAATTCTTGATTTTCCTGTAACAGGGGGCTTTTGTTAACATAAAACGATCTCATCCGTTCAAACCGCTGGGCGCGCTCTTCGGCAGTCAGCTTTTTGAGATAGCGTTTCGCATCTGCGTCAGTCGGCATACCATCAATCCGGATGGTATAACTGCCGGTATTTAACAGTTTTTGATATTGGTAATATCTTAGCGGCTTATTGTTTTCGTCGTAAACTACCTGATTTGTATCCAACGGCGTTCGCGAAGTGGTTGTTGTGGTGCGTATATAGGTTTTTTTTGTTTCTGTTTGAGCAGAACAATTAAATACAACACACAATAAAAAACAAGTAAGTAATAATGATAGGTTTCTCATGATGATACTAACATACCTGTTTTGACAAATAAAACAGGTATGTCAGATCGAATTTTTTGATCAATATATCGCCGGGAACTGGTCCGGATTGGTTTCGCCCATCATTGCGTAAACGGCTTCGATCACATCTTCGTGCGATGGCTTGCTAAAATAATCACCATCCGAGCCATAAGGCGGCCGGTGTTGTTTGGCCGTCAGTGTACGCGGCTGCGAATCGAGGTTATAATACCCGTCCTGCGCTTCCAGTATATGCTGTAAAATATAGGCCGAAGCGCCGCCCGGTACATCCTCATCCACAATCAGCAGCTTGTTGGTTTTCTTCAGCGAATCGACACAAATGTGCTCCGTATCAAAAGGGTAGAGGGTTTGCGGATCGATGATTTCGATATCGATGCCGATTTCTTCCAGCTTGGCTGCTGCTTCCTGTACAATGCGTAATGTAGAGCCATAAGATACAACGGTGATATCTTTGCCCTTGCGCACTATCTCGGCTTTGCCCAAAGGCACAGTGAACTCGCCCACATTTTCGGGCAGGCGTTCTTTTAAACGGTACCCGTTAAGGCATTCGATCACCAGGGCAGGTTCGTCGCTGCGCAACAAAGTATTATACATACCGGCAGCCTGTGTCATGTTACGGGGTACACAAATGTGTATGCCCCTCAGAACGTTAAGAATAAAACCCAGCGGCGAGCCCGAGTGCCATATCCCTTCGAGCCTGTGCCCGCGGGTGCGGATGATTACAGGAGCCTTTTGGCCGGCTTTGGTACGATAGCTCAGGCTTGCCAGGTCGTCGCTCAAAACGTTCATGGCATACATCAGGTAATCGAGGTATTGAATTTCGGCGATAGGGCGCAAACCGCGCATAGCCAGGCCCATACCTTGCCCGATAATCGTCGCTTCGCGGATGCCGGTATCTGTAATACGCAGATCGCCGAATTTTTGCTGCAAACCAGCAAAACCCTGGTTTACATCGCCTATGGCGCCAACGTCTTCACCAAAAGCCACAATACTTTTATCCCGGTTGAAATTGGCTTCGAAGCAGGCATTCAGCACCTCGCTGCCATTGATACTCCTGGCATCTTCAGCATAAATAGCTGGTACCACCTGTGCATTCAGCGGTGAATATTTTGATTCGGAAAAAAGCTTGGAATTAAAGCGCTCTTTATTCTTTTCATTCTCAACCTGTACCCATTCTAATAACTGGTTCCGGGCTTCCGAACTTTCTTTAACGGTAAGTAACAAAGCTTTCCGTGCGGCCGATATTACCTCACGGCGGCCGGGATCAATGCTTTCTGTCAATTCGTTGGCGATTTTTGCCAGTTCTTCGTCATATGCCGATGCTTCGGCTATGCGGTTTATAAAGCCAACGGTCTGGTCAAGCTCAACCTTAATGTCGCTGCTCAATTCGCTCCAGGCTTCGCGCTGGTAATTGCGGACAGTCTTTTTAGCGTTTTCTTCCAGTTCATCAAGCTCCTGCGGCGTGGCTATGGCCGATTCGAGCATCCATTTGCGCATTTGCAACAAACAATCGTGCTCATCTTCCCAGGCCAGGCGTTCTTTTGATTTATAACGCTCGTGCGAACCGGAAGTAGAGTGGCCCTGGGGCTGTGTCATTTCGGTTACGTGGATCAGTACCGGGACATGCTCTTCACGGCAAATTTTGATGGCGCGTTCATATGTTTCGCATAAGCCGACATAATCCCAGCCGCGTACTTTAAAAATTTCATATCCGTTGGTGCCGTCTTCGCGTTGAAAACCCTTTAATATTTCGGAGATATCTTCTTTAGTTGTCTGGTATTTTGCCGGCACTGATATACCATAAGCATCATCCCAGATAGAGATAGCCATAGGCACCTGTAAAACACCGGCTGCATTAAATGCTTCAAAAAAAAGGCCTTCTGAGGTTGAAGCGTTACCTATAGTGCCAAAAGCAACTTCGTTACCGTTAACCGAGAATTTTTTAAGATAGGATAGTTCTTTATTCTGCCTGTACAATTTAGAAGCGTACGCCAAACCCAGCAAACGCGGCATGTGTCCACCCGTTGTTGATATATCCGACGCGCAATTCATCATCTGCGTCAAATCATTCCAATCGCCGTTTTCATCAATGGATCGTGTAGCAAAATGGCAGTTCATTTGCCTTCCGGCCGATGACGGATCTTTGGTAATATCGGGGTTAGCATATAACTGGGCAAAAAACTCTTTTAAGGTAGTCATGCCTGTAGCAAACATAAAGGTTTGGTCGCGGTAGTAACCCGCACGCCAGTCGCCCTTGCGGAAAGCCCTTGCCATAGCCAGTTGCGCAACCTCTTTGCCATCGCCGAAAATACCAAACTTGGCCTTACCCGTAAGCACCTCGCGACGGCCTATCAGGCTGGCCTGGCGACTTTCAAAACCAATGCGGTAATCGTTGATAACAAGCTGCTTAAAGTCTTCAAAACTTAATGATGCAGCGTTGGGTTTATTAGTTAGGTTAACTGCTGTTTCGAGCATATATAATTTGGGTTACTTGGCAAAAGTATAAAATTCTATTTTGCTTACACTATACTATACTGTCAAACTAATGTTTTTTTGAATTGTTCTTTTACGATTAAATAATTCAGTATATTTGTGTATCTAACGCAAGAATATGAAAAAATTAATGATTTTATGCGCGGTAATTTTAGGCTTTACAATTACAGCATCGGCACAAACAGATACCAAGCCTGAGTTTAAATTTAATGAGGAAAAACACGATTTTGGTAAAATACCTCAAAATAAACCAGTTACTACCGAATTTGCTTTTACTAATATAGGCGAAGAGCCATTAATTTTAACCAATGTGCAGCCAACCTGTGGTTGTACCATTGCCGATTACACTAAAACGCCTGTTAAAAAAGGCGATAAAGGTATCATCAAAATTACGTACAACGCTGCAAACCCTGCACCCTTCAGCAAAAGCATTGTAGTGACTTCCAACGCCAAAACACCAACCAAAGTGTTGATCATTATGGGCGAAGTTATTCCTGCTACGCCGCCATCAGCACCTACAGGTACGGCTACAACAGGAACGGTTCAATAATTGATAGTATCCATACCGAATTTATATAGGCTCTTTATCAAATACGACAAAGGGCTTTTTTTTGCCTGGTACATAATAAAAGCAACCTATTGTCTGTTTTAACGTATAATACAGAAAAGTATCTTTAATCAATAAGCAAATGAAAAAACTGATGATGATCTGCGCCGTTGTACTGGGCTTCGCCTTTACGGCATCGGCACAAACAGATAACAAACCCGAGTTTAAATTTACTTCGGAAAAATATGATTTTGGCAAAATTCCTCAGGGTAAACCGGTTACAACTAAGTTTGAATTTACCAACATCGGCGAAGAACCCCTGATTTTAACCAATGTACAACCAACCTGCGGCTGTACTATTGCCGATTATACCAAAACACCCGTTAAAAAGGGCGACAAAGGCCTCATCACCATAACTTACAACGCCGTAGCAGTTGCGCCGTTCAGCAAGAGCATCGTGGTAACATCAAATGCTAAAACGCCTACCAAAGTTTTGATCATTGCAGGCGAAGTAGTTGCCCCTGCCACACCTGCGCCAACAGGAGCAGCCACGGGTACAGCACCGTAATTATATTGTAAAAATATCCGAAGCCCTGCTCGTTTTAAGCAGGGCTTTTTGTTTTTAAAGCGGTAATACAAACACAGGCCATTGAAATGGCTATGCAGCCTTGCCGCAAATTTGTAGTTTTGTAAAATGCCAAAAATTTCAAACAAGGGTATCGCCATGCCGGCGTCGCCCATACGTAAACTGACTCCATTTGCCGATAAGGCTAAACGCGACGGAAAAAAAGTATACCATCTCAACATCGGGCAGCCCGATATCGAAACTCCTGAAGGTATGCTTAACGCGATCAAGAACATCCCATTTAAGGTTTGGGCTTATACAGCATCCGAAGGTACCTTATCGTACCGTACCAAACTCGCAGCGTATTATAACAAGTTAAATTATAATATTACACCCGATCAGATCATTGTAACCACCGGCGGATCGGAAGCGATTATCATTACGATGATGACCTGCCTTAACCCCGGCGACGAGGTGATCATCCCCGAACCGTTTTATGCCAATTACAACGGTTTTGCCTGCCAGAGCGATGTGGTAGTGAAGCCTATCCTGTCGCATATCGAAAATGGTTTCGCGTTGCCGCCGATAGCCGAATTTGAGAAAGTGATTACCGATAAAACAAAGGCGGTCATTATTTGCAACCCTAATAATCCGACAGGATATTTGTACTCGGAAGAAGAGCTCCGGGCCCTTAAGGAGTTGTGTTTGAAATATGATCTGTATCTGTTTAGCGACGAAGCATACCGCGAATTTTGCTATGATGGCCGTACCTTTACCTCGCCGATGCACCTGGACGGGCTTGATGACAATGTGGTTGTTTTAGATACGGTAAGCAAGCGTTATAGCGCTTGCGGCGCACGTTTAGGTTGTATGATCACGAAGAACAAAGAAATCCTGTCGGCAGCGTTAAAATTTGCGCAGGCGAGGCTTAGCCCCGGCATGGTTGAGCAGATAGCAGGCGAGGCCGCTGTTGATACGCCCGACGAATATTTTACTGCCGTTAATACCGAGTACACCAACCGCCGCGATATTTTGGTCGAGAGCCTTAATAAAATGGATGGCGTGTTTTGCCCAAACCCGGGCGGTGCATTTTATGTGGTGGCCAAATTACCTATCGATAATGCCGATAAATTTTGCCAGTGGATGCTGGAAGAATTTAGTTATGACAATCAGACAGTGATGATGGCTCCGGCTACAGGTTTTTACAGCACTAAGGGGGCAGGTACCAACGAGGTGAGAATGGCATACGTTTTGAATACAGATGATTTGAAGAAAGCAATGACATGCCTGGAAGAAGCTTTGAAAGTGTACCCGGGAAGAAAGTAGTAGCAGTGGCAGTTTTTAGTGGCAGTAAGGAAGTTTTACTGTAACAAAATGCGTATCTTTGTAAACTTATCGCTACTACTGCAACTCAGTACTGCCACTAATAAGATGGGGTCGACCGGAATTGACAGGATGGAGATAAGTATGTAAGCATGCAGCGCGTTGGGTGAATTAGCGCTTTAATCTGAACGCTCAAACTTTCAAATGGCGAAAATCAATACGCCTTAGCTGCCTAATTTAGAATTAGAATAGCTTTTGTCCCGTCGTTGTTCTGTTTCATTGCAGCGGCACCAGGGGCATCGAAAAATGAAACTGGCTTGTTTGGGGTACGGCAAACAGGTGAGAAACAGTACCTAAGGATGCGGTACAGGTAATCGGTTAACCTTCTTCATCCCGACAATTAAATAACAGATAAGCATGTAGAAAGCGTACCTTATACCATGTTTGGACGAGGGTTCGAATCCCTCCGGCTCCACAAAACAACAAACCCCAGCCAAAAGGCTGGGGTTTGTTGTTTTGTTTCTAATGGTTCTGAAAAGTTTAACCGGAATTGCTGGGGTTAAGTTTATTTGTCATTATTTTCCTCTTTGTTTGTTTTCTCACCGCAATATGGGCAAACTACCCAAAGATTTTCAAGTTGGCTGAAGCATTTGCTGCAAGTGATTACTTTTTCTACGACAGATTTGATCGGCGTACTTGTCTTAACAGTAAATATCTCAGGAATTTCTTTCAAAAAACTTGATTCATTTCCTTTTTCCGTGATTAAGAATAATTTGTCCTTAGCCCTGGTTATTGCAACATAAAACAGCCGCCTTTCCTCTTCTATAAGCAAATCGTGGTTTGCCTTTTTAATCACATGAAAAATTCTGTCTTCTAACCAGATGTCAGGGAATCCACCGTGACCCTCCTTTAACCCAATTATAAAGACAACTTTAGCCTCTAGCCCCTTGGCAGCATGAATTGTTTTTGAAGAAACTTTAATGTGCTCATCTTTAAAACGATAAAAGTAAGGTGCAAACATTTTACTTCTTCGGTATAGAAATAGAATGTCCTCGTTATTTAACCCATCTTTCAACAACTCTTTCACTTTATCAAAACAGAACTGAATATTTTCCTCCTCAGTTGCCCCGGAGTATACAACAATCTTATGTTCAGATCTTTTTGAAGCGTAAACATCTTTATCAACTTTAAACTTATTATGTTTAATAACTTCGTTACTTGCACCGACAATATTTTGGGTGCTGCGATAATTCAAGTTAAGTTTGATAGTTCGGGCATTGGTAAAATGACTTTCAAATTCAACTATGTAACTTACATTAGATCCCCTGAAACCATAAATACTTTGCCAATCGTCGCCAACACAAAAAAGTTGCGTGCTCTCTGTAAGTAAGAGTTTGATTAGCTCAACTTGCAGGTTGTTTACATCTTGAAATTCATCAACCAGGATGTATTGATATTTATTCTTATATCTGTTAGCTATATCAATATGATTTTTAAACAGTGAAGTACTTGTCGAAATTAAGTCGTTAAAATCAAGATAAGATTTATTAGTACAGTAATGATTATATTTTTTTACGATTTGAATTGCCAACTCATAAAAGTTGCGCACTCTTTCGTGTTGGTCTTTTCTTGCTTTTTCTAAGACAGTGTCTATGTCGATGTTCTCAACTTTGATCATGTCGGTTATGCGAATGACCTGTTGAACAAAGTCTTTTACATCTTCCTGATAGCCGTGAAATTCTTCTTTGAAATTTATTGAAACGGTTTTGTGATAATCGGCAGGCAAGCGATTTTTTACAATGTTATCAAGTGTGTGGTTGAACAGAGCAGAATCTTTCGTCATGCTCTCATACGTTTTTACCAATAACAGATTCCCCTTTTTGAATTGTTCCTCCTTGTCTCTCATCGGATAACTTTTATCGCTGATATGCTCAATATAAAGATTAGCATCAGGAATGTAGAAATCTGGGGTAAAAGAGAAATCTTTAACGTTTAATAAAGGTTCATATTCAAATTTGATACTGTGCCGATAAAACCAATCTGCAATGAATTGTTCGGATTTAGAACGGACTTTAGTTCCGTTAAGTGTAGTAAAATACTTTCCATCTTTTGGCAAATATTGAGGGTCGACTTGTTTTAAATGAATTTTATCTATCAAATAATCAAGTATATACCGTTTGAGCTGCAATAAATATTCTGTATTTTCACATTGTTCGATCAGCAATTTGTGCATTACCTCGAAAACTATCTCCGGCGCAGCATATTTTGAAAGCTCCTCTTCCGCATCTTTTTTTTCATCACCGATAATTCGAAACTTGTTATCAAACTCATTGACTCCGTAATTGCGAAGAATTGAAAAACAAAAACCATGAAACGTCTTAATTGTCAATCCTTCAATCCATTTATACTTTTTCTGTTGAGTAAATCTTTCTTGTTGTTTATCAGCAAAACTTCTTCTCTTATCAAATAGTTGCCTTTCGTATCCACCACTTTGGTCTGCCGAAATGATAAGCCGATCGATCATTTCGTTTGTTGCATTTTTGGTGAACGTGATGGCGAGAATATTTGAGGGGCTTACGCCCTTTTCTTCAATAAGGTAAATGAGTTTTTGTAAAAGTGTTTTTGTCTTGCCCGATCCGGCGCCAGCTAAAACTAAAAGCCGCTTGTCTTCACTGATAACCGCTTCGCGTTGGCTTTCGTTGAGTGAGCTTAAATCTGTTTTGATCGCTATTGTCACAGTCAAACTAAATTTTTTGTCAAGATAGAATATTATATTTGTTAATAGGTTATTTTTTACTTATTTCATACCATACAAGTCTGAATTCGGGTCGCGAAATTGTCAGTAACAGAAAAGGCTGGTTGGATGTGAATAAATTACCCGGTTCTGCATATATTTTCTGAGCCTAATTTAAACCTAAAAACAATGATACCAGCAAAACATCTACTGCTATTTATTCTTCCGGCCCTGTTATTTACTTCGTGTTCTGACAATAATAAAACCTCGCCGGGTTCGGGAAACGAGAACCGGCTCCGGGTTTCGGGTGATCAGATTGTCAATCAAAAGGGTGATACCGTTTGTCTGCGTGGTTTTGGATTGGGGGGAATGCTCCACATGGAAAATTTCATTGACGGTTACGCGTCAAACGAAGAAACGATGCGGGAAGGGCTGAGGGCGGTATTGGGCGAAAAGAAATACAATCTTTATTTCGATACGTTTCTTAAAAGCTACTTTACCGAGCCTGACGCAGCTTATATACAGCACCTTGGGTTAAACTTAGTTCGCATCCCCATTAATTATCATCTTTTTGAGGATGATATGAATCCGGGCGTTATTAAGGAAGGCGCATTTGCCTACCTCGACAGCGTAATAGCCAGATGCGCAAGGCACCATATCTACACCATCATCGACCTGCATGCCTTACCCGGGGCGCAGAATCAGCATTGGCACAGCGATAACCCTACCCATGTTGCGTCCTTCTGGATACACAAGGAGTTCCAGGACAGGGCCCTGCACCTGTGGGAGGTGATAGCCCAACGGTATGTAAACGAACCCTGGGTAGCAGGATACGATTTGATAAACGAGCCTGCCGAACCAACCGGCGAAAAGCTCTTCCCGTATTACAAAAGGTTGCGGGATGCCATCCGGAAGATCGATGCCAATCATATCCTCTTCCTGGAAGGAGACAGCTATGCGGCTGATTTTAGCAAGTTTACCGAGGTATGGGATAACGTAGTATACGCTAACCATGATTATGCAAGCCCGGGTTTTGGTGGAGAGTATCCGGGCTACAACAATAACCGGTACTACACGAGGGATACCATTGAAAAAGATTTTCTCGCTAAAAGTCAATTCATGATCTCACATCATGCGCCGATATGGGTAGGGGAGTTTGGCCCGGTTTACACCGGCGACCCGCAAAAAGATGAGGTGCGCTACCAGGTGCTGAAAGACCAGTTAGCCTACTATCATAAATACAAAGTAAGCTGGTGCATCTGGCTCTATAAGGATTTGGGCTTGCAGGCTATCATGTACCAGGATAAAAGTACGCCCTACCGAAAACTGATCTCAAAATTCCTGGCCCGCAAAGATTCATTGGGCGCCGATGCATGGGGCTCTAACGATAAAAACATCAGGCAGGTTATAGATCCGTTGGAACAATTGTTCGCTAAAGAATTTCCGGCATATAACCCTTATCCCAAAGGTCAAAAAAGGGAAATAGCGCTGCTGGTGCGGCATATTCTCATAGCTGATGCGCTCGTGCCCGAATATTGTAATTTGTTCAAAGGCCTGTCAGACGAGCAACTGACCGCACTTGCACAATCATTCGGTTTTAAAAATTATGTGAAAAGAACCAGGCTGGAAAATATTCTGACCGGCCGGGAAAAATGACAGGCATCAGTGCAGGTTTAGGTAAAAGGATTCCGGATACCTCACCCTTTCTGTCTTTCGTTGTTAGCATTTATTTCGGCGGCAAAGGAATTAATCAGGCCAGAAAGGATGGTTTTACCTCGAACTGGAATATAACCGGCACAAAGCAATATTTCGATTGGCAAGCAAAAACCTGTTTTCTTGGTATCATTTTTTTTATCATCAATGTTTTTTGTGGTAAACAAAAAGCAGACGATTTGAAAATCAATCTCTCAAAAGAAACCGTGCTTGTCTCGAAGCTAAAACAGAACGATTCTTTAATAAATGTCAAGGTTTTAAAATTGGAAAACACGGTCGATAGTTTAAAGAAAAAGATTGCAACAGCATATACCGTTAAGCGTCCATGCTCAAATGATATCCATTAAGCGCGAGGGCCATCTCACTTGTAAAATTCTTATCCCTTTATAACACCCTGTAACCGCAAACTACTATTGCATCTACACCAAAAAATGCTTATATTGTACACTTAGTCCAAAGCACAATGCTCAGGGAGAGAGGAAAAAGGCCGTGAAAATTTCTTACAATTTCCCCCCTGTCTAATTTGGATTGAGTTATTGAAGGATTGAATGATCATCATAGCGACATAGGTACACCGATGTAATACCGATGCCGTACCTATGTGTTTGATAGGTACAAAATACGCAAGAAGCCTGTTTGAAGCGAACAGGGGCAATAAAGCGGAAAATATTGCCAAAAATACCGAAGAATACCTATGTGTTTTAAAATGAAATCAAGAGCCGGGATAAATTGCACCATGGCTTTCGGGAGCGCGGACGCGTAAAACGCGCTTCTTCCTCAATTCATATCCGATATCCGAAATTAAGCCATCATTTCATAATCTCTCACAAAGTATTTATTTTATTATTGTATAATGTTAGCACCGGATGCATTGGCAGACATCAAATTAAAGCTGCAGACCTATCAAACAGCTTATTGCGGCTTAAAGCACGAACGGGTTGTTGAGCTTGCTTCTCCGGGCGGAGCGAGTTTTGCTAAACGCTATGGTTTTTGCGACAGGCTGACGAGGAAATACCGGCTGGGTTGCGCGCATACCACGGCCAACGAGGAGTTTTGCCGGCTCGTTTTATCGCTCGGTGAGCAAATGCCCGGCATACAGGCAATCGCCGAAGATCTCGATGAGTTATTCTCCTACGTCTATATTACAGATATTGCCAAAGGCTCGCTAGAAAAACAACTGGCGTTTGCCCTGGCGGCCAATAATGAGCAGTTTATTACAGAGGCCAGAGCGGCAATAGCTCAGGTTATAGCCGCGCATAATCAGCTTATTAAAAATATCGAAGAGTTAAGGTTGCAACTGATGGCTGCTTTGATGCCCGGGTAATGCGGCATGCCGCCTCTTACCTGCCGTTATGTGCGGCTGCGATTGCAAATATTTTATTTATCTTCACTTCAGTGTTCTAAACCACCAATATATGGCTGTTAATGCTGCTAAAATTACCCGGTCGGAGAATGATCAGAATAATTCGCAAGCCGGTAAAGGCGGGCTGTCGATTCCTGCTGTTCCGGTTTTAAAGCAGATTGTGCAACCCGTAAGCCGCGTAGCGCCGGTACAGCGCGCAATAACCCGCGGAACCTGGGATACACTTATAGAACCCAACCTTACAGACTCTGTAGGGGCGAGGCTGACCGGTGGCACAGCAAGCCTGGTAATACGCAATTCAGCAGGAGCGATCAAGCAGCGGATCGGCACGGTGTTTTCAAATATTGCTGATCTGACCGTCTTTCTGGCAGCGCACGACTGGAATAGTAAATTGGTGCACGTTACCGGCACAGCCGAGGATGTGAACCGGAACGAGATAGACTTTTCGGTACCGGGCGCGCTCAACTCGAATATTCCGGGTGGTGGGGGCGCTGTGCCTTTGAATGTGGAAGAAGTTGCAGGCGATCGGCATTCGTTTATTCATCACAGCTATTCGATGTACAGCACGCCGGGGGCAGGCGGCGGGGCACGTGAGCGGCGCGAGGCCGGCCATCACCTAACGGTGGAAAACGCGCACTTGTTAGGCATGCTGGCACTGCAGGGCGATGGTACCCTGGGCCATACGGATAAAACCACGCTCACCAAGCCCGATGTGAATACACAACTGGGTGCAAGGGGCGTTACGGAAGTAGATAATCTTAATTTCTTCCCCCGGGCGACAGCCCAGGCCCCGCGGGCGCTGGGCCTCAGCACGGCGACACTGCCTACCGCCAGATTGCCCGAAGAGGCTGCCGACCAAGGAGCAGAGGCTGTAGACGAACAGCTGTCGCTGGCTGAGTATCTCGCATTCATCCAAAGGAGCCTGGCATCGCTTGATAATGTGCCTGCGGTATATGGAGCCAAGATATTGCACTCGGCGCGGGTAATGCAAACGCGTACCGGGCTCGATCCGGCAGCCCTGTTTCTTAAAGTTGGCAAGGGCGATCAGCGGCAAATGGTCCGCGTGGTGCTCACCATGGCCCATAAAGGGTTGGCCGAAGGCCTGGTACTGCCCGCCGAAATGCTGGCGCTGTTTGAACGCTACATTACCAACACGCCTGCGCTTCCATTTGCTACACCGGTTGCCCCGGATACCGAATGGGTAGCCAAGGGCGCCCTGGCCGCCGATGGAACTACCACTTATAATGCATTGGAGACACGTTATGTGGATGCAAATTATGCTGCCATCGTAACGGCTATGAAAGCCTATGTAGCGCTCCCGTAGCCCGAATATAAACGCCTTTACTTCTCCAGCTTATAATACCGCAGGCCAACGTGATAAATGCCGTTTATGTATTTGCGGGTATAGGTGCCGTAAATATTGCGGTAGGTTGCGCTGCCGCCGGTTATCGGAAAATCGTGGTCAGGCGCTATGGTATCGCCCGGGGTTAAATTAAATACTCCCATGGCGCAAATGGTGCCATCGGCAAAGCGGAAGGTAGTGGTTGTTACGCAATCGTACCGGTTGGTGAACGGGTTAAGGTACATACTCGAAAACACATCCTGCGTAATAGTGTCTTTACGAGGGGTCGAATCGTGGCATATTGCCAGGGCCTGCTCGGTAAAGCCTTTGTATATGCCAGGGCTTGCCTGCTGCTTGCTGTACAAAGTATCAAATTGTTTGCGGATGTCGCTATTTTGATAGCTAAGTGAGATAACGTAAGGCCCCGTACCGTGTTGCTTACAGGCAACAAGCAGCAGCGCTGCACAGATGACGCAAAAAGTTTTCGTAAAGAACCTGTAGTGCATACAACGGTTATTTGGTTGTGAATTTGGCCATTTTGGCATATTCTGCATCGTTAGGTTCCCATAGTTCGATCTTATTACCTTCCGGATCCATCAGGTGTACAAATTTGCCGTAGCTGGCCGTTTCCACCGTATCTGTGGGTAGTATACCGGCTGCTTTCAGGTTCGCCAGTAATTGGTCGAGCTGCTCAACGCGGTAATTGATCATAAACTGTTTTTCGGAAGGGAGGAAGTATTTGGTGGTTTCTCTAAAAGGGGCCCACAGGGTAAAGCCTTTTTGAGTGCTATCCGTGCCCTGGTGCCATTCGAAGCTGGTGCCGCTTTGATCCATGTGCATACTCAGGTTTTTGCTGTACCAGGCTTTCAGCGCCGCCGGGTCTTTCGCTTTAAAAAAGATGCCGCCTATACCCGTTACCCTTGGGCCATGGTTAACAGGGCTTGTTAAACGACTGAAGCCATAGCCCAGCAAAAAGGCAGCGGTCAATAATACGGCCAATGTAAGTTTTTTCATGATCAGTGATTTGAAACTTAAATATAAGTATTTCCTGCCTGAGACGATCAAACCGGTGCAAACTAAAAAAGAGCCGGTCAGTTAACCGGCTCCTCTTTGTATATACGCTTACCCATTAATTAGCAGGGATAATAGCGCGGTATTCGGTATGGCGCTTGTGGGTTGTATCGGTAGTCATGATAACTTCCGGTTTCAGCATTGGCTTCTCCAGCGCAGGCTTGTAAGCCGATGCGTATAAACCGGCCTGGGTAGCTTTCCATTCGTTAAAGTACTGGATAGATGCCGATAGCTGCAAGCTAAAATCCATCGATTTTGAGTCTTTATCGAAAGGCTGACCGCATTTTAAATTAGCAAACCAGCGCATCCATGCAGGCGAGCCCGGCGGGTATTTATCACGTTCGGCCTGTGTGGGGAAGAACAACGGGCTCAGGGGTGAGTTTTCGGGGTATTCGGCAGTCGAGTGGCAGCTGTAGCACGAGCTCATCGGGTTATCTACCGGCCCGTTCAAGCGGCTGTTCCAGCCCAGGTGTGTAGGGGGCAACTCTTTCGTATCAGGATTGATCACCGTCTCGACCAGGGCATGGTTAATAATAGTAACAGTAGGTTTTGGATTAGATGCATTGGTTGTTATGTTAGGATCATCGCCCCAGCTAATGCCAAGCGGAGCCAGGTTTTCCCATTTGTTGGTTTTATTTAATGCCCCGTTGTATTGAAAATTGCCAAATATCCAGCCGTTTGGCGCACGGTCGTCGCGCACCATAATATCCATCTGGATTAAAGCCACCTGAGTTTTAAAGCGATTGTTTGGTTTTTTGAAGTTTGGCGCACAAAAGGCATCCCACCAAACGCCGTTAACCAGGAAAGGCGCTTGCTGTACGGCTACCGACTTTGGTAATGTCACAAATAAAAGCTTGAACAGTACCGAGCCATTTTTAAATGCAACGCTGTGCAGGCTATCCGGGCTGTAGTGGTCCTTCCAAACCTGGCCAATGGTATAAGCCGATACGTCGTTATAAAAACCCACGGCAATAGCACCGGCGGTATCTATGGTTTGTGTCGGGGCTAATTGGAAAGCTTTAACCGGCGCTTCCTGTGTTAAACCATGGAAACCCTCACGGCCTTTCGGGCCGTAATGCTGCCAGGGCATGTGGTACCAGCCACGTACTTTATTGTACTCAACTTTAAAATCTACGCCGGTATTTCCTTCAAAGCAATAGGTCCGTACAGCTTCGAGGTACTTGTGCCAGTCTTTTTTAAAGTCAATTTTAAAAAAGTCGGGCAATGGCTCCGTCGGTACTGCCTCCGGATAGTTCTGGCTTAGTTTGAAAACGGGCCCATGGTAATTGGCCACCATAAAGCCAAAATCCGGGAAAGGGGTTTTGTCGGCCGCTTTAGCCGAATCAACGGCTGGGGCATCTGTTGTTTGCGCCGATTTTTGCGTGCACGAAAAGGCGCCCGCTACCAGCAGGATAAATAAAAGTCTTTTGATCATGATAAGGATTGGATTTAAGTTTAAGCTAATATATAATTATTTATTATAACAAAAAATTATTATATAATAATTGATGTATTTAAATAATCGACAGTTTATCAATAATTTTGTATTTAATAATAGGTATTAATAATTGTTTTATACGAAATATTTGCCAGCTTTTTGGAAACTTAATAATCTTCGGATCGATGGGGTGATCTCCTGTGTATACAGACGAAAGCCGGTCTCTTTTGCTAACCCCGTAGTTTTAAAATAAAAAATGTTTTTTCGACGGTTATTATTACCTTAGCCCTAACCAACTATTAACAGACCATTTCCTTACTGATGTAATAACTACGCCGGTTTTTCGGGGCTTGCCTTACGTTTGAAAACTACAAGGCTAAATGTGGATTATTCATCAGGATAGCATATACCGGATGAAGACTATAAAACTTCTTTTAGTCATCTTTTTCGCCATATCAGGCACTGCAAATCTATCCGCGCAGCCTTTTCAACAAATCAAATACCTGGGTATAGATCAGGGTTTATCCAACAATTCAGTCACCAGCATATGTAAAGATGCCTATGGTTATATCTGGATAGGTACTTACGATGGCCTTAACCGCTACGATGGCACATCAGTTAAAATATTCAGGAATATCTGGAACGACTCGCTTTCGCTGAACAGCAATCACATCAATAAATTATTAGCCGTTGATAAGCGGATTTTTGTGGGGACGCAAAAAGGGGTGATGTATTTTGATTACAATACGGCCCGGTTTTATCCTGTTCATTTCGATCTTAAATCTGAGGGGCCTAAAGCGGTAAAAAATATTTCAACGCTTGCTGGCAGTACAGACAGTAATGTTTATATCGGCACCGAGAATAACGGTTTTTTTGTTTATGATATCAGTAAAAACAAAGCGAGGCAAATTCCGCTTGACCATGCGGGCAACGAATTCTCGGTTCAAGCGGTAACCGTTTCTCCATCAAAAGATATCTGGGTTTTTGTAAAAAACATAGGCCTGTGCTGCTACAACAAACAGCAACAAAAGTTACAGGTAGTTAATGCAGGCATTCGATCGGCCTACCGGATACTGCCCGTAAGCGAAGGGCGGCTGTGGATTGGCGGCGAACATGGTCTTTTTGAGCTTCACGCGGGTTTCAAAAATATAACTCCTTTACAGATAAAAGGAGAATTAACCTGCAAAAACATTACCGACCTTGCTTTTGTAAAAGGGCAACTATGGATCGCTACTGATGGCGGCGGAATCAATGTAATGGATACCGCATCGCGCAAGCTCGAAACAGTGCTGAACGAGAAAAACGTACCTATGTCCCTAAAAAGTAATTCGGTAAGCGTTTTATTTCCAGATGAGCATCAGCGCGTATTTGTTTCAACCCTGCGTGGCGGTGTAAACATCTTTGATGATATCAGGAACCAGTTTAAGCTGATCGCTAAAGATCCGTTCAACGCAAACAGCCTGATCAGTAATTTTATTATTTCTTTTTGCGAAGATGAGAAAGGAAACCTCTGGGTAGGCACCGATGGAGGAGGCCTGAGTTTCTGGAACCGGAAAAACAACACCTATACTAATTATGTTCATTCGGACCGGCCTGGTGCGCTGTCGAGCAATTTTGTTGTGAGCATGGTGCGCGACCCAAAGAATAGCATCTGGGTGGGCATGTATAACGGCGGTATCGACAGATTTGATAGTCAAACCGGCCTTTTTACGCATTATACCTGTAATAACCCCGTAACCAACGCCGAAGATAATAACCTCTGGAAGCTTTACATTGACCGGGAAAAGCGCTTATGGGCCGGCACAACCAGCGGCGGGCTGCTGTACGTTTTTGATGAAAAGGAGAATCGGTTTAAGCCTTTTGATGGTAAACTGAACAATATCCACGCAATAATCGAAGATCACCAGGGCTTCATTTGGGTGGGAGATTATTCTCATCTGATAAAAATTAATCCTGTAACAAAAAAATATCATTATATAAGCGTTCAGGGCGCAGTACGGACAATTGTTGAAGGCCAGAACCATCGTTTGTGGGTGGGCACCGAGGGGGGCGGATTGATTAACATTGATCCGGAAAATGAAAAAATGATAAGATATACCGGGAAAGACGGGCTTCCGAGCAATTCCATCCTCAACCTGGTTGTAGATCACCGGGGCCGGATATGGGGCAGTACTTATAACGGCGTTACGGTTTATGATCCGCAAAAAGGTAAATTCAGCAATTATACGGCTGCCGATGGTCTTCAAAGTAACCAGTTCAACTTTAATGCCGGGTTATTGCTTAAATCCGGAGAAATAGCATTTGGCGGTATCAAGGGTTTCAATATCTTTTTTCCCGACAGCATTAAAGCTGCGAACCACCGCCCCAGGTTATTGTTGAACGGCTTGCGCGTTAACAATAAAAACATCGAAGATAACCAGGATTTTACGGCACACACTGCTTTGCCCGAGATCAGAACGCTGACGATACCATACGATCAGGCAACGCTGGCTATCGATTATACGGCTATCGATTATTCCTTTCCCGAAAAAATACAATTTGCCTATTACCTGGAAGGCTGGGATCATGGCTGGAATGATGTGGGGCGTGTAAAAACGGCCTATTATACCCGGTTAAACGAAGGCACTTACTACTTTAAAGTAAAAGTAAGCAACAATAATGGCGTGTGGGATGATCAACAGCTCTCGTTAAAAATCATCGTTTTGCCCCCATGGTATCGTACCTGGTATGCCTACCTTATCTATATCACGCTCATATCCGGTATTATTTACATTTTCTGGCAATACCGCATCAGGCAAACTAAACTGAAATACGAAATACAGATTGCTAACCTGACGGTTGAGCGCGAAAAAGAACTTAATGAAAAGAAACTGGCTTTTTTCACCAATGTGAGCCACGAGTTCAGATCGCCGTTAACACTCATCATCAACCCGATCAAGGATATGCTGAACAGGATGGAAAACCGCAATAATAGCGAATTGAATATTGCGTACCGGAATGCCAGGCGGTTGCTTGGACTGGTCGATCATTTGTTGCTGTTCCGAAAAGCAGAGACTGAAAACGATCAGCTCAACCTGTCGAAACTGGATTTTCCGGCCATGTGCCACGATGTTTTTTTGTGTTTTAGCTACCAGGCAAAAACCAAACATATCAATTATGAGTTTTCGGGGACTTCGGCGCCGGTTTACATCAACGCCGACCGGGAAAAATTGGAAATAGCCTTGTTTAACCTGATCTCTAACGCTATTAAATTTACCCCGGCCGAAGGCAGGGTTAATGTAACGGTCGGCGCGGCCGACGAGGCGGTTTACGTTGAAGTGGCCGATACAGGTAAAGGTATCCCCGAAGAGACCGCCGGTCATATATTTGATAAATTCTACCAGGTTAAAGATCATTCGTCGGTAAAAACAGGCTTTGGTATCGGCCTGTACCTGGTAAAAAGTTTTGTTTTGCTTCATCATGGCGAGGTAGTGTACGAACGTAACCGCGATGGCGGGGCAACTTTTAAACTCTGGCTGCCAAAGCCAGAAGAACTGATTGCCGAAAGCATCGACGAATCGGACAAATTGCTTGACGAGCTGCAAATGGATGATGCGACACCCGGTTATCAAAGTGAGGAACAGCCGGGCAATCTGGAGTTGCTGATATCCGATCGTCAGTCTATCCTGGTAATTGACGATAATGCCGAACTGCGCACTTATATCAAAAGTATTTTTAAAGATGATTTCAGGATATACGAGGCGCCTGATGCTGAAGAGGGGCTGGAACTGATCAGAGCATACCTGCCCGATCTGGTGATCAGCGACATTGTAATGAACGAGGTTTCGGGCATTGAGCTTTGTAAAATTATTAAGCAGGACCTGTCGCTAAACCATATCCCGGTTGTGCTGTTGAGCGGGGATTCGGATCCTGAAACGAAACTGGAAGGCATTGTCGTAGGCGCAGTTGATTTCGTTACCAAACCCTTCGAAAAGGACCTGCTCATCGCCCGGGTGACAGGGATATTGAAAGACAGGAAGCAATTGCAAAACTATTTCTACAACGAGGTTACACTTAAGTCGAACGTTAAACGGATATCGGATGTGCATAAAGAGTTTCTGTACAAATGTATCAGCGTCATCGAAAATTACCTGGCCGATCCTGATTTTGATGTGGAGACCATCGCAAACGAACTCGGCATGAGCTATTCGGGCCTCTTTAAAAAAGTAAAGCTGGCCAGCGGTCAGTCGGTTAACTCGCTGGTTCGTTTTGTGAGACTACGAAAAGCTGCCGAGATTATGATCCATACCAATTGCAACGTTAATGAAGCTGCTCTCAAGACCGGTTTCGGCGATATGAAATATTTCAGGGAACATTTTAAACGCCAGTTTGGTTTAAACCCTTCCGAATTTATCCGCAAACACCGTACAGCTTTCAACAGCTGGTACAGGGTCGACATTCCGGCATAAGGCCCTACATTAGCCTCTAAAGCCCTGAAAGGCATTTTTACCCCCTATAATATACAAATTTACCCCCGTTTCATGAATGCGAAATCGTGTTATTTCGCTATACCAATTCCAATTATAACCCGAAGAAATATGAACGGAAAACACTGACTCCTCAAGCGAGGCCGTCGCGCCTGGCGGTGCGCTTTCAGAAAAAAGAAAACCATTATTAACCAAACCAATTTTTTTATGAGAAAGAAATTTACTTATTCGTCAGGTATAATGTCAGCCTTGCTGATCTTCGTCCTGACGACGGCGTTTCAGCTTGCCCTTGCGCAAACCAATTATAGTGTTAAAGGAAAAGTTCTTGACGAAAACAGCCAGCCTTTACCTGGTGCATCAATTAAGGCATCGGGTACTACAAAAGGCACAACTACCGATGCGAACGGCTTATTCAGTATTACACTGAATGCTCCTGCTATCTTGACTGTAAGCTTTATCGGTATGGAAAAACAAACCGTTAGCGTTAGCCCGGCCAGTTCTAATGTTACTATTGTTTTAAAAGGGGCAGGAAAGAACCTTAACGAGGTTGTAGTTATTGGGTACGGAACGCAAAAACGATCGGATATTACCGGTTCGGTTACTACCGTTCCGAAGGATCGCCTCGAAAACCTTCCCGTAACCCAGGTAATGCAGGCAGTTGAAGGCTCTGTGGCCGGGGTTACGGTAAATACAACCTCGATGGTACCGGGCCGCCAGCCAGGCGTTACTGTTCGCGGTCAAAACTCGATCACCGCATCTTCGGGCCCGTTTATTGTTGTCGACGGTATCCCGCTTACCAAAAGCGGCGGTTCGCTCAATGATATCAATCCGCAGGATATTGCTTCGATGGAAATACTGAAAGACGCATCGGCAACAGCTATTTATGGCGCCAATGGCTCACAGGGGGTTATTCTCATCACTACTAAACGGGGCGGATCGGGTAAAGCGGTTATCCGCTACAATGGTTATGCCGGATACGAAAATATTTCGCACTTACTCGATCCGCGCGACCCTGCATCTTTCACACAGAAATTTCTCGACTATGAAGCTCAAAACCACCTTACGCAGCAGTTTCCGGAGCCGGTTTATAACAATGGCGAGCGTGCTAATTATGTTGCCGGCCGCACGGTAGATTGGGTTAAGGAAAGCACGCAGCAGGGTTTTCAGCAGGATCATAACCTGAGCGTATCCGGTGGCAGCCCAGATGTTAAATACTTTGTTTCAGGCGATTACCTGAAACAGAAAGGTGTCGTAAAAGGGTATCAGTATCAAAGGGTGAGTTTTCGCTCTAACCTCGACATCAACGTAACCAATTTTTTAACTATGGGCGCAAACGTCTATTTCGCAAATAATAATTATGACGGAGGTCGCGCAAACCTGCTTTTTGCTACCGCATTAAGCCCCTATGGTACCGAATATAACCCCGATGGTACTTATATGATCTATCCGCAACTGCCGGAACAATTGTATACCAACCCCTTGCTTGGGCTCACTACCGATCAGGTTAACCGTAGTACCAATATCAGCGGTAACGGTTATGCACAGATCAAATTTGGCGGCGTATTAAAAGGGCTAAGTTATCGCCTAAATGCCGGTTATACTTATCTGCCAACACGCGTTGATAGCTATAGCGGCCGTCTGGCTAATACACCGCTCGGACAGGCTGCAGCAACAGCTTCCGAAACCAACAGCTATACCCTCGATAACCTGCTTTATTACGACCGTGAGTTTGGTAAGCACCATATCTTTTTTACCGGGCTTTATACCGCTACCCAGCGCCGCTATTTTATTTCGGGCTTCCAGGGAACAGGTTATATCAATGACGAATTATCGTTCAACGATCTTGGCGTAGGCGCAACAGTAGTAGGCCTGGGCGAAGTTACCGGTAATGGTACTTACTCCGACCGTTATGCACTTAACAGCCAGATGGCGCGCTTAAACTACACTTACAACAGTAAATACCTGTTAACTCTTACGGTACGTCGCGACGGTTCATCCGTGTTTGGCGGCAATACCGATAAATACGGATGGTTCCCATCGGCAGCTGTAGGCTGGAACATCAGCAACGAAGATTTTATGAAGAATGTAAAATCGGTAAGCTCGCTAAAATTAAGGGCCTCACTGGGCCGTGTAGGTAACGAGGCGGTAGGTGTTTATAATACGATTACCAGCGATGCCACGGTACGTTTCCCTTTTGGCGGCGTGAGCACAGTGGGTGTACAGGCGTCCAATCTTGGTAACGGTAACCTGCACTGGGAAACTACCACGCAGGCTAATATAGCGGCAGACTTTGGCCTGCTTAACGACCGCATCAGCGGTACCATAGAGTATTATGATTCGCGTACCTCGGGCTTGTTGCTTGCCCGTAGCTTACCCGCTATCACAGGTTATGGCAGAATAACCGATAATATCGGTAAAGTTGCCAATCATGGTGTCGAGCTTACCCTCAATACCAAAAACATCAATAGTGACGATTTTAAATGGGAAAGCACCATCGTGTTTTCGGCAAACAAAAACAAGATTGTAGACCTGTATGGCGATGGTAAGGATGATATCGGCAACGTCTGGTTCATCGGTCAGCCTATCAGGGTAATTTACGATTATCAAAAGCAAGGTGTTTGGCAAACCGGCGAAGACCCGTCAAAACAAGACCCGGGCGCTAAACCGGGCGACCTGAAATTTGCCGATACCAATGGCGATGGCAAGATCACAGCCGACGATAAAGTGATACAAGGCCAGCGCGACCCGAAATGGACCGGAGGCTTTACGAATACTTTCCATTACAAAAACCTTAGCCTTAACATATTTATTCAAACTGCACAGGGCATACTGAAAAATGATGCCGATTTTAATTACGCCGATGAATCGGGTAGGAGGAATACGCCTGCGGCCATCGGCTATTGGACGCCAACAAACGGCAGCCAGGAGTTTCAGGCGCTTTCGTACACTAATCCTCGTGGTTATGGCTATCCGCGCGATGCCAGCTACACCCGGATAAAAGACGTAACATTAAGCTACGTTTTTCCTCAACGAATATTGGATAAAGCCAAAATTTCGGGGTTAACTATTTACTTAAGCGGCCGCAACCTGCACACCTTTACCAAATGGATAGGTTGGGATCCCGAAGACAACTATGATACCCGCGGGTCTGGCGATTATGTGAACAACTATCCGCAAACACGTACCATTGTTTTGGGCGCCAATATATCTTTAAAATAATAAGACATGAAAAAGTATTCGACAATCATAATTTCGGCGGGGGTGTTACTGGCAACGCTATCCACGTCCTGCAAAAAAAGTTTCCTGAACGAAAAACCTTATTCGGCTTATACACCAGTAACATTGACGGATTCGCTGGGCTTTGAAGCCTCTGCCATTGGTCTCTACCAGTATACTACAGGTATTTTAACCTATTCGGGCAACCAGGGCTGGCCGGCGGTCTGGGCAGTCGGCACCGATGTGGCCAACTCTACTGCGCAGCAGGAAGGCATCGAGATACCGTATTACAATTACGGCCAGTTAACCTCGAGCGATAACGCAGCCAAATACATCTGGGGGAAATATTATGCACTTATTAATAATGCCAATATCATCATTGCATCAGCCGAAGATCCGGCAACGACCAAAATAGGTATTACAGGTAAGAGGCAGGTGGAAGCCGAGGCGAAATTTTTCAGGGCCTATGCCTATAATCACCTGGCTACCTTGTTCGGTGCGGTGCCGCTGGTAACCACCCCGGTAACCACCCCCCGTACCGATTTTGTGCGGGCACCCCTTACTGATGTAAACGCACTAATTGTAAGCGATCTTACTTACGCCAGTACCTACCTTGCTGATTTGAACGCAGTTGGCAATAAAGTTAACCTGCAAGGAAAGCCAACAAGCCGGGCCAATAAATATATGGCCATGCAGCTATTGGCCGAGGCTTACCTGCGTATGGGTAAGAACGACCTGGCCGAACAGCAGGCACAAGCTGTGATCAGCAGCGGTAAATTCAGCCTCATTAAGGCACGTTATGGCGTAAGGGCCGGTGGTGCAGGCGATTATTACTCCGATATGTTTGTATATGGCAACCAGCGTCGCTGGCAAAATAACAGCGAGTCCATCTGGGTGCTTGAGCAGGAAAACCCAAGCACAGTAGCAGGTGGTAATGTTGATAACGCGCAGCAACGCCGTGTTTGGGGCGCCGCCTATTATCAGGTACCCGGTATGGCCATTTGCGACTCGCTTGGCGGGCGCAGTATTGCCCGTTTGCGCCTCAGCAACTGGGTGATCTACGGTTTGTATCAGGCTGGTGATATGCGTAACTCGCAGTATACTTTTAAAAGAAGGTTTTATTATAACGATCCCGCCTATCCTGCCCTGTTAGGCAAGCAGGTACCATACAACAATTCGGATACGCTGTTCAGGATCTGTCCGGCCATTCTGAAATGGGGTGCTTTTGATCCGAATGACACCTTCGGTTACGCCATGATCAAGGATTTTATTATGATGCGCCTTGGCGAAACCTACCTGTTACTGGCCGAGGCACAGGTAAAACAAGGCAAAACTACCGAAGCGGCTGCCAGCATTAACGCGCTACGTACCCGCGCAAATGCGCCGTTGGTTACGGCCGCTCAAATGACGCTTGATTTTGTACTCGATGAGCGTGCCCGCGAGTTGATAGGCGAAGAAAACCGCCGGGAAACACTGATGCGCACGGGTACCCTGGTAACGAGGGCTTTAAGTCTTAATAGCAACGATGCCGTGCACCCGATCACCGGTTTAACAGCTACCAATTTGCTTTTGCCTATCCCGCTATCAGAAATTCAGCTGAACAAGGATGGCAAGCTTGATCAAAACCCGGGTTATAACCCTTGATCGGGTACCAGGGCATATACGCAATGACATAGCAATGGCTACGGGTTTAGCCTGTGGCCATTTGTTCGCCTTGTTGCGATAAAAATGCCCGATAATTGGTGCGCAATCAAATAAAAGCATACATTAATATCGATGATCAAACACGTTAACCATTACTTTGCAAGCATTACAGTCGCCACATTGCTGATAGGCCATACTTTAAGCTGCAGCGCACAGGAAAACGCCTTCCACCCCGGGCAGCTCTGGCCCGATGATAATGGCGTACACATCAATGCGCATGGCGGCGGAATATTATATCAAAAAGGTAAGTACTACTGGTTTGGCGAACATAAGATAGAAGGCGGGGCGGGTAACCGGGCAATGGTAGGCGTGCACTGTTACTCATCCAAAGATTTGTATAACTGGAAAGACGAAGGGATTGCCCTGGCAGTTTCGCCCGATACAACCAACGATATCGCCAAAGGCTGTATCCTGGAAAGGCCCAAAGTGATCTATAACAAAAAAACCAAAAAGTACGTGATGTGGTTTCACCTGGAATTGCGCGGAAAAAGTTATAGTGCTGCCCGTGCCGGTTTGGCTACAGCCGACAAGGTCAACGGGCCGTATACATTCATCCGCAGTTACCGGCCCGATGCCGGGTTTATGCCTGTTTACCCGGCAGGAACACCCGACAGCGACAAGGTAAACTGCAATCATCCCAAAAATAAAAGCGAAGGTTTTTTTTGTCGCGATCTGCCTGGCGGGCAAATGTCGCGTGATATGAACCTGTTTGTAGACGATGATGGTAAAGCCTATCATATCTTCTCTGCCGAAGAAAATTTCACCCTGGATATTGCCGAATTGAATGCCGATTACACCGGGCATACGGGCAAGTTTACACGGGTATATGCCGGCCACCAAACCGAAGCCCCTGCCATTTTTAAACGTAACGGTATTTATTACCTCGTCGGATCAGGCACTACGGGCTGGGCGCCAAACCCCGCACGCTGGTTTTCGGCGCCGTCTATCTGGGGGCCGTGGACGTATCACTGTAACCCATGCCAGGGAGATGGAGCACAGATCACCTTCGGCGGGCAAAGTACTTATGTGTTGCCCGTGGCCGGTAAAAAGGACGCCTTTATTTTTATGGCTGATAAATGGATGCCTAAAAACGCGATTGATGGACGTTATCTTTGGTTACCGATCGAGTTTAAAGGTGATGATATCGTGATCCGTTGGAAAGACAGCTGGACCTTAAATGATTTTAAAAACTGATATGCGAAAACCGAACCGTCTGATCTTATCCCTGGTCTTATTCTTAGCCTTTCGTGCAAATGCGCAGGATAGCCTCATTACCAACATACCTGCCCGCAAAGCATTCAGTTTGAACGGGCAATGGCAATATATTGTCGATCCGTACGAAACAGGTTTCTATGATTACCGCTACAAGGAGTTAAAAGCCAGTAATGGAGATGCTTATTGGAATACCGGTATCCCGGCTAATAAAAGCGAAAAGAAGGAGCATGGTTACATTGATAAATACTCACTGATGGTGCCTGGTGATTGGAACCATCAGAAACCGGAGTTTTTGTTTTATGAAGGGACGATATGGTACAAAAAATCCTTCGATTATCATAAATCCTCGTCGAATGCACGGTTCTTCATCTGGTTCGGAGCGGTTAACTATCGCGCCGATGTTTACCTTAACGGTAAAAAGTTAGGTATGCACAAAGGTGGTTTCACACCGTTCAATTTTGAAATACCGGCCAGTCTGCTGAAAGAAAAAGATAACTTCCTGGTTGTAAAGGTGGATAATAAGCGTTATGCTGACGAGGTCCCGACCCTAAATACCGATTGGTGGAACTACGGCGGTATCACCCGCGATGTAAAACTGCTGGAGCTTCCGCAGAATTTTATCCGGGATTTTGTGATCCAGCTAAAAAAACCTGAGCCGGGCAAAGCTCCATCGATTACGCCGGATGTAGAAGGGTGGGTCAGGCTTGATACAACACCGCAGGTTGGCGAGCAACTCACCATTGAAATACCGGAGCTGAAATTCAAAAAACAAATATCGGTTACAGGTGCTGTTACCCCCGTACAGTTTAGATTACCGAAAACACAACTTTGGTCGCCCGATAACCCTAAATGTTACCGGGTGATCATCTCATCATCTGCAGATAAAACCGAAGATAAGATAGGTTTCCGCACCATCGAAGCTTTTGGCAAGCAGGTGCTGCTCAATGGTAAGCCTATTTTTATGCGCGGCATCTGCATTCATGGCGAGGTAGCCCAAGATGTTCGCCGTGCCGTTGGTTATGATGATGCACGAAACCTGTTGAACAAAGCCAAAGCCCTGGGCTGTAATATGGTACGCCTGGCCCACTACCCGCACGATGAGGCCATGACCCGCACGGCCGATTCGCTGGGCGTATTGGTATGGTCGGAAATACCCGTTTACTGGACGATTGATTTCGGAAACCCGGCCGTGCTGACCAAGGCCAAAGCTCAGCTGCACGAGATGATCAACCGCGATCACAACCGCGCCAGCATCATTATTTGGTCGGTAGGGAATGAGACCCCTATCAGTCAAACCCGTACAGATTTTATGCATGGCTTAATAACCGAAGCCAAATCGCTCGATCAAACCCGTATGGTCTCGGCTGCACTGGAAGTGAATTACAATTCGGGCAAAAACCTGAACCTTGTAGACGATCCGTTGGGCGAGTTTGTAGACCTCGTTGCATTTAACGAGTACCTGGGCTGGTACGGCGGCATGCCCGATCAGTGCCGCACAACCAATTGGGCTACGCCCTATAACAAACCGCTCTTCATCAGCGAAACGGGCGCCGAAGCCAAAGCCGGTTTCCATGCCGATTCGCTCACCCGTTTCAGCGAAGAATACCAGGAGTGGTATTTTAAGGAACAGGTGGCTATGCTTAAACGCATGCCTGATAACTACGTAGGCATATCGCCCTGGGTAATGGTGGATTTTCGCTCCCCCAAACGCAATAACCCCATATATCAGGAAGGCTGGAACCGCAAGGGCCTTTATGGCGAAAAAGGCGAAAAGAAGAAGGCATTTTATACCCTTCAGCAATATTATAATAATATAAAACAAGATACTGATAACAAGATCGTTAAATAAAATCCCATCAAACATATGAAACTAAAGCTGCTGGCCCTTATTACTGGCGCCCTTATCCTTGTTCATGCTTCATCTTCTGCACAAAGTAAGCACACTTTTGCGTTGGGCGACAGCACCTTCCTGCTGGATGGCAAGCCTTTCCAGATCATTTCAGGCGAAATGCATTATCCGCGTGTGCCCCGCGAAGCCTGGCGGGCCAGGATGAAAATGGCCAGGGCCATGGGACTTAATACCATCGGTACCTACGTTTTCTGGAACCTGCACGAACCGCAAAAAGGCCAGTTTGACTTTGAAGGTAATAACGACATTGTTGAGTTTGTAAAAATAGCCCGCGAAGAGGGTCTTTGGGTCATCCTTCGACCAAGCCCATATGTATGCGCTGAGTGGGAATTCGGAGGCTATCCGTATTGGTTGCAGAACGAGAAAGGGCTGATTGTACGCAGCCGCGAGCCGCAATATCTTAAGGAATATGAGGCTTACATTAAGGAAATTGGCAAACGTTTGGCGCCATACCAGATTAACCATGGCGGCAATATCCTGATGGTACAGGTTGAGAACGAGTATGGCTTTTACAGCAACGACCTGGAATACATGAAAATCAACAAAAAGATGTTTGAGGATGCCGGCTTTGATGGTTTGCTGTACACCTGCGATCCTATGAATACGATGAAGGACGGCCATATCCCCGGTTTGTTGCCCGGTATTAACGGTCAGGATAACCCGGCGAAAGTTAAGCGCACGGTTAATGCAAACCACGATGGTAAAGGTCCTTATTTTATCTCCGAATGGTATCCCGCCTGGTTTGATTGGTGGGGGACACCACACCATACTGTACCTGCGGTAAAATACACCGGCAAACTTGATTCCGTACTTGCTAATGGCATATCCATCAATATGTATATGTTTCATGGAGGCACCAGCCGTGGTTTTATGAATGGTGCCAATTTTAAGGATAACACCCCATACGAACCACAGGTAAGCAGCTATGATTATGATGCCCCGCTGGATGAAGCCGGCAATCCTACCGAAAAGTTCATGGCATTCAGGGGTGTTATAGAAAAGCATTTGCCCAAAGGCGCGCAGCTGCCGCCGGTGCCCGCAGCCCGGCCCACTATCAGCATATCAGCCATTAAATTAAACCGGTACGCCTCGCTGGAAGATATATTACCAGTACCCCAAGCAAACCCCGTACCATTAACGTTCGAGGATATTCACCAGGATTATGGTTTTGTACTTTATCGTACAACCCTCAACGGCGCCAAAAACGGAGTGCTCAAGCTGAAAGACCTGCGCGATTATGCGGTGGTGATGGTTAATGGTAAAGAAGTGGGTACGCTCGACAGGCGTATGAAGCAGGATAGTATGCAGGTTATTTTACCCGCCGGTAAGGTAACTCTGGACATATTGGTTGAGAATCTTGGCCGGATTAACTTTGGTAAGTACCTGTTGCAAAACAAAAAAGGTATTACCGGGAAAGTTTTGTTCGATGGTGCCGAATTAAAAGGATGGAACATGTATAGCCTGCCATTTAAAACACTTACAGGGATCAAATACCAATCTGGAACTTACCAGGGCGATTCGCCGGTTCTTAAGAAAGGCACTTTCAGTTTACAAACTGTGGCCGATACCTATCTGGATATGAGCAATTGGGGTAAGGGCGTTGTTTGGGTAAACGGTCATAACCTGGGCAGATACTGGCGTATCGGCCCGCAACAAACGGTTTACCTGCCTGCGGAGTGGTTGAAAAAGGGACAAAACGAGATCGAGATATTTGAACAATTATCGCCGCGTAAAGATGAGGTAAAAGCTGTTGAAAAACCGATCCTTGATAAGCTGCAAAACTAACAAAACGGTATTTCGCCAGTATAGGTCAACATACTTATGGAATTAATAAAGCCCCGGAACGGGGCTTTATTAATTCTACTCTCAACTAAGTATTTGATTGGTTTCCGTGATTAAGGCCTGCATCAATCCGGCAGCTTTGGTATGTTTGAGATTGCCCGCGTTTTGCCCCGACCAAAAATTGGTCAGATCGTTTTTACCCTGTGCTATTGCAGCAGCTTTTAAAGGTGCTAAAAACTTGTTGTGCAACGGGAAAGGCAGGACGTCGGTTTCGTTGCCCACTTCCGCTGCGATGCGATTGCTGATCATGCGGCCGAAACGACCTGTTAACGATTTGGAGAGCACTGTATGGTTTACCTTGCCGGATAAGAGCATGGCACGATGGGCTGGCGCAACGTTAGCCTCGTCGCAGGCTAAAAATGCCGTACCGATTTGAACGGCATCAGCACCTAATGTAAGCGCCGCGGCAACGCCTTTGCCATCGGTAATGCCTCCGGCGGCTATAACAGGTATTTTAATTTGCGATTTTAACTGCTGTAGCAAAGCAAATGTTCCGGTGAGCGATTCTAAGGCAGGCCTTAAAAACGACGGTCGGTGTCCGCCCGCCTCAAAACCGGCAGCTACAATGGCGTCAACACCGGCTTCTTCTAATGCTAAGGCCTCATCTAATGTGGTGGCGGCGCCCATAGTTTTGATGTTCAGCCTGCGGCATTCGTTAAAAATTTCTTTTGACGGAATGCCGAAAATAAAACTAAAAACCGCCGGTTTTGCCTCAAAGATCACTTCTGCCTGGTCTTCAAATTTTGATGGTATATTGATATCCAGGTCGGGCATTGCAATACTAAGTTCATCAAAGTATGGTTTAAAAAGCGCCTTCACTTTGATGAGTTTTTCAGAGGGGTAATTTTTTAGACCCGCATCCACATCAGATACCCATAGATTGATATTGTAAGGTTTACTGGTTTTTCCGGCGATCTCTTTACAGGTGTCTCTGATCTGCTCCGGCGAAAAAGTGTAGGCGCCCAAACTGCCAAGTCCACCTTCGTTAGATACTGCAGCCGCCAGGTCCGGGGTTGAAAAACCCGCCCCCATTGGCCCCAGTAATATAGGATAATCAATGCCGAACAGTTCGGTTATTTGGGTTTTATTCCACATAATGTAAGTTAAACATCAGTTGTGCAGGCAAGTACACAGATTTATCCGTATGGAAAACATCTGAAATCATTTAATGGACGATTCGAAGCGATCAAGTGGCTATGCCCAATCGGAGGAAATGATCGCATTCATGCTAAGGCCTTAGGATATTATAGGGACTATGTTTCCCAATAAATAAATTATTTATCTGCGGCACGCTTCAGTGTAGTATGCGTCGATCTGGTACCTACCCGCAGGCTTATCGAATCGCCATCAGCATAGTATCTGCCTTTGTTTTTAATCTTCATGGTATTAATGTTAGCGGTAAACCATAAGCTATCGCCTTTCATCATGCCATCCGAAATATCAAAGCTGCCTATCGATGAGGTCACGGTACCTGTAAGCGTTGCGCCATCTGTTTTAAAAGTATAGGTTATCGGGAATTCATTACCATCGGGCCCTTTTAGCATGGCGGTCCATTTGCCATCTATGCCGGCAAAATATGCAAATGCCGCTCCGGCTGAAAGGAGCAAAGTCAGCGCCGTCAGTATCTTTCTTTTCATAATACAGGAGGTTTAATGATTTATTAAAAGTAAACAATAATTTGAAACTACCAGATGCTTTATAGATAAGAGCAGCCCCGAAAACAAAAAGCCTTTCAGTAAAACCCAAAGGCTTTTTGACGTGCTTTAAAAAATCTTTCATATAGCACACGATGAATGCCATGCAACTAAAGCCCTCAAACAGCCTCCGTTAACAATGCTTGTTCTGCTGCGGGCTCTACATGTTCAGAGGCCGATCTGGAAAGTGTGGTTACAATTTGGTTATAGTTTTCTCTCAATTGATAAAGCATCAATCCATACATAAAAGCCAGAGAGAGATGTCTTCGTTTGTTTTTATATGTCCATAGCAACAGATCCCGGTAATACTTACCATCTTTATCAAATACAGCCAGTTTTATAATAGCCTTTATGATATGATATAATTCCGACATACTATATTTTTCTTTCACCTTTACACCTCCATTTTTAGGAAATTCGTGGGTCTCGAAAAATGTTTTAACCCTTTTGTAGGAGTGTTCGGGAGGATAAATGCTCGAAATTACTTCTAAAAAACCGTCTTTTAAGCGCTCGGCCCCCATCGTCGGGATAATGTTTGTTTCCCCTTCCGAAAAGGTAAAATGCCGCGAAAGCCTGTTCTCGCGTTTCATTCTGTCAAACAAAGCAGTACCCGGCGGTGCTTTTAATACATTCACAATAGGGATAGGGATCCCGCTTTCCTGTATAAAGTTAATGAGGTTTTTAAAGCTATCTTCCTTATCGGTATCAAAGCCGACTATAAACCCGCCCAAAACGGTAAAGCCTGCCTGATGCAGCTTATGAATGTTACTTACTAAGTCCCGCTTCAGGTTTTGATTTTTAAGCGAAAATTTCAGGCTGTCTTCCTGCGGGGTTTCAATACCAATAAATACGTTCCTGAATTTCGCCTCAAGCATCAGCCGCATCATTTCCTCGTCATCCGCTAAGTTGATGGTCAGCTGTGTCATAAAATATAAACCCGGGTTAGTTTTGTTGTGCCATTCGATCAATGCCGGAAGCAGCTCTGATTTTAATACCTTTTTGTTTCCAATCAGATTATCGTCAGCAAACAGCACTAACTGAGTTCCGCCGGCTTTACGGATCAACTCCAGCTCCGCGATGATCCGTTCGGCAGACTTGGTACGGGGTTTACGCCCGTACAGGGTTGTCACATCGCAAAAATCGCACAGGTAAGGGCAGCCGCGCGAAAATTGTATAATAGCATACAGGTAGTCCTTCGTATTGATCAGGTCCATTTGCGGAAGGGGAGTCAGGCTTACATCGGCAAACTCATTTGATTTATAGATCGGCTTAGCCTGGCCCTCCCTCAGATCGGCAAGAAACAGAGGAAGCGTAATTTCAGCTTCATTCAAAACAAAATGATCGATGCCGTCAAAACGTTCGTGCTCGTGTGTAAACAAGGGGCCGCCGGCGACAATAGTGGCATTTTTTCTTTTACATTGCGCGATAATTTTGCGTACCGACTCTTCCTGCACATTCATAGCCGAAAGAAAAACCAGATCGGCCCATTCAATATCCGAATCAGACAGCGGCTTTACATTTAAATCGATCAGCTTTCGTTCCCAGTTTTGAGGCAACATGGCAGCTACTGTTAACAAGCCCAGCGGAGGAAAAGCTGCCTTCTTACCTATTAAAGAAGCAAGATGCCTGAAAGCATAAAACGAATCATACATTTCGGGATATACCAACAGTATTTTCATAAAATCTATACGTCTTGAAATTTATCTTCAATGCATTAAATAACGACACCAAGTATGGAGACCAGAAATTTTAGTTTCTAAGTTACCATTTTGTTATGATAAGTCATAGTTATACGGCAGGCTCTAAACTAAAAAACGCCTTAGCAATATATTAGGCCCTTTGTTCACGTGATCGGGCCAATACGATACCCTTGTAAGAAACTTATTATCAATTGTTTAAAATCAAAAATATACAAAATTTACACCGCCGGGGCCCTTGCCGGTATCTCCTTGTCAGGCCGGAAAAACGGCTGGCCGCAGAAAGCACATCCGGCCAAGAGTTTGATCACGCGCCCTGTCAGTACTATTTCGACAAAACCGTGATACGAATACTAATTAAGGTTATTTACCTTTGCATATGAAGAAAATAGGATTTCTTTCCTTCGGGCATTGGTCCGATCACCCGGCTTACAGAACCCGCAACGCAAGCGACACCTTATTGCAGTCCATTGACCTGGCCGTGGCAGCTGAGCAGTTGGGCTTGGACGGCGCTTATTTCCGGGTGCATCATTTTGCCCGCCAACTGGCCTCGCCTTTTCCCTTGCTTTCTGCGATCGGCGCCAAGACCAGCAAGATCGAGATCGGTACCGGCGTGATCGATATGCGTTACGAGAACCCGCTGTATATGGTAGAAGATGCCGGCGCGGCGGATCTTATTTCGGGTGGCCGCTTACAATTGGGCATCAGCCGCGGTTCGCCGGAACAAGTGATCGAAGGCTGGCGTTATTTCGGTTACGAGCCGCTGGAAGGAGAGACCGATGCTGAGATGGGCCGCCGCCATGCGCTGCAATTCCTGCAGCGGCTGAACGGGATCGGCTTTGCCACGCCCAACCCGAACCCCATGTTCCCAAACCCGCCGGGCCTGTTACGTTTAGAACCGTATTCGGAAGGTTTGCGCGAACGCATCTGGTGGGGCGCTGCTTCCAATGCTACGGCCGTTTGGGCAGCCGAGAACGGGATGCACCTGCAAAGTTCTACGCTGAAATTTGATGAAAGCGGTGAACCGCTACATATACAGCAGGCCAAACAGATCCGCCTATACAAAGAAGCGTGGAAAAAAGCAGGGCACCAACGCGAAGCGCGGGTTTCGGTCAGCCGTTCCATTTTTGCGTTAGTCAACGACCAGGACCGGTATTACTTCGGGCAGCAAGGCAAATCAGCCGACAGTTTTGGTTATATCGAGCCTACACAACGGGCGGTATTCGGCAGGAGTTATGCTGCCGAACCGGATCAGTTGATCAAAGAGCTGGCGCAGGACGAAGCGATACAGGAAGCAGACACCCTATTGTTGACCATACCGAATACCCTGGGCGTAGATCATAATATCCATATATTATCGGCTATTCTGGAGTATGTAGCTCCGGCATTAGGCTGGCGCTAAGGTTAAATTTTTTATGTTTGCATAGTTGACGGCATAATATCATGGAATATACTGAGTTAACACACTTGGAAGGTAAGGAGCCAATTGTCGCGGAGATCTACGAAAAACTGATCAGCGGCTTACACAAATTTGGACCAGTCAGGATAGAACCCAAGAAAACAAGCATCCATTTGGGTAACCGTTTGGCTTTGCCGGTGTGTACATCCGGAAAAAAACGATCAATCTCGAAGTCCACCTCAACTATCAATTGACGAACCCGAGAGTGCAGAAAGTAGAGCAAGCCTCGGCCAGCCGCTTTCATCATACTATCAAATTGACCAGTCCGGCCGATGTAGATGACGAATTGATGCAATGGCTTCGTGAAGCATACGACCTGAAAAAATAATACTGCAGGCCATATTTCAAAAAGGGTGGTCTTCTCCGGCGCTGATGGCATTGGCCCGGAAGAGCTCACGGGTGATGTGCTGGCAGTTGGCGCAAAGTTCACTGAGCCTGCAACCGATGGTTTTTACCTTTACAGGCAGTTCGTCCCTGGTTTCCACCAGGTCCAGGTGCAGCACGGCGTTATCGCTGATGTCGTCCTTGCCCGACAAACCGGCGAACACCGTTTCGGCCAGTTCAGGATCCCGGCCGAGGAAATATTGCGCGCAGACCTTAAACCCGGAAGGCGTGCGAAAACTGATCAGGATATCAAAATTGCTGTTCATGGCTATTCAAAAAAAGCCCCTTGGGTAAGGGGCTTTGATTTGTTTTGTAAACTTTGAATTATTTGATGTCGATCTGGCGGCGTATAACTTTCGCCTCTTCTCGTTTGGCAATATCGATCTTCAGCACACCATCGGTATAGGCAGCTTCGATCTGCTCGGCATCGGCGCTTTCGGGCAGGGTGAACGAACGCACCCAGGAGCTGTAGCTGTATTCGCGTTTGCTGTAATTCTTTTGGGTGTTGCTGTTTTCGTTTTGCTGTTCCACCGAAATGTTGAGCACGTTGCGTTCCAGGTTAAGTTTAAAGTCCTCCTTTTTCAGGCCGGGCGCGGCCAGTTCCACATGGTAATGGTCTTCGCTTTCGCTGACGTTGGCTGCGGGTACGCGGCTGGTCATACGGTCATTGAAAAAGGTGTCGTTGAAGATGGAATCGAAAACGTCGTTAAAGCCTGGCAATAATGAACTGTTGTTTTGTTTTGCGGGATTAAATTTAACCAATGTCATAGGTCTTTCCTCCTTAAATAAATTTAATGATTGTTACGAATGGTATTAATTAAAAACTAAGAACGCATGTTCAAAAAACTTTTTTCAAGCTGCGTGCCAACCAGGAAAATCTGAAAAATTTTCAGTTTTGGCTGTCAGGATTTCAGCAAAATCCGACTTTTAAACAAAGCACATTGCGCCTTTTAAACAAAATAGCGGGCTGAGTTTCAACCGAACTTTGTGTCATCAAATATTTAAAAGATGAACACGAATTCAAATAATGAGCAATTAGTATTGGTAACGGGTGGCGGCGGCTTTATTGCCGCGCATTGCATCCTGCAATTGTTAAATGCCGGCTACCGGGTGAGGACAACTTTACGCGACCTCAGCCGTGAAACAGCGGTCCGGTCGATGCTGCATGAAGGCGGCGTGGAAGCCAGGGAGCGCCTCGGCTTTATCCAGGCTGACCTGTCGAACGATACGAACTGGGACGAAGCAGTAAAAGGCTGCGCCTACGTGATGCATGTGGCCTCACCGACACCGAAATTGGATTTTAAGCATGAGGACGAAATGATCATACCGGCACGGGAAGGCGTATTGCGGGTATTGCGCGCCTCGCGGGATGCGGGCGTATCGCGCATGGTCCTCACCTCGGCGATCGGTGCTATTGTCTACGGCCACCCGAGGCAAACCAAGCCTTACGATGAGACGGTCTGGACGGATACCACCCATGCCCCGGCTTATCAGAAATCCAAAACACTGGCGGAGCAAGCGGCCTGGGAATTTATGGCGCGCGAAGGCGGCAGCCTGGAATTGTCAGTGGTCAACCCTGCAGCCGTGATGGGGCCGGTACTGGGTCCTGACTACTCGCATTCCATTTATCTGATCAAAAACCTGCTCACTGGTAAAATGGCCGGCTGTCCGAAGATCAACGCCTGTTTTGTGGATGTACGCGATGTAGCCGACCTGCACCTGCGGGCCATGCTGGATCCAAAAGCGAAAGGCGAACGTTTTATCGCCACCGGAGGCGAAAGCATCTGGCTGATGGAAGTGGCGAATATCTTGAAAGCCAACCTGGGTAAAGCTGCTCATAAAGTAAAAGCTAAACAATTGCCCAATATCCTGTTGCGTATAGCCGCATTGAAAGACCCGATGGTGAAAAGCATGATTCCCTTATTGGGTATTCCAATGAACCTGACCAGCGCCAAAGCGATCAACACATTGGGCTGGAAACCGCGTTCCGCAGAGGAGGCCATTGTCGCCGCTGCCGAAAGCCTGATTCGTTTGAATTTGTTGTAAATTGCGGGCTGATGGAAGTTGCTGAAGTTTTTGTTTCCTGTAAGAAGGAAGTGCATTACAGCCGGGAGCTGATACTGTCGCAGCCTGCGCTGGTGCGGGTCATTTCGGGCGAAATGCGGATCATGGCAGCGGACCGCAGCTTTCGCTTCTTCGCGGGTGATACAGCACTGCTCCCGCGCGACCAGTTGGCGCGGATGAGCAAGCTGCCGCTGAACGATGAGCCGTGTGTGGCAATCTCTATCGTCTTCTGCAAAGACCGGTTGGCACCTTACTACCAAAACATCCAACCGCTGGCTCCGCGCAGCCAGGAGCCGGTGATTTTTGCTGACCATCCCTTACTAAAAAGCCTGTTCAATTCTTTGGACCCTTACTTTGAACTGGCAGATTCGCTGCCTGCGGATATCGCGGCATTTAAAGTGGAAGAAGCGATCCGGGTGCTGCGTGCGGTGAATCCGGCTGCCGACGGGCTGCTGGGTTATTTCGAGAAACCTGGAAAACTTGACCTGGCTAACTTTATGGAACATAACTTCCGGTTCAACCTCCCTCTGGAAAAATTCGGCTATCTGACAGGCAGAAGCCTGACTACTTTCAAAAAAGATTTTAGGATGGCTTTCAATAGTTCACCCGGACGCTGGCTGACCCGGAAGCGGCTGGAACTGGCGCATTACCAGTTGTCGGAACAGCACCGCAAACCCTCGGAGGTTTATCTCGATACCGGCTTTGAGGATCTTTCCCATTTTTCGTTTGCGTTCAAAAAGCAATACGGTTATTCGCCTGGTCAAATTTCATCGATGCCTCATGATTAAATTAGATAAGGTATCGAACAGGTATTGGCCGTTAGCTAATTAATTGCTGAACGAAGACCTAACTTCCGGTATACCGCTGCATGTAAAAATAAGATCGTTGCCGGGGCAAATGCCGGGAACCAGACGTAGGGAAATACAGCCATCTCCCGCAGGTTGCCGTCTGCGCCGGTCAGAACTGCAACGGTAAGCAGGTCGACAATATCCATGATCCCGAACAGGTTCCAGACACGCAGAGCTATCTTCCAGCCGTGTTGCTGCGTCCGGACCATCCGGGCAACAGGAAAAGCAAAAACGGCGGTGATCATGTCGCCCAGTCCGGCAAAAAAGGCAAAGCGGGCCGGCAAGGTGTGATAAGCATACATCAAAATAAAAAAAGCGCCAGCCAGCCGGAAGATATGCAAACGAACCAGCGCCTCCAGGCTGATGGCTTGCAACAACTTTTTATATAATTTCCTGCTACCGACAAAAGCAAACAGGAAGATAGCTAAAGGGATGCCGGCATAGAGCATAGCTCTTGGCGGCAGGGCATTAAGATCCATCGCGCCCAGTAAGGCGAGGGTCGAAGCATAGGCCAGGTACAGGAAATAGAACAGGACGATCCCGGTCTGTATATTTTGTGCTTTTTGAGGCGTGAGGCCGGCGTCGAGCGCCGCCTGTTTGACCGGCCGGCTCAGGTAATAAATGCAGTACAGGAAGACGGGAATAAATAGGACGATCGTCCATACGGGCATGTGGGAATAATGTAAGTTCATACTGATCGGGATTAAATACGGATCAAAGGAACCTGAATTCCGGCCAATTCCACTTGACAAAAGGCAAGAAATGCGTTGCTGTTATTTTTTGACTGAAGCCTTACGCAGGCGGCTGAGCGTGGAATCGGTAATACCAAGGTAGGAAGCAATATATTTTAGGGGTACCTGCCGGAACAGTCCGGGGCTGTTTTTCAACAGGCCGGCATATCGTTCCTCGGCGGTTTCCTGAAGCATGGACAACATTCGCCCTTTCAACTGACCATAACTGGCAACGATCTTCAGACGGCCGAACTCGCGGAACTCCGGCAGGCTGTGAAAGTTTTCCTGCATATCATCATAACTGAGCGCCCAGGTCCGGCAATCGCTGAGCGCCTGGATGTATTCGCGCGAGGGTTCCCGCTGAAAAAAAGAAAGCAGGTCGCTGGCGAAAGAGTTTTCAGAGAAAAAGGCAGTCGTGACCTCGTTGCCTTCCAGATCATAGGCATACGCCCGCAAGATGCCGGTTTCGATAAAATAGTAGGTGTTACAGATTTGCCCGGCCTGCAGGAGATAACTGTTCTTTTCGAAGACCACCGGTTTGAACCGGGCCACCAGCGCTGTCGCCTTCGCCGGGCTCAGCGGCAAAACCTGTTGTACGTAGCGGATCAGTTGCTCCATCGCCCAAAGATATTGAACAAAATCAAGGGAACAGTGTTACCTAAGAAAAAGAACTTATGCCTTGATACAACGGAGATTACCCGCCATCTTATAAGAACCAACCCAAATTGCGGGATAAAGCGACCGAGATCGCCAAAGAGGTATTGAAAACGACCGGCAACAAGGGGGAGCCCATCGCTACGAGCTTAGTTTTATTTAAATAATTTAAATAAATAACCCGAGATCAGCTTCCCTTTAGCAGTTTTGTCACCATCGCTTTGTAACTATCGCCAATCGGCAGTTCGATCTTACCAATCTCTACATCATTTGCAGTAAAGGCCGAAATATATTTCAGGTTAACGATAAACGAGCGGTGAATACGCAAAAAGCCTTTGTTCGAAAGCTCGGCTTCCATATCGCTGATCCTGTATTTTGCGGTGATTGTTTCACTCGTTGTAACGATCTTTACATAATCCTTCAGGCTTTCGAGGTACAGCATATCACTGGTGTTGATCCGGACGGTCCGGTGGCCCGACTTAACGTAAATGGCTGATGGTTCGTCCGGGGCAGGCAGGATGGCAACATTGGCGTTCCGCAGGTAACGTTCGATGGCTTTAAAAAACCGCTCGAAGGTGATCGGCTTCAGCAGATAATCAATAATATCCAGGTCATAACCATCCAAAGCATATTCGCGGTAGGCGGTTGTGATGATCACCTTAGGTGGGTTCCGGAGCATTCTTAAAAAATCCATTCCGTTAATGGCCGGCATCCTGATATCGAGGAACATCAGGTCAACCTCGGCTTTCTTCAAGGTCTCCAGCGCCTTCAACGCGTTGGGGCAGGTGCCCGCCACCTCCATAAAATCAAGCTGCTCAATATGCTTTTGCAGCAGTGCAATAGCCAGCGGTTCATCGTCAACCAATATGCATCGGATCTTTTTCATTTTTAACAGTTCCGGATAATTAGTTCCACTGTAAAATACCCATCTATACGTGTCACACCAAGCGTATAATCCTTTCCGTAGATCAGGTCCAGTTGCCGCCGCAGGTTATTCAGGCCTATTCTTTCGCCGGGCTGCCCGGTAGCAGGACCGTTTTGATGAGTTACCGTATTGGATATTTTAAAGATAAATCTTTCCTCGCAGGTCGTCAGACAGATATCGATAACCGGCGCACCGGTATCATCGCTCGCCCCATGCTTGAACGCATTTTCTACCAGTGAAAGCAGGATCAGCGGGGCAATAGCCATCGGCTTACCGATGTTTGTTTTGAATTTGACGGTAAGGCGCTCATCATAGCGCAACTTTTCCAGCTCGATATAGTTTTTAATAAGGTCGATTTCGGCAGATAAGGATACATAAGGCGTATTGCAGCGGTATAGCATATGATCCAATATATCGGCCAGGCGGGCGATGGATTCGGAAGTGACCGGCGACGAGGTAAAGGAAAGCGAATAGATGTTATTCAGCGTATTGAACAGGAAATGCGGATTGAGCTGGGTCTTCAATAGTTTTAATTCGGTCTCGGCCTTTTCTTTTTCCAGCGTCAGTGCCCGCTTTTGCACGATGAGCTGATCTTTTAGTATTTTAAAGAATACGAAGATGGCCGCGGTAGCCATCATGTCAAAAAAATAGTTGTACAGCAATTTTGGGAAATCCGTCATTATTTCCCGGTAGGTTTCAAAAGCCTTCGGGGCAATCCCGGCAAGGGGTTCGCATATTTTGACGATAAAAATGCGCCCGGCTACACAGGATGCGTAACCCGACACCAGGAATCCGGCTACGGAGAGCAGGTACCTTTTATGGTCAATAAACTGAGGAACAACAAAATAAGCTAATGCATAGGCAAAAATCATCTCTGCCGACATGTATAAGGCGTCGCTGGTAAACTCAAAGCCGTAGGTGCCCTGTTTGCCGTCGCGGTATTTGCTGGAACTGACGCCAATAAGCAGGTAGACCAGCCAGAAGATCAGGTGGCTCAGCCAGCGGTACCGCTGATGAAAATGTAACAACCTGTCGGGTAAACTCATCAAACAAGTATAATCAATTGTTCGTTTCCGTCCGCATTCGTCGACGGAAAGGCAAAATCGCCCCCTGAATCGTGCAGCTTGGTCCACTGAGCGTATTGGTCTGTCAAAACTACCTGTATACAGGCGTATTGCGCTTGTATAAAGGCCCCGAACTTTTCCTATCGTTTTGCCGGCTATTATCGAACCATGAAAGTACCATTATTGCTATTTGCTGCTATCCTTTACCCGGTTTTATCCAGTGCACAGGGTGTAATTAAAGGCAGGGTGACCGATGAAATGCGATCGCCCTTGCCATCCGTTGTTATCAGGCTAAAAAAATTGCCTGACACGGTTGTCTACAAAATTGAATTGACCAATCCGTCGGGGAATTTCAGTTTCAACAACTTGCCCCGTGGTCATTATGTGCTCCGTGCTGATCTGTTGGGCTACCAGCCGGTTGTTAAAGCCGGCCTCGTCATCGGCCCGGCAGATTCTGTTACGGACGTGGGGGTATTGCTCCTGAACCTCTCATCAACCCTGCTTAACGAAGTTTCGGTAAAAGCGCAGGCGCCTCTTATCGAAAAGCAGATCGACAAAACGGTGGTGCATGTGGAACAAAACATCGCTAATACCGGAACGAATGCGCTGGAGTTGTTGAAGAAGCTGCCAGGTGTGCAGGTTAGCTCCGACGGGCAGATCACCCTGAACGGGAAATCGGGCGTCAATATCACTATCGACGGTAAAACCACCTGGTTATCTGCAGACGACCTGGCTAACCTCCTGACCAATATGCCATCCTCCGACATTCGGCAGATCGAGATTATGACTAACCCATCGGCAAAGTATGATGCCGAAGGTACCGGCGGTATTATTAACCTGATCAGGAAAAAGAATAATAAGAGCGGCTTGAATGGTAGCGTTACCGGCACTTTCGGTCAGGGGTATTTCAGTTGGTATAAAAGCGGACTGGTGCTCAATTACAAAACCAACCGGTACAACCTTTATTTGAATAACAGCTATGGCTGCAATAAAGGGCTCAACGTTAGTAACGTCACCAGCGATATCCTGAACGGTAGCATATTAACCGCCGAACAGGTCTCCACCAACACAGGCATAACGGTTAATAAAGCCTATAACTCTTCTGGCGGGCTTGACCTGTACCTTTCTAAAAACACCACATTAACATTATCGGGAAGCATATCCGACCGAAGATATAGTAATCATTTAACTTCGGTGATGACCGTCGCAGATGGTCATTTGAATCCAACAGGAAGCGAAAACTTCTCGGCCCTGAACGCCGATAAACCATTAAATTTCACCACAGGGTTACAGTTACTGCATAAACCGGACACGGCTGGCAGGCAATGGTCAGCAGATGCTGATTACTCCGGCTATCTGTACGAGCCCGGTCAGCACAATACAGCACTGAATTATGATCCGTCAGGGAGTTTTACAGGTCAAGACAAGGTATTTATCGACGAGTCGAGAACATTGCACATTTTTGGCGCCAGGGTTGATTATGCTCAACCTTTACCAGGTAATGGCAAACTGGAAACAGGGCTAAAATCCAGCTATGTGAAAGCTTTTAACAACAGCACTTATTATCACCAGTTGGGAATACAAAGTGTGGTTGATCCGGCATTGGGCGATAATAACATCAGCAGCGAAAACATCAATGCCGGGTATGTCAATTTTAACAGACAATTCCAAAAGCTGACCGTGCAGGCAGGCCTGCGTACCGAGCAAACAGTAATGAAAGGCCAGCAATTGTATACGAACGCCTCGGTAGATCAGCATTATTTCGAATTGTTTCCGACGGTATTTCTGAATTACAAATTGAATGACCATAACACAGTAAATTTCCAATTCGGAAGGCGGGTTGACCGGCCCGATTATCACGAGCTGGTACCCTTCAGGCGCCCCTTATCGTCAACGATCTATTTTGAGGGAAACCCCAATCTGAAACCCGACCTGAACTGGCATTCGGAACTCACCTGGTCGTGGCGAAATCGTTTTTTTGTTACCGCAGCTTATGACATCGACCGCAATTACCTGCGCACGCTGTATTATCTCGATTCGAACAAAACGACAATTACGCGCAGGCCCACCAACGTACAGGGGGCGCACTCCTGGAATGTAGACTTCAGTTACAACCACGAACCGTTCAAATGGCTGACTACCAATACCACGATCACCATCTATCAAAACCTGTTTAATGGCAGCGCAGATGGTTTCAGCCTGGACGACCCTGGCTTCGCCACCATCGACCTGGTCAGCAATAACAGCTTCCGCTGCAGCGATAACCTATCTGCGGAAGCCGATTTTGAATATGAGTCCAGACGCCAGTTCGTCGGTTCTGTGTTTGGCGCCTATGCCACATTAAACCTGGCGCTCAAGCAAAAGCTGATTCACGACCAGGGTTCGGTCACCATCAATGCGAATAATGTGCTGAATAGTGAAAGCCGAGGTGCCACTGATCATTACCAAAACCTAAACCAGTATGGTTACTCCTATTTTTACACCAGATCGGTTAGTATAACTTTCAGTTATCGGTTCGGCAGCGGCAAACTAACTAAAACGCAAAACAGGTCGGGGTCTGCGGAGGAGCAAAACAGGGCCGGTAATTGAAAAATACCGGTCGTAATTGGCAACTTTTATGAAGGCATTCCGGAATGTCCAATGTAATAGTAAAGTTTATGTGAGCTCGTGTAACGCTGTATGAACCGGAATAGATATTACACTCGCCTCAGGCCAGCTATAACTAAATCAGCCAATGCCAATGGCCCGGAGAAAAGCTGCCCGGTGCGTGGATGCAATCGGGATCTCAAAACTACCGATATATACACAGCCGCCAGCGATATGGCTGATACGGTTGCGATTAACCACAAAAGAGCGGTGTACACGCAAAAAAGCTTGGCCAGGCAAATCGCGGATAAGCGCGGAGAATGTTGTTTTAGTTATGTACTGCTGTTGCACAGTTACAACCTTGGTATAATTGCCCTGCGCTTCAAAAAAAAGGCAATCGTCATAAACTAACTGGTATATCCTGTTCTCGCAGCGGATAAAAAATGTATCCCTGGTGCTTTCAACAGTCATAGCCGTTTTCATTTCAGAGCTTCGGCCCAATTTCTCACGCACTTTATCCACAGCTATGATAAACCGTTCCAGCGAAAAAGGCTTAAGCAGGTAGTCTATGGCATCGAGATCGAAAGCCTTAACTGCGTATTCTTCATAGGCTGTAGTAAAGATCACTAACGGAACTTTTTTTAAGGTTTGCATAAAACCGATGCCATTCAATACGGGCATATTGATGTCCAGAAAGATCAGGTCGACCGCTTGCGTCGTTAAATGAGCTTTAACATCCAGTGCGTTTCCAAACTCAGCCATCACGTTTAAAAAAGGCAAATGGCTGCAGTAGTTCCGGATAATGGAACGTGCCACCGGTTCATCATCGACAATAATGCATTTGATAGGTTCAGCCATAGATTACCGGGATTTGCAGTTTAACATAGTAACGATCATCCTGGCTGTACTGTGTTAACCGGTGATCATCACCGTACAACAGGTTCAGCCGCCTGGTGGTATTGGTCAGCCCTAAACCCGAATCTTCATCTTCCAGTTCGTTTGGCGGGACCTGGTGCTGAAAGCTATTGGAAACTTCAAGGATGATTAGCCTATCAGTCAGTTTCAGGGATATGGTTATGTATATTTGCCGTTCGGTAGTGCCTTTTGCGTGCTTAAAAGCATTCTCAACGAAAATGATCAATACCATCGGGGCTATTTGAATGTTGGGATCGCTGACTACAGGCAGTTCTTTTTGCAGTGTCAGCCGGTCGCTTATCCGTATCTGTTCGAAAGTGATAAAATTTTCCAGGTACTCCAATTCATCCTTTAGCGGTACCCATATTTTTTTTGCGCCATAAACCGAGTAGCGCAGCAAAGCCGACAGTTTGAGCAGCAATGGTGGCACCCGCTCATGCTCTGCTATGGAGATACCGTACAGGTTATTGAGCACGTTGAACAGAAAATGAGGACTCAGTTGCGCCTGCAAAAGCCCAAGCTCGCTTTCTTTTTGCTCGGCTTTAGCCCGGGCTTCGCTTAACTCTTTTTGCATAGAGAAACTGATCAGCTTCAGCAAAATGCCAGCGATCATTCCGCATGCGAAAAAGGTTAGATAACCATACATCATTTCCAGGAAGTCTGCATTAGGGAAGCCCAGCATATACCTGGTGAGCAGAAGATCGGCGAATAACAGGCCAAATAATGTGGTAACACAGTACAATGAAAAGGCTGTTAAACGCCCCCGGATGTAATAACGGGTGCAGAGCCACCGACCGGCATAGACATACAGGACAAAGAAGCAGCAATTGTTAAACACACGGCTTGACATGGTTAATGGAAACCTGCCTGCGTGCAGCAAAAAAACACCAAGGCCAAAAATGACCACAATTGCCAGGCAAAATAAGAGATGCCGTTTCCATTTATTGCTGATGAACTCCTGTATTGTAACCACGATCTAAATTTCGGCAAATGCGGCCAATAATCAAGCAAGGTGTTTGGAAAGACTATTTTGGGTGACCAAACCGGTAAAAAAGGTGACTAAGCGATCCGTCAGCCATAAAAAGGATTTCGCCATCACATTCATCCTGTCTGTCCCTCAGATTTTGATCTCCGTTGTCTGCCATGCAGCTTCAGGATAAATTTTAATTTCAATGAAAACCAGATTGCCATTGCTTGTATTGTTTATGATGCTGTTTAACCGGCCTGTTCTGGCCCAGCTGGGGAATGGCCATATCAACGGAACAGTTGTTGACCCCAAGCATACACCACTTGCAGGGGCAACGGTCATCCTTTGTGCACAAACAGATACCACCATACGTCAAACCCGGATAGCCGGGCAGAGCGGCGCCTTTATTTTTGAACGGTTGGCCGAAGGTAACTACGTTCTGCGGGTTACCTGCGTGGGTTATTACACTTTTGATCTCAGGCAACTGATGATCAGTAAAACACAACCATCCCTGGCATTGCCTGCAATAATTTTACAACCGAATCAGCGGCAATCACTTAAAGAGATCACCATTTCGGCTAAAAAGCCATTGATTGAACAACGCATCGATCGCACGATAGTTAATGTAGATGCCATGCTGAGCGCCTCGGGGGGCAATGCTTTGGAAGCCCTGTCGAAAAGCCCCGGCGTAATGGTCGACCTGAACGACGACATCAGCCTGAACGGCAAACGTAATGTATTGGTGCTGATAGACGGGCGGCCTACTTATATGAGCGGTGCCGACCTGGCGGCTTATCTTCGCTCGCTGCCGGCCGGGATGCTTGACCAATTTGAACTCATCACTAATCCGCCGGCCCAATATGATGCTACAGGCGGTGCGGTGATCAATATCATCCTGAAAAAGAATCGTGCCCAAGGTTTTAACGGCGGCATTTCATTGGCCTATAACCAGGGCAAATATGCGCGAAGCAACAATGCGCTTAATCTGAACTATCATAATAGTAATTTTAACCTGTTCGGTAATTTGAGCTACAGCCTTGACCAAAATTACAGTGCCGAGAGTTACTCACGCTTTTTTGATAACCCGGATGGTTCGCTAAACAACCATACCACGCAAAATAGCTTTTACCACCAGTCCAGTAATGGCTTTAACGGCCGGGTGGGCCTGGATTTTTCAAGGCCAAATACAACATTTGGGCTGATGCTAACTGGTAATACCCGCCCCAAAAACGACCGGCTAAGTTATACGAACCAGATGCACGGCAATAACCAGTTGCCCGACTCATCGGCGACGGGGAATACCGACGGGCAATATACTTCGCAAAATATCAATCTGAACCTGAACCTGCTGCACAAGTTCGACAAGCAGGGCACCCAGGTAACAGCCGATCTGGATGCAGTGTACCTGGATGCAGATGGCAATCAGCAGTCAGACTTAACCAGTTACCAGGCAGGCGGCGTCCTTTCCGGCATACAGCAGCGTATATTTCTCACGCCGGGTAATACACGCATTTATGCCGCCAAATCGGATTTTACACATCCTTTATCAGGTAAAGCCGAATTTACTGCGGGTATAAAGTCGAGTATGGTGATCAACGATAACGCGCTTAACTGGTTCAATCAAAGCAGTTCGGTTAATCAACCTGATTATAGCAAAAGCAATCGTTTTCGATATGCCGAAAATATCAATGCTGTTTACCTCAATTTGAAGAAGAGTTGGAAACAGCTGGGCTTTCAGGCCGGGTTGCGGTTGGAAAACACCAATGCTTCCGGGCACCAGTTTGGCAATATCCTGACAGCAGACTCTGTCTTTACACGGCATTATACCAATGTGTTCCCCTCTGTGTATCTTTCTTATAAACTGGATAGCGCCGGACATAGTCGACTGACGCTGAGTTATTCTCAAAAGATCAGACGCCCCGGTTATCAGCAACTTAACCCTTTCTTATTTTACCGCGACCAGTATTCGTATACTACCGGTAACCTGGCACTTGTACCCACACCAACTAATGGTTTCGGCCTGCAATATAATTTCCGGCAGTATGTCAGCATCAGCGCCGGCTATGGTTGGGGCAATAACCAGGCACAGTTGCTTACACAAGCCTTGGGCAATGTTTTGATTACCCGTCCTTATAATTTCATCAACAATCAAAATTTCGCTTTCGTTCCGTATGTTTCGTTCGACCCGCTGAAATGGTGGACACTTCATGCTAATGCAGTGCTTATCTATATCATCAATAAAGGGAGCGCGCAAGGCGTCCGGGTCGACCAGCGGACCAATATCCACGAGATCGAAACATCCAACGAGTTCAGGATCGGGCCGGATTGGAGCGCCGAACTGGATGGCTTTTTCCCAGGTAAGCAAAGTTTCGGGCAACAGGCTGCCAACAGTAGTGTCTACAACATCAGTGCTGCTTTACGGAAGAATATGTTAAAAGGTCAGGGTTCGTTCACGCTTACCATAAACGATCTGCTCAATACATTCAACCGGTCTCAATCGCAAACGATCGGCATTGATCGGGTAGCGGCATTTTCCACTAAGGAAACAGATATCCGCCGTATCGGCCTGGCTTTTTCTTACCGTTTTGGTAAACAGGCCAACGCCCGCAAGCGAGATCACAACAACGGCGGTGCGGAAGACGAAAAGGGCAGGACGAATTGAAAATGGTATAATACTGCTCTAAAAATCTAATGAGGTAGCGTTGGGGTGACATAGTAATTTTGGGCGTACTCCATTTTTAGCGCACCGGGGTAAAAAAATGAAAAAACCCTCAAAATAAGCTATTTTGAGGGTTTGTGATTCTTGATAAATCACTTTCAGTGCGCCCACCTGGGCTCGAACCAGGGACCAAAAGATTATGAGTCTTCTACTCTAACCGACTGAGCTATAGGCGCGGTTATTCATCGTTTTTTTAACGAGGCTGCAATTTTACGCAAAAACAGACGAATTTCAAAAACTCATTTTAATTTATTTCAAAAACATTAAGGTGCGATCAATTAGACGGTAAAGAACAACTCAGGAATGGAAGCAGCATGTGCTTTATTCTTTAAAACGGTTCAGATAACTGATATACGCAGTAAAAAGCTCTTTATTTACCTTGTAACTGCTATTTCGTCCCTGCTTTTGCGCAAGCAATAAACCAGTATCCGTTAGTTGCCTGATGTGGTGCGATATGGTCGATTGTGCCAGGTTAAGCATACCAAGCACTGTAGTGTACGGAAACCAATCGCCCTTACTTTGTACTGCTTCTATAATACGTAAGCGATAGGGGTCGGCTAAAGCTTTTGATATACGTTCGGCTTGTTTCAAATCCATAACTCTGCTGCAGACAAATATATCTATTTGCATTGGAAAAAATAACTGTCAAATAATCAGTTAGTTAAGTGTAATATTGATTTTTTTCTTAATAAAATATATAATGTCTATAGATTTTATAGAAATTATTTTACATTTGCTTTATCAAAACAAAAGCAATGAGTATTGTGGAATCAAAAAAACAGATTTTTAAAAACCTTTTAAGTTGTGCTTGTGGCGGGATTGACCGAATGTGTTGTTGCATTTAAAGCAAACCCCCAAAATACACACATTCATTAATCTAAAAATTTAAATAAAATGTCTTTTCTGAATTATCAATATCCCGACTTCGACCTTGTTGAAATACAACCCGAGCTTTTGTTGCAACTTAAAAAATACCGTCAGCTCAGTCCGGTCAGGGCAGGAGCCACCATATCACAATTTACTTTCGCTAATAATTTTAATGCCTGGCAGCAGTTTTTTAATGGTGCCGAAACTCACAATCACCTGGCCATACGCCAATTGGTGAATAAACCATTGGTTTTAAGTTTTTACTCGCACCATTGGGGCCAGGAGGGGCTGGAGTTTGTTAAAGAGATGAACAGGATCAATACCGAAGTGAGAGCAAATGGCGGCAATCTGGTCATAATTACTGATGACAGGAGTGCTGAACTGCAAAAGCTTGCCTGGGAAAATAACCTGACACTCAATTTCTATTTCGATGCCGCACACAATCTCGCCGAAAAGTTTGGTATTTATCACAAAAATAGTCCGGTTTGGGAGCGATTTTCAGGCGTTGATGCCGATGTGCCGCTTTTGGCAACATTTGTTTTGAATCCTTACAGACAGGTATTATTTAGTTACAGCAACTGGAACACCGACGCCAAACTAAACACAGATAAGCTTTTGGACGAAGTTTACCAATCGGGCTTGTTTTTAAACACCCGCCGGTCTGCCTGACAAACAGGAAAATAAATCGACTGACCTCATTTAGTAACAGTTTGTAAAGCAGGATATCCGGGCGCTGATGCGCCCGGATATTATTAGGGCCAGATGGTCGAGTGGTAAGGCAGAGGTCTGCAAAACCTTTTACAGCGGTTCAAATCCGCTTCTGGCCTCAGTTTTTGGTTATGAATAATAATAATAATAATAATATAGCTTGCCCGGTTGATGGCGTAACGGTCGATGAAAATAAAGTGCGTGTAACTGCATTTTGTGTTGTGGTCCTCTCGGCCTGTTTCTTGCTGACGAATAGTTGGCCAATACTCGTCTTTTTATTGATCGATTTTTTAGCCCGGGTATTAAATCTGAATAATTACAGTTTGCTGGCCATTGCAAGCGGTTCGGTAGTTAAACAGGCAGGTGCAAAACCCAAACCTGTAGCCCGTGCGCCCAAGAAGTTTGCAGCTTTGGTTGGTTTGCTGTTTTTATCACTTACGCTGATTGCATTTCTCATCACGTTTATTTTAGTGGCAAAGCTATTAGCATCGGTAGTTTTGGTATTTGCTTCTCTGGAGGCATTCGCCGGTTTCTGTGCCGGGTGCTACGTTTACAACTGGCTAAAGCGCATCAAGGTAAGTAAGTAATCAGATTTTGGCATACCCTATAATCGCGATAGAGTAACCGTTTTTTATCCATGTTAGTGCTTTTGGCAGGCTTTTGGCAGGAAAATTCCTGTTGTTTTGTCATGTATTTAAAGTGTGTCATGTTTGGTGACAAATTGTCAAAAATATTTTTTCGACGACAATTATTTGTATGACAGTCTTGAATTTCTTCAAATCTTCTCATAAAATGGTCGGTAATGGTGTTTTGATTCGCTGAAAAAGACGAATTCGTCTTTTTTTTATGATTTTATGATCAGAATTTTCAGTTTTAACTGATTTTTTGATTTTCAGACACTGTTTTTTAGCTATTTTTTATTTAGTTCTTTTTATTTCTCTCTTGGGAGGATTTTTCACGACAAAAAAGAGGAATCGCAAATAAATTACAGATGCTGATAAAATTTGCCAGTGATTGTTGGATATCTGCAAATTTCAAAAGCTGACTTTTTTTTGACAAAGGGGATGGCTTTTGCAATGGCACATTATTAGCGGCTACCGGGTCAGAAGAGTAATATCTTATTCTACCATATCAGGTTACCCCTCCTATGACAGAATGAGGGTTATTCCGGAAAAAATTAAATAATTAAAACTCAAAAAAATTAAAGACATGATCACTGTATTAGAAGTTGCTGCTGTTATTGCTTGTATTTTGTTACCATTGGTTCCTGCAAAAAAAGTAGCAAACCACTAAATAGCAATTAACCCAAAAAAAGAAGTTTAAGGGAAGGCAATATGCCTTCCCTTTTTTGTTTTATGAGATATCGCCGCAGAGATGGACAGAGATTCCCAGTTCATCAAACGCAGCGGCTTTGATGCGGCAGGCTTTAACAGCCGTGGCAGCATCATCGCAATATACTACGTGGATATGGTTCGATTGGTGACGTGCCATCAGCTGATCGCGTGAAACGCCTTTGAGCATGCCGTGCATGATGGGCCATGGCGGTGTGGTTTCATTCCAGCGGCGCTGAGTTTCGGCAGCAGGCAATTGGGCAACTTCGCCCACACCTAAATCGCAATGCAGCGCATTGTTCATCACATAAACCCGGCTCCAAACAATATTACCAGGTTTGCTGACACCTTTTAAAGTACCGCCGCCTTTAGGGAAGAACATAGGCGGCTGGCGTTCGCTGGAAGCGCCGGCATAACCGCCGATAAGGTGTGAAGCGGGGACCGCACCCGAGATCAGGAACACCCATACAAAATCGTCGATACCATCGCCTTTGTAATGCTCACCCCAGCGGATATCGTGCAGCGTATTTTCGCCGCTCATACCTAATTCCTGCCACAGCTTATAAGTCAGTACCGCGTCAATACCGGCGCATTCGTCAACCTCGTTAAAGTGGGGGATAGCATGCCCTTCGAAGACTTCTTTACCCGTCTCATCAAAAATCGGAGGGCGCTCAATATTATTGAACAAGCCCTCGGCCAGGTCACTGGTGGCGGTTATATCTTTCATACCCTGCTGGTATTGTATGCCGATGGTATCGCAGCCAAAATAATCGGCCATGCGGCCGGCGGCGATATACATTTTGCATTGCTCGAGCGTTTGGCTGCGGGTAAGCTCATTCTTTTCGTCGGTACCCCAGTTAAAGTGCATACCTTTATCGAGCATCCATTGCAAGGCGGCTTCGGCTTCTTCATCTTTCACCAGTTGCATAGCTGCATACAGCGCCGACTGGCTCAATCGCTCTTTAAAAATACCGGTTGGATGTAATAAATGGTCAGGCACGATGGCATTGTACATCCCCATGCAGCCTTCGTCGAACACGCCCATAATAGCTTTGTTAGCACGGAATTTTTTGGCGAATGAACGCCCGGTTTGTTCTTCGTCGAGCGGTATTTTTACCAGGTCGTAATCCTTTACGTGCGAGGTATCGTGTTTTATCTTACCGGTGGTGAGCCATTCGTTTAAGGCATCCAGAAAGAATTTGTCGTCAAACTTTTCGCTCCAGATGGTGCTGTATAACACACCGGCTTTGGTTAACGAGCCGTTTAAGTTGAGCATCCCAACCAAACCCGGCCACATGCCGCTCCAATTGGCAACGGTGATGATAGGGCCTTTGTGCGTGGTTAAACCTGCTAAAACATGGTGACTGTATTGCCAGACACTTTCGGCAACGATGAGCGGCGCATCAGGATCGATGGTCTTAAAAACTTCGATACCCATTTTTTGCGAATCGATAAAGCCATGTTTCTTCTCCGCATTATAGGCGTGGGCGCGTTTAACCGAATAACCGGCATTTTCAATTGCTTTGGTAAGCAACTGCTCCATTTCGGCCTGCGCCTGCCAGCAATTTTGGTTTGCGGCAATACGCGAATCGCCGCTGGCAACGAGCGTTATCTCTTTAGGTTTGTTGTTATTGATCACGGTAGAATAGTATTAAAATTGAAAGCTGAATAATGCCTCCTAATTTCAATCACAATACTCTACGTTTTTTGTGCGTATTTATCAGGATATTGTACTTTTCTATCATGAAAAAAATTCAGGGTTCCATCAGTTCGCCTTTATCTGCAAGGGCGTTAACTGCACGTTTCAGGGCCATAATGTAGCCAAAATGCAAACCCTCGTGAAAAGGTAAAAAGCCAATGGCTTCATCGAGGTTATTGATAGTTACTCCGTAGCGGGTCGTCCATGGGGCGTGCGGGCCAAAAATATTGTTCTGATAATCGGTTTCCAACTGCTCAAGAGTTGAGAACATCAGTTTGGCGATCTCATCCACTTCCTGCCGGGTGATAAACCGCTCGGGTTTACTGCCGGGCTTAAACATGGTAAAAAACTCATCGGTAATATGCATCGGCGTATCGCCGGAGCGTTTGTAGCAAACGCCCTGCTGGGCAGCTACCATGTGCCCAAGGTTCCAGGCTATGTTATTGATGAACCCATCCGGAATATAGTTCAGCTGATCGATAGTTAAATCTTTCACGCATTCAAGCGCGCTTTTCCTGGTTTGGGTAACGGTTTCGATGACTTTTTTCATGACCAAATGTACAATGGCCGAAACGATATTTACAATACCATATTGTGATAGTTTTGCTGAGAATTATAGAGCCCTGTATACATAGCCAAAATTTTCGGCTATTGGCAACCATAACACTAAATCGGCCATGATGCTATCCGTACTTTCGCCCGATGACCGGGCGGCATCCTCAACCGCCTTGCGATAACTACCAGTGCTCTGCAGGCCCTTCAAGAAAAACCACTGCCAGGGTAGCAGCGTATGTGTATAAACAATATAATTTTTACGGCTTACTACTACATAACTTTCGGCTGGGGGCGGCGCGTCGGGTTGTTCATCATGTTGAACAGCTCTTACGAAATCGATCAGCGGGTATTGCAGGTACAACAACAGCATGCAAGGCGAAGGATGTATGCCCGCATCACCGAAAAGATGGAAAATATCCGGTTCGGATGATGTATCCGGAATTTGCGATTCAAGGCCGGGAATACGTGCTGCCTCGGCTATCGCGCGTTCGAGTGTGGCTAAATCTACGGGCAAATCGAAAGTTTGATTGCCTACAACTTTGTTTTTTGGTTGCGATGCTTTTAAAAAAGCCGGGAAGTGCTTGCCCAGGTCGTACAGATCGGGAGAGGTCGAAGGTGCCCGTATCAGGTATGCCTTGGCAAATGTTTCGAACAGATCTTCGCCCATCAGGTATTTAACGGCAGGGAACTCGGCCGACATGCATTCCAGTAACCGTGCGATGTACCCCCGTGCATAGATACCGATTTTTTGCTGTGGCGACATCCGGTCGGTGCCCCGTATTACAGCGCTATGATCCAGGTGATAATGCTGATCGGCACGCTGAACCTTTTCGGCTAAACTGCCGGGTTTAACCATAATGGATGTGAGCCAGCGTTGTATGTTAACCAATTCAGCCATTTGTAATTTGTAACTGGTGATCAACGGGGTTTGAAACAGCATTAAGGTAAGGAGAACGATAAACAGGTACATCAGGGTAATCTCCTAACAAAACCTGGCGCGCCTTGCCCACCTCGGCTACCAGCTCATCATATTCTGGTATGTTGGCATCCCATTCCAACAGGGTAGATACGCCTCCGGTAAGCTCCTGGGCCAGACGATACAATTTCCATACAGGGGTAGGCACCGACTGATCGTGGGTATCTAAAATATAATCTTCACAATCGGTAGGGCCGGCGATATGGATCTGTACCACGGCATGATGCGGGATGTTGCGGATATAAAACTCAGGGTCGAAACCATGATTGCTTCCCGAAACGAAAACGTTGTTTACATCAAGCAATAAACCACAGCCTGTTTTGTTTACCAACTCGGTCATAAATTCCCATTCGTGCAAAACGGAGCTGTGAAACTCCATATAAGTCGACGGGTTTTCGAGAATAAGGGGGCGCTGTAAAACATCCTGTACGCGGTTGACGCGTTCAGTTACATGTTCCAGGCTTTCCAGGGTAAGCGGCATCGGTAGCAGGTCGTGCGTGTTAACGTGCGCTACGCCCGTCCAGCACAAATGATCGGATATCCAGACCGGGTTGACAAAGTTGGCCAGGTCTTTTAATTGTTGCAGATAAGTCAGATTAAGCGGATCGGTACTGCCGATAGACATGGATACGCCATGCATCACTATGGGGCGCATGCCCGCAACATGCTCCAATACCCGGCGCGAGTAGCCGAAGTTATTGATATAGTTTTCGCTGATGATCTCGAACCAGTCGATAACCGGGTCGTTGTGCATCAGGTGCGAATAGTGTTTGCTGCGTAAACCAACGCCCAGGCCCAGATTTGGCAGGCCCAGGCGTTGTGTTTTGGTTTTATCCATATTGGTTTAGGTTGAAGGCGGAAAAGCTAACCTGATGTCGCTCGGCTTGGGTTTTACCGGGGGAGCAACCGGTGTACTATCACTTTTATTACGGCTCTCAATTACTTTGGTATAAGCGTCCCAGGCGATATCGTATACAAAATCGCCGATGGCGAATGGTACATCACCATCTAATTTCTTGATCTTGAAATCAGGCGCCGGGAAGTCGTTTAGCTCCATGGTGCTGTGAGTTAGCGGGTTACCGTTCGCGTCAGAAAACGCCGGGTAGATCTGCGATGCCGAAATAGGCACAGCGCAACCGCCAAAACTTCCGCACAGGTTATCGCCGGGAGCGCTGAATGGCGCTGCCGGCGGTTTGGGAGTGCTGCAGTTTGAAGGCGCTCCACAGCTTGACGGCGCAGGTTTTGGCGTACCGCAAAGGTGTGCACCGCTTTTTGAAGCCGCCATGCTCGGGCCGCAGGAACTTGAACCGCCGCATGATTTTGACTGACCTACTAATTGTACGAACCCGCAGCCACCTTCGGCTTTACACGAGTTAGAGCCGCGGCAGTTATGGTAAACTTCGGGCGAAGCACATACGTTCGGATCATCCGGATTCTCGGTGTTCAGGTCGAGGCCCTGGCAGGCATGGTACAGTTTATCTTTCTGACGTGGCTGGATAGGTGTGGCCAGATCAGGCAGTTCGCCAAATACGGCCCAGCACATCATCAAACGGTCGCCCGAGCCACCCATTGACGGGAATGGGAAGGCAACGGAGCTATCGATCCAGTATTGATCCAGTACAGTAGTAATACCGGCAATGGCGCCGGTGGCTATCTCACAAAACTGTTTGTAATTGGCAGCGCGTTTTTTTTCATCAGGGCTATTGAGCCTGTTTAACGCGCCTGCAATTTCGGCTGCGGTAGGCAATTTGGGGTTAGCTTCATTATAACCCTGGCCCATCAGGTCCTCAGGTTTCCAGGCGTTCGGGCCGCGCTGCTCGTGCCATTTTGGCCATGTTACAAGTTTGCCCGATTCAATATCTCTACGGATTTTTTCAAAACGCTCATAATGGTCGTGGGTACCGTTGTCAAACCCCGGGCGCCCGCTTTGTTCCACAGGCTTTTCACCGCCGGCGCGGGCGTAGGCGTGCGCCGAGGGGGCTGGTTTACCTTCCTGGGTATAAGATGGGTAATCTTTTTCGAGCGCCTCGTAATTGGCCTGGTTTTGTACCTGCACACGTTGCAATAAACTGTTTTTCGGCCTGATGTTACGGGTTATACCAGCGCCCTCGCCCTGATCGGTAATGGCGCATATCAGTTTGTAGATAATGTCTTTAGCGAAGCCTGGCGTAAACCCCTCGATTGTGGTTTCCAGTTGTTGAAACTCCTTATACGGGTGGCCGGAAGATACTGTATTAAATAGATCCTGCTGGATAGATGTAGGCGAATACATTTTACCCATCAGCGTTGTACCATCACTGTACTCCACGTCGAGGTAATCCCACAAACACTGGTACATGTGGCCGATGCTGCCGAACCATGGCAGGGCATCACCCTTTTGCCATTTTTTAAAAGGCACAGTAGGGAAGTAGTCATCAATTTTATCTTTCCTGATGCGCATTTTGCACTCTTTCTCGGGCGCCTCTATAGCCAGGAACAAATCGTTCTGACGGTAATTTAATTCGTCGAGCTCGACCCTAAGGCCTTTGTAATGCACTCCGCCCGACCATGGCTCACAATCCTGAAAATCAACAATACCAGGGATGGCGGTGCTGTTGTAACATTGCCAGGCGTAGTTTTTATCTTTTGGCGATAACTCGGTGAATTTCGGCTTCACCTTCAAAGCTGTCGCGATATTGGATGCCAGCTGCAGGTGAAACATCTCTTCGATAAATACGCTGAACACGGTATTAAAAGCTTCCTGGTTTTCAGGGATATTACCAAGCTGGCTTGTACCGGGCCTGAAAGTAGGCGCCAGGCCGGGCCAGATTTTCCCTACATACATGGCCGTATCTTTACTGTTGATCTGGTGCATTCCCTGGATGGAGTATAAACTCGTCATGTACAGCGGGATGGTAAACAGCTCTACATTAACGCATTGCTGTATAATGGCTTCAACACAGGCCTTGTCGGTCTCGAAATACTTAGGATCGCGATCGAAAAGGTCTTTTGGCTTTTCTGCGATCGCGTCGAAAATATCTGCCTTTTCGCCCTCTAATTCTACAAGGGCTTGTTTTTGTTCGTCGCTGGGTTCGGGCGGAACGATGTTCTTGTCTGCTTTAGGTTTCATTTTTTTGTGTGATAGGATTGGGTTTATAGTACAATTAAGTCATATCATCAATTGACAAACACATTCAGATCAGCAAACAATTACGGTGGGGGAATCATACCAAACCTACATAAATATTTATAAAAACAGCAAGTATTTAATAAAAAGATTGTGCTAAAAAATATTGAAGAATCAGCCATGTTTTAGCAATGGCTGATCCCTTTTTTATGTTTGTCAGGGGTTTTGTAGACAGTGCCTGCCTTCATCGCAAAACGGACGTTCAGTCAGTAAAAAACAGAGATAGTTATTCAAGTTGCTGATATTTAATGAGAAAAATATAAGAAATATTTCTTATGCGGTAATATTTACCGTCGATAAAAGAAAAGGAGTGGATCACATTGCTAAAACCTCGTTCTCTTTACGGATGCGGATGCTGAGCATAATGGCATTGAGTATGCTAAAGATAAGCGCAGTGAAATACAGGTGAAAGGCCAGGGGTATAATAGCTATCTCGCAAATCACAACAATATAATTGGGATGCTTTACATATTTATAAATGCCCGAGGCTACCGGCCGGCTGCCGGGTATTTTATAAATGCGGGTGTTCCAGTAATAACCCAAAGTTGATATAATGATAATTTTAATACCGATCAGTATAAAAAATAGGATTAACAGGTAATAGTTCACTTCACTGCTATTATGCCAGATATACTCCGCAATAAGTGAAAGAATAAATAGCGTATGCATGGCCACAATATAAGGGTAATGCTCGCGGCCATACTCCACAGCGCCATTTGCTACCAGCCATTTGGCGTTTCGTTTAGCGATGTACAGCTCGAACAGGCGCTGCAAAACTAAAAAGCACATGAAGAGGGTAAATATCATAGCTTAATTTTTCATATCCAGCAAAACCATTTCGCTCGAAAAGCCGGGACCCATGGCCAGCATCAGGCCATAACCGTCGGTAAAACCTTCGCGCATAAATTTTTCCAATACGTACAAAACCGTAACGCTCGACATATTGCCATAATTGTTCATGGTTTCGCGGGTATTTTTCAGGAAGTCGCCCTCAACCTTCAAAGCATCACAGTAGGCATCCAGAACTTTTTTACCGCCCGGATGGAAAATGAAGTTTTTGATATCGCTTAACTGCAGATTTTGTTTGGCTAAGAACGCCGTGATATCGTGCAGGATATTTTGATGGATGAAAGTAGGGATATCTTTCGAGAACACCACTTTAAAACCTTTATCCTGAAATTCCCAACCCATTACCTCGAGCGAGTCATAATATAATTTGCTGCTCGCGGCGACATATTTTACCCCGGTGCTGTTTTGCTGATGATTATCACCTTTAACGATACAGGCTGCAATGCCATCAGAAAATAAGCTCGACCCGATAAAATTGCTTTTACTGTAATCGGTTTTGATAAGGGTGAGGGAGCATAACTCCACCGCTACAAGCAGTACGGTTGCATCGGGGTTTGCTTTGGCCAGCGTATTGGCTTTGGCCATGCCCGATACGCCGCCTGCGCAACCTAATCCCCAAACGGGGATACGGTTGATGTGCTCGTCTAATCGTAATTGGTTAATGATCAGGGCATCCAGACTGGGCGTCGAGAGACCGGTAGTCGAAACAAAAATAATGTCGGTAATTTCGCTTTTATCTATTGCCGCCTTTCGGATCACCGCTTCAATAGCTTCCACGGAGTAATGCAGTGCGGCGCTTATGTACTCGTTATTCCGCTCTTCAAAGGTAGTAGGCTGCGTATACCATTCGAGCGGTTCCACAAAATTCCGGTCGATGATCTCGGTATTGTCAAAAGCATGGATCAACCGGTCGACCTGCGGGAAATCTTTTGAAAATAATTCGCGTGCCTGTTGTTTAACATCGAGTTGTCTGGCTCTATAAGGTAGGTCGGTTTTTGATACTGCTGCAATAAAGGGCATAAAGGGGCGATTAGAAGTTAATTAATATAACAATTAAATCCGGCTATGTTTTTATACATATACGGTTAATCGCGATACAGAGGTTTAGGCAGCGTATAATAATTACGGGCATGGCCCAAATACGTTGCCTCGTGTTATTAATTATAAAGAAAGATTTTGGGCGTTCGCCGAATGCGTCGGGTCGCGCTTTCCCGGCAAGTTTCTCGTCAGTGCCTTTTGGTAAGTACTCCGGTTTTTAGTTCAACCGCCAAGATTTATTTTCTCGTAATCATCCATCGTGTCAATATCAACTGCTCCCAACGGAAAACTTACGGTCGTTAAATCATTGGGGTGGGCAACCAATATCTTTTTAGCGCCTTCCTGCCCGGTTAGCAAAAGTAATTCGGGGAAATATTGCTGATCGAACAGAACTGGCACGCCCGTGGTATTATTATAGGAGCAGGCCACGATGCCTTTGCCGCTTTGTTTTTTCTTTTGTGCGATATCAGTAAGCAATTTTGAACTAATATGCGGCTGATCGCAAAGCATGAACATAGCGCTGTCAACACCCGAGTCTTTCAGTAAAAAATCTATACCGGCGCGGATGGAGGATGCCATACCTTCTTCCCATTGAGTGTTGATGACCACGTCAATAGGTTTAGGTGGGATAGTAGCTATAATATCATCAGCGAAAGCGCCTAAAACAACAATTACGGGGCGGTAAGGTGATTGCAGCGCAACATTGATACTGTGTTGTAAAAGGTTACTGCCCTGATATGGCAGTTGCTGTTTGGGCCTGCCCATGCGGGCCGATCGGCCCGCGGCAAGGATGATGATACCTGTCATGAAACGGCTTTAATCCCGGCATGGATAGACACCGGCTTGTATTTCAACGAATACCCTTCGCGGCCCGAGAGTACGGCTTTGATTTCGGCGATGACAGCTAAAGCGATTTCTTCCGATCCTTCCGATCCAATATCCAGGCCTACCGGCCCGTACAGTTTTTGCAGCCATTGTCCGGGAATTTTTAAACCAGTGTCTTCCAGTTCGCCTAACATGCGCTCGAGTTTCTTTTTTGGACCAAGCATACCGATATAAGGGATATCCAGCGGCAAAATTTCGCGAAGCAACGATATTTCGTAATTATAATTATGCGTCATCAGCACCAATACGCTGCGTTCATCTAAATTGAGGTGAGATAATACCTGCTCCGGTTTGGCGCAAATAACCTGCCTGGCGCCGGGGAACCTGTCGGCTTTAGCGTAATTGGTGCGTCCGTCAATTACAGTTATATCCCAGCCCAAAACAGCAGCTATCTGCGTAAGCGGAACAGCATCGTTGCCGGCGCCGATGACAACAACAGATACAACGGGTTTAATGTGCTCCACAAAGCCGGTATATTCTGTATCGTTCCAATAAGTTTTGGTTAAAGATGTGCCGGTCCGCAAAACATCCAATGCATCGTTGACCAAACTATCTTTAAACGCGTGGTTTGTTAAAGAACTTTTAACAAAGCCGTCGCCGGTTATCATTAAGCAGGTTCCGGGCTGCCCGGCTTTTCTATCCTGCAAAGAAAATAAAGTAACCAGTACGGCATTTTGGCGCTTGCCACTGATACTCTTTAATAGCTGGATGGGATTATTGTTGTTTTCGGGATAGATCGGTTCGATCAGGATATGGATAATGCCATTGCAGCCAAGGCCAACACCTAATTTGGCGTCATCGTCGTCGGTGGTATCGTAAGTAACCAGCATGGGCTGTTGCTGCGTCATAGCCAAACGGGCTTTACGCAAGGCATCGCCTTCAAGGCAGCCGCCGCTGATAGCGCCGGTCAGTTCGCCATCTTCGGTTACCAGCATACGTGCGCCTGCGCGGCGGTAAGCAGAGCCTTCCACCAGCACCACTGTCGCCAAAGCGGTTTGCTTGCCCTGCCTGGCGGCAACATCGTATGCTTTGATGATATCGTTGATCTCTTTCATCAGATCAGTTTATCGGGCGTAATCGGCATTTCGCGTACGCGTTTGCCGGTGGCGTTATACACCGCGTTTGCGATGGCGGGAGCGAAGCCGATGATCGATATTTCACCGATGCCCTTGGTACCCATAGGGTTCAAAACCGGGTCGGGCTTATCAATAAACACTGCTTCGATATCCGGCACATCGGCGTGTACGGGCACGTGATAATCAGCAAAATTACCGTTGATATAACGGCCGTAACGGTCGTCAAACAGGGCTTCTTCTGTCAGCGCCATACCTATACCGCCAACCACACCGCCGATCATCTGGCTACCGGCTGTTTTATGATTGATGATGGTGCCGGCATCCACAACGGCCACGGCTTTCACCACTTTTACCTGTCCGGTAACTGAGTGAACATGAACTTTACAAAAGTGTGCCGAGAAAGAGTACATCGAATATTTTGAACCTTCATCACCACCTTGCGAACCTTGTGTAATCTCGAGGTAAGGAAGGTTTTGCTGTTTGATGATATCGGTATAATTGCCCGGCGACAGATCGCTCTCGGTTTTGCCGGATAGCTCCATCAGTTTCTTTTTAAGCGCCAGGCTTGCATCGTGCACGGCCGAGCCTACTGACGAAACGGTAGATGATCCGCCTTGTTGTCCGGCTTGTGGAAAGGCGGAGTTACCGAGTTCGAAAGTGATCTTATCGGTAGGCATACCCAAAGCGTCAGACGCGATCAATACCATTGAGGTAGCTGTTCCGGGCCCGATATCAGCAGTAGCACACTGAATGTTCACGTTGCCGTCGGCGTTGATGCGGATCTTGGCGGTTGCCCGTCCGCGGTGGGCACCGAAAACGCCGCAGCCAATGCCGTAGCCCACCAGCCAGTCGCCCTCTTTAACAGCACCCGGAGTTTGGCTGCGGTTGCTCCAGCCGATCTTTTCGGCGCCGATGCTGTAGCATTCCTTTAAATATTTGCTGGAGTAGGGCAGGTTCCTTTCGGGATCGTTCTCCGCATAGTTTTTTAAACGCAACGCTATCGGGTCTATATTGAGTTTGTACGATAGCTCATCCAATGCCGATTCGATAGCATAAGCGCCGGTAGCTTCGCCCGGCCCGCGCATAGGGGCCGGAGCGCCAACGTTTAACGGGATGATCTTATAACGGGTAGTTACGTTCGGACTGGCGTATAAAAAGCGCGAAACGTTGTTGGATCCTTCAGTAAACTCTTCAAACACCGACGATTGCGAATATGATTCGTGGGTGATACCCACCAGTTGGCCATCGGCTGTGGCGCCCAAACCTATCTTTTGAATGGTTTTTGGCCGGTAGCCCACCATGGTGAACTGTTGCTCGCGGGTAAGCAGCAACTTTACGGGTCGACCAACCTTTTTGGCTGCCATTACGGTAGCGATCTCGTGCGGCCAGGTACGCAGCGCCGAACCGAAAGCACCGCCCACAAAACGCGAATTGACCTGCACTTTGTCGTCGGTGAGCTTAAAGGTGTTCATGATGCTTTGCTGTGTGGCCTTAACGCCCTGTGATTTAGTGTACACGGTAACTTTATCACCATCCCACATTGCCGTGGTATTGTGCAGTTCCATCGGGCTGTGCACCTCCGTTGGCAGCATATAAGTTTGTTCAACCTGCACCGGGGCGGTTTTGTAAGCGTCTATTGCTCCACGCTGATAATCCTTGCCGCGGCTTGGCGATATCGCGTTGGCCAGGTTATCTTCAAGACTGGTTTTGTGCTCGTCTTTTTGATAGGTTGCTTTTACAAGTGATGCCGCGTACGTAGCCCGTTCAAAGGTGTCGGCAACAACCATAGCCACAGGCTGCCCGTTAAAAAATATTTTATCGCCGCCAAAAACGCGGTAATTGGGTTTACCATTTGCCGCGATGGCGCTGGCCTGGTAGCCGGCCAATTGCGGGGCATTTAAGTGTGTGATAATGGTTAACACGCCGGGTGCACGCTCCGCTGCTCTGGTATCAATGGCAGTGATGGTCCCGCTGGCGATTGTGCCCGATACCAGCACCGCGTATGTAAGATTGGGTATGTTAAACTCGGCAGAGTAGGTAGCGGCGCCGGTAACTTTTAAACGGCCGTCAACGCGGTCCATAGGTTCGCCGATGACAGATTTTTTCAATTCCTTTTCCATATTATGCTACGCTTGCTGCTGTTTTTAATGCCTGGACAATGGTATTGTGCCCAAGCTTTACCTTAAACTCGTTGTATTTGTAGGTTTTGGCTCCCTGCATGGCAATCTGTGCCGCTTGCTTAAAGTTGTCGATAGTAGCTTGTTTGCCGATGAGCGAAGCTTCGGCAGCATGCAGGCGCCATGGTTTGTGTGCCACGCCACCCATAGCCAGTTTGGCATTTTTAATTATTCCACCTTCGATATTTAAAACGGCAGCTACCGAGACCAACGCGAAGGCATACGATGTACGGTCGCGCACTTTTAAATAGGCTACGTTTTTAGTTTGTCTGGCATCCGGGATATCTACACCCAAGATCAGTTCGCCTTTTTGCAGGGTATTGTCGTGCTCAGGGTGATCTCCCGGTAAACGGTGAAAATCAGCAAAAGGCATACGGCGTTCGCCTTTGGGGCCGAGCACGGTCACGGTAGCATCCAGTGCCGCCAGGGCCACACACATATCGCTGGGATGCACGGCTATACAGCTTTCGCTTGCGCCGAAAATGGCATGCATACGGTTAATGCCCCCGATAGCGCCACAGCCGCTGCCAGGCTCGCGTTTGTTACAAGGCATATTGACATCGAAAAAATAGCCGCAGCGTGTACGCTGCAGCATATTGCCGCCTACTGTAGCCATGTTGCGCAATTGCTGCGTGGCTCCCGAATTTAGTGCGAGGGCCAGCACCGGGTGATGTTGCAGGATCAAACTGTTTTCGGCAACCTGGCTGTTCAATGCCAATGCGCCGATATGTATACCGGTTGGTGTTTTTTTGATGTCTTTCAGCGGCAAACGAGTGATGTCGACAAGCTTATCCGGCTTTGCCACGCCCATTTTCATCAGGTCGATCAGATTGGTGCCGCCGGCGATGAACTGCGTATTGGCATCTTTAACAAGAGCTTTAACAGCTGCAGCCTGCTCTGTGGCGCGTATGTATTCAAACTGGTTCATACTTTTTGCCCTCCTTTGCTTACCTCGTAAATAGCTTTTACAATATTGGGGTAAGCACCGCACCGGCAGATGTTACCGCTCATATATTCACGGATATTACTTTCGGTATTGGCATGCCCCTCACGTATACAGGCCACGCCCGACATGATCTGCCCCGGCGTGCAGTAGCCACACTGAAAACCGTCGTGCTTAATAAAAGCTTCCTGTAGTGGGTGCAACTCGTCGCCATTAGCCAAACCCTCGATGGTGGTGATGTGGTGCCCGTCGTGCATCACGGCTAAACTCAAACACGAGTTGACACGTTTACCGTCGACATGTACGGTACAGGCGCCGCACTGGCCGCGGTCGCAGCCTTTTTTGGTGCCGGTAAGATGCAGTTGCTCGCGCAGTAGGTCGAGCAAAGTAACGCGCGGTTCAACGGATACATCATGTTTTACGCCATTAACAGTAAGGCTAACCGGTATTTTTTCAAAAACTGCGGCAATTTTTTCGTCCAGGCCGCTTTCGGCGGCTTTAACCAAACCGGTAGGCGCCAGGGTAATGGCAGTTAAAACGGATGATTGTTTCAGGAAATCTCTTCGCGTACCGTTCAGCAGTTCATCGCTTACGGTCGCATTATCGGGCTTTTTTGAGGCCATAATATCAGTTTATAGTCGTGAACTAAATTACAAAATTATCTGGCAACAAATTGTTGAGTAACTATAAAGTTATACAAGGCTGTTGGCTATTTGTTTAGGAATATTGGCAGTCGAAATCAGAATCAGGATGCAAAAGTCAGGATGCAGGAAGTAGTGGCATTTGCAGTAGCGGTAAGTACACATCTCATGAATAAGGAAAATTGCTGCTGTCACTGCCACTTTAAATTGGGTTGGCTGTAGTTATCTGATCTCAAATTTTAACCTTTGTCCCATTTCCTTATCAATCAGCTTACCATCGGCGTAAGCCAAATTGCCTGATACGATGGTGTGTGTAATGGCTGATTGAAACGTTTGACCCTCGAAGGGGCTCCAACCGCATTTGTATAAAATGTTTTGTCTGGCGACAGCCCATGGAGCGTTGAGGTTAACCAATACTAAGTCGGCCCAGTAGCCTTCGCGGATAAAGCCGCGTTTTTCAATATTAAAACAAACGGCCGGTGCATGCGCAGCTTTATCGGCGATCTGCTCTAAAGTAAGTTTGCCCTGGTGGTGCATTTCTAATAAAGCCGGCAAAGCATGTTGCACCAGTGGGCCGCCAGAGGGTGCCTGGAGATAAGCTTTGGCTTTTTCTTCAATGGTATGCGGGGCATGGTCAGTAGCTATGATGTCGATATGGTTATCCAACACCGCTTTTAAAATACCATCACGGTCGGTTGCGGTTTTAACGGCCGGGTTCCACTTGATGAGGTTGCCTTTGGTTTCGTAATCGGCATCGCTGAACCAGAGGTGATGTACGCAGGCTTCGGCAGTAATTTTTTTATCTTTTAGCGGGATGGTATTATCAAATAAATGCGTTTCACGCTCGGTAGAAATATGCAGAATATGCAAACGGGTATCGTGTTTTTTTGCCAGTTCAATCGCCATTGACGACGATAGATAACAAGCTTCAGCACTGCGTATTTTCGGGTGCAGCTTTACAGGAATGTTCTCGCCGAGTAATTGTTTAAAATGTTCGAGGTTATCTTTAATGGTTTGCTCATCTTCGCAATGTGTGGCAATGAGCATTGGGCATTCGGCAAAAAGTTTCTCTAAAGTAGTAGGGTTATCAACCAGCATATTACCGGTAGATGAACCCATAAAAACTTTAATGCCGCAAACATTGGCTGCATCTGTGCGCAAAACCTCATCTAAATTATCATTGCTGGCCCCCATGAAGAATGAGTAGTTGGCCAGTGAGGTACGCGCCGCGATATCGTACTTATCCTGTAATAGTTGCTGTGTGAGGGTATTGGGTACTGTATTGGGCATCTCCATAAAGCTGGTAATGCCACCGGCTACTGCGGCCCGCGACTCGCTGCGGATATCTGCCTTGTAAGTCAATCCAGGCTCGCGGAAATGTACCTGATCGTCTATCATCCCTGGTAACAGGTATAAACCTTCGGCGTTAATAGTCTGGTCGATATATTGATCAATATGGCTATCAATGCGTTCGATGATGCCATTTTTGATGAGTACGTCGGCAATAAATTGGCGGCCTTCGTTAACTATGGTTGCTTGTTTGATGAGGATGGTGGACATAGGATACTATATTTAGTCCGAAAGTCGGAAAAGTCCGCAAGTCCGCAAAAGTAAAATGGTAAAATACTTTCGGTCTTGCCGTCTTTCGGACTTCCCGACTTAAAACCTTACCTTTGCCGCCATGTCTGTAACTTTCGAAGATTTTGGCTTTAACCGGCAAATACTGAACGCAATTGCCGATGCCGGCTATACCGAAGCTACGCCGATACAGCAAAAAGCCATCCCTCCGATAATGAACGGGCAGGATGTGATGGGTATCGCCCAAACCGGAACGGGCAAAACCGCTGCCTACATGCTGCCCATCATTATGAAGCTGAAATACCCGCAGGGTAATGATGTGCGTGCTTTAATTGTGGCGCCAACCCGCGAACTGGCCATACAGATAGAAGAGAACGCCAAACAGTTTGCCACTTATACCGGTTTGCGCATTGTTTGCCTGTACGGCGGGCTTGGCCCCAAAACCCAAAAAGAGCTGATAGATAAAGGCGTGGATATCATCGTAGCTACGCCGGGGAGGTTTATGGATGTTTACCTGGCAGGCCATATCGTAACCAAAACCTTGCAGGTATTGGTTTTGGATGAAGCGGATAAGATGATGGATATGGGCTTTATGCCACAGATAAACCGCATACTGGAAGTTGTTCCGCGGAAGCGGCAGAACCTGTTGTTTTCGGCTACCATGTCCGACAAGGTGAACCAGCTTTCGGCGAATTTCCTGGAGTTTCCGACGATGATCGAGGTAACGCCCCAGGCTACGCCGGCCCAAACTGTGGCGCAATGTTTATACCAGGTACCCAATATCAAAACCAAGATCAATCTGCTTAAATACCTTCTCGATCAGCCTGAAGATATTAAAAAACTCATTATATTCTGCAAAACGCGCTATGCTGCCGAGGATGTGTACAAGTTTTTACTGCGCAAGTTCGGCGAAAAGGAGGTAAGGGTTTTACATGCCAATAAAGGGCAGAATACCCGCATTAACTCCATCAACGCGTTTAAGAATGATGAGGTGAAGATTTTGGTAGCTACTGATGTAGCCGCACGAGGCATTGATGTAAGTGATGTGAGCCATGTGATCAATTTTGATGTGCCGATTATTTACGAAGATTATGTACACCGTATCGGTCGTACAGGCCGGGCCTTTCAACATGGCGAGGCCATTACTTTTTGCACTCCGGCCGAAGAATATTACATAAAAAAGATAGAAAAGCTCATCCGCCAACAAATTACTGTGATACCTTTGCCGCCTGAAGTTTTTGTTGAGGAAACGCCTTACCAGGAGCGGCAGGACCAGGCGATGGAGATAGACGTGCAGAAACGCCGTGAAGACCCCGGGTTTAAAGGTGCCTTTCATGAAAAGAAGACCGCTAACCAACGCAAAAAGTTTGATGTTGCGCATGCCAAAGCAGGCAAACCTGCCGCCCGAAACAACAGGCCGGGTAAAAAAGCCGCGGCACAAAAAGAAAACAGGAAAAGACGATAACCAATATTTATGAAGCTGAGAATTACACCGCTTAATTTTGCTACCGCGTTCTTTTTTGTAGTGGCTGCGCTTATATTCTTTAAAGGTGCCCATGTGCTGAATATTGCTTATTCGATGCCGCAACAGCATTTGCGCGTGACACTGAGCGTTATATTTTTCTTTTTCGGACTGGTAGTCGCATTTTTAGATGTGATATTGCGCAATTTCTTCCCTGAGATGAAAAAACTCTGGCTGGTTGAGTCGTGCTTTATTGTTTTAACCGCTGTTATATTTCTACTGATCAAATAACCTACTCTCCATATTTACATGAAAAAAGCTGAGATTAAACTAACTATCGAACTGGATGATAACAACGTTCCGGAAAAAATAACTTGGGAATCCACCGATTCGAAAAATAAAGAAGCATTACCCGTTAACTCATTTATGCTCTCGCTGTGGGATCATAACTTTAAAAACACCCTGCGTATTGACTTGTGGACGAAAGAAATGCCTGTTGACGAAATGAAACGCTTTTTTTACGAAAGCCTGCAAACCATGGGCGACAGCTTTTTACGCGCTACCGGCGAGAAGAATATTATTGAAGATTTGAGAGATTATTGTGCACATTTTGCAGATAAAATGGAATTAAAACAATAATTGTATATTTAAGCCATGCGTATTAGTTCGTTAATCTCGTTTATCGGTTTTGTACTGATTATTGCCGGTTGCTATTGCCGGCTGCTGGTTTTTAAAGTATTGGTTAATTGGGCGCATTACGATATTTTCGGCTTGAGTAAGCCTTACGGTATTGTAGTGTTGCTGATGGCTGTTATCGGCATTTTGGCCATTGCGCTCGACAGGCGCGCACTAATCAAACTATCAGCCTATGTGAGCCTCGCTTTAATAACACTGCTTTTTGCGGGTGTAGTCTTCCAGGTAAAAAACACGCTCAGCTCACTGCCCTTTAATTTTTTGGCTCAATTATTATCAAAAGCTATCAGGTTTAAATGGGGTTGGTATGTGTTATTTGCCGGAGGCATATTGGCTGTGGCCGGTACATTCGCATCTAAACCGAAACCTATTAAACATACTTCATAATTAAATAGCTTTTTTACTAATTTATTTTTTTTCTTAATACCTGCATGCGAAATGAAAAACATCTTTTTATTTCGCATTTTCGTATTTATATTGTGGCTTATATTTAAACCATCCGTAAAAATAACAGTATAAACATAATTATGCTAAAACTTTCTTTCAGGCAGCAGGTATTAACCGGCTTTGGGGTATCGATTATACTGGTGTTTATTGTTGCCATCCTGTCATACAGAAGTATACAACAACTTGAAGAAGATAACAAATGGGTAAACCATACGCAACAGGTTATTGATCATTCAACCGATCTGCTGCAATACCTTATAGATGCCGAAACGGCCATGCGTGGTTATTGTGCCACTGGTAAGCCTGCTTTTCTGGAACCGTATAATTCCTCAGTACCACTTGTTACAGTAGGCATCGACTCGTTGAAAAAATTAATCAGTGATAACCCGTTAGAGATTAAAAGAGTTGATTCGTTGCACCGATTGATAAATAATCAGCTAAATATCCTAAAGACAAACATCGAATTGCGACCTATCAGGGGCCTTGATTTCATGGTTCAGAATGATATGCTTTTGCGGGGGAAATCCAATATGGATTCTATCCGTATGATAACCGGCAACATTGTAAAAGAAGAAGATCACTTACTCGGTATCCGGCAAGACAAATCATATTCTGCTTCAGCCAGAACTGTTTTTATCATTGTTTCGGGTTCGCTTATCTTTCTCGTCATCGTTATAGTTTTGTTCTTCTACATACAGCGCAGCTTTGACGAACAAAAACGCATAGAGGCGGAGGTGCGGCGTGCAAATGATGCTCTTGAGGTTGTGCTGAAAGAAAACGAGGCTAAAAACTGGTTGCTGACTGGTACCGGCAAACTAAGCGAACTGGTACAGGGAGAGCAGAGTGAATTGGAAATAGCCCAAAAAGTCATTACCGAAATATGTGCTTACGCCAGGGCTCAAACGGGCACCTTTTATTTATTCAACCCGAAAGATAACAGGCTCGACTTTACTGCCGCTTACGCATTTCACAACCTGGATATGATTAAAAAACAGGTTAAAATGGGCGAAGGCTGGCTTGGCCAGGCAGCCGAAAACGGACGGGCACAGGTTATTAAAGGCAAGCTGAATGATAAACTGAACCTGGAATCGTCGCTTTTAAAACAGGAGGTTTATAACGCTATTATATTGCCGTTCTTTTTCGATAAAAAATTGAAAGGGGCAGTCGAGCTCGCCTTTGCAAATGACCTTAGCCCGGGCGAAGAAGATTATTTAAAGCTTAGCGCTGATATTATCGGCATAGCCATTAATACGGCACAGGCCCGTACTACGATGCAGGATCTGTTTGAGGAAGTACAGCAACAGGCCGAGGAACTGGAAGCGCAACAGGAAGAGTTGCGCACAACCAACGAAGAGCTGGTGAAAAAAACCGAGATGCTGCAGTCATCCGAGGAAGAATTGCGTGTGCAGCAGGAAGAATTGCGAACTACCAATGCCGAACTGGAAGAAAAAGCCAGTTTGCTTGAAGAGAAAAACCAGGCTATTGAAGAGGCCCGCCGTTCCATAACCCAGCAAATGCACCAGTTGGAAACAACCGGTAAATACAAATCAGAGTTTTTGGCCAACATGAGCCACGAACTGCGCACGCCTTTGAACAGTATTTTAGTACTTGCGCGGATATTGAAAGATAATAAAACGGCTAACCTTACCGAAGACCAGATCAAATACTCGAGTGTGATATTTAATGCCGGTAACGATTTGCTTACCCTGATCAACGATATACTCGACCTGTCGAAGATCGAATCGGGCAAACTGGAGATGGTGAACGAAAAAGTAAAAGTAAGCGATATATTAAAAGATATCGAAATGCTTTTTACCGAAGTTGCGGCCAGCAAAAAAATAACCTTTACAACGCATAAGGATGTAAATACGCCCGAGTATGTACTGACAGACAATACCCGTGCACAGCAGGTGATCAAAAACCTGCTATCGAACGCGTTTAAATTTACACCGGAGAACGGATCGGTAAATGTTAACGCCGGTGTTGATAAAACAGGTAAAAACCTGCTGCTGACTATCAAAGATACAGGCATTGGCATACCGTACGATAAACAAAAACTCATATTTGAAGCTTTTCAGCAAGCTGATGGTTCAACCAGCCGTAAATATGGTGGTACAGGGTTAGGCTTGTCCATCAGCCGTGAGCTGGCGCATTTGCTTGGCGGCTCGATTACCCTGAAGAGTGCTCCTGGCGAAGGCAGTGAGTTTACCCTGGTGCTGCCTGTTGAAGGTACGGTGTTTAAAACCGCAGAAGGCGAACCGCCCGAAGTTGGAAAGCTGATAGCGCAAGCCGATGAATTGCCATCGTTTCAATTACAAAGTCCACTAAAAATTGAAAATATCAGGAAGGGCCGTACCGAACCATTGGTGGTCATTGTGGAGGATGATAAAAACTTCGCCAATATATTGCAGGATTACTCCAAACAGCATGGCTATAAATCAATCCTGGTGCACGACGGAGACGAGGCATTTGCAACCATTAAACAAAACCTGCCCGATGCCGTGATATTGGATATTATGTTACCAGGCAAGGATGGCTGGGAGATTTTGAAAGAGGTGAAGGCGGACGGTGAGACGGCAGCTATCCCGGTGCACTTAATGTCGGCAGGTGATGCCGCTGCAAATAAGGTACGTAAATCGGGAGCGATAAGCTTCCTTAAAAAACCGATCAATGCCGATGTGCTGGACAACCTGTTTAAAGATATGGTTGCAAAAACAGGCAGGGCATTTAAACAGATATTGCTGATAGAGGATCATCAAATGCAGAGCCAAGCCTTAAAAGAGTTGATGGAGAAGCAGAATATAGCTGTAGACCAGGCTTTTGATGGCGAAACGGCATTTGGCATGATACTCGAAAACGAGTATCAATGCGTAATACTCGATCTTAACCTGCCCGACATTTCGGGGCTCGACCTGTTGGATAAGATTAAGGAGATCGACAGGTTTGCCGAACTGCCGGTTATCATCAACACAGCCATGGAACTGGATAAAACCTCTGTTAACAGGTTAATGCAATATGCAAATGCAATGGTTGTTAAAAACAACAAATCGAGCGAACGGTTAATAGACGAGGTAAATCTGTTTTTAAATAAAATTAACAGCATGGCCGATCATCCTTACCAGGGTAAGGCCGCTGCTAAGGTTAAATCATACTCGGGCGACAGGCAAATGTTAAAAAATAAAAAAATACTGGTGGTTGATGATGATATGCGTAATATCTTCGCGCTAAGCAGCGCTTTGGAAAGCTATGATATGAAAGTTGAGATAGCTAACGATGGCCAGGAGGCATTGACCAAACTTGATGAGATTGAAGATATCGACCTGGTGCTGATGGATATCATGATGCCGGTAATGGATGGTTATGAGGCTATGCGGCAGATACGCAAACAGGTTAAATACACCAAACTGCCGGTTATTGCACTTACCGCAAAAGCAATGAAGGAAGACAGGGAAAAATGTATTGATGCCGGTGCAAACGATTATATAACCAAGCCTGTTGATATTGACAGATTGCTTGCACTGATGCAGGTTTGGCTCGAACAATAAAAATGCGTGGCTCTACTGACGAATTAGATTCGATACAATTAACCGAGTTAATAAGCCTTGTAAAAAATCTTTACGGGTTTGACTTTATGCATTACTCCAAAGCTTCGCTAAAACGAAGGATTATGCGGATAATGCAGTTAAAGAAGTATGATTTTTGGGAACTGAAGCATGCGCTCATCAATAACACGGCTTTTTTCCAGGAGTTTTTAGAAGAAATTACGGTAAACGTTACCGAGATGTTTCGCGACCCGTCCTTTTACCGGGCGTTGAAAACCCAGGTGATGCCGTATCTTGCCACTTTTCAAAGGATCAAAATATGGAGCGCCGGGTGCTCATCCGGTGAAGAACCGTATTCGCTGGCGATATTGATGCAGGAGCTCGGGTATAAAAACAAATCGTTTATTTATGCCACCGATATTAACACTGAAGTACTGCAGCACGCAAAAAAAGGCATCTATAGTTTGCGCAATATTAAAGGCTATGCCGAAAACTACAACCAGGTGGGTTTGCCCGGAACGTTGACAGATCATTTTACTATTATGTATGATGCTGCAACCGTGCATTCCGAATTAAAAAAGAATACTTTGTTCTCTGTACACAACCTTATTTCGGATGGTGCGTTTAATGAGTTTCAGATGATATGCTGCCGGAATGTGTTTATTTATTTCGAGAGTGAACTGCAGGAGAGGGTACTCGATGTATTTTATAATAGTTTATGCAACCTGGGTTTTTTATGCCTGGGCTCGAAAGAAACCATACGGTCTGACTATTACAAGAAACGGTTAAAGGTTGTAAATTCGAGGGAGAATATCTATCAAAAAGTTGGATAACGACTTGGATGCTATATTGCGGCGTTTAAATAAGGCTGAAGTTATTTTTATTGGTGGTTCTGCCGGTTCGTTTTCGCCTGTTTTTAATATCGTCAGATCACTGCCGCATGATTTCAAACAAACGCTGGTTATTATAATCCACCGGGGCAAAAATAATTTTAGCGATATTGAAAATCTGTTCGGCAATAATTGTCGTATATCCGTGAGCGAAATTACGGATAAGGATAAAATAGCCGCGGGCAAAGTATACATAGCCCCCGCAAATTACCATACCCTGATTGAAAAAAATAAGACTTTTGCCTTGGACGTGTCGGAGCCGGTATGGTTTTCAAAACCATCAATTGATGTAACTTTTGATAGCGCCGCAAGGACTTACGGTGCAAAATGCGCTGCGATATTATTTTCGGGAGCAAACCAGGATGGAGCCGAAGGCTTGCTTAAATTGCGCGGTTCGGGTGCTTTAACCATTGTACAAAGTCCCGACGACGCCGAAATAACAACAATGCCCCAGGCGGCAATTGATATCAACGCAGGCGAGTTTGTTTTAAAAGCTAACCAGATATTAAACTTAATGACGGGGAATAGTCAAACCTAAAACTACTTTATCAAATTAACACATGATCCCAGTCAATATATTGATCGTTGACGACAGAAAAGAAAATATAATTGCGCTTGAGGCGTTGATAGCGCAGAAAGGCGTTAACTTATTGTCGACGACGTCAGCTAACGACGCCCTGAAAATTGCCTGGGAAAATGAAATAAGTATCGCCCTGGTAGATGTTCAGATGCCCGAAATGGACGGCTTTGAATTTGCCAGCATGCTCAAATCAAACCCGAGGACTAAAGACATCCTGATCATATTTGTTACCGCAATTTCAAAAGAGCCAAAGTATGCAGTACAGGGTTTTGGAGCGGGAGGGATAGACTACCTGTATAAGCCGCTCGATCCGTATATCACCTCGGCCAAGGTTAATTCGTTCATCAGTATGTCGCGCAACCAGCTCGAGATCAAAAAAAAGAACGAAGAACTCGAAAATTATGCACTGGTAGTAAGTAACTCGGCCGATATTATCTGTTCGGTCGATGCGCATACCTTGCGTATCAAAAGCATTAACCCTGCTGTCGAAAAAATAATGCAATACAAGCCCGAAGAGGTTAAAGGCAAAAGCATTATCGACCTGGCCGCCGAAACAGACAGGCCGGCCTTTCGAAAAAAGCTTGAAGAAATCATCAAAGATAACCTGGCTTTCGCAGTGTTCGAGTTTAAGTTTGAAACCTTTGATAAACGGATAATATGGGTTGAGTGCCGCGCATCGTATCGTAATAAGGTTATTTTTATTAACATCAGCGATATTTCTCCGCAAAAGAGCTACCTCGAACAGCTCATCAAATCGAAAGAACTCGCCGAATACGGCCGTAAGGTTAAGGAAACATTCCTGGCCAACATGAGCCACGAACTGCGTACACCGGTTAATGGCATCATAGGCCTTACCGTTTTGCTGAAAAATACCCAGTTGGACACCCAGCAACTTGGTATGGTCGATTTACTTAACGTGTCGTCGCAGTCGTTGTTAGGCGTAATTAACGATGTACTTGATATATCGAAGATTGAGGCGGGTAAATTTAGTATTGTTCGAACGTCGTGCAACATCCGCGAAATAGTTGGTTCGGTAATGGACCTGCTTAAATTTAAGGCCGATGAAAAGAATATCGAGCTGATACTGGATGTTGCACACGATGTGCCCGAGTGTATTATGGTCGACTCGCTGCGTCTGAACCAGATACTCATGAACCTTATCGGTAACGCTATTAAGTTTACCGATAAAGGTTATGTTAAGCTTTCGGTAATTGCGGATAAAAAGCATGATAACAAGGTAAAACTTAAATTCGGTGTCGAAGATACCGGTATCGGTATACCTACAGGCAGGCTGAATAAGATATTCGATTCGTTTGAGCAGGCAGAGGATGATACCACAAGCAAATATGGCGGCACAGGTTTGGGGCTCACCATTGTTAAAAAGCTGATTGAGCTTAAAGGTGGCGACCTGACCGTTAGCAGCCAGGTAGGGAAGGGGAGTGTATTTACATTCGCCAACTGGTACAGTGTGGCCGAGGCCCCAAAACCACAGGTAACTAAAAATGTCAATATTAAAGATCTGCCTCCGTTTAACGATGTAAGGGTATTACTGGCCGAAGATAACGTGGTAAACCAGTTTATGATGAATAAAATGCTCAAGGGCTGGAACATCGAGGTGATAATGGTTGACAATGGCCGGAAGGCGATAGAAACGCTTACCCGGGAAGATTTCGACCTCGTACTGTTAGATACCCACATGCCCGAAATGAACGGCTACCAAACTGCCAAAACCATCAGGGTTGATTTTGAGGAGCCTAAGCGAAATATACCGATTATTTCGCTGTCAGCAGCTACGTTCGATCACGAGCAGCAGCAAGCCCTGGCATCGGGCATGAACGATGTGCTGGGCAAGCCTTTTCAGCCATATGAGCTGCATCTAAAAATAAGCAAACTCCTTGATATCAATAAGTTGTCAAAAATCTAAGCTGGTTTGGCCTACACCCGCTACCCTGGCTTCGTGGGCCAGCAGCCACTTTTTACGCCACAAACCGCCGCCATAGCCTGTAAGGCTGCCATCGGCGCCAATAACACGGTGGCAGGGCACTATCAGCCACCATGGGTTTTTACCGTTTGTTGAAGCAATAGCGCGGATAGCCAACGGATTGTTCATCATTTCTGATTGTTGCCGGTACGATATGGTTTTTCCATAATCTATCTTTTGTAAAGTATCCCAAACCTGCTGCTGAAACGCAGAGCCCTCATGTTTTAAGGGAAGGTCGAAAACTCTGCGCTTGCCTGCAAAATATTCATCGAGTTGCTGTATGGCCCGTTCGATCAATGGTGAACTCGCTTCTTCCATCTCGGGAATGGTATCCAAAATGCTCACACTGCTGATGAAGCCATCAGTTTCGGTAATGCGGGCAACACCGACGGGCGTTTGGTAGTAAACTTGAGGCATAAACAAATATATGCGCAAATGAGGAGATATGCAGATGATTTCTATCGTCCCGTTTTGATTTTTTGTATTAAAGGCGAGATAACCGTCAGATCAGGCTGAACACTCGCTATAAATTAACGCAAGCCGGTGATTGCAAGTGATCTTAATTCCTGATTATTTACTAACTGATTTGTTTTTTAATTGAGTAAATGATCCCGCGGTTGCTCGGTTCTTGCGTCTTGATTCTATTTCAACAGGCATTGGCCAGCACCTCACGAATCTGATCTTCAATTTCCAGGTCGATTTTGGATTTGAGCAAGCTGCCGCACTTTGAACACCTTACGTTTGTGGTTAACGCTTTTTCGAGCGAAAGGTAGGTAATAGCTGTAGATTTATATTTATATATCGAGTTTGTACATTGCGGATTAAAGCAGTAACAAGCTATGGTTTCGTCGGTATTCATATCCCTTGCTGTTTATATTTAACTTGCTGCAACAACTATACCACTATCTGTATAATGATTAACGCTTACAATCAAATTACATTATTGCAGCCCGGCTCTTTTTGTGCTTTATCCGCTTTTTTAAAATGTATATTTGCGACCAATGAATTTGTTCGATCAAACCATACATCTGCTTAAAAAAGAAATACTGTTGGAGTGGAGATCAAAATACGCCTTTAATGGTGTATTATTATACGTGGTGTCGACCGTGTTTGTTTGCTATATGGCGTTTAATTTAAACCAGGGGTTTGTTGATAGTCAGGGCTACCCGCTGGTGTGGAATGTGCTGTTCTGGGTCATCATCCTGTTTGCGTCGGTAAACGCCATAGCCAAGAGCTTTTTACAGGAAAGTAAGGGGCGTTTGCTTTACTATTACGCTATTGCCGGTCCGCACGCCATCATCCTGTCAAAAATAATTTATAATATATTATTGATGACCCTGTTGAGCATACTGGCTTTAATAATATACAGTGTGTTCTTTAAAAACCCTACAGTTGATAACCTTTACTATTGCATAACTGTGCTGTTAGGCAGTATCAGTTTCTCTACCGTATTTACGATGATATCGGCTATAGCCTCAAAAGCAGGCAACAACGGCACACTGATGGCTATTTTGAGCTTTCCGGTTATCATCCCGGTAATATTGTTGCTTATACGCTTAAGTAAAAGAGCGATGGACGGGCTGGATCGCGGCCTGAGCACACAGGATATTGTTACCTTGCTTGCAATAAATGTCATCGTTGTTGCAACATCGCTCATCCTGTTCCCGTTCTTATGGCGCGATTGATCGCCTATTTAAATTGTTACACCTGTTTTTATTTTTTTGCAAGTATTTTTAGCCATGCGTTTTGTGTTTTATTTGATGCTGGGCATGCTGCTGCCTGTATATGTGTTTGCCCAGGATGGTACCATAACCGGCAAAGTAACCAGTGCCGACCTGCAAATGCCCCTGGCCAAAGCCAGCGTGTTTTTAAGCAATGCTACTTACGGCACTTCAACCGAAAGCGACGGCAGTTTTGCTTTACGCGGATTAAAGCCCGGCCAGTACGAGCTGGTGGTGAGTTATGTGGGCTACGATAGTTATCATAAAACCATATTGGTTGGCCCAGCGCCGATTAACCTTACTATCGAGCTGCATTTGAAAAGCATCGGGCTTACGGAAGTTTCAGTATCGGCGCATAAGTTTTCGAAAGAGAATTATGTCATGTTTCTGAAATATTTTTTAGGGACGTCGGCCAACGCGAAGCAATGCAAAATATTAAACCCCAAGGTTATCGATCTGAATTACCGCCGCAACGATAAAATATTGGAAGGCCATAGCGATGATTTTATCATCATTGAGAACCGCGCGCTGGGATACAGGTTAAAATACCTGCTCGAAGAGTTTAAGTTTGATGGGGTGGAGAACTTGGTGTCGATAGGAGGGCAGCCCCTGTACGAGGACTTGCCGGGCAGCAAATCGCAACTGGCAAAATGGAAAGCTAAGCGTGAGGATACCTATTATGGCTCCGCCATGCATTTTTACCGTTCGCTGATTAAGAACGACCTGGATGCGCAGGGCTTTGTGATGTACCGGCTTATCCGCCGCCCTAACCCCGATCGCCCGCCGCAGGCGGTTATCGTTAACCGGTTAGACCACTTTGAAGCCATCCGCAATTACGACTCCCTGCGGCGCTGGCAGCAACTGTATAACATGAAACGCTTTGACGAGAACCTGATTGAACACCCCATACCTTTGAACGAAATATTACATACTACCGATAGCGCCGGTATCTATGCCGTAGCCCTGAGTACCAACCTGTACGTGGTTTACAAGCGCAAGCACGATACGGTTATCGATACACAGTTATACCGCCCGCTCGACATGGACGACTCGATGGTGAGCATAGTTACGCTTTATAAAGGATACGCTTTCTTCGACAGGAATGGTATAATATTGAGCGGCCATGATGTTTTGAACGAGGGTGCGTGGGCACGCGATAAGATGCCTGAATTGTTGCCGGTTAATTACGAGCCGGGCGACTAGCCCGGAGCCTTGAGTCTGCAGTCTCGAGTCGTTATGCTGAGTTAAAGAAATTTTTAAAAAGACTCATGACTAAAGGCTCCGGACTCCGGACTGAATTATTTACCTTTGCCCATTGTTATTGACGCCCGAATGAAGTTTATTTATCAAACCTGGTGGAAGATACTGGCCGTTGTATTGGTGTTTTATACACTGATTGCCGGTTTATTGTTCCATGTGCCAACTTTACCAATCTTACACGAAACCATCCGAAACCTTTATTTTCATGTACCGATGTGGATGGCTATGTTCTCGGTGTTTTTTATATCGGTAGTGTTCAGCATTATGTATTTAAATACCGGGAAGGAAGAGTACGACCTGGCTTCTGTTGAGTGTGTGAATACCGGTATGATGTTTTTTGTACTGGGGCTGGTAACCGGCATGATGTGGGCCAAATATACCTGGGGCGAATACTGGAGCAACGACCCGAAACAAAACAGCGCAGCTATTGCCTTTTTGCTGTATTGCGCCTATGTGGTGCTGCGCAACTCGATAGATGAAGAACAGAAACGTGGCAAGATTTCATCGATATACAACATTTTTGCCTTTCCGATTATGGTGGTGCTGATTATGGTGCTGCCAAGGATGACCGACTCGCTGCACCCGGGCAACGGGGGTAACCCGGCTTTCGGCAAAATGGACCTGGATAACCGCATGCGGGTAGTACTTTATCCGGCATTTATAGGCTGGGCCCTGATAGGTGTTTGGATAGCTTCCATCCGCTACCGTATCCGTTTAATTGAACACAAAAAGAACACGATAAATTAATGAAGAAGTTATCCTCTATAATCCTATTCCTGCTTATATTTACTACCGTTTTCGCCCAGCAAAGTGCTGGTGTCGAAATGGCTGATACCCTGCGCAGTTCGGGCAAGATATATGTGGTAATTACCACTATTGCTATCGTGTTTATAGGTATTATTATCTACCTGTTCTCCATCGATAGACGCCTGAAGAAGCTCGAAAAGTAGAGTTCTATTGCGACATTTGTAATTTTTAGGCCATTTTTCGGTCTTATTTTACGAATGTTGAAAAAAATACGTTTTTTCAAATCGGTTCAAAAAATACCCCTATCTTAACTAAACATTGATTTTGTTCTGCTGTTAATGTTTTTGAGTTTTTGCCGGTAAGTTTTCACTTGCACAATTGATAAATTTTGCTGCACATTTGTCAACTTTTTAAAGAAACCAATTAGTTAAACAATTCTGAATTTATGTCGAACAGTATTATTATTGCTGACCAGGACACGCATTTTTTTAGTGACGTATGCCAAAATTTTGACCATGCCGCGCAATTTACCAAACACGATGCCGGCTTGCTCGACCAGATAAAATCATGCAACAGTGTATACCGTTTCCGCTTCCCGATAAGGAAAGGTAACGGGTTTGAAGTAATAGACGCCTGGCGTGTTGAGCACTCGCAGCACCAATCGCCAACCAAAGGCGGTATCCGCTACAGCGAAATGGTTAATGAAGATGAAGTGATGGCTCTTGCCGCGCTCATGACTTATAAATGCGCCATTGTTAACGTACCTTTTGGCGGAGCAAAGGGTGGTATAAAAATCAACCCCAAAAATTACACCGTAACAGAGCTCGAAAACATTACCCGCCGTTATACGGTCGAGCTGGCCAAGAAAAACTTTATAGGTCCGAGCATCGATGTGCCTGCGCCCGATTATGGATCGGGCGAGCGCGAAATGAGCTGGATTGCCGATACCTATGCCACCATGAACCCCGGCCAGCTGGATGCAATGGGCTGCGTTACCGGTAAGCCAATTGCCCTGCATGGTATTGCCGGCCGCCGCGAAGCCACCGGCCGCGGCGTGGCTATTGCCGCCCGCGAATGTGTTAGTGTTGGCGAGGATATGCAGAAAATAGGGTTGACACCGGGCTTATCTGGTAAAAAAGTGATAGTACAGGGTCTGGGTAACGTGGGTTACCACTCGGCTAAATTCCTGTCGGAGTTTGGCGCGCTTATCGTAGGCATCTGCGAGTACGAAGGCGCTATTTACAATGCCGATGGTTTAGATGTTGAAACCGTGTTTTTGCACCGCAAAACAACCGGATCGATATTAGGCTACCCGGGCGCGAAAAAAGAGTTTAAAAACCCGATGGAGGGTTTGGAGCAACCTTGCGATATCCTGGTACCGGCAGCTTTAGAGAACCAGATCACACTGGCCAATATTGGCCGTATACAGGCTAAAATTATTGTGGAAGGAGCTAATGGCCCAACCTCGCCCGAGGCTGAGGCTATATTCTATAAAAACGGCGGTATCATCATACCCGATATGTATGCCAATGCAGGCGGTGTTACGGTTTCGTACTTCGAATGGTTGAAAAATCTGTCGCACGTGGCATTTGGACGTATGAACCGCAGGTTTGAAGAAAACTCGAACCTTAACCTGGTGAACATGGTTGAGGGTATCACCGGTGTCGCTTTGTCGCCGGTGCAGCGGGCCAGTATCATCAAAGGCGCTTCGGAGCTTGAACTGGTAAACTCAGGTTTAGAGGACACCATGATCCGTTCGTACCACGAGATCCGCGAAACTTTATTGAATAATCCCAAGATTGGTAACCAACGGACCGCCGCATTTGTTGGCGCAATTAACAAGATTGCGGTATCGTACCAAAACTTAGGTGTTTGGCCGTAAAGAATGGTTAATTGGTTCATTAGTTGATCGATTCTATTTCGCATCAACACTTAAAAATATAACGTCATTACGTAAGCACAGTAAATGATCTGGAAAGAGGCATTTAGCTTATGTAATGGCGTTTACCATTTGTTTGAATACGGTCAAGAATCAAGAGTCAGGAATCAAGACAAACTTCTTTCGGTACGTCATTGCGAGGTACGAAGCAATCTTTACACACGCAGGTGCGATTCAATGCAACGATTGTCCTATGTAGGGATTGCTTCACTATCGTTCACAATGACGTTTTGGAAAAGGTCTTGATTCTTTCTCTCAAGAATAATTCTAAATAAGATATATCGCTTGTAATAAACATTATTAACTACACGTTTTGTATTTTTGCATTTCCCGGACTGGAGATTTATTACAAGCATGAAAAAAGGTTCTATTTTAGGCATCGTGGTTATCGCTATCGCTATAGCAGTAATTATCAGTACATATTCGAAAACAAGTAGTTATGGTTCGTTTAAAGAAGCCATGACCAGTGCTGCCCCTTTGCAGATCGTCGGTCACCTGGATAAGAGCAAAGAACTGTATTACGATGCGACAAAGGATGCCAACTACTTTTCGTTTTACATGACGGATAACAAAGGGCAGGAGTGCAAGGTTGTTTTCACCGGCACCAAGCCCCAGGATTTTGAACGCTCTGAGCAGGTGGTTTTAACCGGGCAGATGAGCGGAAACGAGTTTCACGCTTCGAAGATACTGATGAAGTGCCCATCAAAATATACCCAGGATAAGGTTGAAGTTACCGAATACAAGGCTAAATCGGCCACTATTTAATTTTAATGAATATAGCTTTTAAAGGCGAACACCTGCTCCCGGGCCAATTGGGCCAGTTCTTTATCGTATTGGCATTTGGTTCGGCGTTGTTGTCGACAATCGCTTATTACTTCGCTACCGTTAATAAAAATCCGTTAGATAAATCGTGGAACAAGCTCGGCCGCATTGGTTTCCGTATCAACACCGCATCAGTGGTGGGTATAGGTTGCTGCCTGTTTTATATCATTTACAACCACTTTTTCGAATATCATTATGCCTGGGCGCACTCGTCGCGTAACCTGCCTGTTTATTATATTATTTCGAGCTATTGGGAAGGGCAGGAAGGTAGTTTCTGGCTATGGGCATTCTGGCAGGGAATATTGGGTAATGTGCTGATATGGAAAGCCAAATCGTGGGAAAACCCGGTAATGACTATCGTGGCTTTATCGCAAACACTACTGTCGTCGATGTTGTTAGGCGTTGTGATATTTACACGTGTAGGCAGTTCACCTTTTATTTTGCTTCGCGAGGCTATACAGGCACCGATATTCAGTAGTCCCGAATACTTAGGATTTATTAAAGATGGTAACGGCCTTAACCCGCTGTTGCAAAACTACTGGATGGTGATCCACCCGCCAACCCTCTTCCTGGGGTTTGCATCGATGGTGGTGCCTTTTGCTTACGCGATAGCCGGCTTATGGCAAAAGAGATATAAGGAGTGGATACAGCCAGCTATTTCGTATGCGCTGTTCTCGGTAATGATACTGGGTACAGGTATTATTATGGGTTCGTTCTGGGCATACGAGTCGTTGAATTTTAACGGTTTCTGGGCCTGGGACCCGGTAGAGAACGCTTCCATGATCCCATGGCTGACATTGATTGCCGCTGTGCACGTACTCATCGTATATAAAAATACCGGGCAGTCCTATTTTACGGCTACTTTCCTGGTACTGATCAGTTTTGTATTGGTTTTATATGCGTCTTTCCTCACCCGCAGCGGTATCCTGGGCGAAACTTCGGTACATGCCTTTACCGATCTGGGCATGTTCTGGCACCTGGTTATTGATGTGCTTATCTTCCTGGCTATTGCCGCCGCTGCAGTGGCAGCACGCTGGAAAGAGCTGCCTTTCAGCAAAAAGGAGGAAGAGACCTATTCGCGCGAGTTCTGGATGTTTGTGGGCGCCTGCTTTTTAGGATTATCCTGTTTACAACTGGTGGCCGTAACATCTATCCCGGTTTTCAATGCCATCTTCGGTACGCATGCCGCGCCGCCTAACGAGCCGGTTAACTTTTACAATGTGTTTCAAAGCGGCTTTGCCGTGGTGGTTACCCTGCTGGCAGGTTTTACCCAGTTTTTGAAATATAAAAACACCGACGCGACAAAGTTTTATATCACTACCGTGATATACTTTGTTTTTTCGCTGCTGATAGGAGGTGTGATCATTTATTATACCGGCATCTATCACAACCATTGGATATATAGCGTATTAATGATAGGCGCGGTATACTCGGTAATGGCCAACGCCAAAATACTGGCCGATGTGTTTAAAGGCAAGATAAAACTTGCAGGTTCGGCGGTAGCGCATATCGGTTTTGGCTTGCTGTTGATCGGCGCGGTGATATCGGCCAGCACCAGTTCGGTAATTTCCATCAATAACACCGGCACTTCGTATGGTTCTGAATTTGCCAGGCAAGGTAATAACCCACGCGAGAACATTATGCTTTACCGTAACGAGCCGGTACAGATGGGCCCGTACCTGGTAACTTATCTTACCGATTCGGTTGCCTTGCCAAATCATTTTTTTAAAGTTGATTATAAGCGCATGGGAAGCGATGGCAAGGTGAAAGAAGAATTTGTATTAAAACCTAACGTACAGGCTAACCGGAAAATGGGCTTAGTCCCTTCTCCTGATACAAGGCATTATCTCTTCCACGATGTTTACACACACGTGAGCATGGCCAATATTAAGTTCGATGATGAAATGACCGGCGAAGGTAACGGCGGCCATGATGAAGCCAGCGACGATAAAAACTACGACCCGCCGATATTGCACGAGGTTGCCGTTGGCGATAGCATTCCGTACCGTGATGGAGTGATCTACCTGAAAGGTATCAACAAAAATGCCACCGTACAGGATATCAAACTAAAAGATAACGACGTTTCGGTAGGAGCTGAGCTGGAGATACATACCCACGGTAATGTTTATAAAAGCGAGCCGGTATACATGATCAAGGATGGCAGCAGTTTCGATTTTGCCCGCCGTGTGCCCGACGCGGGTTTGAAGCTGCGCTTCAGCAAAATTATCCCCGGTAAAACGCCGGCTGATTTTAAATTCGAGATATCAGTTTACCAGCAACCCGAAAGTAAAAAGCCATACATTGTGATGAAAGCCATCGAGTTTCAGGATATTAACTTTTTCTGGAGCGGGACCATTATTATGGTGATCGGATTTTTATTGTCGATCTTCCGCCGCAATAAAGAGCTGAAAACCGCATAACAATGTTAAATTTTTTTTAAAACAAACAACCAATATCATTACTTTTGTTTCAGCAATCAAACTATAAAAAATAAATGAAGCCTTTTATTTCAACAACAACTTACGGTATCATCAATTACATCGTAGCTGCTTTGTTATTGTCTTCGCGTTTACCTGAGACATTTAACCTTACTTACTACGGCGGCGCTGCCTTGTTCATCCCTATTTTAATGGGTGCTTTTTTAAGCTATATTGCTATCTTCAGCGATAACAAAGTAGGTTTTATCAAAGTATTCCCAATGCAGATGAGCCTGGTGCTGGGTATGTTCGCAGGTTTTTTACTGTTGGTTAGTCCGTGGCTATATGATTTTGCCGGTAAAAACTCCAATAACGACGGCGTATTCTGGCCTCATGTAATTTTCGGCGCCGTACTGTTGTTCTGCGCATTGTTTACCAAAAAATCGCCGTTTACAACCAGGCCACATCAGCAATTGTCGGAAGGTGGCTTAGATTCGATCGACTCGATTGAAGGCCGCTTGACACACTAACCGGATGTTGAAAATATTCGAAAAGGCTTCCTGAAAAATCCGGAGGCCTTTTTTGTTCAAGTTACATTGATGTATACGGAAGCCATATCAATGCTTATAAAATGATCTCTTACAAAATTCATCGGAATAATATCGACAGTAAGGGCTATAGCATTATTAACAACATTTTTGATCAAACCCAACTGGATGCAATAGTCGATATCATTGAGAAAACTGATACCGGAAGGCCTAGTTTTCGTAAAACCAACGACTTGTTTGCCATAAGGCAATTTCTCAAAGAGATACCGGAGATCAGGTCGCTGATATTTACCGCCAAATTGAACGAGTTGATCAGTAGGATATTTGGTGACGATTATTTTGCAGTTAAATCAATTTATTTTGATAAACCTGACGATAGTAACTGGTTTGTTGCTTATCACCAGGACCTTACTATTTCGGTAGATCGTAAGATACAACTATCGGATTTTGGTCCGTGGACGGTAAAGTACCAACAGTTTGCAGTGCAGCCGCCAATCAATATTCTTCAAAATAACTTTACTATACGCATTCATCTGGACGATACGGATGAGCAGAACGGCGCTTTGAAGGTTATTCCCGGTTCACAGTTAAAAGGGGTTTATCGCCCTGAAACGGTTAATTGGGGTGAAGAGCGGGAACATATTTGTGCTGTAGAGAAAGGCGGCGTAATGATTATGCGGCCTTTGCTGCTTCATGCTTCAGATCGTACGGTAAACAATAAAAAGCGCCGCGTGATACATATCGAGTTCAGCAACATACAGTTACCAGCAGGATTAAATTGGTCCGAAAAAGAGTAACTATAACAGCAAACTATCCACGCGGTGCGCGTGTACCATACCCTCGCAAGGCGACCAGGAAAAGATCGTAAAGCGGCCGTCCTGTGATGCTACCATCGCTATGGCGTCGCGCTGGTCGAACACAAACTGCGCTGCCGACAGGTGCCTGGTGCCGCCTTCGGCTCCGGGATGAATAATACGCGGCTCGACACCCAGCACTGGCTCGGTAACCATCATCCGCTCGACACGCTGGCTTTTTGCCGAGCGGGTTATCTTTGCGCCGAAGGCCAACAACTCGTGCCGGTCGTTAATCAGGGTGGCTCCGTCAACGGCAGTCAAACCGGCAACACTTTCAATAGCTTTGTTTAATTCTTCCTGCCAAAGGCTCATATCATTTTGGGCGACTTCCTGCTTTAACAGGTCGGCCAGGCCGCAAAACAGAGGTGTGAGCTGGTAATTGATAGGATGGATGATCGATTCGGCCCACCGTTCGTGTGCCGATGGGACAACCAGTAAAATGCCGCCGCGGCCATGCGCCCGCATGGATACCGCGAGTTGTACGTGGATATTGATAGAATGGCTCCACGATGCAGGGTTGTTAAAACCCAGTAACGAAGAGATCATTTCGGGGCAATCGGGTATTTCGTCGCTGCGTTCGTCGATGATCTTGATCTGATCGCCTTTCAGCACGGCCACATTCACAAACTTGCCAAAACCGCTGATGCGGCGGTGTTTAATAACGAGCAAACTTGGTTCGCTTACATCCAATACAAAACAAAAGGCCGGTATAACACGTGTCGTGCCCCAGATGTATAGTGTGTCGCTATCGTTCCACACACCTAAGTAAATACCCGCGCCTTCAATTGCCGGGGCAAGTTTAATAATCGTATCGGGAGTAAATTTTAACCTTTTGGCAAATACCATCGGCTGGCCTGCTTCGCCGGGTGGGAGGTAGGCGATAGATACTTTGGGCGAGTGCCCTTCTTCCTTGCGGAGGCTGGTCCAGAACGCCACATCAATTATAGCCTCGATCAGATAAGCCGGCGGCTGCGGAGCAAGTTGCTTTTCCAATCGGCCGTCGGCTGCCTTTAATTGCCGCGCAAAATGCGATTCGATAGACTCGGCAACAATACGTGCAGCGCTATAGGTAGGTTCGGATAACATTATGCTAAAATAAGCCTAATTAAATTAACGCCAATGCCCGGATAAAAATATGGCTGTACGATGTTATTCGGGAAACGGCAACAAGACGAGACTTATTGATTTGGCGCCTGTGATTTAAGGCTTGTTTTTTTTACGGGCGGATTGTCGGGCGCAGGTGTCGTTTCGCTTAATGCGTATACAAAAATGCTTTTTTTGTAAGCCGTTACTTTATCCTCGATGCGGGCGGCTTCTTTAGTTTGGGCATCGGCCGTAGCCTCATAATCCTTTATGCGGTTACCTTGCGGGTTCGATTCCTGGACAATGGTCGAATTAAAGCGGCGCTGCAGAAACACATCGTCGAGCGTTAAACCTATTTTATGGTTGGGGTTGTCGGCGTCTATTGTAACCAAAACCTTGCGGCAATCTTTAAACCTTATCCAGCATAATGGCTGCGTACCCAGGCTGTCGCCGCTGCTTAGGGTGAGTTTTTGTAACGGAGCAATACCTATAATGCGCGTTACGACTTTTCCCCTTTGTTTATCGTAGTAAACATCTTCCTTAATGCGGTAGCCTGATATTTTATCAGGAGTAAAAGGATTGGGCTTTTGTATACTGCCCGTCTTGTTACCGTCTTTATCAAACTGGTCGACAGTTGCCGTATCACTGAGGTGCGACATTAACTGGTCGTAGGTCATGGCGGTGATAAAAGCGTCGCCGGCCGGGCTTTCGGGTGTGCCGCCCATAGGGTCGTACGCAGTGATCTTACCATCTTTTATACCTTTAACAATGCCTTCTATTAGCGTACCGCCGGGCTTGGCCAGTATTTTATTTTTTGGATCAGAAAGGTCGATATCGCGCCAGTAGCGGTGGTAAAATTTAATCTCTTTCGGGTTTGGTTCGGGCAGGGGGTAAGGTCGCGCATTGAGCAGGTATTCACTCTTTTTAATGCTATCGGCCTGTATGGCTTCCTTTGTTTGAGGCTTTGTTAACAGAGAGCTATCCGGGTCAAAAATGTTTTTGTTCTGAGCCAAGCCTGTTAAATAAGTAAACGACATCAGCATAATCACAAGTAAACGCTTCTTCATATCTCAAAAGCTATCTGCAGCGGTTTTTAGTGTTAAACAACTTGTTTAATTAGCTAATTATCAGGGATTATAGTTATCCTAATACAACAACAGGTGTTTTCTGCCTATAGTTTATTAATCAGGGTAACTAATTTGGTAAATATATAAAAAAATTATTCAATTAATACCAAATCGAATGTTTGGGTGTAAATAATTTAACATAAAATGGCTTACCCGCGTGTTTTTTGTAATTTTTCACAAACAATTCACGTACTTTTTATGTAGTCATTAAAATGGTAGAGCATTCCCCCCTGAATAATTAATAAATACACATTATAATTGTTTAATTGTTAGATATTTACTATATTTAACTGAAAGTTATGATTGCCATTTTATTTATCGGTAAAATTAATTTTTAACCCCTTATTATTGATCGAATCTCATGAAAAGAAGATTGCTTTGTGCATGTTTGCTTTTTGCATCCTGTTCAGTACCCAAAAAGGCTGCTGTAGATAACGATCAGGTTTTAAACTCCTACACAAAGCCATTCAAGATATTTAGTGTTGGCTATTGGCCCGGCGGGTATATGGTGCTTACGCTTATCGATGTACATAACCAGTATTTTACTATAAAAACACTTGCGGATACCTCGCTAAAGGCAGGTTTGGTGTACAATCACTAAATATCAGCTGCAATTAATTGCAAATGTTATTTTTTCCATACTTTTAAAGCATAGTATGGAACTTAAAAACAACAAAAAAATCATTCGTGCCTGGGCCATGTTCGATTGGGCCAACTCGGCATACAACCTGGTCATTACTTCTACCATCTTTCCGGTATATTACGTTGCCGTTACAAGGAACGCTCAAAATGGTAACCGGGTAAACTTTTTCGGCAAAAGTTTTGTGAATACGGCATTAAGCGATTATGCCCTGGCAGCAGCTTATCTGTTGATGGCTATACTGTTGCCTATCCTCTCGTCGATAGCCGACTACAGGGGGAATAAGAAGATATTTATGATCTTTTTTACTGCGCTGGGTTCGATAGCCTGTTGCGGATTGTTTTTCTTTACAGTAAAAACGCTCGAATTGAGCATCATACTTTTTGCGCTTGCAGCTGTAGGCTATGCAGGCGGTTTTGTTTTTTACAATAGCTACCTGCCCGAAATTGCCACGGTTGATATGCAGGACAATGTCAGCGCCAAGGGTTTTACTTATGGCTATATCGGCAGTGTACTTTTACAACTGATTTGTTTGGCATTTGTGCTGTTTCCTAAAACATTCCATCTGACAGATCAATCGGCTGCACAGCTGTCGTTTTTACTGGTTGGCTTATGGTGGATGGGTTTTGCCTGTATACCTTTTACCGTTCTGCCGAAGGGTAGCCCTAACGCGGTAAGCCATTCAAAAAACATTATTAAAGGCGGCTTCATAGAGTTAGCCAATGTATGGCGGCAGGTTAAACAAATGCCTTTATTAAAACGTTTTTTGCCTGCTTTCTTTTTCTACTCCATGGGCGTACAAACCATTATGCTGGTAGCTACCGGGTTTGCGGCCAAAGAGCTACACATTGAAACATCGGGTTTGATCGCTATAATCCTGATCATTCAACTCGTAGCCATTGCCGGTGCGACGCTAATGTCGAAACTTTCAGATAAAATAGGCAACGTTAAAGTGTTACTCATAACTGTGGCCATCTGGATTATAGTATGCATAGCCGCGTATTTCACCACTACGGCCGTACAGTTTTATATTATTGCTGTGGTGGTTGGCCTGGTAATGGGTGGTATACAGTCCATGTCGCGCTCAACCTATTCGAAATACCTGCCGCAGGACATACCCGATACGGCATCGTTCTTTAGCTTTTACGATGTTACCGAAAAACTGGCTATTGTAGGAGGGATGTTCAGTTTTGGCTTTTTTGAAGATATAACCGGAAGTCCGCGAAATTCGATCATCGTATTGTGCGTATTTTTTATAGCCGGGCTCTTTTTATTATTTTCTTTACTGTCGGCTCAGAAAAAAAGCAGTAATTTTTCTGAATTTAGCGCCGAGTAATTTTTGTGTTGATGAAGGTTGAATTGTTTATCCCCTGTTTTGTTGATCAGTTGTTCCCCGATACCGCTTTTAATACCGTTAAAGTGTTGGAGAAAGCGGGATGCACAGTTGCCTATAACCCCGGCCAAACCTGCTGCGGGCAACCTGCTTTTAATGCGGGTTTTTGGGACGAAGCCAAAACCATTGGCAGTAAGTTTCTGAACGATTTTAGCGAAGAGAGTGTTATTGTGGCACCATCCGCATCGTGCACCGGTATGGTGAAGAATTATTATAACGATCTGTTTACCAATACCGCCGTGCACAATAAATGCAGGGCTATACAGGGTAATATCTTCGAGCTTTCGGATTTTTTGGTGAATGTGATCGAATTTGATTATTTCGGCGCCGAGCTCGATGGGCGGGCCGTATATCATGACAGTTGCGCCGCCCTGCGCGAATGTAAGATCAAAGCAGAACCACGCCAGTTGCTATCGAAAGTATTGGGCCTCGAACTGGTTGACATGGCCCAGGGCGAAACCTGCTGTGGTTTTGGCGGTACATTCGCCGTTAAGTTTGATGCCATAAGCAGCGCTATGGCCCAGCAAAAGGTTGAGAATGCCATGGCCGCTGAAGCCGACTACATTATCAGCACCGATGCCTCGTGCCTGATGCACCTGCAAAGCTACATCGATAAAAATGGTATTCCTATCAAAACCATGCACCTGGCCGATGTATTGGCGCATGGCTGGGGAAACGTTTAGAGAGATTCGAATTTCGAATTTTCAATTTCGGATTTGATTATTTCATTTTAGCCTCTTAAGCCTCCACATTATTCACCAATTGAAATATAGTGAACAGGTGGTGAGCTTCGTGCAAAACAAAAAACTCTGCCCATTTTAAGACAGTCAGGTTGCCATATTTGGGGTGGATGCCTACGCGGGATAGTTCAGCTTCAGAAAGGCTTGTCATCAATTTGATGATCTCCTGGCGGCCGGTTGCTATTTGAGCGAGCAGGATATCTATCGAGAGTTTTCGCCAGGTTTCAAATTCGGGATCGTTATCGGAGTTGTAACGCCCGAATGAAGGACTATCTGCAGAAAGTATCTCGTTGATCCGTTTGATAAATACAGGTTGATATAAGGCCAGGTGGGCAATATTGTCATGCACGTTCCATTTAGCTGGCGCCGGGCTCTTTAATAAACGTTCCTCATCAACCCCCGAAATAAGGAAGGCAATGGTTTCGTGCTGTGAAAGTAATTGTGCCGAAAGAGAATTGTATAACTGCATAGGCGTATCTAAAAGATCTGTTTATTTTTCTGTTAATTTAAGACAAAGCTACAGGATTTGTTTGTTTACTTATTTCGGATGTAAGACAGAAAAGGTTGCCACAGCTTTTGTTATTCTCCGAAATTTTAAGTATATTGTATGGTTTAGTATTTGAAATTTTGAGCAGATATGGGTATACCCATGAATACCCATGAATACCCATGAATACCCATGAATACCCATGTGATACCCATGTGCCTGATGGGTACGAAATACTTAAAAAGCCCGTTTGGAGCGAATAGGCGAGGTTAAGGAGAAAAATATTGTAAAAATACCCATAAATACCCATGTCTTCTGGTTCATTAGGTCATTGGTCATTAGTTGATTGGTGCTTGTTATTTGCGGATGATCCGGGCCGCTGCACTAACCCGGCTAAACCCGGCAGCAGCGGTACCGCGTACAAGCGAATGACGGGGCTACCGGCCGCCAAAAGCTGAAACCGTTCGTTTTCAGGAAAAAATATTTAAGAATTATTGCTAAAATAATTAGTAATTAATTAGCTTTGTATAAAGCGTATGACACCCAACCAGGCACTTCAAAAATATTTTGGCTACAGTAGTTTCCGGCACAGGCAGGAAGAGATCGTAACTCGCATACTGAACGGTAAGGATGTGCTGGTGCTGATGCCTACCGGCGGCGGTAAATCGTTGTGTTACCAATTACCTGCGGTGTTGCTTAGTGGCCTTACCATTGTTATATCGCCGTTGATCGCGCTGATGAAAGACCAGGTTGACAGCCTGAATGTGAACGGTATACCGGCGGCTTTTTTAAATTCGGCGCAAAGTCCGGATGAGCAGCGGGAACTCATTAATAAGCTGCGTAATAACCGGATCAAGTTGCTGTACCTGGCGCCCGAACGTTTGTTCGGTACAGAAAATAAACTGGTAGAATTTTTAAAATCATTGCCGATTGTGCAGATAGCCATTGACGAGGCGCATTGCATATCGCACTGGGGGCACGATTTTCGCCCCGAATACCTGATGCTGGCCGGGTTAAAAGAGCATTTTCCGACAGTACCGGTTATCGCACTTACAGCAACGGCAGATCAAATCACGCAAAAGGATATCCTGGAGAAGCTCAATCTAAAGAATCCGGAGGTGTTTATATCGTCGTTTAACCGGGAGAATATTGTTTATAATGTTGCCCCTAAACGCAATAGTTTTAACCAGTTGCTGGCTTTTTTGGACAAGCGAAAGGATGACTCAGGGATTATTTATTGCCTGTCGCGTAAATCGACCGAAGCGCTGGCAGCCAATCTGAAAGACGAAGGTTTTTCGGCAGAAGCATACCATGCGGGTTTGGATAATGCTACCAAGGCCCGTAACCAGGAGGCGTTTTTGCGTGATGATGTGAAGATCGTTGTAGCTACCATTGCCTTTGGCATGGGCATCAATAAATCGAACGTGCGCTATGTGGTGCATATGGACCTGCCTAAAAATATTGAGGGCTACTACCAGGAAACAGGCCGGGCCGGGCGCGACGGGTTGCCGTCGGAAGCGATGCTGTATTACTCGCCCGGGGATGTGCAGAAGCTAAAAGAGTTTGCACGGGTGGAGGATAACCCCGAGCAAAGCCGCATTATGCTGAAAAAGCTTGATGATATGGCGCGGTATGGCGAACTGCAAACCTGCAGGCGGCAGTTTCTGCTCAATTATTTTGATGAAGAAGCGCCGGAAAGCTGCGGTGCCTGCGATGTATGTTTAACCGAAGTGGAGCGTTTTGATGGCACGGTGATAGCCCAAAAGGCGCTGTCGGCTGTATCCAGGTTAAACGAAAGGTTTGGCGCGGGCTATGTGGTGGAGTTTTTAAGAGGATCAAAAAGCGAAAAGATACGCGAAGAACACAAACAGCTTAAAACGTATGGCATAGGCGCCGACATCAGCAAGCCCGACTGGCAGCGTTATATGCGCGAGTTAGTGGCAATGGGTTATTTGAAAACATCCGAAGGGGAATACCCCGTGTTGCAGCTCACGGCAAAAAGCGATGCGGTGTTAAAAGGATTGCAGAAGGTAGAGCTGATAGCTTCGCAAACAGTTGAGGAGCGGACTGATGTTGCAGAATTACCTTTTGAAGCCGAACTGCTGAACGAACTCAAAACCGTTAGGCGCGAAATTGCCACGAATGAGAATGTACCGGCATATGTGATATTATCTGACAGTACTTTGATGGAAATTGCCACTTACCTGCCGCAAAGTATGGATGAGCTGAGGCTTATTTCGGGTTTTGGCGATATCAAACTTGCGCGTTACGGCCGGGAGTTTTTAGTCCCGGTGAAAAGCCATTGTGCGGCAAAGGGCCTGTCGTCGAAAATAGGTGAAAAGAAACCTAAACGTGAGCGCAGGCAGAGCGGTGAGCGAAAAACCAGTACTGAGCGCAGCGGAAAGCCAAACGCTACACAGCAGGAGAGCTTTAATTTGTATAAATCGGGCAAAAATATTGCCGAAATTGCTGCCATACGTAACTTTTCGCCAATTACTATTGAAGGGCATTTGTGCCGTTTTATAGAGTTAGGTGAGATAGATGTGACAGATATTGTGAACCCTGAAAAGATACCGGTTATACAGGAAGCAGTTGAAAAATATGGTGCGGATAAACTGGGGCCTTTGAAAGAGATTTTGGGTGAAAATTATGGTTACGGCGAAATAAAAGCGGTAATTAGCTGGATGAAGGCGGGGCGGGGAGAGGTGACGCTGTAGTGAGGGCCGGCCGGAGGCCGCGATGATATTCGTCACTCGCCGGAGGCGAGCGACTGCGGTTGGGTGCAGAGGGAAAACAAATGTTTAAAATCCCCACTTTGACTACCTGACACGCATGCCGGGCAATCGGTGAAATCAATCAATAATCAGTGAAATCCTAAAAAAATAATCGTAAATTTACACCCGAAAGATCACCCTTGTACGTGATCGTATTAACGTAATATTTAAAACCTTTAAATCATACTCGTAGATGATCAACATTACCCTTCCTGACGGAACTATTCGTCAGTACGACAGCGGCGTTACTGCTATGCAGATTGCGCTATCCATTTCAGAAGGCCTGGCCCGCAACGTTTTAGCCGCCGACGTAAACGGCGAAGTTTGGGACGCAAGCCGCGCGATAGAGAAAGATTCGACCGTTAAATTATTGACCTGGAACGATGTTCAGGGTAAAGCTACATATTGGCATTCTTCGGCCCACTTAATGGCTGAGGCTTTGGAAGCCTTATATCCTGGTACAAAATTCGGCATCGGCCCGGCTATCGAAACCGGTTTTTATTACGATGTTGATTTTGGCGACCGTGAATTTTCTTCAGACGAGTTTAAGAAGATCGAAGATAAAATGATCGAGCTGGCTAAAACCAAAGAAGAGTTTGTGCGCAAACCTGTTAGTAAAGCCGATGCGATAGCTTATTTTACCGAAAAGGGAGATGAATATAAACTCGATCTGATCAAAGATCTGCCCGATGGCGCAATTACTTTTTATACTCAGGGTAATTTTACCGATCTGTGCCGTGGCCCGCATATACCAAACACTGGTTTTATCAAAGCAGTTAAGCTGATGAGCGTTGCCGGTGCTTACTGGCGGGGCGACGAGAGCCGCAAACAGTTAACCCGTATTTATGCAGTTACTTTCCCTAAAGCCAGCGAACTGACCGAATACCTGCACGTGCTCGAAGAAGCTAAAAAGCGCGATCACCGTAAATTGGGTAAAGAGCTGGAGTTATTTGCTTTTAGCGAAAAGGTAGGCATGGGCTTGCCATTGTGGTTGCCAAAAGGTACCGCTTTGCGCGAGCGCCTGGTTAACTTTTTGCAGAAGGCACAGGTAAAAGCCGGTTACGAGCAGGTAATCACACCGCATATCGGGCATAAAAACCTGTATGTTACGTCGGGCCACTACGAAAAATACGGTGCCGATTCGTTCCAGCCCATCAAAACTCCGCAGGAAGGAGAGGAGTTCTTCCTGAAACCGATGAACTGCCCGCACCACTGCGAGATATACAAAACCAAACCGCGCAGCTATAAAGACCTGCCGGTACGCTTTGCCGAATTCGGTACCGTTTACCGTTACGAGCAAAGCGGCGAGTTGCATGGTTTAACCCGTGTGCGCGGCTTTACTCAGGATGATGCGCACTTGTTTTGCCGGCCTGATCAGGTAAAGGATGAATTTAAAAAAGTAATCGACCTGGTTTTGTATGTGTTTGGAGCACTTGGTTTTACCGATTATATTGCACAGGTATCGCTGCGCGACCCGAACAACAAGGCCAAATACATCGGCTCGGATGAAAACTGGGCCATATCCGAAGCTGCGATCATCGAAGCAGCTGCCGAAAAAGGCTTGCCAACCGTACAGGTTGAGGGTGAAGCAGCCTTTTATGGCCCGAAGCTGGACTTTATGGTGAAAGATGCCCTGGGCCGTAAATGGCAGCTGGGTACCATACAGGTTGATTATAACCTGCCCGAGCGTTTTGAACTGGAGTACACCGGCAGCGATAACATGAAGCACCGGCCCGTGATGATACACCGCGCACCGTTTGGTTCGATGGAACGCTTTGTTGCTGTGTTGATTGAGCATTGCGCGGGTAATTTCCCGCTGTGGCTATCGCCGGAGCAGTTCATCGTTTTGCCTATTTCGGAGAAATATGAAGAATATGCAAAAAAACTTTCAGATTCGCTAAAAGATCACGATATTTGCGGGCTTATTGATTTCAGGGACGAGAAGATCGGGCGTAAGATACGTGATGCTGAAGTTAAAAAGATACCATACATGCTTATTGTGGGCGAAAAAGAAGCGGCAGAGGGCCTCGTGTCGGTAAGGAAACATGGTGAAGGTGATCTGGGCAGTATGACAATTGAAGAATTTACACAAAAAATAAAAAAAGAAATAACCGTATAACTTGGCATTAAATAAACCCAATTTTAACAGAGGTCCAAGGCCACCTTTCAAAAAGAAAGAAGCCGAACATAATATCAATCAGTTTATCAGAGCGCAGGAAGTGCGTTTGGTAGGCGATAACGTTGAGCAAGGTGTTTACTCTTTACGCGATGCTTTGGCTATTGCCGAAGAGCAGGAACTCGACCTGGTTGAAATATCTCCGAACGCCGTACCGCCGGTTTGCCGTGTGATAGACTATAACAAGTTTATCTATGAGCAAAAAAAGAAGCTGAAAGAGATCAAGAATAATGCTAAGCAAACCGTTATCAAAGAGATCCGTTTCGGACCGAATACCGATGATCATGACTTTGATTTCAAATTGAAACATGCCATCAAGTTTTTGGAGGCGGGCGAAAAAGTAAGGGCTTACGTGCACTTTAAAGGCCGTGCGATAGTTTACAAAGAGCAGGGCGAAATATTGCTGCTGCGTTTTGCCCAGGCTTTGGAAGAAGTAGGAAAAGTTGAGCAATTACCAAAACTGGAAGGTAAACGGATGTTTTTAACCGTTACACCTAAGGGTTCTAAAAAGTAATAGCTTACAACATAAAGACATTTGCAGGTTAGCAAATAAACAAAACAAATAAAACAGAGTTATGCCAAAAATGAAAACCAATTCCAGCGCTAAAAAACGCTTTAGCATCACTGGAACCGGTAAAATTACCAGGAAAAACGCATACAAAAGCCACATCTTAACCAAGATGTCGACCAAACGTAAGCGTAACCTAACCCACACCAGCCTTGTTGCTGATGCGGATATGGGTAACGTAAAACGTATGCTTTGTATCGGAAAGTAATTAATTAATTTTTTAACCAGGTATTCGAGTACACAAGTCCCTCTGAAAAAACGAAGGCACTCACTACCAAAAAGCACAAAAAATGCCACGTTCAGTTAACGCAGTAGCGTCGAGAAGACGCCGGAAAAAGATCATGAACCTTGCAAAAGGTTACTGGGGATCTCGCAGCAAGGTTTACACCATTGCCAAAAACACAGTTGAAAAAGGTTTGCAATATGCTTACCGCGACCGTAAAACCAAAAAACGCGAGTTCCGCGGTCTGTGGATCCAACGTATCAATGCTGGCGCACGCCAGTACGGTATCTCTTACTCACAATTAATGGGTAAATTAAATGCAAAAGAAGTAGGTTTAAACCGTAAGGTATTAGCCGATTTAGCAATGAATCACCCGGATGCTTTTAAAGCGATCGTTGATTCGGTAAAATAAAGATACTTTGAATTGTATAAAAGCCTTACCCTAATCGGTTAGGCTTTTTTGTTTTAACAGTCCCGCCCTGAAATAAGTTGACATCCAAGTTGACTTATTTCAGGACGGGACACGTTGTAACAAAAAGCCTTCTCTCTTAGAGAAGGCTTTTTGTAGTTTGTTGATATAATAATTATCAGTAGATAAAGCTACCATCGCCGCGGCGCTGCATAGGCCTGCCATTGCGCATCGGCGAGCCGCTCCATCTTTGCAGGTTAAGGCGGAAACCCACCAGGAAATAACGGCTCAACGAGTTCGACTGCGTATAAGTGATGTTGCTGCCGGTTTGAGTTTGCTGGATAAAATTATTCTGATGCAGTAAGTCGAAAGCGTTAAATGTTAAGATGAAATTCTTTTTGTCGAAGAACTCTTTTTCGAAACCTGCATTGATTACCGTTGGATTCGTAGAAAGGCTTCCAAAACCGGTTACATAGCTCTTGGTAACGCTGTAATTGATCTGCCAGGTTTTCAGGAAATACATCCTTCCATCTATTGCCAGGGAAGTTGTTTTTACAATACTGGCAGTAGCATTAAGGGTATTTACAAACGTACGCGATACATCGTAACCTACATAAGGGTTTATTTCGATGTTATCGTTCGGGTTGATCCGGGGCCCGAAACGCTCGTCAAAGCGCCAGTTGGTGCTGTGGTAAGGTGTGTTTACAATATTGCCGGCCAAGTCCTGGTGACCTGTCATACCGACTCCGTAGCTATAGGTAATATTCCCGTTAAGCGACAGGTTATATTTGCGATCGTCCAATTGTTTTGCAAAGTTGTAACGACCCACATAGGCATGAGCACCGTCCATATTGATGTAGTAGGTGTCGGTACGCGTTGTCCTAACCGATTCGCCTTTTGAATTGATAGTCGGAGGCAAATCTACTGTTACATCGTTCTCATCTATTTCGTGGCTGGTAAATGAACCATTCACATTAAACGAAATGTTCAATTTAGAGTTGGCGATATAGTTATTGTATTGCGCAGTTATAGAGTGTGTGAATTGCGGGTCGAGGTCGGGGTTACCGATAATGTGGTGTTGTTTGTTGGAAATATCGGTAAACGGCTGGATCTCGGTAAAGGTAGGTTCGGTATTACTGCCCGAATAACCTATCGAGAAGCGTTGCGTGCGCGACCACGAGTACGAGAAGCGGAAAACGGGAATAATCCGGAAGTCGGTTCGCTGAGTGGCCACATTCTGTCCGTTCGCATTATTTACCTTGGTACCTGCCAGTACTGATGGTACCGCAGTAGCACCTACGGCCAGGTTGTATTTTACGCCGTTAAAGTGATAGTTTAATGTAGCTCTGGTTTCGGTGAACGAATAATCTGATATGTTATCCCGGGCCAGCAGTTCGTAACTTTGTCCGTTAGCCAGCACGGTATCTGTTATCGATTTATTATCATAGTCCGACTTTCTGAATTGCGTTGTAAACTCTAATTGCGACGAAAGGCTGAATGGCTCAACATAAGTAAAACCGGCACGGTAAGTAGTGTTAATACTGGTTCGGTTGGTTTGATAGTGCGATACCGAGTCGGCAATCAAGCTGTCGAGGGTTGCAGTTTTATAATAGTGTATGGTATTGTTCCTGTCGCTGTTGGCTTCGGTATTGGTGCGACTTATGGTTGCGGTGAACGATACGTTGCGGTGCGGCTTGTGAAACAAATGCTGATAAAATACAGTATTCGAGAAGTTTGGCGCACTATTGGTGCTTGATGTAAAACCTGTATTTACGTTATGCTGAAAGCCTGTTGTATAATTGTTGATATTATCCTGATCGGACGTGCTGGAGCTGAGCGAACTTGTGTACCCGAAGGTTGGCGTTATCTGTATAAAATCGGCACTATCAGGTGTTATCTCCATCTGAAAGTTTATGTTATGGCCTTTTGAGTCGTTCTCAGCGGTGTTATTGTTTTTGAAATTATTCGGCCCGAGTACCGTACCGTTTTGCCCATAGCTCGTATTAAATGAATTATTATCCCTGAAATTATAGGCATAACTGGCTATCACCTGGATCTTTTTGCCCCATTGATCGCGGTAGTTAAAAGATGGCATGCCCGATTTGGTAGTGCCGCTGCCGCCACCCCTGGCGCCGCTTCCAACACCTGTTCCACCGCCCCCGCCATTGGTTGCGCCGCCTGCAACGCCTGTCGAGGCCACACCATTTACCGTATTGCGTAAATTGCCAATCAAACCTAATTGCTGGTTAGCATTAATGCGTTGTACAAATAAGTTTGCATTGTACCGGTCATCGCTGCCGTATTGCCCGGTTAAGCGTCCGGTAGTGCCTACAGACCTGTCGGCCCTGGTAGTAATATTCAAAACCTTTTGTGGGTCGCCGTCTTTGATGCCTGTACGTGCTGCCGCATCGCCATAGTCATCTACGACTTGTATTTTTTCAACAATATCGGCAGGCAGGTTCTGGATGGCTTGTGCTACGTTACCACCGGCATAGTCCTTGCCATTCAGTCTCGCTTTTACTACCTGTTGCCCCTGGTGCGTCAACGATCCGTCTGAGCCAACCTCCATACCTTCCATTTTCTTTAAAAGTTCGTCAACGGTAGCGTTGGGATGCACTTTATAGTCGCTGGCGCGGTATTCAACAGTATCGGTCTTATAAGTTATACTCGGCACACCGTTGATCTTTACTTCGTTCATCAGGTGTGATGATGAATGCATGATGATCGGTTCCAGAACAATTCTTTTTATAGCATCGTTGTTAAGGTATTTACGTATAATGGGCCGGTAACCCAACTCCTTAACATCCAGTGTAAATACCGCCTGTTTAACGTTTTTGATTACAAAAACACCGTCGGAGTTGGTTACGGCACGCAGGGTATCGCTTTTGGATGTTAAAGTGATGCTGGCGCCAATGATGGTATTGTCGGCTGTGTCCTTAACCACACCACTTACTTCTCTGAACGGCAGGGCAAGTATCTGCGGTTGCGTACGGTTGCGCCCCCCGTTATTGCCACCCTGCGCAAATACTTCGCCCGAAAGTACAGTGATGAAAAGGACAAGTAATAATTTCTTCATTATGATAAGTTGTTTTTGGTCTGTGATTTAAAAAATAGTATTCCCATGTTATCGCCAAAAAGCGGTAATTAATTAATAAGGGGATATTGGTGTTAGTTTCGGCCAGTTAACTAAAAAAGCTCGTGTATTATTTATTTGCAGGTTTAGCGAGCGTGTATTTTCCCCAAAAATCGGTCGCCGTGGTCAGCTCTTCCATCATAGAGATCATGTTGTTAGCGCCACCGCCGCCGTTTCGGCCGCCACCGCCACCATTTCGGCCGCCACCGCCAAAGCCGCCTGCTCCGCCGCCGCCGAAGCCACCTCCACCGCCGCCATTGCGGCCGCCGCCAAAGCCGCCGCCGTTAAATCCGCCGTCGCCGCCGTTGTCACCTTCGCCTCGGTTACGGTTATTGCCCGAGTTGATACCGTTTGCTTTAATGTTGTACGCAAACTCCTTTGGGTCGTCGGCGTTAAGTGCAAGTAACTTCAGGGGGATAGACAACTCGGATACAAAAGCATCTTCGTCGTCAAAGCCGGCTGCTGCCTTAATCCCGTATTCGTTGTAAATAGATATGGTGCTATCGGTAATGTCCTTAAAGCCAAGGATGCCAATCTCCCTGATCAGGCCCAAAGCAGTTTTATGTGTTGCCCGGCTTGCCGAATCGATCTGTGCCTGGGTTTGCGATTGGTTGGCACCAAAGCCACCAAAGCCGCCACGCATGCCGCGCATAGCATTACGGCCGCCCGAAGCTCTCGGCGGCGGCATAGGGAAGGTGATCACAAAGGCGTCCTTATCTTTCTTTTTATCGGCGGTATTGATGGTCAGGCTAATGCCGCCACCTAAGGTTTTGGTTATATCTATCTTGTCTTTAACTTTTACTACCAGGTACAGATTCTTATCGTCGTTGGCCATGGTATAATAAATCTTGGTAGTTTTATTATATGCTTGCAGGTCATAACCCCATTCGGCAAGTTTACCATCTATCTTTATCCCTTCAGGTGCCCGCAGGTTGGCAGGCTGTACGTCTTTTTTTTGGGCGGTCGCTTGCAGGCACAAAGCCGCGAGTAAAACAGGCAGTATTAATTTAAGTGAAGATTTAACCTTCGTTTTCATTTTTGTAATAGTTTATATTATTGGTGTATCTATTTCGCCGAAAGCATATTTATATGTTCGGCTTATATTGACTGTGAAGTTACGACGAAGTTTAATAGTAATTTCAATGTCATATAATTGTTGCGTTATTGTCATACAAATGTTGCACAGACACTTAAAACAGCTCAAAATTGACAAAAAAGGCGTGCTTTTTTTAATTGTGAGTTTAAAAAAGTATTTTTAGTATTGAGGTAGTGCTTTAAGCACAGTAATTCAATATAAGTTATAGATAATATAAGTAACATGACGCATCAATTAACGGCGCTAACACCCATGCTCGAAACCCCCGATATGGCTGCTACTATTGATTTTTATACCGGGGTACTGGGTTTTGTTACTGAGAATTACCAACCCGATATGGGCTGGGCATCATTAAAATACGGCGATGTTAATATTATGTTTACGTTACCTAATCAACATCGCAACATTCCCAAACCGGTTATGAGCGGATCGTTGTATTTTAATACGGATAATGTAGATAATGTTTGGGAGAGCGTAAAAGAAAAGAGCCTGATATGCTATCCTATCGAAGACTTTGATTACGGAATGCGCGAATTCGGGATATTTGATAATAATGGGTATCTGCTGCAGTTTGGGCAGGAAATAGGTTGATGACAACTTTACAATTTTAAATAGATACATGGCAGAACCCTTACCTTCACACGATACAGATAATCAATTAGCTTATAAACCGGTGCGTTTGTCTGAAGCTACCATTACCGAGCTGATGATTCCTTCGTACTCTAACTTTGGCGGAAAGATACACGGTGGTATTTTGTTATCGCTGATGGACAAAGTTGCTTACGTATGCGCATCAAAGCATGCGGGTAACTATTGCGTAACGGCATCAATTGATACGGTGGATTTCCTGGCTCCGATTGAGGTCGGCGAACTGGTATCGCTGATGGCATCGGTAAATTATGTAGGTAAAACATCGTTGGTTGTGGGTATACGTGTTGTTTCCGAAAATGTGAAAACCAATTCGGTTAAACATACCAATACCAGTTATTTTACAATGGTTGCCAAGGACGAACAAAACAGGCCAACCCCGGTACCCGGGCTGATCCTGGAGAATCAGCACGAGGTAAGGCGTTTTGTAGAAGCCATTCGCCGAAAAGAGCTAAGACAAAATTATAAGCTGGAAGTAGAACAGATAAAAGCACCCCTTAATTATGAAAAATGCGAAGAATTACTGATGGGGGAACGCTGTATGCTGGTTGCAAAAGTATAACTTTAAGTTATACAGAATCGTATAAATCATCTTTAACGGTACGTCGCGTATACTTGTATAACTAATTAATTTAACGCATGAGGTTTTGGTGGCTGTTGCTTGTTGTTTTTATTTCTCAAAAAACATTTTCTGCCATATTGCCCGTGGGCGACCTTAATGCCGAAGCCGGCAACATCGACAGTATTGCCAAGATCGATAAACTGAATGCCAAAGCTTATGCCATCTTTCTGGCAAACCCTGCAGCGGCACGTAAACTCTCCGAAAATGCGCTTATCCTGGCAAAAATAAATAACTATAAAAAAGGGATAGGCGAAAGTTTCCTGAATATAGGCGTTACTTACTGGGCGCAATCATATTACCAGGTTAGTTTGTTGTATATCGATACAGCTGTGCATTATTTTGGCAAGCATAACCATTTGCGCCTATCCGAATGCTACCGTAATATGGGGCGCGATTATGCCGACCTGAAAGATTACAAAACAGCTTTTGCATTTCTGCAAAAAGCCGAAGATGAAGCCGATACAAATAAATACCTGCTTGAAGAAGTTGTTACTGAGCGATCGCTTATTTACGCCAGGTCGCACCAGTTTGATAAGGCCGTTGCTGCAGTATACAGGGCCATGAAATTATGTCGCGAGATTAATAACAAGCGCACCGAAGCAATTTTGTATGGCCGTTTAACAAGCATTTACAGCGAATACGAAACCAATAATAATTACAAGCTGGCAAACGGTTATGCTGATACGGCTATCAGCATGAGCTTTTTAGATAACAATAAAAGGCTAAGGGCCAGTTGTTTTGTATCGAAAGCCGAAATTTTGCTCAACCTGGGCCAAACCGATAAAGCCTTGCAATATGCTCAAAGGGCAAGCGCTATGGCCGATAGTTTAGGTGTGATAGATTTTATTTCGGCGTCGTACCAGGTACTGATCGATATCTATCAAAAACAAGGTAACACAAAGCAGGTGCTTTACTATCAGGATAAGTTCAACGACTTTTTGTTTCGGATGACTATGATAGACAGGCGAAACAGTTCGCAGTTAATGCAGGACTATTTCAGCCTCAATAGCCGCCTGCAAAAAATAGATAGTGTACAACGCACCAGCAGGATCAACAAATTGCTGGTCAAATCGCAGCAAAAAATTATAACTATATTATTTATTTCGTTGCTGCTTTTAATCGCAGGCCTTTATACCGTGTATAAACTCTATCGCGAAAAAAACAACCTGGCGGTAAAACTAACAGAGCAAAATTCGGCGATAAAAATCCAGTCCGAACTGATCGAATCGCAGGCCAAGCACCTCAACGGGTTAAACAACTTAAAAAACAAGCTTTTGATGGTTATCGGTCACGATCTCAGGGGGCCTATCGGCAATCTGCGTAATGTAACCGACCTTTTTGAGCAGGGAGCATTAAGCGACGATGAGATACAACAGGTAATGAAAAATATGAATCCCGTTGTAAAAGGCGCCGAACTAACATTGACCAACCTGCTGCAATGGGCAAACAATCAAATACAGGGAAGCAATGTTACTGCTACCGAGGTTAAGTTAACCCTGGTCATCGATGAAATGGCAGAAACTTTTGCTTATCTGTTAGCACAAAAACGCATCACCTTACACAATGACGTTACTGCCAAGGTTTTTTTGTTTGTCGATGAAAACCATCTGAAGGTGATCTTCAGGAACATGATCAGCAACGCCATAAAGTTTACCCAATATGGAGGCGCTATAGCGGTTGCTGCGCTACCCGAGGGAGATAAGATACTCATCAGTATATCCGATACCGGTATAGGTATTAAATCCGAAGATATTGATAACCTGTGGTCGCAAAACCTGCCGCTATCAAAAGTGGGTACACTCGGAGAAATAGGCACAGGTATAGGCTTACAATTATGCCGCGAATTGATCGCACTGAACCATGGTGAGATCTCGGTTACATCAACAGTAGGCAAGGGTACTACCTTTTATATCAAACTGCCCGGAAGCATCCGTTCATAGATAACTGAGCCACCATTGCCGGTGCGCCTGTTTATATTGCATAAACCATTTGCTCGGAAAATACAGTATAAACACAGCTAAGAGCCATACGGCATAAACTATCGGCAGGCCAAAACCATAAGCAATATGTTCGGTTTCGGTTATTTTAAACGCGATGTAGGCCAACAGCTGCAAAAGATAAATATGGCACAGGTAGTAAAATAACGGAACCCGTCCGAAGACCAGGAAGATATCAGTTACCCGGTTTTTTACACCTTCAAGATAGGCCAGCAAAATGAGTACAGGGCCGAGGGTTATCAATAAATAATCGAGCGAAGGCGGATACTTTTGGGCGTTGATAAATGAGAGCACAGTGCGGTACCAAACCTGCTGGTGTGTCCAGTGGTCCGGGTCGCCGTAAAAGTTGCCGCTTCTGATGAGGATAAACAACGCTATCGCCGAAAGGCCTGTCGCAACTAATAACTTTTGCCGCTTAGCCTGTTCCATTTTAAACAGCGTGCCGAAACTATAGCCTGCCGCCATTACGCCAACCCAGGGTATAAGCGGATAAAACACAAATACGTGCCTTGTATTATGTGCATAATTAACGATGCCTTGTACGTGCAAAAACTGCCAGAGCGCTCCACCTGTTTCGCCAAGCGATTTTGGAGCAACAACATCAAAAGCATTATGCCCGAAGATTAATATTAACCCTATAATGCCAATAGCCTCAACGGGTAGATAGATCAACCCGGCTAAAATGATCATGCTTACACCGATTACCCAAATCACCTGTAAAAATACAAAACTATAATCCATGCTAAATTGCCAGGTACCGTGATTCATCGAAAACCCCCAGTTAATTAACGTAACCTCAAGAATGACGAGCCAAATACCCCTGCTGATCAGGAAACGGGCTGCTTCGGCTTTGGTTTTTCCGCGGGTAAGCGATAAGTAGGCGCCCGTGCCTGCCAAAAAAACAAAGGTGGCCGCACAGTAATGTGTTATAAAGCGGGTGATAAATAAAGCTGTTGATGCCTGGGTCAAATCGGTAGGGTTAAATCGGATGGTCGTGAAAAAATCACGGGTATGATCGAGCGCCATAATCACCATCACTATTCCGCGCATCACGTCGATCGACTCGATACGTTTTTTAGGCTGGGTAAGTGTATCAGTCATTGTAACTAAGGTTTGCCGTACAACTTACAAAACAAATACAATAAATGCAAACTGGTTTATTACATAAGCTCAATTAGCTTTTTGATACATCTTTTTTGCATTTGGCTTCCTCGATCTCGGCAATTTCGGCTTCCGACCGCGTCTTTTTCAGGTCAATCCTGATCAGGGCAAACAAACTCATATACACATTGGCCACAAATACCAGGGCAAAACCACCGATGAGGTATCCCCGCCAATCGTCGAATAACAACTTATAACTGGTAATAAAAAGCATAACAAGCGTTACATAATGGCTAAAGCAGTACTCGCATGTAAACAGGTAGAAAAACTTTCGCTTAACTATGGTTTTCGCTGTTTTAGAATACTTTATACAAACTTCCCTCGGCTCACGAAAAACCTCCTCGTGGGTAACCGTCCACGCTATGCAGGCAATGGGTATAGCCAATACAAACAGCCATATAATTTGTGTGCTTAAAGCCATACGTTACAAATAATTAAAATGTGCAAATTGTTTGGCACGGTTGCAATACAAAATTTTAGCGTTAAAAGTGTTATGCAGACGGTTTTTATGTTTGGGTGTTGCTTTTAGCTATTAAAGTTTATTTTTGTTGCATCAGTTTTACACCTCGCCCGTTACGGGCGTTAATTAACGTATTATCTATGACAGTCGGACTGTTCATCCCATGCTATGTCGATCAGTTTTATCCAGGTGCCGCAATAGCTTGTCTTGAATTACTGGAGAAATTAGGCGTTAATGTCGTATATCCGAAAAACCAAACCTGCTGCGGTCAGCCTATGGCTAACTCGGGCTTTGAGCATTTAACACACGGCTGCAACGAACTGTTTATTAAAAACTTTGCCGAATTTGATTATATCGTAGCACCTTCGGGAAGTTGCGTTTTACACGTCCGCGATCATTTGCATGACGATGCCCAGCCCGAGAAAGCCCGTCATATCAGCGAACGCATTTATGAGTTTACCTCTTTTTTAACCGATGTTTTAAAAGTGACCAGCCTGCCGGCGAAGTTCCCGCATAAAGTTGGTATGCACCAAAGCTGCCATGGGCAAAGGGGATTGCACCTGTCGTCGATGACGGAACTGGTTGCCCCCGATTTTTCGAAACCGGGCAGTTTACTCAATATGGTTGAAGGCCTCGAACTGGTTGAACTAAGCCGTAAAGACGAGTGCTGCGGCTTTGGCGGTACGTTTTGCGTTGCCGAAGAAGCGGTATCGGTAAAGATGGGTAAAGACCGGGTGGCCGATCACCTGGAGCACGGCGCCGAATACATAACCGGGGTTGATATGAGCTGCCTGATGCACATGGAAGGGATATTAAACCGCCAGGGCAGTAAGGTTAAAGTGCTGCACATCGCACAGATATTAAACGGGGAGTAGAATTAGAGGCAAGAAGCAAGAATCAAGACCCTGATAACGATTAGTGATGACTAATGACACAATGATCAATGACTAACGAAACAAAAGATCACTCGGCTTTAGCTGATATTTTTAATAAAGACGAGGCCCGCGTTAACTGGCACGACGAAACACTGTGGTGGATCCGCGCCAAGCGTGATAAAGCCGTGCACCAGTTACCTGAGTGGGAAGATTTACGTGAAACGGCATCTCGGATAAAACACAATGTGCTCTCGAACATGAGCTCATACCTGCAACAGTTTGAAGCTAATGCCATTGCAAATGGTATTACCGTACATTGGGCCGCCGATGCTAAAGAACATAACCAGATCGTATTGAGCCTGCTGCAAAAGCATAGCGTTACCCGGATGGTGAAAAGCAAATCGATGCTGACAGAGGAATGCCATTTGAATGAATATTTGGGTGAGAACGGCGTAGATGTGATAGATTCGGACTTAGGCGAGCGTATTGTTCAGCTGGCACACGAGCCGCCGAGCCACATTGTTTTGCCCTGTATCCATAAAAAGAAAGAGGAGATAGGAGAGCTTTTTCACCAATACTTAGGTACACCGGCCGGCAACGCCGACCCGCAGTTCTTGACCGAAACGGCTCGTCATCATTTACGCGAAACCTTTTTAACTCGCCGCGCTGCTTTAACCGGTGTGAATTTCGCCATAGCCGAAACCGGCGAATTTGTAGTTTGCACTAATGAAGGTAATGCCGATATGGGTGCGCATTTGGCTGACGTCCACATTGCCAGCATGGGTTTTGAAAAGATCATCCCCGAAAGGAAACACCTGAGCGTGTTTTTGCGCCTGCTCACGCGAAGTGCTACAGGGCAGCCCATTACCACTTATTCGAGCCATTTCGGTAAGCCTCGCCCTGGTCAGGAAATGCATATTGTGATTGTAGACAACGGGCGCAGTGTACAGCTGGGCCGCGAGGAATTCCGCAATTCGTTAAAATGTATCCGTTGCGGGGCCTGTATGAACACCTGCCCGGTTTATCGCCGCAGTGGCGGGCATAGCTACCATAATGCTATATCCGGACCGATAGGAGCAATCCTGGCCCCAAACCTTGATATGGAAAAATATGCCGACCTGCCGTTTGCGTCGACACTCTGCGGATCGTGCTCAAACGTTTGCCCGGTTAAGATCGATATCCACGATCAGTTATACAAATGGCGCCAGGTAATTGTGAAGAACGGTTATGCCACCAAAACCAAAAAAGCAGGTATGCAGGTAATGACCTTAACGCTGTCATCGCCAACCATTTATCATGTCGGGGGCAAAGCCGGCCGTTGGTTTATGAAACATGTGCCTTTTGCAGTTAACAACAAGCTGAATCCCTGGTACAAGCAACGCGATATGCCCGAACCGCCGAAGGAATCGTTTGGGGAGTGGTATAGTAAAAATAGAAAAAAGTCTTGAGCCCTGAGTCGGGAAGTCAGGAGTAAAAATATTAACATGTTCATCAGTAAAGGACCAATGAACTAATGACCAATGAACCAATGAACGCGTCCAGAGATAAAATATTAGCTGCCATCACCCAAAACCAGCCAGCATCGGTACCGGTGCCGGACATTAGTTTTTTGAAAGGCGGCCCCGAAGACCCTGAAGAAAAGTTTACCACGGTATTAACTACCATTGGCGGGAAGGTACTAAAGGTGAAAGGTTTTGATGAAATAAAAAAGCTATTGCCTGAACATTTTGATACCGGTAAACGCGTGGTTACCACTTTGGCAGAACTGAGCGATGCCGGCCAGCTTTATGCCGGCGAACCTATCGACCCCCATACGATGGAAGATATCGAACTCACTATTACCAGCGCGCACTTCGCGGTTGCTGAAAACGGAGCGGTTTGGGTTACCGAAGAATTGATCAAACAGCGGGTATTGCCATTTATATGCCAGCACCTGGCTGTAGTGGTAAATGCCGGTAGCATCGTGCCTACCATGCACGAGGCTTATCAAAAAATTGGGAATACTACTTACGGATTTGGTACCTTTATCGCCGGTCCGTCAAAAACTGCCGATATAGAGCAGTCGCTTGTACTGGGTGCGCATGGCCCCCGCAGCATGACGGTATTTATACTCGGATAAACCAATGGAACCAGCTAAAGGCTACGTTAATGTCAATACCGATGAAAAGGGGATCACTACTATCGCCTTCTTTCATCCGGCGCAAAACTCGTTACCCGCGGCCTTGCTCGATGAGCTGGCATTGGCAATACAAACCGCAGGCGCTGATGCATTAACCCATGTCATCATCCTGAAAAGTGATGGCGACCGTACCTTTTGCGCGGGAGCCAATTTTGATGAGTTATTACAGATCACCAATCTCGAACAAGGTATGATGTTCTTTTCGGGTTTTGCCAAGGTAATTAATGCCTGCCGTACTTCGCAAAAAATGATCATTGGGCGCGTACACGGCAAAGCTATCGGTGGCGGTATTGGTATTGCCTCGGCATGCGATCATTGTTTTGCTACCGAAAATGCTTCCATTAAACTAAGCGAATTGAGTATAGGTATCGGTCCGTTTGTAATTGAGCCCGCAGTTACCCGCAAAATGGGCTTGAGCGCTTTTTCGCAACTGGCTTTAAATGCGGGCGAATTTTATACCGCGCAATGGGCAAAAGAGAGGGGCCTCTTTGCTGAAGTTTTTGAAACTACCGGAGAAATGGACAAAGCCATCGCAGCATCCGCATCTAAAATGGCTGTGTGGAACCCTGAAGCGTTATCTGCATTACGAAAAACCCTCTGGCATGGTACCGATACATGGGATACTTTATTAACCGGGCGTGCTGCCATCAGCGGCGAACTGGTGTTATCCGAGGCGGCCCAAACTGCCATAGGCGCACTGAAAAAGCATAAATAATATTATAATCCTTCTACACAACCTTTCATAAATCCGTCCGTATAAAATTCGTGTATATAAATACATGGATATGAATTACCTGATTTATGTGAGCGCGTCATCGCGGATGCTGAGTGCCGATGATTTGAAAAAACTGCTGGAAGATACCCGTTATCAATACATCAGTAGCGGTATTACCGGTATGATGCTGTACAGTAAGGGTACCTTTTTTCAGGCGCTGGAGGGAGAGGAAGAGCAATTGGAGCGGGTGTTTGAAGACCTGCAATCTGATGACATCCAGAAATGTGTGATCAAATTAAAAAGCGGTAAGGAAGACTGCCGGACATTTCATGATTGGTCGATGGGGTTTAAACCGGCATCCGAAGAGTTTTCGCATATCAACGGTTTTGTTGATCCATTCCGCTGGGATTTTTTAACAGATCACGATCAGAAGCACCCGGCTGTTAACCTGTTAAAAACCTTCGCGCAGCACAACCTGCAATATTAACCCTTGTTAAATTTAAGGATACATTGATAAACTGCTAAGCATTTAAAAATTAAAATGCTACTTTCGGTTATGCGATCTGATATGACCGATCCTAATCCAACATCCTCCGAAAAATCTGCCCACAGGCTCAAATCCATATTTGGCGGCTCGATAGGTAACCTGGTCGAGTGGTACGATTGGTATATCTATTCGGCGTTTTCACTCTATTTTGCAGGCGCTTTCTTCCCCGAGAAAAACGAAACGGCGCAACTGCTGAACACCGCGGGCATATTTGCCATCGGTTTTTTAATGCGGCCTGTAGGCGGCTGGTTGATGGGCACTTATGCCGACCGTAAAGGGCGAAAAGCAGCATTGACCTTTTCTGTATTGCTCATGAGCGCAGGCTCGTTACTGATCGCGGTTATACCCTCGTATAATCAGATAGGGATTTTAGCGCCGCTGGTACTGGTACTTGCCCGTATATTGCAGGGTATAAGCGTGGGCGGCGAATATGGTACCAGCGCCACTTATCTTAGCGAAATGGCTACCAAAAAGCATAGAGGTTATTATTCGAGTTTTCAGTATGTTACCTTAATTATGGGCCAATTATTGGCGCTTGGCGTATTGGTGCTTTTACAACGATGCTTTTTAACCCAGGCACAATTGCACGCCTGGGGATGGCGCATACCGTTTGCCATTGGTGCCGTGCTGGCAGTATCGGCCATGTATTTAAGGCGTAGCTTAACAGAGACGGAATCTTTTACCAGAGAAACAACACCCGGTAAAACCCGTGGCACTATCGAAGCATTATTTGAACATCCCAAAGCTGTGCTGTTGGTTATCGGTTTAACCATGGGAGGTACGGTTGCGTTTTACACATTCAGCACTTACATGCAAAAGTTCCTCGTTAATACATCCAAATTTAGTAAGGATGAAGCAACCTTGATATCAGCCTTAACTTTGTTTGTGTTTATGCTGGCGCAGCCTCTTTTTGGATTACTGTCGGATAAAGTAGGGCGTAAGCCCCTGCTGATAGCTTTTGGCGTATTAGGTACGATTACAACTTATCCCATCATGACCACTTTAGGTAAAACGCACGATTTTTGGATGGCCCTTGCGCTTATTCTGATAGCATTGCTCATTACCACATTGTATACAGCCATCAACGCGGTAGTTAAAGCCGAGCTCTTCCCGGTAAATGTTCGGGCGCTAGGCGTAGGCTTTCCCTACGCCATCGCGGTATCATTATTTGGCGGCAGCGCCGAGTATATCGCTTTATCGTTTAAAGAACACGGCCATGCCGACTGGTTTTACTGGTATGTTACCGGCTGTATCTTTGCATCGTTATTTGTATATGCTTTTATGGGCGATACGAAGAAATACTCAAAGATGGAAGAATAGATCTGAGATATTAGACGTGAGTATTGAGACAGAATAATCAGTCGTTATCTCAAATGTAATATCTCACATCGCAAATCTAACTAAATAAAATACTATGGAATTTGGACGTGTTACACCCGAAGAGCTGGCAATGGTTGATTTTACCTTGCCTGCCGACCCTGAACTGACTACCGGCACGTTAAAAGCCGCCGGGCATAAAAAGCAGCTCGAAGTGCACGTGGGCTGTGCAAAGTGGGGGCGTAAGGAGTGGCTGGGCAAAATTTACCCCGAAAAAACCAAAGAGGCCAACTTTTTAGATGAATACGTAAAGCATTTTGATAGTATCGAATTGAACGCGACCTTTTATAATATTTATCCCGAATCGACCATCGGGAAGTGGAAAGAAAAGGCTTTACCCAATCCACATTTCAAGTTTTGTCCCAAATTCTCACAAAGTATTACGCATATCAAAAGGTTAAAAGGCGCTCACGAGGTCACCACGCAATTCTACAAAGGCATTATGGCCTTTGGCGATCTGCTTGGCCCTTTATTTTTACAGTTGAGCGATAATTATACGCCCAAAAGCTTACCCGAGTTAAAAGTATACCTGGCCGACCTGCCAAAGGATGTGCCCGTTTTCGTTGAGGTGCGCCATAAAGAGTGGTTTGCGAATACAGCTTTCCGCGATGAGCTTTTCGGTATGCTGAAAGAGCTGGGCATAGGCGCTGTAATTACCGATGCATCGGGCAGGCGCGATTGCGTGCACATGGAATTGCCCACACCCCATGCCTTTATCCGTTTTGTGGGCAACAGCTTGCACCCGACTGATTATTCGCGTTGCGACGAGTGGGTACAGCGCATCAAACAGTGGCATTTAAAGGGTTTACAATCCGTTTGGTTTTTTATGCACCAGCACGATGAGCGCTACTCGCCCGAGTTAGCGGATTATGTGGTTAAAGAATTGAATAAAGAGCTGGGCTTGAATATCATGCGCCCGCATTTTATTGAGAAGGACAAAGGGTTATTTGATTAAGAATTACTTGCTGATTTCTTTAGACAAATCTTTGAGATCGCCTGATTTTAAGTTGTAAGAAATAGATGTGCCTTTGTAATAAACGGTTTCGCCCGTTTGCGAATTGATGACGCACACCAGTTTGTTTGTGCTATCTTTTATAAATAGAAGGTAAAAAAAAGGTTTGTCGCTTTCAATAATTTTTTTGTCCAATTCGTCCTGTAGCAGTACCTTATAATTGTAGGCATACTTTTCAAATATGCTGCCGGCGTCATTTTCTTCCTTGTCTTCGTTGCTCTTTCCGGGGAAAAAGATCCTGAACTTGATGAGCGCCGTGTTGGGTACAAAAAGCGTTTCAGTAGATAGTTTTGCGAGTTCGGCAGGGTTGGTTATGTTATCACCAAGGCTCATTTTTTTACCGGCTAATAACAGCCTCGTCATTTGCTGTAGGTAGTTTTTAACCATGCCAGGCCCCCAATTAAACAGCAGGTTGTTGCCATCAAAGTCCATGCTACCGAGGATTTGTTTTACGCTATTGGCATTGCGGCGGAAATCTGGCACATCAACTATCGCTTTAGGATCGACGGATATGGCGATCTTTGCGATCATTTCCTCATCCGATAGTTTGAGCTCCCTGTCCTTCTTAAAGTAAGCAGGGTCACAGGTCCAAAATGCCAGGTAATAATTAAGGCTTTCTGAGTAGGTTGCGCCCACAGGCATCCGTATCAATGTCGCTTGTAAACTTAAAAAGCTATCATCGGGCGACAGATTCTTACTAAAATCGTCAACCGCCATGAAACGCAGCTCCTTTGTTAGTGTCCAGCTCTTCTTAAGAACCTCCATATATTTTTTTGCACCATAGAAATCCAACCTGTTTACCAGTACATAAGTAACACCATTTTTAATGCGATCGATTTTTTTGGTATCTAAAATGGTAACCTGAGCTTGTGTTTTTATGTGGATGAAGAACAATAACAGCAGGAGAAGGGCGTAGCGTTTAATCATAGCGTCAAATAAATTTAATTAGTATAATATAACTAACGACAATTATAATTAAAATCACCGGTTATAGAAGATAAATTATCCAATCAACCCCGAAATCACATTAATACTCAAAGCAACGATAGCGGTATTAAATGCAAAGGATATCAACGCATGCAGCAACGCCAGCCGGCGGATAGCGCGGGATGATATTTCCACGTCGGATACCTGGAAAGTCATGCCGATTACAAACGAGAAATACACAAAATCGAGATAATCCGGATTCTTCTCTTCCGGAAACTGGAGGCCGCCGATAACGGCATCTTTAGGATCGTCAGCTTCGGGCGTCAGGGTATAGTACATATGGGCGTAGCTCATTGTAAATACGGTGTGCAGCATCAACCACGATACCACTACCGAGCCGATAGACATGAGGACATGTTTGGTAACGTGAGCGTGCTGGGCGTCCTTGCCGTGGTTAAGCAATAAAAATAAAACCGCGAACAGGCTGACGCATGAAGCCACGATCACGAAAAGCAGAACAATAAAGCGGTTCGAATCGCGCAAGCGGGCTATCTGCCGCATTTCGCGCGGATGTGCTGTCAAAATGATAGCCCAGCAAAGTATAATGATCATTAAAGCGCAACTTCCCCATGATAACATGATCAATGCCGGAACAGATACTTTATTCCACAGTAGCGCTACCACAATGGCAGTAACGCCTAACGATATCATCAGGCGGTGATGCGCATCCAAACGCATTAACAGGCCGGGGCCCCTGGTTTCCTTTGTTTTGGTCATTTAATCTTCGCCGATAATTTCGATAACACGGCCTACCTGCCCGTCTTCCAGTCGTACCTTTATCCCGCGCGAGTGGAAAGAAGCGCTCGTAAGCAGATCTTTTACAAACCCGCGGGTACGCTTGCCGCTGCGCTGATCTTTCTTTAAAATGATATCAACTTCCAGGCCGGGATAAATATCGTTGCGGTTTTGTCCGTTCATAGGTTTATTTATTTCGTGATTGCGAGGCACTAAGCGATCTCTATGCTATGCAGAGCGGCTCTGTAAGTCGGGGATTGCTTCGTGCCTCGCACAATGACGCTTGGTCTTTATTTTATCGTACTAATTCATTAACAGCCTGTTCAACCTTCTCAAAATTAAATTGCCCTACTATTTGCTGCATGGCTTTCGATATCTGCTCGTTACCTAAATTCCCGATGCTGCCCTCGTGGGTATGGTTAATGTGGTGATCAGGTTTAAATTCGCCCTTTTCAATAGCCAGGCCAACCTGCTTGTACGCATCGCGGAAAGGCGTACCGTTCAATACCAGGCGGTTAACCTCTTCAACACTGAACAGGTATGCATATTTCGGGTCGTCTAAGATGTTGTTTTTTACTTCAATGTGCTCCAGCATAAACGTTGCCATGTGCAGGCAGTTTTTGATATCGGCGAAAGCCGGGAAAAGCAACTCCTTTAACAATTGCAGTTCGCGATGGTAACCCGATGGCAGGTTGGTGGTCATCATGGCCACATCGGTGGGCAATGCCTGCAGGCGGTTGCAACGGCCGCGCATAATTTCCCAAACATCGGGGTTTTTTTTGTGCGGCATAATGCTCGAACCGGTGGTGAGGTTTTCGGGATAGCTCACAAAGGCGAAGTTCTGACTTAGATATAAGCACTGGTCCATAGCCATTTTACCAAGCGTTGCAGCGATGGACGACAAAGCCTGCGCAATAATGCGCTCGGTTTTGCCACGGCCCATTTGTGCGTAAACTACATTATAGTTAAGGCTCTCAAAGCCTAATAGTTTTGTTGTTAAAGCACGATCGAGCGGGAAAGAAGAACCATACCCTGCTGCCGATCCCAACGGATTTTTATTGGTGATATGATAAGCCGCCAGCACCATCTCCAGGTCGTCGACCAAACTTTCGGCGTAAGCGCCAAACCATAAACCGAATGATGACGGCATGGCGATCTGCAAATGCGTATAGCCAGGCAGTAAAACGTTTTTATGCTTTTCGCTTAAGCTGATGAGCAGATCGAACAAGGTTTGTACGGATGTCACAACTTCCTGTAACTCGTGGCGGAAGAATAGTTTCAGATCAACCAGAACCTGATCGTTGCGTGAGCGGCCGCTATGAATCTTTTTACCTGCTTCGCCGATGCGGCGCGTAAGCAACAGCTCAACCTGCGAGTGGATATCCTCAACTTCCGGCTCAATCTTAAAATCGCCTTTGGCTATATCGGCATAAATGTTTTTTAGTTCTTTTTGTACAATATCCAGGTCCTGCTTATCCAGTAAGCCAACCTTTTGCAGCATTTGCGTATGTGCCAGCGAGCCCAGTACATCAAATGCGGCCATTTGCTCGTCAAACTCACGGTCGCGGCCAACGGTAAAGCTTTCCACCAGTTGATCTACACTGGTAGTTTTTTGCCATAATTTGCTCATGTTGCAAAGATGCTATAAATAATTTATTTGGGTAAGCGGCGCGACAGGAATATATTTAAATACTGTAAGGTAAACCTTCCTCAAATCGTCATAAATATTCCGAACTTGCAACTATGATTTTAGTATTCAATTCTATTTAATATATTAGAACTCTTAACTCCTCATTATGAAAATTAAATACTTATTCGCAGCAGTATTATTGAGCCTGAGCGTTACCGTCATGGCCCAAAAAACAGGCTTCGTATGGAAGACTGCCACATCAGGAGGGTACACTTACAAGTATGTAAGCGGCGACCCGACACACTCCAGGTTTTATGTTTTAAAAAATGGTTTAACGGTGATGTTGAGCCCTACAGCCAAAGAGCCGCGCATACAATGCTATGTGGCGGTTAAAGCCGGGAGTAAAACCGACCCGTCGGATCATACAGGTTTAGCGCACTACCTGGAGCACATGATGTTCAAGGGGACGGATAAATATGGATCGCTCGACTGGGCTAAAGAAAAACCCCTGCTCGACCAGATAGATGCCCTGTACGAGCAATATAACTCAACTACCGATACCGCTAAAAGGCGTGCCATTTATGCACAAATTGACGAGGTTTCGGGCAAGGCAGCAAAATTTGCCATCGCAAACGAGTATGATAAGATGATGGCTTCGATGGGCGGCCAGGGAACCAATGCTTTTACATCGCTTGAGGAAACCGTTTATACCGACGATATACCCTCATCAGCAGTAGATAAGTATTTAACCCTGCAGGCCGAACGTTTCAGGAAGCCTGTTTTAAGGCTCTTTCATACCGAGCTCGAAGCAGTATACGAAGAAAAGAACCGCGGTTTGGATAACGACGGCGAAAAGGTGTTTGAAAGCCTGTATGCTGCCATATTCCCTAACAATAACTATGGTAAGCAAACTACCATCGGTACAGTTGAGCATTTAAAAAATCCATCATTGAATCATATCCGCAATTACTATTATACCTATTATGTTCCGAACAATATGGGCGTGATCATGTCGGGCGATTTTAACCCGGATGTGATGATCAAAAAGATCGATCAGAAATTTGCGTATATGAAAGCAAAGCCTGTCCCGCCTTATACCTTTACACCGGAGAAACCGATAACCTCGCCTATACAACGCGATGTTTATGGCCCGAATCCGGAGAACCTGACTATAGGCTTCCGTTTTGGCGGTGCGCCCACTCATGATGCGGATATGCTAACTTTAGTTAGCCAGATCCTGTCGAACGGGAAAGCCGGTCTGATCGACTTGGATCTTACTAAAAAACAAAAATTGTTGAGCGCGAGGGCAGGAGCGGATATCAACAAAGATTATAGCGTATTAACCCTTACCGGTCAGCCAATAAAGGGGCAATCTCTTGATGATGTAAAGGCCTTGCTGCTTGCCGAACTCGACAAATTGCGAAAAGGCGAGTTCTCTGACGATCTGCTGGCTTCGATCATCAATAATTTTAAGAAGAGCGTGATACAGCAAAACGAAAGCTATACATCGCGTGCAAACAACCTGATGAATGATTTTGTTACCGGGGTGGATTGGCGGCGGGACGTAGCTAATGTAAGCGACCTTTCGAAAGTAACCAAGGCGCAGATTGTAGCCTATGCCAATAAAACGCTGAATGATAACAACTACGTTATTGTTTACAAGCACCAGGGCGAAGACAAAAACATTGTTAAAGTTGATAAACCGCATATTACACCTGTTGAGGTGAACCGCGAAGCACAATCGCCGTTTTTGAAAATGGTGAACGATATACCGGCTAACAATGTAAAACCTGTTTGGCTCGATTATGATAAGGATATTCAAAAGGCAAAAATAGGTAGTGTTGATCTGTTATCTGTTCAAAATAAAGATAACAGTATTTTCAGATTGTATTACCGTTATAATATGGGTAGTTGGAACAACAAACTGTTCTCGCTTGCTGCGCAATATCTGCAGTATTTAGGTACTGATAAAATGACTTCGGAAGATGTAAGCAAGCAGTTCTATAAATTGGCATCAGGTTTCAACACCTCGACAACCGGCGAAGTTACGACCATCAGCATGAATGGTCTGCAGGAGAATTTTGCAAAAACCGTTGCTTTATATGAAGACCTGATTGCCAACTGTAAACCAGATGAAGCAGTATTGGCAAGCTTAAAAGTTCGGTTAAAAAAATCGCGCGAAAACGCGAAACTGAACAAAGGCTCTATTATGCAAGGTTTGGTAAGCTATGCCATGTATGGCGAGAAAAACCCGTTCAATAACGTATTGTCGGATGCAGAGCTCGACGCTGTCAAAGCCGATGACCTGGTCGCTATCCTGCACGATCTGGTTAACTATAATCACACGGTGTTGTATTACGGCCCGTTAACCGCTCAGCAGGCTGCTGTTGCTCTAAAACCGCTGCACAAAATACCGGCAAGCTTTAAACCTTACCCGCAGGCACAGGTTTTTACAAAAGTTAACCAGGAAAAACCGCAGGTACTTTTTGCCAATTATGATATGGTACAGGCCGAGATCGACTGGATCAGGAATTCTGACAGTTATACTTCCGACATGACGCCATCGGTTGAGCTGTTTAACAACTACTATGGGGGAGGGATGAACGCTGTTGTTTTCCAAACCATCCGCGAGTCAAAAGCGCTGGCTTACTCGACCTATGCATTTTATAGTCAACCGGTAAAAAAGGATGATCGTTACGTTATACAGGCTTACGTAGGTACACAGGCCGATAAGTTTAATGAGGCGATTAAGAGCATGAACGAGTTATTGACCGATCTGCCCGAATCGCAAAAGATTGTTACTTCGGCTAAAGATAATATCCGTAAATCGTTAGAGACCGAACGCATAACGCAGGACGGCATATTGTTTAACTATTTAGCTGCAAAGCGCCTTGGCGTTAATTACGATATCCGGAAAAACACCTTTGATGCAATAGATAAAATGGGCTTTGAGGATATCAAAAAGTTCCATGATAAAGAATTAAAGGACAAGCCCTACACCTATTGCGTTGTTGCTTCCGAAAAACGCGTAAGTGACGATGATCTGAAAAAGTACGGCGAGTTGAAAAAATTGAGTCTGAAAGAGATATTTGGGTATTAAACTTCGAAAAAAGCGTAAAAACAGAAAAACCCCGACAGAAATCGGGGTTTTTTATTGTATATATCATAAAAAATCAAACAAACGCCCTATATTAGCCTATTAATTAGATAGGATAACAAGAAAATCAGGAAGATTCCACGGGTGTTTGGTAAAAATCCAAGATATTTTTCGGCTTTTTGGTATTAAATAATAGCTTTGAAGTGGTTAACAACTGAATTCGATCGAGATAAAATTTCGAAAGATATTCTCTGCAACCGATTGCATTATTAAAATTAAAGCGCTAATTTTAGGCCCTGCTTTAAATACGGTATAACCCGAAACATAAGACGGGCGGGATTGTAATTAATAAACGTTTGGAGCCCATAGCGCAGCGGCAAATAAAAATCTATGAAAGAATCATCTTCGGGCGATAAAATACTCTCCGTTGACATTGGCGGATCGCATGTAAAGGCAACGATCCTTGATCATGAAGGCGCTTTACTGATGGATTATGAAAAAATCGCTACGCCGCCGTCTCCAAAACCAAAGCAGTTGGTCGAGGTTATTCAACAACTGATCAAGGTATTTCCGGCTTACGATAAGGTTTCGGTCGGCTTTCCGGGTTATGTTAAAAACGGCGTGATTTTTACAGCGCCCAACCTGGGTACCGATGCTTTTAAAGGATTCGATCTGGCCGGTGCGCTCGAAAAAGCATTAGGTAAACCCACGCGCGTGGTTAACGATGCCGATATGCAAGGCCTTGGAGTAGTAGACGGTAAGGGTTTTGAAATGGTGGTAACACTGGGTACCGGCTTTGGTACGGCGTTGCTGTCCGACGGTTTTTTGCTGCCACATCTCGAGTTATCACAGCTTCCCATTCGCAAAGGCAAAAATTATGATGACTACATAGGCGAAAAGGCTTTGGAGAAAGAAGGCGACGTAAAATGGAATAAGCGGGTTAAAACAGTTATCGGGATTTTAAAAACTGTTTTTAATTACGATACCTTATATATTGGCGGTGGAAACGCCCGGAAAATAAACTTCAAACTGGAGGGCAATATTAAACTTACGTCAAACCGCGACGGCATAAAAGGAGGGGCGCGGCTTTGGAAAGAAGACACCCGCGAACATTTAATCACATCAGTAAAAAAGAAATAATCAACTATAACATTAAGCAATGAGTACAACAACAAAAAGCATCGAAGAACAAGGTATAGATACTATCAGGGTATTATCGGCAGATGCGGTTCAAAAAGCAAACTCCGGTCACCCGGGTACCGCAATGGCTTTGGCGCCAATGGCACACGTGCTTTGGACACAGTTTTTAAACTATAACCCCAAAAACACCCACTGGGCAAACCGCGACAGGTTTATCCTGTCGGCAGGGCATGCCTGTATGCTGCAATACAGTATCCTGTATTTAACCGGGTACGATGTTAGTTTGGATGATATCAAGAACTTTCGCCAGATGAACAGCAAAACCGCCGGCCACCCCGAGTATGGTCTGTGTCCGGGTGTTGATGTCACTACCGGCCCGCTGGGCGCAGGTGTATCAAATGGTGTTGGTTTTGCTATCGCTCAAAAATACCTTGCTGCAACTTATAACAAACCAGGTTTCGATCTTTTTGATTACCATGTTTATGCTATTTGCAGCGATGGTGACATGATGGAGGGTGTAGCATCGGAAGCCGCCTCGTTAGCCGGGCATTTGGAGCTGGGTAACCTGATTTATTTGTACGATGACAACAAGATATCGATTGAAGGCAGTACCGACCTTGCATTTAATGAAGATGTTGAAAAACGTTTTGAAGCTTATGGCTGGCACGTACAGCATGTTGACGATGTTAACGATGTACACGCGTTACAGCAAGCCATAACCAATGCCAAAGCCGAAAAACAAAAACCATCATTTATCCGTGTTCGGTCGTTGATCGCTTACGGTAGTCCGAACAAATCGGGTACTGCGGGCTCACACGGTTCGCCACTGGGCGCTGATGAAATTAAGCTGGTTAAAAAATTCTTTGGATTCGATCCTGAAAAATCGTTCGATGTAGATCCGGAAGTTTTAAAATATTACCACGAAATCGGCGCGAAAGGTATCGAAAAAGAAGAAAAATGGAACAAGCTTTTTGCCGATTATAAGACTAAGTTCCCTGAACTGGCCGCTCAGTACGAATTAGCCGCCAGCGGCGACCTGCCAAAAGGCTGGGAAGCTTCTTTACCGGAGTTTAAAGCCGACGCAGGTAAAATGGCCACGCGCCAGGCTTCGGGTAAGGTGCTGAATGCTATCGCATCCAAGATTCCGGGTTTAATAGGTGGAGCGGCCGATTTAGCGCCATCAACCGAAACCCATTTAAAAGAGTTTGATTCGTTTACCTTCGAGAACCGTGCGGGCCGCAATTTCCACTTCGGTATCCGCGAACATGCTATGGGCGGTGCTGTAAACGGTATGGCTTTAACACCGGGTATTATTCCGTTTGGCGCTACGTTCCTCATGTTCTCCGAATATATGCGCCCGCCCATCCGTTTGGCAGCGATTATGAAAATCCGCCCGATATTTGTGTACACACACGATAGTATCGGTTTAGGCGAGGACGGAACTACCCACCAGCCGGTTGAACAACTGATATCATTACGTTCTATCCCGAATAACCTGGTTATTCGCCCAGCCGATGCCAATGAAACCGTACAGGCGTGGAAAGTTGCGTTAGAGCATGTAGGGGGCCCGGTTTGTTTGGTGCTTACCCGCCAGGGCTTACCAATTTTAGATCAGGATAAATACGGAAAAGCTACCGAACTGGTTAAAGGCGCTTATGTGTTATCCGACGATAAGGACGCCCAATTGATTTTAATTGCCACAGGTTCGGAAGTTGACCTGGCTCTGAAAGCACAGGCCAAACTGAAAGAAGAGGGCATTGCGTCGCGTGTAGTAAGCATGCCATCTTGGGAATTATTCGAGCAACAAAGTGCCGCTTATAAAGAAAGCGTACTGCCTAAAAAACTCAAAAAACGTTTGGCTATTGAGGCAGGTTCGGCGTTAGGCTGGCATAAATACATTACCGACGAAGGCGATACCGTAACCATGCCGGGTTTTGGCGAATCGGCACCGGCTGAGGAGTTGTATAAGCACTTTGGCTTTACGGTTGATAACGTGGTAAGTAAAGCGAAGACTCTGTTGTAGGAACAAGGATTTAAGGATCAAGGAATAAGGATTAAAAGATCTTTGCTCCTTGTTCCTTTCATCTTTTATCTAAACAAAATGCATTGGCAAAACAGTTTAATCAGTAACCTCGAGTGGTCATCCGAGATCATCAACATCAGCGGCAAGCAAAAAGTTGCTGCACAGATAGTTGATAAGGTAAAAGATGGCGATGTAATTGGTATTGGTTCGGGTTCGACGGTTTATGTAGCACTGTTAGCTATAGCCGATAAGATAAAGAGGGAAAAGCTGAACGTAAAAGGCATACCTACATCATTAGAAATATCGATGTTTTGCAGTAAACTGGGCATCCCATTAACAACCCTGTTTGAGCATAAACCCGATTGGCTGTTCGATGGTGCCGATGAAGTTGACCCGGACAACAGTCTGATCAAAGGCAGGGGCGGGGCGATGTTCAAGGAAAAGCTGCTGATCAGTTCGAGCGCTAAAAATTACATCATAGTCGACGAATCGAAGGTGGTGAAAAAGCTGAATACCAACTTCCCCGTGCCGATAGAGGTTTTTCCTCAGGCTTTACTGCATGTTGAGCACGAACTGAAACAATTAGGCGCCAACAGCATTGTATTAAGGCCGGCAAAGGGAAAAGACGGAGCGATCATCACCGAAAACAACAACCTGATACTCGATTGTTATTTTGATGAGGTTGGCAAAACCCTCGAGAAGGATATAAAATCGATAACAGGCGTTATTGAAAGCGGGCTTTTTATCGGGTACGAACTGGAGATTATTCTGGCGGCAAATAATTAAATTACCTTAGCCTAACACAACAATTAAATACCAATTACAAAAAACTAAATATTAATCAGGAACTTTAACAAACCGATCGGGTTGTAGCGCAAAATAACCTGATCAAACTAAAAACAATAAAACCAATAGAAATGGCAACTAACAATGTAAAGCTGATACACAGCTTCGGACAGAGCATCTGGCTCGATTTTATTGACCGTCAGATCATGACATCAGGAAAATTGAAAAGCTTAATTGATGATGACGGCGTACGTGGTGTAACCTCGAACCCGGCAATTTTTGAGAAAGCAATAACCAGCAGTTCTGATTATGATGCCGATATCAGGGCCTTGGCCGATAGCGGTAAGACCAACGAAGAGCTGTTTTTTAGCCTGGCTATTAAAGATATTCAAAAAGCTACCGACCTTTTTAAAGGCGTGTATGATGAATCGAAAGGCGAAGACGGTTACGTGAGCCTTGAGGTTTCGCCGTTTTTGGCTTTAGATACTGACGGAACTACCAAGCAGGCTTTAGAGTTATGGAAAGCCGTTGGCCGCGATAACGTGATGATCAAAATACCGGGTACTAAACCAGGGTTGGCCGCCATCCGCAAAACCATCAGCGAAGGTCTAAATATCAACGTTACCTTGTTATTCGGTCTGCCACGTTACGAAGAAGTTGCAGAGGCTTACATCAGCGGTTTAGAGGATCGCGTGTCAGCGGGTAAATCTGTTGAAGGTATATCATCAGTTGCCAGCTTCTTTTTAAGCCGTATTGATGTGTTGGTCGACCCGATGCTCGACGAAAAAGGCCTGGGCGACCTGAAAGGAGAAATTGCAATCGCGTCAGCAAAAAAAGCTTACGAAATTTATAAACGCGTATTTAACAGCGAACGCTGGAAAGCATTGGCTGCTAAAGGCGCTAAACCACAACGCTTGCTTTGGGCAAGTACCAGCAGCAAAAACCCTGCATTTAAAGATACCAAATATGTTGAGGCGTTGATCGGTCCGGATACGGTGGATACCGTTCCGCTGGAAACTATCGAGGCTTTCCGCGATCATGGTATAGCTGCCAATGTTTTGGAAGACGGTTTGGATAAAGCAACCGAAGCTTTAGACAGGTTGAAAAAAGCAGGTATCGACATTGACAAGATCACACAACAGTTAGAAGATGAGGGTATTGACAAATTCAACAAACCATTCGAAAAACTTTTGCAATCAATTGAAGATCAAAAAGCTAAAGTATAATTGCTGTGAGCGATACGCCGGTTAAATTCCTGTTTTTTGATGTGGGCGGCGTGCTGCTTACCAATGGCTGGGGGCACGAGTCGCGCCATAAAGCGGCAGAGCGCTTCGGTATCGACTATGAAGAGATGTCGGGCCTGCACACGTTTATTTTTAATGTGTATGAGGCCGGCACGATCACACTCGACGAATACCTGGATACGGTGGTGTTTAACCATCCGCGGGATTTTACGCGCGAAGACTTTAAGGCCTTTATGTACGAACAGTCGCTCGAACTGAAAGACACACTTGCCTGGTTAAAAGAATGGAAGAAAACCTGCGGTCTGCGCATTTTCTCCATCAACAACGAAGGGAAAGAGCTAAACGATTATCGCATCAAAAAATTTAAGCTGCACGAAGCTTTTGATGGTTTTATATCATCGTGCGAGGTGGGCATGCGCAAACCCGATCCTAATATATTTAAACTGGCTTTGGGTATAGCACAGGCATCGCCCGAAGAAAGCGTGTATTTTGATGATCGCATTATGTTTGTAAACGCCGCCAAAAGGTTAGGATTTACGGCCTATCAACATACCGGTTTTGAATCGACCAGGGCGACACTTGAAAAAATAAGAAAAGAAAATAAATGATACGTCTGCATGGCGTGGAAACAAAAAATCTGTAAAAAATGAAATACGATTTTGGTATGATAGGCTTGGGTACCATGGGCCGGAACCTGTTGCTCAATATGGCCGATCATGGGGTTAATGGCGCCGGTTTTGATAAGGACGCATCTAAAGGTGTGCAATTAGAGCAGGAGGCCAAACAAGGTAACGTAAAGGGTTTCAGCGAAGTAAAGCCGTTTATTGAAAGCTTAAACACACCAAGGGCGGTAATGATGCTGGTACCTGCGGGTAAAATTGTAGACGAAGTTATTGAAGAGTTGATACCATTCTTGGATAAAGGAGATATATTGATCGATGGCGGTAACTCGCACTTTACCGATACTAACCGCAGGGTTGATTACCTGGAAAGCAAAGGTTTCCACTTTTTTGGTATGGGCGTTTCGGGTGGCGAAGAAGGCGCGCGCAAAGGCCCGAGCATGATGCCGGGCGGTGATAAGGAGGCGTATAATGTGATGAAGCCTATCCTGGAGTCGATAGCGGCAAAGGTTGAAGGTGCGCCTTGCGTAACTTACATCGGTCCGGGAGCTTCAGGGCACTTTGTAAAAATGGTGCATAATGGTATCGAATACGCTTTGATGCAGCTGATAGCTGAAACTTATGAGATACTACGTAACGGTTTGAGCTTAAGTGATACCGAAATCCACGGTGTCTTTGAAAAATGGAATGCAGGCCGTTTGTCGTCTTTTCTGATCGAGATAACCCGCGATATTTTTACTTACAAAGAACCAGGCGCCGATCATTTACTGGTTAATGATATAAAGGATGAGGCCCGCGCCAAAGGTACCGGTAAATGGACTTCGCAGGAAGCCATGAACCTGGAAACACCGATCCCGTCTATCGATTCGGCTGTATCTATGCGCGATCTGTCGAAATATAAAGCCATGCGTACTAAAGCGTCTGAAATATATGGTAGTGCGCATTCTTTAAGAGGCTATAAACATGGCAACTGGATGGGTAAAGAAGACGGTCTGAAATTTTTAGAAGAAGCATACTTCTTTAGCATGATCATTACTTATGCGCAGGGTATGCATATGCTATCACGTGCTTCGGTTGAATATAAATACGATCTGCATTTGGATGAAATAGCCAAGATCTGGCGTGGGGGCTGTATCATACGTTCTACATTTTTAGAAAATATTTACAGTGCATATAGCAAAGATAAAAACTTGGAGCATTTGTTGTTGGACGCCGACGTAGCCAATTTGGTTAAACGTGCTTCGGCAGGCATGCGAAATTTAGTAGCCGCAGCTACAAGTGTTGGTATAGCTATTCCGGCGTACGCAGCATCGTTAAGCTACTTTGATAACTTCCGTACCGAGAACATGCCATCGAACCTGACACAGGCACAGCGCGATTATTTTGGCGCGCACACCTATGCCTTGATCGGTAAAGAGGGCGTGTTCCATACACAATGGATGCCAAAATAATTTAGTGAGTGGTGAATAGTTGAACAGTGGGTGGTTTACATTCGCTATAAACAGAGACCATCAACCTTTTAATTTGTTAAAATGAAATCGACCATCAAATCACAACCTACCATATTTGTTATTTTTGGAGGTACCGGCGACCTGAGCCAGCGCAAAATTGGCCCGGCGTTGTATAACTTATTTTTAGATGGCTGGATGCCAGATCAATTTTCCATTATTGGCACAGGCCGGACTAAGCTTACAGATGAAGACTTTAGCGGCCGTGTATTAGAGGGGATTAACCAGTTTTCGCGAAGCGGTAAAGTTAAAAAAGACAAATGGGACTCTTTTTCGAAGCACCTGGCTTACCAGGTATCGGATATTAACGATTTTGAAACCTATAAAGAATTCGGAAAACGTATTGAAGAGTATAAAACCACCTGGGGACAAGAGCCTTATGTGATTTACTACCTTGCGGTATCGCCTAACTTTTTCCCGATTATAGCTTCTAATATTTCAAAAGCGCACCTGGCCGATAATCCGGAGAAGACACGCATCGTGATAGAAAAACCTTTTGGTCACGATTTGGAGACTGCTAAAGAACTGAATAAATTGTTAGGCAACATCTATGACGAAAAGCAGATATACCGTATAGATCATTACCTGGGTAAAGAAACGGTGCAAAACATTATGGCTTTCCGGTTTGCCAACTCTATACTGGAGCCGATATGGAACCGTGATAATATTGAGCACGTGCAGATATCGGTAACCGAGCAATTGGGAATGGGCGAGCGGGGCGATTATTACGATGGGGCAGGAGCTTTGCGCGATATGGTGCAGAACCATATTTTGCAATTGCTGTGCTTAGTTGCGATGGAGCCGCCGATCAATTTTAATTCGGACGAACTCCGTAACCGCAAGGTGGAGGTTTTACGTGCTATGCGCCGTTTTTCGGCCGAGGATGTGCGTATGAGTACGGTGCGCGGTCAATATGGCCGTGGGTGGATTGAAGGTAAGGAAGTGCCCGGCTACCGCGAAGAATCGAAAGTAAACCCCGATTCGAATACCGAAACCTTTGCCGCCATTAAGTTTTTTGTCGACAACTGGCGTTGGCAGGGTGTACCTTTTTACCTGCGTACCGGTAAAAGACTGCACCAGTCATCATCAGTTATCAGTATCCAGTTTAAGGATGTACCACACCGGGTGTTCCCGGCCGAGGCTACTGAAAGCTGGCAGCAAAACAGGCTTATTATTAGCATTCAGCCCGAAATGAGCATCAGGTTACAGGTACAGGCTAAACGACCCGGATTGGATATGATATTGAATACCGTGGATATGGTGTTCGACTACAGCGGTACTTATACCAGTGATGCACCCGAGGCTTACGAAACACTATTGCTGGATACCATGCTCGGCGACCAAACCCTGTTTATGCGCGGCGACCAGGTAGAAGAGGCCTGGGAACTGATTATGCCGATACTGAAAACATGGGAATCGCGCAAGAGTATCAACTTTCCTAATTACTCAGCCGACTCGTGGGGCCCGGAAACAGCTGAGGCATTAATTGCCCGCGATGGCTTCCATTGGTTTACATTGCCGCTCAATAACGGTAAAAAGAAGAAATAGCATGTTGCATATATTTGATACGACAGACGAAGTTTTGAAAGGCCTCGCCGATTATTTTGTTAGGGCTGCTGATGAAGCAATTGCTGCCAACGGCAGGTTTAGCGTAGCTTTGTCGGGCGGAAGTTCGCCGAAAAAATTGTACGAGCTTTTAGCTTCGTCAACTTATAATACTAAGGTTGACTGGCCAAGGGTGTTTTTCTTTTTTGGCGACGAGCGTAATGTGCCTGATACCGATAAAGATAGTAATGCTTTGATGGCAAAGATCGCTTTGTTTGATCCGTTAAAGATCCATCAGACACAAATATTTAAGGTAAATACAGATCTGCCCCCGGCGGATGCCGCCAAAGCATACACTGATGGCATTAATCAGTTTTTTAACCATCAACAAGTGGTTTTTGATCTGGTATTGCTGGGTTTGGGCGATAATTCACATACAGCATCTTTATTTCCACATACGCCGATATTGCACGATGATTCTGCAGGAGTAAAAGATGTTTGGCTGGAAGATCAGCAGGTGTACCGCATCAGTTTTACAGCACCATTAATAAATCAGGCATATAAAATAGCTTTCCTTGTTTACGGTGACGGTAAAGCAGAAGCCGTACGCCATGTATTGAAAGATGCAACAGATATAGACGAATACCCGGCTCAACTGATCCGTAAAGATGTGGATTGGTTTTTAGATAAGGCCGCTGCAGCAAAAGTCGTATAAAAATTTCTTGTACATATTTAAAACCTTGTACATTAGGGCTTTGATATTTGTATGAATAACAAGGCCCTTTTTGTTTTTGCTATTCTTTGGTTTTGCTTTGTGATTAAGTCGGATGCCCAGTTCGGTGTTTTGCCAAACCCGGTATTTGGCCGTAAATACACAATTGGCGAAACTTATCGTTATAAACTCATCTTAAAAGAATATCACGACGATAAACTGGCCATCGTTAGTACTTCCGTTTGTGAAATGAAGGTTGTAGCTGATGAAAAAGGTGTACCTTATGATGAGATACACTGGTTATCGAACAAGATCAGTTACGATGGTCAAAAAGTAAAAGACCGGTCGGATAAAGCCTTACAGGTAAAACCTTATCGAATTTCATTGGATACCCGCGGTTTAATAAATCTGCCTAAAATCGATGTGTGGGAAATGACGGAGGCCATACAGGATTTTAACACCTTTTTTGTAGCTGTAGGCCCACAATTCCCGGGTATGGATGATATGACCAAAAAGGGTGACAGCCTTGCGGTTGGATTCCCGGTAATTGGCAATTTTTCGAACGGAACTACGATCCTGAAAGGGCAGGACGCACTGGCTATGGGCTTTAAAATAAAAGATGTAAATGAGCGCTATGTTATACTGAGTACTTCGTTTATGCCTTTAAATAAACCGGTTTTGGCATATATTGTGTCCGAAATGGATAAACCCGTGGTGCCCGGAACGGTCAATAATTTTCAGATGGTTGCCCCGGCGGATAATGGCCTGTTTACTATTCAATACGGCCGGGAATATTTTACTATAACAAATACCATCCGGAAATCGGATGGTAAAATAGTAAAAGGAGAAATGTTCAATTGTATTAATACTATACTGATGAGCAATTGCGATGCGAATTATCAAAATCCAGCATCGGTAAAACCATATTCCGAGCGCCGGCTTTTAACTATCGAGCTTTTATAGCGGATATATAACTATTCGGTTAGTCTCTTTTCGGCCATGCTTTTTATTCTCGGCATAATAAACTTCCACCAGTTTACGGCTGATAAATAGCGTTGCTCACCATGAGCCACCGGTGTAAAATCCTTTTGTATAATGGTTAACATAGTACTGTCGTTAACGGGGCAAACGATGTATTGCGTGGTCAGGTAGTTTTCCGGAACGTCGTCTATCTTCCACAGGTTTGAGAATACTTTTTGCTCCAGGTAATAAGGAGCAACTGCTTCAGTAACCTTACCCTTCCAAATTCTCAACCTGCTTTGGTTAACGTTCAGATAATAGTCGTTGGCGCTGCCACGGCTCCAGTCGGATATGGATGTAAGGTCTTCATCTACAAGAACACTGTCGCGTGTTATCGCATCCCATATCACACTGGGTGCCGCTTTGATCATGATACTATTGGATATCTGCTGGTTCATATAGTTTCTTATTAAAATTAAACTTATAACAAATAAAATAACTATGTGTTTACAGTTGCTATTGCATTTAACAAAACCATTTTGTTTACAGGCTTAACCAGATAGGCTAAAGGTCCTGTTTTTAAAGCTTCATTAATAACCTCGGGATCGCTCACCGACGATTGATATATAAAAGGTATATGTAAATGCTCGTTGATGTATTTTGCCAGATCGATACCGGTTTCGGTACCTTCGAGCATAATATCGGTAACAACAAGGTGCACCTTATTAGCTTGCAGATCATGAACTGCCTGTACATAGGAAGCTGCAATACCGATAATTTTATGACCGGCACCTAAGATAATATGTTTCAATGAAGCTGAAATTAGGGGTTCATCTTCAACAATGTAAATGTTAAGACTCGGCATCTTTTATGTTATGGATCATGTGTTATTTAAGTAAACCAGGGGAATGTTTACTAATAACCAACTTAGTTTTTTCGTAGATGTAAATATTGTTTCTAAATTATTATTATTATGCTGTATGGACTAATTTTGGGGGTGGACAAAAGGGGGACAAATATTTAACTAAAAAGTATAAATATAATGATTCTTGTAATTAATTGATATTTAACGATATAAAATAAACACCAAAAGAAAGTCCCGGTTTTTAAAAATCCAGTATTACTGTTTCAATATCCTGATTGGGCTTAAGGCCCATTTTTTTCCGTAGTCTTTGCTTGGCTTTTTTAATCCCTTCCACCGTAATACCCAGCATATTTGCCATTTCGCGATTGTTGAGCCCCATTTTTATAAGCGCCAACAACCGGATGTCGGCAGTCGATATATGGGGATAGTTATTGGTCAGATTTGAGAAGAATGAAGTATGCACTTTGCCGAATAGTTTTTTAAACTCATTCCATGTTTCATCGGTCATGATGTGTGTCTGCACCAGGTTGCTTAACTTTTCGATCTCCATCTCATCATAAGTTTGCGATTGCATTTCTTCAATCCTTTTACGGAATTGCTCAATTACGTCGTTCTTGTTTTTTAAGCTCTTGGTATAGATCGCCAATGCTGCGGTTGCATTTCTGAGGTCTTCATCCACATTTGATTTTTGAGTAATTAAAACATCCTTATCCTTTTTCACCTGTATTATGCGGCGGCTGTACGTTATTATAAAAGCCACAAGTATCAGGAACAATAAAGCAATAATAAATGTCATCCTGATTGTAGCAATGCGCGAATTACTTTTAAGCTCGTCGATTTGTATAAGGTGCTTATCCTTTTCCCATTGCAGGCCCACCCGGTCGACAGCCGCAACGTTGTCCTGATCTATTAAACTATCTTTGGCAGCCTCATATTTCTGACGGAACATAAGGGCCTGCCTCAGATTACCTATATGTTCATCATATTCGGCCTCCAGCCTGTAAAGTTCGGTTTGATATTTTAGTACATTTGTTTTTTCCATTCGCAGCATAGTTCCTATTTGAGTAAGTTGCTGCCGCGCTTCGCTGGTTTTACCGGTTTCAACGCTTATTCTGGCCAATCTCAATAAAGCAATAGCCGCATTTAGATTCTCATGATATTTTAACGACAGGCGATAATCACTCTCAATATAAGGTAACGCTATTGCATATTGCTTTTGCATAAAATATACCGAGCCAATATTGCCATTGGCTATACCTATCCAGGCTGTATCTTTACCCGCTGTGGCAATATTGAGTACTTTTTTAAAGGTTGTAAGTGCAGGTTGATATTGCCCGTAATTGCGGTAAATCAGGCCTATGGTATTGGTGATGTTTATCCGGTTGCGTAACCTTGGAATGTCATACCTGAGGGCCTGTGTCAAATAAACTTTGCAATCTTCGTAAGCGCCGATATTGTAATAAAACGCAGCAAAATCCCATAGATATATGGTTATATCGGGCACTCGGTTTACTCCCAGCGTATTGAAAATGTCCTGCGCATCCAAAAAATACTGGCAGGCTGCGGTATTATGCTTAAACAGGGCATAGTATTGTGCTTTTTTATGGATATATATTCCTTCTTCGAGTTTTAGCTGGCGCTGCCTGGCATAGTTCACAGCCTGGTCGTAATAATACACTCCCATACTGCTAAAGCCGTAATTTACCGAGTAGTAATCGGCCCGCATTTCGTAAACAGAGCATTCTAAAGGTTGATCGCCGATATTACGGGCAATATCTGTCAAGCCGTTTAGTGCAGCCATGGCATTAGGTAACGACATCTTACGGCAGTTTGCCTTATAGATTGCGCGCGCTGTATCTACTCTTTGCTGGGCCGGTAATGCCGTGATTTTTTTAAAAAGATCCGGAAGATTTTTTTGAGACAGAGGTGGCTGTGCCTTAACAAATGCTGCTGAAAAGAGCGTAATGAGCAGGAAAATTTTATATAGTGGCAAGCGACTTGGTTTAACAGGAAACCAATCCGTATCACAATTACCTGGAGCAAATAGGGGGTGATCGGGCATCATTAAAAAATTCAGATCCGGAGCAGCTTTTCTGCGCCAAAAAAAATATTATCCTTGTACGAAAAATACAAGGGATAGTTCTATGAAAATCTTAGGCAGATCAGAATTTTTGTAATGTATACGGTGTTAATTTGTTACAGTAAAAATAAGCAATTAATAGATGATATATCCTAATTGTTGCTTTTTATTGCTTCATCCAACTCGTTAGAGCTTAGTTGCAGGAAACTGATCAGTTGCGACAGGTCGGCATCCGGATGTTCTTTGAGATATGCATGTATCAATCTGGTAATTCCCAGTATGTTAGCCAGCGGACGGCGTACGGTATGGCTTTGATGATATGATATTTTTTTAAGTGCTGCTTCTTTTTCGGCCAGTTCTCTTTTAAGATGCTCAATTTCGAAGGTTTTAAGCTGCAACTCCTTAATCAGCATAAACTGCTCCTTTTTTTGGAGATAATCCTTGTCAGCAAACAGATCGGCAAAAAAATCCTTGATAGATTTTAAGATGCCTGTTTGGTTGGTTTCCCATTTGGTCCAGGTAAACTGTGATCCGGCTGATGGTGGAGTTAAGTCCATGTTTTGTTTTTTTAAGTCTGCTATAATCGTGCGTTGATCCGGCTGGCCAGGCACCGGTTGGCTACTCGACGAGTTTAAAAACGTTAATCTTGGGTGGACGAACCTGATGTTGTTTTTGTTTGACAAAGACATTTTTTTCTTCCCTTTTCTGCCCCTGTGTGCACCAGGCAAATCAAGATTCGCCATGGTGCCCAGGTAACAGATCCCCTTTAATTAACTGATGTAAAGGTACGGCGGATATCGATGCCGGCACACCGTGAAAACACCGTATTTACATCGTGATTTAACCGGAAGATCGGGCCACACTGTACAGTGTTGTACGAAGTTAATTCACCTAAAACCTTTAAAACGGCGTATATCGGCTATATCCGGGTATATCGCAACCTGGTGCGGAGAGGCTTAAGAAAATGAAAGAATAAATAAGAAAAGCCTTTAACGGCCAATTATTGCTGCACGTAATAAAGTTCGGTACCACCGGAAGCAACCGGGGTTTCTGTATAAAAAGTTAGCGTGCCGTTAACAATTTTATAAAAGATCTTGGGCGCATTTGTATTACCATCGTATATAATACGCGTTACGGGTTGATGGTTGTATGATAAGGTATCGGTAACCACGGCATAGGTTCCGGCCTGCGTTACCTCATGGTTAACATAGTTATAATACGATTTGGGCGTGAAGTATAATACGGTATTGCTCCCCGAAGCGGGTACGGGTGCAGGGCTTTCGGCAGTACAGTTGCACGAGTTACCGGTATAAGCCCATTTGCCAACCAGCGCCGAGTTAACAGGCAGTTCAACTTGTTTCTCGCAAGCAAACATCAATATGGCCGTGAACAGCAGGAAAAGATAGGATATGGTTTTGTTCATCACGCTGCTTTTATGATAGTAATACGCGAGGTGCCGGCTGAGTGTTTCGGCACAGTGTTAATTTATTCGGTTTATTTAATTATAAATACACAAACAGAAGCTCCCGAATTTATTAATGGCTAAAGAAAAGGAATGCAGAGGTATTGATCAGGATATACTGGATGCTTACGACAGGTTGATAGCTGGTATGCCGGATATCGAGCGTAAAGGTGCTGCAGTACCGTATACATCCCTCAACGGGCACATGACATCATATATGAATAAAACCGGCTCGCTGGCCTTACGTTTACCGGCAACTATGATTGATGATTTTTTGCGAACCTACAATACCACGCTGTGTGCTGCTTACGGTGTTGTACAAAAAGAGTATGCAGTGGTGCCGGCAGATCTGTTGAAGAATACCACAGAGCTGAAACCTTATTTTGAACAGAGTATAGCTTACGTACGATCGTTAAAACCGAAGAATGCCAAAAGGTGAAACAGACCTGCAGAAGCAGGTAATCCACAAATCGCCAACTTTTCAACATCGTGGGCAAAGCCGTGGCATTAATTTAACTTTACGGATTAAATAAATCACAGGATCTGCTTTGGCTAAAGAAGCTGTTAAAGAAACACCATTAATGCAGCAGTATAATGCCATCAAGGTTAAATACCCTGGTGCTTTGTTGCTTTTTCGCGTAGGAGATTTTTACGAAACTTTTGGCGAGGACGCTGTAAAGGCTGCCGGTATTTTAGGTATCGTGCTTACCAGGAGGGCAAACGGAGCGGCAACACATATCGAACTGGCTGGTTTTCCGCATCACTCGCTCGATACTTACCTGCCTAAACTGGTACGCGCCGGCCAGCGGGTAGCCATTTGCGACCAGTTGGAAGACCCAAAAGCAACTAAAAGCATTGTAAGGCGTGGTGTTACCGAACTGGTAACCCCGGGTGTTGCCTACAGTGATAATATCGTTCAGCAAAAATCAAATAATTACCTGGCATCGCTTCATTTCGAGAAAAACAGTGTGGGCATTGCCTTACTGGATATTTCAACCGGCGAATTTTTAACCGCACAGGGCAGCAGCGACTATATTGATAAATTACTGCAAAGTTTTAGCCCCAGCGAGGTAATTATGCCCAAAGCCCGCAGTGCCGAGTTTAAAGAGGTTTTTGGCGACAAGTTCTATACCTATTATTTAGATGAATGGCCGTATAGTGGTGATTACGCTACCGAAACGCTGCTGAAGCATTTTGAGGTACGATCGTTAAAAGGTTTTGGGATCGAAAAGCTCAGCCTGGGTATCACAGCGGCAGGTGTTGCGCTGCACTATTTGAATGAAACCGAACACCGCAACCTGCAGCATATATCGGCCATAAGCCGTATTGAAGAGGATAAGTATTTATGGCTCGACAGGTACAGCATCCGTAACCTCGAACTGGTTGGTTCGGCGAATGAGAATGCAGTTACGCTCGTCGACGTGCTTGATCATACCTGTTCGCCCATGGGGGCACGAATGCTGCGCCGCTGGATTGTGATGCCGCTGAAAGAACGCAAACCTATTGAAGACAGGCTGAACGTAGTGGAATACCTGGTTGGCCATGAAGAGCTGCGTGAAGAACTGAAGCAACAGATCCGCCAGATAGGCGACCTGGAAAGATTGATATCAAAGATCGGGCTGCAAAAAGCTAACCCGCGCGAGGTGTGGCAGTTAAGAAAAGCATTGAGCTGTATTGAGCAGATCAAAAGTATCTGCAGCGCTGCCGAAAGCAAGGCATTGCAAACTATAGCGGAGCAGCTGAATCCATGTTCATTAATCAGGCAGCGGATTGAAAGTGAGATACAACCCGACCCGCCGGTAATGGTGCTGAAAGGTAGTGTGATAGCCGAGGGGATTGATGAAGAGCTCGACCGTTTGCGCAAAATAGCTTTTGGCGGCAAAGGGTATTTGCTCGAAATACAAAAGCGTGAGGCCGAACTGACTAAAATACCATCGTTAAAAGTGGCTTTTAACAATGTGTTCGGCTATTACCTGGAGGTAAGCAATGCGCATAAGGATAAAGTACCTTCGGAATGGATACGCAAGCAAACGCTGGTTAATGCCGAACGTTATATCACACCTGAATTAAAAGAATACGAGGAACAGATATTGGGTGCGGAGGAAAAAATTCTCGCACTCGAAACAAGGCTGTACAACGAGTTGCTTTATGCGCTTACCGAATACATTAAACCTATACAGCTTAACGCACACCTGATAGCTCAACTGGATGTGCTGCTCAATTTTGCTACCATCGCACTCAAATACTATTACGTTAAGCCACAGATAGACGATAGTAAGGTGATAGATATTAAAGGTGGTCGGCACCCGGTTATAGAACAGCGCCTGCCGATAGGTGAGGAGTATATCACGAATGATGTTTTCCTCGATTCGGAAACACAGCAAATCATTATTATTACTGGCCCGAATATGGCGGGTAAGTCGGCCCTGCTGCGTCAAACCGGCCTGATTGTGCTGATGGCTCAGATGGGCAGCTTTGTGCCTGCCAAACAGGCTAACATTGGTTTGGTAGATAAGATATTTACCCGTGTTGGCGCATCGGATAACCTGTCGTCGGGCGAATCGACCTTTATGGTAGAGATGAACGAAACGGCAAGCATCCTGAACAACCTGAGCGACAGGAGTTTGATCCTGCTCGATGAGATCGGCCGGGGTACATCCACTTACGATGGTATATCTATAGCCTGGGCCATTGCCGAATATTTGCATAACCATCCATCGGCGAAAGCCAAAACCTTATTTGCGACGCACTACCACGAGTTGAATGAATTAAGCAATTCATTCAACCGGATCAAAAACTATAATGTTACTGTTAAAGAAATAGGGCATAAGATTATCTTTTTACGCAAGCTGGTTCCGGGCGGCAGCGAGCACAGCTTTGGTATTCACGTGGCCAAGCTGGCTGGGATGCCGCCAAAAGTACTGGCACGCGCCAACGAAATACTGAAAAAACTGGAGGCCGAACGTACCGGCGGAGAAAGCATTAAAGAGAGCATGAAAAAGGTACAAAAACAGGCTGTACAGATGCAGATGTTCAGTATCGACGACCCGGTACTGGTAAAAATACGCGATATGCTCAACAACCTGGATGTGAATACCCTGACACCGGTTGAGGCGATGATGAAGCTGGACGAGATACAGAGGATGATCAAGAGTTAGCCCCCCGACCCCCTAAAGGGGGAGCAATTAAACCAAAATTGACATTGCTGATCAAAAACTCACCCTTTAGGGTGGCGGGTGGCTGTTGATATGTTAATAACATCCGTTACTCCCCGTCGTTATTACCATCTATTTTTATTGCATGAAATTTAACCGTTTGCACCTTATTGCAGTTATCGGGCTTATGGTGGTGTTATCATCGTGCCACTCGCGTAAAGCAGCCATGAAAGGCAAGCCCGGCGAAATAGTAAAAGCGCCGGCATCGATAGCAGATAAGTACGCCGACATGATGGGCGTAAGCAAAAGCGATATTACCAATGGCCGCCTGTATACCTTTATCGACGATTGGTACGGCACGCCTTACCATTTTGGCGGGCAGGATAAAAGCGGTATCGACTGCTCCGGCTTTGTGCAGTTGCTGCAGCAGCAGGTTTATGGAGTTACCTTGCCACGCGTTACCAGCCAGCAGGTTACGGTTATTAAACGTAAATATGAAGAAGAGTTGAAAGAGGGTGACCTGGTGTTTTGGGATTACGACGGAAAAAAATTCAGCCATGTGGGTGTTTACCTGCAAAATGGTTATGTTGTACACGCAAGTACCAGTAAAGGCGTTATCGTGGTGAGGCTGCACGACCCTTATACCTACAAATACTTTTCGCGCTGTGGCTCTGTTATCGCAACGGCGACAGAGGGGGCGTCGTTATAACCGCATTTTTTTGTATTTTTGCGCCGCTATGGCCGACAAGAAAACCGACTATTCCTTCTGGACCAAATACAAAAAGTTCGCCGGGAACGAGATATTGCTATACGTGATCATGGTGATCGGTATTATCCTCGGCATCATTATCTTTAGCTGATAAACCGCTATTTCTTTTCCATTGTCAGGGTATAATTATCACCGTCATAAACCGTCTGGTAAAAATCAACCAGGTCGGCGTACATATCTTTATCATAAGTGCCATCATTAATCTGTAACGAGCGTTTATAGATCAGCTTATTACCTACAATGCTCATACTTACCGCGTACTTGCCGAAAGGTTTATCCAGGTTTATTTTAATAGGTTTAGAAGTAATGCTGTATCCATCGGGCAGGCTATAGGTAATCTGGTCTTCATCCAGGTAGCCGCGGTTGATATAAACAGGGTTAACGCGGTTCGTCACATTCTTAGGTACGTGATTTGAGCGGTTTGCCGTATTGGGATAAAAGAAAAAACGCCCGCCGTTCTGAGCTACGTAATCGCGCGCGCTTATTTTGATATCTTCGGTTGTAACCGGCTTCAGGCTCTTATCCTGCTTTAATTGCAGGCTTTGTATCTCCAGGTTTTCAACCGGGTAAAGCTCCTTCAATTTTTTAACCTGTTCGGTAAACGTTTCGTTGATCATATAGTAACGGTTATCATATTGTGCTCCCCTGAATTCGGTATGCATATCGCCTCGCAGCTCACCGGTACTCGTCAGGGTGAATGTGCCCTTGCGTAACTGGGTGTTATCGGCAGTTGTATATTTAGGTGTACGCAGCAATATCCCACCTTCAGGTGTACAGGCTACAACCAGCCGGTCGTCGGTAAAATCGCCGAGATACCCAAAAGGATTTTCTTTACTGGTGCAGTCGACCCAGGTGGTATCATTTTTAAAAGGCATGCAAAGTATCACATGGTCGAATTGGTTCATACTGGCAAAATCGGGCAGGGCACTAACTTTTTCGCTTCCCGCCATATTTAAAACATAGTACGATTGGATGCCGGCCACGTTCAGGAGGCTTTGCGTATAATTTACCAGGGCCTTACAATCGCCATAGCTTAGCTGGTCTACTTCACTCGCTAAAAACGGACGATAACCACCAACGCCTATCTGCACGCTGACATAACGTGTTTTTTGCTGAACATATTCATAAATCCTTTTTGCCTTCAGCTTAGGGTCGCTGATGTCTTTTACCAAGTCCTTTATAGCAGCCTCGGTTTCGGGCGATAGTTTTTGCCGGTCTTTCACCAGTTTATTGTAAATAAAACTGCCGTACTCTTTCCAGTTGGTAAACGAGCCGCTGATGTTTTCATACTCAAATTTTTCGGGCGCTATTCTAACCGATGTCAGCAGCAAATCCTGATCGGGGCTGTACGGCTCGCTGCGCAGTGCCTTTAAGTTACTGATTGACCATTCGTAGGTTTTTAGGTCCTTAGCTTCGTTTGTAGCTACATTTCCTGAAAAATTGATCTGTTTGTAGCGTATGTTAAAGTCGGGTTTACACAGCAGTTTATACGAACTATGTTCGACCGAAGTGCCAACTCCCTGGCCGGGATGCCAGTCGGCAAAGAACAGGGTTTGTTTTTCGTTGGTGTCATAATCATACTCAACTGTATAAGGATAGGTTGTGATAGCCGGTTTGAATGTTTTTACGCGGTCGTCATTGAAAAGCGAAAAACCATCAACCACATTACGGTCCTGCAGGTCGCGTTCGGCTATCTTTCCAACAGGTTTTCCAAACTCGTTATAGGCAATGCCCCTGAATGATTTTAGCTGGCTGGTTTTATTATAGTAGATTGCTATTTCAGCATCGTCATCGCCATTTTTGTTTAATACAGTAACGATCAACCTGGTATGGTAAATTACATCGTTCAAACTTTTTACTTCAACGGTTACATCGTTGGCCCTGATCACCGAACTGGCATGCGGAAGGAGTTCTTTAGGTATTGATGCTGCATCGTAAGCCTGCTGGGCAAGCGTTACATGGCTTACAGCTATGGTTAACAGAAATATATACAGGTATCGCATGAATTAACGGGGCATTAGTTAGCTTTTTTGTGGAATACAACGTTGGCTTTTTGATTTTGGATCATTTTATTGAAAAACTCCTTTAAATAAGGGTATTCTTCGGGCGAGTATATTGCTTTATTAAACTGCTCAATCTGCGAGTAGCTCAAAGTATTGTCGGCAATATTAATGTCGGTTAAAAAGCGGCCGCCTTTTATCGGTAAAGCTATCGCTACTGCTGCGGGTTGAGCCGTAATTTCAAAATTGGCGGGGTAATGTAAGGTGACTACCATTTTATCTTCGGAGGCCGAACCCAGGTCCACCGGGTAACTGCGCTCATTAAGCTTGAAAGGGTTTACCGAAGTATGATCCCAAAAAGCCGGGTTAAACGAAATGTTTTCGTGGTTGAGGTTGTTGTAGGCATCGATCTCTACTTCGTATTTTTCGGTTACGGGTTTGTCAAGGCTGTCGAGGTCGGTAATCTCAGATTTTAGTATCTTAAATTTACTGTCCTTTTCGCCAAGGTTTTCCACATATTCATCAACCGAGTTGAATTTTTTAATCGCCCTGCGTTTTTCGTAAGCGGCGTAACCCAGCGAATATGTTGTTATGGTACCTTTGATCTTACCATTGTCCTGCAGGGTAAGATCGAGGTTCATCGTTGTACTTCGTTTTTGCGGGGATACCATATCTATCCAGTACGAAGGCTTGTTAAGGCTCATTACCCTTCCCTGGTCGTTTATACAACGGAGGGGCAGCATGCCAAAACCCAATAACGGATCGGTAGCATCTAACAAGTAACTTTTATTATCAATGTTTACTTTGGCAATTACATAATCAAAATTGCTGACACCCGGGTACAGCTTATTTACAAAGCCGTTATCGCGCGATGAAAGTATAACCGCCTCGGTATTAATACCGGCAGCACTCAGCGCAGCAATCAGGCTCAGGTTGATGTCGGCCGAGCTCCCGGTATGGCTTTCAAGCGCTTTCCTGATGCCATCATCGCTGAAAGCATTGTACATCCTATTCCATTTAAACGAGTTTTGAATATACCTGTACACCGCTTTGGCTTTATCGAGGCTGTCGGTAAGGTTAGCTAAAACAGGTATAAGCCGCTCCTTAAAAAGGCCCTTGCGTTTGTATTGATCGCCAAAGTCTTCATTTTGTTTTAGCTCGCGATCAATGTCCGACCACTCTTTTGTTATTTTCTCTTTCACACCACGACTGTTGGTCATCTGGGCGAGTTCGAAATAAATGGCCGATATATAATTATCAGGAGAGGTCATATCGTCCTCTTCAATAAAAGCCGGTATATCTTTAATTCCATAAGTAAGTTTGGAGCAGTCGCACTTGGTGCCGTAATAGCTGAAACATTCACTTTCCAGCTCAGCCTTATTGGTTGTTAAAGCCAAAACGCCACGCTTTGACACGTTATACTCGTAAATGGCGGGGATGTGGGCTTCATATTCCGAATAGATTTTAGGGATATCCCACTGAAATACCCATTTATGAAAATTAAAATGATAAGGCGATTCGGTTTTATACCTGTACTCTATTATGCAGCCCGGGCGCAGGTTAGGCAAGGCAAATTTTAACCGCTCGTAGTGATTGCTGATCTTCTCGTGGTATATCTTGTTCTTATCAAGATCGATGCGTTGTGTGGCGCCGTTATCATCGGTATAAAAGGTAACGCCCTCTATATCATACGCTTTTTCAAAATGATCGTTATCGCCTATATAAAGCGGGATGCTCACATCACCATGTCTGAAGGCTTTGCTATCAAACAGTTTAATTTTAATGTGATATTCATATATTAAGGGTACACCATCGTTAGTGCTAACCCATGCTTTACCAAATTCGCGTAAAACAACAGCATGTGCGCTAGTATCTTTATCATACTTTTTCATGGCTACGTCGGCAGCATCACATTTGCCATAATCAAAGTCTTGGGCTACAATACGTTGGCAGAATGAAAGAATGGAAATCAGGAGTAAAAGTTTACGCATAGCCAGCAGTTAAATTTATTTGGAAACATACTCTATTTTTCTAAAATATTAAAATACCCGCTCAAATTTAGTTAGGATACTTTTTTAAAATTTTGAATAATTTTTTGTAGATTTTACCACCTTTGCACTTTGAAAAACATACAAATGAAATTAAACCTTAAACGGCCGCTTGCTTTTTTTGACCTGGAAACAACGGGTACCAATATCGGAGTCGACCGCATAGTAGAAATATCCGTTATTAAAATGAACCCGGATGGAGGCGAAGAGGTTAAAACCTGGAAAATCAATCCTGAAATCCCGATCGCACTCGAATCGTCGCTGATACACGGCATTTACGAAGAGCACATCGTAAATGCACCTACCTTTAAAAACGCTGCTAAGGAAATAGCCGATTTTATAGGCGACAGCGACCTGGCCGGTTATAATTCCAACAGGTTTGACATACCGATGCTGATGGAGGAGTTTTTGCGTGTTGAGCATCCGTTTGATATCGAATCACGTCATTTTATCGATGTGCAGAATATATTTCACCAGATGGAGCAACGCACCCTGCGTGCTGCGTACCAGTTTTATTGCGGTAAGGATATTGTAAATGCTCATAGCGCCGAAGCTGATACACGTGCAACAATGGAAGTTTTGCTCGCCCAGATTGAACGCTATGCCGATACCGAATTTGAGGATAAAAAAGGCGTGAAAACCAAGCCCGTAGTAAACGATGTGGAGGGCTTACATAAATTTACCAACATGAGTAACCCGGTTGATTTTGCGGGCCGTATGGTGTATGACGAAACAGGCGCCGAAGTATTCAATTTTGGTAAACACAAAGGAAAAAAGGTTGAAGACGTGTTTAAGATAGAGCCAAGCTACTATGCCTGGATGATGCAGGGCGATTTTCCGCTGTATACCAAGCGCAAACTGGAGCAGATATACAAACGCTATAATGCGAAGAAGGACCAGGTTAAACCAGAGCAAAAGACCGCCGAACCTAAACAACAACCTAATCCGCAACCGGAAAATAAGAAGATCGATACACAAGTTGCAAAGAAACCATTTACGCCAAGGCCCAATAACCCGGCGTTTGTACCACGTAAAGAAAGAAAAGAAGAGCCGGCCAAACCTATCGATAACGATATGCTGAAACAACTGGCCGATAAATTTAAAAAAGGCTGATCAGTTTACGTGGGTAGGGTAAAAGGGTTTTTTGATCGGCCCTTCGTCGCTTAATAAAACATTAAGGTGCTCTGAACGGAGCACCTTTTTTATGCTCGTTTTTTTACCGTTAACCCATACCGTGCGTTGTATTAAACGAATACCGTGGCTGTAATCGGCCCAGGAGCTGAGGTGCCGTGCATACAGGGGTTGTATAGCTTTACCACTTTTTTTATGCCAGCCGTAAATTACGACATGAAAGGCCGAAGTGTCATTATATATCCGGTTGGAGATGATCACATCCTTTTTATCGCCTGCAACTAAAGCGCCGTGCATCAATTGATTACCTAAACTGTCCAGCTGCCGCCTCACGATTTCATTATGATGGACGAACACCGGCACCGTTGTCATAGCCGGACCCGGAAGTAGAGGCATTGGTGACAGTTTGATAGACGCGGTTGCATAGATGGCGTTTACCATTTTGCGTGTAGGCAAGCTGCATTTAAGCTTGTTAGCCACACGCTGTGCCAAAGCCGGCGTCATGGGGCAGTAAAAGTAATCGGTGTCGGTGCCTATGGCGATATAGTCGGGAATGGTGTAATAACTGATCTTAGCAGGTTTATTGTCAATCATTGCGCTGTCGGTAACCAATACGAGTTTGCGGTAAAACTCAGGTACGTTCCCCTTTTTGATGGCTTTAAAAATGATTTTTTCGCGTTTTGCAAGATTGATCCCGGTATCACTGATCGATGCCGCAAATTGACTGCCATTTAGTGCAGCGGGTTTTCTACCCCTTATTTTTAAGGTCTGAGCCTGTGCGTTTAATGCGATAAGGAGTATGCTCGCCAATAAAACTTTCAGCATGGCTTAATGAATTGGATATTTCGTTTGAGACCGCTGTATTTGGTGCGTTTAACAGCCGAACCCTTGAACACTTTTTTAAAGGTGTCTTCGGTAATTTCTTCCCAATCCTGTTTGGTCATGCCAAGCAGATCCGGATGCGGCTTGAAAGCAGGCTCCTGGTTCGTTACCGAAAAGCGGTTCCATGGACAAACATCCTGGCAAACATCGCAGCCAAACATCCAACCATCCATTTTATCCTTAAAAGCCGTGGGGATTTCGTTTTTAAGTTCGATGGTGAGGTATGAGATGCACTTGCTGCCATCCACCAAATAGGGGCCAACAATAGCCTCGGTAGGGCAGGCATCTATACAGCGGGTACAGGTGCCGCAATGATCGGCTGTAGGTAGAACGTCGTACTCCAACTCCAGATCGACGATCAGCTCGGCCAAAAAGAAAAACGATCCGGCGTTTTTATTAATGAGATTGGCGTTTTTACCAATCCAGCCCAAGCCGGCTTTTTTTGCCCAGGCCTTGTCTAATACCGGTGCCGAATCGACAAACACCCGGCCATTAACTTCACCGATGCTATCGGTAATCAGCTGAAGTAATTGCTTTAATTTGTCTTTAATTACATGGTGATAATCAGCACCATAAGCGTATTTTGAAATACGCGGTGCACCTTCGTCAGCTTGCTGATCGGATGTATAATAATTAAGGCTTAAACTGATGACCGATTTTGCCCCATCAACTAATAAACGCGGATCGAGGCGTTTATCAAAGTGGTTTTCCATGTACTGCATCTCGCCATGGAAACCATTGTTGAGCCAGGCTTCGAGCCTGGGAGCTTCCTCTTCCAGGAAACCGGCCTGTACTATGCCGCAATCCATAAAGCCAAGCTCGCGGGCCCAGTTTTTGATCAGTTTGGTATAGTTGGCTTTATTTTGCAGCATTTATGCAAAGATAGGCATAATGTAAATTCGTACCGAAACGGGCTTAATCATTTCTGGTTAAAGAAATCCATTTGCCGTAAAAATGATACCTGGTCGAAATAGGTAGCCTCATCAACAATTTTACCTGCCTTGATATGCATTACCGTACAGTTATTGAGGGTATACCGTTTACCCTGCATATAAGCCGGCGAACCGCCCTCGAGATTGATCATGGTACCTGTTGACGTATAGCTGATCACCGCCGAAGTATCGCTATAAATTACGTCGGTTATGGTGTATTTTAAATCGGGCGAGGTATGAAAGTAACGGGCATAAGCTTCGGTAACAGCTTCGGGGCCGATGTGGTTGCCATCCCAGCTGGCCGATCGTACTTTAGCATTCCCGGCGTAGTCTTTAGCTAACTCAACCAGGTCGTGTTTGTTTAGCGCTTCGAAATGATGCCTGATGATTAACTGCGAAGCAAGCGGTTGCGGTTTAAAGGCAAACAATAGCATGACAGTTGTCACTACTGCCGCAGGCAGGAAAGGTATTTTCATGGTAAGGGATTTACTAAAAAACTGATAAGTAAAGTTAGTAAAACCCTTGTATATTAGTTACTTGTTGCCGTGTTCTTCGCGCAATTGATTGTAGTATTTAAGCAGGGCCTCCATATCGCCAAGTTTATATTTTTTGTCGACTACCTTTTTCACGGCTTCGGGTTCGGCTGCTAAAACCTCGGTCATTGCGGCAACAAAGTTTTGTTTGGTTATTTCGACCATATCGCCCACTCCCGATCCGTAGTAGTAAACGGCGTGGGTACTGCCACCACCACCGCCAAATAAGCCGCTGCCCAGCGAAAGCCCCATGCCAATGCCGCCACCGTAGCCGCCGCCAATGCCTAAACCTGTTGATACAGAAGGTCGTACACCGCCGCCACGGCCTTCTTTACCGCGCTCGCTGCCATTAATGGTAAACAATTTCGTAGTATCGTTGATCACCACACGTAAAAAGTCCATATCGTATTTTGACCATGCGCCCACGCGCGGCGCCCGTGCCACAATAAAGCTGTCAACACCAACCACGAAGCCATGTATCATACTGGCGCTCAGTTTTTGCTTTTCGGCTTTATCGTTCTCTTTGAAGATAATATAGCCCTCATTAGGTACAGGGCCTTTGCCCGAAGTGTTTTCGTTGATCAGCCCTTCAACCTTTTGCCCGTTGATATCATAGTAGTAACCTTGCTTAAAATTACCGCCAAACATTTGCGCGTTAGCATTAACGGCCAGCAATAAGGTACATGCGAATGAAAGTATCCAAATTTTCATCGTAATAATCAATTGTTATATGCAGTGATAAACACCAAAACTGCTTAAATATTGTTTGGGTAACGGCCAAATTACAATTAGGTGGCAGGTATCAGCCCGTGGCGCAGCATAATCTCACCGATTATTTTCGGGTCGGGAGGCGTACCCGGAACAATTACTGCTTTTAACTCCCTGAAATAAGCGGGGCCGATCGATGCCGGGGTAAGTATGCAAAGTACTTTTGTTTCTTTGTCGGTAAAATTATCGTGGTAATGGGTCTGCCCGCGGGTAATAAACAAACGATCGCCGGGGCCGGTCTCGACAGTTTGCCCGTCAACAATCGAGGTCATGGTGCCTTCCAGTCCGTAAATGGCTTCGTCGACGTCGACGTGGTAATGAGCCACGGGTACTTTTGAGCCAGGCTTGATGCTGAATTCGAACATCACCATCTGGTTGTCGGTATCATCGCCATCTAACAGAAAATTCAACTGTAAACCACCAAGGGTGATCATTTCTTTAGGAGCTTTCATTGTAACAGGTTTGAGATAAAGGTTGGGTAAAATTATAAAAACGGCTGCAAATACAAATTAAATACCTAAAATTGGGCGACAGACACCAAGTTATTACTACAATGATTGTTGATTTAAGGAGCGATACCGTTACCAAGCCTACTCCGGCTATGCTGGAAGCCATGATGAATGCCAAAGTTGGCGACGATGTTTTCGGAGAAGACGAAACCATAAACGCTCTCGAAACCAAACTCGCGGCTATGTTTAACATGGAAGCCGGCCTGTTCTGCCCGTCGGGGACGATGACCAACCAGATAGCCATCAAATGTTTTACCCAACCGCTTGACGAACTGATAGCCGATCAAACAGCGCACGTGTACCGTTACGAAGGCGGAGGCATCGCTTTTAATTCAGGCGTTTCGACAAGGCTGTTATACGGCGATCGTGGCATACTGACCGCAGAAATGATAGAACCGGAGATCAATGCCGAGAATATCCACTTTCCGCATACCAGTTTGGTTGTTCTGGAGAATACCGTAAACAAAGGCGGCGGCAGCTGTTATACGCTTTCGCAGATAGCGCCCATTGCTCAATTATGTAAAGAACGCGGTTTAAAGCTGCATCTTGATGGTGCACGGATTTTTAATGCCCTGGTGCACACGGGCGATAAGGCTGCCGATTACGGGCAATACTTTGATGGTATTTCGGTATGCCTGTCCAAAGGATTAGGTGCGCCTGTCGGCTCGGTACTGTTGGCCAGCAAAGAAACCATTAAATATGCGCGCCGTATCCGTAAGGTAATGGGCGGCGGGATGCGCCAGGCAGGCTTCTTGGCTGCGGCCGGAATTTATGCGCTCGATCATCATGTGGAGCGTTTGAAGATCGACCATGCACATGCCGCGTTACTGGGTGCAGAACTTGCCAAACTGCCCTGGATAAGTAACGTAATACCTGCCGATACCAATATCTTGTTATTTGATACTGTAGAACCTGCGGAACCCGTGCTTAAAAAACTCGCAGAAAAAGGTATCAAAGCCAATGCTACCGACAAGCACCGAATCCGCTTTGTGCTGCATCTGGATGTGCACCCCGAGCAGGTGGAGTATGCTGTTTCCAGTCTAAAGTCCTTAGTATAGAGTCTTGAGTCAAAAAACTAAAATACTTTTGGCTCAAGACTTCAGGCTCCGGGCTCACGACTCCCTGTCCGCCGATTGCCTTTCGACCATCCAACCGGGGTATTCTTTTGATAATGCGCTTACTTCGTCGATGCGTTTCAGTTCGTCTGCGCTAAGCGTAATCTCAATGGATTTGATGTTATCCTGCAATTGGTCTGCCGTCTTCGCACCTATAATGGTACTGGTAATGCCCGGTTGCTGGCGTACCCAGGCCAAAGCTATCTGCGCTGCCGAAACATTGTGGCTTTTGCCGGTTTCGACGATGACATCAATGATATCGTAGGCTTTTTCCTTATTTACCGGCGGAAAATCAAAGTTATCCCGGCGGTTAGCACCACTTTTTGTGGAATTACGGGTGTATTTTCCCGAAAGGAAACCGCCTGCCAGCGGGCTCCATGGCATTACGGCCAGTTTTTGATCGGCTGCCATGGGTAATACTTCGCGCTCGATATCGCGCCCGGCCAGGCTGTAATAGTATTGCAGGCCTTCAAACTTGTTCCACCCGTGTAAAGCGGCAATACCTTGTGCCTTCATTACCATCCATGCCGGCCAGTTACATACAGAAATATAGCGTACTTTTCCTGTCAGTACAATATCGTTTAAAGCACGCATGGTTTCTTCAACAGGTGTTTTCGGATCGACGCCGTGGACATACAAAATGTCGATATGATCCAACTGTAACCGTTTCAGGCTTTCGTCAACCGACTGGAAAATATGGTAGCGCGACAAGCCCATATTGTTTTTGCTTTCGCTCATTTTTCCGCGAACTTTGGTTGCTATGACCAGGTCGTGCCGGTTAATGCCATTATCGATGATGGATTGTCCCAGCAAAGTTTCCGATTCGCCGTAAGAGTAAACGTTGGCCGTATCGATAAAGTTGATACCGGAATCGATCACGGTCTTCATCAGATCGTTCACTTCGGCCTGTTGAATTTTGCCTATGGCTTCCCACATGCCCTTACCGCCGAAAGTCATGGTACCGAAACAGAGTTCGGATACCAATAAGCCTGTATTACCGAAAAAGTTGTATTTCATAGTTGCAGATGTTTGGTTCGTGATGCTAATTTATGGCCTTTTAAGCATTTATAAAGCAGGATATCTGAAAATGAGAAAAGTATGATGCACTTGTTGAGTAAAAGCATTCAATCGTTGAATAGTACCACTAAAGCTTAGATAAATACCATAATTATGGATATAATAGTACCTAAATTTGTTTCGATGTTACAAAGCTATCCCATATACGATATTTGTTCGTTAGCACCTGGTAAACAGGATGATGTGCTCGTAAGCCGGTTTGCGCCATATCTCGAAGAGCATAAGAGCATGGTCTTCCCGCACAGGCACTCTTTCTATCACCTGGTACTTTTTACCAAAGGCGCAGGCACGCACACCATTGATTTTGAAACGTTTACAGTAAAACCTTTCCAGGTATACTTTATGATACCCGGGCAGGTGCATAGCTGGGATTTTGAAGGTTTCGCCGATGGCTATATTATCAATTTCTCCACCTCGTTTTTCCAGTCGTTTTTATTGCGGCCCGAATACCTGGATAGCTTTCTTTTTTTTTCCGGCGATTTGAAATCTGCGGTGATCGACCTGCCTGAAGATGTTCACCAGCAGGTAACTGATGTTTTTGAACTGATCATCAAAGAGGCGGCTTTGACCCAGGCAATGGCAACAGATATGCTGCGCACACTGATGCTGCAATTGTTTATCAACATCAGCAGGGTGCAAGGCGTTATCGAAATTAAGGGAGCCGCATCGTATAATTATACTTTGCTCAAAAGCTTCCAAAAACTGATAGAACAGCATTATACCGAGCTTAAGCATCCAAAGGATTATGCGCAACTGCTTTACATCACGCCCAACCACCTCAATGCCTTGTGTAAAGATCTGCTGGGTATGCAGGCAGGGGAGGTGATCCGTAACCGGGTGCTGCTGGAAGCCAAGCGGATGCTTACCAATCCGCAATTGAGCATTGCCGATGTAGCGCTCCAATTGAACTTTAGCGATAACTCTTATTTCACCAAGTTTTTCAAGAAATTAACCGGCACCACTCCCGAAGAATTCAGAAAGAACACTTTAAAATCAACATGATGAATACTACAGATAAACCACAGATCAAATTAGCCGCCTGGCCGGCCATCGTACACGCCAGATGCCCGCGCTGCCGCCAGGGTAATCTATTCGCCAATAGCATGTACGGCTTCCATTCACAAAAAATGAACAAAACCTGCAGCCATTGCGGCCTGACATACGAACGCGAACCGGGCTATTTTTATGTGGCCATGTTTGTGAGCTATGCCCTGAACGTTGCCGAAATGGTGACTGTTTGTGTGGCTACGTCGGTACTGACGGGCAGTATGAACCCCTGGTTATACGTGGGACTGGCACTGTCGGCTTCGGTTATCTTATCACCGTTCAATTTCAGGTACTCCCGCGTGGCTTTGCTGCACTGGTTAACCCCGGGCTTGCATTACCATCGGGAAAGAAGCCCCCTCTAAATCTCCCCCAGAAGGGGAGACTTTAACACCATTTTTAAGCCCTCCCTACCGGGGAGGGTTTGGGAGGGGCCATTATTCCCCCCGCTTTAAAGCGTACTTCTCGATCTTGCTGTACAGGTGGCTGCGCTGTATATCGATATCATCGGCAGTTTTTGATACGTTCCAGTTATTTTTTTCGAGTTTGAATTTGATATACTCACGCTCGGCAAAATCCTTATACTCCTGGAAGTTTTTAAACTGATCAAAATCGGGCTGGGCAATTGTATTGGTATTGGCAGTAACAGGCGCCGAAGGATTGGCGAACGACCGCACCTCAGCATCGGTAATTACTTTATCGCTCAGGATGATCAAACGTTCGATCATGTTGCGCAGCTCACGGATGTTACCCGTCCAGGGTAAGGCTTTCAGTGCTTCCAGCCCGGCTTCTGATATTTTCTTTACCGGGATGCCATACTCGCTGCAAATTTCCTCTAAAAAACTTTGCGACAGGATGCCGATATCGTCCCGGCGTTCGGTCAGCGGCGGCACATGGATCAGGATCACGCTCAGGCGGTGGTACAGGTCCATACGGAAGTTACCGGCTTCGATCTCTTTAAGCAGGTCTTTGTTGGTTGCAGCTATCACGCGAACGTCAACATCTATTTCTTTTTCGCCTCCTACGCGGGTTATCTTGTTCTCCTGTAGGGCGCGCAGTACTTTAGCTTGGGCCGACTGGCTCATATCGCCGATCTCATCCAAAAACAAAGTACCTCCGCTGGCCGACTCGAATTTGCCTATACGTTGCTTGATAGCCGAAGTAAACGAACCTTTTTCGTGGCCGAACAGTTCGCTCTCGATCAGTTCAGACGGGATAGCCGCACAGTTTACCTCGATCAGCGGTGCGTTGTTGCGGTGCGATTTTTCGTGCAGCCAGCGGGCTACCAGCTCTTTTCCGCTGCCGTTTGCACCAGTGATCAATACCCGGGCATCAGTAGGGGCAACCCGGTCGATAGTTTCCTTGATCTTAGATATTGCCTGCGATTCGCCTAAAATCTCCCTTGTTTTTGATACTTTGCGTTTTAAAACCTTGGTTTCGGTAACCAGCGACCCGCGATCGAGCGCGTTGCGTACCGTAATGAGTAAACGGTTCAGATCGGGTGGTTTCGAAATAAAATCGAACGCGCCTTTTTTGCTGGCCTCAACGGCGGTCTCGACCGTACCGTGGCCCGATATCATGATAAACGGCAGATCGGGCCTTAGCGCCAACCCTTCCGACAGTACTTCCATACCATCCATCCGGTTCATTTTGATATCGCATAAAACCAGATCGTAGTCGGTTTTCTGCATCATCTCCAAACCATCAATACCGTTATCTATGTCATCAACCTGGTAATCTTCGTATTCTAAAATTTCACGGAGTGTATTACGGATAGCGCGTTCATCATCAATTATCAGGATTTTAGCCATAAGGTCGTCGTTGTATTAACTGCTAAGTTAAAATAAAATGTATAGTAAATTAAACACTTTTGGTGATTTAACCTTTTAACAACATTTACAGGCTTATGTTTTGAGAAGTATAGAAAAATAAGACCTCTTTTCCGTTTTTTGGAAAAAGAGGTCTTTAATTCCAGTAGCAAACCTGTAAGCCGGGTTCTGTTTCCCGGTTAAACCGGGACCTCTATCATTTATCTGGGCCGGGCATTGCTGTCAGGCTCTAACAACCTACCCATTACAAATACCGGTGCAGGGCACCGGAAGGGAGCGGGCAGCTCCGCTTTTGTAACCTATTTGGTTTTTCAACTCCTGGGGTTTACCGCAATGCATGTTACCATACAAGGCCGTGAGCTCTTACCTCGCGTTTTCAACCTTACCCCGGCATAATACCGCGGCGGTATATTTTCTGTGGCACTTTCCGTCGCCAACTGGCGGCGCCTTCCCGTTAGGAAGCAGGATGCCCTGTGTTGCCCGGACTTTCCTCCGCCCCGAAAGGCAGCGATAGAGCGGTTTGCTTTGCTGCAAAGATACTCTTTTTAGATTACACCGATGATAAAAACGATTGCGCCGATTATTTAGGCGTTTCCCTACGCGGGCCGCGCTTTTCCTGCCCGTCCGGCAGGCGGGCGCTCATACGCCTTCAGGCTTTAGCCACAGGCCCACCCTGAGCCCGTCGAATGGGCCGGTATCCCTGCCCGTCCGGCAGGCGGGCGCTTCAATCGCTAACGCGGGTTCTCGTGCTGAACCATCTTCTCCACCTCTGCATTAAAGTTGACCTTTGTAACCCCTGCTTCTTTTTCCAGCGCCTTAAAGAAACCGGCGTTGTCGGGCTCTTTTTTTCCGCTGCATATCAGCGCCATAACCGCCTCGAACCCCTTTTCTTTTTCTACTTTCTCGGCTATCAGCGCGTCTATCACGTAATCGGTATACAGCGGCGCCCTGGCATCGCCAAACCGGCTATGCGCGGTAAAAATGGATAACCAGTCGTGATTCGTGCCCGCAAATGCCTTAAACTTTTTAAAGATATCCGGCCAGCTGATATCCCAGCTGCCACCGTGCAAATAGGCAGTGGCTTCGTCCATCGGGCGGTTGATGACATCGGTTGATGCCACGTGATGCAAACGGTTATGCCACAGGTCGTGCAGGTCATAGGCTGCGTACTCCGTTGGCTGTGCGCCGATGACGTGCAGATTGTTACCGCCCTCAAATGTCGAAAGGTGTGCGAAAGGCAGGCTGTTATATTCCTTTTTATAGTCGATGCCTAATAGTTCAAGGGCATCCACCGTGTTATCGCAATAGTAAACTTCGGTAGTATAATTTTGCGCGTGCAACTGCTTATCAAACGCCATGGCTTTGGTTACATAAGTATCGAGCTTGCTAACCTTGTTGTTAGTGTTGCGGTAGACGATGAAACTCCCGGTTTTTTTAACCTGCCAGCCACGCGTATTCCGCTTTAGCGGACTGTCAAAGTAATACTGCTCATCCCGCCTTTGCGCGATCAGCTTAAAACCCGCCCTTAAAACCGGAGCGCCGGCATCAACACCCATGTACGCAAGCTGTATAACGTAACTATTGCTATCCAGCGGTACTATATTGGTCAAATAACATTTATAAACGCCTTTTTTATCCGCGCCTGCATCTGTCATACCTTTCATTTCATCCATCAAAGCAGCGGCGGTGAGCAGGTTTTCTTTCAGCACCATGCTGTTATCTTTGTCGGGTTTAGGCAGCTGGATCAAAAAATTATTCAGGTTGTCGATCAACCGCACCGAATCCGCAGGGAGCTTTAAGTTTTTCGGCAAATACACTGCCTGGCTGCAGCAAATAACATAAAGCAATAACCCCGGTAGGGTACAGATAGATTTTTTTAGCATAATGTGATAAAATAAGGCAAGCTAACTTACAGAATATCCGCTGTTTTACAATAGTTTAACAGCAAGTATATTATAAATGCTTTACCTTTAAATACCTTTTCAAGTTGCTTCAACTAAATAATAATGCACTATGAGAATCGTCAAAGTAACCTACACCGCCAAAGCCGGTTTTGTGGCCCAGAATCAAATCAATATCCAGGCCGTAATGGCCGACCTGCGGAAGCTGAACTCGCCGGGTATTATGTACCATTGCTGTTTAAGTCCCGACGGGCAAACGTTTATCCATACCGCTTTCCAGGAAAACGAAGCAGCGCAAAAACTGCTGAACGAACTACCGTCTTTTATCCACTTTCAGCAACAGCTTAAAGCCCACGGTTTAGAAGAGCCACCCAAACAGGAGTTGCTCACTTTGGTAGGCTCGTCGAAAGAGTTGTTTTGAGATGGAAAGTGCAAGTATCTCCGCGCGTAATTCCAAACGGCACTGAAGCAATCTCCACAAAGGACATTCGGATAGTTCATCCCCGAACTTAACAGAATGCAAGTTTCACTAAACCAATGACCAATGAACCAGTGAACAAATCAAACAAACGGACATAGGTATTCTTCGGTATTTTCACGTATTTTTTATTGAAAACTTCGTTTAAAGCCCAAATTCGGGCTTTTTGTGTTTTTAGCACCGATGAAACACATCGGTATGACATAGGTATCACATCGGTATGCCGATGTCTTGCGTATCTTACGCTCGTTTGTAACGAGTGCTTCACATGTCAGGCTTCAAAACATCATAAAAACACATGCTTTGCATACCGTAGCTTCAGAAAAGGCATGGGTATTTATGGGTATTTTAAACGAATTTTACCTAAAATATGCCTTGAAACGCCATAAAGGCACTTTTGTATAATTTAACACCCATCAAATACATGGGTATCGCATGGGTATTAATGGGTATACCCCTGTATGCGATCGGATCAAAGAACTTTAGCCGAAACCGGCTGAATTGCATAAATATACGGTTTTTTGGTGGGACAAGCAAGAAAACAGTAACTACTGGTCAAAGTTTAACGCAGCGTAACTCAGACCTATAATGTGTTAAGCTTCCAACTCAACCAAGCAGAATGCTTGCACAATGTTAAGTCGAAATTTTTAAACTTCGACCAGTAGTGAGAAATTCACTATAATAGTATAACGAAGGAAACTCTAAAATTTTATAACAAATGCAAAAAGTTGTTTTTACAAATAAAATTTATTACATTTTATTGATAGCATATATTCTTATATTGTTGGTTTACAACGTATTCGTGTCTGTGATGGGCAAAAATGTTTTAGGCCTTATACCTATTTGTATCCAGTCTTTGGTATTGATCTTTATAATGACAAAAAACAAATATGCCAAACAAGTTATTTTAATTTGGGTAATCGTGTTTTTGGTAATAGGTAGTCTATTACAAATTTTAGGTACTGTGCTTGATGAAGATAAGCACATATTCGGTGATGCCAATTTCTATCAATTTTTAAATCAGCTTGTAACGCTCATTATAGGTGTCTTAATTATCACTTTTTCTACGACAATTAAACGGGTCGGATTCGAATAATCAAATTGAGTTTTTTTCTTCCTGCCATAACGCAAGTCTTGTGCGGTAGCTGCGGAGCTGCTGACTTGTGATTTTAACAAGCTCCTATAACTCCACAAACACCCTGCTATTCGAAGTCTCTAAGTTTAACGTAATGTAACTTCCGCTGTTTCGAAGTCGTAGACTTCGGATAGCTAGCGAAAGGCCTTTATTCTTCGGTAAATACCCTAAAAATCTTCTTCTTATAATCCCATACTATGATAGCGGGATCCGAAGCTCCAATGCCATTCCGGGAAGGAATAAATAAACTAAATGAGTCATTTTTCATCATTTCGATCTTATAACCGAAAAAATTTTCTTTCGCAGCACTCATATCAAATCCTTTGGTGTTTCGCCAAACAGTATTGTTTATAAAGTACAGCGTGTCTATTTTTCCTCTATCTTGTTTGACGATGGTTAATTTATAGAATATATCGGTTCTGTAAGGGCCCTCATCATGATAGTCAGAAATGTACACCTTGCCTAATATATTTCCGCGATCATCTTTAAGTATATGAACCAGCTTTGAATTGTTAAAGTGATTTTTCTGTGCTTTAGATGGAATAACTCCAATTAACACAAGAGTTAGTACCAGTAATACTCCAATGTAAAATTTCATAAGGTATAGATATCAATATTTTCAAATATACCTTTTTACTATCTTATAAGATATTTTCTGATAATGCACGTTTTGTGCATCTGTTTTTGATCACCTGTGATTTAACAGCCCCTACAACTCCACAAACACACTCTTCAACCCCGTACTCGCCACGCCCACCACACTTTTACCCTTACGGGTATCAACCGATATCTGCGCGCGGCCGTTATAAGCCTGCACCTTGCGCGAGCCGGTCGAGGTGCCCAGGTCATCCAGTAAAATACCGTCCCCGGCAAGGGAGAAATTGATCCAGTTAGCGGCGTCGAGGCATTGGATGTTGCTGGCGTCGTACAGTTTTACCTGTACGGTAGCTATGCCGTCCTTTTCGCCTATCTTTTCCATCACCAGTTTGGCGGGTTTGCCCCATTTATCGGTTTGGTATTGTTGATCAAGTTCATCAGTTATTACAACCTTACCTTTTTTGGCGATTACCTTGATATGGTTATCGCCCTTATTAAATACTACATTCCAGCGCAAGCCGGCAGCCGGGAAATCCTGGCTGTTGCGTTTTTTAGTGCCGTAGCTTTTGCCGTTCACCCACAGTTCGGCTTCGTCGCAGTTCGAAAATACTTTCACCATTTTTTCTTCACCGGCATCGCCCCAGCGCACGGGCCAGGTATGCCCGTAAATATGCGCCATCGGTTTATTGCTCCAGTACGATTGTACTACGTAATATTCTTCTTTCGGTGTTTGGTCGTGCGCTACAACGCCTTTCTGGTTAATGAACGGCACCGGGTTATCGGGGCGCAGCGGCGTAGCAAAATCTTTAAATGTCCAAAAGGCGGTTCCGGTTAGCCAGGGCATGTTTTCCTGCTCCTTTAGCGTCCAGTCGAACAGGTTGCAGATATAGCTTTCGCTCCAGTCGCCGTCTTTCGAGTAGCTTACCTCAACTTTAGTGGTATCGCCCGGTTTTTTATTTTTAGGTTTTACATATTCCGGGTTTTCCGAAAAGCGGAACTGGTGGCTGTCGCCGCCCCATTCCACATGTAAAAAATGCTTGACCGATTTATAGCCTTTTTCTTCCAGGTCTTTATAGTTGGTATATAAACCTTTACCGTACCAGCCGGCCCAAATGGTAGGCGAGTATACATCCACAATATCCTTGCAAAAATCGCAGCGGCGGATGGCCGTTTTGCGCGATGGGTCGAGGCGGTGCGCCAGGTCGTTCTGTTCGCTCATAAAGGTGCGGATCTTTTGCTTGTCGAACTCCTCAAAATCGCCTGGCCAGTCGTTCTCGTTACCCAGGCTCCAGATGATGATGGCCGGATGGTTATAATGCTGCTCGATCATATTGGTGAGCATACTGCGTGCCTGGTTTTTATACACATCGCCGCCAAGGCCGCCGCGGCACCAGGGCGTTTCTTCCCAAACTAAAAGGCCCAGGCTGTCGCACAGGTCGAGCACCAGTTTTGATTGCTGGTAATGCCCCAAACGGATAAAATTGGCGCCCATATCTTTGATCATCTGCAGGTCGATGCGCGTCATATCCTCGGTCATGGCCGCGGCCACACCGGCCTGGTCGGCATGCAGGTGTGTGCCCTGCAGCAATAACCGTTTGCCGTTCAGCATAAACGGGCCGTTATCCACAAACTCAAAATTGCGGAAACCCACTTTTTCGGTTTGTTTCACAGTTCCCGCATCGCTTGTTACGGTCACATCAACCGTATATAATTGTGGGCTGGCGGGCGACCAGATCACCGGGTTTTTTATGGCAAACAAGCCCACCGGTTCATCGGCGCTCAGGCTGGCAAGCTTGCTGCTGTTCTGATTGATCACTTTGCCATGCGGGTCGGTGATCACCACCTGCACATTGGCCAAGGCAACCTTCTCCGGATTGTAAAAACGGGCTTTAATATTTAGTTTGCCCATTTTGCCATCTTTATCTACTTCCGCAGCAGCGAAAACTTTATCTAACGAAAGGGCAGGAGCATAAACTAAACTCAGGTAGCGGTACAAACCCCCATACACGCAAAAATCCGACATGCGCGAAGGGATGCTCTCCACATCGCGAGAGTTGTCGCAGCGTATCTCTACAGGTACTTTGCCGTTAAATCGCTTGGTAAATGCCTCCGTCTTTTTAAAAGCAGCCACGGCATCGGTAATATCAACCGTCCACTCATCGTAACCGCCCAAATGCGAGCCTACTTTGGTGGTGTATATATACACATCCGTTTTCTGCCCGGCGCCTTCAAAGTGTAACAAAGTTCGGCCGTTGGTATACGGGTTCTGGATATCGAGTTTGGTGCGATACCATCCCGGGCCCTGGTAATAATTCCCCGCAGGGTCAACAGCATCGCGGCTGTTAAAGCAATGCGGCAGGGTAACCTTTTCCCAGACAGGTACACCTTCGGGGTTATCGGGTGCGGGTATCGGGCGAACAGCTTCCCAAACACTGCCAAGGTCTTGTTTTATAAATTCCCAATTGTTGGTGAGATGTATCCTTTGCTGAGCTAATGCAGGATAAAATCCGGCAAAGAAAGATAATAGTACTAAAAGGCTTTTTTTTGCAGACGACATTTGATGCGGAAATCGGTTTATAGCCGCAAACTAAACATTTTTAAAGCAGCAATAAAAGTAAGTGTGATTAGTACACTAAAACTGCCAAAATAGTTTACTGATAAGCTAATTTCGCATAATATTGAAGCTGGTTGATTGCCGTGGCAGTTGCGGAAAGGCCGATATAGAAGGTACGATCAAAAAATGTATTTTTGCCGCAACATCACAGCGTAAATTAACCCTTATGACGAACCTAAATCCTCTTAAAAAAGCATGGGCCGAGCCTGTCATCATCATCATATCTTCGGCAAGTATCGAGGCCGTTAAAGCACACCCATCGGTACACGAAAATACCGGTCATGTTAACGCCAGTTTTCCAAGCTATTTTAATTCGGCTCTTAACGGCAACGGTTTTAAAGGGACCAGGTCGAGTGCTGCCTCGTAAAAGCTTTAGCGATTGGCAGGTTTTATATAATGTGCCGGATCGAAAATAGCCGGGTCAAGGCCGGCAACCGCCTTCACATCGTAATAGCTTTCAACCTGTACCAGTTTATCGTTGATGTAAAAATGTACCTTAGTTTCTGTCCAGGCGTTATCCAGTTTTAAATGATCATCGAATAAGGCTTCTTCCTTTGTGCCCTTATTAAACTCAATCATCCGCACCAGGTAAAAGTTCTCCTTGTCTATCCATAACTGGCTTACTTTCAGGTCGCCTTTCGCGGCACCTATCACGTACACAGGCTTATCTTTCCAAATATCTTCGTGTGCCTGGTTAACATCGTAGCCAAGGTTTTTAAGTTTATCCATAGTTTGGGCTAAAGGATAAGAATATAAGCCGCCCAATAAAAATATCAGATCGTTGCCTTGTGCTGCAGCTGTTTTGAGTTGGCCGGCAGTGATACGGTAAGTAGAATCACCACGGAAGATAATGGAATTATTATCAGCCGGCGGCTCAATGTCGATGCGCAATTTATCAGGATACAGCATTGATTCGCGCCAGGTTTGTTTTGACCGCAGGGTATCGTTACGGTAGCGTTCGGTAGTTTGCTTAAACGTTAATGCCCGGTGCCATTTGCCGGCATATTTGGCATACATCATCTTCAAAACATCGGTACCGGTAAGCACCGGTTTCGCCGAGGAAGAGAGCAGGATTATTACCGATCCGATCAAAAATTGCCTGATTTTCATTATTGGTGATATTGCTGATTAAATATAGCTGTTTAAAATTAAATGTTGCTTGCAAGCCTCAGTTAACCTAAATTATAATTTACTTTGCGCCGTTGAGTTTTCTATCCTCAATTTATGATCTGTTATGACTTATTGCTTAGGCATCAAAGTAAAAAAGGGCCTGGTGGCCATTGCCGATACCCGCATTACCAGTGGTACCGATGTGACCATTAAAAAGAAACTATCGGTGTTTCAAAAAGAGAACTGTTCCCTGTTTATCATGACGAGCGGTTTGCGCTCGGTACGCGATAAGGCCATTGTTTATTTTGACGAGTTATTGGAGAAAGAATCCGACAGTTACGATAAGCTCTATAAAGTGGTTAATGCCTTTGGCGAACAGGTGAAACGCGTAGCTATCGAAGATAAGGACTCGCTCGAGAAATCGGGTTTTAAGTTTAACCTGAACACCATTATCGGCGGGCAGATGAGGGATGACGAGGAGCATAAATTGTTCTTACTCTATCCCGAAGGCAACTGGGTTGAACTGGGCGAGGGCGCGCCTTACGTGATCATCGGTAACGCGGCCCAGGGCAAGGCTATACTTAACCGGAGCCTTACTACCAACTCGAGCCTCAAGCTGGCTTTAAAAGCAGGCTTCCTGTCGTTCGATTCAACGCGCATCAGCGCTGCCGATGTGGATTTCCCGATTGATATCGCCCTTTACGAGAACGGCAGCTTTAACATGATTGAGCAGCATTACGAAAAGGAAGATCTCGAAAGGGTTTCGGCCCAATGGGATAAGCAATTAAAATCGGCCCTGAAAAAAGTATCAAACCAATGGATGGACACTGCGTTTAATAAACTCGGCAAAGCCAACAGAAAACGCAAAAAAAAGAATGAAATTTAAAGTAGCAGGTCAGTTAGGGTACGACGTAAAAGGCCCGTCAACGTTCATATTAAATATCCATGCCCTGCGTACATCGGCACAAACCGTGCTCGAAGAATCTTTCCATATCGAGCCATATTTTAAGATTGAAGAACTAAACCCTTTACAGGGCGAGAACCGCTATGTGCGGATAGAGGTACCCGAGCCCTGCTTCGTTAATATTAATTACACTGCCCTTGTCGATACGTCCTATAAAAAAATGGATGGTAAAGTGCTCGACAGCGTACCTGTAATGCAGCTCGATCCATCGGTTTTGCCTTACCTGTACCCAAGCCGCTACTGCCAGTCGGATAAGCTGCACCGCTTTGCCAACAGCCGTTTTGGCAAGATCAATAATGCTTTCGAAAAAGTACTGGCGCTCACCAAGTGGATACACGATAATGTGGAATACCTGAGCGGATCGACCAACTCGCAAACATCGGCTTACGATACGGCTACCGAGCAGGCCGGCGTTTGCCGCGATTTTGCACACCTGGGCATAGCGCTTTGCCGTACGCTGGATATCCCGGCAAGGTATTTTACCGGCTATTGCCACCAGCTAAAACCACAAGACTTCCATGCCTGTTTCGAAGCCTTTTTAGGTGGCGAGTGGGTGATATTTGATGCCACGCACCTGGCCCCGTTAAATGGTTTGGTTAAGATTGCCACCGGCCGCGATGCTGCCGATACCGCCATTGCTACCATATTCGGCAATGTGGTATGCAGTTCAATATCCGCAGGTTGCGAGTTAGCCGATGAAGCCGTATTTGAGCCCGTTTATTACGATGGTAAAAAACATTTCGGTTTGACCTATATGTGATCAGGTGAGTGGTGAGTAGTCAATGATGAGAGGCTTGGTTAAAACCGTTTGTTTTTTGGTGGGTAGGTGTCGCCTGATAGGTTTTTAATTCAAAACAAACTTCACAACAGGTAAAGTTTACTAACCATTCACCACTCACTATTAAGCTATCTGCACATCCTCCAATACCTTTCCGTTTTCGCATTTGATGATGCGCGAGGGGAAAGCCCGGATGATCTGGTAATCGTGCGTAGCCACCAGCACAGCAGTACCAGCCTGGCTGATCTGTTTCAGGAGCATCACCAGGTCCTCGGATGTTTCGGGGTCAAGGTTACCTGTCGGTTCGTCGGCCAAAATGATTTCAGGGTCGTTCAGCAACGCACGGGCAACTACTACACGTTGCTGCTCGCCACCCGATAGCTCATGCGGCATTTTATTGATCTTGGAGCGCAGGCCCACTTTTTCGAGCACGTCTTTGGTGCGTTCGGTAATCAGGTTCTTATCTTTCCAGCCGGTAGCTTTCATTACAAACTCCAGGTTCTGGGCCACGGTACGGTCTGTCAGTAACTGAAAATCCTGGAAAACTATCCCCAGCTTGCGGCGCAAAAAAGGCACTTCTTTATCGGTAAGTTTTTTCAGATCGTACCCGCAGGCATGGCCCTCGCCGCTGTTAATATGCAGATCGCCGTAAATAACTTTCAGCAAACTGCTCTTGCCCGAGCCGGTTTGCCCTATCAGCCACACAAAATCGCCTTTATCCACATGCAGGTCAACGGCCGAAAGTACCAGGTGTTTTTGCTGAAAAACATCAACATCTTTGAGTTTGATAACAGAATTACCGATCATATCACAGTTCCAGTTTTAGTATCTGCCCAAAAGGCAGCTCTTTTACAACATTCATTATATACTCGGCCTTGTCAGCCAGGCCAACTTTGTCGAGCGATTTATCCGGCCTGTCGATCCTGAAATAAGCCAGCAGGGTAAACTTCTCATCGCGCAGCTGTACATAATCGGGTATTTTGGCAACGCCTTTTACTTTGATGATATACATTTTGTAAGCTTAAAGCTAAAAGCACAAAGCTTAAAGCTATAATTCAAAGGTAGCAATCCGTTTAATAAGTAGGGAGTGAAATTATAAACATTGGGTTTTACCTGATTTCGAATTTATTAAAAGCGTACATCCTGTAACGAATAGTTCCGTTAAAGCAATCCCCGGTTGGCACAGCAGCTTTGCCGGTTATTTTTACTTTTGAATTTTTACTTTTTTGCTTTTAATCGGGCGTTGCCTGCGGCCCGCGCTATCCCTGCCCGTCCGGCAGGCAGGCACTCATACTGCACAAGGCATTAGCCACAGGGCGGGTATCCGTTTCTATCGCTAACGCAGGAAAACCCGGCCGATAATTATCATTACCGGGTTTTCTTTGCTTTTTATGTCTGTCAGTACTCAAGCGCCCGCTGCAAACGGCGATTTTCTAATATATCGTTTATCATCAATCTGACTGATCAGAAAGTCAGCCAGATCACTGGTATTGATGCTTTCGCCCGGGCAATCTTGCAAACTGTTGGTTACCCCGTTTTTTTCGTCACTTTGTACAATCATTGGTACCCGCACCATAGTCCAGTCCACAACACTTGCGGCCACTATCTCATAAGCTCGTTGCTTATCTGCAACCACGGCCGGAAAATTGTTCCGCATCCAATCAGATTTGGCAATGTTCGCCGCGTTCTTATTGTCGCCCGGCACATCAATGTTCATCCCGCAAACAAAAATGTAGCGTTTAATGCCGTATTCTTTCATTACCGCAAGAATATTTGTGGCCGCTAAAGCCGATATCAGCGGTTCGCCCTGAGTTTGCCCCAGGGTACTGAGTACAGCATTGCAACCTTTTAGTATCTTTTGGATAGCTGCTATGTTTTGGATATCGCCCTTTACAATACTAAGTGCAGGGTGGGAGGGCGCGAAATTTTCGGGTGTGCGCACAAGCGCATTAACGGTGTAGCCGTTTTTTAAAAGTTGCTGAACGAGGTATTTACCGGCTTTGCCGGTACCGCCGATAACGGCGATGGTTTTATGTTGGTTCATGAGTTTTGTCGTTAAAAAAATAATTGAAATAGCCTGTATCGGCAAGCAATACAAGGCCAGCGGGACAGAGATTCCCGTGTTAATAGCTTTTCAATATTTTATTTAAGACAGTAAGATGCTGCTAAGATACAAATAGTATGGCGATCTAAAGCGTATTCAAAAACGCCATCGTATCCACACCATCGGCATAGTCCCACAATTTAGGTTTCTGGCTTTCGCCAAAGCCGACTACTTGGTTATCAAGGTGCAGCTCCGTTTCACTTACAATACATTGTATCTGCTCACTTAATCCGGCAAGGCGTATTTGTGCGTCGTCAAGGTCGTTATAATATTCAAAATATAATACTGCCAGGGGCGAGGCCAGGCGCTCGTCTTCCTTCACGAGTAAAAAACCATTGTCCAGGTGCTTGTCGCCGTTTACCAGGTAGATAGATTTGTTGTAATCGTAATTATTGCGGTATTTATGATGGTTGATAATATCCGCATGTGGCTCTATCGCTTCAAAGAAGGGGACAAAATCGTAGGCTTTAGGTACCCACAGCTTCGATACATTGCGGCATCCCAGGCCAAAAAAATCGAAGATATCATGTCCCAGTAAGAACAGTTGTTCTGTGCTTTCTATACCGGTAAGTACGGTCACACTGTTGCGGTTTTTGCGGATAATGTGCGGCACTTTGCCGAAATAGTACTCAAAATATCGCGAAGTATTGTTACTGCCGGTAGCTATCACCGCGTCAAAATTGGCCAGCCGTTCCACAAAGCTAAAGCTCCCCGCGAACTCAGGCGCAATCTCCACCAGCATGTTCAAAAGATGTTTAATCAACCTTGCATCCTGGGTCGAAGCCTTGATCATAGCGTGGTGCCTCGATACTAAAACGCACAACACATCGTGAAAACCCACTAATGGAATATTACCGGCGAGTATCAGTCCTACGTTTTTTGAGCCCTGAGCCTGGAGTCCTGAGTCTTGAGCCGGTTTTTCTGACTCCGGGCTCCGGGCTCCAGGCTCAGGGCTTAACCACACGGCAAGATCCTCCCGGTTCAGCATACCGCCAATGGCTTTCACAGCGTTCATCGTATTCAGCGGGGTGAACCATGCGTTATAATGTTGTTCGGTCTCAATCAGGGCCCTGAGGGCTTCGTCGGGGTTGTTTAATTTGTCGCCCAGTTGCGAAAGTCTATCAATTAAGTATATTTTTTTTGCTTGTGACATATTAATGGCATTGGATGAAACTCCAAAACAGATTTTTTGTTATATTTGCGGCTTAAAGCCCGAGGGCAAAGTTAATTTAGTTAGATATATATTTTAAGAACATGGCTATAAAAATCACTGACGAATGCATCAACTGCGGAGCTTGTGAGCCTGAATGCCCAAACAACGCTATTTATGATGCAGGCGCAGCGTGGCGTTTCTCTGATGGTACCGATTTGAAAGGTATTATTGACTTTGGCGATGGTAACACTTTAAATGCCGAAGAAACTCAGGCAGCTTTGAGCGACGATGTTTATTATATAGTACCCGATAAATGTACCGAGTGCGTTGGTTTTCACGATGAACCGCAATGCGCCGCCGTTTGCCCGGTTGATTGCTGTGTGGATGATGAAGATGTGCGCGAAACCAAAGAAGAACTGCTGGCCAAAAAAGAATGGCTGCACATACAGGGATAAGTTTTTTATTTTGATAAATAGTAAAGGGAGTGCATCAGGTATGTGTTCCCTTTTTTTATTTTAGCGATATGGAATATGGAATAGCAAATTTGGCGATAGCGCCTTTGCGTGCACAACCCAAACATGCCGCCGAGCAGGTTTCGCAGCTGTTATTTGGCGAAACTTTCGAGATCATGGAGCGTTTTGAGAACTGGCTGCGCGTTATCAATGCGTTTGACGGTTACGAAGGCTGGCTCAACGAGCTGCAATATGCGTCCATCGATGCCGAAACTTATCAAAAGCTATCGCAAAATAAACCGGTTACCACGCGCACTTTTGCTACCGCCGCCTTAAAGGAGGGGGATAGCTCTATCATCTACCTGCCGTTTGGCAGTACCCTGCCGTTTTTAAATAACGGCAAGATCACCGCAGGCAATGAAACCTTTACGGTAGATACACAGGGTAATGTAGATACGTTACTTGAGATTGCCTATTCTTTTATCAACAGCCCATATCTTTGGGGCGGCCGTACCCATTTTGGTATCGATTGTTCGGGCTTTGCGCAGGCTGTAATGCGCACGCAGGGCGTTAGCCTGCGCCGCGACGCCTGGCAACAGGCCGAGCAGGGCGAGGTGGTCGACTTTTTGCAGAACGCCACCCTGGGCGATCTTGCCTTCTTCGATAACGACGAAGGCCGTATCACCCACGTGGGCATCATGCTCAACAACGAAATGATCATCCATGCCTCCGGTAAAGTAAAGATTAACCAGATCGACGGCCAGGGCATTTACGCACCCGAGCAGAAAAAATATACCCATAAGCTGCGGATCATTAAGAGATATTTGTGATTGCACCGATTGAAAAATGATTACACCGATTCGAAAAACATCAGTGAATCAGTGCAACCCAAACAAAAAATACCAGCCTGCCCAAAATGACAAACTGGTATTCAATCAAACTATAGTAAAACAATCTTATTATTGATTTCACCGATTGCGTATGGATTCCACTGATTTTTATCGGTGGAATCATTTTTTACAATCGGTGTAATCCTAAAATCACATCGCTTCCGATACCACCTCGGTGACCTCAGGCACCATGCGTTTCAGCAGGTTCTCGATGCCCGATTTTAAGGTGATGGTTGATGACGGGCAGCCGCTGCACGAGCCACGGAGTTCTACAGTTACCACACCATCGTTAAACGATTTATAACTTATCGCGCCGCCGTCCTGTTCAACAGCCGGCCGCACGTAATCCTGTAATATCTGCTGTATTTTAATTTCGGCCTCGGTACCTTCAAAAACAACATCCTCCTGCTCTTTTAATTGTACCAGTAATTCCGACTCAACGGCGCCTTTTACAAACTCTTTCACAATCGGTTCCAGGTCGCTCCAGTCGCTGCCTTCGGTTTTGGTAACCGTAACAAAGTTGCTGGCGAAGAACACACCGTTCACAAACGAGAATTTAAACAGCTCTTTAGCGAATGGCGATTTTTCGGCGCTCTCTTTAGTAGGATAGTCAACACTGCCGTTGATCAGCAACTTGTTCACGATGAACTTCATGGTTGCGGGGTTCGGTGTCGATTCGGTATATACGTTGATATTCATGACTTTTCTTAAATAAGGATAAACAAAATTACTCAGCTTTTTTCAGTTTCAAACACTCCGCCGGTAGTATGACCTGTAAATGACCGAGCCCCGTCTAAATCTCCCCCTGCAGGGGGAGATTTTTTAAGCCCGCTCTTCCGAAGAGGGTTTGGGTGGGGACTATATCCCCGTATACGTCGCCGGGCTAATCATCCTGATCTCCGCCTTAACCTCTTCGCCAACCTGTAATGTCTCCACAAAATCGGCAATCGTAGCGGCGTTGATCTCCTGGTTGGTACGGGTCAATTCTTTTAGCGCTTCGTATGGGTTTGGGTAGCCCTCGCGGCGAAGGATGGTTTGTATCGCTTCGGCAACTACGGCCCAGTTTGCTTCGAGGTGCGCGTTTAACGCAGGTTGGTTCAGCAGCAATTTTCCCAGGCCTTTCATGGTCGATTTCATCGCGATCAGTGTGTGAGCCACCGGCACGCCGATGTTACGTAACACGGTCGAGTCGGTCAGGTCACGCTGCAGGCGAGATATCGGTAGTTTTGCCGCCAAATGCTCAAACAAGGCGTTAGCAATACCCAGGTTGCCTTCGGAGTTCTCAAAATCAATCGGGTTAACCTTATGCGGCATGGCCGATGAGCCGATCTCGCCCGCTTTGATCTTCTGCTTAAAATAATTCATGGATATGTAGGTCCACATATCCCGGTCGAGATCTATCAAAATGTTATTGATACGTTTCAGCGCGTCGCAATGTGCGGCAAAATTGTCGTAATGCTCAATCTGTGTGGTATGCTGCGAGCGTTTTAGCCCCAGAATATCGTTTACAAAATGATTGCCGAAAGCTTTCCAGTCGTGCTCCGGGTATCCCACAAAATGCGCATTAAAATTCCCGGTAGCACCACCAAATTTTGCGGAGTAAGGTATTTGCGCGAGCAAGTCGAGTTGAGCTTCGAGTCGTTCCACAAAAACCATAATTTCCTTGCCGAGCCGTGTGGGTGATGCCGGTTGCCCGTGCGTGTGTGCCAGCATAGGCACATCTTTCCATTCGCCGGCATAGCTTCTTAACTGATCGGTCACCGCTTTGATGTTCGGCAGGTAAACTTCGTCGATAGCCAGTTTAAATGAGTAAGGTATAGCCGTGTTATTAATATCCTGCGATGTTAAACCAAAGTGTATAAACTCTTTGTACTCCGAAAGGCCAAACTCATCGAACTTGTTTTTGATGAAATATTCTACGGCTTTTACATCGTGATTGGTTATTTTTTCGGTGTCTTTGATAGCCTGGGCATCACTCTCCGAAAAATTTTGGTAGATATCCCGTAACTTTTTAAAAAGTGGTCTGTCAAAATGCTGCAGTTGAGGCAGCGGTATTTCGCACAACGCTATAAAATATTCTATCTCAACAAAAACCCGGTATTTGATCAGCGCGGCTTCTGAAAAATAAGGCGAAAGTTCTTTGGTAGTGTTATGATAACGGCCATCCACAGGTGATACCGCCGAAAGTGGTGAAAGCATTTTGATCGGTGATTTTTTCGCAAATATAGCAAATTAGCCAGCCTCTTCTAAGCTCATAAACAGTAAACTTTAGCTTTTCCGAATTGTCAGCTTAACGTAATGATAATATTTGGAAACTTTGAAATCGAAAAATGTTTCCATAGTTTTGTTTCGTTAAAATAAAATTATGCAGCCTGCTGTCCAATTTCAGATGATAGGATAGTTATAGGAGCGGATTGGCGAAAGCTTTTAAAAAACCATGATTCAAAAAGAGAGAATATTAGCAGGAGCGGAGGAGCTTTTTTTTAAAGCGGGGATACGTAGTGTAACCATGGATGATATTGCCAAACATCTGGGCATCTCCAAAAAAACCATTTATGTGTTTTTTAAAGATAAAGATGAAGTGGTAACGGCCCTGGTACATCAAAAACTGCAGGAGGATAAAGACAGGATGTGCGGTATCGTCGAATCGTCGGACAATGTGATGGAAGAACTCATTTTTATGATGAAATGTGCCGAGGAGTTTTTTTCAAAGATCAACCCCATCCTAATACACGATATGCAAAAGTATCATCCCGAGTCGTGGCAACTCTTGCAAAAATTTAAAGCCGAAGTAGTGGTTGATAACCTGACGGATATCTTAACCCGGGGCATTTCTCAGGGCTATATCCGCGAAGGCATAAACCCGCGCATTATGGCGAAAATGCATATGCTGCAAACTGAGGCCGGTTTTAATGCAATCCTGTTCCCGCCCAGCGAGTACAATACCTGGACGGTGCAGATGCAGTTTCTGGAACATTTTTTATACGGGATATGCACCGCCGAAGGATGTGCCATATTAGACGATTACCGGAATATTTATACAACAACAATAAACAAACCTTAATATATTCTACATGAAACATTTATATCTGATAACCGCATGCCTGATATTATATGCAAATATTAGCTTTGCCCAATCAAAACAAACAAGCGGTCCGTACAATTTTAGCCTTGCCGATTGTATTAATTATGCCTATGAACATCAGGATTCTGTTAAAAACGCTACCCTCGATGTAAAGAGCGCTGATTATAAGATCAAGGAAACCATCGGCACTGGTTTGCCCCAGGTAAACGGTACGATTTCTTTCCAGGATTTTCTAAAACCACCGGCATCGGTTGGCCCCGATTTTACCAAATTGGCAACCACGGGAGCCATCGATCAAAATGCACCGTTAGTACAGTTCCCCTTCGGCGCGGTAAAATACAATAATACTTATTCGCTTACGGCGTCGCAATTGCTGTTCAGCGGAACGTTTATTGTTGGATTACAGGCTGTTAAAACGTTCAAAGAACTTTATCAGAGAAGCTTGGTTCGTTCTAAAATTGAAACCAATGTCAACGTTACCAAAGCCTATTACCAGGTATTGGTTAGCGGCGAACAGGTGAAGCTGCTCGACGCCAATATTGCACAGTTAAAACAACAACTCGATCAAACTACAGCATCCAACAAACAAGGTTTTGTTGAGAAGATAGATGTGGACCGTTTGACTGTACAATACGATAACCTGGTTACCAACCGCGAAAACGTGGCCCGGGCTATTACATTGTACATCCAGATGCTTAAATTCCAGATGGGTATGCCTATCGATCAGGAGCTGACGCTGACCGATAAGTTAGAAAACATTAAGCTGGATCAGGATATTGCGCAAAACAGTATCGATACCGGTTTTTACCACAGGCGCATCGAGTACAGCCTGCTCGAAACCAACCTGAAGCTGAATATGCTCGATGTGAAGGATAAAAAAGCTGCCTTTTTACCAAGCGCTTCTTTAAACGGCGGTTATGGCGGAGTTTTCCAGGAAAATCACTTCCGTTACCTGTACGATCATATGTATATGAACAGCTACATCGGTTTGGGTATCAACATCCCTATCTTTAGTGGTTTTCAGCGCAGCTACCAGTTAAAGCAAAGCCAGGTAAACGTACAAAAAGCACAAAACGATCTGGAGAATGCCAAAAACGGCATCGCGTTGCAAGCTGCCGCTGCCCGCATTACATTTTATAACAGTGTCCAGTCGTTAAACAATCAAAAGCGCAGCCGCGAACTTGCCGAAGAGGTTTTGCGGGTATCTAAAATTAAATATCAGCAGGGTGTAGGCTCGAGCATCGAGGTTACACAGGCGCAAACCGGGTTGGAAACTGCCGATACCGATTATATCCAGGCGCTGTACAGTGCGCTGAACAGCAAGGTAGATATGGATAAGGCATATGGTAAAATCAACTAATCATCAATCAAACATAGCTTATATAAACACAATGAAAACAAAAATATTATTGATAAGCGCCGTTGCATTACTGGCCGCTTGCACAAATAAACCCAAAGACCCTAAAGCCGAACTGGCCGATCTGAAAAAACAACAGGCAGATATAACACAGAAAATATCTGACCTTGAGGCCAAGATCGGAACAAAGGACTCAGTCAAATCGACCGATGTTTCGGTAACCGAAATCACCAAAGGCACTTTTACCAATTACGTTCAGCTGCAAGGCCGGATTGATGCCCAGGACAACGTTACAGCCTATGCCCAGGCACCCGGAATGATCACTAATTTATATGTAAAAGCCGGCGATCATGTAACCAAAGGCCAGTTGCTGGCACAATTGGATAACAGCGTTTTAAAACAAAGCATGGCTCAGGCAATGGTAAATATCGGCCTGTTAAAAACAGTTTATGAGCGTCAGAAAAACCTGTGGGATCAGAAAATTGGTACGGAGATCCAGTTTTTGCAAGCACAAAGCAATTTACAAAGCGCCGAAAAGCAATTGGCCGTTTTAAAAGAACAGTCTGATCAGTACCGCATCATTTCGCCGATAAGCGGGACCGTCGATCAAATGGATCTTAAAGTGGGCCAATCAGCATTAATGGGCATCCGTATTGTTAATACCGATAACCTGAAAGTTAAAGCTGATGTTCCGGAGTCGTACTCAAATAGTGTAAATCAGGGTCAGACAGTAAAAGTCATGTTTCCGGATGCTAACGATTCATTGGTAACCAAAGTAACCTTTGCTACCAAAGTCATTGATCCCGGATCGCGCAGTTTTGGGATCGAAATCAAATTACCCGGTAATAAAAAACTCCGTCCGAACATGACTGCCATTATTAAAATTGCCGACTACAGCCACGCCAACGCCGTTGTTATACCTTTAAAAGCAATTCAAAAATCAGAGCAGGGCGATTATGTATTTGTGGAAGTTAATGGTATTGCTAAGCGTAAGCCTGTTAAAGTAGGCACAACGTATGGCAGCCAGTCCGAAATTTTATCTGGTTTAGAACCCGGCGATAAGCTGATCACCGAAGGCGCGTCCGATATCGAGGATGGCGATAAGGTAAAAGTTTCCAAATAAAGTACTCACTTAAACTAAACGATCTGATATGAAAGATCTCGCAAAAGAATTTAAGCCCTCAAGTTGGGCCATCGATAATAAAACGGCGGTATATGTGCTTATTTTCCTGATCACGGTATTGGGTTTGATCAGCTACAATAACCTGCCGAAAGAAAACTTTCCGGATATAGCCCAGTCGAAAGTTTTTATTACGACCATTTACCAGGGGCAATCGCCGCAGAACATCGAGTTGCTGGTAACCCGTCAGATCGAAAAGCAGCTAAAATCGCTTAAAGGTTTGAAAAAAGTTACTTCCAACTCTTCGCAGAACGTATCGTTAATCACGGCTGAATTTAACGCCAATATTGCGATAAAGGATGCCAAGCAGGATGTTAAGGATGCAGTTGATAAAGCCAAGGCCGATCTTCCGCAAAATGACGCTAACCTGAAAGACCCTACCATATCCGATATCAACGTAGCCGATTTACCTATCCTCTATATTAACATTTCGGGCAATTACGATCTGAAAAAGTTAAAGGAGTATGCCGATAACTTAAAAGATGATATTGAAAGCTATAAAGAAATCTCGAAGGTTGAAGAGGTAGGGGCGCTTACGCCCAATATCCAGGTTAACGTCGATCTGAATAAAATGTCGGCTGCGCAGCTGGGGTATGGAGATATCATCCAGGCTATCGGTACCGAAAACATCATCAGTACCGCCGGTAATGTAATTATTGATGGCATGCAGCGCCCGATCGATATCAAACAGGATTTTAAGAGTGCCGATGAAGTAGGAGCTATGATCATTCGCAATCCTGCCGGGAAAGCGGTGTACTTACGCGATATCGCCGAAATCAGGGATGGTTTTAAAGACCAGGAAAGTTATGCCCGTTTAAAAACAAACGATAACCCTGACTTTAAAAATGTAATTACCCTGAACGTAAGTAAACGTGCGGGCGAAAACCTGATCCAGGCTTCTGATAAGATCAATAACCTTATCGTTCAAAAGCAAAAAACTGTTTTCCCCAAAGGGTTGAATATCACCGTAACCGGCGATCAGAGCGATAAAACACGCTCGACACTGAACGACCTGATCAATACTATCGTTATCGGTTTCATACTGGTTACGGTTATCCTCATGTTCTTTATGGGGACGACCAATGCGGTGTTTGTAGCCCTTTCGGTTCCGTTGTCGTGCTTTGTTGCTTTCCTGGTAATGCCGGCCATAGGCTTTACCCTGAACATGATCGTGTTGTTCTCGTTCCTGCTGGCTTTGGGTATCGTGGTTGACGATGCCATTGTAGTTATCGAAAACACGCACCGTATCTTTGCCAATGGCAGGGTACCGATAAAAGAAGCTGCGAAAATAGCTGCCGGCGAGGTATTCCTGCCGGTATTCTCGGGCACCATGACTACTTTGGCGCCATTCATTCCGCTGGCTTTCTGGAACAGCTTGATCGGCCATTTCATGTTCTTCCTGCCTATCACGCTCATCATTACCTTGCTTGCTTCGTTATTGGTTGCCTACATCATGAACCCTGTTTTTGCAGTCGATTTCATGAAACCGCATCACGAGGGCGAACACGACAATCCTAAATTCGATAAAAAGGTTGTCAGGTCGCTCATCGTTTTTGCAGTGGTAGCACTTTTGGGTTACGCTATGAATAAGGGTATCGGTAATTTTGTGGTGTTTGCGGCTTTCCTTTACCTGCTTAACCACTTTTTGTTGCTGCGTATCATTGATGCTTTCCAGAATAATGCCTGGCCAAAATTCCAGTCGTGGTATGCGCGCCGCCTCGAGTGGGCCGTACACAGGCCTATTACCATATTGATCAGCACAATTGTATTATTCATTTTCACTTTTGTGTTTATGGCTATCCGTTCGCCTAAAGTAGAGTTCTTCCCCAACGGCGACCCTAACTTTGTGTATGTATATGTTACTTTGCCTATCGGTACCGACCAGGCCTACACCAACCAGGTTACAGCACAATTGGAAAAACGTGTAGCTAAAGTAGTCGAGCCGGATAAAGACATTGTATCGTCAATTATATCTAACGTAACGGTAAGCGTTACCGACCCGCAGGATGAAGATCAGGGAAAATACCCAAACAAGGGTAAAATAACGGTAGCGTTTGTTGAGTTTGGCAAACGTAACGGTAAGGACACCAAAAAGATACTGGCCAATATCCGCCGCGAGGTACAGGGTGTGCCAGGTGTAAAGATTGCTGTTGCACAAGAGCACGGTGGCCCGCCAACGCAAAAAGATATCAGCCTCGAGATCATCGGAGATAACCTCGACTCGTTGGTGAAAACAGCCGACAGGCTTAAAAAATACATTAATAGCCAGAATATTGCCGGTATCGAAGAACTCACGCCAGATGTGCAGAGCGATAAACCGGAGATCATATTTGATGTCGACCGTGAGCGCGCTAACCGCGAAGGCGTGAATACCAATACGATAACGCAGGCTTTGGGCGCCACGGTTTACGGGGCAAAAGCAGGCGACTTTAAGAATACCAAAGAGGATAACTACGAGATAACCGTTCGCGCCAACGAACAGCAGCGCAACAACATCGATGCTATCCGTAATCTTAAAATGACGTACCGCGATATGGCAATGGGCGGGGCAATACGCCAAGTGCCTATATCAGCTTTTACTGATGTCCGGTTTACCAATACCTATAGCAATATCAAGCGTAAGCAACAAAGGCGCGTAATAACGCTCGGCTCAAATGTGGTACAGCCATATAACGCCAACGATGTTAACGCCAATATATTAAGAGCTATTAAAAGCTTCAAACATGCCGATGATATTACCATCCGTCAGGGTGGCGGGCAGGAAGATCAGGCTGAGGCAGCAACGTTCCTGTTAACCGCGCTGGGCGTATCATTCGGGCTGATCCTGATCATCCTGATGATCCAGTTCAACTCGGTAGGTAAAACGTTTATCATCATCAGCGAAATATTCTTTAGCATTATCGGTGTATTCCTGGGAGTAAGCGTGTGGGGTATGACGATCTCGATCGTAATGACCGGCGTAGGTATCATAGCGCTTGCCGGTGTGGTAGTGCGTAACGGCATACTGCTGGTTGAGTTTACCGATATGCTGATGGAGCAGGGTAACAATTTGCACGATGCGGTTGTTGAAGCAGCCCGTACAAGGATGACGCCGGTATTGTTAACCGCAACTGCTGCCATCTGTGGTTTGATACCCCTGGCTGTTGGTTTCAATATCGATTTTGTGGGCTTATTTACAGAATTTAAACCACATATCTATTTCGGTGGTGATAACGTTGCATTCTGGGGGCCACTTTCGTGGACCATGATATTCGGCTTAGGCTTTGCAACCATCATTACACTTATCCTGGTGCCATGTATGTACATCATCCGTGTACACATGAAAAACTGGTTTAAAAAATTATTTGGTGGCCATACTCCCGAAGTCAAAAAAGAAGAGCTGAAACCAGAGATGGCATAAGCTTGTTCTGAGCATAAGGGTAAAAATCCCTGCAAATTACCTTTGCAGGGATTTTTTTTGCAATCAATAAGTTGTGACACAAAAAAACCGCTGCGAATTTCACAGCGGTTTTTGATTTCTTTCCAGAAAAAGGTCGATTACATTTTTTTCTTGGTAGTGTCAGCCATTTTCATTTTGGCAGTGTCTTTTTTGGTAGTGTCTTTCTTAGTGCTGTCAGCAGCCATTTTAGCAGCAGAGTCAGCTTTAGCAGTTGAGTCGGCAGCCGAAGTTGATTTTTTGCCCGAGCAAGAAGCGAAAGAAACAGCTAAAGCCAAAGCTAAAGCACCTAATTTGATTGAATTTTTCATTTTTTTTGTTTTAAAGTGATTAATAGTTACCGCTTAATACCCAAAATAAAAAAAGGTAACCCAATCATTTGAAAAAAAATGAAAAGATTACCTTTTTACTGTTAATACTTTAAAAATTACATTTTCTTTTTAGCAGTATCGACCGGTTTTTTTGAAGTATCTGGCGGAGGAAGGGTTGTAGTGCCACTGTCTTTTGCAGCTTTAACAGTAGTGTCACCTGTAGCAGAAGATTTTTTGCCCTCGCAAGAAGCAAAAGAAACGGCTAAAGCCAGAGCCAAAGCGCCTAATTTGATCGATTTTTTCATTTTTTAAGTTTTTAATTGTGATTAATTATTATTTAATACACATTGATGTTAAAAGGTAACCCAATTATATCGCTTGATAATACAGCCAATAAAAAAGGGTAAACAAAAATTTGTCTACCCTTTTTTAATTCTGTAAGATCAGAATTACATTTTTTTCTTAGTAGTATCAGCCATTTTCATTTTGCTGGTGTCGTGTTTTGCGGTATCCGGGTGTGGTTTGGTAGCGGTGTCCGGGCTGGTTTTAGCTGTCGAATCGGTAGCTGAAGTTGATTTTGAACCCGAGCAAGAAGCAAAAGAAACAGCTAAAGCCAAAGCTAAAGCGCCTAATTTTAGTGTGTTTTTCATTTTTTTTTAATTGTGATTAGTTTAAACTTTAATGCTTAAATATAGGAGTTTAGTATCAAAAAGAAAAAAAACGCTGTAAATTTTAAAAATAATACATAAAAAAAGGCTGAACAGATATATCTGTTCAGCCTTTTAATTAATCACTTAAAAAAATGAATTACATTTTTTTAGTAGTGTCTTTTTTAGTAGTGTCGGCTTTTACGCTGTCAACTTTAACAGTCGAATCTTTTTTAACAACGGTTGAATCAACAGTCGAAGCTGATTTATTACCACCGCAAGCTGCAAAAGCTACAGCTACTACTAAAGCTACTGCGCCTAATTTGATTGAGTTTTTCATTGGATTGCTCGTTATTTAATTAATAATTTAACCTTAATACCCAATTCTTAAAAAGGTAACCTTGTATTTAACTACTTTTTTTAATTTTTTTACTTATGAAGAGAATCAATTGAAAATGACGGCTTTATATTCATACCAGGCAGCATTGCACCTGATGTTGACAAAATATACTGGCATTAACGTTCGTTTTTTGTTTTTTTTGAACCTGGCGACTCTTCATTATTTAAAAATTATTGGGTTACCATTTGGTATAAAGCGTATTAAGAGTGAATAAGAATACAAATATTTTAGCACCAACCGACAACGAAGCTATTTTAGGCATACTTAACAATTCGGAAAGTATGCTCAAACGCATATATATAGCCTACTTTCCGATGGTGCTCCAATTAATTATCAGTAATAACGGTAACGAAGACGAGGCTAAGGATATTTATCAGGAAGCTATTATCGTTCTTTATAATAAGGTTAAATCGGGTAACTTTGAGTTAAGTAGCAAGTTAAAAACTTATATTTACTCAATCTGCCGAAGGCTTTGGTTAAAACGTTTGAACCAGATGAGCAAATACGGAGGTGATATCCACGATTTTCAGGAATACCTGCCCGTTGATGAAGACCTGGTATCGCACGAAGAGAGGGATATTCAATTTGATAAAATGGAAGGCGCCCTGCGCGAGCTGGGCGAACCTTGTAAAACCATTATTGAAGATTTTTATATCAAGAACAGATCTATGCAGGAGATCTGCGAAAAATTTGGCTATACCAATGCTGATAATGCCAAAACCCAGAAGTATAAATGCCTGCAAAGGCTGAAAAAATTGTTTTTTCAGCAAAAGTAAACAGGAGAGATTGAAATGAGCGACATTGAATTATTATCGGTTATCGAACGGTATTTGAACGGCGAAATGAACGCCGACGAACGCGCCCGCTTCGAAATGCTGCGCCATGATAACCCGGCCGTAGACAGTCGTGTTATTGAACACCAGCAATTTACCGAGAGGCTGAAACAATATGGCGAGCGGGTTGAGTTTGAAGGCATGCTGAACGCCATCCATAACGAAATTGATGTGCAGGCGCTTAAAGATGAGTTCGTGCATCATCCTTCGCTTATCGTACGCATCTGGCGCAATCATCATTCAAAAATATCGCTGGCGGCTTCAGTTGCCATATTTGCGGTTTTAAGCGCCTTGTTTGTAACAGGTTACTTTAAATCGCTTAAACAGGATGATGCTTATATCAACTTAAAGAAGGATGTTGAAAGGATAAAACAAACCAATAAAAGTTTTGCAACTTCTATCAGCCATATTAATAACCATAACCAGGGTGCACCAAGCAACTATGCCGGCGTGGGTACCGGTTTTGCTTTGTCGCCCGATGGCTATATCGCAACTAACTTTCACGTTGTACAAGGTGCGGATTCTGTTTACGTTCAAAATGCAAACGGCGAGGGTTACCATGCTAAAATTGTTTCTGTCGATCCTGCTTCTGATCTTGCTGTGCTTAAAATCACCGATGGCTCGTTTAAATCATTAGGCACTTTGCCTTATGGCTTTAAGAAAGGTAAATCAAGCTTAGGAGAAGATTTGTTTACTATCGGTTATTCGAAAAATGATGCCGACGAACCTGTTTACAATAAAGGCTATTTGAGCTCCGCAAACGGACTAAAAGGCGACACCTTAAAATATCAGTTAGCCTCGATGGATGTTAACTTTGGGAATAGTGGCGGACCGCTGCTTGACAGTAAAGGTAATGTGGTAGGGGTGATCAGTAATAAAATTGAAGGAGCTTCTTATGCTGTTAAATCAAAATATTTATTAAAAGCGGTTCAGTCCGATTCGCTGATCAATAAATTGTCTTTAAATACAAAAAGCCGTATAGCTAACTTAAGCCGTACCCAACAGATAGATAAGGTGCAGAACTATATTTTTATGGTTAAGGTGTATAACCGGTAAACACTTTCAAAAATACGGTATTAATAAAAAGCCTTAGCTGTTTATCAGCTAAGGCTTTTTTGTTTTAGAACGTGTTTTTATCTTGCTTCTTAACTCTTGCTTCTTGATTCTATTCTCACCGGTCCACTTCTCCCAAAACAAAATCTATCGAACCAACGATGGCAATCAGATCAGCTATCATTACACCTTGCGCCATGGCGGGGAGTACCGAAAGGTTGTTAAAACTCGGCCCGCGCGATTTTACGCGGAATGGTATCTCGCTTTTACCATCGGCAACAAAATAAAAACCCAGTTCGCCTTTAGGGTTTTCAGCGCGCACATAAAAATCCTGTGCTTTTGGTGTGATTTTGCGCGGTAGCCTGGCACGCGGGTCAAAATCCGGTGTGCGTTTTAGTTCTTTTGTGAGACGGTCAAGACATTGTTCTATAATTTTTACAGATTGCTCTATCTCATCAACCCTTACCTTATACCTGTCCCAGCAATCGCCAACGCTGCCCATCAACCCGGTGCCCACAGGTACGTCAAACTCCAGTTCCGGGTAAACCGAGTAACCGTCGATGCGTCTCAGATCGTACTTTAGTCCCGATCCGCGAAGCATCGGGCCACTGCAACCATAGTTAATAGCTACATCAAGCGGGAGCACGCCCACGTTAGCAGTGCGGTTTATAAATACTTGATTATCAGTAAGTAATTTGTTTAGTTCAATCATCTTGGGCTTAAAATAGGTGATGAACTCAGCGCAACGTTCTTCAAAACCTACGGGCAAATCGTAAAATAAACCGCCCACCCAAATATAATTATACAGCATACGCGAACCCGAGGCCCATTCCAGCATCCCCATAATGTGCTCACGATCGCGGAAGCACCACAAAAATGGCGTAAAAGCGCCGATGTCGATCCCATAAGTGCCAATAGCGATCAGGTGCGATGCAATACGGTTCAATTCGCAAACTAAAACCCGGATGTATTCAATCCTTTTTGGGATGTCGTGGTCAATGCCCATCATCCGTTCAACACCCATTACAAACGCGTGGCTGTTATTCATCGATGCCAGGTAGTCCATCCGGTCGGTAAAAGGGATGGTTTGCTGGTATGTGAGCGACTCGGCATGCTTTTCAAAACAGCGGTGCAGGTAGCCGATGTGTGGGATAACCTCGCGTACTATCTCGCCGTCGGTAATCAGCTCCAGGCGTAAAACCCCGTGGGTAGACGGGTGCTGCGGCCCCATGTTGAGTACCATTTCGCCGGCATTTACGCTGGCAATCTTTTCGCGATAATTATCTAAGGCCCGGGTGTATTTCATGCTATGGATGTGGCTGCTAAAATCGGTATAAAAACTTTTAAATAAAATTAAAAATAGCTGTAAGGATACCACTTCGTTACCGACTAACTATCTTTATATAACTATCACCTTTAAATCTGTATTAATGACCGATGATGTTGTAGCGACTGATCCGCGCCGATGGGTGGGTACGTATGCTGATTATTTATACGCTTTTGCACGTAAACGGATTGATGATGACGAACTGGTTCGAGACCTGGTGCAGGAAACTTTTTTGGCCGCCTTGCAGCGGGCGCACACTTTTGAGGGCAAAAGCTCCGAGCGCACCTGGCTTACGGCCATCCTGAAAAACAAAATTATAGATGTGTACCGCAAAAAATCATCGGTAGTTGTATCGTCTGACGTAGTGAACGCCGAACGTGAGCAAAGCGATTTTTTTGGCGAGGATGGCCACTGGAATAAAGAGCACCGCCCGGTGGCTTTTGGCATTGAAGGCCACCAGGCCTTAGAAAATAAAGAGCTGAACCATATTTTAAAGCAGTGTATGGAAAAGTTGCCCGCCCTGTGGCTGGCTGTTTTTACAATGAAGCATATCGACGATGAATCGTCCGAGACGATATGCACGCAACTAAAGGTCAGCGCTTCAAATTTTTGGGTAATTATTCACCGTACCAAGTTAAACCTGCGGGCCTGCCTGCAAAAAAACTGGCTTTAAGAAAGGAATGTGAAATGAATACTTTAAAAAAAATAGTTTACAACTGCCGCCAGGCAACCTTGCTGATGGAGAAGCGCGAATTTGTAAAGCTTAGCTTCCGCGAGGTCATCGAGTTGCGGATACATCTGTACCGTTGTAACGTGTGCAAGCTGTATGGCCAGCAAACACGCATCATCAATAGCATGGTGCAGCATATCTTTAAAAACCAGCAATACAGGCTCGACGATAGTTTTAAACGCGAACTGCAAAACCGGATTGATGAAGAGCTAAATAAAAAATAAATGTTGTAAGGTTGTTAAATCGGGTCCGACTAAGTTGAAAATAAACTAATCACTTAAAAAAGGATCAAGATGAAAATCAACAACAGTATCAAATCTATTTTTTCGGCAGCAGTTATTGCACTTGCAGTTACAACAGTAAATGTAAATGCTGCATCAATCAGTCATACAGCAACGTCCGACACTTCAAAAATGGCAAAAGACAAAATGAAGATGGATAAAATGAAAATGGACAAGATGAAGAAAGGAAAAATGGACAAGATGAAGATGGACAAAATGAAAAAAGACAGCACGTCGAAGATGTCATCAAAAATGTCATCGAAGATGTAAAACTTTTTTTGCAGAAAGAAAAGGGCAATGCCCCACTGAGGCCGGAAGTATATACTTCCGGCTTTTTTTTTTGCTAAAAGTTAATGTTGAAAGTGTTTTTATTCTCGCACATGACAAAGGTACTGTGGGTGCTGCCTATACTGGTCACCGATCCAAGTTTGTTAAAAACAAAATCCTGGTAATGCTTCATGTCTTTCGCATAAACTTTGAGCAAAAAGTCGAAATCTCCCGAAATGTTGTAGCATTCCACAACCTCCTGCAACCTGAGAATATCACTAACAAATTCATTTCCGATAAATTTATCGTGTTGTTTCAATTTAATATTAACAAACACGATCAGGCCATAGTTGAGTTTTTCCGCATCGATCAGGGCAATGTATTTTTTGATATAACCATTGCTTTTCAGTTTTTTAACCCGTTCGAAAACCGGGGTATGTGAAAGATTCACTCTCGTTGCAAGTTCTTTAATGGTAATCTCAGAATCTTCGCCAAGCAACCTTAGTAATTGCTTGTCAGTGTCATCAAGTTCGTCCATAGGATAATTGTCTTTTAAACCACAGATTAATATCTCTTTTAAGTGTATTAGTCTATAATAACGTGTAAATGTAGATTAATTTATTGATATTTTGATGTTAAATAAGTTATTAAATCTATATATATAGCTTTGCTCAGTATTCAGTCACTTAGTGGGCTGGGGCAAAGAAAGTTCTTACTATACTTTATCAACCGGAAAAGGTTCTCTCATAAGTACAATACTTTGGGAGATTAAAAGGGAACCATGTGTAAATCATGGGCTGTCGCGCAACTGTGAGTAGGGTAAAAGTTTCGGCCATTAATGTCCACTGGGTGCTAAGTGCACCTGGAAAGGAGGGCCGGAATACTATAAGCCAGGATACCAGCCTGTTTCCGGAAGGACAATGCTTTCGCGAAAAAAGCAAATGGTCTGCGCTGATAAAATGCAGCAGAAGGTATATTCTGTCTGACTATCAGCATCTGCCTTTTTCTTCTGACACGGTCGTATTGCGAAGTTTAGCCAAAGCGCTTTTAACAGATTTATTCATTTAATCACTAAAAGAAAATGCTAACGCAAAACCTGGGGTACCCACGGATAGGTACCCACCGCGAACTTAAAAAAGCCTGCGAACAGTACTGGGCAGAAAAAATGAGCCGTATTGACCTTTTCGCAGTTGCGCGCAGTATCCGCGCTGCAAACTGGAAAACTCAGCAGGATGCGGGTATCGATCTGATCCCGTGTAACGATTTCAGCTTTTACGACCAGGTGCTCGATACATCGCTGATGCTTGGTGCTGTCCCGAAAAGGTATTCACCTGTTTTGAGCCGGGATAACGGGAAGCACGAGATCGACCTGTACTTTGCCATGGCGCGGGGTTATCAGAGGGATGGCCTCGACATCACCGCCATGGAAATGACCAAATGGTTTGATACCAACTATCACTACATCGTACCCGAATTTACTGCCGACCAGCAGTTTAAGATTTTCTCCGAAAAGGTTTTTGAAGAGTTTAACTTCGGCCGGCAGGTATTAGGCGTTGTACCCAAGCCTGTGCTGTTGGGGCCGGTATCGTACCTGTTACTGGGCAAAGAAAAAGAAGCGGGCTTTGATAAGATCGATCTGATCAAAAGATTGGTGCCGGTTTATGTCGATATACTTAAACGCCTGAAAGTGCAGGGGGCAGTTTGGGTACAATTAGACGAACCGTTTTTAGCGCTCGACCTGTCGCCCAAAGAAAAAGAGGCCTACAAACAGGCTTATGCCGAGATCAGGAAACAATGCCCGCAATTGAATATCCTGTTGGCTACCTATTTCGAAAGCTTGCATGAGAACACTGAACTGGCAGTGCAATTGCCGGTTGACGCCCTGCATATCGACCTGGTACGAGCGCCTGATCAGCTAGATAATGTGCTTCGTCTGGCTCCACCGACACTCAGCATTTCATTAGGTGTAGTAGACGGCCGCAACATCTGGAAAAATGATTACATCCGCTCGATTGCGCATATCAAAAAGGCTATAGCAGTTATCGGCAGGGACAGGGTAATCATAAGCCCGAGCTGTTCATTGCTGCACACACCGGTTGATCTTGCGTTGGAAACAGGTATAGAACCCGAAATTAAAAACTGGATGGCCTTTGCCAGGCAAAAGCTCAACGAGGTTAACGAACTGAACGAGATACTCGCACATAATAACAACGGCCTTTTACAGGATAACCTGAAAGCGGTATCCGGCCGTAATTTATCCAAACTGATACATAAACCGGCAGTTAAACAACGTGTAGATGCAATTACCGATGCCGATGCCAATCGCACAAGTGTTTTCGTGAACCGCCAGCAGATACAGCGCGGGAGGTTTAAATTGCCCTTGTTCCCGACTACAACTATCGGCTCATTTCCGCAAACGGATGATATACGCCAGTTGCGTGCCAGGCTTAAAAAAGGCGAGATCACACAGCAGCAGTACGATGATCAGATAGCTGAGGCAACTATCAGCGCTATCCGCTGGCAGGAGCAGATCGGAATCGATGTATTGGTGCATGGCGAGTTTGAGCGTAACGATATGGTGGAATACTTTGGCGAACGTCTCGACGGCTTTTTGTTTACTAAAAACGGATGGGTGCAAAGCTATGGCAGCCGTTGTGTAAAGCCACCGGTTATCTACGGCGATGTCAACCGTCCGGCGGATATGACGGTTTATTGGAGCAAATTTGCGCAGGCCAATACCAAAAAGTTAATGAAAGGCATGCTCACCGGCCCGGTGACGATCTTACAATGGTCGTTTGTGCGCGATGACCAGCCACGGTCGGAAACTACCTATCAGCTAGCTTTAGCTATCCGGGATGAGGTTGTTGCGCTCGAAGAAGCGGGCATCAAAGTTATCCAGATCGATGAACCTGCCATCCGCGAGGGCTTGCCTTTACGCAAAGCCGATTGGGCGAAATACCTCGATTGGGCGGTTAAAGCTTTCCGCATCTCGGCAGGCGGAGTGAAAGACGAAACCCAGATACATACCCACATGTGCTACAGCGAGTTTAATGATATTATCGAGCATATAGCAGCTATGGACGCCGATGTAATCACCATCGAAACATCCCGTTCGCAAATGGAGTTGCTGGAAGCTTTCGCCGGTTTTAAATACCCGGCCGAGATCGGCCCTGGGGTGTATGATATCCATTCGCCCCGCGTGCCTACTGTGCACGAGATGGTTAGCCTGCTTAAAAAGGCAGCCGACCTGTTGCCTGCAGGCAATATCTGGGTTAACCCCGATTGCGGTTTAAAAACCCGCAAATGGCCCGAAACCCAAACTGCTCTGATCAATATGGTGCAGGCCGCGAAAGATGCACGGGAGATATTTGCCGAACAACCAGTTTAATTATCCCGATACCTGGGCCGTGCGGTGTTGCTGTACGGCCTTTTTTTGTTAACATTGTCGCCATTGTCGGTGTCCTCACCGACAATGATTACCACCCGTAAACAATTCTAAAACCAACCAGCCTCATCGCGGTTAATACTCTTAAAATCAAAGAAATGGAAAAGCACGTGGTAAAGGTGTTACAAACTAATTTTGTAACACATAACGTAAAACATTTTGTTGTCGAAAAGCCTCAAGGTTATACTTTCATATCCGGGCAGGCGACTGATGTATCGATCAACAAGCCAGATTGGGATAACGAACTTCGGCCATTCACTTTTACGTCGTTAAACGACTGGGAAAACCTTGAGTTTACCATCAAAATATATACCGACCATAATGGTGTTACTCATCAGTTGCTGAATGTGAACGCCGGCGATGAACTGTTGCTGCACGAGGTTTTTGGTACGATCCATTATCAGCAATCCGGTTTGTTCATTGCAGGCGGGGCAGGCATAACACCTTTTATTTCTATTTTGCGACAGTTAAAAGTTCAAAACAAGCTCCCCGGCAATACTTTGCTGTTTGCCAACCATAGCGAAGCCGATATTATTTTACGCGATGAACTGAAGGCCATGCTGGGCGATAGGCTGATCAACGTCATCAACCATCCCACAACTCCGGGAGCTACGCCTCAAACCATCAATAAAGAGTTGCTATCCAAATATGTGAGCAAGGAAAACCATAACTACTATGTTTGCGGCCCTGATAAATTTACCGGGCAGGTAATCAGCGACCTGAAAGAGTTAGGCGTTAAGGAAGATCAGATTATTTACGAGCACTAACAAGCTGTGTAATACTCTTCTTTTTCGCTTGTATGTATCCGGATAACACCTGAAAGTGCGAGGTTTACAATGATACGCTGCGCTCCCCTGCGGGTCATTTTAATTAGCTTACAATACTCCTGGATGTTGATTCGTTCATTCGTATCCAGATATTCCAGCAGTGCTTTTTCCTTGTTTGAGTATTCGATTAATACACCTTCTTCCTGCGTCGAGCGTTTCAAAACGTCGACCACTATTTTACTGGCCAGCACGCTTTTATCTTTAACCCTGATGTATACCCACCATTTGCCGTCTTCGGCAAGAGCATAATGAGGTTTTTCATCGCTGGGCTTAATGTCTACCACCAGTACCAGCTTATCGTCAACATAAATCTCTTCAAAGGTAGGCTCAAGAGCCGGACGGGCGAATAAATGTGCCGCCCGCGTGATCATGTAGCGCTCCTCGTCTTCTGATTTGACGCCCTTGATCGTGCCGTCATCATAAACACCGATCAGCAGCCGCCCGCCTTTGTTATTGGCGAACGACACCATGGTACGGGCTATCTTTTCACAGCTCGTAATGGTTTTTTTGAAATCCAGAGATACACTTTCGCCTTCCGATATCAGTTTTTTGATGTTCATTTTGCACCTCCATTTATGATTGATTAACGGTTGTTTGATAAGGTTGATAGATTTGCATCCAAATCTCCGGCTTATCTACCGGGGTAAAGCCAAACTGAGCGTACAGGCTGTGGGCATCACGTGTTGCCAAGCTCCATCTGCGCAACCCTTCCAGTTCGGGATGTTGGGTGATGGTTTGCACCAGCCATTTTGATAAACCCTGCCTGCGGTATTCTTCAAGGATAAACACATCGGCCAAATAACCAAACGTGGCTTTGTCGGTGATCATCCTTGCAAAGCCGATCTGTTTTTTATTGTGGTAAACGCCAAAACACATCGAATTGGCTATTGCCCTGCGCAAGCGTTCTGCAGGTACCCCTTTGGCCCAATACGATTCCTGGTCGAGGTAGTTATAAATAACGTCAAAGTCGAGGAGATTCTTATCGGTGGATATCAGGAAGCCTTTCGCGAAAAAATGGCTATCGTTAATTACAGTAGACATTGCGGGTAGTATTACTATGCTAAGTTAACGATAAGCATCAACTTTACGGTATCATCGCACTTAACAACTTATTAACAAATGGCATTTAACCAACACTTAGTACGCAATTGTGCTCTTTTCGTCGGTATACAGGTTTCTAACGTATACTTCATTTATTAGTGATACACAGTGCAGGCCGTTCTTATCGTACATTTCAACAGGGAAGGCTTTTACATATTTACCCACTGTTTTTAAGATATGCTCAGCCTCGGCAATTTCTTCTTCGCTGATGCTTATCCTGAAATACAGGTTGGTACGGCCGGGTTTTAAATATTGTATCTGTGCCGATTTCAACCACACACGAACCTTAAACCCGCGGCGTTGTAAAATCTGATCGAACAACAAAGCATAAAACGGATCTGCAGCAGCAAAAATCGTCCCGCCAAATATGGAGTGATTGTAGTTTTTATTCAGAAAGCTCTTGCTTACTTTAACCTCAACACTGGTAAAACCCTTACCGAATTTTTGTACCCAGATGCGCTGCGACAGCAGGGGCGGATATAGGCGCATGGCCCATTTTAAAACTCGTTCGGATACTACCATTGATCAGATGTGTGGATTAATTAATGTGCAAATATAGAGATGTGCAGATGAGTAAATGTGCAGATGTGCAAATTATGATACTAATGCGATGAAGCGGAAATCATTTGCACATTAAAAGGCCACGCTCCACACCTGTACCAGTTTATCATCGCTAACCGAAACCAGCTTTGTCCCCTCATCAAACCAGGCCAGTTTATTGACAGACAGGCGATGAATAGGGTAGCCTTTTTCCCGGCTGATATTTTTATAGAGCTTAAAATCGTCCGATCCCCAGATCTTGATGCTTTTATCCATACTGGCGGTCGCAAAATAAGGCTCGACAGGGTGGAAGGCAATGTGATTTACAGCGAAAAGGTGCGCGGGAATGTTTTTGATCTCCTCGTATGTTGCGCTGTCCCAAATCTTAACCTGGGCATCACGCGCGCCTGATGCAAGGTAACTTCCGTCGGGCGAATAAGCTAATGCAAATACAGCCATGCTGTGCCCGGGAACAACTTTGATCAGGCTATAATCCTCAGCATCATATATCCGGATCATGTTATCGCGGCAGGCAAAGGCTATTTGCTTTTCATCCGGTGTGATAGCGATCGCCCTGATCGTGTCGTGCGATACCTTAATGCTGTGCAAAAAGCTCAGATCGTTCAGGTTCCATATCGAAACCGTACCGTCCTCTGATGCGATGAGTAATTCTTTTTTGCCCTTCAGCGATTTGATATCGAATACCGGCTTTAAATGAAGTTTTAAAGAGGGCAGGAGCTGCTGCTTAATAAAATCGAACACCAATACCTCGCCGCTGCGCAAACCGGCAAATAACAAAGGAAAATCGGCAGTGCCATGCACCGCATAGATCGATGCCCTTACCGGGAACATCACCTTGATAAACGAATTGGTATTCAAACTCCATTCTACCAGGCCTTTATCATTACCGCCGGTAAACAGAATACCCGGCTTCTGCGAAAGCTCCAAAGTAAATATAGGGTTGCTATGACCGGATAGCTCGGCTATTTTTTCGATGTGCATAGATCAGTCCATAGTTGATAGTCCATGGTCCATAGATCGACTATCAATTTTGTAAATATAAGTTCTTTTTTCCATGGTCTATGGACTATTGACCATGGACTGCCAAAGAGTAATCCCAGGCTGCTTTGGTTATCCGTGCCATTACGTCTTCCCGGGTTGGTAAATCCACAGTAGAGTTGCTCACAAATATAGCGATCACCAGGTGTTTGCCATTAGGTAAGGTAATAATGCCTACATCATTTGTAGCTGCAGTAATACCCTGGTCGTTAGTGCCTGAGCGACCGGTTTTATGTGCGACGATGGTACCTGCAGGCAGCAACCCTTTAATTTGTTTTGGCCCGGTGCTGGTCTCCTGCATGATCTTCCACAGGTAAGCATGGCTCTCTTTCGATAAGAAATTAGGCTTGTTGGCGATGTCGAGCAGGCGGGCCATTTCAAAAGCGGTCGTCCAGTTGGTGTACTGTACATCCCAACCTTGCGCCATCTGGAATTCGGTAGCCTTTACGGCGATGTTTTTTACGCCGAAGCTGTGCATAAAATTCTCAACATGTGCAGTTCCGCCAATCTCTTTTAGCAAGATATCGCAGGCGTTATTGTCGCTTAGCGAAACCATATAGCTCAGTAACTCTCGTATACTGATATCGATATTTCCCTGCGGGAATTTATCGCGCAGCGGGCTATAAGTATCCGGTTTAAGATCGTCTTTTTCAATGTGTACTTTCTCATCCAACGTAAAACGGCCTTCGTCGATGTCATTCAAAACGGTTATCGCTATCGGGAACTTCATTACGCTTTGCATCGGCATGTGCAGGCGACCGTTGTAAGATAAGGTATCACGCGTCTCCACATTCATCATACAAAACCCTACCGTACCTTTGGCATCCTGAGCTATGGTAGCGATGATATTTCGTAGCGAATCAGCCTGTTGAGCAAAACTTGCAGACGCACATATCAACAAAAAGAATAGGATAGAAGCGATCTTGGTTCTCATAATAAAAACTATGGACTATCGACCAATGGCTATGGACTATTTATGTCTCGATTCCAGGTTTTTGGCAATTGTTTCGAGGCTTAAATTCTTTTCGCGCAATAAAACCAACAGGTGAAACACCAGGTCGCTGGCTTCATTGATCAGGTCGGTTTCGCTTTCGGCAAGCGCGGCTATTACCGTTTCAACTCCCTCTTCTCCAACTTTTTGCGCTATCTTATTTAAACCTTTACTGCGCATTTTGTTAACGTAGCTGCCTTCCTGCGGGTTGGTGTAGCGGTCTTCAATAATGTTTTGCAGCTCGAATATAAAGTTGTGATTATACCCGGTATTGAAACAACTGCGCGACCCGGTGTGGCAGGTTGGCCCGTCGGCTTTAACTTTGATCAGCAGCGTATCGTTATCGCAATCCAAAGCGATGTTTTTTACATGCAAAAAGTTGTTGCTGGTTTCGCCTTTGGTCCACAAGCGGTTTTTCGAACGCGAAAAAAAGGTAACTATTTTATCCTGAACAGTTTTGTCATAGGCTTCCTGGTTCATATAACCCAGCATCAGCACCTCTAAAGTCTGCTCATCCTGGATGATTACAGGCACTAAACCATCGGTTTTACTAAAGTCGATGCCCCCCGACCCCCTAAAGGGGGAGTTAGCAGGCGTATCGGTTATGGTCATAATATTTTAAGTTAAATTTATGCAAATCAAAAACTCCCCCTTTAGGGGGCTGGGGGGCTAATTCTTACTTCAATTCCCTTGTCTTTCAACACATTTTTCAAATCCGGTATCAATATCTCACCGTAGTGAAACACCGAAGCAGCCAAAGCAGCATCAACATTTGCCTGCTCAAACACATCCACAAAATGCTGTACATTACCTGCGCCGCCTGACGCTATTACCGGGACGTGCACTGCATTATTTATAGTTTTGAGGAAACTGCAATCGAAGCCCGCTTTGGTACCGTCGTGATCCATCGAGGTTAGCAGTATTTCACCGGCGCCACGGCTTTCGGCTTCCAATATCCAGTCAAAAGTTTCTTTTTCTGTCGGGATACGGCCGCCGTTTAAATGAACAATGTTCTTTCCTTCGTTATGGCGGGTATCCACAGCCACAACCACAAATTGTACCCCGAACGCATTAGCCAGTTCGTCGATCAAAGCAGGGTTACGCACCGCAGCCGAATTGATGGATATTTTATCTGCGCCGGCATTTAAAAGCGCGTCTGCATCGGAAATTTCATTAATACCGCCGCCAATAGTGAAGGGGATATTGATATTACGCGCAACAGCTTTTACCAGCTCTACCATTGTTTTACGGCGTTCGTGTGTGGCTGTTATATCCAAAAAAACCAATTCATCTGCGCCTTGTTGCGAGTATTGCCAGGCCAGTTCAACCGGGTCGCCGGCATCACGCAGGTCGACGAAGTTTACACCTTTTACCGTGCGGCCATCTTTAACATCAAGGCAGGGGATGATTCGCTTGGCTAACCCCCCCCGCCCCCTAAAGGGGAGGCCTATATTTTCTTTAATTGTATTCAATACGTTTTCAATTTGATTAAGTACCTCATAGTTTGTAAAGCGAATGACCTTTATACCCTTACTTTCTAAAAAATTTTGTCTTACAGCATCATTAGCTAAAACATCGGGTTCAAGATGAATGCTGCCATCAATCTCAACTATTAATTTATGCGCATGGCAATAAAAATCTGCAATGTAATCATTAATTGGATGTTGCCTCCTGAATTTTGCACCTAATTGCCCACCGCTTAAATATCCCCAGAGAATTAATTCAGTATGTGTTAAATTGTCTCTTAATTGCTTAGCATTCCCAAATATCAGGTTGTTTGCACCAAGAAACATATCCTTTTTCATTTAAGTATGCTAGTCAAAAGTCTCGCCTTTAGGGGGCGGAGGGGGTTATATGGATATTAATGATTGCAGATTCCAGTTCTTGATCTCTTCGATGCTGATCTTGCCTTCATAAATAGCTTTGCCTACCACGCACGATTCTACCTTGATCTTCGACAGTTCCTCCACATCTTTCATCGAGCTTACACCGCCCGAGGCGATCAGTTTGATAAAAGGAGAGTGGTCGAGCAGCTTTTCGTATAATTCGATACCTGCACCGCCTAATTTTCCGTCTTTATTGATATCGGTACATAAAAAGCGGAAGAAGCCCAGGTTTAAACATTTATCAACGTAATCCATCAGTTTGATCGGCGAACTTTCCATCCAGCCCGAGTATTTGATCACTTCATCGAGCACATCAATAGCCACAACAACCCTGTCAGAGCATTTTGAGCTTCCACAGATAGCTTTGCTCAATTGCGGTAAAAAATCGGGGTTGGTAATGGCCTGCGTACCGACAATAACGCGGTGAATACCGGCGTCTATCAGTTCCTGCACCTTTTCGATGCTGCGCACACCACCGCCATATTGCACTTTCATATCTGTTTTGCGGATGATGTTGAACAGGTACTCCTGATTGGTAAAGTCGCTTTTGGCACCATTCAGGTCAATAACGTGGATATACTGCGTGCCTTGCGACTGGTATTTCTCGATCATTTCTTCGAGCGTAACCTCGTATTGGGTTACCTGCTCATAATCACCCTCACGTAGCCTTACTACTTTTTTGTCGAGGATGTCGATTGCGGGAATTATGTACATGACAGTTATTTAAAGGTTTGCAAAGTTAGTTAAAAGTTGTTCTCCAAAAGTGCCCGATTTTTCAGGATGGAATTGTACGCCGTAAAAATTGTCTTTGTGGATAGATGCCGAAAACTTCAGGCTGTAATCCGTCACTCCCAGGCTATATAACGGGTTGTATTCGATGTAATAAGAGTGTACAAAATAAAAGTGCGCTCCATCGGGTATGTTTTTAAACAAGGGGTTTTCCTTATCGGGATGAACACGGTTCCAACCGGTGTGCGGTACTTTGTATTCGGCGCTGTCGGCAAAACGCAGGGTTTTAACCGGGATGATATCCAGCAGGTCAGAATCGCCTTCTTCTGAATATTCGGTGAGTAATTGCATACCTACACAAATACCCAGGGTTGGTTTTTTTAAAGCTTTGATGGCTGGTACCAAACCGGTATTGGTCAGTTTATCCATAGCAGCACCTGCATGGCCCACGCCTGGAATAATGTAACGGTCGTATTGCTCAAAATCGGCTTCGTTGTGTATCATACCGTATTTGATCCCCAGCCTGTCCAAAGCCGAAGTGAGCGAAAATATATTGCCTGCACCGTAGTAAACTATACCTATCATTTTGTTTTGGATGAAAGATTAAGGAACAAGGAATAAAGATGAAAATCCAGTCGGGGTCTTTTATCTTTGTTCCTTGTTCTTTGTTCGGTTTTACAACACACCCTTCGTACTTGGTAAAACCATGTTATTTACATCGCGCCTCACGGCCATTTTTATGGCTTTGGCAAAGGCCTTAAATATAGCTTCTATTTTGTGATGTTCGTTTTGCCCTTCGGCTTTAATGTTCAGGTTGCATTTAGCCGCATCGCTGAAGGATTTAAAGAAATGGTAGAACATCTCCGTCGGCATTTCACCGATTTTTTCTCGTTTAAATTCGGCATCCCAAACCAGCCAGTTTCTGCCGCCAAAATCGAGTGCCACCTGTGCCAGGCAATCGTCCATCGGCAGGCAAAAGCCATAACGCTCAATACCGCGTTTGTTGCCTAATGCGGTTAAAAATGCTTCGCCTAAAGCAATGCCGGTATCTTCAATAGTATGATGCTCGTCGATATGCAGGTCGCCTTTTGCCGTAATTTCTATATCAATGTTGCCGTGGCGTGCTATCTGATCCAACATATGATCGAAGAAATGCAAACCTGTGCTCACTTTCGCATCGCCTTTGCCATCCAGATTCAATTTAATAAAAATATCGGTCTCTTTTGTTTCGCGACGGTGTTCGGTAACACGTTCGCCCAGCTTTAAAAACTCGTATATCTTTTTCCAGTCGGGTGTCTCTAAAGCAACTACCGGGGTTAGTTCGGCTTTTTGCTGATCTGTAAATTCGTGCGTACCCAAATCAGGATTGTTGTTCAGCCAGATCGCTTTTCCGCCTAAATTCTTCGCCAGCAGTACATCGTTCATCCGGTCGCCAATTACAAACGAACCGGCCAGATCGTAAATTGTAGCGTCAAAATACTTTGTGAGCAAAGCAGTGCCCGGCTTGCGGGTAGGGGCATTGTCTTTAGCGAAAGTGCGGTCGATAACCATATCACTAAACTCAACGCCTTCGTTTTTTAGCGTTTGCAGGATAAAGTTCTGCACCGGCCAAAAAGTATCTTCGGGGTACGACGATGTGCCCAGCCCATCCTGGTTGCTCACCATCACCAGTTCAAAATCGAGTTCTTTGGCAATCTTAGGCAGATATTGTAATGCTTCGGGATAAAAAACCAGTTTAGCGAACGAGTCGATCTGCTCGTCTTCCGGTTCTTTGATCAGAGTGCCGTCGCGATCTATAAAAAGTATACGTTTGAGTTTGTTCATGCTTAGGATACTAAAATATTAAATTTATTGGTTGTCAATAAATTATGCAGGTAAATGAAGCGCTTTTAACCGCTCTGTTAAAGCAATGTTCTCTTCGGGAGTGCCGACAGTTATACGCAGGCAGCCTTCGCATAGTTCAACTTTCGAGCGGTCGCGCACAATAATACCCCGATCGACCAGATGATTGTAAATACCCCTGGCATCGGTAGTTTTAACTAAAATAAAATTCGCGTCGGATGGGTAGATATCCAGTACAAAATCAAAATCTTTTAAAGCTAAGACCAGTTTATCGCGCTCAATCAATGTTTGTTTTATCCACTCATTTACCTGGTCCACATTTTGCAAGGCTCTTAATACCAGTTGCTGTGTAGCTTCATTAATGTTGTAGGGCGGTTTTACACGGTTCATCACCTCAATGATCTCTTCGCTGGCGAATGCCATGCCTAAACGTAAACCGGCTAAACCCCATGCCTTTGAAAGGGTTTGTAGTACTACCAGGTTGCCATACTCGGTCAATTCCTGTATAAAGGTTTTTTGGCGGCTGTAATTAATATAAGCTTCGTCGACCACTACAATGCCATTAAAATTAGCCAATAATGTTTCTACATCTTCGCGGTTAATTGAATTACCGGTCGGGTTATTCGGCGAGCAGACGAAAATCATCTTGGTGCGATCGTCTATTGCTTCGGCTATGCCATCCAGGTTAAGTTGGTAATCGGCAGTAAGATGTACTTTACGGGCTTCTACATCGTTAATATTGGCCGAAACCTGGTACATACCATAAGTTGGGGGCACAATAATCACGTTATCTACGCCCGGATTACAAAAGCTCCGGAACAGGATATCGATAGCCTCATCGCTACCGTTACCTAAAAAAATATTGCAGACAGGTACACCTTTAATTTCGCTTAAACGCTTTTTAACATTGTACTGCAGTGGGTCGGGGTAGCGATTATATTGTTCATCCAACGGCGAACCGAACGCATTTTCGTTGGCATCCAGGTATACGCTTGCCTCGCCCTGAAACTCATCTCGTGCAGATGAATAGGGGGTAAGGTTCTTTATATTTTCTCGTAGTATATTGTTTAAATCGAACATGTCGTATTTTTATTACATCATTGCGAGCGGTAGCGAAGCAATCTCTACATAGAACATTCGATGCATCTCACCGGCCTGAATAGCTCAAAGATTACTTCATCCCTCGTAATGACGGTTTTGTTTTATTCTATTTATTCTTTTCTAATCTCACACTAACCGCGTTTTTATGGGCGTGTAAACCCTCTAACTCGGCTAAAATTTCTACGCTTGGCCCGATGTTTTTGATGCCATCAGGCGTGATATGCTGAAAAGTGATCTTTTTTACAAACGAATCGACAGATACGCCCGAATATGCCCTGGCGTACGCGCTTGTTGGCAGCGTATGGTTGGTTCCCGAAGCATAGTCGCCCACGCTTTCAGGTGTCAGATTTCCTAAAAATATCGAACCCGCATTTACGATATCGCCGGTTATCTGCTGCCAGTTTTCTGTAGCCAATATCAAATGCTCGGGGGCGTAAAGGTTGCTGAAAGCCATGGCTTGTTTCAGATCATTTACCAAAACGGCATACGAGTTTTCGATAGCCTTGCCGGCGATCTCCGCCCGCGGTAATACTGGTAATTGTCTCTCCATGGCATCAATAGCACTATCTATAATAACCCGTGATGTTGCTACTAAAATCGATTGGCTGTCTGCTCCATGTTCGGCCTGAGCCAGCAAATCGGCTGCAATAAATTCCGGGTTTGATGTTTCATCCGCAATAATCAATACTTCCGACGGGCCGGCGGGCATATCAATGGCGCAGGTGGTTGTTGACTGAATAATGGTTTTGGCCTTGGTTACAAACTGGTTTCCCGGGCCGAATATTTTATCAACCGCCGGGATGGTTTTGGTACCATAGGCCATCGCCGCAACCGCCTGCGCGCCACCTGCCAGGTATATCTTTTCAACACCAAGCAGTTGGGCAACGTAAGCAATAAAGGCATTTACTTTGCCGCTTTTTTGCGGTGGCGAGCAAACCACAATTTCTTTACAGCCTGCTATTTGGGCGGGTATGCCTAACATCAATAAAGTGCTTGGCAATACCGCGCTGCCGCCGGGAATATATAAACCCACGCGTTCGATGGCGCGAGCCTCACGCCAGCAGGTAACGCCGGGCATGGTTTCAATTTTATCTTCAGCCTTTAACTGCGCCGAGTGGAATTTTCTGATGTTATTATAAGCGGTTTCTAAGGCCGCTTTCTGCTCGGTTTGCAATGTGGAAGCCAATTCAGCTAACTCATCTTTATCCAGATACAGCTTTTGTAATTCAACTTTATCAAACTTATAAGCATATTCAAGCAAGGCATTATCGCCATGTTTGCGCACATTGGCAATAATTTCTTCTACAATAGTGCGTATCTCATTCGCCGGGTCAACATTGCGTTGAACCAGTTCGCGGAGTTCGCTTTCCGAAAGTTCGCTGTATTTATATGTTTTCATATAAGTTGCCTGTTTTCCGTTGTCTGTTATCAGTTTTAATTATCAGGGAACTGACAACTAATTACCGACAACTGACAACTGTTTCAAACTATTATCTTCTCAATCGGCATTACCACAATGCCCTGGGCACCGGCCTGTTTCAGCTTGCTGATCTTATCCCAAAAATCACGTTCGGGGATAACGGTATGCACCGCCACCCAATCTTCCTCGGCCAACGGCACTACCGACGGGCTTTTTACACCCGGCAGCAGCTCAATAACCTGCGGCAGGTTGGCTTTAGCTACGTTCAATACCACATATTTTGTTTCTTTAGCGCGCAGTACCGATTGGATACGTGCGATCAGCTCTTCGATCAGATCCTGGTTTTCGATGTTCTTGTTGCCGATCAGTATCGCTTCCGACGACATTACATCGGCAAAAGGTTTTAAACCATTGCTCTTTAGCGTGCCGCCGGTTGATACGATATCAAATATCGCATCGCTCAATCCCAAACCCGGCGAAATCTCCACCGAACCGGATATCATGCGGATATCCGACTGAATGTTGTTCTCCTTTAAAAATTTACCTAAAATAGCAGGGTAGGATGTGGCGATGGATTTACCTTGCAGGTCGGTTAAGGTTTGAAAATTGCTGTTGTTGGGTACGGCAATCTTTAAAGTGCATTTACCAAAGCCCAGGCGCTGCAGGTAATTTACATCCACTTCGGTTTCCTGTATCATATTTTCGCCTACTATGCCCAGGTCGGCAATACCATCCTGTACATATTCAGGTATATCATCATCCCGCAGGAACAATATTTCGAGCGGGAAATTCGACACCGGCGATATCAATGAGCTTTTATAGTTATCAAAGCTTAAGCCGCAATTTTTTAATAATTCAACAGATTTTTCGTTCAAACGGCCCGATTTCTGGATCGCTATTTTAAGTGTTTTCACAAAGTTTGTATTAAGGATGTTGTTAGATTAAACGGTTCTGATCTCTCAAAAATTAACATACGGGTATGCCATCGTTACTTGGTACGATGATGCAGATGGAGATGATGTATGTTAAAACCGTTCATTAAATTCAACCTTTGTCGAGGTAAGTTGCGGCAAATATAGGCAGATATTTAGAAAAACAAAATCAATACAACTGTTAATCTACGTTCAGATAGTCTATCTGCTCATTTACAAAGCGAATAATGTCGTTCCTGGTCAATTCTACTACCTCAAACGGGCTTGAGGTTATTACGTCGAGAGTAACGTCTTTAAAAGTGACTGTGTAGTGCTTTCTGTCTTTATATAAACTATCCTCATGGCGGTGATGAACTCTGTTAGCTACTTTTAGTTCTTCTATCCAAGGCGAGTTCTCTACTTCAAAAAAGCTGTACCACTTTAATCCAAACTTAGCCAATGGGTGGGCTCCTAACGCTTCATCATTGGGATAACCATACTTATAAATACTGAAGTTAAACTTTAATGCATCGATAATGCCATTACTTTCTTCGAGTAAAAGATATAATTCATGCTGAGAAGAGATGATGAAATTCTCATACATAAACTTGTATTCTTTCTTCAGTTCTATTTCTTTAACCAAAGGTGTCCTTGAAAAAATACCCATAAAACTCTTGATTATGAATCGCTTCCTTAAGGGTGTAGCGGGCTTTACAGTTGATCTCTCACCTCCAGCAAAAAGCTCTTTAGATTCTCCAGCGCGTTAATTACACTCTGGTTATCCTTGCTCTCGTTCAGGTTTTGTTTCAGGTGATCTTTGGCGCCTTGCAGGGTATAGCCTTTATCGTTGATCAGATGGAAGATGATCTTCAGGTTCTCTATATCCTCAGGCGTAAAATAGCGGTTGCCTTTTTTATTCTTTTTAGGCTGCAGAATATCAAATTCCTTTTCGTAAAAGCGCAGTAACGATTGGTTAACATCAAACATCACCGATACTTCGCCCATGGTATAGTACATCTTGGTTATGTCGCGTTCTTTGTAAGGCATACGCAAAGATAGTTATTTGTTTTAATGTTAAAATGTTGGAAGGTTTTAAGGTTATAAAAGTAATATTTTGGGCGTTTCCCTTCGCCTGCCATAGCATTTGGCCAAGGCTCGCTTCGGGCCAGGCTTTCCGCTTATACTGCACAGGCATTAGCCACAGGGCCGGTATCCCTGCCTGCCGGCAGGCGGGCGCTTCAATCCTTAACGCAAACTTCTTCATAGCGATGGGTCTAAAACCCATTGCTATATGAGATTGGGCGACTTTCCCTCTTTCGGCCTTTCCGACTTTCGGACTATCTGCTATCTTTGCAGCTCTATTTGTATAACTCCATGACCGCATCCCAGATACGCCAGGCCTTTTTAGATTTCTTTGTTTCTAAAGGACATACCATCGTGCCTTCGGCACCTATAGTTGTTAAAAACGACCCTACACTGATGTTCACTAACGCCGGTATGAACCAGTTTAAGGCCATTTTTTTAGGCGAAGAAGCACCTAAGGCCCCACGTGTTGCCGATACACAGCGCTGCCTGCGGGTATCGGGCAAGCATAACGACCTGGAAGAAGTAGGTATCGATACCTATCACCACACCATGTTCGAGATGCTGGGCAACTGGAGCTTTGGCGATTACTTTAAAAAGGAAGCCATAGCCTGGAGCTGGGAACTGCTTACCGAGGTTTATAAACTGGATAAGAGCCGTTTGTACGTAACCTATTTTGAAGGCGACGAAAAAGAAGGCCTGGCTAAGGACCAGGAAGCTTACGACCTTTGGGCGCAATTTGTAGCGCCGAACCATATTTTACCCGGCAATAAAAAGGATAATTTTTGGGAAATGGGCGAGACCGGACCCTGCGGCCCGTGCTCGGAGATACACTACGATAGCCGTCCGGATGCCGATAGAAAAGAAAAAGATGGCGCTGAGTTGGTAAACGGCGATCACGATCAGGTAATCGAAATATGGAACAACGTGTTTATGCAGTTTAATCGTTTAAGAGACGGTAGCCTGCAACCTTTGCCTGCCAAACACGTGGATACCGGTATGGGCTTTGAGCGCTTGGTACGTGTACTGCAAGGCAAGACATCAAATTATGATACCGATGTTTTTCAACCGCTGATACAGTTTATTGCCGAAAAAAGCGGCATTGCTTACGGTAAGGATATTAAAACAGACATCGCCATGCGCGTAATGGCCGATCATATCCGTGCCATCAGCTTCGCCATTGCCGACGGGCAGTTGCCAAGCAATAACAAGGCCGGCTATGTTATCCGCCGCATTTTGCGCCGTGCCGTCCGTTATGCCTATCAATACCTCAACTTCAAGGAGCCTTTTATGAACCAGTTGGTGCCTTTGCTGGCACAGCAGTTCGATGGCGTATTCCCGGAAATAGTGGATCAAAAGGATTTTGTGCAGAAGGTTATTTTGGAAGAAGAAACTTCGTTTTTGCGAACTCTGGATCAGGGGATTAAGAAGTTTAATGAAATTAGTACAAGTGATGTTATTTCGGGCGATGCGGCATTTGAACTTTCAGACACGTTTGGTTTCCCTTTAGATTTAACCGAGTTGATGGCCCGTGAGAAAGGCTTAACGGTTGACATTGCTGGTTATGAAGCTGCTTTGGCTCAACAAAAAAATCGCTCTAAAGTGGCAGCTACAGTTAATGCGGGCGACTGGGTTGTTCTGCGCCCGGGCGATAATACGCGTTTCATCGGTTATGATGAATATCAATCGTACTCCCAAATATTGAAATACCGCAAGGTGGTTGCCCAGGGTAAGGAGCAATATCACCTGGTATTGGATATTACCCCTTTTTACGCCGAAGGCGGCGGCCAGGTAGGCGATACCGGGCAGATCGTAACCGAATGGGCCGACGAGCGCACCGGCCCGATAGTTTTTGATGTGAAAGACGTTAAAAAAGAAAATGGCCTTACCCTGCATATCTGCGATCTGCAGCCTACCTGGACGGAAGCCGGTGAAAAGCCTACCGTATTGCCCCAAAACATGCCTAACCGGGTTAATGCTTATATTAATACCGGCCTGCGTATGCTTACCAATGCCAACCATTCGGCTACGCATTTAATGCACGCGGCATTGAAAGAAGTATTGGGCACGCATGTAGCGCAAAAAGGCTCGCTGGTTAACCCCGAGTACCTGCGCTTCGATTTTTCGCATTTTGCCAAAGTATCCGAGGACGACCTGGTAGTTATCGAGCGTATCGTGAACCAGAAGATTATGGAAGACATCCCGCTGGAAGAAAACCGCGACATGCTGTACAACGACGCCATTAATGCCGGCGCTACGGCCTTATTCGGCGAAAAATACGGGAGCACGGTTAGGATGATCACCTTCGACGCTAATTTTAGCAGTGAGCTATGCGGCGGTACGCATGTGAAAGCCACCGGGCAGATCGGGTTCTTCAAGATCACCTCCGAGAGTGCTGTCGCAGCCGGTGTACGTCGTATTGAAGCGATCACCAACGCCGTGTCGCTCAATTTTATCCAGGATCAAAGCAAAATGGTTGACGACATCAAAGGTTTGCTTAAAAATCCGAAAGATATGACCAAAGCCATCGCTGAGTTGCTCGAAGAAAATAGTAAGCTTAAGAAGGATCAGGGTAAAGCATTACTGCAAAAGGCCTCGGGCTTAAAGCAAGGCCTTGCTGATAAGGCTCAGAATATCAACGGAATCAATTTCATTGCCGAAATGGTAGACCTGCCTACTGCCGATGCAGTTAAAACCCTGGCTTACGGTATTAAAGATATCGTGGCGGACATGTTTTTGGTGCTGGCTGCCGATATTGAAGGCAAGCCCAACCTTACGGTAATGTTAAGCGAAAACCTTGTGAAAGAAAAAGGACTGGATGCCGGAAAAATTGTACGCGAGTTAGCTAAAGAAATACAGGGTGGCGGCGGCGGTCAGCCATTCTTCGCTACAGCAGGCGGTAAGGATGCAAGCGGTTTGCAGCGTGCTTTGGATAAGGCGAAAGAGTTTTTACCAAAGTAATCGCTTAACCGTGTTTGAGATGTATTAATGCTTCGTACTCCGGATATACTTCGGGTTGTGCGAGTCCCTTATCGGTACCTGGCGCCCCCGGTAATCGCGGTAGCTTAAATATATGGTCCTGTCTTCGTTAAAGTTTAAATAGGGCCGAGGCTTATTGATAATTACCTTATATCCTGAATACAGGTCATATCTGGCATATTTTGGCGGCAGATTATTGGTAAAAACCCAGCGGCCTCCGCTCAGGTAAATAAACTGGTGCGTTGCCACGCAATAATAAGTCTCAATATTGGGCAGGTAGTAATAATCCACCCGATCGTAGCCTTCAGGGCCCCAAATTGGCTGCGAACTGATATTAACATGCTGACCGGTCTGCGCCATACTTTCATTTTTATTTCCAAAACAAAGTATATAACCCAGGATGCCGATCATCAAAAGCTTATTCATCGTCGTGTTTTATGGTACATGGCCCTGCTAATTCAATTATGATGCCGTTTTTGATGTCAAAAGGTGTTTGAGGGGCTTGCACGCAATAATTTAAAAAAGAAATTTTATGTAAGTTTGGCAGCGTTAATCCGTCTGATGGGTTAACCAGGATTTAGAATGACAAATACAACCCTTATTAACACTGATAAATATGAGTTAGTTGTCGGATTAGAGGTGCACGCGCAGCTTTCTACCGAGAGTAAAGCCTTCTCGTCTGATTCAGCTGCTTTTGGCTCAGGTCCGAATACCCACATTAGCCCGATATCTTTAGGTCATCCTGGCACGTTGCCGCGTTTAAACAGCAAAGTTGTGGAGTATGCCATTAAGATGGGACTGGCTGTAGAGAGCCGTATCAACCTCAATAACCACTTTGCCCGAAAAAACTACTTTTATGCCGACCTGCCCAAGGGCTACCAGATTAGCCAGGATACCGAACCTGTTTGCATCGGGGGAAAAGTTGAAGTAAAGCTCAAAAGCGGTGAAATTAAGGATATAGCCATTCATCATATCCACATGGAAGAGGATGCAGGCAAAAGCATGCACGATCAGCACGATACCGAATCGCTCATCGACCTTAACCGGGCAGGTGTGCCTTTGCTCGAGATCGTATCAGAGCCTGACATGCACAGCGCCGAAGAAGCCTACCAATACCTTACCGAGATACGCCGCCTGCTGCGTTATCTCGATATTTGCGATGGCAATATGGAAGAGGGTAGTATGCGCTGCGATGCCAATATTTCGGTACGGCTAAAAGGCTCAGAAAAGTTGGGTAACCGTTGCGAGGTAAAAAACCTCAACTCTATCCGTAATGTGCAGCGCGCCATCGAACATGAGTTTTTGAGGCAGGTGTCGGTAATTGAAGCTGGCGGTACCATAGATCAGAATACTTTGAATTTTGACGCTGATACCGGCGAAACTTCGGTATTACGCTCGAAGGAAATGGCTAACGATTATCGTTATTTCCCTGATCCGGATCTGCCGCCGGTGATTATTTCGGAAGAGCAGGTACAAAACATCCGTAAGGCTATGCCGGCTTTACCGAAAGAGTTGTACCATAAATATACCAGCCAACTGGGTCTTCCCGCGTACGATGCTTCGGTGATCACCGCCGATAAAGAGATGGCGATGTATTTTGAAGAGCTGATCAATCATACGAGCCATTACAAAGCTGCTTCGAACTGGATGATGGGCCCGGTAAAATCTTACCTCAACGATAACGGTATTTCGATCAGTGCGTTTGCATTAAAACCTGCCCGGATTGCCGACATTATTGGACTGGTTGAAAGTGGCAAGGTGAGCAATTCGGTAGCTGCCCAAAAAATATTTCCTGAGTTAATTAAGAGTCCGGCCAAAACAGCCCGGCAAATAGCAGAAGAGCAGAACCTGGTCATCGATCAAAGCTCGTCGGATGTGGCTTCATTCATTAAACAGGCATTAGATAAGCATCCCGACAAGGTAATTGAGTATCACAAGGGTAAAAAGGGGGTTTTAGGTTTATTTATGGGCGAGATCATGAAAATATCAAAAGGAAAGATCGATCCTAAAAAAACCAACCAGTTATTAATTGAAGTATTAGAGTCGTCAAAATGAGAGTAAAATCATTAGCTTGTTTAGCAGTTGTTTTTTGTGCCGTTACATCGATCACCTCATGTAAGGATAACGACAATTTTATATTGAAAGGGCTGGTAGATAACCCCGGCAAGATCAAAACGGCTTATTTATTGGCGCCGGATACCGCATTGAGCTATTCGATGACGACTGTCGACTCGGCGGCGTTGAGCGACGGTCGTTTTTCGTTTAAGCGCCAGGCATTCTTTCCAACATTTTATAAAGTGTTGTTAGGCAGCCATACTTATGATATCATCGCTAAAAACGGCGATGAGATATCATTTAAATTAAACGGCAAGGATACTACTTATACGTATGAAATTTCCGGATCAGATGATTCGGAGAATATGTATAAGCTCAATAAAATGAGCAATTACTTTGCGGCTATTACCACAAAGCTTACAAACGAGTACGGAGCAAAGGCTAAACAGGCAAAGAACAAAGCCGATTCAGATGCGCTTTATAAACTGTATTATCCAAAGTTTATCCAGAACATGGATGATTATGGAGCAAAAACTTTGGCGTTTATCGATTCGAACAAAAACTCATTAGCTGCTTTTTATGCCTCAAAAACATTGGATAAATATAAATACGAGCAAAAATTAGTTGCCTACGCCGATGTGGTCAAAGATAAATTCGCCGGAAATAAGGATGTGCAGAACTTTGTAAAAGAGATGGAGGCTGTAAAACCTTTATCTGTGGGCCATGCAGCCCCCGAATTTACGCTGCTCGATTTTGACGGCAAGCCTGTTAAGCTGTCCGATTATAAAGGCAAATACCTGATGGTGGATTTCTGGGCCTCGTGGTGCATGCCATGCCGCCAGGAAAACCCCAACGTAGTAAAACAATATGCCCGGTTTAAAGATAAAGGGCTGAACATTTTAGGTGTTTCGCTCGATAATAACAAAAAAGACTGGGCGAAAGCCGTGGCGGCCGATAAGATAACCTGGCGCCAGGCGGGCGATCTGAAACGCTTTGACGGCGCTACCGAAAAATTGTACAAAATAGAAGCCATACCGTCAAATTTTATCATCGATCCCAATGGCATTATCGTAGCCAAAAATATCACAGGAACTGACCTTGAAGTTTTTTTGAACAAAACGTTTAATAAGCCTCAATAGAAAGTTAAGTTAATGTAATCATTAACAATTTGTTAATATCTATTTAACCTTTTGCTTTAATTAAGCTTATACATTTACACAAAAAATACAAATGAGCAATTCAAAACAAAAGATTCTGATTGTTGACGATGAACCGGATATTTTGGAGTTGATAGAGTATAACTTAAAGAAAGAAGGTTACCAGGTATTTACTGCACGCAATGGTCAGGAAGCTGTTTCTGAAGCTAAAAAAGTACTTCCCGACCTGATCATACTGGATATCATGATGCCTAAAATGGACGGTATAGAGGCCTGCCGCATTATGCGCACCATGCCCGAATTCAAAAACACGTTCATGGTATTTTTAACCGCCCGCAGCGAAGAATATTCAGAAATAGCCGGGTTTAACGTAGGCGCCGACGATTATATAGCCAAGCCGATCAAACCGCGCGCCCTGGTGAGCCGTATTAACGCTATACTAAGGCGCAATTCGCCAACTGAAGAAATATCTGATAATAAACTCGAAATAGGCGATCTGGTTATTGACCGTGAAGCTTACCTGGTTTTTCAAAATGGCGAGAAAGTAGTTTTAGCTAAGAAAGAGTTTGAATTGTTGTACCTGTTGGCATCGAAGCCAGGCAAGGTCTACACCCGCGAGATCATCCTGAAAAACATCTGGGAAGATTCGGTTGTAGTTACCAATCGCACCATCGATGTACACATCCGCAAGCTGCGCGAAAAGCTCGGCGAAAACTATGTTTCGACGGTTAAAGGCGTAGGCTATAAGTTCGAACTGCATTAATATTAATTTCGGATTTCGGATGTCGAATTTCGAATTTATTTTTCTCAATGATTTTATTAATTGCTGTCTATAGACTGTAAAGTTTGGGTGTTTTGAAGATTTCGTTATCTATTAAATTCGAAATTCGACATCCGAAATTCGAAATATTGCGATATTTGCAGCCAAATGAAAATACCCAAGCTGCAGGACCTGATATTGTTTGAGAATGATGACGTTATTGTTGTAAATAAACCACCATTCATTAGCTCGCTTGATGAGCGTGAAGGCGGAGAGATCAATATGCTGCGCCTGGCTAAAAACTACTGGGATGATGCACAGATATGTCACCGTTTGGATAAGGAGACTTCAGGAGCGCTAATCATCGCCAAAACTCCCGAAGCTTATCGTTACGTATCTATCCAGTTTGAGAAGCGCCAGGTAAAAAAGGTTTACCATGCAGTTATCGAAGGCACGCATGTATTTGAAGATTTGCAGATCGATCTGCCGATATTAAACTCTGGCAAAGGCAACGTAACTATCAGCCGGCAGGAGGGTAAGAGGGCAGAAACCCATTTTCAGTCTATCAAATACTTTAAACATTATACTTTGGTCGATTGCCGCCCGGTTACCGGGCGTATGCACCAGATCCGCATTCACCTTGCAACACAGCGTGCATCGATAGCCGGCGACGAAATGTATAAAGGGAAACCTGTGTTTTTATCCGAAATTAAACCTGGTTACCGCATCGGTAAGGATCAGGAAGAATTACCGATCATGAAGCGTTTTGCGCTGCATGCTTACGAGGTAAGTTTTAAAACCAACGAAAATACACCTATAACCGTCCACGCGCCCTACCCAAAAGATTTTGAAACGCTGTTGAAATTGCTGGATAAATTTGATAGCTGATATCAAACCAGTAAAAGCTGGTTGATCTCTACTCTTTCGTGTGCGCTTATTTTACTCAGGTCGAGTACGATCTGCCCCTCACCGTCGCGCTCGAAAACCGGGCTGAATTTAGCGCCCCAAACTATCTCGTCGGATTGGTAGGAGGTGCGCGAATGTACTGTCTGCGCAAAGGTATCGTCAAAGGCTTTCAGCAATACGGTGAAATTTACCTGTGCTTTGATCATGTCTTCGTAGGTAACTCCTTTTAACGGGCTGTGTTCATCCAATGGGTGTACCACCGTCCAGTTCAGGCTCAGCAAACTAACGCGTTTGCGTTCCAGTTCGAGTTGAACAAATCGCCTTACGGGTTTACCGTCAACCTCCTCTACGTATGACAGGTTGAGCTCAACCTGCAGGTCGATAAGCGAGCTACGGCGTTGATTCGCCAATCGGAACATCAATCCCAAACCATTCTCGCCATAAGGCGCCACAATCAGGTGTTTGCTGTAAATAATTTTTGCTGTGGGCCTCGAAAAACGTCCGTATAATAAACCCGTAGCCAATGCGAATGTGAGCAAGCCCATCATCGACTCAAAAGCCGCAACAGCGTTGGTGGCAATACCTGATGGGCTCATGTGGCCGTAACCGACCGTAGATATGGTTTGCGCTGAGAAAAAGAAAGCGTCAAAAAAATGCTCGACAGGCGTGCGCCCTTCCGATCCTGCGAGATGTTCGGCTCCCAAAAGCAGGTATACAACTGTAAACAGGAGATTAATGATAATGTATCCGCTTAATACCAGCAGCCAGAATTTGGTCCAGCGCATGGTAATTAAAGTATGATAGTTATTTGATGTATCGAAAAACGACAGGCCTTTGCGCTTTACATTTACCGACCCATCCTGGTTGATCAATCGTTGGTTTTTAACAACTGCCTGCGTGCCAAAGCCGAGGTCGTTTTCGGGGTTGAATTTTACTTTTTTAAATCCCATGCTGTAAATATGAGGCTAATACCTGTAAATTTATTATAATGCTTGTTTTTAGAAAAAACAATTTCCATATTTGTTGCAACAAATGAAAAAAGCGGGTTTAAATAACAACTGGTGGTGGCTTAACGAGTAATCGTAAGGCATCCCTGTGTTTAAACTATAGTAAATATATTTGAAAGGGTTGCCCAAAATGGCAGCCCTTTTTTATTGTGATAAATTAATGAAACAGATACTAAATCATCTTTTTGAGCACAAAACCTTCAGCAAGCAGGAGTCGAAAGCCATCTTGACCGATATTGCGCAGGGCAAGTACAACAGCTCGCAAATGGCAGCTTTTATGACGGCGTATTGCATGCGCAATATTACCGTAGACGAGTTGGAAGGATTCCGGGATGCTATGCTGGAGCTTTGTCTTCCGGTTGATCTGGGCACCGACAACATGATCGACCTTTGCGGTACCGGTGGTGACGGAAAAGACACTTTCAACATTTCGACCCTGGCGTCATTCGTGGTGGCAGGTGCAGGTTATAAAGTTGCCAAGCACGGCAACTACGGTGTTTCTTCGGGCTGCGGCTCATCCAATGTGATGGAGTATTTAGGCTACCAGTTCACCAACGATAACGATAAATTAAAAAGAAGTATCGACGAAGCAAATATCTGCTTTCTGCACGCCCCGTTGTTTCATCCCGCAATGAAAACCGTTGCGCCCATTCGCCGCGAACTGGGTGTAAAAACTTTCTTTAATATGCTCGGCCCGATGGTTAACCCGGCTAAACCAAAAAATCAGATAGTTGGTGTATTTAGCTTAGAATTGGCTCGTTTATATGCTTACCTGTACCAGAAATCAGATAAAAATTATACCATCCTGCACACTCTCGAAGGTTATGATGAAGTGTCGCTAACCTGCGATTTTAAAACTTTCAGTAAAACAGGCGAGAAGATAAACAGTATTGTTGACCTTGGTTTTGATAAGTTGCTGCCTGCAGACATAGCGGGCGGTAGTACTGTGCCCGAATCGGCAGATATTTTTATCAGTGTTTTAGTTGGCGAGGCAACCGCGGCACAAACCAATGTTGTACTGTGCAATGCAGCCCTGGCCATACAAACGCTTAGCCCTGGTAAAAGCTTTGGGGATTGTTACTATGAAGCCGAAGAGTCGCTGTTAAGCAAAAAAGCATTGATCAGTTTTAAAAATCTTACAAACAACTGAGGATGAAAATCAAGGTTTGCGGTTTGAAATATCCTGATAATATCAATGCAGTTGCAGCGTTGGAGCCTGATTATGTGGGTTTTATCTGTTATGATCAATCGCCGAGATTTATTGATGATCTACCTGCCGATGCCTTAACCGGTTTAAAGCCGCTTAAAACCGGGGTTTTTGTAAGCCATGGTATTGACAAGATAATAGAAAAGGTGAGTGAATACGACCTTGACGTTCTTCAGTTACATGGCCAGGAAAGTCCTGTAATATGCGATGCTTTAAAAAACAAAAAGCCCATGATTGTAACGCACATTGTTGACGTGGTAAAAAATGGCAGAAAAGTGATGAAACTGAGCGGCGAAACCCGTAAAACCGTTCAGTTGGAAAAAGATGTTGTTGTGATCAAAGCTTTCGGATTGGATGATGGGTTTGATTTTAGTCAGCTGGATGCCTACGTTGGGGTGGTGGATTATTTTTTATTCGATACCAAAACATCGCAGCATGGCGGTTCGGGTAAAAAGTTCAATTGGGATATCCTTGAACAATATACTTTGGATGTGCCTTTTTTTTTAAGCGGTGGGTTAAGTTTGGATAACCTGGCCGAAGTGAAAAAAATTAAACACCCGGCTTTTTACGGCGTTGATTTGAATAGCCGTTTTGAAACCGAACCCGGGTTAAAAGATATCGGGCTTTTACAAAAAGCATTTAATTTACTACGATCAACAGATACAGAATGAAATACGGAGTTAACGATTTAGGCTATTACGGCGATTTTGGCGGGGCGTATATCCCCGAAATGTTATACCCCAACATTGAAGAATTGCGCCAGCAATATATGGCTATCACTACCGATAAGAGCTTTACCGATGAGTTCGACCGGCTTTTGAAAGATTATGTAGGCAGGCCATCGCCTCTATACCTGGCTAAACGTTTCTCGGAGCGTTATGGCGCCAACATATTCTTCAAGCGTGAAGATCTGAACCATACCGGTTCGCATAAGATAAACAATGCCATCGGCCAGATACTGCTTGCCGGGCGTTTGGGCAAAAAGCGTATTATTGCTGAAACCGGAGCTGGTCAGCACGGCGTAGCTACAGCAACTGTATGTGCCTTAAAAGGTATCGAATGCGTGGTTTATATGGGCGAGATCGACATTGAGCGCCAGGCGCCGAACGTTGCCCGCATGAAGATGTTAGGCGCAACCGTAGTTCCGGCACTATCGGGTAGTAAAACCCTGAAAGACGCCACCAACGAAGCCATGCGCGACTGGATCAATAACCCTGTCGACACGCATTACATTATCGGTTCGGTAGTAGGGCCGTATCCTTATCCGGATATGGTAGCGCGTTTCCAGTCCATCATATCTGCGGAAGCAAAAAAACAATTGTTTGAGCATACCGGCAAACACCTGCCCGAATATGTAATGGCTTGTGTTGGCGGCGGCAGCAATGCGATGGGCATGTTCTATCATTTCCTGGATGACGAAAGCGTAAAGCTCGTAGCCGTTGAAGCGGCAGGCAAAGGCATCGATAGCGGCCATTCGGCTGCCACTTCGGTACTGGGCCGTGAAGGCATTTTACACGGTAGCCGTACCATTTTGATGCAGACCGACGATGGTCAGGTGGTTGAACCTTACTCTATTTCAGCCGGTTTGGATTACCCTGGTATCGGCCCGCAGCATGCACACCTGCACAAAGTAAAACGCGCGCAATACGTAAGCATTACCGATGACGAGGCATTGCAGGCGGGTTTGTTGTGCTCGCAACTGGAAGGCATCATCCCGGCTATCGAAACCGCGCATGCCCTGGCGCAACTCGAAAAAATGAAGTTTAAGCCGGAAGATAACGTGATCATCTGCCTTTCGGGAAGGGGAGACAAAGATTTGGCGACGTATATTAAACATTTTAATTTTTAAGATTGGTTCATTGGCCATTGGTTCATTAGTCATTGGTCTTAGCATAAACAGATATACCAGATAGAATAATAGTGACTAATGACACTAATGAACTAATGACGAGTGAACTAATGAACAGATTACAAAGACTCTTCGCCTCGGGTAAAAAAGGCCTTTTATCCATTTACTATACAGCGGGTTATCCTACGTTAAACAGCACGATCGATATTGCTGAAGCTTTGGAAAAGGCCGGTGCCGATTTTTTAGAGATCGGTTTCCCATATTCCGATCCGATGGCAGACGGGCCGACTATTCAACAAAGTTCACAAACGGCCCTGGATAACGGCATGAACCTCAATGTGCTGTTTGATCAGTTGGGTGCCTTGCGTAAGCGTGTAAGTATACCTGTAATACTGATGGGATACGCCAACCCTATGATACAATACGGCGTAGAGCGTTTCTGTAAAAAAGCAGCAGAGGTTGGCGTGGATGGCATTATTGTGCCCGACTTGCCGATGCATGAGTACGAGCAATTGTACAGCAAGTACTTTAATGAAAATAACCTGAGCAACATTATCCTTGTAACCCCGCAAACATCGGCTGATCGTATCCACAAGATTGATGAATTAAGCGATTGTTTTATTTATTTGTTATCGTCATCAAGTATCACCGGCAAAAGTTTGGATGTTAATGATATAGTTGATACCTATTTTAGGCGTATTGAGGACATGCACCTGAAAAACCCAACCATTGTGGGTTTTGGCATTGCCAATAAAACTTCTTACCAAAAAGCATGCGCACATCATCATGGTGCGATAGTAGGGAGCGCTTTTGTAAAGTATCTGGGCGCAACGGAAAATTATCTTGACGGGATAAGTGATTTTATCAGGCAGTTTAAAGAATAATTTATTAATTTAACTGCGGGTGCATGATTATATTAATTGCATCTTAAAACAATGAAAATAAGTGTCCTCACGCCATCATACAATACCGGTAAATATCTCGAACGGGCCATTCAAAGCGTAATAGCTCAAAATTATGATAAGTACGAGCACATTATTGTCGACGGCGGTTCGACAGATAATTCGATCGACCTGTTTAAAAAATATGATGAACATTTGCAGTGGGTATCAGAGCCCGATCTTGGCCAGTCGGACGCAATGAACAAGGCTTTCAACATGTCGACAGGCGATATTATCGTTTATCTGAATGCCGACGATGAGTTCGCCCCGGGTGCTTTTAAAGAAGTAATCAAAGTTTTCAGGAGTAAGCCCGGTACTGATATGGTTGTTGGCAACCTGGTATTTATCAACCCGGAGGGTAGCTCGATCAGGGTGCCGTCGCATAGGTACCAGGATATCCTGCAATATTGGTTAAACCTGTTTCCGAATAACCCGGTGAGTTATTTTTACACCCGCAACCTGCAAACCATATTGGGCGAGTTCCCTGTCGACGACCATTATGCCATGGATATCTGGTTTTTATTGAGGGCTTATAAAGAGTTCAATATCGTAAAGATCGATAGGGTTTTGGGTACATTTCACTCAGACGGCACCAACAAAACCGCGGTGAAAATTGCGGAAGTCGGGTCTAATCTTCACCGTGTTGTGAAAACTCACCTGAAAACCGAAAATAAAGTGATGATCCCTTATTTTTATTTCAAGTTTTTGATGGGAAGGGTAAAAAGGAAAAATCAGCTTCAGTAGCAGATTTTATGCTAAACCGGTTGTTCGGTAAACTAAAAGAAGCCAACTTTGCTGTATAACTGCGATCGCTTGAAAAACAGCCGGAAAAACTGCTTCAAATTTTTGCCCTACCGATGGAATAAACCGGTTATTGTTTTGGTTGTATTGGGTTTTAGTGTGCTAATATCAGCCTGGACCTATTACCGTGAAGCGATACCAACAGGTACTTATCAATTTATTTACCCCGCCAATTTTGGTAACCGTATAAACGTGCCCGATGATAACCCTACAACCAAACAGGGCGTGTACCTGGGAAGGATGTTGTTTTATGAGCCACGCCTGTCGGCCAATAATACTATAAGCTGTGGTAATTGTCATCAACAACAATTTGCTTTTACCGATAACCGGCCTTTTAGTGCAGGGGCAGACGGGGTAGAAACTACGCGCAACTCCATGTCGCTGGCTAACCTGCTTTGGGCGAGGAAGTTTTTTTGGGACGGGCGCGCAGCAAGCCTGGAAGAGCAGGCGGCAATTCCACTCACCAATCCGCACGAAATGGGGCAATCGCTGGCAACATCGGCAAAAAAGTTAAGTACCGAACCCCAATATCCGCCGTTATTTAAAGCGGTTTATGGCGATGATACCATTACAGGCGAACGCATTTGTAAAGCCATAGCACAATTTGAGCGTACATTGATCTCGGCAAATTCGCGCTACGACCAATACCTCCGCAAAGCATACCAACCCACCGCCGGGGAGCTAAAAGGCATGGAACTCTTTAACACCGGCCCACAACCCGAAAAAGGTATCCGAGGCGCGAATTGTGCTCATTGCCACGGCGGTGTTAAAACTTACCTGGAGCTTTTTCATAACAATGGTTTGGATAGTATCCCAAAAGACAATGGGATCGGAGCTCTTACCGGTTTGCCCGGCGATCGCGGCCGTTTTAAAGTGCCTACTTTGCGCAATATCGCCTTAACCGCGCCATATATGCACGATGGGCGCTTTAAGACTTTAGATGAGGTGCTCGATCATTACAGCGACCATGTTGTGCAATCAGAATCTTTGAGCACTGTTTTTAGGGGCGAAAGCAATGAGGTTGGTGGCAAAACACTAAAACTATCGCCACAGGAAAAGAAAGAGATCATTGCTTTTCTAAATATGCTCACAGATAAGGACTTCATTACCAACCCCGGGTTCTCCGATCCGAACATACGCGCGTCAAAAAAATAGAAACATTCTGCCATGAAAAAACAATTGATCATAGCTTTTATCGCCTTTACTGGTCTTGCAACATCGTTAATAGCGCAGGCCCAGACAGCGGCTACCGTTAAGGTATCCGGAGAAGTTACAACGCCACTAAGTCTTTCGCTTTCCGATCTGCATCAGTACACCCAAACTACAGTTGTGCGTAAAGATAAAGACGGGAAGGACCATACCTATTCGGGTGTAATATTGGCCGATATCCTGCAAAAAGCAGGTGTGATAATGAACCGGGAAAGTTTGACCAAATATCTTCTGGTTAACGCGAGCGACGGTTATGAGATTATTTTCGCCCTGGCCGAACTGGACAAAAGTTTTACAGACAGGGCTATTATATTAGCTGATACCGTCGACGGTAAGCCTCTGCCACAGGGCGATGGGCCCTTCAGGATCATCGTACAGGATGAGAAAAAACCTGCCCGCTGCATCAAGCAGGTTACTTCACTGAAAGTCTTGTTTGCAAAATAAAAAGCGTTTATATTACTACACCCATACAAAAAAGCTCCCCAAATCTGACCGGGGAGTTTTGATTATAATGTATTTAAAACGGGGGCACATTTTTGTTGCTGCTTTCTGACATTGACTTTATCGTCGATAAAATAAAGCTTTTCGCCTTTGCTGTTCCGCACAATTTGATCTTTTGATATATACCCTAACGGAGTTCCCTGAACAAGTAACTTAAATTTTTCATGATCTTTGTTTTTTCCCAAAGATGACTAATACTTATTGCCCTGGAATGATGCTGAACAATATAAAAAAAGTGACAGATAGAGCGTTATAACAAAGTAATTTGAGCGTTATAACAAAGTTTTCGGGTGCTGAACTACCCATCTTTGTTCAAGTTTAATAGTTAAGCAAATGGAAAAGATATGGTTCATAACAGGTAGTTCCCGCGGTTTGGGAAAAAGCCTTACAAAAGCAGTGCTGGCTAAGGGAGATAAGGTAGCCGCGACAGCACGTAACACCGAACAATTAAAACAATTTACAGATGAATATCCAGGCCAGGTATTGCCCCTGCAACTGGATGTAACCAGCCAGCAGCAGATAAATATGGCGGTGGCAGCGACTATTGCCCACTTTGGCAGGATAGATGTATTGGTTAATAATGCGGGCTTCGGCATCACAGGAGCTGCCGAAGCCTATACTGATGAACAAGTTCGGAGCCAACTCGAAACTAATTTGTATGCGCCTATAGCTATAACGCGTGCTGTATTGCCCTACATGCGCAAGCAACGATCGGGGCATATATTGCAGATCAGCTCGGTAGGCGGCCGTGCCGGTAGCGCAGGTGTTACGGTTTACCAGGCTGCCAAGTTTGGTTTGGGAGGGTTTAGTGAAGGTTTATCAAAAGAGGTAGCGCCAATTGGTATAAAAGTTACATGTATTGAACCAGGCGGTTTCCGTACCGATTGGGCAGGAGATTCGATGACGTATGCCAAATCGATTGAAGGATATGAATCTACTGTAGATGTACGTGCCGACTTTTTTAAAGGGGGTGGTTTTGTGCCGATGGGCGATCCGGATAAAGCCGCTAAAGTAATGGTTGATATTGCAAGTTACCCCGAGCCACCGTTGCACCTGATATTGGGAAGCGAAGCAATAGCTATTGTAAGGGGCTCGGAAACTGCCAAATTAGCCGAATTGGAAAAATGGGCGCAGGTAAGTATTTCAACAGATCATGATAACGCAGTTAATTTTTTATATACGAAAGAGGGGCAATCATATCTTGGCTTAAAGGGTTATAAACAGGAATAACTAAATTTGAAGCTATGCCCGGTAAGGAAGTAAATAGTAAGCCATCACCCATCTTGTATTCATGCTACGTGACACGAAACCGCGAAGGGGAGCAATTTGTAGCAGAACATGTGCTTAGTTACCAGATATCAGGCACGCTTACACTGAGCGATGGTGTGCAGAATTATATTTTTAACGAGGGCGATTTCAGGTTCATCAGGAAAAATCAATTGCTGAAGTTTATCAAGCAGCCACCGGATGGTGGGGAGTTTAAAACTTTATCGGTTTATTTCGATCAGCAAACCTTGCTGAATTTCAGTGCCGAATATGGGTATAAGACGGAAAGAAATATTAACAGTACACCGGCGGTTATCCAACTCAAAACAAATAATCTTTTAACAGGGTTTGTTAACTCAATGATGCCTTATTATGGCACCGAAGTGATGCAAGAGAATGCTCAGCTAATGGCTTTAAAACTCAGGGAAGCAATATTGATATTGTTACAAACCCATCCCGATCTGAAAAATGTGCTGTTTGATTTTAGCGAACCAGGAAAGATCGATCTGGAAAGTTTTATGAATAGAAACTTTCACTTTAATGTTCAGCTCAAACGCTTTGCCTATTTAACCGGCCGCAGCCTGGCTACCTTTAAACGTGATTTTGAAAAGATATTTCATACATCTCCAAGCCGCTGGCTGCAAAAACGGCGGTTACAGGAAGCTTATTACCTGATCAAAGAAAAAGGCAAATCCCCGTCGGCAATTTATCTCGATCTGGGCTTTGAAGACTTATCGCATTTTTCGTTTGCATTTAAAAAAACGTACGGTGTAGCGCCAACAAAAATTTAAGTAATACGGGTTAGCAGCCCGCATTACTTATTTTGCCGGAACAAACTTTAACGCATACGAATCGAGACAATAACGTTTACCCGTAGGAGCAGGGCCGTCGTCAAAAATATGGCCGAGGTGTAAGCCGGTGCTGCGTTCCAAAACCTCCTGCCGCACTTCGCCGTAAGAATCGTCTTCTACGATCATGATATCTTTTTCATCAATCGGCTTAAAAAAACTTGGCCAGCCGGTACCCGAATCAAATTTAGCATCCGAGCTAAACAGTGGTTTGCCGGTAGCTGCGCTCAGATAAATGCCTCTTTGATGATTATCCCAGTACGGGTTCCTGAACGGTGGCTCTGTGCCTTTGTTCACCATAATATCGTAAGTATCTGATGACAGGACGCTTTTCCAATAACTATTCGGCCTGGCACCGGGGAATGTTTTTACATCTTCGGAAGTGCCGGGCTTTATCGTGTGATTTTGACTGCACGCCTGTACTGCCAGCAGCAACAAAGCAGATATTGCTATATTTATCTTTTTCATAATAACTTAGTAGAAGTTTTACAAGAAACCTTACAACAGTTAACTGCTTTTTCTGCACAAGATTCTTAAACAAATATACTAACACCCTAATATTAATACCATGATGAAAAGTAGTTGTTTACTCATTTTTGCATTGTTTGCTTTGTTGCAATGTTATGCGCAAACCTCTAAAGTTAATCTGCAATACGACGCCGCCCTTGCAAAAAAGTTAGGCGCGGATGAATATGGTATGAAAAAATATGTGATGGCTTTTTTGAAAGAAGGGCCGAATCGTGAAAAAGATCCGATAAAAGCCGCTGCCTTGCAAAAAGCACACCTGCAAAATATAATCAGGCTGGCTAACGAAGGAAAACTATTGATTGCCGGCCCTTTTCTGGATGATCAGCCGGTTGAAGGGATATTTATTTTTAATGTAAGCACGATAGAGGAGGCAAGGGCTCTAACAGCAACCGACCCAGCCATAAAGGCAGGATCGCTCACGATGGAATTAAGACCCTGGTACGCTTCGGCCGCATTAATGGAGGTTTATGCAACCCATAAAAAACTTGAAAAGAAAAGTGTTGCCGATTAATTTTCGGTTTTAAACCTGAAATAAGTTCTATAAAAAAAGCTCCTTGCTTATTGCAGGGAGCTTTTTTCTTTTATGATCAGAAACCTTAAAAATTAGGTTTCAACACATACTTGTCGTAGAAACGGAAAATATGCTCAACAGCTTCTTCGGCGGTATCAACCAAACGGTAAAGGTTCAGGTCGTCAGGGCTGATATTATGTTCCTGCGCCAACATTTTCTCTTCTACCCATTTAAATAAACCGCCCCAATAGTCGGTGCCAACAAAAACGATAGGGAACCGGGCAATTTTTCCGGTTTGTATTAAGGTGATCGCTTCGAAAGATTCATCCATGGTGCCAAACCCGCCCGGTAAAATGATAAAGCCCTGCGAATACTTCATGAACATTACTTTTCGCACAAAAAAGTAATCAAATTGCATGATCTTGTCCCTGTCGATGTATTTGTTGTGAAATTGTTCGAAGGGTAATTCAATATTTAAGCCTACCGATTTACCACCGGCTTCGTAAGCGCCTTTGTTGGCAGCCTCCATAATACCCGGGCCGCCGCCCGATATTACACCATAACCACGCTCGGTTAATAAGCGGGCACATGTTTCTGATAATTTGTAGTAAGGGTTGTCGTTCTTAGTTCTTGCCGAACCAAATATGGATACACAAGGCCCGATTTTAGCCATTTTTTCAAAGCCGTCGACAAATTCGGCCATAATTTTAAAGATCTGCCAGCTATCGGTTACCTTAATTTCCTGCCAGTTCTTGTTCTCAAACGCCTGTCTGATTTTTTCTTCACTTGTCATAAATGTTCTCCAGGCTCCGCCCTTTGCGGAGCATTTTAATTTTCGAAATAAGGGGCTAAGGTAAGTATTTGTACGGGTTTTGCATTAAAATTTTGTTAAGCTTTTATGCTTTTACCGTTACTACCTCAGTACGTGGCGATGAGGTGAGCCATAGCCCGACGAAGGTGATGAAGCCGTTCACAATAATCAATTCGTTATCAAACACATAGCCGCCAAGCCATTCTTTTGAGTATGAGCTTAGGAAAAAGCATACCGTTGGCGATATCACACAAATAAAAGGTACCAGCTTATCCGCAACCTGGCGGCTTTTTACAAACAGCCCAAAGGAGTAAAGGCCCAACAATGGCCCGTAGGTATATGATGCAACTTTGAATATGGCACCTACCACCGCATCGTTATTGATGCTGTTGAAAATAACGATGGTTAAAAACATAAGTCCCGAAAAGGCGATATGCACATAATGCCTTGCCTTAACATTTTTTTTGCTGTTTACATCGTTGCGTTTATTGAAATTCAAAAAGTCGACACAAAAAGAAGTAGTTAAGGCCGTAAGCGCCGAATCGGTTGTGGCAAACGTGGCAGCGGTTAACCCCAGCATAAAAACAATGGCGGGTACTAAACCTAAATATTGTAAAGCGATAGTTGGATAGAGATAATCTGTTTTGGACACCGTGATGCCATTTTTTTGTGCGTACATATACAATAAGGCACCAACACTCAAAAAGAAGATGTTGATCACTACAAAGACGCCGGTAAAGCTGAACATGTTTTTTTGTGCTTCGCCGATGTTTTTGCAACTCAGATTTTTCTGCATCAGGTCCTGGTCGAGGCCCGTCATCGCTACAGTAATGAATAAGCCGCCCAAAAACTGTTTGCCGAAATTGAACTTGCTGGCCAGGAAATCGGTAAAGAAAAAGATTTTCGAGTAGCTGCTGTTCTTGATCGCATCGGCTGCCTGGAACAGATTATAGTCTAAGCTTTTGCAGATAAAATAAATTGATAGAAATACTGACGATACCAGGAACAGCGTCTGCAAACTATCGGTAATAATGATGGTTTTTAAGCCGCCGCGATAAGTGTAAAGCCAGATAAGCAACAAACAGATCAAAACCGTTACCGCAAAGGGCACATGGTAGCTATCGAAGATGAATTTTTGTAAGACAATAACTACTAAATACAGCCTGAAAGCCGACCCGATTGTGCGGCTGATCAGAAATATCCCCGCCGCTGTTTTGTAGCTCCATGTACCGAGGGCGTTCTCGATATAACTGTAGATAGATGTCAGCTTTAACCGGTAATATAACGGAAGCAACACTGTGGCGATGATGATAAAACCAGCTGCGTTACCCAAAATAAACTGAAAATAAGCAAACTGATCGCCGGTTGGCGCACCAACTTTGCCTGGTACCGATATAAAAGTCACCCCGCTTAATGCTGTTCCTATCATCCCGAAAGCTACCAGGTACCATTTAGAGTTACGGTTGGCTACAAAAAAGGTATCGTTATCCGACGATTTACTCGAAGTTAAAAACGAAATAACGATCAATACTAAAAAATAGCCGATGATAAAGGAGAGCAGTACGAGTGGGGACATAGGTGTTTTTTAGCCGGAAAGTCCGAAAAAGTCGGAAAGTCCGGAAGATTTACAGGTTCAAATTAATCATTGACACAAATCATCTGTGTTTAGTGATGATAGCGCCATTTTTTTCTTTCGGACTTCCGGTCTTCCGGACTTTCCGACTTTCTTACTAAACACGTGAAAAAATATTAATTTAGCAACATGAACTTTTCGTCGAAGTTGCTGGAGGGGGCGGTAGCCGAATTTGCTAAATTACCGGGGGTGGGACAAAAAACAGCCTTAAGATTAGTGCTGCATTTATTGAACCAGGATAAGGATGACGTGGAGCGTTTTAGTACGGCGATCAATAAACTGCGCAACGAAATTCAGTTTTGCAGTGTTTGCCATAACATAGCCGATCAGCCTGTTTGCGAAATATGCTCGGCACCAAAGCGCGACCGTAGCCTGGTTTGTGTGGTAGAGGATACGCGTGATGTAATGGCTATCGAAAATACCAGCCAGTACAATGGGTTATATCATGTGTTGGGCGCCCTGATATCACCGATGGATGGCGTAGGGCCGGCCGACCTGGAAGTAGACTCTTTAATCGAACGGCTTCGCACAGATGAGGTTAAGGAAGTAATATTTGCCCTGAGCGCTACCATGGAGGGAGATACCACAATATTCTACTTACATAAGCGGTTAAAAGATTTTGATATCAGTATATCAACTATTGCCCGTGGCATTGCTTTTGGCGGCGAACTGGAATATGTTGACGAAATAACCCTGGGCCGCTCCATCACCACACGCGTACCTTACGAGAGCGCTATCACGCGATAAACCACTACTGCATTAATATGAGTTTAAGAGGAAAAATTATTGTTATAACCGGCGCTTCATCGGGTATCGGTAAAGCTATGGCCGAAGAGTTTGCCAAACGCGGAGCTAATTTGGTTTTGGGAGCACGCCAGTATGTTGCTTTATGCGAATTGGGTCAAAACCTTGAAAAACAATATGGTATACAAGCCGTAGCTGTGCAGTGCGATGTTACTGTAGAGAATGATTGCAAATTCCTGATCAGCCAGGGATTGATAACTTTTAAACGAATTGATATATTGATTAACAATGCCGGTATATCTATGCGTTCGCTGTTTAAGGACGCCGACCTCGAGGTATTAAAACGGTTGATGGACGTTAACTTTTGGGGTACGGTTTATTGTACCAAATACGCATTGCCGGCTATTACTCAAAACCAGGGAAGCGTTGTGGGGGTATCCTCGATAGCGGGTTATAAAGGCTTACCTGGCCGCACCGGTTATTCCGCATCCAAATTTGCCATGAATGGCTTTCTTGATTCGTTGCGTGTTGAAAATTTAAAAACCGGCGTACATGTCATGACGGCATGCCCGGGCTTTACGGCATCAAACATCCGCAACACAGCTTTGACCGCCAATGGCAGCCAGCAAAGCGAAAGCAGCATGGATGAAAACAAAATGATGAGCGCTGAAGCTGTTGCAAAGCTGATTGCTGATGGGGTGGAAGCACGCAAACGAACTATTGTCATGACGACGCAAGGTAAACTGACCGTGCTGCTGAGCAAGTTCTTCCCTGCGTTATTAGATAAGATGGTGTATAATGTTTTTACGAAGGAGAAAGATCCGTTGTTGAAATAGTTACAGATCACAAGTACATTTCCAAGTCGCCCTTACCTTCACGGATAATCTCAAAGTCGCCGGTGGTGCAATCTACCACTGTTGAAGGCACATTGTCTCCGTAACCGCCATCGATCACGATATCGACCGTGTTTTCATACTTCTCATGGATCAGTTCGGGGTCGGTAGAGTATTCGATGATTTCATCATCGTCGTGTATAGATGTAGACAGAATAGGGTTCCCAAGTGCAATCACGATATCGCGCGCGATGTTATTATCGGGCACACGGATACCCACTGTTTTTTTATTGTTGCTCAATAATTTGGGTACGTTGCCGTTGGCGTTAAAAATGAAAGTAAATGGCCCCGGTAAAGCTTTTTTCAATACTCTGAAGGTGGTATTGTCGATAGGTTTGATATAGTCGGATATATGCCGAAGATCCGAACAGATAAACGAGAAATTGGCCTTTTCGGGTTTGATCTTCCTGATCTTACAGATGGCCTCGATGGCTTTATGATTGGTAATATCGCAACCCAAACCATAAACCGTATCAGTAGGGTAGATGATCAGTCCGCCTTTACGCAATACTTCAACTACCTGTTCAATAGCTTTTGGATTAGGGTTTTCGGGATATATTTTGATGAGCATATTGCTGTATAAACAAATCACCGGGGTGATTGTGTTTTACAAATATAGCTAAATAAAAAAGCCACCGTCACCAGGTGGCTTTTTAAAGGAGTATATATTATAAATTAAGCCTGTTTAGCAAACTGCACGTTGATGATCAGCTTTACGTCTTCGCCTACAACAACGGCGCCGGCCTCGGTAACACCGTTCCAGGTTAAACCAAAATCTTTACGGTTTATTTTACCGCTAACTTCAAAACCAGCTTTCAAATTGCCATAAAAATCGGTAGCCGAACCGCCGTGCTCCACATCAAGGGTAACCGTTTTGGTCACATCTTTAATGGTCAGGTCGCCGGTTAATTTATCGTCTGTTAACGAAGTTGATTTAAAAGTGATTTTCGGATATTTTTCTGCGTCAAAAAATTCAGGCCCTTTCAGGTGATTATCGCGCATTTCCTGGTTGGTATCGATGCTGTTCACATCTAAGCTAAACTCAACTTCAGCGCCTTCAAAAGTATCGCCTTGAGTTGTTACCGTACCTTCAAATGTTTTGAAAGAACCTGTTACAGTTGATATTACTAAGTGCTTTACTTTAAACTGAACTTCTGAGTGCATAGGGTCCAAAACCCATTTTGTTGCTGTTGCCATGACTAATTTCTTTTTAATGTTATGATTGATGATACAAAGGTAAGTAATTAAATGTTTAAACATGTAATTTTAGTGTAAACAAATAGTTATCAATAAACAGTAAGGGCATAGCTTAGTTTTGAATATTTGTAAATAACTGAAGGTGAGGAGAAAACCATCATCCCGCACCTAAGATCTTACGGGATGACGGCTGATAATGGACTTAGTCGGCTATGGCTCTGAACATTAAAGCGCCAACTGTTAAGTTAGTACGGCTGTCGATAATGATGGCGCCGCCATTAGGTTTGTTTTCCTGGTAAGCATCGAATGCCAAAGGGTCGGCGGTCTTAAGTATAACCCGGCCAATGTCATTCAGGTTAAAGCTTTCGGCGTTAACCTGCTCCAGTGTGTTAATGTTTACTTTATATAATATATCCTGAATTTTGCAGCGGGTAGTTTTACTGTTATGCTGCACCAGGTACATCAGCGAAGTATCCATAGGCTTGGTATCCATCCAGCAAAGGTCAGCCTCGATCAGTTGCGATATTTTAGGATGAGATTGCGCATTCACCAGGATATCGCCACGGCTGATGTCTATTTCATCTTCAAGGTGTAATGTTACCGACATGCCGGCCGATGCTTCGGCAGGCTCACGATCAAAAAACTCGATCTTGCTGATCGTCGAATTAAAACCCGAAGGTAAAACAGTTATCTTGTCATTCACCTTGAACGATCCGCTCAGAACGCGACCTGCGTAACCACGGTAGTCGTGCAGTTCGTCGGTTTGCGGGCGGATGATCCATTGTACCGGCATACGTGCGTGGTCGGTACTGTCGTCAATATCAACAGGTACGGTTTCCAGGTGATCTAACAGGCTTTTGCCTTTGTACCAATGTATCCTGTCGCTTTTGTATACGATGTTATCGCCTTTGAGTGCGCTTACCGGGATGTAGGTAACCTCGTTCAGGTTAAGCTTGCCAGCCATGCGTTGATAATCTTTAACAATCTTGTTAAAAACTTCTTCGTCATAATCAACCATATCCATTTTGTTAACAGCAACCACCACATGCTGTAATGCCAGTAACGATACCAGGTAGGAGTGACGGATAGTTTGCTCGATAACACCTTTACGCGCATCGATCAGGATAATGGCCAAATCAGCATTCGAGGCCCCGGTAACCATGTTACGGGTATATTGAATATGACCAGGGGTATCGGCTATGATAAACTTACGCTTTTCGGTCTGGAAGTATTTGTAAGCCACATCGATGGTGATGCCCTGCTCACGTTCGGCTTTCAAACCGTCGGTTAAAATAGCCAGGTCGATGGTGCCATCGTCGTTCTTACGGTTGCTTTTCTGTAAAGCTTCCAGTTGATCAACCAATATCGAATCGCTATCGTATAGTAACCGGCCAATCAGGGTGCTTTTACCGTCATCAACGCTTCCGGCAGTTAAAAATTTAAGGATATCCATTAAAAATATCCTCCTTTCTTGCGGTCTTCCATGGCGGCTTCGCTCACTTTATCGTCCATACGTGCTCCGCGCTCGCTTATTTTCGATGCGCTTATCTCGTTAATAATATCGTCAATCTCAAACGCGTCCGATTCTACAGCGGCTGTACAAGTCATATCGCCTACGGTACGGAAGCGAACATTCCTACGCGTAATGATATCTTCTTCGTCCATATTTAATGCCTCGGCTGCAGCCATTAATTGCCCGTTGCGGGTAATTACATCGCGTTCGTGGGCAAAATAAATAGTTGGCAATGGTATGTTTTCGCGGCGGATGTAGTTCCACACGTCCAACTCCGTCCAGTTGCTTATCGGGAACACCCTTACGTTTTCGCCTTTGTGTATCTTACCGTTGTAGAGGTTCCAAAGCTCAGGACGCTGGCGTTTGGGGTCCCACTGGCCAAACTCATCGCGTACCGAAAATATACGCTCTTTAGCACGTGCTTTTTCTTCATCGCGGCGCGCACCGCCTATACAAGCGTCGAACTGATGTTGTGCTATTGTATCCAGCAGGGTAACAGTTTGTAATGCGTTACGGCTGGCATTTTTGCCTTTTTGCTCAACCACTTTGCCCTGGTCTATCGAATCCTGCACATAACCTACGATCAGCTTTTCGCCTATACGTTTGATCATCTCATCGCGGTAAGCAATAGTTTCGGGAAAGTTGTGGCCTGTATCGATATGTACCAGCGGAAACGGAAATTTACCCGGGCGGAAAGCCTTTTCGGCCAGGCGCACCAGGGTAATAGAATCCTTGCCACCCGAAAATAACAGGGCGGGCTTTTCAAACTGCCCGGCAACCTCGCGCAATATGTGTATTGCTTCAGCCTCCAGGTCGTCTAAATAATTCAGTTTGTTTTTACTCATTGTTTAGTTCTGCTCGTTACCTTCAAAAAACACTTCTTCATTGTCATGCGCTTCGGTAACATGTAAGCCGCATTCCTTTTTGCTCTGGTCTTCCCACCACCAGCGCCCGGCACGGAAATCTTCTCCTTCGCGTACGGCGCGTGTACATGGTGCGCAGCCAATGCTTGGGAAGCCTTTATCGTGTAAAGGATTGTAGGGGATATTGTATTGTCTAATATGTTGCTTTACGTTATCTAACGACCAATCAAATATCGGATGAAATTTGATAATCTGGTTATTTTCGTCCCACTCAATATTTTCCATGTGCTCGCGGTTGGCCGATTGATCGGCACGGATGCCTGTTATCCAAACCTCGTTGCCGGCAAGTGCACGTTTTAAAGGTTCGATTTTGCGGATGGCGCAGCACTCTTTACGGTTCTCGACCGATTCATAGAAACTACTCGGGCCCTTGGTGCTTACCATCTGCTCAACAGCTGCTGCCTGCGGGTAATAGGCGTGAATCGGCTGCCCATAAATTTCCAGTGTACGGTTCCAGGTATAATAGGTTTCAGGGAAAAGGCGACCAGTTTCTAAAGTAAATACCTTTATCGGGAGCTTATTTGCAAATATCATGTGGGTAATTACCTGGTCTTCCCAGCCAAAACTGGTCGAAAAAATAATCTTACCCGGATAGGTCTCCGATAAGAGCCTCAATGCCTCAACGGGCTCTAAACCTGCTATCTTTTGTTTTATAATGTCCTTAATCATGGCTTATAGCACTTTAACTATAAATTTCTGGATGCTGTAAATGCTTATTGCGATGACAATGATACCGACAGATATCATGATCGTCTTGACCGATATCTTGTTACTTACCCTTGCAGCGATAGGCGATGCCAGTGCACTGCCGATAACCAAACCCGCTACCGACTCCCAGTGATGGCTGTTCAGCATGGTAATGAAGGTTAACGAGCTCATCAAAGCAATAAAGAAACGCGAAAGCTTTACCGTACCCAACGATGTACGCGGGTTACGGCCGCCCGCAATTAACGAAGATAGCACGATCGATCCCCAGCCACCGCCGCCGACAGCATCAGTAAAACCACCGCCAAAACCTAATAAGCCAATGCGTTTGATCTTTTTGTCACCTTTTTTTGCCTTGCCTTTAAATGCCTTGCGGAGAATAATTACGCCTAATATTAATGTGTAAACAGAGATAACAGGCTTGGTGTATAAACTGTAATGCTCAAGCGATGAAAGAATATAAGCGCCCAGAACCGCGCCAATGGCACCCGGGATCAATAATAACCAGAACATCTTCCAGTTGATATTACCCATACGGTAGTGCATCCAGCCGGCAATACCATTGCTTAGTATTTCTGATAAATGCACACCCAGGCTTGCCGAAGCAGGAGGGATACCCATGGTTAACGAGAACGAAGTTGATGTTACACCGTACGACATGCCGATAGCTCCATCGATCATGGCCAACACAAAGCCTGCTATAAAGAAATAATAAAATATAGGTTGTATACCCTGTACAAAGCTTTGAAAATCTGGGTTTTTGAACCAGAATGCCGTAAATGTAATGGCTAATGATGCGATAATAGAGCACCAGATGAGCCATTCAAAGTTTTTCTTTACCGAAACAGGTGTTTTAGGTTCGACGAGTACCGATGTGATGGCATTTAGTTTTTTAACCTTTTCGTTAAAATCGCCACTGAGCGTGTCGCGCAATTGGCTCATTTGCTGTAGTGTGGTATCCAGTTCGTCGGGCAGGTTATCGTTTAAAACCTCTTTAAGGCGTTTCGCTACGGTTGGCGATTTACCATTGGTTGAGATGGCGATCTTCAGGTCGCCTTTCTGTACGATCGACCCTAAATAAAAATCGCACAAACCCGGCTTATCAGCAACATTCAACAATAAATTATGCTGTTTGGCTATCTCGCGGATGTAGGTATTCAACGCCGAATTGTTGGTAGCCACAATCACCAGTTCGGCATTACTCAAATCGTCTTCAGTAAACGATTTTTTGCGGATGATGACCTGCGGAAAGTTGGCAGACAACTGGTAAACAGCTTCCGATACCTGCTCGGCAATCACTGTTACCTTAGCCAGCGGGCTGTTATTCAATACCGCGTTTAGCTTTTCGAGCCCTACATTACCAGCACCTATCAATACCGTATTCAGCTCATTCAGCTTCAAAAAAACCGGGAATAGTTGGTTCCCTTCAGAAGCAATATTCTGAACCTCGGGTTGTGTTTTATTTTTTGGTAATGATCCCATTCACTTATTCAGTCTGTATTATAATTGAACCAGCGGCTCGCGTTTTGTTTTTACTGTTTGGATAAAGCTTTCAACCTGCTCAAGGTATTGCTGCGCAAATTGCTGCGACGGCTCATTCTTGTTGATTTGCAACACCAGGTCCGAGAAGGTTGATCCATTCAGGTCAACTTCGCCTGTAACTACATAATTGGTGTCAAAATCCTTGATAATACCGGCTTGCGTGCTGTTGTTAATGCCTTTATCTAACAGCATAGCTTTGGCAGCACTTACAAATGTTGCATAAGTGTGGTAGATGGCATCTGCATAAGCCTCACCTTCAAACGATTGTTTTGCCCAGCCCAATTTTTCTTCAGCCTCGAATAACAAGGTAGCTACCAGGTCGATCACCACGCCGGCACACTCGCCAACACCGATTGCGGTAGCAAAAGTTTCCTCGTGGCCCCAGTCAACAAATTCTTCATCTTTTAAAGTGGTCAGGTCGGCCAAAGGCTTCAGCAGGTGATAGAAATAGTCTTTAGTTTTCCTGTCGTAATAATCGTTGAACAATTCGTTATCAGTAGCATTAGCCTGATAATCGTTCAGCACTATTCTAAGTACATCGGTAGCTCGTTTGGCAGGCACCTTGGTTACTTTATCAGCAGCGCGGCCGATGCCATCACCTACGATACCACCACCCAATAGCACCTGTACAGATGGTAAAACTTTACCTTGGGCTTTTAACGAGCTGCCGTGGAAACCGATGTGTGCCAGGCCATGCTGGCCGCAACTGTTCATGCATCCGCTGATTTTGATCTTGATATCGCGGTTGTAGATCAGGTCTTCGTATTCATTGTAAATAACATCTTCCAATACTTTCGAAAGTGTCATACTGTTTGATATACCTAAGTTGCAAGTGTCAGTGCCGGGGCAGGTAGTTACATCGGCAACACTGTCAAAGCCCGGAGCAGCCAGGCCCAATTCGCTTAATCCGTTAAAAAGGTGAGGAAGCCCGTCCTCTGTAGCGAATTTTAGTAACAGGCCCTGGTTTGGCGTGATGCGTATCTCGTCGGCCACGTATGGGCTGATTGCAGCCACCAGTTTGCGTGCCTGGTCGGTCGGGATATCTCCAACCTCAACCTTGATATATACGCCAAAATAACCCTTTTGCTTTTGTTCAAAAACATTGGTTGCGCGCCAGTGCCTGTATTTTAATGCATTAACGGGTTCAGTTTTCGGATAGCCGCTATTGGCAGGTGCCAAAGGTTGCGGAACTGTATTGCGATCGATAACAAAGCTTTTCGATTTATTGGCCGTATGCTCTTCCTTAACCAGTTTCAGAACCTCTTCGATACCCAGTTTCTGGATCAAAAACTTCATGCGGGCCTTGTTACGGTTATTACGTTCGCCATAACGGTCGAAAACACGGATCACCGATTCGCTGAAAGGTATCAGTTGATCTTCGGGTAAAAATTCGTGTACTACATGTGCCAGTGCTGGTTGTGCACCAAGGCCGCCGCCCATCATCACTTTAAAGCCCCGGATTTCCTGTCCATTTTCGGTTTTTATTTTCGGGATAAAACCCAGATCGTGAATAAAGGAAAAAGCGGTATCAGCTTCGGTTGCCGAAAAGGCTATTTTGAATTTACGTCCCATTTCCTGGCAAATAGGGTTACGAAGGAAATAAGCGAAAACAGCCTGTGCATAAGGTGATACGTCAAAAAGCTCTGCCGGATCGATGCCTGCGGTAGGCGAGGCGGTAACGTTACGTACGGTGTTGCCGCAGGCTTCGCGCAGGGTAACATCGTCCTGCTCCAGTTTTGCCCATAGCTCGGGTGTGCGATCGAGGCTGACGTAGTGTATCTGGATATCCTGACGGGTAGTTAAGTGCAGGTTGCGGCTTGCATACTCGTCGGATATATCAGCTATCTTTAATAATTGCTTAAAAGTTACTTTACCGAAAGGCAATTTGATGCGCACCATCTGCACACCCGGCTGGCGTTGGCCATAAACACCGCGCGCTAAACGCAGGCTCCTGAATTTTTCATCGTGTATTTTGCCTTCGCGAAACGCACGGATCTTTTTCTCCAGGTCAATTATATCTTTTTCAACAACCGGATTTTCTAACTCGGTCCTAAAGCTTTGCATATCTTTTATTTAGTAGTGTTATTAATAAAAAATCCCCTTCGGCAATCGCAGAAGAGGGAATTTATTATCTTTTAGTGATCGTAAAACCTCTCAGCGCTTCAACACAGTATGATACATACAACAAGTTACGTTAAGCATTTCCATAATCAGATCGTTGTATTTCACTTTGCAAATATAGATAAAGTATATAGAAAAGATAGACTTAATTTAATTATTTCAATTTTGTGACGATTAAGAAGAGGAGAAGGGTTCAGACTTCCGCAATGAGATTGTTTTCGCGTTCGATGATGTTGGCAATGCTGGTTTCGGTCAGGATTTGTAGCGTAGCATCACGTACATCAACAAAAACACTACGGATACCACAGGTAGTTTCCGACTTACATTCCTCGCATTTATGATAGAAGTTAAGGCTGGCGCAAGGTACCATGGCTATCGGGCCATCAGTTATACGCATAATTTGCACCAAAAATATCTCTTTCGGATCCTTATTCAGGCTGTATCCGCCGCCTGCGCCTTTCTTACTATATAAAAAACCCGCATTTCTCAGATCCAAAAGGATTTGTTCGAGGAATTTTTTAGGGATTTTTTCTTCCTCGGCTATTTTAGAGATCTGAATAGGAGGGTTTCCCATGTTTTTCCCCAAACTTACCAAAGCTTTAATTGCGTATTTCGTCTTTTTAGAAAGCATATATTGAAAAACGTATAAAATTTGATATAAAGAACGGCATTTTATTGCAGTTTGCAAAATTTGGACAAATAATCTACTAAAATGGTGTTTTTTATAGTTAAAGTGGGTTTTTAGTGCAAAAAAAGAAGCGTTTTAGGCTATAAGGAAGCTCTTAAAGTTAAGTAAAACGGCGTTTCGATGTGCTCTGTCAACCCATTGAGGATGAGATGAGCTGTTTTTTCGCCCATCGCCTGGAAGTCTGACGAGATGGTGGTCAGGCCGTTTAGTATGATCTTTTTTAAAGGTGTTTCGTTATAGGATATCACACCTACATCGCTTCCAACTTTCAAATCAGTCGAAATGATTCGCTCGATCAGGGTTACCAGATCGCTTTCCATCAGGTTGATATAAGCTTCGCCTTTGGCGATCTGCTCTATCTCTATATTGTGTACCACTTTGCAGTTAAAAGCATACTGGTGACAGAAATTGAAATAGCCTTTTAATATCTCATCAGGGTAATAAGAGTTTTCGGGGAAAATAATCTTGATGGTATGGTATTTACTTAACTGCTCAAGAGCCAGTTCGAGTGCGTGATAGATGTCGTTTTCAAAGTTCTCATATACTGCTGCAAAACTGCCATCAACCCCCGGTATGATCTTATCCAACAGAATCAGCTTCTCCTTTGGGATTGTGTTGATGATCTCATGCGCTTTTTCGCCGCCCTCTAAAAAATGTGGAATGATGACATAATGCGTATAATCATCGTTTTTGTTTTGCAGCAGCTTTTTAAAGAGCGAAAAGTCGTTGTTGTAGATATACAGGTCTACCGCTGCCATTTCGCCCAGCGATTCAACGATCGAATCGTAAATGATCTTTTTGTGATAGCTTAATTTGTTGAACAGTAAAAACACCTTGAGCTTATGGCTCAGATCGGTACTTTTTACGTAATATCCCTTACCAGGTACCGAGCCCAGCAGGCCGATCTTTTTCAGATATTTGTACGCTTTTTCTGCTGTATCGCGCGATATCTCAAAGTTATAGCTTAACTCGTTGATCGACGGCAAAATATCATTTTTGCTTATTTTTCCATCGCTGATACAGTTGATGATTGAATTGGCCAGTTGAAGGTATTTCGGCGTAGAGGAATAATAATCGATAAAAATACATTCAAAAATTGGCGGTTGTTTCATGTTAATTAAAGGGCTTGTTGCTTAACAACTCAATTGATTATAAAAAGATACCCGGTGCATGGTATTGCTTTTCAACACAAGATTACACAGTTAAGCTTATTATTGCAACAAACTACGCAACTTTTTTACCCGATACGATATTATCATAATAAAGCACATTTTTAATTCTATAATTATGTATAATTGACACTTAAAAGTAATATACTGTCAATCAGCATAAACTTTTGCTTTAAATAATTGCGCCCTGATTTAAATTGATTAAAAATTGCCGTAAACCATGACAGTCCATGACGGCAGTGCAATACAGCTTTTCTACTTTTATTCTCTCTAAATAAACCAGTATAGATCTAAATTAAATGGAAGTAATTTTTGGTGTTTTTTTTCATTTCGTCGGTGGTTTCGCTTCCGGCAGTTTTTATATCCCGTATAAAAAAGTTAAAGGCTGGGCCTGGGAAAGCTTTTGGATTGTTGGCGGCCTGTTCTCATGGCTCATCGTTCCACCTTTGGCAGCATGGCTAACCATACCAGGCTTCTTTGATATTATCAAGGCAACCGATGGCGACATATTATTGTGGACATATTTCTTTGGCTTATTGTGGGGCATAGGTGGCTTGACTTATGGTCTCGGTGTTCGCTATCTGGGGGTATCGTTAGGTAGTACCATTATATTAGGTTTATGCTCGGTTTTTGGCGCTTTGGTGCCGGCAGTATACTATAATTTTGTACCAACAAAGGGTAAGGACAGCATTACAACATTGGCTACCACGCATTGGGGGCAGCTGGTTTTAATAGGTATTGTGATATGTGTTATTGGTATTATTATATGCGGCAGGGCAGGTACGCTTAAAGAGCGCGACCTTAAAGCAGGCACAGCCGATGTGGAAGATAACAAGGATTACAAGTTCGGTTTAGGTATTGTTGTGGCAATTATATCGGGTGTATTGAGCGCTTGCTTTGCTTTCGGCATTGATGCGGGCAGCCACATGGCTACTGTAGCCGATGATGCATGGCGTGCAGCAAATAACATTGTCGACCCGACAAGGCACTTCTTATATAAAAACAATGTAACATACATTGTGATTTTATGGGGTGGTTTAACCACCAACTTTATCTGGTGCATGATATTGAACGCCCGTAACAAAACATTCGGCAACTACACAGATAAGAAAACACCGTTATTCAAAAACTACCTTTTCTCGGCAATAGCCGGTACTACCTGGTTTTTGCAATTCTTTTTTTACGGTATGGGCGAAAGTAAGCTGGGCAACGGCGCCAGCTCATGGATACTGCACATGGCGTTTATTATCCTGATTGCAAACATGTGGGGCCTGGTACTGAAAGAGTGGAAGGGCGTAAGCAAAAAAGCTTTAACAACCCTGATCATCGGTATTACCACCATATTGCTATCGGTGATTTTAGTAGGATATGGTAACAACGTAAAAGACAAAGAAACTCCAAAAACAACAGCACAAATACAAGCAAATAAATAAAACAGAACAACAAACAAAAACATCATAAAATGTCTATCAACACAACACAGTTTAAGCACGTGAGCTACTTATGGGATGAAGCAAAAGCTGCGGAATTGGCCGGCGACGAAGTTGCCTTATTAATATATCGTTCAAATTTATTAGGAGCCGATTTAAGGCTGACTAACTACGGTGGCGGCAATACATCTTGTAAAGTAATGTCAAAAGATCCGTTAACCGGTCAGGAGACCGAGGTAATGTGGGTAAAAGGTTCGGGTGGCGATCTGGGAACATTGAAAAAAAACGGCCTGGCGGCATTATATGTTGATCGTCTGCGCAGCTTGAAAAATATTTACCGTGGCGTAGAGTTCGAAGACGAAATGGTTGAACTGTTTAACCATTGTATTTTCGATCTGTCATCAAAAGCACCGTCTATCGATACTCCTCTTCACGGTTTCTTACCGTTTGCGCATATCGATCACCTGCACCCCGATGCTGCAATTGCCATCGCAGCAGCTAAAGACGGTAAAAAGATCACCGAAGAATTATTCAACGGTCAGATAGGCTGGGTTGAATGGAAAAAACCGGGTTTTGAACTGGGCCTGCAATTGAAAGCCTGTCTGGACGCTAATCCTGGTATCCGTGGCATTATGTTAGGCTCACACGGCTTATTTACCTGGGGTAACACCGCTTATGAAAGCTATATCAACACTTTGGAAGTGATCGAGAAATGCGCCGAATACCTGGAACAGAACTATGGTAAAAAAGGCCCTGTTTTTGGCGGTCAGAAAATACAAAGCCTTGATGAAGCCGGTCGTAAAAAACAAGCGGCTGCTATCGCGCCTATATTACGTGGCTTTACTTCGAGCGAGCGCAATATGATCGGTCACTTTACCGATGATCCGCGCGTATTAGAGTTTATTAATTCTAACGATCTGGAGCGTTTGGCGCCGCTTGGTACCAGCTGTCCGGATCACTTTCTGCGCACTAAGATCAGTCCGCTGGTTTTAGATTTGACACCAGGCGAGGACCTGAGCGATGTAGCTGCGATTAAAGAGCGCTTAGCTCCGGCGTTCGAAGCTTACCGTAAAATGTATACAGAGTATTATGAGACTTGTAAGCATCCGAATAGCCCGGCTATCCGCGATACTAACCCGGTAATTATTTTGTACCCCGGCGTTGGCTTGTTCTCGTTCTCTAAGGACAAACAAACCGCACGCGTTGCAGCCGAGTTTTATACGAACGCCATCAACGTAATGAAAGGCGCCGAGGCGATCTCTGAATATACTTCGCTGCCGCGCCAGGAAGCCTTCAACATCGAATACTGGTTGTTAGAAGAAGCCAAATTACAGCGTATGCCTAAGCCAAAAGCTTTGTCGGGCCGCATTGCGCTGATCACCGGCAGCGCCGGTGGTATCGGTAAGGCTATCGCCAAAAAATTTGTTGAAGAAGGTGCGGTAGTTATCCTGAACGACATGAACGCCGAACGTTTAACCGGCGCAGGCGAAGAGTTTAAAAAGCAATTCGGCCGCGACTCTTACGCTACCGCCGTAATGGACGTAACCAAAGAGGATGAAATATTAGGTGCGATGGAAGTTGCTGCACTGGCCTTCGGTGGTGTGGATATTATCGTAAACAACGCTGGTTTATCGATCTCTAAATCAATTGCCGACCATACCGAAAAGGATTGGGATTTGTTATATGATGTACTGGTAAAGGGCCAGTTCTTTGTAACCCAGGCTGCTGTTGCCATCATGAAAAAACAAGCTATCGGCGGTGATATCATCAACATTGTAAGTAAAAATGCCCTGGTGAGCGGCCCAAATAACGCTGGTTACGGATCGGCGAAAGCTGCACAATTGCATTTGAGCCGCCTGAACGCTGCTGAGCTTGGCGCTGATAAGATCCGTGTGAACGTGGTTAACCCTGATGCGGTGATCAGCGATAGCAATATCTGGGCCGGTGGCTGGGCCGAAGGCCGCGCCAAAGCTTATGGTATCACCGTTGCCGAATTGCCTGCTTATTATGCCAAACGTACCCTGCTGAACGAGATTATTTTACCCGATGATATTGCTAATGCCTGCTTTGCCTTCACAGGCGGTTTGCTGAGCAAATCAACCGGTAACGTGCTGAACGTTGACGGTGGTGTAGCGATGGGATTTGTACGATAATTTATTTAGTATTGAGTATTGCGACATGCGTATTGCGATACTCAATAAACTATTGTCTCAATACGCAATACGCACATCTCAATACTAATGAACAGAGTTGCCTTTAAAATGAAGCTTTTTCCGGGCTTTAAAGACGAATATAAAAAGCGTCACGACGAAATATGGCCCGAACTGGTAGCATTGTTGAAACAAACAGGAATCAGCGAGTATTCGATATTTTTGGATGAGGAAACCGATGCGCTGTTTGGCGTTTTGAATGCCGAAGACCCTAAATTACTGGATACCCTGCCGCAGCACGAGGTAATGCAAAAATGGTGGAAATACATGGGCGATATTATGGAAAGCAACCCGGACAATTCGCCGGTAAGCGTACCGCTGCTGGATGTGTTTTATATGCCCTGAGTTAAGATTAAAGAGCAAGGAACAAAGAGCAAAGATTAATAGAAGAAATAACCATATTATAAACCGGGCATAGATAGAAGAATAAGTAAACTAAAATCCTTATTCCTTGTTCTTTGCTCCTTTATCAAAAAACAATGCAAATAGAGAAGTATAAAATAGATGGCCTTAACAATGAGTTACTGGCCGATCATAAACGCAAATTCGAGTTTGTTGCCACTGATGTAACAAACGTTGAGGATGTATTGAAAAAATTACAGGCTTTCCAGATAGCGATACCAAGCTGGGCATTAGGTACCGGCGGTACCCGCTTTGGCCGTTTTAGCGGTAAAGGCGAGCCGGGCAGCCTGGAAGAAAAAATTGAAGATGTAGGTGTGCTGCACTCGTTGAACAAATCGAGCGGCGCTATTTCGTTGCACATTCCATGGGATATCCCGAAAAATGCTGCCGCGATAAAGGCTTTGGCTGCGCAGCATGGCTTGCGTTTTGATGCTATGAACTCAAATACTTTCCAGGATCAGCCCGGCTCTTCCGAAAGCTACAAATTTGGTTCGCTGCAGCACGTCGATAAAGCAGTTCGCGACCAGGCAATCGCCCACAATATCGAAGTAATTAAACACGGTATTGAGTTAGGTTCGAAGTCGTTAACCGTTTGGTTGGCCGATGGTTCGAGCTTTCCGGGCCAATTAAACTTTCGTGGTGCCTTTGAACGTACTTTGGATAGCTTAAAGCAAATTTACGCTGCTTTACCGGCCGATTGGAAGCTGTATTTAGAATACAAATGCTACGAGCCGAACTTCTATTCGACTACAGTTGCCGATTGGGGGCAATCATTGTTATACGTATCGAAATTAGGCCCGAAAGCTTATACTTTGGTTGACCTGGGTCACCATTTACCGAACGCGAACATCGAGCAAATTGTATCGTTGCTGCTGATGGAAGGCCGTTTAGCCGGTTTCCACTTTAACGATTCGAAATATGGCGACGATGACCTGACCGTGGGCAGCATCAACCCGTACCAATTGTTCCTCATCTTTAACGAACTGGTTGAAGGTATGGACGTACGTGGCATGGACCATGCAAATGACCTGGGCTGGATGATCGATGCTTCACACAACCTGAAAGACCCTATCGAAGATTTATTACAGTCGGTACAGGCTATCCAGATCGCTTATGCACAAGCTTTATTGGTAGATAAACCTGCTTTGCAGGCTGCACAAAAAGCTAACGATGTTGCTTTGGCACAAGAGATATTGCAAAAAGCTTATCGTACAGATGTGCGCGCCCTGGTATCTGAAGCAAGCCTGCGTGCAGGCGGGGCTATCGATCCGATTGGCGCGTACCGCAAGTTACAGGTACGCGAAAACTTGATTAAGGAACGTGGGGAGAAAACAGTAGCAACAGGATTATAAGATGAAAGCCGTTCAGGTAATTGCGATATTTGATATAGGTAAAACCAATAAAAAGTTTTTTCTGATCGACGAGTACTATAAAATTGTGCTGGAACGTACAGCCAATTTTAAAGAAACTGTTGATGATGACGGCGATCCCTGCGAAGATGTCGACTTGTTGACAACGTGGGTCAAACAATCGCTGGCTGATATTTTGGCTTTGAAAAAGTTTGATATCAAAGCACTTAACTTTTCTACATACGGCGCAAGTTTCGTACACATTGACCACGGCGGAAAAGTTGCCGCGCCATTATGCAATTACCTTAAGGCATTTCCGGATGATTTGAAGGACGAGTTTTACGCCCAATACGGCGGCGAATCCGTTATATCGCGCGAGACTGCTTCACCTGTTCTGGGTAATCTTAACTCGGGCATGCAGTTATACCGCATCAAACACCGCAAGCCCGAACTGTTCAAAAAAATCAAATATTCGCTGCATTTGCCACAATACCTGGCTTACCTGGTTACCGGTAAATATTACTCGGATATCACCAGTATTGGTTGCCATACGCAATTGTGGGATTTTGTTAAAAACGATTATCATAGCTGGGTCTACAATGAAGGCATCGACAAGATACTGGCGCCTGTATTCCCTTCGGATGATTCGATGACGGTTGAGAGAGAGGGGCATGAGTTTCAGGTGGGCAGTGGTTTGCACGATAGCTCATCGGCATTAATACCCTATCTGGCCAGCTTTTCGGAACCATTTATCCTGATCTCGACCGGTACCTGGTGCATCAGCTTAAATCCTTTTAATAACAACCCGTTAACTATTGATGAATTGCATCAAGATTGCCTTTGCTATATGGAATATCACGGGCGCCCGGTTAAAGCTTCGCGTTTATTTGCCGGTAACGAACACGAGCAGCAAACTAAACGCATTGCACAGCATTTTGGTAAACCGGCTGATCAGTATAAAAAGGTAAAGTATAACCCGGAGTACGTTACATCACAAGTTAATATAATCGTTGATGATCGCGATTCGCTCATGCAGCAGTCGGTATTTGGCAGCCGTGATCTGAACTCGTTCGCTTCGTATGATGAAGCTTATCATTGTTTGATCCAGGATATTATGCGCCAGCAACGGGCGTCGACACAATTAGTGATACAGGACACCGGGGTGAAACGCATATTTGTTGACGGCGGTTTTGGAAAGAACGTAGTGTACATGAACTTGCTGGCAGCGGCTTTCCCTCATTTAGAGGTATTCGCAGCCTCTGTGGCTCAGGCTACCGCGATTGGCGCGGCCCTATCCATACATAAACATTGGAATACCAAAACTATCCCCGGCGATATGATCGAACTAAAATATTATGCCCTGGCGCAAAAAATGGAGGTTCAATAAATAGTTATCATCTGCAATATGAATAAAAACTTTAGCAAGAGGAGTATATACATTATATATCTCCTCTTTTTTTTCGTCGGTTTAACTGCCACAGCACAGCAAAGCAGGAAAGCTTTCAATAAGAAGCGTCCCAACATTATCATTATCCTTGCTGATGATATGGGCTATTCGGATATTGGCTGTTTTGGCTCAGAGACGCTGACACCCAACCTGGATGCTTTAGGTAAAGGTGGTATCAAACTGACACAATTTTACAATGCTTCCCGTTGCTGCCCAACGCGTGCATCGCTGATGACAGGTTTGTACCAGCACCAGGCCGGCGTAGGCGATATGGTAAACACCCGTAAGGAACCTGCTTATGAAGGCTATCTGAACCAAAACTGTGTTACAATTGCAGAAGCACTAAAAGCAGGCGGCTACAATACACTGATGGCCGGTAAATGGCACATTGGCCAGGCACCGGAGCATTGGCCTGTTAAACGGGGCTTCGATCATTACTTTGGTTTGATTGACGGTGCAAGCAGTTATTTTAACCCGACGATGCCTTACCGCCCTAATCAGAAGCTCACTATTGCTCTGGATGATAAAGAGTTTACACCGGGACCAAACTGGTACTCGACGAATGCTTATGCCGATTACGCCGTAAAGTTTATCGATGGCAATAAAAATACAGGCAAGCCATTCTTTTTGTATATGGCATTTACGAGTCCACATTGGCCGATACAGGCCCTGCCCGAAGATATTGCGAAATACAAAGGCAAATACCTGATGGGGTGGGATAAGCTGCGTGAGGCCCGTTTGGCACGCCAGAAAGCAATGGGCATCTTGCCGCAGGATGCAAAACTCTCGCCGCGCGACCTTAATGTGCCCGACTGGGACAGCCTGTCGCCTGAAGAAAAGGACAGATGGGACACCAAGATGGCCGTTTATGCTGCGATGGTAGACAGGATGGACCAGAATATAGGCCGTATCCGCGCCAAGCTGAAACAACTGCACCAGGATAAGAATACGGTCATTATGTTTCTGTCGGATAATGGAGCAAGCAGCGAAAGCATCAAAGGCAATGGTTTTACGCCCGAAGTACTTGCCGCCAACAACAAGCCTGCAAGCGACCCGACCTCGTTTACTGCTTATGAGTACTGGGGCGCTAATGTGAGCAATACGCCATTCCGCTTATTTAAGCATTGGGAATATGAGGGTGGCACGGCAACACCATTTATTGCCAGTTATCCGGGTGTGATCAAACCTGGCGCGATAAGCGATCGTCCGGCACATATTATCGATTTGATGGCTACATGCCTTGATATAGCTAAAGTGCCTTATCCTAAAACATATCATGGCAATACCATTATCCCTACAGAAGGCATCAGCTTGCTGCCTTTGCTGAAAGGGCAGCAATGGGCTGGCCACGACGTTTTGTTCTTTGAGCATGAAGGCAACCGTGCAGTGCGGCAGGGCGAGTGGAAACTGGTATCGCAAAAACCCCTGAACAAATGGGAATTGTATAATATTAAAGAAGACCGTTCTGAACTGAACGACCTGAGCGCTAAATATCCCGACAGAGTAGCTGAAATGAGTGCTATGTATGATAAATGGGCCGAACACGCAGGGGTTATACCGTTCTCCAAGCTTGAAAAAAGGGCGGGAGAAGAACAGTAATAGTAATACGGGTTCGTAAATATTTATTACATTTGTAATACCAACGAGCGTCGCAATTACAAGCTGTGATGTTACAAACTGTTACGATGTCGGATACTCAATTATTAAAGCGCTTGCGCATTGTTATAAAAGCCTGTGGCGGCCAAAGTAAATTTGCCAAAATATGCGGTGTGTCGCAGTCGCTGGTAAGTCTCATGCTCTCTGGCGATCGGGATGTTAACTTTACTGTGATCCGTTCGGCTTGCCACGAATTAGGTTATTCGCCCGAATGGCTGATATTAGGTACCGGCGAAAAGAAGCTCGACGGCAAAGACGCTACCAAGCTGGTTACCGAGATACAGATATTACGCACCGAAGTAGAGCTGTTGCACGTTAGGATGCGGAGCTACGAGAAGGAGTTTGAGAATATTTTGGCTAAGCTAAAAGCCGAAGGCAAGTAAAAGAAAAAAAGGATAATGAGAATCATTACCCTTTTTTAGGATATCCTGCTCGGGAGCTTAAAACTTCAGGTGTTTTACCGTCAGTCCGTTATTAATCAGTTGTTTTAACGAATCAATACCAACACGCAGGTGTGTTTCCACATACTGTTCAGTTACTTTTGAATCGCTTTCAGCTGTCTTTACACCTTCGGGGATCATCGGCTGATCGGATACCAGCAGCAAGGCGCCGGTCGGTATTTTGTTGGCAAAACCGGTGGTGAATATAGTAGCGGTTTCCATGTCGATTGCCATGGCGCGCAGAGTTTTCAGGTACTTTTTAAACGCACGGTCGTGCTCCCAAACGCGGCGGTTGGTAGTATAGCAGGTACCGGTCCAATAATCGCGCGAATGATCGCGGATGGTAGTTGAGATAGCTTTCTGAAGGGCAAAGGCCGGTAGCGCAGGCACTTCTGCAGGCATATAATCGTTTGAGGTACCTTCGCCGCGGATAGCTGCGATAGGTAAGATCAGGTCGCCTACATTGTTCTTCTTTTTCAACCCGCCGCATTTGCCCAAAAATATAACGGCTTTGGGATGTATGGCAGTAAGCAAATCCATCACGGTTGCGGCAAGCGCGCTGCCCATACCGAAATTGATGATAGTGATGCCATTCGCAGTAACACTTTGCATAGGTTTATCGAGGCCGATGATCGGTGCATTATCGTTCCATTCCGAAAACATCTGCAGGTACTTCGAAAAATTGGTGAGGATGATGTAATCGCTGAAATCATCGAGCGGGCGGCCTGTATAGCGCGGCAGCCAGTTGGCGACTATAGCATCTTTTGTTTTTAAACCTGCTTTGACAGGGGATTGTATCTCTCTTACTTTTTTGGATTGTTCAAGCAATCCTTCATCTTTTTTTATATCTTTTTCTTCGTTCATATGCGTAATTATATAATGAAGTTATAAATAAATCGAACATGTACCATGGCTGAATATATTGTTAATATTCAGATCACATGCCTTTTATATTACAAAAGCCCCGGAAGTACCGAGGCTTTTGAGTATTATTTCAAATTTTAAGCAGGTTTTAGGCCACTTTTAATTTTTTCAGATCAGATTTTTCGAATTTCTCCAAAGCGTAATCCAGGGTAACGTTTAACTGTTTTACATCTTTCTTGGATGGGAACTCAAACATCGCGTCGATCATGATAGCTTCGCAGATAGAGCGTAAACCACGTGCACCAAGTTTAAATTCCATTGCTTTGTCTACGATAAATTCTAAGGTTTCGTTTTCAAACTCCAGGTTGATGCCTTCGTATTCGAACAGCTTTTTATATTGCTTTAACAGCGAGTTTTTAGGTTCGGTTAAAATATTACTCAGAGCATCGCGGTCAAGCGGATTTAAATAGGTGAGTACAGGCAAACGGCCTATCAGCTCAGGTATTAAACCAAACGCTTTCAAATCCTGTGGGGTAATGTATTTGTACAGGTTTTTCAGGTCGATGTCGTGATCTTCATTTTTAAACTTATAACCAACAGTTTGTGTGCGTAAGCGGTTAGCTATTTTTTTCTCGATACCATCAAACGCGCCACCGCAGATAAACAGGATATTGCTGGTGTTCACGGTGATCATTTTCTGGTCGGGGTGCTTACGGCCGCCTTGTGGCGGTACGTTAACCATGGTGCCTTCCAGTATTTTCAGTAAAGCCTGCTGCACGCCTTCGCCTGACACATCGCGGGTGATGGACGGGTTATCACTTTTGCGGGCAATTTTATCCACTTCGTCGATATATACGATACCCCGTTCGGCTGTAGCCACATCATAATCGGCCGCCTGTAAAAGGCGGGTCAAAATACTTTCAACGTCTTCGCCCACGTAACCGGCTTCGGTTAACACAGTGGCATCACAGATGCAAAACGGAACGTTTAATATTTTGGCGATGGTTTTAGCCAGCAAAGTTTTACCTGTGCCGGTTTCGCCAACCATAATGATGTTTGATTTTTCGATCTCAACTTCATCCTTTTCAACCTTTTGGTTTAAACGTTTGTAGTGGTTATACACCGCAACCGACAATACTTTTTTAGCATCGTCCTGGCCGATAACATATTGATCGAGGTGGGTTTTGATTTCGTATGGTTTGAGTATGGTAGCCGCCTGGTTAGGGTTTTTTACCTTACGGACTTTTAACTCCTCCGCTAATATTTCGTTGGCCTGATTAACGCACTTATCGCAAATATGCGCGTCCAATCCGGCAATCAGCATTAAAGAATCCTGCTTTCCTGCTCCACAAAACGAGCACCTGATTTCTTTGCTGTTTTTTGTCATTGATAATTAGTTTGTGCAAAAATACGTTAAAAAGTTTAAACCTGACTATAAAAGTAATAATACTTGTTATTTATAACCAGATAGTTAACCTTAAAATGTATGATAGCCAGTGGTTTATCTATACAGGTAAACCACTGGCGGCTTCATCGGTTTTAATTATTTTTAGAAGCGCCTTTCAGTACTTCGTCAACCATGCCAAATTCTTTGGCTTCTTCGGCAATCATCCAGTAATCACGGTCTGATGCTTCCCAAACTTTTTCGTAAGTGGCGCCGCTATGGTCGGCAATGATCTGGTACAATTCCTTTTTCAGTTTGGTGATCTCGTGGTAAGTGATCTCGATATCAGATTGCTGACCCTGCGCACCGCCCGATGGCTGGTGGATCATCACACGCGAGTGGGGTAGTGCGGCACGTTTACCTGCAGTACCGGCACAAAGCAATACCGCACCCATCGAAGCGGCCATACCTGTACAGATAGTAGCCACATCATTGCTGATGAACTGCATGGTATCGTAAATGCCTAAACCGGCGTAAACCGAACCACCAGGCGAGTTGATATAGATCTGGATATCGCGTTTGGCATCGGCCGATTGTAAGAATAGCAATTGTGCCTGGATGATGTTGGCGTTGGTATCATAAATAGCATCTCCTAAGAAGATGATACGATCCATCATCAAACGCGAGAATACGTCCATCTGGGCAACGTTTAATTGGCGTTCTTCGATGATATATGGCGTCATGCTGGATGGTATACGGCTGTTTTCGACACGCGAAATAAAACCATCTACAGCCAGGCTGTTTATGCGGTGATGCTTTACAGCATATTTGCGGAATTCGTTTTTGTCTATGTTCATGGTTCTTGATTGTTATGGTCGGCGCTAATATAACCGACCCTGGTAAATTATGGTAGTAAATTAAAATTTTTTAGTTGATAGAATTGTGGCCGGCAGGTAAAAATGTTTATAATAAAAAATGCCGGAAACTAAGCCCGGCATTTCAATTTTATGATCCTTTAAAAGTTTAGTTCAGTTACTCCTGAGGCAATTTGCTGAAATCGGCGTGACTGATCTCTTTTTTGTTCAGGGTAACGATGCTTTTCAAATGCTCTAAGGTTTTGATGGCCTTAACTTCTTCAAAAATTTTATTTCCGTTCTCTTTGTTTTGCAGGTATTGCACGGTGTACTGACCCAATTGCTCTTCGCTGAGCGGGGTAGGGCTGTACATGCGGAATTGTGCATCCAAACGTTTTTTTGCCAGTTCAAAAACTTCCTCGTATTTAATTTCGAGTTTGTTATCCTTAATGATCTTGTTTTCGATCAAGGTCCATTTCAGGTTTTTGGCAAAGTTGTCGTAGTCTTTTTCCAACTCTTCGTCTGTCAGATTCTCGTTGGTGGCTTTTAACCAGCGTTTCAGAAAATCATCGGGCAACTCGAATTTGATCTTCTCTAAAGTATAGTTGTACAGGTCGTTTTGCAGTTTACGCTCAGCATCCTGCGCGCCCATTGCTTCAACTTCTTCCTGTATTTTGGCTTTAAATTCCTCTTCGGTAGTTACCGTACCTGCACCAAATAATTTGTCAAAGAACTCCTGGTTCAAATCGCTTTCTTCCAGGCGGTTGATGTTCTTTACTGTCAGCTGAAATTTCGATTTCAGTTCGGCAGCATCTTCTTCTTCAATTTTCAACAATCCGGCAACTTTAGCCGCATCGTTTTCAAATGCTTTCTGAACATCAAATTCAAGCACATCGCCCTTTTTTAAACCGATCAATGATTTTTTGATCTTGGCATCTTTAACCTGGTCTAACCGAACCGATGTGGTATTGCTGATCCCACCTTCAAAAACAGAACCATTTGGCGCTAATTGTACTAATTCGCTGTAAAGCACATCATCGTCTGCCGATACGTCAGGATTTGTCATTTTGCCATAGCTGCGACGGATGTTTTTGATACGTGCGGCAAGCGTTTCGTCATCAACTTTGATCACGTATTGGGTTAAGGCATCTTTCGAAGAAAAATTAACCTCGAATGGAGGAGCAACCCCTAATTCGTAGTTGAATTCGAAATCTTCGCTGAAATCCCAGGCAAATTCCTTGTGCGGATCAACCTTCGGAAGCGGCTGACCTAAAACATCGATACTGTTATCGGTGATATATTTATTCAGCGAGTCGGATAACAGGTTGTTGATCTCATCAACCAAAATGCTTTTACCGTACATTTTTTTAATGTGTGCAGGAGGTACCATGCCTGGACGGAAACCAGGGATTTTTGCTTTTTTAGCTTGCTCCCTGATAGCTTTTTCAACGCGGGCCTGGTAATCGGCCGCTTGAATTTTAACAGTAAGTATTGAATTTAGGTTGTCGATTTTTTCCTGAGTAATATCCATTATGCGGTACTAAAATTAATGATACAATTTGTTTACTGACCGAAACCTGATTGAAGGTACGATCAGTATCGTTTGATTTTGGAGCGCAAAGGTATTAATTTTTTTAATTTGATTATAAACTAATTGGCCGATAGATAAAGAAAACAACTCGTCGCAATTGCAGTTATTGAAATATGGCTTTATTACCGAATTTGTGTATGTTTAGCGAAACCAATTTTAAACTAACCGGTATGCCGATGCCGTCCGCGGGTACTTATGCATAAATATTTACTATTGATCTTCTTACTATCCTGTTGTTTTAAGCTGAAAGCACAAAGTGACAGCGCGCATAAAACAAATAATATCGACCCGGCAAAGCATGCTTTTATAGATTCGTCAGGGCAGCGCGATTTGGTCGATGTGCTGCACAAACTAATGAAAAGTAAAAATGCCGGTAAAAACGAACAGGCAAAAAAATTTAACTTTTCGGTGGTGCCTTCGGCGGGTTACTCACTGTCCACAGGTTTTGGCGCTAATCTCAATAGCAATGTCGAGTTTTATAATGATAAGGATAAGAGCAAAACCAATGTGTCAGTGATCAGCGCAAGTGGTTTTATCGATACCAAAAACCAGCGTTCGCTTACTTCAATTGCCAACATCTGGACAAAAAACAATGCGTATGATCTGGTAGTGAATTTCCGCTGGCTGAAATATCCCACCAACACTTTTGGCTTCGGTAGTTTTACTACGCCCGATAAAACCGACCCGATAGATTTTAACTACGTAAAGCTCTATGCCACGCTTTCGCGGAAAGTGATACCTAATTATTATATTGGCCTGGGGTATAACCTGGATTACCATACCAATTTTGTTGAACAAGGTAACCTGGATGGTACTGTGAGCGACCTTGCCAAATACGGCAAGCCTTATACCACGCGCTCATCAGGCTTGAACCTGAATTTGCTTTACGACAGGAGGGGCAACCCGGTAAACCCACTTAGCGGCGGCTACGCGAATATTATATTGAGGCAAAACTTTAAGTTTTTAGGCAGCGACGAAAACTGGCAGTCGCTCATTATCGATCTGCGCAAATACGTACCCATGTCGAAGCATAACAATAATGTACTGGCATTCTGGACCTATCTGTGGTTTACTTATGACGATAAGGTACCTTATCTCGACCTGCCGAGTACGGGCTGGGATGTGAATACCACATCAGGCAGGGGATATGTGATAGGCCGTTTTACGGGAAAGGATATGTTGTACGCTGAAGCCGAATACCGTTTCACCCTGACCAAAAGCGGCCTGCTCGGCGGGGTATTATTTACCAATGCGCAAAGTTTTCCCGAATATCCGGCCGGTGGCTTTAAAAAGATCATCCCGGCAGCAGGTACTGGGCTGCGCCTTAAACTAAACAAGCACTCCAATACTAACATTTGTGTAGATTATGGCGTGGGCATTGACGGTTCGCGCGGCTTTTTTGTTAACCTGGGCGAAGGTTTTTAATTATTTTTACGACGTAATAAACTCTTTACAAAACCAATAGTCTTATGCACTAATAACGATCGGTTTTGATCGTTTACCCTGATTATAAACCTTGACCTGAACCCATGCGCTTTTGTACGCTGTTATTATTTTGCTGCTGCACCATGGCGCAATATGCCTTTGGCTGTCAAATCCCGGATACACTGGTAAATAAATTCAAGGCTCCTTCAACCGCTTTCGTGGCCGATTCATCCAAACAACGGGATGTGATCGATATCATCCATAATATCTTTAAGAAAAAGAAAAAAGACAGCACTGTTAAAGCCGATCCCAAATTGAATCTATCATTTGTCCCCACTATTGGCTATACCTTATCTACAGGCCTGGTGGTTGGTGCAAGCGGGCTGGGTACGTTCTATACGCAAAAAGATCATAGTTTAAATGTATCCGTCATCAACTCGCAGATACTATATGATTCGAAAGGGCAGAGCATCCTTTTCATACAATCAAACCTTTGGGCCAACCAGGATAACTATAAGTTTGTCTCCGATTTCCGCATCGAAAAATATCCGGATATAACTTATGGCTTAGGCGATACAACTACCACGCACCGCCCTGATCCTATTACCTATAACTACCTGCGTATATACCAAACCGTGCTGCGTAAGGTAGTACCGCACTTTTACGTCGGTGTCGGCTATAACCTGGATATACACTATAATATAGTGGAAGACATCGTTCAGGCTAAAAAGAAAAAGAAGCCTATATTGACCGAATACGAAATTTACACCGGTGTTAAAACCACCACGTCGCCCACAACCAAATCATCGGGCTATACTTTTAACTTTTTGTATGATACCCGAACTAACCCCGAAAACCCACTAAAGGGAACTTTTATTAATACCGTTTTCAGAAATAATTATATGTTTTTGGGTAGCAATGTCGACTATACGTCGGTCATATTTGATATCCGTAAATACATTAAACTTTCAAAAAACTCCAACAACGTTTTAGCCATCTGGAACTACAACTGGCTGATCCTCGACGGTAAACCTCCGTATCTCGATCTGCCCAGCGTAGGCGCGGATATGTATAATAATACTGGCCGTGGTTATCCCATTAACCGTTTCAGGGGCAGGCACATGCTGTACCTGGAAACCGAGTACCGGTTCGGTATAACACGTAACGGACTATTAGGAGGCGTTGTATTTGGTAATGCCGCTAACTATTCTACCAACCTGGTGCCACCAACATCTGCAACCGAAGCCGACGATCTTCAGCATATTATTCCGGCGGGCGGTGCGGGTATCCGCATCAAGGTCAATAAACATTCTAATACAAACCTATGTATCGACTACGGCATAGGCACGCAGGGCTCGCGCGGCTTCTTTGTCAATTTAGGCGAGGTTTTTTAAGGGCAGGGGGGAAATAGTAGGCATTTTTTCGGTTGAAAGATTTCAATGTGGTGATGTTTAAAAGTTGATTTTCAATTTACAACACATAGGTATTTATCGGTATTTTAGTCTTAATTATTTACTCATTGATTTGTTTTTTAATTGAGTAAATGAATTCGCTATGCTCGGTTCTTACCTCTTGATTCTTAGTTCTTAGTTTTGTCCGGCAAAACACATGGGTATTTATGGGTATTTCAGGTCTTGGTTCCAGGCCTTTTGGTTCGTGTTTCTATTTCTCTAAATATACCCAATTTTGGCTGAAAAAGCAAGTGTGAAAAGTTTTTTTAACAACTTCAACTTTTAACTAAAACCCCTTTTATAGCCATACAACTCATAAAATAACCAGTCGTTTTGTGGATAACAAGGGGCAATGTTTATAAGTAATGCTAACAGCGGGACACCTTAATAATTAACTTTGTTTTAAGGGTATCGGACAGGTTTAGGCGTCATTCAATCATCCCTAAATGATTGAACAATAAGCAAGTTAACTGCGTGACCCGACTGTAAAAATTCATAAAAATTATCGAGTTGTTAGTTTAATAGGTTGTTGCATACAACAGCCCGGTTAACTTGTCGACTCTAAAATATACGACGAACACACAAAAGATAACAAAATATATGAGCCAGGAAAATGAACTATTGCTGCGGGAGAACAAGGATCGTTTTGTGATTCTGCCGATAAACTATCCCAAAATATGGGAGATGTACAAAAAGCACGAGGCCAGCTTCTGGACCGCCGAAGAGATCGATCTGGGCGATGACATGAAAGACTGGAACGCGATGAACGACGGCGAGCGCCATTTCATTTCACACATCCTGGCTTTTTTCGCGGCAAGCGATGGTATCGTTAACGAAAACCTGGCCGTTAACTTTATGAGCGAGGTGCAATTGCCCGAAGCGCGTTGTTTCTATGGCTTCCAGATCATGATGGAAAACATCCACTCCGAAACCTACGCACTGCTGATAGATACCTATATTAAAGACGCTGCCGAAAAACACCGCCTGTTCCATGCCATCGAAACCGTGCCCTGCGTTAAAAAGAAAGGCGAGTGGGCATTGCGCTGGATTGAGAACGGAACATTTGCCGAACGTTTGGTGGCTTTTGCCGCGGTTGAAGGCATCTTCTTCTCCGGAAGTTTTTGCTCGATATTCTGGCTTAAAAAACGTGGCCTGATGCCGGGCCTGACCTTCAGTAACGAACTGATCAGCCGCGACGAAGGTATGCACTGCGAATTTGCATGCTTATTGTACAGTATGTTGAGTAACAAGTTGCCTAAAGAACAGGTGACCAGGATCATTGCTGATGCGGTGGAGATTGAAAAGGAATTTATTACCGATGCTTTACCCGTTGCCCTGATCGGTATGAACGCCAAACTGATGAGCCAGTACATTGAGTTTGTAGCCGACAGATGGCTGGTTGAATTAGGTTACGAAAAGCTTTACAATGCAGCCAATCCGTTTGATTTTATGGAAATGATATCGCTGCAGGGTAAAACCAATTTTTTTGAGAAAAGGGTGGGCGATTATCAGAAAAGCGGCGTATTGACCAACGACGCTAAATCGCAGGCGTTTTCATTAGACGAGGATTTTTAATAGTGAACGGTGAGTGGTCAGTAGTGAGTAAATGACGATAAAATAATTATTGACTGATGTTTTTACAACTGGGCCACACCAAATTAGAAATATATACTATCGCCAGGAAATTTTTAAAAGAATCATATAAGGTAACGGCAAAATTTCCAATTGAGGAGAAATATATTTTATCACAATAAATAAAAAGAGCTGCATTATCGGTTCAGCTGAATATAGCGGAAGGAAGTTCACGAAAATCAGAAGCAGAACGAAAAAGATATTATGAAATAGCAAGGGGATCCGTAATCGAAATTGACGCAGCATTAGATGCGGCATGTGATCTTGGATACTGCAAACCAGAAGAGATACCTGAATTTGGATTAACCCTGGTTAAATGTTTTAAATACTTAAGCGGGCTTATTAGTTCGACTACCACTTAAATAAAGAAGTTAAATATAAACATATAGAATAAGTAGAGACTCACCACTCACTACTGACAACTCACAATAATACTCACACCATTAACACTTCACTGATATGTATGTAATTAAGCGCGACGGAAAAAAAGAAACAGTAAAATTTGATAAAATTACAGCCAGGATTGAGAAGCTATGTTATAGCTTAAATCCCGATCTGGTCGACCCGATCGATGTCGCCCAAAAGGTGATCGAAGGTTTGTATGATGGCGTAACCACGTCTGAGCTGGATAACCTTGCAGCCGAAACAGCGGCCTCGTTAACCACCAAACACCCCGACTATGCTTTGCTGGCATCGCGTATCGCTGTATCAAACTTACACAAGAACACGATCAAATCGTTTTCTGAAACCATGCGCTTATTGTATAATTACGTAGATAAGAAAACCGGCAAATCGGCTTCGCTGCTGGCCGACGACGTTTGGCAGGTAATCGAAGAGAATGCCGAATTGTTGGATAGCACTATTATTTACGACCGCGATTTCGGTTTTGACTACTTCGGTTTCAAAACACTCGAAAAATCGTACCTGTTAAAAATCGACGGTAAAATAGCCGAGCGCCCTCAGCACCTGTTTATGCGCGTGTCGGTTGGTATCCATAAAAACGATATCGAAAGCGTTATTAAAACCTATAACCTGATGAGCGAGCGCTGGTTTACCCACGCTACGCCAACTTTGTTCAATGCAGGTACACCGAAACCGCAAATGTCGTCGTGTTTCCTGCTCACCATGCAGGATGACAGCATCGACGGTATTTATGATACTTTAAAACAAACTGCCAAGATATCGCAAAGCGCGGGCGGTATCGGTTTAAGCGTACACAATGTACGTGCAACCGGTTCGTACATCAGTGGTACCAACGGCACCAGCAACGGTATCATCCCGATGTTGAAGGTATTTAACGACACCGCCCGTTACGTTGATCAGGGTGGCGGTAAACGTAAAGGAGCCTTTGCTATCTATCTGGAGCCATGGCATGCCGATATCTTTGAATTTTTAGACTTGCGTAAAAACCATGGTAAAGAAGAAATGCGCGCCCGCGATTTGTTCTACGCTTTATGGGTATGCGACTTATTTATGAAACGCGTGGAAGAAGATGGGCAATGGAGCCTGTTCTGCCCGCACGAAGCGCCAGGATTGCACGAAGCCTGGGGCGAGGATTTTGAATTGCTGTACACACGCTACGAACATGAGGGCCGTGCGCGTAAAACCATCAAGGCCCAGGAGCTTTGGTTTGCAATACTGGATGCACAGGTTGAAACCGGTACGCCATACCTGTTATATAAAGATGCAGCCAACAGCAAATCCAACCAGCAAAACTTAGGTACCATCAAAAGCTCTAACCTGTGTACCGAGATCATCGAGTACACTTCGGCCGATGAGGTAGCGGTTTGTAACCTGGCATCGTTAGCATTGCCGCGTTATATCAATAACGAAGGTAAGTTCGATCACGAAAAGTTATACGAAGTAACCTACCAGGTAACGCTGAACCTGAACCGTATTATCGATCATAACTATTACCCGGTTGTTGAAGCCAGTAACTCGAACTTTCGCCATCGCCCGATAGGTTTGGGTGTACAAGGTTTGGCCGATACGTTCATTAAACTGCGTTTACCGTTTGAAAGTCCGGAGGCACAGCAGTTGAACAAAGAGATATTCGAGACCATCTATTTCGCGGCCATGACCGCTTCGAAAGACCTGGCCATCAAAGAAGGTCCGTACGAAACCTTTAAAGGTTCGCCGCTATCCAAAGGTAAGTTCCAGTTCGATCTGTGGGGCGTTAAACCGGCCAGCACCCGTTGGGATTGGGACGGCCTGCGCGATGAAGTTGTGAAGAACGGTGTACGCAACTCTTTATTGGTTGCACCTATGCCTACTGCTTCTACATCACAGATATTGGGCAATAACGAATGCTTTGAGCCATATACATCTAACATCTACACCCGCCGAGTGTTAAGCGGCGAGTTTGTGATCGTTAACAAATACCTGCTGCGCGACCTGGTGAACATGGGCTTGTGGAACAACGATATGAAGAACCAGATCATCAGTGCAAATGGTTCGATACAGGATATCCCTGAAATACCACAGGAAATGAAAGACCTGTACAAAACCGTATGGGAGATAAAGATGCGTACCATCATCGATATGGCTGCCGACCGCGGCGCTTATATCTGCCAGTCGCAATCGCTCAACCTGTTTGTAAGCTCGCCGAATGCTTCAAAGCTGACTTCGATGCATTTTTACGCCTGGAAAAAAGGTTTGAAAACCGGTATGTACTACCTGCGCACACAAGCGGCATCGCAAGCGGTTAAGTTTACGGTTGAGAACCAGGGTGGTAAAAACATGGAGCCTGTTATCCCTGATCATGTAACCGAAATAGCCGACGAAATCCCAGCCGGGCCAACCTGCTCGATGGAGGAAGGCTGCGTAACCTGTTCTGCCTAAGTAACAAAGAATAGTTAATTGAGTTGCCGTTATTAACCACTAACGGCAACTTTTTTATTTTACACCGGGCTGTTTTTTGTGTAGATGGTTTATTTTACTTTCGCAATATGGATAATCATGCAAAGCACGAGACCATCAGATGCGAGCGTTGCAACACCTCTTTTGAATGTAAGGCCAACAAATTCGGCCAGTGCCAGTGTACAACCGTGCCCTTAACACTGAATGAGACACAATACATCGGCGAAATGTACGACAATTGTTTGTGCGCTAACTGCTTAAGGCAGCTTAAAGAGGAATATATCGAAACTCTGAAATAGTTTGCCTCGCCTGCAATACGTCAATAACAATTTATGACTAAAAAAGAATATTTTTTCCGGATACTTATACTGGGTTTCCTGACGGCGCTGGTGCCGTTTTCTATCGATATGTACCTGCCCGGGTTCGACGATATTGCCAAAGATCTCCATACTACTACAAACCAGGTTTCGTTTTCGCTGGCAAGTTTTTTTATTGGCGTAGCTTTCGGACAGGTACTGTACGGGCCGTTGCTTGATCGTTTTGGCCGGAAGAGGCCGTTGTATATCGGCCTCATATTGTATATCCTGTCGTCAATAGGCTGTCTCGCTGTGGCGTCGGTTAACGGGCTGATCATCTTACGGGTTGTCGAGGCAATAGGTGGCTGCGCGGCATCGGTAGCTGCGGTAGCTATGGTTCGTGATCTTTTTCCGGTAAAAGATAACGCCAAGGTGTTTTCGCTGCTGATGCTTGTTGTAGGCGCATCACCTATGCTGGCGCCTTATGTAGGCGGTCATGTTGCCAGCGCGTTTGGCTGGCAGTGGATATTTGTGACATTAGCGTTTATCGCTTTCCTGATCCTGATCGCAGTCATATTCAGGTTGCCTGAAAGCTATCAGCCCGATAAATCTATCTCCTTAAAGCCGTTGCCTATTATCAGCAACTTTATTATGGTGCTCAGGGTGCCGCAGTTTTACACCTACTCGTTTGCCGGTTCGTTGGCTTTCTCGGGCTTATTTGCGTATGTAGCAGGTGCACCATTGGTTTTTATGGATATTTACCATCTCAGTAAAACCCAATTTGGCGAAATATTTGCCGCGCTTTCGGTGGCTTTTATCGGCTGCAGCCAGCTAAATACCCTGGCTATGCGTTTTTATAAAAGCGAGCAATTAATTAAGGCTGCATTAATTACCCAGGTACTAACCGGTGTGGCATTTGTAACTTTTGCTGTTAATGGCTGGGTGGGTTTAGGTACTACTATCGCCTTTGTGGCTCTGTTTTTATGCTGTCTGGGATTTATCAGCTCTAATGCGTCGGCATTGGCTATTGCACCTTTTGCAAAAAATGCCGGTAGCGCCTCCTCGTTAATGGGCGCGGTGCAGCTTGGTCTCGGCGCTCTGACTTCATCCGGCATAGGCTGGTTTAAAAGCTACACCACCATACCGCTGGCAGGATTAATGGCCGGTACATCATTTTTAGCATTAATGGTTTTACTAACAGGCAGGCGTTATATACGGCACAAAATCGAAGTTAGTGCGGATGCCCCTGCAATTGTACATTAATCAATGGTTCGGGACGGTAAATTGATTAATATCCGCTATTTTTAAGCAGCGATTTATAAACTATTTTTCATGCGATATCTCAAAATGCCTCTCGCAATAATTATTGCACTTTTGCTTTCGCCGGCAAAGTTATCCGCGCAAAGCAAAAAAGACCTGTTAGCGCCAAAGCCTGTTTTCAGCGACCCGGTTTACGATGGCGCTGCCGACCCGGCCATCATCTACAATAAAAAAGATAAACAGTACTGGATGTTTTATACTAACCGCCGCGCTAACGATAAAAATGCGATAGGGGTGACCTGGGTACACGGCACCCGTATAGGCATAGCCACATCGCCGGATGGTGCCAAATGGACATATAAAGATACTGCCAATATCAATTATCGCCCGGTTTCCGAATATACCCATTGGGCGCCATGTATTATCGAGGAAAAAGGTTTGTACCACATGTTCCTCACTTATGTACCGGGTGTTTTTGCCGATTGGAACCATCCCCGCAACATCATTCATCTAACCAGTACCGACCTGCTGAACTGGAAGTATATTTCTACGCCAGCATTGGCTAACGATAAGGTGATCGACCCGGATGTGATGAAATTGCCTGATGGTACGTTCAGGATGTGGTATAACAACGAAAAAGATCATAAATCAATTTATTACGCAGATAGCCCCGATCTAAACACCTGGACCGATAAAGGTAAAGCCATCCGCGATATGCCTGGCGAGGGACCGGTTGCGTTTAGTTGGAAAGGACATTACTGGATGATTGTTGATAACTGGAAAGGTATGGGCGTTTACCAAAGCGACGACCTGTCGAACTGGAAGCGCCAGGAAGAGCGTTTGGTAGAAAAACCCGGAAAAGGTAAAGACGACCAGGCCATTGGCGGTCATGCCGATGTGGTTGTAAATGGCGACCGGGCCTATTTATTCTATTTTACACACCCGGGCCGTGGGCCGAAGGACGCCATGCCTGCCGGTGCCGATCGCGATATGCGCCGCAGCGTCATACAGGTTGTTGAGTTGAAATATAAAGAAGATGGGACGATCACCTGCGACCGGGATGAGCCGACCTATATCAATCTGAAGAAATAGTATCTTCTTTGAAATTATCAATTGTTTCTAAAACACTGTAAAAAGCACTGTAAAGTTTTCTTAATTCTGCCGGTTCGGTAATGCCATCCTCAATGTTCAGTTCGAGAAATGCATGCTTATGATCACTATGTTCGACAGAGTGCAGGTGAATACCGAAATCGAAGTCCTCGAGTTTATCGAATACCTCCCGTACATGTTTGTGGCTAAATAATGCTTTTACCTTGGTCTCATCATTAGTTTTGATTACCAGGTGTTTATCGAGGTCGGTATAACCAACTTCAACATCTTGCATGCCTAAAAATTTGCCGATGTCGTCAATAAAACCATCGCGGTGTACGGCAAATTTAAATCCTTTTGGGTCTGCTATTACTGCGCTGAAAGCAGTGTTCTCGTACCCGCCTTCAAACCCGCCACCCAGGTCGATCTCGATAATTAAATCCACTTTTTTGCCATCCTGCTCAATAATGGCGCTGTAGTCATAAATGTCCTGATCGCTGTTTAAATCCGCTTCAATTTGTTTCCAAACTTCGGCTTCGGTTTTACCGGCAAATACTTTTTGCTTTTCCATCGTACAAGGTTTTAGCTATAACCCGCAAAGGTGAGGAGATGTTTTATAAGATGACTTTGAACGGGATTTATTTACTTCCGTTTAAGGTTTCGGTTACCTTACCGCATTCGCTCATGCTTTTGCCGTAATATGGGTTCTTTATGGTTTGCGATTCGCTCAACCAAGATTCCTTTTTCATGGGGCAATATTCCATATACACAGGCTTTTCGTTGGCCTTAAGTGCTTTTACCACGGCATACATGTTTTTTGAAAGGCTGGCAAAATGTTCGCGTTGGTGTGCTATCGCGGCCGATTCGCCGATATGATCGCCGTCGAACCTTAATTTTTCGCTGTATTTTATCCAGGTTGTTTTTTGTTTTGCGTCAAGATCCGCAACATCAACTTCCTTTAAGGCAGCGGTAAATGCCAGGGCTTTCTGATTGGCGAGTTTATTGTCATCGTCGGCGAGGGCATTTTTTATTTCGAGGTACGCTGCCAGAACCTTATTAATTGAAGTATTGGTGCCGGCTTTTACAACGGTAACGATTAGCAATAAGATCGCTGCTACGCAGTATTTTAAAGTTTTCATGAGTTGCTGGATTTATTTAATCAAAATTAAGGTAAATAGGTAATATATACTACGCGGTTATCGTTTTTTAATAACGCGGTTATCTGTATTTTATTTATGACAATTTAGACATTCAATAATAAAAGCGATAATTTTACCATACTAACACAAACCTAAATGGAACAGCTATACAAATCAGGCCGATCGTTATTTAACAGGAAGCTTTTAACTGTGCTGATGACATTTTTATGGATAGCACCCGCCTTTGCACAGGATACCCAATATAAGATAGATGAAGAAGCCTTTGGCGATAATTCCCGTCATTGGTATGGTATTTTTGATAAACACAACATCATAAACCCTATGCCAGGCAGGCCGAGATATAAAGCAACCGACATTACCCAGGTTGCCGATAATATCCTGTTGTTTCAAAAAAATAACGGCGGATGGCCAAAAAATTACGATGTAATGGCCATACTGACAGATTCGCAGAAAGACAGTGTACTTAAAACCAAAGCCGATTATAACACCACCTACGATAACGGCAGTACTTATACCCAAATAACCTGCTTAGCAAATGTTTATACAGCAACCAAGCAGGACAAGTATAAGAACGCCGCAATTGCAGGCCTCAATTTTATTCTGTCGTCACAATATAAAAACGGCGGATGGCCGCAGTACTATCCCCTGCAATCAGACTATAGCCGTTGTATTACCTATAATGATGGTGTATTTGAAGGCATTATGGAGCTTTTGCAGGATATTAAAGATAACAAGCCCGAATATGCTTTTGTAGATGATAAACTCCGCGAAAAGCTTGTTAATGCTTATAACAAGGGCTTAGCCTGCATCCTCAAAACGCAGATCAATGATATGGGCAGGCCAACAGCATGGTGCCAGCAATACGATGAAGTTACGCTGAAACCAGCCTGGGCACGTAAGTTTGAACCGCCAAGTATCAGCAACGGTGAAAGCTCCGGCATAGTGCTGTTTTTAATGCGGATAGATCACCCTAAAAGAGAGATTGTTGAAGCGATACAAAATGCCGTTGCGTGGTTTGATACATCGAAAATATATTACACACGTGTTAAAACTATTGCGGCCCCGCGCATGGTAACTCCATTTCGCGTTTCGGTTACAGACAGGATAACGGTTGAAGATACAACCGCCCCGCCCATCTGGACGCGTTATTACGAGTTGAAAACGCACAAACCTTTGTTCAGTGACAGGGATAGCCGGATGCTTTACTCGTTAGCTGATGTGCCGCGTGAGCGCCGCGACGGTTATGGCTGGTATACCTACAACCCGCAAAAGGTATTGGATAAGTATCCAGAATGGCAGCAAAAATGGGCGCCAGGTAAAAATGTGCTGGCTAAGGCTGCAAACTGAAGTTTATTGCTATGGTAAACTGAACACGCACAATCCTGTTGCCAATAAGCCCGGGCGACCATTTGGGCATGGCCTTAACCAGCCGTTCAGCTTCGATTGCCATGGTCGTAGAAGGAGCAGTTAAAGCTTTTACATTATTGATGCTGCCGTCTTTTTCGACCACAAAACGCACCAATGCCTTGCCTTGCCTGTTGTCTTCCCTGTCGCGGGTAGGATACTGCATATTGTCGTTGATATACCGCTTTAGCGCATTGTCGCCACCGGGGAAATTAGGCATTATATCGGCTTTGGTATAAATCTCATTACTGTATTTAATGGAGTCGGCTTTTGCTTTTTTTGCCTGTTTGATAGAATCAGCAATTTGCTTTTTTCTGAGCTTAGCCAGATCGTCGGTTTTTGGGGTTTGAGCGTTGGCGGTTGAGGCTAACCAAAACAAGAGTAGGATAAGATAGTGTGATTTCATAAGTTTAATATTTCACTAACGCTGCATATTAGTGTTAATTACGCTATCATATCAATCATTTGCAAATCGGTTGTTAATATTCCCGCACCAGCAACTGATCTGCAAACTCCTTTAATACAGCCTTACGCTCGTTAGGCAGGTTTATCGCTTTAAAACTTTGCATAGCGCTGCGGGCATATTTATTCATTTCGGCTTCAGCCTGCTCGCGTATACCTAATCGGGCATAAATGTTTTTGATTGCCGTTACCTTTTCCACAGCATCAAAATCGGTAAGAGTGAGCCAATGATTGAGTTGGGCAAGATCACCGCCTTTGGCTAATTCCAGAGCTTTAATAAGCAAATAGGTTTTTTTGTTCGATAAGATGTCGCCGCCAACCTGTTTACCGAATTTTTCGGGGTCGCCGTATACATCCAATATGTCATCCTGCAACTGGAAGGCTATGCCTAACTGCTCGCCAAAGTTGTAAAGCAGCGCTGCGTCCGCAGGGCTGGCACCTGCAATCAAAGCGCCAATCTTCATCAATCCGCCGAGCAATACCGCAGTTTTGAGGCGTATCATGTTAATGTACTCATCAACCGAAACCCTGTCGCGGCTCTCAAAATTCATATCGATCTGCTGGCCCTCACAAACGCCTGTGGCAGTTTCGTTAAAAGCATCAAGCACCGGGCGTAAAATACTGTCATCAACCAGCATCATCAGGCGGTTGGCTTCAACCATCATCACATCGCCCGATAAAATGGCCACATTGGTATCCCATTTTTCGTGCACGGTTGGTTTGCCGCGGCGAAGGGGCGCCTTATCCATGATATCGTCGTGCATCAGGGTGAAATTGTGAAATACCTCGATCCCTATCGCCGCCGACAGTGCTTTTTGGATATCTCCTCCAAATAAATCACAAGCCATTAATAACAGACAAGGACGTAAGCGTTTGCCGCCGAGCGACATGATATAATCTATCGGTTCGTAAAGTTCGACAGGTTCGTGGCCGTATTTTTTTGAGGCTAAAGCTTTTGTAACAAGTTGCTGCAGATAAGGTATCGAATGCATGTATGGTGTAAATCTGTTAATCCTGAACTAAAGTAAAATCGATCTGCTTTTTTGTGAGATCGACGTTTTTTACTTTTATCCGCACTTCGTCGCCCAGACGGTAGGTTTTCTTTTTGCGTTGACCGATTATCGCATAGTTCTTTTCGTCGAGCGTATAAAAATCGTCGGAAATATCGCGCAGACGGATCATGCCTTCGCATTTATTATCCACGATCTCTACATACATACCCCATTCGGTAACACCCGAAATAATGCCCGTAAAGATATTGCCAACCTGCTCTTTTAAGTATTCGGCCTGCTTGTATTTAACAGAAGCACGCTCGGCATCGGCAGCTTTTTTTTCCATCTGTGAGCAGTGAAGGCATAAAACCTCATAGTGCTCGGCATTTACCGATTGCCCATGTTGCAGGTAATGCTGTAACAAACGGTGAACCATTACATCCGGGTAACGGCGGATGGGAGAGGTGAAGTGGGTATAATAATCAAAAGCCAAACCGTAATGACTTGTCTTTTTTGTGGTATAAACAGCCTTGGCCATTGAGCGGATTGCCAACTGAGTTAACACGTTCTGCTCTTTTTTGCCTTCAACATCCTCCATCAGGAAGTTAAGCGAACGTGCTATATCCTTATCTGATTTGGTGCTGATCTTGTAACCAAAACGTGCCGCAAACTGCGCGAAACTTTGGAGGGTTTCGGTTTTTGGTGAGTCGTGTTCGCGGTATACAAAGGTGTATTTATGCTTGCCGGTCCCCAGTTTTGCCACATATTCGGCCACCTTGCGATTGGCCAGCAACATAAAATCCTCGATGAGTTTGTGCGCGTCTTTACGCTCTTTTACATAAACACCGATCGGCTTGCCGCCATCATCTAACTTAAATTTAACTTCGGTAGTTTCAAAGCTGATAGCGCCGTTTTTAAATTTGCGCTCACGCAGGACGTAAGCAAGCTTATTAAGTAGGTTGATTTCTTTTACATAATCGCCCTCCTGAGTCTCTATCACAGTCTGAACCTCCTCGTAAGTAAACCGGCGGTTGGAGTGTATAATGGTTTTGCCAAACCACTGATCAATAATATGCGCCTGCTCATCGAGCTCAAATACTGCCGAGAAACACAATTTATCTTCGTTAGGTCGCAGCGAGCATAAGCCGTTTGACAATCTTTCGGGCAACATGGGTATTACACGGTCGACCAGGTAAACCGAGGTAGCACGCTCATAAGCTTCTTTATCTAAGGCCGAATCCGGGATGATGTAATGAGATACATCGGCTATGTGGACACCAATCTCATAATTGCCATTATCAAGGTAACGAACCGATAAGGCGTCGTCAAAATCCTTAGCATCAAACGGGTCGATAGTAAAAGTCGTCACCGGGCGAAAATCGCGGCGTTTGGCAATCTCTGCCTCGTTTATGGTTTCTGAGATATGGTTAGCTTCATGCTCCACTTCTTTTGGGAATGAAAGCGGGAAACCGTATTCGGCCAGGATAGCGTTCATTTCGGTATCATTCTCGCCTTGCTTGCCCAGTACATGCTTGATGCGGCCGATGGGGTTTTTAGCTTCAGGCGGCCAGTCGGTTATCTCGGCCACCGCTTTTTCTCCATTCCTGGCGCCGTTAAGATCGGGTAGGGGGATGAAGATATCGTGCATCATTTTCCGGTCGTCCGGAATGAAGAATGCAAAACGCTCGGAGAGTTTTACTATGCCTGTAAACTCCATTTTATGGCGTTTGATGATCTCGATCACTTCGCCTTCTTTACGTTTGCCTTTGCTTTTGGCATAAACGTAAACCTTCACCCAATCGCCGTTAAGGGCATTGCGCAATTTACGAGGGGCAACAAAAATATCGGTTTCCGATTCATCATCGGTAATGATAAATGCTGATCCATCATTGGTCAGATCGACTTTGCCTTCGATAAAAGTTTTAAGTTCGATCAGTTTGAAGCTGCCCGGCGATACCTCTTTAAGGGTTTGTTTAAACGCTTCGTCTTTAAGTATTTCGAGGATAACCGCCTTGGATTCGGGCTCTCTGATATTGAGTTTTGCAGATACCTGCTTGTAGTTTAATGATTGATTGCCATTTTGTTCAAACACATCGAGCACTAATTGCGTAAGCACTTGTTTGATGCTGTTATTGGCTGATTTTTTAGACATATGTATATATTATACCATAAAGGTAAGGCTATTCCGGGTAGCCTGAAAGAATATTTAATTGTAAGGCTGTGTTTTACTGCAACTACATGCACAATCGGGGTCAGAAACGCCAAGCATCGTTAAAAAATGCTGGTAAAAGCCGATGCGATCCGTCATGCCGAAAACGTCACCATGGTTGCATTCGATATCGCCGTTGATAATGTTGATAGTCATGCCAAAACCAGGCCTGCGGTTCTTGGCGATATCATCGGCTTTGGGCTTCCAGTTGCCCACCATCACGTCGTGAGCCGATGGTTTGTAGGTTACCGGCGTCATCCAGAAAAATATGGCAGCTTTAAACGCTACAACAGCATTCGTCGCTACCAGGTCCGGGTTATTCAGCAACACCGTTTTATCGCCGAAAATGCAATCTGATGCATAGCCATAATTGCCGTTATAACTTAATTGCAGCGGACCGCGGCCGTAATAGTTTTTGCCTTTTACAGGCGGATAAGCATCGTTATCGGATATGTAAACAGCATTGGTGTTTAGCTCATGTGTGTACATCAGGCCATCATCGTATTTGCCATTCATGCCATGCCGTGTCTCGTGGGCCACATTAGCAAAAAAGGCTGCAAGTTCTCTTTTATTAGTTAGCAGGTCTTTTTCCGAACAAAAAGTGCCATAATCGATATTAACAAAACTATACGGGCGCTTTTGTGCCCAGGGTTCGTTCCAGTCCTCATCCTGGCGAACTACCACAGGCCTGCCGGTAAGTTTATCGGTACGGGTAACCCTGTAAATGGATACTTCGCGCTTTTCGACCTTTAATTTTATCTGCCCTAACTCTCTGACAGCCTGTATAAATGCCTGATAGGTGTAAAATTTATCGCGCTGTGGGAACAACGAATTGAAATCCTTTTCCGTAAAGAAGGATGAAACGCCCTTAGGAACTGCTGTACCTGCAGATTTTACAGTTGAACTGCATTTAAAACTAAAGAGTATTAAAGCGACAAGGCAACCGAAAACTGTTTTAAGATAGAATGCAAGTAGTTTCATGAAGGAGTAACGTATAAAACAGTTATAATGTGTGCAATATTAATAAAACAGTTTGACTGGCACTGATAAAAAATTATTAACACATGCTGAAAATGCGGCGAAATAATTTTTATTTGTATAAGATGAAGATTTATACCAAGACAGGCGACAGGGGCCAGACATCGTTGATAGGAGGTACGCGCGTGCCCAAACATCACGTGCGCATTGAAAGCTATGGTACTGTCGATGAGTTAAATTCGTACATTGGGCTGATACGCGACCAGGATATTGACGCAAAGCATAAAGATGTTTTAAAAGAGGTACAGGACAGGCTTTTTACAATAGGAGCCAGCCTCGCATCTGATCCGGAGAAATCGAAAATGAAGATACCTGACCTGCATAATGCTGATATCGAACTCCTTGAGCAGGAAATGGACCGTATGGATAGCGAATTACCGCCTTTGCGACATTTTATTTTGCCCGGAGGAAGCAATGCGATATCTTTTTGTCATCTTGCACGTTGTGTATGCAGGCGTGCCGAAAGGTTGGTGGTTCATTTAGCGGAGGAAAGCTTTGTAGAGGAGAAGGTGATCATTTACCTCAACAGGCTGAGCGATTACCTTTTTATCCTGGCCAGAAAAATTGGTAGTGAGCATAAAATTGCCGAAAATGAATGGATTGCAAGGGTTTAAGCGTTGAAATTTATTTTGAGAAATAATTTGAAAATCAAATTGGAAATATTATACTTTTGCAAAAAATAGAAAAAATCGAAATTTAGAAAATATGTATTGGACACTCGAACTGGCATCGCATTTAGAAGATGCACCATGGCCCGCAACTAAAGATGAATTAATTGATTACGCTATACGTTCAGGTGCGCCTGTTGAGGTTATTGAGAACCTCCAGGCATTGGAAGACGATGGTGAGCCGTACGAAAATATAGAAGAGATATGGCCTGATTACCCTACAAAAGATGACTTCTTTTTTAACGAAGATGAATATTGATTGGTAATTTTTGTTAAATAATTTAATCTGATATTAATTAAAAATATCTTAAGGTTAAATAATGATGATAAATAGGCCCTGGCATAATTTGCCAGGGCTTTGTTGTTGATAATGGAACGGTTTTAGCCTGTATGGTGGTATAATAAAAAAACATACTACCATGAGAAGTTTACTTTATATTATAGCTGTTATCCTGATCATAGGATGGGCGTTAGGAGTTTTTTACTATTCGGCCGGTAGCCTGATACATGTGTTGCTGGTTATAGCGATCATCGCTTTGCTGTTGGGCGTTATACGCAGGGCGTGACAAGTATTGAGATATGCGTATTGCGTGTTGAGATAAGAAAAATCGCATCACGCAATACGCTATACTCAAATCTTCTTCAACAGCATTTCAGCAATTGCAATATCTTCGGGGAAAGTAATTTTGATATTGGTGTAAGTACCCGGTACGATATGGATGTTAATGCCTAATTGCTCCACAACGCTGGCATCATCAGTAAATTCGGGTTTGTATTCCTGCTCGTAAGCTTTGTTTAAGATATCCGACCGGAAGACTTGTGGTGTCTGTACCAGGTATATCTCATCGCGGTTTAACGCAGCCGACAGCTCATTTTTAACCTGCCGGATCGAATCGCGGCTTTGTACGGCCACAATAGCATTACCATTGATTGCGGCATACTGGTAAGCCTCATCAATAACTTCGGCACTTGTTAAAGGTCTTACAGCATCGTGTATGGCAATTACACTACCTCCTTCAATCAGGCTCAACCCGTTTTTTACAGAATGGAACCGAGTTTCGCCACCGTTAGTTACGGTGTGTGGTACGGTGAAGTTATGTTTCCGGCAAAGCTCATCCCAGTATTGACGGTGTGCCTGCGGTAAAACTAAAATAATCTGTGGTTGGCTCTGGCTATGGTAAAAGGCGTTGATGGTATGCATCAGCACCGGGAGGCCGTTAAGCGATAAGAACTGTTTGGGTATAGCGGCTTGCATACGCATACCAGAGCCGCCGGCGACGATGATGACGTGATTTTTAAATTTTAGATTTTCTTTCATCGATTTCAAACGGGCATAAAACAAAAATGAGTATTGAAACCTTAATCTCAATACTCATATCTAATACTCAAATCTAAATTAAATAATCAGCATCGCATCGCCATAGCTGTAAAAGCGGTATTTTTCTTTTACGGCAACTTCGTATGCGTTCATTACGTTTTCGTAACCGCCAAAGGCACAGATCATCATCAGTAAGGTCGACTCCGGTGTGTGGAAGTTGGTGATCATCGAATTGGCAATGCTAAAATCGTACGGCGGGAAGATGAACTTACTTGTCCAGTCGTTAGCTGCCTTTAAGGTTTTATTTGCCGATACGGCCGACTCGATGGCACGCATCGACGTAGTACCCACAGCGCAGATGCGGCGTTTGGCTTCGATACCTTTATTTACAATATCGGCTTGTTTTTGTTCGATAATAAACTGTTCCGAATCCATTTTGTGCTTAGTCAGATCCTCAACCTCAACCGGGCGGAAGGTGCCCAGGCCAACGTGCAAGGTTACTTCGGCAAATTCAACACCTTTTAATTCCAGGCGTTTCATCAGTTCGCGGCTAAAGTGCAAGCCTGCGGTAGGCGCGGCAACTGCACCTTCGTTTTTGGCGAAAATGGTTTGATAGCGCTCTTTATCTTCTTCGGTAGCTTTACGTTTAATGTATTTCGGCAGCGGGGTTTCGCCCAATATCTCTACATTACGCCTAAATTCTTCATCGGTACCATCGAACAGGAAACGGATGGTACGGCCTCGCGAGGTGGTATTGTCAACAACCTCGGCAATCAGTAGATCGTCATCGCCAAAGTATAGCTTGTTACCTACGCGTATTTTACGGGCCGGATCAACCAGCACATCCCATAAACGCAGTTCTTTGTTCAGTTCGCGCAGCAGGAACACTTCGATAGTAGCACCGGTTTTTTCCTTATTACCGTACAGGCGGGCTGGAAATACTTTGGTGTTATTGATGATCATCACATCTTTATCGTCAAAATAATTCAGAACATCCTTAAATATTTTATGCTCAATTTTTCCGGAATCGCGGTGCAAAACCAATAAGCGCGATTCGTCCCGCTGATCGCTGGGTGAATGAGCTATTAATGAATCGGGTAGGTTGAATTTAAACTGAGATAATTTCATGCTGTAAAAAAAGAATTTTAGGGCGCAAATGTATTAATAATTTATGATAGTTAAACGCGCAATTTTATTACAAAACTGTAACGATATTGTTTAAGATATTTGCGACATAGCAGGTATTTTAAATGCAAATTGCCCCGTACAAGGTACAGGGCAATTTGATAGGATAGCGAAACGGCAAAATCACTCTGCGTGCGATTGTAATTTTTGGTCTATCAAAAGCAGCTCGGTAATTTGAAATATATCATTTTTAACATTCTTAAAACGCTGGTTCAGGTCTTTGATCTCTTCGGCAAGCCTGTTATGTTCGAGGTATAAAAAATCTTCGCGTTTCTCCATATTGTTTTTGAGGGTATTATCAAGATTGGTGCGGTGAGTGATCACTTCGTCTTTGATAATCTGCTTATGCAGGCAAACACGTTTTAAATGATCGTTGATCAGTTGAATCCGGTTAACGTGCTCCTGGTGCAGCGCTACCGCAAAATATTTCTCAAGCAATATGTTTAAAAATTTGGCTTCGTCATCAAAAAACAAAAGATCATCTAACCAATGTTTGGTAGCAAGATAAATTTCCTGCAAGCCTGGTACCTCCTGTACGTTAGCTTGTATTAATGTTTGATCGCCCATGATGAGTTAATTTTAAGTGGATTTGCAACATAAAGGTACAACAGGATATGCCATACAGTGTATGACTATTGTCATTATAATACAACAGCACTGGTCATTTTTTGTTGACAAATGCGGTTAATATCGTCCGGGAACGTTTGCACAGATTTTTATCGGGGCAGAGTAAACACAGCAATTGAATTTTGAGATATTTGATACACTACAAACACCTAAAAACCTATTTTGAATAATGAGATTACCAAACAAATTTACCTGCAGCCTATCCGCACTGCTGCTTATCGCCGGTATGGGCAAGGCCCAAACTATGACACCTTATAATGTTAAAAACTTCGGGGCCACTGGTGATGGAAAAACCATCGAGACACAAGCCATCAACAAAGCTATCGAGACTGCCGCTGCCGCGGGCGGAGGCACTGTTTATTTTCCGGCAGGCAATTATCAAAGTGGTTCGATCCATCTGAAAAGCAACGTGTCGTTGTACATCGACCAGGGAGCTACCATTATTGCTGCCGAAGCAACCAAAGAGGCTGGTTATGATGAGCCGGAAAAGATTGTGACAAACGAATATGAGGATTTTGGCCACCGCCATTGGCATAACAGCCTGATATGGGGCGAAAACCTGCACGATATTTCTATCCTGGGGCCAGGTACCATTTGGGGAAAGGGCCTGGAGCGTACCAACCACGCCGAGATGAAAGGTGAGGAAGATAAGAAACCCAATAAATCCATTGCGTTGTACAAATGCCGCAATATTATCATCCGTGATATTTCGATATTGCATGGCGGTTGGTTCGGCATATTGGCTACCTCTGCCGATAACATGACCATTGATAATGTAAAAATGGATACCAACCGCGACGGCATGGATATCGACTGCTGCCAGAATGTACGTATTTCCAACTGCAGCGTTAACTCCCCGTACGATGATGGTATCTGCCTCAAAAGCTCCTATGGCCTAAACACCGGCCGGGCCTGCGAAAACATTACCATTACCAATTGCCAGGTAAGCGGTTTTGACGAAGGCTCCTTTTTAGATGGTACCTATAAACGTACTGTAAAATATAACGGCGGGCCTACCGGTCGTATTAAATTCGGAACTGAATCAAACGGCGGTTATAAAAATGTGGCTATATCCAACTGTGTATTTAGCTATTGCCGCGGCCTTGCGCTCGAAAGTGTTGATGGCGCTTTGATGGAAGACGTGTCGATCAATAATATTACAATGCGCGATATTGTGAATGCCCCGATATTTGTGCGTCTTGGCGCCCGCATGCGTGGCCCCGAAGGTACGCCAATTGGTGCGGCTACGCGCATTAGCATAAGCAATGTAACGGCTTATAATGTTGATGCCATGCAGGGAGCCATTATTGCCGGCTTGCCCGGCTATGAAATTAACGATTTAACGTTAGAAAATATTCATATTTACTTTAAAGGCGGCGGAACAAAAGAACAAGCGTCAATCGTAGTTCCCGATCAGACGAAATTATACCCGGAGCCTAAAACTTTCGGTATTACACCGTCTTACGGGTTTTACATCAGCCATGTAAAAGACCTGAAGATGCGTAATGTAGAAACTAATTATATCGCCGAAGATATGCGGCCACCATACTTTTTAGAGTTTGTTAACGGCGTTGATTTTCAGCATATCCGCTCACAAAAAGCCGCAGGAGTACCCACGTTTATGCTAACCCAGGTAAAGGATTTTAATATCTTTAATACTGCGCAGGTGCCCGATACCAAACTTACGTCAGTAGATAAAAAAAATCTGTAAACGTTCGATATTAACCGGACAGCGGAAGTGCAAGCTTCCGCTTTTTTTATGCCAGTGCTTTTTTTTCTTTAATCTTGATGGTAATTTAATTTCTTAATAATTAATTGTAGTTTAAAATAAAGACCATTTTACTACGTTGAATAGGACCTGGCATTTCATTTATAGCGATAAAGTTTGCTTTTAAATTAATAATTGGTAACCTTTAGATCTAAACCAGCGTATAAACAGTGTCTTTAATTAATTTAGATTATTTATGAGAAAACGATTTTTGTGGGTTACGTGTGTTTCACTGGCATTATCTTTTGTTATTATCAGCTGGACAAGCAAAGTTCTTAAACCAGCACCTGTCAGTCAAGCCTCTTCAGTTACAACAGGATCAACAACACAGTTTTTTGAGAGTTACATTACCAATATTTACCAAACTGCAAGGCTGGCCAATTTTGGTATGGATAACGCTGTTTTTGAAAGAGCCATGACAGGTTTTTTTAACCTGAAAAGCGCTAATAAATTACCTTCCGACTGTTCGATCGTAACGGTAGTCGACCTCGCAAAATCGAGTTGCAGCAAGCGCATGTGGATAGTCGACCTGAAAAAGATGCAGCTTGTGCTGAATACCTGGGTATCGCACGGGGAGGGCAGCGGCGGCGATATAGCTACCAATTTTTCGAACAGCGTCGATTCGTACCAAAGCAGCCTGGGTTTTTACGTAACCAATAATGTTTATCAGGGCAAACACGGCGTTTCCTTACGGCTTGACGGCATGGACGAAGGTTTTAACGATATGGCCGCAAAACGCGATATAGTTGTACACGCAGCCTCGTATGTAAGCCAGAGTTCAATTAACCAGCTTGGCCGTTTAGGACGCAGCCAGGGTTGCCCGGCCGTTTCGGCGAAAGTGATTAACCGTGTTATCAATACCATTAAAGGCAAAACTCTGCTGTTTATCAATGGTAACGATGAGAGCTATACTTCCAAATATCTTGACCGCGACATGGCGGCCAACTTTGCCTTTAACCAAACCAATGGCGGGGGGCAGGTTACCGCTGCAGTATTGTAATTTATACCGTAGTAAATTTTTGCAGGTGTGCATATAACACAATGTCCTGCGCGTAAATATCTTTTCGATATTGTATGGTTCCGGTTTCATCAACCCAACAGGTAATGTAGGTGATGTAGACCGGAACTTTTTTTGGCAGATAAAGCCGTGTCGGCTCTGGATTGTCTTTGCCATAGTTATCTAAAATGGTTTGATAGCGTTCGCCATCGCCAAAAAGCGCGTGGGCAAATTCCAATGGCTTTTCCAATCTCACACAGCCGTGACTCACGGCACGCATCGCTTGTTTAAAAGGCGCCTGCGTGGGTGTATCGTGCAGGTAAACGTTGGTTTTATTGTTGAACAGGAATTTAATTTTGCCTAAAGCGTTGTCTGCGCCGGGTTGTTGTTTAAATTCGTAAGAGTCGTCGTCTTTTTTTACCTGGCTCCAGTCGATAGTTTCAGTATCTTCAATTTTTTGTCCGTTTTTGTATACATCGATGTTTTTATTGGAGAGGTAGTAACGATCTTTCGCCGCTTCAACCATGATCTCCTTACTGGCAATACTTTGCGGTATATTCCATACAGGGTTAACTTCGGCCACATAGATCAGGCTGTTCAATTGCGGCGTTTCGTGTGTAAAGGGCCTGTCCACTTTGTCGCTGTCGTCATATTCAACCAGGGTATTGGCGTGATCCTGGTTGCGCCCTTCGCCTACACAAACTTTCATACATAAAGCGCATTTGCCGTTCTCCATCAGGTTAAGTGTAAAATCGGGAATGTTGACCACTACATAGCGGTTTTCGGTTGGCTTATTCTTCCAGCGTAGGCGTTCGAGATTGACCACCAGGATGCGCTGGGTTTCCTCTTTGCTCATACCAGGCGCTAAAGTTCCGCTTGCCAGGGCTTTTTGCAGAGCCAGGTATTGTGGGTTACGAGGCTGGATACTGTCGAGGTAACTTTTGAGATTTTCTACCGAAAAAATGCGGCTTGTTGAAGCGCTGTCGGGACGCAATGTTTTGGTATAATAGTTAGCATAAATGCGTTTGGGGTCTATCAGGCCAAATTGTAGTGCGTTAGCGTAAGTGATAAGCGAATTGGCAACCAATAACTCCAGTTTTGCCATATCGCGGTAAGCCTGATTAAGCGATTTTATCGCCTTTTTATCGTTTAGCCGGCTCAGCAAAGCTTTGATCGTATCGGTATGGAACATAGCCGGTACGAGGCCGTGCTCTGCTGTACGATCCAGGTAACTGGTGAGATTTTGGATATCGCCATTAGCTGTATGATCCATCAAAAAAATGGGATCGTACTCATTTTGCCTGTACCAGGCTTCGATTACTTTATAATTATTTAGCGAAGTTTTTTGCTGCTGCAAAGCCTGTTGCAGAACAGGTGCGAACCCCTGCGGGGTAACATCTTTAAAAACTTTATTGTGCGATCTCTCAAAAAGAACCTCGCCCATATCGGAACGCGATTTCTTATGGCAACTGGTTAAGGCGAACAGGATAATTAAAAGAGCGGAAAATAATACTGGCCAAAAAGTATACCGGGCATTATTAGAGATAATCATAGGGTGTGTTCAGTTATATTTACACACCAGTGCAATTGCTATGCCACTAAAACTGTGTAAGCTGCCAGCGCAGCCGGTCGATCTGGTCGCCGATGAGCTGTACATTCTCTGCAGTAAGATCCTCGCGCGAATATTCCTCAAGCATCCAGCCACTGCCGTCCCTGCGGATATAACCGATAAATTTATGATCGAGCGATATGCGGTAATAATCTTTCTGTATCTGTTTTACTTTTACCAGTTTATTGCCGCTAAAAGGTATAATATGTTCGTCCATGAAAGATTATTCAATGATGAGGTTGTATTTAATTAATAAGCCGGATAATGCATGCGAGCTGAATTTCGCTTTTGCCATGGTGTTATTTTCCGGATCGATGTTAAAATTGCTTGCCGATGACAGGTCAGCGCCTTTTAATATCGTGCGGTCGAAAATAGTGCGGTTCAGATCACAGTTTCTGAAGATGGCGTTAGTGAGGTCTGCTTCGCTAAAATCGGATTCAATCAGCGAGCAATCTTCAAACACAGTGCTTTTCAGGCGCTTTTTCTGGAAGATGGTATAATCAAGGATACACTTGGTAAAGCTTACCGCGAACGAAAAGTTATTGCTGGTGCTGAAATTAACGCCTGTAAACTTACAATCGCGAAACTCTACCTCCTGGAAACCGGTGTTGATGAGTTTGGCCAGCGACAGGTTACAGGTATCCATGCTGCAATTGATAAAGGTGATCTGCGACAGGTCGGCGTACGAAAAATCGCAGTTGCTGAAGGTGCAGCCCTCAAATATTCTGTCGCGCCCTTCGATATCGGCGCCCTTAATATTTTTGTAAATCTGGTTCTCGGTAAGTTGCTGTTCCATGAATTTGTCAGGGTAAATATCCGGCAATTTTTTCAGAATAAGTTAATGACTTACCAACAGGGCATTCTTCTTTATATTGTTTAACATCATCATTCGACAGGATTGTACAGGATGCGAGTTACTCAATTTGTGAATAGTTTTAGGCTACCAATTACAATCTATGAGCCATTTTTTAACCAGAGCATTAGCCATTGCGCTTTTGGCGCTTACCATACATGCATCGGCACAAACTACACCGCCTGCCAATAACCAGCAGCGGCAGCCAAGGCCGGATACCATTATCAGTAATAACGGCCTAAAGGGTAACCTAAATGCTCACGATCCCTGCATGATCAAGGCCGGGGATACTTATTACGTGTTGACTACAGGCATGAGCATCAAATCATCAAAAGATATGGTGAACTGGACGAATGCCGGGCCAGTTTTTGATAAAGGCATGTCCTTTTCGTGGTGGAACAATGATATCCCCGGCAAGGTCGGCCTTTGGGCGCCCGATATCCATTATGCCGACGGGCAGTATCACCTGTATTATTCGGTTTCGGCATGGATGAATTTTAAATCGGGCATAGGTTATGCTACCAATGTTACTTTAGATAAGAAGGCCCCGAAGTATAAATGGATAGACCACGGTCTGGTTGTGAACTATAAAAACGGCGGCGACAGCGTGAATTGCATCGACCCGAATGCTTTTACCGATGCAGATGGAAAGAAATACCTGATCTACGGCTCGTACAAAGGCGGTTTGCGTTTAATAGAGCTTAACCCCAAAACCGGCAAACCCGATAGCGATAAACCCGAATTGTACACCATTACCACCAAACTGGGCGAAGGCAGCTACATCATCAAAGGGCCGGAGTATTACTATATTTTCGCTTCGCGCGGAAAATGCTGTTCGGGGATACAAAGCACCTACCAGATTGTAATAGGAAGATCGAAAAGTGTGAAGGGGCCCTACCTGAACAAGGAAGGCAAAAGCTGGATAGATAACAATTATTCGGTTTTCCTTGCCGGCGACTACGATGAACCGGGGCGTGGCCACAACGGCTTTTTTGCACAGGGCGATACGACTTATATTGTGTACCATGCCTACACCCGGTCATTTGGCGGGCAATCTTTGCTGAATATCAAGCCATTGCATATCGATAAGGATGGCTGGCCGAGTTTGAACCCTAATGATAAATTGTTTGAGATGCCCGAATTTGAGAAGAGGGTATTTGCGGGGAAATGATAGTTTGCTGCATTTGCCATTCGTTAACTTTTACTTATCTTGACTGGCGAAAGCCGATATGAAAAAGTGCCTCTTACTACTTGTTTTCGCTGTTTTTGGGTTGCGCCTGTTTGCCCAGGAAAGCCATCCCAGCCAACAGTACCAACCTATAGGGCAAGGCAGCGTTAAGGTTAAAAACTACTACCTGCTATCGCTCATCAAACACGATCCGGCTGTAATGCGCCTGCTCGAAAACGATGCCGTACTTGCTGATATGGCTGCTAAACGTAATGCGGCGATCAGTGCCAGTTTAACGGATTGTAAGGATTATACCTGTTTTACCGCAAACCTCAAATTTACCGATGATCAGATCAAAACGGTTGGCGAACGCCTGGCGGCTTTGTATACGCCGCTCAACGCATTGGGTAAGCTGGTTAAAACGCAGCTCATTCCATCGGGCACGCATGTGCTGAACCAAAAACTTGAGCCTAAACAATTGCTTGTAAAAGCCTGGGAGATAGAAGCTTCCGGCGTTAATAGGGTCATCAGCGTTTACGCCGAAGGTAAAAAGCCTAATTATCCAACGATAGATTCGATCAGTTTTAACGTGCACGCTAAGGGCTATACTACGCAAATGGCCAATGCTGTAGCTACTTTATACGTTGAAGTAAAAAGCAGCAAACTGTTCTTCCAGGCGCCTCTTACCGCTGCTTTAATATTTTTAGATATTAACGAACGTACGGACGCCGCCAACGACGAACCGATGGCCGAGACGGTAAATAAAGCTGCAGTTGAAAAAGCCAGAACGGTGGATTGGAATAAGTACAGATACTCAGTAATCCTGGTGCCCGGAGCCGGGCCCGGCGAAAGCGGCATGGCCCTGAGCGCCGAGGGGATGTTGCGTTGCCGTCTTGGCGCAAACCGTTATTTTGAGGGCCTGGCCCCGTTTGTTATGACGTCGGGCGGGAAGGTGCATCCTTTCAAAACCAAATTTTGCGAGGCCGACGAAATGAAAAAATATTTGGTCGAAAGCCTGCATGTGCCCGCGAGCGCTGTCATTGTTGAACCACAGGCGCGGCATACTACTACCAATATGCGTAACGGGGTAAGGTTAATGTATCATTACGGGTTCCCGTTTGGTAAACCGGCCATTACCTGTACCGACAAATCGCAAAGCGAATACATTGAGAAAACAATGGCCGACCGCTGTATGAAAGAATTGGGTTATATGCCTTACAAGTTAGGCAAGCGCTTATCCGACACGGAACAGGAGTTTTACCCGCTCATCGAATCGCTGCAGATCAATCCGTTGGAGCCGCTTGACCCTTAACATTACCCTGTAAAGCCGCTACGCGGCTTTGCACATACTCAATATAAGCTTTTTGGATAGCAGGCGGCTTGCTTTCGAGGTACTTTTTATAGTATTTAAGTGCGTTGCGCTTATCTTTTAATTTGCTGTCGTACAGGTTGGCCAGCGCGTACAACACCATATCTTTTTCTTTGAAAAATAAGCTTTTCTGATAATTGGCGATGGTGCTTTTTAGCTGGTGCAGTTCGTCGTAACTGTCGGCCATTTCGCTGTAATAGAGGTTAGTATTAGGCGATATGCTTTCGCGTAAGGTAAGCTCAAAATAGTCGATAGCCTTATGATACTGTTTGAGCGCTTTATAGCTTTCTGCCGTGAAATAGTATTCGCGTTCGGTTTTAAAGATATCCTGCATCAGGGCAAACGTTTCGATACAGCATTCGTAATTTTTGATCATATAATAAGAAGCACCCAGTTTTTTTAGTACTTGTGCAGATTGATCGCCAAGGTCCATCATCTTATTGCAGGTTTTGATCGTTTCGTTGTATTCTTCGGCGTTGTAGGTTACGTTCACCAGGCATCGCAATAAAAACAGGCTGGCAGAGTCGGCTTTCAGGGCCCGGTTCAACACCGTTTCGGCCTGTTTGGTATGCTTCAGGCCCGATAATACAAAACTCAGTTCGGCCGCTACGTCAGGATCTTCCGGGTTAAGTTTGTTGGCTGTCTGAAGGTTTTTTAAGGCTTTTAAAGTATCGTTCCTCTCTCGGTATAGCAAACCAACCTGTTTAAAGGCCCTGAAGTTCGTACGGTCAAGTGTCGTGATGCGTTCGTAAAAGTAAAGAGCTTTAGTCTTATTCTCCCTTTGGGAATTGATGCCGGCCAGACTGAAAAGGGTAGATACGTTGGTGGAGTCGATCTGGTACAGGCGTTGATAATACGCCTCTGCATCGGCTAATTTACCCGCCATCTGAAAAGTGTAGCCCAGGCGGGATAGTGCCCGGGTATCAGTTATTGGTTCGGTATATATGTTTTTCAGGTAAGCGGCTGCCTCGGCATAACGCTGGCTTTGGTACATATCGAGCAGCAAAGCATCATCGGCTTTGGTTTGGGCTAATGTTGCTGTAGTTGTTAAAAACAGCAGAATAACTGTAAGATAGGCGATCAACGTTTTCATCGCTCAAATTTAAACTAAAAATATAGTTTAAAAAAGAAGGTAGTTGATGTTTTGTAACATAATTGAAATATTGGCCCGGTGTTTGTTTTGTTTCAGTTAAATAATTAACAAATAACTAAATGATTATATTATGAAGAAGATAAGTTTAATAATTGCGACAGTAATACTGGCATTTACCGTAAGCAGTTCGCTGGCACAAAAAAGTGATACCAATCACGTCGAAGTTAAAAAGAAAGTTAAGGCCGGCGTGCACGGGCATACCAAAACCAAAATTAAAGTAAGCGGTAAGGGCACAGCGGGCGCTGTTGGCGCAGCCGCAAACGGGAGCACCCCGGTTATTGCACCGGCGCCACAACCCACAACGGTTGTGGTAACACCGCCACCGGCAGAAAAGGAAATTGTAACAGTACCAGCCCCGACACCTCCGGCACCGCAGCCAAAAACAACGGTTACCACTACCACAACAACAAACCCTTCATCAACGGTTCATGCAGTGCAGACAACCAAAACCAGTACAACCCGGACCACCGTTCATAAAACAGCCCCGGCAACGCACCGTGTGGTTAAGCATATTGTTAAAAAAACGCCCGCAACCACGACAACCACAACCACTACGGTTAAAAACCAGTAGAAAATTATATCAGATATAAGCCTGCGGAAAAGCATCTTCTGCGGGCTTTTTTGTTTTACCTGAAACAAAAACAATCTGCAGGTACTTATAGATAGAGTAAATATTAACCTTAAAACTGATTGTCATGGATAAGATTAAGAAGTTTGAACTGATGGAAAAGATTGCACATGAGTTGGTCGATCTGCGTAACAGCCAGCAGGCCATCATACAAAAACTGACCAAAATAGAGGTCGATAATATCGATCTGGGTGATAAAAAACTGGAAAAAGACCTGCCCGATATGCACCAGCGGGTATCGGATAACCTGGATACCATAGCCGAAATACTGGAATATTTTGAAGGAAAAACGAGCGAGTATGAAGCATCGAACAACATCCAGCAACTTAAAGAGCAGGAAGCTATGAAACACTGATGTTAACAGGCATCCCCGGAAGGGGGCAGTTTTTAAGTCCTATTTGTAAATTTAACCCATATATTTTGTCGTCTTTTTATAGCTTTGGGCATTTAAAATATACAATTGACAAAGCCTATACTCGTTATCAAATTTGGGTCGGCATCCATTACGCATAAAAACGGCGAACTGGATGAGGTGGTAATGGTGGATATTGCCCGCCAGGTGGCAGCCATACATGGCGGTTATCACATCGTACTGGTATCCTCGGGAGCAGTGGCTGCAGGTAAAAAGTTTGTAAAAAACTATGCGGGCACCATTACCGAGCGTAAAGCCGCCGCAGCCGTGGGCAACCCGATATTATTGAACAAATATGCACAGTTTTTCGCTCCGTATGGCATTGCCATTGCACAAAGCCTTTGCGAACGGCAGCATTTCAGCAACCGCGATCAGTTTTTGCAACTGAAGAAAACCTATGAAGATCTTTGGGCAAACGACATTATTCCTATCGCCAACGAGAACGACGTAGTAAGTAACCTTGAGCTTAAGTTTTCGGATAACGACGAGCTTGCCACGCTGATTGCCGTTGGCTTCGGTGCATCTATTCTGTTATTCAGTACTTCGGTTCCTGGTGTTTTAGATGCTGATGGACAGGTGGTTAAAGAGATGCCCGTGATCGATAAAAACGAGCTTGCACTGGCTAATAAGGAAAAATCGGCACTGGGTTTGGGCGGCATGGTATCGAAATTAACCTTTGCCCGCCTGGCAACGCGCATGGGTATTAAGGTAGTGATTTTTGGTATACGCACCACCGACGGCATTTTACAAGCTATTGAAGGAAAGACAGGTACATTGTGCCATCCGCAGAAATGCTCTATCCCGGCAAGGAAAAAATGGCTGGGCAGTGGCAGTTTGGTAACGGGCAGCCTGCAGGCCGATAGCGGAGCCTGCAAAGCCATACAAAACGGGCATAGTCTGCTGGCTGTAGGCGTTAAAGCGATTGTTACTAAATTTGAATCGGGCGAGGTGTTTGAGATATTAGATGAGAACCAACTGAGCATAGCCGTTGCACGGGCCAAAGTTTCGTCGGACGAAATATGGATTGACGTTAAAACCCAGAAACTCATCATCGCCCACGCCGACGATATTGTATTATTATAATGGAAAGCATCCAAACGTTATTAATTGACGCCAGCAAGGCCACACGGTCCATCAATTCGGCTACAGACGAGCAGAAGCAGGGCGTACTGCGCAAACTCGCGAATGAGATCATTGCGCATACACAGCTGATCATAGATGAAAATAAAAAGGATCTTGACAGGATGCCGGATACCGACCCCAAAAAGGACAGGTTACTGCTGAATGAAGCCCGTATTAAAGACTTGGCCGACAGCCTGAATGATATTGCCGGCTTACCCGATCCTACGGGAAAACTGATGCTGGAAAGCACGACTAAAAATGGTTTACAGATACGGAAAAAGACAGTACCGCTGGGCGTGGTCGGTGTGATCTACGAGTCGCGGCCGAATGTCACCATCGATGTGGCAGCTTTGTGTATCCGCAGCGGTAATGTATGCGTTTTGCGCGGCGGCAGCGATGCTCTGTACACCAATATTGTGCTGGTAAGCATTATACACAGCGTTTTGCACGATTCGGGTTTAAACCCGGCCATAGTACAGCTGTTGCCAACCGATCGTAAATACATTAACGAGATGCTGTCGGCAGTAAAACATATCGATATCATTATCCCGCGCGGATCGCAGCAACTGATCGACTTTGTTCGTGCGAACTCTAAGGTGCCAACCATTGAAACAGGTGCAGGCGTATGCCATACATACGTGGAGCAAACGGCCGACCTGGAGAAGGCCGCAGCCATTGTTGTGAACGCCAAGGTATCGCGCCCATCGGTATGTAATGCACTGGATACCATAGTAGTTGACAGGGGTGTTGTAAAGCAATTATTAATGCTGGCCGCGCCCGGCTTACTGGCTTACAACGTTGAAATATTTGCCGATAACGAAAGCTACCCGGTTTTAAAAGAGCTCAATTATCCTTATCTGCAGCAAGCCACAGCAGAAGACTTTGGCCGCGAATTTTTGGATTTTAAATGCTCTGTTAAAGTGGTTGGGGGATACGAAGATGCGGTAGAACATATCACCCGGTATTCATCAAAACACTCGGAAGCCATTATTACACGAAATAAGGAGCTGGGCCAACGCTTTATGAATGAGATAGATGCGGCGGCCGTTTATATCAATGCTTCGACACGCTTTACCGATGGCGGCATGTTTGGGCTTGGCGCCGAAATTGGTATCTCGACTCAAAAACTGCATGCCCGCGGGCCTTTTGCTTTGGAGAAACTCGTCACCGAAAAATGGTACGTGCATGGCGACGGGCAGGTGAGGTAGATAGATGAGCAAGTAGAGCAGAAGCGTTTTTATTCAAATAATTATTACTTTTGCTACCATGAAACGTATAGTCGTCATAGTGCTTACTGCTGTTTACCTGTTCTCATCGCTTGGTGTGGCAGCTAAAAGCATGTATTGCTCAGGCGTACTTACGTCTACAACTATTGCCTACAGCGACCATAGCAAGGAAAAATGCAAAATGGGCGTCGAAATGCGCAAATGCTGCAAAACTAAAAGGCGGTATCTCAAAGTAAAAGATCAGCATTACGGTTCGGCTACTTTAGCGTTTCTGGCAAAGCTATTCCCGGTGTTCAGCCATTTCTCATCGACGGATACCGTACTTGATGAGCCTTGCCTGTACCGTTTGCATGCGTATAACAGTAAAGCGCCTCCGTCGGCGTTTAGTACGCCAACCTACATTTTGCACTGCACCTATCGCATTTGATCTTCTTCGATCGAAGGTAAAGTCTTTTTACCTGTCCTGAAATATCCTGAAACAAGTTCAGAATAACTTTTCTTTTTTATCTGTCTATTTATTTCTTAGAACTATTTACCATGAAGAAGATCATCATATTTATCGCTGTTATAGCGATCAACCTGTCCGCGAAAGCTCAAATGCACATGCCGGGCATGCAGATGGATACTGCTAAAAAGAAACCGGCTCAAAACGCAGGTACTACCCCAAAGAAGATGGACATGGATATGAGTGGGATGTATATGGGCGATATGAGCCACGCTTACTCGCTTAACCTGCCCATGAACCGCGACGGATCGGGTACCTCATGGCTGCCTGATCAATCGCCCATTTACGCTTATATGCTCACTGCAGGGAAATGGAACCTGATGTTTCATGGCGCGGTGTTTTTAAGATATACTACACAAAATTTTAATAACGATGGAAAAAGGGGGCAAGCCAGTAAATTTGATGCTCCGAATTGGGCTATGGCCATGGCGCAGCATAAAGTTGGTGAGAACGGTTTGTTCAGTGCCAGTTTAATGATGTCGGCAGATGCATTGACCGAAGGCGGTTATGGTTATCCGTTGCTGTTTCAATCCGGCGAAAGCTGGAAAAATATTCCGCTGGTTGACAGGCAGCACCCACACGATCTGCTCGCCGAACTGGCCGTAGCTTATACCCATGCATTTAATAAGGACGCCGATCTGACGGCATATGCTGGCTACCCAGGCGAACCGGCTTTGGGCCCCGTGGCCTTTATGCACCGGCCATCGGCGATGAACGACCCGGATGCGACGCTTGCGCACCACTGGCAGGATGCAACCCATATTACCTTTGGCGTAGCTACCCTGGGTTTCAGGTATAAAATGGCTAAGATAGAAGCGTCGTTGTTTAACGGTCGCGAGCCTGATGAGAATCGTTATAATTTTGATAAACCGGTGTTCAATAGTTATTCGTACCGCTTATCGGTTAACCCGAACGAGCACCTGGCCCTTCAGTTTTCGCAAGGTTACATCAAAGGGCCCGAGGCTTTAAACCCGTTGGAAAACATCCTGCGCACTACGGCATCTATTAGCAAACAGTACAATTTTACTGATGATAAATTTCTTAGCAGCGCGTTGATATGGGGGTATAACCATGTTGAAGAACCTGATGGGCATACAGCCAACGAGCATTCGGTTACTGCCGAAGGGAACATCCAGCTGAACAAAACCGCGGTATATGTGAGATACGAGTTTGTGCAGAAAACAAGTGATGAGCTAAACCTTTTGCCGCCCGACGTAAATGGTGCAATATTTAATGTAAACGCAATAACCCTGGGTATTAATCACAGGGTTTTGCAGGCAGCAGGCACCAATTTTACACTCGGTGTGCAAGGCACGCTGAATGTCATCCCGCAAGGGTTAAGCACACTTTACGGCAGCTCCCCCCTTGGTGCTGAGGTTTACCTGAAGATCAGCCCGGCGTTGATGAAGACAATGAAGATGTAAAATTAACCCGTTCAGAATGATACTGTTGGTACCGAAAACAATAATTGGACATTAATTTTACAATTTTTAACAACTAATTCCTTCGGCAAGCGTTAAAAAATGAGCAAATTTGTAAAGCTTGTAGCAAAGCGGTACTAACCAAATTATTGAGATACATTTTTTATTTATATGAATAACACTTCAAAATCGGCTGCATTATTATTGGCAGGGTTGGCTGCAGGAGTAACCCTGGGTGTTTTATTTGCCCCTAAAAAAGGAAAAGAGAACCGGGAAAAACTGGCAAAATCGTTGATTGGCCTGCGTGATGCAGCGGCCGACCAGGTAGATAACCTGTTAACTATTGCAGATAACATGATCATTACGATGAAAACTCGTAATGATATGTATGCTCATCAGCACGACGATATTGAAAACGCGATCATTTAAAAAAGACTTATAAAACAAAAAGCCTCCCGGATACCGGGAGGCTTTTTGTTTTAATTAAATATCATCCTGTGTTTCTATACTCACGATGGTAATCGTATCCTGATCTGCAGTTGTCTCGCGGTCATCGGTACTGTAAGTTTCCATATAGTCTTTAAAGCTTAATACATCCTGCCTTACCAGTTTTTCGAAAACGGGGTTCAGTAATTTGGCAATACCAGTGCCCACGCCGCCGGCAGGAGGCAGGTAACTGATCACAACTTTAACAATAGTGCCTTGCTCGCCCGGGGTATCTTCAAATATCACTTTGCCCGAATTGTTGATAGTAGAACCCGGTATCGATTGCCAACTGATAGAGCTGCCTGATATATCTTCAGTAATCTCAGCATCCCAGCTAATATTGGCGATGTTGCCCGGTATTTTAGCTTCCCAATGCGAATATCTTGCATTAACAACCTGGATATTATCCAGATGACTCATAAACAAGGGCAGGTTTTCCAGCCGGCGCCAAAAATTGTATACATCCTGCCGGTGCCTGTTAACTGTAAACGTATAATTAATATTAATGCTTACCGGCTCGGTGGTGGTTTTACCTAAACGTGTATACAACTCGCAATGGCCGGTTACGCCGCGCTGTACCAGGTACCCGCCTGCAAATATGCGCAATGCGCTTCGTAACGGGTGCCTGAACATGCGCGATAGCCCGCCAAATGCCATCCGGGTACCTAAGGCAACCGAGGCCACGCGCTCGGGCCATTCGAGGTTGATAACCGGTGTTGAGGTACCGCCTGTATATTGATCCTGATTTAGTGCTGTATCTGGCATAACATTTATCTTTTATGTATAAATGTTAACCAATTACCGGTCAAGTAGTTTTCGTTAAATGAAATTATTTATAATCGAACCTAAACCTGCTCAGGTCCGGAAGATGCCTTTTTTTGCGCTGCAACTCGTACTGGTAAATGGTTTGACCCAGGTTCTTCATAAAAGGCAGGCAAACAGTAGTGTACTCATACTTATTATCATTCAGGATACCGTCTTCGTTTGATTGTACCACGGCGGTGAGCATAAACTCCACCTTGTTTTTAAAATCGACGATGTAAGCATTATCGATATCGTAACCGTACGAGTCGCCTATTTTATTGAAAATGCGAACATCGGGGTTGATCACTGCGGAGGTATCGGAGCCGTAAAACAGGTACTTGCAAAATGCGGGGTAGTACTCTGGTCGCGGGTAGGATGGGTGATCACTTTCCGTCGGGAACATGCTCATGTATTTATACACAAAGCTGTAGTCGTCGTCGGTTAAATTAAAACGCTGTTCTTTCGGGAATGATTTGGGAAAGATCAACCTGCGCAGCACCATTTGCTGATCAGCAATAGGGTAAACGTTTTTATCTTCAAAACTAAACTGTCCCATCACCAGTTTATCGTGGCTATCCATATAGCCTTTGCCCTGCAACATATTTTCGAGGTGCATGGGGTATTCGTTCGGGTCGAAAGCGGCGGGTTTGAGGTAAATAGTTTTGTCTCCGTCGTAAAAACGGATAGGGTTGGTGTGTTTTGTTGATTCGCCGGCATCGCCAATGGCCAGCCGGCCGATAATGCGGGTATTATTGAGATTGTACTTTTTAAGCTTGGTGTTGATCTCGGCACGATCGTTAAACTCATACAGGCGGTTATAGGCATCATTATCACTGGTGAGTAATATTTTTTTAATGTAGTTTTCGATACTGGGCAGGCCGTCTGCCGAAGAAGCATCTTTGGTTACCCGTGTCTGGCCTTTAAATGCTGTATCAGTTTCCATGTGTGTTTTACGTGTAAGCCCTGCAATTTTAAGTTCGTTCAGTTTTTCGAGTGCGAAGATGGCCGTAGGCAATTTAACCGTGCTGGCGGGATAAAAATAATGGTTGGCGTTGAGCCGGTAACTGTATTGTTTAAAATGCGGCTGGTTGTTGGCATCACGGTCAATCTGCGTATACAGTATCTGCACTTCGTTATGGGTGGGGTGTTTTAATATGCCCGCAAACAGCTCCGGGTGGCTTTCTAATAGTTTTTTAAGAAAAACTGTATCGGTTTTTTGAGCTGCCGCGTATAGTGACATAAGCATTGTAAGTAAAGTGCAATAAAATTTCATAGGGGTAAATATAGCCGATTTTGTATTGCGGATAATAAATGTTGTATTACATTTGCAACGCTTTCGGTTTCTTTACGAACGAGATCGTAATGGATTAAAAGGGAATCCGGTGTAAGTCCGGAACTGTCCCGCAGCTGTAAGTCCGGCTTAACCTGCAAGGGTTAAGCTTAGTTGAATTCACATGGTCACTGTTGAAAAATGGGAAGGCCTCAACAAAAAGGATAAGTCAGAATACCTGCCATAAGCATTATAATATTCATAGCTTTCGGGGATAGAAGCTTGGATGAGATAGCACCTCGCGTGCCTTTCCCATTCCTTATTCTTCATTTCTGTTTGCTGTGGGCTAAACCCTCACAACAACATGAAAAAAAACTATTTAGCAGTTGCTGCAAGCCTGGGGCTTGTACAACTTGGGCTGCAGGTAAACACAGCCCACGCGCAAAGCGCAAAATCAGCAGACACCAGTAAAAGCTTAAACGAAGTAGTAGTTACCGCTACCCGTTCTCCAAAAAAACTGGCCGATATCGGCAGGGTAGTTACAGTTATCGGCCCTGAAGAGATCAGGCAATCGCAGGGGAAAACAGTGCCACAATTGTTAAACAGCGTTGCCGGCATCACCTTTTCGGGTGCGCAAAACAACATGGGTATCAGCTCGTCCCTGTATGTTCGCGGAGCCTCGGTTGGCAATACGCTGATCCTGATCGACGGTTTCCCGGTGAATAATGCCGGTTCTATCGACGGCAGCTATGATCTGAATGCTTTTTCGGTAGATCAGATCGAACGTATCGAAATACTGAAAGGTAGTGGTTCAACATTGTACGGCTCTGATGCTGTTGCCGGTGTGATCAACATCATTACCAAACATCCTAAAACACCAGGCTTAAAAGCCGACGTGCAATTGAGTGGGGGTAGCTATAACACGTTTAAAGAGAGCGCGGGCTTATCCGGCAAATTAAATAAAACGGGGATCGCTTTAAATGTATCTAATGTCGATTCAAAGGGGTTCCCGGCGGCAACCGATACCACAGGTAAGGCCGGCTTTAAAAATGATGGCTACCATCAGCGGGCTGTTAGTTTGAATCTGGATCAGCAATTAAGCGATAAATTAACGCTGAACGGCAACTTTCAAACCAGTTATAATTATGGCGACCTGCCCGACGGCGCCTTTACGGATGATCCTAACTACACTTATCACAACACGTTTTTGTTTGGCGGTATAGGCGCTAAATACCTGTTGCCAAAAGGTGCGTTGCAGTTAAATGTGAGCCAGAACACAGTTTGGAATAAGTTTTTAGAATCTCCTTCGGCGGCTAATTTCAATACCAGCTACGAGGGTAAGAACATCGGCCGCATAACTAATGCTGAGCTGATTTATAACCAAACCCTGAACCAAAACTTTGATATTACCAGCGGCGCCGGGTTTAAATACAGTAATACGAGCCAGTTTAGCCATTATAGCCAACCAGGTTATGATCCAGGGCCAAATGTCAGCGGTCCCGATAATAATATAACCAGTGTGTTTAGTTCACTGTTTTTTAAATCTGATATCTTCCACATGGAGTTAGGGGGACGTTACAATAACCACAGTAAATATGGAGGTAACTTTACTTATACCATTAATCCATCGGTTATCATAGCCGATCGGTTTAAGATATTTGGCACTGCCGCTTCTGCCTTTAAAGCTCCATCTCTGTACCAGTTGGCATCGCAGTACGGCAACAATGACCTCAAGCCCGAAACCACAACTTCGTACGAGGCCGGTTTTGACTGGAGCATTACCAACACCTTATCATTCAACACGGTTTTCTATAAACGTAAAACAACCGATGTAATTTATTTTTATACAAACCCGTCAACCTTTAAATCCTATTACCAAAATGGTAACCTGGAAGATGACAAAGGCTTTGAAAGTGAGTTGAATTACCATATCGAAGGGTTAACGGCTTCGGCATATGCCGCCTACGTAACCGGTACACAAACAGATACCAAAGGGGTTGATACACATAACCTGTTGCGCCGCCCAAGGAATACCTATGGCGCAAGTATAGCTTACGATGTGACCAAAGTATTTGAGGTTGGTGTAAATTACAAATACACCGGCGAGAGAAGCGATACGCATTTTTTAAATGTAGCGCCGTATTCGCGTGTTGAAGGTTTGGCGCCTTATAGCCTTGTAGACCTGCACGTACAGGCGAAGGCTACGAAGAAGTTGAGCCTTTATGTTGACCTGAATAACCTGTTCGACGCCAAATACATCGATTGGATAGGCTATAATACCCGTGGCTTTAATGCATATGGTGGTTTAAAATACCAGATCAATTAAGGCACTATCCGGGTTTTATTTTGTAATTTAGTTTAAGTATTTTTGCAATAAGAATAAAAAGAATTATGTCGACACAGCAAAAAATTAATATCCGTAACGGTGTACTCGTTTTAATGATCGTGGTTGCCACTTCGGTACGTATGCTCAACCCGGGCAATATTGTTACCTGGGCTAACTTTACACCGGTTGGCGCTGTGGCATTATTTGGAGGAGCCTATTTTTCGGATAAATGGAAAGCCTACCTGGTGCCTTTGGTTGTACTGCTGATAAGCGACCTGGTGATCAATTATACTAAGTACGATAAAGTGGGTTTGTATAATGGCGCCTGGATAGTTTACCTGAGCTTTGCAGTGATGGTATTTATCGGTACACTGATCAAAAAGGTGAGTGCTTTAAAAGTAATTCTGGCATCTGTAACTGCGGTAGTAATACACTGGCTGCTTACCGACATGACATTCGGCAGCACTTTTTACGGCCCCGGTTTAACTGGTTATTTTCAATCGCTCACAGCAGCTATCCCGTTCGAAGCTAAGATGATCTGGGGTACTTTGCTTTTCTCGGCCCTGTTATTCGGAGGTTTTGAAGCAGCCAAAACAAAATATGCCGTTTTACAGGTGCAGCCTCAAGTAGCATAATTTAATCTGAATTTGATAATTGGAGCGCCCTGTAAAACCAGGGCGCTTTTTTTGTACCTATGTTTATCACGATGAAACAGAAACTGGTAGTATTGACCGGCGCCGGTATCAGCGCCGAAAGCGGATTGAAAACCTTCCGCGACAGCGACGGCCTTTGGGAAGGTTACGATATCAATGATGTAGCAACGCCCGAAGCCTGGGAGCGCAACCCGGCCCTGGTGCAGGAGTTTTATAATATGCGCCGTAAACAGGTGCTGGAGGCTGAACCTAATGCCGCGCATTATGCCCTGGCAAAACTGGAAGAAAAATATGATGTAACGATTGTTACCCAGAATATCGACGATCTGCACGAAAGGGCAGGATCGACCAATGTGGTACATCTGCATGGTATTATCACCCGGTCGCAGTCGAGTAAAAATCCAAGGCTAACTTACCCCATTAAAGGCTGGGAATTGCGAATGGGCGAGCTTTGCCGTTTAGGATCGCAGTTGCGCCCGCACGTGGTTTGGTTTGGCGAAATGGTACCGATGATAGAGCCTGCTGCCAAAATATGCAGCCAGGCTGAGGTGTTTATTTTGGTAGGATCATCGCTGGCAGTATACCCGGCATCGGGATTGATCAATTACGTGCCCGGCAATGTGCCCAGATATATTGTCGACCCAAAGATACCGGCGGTTTACGGCGTGCCGGATCTGATCAAAATAGAGGAAAAAGCGACCATTGGTTTACCCGTCCTGGTTGACGAGTTAATGAAATAATTGGTAATTTAGTATTGTTATCACAAAAGCATTTGCAAAACGTTATCTACCTGATGAAGTACCGGAATTTTATACTCTTATTCTTGCTTTCGACCATTGGCCTGGCTGCACCTGCCCAAACCAGAACGGTTACGCCGATCACTTACCAGCAACTCGAAAAGCGGATAAGCAACAAGGACACCGTTTATATAGTTAACTTTTGGGCTACCTGGTGCGCACCATGTGTTGCCGAACTCCCCAATTTTGAAAAACTACAACAAACCTATAAAGGTCAGCCGGTAAAAGTGTTGCTGTTGAGTATGGATTTTAAATCGAAACTTAACGAGGTTAAAACATTTGCCAGTAAGAGGAAATTGATCAGCGAAGTGTACCTTGCAGATAAGCCAAGCGAGCAGGTTTTTATTGACCAGGTAGACAAAAACTGGAGTGGCGCATTGCCTGGAACGATGATTGTGAATGCACAAAAAGGTATCCGTAAGTTTTATGAAAAAGAGTTTACTTATGATGAACTGAATAAATTATATCAAACCAATAAATAATTAAACGCCATGAAACCATCATAAACTACTACAAAAAGCAAATTGTTTATGATAGCTTCATAACCATTAAAAAAAAATAAAATCATGAAAAAATTATTTGCCTTGTTAACTGTGGCCGTAATTGGCCTCACAGCCTTTAAAGCCGATAATGGCGGTTATAAAGTTGGCGATGTTGCTGCCGATTTTAAATTGAAGAATGTAGACGGTAAAATGGTCTCGCTGGCTAATTATAAAGCCGCAAAAGGTTTTATCGTTGTATTTACCTGTAACCATTGCCCTTATGCCAAGGCTTACGAAAGCCGCATTATGGATCTCGACAAAAAATATGCCGCCAAAGGCTACCCGGTGATAGCGATCAGCCCGAACGACCCTGTAAGCGAGCCACAGGATTCGTTCGATAATATGAAGAAACGCGCCTCCGAAAAGGGTTATACTTTTCCGTATACCATAGATGAAACCCAGGATGTAACCCGCGAATACGGCGCAAAAGCTACACCGCATGTTTTCGTCTTACAAAAAACAGATAAGGGCAATGTGGTAAAATATATCGGCGCCATTGACGACGATACCGAGAACAGCAACCCTAACCACACCCGCTATGTGGAAAATGCTGTAGATGCGTTATTGACCGGGAAAAGTGTAGCAACGACCAGCACAAAAGCCATAGGCTGCTCTATCAAATGGAAGAAGGGAGCCTGATTTAGTGTGCAGACGTGCAAATTATAGCATATAAAAAAATCCCGGTTGATCATCCAGCCGGGATTTTTTTATGGAGATGCTGCGATTATTTCGCTTCTGTAATACTGCTTACATCAATCGAGTCGTCGGTTACGGTACCTTCTACAGTAACTTTTTTACCGGCAAATTTGATCACCTTTTTTTGATTGGCAATACTGTAAACTTTATCGCCTACAACCAGGACAGCTGCCGCCCCGCCTTTGATACATTTTGCAGCGCAGGCAGCATGATCGGCACTATTGGCTTTACCCTTAGCTGCACACATGGCATCGCCGATGTAGCCGGTTAATGTTGTTTTTTCTACCTTAAAAGCAAAAGTAGTGCTCATGGCTGCGGCCATCATCAGTAATAAAAAAAGTTTTTTCATGGCTAATTGGTTTAATGTTTTGATTATCAAATATAACTAAAAAGATATTTAAAAATCAAATGGCTATGATTTACATCTTGTGCTTGTTCTTACTTACTCTTTCGCTGCTTTAGGGTAGTACCTTTTTGCACTTGCACGAACGATGAGCATCTGAAACATGACGATGTAAACAACATACTGTACCATATTTAGCAAGTTTACGGCCACTATCGCAAGCACAGCAAAGGGCGTTAATATTAAATTTAACCGGTGTGCTTTCCATTTGAGCGTAGTTTCGATAGTTGACGGCGAAAAACATAGTTTTTGTTTATGTTTTACGATGTATTGAATAATTAAAGTTTGTGCGAATATACCCGTCAATATAACGCCGATATAAACATCAAGTGCCCATAGGTTGTGTGGCGATATAGTGCCCGCGATAATAGAAACAGCAAATGGAAAAAGCGAAATAGCAAATAGGAAGAACAGGTTACGCGCTATCATAGGCGTATCATAGTCTTTTAAAACCTTAAAAATTTTGAGGTGGCGCACCCAAAATACACTTACCAAAAAGAAACTTAAGGCATAAGCGCCAAGGCGGGGCCCGAGGTCTATAAAAGCCTGAGCTATCTTCTCGGCCGTGGCATGGCGCAAATCTTCCGGGATTCTTATCTCAAGCACCATGATGGTGATGATAATGGCAAATACAGCATCGCTGAACAGGATGACCCGCTCTAATTCAAATTCCCGTTTTAATTCTTTTTCTTCCATTGGATAAATACCTTATTTGTACTAAATTACATTTTTAATAGTTAACCCGACCATGCTCCGACTTTCGTTTTTTTGCACATTATTGTCGCTGTCCATATTTTGCAGTGCCCAAAAACTTTCAAAAACAGATGTTGCCCGCTGCCAGGGAGAGGCCGGGCGGGTAACCATCATCCGCGATAACTGGGGCGTACCGCATATTTATGCCAAAACAGATGCCGATGTGGTTTTCGGTTTGCTTTACAGCGAATGTGAAGACAACTTTAAAGGCGTAGAACGCAACTACCTTAACGTGTTAGGCCGTACTGCCGAGGCCGACGGGGAGAAAGCGGTATATACCGACTTGCTTATGCGCCTTGCCGAAGACAGTACCGATGCCATTAAAGACTATAAACGTTGTGCCCCCGCCTTTAAAAAATTGCTCGATGCTTTTGCCGATGGCATTAACTATTACCTGTATAAACATCCCGAAGTTAAGCCTGCCGTTTTAACCCGCTTTAAACCCTGGTATGCTTTAATGTTTACCGACGGTAGCGTAGGTGCGACGATAACTGGCGGGGCTACCGTTGAGGACGTACGCAGGTTCTACGGTAATGATGAACCACAATTGGGCTATGACTACAAAATAAACGACGAGCTGATCGAAACCGGCTCGAACGGTTTTGCCATTTCTCCATCAAAAACGGCCAGTGGTAACGCCATGTTGTATATCAACCCGCATGTACCGTTCTATTTCCGCTCGGAAGTGGAACTGGTGAGCCAGGAAGGCCTGCATGCTTATGGCGCCGTTACCTGGGGGCAGTTTTTTGTTTACCAGGGCTTTAACCGGCATTGCGGCTGGATGCACACAACAAGCAACGCCGATGTTGCAGACCTGTACGCTGAGAAGATAAGCCATACCGGTAACAGGTTATTTTACGAGTACGAGCATAAGCAATTGCCCGTCCGTCCGCAAAAGGCAGTTGTTAAGTTTAAATCGGATAACGGTATCACAGCTAAAAGTTTTACCATTTACTTTACGCATCACGGCCCGGTAATGGGCAGCCGCGATGGCAAATGGTTAAGTTTGCGGGCCAACAACCGTTCGCTGGATGCCTTACTCGAATCGTGGCAGATCACTAAAGCTAACACCTTTGAAGAATATAAGAAGGCCATGGGCCTCCTTTCCAACGCAACCAACAATACAGTTTATGCCGACGACAAAGGCAATACGGCATTTTGGTATGGGAACTATGTGCCTAAACGCGATCCGAAAATCGATTGGACACTGCCCGTTGACGGTACCGTTGCCGCTACCGAGTGGCTGGGTGTGCACCCTTTAAACGAGATCGTGCACGTTTACAATCCACAATCGGGTTTTATACAAAATTGCAACGCCACGCCCTATGCTTCGGCAGGCGCAAGCAGTCCCGATAAGGCAAAATACCCGGTTTATATGGCGCCCGATGGGCAGAATTACCGTGGTGTTAACGCCATAAAATTATTGAGCGATGCCCGCGGCCTTACCCTTGATGCCTTGATTGCCAAAGGTTACGACCATTACCTGGCCGCTTTCGATGATCTGCTGCCGCCGTTGTTTAAAGCCTACGACCAAAGCGGCGATTCGGTAAAACAGGCCCTTGCCGACCCCATTAAATTATTAAAAGATTGGGACAAACATTCATCCGTAAACTCTGTCGCTACAACTGTTGCTACACAGTGGGGTATGCTGATGCTCGACAAAATGCCCAGGCCCAAAACGGTCGAGGAAGGTACATTCGCAACAACCCGCATCTCAGCTTTTGCCGCTTACCTGGATGGGAAAACACAGATAGGCTACTTGCTGTATGTGGTCAATAATCTGCAAAAAACTTATGGTACCTGGAAAGTGCCTTTAGGCGAAATTAACCGTTACCAGCGCCCCGACGACGGCAAAACGTTTGACGATAGCCGGCCGAGTTTGCCGGTAGGGCAGGTGTCGTCGGCATTCGGTCAATTGCCCTCGTTTGTAAGCAGGCAAATGGGTACCCAAAAGCGTTATGGCTATTCGGGCAATAGTTTTATTGCTACTGTCGAGTTCGGTAAGCGCATCAAAGCCAAAAGCATCATTACCGGCGGCCAATCGTTCGATCCCAATTCTAAACACTTTACCGATCAGGCGCAGATGTATATCGACGGCCGGTTTAAGGATGTGCTGTTTTACAAAGAGGATGTTTTAAAACATGCTGAGCGGACTTACCACCCGGGCGAGTAGTTAAAACCGCAGGCCCATGCTAAATTGATGGTCCACATATCCGTTTGCAGGTTTTGATTATCTGGGTAAAAGGTAACTTTATTGATACAGATACATTAAAATGATATCTAAATTAGAGTAAATAACGAACCCCATGAATAGATGTGTAATTCTCTTAATGTTATTGTTAAGCATTAGCAAATTAACGATGGCGCAAGACTTTATGAAAGATTACAAGGCATATTTGATGAAAAATAGGCATTTAAAAGATACCAGCGCAAAAATGTATATTGACTCCTCTATATCGCGTTTGAGTAGAACTTTGAAGCAATTTGAAGTTGAAAAAAAACGCAAATTTTTAGCTGATACTATATACATGATTAAAATGTATGGAATGGAAAGCGGAGAGCCTTCGTTAATTATCTGGGATGTTAATGGGAGTTGTTATTATCACTATTCTTCGTCATTAGAGAATTGGAAAGTAGTTAACAAAAAACTCAAGATAATTACAGATGCAAGCAATATGATAAAAAGTATAGACCCGGAATTTAAATCTATAGTAATGGCCGGGGATATTGAAGCTTTAAAAAAATATGACAGCCGTCATCAAGTGTTGGATGGTGAGGGTATAACATTTACCAGAGCTATAAGAAGAAAACAAAAATGGATTTTCACCAGCGGCGGATCAAAAAGCGGGATGTATATTTATAACTCATTTGACAAGCAATAATGAAGTGCTTTAGTCCCTCGTCACCAACACCCAGTCAACCAGGTAATCAGCCTTTCCGGCTTTGATCTTATCCACGGTACTTTGCGGCAAGCCAGGGTAGGGCGACTGTACCTTATTTACGCCCTGCGGGTAACCGCCGCCTAAAGCATAGTTAAGGATAATGAACTTAGGGTTATCGTAAGCCCAGCGCCCGTATTTCTCAACCATTTCGCGGGTTACGGTATAGGTTACTGTACCGTCAACGCAGAAGATGAGGCTGTCTTTAGTCCAGTTTACCGAATAGATATGCCATTGTGTAACATCGATCCCTTTAGGGAAAAAGGAGCGGTGGGCGAGAGGCGTATTGCCAAAGTATCCCGGCCCGTGCAGGGCATGGCTTACCCACGATGAATCGCCTACGTTTTCCATCATATCTATCTCGCCGCAATCGGGCCACTTGCCTTCGCCTAAGGCCCAGAAAGCAGGCCATAAGCCAGCGCCCGCTGCCATTTTGATGCGCGCCGAAGCGGTACCGTAGGTAAATTCAAACTTTTGACGGGTGTTGATCCTGCCCGAAATAAAATCATATTTTCGGCCGCCTTTAATGGTAAACCCCTGTTGATAGATCGGCTTGATATCCAGCAACCCGTTTTTAAAAATCAACGTGGCCGTCGAATCTACATAAGCCTGCTGTTCGTTGTTTACCGTATGTGCGTTAACACCGGTAACCTCAACGTTCCATTTGGCGCGGTTTAGGGTAGGGTTGTCGAAGCTTTCGTAGAATAGGGTATCGGGCTTGTGTTGGGCGAATACAGGTGAAGTTGCCCAGGTAAATAAAATAAGTAGATAAAATGCCCTCATATCACATTCGAAGATAAGATTTGGTAACTATTTTGAAATGCAAGTTTCACAAAATTGACGTCCCAACGGTGTTAATATTAGGAATTGTTTTTCAGCTGTTATTTCGATATCAATGTCCTTTTTCAAACCGTTATACAGTGTTTCATATGTTGGTAGTTTTTCTATTAACTCGTATTCTGCGGAGTCCTTTAATAAAAGGTCTTCTGGAGTAGAGATTAATCCAAGACGATCCAGGTTATTTATTAGGTTTAATCCACCTAACTTTAATGGCTTTTCATACTCTATTTCATATGTAGATAAGAAATAATCTATGCGAAGTTTTGTGCCAGTACTCTTTCGCTTCCCGTATAAAAATATGCATGCGAAATACTGTTTTCGATAAATGTAATTTAAGATTTTTGCATCATCAGAAGACAGATTTTTAATGATTTCAACAAAACCGGGATGTGCATTCTCTGTAGTTTCAGAATTAATTGAAGTAGCTATTAATTGAGCATAAAGTTCTCGTAAATCTGCTTCATTAGCTAAAAATTTAATTGCTTCGATTGATGGCCCCACGATTGACGCAGGAGGAGTAATAATGTTTTCTGGTAGAACATCACTCAACTTCTCGGATAATGTTTGAGTTAAATAATCAGAAACTTTGTCATAACCCCACACAACTGCAGCAACAGGAGCAAGGGCAACATTGATAAGTCCGGCAATAGTGCCTAATGCTTTACCTACTTGTTTAGCTGCTGGTTGCACGATGTCCGGATATAATGGAGGAATTTGCCCTCCCAATCCTTTTGCGGCACCTTCGGCAGCGGCTTGAATTATTTCTTTTTCATCCATAAATAAAGATAATATTATTTATTAGATAAAATCTTGTAATACTATGCAATCCTCAGCTTCGCAAACTTCAGCAACAACTGCTTTTGCCCAACCTCTTTAAAAAATATGGTCGCTTTAATATCCGGTTTATTGCCCTCAAGTGTTAATACTTTACCAAAACCAAAGCGTTCGTGCTCCACTTCCATACCTACCTGCAAATTGCTGGTATCGCTTGGCGCAAAGCCCGCTGTTGGTACGTGTGCTTTGGCCAGTATGGATGTAGTTTTAACTTTAGCCGCCATTGGTTGCGATGCCGGTTTAGGCTTACTGAACGTATCGCGGTTACTACTCCAGGCTGTACGCTCATCGTCAAAGAAGGGGTTGTTGCCGGGTTGTGGCTTGGCTGTAAAATCGAGCTCGAGGTATTGCGGGTCTATCTCATCCAAAAAACGGCTCGGCTCGCAGTTGATGAGCGTGCCGAATTTAAAGCGCGAGGTAGCGTAGCTGATGGTGAGTTTACTTTCGGCACGGGTAACGGCTACGTAGAACAGGCGGCGCTCTTCTTCCAAGTCGCTGCGCGAGTTGAGCGACATTTGCGATGGGAACAGATTCTCTTCCAGGCCCACCACATGCACTTGCGGAAACTCCAGACCTTTACTCGAGTGGATAGTCATCAGCGATACGGTATCGGCATCCTTGTCTTTATCCTTATCGTCGTTGGTGAGCAAGGCCACATCCTGCATAAACACATCAAGACCTTTTTCTTCGATATCCTCGCGCTCGCTAAACTCTTTGATACCGTTCAGCAGCTCCTGGATGTTTTCGTAGCGGTTTAAACCCTCAACTGATTTATCCTCGTATAAGTCTTTCAGAATACCGCAATGCTGCGCGATGTGCAGGGCAGCATCGTAAGCATTCGAGTTTTGCGCTATCACCTGGAAGCTCTGGATCATGGTTACGAAAGGGTAGATCACCGAGTTAATGCGCCCGTCGAGGTACATCTGCCCGTTGGCCATAATATCCCAGGCCGATTTGCCTTGCTCGCCTGCTATTACAATAATCCGATCGACAGTTGTATCGCCGATACCCCGTTTAGGGTAATTGATCACCCGCTTCAATGCTTCTTCATCTGCCGGGTTAAACGTGAGGCGGAAGTAGGCTATTAAATCCTTGATCTCTTTACGTTGATAAAACGAGAGCCCCCCATATATTTTGTACGGGATATTGAGTTTGCGCAAGGCTTCTTCCATCGAGCGCGATTGCGCGTTGGTACGATACAAAATGGCAAAATCGTTCCATTTTAACCCTTTATTCCCACGTTCCTGGAAAATGGCTTCGGCCGTCATCTTACCTTCCTCGTTATCGCTGAAAGCCCGTAGTATTTTTATTTTATCGCCATGTTCCTTCTCGCTAAAAACATTCTTTTTCAGTTGCTCCTTATTATTGGAGATGATACTGTTGGCAACGTTTACGATGTTCTGCGTCGAGCGGTAATTCTGCTCCAGTTTGAACACTTTCAGATCAGGGTAATCCTTCTCAAAGTTTAAAATGTTCTGGATGTTGGCCCCGCGGAAAGCGTAGATACTTTGCGCATCATCGCCCACTACGCAAATGTTTTCGTTGATGGCGGCGAGTTTTTTTACAATGAGATATTGCGAAAAGTTGGTATCCTGGTACTCGTCCACCATCACGTACTTAAACTTGTTCTGGTATTTGTACAGCACATCGGCATGATCGCGGAACAGTTCGTTGGTTTTGTACAGCAGGTCGTCAAAATCCATAGCGCCGGCACGGAAGCAGCGGTTTACATAAGCCTGGTATATTTCGCCCAGTTTGCCACGCCCGCTGCTAAAATCGTCGGCAGAGATAGCAGGATCATTCTGGTATTTTTGCCACGATATCAAACTGTTTTTGCAGGCCGAAATACGGTTGAGCACAAAATTTACATTGTACAGCTTGTCATCGAGGCTCATTTCTTTAATGATGGCCCGCAGCACGCTCTTGCTGTCGTCGGTATCGTAAATGGTAAAGTTGCTGGGGTAGCCTATCTTATCGGCTTCAACACGCAGTATCTTGGCAAATACCGAGTGAAAGGTGCCCATCCAGATGTTTTTAGCTTCGGCGCCTGCGGCATGCATAATACGCTCGCGCATTTCGCGCGCGGCTTTATTAGTAAAGGTAAGCACCAGTATGTTAAACGAGTCGACACCCTTTTGTATCAGGTGCGCTACCCGGTAAGTAATAACCCGTGTTTTGCCCGAACCTGCACCGGCAATGATCATTACCGGCCCTTCGGTTTGTAGTACTGCCGCCTGCTGCGATGGGTTTAATCCTTTTAAATAATCCAAAATCTGTTCCTCTTTTCTGTGAGCAACGAAATTAAGGGTTTGCAGGCAAAGGGCATAGTGCCAAGGGCATAGAGTGCTGCGTTTTGACGGATTGTGGAAAAGTTTTGCTGTTGCTTGGATGTTGTAATGTTGAAGAAGTACATTTCGGTTTTGTGCTTTTAACTTTTAGGGGCATTGCCTGCGGCCGGGCTTTTCGCTCATACTACACGGGCATTAGTCACAAGGCCGGTATCCGCTACAATCCCTAATGCGGATTTACGTTAACTTATTTTTCCAGATATGGTGCAATATCCACCCGAACGGCCCTATCCATATCAGGTCATTAAAAACATTTACCCAAAGGAAACTTGCCGGTATGGCACCGACAGTAACATAGCAAGCCGCACCGATAGGGCCAAGCACCTTACCGATCAATCCGACCAAAATCAGCGGCCAGTAACGTACCGGATCGCGCGAGCAAAAATAGTAAGCCACACCATAAACACCCACCAGCATGCCAATGCACCGAATCAATATCAAGATGTAAGGCGTAGGGGCATTGCCGAATAAGATCAATTGAGGGTGTATAGAAATTACCGCTCCCCAAAACAGGTTGTATATCGCAGCTGCGAGCATAATCCATTTAGACCACCTTGAAAAATTGCCTTTCATAAATGGGTATTACTAATCAACAAATGAACCAATAAACTATAACCGGCTAAACCAGCCCTTTTTCCAGAAAAACAGTATCTGTGCAACCGTAATGGTGATCATGCCTATCCAGCAATACAGGTAGCCGTTGGGCGAGGTAAGCTCGGGCATATTGCCGGGCAGCACCTTGTTCGTCACCGGGTCGACATGCTGAAAGTTCATGCCATAAACGCCGACGATGAAGGTTATCGGCATAAAGATTACCGATATCAGCGTCAGCACTTTCATGATCTCGTTCATCCGGTTGCTTATTATCGACAGGTATACATCGATGATGCTCGAGGTGATCTCCTGGTAGCTTTCGATCATGTCGATGATCTGGATACAGTGGTCGTAAGCATCGCGCAGGAAAACTTTTACCTCTTCGCTGATGAGCGGGTTATCATCGCGTATCATGGAGTTGATCTTATCACGCTCGGGCCAGGTGGCACGGCGCAGTACAATGAGCGAACGTTTTACCCGCTGTGCCTCATACATAATGCTTTTATCGGGGTTATCGTACAATTGCTCCTCTATATCTTCCAGTAAATCGCCCAGGTTATTGAGCAAGCTGAAGTAGATATCGAAAATCGTGTCCATCATGGCGTAGCACAGGTAAGCCGGCCCTGCTATGCGTATTAAACCCTTGCCTGCGTGCAGGCGTTTGGCTACGGCTTCAAAAACATTGTTGTAATCTTCCTGGAAACTGATGATCAGGTCATCTTTTACGATGAACGAAACCTGGTAGTTGGTTACTACATTGTCTTTGTAATTGATCAAACGGCTGGTGGCGAAGAAAAAGCTGCTGTAATCGTCGATCTTAGGCCGTTGGTGGGTATTGACGATATCTTCGAGCACCAGGGGGTTAATACCAAAGTGCTTGCCAATCTCCTCGATCATGTGCTTGTCGCCCAAACCGTTGATCTGCAGCCAGTGTGTATGCGTTTTGCAGGCTTTGAGCTGCTTTAATACATCGTCAAAGTCGTCGCCGCCGCTTTCCTGCACTTCATCTTTATTGTACGAATAGAGCTTTACAACCGGTTTGAGCGAGTCGTCATCGATGTGGATCATGCCCGGCGAATCGCCGATGTTGCCATACTTGCGGTGTTGTTTTATTTTTAAGCGGTTAACCTTTTTTGCCATACTGTCAAATGTATCGTTTTTGTCTGAACAGGTGAGATTAAACCATTTTTTTCATTAACAGGTCGGTCTGCCTGTCGTTACCCACCATAAAATAGTGACTGCTGAAAATGCTGAAACCATTACGCTGGTAAAACCGGATAGCATGGCTATTGTTTTCCCAAACGCCGAGCCAAACATATTTGAGCTTTCTGCTGCGTGCGGTATCGAGGGCGAAGTTGAGCAGTTGCTGCCCGATCTGTTTGTTTTGATGGGTGGATGAAACGTACAGGCGTTCAACCTCTGCTGAATCATTGTTCTGGAATTCGGTTTGCGCAGTTGCGAAATTTAATTTGATATAGCCTAAGATATCATCCTTGTTAACAGCCAAATAGAATTCTGAATGCGGATTGGTTAGCTCGCTTTCGAATTTTGCCTTTGTAAACGCAACATCAGTATAAGCCTTAAAATCTTCGGGATTATTTACTGCTTCAAAAGCATCAAAAAAGGTTTGCCTGCTGATGAGAAGCAGCGCATCGAGGTCGGCAAGGGCAACTTTACGGATGGTTATGGTGTACAAAGGATGATTGGTTTTTGCAGCTAAAATAGTAATCCTGAGATGATTTCAATGATTAGTGCAAGCCCAGCCGCTGACAATCGATCAAGCCCACTAACTCTTGCGAAACGTAGTTGATAGTACTGTCGGCATATTTGGTGGAACTAATATAAGGCGTTGCGCCGGCGCCGGCGAACGCGTGGAAAGCTGTATTGAGTTTTCGGTTAGTTGCTACCGAGTCGATGAGATAGCTACCGTATGCCGTTGTTTGGGTATACGGACTTGCTGCGCCCGACTGGTAAGGGATTACAGCATCTTTGGTACCGTGAACCATAATGAGCGGCATATTGATGTTGTTGAGCCAGTTGAGATCCAGTATAGCTCCGCTTAAGCTGATGATGCCTTTAACATGAGACGAATAAGGCAGGGTTGATAAACCCTCAATTCCGTTTAATGCGCTTAGCAGGTCGGGGTTGGCAATCTCGGCAAACTGATCGGACGAATTTAAATAACCCATTTGCAAAGCAACCATGGCCCCTGATGCTTCGCCTGCGATATATATCTGCGCGGTATCGATACGATAGGGGTTACCTTGCTCAACAGCAGTTTGTTTAAAATATCTTACAGCGGCTTTAACATCCTGTACAGCCCGTATCTGTGCGCTTAATACATCGTTGTCGCCATTGTTTCCTATCCCCAAACGGTAATCGATGCTGGCAGCAACATAACCGCGTTTGGCGAACGACTGGCAGAATTTTACCGGCCAGGCACTGTTACGAGCACCCGAAGTGAAACCACCGCCATGACAATAAATAATTAAAGGCCTGCGCGATAGCGTATCGAGGCTGGGCGAGTAGATATCTAATGAAAGGTTTTGATTTTTACCCTGGTAGTCGACTGCCTGGGTGTACAATACTGTTGCCGAGCTTACTGCAAATTGCTCGGTAACAAACCTGTTTGCAGGGCATACGTAAGTTACAGCAGGTACAGCGTTATTTTTGCCGCAACCGGCCATAACGTAAACTATACCTATTAAAAGTAACGAACGTAAAATATTACGCATATTATTCAGGTTGATATTAATACTTTAACGAACTTGCAGGTAAAAGGTTTAATCGGCATAAGCAATATATTATGCATACATAAAATTTTACATTAAGTTGCCCTGCAGAAAGTGTTTGTTAGGCACCAGGGTGATTGAACTTACCCATTAAACAGTTTATATCTTTTAACAGGTTTTCCCTTCCTGATCTTAAAAGCATGGTAAAGCGTTGGGATATCATTCGTCCATGTTTTAATGACAACCAGCATAGCTATAATTTCTAACCGTGATATCACACCAAGGTAAAAGCAGATTCTGAACACCGGTAACGGGCTACTGGTATTGATGATTAATACTAACGTAACGAAAATACTAATGGCCCATGCTTTGGCGGATAAAGCATGGGTGGCTACTTCTTTTTTGAACCTGAGAAAACAAAGCACATAGCATGTGACTTCGAGCAAAACGAGGATAACTACCGGCCAATAGTTCTGCTTATAAAATGCAGGGCAGATGATCACGCTGGAGATAATGATACATATCCAAAATACCATATCAACGTTTGAGTCCATACGCCGCAGTTTGGTTGTGGATATTTTTAAATAACGCGCAATAATGCCGTCCAGAATGTCGCCAGCAAAACCAATAGCGATCAGGACGGTAATAACGCCCTGAAAATATTGAGGTTGAAGCATAGCCAACAGCACAATAATTACCCCGAAAAGTAATCGGGAGCAAATGAGAGCTATGGGGATATTCTTCATTTTTGTTTTAAGCTTAAACCACCCATTTTTCGCACTTCTTCAAAAACGCCTCATCTGCATCGGCTCCAATGCCAATGGTATCATCAATAGTTAAATGATACCCGTTGTAAGTAACACCGCCCACAACCGGATCTTCCAAATGGCCGAGCATACAGGTATCCATATCGAAGAATTTTACATTCGGACTGGCGTATACAAAATGCATCTGCGCGCTGGCTGCAATACGGCTCTCCAACATGCCGCCCATCATTACCGGGATGCCGAGGTCATCGCCAATATCGTGTATTTTAATGGCTTCGTTAATGCCGCCCGATTTGGCGAATTTAATGTTGATATAATGGCAGCTTTTGCTGTTGATCTGCTTGCGTGCATCGTGGTGGTTATACACGCTTTCGTCGGCCATAATTTTTACCGGCGAAAGTTCCATCAGGCGGGGTAACAGGTCATCGTACCAGGTACGCATCGGTTGCTCACAAAACTCAACATCCAGGCTGGCCATGCCCTGTAATGCTTTCACGGCGTCTTCAAAGCTCCAGCCCTGGTTAGCATCAATACGTACCTTCATTTCCGGGCCAACTGCCTGGCGTATCTTGCTTATCCGTTCGATATCGGTGTCGGCATCTTTACCTAATTTTATTTTGAGGATAGTAGCGCCCGATTGCTTCAGTTTTACCGCTTTGGCGGCCATATCATCGGGTTGGCCAATACCTATAGTAATATCTGTTTCAACGGGACGCCTGCTGCCACCTAAGTATTGGTATAAAGGTAGACCGGCATTTTTAGCAGCAATATCATATAAAGCCATATCAAAAGCGCTTTTGATGGTAGCGTTGTTGGCCGTAAAGTTGTGCAGGTCCTGCAAACGGGCGGCCATATCAAGCGGATCTTTACCCTTCCACAGTGCGGCAAATTCGCGGGCCATCAGCAGGCAGGTATCCTGTGTTTCACCTACGATCATCGGGAAGGCCGAACACTCGCCCACGCCGTAAAAACCGGCATCGGTATGCACACGTATAAAGGTATTCTGCGCAAAGGTCATGGTACCGGTGGCAATGGTGAACGGTTCCATAGCGATGCTGAAACGGTAGATATCGGTGTGTGTAATAAGCATGGGGCTAAGGTAAATTTTTATCCGTTAACCCGAAAATTATCAGCATGCCGGAGTATGTCAGCAAACGATAATATTTTTCAATTTTTTAATAACCTTTTGTTTCGTAATTCGTTATATATGTGAGGCGATAACAATAAGATATATAGCATTAAGGTCTACAACCTAACCACCTCATTTTTTTAAGAGGATCTCAATTTTATTTGTATTTTTTTTAGCGGTGGGGGCTAAAACCTCTGCCGCTTTGTGTTTGTGAGTAGAGAGTGGTGAATAGTGAATATTGGATAGGGGTATGAGTAGTAAATACTATCTTTGCCTTTAAGTAGTAAACATCGAATTTTAATTATGCCATTCACTACTCATAATTGACTACCCACCTTATGAACAAACTCAAAAACTCCACCTCGCCATATCTGCTGCAACATGCCAATAACCCGGTAAACTGGTTTCCATGGGGCGCCGAAGCATTGCAAAAAGCCAGGTTGGAGAACAAACTCATCATTGTGAGCATCGGTTACTCAGCCTGCCATTGGTGCCATGTAATGGAACACGAAAGCTTCGAGAAGGAAGACGTCGCCAAGGTAATGAACGATCATTTTGTGTGTATTAAAGTAGATAGGGAAGAACGCCCGGATATCGACCAGATATATATGAGTGCAGTTCAGTTAATGACCGGGCGTGGCGGCTGGCCGTTGAATTGTATCTGCCTGCCCGACCAGCGGCCTGTTTACGGCGGTACCTATTTCCGCAAAACTGATTGGATAAACCTGCTGAACAATCTTGCGGAGTTTTGGGAGAATAAACCTGACGAAGCGGAGGCTTATGCGGTAAGGCTTACCGAAGGCATTAAACAATACGAGAATATCGGCCTTGTAGCCGAACAGCAGGAAAACACCAGGGCCGACCTTGAAGCGGTTGTAAAACCCTGGAAACAGCTTTTTGATTATGAGTTGGGTGGGATGGGGCGCAGCCCGAAATTCCCGATGCCGAACAACTGGCAGTTTTTGCTGCGTTATGCCCACCTGATGAAAGATGAAGCCATACAGGTAATTGTTGGCCTGACGCTGGATAAGATGGCCAAAGGCGGCATTTACGATCATATCGGCGGTGGTTTTGCGCGGTATTCGGTTGATGAGCGCTGGCATGTGCCGCATTTCGAAAAAATGCTTTATGATAACGCACAGTTGATCAGCTTATATTCGGAAGCATATACCTGTATTGGTGATGAGCAATACAAAAAGGTCGTTGCCGAAACAATTGAGTTTGTCGGCCGTGAGCTTACCTCGCCCGAATTTGGCTTTTACTCGGCCCTGGATGCCGACAGCGAAGGAGTGGAGGGTAAATTTTATACTTTCGATCTGGACGAACTGGAAGAAATATTGGGCGATGATGCCGGCTTGTTTGCTATTTATTATAACGCTACGGTTGATGGGAATTGGGCCGAAGAGCATACCAATGTGTTTTTCAGGTACGATGATGACGATGTACTTGCCGAAAAACTGGGTATACCGGTTGACGCGTTGGCGGATAGGATCGTCCTGCTAAAACAAAAGGTATTTGATCATCGCGTAAAGCGGATAAGGCCGGGGTTGGATTATAAAATATTAACCTCGTGGAACGGGTTGATGCTAAAAGGTTTATGTAATGCTTACCGGGCTTTCGACGATCAGGAGTATCTTGATCTCGCACTTAAAAATGCATCGTTTATCCGGGATAATCTGATCACCCTTTCGGGCAAAGTGATACGGGTGTTTAAATCGGATGATGCAGGCGGAACGGTAGCTTTTTTGGATGATTACGCTCTGATTATTGATGCGTTTATTGCCTTGTATGAGGTGACTTTTAATGAGCAATGGCTTAAAGAAGCTAAAAAACTGACCGATGGTGCTATCGACAGATTTTATGATGCTCATTCGGGCATGTTTTTTTATACACCTGCAGATGGCGAGCAATTGATAGCCCGTAAGCTGGAGGTGATGGACAGCGTTATCCCTTCATCAAATTCGGTAATGGCACGTAACTTAAATAAACTTGGATTACTGTTTGATAATGAGCGGTATATGGAGATATCGCAACAGCAAATGCATAATGTTAAAAAGTTGATGGCCAAATATGGATCTGCGTATTCAAACTGGGCCATGCTGCTGCTTGACGATGTTGCCGGTGTGTACGAAATAGCCATAACCGGTACTGAAGCTGAGCAAAAACGAAAAGAGATAGAAAAAAACTACATCCCCAATAAAATAATGTTGGGCGGAACAAAAGGAAGTTTACCTTTGTTGACAGATAAGTTTGGCGCCGAAACCAGGATATTTGTTTGCAAGGATAAAACCTGCCGGCTGCCTGTTACAGAAACAGCCGAGGCGCTTAAGCAAATTGAGATCTGATAAAAACAAAAAGAAATGAAAATTCAACCCGAAAGCGTAGTGTCGTTAACCTACGATTTGTATGTTAAACAAGAAGACGGCTCTGAAGCATTTGTAGAGAGCGCTACGCAGGAACAACCTTTAACCTTTTTATTCGGCGTTGGCCAGATGCTGCCCAAGTTCGAAGAAAACCTGAGCACGCTGTCAACCGGCGATAACTACGAGTTCCGCCTTGCGGCTGATGAGGCCTATGGCAGTTACGATGAAGAAGCGGTGGCTAATTTACCGATCGAAATGTTTAAAGGAACCGAAATGCCCGTAATTGGCAGTGTCCTACCTTTACAGGATAATAATGGCAACCATTTCCAGGGCCAGGTAGTATCGATTGCTGAAGATGCAGTAATTGTGGACCTGAACCACCCGATGGCAGGCCAGGAGCTGCATTTTAAAGGCACTATTTTAAACGTGCGCCCGGCCACCCCCGAAGAACTGTCGCACGGCCATGCACATGGCCCCGACGGCCATCATCACCATTAATAATATTGTTACAATAATATGCCCAAAAAACCTTTTTCTAAAAACCGGAAAGGGTTTTTTTATTGTTGTTTTACTTATAATAATATGCCTAGGGCAGGACAGTAAAGGATGGTTGTATTTAAACCTTTTTCCACTTTTAGGTCTATATACCAATTATACCCAAACATCTAACCTGTCTTAATGAAACACAACTTCCGTCTCTTATTTTTTGCCGCAATATTGTGCGGAACCCAACAATTGCTACTGGCTCAAAGCAAACCCTCGCCCGCTCCCAAAACAGCGTCGTTTAAGTTGTTTTTTGAAAAGGTTTACCTGCATACCGACCGTGATTATTATGCAAGCGGCGACGACCTTTGGTTTAAAGCCTACCTGGTTAACGGCGAAAGTAACTATCCCACTTTTACCAGCAATAACCTGTATGTCGACCTCGTATCATCCGAATCGAAGATCATCAGCCGCGAAATTATCAGGTTGGATGATGGTATGGGATACGGCGATTTTAAATTAACCGACTCGATACCGGGTGGCATTTATCACCTGCGTGCCTACACCAACTGGATGCGCAACTTTGGCGATAACTTTATTTTTGATAAGCAAATCACGGTGAACAGTATTCCCGGTATCAAACCTGTGGCGGCAGTCATCAAAAAAAGCAGAAAAAATAAAGCCGCCATTGCCGGCGACGATGCAGGGAATGGCAATAAGATAAGCCTGTTTCCTGAAGGCGGTTCGATGGTTGAAGGTGTAATGGGCATTGTGGGTTTTAAGGCCGAAGATGCTTTGGGCAACGGCGTACAGGTTAACGGCACCGTACTATCATCGCAGGGCGAAACCGTAGGCAATTTTGCCAGCACAAGCCTGGGCCTTGGAAGCTTTGCGCTCATGCCGGTGGCTGGAGTAACTTATCACGTTAAAGGTAACTACAAAGATGGGACTGGGTTCGACGTTGACTTACCTGCCGCGCTTACCGAAGGATATGCCATGCACATCAAAAACAGCGATACGACCAATGTACAGGTAATCGTCAGCGCAAATCCGGCCACGTTTGCCAAACACAAGGGGCAAAGCCTCACTATCGCATCTAAACATGCCGATAAAATCGTGTCCGACGGGCAATTTGTATTGAATAACGAGCAAACGGCAATCAATATCCCCAAAGCTAAACTGCCCGCTGGGGTAAACAGTATATTATTGTACGATGAGCAAAAGCGGCCAAATTGCGAAAGGCTGGTTTACATTAACTGCAATAATGATATCCGGGTAACGGTAACATCGGATAAGAGTTCCTATAAACCGAAAGAAAAAACAATTTTGAATATCAGCGTGGTTAACGCGCAAAACCAGCCGGTAAAGGCTAACCTGTCGTTAGCTGCTGTTGACGGTAATGTTGTGCCGGCTAACGAAGGCAGCATTGCGTCGTATTTATTGCTGCAGGCAGACGTGCGTGGAAAAATCGAAAATGCGGCCCAATATTTTGATCCGGTAAATGCAAACCGTTTTAAACAACTCGATTTATTGCTGCTGACCCAGGGTTGGCGCGATTTTGTATGGAAGCGCCTGGCTGATTCGACGCTGAAATTAAGCTACCTGCCCGAGGCAGGTTTTACCATATCGGGTAAATTACGTTCAGTTTTAATCAATAAACCCATACCGGATATGAACATCACGCTGTTTGCACCCGGGGCAAAGGGCAACAAGATGTTTTTTACCAAAACTGATGATAAGGGTAAATACTTTTTAGATAATATCGAACTGTATGGCACGCAGACGCTGCACATTACATCGCGTGATGACAAAGGGAAAAAATCTGGCTGGGTGTTTTTAGATACGATCGGCCATGACCCGGTTCCGGCGCCGCAAATCCCGGTCATTGAACAGGAACCCTCAGATGCTTTAGCTGCCTTTAACGCAGCAAGTAAAACGAGGCAAAACAACGCCCGCAGGTTTAGGGTTGCCGATGGCGTAACCTTAAATGAGGTTGTGATTAAGGATGTGCATAAAACCATCGTATCGTACAACGGCGAAACGCTGAGTACCTTTGGATATCCTGAGTATAATAACACCATTACGGCCGCCGACTATAAATACAAGGACCTTGAAGACTACCTGGTTCACAAAATACCCGGCGCGCAAACCAACAACGATGCTGCACAAGGCATTGTGTTTCATTTTGGGGGAAAACCGGTAGTACCACGTTTAACTGTAGATAAAAAAGAAGATATATTTGAGCGCCTGGATTATTATTCGCTCAGCATGGACCAGGTGATCTCTGTAAAAGTTGATCATTACGTTAACGGTGCAGGTGGAGATGTGATCTATATCTATCTTACCTTAAAGCCAACTGCTTTTGATAAAAAGGAGTTTAATATTCTGAACACTGAAGTTACCGGTTATTACAGTGCGCGTACCTTTTATTCGCCTAACTATGAGTATCCGTCAAACAAAGCCGATCAGCGCACAACAATCTACTGGGAACCGATGATCACGACCGACGCTAACGGAAAAGCTTCAGTAAGCTACTACAACGCCGACCCGAAGTCAAAAATCAGGGTTGTTGTTGAAGGCCTGACCGAAAAAGGTGTACCGGTAGTTTCAACCAGCGGATATAACGTCAATCAATAAATTTTAATCAATGAACCTTAAAAACGTGGTCGGGCCAACATTAAGCTTTATCCTGATTTTGCTTGCAACGACAGGTATAGCGCAGCAGGTTGCTACACCACCGGTAAAGCAAGCCCCACCCACAAAACTTTTGTTTGAAAAGGTTTACCTGCATACCGACCGCGATTACTATAGCGCCAATGATGACGTCTGGTTCAAAGCCTACCTGGTAGATGCGCAGACTAATCAACTGGTCAATTCGAGCAATAACCTCCATGTCGAACTGTTAACGCCTCAGGGCCAGGTTTTTGATAACGAGGTTGTTTATCTGAAAAACGGTACAGGGACCGGTGATTTTAAGTTGACCGATTCGATACCGGCCGGGAACTATCGTTTGCGGGCTTACACCAACTGGCAGCTCAATTTCGGCAGCAGCTTTATTTTTGAGAAGAATCTCATCGTTTATAACAGGAAAGTGAATGAAAGGCCGATAACAATTAACGCATCCGGTAAAAAACTACCCGTTATTCCACCGGCGCTAAAGCAAAACGGCGGGCCGGTTATCCGCTTCTTCCCCGAAGGCGGTTCGATGGTGGAAAATGTGGCCGGCCTGGTGGCGTTTAAGGCCGAAGATCCGAGTGGTAAAACTGTTGCGGTTAAAGGTAATTTGGTATCATCGACAGGGGATACGCTGAGCCGTTTTGAAAGTGTATCACAGGGTATGGGCAGTTTTGTATTTATCCCGGAGCCCAACAAAACCTACACTGTTAAAGGTGTTTTTAATGGGAAAAGGCCGTTCAGTGCCCAATTACCGGCCGCTTTGCCTAAAGGCTATGTACTGCATGTAAGCAATGCCGACTCGGCGCACCTTCGTATCACCATCAGCACAAATGAAGCTACAATGGCCGAGAACCCCGATAAGGAAGTAACCTTTATGGCCAGGCATGCGGGCGTACGTTTTTTGAACAGCCCCATCAAATTCGTGTTCCTTCAGATCAATGCTACCGTGCCTAAAAACAAATTTCCGGCGGGCATTTCGAGTGTTACCATTTATGATAAGCAGTTAAAACCGCAGTGCGAACGCCTGGTTTATGTGCCCGATTCGACATCGGCGAAAGCCATCATTATTAAGACAGATAAGAAACAATACAATTCGAGGGAAAAAGTTACCGTAAGTATAAATACGGCAGCGGCTACAGAGCCTGTTCGTGCCAATCTGTCGATGGCGGTGGTAGATGCCAATGCTATCCCGGTGAGCGAGGGAGATATCGCTTCGTACCTGATGCTGCAATCGGAAGTTAAAGGCCCTATAGAACATCCGGAGGTATATTTTGATCAAAACAATCCCAACCGGTTTAAACAATTGGATTTGTTGCTGATGACGCAGGGCTGGCGCGATTTTGTATGGCGCCGCTTAGCCGATGACGGCATTCGCATTACTCAACCTGTCGAAAACGGATTCACGGTATCAGGCAGCCTGAGGCAAAAATTTGCCAATAAGCCTATACCCAATGCCAATGTTTCGTTAACCGTGAAAGGAGAGGTAATCAGCCAGCAATATATGGCTAAAACGGATAATGCCGGTAAATATGTTTTTAACAGTATACCGATCGTAGGCAGCAAAGAAGTAACTCTCGCGTCCTTCGATAATAAAAAGAAGAAGTTGGGCTGGCTGCAACTGGATTCGCTAAATGGTAGCCAGCCGCCGGTTACAGCAATTCCTGAATATACCGGCGACCCGGAACAAGAGGCCGTATTTGAGAAAACGGCTGCAAACAATTGGGGCGCAAGGGTAAAGCTTTCGGATACGGTAAAATTGCATGAGGTGAAGATTAAAGCCAATAATTATTACCAGTTGATGGACCAGACCACCACCAAATTTGGCTACCCGGATTTTAAGTACGATATCACCTCGAAATACTATTCCTACAACTCACTGCGCGACTTTTTACTGCACGAAGTACCCGGTGCGCGCAGTAATGACCAGGACTCAGTCGTGTTTAAAGGTGTAAGGTTCGACCCGAACAGGAATGCGGATAAAAGCGTTTGGATAGAACCCCGCATGATTGTTAACGGCAGGGAAGATGCCGACGATGTGAACAATGGCATGTACCTCAATCTACCGATGGACGCGATCAATAAAGTGTTGGTACGCCATGTATTGGGTTCCACGCTTATGGCAGCGAACAATAACGGTGATATGCGTACAGGTTCGGGCGGCGATGTTTTCCTGATCTTTCTGGATATTAAACCGACAGCCTTTGATAAGGTAGAGTATAACACCATCGATACCCACCTGGAGGGCTACTACCAGGCACGTACCTTTTATAAGCCTTTATATGATGGCAAATCCGACCTGAAAACAATAGATAACCGCACCACCATACACTGGGAACCAAACATTATAACCAACGGACTTGGCGAAGCGACTGTTAGTTTTTACAATGCCGACCCAAAAACTAAAGTAAGGTTAGTGGTTGAGGGTGTTACAGATAAAGGTGTGCCGGTGAGCGGCATGGTAAGTTATGTTGTGAAGTAGACTTCAATCCATTGAAAGGAGAGGAGCCTAAATATTATAATGACTGATGATATCCGCCGGTACCTTGGCCGACTTACCTGTTTGCATATCGATCATCACAAAATCAAACCAGCCATCGGCGCAGGTTTTATTGCTCGCTTTGCTGTTGATGGTAAAACGAACCCGGCAACCATTTTCGTTGATACTTTCGATGCCTGTGCGGACCACGAAATACTCACCCATCGTTAAGGCGCGCTTGTAGTTAATGTGTACCGATTTTACCAGCCAGCCGTAACCTTTCTGTAAAAAGCTTTCGAGGCTCATGCCGTAAAACCTGTCCATTTGCTCGTAACGCGCGGCAAGTACATAATCGAGATACTTGCTGTTATGTACGTGCCGGTACATGTCAATATCATCGGGGCGTACACGGTGTTCGGTTTCGAAGGTCTGGTACATAGTTTCTGAATTAAAAAGTTAAAAGTAAAAATTCAAAGCTAAAATATGCCTGTGGGTAATTATCCAATAGCCATGATTTTGAATTCTGTTTTCTGAATTTTAACTTATCATAAAAAACACTATCTTTGCGCCACAATTAACAAAAGTATTAACGCTTTAATATTATTCAAGTAATGTATTTAAGTACTGAATGGAAATCAGAGATTTTCGAAAAACATGGTGGCGCTGCCACTAACACAGGTTCGGCAGAAGCACAGGTTGCATTATTCACCAGCCGTATTGCACACTTAACCGGTCACCTGAAAAAAAACAAGAAAGACTTTTCAACCCAATTGTCTCTTCAAAAATTAGTAGGTAAACGCCGTGCATTATTAGCTTACCTGTACAAAAAAGATATTAACAGGTATCGTGCCATTATCAAAGCTCTTGAGCTGCGCGATATCATCAAGTAAATATTTTGCACATTCAACAAAAAGCCGTCGCATTTGCCGATGGCTTTTTTAATTTTGTCCGAATAATAAATACACAATAAAAATCGCCGTGCTCCGAAAGATGAAAAGTATGGCACAAACAAAAAAAGATGAGTTTAAACGTAATTAAAAAGGTTATCGATTTAGGTGACGGCCGCACCATTGAGATCGAAACAGGAAAACTGGCCAAACAAGCCGATGGTTCGGTTGTGGTAAAAATGGGCGACACCATGTTGCTTGCAACCGTAGTATCTACCCCCGAAGCAAAAGAAGGTGTTGATTTTTTACCTCTTTCTGTTGATTATCAGGAAAAATATGCTGCTACCGGTCGTATCCCCGGTGGATTTTTACGCCGCGAGGCCCGTTTATCAGACTATGAGGTGTTGATCTCGCGTTTGGTTGACCGTGCATTGCGCCCGATGTTCCCTGATGATTACCATGCTGATACGCAAGTAATGATCTCGCTGATATCGGCAGATAAAAACATAATGCCTGACTGCTTAGCAGGTTTAGCTGCATCGGCGGCACTAGCTTGTTCCGATATCCCGTTCAACGGCCCTATATCAGAAGTACGTGTAGCTAAAATTGATGGTAAACTGGTGATCAACCCAACTTTAAGCGAGTTAGAGAAAGCCACTTTAGAGTTTATAGTTGCAGGCAGCGAGCACGACATCAACATGGTTGAAGGCGAAAGCGCCGAGATTCAGGAAGCTGAATTGGTTGAGGCCATCAAATTTGCCCATGCTGCAATTAAAGTACAATGCCTTGTTCAGAAAGAATTAACCGCAGAGCTTGGTAAAACCGAAAAACGTGTTTACAGCCATGAGCATAGCAACGAAGAGCTTAAAAAAGCTATCTACGCCGCAACCTACGATAAGGTGTACGCTGTAGCAAGCTCAGCATCTGCTAAGGATGAGCGCGCCGCTAAGTTTAAAGAAGTTAGAGATACTTATATCGAAACCTTAGGCGAGATCGATGATATCACCAAAGGATTAGCTAAAAAATACTACCACGATGTTGAGTATGATGCTATCCGCAACCTTGTTTTAGACGAGGGCAAACGTTTAGATGGCCGTACCACCACGCAAATCCGTCCTATCTGGAGCGAAGTTGGTTATTTACCGGCTGCTCACGGTTCGGCAGTGTTTACCCGTGGCGAAACGCAATCATTAACATCGGTTACCTTAGGTGCTAAGGATGATGAGCAGATGATTGATGGTGCCTTCATCAATGGTTACCAAAAGTTCATGTTGCATTACAATTTTCCTGGTTTCTCAACCGGCGAGGTTCGCCCGAACAGGGGAGCGGGCCGCCGCGAGATCGGTCACGGCAACCTGGCGCAGCGTTCGTTAAAACGTGTATTACCATCAGAAGATGAAAACCCTTATACTATCCGCGTAGTTTCTGATATCCTTGAATCAAACGGATCATCATCAATGGCTACGGTTTGTGCCGGTACATTAGCCTTGATGGATGCCGGTGTTAAAATCAGTAACCCGGTATCGGGTATCGCAATGGGATTGATCACCAACGAAATGGGCACCAAATATGCTATCCTTTCGGATATCCTGGGCGATGAAGATCACTTAGGCGATATGGACTTTAAAGTAACCGGCACCAAAAACGGTATCGTAGCCGTTCAGATGGACTTGAAAATCAATGGTTTATCTTACGAAGTGTTAGCTAAAGCTTTAGATCAGGCTAAAGAAGGCCGTTTGCATATCCTTGGCGAAATGGCTAAAACCATTACCGCACCACGCGAAGATTACAAACCACACGCTCCGCGTATTATTACCCTTAAAATCGATAAAGAGTTTATCGGTGCTGTTATCGGTCCCGGTGGTAAAATCATCCAGGAAATGCAGCGCGAAACCGGTGCGACCATCTCTATCGAAGAAAAAGATAACCAGGGTATCGTACAGGTATTTGCCGATAATAAAGCTTCTATTGATGCTGCCGTTAGTCGTATTCGTGCTATCGCTGCTAAACCAGAAGTTGGCGAGATCTATCAGGGTAAGGTTAAATCGATCATGCCGTTCGGTGCATTTGTTGAGATTATGCCTGGTAAAGATGGCTTACTGCACATTTCTGAGATCGATCACCGCCGTATTGAAAACATGGACGGCATCTTCGAGATTGGCGAAGAAGTACGCGTTAAATTATTAGATGTTGATAAACAAGGCAAGCTGAAACTTTCGCGCAAAGCTTTATTGCCAAAGCCCGAAAAACCGGCGGCTAATGCCTGAGTTTTTAATGATAATTGATAGTAGAGGCCCTCAAGTTTTGAGGGCCTCTTTTGTATTTGGATATAATGATATATTGTCGCTATTTTAGAAAGGTTTTTAATGAATATTTAAATTGGCAAAAACAAAAGTGTCGGCTTGATGTTTAAAAAGCGTGAAGTTGTTTTTTGCCCCAAGTGTAAAGTACGATTTAAACATTTCTGAGCCTGTTTATATTACATGATACCTCCGCCTAATAGTCCTTTAGATTTTTTAGATAACTCACCTAATAATAGCGGCGGGACAGCCCAGGGCGACAGTACCGATTTAATACAGGATTTGCTTTATGAGATCATCAGGGTAAAAGAGCTGATCAAGTACTATGACAATATCCCGAACGGGGCAGGGCTGCTGGGGGCGTCGATACTCACCGAACTGGTTGCCGAAGCTTATAAATCGTTGGTTGACTATGATCCGGTACTCATGAAAAAATACTACGATCTGTTACAAAACTGCGATTAACGCTGAATACTTAACACTTAGCCGAAAGAAAATATTTTGTAAGTTTGGGGCATGAATCACCTGGTTTCGCCCTCTGTTTTAACCGCCAACTTTGCCAATCTGAAACAAGAAATTGAGATGCTGAACAGCAGCAATGCCGATTGGATGCATGTTGATGTGATGGATGGCATGTTTGTACCCAATATTTCTTTCGGTTTCCCGGTTATCCGTTCTATTAAACAATATGCCCAAAAACCACTGGATGTGCATCTGATGATCGTCGACCCGGACAGGTACCTTGAGGATTTTAAAGATGCCGGTGCTGATGGCATCACTGTTCACCTGGAGGCCTGCACGCATTTAAACCGGACCGTGCAACGCATCAAAGAGTTAGGCTGCAGGGCAGGGGTAGCCATTAATCCGCATACGCCTGTAACATTATTGGCTGATATTATTGCCGATGTCGACCTGATACTGGTCATGTCGGTAAACCCCGGCTTCGGCGGGCAGAAATTTATACAGAACACCTATAAAAAGATACGCGAAGTTAAAGAGTTAAGCAAAGAGGTTAATTCAGATCTTTTTATTGAGATTGACGGCGGCGTAGATCTATCTAACGCAGCCAGGTTGATACAAGCCGGGGCCAATGTGCTGGTTGCCGGTAATGCGGTATTTGCATCGCCCGATCCCCTTGAAGTTATATCACAACTCAAAAAAGCAGGAAGCTGATACCTTAAGATAGATTCATCAATACAGTGTCGATTTTTTTTAAATATTAGCTGCAATCAATTCCAAATTATATAACTTAGCGGCGTAAATTTTAACATCTTAATAAAAATAATCCTAAGTTTTTTTTAAATACATAATATATAAATCCTATAGTCTAAACAGTATAAAAATAAAAGTGATCTTCAAATCACCTTATAATTAACTTACAAATGAAACATAATTTTGGCGCCGGACCCGGCATTTTACCTCACGAAGTACTAAAGCAAGCGGCTGAGGGCGTATTGGATTTAAACGGAATTGGACTATCAATTTTAGAGATATCACACCGGTCGGCCGAGTTTGAAGCCATATTAAACGAGGCCGTGAGTTTGGTAAAAGAGCTGTTTAATGTTCCGGCCGGTTATTCAGTTTTGTTTTTGCAAGGAGGTGCCAGCACACAGTTTGCCATGGTGCCTTACAACCTGTTACCATCGGATGGTAAAGCAGCTTATCTGGATAGCGGAGTTTGGGCAAGTAAGGCCATTAAAGAAGCAAAATACTTTGGCGAACCTGTCGTGGTAGCTACCGGTAAAGAAAACAATTACCGCAGCATCCCTACGGATTATGAGATACCTGCCGATGCTGCTTATTTTCACATCACCTCAAACAATACCATTTACGGTACACAATTACAGCAGTTCCCGAAATCGCCGGTACCGCTAATTTGTGATATGTCGTCGGATATCTTTAGCCGTGTGGTAAACGTGGCCGATTTTGGTTTGATCTACGCAGGCGCGCAAAAAAACATGGGCCCGGCTGGTACCACTTTGGTGATTGTTAAAGATGAGATATTGGGCAAGACCGACCGCAAGATACCTGCCATGTTTAATTATCAAACGCAAATTGAAGGTGGTTCGATGTACAATACACCTCCGTGCTTTGCCATTTATGTATCCATGCTTACCCTGCGCTGGTTAAAGGCCAAGGGTGGTGTAGCTGCTATAGAAAAAGAAAACAACGCAAAAGCTGCTGCTTTGTACACTGAGATCGATCGTAACCCATTCTTCAAAGGTGTATGCGTGCCGGAAGACCGCTCAAAAATGAATGTTTGTTTTCTGACTGAAAACCCGGATCACGAAAAACCTTTCCTGAAACTGTGCGATGAACGAGGTATTGTTGGCGTAAAAGGTCATCGCAGTGCAGGCGGTTTCCGTGCTTCAATATACAATGCTTTGCCAATTACAAGCGTTTATGCATTGATCGACGCAATGCAGGAATTTGCCGAAAAAAACAAATAAATACCACTTCTTCATAAAACTAAAAATGAAAATATTAGCTAATGATGGTATCGATCCGGCTGGTAAAGCTTTACTGGAAGCTGCCGGTTTTATAATTGATACCAACAATATCCCGCAGGACGAACTACCTGCTCGTTTAAATGAATACGACGCCATTACCGTTCGTAGCGCGACAAAAGTACGCAAAGCCCTGATTGACGCCTGCCCTAATATTAAGCTGATTGGCAGGGGAGGCGTAGGTGTCGATAATATCGACGTTGAATATGCCAAAGAAAAAGGTGTAGCCGTATTTAATACTCCGGCATCGTCATCTTTATCAGTTGCCGAACTGGTATTCGGTCACCTGTTTACCGGTGTTCGTTTCTTGCACGATAGTAACCGCAAAATGCCTGTTGAAGGTGCTGCCAAATTCAACGATCTGAAAAAGGCTTATGCTAAAGGTATTGAGTTGGGCGGTAAAACGATCGGTATATTAGGTTTTGGGCGTATCGGCCGCGAAGTAGCTAAAATGGCTATCGGCTTAGGCATGGATGTTTTAGCATTTGACGTTTACGACTTTAGCCCCGAAGTTGAGTTAGCCCTTGGTGGTGGTTTGAAAGTTAAAGCCTCGGTAAAAAAAGCAAGCAAAGAAGAGATCATCAAATCGGCCGATTTTATTACTCTGCATACACCATTTATTGATAAACCGATTTTAGGTGCTGAAGAGTTTGCCGAAGTGAAAAAGGGGGTTGGTATTGTAAACTGCTCGCGCGGCGGCCTGATCGACGAATTGGCTTTGATCGATGCATTAAACAGTGGCAAAGTAAGTTTTGCCGGTTTGGACGTTTACGATAACGAACCGACGCCGCGCCAGGAAATATTGAGCCATCCAAAGATATCGTTAACACCGCACATTGGTGCGGCAACCAACGAAGCACAGGAGCGCATCGGTGTTGAGCTGGCCAATCTGATTATCGGTTACTTTAAGAAGTAATAACAACAAAGCATAAAAAGGTTACCAAAATTGCAGAGGGTACTGAAAAAGTCCGGGTAAATTCGAGGAAAAGAAAGGGGTTGTTTCATAAGCATGAACAACCCCTTTTTCTTGTCTTGTAGAACTCAATCAATTTGTCGAGAGATAAAACGAACCTTCGATCGGAACATAGTTGTTATCGAAGTTATTATCTGCCAAGCCATAAAATGTGCCTTTTATTGTACCTAAAACAGCAACAACGCTGAAACTTGTTATTACTGTTTTACCACCGGCCATGGCAACAAAGTCGTCGCCCGCGGCATCCTGAATGCTCAATTTACTCATGTTAAATGTACCTACTGAAGCACCATCACAGGTAAGGTTTACAGAATCAGAACCCTGATAAAAATTCATGAAAGTTGTGGGCCCTAATGAGCCTGAACCAGGTGTGCTTGCAAATGCATTCATTGCATTTGTAAGAGTGATGGTAGTTGTTTTACCATTTATTTTATAGATAAATGTGTTTTTTGCACCGATAGGCACTGAACTGGATGTTGGCATGGCCGGCGTTGAACTACCGCCGCCAGAGCCCGACCCGGAACCACTTCCAGATCCAGATCCGCTTCCAGCCCCTGAGCCGGAACCGCTACCAGATCCACTTCCAGACCCTGAACCAGACCCACTGCTGCCACTTCCACCGGAAGTTTTGGTGCTCCCGCCTGTCGGGTCAATAGGATGTCCTGGTATTTTTTCGCACGAACTGAGGATAGTGCCGCAAAGGAATAAAGATAAAACACAATAAATAAAGCTAAGTGGTAGTTGTTTCTTCATACTGGTATTTATAGCAATAAAGTTAATATAATTTAATAATTTTAAAGAATCAAGCTCACAAATGGATTGTATCCGGTTGCTATGGTTGCTAAAGGTAGACGATTATCCGGGCAAGGAACGCAGATGTATCGAAATGGCTAATACTTGTACTGGCTTACTTTGATGATAATAACAAGAAAATGCCGCGGCGTATTCTGAGCTTTTAATTTGTAAACCGGAAGACTGTCTTACTGCTGAGTGAGGTTAAACGAACCAGCAACGCGTACAGAATCTGAAGCGTAGCTATTTACATAAGCATATCCATCAAATGTACCTTTTAATACCAATACATTGTTTTGCATAGCCTCCGTAGTAACGGTCACTTTTTCTGTTCCTGTAAGGAATTTATTCCCCGAAAGTAAATCTAACGAGATCTTTACCTCCGATTTTTGCGTGCCGGGCGATAAAGAATAATACATAATTTGAAAATCATTCAATCCACCTATTCCCGATTTTGCACTAACAATGGGATGTGTCAGATTAAGAGGAGGACTAACGGTAACGATCTGAATATTATAATCCTGAGCTGTCCACGTATAGGTAGTATCGTTGTTTATTCTAAAAATAACCGTATTTGTAGCACCAATAGCTATCGGTCCGCTACCTCCGCCAGGTACCATGGTAGATGCGCCACCAGAACCTCCGCTGCCGCCTGATGAACTACCACCGCCTGAACTGGATGATCCGCTGCTGCTTCCTGTACTTCCGCCATTGGCGCCTCCTGAAGGTACAACAGTATGCCCGGGTATTTTTTCGCACGAACTAAGAATAATACCGCAAAGGAATAGAGGTAAAACGAAACAGATAAGGCTAAGTGATAATTGCTTTTTCATATTAATCTGCAACAGCTAAATTATTAGCTATAAAGATAATATAAATTAAACAATACGAAAAAAGAATAGTCTGCGATGTTATTGCTGTATATTAAACGTGCCAGTCGCAGTAACAGTAGTATTCTTAGCGTCCTTTATCGGGCACGAGAATGTACCTGTGAGCACACCACCGCTCGCATTAAGGCTATTTACAGTTACTGTGCCGCTGGTTGTTGAGGTAATTAAGACGGTTTGGTTATCGGCCAAAATATAACTGAACGCAGCATTTGTAATGGCGAAAGTTCCTGTTGTATTTGAGTTCCATTCCAGATAAGCTGAAAGATATTTTTGGCCGTTTTGCGCAGTTATCGTGGTTTTAGGGGCCGTTGTTACGTTAAATTTAACCGTATCAAACGCCGTGGTTTGTAAGATATGTGTGGTGTCGTTTATCTTAAAGGATACTACACCTTGTTTAGTGCCACTGCCTGTACCTGTACTTGTGCCGGTTCCTGTTCCCGTTCCAATCGTATGCCCCGGTATTTTTTCGCACGAACTAAGAATAGCACCGAAAAGAAATAAAGATAAGATGCAATAGATAAAACTAAATGTCAGCCGCTTCTTCATATCTTTTATATGAAAGGTTGTAGCTATAAAGATAATAAAATAAAACAATTAAAAGAAAATAAATATCACCGCAAGCAGTGTTACTGCTGTATATTAAAAGTACCGGTTACGGTAACTACAGTGTTTGAGGTATCTTTTACACTTGTGGTAAAACTACCGGTGAGCAAACCGCCGTATACATTAAAACTATCAACCGTTACTGTGCCGCTGTTAGTAGCGCTGGTAGTAAGAGTACCCTTGCTTGTGGGTACTGTAAACGAAACCGAAGCAATCGGGAACGAGCCTGCTGTATTGGCATTGAACGAGAGTATCATTGCCAGGTTTTTTTGCCCGTTTTTAGCAGTTATAGTAGTTACAGGTACTGTGGTGGTGTTGAAAGAAACAGTATCCAAACTGGTTGTGGATAGAATATGCATGTTGCCGTCGAGCGTAAAGGAGGCATTCCCCTGTTTGGTGACAGGTGTTTTACTTGTGGATATCGTATGCCCGGCAATTTTTTCGCATGATGTAAATACTACTGCCAGCCCGGCAAATAACAACAATATCCACGCGCCCGATCGTAATGTAAAAGTATTTTTCATGATATGACTGACAAAAATTCGTTTTTCTGTAATTACGGTTAAAACGAAAAATGGTTGCCGTTATTATAATTTAATACTGATGGCCGGGCTATAGTTCATAGCTTATATCTCTTTCGGGGATAGTAACTGTATATCCCTCCCGTGTCAGCTCATTAGCCATAGCCTCCATACCTTCGGTTTCGCCGTGTACAAGGTATACGTTTTTCAGCCGCTCTTTGTTTTGTTGTTTAATCGTATTGACCAGATCGGCGTGATCGCCATGAGCGCTGAACAGGTCCGTTTTCTTAATCGTGGCGTATACAGCCAGGTCACGGTCACGGATGTGGACTATGGGGTCGCCACGTAAAAGCCTGTGGCCAAGCGTACCTTTGGCACAATAACCAATAAATAAAATGGTAGCGTAGTAATTCTGGATATTGTAATATAAATGATCCTGTATCCGGCCACCATCCAGCATACCGGCCGAGGAAATGATGATACAAGGCTCGAAATAATTGGATACCTGCCGGCTGTCGCGCAGGTTTTCGATATAAGTGAGATTGTCGAACTCAAATTCATCGCCCTGCCGGTTATAAAAATCCTGTGCATCTTCGTTCAGCAAAGAATGGTATTTCCTGAAAACTCCGGTTGAAATATTTGCCAGCGGACTATCCACAAACACCTTTACAGGTGGCAATAAACCCTTGCTGAATATCTTGTTAAGCGAATAAACCAACGCTTGTGTGCGTCCGATGCTGAACGCCGGTATGATCAGCCTGCCCAATTCTTTTATACAAGCTTTATTAATAGTTTCGACAAGTGTTTCCTCGATGTTTTTGTCTTTGCTATGATGACGCCCGCCGTAGGTTGATTCGGACACCAGGTAATCAACCTGGGGTATATCCTGTGGGTCGTTCAATACCGGGTAGTTTTTACGACCGATATCGCCGGTAAAGGCAATGGTTTTTTCCTCACCTTCATCATTGATCCTGAGTACAACTGCAGCGGCACCTAATAAATGGCCTACAGGTATAAAAGTCAGTTCGATATCGCCGGTAATGCGGAACGGTTTGTTAAACCCGATGGTGATAAACCGGTCAACGGTATCCATCACATGTTTTTGCAGATATAGCGGCTGCCGGCCACGCCCTGGCCTTTTACGGTTATGTTTACGAGATTTTTCCTCTTTCCGTAAAAAGATGTTTACCGAATCGAGTAATAATAACTCGGTAAGGTCGGCAGTTGGCGGGGTACACAATATCTGTCCGTTAAAACCCATACGTACCAGGGTAGGTAAGTTACCCGAGTGGTCGATATGGGCATGGGTTAAAATAACCACATCTATCTCTTCAGGCCTGAACGGGAAGTTTTCGTTCAGCTGTATGTGGCTGTCCTTTTCGTAGTCGAGGCCACAATCTATCAGTATTTTATACTGGCCCGTATGCAAAAGGTGCATGCTCCCGGTTACTTGCTGGGCCGCACCGTGTATGGTTAACTTCATTATTTAGTCGATAGACCATAGACCATGGCCCATGGATTTGTTTTAGTTTGTTGTTTTTGTCTATGGACTATTGACCATCGACTATTGACCGAAGCTTTCATACTTCGAACTGCAAACTACTCAAATATCTGTATAATCCGCTCTCGTTTTGTAATAATTCGTCGTGGTTGCCGCTTTCAACAATAACACCTTTTTCGAGCACGATGATCTGGTCGGCTTCACGAATGGTAGATAAGCGGTGTGCGATGATGATGGATGTGCGGCCTTTCATTAGTTCCTCCAGTGCCTCCTGTACCAAACGTTCCGACTCCGAATCGAGCGACGAAGTAGCCTCGTCCAGTATCAGTATAGATGGATTTTTCAGCAAAGCCCTCGCTATGGCTATTCGTTGCCTTTGCCCGCCCGAAAGTTTTACGCCGCGCTCGCCTACAACCGTACTAAAACCTTCAGGGAAACCAGTTATGAAATCGTAGGCGTTGGCACGTTTGGCGGCTTGTTCTATTTCTTCGTCGGTAGCACCAAGTTTACCGTACGCTATGTTTTCGCGGATGGTACCGCCGAACAGGATCACATCCTGTGGTACAATAGCTACCTGTTTGCGGATATCGGTAAGTGAATAAGCCGAGGCCGGTTTGCCGTCGAATAGCAATTCGCCGTTTTGCGGGTGGTAAAATTGCAGTATCAATGAAGCGGTAGTCGACTTACCCGAACCGCTTGGGCCGACGATAGCCACCTTTTGCCCGGCAGTAGCATCAAAGGATACACCTTTTAAAACCTCGATCTCGGGCCGTGAGGGGTAGTGGAATTGTACATTGTTAAAGCTCAGGTTGCCTTCAATTTTTTGCTTGATACGATTTTCTGATTCGATAATGTTAACACTTTCGCCTTTATCATTCAGTATTTCGATAACGCGCTCGCTGGCGCCAACGGTACGCTGGATATTAGCATATTGTTCGGGTAAGCTCGCGAGAGATGTCGAGACCATCATTGCATAAATTACAAATTGTATAAGCTCGCCAAATTTTAAATCTTTTATTAAAACTAAATGTGCGCCATACCATACCATGCAGAATATTACACCAAAACCTATAAATACTACAAAAGCTGCAAATAAGCCCCTCACCGTCGCTCCCTTTATACCAAGTCGTGCTACGTTTCGTATACTTTTGTCGTACCTGGCAGCCTCGAAAGCTTCGTTGACAAAAGCTTTGACACTTGCAATACCCAATAAGGTTTCTTGTACAATAGTATTTGAAGCGGCAAGTTCATCCTGTGCTGCGCGTGATATTTTGCGTGTATAGCGTGCAAAAAGGATAGCCGAGGGGATCAATAGCGGCAGGATGACCAATATCACTAAGGCCAGTTTGCCGGATACCATCGCCATTAAAATAATACCGCCTATCATTAGGGTAATCTGCCGTATTATTTCGGCGAAATTTGTGGTAATCGTATCTTGTATTTGAGATAGGTCGGACGAAATACGGCTGTTTAATTCGCCAACCCGACGATTGGCAAAAAAATCCATCGGCAAGGTTATCAGCTTAAAATACGTATCACGCCGAATATCGGCCAGCGCATTTTCTGCTATCTGGACAAACCACGTTACTCTGAAAAATGAAACAAAGCCCTGGGCAAACAGCACGGCTAAAGCGATGAGGCCGATGTCGTTTAAATTGCCGGGTAATAAACCTTGCTTAAGGCTGTGAGAAGCAGCGTCTACCAGGCCACCTACAAGTTTTGGAAAGGCTAAGCCGGTAAGGCTCGACAAAAACAAAAAGAACATAGCGCCCGCAAACTTAAGCCGGTAAGGCTTTAGATAATTAAATAGTTGCTTTATATTGTGTAGGCTCCGCCTGTTTATCTTCGCTTTGGGTAGTTCCTGTTCTGCTGCGTTGCCGCTGTTGAGTCGTCCTCTGGCCATTATTTACAATTTAAAAATGTAATTCTCAGATGGCAAAAGTACGGCTCAGTTGGTGTTTGCTGTCGGTCTTTTACGGGTTAATAAAAAAACTGACAATAGGATGAGCAGCAGGATCACCACAATATGCATGGTTTGACGCTGGCGGAACTCATTTGTTACCCTGTTTTCTTCAGATTGCAAGCGGGTGTTTTCGTCGCGCAGCTTATTGATGGTGGCCATATAGGCAAGCGCATGGTTTTCAGTCTCTTCCGACTTGCTGGCTACCTGGGTTTGTTCGAAAGTTTTATACTCCAGCAGTATCTTCAATTCTTTAAAAATGTTGTCGTCGGTGCGTACAATCTCCATCAATATTTCGTTTGATCGCCTGATGTCTTTCTTGGTTTGCAAGCCAAAAATACCTGTGTGCATATCTAAACTTTCGGTATACTGGCTGAACTTTTGCCGGCGCACATCCAGCATACCGTTTATTTTGGCACGCTGATGTTCGTAAAGCAGCGAATCGGTGTTAATGGCGAAACATTTTATAAAAGCAGCCATCGCGATAAAAGTAAGTACGAGTTTCTTCATAATTTCTTATACAACTACGTACAATATTTGTTTCCCAAAATGGATGCCGCTGTGCTGGCCAGCCGACGTGATCCCTGGTTATGAATATAGTAAACAGCGTTAAAACAGTATTTGCAGATGATTATATATACAGTAAATAAATTTCATCCGATTTTCATTAAATTTAACTACCCGATTAAACTTCGGTAGTTTTTAACCGTCTGACAGTTAAATTGCTAACCTAAAAGCTATTTATTATGAAAGCCCCATACAAGTACCTTTTGCTATTTGTTGCGATTGCCGCAAGCGCTGTGGCCCTGAGCTCGTTTTTCAGGGGCCCGGGTTTACCGGCTAAATCTTTTGCGTTCCCCTACAAACAGGCGGGTTTAACCGAGCGCCAGGCGGCGGCACACTTGTTAAACAGGTTTACCTATGGGGCAACACCCGGCGAGGTTGACGCGGTGGTGAAAATTGGCCTCGAAAAATGGTTCCAGCAACAACTGGAAGCCAAACAAGCCGACCCGGCGCTGGATAGTATGCTGGCCCAATATAAAGATCTGACTCTGAGCAACGAACAGATTGTGGCCGAGTACCCCAAAAACGGACAACTGGTACGTATGGCGGTAAAAGAAGGTATCATTAGCAAAGATTCTGTAAATAATCTCAAGGCTGATAAGAAGGAATATCGTGAGCAGATCAAAGCTTATATGGATAAGAACGGGCTCAAACCACAACAGGAATTGTTACGCCAGTTTGTTAATGCCAAGATATTCAGAGCCGCTTACACCAATAACCAGTTACAGGAGGTTTTGACCGATTTCTGGTTCAACCACTTCAATGTATCATTTACCAAAAACGACTGTGCCGAATTTATCCCGGTTTACGAACGCGATGCTATCCGCCCGAATGTGCTGGGTAAATTTGATAAAATATTACTGGCGACTGCCAAATCGCCGGCGATGTTGTATTTTCTTGATAATTTCAGCAGTGTGGGCGTAAATACCAACGCTAAACAGCCAAATGCCCGCCGTGCCCAGTTCATACAACAACAGCAGGAGCAAATGATGCAGGCCGATCCGAACTCGCCGCAGGCCAAATTTTTAGCAAACGCTCAAAAAGCCAGGAAGGCGCAGGGGCTGAATGAGAATTACGCCCGCGAGGTGATGGAACTACACACTTTAGGAGTTGATGGTGGCTATACACAAAGCGATGTTACACAGGCTGCCAAAGTGCTTACCGGCTGGACCATCTTCCCGATGAACGATGGTTACGGAAATGCGGCCCGCAAAATTGTAGATACCTACGGTACTGCCAATATGGAGAAAAACGGTTTTGTGCGCGATGGCGACTTTTTATTCAACGCCAACCGCCACGATGAGGGCCAAAAAGTAGTTTTAGGGCATACTTTTCCTGCAGGCGGAGGCTACCAGGAAGGTGTCGACTTGTTAGAAATGCTGGCACACCATCCGTCGACAGCTAAATTCATTACCAAAAAAATTGCCGTTCGTTTTGTAAGCGATACCCCGCCGCAAAGCTTATTGGATAAAATGGCCAAATCGTTTACCGATCACGATGGCGACATCAAAGAGGTGCTGATCACGATGGCTTCTTCGCCTGAGTTTTGGAGTGCGCAGTCGCTACGCGAAAAAACCAAATCGCCATTCGAGCTGGCTATTAGTTCGGTACGCGCATTAGATGCTCATATCACTGCTCCATATCCGTTGTATCTGTGGATCACCAAAATGGGCCAGAAACTATATTATTACCAGGCGCCAACCGGTTTCCCGGACAGGGGGCAATACTGGATCAATACCGGTGCATTGCTTAACCGCATGAACTTTGGCTTGGCCCTGGCTACCAAACGCATACCGGGCATCACTTTCGACCTGAAAGCGTTGAACAACAACCGCGAACCCGAAAGTGCACAGGAAGGCCTGGTTACTTATGGCAAGCTCATCATGCCGGAGCGTAACCTCGATCAAACTATCGCCCGCTTAACGCCGATGTTGAATGATCCCGACCTGGGTAAAAAGATAGACGAAGCTGCCGGCAAAACCAAATCGGTGCAGGATATGAACGCGGGGGGCGATGATAACAATATGATGCAGATGGCCGATAACGCGAAAAATTATAAAGCCAAATTGAATAAAGGCGGCGGCGCAGCTGGCGACAGGTTGATGTACGCTATGCAGAACAGTCCTGGCCAAAACAGTATGTTATCGCAGGTTGTTGGTATTTTGATCGGTTCGCCCGAGTATCAGCGCCGTTAATAAATTAAGATCATTAACCGAAACAAGACACACACCTATAAATATTACAGATCATGACATCGAGAAGAGGTTTTCTTAAAGCAGGCGGGTTAGCCTTATTTGGAATAAGCTTAATGGGCGGTATCCCATCATTCATAGCCGAAGCCGCAGCCAGCGACAAAATCATCAGTCCCTACAAAAAGAAGAAGACGCTGGTTTGTATCTTCCAGCGCGGTGCGATGGACGGCTTGATGGCTGTTACGCCGTTTAATGAGCAATATTTACAAACTAATCGCCCGACGTTGTTTTTATCGGCAGCCAAAGGAGGCAACGGCAATAAAACACCGCTGATCGACCTGGATGGCCGTTGGGGGCTGCACCCGTCGATGAGCGCTTTCGAGCCTTTGTTCCGCGATAAGCGTTTAGCGATAGTACATGGCATTGGTTCGCCAAATAATACCCGTTCGCACTTTGATGCACAGGATTATATGGAATCGGGCACGCCGTTTAACAAAGGCACCGCCAGCGGCTGGTTAAACCGCGCGGTTGGCCTGCTGGGCCACGATGCCGGTACGCCTGCAACACCATTCCAGGCTGTAAGCTTAACCTCTGCTTTGCCACGTTCGTTCTATGGCGATAACCCATCGGTAGCCATCAGCAACCTGCAGGATTTTGCCATCCAAATGCGTGGCAACCCGCAAGGTGTAAACATGGCGGCAAAAAGCTTCGAAGACCTGTACGATCAAACTTCTTCAAGCTTATTAAAATCAACAGGCAAGGAAAGCTTCGACGCTATGAAAATGCTGCAAAAAACAGATATCAAAAATTACAAACCGGCTAACGGCGCTGTTTATCCGAATACTGCTGTAGGTAACTCGTTAAAACAGATTGCTCAGCTCATCAAAATGGATGTAGGTTTGGAAATAGCCTTTACCGAATCGGGTGGTTGGGATACACACTTTAACCAGGGATCTGACACAGGTATCTTCGCCCGTAATGTAAACGATCTGAGCAACTGTATCGTAGCTTTCTGGACAGATCTTGGTCAATACACCGACGATGTTACCCTGATGACCATGACTGAGTTTGGCCGTACCGTAAAACAAAACGGCACCGGCGGCACCGATCATGGCCGTGCATCATGTAATTTTATCTTAGGTAACGATGTTAACGGTGGTATTGTTCACAACAAAGTGCAGCCGATAAGCCTCGAAACACTGGAAGACGGCCGCGACCTGGCGGTAACTACCGACTTCCGCTCGGTGTTCAGCGAAGTGGCTGACAGGCACCTGTTGATTAAAAACGATAAGGTACTCTTCCCGGATTGGACCGGTGAGCACATCGGTGTGATGCGCTCTTAATTTCCGACATCTGTTTATCAAACATATGGCCCCGGTCGTACCGGGGCTTTTTTATTGCCACACATCTTTAAAGAGACCTGTAACTCTTTCTGTATTCCAGCGGAGATTTTCCTATAATAGCTTTAAAATGCCTGTTAAAGTTGCTGAAGTTTTTAAACCCGCTTTCGTAACACACAACTGCAACGCTGTAATCAGTTTCTGATAATAATTTACAGGCCTGGCTTACCCTTACCTCTAACAAAAATTGAGAATACCTTTTTTTTGTACGCTGCCTGAAGTACCGGCAAAAGGAGTGGGGCACCATATAAACAATCGAAGCTATTTCCTTAAGCGTGATTTCGTGGTTGTAGTTATTTAAAGTGTATTGATAGATCCTGTTCAGCCGGCTCTCGTCTGATTTGTTGAGCACCCGGTTGCGGCTAAAGTGTGCGATGGTTTGGTTATCTGGCGCTGCAGCAATGGTATTTAATAACTGTAACAATAGAATAATGCGTTCGCTCTTCTCTGCAAAACCCAATTGCTCCATTTGTTGTCTAACTTTTTCTTTGGTATGGCCATGTATAGTAATGCCATACTGTGCCTTTTCCAGCAACTCACTGATAGGCTTGTTCTCAGGAATGTTTAAAAACGCAGCGCCAAATATCTCCGGTAAAAAATGCAGCGTTACCGATTCGGCCTTCAAACCGGGCAGGTCGTTATAATAATCGTCATCGTTGCGGAATAAATGCGGCACATTCGAGCCTATCAGCACCAGTTCATCCGCGGTAAAACTGTTAACACTATCGCCGATAAACCTGCTGCCCGTTCCGCGAATGATATAAACCAGTTCAACTTCGGGGTGATAATGCAGTTGGTTATAGAAATAGGACACCACATCGTGCTTGATACTGAATGAATACTCTGCGCTTGCCGATATCTTAAATAACTGTGGATTCATTTATAATACTAAGATAACTTATTTTAAATGATATATTCAAAATAGTGGTTAAGATAGTATCAAAATTGGTTAATAAGTATTCAAGTCAAACCAAAAATTAGCCTGTTCTTTGTATCGTATTCAGACACGTAAAACCAATTGTTATGAAAAATACAAAGTTCATCCTGAACCTAAACGAAGTTGGCATTGATAATATAGATATTGTTGGCGGCAAAAACGCTTCCCTGGGCGAGATGCTCCAGCACCTTACCAAGCTGAACGTGCGTATCCCGGGAGGATACATTATCACCGTGGCTGCTTACCAGGAGTACATCTCCTACAACCTGCTCGAAGATCAGATCAAAAGTCTCATTCACGCAACAGACCTGAACGATCTCGACGCCCTGCGCCGTTGCGGTCAGAAAGTGCGTCGTATGATCGCTGCGGGAGTATTTCCACCCGCATTGACAGAGCAGATTACACATGCTTATCATGAACTTTCAGCCGAATATAGCGTTGATAATGTGGATGTTGCAGTGCGCTCATCAGCTACAGCTGAGGACCTGCCGGATGCATCTTTTGCAGGCCAGCAGGAAACTTTTTTAAATGTGAGCGGTGTTGATGCATTGCTGGATTCTGTACGTGATTGCTTTGCTTCCTTGTTTACCGATCGTGCCATCAGCTATCGCGAAAGCTTTAATTATGATCATTTTGATATCGGTTTGTCGGTTTGCGTACAAAAAATGGTGCGTTCCGATCTGGCTGCTTCTGGTGTGGCGTTCTCATTGGACACTGAAAGCGGTTTTAAAGATGCCGTGATCATCAATGGTTCTTACGGCCTGGGCGAACTGATTGTGCAAGGCTCTGTATCGCCTGATGAATTTATGGTGTTTAAACCAACTCTGAAACAAGGTTTCGACTCCATCATTGAACGCAAATTAGGCGTAAAAGATAAAAAGATGGTGTATAGCAAAGTAATTGGCGAGCGTGTAACAATTACTGAAACCTCGCAGGCCGAGTTCAATAGCTTTTGCCTGAGCGATGTGATGGTATTGCAACTGGCGCAATGGGTAATCACTATCGAAGAGCATTACTCGCGAATTAAAAACCGCTGGTGCCCAATGGATATTGAATGGGCTATCGATGGGCAAACAGGTCAGTTGTTCATCGTGCAGGCTCGTCCCGAAACTATACATTCGCGCAAGCAATATAATACGCTTACCGGTTACAGCATCACCGATGCCAACCGTACTGGGCACCTGCTGTTAAAAGGCATCGCCGTTGGTGATAAAATAGCTGCCGGCAAAGTAAATATCCTCGAAGCTCATAGTAAAGACGAGATCAGTCACATCGATTTTAAAAAAGGCGATGTGCTGGTTACCGATATGACCGACCCCGACTGGGAACCGATTATGAAGATTGCTTCGGCCATTATTACCAATAAAGGCGGCCGCACCTGTCACGCAGCAATCGTTGCCCGCGAGCTGGGGGTACCGGCAATTGTTGGCTGTGGTAATGCCACCAAAATACTAAAGCAAGAGCAACTGATTACCGCATCATGCGCCGAGGGTGATACGGGTTTGATCTACAACGGCGCCATATCATTTAAAGAAACAACCTATAATCTCGACGAACTGCCCGAAACCAAAACCCCGGTAATGCTGAACGTAGCTTCGCCGGATATGGCTTTCAATTTCTCGCATTATCCGAATAAAGGTGTCGGCCTGGCCCGTGAAGAGTTTATCATTAATAATTATATCCAGGTGCACCCGATGGCTTTGATGCATCACAGGGAATTGAATGATGTTGACCTGAGCGCGCAAATCGACAACCTGACCCGTGGTTTCAAGGATGAGGAAGATTTTTTTGTGCAGAAATTAGCTTGCGGTATTGCCCGTATCGCCTCTGCATTCTATCCTAATAAAGTGATCGTACGCTTCTCAGATTTTAAGAGCAACGAATATTATAACCTGCTGGGCGGCAAATACTTCGAACCAACCGAGGAAAACCCGATGATCGGCTGGCGAGGAGCTTCGCGCTATTACTCTTCCGAGTATAAAGAGGCATTTGGTTTGGAATGTAGAGCCATCAAACTTGTTCGCGAAAAGCTGGGATTGAAGAATGTAGTGGTGATGATCCCTTTCTGCCGTACGGTAAAAGAGCTGCTCCAGGTTTATGAAGTAATGGCCGAATACGGTTTAAACAGGGGCGAAGACGGACTGGAAATATTCCTGATGGCCGAATTACCTTCGAACGTGATCATGGCCGACCAGTTTGCCAAACATATTGATGGGTTTTCCATCGGCAGTAACGATTTAACTCAATTGGTTTTAGGTCTGGATCGCGATTCGTCGCTGGTTGCGCACATTTACGACGAACGCAACGAAGCCGTAAAATCCATGATCAAAATGCTGATCAAAACCGCGAAGCAGTCAAACATAAAAGTTGGCATTTGCGGCCAGGGGCCGTCAGATTTCCCTGATTTTGCACAGTTTTTGGTTGAGCAGGGCATCGATACCATCTCAGTTACGCCCGACTCATTCTTCAAAACAGTAAATGCCATCAGCCAGATTGAACAAGGTTTAAAAACTGAAAAAGTAACGCTGGATAGCGCAGCTTAAAGAAATACCGCACTAACCGGCGGTTGTTGACTGACCAATTATAGACCACCTCCCCAATACCACTGGGGAGGTTTTTTTGTTGTTGAAGGTAACCTAATCCACCACCGCCACTTTATCCGGATCGTCAAGATACTCAAACATCAAGCTAATCTGCGCCGGTAAAACCCGGTCTAACGATAAAGGCGGTATGGCATCACGACCAAAAAAGTCTACTTCCAAAATATCAAAAGCCGGATTGTATTCGCCGTGAAAAATCCGGCATTGGATAAATATTTTATACACATAATCCAACTCCGGCGGGTGCGTATGGCAGCGTTTATCCATTACGGCCAAAAGTTTAACCGGCTCCACGGTAAATCCGGTTTCTTCAAACGTTTCTTTTACGGCTACATCCACAGGAGAGAGGCCGATATCAGCCCAGCCCCCAGGTAACGACCATCGCCCGTCCGACTTTTCTTTAACGAGCAGTATTTCCTGCTTTTCATTGAATACAACAGCGCGGATATCCACTTTAGGTGTGATATACTCTTTTTTATGATGAAAATAAGTGGTCAGTATTTCCAGCGGGTGCTCGGTAACCATGTTCATCAATTCAAGGCTGATCTGTTCAAGTTCTTTGTAACGGTCGGCATCGTACTCGTTGTTGGCGTAGGTAAGGCCCAGGTGCGACATGGTTTTCAATCGCTTGGCAATATTCAGCAGGTTGGTAGACGACATGCTCAAAGATAACAATGTGCAAATGCGAAAATGTGCGGATGTACAAATTAATATAAACTTAACAGGTGATAAAAACTACTTCCACCATGTGCGTTGCTCTTCTTTTTTTGCTTCCGCAGATTTAAACTGATCAATATAACTCTGCCAGCCCAAAGAAACATCCTTGGTATTTGGCCCAAATTCTCCGGCTCCGTGATCAAAACTCCCGGCATTAGGTATCCGGTAATCGCCCCAATTGCATATTTTGGTTATTTTACCATCATAACTTGTCCATATACCTACAAATTCATTGTTGGTAAAACCGTCTGCATTAAGATCAATGTCATCATAATGTACCTGATCTTTTCTGTCGACATAAAAATTGGTTTTAACGCTACCCTTAAATACGCCGACATGCTTTTGTGTTTTATCTTCATAGAACGTATACAATCCGGTCAAACCATATTGAGCCTTAACCTTATTTTTGTATTCATTATCCACGCCATACGACGCTTTTGAGTATTTGCTAAAAGCAGCAATAGTAATCGTTCCCGTAAAATCGCAGATGTTCCCCTTCACCATAGTTTTACCGGTAATATTGTAAAGTCCCATATCGTTTGGATCGCGGCTTACGGTAATAAACTTCACCCGTATACGCTGGTGGTTATTCCCAATAAAGCCAAAAATAACCTGATTATCAGTATGGGTCCATATCTTGCTGTAATCATACTGATCTATATTGAGCTTATTCGTCTTTCCCTGATTAGTCTGTCCATAAAGCGGTATCCATAACATCAATAGCAAAATAGAATAAGTCAACTTCATGAGTTTAGTATTTGACCCTAATTTAAGATTTTATTTAGCAGAGACATTAAATCGACACATATTCCATCTTCCATTTCATATTTTCCATAAAAAAACCTATCTTTGCCCGGCAAATAAGAAAACATAATCTCATTTGCCATGTCACTCGATCCCGCCAAATTCGTTTCCGAAGGTTTAACTTACGATGATGTTTTACTGCTCCCGGCTTACTCGGAAGTGTTGCCGCGCGAAGTAAATACCAGTACCTTTTTAACCCGTAACATCAGGCTCAATGTGCCTATTGTTTCGGCCGCTATGGATACCGTTACCGAGTCGCAACTGGCTATCGCCATTGCCCAGGCAGGTGGTATTGGTATGCTGCACAAAAACATGAGCATACAGCAACAAGCTGATGAGGTGCGCAAGGTAAAACGTTCGGAAAGCGGGATGATACAGGATCCGGTTACTTTGTTGGAAACCGCCGTTTTAGCCGATGCCTTTAAAATAATGAAAGAATATAAAATCGGCGGCATACCGGTTATTGATGGCGACAGGAAACTAAAAGGTATCCTTACTAATCGCGATCTGCGTTTTCAAAAACAAATGGCTAAGCCGGTTACCGAAGTAATGACGAAAGATAACCTGGTAACCGCACCCGAAGGAACTACTTTAGTACAAGCCGAGGAAATATTGCAGAACTATAAAATCGAGAAACTGCCGGTAGTAGATAAAGACGGGCGCCTGAGTGGTTTGATCACTTTTAAAGATATCCAGAAATTTAAAAATTACCCTGCAGCTTGCAAGGATGAGCACGGCCGTTTACGCGTAGGCGCCGCAGTTGGCGTTACTGCCGATACTTTAGACAGGGTAGATGCCCTGGTAAAAGCCGGGGTGGATGTTATTACGATAGACACCGCTCACGGCCATAGCAAGGGCGTTATTGATAAACTGAAAGAGGTAAAAGCCAAATATCCTCAATTACAGGTAATGGTGGGCAACGTAGCCACCGGCGCAGGAGCCAGGGCATTGGCCGATGCAGGTGCCGATGCTGTCAAGGTAGGTATTGGCCCGGGTTCTATCTGTACCACCCGTATTATAGCCGGTGTAGGTGTACCGCAGTTATATGCAGTTTACGAATGCGCTAAGGCCCTGCAGGGCACAGGCATACCGGTAGTTGCCGATGGCGGGATTAAGCATACAGGTGACATTGCCAAAGCTATCGGTGCAGGAGCAAGTACCATAATGGCAGGTTCGTTATTTGCCGGTGTGGAAGAGTCGCCAGGCGAAACTATCATCTACGAAGGCCGTAAATTTAAATCATACCGAGGTATGGGTTCGATTGAGGCAATGGAACAGGGATCAAAAGACCGCTATTTTCAGGATGTTGAGGATGATATCAAGAAATTGGTTCCAGAAGGCATCGTTGGCCGTGTACCGTTCAAAGGTACTTTGGCCGAAGTAATGTATCAGTATGTAGGCGGTTTACGCGCCAGTATGGGTTACTGCGGCGCTAAAGATATCGAAGCATTACAAAAAGCACAGTTTGTGCGCATTACGGCTTCTGGAATCCGCGAATCGCACCCACACGATATTACGATAACCAAAGAAGCGCCGAATTATACACGTTAATTAGTTCTAAGTCCGGAGTCTTTAGTCTTGAGTCCTTTTCGACTCCTGACTCAGGACTCTCGACTCAAGACTATCTTATACCGCAAACTGATCTTTCAAACGTTCCAAACGCTCAACAATCAGGTTGATCTTTTCCTCTTCATTTTTTACAATGCGGTCCTTGAGGTAAAATGTGCAGATCAGGAACCATACTGCGGTTAATGTGTAAACCACTATTTTTCCTGTCAGCGTAGCATCATTCAATACTTCTAAAAAGTATAATGCCAGGCCAATGCTGAGCAGCACGATATAAGAGTAATATAGTTTCCCGTACAGAACTGCACGGTTCTTTTTGTATTCTTTCAGGCTTTGCAGGTAATCGGTCGGGTTAACGGTAACATCGCGGCGATGTATTAACCGGTAATCGCGAAACATCATTACCACATAAGTAACCATCGGTATCAGCATAATAAGTATGCCTACATAAGTCACCCACGACTGGAACACCATAAAAAATAAAATAACAAAGGCGTTTACTATAGCCACTATCATAGCCACAATCCCCCACATCAACTTACGGCTAAGGCTGCCCATCCCTTTTTTTACCTGCTTAAGAGCCTCATCCACCGAAAGCTGCTCCTTTACGGGTTGGTTTTGCCAAACCGTCATCAAATGCTCAAAGTCTTTCATAGTGGTTATATAAATCTGTCAACTTCTGTTTAATGCGATGAATTTTAACCCGCAGGTTACCTTCGGATATACCCGATATTTCTGCTATTTCCGGGTATGGCATTTCATCTAAAACCATGGTGATAATAATTCTTTCCGATTCATCCAGTTTCGATATACATTTATACAGCAAAGCCACCTGCTCATTTTTTTCGCTTACTTCGTCTATTTTGGTTTCAGCGATAAAAGGGGTCAGCTCGTCTTTTGCTTGTCGTTTTTCTGATCGTAGGTAGGTAAGGCAGGTGTTTACAGCGATGCGGTATATCCAGGTCGAGATCATGGCCTGGTTCCTGAACTTTTCGAGGTTTTGCCATACTTTCAAAAAAGTTTCCTGCAAAAGGTCGTTCGCGGCATCGTCGTCGCCGGTATAACCATAGCACAAATGGAATATCTTTTTTGAATTGGCCTCGAAAATTTGCTTAAATGCCGCCTCTTTATTGGTCACGTACAGTTAAATTATATTTCTTAGACTGGTGCAGTTATTAATTGTTACAACGTTAATTCGTTTTTATGAAACCAGGGCAAACGTTTTTCGGCATCGGCCACTAAGGCATCAAATTCGGCAGTATAATCAAACTGCAGGTCCTCATGCAGCTTGTCTATCGCTTTCTTAACCTTTTCCAGTTGCTTGGTCAGAATTGTCCGCAAAGGTTTAAATGAAGTGCGCCTGTCCACATAATCCAGGTAATTACGGCAAAAGGTGAGCAGTAATTCGGCTTCAACCTGTTTCGAGCCGGTAAATTTGATGTATTTATTGGTTGTTTTCAATACTTTCCGTAAAAGCTTGGCAGCATCATAGCTGCGCAAAGGCACCTGGCTCATCATTAAGCCAATCTCATGCTTAAAATTTTCGGCGAAAGCCAATTCATCACCGGCATCAAAAAGCAAGTAAGCCAGCAGCTCTTTATTCTCTTTTTTGTACCGTGCCATGCGCAGCAAGAGCAAAGCTGCCTGCTTATCGTCGAGGTGCTGCAGTTCTTTCTTTATTTCCTGTAAACCGTATTGGGTAATGCTCATAAATACTTTGGCAAAGTAATGATTTTATTATATGTGCTCAATAGTTTTAAGTTTGATTATGGTAAACTACTAACATTGATAATTGAAATTTTGTTATATTTTCGTGATCCAATTAAAATCGCACATGGTTAAAAACAAACTCGCTCTCTATATTTTTATCGCCTTAATTGCCGGTGTAATAGCCGGATACATTTATAATGGTACTGTTATCAAACCTTATAACGATAAACTGTCAGCGGCCGAAGTAAGCATTAAAACGCTCGATAATCAACTGGTACAGATAAAGGATACGACCAGCGCGAATTATAGGGCTTTAAAAGTATTACGATCGGGACAAGTAAAAATACGTACCGAAAATACGGATGCACGCGAGTCGAAACTGGAACCGTTTACTTTGCTGAGCAAAAAGTTTCTGTCGCTAATCAAAATGATCGTAGCGCCGTTGGTGTTTACTACACTGGTAGTCGGCGTAGCTAAAGTTGGCGATATAAGTACGGTTGGTCGCATTGGCGGTAAAACCCTGTTGTGGTTCATCAGCGCTACGCTTGTATCCCTATTGTTAGGTATGATATTGGTAAATCTTTATCAACCGGGCAGTCACATGCATATCCCATTGCCCGATAGCCATTTGGGTACCGATATCAAAAAATCGGCGCTATCGTTAGAAACCTTTCTCGATCACTTTTTTACCGATAGCTTTTTTAAATCGATGGCCAATAACGAGATATTGCAGATCGTGGTATTCGCTTTGTTTTTTGGCGTGGCTACGGCTGCGATAGGAGAGCAGGGTAAGATCGTGATCAAAGCGATGGATGCCATAGCGCACGTCATTATGAAGATAACCGGCTATGTAATGGCGCTGGCGCCACTGGCCGTCTTCGGTAGCATAACAGCCATCGTGGCCAAACAGGGCTTGGGCATTTTATCAACTTATGCGGTGTTTATCACTGAATTTTATTCGGGCTTGTTCATTTTATGGCTGGTGATCATTTTTGTAGGCTACCTGGTTTTAAGCGGCAGGGTATTCACACTGGTTAATAATATCAAGGATGCCATACTGATCGCCTTTAGTACCTCAACCAGCGAGGCCGCTTACCCGCGGGTGCTGATCGAACTCGAAAAATTTGGCTGTAAAGATAAGATTGTAAGTTTTGTTCTGCCTTTAGGCTACTCCTTTAACCTGGATGGTTCGATGATGTACATGACTTTTGCTTCGCTTTTTATTGCCCAGGCCTATAATATCCCATTGTCTTTCGGTCAGCAAATTACCATGTTATTGATACTGATGCTCACCAGCAAGGGTATAGCGGGTGTTCCGCGCGCTTCGCTGGTGGTAATTGCAGGTACCATCGCCACATTCAACATACCAGAGGCTGGCCTGGCCCTGCTTATTGGCATCGACCCGCTGCTGGATATGGGGCGCTCGGCAACCAACGTTTTAGGCAATGCCATGGCTACCGCGGTAGTGAGCAAGTGGGAAGGCGAACTGGATGAAAAAGTTATCAGTAATTAGCTCTGGAAACTGAGGAATTTATTTTAACTTCTAAATCCCCGTTGTTTTTTAATTTTTACTTTTGCGTTTCAATTTCCTGTTCATGTCATTAAGAGCCAAAAAAATATTTCTGCTGGTCAGCATCATCTTACCTTTCTTGCTGTATTGTTTTTACTACTATGGTATGATGATCAAGAACGCACCGTATAAATTTGCCGAGTTTGAATCCATTACGCTTAATTATGGCCTGGGCGATTCGCTGATCAATAAGTACAATTCGCGAACAGGTAATTATCAATACCTGGATAAACGCGATTCATTGATTAAAAAGCACCTGAAACTAAATAACGACGATTTACTGTATCTGCATCGGAAAGCCGCCGACCTGGGGTTCTGGAACTTTCCTTCGAGGATTGGTTTCGACAGTATGGAGATAGGCTTTAATAAGGCTCCGCACTACCTGATTCAGTTTAAGTATCAGCGCAAAACTAAAACCGTGATGTTTGATGCGGCTTTTGATGGCAAGCCCGAACTAAAAGATGCCGCTCAACGCCTGATTAAGGAGATACAAAGCCGGCTGGATGAAGCGGAGAGAAGATAGGAAAGAAATAAGAGAGCCAGGAAGCAGAATCAAGATTCAAGACAAACACTGCAACATTTAAGCGTTTCAACAGTAAAACCAAAATTCGCTTGCTTTTTGAAAAACAAAGCTCTATATTTGCACCTCATTTTAAATAACTAAATAATTAACAATAATGTACGCAATAGTAAGTATAGCCGGACAGCAATTTAAAGTTGCAAAAGACCAGCAGATCTTTGTACACCGTTTACAGGGAGATGAGGGCGCTAGTATTGAATTTGACAAAGTATTGTTAGCCGAAAACGATGGCAAATTCAAATTGGGAGCCGATTTGAAAAGTGCCAAAGTTACTGCTAAGATCGTGTCTCATTTAAAAGGTGATAAAGTAATCGTTTTCAAAAAGAAAAGGAGAAAAGGTTACAAAAAGAAAAACGGTCATCGTCAGCAATTCACTAAAATAGAGATCACAGGTATATCTTTATAATTATTAACCTCCGAGAACCTGTTAAGGTCTCATAAAAAATATAAAACATGGCACACAAAAAAGGGGCCGGTAGTTCCAAAAACGGTCGCGAGTCACATAGCAAGCGTTTGGGTATAAAAATTTTCGGCGGTCAGCCAGCTATTGCAGGAAACGTTATCGTTCGTCAGCGTGGTACCCCGCACAACCCGGACAAAAACGTAGGTATCGGTAAAGATCATACTTTATTTGCTTTGATCGATGGTACTGTAGTTTTCAAAAAGAAAGCTGATAACCGCTCTTATGTATCGGTTATCCCTTTCGCTGCACAACCTGTAGCTGTTGAAGAAGCTCCCAAGGCTGTTGCAAAAAAAGCACCTAAAGCTGAAGCTCCGGTTGTTGAGGCTGCACCCGCTGCGGAAGAAGCTGCTCCAGCAGCAAAAGCTCCAAAAGCAAAGAAAGAAAAAGTTGAGCCTGCTGCCGATAAAGCAGAAGAGACTCCAGCTGCCGAGTAAAATAACCGGCAGTTAAAACAAATTTTAAAAGCCGTCCTGATTAATCCGGGACGGCTTTTTTGTTATTTACTTATTCAATCAAGGATAAACGTGTCCTTTTTCGCGTGGTGGCGCAATAACGGTTACCAGGCCCGACATGAACATGACCAGGCCAATAAAATCGGGCCATGGGAACGACTTGATCCCGTTAATGTAAACTGTAAAAGTGTTGGAATCGACCGCATTAACATACACCAGATTTTGAAATGTTAAGCGTCCGATGAGAATGATAACCACCGCGGCTATCATCAGATAAATGCCTGTTTTGTTCATAATTAATGGTTTTATTAATAGTATGAACCTCCGGTGAGTCAGGGATGTATAAGCGATGGCTTATCGGGGTTGTAATTGATTATATCAAATATAACGTTTTGATACGAACAATATGTTTTCACCAAAAAAATTTTAACTCCGCTTATCGCCGATTAAAGCATAGTTGATAGTGAAAGTATAGCGTACGCGTATAGGCTGCCCACGCTGCATACCGGGTTTCCATTTTGGCGATGCGGCCATTAACCGTATAGTTTCGCGGTCCATCACTTCCGACAGTCCGTTGATGATTTTGATATCGGTTATAGTGCCGTCTTTTTCAATGGCCATCGCCAACGTAACAGAGCCGTTCATTTCCTGCGATGAAGCATTTACAGGGTAAATTACATTTTTCGACAGGTATTTATTGAATGCTTTAGCGCCGCCTGGAAACTGCGGTTCCACATCGATAGCTTTAAAATTAAGCGCAGTATTGGCGTGTTTGGTTACAGTTACAGTTTGTGCTTTCGGTAAAAATGGTAACAGTAACAACAAAAGGAAGAAAAGACGTTTCATTATACTCAGGGTTGACTCGGTTTATTATCTTGTATCTTAAAATTTATAGGCACAGTAAAAGTTTCCTTTACAGGTATGCCGTTCTGTATACCTGGTTTCCATTTCGGCCCTGCTAAAATTACCCGCCTGGCTTCCTGCGCAAGGTCTTCTGCAGGTGCACTTATAATTTTTATATCAGTAACCGTGCCATCTTTGTCGACCACGAAGCTTAATGTTACTTCACCTTCAATTTTATTGATCTTTGATAGGATAGGATAGTGAATATTTTCGCTTAAGTATTTAAAAAAACCTGGTTTACCACCATCGGGGAAATACGCTTCCGACGATGGTCCGAGTGTGTGGTTCAGGTCATCCTCCGGCTTTTTGCTTTTTGCAACAAGCGGCGCTCTATGCTTGATTGCGGGGTCTGCGGCGACCTTTTTTTCAACGGGTTTAGCAACAGGTGGTTTTACTTTCATTACGGCGGGCGGCGGTATTATTGTTTTGGCCACTGCAGGTATCGCTTTTTTTCCGGCAACAACGTTAGGTTTTTTAACAGCAGGCGCAGGAGGTGCAGTCTTTTTTGCGATTTGTTCAGCGGGTTTCTTAATTACAATAGGATTGGGCTTCTTAATTATCACCGGTGTGGGTTTTTTTATCGGTGCCGGCGGCGTTTTGGCTACGGGGATAGTTTTTTTAGTAATCGGAGGGGGCGGCGATGTTTTTTTTACGACCTGGGGCAATGGTTTCTTTTCTACAGGCACCGGCTTTTTGTCATAAGGGGGTATAGGTTTTTTTACCGCTTTCAAAACAGGTTTCTTCTCCGAGGTAGTAACAATCGGGGTTGGTTCTGCCTTTTTTTCAGAAACAGGTGGCGCTTTTTTGCTCGTCACTACAGGTTCTATTACCGGTTTCTTTATTGGTTCCGATGTGTTAGCAATAGTATTTTGCGATTTGGCCGGCGGAGCAAGTGCGCTTATTACACCCATATCAATGTTAAATACCATATACACACCAATAGGTTTGCCCTTAACCATTGCGGGTTGCCATCTTGGCGAAGATTTGATCACGTGTGCTACTTCCTGGTCTATTTGTGGTGTTACACTTTTCAGGATGTTCACGTTAGATACTTTGCCATTTGTATCAATCTTTAAAGATATAATTACCTGGCCGCGTAAATTCCTGTCTGATTTTTTTTGGTAGTTGATATTGGCGGCTATATACTTGGTAAAATCGCCGCCGGGGAATTTTGCCAATACATCGACATGTATAACTGGTATCTTACTTATTTTAGCCGCAACGGTATCTGTTTGTGCTTTTAACACTGCAGATATACAAAGCATAAATAAAAATAAGGGATACTTTTTCACGAATACTAAGGTAGTATTAAGATAGCAAATTGTATAAAAGCTAACTGTGATGTTGCAAAAATTTAACAATTTATAACAGTGCTTTTGCAACAATGGGTTAGCTCGTTTTTTATTTATAAAAAAAAGTAAATTACAGCGCAGGATTATTTAGGCAATGTCGTCTAACCTTTAAATATAAACCGGTTTTGGTTGAAGAACTATTAATTGAACAGCTAAAAAATAAGCAGCAAAGTGCTTTCAGGCAGGTTGTTGAGCTGTACCAGAACATGGTCTTCAATACGGCGTTAAGTATGTTGCAAAACCGGGAGGAGGCTGAAGATATTGCCCAGGAAGTTTTTATACAGGTTTACGAATCGGTACAGAAGTTTAAAGGCGAATCGAAGCTCTCCACCTGGGTTTATCGCATTACTATAACCAAAGTGTTGGATTGGCAGCGGCACAAGCAGCGAAAAAAGCGCTTTGCATTAATAAGCAGCTTGTTTGGTACTGATAATGAAGTTGAAAGGGACGTGCCCGATTTTGTGCACCCGGGCGTATTGATGGAAAACAAGGAGCGTTCGGTTATATTGTTTAAGGCATTGGATAAGCTGCCCGAAAACCAGAAGGTTGCATTCGTGCTCAATAAGATCGAAGGCCAGAATTACCAGGAAGTGGCCGATATTATGGGGGTAACTGTAGGGGCCGTCGAATCGTATATGCATCGTGCCAAGCAAAATTTAAGAAAATTATTAGAAACATATTATCATACAGATAAATAGATCACATCATGGAAACCAGGACGAACAGAGATGATGAAATAGAGGCAATACTCAATAGTCTCGATGGGGCAGGCAGGGCAGAGGTGTCGCCATTTTTCTATACGCGTGTTGAAGCGAGGCTGCAACAACAAAAGAACCAGGTATCTACCGATTTTTTACAGCGGCTGGTCAGCCGGCCTGTGCTTGCTGTAAGTGTGCTTACCGTGTTCCTGGTATTTAATATTATGGCTATCAGGGGCTTAAGCTCGGTTAATAATTCAGTTTCGACAAGTTCGGCGAGTGCGCTCCAAAATTTTGCGGCCGATTATAATATGAATACGACAGTGCTATACAATAATTCCGAAAGATAATGGATCAATTATTAAAAAACAGGATGTGGGGTTTTATCGTAGGTGTATTGGTTTTAGCCAATATAGCTACGCTGGCAGGTTTTTGGTACCTGAAACTTCATACCGATATTAATAAACCAGCCGACACGCCGCGTGGCCAGGAGAACACCAAAAGCTTTATCATTGCCCAGCTTGGATTAAACCAATCGCAGCAGCAGGCTTACGGCGAGCTTGTTCAGCATCATCGCCAGAATGTAGGCCTGATCCAGGAAAGATTGCATGAGGCAAAGGATGCTTTTTTTAATTCGCTCTCGGATACAAAAACGACTCAGGTACAGTTGGATAGCTTATCGGCCCATATAGTTGCATGCGAAAGCAAACTGGATATGCTCACCTATGAACATTTAAAAAAGGTGCGCGCCCTGTGTAACGATCAGCAGAAAGAAAAATTTGATAATATTATTAAACAGGTATTACGAATGATGGGGCCGGCAGGGGGAAGGCCGCAAGGTCCGCCACCTCCACAAGGCCAGGGCGGTAATTTCCCGCCGCCACCACCTGGCGATGGACAAGGCCCGCCACAATAAAATGATGAGCGGCGCAGGATTTCTAAAATTGCAGCATCTAATACCCTAAAAGCAATTAAATTATGAAAACTAAGATTACAATCCTTTTATCGGGTTTGCTTTTAGCAACCTGTATGGTTAAGGCACAGCAGGGCCCTCCGCCCGGACAAAAACCGCCATCACCCGAGGAGCATTCAAAACAAGTAAGCAGCAAGCTTGAGAAAGACCTTACTTTAAACCCGGCGCAAAAAGCGAAGGTAGAAGCGGCCTACAAAAATTTTTTTACAGGCATAGAAAAGGTGCGGGGTAAAATGCCCCCGCCACCGCCGCCGCCATTGCCACCGGGGAAAAAGAAATCGGCAGATAGCCTTGTCGCTATCCGCGATGCAGAAATAAAAAAGGTACTTACCCAAGCCCAGTTTACCAAATATAAGGAAGTTGAAAAAACTATGCGCCCGCCACGACCGCAGGGCCCGCCTCCACCCAACGCCCCCGATAAACAACAATAATATACAATTAGGGGCCTCCTTCGAAAAAGGGAGGCCTTTTTAATTTTAATATAAGCTGATAGACCAATCGGGATTAATTTTTACCAATATTGAAATAGTAGACACTACCGGTTGCCGGTTAATTGTGGCAGCCACAAATTGCTTGTCGTATTCATCCAACAGGTCATTGTTCAATAAATAGGTATCCAAAATTGCATTATTGTTTTTTAGTTGCACAATGAGCTTGCATTCGGATAAGCGGCCGCCCGGACTTACCAGTATCTGTAAAAATGCACGTATTGTCACCGATCCGTAGAAGTTCAGCGGATCGACCTTAAAGAGCTTAATATAAGGCAGATAACCAAACCACGTGCCGCCAATGCGCACGGGCTTGGTCACCGTATCCTTGCGGGTAGTTTTTTTATCAAATATGTATTCGATATAATCGTGTGTGCTGTCAACGGGTGCTTCATACAGCAATTTTTGTGTCGTGTAGTTATATAGCTCGTTTACATGGCCATCCTTATCATAAAAATGCCAGATACCCACACGCTTGTTATGATCGTAAACCCCCGATACAATAGCCGTGTTTTTACGGGTAATTTGCTGATATAGCCCTTGTTTTATTTTCCGGTCGCTTTTTAAAGTATTGTATTTTTCGGTTATACCGCCGCCATGATAAGTGCTTAACTCAATTGTTTCCTGCGCTAAGCAAAGTTGTGCTGAGATAAGTAGTAGTATAAAAGTAAAAATAAGCCGGAATGACATAAATGATATGGTTTATAAAAAAGGCTCTGTATACCAAATATACAGAGCCCGTGTTTTCATTCAAACTAAAATACCTATTTCTTCTTATTAGCCTGTTGTATTTGTTGCTGTTGCTTCATGTAATCTTCCATACGTTGGGCAAATGCCGATTTCTTTTTAGTTTTATCTTCGGGCTTCTTTTTGTTTTCCTGTATTTCGGCATGTATTTTCTTCTCGTCGACCATCAGGCGGATCAAATATTGTTGTGTGAAAGTTAACATGTTCGCCAGGAAGTAGTAATAATTCAAACCCGATGGGTATTTGTTCAATACTACGATAAAGATAACCGGCGTGATGTATCCAATGTATTTCATCTGGCCGGTTACGCCCGATATCTGGTTATTGAAATAAGTATAGATAAATGTCGATATCGTCATCAGCAAACACATCAGACTGATGTGGTCGCCCAGAAACGGGATATTCGTTCCGAATTTGATCACATCATCATAAGTCGACAAATCCTTCATCCACAAAAAGCTCTGGCCCCGCAATTCGAATAAAGCCGGGAAGAAGCGCAGGAACGCAAATACGATTGGTAATTGCAGCAGCATAGGCAAACAACCACCAAGCGGGTTTACACCGGCTTTTTTATATAGCTTCATCGTTTCCTGTTGCAGCAGCGTAGGATTGTCTTCGCCGACTTTTGCTTTGATCTCGTCGATCTCAGGTTTCAGGATACGCATCTTAGCCATCGACAGATATGATCTGTAGGTTAACGGGGATAATACCAGCTTTAAGAGGATGGTCAGTGCCAGGATGATCAACCCATAGTTCCAGCCGAAGGTTTTTAACAAACCGAATACAGGCAATACTACCCAACGGTTAATGTATTTAAGTGGTCCCCAGCCAAAAGCAATTTGTTTTTCAAGATCGTCGCCCTGAGCTTTCAGTATTTCAAATTGGTTTGGCCCAAAGTAAAAAGTCATCGGGTAATAGCCACCGGTATTATTTGGAAGTTGTACTTTAGCAAGGGTTTGTTTAACCTCACCTTTCATGCTGGTATCACTGCTTACGTGCAGGCTGGCATTTGCAAAGCCGCTTTTGTAGATCAGCACGTTTGAGAAAAAGTGTTGTTTAAACGATACCCAATCCAGCTTTTTATCTTTGATCTGGATGGTGTCGTCTTTGTTTTCATTCAGGTTATTGACCTCGCCTTCGGTATCTTTGTAATAAACTGTCGAGTATTGGCGCTCCATGGTCATGTCCTTCTCGGTTTTGTTCAGGCTGGCCTGCCATCCTAAAGTTAAAGGAGCATTGCTTGGGATAATCTGCTCAAGGCCGGTCATCTTAATATTAAAACCAAGCTTATAACCGGTTTTTGGCAGCGAGTACACATAATCGATATACTGGTTTGGGCTGTAATTCAACCGCAGTGTAACCGATGTGGCATCTGCGCTAACCTGTTTAAAATACAGGGTATTGGTGTTGATGCTTTTACCGGCAGCGGTAAAATATAAGCCCAGGTGGTTTTGCACGCCGTTAAAAAGAACGAGAGGCTGTTTGTCAAACGTCTTATAGTTTTTTAATTCAACCGACTGTATCCGGCCACCTAAAGTAGAAAGCTTAACAATCATCTCATCATTTTCGAGTGTGATGAATTGCTCAGTGCCGGCCATAGTAGCGCCAAAAGGTGATCTCAAAGCTGCCGAATCTAACTTAATGGTTTTGCTGGCGCTATCGGCTTTGGCTGTTGCCGCTGCTTGTTTTATACCGGCCCTTTTTAGCGAATCCTGGTGTTCGCGGGCTTTGGCTAATTTGATGTCGGCTTCTGATGGCTTGGTTAAGTAAAAGAAACCAAACAAAATGAGCATGATCAGGAATAATCCTGTGTATGTATTCTTATCCATTATTTAAAATGCTGCATTAATCACAATTATTTTTTACGGGCATAAGCCAATGCAGCGGCGACAAAGTTAACAAAAAGTGGGTGCGGATTAGCAACTGTTGATTTTAATTCGGGATGAAATTGCGCGCCCAAAAAGAACGGATGATTTTTAAGCTCAACGATCTCAACCAGGTTATTATCAGGGTTAATACCCGATGGTATCAGGCCACCGTTCTCGTATTGTTTTAAATATGCGTTGTTAAACTCGTAACGGTGGCGGTGGCGTTCAGAAATATGCGCCTTGCCGTAAATGGCAGCTGCTTTACTGTTCTTACGCAGATCACAGGCATAAGCGCCTAAACGCATGGTACCGCCTTTGTTGGTAACCTTTTTTTGTCCTTCCATCATCCCGATAACCGGGTGAGGCGTTTCGGTATCCATTTCGGTACTGTGTGCACCTTTTAAACCCAACACGTTGCGCCCGTACTCAACTACGGCCATTTGCATGCCCAGGCAGATACCAAAAAACGGAATATTGTTTTCGCGAACGTAACGTATCGCTTCAATTTTACCCTCGATACCTCGCTGGCCAAAACCCGGCGCTACCAATATGCCATGCAGACCCTGCAGTTTTTCAATCGCATTTTCAGGCGTTAATTCTTCCGAATGAATTGTTTCAACACGCACCTTACATTCATTTTTAGCGCCTGCGTGGATGAACGACTCAGTAATAGATTTATAAGCATCGGGCAACTCAACATACTTGCCCACCAAACCGATACGCACTTCGGCGGTCGGATTTTTTAAACGGCCCAGGAAATCTTTCCAGCTTTCGAGGTTAGGCTCGTTTTTGGCTGGCAGTTTAAGCTTGCTTAAAACAGTTTTATCCAGTTGTTCTTTCAACATCAGCAACGGCACATCGTAAATTGTCGACGCATCGATCGATTCGACTACCGCGTTGATGTTAACGTTACAAAACAATGCAATTTTTTTACGGATATCAGAATTAATATGATGCTCGGTACGGCAAACCAAAATATCAGGCTGTATACCATACTCCAGCAACATTTTAACCGAGTGCTGGGTAGGTTTTGTTTTTAATTCGCCTGCAGCTGCCAGGAAGGGAATTAAAGTAAGATGGATAACCAGCGAGTTGTTCTGCCCGGTTTCCCATCTGAACTGGCGCACAGCTTCAATAAACGGCAGCGATTCGATATCACCCACGGTACCACCTATCTCCGTAATTACGATATCGTAATTACCACCTTCGCCTAAAATGCGGATATTGTTTTTGATCTCATCGGTAATATGGGGTACAACCTGTACAGTTTTGCCCAAAAAAGCACCCTGGCGCTCACGGTTGATCACATTCTGATAAATACGGCCGGTAGTGATGTTATTGGCTTTTGATGTTGGCGTGTTCAGGAAACGCTCGTAGTGCCCAAGGTCGAGGTCGGTTTCGGCGCCATCCTCGGTTACATAGCATTCGCCATGCTCGTACGGGTTCATCGTACCCGGATCAATGTTGATATAAGGGTCGAATTTCTGGATGGTTACGCTGTAACCACGGGCCTGTAAAAGTTTTGCGAGCGAAGCGGAAATTATACCTTTCCCTAATGACGAAGTAACGCCACCCGTAACAAAAATGTATTTAGTCATGTGTTCTATGAGATTCTGGCTTCAAAAAAGAGCGAAACCAAATGTTTGTGTACGGGATGCAAAAGTAATAAATTTTTTGGATTAAGCCGTAATTGTGGAGAAAATGCCTTTTGTTTGGAAGTCGATATAAGCGATTACAACAATATTGTTAAAGGTTTTTTAATAGCTTTTCAAGGTCTTGGGGTGTATCGATAGCATGCGTTTCCAACTCAGTTTCGGCAACCTTAATGCGGTAGCCATTCTCAATCCAGCGTAGTTGTTCGAGGCTTTCGGCTTTTTCGAGCGAGGATAGAGGCAGGAGTGTGATCTGCTGCAGTATGGCACTGTTATAACCGTAAATACCGATATGCTTGTAGTAAGTACTATGATAAAGCCATCGTTGTGGTTCTTCGCCGCGCACGTGTGGTATTGCTGCCCGTGAAAAATAGATGGCTTCCGACAGTTTATTGATGATAACCTTCGGCGAGCTGAAGTTATAGAGTTCTTCGGTGGTGGTTATTTTTTTGATGAGCGTTGCTAACTGTGTACCCGGCTCGTTAAAGCAACTTGCTACACGTGCTATCTGTTCGGGATCGATAAAAGGTTCATCGCCTTGTATATTAATCACAACATTGTATTCCGGATATTTTGCAGCAACTTCGGCACAGCGGTCGGTACCGCTTTGATGCCTATCGGATGTCATGGTTACCATCCCGCCAAAGCTTTTTACATGGTCGAATATGCGCAGGTCATCCGTAGCAACAATCACTTCATGCAGGCTTTTACACTTTTTGGCTTGCTCATAAACGCGATGCAGCATGCTTTTACCAGCAATATCAACCAAAGGTTTACCCGGAAAGCGGGTAGAGGCGTAGCGAGCCGGGATGATGCCGAGAACTTTCATTAAAACAAGCCGTTTATTTCGCGCTCTATCGACAATACCACGCTGCTCAGATCTTCAGGGTTATTGGTAAAATCGAGCGTATCCTTATCCAATATCAGCAGTTTGCCAAGCTTATAGCCATTAATCCATTTTTGGTACTTTTCATTCAGCTTTGAAAGATAATCCAGGCGGATACCGCTTTCGTATTCGCGGCCGCGGCGCTGTATGTTGTTTACCAGCGTTGGTACCGACGCTTTGAGATAGATCAGCAGATCGGGCGGTTTGATAAAGCTGGTAATGTTATCGAAAATAGCACGGTAATTTTCGTAATCCCTGCTGGTCATCAGCCCCATATCGTGCAGGTTTTCGGCAAAGATGAAAGCGTCTTCGTATATCGTCCTGTCTTGTATAATATTACGCGTACCTTTCTGTATCTCGATGATTTGCTGGAAGCGATTATTCAGGAAATAGATCTGCAGGTTAAAGCTCCAGCGTTTCATATCACCATAAAAATCCTCCAGGTATGGGTTGTTGTCAACCGCTTCGTAAAGCGGCTCCCAGCCGTAGTTTTTGGCTAATAGTTCTGTTAGTGTGGTTTTACCGGCCCCGATGTTGCCTACAATGGCTATGTGCATGTTGTTAGTTCAAAAGTTTAAAGTCAAAAGGTAAAAGTTATAAATCGAAAATCCTAATGGTTATTTATTGATAACTCAAAAACCACGGAACCCGATAATTTCTCTTACGTCTTTAATTGTCTTTTGTGCGCTTTCACGAGCCTTAATGGCGCCGTGTTTAGCCACCTGGCGCAGGTAAACGGCATCGTTGGCAATGGCATCGATACGTTCGCGAATGGGCGCGGTGGCTATGACCATATCTTCGGCCAGCTGTTTTTTCAAGTCGCCATAGCGGATGGCGCATTTGTTGTATTGCTCATCAAAGTGTGCAAGGGTATCCGGCGCAGATACCACTTTCATCAGGTCGAACAGATTTTGTATCTCAGCCGGTTTAGCCTGATTTTCGGCGGTTGGCCCGCTATCGGTAACGGCGCGCATTACCTTTTTACGGATAACTTCAGGCGAATCGGACAGGTAAACCGCATTGGCTTCGCCTTCTGATTTGCCCATTTTTCCTTTGCCATCCAAACCTGGTATTTTCACCAGGTTATCGCTATAGTTAAAAGCAAAAGGCTCCGGGAAATAGTCGTGATTATACAAGCGGTTAAAGCGGTTACCGAAAGTGCGCGCCATTTCCAAATGCTGCTCCTGATCTTTACCTACAGGCACTTTGGTAGCTTTATGGATCAGGATATCTGCGGCCATCAAAACCGGGTAAGTGAGCAAGCCGGCGTTTACGTTATCCGGGTTGGCACGTACTTTATCTTTAAACGAGGTGCTGCGTTCCAATTCGCCCAGGTAGGCGTTCATATTCATATACAAATACAATTCGGCAATCTCGGGCACGTCCGACTGTACATAGATCGTAACCTTTTCAGGATCGATGCCTGCAGCCAGGTACTCTACCAAAACCTGCTTCACGTTGCCATGCAGGTCGGTAGGTGTAGGGTGGGTGGTTAACGAGTGCAGATCGGCTATAAAAAAGAAGCATTTAAACTCATTCTGCATTTTTACGAAGTTTTGAATGGCTCCGTAGTAATTGCCTAAATGTAATTTTCCGGTGGAACGAATACCACTAACAACAGTTTCCATGGGGCGAAAGTAAGTATTTTTTCTATTTTTGGGGACGATGATCCTAAGGAAACTACATGCCCGGTTTTATCGCTACGGCGTAGCCACGTTTATCTATTTATTTTACCTGCTGCTTTATTTCTTTTCGCGAAAGCCAAGCCGATATCCTGTAATGAACAAGCTGCGCAAAATATGCGGCTGGCTAAGTTCGGGCGTTGCAGGCATACGCTATCGTTACCAGTTTGAACAGCCTATCGACTGGAGCCGCACCTATATTATCTGCCCTAACCATAGCTCAAGTTTGGATATCACGGCCATTACGCTGATGGTGCAAAATAATTTTTGCTTTATCGGCAAAGAAGAGTTTGTACGTAACCCTGCACTGGGTATCTTTTTCAAAACCATTGATATCCCGGTTAACCGCAATAGTAAAATTTCATCCTTTAAGGCTTTTAAAAAGGCCGGAGAGCGCCTGCAGAACGGCATGACGGTAGTGATCTTCCCCGAGGGTAAAATTCCCGACGATTATCCGCCCCGGCTCAACGAGTTCAAAAACGGCCCTTTCCGCCTGGCTATCGAACTTAAAATACCGATCATCCCTGTAACCTGTATCGATAACTGGAAGCTGATATGGGATACCGGTCTCGAAACAGGCGCCAGATCAGGCGTCAGCCATGTTTACGTACACAGGCCCATCGAAACAGCCGATATGAGCCTGGATGATGCCGATAAGCTGAAGGACAAGGTGTTCGGCATCATTGATCAAAAATTCAGAGCCGAAAACGAGCTTCAATCCCGATAATGCCTTTTTACGTATCTTGATAAAACTTACCAACCTTATACATGATACTTTTTTTACGGAGGGCACATAATTATTATTACATATTTACGGCCGCTTTGGGCCTGGTGCTTTTTTATCCGTTGCTGTATTTTTACTCGCGTAAACCCTCGCGCTATAAAGAGCTTAACCGGCTGCGGCGGATGATCAGTTATTTCAGCGCCACGGCCTCAGGTTTCTTTTTCAGGATAAAACATGAGCAGCCTATCGACTGGAGCCGCACCTACATTGTTTGCCCTAACCATACCTCTAACCTCGATATCCTGTCGATGGGGATCGCTATAAAAAACAATGTGAGTTTTATGAGCAAGGCCGAACTGCTGACCAACCCCTTGTTTTCCATTTTTTTAAAGAGTGTGGATGTTACTGTAGACCGCGACAGCAAAATATCATCCTTCAGGGCATTTAAAAAGGCCGGCGAGAATTTAAAGCAGGGGCGAACTCTCATTGTTTTTCCCGAAGGGAAGATAGGGGATGACTATCCGCCTGTACTCCACGAGTTTAAGAACGGCCCGTTCAGGCTGGCTATAGAGCTGCAATTGCCTGTTTTGCCGGTAACATCATTAAATACCTGGCATGTGCTATGGGACAGCGGTTTCAAATTAGGAACACGCCCCGGCATTTGCGATATTTACATTCATAAACCTATCGAAACAAATGGCTTGAGTACAGACGACGCTGATATGTTAAAAGATAAGGTTTATAACCTGATAAATAATAAATTTGCCGAAGCATGAATAAAGAAACCGTTGATAAGATAGCCCACCTGGCACGTTTGGAAGTTACCGATGCCGAACGTGAAGAACTGATCAAGGACATGGAGAATATCCTGGGTTTTATGGATAAGCTTAACGAAATAGATACCACCGGTGTTGAACCCCTGGTTTATATGACGACCACCTTAAGCCCGCTACGGCCGGATGTGGTAAGACAGGAGATCACCCATGAGCAAGCGCTTGAAAATGCTCCTGAGCACGATGATGATCATTTCAGGGTGGCTAAAGTAATAGGCTGATATTGACCGAGCTCGAAAAGTTATATTTTGAGCAACCAGAACCTGTAAAAAGTTGTTTACTGGCGTTGCGCGATATCATCCTGGCCCAGGATGAGAATATAACCGCCGCATGGAAATACGGGATGCCGTTCTTCTGTTTCAAAGGCAAAATGTTCTGCTATTTGTGGGTGCATAAAACATTGCATCAACCCTATATCGGCATAGTGGAAGGCAAACATATCGAGCACCCCAATCTGCTACAGGAAAAGCGCGGCCGCATGAAGATTATGTTATTTGACGGCAGCGCTGATCTTCCAATTAATACCATTCAAAGCATATTACAGCAGGCTATTTCATTGTATACCTCAGGTAAGATTAAATTGAAAAGTTAGCCGTCAAAAATTCGTTTATCCTCTGTAACATTCTATACCTTATCTTAGTCAAACAAAACAAAAACGAATGGAGCCACTCATTAGCATTAAAGATATAGGTCGTAAATATGTTATCGGCACCGAGGTTATCCACGCCCTTAAATCGGTTTCGTTAACGATAAAAAAAGGCGAATTTGTAGCTTTAATGGGGCCTTCGGGTTCGGGAAAGTCAACGCTCATGAATATCCTGGGCTGTTTGGATACCCCATCAAAAGGCGAATATATTTTAAATGGCACTAATGTTAGCCAGATGAGCGACAACGAACTTGCCGAAGTGCGTAACAAAGAAATTGGTTTCGTTTTTCAGACATTTAACCTGCTACCGCGTAATACAGCTTTAGATAATGTTGGTTTGCCGCTCATTTATGCCGGTGTTAAGAAAGCCAAACGCCAGGAATTAGCCACACAGGCATTAAAGAACGTTGGTCTGGGGAACCGTATTGACCATAAGCCGAATGAACTTTCCGGGGGGCAGCGTCAGCGTGTTGCCGTTGCAAGGGCGCTCATCAATAATCCATCCATTATATTGGCCGACGAGCCTACGGGTAACCTGGATACCAAAACGTCGATCGAAATTATGGGTTTGCTTGAAGATATCCACGCCAAGGGCAACACAATTATACTGGTGACACACGAAGAGGATATTGCTCTGCATGCTCACCGCATTGTGCGCATGCGCGATGGTTTAATAGAAAGAGATTATCAGAACCCGGATATCCACACGGTTGGGCATAAAGTGCCCGAAAGCTGATAGTTTATGAAATTGCGCATCCTGATGTTAACTATGCTGGCTATCTTAAGCAGTTGCGAGGGATATAAAAGCATAACAGCAATTGTGGTAGCAAAAACACCGGCAAACCTGTACCCGGAGCCCGGATCGTATCTGTAAGCCCCAAACCCGATCCTGCTAAATCAGATACCATTACTGATATGGCAGGGCGGTTTAAGTTAACTACATTTTTTACCTCATTGATGTTTGGCAGGCCAAAATTCAAATTTACGGTTGTAAAGGCAGGGTATGAACGTACAACAGTAACTGCTAACAAAGGCTTGGATACCATCAGGCTGGCACCGATGCCCTAAGCCGCTGCCGGTCTTCAGTTTGTATTATTTTTAGCCGGAACCCGACCTGGTATGGAAGCGATGAGTTTTTGTGTATACGCGTTTTGCGGTTGATAGTAGATCTGCTCCGGCGTGCCGCTTTCTTCAATAACCCCTTTATTCATGACCAGAATACGGTCTGAAATGTGTTTGATGACCGACAGATCATGCGAGATAAAGATATAAGTGAGATTTAGCTCTTGCTGTAATTCGCGCAACAGGTTTAAAACTTGCGCCTGTACCGATACATCGAGTGCAGAAACCGACTCATCGCAAATAATAAATTTAGGTTGTAACGCTATAGCGCGCGCTATCACGATACGTTGCCTTTGTCCGCCCGAAAACTCGTAAGGATACCGGTTAAAATGCGCGGCCGTCAGATTAACCCGCTCTAATAATTCTATAACCCGCTGTTTACGCTGTGTATTGTTATGATATAAACCATGTACCTGCAAAGGTTCCATGATCGATTCTCCTACCGCCAGGCGAGGGTTCAAAGAGGAGTAAGGGTCCTGAAAAATGATCTGTATATCCCGCCGTATCCGCCTCATCTCTTCCGTTTTCAGGCTTTGCAACTCTGTGCTTTCAAATACTACATTGCCCGAAGTTGGTTCGACCAGGCGTAGAATACTTCGTCCCAGGGTAGTTTTACCACAGCCAGATTCGCCTACCAAACCCAGCGTTTCGCCTGGATAAACCTCAAAACTCACATCGTTAACGGCCTTAATCATTTCTTTTGCTTTTTGGAGGAAACCTCCGCCGGCAGGGTACCAGGTACACAGGTTTTGCACTTTAAGGATAGGTTGCCGACTGTACAATTGCTGTTTACGGTCGTCTATTTCCTTGTCGGAATAAGTGAGTTGTTTACGCAATTCCTCAATGCTTAAACCGGAGCCTTGCATATTGCCCTGTTCGTCAAGTTTTAAAAAATCCGATAATACCGGTAGTTTTTTTAATTGATAGGCAGGAGAGGGGCGGCATGCCAGCAAGCCTTTTGTATAGGGATGTTGCGGATTGTTAAATATTTCGGTAATTCCGGCCTGTTCAACAACATTGCCCTTGTACATCACGATCACCCGGTCGGCAATTTCGCTGATCACGCCCAGATCATGCGAGATAAAGATCAGGCTCATGTTGCGCTCCGTCTTCAGCCTTAGCAGGAGCTCGATAATGGTTTTTTGCACCGTTACATCCAATGCGGTGGTCGGCTCATCGGCGATGAGTATCTCCGGGTCGCACGATAGCGCCATCGCTATCATCACACGCTGTTTTTGGCCGCCCGATATTTCGTGCGGGTACGAATCAAATATTGACTCTGGTCGTGGCAACTGCACTTCTTTAAATAAAGCCAAGGCTCTTTCGCGAGCCTCGGTATTGTTTAAGCGCCGATGACGTTTAATCGCTTCGGCGACCTGGAAACCGCATGTCAGTACCGGGTTAAGCGAGGTCATGGGCTCCTGAAAGATCATCCCAATGCGATTGCCGCGGATCAGCTGCATTTCATTTTCCGGTAGTTTCAGCAGGTTCGCCTCATCCAACAATATCTCTCCCTTTACCTGGCTCACAGAAGTCTCGAGCAGCCGCATTATAGCCAGGGATGTTACCGATTTCCCCGACCCCGATTCGCCTACGATGCCAATAACCTCGCCTTTGGCCAGTTTAAACGAAACGCCTTTTACGGCTTCAAACAGGCCATTCTCTGTTTTAAATTCAACTTTAAGGTTATTGACGGTGAGCATATTTTAAACTATTGTTATATTTTCCTCGGCGATTAATGCGCTGCCCCTGAATCTGAGCAAAAGCTGCGCTGTGGCTACGACGTCCTTTTGGCAATAAATGCAAATTCGCGGCAGGTCGCTTTCCTGCCAGTACACATGGCCGACCATACTGCCATCGATGTCATCCTTTGGGGTTGGGATATTAAATATTTCGGTTAACAAACTCAGAGAAGTGTAGCTTTTATAATCGCCAAATTTCCAGAGCTCCATCGTGTCAAGGTGGTTTACTTCCCATGGTTTTTTGCCCGATATCTCGAGTTGGGATGGGATAGGTACCGCATTAATGAGCATCCGCCGGCACAGGTACGGAAAATCGAATTCCTTACCATTATGTGCACACAGCATCAGGTTTTTAGATTGTTTGCCGAGCAACGTACAGAATTGCTGTAAGATTAGTTTTTCATCGTGCCCTGCAAATGATTTTACACGCAGGCCCACAGGGCTGCCAGGGGTAAATATGCCTACCGAAATACAGATGATTTTACCGAACTCCGCCCATATGCCGGCACGTTCGTAAAACTCATCGGGTGTTTCGTCTTTACGCTGGTACTGGGTTTTTGCGGCCCACAGTTTTTTTAATGTTTCGGGCACCTGGTCAAAATCGGCATATTGAGGTACTGTTTCAATATCCAGCACCAATACGTTTTGCAGGTCGATGTGCTCAAGCATTGCTAAAAGTAAGATAATTTTTTGTTTTTAGTTTTCGATATCTATTTAAACGGCTAACAAGAATAAAAAAATACCGTATTATTACTCATTGCCGGTAAACGGCTGCTGATTGACGTGTAAACGTCGTGTTCAAGAACATACAATTAAAAATCTGCCCGGGTATCTTTGCCATGAACTTAAGAAAAAAAGAAATGGTTGCGCTTGCTATAAAGAAAAGAAGACTTGAAAAGGGCTTTACGCAGAAAGAGCTTTCGGATATGACCAATATCAGTCCGCGATCGATACAGCGGATTGAGAACGGTGAGGTAATGCCAAGGATGTACACGCTCAGGACCATTGCCCGGTCGCTCGATATGCCCGTACAGGTTTTTGAAACAGATAATGAGGCACAGGCAGAACAAAATCACACTGAGATAAAATCAACTTCAGTAACTCCGTCTAAAATAATTTTATCAGCAGGCATTAGCGCAATAAGTATTTTGTTGGGCTGGGCTTATACCGAGCAATCGGCCAGGTTTCCTGAAACAACTTTCGAGTTGATCCTGTTCATTGCCGGTATTATGGCTTTTATCATCATAAACTTACTGCTTATCTGGCGTGTGAAACGCTAATCATAAACACATTAAATTCTTCATCCGATGATCGGTATTATAATCGAAGTCCTGCTTTCGTATGTGTTATTGCGAATCTTTGAACAAAAAAACTTGATAGTTTTAGGATTTACACCTGTTAAATTACGACTACCACAAATACTCAGCGCTTTTTTATTAGCCGCTGCGTTGTGCGCATTAGATAAATGGAAAGATGCGCTGCTAACACATATTGAATGGAATTTGAACCCTCTATTTACGTTGGGTATGCTGGGAATTGCCTTTTGGTGGGTATTAAAAGCTGTTTTGTACGAGGATCTGATATTCAGAGGTGCCTTGCTTTACATTGCAAACCGGAAACTGGGTGAGAAGTGGGCCATTATACTTTCTGCTGTATGTTTTGGGGTTTACCATTGGTTTTCGTACGGTTTGCTGGGCAACCCGGTAATGATGATAATTGTATTTATAGTAACAGGCACAGCGGGTTGGATATGGGCATGGTCGTTCGTAAAAACCAGGTCAATGGCACTGGGGTTTGGTTTACACCTCGGTTACGATTTTACCGAAATTGTTTTATTCTCAAAAGGTCCGTTAGGCAAGCAATTGCTCGTTTCCGTTCAAAGTTCACAATATCATCAACTTATCGGCCTGGCATCACTCATTAGTTTTATTTTGCCGTTCCTGTTGCTGAACATTCTGAGCTATTTGCTCATCAGGTACTGTGTTAAAAAGCAAACAGCGTATTAATTAAACTACAACATTTTGCAGGCTGACTAAGTACTAATGAGTATAAAATACGTAGTAATATCAGGCAGGCGTTAAATTTTTGTTAAAGTGTAATTGTGGGTTGAATTGGTGTGCTTTTTGTGTGTGATACTGTAAACAACAACGAAAGCCATGAAGTACCTGTTGCCAAAGATTGAGAGCTTTGCTAATTTGCTTTTCTCTCACCCCAAAAAATATTTGTAATGAAAGTTTAAGCTTTTTTACAATTATTACGGAGCGCTTTTAAAGTGCAATGGCAATTTACGGCCCTACAACTACCTGATCATTACCCCCGGCTTATTTACTACAGGTATCTTTATAAAATTCGAATCGATGATGCTTTCGGGTAAAAAGATAAACTTCTTATCGTAAATATTACCGTCGATATAGTAACTAAGCCAGTATTCGTTAGTCAGTCCGAAAGTATCTTCGTCAATAGGCTCAACCAATACAAAAGTACCGGGCTCAACTTTCGGGAACATGTGCCTCAATACTGATGTTTTTACCTGCTCCCCGTTTTTTTCGCCATAGCCCCTGGATGTGATCAGTACATTTTCGATAGCAACATTTTTAAGATTGATGAGATAGACATACCACATCTTCGATTCTATGCTTTCCTTTTCGAGGGCGACTGCAACAGCTATATCTTCAACGGTATTATCGGGGAAATCCTTTTTCATCAATGTGTAATTTATAACCAGATGCCAACTGTGCCGGTACCTGCATCAAAATTAAACAAAGTAATTTGTGCCTGCTATTTTACCGGCGAAGCAATGTGATTTTTATTTCTTTTTAGCTGTTTTTTTTGCAGCAACTTTTGCAGCAGGCTTTTTGCTTGCCGCAACTTTCGGAGCAGGTGCTGCAGCTTTTTTACCAAACCTGCCTGTTTTTTTTGGCTCCTTTTCAGCTGCTTCGGATAATGCTACGCAATCCTGGTAGGTAAGTGTTTGAGCATCTTTGTCCTTTGGTATTTTAAGATTTAATTTGCCAAACTCAACGTAAGGTCCCCAACGGCCATTTAATATTTTTACATCAGGATTTTCATCGAATGTTCTGATCACACGCTCAATATCCCTCTTACGTTTGGCTTCAATTATCTCAATAGCTTGAGATTCGCTTACATCATGCGGGTCAACCTCTTTAGGTAACGAGTAGAAAGCACTGTTATGACGGATATACGGCCCAAACTTGCCGATCGCTACCGTCATTTCCTTATCCTCAAATACACCTACTTTTTTAGGCAACTTAAACAGTTCCATCGCTTCTTCAAGCGTAATGGTTTCGATCATTTGCCCTGCCCTTAAACTTGCATACAGCGGTTTCTCGCTGTTGGCGTCATCTTTATTCTCATTATCGCCAACCTGTACGAACGGGCCGTAACGACCGATACGCACCGAAACTTTTTTTCCGCTAACCGGGTCTGTGCCCAATTCACGTTCACCGGTAGCCTTATCGGCAGTTTTGATAGTGCTCTCAACTTCGTTATGGAACGGCGTGTAAAAGCTGCGGATCATAGTTGTCCACTCTTTTAATCCCTGTGCTATTTCGTCAAACTGTTTCTCAACGCTTGCGGTAAAGTTAAAATCGACGATACCTTTAAAATGTTGAACTAAAAAATCGTTAACCACAGCACCGATATCGGTAGGGAAGAGTTTGGCCTTTTCTGCACCGGTATTTTCGGTTTTGGTTTCTTTGGTGATAGCATTATTGCTTAGGGTAAGCACACGGTAAGCACGTTGCTTGCCTTCGCGATCTTCCTTAACTACATAACCGCGGTTTTGAATGGTTGAAATAGTGGGGGCGTAGGTCGACGGCCTGCCGATGCCTAACTCTTCCAGCTTTTTAACCAGACTTGCCTCAGTATAACGCGCAGCCGGGCGCGAAAAGCGCTCCGTCGCCGTCATATCGCGTAAAGCCAATAACTGACCTTGTGTTAAAGGCGGCAACATAGCGTTTTCGCCATCTTCCGAAATCTCTTCATCTTCGTCGACAGATTCGAGGTAAACCTTTAAAAATCCGTCAAATTTCATTACTTCTCCGTTAGCCACCAGGTTCTCACTCCGGGTTGATATGTCGATCTTTGCTGTTGTTTTCTCAAACTGGGCCTCGCTCATCTGTGATGCGATGGCACGTTTCCAGATCAGTTCGTACAAACGTTTTTCGGACGGGTCGCCATCAGTGGTATGATTTTCAAAGAAAGTGGGCCTGATAGCTTCGTGGGCTTCCTGTGCGCCTGCTGATTTGGTTTTGTATTTACGCAGCTGGTGATATTTTTCGCCATAGGCTGATACGATCTGCTTTTGGGCAGCCTGCAATGCGGTATCCGAAAGATTAACCGAATCGGTACGCATATAGGTTATTTTACCGTATTCGTACAACTTTTGAGCTACCGACATGGTTCTTGATACTGAAAAGCCCAGTTTCCGGCTTGCTTCCTGCTGTAAAGTTGAAGTGGTAAACGGTGCAGCAGGAGAGCGTTTTGTAGGGCGTGTTTCCAGGCTTTTTACCGAGAATACCGCATTAATACAATCCGTTAAAAACTTTTCTGCTTCTTCCTGTTTCCCGAAACGCTCGGGCAATTCGGCTTTGAACGCCTCGCGGCCCTTACCAAATATAGCAGTGATACGGAACGAGGCTTCGCTGTTAAATTTATTGATCTCGCGCTCCCGGTCGACAATTAAACGCACTGCCACTGATTGTACACGCCCGGCCGACAGGGAAGGTTTTACCTTTTTCCACAACACGGGCGACAGCTCAAAGCCCACCAGTCTATCTAAAACGCGGCGGGCCTGTTGGGCATTAACCAAGTTATAATCTATTTTGCGCGGGTTCTGGATGGCTTTTTCGATGGCCGATTTGGTGATCTCGTGAAATACGATACGCTTTGTTGTGGCGTCTTTCAGATCGAGTGTATCGAACAGGTGCCACGATATCGCTTCCCCCTCGCGGTCCTCATCGGAAGCGAGCCATACCATTTCGGCTTCTTTAGCTAATTTCTTTAACTCGCTAACTACCTGCTTTTTATCAGCTGGCACTTCATATTTTTGTTGGAAATTATTACTGATATCGATAGCGTCTTCTGACTTAATTAAATCGCGGATATGCCCGTAACTCGATTTAACCGTAAAGTCTTTACCAAGGTATCCCTCAATGGTTTTGGCTTTCGCCGGGGATTCAACAATGAGTAAATTTTTAGCCATTCAAATTCAGTTTTTTTGCAAATAAAGCATAAAGTATGCTAATCGCAAACTTTAGTTTAATAATGAAAGATTGGTTATTGTGTTATCAGGCTATTACGTTATTGAGCAATGGGCACTAATCATTACCGGAATTTACCGGTAATGGCTATTAACCCAATAGCCCGATAGATAACCCGATCACATAAGGAAACCGCCACCTAAAAGGTCGTTCCCTTCATAAAAAACGGCAGATTGCCCGGGTGCGATGCCGGATACTGAATGGTGAAAATCGATCTTCATATGTTCGCCTATCTGTACGATATTACTCATCGAGCCGGCGTCCTTATATCTTATTTTAGTGATGGCCTCGATCGGCTCCTTAATATTTTCGTACTTAATCAGATTCAGGTTACGCACCCATGCTTCTTTCCGTTCCAGTTCGTCGGCTGTTCCTAATACTACAGTATTGGTTTCAGGGATGATTTTAGTAACGAACATCGGATGGCCAAAAGCAACTCCAAGGCCCTTGCGCTGTCCGATAGTGTAAAAAGGGTAACCTTTGTGCTTGCCTACAACAGTCCCGTCGGCCAAAGCATAATTTCCACCGTCAACGCGTTCTTCCAAATCACCAATTTTATGGCGCAGAAATGCGCGATAGTCATTATCAGGCACAAAACATATTTCGTAGCTCTCGCTTTTGTTAGCCAATTCTAACTGCCCCATATCCTTAGCCATCTGCCGAATTTCAGATTTGGCAAAGCTCCCCAACGGAAAGCGTGTACGCGCAAGATTTTGTTGTGACACGCCCCAAAGTACGTACGATTGGTCTTTATGCTCGTCCAAACCTTTTGATATGACATAGCGGCCGTTCTCATACCGGCGAATGTTGGCGTAGTGACCGGTAGCAATAAATTCGCAGTTCAGCTTGTCGGCGCGTTTGAGCAGTGCTTCCCATTTTATATGGGTGTTACATAATACACATGGGTTAGGTGTGCGACCAGCCAGATATTCGTCGACAAAATTATCGATCACAAAATCACCGAATTCGCTTCGGATATCCAGGATGTAGTGAGGGAAACCATAGCCAACGGCCAGAGCGCGGGCATCGTTAATGCTGTCTAAGCTACAGCAACCGGTCTCTTTACTATTGGTGCCCGATGAAGCATAATCCCAGGTTTTCATGGTGAGCCCGATAACCTCGTACCCTTGCTCGTGCAGCATTACTGCCGCCACCGAACTATCAACACCGCCACTCATGGCTACCAAAATTCTACCGTGCTTGCTCATTGTAAATCAGGCTGCAAAGGTATGCAATTATTGCAATAAATGGGGTCTGGTTGGTCAGGCTAAGGTAAATACTATTGATAATAAGACGGTGGCTTTCCGGATATTTAATCTTAACCAATGGTTAATTGTGACTATAAATCAATCACTTATAAAAACTATCTAATTAATTGTTTGAGATTGTTATTCAAGTCATCCGCTGTAACAACACCAGATAGCTCAGAAAGCATAAAGTAGGATTTATTTAAATGCTGGATCATTTTCAGTACATCGGCCACCAATGAAGATGTGCCCCAACTGGTTACCTTAAGCACATCGGCCTGATAGCCGTTCATTCCAAAAAGATAAAAACCGCCATCTTTGGTGGGTCCTATAACCGTATCAAAATGTTCCAGTTGGCGAAATGCAAGTCTGATAACCCGTTCATCCAGTTCGAGGCAGTCGCTGCCGATGATCACTATGCGCTGATAGCCCTTGCTGTAAATCTTTTTTAAAGCATTCTGTATGCGTGTAACCATATATTGGCCCGATTGTACATCTTTCTGATAAATATCATTTGGCCAATTATCGTTCATATCTTTGGTACGATCATAAAACAGGTACTTATCGGCGTTCAACGGTCGCGTGATGGCTTGGGTATGCTCAAGCATTCCATTATATACATCAAGCGCCTGTTCTTCGCCAACGGTCTGAGCCAGGCGTTTCTTTACCCTTCCAAGATCCGGGTTCTTGATAAAAATTATAATCGCGGTATTCTTCATCAGCAATGGCTTCTGTACATGCTAAATATAACGTTTTTGCAGCATATTGTTAACTCATTAGGGCTATTTAACAAATAAATAATATCAAAGCCTAAGATAATCGGGGTAAGTATAGAGCTTCTTTACTATCTGGCAAGAGTAATTTGATACGTGTTTTTCTGACACTTAGGCACTTTACGCAGAATTTATTGCGTGTTTTTGTGTTTAAACGATTTAAACCGGCTTTTTGAAAACTTAGCGTCTCAAAAAAAGTTTGGTTTTGTTGCCATTTTTTTAACTGAAAATGCACGAAGTTATATAGCACTCAATGTAATTGAAATGTTAATTGAAAATTAATAAAAGTGTGTCAGCCCCTTGCCAAACAATGTTTTATATATAGCTTTGGTTAATCCCTTAAGATAATGAAAGCAATTACCCAAGCGTTAACTTTTGAACAAAAGTTACAAGTTTTTATCCTGGCAATTATAGGTATCGTTGCCTTAGTAAATTACATAGTCTAACCAGCTATAAACCTAAAGTACTCAAGGGTAGTCAGTTAACCAAATGACTACCCTTTTCATTTTCTGCTTCCCGACACTTTTCAGACCATTTTATGATTTTGATATTACTATCAATCAAACTGGATTTATTCAATTTGCAGTAAAAACACACCTGCTTACCGGAATGAAAAAAATTAAACTGAGTATCCTCGATCAGTCAACTATTAGTAAAGGCAATACGGCAATCAATGCCATAAAGGAAACCGTACAATTAGTTCAAAAGGCCGAAGAGTGGGGATATCACCGCTTCTGGATGTCTGAACACCATAACCTGGCCGGTATTGCCGGTTCGGCGCCCGAGGTGCTGATAGCGCATCTCGCCGCGTTTACAAAAACCATCCGCCTGGGCGCGGGCGGTATTATGTTGCCTAACCATAGTTCGCTTAAAGTCGCCGAAAACTTTCGTTTGCTCGAAACCCTGGCCCCAGGGCGTATCGACCTGGGCGTTGGCCGTGCGCCGGGGGGCGACAGGGTTACTGCATCATTGCTTAACCCGTCCAATCGTTTTAAGGAAGAAGACTATATACAACAGGTAAACGAATTACAGTTGTATTTTAACGACCGTGTGCAAACCCAGTTTGGCGCTGTAAAAGCCATACCTGTAGTTTATGATGAGCCGCCCATCTGGATGCTAACCTCGAGCGGCACCAGCGCTTACATAGCAGCCGAAATGGGATTGGGCCTGGCGTTCGCCCAGTTTATAGCAGCAAACGGCGTAAAAGAAGCCATACAGGCTTACCGCGAGAGCTTTATCCCATCGGATATTTTTCAGAAACCTGAAGTGCTTATTGCAATATGGGTTTTATGTGCAGATACTGAAGAAAAAGCCGAAGAGCTGAAAAAATCAATGTTGCACATTTTTTTGCAGATGGAAAAAGGGGAGGTGCGCACAGGGATGATGCCTTACAGCGAAATAAAGAATTATCTATACACCGACTATGATAGGATGCGCATGCAGGCCAACAGTAACCGCATTATCGCTGGTACGCCGGAGCAGGTTAAACAGGCGATCAACTCACTGGCGCATACCTGTCAGGCCGATGAGATCATGGCTGCTGCGATTACTTACTCGCAGGAAGACAGGTTCCGCTCGTTTGAATTACTGGCGCAAACCTTTAATTTGCAGCAATCTTAACATGATGACCAAAATATGCTGTTTTTTACTGGCGATAATTGCTTTAAGCAGTTGTAAACAGGTTATTAAGCCTGAGGATCTTTTTGGCAAATGGAAATATGTTAAAGTTTCAAATCCGTACTCACGCAATCCGGATGATACAGTGTCGGCGAAAGAGCTTAGAGAAAAATCACCATCTGTCACTTTTTCGCCAAATGGACATATGGACATCATATCAGAAGGCAAAATATTATCACAGGGTAAATACCGTGTAGAGGACCACAATATTTTAGTAACCGAACAATTGCCTGATGGCAAAACACGCAACTTCCCGTTTTATATTATGAGCCTTAATGGTCAGCAAATGATTTTTGAAACCAAGGAAGATGATGCCGTCCGGGTGACGGCTATCCATCTCAGATAATAATTATTTAGGTAGCGGATATTGAGCAATAATCCCGTCAAAATGTTCCGGGCCGATATAGATATTTCCCCATACTGTTATTTCATGCGGTTGCATATCGACGCCGAGCTCTCCGCTGGCAATGATATCATCCCCTCCGGAGAGGCTAAAAGGCATTGTACGGGTAGCTTTATTAAGCAGCCCCTCTGCAATTAACACATCCAGGTAATATAACTTTACACGGATTGTCGCAGGGCTTCTGGGGTTAAGATCTGAGGTTATTAAAAAGCCATCAAAAACAAATCTTTTCATAGGCGTAGGTTAATTACTGCAATATAGCGGTACCACCGAATAATAGGAAGAATCATGAGCATTAAACTATGTTAATTTTTCAGCATAATGCTCCCGTACATGCTGGTTGATGTATGTTGCCAACCCTTGCCCGGTAATGGCCAATATCTTCATTTGTTCGATATGCTCCTTGCCGGTACTTTGGTAAGTGTACAAATATCGGTTTGTGTCCTCAAATTCAATAATGATAAAATCAGTGCCTATCTCATAAGCTGATACGCCCGAATTTTCCGCTTCGTTTTTGTACGTGTGCATTGATTGATCAGCACAAACCGCTTGCCAATTAAACAATGTTACAGTAAATAATGACAGAAAAATCTTTGGTTATCTCGAGTTTGCGGGTACCTTTTCCGAATTTAATTCCGATCATGCTGTAACTTTTGCCTTAAAATCCTAATTTTGAACGCTTATATTTATTTAAGTATAGGCTTATAACGCGTAAAAGATGAAAGTTTTAAAATTCGGCGGCACTTCAGTAGGTAGCCCCGAAAGGATGAAGAAATTGCTGGACATTATCGATCCGTCACAAAAGCAGATCGTTGTCCTGTCGGCAGTTTCGGGTACAACAAATGGTTTAGTTGAGATAGGGCAGGCTTATCTTAAAAGCGACAAGCCACAGGCAGCGCAACTTATTGCTGCATTAAAGGCCAAATACGAAGATTTTATTAAGGAATTGTATTTAAAGACTGAGTTCCTGGTACTCGGAAAAGAAGTGATCGACTATCATTTCGACTTGCTTTCATCACTTGCTAATGATTTCTTTACCGGGATTGAAGACAAGATCATCCTGGCACAAGGCGAGCAGCTGTCCACAACGTTATATCATGTTTATTTGCAGGAGTTGGGCGTGAAGTCGGTTTTACTGCCTGCGCTTGATTTTATGAAGATAGACGAAGATGGCGAGCCGGATATCGATTATATCGCAACTCATCTTAAGCCGCTTCTGCAAAAGCATGGTGATAACAAACTTTTTATAACCCAGGGATACATTTGCCGTAACGCTTTTGGCGAGGTGGATAACCTGCGTCGCGGGGGGAGCGATTATTCGGCATCGCTAATAGGGGCAGCTATCGGTGCCGAAGAGGTACAGATATGGACGGATATCGACGGGATGCATAATAACGACCCGCGCATCGTTCAAGGCACAAAACCTATCAGGCAGCTTTCATTTGACGAGGCAGCCGAGCTGGCTTATTTCGGCGCCAAGATCCTGCACCCTCAAAGCGTTTTTCCGGCACAGAAATACAATATCCCGGTAAGGTTGCTCAATACCATGGAGCCCAATGCTCCCGGTACTTTAATCGATAGCAACAACGACAGGGGCGAGATCAAATCTGTCGCTGCTAAAGACGACATTACAGCCATTAATATCCACTCGAGCCGCATGTTGCTGGCCCATGGCTTTTTGCGCCAGGTATTCGAGGTGTTTGAGCGCTATAAAACGGCTATCGATATGATTACTACTTCGGAGGTCGCGGTATCCTTAACCATCGATGATACGACATACCTGGATGAGATCAGGGCCGAATTAAATGCTTTTGGAACGGTTGAGATCGACGTAAACCAAACCATCATTTGCGTGGTCGGCGACTTCAGAGCCGAAAAACATGGTTATGCAGCCAAAGTCCTTGAAGCGATTAAGCACATCCCGGTACGCATGATATCCTACGGCGGCAGCAGCTACAATATCTCCATACTGGTGAAAACCGGCGACAAGGTTGAAGCGTTGCGCAGCTTACACAGCCGCCTGTTTTAAAAGTCAAGAATCAAGAAAATAAATCCGAAATCGAAAACGGCGAAGCCCTCAACGCAGTTAATTCGAAATTCGAAATCAAAAGAAGCAATGTTCAACACCGATACCATATCCCGTTTTAAGCAATTAGAAACGCCGTTTTATTACTACGATCTTAACCTGTTAAAGCAAACGCTTCAGGCTTGTACATCTGCCGCAGCGCAGTACAACTTCCATGTGCATTATGCCATGAAAGCCAATTTTAATCCCAAAGTTCTTGAGATGATCCAATCCTTTGGCATTGGTGCCGATTGTGTGAGCGGGGGTGAGGTGAAAGCTGCAACCGATCATGGCTTTGCTCACGATAAAGTGGTATTTGCCGGCGTGGGTAAATCGGACAAAGAGATCAACGAGGCGCTCGACCGTGATATCTTCTGCTTCAATGTCGAATCGGTACAGGAGCTGCAGATCATCAACGATCTGGCGAAAGCCAAAAACAGAACCGCCAGCGTTGCCATCCGCATTAATCCAAATGTTGACGCACATACCCATCATTTTATTACAACCGGCCTCGAAGAAAACAAATTCGGTGTGAATACCTGGGAGTTGCCCGCTGTTGCCGAAGCATTAGCAAAATGTCCGAATCTTCAGTTTATCGGTATCCATTTCCATATCGGTTCACAAATCACCGACCTCAGTGTTTATAAAAACCTGTGCATCCGCGTAAACGAACTCCAGCAATGGTTCGAAGATCACAACCTGGCTGTTAAAGTACTAAACTTAGGAGGCGGATTGGGTGTAGACTATTATCATCCGGACGAAAAACCGGTCTGCGATTTTGAAAGCTATTTTAAAGTATTTCACGATTTTTTAGATATAAAACCTGGCCAGGAGGTTCATTTTGAACTGGGCCGTGCTTTAGTAGCGCAATCAGCAGCATTGATCAGCCGTGTGTTGTATGTAAAAAACGGATTGAAAAAGAACTTTTTGATTCTCGATGCCGGTATGACGGAATTGATTCGCCCGATGCTGTACCAGGCCTATCACCAGATCGAGAATTTAAGCCGGCCAGTGAATGGTCAGCAGCCAGTAGTGAGCGAGGAAAAAGGTTCACTACTCACTACTCACCAATCGCTACTACATTATGACGTAGTCGGCCCAATCTGCGAAAGCACTGATTGTTTCCGCAAGGATGTGGAATTGCCCGAATCATTCCGGGGCGACCTGATCGCGGTTCGTACTGCAGGCGCTTATGGTGAAGTAATGGTTTCGGGCTATAACCTGCGCGACAGGGTACAAAGCGTTTATTCGGAATAAGGTCAGGCATTGGGAAACATTTTTCCTGCTTTGAACGTATCATATTACATAAGCTGCTAATGGCTTGTTTAACAATAATATAACAGTTGTTGAATATTAAGTTAAAGGCAAGTATTTAAACTTGTAATATGAAAGTATTGAATCTTTTTTCTCTTGTACGGAATATTAAAAAAATGTTGTTTTTGAGGAGCATGCGCTCATCGTTCATGCACTAAAAAATAACAATTTGTTAATTTTCTGTTATACTTTAAATAAAAATTTACAGTTTAGGCAAAAATTAGCTTGACCTGGACTATCGATGGACTCCCATATCGAAAACAATAACCTATCTAAACAACTTTTTGGCAACGATTTTACCTGGGGCGTGTCAAGCGCGGCAGCCCAAACCGAGGGCAGTTTTGACGTTGACGGCCGCGGGCTTTCTGTCTGGGATGTGTTTTCGCAAACTAAAGGTAAAACCTTAAACGGTGATCATCCGCAAATCGCTACCGATTTTTATAACCGTTACCGGGAAGATATCCTGCTCATTAAACAGCTGAATATTCCTAATTTTCGATTTTCCGTTGCCTGGCCGCGCATTATGCCCGATGGCACCCAAGCTTCGCTCAACCAGGCTGGTATAGATTTTTATAATCGTGTGATCGATTTTTGCCTGGAGAACGGCATTGAACCCTGGGTTACGCTTTATCATTGGGATATCCCCCACGTTCTCGAACAAAAAGGTGGCTGGACGAATCGCGAAGTGGTCGGCTGGTTCAGCGACTTTGTAACCGTTTGTGCCCAAAACTTCGGCGACCGCGTTAAACACTGGATGGTGATGAACGAACCCTCGGTCTTTGTAGGGGCTGGTTATTTTTTGGGCCTGCATGCGCCCGGGCGCACAGGTGTAAAGAATTTTTTACCGGCTGTGCATCACGCCATTTTGTGCATGGCTGCAGGAGGGAGGATATTGCGACAGTTATGCCCCGGCGCAGAGATCGGCACAACATTCTCATGTTCGTATATCGAACCCTATTCGAAGAAGCCAAGGCATATCGCCGCTGCAAAACGTGTTGACGCTATTCTTAACCGGTTATTCTTCGAACCTACAATAGGTTTGGGCTATCCTACCGAAGTAAAAATATTCAGCGAGATTAAAAAGTATATGTTGCCCGGCGACGAGCAGCTCATGACTTTTGATTTTGACTTTATCGGGTTACAGAATTATACCAGAGAGATCGTTAAAGCTTCGTTCTTTGTGCCTTATGTAGGGGCGAGGCTTGTTAAACCCGAAAAACGGAACGTACCTGTTACCGCTATGAAATGGGAAGTTTATCCACAGGCCATTTATCACATTATTAAGCAGTTCGAGGCTTATCCGCAGGTTAAAAAAATAATCATCACCGAAAATGGCGCCGCTTTTCTGGATATGGTTACCGGTGGTATTGTTGATGACCCTTTACGATTAGGGTATCTTAAAGACCATATAGCGCAGGTACTTAAAGCTAAGCAGGAAGGCTGCAAAGTAGGCGGCTACTTTATCTGGACCCTGACCGATAATTTTGAATGGGCCGAAGGCTATCACCCGCGCTTTGGCATCATCCACGTTGATTTCGAAACGCAGAAACGTACCGTTAAATCATCCGGCAAGTGGTATGGTGAGTTTCTGAAGGGATAGAACATTCTTTAGTACCTTTTATTGTATAATTACCACGCCGATGCCCGATCAATCACAGTCATTGCATTAGCATCGAGCTTCAGCTCTGTTGCTTTAATCAAATCCTGTAGCTGATCGATACTTGTAGCACTGGCTATAGGCGATGTAATGCTCGGCCGGTCCATTTGCCAGGCGAGCGCTACCTGCGCCGGGTTAGCACCATAGCGGGCAGCCACCTCATCCAAACCTTTCAATATTTTAAAACCACGTTCGTTAAAATACTTTTTATTGCTTTGTCGCCGCGTTTTTGCCAGGTCTTCCTCTGTACGGTATTTCCCGGTTAAAAAGCCGCTGGCCAAAGCATAAAAATTGAGCACGCCCAATCCGTTGGCTACACATACTGCTTCCAGCTCTTTTTCGTATGCCTCCCGATCGTACAGGTTATAAAGCGGTTGTAAGGTTTGATAAGCAGGCAGGTTGTTTTTTTTGCTCACATCCAACGATTCCTGTAACCTTTGCGCATTGTAATTAGATGCGCCAATGGCCCGAACCTTTCCCTGTTTGATCAGCTCGCCGAAAGCCGCTAAAGTTTCTTCAAACGGCGTTTGCTGATCATCATCGTGCGATTGATACAGGTCGATATAGTCAGTTTGCAGGCGTCTCAGCGAATCTTCAACAGCTTTGGTAATATAGGCCTTAGAGAGGCCTTTTTTGCCGTTGCCCATATCTTTCCCAACTTTGGTAGCAATGATTACCTTATTGCGGCTACCAGTCTTTTTTAGCCAGCTGCCTATAATGGTTTCAGATTGTCCTCCCTCGCCGCCATGTGCCCATGCCGAGTAAACGTCGGCAGTATCAATAAAATTCAGGCCAGCATCGACGGCGGCGCTTAATATCAGGTGCGATTGCGGTTCGTCTATCGTCCAGCCGAAAACATTGCCGCCGAGGCACAAAGGGCTAACCTGTATACCGGTGCTGCCCAACTCGCGTTTTTCCATTATTTGGTTTTTGTTACTGCCGAAGATACTTTAGCTTTTTTATTTGCCGAAACCTTCACTGTCGTTTTTTTGTCAGTATCCACCTTTGCTTTCTTAACAGGTAGAGCAGTAGCAGTTTTGCTTTTTGTTATAGTTGCTGCAGTTTTAACTGTTTTAGGTTGCGATGCTATCTTTTCGGTCAGTTCATCTACCCATCCCGAAAAATAGGGTTCGCTGCCTGATAAACGTATCCACCGGCCATCTTCGTTTTTGGTGATGGTTAAATACAAGGCGCCATCTACCGAGGTAAATTGGTAGGCTTCTTTGCTTAATTGTTTAACTGTTCCGGCAATTTCGCCATCGCTTCCGGTTAATGTGGTTTCAAAAGGTTCCATAATTTGCTGATATACCTTAGTAACACAAATGACGGCGATGTGTTTTATTGCACGCAAAGTGCAAAAGAGGTATATTTGAGGATTAAAAGCCGATTTTGAATCCGGAGATACTTAAAAAACTGATAGCTACCCGTATGCCTTACGGTAAATATAAGGGAACTTTGATATGCGATATTCCCGCTTATTATCTCGAATGGTATCAAATGCAGGGATTTCCGAAAGGTGAAATGGGCATGCTGTTGAGCACCATGTTCGAGATCAAGATCAATGGTCTGGACTATTTGCTTACTCCGCTAAAACACAAACCTTAAATGTGAATTTGAAATGATAAACTATTTGTAAGGTTCAGCAACTGCATACCGACCAATTGCGTAAATTCAAATAATTAAATCAATATCCATGAAAAAAATAAGTTTGTTATTTTTAAGTATCATATGGCTGGCTGTAGGCTGTGCAAATGCACTGCCCGAAGATCATTCGTTTGCTAAATTACCTGCTCCGGGTCCAGGCGAAAAGGTGGCTACTTTTGCCGGAGGCTGTTTTTGGGCCATGTCCGAAGCAATGTCTGAGCTTAAAGGTGTAAATAAAGTTGTTGCCGGCTATTCGGGCGGTATAACCGTACGGCCAACCTACGAGCAGGTTTGCGAGAAAAATACAGGTCATGCCGAATCGGTACAGATCTATTACGACCCTAAAGTGATCAGCTACGCCCAATTGGTAAACGCCTTTTTATATGCGCACAACCCGACCGAGTTAAACTATCAGGGGCCGGATGAAGGTGAAGATTACCGTTCGGCAATTTTTTACCGTACCCCCGAAGAAAAGGCTGCTGCAGAGGCCGAAATCAGAAAAGTAAATGCTACTCACCATTACGACAAAGCTATAGTAACCGAAGTTACTGCTTACAAAGTGTTGTACCCAGCCGAAGTATATCACCAGGGCTATTACCGCTTACATCCAGAGAGCGGTTATATCCAATCGGTATCGGTACCGAAAGTGATGAAGATGCGCAAAGCAGTGCCCAGTCTGTTAAAGCCGGAGTTTGCTAAGTAAAATATAGTTCTGTTTAGATTTGGCAATTTTTTTAAAGTTGTCAAATCTAAAATTTACAAATAATTAACCGCCTGCGGCCCCTGATTAAACAACAGATCGACAATGCTCAGGTTGTTCAAAAAACCTTTCCGCTCTTCAAATAACTGGAAATAGGGTTTTTGCTGTGGTTGCTCCTTCTTGGGATCGAGCGACAAGCGCAGGTCGGTTCTGTCAGGATAACTTTCCTCGTATTCGTCTGTAAATTTGATCTCCGTATTAATTTTCAGCAACTTCATTATTACTTTAAGTTGCTGTAGGTTATAGTCGAACAAATTATCGTACCGCATCTGGTAAAACGGCGCAAAGCTATCCTCATAAAACTCAAAATAAGCCGACCGGCGATAGCAGTTCTGCAAACTCATCCAGTGCAGGCGCTGCCAGTCAAAATCATAACTGATCTTTACATCCTTAACCTTCGTATGCACTTTGGCGCCCCTTACAACCGGTACCGTTAGCGCCAAAATACCATCGGGCGAGTAAATATGCGCCCGGTTGCGGTAGGTTTGTTTAATAAAATGTTCTTCTTTATCAATTAATATATCGGTTTTGCTTTTGTTCAGCTGTGAAAACCAGGCGACCGGCGGCAGGTAAAACATCGGCAAAATAGCTCCCTTATCGTGCATATATTTTTTTATGTTTGTAGACTAATTCGCAAAAATAGTCATTCAAAAAGGCTTTTATACTTAGGGTCGTTTTTTTGTTTGATGTTGCAATATAAAATACAAAAAATGATCGTTAAAGAAGCGCAATACAGGTTATGGCCGGGCCGCCGGCAAAGTGTTAAACCGGAGGTTACAATTCAATGAGCCTGAATTTACCAAGGGTTGCCGTAGTGATATTGAACTGGAACGGCAAAAATTATCTCCGCGATTTTTTACCATCAGTTCTGGCCTCAACGTATCCTAACCTTGAACTTGTGGTTGGCGACAATGCTTCTTCCGACGGTTCTGTCCGGTTTTTAAAAGATCATCACCCTTCAATTACCATTTTACAAAACGATCAGAATTATGGCTTTACAGGAGGATATAATCGCATATTAATCCATGTAGAAGCCGATTATTTCATCCTGCTCAACTCTGATATCGAAGTGGTTCCCGGCTGGATAGAGCCGGTGATTAAGTTAATGGAGAGCGATGAACTTATCGCCGCCGCTGCGCCAAAGATTAAATCCTTTAAAGAAAAAAACTATTTTGAGCATGCCGGCGCTGCCGGTGGCTTTATCGATAAGTTTGGTTACCCGTTTTGCGAGGGGCGTATCTTTTATGAGATAGAGGAAGACCGCGGGCAATACCAGCGCTCGAAAGAAATATTCTGGGCTTCGGGTGCTGCCTTGTTCATTAAAAAGAAACATTGGGATGATGTGGGTGGTTTTGACGAGCGCTTTTTCGCCCATATGGAAGAGATTGACCTTTGCTGGCGCCTAAAAAACATCGGTTTGAAGGTAATGTACTGCGCCGAATCGGAAGTGTATCATGTTGGCGGAGGCACACTCAATACTGAAAACCCCTTTAAAACCTACCTCAATTTCCGCAATAATCTCGTGCTGCTTAAAAAGAATTTACCCTTTTGGCGTGCACTCATTATTATTCCGATCAGGATCGTACTCGATTTTGTGGCCCTGCTGCGTTTTTTAAGCGAAGGCAAACGTAAGGACGCCTGGGCGGTAAGCCGTGCGCATCAAAACTTTGTGCGCAACCTGTTTAGTAAAAACGTAACCACGGTACGATCGCGTTACCGCAAGTATAACCTTACCGGCATGTACAAAAAGAGCATCATCATCGACTTTTTTGTACGTAAGAAAAAGCACTTTACTGATCTGTCGCCGGAGGATTTTTTGTAGGCCTCTGCAACTTTGCGATATTTTCAGGTGTACTGCTTTCAGGGAAATATACCTGGATGTCTCTTTTAGGATGCGGTATTTCTATGCCCTCTTTAGCAAATTCGGTATAGATCTGAGCCATGATATTGCTTTTCAGCCTTGCCCAGGTACTGATATCTGCTGCCCAGAATAATAATTTGAAATCGACCGCGCTGTCGCTAAAGTTGTGCAGGAATACCGCAGGTGCAGGGCTCGTCATAATATCGTCGTTGCCGGTTAATATCTTTTTAAGCAAGGCTTCAACTTTGGCCACGTCGCTTCCGTAAGCTACGCCTACAATAAGTTCGATCTGGCGGTTGTTATCGCTCAGTGTCCAGTTAACCACATGCTGCGATATCAGATCGCCGTTAGGTACAATCAGTTCAGAACCATCGCCACGGGATATTTTACTCGAACGGATGCCAATCTCGGTAATAGTGCCTGATTTGCCGCTTACCTCGATGATATCACCTACCTGAACCGGTTTCTCAAATGCGAGTATGATACCCGATACCAGGTTGTTTACAATGTTCTGCAAACCAAAACCGATACCAACGCCCAATGCGCCGATAACGATGGTCACCCTGTCCATAGGGATCCCGGCAGCTGTAATAGCCACAAAAAAACCGATAGTGAATATAGTGAGCCTGATGAGGAGGATAGATGAGCGTGTCTTTTTTGCTTTTGGGGTAAGCTTGGTTTGCTGCTGCCCGGTAAAATCGTAAAAATAGCTGATAACCCGCGCGAGAAGGCCAGATATCCAGATAACGATGATAAAGGTTAATATACTGCCGAAAGTAAATGCGGTACTGCTGAACTGATGTTTGTTACTTAAAAAATCATTGGCCTGATCATACAGATAATCGTCAATATTAAGGTTCTGCGCCAGTGCGATGAGCCACAGTATCACCGATACCTTTACCAGCACGTCTTTAAATTTCTTTTGTACTATTTTAAAGTCGAGATATGAGGTGAGGCTCTGGGTATCGGCCGATTTGTTGGCCTCCAGTTGCAGGAAAAGGCTTTCCATCAATATCTGTATCAAAATGTACATGCCCATAGCCAGGCAAAGATTAAATGCCGCAGTAGTACCGGTTATTTTGGCCAGGCTAAAACGACCAGTGATGTTCATGAGCGCCGAAATTGCGTTAAGCGCAATAAACACCTTCAAAACAACCTGCAGGTGTGGCGGATAGTCGTTTTTAATTTCCGCGTCATTCGTTGCGGTTTTCATTTCCTGCAGCAACCGATAGGCTGCATATATAGCGATACCTGACAGTATAAATAACAACCATCTGTCGGCATAAGGTATCAGTATCAGTAAATTGCTCAGGCTTAGTAAAACGGTTACAGGCATCAGTACTGCCCAGAACCTAAATAAAGGCTTCGGAAAGTTGTTGCTGATCAAAAAGCCCAGCGCGGCCAACATCAGCAATAAGGTGGTCTGTGCAAAAACCTGTGGCGGATGATCGTAAAAATATGTGCCGATAACCGCCGTTACTGCAATTGCTGAGGCAAAAGGATGTTTAACGATATAATGCGTCTGATCAAAAATAGTCTGGGCATTATCCTTTATTCGGGCGGTTCTTCGTTTGCTGGCAATGATCCAGCCTAAAAAGGCTATAAACAGGATAACAAAGCCCAGGTGCGGGTAGTAGTTTGCTTTGCTGGTAAAAAAGTATTTATACAATCGGAAATTAAGGCTGTACGAACGCGAAAGCGCTGTGTCGAGCCTATCCATTTTATGCATATCCCACAAAAAGCCATATTCATTCTCGGTAGCTTTAAGAGTAAACAAATGGATCTTAGTGTCTATACGATCGTCAAGATCGATGAGCAGGATAGAGAGTGTTGAGACACCGTTCTCTAAAAAACCGATCCTGATAATGGATCTTTTAGTGCAACTGTCAATTTTGGCCCACTTTTTTTCCAGTTCCTGCACCTGGAGGTAATATTTGACCTGTAGACTGCTATCGTCGGGCGCGGTGCGTAAAGCGGTATCTGCCTTGAACTTCGCCAGCGCTTCGCGCATTTTGTCGAGTTCATCACTGTACGTACCTAACTGTGTTTCCCAAACCGCCATCTGTTCGGTAATATGATCAATCATATCACGGATTGTAAAGAGGTAGCCCAGCGTAGTGGAATGATCGATGGTGCTCTTCATTAAGGCCATTCGTTTTTCCAGTTGGGGCAGGCGCTGGCTTATTTCGAGTGTATCAAACCCTTTCGAAAGATCGTTGCTGATCTGGTTGTATTGGGTGGTATAATCTTCAATCCGGCTTACTAAATCGTTTATCGAGCCATCCGTATGGCGGTATAAACGCGCCATCGAATCGCGTTGCAAAACCTTTTGCCTCAGCGAATCGCGAAGAGAATGTTTGTTGTGCCTTTTGGGCGTTTGCGTATAGCCATTGGTCGTGATACCTGCAAGCAGTATTACAATAATATTGACCGATATCAGCCTCAATAACGCGCGCATAATCAGTTAAATTAACTTTTGATAAAATTCTCTATTCCAAGCCGGTATGAATCTAAACCAAAGCCAGCTATCACACCTTTACAATTACTCGCCAGCATTGACGAATGCCTGAACTCTTCCCGTTTGTACACGTTAGATATATGCACTTCGATAACCGGCGTATTAATTGCGGCAATAGCGTCGGCAATGGCAATTGAGGTGTGGGTATAAGCCCCGGCGTTGATAACTATGCCGTCATAACTAAACCCAACCTGGTGCAGTTTGTTTATGAGTTCGCCCTCTACATTGCTTTGGTAATAACTGATCTCGACCTGGGGATATTGCTTGCGCAGATCAATTAAATAATCATCGAAACTGGCGCTGCCGTAAATAGATTTTTCGCGTACGCCAAGCAAGTTTAAATTAGGTCCGTTGATAATTTGTATCTTCATCTGCTCAAACATAGCTATAAAACATCAAATCTAAAACATCAATAGTGGACTGGCAGGCGGCAAAAAAGGGTTTTCGATCATATTTAAAACTGGAAAGGTCGCTTTCGCCTAACTCCATACAAGCGTATCTTGGTGATTTAGACAAGCTCATCCAGTTTGCTGACAGCAAGCCATCTAAGCTTTCGCCCCGGGCTATAAAACACAAGGACCTGGGCGAGTTTATTGCCTGGGTTAATGAATTGGGTATGATACCATCCACCCAGGCACGCATCATATCCGGAATTAAAGCGTTTTATCGTTATTTACTACTGGATAACCAGATCACCGACGACCCATCCGAACTTCTTGAAGGTCCTAAACTGAGCCGAAAACTGCCTGATACACTAAGCCTACATGATATAGACAACCTGATAGCCGCGGTTGATGTGTCGACCCCGGAAGGAATGCGTAATAAAACCATGATCGAGGTCCTGTACAGTTGCGGTTTGCGGGTTTCTGAATTGATTACTTTACGGATATCAAACCTCTATCTCGAAATCAACTTCATCAAAATAACGGGTAAGGGTGATAAGGAACGGTTAGTTCCTATAGGCTCGGAAGCTATAAAGTTTCTTAAAATATGGCTCGGCGAAATCAGACCGCATATCCCGGCACAGAATGGTGAAGAGGATATTGTATTCTTAAACCGCCGGGGCAAACGCCTTACACGTGTTTATGTGTTTATGATGATTAAAGATTTGGCTGCGAAGGTTGGGTTAAAGAAGAGTATCAGTCCGCACACCTTTCGCCACTCGTTCGCAACCCACCTTGTCGAGCGCGGCGCCGATCTGCGCGCCGTACAGGAGATGCTGGGCCATGAAAGTATTACCACTACCGAAATTTACACACACCTCGACAGGGAATATTTGAAGAGTGTGATTATTAGTCATCATCCAAGGAGTGGAGGGAAGAAGAAAAACGAGGAATAAAAGTTCTACTTTTGAGCCTTTATCATTCTATCCTTACCTCTCATATCTTTTCTTAACTCAATGTTTTTTAATAATTTATGATATAATATCTCAACTGTCTGTTTGCCTAAATTTTCATTGATCTCAAAAAATAACAAACCGCCCGGTTGTAATTTCTTCAAGGCAAAATCTGCAATTGCCGTATAAAACACCAGGGGATCGTTATCCGGAACAAATAACGCCAGGTGAGGCTCAAAACTAAGTACATTATCCTTCATTTCACCTTTTTCATGTTCAGTAACATAGGGCGGATTGCTTACAATAATGTCGTACAATTCAAAACCACCAGTTTTCGAGCTGTTCGATCTGGCCATATTAGGATTCAAAATATCGCCTTCGATAAATTTGACATCTACTTCGTTGAGTTGAGCGTTCAGTTGTGCGGTTTTAAGCGCTGCCGGCGAAATGTCCAGTCCGTTTACATCTGCATCGGGTAAATATTTCTTAAGGGTAATCGGAATACATCCACTTCCGGTTCCTATATCAAGTATATGCAGATCGTTTTGACTTTTGATCTTTAACTTTTTACTTTCCGAAAGAATCCACTCCACCAATTCTTCAGTTTCCGGCCTTGGTATCAGCACTGATGAGTTAACCTTAAAGGGCAAGCCATAAAACTCGGTATGTCCCAAAACATATTGTACAGGCTTGCCGGTTTTGAGTTCGGCTATGATTTGCTCCAGCAGTTGCCATTGTTCATTGTTTAATTCGCGATCGGTAAATGCGCGCAGCTGTGCTTTTGATAAATTAAATAAATCGCTTAAAACCAAATATTTAACAGTATTTAACTCATCTGCGTTATAAACAAATTTTAGCCTGTTCTCAAAAAAAGACAAAGCATTGGCAATGGTTTTCATACTGCAAAGAAACATAAAAGCATACCTTTGCAAAAATGACAGATCATAATAAATACATGCAGCGTGCGCTCGAACTGGCTAAACTGGGTAATGGTTTGGTGAGCCCGAACCCTATGGTTGGCGCCGTTGTCGTTTGCGATGATCAGATCATAGGTGAGGGCTACCATCAAAAATACGGGCAGGCACATGCCGAGGTAAATGCCGTTAACCAGGTTTTGAGCAATTTTGAAAATGCCGCCGATTTGCTTAAACGCAGTACCATATACGTCACGTTGGAACCCTGCGCACATTCCGGCAAAACACCTCCCTGCGCCGATCTGATCATTAGGGAGCAGATGCCAAACGTAGTAGTAGGCTGCCGCGACCCGTTCGACCAGGTGAACGGCAAAGGCATCGAAAAATTACTTGCAGCAGGTATAAATGTAACAGTGGGGGTGTTAGAAGCAGAATGCATCGACTTAAACAGGCGTTTTTTTACCCGTGTGCAAAAGCAACGTCCATACATTATACTCAAATGGGCACAAACCAGCGACGGGTACTTCGCACCATCAGATAACAGCCAGTTTTGGATAACCGGCGAAAGCTCGCGTAAACTGGTGCATCGATGGCGAAGCGAAGAGGACTCAATCCTGATCGGTAAAAACACTGCGTTAATTGATGATCCGCAACTAAACGTGCGGTACTCGCCCGGTAAATCCCCGAAAAGGGTAATTATAGATCGCAATCTCGAATTACCTTCCCACTTAAATATCTTTGACCAGTCTGTCGAAACTTTCGTTTTTAACACGATCAAAACTGATGTAGATGGTAATATCAAATATATTGCTCTTGAAGATTTCGACAATTTTGTACCACAATATATTTTATTCCAGCTTTATCTACAGGATATCCAGTCGGTTATTATCGAGGGCGGTGCTAAAACCCTGGAGAATTTTATCAGCGCTGGTCTGTGGGACGAAGCGCGTGTATTCACGGGTAAAAAAACTCTTAAATCGGGCATCAAAGCTCCTGATATTAAAGGGCATACAGTAAGTGTTGACCTGATAGGGGATGATGAACTCCGAATAATCAGACCTTATGCTGTTTGACGATACCTATCTCACCATTACCGCAGCTTGCGAAGGCACGTTTAAAGACAGGGGCAGCAAGTTTATCGCGTTTGCATATCCGATCAAATCAGAAGCAGAAGTAAAACCCATCTTAGCCAGGTTAAAAGCCGAACATACCAAAGCAAACCACCAGTGTTTTGCATTGCGCTTAACGCCAGATCGTTCGGTATTTCGGATAAATGATGATGGTGAACCATCTGGGACCGCCGGTCGTCCGATTTTAAATACATTGCTGTCTAAAAATCTAACCAATGTTTTAGTTGTTGTTGTAAGATATTTTGGCGGTACACTTCTGGGCGTGCCCGGATTGATCAATGCCTATCGTTCGGCAACCGAAGAAGCTTTAAAATCAGCAAAAATCGCCGAAAAAAACATAAATGATGTTTATGGCATCCGTTTTGACTATTCACAGATGAACGATGTGATGCGTATTGTCAAAAACGAAAACCTGGCAATCATCCATCAGCAATTTGATGCCGTTTGTGAGATCAGCGTAGAAGTACGAAAAAGCCTTACAGAGCGAGCCCTAACTTTGTTCAATGGCTTGCAGGGTATCAAAATTTCGTGGTTATATACTGCATAGGTATAAGGTCTCTGAAAATTTTTACTTATAGACATAACATTTACTACCTAACCTTTAAAAAATCATCCGATGAGCACGCTCCCGTTTGGCATTTACCTGGAGAAGGAAAAAAAATTTGAGTTTGATTTTGTTACTCACTTATTAAAGATCAGTTTTTTTAAAGAATCGAAATTGGCCAATACGATTGTTTCGCCCTTTCGAATGATTAAGAACGACGACAAAATGTTCCTGTTGATTCATGATTACGACCGTACCGGCGAACGTAAAATCATGATCGAATCAATAGATCAGGATGAATTGGTGATCAGCCACGACAATACATCGTACAAGCTGCAAAAAATCCGTACAAATTAATTGTTTATTTTTTAGTTGATTAGAGAATGAAGGGCGAATAATCGCCCTTTTTTATTGGTCTTTGGGGCATTATTCGTAACTTGGTCGGGTATGCAATCCTTTGAGATCAATAAGGCCGATCTGCTTCGTATTACCACTGCTTTGCAGGGTGACGATCAGGAGCTTAAAGAAGCTCTGGTGGATTATCATGCCTCGGAGATAGCCATCATCTTCGAGCAACTCTCAAAAGAAGAGCGGGAGCGTATTATCAATGTGTTGCCTGTTGAAACCGCGTCGGAGGTTATCTCCGAAATGGATGAGGAACATCACCCCGAAGACCTTTTATTCAATCTCGACCCTGAAAAACGTTCAGAGATCATCGAAGAACTGGAGTATGATGACGCAACCGACCTAATATCGCAATTAGAAGAGCATGAGCAGCATGAGATATTAAAGGACGTTGACCATGAGGATGCTACCGAGATCCGTTCGCTGTTAAGTTATCCCGAGGATACGGCCGGTGGACTGATGAACACCGACGTGATCTGCATCAATATCAACCTTGATAAAAAAGATGCGCTTGATGAGGTGATCCACCAGTCGGAAGAGATGGAGGAGTTTTACACCATCTACGTGGTTGATGATCACAAGATACTGAAAGGGATTATCTCGCTTAAAACCATTATCAAAGCCCGGCCCGAAACCAAAATCGCTTCCATTTATAACAACGATTACGTTTATGTTAAAGCCGATCTCGACCAGGAAGACGTAGCCAAGCTGATATCGCAATACAACCTGGCCAGTATACCGGTAGTGGATGACGATATGCGACTGCTCGGCCGCATTACAGTCGACGATATTATCGACGTAATGGAAGAGGAAAATACCGAAGACATCCTGAAGATTTCCGGTGTATCTGAAGATGAAGAACTGAGCGGTAACTGGAAGGACGCTGTACGCAGCCGTTTGCCCTGGCTCATCATCAATCTGGGCACCGCCTATCTTGCTGCATCGATCATCCGGAGCTTTGACAGCACGGTAGCCAAACTGCCTGTGATATCGGCATACATGACCATTATAGCCGGTATGGGCGGTAATGCAGCTACACAATCGCTTGCTGTGACTGTGAGGCGTATCTCGCTGAGCGACCTTTCGGATAAGCAAGCCTACCAAACCGTATTAAAAGAGTTTTTAGTAGGACTGATCAACGGTGCCAGCAATGGTTTTATCGTATTCCTCATCGCTTTATTTTACGATTCGAAGCCTATCCTCGGGCTGGTATTGTTTTTGGCCATGACCGGTAACCTCATTATCGCAGGGCTTACCGGAGCATCCATACCGCTGATCCTGAAACGTGTGGGTATCGACCCTGCAGTAGCTTCGTCGATCATTATCACAACATTTACCGATTGCGCAGGGTTTTTACTGCCGCTTTATCTCGCTACCAAGTTTTTGCTATAGAGACGTTACCGGCGCATTTGGAGATAGCGAACAAAATTTTATAAGTTTGACGCCATAAAAATATTTCACTATGACTGAAGTTAGACACGACTGGACGAAGGAAGAAATTACCGATATATACTATTCACCGCTGCTCGATCTTATCTATCGCGCAGCAACCATACACCGCGAGAATAAAGATTACTCAGAAGTTCAGATCAGCTCGCTGATATCGATCAAAACCGGCGGTTGCCCTGAGGATTGTGCGTACTGCCCGCAAGCTGCACGTTATAATACAGGTGTTGATGTGCATGCTTTAATGCCAAAAGATGAAGTATTGGCGGCTGCTCAAAAAGCCAAAAATGCCGGCGCATCTCGCTTGTGCATGGGCGCTGCCTGGCGCGAGGTACGCGATAACCGCGATTTTGATAAAGTGATCGATATGGTAAAAGCAGTTAACGGTCTGGATATGGAAGTTTGTTGTACCTTGGGTATGCTTACCGAAAACCAGGCTCAACGCTTAGCCGATGCCGGTTTATATGCTTATAACCACAACCTGGATACATCCGAAGATGATTACAAACGCATCATCACCACCCGTACCTATGACGAACGCCTCAAAACACTGGAAAATGTACGTAAAGCACATATCTCTGTTTGCAGCGGCGGCATTATAGGTTTAGGCGAAACTAATGAGGATCGTATATCGATGCTGCATACTTTAGCCAACCTGCCTCAACATCCTGAATCAGTGCCTATTAACGCTTTAGTTCCGGTTAAAGGTACGCCTTTGGCCGATCAGCCGCGTGTTTCGGTTTGGGATATGGTGCGAATGATCGCTACCACCAAGGTCATTATGCCTAAGTCGGTAGTGCGTTTATCTGCCGGCCGTACCGAGATGACTACTGTTGAACAGGCACTATGCTTTATGGCTGGAGCCAACTCGATATTTGCGGGAGATAAATTATTAACCACACCCAACCCAAGCTTTACCGACGACATTGCGATGCTCGAACTGCTGGGTTTAAAACCACGCGAAGCTTTCAAAAATGGCCGGCCAAAGCAAAAGGTAGAAGAAACAGTATAAATTTGTCAGATGATATAAAGAGGGTTTTGTTTTAATAGACGGAACCCTCTTTTAGTTAATCACTTTGTTTTTTGTTGCCTTTTACATGACAAATCTTATTGTCCTGCCAGCAACTGCATCTCCAAAAAAGATATCCGCAAAGAGGAAAGCAGCATCAAATAATTTCGGATTGTCGATTTTTTTGTATTTTTTTATTCTTTCCAATTATATCCGAACTTAACTATGATCATTCAGTTTTGTGGCTTATCCGGCAGTGGTAAAACAACTTTGGCAGAAAGGATAAACGCACTTTTAAAACAACAAAATATTAAATGTGAGATTATTGATGGGGATGTTTACCGCAAGGTACTTTGTGCCGACCTGGGTTTTTCTAAAGAAGACCGGAACGAGAACATCCGGCGCCTGGCATTTGTAGCAAGCAAACTATCTGCCCATGGTGTGATCACCATCATCTGCGCTATTAATCCTTATGATGATATCCGCCTGGAAATCACACAAAAATACCCGGATGTAAAAACGGTTTATATCGATTGCAACATCGATGAATTGGTTCGCCGCGATACCAAACAATTGTATCACAAAGCCCTATTGCCTGACGGGCATCCCGATAAGATCAATAACCTCACAGGTATAAATGACCCGTTCGACGTACCTTCAAAATGCGACCTGGTTATTAAAACGGATTTGGAAACGATAGAAGAGTCGGCCCAAAAGTTGCTTCAGTTTATTTTAGCACAGTAATTACTGGCTCAGTATCTTTACTTCGGTTCTTCGGTTTAGCTGGTGCTCCGCTTCGGTACAAGGCACGCCATTCGAGCATTTGTTCACCAGGCGCGTCTCGCCGTAACCTTTGGGTATCATACGGCTTTTATCGATACCCTTGCTCGCTAAATAGGCTACTGCTGATGCTGCCCGGCGTTGCGACAGTGCCATATTATACTCGTCAGAAGCGCGCGAATCGGTATGCGATGAAAGTTCGATACGCATAGTTGGGTGCTCTTTCAGTATTACGGCAAGTTTATCCAGTTCAACTGCGGCATCTGGCCGTATATTGCTTTTATCCAGGTCGTAATAAATATTGCTTAAAACAAAAATACTACCGGTTTCATAGGGCTTAGGTGGCGCAACGGTTTCGATTGTATCTGGTTCGGGATTTTTATTTGGTATCTTTTTGCGTTTAGGCGTTTTGTAACTAAAACTGTAAATGTCATCGTTCCCTTCGCCGTCTTCACGGTCGGATGAGAAGTAGCCGGTCAGCCCGTCTTTCGAAATATACCAGAAGTCGTCGCTGGTGCTGTTGATGGGATAGGATAGGTGTTCGGGCTTGCTCCATTGGGTCTTGCTGCCTTTTGCAAAAAAAATATCGTATCCGCCCATTCCGGGTAACCCTTTTGATGAATAATACAACACGTCGTCGCCGTTAACGGTCGGGAAAGCTTCCTCTTCTTTGGTATTGATGCCTTTGCCACAGTTAACGGGTTTTCCCCAAGTGCCATCGGCCTGCTTTTCGCAAAACCAGATGTCGGTTTTGCCGTAACCGCCATCCATATCTGATGTAAAATACATGAGCCTTCCATTATGCGATAATGCCGCGTGGCCAATGCTGTATTTGTTGATATTGTTGTAAGCGAAATTTTTAAAGTTGCCCCATTGGCCCGCTTTTCGGGTCGCCATGATCAATTGCAGACGCCGGGTATAGAGCCGTTGTTTTTGTGGCGAAAGTTTACCGTCGAGCAGTATGTCTTTCTTTTGGATTACCGTTGTGACCGTGATATACGCAGTATCTTGTGAGGCATTCAAGGCGATGGGTCCCACGTGATAATCGCCCGTAATGAGTTTGCTGCTTTTCAAATCGATAGGCAACTCTTTGAGTTTCGTGCCTTCGGTCTCGAACAATTTAAAATAGCTGTTGCCCGTCCATTGGTAAATGTACTTTTCGGCTTTGCTAAGGGTCGTCTTCCTGTCGGATGTAAAAATGAACGCGTTTGAGCCATAGTAGGTAAGCCCCCATTCGGAGTAAGAGCTATTCAGGCTTTGTTCGTTTTTCACGACCAGGTCGGTGGGCCTGGCAATCCACATTTTAGCCGAATCGCATGTAGCGAGTTTAAAAGGCAGGTCGGTAATATTGCCGATGGCCTCATAATATTTCTTGTAGATGTTCTTCGCGGCGTCGAAGTTTTTGTTGCGAAGTAATATCTCAGCATAATAATAGTTATCGATGGCAGGTGCTTTTTCGTCGGATACCACATCGGCATACCATTTCTCGGCTTGCTCGTATTGACCCATCTCGCGGTAGCAAGTGGCAATATGTTCGAGTAGAGACAGATCGTATTTCTTTTTAGATGATTCGATATCGAGATACAAATCCAGGCTTTTCGCGTATTCATATCGCTCAAAAAGCTTATCGGCCTGCTGGCGTTTGGTCAGTTGTTCCTGAGCGAAAACTCCGGTTATGATCAGTGAGCTGACAATGAATATAGTTATCTTTTTCATAGGCTCATCTTAAAAATAACGCGGACTTAGTATTCTGGGCTTTTTGCTCTTAAATGTAAGGCTGAGCGATAGCTCGTGCGTACCGCTTTGATAACCCGAGAGCTGACTGGTGGTAAAATCGTACGAATAACCAAACCTGAAAACATCATTCACTTTAAGTTCAAATATTGCAGCTATGGCGTCGCTTTTATCAAGCCCGTTTTGCAGATTAGTTTTATTCCAGATGGTGACGCCCGTACGGTAAGAGGCTCCGAGCCAGATAGTTTTATTTACCAACACAAACGCATTAAGGTCGAGGTTGGTCGGGCTTTTAAAATCTTCTTTAAACATCACAGATGGCTTCAAATCAATATTGTCTGAAAGCTCAAACAACACGCCGGCGGTTAAATAGGCATGCCTGGTTTCCCTGATCACGGCCGGGTTATCTACAAAACCCGCCGTGCCCGATAAAACATTTAATACCGATGCACCGAAGTAATAATTCGGGGTGTAGTAATAAATACCGATCCTGAAATCGGGTGTCAGCTTGCTTTCGTTACCCGAAGGAACCACACCGTCGCCCACATCTGTAGCATTAAATTTTGAACCATCCAAGCTATATTGTACCAGGCCTGTGGCAAGGCCAAAGCTTAATCGCCGGGTATCATTTTCATCCAATTTAAGGCGATAAGCATAATTAAAATACAATGACGAGGTGTTTTGCGGCCCCAGCCGATCCGAAGTAGCTATCGCACCCAGACCTATGTTGCTGTTATTAGTAAGGCCATCTGCTGAAACAGTGCTTGTTTTAGGCGCGCCATCAATTCCGGTCCACTGCAGGCGGCTGCTTAAATTCAGTGTCCAATCCTGCTTATAACCTGCATAGGCGGGGTTAACCGCCAGGCCGTTAAAAATATATTGACTAAACTGTACAGTTTGCTGCGCATAACTTTTAACAAGGCCAAAGGCCATGCAAGCAAGCAATATGTACCTTTTTACACTCATCGTTTTAAGTAAACCCAGCCTTTAAATGTGGTTATCGCACCAGATGGTTCTTTACGGTTCAGTATATAGTAGTAAGTACCCTCTGTCAGGCCGCTGCCATCCCAGTTGTTGATGTAATTATCGGCACGGTAAACTTCGTTACCCCATCGGTTAAAGATCAGCAACTGGCTGCCCGGGTAAAATTGCAGGTTTCCTATCACAAACTGATCATTTTTGCCATCGCCGTTCGGCGTAAAAACATTGGGGATATTGATAGAAGAGTTGATGACATGCACAAGTACCGTATCCGGGCAACCGTTACTGTTTGCAAACACAAAGGTATAAGTACCAACGGCGCTTAAACCGGTTACACTGGTTGTTGCGCTTGCAGGACTGGCTATGTTAGCTACGGATGGGACAGCGCCTACCTGCACCCAGTTACCGGTAGTATTTGCTGACAAGGTAACCGTGGTGTTTTGCAAAACCGTCTGATCGGCGCCTGCATTTGGGATAGCAGCGAAAATAGCGCTGTTGGTTTTGATGTTATTACAACCTGTGCCCGATGGAGCGGAATTACATTCGGCAGTTGGGTCGGTAGGCGGTGCGGCATCGGGATTGGTGGCGTCGGGATCGGTAAAATCGGCTGCTCTGAGCATACTTGCTGTAGTGTTCAGGCTTCCGCCGGATGGTATCCCGGTTACCTTACCGGTGATGGTAAAGGTACGAACGGCACCGTTGTTCATGTTTAAAACTGCATCGTAAGCTGTGTTTCCAACTGTACCCGATGTTAAAGATGACGTACCTGTAGTTGCAGTACTGATTACCGTTACGCCGGTAATCTCGGCCGGGAATGCAAAATGAAACTTAGCACTTGTGGCATCACTCGGCCCATTGTTGCGCACCACAACAGTATAAATTGCGTTCTGCCCGACGCAGCCTGAGTTAGATGTGATGCTTACAGTTTCGAGGTCGGTCTCCTGCAAAGTAAAATCTACCGTAGCTACAATTGGCGTACCTGCCGCATACGCCCAGGTATCCAAACTCTTTTCATTACCAAATTCGGTCGGACTGGAGCCTGGTGTTCCCCATTTATGGCCGTTCACCAAACTGCTGATACCCGTAGTATTTTTAACCGGGTTGGATGGTGTACCAACTACTGTGATAGGGCTATCGTCCCAATAAACCGTATAGTCGGGTGCCAGGTTGCCGTTTGTACGGGTCAGTAAAATGCCGTTAACATTCCGTTCTACATCAAAAAAAGGAAAATGAACCTCTGCTCCGTAAAGTGACAGTTTAATAGCGGCAGTATATTTTGCGGCGCTTGCAGGTACTTTATTGCCCAGGCCGTCAAGGCCATCCCAGTAAATAGTATTGGCACCGGCGCTCACTATGCCGCTTATTTGCCGGTCGATAGCATCGGTGAATACACCATTCCTGTTTACGTCGATAGCGACAATGTAAGTGCCGTTCGCGCCTGCGGTAAAACCGATATTACCGCCCATCGGGCTTGTACCCGCAACATTAGCCGTACCCTCAATACCTGTAAATGTCACATTACTTATTGTAGGTACAAAAGGCGGATTCAATAGCCAGGTTGTACCGCCGCCGGGTGTATTGGCTATGGTGGGTAGGTCGGCCGCCGGGTCGTTAAAAAATATCTTATGTGTAATATCTGTCTGTGTGTCGGCAATACGCGGGTCCTGCACGTTCGGGCTGGTTACATTATCGACACTTTTGTAGGATGCAGCGCCTGTGGCATCCCTGAAGCCTTTGTTATTTACAAAAAAGGCAAAACCATCACCAGCCTGGCCATTGTTATTCAATGTGTATTGATAACCGTCTTTAGTCAATATTTTTACGATGGCGTTAAACCCGATATCGTATGCGCCTAATAAGCCCGAAAAAATATTGGTATATACGCGACCGGTTAAAAACGATGTATTTGATGCATCACGTACCGAGATATCAAAAGCTGCAATATATTCGGCAAAGGGCTGTGTCCATGCGGCCGATGCCGGTAAGATGTTGGGTTGCACACCCGAAGGTGTACCATTGTTAGGCGAAACAAAATCAACTTCCCAAACACCTGCCTGGCCTGCCGCAACGGTGCGGGTATAAGGTGTATAACCGCCGGTGTTAGGTAACGGGCCTGCTAATTCCTGGGCGCGATTAGCTATCAAACCAACAGTAGCCGAGTTGCCGCTGGTATAAGTGGAGCCGTCGGGCGCGCGCAGATTGATGGTGCCTGAACCAATACCCTGTGCGCTCGAACCTATATTGAGCGTTTCGCCAACCTTAACGTAAACTTTTACCGTACCGATAGTAGGGAAGGGGAATGAGGGTGTTGCCGTATTACTTGAATACAGGTAGGCCCGGTTGCCTCCGTTTGCTGTAAGCTCTTTACTTCCTTCGGCAAAACAGAGCGTATTATTCAGTAAAACAAATAATACAATACATAGTAAAGGCCTTCCGTAAAAAGCAGACCTGTTTAATTTGCTTCCGCAATAAACTGATACACTGTTAATTAAATTCAGGGAGAGTAACAGTCTCGTCATGCGTAAATAGCTACAAATAAAAGTTGAAGATAAATAAAAACTATAAGAATTATTATTTACACACCAAATAGGTGTTTTTGTATGAAAAATCCATGAAAAAAATAAAATACAACCGATTGCATTATTCATTTTTTTATTTACCTTCAAATCACCAATCTGTAACCACCATGAAGACCACTCATTACAAAATTTTTTTATTATTTTTTTCAGTTGTTTGTGCGATATCGCTGTTGTCGCTCGTACCTAAAAAACGTTATGCTTACAATTTCCAGGATCCCTCGTTATCAGTAGAGACGCGGGTAAACGATTTGGTGTCCCGCCTCACACTTGAAGAGAAGGTGGCTCAGATGCTTAACTCGGCGCCTGCAGTCGACCGCCTGGACATACCTGCATACAACTGGTGGAATGAGTGCCTGCATGGCGTAGCGCGTACGCCTTTTAAAGTGACCGTATATCCGCAGGCCATCGGTATGGCGGCTACTTTCGATAAGAATTCCCTGCACACCATGGCCGATTATACTGCCGAAGAAGGTCGCGCCATCAATAATCAAAGCATTAAAGACGGCAAAAGAGGGATTTATTTAGGTTTAACTTACTGGACCCCAAATATCAATATCTTCCGCGACCCGCGTTGGGGCCGCGGGCAGGAAACCTATGGCGAAGACCCGTACCTTACCGGAGCAATGGGTAAGGCATTTGTAACCGGTTTACAAGGCGACGATCCTAAATATTTAAAAGCTGCGGCATGTGCCAAACATTATGCTATACACAGCGGCCCGGAGCCATCGCGACATGTATTTAACGTAGATGTAAGCGATTATGATCTGTGGGATACCTACCTGCCGGCTTTCCGCAATTTGGTTGTCAACGCTAAGGTAGCCGGCGTAATGTGCGCTTATAACGCCGTTAAAGGCCAGCCTTGCTGTGGCAGTGATTTATTAATGACCAGTATTTTGCGGAACGACTGGCACTTTACCGGCTATGTTACATCAGATTGTGGCGCTATTGATGATTTTTGGGAGCGGCATAAAACATCGCCCGACGCCGAAAGCGCCGCCTCAGACGCAGTACTACACGGCACCGATGTAGAATGTGGCAACCGCACTTACAAAACCCTGATAGCTGCTGTAAAAGATGGAAAATTACCCGAGAGCCAATTGGATATATCCTTAAAACGCCTGTTTACCATCCGTTTCCGTTTAGGTATGTTCGACCCGCCTGAAATGGTAAAATATGCGCAGATCGGTAATAATGTTTTGGAAAGCGCGGAGCATAAAGCTCATGCACTTAAAATGGCGCGGCAATCTGTTGTACTGCTAAAGAACGACAGCCATACGCTGCCGTTGAGCAAATCATTAAAGAAAATAGCAGTTATCGGGCCAAATGCCGATAACGCAAAAAGCGTGCTTGGTAATTACAATGGTACCCCGTCTGAACTGATAACTGCCCTGGCAGGTATCAAAGCTAAATTAGGCGCCAATACCGAAGTGGTTTACGAGCAGGGCACTGATTATGTAGGGTCGCCTGACGTTAAGCCTGATTTTGACGCAGTAGCCAACCGGGTTAAAGATGCAGATGCCATAATTTTTGTAGGCGGGATAGCACCGCAGTTGGAAGGAGAAGAAATGAGAGTAGCTAAGGCCGGGTTCAGCGGCGGGGACCGTACTTCCATTTTATTGCCGCAGGTACAGACGGACCTGTTAAAAGCTTTGAAAAAAACAGGCAAACCGGTTGTTTTTGTAATGATGACGGGGAGCGCCATAGCCGTACCATGGGAAGCGGAGAACCTGCCCGCTATCGTAAATGCCTGGTACGGTGGTCAATCTGCCGGTACGGCTATTGCCGATGTGTTATTTGGCGATTATAACCCTGCCGGACGTTTGCCTGTTACTTTTTATAAGAGCGATGACGACCTGCCAAAATTTGACGATTACTCCATGGCCAACCGTACGTACCGTTATTTCAAAGGGAAACCACTTTATGGTTTTGGCTACGGTTTAAGCTACACTAACTTTAAATATGATAACTTAACTGTTCCTGCAAGCATCAGTAAAAACGGCAAAGCTACAGTGAGTGTAAAGATCACCAATACCGGCAAAATGGATGGGGAAGAGGTAGCCGAGTTGTACCTCTCTCATTGGAATGTTAAAGCTCCTATACGCGCGCTAAAAGGTTTTGAACGCTTATTTTTAAAAGCTGGTGAAAGCAAAGTGGTTAAGTTCGAATTATCTGCACAAGATCTGTCGCTGATTGACGATAAAGGCCACGTGGTTACACCGGTAGGGAAGCTTAAGATCAGCATCGGCGGAAGCCAACCGGATGAGCAGACCGAAGCCAAAGGTAAAACCATTTCAAAGACAGTTACGTTGATTTAGAGGTGATTTCTGGTATGACGAGTTGCTTTATTTGTCTATATGACAATTATAGATATATTTGTTATAGCCAACCATAACCATTAAGCCCGATGTACAGATTACGCAGCGTTTTATTGCTCATTTGCGCCGGATGTGTGCACCTGGCTGTTGCCCAGAATAAGGACTATACCATTAAACCGGTATCGTTCACCAAAGTTAAGCTGGATGACGGTTTTTGGTCGCCACGGATAGAAACCAACCGCACGGTAACCATCCCGGCATCATTTGCGCGTTGCGAGAGCACCGGCAGGGTAAAAAACTTTGAAATGGCAGCGCAAAAGAGCGGCAAATTCTGCACCACGTACCCGTTCGATGATACAGACATCTATAAAACCGTCGAAGGCGCTTCGTTTTCGATGGCTGTACATCCCGATCCGAAACTTGATCATTATGTCGATTCGCTTATCGCGATAGTCGGTAAGGCCCAGGAGCCGGATGGTTATCTGTATACCGCGCGCACCATCGATCCGTTACATCCGCACCCATGGTCTGGACCGGAGCGTTGGATGAAAGAACACGAGTTGAGTCACGAATTGTATAACTCCGGACATCTGTTTGAGGCTGCGAGCGCGCATTACCAGGCAACAGGTAAGCGCAATTTTTTAAATATCGCCCTCAAAAATGCTGATCTGCTGGTACAAACTTTCGGCCCGGGTAAATTACATATGGAGCCGGGTCATGAGATCGTTGAAATGGGGTTGGTAAAACTTTACCGGATTACCGGCAAAAAAGATTATCTCGACCTGGCTAAATTCTTTATCGACGAGCGTGGAAAGCGAACTTACGATAAAAACAGTCGCGACGAGTGGAAAAACGGTATGTACTGGCAGGATGATGTACCGGTAATTAATCAGGACGAAGCCGAAGGTCATGCTGTAAGGGCCATGTACCTCTACTCGGGAATGGCGGATGTTGCTGCCTTAACTGGCGATAAGGAATATATAGCAGCCATTGATAAGATATGGGATAATATGGTCGGTAAAAAGATCTATGTGCAAGGGGGCATAGGCGCTGTACCGAGCGGCGAACGCTTTGGAGACGATTACCAGTTGCCAAATGCAACAGCCTATAACGAAACCTGCGCAGCGGTTGGCAACGTTTACTGGAACGAGCGGATGTTTTTACTGCATGGAGATGCGAAATACATCGATGTGATGGAAAAAGTCCTGTATAATGGTTTGATATCGGGTGTGGGTTTAAATGGTAATTCGTTTTTCTATACTAATGCTATGCAGGTAACCGGTACCCCGGGTAAAGGTGTTGAAACGGAGCGTTCGGGCTGGTTCGAGTGCTCGTGTTGCCCAACCAACCTGGCCAGGTTCCTGCCATCGCTTTCTGGCTATATGTATGCACAAAAAGATGACGATTTGTTCGTCAACCTATTCATACAAGGCGTGGCTAACCTCCAGATTAAAGACCAGGCTGTGAAGATCACACAGCAAAATAATTACCCATGGAGCGGTGCCTTAGCGTTTATTGTCGATCCGGCCAAAGAAGAGCAATTTAATGTGAAGATACGTATACCAGGTTGGGTACAGAACCAGGCTATTCCATCAGACCTGTACCAGTTCGAAAAATCAAAATCACAAAATGTTACTATCAAACTGAATGGTAAACCTGTAAAATATACCATGCAGAATGGTTACGCAGTGATCAGCAAAACCTGGCGTAAAAACGACAGGATAGAGGTTAATCTGCCGATGGAAGTTAAAAAAGTTGTTGCAAACCAATTGGTAAAAGATGATATCGGCAAAGTTGCACTGCAACGTGGCCCAGTTATGTATTGCGCCGAGTGGAAAGATAATACCACTAAAGTAAGCAGCATCAGCTTATCGATAAATACACCTTTTAAACCCGAATTTGACAAAACCTTATTCAACGGGGTTATGGTATTAAAAGGTGAGACCGACGCCGATAAATTAACCCTCATACCTTATTGCGATTGGGCAAACCGCGGGAAAGGGGAGATGCAGGTTTGGTTTTCGCAAAGCAATATGTAAATTAGTAACCTTTCCAGGCATTAGCCGACGTAGCTCAGCTGGTAGAGCAACGCATTCGTAATGCGTGGGTCGCAGGTTCAAGTCCCGTCGTCGGCTCTATATTAAAATAATTTGAGTTGCAATTCGGCAGGCGGTTTTGCTTTACCAAAAACGGTTCGGCCTCCGTATCGCCATGATTCGGCACGTTCTTTTTCAACCAACTTATCAAAATCCGCGTTGGGGATAAAATTCTTTTCGGCTTGCTGTGCTATTTGCGATAGCTTTTTGATGGCTTCCTGCTTGTCAGTCTGGCCGATTTTTGCCTTGCGTACTGCAGTTTGAAGCGTCGATATGGTTTCATCATAAGTTTTAACTGGTACCGGAAACGGATGCCCATCTTTACCGCCGTGAGCAAATGAAAACCTTGCCGGGTCGGTAAAGCGAGACGGGGTTCCATAAATCACTTCGCTCACCAAAGCCAGCGATTGTAAGGTTCTCGGGCCGAGTCCTTCAAGCAATAACAACTCCGAAAAATCTGCCGGTTTTTTTTCATGAGCCAGCCACAGTACCGAACCCAGGCGTTTCAGATCGACATCTTTTGAACGTACATCGTGATGAGCCGGCATCACCAGTTTTTTAATTTCATTAAGCATTATGTCCGGATATTCGCTGCTGATCTGCATAACCGAAGATCGGGCAGGAGCGGCCTGTTTATCGGCCATATTCAGGATCAAACCGGCATTTTTTCCGTAAATAGAGGTATGCGGATCATCGACAAACGACAGCAGATCCTGTGAGTGCCAGTGATAACGGCGTGCAGTCGAACTGGCGTCGCTCATGCCTTGTTGTATCACGGCCCATTGGCCTTCATCGCTCACGATAAAGTTGTGCAAATAAAGCTGAAAACCATCCTGAATCGCCGTGTTATCCACTTTAGCGGTGAGCTTGCTGCAACGTGCCAGGTATTCACCATCCAGACCCGTACGTTCACCAATGCTCATCAATTCGGCCGGGGTTTGTCTGCTGTATTTTCCCTTGCCGCCGCAGATGTAGATGCCCAATTCTTTTGAATGTGGGTTAACAGAACGTTTTAAGGCACCCATAACTGAGGTAGTTATGCCTGACGAATGCCAATCCATCCCCATAACAGCGCCCAGGCTTTGAAACCAGAAAGGATCGCTCAAACGGCTCAATACTTCGGCTTTTCCGTATTCGATGATTATTGCCTCAACGATAGCCAAACCTAATTTAGCCATACGCTCAGCAAGCCAGACAGGTACGTAGCCATAATGTAACGGCAGATCGCTATTACCGGAATACTTCATTTGCTAACAAAATTAGCAAATATTAATAAATAGAAAAATCAATATCCTGGTTAATTTTTACTTCGTATTGTACCAGCATTGCTACCGGGATAGTGTTTGTGCTAAAGTTCTTAAATGGTATTAGGTATAGCTTATCCGGGAAATGGCATGGGCCGCCGATACCGAGCATAATGTAAACGGGGATTTCTATCTCGTTTTTAAAGAATAAAAATTCCTTTTTGGTACAATATTCAATTTCGGTACGGTTAGTTTTGGTGTAATACTTTGGTTTAATGAAAAATTCATATTCGTTACCAAGTTGTGTAAAATTAAGTTCGTTGAATACGTTGTCGGCTGCAACTACGATATCGGGTACGGCTGTTAAGTAATATTTTTCACGAACAAAAAAATCAGTACAAACAAACTCTTCAAATAAGTCAGCCTCGGTAAACTCTGGCTTTTTGATTTGGCGTTTAATAGCTGGTATCAATGTCGGCAACATCACTAAAAGCATTATTAACAGTGCACCCATGGCATGAAAATACTAAAAATTGTAAATTTACTATTTCTTATAATTAATATTATGTTAAGTATAAAGAGAAAGAAATAGACCCGGCAAATATCCGGGTCTTCTCTTCTATTGTTTTAGTGCGTCTATTTTCTTTTGAGTCTCAGTGGCATCAGCCATTTTTCGTGTACCCAAATAGTATACTTTCAGGTTGTATAAAGCCTGATACGATTTAGGATCTAATTCGACAGCCTTCAAAATAACGGGTTTAGCCTTTTCAAAAAGAGCCGTTGCTTGCGCCATATCTGCATCATATTCTTTTTGTTTTGATACGGGGAGTTTTTGAGCAGCATTATATAATTTACTGCCTGGCTGCAATAACAATGCACCCAGGTTAAGGTTGGCTTCAAAATAGTTAGGATCGATCTCTATTGCTTTACGATACATTTCTTCGGCTTTTGCATCGTTATTGCTATTCGAATAAGTTAAGCCGGCATAGTAATACAAAGTTTTGTTTTTAGGATCCTTGTCGATAGCCTTCTGTATCTTATCTAAAACTTTTGCCTGGTTACCAGCCTGCAGATTTAATTCAATTTCCCTCCTCGACAGTTTGGTGTCATTAGGGAATTTCTCGGTTCCTTCGGTAATTATCTTAATTGCCGATGCAGTATCCTTTTTTTGTAGGTATATCAATGATAAATCCGCATATACATCGGGGTTTTTGGAGTACTTTGTCTTAATTAATTCACCGTAGTACTTAACAGACATGTCATACTTTTGCGCCGCTGCTGCAGACAGGCCTGTTAAATACAATGCAGTAGTATCGTCAGGTCGTGTCGAACGGAAATAATCAAACGCTGTGTAAGCGGCGTCATATTTACCTGCCTGATATTGTTTAATCCCGTCGTAGTATTTGTATTGACCAAGTAAATCGCTGGCTTCATCTATCGCCTTTTTATTTTCACCTTTGGTGTCTAATTCCTTGGCCTTCGCAACGGCCTCTTCCCCTGTCGCAAAAAGCGGGGTTGATACCGCCGGGTCTGTTTCGCGCAGCGCTAATGATGCGTATATCTCAGCCTTAACAGCGAAGGTAGCCGGAAGCGTGTTGGTTTTAGGATTTGCAGAAGCTTTATCAATTGAGGCTTTTGCGTTATTAAGGCTTGTTTTGGCTTTGTCGGCCAGCGGGCCGCTTTTCTGCCCGCGTAAAGCAGAATAATTACCGTATTCTTCGGTTGCGGTGTTCAACTCTCCTTTTTGAGCAAATGCTGTAGTTACTGTAACAAGGCCCAGTATACCAGTTGCCAGAAGTTTTATTTTCATGATTAATAATTAGTTAGCTGTTTTAATTTAATATTTACTTTGTTTAATTGGCTGTCGTTTCCTGTTTGCAAATATAACATTTGTAATGCTTTCAGGCACGCTTGGTTGTTCGGCGAAATTTCAGAAGCTTTTTCAAGCCAGCTTTTTGATTGGTTTATATCGGCCCAATAGTCTTCATGTTTTTTTACTGTTGTAGCTTTCCGTAAATATAGCAATCCTAAGTTAAAAACCGGTGTAAAATCCGTGCTACTTAGCTCAATGGCATTTTGGTACAGCGACGCGGCTTTATCAAAATCGTTCAAATGGTCGTAACAATTGGCGGCCATAAAGATCAGTTCGGCATCATTTGGCTCCTGTGCAAGCAACTCATCAACCAATGGCCGTAATTTGCCATAATCTTTACGATTATTATAGATATTGGCTTCTTCTGTCTGTAAATACCTGTCGCGCGGGTAGTCCTCTCTCCCATCTTTTATGATTTGCAGGGCCCTGGCGGTATCGCCTAATATTTTGTAGGTATTCGCTGCCGACTGGATATATTCTAACCGGGGCTTTCGGGTATGCAGTAACGTATCGTAATAAGTAACGGCAGTAGTATAGCTGCCTAATTTATAGTAAATATTACCCAGGTATCCGTCAATTTCTCTAAATGCCGGAACGTAATTCTTAGCCAACTTAAAGTCGTTGATTGCCGAGCGGTAATTGTTATGCCTATAACCATCAAAAGCTCTGCGTAAATAAACATTTGCAATACAGCCTTTGATGTAGTTTATTTCGGGATCAAACTTATATGCTTTATGATTATGAATGATCCTGTTTACCAGTTTGGTAGTCTGCAGGAAGAGCGTATCAGGCTGTTTTAGCTTGTTAAGCGAATCGATATATACGATGCTGGAATATACTACTGCTTTGTAAACGTTCTTGCCCAGGTCGAGCGAATCGGCGCGGGTTTTAAATGCGGCATCTACCGATTTTTTAGCATCAGAAAGATACTTCAGGTCGTTTTTTTTATAATAAAAGGCGATGTTGTTGATTACATCCTTCATTGCCTCCGTTTGAGCAAAGGCAACGGAGGATGTAAAACATATTGAAACTATCAGTAAAAAAACTTTACGGATATACATAGCCAAGCTATTTATTATTCTTTATCGTCAGCGCCAGCGCTTTCGGCGGGTGTGCCGGCCGAACCGGTGTCATCACCGCCGTTTTCGGGTTCTGTACCTTCAATGCCTTCCAGGTTTTCATCTTCTTCTTCGCGTTCAACCTGCGCCACCGAAGCAATACTATCACCTTCTTTAAGGTTGATCAGCCTAACACCCTGGGTTGCGCGTCCCATTACCCTCAAAGTATCTAACGCAATGCGGATAATGATACCCGAACGGTTAATGATCATCAGGTCATCTTTATCGGTAACGCCTTTAATCGCCACCAACGGACCGGTCTTATCAGTAATATTCAGGGTTTTAACACCTTTACCACCACGGTTGGTTACCCGGTAATCGTCGATATCGGTACGTTTACCATATCCGTTCTCGGATACTACAAGAACAGTAGTTTCCGGATCGTCGATACTGATCAGACCCACAACTTCATCCAGATCATCAGCAAGGGTTATGCCACGAACACCGGTAGCAGTACGGCCCATCGGTCGAACGGTCGACTCGTTGAAACGTATTGCCCGTCCCGAACGCAGCGCCATCACAATCTCGCTGTTACCGGTAGTCAGGTTAGCTGCAAGCAAGGTATCGCCCTCGTTAATGTTGATGGCGTTAATGCCATTGGCACGCGGGCGCGAATATGCTTCGAGCGAAGTCTTTTTAATGGTACCCTGTTTGGTACACATGATGATGAAGTTATTTTTAAGGTATTCCTGGTCTTTAAGATTAATGACCTTGATATAAGCCTTAATATTTTCTTCTTTCGGTATGTTGATGATGTTCTGGATAGCACGGCCTTTTGAGGTACGTGTACCTTCCGGGATTTCGAATACGCGCAGCCAGAAACAACGACCGGCTTCGGTGAAGAAGAGCATGTAGTTGTGGTTTGAAGCAATCAGCAGGTGCTCTATAAAGTCGGCATCGCGGCTGTTACTGCCTATCGCGCCCTTACCACCGCGAGCCTGAGTGCGATACTCGGTCAGCGGAGTACGTTTGATATAACCTTCGTGCGATATGGTGATTACCACGTTCTCGTCTTCGATGAAGTCTTCGGTCTGCATTTCGGCAGATGAGTGAACGATCTCGGTTTTCCGCTCGTCGCCGTATTTTTCGCGAACCTCGGCCAGTTCATCTTTGATGATCTGCATACGCAGGCCTTCATCGGCTAAAACAGTTTTCAGGTAGTCGATCAGTTTCATTAACTCGGCGTACTCGGCTTTGATCTTGTCGCGCTCCAGTCCGGTTAAACGACGTAATGTCATATCCAGGATGGCACGTGCCTGTATTTCGCTCAGGTTAAAGGTAGTCATTAACCCGTCGCGTGCTTCATCAGGTGTATTCGATTCGCGGATGAGTTTAATTACTTCGTCCAGGTGGTCAAGCGCAACCAGCAAACCTTCCAAAATATGGGCGCGCTTCTCGGCCTCGGCCAGTTCGAACTTGGTACGGCGGACAATCACTTCGTGACGGTGCTCTACGAAATGGTGGATCAGATCCTTCAGGTTAAGCAACATCGGGCGGCCATGCACCAGCGCAATGTTATTTACACTAAATGAAGTTTGTAAAGATGTGTATTTAAATAAGTTATTTAATACGATAGATGCGTTTGCATCGCGCTTGATCTCATAAATAATACGGATACCTTCGCGGTTCGATTCGTCGCGGATAGCAGAGATGCCCTCGAGTTTTTTCTCGTTAACCAATTCGGCAGTACGCTCGATCATATCCGACTTGGTGATCTGGTAAGGTATCTCGGTAACAATGATCCGCTCACGGTCGCCATTGTAAACTTCGATCTCGGCACGCGAACGTAATACGATACGGCCACGGCCTGTTTCGGCAGCTTCGCGCACGCCCTCAACACCGTAGATAATACCTCCGGTTGGAAAATCCGGGCCTTTTACGTATTTCATCAGTTCAGCTATCTCGATCTCGCGGTTATCGATATAGGCAACGGTAGCATTGATGACTTCGGTTAAGTTATGCGGCGCCATATTAGTGGCCATACCCACCGCAATACCCGAAGCGCCGTTAACCAGCAGGTTAGGGAATTTTGCAGGCAATACTGTAGGCTCCTCCAGCGAATCATCAAAGTTAAGCTGGAAATCGATGGTGTCTTTATTGATATCGGCCAGCATCTCTTCGGCAATCTTTTGCAGTCTTGCCTCGGTATAACGCATTGCCGCAGGGTTATCACCGTCTATCGAGCCATAATTACCCTGGCCATCAACAAGCGGGTACCGCAGGCTCCAGTCCTGCGCCATACGTACCATAGTGCCATAAACTGATGAGTCGCCGTGCGGGTGGTACTTACCCAGCACCTCACCCACTATACGCGCAGATTTTTTATAAGGTTTATTTGCGTTTAAGCCCAGATCGAGCATGCCGAATAAAACACGGCGGTGAACTGGTTTAAGCCCGTCACGAACATCAGGAAGTGCTCTGGATACGATAACAGACATTGAATAATCAATGTATGCGGAGCGCATCTCTTCATCAATATTAATCGGGATAATTCGGTCGAAATTGTTCGTCTGGTCGTTCTCGTTATCTTCAGCCATTTGTTATGTATTATACGCGCCGCTTTTATTCAAATTTAAATTTAGGTGTATTTTAAAGCGACCTGCGAAGATAGCAAATAATGTGGTATAGGGATACGCTGTTGATAAGTTTTGCCTTATAAATGATTACACAGATTTATTTGTGATTGCACGGATTGTTTTTGATTTCACCGACCGTCATCATAATCAATTAAATCGCTTTTTAAATCAGTACAATCATGAAAATAATCAGTGCAATCCTACCTGACCTTTTTCCATTGATCATCTACGACAGTGCCTCCCGGCAGCACAGCTTTCAGATGGATAATGCCTTTATCGATGGAATAGATATACGTTACAGTTTTGCCTACTGCCTGCGGTGTTTGACTATTGAAAGTGCAGGTTTCGAAACAGGTATCACCTTTTAAGGTATAATTGCCGGCTTCGTACTTTTCGGGTTTGCTGCCCTTTTCCAATACAAAGGCCGTAAAAGTTTTGTCGGTATATTTACGCTGCAGGGTATATTGCGTCGGCGGGCCTTCGGCTTTACCATTTGAAACGCCGCCATTGTATTGCCAGGTGCCTTTTAATGTGGTTATATCAGTAAATGATAACAATGCGATACATGCTATTATAAAGGATGTTAAAACTATTCTCTTCATATTGTCAGGTCCAGTTGATGCCTTTTTTTAATAAACTTAACGTCTTTTCTTCTTCCGACCCTGGCTGTGGATGATAGTTATATATCCATCGCGCCTGTGGTGGCAGGCTCATCAGTATCGACTCGATGCGGCCGTTGGTCTCGAGGCCGAATTTGGTACCGGCATCATACACCAGGTTAAACTCGGCATAGCGGCTGCGGCGCTGATACTGCCACTCCTGCTGTTGTTCGGTATATTGCTTATCGCGATTGCGGTTCACCAGTTCGGTGTAGGTTGGCAGAAACGAACGTCCAACAGCCTTCGAGAATTCGAAAATATCGTCCCAGCTATGTTGTTCTGTTGCTGTTATGCGATCGTAAAAAATACCGCCGATACCACGTGTTTCGTTACGATGCTTTATAAAAAAGTAATCATCGGCCCACTTTTTAAAACGCAGATAGTATTCGGGATCAAATCGATCGCATACGGCTTTGAGCTGGTTATGAAAAAAGCTTGCATCGTCTTCAAAAACATAATGGGGTGTTAAATCGATGCCTCCTCCAAACCATCGCATGGGCTGCTGCCCCGGGTCTGCTTCCAGTTCGAAGTAACGGATATTCATGTGGATAATGGGCACCAGCGGGTGATTGGGATGGATAACGATGGAAACGCCGGTTGCAAAGAAATCGTGCTGCTCAACTTTAAGCGCGTTTTTCATTACCTCAGGTAACTGGCCATGTACAGCCGAGAAGTTCACCCCTCCTTTTTCGAGGATATTACCGTTTTGTATTACCCGGGTTTTGCCCCCGCCCCCGCCATCTCGCTGCCATATCTCTTCTTCGAACTTTGCTTTACCATCAAGGTTTTCGAGGCCGGCACATATTTCGTTTTGTAGCTGCTGGTATTGGGCGGCTATTTCTTCCTTTGTTATCATCACTGCAAACTTAACTGAATTGCACGAATTCTGATCGCTGAAAAATATTTCTAAAATAATTTGGATTTATAATTTTCATATCTACATTTGCAGTGTACTATTTAACTAATACACTAAAACAATTATATGATTCAAATCAAGGACCTCAACTTCGGCTACTCAAAAAAAGCCCTGTTGTTTAAAAATCTGAATCTGAACTTATCCAAAGGTCACATTTATGGCCTGTTAGGTAAGAATGGTGCCGGCAAATCGACCCTGCTTCATAACATCACGGGCCTCACCTACCCCCAAAGCGGTTATTGCTTTGTTAACGGGTTGAGCAGCGCCGACCGATCAGTTGATTTTTTATCGGATATGTATTTTATCCCCGAAGAGATATTTATGCCCGCTGTAACGGCTGCACAGTTTGTCAAAAATACAGCTCCGTTTTATCCCCAATTTAACGAAGATCAGTTTTATGGTTATATCGAAGAATTTGAGGTGCCCAGGGAGGCTGTTTTGGATAAAATGTCGTTCGGTCAGCAAAAAAAGGCGATGATAGCGTTTGGTTTGGCAACCAACACCAGTTTGCTGGTAATGGACGAACCTACCAATGGCCTGGATATCCCATCGAAAGTGCAGTTCCGTAAAACCATAGCGTCGGTATTAACCGAAGACAGGTGCGTCATTATCTCCACTCACCAGGTGCGCGATCTGGATAGCCTGATCGATACTTTAGTTGTATTGAACGACCGAGAAATCGTGGTAAATGAGGCGCTGGATATGATTGCCGAGAAGTTATACTTTACCACATTAGAAAGCGACGATAAACAGGCTACGCTGTATCATGAAGACAGTATTCGGGGCAAGAACGCCATATTAGCCAATGCAGATAATCTTTACAGCAAAGTGGATATGGAATTGCTGTTCAACGCTATTGTCAGCAACAATCAATCAGTAATTAACCTTCTAAATACACCGACAAAATGAACCAGATATTTAATTTGAACCGTTTTGCCCTGCTTTTTAAAAAGCATACCGCCGAAAATTATAAAAGTTATCTGATGTCGCTTTTTGTGCTGATCGGGATATTATCGATCATCATCGGAACGGTAAATTATAAAAGCCTGCAACCGATGGATCTGAAACAGCAGATTGCGTTTTATGTTGGCTTTTTAATGATCTCCGGCACTATTTTTACCAGTATAATTTTTGCCAACCTGGGCGAAAAGCGCAAAGCCATAGCCGCTATAACCCTGCCTGCTTCGTCGTTCGAGAAGTTTTTAGTGAGCTGGCTCTATTCGTACCTTATATTCCAGGTGGTGTTCACGGCTGTGTATTACGCCATCATCTTAACGGTGATACGCCTGGGCAACTGGCCCGAAAGTATGGTACATGTCATCAATGTGTTTTCGGTTAAAGACAAGTTTTACATCATCTTCATCGCATACGCATTTTTGCACAGTATTGTAATATACGGTGCGATATACTTTAAAAAGCTGCATTTTATCAAAACCGCGTTCGCATTCTTCGTGGTTTTGCTGGTGATATGGTTTTTAAACGACCAGGTTTTGCAGCTGATGATCCACCATAAAATAAGTGGCAACCCACCGTTTACAGGGCTGTCTTTTGAGTACGAAGTTTTACCACAACCCTCTCCGGGTACTACACACACCTCTTACGCCAATATCGACCTGAGGTTTGCCGTAATGAAATGGGTACTGGTGCTTTTTGGTTTGCTTAGTGCGATGATGTGGTGCGCTGCCTATTACCGGTTGAAAGAAAAGAAAGTTTAGCTGCGGGAGAAAAAAGAAATGGAATTTAGAAACAACGAAGCCATATACCTGCAGATAGCAGCATTTGTGAGCGAAAAGATATTAAGAGGCATCTGGTTGCCCGACGAGAAGATACCTTCGGTGCGCGACCTGGCCATCGAACTGGAGGTCAACCCGAATACCGTAATGCGTACCTACGAGTTTTTACAAAGCCAGGAAGTGATCTTCAACAAGCGCGGCATTGGCTTTTTTGTAGCTACCGATGGTATACAAAAAGTAAAAGCTTATCGCAAAGAGCGTTTTTTGCAACAGGACCTGCCGGAGTTTTTCAGGAACATCTACCTGCTGGATATCACACTCGAAGACCTTCAAAACAGGTACGAGAAATTTAAGTTGGACAACTTTAAACACGAGCAACAATGAAAACAAGCAATATATTTATTTTAAGCGCCTTTCTTATTTTAGTAATATCACTGGGTATATACAATACCGCGTTAAAGGCCGAATATCAAAAAGGCACCTACCGCGATCCTTTAAAAGATTATGTAAGCTACAAGCTTGATGGCTTTGACGAAGTGGAGATCAATTCGGCAGGGATGATGCATGTGACTATTCAACAGGGGCCCTTTTCGGTAAGAAAAACGAAATACTCGCAGGACTCGGTAAAGATCACTAAAGTTGGCAGCCGTTTAATGGTGAATATCGATCTTGATGCACAGCCATCTGTGACAAATCCGGATGGAACAGTCCGCATGGGCTATAATGAACTGATTATTACATGCCCCAAGCTGAACGTATTAAAAACCGATACTTATTATACCATTAAAGGTGCAAAGCCGGCTACGATGAATTTTACGGCATCGTATAATGGATGGGATCCCAATTCAATTGTGTTATCAAAATTTAAACAGGATAGCCTGTCGGTAAAGGAAATTGACGGCATGGTTATTATTAGATCCTGTGACCTGGGATTCCTTAACGCAGGCACCGAAAAAGGTTCGTACCTGGTCATTGAGAGTTGCAACCAGATTAAAAAGGCTGATCTGGCGATAAACGGATCAAGCACATTAAAAATGAGCGGTGCGGGCGTTCAGCAATTAAATTTTGCTGCGGCAGATAGTGCACACATCAGCTTATCGGGCTCGGTACTAAATCACCTTATCACTAAAAAGTAAAAGGAGAACCAGGGTTATGAAAAAGGTATTTATCAGCGGGCTCTTAGTATTGTTAGTGATCACCTGCTCGTTCAGTATGGGTATGGCCTGGTTCAATTTCAGCAGAGAAATGGGCTATACCACGTTTTTAAACCTGTCGGTAAATGTAAAGCTGGCTATTCCTCAACATAATCCAGGTCTTTTCCAAAACTCTCTTTCAACTGGCTCAGGGCAAACAATGCGATCAGTGTTAAAATAGCCATCATAATGTAACCGCTGTTGATCATAGCCGGCCCCTGGCGTGGGTCGTTAGGCCCGCCGGGGTTGAATTGCTTCACAAAGAACAGGAAAGAGATAGAAATAGGAATCAAAGCTCCACGAACAAAGTTAGGCACTGTTGTAGTAACCGTTGCCCGCAGGTTGGTGCCAAACTGCTCTGAGGCTATGGTTACAAATGTTGCCCAGTAACCCACGCAGGTGCCCATAAAAAGGCATAACCAGATAAACTGCTTTTGTGTGATGCCGGCAGCATTTAAGTAGCACACCACGCTCACCACGGATATCAAGAGGAATACCAGCATAGTAAGCTTACGCGAACGGGTGATCTGCGACAGCAAGCCTGCAAATACACCACCGACAGATATACCGATATATGTCCACATGATACCTGTGCCCGCGCTTAGAGGCGTCGGCGCACCTAAGGCTTTACCAAATTCGGGCGAAAGGGTGATCAGGATACCAACTACAAACCATAAAGGCATGCCGATCAAAATACAGCAAAGATATTTCCAGAAGCGCTTGCCGTTATTAAACAACATCACAACATCGCCTTTTGATATCTCCTCGCTTTTTTCAACCTGTTTAAACATACCCGATTCGAAAGTGCCTAAGCGCAGCAGTAAAAGTAACACACCTAAGCCACCGCCAATAAAATAAGCTTTTTGCCACCCAAAATGCGCGGCCTGTGCAGCTGCGACTGCGCCAAACAAACCAATAATCGCAACTAATGAAGTGCCGTATCCGCGATTTTCCTTGCTCATGGTTTCGGTAACCAGGGTAATGCCCGCGCCAAGCTCGCCAGCCAGGCCGATACCGGCTATAAAGCGGATAAGCGCATAGGTGTTCACATCGCCAACAAAGCCATTAGCAAAATTGGCTATCGAGTACAATAAAATAGAGCCGAACAAAACTTTGATACGACCGAACTTATCCCCGATAATTCCCCAGATAATACCGCCTATCAGCAGCCCGCCCATTTGCACGTTTTGGATAAACAGGCCTTTCTCGAGTATCTGATCGGCCGGAACGCCGATGGCAGCCAGGCTGTCTTTGCGCAGAATGGAGAAGATCAGCAGATCGTAGATATCGACGAAATAGCCCAGTGCTGCTACAAGCACCAGGAATACAACGTTCCTCGAAATTTTGTTGGTAGTAGTATCGGTCATTTACGGGTTGATTATTGGTGGCCTAAAATAAACATTCGGCATAAAAGCATAAAAAAACCCCTGAAAAATTTTCAGGGGTCCAAATTCTATGGTTGATGTATCAATTATACCTTCTTTACATTCACTGCTTGCAGTCCCTTTCTGCCCTCTTCCACCTCATATTCTACGTTATCGTTATCCTTGATCGCATTTACGCCGCCTTGTACATCTTTAAAATGCACAAACAGATCTTTGCCTTCTTCGGTAACGATGAAACCATAACCTTTTTGAGTGTTAAACCATTTTACTTTTCCAGTTTTCATAATAAAAATAATAGTATAGTTATAAAATAATTAAGCTTAAACTTTACCGAACTGAAAAATGAAACTTATCAGAAAGGGAATCAGACAATTAAGCGTGTAAAATCAAAGATATAAAATTAACAATTAATTGCAAGAAAAATTATTTATTTGGTTGAGGCGTGATTCTGAGGTATGGTTTTACCGCTGTATAGCCCTTCGGAAACTTAGCCGGAATGTCTTCGGTTTTAATCGCCGGCACTACAACAACATCTTCCCCATCCTTCCAATCCACCGGGGTAGCCACGCTGTAATTGGCGGTTAGCTGCAGCGAATCGATTACCCTTAGTATCTCCTGGAAATTACGACCGGTTGATGCCGGGTAAGTAATGATCAGTTTTACAGTTTTATCGGGTGCGATGATGAACAACGAGCGTACGGTGGCATTTACAGAAGCATTCGGGTGGATCATATCATACGCTTCGGATATCTTGCGGTCGGCATCGGCAATGATCGGGAAGTTTACCTCAACGCCCTGGGTTTCGTTAATGTCTTTAATCCAGCCGTCGTGCGATTCGACCGAATCAACGCTCAGCGCCAAAACTTTAACATTGCGCTTGGTAAACTCATCTTTTAAAGCAGCCGTACGGCCCAACTCCGTGGTACAAACCGGTGTGTAATCGCCAGGGTGCGAAAATAATACGCCCCAGCTATCTCCTAAATAATCGTAAAAAGTAAGTTCGCCTTGTGAGGTTTTTGCTGTGAAATTTGGTGCGGTATCGCCTAATCTTAAACTCATGATATGGTTATTGTTAAATAATGTCGACTAATTTAATAGATTAAAACAAATCTACGTGCTATAAACGTATTTTGAAATTTTATTTTAAAAATATGAGATAAAACAAACAGAAGCGCAATTACTTTATTTTTTTGCCCGTTCGAGCAGGCCGTCAATTATAAAATCGATATTTAACAGATGCTGTGCGAGGTTTTGAATTTGGTTTTCAAGGTTACTGCCATCAATGCTTACCCAACCCTCCATTAAAGTAAGCGGCCCGAATGCGGTGCTCACATTTGGCCACTGATCTTCAAACTGTTTAAACTGCTTACGAAATTCATCAGCAAAATCGCGGCTTTTTAATTTATAAGCATTTAACTCCCTTAGCTTTAAGGCATGGATATTATAGTACAGTTTGTTTTTGCTGAGCGTTTCGTCATTTAGCCAGACCGAGAAAAAGATAGCGCTTTGAAACGGGATATCATCATCGTTTCTCCAGGAGGACTTTTGGATTTTCAGGGCAACCGAGTTGAGCCATACCCCTGCTTTCAGCTCAAGGCCTTTTTGTTTAAAGGTAGTAAGATCAAGGCCGCCCAGCGCTTTTTGAAAAAGTTTTAAATATCGATCCGTTAGCATTACAGGGTAGTATTTTATGGGTATTTTAAGTAGTTTTTGACTTTTAAATTTTGAATTTTGACTTCAAAACACATGGGTATTTATGGGTGTTTTTAATGAGCTTTTCGTAAAAACCCTCTAAATTTAACTCCCAAAGCACTTTTTACTAATTTCATACCCATCAATCACATGGGTATAACATGGGTATTGATGGGTATACCCATGTGTTGTTTTCTGCTCAATTTGTACTATGGTTTTCATCATCTAAACCATACAATATACACAAAATTAACAACTTATACAAATTAGCATTTAATGTGCTTCTAGTCTTGCCTCCCGCTTCTTGTCTCTTGCCTCTGATTACCCCTCCTCAGCCCACGGTCGGTGTTGTCACCGACCATCCGTAAACTACTTCTCCTCCCCCTTAACCACTATCGGCACCTGATAGTAATTATTGTAAAATATCAAAAAGCCAATCAGCAATATCAGCGGGACAATCACCCAGATCAGCTTAAACATAATGAGCCAGAAGATCAGCACAAACATGCCCGGCACCCATTGCATATATTTATCCATGTTTAAGCCAAACAGGTATAAAAAGCTGTGATACAGCAAAGTAACGCTGATACCGAAAGCAAATAAACCAACGGCCATCAGTGGTGAAAAACGGGTGAACAGCCAGACACCTTCGGGCAGCAACAACAGCAGGTAAACGGCCGCAAAAGAGTAAAACAGCTTAAAGCGCGAATACGGAAGGTTTCGCGAAAAAATAAGGAAAGTTTCTTCAAACTTGCGTTCTTCAAATATCACAATGGCATGCGCCATGGCAATGGCTAAAACTGCAATACCTGCCACACGTATATCGTGGCTCACATCGGCAAAAAGCAAAAATACGCCATTGATGATCAGGTACGATAATGCTTTGGTGATCAGATAGGTTAGTTTGAGTTTATCAAGCACATGATAGATGTACAGGCTGAAGTAAGGCTTTTTCCATTTAGCGATGATTTTGATAAGGAACGATTGCTTACTTCCGTCTATCAAACGATTTACCATTCTCACATAAAACCATGAACTTAAGCAAATTATAAAAACTAAATAAAGTACAATTGCTATCGCCGCTAAATAGTAATGGTGCCTTACAGCCACGCCGCAGCTTACCCCGGCATAAGCCAGCACGGGTAAATTAATGGTCGCCTGCACCATGGCCCAGCTGATAAGCTGTTTAGATTTTGTGTAAGATGTGCTGCTGTAAAAAAGGAAGGATTGTTGTACAGCAAACAATTGCCCGGTTACATAATGCCAGCCTTTAAGCGTATACAACAGCCAGATGCCGAATACAACGGCCATCATGGCCGGGCTGGTGATAAAAGCCAGCATCAGCGAGATGTGGTAGCCGATAACCTGCGAGGGTTCCACCAGCCCGAATAATACCAAAAACAGGAAAAACAGTATCCCGGCATGCACGCGGTAAAAACCGGCGGAGAATATTTTGAGCAGCACACGGGTTAATGGCGCATTCATCAGCCGATGAATTTGAGTGTTTGATCTTCAACCAGCAATTGCCGCGCTTCGGGTAAAATATCAGCATCCAGCGCCTGGTGAGATGTGAGCAGGAATGTTGTGCCATAATTGCGATGGCTGTCGCCTATCCAGCTGTACAAAATCTCCAGCGAAGCGGTATCGATGGTGATCAGGGGCTCATCCAGCAAAATTAATTTAGGCCGGCCTAAAAAAGCAAGCAGCAGTGATAGTTTTTTAAGCATCCCGCTCGAGTAAGTGCCCACTGGCCTGCCCACAAAGCCCCGCATCTTCATACTGTCGATCAGGCCTTGCTCCTGCCCTTTTTCGCCATCTTTGGCAGACACGAACAGATCGATGAGCTCGGTACCTGTAATAAACTCCGGGAACAAGGCTTCGGCCTCGCTAAAATTCACCAGTTTGCGGTAAGCAACGGCATCGTTTTTTAAGCTGATCGAGCTGTCCAGCAAGATATCACCATCGAAAGCCAAAATACCCGCTACCGATTTGAGCATGGTACTTTTACCCGAGCCGTTTACGCCTTTTACCCAGTAAATGCCGGGCTCGAGCGTCAGATCGGGTATCTTTAACGCCGGGTACGCGCCGTACGACTTTTTAAAGTTTTTGAAGCTTAACATTATCGATTAGATGGTTAGCCCAAGGCTTTGTTACGCGTTACGAATAGCGCCCATCACCAATGCATCATAAAACTCGCGGATATCCATACCGGCCGCCCGCACCTGCTGCGGTATCAGGCTGGCTTCGGTTTGCCCGGGTGTAGTATTGATCTCGATGAAATAAAAATCGCCGGTGTTCTCCTGCAGGATAAAATCCAAACGCGTCATACCATGGCAGTTCAAACGCAGGTAAACTTCGCGCACAATGCGGGCAATGGCAGTGTTTTGCTCTTCGGTCAAATCGGCAGGGGTAATCTCTTTCGACATGCCGCTGGTATATTTGGCTTCATAATCAAAAAACTCCTTGGTGCTCAATATTTCGGTAGCCGGCAAAACTACCAGTTCGCCATGTAAACGGGCTATGCCGATGCTAAACTCACGTCCTTTAATAAATTCTTCAACCAGTATCTGGTTATCTTCTTTAAAAGCTCTTTCCAGTGCTTCAGGTAAACCGGCAATATTGTGCACTTTACTCATACCTACGCTGCTGCCGCCGTTGTTGGGTTTGATAAACAGCGGGAATTTTAGCCGGTTAGCTACAGTAGCCACATCGTGCCCGTCGTGGTTAAACAGTTGCATCGATTTAGCCGTATGCAGCCCCTCAATCCCGTGTACAATAGCCTTGGTGTAAGCCTTGTTCATGGTAATGGCCGATGTTGTGGCATCGCAGGTATTATAGGGTACGCCCAGCATATCCAGGTAGCCCTGCAGCTTGCCGTCTTCGCCCGGAGTGCCGTGCACCGTAATAAAAGCAAAATCGAATTTGATTTTTTTGCCATCCAGCATCAGGCTAAAATCGTTCTTATCCACGGATACTTTCGTACCATTACCGGCAACATAAAACCAGTCGCCCCGCGTGATCAGAATAGTATAAACCTTATATTTTTCGGGTTTGAGGTTTTCGGCAATATATTTCGCGCTTTTGATCGATACTTCATACTCGCCGCTGAAACCACCGGCCATCAAGGCAACATTCTGGATACTCATAATTAAAATAGATGGTGTTAGTAAATTAGCTTAATGCTTCATCAAAGAAACATATTTATTAGCTATTGCCACAAATGTAAATGGAAATTGCCATGCTAATTTGAAATTTTTCAACTATGTTTGAGTGCTGATTTGAGTAAAATACAGCAAGCTTATATATTTTACGATGAGTAAATTTGTAGACTATCTTAAAACCAAACAGTTCTATATCAACCTGGGTGCGGCTATAGGCAGCGTAATCGTTATCATCACCATTATTTTCTTAAGCCTGGGCTACTATACACGCCATGGTTCGGGTATACCTGTGCCTGCATTAGTCGGTACAAATATTGATCAGGCTACCGCATTACTGGATCAGCAGGGATTCAAATACCAGATAGATTCGGTTTATGTAGCCGATAAGGCGCCGGGAACGATCATTATACAGGACCCTGATGCGGGCACGAATGTTAAAGAGAACCGCACCATATATTTAACTGTAGTTAAAAGCCTGGCTCCCAATGTATCTCTCCCCGATCTGACACAAGATACTTACAACACTGCAGTAGCGAACATCAAAAACTTCGGTTTAAAAATCGGCGATACAACGTACGCGCACGATATTGCCCGCGACCGTGTATTGCAGGTTAAATTTGCAGGACAGATTATTACTCCGGGCACCAAGATACCTAAGGGCTCGCGTATTGATCTTGTATTGGGCGATGGCAAAGGCGCAAGCGAAGTGATTGTTCCCGATTTGGTTGGGCAGGATTTTGATGCTGCCAAATTTGTGATCAGCAATTCGGGATTGGTACTTGGGACGGTAGATTACGGTGTAATTACCGATTCGACCAAAATGGTAGTAGAGTCGCAGGTGCCTGCTAAAGGCGATTCGACCAATAAAGTGAGTATCGGTACACGTATCAACCTCAAGGTTGTACAGAAAAATTAAGGATGGATATCACTGCCGACGAATTGAAGCAGCGGTTAGATGCCGGCGAACACCTGCATTTGCTGGATGTGCGCGACGAGCTGGAATACCACACCTTTAACACCGGTGCAATAAACATCCCCCTTGGCCGTTTAGCAACCAGTTTCGATGACCTGGAATGGGACCGGGACGAAGAAATTATCGTGATGTGTAAGATCGGGCTGCGCAGCAATACCGGTAAACAGATATTACAGCAAAACGGTTATACCAACGTACGAAATCTGAAGGGCGGTTTAATCGCACTTCAACGACTGAATACAAGCATTTAATACAGATTATGACTGGAAAGAAAAACAGCTCCGGCGGAGGCCGTAAGTTTATCATAGCCCTGGTGCTTATCATTATTGTGGCACTGGCAGGCACAGGTATATTTTACTACCTGCGCTATTTCGGGCCTAACGTAACCGGCAAACAGGAATATTTATACATCCATACAGGTGCTACTTTTAACGATGTTTATGCCGATATGAATAAAGAAGGTATGTTGCGAGACAGCGTATCATTCAGGGATGCGGCCATCAGCATGCATTATATCAATAACGTTAAGCCCGGCCGCTACCATCTGCACGAAGGGATGAGCAACCGCAAGCTGATCAACATGCTCAAATCAGGCACGCAGGAACCGGTGACCATCGCCATCAAAAACCTGCGGCTTAAAGAGGATTTTGCCGGCTTTATGTCGAAAAAGCTTGAAGCCGATTCGGCATCGATTATTCATTTACTGGATTCATCAGCATACGTACAGCAGTTCGGCTTTACGCCTGAAAACGTGTACACCATGATCTTGCCTAACACTTACGAGTTTAAGTGGAACAGTTCGCCGCGTAAAATATTCAGCAAACTTTTCGGCGAATACCAAAAGTTCTGGACACCGGAAAGAAAGTTAAAAGCATCCGAAATTAAACTGAACCCTATTAAGGTAACCATCTTGGCCTCGATCGTGGATGCCGAAGCTTTACACGACAGCGAAATGCCGACCATAGCAGGCCTATACCTTAACCGGATGAAAAAAGGCATGAAGCTCGAAGCCGACCCGACCGTGATCTTCGCCCTGCACGATTTCAGCATCCACCGGGTATTAAAGCACCAACTGGCTACCAACTCGCCATATAATACTTATATGTATACCGGTCTGCCGCCAGGCCCTATCATGATGCCGTCGCTTAACGCTATCAATTCGGTATTGGATTATCAGCATCACGATTACCTTTACATGTGCGCCAAACCCGATTTTTCTGGTTATACTAATTTTGCTGCTACGCCGGCTCAGCACCAGATCAATGCACGTGCGTTCCAGGAAGCGCTCAACAAACGCAATATCAAACACTGATGTTTGTCAACACTACAAAACTGCGTGTACGCTACGGCGAAACCGACCAGATGGGCTATATGTATTACGGCAATTATGCCCAGTTCTACGAAGTTGGACGTGTGGAGATGCTCCGCAGCCTCGGCCTCACCTACCGAGGTATGGAAGAGTTTGGTGTGATGATGCCGGTACTTGAGTTAAAATGCCGCTACATTAAACCAGCGTTGTACGATGAGGAGATCAGCATTAAAGTAATTATGGAAACCATGCCCGGGGTGCGCATCCATTTCAAATACGAATTATCCAACGAACAGGGCGAACTGATCAACGTGGGCGAAACCCTCATGGTATTTGTAGATATGAAGACCAAACGCCCCTGCATGGCCCCGCAATATTTTTTAGATAAAATGCGCCCGTATTTTGCGTAAGTTTGGGTAAATGGATTGGCTGCACCGGTTTTTATTAAGATTTAAATTCTATCAGTATTTTTTAGACTGGCTGAAGGTTATCATCATCCCAGGTTTCCGTCCGTTGCCCGTATACACGGTAGCGTCTTTCTTTTTTGCCGAAGTAAAACAGTATTCGCTGGTTAACAAGGCATCATCTTTAGCTTACAGCTTTTTACTGGCCATATTTCCGGGCATCATTTTTCTGTTCACGCTTATCCCCTACGTACCGTTCGATCATTTCCAGAAAAACCTTCTGGACTTGTTACAACTGATCCTGCCGAATAATGCCTATGTAGCCTTCCGGTCGACTATCGAGGATGTGGTAAAAAAGCAGAACCTGAGTTTGCTTTCAACCGGTTTTTTATCAGCTATGCTGTTTGCCACCAACGGCGTTAACAAACTGATGAGGGAGTTTAATAAATCGTCGCTTATTCAGGAAACACGGAGTTGGTATCGCCGCCGCTGGATAGCACTGGTGCTCACTGTATTGATCTCCTTATCGCTCTTTGTTGCCATTATTATCATGGTTATCAGTCAGAGCGTTATCGGCTATATCCAGTTTGCATTTAATTCCAACAGCCGGCTTTGGATCTACCTCATCACGCTGTCGCGCTGGCTGATTGTGATTGTTTTATACTGGCTAACCGTTTCTATACTATACCGCTACGGCCCTGCACATAAGCTGCGATGGAAGTTTATGACCCCCGGCTCTATTATGGCTACTTTCCTGGCCATACTAACTTCTTTAGGCTTTTCTTTTTATATCAACAATTTCTCGGCCTATAACAAAATATATGGCTCCATCGGTACATTGATCGTGGTGATGATCTGGCTGTATTTTAACTCTATGATCGTACTGCTTGGCTTCGAACTTAACGCCAGTATCGATCTTTCGAAACGTACTGTGAAGATTGTCAAGCCTAAGTTTAACACTTTCCGCTCGTCAAAAACTTAACAGTTGCTTAATAAACATACTGTAATGCAGGTGTTTAAACACCTGTTTAAAAAAGATAAAATCAAATTTGCCAATTCACCGTGGTTTTGTACTTTTGCCCCCGGAGAGTTGGCAGAGTGGTCGATTGCGGCAGTCTTGAAAACTGTTGACTGTAACAGGTCCTGGGGTTCGAATCCCTAACTCTCCGCTGAGCAAGGTACTCGCAAGTTGCGAAAGATTTTAAGCCCATTGTTAAAATATAACAATGGGCTTTTTTATGCTCAATAGTTAACTTTAGTTGTATTAATAAATTACTATATAAAAACCCAACAATAGATAGAAAAGTGCATTCCAAACTTTTCGTGTAGCATCACCTGATATATTAAGTGTGCATAAGAACAACTGTCGCTTTAATGACAGGTGCTTTTTCAATTATTTTAAAAAAAGCAAACAATTATTGTAACATTATTCAGGTCTTTACGATTAGAGTGTAAAAGAAAGTATATAAGCCATCGGATTACAACAAATGGTCAGAGAAGAAGAATTAATAGCCATGTGCAAGCGCGGGAAACCGACAGCTTATACTGAACTATATCATCAACATGCGACCGTGGTTTATAATTCAATAGTACGACTGATCGATCATACCGGTGAAGCAGAGGATATTTTACAGGATAGTTTTGTGGCAGCATTTCAGGGCATAGCAGGTTTTAAAAGCACCGGCGGATTCAGGGCCTGGGTGAAAAGAATAGCTATCAATAAATCCATAGATCTTGTCCGAAAAAGAAAACTAAGGTTTGTGGAACTGGAAGTCGGTCAGCTTTCTGAAATGGACGTTGACCCAGTTGATGAAGAACTGTTTGAATTTACAATCGATGCGATAGACAATGCTATAGCGACACTACCCGTCGGATACCGCACCATATTTAATTTGTTTGCCATTGAAAATATACCTCATGCTGAAATAGCAGTAATGCTGGGCCTGGAACCTACAACGGTAAGAACACAATATCACCGGGCTAAGCAAAAAATATTAAATACCCTTAAACAAGGAGGTTATTATGAAAAATAATTTGGAAAATTTCATATACAAGAACCGGGATACGCTCGACAATAAAGTGCCCCCGCCCCATGTGCTGGATCATATCCTGGCGCAAATGCATGCAGACAAAAAAGAGCGGCCTGCCGGTATTTTAATTTCATCCCGGGCTATCAGGTGGGCCGCAGCAGCCCTGATCCTGCTCATCGGCGCTGTCACTTTTCTCACGCTTCGTAAACCTGCACAAAATGTTGCAATAGCAGCTAAAACAACTATTATTCCTCCGAAAGCCGAACAAGCAACCCATAAAAGCGACTTAGCGACGGAAGGGACTCTTGAAGCAGTCGACAATGATTTAAAAAAACGTAAACAGGTGCTTGCAGCCGGGCTTAAAGCACAAAACTCCCCCTTAAAGGAACATGTAATCTTTATCGGATTACATAATATGGAGTCTTCTGCAAGCCGGATCAACGCGGTCGCAAGCCTTGATCAATTGAAAAATAAAGACAATGATGTGGTCAATGCGCTGGTACAAACCTTAAACAATGATCCGAACACTAACGTACGGTTAGCTGCACTGGATGGCCTTGCCCGCTTTTACCAGGAAAAACAGGTAAGAAAACAACTGGTCAGCTCTCTAAAAAAACAAAAGGACCCCATTGTACAGATCGTGATGATTAACCTGCTAACACGCATCAAAGAGTCGGGCATTCTCACAGAACTGGAAAAAATGGTTAATGACGAGAATACGTATAAAGCCGTCAAGGATTGTGCCTATTCAGGTATTCGGGAACTAAAAACATTATAATGAAAAAGCATTTCATCACCCTAGTATTCAGCCTTTTTGTAAATCTTGTCCTGGCACAGGAATATAAGATCAATAAAGCCAATGGAAAGCTAATGATCAGCCTTTCCGCGGTAACCGTCGAAGGTTATGAAGGCAAGCAGATCATTTTCAGCTCACTGACCAAAGATGCCCGGGCCCGGGGGTTACACGCCATCAACGGTTCAGCCTATACTGATAACACCGGCCTGGGTATCAGCGTAGTAGAAAAAGGTTCAACGGTTGAGGTGAATCAAGTAGCGTATAATGACCTTAACATTAAGATCTTAGTCCCTAAAAATGTTATTCTTTCTTTTGTAGGTCATGCCATCGCAACAGCAGGACCTGTAAAATTCAGGAACCTGCAGAATGAAATTGAAATTTCCGCAGACCATAATCCCGTCAGCCTGGAAAATGTCAGCGGGCCGATCATCGTCCGGACCCTTTACGAGCCTATTGAGGTTAAATTGACCAGCCCCATTAAAGGTCCGATATCCATCGTTTCTATTTACTCGACCGTCGAGCTTAGCGTCCCGGTTGATATAAAAGCCAATGTCAAATTGAGCAGTTCGCATGGCGAGTTGCTGGCGGCGCCGGAAATTAAAATAGTGCGCGACAGCGCAGCACCCGGAAGTTTGACCGAACTGAACGGTAAGATCAATGGCGGAGGCATCGATATTAAGCTGAGCTCCGCATACGGACAAATTTACCTGCGCAGGTCTCCATAGCGCAGGCTATAGTCAATTCATTCATTTATTATTTAAACTTTTTAACATGAAAAATTTATTCATAGGCATTTGCTGTGCCTTTTCCATTGGTGCTAATGCGCAAACAACCATCAATAAATCTTATCCGGTACAGCCAGGGCAACCGATAAATCTGAACTTTGATTATCCAGTAATAAAAATCAGTACCTGGGAAAAAAATGAGGTCTCGGTTATTGCCAGCGTCAAAATAAACAACGGTACCAATGATAATGCATTTGTACTTGATGAGCAAACCATCAATGGCGCAATAACCATAAACGCTCACATTAAAAACATAGAGCAATTGCCACACCGTTATGTTATTGTTCGTGACGGAAAAAAAACATTTTTCCAATCAAAAACCGAATTCCTGGAAGCGCAGAAAAGCGGTGGTGTGGAGCAAGCCTTTGCCGATATGGATATTGATATTGTCGCAGAAGTAAAAGTACCGGCACAGGCCGCAACAACCATTAAGTCACTTTATGGGATGGTCGAATTGACGAATTTTGCGGCTCCGGTTACCATTGATGCGACCTATGGCGGTATAGATGCGACCATCGTACCAAACCGTACCGGCAAGTTACAGGCAATCACCAATTACGGCCAAATATTAACCAATCTGCCTATGAAGCTGACAGATCATGCCGACCGGGATTTTTTCCATTCCATTACCGCGGAAATAGGGCAAGGTCCCGCTTACACTTTTAAATCTGCTTATGGCAAAATCTATATCAGAAAATAACATGAAAAGCGATTTAAAAATATATAACTGGCTGGCTATTGGCCTGATGGCATGCACAATTTACCCGGCAAATGCACAGCTAAAAACTTTTAGCGGACAAAATATGCCGGTCAAACGGTTAGAGCGGTTTATCAGTCAACAAATGGATTCTCTTGGAATGCCAGCTTTATCCATTGCATTCATCAGCAACAATAAAATTATTTATCACAAAGCATGGGGTATTAATGATGTCAATACCCGGACGCCGGTGAATGACGCTTCTATCTTTGAGGCGGCGTCGATGTCCAAAACAGCATTTACCTATTGGGTAATGCAAATGGCAGAGAAAGGCAAGTTAAATTTGGACACCCCATTATATCGCTACCTGCCTTATCCGGATATCGCGCAGGATAAACGCTACAAGTTAATAACTGCGCGGATGGTGCTGAGCCACCAGGCTGGGTTCCCGAATTGGCGCTATTTTGAAAAACCGGATTCAGCATTACACGTCAAGTACGGCGATCTTTGGCTGAAATTTACACCCGGCACCCAATTCGCCTATTCTGGTGAAGGTTATCATTATTTGGCTCAGGTTGTAGCCTATTTAAACCATGTTGATTTAAAAACATTGAATACGCTGTATCAGCAAGAGGTCTCCCGGCCGTTCGGACTCCAACACTTTTACTTCAGCGGAAACAGCTATATAACCCAACATAAAGTTAGTGGACATAGTAAAGGAAAAAGCATCGGACGACCCTGGCCCATATCCTTTCCGAAACAGGATTCAAGTTGGTTCGGGGCAGCAGGGGGCTTGCATACAGAATCAATGGATTACGCGCGTTTCCTGATTGCCCTGATGGAACATAAAGGTATCCGTAAAACCAGTTTGGACGAAATGCTGAAAGAACAGGTAAAGGTACCGCCAACCGATGACGCATTCACCAGTGGTGAAAAGGCATGGGGCCTGGGAATTGCGATCATGCCAACAGTTTATGGAACGATCTATGAACATGGGGGCAACAATGGTGATTTTCAGTCGGGTTTTAAATACTTAAAAGCCAGAAGAACTGGTTTTGTGTTTTTCACCAACTGTGACAAAGGAAGTATATTCAACAATAACCTAACCGCCTTTATGATGGCGCATTAGTTTAAATAGCATGAAAAATTTAAAACTACTGATTACAGTTCTGCTGTTGACAGGATTTGTCTGCGCTGCAAAAGCGCAATCGAAAAAAACAATTATTTATCCGGGTGTCAAATGGGAAAAGACAGTTGATTCCATTCATTGGGATAACAAGCATATGGCTGCGTTACTGAAATATGTTACTGACAGCACGCACATAACCGGGATGACGGTCATTGACGGAGGCAAGCAAATTTTTGAATATGGCGACCTGAAAGAGCTTAGTTATATCGCTTCATGCCGCAAAAGTGTCTGTGCTATGCTTTATGGCCCTTTTATCGAAAGTGGCAAGATCGATCTCAAAACAACGATCGGGCAACTTGGCATCGATGATATCGGCGGCTTGCTTCCTATAGAAAAGACTGCCACGATCGACGATATCCTTACTGCGCGCTCCGGCATTTTTCATCCGGCAAGCAATGGCGGAGATGCGCTTTACCTGGCACCAAAACGCGGCAGCAAAAAACCAGGCACATTTTGGTTATACAGTAATTGGGACTTTAACCTGGCAGGCTATATTTTAGAGCAAGCTGCGGGCAAAGAAATTCACCTGCTGGTTGATAGTATGTTGGCCAAACCCCTGCAAATGCAGGACTGGGATTTGAATGCGCAGGAAAAACCCCGGGGAGACACTACCCAATCCAGATATTTACCTTACCACATGTGGTTTTCTGCCGAAGATATGGCGAGGCTTGGCTATCTGATGCTGCGCAATGGAAAATGGAAAGACAAACAGGTGATCCCTGCCGACTGGGTGCAAAAGATCACCACAGAGGTTACCAGCAATAAACAGGCACGTGAAAATAAGGACGAATATTATTCCTTTGGCTATGCCTATTTATGGTGGACATTAGGTGCTCCCTACAACACCGGGCCATTTGAAGGTGCTTATACTGCCCAAGGTTCCTATGGGAACTTTATCACGGTATTACCTAAACTTGACTTAGTAATTGCTATTAAGACCAAAGCGGTCTATGAAAGGAATACGACCATACCGGAATATTTCAGGATACTTACGCTTTTGAGTAAAGCTTATCAGGATTAGGCTGCTGAGCAAGAATTATTAGATAACCTTTGGTAGCCTGCTGTTGCAAGTGAACTTAATTAAGGATTTTTATTCATTAATATATCTTTGATTACAATTAAAATCCCGTCAAGGTGTTCTAATAGAGACCCATTCACCCCGCTGAGCAAATTTTAGAACACATAAAAGCCTGTAGATATTATCTTACAGGCTTTTTATCTTATATCATGAAATTAATGGCTATTGTATATTCGACAGCAATTGATTTGGAGACCTGCCATACTTCTTTTTGAATACAAAAGAAAAATGGGACAAGTCTTCAAAACCTACTTCAAGGTAGACCTCAGTTGGCTTTTTCTTTTTTTCGGTTAAGTGGTAATACGCCAGTTCAAGTCTTTTATCTGTGAGCCATTTTTGAGGGGTTTCATTGAAAAGCTTCTTGAAATCCCGGTTAAACGTCGATAGGCTGCGGCCGGTCAGGTAACCTAATTTTTCCAGGGACATATTAAACATGAAATTCCGATGCATGAAATTAACCAGGTCAATTTTACCGGGAACATCAAAGTTTGCCAATATGCTGTCTACGCCCGGGTCAATAACCCGCAGGATGCTGATGGCCTCTTCAATTTTTAAAGCAGCCAGGCTTTCAGGAAACTCCCCTTCCACATTGAAATATGGTATCAGGGAAGCCAAGCAGCTTTCTAAAAGCGGGTGATTGCTGAAGCTGTATATTTTTTGTTTTGGCTGCATATTTTTGCTGACCCCGATCTTTTCATAGAACTTTTTCAAACGCTCGGTCGATAAATGCATCACCACGGTTTTATGCGGCAGGCCATTTTGGGGATAGTTGATGATCGTCGCCAGTTCGTTTCTTGGGATCAGGAAAATATCACCGGTTTTGAAATAAAACGTAGCGTCAGCCTGTACAATTTTTGTTTCGCCCGAAATGAACCAGACCAACATATGATCCTCGAACATCAGGTCTGATTTGAACAACTTGTCCTCGTAACAGGATAGTTTGATGTCTTTGGTTAAATATTTGGAGATATGTTCCATTGATCTAATTTAGCATTTTTAAATACATTGGCCGCCGTCGATCAGGTATTCGGCCCCCGTAATAAAGGCCGCGTCATCGCTGGCAAGAAAGGCAACCAGTTTGGCCACTTCAGCCGGCTGGCCAAATCTGGCCAATGGAATGGTGCTGATCATATGGTCTTCCAGAGTTTGATTCAAACCGATCTTATTCATGATTTCCGTAGCTACCGGACCCGGGCTCACCGCATTGACCCTGATCTTACGGGGTGCTAACTCCACCGCGGCGATTTTCATTACCGCGTTTAACGCTGCCTTACTGGCTGCATAAACCGAGGCTTGTGGCGGCGAGATATGCGCAGAGGTCGACGACAATAAGATCACCGAGGCACTTTCATTCAGACCAGGGATAAACTTACTTAACGTGAAATAAGCCCCTTTGAAATTCACGTTCATCACTTCGTCGAATATAGTTTCCGGCATGAGTTCTATCGTGGCAAATTTCATGACTCCCGCATTGATTAGCAGTATATCTATTTTACCAAACTTTTCGATCACCTCTTTTGCAAGGCCATCTATATCCAATAAACTTGATTGGTCGGCGATTAAACCGGTAACGCCCAGTTCTAAGGCAGCCTTTTCTACCGCTTCTTTTCTCCGGCCGGTAATGATCACTTCAGCACCGTTCGCCTTGAGTTCTTGGGCTGCCGCATGGCCGATACCACTATTGCCACCTGTGATCAGCGCGATTTTTCCTTTTAATTTTTTCATGGTTTATTGTACGTTAAAGGTGATACCGGTCATTTCCTGCGTTAGGTCCCAAAGTCTTTTGGCGTTGCTTTCGTCCAGGGCATAGGGTTGTACGCCACCGGTACCCGAGCCATTAGCTAATGCAGCGATATCGCCATCCTCGCAGTAAACGCCACCCAGGTTGTTGAGCAATGGGCTGGTTGCGCACCATAAGGTAGTAGCGGCCCCCTGCGGAATGGTTTTCAGGCCGGCAAGCACTTCAGGGCGTATATTTCCATATTCGTCCAAAAAACCCATTTGTTTAAATAGTCCTATATCGGCGTTCCTGGCCAGTTCAGTACCGGCAATAGAGCCCGGATGCAGGGCATAAGCCCGTATGTGAAATGCTTTTGCGCGGCTATCCAGTTCCAGCGCGAACAGGTTACTGGCCGTTTTGGATTGGCCATAAGCTTGAAGGGTATCATACTTACGCCGGGTAAAATTGGGGTCCTCAAAATCGAAAGGCGCAAAATGATGCCCCTGGGAAGAAACATTGACCACACGTGCGCCAGTTGCTTTCTTCAGTGCGGGCCATAAGCGGACCACCAGTTGGAACTGTCCCAGGTAATTGGTTGCCAATTGCGATTCGATGCCACGGCTATCCCTTTGCAAAGGCACCCACATGATACCGGCATTATTGATCAGTAAATGAAGTGGCCTGCCTGATGCACGGAATTTGGCTGCAAACGCATCAATTGTGTCCGGCTGAAAGAGGTCCATGGCCTCAATTTCTACGTTTGGAATGCCTTTCAGATTTTTCTTTGCTTTTTCAATATCTCTTGCAGGTACTATCACGGTCGCGCCCGCGGCGGCCAGCGCTCTGGTGGTCTCCAAACCGATGCCTGTATTACCACCGGTTACGATAGCGTTCTTTCCAGTCAGGTCGATACCTTCCATTACTTCGCTTGCAGTTGAGGCGGCATTAAATCCTGAGCTCAATGGGTGTTGTAACGCACCCTGATAATTGTTCTTTTCCATTTTTCTTTTGTTTAATATTATAGGACAAAAGTAGATGGATGCAGAAATGGAAATTTTGTTGAGCCTGTCAATTTACTTTGTTGAGCCTGCCAAGCCAATATTAAGGTTATTTTGTTCGCTAATATTTCTTTAACAACCTCTAAAATTCCCGCTGAGTGTTCTAATAGATTACCATTCACCCCGCTTAGCACGAATGGACGCCCCGGCAAATAGCCGGAGCATTTTTATTTTGCAGCGTTGCCAAACCACGCGGTTTAGTTATCCTAACAAATGTATTTACCACCAAGCTTTCCAGTCATTTTACCGTATATCAGTAAAAAAATGCAAATATATTTGCGCAACTCAAAAGTTGCATATATATTTGCAACCTGAAGGTTGCTTATTTAGTTATTATAAAATGAAACAGGATATATTTCAAGCCATTGCCGACCCTACACGCCGGGCTATTTTAGCGTTACTGGCCATTCAGGCGTTGACACCGAACGCGATGGCCGAAAAATTTGATATGACCCGGCAGGCAGTATCGAAACATATTAAAGTATTGCACGAATGCGATCTGATCAAACCCGAACAGAGCGGCAGGGAAATCTACTATCACTTTAATGCCAGGAAAATGCAGGAATTTGATCATTGGCTGGGCCAATTCAGGCAAAACTGGGAAACTCAATTTAACCAACTTGACCAATTATTAACAACAATTAAAACACAGAACTCATGAACAACGATTTGCTATTTGATTTTAATGTTGACAAAGCAGCGAAAACGGTTTATATAACCAGGGAGTTTAATGCCGGGCAATCGCTGGTATGGGATGCCTTTACCAAAGCCGAACTGTTGGACCGATGGATAGCGCCTGCACCAATGCGCGCCAAAACCAAGTATATGGATTTTAAAGTAGGCGGGCGTAGGTTTTATGCTATGATCAGTCCCGACGGGCAGGAACGCTGGTCGGTACAGGAGTATACCTCCATTACCCCGAAAACCAATTTTAAGATGTACAATACGTTTGCCGATAAGGACGAAAACAGGGAACTGCCGGGTTCGGACTGGGATCACACTTTTAGCGAACAAGATGGCAAAACAAAAGTGGTCATCACCATTTACAACGAATCGCTTGAACGGATGGAAAGAATATCGGAAGGTTTCAGGATAGGTTTTACGATGTCGTTAACAAACCTGGACGATCTGTTAGCCACTTTATCGCAGAAATAATAGATAGAAAAATCAATCATTTAAAACAAAAATTATGAGAGCAATTAATCCCTGGATCAACTTTAACGGCAATGCCGAAGAAGCATTCACCTTTTACAAATCGGTTTTCGGCGGCGAGTTTACAAAAATCACCCGTTTTAAGGATTTATCGGGCCCCGGGTTTCAGATAGCCGAAGATGAGGCAAATAAAATCATGTACATCGGCTTGCCGCTTGGCAAAAACAACGTGTTAATAGCCAACGATGTTCCCGGGTTTATCGGTCGTGTAAGCGAGAATGAAAACCGGTCGAAAATATACGTGGATGCCGAGAGCCGTGAAGAAGCAGATAAAATATTTAACGGATTATCAGCAGGCGGAGAAGTTGAAGGGCCAATTGGCGACAGTCCCTGGGGTACATACGCCGGAATGTTTAGAGATAAATACGGTATCGAATGGATTGTGGAATTTGACCCCAATTATAACGGGTAAGTTTAACCGAAGAAAAAGCGACCCTTACGTGTAATGTGACTTGGTTAAATCAATCCAATTGAATACTGCCCCGGCTTTGCTGGGGCATTGTTATTTTGCGGTGTTGGCTACCTCATCCCCACTCTGTGGCAAAATAAATGCAGGCTGTTTCGGCCGCTGTGCATTTTTACTTCAACCTATAGCCACCATAGTTTTGAGTTCAAAATGTACTATAATACTCTTTTTCTGTAAAGAATTTAGGATAAATTTGATATACGAAATATTTCGTATATATTTAGGTGCTCTTAGGATTTTCTGACAAAAAACCAACGACTATGAAAAAACTATGGTTTCTCGTATTATTCCCGTTAACCGTATCTGCTCAAAAAGCCGACACGCTACGTTATCTGCCCTATCTTCAAACATTGGTAAAAAACGGTAAACGACCTCTCGAATTTGTAAAAGAAAAATTATCGAGCCATCCATTGCTGATCTTTGATGATGGGCTGCATAGTGCGGCCGATCCATTTGTTTTTTATCAGCAGATAGCAAGCGACACTTCTATCAGCCGAAAGCTCAATATTTTTTTAGAAGTGGTTCCGAGCAATAGCCAAAAATATATCAATGCCTATTTAAACTCGCCGGTTTGTGATTCGACATTACTTTTTCGTGCTTTTCAAGACGACTATAGCACAGGTTTTCCATACCAAACGTATTTCGACCTGTTTAAAACAATCTATCATGTAAATCAAATACTGCCGCCAAACGAAAAAATCAAGGTCTACGCTGTTGGTTTTCCGGTATACTGGGGTGGAATAAACGACAGGCAGGACTTAGCCGCCTTTCGTGATGCATTGGCCGACTATGATTTCCATATGTATCAGACGATACTCAATATCATGCTTCATTTCCAGGGAGCAGAACGTGGCATATTCTTAACCAATACAAGGCATGCTTACAAGGCGATTAGTGCTAAAAACGGTCAACTGCAATGGAACTGCAATACTTATTTTAATGAGTGGAATCCAGGCAAAACTTATTCGATCCGTATTAATAATGCCACTTTGTTTATAGAATCCGTAAAGAAACTTGCTCCCGGCACATCCGTCTCTGCAGCAGGAACAGAACGATTCAACTATCATTTTGACCGGATGGCTAATGGATTGTGGGACTACGCCGCAGATAAATATAATAATTACCCTGTTGCAATTGATATCAATCATACCCCATTTGGCACAGATGCTTATGTAGGAAACCTGATGCTCAATGTTAAACCCGGTACCAAAATGGACGATGCGTATGACGCGGTTATATTTTTAAAACCTATCGAGCAAATGCAACAGACGGCGATCATTAATTATATATATACGCCCGAATTCATCAGTGAACTTTCCAGACGTTACCAATTACTTTATTCCCAGCAGGAAATCGACCAGCAGCTTAAAGAGGCGAACGTAAAAACCTTGCGGGAATTATTGATAAAAATGCACCCTTATTCCGCTGAGATTGTATTACCCCAAGTAACCCACCTCAGCGACATTAATCAATGGAAAAATTCTAAAATAACCCCTTAGGCACAGATATCAGGGAGTTGATGGCTAATGTCCAGATCGCCGATCTTTAAATCGGCCTTTGTAACGTGGAAATACGTTTAGCAAAAACTGTTTGCCTGTTTAGAGATTTTTTGATTGTTTCCTTACTTCCAGACGATGTAAAAGTAAAATTCTCATATCTTAAAAATAAGGCTTCCCTCCTTCTACATTTCTTCATTTAAAAAAAATCTTCAAATAAATTGTGTAGTTAAATAACTACATTTATATTTGTAGTCAAATAGCTACACAATGAATTTACGACGAGACGTTTTCCAGGCCATAGCCGACCCTACCCGTCGTGCCATACTGCTGTTACTGGCCACACAAACCATGACGGCCGGTGCCATCGCTGCCAATTTCGATACTGCCCGGCCAACGGTATCCAAACACCTGCAGATACTCACTGAGTGCGAACTGCTCGGTCAGCAGCAAAATGGCCGTGAGGTTTATTACCATATCAACGCCAAAAACATGAAACAGGTAGCCGACTTTATCGAACCCTTCCGCCAAATGTGGGACGACAGGTTTAACAAACTGGAGAGCATCATGAAAAATTATAAATCGGATAAATAGTATGGAACTGAAAACAAAAGTCGCCGCCGAAGACGGCAGGCAGGATCTGCTGATCACCCGCGAATTTGACCTGCCGGTCGGATTGCTTTTCAAAGCTTACACCGAAGCCGGGATCGTGGAGCAATGGATGGGAACCAAAGTGCTGAAGCTCGAAAACAAGAAGCATGGCGGCTACCAGTTCGAAACAACCGACCCGAAAGGAAACAAGCATGGTTTTAACGGGGCCATTCACGATTTTGTGCCGAACCAAAAGATCACCCGCACCTTTGAGATGGAGAACGCTCCTTTTGGCGTGCAACTGGAGTTTTTGGAATTCGAGCGCCTTACCGATGGCACCAGTAAACTGACTATCCATGTTGTGTACAGGTCGGCTGCGCTGCGCGATCAGATGCTGCAGCTTCCGTTTAAACAGGGTATCAACATGGCGCATAACCGCCTTCAGGAAATTGTAAACAAATTAAAATAACCAATTATGGAAAAGAGAAACAAAATTATTTATTGGGTTACCACAGCCTTTGTTGCTTTCGGTATGCTCACAAGCGGCCTGAGCCAGATACTTCACACCAAACAGATGATCGATCTGATCAGGCCTTTGGGTTACCCGGTATATTTCCTTACGATCATCGGCATCTGGAAAGTGCTGGGCGTTATCGCCATCCTGATACCAGGGTTTAAATTATTGAAGGAATGGGCCTACGCCGGCTTATTCTTTACCATGACCGGAGCGCTCGTATCACACCTTGCTGCCGGCGATAACGGCTTCAAAGAAATTATCGGGCCAATTATGCAAACCCTTTTTATTATTTTGTCGTGGTATTTCAGGCCGGTTAGCCGGAAGATTGTTCAACTTACTGAATAGGTAAAACAAGATGGAAAAGAACTTATCGCCACAACAGCGCGAAGAGCTGCTGGCAATATTAAAAACCCGTTTCGAAAAAAACACCGACCGCCATAAAGATATCGATTGGTCCGAAGTGCAGGCAAAGCTCGAAGCCAGTCCGGTAAAATTATGGTCGCTTAACCAGATGGAGCAGACCGGCGGTGAGCCCGATGTTGTTGCTTACGATACTGCAACAGGCGAATATACCTTTTACGATTGCTCGCCCGAAAGCCCGAAAGGCCGGCGAAGTTTATGTTACGACCGCGAGGCCCACAACGCCCGCAAGGAGTTTAAACCTGAGAATACCGCTATGGACGTGGCTGCGGAAATGGGCGTTGAGCTTTTATCCGAAGAAGAATACCGGCGGCTGCAGCAGTTAGGCAAGTTCGACCTCAAAACATCCAGTTGGGTTAAAACACCGGCCAATATCCGCAAGCTGGGCGGCGCCGTTTTTTGCGACCGCCGGTACGATACGGTTTTTTTATACCACAACGGCGCCGACTCGTACTATGCAGCACGTGGTTTCCGGGCTTCGTTAAGGGTTTAGCTGGATGGGATAAAATTTATATTTGGTGCTCATTGCTTAAATATAAGCATACCGGACTGACTTAAAAATGCCCAGTTTAGGCACAAGTACTCTACCCTCTCAGCCCACGCTGCATACTTGCGCCAGTTGAGGGAGGGCTTGCGGTAGCGTGGAGAACAAAATGGCTTATTTTTTAATTATGGTAATGACAGAAGCGGAGTGTATTATATCAGAATTGGCATCGTTAAAAAATTTACCTGCTATTTCAATTTTATAAGGTCCATTTTTATCAAAAACATTTGCTATTTTGATTGTATTATGATGTAGGGGTGGGTCAATTATGACCTTACCATTGATGACAATATCATAAGCTATATCAAGAGGAGGCGAATCAGCTGTTGTAATATACAAATCTTTTATATCGCTATAAGCGTGTTTGTTTTCCAAAATTATAGTGGAATCTCCTTTGCCTGTAATTGAATAAATTTGTGCACTAAACACATGCCCCGCTCTTAATTGAAGACTGTCCTTGACGGAATATCTTTCTATATAAAACTTCTCCCCAGTTATGTCATATGCAAAGTAGGCTTCTATCTTACCATTTTCGTAATAAAAAATTTCATCGCCGTACCGTTTACCGTAGAGGTAATTGCTGATATGCTTTAATTTCCCGCTTTCGTAATAGCCATATTGTATCCCTTCAAATTTATCGTTCTTTTTTTGTCCTTTGTCTTGCAGCTTTCCATTTTCGTAATACTTAAAAAATGCGCCATCCTCTGATCCATCTTTATAAGTTCGCTGCAATTTCAATTTCCCGTCTTCAAAATATTCGCTTTCAATGCCTTGTACTACATTATTCTTATATAACGCCCTTTGTTTTATTTGCCCATTCGGATAAAACGTAAAAAGCCACCCTTCTATCTTTCCGTTTACATACTCCGCTTTCAAAAGCATTTTACCATTATCGAAACTGCAATATTGTCCATCTACATTTCCCTGGCTATTTTCATGTTTAATTTCTCCAGTTTTGCTGAATATTTTCATATAGAAACATTCAATATTTACCCGGTTAACCCACGTCACAATTATTAATACACCTAAGCAAAGTATTAAACCAGTAATTAATCGCTTGTTCCTCATCTCAATCTTTCTTTTTTATAAACAAGGTCCTATACTGACCTTTTTGTTCTTGGTATTTAGTATTTTTTCTCATTTTACCTATTCCACTTGTATCGATGAAGTCATATATTTCTACTGTGTCGCCAAGCTGTTCAGTACCTTCGTTTGGTACCCCCCTCAACTGGCGCAAGTATGCAGCGGAGGAATGTGCGTGGCGTACTTGTGACAACTCTCACTTCATACCATTTTGGGGTTGAGTAGTATCACATTAAATAAGGACGGTAAGCCATAATAATTACGTGCACTGCTGTATAAATAATCTTCTAATCTATCCAGTTAACTACCGCAAATGTTATACAGTATAATTGCTCCTGGTTATGAAATTTATATTTGGTGCTCATTGCTTAAATATAAGCATACCGGGCTGACTTAAAAAATGCCCAGTTTAGGCACAAGTACTCTACCCTCTCAGCCCACGCTGCATACTTGCGCCAGTTGAGAGTCTTTTTGGCACAATGTAAATGCTTTAATACAAAACAGCCACAAGTGTATTATATTACTCGTGGCTGCAGGAATAGTTTGAAGATAGCTATTGCGCGCTTATAGTTTTTTTAAAAGCACCATTACTCTTTCCTTAACAAAATCAGATTTCTTATCTACAATTACCATCTCTCTATCTTGTGCTCCTAAGGCTTTTTCCTCCGGTTCTAAAGGAATATTTTTAAAATATTTATCCCTTTTAGACAACCAGGCAATTTGTTCGGCCTTTAATTGGGAAAACTGTGTTGGTGACATTTTTTTATGAAGTTTTTGATAAACTAAATTTAGCATATTGTCCATTTGTTGATAATGAACTTTAGTACAATCAAGCATATTCACTCCTTTGTCCAGACAAGCTTGATAAGATTTCTCTAAAGAGTCGATTGTTTTGATAGTTTGACCAAAACCTTTTTCTCCGAGAAACACCATGGACAATAATATTATAACTCCGATTTTTTTCATACATTGAATATTTAATCTTCAAATTTAATACCATTAACCCTATTTTCCCAGCCTTTTTTAAATTTCAATAAGGTTTTTTTCTTAAGTTCTACTTCTGTCGCCTGTGGATGTTTCTGTTTATATTTCTCAACGCTTTTATCGATTAATTCTTGATAATATGATAGCCTTCGCTGTTGTATCAAGTCAAATACCTGTCTCGCATCCATTTTATTTAAGGCGGCAACTTCAGAAGAACTTAACTTACTGTTTACCGTAATACCATCTGTCATTACAGCAAAAAGTTTTTCTATTTGTTTTACTGCACCACCTGATGTTACTGACCAATCATATATAGCAAACGCAACACTTCCATTCTCAAATTCATCCCCTCTTATCCGATCCCAGTAATGCTTTTTATATAATATAGAAGCTTGGGAATTAGTTAAAACCTTTAGATTGTCTATTGTCGGCTCTATACCTAAATCACTTTTTGCCCATTGTTTAAAATTGCTAAAAATAATTCCTTTATTTGTAGCCCCACCAGGATCCGCCGGATCATCTACATATCCGCCCTCATGATTAAATACTCTAGCCTGATATTTTGAAAAGTTGCTATTATTGCCACTACTACCTGAAGTATTTGCAGTTGAAGTATTTGCAGTTGAAGTATTTGCAGTTGAAGTATTTGCAGTTGAGGTATTTGCAGTTGAAGTATTTGCAGTTGAAGTATTTGTGGCTGCTTTTGGTTGATCTCTCTGGCCAACAATCAATACCTCATGAAGCATATTTAAGGGCTTAGTAGTAATCGTTACCGTAGGCAACGTAACAGGCGGTGCCTCAGCCTCATTTACTGTTTTTTCTTCTAACCCATCTACATCGACAGCGTCAATAGGTCTATTTCCGGCAAATTGGTAAGGTGTGTAATAAGCATAATCTCTTGTCAACGGATCAACGCTTAAAAACCTCCCAAGTCGTGGATCATAAATACGCATGCCATAATCTTGTTGATCACCATCGCCCTTTACGTCATTATCATTCTCTTTCCCATTAAATCCGTAACGGTAAGTACCACTATTGAAGGTCAGTCCTGGTTGCTCCATACCGAAAGCATAATAACTTTGGGCAGTCACCACATCAGCTAACAAATAAGCTAACGAAGGTGTTGACTGGTTATCGCTTACCTGTAAACGTCGGTCAGTTATGGTTACCAGTACGTTATCCAAATGGTTGGTTAACTGATATTGTTTCAACCCAAGTGTATTGCTACGGTCAGCTACTGTATCGTTAACATGGGTAAGGCTCAGGTCGACATTTGGGCGCCATATCCCCAACATACTGCTGCCATATAAATCCTGCTCGCGCCAAGTTATAGGTATAGTTGTACCAGAGGCAGGTGCATCGTAAAGCGCCAAGATATTACCTTGACCATCGCGCACATAATAGGTATTTGTTGTACCCGTTCCTTTACTTACCCGCTGGCCGTCAGTGTTATAAGCATAGTTTATATCGCTTAAATGTGCATGGGTAACCTGGTCGTACTTATGTATTCCCTGTATTTTGCCATAAACCGTCCAGGTAACGCCAGGAGTTAATATGGGGTCATCGCCTATTTTCTCACTGTGGTCTACTATCAGATTACCAATAGCGTCGTACTTATAATTACCGGTATCGCTTTGGGTTTTTAAGTCGTTAGTGTAGGTACTGGTTATATCATCGCTTACACTGCGCAGGCGGTTATCGGTTATTTTGCCATTGGCGTCAAGCGTGCTGGTATAATGATAGTGCAGTTTATCCATATCATCTGCCGCGCCGCTGTTGCCGTTGCGGTAAGCGCTTAAAATATTACCGTTGGCATCATAAGTAAATTCTTCGTGGTAGTTGGTGGTGCTAACCGGCGTCCACGCGTTGCTGGCGCTATCCAAACCAGTAAAGGCATTACTGCGTTTCAGGCGGTTTAGCTGGTCGTAACCGTAAACGTACAGGTATGGGTCGCCCAGCTTTTTAATATTTACGGTTTGCGCGGCTATGTTGCCGTTATACAATGGTGTAAAACCACTCGTGCTCTGTACGTTAGCAAATGGGTTACTGCCGCCAATCGGCGTATAATCGGCATTGCCAAAATAATGCAGGGCAAAGCCATAAGCATCGCGCGGCACGTTGTTATTGTTGCTGCCCGAGCGGCCATCGGTTCCCATTTCGGTATCGGGGTTAAGGGCGGTACCGTTCACGCCTTTCGGCCAGCCTTGCAGGGTGTAGGCATAATCGGTCCCCTGTACGCGGCCGTACCTGCCGCCCAACTCAACCCGTGCCAGCGGGCCATGCAGATAATACTGGTAAAAAGCATCCTCCCGGCTGTATCCGTGCATCAGGCGGCTGCCGCCATAAGGGTCAACCATGGCTTTAATACCTGTCCAGGCCGCAGTTATGCGGTTGTTAGCATCATAATCGAATTTGTAATAAAAGGCGTCGGGGTGGCCGTCCTGGTAGCGTACAAAGTTTACCTTACCGCTTACCAGGTCAAACTCGTAATCAATTTGTTTTAGCCCCAAACCGGCTATTTGCTGGTAAAGGGTGCTTACGTTGCCATCCAGATCGTAATTATAATAGGTAGCCTGGGTTACGCCGGTAGCCAGATCGGGCATATAGGCGCTGGCAGCAACACGCTTGCGCAGGTTATTTTGCGTAAGGCCGCTGGTTATACCGGTTATTGCAGATGGTGCAGGCGCATCGTAATAAGTATGCGTTATCTGCTCTTTACCAGCGGTACTGGAATTCCAGGTAACCATATCGGCATCTTTAATATAATCCGGGTGATTAGAGTCGGCAATAGGCTGACCTGTGGTAACGCTGTTTACGCCGGTTTTTTGTCCCACTTCGCTTATCCGGCCCAGCATATCATACTCGGTATAGCTATATTTATTGGAAGGGGTTACACCATCAAATTTGTATTGCTTATCGTTCTGGCTTATCACCAAACGGCTCAGCAAATCGTACCAAAAACGGTTGGTGCCGCCATCGGGGCTTTTTTGCTGCAATACCTGGTTGGTACTGTTATACGCATAGCTGGTGCGCAGGCCGTGGTTAGGGTAAACCGGGTTTATGCGGCTCTCCAAATTACTGCCGTCGCCGGTAAGGGTTATGGCATTGGGGTCGGTAGGGATGTTAAAGCGGTACCACAAATGGCTGCCGCTAACCTGGTTAAGGGTATTGGCATGCGTGGTAGCTATAAAGAAGCAATTATCGGCTGCGTTAGCGGCAATTTCGGCCGGGCTGAGCGCCGAGCTGTAAAAACGCAGGTGTTTGAGGGTGCCGATATCATTCTGCGTAAAGTTAACGCTGGTGGTTCCGGCCTGCATGCTCCATGTACCGCCAAGCAAGGCCTTATGGTCGACAACCGTGGCCGCTACGCCGTTTACATAAATAGCCGCCGAGCCGCCGCCGGTAAAATCGAGCGACTGGATCACGAGGTTCATCCAGGGGTTGCGTATCAGTTGGTTGCCTATATCAAGGGTATAGTGGATGGAGCTGGCCGTAAAGGTAACGTATTCGGGGTGCGCCGGGTCGATCGTGATCGGGTAAATGGATACGCCCATGCGGTTGTTAATGGTAACCAGTTGCAGCAAATAACGGTTAGTACCCGAAGCCCCGGATAGCAATGTGATTTGCGACGCTGTGGCAGGTGCCGGGTTATATATCCACATTTCGGTAGCCCCACCCGCAGCCAGGGTAGATCCCATCGATGTTACGGCGGTGTTCAGGTTGGATGTGGTTACAGGCATATCGGCGTTGCCGCTGCAATTGGCGCCTCCATACAGCCGGTATTGCTGCACACGGGCTTGTTCTGCAGTGTTCAGCAGGTCGACCCCTACCGGCGGAATAGTACGGATGAGGTTATCGGCCTGGTCGTAATAATAAAGCGTATAGTGATAAACCTGTGAGTGCGCTGCCAGGTTCACGCTCTCCTGCGCTGCCGAGCAGGTGGCTATGTAATCGCGTTTGAATTTGTCGCGCTGTTCGGCTATATACGTGTTATAGTCGCGCACGCCGTTGGCAATAGCAGATGCCATAGCATCTTTAACACAACTATAAGGATCGGCAGTTACTGCGGTATACGGCGGCGAATTACACAAAAGCGCATCGGGATGGCCATCAGGCGGTGCAGGCAACGCATCGAACGCGATGTAATCATCATAAGTAAGGGCAAAGCCAAACTTCTGGTTCATGTAATTGGTGAGGATGGTTTTGTAGTTTACGCTGCTTATGGTTAACGGGCTGGCAAAATTGCTGTTCATAGCAGCCTTGGCCGAAGCATATTCGCTCTGCGTTATGCAGCCTTTTGCCGGTACATCTAAAAACACCGGCAGTGTAATATCCTTAGCAAGCAGGTACCCGCAACTGCACGATGCCTGCAAGACGGACAATTGATCGCTGGTAAGCGTCATGGCGCTGCCATACGTACTCACCAGATAGTCGTAAAGGCTTTGGCTATGTGCGGTTGCTGCGCTGGTTAAGGTGCTCAAAAGATTGCAGATATCGGCATTGCTGTTGCTGATTGTTTTGCTGACATTTTGCTGTACGGTGGTATAAGGCACCGGCGCATCAATAAGCCAGGGGTTTAATTTAGGTGTAAATGTGCTGCTGCCCAGCGCGGTTTGTATCGCTGCTGCAAAGCTATTTGGCGAAGCGCTGGTATTGATCGTAGTACTCGAGCCAAACGGGTGCGTAATATCGCCTCCGCCCTCGCATACCTGTATCAGTTGCGCGCGCAGGTTATCGCGAGTGGTGGTTGTTGCCCCAATTTCGTCCAGGCCGGGGGTTAACGCTGTCATCCAGGTGTCGGCATTGCCGGTGCAGGTATTGTTTATCTGGGCGGTAAGTGCAGCGTTGTTATCGGCTGTAGCGCCGGCAAGAGTCGTCGGCATCGACGACGCCCCCGAATAAGGATCGGGGAAGCGGGGTGTTTTGAAAGCTAGTGTTTGCGAGCATGAGGAGGTAGCTGGTGGCGCATCAGGACATACATCGTATCCTGACGGGGGTATCGCATTTGCAACATTACCTATACACGAAAGTGTTGTTATAAAATTAGCACAGCCTTCGGGGCCCTCGTCCCATATTTGACTCAGATAAGAAATCGTATTCGAAACCGTCTGTCCTGCGGGTATAGTTAAGGTATACGGACCTTCTTGTACTGGAAAACCCGCGTTACTATTGGTATAGGTAACATCAAGGTGTATATCGTATCCGACAGGGTAAGGTATAGACATCGAAGTCTCAGCTTCTGTACTTCCGCCGCAATCAGTACTCCTTCCCGGGCCCGAATCCCCGTTGTACAATGTTATTTGAGGCAACGCGCCACCAACACTATTTGTAACACCAATGGCTGTACAATCTACCGATTTAATATGAATGGTTTCTATAGGTACTGTAGCTGGTGCGCAAAAAACGTAATAAGGGGTTGTAGCATCCAGAGATATTGTACTTGGTAGCCCTGCAGCACCAGTAGAATAATACATCTGTAAAGTTACGGGCTGATTAAGGGTGCCAACATATGATATCTTTATTGGTTGCGACCCAGGGCTACAGCTAAATGTACCTGTATATTTTTCTATAATAAAATCGGTAGGCTGTGGGCATGTTGATGATATTTGGGATGGATAGGGAGAACCAACCGGGCACGCGGCACTGCAAGTAGCATTACGTAGCTGATTATAATATTTTTCTTTTAACTCGAAATATATGTTGCGATACATTTGCCATTCTCTGTCGATAATGCGGCATGCCGGGGTACAATCGGTTATATCGGTTGATGTGGTACTTGATCCGTGGGTATTACAATATAACAGAAACTTAATATACCTTAGTACGTCGATATCGGGCATTGTTGTTGACCCTGTACTTGTTAAAACCCTGGCGGTATAGTGATTTAAATCGGCAACCATATCAGACAAATAGGTATGACCCCGTCCTCCGGCGGCAAAGAAAGGATCGAAATTAACAAGCTGCTCTGTGGTCGAAAAATCACTGTAAGTAATCCCTGTTGGAGCGCCCTGAATATTTTTGATATCGTTATCAGTATTTGCAAAGGTTTTTACCCTTTCGTCCCAATTTTCATACACGCTCATCGAATCGCAGAAATTGAGCTTGCAGATTTCGGGGTGATATGGCAGAAACTTCACCGCCCAGGCCGGGTTCCAGTATTTAACCAGCATTTGCAGGGTAAAAGCAGGATCGTAAGGTGTTATTGTCGAGCCGTCGTCAAGGGTTATTATTTCATCATCGGGCACGGTTGCCGGGGCGCTTGATGGATCGAATACACTTATAGAAGTCGTCGACGCATGAAAATGAAGAAACAACACATTGATATCCGTCTCGAGCGCCGCGCCGCTATTATCAAATAAGGCATATTGGCCGCCAGGCGAAACATCCTGCTCCATTACATTCTGTATGCTTGTACACGGCGACATATCGCAGGTTGATTGCAAGGCGGTACATTGGGTTTTTAAATTGTTGTACAGACTATCGGCCCAGGCTGTAAATTGCGCGCTGTTAACGCTTGCCCGGTCCATATTCATGGCGAGGCATTCCTGCCGTAAAGCGGGTATAAAGGTTGAGGTATCGCCCAGCAATGTCGAACAGGTTTTGCAATCACTATAGCAACCAGATACATCAATATAATTGAGGTATTTGTTTTTGATGTAATTAAACTGCGTGGATATTGCTCCCTGTGCCTGTCCCTGGGTAATAAAGTTATCGGTAAAATTATCTATAACCTCATTGTTAAATGCAAACTCAAAAGTAATGTGGTACTCGCCTATTGCACCAAATGTAACCGGGAAGCTATCTTTATAAGTTACGGTATCTGTACAATTTGATGTGGTCGACCCGATCTGTACAGGGAATGTTAAGCCTGGTATGATATTGTTACCACAATCATCAAACACTTTTATGGTTAGCTCATAATGGCAATTGCTGCAAATGTTAAATGCCCCTCCCGGGTAGTTGTCTACCAGTTTTTTAATGCTATAGCTCAAGGTATCGGTACCTGTTACCGATGCCAGGTAGGTTGTTGTAGCTGTTAATTTAGAGGCAGAAGCATCGTATACAAACTGTTCGGGCTTCAAAATATTAATGTGCTGTACCTGTATGCCCGATTTGGAAAACTGCAGGCTATCAACATTACCGGGCGACTCACCTGTTAAAGCCGTTGCAATAGTTTTACCGCTGGCGTTCAAATAACTGATGCTGATTTGCCCGTTAGGGTCGACCACCATATTTTTAAGATACTGCTGCGCAAAACCTACATCGTTACCAAACAACTGATCGAGCTCCCACTGCTCGGGCTTGCCGTAATAATACCTTGTGGCTTTACCCTGCAGGTTGGTTATTCCGCCGTCGAGACTATATGTCGGCTGAAAAATGGTGCCAACTCCACCCTGCACTTTTATCCTCCCGGTATTATCGGGCGTGTATTCGGTAACCGACAAGGGGTGCCTGTCGGCATCGGGGATATAGGCGTAAAAAGGTTTATCGGTTTTAAATGTGCTGTATTTTGAGTAATAGTTTGCAGCACCCTTTTTGGTAACGCTTCCGGTAACTGCCGGGTTGCTGTTTAATGTATCCGGGTTAAGGTCGCAGCCAGGTGCGGTTAGGGTACCTATAACATTGGCATAATTATAAGCATTACCCGCGCCATTTAAATTAAAATGAGGTACATAATGCAGGTAAGGGTTAACGCCACCGTCTTCCTTAAAAGGCGCAGGCAGTATACTTGCAGTGGCACGGCCAAATTGGTCGTATATGTTTTCCTGTACGACCCCTATATTATCCGAATTATTAATGGTTACTGTTTGCCGGCCGCGAAGTGTTCCATCAAAATAGCTCACCACTTCTTTCTTTTTGCCTTCTTCGGCAAAAGCTGCCGAATATTGCCAGTTTAAGGCCGACTCATTCCAGTTTAAGTATACAAAATTATATTGGTGGGTGGTTGCCGTACTGCTTACCTGATTCGTATATATCCAATTCCCTCTTATCCTGATACCGCCTGGGCCATAATGTACATGCCGCATTCTGAACAACAGGTAATCGTTATTATACATTAACGATAATGTATATTGATGGGCGACTGTGGTTATCCGGGTAGCATTGTTTAAAAATAGCTTGTCCAGATCGGCATCGGCTACCGAAGCGCCGGTTTTAAGGTTATCGATTACGGTTTGATTATCGCTGCCTTCATCAACAGTTGTCCATTCCAGGTCATACTCTTCAATCCCGGGAAAATAATCCCAGCTTAAATTTAACTGGCCCGACGCTTTAGACGAAGATGTACCTGCACCTATAGATGGAACCGGGGGGAAAATATTAAATGCTTTGGTCGCGGCAAAATTATACTGCCGATCAATAACCACGTTACCGCTAACCTCCAAAACCTGCGGAATAGTGGTTCCCGTCATATCCGGGCTTGTAGCACTGACTACTGTTACTTCAATTTTGTAAGCACCGGTAAAACCCGAAATATCACTAAAATCATATATATCAGTTGCTTTGTAGGTATGGCCGGCCCGTGCATCATAATTTACTTTTAATGTTTTAGTTATAGGCGATGAATTTGTGGCAACAGTTGGATGCAATGGGTCGGAATAATAGTTGATTGATACCACCACTTCAAAGCGGGTAGGCCCGCCGCCTGCTCCCCAATTTTTAATCAAAGCGTTATCGATCAGCCGCAGGCACACTGAATTTTTAATAGAATTTGTTGTGGACGCGCCGGAACTCCAATCAAACCCGGAAGCCGGATTGAGTTTATCATCCATGATTACAAGAGGATGCCCGCTGCCATAACCACTCAGCGCGCCAACGGTAAAGTTTGAATTTGACTCAATAGCACTGTATCCCTTGTTATAATAACAAACAGCACCCAATAGTAAAATCGTGTAAATTAAATTTTTGATCGATCTGTGCATCGCGTGATCATTAAAAATTATAATTGTATAAGTTGATAATCAGCATACTGAGCGGTCAGATTCCATTGTTTACCGCTTTTATATATCACTTTATTTTTGGTGACATAATCGTTCATGTCGGCCTGGTTATCTGATCTGGTAAACCTGATATCGATTATCTTATCTTTAGCTTTATTTAAAGGATCATGTATATTGGTAAGGCGTGTATAAACCCGGGTTAGTTTATTGCTTACCGTATCGTATGTTAAATTATATTCCTTACAACTGATGTGATATTCGTTAAGCATCGAAATAGTCTCCTCATTGTTCTTCTTTGTGCTGTGCAACTGATATTTTTCCGATCGCAGCGCCTCCTTGATCTGATCGATATTAATAATGCTTATTGTATTCACATGCTTTTCGGGTGACACCAGCACTCTTTTGGTTCTGTCATTGATGGTGATATAAGCTCCACCCTGGTTGATCGTCTCGGTCTCGCCTTCTTTATAGTAAAACTCATTTTTGTTTTTACACAGAATAAATGCTACCGCGTTCATTGTTTGTGTACTGTCTTCCTTATTTACTACAGTAATATTTCCGGTTATAGTGTAAGTTGGCCTGCCAAAATCAAGGTTCTTAGCAATATCTTCGAGCTTTCTGATCGATGCCTCATCATAAACCAGCGCAGCTGGCGGGATCGCTTTTTTTGCCTGTGGAGTTTCCCTGGGCTTAAAAATGCCTAATATCCTGGGATTGATGGCAAACGCCAATGCAGTTGCCAGCGTTAAAACCAGTATCCCACCGATAATGAAAACTTTATATTTCGATGTCTTTAACATAAGTATTTATAGAAATATCAATTTATTTTTTTGTACGATGACCTACTTTCTTTGAGTGTCATTACTCCTCTTTCAGTTTCTTTCTTCACCCTTACAAGCAAACCTTCATTATCGTATTCATAAAAAGTTGCAAAGCTGTTTTCGTCCATTTCGGCCATCAGGCGCATGTTTCTATAGTCATAAGCATAACTCTTCATATGCGCATCAAATGGGTGTATTCGTATATCATCGATGTACACCGTACCGGTCGGTTTTAACGAAATGGTTAAGGCACCTCCGGCAGATGCAGATGTTAAATCAATCGTGGCCTCAATCAGCTTCCAATCCTCAACTATAGCCTTACAGGTTGTTGTTACCAGATTGCCGTTAACCCTAAACTCTAAACTGGATGAAACTGACTTTTGGGTGGCATCGCCATCATTTACCCATGCATTAAAAATGTATTTTTTTAGTGGTGCCGGTTCAAATCCATTGGGGTAAAGCCCAAGGACGTTTCGGGTAATGTATTGGTTGTTGCTATCAAAATCGAGATAGTTTTGTGTTTTTTGCGCAACACTATGTACCATTGTCGACAGGGTGACGCCGTCCGTCGGTAACGCAGCGCTGTAGAATCCGCTATGTGCCACGGTATTGCTTTTCATCCTTTGTATGCTTAAGCCTGTTAACGTATTTAAGAACTCGCGCGAATGACAACCGGTATCAAGCGTAAAGGCATTATCTTCAAAACTGCTGGAGTAAATTTCACGGTTCATGGCATTTGATGCTACAGCGCCAGGCAGTTCACCATTAAAATCAAACTTGGCGGCACTGAATCGCCCAAGGGCATCTTTATTTTCGAGCTGCTGGCCATACTTATCATAAAGCGTAACTGTGTTAGCTGTTACCCAACTGGCAGCATTGCCACTGGCATCAGGTACCCATCCCGGTTGCCCTGAAACGTCGACACCGTACTTCCAGAACGAATAAAAACTGTTTATATAACCGGCATTGGGTATATCCAACCTATTGTTTGTGGCATCAAATAATTTGTTATAAACGCGGCTTTGCTGGTACACCAGGGTTTGATACGGCCTCCAGTTGCCCAGATAGCCTTCCACATAAGGGTTAACTATCTTAGCCGTAAAGCTGGATACGGTGCCAAGATCGCAAACATTGGGTGTGGTTCCATCAGCATATGTATAATGGTATTGGTAAACACCGGCTAAACTTCCAAAATCTTGTACATTGCTTGCGCCAGGTAAAGATGCCGTGGTAAAAATGGTGTTTATGCTGCTTGTACTGGCAATTTCGCTGGCTGTGTTTTTATATATCTCCAATCCAAATTGAGCCGGGGCATCCCATACCTGGCTTTCCATGCGAAGCACATGCGATCCGGCGGTAAGAGCCACGGGTACTACGTGAGAGTAATTTTGGCTGGCGCCGGTTAGAGGTACTCCTGCTACAGGAGACCCATCGACGTATATCGTCGCCGCACCATAACTTGTAAAGCCAAAATAATAGGTTTGTGTAGCCGGAATGCTTATACATGTCTCAAAACCTTGGTTGTACCCCGGATCTGTATAAAATCCGTAATAATCATAAGGACTTGGCAACGATATCCCCGACCGATAAGAAAGCCCGCAGTTAAAATGACTGGCATCATCTCCTACTGACCTGGTTGCACCCGTCGAACAATCGGCGCCACCCCAAAAAGTCGACTGATGAAGTGTGGTACTACCACCAGGGGTGAGTTGTATATAAGTACCAAAACTACCATTATCTGGAGCCAACTGGAGGTTTCCGGGTGACGAATGGGTAACGATCGTTCGGGTATCCTCCGCCGGCGTACATTCCTTATTTACCGCCCACTTTTCGTCATAAACCGTTGCCGAGGCGTTTATTGCTTTGAGCGTCGATGTCAAATCGCCCCCGGCGCCTATTTGTAAATGCGTACCCTGTATAGGATTGCTCAAACTTACTATACTGCCTGCGCTCGAGCTTAAATCGTTCCGATAGCCCGATCGCACAACTTTTGCCAATGCAATAGTTGTCGAAGGCTGGATATGGCCGTCTGCATCGATTAGCTTAAGCCCCGCCGGGGTTGAAGATACCCAGTAACGGTGCGAGGTTGTTGATGTTGGCGTTACATCATCCAATTCATCGCCAGGCTGCAAAAATGTGCTATAATTAGTAAACCCGCCAGTACTGGTTGTCGTTACATTATCAAGTAATACGCCTAAGTTCTTATAAGCTCCGCCCATTCGCTTATAAGCCCAGTATGCCGGTATGTTTAACGAATATATATCGTTATTAAACTCGTTTTGTGTGCTTGTAACAACCGGATCGCCCGTTAGCGAATCAAACGCGATATTACGCGTGGTAATACTCGACCCGTTCTGATGTTTTACGACGCTGGAAACTATGCCGTAGGATTGTATAACCTTTAATGCACAAGCCGATCTGAATAGCTTAACATCATCATTTGTACTAACGGGGAAATGCGGCGCAAAAACGCCAAAAAAACCAAATCCCGCAAAGTCAAAACCAACGTTTACATTAAGGCCCGTATTATCCGAGTCCTGCTGCCTGAAGTCGGTAAAAAACTCAACATCTTGTCCGAAGGTCACATTAGGGTGTACTATATTATCGGGTGTAATTACCGTAACCTGGTTACCGATTCCGCCGGTGTTGCCGTTAATCAGATAATTATAAGTGGTCGACGATATTTCTGAACCCGATTTATCCAGCACCCGCACCGACTTTACCTTAGCGTTCATATCGTTCAACTCAATACTGTATCCCTGCGACATACAGAGGTCTTCCTCTTTCGTAGTTGTTATAAACGAAAAATAGTTTTGGGGTTGATTGTGTACCGGGTATAGAGGTAATACATTTACCTTAACCGGGAAATCCTTGGTGGTGTAAAATTCGTTAATTACAGTGCCGCTGTTTTTAGCAGGGTCGGCCTCTCCGCTTTGATCAAGGTCTGTTACAGTAACTTTACTATACGTAACCGCAGGTGCCGGAAATAGCGACTCGGCGAACGGTTCCTCAATATGTAAATAATTAGTTAGTGCCCCCGGTGCTTCCTGTGCATACTCAACAGGTTGTTTAAACGGATTTTCGTCATTACCTATCGATGGTTCGTAGGTAGCTACCCCACTGCTTATGGTCTGATTGTTTTCAGTAGTGGTGTAATCATAAGCTTGTCCGTATGCCCCTGCGGTAACCCTCGTATCGCCGCCTTGCATACCCTGCCAGTTATCAAATATGCGGATCTTTTTAACACGTACGCCACCGCCTAACTTAGGCCCGTTGTTTTTGGTAAGGCGTACAAAGCTTTTATCCTTTTGCACTTGTGCAGCATATTTATTGCTATAGGCTTTTTGATAAAAGTTTTTAAGCAATTCGCTCAGGTTTTTTGCTGCTGCTACGGTGGCACTTATGGCTCCGAGCAATGATCCACCTACCCCATGCCTGGCGTTTTCAAATCCCGGATAAGCATACCTTGGATATTCGTTTTTCATGTGCTGCCATGCCGCCATGATAATAGGGTTTGCCGAAACACCACCTGTACTTAAACTGTGCATTTCGAGGTGCGCATAACCGCCACCCACCATTACTCTATCTATATGTGCATAACAGGGCACAAAATCATACTGATCTCCGGCTTCTGCGTCGTTAGGGGTTGAAACCTTTACCCGAAGTTTGGTGTATATATAGTCCGAACCATCCAGGTAGTTTTTCTCAAACCAGGGTGTAGCATCCACGGTACCAATTGGCGGACTCGTACTAACTGCTACACGTATTACCTGGGCGTCTCTCAGGTAAGTATCGCTGCTGGAGCTTAATAAGGAATATTTGGTCGAAGGATCAACACTTGCAGGATTGCTTATATTCTCCAAATCAAAATCCGACATCACCATCGCCCGCCGATTCTGAACATAAGCATAGTCATCCGACTCGTAACTTACATTAATTGTTCCGCCGGTGGGTAGTTCAATAGTGCTTAAGTGCCACAATGCAGCATTTTGATCGACAATTGATTTATTTTGATCGGTATACGGGAACTCATCGTTCTCGAGATTTTTGATGTTCTCACTCCTGTTTTTATAAACACCCCAGCGGTCGGTTACCAGGTTGTCATACGTAGGTGTAACACCGTTTGCAGTGGTGTTATAGCTAAATTTATACGGGTGATATTGGCCCTTACTGATGTTTGCATACTCAAACCAAACCTTGGTTAAGGTTAACTTACCTCCTGCATGCAGCGGATTAGTGGTACTTGCGCTGCCAAAATCGAGTGAATTGGGTATGCCGGTGCATAAAGTATACGCATAATCGAATTTAACTACCTTAATCGGTTTGGTTTTATCGGCTTTTGAGTACAGGCGTATCTCTTTAAGGCACCTTAGTTTGTTATTAGGATTAGCTCCTCCATGTGTCCAGTCGTTGGTTGGGTCTGTTCCGTCACCATCTTTTGCGCCCAGTGCATCGCTGCGTTCTTCAGTGATGAAGTACGCTATCTTGGTTTTTGTTTCGATAGAGTGTACATACCATATCTCTTTGGTACCGCGCACAATGCTGGCTTTATCATCGTCAGGGTCGGCAAGCAGGCCTTTGTTTAATGTTGATTCCTGGTAAGGGGTGCGCCATGCATAAGGTGTGGCATAGGCCATTTTTGAGTAATTAAATTTGATAGCCGTACCCAGATCGTCATCACTAATGCCATTGTTCGTTTTATCAACGTAATCGGGCGATAAGATAGCTGTTAATAAATAACTGGTAGCATAAGGAGGCTTGGTTTCTCTATGATAATAATCATCAACACTACCATTATTACGGTGTGCAATTTTTCCTGTTGTCGTATTCGCTACTCTAACCTGGTTTTTGTTATTTACCGTGTATGATGAGCCCACTGTAAACGAGTATTCGTCCTGCTGCAGGTTATAAACGGGTATGCCGTAAACCATGCGCTTACCACCATCATCGGTCACGGTTATTTCGGATATATGATGCGGTTTGCGTACCTGTCCGCCATCAGGATCTTTATTCGGGTCGTCATCACCCGAAGGATGAAAAGTATAATCTGTCCCGTCCACCCCATCAACCCGCGGCATAGGGGTAATTGTAGGTGCAACGGTCGCATCAAATGTGGATACATCATTAACCGGGTAGCTATAAATCACTTTATCCAATCCCGCCAGGCTTGCCTCTTTTGCTGTTAAATAACTTATGGTTGTACGGTTACGCTGGTGTTGGCTGCTGACTATTTTGTTTAAGACCGGGAAACACTGGTGTAAAAATTAGCAGCCTTTCTGAAGCCTGGAAGGGCGCTTTTACCGGCTATGCTTACTTCTACGGCATCAGTATTGCCCATATAACCTAATACTGGTGCATCCATCAGGTTTTTCTCGCCCACGGGCCTGAAATAAACATGCTGCGAATTGGGGTCTGTAGTCGACCGGCTTTGAAACTCCCCGTAGGTTTGATAGCCATTCTCGCTGGTCCATTTACTGCCAGTTGTCTTACTGGTTTGGTTATTATAAGTTAGCCCGCCATGTACCCCCACAGGGCTTAGGCCTATATCGCCTCCTAACGAGTTGCTGTCATACTCGTCCTGCACTTCATTATCAAAGTAAATGCCGGTGCCGCCACGGTATAACCTGAATTGCCCGCTCCCTGATTGACTGCTGTATGAAAATAAATCGGGCATTTGCACCGGTACGGCTAAATTCGGTATTGTTGGTATAATAGGGTTCTCGTTTTCGCGAATAAAGTCCATTAAAGCTGTAGGATTGGTTTTCCCAAGATCGGCATACAGAAAACCGTAGCCTGGGTTTATAGCTTGTTCGGATTTTACCTGGCGCACATTCTTATAACCGGTTAAACCACCGCCGCCAAATGAAAGAAAGCCTGCCAAGCCCAGATCGATGTTGTACGAATTATACGAAGTATGATAAGGAATTTGTACTTTAGGTGATATAGGTTCGGTATTATAAGTTATAGTAGAGCCGATTTCTCCCGGAATACTGAGCCCGGGATTAGCAGAAAAACTTAAGCCTAATGTCGCGCTTTTTAAACCCGAACGGGTATTCATACCAATTGACGTACTAAAACCAGATATTTCCAAGAGGTCTCCCACTACCTTTTGGCCTATGGGCATATCAAAAGCTGCTGAACCGCCAACGCCTTTTTGTGTATCAGATAACACGTCGAATCCCAAACCTGCCACTTTCGCATCGTCGTTTGAGCGCATAAGCGAAATACCGGCATTGACACCAAGCTCGGCTCCTATACCTGTATAATTATCACTATAAATTCCATACGTTAAAGTTCCGCCGATTGATGGATACAACGAACTTGCCGGAAGAAGGCTCGTTCCGCTGCCAAGCAATTCAAACTTAGCTGTAATACGGCCGCCAACGGTTTCTTTGGGCTTTGTCCAATGGTCGGTTTCAACTTTATCACCCAAAAAATCATCGGGCAGACCTCTAACCTGGCGGTTTATCGAACCGGGGTTAAGGCTCCAACCCAGGCCAACCCAGCTTGCTTCATCGTCTACCCCAACCCCCGAGGCATAATTCAGGTTGATGGGATAACCATCAATATCTAATAACGGTATGTTGTATTTAAAATCGCCTGATGATAAATCAACCATATCTGATACGCCAGCTGGCTGAAAACCTTTGGTTTCGGGCTGTACCGGCCCCGAGGTCAGCGCATAAGAAACAGATGGCGTTAAGATGTTAACACTAGTGATAATAAGTAATAATAAAGCGATCCTTTTACGTTTGGTATTTCTATATTTCATAAATATCCTACCTTACAGGTTTATGTTCTTCGGTAAAAAAAATTACAGTTACTTATCGGTTATTTTTAAACTATAACTTTTTTGGTTTATGTATTTGTCGTTATAAATCAGGTTGATGGTATCTGCCTGAGGAGCATTTCCGTTCTCAAATTCGAGCAGGTATTCATAAGTCCCGCTAACACCGTTTGCGACGGGCTGCACCATTACGGCGTAGTTTTTCTTTAACCCCTCGGCTATGTAAAAACAACTGTCCATTTTATAGTAAAGCGCCGTTTTTTGATTGCTGCTTTTCTCCTCTATCAATTGCTTATCTGGTATTAATCTCAATTTAAAACTCAGCAAATTATCATCTTTGCTAACAGCCTTAAGGTGGGTCACCTGTATGGTTAAATCACCATCTTGTACTTGTTTAAATGAAGAATCGCTACTTCTGCATCCTGCGAGTGACAGGCTAATCAAAATAAATACAATTGTATATTGCTTCATTTTGGTTCTATATATATAAATCGTAAACTATTAACCACACCGTTTGGCAGCCGTACTTTTAAAATATAATAAGCATTATCGTTAAAGGCATTGTTCTCGCTCAAATCGATATTTATTTTATTATCACCGCTTTGCAGCTTCAGTTTTGGCAAATGCTTTACCTTTTTATCCGGCTTATCAAGCGAGGATATTTCATATTTCAAATCCTGGCTTTGGTAAGGGTTTACTACAGCGAATTTCAATACCCCAGCGGCTATATAATAATTCCCTTTAGCAAGATCTTCAATATCCCGGTAGCCGTCATCCGATATTTTTTTTGTGCTGTCCTGACATTCAACCTTGAACGACCATACCGCTGTACGGTTAAGTACGGTTTGATCTTTATATGCGGTTACCTGCCATGCATACGTTTTGCCTTTCTCCAACTGTGGGGCTATAGACGGATACGGCAATACCGGCGACAGGATATTGGATTGGTTAATCACCGGCAAATTATAGTTTAGTGCTTCTGTGGGGTTTTGCCCGCTTTTTATCTCGGCCAATACCAATTGGTACATTGCGCCAGGGACACCCGGTATCAGCGGTTGCCAGGTTAACAGCGGACGCTGGTCGCATATCTTATCCTGGTCGTAAGGATCGATCAGGTTTAGCTCGGCAAATGGAGCCAGGGTGTAATCGAAGCATTGCTCAACCGGTAAATACTCATGATTAACATAATTTACCGTGAAACAATATTCATAATCACCTTCCGGGAAATTATGGTTAACGCTTACCAGCCTGCCCGTACTTGTATTGGCAAACTGTACCGATGAGTTATGTGCAATTGTAAAAGGCAATACATTATTGCCGGTAGCAATGTTAAACGCGGTAGTATTAATTATACAAACGGTGCCTGCCTTACGCTCCTTTACAACAACAGACAACGTTACACTCTGGCGGCCGCCAGTGCTGATGATGGCACACCTGAATAACCCGTCCACATTGCGCCCATACAACTCGGGGATGAATTGTATAGTGGTTTGCCCTAATGCCGGCAAACTGAACAGTAATAAAATAACAACGATATATCTCTTTAGCATTCCCTTTAGTTTTTAAAGTGGTATTTTAACGATAACTCAACCCTTGCCGCCGGGTACAGGTCGCCGTATTGCGGCGTGACCAGGTTTTTACGCAGATCGACAAACGTATTCATATCAAAATTCCTGGTGGCAAACAGCTGCATCATCTGCCTTATACCCGCCTGGCTTGCTATGCCCGTATTATTCAGATAAGTAAGGCCAGACGACAGGCTTAATTTATTAAACAACATATACTGGTAACTTACATCGGCGTTAAGCATGTTGCCTATCAGGCTGTTAGGTGTAAGCTCCTTGTTAAACATCATCGTACCTGTAAGCGTGTTACGGTTAATCACTGTGCTTTGAGTGTAGGTAGCTGTGATGAGGTTACTGGTAAGCGAAGGATCGGCCGCCGGCAACGCGCCGGTGCCACCTGTGGTCGAAGTTATTGCCGCAACTACATTGCTGTATGTTTGGTAGCCAAGGCTAAAATGACTCACGGTAAAGTTTTTACCTACTTTATAGTTGATGTTGCCATCGGCCTGTAGTTTTTGATAGCTGTATACCGGCGTGATCACCTCATCGATCTGTTTGCTGGTACCGTTAGCGGTATATTTTAAGCTTAGGTTGAGTTTTTTGCTCACTATATATCTGCTATCGAGCTGTAACTGGTAAGATCGCCATTGATCGGATGTGGTATAGCTGATCGGCATGGCACTCAGGTCGGTACGCAGGTTAAGCACCAGCTTATTTTTATTGAATGCCTTTTTTAAATTGCCGCCTAATTTTTTACGGGCTCCGCCATAGCCGTTATTACCGGGGTTTTGGTATCCCATGCCGGCATAATCAAAATAGATATTATCGCTCATATCAAGCTTTTTGATATCCAGATGCTGATTTACGTTGAAGCCTACAGCCTCGAAAAGATCATTTGTTGTATTAAGGTTAACGCCTGCTTTTTGCGCCAGGATAATATCGCTCCCTATCTGGTAATTGTTGTTGTACAGGGTGGTCGATTTGGACACATCAACCGTTACATGGCCTATGGCACCCATATTCATATCTTTACTTACCGTAAAAGCCACATTATTTGATGCCGAAGCAGATGTACCATAAGGCGCATTAGTGTTGCTGGTACCAAACGAGCTTGTTATTGCCAGCTTTACATTACCAAACACGCCGCGTTTAATTTGCGCGCCCAGATAAGTCACATCCTTTGGCGAATTATAAACCGAACTTTGATAGGCGGCATCTTTAGCCGAGTTCATATCGTTCGAACTGCCGTACCCGGCCGTTACCGGTATGGTGCCGAATTTATAGGTAATGTGTGTACCGCTTAAAAACATATCCTGCCCCTGGGTATTACCCGGAACCTGCCCGCCGAACGAGCCTATTTTAAGCGATTGCACATTGCTGAACAATGATTGGATACCACTGCCCGGCTTACGCGACACGATGCTGGATGCATATTCGGTGGCAGGTAAAGCACCGTTACTACCATCGAGCATTTTCTGGATTTGCATCATTTTGTTCACATCTACCCCACTGTTTTGTAATTGGGCCTTAATACGGGTTATGGTTCGTGCCGCGCTATCTATATCCTTGCTGGTTTGTGCCGGTAGCTGAGTATTGGCCTGGGCATTTTTTGTAAGTGATGCCTGGTTGGTTAGCAAACTGCCTTGTTTGGATGTCAGTATGTTGTTCGCGAGGTTTTGTAAGGCAATATCGTGATGGGCATCGTTCTCTTTAAGGGTATTGTTCACTACAGCAGCCATATCCAGGTCAGGGACAGGATCTGCCACATCGACAACAGCAGGTGCTTTTGCATTTTGCGGCGTTTTAACATCCTTTTGTGTTATTGCACGCAGTTTTTGCATTAACTGTTGCTTATCGAGCTTTTGAAGCTCTTTTAGCTTAGCCGGATCGGTCAGGTACGGCTGTAAAGCAGGTTCGGCCAATATTTTTTTTAATGCTGATGCCTGCTCGCCGGCCAATTTTCCTTTGGCGTTTGCTTCAAGTCCGGCTACGGGATGTAACGGATCGATATTATTTAGGCCTTCTTTACTAAGCCCGCTCTTTAACTCACCTTGCGCAGTTTGATTTGCCAGGCCCGTTAATGCTGATGCCGAATTAGCCTGATCGATATTGTTGAGTTGTTTGACAGGGCCCTTTTTTGCCTCCTCGCGTGCAACGGCAGTAAGCTTCTGCCGGATCTGGTCTTCGTTAAGGTTCAGCAGGTTGTTAATTTCAGCAGGGTTGTTTAAATATTTGGTCAGGGCCGCGTCGTGAATGCTCCCGGCCAGCTTTCCCTGCTCCGATTTAAGCTGATCCATCAACACCTTACGTGTATAACCGGCCATATCGAGCCCTCCGAAAGCTGTACGCCGCAAATCATAATACTGTTGCAGGTCGCTTTTGAACATCCCGGTGAACTGCCTGGGGTCGAAGTCAAATTTGAAGAGATTGTTAGTTAGCCCGTTAAGCCCCGAAAAGGTGGTACGATCGTTACTGAAGTTAACGTTGAGCGGTATGCCAAAGGCCTGTACCACACCCCTCACTCCTACAACATTGGCCCAACCCGGGAAGGCTGGTGATGTGCCCGATGCAGGTTGGTACCGCACACCTTCTTCAACACCAATATCAATAGATAACTTGCCGGGCTTGGTTTTATCCAGGCTTTTTGAAAAAGCATCTTTCACCTTACCAGCCTCAGTGCTTGCCGCCGGTTTTAATGCAGCTGCTTGTTTAGCAGGCGCCGAAAGCGAATTCTGCAAACCTGTTACCACTTTATTTGCAACAGGCGGCACCGATAGCTTTTTGGAGTTGCTATCCGCCTTAAGGCTAACACTATCGGCAGGCAGGCTCTGCGCATGCAGCACCAATGGCAGGCTGGCGGCACTCAAAGCTACAATAAAGCACTTAAGTAATGTTTTTATCATAATCAAACTGATTCAGTCACATTCAACGATATCTCCTTAGTAAGATCGCAAAAAAGCCTTAGCCGACGCCAAAGGCTCAGTTTCACAACTTATAAATCACATATAACATACCTGGTCTATCGTACCGATCTTTTTGCAAGAAAGGTAATCTTCAGCGTGGCGTATAGTCTATCAATATACAGTATCCCTGCAGATAACATATTAATAGAATACTCTTGTTATCCAGGATAAAAGCACAATTACGGGGAATAATTGCATCTTTAAGCCCTTATTTTATCCTAAAAAACACTTTGTGAATATATATATAATATTTCACTCAAACAAAGTTTGATGTGTTCTTTTTTAAAAAATTGAATTTGTATTTGTTATCCATATGATCATTGCTTATTATCCGCTTTACTTAGTTTTTCGATCTGTTTTTCAAGGGCGCTCAAACGGTCGTCCTGGGTTTTAACTTTTGCATTCAATTCGGTTACCTGTTTATCTTTATCTACCAGGTACAAAGTCAGCTCTTCAATTTTTTTAAGCAGCAGTTTATTCATTTCGCCCAAGTTCTGGCCGTCGCGTTCAACTTCAGCGGCTGATGGCATATCGGGCAGGTGCTGGTTTTTGTCGATATAGTTTTTCAGTTCGGGTAACGAGATTAAACTGTACGATGGCCTAAATACGTAATCGGGCCAGTTAGCGTGGAGCTTTACGGTCATGCTCTCGGCAACGACATCGCCCGCTACTGCGAATTTGTAACCGGCGGGCATGGTGCTTGTGCCTATCACCATGTTACCGGCGAAGTAGTTGTTATAGCCGGTGTTATCGTAGATACCCCAATTGCCAGTGGGGATAGCTGGTTGGCTGGTTGCAATATCCAAATAGACGCCTGTATTATTACTTGCTCGGCCAAGGCTGTATAAAAATGCACCAGCGGCATTTGTGATGGAACCTGTTCCTCCAACAGTACCTTTATAAACATAGGTATTGGTTAAAATCGCTGATAATGAATTGTTATTAACTACACTATTTATTCCTGTTGCTCCAGTAATTGTACCAGTTGCCGCCCCTCTTATAGTTGCCCCGCCTTGCATTCCGACAAGCGCGGACGGATCGGTCCAATTTTGTGAATTATCAGATCCAATAAAAGCTGCAGCGGAACTGGCAATAACAACACGTGGTGTCGATGTCGTTGTTTGACTACTTGTTATATTAGAAATAGTCCCCCAAAAAGTAGCCGCATAATTATTAATATTTTTTATAACTCGTATTAGGCCATCACCAGTATGAGGGATTTGTGCATCACCTAAATATAATGTACCGTTGCCTGATAAAGCGAGTCTTTGCGCATTGGCTGTAGTGTATGTCCCATTGTATGCACTTATCCAATTGTCGGTGGTCATGTTGGTAACGGATGCTATGGCTGTGATGATATGTGTTTCGGTATTAGCCTTGATCACATCCCCAATATTAAAATCGCTTATAAAATTAGTACCCACTCCTGTTACTGTACCGCTACCCGCGGTCACGCTTATAGTCCCCTGCCCAGTTAAAGGTTCGTTTATTTGAAATGGATAGGCCGGTGTTGGTGTACCTATACCTACATTACCCTGTACAATCAAACCATTAGCCGGTGCGGCATTGGTGCCTGCATAAGCCGAGCCGATGGTTAAGTTACCTGCCACATCAACCGTTGAGGCTACAGTTGGCAATGTTGCCGAAGTGTTATTGGGATTAAAGAGCCAGTGTCCGCTGTTATCGCTTACCAAAGGGTAGTTGCTTCCTTGAAACCACTGGAACCATTTACCCTGTTGTTGGTTGCGGCCGTTAAAATCGCCCCAGGTAGCTATACCTCTTTCGTTGTTGATCAGCCCGTCACTAACCGAAAAAAATGTCGATTCTGAGCCACTGCCACCCAAGGGTACGACACTGCCGTTTATTAACCAGGTTGGTGAGTTATTTAATGCTAAATTGTAAGTTGTGGTATTGGGATTAAGATCGGCTACGGACGAACCTGTTCCTTCCTCAAATTCATACCTTCTGATCAGCCCGCTTGCAGGTGGCGAGGCGGTATACGACCCTGAGTTATAGATCTGCGCTATCTCGTCGGTCGATCCCGATCCGGATGTTCGGGACAGTGCCCTGTTATAGATCAGCACCTGGTCAATATCGACGGGGGTCGTCACTGCAGTACCGTTATGAAAACTACCGGGACCGCCTAATGCAACGTTATACGAAGCTTCAAAGGTCATTGTTTTGTTCAGCGTATTATCAATATATAATGAACCCGACGCTCCGTTCATTACAAATATGAGATTATGCCAGTTACTGTCATTTGGTAATGTACCGAAGAAAATGCGTGTGCCTCCATAATATACGTAGTATGTGGTAGCAACCGCGAATATGGTTATGTATTGGGTGCTGCTCCCCCATGCCAGGAAATTGTAATTTGAATTGGCTCCTTTGTATACGCATGAAAATGTCATGGTAATAGAACTGCCCGAGGGCATGCCTGCATCTGTTGAGCTGAATGATTGGTTGGTGGCGGTAAACCTTATGGCATTGCTGGTTGAGCCAACCTGCAGCACATGATTTTTACCCTGGAACAAATTGTTCGATGAAGCTGTACTTCGCAAAAAACGGGCAAAGTTGTTAAGATCGGCCGTGGTGATGAAACGCAGCTCGGGCGCTGTATTCTGAATAACCAGATCTGCGGCCGGGGTTGTTGTACCGATACCGGCATTACCCGTTGCAGGGAAAGTATTGGTGGTTTGCGCGTAAGCCGATACCGCGCCGAATACCATCACCGAGATAACAATCAGGTTGATTTTTTTCATATATTATGTAAAAAGGTTTAGGACTTTTCCTATAGTTTATACGCAATAGTTCAGAACTAGTTATACAAAAACCAATTATTCTGCGAATAAATCACTGGTAAACACAACCGGAACAAATTATCCTGGGGAGGACGGGTAACTTTGCGAGTTGTCACTTGGTAAATTTAAAAAAATATTTTAATAATTCTATTCTTTATTTTTCAGATTTATGTCCAGTACCTTCCTTTGATGCTAATTTGGACACCTGTTTATGTCAGCGCATGAGCATTCAGATACGACACCTAATGTATCATTAAGAAAAGTTAAATTTTTTATTAAGCAGAAGTTTTTTTACGTAAAAACAATTATTCTTTTTAAACTTGCATTGTAATCGATTGCGATCGGATAAATCTTTTATTAAACGATTTTAGCAACGATTTTTCACGATATATATAATTTCAATAATGCAAAAAATAGCAATAGTAACAGGCGGCGCTTCGGGTTTGGGTTTGGCGGCAACAAAAAAGTTTGTGGCCAATGGTGTTAAGACTATTATTATAGGCCGCAATGAAGATAATCTAAAGAAAACAGCAGAAGAATTAGGTGACCTTTGCAGTTACATTGTGTTTGATTTGAGCAATCTTGATGGCATACCGCAGTTAGTTACGGGCATTCTTGCTAAATATGGCTCAATTGATATATTGGTCAACAATGCCGGCATTAACATGAAAAAAGCATTTACTACCGTAACCGACGCCGATTTTCAATTAATCATCCAAACCAATCTTAACTCGGTGTTCGCTTTGAGCCGCGAGGTTACCAAAGCCATGCTCGAAAAGCAAAAGGGCTGCATCATCAATATCAGCTCAATGGCGGCACAATATGGTATACCTCTGGTTATTGGCTATACAGCTGCAAAAACGGGTATCGAGGGTATGACTAAGGCCATGGCCGTTGAGCTTTCGCCGAAGGGGATACGTGTAAATTGCGTTGCGCCGGGTTTTATCAAAACCAACATGTCGGCCAAGGCATTGGATAGCGACCCCGAACGCAAACAAAAAGTAATGAGCCGTACCCCTATGGGCTATTTAGGCGAGCCGGAGGATGTGGCCGAAGCGATCTACTTCCTCTCGTCTGACGCTGCCAAATATATTACAGGTGTTATCCTGCCTGTTGATGGCGGTAACTCAATCGGTTTCTAAACAATCAGATTTACACAATAGCCAATAAAAAATCCTGCTATTGGCAGGATTTTTTTGCTTTGGCTTCCCTGCATTAAACCATGATCAATCGTGTCAGTCCATATTATATCATTTTTTGTTATATTAGTTTTTTTAACATAACCCATTATCACAATGAAATTACCCGATCTCAAAACTATTGCCGGCCTGTGCCTTTTATTTTTCGCATTTGCTGTTGCTCAGCCGGCCCACGCACAGGATAAGGCCGACATGCTGAAAAACTCCACACCCGAACAGCGCGCCAAAATGCAAACCGGTATGATGAAAACCAAATTACAACTGGATACTACTCAGGTTGTAAAAGTGCAGGCCATCAACCTGGCCGCGGCTCAAAAGATGGACCCAATTTTAAAGAGCGATGGCGGCAAACTGGCCAAACTGCGGCAGATGCGTGACATTGAAAACACACGCGATAAAGAACTTAAAAAAGTGCTTACGGATGATCAATACAAAAAATATGAGGCTGCCAAGGAAGAAATGAAGGAAAAGATGAAAGAACGTATGCAGGATTATAAGAACAGTAAATCGTAACAAATGAAAAAACGCCTTGCCTGCCTGTTGGTACTGCTTGCTATAACTTTATATACCCGCGCACAAAACAGGTTTGCCAAAGTTGATGCCTGGCTTGCTGCCAATACCCAGCAGATGGGTGGACGGGCCATTTTGCTGATCTTTAAAGATGGGCACATCGTTTATACCGGTGCAAAAAGCGATATGAGCGGCATGCAAAAAATGTTTGCACAAATGGTTGCCAAACGCACCGGAAAACCTGCTAACCTTCAAGACTATACTTCAACTACTCAACAACCCATTGCCAGTTGCAGCAAATGGTTGAGCGCGGCACTGGTAATGACCTTTGTTGAGGAAGGCAAACTGAAATTGGACGATACCGTTGGGAAATACCTGCCCGTACTCACTACGGCAGGCAAGGGCAGTATAACGCTCGAACAGTGCCTTTCGCATCGTACAGGTATTAAAGCGCCCTCGCTGATGGATGACCTGGCCGAGATGCGGAAGGAACAAAACATGGACGATGCCATAAAGGATATTGCCGCCATGCCCATAGAAGGTAAACCCGGAACGGTTTTCAGGTATAGCAATGTGGGCTTACAAATTGCCGGCGCTATTTTGGAAAAGATCAGTGGCAAACCGTTTGAAGAGTTGTTCGAGCAGTGTATAGCTAAACCGCTTGGCATGAAGAACAGCGATTTCGGCCATGCCAAAGTTGCTTTGCCTGCCGGAGGCGGTAACAGTACACCAGAAGATTACATCAATTTTTTAACTATGATATTGAACAAGGGCATGTTTAATGGCAAGCGCATCCTGAGCGAAAAAAGTATTCAACTGATGCAGGTTGACCGGATAGCTTTGAATAATACCAAAGTAGCCTACTCTCCTGCCGAGGCCGGCGATGTGGGTTACGGTTTTGGCGAATGGGTAAATAAAGGTGCATCCTTAACGTCGCCGGCGGTAATGGTGAGCAGTCCCGGTTTATTTGGCAGTTATCCGTTAATTGATAACCAAAGGCATTACGCGGCTTTTTTAATGACCTATTATCTCAGGGCTGAAGGCAAACAAAAACGTTATACGGAGCTTAAGCAATTAATCGACGAGGCGCTGCAATAGTGATTTTATGGGTTTGTTGTTTTTTTTTCTGATTGTTTGGGAAATTAGTTCAACTTCTTTAACCCATACTCGTTTTCTGCCGCGAAAAATTGCATAAATTAAAAGAATTTTATTACGGTAAGTTATCAATACCGCGATCAATTAAAATACTCGTCCGAATTTTGCGCGTTTTTTAGCAAAAAGCATAGCCTTTTAAGTGCGAAAGCCGGCAATTACACAGATTTGTGCATGCCGGCTTTCGCTATTAATGAGAATCTGTTTAGAGAATCTCTTTACTATGTTCGAGCCTAACGAGGTAGCCATCCTGATCAACCCCATATTCAGAGCTTAACTCAACCGGTCCGTTAGTAGTTGCGGTTTTGTTTTTCTTTTTGCGTGGAGTTAAAATAACCGGTAAAACACATACGGCTACAAACATCAATATTTCTAAAACGAGTATCATAACAAAAAAATTAATTGTTTTTTAGCTTTAGATTGAGACTTCAAAGTTAAAGCAACACTTCCCGTATTTCATAGTATTGCTGCACTTTTAGTATTTTCTACAATATAAATCACTATGCATGCATAATATTCAAAAAACATTCCAAACTCTTGTTTTATTGTTAAAATAAAGCGTATTGCTCAATTTATGTTGTAGTTGCCACGGTTCGGCTACTCATATTGATAGCCTTTATCAATATGAGTATACGGCATAATATACAACGAGACCGAATTAATATACACCGGGTTAGCAGAGTCGACGTCTTATCGGTGGCGCTCAAGCAGGTATGTCAATGGTATAGTTGTTGTGGCTTTATAAAAACAATGCATAAACCTATGAAACCGGCAGAGCCCATTGCATGCTATTGCTTTAACAAGCATTGTACGATATCTATCTTTAACAAGCTTAGGGCCCGGCCACGCTATGTACCGGTCGAAATAGCACTGCTTACCGATATGAAGTGCAATGAGTGCGGCGAAGCGCTGTACAACTGGCTCGAACTCGCCATTCATATCGAGGTACAGGAAATACTACGTGTAGCTTAACTGATAACGGCAGTATCGCAAATATATGTTGGCACAATGCCCGATGAGGTGATCCGGGTCTCGGCATCTTCGGCCAATGTGTTACCGGTAAATACCAGTACGGTATCAAAACCAAACTTGTTACCGCCTAAAATGTCGGTATGCAGGGTATCGCCCACCATCAGGATATCTTTTTTACCGATGGGCATTTGCTCGCGTACCAGGTCGTAAGCAAACATGAACATCTGCGAGTCGGGTTTACCAAAACGGATAAATTTTTTCCCCACAATGTTTTCCATCATGGTGGCGATCCCTCCTATTGCTATCGATACGTCGTTAATGTTCAGCGGGTACGCGGTATCGGTATTGGCAACTATGGTGGGTATGTTGCGCCGGCGAAGAATATTGATTGATTTATTCAAATCTTTAAACCAGTCGAAACCCTCGTCATCCAATAAAACCAATGCGTTCACCTGGTCGATATTGCTTTCGTCGACCATACTTACCGGTAAAGTATGCAGGCCCGACGTTTCGATATAGTGGGCAGAATTGGCCGTGCCCAAATAGGCCACAATGCCGTGGTGTACTTTTAGGTCGAGATATTCCTTGGCCAGCATACCTGATGAGATGATATGATCATAACGGATAGCCTTCAGGCCCATACGATGGAAAGATTCTGCAAGCTGAACAGGACTCCTCGATGCATCGTTGGTAACGATATAGTACGGTTTATTGTTCTCTTCGAGGTACTCGAAAGTTTTTTCGATACCCGGCACCAGGCCCATATAGTTTTTGATTACGCCGAAGGCATCAAAAAAGATCACTTTATATTCGTCGACAACCTGTTTAAAGTTTTGGATTTGCATGGGCTCAGATTAAGTTAAATTAAGGGCTTTGATCAGTTTCTCCGGATCGAATTGCGTATCGACAGATGGCAGGTAAATATCGTATGCTTCGGCCTGAAGTTTTTCGGCATATTGCTCATTAAAGAAATATTTGCCATCCTTGATAACATAATTGAGGATAAAAAAACGATAGGCCTCTTTTAGAAAACGTAATTCGTTGGCCGTTAACGGGTAAATTTTATGATACTCTTCCAGGAAGATGAGGAAACGGTCTTCCATCATGGTGGTAACCACGTAACTGAAGACTGTACGATCACCACGGTCAGATACTACCCTGCTGAAAAAATAAAAATCGAGCATGCGGTAGCTCATCCTGAACCAGTCGTAATCCCAGCGCGAGTAGAGCTCCATCCTGCTGGTTACCGAAAAGTTGCCGATATTCCAATCGATAAACACCGGGATGATCTCGAAGTTGGCGGTATTGCATTTGGCGCGGTTTTTTAAAAACTGTTCGCAATGGTGTTTTAGCATCGCACATTTTTGAGTGTCACCAAAGCGTCCGGGTGTTTTTTCGATCTGATCCAAAAGTGCATTAATGTCGGTGCGGAGTGTTTTTGATGATTTAGGGATCACGTTTTTAACGCGTGAACAGGCCTTATGAAAACGCGCAACTTGTTGTGCCAGTTTACGGATATGGAACTCCTCCAACCGTCGCGGCAAGCGTAATTGCACACGCGTTGGGTTATAAAACACTACCCAGGCATCGGTTTTACCCCATTTATACCTGTAAGTATACACCTGGTTGTTTTTTTGCAGGGAGCGGGATAGCAGGTTTTCAAAAGGATATAGCAAATTGGTTGACAGCGCGTTTATAATGCGGTGATCTTCTTTAAAGTGCTCGTATTTGCCGAAGTTGGACAGCTTGGCAACCACCACATCCTCGTCAACAAAAGTAACCCTGAAAACGTGGTTGGTTGAAACCATTGCGCTGATGTCTTCGATCTTACCAATGGCCTTTGACGCATCAAAACCATTCCAGGCTTTTTTTATAATGGCTTTATAGTTCATATAGATAGGATTTCACCGATTTTATTGGATTACACCGATTAATCAATGGAATCTTTTAAAATCGGTGTAATCATAACATAATCAGTGTAATCAAATTAGATGATCTCGAAATAACGTTTCAACTCCCAGTCGGTAACATGTTTGGCAAATTGCTTCCACTCCCATAAACGGGTTTGCGTAAAATGTTCAACAAAACCCTCGCCAAATAACTCCTTAGCTATGGCTGACTGTTGCATATCGGTAGCGGCTTCGTACAGATTAGGCCGTAATTTACCATTTTTGGTATCCTGGTAGCCGCTACCGATGGTTGGTGCAATATCCAAAGGCAATTTATTTTTGATGCCGTATAAACCCGAAGCCAAAGCAGCTGCGATAGCCAGGTACGGATTGGTATCGGAGCCCGGAATACGTGTCTCTAACCGCGTATATTTTTCCGATGGGTGTAACACACGTAATGCCGCAGTACGGTTATCGAAGCCCCAGGTGATGGTCGTCGGTGCCCAGGCGCCTTCAACAAGCCTTTTATAGCTATTAACAGTAGGCGCGTACATGGCTAATACATGCGGCAGGCAATATAACTGCCCGGCTAGGTAGTGCTTCATGGTCTCGCTCATGTCGTGCGCGTCGCCGGCATTATAAAATAGATTTTTGCTTTTGTCCTTCGTCCATAGGCTTTGATGGATATGCCCGCTACAGCCCGGCAAAGTATCGATCCATTTAGCCATAAATGAAGCCATAATGCCATGGCGGTTTGCAATTTCCTTCACTGCTGTTTTAAACAGAACCGCTTTATCTGCAGCCCGTAAAACCTCGTCGTGCAAAATAGCTGCCTCATAAACTCCCGGACCGGTTTCGGTATGCAGGCCCTCTAAAGTAACATCGAACTTTTGGAGCAGGTTAAACAGATCGTAATAATAACCGCTTTGCTGCGAAGTACGCAAAACCGAGTAACCGAACATTCCCGGCGTCATTGTCTCAATTTTTGTAAAACTTTTCTCCTGTAAAGTTTTAGCCGTTTCGCAAAAGTTGAACCATTCAAACTCTTGCGCAAACTCGGCATGATAGCCCATTTCCTGGCTTTGTGCCACAATCTTTTTCAACAAACTCCTGGGGCAGGTATGCAGGTCGCTGCCACCGGCTTTACTAAAATCGGCTAAAAAGAACGGGATATCATCCTCCCAGGGTACGGTGCGAAAAGTATCCAGATCGATACGGCAAGGCCTGTCGGGATAACCGGTATGCCAGCCGGTTATCGTGGTATTATCATAACATACGTCGCTACTGTCCCAGCCAAAAACCACATCGCAAAATCCATAGCCATCCTGTAAGCCGTCGATAAATTTTTGTTTATGAATGATCTTGCCCCGCAGCACGCCGTCGATATCGGCAAAGGCAAATTTGATCTTATCTATATCCTTCTCTTTGAGGTACTCAATAACCTGATCCTTAGTCATAACACTGTAGGTTTACAAACCAAAATATGATTTAGTAAGGTAAATATCCGCAAAATAATGCTCATTTGCGTTAATTCGGCCTGATATTAAAAATAAATCACAAAAAAATCCCCCGAAACTTTCGTCCGGGGGATCAAACATTTATAAACTATTTTTGCCGTTGCTGGTGTTGCCACCAACAACTACTGACTACAATTTAGCCGATTTAACGGTTTTAATGATCACGGCAGCAACTTTGTACGGATCGGCAGCCGAGTTAGGGCGACGGTCTTCCAGGTAGCCTTTCCAGCCCTTTTGTACAGTGTACAGCGGGATACGGATAGAAGCACCACGGTCAGATACACCGTAGCTGTAATCGTGGATAGAAGCAGTTTCGTGCTTACCGGTTAAGCGTTGATCGTTATCGGCACCATAAACGGCAATATGCTCGGCAACTACCGGACGGAAAGCCTCTAATATTTTGGTATAAACTTCTTTATCGCCGGCAGTACGCAGGGTAGTGTTTGAGAAGTTAGCGTGCATACCCGAACCGTTCCAGTCTAACTGACCTAATGGTTTGCAATGCCAGTTAACAGCAACACCATAGGTTTCGCCAATGCGCTCTAACAAATACCGTGCAACCCAGATCTGGTCGCCGGCTTCTTTAGCGCCTTTAGCAAAGATCTGGAATTCCCACTGGCCGGCAGCAACTTCGGCATTGATACCTTCCACATTTAAACCGGCATCTAAACAAGCGTCTAAGTGCTCTTCAACTATATCGCGGCCAAAAGCGTTTTTAGCGCCTACCGAGCAGTAGTAAGGGCCTTGCGGACCTGGGTAACCACCTGCAGGGAAGCCAAGGGGTTTATTGGTTTCCGGATCCCACAGGAAATACTCCTGTTCAAAACCGAACCAGAAATCGTTGTCATCATCGTCGATCAGGGCACGGCCGTTAGATTCGTGAGCTTTACCGGTTGAGTCTAAAACCTCGCACATTACCAGGTAAGCATCCCTGCGCTGCGGATCAGGGCAGATGAATACCGGTTTAAGGATACAATCAGACGAACCGCCTGGTGCCTGTTCGGTTGATGAACCGTCAAAGCTCCAATCCGGACACTCGGCTAATGTTCCGCCGAAATCCGAAACGATTTTTGTTTTGCTGCGAAGGCTTTGTGTTGGCTTGTAGCCGTCAAGCCAGATGTACTCGAGTTTTGTTGCCATTGTTTAATTGTTTAAGAAAGCTGATTCAAATATGTGTTTTTCGTAATGAAATATTTAATGATTGGCACGAATTAATGAAAAATTTTCTTTTTTTCATAATATTCTATCAAATTAATCTATTAAGTAGTGCATTTTGTTAAAAAATTAACTAAAATAGGTTAAAATCAGGCTGAAATTTTATCAAAATGGCAAAACTCAAAATTTTAAATCAGTAATTCGGGTAAGAATCATGATAATTGACAATTCTTTAAACAAACAAGCATTTACTATTTCGTAATTTATTTATTAAAGAAAAAAAAGCAAAAAATTACAATAATGATAAAAAATGCTCTTAAGAACTATAAAACCGAGTTGCAGTAAATCACTCTTTACTGCGCAGTAACATTAAATAAAAAAGTTATGGCTGGCGGTGTTTTTGGTTTATATTTGTTTGGGAGGGTTAAGCGGTATTTTACACTGGCTGGCTTTCTGTTTGCTATATGAAGAAATTTGCAGCTAATTTAGTTTCGATAATATTAATACCCCTAATTGCTCCATCCTACCTTTTCTGGATCATCTTATTTTATTTTCCGCAACTGACAAGGATAGTGAGCTTAACTGATAAGTTGCTTGCAATACTGTATATTTTTATGGCGACCACTTTTTTGCCATTCCTCATCGTTTTTATTTTATACAAAAGAAAGGTGATTACCGACCTGACCCTGCACCGGCAACAGGACAGGGTTATACCGCAGATATTCTCGTGTGTCATCTACGTTGGGATTTGTTTATTCCTGGTGTTTACAGAAGGGGCAACAAACGCGCTAAGCCTGAGCATGATAGCTATAGCCGTTTCGGTTATCGGTTTAACATTGATCACACCATTCTGGAAGATCAGCACCCATGCCTGCGGCGCCTGGGGCATATTCGCTATTGTTTTTGATCTGCAGTCGCGTTATCACGAACCGGCTTTTACCGTTTTATATTATATCATTCTGTTTTTAACGGTAAGTGTTTGCGCCGCAAGGTTATATTTAAAGGTACACACACCCATGCAGGTGATAGCAGGGAGTATTATGGGCGGGTTAGTGGGTTTCCTGCTATTCCATTACTGCCTGGTGCCCTACCACCTGGCATAAGGATGAACAGACAGGTTTGAATTAAAGTAGCGCTTGTCCCGGGTTACTTCCTCTCCCACCCAGTCGGGTTTTTCAAAGGCTTGATCTTCACTGCTCAGTTCAATTTCGGCTATGATCAATCCCGCATTATCGCCGAAAAAAACATCAACCTCCCAAATGTTACCGGCATATTGAATATCATATCGCACCTTACTGATGATATTATCGCAAAAGCCCGCCAATAACTCCTCAGCATCAGTGCGCGGTATCTCGTACTCATATTCGGTACGCGTGGCACCGTGCGATTGCCCTTTGATGGTAATAAAACTTTGTTGGTTCGCTATCCGGACGCGGATTGTTTTTCCTGGCTCTTTAACCATGTAGCCTTGCCTGAGCGAATTGCCGTAAGGCTTTGCGGCCACTTGCCACTTATCTGCATCAACCAAAAACTTACGTTCTATTTCTATTCCCATAACTCCGGGTATTATTCGCCTATAATAAACGTTTTACCTTCGATAGCCAGTTCTGTATCGGGGAAAACGGTACGGGCTTCATCAAGGAGTTCTGTCAATGTTTTATACCGTGCCGAAAAATGCCCGATGATCAGTTTTTTAGCATTAACGATTTTGGCTATCTGCCCGGCCTGCAAAGCTGTGGTGTGGTGTGTTTCGTTGGCACGGTCGAGCATATCGTGCGCAAAGGTAGCTTCGTGGTAAAGCAACTCTACATTTTGTATCTGGTTAAAATAGCTCTCATTATATAAGGTATCGGAGCAATAGGCATAAGCTTTGGGCGCTTCGGCATCGATAGTCAACTCCTTGTTGGGGTAAACGGTACCATCGGTAGCAAAATAATCGGTACCCCGTTTGAGCAGCGGATAGTAACTTACCGGGATATCCAGGGCCTCAACCTTTTCTCTGATGATCTTGCGTAAACGTTTTTTCTGCCTGAACAAAAAGCCGGTACAGGCAATGCGGTGATCCAATATGATGGTTTCGACGGTAATATCCTGGTTCTCTAAAATAACAGCGGGAGTCAGTGGATCGATGGCCTGGAAGATCAGCTCGAAATGCAGGGAAGTTTCGGAATATTTGAACTGTATGTCGATGATCTCTTTTAACGGTGCGGGGCCAAACAGCGTAATTGGCTTTTTACGCCCGTTTAAATGCAGTGATGAAAGCAAACCGATAAGGCCAAGGTAATGATCGCCGTGTAAATGGCTAATAAAAATGTAGTCGATGCGGCTTGACTTGATATCGAAACGGAGCATTTGCTGTTGCGTACCTTCGCCGCAATCAATCAGGTAATAGCGCTCATTGATATTAAGCGCCTGTGCCGTTGGATTTCTGTTATAGATTGGTGTTGCCGAACTGCTGCCCAGGATAGTTACATCAAACCTCATGTGTTCGGTTAAACGAATGGAATATTATCTTGTTTCTTTTTTGAGCTCTTTTTCTATTTCTTCCATAAAAATCAGGTCAATAGCTTCATCCGGGCTTTTTACAATCGATAAAACGTTATCCAGCTGCGAAATGGTGATCAACCGCGCAACCGAGTCGCTGAGTCCCACTAAAATAAACGTCCCATCGGAATTTTTACATAAACGATGACCGACCAATAAGCTGCTCAGGCCCGAAGAGTCGGCAAATTTGATAGATGAAAGATCCAGCACAATATTACGCTGACCCTCAGTATTCATCAAAATGAATTCTGATTTAAGTTGTGGTGTTATTGTCGAATTCAACTTCGATTCGTTCAATTTTACCAGAACATATTTTTCGTGTTTATCTACAGAAAATTTCATCGCTATGTATTGAAAGTCTAAATATAGGATTTTTTTAAGACTACAAATATAATACTATAGTATTAAAGTTTATTCAGTGCTTCAATCAAATTTTGCTCAACACGCTGTATTACATTGTTATTATCCGATCGTACGAACTTTTCGCCAATGATCTGCTCGTACAATTCGATATACCTGTCGGATATCGAAGCCACTTTTTCAGGCGTCATAACCGGTACCTGCTGTCCTTCTTTACCCTGGAAACCATTTTCGATCAGCCATTGGCGCACAAACTCCTTGGAGAGTTGCTTCTGAGGCTCGCCTTTCTGCTGCCGCTCCTCATAGCCTTCTTTATAAAAATAACGTGATGAATCGGGCGTATGGATCTCGTCTATCAGGTATATTTTGCCGTCAACCTTGCCGAACTCGTACTTGGTATCCACCAGGATCAGCCCTTGCTTGGCTGCCATTTCGGTACCACGCTGATACAAAGCACGTGTATAGGCTTCCAGTTGCAGGTAATCCTCTTCGGATATGATGCCGCGCGCCAGGATGTCTTCGCGCGAAATATCCTCATCGTGACCGACAGCGGCTTTGGTTGTTGGCGTGATAACAGGTTCGGGCAATTTATCGTTTTCGTTTAATCCTTCGGGCAAAGCAACACCGCAAACACTGCGTTTGCCAGCTTTATACTCGCGTGCAGCGTGACCTGCCAAATATCCACGGATCACCATTTCTACCTTAAAGGGCTCGCAAATGCGGCCGATAGTTACGTTCGGGTCGGGCACACTGATAACCCAATTTGGAACAATATCGCTGGTGGCCTTTAAAAAATTAGCAGCTATCTGGTTTAGTACCTGCCCTTTATAAGGAATTGGTTCTGGCAATACCACGTCAAAAGCCGAAATACGGTCGGTAACCACCATGGCCAGGTATTGGTTATTGATGGTATATACATCGCGCACCTTGCCTTTGTAAAAGCCGGTTTGCTTGGGAAGGTTGAAGTTGGTTTGTTTTATGGTATTCATTTAGTTGTGAGTTGTGAGTTGTGAGTTGTGAGTTGAAACGGTGCCCATTTGATATTACTGACAACCCGCAACCCGCAACCGACAACTCTAAGCTATTGTATATCTCCGTAAGCTTCCAATATCTTCCGTACCAGCTTGTGGCGTACCACGTCTTCGCCGGTAAGGTAAATGATATCGATCCCTTTAATATCGGTTAAAATGCGTAAGGCGGTGTGCAGGCCCGATTGTTGTTTCTTGGGCAGGTCTATCTGCGTCACGTCGCCGGTAACAATAAACTTGGCCGATGGCCCCATACGGGTTAAAAACATCTTGAGCTGCATATCGGTGGCGTTCTGCGCTTCGTCCAATATCACAAAGCAGTTATCCAGGGTACGGCCACGCATAAATGCCAGTGGCGCAATCTCGATGGTACGGTTTTCCAGGTAAACCTTTAATTTATCAGCTGGTATCATATCGTCGAGCGCATCATAAAGCGGGCGCAGGTACGGGTCGATCTTTTCCTTCAGGTCGCCGGGTAAAAAGCCGAGATTCTCCCCCGCTTCAACCGCCGGGCGGGTTAAGATAATGCGCTTGATTTCTTTATTCTTCAACGCGCGCACAGCGAGTGCTACTGCGGTGTAGGTTTTACCTGTACCAGCCGGACCGATGGCAAACAAGATATCGCTGGTGCCTATACCGGTTACCATCCGGCGCTGGTTGGCCGTACGGGCCTTCACCATAATACCATTCGGGCCAAAAACAATTACCTCACCCGTGGTCGATTTGTCGCCGCCATTTTCGGGCTCGGGGTTTTCCTGGATTTTTGATCCTAGTATACGGCCCAGCTCAATGGTATTCAGGCTTTCGTATTTCTCAACGTGTTGTATCAGTTTGGTTAGCTTGTCCTGAAACAAGGCTATTTCGTTATCGTCGCCCAGTGCCTTTATTTCGCTGCCGCGCGCAACAATTTTGAGCTTCGGAAATTGTTTCTTGATGATCTCGAAGTGATCATTATTCGGCCCCCAAAGTACTGCGGGATTAATTTGCTCAATGGTAGTTTTTAATTCGTTCAAGCTTTGTATTTTTTAGATGCTGTTTTTTATTTAAAGTAATTTTATTTTAATGGCAATGAAGCTATCATGAGCAATTTATAGGTATTTCGATTGGTAAGCGACGGCTCATGATGGTTTTATTGGATTAAAAATTGAATATTTGTAGCTGAATTAAGCGTTCACAAGATTAGCAATAATTATTAAAAATTTTAATGGCGATTATAACTTTAACTACCGACCTGGGCGACAAGGATATTTACCAGGCTGCCCTTAAAGGTAGTATTTTAAAGTTGATTCCGGGAGTTACTATCGTCGATATCACGCACTCGGTTGCCGCCTTTAATGTACAACAAGCTGCGTTTATTTTAAAAAACAGTTTTCATTATTTTCCAGATGGTACCGTGCACCTTATCGGCATCGATACCGTATATAACGAAGATACCAAATACCTTGCCATACGCTACCGCAACCACTTGTTTGTAGGCGCCGACAATGGGATTTTTTCGCTGATGTTCGACAGGGAACCCGACGAGATGGTCGAGATCAATATTATGCAGGATCTCAAATTTCTTCACTTCCCGCTGGCAGACATTTTTGTTAAGGCCGCTGTACGATTGGCGGAAGGCCGGCCTTTAAGCGAGATAGGCATTGCTGTAAACAGTGTTGAAAAGAAAATGAACCTGCAGCCGGTTGTCGAAAAAAACCTGATCAAAGGCTCGGTAATTTATATCGATGCTTTCCAGAACGTGATCACCAACATCACCAAAGAGTTCTTTAACCGTGTACAGCATGGCCGCCGTTTCGTATTGTACTTTAAACGCAACGAAACCATCACCCATTTAAGCTGGCATTATAACGAAGTGCCCGAAGGCGAAAAGCTCTGCCTGTTTGGCATTAGCGACCATCTCGAAATCGCCATCAATAAAGGTAATGCCAGCGGTTTGCTGGGTTTGGGTTTAGGCGATAGCGTGATCATCGATTTTCAGTAAATTAAAATAAACGTAACATCCATTTCGTCTTCTCAATGCGCGAAACTTAATTGTTACATCATATAGCCTATTAATAAAAATATTATTTTAGCATTTATGAACATCAAAAAACATATCCTTTTTATTGCCTTAGCAGTTTATCTCCCGGTACAAACCATGGCCTGGGGGCAGCTTGGGCACCGTGTTGTGGCACAAATTGCCGACAGCTATTTAACGCCAAAAACCCGTTTGGCTTTAGAAAAAATATTAGGTAACGAATCGCTGGCGATGGCCGCTAACTGGGCTGATTTTATTAAATCGGACCCGAATTACCGTTACCTGTCATCGTGGCACTACGTGGACCTAAAAGCCGGTGAGAGCTTTGCCGATGCCAAAGCATACCTCGAAAAAGATACTGTCCCGAATGCTTATAACAAGTTGAATTTCATGATCAGGGAACTGAAAACGAATAAATTGCTTTCGGCAGATAAAAAGCTGTTATACGTACGTATGATCATCCACATTGTGGGCGATCTGCACCAGCCGTTCCACGCTGGCCGGGCCGACGACCAGGGGGGCAATAAAATACAGCTGATGTGGGGCAACGAGCAAACCAATCTGCACAGTATCTGGGACACCAAACTTATCGAAAGCCAGCAATACAGCTATACCGAGTACGCCAATAACCTGAACCATACCACTGCGGCGCAGCGTGCCGAATGGCAAAAGGCCGACCTGGTGCAGATCATCTGGGAATCGAACCAGATTGCAGAATCGGTATATAACGAAGTGAAAGAACCTAATCAAAAGTTAAATACCTATAACTATGTTTTCGCTCACATCCATACTGCCGAAGAGCAGATGCTGAAAGGCGGTGTAAGGCTTGCAGGTATCCTGAACAGCATATTCGGATAAATAAAAGCATTAAATTTACAGGAGCCGTATCCGCAAATCAGCAGGGTACGGCTTTTTTACTGGTTGTGTATATGTTGATAAATTAACTATCGGCTAATAAAATGTTAGGTTAATTTAGCATCCTTATTTATACGAAATGAAACTAACCCGATCAATGCCTATAGCGCTGGTTATTATCGCGACGGCGCTAAGCCAGTCTTTTTCACAAAATGCGGCCGCTGTACTGGCACGCAAACAAGTGCCTATTTTATGCTATCACCAGATACGCGACTGGAGAGCTTCAGACTCTAAAACGGCCAAAGATTATATTTGCCCGATTGCCACTTTTAAGGCAGACATGAAAATGCTGGCCGACGAAGGCTACCACACCATTTTGCCCGATCAGCTTTACGCTTACCTTACCACAGGCGCAGCGCTGCCGAGTAACCCGATCATGCTTACATTTGATGATACGGATCTTGATCAGTATACCATAGCCGACCCCGAACTAAAAAAATATCATTTTAAAGCGGTTTATTTTGTAATGACGGTATCGCTTGGCCGGCCGCATTACATGACGCCCGAAATGGTTAAAAAACTATCAGACGAGGGCAACATCATTGGCAGCCATACCTGGGACCATCACCCGGTAACCAAATATTCGCATAACTCGGTTATGAAAATGGCCGCGGATAAAAAACATCCTAATGGCTACACTAAACCTATGGACGACTGGGTTACCCAGATTGATAAACCAACCAAGAAACTGGAAGAAATAACCGGTAAAAAGCTTGATTACTTTGCGTATCCGTTTGGCTTATGGAACAAAATGGCCATTGCCGAGATCAAAAAACATGGTTTTAAGGCAGCCTTCTCCTTAGCTGATAAGCGCGACGATGCCGACCCGCTGTTCACTATCCGCCGTATTATTGCCAGCGGTTTCTGGAGTGCGAAAACCTTGAGCAACAATATTAAACAGTCGTTTTGATTAAATAGATTTCACCGATTATCTGATAATGATTACACCGATCAATTGTAATGAAATCGGTGTAATCATTATCGAATCTGTGTAATCATTATTAAATACAATCAGGGTCTACCCTTTTTTCTAATTCGGCTCTTTTCTCCTCTTCACGTTCTTTGTCTTTACCAATCAGCTTCAACAACGTCGGTAATACGATCAATAATAACGGTAGCGCAAAGATCAATCCGCCTATCACAGCAATAGCCAGTGGCTGATGGAGCTGTGCCCCGGTACCGATACCCAACGCCAAAGGTAAAAGCGCGATGATGGCCCCGGTGGCCGTCATCAATTTAGGGCGCAAACGTGCCGCTATGGCATGGATAATGCTTTCCTGTGCGCTCCATTCCAACTCGCCGGTATCGAACTGATGATAGGTAAAGATGGCGTTTTCGGCAATGATGCCAATGATCATGATGATGCCGGTATAACTGCCCACATTAAGCGGCGTATGTGTAATCAGCAAGGCCAGGAAACATCCTGCCGCGCCAAGCACCGCCAGGAAAATGATGATACCTGCCGCCAGGAAATTACGGAACAACACCAGCAAGACGATAAATACCAGGATACTTGCCGTGATAAGAATGATGAGCAACTCCTTAAATGCCTGCTGCTGCTGGGCATAATCGCCGCCATACTCGATATGGTATCCTGCCGGCAGCGATAGTGTGCTTAATTTACTTTGTATCTCTTTTAAGGTACTGCCCAGGTCGCGGTTATCCAGGCGGGCGGTAATCACACCCATCATTTTCTGGTTCTCGCGAACAATTTCGGCAACGCCCGACTGGATACTGATATTGGCTAACGATGCCAGGGATTTTGTTTGCCCATTCGGTAAAAATACGTTTGCACCGCGTAATTGCTGAACCGAAGTTTGTGCCGCATTGGGATAGATCATCCGGATATTAATAGATTGTTCCTTATCAACAATACTGCTGATAACGTTACCATCCAACTGTGCCTGCAACTGGAACTGAAAATCCGACGGGTTCATACCAAACTGGCCGAGCCTGGGTACATCGGGGTTGACGATGATTTCGGGCCCGGCTATCGTGATCCCGTTAAAAACGTCCGCAGTACCTTTTACTTTTTCAACCAGTTCGGCAGCCTGTTGCGAAATATCCTGAAGCTTCGCCTGGTCGTCGCCATAAACTTTGATCTCGACAGGCTGCGCCGATGCCATCAGGTCGCCCAGCATATCCCCTATCACCTGGCCAAAATCGACGGTAAGTTGCGGTAAAATGGCTTGTATTTTTGCCCGGATATCATCCGATACCTCGTCGGTAGTTTTATCGCGTTTCTTTTTAAGTGTGATGAGGTAATCGCCGGTATTGGGTTCGGTAATAAAAAAGCCCATCTGTGTACCCAAACGCCGCGAATACGAGGCAACTTCAGGCGTGTGCAGGATGATGTCGTCGACCTGCCTCAGCATACGGTCGGTTTCGGCTAAGGTTGTACCGGGCGGGCTCTTAAAATCGAGCACGATAGCGCCCTCATCCATTGATGGTAAGAAACCCGATTGCAATTTGCCCGGAATGATGATAATGATTGTGATACAGATCCCGATAAACACAATACTGATGAGCGGCATACGCAAAAAGAACCTGATCCAGCCGTCTTTAACGGCATGCGGCTTGTGCTCTTTTTTAGGCTTAAGCGGGATAAAAATAAACAACATGGGTAACAATAGCCAGGTAACGAAAAACGAAACACTCAGCGTGATAACCATAGTAAAGGCCAGCACCTTGAAATAAGCGCCCGCCACACCACTCATCAGCACAAAAGGTATAAAGATGACGATGGTGGTAAGCGAGGAGCCTACCATAGACGAGAACAGGTAAGATATGGCTTTACGAACGATATGGTGCATACCCTCGCCGGGATGCTCCTCATAACTGCGGAAGATCTGCTCGACGACGATCACAGCATCATCGATCATCAAACCGATGGCTGCCGCTATGGCGCCTAAAGTCATGATGTTGATCGAATATCCCACTACCAGCAACGCAATAAGCGATAGGGCTAAAGTAGTTGGGATGGTGATCAGGATGATGGCGCTTGCCTTTACCGACCGGAGGAAGACGATGACCACCAGTATGGCCAGCACCAAACCAATCCAAAGTACATCCTCAATGCTTTTTACGCTATCGTTTACAAAGTCGGCCTGCTTATAGTACGGCCTGATATGCACGTCTTTAGGCAAAATCCTGCTTAGCTCCTCAACCTTTTTCGTTATGCCGTCGTTCACATCTATCAGGTTGGCTTCGGGCTGTTTAATCACCGCGATCAGGGGTACGTCCTGCCCGTTGGCATTGATGCGCACATATTCCTTTTGCTCGGTAATTTTGATATCGGCAACATCCTTTAAATAAATGGTACGGTGCGGGTTGTTGAGCACCACCAGGTTTTGCAGCTTGTCGATATTATCTACTGCGTTATTGGTCAGGTTAAGATAAAGCCTGCCATGATCGTTGATATAACCGTTTGATGCGAGGATATTGGCCTGGGTGATAGCGGTAGAAACCTGCGATGGTATGATGCCGAGCGCCGAAAGCTTTGCAGGCTGTAATATTACCTGGTACTCTTTGGTTTTGCCGCCTATGATCGCGATATCGGCCACACCCGGAACAGCTGCCAGGTACGGGCGAACCTGATATTGGGCGATCTTTTTCAGTTCGATACCCGATCGCTTACCTTCGAGCGAAAAGCCCATCACCGGTAAAATTGATGGGTTCATTTTCTGCACGTTGATCTGCGTGTTGGCCAGCAGGTCGCCCTTTACCTGTTCAGTTAGCGCCTGCACCTGCGCCATGGCCTTATCAATGTCGGTATTCCAATCCAAAAAGATATTGATCTCGACACTGCCACGCGATGTAGACGAACGGATCAAACTCAGCCCTTCAGTGCGCTTAATAGCGTTTTCGAGCGGGATAGTTACCGTGGTCATCATCTTATCTACAGGCTGCTGGCCTGCATCGGCAATAACTTTTATTTTAGGGAAGGTGATATCCGGAAATAAACCTGTTTTAAGGTTTAAAAAGCTATATACACCGCCCATAATGACGAGCACCAATAAACCCAGCAAAGGTTTTTTGTAATGATGGTGGAAGTTGAGCCCCCCTAACCCCCTGAAGGGGGAGTTTGTATGATTTATACGAGTTTGATCAGCCATTTCTTTTAATTTGAAGCTTGCTATTCAGCTCCCCCTTTAGGGGGCTGGGGGGCTATCTTAACTTTTGATGAATCGGCCAGGCCATAAGCGCCTTCCAAAATAACTTTGTCGCTGGTGCTGAGCTGTTTGGTTTGTATCTCCTGCAGCGAGTCGGCCGATATTTTACCTGCCGTTACCGGGATCTTGTAAGCCTTGCCGTCGGCGCCTAATTTAAACACCCAGAAATGTTCCTGCGTTTCGTCGGTTTGTACGGCCTTTACCGGTACGGCCAAACCCTGCTCGGGGCCTGATAGCGGCACCGTAACTTTCAGATTGGCACCTTCGGGTAAATTGGTAGCGGCAATCGGCACGATGAACGACTGTGTTTGCGAAGCCGGATCGGCAGTTGGTAAACCAGCCTGTAAGGTCTTATTCAGTTTTGTACCATCAGGCATAATCACCACACAAGGTGTACCCGCTTTAACTTTCGACAGGTACTCGACGGGTACATTCACCAGTAAAACCAGCGACGATTGCTGCGTCATAGTAGCCAGCACATCGCCCTCGGCAACATAATCGCCGTTTTGATAATTAACAGCGGTGAGTATGCCGCCCGTGCCGGCCACTACCGGTATAGGCGCACGGAACTTAGCCAATATGCCCGATTGGTCGATATTTTTCAATGCCTGCTGCTCTTTACTGGTAATGGTACAATATACACTTCCGGCTTTTACAATATCACCCATTTTCCAGCCCCGGTGATGGATATAACCGGCAATCCCAGCCCGGATAACTGCTTTTTGCTGATATTGCGTAGTGCCGGTAAAAGTGATACTGTTGTTAAAAGTATGCGTTACCGGGCTGCCTACAGTAACTACCGGCGTACTGGCTACGGCAGCAGCATCGTCGGCAGCCGGCGGAGCACTTGTACATGCAGTTATTGCAAGCAAAGCGCTTAAACCTAAGGTAAGGTGTATAGTGTTCTTCATTTTACCAGTTATAATAATTGTATTGGTTAGTGAGCGTGTACAGTTGTATGCGGGCGGTAATCAGGTTTTGTTTGGCGGTAGCATAATCCTGTATCGATTTCACGTATTCTAATATCGAGAGCTGCGCGTTCTGCAGTTTTTCCTGATCGAGGCGGATGAGCAATTCCTGCTTTTCGGTAAGTTGTCTGATCAAACCGATGCTGGTGTTAAACATATCAATCTGCCGTTTGATGCTTTGCAGGTAGTTTTTTTGCTGAACGGTAAAGTTATCGCGGGCGTAAATAATGCTTTGCTGGCTGATCTTAACCTGTGCATCGTTAATTTCTTTTTGTTTGCCATCGTACAAAGGGATATTAAGGTGCAAACCCGCCTGCATACCAATATTGTGGTAGATATTGGTGATATCCGAAGATAAGATACCTGTATTAGCTGCCAGGCTTAATTGCGGTTTGTATTTATTATTGAACACGTTTTGTTGAGCCACCAGTGCCAGGCTATCCAGTTTGAACTTTTGCTTGTAGTAATAAGCCTGTGGGTTTGGCGCTATGCTGATGTTGGGCTCGGCCAGTCTGGTCATGGCTGTATCGGTTATCACAGCCGTATTTTTTAATGTAAGATAGGCGTTTACCTCGGCAATGTGCGCCTGCGCAAGGTCGTTTTCGTGGCCGTTCTGCTCTATCTCCAGCAACAAATAATCGCTCTGCTGCAGTAATCCGCGCTTTACTAAAGCCTCGACAGTGGCTTTACGATTCCTCACTTCGTTTACAACCTGGGTGAGGTATTCTTCCTGCTGCTGAAACTGGTAAACCAGGATATATTGATCGGTAACGGCCTTACGCAAATCGTGCTCCAGCTGGGCTTTGGCGTTGCTGTTGATGGCCGCCTGGTTATTGTTTTGCTCCTGCAGGTTGTTTATAATACCTTTATTGAACAAGTTATAGGATACGTTCAGCTGCGTGGCATACAGGCCGCCGTTGGTCAGTGCAGGGTCGTAACCAAAAGACCCGTCTGGCGGGTTTGGCGAAATAGTAAAAGGGCGGCCACCGCCAAAATAAGGCACAAACAAATAATCGGATGTGAAATTTACCTGCGGCGCCTTATTCTGCGCGTTGATGAGCCGTGTTTGCAGGTCATAAAACTGTTGCTGGTTGATATTTTGTTTAATACCCGGATCATTCTTCAACGCATGATCGATAAAGTAATTTAAATCAAGCTGTTGGGCCCGCGCAGGCTTTATAAAGCACAAAAAAAGGAAGGAATATATAACGAATACGATTGTCCTCATTAAAACAGGATTGTGTTTATATATAGCGAAAATAACATTTAAATCTGTAGAAAAACTGAAACAAGCACATATTACCGATTGTAATTTTTCACATACAAATCCAGTGTCAACGCCTGTAAACATTTATCACACAGATATTACAATAATTACTTTAGGATGTTTTAAACCAGACTGGATAATCCTGATCAAATACCTAATTTTACCGGCAAATAAACCGGGACAAACCCGCCTATATGACCGACACCAGCAAACTGTTCGACGACGCACTTAATCTGCTTCAGCAACTGATCAATACGCCATCTTTCAGCCGTGAAGAATCGGCTACAGCCGAAATCATCAACAGCTTTTTAACCCAGCACGGTGTAAAGACACATCGCAAAATGAATAATATATGGGCCTATAACCTGCATTTTGATGCGGCTAAGCCCACGATATTGCTTAACTCGCACCACGATACGGTAAAACCCAATTCGGGCTATACCCGCGATCCGTTCGAAGCTAAGATTGAAGACGGTAAATTATACGGCCTGGGCAGCAACGACGCCGGCGGCAGCCTGGTATCGTTAATCTCGGCCTTTTTATACTTTTACGAGCGCGAAGATCTGAAATACAACCTTTGCCTGGCCACTACTGCCGAGGAAGAAATATCGGGCAGCAATGGTTTGGAGCTGATTATCCCGGACCTTGGTCCGCTTGATTTTGGTATCGTTGGCGAGCCTACCCAAATGCAGTTAGCTATTGCCGAACGCGGCCTGATGGTGTTGGACTGCACCGCGCACGGCCGTGCCGGCCATGCCGCGCGCGAAGAAGGCGTAAACGCGATCTACAAGGCCATGAAGGATATCGAATGGTTCAGGACGTACCGCTTTCCGAAAGAGTCGGAACTGTTCGGGCCGATCAAAATGTCGGTAACCATTATCAATGCCGGTTCGCAGCATAATGTAGTACCGGCAAGCTGCACTTTTACGGTAGATGTACGTGTAACCGATGCTTACCGCAACGAGGAGGTTTTAGAAATGATCAAAGAGCATGTGGATTGCGAGGTAAAAGCACGCTCTATCCGCCTGAAACCATCGTCGATAGATAAGAACCACCCAATTGTACAATCGGGCATAGCGCTGGGGCGCGGTACTTACGGCTCTCCTACCACTTCCGACCAGTCGCTGCTGGATATCTCATCGGTGAAGGTCGGCCCCGGCGATTCGGCACGCAGCCATACCGCTGATGAGTTTATCTATGTGGATGAGATCAGGGAAGGGATCGGGTTATATATAAAAATGCTGGAAGGGATTGTTTGAGGAAGAATCAAGAGTCAAGACTTTTCTCTGTATTTTTATTGGATAATAACCTTATTTTCAGTATATTTATCTGATATGCTATCGCAATAGTTGTTCTTTAAAGTATCAATTAGTAATGTCGGTTAGGACACCGGCATTGACATAGGTATACCTATGTTATACCTATGTGCCAGAAAGGTATTAAAAATGAAAAAAGTGCTCTATTGGCCCAAAAATTAAGAAAAGCCTTAAAAATCATAAAAATACCGAAGAATACCTATGTGCTAAAAGCCGGAAGCGCGGGGCTTAAAGCAAGAGGCGTTATGACTTATTTGAAAATGCCGACAATTTCCCCCATGCTTTCTTAATAGTGAAATGACTTCATGATCGCGTGATCTGAAAAATTCGAAATTAAACATCCCTTGTCTGCCGACAGGCAGGCGAATTTCGAAATAAAACCACTACTGTCACGTAAAGCTTGGTAAACCTGCCAGGCTTACTGTCAACCGCGGCTAATCGGACAGATTGTTTGCCAAAAATGATTTTACGCTGACAGCTTGTCGCGATTTAAGCAATGGCAAGGTAGTTGTTTTGCCCGATGTAATTATGAAGTTTAACGACATGCTAAAGAAAAAAAAGCAAGAACATACTCCGGAAAACGCAGAGGAAATTATGAGTGAGATACAGGATGTAAACGACGCCCGGGAGCCATTAAAGGTTGATGAAGATAGCAACCAGGAACCAGCAACCGAACAACAGCCATCTGCCGAAGAAAAGCTGAAGGAAGAGTTAAAAGAGGCCAACGATAAATATGTGCGCCTGTATGCCGAGTTTGATAATTTCCGCCGCCGTACAACCAAAGAGCGGACGGAACTATTGCAAACTGCCGGTAAAGAAGTGATTGTATCGATGCTGCCCGTGCTGGATGATTTTGAACGTGCACTGAAAGCGATGGAAACTGCTACCGACGTTATCCCGGTCAAAGAAGGCGTTGCGTTGATCCAGAATAAATTAAAACATATACTGACAGCTAAGGGGCTTAAAGAAATGAGCACCAAGGGCCAGCCCTTTGATGCCGAAGTGCACGAAGCGATAACCAATATACCTGCCGGCGACGAGCAAAAAGGTAAAGTGGTTGACGAACTGGAAAAAGGTTACTTTTTAAATGATAAAGTTATCCGCTTTGCGAAAGTGGTTGTGGGCGGATAATTTAATGATAGAAGGATTGAATGATCGAGTGATTGAACGGGCTCATCATCAACCGGAACCTTAATAAATTTATATTGATTAATTGAATGACGACCGATCATTCAGTCATTCAATCATTCAAAATTGAATATGGCAAAAAGAGATTATTACGACGTATTGGGTATTCCGAAAGGCTCGTCGGCAGATGAAATTAAAAAGGCTTACCGCAAAATGGCGATCAAGTATCACCCGGATAAAAACCCGGATGACAAACAGGCCGAAGAAAACTTTAAAGAAGCTGCCGAAGCTTACGAAGTATTGAGCAGCCCCGAAAAGCGCCAGCGTTACGATCAGTTTGGCCATGCTGCCAACGCGTCATCTGCCAATGGCGGCGGTTATGGCGGCGGCATGAACATGGAAGATATATTCAGCCAGTTTGGCGACATATTTGGTGGCGGCAGCCCGTTTGATGGTTTCTTTGGAGGCGGCGGCCAGCAACGCGGCGGCGGCAGGCGTGTAACCAAGGGCAGCAACCTGCGCATTAAGGTGCGCCTTAATCTCGAGGAGATAGCAAACGGTGCCGAAAAGAAGATTAAAGTAAACAAGCAAGTGCTTTGCGGCACCTGCGATGGTACGGGTGCAAAGGATAAATCATCGTTTCAAACCTGTAAAACCTGCGGCGGCTCGGGCGCTGTGCGCAGGGTAACCAATACCATACTGGGCCAGATGCAAACCACAAGCACCTGCCCTACCTGTAACGGCGAAGGCACACAGATAACTGCCAAATGTAATGTTTGCCACGGCGATGGCGTTGTACGCGGCGAAGAAACCATCTCCATCAATATACCTGCGGGCGTTAGCGAAGGCATGCAGTTGAGCATGAGCGGTAAAGGTAATGCTGCTCCGCGCGGCGGTATACCCGGCGACCTGATCATCCTGATTGAGGAAATACCGCACGAAACACTGAAACGCGACGGCAACAATGTAATCTACGACCTGCATATCAGCTTTATCGACGCCGCTTTAGGCACCAGCATCGAAGTACCTACTATCGATGGTAAGGCCAAGATCAAGATCGACCCCGGCACTCAGGGCGGCCGTATCTTACGTTTAAAAGGCAAGGGTGTACCTGAGGTGAACAGCTACCACCGCGGCGACCAATTGGTGCATATCAACATCTGGACGCCAAAAGCATTGAGCCGAGAAGAGCGCGAACTGCTGGAAAAACTGCAGAGTTCGCCTAACTTTAAACCCAACCCGGGCAAACACGAGAAGAGCTTTTTTGAGCGGATGAAAGAGTATTTTGAGTAAATAAAAGCAAGATTAAAAACTCAGGAATCAAGATTTTTTAGCCCGGAATTGTTATGGTTTCGGGCTTTTGTAATTTTTTAAAAAACTTTATCCGCAATTTTAATTTATATAGCTGCATGAACAACCGCATCGCCGTAATGGATCTTGGCACCAACACCTTTCATTTGCTGATAGCGGAAGTTGAAAACAGCACCGCCCGCGAGGTTTACCATACGCAGGAACCCGTAAAATTGGGTGAAGGAGGTATCAACAAAGGTTTTATACAACCTGAAGCGTTTGTCAGGGGCATCAATGCGATGTTGCATTTTGCCGGGCACATTAAAGCCAATAATGCAGCTACGGTAAAATGTATTGCTACTTCGATGTTGCGCAATGCAGCAAACGGCGCACAATTTATCGATGAGGTAAAAGCTCAAACCGGTATTCAAATTGAACTGATAGACGGGCAGCAGGAAGCTGCTTATATTTACGAAGGTGTAAAAGCTTCGGGATGCCTGCCGGATGACAACTCGCTCATTATGGATATCGGCGGCGGCAGTATCGAGTTTATTTTATGTACTGATGAGCAGATACTTTGGAAACAAAGCTTCGAGATAGGCGCTGCCAGAATGATGGACAAATTTCACCGGGAGGATCCGATCACCCCGGAATGCATCAACGAGCTTCATCAGTATCTCGAACAAACCCTACCCGACTTATTTAGCGCAGTAGCGCAAAATCCCGTTGGGAAACTCATCGGTTCGGCGGGTGCGTTTGAAACTTTTGCTGAAGTGATCGAACTGGAAAACAGGCGAATATTCGATATCAAACAAACGCATAGTTATGATTTTGATCTGCGCGATTTTATTGATACGACAGATATCATCATCCGCTCCAACTACCAGGAGCGTTCGCAAATGAAAGGCGTCATCCCTTTGCGTGTAGATATGATCGTTGTGGCGTCACTCATAACGCGCTTTGTGATGGATAAACTAAGGATCAGCAATGTAGGTATGTCGACCTATTCGCTGAAGGAAGGCGTGCTGGCAGGAATGATCACTTAAATAAGAACTTAACGCAAGTTGATACACCGATAAGCAATACCAATAAACTCGCTAAAAACCATATCCATTTTTTTTGCGAAATTGCGAATCCCCAACATATCAGAATATGGATTATCAATCCCCAGCAATCAACGATAGGGGCAAATTCTGAAAACTTGCTTAACCCGGTGTAAGCAATCATTATTAAAAGATTACCACCAATGATTCGGAAGTTTTCGTTTTGTTTTGGTGCAGATTCCTCCATTATATTTGGATTATAAAAGCAGATATGCAGGTTGAAAACCCAATTGCCAATACCAATATGGCGCTTAAAAACCAAAAACCACAGCTTTTTTTATAGCGTTCGATGAATGCGCTGACAATCCCCCATACCATGCACCCAAAAACATGCATGCCGATCAGTAGCATTAAGATACCCCAGCCATCCTTGGGGCTGGTAATTTTACATAGCACAGTATATATTATAACTGCCAATAAATTGTATCCTACAATCTGATAGTTTTGCTTTCTTGTGTCGTTCATACTATAATTTCAGTTCGCAACTGTTCCAGGTATTGCCTCTTATCGTCGCGGTAAAACAAATTCATGGTCTCGAACGGGATGATCTTCATATCCTTGTTCACGATATGCACGCACGATTTTTTGATGGCCCGCACATCAAAATTATGCGCATCGATAAACTGCATAATAATGATCCTGAAAAGGTTATCGTATCCCAGATTAGGCGCGTCAATATCAGGCAGGCAGCACATAATAGATTTCAGGTCTTCGCGAACGCTGTCGACCGAGTTGCCCGTGCTGAACATGTTGAGCAAATGCCCTTTTAGTTTCTCGTCCTGTTCGTATACGATCGTGTTCTTTGAATTATCCAGCAGGTCATCCGGATTGATCATCCGGGTAAGCGGGAAAACCTCATCGCCCAGTTTTAAAGCATAGCCCATTACCAATGCATCAGGGTTACAGGGTACAGGCAACAGATCATTAGCGTTAAAAATATCGGTTTGCTCCAGGATGGCCGACCGTACTTCGGTCAGGGTATAACGATCGGTCGATGAATTGTAGTTTTCTAACCGGCCGGCTTCCTGCGTCGGTTGAAAGGTTACCCCACGCACGCAGCGCTGTTTTAAAGCATAACGGATAATATCGCCTATCTCGTCGGTATTTAAACCCTTTTGCAGGGTAATTACCAAAGTGGTAGATAGGTTATATTTATTGAGGTGTTCGATAGCTTTGCTCCTAACTTCGCGTAGGTCTTCGCCGCGTAATTGTTCCAGGGCTTCCTTTTTAAAGGAGTCGAACTGCAGATAGATCTCAAAATCGGGTGCGTAAGTTGCCAGTCGTTCAACAAATTTTTCGTCTTTAGCAATGCGGATGCCGTTGGTGTTCAGCATCAGGTGTTTGATAGGCTTGCTTTTCGCGATGTCCAATATCTCAAAAAACTGGGGGTGAACGGTCGGCTCGCCGCCGCTGATCTGTACTACATCGGGCTTGCCCTCGTTGGCAACAACAGTATCGAGCATTTGCTCTATTTCTTCCAGCGTGCGGTGCCTGCCATAACTTGGCGACGACATGGCGTAACAGGTTGGGCAGCTCAGGTTACAACGGTCGGTAACCTCAACAACCGTAAGGCAGCTATGCTGCTCGTGATCCTGGCATAAACCACAATCGTAAGGGCAGCCATAATGGGTTGGGGTATTAAATTTAAGCGGCATTTCGCTGCGCTTGGCATAGTTGCGGCAGTTTTTATAATAGGCAATATCGGTAGCTATCAAAACTTTCTCGCGGCCGTGCTGCGGGCAATGTTTCAGCATGAATACCTTTTCATCTTCAAAAACTATTTTGGCATCAACGCGCTTTAAGCAGGTTGAACAAATGCTTACGGTAAAATCGTAATAAATATACGGACGTTCAGGCATGGTTATCGATCAAGGTTACAGGTCGGATAAATACTTTATAATAATACAAAATACCTGCTAAACAAACTAACTGGATAACTCCCAGTCCGAAATTAAAAAAATAGTCGGGCTTGATGAACTCGATAAAAAACCTGAATAGCAGATAGCCCGCCATAAAAATCTTGAAGCGGGAGCCGTTGGTCAGCTTAACTTTTTGTTCAGTAAGCCATAATGCGAGCCATAGCAGCAGCCAGAATAAAATTTCGTAAAGGTTTGTAGGATGCCTGCGTATGCCATCGCCAAAGTTGATGGCCCAGGGTAAGTTTGATGCAACGCCGTAGGTGCCATCTTCCAATCCTGCTAAAAAGCAACCCGTTCGACCAATGACCATGGCCAGTATCAACGGGTAAACCATCAGGTCGCCCGAAGACACGGTAACCCCGATTTGCTTTTTAGTCAGCTCGACCCCTATCAACCCGCCTAACATACCGCCTACAATGGTTTTATTACCCATAAAATAAACAACGCTGAATTGCCGGAGCAAGGTTGGATTTTCTAAAACACCCACCACATGCGAGCCAATGAACGCGCCTGCCGCTGCGCCTATAAAAATGAGCAGCCGGTTTTCGTTACTGATCGGATCCGGTGTGTGTCTTCGCAACCACGCATAGTAACGGTAGCCAATAAAATAAGATAGTGTTTCGCAAATAAAATGGATCGGTATGCTATGTGAGCCTATGGGGATATTGACGGGAAAGTGCAAAGTACTAATGCTTATCTGATTTTTTCTGCGTTTGTTCTACCTTTTTTGCCGGAAGAATGACCACTTCGCCCATCGTTTTCGAACTTACCTTTAATGCTATTGTATAAGAGGTTTTATGAAGATCGATTTCAAATTCCTGATATTATACAATACACTTACCGCTGGCTGAGACAGGTACTTTCAGGTTAAAAAAACCACTTTCGTCAGTTCTGGTGCCATATTGGCTGCCCTTTACTTTCACGGTCACTCCCGGCAAAGGTAGCTTATCACCGGCATCTGTAACACAACCGGTGATAATTTTGAAGTCCTTAACGCTGTCGGTTATTGAATTGGCCGGATGTTTAATTATCGGATGCTGTTCGGTTACGGGTTTTGCTCTTGCATCCATCCTGGTAAACGACCAAAAACCAATAAATGCTGCGGCAGCGAGGCTGATCTTTTTCCATGAGAATTTCGAAACGGACGGTGTACCGGTCGTTATAACAGTATTCAGAACATCCAATTGCTGATCATCAAATCTGCCACAGATACCCGAACCTGAAGACAGTTTTTCCAGTATTTCCCTATCGTCAAGCCTGGTAAAATCTATAACCGCCTTCTGGCAGCTTTGACAATATCGACCCTGTTCAACAATATCCATATTGGCCCAGTTTTGGGTACAAGGTTGCAGTATGGAGATGTGTTTGATATTGTGTTTCATCCAAATCGATTTGAATAGAATTAAAATTTAAACAATTGCCGGATCAAATCCAGGGTCGAGCGTTCTTTAGTTTCATTAACCTCTACACTTTGAACATATACACCACCTATTACACTGGTTAATTCAATCGGTTTATCAACTACGCTTGGCATATTGGATAAATCCTTTTTTAACTGAGCTACCTCCTCTTTGGATTCAAATTTTGCATTCTGTACGGAGAGGGTATCTTTCTTATTTCGTACAGAGGCGGCATGCACGGGTGTTTTAGCTTGCGCGTGTACTTTGATAAACGGTACACAACCTATGAAAAAAGCCGCGATACTAAATCTCGTCCACGAAAAAGAAGATGTTCTTTGTGGCATCAACCCGGCATTTACATTTTCCAATTGCCCGATTGCAAAACGGCCGCAGGTATTTCCTGATAAAGACAATGCTTCAATTATCTGTTGATTGGTGAGTTTGGTGAAGTCGGTAACCTTCTTCTGGCAGCTTTGACAATAGCGCCCCTGTTCAACAATATCCATATCCGCCCAGTTTTGAGTACAGGGTTGCGGAATAGATATGTGCTTTATGCCGTGGTTCACAACATAAAGCTACATTATTATTTTTGTAATTTAAGCAGTTGCTGATATAGTTTTTCGGTAGGTAAGCCAACTACATTGGTGTACGAGCCGTCTATCCTTTCGATACCGATAAGGCCTATCCACTCCTGTATGCCGTACGATCCGGCCTTATCCAACGGCTGATATTTATTTACGTAGTAAGCGATCTCCCCGTCCGTAAGGGGGCGGAAAAGTACTTCCGACACATCGTAAAACAAATTATATTGCTGGTTATATAAAATACAAACGCCGGTAATTACCTGGTGCTTGCGCCCCGATAAGGTTTGCAGCATGGCTATGGCATGTTCGGGGCTTTCGGGTTTGCCCAGTATCTGACCGTCGATGCTCACAATGGTATCAGCCGTTACTACCACCTCATCTTCAACCATCTCGTCAAAGGCATGGCATTTCTTTTCGGCGATGTGCAGGGCTATCTCTGTTGGTGTTAAACCTTCGGGGTACGATTCATCAACCTCCTTGAGCACCACGCGGAAGTCGATATTCATCAGCCTTAAAAGTTCCTGCCTGCGCGGCGATTTTGATGCGAGGATCACTTTGGGAAGGTTCATTGGTTCAGTAGTCATTTGTTCATTAGTTCTGGCATCCGAATATAAATAAAGCGATAAGACAAATGAACTATTGGCTAATGAACCAATAAACTATATGCTCATCGCATTCGTGCTCATCCACTTGCCCTGTATCTTCAGTACTTTTTCAATCACGTCGCGGGCACAGCCACGCCCGCCGTTGTACGGCGATATATATCTGGCTACAACTTTTACCTCTTCGGCCGCATCGGCAGGGCAAACTGCCAAGCCTACGTGTTTCATAATATCGATATCGGGTATGTCGTCGCCCATGTACAGCACGCAGGCAGGGTCGATGCCTTTATCTGCAATATAGGTTTTAAACAGATCGATCTTGGTATGGGCGCCAAGGTATACATCTGTTATGCCCAGGCTGTTCAAGCGGTGCCTCACTCCTTCTGATTTTGCCCCGGTTATTGCACAGACATGATAACCGCATTTTACAGCCAGTTGCAGCGCATAGCCGTCCTTGGTGTTAAAGGTACGGCATTGATCGCCGCTTTCGGTTACAAAGACAGAGCCATCGGTCAAAACACCGTCGACATCGAAAATTAAAGTGGTTATCAGGCTTAGCTTATCTAACATTTTGAATTAAGGAACAAAGAGCAAGGACAAAAGATCTAAAAGTCAGAATCGGACGGGTAGGAACAATCCTTATTCTTTGCTCTTTCATCCTTGGTCTAACTGCTATTGATTATCGCGCCACTCGTAAACCCAGGCCGATTGGATCTGCTCCAGGTGGCCTTCGTTGCACTCTTCGCGCTTGCCGGCAAAATTAGGCAGCGTTAAAACCCATTCTAAAAGATCGGTAAAGCGGATGCGGTATATCTTTGATTCGTCGAAGTCATCACCAAATTTTTCATATAAACCCATAGCGATATCTTCGTGATCGTTCCAATATATGGGGAGTTCAAATTTATTATCTATCATTTCTTTCAGGTTAGCGTTTGGTTAATGGCCCATGAATTGCGACTGATCAGGAATTGTGACCGCGATATCCCCATCGATAACAACACACTGGCACCCCAGACGGGAGGTAATGCGGGGGTTAACGGCACGATCGATAAAGTCTTCCTCCTTATCTGATATTTCCTGGATGTTGTTCATCCCATCGGTAACATATACATGGCAGGTACTGCAACCGCAAACGCCACCGCAGTTATGCTGTAATTCTATTCCGTTTTCGAGGCAGACATCCAATACCGATTCGCCTTCTGCAATAGGTAGCTCAACCGGATCGTGATCTTTCTCCTCAAAATTTATTTTTAGTGTAAAAACGTTCATTTGCTGCAAAAGTAACAAAATTACTCATCGCCTTTAAGTGCATTATCCATTTTGATAATGCGCTGACTGAGTATTTGATAAATATCCTGCAAGACAGGCTCAGGGCTTAATAACTGCATATGATCGTTCATGGTTTTCTGGTCGCGCCGCACTGCGGGCCCGGTTTGCACTTCGGCGGGCAGACTTTGCTGCACCTTTTCGGCTGTCTCTAAAATCAAGGGGCGCAACAGGTTAAAATCGAGCTGATGCTCGGCGAGCAAACCCTGTGCTATGGCATACAGTGCATTGGGAAAATTACAGGCAAAAACGGCTGCCAGGTGCAATATTTTACGTTGAGAGGAATTCACCCTATAAACATTTCTGCTAAGTGTATATGCCAGCTGTTCGAGCATAGCTGTCACCTGCTCATCGCTGCCTTCGATACACAGCGGTACTTGGCTAAAGTCGAGCTCTTTTGTTTTGCTGAACGTTTGCAAAGGATAGAAAACACCTCTTTTATCGCCTGGAAGCATTGGCGTGGCGCCCGAAGTATGCACGATTAGTTTTTGATAAACCGATAACTCCCGACAGATATCTGTAATAACGTCATCTTTAACCGAAATAATGAAAAGATCGGCCGCCGCGCCATCGATGTTTGACAGATCGCTGACCGGTTTGGCCCCAACATGATAGGCCAGTATTGCGGCATTATGTTGATTGGGGCTGTAAACCTGTATAATTTTGTGCCCGGCGTTTTTTAATGCCGCGGCAAGGTGTGTTGCTACGTTACCCGAACCGATGATGGTGATATGCATACCTGCAAACTTAGCAATTTAGGTTTAAACCAAGGTTTCGGGGTCGCAGGTGAAGCTTTCCCGGAAATTTTTTATCTTTAAATGATACCTTGTATTGAAAAATTAAACTAATTTCACCAAACTGACCCATATCAATATGAAACGGATAATTTTTATGTTGATGGCCGTTATGCTGGCCATCGGCAGTTTTGCCCAAAATGCTCCGGCAAAAACCGCTACCCGGCAATTTATGCTTATCGTGAGATTCCGGTCCGACTTTGTGCCACCGGCCGGCGATACCATTGCCAAAAACATCAAAGCCTGGCAGGATTATATGGGCGAACTGGGAAAAGCCGGCAAAATAGTCAGCGGTTTCAGGCCCGCGAATAACGGCGAAACCATCAGCGGAACTACCCAAACTACCAAACCCAGTCCGTACATTGCCAATAATGAGTTGGTAAGTTCGTTTCTCATCATCAACGCCAAAGACATGAACGAAGCAAGGGTGATTGCAAAAAAGTGCCCCGTTTTTGAATTTAATGGGAGTGTCGAGATCAGGGAGATACAGAATACAGCCAATTAATCACCGATCGCCTTTTTCATACCATCTACTCTATGTATAATCGCCGTAAATTTATTAAAAGCTCAGCTTTGGGTGCTTCCTTAGCTGCAATATCAACACAAAGTTTTGCTAAAGTACTTACTGGTGCCGATGTGGAACGTTCTGCTTTACCTGTTGTTATCTCTACCTGGCCGTTCGGCGTTGCCGCTAACGAGGAAGCCTGGAAAACATTGGTAAAAGGCGGCCGCGCCCTCGATGCTGTTGAGGCCGGTGTTAAAATACCCGAAGCTGATCTTAAAAACCACAGCGTGGGCAAAGCCGGATACCCTGACCGCGACGGGCATGTTACACTCGACGCCTGCATTATGGACGAACAAGGCAATTGCGGCGCTGTTGCGGGGATGGAGTACATAGCCCACCCCATTTCGGTAGCTCGCTTGGTGATGGAAAAAACACCGCATGTGCTGCTGGTTGGCGATGGAGCCACGCAATTTGCTGTTGAACAGGGATTTAAGAAAGAGAAGTTACTGACGCCCGAATCGGAAAAAGCCTGGCACGAATGGCTCAAAACTGCCAGATACAAACCCGAGATCAACAGCGAAACCAAAACATACGATCCTAATACAGCGCCGGGCAGCAAAGGCAATCACGATACCATCGGTATGCTGGCTATTGATACCAAAGGCAACATCAGCGGGGCCTGTACCACCAGCGGCATGGCCTGGAAGATACATGGCCGCGTTGGCGATAGCCCGATCATCGGTGCAGGATTATATGTAGACAATGAAGTTGGCGGGGCAACTTCAACCGGCGTTGGCGAAGAGGTGATACGCAATGTAGGGAGTTTTTTGGTGGTTGAGCTGATGCGCCAGGGCTATTCGCCCGAGGATGCCTGCAAAGAAGCCGTTAAACGTATCATCAGAAAGAAACCGCAAACTGCCAAAGAAATACAGGTTGGCTTTTTGGCGATCAACAAAAAAGGTGAGTATGGTGCTTATGCTATACAGAAAGGTTTTTCATTTGCAGTTTGCAATGCGCAAAAACAGGATCTGATCATCGACGGCAAGAGTTTTTATTAACATGAGTTAAAAATCAGTATATTTAACTGATGATCAATATCGAAGTTTGCGCAAACTCAATTACATCCGCCATAGCCGCCCAGCAGGGCGGTGCAACGCGCGTCGAGCTTTGCGATAACCTTAACGAAGGAGGTACCACACCGTCTCATGGTCAGTTTGTGCTCGCCAAAAAACATATCACAATCCCTATATTTCCGCTGATCAGGCCACGCAGCGGCGATTTCTATTATTCGGACGTAGAGTTTGAAGTGATGAAAGCAGATATTGCTCATTTTATTGGCGGCGGTTGTGATGGCATTGTGATCGGTATCCTTTGCAAAGATGGCACTGTAGATAAACAGCGTTGTTCAGAATTAGTTGATATGGCAAAGGCAGCAGGCATTAGCGTTACCTTTCACCGGGCCTTTGATATGTGCCGCGATCATTTTGAGGCAATGGAAGATATCATTAATCTTGGCTGCGACAGGATACTTACCTCGGGTGGTAAAAGTTCGGCTATTGAAGGGGTTAACATAATATCGCACCTTATCAAAGAGGCAAGAGGCCGGATATCTGTTATGCCCGGCAGCGGTATCAACGAGCATAATATAGCCGATCTGATCCATTATACAGGAGCCACCGAATTCCACTCAACAGCTAAAATGCGGGTGGAGAGCCAGATGGAGTACCAGAATGACCATATACTTTTTAATGGTTTCGGGGGCGAATTCATCCTGGAAATAACGGATAGCGAGCGCGTGAAAAGATTGCTTGCCCTTGCAAATGCCTGACGGTTTTACCATCTGAAAGAGCACACCTGTTTGTTATCTTTAAGCCACTGGTTGAATTTGTTCATATTTACTTCCCTCCCGGTAAGGTCAAACTCAAAACTGGTTTGTTTTTCAACTCTTGTTTCTTTGAACGAGTGTGTTTTAAGACTCCATTCGGCTATTCTTCTGAGCAACTCATCGCCGGTAAAATCACTTTCGAAGGTAATGGAGTAGAGCCTGTGCTGAAAACGGCTGTCAACCCAATTTTGTATGTACTGCAAGGCATATAAGATAAACAGCGAAACTATCAGTGTCAGCATCGATAACCAGTACTCTCCTATACCGATGAGCATACCCAAAGCTGCTGCAATCCAAATGGTGGCCGCAGTGGTGATGCCCGAAACCGAAGCATTATTCCTGAAAATAACGCCCGCACCTAAAAAACCCACCCCCGTAATAATATTTGCCGCTATCCTGTCGCGGTTATCCGTTACTCCCAGTTTGTACGAGCAAATGGTAAATATGGTAGCGCCTACGCAAATGAGCGCAAGCGTCCGGAAACCGGCAGGTTTGCGCCGCACCTCGCGTTCAAGCCCCACCAGGCAGCCAAATATGGCCGACAGGATGATCTTCAGAATTTCATCGCCATACATCATCATACAATATTACAATTTCCATCTTTTAGTTGGGCTTCGCATAGCACAAATAGCATAAATTTAATTATGTTTGACAGATAGTCAACTGATTTCATGAAACATTTAAACATTAAACTGCTTACTGCGGGTATATTGTCGCTTGCAATATATGGCTCTGCCACCGCTCAGACACACCCGGCAAACGACCCGGTTTTTCAAAACCTCGATAAATCCGTTAGTCCGGGCGCCGATTTCTTTAAATATGCCAACGGCGGCTGGATAAGTAAAAACCCTATTCCTCCCGCTTACTCAAGCTGGGGTATCGGTAACGTTGTGGGCGAAGATATCCGCACCCGTCTGCAAAAGATCAACGAAGACGCCATGAAGGCCAATGCGCCAAAAGGCAGCAGCACACAAAAAATAGGCGATTTTTATTACAGCGGCCTGGATTCGGCCGGGATAGAAAAGTTAGGCATTAATGCCCTGAAACCGCAATTAGATCAGATTGCCGCTATTACGGATGTGAACAGCCTGCTGAACGTCACCGCCACGCTAAGCACCATCGGCACACGCACCTTTATTGGTGCCGGTGTTGGCCAGGATGATAAGAACAGCTCAAAAATGATGCTGCAACTTAATCAGACCGGCCTGGGTTTACCTAACCGCGACTATTATTTTAAGACGGATGCGCGTACGGTAAAAATACGTAATGAATACCAGGCCAATTACCTGCCTAATATGCTTAAGCTTTCGGGCCTGAGCGATGAGCAGGCAAAGGCCGATGCCAAAAGCGTTTATGCCATAGAAAAATCGCTTGCCGATAGCAGCCGTAAACTGGAGGACCTGCGCGACCCGTATCGCAACTATAATAAAATGACGGTTGCCCAGTTCAATAAACTCACTCCTAATATCGACTGGAACAAGGTTTTTGCTAAAATGGGCATGCCTTATGTGGATAGCGTGATCATCGGCCAGCCCGAATATTACAAAGCGGTAAGCAAGGGGTTAAGCACTTTCCCTGTCAACGATTGGAAGGCTTACCTGCGCTGGAAGCTGATCTCATCGTACGCGCCATATCTGAACAACGCAATAGGTGCTGAAAGTTTTCATTTTACCGGGACCATTCTGCGCGGGCAGAAACAACAGCTGCCCCGTTGGAAACGCGTGTTAGATACCGAGAACGGCATTATGGGCGAACTGCTCGGGCAATTGTTCGTAAAAGAGTATTTCCCCGAAAAGGCCAAAGCACGATATGTGGCACTGGTTGAAGCTATCCGCGACTCGTATAAAGAGCATATCGAAAAACTCGATTGGATGAGCCCCGAAACCAAGCAAAAGGCCCTGTTAAAATTAAGCACCATCCATCCCAAAGTTGGTTATCCCGATAAATGGAAGGATTTCTCTAATTTACAGATCGATCGTACATCGTACGCGGCTAACGTAATGAATGCGAGGCACTGGCAATATCTCAATAATATCAATAAACTGGGTAAGCCTGTCGATCATACCGAGTGGAATATGACGCCGCAGACCTATAATGCCAACTACAGCCCGTCGAACAACGAAATAACCTTACCTGCCGCGCAATTCATCGTTCCGGGCATTAAGGACGAAGATATGGACGACGCCGTGGTTTACGGTTATGCTGCCGCATCTACTATAGGCCACGAAATCACCCATGGTTTTGACGACGAAGGACGGCAGTATGATGAGAAGGGAAACCTGAAAGGCTGGTGGACCGCTGAAGATTCGGTTAAGTTTACCAAACGCGCCCAAATGCTTGTCAATCAGTTTAACAGCTATAAGATACTCGATAGCCTGCATGTTAACGGCCAGGCCAGCTTAGGCGAAAACATTGCCGACCTTGGCGGTATTGTTCTGGGCTTGGATGCCTTTAAAAAGACACAACAGTATAAAGAAGGCAAAACTATCAATGGCTTAACGCCGATGCAGCGTTTCTTTTTAGGCTATGCCCTGGGCTGGTTGGGCCACGAACGCGATGAGGCACTGGCACAGCAGTTATCGACAGATGTGCATGCCCCCGGCTTTTTACGGGTTAACGCACCTTTCTCCGATGTACCCGAATTTTATCAAACCTTCGGCGTTAAAAAAGGCGATGCCATGTGGATCGATCCGGATAAGCGGGTGAAGATCTGGTAAGGTTTAGTCTTGAGCTCTGAGTCTTGAGCCCAGAATCTTTTATTATGTAAAGGGCCTATAATGCAAACATTATAGGCCCTTTACATTTAAACTCTTTTTGACTCGAGACTCAGAGCTCAGGACTCCGGGCTAATACAACCCTTCCAAAGTAGCCTTCAGTTCCTTAACAGAAGCTGTCGGGTTTTTAGACTGGGCGAATATGGTTGCCGATGCCGAATCCTTACCGTAGAATTCGGTGTTTGATTTAGCATCAACCGAAAGCGATGCGCCGTTTAAACTGATACCGGCAAACAAACCGCGACTGCGCGAATAGCTGTAAACTTCGGCCTGGAACTTATAATCTGTACTGGCTGTCGAGCTGCGCCCAACAGGGCCGGCCGCTACAGAAATATCCCCGCCTAAGGTAAAGCTCCCCCTGCCAATATTGGTTAACGTTTCGCTGTGTTTAATTACCAGTACCAGGTCGACAGACTGTACGCCGGCCTGCAAACCAAAACTACCACCTGTTAAAGTAACAAATACCGGGTCGCTCCATTTGCCGTCAGCACCTTTCGCCAGTGCTACGCCCTTGCCGCGTTTGCCGCCTACAACAAGGCCGGCGTTAATCATTTTCGGTATGATGATAATACCATGCGTATCTTGGAGCAACTGGTGCGGAATACTTTCCTTCATCTTCCCGAACTCGGCCAGTACTTCTTTGGAATCATTTATCTTGGTTTCAAGCTTTTGCTGTGCCATTGCCGGTAGGTTCAACAGGCAAATGCCAAGCAACATAGCTGCGGTTAGTTTCAAAAAATTAAGCGTTTTCATAAGCAGGTTTTTTTAGATTTTAATGAAAAAGCATTTCTGCTGTCATTCAATCTTAACAAAAACCGGGCCTTAGTGTTTACCTCTTACTGATTAAAAGGCGTCGAAAAAATCAATGATCGAACCAAAATAAGCATTGTCCCAACCTTCAGAAATATCATTAAAATCCTCATCAGGTATATTGGTATGACGCAGCTCGGCCGAGGTGCCGTCTTTATGCGGGTGCAGGATAATCGTTACGACAGATGCTTCAGACTGATCGCCAAAGTACCATTCCTGCACAATTTTTTTGCTATCGATAAACTCCAGGTTTTTACCTGCTATGCTCCCTTCCCACATCGAAAACTCCGAACCGGGTTCGGTACTCATTACGGCTTCCTCACCCGTCCACAACTGTATACTTAACGGGTTGGTAATGGCATTATACACGTCTTCGGGCGGGGCGCCAACTATGTAATATTTTTTTAAACTCTTCATCTTTAAGGCAAATATAAAGCTTAATTACCAGGTTAAGGTATTACAATACTTTTACGTTGCACGGTATGGGCACTAAAGTAGCCTAATGCCCCACCAAGAATATTTGATGGCGGGTTTGATGGTGTTGCCGAATTTTGAGGCGTGTTGCCTCCCTGGCTGCTTAAGCTGTTCCAGTAATTATACATATTGCCATCAATACACTCCATATCAACATCCACTTTATCGCCTTTCTTCAGATCGATATCGTGCTGGTAAAGCGTAGTAGATACCGACCGGCCATCGCTTAACTGATCGTTCTCGACAAATATCTGTTTTACCTGCACACTATTTACATACATCACAAAACGATATTGGTTAGCGATATTTGCCGGATCCTGGTAATTAACCACAACATTGATAACGCTTTTACTGCCAAACGTTTGACTGATCAGGGTAAGCGAATCCAGGTTGGTGGGGAACTGCATGGTCGACCCGCCATAATACGTTTTACCTTCGGCTTTAACGGTTAATACATAGAATATTAAAGCCCTTCCCTTAAAGTTATTGATGGTGTATGTTCCGGGCTGTGTTTCGGTAAATCTATAGGTGGTATTGGTATTATCATTCAAAGTAACTGTCGCACCGGTTACCGCCGGGTAAACATTGGCATTTCCGTAGGGCACCGATTTTGACAGTGTTACTGTCTGTGTGCCCTGATGATCGGTAAGATTACCCTCAATAACCAGCTGCGCTGCCGAACTACCCACATCCACGCTAATTACTTTCTGGCACGACAGTAGTACAATAGCCAACAAATAAAACATTAATAATACTCTGATATTCATTTGGTTATAAAATGTTATTTAAACTTAAAATTCCAGGTCACTGCTGGTATGATACCAAACAAACTGGTTTCTACGGCTTCGGTGTGCGATGGCTTGCCCGCGCTATCCTGAAATACCACACTATAAGGATTCATACGGTCGAAAGCATTATAAATGCTAAAGTTCCAACTCGAATGATAACGTTTATGTTGCTTCCCCTCTAACGTTACGCCCAGGTCAAGCCTGCTATCGGCCGGCAGCCTGTTGGCATTTCGTTGGTTATAGTAATAAGTAGTTAAGCCACCTATCTGATATTTACCTGCCGGATACGTTACAGCGTTGCCCGTACCGTAAACAAATACCGCCGATATCGTCACTCGTTTACTGAGGTTATAGACCCCCACGAGCGAAACATCGTGCGTACGGTCCTGCCGGGCCGGGAAATAATTACCGTTATTAATGCCATCTATTTTACGTTCGGTCCGGGAAAGTGTATAGCCTATCCATCCGTTAAACTTCCCATATTTCTTTTTCAGGAAAAACTCGGCGCCGTATGCCCGACCAACCCCGTAAAGTAATTGCGATTCTACGGTTTCGTTAGCAACCAGGTCGGCGTCGTTACGATAATCTACCTCGTTTTTTAGCCATTTATAGTAAACTTCGGTCGAAAACTCAAACTGATCATCTTTAAAATTACGATAGTAACCAAGCGATACCTGATCGGCTACGCCGGGTTTGATATTGTTACTACTCATTACATACAAATCGGTAGGCAGGCTCGATGTTGAGTTTGATAGTAAATGAATATTTTGTGAGTTATGATTATATGATGCCTTTACAGAACTTTGCGGGTTAATCACATAATTAGCTGAGATGCGTGGCTCGAGATTAAAATAAGTTTGTATGCTCTGTCCTGAACTATATGTCGACACATTGGTCAGCACGCCGTCGGCATTATAAGTATTGAAAGTGCCGGGGCCTACAAGGTTAAAAAAGTTTGCCCGAAGCCCGTAAACTATAGTCAGGCTATTTAGCGGCTGCCACGAATCGGATATATAAGCATTGGCTTCGTAAGCATGGCGGGTCTGGATTGTTTTTGAATTATAACTTGAAGTTTGCGTGGTTGAGATATTGCCGGGCATAATAGTATGATGCACCACGCCCGCTCCAAAACTTAGTGTATTATTGTTATTTAAAAAGTACTCATAATCCTGCTTAAGATTAAAATCCTCAATTTTCGATTGTACATTGATATTGCTTGTAGCCGAAAAATTATTGATCACATAATTGTAGTTGCTGTAGATAAAGGAAGTGTTTGAAAACAGTTTGTTGTTCAATATATGGTTCCACCTGAGGGTAGCCGTAGTATTGCCCCAGTTAGTAGCAAAATTATCTTTCAGCCCGATTGCATCTTTACCGAAATATCCCGAAAGATAAATAATGTTTTTATCGTCCAACTGGTAATTGGCCTTAAGATTCAGATCGTAAAAGTATAAACTGCTGCCCTTCAGTGTCGAATCGCCGGATAGCTTTAAAAAAACATCAGCATAGGTCCGCCTGGCGCTAAGCATAAACGAACCTTTGTTTTTAATAATCGGGCCTTCAAACTTTATCCGCGATGATATCAGGCCAATTCCTCCTTCAGCGCCATAGTCTTTATTGTTTCCGTCATCCATCCGCACGTCCAGAACCGATGATAAGCGCCCGCCGTATTGAGCCGGCATACCACCTTTGTACAGGCTGATATCTTTTACCGCATCGGAGTTAAAAGTAGAAAAGAAACCAAACAGGTGCGATGGGTTATAAACCGTAGCACCATCAAGCAGGATGAGATTTTCGTCCGATCCGCCACCGCGTACATAAAAGCCGGTATTGGCATCTCCGGTAGTTTTTACGCCAGGCAGCAACTCAATAGTACGGATGATATCCTTCTCGCCCATAAATACCGGCACATCCTTAATATCATTGGTATTTAGTTTATTTACGCCGATCTGCGGGTTCAACACGTTATCGCTCCGGCTGCTTTTATCGCTAACCACAATTTCGTTAAGTGCATGCCCCGATACCAGTTCTATGTTTATACGGGTATCTTTATGAAGGCTGATCTTCAACGAATCGGTTTTATAGCCGATATAGCTTACCAGTAAAATATGCTCGCCTTGGGTAATGGTGAGGGAGTAAAATCCAAAACTGTTGGTAATTGCGCCTTTTGATGCGGTATTTTCAATGCGGGCAGTTGCGCCGATAAGAACCTCGCCGGTTGCAGCATCTTTGATCGTGCCGCTGAGGGTATATTGTGATTGCGCAAATAAAAAGTGTGTTTGCAATAAAAACAGTAATAACACGCCCAATAGTTTCGCTATTGATAGAATGTTTACAAACTGCAGATATGTAATACGTTTAGGTAAAAGTGCAATCATTAAGCGCAAATAAAATGCTCCGGTTTTATAGCGTTTAAATATGCAGTTTATTTTACTAAGCGGTGCTTTTATTTTGCATGGTGCTACTAATCTTTTTTATCTGAATGGCCCAGGCTTTTACCCGGGTTAACCACATCGCGCACCAGTTGCTTTAGTTCTTTGATCTCAGGAAAACGCCCGGCCCGCTTGCGATCAAATATTTCCAAGTCATTTATCCTAATGGTATAGCGCCCGTTTATTTCGCTTGGCTGTAACAGCACAGCTTTGATATCGTCGGTAAACGTGGTCAGTAATTCCTGCGCCATGTACGACGCCCGGAGCATCCAGCCGCATTTCGGGCAATATTCTATGGTGATGAAGGGTTTGCCCCCTAACCCCCTAAAGGAGGAACGTCGATTCTTATTTTGAGAATTATCTTCCATAGCTAAAAAGTTCCCCCTTTTAGAGGGCCGGGGGGCAACAACTGCAATTACCGCCCCATTTTTTGCTGCCATCGGTAAAATACTCGCATTTCCATATGGTTGCTTCGTGTTTTATGCGATGGATAATGTACTGATTAGCCTCGTACGCTTCGTGGCGGTGTGCCGATGAAGTGATCACGATCACGGCGGTTTCGCCGATAGCTACTTTTCCGGTTCGGTGTTGGGCGACAGCTATTTTAAGCGGCCATTTGGCGTGAGCGTCGTTAATGATCTCTGCAATCATTTTTTCGGCCATTGCCTCATGTGCTTCATACTCCAGGTAGTCGACATCCTGCCCCTGGTTATGATTTCGCACTTCACCGCTAAACAACACCACTGCACCCGCTTCCGGGTGATGCGCCTGGGCTAAAAGAGCTACCACATCAAGCGGCGTTGCCGATAATGCCGGTATTTCAGCCTCCGCTGCTTGGAGGGAATATGCAGATCGTATCATTTGGTTTGATAGCGTAATCAAGGTCAACAAATTCGTTATGTACGGCGAAGCGGCTGATCTGTAAGATCCCCTCGGCCCCGGTATTTTGATTTGATAAATAGGCTTTCAACGAGGCGATATCTTTGATATCCCTGCTCAGCTCAAACTCTTTATCAAAATGGTCTTTTAAAACCGCGAAAACCTGTATCTTCATTTTATATTCTTATCCGCCAATGTGCATCATGCTCATCTCGCTGCCCGTAAAATGTAGTTCCTGCTTTTGCGACATGGCCTGTTGCAGTTTCTCTCCCAACTCCTGTTCATCTTCGGCTCCGCTTAGTGCGATAGCATGGTTATTACTCAAACAACCATAAATATTGCCTTCGGCATCCAGCCTCAGACGGTTGCAATCCTGGCAAAACGGTTCGGTATCATTAGCTATGATCCCAAAAACACCTCCTTCAGTCGTTTGCCAGTAATTAGCTGTAGATGAGGATTTCCTGTGTTGCTTACTAAAGTTGTATTCAGAGGCAATAACATTCAGTATCTCATCCTGCGAAAACAGGTATTCCTGCCCGTGGCCAAACAAATGGCCCATGGTCATTACTTCTAAAAAGCGTATCGCGATGCCCCGTTCAAAAGCATATTCCAGCAATGGTAAAACCTGGTCATCATTTTTACCTTTCATCATCACCGCGTTTATCTTTACATCCAACCCACAGGCCAAAGCTGTTTCAATGCCTTTTAACGTACGATCGAGCTGCCTGCGCCTGGTCATCCTGAAAAAGGATTCTTCATCCATTGCATCCAACGATACATTGACATACCGCAAACCTGCTGTTTTTAAGGCAGGTGCCATCCTATCCAGCAAAAACGCATTGGTAGTGAGCTTAATATCCGGTATGCCTAAAGCTTTAACACCTTTAATAGCCTGGGGTAGTTCGCGGTACAGCAGCGGCTCGCCGCCGGTAAACCTGATCGTTTGCAGATTGAGCTGCGCATGCAACCTGGCAATATGGTTCAGAAAAAACGAAGCAGATGGCTGCGGCTTCCGGTCGATTAACACCTCTTCTTCGGTGCCCATGGTACAATAAACACAGCCCAGGTTGCAGGTGCTCAGCAAGCTAACCCGTAAAGTTTTAAAACTACGGCCAAATTTATCGTTCAAAAGCATCATTTAAATTCAAATATACGATTGTAATACCAAACGCGTGCCATTAGTACCTTGTTTTGTTGAGTTGTGGGGTGAATAATTACATGGTATTGACTACAGCAAATAGCAGGTTACGACGCTCCCGTTGTTCAACTCTGCAACTTCAACCGGGTGGTGAGCCAAAGCATCGGCATGTAAACCAAGCCGGATATCGCCCGAACTGTTGATGGTGATGGCTTGCACCGAAGCCGGTTTGCCTGATATAGTTACCGGAAAGAATTCGTCGAGATTTGCGGTGTGGGTACGAGTGCCTTTAAAGGGTAATGTTAGTATTTTAGAGATGCCCGCTCCTAAACAAGCAACCAGATAGGTTTCGATAAACAGTTTAAACGTTACCATACACGATACCGGGTTACCCGGCAAAGCGAAAACCATGCCACCGTTAGGCATTTGCCCGCACCAGATGGGCTTGCCTGGTTTAATAGCTACTTTATGGAAGAGTTTTTTTACGCTAAGGTTTTCCAGCACCTCGGGCAGATAATCGGCATCCCCGGCAGATACGCCGCCGCAGGTAACGATGATATCGCACGATAGAGCTTCCGCCAAAGCGGTTTTCAATTGCATTTTATCATCAATAACGTGTTTGCAGATAGTTGGTCTGATGAGCCATTTTTTGAGCAGACTTTTAAGTAGGTATTGGTTGCTGTTACGGATCTGAGTGTCCGACACCAACATGCCTACTTCCACAAGTTCATTACCAGTCGTGAATAAAGCCACCTTAGGCAGGCTATGCACCTTAACACAGCTTTTCCCCAACGCCGCCAATATGCTAATGGCAGCGAACGAGCATTTAGTACCCTTAGGCAATATCAGCTCACCGTTTTGCATATCTTCTCCCTGCCGGGATATGCTTTGGTATAGCTTGATGTTTTTGAGGTCGAAATTCACAACATCGCCTGTTTGCTCAGCGTCTTCGCGCCTGATAACAGCATTGGCAGACGATGGCACTGGAGCACCTGTCATGATCTTATAACATGTGCCGGGTTTCAAATCTTCTTGACCCAATTCTCCTGCATAGATCACCTGCTGCACCTGGAATTCCCTGATACCGGCCTCCCAATCTGCAATATTGACCGCATAACCATCCATCGCGGCGCGGTTAAAAGGCGGGTAATCGCGGTCAGCGTAAATGTCTTCGGCCAAAATCCGGCCTTCCACATCGGCCAAAGCAATTTCCTCCTCGCCAAATGAACGCGATAAATTTCTGATGAGTTGTTGAGCTTCGGTAAACTTCAGCATATCAATGTCCCTCGCCCAGCATCATTTTCCGGGCATGAAAAACGGCCGGTAGTATTGCTTCCATTGATTCGCGCGCGCCGCCGGCACTTCCGGGTAAAGTAACAATCAGGGTCTGCGCTATCGAACCAGCTACTCCCCGGCTCATCATAGCTAAAGGTGTGCGCATTTGTCCGTAACCGCGCATAGCTTCGGTTATACCATCGGCGTGGCGTTCCAGTAGCTCTTCAACGGCTTCAACGGTATTATCGCGCGGCCCGAAGCCGGTTCCGCCTGTGGTAAATATAAAGTTGATATCTTCGGCAACCCAGGCTCGTATTTGCTGCTGTATCTGTTCCTTATCGTCAGGTAAAACCTGGTAATGCAACACGTTGCTGTTTACCTGTTTTAACATCTCGCAGATGATCCTGCCGCTTTTGTCTTCGCGCTCTCCGGCCGCTGTCGAATCCGAACAAACCAAAACCGCACAGCTCAAAGGTTCGGCGAAAAAACGCTCACGGTCACTCTTGCCGCCGCGTTTTTGTAATAATTTGATATGACCGATCTCCAGCTCTTTATCTACCGGTTTCAGCATATCGTATATCTCCAAAGCGGCAACTGATACGGCTGTCAATATTTCCATCTCAATACCCGTGCGCCCTATCGATTTGGCATCGCCTGTTATCACAATGCCCTGTTTACCAAAAACCGCTTCGTTAAATAATCCGGCATGCTTTTCCCTGTCCAGAAATTCAAAGCTCATATCCATCCCATCGATCTGCACCGGGTGGCAATGCGGCAATAACTGCGGGGTAAGCTTTGCGCCGATAAACCCGGCTGCGCGTGCCACATCAAATAGATTGCCTTTGGGCAATTGATCGTTTTTAATCAGGTCGACAGTTTGTTGTGTACAAAATATAATGCCAACAGCTTTGGCGGTACGCAGGGTAATTTGTTTGTGGGTGATATCGCGCATACTTATATGGATGCCAGTTTTAACGAATTTGGCATTTCTTTAATTTCTAAAACGGTTATTTCATCGCCAACACTAATTATTCCATCTCCCTGGTGAACAAAGTTCTGTCCAAAATACACATCATTATTCCGTCGGCGGTAGGTTAACAGGGTTTTTGTGGGTTCTTTGCTTTTCGCGATGGTGTCCTGATCGATAGTTGGTATCGGGCAACGGGCGCAAAGTTTAACGCCGTAAAAGCCAATGCCGTTAATGATGATATGGCCCATCGTATCCTCATCAAAAGGTTCGCCACCGGTAAAAACCAGGTTGGGCCTGAAACGGTTAACCGGTATTTTATCCGCTAAACGGTTGTTCAGATCATCCAGCGAAGATTGCCCCACCATCATGAACGGGTACGCATCAGAAAAAGAGGTGATCTTGTCTGCAGCGTATTTAGGGTTTACCCCGCGATGGCTGTCATCGGGCATATGCACCAGCCTGCAATTGATTTTTAACTTACGGCTAAACCATTGGTCGGTAGTTTCGCTTACATATTGTCCGGTAACGATATCGTCCCAAATTACAAACCTGCCTGTTTGATCTGTTTGTGGCTTAAAGGGCACCAATATTTCATCACCAGGATAATGGGCATGTTTAACCAGTAAACCGGTATCCGCAATACTAACTTTCAAAAGGGCCATTTCGGCGTATTCGCGCTGGCTCAGGAAACGGTTATTGTCGTCAACCAGCATCCATCGCCTGTCGTACTTAAAGCCCCTGTCGGTAACTTCGGCAGAGCTTAGTTCGATACCGCCAAGTGATTTGACGGGGTAAATAAATAACTGACTAACGCGTAACATGCTTTAAAGGTACAAGCTAAAATGATAAAAACCTTATTTCAGGGCAAGATATGCGTTTAGGCCCCCTCTCAGGCTAATGGCATTTATAAAACCGCTTTCGCGTAGAAACTGTGCCGCCGACCGGCTGCGCAGGCCCTGCAGGCAATACAGTATCAGTTTATCGGATTTTGCATACGCTGAGAAATCGTATCGCTTAAACTTAGCCATAGCAATTTGCTCGCCGCCAATATTAAACTCATCATGCTCCCAATCTTCACGTACATCTATTAACCGGTAGCTGTCCGGATCTAAAATTAAAAACTCGTCTACTGAAAGGTCTGTAGCCTCATTTCCGGCGGTAAACCGTTTTATGCTTATCTCCCTGCTTTTGGCGTTTTCACGATAAGCAATCGTGCGAATCCCGGCAGATAAAGCATCGTAACTCACTAATTTATTGATCAGTATATCGCTACTGCCGACAATGATTTTAACCACTTCGTTAGCCATCATGATACCGATAATACCGGTAACCACATTGTAAGCCCCAACATCGGCACAGGATGGCACAACTGTTTCGGCCTCCGGCTCGGGGAAAAGACAGCGCAATGTGGCCGATTGCCGGTAGTTAAAAACGGTAACATGTCCTTCAGTTTGATATATTGCCCCGTAAACCAGTGGCTTATCCAGGTATACACAGGCATCGTTAATGAGATAACGCACAGCAAAATTATCGGTACCGTCAACTATAATATCATATTCTTTAAGCAAATCCAACACATTATCCCGGGCAACCAGTAAACTATGTTCGTTGATCGTCAACAGGGGATTATGTTGCAACAGCCTTTGTTTAGCGATACTAATCTTTGATTTGCCCACATCATCGACGGTATAAAGCTGTTGGCGGTGGAGATTAGAAACCGATACCACATCGAAATCGGCAATACCAATGGTGCCAATGCCGCAACCTGCCAGGGTTAAAAGGCAGGGACAGCCTAACCCGCCTGCGCCAACGATCAGTACCCTTGCCTGAGTAAGTTTCTGCTGGCCATCCTGACCGATAAAACCCAATTTACTATGACTTTGGTAGTATTTATATGATAAATCCGTCATGTTGCGATCAAATACTGCACAAACCTATGTAAAAACGCAGGTTTATTGTGAATTAGTTTTTAAGTTAGCACGAATAATTGATATACCCACTATGAGTGATGCCATTATCCCCGAATTATATGTAATAGGCGCCGGCCCCGGCGACCCTGAACTGATCACCGTAAAAGGATATAAAACGCTGCAGCGTGCCAACGTTGTTTTGTACGATAACCTGGCCAACAAGGAACTTTTAGATATTACCCGCTACGATTGCGAGAAAATATATGTGGGCAAACAGCCTTACGGCGAATACACCCCACAGGAAGAAATACTGGAACTGATCAGAGAAAAGGCTTTAACCAAAGGGCTTGTTGTGCGGCTCAAAGGTGGCGATCCTTTTATTTTCGGCCGTGGTTATGAGGAAATACTGTTTGCCCGCGATCATGGCATCCGGACGTACTTTGTTCCGGGTATTACCAGCATGCAGGCCAGTGGCTTTTTAGATATACCTCTTACCCACCGCGCTGTAAGCGAAAGCGTTTGGATGGTTACCGGCACCAAAAAAGATGGCCGCCTTTCGGCCGACATTAACCTGGCCATGCAAAGCAATGCCACTGTGGTGATTTATATGGGCATGAAAAAGCTTGACGAAATTGCTCAAACTTATGTTGATGCCGGCAACGGGCACATGCCGGCGGCAATTATTCAGCATGCCTCGCTGCCCCATCAAAAATCGGTGCGTGGAGCGATCAGGGATCTGCCTAAACTGGCCACAGAAGCTCACCTGACTCACCCATCGATCATCATTATCGGCTGGGTAGCCGACGAGACATTGAGCTATTAAAAATCGGTTAAAGAAACAATTCGCAACATTAAATAAACTATTTTTCAAAAAACGAAACCTTTGGTCTCCGTCGTCGTATAACCCGGAAAAGCTGTTTTGTATATAAACAGCTATTACTTAACCAATTATCACGAACCATGAGACTCGAGGAATCAATTACCGGATTTGACACTTTGATGAGTATGATCTTGGGGCTACTTCTTATCGTTTGGGGGGTTGCCTTTTACATGTTTAGCCTCGATAAAAACCGGTTGGGATTTATGCGCAGGTTTACCCGCGACAAAACACTAATATTTTCTTCGTTCGGGCTGGTCGTGTTCGGCTCGATTATTTTGTACCAGGTACTTTTTAATTAAGATCACCGGCACCAAAATTATCCCGGCTATGAAACCTGAAAGAGTGGTCACTATCAGGTCAGGGTACTGTACATTATTTTCAAACAATATCCGCAAGATTATCGTCGCAGTCATTACCACGCAAACTGCTATCCAGTAATTGTAATTGATCTTGCGCATCACGGCTGGCAATGGCTTGAGTGTAAACAATACGGTTAATATAATTGCGCCTCCTGCCAGTGTGCTTAAATGTTGCACAACCTTATAAAGCGGCAAATGTACGCTCATTATTGCAACTACCCTTTTCATTCCCCATCTCACCACAAAATAACCGTTGAGGTGCGTAAAGCTATCCCAAAACAAATGGGATGCAGCGCCTGTAATAACAGATACGACAACGACAAGCATGTGCCCTCTGGAATACTGGTTCCAGTTGACACCCTGATAAGGTTTAAGACGTCTGTATAATGGCGACGGCAAGCTATCAATAAAACCGTCGCGGACAATATTGTGATAAACATAGCACAATATCAGCCCTAACGGCAGATCAAACCAGAGCAAACCCAACCAGGTATGGCTGTAAATGCTTAGTATCTTCATCCGTATAAAATACTCAAAGTCGGGCACCACGCTACCGGTCACCAGGCCGGTTAACGAAACCCACCGTTTCGACAGGTATCTCAAAGGTAAAACAATTGCAGGGTGGGCGAAAGTTAGCGGCATTCTGTATTTAAGTCAGCTTTAAAAAGTCCCCGTCGATGATCAGCAGTTTTACGCCGTTTCTGGAATACGACCGGTGTGTGCTCAATTCGTCGGACACGATATAGGTCATCCCTTTGGTCAGGACAAAGTTTTCGCCATCTATCATCTCGCTTATAAACTCTCCTTCAAGGCAATGCAGGATATGGCCCTTTTTGCACCAATGATCAGCCAGGTAACCGGCAGAATATTCCACCATTCGTACCCTTAAACCATCGTATTGTAAGGTACGCCAAAACGCTGTGCCGGTTTCGCCGGGATGTTCGGTCGGTTCTATTTTGCTCCAGTCGATCGTTTGAAAATCTATATGGCTCATATTAATTTAGCTTTCAATACTTCCTTTACGCCACTCTCCCATTCCTGTTTCAAAATACTTAAAACAATCGAATCGCGTCGCGTGCCGTCGCGCTTGATGCCGTTGCTGCGCAAAACGCCTTCAACGGTGCAGCCAATAGCTTTCATGGCAGCTATACTGCGCGAGTTGGCGTTATCGGCCCTGAACTCTACACGTTCCATCCCCAACTCTTCAAAGGCAAAACCCAATAACAGGTATTTGCAATGCCTGTTCATGCCAGTACCCTGAAACTGCTTGCCGTACCAGGTATAGCCCAACTGCAGGGTTTTATTGTTTAGCTGAATATCGTAAAACCGCGTTAGCCCGGCATAGGCATTCGCCTTTTTATCAAAAACAATAAAAGGATATTCGGTTCCGGTATCCCTTGCGGCTAATGCCCCTTTAACATAGTTTTCCATATTCTCCCGGCCTGCGCCGGTAATGCTCGAGTAGGTCCATATATCGGGCTCATTCAGCGAAAACGGCATCAGGTACTTAATATCACCGGCCTCAAGCGGACGAAGCAGAACGCGATCATCTTCTAAAATGTATTTTTCGGCCGGGTTAAAGGTTGCGCGCATGAGTTATAAAGTATCGTTCGGTTAAACCTAAGTATAAGTAAGTTTGTTAAAAATCTGAATAGCTAATCTGCTTTCCAACCATTTGTAGTTTTTGTATATCCAAAGGTATATTCTCTACCCGTTCCACACCAGTCAGCATTTTCTATCCATTCTCTTATAAACAGCCTTTTGGTATGTTCATTGTATTGCGGGTATGATATACACATATATCCATAACCAAATTTTTTATGCCAGGCTTTTAATCCGGTAACTTCCAGATGATGATTGTGTTTAAAGATATTATCATTAATCACAATGGTATTTCTTAATAATTTACTGTTCCAATTAGCATGTTCATTGATAAAGATACCAGCATGTTCAACCACTATGTCGGGTGGATAATACTGTTTTGTGGTATCTCCCAAAAATTGAGCAGTAAGCCTTGCTTCCTCACGTTTATAAATCATTTTAAAATCACGACCAATTAAAGGGTGAATAAATATTTTACGCTTTGTAGGTAACGTATCAAGCCTGGGCAAGAAATAATTATTCATGAAATTATACGCCCCGGCTGAATCTAATGGCTTAAAATCGGCCTTTATCCTTATCTTTTCCAATGTATCGCGCAGTTTTTCTTCACGAATTTTGTCGGCTGAATTACAACTGATGCAAACGATGATAAGGAGCAATATGAGAACCTTTTGCATATCGCTAAACTAATTATTTATATTTATACTATTATGCTGAAAAAAGGAGAACATATTGAGGGCACACCTGCCGAGCTGCAAGTTTTACTGGAAGGGGACGCCGAAGCTAATGCATTTTTTGAGACCCTCTCAAAATCGTACAAGCAAGGCTATTGCGATTGGGTTGGCTCGGCTAAAGCCGAAGAGACCCGTAAGGTACGTGCAGGTAAAGCCCTGACCATGCTGCGGAACAAGCAAAAGACACTTAAAACCTGATCAAAATGAGTATCGATGAGCATTTATCCCATCAGGATCCGCAACGCCAGCCTTTGCTAAGGGCATTGCATGAAACGATCCTGGCTAACGACCCGACCGTTACAGCTACCATTGGCAAAATGATGGGTAAGGAAATGATATTGTATAATTGCGAGATGTTCAAATACGGCCTGGCAAGCGTTAAAGATTATATGTCGCTGCATTGTATGCCGATTTATATGAATGCCCCCATGCATGTTAAATATGAGGCATTGTTACCTAATGCTAATTTTCAGAAAGGTTGTATTAATTTTAAAAATGAGGCCGAATTGCCGCTTGCCGTTGCCACCGAACTAATTACCGATTGTGCCAAAATCGATTTGAAGGCAATTATGGAAAAATACAGGGCTGAACGGAAGAAGAAATAAAAATCAGCCTGGCCCGCCTCCATCGAAAGGAAAGCTTTTTATCCCAGCAAACTACCGGTAAACTCCATCCTGATCTTAGCCTGGAAGCCCTCGATGGTTTTAAAGATCTCTTTAAGTGTTACCTGCTCAATTTTGGTAAGCGATGCCGGGTCGATGTAGTTGTCAGGCGCAGTATTATCATGCATTATCTGCGATGCCTGGTTTCGCAAGCGCATGCCCATCAGGTAATAGTACGATTGGATCAACTCGTGATACGCCACATCGGTAAACACGCCTTTGTCCTTCAATGCTTTCAGGCGTTCGCCGGTATTGACATCAAAAATTCGGTTCTTAAGGGCATAAACCCGTGCCAGGTCGACAATCGGTGTCATGGTGCGTTTAATATCGAACACCTCCTGACTGCCTTTGGTGAACGTTTTTATTTTTTTGAAGAAGGTAAGCGGCGGTTCGTACTGAAGCGCATTTTTGGCCATGTGGAAGAAGAGCTTTTCCATCGGTTTTTGCAGTTCTTCATCCAGGAAATCCTTGAGCTCTTTCATGATCGATTCTTCGCCGTAGATAGACCGGCAATCAAAAAAGGTCGAAAACTTGATCACGCTTTCGGGTACCGACTCAGCCATCCAACTCATGTAATTGCGCTTCCAGTACGATAAGGAATGCGTCCACTCGGGGTTTTGCGCCATGAAGCCGCCGGTACAGTAGCTAAAACCGATGTAATTTAACCTGTAGGATACCACACGGGCAAATTCAAGAAAATAAGCTCTTACCTCTTCGCGGTGTTCGTTAGCTTTATCCTCGTAAATAATGGCATTATCCTGGTCGGTCTTAAAGGTCTGTTCTTTTCGCCCTTCGCTGCCGAGCACCATAAAAACAAATTTGGCCGGGGGCGGGCCTTGCTGTTCTATCACGCCTTCTATTACTTTTTGTGCGATGGTGTCGGCTACGGTGGTTATTACCTGGTTCACAATTTCGGCATGCACGCCTCTGCCCAAAAGCTGGGTGACAATTTGCGGTACGGTTTCCCATTTGCGTTTCAACTCATCATCCGACAGGGCGAGCTTTACCGACTGTATGAACACCAGCGGCGACTGCGCCTGCTCGCTCAAAAGCTTGGTACGGCTGATAAAGCCATCGTATTTACCATCTTTTTTAATGAGCAGATAGCGTGTTTTGGTACGGAACATCATCAGGATGGCCTCATAAACATAAGCGCCGGCATCGATCGACACGATGGGATTATCCATGATGGTACTCACCGCCGCGTTTGCATCAGCAAGCTTGGCTATTACGTTATCTCTTAAAGTAATATCCGTTACATAGCCGATAATATTGTTTTCGCCGCCATCGTTCACAAAAATACAGCTGATCTTATGCGCGGCCATTTTTCGTGCTGCTTCATATATCGGCGTATCACCACTGCATGAGATCAGTTCGCGATATTCGATACTTTCAATCCGGCGCGAGTACAATTGCTCGGAAGCTATATAGCTTTCCTCAAAAGTAGCCGGGCGTTTAAAAAAATGCGCAAAATCATCGTTCAGCATACGTTTGCCAAACTCCGAGGTAAAGTATTGAAAAAAATCGTCGTACGTTTTACATAACACCCTGAAGTATTTGCGGTGCAGGAAATAAACGATCGTGCCCTTTTTTGCAATCACCGTACGAATGGATTGTTTGCGGTTTACCAGTACGGATATGCCGCCATAGCAATAGCCCTTGCCGTGCACTTCCAGTAACCGTTTATTTTGCGCGCTGTCGTAAAAAAACGACTCGTATTCGCCTTCGGCTATAATATCAATACCGCGCATTTTGGTGATCTCCTGCTGGTAGATAACCGTATCCTTGCTATAGCGTATTTCCTGCAATTGTTCTGCTATCTCCTCCAAAACATTTTCGGGCAAAATGTTAAAAGGTTCGGCGCTCTTTAAAAATTCGATCCTGCTATTCATAGCCAATAAATAATTAAAGCCATAAAAATTAACATCACTAATACGGGCACTCCACAGCCGCCTTTTAGCACCGGTTTCTGCAAACGCTCACGCTCAATTTGTTGCCGGGTTATCTTATCATCGTCGATGGCCTCTGTACGTTGCAGTTCAAAAAAGCATTCGGCGGTAGCCAGCGCATCCGTCATAGCGTTATGCTGGTTGCCCAATGGCTTATTAAACAGCAGCTCGTACAGTTCGCCCAGCTTCAGATAGTGCATCTGTGGGTTACGGACCATATTTTTGGTAGCCAGCATAGTGCAAAACATGGGCAACCTGTTCATGGGTTGCTCCATCTCCACCCTAAAAAAATCTACGCCGGTAATGTGGTAATCCAGTTCGACAAAATGCCCTACTACCAGTGGTTTGTATTTTTCAAGATCCTGGTAAAGCAATTTCATAACCTGCTTGCGCGAATCGCCGTGCTGCGATAAAAATTCGGCGCTCAAACCATGTATCTTGTAGGCTTGCTTACTGATTGCCAGGTCATTATTACTGACATAATGATCTTCGCGCTTTACTTCACGCCGGTGTTCATCATAAATTACCCACGAAACCTGTACAGCAGTGGGCCAGTTGGCGTTATCCGCATAAGGCAGCTTCCAGTTTTTGGGCAGGCCCGATGTTTCTGTATCGATAAACAGCGTATATTTTTGCACGGCTAAAAATAATACTTTGAAGCCAATAATTGTCAAGTTTGCCTCCAAACAAAAAAGGCCTCCTTTTGCAAGGAAGCCTTTTATCTTAATTTTACCGGTTAAAGTTTAAAACCATAGGCTATACGCAAGGCTGCCATGCCATAGTTATCGCTTTGGCCGCTAAAATTCTCGTAACGTACACCTATATCCAACCCACCGGCATTAGCATAACCTACACCTGGCGAAGCAATGAATTTGGTATTTTTACCATAATTTGTTTCAATACCGGCACCAAGTTCACCGCTGAAATAGATGTTCTGCCCGGCAAAAACTTTTAAACCCGCTTTGATAGGTATAATACCTAAAGCATCTGGTTTATAAGTAGTAGCGCCAACGGTATATTGTTTAGCAAATACATTGTAATAACCGGATGTTAACATGAACGACAGATTTGACCGGGTATCATATTGCAATCGGGCGGTACCTCCTAAAGCAAAGTTCGAGAAGTCGTGTAAATTTCCCGTTGGAATAGCGCCTTCAACACCTATGCCTAAGCGCCAGGTATCACCAGGGTTTGAGGTTGTGGTTTGAGCGTTTACATGTGATGCGAAAAGGATGGCCACAGCTGCAAATGCCGAGGTGATCCATTTTGTTGAATTTTTCATAATCGTTGTTGTTACTGAATAAAATCTGATTTTTTTACAAAATCGATAGTGTCAGAACAAAAACGTTACCATTTTTGCCAAAATCGGCAAAAAAAGCGCTTAATCGGCTATCAGTCAATACTTACAAAAGACCATTTTAACCGTATAAAAAATCTGGATTTTTTAAAAAGTGTAGCCAAAGCCGTTCAATTTTGTACCAAGCTGACGACACATTTCTCAATTTTTAAAGGCATAAAAAAAGCCCTCCATTTCGGGAGGGCCTTTGAAATATCTTTTAGCAGACCATTATTTTAAAGATGCCTGTACTTTTTTTGCTTCTTCAAGATGCTTTTCTATTTTATCGCTCCAGGCATCGGCTACTTTCCTGATCGCTGTATAGTTACTTTCTTTATTTTCTTTAAACAACTCGGCAGCTTCTTTGTGGCCATCCACCATCAGTTCGATATAAGCTTTGTCAAATTCGGCGCCGGTTTTTTTAGCGAGGCTGTCTAAAACTACCTTATCCTCATGATTTACTTCAGCTACTACGGTAACAAACTTTTGTTTTGCCAGGCTGTCTACATCGGCGCCTAAAGCTGTATGGTCGGTTATCATCATATCTGCAAAAGCGGTAACCTGGCTGTTGGTCGAGTTCTTTTTGGCTATTTTTGATGCTTCAATCTCGGTTAAACCAGCCTCGTGCGCTGTTCTGATAAAATTCAAACCATCTGCATTAACTTTAGTTTTTGAGGTATATGAGTTTCCTCTTTCTTCGGTACATGATTGTACTGCAAATGCAGCGAACAAAGCAATAACTATGACATTTAGTTTGGTGATATTAGATTTCATTGAGCTGTTTTTAATTCTGCGTCAAAATTAATTAAATATTGCATTTAGCATATAGGCAAGTTTACTTTTTTCGGCCCAGGGCGTATTTAATGCCGGCAACTACGTGCTGTTTAAAGAGAGGGTCGGTTGTATAGTCTTCTTTGGTGTGACCAAGGGCGGTGTAAAATACCCGGCCCCCTTCAAAGTTCTGATACCAGGATATAGGATGAACATCGCCGTTTTCACCTCCGGTATAGCTTTTCTCGTCAACAGTGATCAACGTTTTAATATCAGGGCTGATGTCTTTAAAATTATACCACTCGTCGGTATGCTGCCAGGCAGGAGGCAAGCCCTTGGTAGCTATATGCGGCTCGTTGGTTACATGTACAGTAGCCTGTTGTATTTTGGGGTGTTTGGTAAAGTATGCCCCAACCAGTTTGCCATACCATTCCCAATCGTACAGGCAATCGGTAGCTGCATGTATACCTACAAACCCGCCGCCGTTATGTATATATTTTTGCAATGCGGCTTTCTCTTCATCGTTAAAAAAGCCGCTGCCGGTCGGACTTAAAAATATAACCGCCTTATATTTTTTCAGGTTATCATCAGTAAATTTTAACACATCGGTAGTGGTATCGGTGTCGAAATTGTTTTCAATGCCCCATTGGGTTATTGCAGTGATCCCGTCGGCGATACTGGCATGATGATAGCCTTTTGTAAGTGAGAAAATAAGCACTTTATCCTTGGTTTTTTCCGCTTTCACTATTGAAAATACAAAAAATAACACAATTATAATCAGGTATTTATATTTTTCCATCTCACTTAAAAATTAAAGTAATTACTCCGATTGTTTTACGGCTGATACTTTGGGGTTAGTCGTGTAAAAACTGCACGGCTAACCTAATTGGCCGGCATGAAACTAACAAAAAATTTGATCATTAAGCTAAATTTCTGCCTGCATTAACAATGCCATATACCGTGCGGATGATCAGCTTGTTATACACCGGGTAAAACGGATCGTCATGCGGCAGGGTATTCAATTGCTGCAGGGCAAAGTGTTGCAGGATAACCAACGGCAACACGATCTTTTCCCGGATCGCAATCGAGCGCCTTTCAACCGGGAACTCCTGCATCAGTACGTTACTGCCTGTCAGTTCCAGCAGCAGGTCGCGGGTGAGATCGAATTCGTTTTTCAGCATCTTCCAGAAATCGCCAAAGGTTTTATCATTTTCCAGGTAAGCAGTGATCCGGAAATCCGACTTCGACATCGACATCATACAATTGTCGATCATCGTACGGAAAAAACCGGATGCTTTATATAACTCTTTCAAACCATCCCACTGGCCTTCGTCCTTCATCTGTTTCAGGGCCGTGCCCATGCCATAAAAGCCAGGTATATTTTGCTTTAACTGGCTCCACGAGGTTACGAAGCTGATGGCGCGCAGATCTTCGAGCTTTAACTCTGATGTAGTATTGCGTTTGGTTGGCCGGCTGCTGATATTGATACCCGAAAGCAATTTAAGCGGGCTCATTTTTTCGAGATATTTTAAAAATAAGGGATGATTACGCAGCTCCATAAATGCTTCGTGGCTTACCTCGGCCATTTGCGAGATGAGCGCTTTGTGGCTGTCGTCGAGCAAATCGTTATTGTCGGGGTTTAACGCCGAAACTATACCCGCGTTAACCAGTTGCTCCATATTAAAGCCCGCGGTATCCAGCGAACCATATTGCGAACTTACTGTTTGCCCCTGTACGGTGAGCTGGATATGGTCATTTGCAATTTCCTTGCCCATCGACGAGTAGAACCTGTGCGTTTTACCACCACCACGCGATGGCGGCCCACCCCTGCCGTCGAAGAACGCTAAAGTGATATTGTGCTTCTCCGACATAGCAGTCAATTCGACCTTCGCTTTATAGATCGACCAGTTGGCCATCAGGTAACCGCCGTCTTTAGTACTATCGCTAAAGCCGAGCATAATGGTTTGCTTGTTGCCGCGTTTTTGCAAATGCTCCTTGTAGAATGGATGTGTGTATAATCTTTCCATTACTTCGGCGGCGTGAGTTAAGTCGTTTACCGTTTCAAACAGCGGCATAAAATCAACGCTCAGCTCATCTTTCTTCCATCCCGACCATAAGAACAGGTTCATCAGTTGCAGGATATCCGAGGCTTGCTGGCAGTTGCTGATGATAAAACGCTGGCAGGCCTTCTCCCCGCTCCCTTTCTGAATGTCTTTCACGAGGCGTATAGTGCTCAGGGTATCTTTTACCATCGCGTCGGCATCATCCAGCGGGTTGTAATTAATCTCTGTAAACTGGATGGCCTTTAGCTTTTCTTCCTCGCTCATTTCAAAGTACCCGGGATTGACCAGGTTCTTCAGCGAGTTATTTTCAACACAGTACTGGTGCACGCTTCTTAGTACCCGGCTATCCTGCCTGATATCCAACGTGGCAAAATAGCAACCAAACAGTTTAACCTTACGGGCTAAACCATCTATTAAATCAACAAAAAGTGAGTAATGATCTTTTACCAAAACATTTTTCACTTCATCTAAAAGAGACAGTATTTCATTTTGCAGGTTTTTAGGCTTCGGATCGTTATAGGCGTCATCATAAAATAAAGCTTCAAGCTTGCTCATTGGTTCACCCACGCCACGGAAGGTGATACGTTTCTTCATAGCTTTAAACTCGCGGTAATAACACCTGAAAAGCAGTTTGCGCAGGTGCGCCGAAACAGCCTCGGTACTTTGTACGGTTACGTTAGGGTTACCGTCGCGATCGCCTCCGGGCCAAAAACCAAGCTCAATAACCTGATGATCGCCTTTACCGGTCAGGTCGAACTCTTCATCCAAACGGGTTTGAATGGCCGCCGCCGAAAAATAGAAGATATTTTCGAGGAACCAGGCCAGGCTGATAGCCTCATCAACCGGGGTTGGCGATGTTTTATTGAAGAAAGGCGTTTTACCCAACTGCTGCAAAAGCAGGTTGATGGTATTGATATCGTCGTGCTTTAAGGCTTCGCTCAAATCGGTCATGATACCTAATACCGGCCCGGGGTAAAACTGTGTAGGGTGTGCGGTTAAAACCAGTCGTAATGTAAAATCTTTGATTTTTTCGCTGATGGTCTGCCGCAGTTCTTCGCGGCCAGATGATGCGGTTTGTAATAAACTTTGTATCGTACCGCCATCGTCGTCATGTCCTAATTTGTTAAATGCGGCATCCTCTATCGAATCGAACAAAACCACCTGACGTTCAATATATTGTATAAAACGGAACAGGCGGTTCAGGCGCTCTTCCCTGTCGATATCGGGTACATATTTTTCAAAAAAAGTACGGATAATATCCAGTGGGGCTAATTGCTCTGCCGCGCCTTTTTCGCAATGCGAACTAAAAAAAGGCAGCAGGATACCGGTATCCTTTACCTGGTAAAACGGCAAGGTTAAAAACAAGCTGTTATACAACTCAAAGCGGGTTACAACTTCCTGGTTAAACGCGGTTTCTTTCTGGCTTAATTTCAAATCGGAAGTCATATAGTTTGTTTTGCTTAGTGTAATGTTTACGCCTTTATTTCAAAAGCTGAAAATAGTTAATTTTGTTATAATACAGCCACAAAAATGAAAAAAATCTACTAACTCTGTCTGTTTTATATTAAAGTAGTAATTTTTGGTTGGCTGTTATTCTTATAGCCGCTTTGCATATCTTCGTATGCCTGATCATATGAACCGCCAAACACGCGCCATACAAAGCTTTTTTTACAGCCAGTACTTTTCCGACGGGCTGCGTATCACACTTGGTGTGTTGCTGCCCTCTCTGATACTTTGGCAATTAGACCGCTTTGAGCTGGGATTAACACTTTCGTTAGGCGCACTTTGTGTTAGTGGTGCTGATAACCCCGGCCCGGTAATGCATAAGCGTAATGGCATGCTTATTTGCAGCGGAATGATGTTTTTGGTAGCGATTATAACAGGCTTTGCCCGGTTGGATGTGTATACGCTCGGCGCCGAGATCGTAGTGCTATCCTTCTTCTTTTCCATGTTCACGGTGTATGGTAACCGGGCGGCATCTGTTGGTACGGCCTGCCTGCTCATCATGATCCTGATGATGGAAAAGCAACTCAAACCCAACGAAGTATTGGGCTACAGTACAACAATACTGGCAGGCAGTATCTGGTATACGTTGCTAAGCATCACTTTCTTCAGCATCAGGCCATATCGCGCAGCACAACAGGCATTAGGCGAAAACATATTGGATGTAGCCAAATTTCTGCGACTGAAGATCGACTTCTATCATCCCGAAACGGATATCGACGAAAATTACCGTAAAGTAGTATCGCAGCAAATACATGTTAGCCAAAACCAGGATGCCGTACGTGATCTGCTATTTAAGAGCCGCATACTTGTAAAAGAGTCGACCAATGCCAGCCGGATACTGATACTCACTTTCGTGGATCTGGTGGATATGTTCGAAGAGATCATGGCTACGCATTACGATTATAATGTGCTTCGCGAAAAATTTGCTTCAACGGGGGTTTTAGATGATATCGCTACCCTGCTGCTGCACATTGCCGACGAACTGGATAACGTCGGCTTCGCCATACAATCAAATACCAGGTACAATCATTTAAAAGATCTGAACCCTGAGCTTGAAGCGTTAAAAGCAAAGATTGATGAAATAGGCGCCAACGATAAAGAAGTAAGTAACCTGGTGCTCAAAAAGATATTGATCAACCTGCGTAACCTCAATCAAAAAACGGTTAATATTTTCAATTACTATAATTCAAAATCGGCTGCCTTGTTGGAGAACCGGAGCGATGTGGAATATTCGCGCTTTGTTACCCACCAGGATTACGACCTGCAGTTATATGCCGATAACCTATCCTTTAGTTCTTCGATATTTAAACACTCGTTGCGGGTGGCCCTGGTGTGTTTGGTCGGTTTTATCACGGCCAAAACAATGCCGCAACTGCCTTACAGTTACTTTACTGCTAAAGCCGTAACACAGGGCCATCACAGCTACTGGATATTGCTTACCATTATTGTCATCCTCAAACCGGGTTTCAGTTTAACCAAAGAGCGCAACTTTCAGCGGCTAATGGGCACCATCAGCGGTGGCATCATCGGTATACTGATCTTAAAATTTATCCCGGGTTCAACCGCGCAGTTTATTATCCTGATGGTGCTTATGGTTGGCGCGTATAGCTTTCAGCGGTATAATTATATCGTCAGCGTAATTTTGATGACGCCTTATATTCTCATCCTCTTCAAATTTTTAGGCGTTGGCCATGTGGTGGAAGAGCGCATCGTAGATACGTTCATCGGCTCTATTATCGCGTTTATAGCCAGCTATATTATCTTCCCGATATGGGAGTTCGATCAGATCAAAAAAAACCTCGGCGATGTATTGGTGGCCAATGTGAGTTACCTGCTTAAAGTAGCCGAAACTTTTTCAGGGAAAGCAGTCAGCATAACCGAATATAAACTGGCCCGTAAAGATGTCTACGTATCCTCGGCTAACTTATCCGCCGCTTTCGAGCGGATGACATCCGAACCTAAAAGCAAACAGCGCCATATTAAAGAGGTTCATAAATTTGTGGTGCTGAACCATATTTTAACCTCGTACATCGCCAATATCGCATCCAATCTGATCAACAAGCCAAAACAGGTAGTACAGCCGGATAATCTGCGCCTGGTCAGGCGATCCATTAATATGCTGGCCGAAACTTCGAAAAAACTGGAGCAAAATGCCAATCTGCCTGCCGAGATCAATGCGCTCCCGGTTTTACCGGCCGATATCCAAAAGCCGGAAGTAACTTTAGATAGTCACTTATTAAAGCAGCAGTTGGAGTTTATTACCAAGGTAAGTACCGATATTGCTAAAATTACCGACGCCATTTTAGAAGATTAAAAATATTGCAGACCTCTTGTCCAATTTGAAGGCAGCCAGCCGTCAATGATGTATAAAACAAAAATTAAACATTATGAAAGACTTTGTATTGATTTTCAGAGGCGTAAACGACGATCCCGCCAATCAGCTATCGCAGCAGCAAATGCAGGACATTATGACCAACTGGCAAAACTGGATGGGTGGCATTGCGGCTCAAAACAAACTGGCAAGCAGGGGTTATCGCCTGGGCGACGAGATCAGCACCCTTAAACCCGGCAATGTAGTTACCGATGGCCCTTATGCCGAGATCAAAGAAATGCTGAGTGGCCTTATCGTAGTAAAAGCCGACTCGCTTGCCGAGGCTAAAGAGATTGCCAAAGGTTGCCCTATCTTACAAATTAATGGCAGCGTTGAGGTACGCAGTGTTATTGTAATGGGCTAAATCCAACTATTTTTGCAAAACGTTGTCCAATTTGGATTTGGTCGATCGTCAGGCAGATATTAAACAAAAAAAATTAAAGATCATGAAAGACTTTGTATTGCTTTTCAGAAACGCAGGCGAACCGATGAACACGCTATCGCCCCAACAAATGCAAACCCTGATGACCGACTGGCAAAACTGGATGGGCAGCATGGCCGCACAGGACAAGCTATCCAACAGTGGTTATCGCCTGTCGACCGAGGGTAATACCTTAAAGGCCAACAATGTAGTTACCGATGGCCCTTATGCCGAGATCAAAGAAATACTGACCGGTGTTACCATCATCAAGGCCGATACACTGGAAGAAGCCAACCAACTGGCCAAAGGCTGCCCTATTTTAAAAGTTGGCGGCAGCGTTGAGGTACGCGGCGTTATTGTGATGAACATGGACTACAATAAATAATGTAGCAACATACTAAAGAGCCTCTTAGCAAATTAAGAGGCTCTTGTTTTATGCAAAAAGAGAAAGAGCTTATACCGCAGCTGTATCGTACCGAGTTCAGGAAACTGGTTTCGGTATTATCGCGCTCGTTTGGTTTGGAGCATATTGAGCTGGCCGAAGATATTGTAAGCGAAGCTTTCCTCACAGCTGCCGAAACCTGGGGTATTAAAGGCATACCCAACAACCCGGTGGCCTGGCTGTACACTGTTGCAAAAAACACGGCTAAAGATCAGCTTAAGCGCCATAACCTGTTCGAAGGTAAGATCACCACGTACCTGCAGCAGGATCATAACACTGCTTACGAAACCGAGATCGACCTCTCTACCCAAAACATCCGCGACAGCCAGTTGCAGATGATGTTTGCCATCTGTCACCCGGTCATCCCGCCCGAGGCTCAGATAGGCCTTTCGCTGCGGATACTTTGCGGTTTCAGTATCGACGAGATTGCGGACGCTTTTTTAACTAATAAGGAAAACATCAACAAAAGGCTTTTTCGCGCCAGGCAAAAGCTCAAAGAAGCGCGTATCGCCATCGAAGTGCCGCCGGTTACTGAGATCGACAAGCGGATAGAAACCGTACTCACCACTGTTTATTTGTTGTTTAACGAAGGCTATTATTCGCAATCGCACAACGCCATTTTGCGCAGGGACCTTTGCCTCGAGGCTATGCGGCTTAATTATCTGCTTTTAGAAAACCCGGCAACCAATACGCCTGCCGTTAACGCGTTAATGGCCTTGATGTGTTTCCACTCCTCGCGCTTTGACAGCCGGTTAGACGAGCATGGCGAAGTAGTGTTGTACGATGACCAGGACAGCAGCCTGTGGAACCAGGAGTTGATAGCCAAGGGCAACTATTACCTCAATATGGCTGCCCGGGGCGATACACTGAGCACCTATCACCTGGAGGCAGGCATCGCTTACTGGCATACTAACAGATCGGCCGAAAAGTGGCAGCATATCTTACAGTTGTATAACAAGCTGTTACAACTCAGGTACTCTCCCATAGCGGCGCTTAACCGTACTTATGCGCTTTACAAGGTTTACGGCAAAGCCGCTGCTATCGCCGAGGCGGAGAAACTAAAGCTCGATAACAGCCACCTGTACCATTGCCTGCTGGGTAATTTGTATACCGATGAGGATAATCAAAAGGCAATTGAACATTACAACACAGCAATAAAACTTACCAAATCATCTGTTGACAAAAAAGCTATCAGGAAGCAGATGATTAAAATAGGCACGCTCTAAATCATTGTGCGCTCATATCCTCTTGAACCTAACATCTCATACGGCCGCAGGTCATATCCGTGGTAAAGCTAATTTTCAATAACGACTATTGATACTCAATATTTTAACGAAATTTTATTGGCATATTTTTTGTTGAATTTCTACTTTTTTAACAGAAGGTTAAAAATACAACATAAACAAATCCACAATGAATCAAATACATTGTCGCAATTGCAGATCAAACCGTGTTAATATTATTACCGGCGAGTTGAGATTACTCTTTGGGATGATATCAGGTATTGCCGGCGCGATATTATTGTATTTTACCATTAAACACTCAATCTGTATTATCGCGGCGTTACCTTTAAGTCTTTTTTCACTCTATTGTGTTTGTAAATATAAATATAGTAAAACGGTCAAATGCGTTTGCCGCAAATGCAATCACCAATTCTTTTACAGTTTGAGATAAATTTTAGCTTACAATAACTCCGTAGCCAAATTCGCCAGCTCGCTCCGCTCCCCTTTTTGCAGGGTGATGTGTGCGTAAAGCGGGTGGTTCTTGGCTTTATCTATCAGGTACGATAAACCGTTACTTTCGGCATCCAGGTACGGGGTATCTATTTGGTAAATATCACCGGTAAAAACAAACTTGCTGTTTTCGCCTGCGCGGGATATGATGGTTTTGATCTCGTGCGGCGTTAGGTTCTGGGCCTCATCAACAATAAAAAAGATCTTGGTGAGCGTGCGCCCGCGGATGAACGCCAGCGGCGCTATAGCTATCTTATCATTGGCCACCAGTTCGTCGATCTTGGCCTGCATTTTTTCATCCTCGTTAAACTGGTCCTTAATAAACTTCAGGTTATCCCAAATGGGCGCCATATACGGGTCGACCTTTGATTTAACGTCGCCCGGTAAAAAGCCGATATCCTTATTGCTTAACGGTACAATCGGCCGGGTTACATAAATCTGCCTGAAGTTTTTACGCTGCTCCAGCGCGCTTGCCAGCGCCAGCAGGGTTTTACCCGTACCGGCGTTACCTTGTATGCTCACCAGTTTAATATCGGGGTTTAGCAGGGCGTGTATGGCGAACGATTGCTCAATATTTTTAGGCTGGATATTAAAAACCGGCTGCTCAACCACCTCCTCTAAGCAGCGGGTATGGCTGTTATAAAATGCCGGTACCGACTTGCGTTTACCATGCAAAATATAAAAGTGATTGCTTTTCAGATCATCGCCCGCATTTATCGCCGCTGCATCCAAACTGCCTGTTTTGCTAAGCTGGGTAAGCAAAGTATCGGCAACCTTATTAATGGTAGCTTTGCCGGTATAAAGGGTTTCGAGGTTTTTTATTTTGCCCGTTTCATAATCTTCGGCATGCAGGTTAAGTGCCTTGGCTTTCAGCCTTAGGCAGATATCCTTCGATACCAGGATCACCTTTTTATCCGGGTTTTCATGCTGCAGGCTAAGCGCAGCGTTTAATATCCTGTGGTCAACCTTATCATCGCCAAAAACCTCCTCGGCATCGGTATCGGTTTTTTTATCTACAACAACCTTAAAATGACCTTTGTTAGCGCCGTTTAGCGGCAACCAATGACTAATGAGGTTATTGTGCGAAAAATCGTCCATAAGGCGGATGAAACTCCGGGCCTCGAAATTGCGGTTGTCGTTACCGCTCTTCATGTTGTCGAGTTCTTCTAAAACCTGTATCGGGATGGCAACATCGTGCTCGTGGAAATTTTGGAAAGCGTTATGATCGTACAATATAACCGATGTATCCAGTACAAATATCTTTTTCCGCCCATTGCCCTTAGTTTTACCCTCTTTGATCATAGGGTTAAAAGTAGAAATTTTGCATCAAACGCAGATAGTATTTTTTCTATTACACCGGCTGCGGCATCAGGCTATCGCGGCTGTTTTGCACTAAATATTATTGCAATTTGTATTAAATATAACTATATTTATAAATATCAATATGTTTTTATGATGAACACGCTCAAATTGGGCTCGACCGGCCCCGAGGTAGTTATGCTACAGCGCGCCCTTGCTTTTTTAAACCACAGCAATATCGTTGCCGATGGCAACTTTGGGCCCAACACACAGGCCGCGGTTGTACAGTTTCAAACCCATAATCATTTAACGGCCGATGGTGTTGCTGGGCCCAATACATGGGCGGTGCTGGATAGCCAGGTACCGCAAGGCATGGATATCTCTCACCACGATGGCCAGATCGACTGGGCCAACCTATCTTCGCACATCCAATTTGTTTATTGCAAATGCAGCCAGGGAGCAACCTACCGCGATCCGATGTTCGCAGCGAATATGGCAGCGTTAAGTCAAAAAAATATCATCAGGGGCGCTTATCATTTCCTTACCTTTCAGGATTCTGCCCAGGCGCAAATAGATAATTTTATGGCTTCGGGTGTTGATTTTTCGATGCCGGGCACCTTGCCGCCGGCTTTGGATATCGAATGGCAGGTTGGGGGTAGCGATGCCCAAACAGCGGCGCTTAACCAATATATAACAAATAACAAAGCCGCCTGTGCGCAGATCATCACCCAATGGCTGCAGGGTGTTCAGGCTATAACCAACCGTACCCCGGTTATTTATACGGCGAAAGGGTTTTGGAACGAATATTTTAGCGGTGTTACCAATTTTGGCGCCTACCCTTTATGGATACCGGCTTACCAGCCTAACCCGCCGGGCCTGCCACCCGGCTGGAACAACTACGCTATATGGCAATATTCGGGCGGGAGCCCTGTTATCGGCGCACCGGGCAATGTAGACCAGGATTTGTTTAACGGCGGAATAACCGGCCTGAAGAAACTGGCTTTGCTGTAGTACGATAGGTGAAATAGTAATTTGGAAGTTTTTGAACAGCAACGATTAGGAATAGTAAAAATTCTTGGTATGACCGTTAACGCCTGTTTTGCCGTTAGTAAAATATACGGCGGTTCCCTTTACAGATTTAGTTACCAGGGTAGCTTCGTGATAACTTGGCGACACTCCGCTTCTTACCCTGTTTTGACTTATTAAAGTTATTTCGGGCATACCCCAACTTTTTTTGACAGCGCCGCAATTGTTTTCTAAGCTTCTCATTTTGTTTCGTTTATGATGCAAATTTAACTATAAATAAAACAAGAAAAGCAGATATACCAATGTATTTATAGGCAAGTGTTAACAATGATGCGTCTGGCAGGATTAGTATGGCAAAGTGGGGCCTGGAGTAAGATTGCCCTAAAATGGAAAACGGGAGGCCGCGTCTTTCGATTTGATCTCCCGTTTCCGGCTTACAGTCTGCCGTAGCTTTCCGTAAGCAGCAAGCTTTTTGTTACCATGACCATGATGCGACCTTTTCGCCGTTATTGCTAACACCGCTGTCCGTCATCTCTTACTCCCCTCTTGTTCCCCTTTGCAGGTTATGTTTCCGGTTCGTAATACCCTTTTTGTGACATCGCCGCATTCATTTTTACTTTCCCTTTCGGGACTCTCTTTTTCCTGCTGCGACTTGATGATATTTCCTTTGATCTTTAGTTCGTCCGAAAACTCCCCCGATTCAATTTCTTTATCTTCTGTCAGGCTGCCAAAGTACGTCGTTCTTGTTGATTCTAATATATGGTGATATTTAACATCCGTCAATAAAAATCTGCCTGTTTTTATAAACAGGTTATCAACCTTTTATCGTTGGTTATCCACACCAAACTTTAATGATTTACCGGTTCAGTAGTGCGCAGCTGTACATTATTGCTTTGTTTTAAAACGATATCAACACTGGCATAATTCACAATTTGGTTAAGATATTGATAATCTGAGCATGAGTAAAACGCCTATTTTTGCAAATCCTACAAAAATTTGAGTTAAGATGCGGTGGAATTTGGGTTAAATCTCCATTATGTCATTGCGAGGAAGAGCGTGAAAGCAGTGATGACGTGGCAATTTGGGAGGACAAGTTGCCGACTTTTCTCAGGGATTGCTTCGTCCCTCGCAATAACATGGAGTAGAATAACTACGGGTGGAGAGTTTACAAGCAAAGAGAGAATCTTCTTAAAAAGCGAAAACGGAAGACGTCACTTGCGATCTGTGCTTCCGTTTTCCAACCCTGAGATTGGCCGTGGCCTCCCGCAGAGCATCAAGTTTTGTGTATCCTTAACTGTTGATCCGATCCTTCGCCGCCCTTGCAGGTTTTGCGATCTGTCGATCTTACGTCATTTCTGCTTCTCTCCGTAAAGTTTGGCAGCAATGCTGTATTGCCTTTGTCGACATCGCACACTCATAAAAACCTCTTACGAAGCTTCTCTTATTGAATGCGACTTGAATCTCTTTTTTGGGGTTTAGGTTTGTCCGAAAACGCTCCGTTTTCCAATGTCGATCTTCTGTCAGGCTGTCAAAGTACGTCGTTCTTGATGATTCTAAGATAGGCTGTTATCCCACCTTTGTCAACAAAAAAATGATGCTTTTTGTGAACAGGTTATCCACCTCAAATTCAACGTTATAAACATCTCGCAGCGCAGCAAAACGATAAAATTTGAGCGGTATGGCAGCTTTATTGCTGTTTGGGTAACAGATATTAACAATCTGATAATCAACACCCGAGGCCATACCGGGGCAAAATCAACCTTAAAAAATTCGCATAATCATCCAATCCTGATTAAATATTAATGAATTTGGCCTGACAAACAATTTAAACGGATACTTTTACTTTGCGAAAAAACTACAGATAGCATGAGTAAAGTATGGTTTATAACAGGCTGCTCCACCGGTTTTGGCCGCGAGTTAGCTAAAGAAGTATTGGCTTTGGGCAACCGTGCGGCCGTTGCCGCGCGCAATACTGCCGATGTGCAGGATATTGTTGCCGGTTACCCGGATACGGCCATCGCTGTAAAGCTCGATGTAACCAAACCCGATGAAATAAAAGCCGCCACCGAACAGGTTAAACAGAAATTTGGCCGTATTGATGTTTTGGTGAACAACGCCGGCATAGGTTATTTCGGCGCGATAGAAGAGAGCGAGGAGGCCGAGGTGCGCCGCATGTTCGAGATCAATGTTTTTGGGCTGGCTAATGTAACCAATTCGGTACTGCCGATTATGCGGGCACAGCGCAGCGGCCACATCCTCAACATTGCCTCGATAGGTGGTTTGGTAGGTTTCCCGGGAGTAGGTTTTTATAATGCGACTAAATTTGCGGTGGATGGCTATTCGGAAGCCTTAAGTAAAGAAGTAGCGCCGCTGGGCATCAAGGTGACCATCATCGCGCCAAGCGGTTTCCGTACCGATTGGGCCGGCCGTTCGGCCAACAACAGCCCCATCACCATCCCCGATTATAAAGATACTGCCGAAGCGAATAAAAACGCCATCCGCGGTTACAGCGGCAAACAACCCGGCGATCCTGTACGCGCCGCAAAGGCCATTGTAAAAGCGGTGGAATCAGAACACCCTCCACTGCGTTTACTGTTGGGCGTAGCAGCGCTAAAAGGAGCCCGCAACAAACTGGAGCAATTAAAAAAGGATTTTGACGCCTGGGAGGATACAACCAGAGGTGCTGATTTTCCATTATAGTGAGTGGTGAGTGGTCAGTAGTGAGTCGTTATTAATCTTTAAGGGACTTTATCAATTCACCACTCACCAACCTTTAATTCTGCCCTATTTCAACCGCATTCTTGGCATTTTCGATGATCTTCACCGGCCCCATTAAGCCGGCAGGCAACAGTCGTTTGTTTTCGAGCCTGTAAGGCGCGGTTGTCGAGGTAACGCGTTTGTTTTCGGGCAGGTTATGATCGCCTATCAAACGGTTGGCCCAGGTATTGGTTACCTCTACCTTCAGCACATTTTTACGATCTTTTAATGCTTTGGTAATGTCGACGCGGTAAGGCGGGGTCCACACGGTTCCGCAATGTATGCCGTTAACGGTTACATCGGCAATGTTGTACAAGTTACCCAGGTCGAGCCACACCCGGCCGTGCGAAAGGGTGTAGTTCCATTCAAAATTCTGCGTATACACCGCTGTACCCGAGTAGTTGATCACTTCGGGGTAATCGCTTTTACTCCAGTCGGTTAGGGTGGTAAATACCACCGGCTGTTCGGGGCCGCCAAGTTTAGGGTCGAACTGTACGCTCCATACGCCGTTTAGGGCTTTTATGGTGCGGTATTCGGGCCAGTTGGCGCCACGGTTGTTATCTTTTGATGATGGTTTGCGCAGCACGATGAACACCGAACCGTTAGGGTGAAAATTTAGCGTAAAATTGGTACGGCCGTTCTCGTGGCTCCAATCGTTCAGTTGGTAGGTTTCGCCGGTCATGGGGTCCCACAGCTCGGGTTCTTTATCGGATACGCGCAGCGAGATATTTACCGTGCGTTCGATATTTTGTTGATTAGCAATAAAATAGATATCAAAATCTGGAGCGGTGCGGTGCGTCCAGGCAATATCGGGCACATAATTATCCAAACTATCCGACGGGATGATATCCTGTTCGATACCCAGGCCATCAAACGTATCTTCTTTATAAGGCGCCTTGATCACCCTGCCCCAGTATTTTGGTTTAAGTACTGATGATAAACCCGGCGAGCCTATCGGCTGCCCGTTCATGATCACGGTGGCGCCATCACTAATGAGCTGTGTTAATTTATCCTGCACCTCGGGCGACATTAAACTGCCGCCATCAGGCGACATTTTGGTTGAACCGGGTATGATGAGCGCGCCATAGCTTGCACCACCCGGCAATTCGATGCGGCCGTTTTTAACTGTGGCCAAACGTAACAAGGCATCGCGGTTAAAGCTGTCGTAAGTATATCCTTTCAGCGGGTCGACCCAGTTTTGCGGCTCGGCCATATTAGCCGATGAGGTAACACCATCCGGGATGACGTGCATGGGCTGGCCTTCGTTTTTTAAACGTTTAGCTTCGCTCTCCACTACATCGTCGCCAAAAATACCGGGCAATATGTTTACGAGCCTGTCGGGTAGTATTGCCCTTCGCGGGGTTTCTTCGCCTGTAAATACGGCTATATCGGCCACCTGTTTACCCATTTGCAAAAGGGTTTGGCAGCGGGCAAGGTAATCAACAAAGGCCTTGCCGGGTTTCCACCAGGTTTGGTCGCGCTGAAAATACAGGCCAACGCCATCCAGGGTCATACCCGGCTTTTTATCGGGCCAGGGGTTTTGGTTAAACACATGTAATACAAACTTGTTGATGCCTAAGCCAAAATTACGGTCGGCCAGCGTTTTCAGCATACCGGGGTGCTCATCCCAAGCCATGCGTACCTCGGTAAAGGCTTCGGCCTGGATAATGTTCTTACCATAGATATGCCCGCCGGCAACGGCATCCAGAATATCGTTAGGCTTATCGTGCGTAGGGCTGCGCAGCCAGAACTCGCCCATCGGCAAGTCAACCTCCTTATAATGCAGCATGCCATCGCCGACCATAGTCGGGGCCGTAGATTCGGCGCTGAACTGAAAGCCTTTTTCGTGAGCCAGGGTAGCCATCGTTACATAAAACTTATCTACCAGCAATTCGCTGATGGTTTGGCGTACATCGTGCAAAAACTTTTCGGATACGTCGGCGCTTTGTACCGGTACACCGGCCATTGCGGGCAGGTATGGCATCATGTCGTAACCACGACGTTTTTTAAATTCATCGGCAAATACCGGCGACCAGTTCTGGCTGCCGCACTCCCAACTATCCACATGGAATATCTTCAGCACCCGTGCGGCCAGGTCGAGCCCGGCTTGCTTAACCGCTTCGCCAAACCAGCTGTTAAATTGCAGGCGGACAGCTTCGGGGTTAAATTTATCGCATTCTAAGCCCCTGCCTGCCCCGCCGGTTTCGTTCATATGCCCGGTCGAGGTATTACCCATGCGTAAAATAACCCACTGCCCGTTCGGCACGGTCCAGTTAAGTCGGCCCCTCGCGTCGAGGTACCTGGTAATGTCGATGATTTTGTTTTTAGGAACACATGCTGCGTCGGGTATCTCGGCTGTTGTAGTACGTTTAGCTACGCGCCAAACTTCGCCGTTTTTGCCCTCAAACTGGTTAATCCGCGCTTCGGACGAAAGCTCGATGCCGGTAAGCTTTAAGTTTGGCTTCCATTTGGCGGCTTCCAAGTCTTCTGCGCCGGGTTCGGTACCGTTCTTATCGTATACAAAGCGGTAATACATAGCCGTAACGGGCTTAATTGCGTAGGTATTAGGCGCATCGCTATCCTGCCAGCCGGCACGGGGCGGTTCTAACTGCGTATACCGCCTGAAGGTGCGTCCGTCATCGCTCACCTCGATAATGAGGCGCTGCGCCTCGTAATTGCCGCTGCTTGGATGAACTGTTAGCGAGCGGCAAGTAAAAGGCATATCAAATGCGTACTGTATCCAGCAGGCCGAATCGCTGCTAAAGCTTTTGCGGTTACCCGGTGTTGCTAAAAACTGTACATCAGCGCCTGCTTTATTGGTGGTAATATGTGGTTTACGATTTTGTGTATTGGTTTCCTGGCCAAAATCCAACGGGTAAGCGTAAACTGCGATATCCTTGTAATAACCGTTGGTGCTTTGTGGTTTCGGCAGGGTGTCGTTAAACATGGTATTACCCGGCACCAACACCTGCGACCAGACTACTTTCTGCATCGACATTTCGGGTGTTATCCAGGGCCCGCCTGCAACAGCAAAACCATCGCAATCGTGCATGGCCAGTTTAATGCCCAGCCTGTCGGCCTCGTTCATGGCGTATTTGACCATCTGCCACCATTGAGGGGTTAGCTGAACCACCGGTGGATTAACCAGCGGCTGGTTATTCTGCACGCCTTTAATCGTCATCAGATAAGCGCCGCCGATGCCGTTATCGCGCATGGCCTCTAAATCGGCAGTGATGCCGGCCTGCGATACTGCAGCTTGGTCCCAATACCAGAAAACCCAGGGCCTGGCACCTTCAGGCGGGTGCTGAAAGGCATTGCGCATATCCGAATTATCGGTTACATACTCGAGGTCGTTATGCTGGGTTTCGGTATAATGCATCACCCTGAAATGCTCCTTAACATGATGGCCGTGTTTATGCCGCGACGATGAGCCTGAACTATGCTTCCCTTTTTTTGAATTTTTACCGTGGCTTGTGCTGCTGTGCGACGACTTGCCCTTACTGCTGCCTGCAGTTTTTTTATGGCTACCGCCTGATGAGTTATGACTTGATTTTTTGCCTGAACTTTTTGAGCTGCCCGACGGCTTTTTGCCTGGTTTTTTATGCTGTGCCCCAGCCGGCTGAACGCCCATGAGCGCACATACTAAAAACAAAACCAGTAAACGAAAGATGTATTTATAGTTAATTAATGGCTGCATAATTGGTTGTATACCTTTACCCACCACCGGCTTGGCCCGGTTTCCCTTTTCGGCCGCCAATATATAAAAAGTATCGTTAAATGGTTAAAAAGGGATATAATTTAACATTTTAGAGGCGCAAATCAGAGAGCTTAATCTGTTACTTTAAAGTGATAGGCACCGCTGCCAATGTTGATTATGGCCTTGTTGTTCACGATAGAAACTTTTGAGATTGGCGTTTTATCGCCTTCCATAATTTTTGAACCAATTTTGGCCGGCAGGTAAATGGTGGCAGTAGTGTTGGCCGGGATGGTTACTGACAGATCAAAACTATCGGTGGTCTTTTTCCATTCGCTGGTAATCGTACCATAAACCGAGTGGTAACTACCCTTTGCAGAAGTAACATCACCCACCGGTTCGGGACGGATGACTATTTGCTGATAAGCTACTGCATTATCATCCGGGCGGATACCCGCCAAACCCGTATAAAACCACTCCATAATATGCCCTAACATGAAATGGTTATTTGATACCGATGGCAGAGCCTGCCACGATTCGGTTAATGCAGTGGCCCCTTTAGCCAACTGATAGCCATATCCGGGCACATCGCTGCGGTTGTTCATATCAAATATCACATCGCTGCGGCCTTCATCGTCCAACACTTTTAACAGGTACCTGAAACCGATATCGCCTGCGGTAAAACTGTTGTTATGATCGCGTATGTCCTTTACTATGTTTTCTACAACGGCTTTTTTGTATTGAGGTTCAACCAATTTCATATAAACTGCTACTGCGTTGGCTGTCTGACTACCCGTATCGTACTGTTTTGTCTCTTTATTAAAGAACTTAACGTTAAAAGCTGTTCTCACCTTGACCGCAAGCGAAGTATAATAAGCCGCATCGGCCGGTTTGTTCAACACCGCCGCTATTTTGCTCGTTGTCGTTAGATCGTAGTAGAACATTGCAGTAGCCGTTACGCCTTTTGATGTGAGCTGCGATACGCCCGGACGCCTGGGCCCCAGGTCGAACCAGTCGCCCAAGCCTTCGGTTAAGATACCACGGTCGGACAGTTTATCGAGATAAGTTAAATAGCGTTGCATCATTTCGTAGCTGTCGGCTAAAACCTGCTTGTCGCCATACCATTGATAAACATACCATGGCACGAGTATTGCCGCACTGCCCCACTCGGGTGAATCGCGGAAACCATCACCGAACACGGTAAACTCGGGCGCTATTTCGGGAATCAACCCATCGGGCGTTTGTGCGAACCGCATATCGTTCACACACTTCTTAAACAGGTTTACCAGGTCGTAATTGTATTGCAGTGAGTTACCCATCAGGTGATCCTGCTCCAGCCAGCCCAGCCGCTCGCGATGCGGACAATCGGTAAAAACGCTCACCATATTGCTTTTTACTGCCCAATCTATCAGGGTATTTGTTTTGTTGAACAAATCGTTCGAACAGCTAAATTCTCCTGCTTTATCGGCTCCGTTACGGATATGCAGCCCTTTAACGCTGATAATCTGCGGGGTGCCGTCGATCTGCAGGTATCTTAAACCATAATAAGTAAAACGGGGGCTCCAGGTTTCTTCGCCATCGCCTTTCAAAGTATATTTATAGGTATGCCTGCCTGTAGCTTTTTGATTAGCGGTACCATCGGCGTTGACCAGTTCGGCCGGGGTGATGATGATGGTATCGCCCCTTTTACCTTTGACCGTTATCTGCGGTATGGCCGACGAGTTTTGACCAAGATCATAAACATATTCGGCATCTTTAATCTTTGTAATGCTTTTGGCGGAAAAGCTCTGCATCACTTTTACCGGTTCTTCCATTTGCATGTTAAGCTGTCCGGGGCCCTCGGTAATTATTGCAGGTCTCCATTGACGATCATCAAAAACCGGCGTGTCCCAGCCTTTCTGTTCTAAAGTAGCATCATAATCTTCGCCGCCGTACATAGCCGAGAAGGTGATTGGACCGGGCGCAACGTTCCACGAAGGATCGCTGATAATATCGGATGATGTACCATCGGCATATTCGATCAGCAAGCGGCAAATCATTTTCGGATAACCATAGGCTACCGTTAACTTACGGTATCGCCCACTCGGTGTAAAGTAAAAGCCATTGCCTAACATTACACCGATGGCGTTTTGACCAGGTTGCAGCTGCCTGGTAATGTCGAACCCAACATATAATGCCTGCTTTTGATAATTTGTCCACCCGGCATCCATAAAATGATCGCCGATCTTTTCGCCGTTCAGGCTGGCCTCAAAATGGCCAAGACCCGAAATAAACAGGGTAGCGCTTTTTACCGTTTTATTTACATTAAATCTTTTGCGGAATATGGGCAAGATATCTTTTCCGGGAGATATCTTTTTGCCGCCCCTAGGTGTAATGCCCGGCAATATCCGGTTAGAGTCGGGCATAGTTTCATAAGCGATCCACTTAGCGCCTTTCCAATCGTCAGCAGTTAATAAACCCATCTGCCAGCCGGCAACTGTGCTCCATGGCGAAGCATGAGCTTTATTATCCCACACCATCACCTTCCAATAGTATTTTTTTGCTGATAAAAGCTTCATGCCCGAATACTTTACCTGTATCGATGCCGGTGATAAAACTTTCTTTGAGTCCCATATATTGCCGATGTTCTTTTCGAGCGATGCAGCATTGTCGGCAACTAACAGCCGGTAGGCAGTTTGTACGACTCCCCTGCTGTCCGATTGCAGTTCCCAGCTTAGATGGGGTGTTAGCGTTTCAATTATAGGATCAATTTTATACTCACAACGTGGATTAACCACTTTTACCTGCGAAAAAACAGGCGAAAGCGCCCCGGATACCAGGATAACGAACAAATACTTCCTCATGGCTTAGCAGGCGTTTTCAGGTATTGGTCGGCAAAATTCAGGTATTGCGCCCAGTCGAAATCGGTAACGTTATGTGTACCTGTTCGGATATGGTAAGCGATGCGCCCGATAATGGGAGTATTTACGGGCGGCATGGTTAAAGCAGGCAAGCCTTTTGTTCCTAATAATTTATAAACCGGGCTGGCAGCCAGGGCGCCCATAAACTCACCTTTCGGATTGGAGTTGAGATCGCCTTCGGCACTGGCGATATAGATGGGCCGGGGAGCCACCAGAGAGATAACCATGTGCTGGTCGAAAGGTAAAACAGAATCCTGGTCGGTATATTTTTTAAAGTTATCGCAAAACCAGAATGGAAATTTGGTCGACAAACGGCGTATCCCTTCGCCGGCGGTTTCGTGGAAAAGTTTCGCTCCGCCTGCACCCGATTCGTTGCTGATCACCAAAGCAAACCGCGAGTCGGTAGCACCGGCCCACAACGCTGCTTTACCCAATCGCGAAAAGCCAAAAACGGCCACATGCTTACTGTCGATAGCTTTATCGGTTTCCAGGTAGTCCAATATCCGGCTCAAGCCCCAGGCCCAGGCACTAACGGTGGCGAAATTATCCGGGCGGTTTTGCAATTCGGGATATAAAGGAAAAACGCCTTCATTCAAATTATGATCATGATCGGGCGCAATGTCGCCACGGTATACCGTGACCACGGCGTAGCCCCTGCCAATAATGGTTTCCAACGGCCACTGACTGGCATTAGTGCCCCGCATCGCTTCGGTAGCCCGGTTGTTTACCACATTTTTACCTTTATCAAACCAACTGGCCGAAAGTTTAATACCCGGGTCGGCATTGACGGCATGGTTACCATCAAAATTTAAGCCCACTATGGCCGGAACTGCTTTTTTAACATTGTTCGGGATGTATAACAGGATGTCCATCTGCGGGCCATCTGCTTTACCGGTAAAATAAACGGTGATTTGCTTACGAATAGCTTCGCCGTTTAAAGCTTTCTTATCTTCATCAAACACCCTGAAGCTCATGTTTGCCGGGCTGGCGGGCGATTGCCCGTACATTTCTTTTTTAAACAGGGATAATAATTCCGGCCGGCGTTGATTAAACCATTGTTTTGCCGTTGTGACCTTTTTGCCATTGCTCATGGTTAAAACGTCGGGCAAGGTATAGGATTGCTGTGCAAAAGCACACGTGGTACAAACCGCGATCTGGAAAACAAACGCGGCAAAGCTTTTGGAATATCTGCACATTAAAGTGTTGGCTAAGTTTATACAACAAATGTAAATATCCGCATAGTATACTAATGGTATTTATTTAGCTCATTCTTGTATTAAACTATCATCCCGATCAAAAACACAAAACCCCGGGTTAAAAACCCAGGGCTTTGCAAAAAGGTCAGTTAGTAATATTTTTAAAATCCCAAACCGATACCTGCGTTTGCAGATTGATAAGCGGCAAAGCTGTACGAAGCATATAATTTAAGTACCCAGAAACTCATCTGAAAACCAACATCTGCACGCGCACTATTAGTTGCCGCACTTGAGCCGTTAACAGTAATTGGGTCAGAATAGTTTGTGTAAACGGGTTGTCCTGTATTGGTAACACCGGTTACAAAAGGATAAGAACCTTTTAAACCAACATCGGTATTGCTTGATAGGTACCCAACAGAAACAAATGGTGTAAAAAACAATAACCTTTTAGAAAGAATAACCTGGGTATTCCAACCGGTAAAGTCGCCTTTTAATGATTGGCCCGGAATAGCTACGTTATCATTTTTACGAACATCCATAGGTTTTTCATAGCTTAAATGGGTATAGCCAATTGCCAAAGCCAGGTCGAACGGCAGGGTCTTGCTCAAATCGGGCGCAAAATTGTGCTTTAAACCAACACCGAACATCCCAACCGAACCTACGTCATCCGTAATTTTGGTAGTTGGTATAAAACGCACTGTAACATCGGTATTCTTAATTAAGCCTACCGTAAGCTGAATTTGCGGTGCTGGGATGTATTGTGTTACGCCGCCCGGCAAATTGGTCTTATAGGTATAATTAGGATCGGTAGGGTGTGCCGGGTCGGTTACCGTTATTGCAGCGCCGGTGCTACCTGTACCGCCAAAAGTCGGAGTAACAGATTGTCCTGCATTGGTTGGTTTAATGTTCGACAACCCAAGTGAGTTGATATCAAAATTTTTGTCAGCATCCGAAACAAAGCTTACGGTGGCGCTCACACGGATATTGAACCTTAATAGCTTTTGTGTACGGGCTGTATTGGTCCAACCGCCATTCAAGCTATTGCCAAAACCCTTAAATAAAGGATCGGTGTAGGCGTTCAATAATTTATTAACATCGCTCGGATTCCCTTTAAATAAATCATTAATCCCATCCTGCGCACTGGCTTTCATACTTATAAAAGCCGCAAATAAAATCAGAGTAAAGGTTTTTTTCATATGTGTAAAGTTAGAGGTGGTTTCAATTGCATTAACAATATTACAATTAAAGTTAGCGAATTCATATCAATTATTAGATGAATTATAAATATATGAGCTTAAAATACAAAAATGGAAATTTTATTAATTTTATTGATTTGATATTAATTAAAAAGAAACCCACCTCCTTATTCATCGTATTATAGTTATACTACCTGATTGGGATAAGGGTAAATTAGTATAGGTATCATACGCGTTGTATATCCAATAGTAGGTACCCATTGGCATTGGTTTACCCTGGTATGTCCCATCCCAGCCTTTATTAAGGTCGGCAGTTTCAAACAATTGCTGCCCCCATGGGCTGTATATTTTAAAATACTTGAGTTTGATTGATGCAGGCGCTTTAATTTTAAAAATATCGTTTACTCCGTCTCCGTTCGGTGTAAAGGTATTCAGGCTGAAATCGATAGCCGGCGGCGCGCCTATAGTAACCTTAACGGGATAGATTGTACTGCAACCTGTATTAGATACCTTGATATAATAAGTTGATGGCCTGGCGATTGCGGTAGCGTTAGTTAAAGGTATTGTGGCAGCAGCGTCGTGCCAATAACTATAGGTTAACCCACTTTGTGGCGTAAACGTGGTACTCAGATCTACCGTTTCGGGAAATACAACAGCCGGCGGATTTGTTATCGTGACAACCGGGACCGGCTTTACATCTACCAATACCGGCGCAATTGTTGCGCACCCTGTGCTGTTCACCGCTTTGATATAATACGTGTTGCTCGAGGTTATGTTATGAGGGTCGGTAACTGCCTGTGTGGCTGCCGCATCCGTCCAATAGCTCAGCGTAATGCCGGCATCACTACCTGCAGTTACTGCGGGTAGCGTCATATCAACTGTGAGGCACCCTGCAGGATTATTGATAACAAGGTTTGGAGGATCTACCACGGTAACCGAAACAGGGCTTACTACACTGCAGATACCACTTGTCGCCTTAATATAATACACCCCTGTAGTAGTGATCTTATCGGGATTCGACAATTTTTTTGTGGCGCCGATATCGGTCCAATAGGTAAAAACAAGTCCCGGATCGCTGCCCCTGGTCACGTCAGGCAAAGTAATATCAACAGGCTGTGATTTACAGGCGGGTGCCGGGTTATTGACAACGAGGCTCGATTGATTAAACACATAAGCATTAACCTGCTTAACAAACGAACATCCGCCTGGCGTTGTTGCTTTGATATAATATACCCCGCTGGTGAGTATACTTTGCGGCCCTACGATACCCTTGGTACATGCCGCATCAGAAAAATAAGTATACGTAAAGCCCGGGCTGCTGCCAGATGTGACAGATGTATCCGTAAGATCTATCCCATTGGATGAACATGTTGAAATTGTATCCTTTACCTTGAAAACTATCGACTCGACACCCTTTATTGTTGTATGAATAGTATCCTCGCAGCCTATCCCCGGAAACGGCACTATCCTGACAGAATACGTGCTCCCAATTGCCGGAGCCGGATCCAGATCGAGGGTACTTGCCTGCCCTATCACCGTAGAAAAATCGTTACCCTTATACCAAAAGTATTGTGCAAAGCCCGATGGCGCAACCAGTGTCACCTTCGAAGCAGTTGTTGTACAGAATGTGCTGCCCGATATAGGTGATGTACAGTTCTGGTTAATATCGATATATGCATAACCAAAGTGTCCGCCAAGGGTACAATTATTTGTTGCAAATTCTAAACGCAATGTTTTACCCGAAAAGCCGAGTAAATTAATTGTGACCGGCGACCAATCTTTATAATATACGCTATTCCCTGCATTTTGAAATCCGGGTAAACCTGACGATGCTACAAAATCAAAATTTCCACAGGTAATATATTGGTTATCCGTAACATCAAAAACCTTTGCGGTAAATCTTGGCTGCTGGTATGGGGCATGGCTTGGATTTTGAAAAACCACCGCATAGTAGTAAATAATGCTATAATCAGGATCGTTTGCCGGTACTGTAAATGTATAACTTAGTTGCTGCGCCTTGTTTGTACCTGTCGTATTATTGCCCAATCTCACGCAGGTACTGCTCCCGTTCGGACTAACGATCGGAAAGTGACCATAAGGATCGACCTGGTTATCTTTAGCATAAAAAAGCGTGTGTATATCACTAAAAATACCTGTTTGGTTAAAAACCAGGCTACCATCACTCGTGCTGGCAATACCCTTTGCTCCCTGCCAGTCTTTGAAATTACCATAATCAAAACCGATGTTCTCAGGGCATTGCGCATTTGCAATACTAACCAATAATATCAGTAGCCCTAAAATATAATACCGGGGGGTTATCATTGCTTATGACAAATAGCTTTATTTTTATCAACCGATAAATTTACTACAATTATTTGCTTTTCAGTTATTTTAACTTGTTATTCTTAACTTGTTTCATGTTATGCCCGTTACCTGCGCTTTAAAAACCCACTTGTTTTACAACAAAAATTTTACGCAGGTACCATAACACTACAGGATGCCAAACATGGTGCAGTATTTTACATTAGTTGCTGAAAACCAATATAAACACGGTTAAAACACCGAACATACAACCAGTATAAATTTTAACGATGATGAGCTTTACTACCTGCCGCAAGTTTTTTGCCTTACCGGCGATTTTTTTATTGTTAAACACTATTTTAACCAAGGCCCAGAACCCAACTGATGCCGTTAAATTAAGCTGGTTGAGCGGTACGCCGGTTATGCCGACAGGTGTAAGCTGGGGCGTGCCGTGGCCTCAGGGCAAAGTTAAGGCAAACACAGCTTTTACGTTGACAGCTGATGGTAAAATCATGCCGTTGCAAAGCTGGGACCTGGCTTACTGGCCGGATGGCTCTATCAAATGGACTGCCTTTGCAACAGTAGGCGATTCGACAAATAAAAATGTATCGTTAAATGCTGCTCCCGCAAAGGGAATGAAATCGATGGCCGCCCGCACCCTCGTTACCGACGATGGCAATACCATCCATGTTAACACAGGCCATCTGCAATGTGATATTGCCAAAAACGGAGAAATACTTATCCCTGCTATTACGCTAAATGGTAAGGCTATCGCAAAAAACGGTAAGCTGGAATGCATCCTTCAAAATCAATCGGATGCGGATATCAATACCAGCGCTGTTAAGCAAAGATACAGCAGCAATATATCAAACGTTGTAATCGAACAAATCGGACCGATACGCGCAGTTGTACGTATTGAAGGTAACCTAAAACTAAGTAACGGCAGCCGTACCCTGCTCCCGTTTATTGTGCGCCTGTATTTTTACCAAAACGTGGATAACATCCGGATCTTACATACCATGATATTTGATGGCGACGATCAAAAGGATTTTATCAAAGGTATGGGTTTAACTTTTTCGGTGCCTTTCCGCGAGCAGTTGCAGAACCGGCACGTGCGTTTCTCGGGCGAGGGCGAGGGCATTTGGGCCGAACCTGTACAGCCGCTTAACGGTCGCAGGCCAAGCCAGTATATCAATGATCAGGCACAAGGTAAACTCATCCCGAACGTGGAAACTGTTCCTGAAAATATCAAAACCTTATACCACGAAATGGCCAGTTGGAACGATTATAAGCTGGTGCAAAGCAGTGCCGATGGCTTCAACATCCAAAAACGCACTAATGGCGCCGGCAGCTGGCTGGATGTTAACGGTGGCAAACGTGCTACCGGTTTGGCTTTTGTTGGTGATGTCACAGGCGGGTTGGCGATGTCCTTAAAAAACTTCTGGCAATCGTACCCTGCAGCGCTCGAAATCAACGACGCACGTACTCCTGAAGCTAAAATACATGTATGGATGTGGTCGCCATACTCGGATGCGATGGATATGAGGCATTACGATACGGTAGCGCACAGCCTGGATATCACTTACGAGGATGTTCAGAAAGGCTTTAGCACACCGCATGGTGTTGCCCGTACCAGCGAGATCATGATCTACCCGTACACTGCCATACCCGACAACCAGCAACTGGCAGCCAATGCCGCTGCAACAAACAATACTGTATTGCTAACCACCACACCGCAGTACCTGCACAGCGTTGGCGCTTTGGGAATGTGGAGCTTGCCCGACCGATCGACCAAAGGGAAACAGTGGATAGAAGATCAACTGGATAAAGCCATCGCCTTTTACCAGGGCGAAATTGACAGGCGCGAATGGTACGGCTTTTGGAACTATGGCGATGTGATGCATAGTTACGACGCCTCGCGCCATACCTGGAAGTACGACATTGGTGGTTTTGCGTGGGATAATACCGAGTTATCGACCGATATATGGCTTTGGTATAGTTATCTCCGTACCGGACGCGCCGATATTTTTAAAATGGCCGAGGCCATGACACGCCATACCAGCGAGGTGGATCTATATCATTTAGGTCCGTACGCCGGATTAGGCTCGCGCCACAACGTAAACCACTGGGGCGATGGCTCGAAGGAAGTACGGGAGAGCCAGGCCATCTTACGTCGGTTTTATTATTACCTCACTACCGACGAGCGCACCGGCGATATCATGCATCAGTCGGCCATGAATGCCGATAGCGGTTTGGCGCATGTTGACCCGCTGCGCGAAATATTGCCGAAAGATAAGTATCCCACCCATGCGCGCTTCGGGCCGGATTGGGTTGGCCTGGTAGGCAATTGGATGACCGAGTGGGAACGTACAGGCGATATTAAATGGAAGAACAAAATACTGGTCGGCGTGAACGATTTTACGAAAATGACCTACGGTTTTTACTCGACCAAAGGCAAAGACGGCGGTATGGGTTATGACCCAAAAACCAACCACATTTACCAGATAGCCCCGCAAGACATCGGCAACCTGCACTTAGCCACGCTGATGGGTGGTATGGAAATGGCCTATGAGCTAACCCCGATATTGAATAACAAAGACTGGAACCGTATGTACCTGCAATACTGCTCGTTATATGGCGCTCCCGAAGAAGAAGTTAAAGCCGCATTTGGGGTAAGCATAAAATTAGGTGATAGCGCCGGTGATTATGCACGCCAACCAGGTTATGCTTACTACGTAACTAAAGATCCTAAATACGCCAAACGTGCCTGGGACGAGTTTTTACCATCGGGACAAGGGCGCTTTGGTAGCGGGCCTAACAAATTTGATTCTAAATTACTGAATGGCCCTGCGGTGCTTAAGCCATTGTACGAAATCAGGAATGTATCGACAAATGGCACATCCCAATGGTGTTTAAATGCGATAGAGTTACTGCAGATGGCCGGAGATGCCATGCCCGAGCATAATATCGCTTGGGATAAATAACGTTAACTTGATTATTTTTATGAACCATTCAACCGGAAGAAGCATGAAAAGCGCGTACAAGGTCGCTTTGATAGCAGCCATCGCGTTACTGTCATCGTTTGTTATTTTCAAGCCGGCCCCAAAGCCAACCTTGTGGCTCATCGGCGATTCTACAGTGCGCAATGGCACTTATGGGCGTGGTGACGGCGGTTTATGGGGCTGGGGAAGTTTTATCCAGAACCTGTTTGATACCACTAAAATATCGGTGCAGAACAAAGCCTTTGGCGGTACAAGCAGTTTAAGCTTTGTTACCGGAGGTTTTTGGGCCAAAGTTGAGCCCTTCATAAAACCCGGGGATTATGTGCTGATCCAATTCGGCCATAACGATGGCAATCCAACTACTTTGAAAGGCAATGGCGACGACAGTGTTGAGGTGACCAATCCTCGTACACAAAAAACTGTGATGGCTCATTCATTCGGTTGGAATATCCGCAGATACATTCGCGAAACTAAGGCAAAAGGCGGTATACCTGTCGTACTAACCTTGGTACCGCGCAATATGTGGAAAGATGGCAAGGTTGACCGTGTTGGTGCCGAATATGTGCAGATAGATAAAGAAGTGGCTGCACAAATGGGCGTTGAGGTTATTGATCTGAATAAGATCATTGCCGATAAATATGATGGATTTGGTGCCGACACGGTGATGGCCAGATACTTTACCCCTAAAGACCATACACATACTATTGAGGCCGGCGCCAAATTGAACGCTGCCTGTGTAGTTGAGGGGCTGCGTACTTTAAAAGGCGATCCGTTTAAAAAATATCTATTGAACAAACAATGAAAAATAGGTTCAGGTTAATTATTATATCAATCTGTTTAACAGTAGTTTATAATACATCATTTGCACAGGGTAGCGATACGCTGAAGTACCGGTTTTTAAAACCTCCGGCATCGGCACGTCCGCGTGTCTGGTGGCACTGGACGAAGAGTAACGTAAGCAAAGATGGCATCACCAAAGACCTGGAATGGATGAGTAAGGTGGGCATAGCTGGTTTTCAGCTGGCCGATGTTAACGCAGGCAGTGGTCAGAATACCGATACTAAAATCATATTCGGCTCGCCCGAATGGCTGAGCGCTGTACACTTTGCCGCAACCGAAGCCGAAAGACTTAGGTTGGAGATGGCCGTATTCAGTTCGGCGGGTTGGAGCTTAACAGGCGGTACCTGGGTAAAGCCGTCCCAATCCATGAAAAAATTGGTTTGGAGCGAGATGAATGTAATCGGCGGGCAGGCGTTTAAAGGCATTTTACCACATCCGCCAACTACTATCGGGCCTATTCGTAATTGGGGTAACAGCAATGGCTACTATGCCGATTTCGCCGTGATAGCCTTCCCTACTCCGCCTGATGAATTGACGATGGCGGATAACCAGCCAACCATAAGCGCGAGTAGCGCCGCGGACAGCTTCGCCCCTCTTTTAGACGATGACCTAAACTCATCAGTAAAAATAAAAACAGCGTCGGGCAAACCCGGAACAGCCTGGGTGTTATATACTTTTAACAAGCCATTTAAAGCAAAAGCGATAACCATAGCAGCCCGTAAAGGCATCCCGTTCGGGCGAATTTTAGCCAGTGAAGATGGGGTTAATTATAAGACATTAGTTGTTCTTCCCGGCAAGCAGGGCTATCGTGCAGGCGGAGTACGCACCTTTGCTTTCCCCGAAACCAGCGCCAAATACTTTAAACTGGAGATGACCAGCGCTGCTTATACACCCGGCGAAGTGATCGCACAAACAGAAACCAAGCCCGATAGCGTATATGAGCTTTGTGAGATGAAACTGTTTTCGGGAGGACGGGTTAACCGATATGAAGAAAAAGCCGGTTTTAACCAGTTGTTTGAGTATAGTAACACTGAAACGCCCACGGTCGGAAAGAATGCGATAATAAATCCCGACGACATTATCATCCTGACAGGTAAAATGGAAGCCGATGGTACACTACGCTGGAATATTCCGCCTGGAAATTATACCATTATGCGATTCGGTTATTCGCAAACCGGGGCAAAGAACCGGCCGGCAGTACCCGCCGCTTTGGGTTGGGAAGCCGATAAACTAAGTAAGCAGCACATGGAGGCCTACATCAACGGGTACACCCAACCGTTGAAAGAAGAATTAGGCAAATTATACGGCACCCGCTTAAATTATGTGATGATGGATAGCTGGGAAGCCGGCATACAAAACTGGACGGAGAATATGCCGCTCGAGTTTTTACAACGCCGGGGTTATGATCTGAACTTGTACCTGCCTGCGCTAACCGGCCGCATCGTAAAAAGCGCAGAGGTAAGCGACCAGGTTTTGTGGGACTTCAGGCGCACCCTGGTTGATCTGATAGCTGAAAATACATACGGCATAGTCACCAATTATCTTAACAAACAAGGCATAGCTGTGTATGGCGAAGCGGGCGGCGTATCACTGGAAAGTACAGAAGACGCCCTGCTCAACAAAAAGTATGTCAACATCCCAATGGGTGAGTTTTGGGTGAAAGACCTGCACCCATCATCAATGTATTATATGGATGTACGGGGCGCGGCCTCGGCGGGGCATGTTTACGGTAAGAATATCATCGCAGCCGAATCATTTACCGGCGGTAATTACGAATCGCCGTATACGCTCAAAAAAATTAGTGATTATTGGTTTACGCAGGGCATTAACCGCCTGGTTTTTCACACCTCGGCACACCAGCCGCTCGATACCAAACCGGGTAATGTAATGGTAGGCACGCATATCAACCGCAATATTACCTGGGCAGAACAAGCCAAACCTTTTATAGATTATGTATCGCGTAACTCATATATGCTGCAAAAAGGTTTGTATGTGGCTGATGTAGCTTATTTACTTAACGAAGGCGCGCCGTCCACCATGCCATTCTGGGGTGCGGGCATTCAACCTGCTTTACCCGATGGTTATCAATACGATTTTATTAATGCCGATGCACTGATCAGCCGGATGAGTGTCAATGCTGCCGGTAAACTGGTTATGCCCGATGGCATGACTTACAGTGTATTGGTACTGCCGCAAGCCAATGAATTAAGCCTTTCGACACTCAAAAAAGTAAAGGAACTGGCAGCAAACGGGGCAACTATCCTCGGCCCGCGACCCACAAAATCACCCGGATACAGCGGTAAAGATCAGACTGATGAAATAACCCAATTGGCCGATGATGTTTGGGGCGACTTAGATGGTATAAGCCGTACACAACGTACGGTTGGCAAAGGCTACGTGTATTGGGGTATCCCTTTAAAAGATGTACTAAAGTCAGCATCGGTTAAACCGGATGTGGAATTTGATAAACCTTTGGATAGCGATCTGAGCTGGATACATCGTCGCGATGGCGGTAACGATATTTATTTTGTGGCTAACCGTACGGATAAGCCTATAGATATTGAGGCCCGGTTTAGAGTAAGCGGCAAGGAAGCCGAATTGTGGCACGCGGATGATGGCTCAGTAAGCCCGGCAAGCTATACCATTAACGGCAATAAAACTATCGTACCACTGCATTTGGATGAACGCGAGGCTGTATTTGTAACCTTTAACAAGACGGCTACCGAAACTACCCGACAAGTAACTATATATCCTTACGAATTGGTTAAATATATTGGCGGAAAATGGGATGTAAGCTTTCCGCCGAAGATGGGTGCGCCGGCTAAAATAGAGATGCTCAAATTACAATCGTGGACGATGAGTGCCGACACCGGTATTAAATACTTTTCGGGAACGGCAGCATATAAAACTTTCTTTTCAATAAGTGAAAGGGTCTATACGTTGAGGCAAAAGGTGATACTGGATCTGGGCAAGGTTGGCGATGTTGCCGAAGTTTATGTTAACGGACATGAAGCAGGCACACTTTGGAAACCGCCTTACAAAATAGATATAACATCCTATATCAGGAGCGGTAACTATAATCAACTGGAAGTAAGGGTCACCAACGAGTGGACAAACCGCCTGATAGGCGACCAGCGGGCTCCGGAAGGCAAAAAAATATTGGATAGCTATACACCTCCTTTTGGCGGGCAATACCGGTTAACCGAATCGGGTTTGATGGGGCCGGTGGGTTTGTGGATTGAGAAGAAATAATTTGGTGTTTTGATAAGCATCGGCGCGTGCGATTCCGTCCCGTTGGGAGGGATCGTTATAACACCAATTCGCCAAAAAGCCTGTCTAAAGTTTCGGCGGCGTTAGCGCAAAAGCCCGGGTGTACTTTTGATGGCTGCACGATAGTGCTGCGGGTAGCGGTAAGCCAACGGAAACGTGAGGCTATATCCAACTGGGCTATCGGGCCGCCGGCTTTTTCGCCGAGGCAGATGCGTTGGATGGATTGAATATGTTCTTTGAGCTCGGTACAATCGATATCTTTCGCGAAAGCGCACAGGCGTTGCTCATCGATATTGAACTTTACCTGTAAAAACTTTTCTTTTTTACAGAACAGGATGACGCCCACGTTCATAAATTCCTCGCGCTCTACCCTGGGCACAACGCGGATAACGGCATATTCAAATAAGTGCTTCCCGTTCATGCTGTGCCTGGTTTACAAAAGTTTGCGAATGTGCTATACGTGTGATTAAAAACTCAATATAAGCGGCGCGATGCTGCTCCGGTGTATTAAAAGGCGCATCGACGGTGAGCCACTCATCGGGTATTAACCCAACAATGGTAGTTATCAATTCATTGGTCAATATGGGTTTAAACTGCTCATCGACCGTGGTCAACTGTGCAGCTTGTGGCAAAAGCACATGGTCTTTCACTAAGGCAAAAGGCTTAATGGCCTGCTCCTGCCAGCTTTGCCAGGAGTGATGAAAATACAGCGAAGCGCCATGATCAATGAGCCATAACTCCTTGTGCCAAAGCAGCATATTCGTGTTACGGGCGGTACGGTCCATATTCATCAGCAGGCAATCGAGCCAAACGATCTGTGATGCTAAAGTTTCATCGAGTTTGGTAACTGCCGGGTCGTAAGTAATAGCTCCTGAAAGATAATGCAGCGCGAGATTGAGTCCAACGCTTGCTTTCAGCAGGTCCTGTATCTCTTCATCGGGTTCGGTACGACCAAAGGCTTCATCAAGATTTGCGAATACGATCTCTGGAAGTTTTAAGCCTAAAGCACGCGCGATCTCGCCGCCAATTAATTCAGCGATAAGCGCTTTAATACCCTGCCCTGCTCCGCGGAACTTGATAACGTACAAAAAATCATCATCAGCTTCGGCAATGGCAGGCATCGAGCCACCCTCGCGCAAAGGCGTAACATAGCGGGTAACGTTAACAGTACGAAGCTCGGGTACAGTGTAGCTCATATTGCCGGTAAAAATAGAATGTATAGCTTAAATGAAAGAATTTAGTTCAATTAATGTAAATTGGTCTTACTTATGAAAAACAGAAACCTTGCCTTTTGGGGGATAGTTGCGCTTGCGTTATGTTCATTTGCTTTACGCGAAAAACCCAGTATCAATGTTGTTTTCATCGGCGACAGCATCACCCATGGTACTACTCAAAAAGATGAAACTCCGCCCAACTATACCGATAGCGCATTGGTACAAAGCGGTAAATTTAAAACAGTGCAGGTAGCTAACCAGGGTATCAGCGGTTACACTACAGTGGATTTTTTACCGGCGACACATAAGTCGTACCCCAAAGTACGCGCGGCAGCAGATGCTTTTTATACGGATAAACAAGCTATGCTTGTATTTTCGATCATGCTGGGTACTAACGACAGCGCCATCAAAGGCCCTACCGGTTCGCCTGTTTCACCGCAGGACTATCATGCTAATTTAAAAACCATAGCCGATAGCCTGCTGGCCGCCTATCCTACTTGTAAGATCGTGATCAACCATCCTATCTGGTACAGCAATAATACTCATAATCGTGGCGCGGCCTATATGCAGGAAGGGCAAGACCGGGTATTACTTTATCACAAAGAGATCGATGCGTTGGTGAAGGAATACGCCAAAATCAATCCCCATCACGTTTATTTAGGTGATACCAAAGGCTATAAATATTTTGATGAGAACCACCTCACCGATTTTAAAGCTGAGAACGGACTGGATGGTGTATTTTACCTGCATCCCAATAAAAAGGGTGATATTACATTAGGAAAATTTTGGTGCGATGCCATTATCAGGGCATTAAAATAAAGAAGCTCCCCGTTACATTGGGAAGCCCTTTCATTATATATGATTGTTCGGTAATAACTACCTACCTATTCTTCGGCTGATGCGGTTTTCGCGGTGATTTAAACGTGCCTGATCGCGGCGGGTTAAATGGCCATGATCGCGGGCTGCCATACGGCGTTCTTCGCGGCGTACGCTGTGGTCTTCGCGATGTAAACGGGCAGCTTTAGTGCGGCTGATCTCGCCTTCGCGTACTTCGTGATGGATACGCGCATCCTGACGGGCAATGCGGCTGTTTACCTCGGCGCGACGAGGGTGTGTACGGTCGAACTGGGTTTGTGCAAAAGTTGTAGTACTTATTCCGAATAAGGCGATCATTAAGGAGATGCCTAAAATTTGAGCTTTCATAATCCTGTTTTTTGTAATTATGACAAGCTGCAAATGCGGTAGTTTAATTTAAGACCTGATAGATTTAGTTAAAATATGTTAAATAGGCTTTTCCGGGTCAATTTCGCCTTTCGGGATACGGCCGTGCCACCAGGTAGCCAGAGATGAACCACTGATATTCATCAACGGGCCAAAGATAGCCGAGGCCAGCCCAACCGTGCCTATTCCCCCCAGCCCTAAAGCCAGTCCGGAAGCCAACCCGCTGTTTTGCATACCCACTTCGAGCGATATAGTGCGGCAATCTTTCTCCTCAAAACCTAAAAGTCGGCTAAACCAATAGCCCAGGGTATAACCCAGCATGTTGTGGATCAGCACGGCAAGCATCAGCAAAGCGCCAACTTTTAACAGGGCGTCGCGGCCACTGGCGGTAATTACCATAATGATGAGCGCAATGCCTATCATTGATATCATCGGCATAATCTTATCGAGCCACTTGAGTTTACCACGCACTAAAAAGTGGAACAATAAGCCTGCCAGTATCGGGAAAATCACCACCTGGGTGGTATCCCAGGCCAAAGCCCAAAAACTCACCTTGATAAGCTTACCTGCCAGTATGCGCATCAATAAAGGTGTAAACAATGGAGCCAGTAATGTTGAAACGGTAGTTACTGCTATTGACAGGGCAAGGTTGGCACGGGCAAGGTACGACATAACGTTAGATGCCAGTCCGCTCGGGCAGCAGCCTACCAAAATAACCCCGGCAGCAATTTCGGGCGGAAAGCTGAAAACACTGACTAACAGGAAGCCGATGAGCGGCATCACGGTGTAATGGCAAATCACGCCTACCAATATCTTTTTCGGCATTTTAAAAACGGTGGCAAGCTCGTTCATACTCAATTCACTGCCCATACCGAACATGATGATCTGCAGCAGCGGGATAATTAGTTTGGATAGTTTAAAACCGTTAAAACTTACAAAATGCTGCGGGTAATACATCGTCAAACTCACTGCCGCGAAAATGATGAGCGGGAAAGAAAACCCTTTTAATTTATCGGCTTTTTGAAAAACCAATGCCAGCGACAGGAAGAACAACATTAGCAACCAACCACTTATTTTAACACTATCTTCAATCTGAAAGGCGATATAGCCAAAAAACAAAGCGATTGAAGGTATAAAATAGCGTGGGCGGATGATAAAGTTTTTGGCCATCGGTAAAGAAAAATAATGGTTGATCGGCCTGCAAATTAGTATTTTCCGGATGAAGTAGGAAATCGGTTACAAGCCCAGACCGGCTCTAACCTTGGTCGGTAGTTTAGAAGTGATCAGATTGTACGATTGCCTGGCGTAGTGCTCCCACTCTTTTTTACTCAGCAGGTTAATATCATCAACCTTTACCCATTTATATTTACCGATATATGCTGCTGCGCTAAAGCCATCGCGTGCTATCATTTCCTCAAACTCTTCATCGGTAACTTTAAAAGTTGCCGATGGCGGTACAGCATCTGGCGATGTGACCACGAACATTTTGCCGCCCACATTAAAGCATAAATGATCTTCCCACTTAATATCCTTAGTAACACCCGGAAAACTATCGCAAAAGGTTTCTATATCTTCAATCGTCATCCAACAAATTTACTAATTTTAACTATGGCAATTGATATGGACACCGTAAGGCAGATCGCCTTCTCGTTTGGCGATGTGGAAGAGACAGATCATTTTCACTTGCGGGCGTTAAAGGCCAATAAAAAGATCTTCACTACACTTTGGCAACAGGAGCAACGCATAATGGTTAAACTTTCGCCAACGGATCAATCTCTTTTTCATCCATACGATCCCACTATCTTCTTCCCGGTACCCAATAAATGGGGTTTACAGGGTTGCACTTTTGTCGACCTGACCAAAGTTAGGAAAGACATGTTGCGCGATGTAATATTTTTAGCACACGAACGGGCTTTTCTTAAAAAAGAAAAGTAAAAGTGTATATTAGACAATTCATAAACCAATACCTCATATCTTGAAAAAGCTTGCTCTATTTACGCTGTCGCTGGCTGTTATTTGCCGTGTACAGGCACAAACTCCGGCTACTGTCAATATCGATCTGAAACAAACCATAGCACCTATGAAACCCATTTGGGCATGGTTTGGTTACGACGAGCCGAACTATACATATATGAAGGATGGCAAAAAATTGCTTTCGGAAATAGCAGCTTTAAGCCCGGTACCGGTACATGTGCGGGCGCATAACCTGATGACGTCGGGAGACGGGATCGCTGCGTTGAAATGGGGGTCGACCAATATTTATACCGAGGATGCCAAAGGCAATCCGGTTTACAATTATCATATCGTCGACAGTATTTTTGATACGTATATCAAGCGGGGTATGAAGCCCCTGGCGCAGATTGGTTTTATGCCCGAAGCACTGTCTACGCATCCCGAGCCTTACAAACACGAGTGGAAACCTGGCTTGTCCTATACGAAGATCATGACCGGCTGGGCATATCCGCCAAAGGATTATAACAAATGGCGCGACCTGGTTTACAATTGGGTTAAGCATTGTGTGAACCGCTACGGGCAAAAAGAGGTTGAAAGCTGGTATTGGGAAGTTTGGAACGAGCCCGACGGCGCTTATTGGAAAGGCACGGTGCAGGAATTTTACAAGTTGTATGATTATGCTGCAGATGGTGTAAAACGCGCCTTGCCCACAGCAAAAGTGGGTGGTGCCGATGCTACTGGTGGTGCGATGAAATACCAGGCTAACTTCATCAAACATTGCCTGCGCGATACCAACTATTCTACCGGCAAGATAGGCTCGCCGCTGGATATTGTGCTTTTTCATGCGAAAGGATCACCCAAGGTGGTTAACGGCGTAGTAGTGATGAACGTGAAACAGCAACTGCAAAACATCAACAATCATTTTAAAAATATCCGTTTGTTCCCCGAGTTGAAGAATATCCCGGTAATTATCGGCGAATCTGACCCGGAAGGCTGCGCAGCCTGCGGCATGGCTACCAATCCCGAAAACGCTTACCGTAACGGTACCATGTATTCGAGCTATACCGCGGCAGCTTTCGCGCGAAAATATGAGTTGATGGACGAGTACGATATGAATTTATTAGGCGCCGTGAGCTGGTCGTTCGAGTTTGAAGGTCAGCCCTGGTTTGCCGGCTTCCGCGACCTGTCGACGAACGGTGTAGATAAACCGGTACTCAATGTCTTTAGGATGTATGGGATGATGAAGGGCAATCGTTTAAAGGCTGAAGATAACCGCATGTATCCGTTAAAGATGGTATTGGATTCGAGCGTGCGCGGCGCACAAACAGATATTGGCACCCTGGCTTCCGCCGATGTGCATACGGCCGCAATAATGGTTTGGAACTACCATGATGAGGATAAACAATCATCGGGCGAACCGGTAACGGTCAACATCAAAAACATTCCGTCAGCAAAAGCTACGGTAACCCAATACCGGATCGATGATCAGCACAGCAATTCGTACGAAGTTTGGAAAAAAATGGGTTCACCTCAAAACCCAACACAGGCACAAATAAGCGAATTGGAAAAAGCAGGGCAATTGCAAACAATGGGGCCGCCAGCTAAAATGACTGTTGTTAATGGCAGTTTACCCGTAAAATTTACACTTCCACGGCAAGGGGTAGCATTAGTAAAACTGGATTGGTAACTACCTGGTGATATAATACCACCCGGCAGTCGTCAACAACGACAGGATAATACCAATACCGATAATAAGGTTAGATAATTTGGGGTTCAAATCATATTCGTCGGCAACAACACCCGCAGTTAAAAGCGTGGGCATAGCAGCTTCCATAATGGCAACTTGAGGTGTAACGCCTTTAAATCCAAGGCAAAAAAACAGGCCAAATACCAAAGCGGGCGCTAATATGAGTTTATAGGCAAGCGTAACTGAGATATTTTTAAACTCGCTTAACCAGCCTTTAAATTGTAATTGCAGTCCTATTGAAAATAAAGCTAACGGTGCAACTGTTGTCGCAAGCTTATCAAATAACGGATCGACAACAGAGATATCGATAAAATGCGGCAATACCAAGGCGCCGACACATCCCAAAAACGGAGGAAAACGCAATACCCGTTTAAGCACAATTCCGGCCGACAGTGCCGACTTTTTTGAAGCGTTAATAGCCACAACTACACCTGCAGTAGATAACAACAGAAACGTTATCTGATCGCAGATAATGGCGATGCTGATGTATTTTTCGCCAAGATAGGCCGCAATAAGCGGGAAGCCCACGAACGAGGTATTGGCCAAACCACTCATCAGGCGCAAACTACCTTTGGTTGGCTGATCGGCAGGTTTAAGTTTGGTATAGATGGTCACCAGTAGCCAGCCGCCGAGCCATACAATAACAGGTGCTAAAATCGGCGCGAGCAATTCGCGCGACCAAACAATATGCGGCAGATATTTAAACGATACTGCGGGAAGGGCCAGGTAAATGATCCAGGCGTTGATACCCCGGTGCGCATCCGCCGGTAAGGTTTTTGACGCACGGAAAAGCATCCCCGCGATAATACATATCGCTATGAGTATAAAATTTACCATCAGATCAGGTTGCGCTCTTTAAACCAGACATCGTCGGGGTTAGCATCAAATTTCGACATCAGGTCGACCAGTTCTATCGGGTCGGTTGAAGTGAGTACCAGTTCGCGGTTAGCCGGTTTTAAAAAGCGCTGTTCAACCATCACATCCATCTGCTTCAGTAAAAAGTCGTAAAAGCCGTTAACATTTAATATGCCAATTGGCTTTTTATGGAGTCCAAGCTGTAACCAGGTTAACACTTCAAAAAATTCTTCGAGCGTGCCAAATCCTCCCGGAAGGGTAATAATCCCATCGCTCAGATCGCTCATCAGTTGCTTGCGCTGATGCATGTTATCAACAATATGCATTTGTGTCAAGCCCGTGTGGCCAACCTCTTTATCCATTAAAAACGTTGGGATAACTCCGATCGCTTTGCCGCCGCGGTCCAGCACGGCATCGGCCATTAGTCCCATTACTCCCACTTTGCCGCCGCCAAAAACAAGTGTTACATCACGGTTTACCATTACATCAGCTAAAAGCCCGATGGCTTGTTTGAGGTTTGGGTCGCCATTATAATTGGCCCCGCAGAATACACAGATAGATTTCATATTGAATGGATGTTATATATCGCAAATTTGAACTGCCTTTGCCAACGATGCTATTTTATTTGCTTGTGTTGGAATAAACTCCTGCGCGACAAAACCTTTAAACCCTGTATTTTTTATAGCCCTCATTATCGCAGGATAGTTTAATTCCTGGGTTTCATCAATTTCGTTACGGCCGGGCACACCGCCGGTATGGTAATGAGCAATATACTGATGGTTTTCAAGGATGGTGCGGATGATGTCGCCTTCCTCTATCTGCATATGGTAAATATCATACAGTAGTTTAAAGTTATCGGATGCGAGGCGCTTTGCCAGTTCAACGCCCCAGGGAGTTTTATTGCACTGATAATCGGGATGGTCTGTCTTCGCGTTAAGCAGCTCCATTACCAAAACCACTTTGTGCTCTTTGGCTACCTGCAACAATGGCTTTATTCCTTCAACACAATTGCGCAGGCCAGTTTCTGCATCTATGCCATTACAATTACCACTAAAACAAATCAGGTTGGTGTAGCCTGCCGCCGCCACAAGCGGTATCATTCTGACATAGTTATCGAAAAGCTGCGCGTGATATTGCCGGTCGTTAAACCCTTCGGTTAAACTGATCTCGGCGCCATTGCACATTGGCGAATAAAGGTCATGCTTTTTTAATATGGGCCAGCCTTCGGGGCCAACCAGGTCGATACCCGTTATGCCGATCTGCCTGGCTGCAATGCAAAGCTCATCGAGGCTCATATCCGGATAACACCAGGCACAAACAGAATGGTTGATGTTTTGGTTCATTAGTTTATTAGTACTTGCATTGCGGATGCAAAGTAAGCAAAACAAAATTATGATCAATAAAACCCGGATCGATAAGACTAAAAACTAATGACCAATAAACTAATTTAAGGTAGGATTCTCAGGAAAATTGGCGATATGCGCGTAACGCTGGCCGAGGCTAACCACGGTTTCTTTCCAGAGCGTGTCCTCGTTATGGCTGAACAACAGGTCGGGGCTGAATTTATCGGTCACCATCCAGGTATCTTCCTGTAACTCGTCATCCAACTGGCCTTCGGTCCAGCCTGAGTAACCGATAAAAAAGCGAATGTCGGCGTCGGTTAACTGATAATTATTGATCAGACCTTTAACCATCTCAAAATCGCCTCCCCAGTAAATACCATTGGTGATCTCGATACCGTCCTCAATTTTTTCGGGGCAACGGTGTATGAAGTGCAGGGTATTGTTGCCTACGGGGCCGCCTTTATATAGCGGGATCTCGGCATAAGCAACATCAGGCATAATGTCGCTCAGTACATATTCGCTGAGTTGATTAAGCACAAAACCCATCGCTCCTACTTCCGAATACTCGGTTAATAAGATCACAGATCGTTTGAAATTCGGATCCATCATAAATGGCTCCGATATCAATAGTCTGCCTGCAGCCGGGGTAATTGTACTTAACATCTATCTGCTTTACGTATATAACGTTAACACCGTTGTCAAAAATATGTTCGGTTTAACATAAATTGAAATTTTTATTCAAAAATTTAACATTAAAATTTAACGCCTTGTATTTGTACCTTTGACGGCAAATGGATCAGACAACAATTCAAAACCTGCGCGAAGAGTACAGTGCATCTACCCTATCAGAAAAAGAGGTAACGAAAAACCCTATAAAACAATTTGAAAAATGGTTTAAGCAGGCGCTCGAAACAAATGCCGAAGAAGCAAATGCTATGACGCTTGCTACCGCCACCACCGACGGACGCCCTTCGGCGCGTATTGTATTGCTTAAAGGTTTTGATGAACGCGGCTTTGTGTTTTATACCAACTATCTGAGCCGCAAAGGCAGGGAGATGGCAAAAAACCCATTAGCTACGTTGTTGTTTTTCTGGCCTTCGCTCGAGCGGCAGGTGCGCATTGAAGGTACGGTCGAAAAAGTGAGCCGCGAAGAGTCGGAAAAATATTTTTATACCCGGCCGAAAGGCAGCCAGGTTGGCGCGGTAGTTTCGCCGCAGAGCCAGGAAATTGAAGGCCGCGACATCTTAGAGAAAAAATGGGCCGACCTGGAAAAGGTATATGCTGACGAAGATGTACCTAAACCGGCACACTGGGGCGGCTATGTTGTTAAACCTACGCTGATCGAATTCTGGCAAGGTCGCCCAAGCCGTTTACACGACCGGATCGTATACAAAAAGGCAGATAAAACCAACTGGAAGATTGTTAGACTTGCGCCATGACGTTTGAAGACATCAAAACTTTATTGACCGGTAAATTTGGTGAGGGCGTTGTTTTGGGCGAAGAAACAACAGGCTTACAAAAAGCTTTATTGATTAAACCCGATCGCATAGCCGACGTTTGCCTGGAACTGCGGGATAACCCCGGAACTTATTTCGACTTTTTATCTTGCCTTAGCGGGGTGGATTACGGTATTACCGAAAATCGCTTCGGTGTGGTTTACCATCTTTCATCTATTCCATACAATACACAGCTGGTTTTAAAAGTAAGTATCCCAAACGACCGGGCCTTAGATAATCTACCTTCCTTTCCAAGTGTATCGGCAGTATGGAAAACTGCCGATTGGCATGAGCGTGAAGCTTTTGATATGGTGGGCATCTTTTTTGAAAATCATCCCGACCTGCGCCGTATTTTATTGCCCGATGACTGGGAAGGTTACCCGCTGCGAAAGGATTACCAGGAAGCCGAAGAATATAAGGGTATCAAGATTAAGTAACCCGCATTGCACCGATTTTAGATTGATTTCACCGATCTTATCCGAATCAGGTTAAATGCCGGTATCGCTAAACATGCGCCTGCAATTGTAGCCACAACATAGATCCATAGATGTTCGGTATGGCCTGATACAATTGCCGGTGCGATGGAGCGGGCAGGATTCATAGATGCCCCGCATACCGGCCCGGCAAAAAAAGCCTCCAGCCCAACCACAGTTCCTATGCCCAAACCCGCAAATCTTCCTGTTTCTTTACTGCCATGAGCAAAAAGTAACACGGCAAACATCAGTAAAAAAGTAAGCAAAAGCTCGAATAAAAAGGACTGTATCTCTGTACCCGATGGCATAGTTGCTCCCAGCAATTGGTTTGCCGGGAATAGGAGTTTAAGCAACACGCTGGCAAGCAACGCGCCGGTTAACTGGCTGATAATATACGCAGGAAGTTTTTTTATACTGAAATGCCCTGCCACCGTAAAGGCAATACTTACCGCAGGATTAATGTGTGCGCCCGACTTGCTACCGAATATATAGATCATGACAGCTACTATTACACCCCATGTTATTGAAACACCGGTATGAGTAACAACGCCATCGAATTGCTGCCCGGCAATAATCGCGCCGGTCCCGAAAAGCACCAGCGCGAATGTACCTATAGTCTCATACAGGTAGTTTCTCATTTTAAATGAGCCTGCACAAAGTCAAACGAGTAAGTTTTGATCATCTCTCTAACCCGCCTGAACTCGTTCATGATTTCGTCGTTTGTACCCTTCGCCTTAGCGGGATCAGGAAAATTGAAATGAAAACGCTCGGCAGTAGTTGGGAAATACGGGCAATTCTCTTTGGCATTATCGCAAACAGTAATCACATAATCAAACGGAATATCGGTGTATTCGTCGACGTTGTTTGAAGTGTGTTTGGAGATATCAATATGGTCTTCGGCCATTACCTGTATGGCTTTGGGGTTAACGCCGTGCGTTTCAATCCCTGCGCTGTAAACTTCGGCTCTATCGCCTGCAAAATGTTGTAAATAACCATGGGCTATCTGGCTACGGCAGCTATTGCCGGTGCATAGTACTAATATTCGTTTCATAATTTATTTAAGATCCTTTTTCATGGCTATTGCCGAAACCGGGCAGACGTGGCTAAACTCAGACGACCGCTGTACTGCTACAGGGATAGCCGCTCTTTCTATTTGTTTGTAACCTTTTTGTTTAAAGTATGCGGGCGCGGTTTCGGTGAGCAGATAGATGGCTGCAAGGCCCCTCACCCCTGCCGATGTTTCAACTTCATTAAGCAATTGATTACCTATCCCATTATTACGAAAGGATTTGCTCACGGCTAACGAACGCAGCAACCCATAACTGCCATAAATCTCCAAACCCGCAGAACCAATTACCCGGCGGTCATCCAAAATCACCACGAAGTTGCCGAGGTCTTCGGGTAAATCTGCAAAGGGCAAACCTTCGGCCTGCAACAATGCAATTATCTCGTTTCTGTAGGGCGTTGCCCTTTCAATCTGCATATTCATCAATTAACAACAACCGCCACCAGGTTCGCAACAGGCAGATGCAGCGGCCAGGTTCTTCATTTCAACTTTGGGTTTTAGCGCCGTCTTTGCTGGCGCGCAACAGGCTTCGTTTTCGGCTGAGGCAGTACCGCAGGAGCCGCCTCTTTCAATGGCTTTGCATTGCGTTTTATCGGGTATTAAGTCAACAATCAGGCTATTTCCATCGACTGATAGGTTATTGGGGTACATCTGCCGCGTATCAAATCCCGGATTGCCGAACTCGATTTTCACAGTCGCCATCGGATTAATACTCATGGCCTCTTCCACCACCCGGATAATAGACAAGGCCTTGCTCACTTTCATCGGGTTTTCGGCACTTTTGGAAGCCGGCTCCCATAGTTGAACAATAACTTCGGTCCAGGTATTGAGTTTGCCGCCGCAATCTACTGATATGATGGGCGCTTGTTTAATTTCGGTAATATGGTAAGAAGGGTCTACCAATTTATCTTCGGCATATTTAAACTGCAGGTGTTTATCAGTATGCAGCAATAACTCATTTTTAAAGGATTGCCAGTTCGTGGCCACTGCGTTATTCATAGCTATAAATTTAAATTAACAACAACTTTGGTTTGACGATGCGGTCTGCAAATCGCCGAAAAGGGTATTAAAATCCGAATTGAATTCTTTAAAGGCTTCCCAGTTGATACAATAGCATGACTTTTTACCATCTATGGTTCCTTTAATCAGCCCCGCCCCCATCAACTCTTTTAAATGCTGCGATACGGTGGCCTGTGCCAATGGCATTACTTCTACAATTTCGCCGCAAATACAGGTGTTACGCTCGGCCAGTACCCTTAAAATAGCTATCCTGGCCGGGTGCGACATGGCTTTCGACATATCGGCAAGCTTCTGATCAAGCTCTGTGAACTCCGTTTTTTTATTGACCGCCATTACCTTAAATTATATATCGTAAATATACGATAATAAAACTGAACTTCGCAAATTTTATTTCAATCTTTAGACTTGGCCCTTTCCTTAATTGACCGAAACACACGAACCTCGCTTATAAATGCCTATATTAGATCGATACAACTAACTCTGAATGGTTAAACTCCTACCCTGCTTATCGATTTTATTTTTCTTTACCTGCCCGGTAAGTTCAGCTCAAACTAATACGGATAGCGCTCAACTGGCACGAACGGCCTTTATTAAAAGTCAGACCGTTAAGGCCGACTCGTTAAATGACCTGGCACTGAAGCTTGCACAGCCCGGCGCCTCTTTTAATGACCTGGGCAAAGCCATCGATCATATCATGGCGGGCCTGCATATTTATTCAAAATTCAGGGATAGCGTAGGGTTGCGCGAAACCTTCGACCACCTGGGTTTGGTTTATCACCTCCAAAAGAAATTTACACAGGCAAAATGGTTCATCCTGCAGTCGAACGAAATTTCAAGAGAGAAGCACGACACGCTGAATATTATTTCATCGCTGCTCGCATTGGCATCGGTAAAGCAGGATATTAAAGATTTCACCCTGGCGAAGCGTGACCTGGATGAGGCGCTCTCTCTGGCTAAAACACAATCTAAAATAGATGAACAAATAGAAGTGCAAAAGGCCCTGGTGAAGTATTATACACAAGAGGGCGATGCACAAAAGGCTGCCGGTGCGTTCAATCGTATCAAATACCTAAATGATTCTGTTGCAAGGGCGATAGCCGGGCAAAAAAATGCCACAGTACTAACACAAAATACTCGTACGGATAGTTTACACCATTTCAGCACCACGTTAGACGAAGAGGATGCTGACCGCAAAAGCTTTGTGATTATTGGCATCACTTTAATAACCGCTGCCCTTGCGGGTATTTGCGTATTGCTTTACCGCCGCAGCAAATGTAAAACGTAATTACTTTAAAACTTCGGCCAGGCGGGAGGTTTCATGATCGGCCAGTTTTTGCAGGGGGCCGCTGGCCAGCATTTTCATCATCATATTCAGATCGGCCGAGATACGGTAAGTAACTTCCGTCTGATCTCCGTTGGGAGTTACCAGCCATTTGAGTTCCATTTCAAAAGGCGGAGCCTCGGCAGGGATGATCTGTATCGATTGATTGGGTATCAGTTCTCCAACCTTTAAAGCCAGTTTAGCCATGTTTTGGATGGTAAAGCGCGCTTCGGTAGCTGTCGACGACCAGTTGTATATGTTTTCGGGCATCAATTGCTGATGGTTGTTCAAATCTGCTAAAAAACTGTATACGCCGGCAACGGGTTTGCCGATTGTTTTTTTACTCTCAATAATGGTCATAATTGGTTAGTGTTATTAGTCGGGCATAACTTTCTGCGCCCAAACTGATGGATTTTCGCGCCATTGCTCCAACAACTTCACGTCCTCTTTCGAGATATACTGGTTTTCTTCGGCATATTTGATTAAGGCGTTGTAATTGGATAAAGTAGCAAAACGGCAGTTAGCCTTTTTAAAATTCTCGGTAGCAGCGTCAAACCCGTAGGTAAATATGGCCACCAGTCCGGCAACGTCGCATCCGGCCGCGCGCAGGGCCTCAACAGCCTGCAAACTGCTTTTTCCGGTCGAGATCAGGTCTTCAACAACAATAACTCTTTGGCCAGGAAACACATCGCCTTCTATTAAATTACCGGTACCGTGTTCCTTTGGTTTGGCGCGTACGTAAACAAATGGTAAACCCAGCTCTTGGGCAACCAAAACCCCCTGCGGGATACCTGCCGTTGCTACGCCTGCAACACAGGCTACGGCACCAAATTCGTCCTGAACTAACGAGCTTAATTTCTGACGGATGTAGGTACGTATGGCCGGGTGTGACAATGTAGTACGGTTATCGCAATAAATCGGCGATTTCCAGCCCGAAGCCCACGTAAAAGGACTATTAGGTTGTAATTTAATTGCTTTAATTTGCAGCAAAAATTCGGCAACCTGTTGTTCGATCTCAGTTTTATTAAACATGGCTCAAATTTATAGAATTTATATCAACCAAAAGGTTCTTTTAATAACAGAATCAGCTCCAAAAAGCTTAAAAAAATATCAACAGATTGACCATCAAAACTTTGATCTGAAAATTATTTATCCACTTATTTTAGAACATTACCCTGGCCATAATTTTTTTGTGATTTGTACCGATGCCAAAGCTTTCTTTAAACAAATCACCCAAAACGTTACGGTTATCAAAGCGGCCGGCGGTTTGGTAAAGAACGAGCGTAAAGAGTATTTGTTTATTTACCGCAACGATAAATGGGATTTGCCCAAGGGTAAAATTGAAAAGGGCGAACATATCAGAGAATGTGCCGTGCGCGAAGTTGAGGAAGAGTGTGGTATCAAAGTAAAAAAGCTGGGCAAAAAAATAGGCAAAACTTATCATGCCTACGTTTACAAAGGCGAAGTAGTGGTTAAAAAATCGTATTGGTATAAGATGAGGTGCGAAGGGTTTGATAAATTAAAACCGCAAAAAGAAGAAGGTATTACCGATGCCCGCTGGCTGACACACGAAAAAATGGGCATTGTTACCAAAAACACCTTCCCCTCTATTACCGAGGTAATGGAAAAAACGGGATTGATTAAAGGAACTGCAGAGCCTCTTTCGGAATAAACTGATCGGCATTGCCGTTAAAACGCAGAATTTCGCGCACGATAGTAGAGCTAATGGATGAATAGCCCGGCTTGCTGACGATAAATATGCTTTCGATATCCGGCTCGAGCGCATGGTTCATCTGGGCGATAGCCTTTTCATATTCAAAATCGGATACGGTACGTATACCGCGGATCATATAAGTCGCCCCGATCTGCCGGCAAAAATCAACCGTTAGGCCTTCATAGGCAATCACATGTATTTTGGGCTCGGTTTCGAATACGGCGCGGAGCATAAGCTCGCGTTTTTCGATACTCAGAAAACCTTTTTTTGTACTGTTTACCCCTATGCCGATATATACTTTATCGAACAGGTTTACCGAACGTTTTAAGATATCAACGTGGGCCTTGGTAACCGGATCGAACGAACCTGGAAAGAGTGCGATTTTCATGCAGGTATGTTTATGAGATCGAAATTACGCAAATTATGTTGTAAGGTTGAAATGTTACAAGGTTATTTCTATTGATCAACATTGTTCCTAAAAAACGAAAATGACGAGTGCCCGTATTTGCGCTGCTCCATAAAAGCCGGGTGCTGGCTTAGGTTCTGCATGCTTTGATGCTCCACGATCAGCATTCCGCCGGGCAATAACATATCATTTTCGAACACGAGTTTGGGAATATCGGGAATACGGTTCAGGTCGTACGGTGGGTCGGCAAAGATCATGTCGTACTTATCCGTCTCCATTTCCAGGTATTTAAAAACATCAGCTTTAAATGTTTTGATCTGCCCGAGCTTATGCTGGCGCGACATATCATTCAGATAATGGATACATTGCACGCTACGATCGATCGATACAACGATTTCGGCATCGCGCGAAGCAAATTCCATCGAGATATTCCCGGTGCCGCTAAAAAGATCAAGCACTTTAAGGCCTTCAAACTCTATCTGGTTATTCAGAATGTTGAAAAGAGCTTCCTTTGCCAGGTCGGTTGTAGGGCGTACGGGCAGATTATTCGGCGGATTAAGCCGCAGCCCTCTTAATTTACCACCAATGATTCGCATAATGATAAACCGGCCAGCATCAGAATCTGGTGTGAGATGAAACCTTCGGGCAGCGTAACTACATGATTTTGGTTAAAATATACCTTAGGCAACAAATCGTTGATGCGGTGTATCTTCCTGTCGGCGATGCTGATATCGCCACTCAATATTACCGAAGTGGCATCCAGATTCAATCCAAGTTCGTTGGCAACCATAATGGTATAATACATCACTTCATCAGGATTGCTGAACTCGAAGGTGTTATAAAATCTCAGCCTACCCTCGTTACAGTACAACAACTGTAAAAAGTCTCCTTCGATATGAATATACAACGGCTGGTTATAAGGGCGTGAGAAGTTTACCCCGGCTATCCAGGCTTTGCCGGCAAAATATACCAGATCAAGGTTAAAGTTTGCAGAAACAGCTGCAGCGGTGGCCGGATCTATCTTAAAAACCACATAGTTTTGTGCATCAAGCTTGTTGACCAAAAGTACGTCATCAGCGTCTTTATCCAGGAATTGCCCGTACTGGGTAAGTTTCTCGCGCTCAAATAACTCGTCCGGAACTATCGTAAAAGATAATGACTGGATGCCGATCTTTACACTGTTATAGTCAGCGGCTAATATCTGTTTTAGCGAAGCAGGTGTCACCAGTTCGTCAATGGGGTATTGCTCTCCCCAAACCAGCACTTTGCCCGACTCCAATTGTATAACAGAAAATGAAAATGTATCGCCGGTGATCAGGATAAGCAAGCTATTGCCTTGTGCTTCTTCAGGATTAAACTCCGGATCGTAATAGTTGTACCTGCTGTTGCTCATTGTAACAAAAGTAAAAAAAATATATGTCTGTTTCAGGCTTTTTATACGCATTTTTGGAGTGTGAACACCGATACAGAACTGATATCAAAATCGTTTCCGCATACGCCTACCGGGCAGCAACTCGAGCTCTTTAAAAAACTGCACCAGTTTTTAACGCGCGACGATGGCGACGAATGTTTTATATTGAAAGGCTACGCCGGTACGGGTAAAACAACCGTGATCAGTACGCTCGTAAAAGCTTTACGGCAGTATAATTATAAATCGGTATTGCTTGCCCCAACCGGCCGTGCGGCAAAGGTGATCACGGGCTACTCGGGTAAAAAAGCCTTTACTATCCATAAACGTATCTATCGTAAAAAATCGGCTATGAGTGTCGATGATTCTTTCAGCATCGGCGATAATATGGCAACCGATACGTTGTTTATTGTCGATGAAGCATCGATGATATCCGACGAGGTGAGCGGCAATAATCATAAAAGCCTTTTGCAGGATCTGGTCAATTATGTGTACAACACCAAAAACTGTAAACTGATGCTGGTTGGCGATACCGCGCAATTGCCACCGGTAGGGTCTGTCGCAAGCCCGGCATTGGAAGAAAAGGTAATGAAAGATCAGTTCGGACTGGATATTTACAGTTTTGAGCTGACTGACGTGGTGCGGCAGGAGAAAGAATCGGGTATATTGCTCAACGTTACCGGGATACGAAACCTGATACGAAAAAATAAGAACCAGATACCGCAAATCGCCACCAAAGGTTTCAAAGATGTGTACCGCATCAATGGCGACCGGTTGGAGGAAGGACTGAACTATGCTTATAATAAATTTGGGATGGACCGCACGCTGGTCATCTGCCGGTCGAACAAAAACGCCAACCTGTATAACCAGCAAATACGCGGCCGTGTACTGTTCAGGGATGAAGAGATTACCGGCGGCGACCAGGTGATGGTGGTGCGCAACAACTACTTCTGGCTCAAGGAAGAGGAAGAGAACAGCACCGGTTTTATTGCCAACGGCGATATTGCCCGGATACGTAAGATCCGCAATTTTCAGGATATGTATGGTTTCAGGTTTGCCGACGCGCAGTTGGAATTTACCGACTACGCCGAAGACCTGACCATCAACTGCAAGGTGATGCTCGATACCTTGTATTCAGAATCGCCCGCCCTGGCGCCTATCGATCAAAAGCGTTTCTTTTTAGAAGTGATGAAGGATTACGAACATATTGCCAATAAACGCGTAAAGTACAACGAGTTAAAAACCAACCCTTATTATAACGCGCTGCAGATCAAATTCGCCTATGCGGTAACCTGTCATAAGGCACAGGGCGGGCAGTGGGACGCTGTATTTGTGGACCAGGGCTATCTTACAGAAGATATGGTCAATAACGATTTTCTGCGCTGGTTTTACACCGCCTGCACACGCGCTACAACAACTTTGTTTTTAGTGAATTTCAACCATCGGTTTTTCCCCGACGGTCAGGAAGCTATCGACTGATTAAGGCTGATGGTAAAAGTAGTACCCTGTTGCTCAACACTTTTTACTTTCACCTCGCCGCCGTGTTTGGCGATGATTTGCTTTACAATGCTCAGCCCCAACCCTATCGATTCTTCGCCGTGAAGCCCCTTGCGGCTCGCTTTCGAGAAGCGGTCGAAAATATTCGGCAGCAAACTGTCCGGTATGCCCACGCCAAAGTCTTTTACATCAATTAAAGCCGAACCGCTTGCATCCCGTAAGGATACCTCAATACCTTCTTCTTCGGCCGAAAACTTAACTGCGTTACTGATCAGGTTATCCATTACCCGGTGCATTTTTTCTTCATTTATCCAGGCAAAAACTGGCTTTTGAGGACCGTAATAAATAATTTTCGGTTTAGTACCACTGTACATCCACTCCTCAACTATTTGAAGTAAAAACTGATTCAGATCTGTTTTACGCACTTCAAACTCGCTGTCGATATCGTTACGGGCGACTTCTATCAGGTCGTTGATGATCAGCTTAGCCCGCTCGCACGAAGCCTTGATCATTAATATGTTATCGTCCTGATCATCATCGAGTTTACCATCCAGCTGCATAATACCGGCTATCGATTCGATCGCCGCAAGCGGGTTCCGCAGATCGTGTGCCACAACACCCAATATCTCATCTTTAAGCTGATTGGCCATTTCAATCTGCGTATTTTTTTCGCGAATGATTTTAAGCTGTATAAAGTGGTTGGCCCTGTAGGAGAACACATAGCGCGAAATGCTAAAAAATGCGATCAGCAATATGGCCGACATAAACTGGTTGAGCATCAGTTGCCGCGCATCAGTTACATAGTGTGGCAGTAATAAGCTAAATATGACGGTTATGATCAAACCTATTAACAAAGATTCGTAATATTCGAACACAAAAAATACCCCGGCAATCATCAACGTGATCATGTATAGCGTTACCGTATTTTTAGGGTTATGCATAGACAAAATACTTCCCATCATTCCGGCCGCAATGATATATGAAGCGAAAAGAATACTCAGCAACTGGCCAAGGAACAGATATTTGGGCGTTTGCCTGAACTGTCTGATCATTACAATGGCCAGTAAAATAAAGATCGGTGTAACTGCGATGTGGATATTTACCGAAAGGTCGAACTCCTGAACATGCCTGACCTGATCGGGCTTAAGGCCAAAAATATACGGCGATAGCTTGAACAGCACATCGAACACAAAAAATACGATGCCCATGGAGCGTACAGCTTCAAGGTTTTGACGGATATAATCGGCTCGGAACAGCGACCTGTTAGGATTGCTCAGCCGGCTGAAAAATTTAATCTTCAATGTATTAAGGGGTGTGTTCGAGGGCTAATATACGATTAAAAAAAAGAGGGAAATAAAAAAAGTTAGAAGTTAATAAATAGTTTACACAGTTAAAAGGCCCCGGGGTGATCAAAATCCGGGGCCTTTTAGCCAATAGCGTTATTTTCTTATGGTTATCTGCGCTGGTACTCAGGCGAACCAATAATAATCCCCACTACCTGTGCCAGCATATTAGCGTTATTTTTAGTGTTTTGTGCAGATGCCATAACCTTTGGCGGCGGCACGGCATCTTTCTTTTTGGTTAGTTCTTCGCTACCCGGCACCGCGTCCATACCCGAGAAGGTTGCCGGCGGTGGTGTGCTTGTCGCGATAGGTGTTTTGGTAACCGCATCATTTACTTTATTAGCTACATCCGGAACCGTCAATAAAGGCGATAATTGCTTGATCGTTTTATCAAGGTCGCGCTCCGGCATCACCAGTTTACTGTAAGTGATCAATGCTGCTTCGGGGCTTTCGGGCTCGTGATGATTATTGAGCGCTGCAAGATTAACGGTAACGCCCGGTATGCGGCCGCTGGTTAAGGCCAGGCCAAAGTTCATTCGGTTAAGCAAGGCGCCGGTATTGATCCAGTATTGCCCCCTGTCGGGGAAACCCGTTGGCGCCTGGTAGTAATAGATCTTCTCGCCCATGCGCGACATCCAGTTAAACAACTGGTATGGCTGTTGGATATCGGCATTTAAGGCCCTGACTGAACTAACCACCAGCTCGAAAGGTGATTTGATTTTTTCGCGCTGTACCTTTTTGCTCCAGAATTCGGGCGAACTTACCATCGTGATCAGCACCTGTTTGATGTCGCCGTTTTGCTCGGTAAAGGTTTTAGCCATTTTATCGATGAGGCTTTGCGGCGGGTTATCGCTCACAAAACGCACGGCAAGCTTTTTCGAGATAAATTTAGCTGTTGACGGATGGTGCGCCAGCATTTCCAACAGGTCGACCCCTTCCTGGTAACCGCCCTTGGCCGGGAAAGTATGGCCCAGCACAACTTTTTCGCCCATATCGTGGCGGGTTGGCGTAAATAAAAAGTCGCCGTCGTGTACATAGCCTTTGGCTTCCAGGTTATTCACGCCTACTTTATCAACCAACCCTTTCATATTGCTGCCGTAACCATAACTGCTCAACGGGTACATGGTCCAGCCGGTTAAAACACGGGCGGCCTGGGTAACATCTGTTTGGGTGTAACCGCCGTCTACACCCAAAGTATGTAGTTCCATCACCTCGCGGGCATAGTTTTCATTCAGCCCGGTTACATTTTTTGGCGCATTGGGCTTTGGTTTTGGCGGGGTTGGTGCCGCGGCCGACATCATCATCATATCCATACCAGCGTTTGTTTTCGCAGGTGCTGCTCCCATCGCCATATCTGTTGATGCAGCGGATTGAGTTGGTTTTGCCTTAGCTTTATCCCCGCCCATCATCATATTATTGGCTGGCGGTGCAGGTGCGCCCTGGCTTACCAGGTTATCTAAAAAATACAGCATCGCCGGCGATTTTGCCGATGCCAGCAACAATTTATCAAACTCACCTAAAGCATTCGGCCGTATCACATCGCGCTCGTAAGCGGGTATAAATTGCGCGCACTCGCCTTTGGTGAACGATACGTTAAAATGGTTGAACCAAAAATCGCTCATCACTTCCTGCAACTGGTTATTGGTATAAGCCGCACGCAGGATGTTCTGACTGATGAATTGTTTATACAATTCCTGATCCGACCGCAGGCCCTTGCTCTTCATATAAGCCTGTATCTTATCGTTATAAGCTTTTTTATCGACAGCCTTATCCACCGAATCCTTGCTTATCGCGCTATCGATAATAGCCATGTGCACTACCACAAACCCCGGTGGAAATTTTTGCAGCACTTCGCTATTGCTCAGATTGATCGCATCATAACTGGCTAATCGTTTGTTTAACGAATCATCGGGCGCGTCGGCATTCAGTTGCTGCTCGAACCATTTCTCGAGGCCCATGTTTACCACTTGGTCAACCTGGCCCGGTGTGGCGCCGTAGGTAAAACGGTTGAGCAGTTGCGCTGCTGCCTGCCTTTCGGTGAGGCCGCCTTTTTTGTACGGAAATTTGTAGCTTTTAACTGGTAATTTCGTTGCTGTTAAAAACGAAGCAAGCACGAATCCGCTTACGCAGATAACGGCAGTCAGCAATAATAGTTTGATGGTTTTCATGGTAATGGTTAGCTCTGCGGGGGTACCTTTTAGACCATAACATTAACTCAGGGTTTAATGTTTAGTTAAGCAGATTTCATCAAATTTTCATTTTGCAATTTTTGTAACCAAAAAAGACGAATACGTCGGCAAAACATGGGTATTTATGGGTATTTTTTTATATACCCATTGTCAATTTTGTAATGATCAATAATTTAGTGATCATCCACCTACCTCCGCTGATATTCCGGCGAGCCAATAATTATCCCCACCACCTGCGCCAGCATAGTATTATTTGCCGCCGGCTGAATTTGCGCTCGGGCATAGATCCTGGCAGGATCTTTAGGCTGTACATTTTGCTGCATCATGTTATCGCTCATCATCGGGTTGGTAACGGCAGGTTTATTAGCCGCCTGTGCTGGTATTGTATTTGCAGCGGCATTGTTAACTGTAGCCGCAAGGTCGGGCTGGTTTAACAGTGGAGTAAGCCGTTGGATGGTTTTATCAAGATTACGCTCGGGCATCACCAGTTTACTGTATATTGCCAATGCCGCTTCGGGGCTTTCAGGCTCGTGATTATTATTTAGTGCTGCCAGGTTAACCGTAACACCCGGGATACGCCCGGTGGTTAAAGCCAGTCCAAAATTCATGCGGTTAAGCAACGAACCGGTATTGATCCAGTAAGTACCCCTATCCGGGAAACCGGTAGGTGCCAGGTAATAGTATAGCCTCTCTCCCATGCGGCCTACCCAGTTGTAAACCTGCATCGGTTGCTTAATATCTGCATTGAGCGCCCTCATCGAGCTTACGGCCAGTTCAAAGGGCGATTTAGTCTTTTCGCGCAAGGCGTCTTTGCTCCAAAACTCGGGCGAACTCACCATCGTGATCAAAACTTCTTTGATATCGCCGTCGTGCTCCATAAACGATTTGCTCATCTTATCCAGCAAACTTTGCGGCGGATTGTCGCTTACAAAACGTACAGCGAGTTTACGGCTGATGAATTTAGCTGTCGACGGGTGGTGCGCCAGCATTTCCAGCAGGTCGACACCTTCCTGGTAGCCGCCGTTCTTCCCAAAATGATGGCCCAAAACTGTCTTTTCGCCCTTATCGTGCCTGGTCGGGTTAAACAAAAAGTCGCCGTCGTGCATATAGCCTTGTTCCGCCATAACTTCATCACCCTGTTTTATAAATTGTTTCCTGATGCCATTATTGTTTACATTATCCTCTCCTTCCGGGAAGTAGGTCCAGCCGGTCAATACCCGTGCTGCCTGCGTCACATCGCTTTGGGTATAACCGCCATCTACGCCGAGTGTATGCAGTTCCATTACTTCGCGGGCATAGTTTTCGTTTAAACCGCTTACATTGCGGCGCACTAATGGTTGAGGTGCGGGTGTAAGGAGTTTTTTCTTTGCCGAATCGGGCATATCCATCAGCATCATATTATTGGTGGCAATTTCCTGCGGCTGTGGTGCAATTTGCGGCTGTTTTCTTTCGGGTGGCGGGCCTACGCTGTTAAAGTTATCCAGATAGAAGAGCATCGCCGGCGACTTAGCCGTACCCAGCAACAACTCGTCAAATTTACCGAACACATGCGGGCGGATCACATCGCGCTCATAAGCCGGTATATATTTGCCCGGCCCGTTTTTAGCAAACGACACGTTAAAATGATTAAACCAAAACTCAGTGAGTACTTCCTGCAACTGGTTGTTGCCATAAGTTGCCCGTAATATCTTCTGGCTCTCAAATTGCGTTAATAATTCTTGTTCGGGCCGGTAACCTTTAACTTGCATAAAAACCTGTATCCGGGCGTTAAATGCTTTTTTATCCTTAGCAACATACAACGAATCTTTACTTACATACCCGGCCTTAACTGCGTTGCGGTACATAGCGCCCCTTTCGGGGAAAACATCTACAACCTGCTCATTAGTATAATTTAAAGCATCATACAATTTTAAACGGTTATTCAGCGAATCATCCGGCAAATCGGCATTCAACTGGTGTTGCAGCCAGTTTTCGAGGCCCATTTTTATTACAGCGTCAATTTCGCCCGGCGTGGCGCCATAGGTAAAACGGCTCAGCAAATGCGCAGCGGCCTGCCGGTCGGTTAGCCCGGCACTTTTATAGGCCAACTTAATTTTTTTGGTGGATAATGCCGTGCTGGCAAAAAACGATGAGAACAAAATAGCGCAGGCACCAATAAAAAAGGCCAGGCTAATGTATTTTACTACCCTCATATCAGTAATTGATTAGACGTCTGTTTATTAAGACCAGCAAACTTGCAAAAGGTTCAAGATAACAAAAAATATTGACATTTAACACTTTTCCCCGTCTGATTTGTTCCTAAATTTATACCAGCGCGCTTGACAATTAGTCACCCCCAACCGGTTTCGGTATGACTTTTTTTCAGTTTAAACAGCTTGGCAATTGTTTTGACTAACAAACGATATGAATTTCAACAATTTTACCATAAAAGCACAGGAAGCCATACAAAAGGCCTCCGAGATTGCCGTTGGCAACCAACAACAGGCAATTGAAAACGCACATATACTAAAAGCGCTGCTCCTGGTTGATGAAAATGTAATAACCTACCTGTTGAAGAAACTGAACGTCAACATCAACAGGCTCAACGATTCGCTCGACCAGCAGATAGCCGCTTTCCCGAAAGTTAGCGGCAGCGAAGTATATTTATCTTCGGGTGCCAACAGCGCTCTGCAAAAAGCGCAGTCGTACCTAAAAGAATTTAAAGACGATTTTGTATCGGTAGAGCATATTTTACTGGGGATACTTTCGGCCAGTGATAAAGCCGCTACGCTATTGAAAGATTCGGGCGTTAACGAAAAAGATCTTAAACTGGCCATCAAGGCACTGCGCGGCGACAACAAAGTTACCGATCAGAACGCCGAGGCTACCTATAACGCCCTAAATAAATATGCCCGTAACCTTAACGAATATGCGGGTTCGGGCAAGCTCGACCCGGTTATCGGCCGCGACGACGAGATACGCCGTGTGATCCAGATCCTCTCCCGCCGTACCAAAAACAACCCAATTTTGGTTGGCGAGCCGGGTGTTGGTAAAACGGCCATTGCCGAAGGTATCGCTTTCAGGATATTAAAGGGTGATGTCCCCGAAAACCTGAAAACCAAAACCGTTTACTCGCTTGATATGGGCGCGCTGATAGCGGGCGCTAAATACAAAGGCGAGTTTGAAGAACGTTTGAAAGCCGTTGTTAAAGAAGTTACCCAGGCCGATGGCGAGATCATCCTCTTCATCGATGAGATCCATACCCTGGTTGGCGCAGGCGGCGGCGAAGGCGCGATGGATGCCGCAAACATCCTGAAACCTGCCCTTGCCCGTGGTGAATTACGTGCCATAGGGGCAACTACCCTGAACGAGTACCAAAAATATCTGGAAAAAGATAAGGCCCTCGAACGCCGTTTCCAAAAGGTGATGGTTGACGAGCCGGACACTGCCGACGCGATATCTATATTGCGCGGTTTGAAAGAAAAATACGAGGCTCACCACAAAGTGCGTATCCTCGATGAAGCCATTATTGCTTCCGTCGAGATGTCGCAGCGCTATATTTCCGACAGGTTCCTTCCCGATAAGGCTATCGACCTGATGGACGAAGCCGCCTCAAAACTCCGCATCGAAATGGACTCTGTTCCTGAAGTTGTGGATGAACTCGAACGCCGTATTATGCAATTAGAGATCGAGCGCGAAGCGATCAAACGCGAAAAGAACGATCGCCGGGTTAAAGAGCTGAGCGAAGAGATCGCCAACCTCTCGGCCGAACGCGATTCGCTGCGTGCCAAATGGCAGGGCGAAAAAGATGTGGTGGAAGGTATCAACGCCAAGATCGAGCAGATCGAAAACTATAAGCTCGAAGCCGACCAGGCCGAACGTGCCGGTGATTACGGTAAAGTAGCCGAATTACGCTACGGCCGCATCCGCGAAGCACAGGAAGAGGTCGAAAAACTGAAAGCCGCTTTATTGGAGAATAAGGACGACTCGCGCATGCTGAAGGAGGAAGTTACTGCCGACGATATTGCCGGTGTTGTTTCGCGCTGGACGGGTATCCCCGTGAGCAAAATGATCCAGAGCGAGCGCGAAAAACTCCTCCACCTGGAAGAAGAGCTGCATAAACGCGTTGCCGGCCAGCAGGAAGCTATTGAAGCGATAAGCGATGCCATACGCCGCAGCCGTGCCGGTTTGCAGGATAAAAAGAAACCTATCGGTTCGTTTATCTTCTTAGGTACCACAGGTGTTGGTAAAACCGAATTGGCCAAGGCTTTAGCCGAGTATCTGTTTAATGATGAGGGCGCCTTGGTGCGGATAGACATGTCCGAATACCAGGAACGCCACGCCGTTAGCCGTTTGGTAGGCGCGCCACCGGGCTATGTGGGTTACGATGAAGGCGGGCAGTTAACCGAAGCCGTACGCCGTAAACCATACAGTGTTGTTTTGCTGGATGAGATCGAAAAAGCGCACCCGGATGTATTCAACATACTATTACAGGTGCTGGATGACGGCCGTTTAACCGATAACAAAGGCCGTGTGGTGAACTTTAAAAACACCATTATCATCATGACATCAAACATCGGTTCTGACGTGATCCAGCAGAACTTCCAGGAATTGGATGAGCGCAACCACGACAGCATAGTGGCCAAAACCAAGAACGAACTGTTCGAGCTATTGCGCCGTACCATCCGCCCTGAGTTTTTGAACCGGATAGACGAGATCATCATGTTCACTCCGCTTAGCCGCGATGAGATAAGCGATATCGTAAAACTGCAATTCAAACAGTTACAGGATACTTTACAGGAAATGGGTATCAGCATCGATGCAAGCGAAGAGGCATTGGATTGGCTGGCACAGCTGGGTTACGACCCGCAATTCGGCGCCCGCCCGCTAAAACGCGTTATCCAGAAAAAGATACTCAACGAGCTATCGAAACAGATCCTTGCCGGTAAAATAGATAAAGACAGCAAGATCAAACTGGATGCTTTTGATAACCAGTTTGTGTTTTTGAACGAAGCGCCGGCAGCGGTGTCTTCACCGACAACTTGATACATACAAAGCCCGTACACTAATTTGTACGGGCTTTTTTTTGCTCTACCGCGTTAGGGACAGCAGCGGATACCGGCCTTGCGGCTAAGGCCTGTGCAGTATGAGCGGATGGCCCGGCCGCAGGTAACGCCCAAAAGATAAACTTCCTAATCAATATCTTAATACAATTAAACCCTCCAACCCTTCTCAGATTTAAACAAGTATTGCTATTCATCCAATCCAACTATCCCCCATCAACCAATTGTCAAATTTCTTAAACTTAACACTCCCCTAACCTGTTATAAAGATATTTGTTGCAACAAGTAATCGAATCACCTTTAACTTAACTAAAACACTTATGATACCTGTAAAAGGCTATGCTGCACAAAGCCCCACAACCGATTTAGCGCCATGGAATTTCGAACGCCGCGAAGTCGGCCCGCACGATGTTCAGTTTGATATTCAATTTTGCGGTGTTTGCCATTCCGACCTGCATCAGATCAAAAACGACTGGTTCCCCGGCATATTCCCGATGGTGCCCGGCCACGAAATTGTTGGCCGCGTTGTTAAAGTAGGCAGCCATGTTAACAAATTCAAGGTAGGCGACCTCGCCGGTACCGGCTGTTTGGTCGACTCATGCCGCACCTGCGAAAACTGCCGGAACGACCTGGAGCAATACTGCTTAAACGGCAACTCCCAAACTTATAACGGCCTGGAACAAGATAAAAAAACGCCAACCTACGGCGGCTACTCAAGCTCTATCGTGGTTCATGAAGATTTTGTACTGCACATTTCTGATAAACTTAACCTTGCTGCCGTTGCGCCGTTGCTATGCGCCGGTATCACCACCTACTCGCCCCTGCGGCACTGGAAAGTAGGCAAAGGCCACAAATTAGCCGTTTTAGGTTTAGGCGGCTTGGGCCATATGGGCGTTAAATTCGGTGTGGCCTTTGGTGCCGAAGTTACCGTACTGAGCACATCGCCATCAAAAGAAGCCGACGCTAAAAAATTAGGCGCGCACAATTTTGTGGTAACTACCGATGCCGAACAGGTAAAAGCAGCTAAAGGCACGTTCGATTTTATTTTGGATACCGTTTCCGCCGATCACGATCTCAACATGTACCTGCGTATGCTTAAAACCGATGGTACACATATCTGTGTCGGTGCACCGGATAAGCCGGCCACAGTATCTGCATTTAGCCTGATGGCCGGCCGTAAAAGCCTGGCGGCATCGGGTATTGGCGGCCTGGCCGAAACCCAGGAAATGCTGGATTACTGCGCCGAAAACAATATTGTTTCGGATATCGAGATGATCGATATCAAAGACATACACACAGCTTACGACCGTATGCTGAAAGGCGATGTACGCTATCGTTTTGTGATCGATATGGCGACACTGTAAAGATCTTTTCTTTATTAATTTTTATTGTTTAGCCCTTCCGGAGAACTCCGGAAGGGCTTTTTAATCGAATATAATTTAACTTCTGACTTATTATTACAATCATTTAATTCAGCGAATTAAACCTTGTATCTATCTGATTTTAAGGGTATAATTGACAATTATTATTATCAAACGGGATGAATATTTAATTTATTATTTGGCCAATATCCAATAACTATCGTTCAAATTAAAAGCCAAGGTTTGTGCAGTTCTATTAACCAATTAATTTTTTTACCAAACCTACTTTTATGAAAAAACCAGTAATTTTTACCGGGGCATTGCTCCTGCTTTCGAGCGCGTTATGGTATGGTTGCCAAAAGCAAGCCTCCTTTACCGAAACTACTACAGGCACCACAGGCACCGTTGCCACGCCTTCCTTCACCAACAAGGTCACCGGCGGCTCATCCCTGGTTATTGAGGGCTTAAACGGGGATATTACCGCCAACGAAACAAGCGCTTTTCTCACTTACGTGAATGCCCTAACCGCACCCGCAACAAACGATCAGAACACCTGGGTATTCGGTAACCCCGCTTACCAGACCGAGGCTTGCGGTCTGATGTACGATGCTACGGGCAACACATCCATTTTGAACAAAATGATCTACTTTTGCGATGCAGCTTTAGCCGGACGAAACGACCTGGCAAGCGCAGCCAACGGCGGCCAGCGCACGCTCTGGACAGGCAACATCGAACCGGTATGGCCAAGCAGCGCCCCGACCGATAGCCCGCAGACCGCTGGTGTTGAACAAGGGCAGGTCATATCGCACATGGCCTTTTGCGCCAAACTCATCCTGCAGCATTCGGCGTTATGGAGCACCACCGTTCCGGATGGCGACCCGCACGGATACGGTGCCACGTATAAAGCGCGTGCGCTAACCTACATCGCGCAAGCCGATTACGTGATCGATAACTGGATAACCCCGCATTTTGTGCGCACCAGCGATAAAAAACTGTACTTTCCGCCGGCGCCAAACCCATACAAACCCGGCGACCCAGCGCCGTGGAACCAGATGTTTATGGTGACCAATGCCATGATCAGGCTGGTGCAGTGCCATTTAATTTTAGCTGATGCACCATCGCGGATAACGCAATACGATGGCGTTGTTCAGGCAAATGTAAACTGGTTCACCTCAAACCTCACCGCCAATACCGCCCCCGACGGCGCCTCCTGCTGGAACTGGAAATACGCCCTTGGCGGCAGCACCGAAGACACCAATCACTTTGCCTATGATGCCGAAGGTTTATGGAACGCGTACGACAGTGGCCGGTACGGTGTAACGCTTACGCAGATCAAAAACATGGCTAATACTTACTTTGATATTGTATTGGCTACTGTTACCAATGGTATTTACGCCGGCAAGGTAGACGGTACCACAGGCACCGGCAACTCGGGCGGCGACGATTATGTGCGCTGGCAATACTATTACCTGGGCGACATACGGCAGGACAGGTATTTTTACGAATCGAACATTGATATTGCCAATAATAAATATGCAAATTCGGCACAGATCACCGCAGGCATTTTATGGCTCAAGCACCGCCGCTTTGCAGCAGGCGATGGAGATGTTTACCTGTACCAAAACTGCAATTACGGCGGCTGGAAGGCAACTTTTGATGTGGGCAACTTCCTCGAAGCCGACCTGATAGCCAAAGGCGGCGTTAATGATGATGCTTCATCCATCAGGATACCACCGGGCATGCAGGTGATTTTATACACCAATAACAGCTACGGAGGCACGGCGCTTACTTTAACTGCCGATGATGCCTGTTTGAGCGATCATAGCTTTAACGATGCGACTTCATCGTTAAAAGTTAGCCTCCTACCATAATCCTACCTGCATCTATCTGTGTTAAAAAGGTCATCGGCTAAGGCTGATGGCCTTTTTTTGTATCCGTCTTAACAAAAACTCAATAATTATTTATTATTAAAATATTTTTTAATCAAAAGAATATAGCTTATATTTATCACACGTACCGCCGTAGTAACTCCCCAAGGGCTGATCTTCTGTTCATATTTATTCACCTAAACCATGCCCTGCTCCGGGCAATAAGCGGAGTTATATGTATGAAAGAAGAAACTATCGACATTGCTATCATCGGCGGCGGCGTTTCGGGCGTGTACAGCGCCTGGAAACTCAAGCAAAAGCCTGAGAACAAAAACAAAAAGATCGTCGTATTTGAAGGCAGCGACCATATTGGCGGCCGTTTATTATCTGTACAGCCGCCGGGTATACCTAACATGGTTGCCGAATTGGGCGGCATGCGTATCCTCGAAAACGCACAACCGCTGATCGTAAAACTGATCAAGGACCTGAACAAAGGCTTGCCTAAAAATAACCAGATAGAGCTTTACCCTTTCCCTGTCGATCAGCCGCAAAACCTCGCCTATCTTCGCGGCGAATACCTCCGCCTGTCCGACTTTACATCCGAACCTAACAAAGTACCCTATCAGCTTACCTTCCTTGAGAAAGGCAATACGCCGGGCAGTGTCATCGTAAACGCCATTGAACAAATTGTACCCGGTATAACCGACCCCGATTTAACCGAGGACGATCGCCGTAAAATGGCTCAGGAAGCCTCGTTTGCCGGCGAACCTTTATACAAGCAAGGCTTTTGGAACGTGCTGTACCGCGTCATCAGCGGTGAGGCCTACCAGTTCGGCATGGATGCCGGCGGGTACGACTCTACCCTGCTCAACTGGAACGCCGCCGACGCTATCCCATGGTATCTAACTGATTTCGGTATCAACCCGGTATACAAAGGCTTTAAAAACGGCTTCCAGCAGGTACCGCTTACCCTTGCCGACTTTTTTGAGAAGATCGGTGGTGAGATCCGCCTGAAACATAAACTGGAAAGCTTTGAATATGTAAGCGGTAAGTTTCACCTGGTGGTGAACAGCAAAGTGGTTGTTGCCAATACACTTATCCTGGCCATGCCACGCCGCTCGCTCGATCTGCTGGCCCCAACCTGCCCTCCGCTGCAAAGCATCGAGCAGCTCACAGGGAGCGTAACGCCCCGTCCGTTGTTTAAATTGTTCACTACTTATTCGAGTCCGTGGTGGCTGGCTGCAGGGTATACTGCCGCTAACGGTACCTTTGTTCCGGTTAACTCGGGCCGCAGCGTAACCGATCTTCCCGTAAGGCAAACCTATTACTGGCCCAATAACGATGGCTCGCCGGCTGTAAAGGGCGAAGCGATGCTGCTGGCAAGTTATGACGATGGCAACAACATAGGCTTTTGGGATGGCCTTCGCCCGCAACGGAGCCGGACATGGGAACATAACCTGTCGCACCCTAAAATAGATAACCCTTTTGTCGGCGATGCGCCGCATACCAAAGAGAACGAGGCCTGGCACCAGCACCAGGCGCCGGCCAAAATGGTGGCCGAAGTTGCCCGCCAGTTACAACTGATGCATGGCCTGAGCCATACACCGATCGTTAATAATGCTGCTTTCCGCGACTGGGGCGAAGATCCTTTCGGTGGCGGCTGGAACAGCTGGAACATCGGCGTAAAAAGCTGGGAAGTGAAGCATAAGATCACCCATCCCATCGAAGTAATGCCCCTGCACATCTGCGGCGAGGCCTACTCCGATTACCAAGGCTGGGTTGAAGGCGCCCTGCAAACCGCCGAACTGATGCTGGCGAAAATATCATAGTTCCTCTAAACCTTTCTATAACAGCGATCCCGGTTGACTTAAGTCAATCCGGGATTTTTGCTTTTTATAATCGCAAACAAGACCTGTTTTTTAAGGTTATTATTAAACAGTGAACTTAATAATACTGCTATGAAAAGCTATGAAACAATGGTCGATGCTACGCAGGACCTGAACAAAAGAGGTTATACCGCCAATTTAACTTTAGACGGCGACACCATAAACGATAACTCCAGTCACATCCAGATGAGGGCCGACGATTTCGAGATCAAGGAATTTTACCGTTTCGAAGGCGCCACCAACCCTTCGGACATGTCGATCGTCTATGCTATCGAATCCGACAAATATCATTTAAAGGGCGTGCTGGTGAACGCTTACGGTACTTATGCCAATAACAGTTCGTCGGCTATTGAAGCCAAGTTGAACCACCCGCAGATCGAGGCGTCGAATCATCCGTAAGTTGGGTTTGCCATCGGCAGGTTTGTTTTGTCAAAAGCGATGGTATTGTGCGATAACTCCCTATGGGAGGGTGTAGGGAGGGGTTTGTTGCACATGTCCACTGCAGAATAACCCCTTCCCGCCACTTCGCAGTCATTCGCACCCTTCCCCAAGGAAGGAGTTTTTCCAGTATCGGTTGTCGGCATTCATTATTGGAAAAGATCAGACTAAAACTCTATATTCGCTTTATGAGCCTGTTAGACAAAAAGTACAGCAACGACGATATCACCGTGTTCTGGCAACCCGAAAAGTGTATCCACAGCGGCAATTGTGCCCGCGGCTTGCATAAAGTGTTCGATCCAAGGCGGAAACCCTGGGTAATCATGGAGAACGGCACTACCGAAGATATCGTCCGCACGGTGCAAAATTGCCCGTCAGGCGCGCTATCTTTTGAGTATAAAAAGCAATAGCTATTTGATGCGATCCTTCGCGAGCTGGGTCAGAAGAGTTTTTGCACGTGAGTTAATCGCTGGTCCGCCGGCAACATTCATCATGATATGCAGTTGCTCGGCCAGCATTTCGCCTATCCAATCGTAACGTTTACGCAGATTAAATAATAACTGGCTGGCAAAAACCTTAATCGCGATGGGCGATCTGGTGTCGATCAGCAAATCGAAACAATGCTCGGCGGCCGGCTCCAAATCAATTTCAGCCATCTTGTCTTTAATGATCGGATCAGCTTTCGGCTCGGTCAGGTGAATTAACGCTTTGAGGTAATGCCGTTGGCAACTCCTGTTCTTAACTTTAAGGAATTGTTCTGCAAGGTGTTCCACATCATCCAAAAAACCCAGGGTATCAATCAGTAGTAAATTCTCCATTATCCACGATGCCCGGAAAGCTACTTCTTTTTCGTGGTAAAAGGTAATATTCATCAGATCGCGGAGGCTGAATTTCAGCTCGTGCAATATCGCGGTAAGCGCAAGCACTTTGGTTTTGCCGATGGTACCCGCAATCTGCTTTAAAAGCCCGTCGCGGTTAATTTTAGTGATTTGATCTGCCATAATGAGATAGCACCTTAAAGTTATGGCTTAACTTCCTGATAACAATGCCTTACTTTAATTTCCGGCCAAAAAACCGTACCTTTGCGGCATGATTACCGTTTCTAATCTTTCGCTGCGTTACGGAAAACGCACACTTTTTGAAGAAGTAAATTTAAAGTTTACCCAGGGCAATTGTTATGGCATCATCGGTGCCAACGGCGCAGGTAAATCAACATTTCTAAAAATACTTTCGGGCGAGATCGACCCGACAAGTGGCAGCTATAGCTTCACTCCCGGTGAGCGTATGGCGGTTTTAAAGCAAAACCACTATGAGTTCGACGAGTTCCCGGTAATCGAAACCGTGATCATGGGTTACAAGGAGTTGTACGCCATCATGAAAGAGAAAGACGCTATTTACCTGAAAGAGGATTTTACCGATGCCGACGGTGAGCGTGCCGGCGAGCTCGAAAACCTGTTTGCCGAAATGGATGGCTGGAACGCCGAAAGCGATGCCGCAACCATGCTGAGCAATTTAGGTATCAAAGAAGAGTATCATACCAAACTGTTAAAAGAGCTCGATGGTAACCAAAAAGTGCGTGTGTTACTGGCGCAGGCCCTGTTCGGCAAACCTGATATCCTGCTGCTGGATGAGCCTACCAACGACCTGGATATCAACACCATCAGCTGGCTGGAAGATTTCCTTGCAGGATACGAGGCCATTGTACTGGTCGTATCGCACGACAGGCACTTTTTAGATACCGTTTGTACCCACGTAGTGGATATCGATTTTGGTAAGATGACCATTTACACCGGTAACTATACTTTCTGGTATCAATCGAGCCAGTTAGCATTAAAACAACGTAGCGAGCAAAACAAGAAGCTGGAAGATAAAGTTAAAGAGTTGCAGGAGTTTATCCGCCGCTTTAGCGCCAACGCCTCCAAATCAAAGCAAGCCACCAGCCGTAAAAAAGCTTTGGATAAGATCAACCTCGAAGAGATCCAGCCGTCAAACCGTAAATACCCGGGTATTATCTTCAATAACCTGGGCCGCGAGGCCGGCGACCAGATCCTGCAGGTTGAAGGTTTGAGCAAAACGCTTAACGGCGAGCTATTATTCAGCGATATCCGTTTGATGGTGAATAAAGGTGATAAGATCGCTGTCCTGTCGCAAAACAGCCTGGCTACAACGGCCTTTTATAATATCTTAACCGGCCGCGATACCGACTACAAAGGCGACTTTAAATGGGGCGTAACCATCAAAACCGCGGATATACCAGTTGATAACTCGGAGTATTTTAAAGGTAAAGACGAAAACCTGATCGACTGGTTGCGCCAGTATGGCGAGGGCGACCAGGATGATCAGTTTATCCGCGGCTTTTTGGGCCGTATGCTCTTCTCGGGCGAAGAAGTATTGAAAAAACCGAGCGTATTAAGCGGTGGCGAAAAAATGCGCTGCATGTTCAGCCGGATGATGCTGCAGCAAGCTAATGTATTGCTGTTTGACGAGCCGACCAACCACCTCGACCTCGAATCGATCACGGCGCTGAACAACGGTATGAAAGATTTTAAAGGCACCATCCTGTTCACTTCGAGCGACCATGAGCTGACCGAAACCGTTGCCAACCGCATTATCGAACTCACACCCGGCGGCGTTATCGATAAACTGATGACCTACGACGAATACATCAAAAGCGAAGCCGTTAAAAAGCAACGCGAAGAATTATACGCGACAGCGTAATAATATACACCGTTTAAACAGAAAGGGCCCTCTAACCGGGAGCCCTTTTTTATTTTTCAGCCAACCGCTTCTCATAAGCTTTTTGCAGATCGGCCAACTCCGCATCATATCCTTTCTGATCAAAAAATGTTTCGGGGTTATAAGCATCACCGTCTTTACGCTTTTTGTGCAGATCGAATTGACTGGCATGCGAGGCGAGCCATATATCGAACTTGATATCTTTCATTGCCGTTAAAGTATGCGCATAATCCTTACCCACATTTGGATAAGCGGGCATCCCGGCAAGTTTGGTTTCGCTTAAAACAGTCGGCATATTGGCTATCAAAACCCGGTACGAGCGTTTATCATCCTTCACATCAAACAAAAAACTACAGGCACCTTTGGTGTGGCCTGGATGGTGCAACACTGTAATCTGTGCATCGCCTAACTTTATGCTCTCCTTGTTGTGCAATACTTTATCAGCTTTTACCGATTCGAACAAGGCACCTCTACCGCCGAATATAAAATCGGAGTTGCCACCATCGGCCATTACAGGCGCATCACCTTCTTCTACCATCAATTTTGCACCTGTCATTTTTTTAATTGCGGCCATAGCCCCGGCGTGGTCGTAATGCGCATGGGTCATCAGCAGTATTTTGATGTCGGTAAATTTAAAACCTAAGGCTTCCACATGTTTTTTGATCATCGGCGCCGAATCCTCCAGCCCGGTGTTAATCAGGATATGTCCCTGAGGTGTAATTATCAGATAGCAGGCCAGATCATAAGTGCCAACATAATACAGGTTACCTGCGATGCGGAAAGGCTGGTAATCGCGCTGCCATATCTCCTGCACGGGCAGCTGGCTTTTTTGTGCATCTGCGCTTAAACTGAACAAAGATAAACAACTGATAAGCAGGGTTATTTGAAATGATCTTCTGATGAATAACATTGGTAAAAGCATGTAGCCTAAGGTATGGTTTTTTTGATATTTAAATGATAGGTACAAAGCACCAAAACCCGATATTTGTTGCGCTGCCTGTACAATTTTAAGCCGTTTACCTATGCATATTTTTAATTTACCCCAGGATATCGTTGCCGGGAAAGCCAATTGCCATGATGATATATTCATTCATCATTACCGCGCCCCTGCCGGTTCGTTTAAAGGAAAAAGCATATTGCATACCAATGCCATCAGCCTGGTCATCAGTGGCACCAAAACCATGCATTTTGCAAACAAAACGGTAAACATCCGCGAAGGTGAGTTTCATTTCCTGTCGGCTGGTAATTGTATCGTTACCATGGATGTGCACGATAATATGCCGTTTGAAAGCGTGCTGATATTTTTCTCCAACAAAACCTTAGGCGATTTTCATCTTAAATACCAGGACAGGATAGCCGATATCAAACAAAATAAAAAAATTAGCCCGGAGCCCTATATCGCATTAAAAAAGGACGATGTGGTGCTTCATTTTATTAACTCGCTTAAACTGCTTTTAAAATCCCGGCAAACGGTTTCGCGTGCAATGCAGTTGCTGAAATTTGAAGAGTTAATGCTGCACTTGCTCGAAACCTGTCCCGATAAAGTTTTATCGTTCCCGCTCTCGAAAAATAAAGACCTCGAAGACATGGAGATCAAAAAAACAGTCGAGCTCAATCTCACATCAAATATCAGCCTCGGGGAACTGGCCTTTATCTGTAATTTAAGCCTCTCGACGTTTAAGCGGCGCTTTATCAATATCTATGGCCTGCCGCCCGGCAAATGGCTACTGCAAAAACGCATGGAGCTGGCGGGCGAACTGATCCTGAAAAACGGCGAGCGCCCCGGCGAGGTTTACCACAAAGTGGGCTACGAAAATCATTCGAGCTTCTCACAATCGTTTAAGCAGCATTTCGGCGTAACGCCTAAAGATTACGCTGAGGCTGTTTGACCGTTTACCCATAGTTTTTGGATGTCCGGCCTTAACCCGGTTTGCTTACTGCTGCCGATGTTTGTTGTGAACAAAAGCAAAAGAAATGAATTATCCAACCGAACAAAACAAAGCCATCGTAGGCCGTTTTAATGCCGAATGCATCGAACAAGGCCTTCCCGCATCTTTTACAGAATTATTGGCGGACGACGTGATCAACCATGCGGCGCCTGCAGGTGCGCCAAACGGCGCCGAAAGCTTTTATTATTTTTTAAACGAGGTATTGCGCAGGGCTTTCCCGGATTTGAAAGTGGAGATACACGAACAAATAGCCGAGCGCGACCTGGTAACCACCCGCAAAACCATCCGCGCCACGCATAGCGGCGAAATATTCGGCATTGCGCCGACAAACAAAAAGGTTGAGATCAGGGTAATCGACATTATCCGGCTGAAAGACGGGCAATACGCCGAACACTGGGGACAAAGTAATTTTGCGGATATCCTGAAGGAGATATCAGGAAAGTAACCCGACTTAAAGTAAAAGCTCCTTCGCCCGCAAACGAGGGGCTTTTACAATTGCCTGTTATTTAACAACTGGGGCGGGTTCCGGTTTGGCTTTCGCGTTGGATACCAATCTGAGCTGTGCCCGGCCGAAATCGTGTTTAATGTTATAGTCGAGTGTTTCGGCGGTCCAGTACCCGCAACTTAAAATACGCCGGATGGTCATTAAAGGATCGTTATGATCGCGTGGTAAACTCAGCTGAAAAGCTGCTTTAAAACCATAGCTACGCAGTTTAGGCAACCCGGCCGAACTCCATTCGCCGAAAGGGAACGCAAAATAATTAACAGGCTTGCCGGTTAGTCTTTCGAGTTTTTTGGTGGGGGTGCCGATCTGCGGTTCCCAATCCTTGTCGGTATACTTTTTAAAGTTGGTATGGTCCTGCGTATGGCAGGCTATCACGTTCCCTTCGTCGGATAATTGCCTGATCTGGGCACGCGTCATGTAATATTTGTTTTTATTGATATTGGTGAATACGATAAAATATACACCTTTAAACCCATATTTCATCAGTTCGGAGCGTGCTACCGTGAACTGGTCGCCATCGGTATCGTCAAACGTGAGCATAACAGGTTTGGCAGGCAGCGGCGTGCCTTTGGTGAGATAATCAAATAGCTGATCGGGCAAAATGGTATGATAACCGCTATCGGCCAGCATCTTGATATGCGCCTTAAAAGTCGCCGGCGGGATGATGTAATCCTTATCCACCTTTTTATCACTTTTACGCCAGTCGCGTATCTGGTGATAGCATAGTATAGGCACCTGCTTACGCGATAACACCTCGGCGCTGTTAATGGTTTGGGCTTGGGAGGCGTAAGATAAACTATAGAATAAGGCTAAAGCGATAAGGTATTTTGCCACGGATGTGATTGGTTTAGCAGAGATAAAAATAGCAGAAAATTTAGTTACTAAATTAAACTGTGACTTACTTCCGTAAAATTTTATCCATCGCCTTGCCTTTTGCCAACTCATCAATCAGTTTATCCAGGTAGCGTACTTTTTGCATTATTTTATCTTCAATTTCCTCGACACGGTAACCGCAGATCACGCCGGTAATTTTAGAAACATTCGGGTTTAATTGCGGCGCCCGGGCAAAGAAAGTTTCAAAATCGGTTTTATTGCCGATGATATTTTGCAGTGCCTGCTCATCATATCCCGTTAACCAAAAAATGATCTCATCTACTTCGGCTTTTGTGCGGCCCTTTTTCTCCGCTTTATTGATATAATGCGGGTAAACGCTTGCGAACGACATTTTATATACGCGGGTGTTATCCATAATAAATGTATTTGAGTATCAAAGTTAGATTTTTTCACATCATCTGAACTAAACCACAGGTTGTTGGATTACGTCAATTTTCTAACGGTACTCAACATTTCCGCGACGACGGCTTAAACCTTTAATCTTAAAGCTTCATAAAAAAAGCCCTTAACTTTCGCTAAAGGCTTTCTGCTTTTTTCAGTGACCCCGCTGGTACAAATGTCGAACTCTTTTATTGAGGATGTAAAGAAAATCGTCGCGTTAAAAAATAAATCGTAACAGCTAAAATTAACGTAAACTCTTCATCAGGTTTTCGCGATAAACTTTCCCTACGGGCAATTTTCTGTTAGCCAGGGCTACTTCGTTACCTTCCAAATATTTAACCGCTTTTAGCGATAATAAATAGGATTTATGTATCCGTATAAATTTATTTGCGGGCAATTGTTCTTCAAACTGTATAAGCGTTTGCTTAGACATAACCCGGTCGCCATTGTTCCGGTAGATAAAGATATAATTGCCATAAGCTTCCACATATTCAATTTCTTCCAGAAATATCTTAGTTAGTTTTTTATCAGATTTGACCATCAGGAAACCTTCATCATAGACCATTTTATCAGTCGCAGCTGAATCTTGGTTCCTGTTCATTACCTTTTCAGTGGCCTGTACAAAGCGCGGGAAGGAAAATGGTTTCAACAGGTAGTCTGTTACCGAAAGCTCAAAGCCTTCTATTGCGTATTCCGGATACGCCGAAGTAATGATCACAGCCGGATAATTCTTCAGGGAGCGCAGCATTTCGAAGCCTGTCAGGCGTGGCATATTGATATCGAGAATGATCAGATCAACCTCTTTCCTATTCAGGACTTGCATGGCTTCAAAAGCATCTTCACAGCAGGCAATCAGTTTTAAATAGGGTATCTGCTCAGTATAAGTTTTGAGTATGTCACGGGCAATGGGTTCGTCGTCAACAATAATGCAATTGATGTTCATTTAGGTTAGATCTATTTCAAGGTTCACTTCGTAATGAGTATTCTCTTTTACTGTTTTCAGAATATATTGTTGCGGATATATCAAATCTAAACGTTGTTTAACATTATGCAACCCCAGCCCGCCTTTGGATTTATTTTGAACGGGGATGTAATCCGGGTCAGTTGAATTTTGAACATGGAGGTGTAAACGATTACCACTGATGTTAAAAGTGATATATACGAAGGCCCGCTGACCTTGTGCCGCTGAAAAATGTTTGAAGCTGTTCTCAATAAAAATGATCAGCAATAGTGGTGCAATATACTGATCTGTATAATCGCCGGTAATGTCCAGCGCAATATCAGTCTTTTCGCTCAGGCGTATCCTTTCCAATTCCACGTAATTTATAATGTAATCCAGTTCCTTTTGCACTGCCACATAGTTCTGATTGGTATCATACAGCGAGTAACGCAGCAATTCAGATAATTTCAGCATCAGATCCGGGAGTTTTTTTGATTCAGCTACCGATAGGCCATACAAATTATTTAAGGTATTGAACAAAAAATGTGGGTTAAGCTGGGCTTTCAAGTGCCGCAACTCATCGTCTTTTCGTTGTTTGTCGCGGATAAGTTGGTCCATGCCGATTTTGAAGAACGAGGCAATCACGGTAAAAGCGAACATACTGAAGGTGATATGTTCATTGCGCCAGTCTACATGGTCTCGGATAGCAAAAAGCAGGCCCACGCCGTTGAGTATATAAGGCAGGACATATATGAGCGATGTTACCTGCACCAAATACAGCGTAATACCCAACAGCCACTTACCGCGTCTGAAAAAAGGAAGTACTAAAAAATTTTGTGCGTAAGAAGGTATCGCCAGTTCCAATGTTTCCTGCAAAACCAGACAAATCAGTGTTGCACCCGTCATCCGGTTAGGATATTCTTTCAGTACAATATAGAGGATGAAAACAATGACCCAGAACGCTAATTGGGTGTAAACCTTATAAGGCCAGGTAAATAATCGTGTCCAGTCAAATTGTTTCATTATCCAAAGAAAACATAAGCAATAGCCTAAACCAAATTTTGGTGATAAACGTATCCTTTTTGATGATGAACGTTTCGTCACCCCTGCCAATACGTTCATCATCAGGCTGCTGATGTTCAGCACTTATATTTTTTGAGGTGTTTGAGCAGGGGTACTTTTGGGTAAATCAAAAAAACATGAAAACTTTAATCACTTCCTTTATTGTATTATTAACGTTGGTTAATTCAGCTTTTGCCCAAACCGACACGCTTCAGGCCACCTTATTAAAAGACATCCCGGCCTGGATGAGCGAGTACCATGTGCCCTGTGTCGGAGTCGGCCTGGTCGAAAATGGTAGAGTCAAGTGGGTCAAAAACTTTGGCAATTTACAACAAGGTCATCCCGCGCCAAACAATACTTTGTTCAATATTGCTTCACAAACCAAGCCGGTTACCGCCATGCTTACCCTGAAGTTGGTTGAAATGGGTAAATGGGATTTGGATGAGCCATTGGCACATTACTGGATAGACCCGGATATATCGGGAGACCCTTATTTAATGAAACTAACCACCCGCCTGGTATTGAGTCATCAAAGCGGTTTTCCTAACTGGCGCTTAGATAATGGAGGTACCAAACTTAAATTCAATTTTGAGCCGGGTACCGCATCTGGTTATTCGGGTGAAGGCTTTGAATATTTGCGCCGTGCACTGGAGGCAAAGTTCCATAAATCCCTGGCGGTGCTGATGGATTCGCTGCTGTTTAAGCCTTTGGGCATGAAAGATACTTATTACTGGAGCGAAAACCTGGATACCGCGCGTTTCGCCATGTGGCACGATGGGCAGGGAAAACGTTATACCACTTCGATCCAAACCTCGGTAAGTGCTGCCGACGACCTGATCACGACCATTGCGGACTATTGCCGCCTGGGGACCTATGCCATGGAACTGGCTAACGAAGGCGGCGCGGTTTATGCCGAAATGGTCAAACCGCAGAGAAGGACCAAACCCGGCAATGCCTCCGGCCTGGGTTGGGGGCTAGTGGATAATCTGCCAGATGGCGGTTACGCTCTGCAGCATGGTGGGTCGGATATCGGTGTGCGGACAATGGCTGTGTTCCTGCCGAAATCAAAAAGTGGTATTGTGGTGATGACTAATGGAGACAATGGCGGTTTCATTTGCGACCGCATTATCAAACGTATGCTTCCTTACGGGGCGCAGGTACTAGCCAGCATGAATAAAGGCGCCGGCAACCATATGAGGATTGCGATAGCCGACCAGTTACTCCAAAGCTATACTGGCACTTATAAACAAAGTAACGGCAAACTGTTGAAGATTGAAAAAGAAGGTAACGCGCTAAAGGTATCCGGCGACGGGCTACCAACCGCTGTCGTATATCCTGAGTCAAACAATAAGTTCTTTTTGGATGGTTACGATGTGCTGCTGGAATTCCCTGATGCGAATTCGCTGGTCGTTTTTGAAAGTGGTAAACTGGTACTAAAAGTTAACCGTAAATAAGATGAAAATGTATATCGCCATATTATGGATCTGTTTTGCCTTTACCGCACAGGCACAAGCGATCAAACAACTCAAACAAGACATGTACGGCATAGCCTCGGATGCAACAGAAGGCCGTTTTACCGGTTCACCGGGTTACCTGAAAGCCGCACATTACGTAGCCGCACAGTTAACGGCTGCGGGTATTAAAACCACATTCCAGGCTGTGCCTTTTTTGTGGGATAACTATGATGGAAGTTCCATAACGATAAATGGCACTTTATATTCCCACAAAGGCGGTAATTTTATTGTTCTGCAATACTCGGCTCAGGTAATTAACGAATGGCTGGTTTTAAAAGCAATGCCCGATTCCCTCGAAACTGCTGCATTGATAAAGCGGAAGGCCGGCGTGGTCCTATTGCCAAATGCACAGCAAACTGGCGACTGGGAAACTACAGTGATCAGGCAATACCGTTTTGGCTATATGCATTATGCGGCTGATGGTGAACCTCCTTATACGAAACTAAGCATCGTTATGGTCAGTCCGGCTTTAACCGGGGAAATAAACAATGACACAAAACCCGTGATCGATATCAGGTATGAACGGGACCACGTCAGGGGTTATAACGTCATCGCGAAAATCCCGGGAACAGATCAAAAATTAAAAAATAAAATCATCATCGCGGGCGCGCATTTGGATCATATCGGCCGATTGGGAGCTCACATTTATAACGGAGCCAATGATGACGGAAGCGGCTGTGTAGCACTTATGGCCACCGCCAGATTGCTAGTCAAACATCCGGTCAAAAGGCCAACCACATTCGTGTTTTATTGTGGTGAAGAATTGAACTTGATGGGTTCCCGTTATTTTATGGAACACCCGCCTGTTCCGGTAAAAAATATCCTGATGAATATCAACCTGGAACAGGTGGGCAGCAAGCATCGTTCTTTCCAGGGAATATGGGCAGTCACTACACCGGGGTTTGAGCAGGATTTCTATCATTCCGGGAAGGATCTTCCTATGTCAGATTTGAAATATTCGCCAGCAGATAGCCTGTTAAACGAGATTGCCAATACGGATACGTACAATTTTCTGAATAAAAATATACCCTCCGTTTTGCTGTCTTCCGGCGGTTTTGATGAACACCATTCACCCTTAGATAAAATTGGATTGATTGATTTTGGGCATTTGCAAAAAGTTGCCCTGCTTTTAAATAAATTTATTACCAGGTTAGGGAATAACTGACCACAAAGGCACCTGATTGAATTAAATGAAAAAAGCACAGTAATATTGAGTACTACTGTGCTTCTGTGACCCCGGAGAGATTCGAACTCTCGACCCAATGATTAAGAGTCATTTGCTCTACCAGCTGAGCTACGGAGTCGTGGATTGGGGCAGCAAATAAACGAATTTTTATTTTGAGTGCGAAAAATTTTTAAAGGCCACATTGTATAAAATGCCCGGAAGCAAAAAATAAGATATTAAATTTATGGCATGGAAATAGCATAAGTTTACTCACACTAATACGACAGCCCATGAGCCTGTTAATCATCCGTAAATTCGGCCTTAAAAAAGCAAGTTCTGATCTTAAAGGAAACTTTAAAAAACTATCGAACGAGGGTTTTGAGAAGATATTTAACCAGATAGACCAGTTAGGCATTAAAAAAGGTGTCGACCAGATGGGTATCGATAAATTTGTTAACCAATGTGCCTTATTGGCAGCAGGCTCGGGTGTTATAACCGGAGCTGGCGGCCTAACCACTATGCTGATAGGCGTACCGCTTGATATGGTGAATCTGATCATCCAGCAATTCAGGGTTACTATGGCTGTCTCCTATCATCAAACCGGCACATACAAATTAAAGTTCGACGATTTTTTTAACATTGTAGCGGCATCGCTAAAAGTAGATGCCGGTATAACGATCACCAAAAACATGATGGAAGAAGTTGCCGAAAAGCTGCTGGTCAACATCGGCTCAAAAACCGCCGAAAGATTAATTCCGGTTGTGGGCGCAGTTATCGGCGGTTCGGCAAACTATTTGTTCATTAAACGCGTGGCGGCTTCGCTCAAAAAAGCGCCCGCAGCTGCCATCTGATCCCGTGTTAAAACACAGCAAGTTTCGGATTTTATGGCAGGCCCGGGGTGTGCAAATTTGTATGATCAAAACAACAGCAAATGAGCACACAACAAACCATTAATTATAACCGCATCGCCGAAGCTATCGGTTATATCAGCGAGAATTTTAAACAACAGCCTAACCTGGATGATGTGGCCGAAAAGGTTCACCTGAGCCCCTTTCATTTTCAACGGATGTTTACCGAATGGGTAGGCACCACGCCTAAAAAGTTTCTGCAATACACCAGTATCGGCTACGCCAAAAAGGTATTGAAAGAAAACCAGGCCACGCTTTTCGATGCGGCCTTTGAAACGGGTTTATCCGGCACCAGCCGCCTGCACGATCTGTTCGTTAACATCGAAGGCATGACGCCTGCCGAATACAAAAACGGCGGCCGTAACCTGGCTATCAATTACAGCTTTGCCGAGAGCCCGTTCGGTAACCTTATCGTAGCGTCGACGGATAAGGGTATTTGCTACATGGCCTTCAACGATGATGAACAGCAGGCACTGAACGACTTGGTAGCCGATTTTCCTAACGCCACGTTTACCCGCAGGCTGGATATGGCGCAGCAAAATGCCTTGTTCATCTTCCAGAACGACTGGAGCAAGCTGAACCAGATCAAACTGCACCTGAAAGGAACGGATTTCCAACTGAAAGTTTGGGAATCGCTGCTGAAGATCCCGATGGGAAAACTAACCACCTACGGCAACCTGGCAAAGCAGATTGAGCTGCCTAATGCGTCGCGGGCGGTTGGTACGGCCATAGGCAGCAACCCGGTAGCTTTTTTGATCCCATGCCACAGGGTTATCCAGTCGACAGGTAATTTTGGCGGGTATATGTGGGGGCCAACCCGCAAAACGGCGATCATCGGCTGGGAAGGCGTCAAAGTAAACGAGCTGAGTTAGAGCACATGCAAAATATCCATCAAAAAATAGCCTCCTGCAATTGGGAGGCTATTACCGAAGCTATGCATCGAAACGGTTACGCAATTATCCCGCGAGTTTTAACGGGCGCTCAATGCGACGGATTAAAAGCAGGTTATGATCATCCAAACTCCTATCGTAAAACTGTAATAATGGAGCGCTACCGTTTCGGGCTGGGCGAATACAGGTATTTCGATTACCCTCTACCCGAAATCATACAAAACATCCGCGAAAGCGTTTACCCAAAACTTGCCCCGGTTGCCAATACCTGGATGCAGGTGCTGAATATTGATACCCGTTACCCCGATACTTTTAAAGAACTGCAGGCACAATGCCATGCCGGCGGGCAGTTAAAGCCAACACCGCTAATATTGAAATACGGGCCGGGCGGCTTTAATACCCTGCACCAGGATCTGTACGGCGATATCTATTTCCCTATCCAAACGGTTTTGTTTTTAAACCGGGCGGATGAGGATTATACCGGCGGCGAGTTCGTACTGGTGCAACAAACGCCCAGGGCGCAATCAAAGGCCATCGTACTCAAACCCAACAAGGGCGATATGTTGATCTTTACCACTAACTTCAGGCCGGTAAAAGGCAGTAAGGGGTATCACCGGGTGAATATGAAACACGGCGTAAGCGAGGTGCGCAGCGGCGAACGGTATACCTTAGGGGTGATATTTCATGAGGCGCTGAGTTAATTTTATAAGATGGATTTATTCGACAATCAAAACGACGGGCTTAAAAACCTGTTGCCATGCGATGGCACGGTGAACTATTACGGCAAGATATTATCGCAGGCCGGAGCCAATGCATACCTGGATACGTTGCTCAATACCATTGCCTGGAAAAACGATGAAGCCGTTATTTACGGCAAGCTGATCATCACCAAACGCAAAGTGGCCTGGTACGGCGACCGGGAGTTTGAATACACCTACTCAAATACCACCAAGCGCGCCCTGCCCTGGACAAAAGAACTCCTGGAACTTAAGACGCTCGCCGAACAATTAAGCGGCGAGCGTTTTAACTCGTGCCTGCTTAATTTATACCATAACGGCGACGAAGGCATGGCATGGCACAGCGATGCTGAAAAAGACCTGAAATTGAATGGCGCCATCGGTTCGATGAGCTTTGGCGCCGAAAGGAAATTTATGTTCAAACATAAGCAAAGCAAGCAAACCGTATCTGTGCTATTAGAGCATGGCAGCTTGCTCGTGATGAAAGATACCACTCAAACGCATTGGCTGCACAGGTTACCGCCAACTAAACTGGTGGCGCGGCCGAGGGTGAATCTGACGTTCAGGACGGTAGCAAGGTGAGGATTTATTCATTAACATATTTTCCAAAAATCAGCGTATTGCCGTCGTGGTCATCCACTGCAAAATCGCGCATACCGTAAAAGCGGTCGCCGATCGGAAAACTGATCAGCGCACTGCGCCGGTTAAGCTCATCAAAGTACCCGTCCACCTCGTCGCAATCAAAACAGCAATGGCCGCTGCCGGGTGTTTTATGCAAACCGCCGTTATCGGGCCCGCTGATATAGATCAGCGTATCGCCCAATAACAACCCCGCGTAGGCGGGCAGTTTAAAATCAACAGTAAAGCCCAAAACGGCTGTATAATATTGAAGCGCCTGCTCAAAGTTAGAAACGTGGATGACAGGTGCGGTACTTAATATCTTCATATAAACGTACTAATTAAAACTAATGTAACAATTTAAACACAGCGGCATAGTACAGGATGCTGATCTGAAAACAGCCGGGTACATTTAACCCACAAACCTAAAATACCCATTATGCAGAAAACATATACTTTTTTATTAGCGGCAGCTATGATGGCTTTTTTGCCGGCTGGCAGTTTTGCACAAAGCAAAAAGGGTTCTGAACCACCGGTTACAGTTACCGACGACGGCCCGACCTACACTTTAAGCAACGGTTATCTAACCATTAAGGTAAACAAACGCAGCGGCGATCTTACCTCGGTCAAAACACCCAAAACAACTACACCGAACATCGAACTGATGGGTTATGTATCGGGCCACCACGCCGGTTACTGGGAACAAAGCCCGGCGCTTGCTGCCCGCGAAGTTACCGCCATCACTATCGACCCGGCAACCGTCAACGGCGAGCGTGCCGAGGTATCGGTAAAGGGCTATTCGGACGGAAAATCTATCTTAGGTAAAAACCCCACGGCCGCAGGCCAGGGCGGCGGCTTAATTGCCGACCTGGAGATACGTTATACTTTAGAACGCGGCGCGCATGGTTTGTACACTTATGCTATATTCACTCACCAGGATACTTACCCTGCGGGGTCGGTGGGCGAATCGCGTTTCGGGTTTAAATTATCGGCCCAGGTATTTGATTGGCTGTCTGTAGACGATCAGCGAAACTTTTTGATGCCTACCGGTAAGGACTGGGACGCCGGCGAGGATCTGAACATGAAGGAATCGCGCCGTTTAACCACAGGCGTATACAAGGGCCGTGCCGAGCATAAATACGATTATTCGGCCGACCAGAGCAAGATACCGGCTTTCGGCTGGTCGTCCACCAAAGAAAAAGTAGGGCTGTACATCATTAATCCATCTTTCGAATACCTGTCGAGCGGGCCGTTGCATTTTGAGCTCACCGGGCATATTGACGATGGCGACGGCGGCGACCCTACCCTGCTTGATTACTGGCGCGGTACGCACTACGGCGGCAGCGAACTCCCTTTTGCCGATAACGAACCCTGGACAAAGGTGGTTGGGCCGATATTTATTTATGTACCTACCGGCAACGATCCAAAAACCTTGTTTATCGATGCTAAAAAGCAAGCGACAGCCGAGCAGGCCCGTTGGCCTTACAATTGGGTAAAAGGCGTTGATTATCCGCTGGCTGCCGAGCGCGCTACTGTAAAGGGCAAAATGAAGGTGATCGACCCGCAGAGCCCGATGACCAAATTCGACAATCTGCTTGTGGGCCTGTCTTTCCCCGACCAGGCGCCGGTACCGCGCAGGCCACGCGTGCGCGACACAACAATCGTGCTGACCAGGACCGTACCCGATGAGATACCCCCGCCGCCGCCTGCTAAAGCGACTCCGGACACTGCAAATCAGCCCCGCTTACTACCAAACGGGAAGCGTGCTAACCGGGGTACTTATGTACCACCCCGTCCGGCAGGCGCGCGAAATTTTGCTTTCCAGCCACAATCTTTAAACTGGCAGAACGATGCCAAACACTATGAGTTCTGGACCAATGGCTCTGCGGACGGTTCGTTCACGATACCGAACGTAAGGCCCGGAACATACCAGTTACATGCCATTGCCGACGGCGTATTGGGCGCGTATGACGCTACAGCTACTGTAACCATTACTCCCGGTCAGAAACTCGACCTCGGCACTATCGAATGGAAACCGACGCATTTCGGCCGGCAGATATTCCAGATCGGCACGCCGAACCGCAGCGCCAAAGAATTTTACAAAGGCGACGACCACTGGCACTGGGGCATGTATATTGAATATGCGAAGTATTTCCCCAATGACGTGAACTTTACCGTAGGCAAATCCGACCCGGCTAAGGACTGGTACATTTACCAGGTACCGCACGATATTGATAACAAGCCCGATGGCCGCGACCAGGGCCGCGCTACACCCTGGACGATCAACTTTACCATGCCGAAAGATGCGCCGACAAGTGGCAAGGCTACTTTACGCTTCGGTATATCAGGTTCGGCGGCACGTTCGCTGGGCATATCGGTTAACGGTACCGAGGTTGGCCCGGATACCGATATCGGTGGCGGCGGCGCCAGCATGATGCGCGATGGCATTGAAGGCACCTGGGTGGAGCGCGATTTTAATTTCGACGCTTCACTGTTGAAACCCGGCCAGAATAAGATCGTTTTAACTATCCCTGCAGGCCCAGTCGGCAGTGGTATTTGTTATGATGTGATCAGGCTGGAAGTAGCGAAGTAAAGACTTGAATATCGAATAACGAACATTGAATAACCAATATCGAAGTGTCTTTCGATATTGGTTATTTTGGTTTACTTCTTTTTCTTTTGTGCGATTTCCGCGACCCTGAATTTGACGATATCACTAATCAGCTCCACAGGCAAAGGCTGATCAAACGGGAACTGGATAGATCCCTTAGCGAACTTATAAGCTTTTAGCCTGCCGGCGAAAGCTTCGATGGCCGAAGCACGAGGGTATAAACCAATATGATTAGTATGTGCCGCGTACCAAACCAGCATGCCGCTTTTTTGCTTAAAGGCCGGCAAACCGTAGCTGATGACTTCGGCGGCGTCGGGCGCAAGCGTTTTCACCAACTGTCGTAATTGCTGCAACTTGGTTTGTACTTCTGCCGGGAAACTGGCAATATAAGCGTCGGTATTTTCGGGTTTGTTCATATTGTTTGAGAAGCTTGTCTTATTTAATTCGTTCTTTCAAATGCACGGTAATGCTATCGCCAGGAACCTTCCCGGTTAATTTAAGCAGTTCTTTTTTAATTGGCAATTTATGCCTGCCATCACCCAAAGCCATAAACGAACTTTGAAATGAATGCCCATCAACGGTGCCATTTACTTTTACCAACCCCCTGGTGCCAAAAAACGAAACCGATTGGGGCCAGATAACATAGGTCCACCCTCCCTTATTAGGACTCTTTTGCAGGACTGCAATAAATTGCTGATCAATTGTATTCATATATAGCTGCTATTTAACCGGTTTTGCCGCCGGAAAATCGATCGGTATTTTAGTTAAGCGGTACGCGTAGTTAGTGAAAGTCATGAGGTTGATCAATACCATCAGATCCATCAGTTCTTTTTCGTGATAACCATACTCAAAAAATTCGTTCAGCAAATCACCGGCAACCTCGCCCCTGTTTTCGATTACCGATTTGATGATCTTATAAATAAGCTGCCACTCTCCTTTTTGATAAGTACCGGCACGCAGGGCAAGCGTTTCATCCTCCGTCCAGCCAAAGCGCATGGCACTTGCCGTATGCGATGCCAGGCAATATTCGCATCCGTTAAGCTGCGAAACGATCAGGTAAACTGCCTCGCGTTCCTTGCCGTGGAACGAACCCTTGGCCTGCGCCTGTACATAAGCCATGTACGAGTTAAGCGCGTTGGCCGAATAGCCGATAGTAGCGTACAGGTTCGGCACCTTGCCGGTAGCTTTGGTCAGAAAATCGAATGTTGCCTGTGCTTCGGGAGCAACCTCACCGTGCGACGGTACTTTAAATATTACGGCCATATATTAAATTAGTTATGCTTAAAGTTAGCAATTTTCAATATCGGATAGCAAGTTAATAATCTTTAAAAATTGCCATATAATTAAAAAACCAAACAATAACTACCAATTTTAATTAGCAAAGGTTAAATATTGATATAAAACAGCTATTTAGTGGTGATATTGATTATTTTAGCCTTACGAAGGATAACAATCGCGTTGTTTTTTTGCAGATCAGTATAAGAATTATGAGCTCATCCATCACAAAAAAAATATTTAAGACGCTTAAGATCATTACCATTACTGTTATTTGCCTGTTCATCCTGATCTTCACCCTTCCCTATCTTTTCCCGCAAACGGTAAACAATAAGATCAAGCAATGGGCCAACGGCAGCATCAACGGTAAGATCGAATTTTCGGGCACGCGCTTATCATTCTTCAGGCACTTTCCTAACCTTACGCTCACACTATCCGATTTTTCACTGAAAGGCAGTGCTCCTTTCCAAAACGACACGTTGCTTGCTGCGAAAGAGGTTTCGCTGGATATCAACCTGTCTACCCTGTTCCGCGATAATCTCACCATCAATAAAATTTACTTTACCCAGGCGCTGATCAATATCCAGGCAGATACCGCAGGCCACGTAAACTATAACGTTTATAAAGCTAAGCCATCGCAAACCAATACCAAAACAGATACAGGCAGCGTATCGTTAGGTATCGACCAGATACTGATCGAGAACAGCCGGCTGGTATACAACGACCGATCGATACCCATGCAATTTGTGGCCCGGGGTTTTAACTACACCGGTAAAGGCGACTTAAGCAAAGATGTTTTCGACCTGCATACGCATACCGAAATGGCTTCGGTTGATTTTGCTTACGGTGGCAAACAATACCTGCAGAATAAAAAACTGAATGCCGACCTGATCACCAAGATCAACACCAAATCGCTGGAGTTCCTGTTCCAGCAAAATAACTTATTGATTAACAAGCTGCCCGTACAATTTATCGGCCGTTTCGGCTTTATCAAAAACGGCTACGATATGGACCTGAACATCAATTCGCACGAAAGCGCTTTACAGGATATGCTGACGGCCCTGCCTGCCGAATACTTAAAAATGCTGGATAAAACCGAGGTCGGCGGTATCGGCAATGTAAGTATGCGTGTTGCCGGCAAATACATTGCCGCCGATAGCCTCGCGCCCGATCTGAGCCTGAACGTGCAGGTGCGTAACGGCTACATTAAAAACCCACACGCTCCGGAGCCCATCCGTAACCTGTATCTTAACTTCAGCACCAAACTGCCCGGGCTCGACCCGGATAGCCTGAACGTGAACCTCGATTCGCTTTACATGACGATCGGTAAAGATCACCTGAGCGCCATTGTGAAAGTCAAAGGTATGAAGCAGCCGGACATCTATTCGCGCATTAATGCCGAGATGGATGTGGAAAAATGGAACAAAGCTTTTGATGTAAAACCGGTAGAATTGAGGGGCAAATACACATTACATTTACTGGCACAGGGCAAATATGCTACCGCGATAACTCATCACGGAAAAAAAGCCGATACCACGGTAACCAGTATCCCGAAATTCAACTTCCGGTCGACTTTTAGCAACGGCTTTATCAAATATGCATCGCTGCCCGAAGCGATGCGGAATATCGGCTTTGATATCAATGCCTCCTGCCCGGATAACGACTATAAGCACACCAGCATCGAGATACAGAACATCAATGCCAATGTGCTCAACAATTATATCAAAGGTTATTTTAAGGCGAGCGCCGCGCCCGGTTATCCAATGGTATCTGATCTGAAAGCCAGCTTTAACCTGGCCGACGTTAAAAAGTTTTACCCGCTGGATAGTATGTCCATTTCCGGAATGTTGTTAGCGGATGTGCAGGCCAAAGGAAAATACCTTCCGGCGAAGCACATCTTCCCGGTCGTTAGGGCCAATATCGGTTTGCAAAATGGCTCAATACAAACCAGGTATTACCCGCACCCTATTCAGAACATACAGGTGAGCACCAATATAGTTAACAGTACAGGGTCGCTAAAGGGGATGCAGATTGATATCAAACCTATTTCGTTCACTTTCGAGGGTAAGCCTTTCTTTTTCAAAGCCGATCTGAAAGATTTCAGCAACATCAATTACAACATCGTTTCGCGCGGCACGCTGGATATCGGTAAGATATACCAGGTATTCGCTGTAAAGGGCTATAATGTTAACGGCACCATTCAGGCCGACGTATCGCTCAAAGGCAGCCAAAAAGACGCCGTAGCAGGTAACTATGCGCAGCTAAACAATTCGGGCACATTAAAGGTAAAAGATGTTACCGTAACATCGCAGCTATTCTCGTTGCCGTTCCAGATCAGCGATGGCAGCTTTAGCTTTAACCAGGATAAAATGCAGTTTGATGCGTTCAAGGCAACATACGGTAAATCTGTGATCTATCTCAACGGATCGCTGAGTAATGTGATCGATTACGCTACCCGACCAGGCGCTATACTGAAAGGCGATTTTAACTTCGGCAGCGGCGGTATTGTGGCCGACGATTTTATGGCTTTCGCCGGAACGCAAACCACTACCGGCACCAAAAGTACTTCGACACCCGCAGGTGTGATTATGGTGCCAAAAACGGTAAACCTTAACCTTTCGGCTGATGTTAAAAAGATCAGGTATGATGGCTTAAATATCAAAGATGCTAAAGGGCAGTTAACTATCGCCAACGGCAATATTATTTTAAAGCAAACCGGTTTTAATATTATTGGCACGCCTGTTAGTATGGATGGCAGCTATACGGCGATTAATCCTGTCCGCGCAGCATTCAGCTATCACATTAACGCCAAGGATTTCGATGTTAAAAAAGCTTATAACCAGATCAGGCTTTTTCACGATATGGCCAGTTCGGCGGCCCATGCCGAAGGTTTAATATCGCTCGACTATAAGCTTTCGGGCAGATTAAACAGCAACATGATGCCCGTTTATTCGTCGCTTAAAGGTGGCGGCGTGCTATCGGCACAAAAAGTTAAAATGCGTGGGTTCAAACTGTTCGGCTCGGTAAGTAAAACAACCAATCATAAGATCGATACCGGCGACGCTTCCAAAGTCAACATCGAAACCACCATAGCCAATAATATCATCACCATCAAACAAACCAAAATGCGTATGGCCGGTTTCAGGCTCAAGTTTGGCGGCCAGGTAAGTTTTGACAACAGGCTGAATCTCGATTTCCGTCTGGGCCTGCCTCCATTGGGTATTCTGGGTATCCCGATGCATATTACCGGTACCGAAGACAAACCTAAAATCCGTTTGGGCCACGGTAAAAAAGGAGACGAGTTGAAAGAAGTAGCCGATACCACAGACGTCGACTAACTGCAAACTCTTCTGCGGCGCGCCCAAGCATTAAAACCTTTATGATATTTCTAATATCTAATAGTTTTAATTATCCGCTATTATCCTAAACTTGTTTAAGTTAACGTATTTTTTATTTATTTAATTATCGCGAACTTTTATTGTCGCTGATTGTAGATTTGTGTAAATCTGCTTCTATGTTTAAGAAAATCTACGTTATCCTTTTATGGCCTTGCCTTGCATTCCATTTAAAAGCCGCTCCCCTATCTTTCAAGCCGGATAGCGTAACGACTATCTTAAAACTAAGCAACCAGAATCTAAAAGAACGGAGGCTTATTAATTATATCAGAAGCATCTGGCAGGAGGGCCCCGCCGTAAACCTGGATGGAGCTAAAACCGAATTTGATAAATTATTGGTGGATTATAACATGCCGAATAAAGCCGCCTTTAATTATTTTATCGAAAGCATCTGCCAAAACAGGGTGCTGCATATCAAGGAAGCCGAAAATTGGCTGGTACGTGCGATCGACGAAGCCGAAAAGGCTGATGACCACTATTTATTATATACTTTTTTTACACATCTGGGCTTTCTGCAAACTTATGCCGGTAATACCATCAACGCGGTATCGAGTTTCAGGATAGCTAAAAAAGAGGCCATAACACTTAAAGATGCCTACCTGGAAGTACTGATCGACATTAATATTTCTGACATATATTATCGCAATAACCTCTACAATCAATCCCTGTTTTATTTAACGCAGGCATTATGGCTCATTAACCAGCACCGGTTACACGAACAGCGGCTTAAAAATGCTATATACTATAATAAAGCCGAGAATTATTTCAGGATGAACAATATAGATTCGCTGAAGAAATATAACGCAATGCTCCATGATGCCAGCAGCGGCACATTCAGGCTATATGGTTACAGGAAACGCACCGATTATTATCTGCAATTGTTGTATCACAATTACCAGCCGGCGATAAAGGCGATCACCGCATTACAGACAGATACCCTGTACCGGTATGATGACACAGACGAGCAAAACCTTGCCGATGCTTATTATAATGAGGGTATTTTAGATTCGGCTAAAAATATAGTTAACCGGTTACTGGCTAACAAAGCACAAAACAACCACCCCGAAATCAAACTGCACCTTTACCGGGTTTTAGGCGGGATAGCTGAACAGCGAGGTGATTATAAACAGGCTACTTATAATTTTAAGATGGCCATGCTGCAATCCGAAGACCATATCAGCAGGCTGACACAGGTTGGCAATATATCTGCCGAGATCAAAACCGACGAGATGGAAGGCACCTACCTGCATAAGGAAGAAGTTTACCAGCGGCAGCGCTTGTGGCTTATATTGCTTGTGGTTGTGGCTATATTCATCATCGTTACCATTGCGATGTTTTACCGCAACATTAAACAAAGAAGGTATTACGAAAGGTTGCTGTTCACATCGCACCAGGAAGAACTGGCCTTTATTAATTCGCACGAGGTACGCCGCCACCTGTCGAACATATTGGGCATAGTTGATATTTTGAAACAAAGCGATGATAAGTGTGCCGACTATCTGCAAATCGAAGACTATTTAATGACAGCCGCTCAGGAACTCGACACATCCATCAAAAACATATCCGAAAAGCTGGACAGGCAGCACGAAGCTTAAATTATCGGGTATACAACACTGCATACCCGGTAATTTTATTTAAACCCGAGGCTCACCGATATCACATCCGATACGAGGTCGGTAGTTTGCGAATAGTGGCCGTAACGTATCTCGAGCTCATGCAGGTTTTGCCAGCCGAAAACACCTTTTGGTGGCGCTACCCTGAAACCAAGGCCATAAAAATTAGCCGAGAATTTTGAATAGGCGTAGTTGCTGGTATAATATTCGTCGGTTGGTTTATGGGCTTCGTAAGGCGCAAAATATTTTGCTGCAGTTTGATCGTAATACCTGTAGAACGGCGATATGGAGAAGAAAGGCGTTATTTTATAAGGCACCTCGATATTGGCCGTGTTCGATTTAATGCCCCAATCGTCAGTATAGTACCGGTAATACGAGCGGATAATGATATTATCACCAAGAAAATAATTCAGCCTGAACCCAAGCGGTAATTTGGCGCGTGTCGATGGCAGGTGCTCAATGGTATCCTTACCCGTTGTAAAATATACGCGATGGAACGGCAGGCTTAAAAATCCGTCCTGCTTCACCAGGTCGACCATAAACGCTACCTGGAGGCGCGAATTAATCATTTGCGAGTAGGATAACGAGCCGGTATAGGTATTGCGCGGACTGGTCGGGATGTTCGATTCGTGGCTCCCGCCCCCGCTTGTAGTGGTTATTGTACGGCCGCTCGCGGTAGTGGTGATGACCGTGCCGTTTGAAGTAACTGTTGTTGTTTTGGGGATCAGTTCGGATGGATAGATCAGCGTAACGTTATCCAGGTAAGCCTGCATCTTAACGGTAAATTCGCCATTGTTATGGTTCACCTTGCGCGAAAAGTGTACATCTGCACCGAACGAATTATAGTTATACTCGGTAGATAGGTAGGTACCTATCCCAAAGCTTCCCTTCTTGCCTTCAACCGTCCAGTCGAGCGATGGATAAACCCGCGTTCCATCCTTTTTTGAAGCGCCGGTAGCCGATACATAGGCCTGCGATGCCGAAGTATGCACATCAAACCCTAAACCTGCCGAGAGCGTGTTTTTCCGGTTACTTTGCCCGTACCACACAAATTTCAGGTCGATGCCGTTTGAAATATCGGTTACCTTTTCGGTACCGATGCCACCGGTAACCGGCGAATGGTCGCCGTTTTGGCTGTAATAGCTCGATACCAGGTTTACTTCGTCCAGCTTAAGCTTATGCGGGTTGTAGCCTGTATCGGTAGTTTCGACCGGTGTATATAAACTAATCGGTTTGGTACGAGCTGAAGTATCCTTTACCTGTGCAAAGGTATGCTGGCATATCAGGGCAAAACCCACAGCACTCAGAAAAACTTTCTTCATGTTAAATACTGTTAGGCTTAATTACAACCACAACCACCACCGGTTTTTCCGGCATTGGCACCCGACGCAGCCTCGCGGTACGATTGGAAATTCAATTCGTTCTTCTCGGCCTTACGGTTCGCCAAGGCCATTTCCGAGTCGTTTAAACGGCTTTTCTGGTATTCTTTAAGGTGCGAGCACGAGGTAATACCGGCTGCAAGTACCAGGAAGAAAAATACATAGATCAATTGCTTTATCATATCAGGGGAGGTTTATATTAATATTATTTGAAGTGTACAGCCGGTTTTCATCGTCGATGATAATGGCCTCAATATCTTTCATCTGGTTGATCATATCCAGGCCGGTTTTAACGCCCATAATGGTAACGGGTGTCGCCATTGCATCTGCTATTTCGGCATTGGTTGATATAATGGTAACGCTTTTAATACCGCTTACCGGCAAGCCTGTGCGGGGGTTTATGGTATGTGAGTAACGCTTACCGCCTATTACCGCAAACTTTTCATAATTACCCGATGTAGCCACCGCCAGACCGGTAATATCCATTTGCGAGAAGATCTGCCCCGACGAATCGGGGTTGGAGATACCGATGGTCCACTGCCGGCCATTAGGCTGCAGTCCCCAGGCCGTCAGGTCGCCCGAGGCGTTAACTACGCCGCTTTCAACACCACGGGCAATCATTACGCGTTTGGCCATCTCGGCAGCATAGCCCTTACCTATCCCGCCGAAACCTATGCGCATGCCTTTCTCGCGTAAAAAAACGGTACAGTTATCCTTATCCAATATTACATTGCGGTAATTGATCAGCCGCACCATTTTTTGCGCGGTCTCTTTATCCGGTAACGAGGTCATCTGCTCATCAAAGTTCCACAGGCGTTTATCTATCGATCCGTAGGTAATATCAAAAGCGCCCTGTGTTACAGCCGATATCCGGAGCGAACGCTGTATGAGGTTAAAAGTTTCGCGGCTAACCTTAACCGGGGCAATGCCTGCATGTTGGTTAACCTGGTTGGTTTCGCTGTCGTCGCTAAAAGTGGTGAGCAGCTTTTCAATCCGGCGTATCTCTTCTACCCCGGCATCGATACAGCTTTGCGCCCAGGTTTCATCATCGGCAACAACACTTAGTTCGAAGCGGTTGCCCATGAGCTTCAATACCCGTTTGTAAACGGATAATAAACTTGTATTTGGTTTGGTGATGATCATTTTTCGAACGATCTAACCTGTGCGGTAAACTGCTCCGGCGATTCATTGGGGAAACCGTCCCAGGTTTTCAATATTTTCCCCTGGGCATCTATCAGCAACGTGAACGGAAATTTTCCTTCGGGGTTATATTTGTCGGCGAGGGCCTCGTTGCGTTTTACCTGTTCTTTATCCAACTGGTTCTTTTTCTGCCGCGGAAAATCGGCCCGAACCAATACCAGGTGATCGGCGGCATAACCGGTAAAAACATCCGACTCCAGGATTTCCTTACGCAGGCGTATGCAGGGCCCGCACCAGTCGGAGCCTGAAAAATTAATCATGATAAGCTCTTTTGACTTTACAGCTTCAGCAGTCGCTGTATTGATGTCGCCGAGCCAGGTTACCGGTTTTATTGCTATCAGTAAAAAGAGAAATAACATGGATAGAAATTTCATATCGAATTTGTGTTTAAGCTACAGTTAGTTATCAGGGTAACGCAAATTTTAAACCAAAGGTATTTTAATCACATGAAAAACACATGAATTGTTGCAATACCCATATCCCGTAACAATATGCCAACTTTATTCGCTATTTTGCGTTATCTGATCAATAACAACCTTTGCACAAAATGGGGCAGGAAACTATCGGGTTCGATCTGTTATTAGCAGGCGAAATTGCTTACGGCATTATCATTATTATCACCTGCCTGCATGTTATCTATAATACGCCATCCACAACCAAAACATTGGCCTATATCCTTGGCGTGATATTTTTACCGGTGATTGGCATTGGTACCTACTTTATGTTCGGCGCCAATTATCGTAAAAACAAGCTCTACAGTAAAAAAATAGTAACCGATAACCGGATGCTGAGCGATATCCGCAGGCAGATCACGCTCGAATCGGAAAAAGCGTGGAACAGCGGCGAGCCTGAGGTACAAAAGCACAAGAAACTTGCGCGTTTCCTGCTGAACGACAGCATGAGCCCGCTGACGGGCAATAACCAGGTGGAGCTTTTAATTAACGGTGAGCAGAAGTTTCCGGAAGTGATTGAGGCGATGAAAAATGCCAGGCATCACATACACATCGAATATTATATTTTCGAGGATGAGGTAATCGGCAACCAGATCAAGGATGTGCTGATACAAAAAGCACGCGAGGGCGTTGCCGTAAGATTTATATACGATGATTTCGGGAGCCGCTCTATCCGCAAAAACCTTGTACCCGAGTTACTCGAAGCCGGCGTACAGGCCTTTCCGTTCTACAAAGTGTATTTTATTTTACTGGCCAACCGTATCAATTACCGCAATCACCGTAAGATCATTGTGATAGACGGAACTGTGGGCTTTGTTGGCGGTATTAACGTGAGCGACAGGTATATCAACAACGATATTAACGACCAGGTTTACTGGCGCGATACGCATGTAAAGATAACCGGGCCGGGAACCTATTATTTGCAATACCTGTTTATCTGCGACTGGAACTTTTGCTCCGACTCGCACCTGAAGCCCGATCGTGAGCTTTTCCCCGAACATCCCGAAACCAATGGCGATGCCATTGTGCAGATAGCGGCCAGCGGCCCCGATTCCGACCAGCCTACCATCATGTTTTCGCTTCTGCAGGTTTTTGGCCTGGCCGAAGACGAGATACTGATCACTACACCATACTTCATCCCCGGCGAGAACATCCTCGATGCTTTACAAATGGCGGCAATCAGCGGTGTAAAGGTAAAGATATTGGTACCCGGCAAATCCGATTCGAAGTTTGTTGACTATGCAGCCCGATCCTATTATGGCGACTTGCTGAAAGTTGGCGTAGAAATATATATGTACAAAAAAGGTTTTATACACGCCAAAACCATTGTATCCGACGGGCAGCTGTCCATCATCGGCACTGCCAATATGGATCACCGGAGCTTTGAGCTTAATTTTGAGGTGAATAGCATGATCTACGACGATAAAACCGCCGGGCAATTGCGCGATGCCTTTTACAACGATCTGAAAGATGCCGTAAAGATCAACTCAAAAAAATGGGAAAACAGGCCTGCTTATAAGCAATTACCCGAAAAGGTTGCCAGGTTAATGTCGCCGTTATTGTAACGTAAAAGCGTTATGCAGCCTTAGATCTCCTTAGCATCGCTAAGGTTTATCCATCCTTCGCTTCCGTTGAGCAACCTGATCTTTATCCAGCCGCTGTTGTTTTCTACGATCGTCACCTTGGTACCATCATGTATCACAAATAAATTTTTTGCGTTGTTATCGGGGCCGCTTTTGGCCGTTACCGAGGAGCTGAAAACAATCGCCTCGTGGTGCGATTCGAAGTATGCCGTTTGCCTCCCGGCGATAAAAATACTGAATAAGCCCAGCAAAATAATAATCAAACCGGAGTAAAATGAAGCCTTTTTAAGCGCGATAGAATTTGCGAACAGGTAATAGGCAAGTAAACCAAAGCCTGCCATGAAAAACAAAATACTGATAGTGGATAGCGTATTCACCGAAGCCATCAATATGATGCTGTGCCACCAGTTCACCAGGAACAGCTGCGGGGCGTCGTCTATTTTATCAGTTGTTTTCAGATTGGCAAACTGGATATTGAAGTTGATATCATCATCGCCCGGGGCCAGTTTGCGTGCTTTTTCGTAATATAGCAAAGCTGATGGTATTTCGCCCAGTTTATAATAAGCATTGCCCAGGTTAAAATACACTGCTTCCGACTGATAACCGCTATTCAGTATTTTTTGGTACAATTCGACAGCGGCTTTATAGTTTGCTTTGGCGTATTGTGTGTTACCCTGCTCAAACAGCGCTTGCTCGGCATCCTTGCCAAAACCGGCATATGGCAGGGCGAATAATAGTAAGAAGTATATAATCCGTTTCAGCATGTTATATTTTCTCCTCAATATCGTTAATGATGTTCCGGGTACGGTCAAACACTTCCTGTTCTGATATCCCGCCTACAGGCGCAAAACGGGCCATCTCGCACAGGTCCAAAGTATCTGTCAGTTGTTTGACCAGGCCGTCATCTACCGAACGCGATTTCAGCTCCTGGGCAATATTCTCCTTATTCAGGTCGGCCGCAGGAATATTCAGTTTATCGCTGATGTACCCGTACAATCCTTTTGATATCGCCTCGTAAAAAGCATTGGTGTTGCGTGCCGTTAACTGCAACTGGGCATTGGCCAGGTGTTTGGCTGCCACCCTGCCGGCCTTGCGGCTCCTTACCTGCACTACATCGCTATTGTTCTTTTGATCCCATCTGCGGTAAGCAATTGCACCAATAAACGCCAGCGGGCCAAGCAATAGCAACAAATAATATAAAAATGAACCGTAAAAGCCCTCACCCTCTTTGTGCAGGTCGAGGCTATCTTTAATATAGCGGATATCCTTACCCAGTTCTTTTACATCCAGTTTATTAGCCGAAGTGTACGACGATACACTGTTAGCCGTAGCTATGCCTTTATCCACTTTTATCTGGAATGGCTTTGCGGGCAGCGTAACATATCTTTCGGTAGCAGGGTTAAAATACGAGAACTTAACCGGATCGATGGTGTAGGTCCCTTCATGACGCGGGATGATCAGGTAGTTATAGATCCGGCTGCCCGATACGCCGCTTGCCTTTTCGGTAACGGTGTCGGTTATCTTAGGATCGTATTTTTCAAAATCGGTTGGGAAATTGGTATTTAGTTTATCCAGCAACTTGATGTTTCCCGATCCGGTAATCTTTAACCTATAATTCAGCGCTTCGTTAGCCTTAAGTTCTTTTTTGTCCACCGAGGCATCAAAAGCAAAACTGCCCACCGCGCCCGAAAAGCCTTCGGGTTTACCCGCTTCGGGCAGCGGCTTTACGTGGATAGTTACCGGCTGACTTTCAATTTTGTATTTAACATCTTTATGACCGCCGCCAAAAAACTGCTCCATGATATCTTTTGCAGGCGCTTCCTGGCGTACGATAAAGGTCATGCCCAACGGATCGAGCACCAGGTTACCCGAATGCTCGGGGTATAATATGGTTTGGCGCAGTACGGCAACCTGGTAACGTACGCCTTTGTAGGTTTCAACCGTCCAGGTTACCTGCTGGTTGAGGTTTTTTACGTCCTGGCTCCAAAAGCCATTAAACTCGGGCTGCTTATCGCCCTGGTTGCCAACTATTGCCACCCGCGAGTATAATTTATAACTTACGGTAAGCTGCTCACCCTGGTACACATTAACTTTATCAGGAACAGCACGGATAAACAGATTTTTGGAGATATCGCCCGAACGGCCAACGGCAACATCTGGCTGCCCGCCAGACTGTTGCTGAGCCTGATTTTGCTGTGGCGCCTGCCCTTTCACTACTTTAATCGTGATCGGGTTCGATCTGTATTGTTTGCCATTTACCACTGTTGTTGCAGGGCCAATGGTAAATGTGCCTTCTTTGGTGCCTACCAGGTCATAGCTCAACGACATGCTCATGGTAGTGGCACCATTGATCATCGACATGTTCGACGATTGGTTGGGGCCGCCAACTACCTGGAAACCGTTCATATCAGGCGGCGAAAACTTCTCCATGTTGCCGTTAATAGAAAAAGTTACCTCGAAAGCTTCGCCGGTACCAACCGTACTGCGGTTAACAGAGGCGGTAAGTTTAAGGTCCTGCGCAAAAGCAATACCGGTGCAGAGTAATAAAAAAGATAGTATGTAGTACTTAATGCTCATTTACGGCTATAAATATAAGGCTTACCAATCTTTTGTGATGTGTACCTTAACACCTTTTAATTTTTTATTCTTCAGCTTGTCCTGTGTATCCTTTTCCTGGTTGTTCAAGGCATCCAACATGCGCTGGGCATCTTCTTTACTTATCTTGTTAGGTTGCTGGCCGTTCTGCTGATCCTTTTTATCCTGATCTTTATTCTGATCGTTTTTGTTTTGATCGGAGTTCTTTTTATCCTGGTCTTTCTTGTCCTGATCCTTTTTATCCTGGTTTTGCTTATTCTGATCCTGCTTGTTCTTGTCGTCTTTATTGTTTTTATTATCCTTGTTCTTATTGTTTTTGTTTTGCTGCTTTTGTTGTTTAAGTTTTTCCTGCGCATAGGCCAGGTTATAGCGGGTTTGATCATCGGCCGGGTTATTGATCAATGCTTTTTTATAGGCTTCGATACTTTCCTCCAACTTTTTCGACTCTAACAACGAATTACCTAAGTTATGGTAAGCCTGTGCTGCTACTGCTTTATTGGATGACGCGCCCAGCTTATTAAACTGCTCCTGCGCTTTATCATATTGTTTTTGTTTGTATAAGGCATCGCCCAGGTTAAAATTCCCTTCAACCGTTTCGGTCTTTTTTGCTACCGATTTGCGGTAAGCCTCTTCGGCCTCTTTATATTTTTGCTGCTCGTAAAGCTTGTTGCCCTGGTTGATATCACTTTTTTCCTGCTGAGCAAACAACAGGCAAGCGGGGCTTAACAAGGCTATCGTTAAAATCAGTCGCTTCATTTTTTGTTTACCTCAAATAGTTTAAGTTTACTCAGGCTCAGGTTTTTACGGTTCGATAAAAAGAACTCAACCAACAGTAAGATCAGCGCAAGCGCGATGAATATCTGGAAACGATCCTCAAAATCCTTAAAGGTTTTGCTTTCGTACTGTTTCTTCTGCATTTTGCCTACCTGGTCGAGCACAATGTTCAACCCACTGCTGGCATTGGTGGCGCGGACGTAAACCCCATCGCCGGCTTCGGCTATTTCTTTACACATATTCTCGTCGAGCTTACTGATCACCGTTTTACCCAAACTATCGGTATGGAAGCCTGATTCTTTGCCATTCACCAGGATCGGTATCGGCGAACCTTCTTCCGACCCCTCGCCTATCACGCTCACCACCACATCTTTATCGCGGGCGGCTTTGGTGGCGGCTACGGCATCATCCTCGTGGTTTTCGCCATCGGTGATGATGATCATGGCTTTACTGGTGCCATCCTTAAAATCGAACGACTGCATGCCCAGGTCTATCGCCGCGCCTATAGCCGTGCCCTGTACCGGCACCATATTGGTGTTGATGGTATTTAAAAACAGCTTGGCTGCCGAGTAATCGGTAGTAACGGGCAGTTGCACGTAAGCCTGCCCGGCGAATACGATAATGCCGATACGGTCATCGTGCAGGTTATCGATCATCTGCGCGATGGCGCGTTTGGCGCTCTCTAAGCGGCTCGGCGACAGATCATGCGAAAGCATACTGTTGGATACATCCAGCAGTATCATCAGATCAGAACCCTTGCGCTTTACATCTTCCATCTTCGATCCTATCTGCGGATCGGCCAAAGCCAAAACCAGCGAGGCATACGCGATGATGAACAGGGTAAATTTTAACAACGGGCGTTTGAACGATACTTCGGGTATCATCAGGTTGATCACCTGCCTGTCGCCCAGCGAGGCAATAGCATTACGTTTCCAGCGGGCTACCCACAGGTACAGCAATACCGCTGCCGGCACCAATGCCAGCGCCCATAAAAATTCGATATGTGCAAAACGGATCATCAGCTTAGGGCTCCTTTAAATTTGGTATTACGTAAGATAAACTCCAGCGAAAGCAGGATCAGTGCAATAACGGCAAACGGCAGAAACATCTCTGTTTTTTTGCGATACTGCGTTACGTCGATCTTGGCTTTCTCCAACTGGTCTATCTGGGTATAAATATTTTTCAGCGTTTCGTTATTGGTTGCCCTGAAGTATTTGCCACCGGTTATAGACGCTATTTTAGTTAAGGTAGGCTCATCAATATCCACTTCCATTTTTTGGTATTGGATGCCGTAGGGCGTTTGTACCGGATACGGGGCATAACCATGCGTACCGATACCAACAGTATACACCCTGATACCGAATTGCCTGGCTATCTCGGCGGCGGTTGCCGGCGCTATCGAACCCATATTGTTCGAGCCGTCGGTAAGCAGGATGATCACCTTGCTTTTGGCTTCGCTATCCTTTAAACGGTTAACGGCGGTTGCCAACCCCATACCAATGGCGGTACCATCTTCTATCATGCCGTTATGGATATCCTGGTAAAGATTGATCAATACACTGTGATCGATAGTCAAAGGGCATTGGGTAAAACTCTCGCCGCTGAAGATGACCAGGCCGATACGGTCGTCCGGGCGGGCTTTGATAAAGTCGATAGCGATCTGTTTGCCGGCCTCTAAACGATTTGGCTTAAAGTCTTCGGCCAGCATACTTCCGGAGATATCCGAAGCGATCATGATATCGATACCCTCGGTAGTAGTGTTCTGCCAGCTCAATGACGATTGCGGGCGCGCCAGGGCGATGATCAGTAAAATCACAGCCAAACCCCTCAACACAATGCCATAATGCCTCAAAACGCCTATATAGCTTTTCTTTGGAGTTGCGAAACCTTTGGTAGCCGACATGTTGAAAGTGCCGTATATCTGCTTTTCTTTCCAGATGTACCAGGCCACCATAAGCGGCACCAATATCAGCAGCCATAAAAATATGGCGTGCGCAAATTCAATTCCCTTAAACCAACTCATTGTTACCCTCTCCCTTATCCTGGTTTAACTGAACTTGTTTTTTAGTATTCATCACAAAAGCAATGGCATTTTCTATGCTCTGCTCGTTTTCGGCAGGCAGCGGTTTTTGTTTGGCGAATTTGACTAAGTCTGCCAATAACAATATCTGCCTTAGCTTGTTGCGGCTGTCATCATCAATATCCATGTAACGCAGCGCTGTGAATATCTCATCGCTCGTTTGCTCGTGCGCTTTGATGCCGTAGCGCTTTTCGAGATATTGACGGATGATATCGGTAAGCTCGCTGTGGTATTCTTTAACCTGATCAGCCTGCCAGAGTTTTTGTTCGCGTAAAGCGTTTAACTGGTTAATCGCCTCAATATCAGCAGGGATGAGCGGTTTTACTTCGGGCTTAGCTTCAACAGGCTTCTTAGGCCGTTTAAGCCAGAAATAAATACCGGCCAAAATAGCCAGCAGCGCCAATGCCGTACCGGCAACTGTTTTCCAATTATCGCGCAGCCAGTCGATAAAGCCATAGTCAACCTTAAAGGGCTGTTTGATATCGTAAATACCTTTGGTGGTATCAACCGCCACCGATTTAATGGTGAGCACCACCTCGTTGGTTTTGATATCGCCGCTTTTGGTATGGAAAACATACTGCGGTATAACGTACTGACCGGTATCGAACGAAGTAATTAAATACGAGCGGTGGATGGTTTCTTTATTGAGGTCATTCTTATCAAAAGTGGTATCCGGTTTACCGATGTTGAGTATCTGTACTTTGGCTACCAAACTATCGGCCAGGTGCGGAAAGCCTACAGTATCTTTAGCCGGGAAGGTGATACTCAGGTGCAATTTGGTTTGCTCGCCGATAAGCATCGTTGGCTTATCGATCTTAGCCGATACCGATACCTGCGCGCTACTTACTCCAACACAAGTAATTAAAAATAAAATGGTTATATATAAATACTTAAACTCAAATTTCATATCATCAACGCCTGCCTTCCCTCTTTTTAAATAATGTCATCAAAGGTTTAACATACGATTCGTGTGTGCCGATATCGGCTGTATCCACACCGCTGCGGCGGAAGGTATCCTGCAATATGGCGTTTCGTTTCAGGGCTTCGGCTTTGAAAGCCTGCCGCACTTCCTTATCGCTGGTGTTTACCCATTGCAGCAGGCCGGTTTCTTCGTCTTTTACAGGGATGAGGCCCAGATCAGGGAATTCCTCTTCGTGCTTATCGTACAAACGCAGCGCGATGATATCGTGCTTTTTGTTGGCTATCTTCAGTTCATCGCTAAACGCCGGGCTCATAAAATCCGAGATCACGAAAGCCGTGCTGCGTTTTTTGATCACACGGGTAAAATACTTTAAAACTTCGGCCACGTTGGTGCCCTTGTTTTCGGGTTTAAAGTCGATCAGCTCGCGGATGATCATCAGGATATGGCTCCTGCCCTTTTTGGGCGGGATGAACTTTTCGATCTTATCGCTGAAAAAGATCACGCCGACCTTATCGTTGTTTTGTATTGCAGAGAAAGCAACCACAGCGCATAACTCGGCCGCCAGGTCCTGCTTTTGCTGTTGCTGTGTACCGAAATTTCCTGAGCCGCTTACATCCATCAGCAACATTACGGTTAATTCGCGCTCTTCGTCGAACACTTTGACGTATGGATGGTTAAAACGGGCTGTCACGTTCCAGTCGATGGTGCGGATCTCGTCTCCCAACTGGTATTCGCGCACTTCGCTGAAAGCCATGCCACGGCCCTTGAATGCCGAATGGTATTCGCCCGAAAATATGTGATTGCTCAACCCGCGGGTCTTGATCTCAATTTTCCGTACTTTTTTTAACAGCTCTTTGGTGTCTCTGGCCATAACTTCTTAGTATCAAGTAGCGAGTATCAAGTATCAAGTATTTCGGACGACGTCGACAAGCAATGGGTCTCGATACTTGATACTAAATACTCGATACCATTAAGGTACTTCTACCGCGTTCAAAATCCCCGTTACAATATCCTCCTGCGTAATGTTCTCGGCTTCGGCTTCGTAGCTTAGGCCGATGCGGTGACGCAGCACATCGTGGCAAACGGCACGCACATCTTCGGGGATGACATAGCCGCGGCGTTTGATGAACGCATATGCCTTGGCAGCCAGGGCCAGGTTAATACTTGCACGCGGTGATGCGCCGTAGCTGATGAGGTTTTTATAGCTCGCCAGTTTGTACTGCTCCGGGAAACGGGTGGCGAATACGATATCGATGATGTATTGCTCTATCTTTTCGTCCATATATACCTCGCGAACCACTTTGCGGGCCTTGATGATATCTTCGGGCTTGATAACCGGGTTTGGTTTTAACATACCCGATGGCGAGATATTGGCGCGGATAATGCGTTTTTCGTCTTCTTTGCTTGGGTAGCCGATTACCACTTTCAACATAAAACGGTCCACCTGCGCTTCGGGCAGCGGGTAAGTTCCTTCCTGTTCGATGGGGTTTTGCGTAGCCAGTACCAAAAACGGCGACGGCAGCGGGAAGGTGCTTTCGCCGATGGTTACCTGGCGCTCCTGCATGGCCTCTAACAGCGCGCTTTGCACTTTGGCAGGCGCACGGTTGATCTCATCGGCCAGGATAAAGTTGCTGAACAACGGGCCCTTGCGCACAATGAACTCTTCCTTTTTCTGGTTATAGATCATGGTGCCCAGTAAATCGGCGGGCAGCAGGTCGGGTGTGAACTGGATGCGGCTGAAATCGGCCTGGATGCATTTGGCCAGCGTGTTGATGGCCAGGGTTTTTGCCAGCCCGGGTACGCCCTCGAGCAAAATATGCCCGTCGGCCAACAGGCCGATCAGCAGGCGCTCCACCATATATTTCTGACCGACGATCACCTTATCCATCTCCATTTTAAGCAGATCGATAAACTCGCTTTCGCGCTGTATCATCTCGTTTAGCGCGCGGATATCCGTTGAGTATGAAACCGGTGCCGGCGCAGCTTCATTGGTGCTTCTATATTCTTCCATGTTTTTTTGGGATGAATGAACAAGGATCAAGGAGTAAGGACTTTTTTGTCTTTGCTCCTTGATCTTTGCTCCTTTGTCTGTTTATTTCAATTCGAACCGCAAATTTATACGACATGAAATTTCACACAAGCGATATGTTAAAGTAAATTGTTAAATAATGTTAAATGGGTTGTGGGGCGAGGTGTGAATGGTTAGTGGTTTTGGAGATACACGCGGCACGCGTGCTGAAGCTATCCGAAGTCTCCCAACTTTGGATGCATATGCCTGTAGTCTTCAGACTGCAAACATAATGGTTCGAAGTCAGGAGACTCCGAACAGCAAAAGTTGTTGGCAGGATTTAACTACTACAAGTCAGAGACTTCGAATAACAAAAGACAGCAACACTCAAATTAACAGACTGTTAATAAACAACTTAACCAGTAAATTAAAAAATAACAGGACAGCACCGTGACAGCACCGGGACACGATCAGGACAGCATCGGGACACGATCGGGACAAAACTAATAAAGTAAATAAAGAGAATAATTAAATAAAGTAAATATTTATATACGCTGCGCTGTTTTTGCATTAGTGCAGTAAATGCTGCACCGGTTTACAAAGCTATCAGCTGTATCTTTGCGGCAGCTGTCTTAAAACTGTGAGACAGGTTTTACCCCGCCGTTTTTTATCTTTGGTAAATCAATGCGGGCCGTGCGTAATACGGGTAACCAGCTTGAGCGGGACTGATCCAACCGTCGGCAGTTTCACAAAACACAATAACCAGCCTGCTACAGGCTTAAAGGCACATGCCACAACAGAGGGTTTGCAAGCAATTTTTTTGATTAGAATGACCCCGCAGTTCTTTGACGTATCATTTCCCCTGTTTCTTTCTAAAATTTAACTGCCCGATACCACCACATTCCTACCCAAAGTTTTAAACCTGTCGCCGTTGGGTTGTACAACGGTGATGGTCATGTGGCCGGTTTTGCTGATGTTGATATCGCGCACGGTGCCTTGTTTGCCTTTGTGGATACCGGCTGTAACATGGCAATAGTCGCCGTTTTTTAGGTTTAGATTCGCGTCGCTCATGATATACTAATTTAAGATATTTTTCGCATCAATCGCTCGTCGTTGGTAAATGCTCGCGCGGTACGGCGTTTTTACGGTGGATGCGGTACATGAGGATAAGCATCAGGTTGTTTTTGTTGCCGCTGGCCGCCGGGGTATAATTATACTGGTTTATCCAGCCGGCCTGGAATATCCACGATCTGTCGAACTGGTAGCCCAGGGCGGCCGATACCCGATTGCGTTCAAAATTGGGCACTTCATTGTTCAGGAAAACCTCGTCGAACACCGACAGGAACCAGGTTTTCGCGATGATCTTGCTATGGTTAAAAGGCACAAACACGTTGAGCCTGTAGCGGAATCGGTTACGGTAATCGCCGTTTACCCAGCGCTGCTCCACGCGGTAACGGTGTTCGAGCTTCAGGCGGTACAGAAACTGGTTGGTAGTGATCTGCTCCCATAAACGGTTCTCGGTGGTAACGGGCCCTGCTCCTACGTTCTGATAATCGAACGTGGTATAGCGGCCGGTGCCTATAAGCGCGGTAAAATCCTTGTCGATATCATAGCTTATGCCTGCCTTTACCTCATCGTACATAAACTGGCTCATCACGCCGTTGGTACGCACCTGGAACTCGCTGTACCCGCCCCATTTATGGCTGCTGTCGCCGGGTAATACCAGCGTGGCAATTCCCCAGGTGCCCACTTTTGAATTTTGCGCAAAGGCAGCAGGCATCGTTAACAATAGTAAAAAGGCAAGGCAATACTTCAACATGTTAAATTAATGTTAATTTTTTGGCGAATATAAAACACCAAAACTTTTTAATTTAACGTTTGAAAAGAAAAAAGCTTGCTGACAGATATAAGCGCCGCGTATGGCGCTATTTTTATATTTGTATATGAGTGAAGGGCAACCAACAACCAGGTCTCAAAAACTGAAGATCCTTATAGTAGTTATTGTAGTTTTCGGCTTATCGGCTTTGATCGGTACCTGCCTCGATAGCCAGCGCAATGAGGCATTAAAAAACAGTACCATTCTGCGTGGGGTGATAACGGTTAAAACGCTGACCAAAAATGGTTGTGATTATGATGTAAGATTCGACCTTAAAGGCTACTCCCTCACCACCGAAATTTTTGCGGGCATGGATACTTTAGAGATTGGCGACAGCGTGCTTGTACAGGTATCCAACGAGCATCCACGCGATTATGCAGAGTTTATCAAAAGAGTAAAAAAGGTACATGCAACCGACTCTATAACCCTCCACTGATAACCTGTTATCGGGTAACACCCTCAAAATCCCTCCTATCCGTAAAATACTCCAAACACAAAACCCAGGCAATGTTAATGATAGCACTTAATTTTTGGATGACAGGCAAAATATCCAGGTAAGTACTGCTGAAATACAGGTACACACTGGCATAAAAAAGCAGCATCATGACGACAGAAAATACTTTAAACAGGTGCAGTTTGGTTTTGAAGATAAACACCGTGATATAGAAACAGGCAATAAGGGTAAGCGTACTGAGGATGGGCAACATGGCATCGTGTAGCGGAGTTACGGTTAAAAAAGTACAGATCACGGCTGCTACACCGCAATACCTGATCACCTTCGATGCGCCTTTGTTATCGATGTTTTTGGAGAATTTGATAAAGAAATAACCAAAGCTCAGCGCCAGGAAAAACATGCCTGCCGAAGCCCAGGGCCGTGCCAGGTTATCGGCGCCATCCATCGCTTTCGGACTGAACAGGTTGCTCATATAATTATGCCAGAAGCTGTACCCTACCGAGTGTGCGTCGGGCGGTGAGCCGCCGGGATAGCACAGCATGGCTACAGCCAGCAATATTATGCCGGTAAGTGTCCCCAAAAGGATGAGGTTTTTGCGCATAATCATATGTAAACAGATAAGTAGCACGGGGTGGTGCTACTTATACTGACATTTGAAGCTTTTATCATTTTTTATCTTTAGGCGGGGCCGGTGGTGGCGGCGGCGCTACACCTAACTGCGAAAAGAAGGTTGCTGTTGACTGTATGCTGCGGTGCGATGTCATTTTACCGTCTTTATTGAAGGTAAAGATATCGGCATCGTCGTATTTAAAGCTTTTGCCTGTGGGTTTCATACCCATCATCTCGTTTTTAAAGGTACCGGTTACCGTTCCGGTTACAATTACGCTGTCGCCATGGGCAAAGGCCATCAGGTTACTTTCTTTATAATCCGGGAAAGCAGCAATAAAGGCTTTAAGCATGGTTTTGACAGAGTCCTGATTTTTCATCGGTTTGTCTTCGCCGTTGCCATAATCAATAAAATCAGCAGCGCAGCTTGTAAACATCGGGTCGATCTTTTTGTCGCTTAAATTCTGTACCGCCGTAAGGGCCGTAATGCGGTTTTTCTCAGCCTTAACGGCTGTACTGTCGCCGCCGACAGTCAGCGTTGCATGGCCGTTACACGCCGCCAGAAAACCTGCGGCGATAACAACTGGAATGATTTTTCTCATAATCGGGAGTTTAAGTTTATACTAAGCTACAAAACAAAATGCGTGTAAACAAAATGGCGCACAAACTTGATTATCCTGCTTTCTTATCCGCAAAGAATGCAAAAATATTTATAAATTTATTGTAAGGTAATTACGTATATACCGACGAAGGGGATAATTGTAAAATTTTAACTTATCCAAAACCCAATGAAAACCTATAAAATAGCGATATCCGTTTTGTTACTCATTGCCGGCTTATTTAGCCTTGCAGCTTTCAGAACAAGCAAAAAAACAAATACCAGCTATACCGGCAACGGCTTCGCGCTGATAGAATTATTCACCAGCGAGGGCTGCTCGAGCTGCCTGCCGGCCGACGAACTGGTGGCGCGCGTGCAAAAGGAAACTAAAGACAAACCTGTTTATATCCTGGCCTACCATGTCGACTACTGGAACAACCTGGGTTGGAAGGATCAGTTTAGCAGCGCGGTGTTTTCGCAGCGCCAGCGCCAGTACGCGGCCTGGCTGAATGCCGAGGTTTATACGCCGCAGATTGTGGTGAACGGTAAACGTGAGTTTGTAGGGTCGGAAGACGGTACGCTGCACAATGCCATTCAAACCGGTCTGCAAAAAACCGACAACAATAGTTTAACCTTCAGCAACATCCGCATCGACCATAGTGAGCTGAACGTACAATACCAAACCCGGGGTGGTAACGCTTTACTGATAGCCTTTGTACTAAAATCGGCCTCAACCCAGGTAAAACATGGCGAGAATGGCGGCCGCACCCTGTCGCACATCAATATCGTAAAGAGTTTAAATGCTATAACCCTGCACCAGCCGAATGGCAATGCCAGTTTACATTTGCCCGAAGGTTATAACCCGCAAACATGGGATATCATCGGTTTTGTACAAAACACCTCGACAGGCGAAGTACTGTCGGCACAACGAATAACTGCACAAGGAGTTTAAAATGAGAAAGATCAAAGAGAAACATTCGCTGGCTATGCGCTGGTTCCATTGGGTTAATTTCCCGGTGCTCACCATCATGATCTGGAGCGGCATGCTTATTTACTGGGGCAACGATGTATATACCCTCAGCATAGGCGGGCATGTGTTTTTCAAATTCTTCCCTGAGGGTTTTTACCGCTTCTTCCATTTCAGCAGCCGCCTGGCCGAAGGGATGGCTTTCCATTTCTTTATGATGTGGTTCTTCTTTCTCAACGGGTTCCTGTATGTGGTATACAGCATCATTTCGGGCGAGTGGCGCAATCTGTTTCCCGAAAAAAAATCGTTTAAAGAAGCCTGGCTGGTACTATTGCACGATCTCCACATCCGTAAAACGGCTCCGCCGCAAGGCAAGTATAATGCTGCGCAACGCATTGCCTACTCAGCCATTATTGTGATGGGTTTTGGCTCAATAGCTACCGGTTTAGCGATTTACAAGCCCGTGCAGTTTAACTGGTTGTGCTGGTTGTGCGGTGGTTACCATGTGGCGCGCATCATCCATTTTATATTGACTTTGGGTTACGTATTCTTTTTTTTGATTCACATTTTACAGGTAGTATTGGCCGGCTGGCGTAATTTCCAGTCGGTGATCACCGGGTTCGAAGTTGTTAAAGAGCCCTCTGCAGAAACTGTACCACCTGTAACCGAAACACCGATAGACGATGGAAACGCCAATTGATCCAGAACAAAACCCCGAACCGGAAAAACCGGCAGCCAAAACGCCCGAACAAATCGCGAAAGAGCAGGATGCTTTGCTCGACGCTCAGATCAAACGGCGGAGCTTTATCGCTTTCGGCACATTTACAGCGTTGGGAGTTGCCGCTTATGGTTCGTGGCGCTGGTTGCTGAAATCGCCTGATGAGGTTGCTGGTGTAACCGCGGGCGCACACGCCCCGTTACGCCGGGCGCTCAATAAAAACGAGTTGTTCTTCAGGAAGCTGTTTTATAACGAAAAGCACCTGGTACGTACCTATCCTAAAGAAATGGCCGCAAAAAACGTGCGTGTGAACAGCGATGAGGGCCTCAAAACTAAGTTCGACCCGGCAGCCTGGGTATTACAGGTAAAAAAGAAATCGGGCGAGGTTTTAAAGATTACGATAGATGAGATACGCGCCTTGCCTAAAACCGAGATCGTGTTCGATTTTAAGTGCGTTGAAGGCTGGGACCAGATATCGCACTGGGGTGGCCTGAAATTCAGTGATTTTATAGAACACTTCGGTCTGCAAGAGGAAGCGAAACTCGAGTATTGCGGAATGGAAACGCCAGATAAACAGTATTACGTAGGCCTGGATATGCCAAGCGTGATGCACCCGCAAACCATGCTGGCTTACGAGGTAAACGACAAGCCGCTTCCCTTGGACCATGGCGCACCTTTAAGGCTGATCATCCCGGTAAAATACGGTATCAAAAACCTGAAACGCATTGGTACCATTAACTTCAGCGATCAGCGCCCGCGCGATTACTGGGCCGAGCTGGGTTATGATTATTACTCAGGATTATAAAGCAGCGACGATTTGTTGTACTGATGCCCGGTGTTTATAATTAGGGTCGAAAAACACGTGGGATATCTTTAGCTTTTTATCGATGATAAAGGTGGCCGGTACCGGTAGAACATGGTCGTTGTTGCCGTTGTTCACGTCCATATCGATCTTGTATTTTTTCATCAGGGCCAGCGTGGCATCATCAACCGTGAGGTTTACGCCGAAAGCCTTCATAATTTTGTACTGGATATCATGAATGATAGGGAACGACGCCCCGGTTTTGGATATGGTGGTGATGATACCCAGGTCGGTTTCGGGTGTAACCGCAATCACTACCGCTCCTTTTGCAGTAATGAGGTGCAGCGAGTCCTGCATATTTTTCACTTGCCTGATGCAGTACGTATCCCATTGGCCGCGATAAAAGAATACCACTACGGCATTATGATCCTTCATCAGCGATTTAAGGTTGAGCTTTTTATCGTTGTTATCGACGCCAGAGAACAGGGGCGCCTTATCTCCGGCTTTTAAAGGGGTTTGCGACCAGCTGTTGGCAAAAGCAAAAATTGCCAGCAGGGTAAGTATGCACTGTCTCATCAGTTAAGTTTAACGAAAATTGGGTGCATAAAGTTATAAAACAAAACGGGACAGCAAATGATTTTTTGCCATCCCGTTGAAACTATATATAAGGTTTGGTTAGTTAAAACACTTGTTCAAACATATTGATAGCGTCCTTGCTTTCCAAAGCCGAATGTCCCATCAAAAATTCGTCTACTTTACGTGCGCATTCCCGGCCTTCGCTAATGGCCCAAACCACCAGCGACTGACCGCGGCGCATATCGCCTGCTGCAAATACTTTACCTACATTGGTGCGATAGACACCCTCGCGGGCCTTTACGTTCTTACGCTCATCCAGGTCGACACCTAATTGCTCCAACATGCCGTGGTGTTGCGGATGCAGGAAGCCCATGGCTAAAAATACAGCCTGACAAGGTATCTCACGCTCCGAACCTTCAACCTCGGTTGGTTTTACCGGGCGGTTCATCACGTCGAGCTCCCAGGTTACGTCTACAACTTTCAGTGCGCGCAGGTTGCCGTTTTCATCGCCCAAAAACTCTTTGGTGCTCACACCCCAGTGGCGCTCCGCTCCTTCTTCGTGGCTGCTGGTTACTTTCAGCAGCATCGGGTAAGTTGGCCACGGCATGTGTACGGTGCGTTGCTCTGGCGGTTTGCCCATTACCTCAAACTGGGTAACCGATTTTGCTCCCTGGCGATTTGATGTACCTACGCAGTCGCTGCCGGTATCGCCACCGCCGATCACTACCACATCTTTACCCGCCGCCGAAATAGCCTCGCCTTTAAAATCGATACCGCTCACACGTTTGTTCTGTTGTTTCAGAAAATCCATCGCAAAGTAAATGCCTTTCAGCTCCCTTCCGGGGATAGGCAAATTACGCGGGATGGTCGATCCGCCGGCCAGGACTACTGCGTCATTATTGCGGATCAACTCTTCAGGGCTGATATCTTTACCAACTTCGGTGTTGCATTTAAACACGATACCGTCTTCTTCCATCACCTTGATACGGCGCTCGACAACACCTTTTTCCAGCTTAAAATCAGGGATGCCGTAACGCAGTAAACCGCCCGGGTTGTCATCACGCTCGTAAACGGTTATGGTATGACCTGCTTTTGCTAACTGTGCTGCAGCGGCTAAACCTGCCGGGCCGGAGCCTACTACGGCCACGTTTTTACCTGTTTTGATCAGCGGAGCGGTTTTTTTCACCAGGTTCTTCTGGTAAGCGATCTCGATGATATGTTTCTCGATCTCCTCGATAGCTACCGGTGGCTTGTTAATACCCAGTACACATGCCGACTCGCACGGAGCCGGGCAAATACGGCCTGTAAATTCGGGGAAATTATTTGTTGACGATAAGATCGTATAAGCCTCCTCCCACTCCTTGCGGTAAACAGCATCGTTAAACTCGGGGATGATGTTGCCCAGCGGGCAGCCCGAATGGCAGAACGGTACGCCGCAGTTCATGCAACGGGCCGACTGTTCGTTCAGCTTTTCTTCAGGGTATAAGCTAACAAATTCTTTATAATTAGCGATACGCTCTTTTGGCGATATCTTGGACGGAAGCTCTCTTCCAAATTCTTTAAATCCAGTTGGTTTGCCCATTATTCTACTCTACTTAGCTTATTGTTTGATATTGTGCCTGTTGCAAAACTTTTTTGTACTCTCGCGGGAATACTTTAACAAATTTGAGTTGTGCCGCTTCCCAGTTCTCCAGCAGAGATTTAGCAACGGTACTTCCGGTAATTTGTACATGCTTGCGCAGCAATGTAACGATCTGTTCCTTATCTTTTGCCGACAGCGGGTCGAGGTCGACCATTTCGGTATTGCAGTTTTCGGTGAATGTGTGCTCCGGATCGTAAACCCAGGCTAAACCGCCGCTCATACCGGCAGCAAAGTTGCGGCCGGTCGAACCTAAGATCAGCGCGCGGCCGCCGGTCATGTACTCACAACCGTGATCGCCTACGCCTTCTACAACTGCTGTGGCGCCCGAGTTACGCACGGCAAAACGTTCGCCTGCCATACCGCGGATAAATACTTCACCGGAGGTAGCGCCATACAAGGCCACGTTACCGATGATGATATTCTCTTCAGGAGTAAAGGTTGCTTCTTTTGATGGATAAATAGCCAATTGCGCACCCGATAAACCTTTACCTACATAATCATTCGCTTCGCCTTCCAGTTCAAAGGATAAGCCCTTGGTTGAAAAAGCGCCGAAACTTTGCCCGGCCGAGCCGACGAACTTGTAGTTAATGGTATTTTCGGGCAATCCTGCCGAGCCATACACTTTCGATATCTCGTTGGATAACATGGTGCCGATGGTACGATCGGTGTTTTTCACTTCGAACGATCCGAATACCGGGCTTTGGTCTTCCAAAGCAGGCTTGGCTTGCTCCAGCAATTTCCAATCCAGTATCTCGTCCATACCATGATCCTGTTTTTCGCTGTTGTAAAGCGTTAAGCCTTTGGCATTCGATACCGGGTGTAAGATACCCGAAAGATCGACTTTCTTCACTTTCCAGTGTTTCAGACCCTCTTTCACTTTCAGGAACTGTACCCGGCCGACCATCTCGTTAATGGTGCGGAAGCCTAATTCGGCCATAATCTCACGCATCTCTTCGGCCAGGAAGCGGAACAGGTTGACGATATGCTCCGGTTTGCCGCTGAACAGCTTACGTAGCTCTTCATCCTGGGTGGCAACACCTACAGGGCAGGTGTTCAAATGGCATTTACGCATCATGATACAGCCGCCTGCAACCAGGGCAGCGGTAGCAACGCCCCACTCTTCAGCGCCCATTAAACAGGCTATCGCTAAATCGCGACCGGTTTTCATTTGCCCGTCGGCCTGCAATACCACGCGGCTGCGCAGTTTGTTGCGAACGAGTGTCTGGTGAGCTTCGGCCAAACCTAACTCCCATGGCAAACCGGCGTGCTTGATCGAGCTGATAGGCGATGCACCGGTACCGCCGTCGTATCCTGCGATCAGGATCACATCGGCATGAGCCTTGGCAACGCCCGCAGCAATGGTACCAACACCGGCCTTCGAAACCAGCTTTACATTGATACGCGCAGCACGGTTAGCATTTTTTAAATCGAATATTAATTGCGCCAGATCCTCGATCGAGTAAATATCGTGGTGCGGCGGCGGTGATATTAAACCTACGCCTGGTGTGGCATGGCGGGTTTTCGCGATCCATTCGTCAACTTTATGACCTGGTAGCTGCCCACCCTCGCCAGGTTTAGCGCCTTGTGCCATTTTTATCTGCAATTCGTCGGCATTGGTAAGGTAGTTGGCAGTTACACCAAACCTTGCCGAAGCGATTTGTTTGATAGCCGAGCGCATCGAATCGCCGTTCTCCAGCGGGATATAACGCATTTCGTCCTCGCCGCCCTCGCCGGTATTGCTTTTAGCGCCGATGCGGTTCATGGCTATCGCTAAAGTGCTGTGCGCTTCGTGCGAGATAGACCCGAACGACATCGCGCCTGTAGCAAAGCGCTTCATGATGGCTTCTGCCGGTTCAACCTCGTCGATAGAGATCGCTTCGCGGTGGTGCGCAAAATCGAGCATACCGCGTATGGTAAAATGCTTATCTGTCTGATCGTTGATCAGTTTAGCATAGTTTTTATAAACGTTGTAGTCGTTGGTACGGGTAGCGTGCTGCAGCAGGTGGATGGTTTGCGGGTTGAACAGGTGCTGCTCGCCGCGGCGCTTCCACTGGTAAATGCCGCCTTCTGGTAACAGATGGCTGGCGTCTTTCGATGCGCCGAAACCGATGCGGTGTTTGCATAGTGCCTCGCGGGCTATCTCATCCAAACCTAAACCGCCTATGCGGGTTACGGCTCCTGCAAAGCAACGGTCTACCACGTCCTGATTAAGTCCCAGTATCTCAAACACTTGCGAACCGTGATATGATTGTAAAGTTGAGATACCCATTTTACTGAATATCTTCAGCAAGCCATCGCTAACGGCTTTCACATAGTTCTTTTGTAAAGCTTTCTGGTCGAGGCTCGCACCTAATTTGCCTTCGGCTTTCAATGTATCGATAGTAGCCAGGGCCAAATATGGGTTGATGGCCGTAGCGCCAAAAGCCAGTAAGCAGGCAAAGTGATGTACTTCCCAGATATCACCAGCCTCAACAACCAAACCTACCGAACCACGCAGGCCTTTTCGTACCAGGTGGTGGTGTACGGCCGATACTGCCATTAATGAAGGTATCGGCGCATGTTCAGAGTCAACTGCACGATCCTGAAGGATCAATACTTCAAAACCGTCTTCAACTGCATCTTCTGCATAGCGGCAAAGCCTGGCTATCCCCTTTTCGAGCGAGCCCGGCTGGCCATCGGCTTTAAAATAAGTTTGCAGTGTTTTAGCATGGAACAAGCCTGTATCGATACTGCGCAGCTTTTCGAGCTCATAATTGGTAAGGATGGGCTGTTTTAGCGCCACGCAATGGCAGTGCATTTTATCTTCATCCAGCAAATTGCCATTGCTGCCGATGAATGTTGCCAAACTCATCACCAGGCGCTCGCGGATCGGGTCGATCGGCGGGTTAGTTACCTGCGCAAAGAATTGCTTAAAGTAGCTCGATAAATGCTGGGGCTTGTCGGACAGAACAGCCAGCGGCACGTCGGTACCCATCGAACCAACGGGCTCTTTACCATCAAGCGCCATCGGCATGATAATGGTTTCGATATCCTCGCGCGAATAACCGAATACCTGCTGGTAACGGAACACCGAATCGGCCGAAAGGCTCGAGAACGATAAACGCGGCTCGGCCAGTTCCTCCAGTCGGATCTTATAATTTTCAAGCCAGCGGCCATAAGGCTGTCGCGAGCTTATTTTTCTTTTGATTTCATCATCAGCAATGATCTTACCTTGTTCGGTATCGATCAAAAACATCTTGCCGGGCTGCAAGCGGCCTTTGCGTACCACATCAGACTCGCGAAGCGAAGCTAATACACCCGCCTCTGATGCTGCAATAACACGGTTATCTTTGGTGATGACGTAGCGCAGCGGGCGCAGGCCGTTCCTGTCGAGCAAAGCGCCGATCAGCTTACCATCGGTAAACGAAATAGCAGCCGGGCCGTCCCATGGTTCCATCAGGGTAGCATGGTATTCGTAGAACGCTTTCTTAAGCGGGTCCATCTGCTCGTTGCCATCCCAGGCTTCGGGGATGAGCATCATCATCACGTGCGGTAACGAACGACCGGTGTGCAGCAATATTTCGATAATATTATCCAAACAGGCTGAGTCGGATTGGTTATTGTCGATCACCGGCAATAACATCTCCATCTCTTCCTGGCTGAAATAGGATGAAGCTAACGATTTCACACCCGAATAGAACCAGTTGAGGTTGCCCGTAAGGGTGTTGATCTCGCCGTTATGAGCAATCATGCGGAACGGCTGCGCCAAACGCCAGGACGGGAAAGTATTGGTTGAGAAACGCGAGTGGATCATACCAAAGGCCGACTCCATACGCGGGTCAGAAAGATCGTTAAAATACTGGCGTACCTGGTAGGTGGTTAACTGACCTTTATAAATAATGGTTTTGCACGATAACGAGGTGAAATAGAAATCGGCAACGGCGTCTTTCAGCGTTTCGTTAACGGTTTTGGTGATGAAGCGCCGCAGCACATATAACTTACGCTCAAAATCGTCGGCGTTGGTAATATGGTGCGGGCGGCCAATAAACAACTGTTCTACATCCGGTTCGGCGGCTTTGGCAGTTTCGCCGATGCCAGAGTTATCCACAGGTACTTTACGATAACCTAAAAATATCAAACCCAGCTTTTCAACAGCGTTTTTAATAATATTACGGCAGGCTTTCTTAACTGTGGGATCTTTTGGAAAAAAGGTCATCCCCACACCATACTCGCCGGGTTCGGGCAGGCTTATCTCGAGGGCGGCACATTCGTCCATAAAAAATTCGTGCGGCAATTGTATCAAAATACCCGCACCGTCGCCCGTTAGCGGGTCGCAGCCGCAAGCGCCGCGATGCTCCATATTTTCTAAAATGGTCAGGGCATCTAAAATGATCTGGTTTGATTTTTGTCCGTTAATGTGGGTAATAAAGCCGGTACCGCACGAGTCGTGTTCAAATTCGGGCCTGTATAAACCCTGCTGGTTAGAATCAGTAAGTTCCATGTTCGTTCAAAAACGCTATTAAAAGGTGTAATAACGAAGTTAGGCAATATGATGAAAATTATAAAATGTTTAATGTTTTTTTCACATTATCAAATTTCAGACTAATATTTATTATAAAAATTAAAAAAATGATAATTAATTTAAACATCTGTTATCAATTATTTAAAAAAACAAATCTTAAACTTACTTGTTAACTCAATATAAAGCCTACAATATCAATAGATTTTATATCAGATAGGCGAAGATTTTCTTTTTTTCAGAAAAACTTAACGCAGATATCCCAATGAAGATCGGAATTATAGGCGCGGGTAAAATCGGGGCGACAACCGCTCAGTTATTTGTCAAAGCCGGGCATGCGGTAGCTATCAGTAATTCGCGCGGACCCGAATCGCTGCAGGAGATCGTAAAAAAGCTGGGCGACAACGCAATTGCATTAAGCAAAAATGATGCTGCCGCTTTTGGAGAGATCGTATTGCTTGCCACGCCGTGGAGCAAGACAGAGGCCCTGCCCGACCCGCAGCTGGTGAAAGATAAAATTGTGATCGACGCCATGAACCCCTATAAACCCGGCGGCGGTTTATATAAACTGAGCAACTCGACAAGCAGCGAAGAAACTGCCAGGAAACTTCCCGGCGCCATTATAGTAAAAGCATTCAATACAAAAAATTTTAAGCACCTGGAGCTGGGAGGCCGTAAGGATTTACCTTTGCAGGAGCGAAAAGCCATTTTTATGGCCGGCGACAGTATCGAAGCCAAAGCCAAGATATCGCGGTTAATTGAAGAGATTGGTTTTGCCGCAGTTGATACGGGTAACCTGCACGATGGCGGTGAACTGCAGCAGCCGGGAACAAAAATTTACAATAACGATATTACCTGCGCCGAGGCGCGTGGGTTATTGGGGAAATAGGCCCCAACCAACCCTCCCCGCAGGGCTTTAAAAAAGTCTTCCCAACTGGGAGAGATTATTAATCGATGATTGTATTTAAAGGCGTTAATGAGGGCCTCGCCGTTTAGATGGGACTTTGCTCATCATGCCAATTTTAATAAATTTGTTGAAATGAAATTCGGAAAATTCATCCTTACCTCGCTCCTGCTTTTCTTTGCAGGTATCATAGCCCAGGCGCAAACCCTGCAGGTTGCTGCGGCGGCCAACCTGCAATCGGTAATTAAAGCGCTGGGGGCCGATTTTAAAAAGCAAACCGGTATCGAGATACAACCGATCACCGGCTCATCGGGCAACCTGGTTAACCAGATCAAGAACGGCGCTCCTTTCGATGTTTTTTTATCTGCCGATATTAGCTTTCCGGAGAGTCTTTATAAAGCGGGCTTCAGCATGGATGAGCCGGTGGTGTATGCCTGGGGTAACCTCATTGTTTGCAGCCGGCAAAAACTCGACCTGAAAAACTGGCAAAGCCTGTTACAGAAAGGCAAGGTTAAAAAAATAGCCATAGCCAATGCCGCAATTGCCCCATATGGCAAGGCTGCCGAAGAAGCACTGATCAAAACCGGCATCATGAACAGTGTAAAGCCCAAACTGGTTTACGGCGAAAGCATTGCCCAGGTAAATACTTACATCACCACCGGTGCGGTTACGGTAGGTTTTACCAGCCAGTCGTTTATTAAAGATGCCGATAAGAATGCAAAGCTTTACTGGGCGCCTGTCGACGTGAATTTGTACACGGCTATACAACAGGGCATGGTTATTTTAAAACACGGCAAGGAAACCAATTTTGAAAACGCTCAAAAGTTTTATAAATATATTTTATCTCCATCGGCAAAAGCTATATTTACCCAATATGGCTATCATGTACAATAAATCGTTTTGCTGCTGATGGATTGGTCGCCTATATGGCTAACGCTCAGGCTGGCCGCCATTACCACTGCTGTTTTGCTCGTTATCGGGTTGCCTGTGGCTTATTGGCTGGCCAAAGGCCGCTCTGTCTTTAAGCTCGTCATCGAGGCTGTCATTACTATGCCGCTGGTATTGCCGCCATCGGTTTTGGGGTTCTATTTATTGATAGCCTTCAGCCCGCAGCGTGGCTTAGGTTTATGGCTGCAGCAGCATTTCAACATCCAGTTTGTTTTTTCTTTCGAGGGATTGGTACTGGCCTCGGTTATCTATAGTATGCCTTTTATGATAGGGCCTGTTAAGTCGGCTTTGCAGCAATTGCCGTCTTCGCTGGCACAGGCATCATACACGTTGGGCAAAACCGAACTGCAAACGTTTATCAAGGTATTATTACCTAACATCCGGGCGTCTCTGCTTACGGCCATTGTGCTTACATTCGCGCATACTTTAGGTGAGTTTGGCGTTGTGCTGATGATCGGCGGTAATATCCCGAATGTTACGAAGGTGGCTTCGATCGCTATTTACGATTCGGTCGAGAATATGGATTATGCCACAGCCAATTCATATTCGCTGTTTCTGTTTGCCGTTACTTTTCTCATTGTGATGGCTGTTTTCATTTTTAACAAACGTACTGCTAAGATCCCGCTGGAATGATCATCATCGATATCGAAAAAAAATTGCGGGCCTATGAAGGACATAAGCTATTAAAGGTGAATACCGAGATAGCGCCTAACAGCATTACCAGTGTTACCGGTCCGTCGGGTGCCGGAAAAACTACTTTACTGAAGATGATAGCGGGTTTAACCACTCCTGAGAAAGGCAGGATCATCGTCAATAATGAGATTTGGCTTGACGCCGGTACGCGTATCAATCTATCCCCGCAAAAAAGAAAAACAGGTTTTGTATTCCAGGGTTATGCGCTTTTCCCCAATATGACGGTTAAACAACATCTCGAGTATGCCACAACCGACCAGGAATGGACAAATGAGTTGTTGCATTTTGCAAAGCTGGAGACTTTGGCAAATCACAAACCCGAATATCTTTCGGGCGGGCAGCAGCAGCGTTTGGCAATCATTCGCGCGTTGGCTGTTAAGCCTCAATTAATGTTGATGGATGAGCCTTTTTCGGCGTTGGATATGGAAATGCGGCAGGAGCTTATTGTGCAGTTAAAAGTATTACTTCAACGGTTCGACACGACCTGCCTCATCGTAACCCATAATCCGTACGAACTGGAAGCGCTTACCGGCAACACCATTCATATCTCATAAAAAAAGCTTCCCGGAATATCCGGAAAGCCTTAATTTATATAAGGGATGTTAATGAACTGTTTATTTTACTTGTTTAAAAAAGTACACATCGGCATCAGGAGTTACCCTAACCAATATTTCTTCTTTAGCGCTTTTTAAGTCGACAAAATAAACTACCGCATCGTTTTTGAAAGCGGAGCCGGCGTACAAATCGGTTACATCTCTTTCTTGTTTTGGTTCTAATTTGATCACTTCGCCAACTGTATAGCCTTTGTAGCTGGCAGCGATATCTTTTTGAGCGTCGGCCGGGATAGTTTTGTAGTCAACCGGTTGGGTTAAACCTAAAAACTCGCCGGTTAAGCTGTAAAAGGCAGTTACTTTTTTACCTTCTAAAACAAACTCTGCTTTCTGGCAGTTGCCGTCAACTTTCCAAACTACGTTTTTTGCGTCTTTATAATCGCTGCTGAATTGATTCAGGGCTGTGTAAGATGCTGCACTTGAGTTGCTGTTATCATTACCTTTTTTACCGCCATCCGCAAAAACACCTAATGATAAACCTGATACTAATATGGCTGTGATGAATACTTTTTTCATGACCTTGCTTTTTTATGTGTGTAAGTATTAATTACACAACAAAGGTGAGCATTTATTATTAATTTTACAACATAATTTAAATTTTTATGACATTTTGATAACAAAATGAAATTTTTATTAAAATTTTTAATTTCGACAGCTAAATACAGCTCCATATTAAAAATATCGCAAACCCAAAAACCCGGCACAGCAATTGCCAATTAACTGCAGATTAAAAGAACCAAACCTATCCCCCGAAAAAATTAACTCTTTGCGACAATTTGGTTACAAAGGCACAATATAAAGGAGATAGATAACTTTTATCTGTCGCAACGAACCCGGTATAAAGCCAATAGGGTTTTATGCTTTAATTATTTAGCCGATGCCAAAAAAAATACTCGCAGTTGATGATGACCTTTTTATACTGGATGCGTTAACAGAGCTTCTTAAGTATTCGGGATACGATGTCGAGTCGACCCCGAACGGGGACGATGTGTTTAAAAAAATAGACAGCTATGTACCGGATTTGGTACTATTGGATGTAATGCTGGCCGGGCTTGATGGCAGGGATATCTGCAAAAAAATAAAAAGCGAAGAAAAAACAAAGAATATTCCTGTTATTATGGTGTCGGCAACGCCGGCGGTAAACCAAACCATTCAAGATTACGGGGCCGACGATTTTGTAGCCAAACCCTTCGATATTTTTCAGCTGCTTAATAAAATTGAAAATTTATTGGCTGCTTAAAGCGCTTTAATGTAGTTTAAAAACAAGGTCATCGCCTGCTTCTTCTCATCGGTTACATCAAAATCTATCTTATGCATCAGGTAATCTTCCACATCAAAATTATCCACCTGTGGCAGTTCTTTAAATAATTCGCTGCGGCTGTCTAACCCTAATTTTAACGCTTTATTAAATTCGGTAATAAAATCTGCGTCGATGGGTTTGTTGGCTATCCAGCCGGCAAACATAAAGGGCAGCCCGGTAAAATTCAGCCATACTTCAGCCAGGTCGTACACGTATTTATACTGATCTTTTTTACCGAAGGTACGGTCGCCTATTTGTACGAAAGCCGTATGCCGATCCGTTGATTGTGAATAATCATCCGCGCCAACGATCAGTTCGGGCGATAGCTTCCAATAGTTTTTCAGCAGCACTTTAGCCAGGTTATTCGATGAGCGCGACTGCGGATCTAACTGAATGCGTTTAACATCCGTAATATCGCAATTGCTGAAGATGAAAACCGAGTTAACCGCCCCTACCGCACCGATGCAATAATCGGATACGATTTGCCAGTTTGGTATATTCAGAACCGCTGCTACGGGTATCAGGCCGATATCTGCCCGATCATCGATCAGTTTTTGAGCGCAATCGGATGGGGTATCAAGGCTTAAATCGATTTTATCCGATATATCGGCGTGTTGGATGCCGTAAATGAAAGGCTTGGTATTGGTATAACTAACGGCGGATATTCTAATTTTTTTCACAGATCGGTAGCAAGGTGTTTCAGGTGGTCGGAGTTATTAAAATCGGCGATACTAAATTTTTCGCCGTCGTAATTCACTTTGTATAAGATCACATTCTGGTGCGGAAAATCGTCCATCTTGGTCAACGGCACATTGGTCAGCAGGCACAAAAACAAACGCATGGCACGGCCATGCATGGCTATTAACACAGTTTTTTCTTCGGGATGGCTCATGATCACGTTGAGCGCCTCTTTTTGCCGCGCCTGTACTTCATTGGGGCTTTCGCCACCTTCAAATTTCGAATCTAAGCGGCCTTCGAGCCAATCGCGCATGATGTTTAAGAATGCCAGCCTGTTTTCGGGGGTGCTGGCTTCGCCTTCGTGTATGCCCCAGGCCAACTCGTCTAAACCGGGCAATTTTTCGAAAGGTATGCCCAGATCGATAAACTGTTGAACGGTTTGCCGGGTACGTTTCAATTCGGATACGTAGATCTTATCAAAAGGTACATCGCGGTAAGCTTTAAAAAAAGCTGCGGCCTGCAAGCGGCCCGTGTCATTCAAATCGGCATCGATGCCGCGTCCCTGGATAATGCCTTTTTTATTAAGTTCGGTTTGCCCGTGGCGGATAATGTATAGTGTTTTTTGAACCATATAGTGAGTGGTGAGTGGTGAATAGTCAGTTATTTAAATATTCACAACTGACTATTGACCACTCACTAATTTATTACCGGTAATTTATAAAATTGTGGCTTGGGTTCGTCAGGAAACTCAAAGTCGTTATAATCTGTCATTACGTTATATAAGGTATCCCTCTCTATCGGGTAACGGCCAACCTGTTTAATCAGTTCGACCAGTTGTTTGGTGCTCATGGCCGGGTTTTGCTCTTCGGCTCCTGCCATCGAATAGATCCTGGTGGTATCATCCAGCGTTCCGTCGATATCATCCACGCCAAAGTTTAACGACAGCTGAGCCGTGGTACGGCTGATCATCGCCCAATAAGCTTTGATATGATCAAAATTATCGAGGTAGATACGCGATATGGCGTAATTACGCAAATCCTCCACCACGGTAGATTCGGGCACGTTCGACATCTGGTTATCCTGGTTGCGGAACTTTAATGGGATAAAAGTCTGGAAGCCGCCGGTTTTATCCTGTAAAGTACGCAAACGCTCCATATGATCTACCCGGTGCCAGTATTGCTCGATGTGACCGTATAACATAGTCGCATTACTGCGCATACCTAATTTATGCCACTCTTCGTGGATGGCCAGCCATTGATCGCCCGTACATTTATCTTTAGCTATCTGGTCGCGGATTTCAGGGTGGAATATCTCTGCGCCTCCGCCGGGGATAGACTCGAGGCCCGAGTCTTTCATCAGTTTCATGCCCGTGGCGTAATCTATCTTAGCCTTTTTAAAGATGTAATGATATTCAACAGGGGTTAATGCTTTAACATGCAGATCGGGACGGTGTTGTTTTATTTTGCTGAACAGCGTGCTGTAAAACTCCACATCGTACTGCGGTAGCACACCTCCTACAATGTGCACTTCGGTAACCGGTTCGCCATCGTATTTTTTTACGATGTCGAGCATCTCGTCCATAGTATACTCCCAGCCTTCCGATCGTTGCTTGATCAGGCGCGAGTACGAGCAGAATTTGCAATCGTAAACGCAAAGGTTGGTAGGCTCGATATGAAAGTTGCGGTTGAAATAGGTTTTGTTGCTATGGCGCTTTTCGCGGATATAATTGGCCAGAGCGCCCAGATAGGATAGTTCGGCCTTTTCGTAAAGTAGTACGCCTTCATCAAAGGTGATGCGCTGGTTATCATATACTTTTTGAGCGATGGCTTTAAGTTCGGCCGAAAGGCGGGGATTATCCAGTAGTAGCGTTAAAGTTTGCTCAGCGTCCATATAGATTATAAACTTTGGGTACAAAAGTACAATAATGAGGATAATTTCATCATCATTTTGATGTAACAAACAATAGGTACGGCTTATTTAGAAATTATCTATTAAAGCAAATCCAATTCAATCCGTATTTTTACAGCTCAACATTCTTATCTTCATGAAAATCGAAACCATAGCCATACATGCCGGTAACCAGGCCAACGATTCTTCGGGCGCAGTAATACAACCCATCACCATGGCTACCACCTTTAAGCGCGGCGAAGACGGCGGTTACCCCGGTGGTTACATCTACAGCCGCAGCAGCAATCCTAACCGTACTGCTTTAGAAAATGTGTTGGCCAAGCTGGAAGGCGGTTCGGTTGCAGCCGCATTTTCATCGGGCAATGCGGCGGGAATGTCGGTTTTTCAAACCCTGAAACCCGGCAATCATATCATTGCGCCTGATGATATGTACCATGGTTTACGCAACCAGCTTAAAAACCTGTTTGCTGATACTTTGGAGTTCGATTTTATTGATGTGAATGACCAGGCGGTTCTGGAAAGCCATATCAAACCCAATACCAAACTCATCTGGCTCGAAACACCATCGAACCCGTTGCTGAAAGTTACCGATATTAAAATGGTGATCGGTGTAGCCAGACAACACCACATTAAAGTAGTATGCGATAATACTTTTGCTACGCCGGTATGCCAGCAACCTTTGGCTTTGGGCGCCGACCTGGTGATGCACTCTACTACCAAATACTTCGGCGGGCACAGCGACCTGATGGGCGGAGCTTTAATTGCTGCTCATGACGACGAATGGTGGCAAAAGATCAAACAGGTACACGAGTATGGCGGCGCTATCCCCTCGCCTCACGATTGCTATATGCTGGTGCGCAGTATCAAAACCTTACCTTACCGTATGAAGGGCCATGTGGACAATGCGATGAAGCTGGCTGATTTTTTAGAGAAACAACCGCAGGTCGAAGCGGTAATGTACCCTGGCCTGGCATCACACCCGCAACATCAGATCGCTAAAGAGCAGATGCTGAGTTTTGGAGGCATGCTGTCATTCGCGGTAAAGGGCGGCGAAGATGCCGCTCGCAAGGTGATCAACAGCTTAAAGATATTTACACAGGCCACAAGCTTAGGCGGTGTTGAAAGTTTAATAGAACACCGCGCCAGTGTTGAGGGGCCGGATACCAAAACGCCGAAAAACCTGCTCCGTGTGTCGGTCGGACTGGAAAATATCGACGACCTGATCGAAGATATAACGCTATCATTCAGTCACTTATAAAATATTGCAAAATTATGTTTTGCAGAGCTTACTACTAAAGTATATATTTGAAACATTATTTGGTAAAAACACCAAGATCAACACCCCTCAAAAAGGTTTTGATTTATAAAGAAGTGGCGAGAGATCAGGCTCATTAACCCACTGGCAACCCTCCTAAACGGGAGAAGGTGCCAAATCCTGGCCCGGCGAAATGGATTGCCGGGGAATATAAATGAATAACCATGAAAACGTTGTTTCAATTTTTAGATCCCTTTAATTCACGGAATGCCTTCCGTAGCAAATTTACATTTACGCCTGTTCCAAACGGTTGTATTTGTATGTGTTGTTGCTGTTGTTAAAACGCTATTAACTCAACTTATTTGGCTTTTGCCGGAAGTAATTTGTGTAAACGCCAGGGGCCCGAAGGTTCCGGGCGCGATTCTTTAATCCAGAGTCCAATTAAAAATCTAAAAACCATAATCTATGTCAACACCAAATTTCAAATTCGAAACCTTACAGTTACATGCCGGCCAGGAAGCCGATCCAACCACAGGCGCACGCGCAGTACCTTTGTATCAAACTACATCGTTCGTATTTAAAAACGCCGAGCACGGCGCAAACCTTTTCGCTTTAAAAGAGTTCGGCAACATTTACAGCCGCATCATGAACCCAACTACCGATGTGTTCGAAAAACGCATTGCAGCTTTAGAGGGCGGCGTTGCGGCATTGGCTACAGCATCGGGCCAGGCAGCACAATTTTTAGCACTAAACAACATCTTACAGGCCGGTGATAACTTTGTAACCTCGCCTTTTTTATACGGGGGCACTTACAACCAGTTTAAAGTTGCTTTTAAACGACTGGGCGTTGAGGCCCGTTTTGCAAAAGACGATACAGCGGAAAGTTTTGGAGCACTAATAGATAAAAACACCAAAGCCCTCTACCTGGAAACTATAGGCAACCCTGGCTTCAACATTGCCGATTTTGATAAGGTATCGGCTTTAGCCAAAAAACACGATCTGCCGTTAATAGTAGATAACACTTTTGGCGCTGCGGGGTATTTATTCCGCCCGCTGGAGCATGGCGCGCACGTAGTGGTACAATCGGCCACCAAATGGATTGGCGGACATGGCACCAGCATAGGCGGCGTTATCGTCGACGGCGGAAACTACAACTGGGGCAATGGTAAATACCCGCAGTTTACCGAACCCGCAGAAGGTTACCACGGCCTCGTATTTTCGGATGTGTTTGGTATCGGCGGGCCGTTCGGTAATATCCAGTATATTATTCGCGCCCGTGTTGAGGGCTTGCGCGATTTCGGGCCGTCGCAATCGCCGTTCAACTCGTTCCTCTTTATCCAGGGTATCGAAACCTTATCGCTGCGCGTACAACGCCATGTAGATAATGCGCTCGAACTGGCTAAATGGCTCGAAAAGCACCCGCAGGTTGAAAGTGTAAACTATCCGGGCCTGGAATCATCGCCGCAGCATCAGTTAGCTAAAAAATATTTAAAAAATGGTTTTGGCGCAGTTTTGACTTTCGAGGTTAAGGGCGACAAGGAAAATGCCGGCAAGTTTATCGATAGCCTTAAACTGGTGAGCCATCTGGCTAACGTGGGCGATGCCAAGACACTCATCATACAACCATCGGCCACTACACACCAGCAGTTGTCGATCGATGAACAGATCTCGGCCGGGGTAACGCCGAACCAGCTGCGTGTCGCAGTAGGTATTGAGCATATTGATGATATCAAAGCCGACTTTGAGAATGCGTTCGCTGCAATAAAACAGCAAACGCCCGAATTAGTATAATATAATAATGAAGCCCTCCCGGTTTTTAACCGGGAGGGTTATATAAATAATGAGCGCAGAAACATTTAAGTATTCAAAAAACTTTATACTCGAATCGGGTAAACAGCTGCATGGCCTGCAGGTTGGCTACCATACCTTCGGTAAACTAAATAAACACCGCAATAACGTGATCTGGGTGTGCCACGCTTTAACGGCAAACTCGGATGTATTGGACTGGTGGGCCGGCCTTTTCGGCGATAACAATTTGTTTAACCCTGCCGATCATTATATCGTCTGCGCCAATGTGCTGTCGTCTCCTTACGGCAGTACCCATCCCCTTGATATTGACGAAACTACGGGGCAACCTTACTATTTATCATTCCCGCTCATCACCATTCGCGATATGGTGAAAGCGCACCAGTTACTGGCCGATCATCTGGGTATCGACCAGATCAACGTTTTAATAGGCGGTTCGTTAGGCGGGCAGCAGGCTTTGGAATGGTCGCTGATCGATCCGGCTAAGATTAACAACCTGATATTGATCGCTACAAACGCCCTGCATTCGCCATGGGGCATCGCTTTTAACGAGTCGCAACGATTAGCCATTACTGCCGACCGTACCTTTTACTCGAATACGCCCGATGGCGGAGCGAAAGGTTTAAAGGCAGCACGCAGCATCGCCCTGCTCTCCTATCGCGGCTATGCTACTTACCATACAACGCAAAAGCACGACGAGCACGATAAACTGGAAAACTACAAAGCGGCATCGTACCAGAATTACCAGGGCGAAAAGCTGGTAAAACGTTTTAATGCCTACAGCTACTGGTATTTAAGCAAAGCGATGGATTCGCATAACGTGGGCCGCAACCGTGGCAGCGTTGAGGAGGCATTGGCACAGGTAAAATCAAAAACATTGGTGATCGGTATCAAATCGGATATCCTGTTCCCTGTTGCCGAGCAGCAATACCTGGCGGCACATATCCCTGATGCGTCGTATGTGGAGTTCGACTCGATATACGGGCACGACAGTTTTTTAATTGAGACCGAGACACTGACCAAGATCATCGGTGATTTTTTGGGCTCAGACATTAACGGAAAAGTAATAAAGCTGCAAACAGCATAATGTATAATGAGTAAAAAGTTAAAAATTGGCCTGTTCGGCTTTGGTGTTGTTGGACAAGGACTGCACGATATCATCATCACCAAAAATCTGAACCTCGAAATTGTTAGAATAGCTATTAAAGATGCGGCCAAGCACCGCTCCTTACCGGCAGAATTATTTACCACCAACCGGGACGCGATCCTGAACGACCCGGAGATCAATACCATCGTAGAGCTGACCAACGACCCGCCGGCGGCTTTCGAAATTGTAAAAAAAGCTTTAAGCAGCGGTAAAAACGTAGTATCGGCCAATAAAAAAATGATAGCCGATAACCTGGCCGAGCTGATCGAACTGCAATATCAACATGGCACTTCGCTGTTGTACGAAGGCTCGGTTTGCGGGAGTATCCCGATCATCCGCAACCTGGAAGAATATTATGACAATGAATTACTGCATTCTATCAGCGGTATTTTTAACGGTTCGTCAAATTACATCCTGACCAAAGTATGCAACGAGGGTTTAGATTATAACACTGCATTAAAACAGGCGCAGGATTTGGGTTTTGCCGAAACCGACCCCACTCTTGATGTAGGCGGGTTTGATGCCAAATACAAACTGGTGATAGCGGCTGCGCATGCTTACGGCGTGGTTGTAAAACCCGAGGATGTGTTGAACATCGGTATCCAAAACCTGGCTGCCGAAGATATTCAATACGCGCGCGAAAAACGCTTAAAGATCAAGCTCGTACCTGTAGCTAAAGAACTCGATGCCAAACATGTAGCCATGTTTGTAATACCCAAACTGGTTAACGACAGCGAGTTTTTATACAACGTAGAGAACGAATACAATGGCGTTGTGGTGCAGGCAGCTTTCGCCGATCAGCAGTTCTTTTTCGGCAAGGGCGCGGGCGGGCACCCGACCGGTTCGGCAGTACTGTCGGACATTGCGGCCCTGCGTTACGACTACCAGTACGAGTACAAAAAGGCGCACAGCAAACGCGACCTGAATTTTACCAACGACATCGAGCTGAACGTTTACCTGCGTTATAACGATGAAGGTTTGATCGATGCGTTAAAGTTCGAGCATATCCACGAGCGTTTTTACTCGGATACCTTCCATTTTGTAACCGGAAAGATCAAATTAAAAAATCTGATCGAAAACCAGGTACGTATATCAGATGACAAGGCTTTTATCGCTTTAGCCGGGCAGATAAAAGATGTGAGTTTGATTGTGTGATAAATAAAGATGACCGGAGTTTTTTGTAGATTTCTCCGGGATAAAAGGCCGCGATAACCCCGCGGCCTTTTGCGTTTTCGAGCATTGTTTACACCTGTAAATTTTATTTTCTTATTTTTACGTCAATAAACCCATACGCTACAACTCTTGATCGCATCCATCAAAAAGCTTTTTACCAACAAAACCTTTGTACTGGCGCTTTATTTTGGTTTGAGTTTACTTTTTGCTCTGAAGCAGGACCTGCTGCACGTTTACAACAACTATAAGATCTATAAATACACTTTTTACGATCTGATCCACCAGAAAAACCTGTTTTTGGAGTATCCGCAGTTTTTTGAGGATAAAAATCACTACGGGCCTGTTTTCGCGGTTTTAATTGCGCCATTTTACCTATTGCCCGATGGTATTGCTGTGATGTTGTGGAGTTTGTTCAACTCGTTTATGTTGTACAAGGCTGTTACGATGCTGCCTGTCGATAACAAAAAACAAGTGGCGATTTTACTGATCTGCACTAACGAACTGGTGACCACTTCGCTGAGCGTACAGGTAAACCCTTTTATTACCAGTTTGATCATTTTCAGTTTTGTGTTCATCCGGAACGGGAAAGATTTCTGGGCGGCGTTGGCTATTGCCCTGGGTACTTTTATTAAGCTTTATGGTATTGTTGGTCTGGCTTTCTTTTTCTTCTCACAAAACAAACCGAAGTTCGCGCTGAGCATGGTGTTTTGGTTCGTGGTGTTGTTTTGCTTGCCGATGGTATTTTCGTCGCCGCATTTTGTTGTGCAATGCTATAAGGACTGGTATCACAGCTTATCGGATAAAGACATTCAGAACAGTGGCTCAACCATGCAGGATATTTCGGTTAAAGGTATGGCCAGGCGCATTTTTGATGTGCCAAACCTCTCGAACATCTGGTTTTTAATACCGGGCGTGGCGCTTTTCTTTTCATCGTACCTGAAAATTAAAAATTACAGGTTCGTCGGTTTTCAGTTGCTGATACTGGCCTCTACCCTCATCTTCCCGATCATTTTCAGCAGCAGCAGCGAGTCGCCCACCTATATCATTGCCTTTGCCGGCGTAGCTATCTGGTACATCAACGCGCCGAGGCCGGTAAGCGGCTTAGATATATTTTTGCTGGTATTTGCTCTGGTACTTACCAGCTTCTCGCCTACCGACCTGTTCCCGCATTATCTGAGTGATCATTATACCAAACGATATGCCTTAAAAGCCTTACCTTGCGTGGTGATATGGCTCAAGATCATATACGAAACGCTTACGCGGAAATTTGAAGACGTTGACCCTCATTCGTTAGCAAGCTCATGAACAAGAAAATATCGGTAGTAATACCCTCTTTTAATGAAGAAGGGAATATTGAACACCTGGCCAGTCGTTTGCTTGCGGCTATCAAGGCATTGAGCAATTACGATTATGAAATTATTTTTATCGACGACGGCAGCTCGGACGGTACGCTCGAAAAGCTCAAAGGGCTAACCCTCATCGATAATCATATATTTTACCTGGAGCTTTCGCGCAATTTTGGCCATCAGAATGCATTGAAAGCCGGTTATGACTTTGCCACCGGTGATGCCATTATCAGTATGGACGGCGATATGCAGCACCCGCCCGAAATGATCGACCAGTTTGTTGCGAAATGGGAAGAAGGCTATGATGTGGTTTACTCGTGCAGAGAGTATACCGACGATGCTACCATCCTGAAAACCAAAACGAGCGACATTTTTTATAAGATGATCAACTCGCTATCGGATACCAAACTGGAAAAAGGCACAGCCGATTTCAGGCTGATTGACCGTAAGGTAGCCAACGTTTTGGTACAGCTCAACGAAAACGGTTTGTTTATGCGCGGCCTCATCAAATGGCTAGGCTTTAAGCAATACGCCATCCATTACACCGCCGATGCGCGTTTTTCGGGCAAGAGCAAGTACACTTTCAAAAAAATGGCACGCTTTGCTGTCGAAGGTATTACAGCATTCAGCGTTCGTCCGTTAAATATAGCTATTGGCGTGGGCGCTTTCTTCTCGTTCGCATCGCTGCTGTATATACCTTATATTTTGTACAGTTACTTTTTCCGCCCGCAATATGAAGCGGCCGGCTGGGCCTCGCTATTAGCTACCGTCGTGTTTTTTGGGGGAATGAACCTGATGGTGCTGGGCATCATCGGCCTGTACCTGGGTAAAATGTTTATGCAAAGCAAGCAGCGCCCAAATTACATTATCCGTTCTACAAATTTGGATAGGCTTAAATAATGGTGCTGTTAAGTTTTGATATCGAAGAGTTTGATATGCCGTTTGAGTATGGCAAGGATATATCATTTGAAGACCAGCTGGGCATATCTACCGAAGGCACACAGAAGATACTGGCCATCCTGAAAAAGCACAGCGTTAAAGCTACTTTTTACTGCACGGCCAATTACGCGCAGCATAAGCCCGAAGTTATTTTACAGATCATTAACGATGGGCACGAAGTAGCCTCGCATGGTTTTTATCATTCGGATTTTAAGGTTGAACATCTCAAACAATCGAAAGACGCGCTCGAAAAACTGACCGGTCACCCTGTAAAAGGTTACCGCATGGCCCGGATGATGCCTGTTGATGAAAAAGAGATCTATAATGCCGGTTATCAGTATAATTCATCTATCAATCCTACTTATCTGCCCGGCAGGTATAATAATTTTAGTAAGCCGCGCACCTGGTTTTACCAGGATGGTGTGCTGCAATTGCCATCGTCGGTTTCCCCGTTAATACGTTTCCCGCTGTTCTGGCTATCTTTCCATAACCTGCCGATGGGTTTGCTAAAATGGCTTTGCAAGCGTACCCATAACAAAGATGGTTACCTCAACCTGTACTTCCACCCCTGGGAGTTTACAGATCTGAAACAACCTGAACGCTTTGGCTTCCCGGGCTATGTAATGAAGAATACCGGTGTTGGTTTTGAAAGACGACTGGATGAGTTTATCGGCTGGGCGCAGAGGCAAGGTTTTAGCTTTAGCCGGACGGATAGCTTTGCAAATAAGATAAGCCACCCTGTCCGCTAAAAGCGGGAGCAAGTGCCAGCGCCTGGATACAAAACATTGTTAGCCAAATGTTTGAATGGGCAAAGCGAAAATGTCAGAAAATTAATATCTTTAGTTGTATTAATTTATTTCCTAAACTGTTATGGATCAAAAAGCTGCCACACCGGTTAAAAAGCCTGCCCATAAAGCCCATAGGAACGAAGTATATGTATTGAGGGGCTGGAAGGAATATATGGGCGAATCACTGTTGATCATATTCAGCGTTTTGCTGGCTTTGTTTCTAACCGAGTATATAACCAACCTTCACGAAAAAAAACAGACACGCGAAATATTACACAATATCAGGGAGGAACTGGTTAAAAACAGGGAAGCCGAAACCATCGAACATGCGTACGAAGCAAAGATCTTAACCCGTATCGACTCCGTATTGGTAAGCGCCGATCTGCAACAAAAGATTGTCGCTAACGATGAGTTCCACTTTAAAATGATTGCCCCGGCAGGTGCGCAATGCCGCGATTTGAACACAGTGGCCTGGGATGTTGCCAAAAGCCAAAGTATAACCAATAAGGCCAATTTTGAGCTGCTATCGAAACTTACCGACATTTACGATAACCAGGCCAGGATAACCAAGCTTGAAGATCAGATAGCTAAAATTTTATTGGCTTATGATTCCAGAAAATTAGCCAATGTCCGCACTACATTACTGTTGGTGAGAGACTCTTATCATGGCTGGTCTTACGACAGGGCGCAAAGCTTGCTCAAAAAATACGATGAGGCTATCAAAATGATCGATGATGATAAGTTATAGATCAGGTTTATTTAAGCCTGAGCGGGTGGTCGTTCCAAACAAAAAAGCGATGCTGAAATAATCAACATCGCTTTTTTTTCCCCTTCAGGGGGTTACACCTCCCTGTTAATATCCCATGCTTCCAAATAATCGGCCACGCGGCGAATGAATGAGCCGCCCAGGGCGCCATCAACCACGCGGTGATCATACGATAACGACAGGAACATCATATGCCTTACCGCGATCACGTCGCCGCTTTCGGTTTCGATAACGGCAGGTTTCTTTTTGATAGCGCCTAAGGCCAGTATTGCAACCTGGGGCTGGTTGATGATCGGCGTACCCATTACGTTGCCGAAGGTACCTACGTTGGTTACGGTAAAGGTGCCGTCCTTCACATCATCGGGCTGCAGTTTACCGGTACGGGCGCGGTTGGCCAGGTCGTTTACAGCTTTGGTTAAGCCCACAACGTTCAGTTCATCGGCCTTGCGGATCACCGGAACAATGAGGTTACCGCTTGGCAAGGCAGTCGCCATACCGATATTAATATCTTTCTTTTTAATGATCTGCGTACCGCTTACCGAAACGTTGATCATCGGCATATCGCGGATGGCGCGGGCCACGGCTTCGATAAATATCGGCGTGTAGGTAATCTTGGTGCCTTCGCGTTTTTCGAAAGCGGTTTTATTTTTTTCGCGCCACAGTACGATGTTGGTTACGTCAACTTCAACAAACGATGTTACGTGCGGCGAGGTGTGCACGCTTTTCACCATGTGCTCGGCAATCAGGCGGCGCATCCTGTCCATCTCTATGATCTCGTCGCCACCGCCGGTCGGCGCGGCCTTAGGCTGCTGCGTTTGCGGAGGAACCGGTTGAGCAGGTTTAGCAGCTTCTGCAGCGGGTGGTTTTGGTGCCGATGGTGCCGGAGCAGGTTCTGTGGGTGCTGCCGGTTTAGGCGCTTCTGCCACAGGTTTAGGTGCTTCAGCTACGGGTTGGGCAGCTACTGGTTTAGCGTCAGGAATAGCTCCTGTAACAAAGGCAGGCTGTGTTAAACTATCCGATGGCCTTGGTGTTGACGGTATTTCCTCCTGGGTAACAACAGGTTTTACCGGTGGCAGCGTACCCCTTACCCTATCCTGGATGTATTTAATCAGGTCGTCCTTCGTTAAACGGCCGTCGATGCCGGTTCCGGGTATTGAGTCAAGCTCGTGCTGGCTTACTTTTTCCTGCTGGGCAATACTTTTTACCAGCGGCGAGTAAAACCGTGACGAATCGTTTTGAACAGGCGGCTGTGCCGGTGCAGCCGGCTTTTCGGGTTCGGCAGCGGGCAGCTGGTCGATACCGGGTATATGCTGTGCTTGCACGGGAGCCTCCGATAAAAGTTCCTCCTCGTGCATCTCATCTTCTTCTATCGAAGGTATTACAGTAGGTATTTGTACCGGATCGGCAGTTGCCGCTACGGGTGCCGGAGCCGCTGCTTCGTTCTGTTCGGGTGTGGTTTCTTCATTGGCTCCGTCATCGCCGGTATCAATAATCGCGATTACCGAACCAACCTGAACAACCTCGTCGACATTGCAAAGTTTAAGGGTTAATGTACCTTTAACAGGCGACGGTACTTCAGAGTCGACTTTATCGGTGGCGATGTCCAATATGGCTTCGTCCATTTCCACCTTGTCGCCAATATTCTTATTCCATTTAATGATAGTAGCTTCAGCGACACTCTCGCCCATTTTGGGCAATAACAGTTTATATTTAGCCATAGATACGCTTAGTAATTGGCGTAAAATTAAGGATTTGGGGGCTTTATTGATGGGTATCGCGCAGTAATTTTACCAACATACCGAGTGCTGTAATTGCCGTGCGTTCAATGTTTTGCATGCGCTTTTTACCAAAAGTGTACTTATGTGCAAAAGTTTTTTTGGAATTGGCCACTGCAATCCATACTGTGCCTACGGGCTTATCATCGGTACCACCGCCAGGCCCCGCCACGCCGGTTACTGCCACCGCATAATCTGATTTGAAATTGATCAGCGCGCCCTCCACCATCTCCACAACGGTTTCCCTGCTTACTGCGCCATGGCTCCACAGCGTTTCGTTCTTAACACCGAGCAGGCTCTCTTTCAGATCGTACGAATAGGATATCGCACCGCCGAAAAACACTTTCGACGAGCCAGGGTGCTGGGTAAACAAATGCGAGATATAACCGCCTGTACAGCTTTCGGCAACCGAAAGTGTCAGCCCTTTTGCTTCCATCTCATCGAGTATGGCTTTTTCGATCGGTACATCGGTATCGGTTACCACGGCTTTACCGATACGTTCGGTAAGCTGACCGGCAAAGAGTTCGACCTCCTGCCGTAAAACCTGTTCGTCGTTACCGAAAGCACTTAAACGCAACCGTACCGAGCCCAATTTGGGCAGGTAGGCCAGTTTTATGTGCGCAGGAAGCGAGCTCTCGATATCCGCAATTTTTTCAGCCAGGAATGATTCGCCCTCGCCAACCGTTAAAATGGTTTTGTGAACAATGGCCGGGAGGCTGAACGTGTTTTTCAGTTTAGGCAGCACAACTTCCTCCATCATATACATCATTTCGTGCGGCACGCCCGGCATGGATATGTATACTTTGCCCTGCTCGTTAAACCACATGCCCGGCGCCGTGCCGTTGTTGTTGATGATAACCTCGCAATTTTCGGGCACATCGGCCTGGCGGATGTTCACCTCCAGCAAGGGGCGGTTATATTTGGCGAAAATCTGTGCCACGTTATCGAGCGTTTGCTGGTTGCGCACCAGCGGAACGTTAAAATATTCGGCAATTGTCGATTTGGTGATATCATCTTTTGTGGGCCCGAGCCCTCCGGTTATCACAATGATATCGGCACGTTTGGCAGCCTCGGCCAAAGCATTGAGGATATGTTGCTTATCATCAGAAACCGAACTGATCTGCTTTACGCGGATACCAATGGCATTAAGCTGCTGAGCGATCCATGCCGAATTGGTGTCTACGATCTGCCCTATCAATATTTCGTCGCCTATGGTGATAATTTCTGCCAGCATGATTAGTTGTTGTTGTAGTAATCCTTGCGTTTACTGAGCTTAAGATCCTGTAAAATAGATGCTTTTACCCGTAAATCAAAACTGTAATATTTATAGTAGCCAAACGGTATCCACTGGAACGACATGTCCCAGCAATGGAGGTCGCGATAGATACCTATTGACGAAGTACTCACCTGCATGGCCCGCAGATCGACACCGCCGTTATAAGTTACTTTCCATTTGGGCGTAACGGTAATATCGCCGCTCACCTGCACCGTATTGCCTACGCTGGTTGAGACACCTGTATTGCTAAAAAAGAAACTGTAACTGGCATTGATGCTCCAGGGGATATTAAAATCGACAAAAGCATTGGCATCCGGGTTGATCAGCGCCAGCTTTTGTGCCTGTGCAGCCGTCATACCGACCGGGGTGTTTAAGTTTTGATTGGGGCCGGTCGGGTTGCTCCTGATAGATTTGGAGCTAAAACTCATACTGGCTGATACGTTGAACGAGGTAAGCATCGGGAATTTACCTTGTTGCCAGGTGTACTGATTGATCACATGCGCATACCTGATGAGGCGGCCGGCAGATACCGAATCGCGGATCTGGGTAACGTAAGGGTTGAAAACCCCGCCAAAGCTGATGCCCAGCTTTTGATTGAATAAAGCGGTATGGCCCGAAAAGTTGATGGGCGACAGCTTAAGCGAATCGGAAACAAAATTGTAAAAGGTCGAAAACGACAAGCCCTGTATCAAAGGTACATTGTGGGGTTTACCGGATGTATCGGATTTACCTGCAGCAACCTTAGCCTCGATGTCGTTGTTGACACTGATGGCTAAACCGGCAGATTTGCCGCCGCCGGGGCCTCCGTAAACACTCTGCTCAAAGATGGAATAAGTTTGCGAGGTGTATGGATACGGAACCGTAGCATTGCTTACGATGGTATTGTAATATCCATACTTAGGATCGGAAAAATCGGGACGGTACTGGAAACTTACCGATGGCGTAATTACATCGCGGATAGCTCTGATCTTTCCTTTAAACTGCATCATACCGTATACTTTGGTTGAGAAACCGGTGGAGATGGAATAATCGCCGGCGCGTTTAAACCCCTGCACAGTATCGGTTACCAGCGAGTCGGCGCCCGATATGCTGCCGCGTGCATAATGCTTGCGGATGGTTTGAAAATAATCGCGCTCGTTATAACTGATGCTCGAATTAAACTGGAAGTAGCGCGCCACTGTGAGGTTTAAGGCCACGGGTATCTGCTGCTGGAAGCCGTTTTGAAATTTTTTGGAAAAAGTGTTTGCTGTAAACAACTCCGACTCGGGTATGGCGTTCAGTTTATTTGTGCCCTGCAAACTGTAACCTATCGTGAGGTTCTGGTACCATTTTTTATCGCCCACCTGGTCTTTCTTCTCGAAAGGGCTCAGCGTCGTCATGTTCAAACTAAAGGTCGGTAGCTCGAGCGTTACCGTTTTACGCGTAATATCCTGGCTGTGGCCCAGGTTTGCTGTAAAGTTAAACGGCGAACCCGGCCAGGTTTTACCGTAGGATATGCTGGAACGCAGGTTATTTTGGGTAAGCGACTGCAGGTTGTAACTTGTTTGCCCCGGCGAATTTTGATAATAGCTTGATGTGCCCGCGTTCACCGACGCGCTGAAAGTAGTACCGGGGTTGGCTGCCGGATCCTGCGAGTGGGTCCAGGTAATGTTAAAATCCTTGCTTGCGGGGTCGGTTTCCAGGCCGTACTTATGCGAGCCATAGCCCAAAATCAGGGTACCCTGGTATTTATATTTTTTGAGATAGCGCGAAGTGGCGTTTAAGTCGTACGAGCCTTTGGTATAATAAGTGCCTGTGGTAGTCAAATCAAGATAATCGTTAAAAGCCAGGTAATAGCCAAATCCCTTTAAGTAAAAGCCCAGTTGGGAATCTTCGCCGAAAGTGGGCAAAATAAAGCCCGAGGTTTTCTGATCAGGTTTCGGGAAGAAGCCGAAGGGCAACACGATCGGTAAAGGTACACCTTCTATCTCGAGATAAGCCGGCCCCGAAATGATCTGGTGTTTTTCGGCTATACCTTTTTTTATAACGATACCAAAATGCGTATCGGGATACGGCAGGTTACAGGTACTGAAAAGCACATCGCGGAAAGCAGTTTCGGCGTCATTTAAACGCTTGGCCTGCCCGCCGCTCAGGTAATCGCCGTCCTGGTCGGTAGCAACGTTATAGATCTTGGCCTTTTTTGTTTCGTAGTTATAGATGAGCGAGTCGGCAGTTATCGCGTTTTCGCCTTTTTGCACAAAATTGGGCCGGCCTTCGTACCGGTGGGTTTTCGGGTTGATGCGCCCGCTGGCAAAAACCAGGTGCCGCTTCTGATCCACCCGGATAAAATCGGCATCCAAAGCAAAATCAACATAAGTTACCCGCGCCGCACCCCAAAGGTAAGCAATGCCGGTACCTTTATCCACGGTACTCGAATCTTTTGATGTCGATTTGATCTCATCTTCCAGTCCGCCACTGCTTTTTTTCCTCGTGGTATCCGTTATATTTATTCCTTTTAGCTTAACTGTATCTTTTCCCCTGTTACGCCGGTTGCTGTTGCGGCGCAGTATATTGCGGTCTTTTACAGTATCGAGTTTGATGAGATGGGTATTGGTATCGATGACAGCATAGCTATTGCGGCCTGCATTATGGCCCGATGCAGCAAAAATTGGTGTGAGTAAAATGAACGTTAAAAGAAAAAAAAGCGTTATAAATTTCAAAATTGATTATGAATAGTATTTTTGCAGATAAAGTTTACTCGCGGTCAAAAATAATGAAAAATAGGGCATTGAAAAGACTCATCTATAGTTTAACATTTGTTGTTTGCATATTTATCCTACCCTCATTTAGCATAAACGGAGAACCGAAACAAGATACTACAGCTAACAGATACCGGATGAAAACCATTGTGGTTGATGCCGGTCACGGTGGCCATACTGGCGCCAAGGGCTCATACAGTACCGAAGAACAAGTAACGCTTGCCCTGGCACTTAAATTGCAAAAGGCCATTGAAAAAGAAGTGCCGGGCGTAAAAGTTGTGATGACGCGCACTACCCCCGCAGGTGTTGGCTTACAGGCCCGCTCGGATATTGCCAATGCGGCCAAAGGCGATCTTTTCATCTCGCTGCATTGTAACTCGCTGGCAGATAAGATCATCACCGTACATGGCAAAAAGAAACGCGTTCCAAACCAATCGGGCCGCGGCGTGTTAGAGCTGGTGTACCGCTATGGCCGCGATAACGAAGAAGCAGCCGCCTTGCGCGAGAACTTATTTGAAGAAGAAGGCAGCAAGGATGTGCAGGCCATGCTCGACCCGGCAAACCTTATCCTGCTGAATGAATTTAAAAAGAAGTACCGTAAAAACAGCATTATGTTTGCCAGCATGGTGAACGATGAGTTTGTGCAGGTTGACGGCCGCCCGAGCGATGGTGTGATCGAACAGGGCATTTTGGTTTTGTGCCATACGGCCATGCCATCTATACTGATAGAAACAGGATATATCAATAACCCTAAGGACGAGGATTATTTAAACTCGGAAGATGGGCAAAATGAAATAGTGGCATCCATAATACGCGCCATACAAAAATATAAAGCAACATTGGAGCAACCCCAATAACCATTAAACACAATTAAAACGGAAAGAAGATTTTGAAAATATCAAACGAAACAAAAATAGGTGCGTTAACGGTAGTATCAGTAGCCATACTGATGTTGGGTTATAGTTTTTTAAAAGGGAACGATGTTTTTACCAGCGAAAACCGGTTTTACGCAACCTACGCCCGGGTCGATGGCTTATCGGTATCCAAACCGGTTTTGGTGAACGGCTTCCCTATCGGGCGGGTATCGCACATGACTTTACTGGGTGACGGCCGCACGTTAGTAGAATTAAAAATTGAGCCTAAATACGATATACCCAAAAATACCCTGGCTAAACTGGAGGGAACCGACTTACTGGGCAGCAAAGCTATCATTTTTGAACTGGGCGACAGCAAAGTAATGGCCGAAGATAAAGATACGCTGCGCTCTGACGTGAAAGGCGGCCTGGCCGAGACACTGCAGCCGGTACAAAAAAAGGCCGAATTAATTATCTCAAAGATGGATTCTATCCTGTCGTCGGTTAACAATATCATGAACCCGCGCTTTCAGAAAAATGTCGACCGCAGCTTTAACAGCATTGCCAATACCCTGCAATCGCTCGAAGGTACCAGCAAAAAGGTGGATAACCTGGTAGGCGTACAAAGTGTGCATATCAATAACATTTTGGCTAATGTAGAGTCGATCTCGGGCAACCTGAAAGCTAATGGCGCATATCTTACCAAAACTATGGCCAACTTTAATAAGGTGAGCGATGATATAGCGGCATCGAACATTAAACAAACCCTTGATAACACCAATAAGGCCATTGCCGAATTGCAAAGCGCTATTGCCAAGGTAAATAATGGACAAGGCTCATTAGGCAAGTTATTAACTGACGACGAAATGTATAACCATTTGCGCGATGCCTCGGCCGATCTGGATAAACTGCTGATCGACCTGAAAGCCAATCCGAAACGCTACGTACATTTCTCGGTATTTGGCGGGAAGGGCAAGTAGTTTGGCAGAGATGGTAAATAGTGAGCTGTGAGCAACTATTTGCCACTTGTTAATTTGCATTAGAGGACTTTTTTAGTTATATTGTATAGGTGTGAATGCCCTGAAATGTGAATTTGATAACAAAGTTATCCGCACTGAAAAAAAATGCCGACAATTTCCCCCCTGCTTTGACGGGGCGATTGTCAAATTCGCAAAACCAATGAAAACCATTAAGCCCGATCTGTCTGCTGCCGAGAAATGGCACTTAAAGAAATCGGGCATAAAGATCAATAATTGAATCAATAACTCGATAAATAATGACAAAAGCCTATTTTAAACAGTTATTCGAGTACGACAAGTGGGCCAGCGACCTGCTGATGGAAAAGTTTGAAAAACAGTTCCCGCAAAACCCGAGGATATACGAGCTGTTCTCACACCTGATATCAACCCAACGTATCTGGCTCGACCGTATTTTGGGCATCCCCCAAAGCGTTGAGCGTTTTCAGGACAGGCTGCCCGAAGAAATGAAGGGCGACCTGGAAAATTACCACCTGGCCTGGATGGAATTTATCGATCAGCTCCAGCCCGGCGACTTTGACCGCGTGGTAAGCTATGTCCACCCGAACGGTACGCCGTATAACGAAAGATTGGTCGACATTATGGCGCACGTTGTCAATCACGGTACCCATCACCGCGGCAACCTGGTTGTTTTAATGAAAGAGGAAGGTTTTGTGATACCCACACTGGATATGATATTTTACGTAAGGGAAAAATGACCCCTTCCTAAGCCTGTCAGGCGGGAGGCTAAGAAACCCGGTCATTTGCACATTCACTCATTTGCCTATTTGCACATCAAACGTTTAACTGTACCTTTGCGGCGATGTTAAACAGAGTTACGGCTATATTGCTCATTGTTTTTACGCTATCGGCTAATTTTTCGAAGCTGTTTATTTTTGCGGGCTTCGAACTGAACAAGACCACGATAGCATCAACCCTCTGCGAAAACCGCAATAAACCCTGGATGCATTGTAACGGCCGTTGTTATTTATTGAAAAAGATAAAACAAGCCGAAGAGAAAGAAAAAAGCGAAGAGCGCCAGACCGGTAAAAGCCTTTTCCAGGAAGGTATCGTTACCCATCATTTCTCATTTAACTATACTCCACGCCTGTTAGCTGTTTTAACCGTCCCCACGAACCATACCGAATTGCCTGACTATTCGGCATCAGTATTCCAACCGCCTAAAATAAGCGCTTAGTCAAACGCTTATCGTCATTCATTTATACTAACGCATTAAAGCTATGATGCTTTAATGCGGCTATAGATAAGCTTTTGGCTACCCATCTGATTTTTATTATTCCAAACGGTTTTGAGGCGCTAAGCCTCGAAACGCATTTAAAATCTTATGAAAAAGCTTATTTTAATTGTATATACTTTATTGATATCCTGTGTCTTATATGCGCAGAAACCCATCGCTATAACCGGCAAAATATTCGATGCGATAAGCAAAGAACCGATAGCCGGCGCAACCATATCGGATGGTAACAACATATCGGCAACATCGGGTGTTTCGGGAAAATTTAAGATTATAACCACTGCTGCAGCTATACAGGTTACGTTTATTGGCTACACTACCCGTAGCATCGCGGTAAGCGGGCAATCGCTGGCTATTTCCATGCAACCCTCAAACACCGAGTTGCAGCGCGTAGTGGTTAGCGCCAACCGCACTGCCGAAAAACGCAGCGAGGCCCCTGTCTCCATAGCGACTATATCGCAGCAAACCATTGAAGATACCAAGGCTCAACGCCTCGACCTGCTGGTGAACAAAGTAAGCGGCGTTAACATGGTGAACCTCGGCAACGAGCAGCACGAAATGAGCATACGGCAGCCCATGAACACCAATAACCTGTTTCTGTACCTCGAAGACGGCCTGCCGTTGCGTACGTCGGCGGTATTTAACCACAATGCTTTGCTGGAGATGAATATGGCGGCGGCTAAAAATATCGAGGTGATCAAGGGGCCATCATCAGCTTTATACGGCGCAGAAGCCATTGGCGGCGTAGTAAATCTGATCACACAGGCGCCGCCCGCAGTTACTTCGGGCTATATTAGCGCGCAATTGAACAATCAGGGCTACAAACGAACCGATGCGCAGATCGGTACCACATCGGGCAAGTTGGGTTTTATTGTGAGCGGCTATTACGCCAACCAAACCAACGGGCCGATACAATACAGCGATTTCCACAAAACAGCTGTTACCGGCAGACTGGATTATAAGATAGACAAGAATACAACGTGGACGAACAGTGCATCGTACATTGCTTATTTCAGCGATATGTACGGCAGTTTGGATAGCGCCCATTTTATCCGTAAGGATTATTCGGCGCAGGCATTTTTTACCTACCGCAAGGTTAAGGCTCTAAGGGCACGGTCGACCATCAGCCACAATTGGAGCGACAGCAGCAGTACTAATGCTACTTTTATGTTCAGGGATAATTCGGTTATTCAGAACCCGTCCTACTCCATCGCTAATTATCGTACTGGCGGCAAAAGCAGCAACCCGGTTTCGCCGGATACGGCGACGGGTAATATCAATAACAACTCCTTTAAATCGTACGGGTTGTTTTTGCAGCATGTGCAGAAATTCAAATTACTGCAAAGTAAACTCATTATCGGTGCCAGTGCAGAGCTTGATCCGCAATCGTACTACCAGGAGTTTATCTGGATCAAAAAACAAAACCAAGGCGGTGTGAGCAATTATGTGAGCTACACCAAAGCCGAGCCTGACCAGGTGATGGCCGATTACAATACCGTGGTGAGCAACTTTGGTAGTTATGCGGATTATGATTTTACCGTTTTGCCGGGACTACGCATTTCGGCGGCGGTACGTTATGATGCTTTTCAATACGCATTTGTGAATTACCTGCCGGGCTCGGGCGTTGCCGGCGGGCCATCCACCATCACCAACTATGGTAAAGTGGCTCCGAAAATTGGCTTTACCTATAATTATCAAGGTATTGGTTTTTACGGAACTTACAGCGAGGGTTATGTGCCGCCACAGATAACCCAGGTATTCGGTAAAACCAGCAACAGCGCTTACCTGCTGCCGCAAACTTTTGCCAATTACGAACTGGGCGGATGGCTTTCGCTGCTCGATAATAAACTTTACATTGATTACAGCGCTTACCTGATGAACGGCACGAACGAGATCATCAATGTAAAACTGGCCGATAATACCACGCAACCGCAAAATGCCGGCGCAACCCGGCACATCGGTTTGGAGTACGGGCTGAGCTATCGCCCGGCAGATGACCTGTATATCCGCATAAGCGCCACCAATGCCAAACATACTTTTGTGAATTACATTGCCGGCGGCATAAACTATAACGGCAGACAAATGGCCAGTGCGCCCAATTTTTCGGGCAATGCTGAAGTAGTGTATAAACCGCATTATTTGAAAGGCTTTAGGTTTGGCATAGAGGAGCAGCAAATCGGCAAATACTTTATGGATAACCTGGAACAGTATACCTACGGCGGGTTTAAAGTAACCAATGTACGTGGAGGTTACCAGGTTGGCAGAGCAGACGTTTGGGTAAACGCCCTGAACGTATTTAATACCTATTACGCCACTATAGCTACGGCAACCGCCACGGCTAACGGTGCGGCATCATATAGTTATAACCAGGGCGATCCGAGGGCGTTTACTTTGGGGTTATCGTACAAATTTGGTAAACAATAAACACAGCGGCCGGGATGTTATTAAAATAATAATTTGGCAGCAATATCAACTTAATGATACCTTAGGGCAGTAATAGTCCCTAAGGTATCCTTATCCTAATTTAACAACCATGAAAAAAATACTTTATACACTTTTAGCAATAGCTGCTGTTTTAACAGCCTGCAACAACGATAAAAAACAGGAAAAAGACCTGCAGAAACAGGTGATCGACTTTCACGAAAAAGTAATGGCCGATGACGAAAAGGCAATGGTAAGTAAACTAAAGCTTGATACTGTAATGATGCAGGCCAGGCTGGCTAAAGCCGATACTGCCGAAGCGCACAAGCTAAGCGCCGCACTTATGGCCGCTGATGACGATATGGGCAACTGGATGCAGAAATTCGAGCCCGATTTTAGCGGCAAAGGGCACGATGATGTGATGAAATACCTCACCGAACAGCAAACCAAAGTAAAAGCAGTGGATGAGCAGTTGATTGAAGCGACCAAACAAGCACAAACTTACCTGCAAACTGTTAAAAAGAAATGAAGAAATTAATCTACCTGATGGCCGGGCTGGGCTTACTGGCTGCCTGCCATACCGACGATAAGAAGCTGCCCATTTTAGGCAACCGCCAAACGGTAACGAAAACTGTTGATGGGAAACCTGAAGTAGATACGGTTTATGCCACCATCCCTCCTTTTAGTTTTACCAACCAGTACGGCAAAACCATTACCGATAAGGATCTGGACGGGAAAATTTACGTGGCCGATTTCTTTTTCACGAGTTGCCCGTCCATCTGCCCCGTTATGCAGCGCAATATGCTGACGGTTTATAACGAGTTTAAGAACGATCCGAACGTGAAGATACTCTCGCATACTATCGACCCGAAGCACGATACTATCCCGGTACTAAAGCAATACGCGGATAAGCTGGGCATCAGCGGGGACACCTGGTGGCTGCTGTATGGCAAAAAAGAAGAAATTTACCAGATTGCTGAAAAAAACTACCTGGTTTCGGCTAAGGACGATAACCAGCAGGGCTATGTGCACGATGGCTATTTTTTGTTGATCGACAAGCAAAAACGCATCCGCGGCAGTTACGATGGTACCGATATGAAACAGGTAACGCAGCTGGTGGCGGATATGCATACGTTGGAGAAAGAGTAAGTTGTGAGTTATCTGTTGTCGGTTGTGAGTTGCGGGTTGTGAGTTTTAAGTACTAATTTGATTGATGAAAATTAAATTTCCTTTATTGCTGCTTGTCGGATTTTATGTTGCTGTAGTTTCGTCCTGCCAGGGCGAGGGCGAAATGACCTATGCACGTTATTACTCTGTAGGCAGCACTATTTACATTAATCATTGCCAGAACTGCCACGGTAATAACGGTGAGGGTTTGGGTAACCTGATCCCACCGTTTACCGATTCGGTTTACCTGCATAAAAACCTGGCCCAGCTGCCTTGCTTTATAAAAAACGGTTTAAAAGATACCATTACCGTCGCCGGGAAGAAATTCAGCGGGATGATGCCTGCGCAAAGTAGCCTATCGCCTATCGAAATCGCCGAGGTGCTGACGTATGTTACCAATTCGTTCGGGAATAAGATGGGGTTGGTTGATGTGTCGAAGGTGGAGAAGGATTTGAGTAATTGCAAATAGCGGCTCCCAACATGTCATTGCGAGGCACGAAGCAATCGCACGGAGAAAGGCGGACTTACAGGGCCGCTCTGCATAGCAAGAGATTATTCATTTGTGTTTGTTTTTTATAGGTATGAATGAGCTCACTTTTGTTCGGTTGTCCACGCTATCGCTCGCAATGACATTTTTATTTGCAAACCTGTGTTAGGGATTGCAGCGGATACCGGCCTGTGGCTAATGCCTGTGTAGTATGAGCGGAAAGCTCGGGCCGCAGGCAACACCCTGATTAAAGTCAAAATTAAAAATTCAAAAATCAAAAACTGCTTGAATAATGGCTCTGCTTATGTAGAGATTGCTTCGTGCCTCGCAATGACGTGTAGTTTAATTTTTAATCGCCCGGATCTTCCGGACTTCCTGACTCTCGAACAAAAATGCTCGCTTTCACAAAACCTTTTTCAACAATTAACCTTATGGGTTTATAACACGTAAAATTTATTTACATATTTGTTACATACAAAATCAAGACCACAATTAAATATTGATACTATGCAGGAATTAGACGCATCTGTGCAGGAAAAAGTAAACACCTGGCTTAACGGCAACTACGATGCCGATGTGAAACAGCAAATACAAAAACAGCTTGATGATAAGGCTTATACCGAACTAACCGACGCCTTTTACCGCGACCTGGAGTTTGGTACCGGCGGTTTGCGCGGCACCATGGGCCCGGGTTCGAACCGGGTGAACAAGTACACCATCGGCGCGGCTACACAGGGTTTGGCCAATCACTTAAAGAAAACCTACCCCGGCGAGAAGATCAAGGTTGCCATTGCGCATGATAGCCGTAATAATTCGGATGTGTTTGCGGGCATTACTGCCGACGTGTTTTCGGCCAATGGTATACATGTTTACTTTTTTAAGGCGCTGCGCCCTACCCCTGAGCTTTCGTTCGCAATACGTGAGCTGGGCTGCAAAAGCGGTGTAATGCTGACGGCCTCGCATAACCCGAAAGAGTATAACGGCTATAAAGCTTACGGTGCCGACGGCGGCCAGTTTGTCTCGCCCGAGGATAAAGCAGTAATGGCCGAGGTTGCCAAGGTGAGCAATGTGGATGATATCAAATTTGGCCGTGTTGCTGAGAATATTGAACTGATAGGCGAAGATATCGATCAGAAATACCTGGATGCGATCGCTTCGCTGTCGATCTCGCCGGAAGCTATTAAACGCCAAAAAGATCTGAAAATAGTTTATTCGCCGATACACGGTACGGGCATTACCCTGATGCCGAAGGCTTTGGCGCAGTTTGGTTTTGAGAACGTGACCATTGTTGAAGAGCAGGCTACACCCGATGGCAACTTCCCCACCGTGGTTTATCCTAACCCGGAAGAGAAAGAAGCGCTTACCCTGGCTATGAAAAAGGCCAGGGATATCGATGCCGACCTGGTTTTGGCTACCGACCCGGATGCCGACCGCGTGGGCATTGCCGTGAAAGACAATAAAGGCGAATGGGTGCTGCTGAACGGTAACCAAACCGGCAGCTTGCTCATCAATTACCTGCTGACCGCCTGGCAGCAAAAAGGTAAGCTGAACGGCAAGCAATACATCGTAAAAACCATTGTTACCAGTAACCTGATCGAGGAGATTGCCAAAGCCAAAAACGTAAAATATTTTAACACTTTAACCGGCTTTAAATACATCGGCGAGCTGATGACCCAGTTAAGCGGCAAGGAAACGTTTATCGGCGGCGGCGAAGAAAGCTATGGCTACCTGATCGGCGAGTTTGTGCGCGATAAGGATGCCATTGTTTCGGGCGCGTTCATCTCCGAAATGACGGCGTTTTATAAAGACAAAGGCAGCAGCCTGTTCGAAGCCATGCTGGATATGTACCTGGAGTACGGTTTTTACAAGGAAACGCTGATATCCATCACCAAGAAAGGCAAAACCGGCGCCGAAGAAATTAAAGCCATGATGCAGCAATACCGCGAAAACCCGCCGAAAACGTTGGGCGGCGCCAAGGTGGTTGCTTTAAAGGATTATGAGAACCGTGTGGAAACCGACCTTACGGCAGGCAAAACCACACCTATCGACCTGCCAAAAAGCGACGTACTGCAATTCATTACTGAAGACGGCAGCATTATTTCGGCAAGGCCATCGGGTACGGAGCCTAAGATCAAGTTTTACTGCTCGGTGAACACCAAGTTAACCGACAAAGGCGCTTACGAGGCTACTAATAAGGCTTTGGATGAGAAGATTGACGGGATTATGAAAGACCTTGGGGTTTAGTTGGGTTGTCAGTTTTCGGTTGTGAGTTGTCAGTTTTTACTTACAAGCAACGATCGAAAGATAATATTTGATAGGGAATGCTCAATCGCGAGGTTGGGCATTTTTTTGTTTGTATGTAGTTAGGATATAGCTTATTTTCCGTATATTTATACAAAAGCGCAATGCTTTTTTAGTATCAAGTTTTAGTGTCAAGTAGCAACACTAATTCTAATTATTACCGACACACGCATGGGTACACCCATGAATACCCATGTGTTTTATGGGTGTAAAAAACGAAAAAAATGGCCATACGTGGCTTGAATGAGGGTTTTAGCGGAAAGTTCAATTAAAACACCCATAAATACCCATGTCTTCGGTTCACTGGTTCAGTAGTTCATTGGTCATTAGTTCATTGGTATTGCCACGTCAAATACATAATGCAGAGTAATTGTCATGTTAGGTACTGAACAAGTTCAGCATGACTAATAGTACTTACATTTTATACCTGCTGTTCGATGGTTTGGCGCTCATATAAAACACCAGCTTACCGCCGTTCATAATTTCGGCGTGGGTAAGGTAAGGGCGGTCGAGCGGCTGGCCGTTCAGGGTTACTTTTTTTACGTAAACGTTTTTGTCGCTTTGGCCCACAGCTTCAATACTGAAAGTTTTGCCGCCGCCTAAGTCGATAGTCGCGCCATCGAAAGATGGGCTGCCTAAGGAGTACCTGTCGCTGCCCGGGGCAACCGGGTAAAAGCCCAGCGTGCTGAAGATATACCAGGCGCTCATCTGGCCGGTATCATCGTTGCCGCCCAGGCCGTCGGGTGTTGGTTTGTACATACGCGGGATGATCATTCGTACGCGTTCCTGGGTTTTCCAGGGCTGGCTGGTCCAGTCGTACAGGTAGGCCACGTGGTGGCTCGGTTCGTTGCCGTGCACATAGTTGCCGATAATGCCGTCGCGGGTGATATCCTCGGTTTCGGCAAAGTACTTATCGGGCAGGTTCATGGTGAAGAGTGAGTCGAGGTAAACGATGAAACGCTTATCGCCGCCCATGAGTTTGATCAGCGTGGCCGGGTCATGCGGAACGTATAAGGTATAGTTCCAGGCGTTGCCCTCAATAAAACCCTGGTTGATGGTGGATAGCGGGTCTACGTTCTTTTTGAAAGTGCCATCGCCAAGCTTTGGCCGCATAAAGCGGGTTTGTGGGTCGAACACATTGGTGAAATTTTGCGAACGTTTGATGAACTCGTTATACACATCGGTTCGACCGAGCTTTTTGGCCAGTTGCGCAATGCACCAGTCATCGTAAGCAAATTCTAAGGTAGAAGATACAGCGTTACCGTCCTTATCATCGGGGATATAGCCTTTATCAATATAGTAACCCAATCCCATAAAAAAGCGCTGATGGGCAGTGGTTATACAGGCATCCAAAGCCTTATTTGCATCAACGCCTGGCGCGCCTTTGATGGCGGCGTCGGCCAGAACGGATACGCTATGGTAGCCGCTCATACACCAATTCTCATTAGCTGAGTTCGACCAAATGGGCAGCATATGCTCGGGGCTTTGCTCAAAATGCGCGATCATCGACTGCACCATATCGGCATTGCGCTGCCGCTCGATGATATTGAACAGCGGGTGCAGCGCGCGGTGCGTATCCCACAGCGAAAAGGTGGTGTAATTGGTAAACCCATCGGCGTGGTGCACGTTTTGATCAAGCCCTTTGTATTGCCCGTCCACATCCATATAAACCGTTGGGTTGATGAGGGCGTGGTACATCGAGGTATAAAAATTCTGCTTGTCGCCGATGTTTTTGGTGCTGATGGTGATCTTGCTCAGCTCCTGCTGCCAGGCAGCCTGCCCATCGTTCTTTACTTTTTCAAAATCCCAGCCTGGTATTTCGGCCTGCATGTTTTTCAGGGCGCCATCCATACTTACCGGCGAGAGCGCCATTTTTACCTTGATCTTCTCTCCTGCCGTGGTCGCAAAATCAAAGTAAGCGCGTATCTGCTTCCCTGCCACTTCGGGGAAGTTATGGCTCTGGTTGAATTTACCCCAGAAGCCGCGGTAAACTTCGCGTTTTGAGCCGTTCACATTGCCGTACTCAACAAAGGGTTTTGAAAACTTCATAGCAAAATACAGCGTGCGGTTTTTGGCCCAGCCGTTGGTTTGGCGATAACCTACTACGGTACCGTCGTCCATTACGTGCAGGTAGGTCCACACGTTTTTATCCTCGTAGTTGTAAATACCTGCCATCAGGTCGAGGATGATATGCGCATGATTACTCGCCGGGAAGGTATATTGGTGAAAACCCACGCGGGTGCTGGTGGTCATTTCGGCGATGATATCGTAATCGTCTAACTTTACCTTGTAGTAATTAGCTTCCGATACCTCGTTGGTGTGCGTAAAGGCAGAGCGATAGCCGCTGCGCGGTTTATCGGCCGTGCCCGGGTTCAGCATCAGTTTGCCAACCGTAGGCATGATCAGGAAATCGCCCAGGTCAGAGTGCCCTGTCCCGCTAAAGTGTGTATGGCTAAAGCCGACAATGGTTTTATCATCGTACTGGTAACCGGCGCAGTATTTATACACATCCGGATCGTACTTGCCGTTCTTTACGTAACCTACCGTGTCGGTTTCCGGGCTCAGCTGCACCATCCCGAAAGGAACGGTCGCTCCGGGAAAAGTATGCCCCATGCGTTGTGTGCCGATGATAGGTTTGACGTATTGCACCAGGTTTTCGGCAGTTTTGGTTTGTGCGAAGCCGATAACAGGGAGCGTAGAAATAATTGCGGTCAGTAGTTTTTTCATTTGGTCAGTAGCTTTACGCGATGAGGTATCGCCGATCCAAAATAGCACAAAAATCAGGACATTTAAAAAGCACATGGCCCAAAAATGGTATATCCTTACATGTAAATTATCTTTTGTAGATTTAGCTTTGCAAATTCGCTAACCTGGCCTTATGAAACACAGACTGTTTTTCCTTACGGGGATACTATTCGCGGTAACGTCTAAAACTTTGGCGCAACAATTTGCGCCGTCCGTAGCGCTATACATCAAAGTAAATACGCCCACTGTAGCCATAACCAACGTGACATTGATTGATGGCACCGGTAACCCGGCCAAACAGCACCAAACGGTTGTTTTTAGTAATGGCAAGATAACCCAGGCTGGCGATAGCAAAACGGTAACCGCACCGGCGGGCGCACAGGTGATTGACGGCACAGGCAAAACGCTGATACCCGGTCTGGTGATGCTGCACGAACACATGTATTACACCGTGCCTGCAGGCAACCTGTTCAATGTGGCCGAAATGCCTTTTTCCTTTCCGCGTTTGTACCTGGCAGGTGGCGCAACCACCATACGCACGGCAGGCAGCATCGAGCCGCAAACCGACCTGGCTATTAAGCGTTTTATCGCCGAGGGTAAGATGCTCGGACCGGATATGGATGTCACCGCGCCCTATATCGAAGAGCAGGGTTATGATATCCCATCCATCAATATTGTAAAAGGCCCGGCCGACGCGGCAGCCACCGCCAATTTTTGGGCCGACCGTGGCTGCACCTCGTTCAAAATGTATGTACATGCCACCAGGGCCGATATGGCGGCCGTTGTACGCGAAGCGCATAAGCGCCATATGAAAGTTACCGGGCATATCGGTGCGGTTACCTATCGCGAAGCTGCCGAAATTGGCATGGACGATCTGGAGCACGGCTTTATGGCCTGCTCCGATTTCGACAGCGTAAAAGTTGCCGACCAGATCAATGATAACGAAGAACGGCAGTCGCTGTTAAAACTCGATGTGAACAGCCCGAAGATGACCGAGCTCATCAAATTCATGATCGGCAAACACATGGCGCTCACTTCTACGCTTACGGTATTTGAACCCAATACCGGCCGCGAAATGGTACCCGGCGGCGGTGAAGCCGCATTGTTGCCTGAAGCCAAAGAAATAGTGCAGCGCAGGTGGGAAGCTGCCCAAAACCGCGACCAGGCAAGCGCCAGCCTGTTTAAAAAAGAACTGGCCTGGGAAAAGCAATATTACGACCTGGGCGGGTTGCTGGTGGCCGGCACCGACCCTACGGGCGCAGGCCGCGTGGTGAGCGGCTACTCCAATCACCGCGAGATCGAGCTGCTCACCGAAGCCGGTTTTACGCCCGAGCAAGCCATCAAAATCTGCACCCTGAACGGCGCCGTTTACCTCGGTCGGCAAGCGGATATAGGTACCATAGCCGTAGGCAAAAAAGCCGACCTGGTACTGATGAACGGCGATCTGAGCCAGGATATCAAAAACATCCGCAATACAGAACTGGTGTTTAAAAACGGTGTGGGTTTCGATTCGCAAAAGATATTCGATTCTGTGAAGGGGCATGTCGGCATGAATTGAGATCGCACCTAAAACTATTTGGCTGCTAAACAGTTATTCCATAAATTTTTTGGTTGTGGAAATTACGGTCGACCGCAGTATCAGGCATTGGTGGGTATTTGTTTTACGGGGCGCATGCTTCTTTTTCCTGGCTATATATTTGTTTGGCTCACCCGAAAATGCCCTGCAGGTAATGGGTTACCTGTTCAGCCTGGTTATCCTGTTTGCCGGCCTGACCGAAATATTCCATGCTTATAACGATGTGCTATCGCCTGTGCGGGGCTGGTATTGGATCATCGGCATCGTGGATATTATCCTGAGTATCGTGCTTTTTAGCCATGTGGGCGCAAGCATAATTATTCTGCGTATCATACTTGGCCTTTACATCCTGTTCCGCGGTATTTCTATTCTGAGCTTCCGCGGATCGTTCGGGCGCAGCTGGTGGGTTACCATCGGCGGGTTGGTCGTTTTTATTTTCGGTTTGATCGTACTGTTCAACGCCGGTTTCGGCAATATGACGATGGTAACCTGGACGGCCCTTGCCTGTTTACTGATGGGTTTGCTCAATATCCTGTTGGGGCTGCGGATGAAGCCAAAGAACTAACACAGCGCCAAAGGTCATCATCTTCTTACAAACCTTTCAGATGCCTGCGGTTCTTTTCCCAGAGCAGGCGGGCGGTTATTTGCGGCGATTGGGCGATCTTATTGGTTTTTATTTCGATACTGCCAATCAGCTGGTATGCATCCGGGCGTATACCGGCCCAGTAAATGTATTCATCGCGTACATAGTCGTCACCGCCGCCGTGGCCCGTGCCGGTTGTACCGTCAACCCTTCCGGCAAATTTACCATCCTTTACGGTGCCCAATACCACATCGATATACGTATTGGCAAAGGGCAGCAGGTCGCTTGGCTTTAAGCCGTACAGGTTGCTGTTGTAGGCCAGCACCAAACCTTCCGAATCATAAGCAAAATGGTTGGTATCTTCGGTGCCGCGTGGTTGTGCAAGCGAATAGGGATAAATCCGGCAATCCGAGCCCATGGCCGACCGGTTTGGGATCGCGGTACTGATAAACCAATCGATATTGGGTTTAGCAATGGCGATATATTTTGCCAGGCGTGCCGGGTCATCATTCAAAACCTGGTGGCATAAAGCCAAACGCGTAAAGCCGTCGGTCAATAACCAGGCCTGGTTCCATGGCGCGGGCTCGTTAGCCTTATAAGTATTGGGCGCACCCGGGAAATAATAACGGTTATGATCATTGGTGCGGATAAAATGCGGGATGATCCAGTTATCGATCACATAATCGCCTTCGGTAATGTATTTCAGGGCGCGTTCTTTATAAGTAGCGCCGAAATTGTTCGGATCGCCGATAGTTACCTTATCATTCCAGATAGCCGGTGTTTGCAGGATAAGATAAGCGCAATAAGCCATGTGCCCTAAAGTAGCGCCTTGCTCTACCCCCGCCCCGGCAGGCAGTTTACCCGGCGCAGACGAGGGCCATACCGGTTCAACTTTGCCTGTCCAGCACATCAGTTTCCCGCCTTTTTCGGCAGGTAAAATATCATCCCGGCCGGATAAGGCGTCATCGCTCAGGGCGATCATCTTATCCAGTATCTCCTTGTCGTGCGATACTTCGTACATCAGCCCGCAGGCTTCTGTCAGCTTGCCCGGGTTGCCGAAAACCCAGCCGTTACCACTGTCAGGCGGTGGCAGTTCGAGGTTGCGTATATGGTTTTTAAAAGCGTTTATCTCGTTTTGCGTTACCGAACCGCTCAGGCTTTCAATGATCATCGGGCTGCCTGCCGGCAGCGGTTTGAAGGATGCGCAACAAAACGCTAATAACAATACCAACAGCCTGTTTGCTTTCATGATGCTTAAATTGATCAGTTTACGGGTATCAGGTGAACTTCAAGCAGCTTCATCAGGTTAGCTTTGCTGATTTGCTGTGCATTTAGCTGCAGGGTATGCGTGCCGGGCTGCAGGTTTACCGTGCCCATCTCCTCTTCTTTTACCTCTTCTTTAGTTGCCGATTCAGCTTTTCCGTTCTTTACCAGGTCGCCCAGCTTCAGCTCATAAGTACCTTCGTCGGTATTATCGGCCAGGTATTTCAGCACTACCCTAAATTTAGCAGGTTGTATGAGCCTGAAATCCCACTGTATGTGCTGATCGGTGCTCTTCCATCCGTCAACGTAATAATGATTGGTTTTACCATCGCCAAAACCAAAGCCTTTACCCATTAGTTTAGCATCAAAAGCCAGTAAATGATTGGCTATAGCTGCTGATGCAAGCCTAACCGGGTCGGTTTCTATCTCACCCCTGGTTTCCAGCACGATTACCGTGTTGACGGCATCCGGGGCCTGTGCGGGCACTTTAATAGCCATATCCAGCGGATCGATGCGATCAAAGCTTAATGCTTTCTTTTCAGGATCGGTCAGTAAATAAGCTTTCGCAATATTGCTCTTCAGGCCGCCAACCACCAGGCTGCCGTTTGCCGGCCAGTTAAATACATGCAGGTACAACAGGTTGCCTTTGCGGGTTGATACGCCCCAGCTTTGAAAAGGCAGCGGGGTTTTGGTAGTTTGATAAATGCTTACCGAATTTTTGTCCATCCATTTGCCGATGCCGTTCAAAATGGCTTTGTCTTCAGGCGCAAACTCGCCATCGCCCATCGGGCCGATATTCATCAGCAGGTTGCCACCGCGCGAGGCAGCCTTAGCCAACAGTTGAATAAAAAAGCTAACAGGTTTATGGCTTTTATCGAATTTTGAGTATCCGTACGATTCGTTGGTTGTCGGGATGGCTTCCCAGTCGCCTTCCACAGGGAAGAACTCAGCGGGCCTGTCGGCAGTATTTTGATAATCGCCCATTTGCAAACCACCACCGCCACGTGCTAAACGGCCGTTCACTACTACATTCGGATCGGTTTCGCGGATCGCTTTCAGTATACGGATATTTTCGGAAAGAGGTAGCTTTTGCGGGGTATCGAACCATAAAATATCCGGATGGTATTTGCGGATCAGCTCCTTGATCTGCGGGATAGCTTTGGTGTCTACATAATTCACCGCTTTGGGCAAAAGCTCAGGGTGTATATCATACCAGTCGCGCCCGCCGAACAGGTTCAGATCGCCGCCCGGGTTCTGATAATCCCAATCGTTGCCCGGCGCATCCGGATGTTCCCAATCGAACGCATGCGAATAATAGAAGCCGAATTTGAGGCCGTATTTTTTGCAGGCAGCCGAAAGGTCAACCATCGGATCGTGCTTCCAGGCAGTTTGTTTGACCACGTTATAGTCCGTCACATCCGAGTTAAACATCGCAAAACCGTCGTGATGTTTCGATGTAATGATCATATACCGCATACCCGCCGCTTTGGCCGTTTTAACCCAGGTATCGGCATTAAACTTTACCGGGTTAAACTGATGTGCCAGCTCCAGGTATTCGGCACGTGGTATCTTTTCCTTACGCATCAGGTGCTCGGCGTAGCCGCTTACCTGTTTGCCTTTCCACTCGCCGCCGGGCAGCGAGTAAATGCCCCAGTGGATAAACATGCCGAAACGCGCCTCGCGCCACCATTGCACACGGGCCTCATGCGTTTTCATCGACTCTTTCCACCAACCGTTCTTTGCCTCGTCAATTGCCTTCTGATCGCGGCCGGTGGCCTTGTTGGCCATGGTTTTATCCTCGTCGCCTTTGTTTTGTGCTTGCGCGATGTTTAGGCCCAGGCTCAGGATAGAGAGCAGCAGGTACGGTATACCGTTTTTTAATTTCATATAGATATTTGTAAGATATGATAAGCTAAGCTACCAATGGTGCGATACATAGAATTCAATGATATTTACAATTTATTCTGCCGAATCGTAGAAAGATTGCTATTTAACAAACATAACTTCACCGGACGACTGCAACCCCCGGTTATCAGTTACCGAAACATACCACATGGTTGTACCCAATGGCAATACGGCAGCTGTTACACGGTTATTGTTCAGCACGGCTTCGGCCGATTCCCATTTCCGGTTCATCAACACGCTGGTCGTATCACAGGTAAAGTTTAGACAGGCCTTCACTACCGGTGCATGAATCTCGATTTTAGCGCTTACCCCTCTACCGGCGCGTTCAGATTTTTCTATCTTATTCAGCGGCGTAGTTTTATTGAGATAGCTGTTGATAAACGCAAATATCTCCCCATTGTCCCAGCCTGCGTGATGGCTGTGTTTTAGCCCGATCTTGATGCAAATATTTTTATCCTTTACCAGGCTATAAGTTTTCGAATAGCTGCCGAGGTAAAAATGCGGATCGTTAGCTCCATTCAAAAACAGTATCGGCATTTTGGCTTTGCCGATATAGTTCGACGGATCATATTGGTTTACCCAGGTTTGCCTGTCTTGATCATTTAGTTTTAGCAATTCTTTTCGCATCGAGCTGTTCTGCAGCAGGTAACCGCAACCGTAAACAGGCACGGCTGCTTTGTAACGGTCATCCACACCCGATAACAGGCAGGTAATAATGCCGCCCCAGCTTATTCCTGTTAAAGCTGTGCGGTTCACATCAACTTCGGGGAAACTCCTGATCAGGTTATGCGCCAGTATTACGTCGGCCACAGCCTGGAACATCCATTGTTCGCTTACCTGTGGTGTGATCGTAAAATAAGGAGTCAGCGCGTTAGGCTCATCAAAGCCACCATCGATATGTTTCTTGCCCGGACCATTGCCGCGCGTATCCATCGCAATGGCCGCATAGCCTTTCTTCGCCCACATTATTGCCCATTCGCGAAAAGCTGCTCCGCCACCGCCATGAACCAGCACCACAGCGGGCAGGTTTTTATCTTTCGAGCGGTCGCCGCTCAAGGTGCCCGGAGTAGCGTAATAAGCAAACACGTTTTGCGTTTTATTTTTATAGAGCAATCCCTCGTAAATAATACCGATAGCCGAGTCGGTACTTACTGTTTTGTACGATGGCACATCATATATGCCTTTCACGTCCCACAAAGTGCCTTTTATTTGCGCTTTTGTTTGATATGCAGATACAAGCAATATCAGAATCAGTATTGTTTTAATGATATACTTCATCATCCTCAAATTATTTGGTAGGCTTAACCAGGTATAAACCAAAATCGCTGATGGCCGGGTATGCTGATGATTTCAGGACGGTCAGCCTTACCTTCCACACCGTTGTTTTGGGAAAACGGGCTATCTTGTTCTGTCCGACGGCTGTTCCCCGGGCAAGCAGTTTCCAATCGCTGTTAACCTGTCCCTCAACCTTGTATTCCTGCACATGTTCAAGGCCTTTCGGCTCGCTTATCTGTAAAGTGTTTATGTCAACCGGGCCCTCCATGTCAACTTCAAGGTAGGGCGTGGCAGCATTATCATTTGCCGCCCAATATGTTTGTGAACTCCCGTCGAGCGCCTTATCGCCGTTATATTTCAGGCTGTTTTCGCGATTACCGCTGGTATTCACGGGCCGGTGGAATGCCTCGTCCTTACCCAGATCCTTATCTATCAATACAGGCACATACTGCGGCTTAACCTGTTTGTTTTTAAACTCTGTTATACTGTTTGAGCTATAGCCGATGTTCTTCAATGCCTGCATCCCTAAACGTTCTTTCAATTGTGCCAGGTACAAACTTTGTATGGCCACCGGTTTATTGTGCGAATCAAATGTTCCTTCGGGCTCAATTGGTGCGCTGTCGAATAAGCGCGCAGTTTGCTGGCGGGTACCTATGCAGCCGATGGCCCAATTGGTTGCGCCTGGTGGATTCTGAATAATATACGTTTTAGCGATACAATTCCAGGCAACGGCCCAGCCCATCGTCCAGCCGTGGCCCGAGCCTGCCACGCCCCGGTTCATAAAATCGATACCCCCATCAGGCACTGTGCAATTATCAACCAACATGCCGGTGGCCCAGCGCTGATGCGGCTGTATGCGGCTGCCCAATCCTGTAAAGGTGCAGTTGAGCAGCACATTCGGCCCGGGCACCAGTACCGATGTCCACACAAAATAGGTATTGCCGCCGTTTATCTCACAACGGTCAATCAGGTTCTGGCTGCCTTCCAAACTAAAATCGGTTGGTTTTGAGGCGCCCAGGTTAGTATAGGTGTGTTTTACCACAACATGCTCCATGGTAATGCGGTTACCTGCGAGCACAGTGGCATTCATGGTTTCTTCGCACAAAACATCTTTTACCCAGCAATCATCGCCCCCTACGCGTATGGCCGAATAAGGTGCATGGCCGTAATCGCTCTCCAATGGCGGGCATTGGATATGCAGGTTTTCGACACCCACCTGCGTAATTCGTTGTGAGGGTTCTGCTTTGGCGACCGTAGTGCTGGTTGCGCCTAAATATCGCGCGTCATAACAGTCGGATACCGGTATATTAAGCGCTAATTTATTACCCGTTATCGCGACTATTTTACGCCTGATAACACCCTGCCGTGTTTTAGCTATCCAGGTTTCCTTTTTGCCATCGCGATACATGTCATCCATCCGCATAAAATGCACCCAGGCATCGGTAACCGGGCGGCGGATGATCACGGTATCGCCCACCACAAATGCTTTGGCATCGGCAACCGAAATGATATTAGTGCCCGCAGGCACATAAGCATCTGTAATATAGGTTTGCGTCGAGGCTATTTCTCCGTCGTCAGCTTTTTCGGTGCTCCCCAGCCTGATATTGGTATTGTTCCTGCCGATAATAATGGCCGCATGCGGGTTGCCGGTCATGTGTATGGTAGTGCCGTTTTTATCCATTCCGCTGCCCTTTAAAATCACGCCGCTTGCCGACAGGATGATCGGGCCCGAACAGGTATAATTACCGGCAGATAACAGCACCGCTCCGCGGGATCCGTTAATCATCGGCATAGCGGCAACTTCCTCGATAGCGGCCTGTATTTGCTGCAGGTCATCAGCGCCACCCGATGGTTTTATAATTTTCTTTACCGCAATATTTGGCAATGCCACGCCTCCGCCCATATACCCTGCGTACGAAAAATCCATGATACGGTCGCCGCTTGCGGTTGTTTTGTAAGTGAGCTTTCCGTTTTTACCGGGGTGTACCCATTGGCTTTGCGGTTTGGTTTGTGCTGTTAAAACAAGGGGCAATATCGTTAAAAGAATGTTGAGTATCGCTCGGTTCATGATCGTTGATAATGTTTGGGCGCGGTTACGCCGACCATTAACAAAATAACCGATAAACGATCTGTGGTTAGTAAATGATAATGGCAATTTACTATGTTGGATAAACACACCTGTTAACTGCCGTCGGATAATTTAAGTCTCCAACAATGGCCTGGCATAAATATGTGTAACCTTTTCGTGACCGTATCTTAATAAATATTTAACACAATGTTTTTATTTCAGCAATATACCGCCGGTTACTTTTGTTGTTACAATGATCACAGAAAATATGCCAGTTTTGAGCACGCTGGACGGTTTTAAAAGCATATTTAAGGAGAATTATTCCCCCCTTTTCCGTTACGTTAACGGCATAGTGAAAGACGATGCCCTGGCGAAAGATGTTCTGTCTGATCTTTTTTTAAATCTCTGGCAGGAAAAAGACCGGCTAAGGATCAATAACATCAAACCCTATTTGTTCCGCGCGGCAAAAAACGGCGCATTGGGGGCGCTTGCCTCACGTATCCAAACCCTGTCTATTAACGACGACTTTTTTGATATCCCGTCGGACACTTTCACGCCTTTCGAAAAATTCGTGGCCAAACAATCCATCGTCATTGTCGAGGGGCTGATCAATAAACTGACACCCCTGCGCAAGCAAATTATCGAACTGCGTTTGCTGGGACTCAAATACACCGAAATAGCCGAAGCGCTGGATATCCCCGAAAAAAAGGTCGAATATCACCTGCGCGAAGCTATCGAGCAATTAACCAGGGCCATCAGGCATACCAACCTGGATAAGGCCACTGTAGCCGGCGGCCTAACGATGGTTACCCTGCTTTTCGCGATGTTAAAGTAGTTTTCTCTGCCCCTGCCATTATTAACAAACATTTAACAAACACTTAACTATTTCTTTTGGTGAAAAAGGGCGGTTTGCTGCTCTTCTCTGCAAATGACTACAATAAACTGGGAACTTTTAATCAACTACATTAACGGCAATTGCAATCGCCATGATGCTGAGTTGGTACAGAACTGGTGCGATGAGCAGCAAGAGAACCTTTATCTCTTAACCTATCTCGAACGCCGGCGGGCCGAACTGCAACAACCGCTTAAGCAGACCGATATCGACGAACAGTGGCTGCGCCTGCTAAGCAGGATGTTTCCCACCGGCCAAAGCATTACCGGCAGGGCCAACCCTTTAAAACCCTTTTGGTTTATAGGTCTGGCGGCAAGTTTATTACTTGTGAGTGCGCTGGGTTGGTTTTATTATAAAAATTCCTTAGCCACCGATCAGCTGCAGATAGTGCAAACCAATGCCAACACCCGCAACAGGGTTACGCTGCCCGATGGTACATTGGTTTACCTTGCCCCCGATTCAAAATTAACTTTCAATGGTTTTGGCGGCGAAAAACGGGAAGTGAATTTATCAGGCGAAGCTTTTTTTGATGTAAAGCACCTGGTCAACAATCCGTTTATCATCCATACCGAAGAGCATTTATCGGTTACGGTACTGGGTACTTCGTTCAACGTTTTCGTCCGCAAACACCTCAACCCCGAAGTAAAAGTGGCGACGGGTTTAGTGGGCGTAACAACTACCGGTCAACACACCCATTTCCTCAAAGCCGGCGAACAGCTCACCAGCAATGTCGACAGTCATCTCGTGAGTATCAAAACAGTAGTCGCCAAAGATGCCTCGGCATTACAAAGCGGCACCCTGTATTTCGACAACTGCGATGCGAACGAGATAGCTCAGAAAATAGAACGCTGGTATAGCATTAAAGTAAAGGTTTTGCCTGGCGCAAAAAATGCCCGCCGTTTTAGCGGCGAGATGAAAGACAACGGAGTTGCCGAGCTTTTAAAAGGCTTGAGCTACGCAACCGGTATCCGCTATCAATTTGAAAAAACAAACACACTACTCTTATTCTGATTTGCTTATGAAACAATTTAGACTACAACTAATCCCAAAAACGGTTCCCCTGCTGTTACTTTTCTGGCTGTGCTCGTTACAGCTGGTAGCGCAGGTAAAGATGCCCGCACAATTCAGCTTTCAGCAAAAACGCCTCACCGTCCAGTCAATTGCCGACAAACTTAAAAGCAATTATGGCCTCCGGGTTTCATTTGATGCCGAAGTGAACATGCAACAGGTGATCACCTTTACTTCGGAAAACATTTCCTTCGATAACCTGGCACTTGCTTTAGAGCAGCAGGCAGGTATAGGTATGAAAAATATCGACGGTAACATCGTGATCAAAAAACTCGAGATAATTTCGGTAAGCGGTACTATATTCTCTTCGGACGATAAACAGCCGCTGACTGGTGTAACCATTACCGATGCCGGTAAAAAATACCTCGGCTCAACCGATGTTGCCGGCAGGTTTTCGGTACGCATTCCGCGCGGCTCATCCATTAACTTATCGATGGTTGGTTATACCCCGCAATCGCTGATTTATAATAACAGCGTTGCCGCTTTAACCATTACCATGATGATATCCAGCTCGACGCTTAACGAAGTGCAGATCACTACGGCCCTGGGTATCAAGCGCGATGAAAAGGCCTTAGGTTATGATGTAACCGTTGTTAAAGGCGAACAACTGACTGACGCGTTATCATCCAACTGGAGCGATGCGCTTGAAGGCAAAGTAGCAGGTTTGAACCTGGTGCGTTCAAATGCGGGCCCGACAGGCACCAACAAGATCATCCTGCGCGGAGAGAATAACCTCACGGGTGATAATGAAGCGCTCATCGTGGTCGACGGTGTGGTGATCAACAACGGCAGCGGCAGGCGCACGGCTATCTCGGGCGAACAAACTTACGGCACCGGCAGTGATAACATGCCTGCAGATTATGGCAGCAGCATTGGCGACATTAACCCGGAGGACATTGAAACCGTAAGCGTTTTAAAAGGCCCCGCAGCAGCTGCATTGTACGGACAGCGTGGTGCCAACGGTGCTATCATCATCACCACCAAATCGGGGTCGGTACATAAAAAAGGCATTGGTATCACATTCAACTCCAACGCGTCAATCGAACAGGTTAACCGCTGGCCCGATTTTCAATACGAATACGGCCAGGGTTTGGGTGGCGCTACTTATTATTCGTACGGCGCAGGGCCTGATGGCGCAAGCACCAGCGGCACAAGCTCGGCTTATGGCCCAAAATTCGACGGGCAGATGTTTTACCAGTTCGACCCGGTAACGCAGGCCCAGGGCAAAACCCGTACGCCATGGGTAGCCTATCCTAACAAGATTCACGATTTTTTCAATACCGGTAATACTTTAACCAACTCGATCAGTATCGACGGTGGCTCGGATAAAACGACTGCCCGTTTTTCGGCAACCAACGTTTCCAATAATTGGATCGTGCCAAACACCGGCTACGGCCGCAACACCATATCAGCGTCTATCAACTCAAAAATGAGCGATAAGCTGACCATCACTACAAAAATCAACTACCAGAATAAATTCAGCGCTAATTTACCCGGCGCCGGCTACGGTAACCAGGCCATTATGTACTGGTTTATCTTCTGGCAGCCAAATGCCGATATCGACTGGCTGAAAAACTACTGGAAGCTTGGTCAAACCGGCCGTGTAATCGAATATCCTTACAGCTCTTTCCCCGAAAACCCTTATGCCGTTGCTTACGAATTTATCAACAAATCCAACCGGAACGCGGTCACCGGTAACGTACAGGCTACTTACAGCATTACCAAGGAGCTAAACCTGCAATTACGCTCGTCGATAGATATGTCGTACGAGAACCGCTCGCAGGATCGGCCTTACAATGCCGGTACCAAATATCCTAAAGGCTCATACCGCACACAGGATATCTTTTCGCAAGAGGTTAGCGCCGATTTCCTTTTGCGCTATAACAAAGCCATTGGCCGAAATTTCAACGTCACCGCCACGGGCGGCGGCAGCGTGCTAAAGAACACCTTCAGGGAAAACGAGATACGTGCCGATTCGCTCACCTTCCCCGGGATATACTCACTGGCTAACAGCGCCGGTCCGCTGGTTGTTAACCCCGGTACAACGCCATACTATACCCAATACGCCATCAACAGCTTTTACGGTGTAGTTTCTGGCAGTTATAAAAGTATTGTGTTTTTGGATGTTACCGGCCGGCAAGACTGGAACAGTGTTTTGGCCACATCGCAACGTACCGATAATGTAGGCTTCTTTTATCCTTCGGTAAGCGGCAGCTTCATCCTTTCGGATGCGGTTAAATTGCCCGATTTTTTCAGCTACGCTAAATTACGCGCTTCTTATTCGAGCGTGGGCAGCGGCGGAACCACACCTTACCGTACATCATTTGCTTATGTATCTGCAGGCAGTACCTACTCCGGCGGTTTGCAGAACCCCAACACATTGCCAAACGTTAACCTCGAACCATTGCGTACCGAAACCTATGAAATTGGTACCGATGTGCGTTTCTTTAAAAACCGTTTAGGTTTCGATCTCGCCCTGTACTCGGGCAATACCAAAAACCAGATCCTGAACCGAATTATCGATCAGTCATCAGGATATGGCCAGGCAGTTGTAAATATCGGTAAAGTACAAAACAAAGGTATCGAGCTGGCTGTAAACGGCACACCGGTACAAGGCGGCTCAAAAGGCTTAACCTGGATGACTAACTTTACCTTTTCGGCCAACCGCAACAAAATATTACAATTATCGGATAGCTCACTGGTGTTATTCTCGGGCCCGACAGGCGGCGGGCAGATTGTTGCCAACGTGGGCGGCAGCATGGGCGATCTTTACGGCCGCGGTTACATGCGTGCTCCTGATGGCCAGGTGGTGTTCGATTCGAAAACAGGCGTTGCCCTGCTTTCGCAGAACCTGGTATACCTGGGCAATACCCAACCAAAATGGAAAATGGGCATCAGTAACGATTTCCGTTTCCGCGGCTTCCATTTAAGCGTGTTGTTCGATGGTCAGTACGGTGCCGTAGCATACTCGCTCACCGCCTATAAACTGGCCGAGCAGGGTAAAACCACCAACACCTTACCAGGCAGGTACGGCGGTATCATTGGTAACGGTGTGGTGCAAAATCCAAACGGAACCTATCGAAAAAACGATGTAATCGCTACCGATATCGACCAGTACAACCAATCCAACTTTGGTGTCAATAATGCCGAGGGCGCAACCTTTAGTACCAACTTTATCAAATTGAGAGAGGCCCGCTTAGATTATACCGTACCGGTAAAATGGACCACCCGTGTTGGTTTACAGCGTGCAACCATCGGCGTGTACGGCCGCGACCTGTTCATCTGGACAAAATGGCCCGGGTTTGATCCCGAATTCGGTACCATAAACGGATCGGACATTGTGCAGGGCTTCGAGATCGGCCAGTTCCCGTCAACCCGTACTATCGGCGCCAATTTAATTATCACACTTTAATCAGCTATCACCATGAAAAAAAATATTTATAGTGCGATTTGTATCATCATGTTGCTGGCCGGCCTGCAAACGTCATGTAAAAAGGGTTTTGAAGATTTAAACACAAACCCTAATACCACACCCAATGCCTTGCCTCAGCAACTGCTTGCTCCGGCCCTGGTTAATACATTAACAGTTAACATGCTGCGCAACCGTTCATTTAACAACGAGCTGATGCAGGTTACCGTAGCCGAAACCGATGGCGAAGGTGCAGTGTTCAGGTACGACATCAAAAATACCTGGGGCGATTATACCTGGAACGGCTGGTACCAGCAATTAACCAATTTCAAGGATCTGTATAAAATTGCAAGCCAGCCGCTTACTTTAAACAAAGGATACCAGGGCATATCGCTCATCTGCCAGTCGTGGATCTATTCGATGCTCACCGATACATACGGCGATATACCTTACTTCCACTCGAACGAGGCCCGCGACAGCCTGATCTACGAGCCGCCCTTCGATCGCCAGAAAGATATTTACCTGGATATTTTCAATCAGTTGGAAACCGCAAATACTTTACTGAATGGCGCTGCCAACGTAGTGGGATCGAGCGACCCGGTTTTTAACGGTAACTGTGCCGAGTGGCGCAAACTGGGCAATTCGCTTTACCTGCGATTGCTGCTCCGCCTGTCGGGCAAAGCCGAAGTATCGGCACAATGTATCGCACAGATCAAAAAAATGATCGATACCAGCCCCAGCTCATATCCTGTTATGACCAGCAATGCCGATTGCGCTATTTTACGCTGGACAGGATCAGGCTACCTCACCTCGCCTTACGTAAATAACGTTCGCGAACAGGACTGGCGCTCACCTGCCATCGGCCTGTTCTTTATCAGCCACCTGGTAAACTGGTCAGATCCGCGTATCAATATCTCAACTTTTGCAACAAGCGGGTTCAACAGGTGGGGAATTGCACAGGGGCCCAACGGTTTCGATGGTGTGCCAAGCGGTTATTCTCCCGGTAACCCGCCGACAAAAGAATCATATTTTTATTCAAATACCTCGGCTGTTTCGTTAATGAGCGACCCGATGACCGGGATGATCATGAACTACTCCGAAGTACAGTTCATCTTAGCGGAAGCTTCGGTTAAAGGCTTTATTACCAGCGGATCGGCTCAAACCTATTGGGAAACCGGCGTTTTAGCCGGCTTAACCTTATGGTTGCCAACCTGGCCAAACCCGGTTGCAGCGGGTGTACCTTCACCGGCGCCAACCACTGCTTCAACTGATTTCCGCAATTATCTCACAGGTGCCAACATATCGTGGAACGACTCCGAATCGGTTGATGCCAAAATGGAGCGCATCCATTTACAAAAATACTACGCTTTGTTTTTGGAAGATTACCAGCAATGGTTCGAGTTCCGCCGCACCGGTCACCCTGTATTGCCATTGGGGCCAGGGCTGCTTAACAACAGTGTAATGCCTGCGCGCATCACTTACCCGCTGTATGTACAATCGGCCAACCCAACTAACTACAAAGCAGCCGTGGCGTCGCAAGGGCCGGATGTGATCAGTACACAGGTTTGGTGGCAAAAACCATAATTAACGAATGCGTTTTAAATTAATAAAACCTTATTAAGATGAAAAAAACAATATTTTACGCGCTTTTGCTATCGGTAGCATTTACCTGGGCCGGTTGTGGTAAGTCTAATAATTATCCGGGCGGCACGGTTAGCCCTTACATCCCGATCTACGATCTGCGTAACCTGTACAAGGGTTCGGATGTGCCGTTAAACACCAACAACATGTACGGTTGCGACAAGGTAACCGGTTTGGTAGTATCCGATTATACGGGCAATAACCTGCCTTCGGGATTGCTGATACTGCAGGATCACCGTCGTTTATCATTGCTTCGCGGTATAGCCATAAACATTGGTGCAGATGCTTCAAAATACCTGTCGGGCGATTCAGTAATTGTAACTATCGCGGGCGGTACTTTATCAAGGATCAACGGTACCCTGCAGATCACCAATGTGCCTGCCAGTGCAGTAACCAAAGTATCAAGCGCTAACGATATCGCGCCTAACCGTGTCCCGGCGAGTTCGATATTGAAAGACCCGTCGACCTACGAAAGCACCCTGGTGGATATCGTTAAAGGTGGTTTCGACCCGCTGCCTACGCCATCCGATACCTATGCCGGCGACAAAATTGTTAACGATGGTTTTGATAACATCACCCTGCATACCGAGGCAAACGCAACTTTCGCAGGCAACCCGTTACCCGGTACCGCTAATTTTAACGGCGTAGTATTTACTTCGGTAGATGCCAACAATACCCTGATACCGCAGGTACGTATGCGCAAAGCCGACGACGTTCAGATACTCAGCTCGACTATCAACGTTACGCCAATTGTGGTTGCAGGCTTCATTAACGATGTCATCGGCAGCGATGGCAATTACGAATACATCCAGTTATTAGCCACCCAGGATATCAACTTCACAACTACACCTTATTCGGTAGTGGTTACCAATAACGCAGGCGCCTCCACTCCTGCCGGTTTCCCAACAAATGGGTGGGCAACAGGCGGTGGTTCGGTAGCCAATGGTTCGGTAGCTGCCACTACTTTCCGTACTTTCAAATTCAACTTAACTTCGGGTACAGCAGCCAAAGGCACTTATTTCTATGTGGGCGGCTCAGCTAAAATGATCAATGGTTCAGGTTCGACCAGCATGGCATCATCAAACTGGATCAGGGCATTTAACTACACCACCACCGATGGCGATGGCTTCGGTATCCGTAACGGCGGTTTCTTTGCCAACAGCGGTAACGCTTTTGGTATGGCTGTATTCTCCGGCATCAACGTAACCAAGGATAGCACCCCGATCGACGTGGTATTCATCGGTTCGGGCGGTTCGCTGTTCCAGGCCGGCAACCCACCGGCAGGCTATAAAATTGCCAATAACGATTTTTATGACATTATTAACCCTATTACATTGGCGTCTCAGCCGTACTACCGTCAGGGTTCGAACACGCTTTGCTTTGCCTACACCACTCCTGCCGATCTGGGTTATTTTTACAAATTGGGCGGTGTATACAACCCACGCTTAGGTAAATGGGTTAAAGCGCGCAGCCAGCAAAACATTATCCTGACCAAAACATCTGCCATAACCGAAATTGAGGGCGAGTTCCCGGTAGGTTCGGGCATTGTGGCAACAACATTGGCAAATTAAACACACTTGTTTGAAAAGCGGATCGGATTTATCTCACCGGTCCGCTTTTTGATAAAAACACTATCATGAGCAGTCGTAAAGATTTTCTTAAATCAAGTATAGTTTGTGCCGCAGGTTTGAGCCTGCTGCCGGCTATCAATACTTTTGCGGGGCAGCCGGTACATCAGCATCGTTCATCTGCAGGGAAATTTAAACTGCGTTTTGCCCTGGCGTCCGACGGGCATTACGGGCAGCCGGACACCGATTCGGACGGCTTTTACAACGACCTGGTCAAATGGCTGAACAAAGAGCATCAGGTCAATCATTTAGATATGGTCATCATCAACGGTGACCTGGTACATAACCGCCCCGACCTTCTACTAAAAGTAAAACAGACTTACCTGGACAAACTGCCTGTGCCTTATTACACTATCCCGGGCAATCACGATTTTGCAGATGCTGCCGTATGGAAAAACGTGTTTGGCTACGAGGATAAATATGTGGTAGATAAAGGTGACATCGGTTTTGTGTTTGCCAATACCGCCGATACCAAAGGCGGTTACGTTTGCCCCGACGGGGCTTTCCTGAAAGCTTCTTTAGAACAGTTCAAAGCCAAACCCATCGTATTCGTCATCCTGCATATCCCGCCGCACCAATGGTTGCCTGAAGAGAAAACCATTTTTGTAGATTGCCCCGAAATTGTAGAACTGCTGCACAGTTATCCCAATGTAAAAGCGGCATTGCATGGGCACGATCATAGTTTAGACGGTATCCGCTATACCGGCAAACTTCCCCATCTGTTCGACTCGCATTTCGGTGGTAACTGGGGGACGGCTTACAAAGGTTACCGCATTGTGGAGGTAGGCGTGGATAATAAAATATCAACCTACCAGGTAAATGCAAGCCAGAACCCGATGCTCAATAGTTTTACCTTTTAATGGTTATTCAACGTTCTTTATAGAGAAATAGGCAAATTTCAGGTCCTCATCCCTGATGTACGACGGGGTTTTTAAGCTGCGGTATATCCCCCATTTCGGGCGGCAGAACGAAGTACCGTTTCGCCACAGATCGATATCCGGGTTACTGTAACTTAACAAAACTTTTCCGTCACTTACCCTCACGATCTCGATGCTGTAGGTACCATGGGTATCGTACTTTAATTTTTCGATCGCCTTTACCCATTGCCCCTTAAAATCAGCCAAGTCGACGCTTTTTAAAACGCCCTGGCTGGTTTCTTTACCCGAGCCGGTATGGATCACTTCCATTTTATCGGGGTTACCAAAGCGTGGCGTCAGGGTGACCACCGGCGCTCCTGCATCACCATCACCGGCCTTGATCTGATGAATATGGGTAAAGCTCGGCTGGGCTTTAAAATTACTGTCTAACTTAAACTCCCATTCATACTGCACGGTTTTGCCCTGCTCGCCTTTAACTTTCTTGTCCGACGGGCCGTACGTTTTGATCTCGTTGCGCTGGCGGTCAAAACTATGGCAACGGTCATTATCTATCGCTGCATGGATATGGAATACGAATACCCATTGCTTCAATTGCTCATCATAAGCTTCAGTTATATGTTTTACAGGGTGCACACAATCCGGCACTTCGTACGCCGTACCGCCTAATACTTTGCTGATCTGCTGGTAGGCGTCTTCGCCCCCACCATTTGCCTTTAAAACTACCTGTGCGTGTAAACCCGGCGCAGTTAAAAAAAGCAGCCCGGCTAACCAGGCTGCTTTTACTAAACAATTATTAACATTCATTTTATGAGTTCTCTTTTTATTTTGCTTTACGCAGACTAACCAAAACCACGCCATGCTGAGCTACGTCGGCTTTAAATTCACCCTCAAAGGTGCCCAGGTCCTTCTGGCGCCACAGATCGCGCACAATATATTTCCCGGTTATTTTCAGATCGGCCCAGTTTAATACCACCTGTTTGGTTCCCTCGTCGCCGGGATTGAACAGGCCAACCGCCTTCGAACCATCTTCCAGGTCTTTAGCCATTACACCGGCATCGCCCTGGCGCGAAATTACGGTAGCCTGTTTACCCAATGCATCCTGGTTAAGTGCCAAAACTTCGTCGTTAGTTAATAAGCTTAAGGTAAAGGCGTCGAGCTTGGTGAGATCGCAACCCAACAGTAACGGTACCGACATCAGGCACCAGGCACTAACGTGTGTGTATTGCTCATCAGCCGTGAGGTTGCTTGGATGATAATCCTTACCCCAGCCAACAACACCTACAACCATCATATCGGGGTCATTCCAATGACCCTGACCCGCATAGGGTTCCCACTTGTCCTGTGAGAACAAGCGAGGCTTTAAACTTTTCCAGCTATCGCGGATATCACCACCGGTACGCCAGGTGTTCGACACTTTCGACAGGTCGCCGATCGAAGCAAACGGCGTGCTGTTCGACAGGCTGAAAACGATATCGCGGCCGCTTGCCCGTAACGCGTCGAACATTTGTTTGGTTTCGGGCAGTTCGATCGGGTTCCAATCGTATTTCAGGTAATCCACTCCCCATTGGGCCCATTGTTTTACATCCTGATCTACAAACATATAGCTACCTATCTTATACGGGAAAAGCTTTTTGTTGCGCGGCACTTTATCGGTTTCGGGCGTACGCACAAATGTACCCTCCGGGTTATCGGCCGAACCGCCGACATGATGGCCGTACGATTCGATCCATGGGGTTGAGTATATACCTATTTTTAAACCCATGGCATGGATCTCGTTGCTGGCTTTCTGAATATCCGGGAAAGTTTGAGGATTAGGCTGTATCGCATGAAACTCACCCCCTCTTTCGCCCTGCCAAACATCATCGATGTTCATATAGCTCCAGCCATGATCAATCAGTCCCGATGTTACCATCGCCCTGGCATTGGCCAGCAACAAGTCTTCGGTAACCTTGGTGGCATAGATATTCCAGCTGTTCCAACCCATTGGCGGGGTAAGGCATATATTCTCGCCAACCACAATCTTAAGCGGGCGCTCGGCTTTACCGGCATTATTTTTAGCTGTAATTTTAATTTCGTATGTCCCGGGCTTATCAACCGCACCCGAAAAACGGCCGGTATTTTTGTCGAATCTTAGCCCTTTTGGTAATTTACCCACTTCAAATTGCACCGGTTTATTGCCCGATACCGGTACCGTGAATAAAACCGGATGCCCGGGGCGGACGCCGAATATTTTAGGCCCATTGATATGCGGCTCCGGTCCGGCTTTCGGAGTGAGTATATAAGCGCTGTTATCTGTTACAGCAGTTTGGGCGTTAGTAATTTCCGGGGCCGCTAAAACGCATATCAAAGCAAGGCAGGCCGGCAGTTTTTTTATGGTCATTATTCAGATAGTGATCTAATATTTATAAAATTATAATTAGTCGATCGAACCCGACTTCATTGTACCTTTAGGTGTTACATTGTCAGCACCAACGGTGCCTTTTACTTCGAGTTTAATTACCGATGCAATTTTGTCGGGAGCGTTCGCAGGTACGTCAACAATCACACCGTCACCCTCTTTTTGTGATTTCAGGGCCGCGCCATCAGCAAGTAATTTAGCTGATAAAACCTCATTTTTTAAACCTGGAACAACTAATTTACCATTAGCGGGCCAGTTAAATACCGATAGGTATAAAGTTGTTTTATCCCCTTCAATTTTTTTGGTGCAGCGCCCCCATGATAAAACAGGCAGCGGGCTTGCAGTAGTGGCATAAATAGCCTCGCTGTTCACCTTCATCCACACGCCGATCGCTTTCAGATCGTCGATGCTGCCTTGTGGGAACTGGCCAAGCGGGTCGGGACCAACATTCAACAGGTAGTTACCGCCTTTCGACGCGATATCGCACAGGTTGTGTATCAGTGTTTCAGGAGATTTCCATTTGTTATCATAACTCTTATAACCCCATGTACCATTCATGGTCATGCAGGTTTCCCAATCCTTACCATCCAGTTCGGCAAGGCTCGGTATTTTTTGTTCAGGTGTTTTGGTATCGCCGGGGAAGTTAGGGCGTTTCAGCCTGTCGTTGGTAATGATGTTGGGTTGCAGCGCTAAAACAGCGTTCAGTTTTTCGGCATACTCATCCGTCATACCGGTCGGGGTATCCCACCATAATACAGCTACATCGCCGTAATTGGTCAGTAACTCTTTAACCTGCGGCACGGCTACCTTGTCGATATACTCACCCATAGTGGCGGTAGTCTGGTACGGATCCCAATGCCCGCTGTGCTCTTTGGTGTAGGCATCTATCTTAGCCGAATCCGGGTTAGGCCAGCCTTCGGCTGCCACTTTACGGGCTACAGCGCCGCCCGGGTTGTTCCAGTCCTGCGCTTGTGAGTAATAAAAGCCCAGTTTAATACCATATTTTTTACATGCGGCGGCCAGCGGTTTTAATACATCTTTACCGTAAGGCGTTGCGTCAACGATGTTCCATTTGCTTGCATTCGATTTAAACATGGCAAAACCATCGTGATGTTTGGCCGTGATCACAATATATTTCATACCGGCATCCTTAGCCATACGCACCCATGCATCGGGGTCGTATTTAACCGGGTTAAAGTTTTTGGCTGCCGCCTGATATTCGGCTACCGGGATTTTACCCCGGTTCATGATCCACTCGCCGCCATGGCCAACTTCGTGGCCCTTGTACATGCCCGCCCACTGCGCATAATCGCCCCAGTGGATAAACATACCGAAGCGTGCTTCGCGCCACCATTTCATCCGCTCATCGCGGCTTAACTTTTTTTGGGCAAATAATGTAGTAGCACACAACATAAATGCCATCAAAACTGATAGTATCTTTTTCATAAGTTCTTAATTTCTTTGTTTTTTTGATGTATGAATAACGCATTTATTCGGTTTGCTTTGTTAGCTGTAATTTACCTGTTGTTAAGTAATATTAGCATCGTTTGTAACATATGGCTTTACATTTTGCAGTAGCCCCGGTAACCAGCCGGGGCTTTTGACTTACTGCATTTTAACCCGTAACCAATCGGGTGTGAAGGACATCAAACACCTGTTTAAGATGTTTCTATTATTTGGTTTGATAGAATAAAACCCTGTCGATAACTTGGATAGCGCCATTAGTTGGCAAAATATTGCTTGTACGCACGGTTACGTAAGCTACCGAATTCGAAAAATCGTTTAACCGCAACGGGTAGTTCTGATCGTCGTTTACCCGGAGCAGCATGATCGATGTGGGATTTAGCGGATCGTAGCCCTGCGGTTCCAGCGTATTACCGGTTACGTTGTTGGGCCCAAGGTTGTTGAATGAGTATGCCCCCTGCACAATAAGATACAACAGGTAGTTTTTAACCTGATCTTTCGGATAATCGCTCCATTTGGTACCGGGCTTGCCGTTAACAAGGTATTTGCCAAAAAAACAGTCGGTTGTTATGGTAGGCACCTTATTAACTACTGTAGTACGGTAAATGGCATCGTTGTGTAACAAGATGAACGTGCGATCCGGCTTGATATATTCGTTAGTATCAATGCCCGAGTACTCTATAGCCTGGCGCATCAGCTTAAATATGGTGTCTTTACCTGCATAGTTATAACTCCTGGTTTTAATATAATCCCAGGTAGTCATGTTGATATGCGGATCGAGCACGTAGTGTTGATAGTCGGCATTTTCCTGGTACTTTAAACCGGCCAGGTTACAACCCGAAAAGGCAAATATCGCTACCGATAAAAAAAGACCAAAACTTATATTTTTTAACTTTTTCATAATCTGTCTTCAAATGATGTTTATCAATATGGTGGATTTTGGGTCAGTTTGGTATTGGCGTTCAATACGTTCTGGTTAATTGGCCAGTATATTTTACGTGGGTCGCCAAAACCTGTTGCCGGAAAGCCTTTGGCTATATCCCTCTGATTGATGAGCGGTGTCATAGTGCTGATGATGATGCCGTTGCGTTGCAAATCGAACCAGCGTTTAGCCTCGCAGAACAACTCGATCTGGCGTTCTTTCAAAATTCCGCTAAAGCCATTATACAGGGTAGATACACCATATAGCATAGCGTCGGCTGTAGGGAAATCGGTAGCCTTGTAAGCGGGCAGGCCGGCGCGGGTATGCACCATGTTCAGGTAAGCCAGGGCATTGGTCAGGTCGCCGGTACGGTTAAGCGCTTCGGCACGCATCAGGTAGATATCGGCCAGGCGGTACAACGGGAACAACAAGTTTGCCTGGGGTGAGTTAGGATAGATCTGGTTACCGTTTTTATCCAGGTTAACTGCATAGTACTTCAATATTTTGTCATGATTACTCACTTTAAAATCAACCGTTTGCGCACCCCTTATATCGGCAGTAGTGGTGGTGTAATACGACCATAAAGCCGGGTCGACAGCAAAATCACTGTTGGTGTCGCCTGCGCCGATCTCGGTCGAGGTTTTGTTGCCGCCGTCAACTGTAAAATCCCAGTTCAGGCTCCAGATACACTCTTTAGTGTTTGATGGCGAAATGAAATTATTTTTCCAGTTAGCAGTGGCTTCGAGGCTGTACCTGTTCAATTTAAACAGGTTATCGCACCATTTGATAGCGTTAGCGTAATCCTGGTTGTACATGTACACATCCATCAGTATGGCGCAAATACCGCCGATGTTCACATTCCACACCACGTTAGCAGTCGGATCGGCCAAACTGTAAGCGTTAAGCAGGTCGGGCAATATCTCAGTGCTTACAATATCTGCGGCCGGTGTAACGCCTTTATATGGATCAGTACTTTGATTTTCATAGGGTTCCGTCCATAATGGCACATTACCCCAAAGCCTGATCAGCCAGAAATAGCAATACGCCCTGATACTGTAGGCTTGTGCCAGCAGGTCTTTAGATTGGATGGGATCCATGCCGCCAATGGTAGGAATGTATTTGATGGCAAAATTAGCACGGCTAATGGTAGCATAGATCAATGTCCAGTCGGCGCCGTTTGTAGTTGGTGTTAATGAGTTGATACATAAAGGCAATCCATCGTTATAAGTTGGGTGATAGGTTAAATTATCACTCCGGCCATCGCCCCAGTAAATGTATTGCGAGTTGAACATATCCTGCAAGCCATCGTACAAACCGGCCATACCTGCTTTGGCGTCATCAGGTGTTTTCCAAAATTTATCGGCTGCCAGTTGACTTAATGGTGGCTGATCCAACAGTTTTTTGCAGCCAAACGTTGATGCCAATATTATCAAAAAGGAGATCTTAAATATCTTTTTCATAAAGGTGCTTCTTAAAAATTAACATTTAAACCTAAACCCAATTCACGCCTGCGCGGATAGCGGCCATTATCATTACCCGGCGTAAGGGCCGAGCTGGACGAGAACTCCGGATCGTACCAGCTATAGTTGGTCCAGGTAGATAAGTTGGCTCCGTATACGTAAGCGCCAACGTTCTTCATCTTGAACCTCGTGGCTATCCGCGTTGGTAAATTGTAGGTAAGTTTGGCATAACTAAGCCTGATGAATGACGTATTCTCGAGGAACCTCGTCTGCGTTCCAGGGAAGTTGGCCGTTGAATTTTTGCGGCCCATATAAGGCACGTCGGTGATATCGCCCTGGTGCTGCCACGAATGGTAAGTGGTATAATTATCGGCTACGATACCCGATGTTGCCAGGTTATCCAGCGTTTGGCGGGGGCTGTCGTATGCGCTGCCGCCCCATACGGTATTAAAGGTAAACGACAAGGTAAACTGTTTGTAAGTTATGGTATTGATAATAGCACCGTAGAACGATGGCTGCGCGTTGCCTAATATCTGACGATCGTTGGCATCGATCACACTATCGCGCTGAACATTGTCAAATATCATGTCGCCTCCGAGCAATAAAGCGCCACCGGCATACATGTGGTGAACGGTGCCGGTATATGGCTGACCATCCAGCAAATAGCTTGAAGCGGTTTTACCATCGGGCGAAACACCAACCGGTGTCAACCTGTTCCAATTGCCGTCGTAGGCATTCGATGCATCATACTGGTAAACACCCAGGCCTTTGTAACCATAAAAATCACCAATACGGCCACCTTCCTGTACAAGGTAGGTAGCGCCGCCCGATGTGGCCAGGAACGGTTGGTGATTATATAAGCTTTTAATGGTATTACGTTCGATAGATAATGTGGCATTGATATTCCACATCAGTTTTGATTTGGCTATTGGGGTAGCGTTTACAGTAAATTCCACACCGTTATTGCTGATGTCGCCAACGTTAACATATTCCCCGGTAAACCCGGTTTCAACAGGCATGTTTCGTTGATAAAGCAGGTTTTTGGTTGTTTTTTGATAATAATCGGTAGTAAAATTAAGACGGCCGTTAAGGAATTGAAGATCTAAACCAATGTTTTTCTGAATATTGGTTTCCCATTGTAATTGCGAGTTACCAAATTGATTACTCAACACCACACCATTTATGGCGTTATAAAATGACGAGCCGAAAGTATAGAGTAATAAACTTCCATTAGGGGTAACACGGTCATTACCCACCTGGCCATAGCTTAGCCTCAACTTTGCATCCGATAAAAAGCCTTTAGACCAGTCCATAAACTTTTCGTGCGAAAAGCGCCATGCGGCCGATCCGCCATAAAAATCACCGAATTGATTGGATGATCCGAATCTTGATGAACCATCTTTACGATATACGGCGCTAAACAAATACCTGTCTTTATAAGTATATCCCGCACGGGCGTAGAATGATTCGCGGCTTGTTGCACCGGCATTGGTACCGGTATTGGTCAGGTCGATGGTACCGTCAACGTTTGATGTATAGATAGATTCGTTAGCATAATTAGAACCAGCAATTTTGAAGCTGTTATCATGTGTTTTTTCGGCGCTTACCCCGGCAACAAATGTAAGGTTACCCATTTTGCCAAGATTTTGATTGTAGTTAAAAAATCCTTGGTATGCCCAGTTGGTGTTGACGGCAAAGCTCTCTTTACCGCCGTTTACCAGTGGGTTGGCACTACTCAATAATTTCGGGTCGAAAAAAGTGTTGTGAGGTACAGACATCCCAAAATCGAAGTTGTTGGTAAAACGCAGGTTTTTAGTGATGGTATACTCTATCTGGTTAAAAACATCACCATTATAAGTATCGGTAACGTTTACCTCGAGCAAGGCCACCGTTAAAGGGTTTCGCCGCCCGCTGATATACCCCGTTAAACTACCGTCAGGATAATATAAAGCCAGGTTCGATGGTCGCTGAAAAGCCTGGTTAATGGTATTGCCCTCGTTGATGTTGTTGTTGGTATTGTAGCCAAAAGATAACCTGTTGGTATATTTAAATTTGGGGGCAACGCGGTAATCTAAATTAAAACGTGCCTGCAGGGTTTTAGAGTAGCTGTTAACGATTAAACCCTGATCGTTAATGTAACGGAGACTTGAATAATAGGTCAGATTTTTTTCACCACCGCTCACACTGAAATCCACGATGTCCCTGTTCGCGGTTTGGGTGATCACATCCTGGTTATCGTTATCCGAATTAAACACCACGTTTAGCGAGTCGTTGGTTGTAGCGGCTGTGCTTGGGGTCTTCCCGTTATATAAATTACGCTCGATACGCAGATCGCGCGAGTTAGGCTGTTCGAGTTTGTGAGCCATCCAGCCAAATATGTGCGAGTATTGTGTTGATATTAATGGCTTGCCGGCAACACCGCTTTTGGTGGTGATCAATATAACGCCGTTAGCTGCCTGTGAGCCGTAGATGGCCGCAGATGCAGCATCTTTCATTATCTCAATTGATTGGATATCGTTAGGGTTTACATTATCGCCCGATTGGCTCAGGATACCGTCTATCACATATAAAGGCGAGTTGCCCGCGCTCGAGAAGGTAGATCCGCCACGTATCTGGATCGAGCCTGTTGCACCTGGCTCGCCCGAGTCGTTAGTTACCAATACCCCCGTGGCCTGCGATTGCAACGCATCGATGAGGTTTATAGGATGACGTTCTTCGATCTGCTTGGCGCTGATAGTTGATACGGCTCCGGTCAGGTCGCTTTTTTTAACAGTTTCGCCGTAACCGGTTACTACAACCTCGTTCAGGTTGTTCGAAGTTTCGTTCAATTTCACATTCAGGGTTTTGTTGCTGCCCACAGCCTGCTCATAAGCTACATAACCGATATAGCTGAATATCAGCACAGCCTGATCGTTAGGTACGGTTATCGAATATTTACCGTTCACATCGGTAACGGTTCCCTGGTTGCTGCCTTTAACACGTACGCTTACGCCGATCAGCGTTTCGCCCTTACTATCGGTAACCACACCGGTTATAACCAGTGGTGGCGCAATAGCCGGTGCTGCTTTATCCGTTTTGGCTGGTTCTTTTTGTTCTGCTTTCTTTAAAACTATCAGGTTGTTCACCACCTGGTAACTAACGCCCTTGTTCCTGAAAAGGTCGTTCAAAACAAAGCCGAGTTTTTTATCTTTTGCATTTACAGATACCGGGGTCTGCGTCGAAATAAAATTTTCGCTGTACACAAATTTGGTATTCACCTTTTTCTCGATCATGGTTAAGGCGTCCTGCAGCGCGACATCTTTTACCGAGATGCTAATAACCTTATCAAGAGCAGCTTGTGCCCTCGATTCCTTCGCGAACGAAATACCTGTTATGGTTATTAACAGGACTATCTGGCTAAGTGTTATTTTCATTATTTTATAAATGTCAATTGGATATGGTATAATTTTTTTCATACTTTTAGTTGTTTCTTTTGTGAAAAAATTGAGACAAAACAGCCCTTGTCCTGCTAAAAAGCAGGTTTGACCGGGTGATAAACCAGGGGTGGTAACGACACCTCTGGTTTAGTTATGAAAACAAATGGTTAGGTTCTTATTTCTTCATATGCACATTATTTAGGTTTGGGTTAGCTTGGTTAGTTAATTTGGTCGTGTCTTCTTCAATTCTATATAATCGTTATTAACAGTATAATCCAGGTTCATCGACAGGTGCAGCACTTCCAGGATGTCGGCCAGATTCTGATCAGAAAAATCAGCTTTGATGCGGTACTGCCCGATATTCGCGTCGGCTGCAGTTATGCGTACGTCAAAAGTCCTGTTCAGCACCTCAATAACTTTTTTAACCGGCTCGTTATTAAACGATACATTCTCGCGTTTCCAGCATAAGATCATCGCTTTATCAGTCAGCATAGATTTTTGCAGGCTTTGATTAGTTTTCGAATAAATTGCCTGCTGGTTTGGCAACAACATTACTTCGTTCGAATGGTCGTGAACCCCAAAAAAGTTTTTTAATGATTGCATGTACGATGACGGCATGCTTACCGAAACCTTACCGGTTAATACGGCAACCTGGCTAACCGGGCTCTTATCCGAAGCGTTTACCTTAAAGCTTGTACCCCAAACGCGCGTAACTATGCTGCCGCTGTAAATAGTAAATGGGTGGGCAGGATTTTTAGTTACTTCGAAAAAGGCTTCGCCATTCATTAAAATATCCCGTTTATCTTTGGCAAACTCTTTCGGATATTCCATCACCGACAGGGGGCTTAGCCATACGGTACTCCCATCGGGCAGGGTTTGTTTAATGTACGACTGACTGGTATTACGCACCACTACTCTGTCGGTCCATTGCGGTATCTGATTAATTAGCGACTTGTTTTGAATATAGATCAATATCCCCAGGGCCATAATAAAAACAGCCGCCATAACCGATATCAGGTAAAATATATTACGTTTCGGAAACGAAAAGCGCCTTAGCCCTTTTTCAGTTTCTGCTGTAGTATCTGTATCTATATCTGCCTTTATACGTTCGAGCAACTCTCTTTTCAGTTGCTCCTTATCGTCTGCAGGTAGGTGGCTCAACAAATCCTCATCCTCTTCAAAAGCATCGTACCAAGCGTAAACCCGCGCCAGTTCCTCGTCTGTGCATTCTCCGCGCAGGTATTTTTCAAGCAATTCGGGTGCGATCTCTTTTTTCATGAGTTATTTGCAGTAAGAAAGGTTATTTACAGGTTTATATAAGTACAGTGCGTTGGGAAGGCTGTACCCCCTACTCTCTGATAAAAAAAATTTCAGATCGGCAAATTAACAGCATGATGGATCAAATATTGATCATTACCCAGATCAGGAGTATGGTAATAAATTCCTTCAGATGAAGCTTTAATATCTTTAAAGCCTTGGTCAAATGGTTTTCCACTGTTTTTTCGGAAATACCCAATTGCAGCGCAATCTGTTTGTTGGATTGAAATTGTTTACGGCTTAGTTCGAACACCGAACGGCATTTATCGGGTAGTAAGCTTATCCCTTCTTCCAGGTTTAATACCAGGTCGCGCAGTTCAACTTCCTGTTCGGTGCTGTTATCATATACGCGAGATAAATGAGTTATCGACTCCGTGTAGTTTTTGTGAAGGCATTCTTTTTGATAGTAAGAAATGACAATATATCTTACAGACGATTTAAAATAGGCTGCCACTGACGTATTGATAACGGTTGTTGCTCTTGTTTTCCACAGGCTCACAAAGTATTCCTGCACTATCTCTTCTGCTATCTCTCTCGATTTTACCCTGCGGTATGCCGCCGAGAACAACACCGACCAATACCGCGAGTAAAGCTCATCAAACGCTTTTATATCGTTGTTTTTCAACAATTTAAACAGATCTTCATCAGATAGTTGTTCGGGTGTGTTCATTCAGTCATCAGCCTTTATCAGGTACTCACCTATCCGTGCTTTAAAAGCCAATAGGTTGTGTGTAGTAACGGATCAGTATCCTCGTTTAAATACCGATCACATCATTTACAATTGGTATACTAAAATAGATTTAGTACCCCTTTACAGGCTATTGTTGTTTGGCTTTTTATTAAGTATAATTGGCATCGCCGCTATACTTTTATTACTAAAACGTGTAAATACAACTGAAGTTCCGGGTAGCGCCCGCATTGGCTTAACCTCCTGCAAAATCAACTCTCAGGTCTTGGTAAATATATATTGTGAACAACTGCATACAAAAAATAAGCCGGGAGCCGCCAGGGTTTTTTATTTTTACAGAGGTTTAAACTCTGATATAATGAAAGCCAAGTACCTTATCACTATTCTGTTATCATCATTTGGGCTATACTCGTGTAAAACGTTACAGCCACTTGCACCGGCTGCCAGTACGGCCAGCATCCCTAACATCATTCAGCCTGTATCCAATATCGAAGTGCCTGTAACCGCCGATCTGAAAAGCTATTTTGTACAGGCCGAAAACTCGGTTCCCAATAAATACGCCGATAACCAGCAGCCTTGCCAGGGCCTGCGCTACAGTTATACTTTTACCCGCACACCTTTTACCATTACCGGCGCTAATAACATAGTTAATTTGAAGTTCATCGGCAGCTATGGTTTTACCGCATCGTACTGCGCCAAATGCGCTACTTTACTCAGCTCCGGCCCGCAATGTGTCACTCCGGTGATATCGGCGCAATGCGGTGTGGGCGAACCGCTGCGCCGGATGGAGATATCCTATCAATCCACGATCAACGTGATGCCCGATTATCACCTGCGCTCAAAAACTATCCTGTACCCCGCTCCCAATCCCCTTGACCGCTGTAATGTGTTTTTAGGCAATATCGATGTTACCGACAGGCTGATCAGCTATCTCAATCAACCTTTGAACGACCTCGGTAAGCAGGTAGATGCCAAAATCGCGGCATATAATATTAAACCAATGATCGAAGAATTGTGGAAAAGCATTGCCGGCGAATTTAAAATACCCGGCGTGGGCTACCTGTATGTAAACCCACAGGCCGTACGCTTAAGCAATTTTAACCTTAGCGGAACCCTGCTTAATTTTTCAGTGGGTCTGTCGGCAAAACCTGTAGTAACTACAACCAGCGTTTCGCAGCCTGCAAAACCATTGCCTGATTTGAGCACTTATGTACCTGCCAAAGGCTTTAACGTTTACCTCGACCTGGTTGAAAATTATGAGCACCTAACCTCGATGATCAACCACGAAGTTACCGGCCAGAAGATACCCGCAGCCGGCAAGGTGTTTATTGTTGATAGTACCAAAGTTTATGGCCTGGGTACCAAAGTGGCTATTAAAATCAACTTCAGTGGTTCGAACAACGGAGTGATTTACCTGGTGGGAACGCCAACTTACGATGCCGTAAAACATGAGCTTTCGTTCCCCGATCTGAGCTTCGACCTGCAAACACGCGCCTGGATGCTCAAAGCCGCCAACTGGATGTTTAACGGTAAGATAACCGATGTTATCCGTCAGAAAGCCATTTATAACTTCACCAGGTTTATTGCCGATAACAAGATCAGGTTGCAAAACCAACTGAGCCGAAACCTGGGCAACAACGTCCATTCGGATGTTACTGTACAGGATATGGATATCCGGGCCATCTTCCCGACTGCTGAAAAACTGATCGTTCGTACTTTGCTGGATGGACAGGTGAAGGTTAAGGTGGTGATGTAGTATAACTTTGCCTGTGAGGGGATGTAACAATACTTACCGGCTATAGTCAAAACGCTATACAATTTAAAACACAGCATCATGACTATAAAAGAAACCTTCGCCATGCATGGCGAAAACCTGTTGAAAAAAGTAAAAGAGCTCATCGCCGAAGGGAATGTTACCCGTATCACCATCACCGATAAAAACAATAAAGAGATCGCTACTTTCCCCCTCACCATCGGTGTGGTTGGCGTGCTGCTTGCCCCGGTATTTGCCGCTGTAGGCGCAATTGCCGCTTTTGTTGGCGATTGCAGCATTATTGTTGAAAAAGAGGTCGACGAGGCAAAATAAAACCCCTATACGGTAAACCTCTTTTATATTTGTGCATGGATATACAAAACGCCGCACGCTGGATTGCTAAGCTTAAATTACAGCCACATCCGGAAGGGGGCTATTATAAAGAGGTTTACCGTTCTGAAAACCAGGTGCTCAGGCCATCGTCTCCCGACTTAAAGCAAGCCTGCACCTCCATATACTACCTGCTTGAAGATGATGATTATTCGGGCTTTCACCGCCTAAAATCCGACGAGCTTTGGTACTTCCATAAAGGCGCATCGCTCCATATCCATGTTATCGACGAACAAGGCAACTATTTAGTGCACGAACTTTCGGATGAACCGACAGGCAGTCTCTCTGTTGCTCTTAAAGGCGGTCAGTGGTTCGCATCGCAAATCCCGTCAAAAACAGGTTATGTACTGATGAGCTGCGTTGTAGCGCCCGGCTTTGAGTTCTCAGAGTTCGAAATGGCAAAAACGGATGATCTTTTGGCTGCATATCCACAGCATGCGTCTATCATCAGCCAATTGTGTCGATAGGCTTAGTCGCGTAGCTTTACCGCCTTTGCCTCTGCCCCGTTACTAAATACCAGGTGCTTTTCTGCTTTCGACAGGTCGCCACCGTCAATTTTAATATTGCTGCTTTCGGCACCTTCAACCTGCAATAAATTGGCCACCGGGGTCAGCACACGTAAAGCCGTCAGCAATACATCCTGAGTTTTGATGAATCGCAGTAACGACTCTGCCCCATTTTGCCCCTGGACGCTCAGCCCGTTAACGGCGGCATCCTGTACCGTATCAAATATCAGCGCCGGGCGCAAATCGGGGCTTGCCATTTCAAAACGCATATTGTGCATGGTCAGCCCACGCACATTGCGTGCATACATACCATAAGCAGGCGGCACACCTATCTGGTAATATTCGCCGGCAACCTTAGGCACATCCCTGACCGCGCCCTGCTCGGCTGTTCCTTCACCGGGATAAGTGATATGCACATCATTAAACGAGATATTCTCCAGGTAGCTTTGGTTCATCCCGTTTAAAACGAGGCACGAGAATATTTCACCCGGATTATAATTGCTCGGGTGCTCCGAATCGCGCAACGGCACCGGTTTCACTACCGTAGCGTGAATATTATTGAACGATATATTTTTAACGATGCCCGGCGTTTTTGGCGTACCCACATTGGCCGAATCGCGCTCGCCGTTACCGATGGAGATCGGCCCGGTAACATCTTTCATGACGATGTTCGAGAACGAGATGTTTTCGAAGCGAGACCCCGGCGAACAGCGCATTTTTATCGGGCAACCATATACTTCGTAAAGCAGGCAGTTTGAAATAGTAATATTCTCAGCCACACCGCCGCCGAAACGAAATACCGACCAGCGCGTACTAAAGGAGCAATTGGCAATCGTAATAAACTTACAACTGCCGAATAGCGCACAGGCGTCGTCCTGGCTTTCCACATCGCAATTGCTTACGTGCACATACTCGCTCCCAATAAAATGGAAACCGTCGTTATTGTTGATCACCTTGCCGTGGATGTGCAGCCCTTCCATTTTTACATAACTGCACAGGCATACCCTTACCGAGTGGTAAGCGCTATCCAGCAAAGTCAGATCGCGCACCGTAAGGTTTTTGCATTTGTAAAAAAGCAAGTGGTACGGCCGGTGGTTACCCGAAATACCCGCAGGCGACGGCGCACCTTTTACCGGGCTGCGGAACCTGCGCCCCTGCCCGTCGATAATGCCGTTACCCTCGATGGTGATATTATCCGCATTGGCAGCAAAAAATAAACCCACGTTGCCGTCGTTCATCGTCCAGCCTATATCCAGCGGGATAGCTTGTGCAGCATAATACTGCTTGCCATCATCTGTACCCAGTATTTTACCCTGGGCGGCAATATGTAAAGTTACATTGCTTTTTAACTCAACGGTACCCATAACAAATACGCCAGCCGGTACCAATACCGTACCGCCCTGGTCGGCCGTGCAGGCATCGATAGCGGCCTGTATTGCTTTGGTATCCAACGTCTTGCCATCACCTTTGGCGCCAAAATCACGGATGTTATAAACCCTGCTTCCTGTCAAATTATCTCCTTTAGCAGCTTTAGGCGCAGCCACCGCTGTATTGCCAAACAGGTTAAAACCCATCGTGGCGGCTACCGCCGGAACAGAAACCCGGCCTATCCATTGGCGGCGCGAAAGTTCATTTTTTTGCTGATCGTTATCGGTGTTGCTCATAATTGTGAGATTTCTATAGGTTTATTGATGTCATTGCGCCATCGGTAATGGTATAGGTGTGTTTCTTATCTCCCTGTGTTATAGTAATAGCTATTTTATCTTTCCCTTGCCGGGATATTTTCAGATCGAACACCTTTCCAAACGAATGGATATTATTCAAGCTCATTTCGTTCCAATCTTTCGGCAATCGTGGCGTACAGTTGAAACTGCTAAAGCCGATTGGCCGGATGCCGAATAAGCCTTCGATAAAAATGCGGCAATACAAACCGCTTTCGGCCGAAAGATGCCTTTGATTTCCTTCGGGATAAGCTTCAACCGGGTACGGCACGTGCTCGCCTAAAAGCCTGCGGCGCGAGTAATAGCGTAAAAAGTTCATGGCTTTTTCCGTCTCGCCCGTTTGCAGTACGCCACGCAGAGCATAAAGGGTCGAGCGGTCCCAGAAAGTTTCTTTGCCGGCCTGGGTAGCCAGGCCATCGGCAGTCCACAGTCGTGGCGAAAACAAAGCATCAATCGTGCCTTTGCTGCGATCAAAAATACCGACGGTTAGCGGCAGGCATATCCAGGCTCGTAAAACATCATTGGTTTCGTAATAGCGATAAGTATCAAATCCTTCTACTTTGGCTCCAAAGTATTTTTCCATAGCTGCTCTTAACTGAATTGCCTGTGCCGTGTAAGCATCGGTTTGTGCTTTTGGCTGATGCAATTGTTTACCCAGGAAAGCGGCCGAGATCAAACCATCATAATACAGGCAATTAGTTGATAAATTAGCTTTACCCGATGGGAACCGGCCTTCCAACTCATCGCTTTTTGATTCGACAACACCCTCGCTGTTGATGTGCCTGCGGCTATACTCCAAACACCAGGTAATGAGTGGCCATAAAACCTTTGCCGAATCCACATTACCGTAAGTCAACGCATACCGTGCCGCACCCGAAGCGATCATATCCTGGTCGCCCCTGTCGCCGGCCCCTTTCCAAACGGTATCGCCTTCAGCTACGATAGAGCTTGGCAATGCTTTATAATCCGGGTTCATATACCTGGCGAACAAGCGATAACAATTCATCGCCGAAAGGTTACCGATACGATCTCCCGAAAAAGCAAAAAACGGACTAACATATTCGGCCTGGTCATTAGCCCAGATAGCTGCATAGTAAGCCAAACCTCCCGGGCCATGCATATAGCCACCCTTGGTTTTATAGATGCTTTCAGTTGCACGTATTTTGGCAAAAGCAAATTCGGTGTTCAATACGCTATCAGGCGTTTGCAATTGCAGTGGCGATAAAATTTCGGCCACACGGTTTGCTCTCGCTTTTTCTTCCGCGTTAATATCGATGGTCATCAGCTGCGCCGGATGGTCTGTAGCCAGGTAGCAAATAGCAAATGTTGCAGATTGGCCAGCCTGCAAAACACGCCTGCCCTGGTTTACTGAACGCATGATCACCGTATGCGGCCCGCCTTTACTGCGCAGGGTATCGGTGGTTACTTCCCTGTTAAGGTATTCCATCGAAACGGTTACCGGCTTATCGCTAATGTTGGTAAACGCAAATTTTTCGATAGCCATGGGTTTGTCAACCGAAGGGAACATGCTTCGCTCTATCCTCACCAATGCAGGGTTTCCGGCTTGAGCCGAGATCCGCATAATGCCTTTGTGGTTAATACTTTTGGCACTAAATCCAAGGTCGCCCGAGCGGCCGCTTTTCGTCAGATCGGTTCGCAACAACCGGTTATTGATGTAAAACCGGGGTAGCTCATTATCACGAAATGTGTACGAGATATGGCTGCGGGTATTATCGGGGAGCATACGGAAAGTTGGGAAGACTACCGTGCGGTTAATGCTCAATATGCCCGAGGTATCTACGCCGTATTCAACCCATAACGATACCTTTTCGCCCGACATTTCGATATGGTCGGCATGTGGCAGCCTGCCTTTAATATTCCAGGTGATGCTGCCGTCAGGTTGTATCGCCCACCTGTCATTCTGTTTTGGCAATACAATATTTTGGGCAGATGCCGGTAGCTGCACCATCAGGAGCAAGCCGGCAAAAAATGTAATGGATTTGATCGCTTTCATTAGTTAGCAGTCGGTACAGTTACCGGTTTTTGATAATCTATTAGAGTTTTGATGCCAGGGGTTTTATTGCTCTGCAGGTCAACAGCGGGTTTGCCATCTGCCTCAACACGTACAAAACTTTCGGCACTGCCTTTAACTTCCGTATTACTAATCTTCGTGCCGCTCACATTTTCCAGCCTGATCACTGCCTGCGCACCGGTAGTTTCGGGTATCGCCCAGCCGTTCAGTTCAACCCGCTTTCCATCCTCACAAATAAATGCCGGGCGAACATCGTTACTACCCAAAGTAAATTTGATATTGTTGAGCTTCAACCCATCCACATGCCGGGCCCAAATGCCGTAAGCAGGCACCAGCGGGCCAAAAGTTTTCACCTCGGGATATTTATCAATAGCCTCCGGAACAACCTGTCGCGAATTAACAGCAGTACCGCCACCGGCCAATTGTATCTCTATATTTTCCAGTGTCAGATCTTTAATGTAATGCCCCGGCACACCTGTTATCAGTATGCCCGAAGGCGGCATCAGTTGCGCGTTATCCGCCGCCTTTGCTTTCACGTTCCGGATCACGACATTTTCCAGCGTCCCGGTCTGCTGCTGGGTATCCTGCCCTTTCCTGAAAACACTTAGGCGTGATCCCAAACGGATCAAAATAGGTGTTTTAACCTCCACCATTGTGATGTTTGATATCTCTACATTGCGCAGGTTCGCGCCGTCTACCGTCAGTAATTTGATGCCACCGTTGGTTGTGTTGTAGATATAACAATCGGATATTTTGATATTCTCAAACGCCGCCATCGATTCGGTTCCCATTTTAATGGCACCCTGGTTACTCTTAAGCCTTAAGCCGCTGGCTACAATATTGCTGCATGGCATTTTGCTCGATGTGGTTTTAAAGCACAGTGCATCATCACCACTTTCCACATCACAGTTTTTGATCGTCACGTCCTGACAACCGTCTATATCGATACCATCATTATGCGCAACTCCTACACTTACGATCTTTACATTCTCGATATCCAAATGCCTGCATTGAAAGTAATGCGATGTCCATGCTGCTGAATAATGCAGCGTTACTCCATTTAACTTAACGCCATCACACCTGACTATCTGTAGCAGAAAAGGCCTGCGCCCCCATCGCTTACCTTCCGGGCGATCATCCGTCAATATCTGTTGTGCTTTCAGTTTTGATCCCTGCCCGTCGATCATTCCTTCACCTTCGATGCCGATATTCTTTACATCAACCGCGGCAAGTAATGCCCAGCCTACATCAACCCCCAGGCCTTCGGTAAACGGATCGAGGTTTTGGTAATCATTCACATCGGTACTGCCTAACAATACAGCACCTTTTTGGAGCGACAGGATAACATTATTTTTAAGTGCGATGGTACCCGATAAAAACTTCCCTTCGGGAAAGATCAATCTACCACCGCCTTTTTTACTGCAATCATCTACCGCTTTTTGTATCGCGATGGTATTTAAGGTCGTACCATCGCCAACGGCGCCATATTTGGTTATGTCGACATCCGCCGCAAAACTATTTACAGTAAACAACAACAGCAAAAGGCCAATGCCATAAAGTTTCATACGATGATTTATAAGTTCGGATATAAAACTATTTGGCAGCTTTTTCAGCTTTGATCATTTCGGTACCGGCCAGTAAAAACGCGCCTAAACCATGGGTATCGTTCAATGCAGTCGGGCGGGTATAATAGAATTTCAGAGCCGTGTCCATATTGGTACCAATACATACATCCTGCAATTGGCCGTCTTCGGTAATTTTAGATGTTAATCCTCTCCAGCCTTCTTTGGCTATCGAAATATAATTTTCATTGATCCAGCCCTGGTTCACAGCATGTGCGACAGCGTATGTAAACATAGCAGTTACGGATGTCTCCTGGTACGAATCCGGTTTATCCAGCAATTGGTGCCATAAACCGCTTTGATCCTGGTAACGGGAATAGCCCACGATCTGCCTTAACAAAAATTTGATCAGCTCAGGTCTTTTCGGATGGTTAGCCGGGAGGTAATTTAACAACTGGCATTGCGCCACAGCCAGCCAGCCGTTGGCACGGCCCCAATGGCCCACACCGTTCATCTCCACATCCGAATAGTAGTTATGAATGAATAGCCCTGTCATCGGGTCATACAGATATTTGTTAAAATTTTCTACCTGTTTTATAGCATCGTCGAAATATTTGCTATCGCCTGTAATTTTGCCCATACGCGCCAGGAAAGGTACGCTCATAAACAGGTCATCGGCCCATAAGGTCATGTACCTTGGTTGCGGACGCGATAAAGTTCCGTCCGGCAGACGTAGTTGTTTGTGCGAAATATAATCGGCGGCCCTGTCAAGGTAGGCACGGTAATCTGTGCGGTGTGCTAAAGCATCCACATCACATAAACCGGCAGCCATCGAGCCGCAGGCATCCAGGTTGCCCATGCTGAAGAAAGCGCCGTATTCTGCCTTTGGCGCTTTGGCTTTGTGCAACTCTTCAAAATATTTAATGTTATCGAAAATGAATTCGAAGTTATGTTTCGAATAGTCGGCATATTTAGGGTCGTTCAACACTTCGGTAGCCTGAACCATCCCGATGGTTAACACACCGTTAACGTACATCCATTTATTGTAGGTACTTTCTGCTTTCACATCGGCCGATTGGGCAAGGCCTTTGGTAGAGTCGTACTTTTCGCCGGTTTTTGCATTAACGAATTTAAAGCTTGTGTTTTTGATCACATTATCGGCAACACGGCGTACCAGTTCTTCTGTTTTTGATGTTTGGCCGAAGCTTATTGTTGAACAGCAGACTAACGCTGCAAAGAAAAGAGATTTCATTCTGTTGGTTTTATTGGTTAGGTTAATTTGATTATTTCTTATTGTTACTTCTTACCGCTTTCACTTCGGCAAGCTTAACCGCGGTCGCCTTGTTGCCAAAGCTGCTGCGTACATAAGTTAGCACATCGGCAATTTCCTGGTCTTTTAAAAAATTTTGCGGCGGCATATTGTTCGAATACGATTCGCCGTCGATATCCACATTCTGGGCAAACCCGTTCAGTACTACTTTGATGATCCGCTTTTTATCGCCCAGTACGTAGCTTGTCTTAACTAACGGAGGGTTCATGTTCGGCACACCGCCGCCATCTGCCATATGGCAACTTAGGCAATGTTGTGTATAAACAACTTTTCCGTTGCTGATCGATGCCGATGAACCTGTGGCTGATTTTGTTGATTTGATTGGCTTGTTTTGGGCTGATAGATGAAAAGTAAGGGCTGATAAAAAACAAGTGATAACAATTAGAGATCGCTTCATATATTGGTAAAAGGTATAGAGTTTATAAATAGTACAGTGGGCTAACGATTGCGTACCCCCTATTGCTTAAAATTTATTTTTGATTGTAGATGATGCGATAGATGGTTCCTTTGCTATCGTCGGTCACATAAAGCGAACCATCAGGGCCTTGTGCTAAACCGCATGGCCGATGATCGGCTCGGCCCATCGCGGTTTTTTGAGGCGAACCCGAAAAATTATCAGCAAATACTTCCCAATCGCCGGCAGGCTTACCGTTTTTAAACGGTTGAAAAACCACGCAATAACCTTTTTGTGGCTCAGGTGCACGGTTCCACGAACCATGGAAGGCTATAAAAGCACCATTACGGTATCTCTCCGGGAACATTTTGCCGGTGTAAAACAAAAGACCGTTAGGCGCCATATGTCCTGGATAAGCCATCGCGGGTTCAAGATATTTGGCATCGGCTTCTTTTTTGCCATCGCCGCCATACTCGGGCGCTATAATTTTTTTATGCCGGATCTCATCATAATACATAAACGGGAACCCTGCATTGTCGCCTTTTTTTAAGGCGTACATACATTCGGCTGGTAATTCGGCCGACATTTTGGTATCATACAACTCCGGCCATGAGCTGTTGAGGTTATCGCGGCCGTGCTGCATTACAAATAACTGGTTATCCTGCTGGTTCCAATCGAGGCCAACAATATTGCGCAGACCGGTAGCGTAACGGATACCATCTTTATAAGTCTGGTTAAGTTTATTGGCTTTGAACTGCCATATCCCGCCGGCCGAATCGAGCAAGGGGCAACCGGGTATACCCGGCGAGTGAAAACCGCGATCCTGAACCTGGCAGGCACTTAGTGGTGAGCCTATATTGATGTAAATATTGCCGTCATTATCCAGCACCAGCGATTTTGTTTCGTGCTGCCGCCCGGCTTTTAACCCGTAAATTATCCTTTCGGGATGTTCTGTATCAATTACTTTGTTTTGGTTATCAAGTTTATATCTGAATATCTCGGTATTGGATGAGGCATACATGTATCCATCTTTAATATACATGCCTGTACCGCCATAATTGCCAAAGCCATTAGTAATTTCGGCTTTGCCATTACTGCCTTCGTGTAAAACTAAAATACCTTTGCCTTCCTTTGGCTTTGCCAGTTTTACATAAATATCGCCCTGCGGTGTAACGGCCAGGTGCCGCGCCTTTGCCCCTACATCGGCAACGCGGAGCGCGCCGAATCCGGCGGGCAAAGTAAGGCCCGCATTATCTGCATCGGCAACTACCTGGTTATCCGTTTTTAAACTATACAGGGTAATGCTTGTTGCAATTGCAACTGCCGGCAGCAGGTATTTTAGTACTGTTTTTTTCATTATATATATTGGTTAAAAGTGTTTACATCTAAAAATTGCAGCAGCCCCCGGTAACCAGCCGGGGGCTTTGATACTGCATTTACCCGAAAACCGGTCGGGTGTGGAGAACTTAAAATTTCTTTAGTTCCATCCAGGGAAATTCCGGTTATTATCATAAGCCGGGCCAACTATTGTTCCATCTATCTGTGTCTGTGGTATTGGCCGTAAAACATCAAAAGGTTTAATATTGGCCCTGGCGTCGGCATTATGTAATTTAACCCGGGTTAAAAGTGTGCCTGTGCGGGCCAGGTCCTGCCAGCGCGACAGCTCACCGCAAAGCTCGCGCGAGCGTTCATCTAAAATAAAATCGAGTGTTAAGGTTGGTAATGTTATATCCATCGCCGCTACATTACCTGTAGGATAAGCGGCTCTTTCCCGTATCGCGTTGATATAGGGCAGTGCCTCGCCCGGCCTGTTATCCATAAACAAGGCCTCGGCTGCGATGAGATAGGTTTCGGCAAGGCGGTAAATGATGATCGGCCTTACCGATGGCGCGTTCTGATCGGTGCGCTTATCGTCATAATACTTGGTCATGGTTGGGTAAAGCGTATTCACATATTTGCTTGGCACCACTACCTGGTAACGGTATTTGGCTATCTGGGCCGATGTCATTTCAACGCCGGGCATCCATATCGCGGTATCGCCAACTGCATATTTGGGATTACCGCCGGCATCCTTAGGTATTGTCGCCGCGTTATTTGCTATCCATGCCGATTGAAAACTTTTAAAGTAACGGGTATCATTGGTTTTATCTTTAAACGCGGTATCAGTAAGCCAGCGGGTAGGCATTACACGGGCATAGGGCCTGCCATCCATAACATCGCGTTGCATACCGGGTTGTAACTCATATCGCGAAACAAAAAAGTGCAGATATAAGTTATCGGGCCCGCTGTTATTTTGCGTGGCCGAGCCATTATAAGCCAGGCTCGAGGTATGCTGAACCGTCCATAATATTTCACTATTGGTTTCATTGCCCTCGGCACACACTTTGCCAAAATCGGCCAAAAGCTTAACACCGCCGGCCGGGGCAACTGTACTGATGATACTGGCAGCCGTTGCAGCCGCATTTTTAAAATCGTCGGATTGTTTGGCCACGGTATATCCCCTGGTTAAATACACCTTGGCCAGAACATGCATGGCGGCAATTTTTGTAGCCTTGCCTGGCAACACACCGCTTGTTTGCGGGGTAGCCGGTAATGATGCTATGGCATCGTTCAGATCCTGGATAATGAAAGTATATACATCGGCCATTTTATCGCGTGTGGCCGATAAGGTTGGCGTGCTTTGAAAATGTTTATTTAATGTTACATCGCCCCAGTTTTGCACCAGTATAAAATAATAGTTGGCACGTAAAAACTTGGCTTCGGCGACCATTTCATCTCTTGTTGCGGCAGCAATTCCACTCAGGTTTGGCGCGTTGTCAACAAGCCCGTTACAGGTATTGATATAGGTGTAACAGTTTTTCCATATTGTGGCGATGGTGCCATCCGATGTATTAAAACCGCTGCTGTACCTTACCAACGCGGCTGTACCATCAACACCGGCCTGAAACTCATCTGTTCCGCCAACGGTCATTTCAAAATAAGTATCGGGGCCATAAATGTTACGGAAGCCCGAGTAAGCAGCATCCAAACCAGCCTGAAAACCTTGCGGTGTGTTGAAGAAATCGGGGGTAAGATTTGATACCGGTACTTCTTCCAGTTTTTTATTACAAGCTGTATTCATCAGCCCGATAAACAGGCAGCTTAATAAATAAAGGTGTATCTTTTTCATAATTTCTTTCTTAAAGCGTTAAATTAAGTCCAAACGTCATCGACCATGTTGCAGGCGTATCCTCGCCCAATTTTCCGGCCGATTCGGGATCTATACCATGAAAAATGTTTTTATATGGCGAAAACAGGATGAATGGGTTTTCGGCTGTAGCATAAACTTTTAAGGTGCGCCCGCCTAATTTGGCAACCCATGCCCTTGGTACAGTATAACCCAGGCTCAGGCTCCTTATTTTTAGATACGTTGCACTGAAGTAACTTAATGTTGATGAATAGGTTGGGTTGGTTAGCGCGTTAGTCGGTTTAGGGAAGTAATTTTCGTTATTGTAAGGTGTCCAATACGTAATGTTTAAGTTATTGTAATTGCCCTGCAAAGTATTTAAAAAACTGCCGCTTTGATAGATCTGCGAGGTTAACGTACCACCTACACGGTATACCGCAACAACAGTAAAATCGAACCCTTTAAACCCGATGCGGTTAGTAATCCCCCCCGAAAACAGCGGTTGATCCGTACCGATAATCATCCTGTCGTTGGCATCCAGTTTGCCATCGTTATTCAAATCGAGCACTTTAACCGTACCTATTACCGATTGGCCGCCTGTAAGCGTTAAACCATATTTTTTAGCCAGGGCGCTATCAGCCGGCGTATTTTGCCATATGCCGATCTTCTTATAATCAAATATGCTGCCCAGCGAGTGACCAACAAACAGGTTATTGGTAATATCAACTGTGCTGCCATTAGCAAGCGAGGTCACCTTGCCACGGTTAAACGTGATATTAACATTGGTACTCCAGGTTAAGCCGTTTTTGCCGTGCGAATCGATGTTAACCGAGTTAAGGTTGATCTCTAAACCTACGTTCTCTGATTTACCAACATTAGTTAAGATAGTGCTTGGGATACCCGATGTTGGCGGTAAGCTTTCGGGCAATAATAAGGAACGTGTATACTCGTGGTAAGCATCTATGCTTCCGCTGATGCGATCCTTAAAGATACCGAAGTCGAGCCCGGCATTAACAGTCCGGGTATACTCCCAATCCAGATCAGGATTGGCAACCGCGGTTGGATAAGCACCAATGGTGTTTTTTGTACCGTAGTTATAGGTAGCCGATGACAGCACGCCAAAGGTTTTATAAGGTGATATTGCAGCATTACCTACGTCGCCATAACTTAATCTTACCTTCAGATTTGATAGTACATCTACATTTTTCAGGAAACGCTCCTGCAAAGCATTCCATGCAAATGCTACCGAAGGGAAGATATGATATTTATTCCCGTCGGCCAATCTTGATGAACCGTCCGAACGTAAGGTGAGCGTAAGCAGGTATCTGTTATCATAACCATAGTTTACACGGCCCATATACGATATCAGGTCATATTTAGCGTACGAACCTGTTGCCGAGAAATTAGAGCCCAGCTGCGGGTTGTAGTACTGCACCACATCAGCCAGCAGGTTGGTGTAATTAAACGCGTTGGTTTGACTCTGATTTTCCTGGAAACTGTACAAACCTGTAAAACTGATATGGTGTTTTTGGGCGAAGGTTTTATCGTAGCTTAAAATATTCTCGAGCGTATAGTTGTAATTATAAGTACTTTCATTTTTGGCCGACGATTGTGCACCCTGGTTGTTATAAGTTGCTGCGGCATAAAAGTTACCGTAAACCTCAGGCTTTACCTCGGCGCCACCGTTAAACCGATAGGTTAATCCGGGCGCAAGTTTAGCTTCCACATAGGCTGTCGTAAAAGTTCCTAAACGCTTCCGTGTTTCGGTTGAAGCCCCGGGCAACAGGTTATCGAGCGGGTTCCACACCTGGTTGGCGCTCCCGTTCACATAGCCCATTATTAAAGCTCCGGTTGCATCGTCGTAAGGTGTAGCCAGCGGGCTTGCCCGCAAAGCCTGGCCCAGCGGGTTGGCGTTTTCACCGTCGACATAAGTCAGGTTATTCAGGGAGCTTAGGCCAACCTTAACGTATTTCCCGATTTTTTGATCGACACTTAGTTTAAGCGAGTAACGAGCAAAGCCCTGCCCGGCATAGATACCGGTTTCGTTATAATAACCGGCCGAAATATCATACTGGGTATTTTCGTTACCGCCAGAAACACCAAGCTGATGATTGGTTAAAAACCCGTTTTTATAGATCAGATCCTGCCAGTTGGTGCTGCGGCCTGTTTGCAGCGAGGTTAACTCCTGCGAACCAAAGGCGCCGCTGGTTAATATCCGCGGGTCATCCGGGCTTGTATATAACGGGTTGGCCGCTGCGGCATTATAATACGCCCATTTTTTCAGTAAGGCGTACTGAGAGGCATTCATCACATTGTATTGCGCTATCGGTTTCGAGAAACCGGCATAACCACTATAGGTAACAACCGGGTCGCCCGAACGACCGCGGCGGGTAGAGATCAGGATAACGCCATTGGCACCACGCGAGCCGTAGATCGCTGTCGAAGATGCATCTTTTAATACTTCTACCGAAGCGATATCGTCAACATCCAGATCCTGCATGCTGCCGGTGTAAGGTATCCCGTCTACAACAATAAGCGGGTCGTTTGATGCTGATTTAGAGCGTGTACCGCGAATTGTAATCGATGGTAATGAACCAGGATGGCTGTTACCACCGTTTTTCTGCACATCAATACCCGTGCCCTGCCCCTGCAATGCCTGTACCAGGTTTGAGGATGGCACATCTTTAAGCGCCTGCGATGAAATTGAAGTAATGGACCCTGTAACATCCGATTTTTTCTGTGTTCCGTAACCTACAACTATTACTTCATTAAGTGATTTGTTATCGGGCAACATCACCACGTTGATTACGCTCCGATTATTAATAACCTGCTTTTGTTCGATATAACCGATAGATGAAAATATCAGCGTGCCCGTTGCCGGAACATTGATACTGTAATTACCCTCGGCATCGGTAACAACACCGATGGTAGTGCCCTCGAGCCGTACAGATACACCGGGCAAGGTTCCCGAGGCATCAGATACCTTACCTTTAACGGTTATGTTTGCCGCTTCGGCACTGATCTCCCCAATTAGTGAAGTTACTGCAGCAGTGACATTTTTGTTTTCAGCGGCATCAGCCTTTTTATTATAAATTACAATGCCGTTGTTGATTTCTTTATAGGTTAATTGAGTATTGAACAGCAGATCAGCCAATACAACGGCCACACGCTCGTTTGAGTAGCTATGGGGCGTAGCGGTATAACCCTCAAGATCGACAGAGTTATACGAGAATCTTACCGACCCGCACCTGCCTATACGTTCAATTGCTTTCTGCAACGTTTCGTTTCCGACAATAACTGTAACATGCGAATTGACAATTTGACTGCTGGCTGGTTTGGCAAGCAGCAACTCGCAAAACACGAGTGAACCAATTATTGCTATCATCGATATTTTCATGAAAAAAACGAATAACTGAGTTAATTTTTTTATCATATTTGTAAGGTTTTAATAATTAAAAACTATGTAAGTCATTGGTTTAGCTTCAGACCCTTTCCAATGGCATACATCACTATTCTGCAATACCCGAGGCATTTTTGTCCGGGTATTGTCTTTTGCGGGAGTTAAGATTTTTCCAGACTAACCTCCTTCCCCTCTATCGTATAATTCAGGCCATGTATAGTTTTAATAATTTCGAGTACCTGTTTCAGGTCGTCGGTACTTAAAAAATGGATAGTGGTAACCACATCCTTCATTTTAGCACGATCGTACTTCACAGTAATACCATAAACATTTTCCAGCGTCAGCATCAGGTCTTCAAACGGCACATCATAAAGGTTAACCTCGCGGGCTTTCCAGGCCGACACTTTTTGCGAATTGATCTGGCGGGCAGTATGGGTATCTTTCTTCTGATTATATATGATCTCTTTGTCCGGCGTTATCATGCCAAAACTTCGTGTTTTATCGCCCACTTCAACCAGGCCGCGCACCACAGTTACGCGTACATCATTTAATTTGGTGTAGTATTTAACATTAAATGCAGTACCTAAAACCTGTACGTGCATATTGCCATAGCGCACTATAAAAGGATGGTTGTCATCATGCCTGATATCAAAAAAAGCTTCACCGTTAACCAATCTTACTTCTCGTATCCTGGCAAACTTTTCGGGGTACGATATAGTTGAGCCTGAGTTGAGCCATATTTTAGAACCATCGGGCAGCGAAATGATAGATATGCGCCCTTTGAGCGCGGTTATGCTGAGCAACTTATCGTTATTGGTTTGCCGGGATTTAAGCAATAGCCCAATTGATGTAAAGAGCAACAAGGCTGCAGCTGCGACATATTTAAAAGTTCTTGTTTTAAAAAAATGCCTGTCTGCATAAATATGCCTGTGAATATGGTTAAGCATACTCTTTTCGATGGCCTTCATTATTTTTTCATCGTACAGATGATCTTCGCCAAGATCGTCCCACGATTTTGGCTTGCTTTTTTTAAACATCGGATAATTGCTTTTTAGGTTTGCGATACTATCTGCTAAAAACAAAGAGTATTGGCGTAATACAGGTTAATACAGTTTATGCTGGCCGAGGTACCAGGCTTATTTAAAAAAAATATAAAAAAGAATGATGCCGCAGGTGCCGACGCGCGTGCGGAGAATTTTCAAGGCGCTGGAGAGCTGATTCTTAACTGTACGGGGGGTAATATTCAGGGTTTCGGATATTTCGTTAATGCTCAGATGTTCGTATCGCGACAGCACAAACACGCGCTGCATTTTTTGCGGCAGCTCTTCTACCTGCGTACTGATGTTTTGTGCAAGTTCTTTGGCGATGTAATGATCTTCGCTGGTATGTGCGGGCTGATTGTCAAAATGCAATAGCTCTTCCAGTCCGCGTTTTTTAACCTCGTCCTTTTTATAATGATTGATAATACTGTTGCGTAGCGAAGTAAAAAGGTATGATTGATGATATTGATTAACATCTATGCTGTAGCGGGCATTCCAAAAGTTAATAAATACGTTCTGAACCAGGTCTTTGGCATCCTCAACTGAGCCGGTTGAGTGGTAAGCCATTTGGTATAATTGCCGCCAGTTTTGCTTGTAGAACTCATCAAATGCCTTAATATCTCCGTTCTGGATCAAAGATATCAGTCCATTTTGAGTAGCTTTCTTCAACTTAATCAGGTTACTTGGTCAGCTCATTGATCATCCATCAGGGAGATTGATCAACAAAGCAATAATTGGTTAAGCAAATACAGCATAATTTTATTTAGGTTAATTCAGTGATATTTACATTTTATTAAGCCAGGTTGTTATAAATACCGCTGTACCACCCTTACCGTTATACATTTACCAGTTCCCGTTTGCCGCTCTGCGCTGCCTTATAAATAGCCTCGATGATAGCCAGATCGCGCCTGCCTAATTCGCCGGGAACGATGCTTTCGGTATTGTTCAATACACATTGGGCAAAATTATCCATCTGCAGCGCCTGTTGAAATGGCGGCGTGAAACTAAGCGGCCCGCGGCTGGTCTCTACCACCATTCCGCGATAGGTAAAAGCATGCTCTTTAAACTCAATCCAGCCTTTTGCTCCCTCGGCCTTAAAATGATCGGCGCTGTGCCGGTAACTGGTAAAGGCGGTGCATTCGGCGCCATCGGCAAAATGCATTGTCCAGTTCATACCCTCCTCAACATCGCTAAAAATATCGGGGCGCGTTTTGGGTATTTCGCTCGCTGTCACCGACACCGGCGCTACGCCATTTGCCGCCATACAGGCGCCGTGTATAATATATACTCCCAGGTCCATAATGGGCCCTCCGCCCGCAAGCTTCTTATCCGCCCGCCAAACTTTGGTATTCATCACAAAACCCCGATCACCGCTCATCTTGGTAAATGTACCGAAGTCTTTATCCCGGGCCAGTCGCATTAATTCCCGGTGATAAGGATCGAAATGCAGGCGATATCCAACAGATAGTTTAACGCCGGCCTTTTTACAAGCCTTGATCATCGCGTCGCATTCTGCCACGGTATTAGCCATAGGTTTTTCGCAGATCACGTGCTTGCCTGCCTTTGCCGCGGCAATAACATGTTGTGCATGCAGGCCGTTGGGCGTAACCACGTATACAATATCGATATCCGGGTTATGGGCAAGTTCTGCCATCGTATCATAACTGTAAATATTACTTTCGGGGAAACCATGATCTTTTGCCCATTGCTGCCCCTTGGCCTTATCGCCTGTTACTACTCCTCTTAATTTGCAAAACTGTGTTTGCTTAAGCGCAGGCCCCAATTGCCCGGTACTGTATTTACCCAGGCCAACTAATGCCACGCCTAATTGCTTTTGCGGGTTCCCGAAAGCTGTTAACGATGGATAAGTAAGCAGCGCGGCAGTACCAATACTTAATTGCCCAATAAATGATCGGCGCGAGACAAAGTCGTTTTTCATATCCGGAATATTTTTATGTCGGTTTATGCGATTGAAATTAGCCAATTTAAAAATTGACCGTATAGGGTTTGTCATTAAATGTCAATATCAATGAATAGTATGCCAATTCCGCATCAGACAGGCATCATATTTAGATGAAATTTTACATCGGACAGGTATCACCCGTCTGCCTTAAAATATTATTATATCATTTTGTTCCCGAATATTATCATGAAAAAAGTATCTGGCTTTATTCTTTTATTGCTGACCTGCACCTGCGTAATGGCTCAAAGAGCTTCGACGTTGAAGCTGGGCACACAAATAACCTACGGCAAAAACGCTACAAATATTGCCCGTATAACTAACGACACGATAGTAGTTATAACCGGCAGTACTTACCGGTATACCGTTGATACGCCCGAGGACCAGGGATTGGTGTCGACAAAAACCGACGTAAAACAATTGCCTTTGCAGCTTGCATCGGCAGATGGTGTTGCTCAAAAATATACAGTTACAGATAAAAACGGATCTATTAAAACTGATGGCGATCTGCTGGATGGCGACCGGCTTACTGTTACAACTCAGGATGGTTCGGCTGCAAGAACTTATTATATAGTGATAAAGCCAATGGCGCTTAGTGGTAAATTAATATTATCTCAATCATTCTTTACGGTTAATACCAATCATACTTTAGCTCTCTATTTTACAGCAGGCCAGCGCAGCCCAGATGCCGGTGTTAAGATATTTTTACCCGATGGCATTAATGCTACAATGGATAATACCACTGTAAATGTTATCGGCCGTGGCGACGTTAAATTAAGCGGACTGGCTACGCAATCTATCGGTCGCGCGGGTACCAAATACTCATACCATAAAGTTGGTGATGCAGAAATCAAAAAACTACCCAATGGCGGCTCGATGATCACATTCAGCCACCTCGATTTCAGGCCGGCAAACGGCGCAGATTTAAAAGTTGTCATTCACGATGTAAATCTTAAAAAAACAGGTTCGTACTTATTCAGGGCACAGTACACTACATCTGCGCCCGAAAAGTTATCCAGTGCAGGTACAGGCACAGAAACCGCGTCGCTAACGGTAACGCAACATGTTTCTGACTTTGAAAGAGTAGCTAACCGGCCGTTACAATACAAAGAAACGCCCGACCTATATACCAAAGCCACATTTAAATGGGGAACGGGCATTCAAAATGTGCAGATATTGCAGTCCTTGGATAAAGGAAAAACCTGGTCTGCCACGCAGGCATATGTCGACACCAAAACATCAACAGCAACCGTTTCGGGCTTAAAACCAAACCAGCTTTACACTTTTAAGCTCAATGTTAAATCGGGTTCTAACAAAGGTTTTTCAAATACAGCTCTGTTTTATTCAGGCAAGATGGATGTAAAGGCTTTTGGTGTTAACGGCAATGGCACCGATGATAATACAGCAGGTATCAATCAAGCCATCGCCTATCTTAACCAGATCGGCGGCGGCACTTTGCTATTCTCAAAGGGGACTTATATGGTTCGCACGATTCATTTGATGAGCAATGTGTATTTGTATGTAGAACAGGATGCCAGCATTAACGCTCTAAAAGGGGGTGATGCGCCCGAAACGACCTGGTTCAGCGACAGGAAGTATCGCTCAGGCTTATCGCCTACCGATGCCGGCCCTTACGCCGATCCGGAAAACTACATGACCAAGCAGGATGTTGGCCACCACTACTTTAACAACGCAATGTTTTTTGGCGAACGGTTGGATAATATCAAGATCATCGGTAATGGCACTATTACGGGCAATGCCAACCTGGTAAACGGCGATGGCGTAATGAAAAACACCCCGGATAACCGTTGCGACAAAATGTTCAGCCTCAAGCTGTGCACCAATATCGAGATCGGCGGTATTTACCATAAAGAAGACCTTTGGTACGATGAAGCTAAGAACGAGCCTTATTACATCGGCCCAAAAGGTGCAAAAATTGAAGATGCGGAGCACATGCTGAAGATTGACCGTACCGGGCATTTCGCTTTATTAGCGACAGGGACAGACAATATCAATGTGCATGATACCTACTTCAGCAAAGAGCATCAGACCAACGTGCGCGATGTTTACGATTTTATGGAGTGTAACAACGTTACCGTTACCAATATTTTTTCGCGCGTTAGCAGCGATGATGTGATTAAACCAGGGTCAGATTGCTCTTTGGGCTTTACACGCCCAGTAAAAAACTATATGGTGCGCAATGTTATCGGCGATACCAATTGCAACCTGGTGCAGATCGGCTCCGAAACCGCCGACGATATCATGCAGGTTTACGTGGATAATATCTATATCCTTGGTGCCAACAAAGCCGGTTTTTCCATCTCTACAAACGACGGCGCGCACGTAAAAGATGTTTACCTGAATAGCGGCCGTACAGGGCCAATCCGCTACCGGTCGAAAATGTACCGAGCCACTGCGCCGTTTTTTATATCCATATCAAACCGGGGTCGCATCATTGGTGCCGAAGCGGGCAGATATAACTTTACCGAGGATGGTAAAAAGCATGATGAGTTATTGATTAAAAATGTCGACATCGGCCAGGTTGAAAACATCAACCTCAAAGGGATCGACGTTTACGAAGTATACGGCGGCAGCGCTTACAACGGCAAAAAATGGAAACCTTATGATGGTACACAGCGCAAGGCCACAGCTATTGTAGCAGGTTATAAACTACCCGATGCTGCCGATGTAACCGGTGGGCTGGACTTTAAACTGCCAAACGGCAAGCATACCGGCTATATTAACAACGTTACTTTTAACGATGTCAATATCCTGGTTAAAGGAGGTAACGCTGCAGCAGATACTTTGGCCAACCCAGGCGAATTGGGTGTTGGGCAATACAACGTGGCCGACTTAAAGTTAGAACCATCCTACGGTATTTGGGCACGTCATGTAAAAGGCCTGGAGATCACCAACAGCACTTTTAACTACGAGAAGCGCGATAGCAGGTACCCTTTATTTCTGGACGATGTTAATGGTACGAAAATTAGCGGTGTAAAAATGGTCAAGCCGCAAGATAACAATACCCTGATCGGACTTAAAAACGCAAGTGGGTTAACTATCAAAAACACCCTATATTACAAGGACAATTGGGGTAATGCACCCACAACTGTCCCTGATGTTGGTAAATAAGTACTTCTTTATTTGGTATCGATCTGCAAAATATTGATGGAGTATGGAGCCAAGGTCCGGCTGAAAGTCTGCCCCAGGCCTTTGATAGTAGTTGTTACGGGTACTATTTTTTGAGGTTCGGTAATGCTGTTGGTATCTTCGGGTTTATCGGCTTTCAATTCAATCAGTGTACCATTGGCATTCACATTTCCGGCGCCTTTCAATTCGATATCGACAGCCTGGGCGGTACCAAGTGTATTTACTATTTTAATATAAATTTTGCCCGTTTTACTATCTTTAGTTGCTACATAAAACATGGCAGGGATAGCTTTTGGGGTTTTGCCTGCTGCCGAATCGCGCCCGCTTAGTTTTTGCATTTTGGCCGGGATGTTTTCGGAACTGATCGCTATCACCTTATCTCCCTTATTTTCATTAAATATTTTTTGCGCATAGTACGATGGCGAACCATAACTGCTCAGGGCATTGTACCCTATCAGGTCCGATTTCCATTGCATGCCGCCCGGGTTAACGTTCACAAACAATGGCGCATAGCACGACATTATTACAATATCCGAATTACGCTCCATACCGGTCATCCATGCGGCATCGCCCAAAGCGGCGTTAAAGTTAGGCGTTGGCGAACCTTCGCGCGTGGCCCACTCCCCTACAAATATTTTTGGCCCTTTGCGGTCGTAATCATCATAATGGCTGGCATCGCTTTCCATTTCGGATGCGTTACGGTAATAATGTTCATCAATCACATCGGGTTTCCGTAATGTTATCGGGAACCTCGATCCCAGCCCATCGCGACCGCCAATGGTCGATATCAATTGCAAGTTGGGGTACTTAGCTTTTATCGCATCGTAAAATTGTGCAAAACGCCCATCATAACTTCCCGAAACATCAAAACCGTCCTCGTTACCTATCTCGATATATTTTAAATTGAAGGGTTTAGGGTGCCCGTTTTGCGCACGCACTGCTCCCCATTTGGTATTTACATCACCGGTAACGTATTCTATTTCTTCTAATGCTTCATCAACAAAAGGTTTTAACAGCGGGCCGGCTTCTAAATAATCGCGGTTCAATGTGTAGCCAGCAAATACCGCCAGCACCGGGTCCATATGCAAGTCCTCGCACCACTCCAGGTATTCGAGCAAGCCCATCCCGTCCGACGAACGGTAGCTCCAGGTACCCATGTGCCCGGGGCGCTTATCCAGGCTGCCTAAAGTTTTCTTCCAGTTAAACCGTGTCGAAAACATCTGCCCTTCGAGGTAATTACCGCCAGGCAGGCGTAAAAAAGCGGGTTTCATATCAGCAAGCAGTTGCATAATATCAATGCGGTTGCCATTTGCTGTACCATGATAAGTTGGCGGGAACAACGATACGAGGTTAAACCAGTACGATCCGGCTTTGCCGGCCGATATCACCAACCGTGCGTCGGCTGTCGGCTTAACATCTTTAGCAGTGGTTAAACTGTATTTATATTGCTGCCATTGATCGTTAACACCGGCTACCTGTGCCGTGGCATAAACAGTTTTGCCATCGGTACTTTCCAGGCTGATGGTTAACGTGCCGCCTGTTGCATCTGTCCGGGCATAAAAGCTGCCATGATAAGTAGTTGCCGGCTTTACGGGTATCCCCCAATAACCATCGTTGGCTATGCCCGTTCTTGCTCCCGCCTGTTCAATGTCCAATCGCAAACAGGTTGTCAATGCCTCATTAATATGATGCTTATTATCCAAAGCAATCGATGCTTTGCTATCGCCGGATTGTACCAGCGCCCAATGGTCGGGTGCCTTAGGATTATCCTTAAAAATGCGATTACGGATCAGTTCGGCGTACAATCCCCCATCGTACGAATAATTGATCTCTTCAGTCATCAGCCCGTACAGTGCCGGGCTTACTTTCGCCGGTGTGTTATCTAATTGCAGGGTTAGTTTAGTCTGGCTTTGCGCCGATAGGCCTGCCATACACAGGCCAAATAAAATAGCTGCGCTTAAACGCGTGTTTTTTACAGTCATTATTTGATTGGTTTATTTTGAAATTGGCTTTAATTGTCAATTCTACAATTTAAAAATCAAATAAGCAAATCCCAATCGCAGCCATGATAAATATATCTTTGAGAAAATCTTACCTGGATGTAAAAAATACCATTATCTAAAACGTTGCAGATTGGCTTAGCACTAATGTGAGATTATTGGTTCAATGAAGTAAACATCTCTACAGGAAGAACTTTTGCACAATAAATATTATTTTAATAATATAAATATAACATTATTGTTATTATATTTAGTCCACCTAAAAATCAACTACTTATTGCAATGACGAATCAGCCTTTTACGGTTGCCGATTACCTGTTAACACGGTTAAAGCAACTCAATGTTACCGAAGTTTTCCAGATCCCGGGCGATTATGTGAAGCATTTCACCCAAACACTCGAAACTTTTGAAGGTGTAAACGCCATAGGCTGCGCCAACGAACTCGATGCCGGCTACGCTGCCGATGCCTATGGCCGTACCCGCGGATTGGCAGCTATGTCGCTTCAATACGGCGTAAGCACCTACAGCGCGCTCAACGCAGTCGCAGGCGCATATGTCGAGTGTAGCCCGATTGTGGTGATCAGCGCTACGCCCGGCAGCGATGCCCGTAATATCACCAATATGTACGACGTGCTTTATCACCACTCGACAGGCAATTTACAGGCCGATGAAGAGATTTATAAGCATGTAACCGTTGGCGCCATCACCCTAAGAACATCGGTAGGTGCAGCCGAAAAGATAGACAACCTGATCGTGGCCGCGTTAACACACAGTCGCCCGGTTTACATTGCCTGTTACAAAGAGGTCTGGGCCGAGCCCTGCCCTAAGCCATCCAACATTCCGTTAAAACCGGTCATCATCAAAAGCGAACCATTGGCTTTGCAAAATGCTTTAACGCAGGCATGGTCGCAAATTACACAGGCTCAAAATCCTTTAATATTTGCCGGCGTCGAAGTACTGCGCCACGGCCTTGCTCCTCTGTTACAACAAATAATTGATGCCAGCGGATTTTTATATACCACAACCACCCTGGGTAAAACCGTGCTGGACGAAGGCGGTGACAAATTCATCGGCACATATGCAGATGCTGCATCGATAGACAGTGTGGTGCAGACGGTAGCCAAATCTGACTGTTTTTTAACGCTCGGCACCATCATGACCGATGATTACCTGTTCTTCATCGAAAACCAATACCCTAACGTGGTATTAGCCAATACCGAGCAGGTCCGCGCCGGTTATTATTTATACGAAGGTGTTACCATGCGCGATTTTATGGAAGGCTTACTGCATCTGTTTAAAACATCCAAACCAAGCACCACTCCGCCTACCGTACCTGTCTATCCCCTTAAAACGGCAGCGCCGCTGCAACCGGCTTATCCCAACCCATGGAAGGAAAACTCCGACGCGCAATGGGATAAATACCCCGAAGTCATCACCTATAACCGTTTCTTCCAGCACACCATGAAGTTTTTAGCGGACCACGACCTGTTGAAAGATATCATCATGACCTATGGTGTAAGTAGTTCACTCTATGTTGCCACCAATGCTTACGGTTTAAAACAAAACAGCTTTATCTCCTCGGCCGCATGGCAATGTATCGGTTTTGAAACCGGGGCCGCTATGGGTGCGCAGATGGGCAGCGGCAAACGCGCCTGGACAGTGGCCGGCGACGGTGGTTTTATGATGGTCTGCCAATCGCTGTCTACGCTTGCGCGGAATAAATTGAATGCCGTGATCTTCGTGATGAGCAACCAGGTTTACGCCATTGAACAGGTGTATGTGGATATTACAGCATTTGAGCCCGGCCCTGAGCATAAATTCGACGCGTTCGATATTCTGCCCAAATGGGATTACCTGGCCCTGGCCAAAGCATTTAATGCCGACGGTCACCGCGTCACCACGATAACGCAACTGGAATCTTTGCTTCAAACGCTGGCTCATACTGTCGACAAACCTACGTTGGTTGAAGTGGTGATCCCTCAAAAAGATCTACCCGGCCAGATGTACCGGCTCGGAACTATGCCTTAAATCTTAAAACCTGTCATAAACTAAAAACATGAAGAAAACTTATTCCATTTTTGGAGCCGGCGCCGCCGGCCTTTATACAGCGTGGCGCTTGCTAAACGGCGAACCCACAAGCGAAAAGGGCAAGGTTAAACAGCTGGTAGCCGGCGATGTGCTCGAATTATATGATTGGGGCAATTACGACTTTTTAGGCACTACCGACAAAACCCGCCCGGCAGGTGCCCGCGTTTGTACCTGGCACTATCAAAACAAAAGCACCAATTCGTACCTCGAAGTAGGCGGCATGCGCTATTCCGACTGGGATGGCACACCCAACGGTCAGGGTCATCGCCTGGTGACAACGGTGATTAAAGATCTGGACCTCGACCAGTATTCGATCCAGTTTAACGAGTCGGACCTGCCTTTGTATTATCTGCGCCACAAACACATGTATCTTAACCAGATAAATACAAATAACCCTGCGCCGTATAAGGTTGTTAACGACGGGCAGTATTATCCGCCCGATAATGGCTTCTCGGTTGTTGGTAACCTTGCCGTAACGCCTGCCTACCCTGCTACCCGTAACGATTGGTATAATTTTTACCGCGACGGCGCTATTAAAGTAGATATGCCGGCATCGTCGGTATTTAAAAAAGGCGATAAGGTTAAAAACATCGGTTACTGGAATTTGATGTTCGATCAGTTAGGATCTGAAGGCTTCAACTATACAGCCGATGGTAACGGTTACACATCTAACGTCATTAACTGGAACTCGGCGGTGGCCATGCAGGCCAACAATGAGTTCACGCCTGGCAATCAGTACAAAACGTTAACCCATGGCTACTCGAGCATGTTTAATGCCTTGTTTGATGCGATAGTAAAGCTGGCTAAAGAAAAAAACGTCCATTTTGAATATCATCCTAATACCCGCCTGCACTCTATTTTGCAGATCGACGGTAAAGTGCGTTACACCCTTGCCACAAGAGAAAATCCGAACAAAAAATCAGCCTCAAAGACTACTGATGCTGCGTGGATGGCTATGCCCCGCGCCGCTATCGATCTCGTGGCCCAGGCGACACGTTACGAGGATCATGCCGGCGTAGATGTGCTTAATCATCGCAAAGTAGCCCTGTACCTCGAATCGGCAGTACTGCAGCCATCCTATAAAGTCGGGATGTTTTTTAGCGAGCCCTGGTGGCTGGATAAAGCCAAATACCCGGCCCCGATCCGTTTGTATACCATTACTACCAGCGTCATCACCGCTCTGGAAGGTACTGTTATGGCGCCATACCTGTATCAAATGAGCCAGGATATTACGGTAATGAATCAGCCTTTTTATACCGCACAGCTCATGTTCAACGCGGTGCAAAACTCAGTTGGTGCCCAACTTACTCCCAAACAGAAAGAGGTGCTTACTGCTGCAGCAGTATTGCCCAACACCATTGGCCCAAGCGTAACCGATATGCCTATACGCCAGGTAGTGTACTTTGGCAATAACGCGCTGGATAAAACCGGCACGCCTGTTTACGGCATTTTAGCCAGCTATGATGATGAGCAATACACCAGTTTTTGGGAAGAATTGGAATACGGTACAGAATCGGAAGAAAAAATACCTTTTTCAGGGAATTATCAACCGTTAGACGGCCCACGCAAGGCCAAACCGGTAATGGTAAACATGCTGCGCCAGCAATTAGCTGCCCTGCACTTTGGCCCCGATGCCGATTACCATACCGTGCCCGAACCGCTGGAAACCCGGTATATGGATTGGTCGTTGCCGCCGTTTAATGCAGGCTACCACGCTTATGCGGCGCATTACGATGTATGCGACGTGCAACGCAAAATCCGCAAGCCGTCGCAGTTGATACCCGGCGCCGATGCCAACATCTTTATCGTTGGCGAGGCTTATTCGAACGATCAGGCCTGGGTTGAGGGCGCATATTGCACTGCCGAATCTGTACTGAACGACTTTTTTGATATTAAACCCATCATTAATAATATCGATTATCCGTTTATTGCTCCTCCACTGCCCGGAGAAGAGTAAAAAAGATTATAAATCATCGTGTAAATAGCTGCTATGTGTCACCAATGGTCACGTAGCAGCTTTTGTTATCAACAGATATTTGATCAAAACTTGCAGATATCAGGATATAATGATAGCTTTATATAATATACTTCTTTTCAATCTTTAAGTATATGCAAAGCATCTTCGCAGAAAAGAATAAAAACGGTTCATCAAACGCTGCTGCCAATCAAAGCAGTGGCATAGTGCAGGGCAAAAGTATGTCGGCAGTTGGTGTGCTGCAAAAAAAAGGACCGGAAGAAGAGTTACCTGCTCAAGGTAAATTTGTTACGCAACTGAAAGGGCCTGAAGAAGAATTACCTGCTCAAGGCAAATTTGTCGCACAGCTAAAAGGGCCTGAAGAAGAGCTGCCTGCTCAAGGCAAGTTCGTTACCCAGTTAAAAGGTCCCGAAGAAGAGTTGCCAATGCAAGGTAAATTCGTTACGCAATTAAAAGGGCCTGAAGAAGAACTACCTGCTCAAGGTAAATTCGTTACACAACTCAAAGGACCGGAAGAAGAATTACCTGCTCAAGGTAAATTCGTTACCCAGCTAAAAAAAAACAATACAGGGTTGCCCGATAATTTAAAATCGGGCGTCGAAAACCTCTCGGGGATGTCGATGGACCACGTAAAAGTACACTATAACTCGCCGCAGCCCGCCCAGTTAAATGCTCACGCTTACGCACAAGGTTCGGATATTCACGTAGCATCCGGCCAGGAAAAGCATCTGCCGCATGAAGCATGGCACGTAGTGCAACAAATGCAGGGACGTGTGCAACCTACCATGCAAATGAAAGAGAGTGTACCCATAAACGATGACAAAGGTTTAGAAACCGAAGCCGATGTGATGGGCGCCAAGGCTATGCAGATGAAAGTCTACAATGCAGCGAGGTACTAAATACCACTATTTATACATCCAGATCGTAAAATCGTCGGCAGCGTAACTGTTATTCAGAATCACGTTCGGCGATAATTTTTGACAGTATTTTACTATCGCATTCATATCATAAGCTACCAATAACCCCATAGGCGCAATATCGCTGAGCAGGTTAAAGCCGAATGCTATATTACAGGTTTTGAACAGTTTATCAATAATGCGGTAAATAAATCCAGGTTCGTTATTAAAATAGTTCAGGCTGCCGCTGGCAAACACATAGTCGGCCCGCGGCAAAATTGCGTTGCTAAAATCGCCGTATAAAAAAGTGGTATCAGGCAGATGCCCGTAACGTTCGATAGCGATAGTCAGAAACTCCTGCATGTTATCGATACCGGTATAAGTAATATCAGGATATCTTGCCCCAAGATAATCACGTAGGTCGCCATAACCGCACCCCACATCCAATACCGAATGCCCGGTCATATCGCCAATATCCGCCAGCGCATCAAACCGTAAACGCTGGCTATTGTTGTCACGCCAGCCTAAACTTCGGGTATCCCCATTGCCATGCTCCTTAATACACGCCTGATTAAAACGGTAAATATTTGCCCAGTCTATCAAACCCATATTTTTTCACTTAAGTTGCTTAATACAATTTATATTGTTGCCACTATTAAATTATTTTAATATGTTTAAATAGTGTAACCATAAATCGCTATGGAAAACATATCTGCCGCAAAACAAACACAAAATACATCAAAAGCTATTGCTAACCAAAGCAATACCACGCGGGGTAAAAGTATGCCGGCTGTACCTGTATTACAAGAAAAATCTCAATTAACAGCAGAAGAATTACCCGAGCAAAAAGAATTCGCTCCTAAGCAAAATGCATACAAAATGCAGTCCCCGCCTTCCGTCCAACAACATAAAGCCGACTTACAACCTTTTACTGCAAACAAAACATTGCAAAAGAAAGATGATGACGGTGCTTTAAGCGCGCCAACCAGGTTTGTACCTATTCAAAAAAAGGAAAACAAAACCGGCCTGCCCGACAATTTAAAATCCGGAATTGAAAATCTCTCGGGAGTTGATATCTCTGATGTAAAAGTGCATTATAACTCTGCTAAACCGGCACAGTTGCACGCACACGCTTATGCACAAGGTTCCGATATTCATATCGCCTCGGGACAAGAAAGGCACCTCCCTCACGAAGCCTGGCATGTTGTACAACAAAAACAAGGCAGGGTAAAACCGACATTACAAATGAAAGGCGGCATAAATGTAAACGAGGATATGGGCTTGGAACAGGAAGCGGATATTATGGGTGCCAAAGCGCTCGGTTTTTCCGAACCCGTCAACGTTGATTCAAAAAATGGCGATAGTCATTCTTCATCCGGTGTTGTTCAGCATAAGGTTTTGCAAAAGAAAAGTCTGGCCGAACTTATAGAAGAAAGCCCTTTGGAAGCGCAGGTTCTGGCGTTTGAAGAAAGAGAACGTGAGGAAAAAGAAACGGCCCAACTGAAAAAAGATGATGGGAGCATACAGGCAAAGACCATTCAAAGAAAGAGAGTTTCTGATGGTGCTATTTTAGGATCTATTAATTCATCCGTATACCCCGAAAGTGTGCAACATATCACCGATGCGATTAACTCGGGACAACCAAGCAGAGTTACCATAAACAGGCCCACTGCATCCTCAAACCGCAGAAAATCTTTGCGAGGGATACCGACTATCTCAGGAACCGACAGAGATGAGTATCCTATGGCCGTTATGTCTGAAGGTGGCACAGGAGCGAGCGTAAGGCATATCGATCCTTCTGATAACCGTGGCGCCGGATCTTCGATCGGGCACATTTTCAGGCAAGGCGCTCCGGATGGCACAACTGTTGATGTTCTGGTATTACCGCAAATGGACGGCTCAACAACTATTCAACTTTAAAAAATAAATTATGAGCGAAAAAAATATTAATGAAACCTGGGATCAAATTCAGAGCTGGGTGAATACCGCAAAATCATCACAACGACAAATCGAAATTCTTCATACTCATCCCCATTCTGCGACAGAAGTGTTTCAAAAAACGGGCATTAATGAATCAAGTTATTTAGGAATAGTTATTACCCATACAGGGGGTATTTTGGTAGATAGCGGCTGGTTGCGCATACTGGGTTCGGGTAGCGAAAAGTTGCCAAGAAGTATTGAATCATGGAATTTTCCGGGTACAGGTAAGCAACAACGTATGCCCCAGGCTATACTCTTTGCAGATGATGTACTCGGTGGTTTTTTTGCCATTAATAATGGAGCTTTTAATACCCCCCTTGGCGAAGTATATTATTTTGCCCCTGATACCTTAGAATGGGAAGGTTTGGATGTTTCTTTCGACAATTTTTTAAAATGGGTTTGCACAGATCAATTCGAAGAGTTCTATTCTGCATTCAGATTCGACAACTGGCAAACCGAGATCAAATCAGTTTCTGCGGAGCAATTTTTATCTATTTACCCGCCACTATGGTCAGATGATGTTCCAATCGGCGAGCGTTCAAAAAAAGCAATATCAATTGAAGAAGCCTGGCAACAAACCAAGGGTGATAAATAACCGCTAACATTCCGGCAGGATGTATTTTCCACTCATTGATGATACTTCACACTGTCTTTCCATCCTTCCTAAACTCTTTACGTATCCCCTCCAGTACGTCATCATACTTCATAATATTATCACCGCGTTTGATTGCCATCAACGAGCAATAGCGTACAATATTGATGATAGCGCCACCAGCCAGTTCGTATTTAACAGCAATCTCATCAAATTTTTGCGACAGCATGGGCTCAAAGACTGTTTTACCCGAAAAAGCATTACGCCAGAGCTGCCGGCGCTGCTCGGGGCCGGGCATCGGAAAGTGTATCATCGATTGAAAACGACGGCTAAAAGCTTCATCCAGATTGGCCTTTAAGTTGGTAGCCAATATTACCACGCCAGGGAAATCCTCAACCCTTTGCAATAAATAGGCAACTTCCTGGTTGGCATGCCTGTCGTTAGAGTTATTGGCCGAAGTACGCTTGCCAAATAAAGCGTCGGCTTCATCAAAGAATAATATCCAGTTTTTATTTTCTGCCTGATCAAAGATGCCGGCCAGGTTTTTTTCGGTTTCGCCGATGTATTTTGATACGATCATCGACAAATCGATACGGTAAACATCCAGTCCGGATGATTTACCCATCAGGCATGCGGTTAGCGTTTTACCTGTACCCGGCGGGCCATAAAACAGCGAACGGAAACCAGGCTTTATTTTTTTATTCATTTCCCAGTCCTTCATCAGGGTATCGCCATGCCGTATCCAATCATTTATCTCGGCAACTTCCTCCATTACAACCGAATCGAGAACCAGGTCAGGCCAATCCAGCATTGTCGTTATTCGTTTTGCGGGGAAAGTTGTACTATATTCGGGTTTATGGCTTTCGCCGAGAATAAATAAGCTTAAGTATTCTGGTGATATGCGCAGGATACCGCTCAGCAAAGGCTCGCCGGGTTGCTGGCTCTCGAGCTTCAGAATATTGAATTTATTGAAAAAATGGCCCCCTCCAAAAATATCGAATAACACAAAACGACGCGCAATGTCATTCCCGGCAAGGATAAAAGCTAAAGTTTCGCCGGTAGGTAAAAAGCCGCTGTGATTTTGCCCTTTTACTCCGCCAAACTCGGTAAAACCACGGTCGTAGGTCGAATTTCTTACAAAAAAAACATCCAGCAAGTGTGGCTGTACATGTGGTGCAAGCGCCAGTAACAAGGTTAAGCGCTCTGCAAAACTCATCTTATAATGGCGGACGATGCTTGAAAAAGTAGACGTATCCTGATCGATATCTGGTTCGGGTATCTGCACAATATCCGTAAACTCCGTATCCTGGCCGAAATACAATTGCATCCGCGTATCAATTATCCGGGCCAGCCATTGCATTTGCACAGCCAGAGCCTCGGCATTTTTTTTAACTATGTTCATATCCATTCTACATATAAAAATTTATCCATCCATGGTGTTCTGATCATACCAATGGTCCACGGTAAAAATTGTAACAGCACATCGTAGCCGCGCTGTTCAACCTTGAGGTGCCAGGCATCTTCCCTGAAAACCAACGAGCCTTCGCGTATTAAAAATGTACCACGCAGGGCATCCACGCTCGAGTTTTTTAGTTTATCCCAGTTATTTAATACAGCTTTCAGCAAATCCTGCGATACCTGTTTTTCGGCCTCTGTCATAACAATTTCGGCCGGCACCGGTTCTTCGATGGGTAAATTGCATAATATTTTATTCAGTACCAGCGCATGTTCGGGGCTGTTGCTTGTCCCATCAACCAGGTATTGTAATAAATGCACTGCTCTTAACCGGGCCTCATCGCTTACAAACTTACCGCCGTGCATCACCCCTACGCGCACAAAAAAAGTTGGGATAAACGGATTTAGCAGCACCAGGCCCGCGTTATGAATATAAATAGCATCATCTGGCTTCGCCATCGATCGTTTGCCCTCATCCCTGGCTTCGTCTTCCTGCTTCTGCAGGGTTTGTTTCAGTTCGTCTTTAACCTGGTTTGTTTCGGCGGCTTTTTGTTTGGCCGCATTCAGATCGGCCAGGTTTTGTAAGGCTTCATTGTTAGCCTTATCCAGTTGTTTTTTAATGTTCTCTGCAGCTTTAGTACCGGCTTTCTGAATATCAAGCTCGGTTAAGGCGGCCGCAAGTTTTCCGCGAAAAGCGGGTAATATCTTCATGTCGGCAGAGGCCGCATCAACTAAAACATCGGCTAAGGCAGTAAACAACCTTTGGTTTTGCGCTGCAATAAATCGAAAAAGCCCTTTAATATAAACAATAAAGCTTGCGGCACCAACGTGCCCGCCCAGCATTAACATATTAAATTCCCGCACCAGGTTATTCAGTTGGTAACGATGCAGGGTATCGGTTATTTTATCTGCAATGAGTGTTTGCAGCTCAGCAAGCCAGGCTAAATTTTCGGTGCCGCCAACCAGGCTAATATTGTTATTCAACAGGTTCTGCACCTGTTCGTTGGTATAATAACGGGCAATATAACGGGCGGCCGAGGGCTGCTTCAATAAGTTCATAATGAGTTTCCGGCTATCTGCCCGGTCGATATTCAAATGTTCTTCTATCAGCGTCTTAATCTGCTCGTCAACGCTCTGAATTGAGCCTAAAGCTTTGATATATTGAACAATATCTTTTTCGATATGCTCTTTGAGTACACGCGCCACATTATTCTCAGCCGTATTGGTGGTTAGCGAAAACAGGTTGTGTATCTGCAACTTAGCTTCAGCCAGGTAATTGGCCTGTTGCAGCATATTGTTTAAGGCATTGGGTTGGGCATAATGCAGCGCCAGGATCAATTGCTTTAAAATTACCGGCGTATTTGTTATGGTGGCCTGCCTGAAAGCATCGGGCAATTTGCCGTGCATCAAAAAATAATGCAATAATGCCTGCGCCTCTTTCAGTATATCATCTTTTTCAACAGCATTTTTTCGTTGCTTTTCGCGATGCAGGTAAGCGCTGATCAATTGTTCGATGCTGCCTTCAATTTTGCCCCCGGCACCTGTTGCAGCATCTTCCCTGGTATAGGTTTTCAGTTGAGCCGCATCTTCCATCAACTGTTTATAGGGAGATGGCAATGCCTTTTTCAGGACTTTGAGCAATTGCCTGATTACTGCTGCAATATATGCAGGATTGGTGCTCTTAAACTGGTCGGGTAGTTTTTGCGTCGCAGCAAAATGTTTTAATATACGTAACACCTCGGCTGCCACTTCCTGTTCTGCAGGCTCTTTTGCGTATAGGTAAGCAGCTATCGCCTCGCTGATATCAATGGAATCAATAGCCCCATTTGTTAGTATATCCTGGGTAAGGGTAAGGATATCCTCTATCGATATATCTTCACTTTTTTTACCAGTTTCCGCGATTGCCGCTTCCAAACTTAGCAGGTAAATTTCCCGATCGCCGGCAACCGGAGAAGAATCAGGCAAGGATGTTTTAAGCGACGCTGTTTTTTTTCCCGTTTTAGCAGAGCCGATCGCACCAAACACGCTCTTTAATTCGCGGATAACACGCGGATGATTGCCTGCACCGGCTTTTTTAAAAAAGTAGGAAATCGCCTTTTGCAGGAAAACGCGATCGTTTAATACTTTATAATCGCCGGCCTTATACTCATCCCAGAAAAGGGTAAGCAGCACGGTTTCTATTTCTTTGATAGAGATGCCGAACTGCAGGGCCTTTGCTGTTTCAGCAAATACAGCTAACAAATACTTGTAGTGTTTAACAGCTTTCGAAGCAGTATTTTGCTGTGCAAAAGCATCCATCACCAGTTCGGCCGGAAACTGGTAAATAACGCGCCTGCGGATGTGTGGCATGGTGCCGCTGTACTTCAATAATAAAAATGCCTCATTGGGCGCTTGCGCCAGTAAGGACAAAAACATATTTACCGGCCCCTGCTCAAAGTACGAACTTCCCCACCATGGAATGCTGCCGTAGTTTAACCAATAGAGCAATATATCTTTTATCACGACCTGCCTTTTCTCAGCAGTAGTATCGCGATGGTAAGCAGCACCCCGCCGACCCGGACTATCCGGTTTAAATTCACTCAGTCCCCTGTCATCGTCGGTATCGTTAAGCAGCATAGCCAAAAGTTTAAACAGGGGCGCCTGCTCGATATTATCCTGGTGCACCTGCCCGATGCTTTGCACCAGGTACATCAGCATCTCAAAATACTGTACGTTATAATTGTCGGCCAGCTTGCGGATGTTGCTTTTCAAAAACATCCGCCTGTTAAAGTCCGATCCGCTTTCGACCAGTAGGAAATCAAATACAAACTTCCATACAGCCTTCTTAAAATCCTTGCTGTCGGTATAAACTACCGGCTTTTTTACATGGATATCCTGTACCTCGTTTACGTAATTGATAATAAAGGCAGCATCGGCAGGCTCCAGTATTTTAACTATACCACTTATAACTTCATCGTTAAAAACAGTAGTTATTCGTTTACGTACTTCTTCGCTTTGGCCAACTGTGATGATCACACCACGCACAGTTTTCGGAATAACCTGCAGCAGGTGAAGCAATACGCGGGCAAGTTTATCCTGGTCGTAAGGTTCGCTCCACCAGGGCAGGCTGCCAAAAACCAGGTAGTGTTTAATGAGTTCGAGGTCCTGCAACACAGCTTCCTCATCTGCGGTGCTAACGTATGCTCCTCGTCCACGTTTTGGCTGCGGAGCATGGTTAAACTCATCAACCGACAGATCATTAATAATGAGCAGTAGTTCGTTACTCTGCCTTTCGGTCAGGTTATATTTTGTAAGCGCTTTGGCAAGCAGAGTCAGGATATCAGCGTAGGCACGGTTATAGTGCCTTGCCATTTGTCCGAGCGTTACGCTTACAAACATTTTGCGGTTAAAAAACGATCCCCGGTCGACCAGGATATAGGTTAAGATGAACAGCCATAAAGCCTTTTCAAACTCACTTGCAGGCGCGCTTGTGATCAGTTTTTCTTCACGATGGGTTTTAGCAACGGTGGCATGATAATCAAAAATAAAATCAGACTGAGCCGGTTCTAAAATCCGAATGATACCCCGAATGACCTCTTCAGGAAATTGCTGTACCAGCCGCTGCCGCACATAGCTGTGCTGACCAACGTTCATGATCAGCCGTTTCAAAAGCACGTCGCCATGGGCAATCAAATATTGTATCACCTTTAGCGGGTCGGTCAACATGTCACCGCTTGCCCACCAGGGTATGGTACCGGTCAGTAAAAAATACTCCAGTAAGCTGGTATAACTGTCTTCAGGGGTTTTGATGCTCCCCTGTACCTGTCCGTCTCCGTTTGCTGATGGTATTAAAGCCAGCCTTGCCCTGATCGCTTTTTCAAGCTCAAGCAGTATCCGGTCTGTCAGTTCATATTCGAGCTGGTTATTGGCAATATGGCCGACATCAATTTCCACATCCCCCATCGACAGTACCTGTTCATCGGGCACCAGCCGTGTAAACAGCTGCTCCATCGCATCCGAAAGCTGGTTATGAAACAAGTCACTGATCCTGTTTTGCAGACTGTACGCTGTGCCGGCCTCAGGAAAGGTCACATCAAACACTTGCTGCTGTACAATGTGGTTCGGCATGGCTAAGCAGAATGGCTATTATCCAAATGACCGGCCAAAAATCTAACCAGGTCGTGCGTATCTTCTACCTTACCCGTTATCAGGCTTTTTCTCCATTCGAAGAACAGCTCTTCGAACCGTTTCATCTTATTCAGCCCGAACCATTTGATATGCAGGTTAATATGCGCCGGTGCATGGTATTTCAGTAACCCTTCGGCGCTGGCCATAAAGCTCTTGTCCTGAAAACGCGCGGGCCACTCCGGCAATATCACAGTCATATTAAAGCTAAAGAAGTCCTCATTGATCATTTCGTTATCCTTAACATGTACCAGCATTTTAAACCTCGGGTATAGCTGCTGCCCGTATTGGTTAAGCAGTGAATACAAGCTAACAATGTCTGTATAAACATTGCCGGTATGGTTTATCAGCTTACCCATCTGGCTAATTTCGCTCATGATAGCATTGTTCACTGTTGTTGATTGCTGTTTGGCCAGGTCTTCTATATGATTGGCTTTATCGAGCAGGTCCTTAACATCCGCATAATAACTGTCGATTAATACTTTCAGCTCACTTTCCAGTTTGGTTTTGTCAGCATGGGTCAGGATCACTCCGGGCTCTACCTTGCTTTTGTTTCTGATGGTTAAAAACTGGTTGGCAATATCCAGGTTAAGCGCGGCAATAATTTCGTTTTGCGTGGCCAGGTATTTGTTCCGCTCGGCAATAGCTACATCTTCGGCGCCCGCTTTATCGGCAAGTACGATAGCGTTAGCAGCCAGGTGCGATGCTTGTTTTAACAATGCATCTGCTTTTTTAACAAAGTCTTGCGCCCTGTCGGCCCATTTGGTATGGTGAATTTGCTTGTTGGCGGCAGCGAGTTCGGCAATTTGCTGGGCAAGATAAAAGTCATCGCCCGGGCTGAATTTTAAAAGCTTAGCCACAATCTGCTCACGCTCGCCAAAGGTGAGCAGGCGGTTATGTTCAAAAATCACCTGGTTATCATCTCGGTATAGTTTAAAGCCGTAAGCTTTAGAGTTAACCGACGGACGCAGCAGGATGTGCTCCACAACATAAAAACCTTCGGATTTTGTACTTAAAGTAACCAGGTTACTAACCAGTTTTTTGATAGTCGATATCGCAGGCGTACCCGCATTTTTTATCCTGGTTAAGATCGTCCAGCGCTCGGCATCGGGCGCTTTATAGAGCACCAGGCTATCCTCTTCCTGGAAAGGGTCGGGCCCGATGCGATAATGGTTAATGTTAATGCCGTGCTTCAGCACCGATATGTTCTGCTGCCGGTATACAAAGGCATCCTTTTCGGAGCTTTCGGCGCCGGCCAGCAAGCCGTTGTCTATCAAATCGCTCACATCTTTTTTAGAGAGTACGATTTTCTGCAGCTCGGGGCTCCAGTCAACCTCGGTATCGGTCTTCTCATCACGGTAGTATACGTTTTTATAATGTTCGGGTTTTTTAAACTTTATATTAATTTTTTCAAAAATATTGGTAAGCGGCTCTGTTCCATCATTATTGATATAGAGCAGCTTACGCATCTTACTTTCAAAATTATACCCGGTATCATTTTCTTTCAGGTAATCAAAAGCACGTGCCCGGTTGTAATTTATTTTATGAAAATCTTTTAAGATCGAAGCTTTCCACCTGATTTCATTACTTACCCTGCCAGGCTGTTGACTGTTACGGTAAAGCAAATTGTACAGCTTTACCGGATATACCACAACCGTTTCGTTAAACCGGGCCAGCAGGTGATCGAGTATGCGGTTCTTCCGGTCCTCAAAATCAGCATCCGATTCGATGTTGGCTTTGAGTGCCTGCATATAACCATTGTTCTTATCGCTTTTAAACTGTTTCCAGTTGGTTTCATTAAACTTCCACCCTTTGCGTTTGCTTTCCGCCTGTTCCTGTTCGTCCTTCACCATATCGTAGGATATCAAAAGTTCCTTCACACGCGGAATATTGTACAGTGTATTGGCGAAATAAGTTTGGTTATCTGCCTTGGTCAAATCGTTGGTAAAAAAAGTATCGATGTTATCCAACTGGCTTTGATAATTAGCCAGTATCTGCTCAAAAAGCATCAGGTAGGCTTTTAATTGCTTGGCCTGCGCTTTACGCTCTTCGGGCACTGAGCTAAACAACCCTTCCTCGCCTATGCCATATATAAACGGGAAGTAATTTTGAATAGAATAATACTCGGATGTATTTCGATAAGTACCGGTCAGATCTGTCCCCGACCGGTAAAATGACTTAACGAAATCGCGGTATTCATTTTCGATGACTTTTTGCAGCAGGTCGCCAAACATGGTTTTACGGATGGGCGGCACCCGGTACTTATCTACAAATAAATTAATACTGATGGATGAGAGGTTTTCGATATTGAGAAAAGCAAATTCGGAGTCGGCAAGCTCCAGTATTTTTACAGGTTCGGCGCTGTGCATTCTTTCAATGGTCAAAGTTTTCACCAAAACCACACCGGGCACTGCCGATATAGCGCTGGCTATATTGGTCGAGTCGAGCGTCTTTTGCCTTGGGCTTAATTCACTATCGGGTATCAGGCCATTTCTCAGGAAAGGACCACAATACATCTCATCGACGGTGAAACCGCGTTTGCTCAGCTCCAGCTCGGTAAAATGCTTTACCGGTTTGTTAATGTTGTTTTCGAGCGTAAGGTAAATATTGGCCAGCACCTGTTCTGGCACCAGGTTGGCCTCGATCTGTATATCGGCATGTATCGCAACCTCAACGGGTTTCAGTACAACAATATCGTTAAAAATATCCTCGCACAGGTTGCGCTTTGAGCTATATGCTTTTAATACGCTGGCGCTTACCGTTGCGGGATCGGCCTCGCCGGCAAGCCACTGCTTGGCAAATATTTTATTTACCTGCACCACTATGGTATACAATCCCCTGATGGTGTTGGTATCGTTGGTGGGCAGCAGCGGTATCAGCCATACGTTGTCGGTTTCTTTTACTTCATCGATAATTGCCTTGCGATAATCGTTGATAGTTACCGGGTTGCTGGTGAAGATGTTCTGCTTCTTAAAAAACGAATTGGCCTCGTAATTAATGCTGCCGTCCTTATCGGCAAGCAGGTCGGTAATATTAAAATCGCTTTGATAAGCCAGGTCGGTAATCGCATAACAAAGCTGCTCCAGAATGGTAACACCGGGATCGTGAAGGTTAAAATCCGTCCACACATCGCCGCACATCCGCTGTATCAGTTCGATACCATGGCTTCGCAGTGCAGCAAAATCGAGCGCAAGCTGTTTATCACTATTATCATTCAAGGCTGCATCACTCATCGGCTATGTCTTATCGCTATAATAGTAATCATCACTCAAAAATAAGCTATCGTCCCACAAACGGCTTACGGTATAAAATATCTCCACTCCTTCGCCGAAGTTTGAGCCTGTTTTTATTTCGAGCGCGTAATTTGTCGAGTCGCCTGTCCAGCGCAAATGTATCTTGTTCCAAAACCAGCCGAAGTACCCGTTTGTACGCCGTACTTTGGCACCCTTAGGGCCGAAAATACTTAACGCCGTGGCGTGCATTATGGCACATTTGCCTGTACCCTTTTTGCCTACACGGGCAACTATCTCAAATGCCTGGGCATTGCGTAAATTTTTAATAATCGGTTGCCATTTACCATCTGCAGATACCGAGCCCGATTTATAGGTGCCGATACGCCCACCCATTCCCACAAAGCCATCGACTTCCATTTTGTATTGCGGCTCACATTTTTTACCTATACCCACCTTGCCGTTGGTATGGAAAAATACACTGTTTGTATCAGGGTCGGCTATCGGGTCCGATGTATCTGCCGAATCATCAATCGGTTGTATTTTTAACGCATCGGGGTCTGTTTTATCCTTCCCGATCACGAAAAATGGCTCAATGGCATTGATATTTTTATAAAACGAAATCAGGCTGTTATACTTCTCATCGGCATATATCTTCAGCCCGTTTTCTTCGTCTTTCGAAAAACCATCGTCATCCTTGTGCACCATGGAATTTATCAGATCAGAATAATGCTCCTCTGATGGTATCTTACCGTTTCGAAAATACGCCAGCAGCCTTTGCCTGCCCGAAATTTTGATTGGTTTATTTTCCATTTTCGTTTAATCTAAGTTAAAAGGTATCACCAGGTCAAAAAGATCAGGCATATCTTTATTATCATTATGTTCGTGCAGTTTTTCATCTGCAATTACGGTATTTTGCCTGTCCTGGTTAACCAGTAATTCGTCCATCACCGCAAACTCGCTTATACCGGCTCGTTTTGGCTTTACCGGCTTCATATCGTCTTCTACCGTGATAAGGTGTGTGCTGTTGGATATCAACACCGTTTCGGGCAACGAACCGCGGATATACATCTCGTTATTGTTCGCGTAATCAACCGCGTGAGCCACTACTTCGCCGTCGTCATCAATGGCCGTATAAAAATGTACCAGCGAAAAACCGGTAACGTATTTGATATAAGGCCGCTTTTTGATATAATTGAGCATTTCTGCAATGTAAATGCTGCTGCCTATTTTAAATTTCGAATTATCATCGAATAGCCACGGGCATAAATATCGTTTGATATCATCGTTAAGCTTCCGGACGTACATCCCGGTATCAGGCAGGCTGTCATCGGCAAATTTTACAGTGCAGATCACTTTTATCCGCTCATAAACCGGGTTCTCCACATCCAGCTTTACAAAGGATGGTATGGCCCGTTCCAAAAACTTTTTAACCTGATAGCGTATCGACAAATTCACTTTCGGCTCATCGCTGGTAAACAGGTTACCGCTCTGATCGCGCGGGATTAGAACCACGCGCGGGTTCGGCCGGTATTTTTCTACATAATCAGGCGGGTATTGCTGCGGACTGATACATTTAGCCATCAATATCTCCGGGAAGCGTTCGAGGATAGCCTGCTCGATATCCCTGTTGGTGAGCAGTTTTTGGCCATGACGCAAACGTTCGCTTACGCGGATGTAAAACTGGTCGTCGGTTTCAGGCGCTTTACCGCCAAACGACGGGAAAAGCTGAACGATATTCTGTATACCGATAACCTTGCTTTTAAACGATTTGATACTCCCCGCAGGGATATTTAAAGTTTTGGTTCCACGGGTAACCACCCTGGTAGCCGCCGCCGCCTGGGTGTAGATGCCTATTATTTTTGATTTGACGTTAGTGTTCCCTTTCATCGATGCACGGATCCAGTACAAATTGGGGTTTGCACGGGTATTGCCGGTGCTTAAATCGGCCGGTAGTTTTATTTTAACGATGCCCGAATTGATGAAATTATTAGTGGTATCAGCCAAAACATCCTTTTCGGTCAGCAGCACCCAGGTATTATCGTCCATATAGCTCCAGTATACCTGCTCGGGCTTCTTGGAGAGATTGGTAAAATTGTTTTCTTCCATCTGGAAGAACAAGGTAAGCTCCTGCTTGGGGATGATATTTTTTAAGCCGATGTAAAGGTTGTTCCCGTGATCAAAATTAGGGATCAGGTTATACGGCGCACGTTTTTTACCCGGATATATTTCTTCGTAACCAAACGGGTAAAGGTGAAACATCTTCAGATCCACCCCGTCGGCACTGCGGGCATTAGCCGCGCTCAACCCTTCGGAATGTTTCAGGGTATAATCAATACTTAACGACCGGATAAGCGGAATATAAGGCTGATTAGGCAAAGGAAGCTTTTTCGACTTCTTGGCATTATGCATCACTACCTGTGGGAATATCTGCGGAAACAACCTGTGGCCGAACGCATCTTTGGGCGCCGTCAGTTCGATCCTCACTGCACCTTCGGCAAAGTTTTTATCCTGCAAAACATCTTCTTTATCCAGCAATGGCTTTTTAACCAGTTCAAGCCGTTTGATATCAATATTTTGCAGCTCCGTGGTATTGCTCAGCACACCGTCATTATTCTCACTCTCAAACAAACTGAACTCCTGCTGCTGAACGGGCTTGGGTACTGTTTTGCCGTCGGTAAGCACACTTAGTTTTACCCGGAACGAGCTGTTGTTAATACCATTATTGTACGCCTGGTAATAAACGCCCCAGCCACCGGGTTCTTTCGGTATGTCTATCCAATCAAGCTTAATGCAAAAACCAAGCGTGTAACGATTAAATATGTTTGAGTTTTTAATATCGAGATACGAGCCGGCAGAAGGTTGCGGACCAAATATCTGGCTTGGGCTGGTAGCGCTTATCATACCCACATTGTTTTGCAGCTTAACGGCTCTGCTGCCACTCACATCGGCTGTAATGCTGATACGGTTTATCTTAACATTTTGCAAATAGGTAAAAGGGTTATTTACCGAATAATTTTTGAGCAGGAAACGGAATATCGGCCAGTTGGTATCGTAAGTTCCTCCATGTATTTCGGGCCGGTACACATCGATCACCTGGTCGGCCTGGTTAATGTGCATCTCTATTTCCAGCCGGCGCTCGTCTTCGTTTAATAAAGCACTGTACCTCTCAATTTCAACCCAGCCCGTCACATCGGTATAGTGTATCACAAAGGCGTCCGACAATAGTTGATGACTTACCGCTTCTATCTCCTTTTGCGCAACGTTAGAATAATTAGTAAAGTAGGCCATCAGCCCCATATACGAATCATCTTCCAGATAAATATGGAATGTGATCAACCGGCGCCCCTCGGGTTGGTACAATACCGGCGAAGCCAGTATAATACCGATGTTCGACATATCCATCGACCGGGCATTATCCGGTAAGCCTTCCTGGTCTTCGCCCAATACCGGCCATGTAGTTACCGGCGTTTGATCCTTTTGGACTACCGAAGCCAGGCTCGAGCCATAGGTCCCGTTGTAAACCTGTGTTTCTTTTACCATTCCCGCCAGGTTTTTCAATTGGATGCGCTCGGCGAGGAATATAGTTTTAAGCTCTGCTATCTGCGCACCGGTTACTAACAGGTCCTCATTGAGTTTAAACGTGGCGGGGTTTTGCTGACCGGCTATCTGTGCCAGCAGATCTTCGCCCTGTTTCAATAAAACGTAGGGCGAAGCGTCGTCTTTTTCAAAAACAATGTGCACACTATCGGCAACAGTCTTTTTGTGTTCGAGGCTCAGTATGCGCTTATAATACAGGTCGAGATGCTCTTTGGTGATCTCGTTGATTTTGTATTGCAGATGCTTGTACAAATGTAAAAACGCAATATACAAAGCCAGGTAAGGCGGGTACTCCTGGGTAAGCATATTGTTGCTTTTTAAATAAAAGCGTGTTACACCTAACAAGTGGTTACACTTGGTGCTGAGATCGTTAAAAACCCTTTTTATAGCCGGCATCGCATTGATGATCCGTTCTTTGGGTGTAGCCCCGACAAATATTGCCTCTTTGTCGCCTTCTTCGGTATTGATATTGATAAAGTAATCGGGGGTTTGTACTTCAAGCTGCTTGCCGAATACCTGTCGTGCCTCATGGGTATACCGGTTCAGTTTTAGAGCCTCATCATCAAAACTGTCGACTATCTTAAACAACTCCTGCGACATCCGCCCCCGGTTGGATACGTTGAGCAAACGCTCGCGCAGATCGTACAGCAGGTTAAACACATGCAGCACAAAATCGAACATGGTTTTCAATGCCGAAAACAAGTCTTTTTCGTTCGCGGCAAGGTAAAGCTCATCTTCGTGCTGCGAGAACAGGTTGATCTGCGCCTGCATATCAAACTTCGATATGAGCATCAGCAGGATGTTAATGTCCGATTTAAAAAAATCGTCCCAGGCGCCTTCGGGTTTATTGCTGATGTTATAATAGGTGAATTGTGCCGAAAGATTAGTGATGAACTTCAGGAAATCAGGAATATCGCGTTCATCGATATCAATAAAATCGGGCATGAGCGCTTTAACATGGCGTTCATCCTGGCTCGTGCCTTCGTTTAAATTGGTTAGATCGATATACATTACGCTACAGCACTAAACAGAAACATTGGTACCCTCTCCCTGCAGGTAAAATGGAAATACAATATTATGCCTGGTGTTGGTGATGATGATTTTGTAGTTTACCTGGATATGCAGCACACCGTCGAGCTCATCGCGGTCGATAATTTTTGCGTCGATGAAATTAACACGTGGCTCAAAATTAAGCAGGGCATGGTAAATAATATGGTTAAAATTGGCTATCAGGGTCGAATCGTTTATTTCAAAAGCCAGGCGTTTCAAATCGCAGCCAAACTCGGGCTGCATAATGCGTTCGCCTGGTGTTGTGTTGAGTATGATGTGCAGGCTTTGGGCGATATCTTTCTCATCAGATACCATACGCACCATTTCGGGCGATTTGGTAAACGCCGGCGGGAAAGACCATCCTGTACCTAAAAACGATTGTATATCATCGGGCATAATTATCCTCCAATTAAAACTGTAGGGCAACCCAGCACCACTGTACCGCCATGTGCACAGGTATCGCCCATGCGCACAGCAGGTTTGTTGCATATCATCACTGTTGACGAGCCTTTAACCAGCGAATCGGGCGGGCCAACGCATACTGCGCTATCACCCATCACAGCGGCCGGCATCTTTCCGATGAGCACCGTAGGTGCTCCCGGACCAATAATCGGCCCGCCTACATGAGGTATTGGTGGTACTCCCGGTGTCATCATCGGGCAGGTATGCATATCGGTTAATCTTGCGGCTGGCATTCCCATATCTTTATTTTTTAATTAATTAATCATTACTATACCGCCCTTAATGGTGGTTTGTCCCGATGCCGAAACCTCGGCGGTAGCGTTACCCTTGGCCGTAAAGCCCATGTTGGCGGTAGCACTTACATTCATACCCGAAGCAACCAGATCCTGGGTGGCGCTGAGGTTTATTTTTTGAGTAGCTGTAAGAGTTATGTTACCGGTGGCATTAAGTGTAATATCTTTATTGCTCGACATAGCGATGCCCGACGAGGTCATTTTGATCGAATTGCTGTTCTGGTCGGTAATCTCGATCGATTTGGCATCATCGCTCAATACAATTGTATTGTTGCCCGGGGTTAAAAAGGTGATCACTTTTTTCTGATCATCAAAATTGATCTTTAAGCTGCTTTTGGTGATGATGGATTTGATGTAGTTGTTTTCGTCGGCAGCCGGGTTAACCGGTTGTTTGCCGCTGCTATAAAGCGAACCCAAAATGATAGGGTAACGCGGGTTGTTCTCCAAAAAGCCGACCACAACCTCATCCCCTACTTCGGGCAAGAAACCTGAACCTGCGGTAGAAGTAGCATAAAAATTCGCCATCCTTGCCCAGATACCGTCCGAAGCTCCGGTACCGCTCGAAGCCAAGGTGACCTGTACGCGGTACTCGCTGGCCGGGTCGCCCGATAGTTTTTTAACTGTTGCGACCTGTAAACCGCCAATGGCGGGCAATTGCCCCACGGCTGCCGGGTAAGAGATATTCGCCCGTTCGGCAACGGGTATATTATCCAAACCAAAAGTGGCATAGGTAGTCCATGAGCCATCTTCGATAACATGGTTCACGGCCGAAACAAAGGCATTACCGTTAAAGCGCGCGCCCACGTTGGCCAGTGTGATGATGGTGCCAGGCATCACCAGTTCGCTGCCTATAAAGCTCACATTGCCTTTTACGGCTGTCATCCGCATGCGCATCAGGTTGCCATCGGCCCAGGCCTGTAACTCGTCCTGCAGCATCGGTGTGCCTGAGGTTATGGTCAGGGCCGTCTGCCCCAATTGTGCCGACATGGTTTTTGCCGTAATATTACCGGGCGTAGTTACCGAAGGCTCAGCGCCGCTGGCAGTGAGCAAGGCAAGGTTTTTAATATCCCATGCCGAAGCTGTGATGGACGGAGCCTGCTTTTCGGCATTTAAAGTGGCACTGAACGATCGTATCGAATCGCCCGCGGTTACGCTTAAAACAGCCGAAGTTGAAGTGTCCGGCGGGCCGACATTTACGCTGCCATCATTACCCAAAGTAACAATGTATCCATAAAACTCGGCCCGCGCGAGCATAAAGTCCCAATCGGATGATAGTTTTTGAAAAACCGTTTCCTGCGAAACGGAGGTGCTTTTTACCGTGGCACTCAGACCCGAATAGTTACCGATCAGACTGGTAATGATATCGCTGTCCGTTTTACCGGAAAACTCGGCCTCGGTACGGTTATAGGTCATCGCAACCGCTTTATGCTTGCAGGTAAGTACCACTTTGTTCGATTGATCGTGGGTGATCTGTACCGACTGTTTAACGATATAACCCGAAAATATCAGCGCCGCTACATTGGTATAGCTGGCTTTGATCTGTATCTCGACACCGGGCTTGCATGTATCGCTGTCGCTTAAAGGGAAAGTACCTGTCGAAATATCGCCATCGATGATAACTACTTCGGCAAACGATATGCGGTTAACCTCGTGTGTTATGTTAATCGAAACAACCGGACTGGTATCCGGCAGCGCGCTGCCGCCCACGGTAATAGCGATGGTTAATTGCGGGTTGGCGATACTTAACGGCGAAGGTGCTGCGGCCATAATTATTTGATATCGTTGGTTAGTGGATGGAAATATAATACATCGCCGGGTTTTATCGCATTAAAGCTGCTTAAACCGTTCCGTTTAGCTACTTGTATATAGTATTTGCTGTCGCCATAAATGCGGTAGGTCATCAACGGCAAAGTGTCGCCGGCCTTTACCACGCGCATGTGCGTTAAATCGGGCGAAGATTTTTCAGCCTCTTTAGCTTTGGTCTGATAGTCGATGCTTTCGGCAAAAGTGGCGTCGATGTTGGCGCGTAACGCGTTGCCATCGGGTGTAAACAGCGTATAGCTGATATCGGCATTTTTGCAAATGCAGGTAAATTTCAAGCTTCCCCAGGTAATAAGCAGATATAACGGCCGGTGCAGATCGCCCTGGTAGCCGAGCGTTAAAGCGGTAAAAGCATTTACATAAGCATCTACATTAGCATAACTACCCAGGGGTACAATACCTGTGCCATCTACAAAAAAACTTAGTTTAAGATCACTTTTGCCTATACGCTTAAAAACCTGTGTAGGTGCGTTGGCATCCACCTCGGGGGTGGTTTCGTACACTGCGGTATAATTGCGCGAGTAGGTAGACGGATTGATAAAAGCACTTATCTCACCCTTCTTCTGGGCAACACAGGCAGGATCGTCAAACCCTTCTATCTTTAATTTAACCAGCGTACTGCTGGCTGATGCGGCTGCTGCCATAGGTTTATCTTTCGGCTAAAGTATTTAGTTTAGCCATTACTTTATCCACACATTCTTTAACGATGCTGCTTTTCAGTGCATCAATATCTTTAATTTCGGGGGCGTCTCTCCTTTTTGATTGATCGTCCACCGTTACTTTAATTTTCAGTTCCCTGATCTCGATCGGCATAATCAGCTTTTGGTAAAATAGTCATAACTCAATTCAAGGCTTTCTACTGCAATCGTATTACCCTGTGCTTTCAGATCTTCAACTTTTAAGGCTACCGGATAAGCGTTCACAAAATTCCAGGTAATGATGGGGCTCGAGTTTTCGTCCATCAGGTATATCACAACCGTCGCGGGTGTAAACGTAAACTGCCCCAGTGCGGTTTGTGCCCACGATATGATCGATGATCCGGTTAGCACGCCGCGCTTCAGGGTCAGGTTTTCGTACTTAGCCGGCACCGGGAATTTGTGCACGAAACGGTTTTCGCCGCCTTCGGGCACTTCTTTAATACCCAGCTTATAACTCAGGCCGCTCACTTCCTGAAAAGCGCCTTCGTTGGCCCCGGTCATGTTGCCAACATTCACTTGAAAATAAAACCCTACAGGGGGATAATATGCATCGGCCATTGTTAATCAATTACTTAAACCATCGGGGAATAAGGCACCCCTATTAAACAACAAAAACCACTTTTTAAAGCGGCAATCGGTTTTATCCTTCAGTAAAAAGCTGGCCAACAGGTGGTTTTATGCCTACCTGCCGGCCAACTTGTTTAATTTTTACTATTAGTTAGCGGCAAAGGTTAAACCTTCGTGCGCCAGTTCCATACTTTCAACGGCAACTTCGTTCCCGTCCGACTTCATGTCGGTACCGGTTATTTTGCATGGGAACGCATTAAGCAACGTCCATGTCATTACCGGTGCATTGTTCTCATCCAGCAAACTTATAACTACACTCGCTCGCTTAATGGTGTTCATTTTCGTGGCCATAAACGCTGTATACAAGGCAGTATCTTTAGTGAACATACCTTTTTTAAGTGTGATGTTGCCGAATTTTTGTAGACCCGGCATTTTTATGGTCGAATAAACTTTACTGTTACCTGCGCGGTACTCAATAACCTGCGACTCTGCCGATAAACCGGTTACTTCCTGGAAAACAAGCTCGGTACCTGCAATTTTTACCTGAAATGAAAACTTGACCAACGGCCACACCGTGGTCGACTGTGCTGATCCATCATCTGCCATGACTATATATTTTAAATGTTAGTGATTAAATTAGGTTAATAAGTTAAATTATGATTGTTGCATTTGTTGCTGGAACGTGATGATGATAAACTCAGCAGGGCGTACGATAGCTACTTTTACGGTAACCAGCATTTTGCCGTCGAGGATATCATTGGCCGTCATGGTTGAACCAAGTCCGATCTGTACATCAAAAGCCTGCTCCGGAACCGCACCGGCCAATGCTCCTTGTTTCCAAAGGTTGGTCAGGAAGTTATCGATCATACTTTTCACAGTGATCCAGGTGTTGGCATCATTGGGTTCGAATACGTAAGCGCGGGCCGCTAATTTGATCGACTGCTCGATCATGATCAGCGTACGGCGAACATTGATGTAGCGCCAGTCCTGGCTGTTGCCATCCAGCGTACGTCCTCCCCAAACCAGGGTACCGATGCCAGGGAATGCACGGATCACGTTGATCGATTTACCAGCCATCACGTCAACGTTAAGGCTTTGTTGTTCTTCGCTCGAAATGTTTACCGATGGTGCGTTCACCAGGTTAACCGAAACGTTGGCAGGCGCTTTCCATACGCCACGGCTTGCATCAACCATGGTGTATAAACCTGCCATAGCGCCGCTTGGTGGCAGTTCGTTCATTTTGGTGCGAATTTTCTCCAAAACTGCTCCATAGGTCGGGCTCACTGCTTTTAACGATTGGAGGAAGCTATCTTTAATCTTCTTAGGCTGATCGTTTGCTTTAGCCAGGTCTGCGGTAGCTTTAGCTACATCTTCTGGTGTTTTAGCAGCGGCAAGCGCATCCTGTGCCGTTTTGATCGCATCGGCAGCCGCTTTACTGTCGGTATCGTATTTGGCCAATACTTGTTTTGCTGCTGCTTCGGGAAAGAAATCGGCAGCAGCTACAGCGCCAAGGTCGATATTATCCAGGTCAACCTCGGTCGGCTGTACCAGGGCAGTTTTTAACCATGGGTAATAAGCTGCACCGTAGTTTAACGCGTTGATGCCTATATCGTCGCGGAATTTGCCTACAATATCAGATGTTTGATCTACCGGCGATTGCTGAGCCAGGTCTAATATTGCGAAACGGCTTTGCGTATCAGCGCAATGTTGCAATGCGGTAGTATAAACGGTATTGTAAGCGCCATCGCCCAGAGCTATGGCATCAGGTATAACTACCAGAGTAGGCTCCGGTTCTTTTTTCAGGATATCGAAAGCAGACACCGGGTTATCGGTTGAGCCTGTGAAATCGGTAGACAATACTTCAAGACTTGCTTTACCGCCATACAGGCCAACAGAATGAATGTAGCAAGGGCCACCGCCATTGGCATAAAACATACGAATGCTATCGAACAGGTACAGTGTGTTATCTTTAGCGATATCCACATACCAGGTATCGGCACCTACAATAATGGTGTTTTCAACATGCAACGCTGCTTTTTTCTTATCGTCATCGCTGGTAACCTTGGTGATGGTATACTTCGCTTTAAAACCGGCACCAAATCTTTCGAGGTATTCGGCAAACGAAGTAATACGCGTAGGCTTGTTCAACAACGAGTTACTGTATAAATCAGCCTTTTCGGTATAGCCGATAAACACGGGCACTGCGGTTTCTACCGCGACTGCCGAATTTGGGAAAGCGTCCTTCTCTTCGATATAGACGCCCGGGGTCATGTAAGTTGATGCCATGGTAATTTGGATTAATAAATAAAAATGTCTGAAATGTTAGTAGAATTATGATTAGGTATCTTTGAGATCGCACTGATATCTGGTTGAGGCAGGGCCCTGATAATCACCTTGTACTTTAACGAGCCTTCCTGGTAATTTTCGGCAAGCTGGAAGGTTTTCGCCGGGTATTGGCTTAATTGCATCTGGCTTCCTGATACAAATGCTTTCACTTCTTTATTGCCGGGTAAAGTAACACTTAACGGCTCGCCGAATTCACTTCCGCCCTCTCCGTCGATTATGGCCGGGCTGTTTAATTGCTGCAGGTGGCCGCTCATTAAAATATAGCGCCAATAGGTTGCCCGCGACTGGAATCTGATGAAACACTCGCTTTGCAGATCTGGTGCCAGTACCAGTTCCAATATCGCAAATGGCTTTACAAAAAAATACTGTTTCAGATCGGCAACAGCCACAATATCCTTAGCCGAAACAAAATCACCGGCATGCAGCACCGCTCCCGCCGTATTCGCGCGATTACCCAAGTAATAAACGCTTGTGCTTAACTGCTCCGGTACATCGGCGGTATAATTAAAAAACAGGTTGTCTTTTAATACCAGGACAAACTGCAAAGTCAGTCCTTCGTTCAATACACTTTCGCGGGTACGGCCCGAAGCACCATAGTTTTCATCGTACAATAAATGAAAGCCTCCTCTGAAAGCTTTCAGGAACAGGCCGTTATTGTTCATCTCGCGAGTCGTGGCATCACTTATCTGTACACTCAACGCATTGAATATGCCATCAGCAAAGTAGCTATGGTTAAAGTTAACTTTAGTAAGCGTATTAAATACTGATAGCATATCTATCTGTTTGTTAAATTACTATCGCTGTCGATACCCGAAACAACTGGCCTGTACTCCCTGATGATCGATTCGTCGAACGTAAGCATCCTCATTTTGTATATTACCGATGGCATGTACTTAGCACCAAGCGAACCCCATATGTTGTTAAGCTGTTCGGGCGTAATACTTGCCATTTCAAAAACCAATTTGTCAATGCTTTTATCGAGCCTTGGCGTATTGGATGTTGTAAACACGTTTTTATATTGAAAATAGGCAATGATAAACGACAAAAACCTCAATGCTTCGGGGTAGTTGCCGGCGCTGAAGTAAGACGAAAAAAGGACATACAGGTTAACATGCGTAGCACCCGATTTACTTACAAACGAGTTACCCGCCGCACCACCCGACGTCTCCTTTTCGATATTTACCAGCGTTATCGCTACTTTATTTTCGCCCTGTATTGCTACGGTACCATCCTGGTTAACTAAACCCGACAGTATAACCTTGTCTTCGCTTATCCGGAGCTTGTTTCTGAAATACTCATTAATCTCATCCGCTAAGCACGACAATGCCTCATATATCATATACAGTTATATCTACAAAATAAAATCTCTACTAAATTCAAGGTCACACACCTTATACCGAACGGCCTTCGATAAGTACATTGATAATAAGCCCGGGGAGCATTAACTTATAGGTTAATAAATAACCTATTTATTAAATAGACCTACTATAAATGATTCAGGTTCAAATCATCAGTAACATTACGAAAAAAACCGTAAAAAAAAATATCTGGCTAAATATTTTTTTTAATCTTTATCCTAATTTTATACGCATCACTCAACCATGATCAAAACCTTATTATTTATTGTATCAGTTTGCGTATTGATATCACTCCAAAGTCTGATCGTAAATCCAGGTGTTTATGCGGCCGATAAATCGCCTAATGCCATATGCCATCAGCAGGTAGACAGTTTAAAAAAACAAGCCACCGAAAAAGCTAAAACCACTTTACTGGGCAAGATCGTAAAGCCATTAAAGGCAATCATCCAACCTTTCAGGTTCAGGCACAACGAAAAGGTCCGGGTAACCAAAATCATTCATAATTACATTATTAAGGATTCGCTGGCGGCAACCCAGCAATCAGCAACTGCTGCCAAACAAATCAAAGGCCTTACCGATTCGTTGCTGCTTTTGCAAAAACATTTAAACAGCGTTGTTACACAGGCACAGCTAACTAAACTGCTGGATAGCATCAAACAAAAACAACATAAGGCCGACAGTATTGCAAATGCCAGTAAAACGGCGGCTAACACCAAACCAGCCACGGTTGATACGCCGGCAAAAGAACGCAACGCCAAACCGCCGGTTGCCGATGCCAATACCAGCCAGGTGGCTAAAGCCGAGGCGGAAGCTAAAGCCAAGCAGGCCAAGCTCAATACCATCCGCAAATTGTACAACGGTACTATTTTAATAACTGATACCTCGAAAAATAAGGACACGGCATATATTAAGCGGCTCAGCCTGGGGCACCAGGCACAGGTGTTGGGCTATTATTCGGATGTATCCGAAAACAATATCAAGAGCTTTAATTTTAAGTTGCTGACCACTTTAGTTTATGGCGTAAATCTGATTGATAATATCGATAAAACCGAATTGAGCAATAATGTATCGGCCGTTGATAGCGCTAAAAAAGCCAATTGCAAGGTGCTATTGTCCTTATACAACAACAGCCCGGGAAGTACATCGAAGTTTTTAAACAGCAATACTGCCAAAACCGGGCTGATAAGCAGGGCAATAAAAATGATGCAGCAAATTGGAGCGAACGGTATCAATATTGATTTTAATGGGTTAGGCGCGCATCAAAAAGGATATTTTGTAGGCTTTTTAGCCTCACTCCGACAGGCTTTGCCCAAAGGCGCCGTACTAAGTGTTACCTTGCCTGCCGATGATAAAGGTGTTGCCTACGACCTGGTGGCCCTGGATAAATATGCTGATAGTTTTATCATCGACTTCAGCGAGATCATCAACACTCCCGGTCCGCTGGCCCCGTTGGATAACGGCAGTAATTATAGTGTTGAAACCTGCTTTGCACTGTATCTCGATCAGGGTATACTTCCATCCAAATTTATTATGGGCCTAAGCTATAGCGGTGTGATATGGCAGAATAAACCGCAGCAGTTTTTGCGCTATATACCTTATAATAGTATACGCACCAATTACTCCGACGCTACGGTTATTTATGGCAAAGGCGAATCATCGGCGCACATCGAGGCCGATTACGGTAAAACCTATATCGATATCTGGTACGATGACGAAAAAACTCTGGGCGAAAAATACGATTACGCATTAGAGAATGCACTTGGGGGCGTATCCGTTAAAACCCTTGGCGATGATAACGGCTACGGCGAACTGCAAAAAGTACTGGCGAGTAAATTCATCAAAATTGATACGACGACGATTGATACGAAGATCATTAAACATACGCTGATGGCTTCTCTGCTTGAGTTCGGGCGCTTATTGGTTACCAACCCCTGCGGCCAACATATCAACCCAACTTACAGCCAGGTTTTAGGACTCATCAATATTGTGCTTATCCTGGTGCTTTTAGTTGGCGGAGGCGTTTTGTTTTACCAGGTGAAGACTCAAGGCGAAGCCTGGGAATGGCGGCAAAAAATGATCTACGGCCTGGTGGCGGTCTTTGCCATCTGGACGGTGTTCTTTTTAATGTGGCTTTTCTTTTGGGATCAAAACCCTTACTTCGGCCCGAGCGACGGTAAAAAGAACGTAGGGCATTGTATTAATATATCGTTCATTATACTCTACATCATCCTGATATCGGGCATTGGCGTGGGTGTACTTATCCGCTGGGCGTACCAGTTTAGTACCGATACAGAAAAACCGTAGAACTCAGATTTCGCTGTTTGAGGAGTATTTAAAAGACGAATCGGCAAACCGGCCAAAAAGGTTTAAGGGCGATCACACATAGGTATTGACCCAGATGAGATTAAGGTAATTTCTGCCTATACTACTCCAATAATTAAATAAAGCGGATGCATTTTTAATAAACTTAGTAATAAGGAAACAAAGTGCAATAAAACGTTGGAGTCACTCTATCTAATAAACAGAGTAACATTCCTTTAAAATACAGCGCGCCTGCCTTTCAATCAAAAGGTAAACCAGCAATATGAATAAAACAATTATTGAAGTTAAGACAGTGAACCTTTAGAGCCAAATGAAGTGGTAGCCTCATGCAAGCCCGGGTGGGGCCCACCTTCTATGCTGGCGCTGCTAATTAAAGTAATCTCGGGTTCTGCCCATATTTTTTTTTCAAAATTGCCTTTTGATTGCTCCTTAGGCAGGTTGTTATTTTGCTGTAGAATAGTTTCCATATCAATTTTTGGGTGATACAAATAAACAAAAAATATATCAGACAAAATAATTTCAGAAAGAAATTGTTTTTAAATGCTTTGCCTATCATCATGCTATCCCTTTGAAGAACAGCTCCGCTGTAAGTATGTCCAATTAATCTTCGCAACAAATAATGTATATTTTTTTTGTTTTCATCAGATATTTTTATCTACATTTAGAACACTGAAATATCGCCGTATAAATCCCCAATCCGAGGTGTTTCAATATTAACTTAGCGTTACCACAAAGTAATTGCACTGTCCTTGTGCGGCCGGACCATTAGTAAGCTTTTTATTAATTAATATATTTTTTTTAACAATTATTAAACCTTAACACTATGTCAGATCAGTTTTTAGGCGAGATCAGGCCTTTTGCCAACAATTTTGCGCCCAGGGGTTGGCTTCAATGCAATGGGCAGATACTACCCATCAGCAGGTATACGGCCCTGTTCTCGCTATTAGGTACCATGTACGGCGGTAATGGCTCAACCACTTTTGGGATACCCAACATTGGAGGTACAACGCTGTATAATGCCGGCCAGGGGCCGGGACTACAGGATTACGTTCAGGGTGAAAACGGAGGCGCAGATGCTATTACCATAATAACCAGCGACATGCCGGCACATAACCACACATTTACAGCCGATAATGCCCCGGTGGCTATTGAAAGGGGTTCTGAAACGAACGCGCCTGCTGCTAATGTTTCCTTCCTCGCCAACGGTTTCGCAAAATCAACGTCGGTGGGCAATGGCGCGGTCAACACCTTTGTCACAACAGCACCCAACACCACGATGGCGCCCAACATGATAAGCCCGGCAGGCGGCGGCCAGGCGCACGAAAACAGGGCGCCATTCTTAACTATCAGTTATTATATCGCTTTAGAGGGTGTTTTCCCTGCAAGAAACTAAAGCTGAACTTAATCATCATTTATTTTAATAAGATATTAACATGGAACAATATTTAAGCGAGATCAGGGTTTTCGGTTTTAATCAACCACCCAGGGGCTGGGCGCTTTGTAACGGGCAAATTCTGTCGATAGCACAAAACCAAGCTTTATTTTCATTGCTTGGCACCACCTATGGCGGTAACGGGGTGAGTACTTTTGCTTTGCCAAATTTAATGAGCAGGACCATGCTCGGCACAGGCCCATCACCTGTATCGGGCGCTAATTATGTATTAGGCGAAATTGCAGGTGTTGAGAACGTAACTTTACTTCAAACACAAATCCCTCAGCATATCCACATCGTTGCGGCACAGACAGCAGCAGGCACCACCAATGTAACCTCCACTTCGAGAATGGCCGTTGCCAAAAGTGTCTTAGCTGCTAATGATGTGATCAATGCCTATGCCACCGGTACGCAAACCCTGGTACCTTTAGAACCGCGTACTATCGGCACCACAGGCGGCACGCAGCCCCATAACAATATGCCACCGTTTTTAGTAATGAACATTTGCATAGCTACGCAGGGCATTTTCCCATCGAGGAACTAACTGAATTTAACCAATTTTAAACACAAAAACATCAAATATGTCACAACCATATGTAGGCGAAGTAAGATCAGTTGGTTTTACCTTCGCTCCCCCGGGATATTTTAAATGCGACGGCAGTTTAAAGCCGATATCGGAATACGAGGCTTTGTATACTTTAATAGGAACAACTTACGGCGGCGACGGTGTAAACACTTTTGCCGTGCCCGACCTGCGCGGCCGCATGGTAGTACATCAGGGCACCGGCCAGGGTCTTTCCACAAGGACAATGGGACAAATTGGCGGCACTGAAAGCGTTACACTTACCACTCAAACCATTCCGGCGCACACCCATACTGCCTTTGGTACGGCAGCTACCGGCAACGCAGCCTCGCCAAACGGCGCGCTGCTGGCAGCACCTGTAGACGTAACAACTCCTGCCACTACCGTAACACAATGGGTGCCCAATACTGCGTCGCTGAACCTGCAAACAATCGATCCGGGAACAATACAACCGGTAGGCAACAGCCTGCCGCATGAGAACAGGATGTCCTTTTTGACCATTAATTATATTATTGCCTGGTCGGGCATATTCCCGTCGTTTAATTAAAGGCATTTAGCAGCAGATAAAGCATATATACCTTGCATATTAGTGCTAAGGTATATATGCTTTTAATAATTATTTTAACAATTACTTATTGATGTTAGCATTTGAAATGCTAACTTTAAAAAAAATAATAACCAATGAAAAACCATTCAGAGATAACTGACAACAAAAGTCAGCCAGAAAAAAAAGTTTGGCAACCGATGACGCTTGTACTGATAAGCCAGGGTAATATTAACAGCGGTCCTACCGCAGCACATAACGAGGCTTCTTTCACTTTTAAATCAAGCAATCCGGCCCATACAAAGAAATACGGCTATGTTAAAGGCGTGCCTCATGCGGCTACTTTTACTTTTTCGCATTTGCAACATTCTTAAAAGAGCAACAGGCTTATTGGCTTTACCTATACTTTTATAAACATTCCTAAGTAATTTGCATTACGGCAGATTCATGCCTGAGTTACTACACATGCGCATAGGCGTTATCACCAACACCGATACTTTTATTCCTTTTGTTTACGCACTTGTAAGTCAGCAGATATCGGTGCATATTTATTTTTCGCCTTCGCCCGATGATTTTGTCAATCAAAAAATATCGGCTTTTGCGCAGCAGATTAATATTAATGTCACTCAGGAGAAAAACCCTGCCGACCTTTATAGCTGGCTGATTAAACATAATTTTGATGTTTGTTTTATGCTGGGCTACAAGCACCTCATCAGGCTCGACAAATTAAAAACCTGCCCTACCCCGCTGTTCAATATCCACTTCGGCACGTTGCCTGCTTACCGGGGGTCAACCCCGGTGTTCTGGCAATTGAAACATGGTCAGAAGATAGGCGTCGCCATCCACAAAGTATCCGAAAAATTTGACGACGGCCCTATCTACTGGCTGAAAGAAACTGATATCCAACCGCATTTTAATTATGAGATAGCCAACCAGGTATTAGGGCAAATATGTGTAGAGGGCGTGTTTTATATTTTGAGCTTACTGCTCAACAAAATGCCTTTGCCGGTAATCTCAGGCATTGGTAGCAGGGCCTATCAGCAACGTCCGGCTTTAAAAGATGTAAGCATTGACTGGCAGCAAATGCCCGCAGCCGAAATTTGTAATTTGATACGCGCCTGCAATCCCTGGAACAAAGGAGCGCTTAGCATATTTAATCAACAAGAAGTAAAACTGATGGATGCACAGGTTATAAATACAGTTGTAAGTGCCAATACCGCACCCGGCACTATCATCAATGATGAAAACTCCCTGCATATTACATGCTGCGATGGCAACGTATTAAACATTAACATGCTTTTTTTCTCCGGTTTTTATCTGCCTGCCTATCAGGCTAAAGTATTCGGTTTTGTTAAGGGGCAGCGCTTGTGTTGATACTGGCAACATAAGCACCAATGGTTAGATATCATCAGTGTTTACGTAAACACCCATAACAGTTATGACAAATTATTGATAACTTAACTCATCCTATTTTACTACCTTCGGTTTTTATCTGCTTCAAATGAGCAGGTTCATATTTTAACTGTATGCCCAAAATAAACAAGTTCAACTGGTCTGACGAAAGCGAACCTCACAAAAAACGAACAAAAAAAATAATTACCGACCATCCCGAGATCAGAGAGCTTATAGGCCGCAACCCCTATACTTTTTTGGTGATCGTGCTTTGCGTAAGCCTGCTGGTAGGCATAGGCATCGCCTTGCAAAATAGCTCGTGGTGGCTGGTGGTAACGGCAGCTTATTGTATAGGTGCATTCGCGAGCCATGCGTTGTTCATCTGTATACATGAGTGCGCACATAACCTGGTTTTTAAGAACCGCACATTAAATACACTTGCCGGCATACTGGCCAATCTGCCTCTTTCATTCCCCAGTTCAGTATCGTTTCAAAAATATCATATCAAGCACCACTCCTACCAGGGCGTGGCCGAACTGGATGCAGATATGCCTTTTGAGTGGGAAGCTAAACTGATCAGCAATTCGTGGTACGGTAAAGCCGTGTGGTTATTACTGTTCCCGATATTCCAGGCCTTGCGCCCTTTCAGGCTAAAGGAGATACAGCTTTTTGACGCCTGGACAGCCGTAAACTGGATCGTTGAAATTGCTTTTATGGCTTGTATGATTTATTTCTTCGGAGCCAAGACTACTATGTTCATGGTGTTCAGTTTCTTTTTCTCCATCGGTTTACACCCTCTCGGTGCGCGCTGGCTGCAGGAGCATTATCTTACCCATGGTGACGAACAGGAAACCAAAAGCTATTATGGCGTTTTAAATAGTGTTAACCTGAACGTGGGTTACCATAACGAACATCACGACTTTCCTTCGGTACCCTGGAATAATCTTCCCAAAATAAAATCAATAGCAAACGAACATTACGAAAACCTGGGCTACCATACTTCGTACACTGGTTTATTGTTCCGCTTTTTGTTCGACAGAGACCTGTCGCTTTTTTCGCGTACATTACGCTCAAACCGCGGCGGGAAACAAAAGATCAGCTCAACAGCCGATGATATAAAAAAATTTGACGCTATAGCCGAAACGGTGTAATATATTTGCGCCCGCATGGATCAGATTAAAAACATCATTTTTGATTACGGAAACGTAATTTTCAGCATTGATTTTGCTTTAACGCAACAGGCTTTTGCCGATTTGGGTATTACCAGCGCAACCGAGTTTTTTGGGCACCGTAAGCAGGACGATATCTTTAACGCTTTCGAAAAAGGTGAGATCACCGCAGGCGAATTCAGAAACCGCATACGCGAAAAGGCCAATAACCCCGGCTTAACCGATGAGCAGATAGACAATGCCTGGAACAAGATGCTTTTAGGTATTGCCAAAGGCAATAACGATTTGCTTGCAAAGCTCAAAAGTAAATACCGTACTTTCCTGCTCAGTAACATCAACGCCATACATTACGATGCTGTGATGGACTATCTGCACCATGAATACGGGTTTGAGGGAAATGATCATTTGTTCGAGAAAGTGTATTATTCGCACTTTATAGGCAAACGTAAACCCGATGCCGAAATTTTTGAGCACATCCTGTCTGATGCGAACCTGAAGCCAGAGGAAACCCTGTTTATTGACGACAGCCCGCAACACCTGGAGACCGCAGCAAAACTGGGTATTCACACATTCCTGATGACAGCGCCGGATACCATACAGGCATTTATCGCGCGGGAAAAATTATTGTAGGAAATCGGTGTAATCTCAAATAAAAAAGTGTAACCCTACACTAAAACTTCTTTTTGATCTTAATCCAGATATTTTTTAACTTCTTGGCATAGCGGTTCAATTCACCGATGGGTTTGGCATTGCGCCATTCGGTCATTTTCAGATATCCGTAAAACTGCTCCTGGTATTTAGGGTTATAATTATACGAGGTGTAAAAGGGCTTACGCGATATAAAATGCACCAGGAATGGTTTTTCGATATCGCCTGAAGCAAAATAATTCCACCTGGCATCCAGTTCGAGCCATTTATTGGCCAATACCACATTAAAACCGTATTGATCGGGGTAGTTGGCGAATTTGATATTATCGTCAATACAATCAATGATCTTTTGTGCATAGTTACCCTCGGTCCATTTGGGCATATTGAAGATCAGCAAACCGGTATTGAAGTATTTGGTATCAGGTGCAAAGCCCAGCTCTTTGTAATTGAAGATACCGCCCCAACTGTTATCGAAAGTAAGCAAACGAGGGTCCTGCACGGCAGCTATCACGTTATCGGCCAAATCGTGGTTGTACAGCTTGCTTACATCTTCCAGCACAATCATATCCACATCCAAAAACAAAGCTTTTTTGGTATCTTTCGGTACGATATGTTCAATAAACAGGCGCAGGTAGATAGTTACCGGGTATGATGTCCTGTCGAGCGGAAGCTTAACACCGGGCGGAATGGTATCCTCCATCTTTACCCAGGTAATGCTGAACATATCCGCGCTTACCGAAGCGTGTATTTTTTTCTGACTACTTTTTTTTACGCCGTCAGCTATCACATAAACAGCGATATGTTCGCCGCTTTTATGGTTCATTTCGATGGATTTGAGCAGCGCCGCCAGGTGAATAACGTAATGCTCATCGGTAACTATGACTACTGGGATAATACCTGATGCCGGATTTTTACTCATTCGTGTGCAGTATGTACCAAAAATAATTATTTACCCGACAATTACGTAATAAATCCCTATCCGGATTATCGCACCAGGTTAAGTGTGCCGCTGCGCTGTGGTGCTGAGCCATTATAGCTCATTCCCCGCCATTCCAATCCGTTCTGGAACGTTGCACTGGCCTCCCAGATATAAACGCCCTGTTGCGCCAGTTGCCCGTGTATGGTACCATCCCAGCCTTCGGTCGGTTGTCCCTGGGCATTCAGCTTGTTGGTTTGCCATACCAACTGGCCAAAGTTATTATAGATACGCAGCGACATTTCTTTAATGCCTGAGCCGATGGCTTTAAAGGTCGTCAATTCCCTGTTGCTGCTGTTCGGCATAAAGGCATTAGGCAGGTACATTTGTCCCGGCACACCGGTAATACGCACATGGTGAATAACGGTATCGGCACAACCCTGTACGTTGTAAACAATTAAACGCACTTTGTAATAACCGGTATCGGCATACGTATGTTCGGGGTTTTGCTTGCTTGCTGTTTGCCCGTCGCCAAAGTTCCACATCCAGGTAACCGGGGTGCTGCGGCTTGTTTTATCGGTAAACGTAAAGGTTTTGTTAGGATAAGAGATCACACTATCCTTCTCAATAAATTGAGCCAATGGCGGTGCGGTTATAGTAATATACGATTTTTTAACCATGCTGCCCGGGCAACCCATATTGGCAATTGCCGTGAGCGTTACCGTGTAGGGCGAATGTGTATAATCGAACCTGTGCGTTGGGTTCACGGCAGTAGATGTCGTCCCGTCGCCAAAATCCCAGATATAGGTATTGGCTACAGGTGTTTTGTTGGTGAACGTTACCATAGCGCGTGTACAGGCCTGGGTGATATCGGCAGTAAAATCGGGTGCGGGTTGCGGATATACAGTAATTACGTGTGTTGCATAATTAACCGAGCAGCTATTGGTTGCTTTTACACGCACGGTGTATGTACCGCCTTTTGTAAACGTATGCGTGATCAGCTCTGGTGAAATGTTACTTTGTACAAGCGGACTGCCATCACCAAAATCGTACTCGAAATTGGTGGCACCTGTGGTATTGTTATGGAAAGTGACCGTCCATGGCGCACAACCTGCCAGTTGAGGCGCATCAACGATCAATGCAGGTACGATCGAATTCGGCGATACGGTTACGGTATAAGTTTGTGTCTGTCCAATACCGCAGGCGCTTTGTGCTGTGGCTTTGATGGTGTAATTCTGCGTTTTGGCGTTAGTATAGGTATGATGAACGGTTTGCGTATCAGGTACGGTTTGTACCGGGCTTCCGTCGCCAAAATCGTACGTATATGTAGCTCCTCCGCCTATCGAACGGTTGACCATATTCACGGTAAACGGCGAGCAACCCATTACGTTATCGGGCGTGATGATGGTTTTAGGCGAGTTATGAACAGTAACTTTACTTGTAGTTACTTTGATACCGCAGGGAGTATTCGCGGTAAGTGTAACTGTATAAACAATATCTTTACCAGTTGGATCGGCCTGAAAAACCACGTTGCCGGGGTTAACGGCAGTCGATTTAACTCCGTTGCCAAAATCCCACACAAAGGCAGAGTTGGTAAGCGGGCTTGATGCATTGGTAAAATTAACCGTTAACGGCCCGCAGCCCGAGCTTACGTTTTGTGCAATGACCGCCGTAACTTCTTTGGTTGTGCTGAAGGTGTGCGTAAACACATTATCGCCGCAGTTAAATTTATTGGTGGCTACCAGTTTGATATCTACACTCTGGCCATCGGTATTGATAGTATAACCCGGGAAAATTAAGCCTGTTCCTATAGAAACACCGTTAGCATACCAGGTATATTGTGCGTTACGGTCAGGGTAATCGGTAGCTGCGATGTTATGGCTATCGATAACAAATGGCGCGCAGGATTTATCAGTAATATAAACATAGTTGGCTTTCGCCGACGGGTTTGCGGTAATGCTCACCGCATTACTGCTGTTTTGAAAAGCGCCGGTACAAACCTGGGTGCTGATATTACGGCGGTACATTGTGCTTACGGTCAATACCGGCGGCTGATAACCGATCGAAGTCGCACCGGCTATATCTGCCCAGGTTTTGCCGTTATCGGTACTGGTTTGCCATTGGTAAGCATAATTTGTACCCCCGCCTGTGGCCTGACTGCCGGTTAGCAGAGCAGGCTGATTATTGGCGCAGATAGTTTGATCGGCCGTGATGGTATTGCTGGCTATCGGTGGCAACACGTTAATCTGTATGCTATTGCTGATGTTACTGCACGGCCCCGAAGTTACCACCTGCCTGTACCACATCGAGTTGGTAACCAAAACAGTTAAATTAATTCCGCTTTGACCGCTAACCGGGTTCCAGTTCACATTATCGGTACTGCTTTGCCATGCATAAGCATAGGTTTTATTACCGCCTGTTGGGTTCGTACCTAAAATAGTGACAGTCTGCCCCTGGCACACCTGCGGCTGGTTAAAGCTGATGCTGCTTGCCAGAGCAGGCAGATCGGTAATGGTTACGTCGCTCGTGCTTGGCGCGCAGGTTGATGCGCCGGTGATCGTCCACCTAAAAAGATATTGCTGGCCACCAACCAAACCGCTTACTACGGTATTTGGCTGAGTAGCATCGGCAAAAGTAACGCCCGCGGCATTGCCTGATACTACCGACCACTGGCCGGATGAAGGCGCTGGCGCATTACCCTTCAGCACGTAAACAGCCGAATTGCATATCTCCTCATTAGACCCGGCATTGGCCTGTACGGGCGGAGGCAAAATATTAACTGTTACAGTAATTGAATTACCGCTGCAGCCGTTAGGGCTCACCGGCGTAATAACATAAGTTGCTGTTGACGCTGTTGTAGTAACTGTCGTATTTAAAATATCATCGATCTTGGCTATAGAAACTGCGGTAGCCTGATTTGTATTGCCGGTTACGCCGGCACTCGCAGTACTTGTCCAGGTATAAGTGGTACCCGGCAAATTCGAAGCCAATACGATGCCAGCTTTAATGCCACTGCAAATGGTGTTATTGATTAAAGTTGCGGTAACTACAGGATTAGGTGTAACAGTTACTTTATAAGTAAACGAAACACCGTTACAGCCATTACTTACCGGTGTGATGATATAAGTTACCACTGCATTGTTTACCGGGTCGGTGTTCACAAGCACGTCGCTGATCGGGCCGCTGCCGCTTGCTGTAAAACCGCTGGCATTAACTGTCGCCGAGGCTGTCCAGGTGAAAGTGCTTCCGGTAACAGTTGCAGTTGGCTGATAGTTAACTGCTGTACCGGTACAAATGGTTTTGCCGGCAGTGCTGGTTATGTTATTTGTAGGATTGATGGTGATCAGTACATCGCTGGTTACTATATCACAAGGCTTGGGGTTAGTTGTCGATGCTTTCAGGGTTAGCTTAACCTGCCCTGCAGCAATCTCTGCTGCCGAAGGCGTATAAACTGCGGTCAGCGTATTCCTGTCGGGTGCAAAAGTGCCGGTACCCCCTACCCAGCCGAAGCTTTGCGGGGTCGGGCCCGTTATGCTACCTGCTAAGGTAACCGTGCTGCCCGGGCAAACACCGGTTTGATTCGGGCCAGCGTTTACCGTCGGCGACTCTTTAAAGCTTAATTTTTGTGTTGCCGAAACGCTGCCGCAGGTGTTTTTGTGCGTAACAGTAACTGTGTAAGTACCATAATCGTTAAATAAGATCTGCGGATATTTTGAGTTGGCTGTGGTTCCGTTCTGGAAAGAATACCCGCCGCCGCTTACAGCCCAGGTGTAAGTGTCCGGCTGGGCAAGCGTTGTACCGCTGAATGTAGCCTGCGTGAGCGGACTCTTATCATCAAAGGTAAAGAGCTGCATTTTACCGCAAAACTCGTTATCGGCGGCCAATTTGGCTACCGGGCTCGTATTGATAATAATGGTTTGTGCTGGCGTGTTGATCGGGCCACAGGCAGCGTCGATACTCAGCATCACTTTATAAGTACCAGCTGTGCCGAATATAAACTTAGGCTGTTTGCTGTGGGCGTTGGTACCATCGACATAGGTTACGGCGGCCGGACCGGTAACCGTCCAGGTATAGCCATGAGAACTACCGGAACAGCTGTTATCAACAACAGAAAGATCGGTAGGGATAATGATCGACGAACTACAAAAAACCGAATCGCTCAGGCTGAACTTTGGCTGAGGGGCTGCTTCTACGCAGATCGTTCCCGAAAAATCTGTAGCGCCGCAGCCATCGCCGCTTTGTTGTAAGCGCAGTAATACAGTGTGGGTGCCTGTCGTGGTAAAGGTATAAGCAAACTTATCATTCAGGGCCATGTTGGTACCCTGCAATTGCCCATCCACATACCAGCTGTACTTGGCGTTTGAGTTCCGGCAATTTGAAGTCTGGCTGTTAGCGTCGTCGCCCGGGAATGAGGTATTAGTGAAAGATACCGGCACATTTAAGCACGCGTAAGCACCGTTGCCGGTAAAGCTGTTGCTTGGCGGTTGCAGCACCTTGGCATAGCTGGTAACCTGCGTACCAACCGAACCACAGAACGGACTGATAACCAGTATATTTACCGGGAACACATTAGTATGCCCGTTGCTTGTCACACCGCAGGATGGCGTAGCATAATCGTGTGTGATCTGTCCGCCGGAGGCGCTGATCTGACAATAAGTATATTTGGTATTGGTACCATCGCCCCAATCAACTGAATAGATATTACCGGGGTAGTTTTTTTGTAACCCGTTGGCCGATGAAATATCCATATTGTAAACCAATGTGCCTTTACCGTTTATTAAACACACAGTATTACTACCCGTGGCGCCAAAACTGGTGTTCACCAAGTTATTGATGAGGGCGTAAGCTTTTGTTGCGGTAAGGCCGCCGCTTGTAGCTTTAACTAAAATTGTATAATGCGATGTTACCGCATTAAAACTCGCGCTTGGGTTTAATGTAAGGGTGTTTTCAAGGTTCTGACTTAATTCGTTATAAAAAGCAGCTGTTACCACACTGCCAGATGTGGATTGATTTAAAAAATCGAAATTTCCTGGGCGACCATTACAGTTACCGAATACATCCTGGCTGCTACTGCTGATGCTTTGTGAAGTTATCTTGGCCGACAAAGCCGATCCTTCAATAATATTGATGGTCGCTCTTGCAGTTGCAATTGCGGGGCTGGTGGCACGTACCTCAAGGTTATAACTACCAGGAGTTAAAGATGCAGGCAAAGTACCGTTTACGAAAGTGGTATAAAAACCATTGAATGTACCGATCTTGGTATCGGGAATGCCACCTGGAGTTGATGAAATATATAAATTAAAAATATTATTCTGATTGATGCAGCCCGTAGCATCGCTGATGCTGAACGGCACGGCTATGGTTGAGCCCGGTGAATATGGACCGGCGTCCAATGCCCGAAGGGTAATAGTTTGAGCTTTTACCTGACTTATAGCCACTAATAACACAATGGCGCCTATCAGCAATCGCTTTAAAATTAATTTAGGGTTATACACGTATTCCACAATGACCTTTCCTTTTTCGTTACGTGGGTGGTTATACGGAGGTAGGTTTCAGGTAGTTTCATTATTAGAAAATATTTTCCGATAGGTTGAATATTACTTCCTGTTTTTCCAAAATGGCGGCAATTCTGTCAAAAATTACCTAAAATGAAAACATCGGGTGCATTTATCGCTGTTGAGAAATTATAGAGGCGTAAAATAAATTACATATTTTAAACACAATCCGGTTTAAGCTGTTCATCATAATAACAAGACAATAATTCAACACTTAATACCATTATTATGAAAGATCAGACAAAAATAATAGTAGGCTTATTAGCCGGAGCCGCGGTTGTAGCTGCTGTGGGCATTTTATTAAACTCGGACAAAGGCACCGAGATCAAGGAAGAAATATCAGACTATTTTGCCGATCTGATCAAGTCGGTAAAAAGTAAAGTACAGTCCACCGCCGACGACCTGTCGGAGTATAAAGACAATGCCATAAAAAATGCCCGCTCCATCATCAAAAACAAGGTGGATAAAGCAAGCGATGCGGTGATATCTGGTAATTAAACGCTAATACTGCTTAGATCAAAATGGGTTTTCAGCAATGTGAAGACCCATTTTTTTATCTTTAAAAAATTTCAATCCAAACATGTCAACAATTGAACCCCTGAAAACAGAACCGGTGCATCCGGCTCCGGTAAAAAACTATAGTGCTGCCATCAGGCTATGGCATTGGCTCAACGCCATCGTTATATCCGGGTCGCTGATCACAGTTTTGATCAATTCAACAATCCTGAATACCCGCGGAAGTGCCCCAACAGTGCTATCTGCCATGCAGCGCGACAGCGCGAACGTTACGCTGAAACAAGCCCGTACGGCCGTGCATGCTTTAAATGATAAGGTTTGGGACGTGCACATCTGGTTCGGGTATTTCCTTGCAGCCTTACTCCTGCTGCGCCTTATTGCCGAACTTACTCAAACGGCAGATCAAAAATTCATAAGGCGGTTCAGGGATCTTTGGAAACAATTTTTTTATATTAAAAACCAGCGTGAACCGGTGCGGCATGCGCTTGTTGTAAAAAGTATTTATGTTGCCTTTTATATCACGTTGGTTGTTATAGTTTGTACAGGGCTTAGCCTTGCATTTGATGACGTCTTGCCTTTTATGAAAAACATAGGGCACGATGTTAAGGAAATACACGGTTTCTGTATGTATTTGGTGCTTGCGTTTATTACTGTTCATATTGTTGGAGTATTCCTGGCCGAGCGTAAGGACAGTAAGGGCATCGTATCTGACATGATCAACGGAGGCTAACTATTCTCATCGTTTTATCTACACCTGCAATATTGCAGCTTGTCGTAATTCTTATAATTCAAAAAAATTCACCTCAACGCATATTTATTTCCACAATAAACATACTTTTCGTTGCAATCTTTCTACAAAAGGCTTCGTCTGTTACAAGTTCACTAATAATTAAAAAATACAAACCGGCGTATAAAATGAAAACAAAGTGAAATGTTATATTTGTAACAGTTTTGTTTCGAAAGAACAGGCTCACCCCCTTCTATTGAGCTAAGGATTATTCCCTGACCGGGCCTCCATTGCCTTTTTATGGGAAATAACAACCTTTTTAAAAACAGGTATACACTTGTGGTATAGCATTTGCAATCTATACTTAAACTCAGTAAGCGATGTGAGTCTGTACGGAGCATCGATCAATGAGTTTAATGCCCTATATTTAAATGCTGTTTAACTAAAAGATGTTACCTAATATAAGAACTACAGGTTATTTACGCCTTACTGCTGCAATTGTTTTATTTATTTGCGGCGGCACGTTTATATCGTCGGCTCAAGGTCAGGGGCGGTTGGTTACAGGTAAAGTTACCGATGCACAAACCGGCGAACCTGTACCCTATGTTACTATCTCGGTTAAACTGAACAACGGTACGCGGCGCGGCACCGTGACTGACTTTGATGGCCTGTATCATATTACAGTACCGCAGAACATAGCGAAGGACTCTATATATTGTACCTATATCGGCTATGTCCCATCGCAAAAAAAATTACCTGCAACAGCATCGCCCGAGGTTAATTTCCAGTTATCATCTAACAGCAAAATGCTCGCTGCGGTCAATATTACGCCAAAAGCATACGTTAACCCCGCCTGGGATATAATGGCCAATATGGTAATCCACAAACCGGATAATGACCTGCTCAAACTCAAAAGTTATCAATATCAAAGTTATAACCGCATCGAACTGTCGTTATCGAACATGAGCGAAAAAATGAAAAAACGCCGTGTTATACAGCAGATACTGCCGATAATGGACAGCCTGAAAAAGACTGCCGGTGACGACGGTACGCCTACCCTTCCGATATTTATGTCGGAAACAATATCAGATTATTACTATCAAAATGATCCCAAACGTAAAACAGAACACGTTGAACGCACCCGGGCGACAGGTGTGGGTATTGAGGACGAAACACTGATATCGCAACTGGTTGGCACTACGTTTTTGCAGTACGATTTTTACAGCAATTACATGAAGCTGGCCGGAAAGGATTTTATATCCCCTTTAACAGATAGCTGGAAAACATTCTACGACTACGAACTGATCGACGAACACGATAAAATTGCCGGTAAGGAATATTACAAACTAAGCTTTAAACCCAAACGCTCGCACGACCTGGCCTTTGAAGGTATTATGTGGATCACAAAGGACAGCTACGCCGTGTACCAGATAGATGCCAGCGTATCAGCTGATGCAAACCTGAATTTTATTAACAAGGTCCGCATACAGCAGGAAATGTTTGAACCCGCCGAAACTACCGCCTGGCTGCCAGCTAAAACGCGTATTACGGTAAATATATCGAGCATATCCAAAAACTCATCGGGCTTTATAGGCACGTTCTACCTGTCGAACAAGAACTTCGAAATCAACCGCAACTATCCCGAAAGTTTATTCAAAGAGCCATTGGTAATGGCCGACGACGTAACCAAAAAAGATGATAGCTACTGGATAAAGAACCGTCATGATTCGCTTACCGTGGCCGATAAGCGCGAATACCAGGTTATCGACACAGTTAAAAACCTGCCCATTGTTAAAACATATGCCAATTTAGCCGGTACGCTGATCACAGGGTATTATAAGGTTGGTAGTATCAGCTTTGGCCCATACCCCTATACCTACAGTCACAACGATCTGGAAGGCAGCGTATTGCGCATAGGCGCTATTACCAATACCCATTTTAGCGACAAATGGATATTAGGCGGTTATGTGGCTTATGCATTTACCGATAAGAGGTTTAAATATAATGGATCGGTTGATTATATCCTGTCGCGCAAGCCCTGGACACAGGTCGGCATATCGTTTTTACACGACATAGGCCAGACAGGTTACCAGTTTGAAAATTTTGCCATTAATGGGAATAATGTATTCAATGCGTCGATACTGAACGGGCAGTTAAGTATACGCGGGCCGTTTTATCAAAATGTGATCAAAAGCTATTATCAAACCGACATTGTGCCTTCCCTCCGTGCCAGGATAAGCCTGACTCACAGTACCTTTAACCCATTGTTTGATTTTATTTACCACGACCCGAACGACCTGCTAATTTACAACCATTACGAAACCGCAGAATTAGGTGCCGAACTGCAATGGAGGCCGGGCGCGCGTTTGCTGCAATCGTCAAAAGTAAACAGGCGTGTAAACATCGGTAGCGGCAATGATAACCCGGTAATTACTTTACGTTACACGCATGGCTTTAAAGGCCTGGAGAGCGATTTTAACTATAATAAAATAGCTGTTAACCTGCAGCAGAAGCCGCATTTAGGCATGTTTGGCAAGGGTGATTATTCGTTAACCGCAGGCTTTATCCCGAGCAGTGTACCTTACCCCCTGGTTGAAAACCACCGCTTTAGTTTTAATACCATGCGTTATCTGGAGTTTGCCAGCGATAAGTATATATCGCTTAGCTATACCCAGCACATGGAAGGACTGATTACCAATAGTTTGCCGCTACTAAAAGCATTAAACCTGCGTACTGTAGCCGTAGCCGATATCCTTGAAGGATCGTTATCCGAAAACAATAATGAAGCCTTTCGCAGGGGTCGTACGGCTGTAAATAAAAGTCTTGGCGGCATACCTTATATTGAAATGGGCTATGGCCTCGAAAATATCCTGAAAATTATCCGTATCGATTTTTTATACCGGATGACGCACATGGATAACCTGAACCTGCGCGGCGAAAGGCCCAACCGCTTTGCCTCGAGGCTTACACTGCAATTCAGGCTGTGATAAAACCTATATACCAGGTATTTGTTATCGATGATACACAACGGTTAAAAGCTGTGTATCATCATCATGAAAGCATTCAAAACCAATAAATATTTATCTGCCCGTCATCTGCAAGGATACTTAAATGAGCATTTAAATGATTTGTTTAAAGCCAAGATACAGAAGGATATCGCTATGCAGATAACGTTGACCGGTGAGCATACTATCGAAATAGGTCAACCCCAATTTTACGACTCATTTTTGTATAAGATGATCGTAAAAGGCGACGAGCTACAGCTCATCAAATCTGAACATTATGTAGACGATGTTTATAATCTCGCTCTCGAAGATATCGTGCTTAACCTTATAGAAAGTTACATCGGCCAGGAGAATATCGTCAGTGTATTTGGCGAGATATCCGGTTAATAGCGTCTGTATGGATGCCCGTCGTCGCGGGCGTTTGATTGACCATTGGCATCCTTGCCCATCGCATACTCAATTCCGCCTAAAAGGTGTTTCAAAAACAAAGGCTCTGAGTACGATTCGACAGTATGGCCAAGCGCGGTATAAAATGCCCGGCCGCCATCAAACACATGGTACCAGCTCAGCGGGTGCTCACCGCCGTTAAGGCCACCTTTGTAACTGGCTTCATCAATAACGATCAAGAATTTAATGTCGTCGTTATACCAGCCGAAGTTGTACCATTCGTCGGTACGTTTCCAGCTCAATGGCAAATTTTTGGTTGCCGGGTGGTTTGGATTAACAATTTTTAAAGTAGCAGCCTGTACAGGAGGGTTGCTTTTATAATAAGCGCCAACCAGGCGCCCGTACCAATTCCACTCGTATTCGGTATCGGTAGCCGAATGTATGCCTACAAAGCCACCACCGTGATTAATATAGTTTTTAAAGATCAATTGTTGTTCATCTTCAAGTATATGACCCGAAGTGTTTAAAAAGATAACCGCTGCGTATTGCTTCAGGTTCTCATCGGTAAAGTTATCCGAATTGGTTGTGGTATCCACATCAAATTTATTTTCTTCGCCCAGCTTGATAATGGCATCGATGGCTGCCGGTGTCGATGCATGGAGTTTCCCGGCGGTTTTAAAAAAGATCAGCACTTTAGGGTTTGCAGCGGCAAACACTCCATGAATGCACAACACAATGAAAAGCAACGAGAAAAGCAGATATCTGAAGCGGGTATAATTGAATTTGACAGCCATATATCGGTTAAAATTATTTAAATAGGGTAACGATCTAAAGATAGTTTTTTTCAACGTTAAACGAATGTGCGTATGTCAATATTATCTGGCGGTGAAAAAGTTAAAATATCCTATAAACAAAAAGAGCTTCCAACCGAAGCTCTTTTTGTTTATAGGTAGACTGTAGAATATATGATGGATCAGGCAACCAAACGGCGTTTGCCGCTATTGCTTCTGGAGTTGCAAAATTTATTTGACTTGTAGGTCTGAAGATCGTTTTCGATTATTTGCTTTAATTCCTGATCAAACCTTTTCATCATTAAGGCGCTGCGATTAATTATCAGTTTTTCGATTATTGCGTTTATGTTTTCCATGGTTGATATTTTTTAGTTACGTTAATGTTATACCCAATTTAGTGCCAATTGATAATTTATGTTGAAAGCAGGTTTATTGGGGCTATTCTAATATTTAATCAGTCTTAAAAGCCGTTTTTTTGTTTATACTAAGTGTATAGTATTTGAGTCATTTATGTCGCTACATTTTATTTTAAAGTGCTTGTATTGGGTTTAAAATGCCTACCGGTATGCAGGGCATTAACCACCTGCTTAAGGTGAACCGAACTTGCAATTAAAATAGCTATTAGTAATTTAACGATCATGGCTGTTGTTGTTTGTTGATGTAAAAGTATCTCGAAACAACATTCGGGCCCATGTATATTAGGTAAAGCCGGCCGGATTCTCGGTAAAATGAGGTAAAATACCGATGAACGATTTGAAAAACCACCGGTGAAAAAGAAAAGTCGGTAGAAAAGAAAAAACTCCCGTATCATAATACAGGAGTTTCGATCGTAAAAGTTATTTAAACATCACGACGAAGAACCTCTAACGGAGGTTTATTTAAAACTCCGCGACTGTTCAGCAAGCCAATGATAATAGTTAACAGGCTGATCAATGCGAAGATCCCCGCTACTGCCAGCCAATCCGGCGAGAACACCGCATCGAATGTATATTTAGCCAAAGCCCAGCTACCCGCCATCGAGATGAGGATACCCGTAGCCGCGGCAAGTGCGCCTAAAAAGAAATATTCTAACGCTGTGATCGTCAGTATTTGCCTACGGCTTGCTCCCATTGTGCGCAGTAATACACTTTCCTGGATACGTTGATATTTGCTGATGCGAACAGAAGCTATCAAAACGATCAGCCCGGTAACTATACTGAATGCCGACATGAATTTGATGACAAAGCCTATTTTACCAAGCAGTTCGTCAATAACACTAAGGATCAGGCCAAGGTCGACCACCGAAACGTTCGGAAAATTACGTACCACTAATTGTTGAAAATTTGCCGACGCTTTACTATCCGGCACCCGGGTTATCTCGACAAAAAACTGCGGGGCCTGTTCAAGAACACCTGCCGGGAAAACTACAATGAAATTAGTTTGGACACGTGCATAGTTAACCTTACGCAGGCTTTTAATCACCGTCATCATTTGCACACCCTGCACATTAAACAATAGCTTGTCACCGATTTTTAACCGGCTGTGATGCGCAAAACGCTCCTCGACAGATATAGGTATAACCTGATTAGGCGACGATTTCGGCACCCACTCCCCTTCGCTCAGCTTTTCTGTACTGATCAGCGAATCGCGGTAAGTAACCCGGTACTCGCGCGAGAGCACTTGTTTTGGTGGCGTATTCAGATCATTACTTTTTTTGAGCTGTGCCTCGGTTTTGCCGTTTACTTCCAGCAAATTCATGGTAACGATAGGTACCATTGAGCTTACAGGCAGGCCTTGCTTTTTGGTTAGGGCTGCAATATCCGATCTTTGATTGGATTGAATATCGAAGAGGATCATGTTAGGTTGATGCCCGCTCGACGATAAGGTTACGCGCTGCAAAAGTATAGCCTGAATAAAAAACAGGGTGCAGATAAAAGCCGTACCCAAGCCTATCGATACGATCAATATCACCGACTGGTTATTTGGCCGGTATAAATTGGAGAAGCCTTGCCGCCATAAATAGCTCCAGCTAAACGGAAAGAACTTGCGTACCAGCCACATCAGCAAACGCGCTACCAAAGTGAGCAGCAGGAAGGCCACCAGTATACTGATGGTAAACACGATGGTCTGCGGCACATCCTTAAGCTGCAGATAGGTAAAGCTGCCGATAAACACGATGATCAGTACATACACGAGCCATTTGAGCGGGTCGCGGGTAATATTGCTTTCGGCAAGCGAAAGGCGTAAAGTGTTTAAAGGGGATATATTTCGTATGGAGATGAGCGGCGATAAGGCAAACAGGATGGATATGATAATACCCAGGATTACACCCTGCCCGATAGCATACCACGAAATGGTGATGGCGATATCAACCGGTAAAAAGTCTTTCAGCACATAAGGTAAGATATGCTGTATTACTGTACCTAATGTGGCGCCGATGATCGAACCGAGAAGACCTACCCCGCTGATCTGGATGAGGTAGATCAGAAAAGCCTGCCATGAGTTGACACCGAGGCAGCGCAGCACTGCAACGGCATTGATCTTTTCGCGAATGTAGATGTTGATGGCACTGGCCACACCTACACAGCCTAAAAGCAAAGCAATAAAACCGACCAGGGCCAGGAAACGGGTCAGGTCTTCGAACGATTTACCGGTTGCCTCTTTTTGCGACTGGATGGTTTGATCGCTGATATCTTCTTTTTCCAAACGCGGTTCAATGCGCTTGGTGAGTTTTTCCATATCAACCAGCTTATCATATTTAAAATAATAGCTGTATTGTATGCGGCTTCCAAGTTGTACCAGACCGGTTTGCTGTAAATATTGAAACGGGATATAAACTACAGGCGCCACGCTCGATTGGATACCCGTTTGCCCGGGAGCTTTGTTTAATATGCCGGCAATCTTAAAACTTAGCTTGCCTACGTTTATCGAATCGCCCACTACAGCATTGAATTGCAAAGCAAGGGTTTTATCAACCAGGGCCATTTGCCCATTGCGGAAATCTTTACCCGCCGATTCGGGTATGGTTTCTAAAGCGCCATAGTATGGAAACTCTCCCTGTAAAGCCTTAACCTGTACCAAACGAGTGCCGTTGCTTTTATGGAACAACACCATCGAGCCAAAGCTCCGCTCCTGCGATTTACGGTCGCCCAGCGAATCGATGAGCTTTTGTATGGACTGTGATACTGGTTTATTGGTATTTAATACCAGGTCGGCGCCTACCAGCGTAGCGGCCTGGTCGTCGATATTCTGACGCAGGTTATCGCCAAAGGAATAAATGGCAACCAACGCAGCTATACCCAATACAATAGATGAGATGAACAGGAACAGGCGCGAACGATTACGCCGGCTATCGCGCCAGGCCATTTTAAACAGCCAGGGCAGGTTTATGTTAGTCGATGGTCGATGGTCCATAGTCGATAGTAATGTTTTAACGGAGTGTTTGAATAATAGATATCAAGTTTTGGCTATGGACTATTGACTATCAACTATGGACTGCCTAAGTTCATCACTCACAATATGACCGCCCTTAATGCGGATGATGCGCTGTGTTTTTGATGCCAGTTCCAAATCGTGGGTAACCAATACCAGGGTGGTGCCGGCTTCGCGATTCAGATCGAATATCAGCTTAACCACTTTTTCGCTGGTTTCGGCATCAAGGTTACCTGTAGGTTCGTCGGCAAATAATATCTTAGGCTGATTTGAAAAGGCCCGTGCCAGAGATACGCGCTGCTGCTCTCCGCCCGATAGCTGCATAGGATAATGATGACTGCGTGAAGCAAGGCCAACTTTATCCAATAACTCCATTGACCGCGCCTTGATGTTTTTTTCGCCGCGCAGTTCAAGCGGTACCATCACATTTTCCAAAGCGGTCAACGTAGGCAATAGCTGGAAGTTTTGGAAGATGAAACCAACGTGCTGGTTACGCACCTGGGCGCGTTCATCTTCGGTGAGGTTATCCAGTTTGATACCGTTCAACTCGACAGAGCCGGCCGACGCACGGTCGAGACCCGCACACAGGCCCAGCAGGGTTGTTTTACCGCTCCCGGAAGGGCCGACAATGGCTGCTGTTGAACCTGCGGGAATAGAGAAATTGATATTGTTTAAAACAGTTAAAGGCTGCCCGGCACTTTGGTATGTTTTACTCAGGTTTTGAATGTTAAGTATGTTATCCACCAGAATATATTTTGGAATATGAAAGGGCATTTTCTAATTTGCTGCCCGGTAATTGTTATTTATCTATAAAAATAGCACAATAGTTAAAACAGGCTAACAGCACAGTGTTTTTAATTATTGTTACTGCAATTTAGAAAAACATTTTATGCGAAAGTTACAGGCCATCGGCACTATCTTCATCATCACATTGTCATTTGCGTGCGGCAGCGGCCAAAAGCAAAACGATCAGAAAGATACTTCAAATACTGCGGTGGCATCCGCACAAAGCGATACTAAAAACATTTTGGTATTTGGTGATAGTTTAACTGCTGGTTATGGGCTGGATGATCCGGCGTCGGAATCGTACCCGGCTGTGCTGCAAGGCAAAATCGACTCGGCAAAACTGCCTTATCACATTATTAACGGAGGTTTGAGCGGCGAAACATCAGCGGGTGGAAAAAACCGGATAGACTGGCTGCTGAAGCAAAAAACAGATGTGTTTATCCTTGAGCTTGGTGCGAACGATGGGTTACGGGGAGTACCGGTAAGCGAAACAGCTAAAAACCTGCAAACTATCATCGATAAGGTTAAAGCCAAATATCCACAGGCTAAACTTGTGCTTGCCGGAATGATGGTTCCGCCAAATATGGGAGCCGATTACAGTTCAGCGTTTAAAACTGTGTTTCCGCAACTGGCTGAGAAAAATAAAATGATATTGATACCGTTCCTCCTTCAGAATGTAGCAGGCATAAAGCAATTAAACCAGGCGGACGGCATACACCCAACGGCAACAGGGGCGAAAATTGTGGCTCAGAATGTATGGAGTAAATTAAAGGGGATTTTGTAGTTACTCGTTAGATACCCGGCGCAACTCTTCGTGCAGCGATATAACCTGTTGTTGCAGGGTCAGTATCTGTGCTGCATAATCGTCCACTTTGCTCCTGGCTTGTTTCAATTCGTCGATACGGGCCAGATTCTGCTCAGGTGTTTCTGACGTTAACAGTTCGACAACCGAAATGTTAAAAATACTTACGATCTGTTCCAGGCGCGACAGGTTAATGTCGGTAACGCCTGTTTCAATTTTTGAGAAAGCCGGAACCGAAATGTCCAGTCTCTTGGCTACATCGCCTTGCGACCAGCCGTTTTGTTGTCTCAGCATCTTAATTTTTTTTCCTAAATCTTGCATCTTTAGTCATAAATTAATAAATAATAGTGTGTTCGGAATAATAAACGGTATAGTCAATAGCAACGGGCCGCTGGTAGTACACGGCCCTGTCAAAGAACTTCCATACAAAAAGGATATTCGTATAAAATCGTGGTAAACATAATCAATTTTTAAGAAATTGACCATTATTTATGCGATAAGATATGTTTTTAGTATTAAAAAACGCTTAAAGGCAATACTAACTCTATTCTGTTGGCTCCATTTCCGCCAAAAATATCAGTATCGAGCAACCGGCTGTACCTGATGCCGAAAGTAAACGGTAACTGGTTCCATACCTGTGTATCAAAAAACACCTCGGCGCCCGTTGAGCGAAAGTTAACATTGAAAGTACTGCCATTGCTGTGAAATAAAGTAGCCTGGCTGTAATCGTAAAAAGCATTGGCTCTTATCCGTTGGAAAAATATAGCGTTGGCGACACCGGCATCGGGGTAAACGATCGGAAAATGATAGTTTCCGGCCAGTTTATATACCTGGTAAAGATTAACCGAAGTATATCCGCGGGAAAAGGGGAAATCATTGGAAAAACGGCCGGCATCGGCTTTATCACGCTGCTGGTAAGCACCGCTTAAAACAATACTATGGTTTATGCCTATACCAGGTAAAAACAAGCTGCCTGTAGCCAGGAGTTGGTTAGCGCTGATATTACTGATGGAAGTTTTATAATCAATACTAAAGTTTTCGCCAATGTGCGGGTAGATGTTCTTTTTTGCCTGGCGGCCGTGGCTGGCAAAATTCACATAGTTATCGAGGTACCAGATCGACCGGTTATTGGTCGGGTTATCAAATGGCGCCGGGAAATAATTACGGCTGTAAAACAGGTTGCTGCCGAATGCCAGCGAAGTAGTATGATGACCTTGCGTGAGATTTAAAGGTATCGCAAAACCCAAATACGTTTGTAGTTGATCAAAGTAAACAGGGTTACTGTTGCTATCGTAAGCTTTGCGATTGGTGATATAATCTATACCGGCGGTTAACCAAGGGAACAAAGCGCCATAAGTGGTGCCAAAGCCAAACTCACTATAACCCTCGTTGCGATTGTAATTGTATAACAACTCTGATTGCAGGGTGTTCAGCACGTTCTGCCCCACGAGGCCAAAGCTGTAGTTAGGATCGTTAAAAGATGGCTGTAGCGTGTGGAAATTGATGAGATGGAAAGCCTTGTTGTATTTGGTTACTTCGGGATGGTCGTCGTTTACTTTGGCAAGCAGGTCGGCAGCTTCGCCCTTATCCAACACCGATATGCCCATATTTGATAAACCACCGGGCACTTGGTTACCGGCAACGGGCTCCCATTGCATTGTGCTGTTTGCCGATTGGTTAACGTGGTAGCCATAAGCAGTGAGACCTACCCAGGCAATTTTATTCCCGGCAATTGCCGGTTGGTAATTACCGATACTTGCCCTAAGCGAATCATTTTGCAGGCGGAAGAGTTTTTTATCATGCAGGTCCAATACAAACAAACCATCTGTTTTACCGCTGGTGGCCGAAAAATAAACTTTGTTATCTTTTATAACAGGGAATACTATAGGCTGCATGGTCGGTGTCAACAAATAATCGGCATTGCCGGTGGTAATATCGATCAGGGCAAGCGTCATACTTCCGCCCGGGATACGAATGGCCGATAATATCTTACCCTCGTAAAACTTGGGGTAAGTGTAAAAAAAGTTGCCTTTGTTTGGGATAACCTGCTTTACCGTACCATCAACATTCAGGATATTCAACTCGCTTTTGCCATCAGGAGATATCTTTACCGCTACAATACTTTTACCATCGGCGCTAAATGCCGGTGCAAAGTACTTGCTGCCGGTTGTAACACGGGTTTGATCGCCTGTATTAACATCGAGGATGTTGAGTTCAGAATAATCGCGATAGCCCCAACGGGTATCCGGCCGGTAAGAAGCGTAAATGATCTTACCATCGTGATAGTTAAAATAGTTATCCAGTGCATAATCGTGTACGCGGATCACTTTTTCCTGGTTACCGGTACGAATAACAAAAGATGGTACATGATCGTATGTTGTTTTTACATACACAAGGGTATTATCATTGATGTAGGCGGGGTATTCCTCATCGGCAATAAAATGCTGATCAGGATTGGCTGAGCGGTTTGCCGAAACTCCCTGGGGGTTTGTTAAATCAAACTGCTGCTTAAAGTGATTGAACGCGTCGGTGCGGAACCGCCTGAAATCGATACCCGAATAATTTTTAACAGCTTTTTGCAATGGATAGAACAAACCATCGAAAGCGGCGGCATCATGCGTTACTTTTTTCCAGAAATCATCGCCATATTTTTCGCGTCCGTAAGCTATCAGCATATAGCCTGTGGGGTACCAGTCGGGCGTATAATCGCGGTACGAACCGCTGCGCAGTTTCATCCAGCTATAGTTTTTACCTGCCGCCCATAAAGCACGGTAACCATCAAAGTAAAAAGGTAAACGCCCTCTGCCTTGTTTGGTTACGTAAGTTTCGTTATACACGGCATCGCCTTCGAAAAACCAGTTAGGCACGGTTAATTCATTGCCAACTGCCTGACCGCCTTCGCCAAAAAGCACATGCAGGGCCTTTGAAACACCAACATTAAAATTATTGAACTGCTGCACGTGGCGAAACTCGTGCACGGCTAATTGATCAGTCCAGCGCAGGCTGCCCAGCTCAAAGCTGTTTTGTTCGGGTGTTAAAAAAAACTCGCTGCGGAAAGGCGCCAGGCCCACATAGGCGTTCGAAATAGTGGTTTGATTTTGCAGCACGATACTAATCTGCAATTGCTTATCGCCCAGCGTTTTTTTAACCGGCTGATTAATCTGGCTTACAATATTTGATACGCGTACCGCTGCCGAGTCCATCCCTTGCGGAAAAATGACTTTTGCCGCATCGGTATTTACCTGGTTCCATTTGATAGATGGCGGGTTGCCGCCAAATTGCTGCGCTTTTGTTAAAGTGGCAGTCAGGACAAAAGCCAATAGTATAAATGGTTTCAGGTTGGTGCGCATTGTGATCAGTATTTGAAGGTGAAATTAAGAGAAATATTGTGAAGTTTTGATGAAGACGTGCAAATGTCGCGTTGCATCGTATAACGATGGGTTTGAAACCCATCGTTATGGTAAAAACGGAACCTGTGATGACACGCCATGTGCAAAAACTCCATACATTTGCACCTCGTTGTTTAAATAGTAATTATGGCTAAAATTTCCATCAACCTGGCAACGGGTTCGCTGCAAAAAGAAGAGATCATCGTCGGTATCGACCTGGGCACAACCAATTCGCTGGTGGCATTTATCGATCCGGATAAGCAACCCAAGGTGATCAACGATGCCGGCAAAGGTGTACTTGTACCTTCGGTAGTGCATTTTGGCTCTGCAGGTGATATTACCGTTGGTAACGAAGCCAAAAACTATTTGCTCACCGACCCGCAGAACACCATTTTTTCGGTTAAACGTTTGCTGGGTCGCAGCTACCACGATATTGAAAATTACCAGGAATTCTTCTCATACAAAGTTATTGATGACAATACCGAGAGTCTGGTGAAAATCAAAGTTGGCGACAAATTTTATACGCCGATAGAACTTTCGGGCATGATACTGAAAGAGCTGAAAGACCGCGCTGAGCATGCGCTGAAAACCCCTGTTAATCGTGCCGTGATCACTGTGCCGGCTTATTTTAATGATTCGCAAAGGCAGGCTACGCGCGATGCAGGTAAGCTGGCCGGGTTAGATGTATTGCGCATTGTGAACGAACCTACCGCAGCAAGTTTGGCTTATGGTATGGGCTTGGATCCGGAAGAAACCAAGACTATTGCGGTTTACGACCTTGGCGGCGGAACATTCGACGTATCGATATTACAGATACAAAACGGCATTTTTGAGGTGCTGGCTACCAACGGCGATACTTTTTTAGGCGGCGACGATTTTGACCGCGCCATATTGGATTACTGGATAGAAAATAATAAACTCGACCGTGCGACCTTACAGCAGAACCGCGAGCTGGCGCAGGAATTGCGCCTGAAAGCCGAAGAGGCTAAGAAATCATTCAGTCACCAGAGCATATTTAACGAAAAGGCGGGCGACATCTGGTGTACGATAGATAAGCAAACTTTTGAGCAATTGATACTGCCTAAGGTTGAGCAAACCATCGAAAGCTGCCGCAAGGCACTGGCCGATGCCAAACTGGACGTGGGCCAGATAGATGAAGTGGTGATGGTAGGCGGATCGACACGTACGGCGCTGATTAAAAAGATGGTATCGGAGTTTTTTGGCCGTAAGGTACATGATGAGGTAAACCCCGACGAGGTTGTTGCTTTAGGCGCCGCAATTCAAGCTGATGTATTGGCTGGCAACCGCTCGGATATTTTGTTATTGGATGTGACGCCGCTTTCGCTGGGTATCGAAACTATGGGCGGCCTGATGGACGTGATCATCCCGCGTAACTCGAAGATACCGACCAAAGCCGGTCGCCAGTACACCACATCAAAAGACGGCCAGGTAAACATGAAGATCGCTGTTTACCAGGGCGAGCGCGACCTTATCAAAGAAAACCGTAAACTGGCCGAGTTCGATCTGAAAGGCATCCCGGCCATGCCGGCAGGCTTCCCGAAAGTAGACATTAACTTTATACTGAATGCCGACGGTATTTTAAAGATACAGGCCATTGAGCTGCGCAGCGGTGTAAAACAGGAAGTTGAAGTAAAACCGGCCTACGGCATTACCGACGACCTGGTGGAGCAAATGCTGATGGACAGTATTACACATGCTAAAGAGGATGTTGCCCAACGCATGTTAATTGAAGCCCGCACCGAGGGTGAGCAAACGGTATATACCGTTGAAGGTTTTATCAAAAAACACAGCACTCATCTCAGCGAAAACGAGATCGCCGATACACAGGAATACGTTACTAAATTAAAAGAAGCACTTACTCAAGGCGATAAGGATTCGGTACATAAAGCTATAGACGAGTTGAATGAATTTACCCGCCCGTTTGCCGAGCGATTGATGGATGAGGCCATTAGTACTGCGATGAAGGGGAAAAGTGTGGAGTAGTTATCAGTTGTCAGTTCTCGGTTGTGAGTTTTTTTGCAACTGACTACTGAAAACCCACAACTGACAACCCTATTCAACCCCGCGTACTTTCATCTTAATCGTATAAATCCCTTCTGAGGCTGTAATAAATAGCTCATCTTTATTTTTGCCGGCAAAGCACAGGTTGGCCGTCCATTTTTCGGGGATGACGATGCGGGCTATCTTTTTGCCTCCAGGATTGTAAACCGTGACACCATTTCCTGTAAAGTAAATATTGCCTCTTTCATCCAGGGTCATGCCATCCGAGCCTTGTTTAATTACCAGTTGCTTGTCGCTTAACCTACCGTCTTTGCCTATCGCATATTTATAAGTTTTATTGGCTTTGATATCGGCAACGTACAGGTATTTGCTATCCGGCGTACCTACTATGCCGTTTGGTTGCTGCAGGTCGTCGGCAACTAAAATTGGCTCGGTTTTGCCTTTGGGCAGATAGAACACATATTGCCCCTTCATATCGCTGGTTGTCCTGTCCCAGTACGGGCGCTGGTAGTATGGGTCGGTAAAGTAAATACCGCCTTTGTTATCTACCCAAACGTCATTCGGGCCGTTAAGGCGGTGGCCCTGGTAATTGGTGAGTAACTTGGTAATCTTTTTATCCGGACTAATAATCCATAGCTCGTCTTTCTCATCAGCACAAGCCACCAGGTCCCCTTTTTTATCAAAATATGTACCATTGGAGCGGCCTGCCTTATCCATAAAAACAGATAGCCTACCGTTCACATCATACTCCCAAATTTTGTCATTGGGCTGATCGGTAAAGAAAACGTTTCCTTTTTTATCTACAGACGCGCCTTCAGTAAAACTAAACTGGTGTGATATTAAAGTGGCTTTGAGGGTCGTATCTACCACATTTTCATCAGGATTAGTTTGTGCAAAAACACCAAGCGGCAGCATCAAAAAAACAAATAAAATGTATTTCATGAGGTTAAAATTGGTAGTCGAAGATAGTCATCTTAGTTGAAAAACACTGTTGATTTTCAGCGATGTTTAAAAATATTTTCACAAAATATTTGGATTTTCAATTTCAATTTTTGATATCTTTGTGATATCATTTTAAATCAATTTCACAATGAACTCAGAAAAGATCATCACCCCGCCGTCAGGCTATCTGGCATTTGTTATATCCCTGGTTTTATTAGTATTGGCCATCGTTTGTTTCAGCATGGAAATTATTGTTCCGGGTGTTATATTGTTATTGTTCGATATGCTTTTCGTGATGCCGGGCCTCATTATCGTTAACCCTACCCAATCGAAAGTATTGACACTGTTCGGTAAGTACTTAGGTACCGTTAAACAGGACGGCTTTTTTTGGGTAAACCCATTCGCCATTAAAAAGAAAGTATCCTTGAAAGCTTATAACGTAAACGGCCAGCAATTAAAAGTAAACGATAAGGCAGGTAACCCCATCGAAATTGCCGCCGTAATTGTATGGCAGGTAATGGATACCGCCAAAGCTTTGTTTGATGTGGAAAACTACATCCAGTACGTTAATATCCAGAGCGAATCGGCTGTGCGTCACCTGGCCAACTCGTTCCCGTACGACAATTACGAGGACGAAGAAGCCCGCATTACTTTACGCGACGGCGCTGACGAAGTAAGCCATATGCTCGAAAACGAACTGAACCAACGTTTGGAGCGTGCGGGCATTGTAGTAATCGAAGCACGGATATCGCACCTGGCCTACGCTCCCGAAATTGCCAGCGCCATGCTGCAAAGGCAACAGGCATCAGCCATCATCGCGGCACGCCGCCTGATTGTGGAAGGGGCAGTAGGCATAGTGGAGATGGCATTAGCCAAACTTTCGGAAAAAGATGTGGTGGAACTGGATGAAGAACGCAAAGCAGCCATGGTAAGCAATTTATTGGTGGTATTGTGTGGTGAGCGTAATGTTACGCCCGTAGTAAACACCGGCACCCTATATCATTAATATGTACAGGGCATTTAACTTACTGCGAACTTCGGAGCTGACGTTAGTGCGCCGGAGTTTCTTTTTTCCGTGGTATGAGCTAAGCGACGGGCAGTTTGCCTATGGTAAATTAAGCTACGAAGGTTTTTTCAGGCGCAGAGCCGTGATTGAATTGGCCGACCGTACTTACCGGGTTGATTTCGCAAGCTTTTTTTCGCGTATGATGAATATCATCCTGAACGGCGAAGTTATCGGCAGCTGCAAATTAGGCTTATTCAGCAAAGCAGAGCTAAAGATGAATGATGGCTTTGAAGCCGAATTTACGCGCGATTCGGTTTGGACAAGGGGCTTTGCCTGGAATACCAGTCGCTTTGGTGAGATCATCAAGATGACCGAGGCTTTGTTTTCCTATAAAAAAGTCATCACGATCACGATCGACCCGAATTCGGTCAACGTCGACAATATGCCGCTGCTTTGCTTTTTAGGATCGCATTTGATTATTTTGCGGCGCAACAGGCGGAGATCGGCTCAATAAACAAACAACAATGGCAGAGAAAAAGGCATTTGTGCTGAGGATAAACCCGGATATTTTAAAAGATCTGGAGCAGTGGGCTGCCGACGAGTTCAGGAGCACTAACGGGCAGATTGAGTACCTGCTGCAGCAGGCTGTCAATTCGCACAAAAAAAGCAAGAAAAAAAGCGGCAAAAACGAAAGCTGAGCCAAATACCAATGCCGTTTTGAGTTTATAAAAGCTGTGTAAAATTAATAGCGCAACAACAACCCTTCGCGATAAAATACGTTATAGATGTAGCAAATGATTAAATTTGAACCGACCAAATTATTTACATCTTTATGAACGAAGTATACATCGTTGCCGCTGCCCGCACACCTATCGGTAGCTTCGGCGGCAGCCTTTCCTCTTTATCAGCAACACAATTAGGCGCTATCGCCATTAAATCCGCACTCGAAAAATCGGGCCTGAAGCCACAGGACATTAACGAAGTGTATATGGGCAATGTGCTATCGGCCAACCTGGGCCAGGCACCGGCTACACAAGCCGCAAAATTTGCCGGTTTACCCGATATGCCTACCACCACCATCAACAAGGTTTGCGCTTCGGGCGCGAAAGCCATTATGCTGGCTGCGCAGAGCATCGCCCTGGGCCAAAATGATGTAGTGATTGCCGGCGGTATGGAGAGCATGAGCAATACGCCCTATTACCTGGATAAAGCGCGCACAGGTTACAGCCTGGGCAACGGGCAGATTATTGACGGTTTAATTAAAGACGGTTTGTGGGACGTATATAACGACTTCCACATGGGTTCGGCAGCTGAGCTGTGTGCTGTGGAGTGTAACGTGAGCCGTGAGGACCAGGATGCTTACGCCATCGAATCATATAATCGCTCCTTAAAAGCTCAGGCCGAAGGCCGTTTTAGCGATGAGATAACCCAGGTTGAAGTAAAAGATAAAAAAGGTAACATTACCGTTGTCAATGAAGACGAAGACCCTAAAGCGGTCAAATTTGATAAGATACCTACCTTAAGACCTGTGTTCAAAAAAGATGGAACAGTTACCGCAGCTAACGCCTCAGCGCTGAACGACGGTGCTGCCGCAGTAGTTTTGATGAGCAAACAGAAAGCCGAAGAGTTAGGTATTAAACCGCTGGCCCGGGTTATTGCTTACGCTGATACTCAACAGGAACCTGAAAGATTTACCACCACCCCGTCGAAAGCCATTCCCCTGGCTATGCACCGTGCGGGACTAAAAAATGAAGATGTTGATTATTTTGAGATCAATGAGGCTTTCTCGGTTGTATCAGTTGCCAATAACAAATTAATGCATCTCGATCCTGCCAAGGTAAACGTAAACGGCGGAGCTGTTTCGCTTGGGCATCCGCTGGGTGCATCGGGCGCGCGCATTGTGGTAACTTTACTGTCTGTGCTGCAACAAAATAAAGGTAAATACGGTGTTGCCGGAATTTGCAACGGCGGCGGCGGGGCCAGCGCAATTGTTATCGAAAATTTACGTTAATAGGTAGATTCGCCGCGACATGAAGTACCCTTTAATTGTATTGCTATTTTTTGTTTTACCTGCCCTTACTTTCGCACAAGCCGGTAGCGACAGGCTAAAGCAACTCAAAACATATGAAGACAGCCTAAAAAGCCTGGGCTATAAAATTGTAAACAAGCGCGAGGAAAACGAGCGTAAGAACGCTAACTATACCTTTATCCGTACATTGGTGAGCGCGTTGAAGATTAACGACTCGTTCCACTACGGTTTCGATTCGGTAAAAAGCGTAACCATACTCAACTCACCCGATTCGAAATTCAGGCTGATTACCTGGCATGTGGCCGAAGACGACGGCGGCTTCCGCTTTTACGGCGCCATCCAGATGAACACTCCGGGCCCGCTAAAACTTTACCCCCTTGAGGATTATTCACCTTTACAGAAAAACCCTGAAGATTCGGTATTGAGCAATCGCAAATGGTACGGTGCGCGCTATTATAAGATCATCCCGGTAACCACATCTGTAACGCCTTATTATGTTATTTTAGGCTGGAAAGGCAACAGCGCCAAATCGACCAAGAAAGTGATCGATGTATTGTCCTTTAAAAATGATCAGCCGCAATTCGGCTTGCCGGTATTTATGGGCAACGGTAAAACCCGCAATCGCGTGGTGTTTGAGTACACCAGCCAGGCCACCATGGCGCTGCGCCAAGCCGACGATGCGCCCGATATGATCGTGTTTGACCACCTGAGTCCATCTCAGCCCAGCCTGAAAGGCAAATACGAGTATTATGGGCCCGATATGACCTACAGCGGCTACCGCCTGAAACAAGGTGTTTGGATATTTGAGGATAACCTCGATCTGAAAAACCTGGCCGATCCGCATGATGCCATACCTTACGTAGATCCTAAAAAACAGGCGGCTATCGATGCCGCCTCGGCAGCACGCAGCACACACCAGTATTGAAATTTGATTTTTGATTCCCCGCAGGTATACATACAAAGTAATTTTATTTGGTTACTTTTCAGGATTAAATTTCGATTTACCGGAATAATGCTATTTTAGACGAAAATTATTAAATCCCTATTTATGCAAGAATCAGCAGAAGTAGCTGTTAAACCGCGATATCCGCGAAGCATCCCTTTCATTATCGGCAACGAAGCCGCCGAGCGTTTTAGCTTTTATGGCATGCGCTCCATATTGGTCACATTTTTAGTTGCCCAATTTTACAATCCGACACATAGCAAAGATCCGTCGATCGTACAAACTGCCGAGGCACATGCCAACGCAAGCACGCACTTTTTTGTGGCGCTGGCCTATGCCCTGCCTTTTGTAGGTGGTGTGGTATCCGACTGGTTTACCGGTAAATATAAAATCATTCTTTACATATCGATAGTTTATTGTTTTGGCCACCTTTGTCTTGGTTTGTTTGATACCAACCTGAGCATGTTCACGTTCGGTCTGGTGCTGATAGCCATAGGTGCAGGCGGCATTAAATCGTGCGTATCGGCTAACGTTGGCGATCAGTTCGATAAAACCAATGCGAGTTTACTGGATAAGGTTTACGGCTGGTTTTATTTCAGTATCAATGCCGGATCGATGATATCGACAGTATTGATCCCTTGGGTATACGAAACTTATGGGCCTAAATGGGCGTTCGGCATTCCCGGTATACTGATGCTGCTGGCTACGATCATCTTCTTCTCGGGTCGTAAGATGTATGTGCGTGTGCCGCCATCCGGGGTTAACAAAAATAACTTCGTTTTTATTTCGGTTTATGCATTGTTCAATCTTGGTAAAAAGAAAAAAGGCGAATCTTGGCTGGATGTAGCCAAAGGCGAATACGACCCCGAGCGGGTTGAAGGTGTTAAAGCAGTTTATCGTGTAATGGCCGTTTTCTTTTTCGCGCTGGCATTTTGGGCCGTGTGGGATCAAAACCTGTCAGAATGGGTTATACAGGCTGATAAAATGGATCGTACCATTAACCTGGGCTTTACTAAATTTACCATACTGGCCGGCCAGGTACAAACCTTTAACCCGGTGTTCCTGCTGATATTTATTCCGTTATTTAACTACTGGTTATACCCGGCTTTAGATAAGATCGGTTTGAAAACCACGCCGTTGAGAAGATTAGGCGTTGGTTTGATATTAACTGCTTTATCGTTCGTAGTTATCGCGATAATACAACAAAGCATTGATCATGGCGGCCATCCGACCATCTGGTGGCAGGTATTCGCTTACGTGGTGCTTTCGGCAGCCGAGGTACTGGTATCCATTACCGGTTTGGAGTATGCTTATACCCACTCGCCAAAATCGATGAAGAGCACCATGTCGGGCATTTGGTTCCTGGTAGTGGCACTGGGCAATACCTTTACGGCGGTAATTAACGGCAATATTTCCTCGCACGGTTTTTTAGAGCCGCATTTACAAGGCGCCAATTACTACTGGTTCTTTGTATCGATCATCGTGGTATTTATCGTTGCGTTCCTGTTCGTATCTACAAGGTTAAAAGAGCGTAATTACATAACTGACCCGGATGTAGTTTCGGATATGGCGATTGGCGGCGAAGCACCCGAACATTAATTAAAACATATTTATAGGAGAGCCCCGGGGATCAAACCCCGGGCTTTTATTTTCTTTCCAGCGTATAGGCCGCCATATCTCCTTCCGATTCTCTTTCCTTTGCAAAACCTCTGCGCTTCAATAATTGTACCGATGCGATATTATCTTCGTGCAGGTCGGCAACAATAGTTTGTAACTTCATTACCGCAAACCCATATTCAATCACTGCGCTAACAGCTTCGCCCATCAGGCCCTGGTTGTGCAATTCAGGGTGCAAAATGTAACCTATCTCTGCCCTGTCGTGTTCAGGTTCGATGTTCCAGAAACATATCGTACCGATGATTTTCGGATCATCGCTTTGCGCAATTGCCCACATAATGGCCTCTCCGGCGGCCTCGTTATGCAATATCCGGTTAATATAAGTTTCGGTTTCAGCAACATTTTGATGAATCGCCATATTGGTGTAACGCAGCACCACGGGGTCGGTGCGGATAAGGTACAGGCCGGCGGCATCGGCAACATCCAATTGCCTTAACATTAGTCGCGCCGTTTCGAGTTTTGGGAATGGGTTAAAGTTGAGGTTAAGCATAGTTAATTTGCAATTACACTGTTACCGGTAATATCCACCTGCGAAATCTTACTATAATCGGGCACAAAAGTTTCGGGCGAGCTAATGGCCATGTTGACTTCAAAGCTTGGCGGATGCGGTGTTTCCAACAAACTCCTTTTCGGAATATAGGGGAACAACTGTGAATAAGTCTGGATCAGGTTCGCGCTCACCCTGCGGTAAATAAAAGGTCGATGCAGATCGCAGGGATGCTGCAAGCCTGCCGCGCCTATCATTTGCACCGCGCTGGCAATGGTTTCCTTATGAAAGTTCGCCACACGTACTTTTTTATCCGATACAACCAAGCCTTTCATCAGGCTTTTATCCTGCGTGGCTACGCCCGTAGGACAGGTATTCATATTACACTCCAACGCTTGTATGCAGCCTAAAGCGAACATCATCCCACGCGCGCTATTGCACATATCGGCGCCCAGGGCAAAATTCTTCACCAGGTCGAAACCGGTTGCCACTTTGCCCGATGCAATGATGCGGATATGTTTTTTGAGATCGAATCCCGTTAACGCATCGTATACAAAAGCTAAAGCTTCGCGTAATGGCATACCTACAGAGTTTGAGAATTCGAGGGGCGCAGCACCAGTACCGCCCTCGCCCCCGTCAACAGTTATGAAATCGGGATAGATACCCGTTTTAACCATAGCTTTACAAATAGCCAGGAACTCGCTTTTGTGCCCAACACAGAGTTTAAAGCCAACAGGCTTACCGCCCGAAAGATCGCGCAGTTTTTGGATAAAATCCATCATTTGCAAGGGTGTGCCGAAAGCGGTATGCCCCGGCGGTGAAATCACATCTTCGCCCATGTTTACCAGGCGGATACGGGCAATTTCGGGTGTAACCTTGGCTGCAGGCAATATACCGCCGTGGCCGGGCTTGGCACCTTGCGACAGTTTGATCTCGATCATTTTTACCTGCGGCAATACGGCGCGTTGTGCGAAAGCATCATAATCAAAAGTACCGTCGGGATGACGGCAACTGAAATAACCTGTGCCTATCTGCCAGAAAATATCGCCGCCGGGCTGCAGGTGATGCTCGCTTAAGCCGCCTTCGCCTGTATTATGCGCAAAATTGCCCAGTTTGGCGCCGCCGTTTAATGCGAGTATGGCATTTTCGCTCAACGAACCAAAACTCATAGCCGAAATATTAAATACACTGGCGCTGTAAGGCTGTTTACATTGTGGACCGCCAACCAGCACGCGCGGGTCTTCATTAAGTTTCTTATGATCGATAGCAGCAATGCTATGGTTAAGCCATTCGTAGCCATTTTCGTAAACGTCGAGTTCGGTACCGAAAGGTCGGGTATCATCCACCTTCTTGGCGCGCTGGTAAATCACACTGCGATTCAATCGGTTAAAAGGCGTACCGTCGGTATCGCTCTCCACAAAATACTGGTAAATTTTAGGCCGCAGTTCCTCCATTAGGAAACGGAGGTGACCAAACACCGGAAAATTGCGGACAATGCTATGCCTTTTCTGAAAAAGATCGAAAATACCGAGGACAATAAACGGACCAACGATAACGAATGAGAATACGGCCGGCGGCCAAATCAAACTCCACGCGGTAAGCGTGGCCACTATAACGACGGAACTGAAAATAAAGAGTTTTCTCATGGCGAAATCCTGGATAGAAAGGGCAATTTAGGGAAAATATTCGGGTGGAATTATTGACGCAGTGTAAGATTAAGTTTTGCTCAAACAACATCACGTACCAATGGTTATATTTATATAAAACTTAAACTTTATGATAACTCCAGACGAAGACGAGATCATCCCGACAGGCGAAAATTCAGAAAATGATGCCGAAGACCAGGAAAGTCAGAAAGATTACCATAGCGATGGTGTTGAACGGGCTAATGACGACGATGGTTATATTGACGATACTCAGGCATTAGACGCAGCCGATAAGGCCAGTGAAGCGGCGTACATATTACATCTTGATAAGGACAAGCCCAAGCAAAAAGAATAATATTTATTGCTACAACCTGGCTACCATGGCCATAATCATGGCGGCAGAGTTCTCGGCGGCTATTTTGTAAAAGCTGGCTACATCGGCAGAGGCTTTGTTTCCCGCATCATCGCTCAAACTGCGAATGACCAGGAAAGGCACTTTTTGCTGGTAACAGGTTTGCGCAATAGCCGCACCTTCCATCTCGGTAGCTTCGGCGTTCATCTTTTGGTGCATGTATTGTGTTGCTCTGCGCGATGAGACGAATACATCACCTGTTACTATGGTCCCGGTAACGATCTTTGGCGAACGGTCGCCGATTTTATGCAGCACCAGTTTATTGCTTACCTGCTGCGCCAGGCTGATGAGCGAGGTTGCAGATGGAAAATAAACAGGGTTTTCCTGCATGGATACCGGGTTTCGGGTAGCACGTAACATCATGCTATCGGGTGTAATGGTGCCGTAATCATGGTAGGCAACAGAAGAGCCGATAACCAGGTCGCCGGGCGAAAGATCAGGGTCGACCCCGCCGGCTATACCTGTAAACAGCACTTCGCGCGGATTGAAATGCTCAATAAGCAAAGCGGTCGTGATTGCTGCGTTTACTTTCCCCATACCAGTTTGGGCCAACACCACTGGCCGACCGTTAAGTACGCCCGTAGTATAGCGTATATTTTGGAATATCAGTTCCTTTTTTTGCTGAATACGATCGTGGATCAAAGCAACTTCGGGCGGAAAAGCGCCGAGGATTGCCGTAATGTTTTGCGGTTTGTATTCAGCAAGGCTGATATCACTGGCAACAATCACCGGTGATTGGGCCACGAGTACAAAACAGTTGATGAATACCGCGAACGGGAGGAGTATATATTTCTTCATATCAGTTTTAATCAGGCTAAAACAAGAGCGGCAATGGCAAATACATCAATAATGACCAGCGCCAGGCTCACTTCTCTGGCTTTGCCGCATAAGATCTTCAATAATGTGAAGCTTAAAAAGCCCCAGATAATTCCTTGTGTTATGGAATAAGTAAATGGTATCAGCACCATAGCTAAAAACGCAGGTATGGCATCATCCAACTGCAGCCAATTTATTTTGGTAACAGGCCGGATCATGAATACGCCCACCAAGACCAATGCAGGTGCAGTAGCGATAGCCGGCACTACCGATAATAGCGGTGCTAAAAACAGAAATGGTAAAAACCATAAAGCGCCTACTACTGCAGTTAGCCCGGTACGGCCACCTGCTTCGATACCCACGGCCGATTCGATATAGGCTGTGCCCGGGCTTGAGCCCAGCAATCCCGCTATGGTGGTAGATACCGCATCGGTCAATAAAGCTTTTTTAACGTTTTGAGGCTCACCCTTCTCGTCGAGCAGGTTTGCCGCCTCGGCCAGGCCGATGAACGTGGACAGGCTATCGAACATATCGGTAAACACAAATGCGAAGATCACCGGCACGAACGACCATTGCAGCGAATGAACGAAGTCAAGTTTACCGATCAGTGAAAAATCGGGAGCAGCGAATAAGCCTTGCCAGTTGATGACCGGTGCATGTCCGGCCGCCCACCAGCGGCCAATAGGATAAGCCAGAAGCGTAGTGAACAATATCCCCAAAAGAATACCCCCTCTCACCCTTTTAATGATCAGTACAGACATCAACAACAAGCCGGCTAAAAATGTTACTGTAACAACATCCGGCTTAGCAAAACCGACAATTGTCGCCGGGTTGGCCACCACGAATTTCGCGTTTACAAAACCGATCAATGTTATAAATAAACCGATCCCTGCCGAAATAGCGTAGCGTAACTGTTTGGGTATCGCTTTAACAATATGCGTGCGGATATTAAAAATGGATAGCAGCAGAAACACAATGCCCGACCAAAAAACCGCGCCCAGGGCAGTTTGCCAGGGCACCTTCATGCCAACAACCACTGCATAGGTAAAAAAGGCGTTCAGGCCCATCCCGGGTGCCACCAGAATTGGATTTTTGGCGTAGAGGCCCATCATCAGGCTGCTGAAGAACGATACCAATACCGTTGCCGTCAACACTCCCGCAAAAGGCAAACCGGCCTGACTTAAAATGGATGGGTTAACAACAATAATATAAGCCGTTGCCAGGAACGAAGACGTGCCGGCGATCAATTCGGTCGACAGCGTGGTTTGTTTGGCTTTTAGTTGAAAATAATCGCCCATTGTTGATTGAATGAGCTTAAATATAGGGAATTGGGTGATAAGGTGGAAATAATTGAAGATAATGACGCGCGGAAAGACTTGCATAACCGCTCTGTATGATGGGTGCCGAAACAAGTTCGGCATGACACAGATTTTTATGATTTGTATAACTACTCTATACAGTATAGAAATTGCTTTCCTGAACAAGTTCGGGACAGGCTGTGCTTTGCAATGACGCGCGGAGATATGAAGGTCCGATTAGCTTGGTCGATTTGCTTACGTAGAGATTGCTTCGCTACCGCTCGCAATGACGTGCGTTGAGATCTTGCTTCTTGACTCTTGATTCTAAGGTCTTACGCGTTCACCAAACAAATTTCCTTAACCTTGCTTACCGCATAATCGATATCCTCTTTAGTATTGTATTTGGAGAACGAAAAACGAACTGCCGGTCGGTTAGGATTAGTGCCAATGGCTGTTAATACGTGCGAACCGATATCCGTGCCCGAGCTGCATGCGCTGCCACCCGATGCCGAGATACCGGCAATATCCAGGCTAAACAATAACATATCGGCCATCTCCATTTCGGGGAAAGATACATTGAGTACGGTGTAAAGGCTTTTTTCAGGATCAGTTTCGCCGTTAAACTCTACGCCGGGAATACTGGCTTTGAGTTGGGCCATCATGTAGCTTTTCAGCTCCTGTATATGTGCCTGGTGTTGCGGCATTTCGGCGTAGGCCATCTCCAAAGCTTTGGCCATGCCCACAATGCCGTAAACATTTTCGGTACCGCCGCGCATATTGCGTTCCTGCGAGCCGCCGTAGATCATCGGTTTTATTTTGATGCGATGGTTGACATGCAGAAAGCCCACACCTTTTGGTCCGTGCAGTTTATGCGCTGCGCAAACGATGAAGTGTGCCTTTAATTTGCTCAGGTCGTGCGGGTAGTGCCCCATGGTTTGCACGGTGTCGCAGTGGTAAATGGCATTGTATTTTTCACACAGGTCGCCCACCTTTTCCATATCGGTTAAGGTACCTATCTCGTTATTGGCGTGCATCAGCGATACAAAACTGCGCTCCGGGTGTTGCAGTAAAGTTTCGAGGTGTTCGAGGTCGATGTTGCCTTTACTGTCTGTCTTAACAAAATCGAGTTCAATGATACCTGCCTTTTGCATAGCTTCGAGCGTGTGCACTACGGCGTGGTGCTCAGTTTTGCTGGTGATGGCATGTTTGATGCCATGATCGATAATACCGCAACGAATAGCGGTATTATCAGCCTCGGTACCGCCAGAGGTAAAGAAAATCTCGGCCGGCGAAGTGTGCAGTAACCCTGCTATGGTTTTACGCGCTTTTTCTATCAGGGTGCGTACCTCGCGCCCGTGCGCATGGATAGAGGATGGGTTACCGTAATGGTTTTCCATTACCTGGTACATCGCTTTCAGTACTTCGGGGTCAACAGGAGTGGTAGCAGCATTGTCCAAATAAACACGCATGGCAGTAGTTGTTTTAGTAAATCAGTTAACTCTTACATCATTGCTTCGTACCTCGCAATGACGCGGGTATGTTTTTAATTCTTCAGTTGAAGAATGTCTTTTATGTCAGCTATTATCTTATTTGCCAGATTCTCGGCAACGGTTTCCGAATCACCTTCTGAATAGATGCGGATGATGGGCTCGGTGTTCGAACGGCGCAGGTGTACCCATTGCTTGTCGAACTCGATCTTTAAACCGTCGATGGTTGAATGCGGCTGTTTTTTATATTTTTCTTTCACTTTCGCCAGCAGGCCATCAATGTCCATTTCGGGCGTTAAAGTGATTTTGTTTTTCGAAATAAAATAAGCAGGGTAGCTGTGGCGCAGCACCGAAATGCGTTTGCCCGATTTAGCCAAATGGGTTAAAAACAAAGCTATCCCAACCAAAGCATCACGGCCGTAGTGCGACTCAGGGTAGATCACCCCGCCGTTGCCCTCGCCGCCGATGATGGCATTAGTCTCTTTTATTTTATTCACCACGTTCACCTCGCCTACAGCGGCTGCGTTGTATTCGCCGCCGGCTGCTTCGGTTACATCGCGCAAAGCACGGGTTGACGACAGGTTTGATACCGTATTACCCTTGGTGTTTTTCAACACATAATCGGCTACAGCTACCAAAGTATATTCTTCGCCAAACATGTTGCCGTCTTCGTTCACAAAGCACAACCGGTCAACATCAGGGTCGACAGCTATACCAAGGTCGGCATTTTTGGCTAAAACTTCTTTGCTCAGTTCGATCAGGTTTTCGGGTAGCGGCTCGGGGTTATGCGGAAATTTGCCATCGGGTTCGCAAAACAACTTATACACTGTTTTAACGCCCAAGGCTTCCAGCAAGGCCGGTACAAAAATGCCGCCGGTTGAGTTTACACAGTCGATAGCTATTTTGAAGTTTGCTTTCGCGATGGCTTTTACATCCACCAAAGGCAGGGCCAGGATATGGTCGATATGCTTTTGCAGATAAGTATCATCGGTACGAACCGTACCCAGGTCGTTCACATCAGCATATTTAAAATCACTTTTTTCGGCAATATCCAAAACCTTTGCACCGTCGCTTTCGCTGATGAACTCACCATCGGCGTTGAGCAGCTTTAAGGCGTTCCATTGTTTCGGGTTGTGACTTGCAGTGAGGATAATACCCCCTGCGGCTTTCTCTAACGGTACGGCGATCTCGACAGTTGGGGTAGTTGATAAACCTAAATCCACCACATCGATCCCCAAACCCTGTAAGGTACCTGTAACCAGGTTAAGCGCCATGCTGCCTGATAAACGGGCATCGCGGCCTACAACTATTTTACGGATACCTGTTTTAGCAATTGCCCAGGTGCCAAATGCCGAAGTAAATTTTACGATATCAACAGGCGTTAAACCGTCGCCTGCGGCGCCTCCGATAGTGCCTCTTATTCCGGAAATAGATTTTATTAAAGTCAAGAGATAAAATTTAGCCTCAAAAATAATAATATTTGGCCGATAGCCAATGTTAAATATTGCATTTAGCATATTCCAATTGGCTATATTTGCACGTCATTATTACACGCACATGCCCAAAAAGTGGTTTCAAAACTGGTTTAATTCGCCTTATTACCACATACTGTACCAGCAACGCAACGTAGCCGAAGCCGAATTTTTTATCGATAACCTATGTGCATATTTAAAACCTGATGACAATTCGCACCTGCTGGATATTGCCTGCGGACGCGGCCGGCACTCTGTTTACCTGAATAAGCAAGGCTTCGATGTAACAGGTATTGACCTATCGATAGCCAACATACAATATGCCAAGCAATTTGAGAATGAACGCCTGCATTTCTATGTGCATGATATGCGCTATCTGGCTTATATCAATTATTTCGACATCGCCTTTAACCTGTTTACCAGTTTTGGTTATTTTGAGACGGAGAGCGATCATATCCGCGCCTTAAAAACGTTCCGCAGGGCTTTAAAACCCAATGGCATACTGGTGCTCGATTTTTTTAACTGCTATAAAATAAAACACCTCCTTAAATACAGCGAAGTAAAGGAACTGGATGGGATCAGTTTCAACATACATAAAAAAATAGATGGCGACCGGATAACCAAGAGTATTGAGTTTGATGACAAGGGCGAGCATTATTTGTTCACCGAAGAAGTTAAAGCTTTTGCCATAGCCGATTTTAAACGTTTCTTTGCGCAAAGCGGCTTCGAGATCGTACACAACTTTGGCAGTTATAAACTGGAAGAATTTGACCTCGAAACATCCGACCGATTGATATTTATCTGCAGAAAAACCAATGCTTGAGCAGTTAACGCAATTTGATCATCGACTTTTCTACCTGGTAAACCATGGTATGGGCAACGCTTTTTTCGATTGGCTTATGCCAATTATGCGGAACCCCCAAACCTGGATACCGCTCTACATCGCTATCGTTGGGTTCTGTATCTACAGTTATAAAAAAACGGGGGCATATCTTATCATCGCCTTAGCGTTGGCTGTTGGCGTTACCGACCTTACCGGCAATGTGATCAAGCATTCGGTTAAGCGGCTGCGGCCATGTAACAGCCCGCAAATGGCTACACTGATCATCACGCGGGTGCCTTGCGGTTCGGGGTATAGTTTTACCTCATCGCACGCCAGCGACCATTTTGCCATTGCAGTATTTTTAGGAATGGTGCTTTATCGCCGCAACAAATGGCTATGGGCACTAACAGTAGCCTGGGCGGGCATGATTGCCTTTGCACAGGTTTACGTAGGTCTGCACTACCCTGCCGACGTATTTGCCGGCGCACTGTTAGGCACTGTAATTGCCACGTTATTTACTTTTATATTCAGGAAATTTAATCCCCGGTTTTAATGATACATGTCTGGCAGCTTTTACTTTTGTTCGGCGCCGCCTTTTTTGGCGGAGTCAGCATTTTTTTGATCAAAAAAGGTGATCATACCAAACAATTAAAGCTTGTGCTCTCGTTCAGCGGGGCGTTTTTGTTTGCGATTACCGTGTTACATTTAATACCCGACGCGTACCACGGCAACGATAACCTGGTAGGCGTTTTCATACTGGGCGGCTTTTTGTTCCAGGTTATACTGGAACAGTTTTCGGATGGTGTGGAACACGGGCACATCCACCATCACGAGCACGATCACCACCGCGTTTTTCCGTTCGCCATTTTGGTGAGTCTTTGTATCCATGCTTTTTTAGAGGGCATGCCTTTGGCGCAGGGATATCAAAATCAATTGGTGTTCGGTATTGCGCTGCACCACATCCCGGCGGCATTTGCTTTAGCCAGCGTGATGATGGTAAACAAAGTATCCAAAAATAAAATGATCTTCTTTTTAGCGCTTTTCGCGATCATGGCGCCGGCGGGCTACTTTTTCAGCGATACGCTGAGCCATACTGCAGCCTTTAACCTGCAACAGTATTTTAACCGCATTATGGGCGTGGTAATCGGGATATTCCTGCATATTTCTACGACCATCCTGTTCGAATCCAGCGAGGGGCACCAATTTAACCTGCGTAAAATGGTGGTGGTGCTGCTGGGCATCAGCATCCCGCTGATTGGGTTTTTGATGGAGATGTAGTTTGGTGAGTGGTGAGCAGTGAATGGTGAATGGTAATATTTTCCAGTTAAATATTACTGACTACTCACCACTGACAACTGACCATCTTACCCTCTCAACTTATCCAGCAACTCGCTTAGCTTACCTGCTTCTTCTTCGGTTAAGTTGTTTTGAAACATGTCGCGGGTTTTGTACTCCTTGTCGATCTTTGATAACAGATCAAGGCCCTGCTCACTGATGCGGATATCTACGGCACGGCGGTCTTTATTGTTAGTACAGCGTGTTACCAACTGCTTTTGCACCAAACGATCGACGATACGCGATGCATCAGACATTTTATCGATCATACGCTCCTTAATGAGGTTTACCGTGGCCGGCTTAGGGTATTGCCCGCGCAGAATACGCAGTACATTGAATTGCTGCTGTGTGATATTATGTTTCTCGAACTGCCCACGCGTAACGCCGCCAAGCCACCCGTAGGTGAAAAGGATATTTACCACGGCGCGGTGGTAATTATCTTCAAATTTGTCGGTATGTATTTCTTTATCTATCTGCATATTCATCCTCGCGGCAAATATCGGTAAAAATAAATTAGCCCGCTAACTTCTGAAAGTAAGTAACTTGTACTTAGGCTTATCCGGCGGCTTCATCACTTTCCTGCTGCGGCGTACGGTCATAGTTCCAGGGACAATGCAAGCATTTGTTTTTACAGCACGTACCGCGTTTTAAGTGGTACTCGCGGGTAAAAACAAAGTTACCATCTTCGTTAATATAATAGTCTTCATTTTCAACCAGTGTCATCCTAATAATTTTACATCAATGCTACCTTTAAAATGGCTCTGCAGGTGCTTGCCATCACCGTGCAGGGTCCATATCTGCTTTGGTTCGACAAGTGCAATACATTGTAAAATATCGTTCCAATCCACATGGTCTGATATAAACAAGGTATCTTTCTCGTTGGTTTGCAGGTTTTTCCATCCCGAAGCAAATAAACGCTTCACCCCTTTTGCCTTAAAATAACTATCGAACGTAAAGGGCGGAACCAGGTAAACGTACTCCTTTTGTTCTTTCATTAGCTTGCGGCCGTATAATTGATATTTGCCCGGCGAAAACCCGAATTGCTCGTAAATCAGGTTGACGGGCATGATGCGATGATGCACAAGGATAATCTTTTGCGGGCACCAGGTTGTGATGAGGTTAATTAAACGCTGGCTTTTGCCCAGCGCGTAAGCCCCGAGCAGGATATTGCTTTTAATATCGTTAAGTTTCTTGATCTCGGCTACCGGGTCGGGGTGCTGAACAGATGGGTCGGCAAAAGTAGTTTCGGTAATCAGTACGTCGGCCTTTACCCATTCGATAGCATCACAGGTAACATCGGGTTGTAATTTATAGTCGCCCGTGTACAGGTACTTTGTGCCCTGGTATTCCATGAGCACCTGTGCAGAGCCCAGCATGTGGCCTGCGGAAATGAAACTGATCTGTACGCCGCCGATATCAAATATCTGCCGGAAGCCAAACAAATGAAACTGCCTGGCGGCCAGTTTACCGTAGCGCAGTTCCATAAATGCAGAGGTAGCTCCGGTACAATAAACATTGGCATTACCGCTTACTGCATGATCGCCATGGGCATGTGAGATGACCGCGTTCTGTACCGGCTGTTTCGGATCGAGATAAAAGTCGCCGTAACGGCAATACAGGCCATTTTCGTTAACAACAATAAAATCTGATGTGATCATTTGCCTGCCGCCATGGTTAGGAATTGCTGATGAAGGGCCAGTACCTGCGGGATGACCAGCTGACTATCATCATTAGTAATCACATAATCAGCTAACTTCATCTTTTGTTCATCGGTAAACTGGCGGGCGTTACGGCTCTCCACTTCTGCCTTGCTTAAATTATCACGCTTAACCACCCTGTCGATACGCATTGCGAGCGGGGCATAAACCAGGATGTTTTTATCGCAAAGCTTTGCCGAGCCGCTTTCGAACATCAGCGCAGCTTCCTTCATTACATAAGGCGCATGGTGGGTTTGCTCCAACCAGGTATCAAATGCCCTGAATACGGCCGGATGAGTTATGGCATTCAGTTTTGCCAGTTGCTGCGGATCGTTAAAAACGATATTCGCGATGTATTTGCGGTTGAGTGAGCCATCACTGAAATAAGCTTCATCTCCAAATGTTTCTTTCAAAGCGCTGATCAGTACCGGATCGGCGGTCATGACCTCTTTAGCGGCATCATCAGCATAAAACACCGGTATGCCCAAAACTTCGAAAACTTTGCTGATGGTACTTTTACCACTGCCTATACCGCCTGTTATTCCTATTTTCAGCATTATTTTCGCACAATAAAATCAAGATTTTTGGGTTCAATGCTCACAATCTTACAATAATCAGGAAAAGTGGTGAGCCTTACCGGCAGTTCTTCCGGCCCCTTTTCGTGCCATTGATCAAGGTCGGCCACGGCTTCAAAAAACTCATTATTGATACCCGGGTACCTGTTGAGCGATACCATAAACGTAACCTTTACCTTTTGCGGGTAGAGTTTTACATTATAATAATTTTTGTTGTTGATGAGCTTTACGGGTATCTGCACGGTTTTTTCGGTAAACTCGTCAACCGGTATCCTTACCCGCACGGTTTTAGGATAAATAGTCATGTTCGATTCGTGCAGCCCCTGCAGTCGAACACTTTCTTCAACCGGCGCTTCTACATCGTTCAATACTAATGAGTCGGTTTTCCAGCTTTTGATCTTTTCCAAAACATCTGCCGGTCCGCTCAAAGTAACATAGTTGGGGCGCAGCACGATCTGATCGGAAATACCGAACTGCTTTTTAAAACCGATATTGTATTGCAATTGTATGGGCACACGCTTTACGGCGCGCGATGAGAAATCAAAATACAAGGTATCGGGCAATAGTTTGGTAATAGGCCGGTCGGCCGGGCGCTTTTGGTTGATGGCAGCGAGCTGCGTGCTCAACACAATATAATTGCGCTGATCCAGATCCTTCAGGCTAACACTGATGCTGGTATTTTCGACGTTCATGCTCGATAACAACAGGTTCCAGCCGGTGCCTTTAACCTTAGCCTCGATAGTATCGGGCTGTAACGAGCGGAACGACCTGCGTAAGGGCGGATTGGTAAACACCACGGCCATTTTTACTTTATACTCCTGCTGCGCCGAAAGGCTTGTTAACAACCAGGCAACAATGGCCAAAACAAGGCAGGTAATAAATACCGATACCCGTCTGCGTTCGTTTTTGGATAGTTTGATAATTGCCATATTGCCCGGTTATCAAAATTAGGAATAAATACTACAATGCGGGCGTTCGCAGCAGGATTTGACCTTCGGGTTACCATCGCAAACAAAAAAAGCTTCACAAAGTGAAGCCTTCCATATCGCTTTTTGAATATTCAAGCTTTCTTTTCGGCATTCAACGCTTTCGACGAATCTAAAGATATGGCCGCCTTATCGAAACGGATCTTAACGCCGTTGTCAACCTCAACTAATATCGTCGTATCGGCAATTTCGACGATCTTGCCGTGTATACCAGCGGTGGTCACCACTTTATCGCCCTTCTTTAATTCTTCAACAAATTTTTTCTGATCCTTTTGTTTTTTGATCTGCGGGCGGATCATGAAAAAATAAAACACAAGGGCCAATAAACCCATCATAATATATGATTGAACCTGGCTGTTGACCTGTAATAAAATAGCTGTAGTCATGTTTTTGAAATGTAATTTAAATTATTTATTTGCTGTCTGGCCGGGTACCAAAACCTCGCCTACCAGGTGAACCATCGTTTGCGCAGGCACAGTATTGGCCGTAATAGTGATCATTTTATCCTGAAGGCCCGATTTGCCAACGCTATGGAATGTGACGTGGATGACACCGCCTTCGTTTGGCTTTATCGGACCTTTTGGCCACTCAGGCTTGGTACAACCGCAGGTTGCCACGGCATCGGTAATAATAAGCGGGGTTTTACCAATGTTGGTGAATTTAAAATCGTGCACTACAGAGTCGCCCTGCATAATTTTGCCGAAGCTGTAGCTATCCAGGTCAAATTTCATGATCGGCGCGGTAGCCGGGTCGGCATTTGACGCCGGAGCGGCGGCAGTTGCCATAGCGCCCTGAGCAGCGTTCGCATTCTGATCCTTATACGTTTCGTTACAAGCGGCAAGCATTGCAACGGCAGCAATGCCTAAAAGTACTTTTCTCATTGTTGGTTATTCTATTAATCCTCTGCCTGTTTTTTTGATCTTTCCTTCTGATTTTAACTCAGCCAAAATTTTGTCTAAGATACCGTTTATAAACGAATTACTCTTAGGTGTGCTAAATTCCTTCGAGATTTCGAGGTATTCGTTAATGGTTACCTTTACAGGGATCGAAGGAAAATACATAAACTCGGCAAGGGCCATCTTCATTAGCAGGGTATCCATCATAGCTATACGCTCGGGTTCCCAGTTCTGGGTTTTATTGCTGATCATTACCTGGAAGTCGTCATCATAGCGGATGCTGTACTGAAACAACCTGGTGATAAATTCCTCATCTTCTTCCCAGTTCACCACTACTTCGGCCAATTTGTTTTTTTCAGGTTCCTCGTAAGCAAAGTTCTTGAAGGTTTTGGCGATCATGGCCTGCAAAACGTCTTTATCAACCGGCCAGTAGATAAACTTATCCTCAAAAAACTGTTCGGCCAAAAGCGATTTAAGGATCACTTTTTTAAAGATATGCTTCATGATATCTTTATCCGAATGAACGGTATCATCCGTTTTTTCGAGATAAGCCTTGTATTCGGGCGAGGTTTTCAATGATGCAAAAAGCGATTTGGTGAGTTCGGGATCAAACGTCCAGGATACTTTGTATTTTTTTATCGCGGCAAGGTATTCCTTGTTCTTATTGAGCGAGTTGATAAATGTATTGCCCAATATTTTAAGGTTAGGTTTCAGGTCCTCTTCAGTAGGTAAAAACTTATTGGCCAATGTAGTGGCGTCTACATCGGCATACTGCGCTACCTCGTTCATTAGCGAGAGCATCCAGATATACATTTCGTGAACCTTATCAACACTTTGGATCAAACCTTTTTCGTGTTGTTTAATGTCCTTTTTTTCTGACTGATGGTAAGCATACAATGACTGTAATACTTTTACGCGGAGGTGCCTTCTGTTTAGCATGTTGTAAGAACGATTTAGTTCCGTAAACGGAACAGGTTAGTATAAATTGTTTTTTAGAAAGATGTTTTTATTTTTTTGATATCGGCTATCCGTTTTTCGGCAATTTTATTGGCTGCTTCAACGGTTGGTATGTTTTCGGCTTTTGAAAGTTTTAATACATTTCGTACGGCATCATAAATATTCTCGGTAAGCTGCATCGTACGTTTTTTACTGAACCTGGCTATCTCCGAGTACATATTGATAAGTCCGCCGGCGTTAATCAGGTAATCGGGCGCGTATAAAATACCTTTATCCAGCAGCATTTTGCCATGCAGGGTTTCATCCTCTAACTGGCTATTGGCCGAGCCGGCAATAACAGCACATTTTAAGCGGCTGATGGTTTTGGTATTAACAGTTGCACCCAGGGCGCAAGGCGCATAAATATCCACGTCAAGATCGAAGATGCTGTTGTGGCCAACGGGCTCGGCGCCGTATTTTTTGGCCACCTGGCGCAGGCGGTCGTCGTCGATATCGCTTACGTATACCTTGGCGTTTTCATCGCGCAGCAGTTTTACCAGGTTTTCGCCCACATGGCCGGTACCTTGTACTGCAACTGATTTCCCGGCAAGGTTATCGTTGCCATAAAGCTCCTTTAAGCAAGCTTTGATACCCATATAAACCCCCCGTGCGGCTACTGGTGTAGGATCGCCGCTGCCACCGATACTTTCGGGCAAGCCGGTTACGTGTTCGGTTTCCATACGGATGTATTCCATGTCGCGGGTATTGGTACCAACGTCCTCGGCCGCTATAAATTCGCCGTTAAGGTTTTTAACAAACTGCCCAAACCTGCGAAACAATGCTTCGGTTTTATCACGGCGCGAATCACCGATGATAACGGCGTATCCGCCGCCAACATTCAATCCCGAAATTGCCGCTTTGTATGTCATGCTGCGCGAAAGGCGCAAAACATCCTGCAGGGCATCTTCTTCGGTTTTGTACGGCCACATACGTACTCCGCCCAACGCAGGGCCGAGTGTAGTATTGTGTATAGCTATAATGGCTTTCAGACCGGTAAGTGCATCATTACAAAAAACAACTTTTTGATGACCAAAAATACTCAGCTGGTTAAAAACGGAAGTATCGGGTTGGTTTATAGCTGACATTTGTTATTTGAATACATTAAGGTTGACGCTGCAACAAAAGTAGATGTTTTTTTTAATTAATGTGTAGCATGTTATTAAATGTTGATTTTGGCCTTTAAATAATATTATTTGCCTGTGAGCCATTTCAATTATTAATAAATACCAGTCCGAATTAATTTGCGCATCGGAAGATTTGCGCATTTACCACTATCTTTGCCTTAAGCATGAAACACCTGGCTTACCTCAATAAGTTTTTTTACAAATACCGCTGGCGATTGATTCCGGGGATATTGTTCGTGATCATATCCAACATTTTTGGCGTGCTACCTGCACAGGTAGTGCGTATAGCCTTTAACCTGGTCACCGAAAATATTGGGTTGTTCCAGTTATTTGAGGGCTTTAGCCGTCAGTCGGTTATTTCGGGCATATTCGGGTCGAGTTTGTTTTTGTTTGGTGTATTGGTACTGGTGCTGTCGTTGCTGCGCGGTATTTTCCTGTTCTTTATGAGGCAGACTATTATTTTGATGTCGCGGCATATCGAATTTGATCAGAAGAACGAGATCTATGCCCATTACCAGGCTTTATCGCTGGCTTTTTACCGCCGCCATAACACGGGCGACCTGATGAACCGGGTTACTGAAGATGTGAGCCGGGTGCGCATGTACCTCGGCCCGGGCATTATGTATGCCATCAACATGATCACGCTGTTTATTATGGCTATCGGCATTATGCTTACGGTTAACGTAAGGCTCACCTTGTTTTCGTTAATGCCGATGCCGATACTGGCTTTCAGTATCTTCTACGTTAATAATATCATCAACCATCGCAGCGAGCAGATACAGGAGCGCCTGTCGGCCCTGTCGAGCTTTGTGCAGGAGAATTTTTCGGGCATCCGTATCATTAAAGCTTATGTGCGCGAAGCTTTTGTAAGGCAGAATTTTGCCAAAGAGAGCGAAGATTACAAAACCCACAGCATGGAGCTGGTACGCGTGCAGGCATTATTTTACCCAATGATGCTTTTGCTTATTGGCCTGAGCTCGGTCATTACCATATATATAGGCGGCATCGAAGTAATGAAAGGCAATATCACCGCCGGTAATATTGCCGAGTTTATTGTTTACCTGAGCCAGCTTACCTTCCCGGTGATTGCATTGGGTTGGGTAAGCAGCTTAACTCAACGTGCTGCAGCATCGCAAAAACGCATCAACGAGTTTTTGAACGAGCAGCCCGAGATAGCCTCGCCTGCCAATACCGCAGCACAAACGATAAATGGTACTATCGAATTTAAAAACGTATCGTTCACCTATCCTGATACGGGCATTACAGCGTTAAAAAATGTATCGTTCACCGCCAACCCGGGCGAACTGGTGGCTATTATCGGCCGTACCGGCTCGGGTAAAACAACTATTGCCAACCTGATCATGCGGATGTACGACATCAGCGGAGGCGAAATATTGGTAGACAGTAAACATTTGTCATCGCTTAACCTCGAAAGTTACCGCTCGCAAATAGGTTTCGTACCGCAGGAGGTATTCCTCTTTTCGGATACTATCGCTAATAATATAGCTTTCAGCGCCGATACGCTTGATATGCCTTCGGTTGAGCAGGCAGCACGCGATGCCGCCGTTTACAACAACATCGTCGAATTTGAAAAAGGTTTTGAAACGCTGATCGGCGAACGGGGAATCACGCTTTCGGGCGGGCAAAAACAGCGAGTATCTATCGCCCGCGGTATCTTCAAGCAGCCGCAGGTGTTGATATTTGATGATTGCCTCTCGGCAGTCGATACCAAAACCGAGGAGGAAATACTAAGCAACCTTGGCGGCATTATGCAGGATAAAACCAGTATTATTATTGCCCACCGGATATCGACCATTAAAAATGCCGATAAAATATTAGTGCTCGATCAGGGCGAAATACTGGAACAAGGCACGCATAACGAGCTGATGGAGGCCCAGGGAGCTTATTTCGACTTGTACGAAAAGCAACTATTGGAGGAGCAGGAAACCCCTTAATATTAAAGAATTAGTCCGATTATATTATAAAATAGTTAAGGAAAATTTATTTTTATGATAAATTTTGCATTTGTACTTTCAAAATTTTTCTATATTTATCCCAAGCTAATTTAAACAACCAAACTTTTTATATGGGAGATTTTGAAAACAGGGATCGCGAGGAGGTTTTTTCGAAGAAGGTAAGGGCAGGGAAAAGAACTTATTTTTTTGATGTGAAGGCTACGCGTTCAAACGATTATTACATCACCGTAACCGAGAGCAAAAAACGTTTAGAGGATGGTGTTTTTGTAAAGCACAAGATTTTTTTATACAAAGAAGATTTTGAAAAATTTGCAGAAGGGTTGAAAGACACTATCGACTACATCAAAGCCAACCAGGAGGTTGTTGAGAAACGCTACGAATACAGCGAAGTAACCGAAGTGGTGAAGGAGAGCGATGATTTTTCGTTCGATAGTTTGTAAACTAACCAAACAACATACTGAACCCCGCCTGATGCGGGGTTTTTTGTTTTTAAAGCCGAATGTAATACCTTCGGTCTCACCAATTGAACCCACACTAACCTGTAATGAAAACTGTAAAAAAAACCGCAATCTATCTGGCTATTCTGCTGTTCTCGTCTGCCACTTTTGCGCAAGACACCCTGTTCAAACAAAAAAGTATCCTGAAAACCATGGAGCGTGTTGCCGACTGGCAGATCAACACCTGGAAGGATAAAGGCTTTACGCACCAAAAATACGACTGGACAAACGGCGCCTGCTACGCCGGTTTGTTCGAATTAGGTAAAATGAGTAAAAAAGGCACTTACCTGCCCTACCTGGTAAGCATCGGTAACGACCTCGACTGGAACACCGGGCCGCGCAAAGGCATGGCCGACGATTACTGCATCGGCCAGCTTTACTCAAACCTGTACCTGGTGTATAAAGACCCTAAAATGATAGCCAAATGGCGTACGCAAGCCGATAGCATTATCGATGCCCCGCATACCGAATCGCTGGAGTGGAAGAATAAGATCAGCCTGCGCGAGTGGGCGTGGTGTGATGCGCTATTTATGGGCCCGCCTGCTTTGGGTTACCTTTCAACAGCTACAAAAAATCCCAAATATATTGACGGCGCCGCTAAATTGTGGTGGAAGACTACCGACTATCTCTACGCCCCCGCCGAGAAGCTTTATTTCAGGGATCAAACCTTTTTTGAGAAAAAGGAAGCCAACGGCAAAAACGTATTCTGGAGCCGTGGTAATGGTTGGGTAATGGGTGGTTTGGTACGTATGCTTGATAATTTACCGGCAAAAAGTCCAGACAGAGAAAATTTCATCAAACTGTACAAAGATATGGCAGCCAAAATCGCTTCCTTACAGCAAGCCGATGGCAGCTGGCATGCTTCCTTGCTCGATCCGGCAAGCTATCCGCCTAAGGAAACCAGCGGTACCGGCTTTTATACCTATGCCCTGCTTTGGGGTTTGAATAACGGCACGCTCAATAAAAAAACGTATTGGCCAATTGTTAAGAAAGCCTGGGAAGCTTTAGCTACCTCAGTCCATGCCGATGGCATGCTGGGTTATGTACAGAAAATCGGCGCGGCGCCGGATAAGGTTGACGAAAACAGCACTGAAGTATATGGCGTAGGTGCATTTTTACTCGCAGGCACGCAGCTTTGCCATTTCCTCGATCATAACAAAGTGCAATAAATACCCGTTTTCCGGCCTTAAAAATGCTCCGGATATGCTTTCCGGAGCATTTTTTTATTTAAAATTTCTGTTACACCAGAGTTAATTTATTGTGCGAAACGCCTGTTTTGCAATAGATTACAAAAGCGTTCTCACTCAAAAGCAAATTTTATATTTAAATCATTATTTATTTGTCATTTTTACATAAATAACTTTCTTTTTTTTCGAATTATATTAGCTATTGCCCGTATCTTTGCATAGTTAATAACACACCATGGCTACGAAGAAGAAAGCTGCCGAAACAAACCCCGATGTGGTTTTGATCGGCGCGGGGATTATGAGCGCCACTCTGGGCGTAATGCTGAAACAATTAGACCCCAACCTTACTATTGAAGTTTTTGAGCGATTGGACATTGTAGCGGGCGAAAGCTCGGATGCATGGAACAATGCGGGCACCGGCCACTCTGCGCTTTGCGAGCTAAACTACACACCGCAAAAAGCTGATGGTTCGATAGAAACATCAAAGGCGGTAAAAATTGCCGAGCAATTTGAGGTATCTAAAGAGTTTTGGGCTTACCTGGTTGAGCAGAAACTGGTGGGCGATCCTGAACAATTCATTCGGAGCATTCCTCATATGAGCTTTGTTTGGGGCGATGAAAACGTTGATTATCTCAAAAAACGGCATGAAGCTTTAGAGCAATTTCACCTTTTTAAAGGTATGGAATACTCTGAAGACGAAGCTACTTTAAAACAATGGATACCATTGGTAATGGAAGGCCGTACACCTGGCCAGAAGGTTGCCGCCACCCGGATGGAGATCGGTACCGACGTTAACTTCGGCGCGCTGAGCAGCCAGTTGTTCGGTTACCTGAACAAACAGGAAGGTGTTTCTATGTTCATGAACCACGAGGTACGCGATCTGAAACAGGATAAACAGGGCAACTGGGAAATTACGGTTAAAAACCTCGGTACCAAAGATAAACGTAAGCTGACATCAAAATTCGTATTTATCGGTGCAGGCGGCGGTTCGCTGTTATTACTCGAAAAATCGGGCATCCCTGAGGGTAAAGGCTTCGGCGGTTTCCCGGTAAGTGGCCAGTGGCTGAAATGCACCAACCCCGAAGTGATTGAGCAGCACCAGGCTAAAGTGTATGGCAAAGCATCGGTAGGTGCGCCGCCAATGTCGGTGCCGCATTTGGATACCCGCATGATCAATGGGCGCAAAGAATTACTTTTTGGCCCGTATGCAGGTTTCTCAACCCGTTTCCTGAAACATGGTTCGTTGCTGGATTTGCCGTCATCTATCAAAGCCAATAACATTATCCCAATGGTTTCGGCCGGTTTGGATAATATCCCGCTGACCAAATACCTCATCGAACAGGTTCGCCAATCGCCTGAGGACAGGCTGGAAGCTTTAAAAGACTACTGCCCTACCGCTAAAATGAGCGACTGGGAACTGGAAATAGCCGGACAACGTGTACAGGTCATTAAAAAAGACCCCGAGCATGGCGGCGTATTAGAGTTTGGTACCGAAGTAGTTACTGCAGGCGATGGTAGCATTGCAGCCCTCTTGGGCGCTTCGCCTGGTGCATCGACATCGGTATCCATCATGGTAGGTTTATTGGAGCGTTGCTTTGCCGGCCAGCTGCATACCCATGCGTGGCAAACCAAGCTGGCTGAGATGATCCCGTCGTATGGTAAATCATTGGCTGCCGATGCCGACCTGTTGGAAAAAACCCGTGCAAGAACAAGTGAAATACTGAGCCTGACCACGCTGGAGACAGCGTAATTGAGCTTAAAGCTGGAAGCCGGAGGCAAAAAGCTTTTTATTATTTATGGAGGCTTCTTGCTTCAGGCTTTTAGCTTCCGGTTTAAATAACTATATTCTCCAGGTACTTATAGCCGCTGCCGGTATTGATCAGTAATACTCTTTCGCCCGGCCTGATCCAGTTATCTGCTTTCAGCTTTTTGTAGGCGGGCCATAAGGCAGCGCCTTCGGGTGCCATCAGCATGCCTTCTTTGCGGGCAATTTCTTTAAGGGCTGCGCTCATTTCGGCATCGCTTATGGTCAATGCGTTGCCATTGCTTTCGCGAAGTACTTTGAGTATTTGTTTATCTGCATAGGGTTTTGGTACGCGCAGGCCATTGGCAATAGTAAAACCGCCGTCCACAAATTCCGATTCGGTTTTGCCGGCTTTAAAAGCCCGTACAATACCATCACAACTTTCGGATTGCACCGTCACCATCCTGGGGCGCTTGCTGCCTATCCAGCCTAATTGTTCCATCTCATCAAAAGCTTTCCAAATGCCGATCAGTCCGGTTCCGCCCCCGGTAGGATATAAAATTACATCGGGCAATTCCCAGTTAAACTGCTCCGCTATTTCATAACCCATGGTTTTTTTGCCTTCAAGGCGATAGGGCTCTTTTAATGTAGATAGCTGAAACCATCCATTTTGCAGCGAATGCTCGTTAACCAGCTTACCACAATCACTGATACTGCCATCAATTTCTACCAGGTCGGCACCATACAGGCGGCACTCATCTTTAAATACCTGCGGGGTAAGTTTTGGCATGTATACCACAGCTTTGATACCGGCACGGGCCGCATAAGCCGCCATAGCACCGCCTGCATTGCCTGCTGTAGGAATGGCCATTACTTTAACGCCTAATTCTTTAGCTTTGGACACAGCCGCGCTGATGCCGCGGGCTTTGAAAGACCCGGTTGGGTTGCCCGACTCGTCTTTCCAAAAAACCTGGTTACCGATGATAAAGTCTTTTAAATTTTGTACCGGGATGACCGGTGTAAAACCCTCGCCTGACGTTACAATATTCTTTGGATCAACAACGGGCAAAAACTCGCGGTAGCGCCACATATCTGCGGGCCGTTTTTTTAATATTTCTTTATCGATGCCGGTACCCAGGTCGTATTGCGCAAACAGGGTCGAACGGCAGTCGGGGTTGGTACAAACTGTATTGATAACGTTGGCCTGATGGATAGTGCCGCACTCCGGGCATTTTAAATTGGTGATAAGCGAAACTTCAGCCAAACCTGTGGTGGTTGCCATAATTGAGATAGATAGTAGATCAGTTGGCAGCAAAATTAAATATATCTGCTGCCAAACCCTTTTTTGTTGTGTAATAATTCAATTACGGTACAGGCACAGCTTAAGTTGCTTACTGCTGCGTGCTAAAAATATCCCCGGTATTCCAAACGGGCTTCTTCACGTCCTGGGCAACTAAATAACCTATCAAAAAGTTGAGTTGCGCATATTTTTTGCCGGAGCCAAAATCAAATATCCCGTTGATATCATCCTGTGGCTTATGGTAATATTTGGCCCGCCAGGGTGCTACAATTTCGGCCAGGTTATTTTTGCCATCGGCAGTTTTATTGCCGTATTTTACATGCAGCGCCGGTATGCCGTTCACCACAAAGCTGTATTGATCGCTGCGGGTAAAACGTGCCTGTGCAGGTTCGGGGTCGGGCTCAACACTGATACCCAAATAACCAGCCGCCTGATCGACCTGCTTCGCCAGCGACGAATGCTCGGCTCCCAAAGCAGTGATGGATAGCAATGGTGCGATTATCGTCGGCATATCGGTATTCACATCAGCTACCATGCTTTTAGCCGGTATGGTTGGATGCAGGGCGAAATACCCCGATCCCAGATCGCCCATCTCCTCGCCTGTCACCATCACAATAAGTACAGACCGTTTGGGCTTAACCTTCATGTGTGCGTATACTTTGGCAATGCCCAGTAAACCCGCAACTCCGGAGGCATTATCGTGCGCTCCGTTGTAGATCGAATCGCCCCGCACGGGTACGCCAATGCCCAGGTGATCTAAATGCGCGCTGTGCACCACGTATTGGTTTTTGAGTTTCGGATCAGAGCCTTCAATTTTGCCGACGATGTTATAGCTTACAATATCCTGGTAACCTGAAGTATACGAGACGGCAACACCTGCATTTTCCATCACAAACGAGTGCGGCGTACCATCTTTTAATTGTTTGGCAATGCTTTGTACTTCGTCGCCTAAAAACGATTTCAGCAAACCGTACTTTGCCGATATAAAGAACTGGATCTGGTCAGAATAATAGCTCCGTGATAGAGCTACTTTACCCTGATCGTCCATAACACTGTATACACCTCTGTTTACCGGTGTTAGCGTCCTAACCGCCGAATCGGCTGAAGCCATAATGACCCCGATGGCGCCATGTTTTGCAGCAGTTTTCAGGATGGTGGTCGTATTGGCGACATGCGCCTTTACCGATGATGAAAATTTATCCGGCGTGCCACGCATCACCAGGATCACTTTACCTTTTACATCTATCCCGGCATAATCATCATAACCTAACGCGGGCTGACTGATGCCATATCCTGCGAAAACAACTTTACCCACCGATTCAATTTTGGGTACCGACGGATTAGGATAGATCACATAGTCGGCAGGTCTAACAGGCAGTACAGTCCCGGCTGCTATAAGAGAGGTGTTATGCACGATGGCTTTTCGCAGGCGCACGGTTTGTAGCCAGGTACCCTTTTCGCCGGCAGGCAGCACTTTTAAACCGATCAACCGGTCAACTACATAATCAACCGCCGCGCGGTACCCTGGCGTGCCGGGCATACGGCCAAGCAGCTTATCATCGGCCAGGTATTTAATGTCGGCTTTTATCTCGGCCGAGTCGACGGTATTCATGGCATTTGCAACATCTTTACTTAGTTTAACCTGCTGTGCGCAAGTTATTTGTGCAAATGCGCTTATCGCGAAAGTAAGAAAGGTCAGTTTGATTTTGAGCATGGAAGGGATGTAAAACAAAAATGTCACCGTGGGTTACACGATGACATTTTTGGCAATATTATAGATAGTTATTTATCTGTTCCCTTAGGATTGACAGACTTGGCACTACCGCCGGTAACCTGTGCCAGTTTGTTCACCAAAGCTGCGCCACGCAGGTTTTTAGCGATGATCTTTCCGTTAGGATCCAACAGGAAATTTTGCGGGATAGCACGCACACCGTAAAGCACTGCGGCTTCATTTTGCCAGAATTTCAGGTCGGTAACCTGAGTCCAGGTCAAACCATCTTTCTCTATAGCGGCCAGCCATTTTTCACGGCCTGTAGGCTGATCTAACGACACACCTAATATGGTAAAGTTTTTATCTTTAAACTGGTTATATGCTTTTACCACATTCGGGTTTTCGGCACGGCAAGGTCCGCACCACGAGGCCCAGAAATCAATCAACAGGTATTTACCGCGGAAAGACGACAGGGCGATAGATTTACCATCCTTGTCATTCTGTGCAAATTCCGGAGCGGTTGCACCTAAAGCTACCAATCTTAGTTTAGGCAGCATATCTGCATAAGCTTTTCCTTGTTTCGAAGCTTTTAACTCCGGCGAAAGCAGGTTCAGCAATGGCTCCAGGTCGGTCGCTTCAGGATAATAACCAACTGCAGACTGGATACTGTTCAGGCTCACATACGAAGCCGGATGTGCTTTGATAAACTTAGCATAAATCACACGCTTATCTTTATCAATAGCTTCTTCGCGCGCGTCGAAAGCGTCGCTTTGCTCTGGCGTAGGTGTTTTAACTGCACCTTCTTCAGCGTATAATGCAGTCATTTTTTCATTCAGCGGTTTTAATTCAGCTATCAAAGCCTGGTTTTCGTCGTTCAGTTTCGAACCGGCAATTTTAGCGCGTTTTACAGAGTCGGTACCCGTAAGCTGAATATTTACATTTTCAACATACAGGTTTATCAGATCTACCTTGCGCGAACGGCGCAGTGCACCTAAAGTCTGGTCGGAATGAGTTACCAACAGAGTACCCATGGTTGGGTTGGCAACAGTGCCCTTAAATTCAAAGCTACCGTTTACTACCTGGGTCGAGTCGGTCATACTCTTACCATCCGAACTGTACAATAAAAAAGCCTTGGATGTGGCACCCGCACTGGGCAGTGAGCCTTTGATTGAAAATGTGCCGCTTTGCGCGAATATTGCCGCTGCAGGCAGCAATAATAAAGCCGTAGCTGTGAATTTCTTCATGATATTGTTAATTTGATTGATTACGAGTTAACTAAAATCTAAGTTAGTAAATGGATCGGTATAAAATAGCATGCGATTAATTTTTTACAAATAAAAAACACGGTTTGTAACAATCCCGGTTTCTGCAAATCAAACAGGCAAAACGTTTGCCTGAATCATGAGAATACCTTTTATCACCAAAAAGAAACCTGCGGCAAAAAAATCGAAGGCCCGCGAATGGCTCGATGCGCTGGTGTTTGCGTTTGTGGCTTCGACTATTATTCGTGGTTTATTATTTTCTGCTTTCGCGATACCTTCTGCATCAATGGAACGTTCGTTGCTTACCGGCGATTATTTATTTGTAAGTAAGGTTGCTTATGGTCCGCGTATGCCGATGACGCCGTTAGCTATACCTTTTATGGAATCGAAAGTTGGCGATCATAATACCTTTTGGGATGGCATTAAGCTGCCTTATTTCCGTTTGCCGGGATTTGGCGAAGTAAAAAAAGGCGACCCGGTGGTGTTCAACTACCCGGTTGAAAGCGACAGGCCCATAGATATGCGGACGCATTACATCAAGCGCTGCCAGGGCACACCAGGCGACCTGCTCACCATCGTAAACAGCCAGGTTTATATCAACGGCAAGCCATTTACCGCTGCCGAAAAAGCGCAGACATCCTATATTGTAACAATGCAAGGTTCGGGATTAAACCCTAAAATCTACGACGATCTGCATATCGAAGTACGCGGGCAGGTAGCCGAAAACGCCTGGGAAATGATCATCCCCGGCGAAAGCCTTGCCACAATCAAAAGCTATTCTAATATCAGATCGGTTGAACCTTTTATCGAGCCGAAGGGCGTTTACCACCCCGAGCTTTTTCCGCATAACGAACATTTTAAATGGAGCCAGGATAATTTCGGACCGTTAAAGATCCCTGCAAAAGGCTATACCATACCGATCAACGACTCGACCCTGGCGCTATACGAACGCTGCATTACTGTTTATGAAGGAAATAAACTGGAACGCGTTGGTAAAGAAGTACTAATCAACGGGAAGAAAGCCGCCAGCTATACCTTCGCGCAGAATTACTACTGGATGATGGGCGATAACCGCCATAACTCGGAAGACTCGCGCTACTGGGGCTTTGTACCTGATGATCACATCGTAGGTAAAGCCGTCATCACTTGGATGAGTATCGACAGCACTAAAAATTTTATTGACAAAGTACGCTGGAACAGGATTATGCGACTGGTACATTGAACTGAAAGTGAGTGGTGGGCGGTGAGTTGTGAATGATTACATGTTTTTGATATATTTAGCAATAATTAATTTGCCATGCCACATTACATGCTTAAACTGGTACCCTGCCGCCCAAGCTTCGCGCAGGACATGACCGATGCCGAACGTGCCGTTATGATGGAGCATATTGCTTACTGGAAGCCATATCTGGAAGATGGTACCATGATCGTTTTCGGCCCTGTGGCCGATCCGGCCGGCGCTTACGGACTGGGTATCGTAGCTGTCGACAGTGAAGAGCAGGCCAAACAATTAATGGCCGATGATCCTGCCTCAAAGATCAATACTTACGAATACTACCCTATGCGTGCCGTGACTAAAGGGTAACGCTATTTAAACAGCCATTTTTGCAACCGATTTCTAATCGAAAATGCATTGCTGCATCCTTAATTTTTCAAATTACAAGCTTAATCGTTTCTGACTGTTAAAATTTATTATTGATTTATTGCAATCGATTGTGTTTACTTGCTATCTTTATCATACCTAACCAATCGCCGTCAATAAACCATGAAAAGAACTATTACACTGACTTTTATTGTCGCGGTATTGAGGGTTGCCGCGCAGTCTCCTGCAGCAGCCACCTATCCTCCGCCGGTAACTTTTACCAATGAGCAGGATCATCAAAATATGATGGACCAATTGGGTATTAAAAAACTGCGCCCCGGTGCCAGCGGCAATGATGCCGACGCGAATCACGCCAACTACGATGAAGCCCTCGCTAATCCCTACCCCAACCTGCCCGACGCGCTTACATTAAAAAATGGTAAAAAAGTAACATCTGCTGCGGTATGGTGGAACGAACGCCGGCCCGAGATTGCCGAAGATATGGAACGCGAAATGTATGGCCGTGTACCAAAAAACACGCCTAAAGTAAGCTGGGAAGTAAAATTTACCGACCGGGAGTTTGTTGGCCGTACGCCCGTGATAGCCAAACAGCTGGTTGGGCATGTCGACAATTCGTCGTACCCGCTCATCAGCGTTGATATCGAGATGACATTGGTATTGCCTGCCAACGCCAAAAAGCCGGTACCGCTTTTAATGATGTTCGGCCCGGCACGTGTGCCGGCTGCCAGTCAGCCCAACCCGGCCGAACTGGAGATATTGAATAACGCCTTAAAGAAATTATTATCGCAGGATCCGGCAGTAAAAGCGGTTTTCGATCAGCACCCGGCTTACCAGCCGCTTACATCAACCAATACCGGATTTGGTTTTTTTGGCGCACCGCCCCGCCCGGTTACACCGGGCCCGATGGATCAGCCGGGCGTAAACGGTGTAAATAACGATCCGCCATCAAACGAGCAGCTTATTGCCGACGGCTGGGGCTATGCCATGATCAACCCGGGCAGCATACAAGCTGATAACGGCGCCGGCCTAACCCGGGGTATCATTGGGTTGGTAAATAAGGGCCAGCCCCGCAAGCCCGACGACTGGGGCGCACTGCGTGCCTGGGCCTGGGGCGCAGCACGCGCACTCGATTACCTGGAAACCAGCGAGCCCACGGTAGATGTTAAACATGTTGGCATCGAAGGGGTTTCGCGCTATGGCAAAGCTGCGTTATTAACATTGGCCTTTGAACCGCGTTTTGCCATGGGGCTGATCGGTTCATCGGGCGAGGGCGGCGCAAAATTAAGCCGGCGCAACTGGGGCGAAGCGCTCGAAAACCTTACCGGCGGCGAATACCACTGGATGGCTGGCAATTTCATCAAATACGGCGCATCGGAAGCTGGATTCGGTACTAAAACTGCCGGCGACCTGCCTGTCGATGCACACGAACTGATCGCCTTATGCGCCCCACGCCTCGTGTTCGTCAGCTACGGTATCCCCGAAAAGGGCGATGCCAAATGGCTCGATCATCAGGGCAGTTACATGGCCACTGTAGCCGCGGGACCGGTATTTAAATTATTAGGTGTAAAAGATCTCGGCGTATCAAACGAGTATCATACCGAAAAAATGCCGCCGGTAAATACCCCGATGTTAGATGGCCAGCTGGCCTGGCGCCAACACGACCAGGGTCACCAGGATCAGGCCAATATGAAATGGTTCATCAAATGGGCCGATAAAAATATCGGCCACGAAGCCGGGAAATAAATGCCTTCAACATCAAACAGCAAAAGCCTCTTTACTAAAATGTAAAGAGGCTTTTGTATATGGTGCCGAAAATCTTAGTTTTGATAAACCAGACCTGATCATAACTGCATGAAAGCAAAGATCTTACTTCGTACAGCCAGCATTATGGTAATGTTGCATACGTTAGGCCATACACTTGGCGCCCTGAGTTGGAAAAACGCGCCTAATGCTGCAATCAAGGTGGTTATTGATGGCATGCTCGGTAACCGTTTTGACTTTGGTGGAAAATCAGTCAGTATAGGTGATTTTTATGCAGGTTATGGTTATAGCATGATAGGTGTATTATTAATGATCACTGTGCTGCTATGGCTTTTATCTAACGAAACCATTAGCACTTTGTCGAGGCAGATCCGTTGGATCACAAGCATTCTCCTGTTGTTTTTGGGTGTGGTCGAACTGACCTGTTTCTTTCCGCTCCCTGCGGTGTTATCGTTGTTGGCCGCAATAGCCACTTTGGTTTCTTTATTTGCGAAGCAAGGAAATAAGGCATCCTCGTAACCGTAACAATAAGGGTTATCGCTCATTTCACATTTAAATATCTTTTAAAGTCAGTTCGTCCTCAGCCTGGGCGTTTTTCTTTCCAGTTAAGGTAACTCCGGCGCTTGCCATAATAACCAATGCTACCGCAAGCCATTCGCGGAAAGAAAGGTATTCGTGCAGGAAAAGCAAGCCGGAGAATGCCGCCACCGCGGGTTCAAGGCTCATTAAAATACTAAATGTTTTTGCAGGGATTTTTCGCAGCGCGTGCATTTCGAGTGTAAACGGGATAGCGCTCGAAAGCAGGGCCAGTGCAAGGCCCGGCAACAGCATTGCGGGCCTGAAATGGATCAGCAGTCCATCCTTGATAGCTATTGGCAACACCAGTACCGATGCAAAAATCATCCCGGTGGCAACAGCTTTGCCACCGTCCATTATTTGAGATATGCGCCCACCCAGTAAAATATACGCTGCCCAAAATGCACCGGCAAGCAAGGCAAAAAGCACCCCAATAATATTTAAGCCATTATTGCTCCAGGGTGCAATCAACGCTATCCCCGCAGCCGCCAGCAGCACCCATAACAAATCGGCAAGGCGTTTAGAGGTAGTCAGCGCAAGCGTGAGGGGGCCAATAAATTCGAGCGCGACACCCAAACCAAGGGGTATACGGGCAATTGCCATATAAAAAATAATGTTCATTGCGCCTAAGGTCAAGCCATACAGGGCCACGAGCCCCCATTGCTCTGCGGTGAGGCTCCTTAGGTTGGGACGGTTAAAAACAACCAGGATAACGGCAGACAAAACTATCCTTAGCGAAGAAGTTGCAACAGCGCCCAGTACAGGAAATATACCTTTTGCTATGGCCGCGCCTCCCTGAAAGCTGGCTATAGCCAATAGTACAGCCAGCACCGCCGGGAATTCGAACGTTTTTTTATTCTTCATCTTAAGAATATTTGATGGAATGTACTGAAAGCCTGATATTTTCATATCAGGCTTTGCGTCGATTGATTTGTAAGTGCGCAAAGATATACTATGTTTATCCGTTTGGTGGAAAGTACCAGGAATATGATGAAAGGTACTGTTCTTGCGGTCAGTCACGAATAGTTTTTAAGTTTGTTCATTTTTAGGGCCATTTCGTCACAGTTGCGGAATGGTGTTTTGTTTTACAAGTGTGTGCTTATATTTTATCCGTCTGAGACCAAAACACTACTTTTGGCTAAAACCACATCACTATGAAAAAAGTACGCTGGGGAATATTGAGCACAGCTAAGATCGGGCTGAAGCAGGTTATACCCGCCATGCAAAAAAGCAGGCTCATCGAAGTAGCTGCTATTGCCTCGCGCGACGCAAGCAAAGCTAAACAAGCAGCTGACGGGCTAAAAATTGCCAAAGCTTACGACAGCTATGAGGCACTGCTGGCCGATCCGGATATCGACGCCGTATATAACCCTTTGCCTAATCAGCTACATGTGCCTTATGCCATTAAAGCGCTGCAATCAGGGAAACATGTACTTTGCGAAAAACCCATAGGTATGGATGCGTCCGATGCACAAAAATTGATTGAGGCCGCTCAACAATATCCCAAACTTAAAGTAATGGAGGCGTTTATGTACCGCTTCCATCCGCAATGGCAAAAAGCAAAAGCAATTGTTGAGCAAGGCCTTTTAGGCGAAGTAAAAACCATTCATGCATTTTTTAGCTATTTTAATGCCGATGCCAACAACATCCGCAATAAACCAGAAACCGGTGGCGGCGCTTTGATGGATATCGGTTGTTACTGTATCTCGTTCCCACGCTTTATTTATGGTTCAGAGCCCGAAAAAGTAGTTGCCACAGCATATTTTGATGCTGTTTTAAAAACAGATACGCTAACCTCGGGCATACTTGATTTTGGGGGAGGTAAATCGGCTACATTCACCTGTTCAACGCAGCTTGAACCTTATCAACGCGTACATATCTTTGGCACCAAAGGCAAACTGGAGATCGAAATACCGGTAAATGCCATACCCGGTAAAAAAGCGCGGCTATGGCTGCAAACTAACAGGGAGATTAAAGAAATAAAGATCGAAAAAGTAAATCAGTATACCTTACAGGGCGAAGCTTTCTCAAAAGCTATATTACACGATACTCCTGTGCCTGCCCCGCTTACAGATGCTCTTGATAATATGCGGGTGATCGATGCAATATTTAAAAGCGCGAAAGAAGGAAAATGGATAAGAATCTCTCCCTGAACCACTCTCCGGCAGAGAGGGACTTTGAAAATCCAAAATAAGTCTCCCTTTTCAGGAGGAGATTTAGAATGGCCAACTACCTCACGAGCATCCTCGCCCCTTCCGAGTGCGCATTAAACTCGGGTGCATACATGCTTTGTACCGAAGTTATACCGGTTGAAAAATTACCCGGCTGCGCTACACGCAAACGGTATTCAAAAACATAATTACCTTTATTCAGCCTGTCGATAAAGAAATTGGTGGCCGCATCTTTGGTTACCTGATAATACCATAACCCATCCTGATATTTATAACCGGACAAAACATCGATTGGTTCGGTACCCGATGGGCGCATGTCTTTTAACTGCACATACTCGTAATCGCGTCCGGCTTTCAGATACACAACTACTTTCAGCAGATCGCCAACTTTAGGCTGGTGGGTAGCGTCTATAGCGGTTAATATCTCGCCCGCATCGGTGTGTTTTACAACAAAATACCTACGCTCAAGTGCAATATCCGTTGTCGACGGGGTGATCTTATCCAGGTTTTCGAGATATTGCCAATAAACTGCACCCCAATTTATGAGTTTACTATTGTTTTTGATCTCCACTTTAGCCATATCGCGGGTGATCTGCTCGTCGGCCCAGGCGGTTTTAATATAACCGGTGCCGGCGTCGGTTTTAATATCGGGTTTTAAACTCTGCAGGTTAGCGCCCCCAAGTTTAATTTCGGCCGGAGTTTGTTCGGCAAGCCAATCCTCACTCTTTAACAGCAAAGCATAAACAGCGGCGGCAGTGGCCTTAGTGGTTTTCCAGCTATTGGTTTGCTTATTGCGCAGGAGCCATATCTTCATTTCGGCCACGGCTTTATCCTGGTTACCGGCCTCGGTAAACAATTCTATCAGCATGCTCTGTGTTTCGATCGGCGATTCGTACCAAAACCAACCCAAACGGTTTTTGGCCCAATACATACCTAACTCGTCGCTTTGCTGGGCGTTTTCGGTAAGCGAATGTATAATCGCCTTCGCTACTTCGGGCTTGCCATCGCGCAGCATGGTCAAGGCAATCAGGCCTTGTTCGTAAACCCCCAAATGCAGCCATTGGCGCTCGGCATGCTGCAGGTAGTTGGCCTGCAGCTCTTTCATTTCGGCAGTGGCTGCCTCCGCTGGGAAATAGCTTTTGGTGTAGTAGCTGTATATTTCTGTCGAACTTACCAGTCTGCTATCATACTCGTGGTGTGCTTTCTCCCAGTTGGCATCGGCTATAAGCCGGCTATTCAGATACTGCATGGCCTTATCGGCGATATTCATTAATTGGGTATTTTTAGCATCGGCAACAGCCAGGTGGTACAATTGCCCGATACCTTCCAAGATATGAACGGTTATATACCTGTCCGCCCTGTCGCCGCCAAACCACGGGAACCCGCCGTCGCTCAACTGCCGTTGTTGCAGTTTATCCAGGTTTTGCTGTAACTCGTAGCCCATCTTGTTTACATCGAACAATAAGGCTATGCGTTTTTTCTGTTCGGTTTCGCTTTGCGCATCACGCAGCCAGGGCGTTTCTTCAAGCAATGTAGCCTTTAACTCCTGGTTTTTCTCCAGGTTCGATAACAATTCAGAGCTGTTCGTTGCTTTCCACTGATCGAACACCCGCTTAATTACCGGTAATTTATTTACCAAGCTGGTACCTAAACTATTGGCATAATAACGGCTGAAAAGCTGCTCGGAGCATTCGTAAGGGAACTCCATCATATACGGCAATGCCTGCACAGCGTACCATGCCGGGTTTTGCGTATATTCCAGGGTAAGTGTTTTATTTTTTAGCGTACTGCTGTGCTGGTTCAATAATTTGTCGAAGGTGTAAGCGCGGTGCTCACCCGGTCTCACCATCATCGGCATGGCCTCAGTCACCAGCATACGGTTTGGCAATACGGGTACTGTGTTTTCCTCACCATCGGTAAACAACCCGGCGTCGGCGGTAAGCCTGTAGGTTAACGCATCAAGCCCCGATGGGATAACCATCCTGAATGATACTGCTTTGGTTGCCGAAGCCGTGATGTCAAAATCCTGATGCGCATCTGTAGCGTTAAGCAGCAGGCTAATGGGCTGCATGTTAACACCGTTAAACAGTTGCAGGTTAACCTTACCTTTTAAAGCTGTTGTGGTTAAATTGGCGATCCTTGCCGAAATAGTAATGGTGTCTCCCTCACGCAAAAAACGTGGAGTGTTAGCTGTTATGCTTAGCTGTTTCTGGGTAACTATCTGGGTTTCGTAATAGCCGTTCTTCAGGTCTTTAGTGTGTGCAAAGGCTTTGAACTTCCAACTGGTGAGCGCCTCGGGCATGGTAAAGTCGAGCAATATTTCGCCGTTCTCGCCGGTATGTAACTGCGGATAAAAAAAGGCTGTTTCGTTAAAATTTTTACGGATAGCAATAGGTTTGCTTGAATTAGCAAGCGCTGCCGCACCTTTTTTTGTATTAATAACAACCACACCATTTGACCCGCGCGAACCGTATATCGCGGTTGCTTCGCTCACTTTTAAGATATTAATGCTCGAAATATCTCCCGCATCAATATCCAAATGATCTGCAATAACACCATCGATAACGTATAAAGGCGCGTTTACCGACCCTAACGACGATGCACCGCGTATTAATATTTGCGCAGCATCACCCGGTGTCCCGTTAATGATCTCGACACCGGCAAGTTTACCCTCCAGTGCATTTTTGGCACTGGCCCCGGCAAAGTCTTTACCATTAATCCTGACAGAAGAGACCGTAGATACTGACGCCGTAACATCTTTTTTTGCGACAGACCCGTAGCCGACTACTGCTACCTCACTCAGCGCCTGCGAACTTTCTTTTAAAACAACGCTAAGGCTTTCATTCTTTGTTACCGCTACCTCTTTGGTGATGTATCCTATGAAACTAAAAACAAGCACATCGTTAAGCGGTACTTTTATTTTAAAATAGCCCAGGGTGTTGGTAATCACGAAAATATTGGTACCCTTGATCTTTACGGCGACACCTGCGATCGGATCGCCATCTTCAGCGCCGGTAACCTTACCGGTTATATCCACTCCATTTTTTATCAGGGCCGAATTACGCAGGTACTGGGCATTCATCTCATCATCCAGTTTCCGGGTAGAGATACTCGATGTATGCTTATCGAGGTATGCCCGGTATGCATAATTGTAGTCTCCATAGTAGTTATACCCATACATGTCGAGATATTCGTAAATGCGTGCTGAAGTCTGGTAGCGGTAATATTTATATAACAGGGGCGCAGTACTGTGTTGACTGACAAAATCGTAGGTTTGCCAATTTGTACGGTTATTACTATAACGATACTGATATTGGTATAAAATATCCTGCCAGCTTTTAGCCGGTGCCAGTGCATCCAGCGATGCATCGTACAAACCGGCTACCAATTCGGCGGACTGTTTCTCTCCGGCCATATTGGTTATGCGCAGCTTCCATTCATCTTTTTGCCCGGGCTGCAGTTTGTTATGGAATGTAAGCATTTTAATATCAAGATCTTTACCTGGTTTCTGAACGTATATTTTCTCGCTGGTTTGATACATGCGGTTGTGGTATACCATCAAAAACTGCACGCTGATATCGCTATCCTGCATATTGACCGGAACCCTAACATGTTGCTGCCCGCCTGAGCCAATGTCGAGCCATTTGGATAATAATAACTTTGGCCCTTCAAATTTTTCCATCAGGACGCGGCAATGCTGATTGTTGCCCACCAAAAAATCGGCAAAACCACCGGGTTTAACTATAGTATAAACCGGCACTACCCACTGTGTCAGCTTAGATGCCCTGGGCTTATCGGCCAGTAATGAAACATACCTGTCTGCAGAAACAGTATCGCCTTTCTCGTTTTGCGCACTGATGGCTACCAGGTAAACAGCCGATGTTTGCTTACGCAGCGCGTTGAGGTTAAAGTACGCCTTCCTGACATTGTCGACTGTGAAAGTAGTATCGCTGATCTTTTTCAGCCGTTTCCAGGCTCGCTGGTCATCTTCGTTGCGGTAAGTATAATCAGGAAAAGCGGCCCTGAAGTTACCTTCTGTCATCGATTGCTGGTCGGGCGCTTGCCAAAGCCTGTTTTTATACAGTTGTTCGGGATTTTGCAAAGCATACACCCTGATGTTCAGGCTGCCCTTTATAGCTTGTCCGTTCAAATTATTAATACCCGCGAATACCTTGCCCGTATCTTTCGACAGCACTTCGGCGGGCAGATAAGTGTTTATTAAGATGTTATTATTGCCGACATTCACACTGGCATTGGCCGAATGTGTTTCGCCAGAGGCATCGGTCACATCGGCATTAATCGCATAATTATAGACCAGGCCTTTAAGATCTGCCGAGTCTGCCGGCAGAGCCTTAAATTTTATCTCAAATTGCCCTTTATCGTCGGCCTTAATGGTATCTGTTTTTATTTCTACTTCGGGGTTATTGTAGCCATAACGGTAGCTTGTCCACTGCTGCCTGCGTGTAATATGGTATGCCACAACAGGTTGCGACAAGCCATATCCCGAAAAGGCGGTTACCTGGCCTTTAACTTTAACCGAATCGTTAAGCCGGTAACTTTCCTTTACAGGTAAAAAGGCGACCTCAAAAGTAGGACGTTTATATTCTTCAACCCTAACTTCTATCTCTCCGTCATCAGTTTCAATGGTAACCTGGCCGGTAAGCATGCTTTGCGGTAGGGCAAAAGAGCCGGCCACCGTACCATATTCGTTTGTTTTGAGGGTTAAACTATTAATCGCCTTACCGTTAACATCTCTTAAGTCGACAGTGACCTCTTTCCCAGGATCTATCAGCGTTTTCTTACGGTATGCCAGCAATTGCAGTGCTTTAAAATAGATAATTTGGCCAGGGCGGTATATCTGTCTGTCGGTAAATAATATGGTGCGATTCTTGGGGTCGTCATCATCACTATCGTTATTCCTGTAAACATAACGCGACTGGTTCGACAAGGTGTCGCCGTTAAAGCTAAGGTCAAAATTTAACCTGCCGCTGGTCGCACCTTCAATTTTAAACATGCCTTTGCTATCGGTTTTACCAGATCCATGAACATTGGTTTGGTAACTGTAATAATTATCCCCATTCATTTTTATATCGATCCGTACCCCTTTTAGCGGCTCACCCGTCTCACGGTCCATCACCCTTACTTCGGTAGTATTATCGGGACAGTCGCGAGCCGCAAACGAAAGCCCGCTCACATTAAAACTCACAAAGCACATCAGCAAACTATCCGTTTCTTCGGCATTTTCGATAAACGCCAGGTAATTGCCCGACTTTAACGAGCCTGCATTGATTTCGCTGCGGTGCTGGCGATAATCCTGCGGATCGGGCAACTGGAAAAACTGTTGAGATGCGATAGTTTTATCTTTTAAAAAACCCGGCAACCAATTGGCTAACTCGGGCGACCGGTACCTGGCCAGGTAACCATGTTCCTCATCGTCGAACTGCTTTTGCTGCGCTTCGCTCAATTTATAAACCGTGAATTTTATTTTCTGCACATTGCGGTAATTGATGAGTGCCAGGATGGGACTGTTGGGTATGTTAATATTCTCAATATTTGCCGAAAGAGCTTTTTGCGCCACCTGTTTGATCAGCACATCTGCGTTTTTACCGCCAAAACTTTCCGGATAATCGCTATGGGCCTTTCTGAAATAAGCGAGCGAGGTTTTCAGGCTGTCTTTCTGTTGAAAGTATCTGCCTATAGTTACCCAGGCATCCGCGCTGATGGGATCAGCCGCGAACTGTTTCGCCACGCTTCTCAAGGCTCTAACGTAGAGCGAGTCCTTACCTAACAAAGTTGCTTTGCTGTATAAAAAGGCAAGCCGCCTGATATCAAGGTCGCCCAGGGCGGCTGCGTTATGTTTTTTTAAATGGAACAATGTAGCCTGCTGCAGATATTTTATCCCGCGATAAAATGTAGAGGCCGTATCGGCGGTAACAACCGGTAAGCCGGCAAATGTTTGGCTATCGCCGAAAAAACCAGGATCGTTTACCGAAAACGCCAGCTTGGGCCGGGTTAAAGCAGGTTCATCCGAAAGAAAAAAATCGAGCGCCCGGTGCAGCAGAAAGTCATACAGGGTAGGCCTGAGCACACGCGTAGACTGGTCGCCTTTTAAAACACCATCCAATACATCAATCGGGGTAACCTGCTCACGCTGCGTATCCGCCAGCGATGCCATGTAGGTAGCGCCCGTTTCGTTGATAATGGTTTGCAGATCCCAGTTACGAAAATCTACCGAGGCTTTTTCCAGCCGGCTGCGGCTGGCGAATTTCCACCTGTTTTGCTGATAATAATTATAATACATCGACGCCAGTATCGACTGTAATACCGGTTTTACGGGATAGCCGGCCTTTGCAACATCGAGCTTTAAACGGGTTATGATAGCTACGAGCGCGTTCTCTTCGATATAGGTTTGAAACGTCATCCGGTAGATAGCCGCATTAATTTGCTGGGGAACGTTTTTGTTGACCCGGGCCAGTTCGTCAAGTTTATCAACCTGCTCCATTGCTGATTTTGGTAAACCCAGTTGCAGCAGCGAATCGATACGATAGTTTATTCTCAAATAATCCTGGCCCCTGGCTGCGATACCCGCGCAAAGCAGCGCTATTACTAAAGTTGCATTTTTTAACACACGGCAGTTATGCATATATAAGGTTCTAATACGGTTTTATTTCTTAAGATGCGCAAACCGGGGAAATTCCACATCGTGAAAAAAATCGTCATTGGTTATGTCTTAAAGATATCACTTTTAAGTGTGTCTTTAATAGTAACATTCTGCTAAAATTGCAGTAAATGGCCCTGCTGCGGGAAGATGAGTTTTAAAGCTTGTTCATTTTGTACAGCCAGTTGTTTTTTGATAGCTGAGATATGCCCACCGGCCGGTTTAAGGTGGGTTATTACTACCGGGAAGCTCTTCATAGCTCCGGGGCCTGCAAGTTTTCCCAAAACAGTCATTTCCTGCATCAGTAAATGCGGGGTGAGGTGCCCGAACAAGGATTTTAGCGGCTGCTCATCCGGAAAGGAAACCTCGATCATGATCCCTTTTAAACTTTTGTTTCTGATCAGCGGCGCTACGTATTCCCAAAGCTCGCGCAGTTTGGTCGATTTCTCTACTTCATCGCTCCCTGTATCGCCCAGGTAAAGCATATAGTTGCCATTATGCTCAACCAGAAAAGCTGTACTTTCGTAAGGGTTGCCGTGGCTCAGTACAAAAGCCTGAACCGTCATACCGGTATTTGTTACGGGTGTTTTTTGTCCCGGAACAAGCGGTTCATAATGGTATTTGTTAAGAACGGGCTTATCCCCTTCGCTGCCAAAGTTGGCCCAGCTTTTCCAGGTAAAGTAGTTATCGCGCAGTACGCCAATGGTATAAGGCAAAGCGTAAATGCTTTTCGGCGCATCATCCGGCGAATTGATGATCATCCCCGCCAGGTGATCGAGATGCGGGTGAGATATAAAATAGCCTTTGATATAACGCTTCAGCACGGTATCCGCAGGTACAGCAAAAACTCTATTGGCGACCGCTCTTTCAATACCTGCATGCAGCGTACCGGCATCTAAACATACATACGCATCCGAGCCGGCAGGTGCCAGCATATAGGCCGACAGGTTACTCTCATCGCTACCGCCGTACACGCCTAAAGGCACCACTTTAAAGGCTGGTTTAGGTTGGGCCTTTATACCGATACTATTACAAATGGAAAGTATAATAATGAGGGCTTTTGCAAGGCTTTTCATACATGTCAAATATAAATCAAAATCGGTATAATCATTATCTTAATCGGTGTAATCATTTCCAAATCTGTGTAATCATCTCATAAAATCGTATCTTTGCACCCTTATTAAAACAGGCTGCATACAAGCCCATTACAAGCGTTTATGGTTAACCCCGAGATAGAGAAAAGAAAAACATTCGCCATTATCAGTCACCCCGATGCCGGTAAAACTACCCTGACCGAAAAGTTCCTGCTTTTTGGCGGCGCCATCAACACAGCCGGTGCCGTAAAACGTAACAAAGCCAACCAAAGCAATACTTCCGATTTTATGGAGATCGAGAAGCAGCGCGGTATTTCGGTAGCTACCTCGGTAATGGGTTTTGAGTATAAGGATAAACGCATCAACATTTTGGATACCCCCGGCCACAAGGATTTTGCCGAGGATACCTATCGTACCCTGTCGGCTGTCGACAGTGTTATCCTGGTGGTGGATAGCGTGAAAGGTGTGGAAGAGCAAACCCGGAAGCTGATGAGCGTTTGCCGGATGCGCAATACCCCGGTTATCGTTTTTGTGAACAAAATGGACCGTGAGGGTAAGGAAACTTTCGACCTGCTGGATGAGATCGAAAAAGAACTCAACATCAGCCTTTGCCCGCTTTCGTGGCCTATCGGCCAGGGTTATACCTTTAAAGGTGTTTACAGTATCTACAATAAACAGCTAAACCTGTTCGACCCGGATAAAACCCGTATTACCGAATCGCTGATCGAGGTAAGCGATCTCGATGATGAAAAGCTCAGCCAGCATTTAAAGCCAAAGGAATTATCTACCTTAAAAGATGACCTGGAACTGGTAAGCGGTGTTTACGGCGAACTGGATAAAGACATGTACCTGGAAGGCTTGCTGGCGCCGGTGTTTTTCGGCAGCGCCATCAATAACTTCGGTATCCGCGAAATGCTGGATACATTCATCAATATCGCGCCAAGCCCCAAAAGCCGCGAAGCCGAAACACGCGAGGTCTTGGCCACCGAGAAGCCTTTTACCGGTTTTGTATTTAAAATACATGCCAACCTCGACCCTAACCACCGCGACCGTATCGCATTTTTGCGTATCTGCTCGGGCAAGTTTGAGCGTAATAAATTTTACTACCATACCCGTTTGCAGAAGAAGCTGAAATTCAGCAACCCGATGGATTTTATGGCCAACGAGAAAAGTTTGGTTGAAGAAGCCTGGCCGGGCGATGTGGTTGGTTTGTACGACAGCGGCAATTTTAAAATTGGCGATACCTTAACCGAAGGCGAACAATTGCAGTTTAAGGGCATCCCGAGTTTCTCGCCCGAGATATTTAAGGAACTGGAGAACCGCGACCCGCTGCGATCAAAACAACTGGAAAAAGGCATTCAGCAATTGACCGAAGAAGGCGTTGCGCAGTTGTTCATTCAACAACCCGGAAACCGTAAGATCATCGGTACCGTAGGCGAACTGCAATTTGAGGTGATCATGTTTCGTTTAGAGCACGAATACGGCGCTAAGGCGGCATTCCGGCTGTTAACCTTTAAGCGTTCAAGCTGGATAACCTCGGCCGATAAAAAGAAGCTGGACGAGATCATGTATCGCAGGTCGGCCAATATTGCCATGGATAAGGAAGGTAACCCGGTATTTTTGGCCGATAACGATTTTATGATCAACCTGGCCAAGCGCGATTTCCCGGATGTAGAGTTCCACACCACTTCTGAGCATAAACGGGATCTTGTCTGATTTCGGATATCGGATGTTCGATTTCGGATTTATTGAATGGGTACGAATTATCCGTTTGACAGCACCTTCACCGTAACCAGCAGTTGCCCTGCATGGCGCATCACGTGCTCGGCGGCATGGAATAACAAACCGATCACGGTAGTAGGTATCTGCGCGCGACCCAATCCGCGAAAGTCGGTCAGGGTATTTGGATCAGTGCGTTTCAATTGCCCGATGGCTTCGTTTACCTGTTTACCAAAAGCGGCTACCATTTTTTGTGTAATGTCATCATCCAGGTAGGGCTTTCCTTCCGAGCGCAGGTAATTCAGTTGTTCATCATTCAGCGTTTCGGCGCGGGCGTAGGTAAATAAACGATCCAGCACGCCGCGCATATGTTCCAGGTGAAATGCCGGCGAAGCCATATTGGCCGGGCTTTCCCACAGCAACCTGTCGGGGAAACCCCGCATCAATTGCTCGGTTTCTTCGTGTGCCTGCAACAAAGCATGTGCAACAGGTTGTAAAAGCGCAGGTACGTCATCAACAGGGCCGCGCTGCCATACTTCGGGTTTATTTGCCATCGTAAGAACAAAAGTAAAGCATCTGTTGTTGAAACTCAAAAACCGTCAAGCATGTCATTTGATCAATACCACGAACCCGCCAACGAACTATCCGAAGAAACACGCACCTTTGCACGCATGATCGTATCTCTTACCGAAGAAGCCGAAGCCATCAACTGGTACGAGCAGCGCATTTCCGTCGAAAAAAACAAACAAGCCAAAGCCATTATGCAGAACGCTCAGCACGAAGAGTTTAAACACTTCGGCATGGATCTGGAATTTTTACTGCGCCAGAAACCGGTGTGGCGCAAAACGCTGCGGGCCATCCTGTTTAAGACAGGCGATATTGTTGAGTTGGGCGAAAAGGGTGAGGAAGAATCGGAATAAACTATAACATCACCCTTTAGCCTCATCATCATGTGTATTTTGGATAATACGTTTGATGATCTCGTCTAACTCCTCAGTTAGTGTTTTTAAATGCCCGAGGATAGTGATGTTCAATTCGTCTTTAATCGATTCTTCGTTCATCAGTTGCATCACACCCAAAATGCTGGCAACAGGTTTACGCAGCTCGTGTGAGTTGATCTGCGCTATTTGTTTAAGTTTTTCATTCTGCTCGATGATGCGCAACTCGCGTTCCTTTAGCAGGGTAATATCGGTTGTATTGCAGATGTAGCCGTTTATGGCCGGATCATCGAGACAATTGGTGGCTACCGTTTGCAACCAGCGCCAGTTGCCCCCGGCATCCTGATAACGGTGCCCCAATACATCTATTTTTTGGTTTGTGAGGATATCCTCAAAAGCTTTATCGATGATATGTACGTCATCCGGGTGTACAAAATCGTAGGGCGTTTTACCAATATAATCCTCAGGCTGCTTACCTAAAGTTGTTTTGACAGAAGGGCTTATGTAGGTATATACACCATCTTTTGATATAATGGCTATCAGGTCTGAACCGCTTTGCACCAGCGACTCCAACCTGCGTTCGTGCATTACCGCAGCGTTCTGCTGCTTTTTTAACTCGGTTATATCGCGGGCAACCGAAAAAATGATCTGATCGCTTTCGGACCATACGGCCGACCATGCAATGTACCGCACTTCGCCGCTTTTATGGATAAAACGGTTCTCAAAATTGGTTAACGATTCGCCTTCTTTGATCTTTTCGGTGGCAGCCATGCTCATTGCACGGTCGTCGGGATGTATATAGTTAAGGTAATTATTACCCAAAAGTTCATCGGGTTTGTACCCCCACATTTTTTGCACAGCATTGTTAAGCCGGATGTAGTTACCATCGGCATCCATGCTGCAAATCACATCCAATGATGAATCGAATATCTTTTGATAATCGTTCAAAAAAGTATTGAGCTTCTCCTCCCGCGCTTTCAGGTTTTTGATGTTACGACCCGAAAAATACAGCATATCCTGATCGGGTAGCTTAATGGCCGACCAGGCCATCCACTCAGATTTGCCCGAATTTGTCAGGTAGCGTATTTCTATATCTGTGCGTGCGTTTAAAGCCACTATCTTGTTCATCCAGCTGAAAGCGCCCTGTTTATCATCGGCGTGCACAAAATCGAGGAAGTTTTTTGATGTCGATTCGAATTTCGAGATGCTCACCCCGTCGCAAAAAGCCTGGTTAGCAACCATAATATTCCCGTTTTCATCTGCCAGACAGTTGAAATTTTTTGAAACATTAAATAGATAATCGGTTAAATTAAAGTCACTTACGTTGATCATTGCATATTGACCAGGTTTATAAACGGCTACGACTAATGATATCTAAATATACTATTTAGCTAACAATTACTATACATACGCATCAAACATTACTGAGGTTTGGGGCCGCGTTTGTAAATTACCAGCCCGTTTAAAAAATTGCGCAGTATCTGGTCGCCGCAAGGCTTAAAGTTCGGGTGATCTTCGTTCCTAAAAATGGCGCTTAGCTCTGTTTTGGTGGTCTTGAAATTGGCAAGCGCCAATATTTCAATAATATCATCGTCGCGCAGCGAAAGCGCCACGCGCAGCTTTTTCATTATATCGTTGTTACTCATAAGGCTATAAATTGTGTAAGATGCAAAATTAGTTGTTTTATTATATGCCCTGCTTAACTAATTATTAACATGGCCTGGGCAAGCACCTGTTAAAACCGTAACTTTGCGGCAATGTGGCCCGAAAAATTAAAATTGACCAAACAACTGCAGCGTTCGGTTACCGATGCCGGCTTTCTAAGTCCGAAAGAGATACAGGCTAAAACTTTATCGCGCATTGTGGGCGGACAGGATGTAATAGCCATTGGCCCCGAAGGCTGCGGCAAAACTACTACCTATGTTTTGGGCGTATTGGCGCGTTTAAAATATGGCTTTGAAGAAGCCCCGCGCGCGCTGATTTTAGCTCCCGATAAAGAACATGCAGAGGCTATAGCCGCACAATTTGAGCTGTTGAATAAAAACGACACCATCCGCATCGTTCAGCTTTACAATACACCCGGCACTGAGGCGCAAATGAACGCTTTGGCCGATGGCGCAGATATTGTGATCGCCACCCCCGACAGGGCGCGGGCCATCTATCTGAAACTCGGATTGAATCTCAACAAGATCATGATGTTCATCGTGGACGATGCCGACCTGATCGTAAAACAAGGGCTGCAGTTACCTGTGAATGAGTTGGCCAACAGCATTATCAAATGCCAGCGACTGGTGTTTACCGAAGTAATGCACGGCAAATTGGAGCACATGATCGAGCCTTTTACACAGCAGGCTGCCATTGTAGAGGTTGAAGGCGATGCCGAAGAAAGTATCGAAGTTTATCCGCAGCTGCTGTATCACTTGCCTAATTTTCGCACCAAACAAAACCTGCTCAGCATGCTTTTGCGCGATGCCGGGCCTGAAGAAAAAACCGTAGTTTTTGTGAACACACGCCTCACGGCCGAAAAGGTATTCAACAACCTGTTTCAATCTGTCAAAGCAAAAACGGCTGTACTGAACCCAATATTTTTTGAGACCAGGGGCTTTCAGCATATCGAGGATTTTAAGGACCAGGATCAGATCAAGACACTCATTATTGCCGATGAGCAGCAAGGCGACCTGGATATGTTCAGGATAGATACCCTGATCCATTTTGAACTGCCTGCAGAAAAGGAAATCTTTATCCAACGCATTATACAGCCTGCTACGGTAAGCGACCGGCTCTACATCAACTTCAGCACCGATATCGAGCTCACACAGGTAAGAAAGATCGAAAATGCCACTGGCCGCAAAATGGAACTTCTTGAGCTTCCGCCCGATCTGCCTATCGCTAAAGAACATAAAGACGAGCCGGTAAAAAAACAGGCTAATCATAAAAAAGTTGAAGAACCCGGGCGCGGAGCCGCTTTTCATGAGAAAAAGGAAAGCAATAAAAAGGATTTTAACTACAGCGCCAGCACTAAGGCGAAAATGAACAAAAAGAAGAAACACGGATAGCTTGATTTCGGATTTCGGATGTTCAATTTCGAATTTATTTTGAATTCCTCATCTCGAAAAGACCAATAAACCAATGGCAAATCGACTAATGAACTAAAAAAATGCAAGAACCATTCGACATAGAGATAGGCCCTGTTACCTACTCTGTTTTCCCGGAAGGAAATGACACCTACACTATTTTTAAAGAAGGCGAAGAATACGTAACCATACAAAAAGATACCGAAGAGCAGTGGCTGAAGCTCGACCCAGAAACCGATTTGCCTTTGTTTGGCGCCGATGAAGAGATCAATACCATAGGCCGGGAGATCATTATTTACGAAGCCGAGAATCCCTGATCAATGATCTGTTCGGGTTAGTAGGGCTGCATCTCTGCAGCATCTAACAATTCGTTTACCAGTTTCACCATTTCGTCGAGTCCGAAAGGTTTTGCCAGGAATGCATCCGAACGGTAACTGCCCAGCGACAGGATAACTTTCGAATAAGCCGATACGATAACGACGGGGATGTGAGCCGTTTCAGGATGTACCTTGATCTCGTGGCAGGTCTCCCCTCCGTTTACACCGTCCAAAATATAATCGATCATGATCAGGTTGGGTTTGTACCCGGCAATAACGTCAAAGATGTTATATGTATTTCCCAAAATCTTAACCTCAAAACCCTCGTATACCAATGCTTCCTGCATTACATTCAGCACTTCGGCATCGTTATCGATGATCAGCAATCGTTTCGACATATTGTTTTATTGTTTTAGGTAAACCTGGTTAATGAGCCAACAGGCTATAAAAAATATCAGTTAATTTATATAATAAACCAAAGGTTTAAAATATTGCAATTAATGACATTTGTCATCTTTTAACAAAAAAACATTGTCCGATGTTTTACCTTTATACAAAACAAGTAATAGTGTTTAACTTACAGATTAAGCTTAGGTTACTTCTGTAGCATTAACGCAACCCTGGCAGGCGATCCGGCCATATCCCCTGTAGGTAAAGTTACATGAATGGTCTGTTTACTAAGTGCAAGATCGATACTTTGCAGCTTCTGCGTCGGGTCGGATATCCAGATGTTATTATCCCGGCCAAGCATCATTATACAAGGCGCACTTGCTTTCAGTAGTGTATTGTTGCCTAAATTCAGGCCTCCGGCCTCGTAAAATACAGCCATTATCTGTTTATTTACTTTGATGGCTTGTTGCTGAGGGGTATTGGCCAGTACGGTTACCTGTAAATTAGCAAGTAATTTCCTCGTGTCCGCAAGGCTTATATCTGGTTTAACGACGTAGAAATAATGATCGCTCTGTTTGTGTTCAATCCAGATTGATAATATCCGACCGTCAACCGGCACATTGCCCGAGCCCTTATCCACATCGCCCCAGTTGCCATGCACGTTATGTATGGTCATCTTAACGGGCGTGTTCCTTTCGGGGAAAAGATAGGCCGTGCCATCGTGCCAGATCAACTCCTGCATATTATTAGGCTTTTGCGTATAGGTGTTTTTTAGACCGTTTGCATTCACCTGGTTTACCGTAGTCACCACATTAGCCTGGTCGGCCGAACTGATGCCTGCACCCAGGGCCACCATCATCCCATCCACAAAAAAGTAGCTTTTGTTAGCTTTTACACCCAGGCGATTATAAGCCATGGCGCTAACACCGCTCTTACCATCGCTTACCTGTCCAACAAAACCAGATGTATTTATAGTCGACCACGTTTCTTTAGCCACTGGATCTACGGTCGTATCGCAGGTGACTCCTGGCAGCATCCGCCAGTTCCATATCGGTTCGATGTTGTGGTACTCCTTACCGCTATGTTGTATCAATGTTGCGCCGTCATTCAAAAACGAGCCGCGCAGGTTGTCCCCGTTTATCGATTCGAGCCTCTTCACTCCCGCGCCATGCATTTTTACACTCATCATATATTGATCTTTCGCCAGTTGCACCATATAGGCACTGCGCCAAAAGCTCTGGTTACCGTTCAACTCGCATGCTTTCGAATGATCAAAGCCATCCATGGCATATTTACAAGGGTCGGCCTTATCGAAAGACTTCAGCAAATTAAAATCAACCTGTAAACACTCTCCTCGCTTGGTATCACAATCATCCCTGAACTGCCGCCCAAGAGCCGTCAGATCCATGCCGCGTTTAAATACCGTCCAACGCAAACCTTTGCTGCAATAATCAAACAGCATCTGTTGTTTTTCGGGTGCGAAAGCCATCGGTGTATTCGCGGTAATGGTCATCCAGAAAAGCAGGCTGTTCACAAAGTGCAGCCCGTAATTACCGAACTGCAACATCACGCCATGCTGTTGAAATGAATAGTCGGGCTGTATACCTTCCTTTGCCGAAACGCTGATCACTTGCTGCATCGCTTTCATGCTTTCGCCAAAAGCTGTCATATCCTGGTGTATCAGCGCCAGCCGTGCCTGGTTATCCAGTTGCCATATCAGATTTTGCCCTGTCGGGTTTTTCAACGGCACACGTTTGGCCAGCACATCGTTCAGGTAAGCCAGTTCATCGGCGCTGGCATCTTTATCCAGCATGATCATCAGGCTCGAAAACGTAAACGGCGTATTGATCTGATTCTGCCACCAGTTGGTGCATTGTATATCGTTTTTTATCCAGAAACGGGCCGCCCGGTGTATTGCTTCCAAATAGGTCGCGTCATGGTTTTTATGATAAGCACGTGCAATCATCAGCACCCTGTACAGGTGGTTGGCCGGCATCCATGCCGCCGGCTGCTTCGAAGCATAGTCAATATCCTTCCAGTTCCCCTCCGGGGTCAGCGACTTAAAATATCCGGCACCGTCTGTAGTGTATTTTACCTCATCGGTCAGCAAATAGCTTTGCTCGGTAGCATAAGGCGTATCCGACAGCAGCAACTCACGGCAGTGATCATAAACAGGTTTAAGGCTGGCCGGCTGGCAATAAGCCGATGTTGCGAAAGGTAACAGCAACAGCAGCAGAACAACTTTCTTCATTACGCAATTTTAGCGAAGTTGTTTATGGGTTAACTAAGCTAATTTGGCTAATAATATGCCCATATATGCAATCATAGTGCATTATCGCTGAATTTTCATCGATCATTGAATCATTAAGTCGTTGATCATTAAAAAGCAGGGTGGTGTTTGTCGGTATTTTGAGTTTAGTATCAAATCAAGTCGCAAGTATCAAGTATTTGATTTTTCTCTTGTCTTACTACTTGATACTTTCAACACACATGGGTATTTATGGGTATTTCAAAAAAAGAAGTCAAGCTGTCCCGATAGCCATGGGGATTGTTTCAGCACCTCTCAGGACAAACCCGCTTGCAAGTCATTTTTGAATTTTTAATTTTAACTTTTGACTTTTGACTTTTAATCAGGGCGTTGCCTGCGGCCGGGCTATTCCTGCCCGTCCGGCAGGCGGGCACTCATACGGCTGCAGGCATTAGCCACAAGGCCGGTATCCCTGCCTGCCGGCAGGCAGGCGTTGCTATCCCTAACGCATTTTTAGTCCGGAGCCTTGAGCCCGAAGCCCTGAGTCATTTCTTCCCAACTCAAGACCCATTAAAACCAGGGGGGAAATTGTAGGAAATATTTCGACTGGGCAATTATTCAATCATTCAAAAATCAATCCTTCAATCGTTAACCAGGGGGGGGGAATTGTAAGAGATTCTTGCAACATTTCAGCTTCCTGCTTCCTGCTCAATCCTACAATATACGCATTTTAACGTATATAATCAAGCAATTCACCCGATGTCGGTTTCCTCACCGCTATCAACTGCCGTACCTTCCTGCGGCCTTTTCCGCCAGTAATTAGCCAGTATCGACCCCGAAATATTCATCCACGGACTAAACACCGCCGGTGCCAAACCCACCGTAGCCAGTTTACCCATGCTGCCTGCTAAACCCGATGCCATGCCGCCGTTTTGCAGGCCGACCTCAAAGGCAACAGTCCGTGCGGAGTTTTTATCCAACCCGAATATCCGGCTCAGCCAATAACCGAAAAAGTACCCCGCACCGTTATGAATGACCGATGCGATAAACAGCAAAAAGCCCACATGAAGCAGATTATCGCGCCCGGCAGCGGTGGTAACTGTAGTAAAGTAAACTATCCCGAACATCGACAGATATGGGATACGCTTATCGATGTTCTTGTTTTGAATATATAATTGATGATAAACCGTACCGACGATAAAAGCCCCGGTGAAAAAATTGAATAATTGTACCGATTGCATGGCAGTATCAGGTAGCTGGCCCGTCATCCAACTCCAAACACCCAATACCTGGGCAATTAGCAAAAACGTACAAAGCAATGCGATAAGGTTAACATTGCGTTTAGATTTAACGTCCGCTCTTTTTAAATAATCATGCAATAATGCCGCGCCAATCGGTACGATCACGATCTTGATGATCTCCATCATCATATTCACAAATTTCACCTCGATCAGTGTCCCCGCAAGTAAACGCATCAACAGGGGCGTTAAAAAAGGCGCGGCTAAGGTTGCCATGGCCGTTACGGTTACCGATAGCACCAGGTTGGCACGCGCCAGGTACACCATCACATTCGAGGCCAAGCCGCTCGAGCACGAACCGATCAAAATAATACCCGCCGCAATCTCAGCTTCAAAATGGAATATTCGCGTCAACATAAAACCCATCAGCGGCATCACCGAAAAATGGCAAAGCAAACCGATCAAAACACCTTTACCCGTATTAGCCAATCCCGAAAAATCGTGCAGGCTCATCTGTATCCCCATCCCGAACATTACCATCTGCACAATAACAAGGATAAGCCATCTATTGCGCAGGTCGATGCTCCCCCATTTTAAAAACGCATTGGGGTAAGCCAAAGCCACAACCACCGCAACGATGATCCAGGCGGTATATTGGTAACTGGCCAATGCAGGTATCGCGCCAATACCTATCGCCAGGCTTAGGGCCATACAAACCACAGCAGGCAACCGGATGGCATCATTCGCCATCAACAAACCGGCAAGCAAAGCTACCAGTGCCAGCGCGCTTACACCCAAACAGAACCGTTGCAGCGCTTTCATTTCAACACCGAAGCAATATATTTTATGGCATTTGGCGGACTGGCAACTATCGGTACAATTTTATCGGCAGCATCCAGTGTATCAACCACCCGCGCCATCGAAGCCTGTGCCAGCAGGACCACATCCACTTTTTTCGATAGTTCGCGTAAAGCATTTCCCACCAACAGATCGTGCTTAGCTGCATCGCCACCCATCAACGCCTCAAAAGCGCCATCAACCACTATTGCCTCCAATTCAATTTCTTTACCGGCAGCCGCAGCGCTGCGTTTCACCAGTTCGCTGGTTGGTTGCAAGGTGGTTTGCAAAGTGGCGATAACGCCGATGCGTTTCCCGGTTTGCACCGCCATATCGGCCATCGGCTGGTCAACCCGCAGCACAGGTACATTGGCCTTCTTGGCCGCCGCCTCAATTGGCGCACCTATGGATGAGCAGGTAACCAAAATATAATCAGCCCCAGCGTCCTGCGCCGAGAGCACGTAATCTTCTACCCGTTTAAATATTTCGGGCGTAACCTCTCCACGCTCTCGGATGTTACGTACAATACTGTCATCAACAATATTAAACGTAGCAACTCCCGGCAAATGCTGCTTGCATAACTCCTGGAAAACCGGTATCAGCGTAGCCGATGTATGGATCAATCCTAATGTTTTTGGTTTCATATCTTTCCTTGTAATACCTGATCAAAATAAGTTTCGGCCCCAACTTGCCCGCCTTTAAAAACCACTTCCAGGCCGTTAACAGCGCCTTGTCCGTAGGCTTTGCATAAAGGTGCGCCCGGCGTTAAAGGCGCTATCATTTCTACTGCTTCTATACCCATAGCACGGGCAACATAGCCCGATGTATCGCCCCCGGCGATAATCACGCGCTGCAAGGCGTTTTTTTCAGCCACTCCTAAAACAGTCAAGCCTAAAGCAGTACCGTATAATTGCGCAGTTTTAGCTTTGATATCGTTTTGCGTTAAGCCTTGTTTTGCAAAATGCTCGTATGTTTTGGCAAAGCGCACATCATCCGTTCCTAAACTGGTATGTATAATTACCGGTATCCCGCGCTGCATCAGTTCGGCAATTAGTTGAACGTACACCGCTACCGAACTTTTCAGATCAGCAGAATTAGCCATAGCTACCGTATCCAGTTCGACTTCGGCAAAATCGTGTTCTGCAGCGTATTCAATTTGCTTAGCCGTTACCGGCGAACAGCTCCCCGATACCACCAGCATGGTTTTTGCCTTTCCCGGCGAAGGCCATTCTGTTTTTGGTTGCGCAATGCCTTGCTGTTCCCAAAGAGCACCCAAAGCCATTTCTATGCCCGACGAACCTATCGAAAATAAAGGTTTATCGCTTGTTGCGTAAGCATCTGTTACTTGCGCAATAACCGGCAGATGTGTCTCTTCCAAAGCATCAAAAAACACAATCTCTTTACCGTTGTTGAGTTCATTCTGCAATTTCGCTTTCGCGGATTCGATACCTTGTGTGATATCCAGAACATCAACCAACCCGATGATTTTATCCGTTTGCTTAGCCAGGTGCAGGCGCAGATCGCTCTCATCGGCAGGTGTAACCGGGTGCTTGCTCATGCTCGGGTGCCGGTCAAGCCGGAAGATATCACCGGTACTCCCAATCCCCATACGGGCAAACAAATTACCGAAAGTACAATACCGGCCCAGTGCAGGTGCGGCCACTAAAACCGGGATAAATGGCGCTCCAAATGCTTCAGCGCCCACATCCGCAGCTTTACCTATGCTGCCAATTTGTGGTGAAGAATCGAACGTAGAGCAAACTTTATAATGTACATGCACTGCGCCAAGTGCCTTTAAGCTTTTGAACGCAGGTTTTAATATTTTTTCCATTTCAGCCGGCGGCATAGCACGCGTCATACCTGCAATGCCTATGGCCTGCAAACCCGGATAGTTTTCTATCTGTTGCTGGGTTGGCGGTTCAATAAAGAGCAAGGTTTTAACCCCGGCCCGGTTTAAAAACTCCAGCGCGTCTGTCGACCCGGTAAAATCGTCGCCATAATAAGCCAGTAAAAATTGAGGTTTATTCTCCATCAGACCTTACCAAATTTTTCAACTGATTTACCAAACTCCGGGTAATAAGCGGCGGCCTGTTCGAGCGACATGCCCTTAACCGCGCCTTCCCAGGCTTGCTGCAAGGCCCTTACCCCCCCGCCCGGCCCGTCGGGATGCGCCATAATGCCGCCGCCTGCCATATAAAGCAGGTCGGTAGTTTGGGTACGATGCCAGGTTTCGAAAGCCTGCCCGCCCCACTGGCCTGACGACACCACCGGCAATACCGTATGCCCGAACAAAGGTTTCAAACACGCTTCTATCGATCGCACTACCGAATCATCGCTCTCCCAAAATTTATTCTGAATACCGTTAACATGCATCTGGTCAACCCCCGCCAAACGCCATATTTTTTGATACGCCGGAAATTCAATTCCCAGCAATGGGTGCCTGTTCAGCATTCCCCAGCCGTTACGGTGCCCGTGTATCACCAGCTCACCCTGGTCGCATATTTTCTTCACCCCGCTCAAGCCAACGCTGTTGATGCTCACCATCGCACAGGTGCCGCCGGCTTTAATGATATACTCATACCGGCGCAGCATACTGTCCACCTCATCACTCAGGTTAAAAGCGTACATCACCTTCTTCCCGGTTTTATCGGCATGGACATTGATCACCGCCATGATCGCGTCCACCCTGTCCTCAAATTTCGAGTTCGCCGCGCTCGACATCAGCTCATCATCCTTCACAAAATCTATCCCTGCCTCGGCTAAGGTTTTCACCAATGCTGCCGTATCCTGCGGCGTCATCCCGATGCTCGGCTTAATAATGGTACCTATCAGCGGCCGACCTTCAACTCCTGTACTTTTCCTACAGCCTTCAATACCGAAACGTGTCCCTTTAAAATGTTCACGGTACGATGCCGGTAATTCAATATCCATCAGCTTCAAGCCGGTAAATTGGGTAATCTCGTACAAATTACCCTGTAAAGTCGACACCAGCACCGGCAGGTTATAACCAAAATTCTCTACCGACCAGGATACCTCCACATTTGCACGACGATATAATCCATCCTTAGATGTAGCGCCGGGTATCGCCGGCTGGTTCACGGTTTCCAGTTCTTCTATTCGCTCTACCCTCGCAGCAAAGCGCTGCTTCAGCTCTTCCGTCTCGCCCGGCACAGCCACAAACGTCCCCGACGATTGCTCGCCCGCCAATACCTGTGCCGCCTCCTCAACCGGGTAAGGCGTTTCGATATAATATTTAGCAGTTATTCTTTCCACTCTGGTCTTATTATTAATTTTCAATTCCCCTCTTGAGGTGGGGTATCATATTCACGGGTCTTTTTAATTCCCTCCCTGGGGAGGGGTGAGCTGGGTAGTGATGTGGCAGGGAGGGGTTTCTCCGTTATGCTCTACGCTAAAACCCCTCCCTACACCCTCCCCAAGGAGGGAATCGCACTTATCCCACACTTTTAAACACTGTCCTTTAATAAGTTATACTTTTAGAAAATCACTACCCAACCCATCAATAAACCTTTTTATAAATCAAATCCAGCCCCAAAGTATCAGGACTGGATTCTTTATTAGCTAAGTTAAGTTATCATTTCGCTCCCGGCACCACTTTGCTTATCGGCACAATGCTGTTCAGGTAAATCTCGATATTGGTATAACCACCACCGTTTTTAGGGAAAGCATAAGCATCCTTGGCATCATGCGGGTTTAAACCGTGTTTAATCTCATACTCATCGGGCATACCGTCGCCATCGCTGTCTTTATAAGGCGTACCTTTATACTCCGGGTAACCGCCAACCTGCTTAATATCGGTAATGATCCCTTGTTTATACGATTCATCGCCCAGGCGGTGTTTCAAATACTCGCTGCCTTTGCTGCTCGCGGTATTATCCACATAAACTATCTTACCGGTTTTCACTACACCAATGATGCGGGTATCAACCGGGTCGCGTTTGGGTAAAAAAGCACCCACATTTTCCAATACATAATTGTAAGCTTCCTGCGCAGGGATAATGGTCACTTTCGGCATCGGGAACGGCGTGGTCGATTTGATGCTGTCAGTATATCTTCCGGCATCCGGCATCTCGGCAATCTGTATACCGCCATCCCAGTTGTTTTTGGTTACCTTCTCGTTACCGTCGATAATGTTGCCATCGGCATAAACCCGGCCGAACAAACCTTTTTCCTGCGGCGAGCGGCCCGATTCCGGTTTCAGTATCCTATGACCGATCGGTTTATCCAGCGGGGTTATCGGCCCTGGTTTATAATAGTTGTTAATGAAATTAAATAACGATTTATTGTCGCCACCGTCTGCGCTGCGGTTCCACCAGTTAAAAATCACATTATCCACAAAGTTAAAATCACCATCCATACCTACCGACGGGTTACGGCTGATGCAATTTGCCCACAGGTTACGGGTAAACATGCTGTTGTGCCCGCCAATGGTGCTGCCAAACGCGTGGTTATACGTATCCAGCGATTCGGCCGAGATCGAGTTTTGGATAGTGATGTTCACAGTCGGCAATTTCAAGCCTTTGCCGTCATTTTTACGGTCGTACACATGGCGGTACATCGACATCGTTTCATCCAATCCCCAGCTTGCCGATACATGGTCGATCATGATATTACCGATCGGGTTACCGCCAAAAGCGTCGTCCCTGCGGGCAACATTGGTTTCACCTCTGCGGAAACGCATAAAACGAACGATCACATCGTGCGTATCTATCCAAACCGATTCCCCTGCGATACAGATACCATCGCCCGGCGCGGTCTGCCCTTCAATCGTAACATAAGGTGCACGGATACTCACCGGATCAGTGAGGTGAATAATCCCTGCAACGTTAAATACGATCACACGTGCACCGCCCTCTTCACATGCAGCACGGAAACTGCCCGGCCCATGATCGTTCAGATTAGTCACCACGATCACGCGCCCGCCACGGCCACCTGCCGTATACATACCACCACCTTCAGCACCCGGAAATGCCGGGATCTTTGCATGAGGCAGGTCTTCGGGCTTTGCCGCCCAGGGTACATAAGGCCTGCCCTCTTTTTCTTCTTTCTCGATGATCGGCAACGCTTTTGCCCAGGCCTCGTCCGAGCGTTTTTGCGCTTCCTTCAAAGCCGAATCGGCTACTGCCTGCACTTTCGGCGGTATGCGCGGGTATTGTGCTTCTGCTTTGTTAAAGCTGAGTGTGCCTGCTACCAGGGCGGCAACGGCTAAAAAATATTTGGTATTGTTCATTATAATAAGATATCAGAATTTACGGGTTTATTGATCAGCTGGTGCAGCACCTTTTTTGGCTTTCTGCGCATCCGCATAAGCTTTATACATGGCATGCCAGTTGCGGCCACTATCGGTAAAGTAAGCTTCTATTTTGGTTTTATAAATTTTAAAGATGGTCGATATCTGGTCTACATTCTTATAGTCTATCGCCTGCTCACGCGCCAATTTTAAATTAGTTAAGATAAACGCTTCATCTTCTTTGGTCATATTCGGCACGATGGATTTATACCCATTCATGGTAAAGGCTACCTTACCGATGGTGTATTTATCCAGTACCAGTTCCACCTGGGCCTCGGTCAGGTCTTTGCGCAAACCGGCCATCAGGCTTTCATGTACCGATTTCGGGATGGTTGAATTGATGATCACCTGGCGTTCCAGTTTATTAAACACCTTGCCGGTGATAGGGTTCATGCCCTCGGGTACCAAAGTATAATCGTGGCTGTTGTGCCAATCGCGCACTGCCGTTAAATGCGCAGTAATTACCGCTGCTACACGCGCTTCCTTCGCGGCATCGTTCAGGTTAAGCGATGCCGCCCACTGCGCGGCTTTCACATCCGGGTCAGACTTCGATTTCGCAGGTGCAGCTTTTTCATCAACCGGCGGCGTTGCCGTTTGGGCAAAAGTACTTTTACATACTGCAGTAAGTACAAAACAGCAGGCTAAAACGGCACAGGCTTTTTTCATCGTTTTCAGGCTAAAAAATAATTGGTGATCAAATAAGTTATTCGATGATGTAAAGGTAGGCGTTATTACGCCAGCTGATTGGAATAGATTAGCAACTCATTGTACGATCTTATCTTATTTAAATCTATCATCCAAACTATCTAAAAAAGATAGTATACATTTGATATATAAACCTTCGATAATGAAAACATTACGCCTGCCCTTATGCCTTTGTGCTGTTTTATGCCCATTTTTTATTACTGCCAACGCGCAGGTAAAACCCGCCAATCTGTTTACCGATGGCATGGTATTACAGCAAAAAGCCACCGTACCCGTTTGGGGATGCGATAAGGCCGGCGCTAAGATCAGCATTGTTGGCTCCTGGGATAAAAAAGCGTACACCGGCACGGCCGATGCTTCAGGCAAATTCATCATCAAAATCAACACGCCTGCTTACGGCGGACCGTTTACCCTCACCATCAGCGATGGCAAACCGGTCGTTTTAAAAGATGTACTCATCGGCGAAGTCTGGATCTGCACCGGCCAATCCAATATGGAAATGCCCATGAAAGGTTTTAAAGGCCAGCCCATCATCGGCTCAAACGAGGCTATTGTTGCCTCGGCAAACAAGAACATCCACTTATTCACCGTTCCCCGCGGCTCAACAACCACACTGCAAACCGATATTAAACCCAGCCAATGGCTGGAAGCCTCACCCGAATCGGTATCCAATTTCAGCGCTACGGGCTATTACTTTGGCAGGCTCATCAACAAAATGCTCAATGTGCCTGTCGGCCTGATCAATTGCAGCTACAGTGGTTCGAGCATCCAAGCCTGGATGGATCCGGAAACTTTAAAAGCCTTCCCCGAAATTAAAGTACCCGCGCCAGCCGATAGTATTAAGGATAAAAGCCGCACAGCTACCACCCTATACAATGCCATGATCAGCGCCGTGTATGGCTACGGCATCAAAGGCGCCATATGGTACCAGGGCGAATCCAACTATACCGAACCCGCCCAATATCAAAAGCTGCTCGAAACCATGGTAGCCAAATGGCGCAGCGTTTGGGGCATCGGCGATTTTCCATTCTACTACTGCCAGATAGCACCTTACGATTATGCCCAACTGCCTCCCTACAACAAAGGCGGCAAATACAATTCGGCCTTTTTACGCGATGCCCAGCGCGTCGAAGCCGACAAGATACCCAACAGCGGCATGGCCGTACTGATGGATATTGGTCAGCAAGGCACCATCCACCCTTTTCATAAGGAAGAAGGCGGCACCCGCCTTGCCTACCTGGCTTTGGTTAAAACCTACGGCGTAAAAGGCTTTAGCGGCGTTAGCCCCTCGTACGAATCAATGACCGTAAAAGGCAGCGTAGCAAACATTAAATTTAAAGATTGCGTCAACGGACTGACATCTTACCTCAAAGAATTGACCACCTTCGAAGTATCCGGCGCCGATAAACATTTCTACCCGGCCAAAGCCATCATCAGCGGCAGCTCGGTAAACGTAAGCTCCGACCAGGTTAAAGAACCCGTTGCCGTACGTTATGCTTTCCGCGATTTTGTAGTAGGCGAACTGTTCGGTACCGATGGCCTGCCTGTTTCCTCATTCCGCACCGACGATTGGGATTATAATGTGCAGTAAAAAACTCAGATGGCTTTTGTTCGGACTGCTTGGCTTACAAGCATCCTCGCTACGCGCGCAAACCGGCGAGCTGGATAAATACAACATCGTTTGGAACAGCCAAAGTCATAACTCCGGCGAAAGCATGCCCTGTGGCGGCGGCGATGTCGGTTTGAATGTTTGGGTCGAGAACGGCGACCTGCTCATCTATCTCGCCCAAAGCGGTGCTTTCGACGAAAACAACACGCTGCTTAAGCTTGGCCGTGTTCGGGTAAAGCTATTCCCAAACCCCTTTGCGGGGAAAACCTTTAAGCAAGAATTGGTTTTGCGTGATGGCAACATCGTAATAACCGGCACGAATAATACCAAGATAACGGTTTGGGTTGACATATTTAACCCTACTGTCCACATCGAGATCAAAAGCGCTAAACTAATATCGGCCAAAGCCGCTTACGAAAGTTGGCGCTATCGCGACCGTATAATGAAAGGCCGCGAAAACAACCAAAGTTCCTGGAAATTCGGCGCGCCGCCCAATACGGTTACCTATGCCGATACCATTAGTTATCACGGTAAAAATAGCGTGCAGTTCTACCATCGCAACCGCGATTCCACCATTTTCGATGCCACGGTAAGGCAACAAGGCATACAGTCGGTAAAAGCCGGAATGTATAACCCGCTTAGTGAGCTAATTTCGGGTGGCGAACTATGCGGTGATGACAACATGGTTGTCGCACAAAAAACAAGCGATGGCATTTACAACGGCACCGATTACCGCTCATGGCAGATACAAAGTCGTAAACCCGGCACGGAATTTCACATCGATGCCTTCCTGTTGATCGCAAAAGCAAAAACAGTTGGCGATTGGCAGACTGCATTATTCCATAAACAACATGGCCCGTTATCACATGTGCCTTATGATAAAACAAAAGAGGCAAACATTACATATTGGCATCACTATTGGGATAAAAGTTTTATCTGCATCAATCCTGATGACGCCAACCCCGCCGACAGCGTTTGGCAAGCCGGGCGTAATTACCAGCTATTTCGCTACATGCTGGGCTGCAATGCTTACGGCAGCTCCCCTACCAAATTTAACGGCGGCCTGTTTACCTACGACCCTGTTTTTGTAAATAAAGATTATGCCTACACACCCGATTTTCGTAACTGGGGCGGCGGTTTGATGACGGCCCAAAACCAACGCCTGGTCTATTTCCCGATGCTTAAAAATGGCGACTGGGACATGATGAAACCCCAATTCGACTTCTATCTTAAATCCCTTCACAACGCCGAACTGCGCAGCCGTGTGTACTGGAACCACGCAGGTGCAAGTTTTACCGAACAGATCGAAAACTTCGGCCTGCCCAATTATGCCGAATACGGCACCAAACGCCCGGCCGGTTTTGACAAGGGCGTCGAGTACAACAACTGGCTCGAATACGAGTGGGATACCGTTTTCCAGTTTTGTTTGATGATGTTGGATGTGGAACGCTATACCGGCAAAGACATTAGCCATTATATTCCCCTGATCGAAAGCTGCCTGACTTTTTACGATGAGCATTACCAATACCTCGCCAAACAGCGTGGAGAATCTCCATTGGATGAGAACGGCAAACTAAAACTCTATCCCGGTTCTGCCGCCGAAACGTATAAAGTGACCAATAACTCAACCACTACCATTGCTGCGCTACAAGGTACACTAACACGCCTTTTAGCTTTGCCGGATCATTATCTCAGCAAAGAAAAAAAAGAGCATTGGACTCAAATGCTCACCCGCATCCCGCCTATAAGTTTCCGCGAGTTCGACGGGCACAAAACCATCGCCCCCGCTCAAAAATGGGAACGCATCAACAATACCGAACCTGCCGAACTATATGCTGTATTCCCCTGGCATCTGTACGGTGTCGGCAAACCCGATCTGCAAACCGCCATCAACACCTGGCAATATGATACCGATGCCATTAAATTCAGAAGCTTTATTGGTTGGAAACAGGATAACATCTTCGCTGCCGATATGGGCCTCACCAAAGAAGCCGCCGAACTGACCATTTTAAAAATGAAAGACTCCGGCCGCCGCTTCCCTGCCTTCTGGGGTCCGGGTTTCGATTGGGCGCCCGATCATAACTGGGGCGGCTCGGGCATGATCGGCCTGCAGGAAATGCTGCTGCAGACCGATAACAGAAAGATCTACCTCTTCCCGGCCTGGCCAAAAGATTGGGCTGTACATTTTAAACTTCATGCGCCCTACAACACTACCATCGAAGCTGTATTAAAAAACGGCAAAGTGCAATCGCTCAAAGTAACTCCGGTTGAAAGGATCAAAGATGTGATCAACCTGTTGAAATAATGCCGATGTAAATATACCCCATGTCATTTCGACGAATATGGGAGGGTTAAGCGTGCCGGAATGAGGAGAAATCTTTTGCGAAATTCATGAAATTTGCTAATAGCAGAAGATTTCTCAGTCACGCAGCCCTTCATCCCCCCTCGTTCCTTCGAAATGACAATTTTTTATATTCTTATTGAACTTTAATAAAAAAAGTCCCGGCTGTGAAACACAGCCGGGACGCCAATTATAAACCAATTAAAGTTTCTTTTTTAAAGCTGCTCCGGGCGGAGCCAAGGTCCTAACCAAAACCTGTACAAACTTTAATTATCTGTAATGCAAATGTATCTCACACCCGCTTTGCATTGCTGTATAAATTTTTCAATGTATTGTAGGATGTTAGCAAAATAAACAATCAGTTAACCGATTGTCGTTTAACCACAGAATAGCCCACTATGCCCATATCTATTATATTACCCGCTATCAGTTTATTAGGAAAACCTGAAATATTTAAGTTCTCATCATCACCTAATTCGAAGTGAATCACCAAAGTGTATTTCCCTGGCATCAGTTTAATAGTCGGATGAAGGGTATTATTATAATTTTCGAGCTTTCTTACTACCTCGGTATCACACTGCGGAAGCAAACTTCTTACCACTTTAATATTGGTTATTGATTGTTGAGTTAGCGTCAGACTAATAATTTCTTTCCCTTGAAAATTATTTTCTTTAGCCACGGCTGGATAACGTATATTTTTCATCAGGTAGCGACAAAAACTCTTCAAGCTATCATCTTTCATTAAGTTGTCCGTCTGCGCAAAGCTCTTCGTCTGTGAAAACAAAACCATCGTTATTCCAATCAAAAAAAAGCGTTTCATACCAACAATTTTTACCTGCTAAACGGTATCCAGGTCTCCATTTCCACATGGCCGCGGTTACCCCAGGCAAAATACGGAATTAATTGCACATCAACCGTGCCCAAAGGTTTGCTGTTTACCTCGCGGTAAAGCTGATTAGTCCATTTGGTATTATCGATAATGGTCGCTTTGCCCGTTAGGCTTACCAGGTCGGCATTATCAATTTTGATATTTTGAGGTTTTAGATCGATGTTTGACGACAGCGCCAGTCCCGACACTTTTTTGCCCTTCGGTATCCCTGCCGATTCGATACAATAAACCACAGGGCCACGTTTAACAGCTATCTGGTTGCGTACCTCCTCAACCAGCGGGTTAGCCTCAACCATCGTTACCGGCATAGCCAGTTGCAATTCAATTTTATCGCCTGCGTGCCATTTGCGGTTCAGTTCGGCGTAGGTTCCCGGTGTCAAGATAACCGAGGCCGGCTTGCCGTTCACCGTGAGCGATGCATTTTTACACCATCCAGGTATCCGTACAAAAAATGAAAACGTGTTGGCGGGCACTTCCTGCAAGGTAATGCTCACAGCGCCGTTCCACGGGTAATCGGTTTGCTGTGTTAGTTTGATCTTCGAACCATCTTTTAAAGTGGTGGATAGATTATTACCACCATACAAATTAACCCAAAGCCCTTTATCAGATACATTATAAGCATAGTTGCTCACCTCAGCTATAGTCCGGATCACATTCGGCGGGCAGCAGTTAGAGTAGCCGATGTACCCCACCCTGTCTTTCGACCAACGCTGGGCAAACGGCAGATCGTCCGAAACGGCCAGCGGGTTGGTATACAAAAACTTCGTGCCATTAAGGCTAATGCCCGAAAGCATGCCATTGTACAGTGTCAGCTCCATGATATCGGCATATTTGGCATCGCCGGTTAGTTGCAGCATACGCCAGTTCCAAAGCACGTTGCCCACAGCGGCGCAGGTTTCGTTATGCGCAGTAAAATTGGGCAACTGGTAATCACGGCCGTAAGCCTGGTGCACCTGCTGTACATCTTTCAGCAGGTACGATGTCCCGTCGGGCGAAACACCATCGTATAAAGCACCGCAGCCACCGGTAATATACAGTTTATGCTGGGTTACATCGTTCCAAACCAGGTTAAGCACGTGGGTCAGGCTGGTATCGCCAGTTTCGGCAAAAACATCGGCAGCGCCGGCATAAAGGTAATTGGCGCGCACCGCATGGCCGGTAGCCACGGTCTGCTCGCGGAAAGGTATCCTGTCCTGGTTATCGTCGGTACCCTCCTTCATCAAACCACGAATGTCGATCAGATTTTTAGCCAGTTCCAGGTATTTCGGGTCGCGCGTGGTACGGTACATTTCCACCACACCCATATAGTGCGAGGGGCATATAGCATTCCGCGCCAGCTCCGGCGAAGCCGTTTTATAAAAACGGTATAAATAATCAGTGGCCTTAACGGCAATATCCAAAAACGTCCGTTTTCCGGTAGCCCGGTAATGTATGCAGGCAGCGGTCATCAAATGGCCCAGGTTATAGGTCTCAAAGTTCAGCCTGTCCTGAAACGATGCTTTCACACCCGGATGCATACGCTCTTCTATCTCGGCCGGGGTATGGATATACCCATCCGCACGCTGCGCCTTACCTATTATCGCGATGGTTTTATCCATCAGTTCGTCCAGTTTCTTGTCATGCGTTTGCGCATACAAACTGGCTACCGCTTCAAACAGCTTATAAAAATCCCCATCCTGAAACGGCGGACCTACATGCGAACCTGTATCCAAACCAGCGGCGATCTCAAAATTCTGCACCGCGTGGCCCATCTTCGGGTCGGCATAAATGCGCCACATATTAGGGATCATGCTGTCGCGGCAAGCTTTAAAACGCTCGGCCCAAAAACCGTTCGTCCATTGTACATCGCCCATGTTCACACTTTCCAGCTTGGCATAAGGGCTTTTTGAAGTATTTACCAGGGCTTTATCCTGTGCAAAAGCCGCGGTACTTGCGGCAAATAATACTGCATAAAAGGCAGCTTTCAACTTCTTTCCCATCATAATTATCTTCTGTTGTACTATTCAATTCTTGGGCGTTTCCCTATCGGGCCGGGTCTTCCGCTCATACTGCACCGGCCTTATCCGCGGGCCGGTATCCGCTTCCCCCCTAACGCAACTGCCCGTTTAAAATTTTATAGCCTTGGCCATATCACTAATCTTAGTTACCTCAGCCTTAACCGGCTTCAGGTAAAAAGTATAGTGGTAACTACCCGCCGGTATCTGGTATTGCGGCAACGGTGCAGCTACTTCGCTCCAACTATCATTACCACCAACACCCATCTGCTTTAAGTCAATATTGAGCGTGATATAACCCGCATCTTTCAGCTTATTGGTATGCCTTGCGGCGACGATATTTTGCTCGGTGTAAGGCCATGCGCTCATACTCAATAAACTGTCAGCAACCACCATTAAACCGTTATTCTGCTTATCGCCAAGGTACATCCAACGCACATCGGTACGGTTACCGTTTTCCTGCGGCACCACGTAAGGCTCATCAAACTCGTTAATGGGTTGTGAGTATATACCGACCGGGAAACCCGTTCTACGGTCAATATAGTTTTCCAACAAACCTCGGCCATACCAGGTGATGTTATCATAGCTCCGCGCTATACCACCCTGCATACCTACTTTAGGAATATTGGGTAAATCCGGCGACGCTTTCAATTTATAATCAATTTTTATAGTCCCATTGCCGCTAATGGTGTAAAATACTTCGGCGGTAGCCTTATTATCAATCACCGTATAGTTACAGCCTATTATGATGGTGCCGTTTCCCTCACCTACAGAAAACTCTTTTAACGACAACTTTGGATTATACCAAACAGCCAACTTTTTATCGGCTTTCCACCCACGATGGTCGTTATCAGTAGCCGGCCTGCTAAAATGGGGCAAAAATGGCGCGAATATCTGTTCTTTTCCATCATACACATATGAAACTAACGCTCCCTCTTCGTTAAATGCCAGTCTGAAGTCTTTACCGCTTACAATAGTTTTATCACCCTCCCGCGAAGTTGAAAGTTTAGGATAGCTCTCCTTTACAAGATTAGTTAACGCCAACCCGGTCAGCGCTAACTGGTTGCCCGCTACCTCGAAACCTCTATCCGCCCAAAGTGTGCTTTCGGGCAGTAAAAAATGGATATTGGCTAAGTATTCGCAACCCGTTTTCATTTTTGGAAGATAAGGCTGCAGATTAAGCGTCCCAATCGCTCCCGCTGCAATATCCATCTTTGGCAATAATTTACCTAAGATCACTTTCCCGTCTTCCAAAATTTCTAACTTAATATCATAATCAGCAGCTGACTGTACCGAACTACGATTCGCAATTTTCACAACAGCTTTCGCACTATCCGCCCAGGTACATTCAAAGGGCTGAAAAACATGCTTGCACTCATAAATGGCAGCTTTTGGTCTACCATCAGATGCAACAATGCCTTTAATGGTAAAATCGTCGAAATATCGCTCGTTGTAATCCCCGCCGTAAGCATAGTACTTCACCCCTGCCGAATCGGTCTTCTGCAAACCCTGATCCTTAAACTCCCATATCCCGCCGCCGATGATGCGTTTGGTGGATCGGAACAGATCCCAAAACTCTTTCAAATTGCCGTTCGAGTTCCCCATCGCGTGCGAGTACTCCACAAAAAATATGGGCCGGCGGTCGCCGTTATCCTGATTAGCCAGCAACGGCACAGTATACAAACCAGGGTACATCCGGCTGATGATATCCACATAAGGCTGGTCTATCGGGTTTTGCAGGCGGTGCGAATGGTCGTTCGGTTTCAGATAGCGCGGGTCGCCGGGCTCAATATAGCCTTCGGCCTGCGGCGTACCCTGTGCAGGCTCGTAATGCACCGGGCGGGTGATATCAAAATCGTGCACCCAACCGGCCATAGCGGCGTGGTTCGGCCCGCGACCGGCCTCGTTACCCAAACTCCAGATGATCACGCTCGGGTGGTTTTTATCACGCATTACCATCCGTGTAACGCGGTCGAGGTAAGCGCCCGCCCATGCCGGGTCATTACTTAACTTCGAACCCAAACCGTGTGTTTCAAGGTTAGCCTCATCTATCACCATAATACCATATTGGTCGCACAGGTCGTACAGGTACGGATCCATGGGATAATGACTGGTACGGATGCAGTTAAAATTAAATCGTTTGATGGTCTGTACATCCCGTAAAATGATATCCCGCGTAAGCGCCTTACCCAAAACCGGGTCATGATCCGGCCGGTTAACGGCGTACAGGTAAGTTACCTTACCGTTAATGAGCAGCTTGCTATCCGTTTTCGAAAACTCGATGCTGCGGAAACCTATCCGGCAGCTTTTGGCTTCCAGTACTTTGCCTGTAGTATCCTCAAGCGATAATACCAGTTTGTACAGGTTAGGTTGCTCGGGGCTCCATTTGGCCGGGTTTTTCAAATTGGCTTCCATCAAAGCAAACTTGGCATTATCCAGCCTCGGGAATATTTCGTTGATGATGCTCTCCACGCTCCTGTCCAATGGTTTATCCAACACCGGCTTATTATCCTTATCGTATAGTTGTGCTTTGAGGTGATATCCTACTACCTGTTTACCGGTCAGGTTCTCCATCCGCGGGCGAAGCATAAAACGCACGTCCTTATAATCCTTATCCAGTTTGCCCTGCCAAAAGAAATCTGCTATACGCAGTTTAGGCTCGGCCAGCAGCATTACCTCGCGATGAATACCGCTCAAACGCCATTGATCCTGGTCTTCCAGAAAATAACCATCGCTCCAGCGGATCACCTGAACCGATACAATATTTTCGCCTGCTTGCAGGTACGGCGTTACATTAAACTCCGATACCATAAAGCTATCCTCGCCATAACCTAAGAACTTCCCGTTCACCCAAACTTTGAAGCCCGACGATACCCCGCCGAAATGCAGGGTAACATTCATATCCTTCCAATCTGCCGGGATGGTAAATGTGCGCTGAAAGCTGCCCACACCGTTATAATCCAAAGGCGGGTACGGCGGGTTTACCGGGCGGAACGGATAGACTGCGCTTTTGTAGATCGGTTTTCCATAACCCTGCATTTCCATGTTGCCCGGAACGGGTATCTGTTTCCAGCCATGTACGCGACTTTTATAAAAATCGGCAGGTGCATCGCCCGGCTTCTCGGCGAACTCGAAATCCCACATCCCGTTCAAACTCATCATACGGCCGCTTTTATCCCTGTCTAAAGTCAACGCGTCCTGCACACTGCTAAACGAGTAAGCCGTTGCCCGGGCCTCGTCGCGGTTAATACCGTCCACCATCGGGTTTTGCCATGGCTCGGCGTTGTAAATAGTTGGCACTTGCGGTATGGCGGCCGGTGTTTTATCCACCAGTTGTGCAAACAATGCGCAAGGCAACAACCATCCGGCAATGGCCAGTAATATCTTTTTCTGCATTATATCTCGCTTAAAAACTCATCCTTAAAACCAAAACCCCAGCCCGGCCGGTTATGCGGCAAAGCAAAACCGTTGTCGACTATCATCGGGTTATCGATCAGCGGGTCGATCCAATCGAACGATTCAGCGCCCATGGCATTCGGTATTGTACACAGCAATGGTATATCATAATCCTTGTAATAATGCGGCAACACGGGAACATTGAAACTGCCGGCCAACGCGGCGCTATCGCGCCAGGCCTCAACCCCGCCCAGGCGCAAAATATCGGGTTGCCACATGTCGATAGCATTTCGGGTCAACAGTTCCCGCAAAGGCACGGTCGAGTATTCCCGCTCGCCCATCGCCAGCGAAATACCTGCCTGGTTGCGCAGCAACTGGTAACCCTGAAAGTCGGTATGATCGATAGGCTCCTCAAACCAGCTGATGTTGAGATGTTTGGCAGCGGTTGCCAAACTCAACGCGTTCGGCACCGTCATGCCCTGGTTGGCATCCATCATAATGCCGATGTCATTACCCACGGCTTCACGCACCAGCGTCAAACGTTCCAGGTCTTCGCGCCAATCGGGTTTGCCTACCTTTATTTTTACCGCCTTAAAACCGCGGGCTTTATATCGGGTAACTTCGTGGATCAGTTCGTCAACGGAGTAAGATATCCACCCACCACTCCCGTACAAAGGCACTTTGGTTCCCGATGAACCCAACACTTTCCATATCGGCTGGCCCAAAGTTTTGCACCAGGCATCCCACATGGCGATGTTATAAGCAGCCTGTGCCCAGCGGTTTATACCTTCGTGGCCAAAGTATTCGTTAGCAGCGTTTATCTTTTCGAAAACCTTAACGGTATCGTGTACCTCTTCGCCCAAAACCATTTCACCCACATCTTTCATAGCGCCTGCAATAGCTTTGGGGCTGTATTGAAAGCTTAGCATATAAGCTTCTCCGGTTACACCACCGGTGGTTACTATCCGCAGTATAATGAACGATATCTCCGTCAAGGTATGCGTGGCATCCGAAATGGGCTTTTCCAGTTTGGCTTTCGCCGAATAGACCGAATAGGTTTTAATTTTATTCATTTGATGGTTTAAATAGCCGAATATTTAATCGCATAGCTCTTATCCTTCTCAACACTAACCTCGTACACGTTATTACCTAAGTTTTTTATTTCGACAGTTTTGCACACTGGTTTGCTTTTACTTTTAAACCTCAACGTACCCAAACCTGCAGCGCCTTTTACTTTGATCTCGGTAGTGCTGGCGTATACATCAATATTACCATCGGGCGTTGGTACGCTGCCACTCATCCATTTTAAGCCACCTAAAACAGGTTCTATCTGATAAGTTGAATATCCCGGCCCGGTTGGTTTTACACCCATATAGTATTTGCCCAGCAGGTAAATCGGGCTCGCACCCCAGGCATGGCACAAACTCTTACCAAACGGACGCCCGTACATGGCGTAAATATCCGCACCGCTTTTGGTAGGATTATACTCTTCCCAAAAGGACGTCGCGCCAAGCTTTAACATTCCGCCCCAGTAATCTTTCATTTGTTTAAGCACATAATCCTGCTCGCCCATCGCGCAAAGCGCCTCAAGCTCGTAAAAACGCATGTACGGGGTAGTGATCTTTTGGATGTTGTCATTCAGCAGCACACTCTTCTTCACATCCTGCTTTTGCTGCTCGTTAAAATAGTTGAAGAAGATGGCGAACATATTGGTGTAACGGGTTACATTATCGCTCTGCTGCCCGTCTATCAGGCTATGCACCAATGCATGTTTCTGGTCATTCCAGTACAACTTGAAAATCTTAACCTTCATGTCATCAGCTAAGGCCTGATATTTAGCTGCGCCTTCAACATCACCATACTGTTTGGCGCAAATTGCCATGGTTTCCAAACTGCGGCAAAACAGCAATTGCTCAAAGCTTAGCTCTCCTTTTTTGCTTAGCCCATCAGCCCAATCAATAAACAGCCAGTCGCCGGGTAGGCCGGCCATCATGCCGTTTTTATCACGCCGCGCAAGGCAATAATCCATCAGCGTTTGCATACGCGGGTAAAACTGCTTAATAAATGTTTTATCGCCGGTGTACTGATAGTAATCGTTAATGCTCAAAAACCAGTAGAAAGTATAATCCATAATGGTGTTGATATGGCTCGTCACCGGGTCTTTTCCGCGCAAAGCTAAAATGGTGCGGGTAACCGTAGGCGAATCAAAGAACGAATAATAGTTCATGGCATAGCTCTGGTACGCATCGCCCGACCAGATCCACCGGTCACGTTTGATGCCATCGATAAAGAACTCACGCGTAGCGAGATGCAGCGTGTATTTCGAGATATCGTAGATATTATTGATCTCTTCATCCGAACATTTAAACGAACCTCTTTCCGTCAGCGGGGCGTACTCATACAGCATCGAAACCGAATCGACACTAATACCGCTATCAAACTGCACGTTAACATAACGTAACGCTTTAGACAGCTCCATCACCGAGTCTTTCTTAGCCGGTTCGTTGATGGTCAATTCGTCCAGTGTTTCGCAATGATCAACCGACAAAGCCTCTTCTTTCGATTCGCCATAATAGATATGCAATTTGCCTTTGCCTTTTAAGCCATGCAGTTTCACAAAACCAAAGGTTTCCTTACCAAAATCTAAAAAGAAAGAATGCGACTGCTTGTCGCTGCTTATGGCATGTTGCGGAATGGTTGGTAAACTAAATTTCGACGGCGGCATCACCGGATCATTAAAATTCCACGAACCGGCATTGAGGTAAGTAGTTCCCGATTTATCGGATACCTTGCCTGTGGCATCTATCCACTCTTTATCTTCAAAGGTCACCAGCCAGCTATCGTCGGATACCACGGTTTTGCCCTGCACAAATATGGTGGGCACATTGGCCTGGTTATACACTTTCAGGCTTAGCTTATGACGCCCGGCAGGCATCGTGATACTCTTGGGATAACCCACAAAAGCCTGCCCGTCAATCTTTACGTTATAGGTTCCTTCAACAAAAAGTTTAACTTCTTCGTTGGCCGGAACATCAAACTCTTTATGAAATTCAACCAATACATAATGACTGTCCATTTTCCAAAGCACCGGCAAAAACGCGCCACGGTCGGTACGGCGGTTCTGCATCTTATTGCCCAGCCATATCTCATAATCGCCCGGATAATATATCCAGGTAGCCTTTTTGGCTTGCGCCGATGCAATCTCCGGCACCATCAGGCCGCAGATTAATAATAAATAAATTATCTTCTTCATATATTCAGTTCATTGGTCATTGGTTCATTGGTTTATTTCAGAGTGGGAACTATTTAAAGTATAAATAGATCAAAATCATAGTTATTGTTAGCAATGCCCACGAAAGCTTAACCCGGTTGGTGGTTTTAAACACCGGTTCATTGGTTGTATCATCAGCTATATACGTTTGTGGCGACGGATCCAATACCGAGATCAGTACAGCCAATAGCTTCAACACCACAAAAATGATGAACGACAGCATCAGGTAATGCGGCCAGAACGGATGTGTTGCAGCAGGCAATACCCACAGGTAAACAACACCTGTACCCAAACTCAACACCGATCCTACCGACAACACAAAATTTACCGCTTTACGCGATGTACGCTTCCAGAAAACCGTGAGTAAAAATACAACTGCCAGCGGCGGTGCGATAAAACCTAATATGGATTGAAAAACATCGAACAGGTTCAGGTCTTTAATGCTGTCGATAGCCAGCGCCATGCCGATGGCGAAAATACAACCGGCCACCACTACCATGCGCCCCACCCCGATAATCTGTTGGTTGCTTGCCTGCTGATTGATCTTTTTCACATAAATATCCATGGTAAATACTGTGCTCAAAGCATTTAAGGATGAGCCGATTGTACCTACCAAAACTGCGATCAGCACTACGATCACGAGGCCGTTCATTCCCGGCGGGAAGAGGTTGGTCACCATCGTCATATACGCCTCGCTGGGGTCTTTTAAATGCGGGAAAAGGCTATAGCAAAGTATGCCCGTTACGATAAACAATGGCAGCGACAGTATTTTTAACCAGCCGATAAAGCTCACGCCCAATTGCCCCTGCTCCAGGTTACGCGATCCCAAAACCGACTGTACCATAGCCTGGTCGGTACAAAAGAACGCCACCGCAGAAACGGGGTAACCCAGCAAAATAGCATACCACGGGTATTTAGGATCGCTTGCCGGATGGATCAATTGCCAGTAATGTGCAGGCACGCCGTGATACATGGCCGATATGCCACCTACCTTTTGTAAACCTAAAATGGTTAACGTTAACGATACACCGATCAGCAACAGCATCTGGAAGATATTGACCTTGGCAATGGCCTTTAATCCACCGGTAAAAGCGAACAATCCCGCGAAGGAAACCAGCACGATGACCGACTCCCACATGGGTATCCCCAATACCTGCCTTACCAGCAATCCGCCTGCAAATAGCCCAAGCGACAACCACGATATCAGCATTTTAACCAGCGCATACCAGGCCAGAATGGTTTGGGTCGAATCGCCGTAGCGCTGCCCCATAAAGCCCGGCATGGTACTTACCCTGGCAGCCAGGTAACGCGGAGCAAAAACCATAGCCAGCAGCATCAAAAAGATAAAAGCATACCAATCGAAATTGGCGCCAACAATGCCCGATGTATAACCAATGCTTGCAAAAGCCAGCAGCAGCGAGGGACCAACGTTGGTGCCCCACATGTTGAAACCAATGCTTGCCCAGCCTAACGACTTGTTAGCCAAAAAGTACGAGTCCTCCTTGTTACGGCCTACAAAACTTGCCCGGTACCCGATAATGATCAGAATAACGAGATAAGCCACCACAATGGCATAATCTAAAAAAGTAAGTTTATCTACAATGCTGCTGTGCATGAGTTTTGTTATCGGGTTATTAAAATGATATTCTCCGCGCGTCATTGCGAGGCACGAAGCAATCTCTACGTAGGACAAGCGGCTATGCAAGTTCGCTCTGTACAGTTTAGAGATTGCTTCGTACCTCGCAATGACGTTTTATTTTCATAACTACAAGTTGATATGGTGTTCCTTCAAAATATCCGCTATTCTAACCGGTTTCCCGCTTTGCAGCGATTGATCCATTGCCTGCAATAGCGCCACCGTACCCACGCCCTCTTTCATATCCGGGTAAGCCGTAAATCCCTGCTCAATGCTATCGGCAAAATACTCCAGGTAATTCTGGTATTCGCCTGCGTGGTGGCTCTGCCCCTCGAAACGGAAATAATGCTTCAGCGTTTTATCGCCCCAGGTCACAATTTTCTCCTCGCCGGTTTTGTCAGTCACCGAATAGCGTAATTCGTGGTAATCAGCTTGCGAAGCCCCCTCGGTGCACCGTAGTATCACCGTCATGCCGCTATCGCGCTGAGCGGGCTGTATTGGCCCCGTATAGGCCCCGCTCACCCGGGCAACACGCCCGTCTTTGGCCCGGAAAATAAAATGCATGGTATCGTGGTTCCTCAGCCCCGCTGTTTTGCCATTGCTGCTGATCATCCCATAACCCATTACCTCTTCAATATCGGGCAGGTACCACCGGATAAAATCAACCGGGTGGCTCAGCCCGCCGTACAGCCATTTAAACGATGACTCCAACGCCCACGGCTTCTCCAGAAACCAGCGGTGGTCGGCATGGTAATGGCTTTCTACCGTGATCAATTCTCCCAATAAACCTGCCTCAAAATCCTTACGCTGCCTTTTAGCCGGTTCAAAAAAACGGGAGCTTTGACCGATAAACACCTTTTTATTAACACGTTGCGCTATCTCAATTAACTCGTTTGCTTTAGATAGGTCATCAATAAAAGGCTTGGTACAAACTACGTGCTTGTTATGCAGCAAAGCCTGTTTAACATGTTCGGCATGCAGGTGATCGGGCGTATAAATGGCAATTACATCTATTTCCTTGGCATCCAGCATATCCTGGTAATTGGTAGTGTAATCGTACATTTTAAACTCGTCGGCGCGGTGGCGGCACAGGTCTTCATTACGGTCGCATATCATCCGCAGGTCCCATTTCGGGCTCGCTATCGCTGCCGACATCGTGCTGCGGCCCTCGCCTAATCCTAATATTCCTAATCTTAACATATATCGTTCATTAGTTCATTTGTCATTGGTTCATTAGTACCAATCAGGTATTTATTTTTTTAAATCCGAAATCGAACATCCGAAACGGCGAAGCCCTCAACGGAGTTAATCCGAAATCAAATTGGTTTCAAAAACACCCAGGTCTCTCCCGGCTTTGTTCCGGGGATACCTTCCTGGTATTTAGCCATAATTTTATTCCATTCATCAACCCGCGGGTTATTCTTCGTTGTCAGCGGGTTTAGTTTGTCGAGGCTTTCTCCTTGCGGGATGCTGATGATCAGCATCAACTGCCTGCCGTTTCTAAACACCAGCAACTGCTGAAAACTCGCGTTGCAAAAGCCCTGTGATACTTCTGGCCATTTTTCAAATTGGGTACGATGGTATTCCATGTATTCCGCTTGTTTTCCGGGATCGGAAACCAGGTTTGCGGTCAGGATGATGTTGTCCCAATTTTTGGAACTCACGGTGTCCGAACAAACCGACCGGTTGAAAATGTAGAAAGGCTTATTAAAGTACACTATAGTATCTTGTGGAAAATGAAGACGGTGATTTAGCCAATACTTAAACTCACCGTTTTCCAATGAACGCTTATCGGCCAATATCACCACTCGATTTTGCCATTCGAAAATGTTTTCTCGCTTAATCTTGTATCCATCACAAAGCCCATAGAGCCACTCTTTGGAAAACTCCGAACCATCATGCTTTATGATCTCGATCACTTGCATTTTGGTGGAATCACTAACTGTTATTACTGCCCTTTTCGCTTGCTTGCATGAGCCATACAACAAAGTAATAGAAATCAATAAAATAGTTAATACTTTACAATACAGATATTTATATATTTTATTTACACCCATACTTTATCAATGATTAATTGCCTGGTTTGTTAGGTTCGGTGTCTTATCGATCAGCAGATATTGGTACGTCGGGATGATGCCCGCGGCATTTTTTATCCCGTCGGATACCACCGGCCCGTTGTTCTCCCACACGTTCCCGGGGCCGTTGGCATTCTTCAAATATTTCTCAGTCGGTGTCCAGTTATCCCTTACGGTGATGTTGGATGAACCCTCGTCGAGGTACAGGTAAAACCAATGATGAGGGTCGTGGGCGTAAGGCGCTTTGTATATCGAATCGACATAATTTTCGGCTATCACCGTTCCCGGCTGGTTAGATAAAGTGTAGATACCAGCCACATCGTACATATGTTTGGCATAGCGGGTTATTTTGTTACCCGTTACCTTGTTATCGCTCATGGCATTCGCCGTCCGGGTCCACCCCCATCCTACGCTAATACCTGTGTACGATACATCGCAAATCTCATTGTGTCTTATTGCAATACCTTTAACATACCCTGCCCCTATCCCTACACAACCCCAATCCTCGTTGGCCACATCGGTTATCAAGTTGTAGTCAAAACGGTCATAGGTACAAACATCTCCGGGGTTAGTGGGATTGTAAGGCAAATGCACCTCGGTCGACTCATCCGAAAAAGTACCATCCAAAATACCGCTGCCGCCGATATCCTTAAACAAACAACCCATCACATGACTCTGGTAAGTACCTTTCACCAAATCAAGCCCGGTTGATGCCAGGTACAGGAACCTGCATTTTTCAAACTCAACCTGCTTGGTATAGCTCAACTTCACAGCCGCTTCCGGCCTGCCTACCCAGGCTTGGTTCTCCAAGCCCTTTTTATCGGGCGTACCCGGAATTTTTAGCTTGTAAGCATCCAGCATATACATGCCCGCCTGGTGCGGTACAATGCCCTGCTGCGACGGTCTGAGCCAGCCCGCATACATAAACGATATCCCATTGAAACATATTCCCGAAACCGGATTTTCGGCATTACCTTCAATCTTAACCAGGTTTTCCAGCACAGGCACAACCACGTTAGCCGTGGTCAGATCTTCCCCTCCGCGAGGCCAGTAGTACAACTTACGCGCTTTTTTATCCAGGTACCATTCGCCGGGCTGATCTAAAAACTGGATGGCATTGGTTAAATAAAACGCCGAATTACCTGTTTTTCTGGAGATAAAAGGCGCCGGCCAGGGGTGCTCAGATTGTATCCGGCTTTCGGGTTGCTGAAAGGTCAGCTTCACACTATCACCACTGGGTTCGTACGTTTTAACCCGCAAAATGGCTATCGCCCACATCTGGTGGATCAGCATCTCCATGCCTTTAACCCGTGTCAGATCAGCTGTCTTTGGTTTGGGTATCCAACAGCTTTGGTCTTTATGGTTCCATGAAAGGATACGCATCATGCTATCCCCTCGCATAGTATTGGCACGAGTGGCTTTATGGTTATTCACCCACATCTGCCTGAAATCGATCAATTGGTCACCAACTTCCGGAGCATCGCTTACCCAAACCTTGCCTCTTGCTTCTTTTGGCAAACCTGCAATATTATTTTTTGCTTTGCTCCAGCCGGCAATATTGATACCGCCGCTTAAAATGGGATATTCGCCCTCGGCAGCCTTGATCATCGTAGGCACAGGGCCCCCTGCGTCTTCAGGGCGAATGACAACAGGCTCATTCAATTGGTACACACCGCCGCTCATCGTGATCAAAATAAACTCGCCTTTTGGTAGTTGATTGAGCCTTCTTATCTCGCGGGCCGCACGCAGGGCCATTTGCAGCGTGGCAAAAGGTTTTTCTTTAGTACCCTGGTTAGCATCATCCCCCGTCGTACTAACATATAATTGCACCGCGAACACGCTAACGTGAGCCAGGCATATCAACAGGCATATCAACAACCTTTTGTACATTATTTTGATTGAAATACTGATTTAACATATTCGGTATTGGCGCTGTAATTCTTCTTTACGTTATGCACATCGTTTGCATCACGCGAGCGTTCTATCACCAGCCAGCCGCTCCACTTCATTTTATCCAATGTCTCTTTCACCTTTTTCAGATCGATCTTCGGGTCGTAACGCAGCCAGACACCGTCGGTATCGCTGCAGTGTATCATGCAGATACGTTTTTTACCTAAAGTTTTCAGTTCTTCGCTGATGTCACGCCCGTTATCTGCCGCGTTGGCAAAATTGAAATAGCTTTGGATATGCAAAGAACCAATTTCATCCAATAGTTTAACCTCATCGGCAGCAGCCAGCGAAGTTTCGATACCGATGATCACATCGGCCCTTTTAGCAAGTACGGCAACAGCTTTTAGACGTTCAACTATCGCCGGGCGCAGTTCGGGCTTCTTGGTCAGATCGGCAACTCCTAAAGGCAAAAAGCCCACTTTTACATTCATGGCCACCATGGTATCTATACAATCTTTCACCATCCGCTCTACGCCCGCCCTTTCGGCGAATGATTGCGCATAAAAACCGGTCATCCCCAGCGAGCATATCTCCAGGTTCAGTTCTTTGGCTTTATCTAAAAACTGCTGGCGTATCTCGGGAGTGCCTAACTGGCTGTCGAAAGTCTCACGCTGACCCAAGCCGCCCATATCCACCTCCACACCATCAGCGCCAATATCTTTGGTCAATTGCAGCGCGCCTAATTTCTGGCGTTTTAAGAGCATCAGGTCAACCAAAGCTACCTTGTACCGCTGCGAAGCATCCGAAGCAAATACACTCGTCCAGGATGCGTTTGCTGCCAGCAATGTACCACCGGTTAGTAAGACGCTGTTGCGGATAAAGTTTTTTCTACTGATATATTCTTCTTTCATTTCAATGCCCTGTCGACTTGTTAAACACCTTCTGTATCTCATCAAGCCCGTGAACGGCATTAGCGGGCAAACGCTCACCTTTATCGCCAAACACATATAAAGCCTTTTCAGGTTCGATGGCGCTTTTTGTTTCGTCTACTTCCCCGTCGGCACCCTGTACAGCCTTGATATCCAGTTTTAAATATTTCGCCATAAAAGCATAAACCGCTTTTCGTTTATTAATCCCGTAATCGTGACCTTCGGTCGGCAGGTGCACATTAGTCACCAGATCCTTTTTGCCGTAAAAGCCATAAGTTCGCTGCAAAAACGGGAATTCAATTTCAGGGACGTTCGCAGTCCAGTCCTTACCGTCCGATACGATCAGTTGAGGTTTGGGTGCTACCATAGCTGCCAGTTCCACATTATTCGTCCCGCCAACGCACAGGTGCACCGGCATCCCGCTTTCGGAGTGCGAACCGCCATAAAACGCGCTCGACAACATTACCACCGGCGCACTCACTTTAAAACGATCATCCAGCGAAGCCAGCAGCATGGTTTGACTGCCACCGCCTGAAGCCCCGGTAATACCAACCCGCTCCGGGTCGGCATCTTTCTGCGCAAGCAAAAAATCGAGCAAACGGATACCGTTCAGCGTTTCGATACTCATGGCGATGCTGCGGTTATGGTCGGCATCTTTAAACTGCAGCAGCGATTCGCCCCAGGCAAACAGATCGTAACTCATCGCCATAGCGCCCATGCGCGCAAACGTGGCGCAAAGCTTTTGCTGATCTTTGTTATAACGCCCGTGCTCAAAATGTCCGTTTGGCGATAAGATAACCGGCATCTTACCGTTGCTTTTTGCCGGGCGATAGATCGACCCGCAAACGTAATATCCCGGCAAAGTCTCGATAGCTACGTTTTGAATGGTATAGCCATCCATTAGCCTTAGGGGAGTAAAAATGGGTTTTGAGTTGGGCTTAGCCGGCAGCGGCGACAATTGCAAAGCGCTATAGGCACACGCGCGTAATTCGGTTTTTCGTTTTTCCCAGCCTGCCTGGTCGTTGTAAAGAGATGACAGGTAAGTCAGCTCTTCCTTCCCATCCTCAACCGACCAGCGCGGGTAGTCAAACTTGCGCAAGCTATACACACCTGCTTTCAGAGTATAAGAGATATCCAGTGGAGTAAGGATGTTATTCAACGTCTTATCAATATTACCCGGGCGTACACGCCAGTCGGCAAAGCTCACCACCTGCCCCTTCACAAGGTTTTCGTCGAACTTGATCTGTACATGAAAACGCGCCTGCACCTCGGTCAACACCTGCTTCAGCGGCTTTTTCAGGCTATCATCAACAGATACCTGTGCCATGCTCTTACAAGCAGCAACCATCAGAAAGATTATGACACTTATCTTTTTCATGCAATTACATATCAGATACCGGGCCGCTCACTACAGGCGCTGTATAACCGGCAACCTTTGGCCACTCTCCGTTCACAATTTCTTTTAAAAGCAGTTTTTTAGGATCGATCACCACGTGTTTGATCTTTTGCCTTCTCCAGGTATACACAAAATGCACCAGGCCATCTTTTGTCTGTATCACTGCCGGGTATGAGTACTGGCTTATGGGCGAATCTTCTAAGATCAAAGCCGCGTACCAGGTTTTACCATCGTTCGAAATAGCTACATTAAGCGGGGTACGCGCACCTTTAGCTTCTTTGCCCGGAGGCAACACATGGTTATAAACCAGCAACTGGCGGCCATCGACTAAAGTTACCGCGTCGGTACCCGAGTTATTGTTAGGCAAACTTGTTTTGGTTAATGGCGACCAGGTTACCCCGTTATCGCCCGACCAAGTCTCGAGTATCGCCCTGTCTCGGCTACGGCACAGCGCCTGGAGCTTTCCATCTTTATGAAACAGGATGCTGGGCTGTATAGCACCTGTCGCGCCATCGCCTTTGGCTAAGTCGGCGGTCTTTGTCCAGGTTTTGCCATTATCGGGCGATAATTCAAAATGCACGTTCCAGCCTTTATCTTCGGTACTCGTCGGGCAGATAAGCGTTCCGTTTTTCAGCAATACGGGCTTGTTTTTGATCGGGCCCAGGAAACCAGCAGGCAAGGCCTTTTGCGCCGACCAGGTAACACCGCCATCGGCCGAGGTTTTCATAAAGCCCTTCCAGGTACCGGGGCTTGGGCCTATCTTGTAAAACAACATCAACTCGCCGTTGGGCACCTGGTACAATACCGGGTTCCAGCAGGGGTAACGCAGCGTATCGTTCTGTATACCGTCGGCTACGTTTTGCGGGGCTGTCCATTTGCCGTTCACGTGCCGGCAAACCCAGATGCATACATCGGGGTTACGCTCTTTGGTCCCGCCAAAAAATGCAGCCACCAAACCTGTTTTTGTTTGTGCGATAGTGGATGCATGGCACTCCGGGAAAGGTGCCTTATCATACAAAAACTCATCAACCAAAATGCCTTTACGCCATGGATTTGTCTGTGCAAATACCACATTTACAGCATGACAAAATAGCATAGCTGTAAAAAATAAAATTCTTTTATAATTCATATTCAATTATATATGCGATTTAAATGAATAATCACCTGAATTAACACGATATACTGCCCTACCGGCCTCCATTTTTACAAAATGCACGTCAGGATTGCCTGTCAAACTCTTGCCCGACTCGCTAACACCCGCCGCAGAAGTTGCCGGAACATAGATCAACGCTTTCGTATTTGCCGGCACACTGATCTCCCAGCTAAAGCTACTCCCCTCTTTTTTCCAATTACTTTTAACCATCCCGCTAACAGATTTGTACGACGCATTGACGAAAGTCAATCCGGCAACCGGCTCTGGTTTCATCACCAGTTTATGGAAGCCCTGTGCACTTTCGGTTTTGATCCCGGCAAGGTTTTCGTAAAACCAAACCAGCAGGTCGCCTAACAGCATCACGTGGTTTTGTGAGTTCATTTGCGGAGCTGCGGTGTTACCATTCCAAAGCTCCCAAAAGGTAGTAGCGCCGTTCTTCACCATATAACCCCAGCTCGGGTAGTCGGTATTGGAAGCAATACGATAAGCAATATCCGCACGGCCATTATCAGTTAGCATCCGCATTAAAAATTGGGTACCGATAACCCCGGTACTGATGTGGCCTTTGTTTTCGATCAGTATTTTATCGGTAATGTTTTTAAATACGGCTTTCCTATCCTCAACAGGCACCATGCCGAAGTATAACGGCAACAGGTTTGAGGTTACCGAGTTATTGCTGTAGCGTTTGGTTTTAGCATTAAAGAAAGTTTGATTGAAAGTGGCTTTGATCTTACTGGCCATGGCATCGTATTCGGCTATATCCCGACTTTTACCAGCCAAACCCGCAAAACGCTTCATCAACGTCAACATCCGGTAATAATAGGCCGTGGCTATCAAATGCCCGTCGGTACCGCGCAGGGTATCTTTGGAATGTATCAGCTCCGGTGATTCAGGCGGAACACACCAATCGCCGTATTTATCCTTGGTCAGGATGTTATCTTTAAGATATTTATCGCGCATGTAGTTCATCCATTTTTTCATGGATGCATAATGCTTTACGATGGGCTCTTTATCGCCATATTGGTCGTACAGCATATCGGCAACAACCAGGTAGGTAGCGGGCCAGGTAAAATCTTCGCTGTAATAGTTCCAGTACGCCGGAGCTACGTCACACAATTGGCCTTCAGGTTTTTGAGATTGTTCAATATCATCCAGCCATTTAGCGTAAAAACTATCGTTGCCGTAAACAAAACTTTCGCTGTACGAACCTGTAGCATGGTCGGCCAGCCAGGGCATGCGCTCGTTGCGCTGCGGGCAATCCAGCGGCATGCCTTTATAATTGGCACGGATACCCCAATAAGCGTTTTTGTAGATCTGGTTGATCAACGGATTCGATGTTTCGAACGAGCCTACATTTTGCAGGTCATCATTAACCACCTGGCCTTCAAAATCTTCAATTTTAGGCACGCCCGGGTAACCAACTATCTCCACATACCTGAAGCCGTGATACGCAAAGCGCGGATGCCATTGTTCTTCGCTCCCACCTTTTAAAGTATAAACGTCTGTCGATCGGGCATCGCGAAGGTTGGCTACATACAAATCACCATCGCTTTTAGTAGTTTCGGCAAAGCGCAACTCAACACGCTGCGCTTTATCGCCCTTTACATGCATGTTGATCCAGCCTGCCATATTCTGGCCCATATCGATCACATAATTGCCATTAGCTATTTTGGTGATGGCTTTAGGTTTAATGGTTTCTACAACACGTACCGGCTCGTTCATCTGTGCACTCATGTAGCCGCCGGGAACATCAACCACTTCGGGTTTTATCCATGCCGAAGCATTATACCCGGTATTTGTCCATCCGGTCAGTTCTTTATTCGCATCATATTCCTCGCCATCATATTCGTTATTGCTGCGGATCGGGCCGTCACCGGTGAGTTTCCAGCTATCATCGCTGGCTACAATACTGTGCGAACCATCAGCGTATTCAATATCCATCTGCAACAGCATTTTAGGGTAGCCAAAGGTTTTAATTTTGGCCGGCTTATAATTTTGGCGCATGGTAAAAAAGCGGCCGTTTCCCAATATGGTACCGATAGCATTACTGCCCTGTTTCAATTGCGCGGTAACATCATAAGTATTGTATTTAACCGATTGCGTATAATCGGTCGGCGCGGGCGCTAAAACCTGGTCGCCAATACGGCTGCCATTAATGTATAGCTCATAATACCCCAGGCCAGAAACATAAACCATCGCTTTCTTTATCGCTTTCGCGGACGAAAACTCCTTCCTAAAATATCTTGCCGAAAGACGCGAGAACTTAGATACGCTATCCCAGGCAAAAGCGTGGTCATACCCTATCCATTTGGCTTGCCAGTCGGCAGGCTTTAGTAAACCTACGCTCCAGTGCTGCACTTCGCTCCAGGCTGATTCGCCTTTATTGGTCCAAATCCTTACTTTCCAAAAGTATTCGGTGCCGCTTTGCAGCGGTTTGCCTTTATAGCTTACCTGTATCGATTGATCTGATTTAACAACGCCAGAGTCCCAAACGTTGCCGGTATTGTCAGATAGTTTTTCGGCAGATGACGATACCAACACTTGATAGGCGATCTGATCGGTACCGCGAACATTGGATGTGATCTCCCAGCTCAAGCGTGGCTGCAGGGCATCGATACCTTCGGGGTTAACCAACAACTCGCAGCGCGGGTTTTGTATAGCGATGCCCGTTGCATCCTGTGCCCGGAAGGAAAACAAACAAGCACCGCTTAAAAGCAGTGCAAATAATAGCTTGTATGGTGTCTTGTTCAGTTTCATTTGCCCGAAAAATCAAAATACAGGTCCATACTCAGCGCAGCATCTATATTCTTGTAATAATCAAAATACTTATTCGGAGCTCCCTGCGGCCCCAATTTTTCCGGCTTTTGCGATTTGGTACCGATAGCCGTTATGCCATTCATAAACGAAATATCTCCCGAAGGGAAAGCCGGTGCCGTATTGTAAACCTTTTTAGGCGCGGCCGGTGTAAACAGGCGCATAAACACATCCCGGTTATCGCAAACAATAGTAATTGGCTGGCCGGTGGTTTTCAGCTTCATCCAATATAAATTAGAGTAGTAACCTTTAAACTCAGGGTACTCCATCCCCGGTTGCCCGGTGATGGTATTGTTATAAGTTTTATCCCAAACGTTTAGCGTAACACCCTTCAGGCGGTTTTTCCAAACGTGGTAAGGCCCATCGCCCATATATTCAACGCCTTTAACATCCTTTTCAGGATAATTGAAGCTAAAACCGAGCAAATTGCCTTCTTCACCTATCGGCCAGTATTTTACATTGAGTTTTATCCAGCCCGACGGATAGATCGTCCAGCTTAAACCGGCCTCGGTAGCCTTCTTTTCGAAAATGGCTTCTATGATCAAATTTTCGCCATCATAACGATAGCTCAATTTTTGAAAACCTGTTTTCTCGGCGCCCTCGGCCAAAACCGGCCCGTTATTGAACGGGATATTACCTTTTTGATTTTTAACACTTACCAGGAGGCCAGAATTACGGTTAAACTCCGCTTCGATACCGTTTACGGCAACTTTGTAAAGCGAATCAGTTTCTTTAATAGTTGGTTTGGCTGCGCCTTTAGTTTCGATAATACGTTTTGTGATCTTTTCATGGCTGCTTATCGGGTAACTCCAGGTAAACAGTTCGCGTTTATCGGGGCCGTAGGCGGTTAGATACATCACATCGTAATGCTGCCAGCCTTGCGGAAGATTAACCTGCAGGTTACCAAACTGACCGGGAGCCACGTCAGGCGCAGCAATAGCACCCGTTTCGGCAGGGTATTTCACCGTTTCGCCGGGGTAGGTCAGCATCGCCAGTTTATATTTAAATGTACATTGTTTGATATTGGTGTACAGGTAGCGGTTTTCAAAGTGTAGATGTCCGTCAAATTGTGGTGTGATATCACGCGGCTCCAGGTGTATCGGGCACCATATCTCTTTAATGGCGTAATAGCTCCCTTCTTTTTCGCGATACGGGCCTACGATGCCATCCGGTGCATGGTCGCCATCCGAATCCAAAATGCCGCCTTTATCGGTACGCACCACATCCTCATCCAGAAAGGCCCAGATAAAACCGCCTGCCGAGATCGGCGTGCGGTACATCAGTTCCCAAAAATCGTCTAACCCCGCACCTGCGCCGCCGTCATATAAACCATGCAAAAACTCGGTCGGGAAGAACACATCATGGCCGTGCAGAGCTGTGCCTGTGCCGTAGTCGTAATTGATGTAGTGATTGGTGTTGATACCTTTAAAAACGGCCCAGGGGTGTATCACCGGGCGTTTTTGAGGGTCGTTGTCCGGAAAAAGATGATCGAGGTCAAAATTAAAGCCGCTTTCGTTACCGTTATCCCAAACGACGATCGACGGGTGGTTAACATCACGGGTAACCATCTCCTTTACCAGTTTTGAGCCGGTTGGCGTATCATAGATACCATGCCAGCCGGTTAGCTCATCCAGTACGAACAAGCCCAGCGAGTCGCACACATCCAAAAAATGCGTATCAGGCGGGTAATGCGACATGCGGACAGCGTTCATGTTCATATCCTTGATCAACTTCACATCTTCGATGCTGATAGTTTTATTAACCGCCCTGCCGGTAGTCGGCCAGAAAGTATGACGGTTTACACCTTTAAATTTGATCTTAACATTGTTGACATAAATCCCATCGTGTTCACGGAACTCAACCGTGCGGAAGCCAAAACGCTGTTTGTAGGTATGTATAGCTTTGCCATTGCTGGTGAGTGTAAACACCACATTATACAGGTTTGGAAACTCGGGCGACCATAATTTTGGCGAAGTGATATTACCCTGCAGATGCGCTACCATATCACCTTTGTTTATCTTAACACTAAAAGGCTGTCTGAATTTTTGCCCCGCAAGGGTATAAACCTGTGCGGTTACCTGGCTGTTAGCCGATACATCCGCTAAAGAAACATTAGCCATAATCCTGCCGCTTGCCAGGGCATTAACGGCAACAGTGCTGATATGCTGCGGCGGCGCGGCCTCCAGGTAAACCGGGCGGTAAATCCCGCCGAACACCCAGAAATCAGCCTTGCGTTCCGCATTGTTTACCGACGCATTTGCTGAATACTTATCAACCGTAGCTTCAAGCAGATTGCTTTCGCCGTATTTAAGCAGTTTAGTGATATCGTACTTAAACCGGTAAAACGAGCCCTGATGGATTGCTCCCGCCGACTCACCGTTGATCTTCACCCTGGTATCTGTCATCGAGCCTTCAAAAACGATCTGCACGTTTTTTCCTTTCCAGGCTACGGGCACTTTAAACTCGTATTTATATAAACCCTGTTCGCGACCTTTGGTACTATCCTTATCCAAACCATAATTGTATTTGCCAAAGCCCTGTAGTTCCCAGTTCGAGGGAACGGGGATGGTCGTCCACACGCCCGAGTGCATGCCACCGGTACAGTAAAAATGCCAGTTTACGGTATGATCGCTGCCGGTACCCGAGAGGTAGAGCTTTTGGGTTTCCTGTGCTTTTGAGCTGAAAGTTAAAAGCACCAAGCATAAAGCCAATATTTTAGTAGCGATGTATCTCATATCAATTTGGGCTGAACTTTATGGGGTTATTGGTGCGGAACGGCGCTGCTGGCAGCCCATCTTTGTTGAATAAATTAGGCTGAGCATCCTCGCTCCAGGCAAAGCGTACAGCAGCCGGATTAGTCACCTCGGGCGATGACACGATCACTTTATTACCATCAATAACCGCATCGGCTTTTACGAACTTACCATCAGCGCCCGCTATGCTAAACCAGGTAAGCGGTTTGCCATCTTTACTTGCCAAGCCTTTGCCAACGTTGGCAAATGTAAGTTCGATGGTGCTGCCCTTTATCGCCATGGATTGGTATACCGGCCCAGAATACACAATATTTTTATTATAACTTTTCGCCAATGCCAGCAGGGCAAGCCTGCGGCCTACTTCCCACTTATAAGGCGGGTGTAGGTTGTGGATGTCATCGTTCAGGTCGGTTGTGATGATCATGCCTGTATTTGGTATTTTAAGCGCCGCCTGTTGTACCTCCCAAAATGCGGGCAGGCTTTCGGGTGTGATAACCGCGGTGCTCTTCATCTGTGAGTAGTAGTAAGGCACTATTTCGACATAGTAGAACGGCAATGCAGCATCATTCCAGGTTTTACGCCAGGAGTTGATGAGTGCGTTCATCTTATGATCATAGATCACATCGTCGGTCATGTTGGCCTCGCCCTGGTACCATAAAAAACCCTTGATGGCAAAAGGTGCTAAAGGTTCGATCATGGTATGATAGAACTTGCCGTCGGCTTTTGAGTTAATGCCGGTTAAACGAAAGTATGGATCAGCAGTAAATACCTCGTAAGGCGCCCATGGTTCGATGGCGCTGCCACTGATGGCTGCGCAGATGATACCTACAGGCACTTTAAGTTCCTGGTTCAGTTTTTTGGCGAAGAAATAACCTGCCGCCGAAAATGACCGCAGCGCCGAATCCTGGGTAGCCGACTCCCATTTGGCCAGGTAATTACCGGTTGTCTTGAGGTTTTTCTGGTTTACCCAAAACAGGCGGATGTCGGGGCTATGCGGCCTGTCCATTTCATCAACAGGCGAGTTTTTATCCAGGCTATCGGGTTTGCGCACTTTGCTGTTCTTGCGCATCTCATACAGCATGTTCGACTGGCCCGAGCATAGCCAAACCTCCCCGACCACCACATCATGCAAAACAATGGTATTGGTACCCTGCACAGTAAAATCGCGACCTTTGACCGTTGCTTTCAGCACATCGAGCATCACCTGCCATTTGCCCGAAGTATCGGCAACAGCTTTTTTGGTTTGACCGGCAAATTGCACCGTAATCTGTTCTCCAGCGGCAGCCGTGCCCCAAACCGGCACTGGTTGACCTTGCTGCAGCACCATGCCACTGGTAAATACGCGCGGCAAAACAACTTCGGCGTGTAGAGTTGGCACGAAAAATAGCGCAAGCGCCAAAAAGAGGTATGATTTATAATTACGCATTAATAGTTTTTAGTTGTTAAACCTTTAATATAAAACACTGCCGGTTTATCTTTTTCGCCGCCGTTGGGCAAATCAAAATCCTGATCGGTTGGTGTATCCGCATTCGGGAACCTGCGTACCCCACCAGTACGGAACACGATCCTTTTTACGGTGAGCACCGGGGCAAAAAACAAGCTCGGAGATAAGTCTTTCCCATCTATGTTAACCGTGTAAAAGCGGGTATCGGTATGCAGTTTTACTATGATATGATAAGGTTTATCAGCCTCGTATTTTTTAATCAGGGTTTTGTTGCGGTAGCCTGCTTTGGCGATAAATGCACCTGTCGAATCAAAAGTTAAGCGGATAGCTGCATCACCCTTACCATTTTGAAATTCAATATCCAGCATACCATTGGTATTTTGGCCGGGCACTACCGTAAAATCGGCTACTAACTTCTTTGACTCAGGCACTACACGTTCGGCACGGGCATAGTCAAACTTATCTTCGTCGTGCAGGGCCAGCGCTTTGGTGCCATCGGCCATCTTTTCTATCTGTACCTTTGCCCATTGCGGGCTGAAAGTGTTCCATTTATCCAGTTCTCTCCCGGCAGGCATCGTGTTAAAATCTTCATTGGCATGCGCATCGGCCATATCCGTAACCGGCACAGGGATGGACGACACCCAGATATCCTCCTTATTCATACTATAAGTTACCCAAAGTTTGCCATCGGGTACCACACCGTTACCTTCTTCAATACCGCGCACATACTGCGGCCCGTACGATTTATAGGCGCCGCCATAACGCATGGTCGATATTTCGCCGTTTACCAATAGCAGGTTAGTGTATTCTAAACCGTCCTTACTGGTTGATACACCCAGCGGCCAGCGAAATTCGGACGGGTTATAAACCGTGGCATATTTACCGTCGGATGTTTTTTGCCCCCAGATTTTAGCATTGCTGGTCACAATCCTCGGCGCCCTTACAACTGCGCCCCAGGTTTTGCCTTCGTCTTTGCTGATCGATGTCAGGCCGTTCTTCCACAAACCGACAACCCTGCCATCGGGCAAATGGTAAAAATTAAAGGCTTTGTAATCCTTGTGCAAAGGTATCAGCGGGTCTTTCCGGTCGGTTTCTTCGGCCCATTGCATCATCATTAAAGGCGTTGCCATCAACTCATCGCAAGCCTGTACAAAACCTTTGTCCTTGCTGGTTTTATAGAACGGATACGAGGTGTTTTTTTCGTTCCAGGCCGGGTTATAATGTAAAAAGTAGATCGGCCCGTATTTGCCATCGGGTAAAACTTCGCGTACTACCCTGCCGATACCTAAACCATCGTTAGGATCATCATGCGGTTCGAGGCATATCCCATAAAAACCCAACACCAGCAGACGTTTTGATTTAGCCTGGTAAAAGCCCATGCGCTGGTGCATTACCGAGTACAAGTCTTTAGCCACCGTTTTAATGCCGGGCTTGGTAGTACCGTCGGGTATTTTGTATTGCGGGAAAACAACTTCGGGTTTCGACCAGTTTTGCCCGTCTTTCGAGGTAATCACCAGCGTTTGGCCGGGTGGTACGCTTTCGCCTACCTTATCGCTCAGGTACTCAACATAAAAAGTATTGTTCCAGTAGCTTAGCATCGGCGCGTGGTTATAGGTAAAGCCAAAACCATCTGCCCATTCAGGGTGCTCGCGGTTTGCCCGGAAGATCTGCATGCTATGCACCCCTATTGCCGGACTTAACTGCCCGTGGTGATAATCCACATTAACCACCGTATTGCCGGTATAATGCACGGTATCCTGTGCCTGCGCGTTAAACGCAAACAAAACCGGTATTAACAATAGCAGTTTAAAGTTCTTCTTCATAAATAATAGCGCAGGCCGTTTAGTTGGCGATCTGCTGTTTTAGGTTATCCAGTACCTTTTTGCTGACTTTAAAAATGGTACCATGCTTATGCCCTTGCGGGATGTTGATCTCGCCGGTTGCATCGGTAAAAGTTACGAAATCCTGAGTCTTAACCGCACCAAATTTTTTATCGCGGTAAGCATCATAATAAATGAGCCAATCGTTGCCCGCGTGCGCTACTGATGGGCCCTCACTAAACAAAGGCGCTACCGGTTTCGAGATATTGGTATACGGTCCAAGCACGTTTTTGCTGAAGCCCACTTTAATATCACGTTCCGGCCGGGTATTGTCCTTCATCACCAGCACATAATCGTTTCTGCCGCGCTGCACAATGGTGGCGTCGATCACGCTGAAACCCGGATCTAAAAATAGTTTGGTAGGTGCGAATGTTTTAAAGTCGGTAGTGGTGGTATAATATAAGCGGTGATTGTTATTCTCATCCTCCTGCCCTTTCGCAAAACGACCGGGGACACACGATGCAAATACGATAACGAATTGTTTACCTTCATCATCATAAAACAACTCCGGCGCCCAGGCGTTGATGGCGGTCGGCTCATAAGCCATTACGGGGATGTGTTCTTCTTTCGACCAATGGATCAAATCGGGCGAGCTGGCGTAACCGATGCTCTGGTCATTTTTCCAGCCGGTTGTCCACACTAAACGAAATATTCCGTCAGGTCCCTGGCAGATCGAGGCATCACGCATGATCTTTTCGGTGCCTACTTCAGGTTTAATAAAAATATGGTTCAGGTCTGTCCAATGGTACGCGTCAAAGCTGTATAGCAGGCGCAGGCCCTCATTGGCCGGTTCGTGAAAAGAACTGTACATGTACACATTCTTTTTTGCTTTGCAGGATGCAAACAGTACAGCAGCTAATATGATGAACCCGAAATGCCTCATATCTTATCTAAAATTAAAACCCAGTCGTTGCCGTCTTTCACCTCGCCGGGTGGGTTAAACCCGTGCGTGCCGGTGTTGGCAAAACTGCCGATGGTTTTGGTTTCGCCTGTCCGCGGGTCGTACCAGGAAGCTTTTACTTTAGTACCTGCTATCTTACCCATCACAACCGGGATATTGCGACCGTTGTAAGTATAGATAAAGGCGTAATCCTTACCCCGCGTAGCCAGCAGGCGGTTATATCGTGTACCTTGTTTTGCAGCTACGATCAGACTTTGATCGGGAACACGTTCAAAATACGGTCGCGACAGCATCAGCTTTTTAACGTATTGCATCTGCGATGAACCGGGATCGTTAATAGCGTCAAACCAAAGGGCTTTTGCGCCATAAGCGCTGCCTTTGGCATGGGGCAGCAAAAACTGCATCACCGAGTTATTGCCATAGGTAAAACCGCAGCCACCCGCAAAAACCGACCAGTACGCATAACGGCGCACATCTGCATCCGTCCACCTTTTCTGTGTGGTGTCATGCAAGCCTTGCGGGATGCCTTCGTAACTTGGTTCGGCATCAAGTGTGGGTTTTGCCGGTATTTTTTTATAATCAACGTTTACATATTTCCAGTTATCCTCGCCGTATTTAAAATCATTTTTAGAGGTATCTTGTTTGTAATTACGGTGCCCCGACTGGAACACATTAAAGCTTAGCCAGCTTTGATTGTGGAACCAAATAGACGATTGCGTGCGGCCCCGCGGGTGGAAAGTTTCGATGTGCGACGGATCGAGCTGTTGTAAGGTTGAACCGATAGCATTCCAAACATCCATATTCTGGCTGCCTGGGATATCGCCGCCGTTCATCCAGATAATATTTGGCCTGTTTTTATAGCGCTCTGCTAAAAATGCAGCGTAAGTTTTTGCTTGTGCCACAGTTACATGGTGCGATTTTACTGCCGAGCCCCAAACCGGAACCATCGCAATATAAATCCCTTTGCTGGCCGCCAGGTCAACTATATAATCTACATGATCCCAGTAATCATAGGTTTTATCAGCAAGCGAAGTCCCATTCATTATCCTTGGAGTAGCTACGTTTTTGTTGATCAACGCCGAATCGCCGTAGGCATCTTTGATACCCAGATCGTGCAGCACCATTACCTGTATCACGTTAAAACCTTTTGCAGCACGGTCGGTCAGGTACTTATCTGCTTCTTCGCGGGTCAGTTTTTCGAACAACAGCCAGCCGGTATCGCCTAGCCAAAAGAATGGTTTACCATCCGATGTGGTAAAGTAGCGGTGGTTAGCCGATATTTTTAAGCGTGACGGTGTTTGGGCATTGACACCAATGCACACTAAAATTAAAAGTAATATGCCTAATATCTTTCTATACATCTCTTTATACAAATTGTCATTTCGACTGGGAGGAGAAATCTTCTGCTCTATACATAAGCATCTGATTGTTCTGTAGCAGACCTACTGCCCTCAGAAAATCTCTCAAATCGTTCGAGATGACAAGGTTTTTATTTTAGGTTAACTATTTCTTCTGTGCCCACATAATCACTGCGCCACCATTGGGTGCTTTCAATTCTACCGTTTTACCTCCTGTAACCGTTTCATCTTCTTTTACTATCCTGCCATCGCGCGGGTTTATCCAGTGGATAATATAGTTTCCGTTGTTCATGTTCAGACTGATTGGCGTCGGGTCAGCATTATAAACAATATAGCCTTTATCGGGGTTACCCAAGGCATACTGGCCTTTTGTGTTTAGCTCGATACCTTTCATAGCCGATGCATCAACAGCAAATTGCGGGTTAGCCACTGCAGGTACGGCCGCCAGCGAACCCCCGCCGATAAATACTGCCCAGGCATAATTATCGTAACCATCATCCGAATAGATCACGGCCTTATCAGGATATTTAGTGCGATACTCGTGCACCGCACGGTAAACCTGATCGAATGAAGTTGCTTTAGGTTTTAAAATACGCTCGTGCTGGCGTGGGGCCAAACTTTGGCCGCCAAGCGGCGCGTAAGTCGTGCCATCGGCCTGGTAATGCCAGTATTTGATATCGATCACATTAATTACAGAAGCACGTGCAGGGTCGGCCAGGATAGCGTCCTGAACATCTTTAGTGGTGCTTAAACCAATGATCTCTTTATGTTTATTATCGATTTCCCACTGCTTCACGTTATCAACCCAAAACTGTACAAAGTGTAGCGGGCCGGTAAATTCTTCACCTATCAGCTGAATGACGCCTGTGTTATCTTTAAAGTTATCCAAACACTGGCGAACAAACGCGATATGCAGCTTGGTTAATGCAGGGTCTTTCTCGTTATAAAATTGCTCGGCCATAAATATCCGCTTATCCCCAGCAAACGGAACCGGCTCAGGAAAACTGGTGCTATTGACGTTATTAGCCGTGCGCCATGGAAAATCGGCATAATGCGCACCCGCCTCGATAATATTATGCTGGAAATAGTTTTGATGAATGAGTACCAGGCCTTTTTCATCGGCCAGGTCGGCAAATTTCTTTAACCGGCTCCAGTACCAGGTATTGTATTTGGTCAAATCATATTTACTTAAACCATCCCAGGCACTGCTTTCGCCGCTGCGGGCAAAAGGCAATTCGTAAAACGGAGGCCAGACGTCACCATCCATCCGGCGGATACGCTCGTGATCGTCACGGCGGCGATCATACCATAAACCGTAATTATGCTCGTAGGTTAACACATGCTGACTGATCATTTTGTTGGTCATGCTGTCCAGATCATCCGTCCAGCCCGTACCTGTGCGGCCGGGCACATAACGGGTTACCGATGGCTTAGCCTCCTTAACCCCGACCGGGCGAATATTACCGTTCCACCACGGCGAATCATAATGGCGGCCGGTTAACACCGAATTGCCGCGAACGATCACACCATTAACAACCGCCATCGGTGCCGCCATTTTGGGAGCAACGGGTTCTTTGATCCCTATCTCATCAATAGTTTTTACGCCCGATGCCGAAACCGGTATGGGTGTACGTTTGGCGGCCTGATCGATCCAATCGCTTAAATGCAATTGTGGTTTTTTATATTGTTCTATTAACCGTTGTGCTTCCTCAACAGTCGGGCTGCTGGATGCGCTGGTATTTAACGGGAATATCTGCGCCATTTCCATAGCCTTTTCTTTGCCAAGCCTGTCGCTCAATTGTGCATAGTAAAAGCTGCGCGGACTGATGCTGTTATTCGAATCGCTCCAATAGCCATCGCCCTGAAACTGCGCCCATGTGGCAAATGCCCAGTTTTGAGCAGTGGGCGGCTTAGGGCAATCAACAATGGCGGCAGTGCAGTTCCAGAATACACTGTTTGCCGCGCTCCAGCCTGCTCCCTGCCCGTCTTGCCCACGGTTTGCATAGCTTAAGCGGTTGTTATCGATATTCACCACATCGAACAATACGCCCGATGCCCAGCTATCGATAGCACCGCTAAAACCAACCGACTGCCACGAATCGCACTGCACAAAGGCATTCGGGCCGGGGGCACAATATCCAACTGAAAAATCGTGATAACCATATTCAGAATACAAGCGCTGAAACAAAGTTTGCTGCCCCGTCGTAGTGAACGTAAACCGGCGCTGGCCCCCTATCTCGGATGTCGGCGATAGCGATTTACAATCTTCAACGGTTACCCGGCGCGATGTTTCCAGCACATTGACAGCCGAACCGGCAAAATGCTTAAACACCACCTGCCTAACCCAGGCATCGCTTGTGTTCTCTATCGTGATGGCCATCCAGCGGTGATCTTCGTCTTTTGGTTTGGCTTCGTCGTAGTAAGAGCGCATCTGCAGGTTTTCGATACCTATCTGCTCAATGCGGCCCGGCCACTCGTATTTAGCAATAGTTCCGCCACCATAAGTGGTATCGAGCGCAGTCGTCAACGGGACATCCAGTGTCAGTACATCGCCGTTAACGGCTACAACCTTACGGTCCCAAAAGGTTTCACGGTCTCCTGCATGCCAGCCTAAAGCTGAGAGGCCGCCGCCAAAACTTTCAGTACCTAACTTCTGTATCCAGGCCAGTGTGGTCGGGCGGTGTATCATCACCATATCACCGGCCCTAAATTTACCGGCATCGGCAACTTTAATTTCGGTAGCGTTTACAGGTACGTAAGTATTGGTAATTTTCGTCCAGCTATCAACACGTTTGTTAGGTGTGCCTAAAACTCTTATAAATGTTGCCCGGTCTTTACCGCCTGCAACCAATATGGTGCCCTCAAGCGTATTGCCGCTTCCGCGGAGCACAACGCCCGATTTGCGGATGAGCAAAGTACCTGCAACATCGTATTTGCCCTTTTCCAGCAAAACCGCTCCACGTATACCCTCTTTATCGGCAGGCAGCGAAGCCACATAATCCAACGCCGATTGGATGCGCAAAGTGGCATCCCCTTTTTTAACAGGCACAACCACTTTTACAGGAACGTTGGGAATTGCTTTTTCTGAAGCCATGTATCCACAGTACGAAAAATCGGGAATGCGGTTACCCTGTTCGTCGGCAGCGTATACCAGTTTGCCATCTTTACCGGCTGCAACAGGTGGTTGTGGTTTGGGGGCTTTAGCCGGCTTTTGAGCCGTTGCAGACAAAGTAATAAATAAACAACCTGCCGAAAAGCAGGTTGTTAAGTATGTATTAAGTTTCGGTTTGAGAAACATTTTGTTTTTAGGTTATTAAAGGTATTGGTATGCCTTAAAACTTGGTTAGCGATGGCGGCAATTTTTGCTGACCTTTTTCGGCCAGGGTGTTCAGATATACTTCGATGTTAGTATAACCACCACCATTTTTAGCCGGTTTAGCCGAATCGGTCGGGTCTTTCGGGTTTAAACCGTGGGCAATTTCCCAGGCATCGGGTATACCGTCGTTATCGCTATCCTTGTAAGGTGTTCCTTTATAGTCGGGGTAACCGCCCACCTGCCATGGCGCAGTAATGATACCCATTTTGTACGAGTCTTTAGGCAATTTACGCACTTTAAACTGAAAATCGGTATCTGTTTGCATCTCTTTATAAGTGATCTTCCCGGTACGCGCCTGTTCGGTTATGCGTTTATCTACCGCATCGCGTACAGGTAAGGTCGCACCTACATTATCCAGTACATATCTATAGGCCTGCTCTGCGCTAAGCACGGTGATAGGCGCTGGTGGCAGCGGGAACGGATGATCGGCATACATATAATCTTTATATTTACCTGCGTCTGGCAGTTCTTTACCACCTTCGCCTTCAACCTGTACACCACCGGCCCAGTTGTCCTTAGTCACTTCAGGGAAACCTTCCACAATGTTGCCATTTACGTAAGCACGGCCGAAGTATTTTTCTTTCAGCTTACTGCGCCCCGACTCTGGTTTTAAAATACGGTGACCTACAGGTTCGTTTTTGGGTGTAACGGGACCAGGTTTGAAGTAGTTATTAATAATATTGAAATGGCTGGTGTAATCGCCGCCATCCATTGATCGGTGGTGCCAGTTAAATACCACGTTGTTTACAAAGTTGTATACGCCATTCCACCCGATAGACGGGTTACGACCGGTGTTATCGGCCCATAGGTTACGGATCAGCAGACTGTTTTCGCCGCCGGTGGTGCTGCCAAAAGCATGGTTCCAATAGTCGAGCGCTTCGGCATAGATACAGTTTTGAACAGTAATATTTGCTGTGCCTTTTTTCTCATCTATAGATCCATCGCCGGGTGTAAACATGTGACGGTACATCGAAAAGTTTTCATCCAGGCCCCAGCTTGTTGAAGTATGATCGACAATGATGTTACCAACCGGGTTGCCGCCCAAAGCATCGTCACGACGGCCCACATTGGTTTCGCCACGACGGAAACGCATATAGCGGATGATCACATCGTGCGTATTTACCCAGAACGATTCGCCTGCCACGCAAACGCCGTCGCCTGGAGCGCTCTGACCTTCGATAGAAATATATGGCGCGCGAACAATGATAGGCGATTTGATCCGGATAATACCGGCAACATTAAATACCACGATGCGCGCGCCACCCTGTTCGCAGGCCCAGCGCAAGCTCCCCGGGCCATCATCATTCAGATTGGTTACTACGATCACTTTGCCGCCGCGGCCACCGAAAGAATAAGCACCGCCACCTTCGGCCCCCGGGAAAGCCAGGATAGGCGCCTGCGGCAAATCTGTTGGACGGGAAGCCCATGGAACATATGGTTTACCGTGTTTGGCATCGTAATCTACGATTGGGAATGCCACAGCCCAGGCTGAATCTGATTTACGATAGGTTTCCTTGATCAGGGCATCGGCAGCAGCCTGAACGCTTTTGGGGACATTGGGGTATTGCGCTTTAACAGGTTTAACCAAACCCATCACCGCGGCAACCGCCAAAAATAAAACTGTGCTTTTTTTCATGTAGTTGATCTATAAAAGAGACTATACCTATTCCTCAATAACAATCCTGAACCAGCATAATGTTTGGGTTTAAAACCGGTTCATTAACTAATTTCCGATATAAAGATCACTTTGGTTATAGGTATAACTGGTTGTTTAGCAAATTATCTATAATTCAAATATGCACGGTATTCATAGCTGTTTTATATAGAATATTAACAAGCTTTAGTACGATTTTATCTTAAGGCCGAAAACGCCCTGTAGACGCTCCAATGTCTCAACGATGTTACAATAACAACAAAATTGGCATATTTCTTAATATTTTGTTTAAATCATTCAAATCAAAAACACAGTTAAACAAGTACGATTAGCTGTCAAAATCATACAACAGATAATACAAATTGGCTTTATGTAAAACAAAAAAGGAGAAGCACCGGCCTCTCCTTTTTGACAGATGATCAACCGGCTGTTAGTTAGCCAGTTTCACCTCAAAATTCATGTAAGTGGTTTTTGAGGGAGACGCAGCATTGATATAAGTAATATTGATGGCGCCATATTTACCTGCGGCAGTTTTAAACAAAATTACGCTGCCCGCAGCAAGTTGCGAAACCGAGTTTGCAGACGCCGTTTTAAAGGCAGCTGCCCCCTGGGCTTTCAATAATCCTCCCGAGTTGATATTTGCCCAGGTAGGTGTGGTAATTACTTTAAACTGGGTAAGATTTTTTGTAAAACTGGCTGTATTGTACATGGCGATAGGGCTCGGTACAGGCGACATGGCCAGGTTATAAATGGTGTTACCCTTTGGCGTCGTTCCCGATGCTATCGTAGGATCCCAGAAATAACCAAAATCGATCAGGTTACTGTTAACGCCACCCGAATTGATATCGGTAAAGCTGTAAGCTGTTTGGCTTGCGACGTTATAATAACATTTATTGGTCATTGCCGTAGTATCCGGAACGTACAACCTTTGATTGGTATAATAATTAAAATCGGCGGTAACAGTTACGATGATCGGGTTACTTGCTCCCAGGTAGATACCGGTATTGTCCCGGGCAACCACTTTATAAACGTATTGGCCCGGTATAGTATCGGCCACTAATTTCTTTAAAAAGCCGGAAGCCGACATCCTATCGCCGGTTTTAACCGAGTCGCGCGATATCTCAGTATCGTTCTTTGTTAATGTCAGGTACGACATCGGCTGCGTGCAAACAACCGAGTAGCTGAATTTAATGCTGTCTTTCGGGTTAACCGTTTTATCGCCTGTTAAAAACAAAGAGCCCTGGTTATTAAATGTAACCGTTAAGTTATTGCTGTTAAATTTATCAATCACCTTAACGCAACTTGTTGCCAATATTGTCAGAAAGATGGCTGTATAAAATATGATTGATCTTTTTTTCATTGTTGTCATTCTTTAATAATGCTTACACACTATGTATTTATATTTTATCAGTTATCTTATTGCAGCGGATCGAACGTGCCACCCGGCCAGCCGATTGTTTGCTGTATTGATGGATTTGAGGTCAACAGCACTTGTGGCAACGGATAGAAATAATATGTCGACGGATAGTTAATAACAGGAGCGGTTGATGGCTCGATAGTTGCGAAAGTCGGCGTAAAGAACTTGCGGTACGTAGTTCTGTTATTTACGTTTATGGTATCGCAAACCCTCGCGCCGGTAACGTCAGGAACGTCCATATAAGTTTTACCTGCCACCGGGTTCGCCGGTTTGGCACCGGCCAGGTATGGCGAATTTACCGCCAGTTTGATACCAAACCTTTGTGTACCCGATAGTTTTTCGAACTGGCGCGTACGGCGCAGGTCCCAGTAACGTTTGCCTTCCATCGCAAACTCGATCTCGCGCTCGGTTAATAAGAAGGTAAACATGGCCGACCGGGTGGTTACCACGCTTAAACCATAGTTATAGCTGCCCTGTGTAAGGCCGCGTGCGGCACGCAGTGTTGCAAGTAAACCCTGGCACTCAGATAAATTACCGATACCGTTAGCGGCTTCGGCGTAGTTCATCAGCACTTCGGCAAAACGCAGTTCGATCCAATCCATACCGCTACCGCCGCCGGTATTTGAGTTTAACGGGGCCTGTGATGCAGTTATGGTAGGATTACAGATTTTGCGGCAATAAAACCCGGTTACCGAAGCTTTGCTCACATCGTCCAGAAAACCGGTGTACGTCCACTCGTGGCGGTTCGACTTATTGCTCAGGTTCCATATCTGGCCATTGTACGAAATGGTCTGATTGAAACGAGGATCGCGGTTTAGCCAGTATAATTCGGCATCGTAGCCCGAGTTAGGATCGGTGATAGGCAAGCCGTTTGCCATTGGGAACGCCTGTACCAGGTTCCAGGTTGGCTCGTTGCTGCCGCCGCCACCAGTGGTTTCAGAAACCGGGCGGGTGATATTTTCATTATTGGTACCATGGGTCGGGTTAACGCTAACGGCATCTAAGGTACGCCACATCATCCGCTCTTTGTTGTTGGCGCTTTCGTCTATCCACAAGTTACCCAGGCCACCGCTTGTTGAAGGATATAAGGCATATCCGTCTGTTTGCGCCAGGGTGTAGGCAGCTTTACATGCATTATACGCGTCCTGCCAGCGACTGGCAATATCGTTGGGGTTAAATTGCGGGCTTGCCCAATAAAGCAACGTTTTGCCTTTATATGCCGAGGCCACAGCCCTGGTTATACGGCCGCCATCAGTTGATAAGGGCCAGGTTGCCGGGAGCATAGCTGCTGCCGAGTCCATATCGGCGCAGATTTGTTTCACGCAAACGCTGGTTTTGCTTCTTGGGGTATAAAGCGAATCTGTCTGCGACGGATCCTGTGGCTTCAGAATTAAAGGCACGCCGCCGTATATCCTGATGAGGTTAAAATAGATGTACCCTCTTAAAAAATAAAACTGGCCTTTAAGTTTCGCCTTAACATCGTCAGACATGGTGCCGCCGTTAATGCCCTGTAACGCCAGGTTACAACGGTATATCCACCAGTACTGGTCGTTGGCTTGTTTATTGGCGCTGGCAATATCGGTGATTTCGTTACCAACACCTGTTAAGGTGCCATTTAAAATAGATGCTGTGGCATTGTTCAGCTCATCGCTGGTATTATGGATTGAACCGGGCGACGGCCAGTTAGGCATTACCAGGTCGTATGTGCCGTTTAAAAACTCGGTGGCCGACGATTCGGTATTCCAGATAGACGGATCGATACCGTTCAGATCCGATTTATTAAGCACGTTTTTATTACATGCCATAAATGCCGTGCTTATTGCTGCAAACATCAATACTATTTGAGCTTGCTTTATAAAGTTTCTTTTCATGTTAAACTACTTAAATAATTTACTACAGCGTTAAATTAACCCCGAATGAGAATGTTCTGAGCATCGGATAGGTTTGAATATTGGCGGTCCTTACGTCCTTATAATCAAACGGATTAATGATACTCCACAAGTTTTCACCGGTTACCAGGAACCTCAGGTTAGGTATTTTCAGCCTGTCTGCTATAGATTTAGGTAAAGCATATGATAAAGTAGCGTTGTTGATATATAACCTTGTACCGCTGCGGGTCCAGAACGTTGAGTTCTCAGAGATATCCGGCGAATCTGTACGCGGATAAGCAGCATCAGGATTGCTCGGCGTCCAGTGGTCGGCCCAGAAAGCAGGCTGGTTCAATGAACCTGATGAGTTTACTGTAGCGCTGGTTGGCGGGTTCCTGTCGGTCACTGTAACCTTGCCTCCTAACTGAAGATATCCGTTAACACTCAGTTTAAGGGTCTTGTAGCCTACGCCCCATGTCCAGCCCATTGATAGTTTTGGCGACAAGCTATTGTACATCGGATATTCATCCTGTGCGGCGGTGATCTTACCATCGCCGTTCACATCAACAAAGTCCATCCAGCCTACCTGTGGCGTTTTGCCTTCAATGGTATAGTTGGGGTTTTTGGCCAGAATTGCATTCAGATCGGCTTGGGTACGAATAATACCTTTTGCAATTAGTCCATAATTGCTTGAGCTGTATTTGCTCGACAGCTCGCCTACGCTGATATTCTGATATTCGGTAGCTGTACCCAGGGCGCCTAAAGAATACATAGACTGCGTAACCTGGCTATCGCCCCATCCGAAATTGACGTTAATGTTGTAGGTCCAATCTTTATTTATCCTGTCAACATAACCAATAGTGAACGTTTCGCCCCAGGTGTTAGCCTCGTTATAGTTTACTACGGCGCTCGAGTTGCCAAAAGTTAACGGAAGCACGGTATTACCCAGATCGATCAGGCCGTCGTAATAATGCTTGGTCCAGATATCGGCGGTAAGAGATAACCTGTCGTTAAGGAAAGTGGCATCGATACCGAATGTTTGCGACCGGTTATGCTCCCAGGTAATACCAGGGTTTGGAACCACGCTCGGATCGAGGCCGTTTGTAACCGTTGTTCCGAATAATGATGTACCGCTGTAAGGCGTAAATCTTGATTTATACAAAAACGAGTTTACACGGTCGTCGCCGGTGATACCAATGTTATACCTTATTTTTAAACTGTTGATGTATTTGGAAAGGCTCTTTTTAAAGAAGTTTTCTTCGCTTATCCTCCAGCCGATCGCCGCAGCAGGCGAACTGCCCCATTGATGGCCCGGGCCAAAATTGGCCGACCCGTCTATACGGTCTATAAATTGAAACAAATATTTACCTGCGTAATCATAATTTGCCCTGAAAACGTAACCTATGTTGCCGCTCTCGGAGTTTGATATGTTTTGACCGGTTGTTGTGCTTGGATCGAAAGCAAACATCTGATCGACACCCGGAATTAGCTGGGTAGTACGGTAGGTATTATACGATGTGGCATTGGTTTCATTTTGAGTACCAACTACCAAAATATCAAAAGTGTGAGCTTTAATTGTACGATTGTAATCTAACGAACCGATTAACTCATACTCCGAAGTTGAACCTGTGCCCACAAGCAACTGGTTTGAGTTGCTGATAGATTTGGTACCGGTTTGGGTGGTGGTATATAACGCACCGTTCTGGCCCGTATTGGCAAAAGTATAAAGGGTATACGGCGGATAATAGTTTTTACTATTGCTCAGGTAATTGTTTTTACCAAACTGTACCTTGGCGGTTAAGCCCTTAAGCTGATGTGGCCTGAACTCCAGCGAAGAGTTAAGGTTAATAACCTGTGCGGCGCTGGTGGTATAACTTCCCGAATCGAAATATGCCGACGGGTTCCAGGCGCCGCCTGTAGAGCTCGGCCCGTTCCAGTAAACAGGCAACCCGTTAATAGTTAACGGCACCCATGCCGGAACCTGGATAATTGCGCCAAAAGTGGTGTTCTCGGCGTCTGAGCTTTCAGATTTTGCGGTATTGCGGTAATCGTTACTATACGAGGTATTTAAGCTGATATACGCGGTAAGTTCATCGCTAATCTTCGCGGTCATGCCCGAACGGATATTGTATTTTTTGATCGAGGTTTTGCCAAAGTTCGAATCTTCATTATAATAACTGCCACCACCAAAAAATGTCACCTTTTCTGTGCCGCCGCTTACGTTGATAGTATGCCTCATAGCTTGCGACGAATGCCACAACTGGCTGTACCAGCTTGGGTAAGGATTGGTCGCGATAAAGTCCAGGTCGGCTTGCGAAAACCGCGAACTCAAAGCGGCATTGCTCAGCTCCAAACCGTCATTAATGGTTTTAGCCAGTTGGTACCCGCTCAGCAATTTAGGGAGAGAAGCAGCATTGGTGGTACCAAAATAACCGGTATAGCTTATCTGTGCTTTACCTACTTTACCTTTTTTGGTAGTTACCAAAACCACGCCTTTATCAGCTGCGGCACCATAAATAGCCGCTTCAGCATCTTTCAAAAACGAGATCGACTCAACCAGACTTGCATCTAAATTATCAAAATCACTTTTTTGTGCTATTAAACCGTCAATTACATACAACGGGTCGGTAGTGATACCGGCTGTAGAAGACGCGGCGAAGGCACCCTGTAAAGTAAGGGTGGTTGTGGCGCCCGGGCGGCCGGAGCCAGAGGCAACACTAACGTTTACGCCCGCAACCCTGTTCATTAACGCGGTACCTAGGTTTGCCACCGGGATGTCTTCGATCTCGGCTGCTTTAATTTCGGATACCGAACCTAATAACTTATTTTTCAGGGTAGTCCCATAACCTGTTGCCACAACCGCTACTTCAGCCAGATCGGTGGTCGATTTAGGCAACTTAAAGTTTGCAACGGTCTCGCCCGGTTTCAGGGTTATCTCCTGATATTGAAAGCCAATGAACTTAGCGCCAATGGTTACATTCTGTAAGTTGGTTACCATAATAGAGAATTTACCATTCACATCGGTCGAGGTCGCAGCAGAGCTCCCTTTAACCGTAATGGTAACCCCTATCAGCGGGTCTGTTTCGCCCTCACCGGTAACCACACCGGTAATGGTTCTGTTTTGAGCATGCGCAGCGATGGTTACCGTGAGCATTACAAAAAATAAGAGGAAAAGTTTTCTCATAATAATTCAGGATTTGGTTTCATATTTAGTTAATGGTTGATTGGTTACGCTCTCATTTTGGTCAGTTATCTTTAGGCTGGGCTTTTTCTTTGATGCGCTTTTGCCACTCCTCGCCCTCCTTTTTCATATCGTAGCCCTGGGCCGACAGGTAGTTATTGATACGACCTTTGTATTTATTAAAAACAGCATGTTTTTTATCAGATGATTCGGCATCGATAGCCAGTTCGCGCGCTTCAAGCAACCAGGTTTTGATCTGGGCCTTTTGCACGTCGGTGAGGGTGAGTACTTCTTCGGTATAGGCTTTATAAGTGATAGGCATGATGCGATAAGTCATGGCATCTTTTACCTGGTCTGTTTGCGCCGGAGTAAGTTCTGTGTTTAATTTAGACAGATATTCGCTGTGCAGCTTGCCAAGCCGGGCATCTACATCATCGTCAATTGACTTTATTTTAGCGTTAGCTGCATCTTTATCGGCACTGGCTTGCGCTTTGATATCTTTTACCTGTGCGTTACGGGTATCGTGTATACTGCTCAGGCTACGGTACTGATCAACAATGATGGCCTGAACACGTTTGTATTTAACAGAATCGCTGATGCCGAGTGCGTCGACAATTTTGGCAGCCCGGGCCGTAATTACCTGGGCATAATTGGCGTCTTGCCCGGCAGGTGTGTTGCCACCTTTTTGGGCAAATACGGGTACAGTTAAAACAGTAACAATTAAAAAGAGGGTGAAAAACTTGTTCATTGTAATATCCGGCAGGACCGGTAATTAGTTTATAATTTTATAATTCAGAAGCACGTCCGTTATAATATTTTGAATAATCGCCACAATAAATTATCATAATTTATCACTGCAATGACCGCCGAATACCGCCGGGCTCTTTTAGTGTTGATCCATTTCCAACACTAAATATTTTAAGCAAAAATGTATAGCTATGTGCTTTGGTTTATATCTCAGGTACAGCGAATTTGTTTAAATTCAAACTATCCAATACAAATATCAATTTTACTATAAGCACATTATTGCCCATTGTTATCAACTTATTGTATAATCTTATCATAACCGTTACGTTAACATTTTAAAAAGCTATTTTTAGTTTTTTTGTAGGATTTTATCATTCCGGCTTGGAGATAATAAAGTATAATTTATTACTTTTACCATCCGGAAAACATAGGGATCACCGTTCCCGAACCAATTAAACCTGTTAGTAAATTTTTTTGAGATGAAACCTCATTTTTTAAAGGTTGACGTTAAGCCACAAAACTCATTCAGCATAAGGCACGATATACTGCCAACCTTCAGGGGCATCTGGCACTATCACCCTGAACTGGAACTTCACTATGTAATCAAGGGCGAAGGCGTACGTTTTATCGGTGATAATATCAGCAACTTTTCGGCCGGCGAAATCACGCTCCTGGGCGAGAACCTCCCCCACTGCTGGCGTTGTAAAGAGGAATATTTCCAACCCGATTCGAACCTGAACGTCGAAGTGATCGTTATTCATTTTTTGCCCGATTGCCTGGGGCGCTATCTGCTCAACCTGCCCGAAATGTACCTGCTGCCAAAACTGTTTGAAAAGGCTAAGGGCGGTTTGGTTATCGAAGGTAAAGCGCGTACCGAACTGGCCTCGCTGATGCGCCGGGCTTTGGAGGCTACGAATATGGACCGGGTGATCGTACTGCTATCCATCCTTAAAGTATTAGCCGAAACCGAGGAATTTAAGCCAATCACACTCTCACACAACGAGTTTCATCAATCCAACGAATCGGATACGATACGCTTAAACAAGGTTTGCAGCTATACTTTGGCCAATTATAAAAAAGAGATCAGCCTCGAAGAGATATCATCAATCGGCAACCTGAGCGTAACTTCGTTTTGCCGGTATTTTAAGCTGATGACCAAGAAAACCTATTCGGATTTTTTAACTGAGATACGCATCAGCCACGCCTGCCGGTTTTTGATCGAAGATAAACTACCTACCGAGGTGTTATGCTTTGAATGCGGTTTTAATAATGTATCCAACTTCTATCGCCACTTTAAAAAAGTAACCAATATGACGCCGCTGGAGTACAAACGCAAATACCTGCACAATTAACTGTGCAGGCCGATGCGGTTACTTAGTATCGAATAGTCGGTATACAAATGCTCAATGCTGCTTTTAATGGCCGGTGAAAAATCGCCCACTTTACGGCGCGTAAAGGTGGATATTTTTAGCCCGCGTTTGTTTAAGCCGTACTTAGCGATGATAGGGTACACATTGTGCATCACATCCATGTTATCGATCAAAAATTGCTGCACATTGTCAACTTCAGCTTTAAGGCCGGCATTGTCGTAATTATCGCAAAGCCAAACAATCAGCTCGGGGAAGAAGTTACCCTGTATACACGATAATCCCGCCGATCCAGCCTTCAACGATTCCACGGCATGCACCATGTATGCATCATACAATCCAAAATCGCTGTTATATTTCCCGGCCTTTAGTTTTTGTTTGATCATGCCCAGGTCGAGGCAAGTATCCTTGTGATAGACAACCCTGCCGGTTTTAACAAAGGCCGTTAATTGTTCTGCTGATATTAAACGCTTATAAGGTACCGGGCATTCGTAAAAACCAAGCGGAATTTTATCTGTTTTATCAAACAGCTCAAAAACACGATCATTGAATACTTTCTCGCTTTCATTTTCGGCAGCCAACACGCCGGTGATGGCAATTACAGCATCCGTACCGGCATCGTTTACCCGTTTAACAAAATCGGCCTGCTGGTCAACGGTACCTTCAAAAGTACCCGTGGCTACTACCGGTACTTCGCCGTTGGCCACTTTAATCACGTGTTTGATAACCAGTAAACGCTCGGCATCGCTCAGCTCAAACATCTCGCTCGACAGGCAGTTGGCAAACAAACCGGTTGCCCCGGCTTCGATATAAATCTCCGTCAGTTGCGTTAAAACATCATAATCTATCGTACCGTTATCTTTAAACGGCGTCAGCATCACCGGTATAAAACCTTTCTTTTTCATTCTTAATGTATCTCTTGTATTTCGTGTTGCGCTGCATCGGTTGGCGCAGCTTTTAGTTTTGTTAACAGTATTCCAACAAGGAAAATAGCCAGCGTACCTACCACGATGATCATGTTGGTATGCAGCGTATTGCGCAGGAATTTATATTCTTCGGGGATAAGGCCCGGGAAAGTCATCCATAAAATAACCAGTAAACCGATGATTGAAGCTATAAGCGCTTCCTGGTTTTGGGTTTGTTTGCTAATGATGCCCAGCAGGAAAAGGCCCAGCATACCCGCGGCAAATATGCCCGAAAGCGCCCACCAGATATCGAGGATGCTCTTCACTCCTATCATGGCGATACCCGTGCCCATGCCCAGTAACCCGAAGATCACGGTAGCAATGTGCAGCGTATTCAGGGTTTGCCTTTCGTTGATGCCCGGTTTGATATAACGTTTATAGATATCGACGGTAAACACAGTAGCCGACGAGTTCATGCCCGAACTGATGGTGCTCATAGCGGCGGATAAAATTGCAGATACGATGAGGCCGACCAAACCCGTCGGGATGCTGGTGACCATAAAATGCGGCATTACTTTATCGCCGTAGTCGGCGGGCTGCAGTTTCGCAGCCAAAGCGTTGATCTGATCGGCAGTGGCATTGAGCGGCAATCTTTCTACCGCGGCCTGGTGCCTGATGCCTTCGAGCAATTCGGGGTGAACATTGTAATACGCAAACAAACATGCGCCGATGATAAAAAACAGGAACGAGGCCGGGACATAAATGTAAACGCAAAGCCATACCGATTTTGCTGCGGCTTTTGCCGATTTTGCGGTATGATAGCGCTGAATATAATTCTGATCCATCCCGAAATTATTGAGATTGATAAAGAACCCGTAAAGGAGCACTACCCAAAAAGTCGATTGGGTAAAATTTGCCGAGAAGCTACCCAGGCTAAACTTACCTGCTATCTTCCCAATACTAACTATCCTTTGGATACCGCCATCCATATGCGATACGATGAGATAGATGATCAGCACTGCGCCCAGGGTTTTGATAACGCCTTGCACAACTTCCGTCCAAATCACCGCTTTAATACCTCCCATTACCGTGTAAATGATAATGGATATACCCATCACGATCATGATCGTCTGCATGGAATAGCCCGTCAGGGCCTGCAGGCTCAAAGCTATCCCAAAAAAAACCGAGCCCATACGTGCCAACTGCGTCAGTAAAAAGCAAACTACGGCATACGTTCGCGCCCAGGCGCCAAAACGCTTTTCCAGATGCGTATACGCTGATATCTGCCCGGTTTCACGATAAAATGGTACAAAATATTTAGTAGCAACCCAGGCTGCTAAAGGCATCGACAGGCTGAATACAAAAGCATTCCAGTTGCCACCAAAGGCTTTACCGGGTACACCTAAAAAAGTATTACTGCTGAGAAAGGTAGCATAGATCGACATGCCGATGGCCCAACCTGGTATCAGGCCCGACGCTTTGGAATACGAATCGGAATTGTTGTTTTTGCGCGAAAAATAAAAGCCTACCAGAATCATCCCCAGCAAATAGAGCACAATGATCGCGAGATCGAACAGGGGCAAAACTTTCATATGCCTGGTGGTTGCTTGGGATTAGATTATATTGACGATCGTTGTTTGATACGGCACTCCAAATGCATTTGTTCCATCTGCCCTTTCAGGATCATGGTAGCAGCCTGCCTGCCCATTTGTTCATAATCAACCGATATCGTGGTAATACCTTCCAGGATATATTTTTTAAGCGGTGTTTCATTGCACGATATGATACCTACATCTTTCCCAACCTTAAATTTAGTGGTTTTGATTTTTTCGATCAGCGTGATCAGGTCATCGTCAGCAAGGCAAACGTAAACCTCTCCCTGTTTAATTTCTGTAGTGCCAACATCTTTCAGCACAGCTCGCTCAAATGCATACTGCAGGCAAAATGCACCGAAATTCTTGACTATACCGGCACAATGATGATCATTCTGCGGCAAAACCAGTTTCATGGTGTGATACTTGCTCAACGGCTCAAGTAACTTTTCGAGCGATGAGTAAATGCCTTTTTTAAAGTCTTCATAAACTGCACCGTAATTACCCTTTAACCCGGCAACAGGTTTATCCAGCAGGATCAGCCTGTCTTTCGGCAGGGTATCAATCAATTCGTGCACGTGCTCTCCGCCTTCGGTAAATTGTGGTAAGATAACATAATGGGTATAACCCTCGCGCCTGGTATTGAACAGTTTTTTAAACAAGGCAAAATCTCCATTGTACACATAGAAATCGATGGTTACGGGCTCCTTTAAAACCTGCGTAAAGGCATCATAGAATACTTTTTTATTATTTCCCAGTTCGTTGATCAGCAAAAAAATCTTGTTTTGCCTTACCACGTTATTCGCAGTAATAAAATGGCCCTTACCGGGGATAGATGCCAGTATGCCCAGGTTTCGCAAGTATTTATAGCCTTTATCGGCCGTATCTCTTGATATTTCGAGATGATAGGTCAGTTCGTGCAGCGATGGCAGAATCCGGTCGCGGTTAATTTTCCCGGTCATTACCGCTTCGTGGATACAATTGGCAAGCTGCATATATTTCGGTGTCGACGAAAAGCCGTCAACGCTGATATGATCGAAGATGCTTTGTTGTTTCATAGATACGGGTAAATAAGTGCCGCAGGTTTATTGGGATAAAACTACTCGCAACAGGCACTGCTTTTGTGTATCAGGTTCTCCAACTATTGTACGATTTTAGCATTAATAACTTATTTGTTACAATCGATAAAAATTGTAACCGGTTGTAGCCCGGCTGAACTTGCCGTAACCATAACCTTACCCTTATAGTTTTTAGATTGTATGATGGCGAGGCATAAGCCATTAAATACTTTACACGATGAAGAGTTGAAAGGCTCCAGGCTGGTTTGCAAGCCGTTATCGACACCGGCTATAAAGCCCGGTCCGTTTACCTCGAACTGTATCTGGTTACCGGCATCGGGCACAAGGTTACCCTGCGCATCAGTGACCCGCACAGTAATATAGCTTAGGTCCGTTCCATCGGCTTTAAGTTTGGTTTTATCTGTTATGAGTTCAATTCTCGCCGGCTTACCTGCTGTATGTATCTCGCGGGTCAGTACCACCTTACCATTCAGCCGTGATACCGCTTTTAAAGCTCCCGCTTCATATCTTACCCGCCATTGCACATGCAGGTCGTCGACTTGCTTATGCCTCACTCCCAGTGATTTGCCGTTTAAAAACAGTTCCACCTCATCAGCCCGGCTATAATATGCCCAAACGTCGACCACCTTACCCGGCTGCCAGTTCCAATGCGGAAAGATATGCAGTACGGGCTTATTTGTCCATTCGCTTTGGTACATATAATAGATATCCTTAGGGAACCCGGCCAGATCGACAATGCCGAAATACGAACTGCGCGCCGGCCACGGATATGGTGTTGGCTCGCCCAGGTAATCAAAACCGGTCCAGATAAACATCCCCGAAAGGAAATTGTACTTTTTGATCACTTTCCAGGTTTCTTCGTGCGTTGAACCCCAATAGGCTGATATATTGTCATAAGCCGAAACTGTCAGATCTGCATTACCATCTTTCAGCGGATCCTTACCATTATGCGGCCAGCGGCGTATGCTGTCGCTGGGCATATCATAATGTCCGCGGGTTTCTAAAGCCGAAACCGTTTCGGTAGCGAGAAACTTCTGGCCGGGATAATTCTTCGGAAAATCAGGATACAACTCATGGTGATAATTAAAGCCTAACACATCCAAAGCGCCGCTCTGGTAAATAAAATTCTTTTTAGGATCGGTTTCCGTCAGAGCCGAAGTAACCGGCCGTGTCGGGTCATATTCTTTTACAATACCAGCCAATTCTTTAGCGATGCGTATGCCCGATGTATCAAACTGCTCCCGTATCTCGTTGCCGATGCTCCACATAAAAACCGATGCGTGGTTACGGTCGCGTTTGATCTGATCAATTAAATCCTGCTTATGCCATTTATCCCAATCCAAATGATAATCGTTTTGGGTCTTCTTTTTCTTCCACATATCAAATGCTTCATCCATCACTAAAAAACCCATTTTATCGCATAGGTCTAAAAGCTCGGGAGCAGGCGGATTGTGCGATGTACGGATGGCATTGCAGCCCATATCTTTTAATATTTTAAGCTGTCGCTCGATGGCATGTTTGTTAACTACCGCGCCTAAAGCCCCTGCATCATGGTGCAGGCAAACGCCGTTTATTTTCAGCGATCTGCCATTCAGAAAAAACCCCTTGTGCTCATCGAAATTGAAAAAGCGGATGCCGAAGCTGGTCGTTTCAGCATTCAAAACTTTATCACCATCCAACACCTGGCATACTGCTTTATATAGGTAAGGGTGCTTAACCGACCAGAGAATAGGTTTGAACACTTTTAATTCTTCCCGGAATGAGTATGCTTTAAACAAACCGACATAAGGTATAACTGATTTTACTGCGGCAACAGTTTTACCCGATTCGTTGTTTATTGTTATTTTCAGATGTAACTTTTTACCCAAACTGCCAAAGTTGACCTTGGTTACTATTCGAACAGTGGCATTTTGATCATTTATTGATGGTGTAGTTACAAAAGTATCCCATTGATCAAACCCATGAGGGTTTTCCTTTAATAACCAAACATTCCGGTATATCCCCGAACCCGAATACCAGCGCGAGTTAGGTTGCGCCGAGTTATCAACCTTTACGGCGACGACATTAGGCCTTGCACCAAAGTTAAGATAAGGCGTCAGATCATACCTGAACGAGATATACCCGTTCGGCCTGTTGCCCAGCAAATGTCCGTTGAGCCAAACTGTGCTATTACGGTATACGCCGTCAAAATCAATATAAATATTTTTGCCTTTATCCGTTGCCGGGATGGTAAACGTTTTGCGATACCAGCCAATACCTGTGGGCAAAGCGGCTTCGTTGGTTGTACCGGGTGCTTTTTCGTCAAATTTTCCTTCAATGCTCCAATCTTGCGGCAGATCCAGTTTTCTCCAGCGGCTGTCATCGTAAGCCTGGTGTTTTGCCAGGCTGTCATCGCCTAAATTAAATTTCCAGTTTTGGTTAAAGTTTTGAGATGGGGAATGCTGTGCGAAAGTAACGGAAGAGGTTAATAAGATCAGCAGGCAAGATATACCCATGAGCCGCGTTAGGGATAGCAGCGGATACCGGCCCGTGGCTAAAGCCTGTGCAGTATGAGCGGATAGCCCGGCCCACAGGGAAACGCCCAAAACTTTATAATCAGTGTTACTTTTCACTACCAACTCTTTTTATCATAAAAAATCCTACTGCCCTACCGACCGTGCTTTTTGCGGTGGCGGAGCAACAAAATGCACTTCGCTTTTACCCATATCTTTTGAGGTGGCTACCGCAATGCCTCTCTGATCGGCTTTGTTTACCGCGCAATAAAAGTGATAAACTACACCTTTATATTTAATGACGTACGACTTATGCGCGAATTGCCCGTCGAACACTTCGGATGATTTGATCAGATCGTCTCCGGTCCAATCCGTCCAGTGTACCAGGTCGTACGATGCCGCGAAACGATTAAACGCCCCACCACGTTTATTCCATGTCGGCCCGGAGGTCGACCAAAACGCACCGAAGTAAAACATCACCCAGGTATCTCCTATCTTCTCAATGTTCGGGTCGCCGGTAATGCCTGCGCCATGATTCAGCACCGGGTCTTTACCATAGCGCTTCCAATGCACCATGTCAGTTGATACGGCAAGGCCGATGCGTTCTGCCCCGCGTTTTTTGTTTACGCTGTCGCCGTTGGCGTTATAATACATTAAAAACGGGTAGCCGGTGGTTTTTGCTTTGTCCCAGATCACGGTTTCCTTATACAAAATATGATTATCCCACCAACTAACGGTACTATCGGCAGGCGTCAACACCGGGTGGCCAAGGCGCTGCCAATCATGCGGCACAGACGGATCTTTATCAGTATACGCCAGGCTAATAGCCAACGAGCCCTTTTCGTAACCACGCTCATGGCCGCCGAAATAGCTCATCCAGTATTTGCCGTCGTATTTTTGCAGCTCGTAGCTGCCGCCCCATCTGGTATCTTCCAAAGCAGCGTAGCCGGCCTTTTGGTTATTGTCCCAATCCGTCGTATCACTGAATGATAACACACGTCCCTGCGTTGCCCAATGCAGCAGGTCATCGCTTTTGGCCAGCCAGGTTTCATAACCGCGGCCGTTAAAGATAATATAGGTCATGTACCATTTCCGGGTTTTGCGGAACACCGTGGGGCAGTCCATTTTTTTGCTGTTATCGGTCGGCACCATTACCATACCGTATTTGAATGGCGTTTTTACTTCGTTGTAAATCTCCTGCATTTTGGCCTCAGATACTGTTTGTGCATGCGCCACTATTGCTGTCACCATCAGTAAAATCCCAAAAAACAACTTTGCTAATCTCATATCATTAGTTTTTTCATTTGCACATCTACTGTATTTCTATTCCCGAAATGCTTAGCCCTGTAGCTGCTTTAGCCGATATCTGAACCCGGTAATTACCGGCATTAATACTTGTACCCGTAGTGGTTTCAACAGTTTTCCATTTATCGGCAGTTGTTGGCGGGAACTCCATTATGCCCGATTTCATCACCGGGCCATCGGCTGCCAATACCTTCACGTTCGCGCTAAGAGTTTTGCCTGTCGTGTTTAAGTATTTTACACGAATGGTGTATACATCGGCCACACCAGGTGCAATTGCCCAGGCTATGCTACCTTCATCCGATTTAAAACTGATGGCTTTTTTACCTGCCGGCTCTGCAAGGGTGATCCCACCTGTCAGAATAGCTGTTTCCGGCTTATAAGATACCGTAGGTTTCAGATCGGTAGCGCGCTCCATGTAGGTTACCGGCAATACTGAGATGGTATACATGAGCGCGTTATCAGCATTTTTACCAAATATCACCGTAGCGTTTTTATTGAAGCGATGGTGATAAACATTAAAACGATGCCCGCCATCTGCGTCAGTTTCGATAAAGGTCTTGGTATCGTCGTAATTCTTTAACCAACCCGGTAATTGTTTTGCTTTTTCATCAATGGCAACATAAACCTCTGCGTCGGTAGCCACCGAGAAAGAAGCTCCTCCAGTTGCGCTTTGCGAAGTGCTTAACCATTCGGCACCGTACAGGTTTGGCGGCAGTTTACTGAATTGTGTACCGGCGCCGGCGTACTGTTGATTGCCGGTATCCATCCAGGTATTAAGTTTCCACTTGTCTTTGCCCTTCGATCTCAAATTTTGAACAAGGGTCGGCGCTGTAGTTACTGCCGGCATCCGGGTATTTTTTGTAGCGATGGCTATTGCCGAGATTACCGCCTGGCCGGAGGCCACCTGCGGAAAACTAATGGAGAGCCAGCCATTGGTAACGTGTACATACAAAACCTTTTTAACCGCAGTTGAAAAGCCTGCCTCTTTAAACAGATCGACGTTTTTTAACATGGTTTTCCCGTTGACAGCCACATCGAACACGCGCCAGCCGGTAGCATCGATGTTAGCGAGGCCGTACCAGGGTTCGGCAAAATAAAGCTCAACCCGGTATTCGCCATTGGGCAGCGGGAAATCATATTTCAGCTTATTCCTACCGTACCTGAATGTTTGAAACAATGGTTCATCGAGCGTACCCGCAACAGGATCAATTATCCGCCGCTGGCTCCCGAACATGGCCGGCATCCCCGCAAAATCGTCTGTCCACGAGGTTGAGCCCCAATGCTTTTTATCGGGTTGTTGAACATCCTGCATCCAGGTATTCCCCAAATGGTCGGTATAAGCAGGTCCTCCGCAATTTACCCGGTAAACATAATTCATCCCCTGTGCCGGTGCGAGAATATCTTGATCAATCCTGATATTTTTAAAATTGGGCGAAGCAGGTAAATGATGCAACATGATGTAATCCTCTGCTACTTTTTTACCGCTTACATACCCCACCGCGTAAAGCATATTGCATTTGATATCTACACCATCCCACTGAAAATGCGTACCCTTGCCCTGTTGCCGGCGTTTGCCTAACGATGCACCGTTAATATCATTAAATAGCTCCACCTCGTCGCAGTTCGAGTACACTATAATGCTATCTTTTTTGCCTGGCTTCAGCCACCTGTCGGGCCAGGTATGCGATACGATGTAAACCATCGGCTCCTTGTCCTTCGGTACATAATTAGCGCGATACAGGTAAAAAGCGTCGGTAGGTTCGCCCCATGGCGTTAGCAGCCCTTTATAATTTATTGGGCCAATCCTGTCCAATTCGCGATAACCTTCGCCTGCCTGTACCCTGCCAGGGTTATCGTGCGAGCTGAGCACCCATAAAAACTGGCCGGCGGACTTATCCTTTACCGATTCTGCCAGTCGTATCTTAGTCTCCAGTAATTGCTCTTCACGATTTTCACTTAAAGGCCCATCCTGCACAAACGCACCTTCAGTATGCATATCAATACTGCGCCATGCGCCGTACTCACCTATCAAAATCTGTTTCTGAATGTCGGCAGCATAAGTTTGCGGATCGCCGCCGTAAGTGCCTGTCCAGTTTTGCGGAACGTTCCAGTCGGTACCTTCGCCGCCGTTACAGGTGGTTATTTTACGTTGGGATGATGCCGTAGGGTCGAGCTTACGGATGATATCCGAGCATTCCCTGGCAAAATCGGCAGGCAGTTTACTTTCATTCTGTAAACCCCATAAAATGTTTGATGGATCGTTACGGCGTTCTTTCACCCAATCAATTAACAGCGTTTTAAAATTATCGCGAAAAGCGGGCGTATCATACCAGATATGCGCCGTAAACTGCGGCCACCATAGGACGCCCAGCTCATCCCAATACTTTTGATATAACAAATTATGCGGCTGATGCGCATCGCGGAAAGCATTAAAACCTGCCGCCTTTACCTGCATTACGCGAGCACGTACCTGTTCATCGGTAAAAGCGTGGCTTTGCCCCATATTGTGCTCGTACTCGCCTATGCCGTTGATAAATACAGGCTTTCCATTCAGTAAAAACTGTTTCTGATTATCTTTTCGCCCAACAGGCCAGCTTATCCGGCGTATACCGTAAGGCGTGGTTTCCCGGTCGATAACATTTTTATTTTCATCAAGCACCTCGGTAACCAGCCGATACAAATAAGGATCTTGCAGCGACCATAAATGCACATTTTTAAATCCTATACCATACTGTGTGGTAGTGCTTTCGCCCCGATTAAGCGTTAGATCAGTATACGCCTTCGCAACAATTTTTCCTTCTTTGTCGATCAGTTTATTGCTGATAGTAATGCTTGCTGCACTGTTTTTATAGTTTTTAACTTCAGTTTCGATATTCACTGTCGCAGAGCGTTCGCTTACTGTAGTATCGTTCCAGATGTGTACGCCAAAAGGCTGCACCCTTACGGCATTGGTAACGACCAGATGCACCGGCCTGAAAATACCTATAGGCTGCGAGCCTTCCGAAAAACCCACCTCATCCGACGAGCCACCGCAAACCCATGGCAGATCCTGAATATGGTCCGGATGATCGGCTCGAACAGCCAAAATGTTTTGCGCCTTGATAGCATCAGTAACATCCAAAGTAAATGTGGTACGGCCGCCAGCATGGTAACCAACCTGCTTACCATTTAGCCAAACCGTAGCGTATGAACCTACACCCTCGAAATACAGAGAATAGCGTTTACCGGGAATAATTTTGACTGCGAAACTTTTGCGATACCAGGCATAGCCATGCCTGTCGCCATGTTTTAAACGGCGGTAACCTTCGTATTCGTCCCAATTATGCGGTACGTCGACGCTTTTCCAATTGATTGTTTTAAAGTTCGGATTTTCAAAGCCGCCATATGCTTTGACATTGTTATCGTCTTCGGCGGTAAGCCAGTTTTTGTTGAGGGAGATATCCTGGCGGACACTTTGCGCAAATAATGGCTGAATAAGCAGCAACAGAATAGCTATTTGCATGAACAAATGCCAATATTTCGCTCGGTGTTGCTGGGTAAGTTGCATATCAAGTGCCGATGGCTTTTAATTCGCCGTTAAACTTATACGTTTTGCCTTTAACGGTTTTAAATTTAACAGCCTGCCCTGCATATTTCAACTCGCAATCACTGCCTGCTTTGGATATAACCTCCAGTCGTTGCAGTTTACCATTCTGCCATTTCATATTCAATACAAAGCCACTACGGGCACAAGTGCCTTTGATCTCGCCATTCGGCAAAGCCGATGGCAGGGCCGGAAACAGTTCAATATAACCTTGCTGGCTTTGAACCAGCATCTCTGCAATACCCGCCGCGCCGCCAAAATTGCCATCAATCTGGAAAGGCGGGTGTGCATCGAACAGGTTATGGTAAACGCCACTGCGCTCTTTGCCATTAGGATTGCTGTTTTCAGCCACGCTTAGTAACTTATTAACCAGCGCCATGGCATGATCAGCATGCTTAAAACGTGCCATCAGGTTGATCTTCCACGCTAAACTCCAACCGGTTGCGTCATCACCACGAAATTTAAATGACTGCTCGGCAGCATGCATCATCGCCGGCGAATCATCCCAGGTAATGTCCGTACCCGGATACACGCCCCACAGATGCGAAACATGGCGATGCGTATCTGCCGTATCATCCTTATCTTCCATCCACTCCTGCAGCTGTCCGTATTTGCCGATCATATTCGGCGCTATCTGCTTATACTTCTCTTCCAGTATTTTGCGGAATTCAGCATCAATTCGCAATGTTTTGCTTGCCGCGATGCAGTTCTTAAACAGATCGCGGATGATCTGCCTGTCCATCGCAGGTCCTGCAACCAAACCGCCATGTTCAGGCGAGTTTGACGGTGTGCTGATCAAATACCCTGTTTTGGGGTCTTTAACTAACGTACTCACAAAAAATTCCGCTGCGCCTTTCATTTCTGGGTAAGCATTTTTCAAAAACGCGATATCCCTTGTGAACAGGTAATGTTCGTACAAATTATGGCACAGCCACGCACCGCCACTTTGCCAGATACCGTGGTTGGATGCATTGATAGGCGCCGTACCAAGCCAGATATCGGTATTGTGATGCAGCACCCAACCCGGCGCATTATAATGTATTTTAGCCGTTGCCTTACCGGCGACAGATAGCTCGCCGATCATTTTATACAGCGGCTGGCCGCAATCTGCAAGGTTCAGTTCGTCCACCGGCCAGTAATTCATTTGCAGGTTAATGTTGGTAGTAAATTTGCTACCCCACGGCGGTGTCAGCTGATCGTTCCAGATGCCTTGCAGGTTAGCAGGCAGCGGGCTATCCGGCCGCGAGCACGAGATCATCAGGTAGCGCGCATATTGCATGTACAGCGCCAGTAAACCGGGATCAGTAGCTGCAGAATATTGTTTGATCCGCTCATCGGTCGGCAGGCTACTGCCCGCACCAAAATCAACCGAGAACTTATTGAAATACCTTTGATAATCTGCAATATGCGCAGCTTTTACCTGTGCGTAGGTTTTGCTTTTCAGCGACAATGTCGGTTTAATTAATGACTGCGAAATATTGCCCGAGGCATTTTTATAATTTCTAAACGAGGTACCCGCGGTTAAGTATAGTGTTACCTCATCAGCGGCAGCGATATGAATGCCTTTTCCACTTATACTGACTATACCTTTAACAGTTTTGGCATACAAGTAAGCCGCCGCATGTAAAACGCCATTATTAACTTTAAGCGTCATGCCCAGCGTATGGTCATCAATCTTAGTGATATGATTTTCTTTCTGGAATGTTTGCAGCAGCGCATCCAGGTTTATCTGTCCCGGTTTATCGGCCTTGATATGGATAACAATGGCCTTATCGGGCGCACTGGCAAAATACTCGCGGGTGAAGTGGACGCCATTTGCCGTATAGCTTGTAGTTGAGATGGCATTTTTAATATCTAATTCGCGGCGGTAAGCGGTAGCAGCTCCCTGCTCTTTAAAGTTAAGATACAGATCTCCGAATGGTTGATAATCGGCTTCATAAACAGGAGCAGCGGGTGGACTGGCATCCTCGATTTTATATTTCCATTCAGAGTTTAACACTATTGCATTTTTCGGGTCTTCGCCTTCCGGGTAAACCACATAAGGTTTTTGATCGGCTTTAGGCCCAACCAGTCCGCCCTTATCGTACGGGTTAATCACCTGTACGGCCACTTCGTTTTTGCCCTCTTTCAGTATGCTTGCCGCGATAGTGTATTTGCGGCCAAGGTTCATCGAATCCATCGATCCTACCTTTACGCCGTTGATGTAAGTAATATCCTTATCGCGTATCTTACCTAAATTAATCACCAGGTTTTTACCTTTCCACGCCGCAGGCAATTCAAAACTATTGCGGAACCAAACGGCACCGTCCACTCCCGTTAGGCCCGCAACTTCCCACCCGTTTACTGTTGGAATTTTCATTGTTTCCCAACGGCTATCATCCTCCAGGGCTAAACTTTTGTCGGCCATTACTTTATCGAGCCAGGCAGTAAAAGCAGCAGGATAAGTAGCTTCATGATCTTTCATCCCCATAAAATGCTTTTCTGCCAATTTCTCAGCCTCGGCCTGCTTGCCTTCAAACAATAATTTTCTGATCTGCGGTAAATAACTCGCTGCCCCGGCGCGTTGATAGATACGCGGGCCGCCGCTCCATAATGTCTCTTCGTTAAACTGGATATGATCGCTGTTTACGCCGCCATAGATCATTGCGCCAAGCCTGCCGTTACCGATGGGCAAAGCGTCCGTCCACTTTTCGGCGGGTTTGTTATACCACAATTTCAGGTTATCGCTTTGCGCGAAAACCGAACCGGCAAATAATATCCATAGTACGATCAGGCTATATTTCTTCATCTTTCTATTCAAATAAAGCATCTAAAAAACGGTTAACGCCGCCTTTGTTCATCGCGGCATCGTAAACCGGGATCGTCGAACTTCCATCAACAAAACCCAATACCAAACAGCGCCCTTTGGCCAAAGTAAACGTATGCGTACCCGCAGCGAAGGTATAAGCATGGATGTTTACCGGCGGCATGTCTTTAAACACGATAGCATTGGCTATTTTGATTTCGGCCTGGCCGTAGTCGTTCGCAGTGGCATCATTTTCTAAAGTTGGCTCAGGCGAGTACGCTTTTCCCTTTTCCTTAAAAAAGCCCACCAATAATTTCACTGGCTTATCTGTAGTAAATTTAAGTGTAGTACCTCCCGTTATTTGTTGCTTTTGCGATGAGCGCAAACCATTCATATTTTTCAATATACCATCGTAAACATTGGCTACCAGGTCGGTATCTGCATAAACCGAGCTTTTTGCGGCAAGTGTGTAATTACCGTCAACTTTCGATAACCAATTAACATTGACCGGAACAAGCGGTGCTGCACTTACTTTTTCAGGCTCACCCTGATGGCGTTTCAGCGAGTCGACATTCTTCTTAAAATGCGCCAATTCGGTTTCGTATTTGGGCAGCAGTTCGGCCCAGGTTTTATTTTTACCATCATTACCGCCAATGGGTATTTTACGCTGACTGGTTTGCATGCTGTTAGCATACAAATAAGTGTTTTTCGTATGTTCGGTGAGCTGTTTAAAATGATCAACGCTTTGCTGCAATAGTGGCACTGCTTTTTCCAGATCAGCCACATCTTTCGAGTTTTTGTAGCGCAGCACCAGTAAAGCCGCGCGAGCTTTTAACGCATAAAAATTGGCCAGGTCGTTATAGCAATACATATCGTTCTTTAACCTGCCGAACTCCGCTTTATCTTTTTTAATAAACGGTTCGGCTGCGTTAATGGCTTTAATGGCATCGGCGCCTTCCTGCACCACATCGCCTGCAACCCGCAAAGGCGTTTCGCCGATGTGCGGCTGGTGGTTCCATTCCTTATCGGCATATTCGCTCAACATCTCTCCTTCCGGCCCTTCCGAGTTATACAACAACGTAAACAAGCCATACCTTTCGGGATTAACCAGCTGGCTCATAAACATGCCCAGCGTTAAGGTCTGGCGGTTTCCATCGGTAATGCCATAACGACGCAGCAGTTTAGGCGCTATCTCGCCTGATTGCTTGTAGGCTTCCATAATATCCGCGCCGGCTTTTTCACCACAATCGTATTTATGACTTACCTGTCTGGCCCAGTATTGTCCTTCGGCAACGGTATCCCGGTGGGAGTTCCAGGCGTAGCGCGACCATTCCTTATACCATATCCAGTCCCTGTCGATTTGCAGCAGGCGCTTGCCATCGGCATTATCGGCACTGTACGGCCAGTCCCAGTACGATGCCTGCGGATACAAGTGCAGGCCGTTAGCCTCGTAAGTATTATGCATGGCTAATACACATTTCTGTATAAAATCGGCCGAACCATAGCGAAACGGCTCAAGATTAGCCATAATGTGGATATTTTCGATCTGCACACTACCCAAATGGCTCAACGTGCGATGCAGTTCGGCCCAGGGCCCATGTGGCGTATAAGTAGTTAAAGCTTCGCCGGTATATTTGGCTTCGGTGTACAGGTTTTTGTAAAGCGGTAAGGCAGCTTTCATATCGGCGGGAGCATCGGTATCGTGTGCGCGTAAAACAATCGGCGGCTCCTCGGTTTTACCCAAAGCTTTTAAACCGTCTTTTACACCCGGGATGATCGTTTTTGTGAACCAGTCGATATCATCCTGCCCGACACCCTCCATGGCCTCGCCCAGGCAAACCATTAAGCCCACATTGGGATATTTCTCAACAAAGGCAGCTATTGATTTACGGGTATAATCAGCTATGATCGGGATGATTGGCCTATTACGGTCCTGTGTCTTCATGTGGTTATGCTCGGCAAAAGGCTTGGATACGATAATGTTGTAAAACATCTGGATCACCCAGATGCCGCGCTTATCAGCTTCCTCGGTCAGAAACCTGAACATTTCCTCGTTCTTTTTGAAAGTTGCATCGTCCACCTCAACAGCGTACGGATAATCCTTCAATTTTACCAGCGACGCGAACGGATGACCGGCCCACAGGTACAGCGAATTCATCCGGTTCTCTACCATATTATCCAGATACTTTATCCATAAAGCTTTATCATAAAACCAGGGAAAAGTTTCGGGCGTATACGGGTACTCATAAACAGTACGGCCCGGTAGATAGGTCGACTTTTGCAAGCCAATGCAAGCGCCCCGCAATACCATTTCGGGGTGATCGAATCTGGAGATATTTTGCGGTTGCTTGCCGGTCACCTTGATCTCGTCGGCCAGTTCCATACAGCCGTACAGTGCGCCCGAATTATCCAGACCGCTTATGACGATGTTATTTTGTTTGGATGAATTGATGTTGAAAGCTTCTTTGGCTGCGGGTAATTTTTTCATCGGCAAATGCCAGGCGGCGATCGATTTCGTCACCAACTCGTCGCCGGTCAAACCAACTACAATTGCCCAGCCTGTGGGCACCGTGTTTTGGTGCAGGATAATGGCATTGTACCCCGCTTTGACATATGCTTCGCGCAAATGCTCGGCTCCAAACAATATACGTGGGTGGCATTTAACAGGTACTACAATATGCACGAGTTTTGTTGTGCCTGCGTGGGCGAGTGTAGTTATAAATACGAATAGTAATAATATTTTCAGATGTTTCATGGTACTACCCTTTAAATTAAAACGGTCCGCGTCAGCGATTGCAGCGGATACCGGCCCGTGGCTAAGGCCCGTGCAGTATGAGCGGAAAGCGCGGCCCGCAGGGAAACGCCCAACTCTTTGCTTTTCACAACACAACTTTACACTAAAACCTTTCTTTATTTATTGTCCTCCTCTTCTCCAGCCACCCGCTGAACAACAAATTCTTCGGCACGTTCGCTTTTGGGAAAAACAGGCTCGCCAGGTACCCTACGCCTATCACAATCAAATGGCTGTACACGCCGAGCATGTACTTATGCTGTTTAAAGCCGTACTTGCCCATATCGAGCAGCAGGTGTTTATCCTTACCCAAACCTATTTTGGTTGACGATAAAAACGCATAAGCCGTAAAGAGCACGCAAACAATCACGCCGATCAGTAAACCTTGTTTATTAGCCCGCGAACTGAACAGCCCCAACAGGAATATCCCGGCAATTCCGCCCGAAAATATCGCGTAAAGCGTAAACACAATACCCAAAACGCCTTCGTCGCCGGCCAGCAGGTACAAAGTGGCTATCAGCACTGCGCCAATACCGCCGAAAACAACGATCCAACGTCCGGCGCGCAGGTTTTGCAGATCGGTGCTTTTGGGTTTAAGTTTTTTGTAAAAATCCTCAACGCCTACGGCACCCAGGCAGTTCAGATCAGAACCTAAGCTGGATATCGCCGCCGAAATTAACGCCGCCAAAATTAAACCCACTACGCCCGGGGGCAGGTTCGTCATGATGAAGTACGGGAATACGGCATCGGGCCGCGTACCGGCAGGCAGCGGATTTTGCCTATAAAATACAAACAGCGCCGTACCAATGAACATAAACAATATCCAAAGCGGCACAGTTAAACCAACGCCCAATAAAGTTGCCCTGATTGCCGATTTATCGCTTTTAGCAGTTAAGTATCGCTGCACCATCGTTTGATCAGTACCATATTTCTGGATGGCATAAAACACGCCGTTAATGGCCATCACTATAAAAGTGAGCTTTTTAAAACTGATATCGTACGGACCAAAACCTGTTTTACCGTTTGCTTCCGCGATGTGCCATACTTCGGCCGGGCCACCTTTTAAAGCAAACAATAAGATCACAAAAGATACCACACCGCCTGCAATAAGCAGGAAGCCTTGTATCACATCTGCCCAGATCACGGCTTCTATCCCGCCTATCAGCGTAATGGCGATCACCACAAAACCTATCACCCAGATGATAGCAAAGGTATTGGCGCCTGTCATATTCGATAGAGCAAGCGCCAACAGGAAAAATACCGTGCCCATTTTTGAAAAGTGTGTGAGTACAAAGGCAATAGAGCTGTACATGCGTGCAAAAAGCCCGAAACGCTTCTCGAAGTATTCGTAGGTGCTGAGGCCTATCACATCGCGGTAAAGCGGTACGATGAACCATACCATAAACAGCAGCACCACCGGCACCATCAACCCTTGTACCAGCAATATCCAGTTAGATGAATAACCTTCGCCGGGATAAGCCAGAAAGGTAACGCTGCTCACCAGCGTAGCCATTAACGACATACCAATGGCCCACGAGGGCACTGATCCCTTGGAGATAAAATAATCCTGCGTAGAATGATTTTTTTTACGAAAACCCAGGCCAATACCCAATGATGTAGCCAGCGCGGCTGCTACAATGAGGTAATCAACCAGGTGTAAAGTTTGCTTCTGCATTATAAGTTTAGTACAAGCTATATTGTTGTACAGCCTGCGGCCAGGCGTAACTGCCTGGTTTTAGGGTGACATATAGCTCAGGTTTATTTTCGGTTCGCATCCGGATAACACCGGTTGCCAGTTCTTCTACAGGGAAGAACCTGTACAAACATAACTGTTTAAAAATTGCCGACGCAGTCGATCCGCCTTCGATCATCAATTCTTTGATAGCTATCCTATCGAAAACCATTTTAACAACAATGGCAGTTTTATAACGAAGATCTTTGGCATCGGCCTGCGCCGGATAAATAATCTCGTCATTCACGGCTACGATTGCTTTACCCGACGCTTGGATAAGCGATATGATCTCGCGGCACCAGGCTTCATAATCAGCCTCATCGGGCGAGGGTTTGTTCATCACCCCCACCGGCATATAGCTCACCGGCATCCCGGTGGATTTTAATTCTTTAATAGCCTCACGACTTTTACCGAACGATGTACCTGATACGATCAGTATCGGGTTTTCAAAAGCCCGCGGGTTTTCTATTCGGGCTTGTGCGTCCGGAATGATCAGGCTATCCAGCAAAGCGGTAAAAAAGCCCGACGCGCCTGCCAGCAACATATTTTTATTGATCTTGCCGGCCCACGCTTTCAGATCGTCGGTACTCCCGGCATCGCCGATAACCAGGCCTTCGTGCTGCAAAGTTTCGTCATGCTTTTGTGAATGAACCTTCAGGCCTTTGCCGTTGAGCCTTTCAACTACCGATGAGGTTTTGGCCGGAAATTCGGGATCGTTGGCAAAATTGCTTTCGTGTAAGAGCGAACCATTAAGATAATATCGCCCATCCACAATGGTACGGCTAAGCGCCGGGTTGGCCGGCACGACCAATGCCCGCGTATGGTTCAGTTTTTTGATGATGACCCGCAGTTCTTCGGCTATATAACCGCGCAGTACCGAATCGACTTTTTTAAACACCCAGGTTGGGTTCAGCTCTGCCAGTTCGCGCACCACTTCTTCGGTTTCGCGCTCGGCCTCGCTTTTGCTCATCGACCTGGTATCTGTGGCGATCACAAACAGATCGGCCTTTGATTGCAGATTGACACGGGTATTGATCTCGACCTGCAATTGATACCGCAAGCCGATACCGCCCAGTTCGGCAGCACCCGTAAAGTCATCTGCTATAACTACGATCATTCCTGGTACACTGTTTTGGGGCTGCGGTGCTTGTGTAACTGCACAGCCGATTGGATAGCCAGCACCATCGCATCCTGACTGGCAACACCTTTACCGGCTATCTCGAAAGCGGTGCCATGATCCACCGAAGTACGGATGATCGGCAAACCCATGGTGATATTTACACCTTTCACGCTATCCATCTGCTTTTTCTCAGCATTCCATTTAAAACCCGAAAGCTTGAACGGGATATGCCCCTGATCATGATACATGGCCACTACGCCACCATAATAACCTGTAGCCGCTTTAGCGAACATGGTATCGGCCGGAACCGGGCCCTCTACATCATAACCACGGCCCAAAGCTTCTTCAACTGCAGGTAATATTTCCTGGTCGTCTTCGGTACCGAACAAGCCCGAGTCGCCTGCATGCGGGTTTAAACCTGCAATACCGATCTTCAGGTTAGCTTCGCCCAACTGTATCAATCCGTTATACAACAACTCGGTCACTTCGAGGATACGTTCTTTTTTTACGAGGTCGCAGGCCTGGCGCAGTGACACATGGGTCGATACGTGGATCACTTTCATATTATCCTCAACCAGCAACATCGCGTACTTGCGGGTATTGGTATAATGTGCGTATATCTCGGTATGCCCGGCAAAATGGTGCCCGGCCTCGTTGATCGATTTTTTATTGATCGGGCCGGTTACTGTGGCGTCAATCTCTCCCGCCATAGCCAGTTCGATCACTTTCTTTACCGATTGGAAAGAGGCATCGCCACACATAGCCGAGATCTGCCCGAACTCCAGTTTACTGAGATCGACATTCTTCAGATCATAGATATCGGGTTTACCAAACTCAAATTTTGCTTCGCTTACCTTGCTGATCGCATTAAGAGCGACACCCAGATTAAGCTTTTTTGCGATATGATGGAACACGCCTGCATCCCCAACCAAAATCGGACGGCAGATATTGTATATTCCTTTATCGAGTAAGGCTTTGATGGCTATCTCCGGACCGATACTGGCCGGGTCGCCCATGGTAATGCCTACTATTGGTTTTAATCCCATTACATTAAACATTTTTAACTACCAACCCTTCCTGCTCAATCAAAATATGCAAACTCTGCCTTAATAGTTCTTCATCGTGCATGGTTTGCGGTTGTAATGGTGGCATCACGTGGGTATCACACAAATTTTTCTCGTTCATCAATACTTTCAATGCCCAAAGCGACTCGCCCAGTGAGCGGCTTTTTTGATACAAGGCTCCGAACATGTCCGATTTCTTTTGCAGCGCATGCACCAGTTCTACATCGCCGTTATATGCGGCGGTATACATATCGGTATAAATACCCGGCAACAGGTTACCGGTACTTGGTACAATGCCATCGCCACCGTTCAGCATGGCAATGGCCGAACGTGCCGCCCATCCCAAAAAGTAGCTAAAATCTTGCCGTGCGGCCCATAGGTGCAAAGCTTCTTTCAAGCGGTCGTCGCTGCGCTCCGAATCCTTAGTGGCCACAATATTTTCGTGGTAGCTCAGTTCGTCAATCACCTTTAGCGGGATCGACATGTGGGTGGTGGCCGGGATATTATAAATAATCAGCGGACCTTTACATTCGTTCGCCAATTGCTCAAAGTATATTTTCATATCCCTTTCGGATAGTGCATAGTACGATGGCAAACTCGCCACCACAGCGTCGGTACCATTGGCGAAGCTCAGTTTTGCCAGTTCGACCGACTCTTCAATGCAATTAGATGTGATGCCGGTATAGAGCATATCGCCGGGGCGTTTCAATTTACCCGAAAGCTTGATGTAATCGGCCTTCAGCGACATAGATAAGGATGCCGATTCGCCAGTTGTGCCCAGTATGAACGGGTAAGCGCCATACCGGTTAAAATTGGCGAACATATTTTCAACGCCTTGTTCATCCAGCCTAAGCTTCGCGTTAAGCGGTACAACAGCAGGTACAATCACACCCTGATATTTCTTTTTTATCTTCATGGTCAGTACGCGTCAGTATAGATATCAACCGCATCGGCGTACGTTATCGGCCGGGGGTTGTTTTTTAATAGTCGTGTTATTTTCATGGCATCTTCGGCCATTTGCGGTATCGCCTCAGTCGGGATATTCACGTCGCGTAAACGTGCCGGAATCCCGCATTCTGCAATCAGCTGCCTGATCTTTTCTATTCCTTTTTGCGCGGTTTCGTTATCGCTACCGCCTCGTTCGCAGCCCAAAGCAATAGCTACCTGTGCATATTTGGCTGTTGCCGACGGGATGTTAAACTTCATCACATAAGGCAGCAATAATGCATTGGATAAGCCATGAGGCAAATGAAACGAACTGCCCAACGGGTACGACAGTGCATGTACACCAGCCGTATTTACCGGACCAAGGCAAAAACCGCCTAACAGGCTGCCCATGGCTACTTGGGTGCGCGCCTCTTCATCACGCCCATTGTTCACGGCCTGTGTAATATTGGCTGCAATCAAACGCATGCCTTCAAAGGCGTACATATCGATCATCGGCTGGGCAAATTTGTTGGTATAGGCTTCCAGGCAATGCGTCAAAGCATCCAAACCGGTTGCTGCTGTGATAGATGCCGGCACACTCATGGTCAGCAACGGGTCTACATACACTATATCGGGCACCAGGTATGGGCTGATGATGCCTTTCTTCTGGTTCTCGTTATCAACTAATATCGCATTAGGCGATACTTCGCTGCCTGTACCTGATGTTGCGGGCACGCAGATCAACTTTTTAGCGCGCTGCTTCAGCAAGCCAATGCCTACTATATCAGTTAGACTTTGCGTATTGTTCAGCTGCGCAGCAACCAGTTTGGCAATATCCAGCACACTGCCGCCACCAATTCCTAAAACCATATCAGGATTGATTTCGGCAGCCTCCAGCATCAGGTTTTCAAAATCGGCAAAGGTTGGCTCGTTTATAATTTTTGTATTGATCGTAACAGATACGCCGGCCTGTTTCACTTTTTGCACAAGCGGGTCGATCTGTGTTAAAAGCGGAGTAATGGTAACGATGTATACCGAAGTGCTTTGCAGCGCCAGCAGTTCATCGGGTAAGGCAGACAGGCACCCTTTACCGAATACAAGCTTCCCCGGAAACTGTATAGTTAAATTTGGTACGCTATCCATGTGTATAGTAGTTGTTGGTCATTCAATCAATTTATCGTTACAGCTTCGCGAAGACATGCTTCAGGCTTTCGCTGTGTAATACTTCTTTCCCACCGGCATAAATATGCATGCCTTTTCCCTTGTGATATTTTGCACCGGTTTTGTCCCATAGTATGGTGATGTTTTTGCCGTGATATAAAACTTTATCTAAGCAAAACCAATCCCATTGTCCCTGCGGGATGAGCGGGCAAACCTCGAGCGTGTTATCCAATCGTGGTTTAATGCCAACCAGGTCGTTGATGACCAGATCCGCAAAACCAGAGTGGTTGTAAAAGGTACTGCGTGGGTTATCCCCCTTTAGCCAATACCCATTTTTCTCATCTTGGTATTCGCCTATGTACGGCCTGCCGTACATTTGCTGGCTCCAGGCATATTTGTGCAGGTTATCAAAAAACACCTTAGCCGTCATTTTACCATGGTTGGTATAGTTGGTCAGCAGATTGGCCAGGCCTTTCAGGTCCTGTGTGGTGGCATAGGGCCAAACGGCTCCGTCCCACTCGCATTTGCCGGTTCCGTGTGTACGGAATTTCGGGTGACGTCTTTCAGCAGTAGTTATGCCCCATGGTGCGTTAAAACCGGTTGTATCGATCAGTTGATCCCAGGCTTTGGCATATTTAGGTGTATCATCGGGCAGGTTAAAATACCATGGTATGAAACCGATAGCTTCCCTTACTTCCGCAAACTGCCCGTTGGTGAGCTTCACTTCAAAAAACGAGGCTTCGTTATCCCAAAGGTTTTGCTGAACCAGTGCCTTCAATTCTCTGGCTTTCGCCGAATATTTCTTTTGCAGGCTGTCAATGCCTAACTCGCCTGCCATTTGTGCCAACGCTTTGGCATTGCCATACATGTAGCTGTTGATGGTCGGGCGAATGTTTTTATCCTTCCGGCTTCCGCTGATGGATTCTTCCATGGCATCGCGCACATCAAACTGCCAGAACATACCGTTAGCTACCTGCTTCTCTTTCTCCCATTGCTGGTAATCGGTATTCAGCGCAGGTAATAGCTTTTGCAAAAATGCCTTATCGGGACTGACGAGGTTACGCTGATATACAGCATCATCAATCCAACTGCTGAAATTATGGCCGTGCGGCTTAGGCAGCTTGGGTACATCCAGCAGCCAGAATTTGATGTAATCATTAATATATTGAGGATCGCGCAGCCAGCGGCCTTCATTAACCTGATGCCCTACTGCCGAACTGATGGTATTATATTTGCCGGCAAACTTTACCGGAATGATAAATTCGGTAAACACAAAGCCGTCAGGTGTTTTAACCAGGTGTTTGCGGAAGCTCCACCATCGGTAATAATACATGCGCTGCAGTGTAGTGTCCGGGCATTCGAACAGCGGGATATTTTTTGAAAGCCAGGTATACGACTCGCTGTTAGGCACATAATTTTTTACCGCTTCGGTATCGATAGAGTTGAAGTACGAAACGTATTTTTTAAGCTGATCCGTACGAAGTACGGCGCCGCCATTCTGCGCACGGCCGACACTGACCAGCAGCACCAGCAACAAAAACGGAGCAACACTTTTATTAATACGTTTTATCATCCTGAATAAAAACAAGCAATTTTTTGCAGACGTATTTGATAATAACCGGAAAGATATAGGCCATTTTAATAGGACGATTTCCCCGCTTATTCAATACAATGCGACGGTTAATTGATCTTAACAAAAGTATTTTACAAACCGCAACGTTTTCTATACCATTTTCACTATGTATTGTAGTATATTATCCTACATTAAGCATGCGGGTATTCAATCCGACAAAATATCTATAAAATCACAGTTGAAAAATACACACTATTCGTGGCAGTTGAGTAAATAGTAAAACATTCGCTTCGGGGATGTTATGATAATATCATACAAAAAAAGTCCTTTAGTGTATACTAAAGGACTTTTGCCATTATGGTTATCGGTGAGGTGCCAAGCCATCATTCATGGGATTATTTAGCCTTATTGAATAGTTTAATCTTCAAACCAAACTCAAAAGCTCCCGAACTGTAAGTACTCACCGGGCCGGTTTCGAGGTTGTAGTTAAAGCTCAGGCCAAAAGCATGCTCTTCCCAGGCAAAGCCCATACCTACATTCTGGTTGCTGTGGTAAATGCCCTGCAAACTTAAGCCGGTGCTGGTCATACTAAAATTAACCCCTGCGTCAAGGATATTGTCAAAACCTTTTACGCCCCGAAACATTACTTTTGGCTCAACCGCAAGCGCATTGCCCGGCAATTGTATCTTATAGCTGGCTGCTGTCATAAAAGTAGTCCGGTCAACATCTATCCGGTCGTCCTCGTTTTTAAACAGGTTTGCTTTCAGGTTAGGTATCGCAGCTTCAACAGTCAGGTGGTTGCTGGTGTACGAGATACCGAAATCGCCATCCACATAAGGTTTCAGTTGGTTGTAATCGGCAATCTGCACATCGCTCTGGTCGCCGTTAACGCTGCTGGTACTGATGAAAGGATCGTTGATACCTAAGGATAAACCGAAGTTCAGGCGCTGGTCGTTCCCGCTCAAAGGCAAATGGTAAGCATAGGTTGCCATCATGCGGGTCTGTTGTATCAAGCCTGCTTTATCGTTGCTGATGTTCAAGCCCAGGCCAACTTTATCGGTCGCCTGGTAATCGGCGGTTAGGGTTTGAGTTTTGGGTGTACCTGGGAAAGAGCTCCATTGCTGGCGGTAACCGGCGTTGATGTTCAACCCCGGGTTGATACCGGCCATCGACGGGTCGGCCAGGTATTTATTCAGATAATAACCCTGCTGGAACGGGTTTAGCTGGGCCCTGCTGCTTAACGATACCATCATTAAGCAGGCAAGCACTGATGCAGCTATGGTAGTTTTTTTGATATGATTAAAGATTTTCATCGTTATACTTTTTAAAATGTTCGCGTTCAACAATTACCTGGTTCTTAAAATCGTGATATAGCCTTTGATCACAGGCAATTTCGGATCGAGTTGCACGGTATAGTAGTATGTACCTTCCGAAAGAGGTGCACCTCTCAGCGTTCCGTTCCAATCGTTGGTATAACCATGTTTACTGTACACTACCCTGCCGCCGCGATCATAAACCGTTACGTTATTGTTCGGATATAGAAGTATATCCTTGATGACCCAGTTATCGTTCTTGCCATCACCGTTCGGCGACATGATGTTCGACGCCGTGATATTGCTCACAGCCGAAGCCCTGTACACGGTTACCGTATAGGTATTTTTAGTTACACCGTCCTGCGCAGTCACTAAAATGGTAATTGTAGTGTTGTCGCCTTCTTTCAATGGTATAAATACCGAGTTGTTGCCGCTGCCTACCTGCGTACTATTAACCTGCAGGTTAGCTGCCAGATCGCTCAGCGTTGGGATAACACTGATACGGTCGACCGAATTGGCCACCGTATCCACATAAGCTTTAGTCGCTGCCGCAAAGGTTGGCGATAGCGTACCCGAGCTGATTGTAAGGAACGCCAGGTTAGCGTTGTTACCCGGGGCAACGGTCAGCACACCATTCACATAAGTAATGGTATAATTTGGCGATGCAGCGCCGCTTACCGTGATCGGGTAAGTACCCGGCAAGGAACTGGTAACCGCAGTAGTTGAAAATGTCGGCTGCGTGGTTAAACTTGCCGCATTATCCGTACCTGCAAAACCGGTATATGTTGCCGTTAAGGTTGGGTTAGCTGTATTGTACGCCCTGGTTTTGGCATCGGCTGTAATTGTTAACGGCGCAGGTGTGATGGCCAACGTGCCTGTACCCGAATATACAAACGTATAGTTGCTACTTACACCCCCTGCGGCTGTTAAGGTATAGTTACCTACACCCGAAGTTGCAGTTGCAGTAGTAGTAACGGTTGGTTGCGTAGTTAAGCTGGCCGCATTATCGCCGGTTATAAAGCCGGCGTAGTTCACGGTAAATGCCGGGTTGGCCGCTCCGTAAACTTTAGTCGCATTATTAACGGTAACCGTTAAAGTAACCGGAGTTACCGTAATGTTACCTGCCGCATAAGTAATGTTGTAATTGGCAGCAGCAAATGTACCGCCGGTGGCGGCCGAAGCCACTACCGAACCGGTATAGGTGCCCCCGGCAGCATTTGCGGCCGAGCCTGTACCATAAGCAATAGTTACTGAGCCTATAGTTTCGGAATTAGCCAAACCTGTTGAGGTGAAAGCCGTTGAACCCGAAGCGCCGGTAATAGCTACACCGTAAACCTTGCTCACGTTATTGGCTGTGATGGTCAGGTTAGCTTTGCCTACGATGATAGCCCCGTTATTATAAGTAATGTTATAGTTACCCGCGGTAAACGTGCCACCGGTAGCCGCTGATGGCGTTACCTGGCCGGTATAGGTATTCACAGCAGCAGTAGCGGCCGAGCCTGTACCATAAGCTACGGTTACACTGCCGATGGTTTCGCTGTTTACCAAACCTGTCGAAGTAAAGGCTGTAGAACCTGTGGCACCGGTTAAAGTAGCGCCGTAAGTTTTGTTAACATCTGTAGCGGTGATAGCGAGGTTGGCTTTACCTACAATGATATTACCGGTGGCATAAGTGATGTTGTAATTACCTGCAGTAAATGTACCGCCGGTAGCTGCCGATGGTGTTACCGAACCTGTGTAGGTATTCACAGCGGCATTCGCGGCTGCGCCTGTGCCATAAGCTATGGTTACCGAACCGATGGTTTCAGAATTAGCCAAACCTGTCGAAGTAAAGGCTGTTGAGCCTGCAGTCCCAGTCAAAGCAGTACCATAAGTTTTGCTGGCATCGTTAGCTGTAATAGTCAGGTTAGCTTTACCTACGATGATACTTCCCGGACTATAAGTAATGTTATAATTTCCGGCCGTAAATGTACCGCCGGTAGCTGCCGACGGCGTTGCCTGACCGGTATAGGTATTTACGGCGGCGGTGGCGGCCGAGCCTGTACCGTAAGCGATGGTTACGCTGCCTATTGTTTCGGAGTTAGCTAAACCTGTCGGGGTGAACGCTGTTGAACCCGCAGCGCCTATTAAAGTAGTGCCATAAGTTTTGTTAACATCGGCAGCAGTGATGGTTAGGTTAGCTTTGCCTACGATAATATTACCCGCAGCATAAGTAATGTTATAGTTACTTGCCGTAAACGTACCGCCCGTTGCAGCCGAGGGCGTAACCTGGCCGGTATAAGTATTTACAACCGCTGTTGCTGCCGAACCTGTACCGTAAGCAACAGTAACGCTACCAATAGTTTCGCCATTAGCCAAGCCTGTCGGAATAAAGGCTGTTGACCCTGCAGCCCCGGTTAAAGTAGCGCCATAAGTTTTGTTTACATTGTTTGCCGTAATGGTCAGATTAGCCGTACCTACAATAATGTCACCGGCTGTATAGGTAATGTTGTAGTTACCGGCAGTAAACGTGCCGCCTGTTGCAGCTGAGGGTGTAACCTGGCCGGTATAAGTATTAACTGCCGCAGTTGCAGCCGATCCGGTACCGTAAGCAAGAGTAACGCTACCGATAGTTTCCGAATTTTGTAAACCCGTCGGGGTAAACGCTGTTGAACCGGTTACACCGGCTAAAGTTGTGCCATAGGTCTTATTGGCGGTATTTGCAGTAATGGCCAGATTAGCTTTTCCTACAACGATATCGCCTTTAGTATAAGTGATCGAATAGTTAGTGGCAGTGAAAGTACCACCGGTAGCAGCCGATGGCGTTACCTGGCTGGTGTAGGTATTAACTGCAGCATTGGCAGCCGAACCCGTACCATAGGCTAAAGTTACCGAACCGATGGTTTCGGAGTTTTGTAAACCTGTTGGCGTAAACGCTGTTGAACCTGCGCCGCCTGTTAAAGCCGTGCCATAAGTTTTATTGGCAGTATTGGCAGTAATAGTCAAATTAGCTTGCGTTACACTAATGCTGTTGCTGGTATAGGTAATGTTATAATTACCTGTCGAGAAACCGTTCGAACCCGTAGCTGCGCTTGGCACAACCGCACCAGTGTATGTATTCACGCCATCTGTGGCAGCAGCACCGGTACCATAAGTAATGGTAGCGCCGGTTATGGTTTCGCCATTCTGCAAAGTGCCGGTAACGGTAAATGCGGTAGTTGTTACGGTACCGCTGGTTAGTGTTTGTCCGTAAGTTTTAGATGCCGAATTGGCAGTTAGCGTTAATGCAGCCTTATTTACTGTACTGGTAGCAGTTGCAACGTTAACGTTGACAGCGCCGGTACTGCTCAATACCACATTACCCGAATAGGTAGTAGCCGCCGAAGTTTTAGCGAGGCGGATGTACACCGGTGTAGAAGATATCGTACCGGCTGCTCCTACAGTAACAGTACTGCTGAAGCTGGCGTTATCGGTACTTACCTCAAAACCTGCAGGTGGTGTAACTAAGATACCGGCCGACATATTAGCTCCCGATACACTGAATGTACCTGATGATGAAGCTGTACCATAAGTAGCAGTGAGTGCAGATAATGTGCCAGTACTGCTGATGGTAGGTGTTGGCGCAGATGACACAGTGATATCGCCGGCATGATAAGTAATTGTATAGTTGCCTGCATTAAAAGTACCTCCGGTTGCTGCCGATGCTACAACAGAGCCAGTATAGGTAGCAACAGGCGCACCCGCTGCCGAACCTGTACCGTAGGCGATAGTTACCGAGCCGATGGTCTCCGAATTCTGTAAGCCTGTCGAAGTAAAAGCAGTTGAACCCGTACTGCCTGTAATTGTTGTGCCTACCGTTTTGGTAACACTATTGGCAGTGATATCCAAGGCCGCTTTACCAACCACGATGTCGCCGGCCGTATAAGTAATGCTATAATTGCTTGCATTAAACGAACCACCAGTAGCTGCCGAAGGCGTTGCCTGGCCGGTATAGGTATTTACCGCAGCCGTCGCAGCAGCACCTGTACCGTAAGTTATAGTCACGCTGCCGATGGTTTCGCTGTTAGCTAAACCGCTTGGGGTAAATGCTGTTGAGCCCGATCCGCTGGTTAATGTCGATCCATAGGTTTTATTGGCTGTATTTGCTGTGATAGTTAAATTGGCCTGACCAACAACAATATCGCCGTTATTATAGGTGATATTATAATTGGCTGCCGAAAACGTTCCACCTGTAGCTGCTGATGGTGTAACCTGGCTGGTGTAAGTATTCACGGAGGCGTTACCTGCTGCACCTGTACCGTAGGCAAGAGTTACGGTTCCGATAGTCTCAGAATTAAGCAAACCGCTCGATGTAAACGCTGTAGAGCCTGCTGCACCCGTTAAAACGACACCATAAGCTTTGTTGGCTGTATTAGCAGTAACGGATAACGACGCTTTACCAACCGTAATATCACCTGTGGCATAAGTAATGCTATAGTTTGAAGCGGTGAATGTTCCGCCGGTAGCCGCAGATGGTGTTACCTGGCCGGTATAAGTATTTACCCCAGCAGTCGCAGCAGCACCTGTACCGTAAGCAATAGTCACTGTCGAAATAGTTTCTGAGTTTTTCAACCCTGAAGGGGTGAATGCCGTCGAACCAGCCCCCCCTGTCAGCGTACTGCCGTAGGTTTTGTTAACTCCGTTTGCGGTGATGGTTAAGGCAGCAGCGCTAACTGTACTCGTAACCGTGGCAACGTTAACGCTGTTAGCCCCGCTGCTGCTTAATACCACGTTGCCGGAGTATGAACTTCCCACTGCTGTAGTGGCTGCTAACCTGATATAAACCGGGGTAGATGTTACTGTGCCCGCAGCACCGACAGTAACTGTGCTGCTGAATGTGGTGCCATCGGTGCTTACTTCAAAACCCGATGGCGGAGTAACCAGGATACCCGCAGTAAGGTTAGTACCCGAAACGTTGAAAGTACCGTTTGACGATGCTGTACCATAGGTTGTACTTAAAGCCGAAAGTGTACCTGTTGTACCTATTGCAGGTTGAGCATTCACTGTTATATTTAGGGTGGTACTTGTTCCGCCCCCACTGTTAAAAGCGGTAATAGTATAATTAGTTGAAGCGCTTGCTACAGTAGGCGTACCGCTGATAGCACCGGTGGTGCCATCCATACTTAAACCAGCAGGCAAGGACGGTGTGATGTAGTAGCCACCGGTACGCGCTACTTTCTTGACTGAACCTCCCGCAGTGTAATCGGCTACGTACGGATTGCCGGTGGCATCTATTACCAATCCGGCAGGTGTGGTAAAGTTGGTTGAAAGCTGTGTTGATGTGGTAGTACCTGCCGCTATTTCGTTAACCGAATGGTTGGCAATGTTTGTATAATACAGATTACCTGCTGCATCGAATGCTAAACCAGTTATACCAGGAGAAATTGTTGCAACATCGGTTACAGCGTGACCTGTAGCAGCGATCATTTGCAGCTTGCCATTACCTTGGTTGGCCACATAGATATTTCCCGAAGCATCTATAGCTACGCCAAAAGGAGTCGAAAATCCGGAAGCAATGACCGAGGCCGATGAGCCCCCTGAAAGTATTTCGCTCACCTGATTGGTGCCCTGGTCGGCAACGAAAATATTGCCCGAAGCATCCAGTGCAACACCTGTTGGTTGTGTGAACGTTGTTACATCTGTAACCACTCCTGCGGGCGTAACTTTTTTCAGTTTCCCGGTAGTGACTTCGGTTACATACATATTTCCGGATGCATCCAGGGCTATAGCGCCAAGACCTGCAATGCCAGACCCGATAGTTGTTAAACCCGAGCCGGTTGCCGACATTTTAGAAACCGACGTCCCTCCGGCATCAGCCACGTAAATATTCCCTGAGGCATCACGCGCTACACCAATTGGTTGTGCAAAAGCCAAGCCGATGGCCGATGTATTGAAATTCGGAGCCACAACGCCGCTACTGGTTGGTGTAAGTGTAGTGATGGCAGTGTTTTGGGTATATGTTTGTGGTGTTGTATAACTAACTGTCGGCGGAGCGACACCCGTACTACCGGTAAACACTACATTGTCAACACTAAACGTACCCGCTGTACTGGTTGTGGCATCATTAAACGGATAGATACGAATAGTTACCGCGCTGGTTAAACCGGTAAACGAACCTGCAGGAAACGTAATGGTGCTCCCGGTCTGAGCGGTCGTAGCCGTAGTCGGCATTGTAAATATATTGCTGGCAACAGTTATGTTAGCATTTGCAGGGTTTACCGATGCCGGCAGATCTGTTGCATAATTATCTAAGCTGCTTCGAACACTGTATTTCATTGGCCCGGTTGCCGAGTGTTGCGATGTGAATGTAAGCGCCGTAAGCGTAAGCGTACTGCCTGATGCCGGCGTAATTGTTACCGAATAATAGTTACTCGAATTAAAAGGAGAATTTGCAGTGTTCCCCCAGGTATTGGCTGCATAGCGCCCTGCGCCGGCCGAGGCCGTAGCACCAGCTAAGGTATATGAGCTAAATGTAACATTATCAACCACCGGCACAGGTGATGGATCTGTAGCTCCCGAGGGTGATGAAAGTATAGAGTTGAAATCGTATGTAGCCGAAAAATTTGACGATGCCAGCGTTGCAAGTGTAACTATCGATGAGTTAGAACTTGTACCCCCGGCGGTAACCGTCCGTACCCTGATATAATACGTTGTACTGGCTGTCAAACCTGTTATTGTCACGCCGGCGGCCGTCGAACCTGTGCTCACGTTGGTATAACCGCTTACTGTTGTGCTAAAATTGTCCGTCGAAAGATCGTAAAAATAGTTAGTGGCTCCTGTAGCCGGGACCCAATCAACACTAAGGGTGGTTGCACTCGCGCCCGATCCCGTTATACTTGTCGGTGCTGTTTGTCCGAATAATATCGCTGGTGAAAACGACAGCACAGCGAAAAAAACAAAACGTAGAAGTTTTTTCATTAAAGGAGAATTAGAGGGTACTTATTTTTATTTTATGAAACAGTTTGCAAACTCCATTACGCGTATTTCTCAAAACACAAAAACCAAGCCTGCTAAACTAACCAGTATTCGCAAGCCCTGTATTAACTTAATGTTAATTCTTAAAATCTGTACCCGCTCATTCACACAACAATACACCACTGTAAGTTGGCGTATCAACCCCATTAAGAAGCTAAAAGAAGAGCTCCTTTTACATGTACAAACTTCAAACAGGTAGTGTAGAATATATATATTTAACCGCTTACTGTTTAGCCGGCACCCTGATCGTGTTAAGATCACAACACAAGCCTCATCAAGGTTCGGAGAGGACGTATTACCAAACAGTTAACAAATTGAAATACCGCTCAATATGGTAAAACTTTTTTAATAAGTAAAACAAAAAACAATTTATTTTAGAAATAATACAATAAAACTGCACTTTTTACAGTTACGCGGATTACTCCGGCTTCATTACTCTCCAAACCTTGTATTTAAACCAACTGCTTTGCATTTTTCATTCTGCACTCGCATGATAATATCCTACAATGGCTTGCTTAGATTCTATAACCGCCAAATAGCAGTTGCGGATAAATTTGTTTTTGCAATAAATCTAAAAATTTCAAATAACCGGCCGACATCCTGCAATATCTTTTTTAGCTCTTGCCGGGATGTAATCTGATACTATTTCATGTCTGAAAACATCAATTTAAAAGGAATTACCTGGAACCACAGCCGCGGCTTTACGCCGATGGCAGCTACCGCACAACGCTTTTCCGAATTGAACCCCAATGTTAACATTACCTGGGAGAAACGCTCGCTGCAACAATTTGCCGACCTATCCATACAACAATTGGCCGAATGCTATGATCTGCTGGTGATCGATCATCCCTGGGCCGGTTTCACTGCCAAAACAAACAGCATTTTGGCATTCGATCAATATCTGCCTGCCGAGTTCCTGAAAGATCAGAAGCGCAATACCGTTGGCCATTCGTACGAAAGTTATCATTACGACGGTCGCCAGTGGGCATTGGCTATCGACGCAGCTACCCCTGTAGCCTCTTCCCGCCCCGACCTGCTCGAGAAACATGGCCTGTCACTGCCCAAAACCTATGCCGAATTATTGTCGATGGCAAAGAAAGGCCTGGTCGCGTTTCCCGCTATCCCGATCGATTCGCTGATGACCTTTTATACGTTCTGCTGCTCGCTTGGCGAAGACCCTTGCCAGGACGATAACATCGTAATTAGCGAAGAGACCGGCATCAAGGCTTTGCAGCTATATCGTGAGCTGTCCCTATACATCGATCCGGCTTGTTTTAATCGCAACCCTATACAAACTTATGAGGCGATGACTTTAAGCGACGATATTGCTTATTGCCCGTTTGCCTACGGTTATTCCAACTACTCGCGCAAAGGATATGCACGCAAGCTGTTGCTATTTCACGATATGGTGACGCTCAACGGCAAAACCAATCTGCGCAGTTCGCTGGGTGGCACGGGTTTGGCCGTTTCGGCTAATTGCAAACATATCGATATCGCGATGCAGTATGCGCAATACGTAGCTTCGCCACTATGCCAGCGTGGTTTGTATGCCGATAATGGCGGTCAACCAGGGCATTTATCAGCATGGACTGATGAAGACTGCAACCTAAAAACGCATAACTACTTTGCCCATACCCTGCCTGCTTTGCAACGGGCGTACCTTCGTCCGAGATATTTTGGACACATGTTTTTCCAGGATCATGCGGGCGATATTGTGCGCGATTACCTGATGCAGGGTGGCTCTGAAACCGGAGTTTTAAATCGCCTGAATAAACTGTATATTGAATCGAAAACCAAAGTGCAGGCATAAATGAAACCACTGGAGGGCCTTTTGGTATTGGAGTTTGCGCAGTTTATGGCGGCGCCTACGGCTGGTTTACGCCTGGCCGACCTGGGCGCGCGTGTGATTAAAATAGAACGGCCGGTAAAAGGCGAAGCCGGCCGGCAAATCGCCATCCGCAATATTTTTGTTGATGGCAGCAGTTTGGTTTTTCATACCATCAACCGCAATAAGGAGTCGTACGCCGCTGATCTGAAAAACCCGGCCGACCTGGAACATATCAAAAAGCTCATCGCAAAAGCAGATATCATTACCCATAATTTCAGGCCGGGTGTGATGGAGAAGATAGGTCTGGGCTATGAATCTGTCCGTACCATTAACCCACGCATAGTTTACGGCGTGGTTACCGGCTACGGCAGCAAAGGCCCCTGGGCGTTACGCCCGGGCCAGGATCTACTAATTCAGTCGCTTTCCGGGCTGGCCTATTTATCAGATACGCATAATTCAGGCCCCGTATCTTTCGGTTTAGCTACTGCCGATATGATCTGCGGTGCGCATTTTGTACAAGGTTTGCTGGCGGCGCTGCTTAAACGCGCTAAAACCAACAACAGCGTTTTGGTAGAAGTGAGTTTGCTCGAATCCGTACTCGACCTGCAGTTCGAAGTAATTACCACGCACCTAAACGATGGCGGCAAACTACCCCAACGCAGCCAGGTTAAAGGCAACGGTCACCCCTATCTGAGCGCTCCGTATGGTATCTATAAAACCAGCGACGGTTATCTGTCGTTAGCCATGGGCGATCTGCACCAGATTGGTGATGCTTTAGGTGTCGATCTGCGGGCTTATGCAGATAAAAGTTCCTGGTTCGATCATCGCGACGAAATTATGCGCACCATCGCGCAACAATTGTCTGCCCAAACCACAGGGCACTGGCTCGCCAAACTGGAAACTAAAGGAATCTGGTGCGCAGAGGTCCTTACTTACGAGCAGGCATTGCAGCACGAGGGTTACCTGGCCCAGGGTATGAAACAGGAAGTTACTTTACCCGATGGCAGCTTACTGAGCACTACCCGCTGCCCTATCCGCATTAATGGCGAGAGGCTCTATTCGGATAAAGCTGCCCCAAGGCCCGGCGCAGATACCGATTTGATCAACCAACAATTTGAACTGGCATGAAACCATTGGAAGATTACCTGGTCATTGATTTCAGCCAGTTTTTGTCGGGCCCGTCGGCAGCTCTTAAACTGGCCGATATGGGCGCACGCGTTATCAAGATAGAAAAACCCGGCACCGGAGATATCTGCCGGCATTTATATACTTCGAACGTCATCATGAACGGCGAATCATCAGTTTTTCATGCCATCAACCGCAACAAGGAAAGTTTTGCTGCCGATCTGAAGGTTGAGGACGACAAAAAACAGCTTTGGGAGCTTGTAAAGAAAGCCGATGTGGTAATGCATAACTTCCGCCCGGGTGTGATGGAGCGTTTGGGCTTCGATTATGCATCGGTAAAAAAAATCAATCCTAATGTAATTTATGGCGAGATATCAGGCTATGGCGATACCGGACCGTGGCGCGATAAGCCCGGACAGGATTTATTGCTTCAATCCCTCACCGGTTTAACCTGGTTAAGCGGCAACGCCGGCGGACCAGTACCAATGGGCTTATCGATTGTGGATATGCTTGCTGGTAATCATCTGGCGCAGGGTATTTTGGCTTGCCTGGTACGCCGAACCATCAACGGCGAAGGCGCCCTGGTGCAGGTAAGTATGCTCGAATCGGCTATCGATTTCCAGTTCGAAGCCATTACTACCTATTTTTATGACGGCAAGTTGCCCGAGCGTTCGGAAAAGAATAATGCCCATGCTTACCTGGGCGCACCCTACGGCATTTATCAAACCACCGATGGTTACCTGGCCTTGGCGATGGGCTCGATACCGCAATTAGGCAATTTATTAGGGTGTGACGAACTACTGGCCTACACCGAAGTTGCTCAGGCTTTTGCTTTGCGCGATGAGATCAAAACCATCCTGGCTGCACATTTGCTCACCAACACAACCAAACACTGGCTGGATATTCTGCTTACCGCAGATATCTGGTGTGCGGAAGTTCTCTCATGGGATAAACTGATGCAGGAAGACGGTTTTAAAGTGCTGGATATGATACAGGAAGTTGAAATGAGCGATGGTTACCGTTACCGCACTACACGGAGCCCCATCACGATCGATGGTGAACATTTTACATCGGCCAAAGGTTCGCCCAAATTAGGTGAAGATAATGATACGATCACCAAACAACTCATCGGCAATGGCAACTGAACAAATCAGGATAGCGGTACGCAAATTCGGACCTTTTGAAAGCACCCTGCAAAAGCTGTGGGATAGTTACCGCGCCGAAACCGGCTGCACATTAGAAGCCGAAATGGTACCGATGGACCTGGATGACCTGCACACCGCTATTTTAGAAAACAATGGTTTGAAAAACGGCGACTGGGATATCGCACATGTGGTTACCGATTGGTTATTGGAGGCCTGGGAAGGCGGATCGTTGCAAAACTTGCAACCTTATGCTGCGCAAAATCCGCCCGATGGTTACCCGCAGGGATGGAGCAACTCGTTACTGGGTATGCAGCAGTTTGGTGATGCATTAGCCGGATTGCCCTTTCACGATGGGCCGGAATGTTTGATCTATCGTAAAGACTTGTTCGAAGATGAAGCCGAACAAAAAGCCTTTCAGCAACAATTCGGCAAACCTTTAACCGTACCTAAAACCTGGGATGATTTTATACAGGTGGCCCGATTCTTTCATCGTCCTGAGCAGAACTTATATGGAACGGTCTTCGCCGGTTTGCCCGACGGCCATAACACTGTATTTGATTTCTGCCTGCAATTGTGGACGCGCGGCGGAAATCTGACCGATGCACAGGGGAATGTCAACATTAACACCGAAGCGGCAGCCCTGGGCTTGCAGTTTTACAGGGATACCCTGCTCGATAGTAACGTTGTTCATCCTGGTACCATGCAATACGAATCGGTAGCTACCGGCATGGCTTTTGCCCGCGGTGAAGCCGCCATGATGGTAAACTGGTTTGGCTTTGCTTCGATGTGCGAAGTGATCGGCGAATCGGTAGTAAAGGGCAAGGTCGATATTACGAATATCCCCGCCGCTCCGGGCCATGCCTCAGCATCGCTCAATGTGTATTGGTTGTATACTGTTGGATCGGGCAGTAAGCATAAAGATGTAGCATATGATTTTTTGAGATTTGCCGTCAATCAGCAAAACGATAAATTATTAACTTTAGAAGGTGGCATTGGTTGCCGTATTTCGACATGGCAAGATCAAGAGATCAATCAAACCATCCCTTATTATCATAAATTGGAGCAACTGCACCAATCAGCACGCTCGTTGCCACAATTGGCTAACTGGGCGCAGATTGCACGGGTAATCGACGGCGTAGTAATCAAAGCCATCAACACCAATACACCGGTTAACCAGTTGCTTGCCGAAGGGCAGCAGCAAATAACCGCGTTAACACCATGAACTATGGAGATAACTTATAAACCCGTATTACCGCAAAAACCTTTGCCGATCATCATCATCGGCGCTGGCGGCATTGTACACGATGCGCACCTGCCTGCTTACAAAAAAGCGGGTTTTACTGTGATGGGTATTACCAACCGTACCCGTGCACGTGCCGAGAAACTGGCTGCCGAATGGAGCATCCCATGTGTGTACGACAGTGTCGACGAGGCCGTAGCTAATGCTCCTGCCGATGCCGTTTACGACATTACCATTATGCCGGAGCAATTTGTGGCTACTCTTGAAAAATTGCCCGACGGCGCTGGCGTATTAATACAAAAGCCCATGGGCGATTACTTTTGGCAGAGCAAAGAGATACTGGAAGTTTGCCGCCGAAAAAAGTTAGCCGCCGCCATTAATTGCCAGCTGCGGTTCGCGCCCTATGTTGCTGCCGCACGGTATATGATAGAACAAGGAATGATTGGCGAACTGTATGATATGGAGGTGCGGGTAACGCTGGAAACACCCTGGGAACTGTTCCCTTTTGTGATGGTGCACCCGCGACTGGAGATACAGTACCACAGTATCCACTACATCGACCTGATGCGCTCGTTTTTAGGCGACCCGCATACGGTAATGGCCAAAACACTGAAACACCCGGCCAAAAGACTGTCATCATCGCGCTCGACGATTTTGTTCGATTATGGTGATACCATGCACGCGGTGATCAACACCAATCATGATCACTCATTCGGCCCGCATAACCAGGAAAGTTTTATTAAGTGGGAAGGCACTAAAGGGGCTATCAAAGCTCGCATGGGCTTGCTGATGGATTACCCGCATGGCGTACCCGACAAGTTTGAATACTGTATTGTTGAAGAAGGCAAAGCTCCCGAATGGAAAGAGATCGTGCTGGAAGGTTCCTGGTTCCCGGACGCATTTATGGGCACGATGGGCAGCCTGATGCGCTACAAAAACGGTGAAACAGATATTTTGCCGACCAGTGTTGAAGATGTAATCAAGACCATGGCCGTGGTGGAAAGCGCCTATGCTTCGAACGATAATGGTGGTGTGAACGTGGCGGAGAGGTTTGTTTGATTTTGAAGTGCTTTATTTCGAATGTTCAATTTCGAATTTAAACGAAAACCCGCGTTAGGGATAGCAGCGCCTGCCTGCCGGCAGGCAGGGATACCAGCCCGGTGGCTAATGCCCGCGCAGTATGAGCGGATAGCCCGGGCCACAGGCAACGCTCTGATAAGTAGATTTAAGAGACAAGAGTCAAGACAGTAAATAATAAATAACTTAACAACTTAGTAAACACCTGCTAATACCATAGTTAAACAATCTGCCAACACAACTGCTCACCTGATCACCAATAAACCAACATATGTACTTCAAATCCATGTTCTTCGAAGATTATACCATAGGCGACAAACGCGTAACGCTTGGCCGCACCATTACCGAAACTGATTTTGTTGTTCATGCCGGCCATACAGGCGACTTTTTCCCGCATCACATGGATGCCGAATGGTGCAAAACCCAGCCTTTTAAACAGCGGATAGCGCATGGCACCATGGTGTTCAGTATCGGTATCGGGTTAACTGCGTCGGAGATCAACCCTGAAGCTTTTTCGCGGGGATATGATACACTGCGCTTTATCAAACCGGTATTTATTGGCGATACGATACACTCGGAGATCACCATTTCGGCCAAGAGTGATGCTAAAAAGCCAGAGTTCGGCATTGTGACCGAGCACGTAGAGATTATCAATCAGCACGGCGAAGTGGTTCAGGCCTGCGATCACCTGCTGATGGTTAAAAGAAAACAAAACTCCTAAGCCATGCAAATAAACACCGGCGCTACCGAGCAACCGATACCCGAAAGCTCGCTTAAAGGCAAAACGCTTTTAGTACCATTCATCCTCATCTGCTCGCTGTTCTTTTTATGGGGCATGGTGCACAACCTTGACGGGATTTTGATACCCCACCTAAAAAAAGCCTGCCAGCTCAATAACCGGCAATCGACGCTGGTGGATACGGCCATATTCCTGGCTTATTTTGTAATGGCGATACCCGCAGGCATACTGCTCAAAAAGATCGGTTATAAAAAAAGCATTATAGTAGGCCTGTTGCTGGCCACAATCGGTGCCGCCCTGTTTATCCCGGCCGCAAACGCGTTGGCTTACCTCGGCTTTTTAGGCTCATTATTTGTTATCGGCTGCGGCATCGCTATCTTAGAAACTGCCGCCAACCCCTACTCGGCCATACTTGGCAACCCGGCAGGCGCAACAACACGCATTAACCTGGCGGCGGCTTTTAACGGAGCCGCAGCTACAGTTGCACCGTATGTGGGCGGCATGTTGATTCTTTCGGGCAAAGAGTATACCAGGACTCAACTCGACGCTATGCCCGCTGCAGATAAATCTGCATATTTATTGCATGAAGCTTCATCAGTAAAATTACCTTACGGTATACTGGCCGCTACACTGGCTGTTGTAGCCATCTGCTTTATACTAAGCAAGTTGCCCGAAATTAAAAATATTTCGAAGGAAGAATCATCTGGCGGAAGCTTTTTAGGCGCGTTAAAACACCGGCACTTGTTACTTGCCGTGCTTGCACAGTTTTTTTATGTGGGCGCCCAGGTTTGCGTGACCAGCTTCTTTATCCGAATGGCCAAACAAGGCGCAGGTATAGATGAGAAGTCGGCATCCGTTTATCTTGGTTTGTATTATGGCTTGCTGTTTATGGGTGGGCGTTTTATCGGGACGGCCATATTAAGTGTTGTTAAATCACACAAATTGCTAACCGTTTATGCCGTAATGGCCGCTTTGTTGTGCACGGTATGTATCCTGGGAAAAGGCGAATATGTTGTTTATTGCTTAGGCGCAATGGGCTTTTTTATGTCGATTATGTTCCCGACGATATTTGCACTGGGTATTGATGGTTTGGGCGATGATACCAAGCCGGCCTCTTCCTGGTTGATTATGTCGATAGTCGGCGGCGCTATTCTTCCCTACCTGATGGGTACCGTGATCGACTTTAATCATGATAACATTCAAGCAGGGTACATCGTTCCGCTGCTGTGTTTTTTGTTTATTGTGTATTTTGGGACGAGTGGGTATAAGATCAAAAAACAGGTGATAAAACGGTGAAAGGTAAGGTAATTACTTTTCACAAGCAGAATTGTACCACTATTGCCTAAGCACTTCGCTCAGTATCAGTACGCCGATCAGGCCGATAACTGAAACGAGCGTTTCCATCAGGGACCAGGATAAAAAAGTTTGTTTCATTGATAAGCCAAAATACTCTTTAAACAGCCAGAAAGAGGTATCATTAACATGCGAACAGAACAGGCTACCGGCGCCTACGGCCAACACCATCAGGTTGGGATCGGGGCCATAAGGCCCCATCAGCGGATAAACGATGCCTGCGGCGGTTAAACCAGCGATGGTAGCCGAACCCAGGCTAAGCCGAAGTATAGCCGTGATAAGCCAGGCTAAAAGCAAAGGAGGCAGGCTGAGCTGCTGCAATATGGAAGCCATCTGGGTGCTTACACCCGTTTCAACAAATATTTGCTTCAGAATTCCGGCGCTTCCGATTATCAACAGGATCATTGCGATATCCTTAACCGCTTCGGCATAGATACCCATAACCGTACTGAGCGTTTTGCCTGCCCACAGACCCAGGGTACAGGTTGCGATGCACATGGTCAGTATCATGGCGATAGCCGGTTCACTGATAAAGCCGGCGATATTTTTAATGCCCGTATTATCGCCGAATATTCGGGCAGTTAAAGTAGCGCCACCAATAATCAGCACCGGGAGCAAAGAGGAAATGATGCTGTTTCCTATGCCGGGCAATTCCTCATCGGTTAGCTGATCAGCCTGTAAAATAATTGTCGGGCTGGATTGCATATTTTTTAACGTGCTTGCAAAAACAGGCCCTGCAATAATTATAGCAGGGATAGCGACTATAGTGCCGTAGGCAAAAGTTTTGGCCAGGTCGGCATGGAATTGCGACACCAATGCCATAGGCGATGGGTGGGGCGGTACGAAGCCATGCATTACCGAGAGCGATGCCAGCATCGGTAAACCAACGTATACCAATGGTACCTTATAGCTGTAAGCAACTGAAAAGATAATAGGTATCAGCAGGACAAATCCTACATTATAAAACAGGGGGATGCCTACAATAAAGCCTGTTAAAGACATGGCCCAGGTTACATATTTATATCCAAAAGTATTTTTTAATACCGTAGCTATTTTTTGCGCCGCACCACTAAAGGCTACCAGTTTACCCAGCATGGCCCCTAACACAATGATGATCACCAACGAGCCCAGCGTATCACCTAACCCCTTGTTAACCGCCTGAGGGATACGGTTTAGGGGCATGCCCAATAACAGGGCCGCCATTACGGATACGATTAAGAACGCCAGGAAAGTATTTACCCTGGCCCAGGCTATCAGCAATACCAACGTTATTATACAGGCAAACAGAATGATTATGGCCATGGCTTGGTTTAATGCGAGTCGCGGGTTACGGTCGATCCTGATCCACCTACCAGGAAATCCAGATCGGCACCCTTATCGGCCTGCTGTACGTGCTTGACATACATATTGACATAACCGCGTTCTGTAACCGGTGGTGGTATCCATTTACTTTTCCTGTCGGCCAGTTCTTCATCGCTAACCGCCAGGTGGATGCGTTTGCCCGCAACGTCCAGTTCGATGATATCCCCGTTCTCAACAAGCCCCAAATTTCCACCGATAGCCGACTCGGGCGATACATGCAGGATAACCGTCCCATAAGCGGTGCCGCTCATTCTGCCGTCTGATATCCTGACCATATCCATTACCCCTTTATCCAGTAATTTTTTTGGCAGCGTCATATTACCAACCTCGGGCATGCCGGGATAACCAACGGGCCCCACGCTTTTTAAAACCATTACACAAGTTTCATCGATATCCAGGTCAGGGTCATCTATCCGGGCATGATAATCCTCAATGTTTTCAAAAACAACTGCACGGCCGCTATGTTGCATTAATTCCGGCGTTGCTGCTGAGGGCTTAATCACCGCACCGTTTAATGCCAGGTTACCTTTTAATACAACGATACCCGCCTCTGGTGTTAAAGGGGAATCATATTCATAAATAACCTCTTTGTTATAATTCACGCCAGAACCCTCAATATTTTCCCGATGTGATTTACCGCTTACCGTAAGCGTATCCATCTTAAGCTGAGATCGCATTTGATTAATAACTGCGGGTACACCACCTGCATAATAAAAATCTTCCATCAGGAATTTCCCGGAAGGCATCAGGTTTACCAGCAGCGGCATCTTACTGCCAATTTTATCATAATCTTCCAAATTCAATTCTACGCCTATCCTACCTGCAATAGCTGTGAGATGAATAACAAAGTTAGACGAGCCACCAACTGCGGCATTAATTTTAATGGCGTTTTCAAATGCATCACGGGTTAGTATTTTAGAGATGCGCAGATCTTCTTTCACCATTTCTACGATCCTTCTGCCGGATAGTTGAGCAAGTCTTTTCCTCCTGGCATCCACGGCCGGTATAGCCGCGCCACCGCTTAGGCTCATACCCAGCGCTTCGACCATGCAGGCCATCGTTGAAGCCGTACCCATGGTCATACAGTGGCCTGCACTGCGCGACATGCAGCTTTCTACCTCTGTATATTCTTCGTAACTGATGTTGCCTTTTTTCAACTCTTCGGTCAGCTTCCATACACTGGTACCCGAACCGATGTCATGACCGTGGTATTTGCCGTTCAGCATCGGCCCACCCTGCACAACAATGGTTGGCAAATCCACACTGGCCGCCCCCATTAAGGTGGAAGGCGTAGTTTTATCGCATCCGGTTAGTAGTACCACACCGTCGATAGGATTTCCTCTGATGGATTCTTCGGCATCCATGCTGGCCAGGTTGCGAAACAGCATAGCCGTAGGTTTTAGCAGCGTTTCGCCTAATGACATAATGGGAAACTCAAGCGGGAAACCGCCAGCTTCCAGCACACCGCGCCGTACGCTTTCGGCTATGTCACGCAGATGCGCGTTGCAAGGTGTGAGCTCCGACCATGTGTTACAGATCCCGATCACAGGCCTGCCATCGAACATGTCCTCCGGCATTCCCTGATTTTTCATCCAGCTCCGGTAAATCAGACCCATTTTATCTTTTTTCCCAAACCAGTCTGAACTTCTATATGATCCCATATCTACCGTTATTTGTTAGTTTATAATTTAGATTTCTTCTTTACTTAAGCTACCGTTTACTAATCTCCAGATACCTAAGACATTGTTGTTCTTTAATTCATCCGGCAGTAAGTCCTGCGGCATGTTCTGGTAACATACCGGCCGTGTAAACCGGTTAATTGCTGCCGTACCAACTGATGTGCTTCGGGAGTCGGTTGTAGCAGGGAACGGCCCGCCATGCACCATCGCACTACATACTTCAACCCCGGTAGGGAAACCATTAATCAGCAGCCTGCCCACTTTCTGTTCTAAAATATCCAGCAGGTCTTTATAATCGGCCAGATCACTATCGGTTCCGTGTACTGTCGCTGTTAAATGCCCGGTAAGGTTTCGGGCTATTTCCAGCATATCTCGCCTGGAGGTAGCCTCTACCACCATGCTGGTTGGACCGAACACCTCTTCAGACAAATCAGGGTGCGTTTTTAAGGCATCGCTTTTTATTTTAAATAGTGTGGGCATCGCCGTATTCAAACCACCCGGGGTATTCCCTTTTGCCAGCTCGAGTACGCCTGCAGTATTTGCATGTCTATCAATCCCGGTGTTGTATGATTGATAGATATGAGTAGTCAGCATAACGCCGCCGAGTGTTTGCTTAAATTCCCCTTCCAGCTTAGCCGTAAATACTTCGGAGGTTTCATAAATAAGCATTCCCGGATTTGTGCAAAATTGACCTACCCCCAGGGTTACCGACCCCGAAAACCCTTTAGCAATAGCATCACCATGGTTTTGCAAAGCCTGCGGAAGGATAAACACCGGATTGGTACTTCCCATCTCAGCATAAACAGGGATAGGGACATCCCTACGCACCGCAAGGTCATAAATGGCTTTACCTGCACCGAATGACCCTGTAAAACCCACAGCTTTTACTTCAGGGTGTTTAACTAACTGGGCGCCTAAAACCGGCCCATCGCCGAATAACAGGGAGAAAACACCGTCAGGCATACCGGTTGACCTGGCTGCTTTTTGAATAGCCTTGCCAATAAGCCAGCTGGTTGCCGGATGGGCAGGATGAGCCTTTACAACAACGCTGCAACCCGCAGCCAATGCCGACGCCGTATCGCCGCCAGCCACCGAAAAGGCCAGTGGAAAATTACTTGCCCCAAAAACTACTACCGGACCAAGGGGTATTTGCATAGAACGGATATCGGGTTTTGGAAGCGGTACGCGGTCAGGGTTGGCAGTTTCGATCCGTGCGTCCAGCCACGAGCCTTCTTTTAATAAATCAGCAAATAATTTGAGTTGTCCTGTGGTGCGGCCCCGTTCACCTGCGATACGCCCCTGGGGCAATCCGGATTCAGCGCAGCAAACGGTAACCAATTCCTCTCCTATAGCCATAATTTCATCAGCTATTGCTTCTAAAAAGCCGGCTTTCTCGGTCCCCGATTTTTTCCGGTACAGTTGGAAAGCGGCCGCTGCTTTTTCGACAGCCTTATCAACCTCGGCTGTCGTGGCTATAAAAAACTCAGCTACCTTATCGTCGTTAGCCGGATTGTGGGAGGTCATTAACTCACTTCCATCGTCCGATGCTTCAAAACCTATTATTTGTTTTATTTGTTCTCCAACCATCATTGTGCAACTGTGTTTATCAATGTCCCGATCTCTGCAATGGTTATTTTTACGATGTCGCCGGCATGCAGGGTAAAATCATCATGCGGGATTATGCCGGTGCCCGTCATTAAAAAGGTACCGTGTGGAAAATCCAGCTCCCTGAACAGGTAACTGACAAGTTCGGTATGCTTGCGCTTCATCTGGTTTATAGAGATCTGGTCGCTGAACACAACAGCCGAGTCCCGGACGATTTCCATACTGATAGCCGCATCCGGATCGATCGGATTTTCCTGCACCAACAGGCAGGGACCCAGGGCTGCTGCCCCATTATATGATTTTGCCTGCGGGAGGTAGAGCGGATTTTCGCCTTCAATGTCTCTCGAAGACATATCATTGCCAATGGTATACCCTTCAATAGTCCCCCCCGAGCAAACGAACAAGGTCAACTCAGGTTCGGGTACATTCCACCGCGAATCTTTGCGGATGCGGACCTGGCTACCCGGCCCCACGGTACGATAGGCGGGTGATTTAAAAAAAAGTTCGGGTCGCTCCGCATCGTATACCCTTGTATAAAAGTCGCCCCCTTTCGCATCTTTTGATTCTTCTATCCGGGCTTCCCGGCTGCGGAAATAAGTTACGCCGGATGCCCACACTTCCTGATCGGCGATAGGTGCCAGCAACGCTGAAGTAATTAGTTCCGTTAATTGATCATTAGCCTCAAGCTGTTGCAACTCATTGCAAACAGCTTTATAAAGATTACTCCGGTTGACAAAAACATTCCAGTCCCTTTCTTCGGACAAAAAAAACTGGTCATGGTGGCTAATAATGATACCCCGGGTAGTGTTATAAATTCTCATGATATCAGGTTAAACTTAGTCGGGGTGAATATAGGGTTTATTGATTTATTCGAGAACTCCGGCCTGTGCCAGAGATCAGCAAATAAGCCCTGTAAGGCTTTGTTTGCCACATATTGTTAATATACTACAAAAATTTGCTTCAATAGTAAAATGTCCCGTTTGCTTGAGATTTCGCGAATAACAATAAAACCGGATAGCCGATAATAATTATCTCAAACCAGGGGCCGGTGTCAAAAAAACAATAGGGATGCAAATTATTAGCAAGCGATATTGATTTTCTTAATCAGCCACCTTCATAGCTTCGGTTCTGAGGTAGTTGTGGCGATAATCAAGCGGATTTTTTTTGGTGAGCGCTTTAAACTGGTGATAGAAATGAGAAATATTATTGTAACCGCAGGCGTACCCGATCTCGGCCATATTAAACTCTTCTTCAACCAACAACCGGCATGCATGCCCTATCCTCACTTCCATTAAGAACTGGATATACGTTTTTTTTGTTTTTGATTTAAAGTACCTGCAAAACGAATGCTTACCCATATTGATGATAGCCGCTACGTCTTCCAAAACAACTTTACGATGATAATTATTAAAGGTATATTCAAATATCGTATTGATCCGGCTTTGGTCAACCTGGTTTACTTCGGGGTTAAAACCGCTGGACGAGATCAACTCATACTCTTTCGAGGCCGCTATCAGTTCCAGTGCAGAGAGTAGATTGATCAGTTTCCTTGCCGGAGAATCAAGGAGCATTTCTTCCGCTATTTTAGCCACCTTTCGTCTGGTCGACCCTTTTAATCGTAACCCCAGCTTGCTGGTATTGAGTAATTTTACAATCGGGCTTATTTCAGGAAGATTTAAAAAAGCATCGCCCCAAATATTATTCTGAAACAGGATAACGATCGTCTCGCCTATTTTTTCGTCATCCCGCTCGAGGTATTTTTTTTCGCCCCTGAAGGTATGAGGCAGGTTTGAGCCAAATAAAAATACGTCACCGTTTTTAAAGGGGCCTACGTGGTCACCGATCAGGCAGGTGCCATAAGTTCGTTTAAGTACCAGGAGTTCACATTCCGGATGATAATGCCAGGCACTTAACATAGCATGTCCGATATCTTTATGAATATTAAAGGACTGCTCCGGATTTGGAGTGGCTTTTTTTAACGTCGCCTTCATGTATTATAATTGGTTAATTACAGTTGTAATTTATACATTCTGCCCGATACTTTGCAATGCCTGGTTGTTTGAGCCATTGTTTTTTCGTCTTTCTTGTGCTTTTATAGTCCAAAAACACAGCCCGAGCAGTTTTTAAAATAAAATAAGTTTTTGACATACAGATAGTTACATAAAAACACAGGAAAAGCATCAAAAACAACAATGTTAATATATTACAAAAAATTGCTTTGATACTAAACTCCATAGTTTAACTTTTCAACACAGCTATTAGATGATTGGGTGATCAGAAGCACCAACTAACGAGGCACATTGTCGTCATTTCAGTACATGGGATTGCTTTTGGCTGACCATGTTAATATGTTACAATTTTTTGCTTTGATACTGAAATTACTTTTCACAGAAGTTGTCTTTATTTGTTTCGTAACATAAAAGTTGCAAACCAATTACATAACCGGTAATACTGTTAATTTATTAGTACCGATTTTATTTCAACAAGGTAGTTAAACTGATGATTGCATGTTTAAGTGTGCGTGATAGCGAATAGTTTTAAATAATCCTGTTGATTGGCTGTGATACCTGATCAAACCAATTAAATAAACACAACTAAATTGTAATCATATGAGATAAATTTACTCAATATCCAGCAGGGCGGTTCCTGGGTTGGCGCCGCATTCCTCCCTTACTTTCCCGAAACTACAGGCGGCTTTTCAAGCTGCAAGGGAATCTTTGTTTCAAATTTTAATCTATTAACCTAATTAAATTATGGAAAAAAAGTCATTACTATCATTATTTACGTGTGCTGTTTTAACCGCAGTCGTGCTCTTGCAATATACAGGAGTTACCAAAGCTGCACCTGCTTCTACAGCCATATTTGTTTTAAAAACGGTTACCGGTAAGGTAACAGACGAAAAAGGGAGCGGTTTACCCGGCGTAACCGTCACTGAAAAAGGCACCCAAAACAGAACGGTTACCAATGCGTCCGGAGACTATAAATTGAGTGTTGCCAACAACGGCGCAGTGCTGGTATTTACTTTTATTGGTTATATACCTCTGGAAATATCCGTCGGTAATCAAACTACTGTAAATGCTTCAATGACGCCGGCATCGAGTGCTTTAAGCGAGGTAATTGTCACCGCGCTCGGTATTAAAAGAGAGGCAAAAAGCCTTGGTTACTCAGCCCAGAAAGCTGATGTTCAGGCAATGCAAACCAATCGTACAACTAACCTTGCCAATGCCCTTGAAGGACAGGTGGCCGGTTTGGATGTATCACCTCCTGCGGCAGGCCCGGGCGGAAGTACAAAGATCCGGTTACGTGGGCAATCATCTTTTACGGCCGACAATTCGCCACTGATTGTAATTGATGGGCTACCGATGTCGCAAGGCGCGAGCAGCACTAATGGTTATACCCAATCGATCGACCAGGGGGACAATTTACAGGGGATCAATCAGGATGATATTGAGACGATGACCGTTTTAAAAGGATCTACGGCAGCAGCGTTATATGGCTCACGGGCCGTTAACGGGGCAATTATTATAACTACTAAAAGCGGCGCTAAAAATACAGGCGTTGGCATCGAGTTTAATTCAAATTTCACCGAAAGCCAGGCACTTGATTATACGGACTTTCAGTACGAATACGGGCAGGGCGAGAATAATATCCGCCCATCGTCGCAGGGTACTGCTCAAAGCTCTGGTGCCTGGAGTTTTGGCGTACCATTTGATAATGTGCCAACTTACCAGTTCGACGGGGTTCAACGCCCTTATGCACCTGTTAAAAACCGCGTAAGTACTTTTTTCAGAGTTGCACCCTCATGGAGCAATACCGTTGCCATCTCGGGGGGAAATGATAAAGGCAGTTTCCGGGTTTCGTTCGCTAACCAGGATGCCGATGGTATTGTACCAAACAACGATTTCCACAAAAAGATATTTAATATAGGCATCAACTATAAACTTACCGACAAACTATCGGCACAGTTTTATGTGAACTATAGCCACGAGTTTAACAATAATCCACCGGTTATCGGGATACAAGGTTTATCGATCCCAACATCGATATACAGGCTTGCCAACTCGACAGATTTTAACGTACTTAAAGCAGGCGCAACAGATGCCAACGGCAATGAAACACCTACCTCGCGCTTCTCTACCATTACTAACCCATATTGGATTTTAGCCAACCAGTTTCAAAGGCAAACCAAAGATCATTTATTAGGGACCGCCGTAGTTCGGTACCAGTTCTTTGACTGGTTATACCTGCAGGGCCGTGCCAATATGGATCTTTTACAAACCACTTTTGAGTCAAATACGCCAACGGGGACCTTGTCTGTCGGTTCGGCTCCGTCGGGCTTGTTTAATGGCGGTTATGCCATCAACACGGTAAACAACCGCCAAAACAACTTCGATTTTCTGCTGGGCGGTGGGCATACCTGGAGGAATTTTGCCTTCAACGCCACTGTCGGTGGTAATAACTTTCCTTTAAGTACTTCAACTTTTAGCGAAAGCGTGACCAATTTTTATATACGCGGCTTATACACCATCGGGAACGGGGTAACAACAACCTCCAGTTATAACTTATCTAAACAGACAGTCAATTCTTTGTATGGTACCGCCGAGCTTTCTTATAAAAGTCTGTTTTATTTAAACGTTACGGGCCGTACAGATTGGTATTCGGTATTGGCTATGGATATTGATCATTATTTTTACCCTTCCATCAGCGGTAGTTTTGTTTTTTCGGAATTGCTGCCGAATGTAACCTGGCTTAATTTTGGAAAGGTCAGGGTTGCAATAGCCGAAACGGGAAGCGCCCAGGGAGTAGCTCCGTATAATGCGTTAACTTTTGCATTGTCTCAAAATACGTTCAACGGCCTGCCATTGGGGAGCATTAACAACACATCATCACCAAACCCGCGGATCAAACCTTTTGGTGTAAATGAAAAAGAGATTGGGTTGGAGTTGCACATGTTCAATAACCGCGTCAATTTGGATGTAGCCGCTTATGACAAAAAAACCACTAATCAGGCTGTCCCGATCAGCCTTTCCGCCTCTACCGGATATAGCAGCACGCTGGTTAACTTAGGCGGATTAGACAATAAGGGTCTCGAATTCAACCTTGAGCTGATACCTGTTCGAAACCAAACAATAACATGGAAGACAGCATTTAACAGTGCCTTCAATTCGTCAAAGGTTTTATCCTTAGCCAACAATCAATCACAACTTGTTGTGGGCAGCCCTGAATTTTTCGGAACGATCGCCGACGTGGTAGGGTTACCGCTTAACCAAATTCAAGGTGCAACTTATAAACGCGACGCTTCAGGAAACATACTCCTCACGGGCGGCAAACCTATTGCAAGCACCTTACCCGTTAATTTTGGCAGCGGCTTACCTACTTCAACCGGCGGATGGATCAATACGGTGAATTACAAAGGCTTTATGTTTACCGCGCATATTGATTATAAAGCCGGGGGTAAAGTATTATCCAGTACGAACCTAAACTTATTAAGAGAGGGGTTATCAAAAGAATCATTACCGGGCCGGGTTGGCGGGGTGACTTTTCCTGGAGTAAATACAACCAATGGGCAGCCAAATACTACCGCAGTAAACGCTGAGGATTTTTACGCCAATTACCGTTCCACCAATATACTCGATCCTTTTGTTTACAGTTCGAGCTTTATCAAGCTACGAAGCCTGTCCCTGGGTTATGACCTGTCTAAGTTTATCAATAAAAAGTATGTCAAAAGTTTAGTGCTTTCAGCAGTATGCCACAATGTGCTGATCATTAAGAAGTACACGCCAAACATTGACCCTGAAGCGATATCCTCAAGCGGCGACAATCTGACAGGATATGAGCAAGCATCATTACCAACCATACGCACCTATGGTTTTAACATGAATATAAAATTCTAATGCTCAATAAAACATGAAAAATATAACCAGTATTTTAATTTCAGCAATCTGCATTACATTGGTAAGCAGCTGCAATAAAGGATTTGATACCTTGAATATCAGTCCGAACAATCCAACGCAACTTGACGCCTCGTTTTTATTTACCAATGCAGAATTTAGCACCTACGCAGCCATTATGGAAACAGAGCCAACGGTTGTACAGCAATTCATCAATCCATTTACGGGTATTACCTCAGCATTTAATTTTAACCAGGTCAACCAAACTTACACCGCCCAAAGATGGAACGCCGAGTTTACGGGCACCAATACAGGAGCTACAACTTCAGCCGGGCCGGTTCAATTGTTGGTGCAGATATTGAGCCAGTTGAAGGGCAATGCTGCCAGGACAAACTTATATAACGAGGCCAGGATCTTAAAAGCGTATCAATTTATGGTATTGGTTGATACTTATGGCGATGTTCCGTATAGCGAAGCAGGCCAGGCTTATCTGGGCAACATCCTTACACCGAAATATGACAATCAAGTCGCTATCTACGCCGATCTGGTAAACGAATTGACGAACGCGACAGCCGGGCTTGATCCTGCGAAGGACATCGTTACGGCGGACGTATTTTATGGTGGTAATGTCGCACAATGGAAAAAATTAGGATATTCCTTATTGCTACGTGTGGGCATGCGGTATTCAAAATACGACGCAACCAAAGCGCAGAATATAGTGCAAACTGCATTTGCCGGTGGGGTGATGACCTCGAACGCCGACAACTGCTATTTGAAATACAATGTGACTTACGTTAATCCGGTAAGTCAAAATCTGTCTACCCTAACCAATACGTATTATTTGGCCGAGCCTTTTGTGAACCAGCTAAAAAACTCTGGCGACCCGCGATTGAAATACATATCGGCGAAATACCCCAATCCTGCCGCAGCAACGAGCGGTGTGCCGGATACGTTGTCGGCTGATCAGTTCGGTTTACCGATAGGCTACAGCAGTGCCACCTTAGCTACGGCGCCCGGCTTTAGGGGAGCGAATGGCTCAGGCTATAACTATTCGCAAATAAATTACACCTATTTGGGCAGCTTAACAGCGCCGCAGTTTTTTGTAACCTACGCACAAACACAGTTACTATTGGCCGAGGCAGCATTCAGGGGGTGGATACCCGGCGGAAGCACACCTGACGTTTACTATGCGAACGGTATCCGGGCAGCGATGGATCAATGGGCCACATACAGCCCGTCGGCCACGATTCCCCTATCTACAGAAAACGCCTTTATTAATAATCCCGTCAATGCCTACAGTCCGGCAAATGCATTAAATCTCATCAATACTCAATATTGGATCGCATCGTGGGGCAACGGAGCCGAAGCCTGGGCCAACTTCAGGAGAAGTGGTTTTCCTGCTTTATCACCCAACACCATTGCCGGTCAAAGTATAACCGGAGGGTTTGTCCGCAGATATGTCTACCCTACCCTTGAACTTTCAGCAAACCTGACGAACTATCAGGCTGCCGTTGCAGATATCGGCGGAGCAGATAATATGGATACGCGTGTTTTTTGGGACAAATAATTGTTTGTTTAGTCTATATATTGATAAAAATGCCGGCCGCAATTGACCGGCATTTTTGCAATAGCTCAATCAGAAAATCAAAGGTTGCACGCTTATATCTCTTAAACCCGGGAGCATCGCACATTAAGCTTTAGCTTGTTGCCTGCTTATATCGCGCTTATTATTGGTGAAATACCCGTCCGGTTAAACGGATATCTTTTGAGGAACTTCCGATGATCATGTCAAAGAAACCTGCATCGGATACCCATTGACCTTTCAGATCATTAAAGTATTGAAAAGCATCTTTGTCTAAGGTTAAGGTCGCCGTTTTTTCTTCGCCGGCTTTTAAAAATAGCTTTGCAAATCCTTTCAATTCTTTCTCTGGCCGCGGTAAATTTAATTTTTCCTGTTTGATATACAGTTGGGCCGTTTCCGCGCCGGCAATCGTCCCGGTATTTTTTATTTTAAAGCTGATGACTGTTTTACCACTGTTTGCCGAGATCCTGAGGTTGCCATATTTAAACGTGGTATAAGAAAGGCCGTGCCCAAAAGCAAACTGAGGGGCTACATTAAAAGTATCATAAAAGCGGTATCCCACATAAATATCGTCGTTGTAATTAACAGTAACACCATTTCCGGGATATTCTCCTAATTTATGAGCAGGCTCGTCTTCCAGTTTCTTGGGGAATGACATGGGCAGCTTACCTGAAGGGTTGACCTGCCCGAAAATTATTTTTGCTAACGCATTACCGCCTTCCATACCCGGATACCAGGCCTGTATGACTGCAGGTGTATTATCTATCCATTGGGTCATGTCGACAGGTCCACCGCCCAATAAAACAACTACCGTTTTAGGGTTTGCTTTTACCACTGCCCGGATCAGTTCATCTTGTCCGAATGGCATCAACATATCGGGCTTATCTGTATCTTCTGCATCATACGCGTTATCTTTCCACTCAGCATAGTTATACCCATGTGTCCAGCCGCCAACAATAATAGCAACATCGGCCTTGGAAGCAGCTTGTACAGCTTCTTCGATCATCTTTGCATCGCTAACGCCACCACGCTCAATTTTATAACCTTGCGTATAAGTTATTTGGACATTTGTACCTGCAACATTCTTTAAGCCTTCAAGCGGCGTTACCTCATAAAATGCCTTCACCTGTGAACTGCCGCCGCCTAAAGCTTGCGGCCTTGTCGCGTTGTAGCCGATAACGGCAATCGATTTGGTACCGGCCGTCAACGGGAGAGTTTGATGTTGATTTTTAAGTAAGACGATGCCTTCTTCAGCTATTTTTAATGCGGTTTGCTGATGGCTCTTTGTGTTGTATTCACCTGGTTTTCTATGGCCATCGATCATGTTTGTTTTAAACATCACATATAAGATGCGGCGCACCTTTTCATTAATAAGGTATTCTGGCATCTTTCCGGCTTTTACCAAATGAATAACCGTATCACCCATATAAAATTTACCATAATCCACCCTGGGCCGCATGCCGAGATCGGTTCCCATTTCCAGATCAGTTCCATTCCATAACGCCTGGTCTGTGCTATGAACGGCCCCCCAGTCGCTTATCACTATCCCTTTAAACCCCCAGTCTTTTTTTAGTATTTGATTGATCAGATAATCGTTCTGGGTAGCCCATTGCCCTCTGAACTTGTTATACGACCCCATGAGGGTATTTACTTTGCCAATGGTGACGGCTGCTTTAAACCCAGGCAAATAAATCTCATTCAGGGCCCGGTCGCTCATCTGCACGTCAATACTGGTTCTGAGCAGTTCCTGGTTGTTTGCCATAAAATGTTTAACACAGGCGGATACACCCTGATCTTGAACACCCTTAATATAGCCAACTGCCATTTTAGCTATCAGGAAAGGGTCTTCGCTTTGATATTCAAAATTCCGGCCGTTTAAGGCTGTACGAATAATGTTGATACCCGGCCCAAGGATGACATCTTTACCACGGTAACTCGCTTCACTTCCTAATACTGCTCCGAACTGATAACCTAAAGCCGGGTTCCACGTGGCCGCCAGGCATACGCCGGTAGGCAAATAAGTACCGGCATCCTTTAAATCTTTTGGCCTGACATAGTTAGGGCCGTGTTCCAAACGTACTCCATGCGGGCCGTCGGACATCACAAAATCCGGAATTCCCAATCGTTTAACCCCTGCGGAAGTGAATAGCGAATTGCCATGAATCATTCCCACTTTCTCTTCCAGGGTCATTTGCCGGATCAACTTATCAACTTTAACTGCTATTTCTTTGTCTGTTTGTGGATGATGCTGAGCCTGGCAACATAAAATTGAACATGATAACAGCGTTAGTAATAAAAGAACAACTTTCATAAGTTTTAAATCCGGTTTTTAGGTTTCGATCAAACCTAAAAATTTAATTAAAAACCTGCTATTTATTATTAGTGCATTTTAATGTACTATATTAACCTTTAAGAACCGACAGGCATAACCCGTAAAAATATAGTGACCTGCCGCCAGGTCTTTTTAATGAGACCTGAAATTCCATTTACAATTGTCGCTATTCATATCAAACCTGGCCAGCGTAGGTGTACTGTCGCCGGAAGATACAAGAGCTAATGATTCCTTTGAATTTGGTATCACTTTCGGCATAATTCTATAAGTCCCGTCCGTCAATTGATCAATTCGCCATAATTGTTCGGGGACACCGGTAAATGTTGGAACCGTGGTTACTTCAGCATCTGCCGTTGCGGCCAATGCCCGATCAGTTCCTGCAATCACGATCTTATAATAAGGCCCGCCAAGATATCCGCCTGCCTCCAGAACGGGCGTTACGGTCCATTTTTGTTGAGGGCGAAACATATAGTCATCAATCCTCAGATCGATATTTCCGGTTGGCCAGGTTTTGATTACATCTGCCAGTTCCTGTGATGGTACGGGTTTAACCGGTTCGTCGGCGTTGCGGTTAAACCGCATTCTACCCGGCATGCGTACAAAGTCTACTTTTAGCCCTAATGCGTACCCTCTACGCTCAGATTCGATCTCATAGGTTCCCGGTTTTACATTATCGCCGGCGACGGGCCATCCATTTTTCCAGAGCAAGGGGCGGATGCCTAATACGCTGCGGCCGCTTTGATCTAAGTCGGCCTCGTAATGGCATGACATTTTTTGAACGCCGGGTTCAACAACAACACGCCCAAAATGGCCCGGCCCAATCAACCTGTCGCCGGCAGCCAAAACCATTTTACCACCACCCTTTAACATTTCCCTGCCCATGTTATCTACATACGGGCCGGTTACTTTTCGCGAACGCCCAACTACAATATTGTATGTTGAGTTCGGGCCGTCGCAACAGGTACCATGGGTTCCGAGCAGGTAATACCAACCGTCCTGATACATCAAATCTGTCGCCTCACAATCAATAGCAATATCTAATGCTTTATTGCCTTTTATGCGTTCTCCTGTTTTTGGGTCCAGTTCCACTAAACGGATGTAACCGAAATAAGTACCGTAAGATAACCATAGGCGTCCGTCGGTTGGGTCTAACAATAATCCCGGATCAATAGCATCCTGATCTTCCACACCATCGGAAGATGCCACTACAACCGGGTCAGAGTATTTAAAATCGGGAGATTTTGGGTCAAGGGTTTTATTCCACATAGTCAGAATTTTACCGGCATGCCCTCCCGCCAGGCCACCACCGGTTGCGCCGTACACGATCAGATAACGATCGCCGACTTTCAAAATATCCGGAGCCGCTCCGCCACCGGGCCGCACAGCTCCGCCATTCCAGCTCCAGCCATCTTCAGAAATCAATCCTCCACCGCCGGTACCAAAGGTGTAATATTTCCCGTCGCTCAGCGCGATGGTAGATGGATCATGTATAAAAGGCTTACCGATTTGTGCGTGCACTACCTGAGTTGACCAAAACGTATACAGGGCAACTGCAGTGAAAAGTTTATTGATTGATATCATTATAAAACGAGCAAAATTTATTGATAACTGATAGTAAGATCTTTCACAGGTACGCCTTTTTCATCCAGGAAACGAACGCAGAAATCACTTAAGCCAGGGCCATTGATCAGCGCTACACGAATAATATTCTTCCCCTTATTAAGCGTAAGCCGGTTCGAAACACCGTCATCCATCACCATGCGCCTGTCTCCCTCAAGCAATAGCGCTTCTTTTGAATTTACCCACCAGATTGAGGCGCCGTTTGAGCCTGCTGCCAGCCGTACATTTTTCATTTCTCTGGGGCTGTTTACTACGGTTACAGCCCAGAATAGAACGGCATAAGTGTGTTTGTAGTAGCCATAAGCAAAACGGAATAACTTCACATTAAAGTTGTTAGTTTCCAGAGCATGCCAGGTTAATTCCTGCTCACCAGCCTTTACCGTCTCCCCATCTTTAGGCAGTATCGTAAACTGGTTTGGAAAATATTCAGTGTTAAATGCCGTGTTGAGGTAAGTATATGTAAAAACGGTGTTGGTCCGGTTTGGTTTGTTAATCGGCTCTAAAAGTAACCAGCGTTGGATAAATCCATCTGGGTTTGGTGTTTTTTTACCTGTTGTTGGAGCGATGAAGTACGGTGCAAGTGTTCGCCCGGTGTCAGTTTGGACGGCATAGCTCCACTTTTTGTGTAAGTAAGCGGAATGGCCAGGGAATGCTGCTCCTGTTAACATTAAATAGACTGCAGGCAGCAAAAATGCTTTACGCATTCTGTTTTTTTTCATATTGCTGTTTAGTGTTTGGCTGGTTTATAATCCGGTGGTAAATATATTGCGACCGGTCCTTTAATAAAGCCAACAAAACCGTACAATTCTATAACAAATGTTTACATAGCCGATAATTATCGCATGATCCGCACGTCTGTTATTTTTGCTGTTGCCGAACCATTTGCAGCAATAAAACTCACGGTTAACGGGCTGCCTTGTGCGCCTGGCAATGATACCGGAAGCGGATATTCTGCTACCGCTAAATCATTTTGAGCTGTTCCGTCAAGCAACAAATGCGCAATCTTATTTCCGTTAATCAGAATATCAAATTCACACCCTTTATCTTTTGCATAATAGGCAATACGCAGCGTTTTTGCTGCCGGGGAGCGTCGTAGCTGGTAGCTGAAGGAACCACCTGCCGAACGCCAGTGCAAATTATTAATAGTACCTGTCTGCGATGCAACGGCTTGCAGGCGGTGGTCGTTTTCCGGCTGCTGTTCTCCGGGCGATACCTGGTCGATGGTTCGAGGGGCCAGTTTCAGGTATTTCTCATCCAGCGCGGATAATTCGGCTTCTTTTTCCTTGACGCTACCTGCCGATGTTACAGGCCAGTACAATACATAACGCGTATCGTGTACCTTGTAAAACGGGATAAGTTTAAGGTTTTTATAGGCGGATTGACTTATCAGCGAAGGCATTTGAAATTGCAGATCTGCTGACTTACTTTCTGTTAAGCCGTCGGCAAGATTATCCGTTTGTTTAACAAGCAACGGCGAAGTTGATAACGGATAAAGCGCCCCTCCTGCGATATGCCCCCAACGACTATCGTCAGCAAACAGCCCGCTCATACCGGTAGTGTCTGTGGGTGCTGCCAAAACAACAGGGCCGTGAACAAATGATACCCAGTTTGAATGGTCGGGCAGGTACTCTGCATAGGTTTTCATTGGTAAATCAACGGTGATCCTATCGCCTTTATGCCAAACCCGACTGATGCCTGCGTAATTACCGGATATTTGCGTGGGTTTAACGGTGTTTCCGTTAAGCTTTACTACAAAGCCGCCTTCTGTAACCCAAAAAGGCTTACGGACGAACAGCGTGAATTGTTTGGGACTATTTACATCAACGACCAAACTTGATGATGCCTGATCCGGAAATTTATTTTGCTGGGTGATGATGACACCTTGTTGCTTCCAATTGAGTACCGAGGGGATAAAAAGATTAACATAAACATCCTTATCAGTATGAGTGTAGATGAGTTCGCCATATTTTCCATGATTTTCCATACCGGTGCCTACGCAACACCAAAAGCTCTCATCGGCGGTCGAATAAACACGATAATGTTGAGGATGAATTGGGGTAAAGTATACAAAGCCCCCTTTTACCGGGTGCTGAGATGATAAAATATGGTTGTATAACAGGCGCTCATAAAAATCGATATAGCCTGCTTTCCCTTCGTCAAGAAAAAGCATTTTAGATAATTTAAGCATATTATTGCTGTTACAGGTTTCGGGCCCCTGTTCGGATTCGAGCATTGATGCAAAATCGTTTGAAGGGTTGAAATGTTCGCGAACGCTATTTCCCCCTATCGAAACAGACCGGTTATTCACAACCGTCTGCCAAAAAAAACGTGCGGCAGAAGAGTAAACCGTATCATGGCTCAACTCAGCTATTCTCTCAAAACCGATCACCTTGGGAATTTGAGTATTGGCATGCAATCCGGTCAGCTGATCCCGGTGCTGTTCCAGCGGATCGAGCAACTTTTTGTGGCAAAACCGCTCGGCGAGCAGCAGATATTTTTTTTCCCGCGTCATCGCGTATGCGTCGGCCAACACTTCATCCATCCCACCATGCTCAGTATTGAGCATTGATTGGACCTGGACATCCGTCAGTCCGCTAATTTCGTAGTCGGCCCAATCGGCTAACTTTATAAAAATATTCTTCGCCTGTTCGTTACCCGCCAGCAGATAAGCGTCACGCAAACCCGCGAATAGTTTATGCAGGTTATACCAGGGCACCCATTTTTGATTAAAGCTGTTAAAATTACCCGCCTTAACTTCCGACCACATACTCATACCTCCGGGAACGCCGCCGACATAGCCGTTACCGTTACTTTCCTGGCAACGGGCCAGTTCGCTAATCATGTAATCCAAACGCTTTTTACACTCGGCCGAACCGTTGGCCGCATACATCTGGGCGAGGGCAGTGAGGTAATGCCCTGCAGTATGCCCATCCAGGCCGGTATTCTCCCAGTTGCCATAGCCTGGCGCTTTAGGTTGCAATTTTGCTTCACGAAAGAAAGGTGATAACAATTTATCGGGATTTAGCTTGAGCATATAGGCCAGGTCTGTCTGCTCTGCCGAGAGAAATGGACTGGGCAGTAGCCGCACCTCATCAAGTCGATAGGGTTGCGTAACGATATTTTGAGCGTTTGCTACAAAAGCAAAGCAAGTGTATACAAGTGTACCAAGCAGCGATTTTGAAATCATTTTAAAGCAATTTATCGATATCTTATTAATTGGAAAAAACGCGCAGGCCGGCGTTTTTTAGGTTAAACGGGCGTGTAGCCAGATCAAAAATATAAAATCCTGCAGTCGATCAAAAAAATAATTGTATTTATTACAATTATTTTTTTGACTATAGAAACCTTGTGCCCATTTTTAAAGAAATTAAACGATGAAAATGGCGCTAAAAGATATATTTAAAATCATCACCTAAAAATCGATTACTGCCTGGTAGGCTTTTTTACGTTGACGGTTCTCGTCAAACAATAAAGGGTAGGCTTTTCTTATTACTCGCGGCCCGTTATTGCTGGCCGCTGCGCCGCCTGCCAAACCGCCCCCACGGGCATCGAGCCAGCTGTACCGGTCAGAAACATTCCAGAAAGTAACACTGGTAATCGATTTCCGGTATTCGCGGAAAATATCAAACGCCATTTTGTATTGTGCCACCTGCCTGGCCTCGGCCTGCGGTGTGTAACCCGAATCCGGAACTTGCGCTGCGGGAATGCTGCCTGGTGCCGGCCGCGGCCGCGGCATCCGGATGGTAATATCTAACTCAGTAATTTGAATTTTCAGGCCAAGTGAGGTGAACTCATCCAGTGCTTTCCGCAGTTCTTCGGGCGATGGATCATTCAGTTTCCAATGTGCCTGCATTCCGACGCCATCTATCGGTACGTGGTTGTCCACCAGCCTTTTTAACAGCTTGTAGATCTTCTCCCTTTTTATCGGATGTTCGCTGTTATAGTCGTTGTAATAAAGCTTTGCTCCAGGATCGGCTTCATGAGCATACCTGAAAGCCGCTTCGATAAACTCGGGTCCGTTGCAAATGGTGTACCAGTTGCTTTTACGGTATACCTGCGTGGTATCATTACTGTCGTCCACAGCCTCGTTCACAACATCCCAGGCATATATTTTTCCTTTGTAACGCCCTGCTACCGCGAAAATGTGGTCCTTCAGGCGTTTTAACAGCAACTCTTTACTTACCTGTTTTCCGTCCGGCCCGGTAAACATCCAGTTGGCTTCCTGAGCATGCCAGCATAGGTTATGTCCCCTTATTTTAATGTGATGAGCAACGGCAAAGTTCACAATATCATCAGCGTTCTTCCAGTTGTAGACATCTTCAGAAGGATGCAGCGGCCCCATTTTCATGTCGTTTTCGGGCGTAACACTATTAAATTCCTTCACGATCAAAGCAGAATCGACGCCGTGCAAAGATGCTGTGCTGACGGCAACCCCTATCGGAAAATAGGCTTTGTAATAATCTTTAAGGCCTTTGCCGATGCCCGAATCCGATGCCAAATGGCTTTTTTGAGAACACCCGTTTGATAATATTAAGCTGATGGTAAAAACCGGCAAATATAGTTTCCGGGCAAGTTTAATGGTCATGCTATTGATTTTTTAATTGGTTAGCCGGTTTATATCCTAACAACGCAAGCATTTTTTCTCCGTACCGTGTGCCGATAATTCGATAGCCTTCGGCAGTAAAATGCAAATGATCCCTGGAGGAAGGGCAACCGGCCGAAGAAATGATATAGGAATTAGGAAGTTTATCGGGCAGTGTTGCAATGATCTTATTCATGTTTGCGCATGCCCCCTGCTGATCTGCATTAACCAGTTCGCCGGCAAGCAGAGGCACTTTTTTTGGCTTAAGGTTTAGATCCTTCACCAAGTTGTCGTAAATCCCTTTCACTTTCTGCGTCCAAAGCGTATCGTTGGGGTTAGACTCACCCTGGTGCAGCAACATCCCTTTAATCACGCCGGCTTTCTGTGCCAGCCGTGCCAATTCGACCAATCTTCCATAAGGATTGCCGCCGTATTCATTAGCAATGTTTTTCATCCACTCCGGCGCGTTAGATAAGTACGTTTGGTATTGGTCTTTCTCAAAAACCTCAATCCTGGCGCCTGCGACTGACACATTAATAATCCCTATTTTTATTTTCTTCGGTAGGCTTGCAGCCAGGGTTCGTCCAAAATAATCAGCGGGGGTCAGCCCTGTTCTGCAACGGGCCAGTGGTGGAACGGCGGTGTACCATTGATCCTTTATCCTGCCTTTATCAGAGCAGTCGACCGCTTGCAGAACCCGGAAACGGGCATCAATCCCAGATGTATCCTGAGCTTCGATTCTGGCATTCCCCTCCATGTTGGATTGGCCAAAGCAAATAAAAATGTAAAAGTTTTTGTCTTGCGAAAACCCTTTCAAGGTCGTCAGCAAAAAAAGCATAACTGCCGATAGTATTAATTTCATATTGTTTTTTAGTCGCTTTAAAATTCTTCAAAATATCCGGCGTTATTAAACCACAGTTGTTGATACTTATAGAACAAATGTTCAGTCACGACTGATCATAGTTTTAACACAACTGGCTTGTTAAAATAAACCAAACTTTTGTCCGGCTTCCCTTCGGCCCCACTAATGCCATTATCCGGTCTTACCAACACAATATTGAATACCCGTTTTTTAAGCGAATTTTGGTAAGATCCGCGGCGTGCGCCAATATTTAACGTGTGTAACTTATCATTCCATACAAACGGGATAATGGTGTATTTCCCCTGTTCATAACGATATCCATCACCCTCGTCCTCATACAAATCAAACCTTCCGCCTGCACCGGGGTAAATTCTCACTTCAAGAGTATCTAAAGGTTTTTGCCCGGTGTACTGCATCGGTTTTGCCATCGGGATGATCGATCCTGATTTGACGAAGACAGGAATTTTATCGTGGGGGGCGTCTGCCTGGACGGCTTGGCCGCCAGCAAACATTTTACCATTCCAGTAACTATACCATTGTTGTCCTTCGGGTAAGTAAACCGTCCATTTTTGAATGTCGGGCGCTGTAACCGGGGCAATCAGCATTGCTTTTCCAAACATATATTCATACGGTTGCCGTACAGCATTACTATCTGATGCAAAATCCATCACCAGGGGACGCATAATTGTTGAACCGAAATGATGGACCTGCCATGCTTCAGAGTAAATATAGGGCAATAACCGGTAACGCATATTCGTGATTTCGCGCATATCTCCTTCAACCTTTTCGCCATATTTCCATGGCTCGGTTTCACTTTGGTAGCCGTGTACGCGAAAAATAGGATTAAAAGCTCCCCATTGGAACCAGCGGGTAAGCAGATCATGGTACTTCTCGTCGGTATATTGACTGCGACCAGGCCTGAAAAAACCACCGATATCCGTTGTCCAATACGGCATGCCTGTGATACTATAATTCAGCCCGGCGACGATCTGCCGTTTGAACGAATCCCATGTACCCCCGATGTCGCCCGACCAGTTGATGGTACCATATCGCTGCTGACCCGGAAAAGCTGAACGGGTAAGAATTGTAACCCGCTTTTGCGGATTAACTGCACGCTGCCCTTCGTAAATTGCCTTACTCACAAATAGCGGATAAGTTAACCGGTAAAAATCCCCTGCGCCAAAATAGGTTTGTTTACCTGTCAGGGCATCGTTTTCGGGCTCGGTCGCATCCATCCACCAAGAGTCGACACCTTTGCTGAACAAATTGGCATTCAACACGTCCCAATGTGTTTTTTGTGCCTCGGGGTTATACATGTCCAGCCAGGGGCTGTTTACCAGGTATAAGCCTTTATCAACATAAGGTTTAGCAACCTCTGATTTTTTATCCGGGTTCTCCCAAACCGATAAAGAAAAATGCGCGTGCAGGTTGTGAATATCCTTGATAAACCCTTCTGGATTAGCATAATGTGTTTCATCAAATTTAGGTACGCCCCAGCCGTATTTCCCCCAGTATTGCCAATCCTGAACGATTACGTCCAGGGGTAACTTCCGGTCTCTGAATGCTTTTACCGCAGCTATCAACTCATCTCCAGAAGCATAGCGCTCTCGGCATTGCCAAAACCCGTATGCCCATAGTGGCAGCATGGGTACCTGGCCCGAAAGCTGCCGATAGGATGCGATCACTTCGTCTGCATTTTCGCCGTAAAACACGGTATAGTCCAGTGACCGCGCATCCGGAGAACGGAACGAGCTTGTATTACCGGCCAATTTCCATGATAAACGGGGCTTATTAGATTTTTTACAAAGCACCTGAACAGTATGTTCACCGGCCGTTAAATACACAATTTTGCCTACTGCGGGTGGCAGCCAAAGGTTAGATTGGTCGATACGGGCGATACCATCAATTAGCAGCAAATGGCGGTTATCCATATCGCCCAGATCAAGGGCAAAAGTGTAATTGCCCGCTGTTTCTACTTTAAATTTACCCGCGTACAGGGCCTGCTGTTGCGATACACGCCGGGTACCTGCTGTTGTTGTCACCTCGGCATCACGCAGTTGTACCGCATTGGTATCTTTTTTTTGCAACGTGATGTCGTTATCAGCCGGGTTAAAGTAGGTTAATCCATACTGATGCCATAATATCCCGTATCCCCTACTGGAAAAAAGAAAAGGCAGCGCTATCTGCGTATTAACCTGTATCAGCTTTCGATAAACATTGCGCAGATCAAATTCGGCGTCCTGGAATTGCCCTAACCCAAACAAGTGTTCATCGGGTGGTGATATAAAGCTTTGTTCGGCAATATAGCTGGGTATTCCCATCGTTGTTGAAGGCGTCAGCTTTCGACTTCCTGATTCATTTAAAAATACCTGACCCTTATGGTTTCGGTAGATTAATGCACCAGTGGTTTTATCAAACGATACGGTTATCCACGTGGTACTTATTTGAAGTGCTGCCTGCGTCTCCGAGAACCTAAACGGCGGTGTTGGTTGTTGCTGCGTCAGAATAAATTCAAGTGGCTCAGGTTGTATATCTTTTTGCCACCTGATCCTGACAGCCTTTGCACTGAGAGGTTTGATATCCAATCTGCCTTCGGTAAGGAAAATAGAAAGCTGATCTTTTTGTAACCGATAATTACGATATACCTGCCCAAAGCAAATAACAGGTATCAGCGTTATCAATAAAAAAAATGCTCTTTTAATATTCATTCGGATTAATAACGTTGATACCTGTATGAGTTATTAGTTAAATAGTAACGGGGCCAATTGATAAAGGCTACGGCGCCAGCTCAAAAATTCGTGAGCAGTATTTTCAGAAACAAAAGCTACAGCGTTGTAGCCCGCACTTTTTAAAGCTGTTGCTGCATCATTTACCGTTTTTGAGGCGGGCTCCCTGCTGCCGTAACTCATAAACACCAATTTTGGTTTTTCCTTTCCGTTAAGTTCCTCCGTCGTATAGGTGCCGCCGCTTAACAGAGCGTAGTAGCCAAATACTTCCGGTTTATCCAGAGTGATAAAGTGTGTTTCGCCACCGCCCATAGAAAGCCCCCCCATGGCACGATGTGGTCTGTCTGCAATAGTACGGAAGTTAGCATCAACGTACGGAACAAGTTCGTCAACCAAAACAGTTTCAAAGCCGTTACCTTTAACCATCGCATCCATATTGAAGCCACGAGGGCGAGCTGCGCCAGCCGGAGCAGTTGCGCCAGCCGGAGGAGGAGTTGGACGAGGACCTGCTCCGGGCCTGAAGTTGTTGGTCATACCATAGGTCATTACAATAATAAACGGTTTGATCTTGCCGTCTGCGATGAGGTTATCCATGATCAGGTTGGCATGGCCCTGGTTGCTCCACGCGGTTTCATCCTCGCCCCAGCCGTGTTGCAGGTATAGTACAGGGTATTTTTTCGATTTATCTTTTTCATAGCCCGGCGGCGTATAAACAAATGCCCGGCGCGAAGTATTGGTGCTTTTTGATGGGAACAGTATCTGCTGTACGTTACCATGCGGAACATCTTTCAGTGCATAAAAATCCTGATCGTGAGCGGGTATTTCGATACCGCTTTCCCAACGAACGGAACCGTAGAAGTTGAGCGCGCCCGGGTCATTAAATGTCCCGCCATCTACTGTAAGGTGGTAATAGTGAAAACCCTCGTCCATTGGGCCTTCGGTAGTGCCGGTGAAATAGCCGTCTGCATCTTTGGTAAGTTTTGTACCGCCCCTGCCGCCAAGGCCAAGGCTCACTCTTACACTGTCGGCCTTAGGCGCTTTAATTTTAAAGCGTACATAACCCTGCGAATTAACCTGGGGGTATTCCTGCTGGGGCTGGTTAAGACTTGACGGCACAAAATCCTCTTTTATCGGGGCACCGTTTTGGGCCATACAAACACTGGCAGTCAGCATACCTGCCAGCGCGAGGGATAAATGTTTTGAATTCATTTTTAGTTGTTTTTAGGTTTAATAATTAACTTATTCTTGTTATGATTGATTTATAAACTTGGTTTTATTGTTTATCTAAACAAATCAAAAATCCGCCGTAGGATTTGAGGTCTATTTTGATCATTTTATTCTGAGATAAAGAAATTACGGAATTTTCCAATTGATCTTCTTTTCCATCATTGATAAGATTTTTTCAATATTAAGGTTAAACCTTTAGCGCCACTAACACAAATGTCTTCAATTAACACACATTTGTTTCGGGTACAAGGGCAAAAAATACCGGTTACCGCTAAACATTTGTTATTGCATTTTGATAATATCAGTTAACCACCATTCGACAGATATTATAGATTTGTTACTATGATCTCTATATCTAAACCCAGCAAGTTTTTTTTCAGGCTTTTAACCGCATTTATGCTGTCGCATTTTTCTGCGGCTTCGCAAAAGGCGGTCAACCCGGTCATTTATGCCGATGTACCCGATATGTCCATCATCAGGGTTGGTAAAGATTATTATATGAGCAGTACAACTATGCACATGAACCCTGGGGTGCCCATCATGAAATCTACCGACCTCGTTAACTGGCATATTGTTAATTATGCTTATGATACCCTGGCTAACGTAGATGCCCTTAACTTAGCTAACGGAAAAAATGCTTATGGCAAAGGCTCATGGGCAAGCAGCCTGCGATACCATAACGGTTTATATTATATAAGTACTTTCGCTCAGACCACTGGTAAGACTTATATTTACTCAACCGCCAATATTGAAAAAGGGCCGTGGAAGCGGGCTTCTTTCAGTCCGTCGTTTCACGATAACTCTTTGTTTTTTGATGACGACGGGCGGGTATACCTGATAACTGGTAACGGTAAACTGAGGATTGTTGAACTTGAAAAAGATGCATCCGGAATTAAGCCTGGCGGAATTGATCAGACACTGATTGAAAACGCAAGCCTGCCCTCAGGCAACAAAGGCGGCTTAGGTGCAGAAGGCTCCCAACTTTTTAAGATTAACGGTAAATACTACCTGTTTAATATCGCCTGGCCCCGGGGCGGTATGCGCACAGTGGTTATACACCGGGCAGATAAGATTACCGGCCCTTACGAAGGAAAGGTTGGGCTCCAGGATTTAGGCGTAGCGCAGGGAGGTCTGATTGAGGGACCGGACAACAATTGGTATGCTTACCTCTTCCGCGATTTTGGTGCGGTAGGAAGGGTACCCTATCTTGTTCCGGTAGAATGGAAGGATGGGTGGCCGGTAATTGGCATTAACGGCAAAGTGCCTGAGATGCTGAATCTACCGCCGAATAAAAGTTTAGTTCCGGGAATTATAGCTTCGGATGATTTTGACCGAAAGAAAGGCGACCGTGCATTGCCGCTGGTTTGGCAATGGAATCATAACCCGCAAAACGAGTTATGGTCGGTTAATGCCCGAAAAGGTTTTTTGAGATTAACTACCGGACGCCGGGACACCGATTTTTTAACGGCAAGAAACATGTTAACGCAGCGAACCTTCGGCCCCGTTTGCAGCGGCAGCATCGCGGTTGACGTTACTCATTTAAAAGACGGGGATATCGCAGGCCTGGGCCTGCTGCAAAAAAATTACGGGCTGGTAGCCATTAAAATGGAAAACAAGCAATACCAGATCATTATGGTTAATGCGGGCGGCGGTAAGCCCGATACAGTCCAAACCATACCGTTAAAGCAGGCTGTTGTTTATTTTAAAGCCGAATGTGACTTCCGCGACCGGAAAGATGTTGCTCATTTTTTTTACAGCCTTGATAACCACGTTTGGCAACCCATCGGCACCCCTCTGAAAATGGCATATACGCTCCCCCATTTTATGGGCTACCGCTATGCCCTATTCAGCTACTCAACAAAAACGCCGGGTGGTTTTGCCGACTTTGATTTTTTTCGCGTACAGGATCAACTGACAGAACCGGGCAATTAACACCCGGTTTCAAAAAAACTTTTTTTTCTCTGAATTAAATTAATTAATGTGCTGTTTCGGTTACCCGAACAGCCATTTTTTTGTATTTTGCATACAAGTGTTATATTCTTGAACATTTGTTGGCCTCGCTACTATGTTTGTCGGGTATATTTGGAGAACAGTTATAACCAAACCCTGCAGCGTTTCGCCCGCAGTTCCCGCGATAGTATTCGCACTAAGTAAACTAAAATGATAAACAAGAACGTGTTTCTTATGAAACGCAGCGCAATTTCTTTCGATCGGAAGGTATACTCCCTGCGAAGGATTTTCCAGGTGCTGGCGATTTTGCCCCTATTTTGGATTGCATTTGGAGCACATGCGGTGGCTCAGCAAATCAAATTTACCAACCTGTCTACCAAAGACGGGATGTCTTCCAATTCAGTTAACAGTATAGTTAAAGATAAATTTGGGCTAATATGGATTGCGACGCTGGATGGCCTTAACCGGTACGATGGTAAGGATTTTAAGGTTTACCGGCTTGGCGGAGCCCCTAAGACCGGTTTTGGCGCAAAAGAAATTAACGTCATCCGCGAAGATAACTTTGGTACGCTATGGGTGGGCACCATGGGCGGTGGGCTTTATGAATATGACAGGAAACTGGATACCTTTCGCAATTTTAATAATCAGAGGGTAAAAAAACTACAAAGCGGTTACATCATTTCCTTGTATTGCGACAAGCATGATATTCTTTGGGTGGGCGCAATGGGAGGATTATATAAAATAAATACCAAAAACAACGATTTGGTACATGTTCCAACTGGAGGCAACCAACCCGGAACGATTACCTCGCGCGGCTTTACCTGTATTTGCGCTGACAGTTCTGACCACATTTGGGTCGGTACATTCGGCGGTCTATTCAGATCAGATGCCTCTCACTCAAAATTTGTTGCTTTCAGACATCATGACGAAGATAAGAATGGATTGCCATCCGACTTTGTATTGACACTTGCTACCGATAAGAAGGGACAACTGTGGGTGGGTACCTTGAACGGGCTTGCCAGGCTGGAACCAGATGGCAGCCATTTCACCACTTATCGGTATGATTATCGAAACGATCATAGTTTATGCAACAATATCGTCAACGCTATCTCCGCCGACAGCAATGCTGTTTGGGTTGCCACAGAAGGTGGCTTGAACGTTATTGATAACAAAACCGGTTTAATTACGCGGTATCAGCATGACCCAAGAAATCCTTACAGCCTGAGTAGTAAATCTATTCACTCTGTTTACATCGATCCCAGGGGAATATACTGGGTAGGCACGTATGAAAGCGGCATTAGTAAATACGATAAAAACCTCACCTTGTTTAATGTAGTTAAGGATAGTAATTTTGACCCGCAGGGTTTAAGCTGGCCGGTAGTATCATCATTTGCCGAGCGTAAGGATAGCGATATGTATGTCGGCTCCTATGGAGGTGGGCTAAACCTATTTCACGTTAAAACCGGGTTGTTTAATCATATCCAAATCAATTCAAAACAAAAAATTACCGCCGGCGGATTATCTATTCTTTCCATGCTGATGGACCGTCATCAAAATCTATGGATAGGAACTTACCAGCACGGACTATTCCGCTATGATACCCGCTCCGGTTCTTATGAACAATTCCTGGTAAACGGGGTAAAATACGATAACAATCAAAACAACATCTTCTCTTTGGGGGAAGATATTCAGGGCCGGATCTGGGTTGGGACAAATGGTGCCGGAGTGACCATCATTGATCCTGCCACCGGAAAAAAACAAAGGATGGTCCCCTTTCCCCATAGCGAGGATGAAATAAAACTACCGGTAAACGGTTATATACGCGATTTTCGGCAGGATCAGGATGGTTGCATGTGGATTGCCAGCTATGGTGCAGGTTTGACAAGATACCACCCGCAGAGCGGCAAGTTTGATACTTATAATCCCCAAACCACGGGCTTTCCGTTTGATCATATCCTGTCAATGCTTATTGATGAACAGAACAACGTATGGGTCGGAACCGGGGGTGATGGTCTTTTTAAGATCGACCTGCGGACAAATAAGATCACAGCATATACTGCGAAAAATGGGTTATCAAATGGTGTGATTCATAAAATCATCCAGGGAAAAAATGGCAATATCTGGGTTAGCACCAACCATGGGCTGTGCGTGCTGAATACGAAGACAAACAGTATTGTCAGCTATTCGCAGTATAACGGGCTGCAAAGCGATACTTTTTATGACTCATCCGGATTACTTGCCGCCGACGGCACTATCTATTTTGGCGGAGTAGCAGGCTTTAATTACTTTAAAGAAAGCGACATCAGAAAAAACAACAATGTCCCTACGGTAATGCTCAACCAGCTCAGTATTAACAATGCGGTGGTTAAGCCCGACCCGAACCATACAATTAACGAGGCTATTGAAGTGGCCAAGGAAGCCCGAATTCCTTATAAAGAGAGTTTTGCGATCAGTTTTATTGCCTTAAATTATACCCTGCCTCATCAAAACCGTTACAAGTATTTCATGAAAGGGCTTGATAAAAACTGGGTGGATGCAGGTGGTAACACTACTGCTTATTATACCAATCTCGATCCCGGTACCTATACTTTTATGGTGAAAGCGTGTAATAATGACGGACAATGGAACAAACAACCGGCAACCATAAAAATTATTATTCCGCCACCTTTTTGGATGACAGGCTATGCTTATTTTATTTACCTGGCTTTAATTGCCGGCTGTTTGTGGCTCATCCGGCGGAACGGCATTAAAAAGATCAGGATAAAGATGGAAGCCGACCAGGAGCGTAAAGCGGCTGAAGCAATGCATGAACTGGATTTGATGAAAATTAAATTTTTAACCAATTTAAGCCACGAGTTCAGAACGCCCGTTTCGTTGATAGTTGCACCGGCAGACAAATTGCTGGCCATGCAACCCGATCAGGAAAGCCTCAGCCAGTTAAGGGTGATTAAACGCAACGCCAGGCGCCTGCTCAACCTGGTTAACCAGCTACTTGATTTCAAGAAAATTGAAGAGCATGAATTACGGTTGAACTGCTCTGAGGGAGAAATCGTCCAGTTTATCAGAGATATAACTGATTCTTTCCGTGATCTTGCAGAAGCCAAGAATATCCATTTTTCTATGGCCAGCAATTTAGAGGCTGTTTATTGCCTGTTCGACCATGATAAAATTGAACGGGTTTTATTTAATTTACTATCCAACGCCTTTAAATTTACACCTCCCTCGCGCCAGGTAATTGTCACCATTACAGGAATGTACAGCGAAGCCGAAAACGCGTATGAGATCATTATTTCGGTTAAGGATAACGGTGTGGGCATGACCAAACAGGAGCTTAATAGAGTATTCGACAGGTTTTATCAGGCAGAGGCACCCCTGTCTGTTCTCAACCAGGGTAGCGGAATCGGATTGGCGATCACTAAAGAACTGGTTAATCTGCATGGGGGTGATATCACTGTTCAAAGTGAAAAAGAGCAAGGCAGTACATTTACAGTAAAACTTAAGTTTGCAGCCTCATCAGAAAAACATGATCAGGCAACTACGAGTGCAAACCACTCCCCGTTCAAGCAAATAAAAGCACATAACCTGCCCCAGGCTAATAATATCCCTGCCGACTGGGCCCATGTATTGGTGATTGAAGACAACGACGAATTCCGTAACTATTTGGTGGATGCGCTGGGCGCAAACTATAAAATGAGTTCGGCGATTGATGGCCGCGATGGCTGGCAGAAAGCACTTGCACTTCACCCTGACCTGATCGTCAGTGATATCAGTATGCCTTATATAGATGGTATCCAGTTAAGCAACAAACTAAAATCTGATAAAAGAACCAGCCATATCCCCATCATTTTACTCACTGCTCACGCCCAGCAGGAGGATCAGCTTATTGGTCTGGGTTCGGGCGCAAGCGATTATGTTACCAAGCCCTTTAACTTTGATATTTTGAATATCAAGATCAAAAATTTACTTAATCTGAATAAAAAGCTCAAGGAGACATACCAAAAACAAGTGAAGGTGCTTACTGAAGAAGGCACGGTTGAATCCTCAGTTGAAAAATTTATTAAAGACGTGGCGGTCTACGTAGACCAGAACATTCACGATCCGAGATTTTCAATTGAAGATATCAGCCACCATTTCAACATGAGCCGCGGATCATTTTATAATAAACTCATAGAGTATACCGGTCAGCCACCGGTCGAATTTATCCGCAATCTCAAATTAGAAAAGGCAACTGTATTGTTGAAGAAAACCGACCATACCATTGCTGATATCGCCTATCAGACCGGGTTTCCTACACCGCATTATTTTTCCAAATCATTCAAAACTAAATATGGTACCCTACCCTCTGAGTACCGGCAGCAATTCCATGAAAATTATGTTAAATAGAAAGTAACCTTATATGGCCGATTTACGAACCAAAAATTCACTGATCACTAATATATCTATACCGGTTCCTAAGAAACAATCCAAAGCATCCTGGGGTGTACAAACGATGGGTTCGTCCATTCGGTTAAATGAGGTGTTGATGAGCATGGGGCAGCCGGTTAACTCGAAGAAGGTTCTAATTAACTGATAAAAATCAGGATGATCAGTTGCGTTAACCGTTTGCAGACGTGCCGAGTAATCGACATGGGTAACTGCCGGAATGACCGAGCGAGCGCGTTTAATTGATGGAACATTGGTTTCGCCCTGTTGCTGATCTGCGATCCTTTTATCGCTTCTCACATCTCCTACCATCAACATATAAGGGCTTTTTACCCCAAGATCAAAATAATCATCTGCAAACTCTTCCAATACTGCCGGCGCAAACGGCCTGAAAGATTCGCGGAACTTTATTTTTTGGTTTAACAAACTTTGCATCTCCGGGTTCCGCGCATCTGCCAATATACTTCTGGCACCCAGCGCCCTGGGCCCAAATTCCATACGCCCGTTAAAGTAACCAACAACCTTACCGCCTGCAATTTCGGATGCAATGGTCGAATAAAGCTGCCTTTTCTCATATTTCTCATAAGCAAGACCGGAAGCGTTCAATGCCTGGAGCACCTGATTGGTGGTACATTCAGGGCCAAGCAGGCTATTTTGCATCCTGTCTTGACTGGTATTCAGTCGCTTATTGTCCAGATACTGGTGATATACTGCCAGCGCTGCCCCTAAAGCCCCTCCCGCATCGCCTGCGGCCGGTTGCACCCAAATATTTTTGAAGCCCGAAAGCTTCAGGATCTTCGAATTAACTACACAATTAAGGGCAACACCGCCTGCCAGGCAAAGATTTTCTATCCGATGTTTGGCATACAATGCAGTAGTGATCTTCAACATGATCTGCTCGGCAGCTGTTTGTATCGATGCCGCTATATCCATGTGCTTCTGGCTTATAGGTTCGTCGGGGTGGCGCCTCGCAGCATTAATTAATACATCGAAATGCTTTGAGGTCATCGTTAACCCGGTAGTGTAGTTAAAGTACTTCATGTTGAGCTGAAAAGAACCATCGGATTTCATATCAACCAATTCGTCAAAAATGATATCCAGGTATACCGGTTTACCATAAGGTGCAAGCCCCATTACTTTGTATTCATCGCAATTAACCTTAAACCCCAGGTGATAGGTGAAAGCCGAATACAACAATCCTAAGGAATGAGGAAAAGCGATATAACAATCAGGTTGAATATGGTGCCCTGCGCCTATTGAGACCGAGGTAGTTTCCCATTCTCCCACACCATCAACCGTCAGGATAACGGCAGATGAAAATGGCGAAGCATAAAAGGCCGACGCCGCGTGAGATTGATGATGCTTACAAAACAATAACTGTCCTTCGCCTGGCCGCCACTCCTGGTCGATTCTTCGAAGCGCGTTGACCAGCATTTTTTTAAAGTACAGCTTTTCTTTAAGCCATATTGGCATCGCTTTTAAAAACGGCCGGATACCATAGGGTGCAGAAGATAAAAATGTCTCCAGCAGGCGTTCAAACTTTAAAAAAGGTTTCTCATAAAACACAATATGGTCCACATCACTCAATCGGATACCAGCATATGCCAGGCAATATTCGATACTCTTTTGCGGAAAAGCAGCATCGTTTTTTATACGGGTAAAACGCTCTTCCTGAGCGGCGGCAAGAATAGCCCCGTCTTTTATCAGGCAGGCCGCGCTGTCGTGATAATAGCCAGATAAGCCCAGGACGTACATCGCAGTTAAAACAAAGAGTAGATAAACGGCGCCAGGGCCGAGCTTTGGGCTGCAACCAATAGTGTGCCGAATATAATCAACAGCAACGCTAATGGCCAAAGCCAATACCGTTTCCGGTATTTTAAAAATTTAAGAAAGTCGAGTAAATCTCCCATTAATATTGATTTTTAAAGTGATCGTTAGTGTCGCTCGGACTCTCTTGCCAATAGGTACTGGTACTATCCCGGTTAGATCTCCGTCTCTGTTTAACGAGCAAACGGTGCAAAGTAGCGATGGGGCTAAGCACAAAATAATAAAAAACCGTTAGCAAGATGTAAGTATTAACCACTCCCATAATAAAACCGACCTTTTCCCATAGTATTTGCAATGGGGAAAGCCAATATGGTTTTAACCACGCTAATAATAGCAAGCACGGGCCTATCCCAGCTAACACTGGGCTATTTTTACCTTTTAAAAAATATTGCCCGACTGTATAGGTAATTAAGATACCGCCGACAACCAGGCCGAAACTGCGATTTTTTTTTATCATCCTTTTTGTCTGAGCTTTACTTCCTTGTGTAAAAGGCTGTCGGCAATACCCAATTTTTTGTATGCATCAGATAGTCTTCCCATCGCAGCGTTATCACCCGGATTAGCTTGTAAAAAGTTTTTGTCTGCCTGTATCCCCATCAATATCTCCCGCACTTTATCCTGTTGCGCTGGTGGCAGTTCCGGAACGACTGATAAAGCTGCAGCGATGCTATTGCCTCTCAAATACATTTTTATTGCCCTCGCCACATAGCGGCTATCAGGATGGATATAATTAAGGGCGCAATAATAAACCGCAGCCATCTCAAAACGGCCAAGTTCGGCATTTAGATTCGCTGCTAAACCACAAAATGCTTCATTCTCAGGATACTCCAGGTTCATTGCTTCTGCGATCCTGACCTGAGCAGATTTATCATTTTTATCAACCGCGCGCTGATATAGCGCGCTCATTGCATCTTTCCATTGAATATCGTTATAGGTTACCCGGTGAGCCAGGGAATCTGCAAGGTCAACCTGACGATCAAATGATTTGGGCAAGGGTATGTTAAACGGCCAGCCTTTTTTAAGCAAAGCAATCTGGTATTCGCCTGCCAGTGAGTCCAGTTTTGTGATCGGCATCCCGCTCTCAAGCTCATTAAAGGTTAATCGCCTGAGCGGCCTGTCTTTAATCAGTTGCTGCTGGTCGAACGACCTGAAAAATGCATCTGCAAGGATACCATAGCCGTGCAGATTAGGATGAACATGTTCTAAAATAGTTTCCTTTCCGATGATCCGGTGAGGTGAATTCTCGCCGAACAATTTTTTTGCATCCACTAAATGAACCGCAGGATACCTTTTAACCAGTTCATCTATTATGCTGTTGATTGCTTCGGGTGCCCGGAATCTCAGTTCATCGAATTCCTTTGCGTTTTGATAGTAGTTTTTCGCGAGTTCAAAATTACCTTTCTGATAGGCGAGTTTCCCCGACTCGTAACTCTCATTAGCTGAAAGCAAACCTGTACCGGCACTAATAAAAGGTGGCTGATCTTTTTCATTACTCACCACATTGCTCAAAAAAAGAGGAATGTGGCGCTCGTTATATAAACGGCATAACTCATTCATATTATTCCTGAATTGCCTGATTCCGGCATAATACGTGTCAGATTTGTATGCTATTGTTTGTTGCGCAGCCATCCGCTTCATCAGGTTCTCGCGTGTATCTGTTGCCTTTCCGGATGGTTTAAAACGATTAAACAGGTTATTCATCAACTGAAATATTCTTAATTCGCGTATGCATACAATGGCTTTAACAAAAAAGCGATTACTGCCGATATAATTGGCCGACCCGACTCCCATCGCCCCATAATATTCGTTGTGGCCAGTATAAACCATTACAGCATCCGGCTGATATTGCATTACCTGCTTTCCGAAATCAAGCACGGCGTAAGAATTCAGGGCCGTCATGGCTACGTTTATAATCTCGAATTTTCGGCCGGGATACATTTGCATTAATCGAAACTGCAGCCATCTGTGAAATGCCCCGTTATGAAAATAGGGATAACCTATCGTTGTTGATTCACCTAAAACGAATATTCTATAGGTACGGTAGCCCTTATTGACTTCAAAAATTTCACTGCTCCCTTTTGTTGCGTTGACCGTATCAGAGAAAAATTTTTCAGATGCATACGGATTGACCTGCAGATACCGGCTATTAGAATAAGCTACAAAGAGGCTGGTATTGTGCCCATAATTGGACCAGCGCAGTACACTCTCTGTAATGGCCAGGATAATTAAGGGCAATAAAATGGCCAAAGCTTTAAATATCAACAATTTATATCGTCCGGCTTTTTTCCCCATTATTAGAAAAGATTAAAAAACAACGAAGCGGAAAATCCGCTTCGTTGAACTCACTTTATACACTAAAGAATAATTAGTAGCCGGGGTTTTGAAACAGCCTTGGGTTTTGCGCAATTACCGGTAAAGGGATCGGGTCCAGATACATTTTCTGAAGGAAAGTATGCGGGTGATTCAGCGGAATTACCTGGTACTGCCAAACGCCTTTGTTATCAGTCGGCGACGAATTGGTGATTTGCATTGCATGTTTATCAACGTTCATTACGGTCATCGCCTGTGCCCACCGGATGATATCGTAGAAACGCTTATTCTCGAAACAAAGTTCAACGCGGCGCTCCTGCCAGATGGCTGCACGCATCTGCGCCTGTGTAAGGCCTGGTGTAAGATTTGGCAGGCCGGCGCGGGTGCGGATTTGGTTAACAGCCGAATAAACAGAAGCGTCAGGGCCTGCTGCCTCATTCTGTGCTTCGGCATAGCCTAACAAAACTTCGGCATAACGAAAATAGATAAAGTTGGCACCGCTTGACGAACCATTACCCGGGCGCGCCAACGGATTTAACTTCTTCTTAAAATAATAACCGGTGTTACCCACATCGGCGCTGCCGAAGTCGATTTGATTGAGCGAAGGATGCACCTTGTCTATACGGGTATAAATGGTATCCGTTTTTGGCATCCATGTCATATAATATGGCGCGCCGTCATAAACTATCCAATCGTAAAATCTTGGCTCACGACCTACATAAGGATGTTGCGGGTCGTAACCCGATGTTGGATCGGCAATCGACTTTCCGTTGGCCATAAAAAACTGATCTACCAGCTCCTGTGTCGGGTCATAATTCCCCCAGGTGTAGTAAGTACCCAGAACATATACCGGGCCGCCATATTGCTCGAAAGTTGAACCTATAGTATTAGCCACTGCCTGACGATCGAATACAACCTCCTTATTATATTTATTTGCCTCGTACCAAATCGCCGTCGGATCGGCAAACAGACCGTATTGAGTTCCACCCCAATTGGTTATAAATTGTTTGAAAGTTGCCGCAGCAGTTGCCCACCTCGTAGCATCGTAATTGCCAAAACCGGCCACCTGATGCGGATCGGCCCCTGCGGCAGGCACGCTGGCGTTATAAGCGGGACTGGCGGCATTCAATTGCAGCCAACCTTTTAACATTAACGCCGCTCCCAAGGTCGCTCTTCCGGCATTAGCATCTCCCTGATTATATTTTACCGCCAGGTAACCATTATTTACAACCGTATCCAACGATGTGGTGAGGAAATTAAGCGTTGCCGCATAAGTACTTCTTGGTTTGTACAGTTCGTTGCTATCGGCTGAAATGTATTGTGGCGACATAATAATTGGCAGGCCTCCTATATGCAGAAACAGGTTGCTGTAGTAAAAAGCCCGCAGGAATCGCACTTCATCGATGCGTTTGTTAATCCATCCGGTCGAAAAATTTTCGTGGAACTTATTAACTTCCTGGATAAAAGTATTGCATTTACGGATGGTGGTATATGCATCGGTCCAGTTATATCTATTGATATCTGCCGGGCCGACCGAGCTTCCCCAGATGGAATAATTAGTAGATGATGCATCCAGGATACCTTGTTTCCAATTCCATGAGCTATAATAGATCCCTGCATCATTATCATCTGTAAAATTGTCCAGGTTTTCCGGCGCGTTATACAAATTCGGCAGGTTATTGTAAATGTCATTCAGGAAAATATCTGCATTTCCTTCAGAGGCCCACTGCGTGGTTTCTGTTAAGCTTGCTTTGTTGGTATTATCGAGTATGTCCTTCTTGCAGCCTGCTAATACGGCAGTTGCAAGGATCGCACTGATAACAAACAAGGTTTTCAATTTTTTGATTGTTTTCATATTCTGTATCTTTTTTGATATTAAAATGAAGCGCTCAAGCCTGTGGTAATTACTTTTTGATTAGGATAAGCCGTTTCGCCGCTGCTGTAACCTTGCTCAGGATCCATAAAATTGAGTTTGCTGAAGGTTAGGTAGTTTTGCGCTGTTACGAACACTCTTAACCTGGTCATCCCGATCCTTTTGATTATGGAAGACGGTAAGGTGTAGCCTAATGAAGCTGTTTTCAGCCTTAAGTAACCTGTATTGATGATCCACCAGTTCGAACCTTGGGTGTTGTTGGCGTAAGGCGACGAATCTACCCTTGGGTAAAGCGCATTCTGATGGGTTGGCGTCCAGCGGTTATTATAGTACTGGTAGGATGTATTGCTGTTATTACTTGCGAACGGCGTGGTCTGGAAGATTCCTCCAATGTTAAAACTTTCCTGTGCCGAGCCCTGGAAGAACAACGAAAGATCCACCCCTTTCCATGAAATAGTAGGTGTAAATCCGTAGGTGATTGCCGGATAAACAGGGTTACCGATAGGAACCTGGTCATTAACGTCTATCTTTCCATCGCCGTTTACGTCCTGATACTGGATATCACCGGGGTGTAGCGTACCAAATTGAGTTACATTGTATCCGTCCTTGGCATCTATGATACCGTCGCCATTTTTATCATCAGCGGTGCCAAAAATTTTGATGGCATTATAGCCAAAAACTTCGCCAAAAGGACGCCCGGTACGACGTCTATTGGGGTTGTTATAGGTTGACGGTGATTCAAAAATTTGAACCATCTTGTTTTTGGAATAGCTGAAATTACCATTCATTGATATGGCAATACCGTTTGCGAATTTGTGCTGTGTAGCCAGGGTAAATTCAAAACCAGAATTATCCATGATACCCGCATTTTGCTGAGCAAGCGCCAAGCCGTATTCCACAGGGACGGTTACAGAAGGCGCCAGCAGCATGCCTGTCCTTCTTTCTGTAAAATAGTCGGCGCCGATGGTAAACAAGCCCTTTAAAATAGTGGCATCAAGACCAATATCGGTTTTGGCAGAAACTTCCCAGGTCAGGTTTGGATTGGCTTCCTGAGGCTGATAAGAGCCTTGTACTACCTGCCCGTTACCAAATGCATACGAGTTTGAATACAAGTTATAGCCGCTCAAATACTGATACGGATTACCCGCCAGGTTACCAGACTTACCCCATGAGCCGCGAAGTTTCAGGTAATCTACAAACGAAACGTTTGACATGAATTTTTCTTTGCTTATTACCCAACCCGCCGAAAATGCAGGAAAGTAAGCATACCTATGGCCGGGGGCAAAATAATAATGCCCGTCATACCTGCCCGTAGCTTCCAGTAAATATTTTCCGTCATAAGCATAATCCACCCGGTAAACGTAACCAACCTGGCTGCCTGTCGATGAAGAGCCATTCAACCCCCGATCATTGGCATTTGAGCTACCGAAATTCAACTCATCGATCGTTAACTGGTAGTTATTCAGGCTGGCCCCGAAGTTTAGCTGTGAGTTGTTTTTTTCTTCGACTACCAGCAAGCCTGTGATGTCGCTCTTTCCAAAAGTATTATGGTAATTGACATAGCCATGATAGGTAAATGAGTTGTTGGCATAGTAGTTTTCGTACAGGGAAGTCGTTTGCGTGGCCGAACCCTCTGATGTGGCAATTGCACTCGAGAAAGTGTATGGCGTGGTAGTAGTATTAACAACACTGTAAAAATAAGGCTGGTGCCATCCCTTTTCTATATAGTTATACGGGTCATAAGCAAAATCGGCCTTAACACTCAAGCCTTTAATAAACGGCAGTTTCTGTTCAATGCTAATGGTGATCAACTCCGTAGTTTGATTCTTGCGGTAGTAGCCACCCGAATTAAGAACACCATATGGAGAGTTACCCGCAGATGCTCCATATTGACCATTTGACCATACCAAGGCCTGGTTAGGGATATATTTCAACAACCCTCGGAATAGCTGAGGTGTTGAGGTACTGGCGTCGATACTGTTGGTGTTTTCGAACGCCCCGTGGATCGACCCCGAAACAGTTGTTGTTGCAGTTGCATTTACATCAAGATTTAAGTTGTAATCATATCTGCGGTAGCTTTCGGCGCTAAACATACCCTGTTGATTCAGAACACCGATATTTGCAAAATACTTGACATCTTTAGTTCCACCTGTGAGTTGCAGGTTGCTTTGGGCAGTCGGCGTATTCTTATTCGGAACTGAAGCAACCGCATTGCTGCTTGGATACAGATCCGGGTTTTGTGCATTAAGATTTACATAGTTATCAATTGTAGCCTGAGGATAAGTTAGCGTAGTAGGTGAGCCCCCGTCGTTCAGGTAAGCTTCGTCAGTTAACCTCATATAATCCTGCGCGTTCAATGGTTTTGGTACGTATGTAGGATTTTGAACGCCGTATTGCAGGTTGAAAGTCAGCGTAGGTGCCCCTGTTTTACCACGTTTTGTTGTGATCAGGAATACACCATTGGCTCCCGCCAAACCATAAGGTGCAACGGCAGCGGCATCTTTCAAAACGGTTACCGACTCTACAGACTCCGGATCGATCTGGCTGATGTTGTTTCGTTGTATACCATCGATTACGATCAGCGGGCCGTTGCTACCGGTTGTGCCGATACCGCGAATATGCAGGTCCGGATTATCGTAACCCGGCTGCCCGCCATTTGGGCGCATACTTACCCCGGCCACATTACCTGCCAGCGAATTTGAAATGTTTGCTACAGGCGCAGTCGCCAGCACGTCTCCTTTAACAGTTGAGACGGCAGCAGTTGAGGATGATTTCTTTTGCGTACCGTAAGCTACAACGATCACCTCCTCAAGCGATCTGCCGTTTTCCTGAAGCGTTACATCAAAAGCGGTTTTTTTGCCTACAAGAAGTTCCTGGGTGGCATAACCTACGGCAGAAAATACGAGGGTCGCATTTTCGCCGGGCACATTGATCTTGTAATGCCCGACCGCATCGGTAGACGTGCCCGTCTGAGTACCTTTAACCATAACTGTTACGCCTGGTATCGGCTGCCCTTTTGCGTCCTTTACCGTGCCTACGATGAGAATCTCCTTGAGATTTATAGTAACCAAGGTATGCAGATCCGTTATGCTCCCGCGATTGATTGCTTTGAGTGACGAGGCTTGAACATCATGTTCTACTACTAACAGCAAAGCTGATAGGACAGATAATTTTAATGTCACCCGTGCAAAAGGTTGAATAAATTTTCTTTTCATACTAAAAATCTAATGTTTATAATAAGAGGTTATAATTGGTGATGCCTGGTAAGGCGTTAAGCTGCCCTAACTGGCGGCCTAATTGGTTAGTTTTGGTCTTTTATTTTCCCATTTATTAAAATTTAGGTTCACACTCCGTTTACTTTATGACAGCATCGTGCATCTTAGTATTCGTACAAAAGGACTGGATCGGCGTATTGTCGAATGCCGAAACTGTTGGTTATAATTGGTGGGATCAATGGACAGATCCGTTGAAATAAAATTATTTGGATAGCGAACTCCGGAGAACAACTTTTTGATTTAAATACACAACTCTCGTACAGAGAATAATTTAACTATCTAATAAACAGTGTATTAAATCAAATAATAGAAATTAATATGCAAGAGCCAGAAAAATTAAGGCTTTAATATATTTTGAGCCGGTTATGCCAAAATCAACAAAGTTGTTATCGAAATGATAGATAGTGGTAGCTGGATCGCCTGTAAATAGAGAAATTAGTATTGTTGAGTTTCTTTAACTCACGTCTCAATTCCCACCCACAGAGGGTTTGGTTGTTATAACTGACAATACAAACAAAGGACAGCGCGAGGCTGTCCTTTGTTTGTTATCTGCAAAACTAAAATTAATTGTAACGCCGCTGCGTTAGGAGTGTATGGTAATTTTAACAGATTTCAGATCGCTATCAGCCGAACTTGTTCCGTAAAACAACTCATATTCTCCTGGCGAAACCTGAACCCGGTAATTATCTGCGTTATAGAATTCAAACATCTTAGGTTCCAAACTGATGGATGCCGTTGTGCTTTTTCCGGCTGCGACAGGTAAGCGTTTGAAAGCTCTGAGGGTCTTTACCGGTCCATCCGGATCATTAACTTTCCGCACGTATAACTGTAGTATTTCTGTACCATCAATCTTACCTGTGTTAGCTACCGGCACACTAAATTGGATAGCCTCGTTCGGAGCAATAGTAGTTTTATTCAACGTTGCTTTTCCAATCTCAAATGTGGTATAACTCAAACCGAACCCAAACGGGAACAAAGGCGCGTCTGTCATAAATCTGTAGGTCCGTCCTTTCAGATTATAGTCGCTAAAGTCGGGCAGTTGCTGTGTGTTTTTATAAAAAGTTACTGGCAGATGCCCGGCGGGGTTATAATCGCCAAATAATACATCTGCTACTGCCTGGCCTCCAAATTCGCCGGGATACCATGCCTGTACAATGGCATCGCAATTGCTGGTTTCGGGCACCAAAGCGATAGCTGAACCCGAGCAATTTACAAAAACCACCTTTTTGCCTGCTTTCTTTAGCGCAGCCATACACTCCCGTTGAACCGCAGGTAACTCAATATCCGTACGGTCGCCTCCCTTAAACCCGGGCAGTTGTACCGGCATTTCTTCTCCCTCTAATTTAGGCGATATACCTCCGACGAAAATTACCACATCCGCATCTTTCACCTTGGCAAGCAACTGATCATATGCGATAGGAAATTCTTTGCCGAAATTAAACCCCAGGCTCGCTGCCCAGTTGTTTACCTGGCGATAATCCACTTCTATGTTGTAGGTCTTCCCTGCCTCAACCTGATAATTCGCTTTTGCCGGCAGCGCCCTCCAGCCTCCGCTTCTCAAAACCGATTGGCCGTTTACCTTAACTTCGGCTCCCCCTGTTGCTTCCAGTTTAAAAGCGATTTCTCCGCTAAATGTTGGTTTATATACCGTTTCATATTTTGCCGAGAAATTTTCGGTAGGCACGCCTTGCGCAAATTGATGAGCGCCCATAGTTGTTAAAGCGATAGGGCTTGTAATCTGCTCAACAATTACCGGGTCTCCGGTCATAGTCCGGTTGCTCCAATAAGTAGCCTTTAGCCCCGTCTTGCCGTAGATACTGGTTTGTGCAATCTCGGTCTCCACCACTTTGTCTTCTGTTAAGTCGCAGGCTTTGTCATAAATAAGCTGGCTGTCTGCTATTTTAGATTTGATACCTTCAAGGATATTCACTGTTTTAGCAGGCGTCCCGTTATAATTGCCCCATAGCATCTGGTTGTCGTTTGCATTAGGCCCTATAACAGCAATTTTTGGCAGGCTTTTATTTAAAGGCAACGTATTGTTTTTATTTTGCAGTAAGGTGATGGTTTCGCGGGCCATGTCAAGCGCTAACTGTTGGTGTTGAGGCGAATTAACGACACTTAACGGAATCTTCGTCCACGGTACCAGATCATCTTTATCCATTTCGCCCAATTCAAAGCGCTGGGTAAGTAAGCGGATAACACTGGTATTAATATCCTTTTCTTTTATTAAACCTTTAGCCACAGCTTTAGGTATTTCGTCGTAAGCGTATCCCGCGCATTCCACATCAGTTCCCGAAAGAACTGCTTTTGCAGAGGCGTGTGTAGCATCTGAAGAAGAATGGTGAGATCTATAAAAGTCGGTTATAGCACCGCAGTCCGAAACAACCAGGTATTTAAATTTCCAATCATCTCTTAATATCTGTCCAAGCAGCCGGCTATTGCCACAGCAGGGTTCATCGTCGAGACGTTGATACGCACACATTACTTCGCGTACATCCGCTTCGGTTACCAGCGATTTGAACGCCGGCAGGTAAGTTTCCATTAAGTCCCTGGCACTCACATCGGTAACATTCATTTGATGACGGCTCCATTCTGGCCCTGAGTGAACGGCATAATGTTTAGCGCATGCCAGAAGTTTCCGGTATTTCGAATCTGCAGGCCCCTGCAAACCTTTAACTACAGAAATACCCATTCGCGAAGTGAGATAGGGATCTTCGCCATAAGTTTCCTGCCCCCTTCCCCATCTCGGGTCCCGAAATATATTAACATTTGGCGTCCAAACTGAAAGATCATGAAAACGTTGACTTTCGCCCTTTTTCCGATAGTCATTATTTTTTGCCCTTGCTTCATCTGATACGGCATCAAATACATGAAAAAGCGTTTGGTCGTCAAAAGAGGCTGCCATGCCAATGGGTTCAGGAAAAACGGTAACTGGGCCCTGGTTAGCGTACCCATGCAAGGCCTCACTCCACCAGTTGAATTTTTTTATACCCAATCTGGGCACAGGATCGGAAACATCTTTCATTAATCCAACCTTTTCTTTTAAGGTGAGACGCTTAACCAGGTCTTTTGCCCTGACTTCAGACGATAATTTTGGGTTTTGATAGGGCAGCAATACCTGCTGTGCATGTAAGCCCAACTGGCAAAGCACCAGTAAGGGAGCGATAATTTTTTGTTTAAAGTTCATATTTTAATATCGGTATTAGGTTTGGAGTGGTTCTCCTTTAGTTAATGGTGATTCAAAGGTATTTGCGAAAATGCTTTGTGAATGCCACGAATGTGGAAATGAATAAAACAATAGTACAAAAAAACGCCTGTGCAGAGCTGAAAGTCCACACAGGCGTTATATTTATTTGGATAAGCGGCCTAAGGCTTACTCAAATTTCACCCAGTCGACCGCCGACGGACCGGAGCTTTTGGAAACAATAAAAAGATCATGTTTGCCCGATATTGATTTTGCAATTGCTGTTTTTACCTCTTTCCAATCCGTGCTTGCAAAACTCTTGATCGTTCCAACAAGTAAACCGTCAGGCTGATCCAGATGCACTTCAAAATTACCGGGCTGATCACCCATTATCCTGGCGGTAACGGTTTTTGGTTTTTTGCTAAACTCAACCGCGTTGTAACGCACCCATCCGCCCGCCTGGCTGAAAGTAGTTTTCCAGCCCTGCATGCGGTGAGCGGTGTCTATAAAATCAATGGCTACTCCGGTTTTACTCATGTCACTGTAGCGATCAATCTGAATTTCTTTATTGGAGCGGGTTAAACCTACGCCTCTTAGAGTCGGTATTACTTTACGGATAGTGCCGTCTGCATTAAAAAATAAACTATCGGCGTGGATGGACCGGTTCTTATCAAAGTTCGGCGACAGGTCGTCATTATGGTAAAACAAATACCATTGCCCCTTATACTGAATAACAGATTGATGGTTTGTCCAGCAACCTGATGCCGACTCATCCATCAGTACTCCCGTAAACGTAAATGGCCCAAGCGGATTTTTACTGGTGGCATATTCCAACCGTTCAATTTTATTTTCAACGTGCGGATACGTCATATAATAAGTACCGTCGCGTTCGAAAACGTATGGCCCTTCTTTTAAACCTTTGGTGGGAAAGTCTTTCAATATTACCGGGTCGCCGTCCAGCTCAAGCATATTTGATTTTAACTTAGCTCCGTAGAGATTGCCTTGCGCGTAGTAGATATACGCCTGCCCGTCTTTGTCGATGATGACATTGGGGTCAATACCATGAATGCCTTTAATCGGGTCCGGCTCCGCCTTAAACGGCCCTTCGGGTCGATCTGAAATGGCTACCCCCACTGCAAACCCGCGCCCGTTGGCCACACCGGCTTTAGCGTTTGTCGGGAAATACAGGTAATATTTGCCGTTGCGGTCGATGCAATCGGGCGCCCACATGCTGTAACTGGTCGAATCGGCCCAGGGAACGGTTTGCTGTGTTAAAATTACGCCATGATCCGTCCAATCGGTTAAATTTTGCGACGAGAACACATGATAATCGGCCATATTGAACCAGCCGGCGCGGCCGTGCCCTTTGGTCGCCTTGATGTCATGCGAGGGGTAAACGTAAACCCTGCCGTTAAATACCCTTGCCGAAGGATCGGCAGTAAATTGATCGGTGATAAGCGGGTTTTGTGCAAAACTGCTTAGAGCTGTACCCGAGAGTATAGCTACTGTTATAATTTTTAATGATCTCATTTTATTTCAGGTGAATATGCTATCTAAATAAAAGCGGTGCAAAATGTAATAAATCATTTCTCCAAACCGGCCAGGTGTGCCCGCCCGGATATTCATAATATGTGTAATTAATCTTCAGCAGATCGAATTTAGCCAGCATTGCCTTGCAATTTCTGTAAGCGATATCATCTTTATCCCCATCAGACACAAACAAAACCCTGAGGTCGTCGTTTACTTTCTTCCCGTTACTGGCCAAAAACTGATACTGTGCATTGGCAAGTTCATTTTGCGCAGGCACGATCCAACCAGAGCTGAAAACGCCCAGGTACGAAAACAAATTAGTATGGTAAAGCCCGGTATAAAGCGTATTTATCCCTCCCATTGACAAACCTGCCAGCGCCCTGCTCTTAGCGGTGTTTTCGGTATTATAGTTTTTGTCTACAAAAGGCATGATCGTACTCTCCATTTCTTGCTCAAATGCTTTAAGGCCCTGCTCGCCGAAGCCGGCAACCGGCATATTTGCATCCGGCATAACAACCAACATAGGTTTAGCTTTTTTTTCTGCAATCAAGTTATCAAGTATCAGGTCGGCCTTTCCTTGCATGGCCCAGCCTCGCTCGTCTTCTCCGCCACCATGCAAAATGTATAATACCGGATATTTTTGATTGCTGCTTTGACCGTAGCCCGGCGGAGTATAGATATAAAGATTGCGCCATGACCCGGTGACGGCTGAATAATAATGTTTTATGCTGATTTCGCCATGGGGTACATCTTTTAACGCATAATAATCGCCGCCTTTAAACGGAATTTCAATGCCGCTGGCCATACGGCCCATACCGTAGAAACTTTCACTGGCTGGATCCGCAACTGCGACGCCATCAATAAACAGCGTATAATAATGAAAGCCCTCCCCAATAGAGTCGGTAGTTGCACTCCAGTTACCCGCTGCATCTTTTACCAGATCGTATTTTTTACCCAAATCGATCTCAACACGACGGGCATCTGGCGCTCTGATACTAAACACCACCCGGTGATCGGGCAGGATAAGGGGGTACTTTGCGTTTCTGATATTAGTAGCGGCGACAACACCCTGCGGGTTTTGCGAACGGGCAACTATTCCGATAAGTAGCATTACAAGCAGCAATCCATTCTTTTTGTTTGCCATGTTATTTCGGACTAAGTGTTTTCAATTATGTATTTGCTCCGTAATCAATTTCTGATTTTTCATCCATGTAAAAAGTGGTTTCATCCAGGTTGCCGGGTTTTCTCTCAATACAAACCCATGGCCGCCTTTTGGAAACAGATGTAACTCTGCCGGAACGTTATTATGCCGAAGTTTTTCATAAAAGGCGATGCTGTTATCAACGTCGACCAGTTTGTCGTCGCCAGCGTGCGTGATGTATGCAGGCGGTGTATTTTTATCGGCTTGCAATTCGTTCGAGAACAAATCGATCGTTTGCTTTGATGGGGTTTTCCCCAACAGGTTTGTACGCGAATCTTTGTGTGTTAAGCCATCCTGCATACTGATCACCGGATAAACCAATATCACGAATGCAGGTCGTAAATTGATATGATCGCTATTATCGATATATGATTGCTGATAATGTGTTGCCAGCGTAGCTGCCAGGTGCCCCCCTGCCGAAAAACCCATGATACCAACCTTTGAGGTATCGATACTCCATTTACCAGCATTTTCACGTACTAACCGGATGGCTTGCTGGGCATCCTGCAGTGGCCCGATCTTTTTATCGATCATGGTTGAATCATCCGGCAAACGGTATTTGAGCACAAAAGCGGCAATGCCATTTTTTGCCAGCTCCTTGGCAGTCCGCACGCCTTCGGCTTCGTAGGTAAGCACTTTATAGCTGCCTCCCGGACAAACGATTACTGCAGCCCCGGTTTCATTACCCTTTTGCGGAAGGTAAATTTCCATTTCGGGGATCGTTACCCGGTTAATCATTCCCGAATAAGGTGCAGCTATATCCGGCAGCTTTCCCTGTCTTGAATTAGGAATAGCGCCGGGATACAATTTAATGATCTCCTGGGCCGAAGCTATCGCCGGCAGCCAAAAGAGAATGATCAGTAATCTGCAGACCTTTTGCATTTTATTTAAAAATCAATTGGCTAAATAAGTAAAGGTCATTCTTCCAAACCGGCCAATCGTGGAACCCGGAATCTACGTGCCAGATGTGCGGAACGTTGTTTGATTTCAGGTATTGATGAACTCCCTGGCTAATACCGAAAAGCCCGTCCCGATCACCGCAGGAAACCCACAATAACTTCAGTTTTTGTGTGGGCAGTTTTGGGTCGGGGACTAATTTAGCGGGCGGAAATGTATTAGGAGCCGACGAGAACCCGCCAACCCATGCAAAGGTATCCAGATTAGCGAGCCCGAAATCAAGCGATTGTCCGCCGCCCATCGATAAACCGGCTAAGGCTCTGTTCACCTGGCCTTTCTTTACCGCGTAGTGTGATTCAACGTACGGAATAATGCTGCCCAAGAGGTCTTTATCGAATACGCCGAACGCAGGGGCAGTGGCATAAACATTACCGGTAGCCCGATCATCTTTTTGTGCCCTTCCATTGGGCAATACCACAATCATAGGCGCAAGTTTTTTTTGCGCATACAAATTATCCAGAATAACATTTGGCGCGCCGTGTGTATACCATTCCTTTTCATCTCCGCCGATGCCGTGGAGCAGATATAACACAGGATAAGTTTTTGACGATGAATAACCCGGTGGCGTGTAAACCAGCATTCGGCGATCATTGCCAACGCTTTCGGAATGATAGGTTACCGAGTCTATTTTACCATGCGGGATATCGTTACGAACCTGATCAAAACCGGCAGGCGCAGCGGGAAAGGCGGGTTTGTCATCCGGTCCGAGGGTGATAGTTTGCTGCGGTGCCTGGCCATAAGTCTGTAAACCGATAGCCAGTATAAATGCTAAACTGCTAATGATTTTCATGATTATTTATTTTAAAGGATTAGTTTTAATTTTCAGGATGCTTACTGAATAAGCCGGGAAAGTATGCATAAATGATTTACTAACGCCGGTTATTTCGCTGGTTACAGGGATGATCTTCTCCGGATCGGTTAGTGAATTCGTGTCTTCGGGATGCTCCCCTTTTAATACAATCTCCGAGCCTGTTGGCGCAACTGCACCGGAGCCATTCAAATCCAGCGTAACAGCCTGTGCCTGTGGTGCTGTATTGACAACCTTCAGGTAAACCATTCCCGATCTGGTATCTTTGGTGGCTACAAAATAAAGCGATGGGCGGACGGGCTTCTGCCGGCGGCCGCGCGGCGGATTTTGGGGGTCGTGTACAGCAGTATCAATATGCAGCATCGGTAAGTCGACGGCGGTAACCGGCACCACGCGGTTACCGGTATTTGTATTAAACATTTTTTGAACGTAGTACGACGGTGAACCATAACTGTTCAGCGCATCATAACCAATAAGGTCGGATGCCCATTGCATGCCGGATGGCTCGCCGGTAGCCTCATTTTTTTGATTGACATTTACAAACAGCGGCGCAAAACAGGAAGCCAAAACCAAATCGCTGTTGCGCTCCATACCTGTCATCCAGGCAGCATCGCCTAAAGCTGCAATGAGGTTGGTTGTAGGCGAACCTTCCCGCGTAGCCCACTCACCTACAAATATTTTGGGACTTGTTTTGCGGTCATAACTATCATACCGGAACGCGTCCTCCTGCATCTGCCACGAATTCTGGTAATAGTGCTCATCCACCATATATGGTTTTGGCCCGCTTACCACCTTCAGCGATGCATAATTCTTTTCGTCTATAGTAGAGATGCAATGCAGGGCGGGGTATTTTTTATTGATCGCTGCGCGGAACTGGTTAAAACGGCCGTCGTAACTGTTTGAACGGTCGAACCAGTCTTCATTGCCTATCTCCACATAAGTAAGTTTAAAAGGTGCGGGGTGGCCATCGGCAGCGCGTTTAGCTCCCCAGCGGGTATGTATGTCTCCGGTAACGTATTCAATCTCGTCCAATGCGTCCTGTACATACGGTTCTAAAAGCGGGCCGGCATCTACATGATCCCCGCGTAGAGAATAGCCAGCGTAAACAGCCAGCAGAGGTTCCATGTGTATATCTTCGCACCATTCTAAAAACTCCAGAAACCCTAAACCGTCAGAAGCACGATACCCCCAACTGCCCGGATGCCCTGGGCGCTGCTCTAACGGCCCGAGCGTTGTTTTCCACGGAAAATGATCTGCCAGGTACGGGCCCTCTAAAAAGTTACCGCCCGGAAAGCGAAGAAAAGCAGGTTTCATATCTGCTAACAGCTTCATAATATCAGGGCGGTTTCCGTTAGGCCGGTTGTGATAAGTTGGCGGGAACAAAGAAACCAGGTTGAAATAATACAGCCCCGTGCGATCAGTGCTGATAACAAAGTGCGTATCCTTTGTAGGTACTACACCGCTGCCCGTAGTTAATTTGACCGAATATTTTTTCCAGAACGGCGTTTTTTCAATATTGACCGTTGCAGAAGCATATACCGTTTTACCGTCGCGGCTTTCAATACTTAGGGTAATTGGCCCGGCGGTATTGTTTTCTATCGTTGGCAGCACGGGGGCGTTAACATTAGGATTGCGGAACGGGAATGGCTTTTGACCAGCGCCTTTGATGTAAAACGAAGCATCGTAAGTTGTATTTGGCCTGACAGGGATACCCCAATAGCCTGCGTTGGCAACCCCGGCACGCGTGCCCGGTTTTTCGACCGTAAGGCGCAGGCATGATGTAAGGGCTTCGTTAATAGCGTGGCCCTGTTCGCCGCGTGGTACATTTTGCGGGTCGCCGCCGATAAGCTGAATGGCTGCTTTCGCGTCGCCATCTGTAATTAAGCTCCAGGCCTCCGGCTTTGAAGGATCGTTCCTGAACGACCGGTTTCGGATCAGTTCGCCGTAAAGGCCGCCGTCATAGGAGTAATTGATCTCTTCGGTCATCAGCCCGTATAACATCGGGCTTACCGCTACGCCGGGCTTCGTTAGATCCAGGGTCAGCCTGGTGTTTTGCGCCTGCAGCGGTAGTGCGAATAAACAAAAAAGCGCTGTAGCTGAGGTTTGTAAAAATTTATTCATTTTAGGTTTATTAAGTAGTTGTTTTATATGATGCGATAGCTTTTTCCTGCTATTGTTTTAATATCGTAGAGCCAGGTTTTAGGATATTCTGCTTTCAGTTTGCTACTATCGGATGGCTTAACAATCGGCATTTTAAGCTCGGTGACCTGATAAAAAGGATTGCTGTTTGCACCGGAAGCGACCTTTAAAACATGATTAGCTGCTTGCTGCTTCAATCGTAAACGGCAGTTACCACCGAGTTTTGAATAAACAATCAGCCTGGTTATCTGATGATCTTTCCAGGTGATATCTAACTTAAATCCACCACGCGCCATCAAGCCGCTGACACTACCGTCTTTCCAGGCATCAGGTAGCGCTGCCAGCGGAAAAATAAAGCCGTCCTGACTTTGCAGCAGCATTTCGGCAACTCCAGATGTATAGCCAAAGTTTCCATCTATCTGGAACGGCGGGTGTGCATCGAACAAATTTGGATACGTCCCTCCGGAAGCTTTTCCCCTCACCACCGGCGAAATCTGATCGGTAATGAGCTTATACGCATGGTTGCCATCTAATAAATGTGCCCAAAGGTTGATCTTCCAGGCCATTGACCAGCCTGTCGAGGCATCACCACGATAATTTAGCGAGTTTTTAACAGCGGCAAACAGCTCCGGATTACGGTAAGGCGAAATCTGATTGCCAGGAAACAATCCATATAAATGCGATACATGGCGGTGGTTATCGGTTGGCGAATCCAGGTCCTCGAGCCATTCCTGCAACTGGCTGTATTTGCCGATTTGCATTGGCGGCAACTGATCGCGATAAATGATCGCACTGTCGGCAAACGAATGATCGATATTCAATTCTTTTGCCGCCCGTGCTGCCTCCGTTAATAAACCAAATACCAGTTGGTTATCCATTGTAGTACCTGCCGACACTGATACCGAGTTTCTGCCACCAATATACTCATGCTCTGGCGATACCGAAGGCGATACGACCAACCAACCGTGATCGGGCTCTTTTTGCAATACATCAAAAAAATATTGAGCTGCGCCTTTCATTACCGGATAATATCTTTTTAAGAAGGCTTTATCCCCTGTAAACAAATAATGCTCCCACAGATGCTGGCATAACCAGGCGTTGGAGGTGGGCCACAAGCCCCAAAACGCCCCATCCACAACGCCGGTTATCCGCCAGATATCAGTGTTGTGGTGCAACATCCAGCCGCGTGCACCGTACATCACCTTTGCTTCATCTTTTCCTGTTACAGAAACGTCTTTGATCAGGGTAAATAGTGGCTCGCCCATTTCGGTCAATTGGGTGGTTTCACTTGGCCAATAATTCATCTCCGTGTTAATGTTAATGGTATACTTACTGTCCCACGCACCTTTCAGGTCGCCATTCCAGATCCCTTGTAAATTGGCAGCCTGCGAGCCTGGTTGAGATGATGAAATGAGGAGATAGCGCCCAAATTGAAAATACAATTCGGCTAATTGCGGGTCTTGTCCGTTCGCAAATTCGGTTATGCGAACATCGGTGGTTTTTTTTGTCGCTTCGGTAGTCCCCAAATCTAATCTCACCCTGTCAAAATAATGTCGATAAAAGCCGATGTGCTGTTTAAGTAAACTTGAAAATGTTTTCTTATAAGCCTCATTTAGGATGTTTTTTGCTTTTAGCTTAGGATCGGCCGTTAATGTGTGATAGTTGACAAAATTGGTTGCAATGGACAGATATATAACCGTTGTATCTGCGCCTTTAATGGTCACCCCCGATGTATCTGTGCTTTTGCTGCCGCCCGATATCCGAACCCTGCTTATGATATTGAATTTGACTTTCCCTTTTTGACCTTCATGGTCGCTTGTCAGGCCGGAAAGGATCAGGTCATTATCTTTCACCTCAAAACCGGTTTCAAGCGGACTCTGTAAACCAACCTTACAACTAATCATACCGGGTTTGTCGGCAGTTAGACGTACCATTAAAACATTATTCGAAAAAGAAGTGAAATATTCGCGTTTATAATTAACTCCGTTACAGGTGTATTTAACCGAAGCAGTGGCATTGCCGATATTTAATTCGCGCGAATAATTAGTGATATCGTCGTGATCCGGGAAATCCAGATACAAATTGCCGGCAATTTGATAAGGCATGCCGCTGTTGCCCTTTGGCCCAAGGCTTTTATTCGCTAATGCCTGCGCTTCCTGGAATTTTTTTTCTTTTAGAAGTTGCCTTACCTGGTCTACGTAGGGCCTGGCTGCCGAATCGATAGTATTGTTGGGCCCTCCCGCCCAAACCGTATTTTCATTGAGTTGTAATCTTTCCTTCGAGGTGCCCCCGAATATCATAGCCCCCAGATGGCCGTTGCCTATCGGTAGCGCTTCATTCCAGTTTGCAGCAGGCTTATCATATTTTAGTATGTTTCTATCTTGTGCATTACAAATTATCGAACAGTTCAGGATAGAAACAGCGAAAACACTTATTCGAAAAATCGCTTTCAATCTACCATTTACCAGCTTCGAAAGAGCAATAATTTGACTAAATGTTAATAACAAGTACTTTGAACGCCAAGGTCGGAAATAGCGGGTATCGCAAATCTTCACGATCATATTTTCCTTTAGATTTAAGAATGGTTAATTGGTAAAGCGAACAAAGCTAATCTATGAATCCGCCGTTTGATACAACAAATGTCGCTATCTGTCAAACAAATGTTCACACCCGGCAGCATTACACCGATCAAAAAACCTAATATCCATTCGTTAAATTCAAAGCCTGCCCGTACCCCGAAACCTATTCGGGCTCTCATGGGTCAGGAGATCAGCCACTACAGATTTTGGCTCGTACTCCGGGTAAAAGAGTAGCTCGCTACAAAAAACCTCATCAAAAGTGAGAAACTGATGGCAAATCATCATTATCCCTTTCTAAACAAAACACATTGGCAGCGCGATAATTATAATAACTTAATAATCAATAAATTATACATCATAAAGCCACCATTTGCGTGCCGCCATCATTTATTTTATAATTAATTGTTTTACCGTGGCAGGTTATGGAAATGTTTAATTTTCCATCGTTCATCCTTGAAACTTTCAGATCGAACACGCTTCCGAACGAATGGATGTTATCCAGGGCCATTTCATTCCACTCTTTTGGCAGCCGTGGTGTGCAATTAAAGCTATTGAAACCAGTTGGCAATATGCCAAACACCCCTTCAACAAATATCCGGCAATAAAGTGCCCCTTCGGCCGACAAATGCCTTTGGTTACCTTCGGGATAAGCTTCCACAGGATATGGCACATGCTCTCCTAACAGCCTCCTGCGCGAATAATAACGCAGGTAATCCATAGCCCGTTCTGTTTCACCGGCCTGAAATACCCCGCGAAGCGCATAGAGGGTTGAGCGGTCCCAGAATGTTTCTTTACCTGCCTCAGTAGCCAGTCCGTCTGCCGTCCACAATCTGGGCGAAAACAGTGCATTAACTGTTCCTTCGGCCCTGTTTAAAATACCCATGGTAAGGGGCACGCAGATCCAGGCGCGCAGTACATCATTGGTTTCGTAATATTTATACGTTTCAAACCCTTCTACATTTCCTCCAAAATATTTCTCAATATTTACCTTAAGTATGGCAGCCTGTTTTAAATAGGCATCGGTTTGTGCTTTAGGCTGATGTAGTTGTTTCCCCAGGTTAGCCGCCGACAGTAACGCACCATAATAAAGGCTGCTGGTTGGTATATTGGCTTTGCCGGATGGGAAACGCCCTTCCAGTTCGTCATGATCTGAAGTAACCACACCCTGATCGTTCAATTTGCGGTGGCAATATTCAAGGCACCAGGTAATGAGCGGCCATAATACTTTTGCCGAATCGGGCTTGCCATAAGCCAGTGCAAACCGCGAAGCGCCGTAAGCGATCATGGCCTGATCGCCCCTGTCCCCAGCCCCCTGCCATGTGGCATCGCCTTCGGCGACTATCGAACTCGGTATCGGCCTGTACTCCGGGTTCATATACCTCGCAAACAGCCGATAAGAGGTCATGGCGGCGAGGTTGCCGATGCTATCGCCCAGGAAAGCATAAAAAGGATAGGTGTATTCGGCCTGGTCGTTTGCCCAGATGGCTGCATAATAAGCAAGGCCGCCCGGGCCATGCATATAGCCCACCTTAGTTTTGTAAATACTTTCCGTCCCTCTTATTTTGGCAAATTTGAACTCAGTATTCAATAAGGTATCCGGCGTTCGTAGCTGTAGTGGAGATAAGATAGTTTTGATCCGTTTTTCGCGGGCTTTTTCTTCGGCATCTGCGTTTACCGTAACAGGCCGGGCAGGAAAATCCGTAGCCATATAATAAACGGCAAAAGCTGTATGCCCGCCGGGTTGAAGTATCCGGCTGCCGTCGCCAACAGACCCCATAATTACCGTGTGCGGCCTCACTTTACTTTGCATGCTGTCCGTTCTGACCTCCCGCCTCAAATATTCCATCGAAATATTGACCGGCTTATCCGTAATATTGGTAAATACAAACTTTTCGATAGCCATCGGTTTATCTACAGAAGGGAAAATACTACGTTCAATTTTTACCAGCGCAGGGTTGCTCGTTGTGGCCTCTATCCGCATAATGCCTTTGTGGCTGATGCTTTGAATATTATAGGTAAGGTTACCCGATTTTTTGCCAACGGCCAGATCGGTTTTTAACTGCCTGCCGTTAATAAAAAACCGGGGTAGCTCGTTGTCAACAAAGGTATAGTCAATATGGCTGCGGGTAGCATCAGGCAACATCCTGAAAGTAGGGAACACTACTGTCCGGGAGACAGATGATCTGCCGGCGCTATCTAATGCATATTGTACCCAAACCGACACCTTTTCGCCCGACATTTCGATATGATCGGCATGTGGCAGGCGGCCGTTGATGATCCATTTGATACTCCCGTCAGACTGGATGGCCCAGCGATCGGTTTGCTGGGGTAAAACATACGGCTGGGCATAAAGCGTGTACGGTAACAGGAAAATTAAAAAGCCTAAAAGTGCTTTATGAATAATTATTCTCATCTCATTATTTGGTTTTATTGGCCGGTGATTCATTATTTTAATTAGAAATTCCATGATATTATTTGTCCCGAATCATTGCTTATTCCGGAAAATTGTAATCGTATTTCCAGGTGTCGCTCATATTCGGGTACTGCTGTTTGCATTCCAGGTATTCGTTCATCATTCTGCGCATGGTCGGGTTTAGCGTTTCCAGGTATTCGGGGGTCAATAAACTGGCGTTGAGCAGGTAAAAATGCCAGGTTGGCGGATAGGCCGCACTATGGTAACCCATATGCAGGGTACGCCTTGGTACTTCCATAGTTTTGGTATATCCCCGGTGGATGAGGTTATTATTATAGATTACCGCCTGACCGGCCTTTAAATGTACGGGCACACCACCGGGCATTTCGGCACCAAGAGGGGCATAGTGCTTTGAGCCCTGGAATACTTCGTTCTCTTCGGGCGTATTCGGCCGGTTATGGCTGCGTGGTACGATCCAGAGCGAGTTTTCATCGACCAAAGGTAAATTGATCTGAACGCTGTTGTGAAACCGTTCTTTGGAGAACATCCAGTCTTCGATCTCGTCCTGCGGAATCTGAATAATATCCCTGTGCCAGCCGAGAGAATAAGAAGTACCAGCATTTGCCGCCAGTATCGAGGCATTATTAATGATCAGGTTTGGGCCAATGATTTCTTCAACAATCTTTAGTATCACCGGATTATAAAAGGCATGATGAATAGGCTCTGTTCCGGCCTTGGTTAATAAATGGAAATAATATTGCCTGGCTTCCTGCCCGAACGAAGCGATCTCATCGCCGAGATGCTGGAAAGAAGAACTGCGAAGCTGTGTATCTGCCGCCTTAATTTTAGGGCTTAACAATTCGTCCATAATGCCCCTGAAGTGATCAATTTCAGCTTGAGTTAAGACATTAACGATCACATACCCTTCTTTTTCGAAGGATTCCTTTAGATTTTCCATATGAAATTTTGTTTAGTTTATATTGATTTTTTGCTCATTTTCAAAAGCATTCAGGCATGACCATTCCCATACCCTTTTCAAAGAGTTCCTCTTAATTTCTATATCTGTTTTGTGTTTAAACTGCTCTGATCCGCTTCCTTATTTAATGAATTTAAACATTGCTGTTTGTAATTGATTATAAGTTATTTACGTTATATTTTACAAAATAGTGAACGTTGACTATTTGACAAACTTATATGCTTTATTTTGCACTTCCAAATTTTTTTACTTAAAAACTGTAATATTGCTTCGCGTGAAGACAAGTTCGAATAAAAACATCGGTATTAAAGAAATTGCGGAACGGGCCAAGGTATCCACCGGCCCTGTTGATAAGGTATTAAATAACCGCGGCGGCGTCTCAAAAGCAACTCGTGAACGTATTTTGCAGGCGATTAAAGATTTGGGATATAAACCAAACATTTTGGCCAGCAGGTTAAAATCGGCGAGAGATTATACCATTGCGGTTTTAATTCCTGAAGCTACGGATATGATCCCTTTCTGGTCGGCCCACAACACAGGGTTTGAGGAGGCGTTGAAGGAAGTCTCTCCTTTTGGGATCAATATCAGCATCCTGACTTTTGAGCAGAATAATGAAGCTTCTTTTAAACTACGTGTAGATGAGGTAATCGGTGAAAGTTTTGATGGTATTTTTATGGTGCCGGTATTCCATGATCAAACAATAAGGTTACTGGAACATTGTGAGAATTTAAACGTACCCGTCATCTTCTTCGACAGTAATTTACCCGGGCTGTCCAATATCAGCTTTATAGGAAATCATTCCAAAGACAGTGGGTACATGGCAGCTAACTTGTTAGATTATATCATATCAAAAAAAGGGGACATACTGATAGCTTCCATCGAACGTGAAGAAGATAATCACGTGCAATTTTCGGCCCGTGAAGAGGGCTTTTTAGCTTATTTTGAAAACTCCGGGAGGAGAATTGAAAAATTTACTGATAATACAGGAAGTGAAGAGGTGATCGGTAAAAATATTTCGGCAATTTTTATGAACAACCCGCACCTGGAGGGAATATTTATTGTGAACGGGATTGACAAAATTGCAGCCGCAATTACTGCGGAACAAAAACTCAATTACAGGATAATCGGCTATGACCTTGTCGATAAAAATATCCAAATGTTAAAGGACGGGGCCATCGATTTCCTCATCAGCCAGCAGCCCCAAAAACAGGCATACCAGGGAATAAAGTTGTTTTACGACCTTTTGATATTAAAAAAAACGATAGCTCCTTCTTATTTCCTTCCGCTTGATATCGTCATGAGGGCTAATATCGATTATTACCGGTTCCTGTAATAATAGTTCTTTTCATGGTAAAAAGATCAATGGCTAGTATTGGATGAAATTATTTATCGGCTTATCTGTAGGCGGTCGAATTTAACCAGAATAACGTCATTCTGCCTCAGATTGATATCGCGCTCAAAATTACCTTTGGCGTTCACCTCGATGACCTGTTGTTCAACCGGTTGATCATCACTTAATTGTTTCAATGTTTTAACCTGTTCTCTGCTCAGCTGACCGGGTGAGCCCATTTTGAAGTAAGCGGTATAGGGGTCGTTGGCCTGGTAGCCTGTTCTGTAAATGCTTAACCTGTATTTGCCGGTTTTTATATCTCTTAGTTTTAAATGAATGGCAGGCAATGGCTTTGCCGGCAAATCCCTTTTGTAAAATACCTGATTGTTTACGCTGTCTCGGGGCCGATCAATTGTGCAATCCCACAGTAATGCCTGCAAGTTTCCTTTTGCGTCTTTACAAACAAACGCATCCGGGTCGGCACAGGCTAACTCTGTACTGCCCAGTTCATTCAGGTACTTAAATGCATAATATGCCGGTTTCTTAATATCCTGGTAGTTCATCAGTCCAAAACCGCCATGGAAAGGCGTCGTGCGCGGGCCGGCTTCCTCAAAAATATCGGTAAACGTCCAATACGACATTGAATTAACATAAGGTAGAGCGTTTTTAACCGTGTTTAAAATATAAGCGGCCTCATGATAGCTGTCATGTATCGGATCCGCCGGTGTGTACGAAGCGCTCCACTCGGTATAATGTAGTTCCAGGTTGGGCAATGCAGAGTGCATGATCTTCTCTTTTGTACTGCGCATATCGTCTGCAACCTGGTTCCTGTTGCTGCTTAATACAGTTCCTGCATTGCCGGTTTCGTCCAAAAAACCCTGTTTTACGCCATAATCATGCGTGCTGATAAAATCGATGGGGACTTTTTGCTGTACGCAGAAATCAATAGTTTCGGGCACCCAGGCGTTTCCCGCGGTGGCTGGTCCGCCAACACGGTAGCGCGGGGAAACGCTTTTAATAGCCTGGGCTGTTTCTTTATAGAGTTTAAAATAATCCTGCTGCGTACCGGTGAAGAAACCATCTTTTAAATTAGGTTCGTTCCAGATCTCGAAATACCAGCTGGCTACCTCAACAATACCATAGCGCTCTGTCCAGTGGCTGACCAGCGCTTTGATCAGACCGTCCCATTTTTGGTAATCCTTTGGCGGGGTTACGTTCCCTCTCCACCAAAAAATAGTTTTGTTCCCGCTGGCCAGCCATCCGGGCATAAAACCTATTTCAACAAACGGCTTCATACCAATCGACTGCAAAAAATCAAACAGTTCATCAATATATTGCCAGTTGTACACCGGCTTGCCGTTTTTATCTTCGGAGTAAACGCCCATATCGTCAGACAGTAAGCCATGAAACCGGATATACCTGAACCCGCACTGTTGATGCGCTATCGTCAACTGCCTTTGCCAGTCGGCCCTTAACCCTTCGTTGGCCCGGCCGGCCCCAACGCAAAGATTGAAATTTTGGGATAGTTCCCCCTTCACCTGATTGCCATGTATCTCAATAATCCGTTGATTGGCTTTATTCTGGGCCATGGCTAATGCAGCATTTAGAAATAGAACGGCTGTAAGGAGCTTTGCTTTCATAGCAGGTTTGAAATTGGGCATCATGAAAAACGGCATTATAATTTAACAACAAGGGTTTTACCGGTATAAGTTACCGTTTTATTGGTTTTCGTTACTTCTGCAAGGCCTGCACCATGGTTTTGGTCAACCATGACAATGTTGAACTTGCGTCGTTTAAGCATTCCAGGATAAGTGCCTTTGGTATCAGAAATAGTTAACTGATGCTGAGCATCATTATAATTTAATTTGAATGTTGCATATTGGCCTTGCTCATAGTTATAAGTGTCATTCGCATCGCTGTAATAAGTAAATTCGCCGTTTGCACCCGGATAGATACGCAATTCAATCACATCGTCAGGTTTTTCGGTAGCATACTGCATAACCGGCCCCATCGGAATAATGGAACCTGCCCTGACATAGAGCGGCATAGTTTCAATTGGCGCAGCGGCCGCGATGGTTTCGCCGCCTTGATAGACTTGCCCCGTCCAGAAATCGTACCACTTAACGCCTTTTGGGAAATAGACCTCGCGCGTTGTTTTACCTGCCGATGCATTGTCACCTGTATATAACTGCTCGGTCACCGGGTTAACCATGAACGCCGGCCCGAACATGTACTGGTCAGGAATGCTGTAAACTTTCATATCATTCCTGAAGTCGAAGGTAAGGGAGCGCATCATGGTGTAGTTGTCCTGTGTTACCCGTCCTGCGAGAGAGTAGATGTAAGGCAGTAACCGGTAACGCAACTGATCGTATTTTAACAGGATAGCTTTGGTTTGATCATCCCAGTTGTTGGAGAATAAAGCACGTTCTCCTTTACCATGAACACGAAAGACAGGACAAAACGTACCGAACTGGAACCAGCGGGTGAACAGCTCCCGGTTTTCGGGCTTCGACCAGTCGGGAGCCTTCCAGTTGAGATGGTAACCACCGATATCTGACGTCCAATAAGGGATACCTGATACGCAAGCGTTAATCCCTTGCGGTACCTGGCGTTTAAAAGCATCGAAAGTACAGGTAATATCCGAAGACCATAAGGTTGCCGCGTTACGCTGCTCACCCGCAAATGATTGTCGGATCAGGAAAAAAGCGCGTTTATTCGGGATATCTTTTCTCCAGCCCTGGTATATCCCCTTTGAATGCTCTAAAGAATAAGTATTGAAATAATCAATCCCCTTACCGATGGAAAAATCAGCTTTACGGCGCTCATCAAGCAGGGTGCCGTTGTCCGGCTCACATTGGTCAACCCACCACGCGTCCCAGCCGTACCGTTTAACCAGGCTGTCGCGTGCCTGTTCCCAGTATAAATCCCGTGCTTTGGAGTTATGGGCGTCATAATAAGTGTCAAAAGTATGGGTAACCACATTATCCCAGGTAATGCTGGTCAGGCCGCCTATTTTATCCAGGGCATCATAATTCGGCGTTCCTTTTCCAAACACCGGCCATATAGAGATCATCGCATGAATATTTGCCTGGTGCAGTTCGTTTACCAGGGCTTTAGGATCCGGATAACGCTCCGGTTTCATTACATGCGAACCGATAGGCAGCGGATCCCAATAGTACCAGTCCTGCACGATAACATCCAGCGGAATATGATTATTACGGTAGTTGTTTTTGACAGAGATGATCTCGTCCTGGCTCATATACCTGTCCTGCGACTGGAACAACCCGAACGCCCATTTGGCAAACATGGGGGCCTTGCCTGTGGTAGTACGGTACAGATCAATGATATGATCGAAATCGGGTCCATAAAAAAAGTAGTAGTCCACTTGCTTGCCACTCTCCGATATATACTTGAATTTGGTGTTACCATCTTCGGCACCACAAAAAGTAGAAGCCGAGTAGTTATCCCACATTAACCCAAAACCCTTTGTGGATAGCAGTACCGGGATAGCGCCGGTTAGGTATTTGATCGCCATATCCTGATTCCGGCCCTTGTAATTGATGCCAAGCGAATCAAGCGGATGGCAACCTAAACCGAACAGGCCTTCATCTGCAGGTGAATTAAAGGATGTAGAACAGTTATAGGTATCAATACCGGCGATAGTTGCTGCTTCCATGCTTTTGCCCGCGGTTTGATCTTCGGCAGTAATGGCTGTGCCTTTCGCGGTAAAGTAGCTGATGGCGTTGGTGGCTTTATTGACGATCAGCTTTAAGCGAGAGGTAGTCATTACAAAGTTACCACCCGCGTCAGCCACGTTAAAAGCGGCTGGCTGTACCCAGTTATTATTGACGACAAGGGATGGTTTATCCGTAAAGGAATTAAATATGGTGTATTTTACCTCAATAATATCGGCACGGCAAACCTTTATTTTCAGCAACCCTTTGTCCAGACTGAATAAGACACCGTCTGTAGTTTTTTTAAACCCGAGTACAGTTGCGACGGCATCGCGTGGACAAACGGAACAGACAAGCACCGTTAAAATGATCCATAATTTACTGGGTTTGAGATATAAGTTGCTATATGACATGATTAAATAAATTGCTATTAAAGACTAAATAAGATTAATGGATATCGCCATAAAAAATACCCCGCCCATGCGTACCCACATAAACGCGCCCGTATTTTTTAGGATCTCCTGTAATTTGTAATATGAGCCCCCAACGGTGCTGCTCATCGTTAATACACACCCAGTGTTTACCGTCGTCATCTGATCGAAAAACACCATCTTTACCACTGATGGTTCCGACCAGGAACAAGGTGGGGTAGTCACCTCCTGGGGCGGCTCTACCAAAGCCAAAAGCATGGATCTCGCTAACCTGATCCAGCTTAGCAAACTCATAACTACAGCTCTTGATGTGATATAAGCCATCGAATGCAGCGATCCACAGATCCCCTTCCCTATCGGGAGCCATATACAATCTGTCCTGTCCGCCACGGATATCACCGCGGTTGACCCGCTGAGGCAAGCCGTCCTGTAGTTGCAGATCATGAGCTACGAAAGTATGGCCACAGTCGGTACTGGTATATAGCTTACCGTGGAACAAAGCCATACTATAAAATTTTTCGGGATTAACCGGGTCGGCGACGACCCTTTGATTAGCAGGCAAACTGCTTATTGGTTGCCATGTAGCTCCATTGTCTGCAGTCAGGTATGACGGACTTTGCTGTGGTGTCCAGATCCATTCGCGGCCGGATGCAGAAACGCTGACTGAACCGCTTTTGCTGGTGGCGTCTGGTATATTTTGCGTTGCGCGCCATGTTTCACCACCATCTAAAGAGTACTTTATCGTTGATCCGGAACCTTCACCAGTCTCCACCATAACATCACTGTTCTGAGCGGCGCAACTAATGCTGGTTGTATTGGAAAACCGGGGACCTGAAAGTTCTTCTGCCGGAACGGGTTTATCCAGGCAGTGGTGAACAAAACCTCCGTAATCGCCGATTCCGGATATAAGCTGTGCTCCTTTAGGCGGACTAAGTATATCCAATCCCACGGTTTCTTCGATCCCGTTGTTCATCACCGTCCAGGTGGTTGGTTTCCCCTGATCAAGGTTTGTAAGGTCAAAAGTTTCATGCAGGCCATAGCCCGTGGTAAATATGGCGTGATTGCTGTTAAAAGGGTCTATCTCCACATCAAACAGCCAGTGAATGCCGGTATATGCGATATAGGGTGCCGAAGAATAATCAAACTTGCCGCCACCGCCGCCCGTAAACACAGGCCTCCATGCCCCACCACCGTTTGTGCTCCTGAAAATATCATCGCCTCCGGCCTTGCCATAACGATGATAGGTGCTCACAATGATCGTCTGAGGGTGTTGTGCGTCAATGGCAACGGCAGCGTATCCAAAGCCCATCTGGTTTTCGGGCTGTGGTTTTATAGGGGTAATATCTTTCCACCCGCTTTGTTTAATGCCATAACGGTAAACCGCTCCGTCGGTTACCGCATCAGGTCCGGGGGCATCACTATAGGTAATGTAAAGTAATCCATCAGCCGAAAGTACGGCATGAGTAGGCATCAACCCGGTGGGCTGCCCGGGTACCGGTAACCAGGTTAAACCGTCATCAATACTTCTGAAAATGTTGTTTGTTCCCTTTTGCGAGATGCCTGCATAAATTACGGATCGTTTGCTGCCTGCTTTACGGTTAGCATCAAACAATACAAAGATGATCCCGTTAGGCTGTGGATAATACATGCCTCTGGATATCGGATTACCCGCTGCCGGGCTTGCGGGTATCGGAAAGCTGTCTACGCGCTTCCACGTTACACCCCTATCCTCACTTTTCCATAAGCCATCCTGGCGGGTGCCCATATAGATGATGTTGCCGTGAGCTGGATCTATGGCCATACGTTCGCCATTGCCCCTTCCGTTCTCATTCCCGCCCATTCTGAAAGGCACATCGATGCGTTTAAATGTTTTACCCCGATTGGAAGATGAAAGAATAGCGTTCGGCCCCGGCGAATGGGTGTAGGTACCGCAGGCTATATACAGGCGGTTGGGGTCAGACGGGTCAAGCGCGATGCTTTCCACACCCATCAGGTTATGATCTTTATAAGATACCCAATCAAGCAGGGGTTGCCAGCTTGCCGAGGCAGCGTTCCATTTATAGGCCCCACCCATATCGGTACGACAGTACAACAAGTCTTTTTCTTTTGGATGATAGATGACTCCGTCCACGAAACCTCCGCCGTGTATCTGCACGCTTTTCCAGGTGTACTTCTGCTCACGCAACTGTGCATCCGCCTTCGGGCAAACGACAGAAGCTATTAGAAACCATATCAAAACATGCGTATTTTTGTTCATTCTGTTAGTGATATGAATTGCGCGGTGTTATAAAAATTAATTAATAACCTGTTATTCATTTGCTTATATTAATGGAAGTAACCTGTCTGATATCTGCAGACGAAGAAGCAGCGAGGAGTTCATATTTCCCCGGCTCAACTATCCATTTATGCAATTGAGTATCAAAGTAAGCAAGATCGTTTACAGGGATACTCATTGAAACGATCGATGTTTTTGCCGGTAAAATCATGACTTTTTTGAACGCTTTAAGTTCCTTATCAGCCCTAGACACTGCAGAATTTATTTTCCGGACGTATAACTGAACAACTTCTTTACCGGCCACATTTCCTGCATTCCTTACTTTAACGCGTATTGTTATTTTGTCTCCTGATTGATAACTGTTTTTATCAGTACCCAAGCCGGAGTATTCAAATTTTGTGTATGATAATCCATAACCAAAACAGTATAAGGGATCGATTTTCCTGGTATCATACCAGCGATACCCAACCAATATGCCCTCTTTATAATCGGCCGTCAGATCCTTACCCGGATAAGTGTTTAATGAAGCCGCGGGTGAGTCATTTAGCGAAACAGGGAAAGTAAATGGCAAACGGCCCGAAGGGTTCACTGCTCCTTTTAAAACGTCAGCAAGCGCATTCCCAGCTTCCGACCCGTTAAACCACGACCAAACAATAGTGTGGTTTAACTTTTTAATTTCATTCAGATCATAAGGGGCGCCGGCCATAATTACGATGACCGTATTAGGGTTGGCGGCGCTAACTGCATTAACCAGCGCCTGCTCTCCAAAAGGCAGCGTGAGGCTTTTACGGTCGTGACCTTCGCTCTCATATTCACGATTTGAGCCGATACACAAAACAGCCACATCGGTTGTTTTTGCAAGCGCTACGGCTTCGCTGATCAGTTTTTGATCGGGTTGATCATAACCGCTGTTCTGCGCATCGGTGTTATTTGCTAAATAGTTAGCACGGTAGCCCCGGGCAAAACTAATTTTAGCCGTTTTGCCGAATCTTGATTTGATACCCTCTAATGCTGTTACCTCATATTTAGCTTTTACCCCGGCGCCATATCCTCCCAAAGCAAATGTGCGGGTGGCATTATCGCCGATGACGGCAATACTTTTAATGCTCCTGGTGTTTAATGGTAACAAATGCTCGTCGTTCTTTAACAGTACAATAGATTCTGATGCGATATCGTAGGCAGCTTTAGTGTGCGCTGGTGTAGCAATAGATCCTTTCGGGTGATTTGTACTAATGGATGTATGATACATCAGCCACAAAATCCTTCTCACTTTATCATCAATTATTTTTACCGAAACCTGGCCGGCTTTTACAGCCTCCAGCAGCGGGTTGGCAAAATACCACTGATCATACGGCCCGCTTGACCCCATTTCAATGTCCAGTCCGTTATTAGCGGCAGCAACGGTATGGTGCGTTCCTGCCCAGTCCGACATCACGACTCCCTTAAAACCCCATTCATTTTTTAATACTTTATTCAGTAAAAAATCATTTTCAGAGCACCAATAACCATTTATTTTATTGTAAGCCGACATAACAGCGTAAGCATTACCCTGCTGCACGGCTGCTTTAAATGCCGGGAAATAGATTTCGCGCAAGGCCCTTTCATCCACTAACGCATTTACGCTATCGCGGTTAAGCTCCTGGTTATTAGCAGCAAAATGCTTTATACATGCCGCTACATGCTGGCTTTGAATCCCTTTTACAGATTGAATAGCTAATTGTCCATTCAGATAAGGGTCTTCGGAATAATATTCATAAGTGCGCCCACAAAGCGGCATTCTGCAAATGTTGAATGCCGGCGCAAGCATGATATTTTTCTTCCTGGCATTGGCTTCCTCTCCTATAACTACCCCATATTTATTGGCCATTACGGGGTTCCACGTAGCTGCAATGGCCGAACCATTTGGTAAAAAGGTAGCAGAATCAGTAGTCCAGTTGGCCGACGCCCAATCGAAGCGTTTTATTTCTTCCCTTACGCCTAACGGACCATCGTCGCAGGTCAGCTCAGGGATGCCTAAACGCTGTACACCTGTCGAAGAAAACAAGGCATTGCCATGAAGCATATTGATTTTCTCTTCCAGGGTCATTTTTTTGATAATACCGTTGATCTTGTCTTTAAGAGCCGTTTCGTTTTTGTTCTGCGCTTCAACCCCTTTAAAAAGAAAAAGTAGAGCTAAAGAGGTTATTATATGTTTTATAGATATCATTCTCGTTTTGATTGACAGTTTATTAGCGCTATTTATCGGTAGCCGTAATTTCAATAGTGTGCTCTTTTATTCCCGGAGAGGTCGCCTTTAAAACAATGGTGCCCGGCTGGCCGGTTGATTGCACAATAACCTGGGCATAACCATTAAACAGCTTTCGTTTATATGGTGCTGCCGGATATACTAACTGGATCAAACCCGGATCGGTATTGACACCGGCCCATATATTTGGCTTGAGCAGTGGGGTGGCAACTATGGCAATGGTATTAGAACCCGGATGCAGCAATGAGGCATCAAGTTTAAACTCCTGTCTGTCATGGTCATCAGTAATCTGATGAGCGATCTCTTTGCCATTAATAAAAATGCTTTCCATCTTGCCTATGCTTTTACTGAAAAAAGTAGCCGTTGTGTACGTACTATCCGCAGGCATATTGAAACTCGCCCTGTAAACCAGCGCTTTCACTCTTTGTCCAAACGCGTCATCCCGGGTATCTTTAAACGCGTTTTGCCAGCCGCTATCATTGTACCCGGCCGCTACCTCTGCCGTAACGTTTAAATCGTTTACAAACTTTTCCTTAAAGTTTCCAATAGGAACCAGGTCAATCCGTTCTAAATATTGATCGGGTTCGAGCGAAGTTTGGTTTCCGTTACCTACTCCAATAATTTTACCAGGACCCTCAATTGAAAAACCGATCTCGTTATCAGCTGTTGGCACCGTCAGGCTATTTTTATCTGTAGCTTTTACCGTGAAGACGGCGATATCCTTTCCGTCAGCTTTAATCGAAGGCTGGCTGGCCTGTAGTTCAATTTGAGCAGGTGCTGATGTAGTTTTAACAACGTCGGTACTAACCTTCAAGCCTTTTTTATAACCTATGGCTTCCAGTGTCCCCGGTTCATATTTTATCTGCCATTCCAGGTGCCCGTTTGGTTCCATGGCTTTTTTGCCAAGGCTTCTTTTATTCAGAAAAAGTTCAACTTCATCGCAATTACTATAGGCACATATCCTTATTTCTTCACCCTCTTTGCCATGCCAGTTCCAATGCGGCAACAGGTGTACCATGAGTTGATCTGTCCACCATGATTTTAAATAATAATAGTCGTCCTTCGGAAAACCACAGGCATCAACCATTCCAAAATAAGATTCGACAGATGGCCACCCAAATGGCACCGGTTCGCCCCGGTAGTCAAAACCCGCCCATACAAACATGCCGGCTAGGTACGGACGCACGGCATAATGTTTCCAGCCTTGCTCTAAACTGTAAAAAAAATCACCTTGCTTTCTGTCGTATGCAGCAAGCTGATGTTTGTCAGCATCGTCAACATAAATCCCTCTTGATGTTACGGTCGAGCCTTCCTCGGTACCCCAGCTAAACTGATTGGGGTACTTTTGATGCTGTTCATCGGTATTTTTGGTGGCTATATAATTATATCCTAACAGATCTATCGTGGTCGAAATTCCGGAACCAATACCGCCGCTTATGGCCGCGGTAATATACCGGGTCGAATCGATCGACTTTGCAAAGGCCTGCATAGCACCCGCTATTCGTGCGCCGGTAATGGAGCCTTCAATGGCCCACTCTTCGTTCCCTATCGACCAGCTGATAACAGATGGATGATTACGGTCGCGCAGGATCATTCTTTTGACGTCGTTCAATTCGGTTGATGACACACCCATTAACCGGTTTTCGTCGATAACCAGCATACCCAGCCTGTCGCAGGCATCCAGCAATTCCGGGGTTGGCGGATTATGCGAACAGCGGTAGGCATTGCTTCCCATGCCTTTTAAGGTGCGTATCCGAAAATCCTGTAAAGCATCGGGCATAGCCGTGCCAACACCGGCATGGTCCTGGTGGTTATTGGTCCCTTTTATCTCTACCCGCTTGCCGTTCAGAAAAAAACCGGCATTGGCATCGAACCTGATCGTACGTATCCCGAATGTTGTAACATAACTGTCTACAACGGTACCATTTTCTTCAACAGCAGTAAGCAATTTATAGAGGTAAGGTGTTTCCAGTGACCATAGTTTAGGACGATCAACAACTAAAATATTTTTTACATCCTGGGATGCAAAAGGCTTCAAAGTAAGCCCTGTCGACCTGCCCGTCGCGAGAACAGCGCCGTTGGCGTCGACAATAGTTTCTGTTACGTCAAAATTCCTTTGTTTTTTATCGTTATTAAAAACAGTAACCGTCGCCGAAACATTGGCGATATCGTTTTTAACCTGGCTGGTAACAAACGTTCCGTTGGCAGCAATATGCAACTGGTTGGTTTTATTGAGCCACACATGGCGGTATATACCGGCGCCTTCATAAAACCAGCCCTCTTCCATCGTCGCATCAACCCGCACGGCGATTACATTATCGCCGCCATAGTTTAAATATTCAGAAATATCATATTCAAAACTATTATATCCACTGGGTTCGGTACCTAAATAATGCCCGTTAACCCATACTACGCTGTTGCGAAAAACGCCGTCGAAGGCTATGGATATATGCTTACCAAGATCCGTTGCCGGAATAGCTAAAGTTTTGCGATACCACCCTATGCTGGCTTCAGGAAAATTACGGCCTATGGCTTTTGATCCATGACTCAAACTACCTTTAGGGCTAAAGGGCTGCTCAACCGCCCAGTCGTGCGGCAGGTTAATTTTTCGCCAGCCCCGGTCGTCAAATTGCGGCGCCGCCGCGCCATCGCCGTAACCGGTCTTGGCAAAATAAGAGAAACCGGCCGTTCCGTTGTAAAAATCTTTTGCGGGATCGAAAGCATGGCCCAGCGCAAACCGCCAGCCGTTATCTATCGACAGGTGTTCGCGCGGTGATGCAGGTAGTGATGCTTGCGCACGTATAGTCGCTTTTGCAATCACCAATAATAATACACACAGCACGTATTTTATTATATATCTATTTTTCATTTTATCGATTAATTCTTTACAGGATATATCCTCGCGATCCAGCCACCGCCATTGCCCAGCACTATTTTTAGTTTATCTTTTGATGATAGCTTAATAATTTCCCTTTTATAATCAGTGGCATCTTTATCTGCATTTACCCCATCACGAAACAACTCGGCTTCATATATCCCGCTTCCTAAAAAAGACATATCTAAATTTATCTCCCGGGCATCCCAATTAGTCATCGCACCAACATACCAGGTATCACTCTTTTTACGGGCAATGGCCACATGCTCTCCTACCTTACCATCTAACACTACTGTTTCATCGAATGTGGTGGGTATTTTGGAGATAAAATCAGTACACTCCTGTTCTTTCATATATGCAGTCGGGCTATCTGCCAGCATGGCTAACGGGGCTTCAAAGACCACATACATAGCCAGTTGGTGACAACGCGTTCCCTGACTCATGGGATTGGAATTACTGGGCCTAAAATCGGGTTTGATTGCATTACGCATAGCACCGGGTGTATAATCCAAAGGCCCGGCCAGCATTCGGATAAATGGCAATGTTACATCGTAGCCCGGCACATCATCCGTGGTCCACTTTTCATTCTCCATTCCTTTTACACCTTCAAAATTGATGATATTAGGAAAAGTACGCTGTAACCCTGTCGGTTTATACATTCCATGAAAATCAATTAATAAATGATATTGAGCAGCTTTTTGAGCTATTTTATAACATGAGGCAACCATCTTTTGATCGTCGCGGTCTAAAAAATCTATTTTAAAACCTTTCACCCCCATTTTTGAATATTTGGCAAAAGCTTCATCCATACGCTGATCAATGGCGTACCAGCTTGCCCATAATATAACATCTACATTTTTTTGTTTAGCGTGATCTATAATTTCCTGCAAGTTTATCGCTGGAACTATTTTCATCATGTCTGTCTGTTCAGACCAGCCTTCATCCAGAATAATATATTGCAGCTTGTTGGCTGATGCGAAATCGGCATAATACTTATAAGTAGCAGTATTGATGCCCGCCTTAAATTCAACTTTTGATATATTCCAATCGTTCCACCAATCCCAGGCTACTTTGCCCGGCTTAATCCACGAAATATCGCTGATACGACAAGGTGATGCCAGTTTTTGTACCATATCATTATTTGCCAGCTCTTTATCATCCGCGCTAATGAGCGCCACCCTCCATGGAAGATTGCGTGTACTAATAGTTTTAGCTATATAACCGGCCCTTTCGGTAACCACATAATTCATATCGCTAAATCCGCCTTTTTTTTCTTTTAACGGATAATGCGCAAAATCGCCGTGAAAACCCAAACCGGCAGTATTATTACGTTTTAAAAACATTCCGGGATAATCTTCCAGATCCGCTTCCATTATCGCGGCCTTTCTATTATTCCCCAGATCAACTAAAACAGGCGTGAAAGCTAATGTGTCCTTTTTAAACCCGGATAATTTAATATGCTCATATAAAGCCTCAAAAGCCGACATGTAAATATCATTGTTCCTGATATCTCTTACGTAAGGAATAAGGGCATCATGATCATTCATAAAATTAAAGTTGGCTTCTTCATTTTTAATCGTTATACCCCCCGGACGCTTAATAAAAAAACGGTAGGCAACCCCATCATTATAGGCTCTTAAAATCAATCCGTAATCGCCCTTAAAGTTTATGGTAAGCTCATTATATTGATTTATGATAGATTGCTTTTTATATATAGGTGTAACAATTGTATTATTTACAGCCAGTGTTTTACAGCTACTTATTACCGCATTACTGCCTAAAACCTCGCCATCGTTAAGTGTTAACGAAATTTTGGATGGTGCAATAACCGCTATCCCTTCATAACTTACACTCCATTTAATTTGCGCATCGTTTTCCAGCTGTAGCGTGATTTTTCCATCTGGTGATTTTACAGATAATACATGTACCGGCTTCGCGTTTGATAACATAACAATCAATATTAACACGCTTACCAGGAAGTTTAATTTAGCATTCATTCGGGGATTATATATTTGATACTTGAGGTTTTCATGATAAAATATATGGTTCAACGAAAAGGATTATCCATATAAAACGAGATGATTAAAACTTAATTTGAGATTTAAAAATCACTAAATGAGGAGCCCTTTCCAAGGGCTCCGGCATTTGTTCCACATTAGTTATTATACTTACAAATGAACTCAAGTTGTTAGTTAAGGCACTCTAATCGCAGTTTCAACCCTTTTACGCATATATTCTTTTAATTGCTTTTGTTATACGCGGGGCAATTGCCCGTTGATATTTTAAGGTATAACTCGACCGGCTTAAAACCCGGCTCCTTTTTTCAGCGAATCCAATGCACGCTGGTTGCCTATGGTGTTAGTTTTACGGTTGAATATGTCGCTTGCCCATAAAAACGGCGCCACACCATTTGCTTTGGCTTGTTGTGTTACATAGCGATAGAAATGCATCTTGGAATTTACCGACAATAGCGAATCCGCCGGATAGCCTTTTAATTTATCAGCGTGATCTCCGGCGTCGTATTCGCCCATAATCACTGGTATCCCCTTATCCACAAAGTTTACTTTCAGACTGTGGAATTCAGAATTTACATAACCTTCTTCTGTAGCGGCCGTAGAGTTTCGATCCAGAAAGAGCGGATTTTTTGTATGAAAGGCGGCTCCCCAGAAATACCATTCTTTTCCCCAGCTCGCGTCGGCGCCTAAAATGGCAAAATTTGCCGGGGCATAATAATGGATCTCCAATATCATTTTGTTGGGCGTAGGATCGGTAGGCAAATTGGCATATTTATATACATTAGCAGGCTTAAGGTATTGGTTAGCCAGATCAATACTTGTGGAAGGCGACTGGACGATCAGCGTACGATAACTGTTTTTACCGCCGGTGCTGCGCACTGCATTAATAAACGTTTGGTGGTAACGCATTAAAGTATTTGTTGTTGCTTCATCCGAAGCATTCGGTTCATTGGCGCTGGCAAACATCAAATGTTCGTCATAATCACGCAGCGTTGTTGCTATCTGCTCCCAAAGCGCCTTTTGTTTGGCATCTACCGAATCCTGCTTAGCGCCTGTAGCGGTGCAGTTGTTTTCAAGCCAACCACCGTCCCAGTGAATATTAAGCATTACATACATATTATCATTAATGCAATATTGAACCACTTGCTTTACCCGGGCAAGCCAGGCTGCATCTATTTGTGCAGTTGCCTGGTTACTTAAATGCCCCGCATTCCACGAGCATGGTATCCGTATGGCATTTACACCAGATGATTTAACCAGGTCGATCAGTTGTTGGGTGATTACCGGCTGCCCCCATCCGGTTTCGCCACCGGGGGCTTCCATGGTGTTATAAATGTTCCATCCCAATTTAATATTCGCGGCCAATTGCACGGCTGTGCTGCCCATACCCGCTGCATCGGGCGCTTTGGGCGATGTATTATATGATGGATAAATTTTAGGGCGTTGTATTACGGTAACCCGCCTGCGCTGCCCGTTGCTTGAGTTTACAGCAAACAGCACCGAACGGCTAATGCCTGATGAATTTTTTGCCGCTGTTAAATTAATAGCTGCATCGCCGCTGCCGCCTGATATCTGGTTTAAATGCAGCCAGCCAATACCGGTAGTATCAATACTCCATGCACCGTCGGTAGCAAATGCCAAAGTTACGGTTCCGCCACCTTCGGGTATAGTATCTGTTATATTATCGAGTGTAAGCACCGGGCCTGATGTTTGATTTTTCTTGCATGACGCGGCAATTAAGATCACCATAAATGCGCCCAAAATCTTATAACCCGTTTTAATTTTAGTTATCATTATTTTCATATTCATTTGTTCTATCAAAAAGGTTGTTTTTGAATTAAAATAGCGTCACAGCTGTAACAGCTGTGACGCTTTAACTTATTTAACTTTTACAACTCTAACATTATCAAAAGCGCCATAAAAGCCCGTTGCTGTTGAAGAAGTGCTGTAATTATGGATATATATTGTGCACGCAGTATTGCCTGTAGGGCCGGTTAAATCGGCAATTTTGGCTATAGAAGCCCCTTCACCTTCGCCAAGCGTGGCATCTTTTGCGCGGAATGATGAGAGAGGAATAGTTACCGTTACCCAGCCTTTGGTGGTGTATGGCGCTGTTTTAGCTGCAGATACCTGCCATGGCTCCCATCGGGCCACATAGGTACTACCGGCAAAGCCGCCGAAAACATCTATCGTACCACCATTCCAGGGTTGTGGAATATTAACTTCAAATTTGAATGCCCAATTATCAACCGGATCGCTAAGGTTAGCAGCTGGCACCCACTGTGCGCCGTTCATCAGTATCGCATAATTTGAATAGGTATTTCCTTCGCCGGCACTAAGGACTCCATTTTTTAATGACATATATTGACCACCATTACCCTTGAAGTCAGAATTATACGGTGGCCATCCGCTATTCGGATCACCGCTGTATAAGCTGGCGCCGCCCCACCACTGCCAATTAAAATTACCGTTCCACTCCCAATCAGATATTCTTCCGGTTGCAACATCGTTTACATTGAACGTGGTAGTAGCTGTGCCGAATTTTGTGGTAATAGATACCGGGCCGCTTTTTGTTAATGCAGGCAAAATAAAACCAACTGAACTGCCACTGGCCGATGATGTAAAAGAGGTAATTGCAGTGCCGGCAAAAGTAAACGTTTGGATATTTTTAAGGTAAGTACCATAAATATAAACCGAATCGCCCGGGTTAGCATTCTCGTTAGAAACACCGGTAATGGTTGGTGTAGCAACTATTTTAAAATTAACCGAACCGCTTTTGGTGACCACTGATACCTGGTCGGTTGTCGTTTTCGCCGGCATAAGAAAACCAAGGGCGGTTCCGTCGACGCTTGATTTATACGACGAAATTGCGGTTCCACCATACGAAAAACTTTTAATTAGCACTAAGTTGGTACCATAAATATAAACCGAGTCGCCCGGGTTGGCAAATACGTTGGATATCGCGGTAATAGTTGGTGCCGCAGGGCCAAGTTTAAAAGAAAACGTTGTTGAACCTGCCGGTGTAGTATATTGTACGGTATAAAGTTTAGCTGTGTCGATTGCCGAAAACAATATGGGAGGTATTTGCACCACTGCACTGTTAGAAGCAAACAAAGCGGTATTAAATGTAGCAGGAACGCCGTCAAAACTTATTTGAGTTGCATTTTGTAAATTCTGCCCGACAATAACCACCCATTGGCCATTGGCTACAGCGCTATGCAAAACCGTATCGTTAGGCGAGGCGGCATAACTTTTAATGCTTGAAATAACGGGAGGGGCGCTGTTTTCGATACTTTTTTTACAACCCGATACTAAAGCCACCATCAGGATGAGAAGCGGCAAAATATAAAAACGGAGGTTTAAAATTCTTTTCATAATAGTAATATTTTAATTATTAAATTAATAATATGGTACCGGCGGAGCTGTAAGTTTAGGATCTGATGTTAACTCTGATGCCGGAATTGGTAAGGTAAATGAATTGATAGTTGCCGGGAGCGTAGATGGCAGCTTAGTTGTATCCCTTGTAGCTGTATGAGTTTTAGGATCATAACTAAACGAAACCCGGCCATATGTGGCATCCTGATCGTTAAGTACCTTTACAGCATTTGTCGGGTCATAATAAGAATACCTAACGAGGTCTAACCAATATTGTCCTTCATACGCAAGTTCAACTCTTCTTTCAACACGTAATGAAGTAATGTTAAACGAAGTTACAGGGGTTAAACCGGCCCTTGTTCGCACCTTATTAAAATAGGTTAAGGCGGTAGCATCTGAGGTAGTTGTATTATTACCGAGGATAGCTTCCGCGTATACCAAATACACATCGGCCAACCTGAGCACCGGATCGTGTTCGATGTCCGACCAGGTATCCATTGTAGGCGAATTGTTATCTTTTTCGTTGCCGATAATATGTTTTTTCATACCAGTGCCTGTTGCCTTATAACCACCGGAGGCCTGATTCAATTCCGGATAAAAATCGCCGTTGAGCATAATAGTGGCTTTGCGCCTTATGGTATCATTAGCCGAGTACATTCTGTATAAATCGTAAGTCGGTGCTAAGGATTGCCATCCACCTTGCTTTGAGGGAAGAAAATCGCTGGCTGGCGCATACCAGGTTTGCAGGTCGTTGCCATTGCCATAACCCACGCCCGGAGCCCATTGAAGGGCGAATAACATTTCGGGGCAGTCGTTGTTTTGTGGCCTGAAAAGATCATAATAACCGCGATGGTTCGGGTCATTCTGCCCAAATAACTCTAATCCGCTATTTTTACATACGTTGCCCGCATACTTTTTGGCACTATCAAGCAGGGCTTGGTCGCGTACGCCACCGCTTTTGCCTAAACCTGCCATAGTTAAATATACTTTACCCAGCATTCCCTGCGCCGACCACGTAGTTACCCGGCCTTTTATATCCGTTGCAGGAAGGTATCGCGCTGCGAAAGTGAGATCCTTGGCGGCGAATTTATAAACGTCTGAAGTTATATTACGGTAGAGCAATGGATTTTCTATTAGTTTACTGTTATCTTCAACAATAGGCACAGCTCCGTAATACATCGCCAAATAAAAATAGGCTACAGCACGAACAAATCTTGCCTCGCCTATGGCTGCATTTTTGTCTGCGGCCGGGATTGTTACAGGAGCCTGCTGCTGTATGGCACTAATAACGGTGTTACATTGCGCTATAATACTGTATAAGCCGGTCCAGGTGCCAGACACATAGCTATTTTGCGCGGTAATGGTGCGCGTAAAAAGTTGTACTAAATCGTTACTATATTGGAAGCTGCCCGTACCAGCCAATACGTCACCGAGGGGCAACATAGCGCCGCGGTTCCATTGCCACCATTCCGCACCTGCATACAGGCTCGCCGTAGCCAGCCGTAAATCGCTGGTAGTTTGGTAAAAATTATTTGAACTGATCTGCGAGTTGGACGGACGGTCCAGAAAATTCTTTTTACATCCGGCTATTGCTGCTGCAAATAACAGGATGACGATAATTCTATTAATTGATTTCATAAACATATATTTAAATCAGTAATCGTAGTGTTATTACAAGGTTATATTTGCTCCAAAAGAAAATGCACGGGGCGGAGCATAATAACCGTTATCCCATCCAGCCTGAAGCGGGTTCCATGAGCCAATCTCAGGATCCATGCCTTTATATTTTGTAATTACAAAAACATTAGATACGGTAGCATATATCCTGATTGAATGCACAGATATCTTTGACAGGAGATTTTCTTTGAAGCGGTAACCTAATGTGATGGTTTTGCACCGCAGGAATGAGGCATCCTCGATAAACAAATTATTAGGGCGATTATTACCGTTGGTATTGTCATTTCTTAATCCTACAATAGTTGTACCCGGGTTGGTAACATATACATTGTTAATATCGGAAGAAGAACCGGCCGGGTCTACCATACCTAATTTTGCATATTCTAATACATCTGTAAAATAGTTGGTATTATTTCCCGGATCGGTTTGCGATACCCTTAACTGATTGAACACTTTGTTGCCATAGCTGCCGCTAAAGAAAATAGTTAAATCAAAATTTTTGTAGTTAAAGGTATTGTTAATACCATACTGGAATTTGGGAGTTGGCGAACCCAAATAAGTCTCGTCTCTTGAATCGATAATACCATCGCCGTTCAAGTCTTTAAACATGCGGTCGCCATACCAGATACCGCCGCCTGACGGAGAAATTGGATAGGGCATGCCGGCCGAGTTGGCAGGGCGGGCATGTGTTTGAAAATCAGCCGGGGTTGAAAAAACACCGTCAAATATGTAGCCATAATATTCGCCAATGGGCTGGCCCACTACGGTTGTTTCAATTACATCATTATTAAACGACTCGCTTAAGTTGGCCTGGCTTCCACCTGAACCTAAATCAAGTACCTTGTTAACGTTTCGCGATACGGTAACAGTGGATTTCCAACTGAAATTTTTAGAATTAATATTAGTAAAGCCAACCTGGAAATCAAATCCCTTATTGCTAACCGAACCCACGTTGGCATAGGGCGCAGCCATTGTTCCTGGCGAATAACCCGCGGCCGTACCGGTGTATAACGGTAGCGGTACCTTGAGTAAAAGCCCATGTGTTTCGCGGTCGTAGGCATCGAATGAAAAGCTTAACCGCCCATTAAAAAACGTTCCGTCAAGTCCCGCATTGTAATAATCTGTTTTTTCCCAGGTCACATGCGGATTTGCTAAATTGCTCTGAAACTGTGCCGTGCCCGACAGGCCATTAGATACCGATGTAAGTTGCGTAACGAAAGTGTTGCCCGGTATACCCTGATTGTTGGTGAGCCCGTAACCAAGCCTCAACTTCAATTCATCTATATCCCTTACATCCTTTAAAAATGCCTCATGATTAATTTTCCAGGCAAATCCGCCCGAATAAGTAGTAACCCAGCGATTGCCGCTCGGGAAATTTGAAGAACCATCGTTCCGGATATTGCCGGTTAGCAGATATTTATCATTCCACGAAAAATTGAGACGACCGAAAAAGGATTCCTGCGCAGAGCCCCCTGCAGGATTAGAAAAGGAATTGTCGCCTGAGTTTGTAGCGGTAGAAATATCGCCGGCACTAATAGCCTGTACATTATTTGAAGCGAAGTTCTTTCGCGCGCCGCTAAGATTTTCGAAAGTGCTTTCCTGCGCTTCGTGTCCGGCTAAAGCATCGAATTTAAGTTTGCCGAAGCCATGGTTATAAGTTAAAAAGTTACGTATTACCGTATAGAAATTCTGACCGGCGGACGATGAACCGCTGTTAGGGCTTGGTGTGCCTTTACCAAAAGTATACGTTGGCGAAAATTGATCTTGTGTATTAAAATCGAAATTACCGGATAATTCATTCCGCAGCGATAAACCTTTAGCTAATTGTATTTCGGCATACACATTGCCAAATACCTGGTTTCTCTTTCTCTGGTTTTTGATAATGGAAGCTAATGCTACCGGGTTGGCCGAAGGTGTTACCCATCCGCTGGTGTTGGTAACTGCACCCCAGGAACCGTCAGAATTTGTTACCGGGATATCGGGGGTGTTGTTCAGTGCGGTATTAATTACACCACTACCAACATCAATACCACTCCCACCGTTAACAGATAAATTTTCATCAACGTGTGCTAATTGAAGGCTGGTGCCTATTTTTAGCCAATTGGTGGTTTTATTATCTAAATTGAGCCGTACCGAGTATCTTGTAAATTCAGATCCAAGGGCTATCCCCTGCTGGTTAAAATACGAGGCCGACAGCAAATATTGGGTTCTTTGATCGCCACCGCTTATTGTAAGCGTATGACTGCTCATCGGTGCTTTTCGGAATAATTCTTTTTGCCAGTCGGTACCCTTACCTAAATATTGGGGGTTGGCAAATTCGGGCCTTACATCAAAGCCCCATACAGCGGCCCGAGCGTTAATAAAAGTGGCAAGCTGTGGCAAGTCTACAGTGGGGAGTCTCTTAGGCAGCTCCTGATAACCAGCATAGAAATCATAACTTATCTGCGGAGCTCCGGCTTTACCCCGTTTGGTACTAATAACAACTACGCCATTGGTTGCCTGCGAACCGTATATGGCGGTTGCCGAAGCATCCTTCAATACATCTATTGATTCTATTTCGGCGGGATTAATACTGTTTAATGGATTGGAACCATTACCCGGGTTGCTTACGGGCGGAACAATAACACCATCAATTACAAACAACGGCGAATTAGAGCCACTTATTGACGACACCCCGCGTATTTGAATAGATACCCCGCCACCAGGTTGGCCCGAAACTTGCTGAACTACAACCCCCGCAATTTTTCCTTGCAGAGCCTGGTCAAAAGTTGTTGGTAGTGTTTGACGCAGGTCGTCCCCCTTTATCGAACTAATTGAGCCGGTAAGATCAGCTTTTTTCGCTTGAGCATAGCCAATTACTACCACTTCGTTTAAGTTTCTGGACGCTGGATTCAGTTTGACATCAATTGAACCGGCTTGTTTAACCGTTATTTCCTGAGATGTGTATCCCAAAAAGCTAAAAACCAATACATCGCCTGGCTTTGCCATTATTGTATAAGTGCCGTCAATGGAGGATACGGTTCCATCTGCAGTCCCTTTAAGTTTAATGCTTGCTCCCGGTATTGGCTGAGAATCGTCGGCGCTTGTAACTTTTCCGGTGACGCGATGAGTTTGCGCGTAGCCCGACAGCGCCATTAGTATGGTTGTCATAAAAAGCAGCATGCTGCAACTTATTCTTCGTAAATTTCTATCCATCTTGTAAAGTAATTTTAGGTTTATTAATAATTGGTCATAATTGGTTGGTGGTTAGTGGCGTTTAGTTTTGTTTCATATTTTATAGTTTTATTTAATTCAATCAGATAAAATATACCATCGTGGTCAGATAAGAAATAATTGCCGGATATGATGTACCCTGCAGTTAACCGCGATACAAATGCCCGAAAATACTGGCAAATTTTACCCGGCAAAAGAAATTAAAATGGCCCTTTGGTTTATTAGTTTATAATTGGAGAACGCTGCCATGAGCCAAACTCATGGTGTTAATATGCATTCTCAAAAACGAATCTATGACAGATTAAAAAAAACAGATGGCTAACTTGATAATGTTTATAGACCAAATGTTAACCCATATATAACACTCTGAAAACAAGATAATTACATTCATGTGAACAATAAAAAGGCTGGCTTTACGGTACGAATTGTTAACCTTTTAAAAAATAATCACCAATTGCAGCATGTTGTTTGGTGGGTTAACATTCTAATTTGGAGATAAACCCGGGATAAACTTTTGAAGGCTAATCTTTATGTTCAGACTCTGTTTCCGTCTTCTTCTGCCTGAGCGAATCTACATAGGCAGAGGGGAGTATATTATACTCATCCTTAAATAGTTTTGCAAAATATTTCGGCGTGTTGAAGCCTACCTCATACGATATCTGGCTGATGTTCATTTGACTGTTTTCCAGTAAATACACCGCCTTTTTCAGCCTGATTGACCGTATAAATTCAATAGGCGATTTACCTGTTAGCGTTAACACTTTTTTATACAGAGAAACCCGGCTCATATTCATCTGGCGCGCCAGTTCTTCTACGGAAAGATTGTAGTTTAAAATATTCCGCTCGATATATTCAACAATGTTCCTTAAAAGCTTCTCGTCGTCAGATTCAATGGTAACTTCCTGGAGCTGCACATCCATTTGTTTTTTATAAGTGCGTTTAAAGTTGTCTTGCAGGATCAACAGGTTTTTAATTTTTGACAGTAAAATTTCGAAATTAAACGGCTTGGTCATATAGTCGTTAGCGCCAATCTCCAAACCTTTCAATTGTTCTTCCTCACCCGTTAAAGCGGTCAACAAAATAACGGGAATATGTGAAGTCCGTTTATCATTTTTAATCTTTTTGCAAAGATCAATGCCATTCATATCGGGCATGCTTATATCACTGACTATAATATCAGGATGCTGCGACAGAGCTTTTTGCCAGCCTTCTTTACCATTTGATGCTTCAACAATAAAAAAAGTATCCTTCAAATTATCTTTTAAGTAAAACCGAAAATCATCGTTATCCTCTACCAATAATACTACAGACCGCTTGTTGGCATATTGGTGTTTAAGTTTTTCATCATTCTTTACATCCTCTAATTCGTTTAAACCTTCCGGGGCGGCTTCCGAACTATCCGTAACGACTGGTGCCGGATCAAATACAACGGGCACCGGTAACCGGATAATAAAGCAACTGCCATGGTCGGGTTCGCTTTCAACGGTAATTTCCCCGCCATGTATTTTTACAAATTCGCGGGTTATGGAAAGCCCTATACCGCTGCCCTGGTTAATTAATGATTCAGGGACATCGTTCTGAAAAAATCTTTCGAATATTTTATGATGTTTTTCAGGGGGGATACCTATACCGGTGTCTATCACCTTAATTTCTAAAAGATCATATCCGGGCGTGATTGTTTCGTCGGTTCTGTTTATCAACACGCTTACATGGCCGCCCTTCGGTGTAAATTTAAACGCGTTGGAAAGCAGGTTGAATAATATCCGCTCTATCTTATCATGATCAAAACTTGTCATCAACGTTTCAACGTCGCTGTCAAAAGCAAAAGAGATATCTTTTTCGGCGGCAATATCTGTAAACGAAAACGAGATGTCCTTAATAAACTTTACAATATCCCCTGGTTTATTATTTAATTTAAATTCCTGCACTTCCATCTTGCGAAAATCGAGCAGTTGGTTTACCAGGTTTAATAAACGTTTGGCGTTTCGCCTTATCATGCTCAGCTGCTGCTGTTGCTCAGGGTCTGCATGGTTAATCATTTTATCAACCGGCGCCATGATCAACGATAGCGGTGTTCTGAACTCATGGCTTACATTAGTTAAAAATTTAATTTTTAACTGATCAAGCTCAAGCATGCGCTTAACTTCCTGCCGTTCTTGTTCAATAAGTATTTTTGCTGCTTCTTTTTCTCTTTCTTCGGCAAACTCACGTCTTATTTTCTTTATTCCACGCCAACGAATAAAAAAGAGCAAAAATGCTATTAATACCAGGTAACTAATATAAGCGAAGGTTGACTTCCAAAATGGCGGAAGTACTTTAATTTTTAAAGTTATGTAATTCGGATTGTCGGGGCTTTCTATATTAATGGCCCTTACTTTAAAAACATAATCGCCTCCATCAAGATTTGTATAAGTTGCATTCCGGGTAGTATTATCAGCATTAAGCCAGTTCTTGTCAAAACCGTCCATAATGTACTGATACTTTACCTTGGACGGATTGAAAAAATTAAGCGATGCAAATTCAATGGTAAACACATTTTCGTTGTGGCTAAGTGTTATATCCCGAATTGCAGAGACGGCCTTTGATAAAATAATATTCCCATCAAATTCTTCATTGGCGGCTAAACTCGTATTAAAGAGCTTAAAATCCGTAAAAAGCAATCTGGATCTATCTGCAATAGGATGTATGCTCGAAGGGTCGAACATGTTAAAACCATGCCCGCCACCAAATATCAATTCGCCTTTACTGGTTTTCAAGGCAGCATTTATATTAAATTCTTTACCCTGCAGGCCATCTGTTTTATCGAAATTTTCAAACTGAAAGCTATACGAGTTGTTATTGCGGGTTAAAGTTACACGGCATAGCCCGCTTGAGGTGCTTAGCCACATGGCTCCTCTATTGTCTTCCAGTACATTTAAAACCTGATTGTCCGGCAAACCATTTTTCTTCGTAAGAGATACAAATCGGTTTGTCTTAGGGTTCAGTATGCTCAGTCCGTCCCTTGTCGCTATCCACATCAGATTGCGGCTGTCTTCGGTGATGCTATTTATATTATTCCCAACCAAACTGTTAGGGTCATTTGTTTTATTATAATGTATTACCCTATGTTCATTTTTCAATATTTTGTCTACTCCCAAATATCCTGCAACCCAAATATTTCCCAATTTATCTTCAAACAGTGAAGATACGTAAGGGCTTCTGATGTTATTTTGATCAAACGGATGATAAAATATTTCCTTTGAACGATCGAAGATCTCCAAACCACCGGCAAAGGTGCCTATCCACAACCGGTTCGACGAGTCTTCGAGGATACTCCATACCCTGTCATCGGCGATACTGGTTGATATATTGTCGTTATGTTTGTGGTGTATGAATTTTGTACCATCATAACAATCGAGCCCGCCAAAATAAGCTCCTATCCATAGCTTCTGTTCGTGATCAATATACAAGTTGACAATGACATCACTACAGATGCTGTTGGGATTTCCTGAGTCGTGTTTATACTGTGTAAACCTGCCGGTTTTCCGGTTAAAATAAATTAAACCTCCGCCATTTGTCCCGATCCATAAATTCCCTGCCCTATCTTCCACAAATTTGTCAACATCTTCAAAACTCAAACTCGCAGGGTCTGAAACAAAATGCCTGTAAAGAGGAAATCTGATAATATTTTTATGATAGTAGCTTACTCCTTCTTTAAAAGTACCGGCCCACATAATGCCTGTATCGTCTTTATACAGCGTCACACTATTTTGTGCCAGCGATTTTGAATCGTCTTCCCGGTTCAGCAGGTAGGTGGTCTTAAACCCTTTTTTATCAATAAGGCTTATCCCGCCATGGTCGGTGGCGATCCATATAAGCCCGTCATCAGCCTGTATAACACTATTAACGATGTTCGACTTCAGCCGGGCTCCAGCCGTTTCCTTGTCAATGTGCCTCAATACGCCTGACCGAGGGCTGTAATAATATATACCCTGGTCTACAGCGGGGGTATAAACCCACAAATCGTTATCCCGGTCGACAGTTATCGAATAATACCTGTTTTTATCATTATTTGCTTTATAGAAAACCTCAGTCCGATAGGTGATTTTATACTGTTTAACATCAAACCTCTCTACTACTCCACCATAATAAACCAGCCAGATATTTCCATTGGTATCCAAGCTGACGTCTGAAATAAGGTTTGAATATAAAGAAGAGTGGGAATTGCTTTGATGATAGTAACGTGTGGTCTGCTTTTTTAGGGTATTATAATGGTACAGACCAGAATCCGGGCATACAAACCAAAATCCTTCTTTACCATCCTTTAGTATTTTAGATACCGATGGATATCCCGGAAGTTTTAGCTGATGAAGCATCGCCCCCACATCAGCATTAAACTGCTCTGTCTGCGGGTCGTAAAAACAATATCCACCACGGGTTGCCACCCACAATTTATTATCCGGTCCTTCAAAAATGCCTGTTACGAAATCATCATTAATGGAGCTTTTATTGTTGTCATCGTGCTTAAATACTTTGAAGGTATAACCATCATAACGGTTAAGGCCCGATGCCGTGCCAAACCACATAAAGCCCTGCGAATCCTTAAATATGCAGTTAACCTGATTATTTGAAAGCCCTTTACCTATATTGAGCTGCGAAAACTGGTACTGGCCTGTTTGCGCAAAATTGTCTGCGCAGGTAAAAAACAATACCGAAATGACAATATAAAGCTTTACACGCATTGAAATATAATTGGAAACGCCTAAATCAATAGCCCGGCATCTAACAAGCGGTACACTAAGATAAATATAAAAGTCGGATAAACCCGGAAACATCCGCTCCGAAAACCCATCTAAACCAGGCGTAAAAAAAAGCGCCCGGCACCCCACTATGGCGCTTACTTTAACCGTATATCTTTATCTGGAAGTCTGAGGATCAATAATTAAAGTAATCGACATCGGTGTACCATTCTTCCCAGCTTGTTAATTGCAGGAATATTCCTGGTTATTTGCCTGCTGTTTTTAACACCAAAGTAGTTACCAGCGAATCTAATTTTACCGCGGCCAGATCAAGGGTGATACCCGTTGCGTCCTGATGAAATTTAACTTTTTCACCATGCAATACCTTGCACCCTGTAATACTCTGCTTAATTGGTGGTAATTTAATAACACCATCACCCTCCGGAGCTTTCAGCAAGTGGATATATATTTTATTTCCCCTGTAAGTAGCTCCGTAAAAACCATCAACAGGTTGAAAAGGCCCTGGGCGTGTTTGATATATGCCTTCGCCATTTTTCGCTAACCACTCTCCCACCTCTTTCAGGCGCTCCACGTGAGTGGGTGGAATAATGCCATCCGGGTCCGGACCGACATTTAATAACATATTTCCCCCGCGGTCAACGGTGTTCACAAGCATATCTATAATCCGTTTCAGTGGCATTAATTTCTGGGCTTTATTATATCCCCAGCTTGTTTCATTAAGGTTCAGGCATTTTTCCCATGGGAAGGGAATGATGGGCCCTTTAACATCCGCGCCCCCCTCGTCGGTTTGGAAATCTCCCAACATTCCCGATCTCGGATTAATAACCACATCAGGGTTATAGCTGCGTACCATAGCGTTAAGTTTTAACGGCTCCCAAAACCAGGCTGCGTCGGCATCGCTGCCTTTGTGCGCCAACCAGCCTCCATCGTACCACAAAATATCTATTTTGCCATAATTTTTCATTAGCTCCTCTACCTGCCCATAAGTTTGTTTCTTCAGCAGCGCGGCATTTTCAGGGAGACCTTTCGGATCGAAATAACCAGGGAAGCGCCAATCCAGCGGAGAATAATAAATGCCTACATACAGGCCCGCTTTACGGCATGCATCGGTGTACTCTTTTACAAAATCGCGGTGAGCGGCAGTTTCCCAACTATCAAAATGACGGTAACTCGACGGGCTGTTCCAAAGGGCAAAACCATCATGGTGCCTGGAAACCATTACCATATATTTCATCCCGGCCTCTTTTGCTACTTTGGCCCATTCGGCAGCGCTAAAATGCTTTGGGTTAAACTGATCAGCGAGTTTCGCATATTCCTCGGCCGGGATTTTTTGGTTGAACATGGTCCATTCGCCTGTTGCCGGGATTGCATATAAACCCCAATGGATGAACATTCCGAATTTCTGGTCTTCCCACCATTGCATCTTTTCGGGCGGGAGGTTGGAACCCGGACCCGATACACCTTGCCCTGCGCCCTTTAAATTAGGATAAATCTTTCCTTTCTCCATTGATTTTCTTTCTGCCTCGCCCATCTGCTGGCTCTTTACGGCAAAAGAATGGCTCAACAGCATCGCCAACAGACCGATCGCCTTAATCGTTATTTTTTGTTTGTATATCATTTTGGTTTCAGGATGTGAACTTTTCATGTTTCAATTTAAGCGGATATTTCTCTATAACCGAAGCTGCCAGATGCTTTAAATTTGCCTGCGTTTCATGATCATATGTCAATTTTTTTCAGGTGTGTTTGAGTTCTTCTCGACAATTACTCCTGAAAAGCCGCCTCGGGGCTGGCATTTGATATGCAGGATACTTGATTTTTGGATACTTTTTGTTTCGGTTATAATAGACTTCGCATCCGCTCCGTCCTTGAATACTTGAAAAGAATAATCTGATTTGCCTAAAAATTTAAAGTCAAGATCAAGAGTTTGCTCGGTATCTTTTCCATTAAGCCCTGCAACATACCAGCGTTTACCTTTTCTTCGGGCTATAACAACCATTTCGCCCGGGTAGCCGTTTATCAGCTTTGTTTCATCCCAGGTTGTAGGAAAACTCATCAGGAATTTGCGGGGTTCATCAGCTAAGGCATAATAGGCAGAAGGCCTATCGGCAAAATGCTGTAAGCCCGATTCAAATACTACTGCCAAAGCCAGTTCGTGGGCAAAAGAGGTTTTATGTTCGTGCTGCGAATTGGAAAACGTTACCGGTGTATAATCCATCGAACCTATAATATTCCGCGTAAATGGAAGAGTGGTATTATGCGCGGCGGCCTTATCGGTTAAGATGCCGTTGTTATTATACCATTCGGCACCATACACCGCTTCGGTACTCATTAAATTAGGATAAGTACGCGCCCAGCCACGAGGTATAGTAGCCCCATGAAAATTTACCAGCAGATGGTATTTTGCTGCATCTTCCAAAATATCCATATAATATTTCATCATGTCCTGCTGGTCTCCTGCAAAAAAGTCGACCTTGATACCTGACACACCCATATCTCTCAGCCATGAAAATTCCTTTTCTCTTTTCTCGTGGGTTAACAGCCTGTCCGCCGGCGTCGCGCCAAGCCACTCGGTACCTGAGTTATACCACAAAAGAGTTTTGATGCCTTTGCTCCTGGCATAATTCAACGCATCCTTTATTGTTCCGCCGTTCGACATTACATCCCATTCCCAATCAATAAGCACATAAGGCCAATTCATTTTTACCGCCAGGTCAATGTATTCAATCACCCTTTGATAGTCTTTCGAACCATGATTGTATGCCCAGTACACCCAGGCTGCGCTTCCGGGTTCAATCCATTTAGTCTCTTTAAAAGCGGCCGGTTCACTTACATCCGTAATCAACGTACTCTCCACCAAATCAGCCAGTTTTCCTACTATCATCACATGCCATTGCGATTTCCATGGCAAGGCGGAAACAGCACCGCCATGCCAGTTCTTCTTTGCCACAGGATAACTCACCTTATACAGGTTTGCATCTTGCTGATTGTTAAGCTTAGCCGCGCAATTTTGCCTGCTTATGTTTGCTTCCGAAATCAGCACCCATAATGGCTGATCATTAACCTTGTACAAGGCTGGATATCCCCAATCATGATTATTTTTTTCGGTAGTGCCATTAGTATTAAGCGGAAAAAAATTCTCATAGGACTGATTAAATGGCTGCATCCATCTTGCCGTGCCTGCGGGGATTACATAGGCTGTCGCTTCATCTTTAATCAATAAACTCGAGTCCGAATGATTTGGAAAAGTATACCTGAAAGTAACCCCGTCGTTATAAACTCTGAAAGTGATATCTAGGGGTTGTTTAGAGTCATTCTGATAATGAAATGTTTTTTCAATACCGAAGTTTTCGCAAAGTTTCCGCTTTCCTGTCAGCATTTCATATTTGTCATGAACTGCGACGGTCTTGCCCTCGCCAATAAATTTGAGATTTGATACGAATTGCTGATCAGCCCTTAATATACCTAACGGCGAGGCTGGCAACACTTCGATATAAGCATCATTGCTTCTATATAATACCTTAAAATAAGCCTGGCCTAAGGCACTCTGGCTTGCAGGTTGCATTTCCACAACTACCTTAATTTTTTTATCAGGAGATAAAATTTGTTGGGCGTAACAACAACCTACATAGCTTAAAAAAAAGCTCAAAACTAAACAAATGTTTTTCATATCAATTTATAAAGAATCATCCGGCAGTTGAAATCTTATTCATCAGCACCCATTTTTCCCCATTCTTCGCCCAGGGGAGAGGCTTCTGAAATTTCCACATCAGTTCTTCCCATTCCTGAGCTTTAGCATCTGCAGCATCCATCGCTTATTTACGGCCAAACGAAAAAGATGCATCGGTTTCCATGATTATAAAAAGCCTGTTACCGGTACGATAAATTTCCATTTCTGTAATGCCGGCAAGCTCAAGTCCTTTATTTCTGTCCACACATTTTTATGCCATTGCTCATATTCTTCAATCAGGGCAACATCGTCATTTAGGTCTACTACTAAACAATATCTCACTATATATTAAAATTTCAGCTGATTGGCATGGTTATGGAAAATTAAGTTAGCTATCCATAAATTCCGGATAATTAAAGCAGGCTCCACGATACCAGGTATGGTAGCATTCTGGGTTTGTTCCATTATTGGTTTATAAAGGCTTTGAGCAAACAGCCTAATTGTACAGGCCGTACTTAAGGCTATTTAATTGGAACAAAATTAGGCAAAGCGTCTTTCGCAAAATTGTACCAATTAGACTTTCTTTTACACAAATCCGACATTTACAATAAGATCACTCCCGGTACATTTTTAAAATGCATAATATACCTGTTTTAAATTCGATATAAATACCTGAATATGTTAACATAGTCTATCTTAAGATGATAATGCATACTCAGCTTGTCTTTTATAAAAACAATACAAATCAGACAATTATTTTAACTTTGAAATCCCGAATCGATATTTATGAGCCGAAGAATTCTAAAACACTCTTTTTCTTTATTACATGTTGACTATGTTAGGCTGGACAATAAATGGAACTATACAAACATTGTAAGCCCCTATTACCGGTTGTATCTTATAGACGAAGGCGAAGGGCTTGTTTCGAACTCAGAAAGCACAGTAAAACTTGAGCCGGGCTATATTTACCTGATACCCAGTTTCACGTTATGTAACCTACACTGTGAAAGGTCTTTAGGTCAATATTTTATACAGTTTTTTGAAGAATCGTCCGATGGAATTTCGCTATTTTATAACAACAGGTCGATAATGAAATTAAAGGCAAGTTTGTTAGACCTTGAAAATTTCAAAAGAATACTTGCGATCAATCGCGGCCGGGGCATTAACCGGTCTGATAATCCTAAGGTATATGAAAAAAACGTTTACTATAAGGAGTACCAGGAACTAAACAGTATGCAAAGCATGTCGGCCTTTATGGAAACCCAGGGCATTATTTTGCAATTAGCCTCCAGGTTTCTGACGCCCGAAACCTTCGAGCAAAATAAGCTCAGTTCTATCCCCTCAAAAGTTTTAGATGCGATTAGCTATATCCAGGTTAATCTCCATGAAAACCTCACCGTTAAATTGTTAGCAGAAAGGGCAAATCAACACCCCGATTATTTTTCAAGGTTGTTTTACCAATACACAGGCGAAAGGCCCCTGTCTTATATTAATGACAAGCGTATTGAACGGGCCCAGTACCTGATTACAACCACGAACATGCCCTATAGTGATATTGCAAAGGAAACCGGCTTTGAAAACGTTCCTTATTTTTCGAAGATTTTCAAAAAACTAACGGGTATGACGCCCAGCGGTTACAAAAAAAAGAACCAAAATATTAATACTGTATAAGGGTTATATGCGGTATATTAACTCCTCCGGGGAAAAGTTTATCATGGCAGCTACAGAACCGAATTTACCCGATTTAGTAAAACAACTTCCCACCAGTATCTGAAACATTTGAATACCTTGATTCAAATGTCCTGAGGATATCTCCCGGACCTAAAAGAATTAAAGTATCGCCAACAAAAAAGATCAAAGCTGCTGGTAGGCTGGGTATACTTTCTCTGGCAGGGTATTGACACTTTAACCTTGACAAAAGGACCAAGGCTGGGTTTGCTTATTTGCGGTGATGAGTACGGTTACAAAACGTACCCATCACCGCAAACTGGTTAATTAGGTTGAAACGGTGTGGCCTCCGCAAATTCAAAAAAAGTGCTGATACATTTTTCGGGAGACTGGTTTGAGTCGATCACATAGTCGCTTAGGGTGCGGTAGGCCGGGTTGATCATGTTGCTTTTTGCCTTACCAACTTCGTCATAGGTATAGCCACGGTATGCTATCCGGTTACCTAAAATTTCGGTTGCTTGTTCAACGTGCCCCAAAGGCCTTAGTTGTACTACCTTGATATCATTTTGCACAAGGAATGCTTTTAGTTGCGTAAGATATTTACTGTTGGTAAAAACAACATGGCCGCTACCGGTATCCACGATCTGTCCTTTATTGTGTTTTAAGGCAAATACGATCAAATGATACTTTAGCCAATCCATAGCTTCCTGGTTGAGTATCTTTTTTTGCACCATGTCTTTGATCAACTTTTTTTTTTGATCAACCTGCAGGCTTTGGTTCATTTGCGATAACTTCTCTGCTCCAAATACTTTCAAAAGCCAATCCTGTATCACCGGGGTTTTATACCAATAGTCCCAGCAGATCATATCCAGCGGGATAAAGTTCATCCCTGTTTTTTCAGATAATGTTTTAGCAAAAGTTGTTTTTCCGGCGCCTGTTGGCCCAACAATTAAAAGTTGCTGCCCTGTTCGGATCTTTTTGAGGTGCTTTTCACAAAGCTGTATTTCCTCCCTGGCCCAGTCAAGCGCATCGCCAACAAATTTTTCGGCTGCGGGTGCCGGCCTGGCACATTTGGTAATGATATCCAGCCCTATCCGTACCCTGTTTGCGTTTTTATTGATCAGTTCTTTTACATAGCGTTCTTCTTGCTCTTCAAGTCCGCCACGCTCCAGCATCCTGCGGTCAAGCGCCAGTACATGCGTAAAAGCATAAAAACCGTGAAAGATGGCCGGCATAGGCCGCGGGATATCCAGCCGGATGGGGCTATCGTACAATTCATCGGTATTGTTTAAAAACAAAGGGGCTGGTTCGGCAAATTGTAAGCCAATGGCGAATAGCTTATTGTGGGCCATCTCGTGTACAAAAGCCTGGCTTAAACAGATATAATCGTTCACAGTGGCCCACATGCTGCCATACACGTTTGGCGGTTGGTGGCTCATAGAACCCCAAAAACCATCTTTGGCATTATCGGTTAGGTATTTGGGATGAAATTCGTTTATAATTTCCCCAAACTGGGTATGGATTTCGGGCCAGCATTGCAGCAATAGCTGCTCGGCTTTATAAATGTGGTGATGATCCGCCGGGGCGTCCTGCAGGTTGTTGGCAACTGTATCTGTAAAGCGGATAGCCACTTTGCCACCAAATATGGTGAGCTCATTAAGTTGCGGGCCGGTTACCTTAACTATCGGATTATTATTTAAAGCGTCTAAAAAAAATTGTGTATCGCTGCCATCTGCTTGCGGAATGGCTATTGCATTTAGAGTTTCAGTGAGTGTCAGCATTTTGCAGAAGTGTTATGAATGATCCCTTTTTTGAATGATGCAGAATCAGATACCGGCTTAAAGCCTTTTTGCTGATAAGGGAAACTTAACCCGGTAACCCCTTCAGCAGGATACCTATCGCCCAATATTTGCACACTATACTTTTGGTGATAGGGTCTGGCCCAGTTGGTAGCCTGCAATTTGAACAATGGCGTACGGAACTCTTCGATGCCATGACAAGACGACCATTCTACCGGCCATGAAAGTACCTCGCTCAAAACTCCGGCATCAGCTGCGTAACCGTTGCATTGCATCCAGTTTAAATGGTTTTCAAGTAACTGGGCATTATCACTGCACGACAGGTTTTGCGGCGCATGGGCAAATAAGCTTAGCCCCATGTCTTCCCAAAGCAGCAATGAATTGAGGGTCTGATCATGTTCGATCAGTGCTGGCGTTTTGAACCGGCTTTGGGGCGAGTTTTTGGCAATATCCCAAATAGTTGGTGCACGTAGCGCATCGTTCTGCTGCTGTTTTTGATCTGGCTCGGCGTAAACGTTTGTAAGGTAAACCCTATTGCATACCCTCGAAGGCGATGATCTGCATGCCACTGTCTGCGAGGTGTAGGCTACCTCAAATGTTTTAGCCATTGATAAAAATGTGCCCCACAGGTGCCCATATAAGTTTAAGCTGCGACTTTGCCACCGGCCTTCATGAACACCGATGAGTGTACTGGCTAACAGTGACTTTCTGAGGCTGGCAAACTTATTGTGCCAGGTATTGCGGGCATCAAGCGAAACCCACATTAATGAAATATTTCGATCGTTCATGCGGGTTGGGTTTGTTTACTTTGATGGATATGATTAATAATACCCGCAATATTCGGGTTTTTCCCCTTGGCCCAATTTTTAAGGAAAACAGCCTCTATGTACCGCAATCCAGGATAGGTTGACAAAGGTTGCACACCTTTATCAATCATTTCTTTTTCTTTAATGGTAAACAGGGTCTTCCAAACCTCGCAATGCTCGGTGCGGTTTCTCCAGTCGCCTTCAATCGAAGTACCCGGACAATGCCCTTTGCACATGGCAAAAAAACGGCAGCCTTTGCACCCGCCAAATTCCTGGGGAGTATTGTATAAGGCGATATATCTCGAATATGATGGTAAGGGGGCTTTTACAAAATCTATTCCTTCTTTATTGGTACGGCCACAATTCGACCTTTTACCATCACCTTCTACGCCTCTTACGGCAGCGGTGGTATATGGGTCGCAGGCGTTCCAAACGCAGCTGGTGTTTTTGTCGTTGGCGTTTAGCAAGCGCTCAATTTCGCCAAACACATCGAACCGCAGATTTTTTAAGCCCTTTTCAAGCTCATGAAAATACAGCATAGCCTCGATATTCTGCCTGGCGCTTAGCCTGAAATTTTCGCCAACCATGGCGTTATCCACTTCCATTAAATGTAAGCGGGCTGATTTGATGCCCATATCGTCCAACTCTTTCATCCAGGCACCCATAGCCGGCAATACGTCGGGCAAGGCATTGCCGGTATGCAGTGTCACGATAATGCCGGGTATAATTGCGTTGTCGATAAGTAACCTGATGTTTTGATGGGTTTTTTGAGATAATTCCCTGGTGCGGGCCAGGGTACCCGCCCAGCGGATATCATTAAGCATTACGGGCCCGTCGACAGATATGCCCACATGAACCTGGTACTTTTTAAACAGCTCAATATGAGCAGGCGTGATCAGCGATCCGTTGGTTTGAATCCCATTCTTACCAAACCGCTCGTAGCCCCAGGCAAAAAGCTCTTCAAGGTCGGCAAAGGGTACCAACAGTGGTTCGCCCCCAAATAACACGAATGAACCGTCTTCACGCAGGATGGCATCTTTCATTTTTTGCATGTCATAAAGCCCGTTTTTTGCTTCAGCATCCCGCTGGGGATGCTGATAGCAATAATGGCAGGCGATATTGCATTTTACGCTCAGCGGCCTAAGTTCTACAGCCATTTTTATAAGTTTATCGTAGTGTCATAATGGGCCGATTCGCTCCAGCTCCAAATTTCTATTGAGCCTCTTACGAAAAAGTCCAGGTCAAATGCATCAGGGTTAGCATTTCCATCAGGAAAGAAATTAGCAAGCGGCACCTGCACATCAACACCAATACCAGCTTTGACACCTAAACCGAAGTTCTCACCGAAAACGTCCACATGCGGCAGAGCGTCCACAATCGGCACCTCAAAAGAAGCCTTGACTTGTACTTCAGTTGTGTAAAGATCTAAGTGGTTGTTGGAAGATATATCTAATATCGGGATAGCAGGGAACGGTAGTGGAGGCAGAGGAATAGTCACTGTGATATCAGTATTTCCTATTATATCAACATGAAAATTAAGCGGCACACTTGGCGGTACTGATGGCGTGAGGGAGTAATCCAAATGGAAATCCAGCTGGTAATCCACATGACCGCTTTGGCAAATCGTTGTAATGTCGTTAAACAGTGTTGCGATATCGGTAACAGCCACCTCGAAGTTATTAACAAGGTTGCTTAGTACATATTTGCCATCCGCAATTGCACCGTTAACTATAGCCTGTACGTATGCTGCAGCAGCGCCGCCATACTGCCCGGCGGCGTCATTAAGCACTGCGTTTAGTAATGCGGATGCCTCCGAGACAAGTTGACTAATGATGACTGACTCAAGCTGGGTAAGATCAGTGAAAGGGGTTGACGAGAAATCGAAGGTTAGTTGAACAGGATACCCGAACCAGGTAAAATCGCAATTAAGCGTTGTTGTATAATCACCTCCGGAAGCGGTTACAGTCAGGCTAATGCTAAATGGCGTATCCGAGCCACTCGTGATATTAACATTCCCTAAGCCAGGCACATCCGGGATGGTATAACTGAAGCTGTCAAGATCAACACTAAAGTTCAAACTCATATCCGTCAGACTGGTGAAATCAAAGTCGAAAGTAAGATCCCCCAGGAGGTCAAAACTATAATCAAGCGAAATGGATATTGTACCGATGTCATCGCCGCCTATGGATATATCTGTATCAACCCCTAACGAGGTCAAACCTAAAATGGTTACATCTACGGTAGTGGAGAACGACTCGAGGCTATCTTCGTTTAAATTGCAGCTAAACGCCGCCCCACCCGGCTGTATACCATATTTGGGGTTCCCGGTGCTGTTGCCGGTGACGGACGCTATTGTCTTACCTTCATAAATGATCGAGATCGGTGACATTTGCAGTTCTCCGGAAACGCCGCTTGAACTGATGGAAAGGGCCGCAAATGTTGTAAAACTTTCAACGCTTACTACCGATAAGAAATTGACACCTTTCTTGGCGGTGCTTCCGTCGGGAAGTTCAACATCCTGATCGCAGAAATAAAAATTCAGTTTTTGGATATTTACATTTCCCAGAAAAGAGGGTGCTTGTGGGCCCAAGGTTGCATTCCATATATCGGCGAGCGTATAAGGCGCATCTGTATTACAGGCCAGGTAAGGGATATTCACTTCGGTATCATCGATGCCTATGCTCACGCCCACTCCTCCGCCAATTTGGTTTGGCGATATGCCCACTTCAAATTTACCTTGCAGCACTGCAAGAATAGAAATAATAGTACCTACTATACTGCCTTCCAATGATATCCCCAGGCTATTTATAACAAGCCCGTTAATTCCAAACGGATTGTTTAGGGTTGTAGTTTCGTCGGCCGAAAATGCGATCATTGCCCCGTCATCAGCGCATCCGAAAGACAGGGTGCCTTGAATACTTAATTGTGTTATATCAGGCGGAGGGCTGGTTTGGAAATCATAGTCGAGTAGTATGGTGGTGCCTATTTTTATTTGTGGTAGCTCCGAACTGATGGTTAAGCTAATGCCGTTGATGGTGAAATCGGTGTTCTGGGCATTCGGAAAATTGATCTGTATTCCGGGGATATCTCCTGTTAATGAGAAATCCCCATCGTTATAGCTAATAGTGATGTCTATGGTTGTATCCCCTAAAAAGCCGCCCAGGTAACTAAGCGCCGGGTCTAAAATTCCGGTCGAATCGGTAGAAACCATGGTTAATGTTGCAACAACCTCGACCCCATCACTGATACCGGTGTAATTAGTGCCAGGGATAGCATAGGTTGAGTCGTCAAAGTTTGAGATCACAACAAACAGGCTATCGAGTTGTACACCGGTAAATAGTGATAGATCATCAGAGAGAATGGTCAAACTGCTACCGCTCAGGTCGATAGCAACATAGTATTGTGATAGTCCATCATATAGACCCAAATCGAGTGTAAGGTTTGTTTCAACAATAACTAAGTCGGCCGAAAACGTAAAGCTCGCACCAGTATCATCGCCGGTATCGCAACTAAATTTTACCGCGTTAAGCGTAAGTGCCGTCACAGCTGTCATGCCGTAGGCTGATGGCTCATGTACTGATTTAAAACCAAGCCCCAGATCGGGGATAAGGGTATTCAGTTCAAGGCCGCCGTCCTGGTCAGACCAACTGGCATCAATGGATATGCCACCCTGGGAATCTGTAATGGTGAGATCAAATACTTCACCACCGATTACCGCACTGAAATCGGCCTCCATTTTGTAACCTGAACCATCCTGTACGATATCAATATCGACAGTTAGTTGCAGATCGGGTCCGCTATAAATATTGAGCGAGCAAACATAAGAGAACTGAAAGGTAGCCGGGCTTGTTGACAAGGTAACTGTAGCGCCGGTTATTGACTGGTTACTTACATACGCCGGAAGGCCACTGGCAATTTGTATACCGAAGATGTTGTTTACATCATCAGCCAGGTTGCCTGATAAACTATAACTAAAACTGATCTGGGCGTCGCCATTTCCGTCTACAGAAAAAGTTATACCCAAGCCATTGGTCGTCTCGATACTCTTAAGAAAAAACTCAATGGTGATATCGGTAGCCGATACGGTAAATTGATTTCCTGAAATATCACCCATCGAAACGCCCGAACATTTAATGCCTGTTATTTTATACAAATCAAAAAAACCGGTATGCTTGGGTAAATCAAGCAAAGTGTCGTCAATGGTTAATAAATTACCATGCGTAATCGCATTGGATACCTGCTGTTGTAATTCCTGAATTGTCATATAATTTGTGTTAAGATAGGTTTATTAAAAAATACGTTATAAGTATGATCGCTGCATAAAATCAAGCCCTGCCAATCGTGAGATGGTTCGTATAACGATCGTTGTTATATTGTTGAATATGAATAAATATTTTTTGCCGGTGGTGAAAATGAGGATGAACGAGGATATTTCAGGGTACAAAAAGGCAGATTTTGTGTACAAAATATATTACCTTAGTATCGCTATTTAAACTATTTATCAGGCACCCCTACTATCATGCAGCAAGACATATCAATACTTATTATTGAAGATGATATCCTGTGGGCTGAAGGCCTGAAAGACAATCTCTCTGACTTTGGTTTTTTAGTAACAGGGTCAGCTTACAGTTTTGAAAAGGCGGTACTTGCACTCAATAATCTTAATTATGATATTGTGCTGCTGGATATTAACCTGCAAGGGCGCAATGAAGGATTAGAGTTGGGTAGGATGCTTACGGAATTATACCGTAAGCCTTTTATTTTTATAACAGCCGATATTACCAAACAAACCCTTGATAGGGCGGTTGACCTTAAACCCTCGGCCTATTTAACCAAACCTGTAAACCCTGCATCACTGTATGTAACTATCCAAACGGCGATCAGCAACTTCGGTTCCGGTAAAATAGCGACCGCCGATGGTCCGCAAACACAAGCGGGTGAAGAATTTTTTATAAAAGTAGGTGATAAATACAAAAGGATCAGCTGGAACGATGTTGTCTCTTTGATATCCGATCGTAATTATACTCTGCTATTGAATGCGGCCGACCAAAAGGAGTATTATATCCGCAGCTCTATGAACCGCACTTTGCGTTATATCATACCGGCGCACCTGCAAAGCCGGTTTGTGCAGGTTAGCCGTGCCGAAGCCGTGCAGTTACGTTTTATCCAGGAATTGGTGGCCGATGAAATAATAACCCCCTATAAGCGTATTACAGTTGGCGATACGTTTATCCGCGACATCCGCAAACAATTAAATATTATCGCATAACGGGAGGCTTACGGTAAATACAGTACCCACACCGGATCTGCTTTTAAAAGTGATATAACCGCCATGCTCGGCAGCTATCTGCTTACAAATAGATAGCCCAAGCCCAAACGATTTTTCGCCCGAAGTACCTTGTTGCTTTGCGGTAGTGAAGGTATCAAATATATCGGCATGAAGGTGTTCGGGGATGCCGATACCCTGATCGGTCACGGTAAACTCTGCCCGGTCATTAACAATGCCGGCAGTCAGTTCGATTCTTGCTTCCGGATGACTGAATTTAATGGCGTTGACGATGAGGTTACTTATTAGCCTCATTAATCTTTCGGGAGCCCCCGCTACCGGCAAAAACGGTTCTGTCGGGCTGAATAGTATCTGCTGTTGTTTTTCGGATGCGCGGTAGCGCAGTATCTCTATAGCGCCGGCAATAAGTTGATTAAGGTCTGTGCGTTCTTTTGTCGCCTGGGCACCGTCGGGCCGTAATCCCAATAATTCGTTGATCAATTCGAGCGCGTTTTTTGCCGCCTGTTTAATCAGGCCAAGCGACCTGGCTGCCCGGGCATCAACTTCATCGTTCATCAGCATCGAATCTGCCAGGTACTCGGTGGCGCCGACAGGGCTGCGCAGATCATGCGCCACTACATTCAGTATCCGGTCCTTTTCTTTGTTAGCTTGTTCCAACGCTGTTTTTTGCTTGCCGATCTGATCATTCAAGCCTGTTAATATCTTCACATTACGCCGGCTTCTGCGGTAATTATATAACACCAAAACGATAATGACAACCGCCAACAGGGATAATGACAGCACGATCCATAGATAAATCTTACCCAATTGATTATCCTTTTTTAGCAAACTAATCTCTAACCGTTGGCTGCGGGTATTTAGCTCTTCGTTCAGGTCGGTCTCACGCTGTTCTTTTTTTACCAGGGCGATAGAGTCGCGCATGCTGATATATAGCTTATAATAAGCCAGTTCAGGTAATACGAGGTGTTTAGCGGCCGCATATTGGTACATCAGTCGTTCCCAGTTAAGCCGGGCATCTTCGTTGTATTGTTTTTTTAGACTTTTATCAAGGCGATCCAATATGTTTTTCATCAGCGGATATCGTTTCTGCTGAAAATACAGATCGGCCAGGTGCACTTGTGTGGATTGGGCATCGCCAATGTCGCCTACGGGTTTATTGGTGAATTGCAGGCTTCGTTTAAAGAATACCTCGGCAGAATCGGTGCGCCCGGTATGATACAAGATCTGCGCGATAGTGCCATACACCACGCCACGGTTACGTTCGGCGGCTTCCTCGTTATAACGGGCGTTGGAGCTATAAGCTGTAAGATTTTCAGAGTGACTTATCTGGGCCAAAGCTTTTGCACAATATAACCGTGCGCTATCGTAATGCCCCAATTTTTCATCACATAAGGCAATATTGTTCAGCATTTCCTGCCGGTCATAATCATTGTCAATACGACTGCCCGGATGACGGCAATTATCAAATATCTGCAAGGTATGCACAAAATACGATCTCGCAGCAGCATAACGTTGCTGTTGATACATAGCCAACCCTATCAAGTGATATATCTGATGTGCATGGCATTCTTCGCCCGCCTTTTCAATTATATTTTTAGCTTTAAAAAATTCATCGATAGCCGGTTGAACCTCGCCCAAATTATACAGTAAATTACCTTTATTAAAATGTTGTGAATAGGAATACCGGAGCCAGATACTATCTGTCATAGGATGCCGGTCGGCAATAAGCACGGCAGAATCAGCAAATAATATCGTACTGTCACGTTTCCCCATCAGTTGATAATAAAAAGCATCGTGTGAATAACGCAGCATATCAAGCTGGTCGGAACGAAACTTTTTAGCCTTGCATACCGAATCGACAATGTCAATGGCTTTGCGAAAATTATGCTTAGCTATCTGTGTATTTGCCAGGCCAAACATCCGATTGAGTTCTGGCTGTGGAATCAGTGGTAATTGGCGTGCGTTGTGGCATGAGGCTAAAATAAAAGCACATATCAGGAAGAGAATAAAAATGACGGATATAAGCCGGAGCCGGCATATCCGCAGATACTTATTCATAATTATCGTTGTAGGGCTTTAATATTTACAGCATGCTAAAAATAATAAAATGGCCCGATATGTGTCTATAGCCTAAGAAAGAAATTGTTTGACCGCCTCACGCAATCGCGCAGGCCACAGAGCAGGTTAAATGCATGATGGCCTCCCGGATTAAAAATTTTCTCTAAATGAGCTTTAATTACATAGGTGGACCAGCATACCTGGTATTTAGGGATCTCGCGTTTCTTTTAATGATCTCAGAGACAAATCAGAAACAAAAATCCACTTTCCAAAGGAAATCACGAAGTAATACTTATTCTACAACATACAGTATATCAATTAAGTATGAGTGATTTTATTCTTCTTAGTAAGTCATGTTTATGCGTGCCTATTTACCGATACAGAACTTTGAAAAAATGTTATCCAGTAAATCATCTGTAGTAACCACACCGGTTATCTCACCAAGATAATGTAGCGCTTGTTTGATATCCAGGGCCAGAAAATCGGAAGTGATTGGGTTATCGATACCATGAAGAACGCGTTCTAACGCATCGTATGTTTTTTGTAAGGCTTCCAGATGGCGGATATTGGTTACTAATGTCTCATCGCCGGCAAGCTGGCCATGTACTGTTTTATCATAGATGGCTTGCTTCAATTGGTCGATATGTTGCTTTTCACGTGCCGAAACCGCTATCGTATCCACATTAGCTGGCAAATCAAATGATGTTTGCAACAAATTTTCAGTCAAAAGATCGATCTTGTTGGCTATAGCCAACACCGGAAGACCATCTTTTACCAGGCTTTTTATATCCCGCTGCACATCTGCAGGAGTAAGTGTCGCAGCATCAAAAACATAAAGTAATAAAGCCGACTGACTTATTTTTTCGAGTGTCTTTTCAACCCCAATCGCTTCGATCGTATCGGTGGCCTCGCGTAGTCCGGCAGTATCAATCAAACGGAAATTAATTCCGTTGATATTCAGCACCTCCTCTATCGTATCGCGGGTAGTGCCTGCTATTTCGCTCACAATTGCCCGCTCCTCATTTAACAAAGCATTCAACAGAGTTGACTTACCGGCGTTGGGCCGCCCGGCGATAACTGTATTTACACCAGATTTAATAGCATTACCCAATTCGAATGATTGGATAAGTTTGCCGACCGTTCTGCTGATATCAATGATCAATTGTTGAAGCTGACTACGATTGGCAAACTCTACATCTTCTTCCGAAAAATCCAGTTCGAGTTCGATCAGCGAAGCAAAATTCACTAACTGTTCTCGCAGGCTCTTCAATTCGCTGCTGTATCCTCCCCTCAGTTGCTGCATTGCTACCTGTTGCGAAGCTTTAGAGTTTGAAGCGATAAGATCGGCAACTGCTTCGGCCTGGCTTAAATCAAGTTGGCCATTGATGAATGCCCTTAACGTAAACTCCCCGGGTTTGGCAGCCCGGGCTCCTTTTTTTATCAGAAGTTTGATGATCGATGTAATAATATATGGCGAGGCATGACAGGAAAACTCTACCACATTTTCGCGGGTGTATGATTTTGGCGCTATGAAGATGGAAGCCAATACTTCGTCAAGTATCACATCCTCATCAACAATATTACCAAAGTGGATAGTGTGTGATGCCTGCCTTGCCAGATCTTTACCTTTGAAAACACTATTGGCAATAACAATAGCATCAGGCCCCGATAAACGAATAACAGCTATGGCGCCCACTCCACCGGGTGTGGCTAAAGCAACAATGGTATCTTCCTTAACAATTTGCGACATTGCGGCAAAGGTCGGTAATTGATGTCAAAATCAGGCTGATTTTGATAATCAAAAAGAGTCTTCTTACTTTAGTATGTTAATGTGTTGTCTGAAACACAGCGCAGGTTTAACTTTGGGTTAAACCCTAAACAACTCACTCCATGTAACAAAATTGTTGTAAATCTGCAATTTCGTTCAATCAATGGTGCTTTTTCTAAAAAAAATCAAAATAAAACCTACTAAATATATAAAAAAAGCACTAACTTGCTTGTCGTATTAATTTTTAACATTGATAAAAACTATTGTTAACATTAATTTAAAATACAATAAGCTTTTAATTGATACTTTCGTAAGCATTTTTAATTGGTAAGCACATAAATATCGAACATGAAAAAAACCTTACTCTACTTATTCTACTCCCTTTTGTTTTTATTGCCCACACAGTTGATGGCGCAAATCGCCAATCACGTAGTTATTAGCCAGGTTTACGGCGGCGGCGGCAATACGAACGCAGTTTTCACCAACGATTTTGTTGAATTGTACAACCCCACGAGCAATGACGTCGTCATGACCAACTGGTCGCTTCAATACGCTTCCGCTGCAGGTACAGCATGGGGAGTGTCCACTTCGTCAACCATAGCGCCGTTTTCTGGTACTATTAAAGCACACGGATATTTTTTGATCGGCCTGGCCGCAGGCACAACTGTTACTAATAAACCATTGCCAACTACCGACGCTACGGGCCCCATTAATATGAGTGCAGCGGCTGGTAAAATTGCGCTGGTTAACAACAGCACACAGATAAGCCAGGTTGCCAACCCTACCGACGCAAGTATTGTTGATTTATTAGGCTTTTATACCTCGGGCGGTGCTACGGTAACTACCGGCTTCGAAACGGCTTACCTGACAATACCATCTACTGTAACATCCAACACGTGGGCTGCTCAGCGTATCGCAAATGCTACCTCAACAGCCGCATCTCTTTCGGCAGGCGGAGCAGATGCAAGTGCAGGCAATGGTTGGGATTCTAATAACAACTCTACCGATTTTGTTGTACAAACTACTATCGTACCTAAAAATTCAGCAACACCCATAGCCCCGGCGTTAGGCTCACCAACCCCAACTTTATCAGCAAATCCAACTTCCCTCGATTTTGGAACCACGCAAACCGTAGGCACCACCTCGGCAGCTAAAAACTTTTCGTTAAGTGGCACAAACATAGATGCGAACGGCGTTTCGCTAAGCGTGGCCGCACCTTACAGCATTTCGAGCTCGTCGACCGGAACATATGGCACATCTTTAAGCTTTACCCAGGCGCAAATGGCAAGCGCTCAGACTGTTTATGTTGAGTTTACACCGACCAATACCACAGCTGCCCCGGGCAGTGTAAGCATCACCAGTGCCGGGGCCAGCACGCAAACTGTTACCTTAACCGGAACAGGCGCTGCCGCCGTTACACCGACTTTATCGGCAAATCCAACTTCCCTCGATTTTGGAACTACGCAAACCGTAGGCACAACTTCGGCAGCTAAAAGCTTCTCGTTAAGCGGCACAAACATCGGATCGGGCGGGGTGTCGTTAAGTGTAGCCGCACCATACAGTATTTCGAGCTCTGCCACAGGAACTTATGGCACCAGTTTAACTTTTACACAGGCACAAATGGCGAGTGCGCAAACTGTTTATGTTGAGTTTGCCCCTACTACTACAACTGCTGCACCCGGCAGCATAGGCATTACCAGTACGGGTGCTACTGCGCAAACCGTATCCTTAACCGGCACAGGTGCTGCTGCGACATCTACTGGTGCAAACCATGTTGTTATAAGCCAGCTTTATGGTGGTAATGGTAATACTTACTCGTTCGATTTTATAGAATTATACAACCCGACCAGCGCCGATGTTGATATGAGCAACTGGTCGTTACAATACAACTCGGCAACGGGTACAGGTGCATTTTCCGGGTTAACCACATTTACATCGGGCACAACTATAAAGGCGCACAGCTATTTCCTGGTACAGGAGCAAGGTACCGCGGGTACGGGCACAGGTACCTCACCTACAGCCGACCTTACTACAAGCGGTACAACCAATAACTTCAACATGTCGGGCACGGCGGGCAAAATTGCCTTAGTTAACGGTACGACTCTCTTATCGGCCCCACCTACGCTGCCAAGCGCAGCTATTATTGATTTTGTTGGTTACGGCACTACCGCTGCCTATTATGAGGGAAGCGCAGCTGCACCGGCACCATCGTCTACAACATCTATCATCCGTAAAGCATCAGCTACTTCCACCGCTTCTACACTTGCTACCGGAGGTTCTGAAGCAACCGCAGGTAACGGGTACGATACCGATAACAACGGCAGCGATTTTGTGGTAGCTTCAACTATCAACCTAAGAACTTCGGCTACTCCGGCAGCGCCACCATTGGGCCCATCGTTAGCTCTTGCGCCAACAAGTTTAACTTTTAGCCAAACTGTGGGGACTACCTCAGCGGCGCAATCGTTTACTATTACCGGCAGTAGCTTAACTGCCGGAGCAACCGTTACTACCAGTGCACCTTACGCTGTTTCAACATCAGCAACAGGCACTTACAGTACTTCGGTAACTTTTACTCAATCGCAATTGAGCAGCGCCCAAACGGTATATGTACAGTTCACGCCAACCGCAGCAGGGCCAGCCAGCGGCTCAGTTACTGTTGCCAGCACAGGCGCGACAAGCCAATCCGTAACATTGAATGGTACCGGTACTACTGCTGCGGCCCCAACTTTGAGTGCAACACCGGCAACGTTAACTTTCAGCCAGTCTGTCGGTTCAACATCGGCTGCCCAAAGCTTCTCAGTTAGCGGCACCAATATACCATCTACAGGTGTTACTGTAACTGTGGCCGCACCTTATGCCATTGCAACTTCGGCCGCAGGCACTTATGGTACAAGCATAACATTTACCCAGGCGCAAATGGCGGCTGCACAAACCGTGTACGTTCAGTTCACTCCTGCTGCAGTAGGGGCCGCTAACGGTACAGTAACGATAGCTTCTACCGGTGCAACATCGCAACCTGTAACATTAAATGGTACAGGTTTAGTTGCGGCGAATACTCCGCCGACCCTGAGTCCGATCAGCAATGTCACACTTTGCTATACGCCGGTACAGCAAACCATCGCGCTGAGCGGCATTACGCCGGGGGCAGAATCAGCACAAACAGTCGTATTATCAATAAGCTCATCCAATCCTGCATTATTCTCACAGTTGGGCGCGTTCCCGATAGCCGGCGGCACAACAGGCCAGATAAACTATACTATTGCGCCAAATGCCAGCGGAACTGCGGTAGTTACCGTGACCGTTAAAGACAACGGCGGCATCGCAAACGGCGGTATAGATACTTATACCACCAACTTTAATATAACAGTAAACAGCCTGCCAAACGTTAATATAGTAAGTAATGTCGGCACTAATATCACCAAAGGCGTTACGGCGCAGCTCACTGCCACCGCAGGCGGTACTACCTATGCCTGGACACCGGCAGCCGATATCATCAGCGGGCAGAACACCGCTACCGTAACAGTTCGGCCCAAAGCATCCGAAACTTTTACCGTTGTTGTTACCAATGCCAGCGGCTGCTCTACCACTCAAACTATCAGTTTAAATGTAAGCACCTTATACCCGCTGGTAACCAGCAATATCATTACACCAAACGGCGATGGTAAAAATGATACATGGATCATTAAGAATATAGACTATTATCCAACCAGCTCAGTTAAGGTGGTTGACAAAGCTGGTAAAGTAGTATTCTCGGCTACAAATTACCTTAACGATTGGGACGGAACTTACAACGGACAACCGCTTACACAAGGCACTTATTATTATGTGATAGACCTCGGCACCGGCGCTCCTAAATACACCGGTTATGTTACTATCATCAGAGACTAAACTTTACTCAGCATCACACACATGAAACTAAAATATAAACACTACATAACCGCAGCCTTTGCCTTTGCATCCGTTGCCTGTGCAACAACTGTAAAAGCACAGTTAAACCCGCTTGCATCGCAGTATTTTTCAAATCAATACCTGTTTAACCCTGCGATGGCCGGCTTAAACTCTGGTTTGAATATTAACCTGGATTACCGCAAACAAGCCATAGGTGTTGAAGGCTCGCCATCAACCCAGTCGGGAACAGCCGAATACCAGATGAACAAGGTCGGCCTGGGTTTAAATCTTTACAATGATTTTTCAGGTCTGATCAGAACCAGCCGCGCCGTGGTAACCTATGCCTATCACCTGCCAATTGGTGCAAACAACCAGAAACTTAATTTTGGTTTGTCGGCAGGTGTACTAAATCAGCACGTTCAAACCAATAATATTGTTGGTGATGCCAGCGATCAGACGGTAGCAAACTTTAACAATAAGCAAAATTATGTTGATGGTGATTTTGGCATATCATATACCAGCGATCATCTCACTATACAGGGTGTGTTGCCAAATTTGAAATCGACTTTTAAGGATAATAATACTATCGATAAATCATTATACTTTGCATCCGCGAGCTATAAACTTGGCGATCCGAAAGACATTACTTTTGAGCCAAAGGCGATTTACCGGGGTATTAAAGGTTCTAACGGTATAGTTGATGGCGGTATCGACATCGGGTTCAACGAAAACGTTTTTAACCTGCAAGGTTTGTACCATAGCAACAACACTATTACTTTCGGCGTTGGCGTTAACAAAACTTCATTTGCCGTTCTGGCTTTTTACACCACCAATACTGCAACTATCAACTATAATGCAAGTGGCGATGTGGAGTTAGGGTTAAGACTTAAATTATAAGCAGTCATAGTTTAAAAGAAAAGCACGTGTAATACTACACGGGCTTTTCTTTTTTTCACTCATTTTCTTACCACTATATTTTATATTTAATATATTTAAATTCTTAACCTATCCGCTATGAAAAAATTATTACCATTATTATTTATTACGCTGGCCATTGCTGGTTGTAAAAAAGGAAATAGCCCTGCACCCGATCCGAATGCCAATAATGCATCAAAAATTGTGGGTAAATGGAAAGACGGGGTTGCCACAAGTATTTATTATACTGGTGGTAAAGAGGTGTACCGCGAAAATTATGCTGCCCCTACCTCTATCTTAGGTTACTACGAGTTCACTACCGGCGGGCTTTTTAACGTCTATCAGCTTAACGGTTCAACATCTACGTTAATAGGTTCGCTTAGTTATACGCTCACAACGAACAATACCGTTTTACGTTTAAGCTCGGGAAGTTCTTTCCAGGATGATCCGATATCGTTCACAGATGACAATACGCTCGTTATAACTGCCACTACGACAAGCGGTGTTACCTATGTATCAAACAACGTAACGTACAATGCCGATAAAGAGGTTGATTACAGTACCTTATTGAGGATGCCATAGGTCATAACTGGTACTAAATGCCTCTATTCTTATCGATAGCCAACAAGTCGGCCGGGTTTTGTAAAGTTAACCGATATCTCTGAGTTTATTTTGTTCGACGGTTTGATTGTTTACTTCGGGTTCATGCTCGTAGCTGATAAGCGGCCTTATGATAGTTTCCCCGTTTTCGGGATAATTGCTATCGCCTGTTCGCGAAAGGCTATGTTGAGTCTCATCAGGCCGGGCGTAACTGTAACCCAACCTTCTGTTTTCCTCTTCAATAAAAGTAAACAGGTCGCCCAGGCTTGAATATACAGCCTGTAAAAACTTAAAATTAGTTGAGGTAAGGCATTGCCCCGTATCATGCGGCCCTTTGCCGGGCTCGCAAAAATTAAGTTTAGTTATTACCCCGTTTACCAGTTCGACCTCAAATTTGCCCTCGTTATGCCAGGCCAAAGTGTTTCGTATTTCTCTATAATGATCCATGGTGCAGTTAATTTTTTTATCACAATGTCGCTGCAAATGATGCTTCAGAACATTGACTATCAAAATATTAACAAGGCATATGCCAAATCGTATTTATCCCCTTACTTGTTTGTCAACATTTTCAAAAAACACGTTAATCTCACAAAGCTCACATGTATTTAATCATTGGGATATTTAATTAACTATTGAATTAAATTAGGCTTAATTTTTTTAATCAGTTAATTTAACAGCTTATGATGCTGGATAGATTTTGGGTCACAGTGTAAGGAAAATACTATTAAAACTTTTCTTCAATCCCTAAACCGAACAAAGCAAAATCGTATTTTACAGGATCGGCAGGATCAAAATGGCGCAGCGTTTCGGTAAGTTCGACAGCGGTTTGCCAGTCTGTTTGTTTGCGCGTGATTAATTTTAATTTACGTGCCACACGATCAACGTGCAGGTCGCAGGGCATAATCAGGTCGGCAGGTTTGATATGGCTCCAGATGCCGAAATCCACGCCGGTATTGTCCTTACGAACCATCCATCGCAAAAACATATTTAAGCGTTTGCAGGTTGATTTTTGCGATGGCGACGAAACGTGTTTCATCGTACGCCTGGGATGGTCGGGCAGGGAGAAGAAATAACGGCGGAAGTGGTTGAGTGAGGTTTCAATGGCAGTTGCAGCAGCAGTTTTTCCTTCCGGGGATACAAAGGCTGCCTCCAAGCTATCGTGATGCTCGTAATGATGCCTGAAGAAACTGATGAAATACAGTGTATCGGTATCATTAAACGTGCGATGCTTAAAATGTAGCAACTTTTTCAGATCGGGCTCCCGGTGGTTCATAATGAAATCATAAGGTGCACCGTCCATCAGGTTGATCAGTTCTTTACATTTATTGATGATGGTAACCCTTTGCCCCCAGGCCAATGTAGCCGCCCAAAAACCCATGATCTCGATATCCTGTTTTTGGGTAAACAGGTGCGGGATACTGATGGGATCGTTAGGAATAAAATCCGGACGGTTGTATTGCTGGACTTTACTATCGAGGAAGGCTTTCAGATTCTCTATCATGAGCAAGGAATAAGAAGCAAAGGGCAAATATCTTTAAAATACTCCTGAGATCTTTGCTCCTTGTTCTTTAATCTATTTAGGATAGTGCCTGTTTCAAATCCTCCAGCAAATCGTCGATGTCTTCTACACCCACGCTTAAACGTAACAGGCTATCTACAACACCGGCTTTTTCGCGAAGTTCTTTCGGGATGCTGCCGTGGGTCATGCTCACCGGGTGGTTGATCAGCGATTCAACACCACCTAACGACTCTGCAAGTGTAAATACTTTAAATGAGCCGGCCAGTTTATACGTATCTTCTAAAGTAGCGCCCTTGATGGTAAATGATATCATCCCGCCAAAATCGCGCATTTGCTTTTTAGCAATATCGTGGTTAGGGTGATCTTCAAAACCCGGCCAGTATATCTTATCAACCTTTGGATGACTCTTTAAAAAATGGGCTACCTGGCGGCCATTCTCGCAATGCGCTTTCATACGCAGGTGCAGTGTTTTAATACCGCGAAGCACTAAAAAGCTATCCATAGGCCCGGGTGTTGCCCCGGTTGCGTTGTAAAAGAACCAGAGTTTTTTATACAACTCATCATCGTTCATCATTAAAGCGCCCATTACCACATCGCTATGCCCACCCAAGTATTTGGTAGCCGAGTGCATGACCAGATCGGCACCCAGGTCGATAGGGTTTTGCAGGTACGGCGATGCAAACGTATTATCAACACAAAGCAGTATCTGATGCGCTTTCGCGATCCTGGCTACACCTGCTATATCGATGATCTTCATCGTTGGGTTGGTAGGTGTTTCCAGCCAGATCAGTTTAGTTTTTTCATTGATATAGGGCGCAATATTCTCAGGTTTGGAGATATCGATAAAATGGAATTTAATGCCATAGTTAGCAAATATCTTAGTAAACATGCGGTAAGAGCCGCCATAAAGGTCATCACCGGTAATGACTTCATCGCCCGGTGCAAGCAGCTTCATTACCGAATCGGTAGCGCCCAATCCGCTCGAAAAGGCTAAACCATGTTTAGCGTTCTCCAAAGCTGCCAAACAATCTTCCAGCGCCTTACGGGTTGGGTTTGTACCGCGCGAGTATTCATAACCCTTGTTATCGCCAGGCTGTTTTTGCCAGTAGGTTGATGTTTGGTATATCGGCGTCATCACCGCGCCGGTTGTTGGGTCAGGCTCCTGCCCTGCATGTATAGCTTTGGTTGCGAATTTCATGATAGCATGATGTTGAGCCCCCCAGTCCCCTAAAGGGGGAGCAATTATAAACGACTGAATTCCTTTAGGGAAGGAACTTTTATTCCCCCTTCAGGGGGTTAGAGGGCCTAATACGCTCGTGCGAATAAGACCCTTTGCGTGCTTGGCTTACCTGTTACCATACAAACGCCATCTTCTTGCGGGTTATCCAGCGGTATGCAGCGTATAGTAGCTTTGGTTTCTTCTTTAATGCGTTGCTCTGTCTCCGGCGTGCCGTCCCAATGTGCTGAGATAAAGCCTGGTGTTTCGTCGAGCATTTGTTTAAACTCATCGTAGCTATCGGCCTTACGGGTATTCTCCGTACGAAACTTTAAAGCTTTTTGATAGATATTATCCTGGATATCAACCAGCAGCTTTTCAATATTTTCGGCTAAACCTGCCTGCTGTACCGTTTCTTTTGTTTTTGTATCCCGGCGCGCCAGCTCGGCAGTACCGTTTGTCAGATCGCGCCCGCCTATGGCAACACGCAAAGGTATGCCCTTTAGTTCGTATTCGGCAAATTTAAAGCCCGGCCGTTGTGTATCCCTATCGTCATATTTTACACGGATATTTTTAGCTTTTAATTGTTTGATCAGGTCATCAGCTACAGCCGATATCCGGGCCAGCTCTTCATCACTTTTAAAAATAGGCACAATAACTACTTGTATCGGCGCCAGCTTCGGCGGCAATACCAGGCCGGCATCATCCGAATGGGCCATTACCAATGCACCCATCAAACGGGTTGATACACCCCACGAGGTAGCCCAAACGTGGTCGAGCTTACCTTCCTTATTGGCAAATTTTACATCAAAGGCTTTGGCAAAATTCTGACCTAAAAAGTGCGATGTTCCTGCCTGTAAGGCCTTTCCATCCTGCATCAATGCCTCTATACAATAAGTATCCAAAGCACCTGCAAAACGCTCGTTAGGCGTTTTACGCCCTTTAATAACCGGTAACGCCAGCCAGTTTTCGGCAAAGTCGGCATATACGTTTAACATTTGCTCGGTTTCGGCAATGGCTTCTTCGGCTGTGGCATGGGCGGTGTGCCCTTCCTGCCATAAAAATTCGGTAGTACGTAAAAACAAACGGGTACGCATTTCCCAGCGCACTACGTTGGCCCATTGGTTAACCAGGATTGGCAAATCGCGGTATGATTGTATCCAGCCTTTATAAGTATTCCAGATAATAGTTTCCGAAGTTGGACGAACTATGAGTTCTTCCTCCAATTTAGCATCTTCGTCTACAATAATATTGCCATTGCCATCGTTCTTTAGGCGGTAATGTGTTACAACCGCACACTCCTTGGCAAAACCATCAACGTGGCTGGCCTCTTTCGAGAAGAAGGATTTGGGTATAAAAAGCGGAAAATACGCATTGCTGTGCCCTGTTTCTTTAAACATTTGATCGAGTACAGCCTGCATCTTCTCCCAGATGGAATAACCGTATGGCTTGATCACCATACAGCCCCTTACTGCCGAATGCTCTGCCAGGTCTGCTTTGACAACCAGATCGTTAAACCATTGCGAATAATCCTCGTCTTTACTAATGATCCCCTTGCTCATAGCGTGCTATAAAAATTTGACTGTGAAATTATGTTTATTATTGCCGCCAAATTTATAAATTTATACGTTATTTGAACTTTTACTTTTTAACCAATAAACCATGAAACTGAACATTACTAAAGGATTGTTCCTTATAGGTGCTATCGCAGCACTGAGTTCCTGTTCTACTCAAAATAAAATAGCCTCGGCTAAAAGCGATGGTTATGACGATGTTTATAACACAACCGCTAAAGCCGGCGATCAGCCTGTATATGCAGAAAGGGTGAATAATTACCGGCATGACAACTACACGACTACCGTGACCGACTATGGCGATGACTATTATACTTACGATAGCTATTCGGCAAGGTTGAATCGTTTTTACAATTCGCCCTTTGCCTTATCGTACTACGATAACCTGTATTATGGTAGTGTAAGCCCATATTTCGTAGGACTTAACCCCTATTACAGCGGCATAGGTTTAAGCTTAAGCTATGGCATTGGCTATGGTTACTATGGCGGCTATGCTTACAATCCTTTTTATAACTACTACGGTTATGGGTCGGGTTATTACGGTTTAGGCTATGGGGGATATTACGGTTATGGTGGTTATTACGGATCCCCGTATGGTGGTGTTTACTCGTACTATAATACAGTAGGTGGTAACTACGCTACCGCCCGCCCCTACCGCGGTTCGGGTTTAGCAAACGCTACACTTCCAAACCTAAGCCGCACCGGCGGATACACGCCACCGGCAAACACACGTCAGCCACGCACAACAAGCGTTAACCCTTATCCGGGCAATAATACGCCAACCATACAGCAGGTTAACAGGCCGCAGCCAACTTTCCAGCCACAGCCTCAACCGTCATACCAGCCATCATCGGGCAGCAGCAACAGCGGTAGCTCATCATCGGGCAGCAGCGGCGGCGGTGGGGCCCGTCCGGTAAGGCCATAATTTGCTATCAATTAAAAAGAAACAAGTATTTAACCGGTGTGCAATAAATAACAAACTAAAGCGTAATTACTACGATTGCATACCGGTTAAATAAAGTGCTTAGCTTAAAATAGTTTCTTGATAAAAATAAAGTCTACATCAAAACATCTTACTTTAATGAAGGTCAAATATTTGTTAACTGCGGTGGCTATAGTAGTCATCGCCCAAAATAGTTTTGCTCAATATTCGCAGGACGCCGTCCTGTTTTCAACCGGGCAAACCGGCTCTACATCCCGTATCAAAGCTATAGGTAATGCCCAAACTGCCATCGGGGGCGATTTAAGCTCTATCAGCGGTAACCCGGCGGGTATTGGTTTTTTCACACATTCTGAAGCAGCTTTCACCCCGGAGTTCAATTCGTCGAAGATCAAGTCAACCTATCTGGGTACCGCAAACAGCGGGAGCACATCCAACCTCAACTTTAATAATGCTGCGGCTGTATTTTACTCAAGGCTTAATACTCCACGCGGTTCAGACAAAACGCAAGGATGGCTAAGCCTTAATTTCGGCGTATCGTATAACCGTAAAAATGATTTTTATGCAAATGTAAATTACGGAGGCAAAAACAATAATAATTCGATAACTGACTATTACGCCAGCCTTGCCAATACGTATGGAGTCGACCCGGGCAATAGCCTTCAGGATTGGGCTTATGATCATGCCCTGATTGATCTTTATTATATTAATCCATCCAACCCCAGCCAGGGCACAACTTACCGTGGCAACGCCAAACCCGGTGTTACACAAACCAATAACATGATCAGGGAAGGTGGCGAAAACGAATTCAGCTTATCGATGGGCGCTAACTACAGCAATAAACTTTATCTTGGCCTGGGTATCGGCATTACCAGCCTGCGTTACAACCTTGATAATACATTTACCGAAAGCGGTGCTGCATCTATTTTGGATGCCAACAACAACCCGATGAACGTAACTTATACTTCTGTATATAACCAAAACCAGGTTACCACCGGCGATGGCTTTAACGCCCGTTTAGGATTTATTTACAAGCCTGCGGATGCGATAAGAATAGGTGCAACTTTTACCACACCAACTTATTACACTGTACAGGACGACTATTCGGAAAGCCTGCGCACACAATATAATGTTGGTTCGCCTTCACCAGGTGGCCCAGCCGATTACCCTTTTACCTATAACTTCCACACGCCTTTAAAAGTTAGCGGCGGTATGGCCGTATTTTTTGGCACCTATGGCTTTTTAACTGCCGATGCCGAATATGTTGATTACTCATCGGTTAAATTGAGCAGCACAGACGGATATGACGCAACACAGGATAACCACGATATTAAAACCGGGTACCAATCGACAGCTAATATCCACGCGGGTGGCGAACTGCATTTAGACCAGGTATTCATCCGGGGCGGCTACAGTGTACAGGGTAACCCTCAAAAAGGTATCGAGAGTACCAAAACCATCAGCGGCGGCATAGGCGTTAGGTTTGAGAAGTTTTATGTTGACGCCACTTTTACCAATGTAAAGGGAAGCCAAACCATGTATCCATACGTATTGGCTACCAATTCGCCTGCGGCCAGTTTAGACAAGACCTACAATAACGGCTTTTTGACCGTAGGGTTTAAATTTTAACAATAGCCTTTTTGATATGCTGAACCTGCCGGCTTTCGGCAGGTTTTTTTATGTTTGCCCGATAACTTTGCCGATGTCTGTATTAACACCTTTTATTGATGAAAAATTCGACGGACAGGTCTGGAAATTTGTTATCGACGGACGTGCCGGCCTGTTGCTTGCCGAAATACGAAATACCGGTGGACGGGAGGTATCATTTGCATCCATTAACTTAAACACAGGCAAACTTAATTTTACGGGCCTTAACCTGCCCGAAAAATGGTTGATAGGATTGGAGGGTTCATTTGAAGGCACGTTATTGTTACACGGATTCCAATCGGCGCAAAGCCCGGTACGCAAGGGCATTTATGCTTTTGACGGCGAAACAGGGTTACCGCTGTGGAGCAACTATAACGATGTAATAAGCCAGCTAACCATTAATGGGCCGGCAGCATACAATACCCAGGTACATCCCCCGGTATTTTATTTGCTCGATAGTAAAACCGGTGCAACATTGCGGCCGTATAATCCGTCTGTTGATACGGAGATAGTTCAGGATATCACACTCCCAACTATCTTAACCAGTATGCCATCAGACTTAAATATTTCTTTTGATGGTGAACCAACCGGTAATTGCCATTATATGGAGCACAATGGTTTTAGAATTGTATCTTTGCACACTTTGAACCAAGGCATCCTCAAACAGCAATTGTTGGTTATGTTTGACGGTAAGCCGGTTTACGAGGATATATTAACTGACGAGATACAAAAATTACAACCCGAAGCGTTTATTAGGTATAAAAACCATTTAATATACATTAAAAACACACGGGAGTTAAAAATTTTAAATTTATAGCTGCTGCTAAACAAAAATGATGAAGTTAAAATCTCTGCTTTTCACCATTGTATTGTCATCGCTAACAGCAACGGTTTTTGCAAATCCCCTATTCGACTCGATAGGCGTTGAAAACCAGAATGGCAAAAAAGTAATTCTGCATAAGCTCGATCCCAAAGACAATTTTTATTCGATAGGGCGCAGGTACAATGTATCGGCAAATGCCATCATGGCCTTGAATAAAGACGCCAAAATGCAGGTTGGCGATATCATTAAAGTACCTACCGATATCCCGTTTTCAGATAAACAGACCAACCATCCCGCAGCAACAAATAAACCGGGCGGCAAAGCGCAAACCATGCAATATAAGGTTTCGCAGGGCGAGACACTTTTTGGCATAGCCAAAAAGTTTGGCAGTACGGTTGATGAACTGATCATGACGAATGGGTTAAAATCGAACACATTGATGCCTGGGCAGGTATTGCTGGTAAAATCGGCAAACCCGGCTACCGAAACTGTGGCAGAAGCACCGCCGGCAAAGCAACAACCCGAAAAGGTTACCGAAAAGCCGGTTGAGAAACCTATAGTTAAAACAGCGCCGCCGGTCGAAAAACCGGTAACCAAACCAGCCGAATCCAAACCAGCCGAAAAGCCTGTAAACAAATCAAAAGTACCTGTTAAAACCGAAGATACTTTTGTTGAACAACCGGATATGCCGCAAACACCTGTCGCCAAACGCGATAGTACAAAGGTTTCGCCGCACGACACGGTTGATTTCTCAGGTCACAAAATTGTAGGCGACAGGTATGGATTGAGTGAAAAGAATGAAAGCGGTATAGCCGTTTGGATGGATAATGAAAGTATCGACCCTAATAAAAAACTGATACTGCACCGCACCGCGCCTGTAGGCACCGTAATAAAAATCACCAACCCCATGACCAACCGCACTACCTTTGCCAAAGTTGTGGGCCGCTTTACCGAAAACGAAAACACCAAAGATGTGATCGTAGTTATGACCAAAAATGTAGCCGAATCGCTTGGTGCCTTAGATAAACGCTTTCATGTATCTATAAGCTACGGTATCCCGAATGAGTAAACCTTATATTATTGGCATAGCCGGCGGCAGCGGCTCTGGCAAAACGTTTTTTTTAAACTGCTTTTTAAATCATTTTAAAAAGGAAGAAGTGTGCCTGGTATCGCAGGATGACTATTATATCCCTGTGGCTGATAACATGACGCCCGAAGAGAACAAGCTGTATAATTTTGATCTGCCGCATACCATCGATAGGGAGCACTTTATAAGCGATATCAACAAAATTATTGCCGGCGAATCGTTCACCAAAAAAGAATACTGCTTTGGGAACCCTAACGCCGTACCCAAAATGCTGGAGATTAAACCGGCACCTATCGTAATAGTTGAAGGGTTGTTCATTCTGCATTTCAGGGATATTGCCGACCTGCTCGATATGAAGATATTTATCGATGCCGATGAAGATGTAGCTTTGCAGCGCCGCTTAAAGCGCGACCTGATAGAGCGTGGTTACTCGCACGATGACGTGATGTACAAATGGATAAACCACGTCGTACCTGCATACAAAGAGTTTTTGCTACCCTATATGGGCGAATGTGATAAAGTGATCACTAACAACAGCCATGTAGCCGAGGATATTATTGCTGTTACCGAGGAGATAAGCGCAGAGCTTAAAGCATTGTTGAATGGTTGATTAAGTGAATAGTTAACAACCAAATAGATCAACTTAATAAACTCAGTTAACCACTCACCTGATCAACCTGGTAAACTACTTAACCTCAAATCATCATCTCGGGTATCTCGCCTTCAATAATCAATTTCCCGGCGGTAGCGGCTTTAATTTCGTCAATGCTTACGCCCGGTGCACGCTCCAGTAGCTTAAAACCACCGCCGGGCAATACATCCAGTACAGCCAGTTCGGTAACTATTTTTTTAACGCAGTTAATACCTGTTAAAGGCAAAGTGCATTTCGGCAACAGCTTTGACTCGCCTGCTTTGTTTACATGCTGCATAGCTACAATGATATTCTCGGCCGATGCTACCAGGTCCATCGCGCCGCCCATGCCTTTCACCATCTTGCCGGGTATCTTCCAGTTGGCTATGTCGCCGTTCTCGGATACCTCCATAGCGCCAAGTATAGTCAGATTCACCTTGCGCGCGCGGATCATACCGAAACTCATGGCCGAATCAAACACAGCCGAACCAGGCAGCATGGTAATGGTTTGCTTACCGGCGTTGATGGTATCCGGGTCTTCTTCGCCCTCGAACGGGAAAGGCCCCATGCCCAGCAAACCGTTCTCGGATTGTAAAACAACACTAATATCTTTTGGTATGTAATTGGCAACCAGCGTTGGGATGCCAATTCCGAGGTTAACATAATAGCCGTCCTTCACCTCGCGCGCAATGCGTTTGGCAATACTGTTTTTATCAAGCATCGGTTTATAAAATGTATACCAAATGTAGCAAAGTTTCGCGCTTAGTTAACCTGCTCAAAAAGTAAATTGATGTTCGGGTCGATGTTCAGCATCGAAGGCTTTTCGGATAAGGGTATCTGTATATCCTTGGTTTTGCCGTTGATATTGAAACTAAATACTTTAGGCGTTCCGGGTACCGAAAACTCCAGCGGGAAGTTAAACACATACTCCTGTGTTTGTTCGACGTGTACGTTCAGCATCTTTGCGGCCGCATCGTACTCATAATTAATTTTGAGTTTTGGATGGCCGGGCGTGCGCAGCCACTGATTAAAAAATGTTTGCAGGTTTAACCCGGAGTTGATCTCAAAAACATGCCTCAGGTCGTCGGTATTCGCGTTTTTATCACGATACACATTGTAATAGGCTCTGATAGAGCGCCAAAATATCTCATCGCCTAATTTGCGGCGCAGCATATGCAGCACCCATCCGCCCTTTTCGTAACTATTGGCGTTGAGCAGTTGTGTAAAGTTTTTGGTCACGGCTGTGTCTATTACAGGTGTAAACCGGCGCCTGGCAAACGCAATTATCTTTCGGCGTTGTGTTTGCAGTGTTTTCATCAAGGTATCAACGCCGTACCGGTGCTCCAGGTAAAGGTCGGTAAAGTAGGTGGCAAACCCTTCGCTCAGCCAAAGGTGCGCCCAGCTTTTTTCGGAAGCGGCATCGCCAAACCATTGGTGAGCTATCTCGTGCGCCATTAACGATTCGATACCCTTATCCCCTACCGATTGCTCAAAATAGAATATGCAGCTGGCATTTTCCATGCCTCCAAAGATGGTTTTAGATTGTACGTTAGCCAGTTTTTCGTAGGAGAACGGCCCGATGTTATTAACGTAATACTGCAAAATCGGCCGGGCTACCGCATAATCCTGAAACCCCCTTACTTTATTCTCGTTAAAAACATAGGTATAAACATGCGTCGCGCCTACGTCGCCCGGATGATCTATGGCAAACTCGGCAACGCCGATAACCATTACCTTGGTCGAAACCGGCGCGCTCTCCTTGTAATGCGTCAGTTTTAAATACCCCGGCAACTGTGTTTCGCTTACTTTTGCCCCATTGGCCACAACCTGGTAATGATCGGGAGCAGTAACTGTAAAATCAACGGTGGCTTTATCGGCCGGGTGATCAACACAGGGCAGCCAGTTATGCGCCCTGTTGGGCCAGTTATCGCCAAAAAAGGTTCGGTGCCCAAACATATTGTTAGATATAATGAGGCCATCGGAAGGGACGCCCGAATAAGTAATCGTATAGCTGTGGCTTTCGGACCGTTTAGCGGGGGCATAGATCACCACGTTGTCGCTGTCCTGTTCAAATTTAACGGGATTACCCATTTCGGTTACAGCAGATACCAGCATCCCCTTACCCGATTTGTTGGCCCTGACCAGGTTAAGCGAAAAAGTATCGCTGTTTTTGAGATAGCGTACATCAATCGTGGCTTCGCCTTTAATTGTGTTGTTTTCATCGTTAAGTTGTATAACAAAGCCATAGTGCCGCACATCAACGGCAGCATCGGGCAGTTGTGCCAGAGCGGTTTTCGAGAAAACCAATAAAAACAGAAAAGCTAAGCAGGTACGATGCATAAAGGATGAATTTTATCTTTTAAAGATATAAAAAGCGCGGTGCTTATCTATGCTTATTTATTGCAGATATTTTGTTTGTAGCTAACCGTTGTTTACCTTTGTGTACTGCAATTGCAGTCATTTCAATTTAAAGGTTCGCACCTCAGTATCTCAGCTTTCCCTCTCGCGGAATTAAATACTACGCAACCGATAGATCATCAAATCATTTTTTATTTTTATTCAATGACTCCAGAACAACCATTTGATTATAATTCGACGCGCAGTAAACTGTTGCTGTCGGAGTACGGCCGGAACGTACAAAACATGGTAAAGTATATTGTTGCTTTACCCACCAAAGAAGAACGCAACCGATACGCCGCGGTGGTGATAGACCTGATGGGTTTTTTAAATCCTCACCTTCGCGATGTTGCCGATTTTAAACATAAGCTTTGGGATCACCTGCACATTATCTCGAACTTCGAAATAGATGTCGACTCGCCTTACCCGCCACCGAGCCCGGATGCGATACACCTGAAACCGGAACCTTTAAAATATCCGCATCAGCGTATCAAATACAAGCATTATGGCAAAACCATCGAGCTGATGATCAACAAAGCCAAAACCATACAGGAACCCGAGCGCCGCAACCACATGGTGCAGGCTATTGCCAATTTTATGAAAATGGCCTACGTACAATGGAACAAGGATACCGTTGCCGACGAAACCATCCTGAACCATTTACTGGAGCTATCGGGCGGCGAACTTAAGCTGGATGAAAACGTTAACCTGAACAAGGTTGAATACCGCAGTGCACCTACCCACAAAGCCGAAAACAATCGCGGCGGACGCAATAATCAAAACCGTGGCGGCGGCGGTGGCGGACGAAACAACAACAACCAGCGTCAAAATAACAACCAGAACAACCGTAACCGTAACAATGGCGGCAGCGGCGGAGGTGGCCGTAAATATTAGTCGGGAGTTCTAAGTCTCGAGCCCGGAGTCAATAGCAATTTTAATTATTTCTGCTAACTTCGAACCCGAGACTCAGGGCTATAGACTCAAGACTAAAAACTAACCAATGGGTGCATTTGAAATTAAAGGTGGCAAGCCCCTAAAGGGCGAAATAACGCCGCAGGGTGCAAAAAACGAAGCATTGCAGATACTTTCGGCAGTGTTGCTGACAGATGAAAAAGTTACCGTAAGTAATATCCCCGACATTGTCGATGTCAATAAACTGATAGAGCTGTTAGGCGATATGGGCGTAGTTGTTGAACGCATCGCTCCTGATACTTATACTTTCGAAGCCAAAAAGATTGACCTCGATTTTTTCCAAAGCGAAACCTTCAAAGCTAAAGGCGGCAGCCTGCGCGGTTCGATCATGATCGTGGGCCCCTTGCTTGCGCGTTTCGGCAAAGCGGCAATACCTAAACCTGGTGGCGACAAAATCGGCCGCCGGAGGCTCGATACGCACTTTCTGGGCTTTGAAAAATTAGGCGCACGCTTTGATTATAATCCCGAAAACGGATTTTTTAACGTTGACGCATCCAACCTTAGGGGCACATACATTTTGCTTGACGAAGCTTCGGTAACGGGTACTGCCAACGTGGTAATGGCTGCTGTATTGGCCAAAGGCACTACCACCATTTATAACGCCGCCTGCGAGCCTTACCTGCAGCAGCTTTGCAAAATGCTTAACCGCATGGGCGCTAAAATAAGCGGTATTGGCAGCAACCTGCTCACCATTGAAGGTGTTGACAGATTAGGCGGTACCGAGCACCGTATGCTACCTGATATGATCGAAATAGGATCGTTCATCGGCCTGGCTGCCATGACCGAATCGGAGATTACGATAAAAAATGTTCATTACGACGAATTGGGTATGATCCCTGATGTTTTTAAACGTTTGGGCATCAAGCTCGAGCGTCGTGGCGATGACATTTATGTACCGGCCCAGAAACATTACGAGATCGAGACCTTTATCGACGGCTCGATCATGACTATTGCCGATGCGCCATGGCCCGGCTTTACCCCCGACCTGCTGAGCATCGTTTTGGTAATAGCCACCCAGGCCAAAGGTTCGGTACTTATTCATCAAAAAATGTTTGAGAGCCGTTTGTTCTTTGTGGACAAGCTGATTGATATGGGTGCACAGATCATCCTTTGCGACCCGCACCGCGCTACCGTTATTGGTTTGGATAAACAGGTACAGCTAAGAGGAATTAAAATGACCTCGCCTGATATACGTGCCGGCGTTTCACTGCTCATAGCGGCATTATCAGCAAACGGCACATCGACCATTTATAACATCGAGCAAATTGAGCGCGGCTATCAGCACATTGATGAAAGGCTGAAAGCGCTCGGCGCAGATATTAAACGGGTTGAATAAACGCTGAGCTTCACAGGTAAACAAAAAAGGGCATTGTGTAATCCACAATGCCCTTTTTTGTTTGTTTATATCTCACTTTTACACAGTCGGATCGGCAGCGTTATCCAACTCATCGGCTATTTGTGCCGCTGATTTTTCTTTCTTAAATATCGCTGCACCAATTAAGCTAACAATGGCGCCTAAAATAGCATAACCAATGGCAATAAAAAACGCACCGCCAATGCCTGAATATTTTTTAGTCATTTCCATCGCCTTATCAATTTGTTCCTGCGACATACCTTGCTGTGCCCATAAGGCAGGTAACTTCTCTAACGATTTTTCGAAGTATTCAGGACTCAATATTGTAATATACACATAGGTAAACACCGCCATTAATAATCCGTTAAAAACAGCATACCTGAACCCGGCAGAGAAGCCCTGATTAAAAGTAATGTAACCTCCCAGTTCATCGCGAAATTCTTTCTGAGTCAGAAACAAACAGGCCAAAAACGGTATATATCCTATGTATTTTATCGGGCTGTTTATATCAAGGTTTGCGAACTGTATCGCATAGGTGATCACTATAGCGATTAGTAAACTGATAACAGCCCATTTGGTTGCTACCTTGGTAGGATTGGGTGCGGGTTTGATTTCCATAATGTTTTTATGATTGGTTAAAGGTATCTAATATACTCAATATTGCCATATCAAAGTCGTTATTCACAGCATTTTGTGCTATAAGCTTTTTGGTGTCGGCAGATGGGTTAATATCGTAAAAGAAACACATTAACGGGTAAAACAGCTCTTTCAGCTCCGATTCCTCATCCACATCGCGGGCAACCTTCGCAATCTCTTCAATGGTACTCTCCATTAATATCTGGTTTTCGATCACGGGTTCGTAGATGCGGTATTCGTCCTGGAACTCGTCTTCGTCGACCAATAAAAACTCTTTCAGGAAGTCGCCCAGTTCGGGTACAATGTCTTCGTCGTGGCATTCGTTAATATAAAGCAGCACGTTCAAAAGCTCCGTACCCCGGTCAAGCGTGTCATCCTCTATCTTTGCCCATTCGGGCGAATCGAGATAATCCTCTTCCAGTTTTTTTACATCGGCGCTAAAAAAATTCATCAGCAGCATATCAAAGAAAACCTCGCGCAGATCTTCCAACTGCGGGTTCTCATCAAATACGGCATCAAGCATATCAACCTTATCGAGGTAATCCTCATCGGCCGAGAATACTTTTACCAGTTCGTCGGTGATTGCTTTTTCGTTAAGACCCTTGCCCTGCAAAAATACGCCGATGGCGTTTTGAACAGCTAATTGTATCCTGGCGTCCATCATAAGTTTATGGTTTAAATACCTGTTTATTATTGCAGGCGAGTGTTACCCTACCTGTTAATTGCTCATCGATAAATGGGGAATTATACGATTTGGAAAGATTATTCTGTTTAGTGAAGTTCCACTGCTGCTTGGTATCAAAAACAACCAGGTTAGCCGGCTTATCTTTTTCGATAACGGCTGCATCCACGCCCAAAATCCGGCGTGGGGCTATGGCCAGTTTGTTCACCAGTACATCAACCGCTAAGCCGGCCCGTAATACCAGCGGCAAAACGGTTTGCAAGGCAATCATACCATATTCGGCCACTTCAAATTCTACCGCTTTAAATTCAACTTCATGCGGTGTATGCTGTGATACAATAGCGTCGATAGTGCCATCCTCCAAACCTTCAATCAGGGCCTTTACATCGTCTGCCGTGCGCAGGGGCGGTTTTACCTTATAATGCGAGTCGAAACCCATCAGCGCTTCGTGCGTTAGCACGAGGTGATGTGCAGCAACATCGCAGGTAACGTTTAGTCCTTTTTGTTTGGCCTGGCGTATCAGCTCGACTGACTGGCGCGTAGACACCGTGCTGAAATGTATTTTTGAACCGGTGTAGCCAACCAGGTACAGGTCGCGGGCTATCATCAGTTCTTCGGCCAATGCCGGGATGCCTTTCATCCCCAGAATAGTGCTAACATCTCCTTCGTGCACTTTAGCCTTTCCGGCGATGGCCCTATCTTCGGGATACGAAAACACCAAACCATCAAAACCCTGGGCGTATAATAAGGCGCGCTCCATCAAACCTGCGTCCTGAACGGGGTACCGCCCATCGGTAAAGGCTTTGGCGCCGCTTTGATGCATATCGAACATCTCGGCCAGATCTTTACCTTCACTTTTATGTGATATAGTGCCTAAAGGATAAATATCAACCAGGTTGCCTTTAGCTTTATTGAGTATAAACTCGACTTCAGATTTGGAATGCACAGGCGGATTGGTGTTGGGCATCAGGGCCAGGCCGGTAAAGCCACCGGCAGCAGCAGCCTTAGTGCCCGTTTGCAAGTCCTCCTTAGTTTCGAGGCCCAGTTCGCCGATATTACAGTTCAGATCAAAAAAACCGGGAGCAACATGTTTTCCCGCAGCATCAAAAATTTCGGCATCAGCCTGAATGTCTGCAGCGATATCGGCAATCAGGCCATTCCTGATCAGGATATCGGCAGTTTGACGGTGGTGTGGTGAATTTGGATCGGTAATGGTAGCAGATTTGATGAGCAAATTCATTTGATCGGTGCTTTATAATGTAAAGATCAGGCAGGTATAGTTACATCGGGTTTATCCGGTTGATAAAACCTGATCAGCAATATTTCGGCTGCCAGGCAAATCAGGCTCAAAATTATACAAAGTTTCCATAATTCTAAGCCCATATTTGCTTTTGCTACAGTATCTTTTAACGATTGCGGGCCTGCCTGAAATACGGTTGTCCGCACACCCGGTATCTCCGTTTTTAAAGTGTTATCATCCAGGTAAGTCAGATCGCTCTCACTACGGTTATTATTAAAAGCAATACAGGCCGTTACCGTATCCTGACTCTTTAACTGGTAATTGCCAGGCTGATTTACCTGGTCGGAGAAGTAAAGCACTGTGCTACCCTCCTGTTGCCTCACATCCGGAAGAATAGTTTGCTGCCCTTTTACCAGTTTAACTAATTGTTTATCTGATGCCTGCACAGGCGATGTTTCTACACTTTCGTCCTGACCAATAGTGTAGTATAAGGGCTGATCTCGACCGCTCAACAGGGCCATCCTGAACATGAGCGGTACAAAAAGTGCGTGATGCGGCAGATTGCTGTAATCGTCGGCCAAGGGCACGGCCGACAGGTATACCTTACCTTTACCGCTGCTATAATTTACAAAAAAAGGCTGATGGCCCGGTAGTTCGAGCAGGCTTTCGGATGCGCCGAAGGCCTTACTGCCCAAACGATAATATTTATTGACAAGCGGCAGGTCGGGATTTTGCGGCAACTGCTCAAATGTATTTTTAAACACCTTACTTTGGACGTTCAGAGCAACTACTTTATTTTTTTCGGTTACTAAAGCCTCCGGGGCGTTAACACCCATGGGCAATAACAAAGCCTGGTAGGTCGACAAGTCGGCTCCATCGGCCGGAAAGACTGCCAGGGTGCCGCCTTTGCTAACGTAGATTTTTAGCTGCTGTGCCAATCCGGTAGAAACAGCCTTTACATCAGTTAACACTACAAAGGGGTAGTTTAATAAGCCCGTATAATCCACATTGCCGTTATGCGCCCAGGTTGGTTTAAAAAAGGAGTCGGCATTAAAAACAGCGCTTAAATATTTATTCGGTTGCCCGCCATCTATCAGCAGTAAAGGCATTTGTTGCTGTACTTTGAATGCAAAATAAAACTCATTGTCGAAATTCACCGGGTTATCCTGCAATTGTATCTCGGAGTTTTGCCAGCCTTCCTGCAAGCCCGAGAAAGTCAGTGTGTCATTTTGTACACTCCGCGCATCAATGGTAAAACTGCCTAAAGCCTTTTGTATGTTGTTAACCATTAACTTTAACGGAATTTTTTCGGCTTTTTCATCAGCATAGTTATGCAGGCGCACTACCAGTTTCTCGCTTTCGCCGGCACGGTGCACCGCGCTCAATAACCAAACCGAATCAACCGTAACGTTAGGCAGCGAATTAGCCTTCAACTTGATCAGGCTGACTGATATACTGCTATCTGTTTTTACCGGATGGCCGGCAAGCAGGTTTTTCTGGAAGTCAGACAAGATGTAAACATCCCTCAAGGCATTACCCTGGGTGCTTAACAAACTTTGTTGCCGTTGGATGATCTGTTCGAGGTTACGGCTTTGTGGGCTTATCTTTATTTTATCAACTTCATCGGTAAACTCATCCCTGCTTAACAGGCGTTGCTGGCGGCCCTCAAACTCCTGTGTGAGCAATTGAAACCGATCATTTAAGCCGTATCCTGCAGCTATCTCCTTTGCACGCCGCCGGGCTTCGTCGAGCAGGCTGCCTTCGCGGTTAACGGTTTCCATCGAGTACGAATTATCGATAAAAATGCTAACCACATGCTGCTTATCGAGGTTTACACTGCGCGACGACGGTATATACAACTTTGCAAAACCCAGTATCAGAAAAGCCAACGCCAGTATACGCGACGCCAGGATGAGCCGGCGTTTAAGGTTTTTGCGCGATGATTGCTTTTGCTGAATATTTTTGAGAAACTGAACATTGGAGAAGTACACCTTTTGATAGCGCCTGAAATGAAACAGGTGTATAATCAAAGGGATAGCCAGCGATAACAGCGCAAACAGGAATGCAGGATATATAAATTGCATAGGCTAACCAAATATAGATATTTTACTAACAAAAACGGTATTGCAACCAAATCATTACTATCGGTTTTTGTATCGTTCTGTGCAGCTGTTTTTTTGCAAAACAATGCCGAAATCACGTTATTTGTGCTGAGTATACAAATAATCATCCCCAATAATTAAGTAAACTATTACCATATATCTATTTGCTTGTATGGCTTTTGTTATCCAACCTAACGTATATTGCGAAAACTGCATAAAGTGCGGCGCCCGTCCCGTAGTAACTCAACTAAGAAATATGTTTTCGGTAATGTGCCCGAACGAAGAATGCGACAATGTTGTTACCGGAACCCTGATCAACCTGAACGAATGGAACCGCATTAATAAAAAACCCGGTCAGGGTTGATAATGCAAAAGCCTGACGCCAGGCTTAAACTTTTCAAACAAAATAACCCACTGTAAATCAATTCAATTATCATAAGCAGGATTTTTAAAGCGATATTTTTTTATTTTTATGTTGCAAAAGCAGTTTTTATCACTACTTTTGCAACCCCAAACGGGATGTAGCGTAGCCCGGTATCGCGCCACATTTGGGATGTGGAGGCCGCAGGTTCGAATCCTGCCATCCCGACACCGGAAAAACAAAGAGCTCTGACGAAAGTCGGGGCTTTTTTTGTTTTGGCTGCAACAAACTGATTTGCACTAACAAGAATATCCCAATAAATCTAATAACTTTCATATTCGGATCTATTTGAGATATTGCCACATCCAATAATATTTAATATCCTGTCCAACAGGCGTTTTAGCTACTCAAGCATGAGCCATCTCAATCATTCATAATTAATTAACAATCCAACAACATTCATTATTGTTATTTAAGATTAGCATAACATGGTATTTATTTCATTTGTAAATAAATATATTTATTTTGGCTATATCTAAAAAATACTGCAACCTAAAACTCAAATTATCATGACTCAAAAATTAAACCACCCCTTAACCGGGGCCCGGATACTTACTCCGGCCGAAGCAAAAAGTGTGGACATCGGTCCGTTAAGAAAACTGATTGGAAAATGGCAGGGACTTGTTCCGAAAAATCAAGGCCTTATTGCCAGTGGCTGGAACGTGATTTCGGTACCGGGCCCGGGCGTGCCCGATTTCACCTACGAGGTGATACCTTACACCGAGAACCTCACCTTTTCGCCGGCTGTGATACAGGCGGGTAACCGCGGACCGGTGATCGACGGAAACCAGATAGATCAAAACATCTATGGCTTAATGTACGAGCAGGAAATTATCAGCGCCTGCCCGGCAGATGCGTTTAGTTCGACCCGGGGCTTTATTGCCGGCACTCCTATCCACGCCGAAACCGGGCTGATATTACTTTTAGGCACCCCCAACGGCGGTTACAACATTGCCCGGCTGGCTACCATACCGCACGGCAATGCATTACTGGCCCTGGGCGCGTCATCAGGGCAAGATAACCCCGGTACCGGTTTTATCCCGGCGGCGTCGGCCATCCCAACCAATCTTGATGGTTCGCATGTGTCCCTGTTAGATTATGTACAGCAAATCACTCCCAACTCACAGTTCCCGGGTATTTTTAACCAGGTAAACCCTAACACCTTCCTTACATCAACCCTCGAGAGCGTGGTAGGCCCTGCAGGTAAAATCACCAGCATGACGACTTTCGAAATGGATACACGCGCCGCGAATACCGACGGTGGGATTCTTAATATCCCATTCATCTCTAATAATGTAAGCGCGACTTCGATGAAAGCAATATTTTGGGTCGAAGAGATAGAAGGCGGAACAGAAAAAGAGCTGCTGCAATACACCCAAACCATCAACCTGGTGTTTCCGCCTGCCGGGTTATCACTGCCAATAGTATGGCCACATATTACTGTAAATACCCTGATCAGGGCTCGTTGATCTGGTTAAACCATATACCGGTGAATCTGAACCTTATCCGCCGGTATATGGTTTACTTTACTTTCCATGGCGGGTCTTTTCTGTTTTTACCTGCATAATATAAAATAAGCTGGTTGCCGTCGGGGTCTTTAAGCCTTGCCTCGCGCCATAGCCATTCCTGGTCGGTCGGCCCGGTTTCAAAAACTACTCCTTTCTCCATAAGTGCACTTGCATCTTCATCCAGGGTCTCGGTCTCGAAATAGATCCATGTCGCTCCATCAACCCTGTCATTACTATAATGCAGTGAGAAAGTTGAATCACCACTCAAACATTCAAACCTGGCATAGTGAGGCAAGGCCTTGACAATCAGTTTAAGGCCAAACTGCTCGTAAAATGCAATAGACCGCTCAACATTGCTGACGGATATGGTGATCTGATTCAAATTTAGTTTCATATGATAGCTTGATGTGCTTGTCAACAAATTTTGCTTAAAAATATGACCGCTCTGTCACAGGCAGGTAAAAGTAGTAAATTATAGTAAACCAGGTTGACGAAATTAGTCAACTTGGTTTACCTTTGCATTGTTATTTCAAGAAGATGATGAAAGCGATAGTTACCTATATACCTGTACTTACTAATGTTAGCAAACATTTACCCCACGTTGATCTGCATTGGAGCAGGCTGGGGCATTACCTTTTCGGTGTATTGCAACAGGCTTTCAGGGACAATGTTTTATCGGAAGCTGAGATGGAATTTTTACTGCTGAGTGTAACCGGGTTTGTTGTAGCCGCAAAGGATACTATCGGCAAATATATGGCATATGCCAGGAACACCATTAAGTAATTTAAAAGTCAGGAAACGACAGGCAAGCTTATTTTTTGTAATTGCCGATCAGGGTTTACATCTAATTCCGTGTTACTATATAAAATATGATGAAAACTTTTAACCACAGCAGCAACATTAACAGAATTGGTAGCGAACGGTCGTTTTCAGCCTCGGAGCACCTGGCCGCGATTTATCGCCATACCGAAAGTTAATTAGCGAAATATCATCAATAACATTTTAGACAAACCGATCAAACAACTAATAATCAACCAGTTAAAAGCAAGGCACAATATTAAACCACCTGTTTACCAGGTAATACAAACAAACTTACAGAGGGAAACCTCAACAATAATAACAATCATGAAAACTACCTTTACTCATATCATTAATAAAACCATCGCCTTACTGCTGCTGGTGCTATCGGCATCCGTTGCCATGGCACAGCAAACCATAGTTAAAGGCGTAATTACCGATGCCCGTACCCACGAGACCATGCCAGCGGTAACTGTTGTGTTCGACGGGACGACAATAGGCAACAGCGCCGATAACACTGGCCACTACCACCTGGTGGGCAATGGCAACTACACCAAGATCAAAGTATCTTTCATCGGCTATACCACCGTGGTGAAAACCATTATTCCCGGCCAGGCTCAAACGGTGAACATAACGCTTGCCGAAGACAGGCACATCTTACAGGAAGTTGCTGTAAAATCGGGCAAAAAAACCAGGTATACCAACCGTAACAACCCGGCTGTTGAACTGATCCGTAAGGTGATTGCCCATAAGGACGAGAACAGGTTAGAGAACTTCGATTATGCCGAGTATCAGCAATACGAGAGGATCAATATCTCGCTGAGCGACTTGTCGGAAAAATTCAAGAACAAAAAGATATTCAAGAACTACCAGTTTTTGTTTTCCGAACAGGATTCGGACGCGATAGGCGGCAAAAACCTGCTGCCTATTTATATGGAGGAGAAACTTTCGGACAATTACTTCCGCAAGTCGCCCTTTACCAAAAAACAGGTGATACAGGCACACAAACAGGTTAAATATGATGAGCGCTTTGTAGACAACGATGGCTTGCAAACCTATTTTAACCGGATGTACATGGATATCGATATTTATGACAATAACATCGATTTACTCAACAACCAATTGCTCAGCCCAATTGCCGATGCGGCACCGACATTCTATAAATTTTTTATTACCGATACCATTAAGGATGTCGTTCCGAACCTGATCGAGCTGAGCTTCACCCCACGCAACACTACCGATATGCTTTTTGAGGGTAAGATATACATTACCCAGGATGGTAACTACGCCGTGCAAAAAGCGCTGTTGAGCGTAAACAAAAACATCAACCTCAACTTTGTACGGAAGATGCAGAGCACCCTGGCTTTCGAAAAAACAGATGGCGGGAAGTATCGTCTGAGCCAAAGCGATTTGAAGATAGATTTCGGCCTGAACAAGAATAAAGGCGGCGGCATTTATGGTGAGCGCGTGGTGATCATGAACAACTTTGTAGCCAACCAGCCACGCATGCCCGAAACCTATAATGGCCCTGCGCAGATGATTGCCTTTAACGCTACCGATAAAGGCGACGAATTTTGGAAAGCCAACCGCCCTGATACGCTGAAGGCCCAATATGCAAACGTTTATAAGAACATCGATAGCCTGCAGACTATACCTTCGTTTAAACGTACGATGGATCTGGTGACCCTGTTTATTGCAGGTTACAAAAACTTCGGTCCGTTTGAGATGGGGCCGGTGAATACTTTCTACAACTACAACCCTGTTGAGGGTTTCAGGCTACGTTTAGGTGGCCGTACCACACCCGAGTTGAGCAAGCGTTACTACTTAGAAACCTACGGCGCTTATGGTTTTAAGGATGATAAATTTAAATACTTTTTAAGCGGCACGTATTCGTTGAATAACAAATCGATCTATTCGTTCCCGCAAAATTATTTGCGCGCCAGTGTACAGCACGATGTGAAGATACCTGGCCTTGAATCGCAGTTTGTGCAGGAGGACAACTTTTTAATGACTTTTAAACGCGGCGAAAACAACAAATATCTCTATAATGATGTGTTCAGGATTGATTACGTGCATGAGTACCTGAACCATTTCTCCTACAAATTTGAACTGCAAACCTGGAACCAGGCCCCTGCCGGCGAACTGCTTTATCAAACCGGCATCGAAACACCGGTAACCAGCAAAAATATTGTGAACACATTGCAAAGCACCGAGCTATCTGCCGAACTGCGTTATGCGCCGCATGAGAAGTTTTATCAGGGTAAGATATACCGCACACCTATCCCCGATAAGTACCCGGTATTTACCCTGCGTTACCAGCAAGGTATCAAAGACTTTTTAAAAGGCGATTATAAATACGAAAACGTGACCGGCCACATCTACAAACGTTTTTATGTATCGCAATTAGGCTTTACCGATGTTGATGCCGAAGGAGGTTATGTTTTCGGCAAGGTGCCTTTCCCGTTACTTAACATCGGCCATGCTAACCAGAGTTATGCCCTGCAACTGGATTCGTACAACATGATGAACTACCTGGAGTTTGTGAGCGACCATTATGCCAGCGTAAATGTGGATCACCATTTTAACGGCTTTATATTTAACAAAGTGCCGGTGCTGAAGGAACTGAAACTGCGCGAAGTGATCTCCTTTAAATCGTTATGGGGCGGCGTCCGTCCCGAGAACAACCCGGTAAACGATCCTACCCTGCTTAAATTCCCGGTTAACAGGTATGGTGTACCAACCACTTATGCGCTCGCTAATGGCCCATATATGGAAGCAAGCGCCGGTGTCGAAAACATATTTAAACTGTTAAGGCTTGATGTAGTTAAACGCTTAAGCTACCTCGACCACCCGGATGCATCCCAATGGGGTATCAGGGCCAGGGTATTGATAGAGTTTTAACAATTATTTAATTTAAATTGTTAACCGGGTTGACTATATTAGTGAACAATAATCTATTAACAAAGTAATTATGGCAATGGATGAATCGAGGGTGTTGTGCAAGATGCTGTATGTGCTGAAAAAACTGTCGGACGACTGGCTGTTCAGCAGGCTTTGCCATGGCGATTGCGCCGATTTTAATAATTCGCACCTGCCGCTGCTTTTCAGCATTGGCGATGAGGGCATATCTAACAGCAAACTGGCCGCAAAGCTCAATGTGAGCAAACAGGCCGCCAGCAAGGTGATCAAAGATCTGGAAGAGCAAAAGCTGGTACGTACGGAAAAATGCGCCAGCGACGCCCGCTCATCGACGATATTTTTGACAGACGAAGGCAAACAGCTACGCACACACATCAAGGCCCAGGTAATGGAGATGGAAGGCCAGTACATGAAGGTTTTGGGCATCAAAAACTACAACATTGCCATGGATGCCATGCAAAAGATGATCGACTTTCACGAAGAACAGGCTAAGGTGAAGCTGAACTGATCAACTCATCGACGGGAACGAGATACCTTTGATCTTACGGAACAATTCCACAGCGTACAGATCGGTCATGCCGGATACGAAATCGAGGACGGTTAGTATCCGGCTGTAATCATCCTGCCCGTTAGTTAGAAATTGTTTCGGGATTAAGTTTACCAGCTTTTTATGATACCCGCTTTTGTTTTGCAGATAAGCCGGGATAAACTCTTCCAGTAAACCGCCCATTATTTTATAACCGGCAACTTCAATCTGTACCACCGAACTATAGTTGTATATCTTTTTTACGGATACTTTTGCGATATCCTTCATTACCGAACGGAAAGGTTCATCAATATGATCGATCAGCGCAGCATTAAAATTCCCGCCAAGGATAGCTTCTTCCTGTTTAAAGAAAAGATCGGAGCATTGTTTGACTAAGGTATTGATAGCCCTCGCCCGCAGGTAACCTACTTTGGCATCAGTATCATCGATAGCTTCCAGCCTGGCCGGCATTTTCGGGTCATCGCATAGTGGCAACAGCAATTCCTCAACCTCTTTGTAACTTAGTATTTTGAGCCGATGTGCATCTTCCAGGTCGATGATGTTATAACAGATGTCATCTGCGGCCTCAACCAGGTAAACCAGCGGGTGCCGCTGATAGATCAAAGGGTCCTGCTGCATCCGGATCATACCCAATCCGGCAGCTATCTTTTCAAAACCTGCTTGTTCCGATTCAAAAAAGCCGTATTTCTTGGTGTATATTTTATTTTTATCGTGCCCAGCAAGCGATGAACAGGGGTATTTGGCAATTGCTGCAATAGTAGAATAGGTCAATGCAAAACTACCTGCACCCTTGCCATTGTATGAATGCGTCAGGATGCGCAACGCGTTGGCATTACCTTCAAAATTGGTAAGGTCGCGCCATTGCTGTGCACTTACCTTGTCCTCATAAACCTTGCCTGCCCCATCGGTAAAATAATGCGATATGGCCGATTCGCCCGAATGCCCGAACGCGGGGTTACCCAGATCGTGCGCCAAACAAGCCGCAGCTGCGATATCCCCTATCTCGCTAAGCAAAGGATATTTATCATCGATGTTTTTATCGAGCTTACGGTGCTTGTTATAATGGATACGCCCCAGTGAGCGGCCAACACTGGCCACCTCTAAACTGTGGGTAAGGCGGTTATGTACAAATACGCTGCCCGGTAGCGGAAAAACCTGTGTTTTATTCTGCAGACGGCGAAAGGGCGATGAGAAGATGATCCGGTCGTAATCGCGCTGAAACTCGGAGCGGGCGTCTTCGGGGTTCTCTACATATCTGTGCTCGTATCCCCAGCGTTTTGCCGAAAGCAGTTTGTACCAATCCATACCGCCAAATATATAATACTTTTATGATTAGACCTTACAGCAACACGCCCTGCATAATGATAACGGCGATGGTAAAATAAATGATAAGGCCGGTTACATCCACTAAAGTGGCTACAAACGGAGCAGATGATGTGGCCGGGTCGGCGCCCAATTTTTTGAGCAGCAACGGCAACATCGAACCGGCTAACGATCCCCAAAGCACCACACCTATTAATGCCACACCAACAGTAAAGCCAACCAGTATCCAGTGCGGGCCGTAAATGTGAGAAAAGAACGTCCAAACAAAAATGCGGAAGAAGCCAATGATACCAAGCGTTAAACCTAATAACAGCCCCGAAAGGATTTCACGACGCATTACCCGCCACCAGTCGCCTACAGTTACCTCACCCAGGGCCATGGCCTGTATAATGAGCGTTGAGGCCTGCGAACCGCTGTTGCCGCCACTCGAAATGATCAATGGCACAAACAAAGCCAAGACTATGGCTTTGGCCATTTCCCGTTCAAAGAACCCCATTGCGGTAGCGGTAAGCATCTCTCCCAAAAACAGGATGACCAGCCAGCCTACACGTTTTTTTACCAGCTTAAACAGCGGCATATCCATATAAGGTTCATCGAGCGCTTCGGTACCACCTATTTTCTGGATGTCCTCGGTATATTCTTCGTTGGCTATCCACAAAATATCGTCGACGGTAACGATACCCAGCAGGATGTTCTCATCATCGGTAACAGGTAAGGCGGTGCGGTTATTCATCCTGAATACGTTGATCGCTTCCTGCTGCGGGTCGTTCACATTGAGCGCGATAAGCCGGTTATCCATCAGTTCGCTTACCTTGGTCTCCGGGTCGGCCAATAATACTTCGCGTATACGGATGTCATCTACCAAAACCCCGTTGGTGTCGATCACATACAACACATCGATGGTTTCGGAGTTTTTACCGTATTTGCGCAAATGCTCCAGCACACGGTTCATATTCCAGGTCTTTTTAACTGTGATATAATCGGGCGTCATTAAACGGCCAACGCTATCTTCGTCGTAGCCCAATAAAGTCAAAGCTTCTCTCCTATCGGCAGCAGGTAAGTGTAAAATCAGCGCCTTTACAGCATCGCCATGTAACTCGGCAAAAAATGCAGTACGGTCATCGGGCGGGAGCAGGTTGATCAACTCGGCAATCTTGGCGCCGGACAGCTTTTTGATGATACGCTCCTGCTTCGGGAAATCAAGGATGCGGAATACGTTTACCGCCCGGTTAGGCGACAGAGTTTCAATAAACAGCGGGCCGTAATCAGGAAGTTCGTCTATCAGTGCTTCAACATCCGATATATTGAGGTTGTTCAGGTGTTCGCGGAGCTGTTCGTGATCGTTCTGCTCCAGCAACAGTTCAATTTGTTCAACCATTTCTTCCATAAGCCGTTTTGTTTACATAGTTAATCCTTTTGTTTACCGTGCGCAAAAGTCGGTTTATTTTTTGGAGATAGGAAGGAAATAATGTGCAAATACGCAGATGAATAAATGTGCAGGGATCCTTGTTCCTTTATTTGAGCAGGGGGGATATTGTAAGAAATTTTCGGGCCATTATCTTATTTATTCAATCATTACTGTGGGCGTTCCCCTGCGGGTCAGGCTGTACGCTCATACGCCTTCAGGCATTAACCACAGCCGGCCCACAACCCATCGCGCGGCCGGTATCCCTGCCTGCCGGCAGGCAGGCGCTCCCATTCTTAACGCAGAACTCCCGTTTCCCAAATCAATCATTCAATCTTCAATCATTAAACAGCAGGGGGGAAATTGTAAGAAATTTTTTGAACTATAATCTATTCAATCATTCAAAAATCAATCATTCAATCATTGATTTAGCCTCGCGCTATCCTAACAATATACGCAATTCTGTCAGAAAGTTCAAGTTCTGGCTTACTTTTTAAGCCTGTAATATTTATAAATCTTTACGGCCGACATGATGATCATCGTAAACAGAATCAGGGCCAGCATACCGTATATCCAGTTTACGGCATCTTTTAAAACGGCGAGGAATACGATAGCGAACAGGAAGATGGTGGCCACCTCGTTCCAGATGCGGAGTTGGGTCGACGTCCATTTATAGATGCCGTTGCGCATCTGTTTCATTTTGCTCTGGCAGATATGGTGGTACCCGATCAGGCCGATCACAAAACCTAATTTTACCTGCAGCCAGTGCATTTGCAGCAGGTACGGGTTGATGATCACCATCGTAATACCGGCGATCACCGTCAGCAACATGGCCGGCGTGGTGATGATGTTCATCAGCTTGCGCTCCATGATCTCGAACTGGGCCGAGAGTATGCGGCGTTCATCTTCGGGTTTATCCTGCGCTTCGGTATGGTAGATGAACAGGCGCACGATATAAAAAAGCCCGGCCATCCAGCTTACCACGAAGATGATATGAATTGCTTTGATATAGTCGTAATATTGCACTTGGGATTACACTGATTTTAGATTGATTTCACCGGTTACGGCACGCCACTTAATATTTGTACTCTTTTATCACCTCCACCGCATATTTCACATTATCGAACGGGATATCCGGCATTATGCCATGCCCCAGGTTAAAAATAAAGCCGTTCTCGCCGCGCATACGCTCGAATAGTTTATGGATGCGATCTTTAATCACCTTTTTATCGGCATATAAAATATGCGGGTCGAGGTTGCCCTGTACGGCTATGCCCTGCGGCAAACGTTTTTTGATATCCAGCAGGTCAGCGTTCCAGTCGATCGAGATCACATCCGGTTTGGCTTCGGCCATCAGCGGCGCGAAAACCGAACTGCCTTTGCAGAACGATATCACCGGGATATCCTTGCGATTTAGTTTACTGATGATCTGGGCAATATACTTGTGCGAAAACTCCTTATAATCGTCCCAGGCCAAAGCCTGTGCCCAACTATCGAATATCTGGACCGCATTAACGCCGGCTGCAATCTGTAGGTTAAGATAGTCGGCAGTAACGGCAGCTATCTTGCTCAACAACTGATGAGCCAGTTCGGGCTCGTTGTGCAGCATCAGTTTGGTCAGTTTGAAATCTTTCGATGAGCCGCCCTCAACCAGGTAACTCATTACTGTAAAAGGCGCACCTGCAAAGCCGATTAAAGGTATAGAGCCATTTAAACGCTGCTGTATTACCTTAATGGCATCGGCAACATATTGCAGCTTATCCCCTACTTCTGTTTGCAGGCCGTCCACATCCTTTTGTGTACGCACCGGATTGGCAAATTTAGGGCCAACGTTGGCCGTGAAACTTAAATCGCCGCCCATAGCCTCGCCGGTAACCAGTATGTCCGAAAATAATATCGCGGCATCAATACCCAGCAAATCCACAGGTAACATGGTCACGTCAGCAGCCAGTTCGGGCGTTTTGCACATTTCCAGGAACGAATACTTGTTTTTGATATCCCAGTATTCTTTCATAAACCGGCCTGCCTGGCGCATCATCCATACAGGCGGGCGTTCGGTTTTTTCAGAAAATGCGGCTTTTATAAATAACGAATCCTTCATATAAAATTTGGCGCAAAGCTATGCATTTGCTTTGCGGGTTTGTAATTCTTTTTGCAGCTTCTGTATCACTTCCTTCATCTTGCTGCCTATCTTCTCTTCATCGCGCGTGGCCAGCTTCAGGTAAGCTTCGGCCTTTTCATAATTGGCCTTGCGGATGTTGATATTGGCCACATGCGCCAGTGCAGCCACATGGTCGTTATTATTCCGCAGCGGGAATTGCGCTGCTATCTCGTAATGCTTTTCGGCTTCATCGTAATCATTACGCTTCAGGCAAATGCCGCCAAGCATAAACTCGTAAAAACCGCGCCGGTTACGGCTCAGCCAGAGCGGGTTATACACCTGATGGAGCAGCGATTCTGCTTTCTCGTAATCTTTCACGTGATACAGTTTAGCAGCCAGGATAACGGTACCGCTCTTAAAATAGTCCCACACAATAAGCAGCATCAGCAACAATACAACACATACCAGCTGATAGTTGTGCTGATATGCAAAAAAAGCAACCAGCAGGCCAAACAAACCCAATACTGCCAAACGTGCCTGGTTGGTGAACATTAATTAATGCTGATTATCGGTAAACTTATAACCTACGCCCCGTATCGAATGGAAATAAACCGGGTTTTTAGGATCAGGTTCGAAATACTTACGGAAGGTAAGTATAAAATTATCGATGGTACGGGTTGATGGGTAAACGTCATAGTTCCACACGGTTTCCAATATCTGCTCGCGCGATACGGCATCGTTACGGCGTTCGATCAGCAGTTTCAGCAGCATGGTCTCTTTTTTGGTTAGTGGCGTGATGCTGCCATCGGCGTTCACCAGTTCGAACGAATTGAAGTGAATGGTTTTATCACCTATTTTGTAGCTGTTAAACTCTTTCAGATCGTCGCCTTTTAAGCTGCGTTTTACCAGGTTATTAACGCGCAGGATCAATTCTTCCAGGTTAAAGGGTTTGGTGAGATAATCGTCTGCGCCTTTTTTCAAACCGGCAATTTTATCCTCATTGGTATTCTTCGCGGTCAAAAACATAATCGGCACCTCCGAGTTTTCCAGGCGGATGGTTTCGGCAACCACAAATCCGTCGATCTCGGGCATCATCACGTCCAGTATTACCAGGTTAAAGCGCTCTTCCTTAAATATTTGCAGCGCTTTTTTGCCGTTGGTTGCTGTTGATACTTTATACCCCTCCAGTTCGAGGTTCAATTTGATGGCTTCCAGCAAATGTTCTTCGTCTTCGGCCAGTAAAATGCGTTTTTTGTTTTGCATGTCGCTAAGGTTTAAATGTTAAAATTTCATCCGAAAACAACCTCAAAAACACTGCCCTTAGGCCGGTTGTCGCGGACGTGAATAGTGGCCTCGTGCTTATCTAAAACCTGTTTTACTATAAACAGGCCCAGCCCGGTGCCTTTGGTATTACGGGTATCTTCGTTGCCTACCCGGTAAAATTTATCAAATATGTGCGCCTTTTCGCTGTCGGCAATGCCAATACCCTGGTCGGCTACGGTTAAATGTACTTCATCGCCCTTGTGAAACAGCTTTACGTCTACGGTTTCGCATGGCGCAGAGTATTTAACGGCGTTCTCTATCAAATTGTTTACCACCGATGTCAAAGTGAACTTATCGCCCATGATCTCCACCTGCGGCTCGATCTCGGCATTGATGATCTGCTGTGTATTATCGCACTTGTTGATCTGCAGGCGATTTACCACGCCATCCACCAGTAACGACAGGTTTACTTTCTCTTTCGGGAAAGTATAAGTCTGCCCGTCGATTTTGGTTGCCATCAGCATGTTTTCAACGAGGTCGTCGAGGCGCTCGATATCCTGCAGACATTTATCGAGGAAGTTTATACGCTGAGCCGGGGTCAGATCACGCTTTTGCATCGTCTGTAAAAACAATTTGATGGATGCCAGCGGCGATTTAAGTTCGTGCGTTACCGACAGTAAAAAGTTTTTTTGTCGTTGGCGCAGTTGTATTTCTTTATTGATGGACCGGTGCAGGCTGATAGCTCCGAGGATAAGGATGAACACAAAAACCGATAGTTCACCGCAGATCATACCCAGCTTGTGCGGCTTTGCCGGAACAAGCATAATCCCCCACCAAAACAACTGGGCGAGGGCGTAGGTGATCAGTACATAAAAAATTACAAAAGGCCTTTTCATGGTTTATTTACCGAATACAACGTCTAAACTCTCAAATATAGCTCTTTTAGCTTTCTCCAACTCCACTTTGTTATGGGCGGATGAGATAAAACCAACCTCATAACCCGACGGACCGAGATATACCCCACGGTTCAATAACTCACGGTGCATTACTTTAAATTTCTCCATGCTTGCCGGGTCGATCTCTTCGGCTTTACGCACGGCTTCCTGGTCGGTAAACGCGAACCAGAAGATCGATCCGATATAGAATACTTTAAACTTATAGTTTCGTGCTGTAGCGAAGCGCTGGATGGATTGGACAAACTCCTCTGTTTTGCCATTGAGATCGCGGTAAAAGCCCATACGCGCCAGCTCGGTCAACTGCGCAATACCGGCCGACATAGCCACAGGGTTACCTGATAAGGTACCGCCCTGGTAAACGCCGCCATCAGGCGATACATGCGCCATGATCTCTTTCGATGCGCCGTAACAGCCTACCGGCAAACCGCCGCCGATGATTTTACCATAAGTAACCATATCCGGCTTGATCTGGTAATAACCTGCCGCACCCTCAAAACCTATGCGGAAGCCGGAGATCACCTCGTCGAATATCAATAAAGTGCCATTTTGGGTACAGATATCGCGTAAAAATTGCAGATATTCTTTGTCCTGCAAAAGCAAACCGTTATTGGCAGGTATTGGCTCGATGATCACCGCGGCGATCTGATCTTTAAATTCGGCAAAAGCTGTTTTTAATGCTTCGCGATCATTGAGTGAGATGACGATCGTCTCATTAACAAAACCCTTAGGCACACCGGCCGACGAAGTTTCGCCGAAAGTCACCAAACCAGAGCCTGCCTTTACCAGCAGCGCATCGGTGTGGCCGTGATAGCAGCCTTCGAACTTAATGATCTTATCGCGTTTGGTATAACCGCGGGCTACGCGGATAGCCGACATGACGGCTTCGGTACCCGAGCTTACAAAGCGCAGTTTTTCAACGTATTTGTTGTTTTTCAGGATGAGTTCGGCCAGTTCGTTCTCCAAAGCAGTAGGCGCACCGAACGACACGCCGCTCTGCATGGTTTCTATCACGCTTTCGCGGACTTTGGTGTGGTTATGCCCCAGGATGAGCGGCCCCCACGAACAGCAAAAATCGATAAACTGGTTGTCGTCTTCATCCCAGATGTGGCAGCCATCACCTTTTTTGATGAACAGCGGCGTACCATAAACCGATTTGAAAGCCCGCACCGGCGAGTTTACCCCACCCGGGAAATAGGTTTTAGCTTTCTCATACAATTCGGCAGATTTTTCCCTGCTGATATCCGGCTTGCCCACGGTGCTCACCGGCAGGTCGCCCTCATTACCCGAAAATATTTTCTTTATTGAATCGAACATTCGGCCCCCTCTAAATCTCCCCCGGTAGGGGAGACTTTTATTTATTTAGTTTTTTTTAAAGCCCTCCCTACCGGGGAGGGTTGGGTGGGGCTTACAGCCACCCTTTCTCCAACACCTCTTTAGCGTGATACGTTAGTATCGCCGTTGCACCTGCACGACGGATGCTCATCAGCACTTCCATGGTGCTGCGTTGCTCATTTAGCCAGCCGCGTTGTGCTGCGGCTTTCAACATGGCATATTCGCCGCTTACGTTATACGCCGCTACCGGCAATTCGGTATTATCTTTTAATAATTTAATTACATCCAGGTAAACCAAAGCCGGTTTTACCATTAAAAAGTCGGCGCCTTCGCTTTCGTCAAGGTTGGCTTCTATCAGCGCTTCACGCTGATTGGCCGGGTTCATCTGGTACGATTTTTTATCGCCGAACTTCGGCGCCGAATCCAGCGCATCGCGGAACGGGCCATAAAAAGCGCTGGCATATTTCGCCGTGTACGACATGATAGACACATTGGTGAACTTGTTCTCATCCAGCGCGTTGCGTATGTAGCCTACCCTGCCATCCATCATATCCGACGGGGCTACGATATCGGCGCCGGCCTGTGCGTGCGCCAGGGCCATCTTAGCTAAAATCCCGAGCGTTTCATCGTTCAGTATCTCGCCGTTCTCCACCAAACCGTCGTGGCCATCGCTGCTGTACGGGTCCATCGCCACGTCAGTAATTACGCAAACTTCCGGAAAGTTTTTTTTTACTTCGCGGATGGCGCGCAGGTATAAACTTTCGTTGCGGTAGCTTTCGGTCGCATATTTATCTTTTAACGATTCCTCGATGTTCGGGAACAGGTCGAACGACATTAAACCCAGCCTGGCACAAGCTTCCACTTCGCGCAGCAGGTTGTCTATCGAATGACGGTAAATACCGGGCATCGATGCCACTTCGGTCTTTACGTTTTTGCCTTCAACAATAAACAGCGGGAAGATCAGATTAGCAGGGCTAATATGCGTTTCCTGCACCATCTGGCGTATTACTTCACTTTTGCGGTTTCTTCGTGGTCGTTGTAACATATGCTTTAGTCCATGGTCGATAGTCGATAGACCATGGTTTATTTTACGTATAAAAAAGTCTATGATCTATCGACCATGGACTATGGACTCCTTATTTTGTTTCTATTATTGGTGGTACCGGACCAATCCCAAACACTGCCTCTGCCAATCCCACCTCATCGGGCGAGAATGGTAAAACGTATTTCACACCCATTTCATCAAACTTTTTACCGGTTGATTTGCCTATGGCCACAACCTTTTGATTTGGCTCCAACAGGTTTTCGACAAAATAAGCATCAACGTTGGATGGGCTGGTAAATACCAGTATATCTGCTCCCGAGGCCTCCACATCATCTTTCAACACAGTTTCGTACACCGGCAGGTCGATGATCTTTGTATCGGCCGACAAGCCCTGGTGTATGCTGCGCATGGGGTTTTCGGCTCCCGGGAAAAGCACCGTGGTGCCGTTTGCCAGTTGCGCAAAATCGCTGGCCACATCGGCAGTATCTACGCCTTCGCCTGTATAATCGGCAAAATGCCCGTTGCGGCGCAAGGTATCTTCTGATCCGCTGCCCATTACCCCGAATTTTACCTTTTTCGGGAACAACGGTTTCAGATCGAAGAAATACTCCACGGCATTTTTACTGGTGAAAAATATCCAGTCGATGTCTCTCAGGATATACGGATCGAGCGTGGTGATCACCGGTACCGTTCGTATCAGCGAACGCGCGTCGACCTCCATTCCTAACTTCTCGATCGCCTTGCGGAAATAGCTATGTTCAGACAGATCGCGGGATATAAAAACCGATTTGAAAAACTGCCGGTCTTTGCTAAAATACGAAGCTATTTTTTCGGGCAGGCCCTCTGTAGTATCTTCTTCTAAAAATAACCTGTCAGGGAACTCGTCGCCTTCATCGGCCTTCGAGGTAAATACCTGGTACTTTCCATCGTGTTTGCGGCAATAACAGCCCAAAGGCAAATGGCAACCACCACCAAACAATTGCAGCATGCGCCGCTCAACAGCCAGTTCTTCGGCCACATCCGGATGGTGCAGTACCTGTAAAAACTCAAATAGTTCGGCATCGCTTTCGCGGATCTGTATCGCCAGCACACCTTGCGCAGGCGCGGGCACCAGTTCGGTCGGGTATAAGGTCTCTACGTAAAATTCGTCAAGATCCAGGCCCAGGCGCGATACGCCGGCCTTAGCGATCATGATGGCATCATACTGCTCATTGCGCAGCTTATTAATACGCGTAGGTACGTTGCCGCGCAGGTCCTCGATCTCCAGATCGGGCCTCAGGGCCAGCAATTGTGCCTTACGGCGATTGGAGGAAGTACCTACAATGCCGCCATACTTTACCGAAAGCTTTTGATGCACATCGACACAATCTTTCAGGATCAGCAATAGTTCGGATGGGTCTTCCCTTTCGGATACCGCCGCGATCATCAGGCCCGGCGGGTTTTCGGTAGGCAGGTCTTTATGCGAGTGAACAGCAAGGTCGATAGTTCCGGCCAGCAGTTCTTCTTCCAGTTCTTTGGTAAAGAAACCTTTGCCCTCCAGTTTATCAAAGCTTAAATTTAAGATACGGTCGCCCTGCGTTTTTATGATCTTGAGTTCGGCCTCAATATTATTTTTAGCCAGCTCATCTTTAACAAAATTTGCCTGCCATAAAGCAAGCTCACTGCCGCGCGTACCAATAACCAGTTTTCTGTCCAAAGGGATAATTTCTATTTATCGCAAATGTAATTGTTAAATACGTTTAAGTACAATTTTTGTTGCAATGTGATGCTCGCCTGACCTAAAAATTTATTTTATCAGAGTACTGTTTTGCTTAATTGATTCTGATTGATTATTATTGGATATAAAGCCTTATTATATTATGCAGCTTACCTCAAAAAAAGTAACCATTTATCTTATCCAGCTTTATTTTATTTGCAGCATAGGTATACAAACGGCTGCACTGCTCAAAAGCCATTATCCCAACATCGCTTTAAAAGCTTCGCCTATACACGAAGAAGTAGATTTTAAGACCCATCAGCAAAACAATACGGTTTTGCTCCGGCACCAGGATGTGGATTATATCCGTGTTAACGTTAACTCGGCAGCCGATTACCTGATGCTGGTGTTCAACAACCAGAATTTTTTGAGCAAACTGCTTACCATCGTGGTGTATATATTGGTGGTTTTCTACATCCATCATATCGATGAGCACAATATTTTCAGCCGGCGCAAATATGCTGTGGCCAGGTATGTGGTGGTGTTTTTCCTGGCGGCTAAACTTGCTGCGTACTACGGCTATCTGTATACCACGCAATGGTTCCAGGCCCACCGGAGCCAATTTACCTATACCGGATCGGCCGATAGCGAGAACATCGGCACCAACACCATGGCTTTTACTGTGCTGATTATGATATTATTGCTTGATCTTTACCGGCGCATGATGGTAAAAAACGAGATGGAGCAGGAAGAAGAATTGGCAGAGGCTTAAGTGTAGGTTTATTTAATTACATTTCCGTCATTAAACCGACTCCTGTATTCACTTATCAATTTTAATAGCCGATTTTTATTTGTGTTTAAATTATTGACGTCTATCTCCCATTGTCCTGCAGGACATTTATAATTCAAAGTATAAATAGCTGGAAAACCCTGTGATGTGATGGCTATATCCGATATATAATCCCAGGTGTAAAAACCTACACCGCCCGACGTTTGGATACCGCGAGCATTTAATAATATCTGTGCATCCCGGTCTTGAAATACCAAACAATGTTTAATAATAAAGAAGAGCGGAATTACAGATACAACCATACTTGGTATAACGCCAACCTTTACAATCCCTAAAGTGATTGCTCCTAAAAACAAACTTGTAAACAATACTATTTTTACTAATTCTTTCCTTCGGTCGTAACGGATAATGGTCTCTTCGGGGATTGATGTATCAGCGATAAAAATATCCGGTTGGTCAAATTTAGCCTGAAGCATGTTCAACTTTCTTTGCTGGGCAGGTGTACGGATTTCTAATTTCTCAAAAAAGCTTCCTTTTCTACTTAACATCCCGTACATAATGGCACGCTCTTCCAATTCGTGGATGTTGCGTACTTTATCAAAAGCCCAGAGTTTCCAGTGTGTTACCACAATGCACCAGTAAAGCTGCGGCACAAAAAATGCAATCAAGAATATTACCAACCCTTTTTCCCACCAGGACAGCAATCCCTCAATAAATATCATGGTCACCAAAACAATGTAAAGCACCTTTTGAGGGATAACAATAATTTTACGCCCACGACGCAATGCATCGTCTACAGTTACATTTTCAGGTACTGGCATATCAGATATACTAATATATACATCGTAAACTATACCTGGAAGTCGCTGATTAAAATAGAAGGCTAAAACCTTACTTCTCGGCGTTCACAAAGATCTCTTTGGCCATCACCATGGGCACGCTGATGTACTTTTTCTCCATGTAGTCCATGATCTTTTCGAGCACCTCGCGCGATTGCTGGTCGAGTGTTTGCACCTCATCGGCAAAAACCGAATTTAGCGCCTTATGGCGGATTTCCTTGATCTTTTGCGGTACCTCGCGCATAGCTACTTCGATGCGGCGCTGTTTCAACAGGGGGATAAACTCTTTGATATTTTCTTCGATGATGCGCTCGGCATGTACCAGTTCCTGGTAGCGCTCCTGCAGGTTATTTTTTGCCAGTTCGTTCAGCGAGTGCACTTCGATAAAATGCACCGGGAACTGCTCTAAAACTGCCGGATCGGTGTCGTTGGGTATAGCCAGGTCGAGAATTGTTTTTTTACCGGTTTCGCCGTTGAGCAGCGTTTTGTACAATTCGGGCGTAATGATAGGCTGTGTGGCCGATGTACAGGTAATGATCACATCAAAACCTTTGTTATAGTTTTTCAGTTCGTCAAGGTCAAACGCCTCGCCGCCGAGATCGGCCGCCAGTTCCTGCGCTTTTGACAGGGTTCGGTTAAAAACCGAGAAATTTGAAAATTTATGCTTTTGGAGGTATTTGGAGATGTTGCGGTTGGTTTCGCCTGCGCCTATGATGAGGATCCGCGCGTTCGACCATAGTTTCAGGTCCTTCAGTTTCCGGTAGGCCAATGAGACTACCGAAATCGGCTTTCGCGATATATGGGTATCGGTATAAACCTCTTTGGCTGTTTTGACCACACGCTCCATTACCATGCGCAGGTAATCGCCCGTTAGCCCGGCCTCCTTACAGCACTCGTAAGCTTTGCGCACCTGCGCCAATATTTCCTTTTCACCTACAATCAAACTCTCCAGCGAACACGACGTGCGCAGCAAATGGTTCAGGGCTTCCTGCTCGCTGTATATCGAAACGCCATCGAGGAAGGTGCCCATGTAATGGTTACAGATACCTATCTGCAGGGCGTCGATAAATTTCTTTGTGAATTCTTTGTCTATTACCTGTGAGGTAGCCAGTACAAAAGCCACACGGTTACAGGTAGCCAGGTAAAATATCTCGGGGATTTGAAACTCGGCTTTAACCTGTTGAAGTTTGTCGGTCAAATTTTCCTGGCAAATAACCAGTTTACCCAGCTCTTTCAGTTCGATCTGTTTATGCGTAAAGGCGATAATTTTTAAATACTTCAACTCAGTTAGTATAAGACGCAACAAAAGTAACAGGCTTACATGGATGCAGTGTCAACACTTTGTCAAACAAACTCAATTTAGAACGTTTATAAATTAGCGTTTTGGGCTATTTTGGGCCATATTGTGATGAATATCACATTATTAAACAATATTTATCAGCAAAATCTCAAATGTCGGTTTATGCGTAGTTATTTTAAAAAAAATGATCAAAAAAATCAGTCTTATTATCCTTATCGTTTTTTATATCCTTGCCGGCTTAAATCACTTCCGCAGTGCCAATAGTTACATCCACATAATTCCTACGTATTTACCGGCGCCAGGGTTGCTTAATGCCCTTGCGGGATTTTTCGAAATCGCCTTCGGCGTCATGCTCGTATTCCCTGCTACACAATGCTTTGCTGCGTGGGGAATAATTGCCATGCTGATTGCTTTTTTACCCGTACATATCGATATGATGATGCGTGCGCCTGTGATGTTGGGCGATATAAAAGTTACCCCGCTGATTGCCTGGCTACGTATGCCATTACAGGGATTGCTCATCTGGTGGGCATGGTGGTATACGGGCAGTAAATAATTTATGCGGCTACAGTTTTTTTACGACTGACTGCCGCCTGTACAGCAAGGAAAAGGCCGACAGCAACAGCACCGGCAATTGCTTCGGTATAAAGCATACCGTTAGCGCCCCATTTGGTATAGGCCCAGCCTTCAACGATGGTCATGGCGTAAATAGGCGAGTTGGATAACGCCGTAAACACGCTCACTTTGGTCCCGGCGGCACCTTTGCCAATAGCTTCGAGTACAAAAGCGGTATAGCCGGCGTATGCCAAACCTGTACTGATGGCATAAGTTGAGGTCCATACAATATACATTGCCTCGGTATGCGGCGAAAGGGCCATGCTCACGGTGCATGCCCCGGCAAACAAGCCGAACAATACATAAGCGGTTTTACGGTCGATCCGATCGCATATCCAGCCGCCCAGTAAACAGCCCAAAGCTGTAATGCCGCCGCTGGCTAAACCGGTAGCCAAAGCTACTACGTCGGCGCTCGCATTCCAGCTCTTGGCAACGGCCGCCCAAAGGTTAGCGGCCGAACCTGTACCTATGGGTAAAAGGCATAAAAACAAAGCCAGGTAGCCGGCACGCGAGCGTATCATGGCCCAAAGGTCCTTCAACAGGTTGATAAACGACCTGCCTATTTTTTCTGCTCGGATAGTTACCTGCGGCTCTTTTACGAAAAACAAGCCCAGGCAACAGACAACACAAGCCAAACCGACAATTGTACCGGGCACCCAACCGGCTTTCAGGTGATGGGCGAGCAACAACCCGGCCCCTCCGCCCAGCCCGGCGCCGCCCAGATTACCGGCCTGCAGGTAGCCGCCAGCCCGGCCCTTCATATCTTCGGGCGTATCATAAGCCATCATACTATTGGTGGTAATGCTCACAAACGATGAAGCGAATGCGGTTAAGATAACAACTGGTATTAAAAGGGGCAGGCTGCCTTCTTTAACGGGTAATAACCCTGTGGCAAGGATACCCAAACCAGCGGTAACAGCCGCCAGTAAGTACCATCTTTTCACGGATAACGTAGTATCCACCAATGGCGCCCATAAAAACGAGACGATAGCAGGCAAAATGCTCGCACCGGCCAGGGCGGCTACGTGATCTAATGAGATACCTGCTTTTGAGTACAGAAAACCCAGCGTTACCGTTACATAACCACTCACAATACCATATGGAATGATCAAAAACAGAAAAGCAACGGGATGTACGGATTTATGCCCGGGAGAATTGGACGTCATTTAATGTTTCAGTTTTACTTAAGGTGTAAATATAAAATATTGATGCAACTAATCGGCCGAGGTTTAATGAAATAGGTTTGTAACTTTATACCGTGATCAAAAAAGAAACCTATACCATACCTGGTGCCAAAGGCCGCAATATGCTGGCCGACCTGACCTTTAACAGCGCGCATCCCGACGCACCGCTGGTGATATTTGTACATGGGTTTAAAGGTTTTAAAGACTGGGGTGCGCATAACCTGGTGGCTAACTATTTTGCCTCAAATGGTTTCAGATTTTTGAAATTCAATTTCTCGCACAACGGCACTACACCCGATAACCCGACTGAGTTTACCGACCTGATCGCTTTCGCCGACAATACTTTTTCTATCGAGCTCGACGACCTGAAATATATGATCGATTTTGCCTGCAGCGGTTCGGCCATTCCCGCGGCTAAAACGGTGAACCTTATCGGGCATAGCATGGGCGGCGGTGTCAGCATCATCACCGCGGCTAACGATAAGCGCGTTGAAAAACTGATCACATTCGCTTCGATATCCGGCTTTAGAAAACTGTGGCCGCACGAAGCCGAAAAACAATGGCGCATACAAGGCATCCGCTATATTGAAAATGCGCGCACCGGGCAGCAGATGCCGCTAAAAGTAAGCTTGCTGGCCGATCTCGACCATCACCCTGTCAAACTTAACATTGCCGAACAAGCGGGCCGGGTTAAACAACCCTGGTTAATTACGCATGGCGATGAAGATAAAAGTGTACCATTAAAACACGCCGAAGAATTGAAAGAGGCTCAGCCCAACGCACAGTTAATGGTGATGCACGGAGCCGACCATGTATACGGGGCATCGCAACCCTATCTCGGCGAAACCTTACCCGAACACCTGGCTTTATTTTGCGATGAGGCGGTAAGGTTTTTTAAAACCGGCACGAATCCTTAATTTTAATACAAACCCAATCAGAAATGAACGCTGTATCCGGACCATCAGTAGTTATCGTGGCCTACAGGCCCAAACCAGGTAAAGAAGCCGAATTAAAAAAAGTGGTAGAGAGCCATGTGCCCGACCTGCATAAACTTGGCCTGGTAACCGACAGAAAGCCGGTTATCTGCGAAGCTGCTGACGGCACCATTATCGAAGTTTTTGAATGGTTAAGTGTTGATGCCATTAAACAGGCGCACAGCAACCCCGAAGTGCATAAAATATGGGCAGCTTTTGGCGAATGCTGCGATTGCGTGCCGCTGAATACCCTGAAAGAAACCGGCGATATGTTTGCAGGTTTTACACCGCTGAACTAAAACCCAAAGCCATCAGCTTTAAGCCTTTTTTGCACATCCTGCTTGTAATTGCGGCCGATGGGAAGTTCGTGCTTATTTATTTCGATGCTGCCCGAATAAAACGAGCTTATGCGGGCTATAGCTACAATAAATGAGCGGTGAATACGGATAAAATCTCTGTCGGGCAGCATTTCTTCGAGGAGGCTTATTTTTTGTTTGGTGATATATACGTTATCCTGAACCACCACCTTTACATAATCACGCAGGCTCTCGATCCATAGGATATCTTTGATATTAACCTTAATGGTTTTCCGCTCCACCTTTAAATATAAAAACGACTCTTTATCGCTCACCGGGGTTTCGTAAACCAGGCCCAGGCCGGCTTTCTGTTCGTTTAGCTGGTATATTTTATCAATCGCCCTGAAAAAGCGTTCGAACGAGATGGGTTTTAGCAGGTAATCAACTACGTTCAGTTCAAAGGCATCGATGGCGTATTCGCTGTAGGCTGTAGTGAAGATTACCTTAGGCGGATTTTTAAGGTTCTTTAAAAAATCGGTGCCTGTCATGCCCGGCATTTTGATATCCAGGAACATCAGGTCGACGGGTTTTTGCTGCAGCAACTGAAAAGCCTGTATGGCATCATTACATTTGCCTGCAACCTCAAACTGCTGAAACCTTTGTAAATGGTTTTCAATTACTTCGATAGCATGCGGCTCGTCATCTACTAAAAGTGTGCGTATCTTCATGCTGTCACCAGGGGTTTTGCTTCATAATGCGGGTCGGTTTCAACTTCCAGCTCAAGTACAGCTAAAAAAACTTCTTCTTCGTCCATAATTTTTAACTGGTGCGTTGCCGGGTAAAGCAATTCGAGCCGTTGCCTGATATTTTGTAAACCGATATTGCCCCGGTATTTTTCCTCCGCTCCTTCCACGGCATCGGGTTTGCTGTTTGATATTTTAAACTTCAGCTTATTATCCGTCACATTATCCGTCACTTCCAGGTTGATATTGATCCAGGTCTGGCCCACTTTTTCGCTCGTACCATGCTTAAATGCGTTCTCAACCAACGGCAGCAGCACCAACGGAGCTATCAGCTTATCATCAAATTTTCCCTTTATCGTGAAGTTGAGGTCGAGCCTTTCTTCGTATCTGATTTTTTCGAGGTTGATATAATGCTGCAGCATCAACACTTCTTTTTTAAGGCTCACTTTATCGGCGTTGCATTCGTATAACATATACCGTAGCATATCGGATAAGCCCACTACCACTCCAGGCGCCTTCGGCGAATTGTTCAGTGTAAGCGCATATAAATTATTAAGCGTATTGAATAAAAAGTGAGGGTGTATCTGGGCTTTCAGCGCTTTGAGCTCGGCCCTGACGGCCGCCTGTTTACGCTCGTACCACATTTTAAACAGTTTGATACCCAGCGCCACCCAAACTATAAGGTTGGTAACTTTGATAGAGTTGGCAAAATTAAAGGGGATGAACAGGCGGGTCCAGAAATCGAGTTTGGCTTCTTCGATATAAGCCCAATCGATATTCGTGGTATGCGTCATCAGGTACGGGTCCACGATCAGGATATCTATCACGCGGCCAAGCAGCGCACCGGTGCATGCCAGCAATATCAAATTGCCTATAAATGCAAAATAACGCGCATGAAGCAAATATGTAGGTATGAGCCAGTAAGCTACCGCATAAAAATAGCCTATATGGATTGGCATATAATAAATGGCGTTATGGGCCGATATGGTAAAATTGCTTTTTACCGAATACATTGCGGCAAAGAATATGTAAACGATTATCCAGAACAAAACATGCAGTGCTATTCTGCCGGTTTTTATCCCCATAAAAGTTGCAGGCATATCCATGCTGCTAAATTACAGTATATCAGCCAAATTGAATGCTTATTGATCGCGATTATCGACGAAATGCAGCCGTGGGCCGACGAACGACCACAAATTTACATTATATGTATAATGTGTGCCGATAAACGGCATTCGGACTATCGGGAATACTGTTTGCCGTTGTAACCATTGCAAGTATCGGCAGTATTATAATTGATGTTTGGTGCAATATACTTTTGGTTCATCAAACAAAATCAACGATTATTTTAAATATTAAAGTCATGAAAAAAGCCTTATTCATATTAGCGCTGGCCTGTATGGCCCATTTTGCAAATGCCCAAAAAGTGCCGATGAGCAGCAATGGCTACTGGGTGATAGAGAGCAGCAAACAAACGCCCAAACAAAGCATCATCAGGTTTTACAACCTGAATAACGAACTTGTTTACCAGGAAACAGTTAACGGAAAAAAATTAAAAATAAATGATAACCGTACCCGCATCGCCCTGAACAACGCCCTCCAGGTAGCGCTCGACGGGAAAAAACATAACGAGCCAATACTCGCTATGCAACTACCAAGATAATGAAGTCAAAACATGCTTGTTAAGTTGAACATCCCCGTGCATTGCCATGCCGGGGATTTTTTTATACGGCCGGCTCTATCCAGTTACCGTCGGTTTTGATGATATCGATCAGGTGATCCAGCGCATTGGCAGCGCTCACATTCTTCTCTACCACTTCTTTGCCGCGGTAAAGGGTAATTTTATCCGGGCCCGCACCCACATAACCATAATCTGCATCGGCCATTTCGCCCGGGCCATTAACAATGCAACCCATAATGCCAATCTTTAAACCTTTCAAATGCGATGTGCGGCTGCGGATCATCTGCGTGGTTTCCTGCAGATCGAACAGGGTACGGCCGCAACTCGGGCACGATATATATTCGGTTTTTGATATGCGCGAACGTGTGGCCTGCAAAATGCCGAACGCTGTTGAAGTAATGATTTTTGCTGGGATGGCAGGTGCATGTATCCAGATGCCATCGCCAAAACCGTCGACCAGTAAAGCGCCCATATCGGTAGCGGCAAAAAGTTGCAACTTTGAGTACGGTTCGTCGGCGCTGGTGATGTCGCCGGCTTTGTCCAGGTCAAAATCGCCGGCCGGGTAGCTGCGTTTGATAATTACCGGAACATCCAGCCCCAGCTCTTCCATCTTAAAAAAGAAAAAACGCTCATCCTGCATGCCATTTTTAGCATCGGTCTCCAATACAAAAACCAATGTTTTATCCAGCGAAAGCGAAGCAAAATCGTCGCCGTCAATATCACCTGCTTTTACATAAACCAGGTTCAGCGCATAGTCGCGCTCTGTGGCTGTAACATACCCGGTTAAACTATAAACCGGGTGGCAATTGGTTTTATTGTTCAGCTTTTGCCAGGTATGATAATTGTATAACTGCTTAAGGTTACCCGGGAAGCTGAACGATGGCAATTCATCGGCCAGGTAAACAAAATCGACCGACTGTTCGGCCATATTGTATTTATCCAGCAAGGCATTGTACAAGTAGCCGGCATCGTTAAGCACGGCAGGGTCTTTTAAATTAGCGGCCGAAAGGTCGACCACTACCCTGGGCACCATGTGCCCGCCTATAAAGGCATTGGCTTCGTAAGTTTCGCGTTTTTTGTATTCGTATGGAGAGTGAGTTGTCAGTTGTGAGTTGTCAGTTGTGAGTTCTAAGCCGGGACTGTTTTGAACTTTGACTTTTGAACTTTCACTTCTCTCCACATATCGGTTAACCAATGCCTGGGCTACGGGTATTTCATATTCAGGCTCTTCGGTTAGCGATACGCGGACGGTATCGCCCAGGCCGTCTTCGAGCAAAGTGCCAATCCCTACGGCCGATTTGATGCGCCCGTCCTCACCGTCGCCGGCTTCGGTAACACCTAAATGCAACGGGTAGTTCATCCCTTCGGCAACCATGGTTTCTACCAGCATACGGTAAGCCTGCACCATCACCTGCGGGTTGCTCGATTTCATCGAGATCACCAGGTTATAGTAATTCATATCCTCGCACATGCGGATAAACTCCATTGCCGATTCGACCATTCCGCGTGGTGTATCGCCATACTGGCTCATGATCCTGTCGCTCAGCGAACCGTGATTGGTGCCTATACGCATAGCCGTACCATACTCTTTACAAACAGCTACCAGCGGCGCAAATTTTTTATAGATCCGGTCGAGCTCGGCCTGGTATTCTGACGGTGTATAAGTGAGCTGATCAAATTTCTTTTTATCGGCATAGTTACCCGGGTTAACCCGCACTTTTTCCACTATCCGTGCGGCAACTTCGGCAGCATTGGGTGTAAAATGGATATCGGCAACCAAGGGGGTATTGTAACCGCGGGCGCGCAGCTCTTTCTTAATATCAGCCAGGTTTTGTGCTTCTTTTATACTCGGGGCGGTAATACGCACATATTCACAGCCGGCCTCTATCATACGGATACTTTGCTCCACGGTACCTATCGTATCTAAGGTATTGGTGGTGGTCATGCTTTGTATGCGGATAGGGTTATCGCCCCCCATAGGCACATCGCCGATAAATACTTCCCGCGTTTTAAACCGCGAATATCCGGTTAATGAGTTACAGTAACGGCCCCTCAGGGTTTTTATCGCTTCAGCATCCATAATGCAAAGGTAAATAAAAGCCCCTTAACCCCCTAAAGGGCGAACAATTATTAAAGTCGTCGGAAGATTAGTTGTAAAAATATCTCCGGGCGTACCCAACGATCCAACCGTGGGCAGCGATGATGTATAAAACGGTAACAACTTATCACCATGAATATGAAAACCTTTTTCTACACCACTGTCTTCTTCGCACTTTTATTGGCGTTAAATGCCTGTCAGAAATCATCTCCACAGGAAAAACAGCTGATTGCCAGTAGCTCTGTCATCAAGATTGGCCAGACCGATTCGCTCGAACTTATGAATGCCAGTGCATCCGATAATATAACCTGGCGCGTAACACCATCAGGTTCGGAGGTTATTCATCCGTCGGGCAGCCATGCTTTGCTTAGTTTCAACAAATCGGGTTCGTACCTGGTAATTGTTACCTTAAGCGATGGTGAGACGTTTGGCCATTATATCGTCGTCACCAACGATGCGGCCAATCCGAACCTCTCCCTTGCGGGCGATCAGATTACGCTGCTTGCAAACTATTATAAGAGTAAGGTAACCGATACTACTTACCTCACATTTACCGGGGTAACCAGCAATAAATACACATGTAGCAATAGCATCATTAACTTCACTTATGGCCTTGATGCATCCAATAATTTCAATATTAATTTTATAGATGTGATCCAGCCATCTCAGATAGATTGTATAGCCGGTAACAGCAGCCTTGCAACACCGCTCATACGTTTCTGGCAAAACAAAGATCATCCGTACATGGTACCGGGCGTATACGCGCTAACTGTTCATATGGGCGGAATAACCTATAACGGCAGTATAACCGTTACTGCCACCGATATTACCATCAACTGGCCATATACCAGCGGAATACTGATAACACCGTTACATTTTTTAAGATAGATGCACTTTGTGATATGATGTAGTTTTGGAATACCGGCTGTCGGGCAAAAAAATATTTTTATTTTGACCCAACGTTTCGCGGCCGGGCTGCGAAGAGTTGTTTTCGGGCATTTCAATATGCTCTTTTCCGAATGAATCTATCTAAAAAACAGTCGCGCGAACTGGTAGTACGATGTGCAAATAATGATCGCACGGCCCAGGAGGCCTTGTACAAGCTATTTTATGCCGATATGTTACGTGTGTGCTATAGCTATGTGCCGGATAAGGATTTAGCTAAGGAGGCTTTTAACACGGGTTTTTTAAAGGTATTTCAGTCGATAAAGAATTTTGACGCAGAAAAGGGCGAACTGGGTGGCTGGATCAGAAAGATCATGATCTATTCGTCGATCGATCTTTGCCGCAAGGAGTTAAAGTTCGGCACCCTCAGTCCGTATCTGCAGGATCAGGAAGATATGCCCTTACCGCCATCGGTTCTGGATAAATTATATTTTGAGGACATTCTCTTTCTCATCCGCAAATTGCCGTTCGCTACGCAAACGGTATTCAATTTATCAGTCATTGATGGTTTTACGCATAAAGAGATCAGTGAACAATTAAATATAAGCGAAGGTACATCGCGCTGGCATTTGGCCGAAGCGAAGCGAAAACTCAGGGAAATGCTCGAAATGCACCAGGGTACCGCAGCAATAGAAAGGAGTAGCCAGGCAAAATGAAAGATAATAAGATACACTGGATGCTGCGGCATAAACGCAACCAGCTTCGTATTGACGATGACGTGCAACAAGACTGGGCCAATATGAAAGCCATGCTTGATATGCAAATGCCTGTAAATACGCCCGGCGCAACGGGTAGCTCCGGCGCTTCAGGCCTGCCGGCATCCGTGGGTATCAAGGTATTTTCCCTGGTATTAGCTATAACGGTCGTTGCGACACTCGGTTATTTTATATTGAAGAGCGATGCCAGCAACGACCACCATAGCCAGAAAGCTGTCAAAACCATTAAACATAACGATAACAACTATGCCAACCATCCTTCATCGCAGCGCCTTTCGGCCGATTCGGCAAATACAGCTATGGCAACAATCAACGCTACGGCAGCACTGGCTCCCATTAACGATAATACAGGCAACCGGTTATTAACGGGAAGAACGGGTACCCGTGTTTTTGCACATGCAGATGCAGCAAAGACTAACGATCACGCAGGGCTTAGCGAACAAAGCCGGGGCAAACATTATTACAACGCAGGTAATCATATGAGCCGGGATAACCTTGCAGGTAATATAAACTCCCGCATCCGTAACGGGCAAGCAGGCCCGGGCGTTCATAAAAAACAGCATAGCACACAAGAGCATAACCCGGGCGGTTTATTGGTTAATATTAAAGGCGGCCGCCATCACGCAAACAGAAGTAGCGTCAAAAGTAGCGCCGGCGCCGGATTTTCGGGCAAAACATTGGCCAACAACACGCTAACAAATCTCACAATTGCCCGGAACGATGCTACTGAGCGTTACAATACATTGGAGCAGGCCGCACAGGCTGGTTTCACTCCAATTCTCTATCGTGCAACGGCGTTGCCACCTTCGCTTACCGGGCTTTTCAATACACCGGACATCGCCGACGATGACCCGCCGATCAAATGCGACTGGTATTTCTCGGCAGGGTTTAATCCGTCGGGCAGCTTCACATCCCGCAACCAGAATATAAATTTCTATGGCCATCTGCCTGTCGACCTGTACTTTGGTCTCACAGGCGTGTTTAGTTTTTCCGATCATTGGGGCGCGAGTATCGGTCTGCGGGCGTTGACACCGCGAAACCTATCGGGAACATATACTCATAAAAACGACAGTAAGAAAGATACATTGCAAACGCTATACATCAGTGATTCGCGAAAGCTTTACTTTTTGGATATCCCGGTAAATGTGTTTTTTAAACCTGCTTCCAGCTTCAATGTAAAGGCCGGCACAGTTTTAAGTATCCCGGTGCAGCAATCAAACGGCAACAGCACATTCTACACCGGGCCACTACAAAAAGATACGGCCTACTACAATACTGTTCGGCAGAATATTAATACCACAAGCTATAATAAAGGGCTCATCATGGGGCTTTCGGCAGGCATTGGCTTGCAGCGAGGGCGTTTTTTATTCGAAGCCGATTATAGCTATTTTATGAGCCTGGTACCTGTAACTTCTCCGCTGGGAGGCTACAACACAGGCCGCAATGAATTTTTGTTTTCCGCAGGATTTAAGCTGAATAAAAAATAACCGGCGGGTCTTACCTGTTCTTCTTAACGACATAGCAGCCTGCCATCTTATCGTGCAGGGCCTGGTGCATTTGGGTAAAGGGAATGCTTAGCAGCAATATATAGGCCAAAAAACCCATGAAAAACGAAAGCAGCTCGTAGGTTAATTTACCGGCGTTACGTCCTGCCGCCTGTCCAAAGGTTATGCTGTATCCTAATTCGTCGACGACGGCAAGGCCGCAAATATACTTGCCCACCGAACCCCTCATCCTGCTCGCCTCACATACGGCATGGTAAATAAACATCACGAAAATAAAAACGAGCTGCACCGCAAGCAACTCGGCTGAATGATTGGCGAAGATAGCCTGCATTTTGGCCTGGTCGCCTATAGCGCTCATCGGGAAAATAGTTTCCAGTTGGGCCATATACTTACCCAAAAAAACAGATCCTAAAATGGAAGTACCAAATACCACAATAATCAGGTCGAGTATAAAGGCAGGCAAACGCAGACGGTAGCCCCGTGTATTTTCGATAGTAGGATAATAGATCCCTTCGCTTTTAAAATAATCATCAAACTCGGCCAGGCTATGCGCCGGCTGAAAATCTGCTTCGTCGGGCGATAAAACCATATCGTCGGGCTCAAGCGGTCTGTCCAATAATTCTTCACCGGTAAACGGACCTAACTTTTGCCCTTTTTCTAAAATAAAATACTCTTCGCTCATTTATTCGCCATGTAATACAGGCAAAAGTAAAGGTTTTTAACCTAATACTGTATTACAAAGCTTTTTAATTGCCATTGAGTACAAAAGCTGCTATTTCGCTGATCTCGTTTTCGTTCAGTTCGCATTCGCCTTCAAAGCGCCACTCGCGTTTATCGTTAATAATTATCTTACCCAGTGCAAGTGGTTCGGGCCGGGTTTGCCATATACCTGCAGTTAAACGTGCAGGCTCGGCCAGATCGAATATCTCGTTCGGCCCCCAGGGTTCGTCTCGGTTTTGTAAAAACAAGGGGGTTACCGATATTTCGTGACCCGACCCCGAAACATCATCATAAATTTTCAGATTAGCATGTTTTGTAAGCATGGCCTTGTGTTATTTAACTAATAAGCACAAAACCATGCATTTTGTTTTCACTGTCAGATGTTAAAGAAAACCTTCGCCAGGAAGTACCGGCCCGGTATGGTATAGCTATTCGAGGTAAAAGTATTTGCCGAAAGGTAAAAGGCGCTGTATGTTTTGGTATCGAACAAATTATTGGCGCTCAGCTCCACATCGATCTTAGGCTTGTTGAACTTATACCGGGCCGTAGCATCCGCAAAGAAGTAGCTCAGATCGGCGGCCTGGGTTTGTTGGGTAATATAATGGTCGCCCGAAAGTTTGATGAACAACCTGTTCGAAGGATTGTAGTTGACCGATCCCTGCTGTTGCAACTGCTTTAAAACAGAGCTGTTGGCCTGTACCGATGAATGGCTGTTCACCTGGTTATAAAGCGCCTTATAACTGATGTTGATCTGCTCGCTCACCTTGGTATCGAAACCTGCGTTTGCTGCGGTGGATATGGTATTGTATGGCAACAAAATACCATTAACAAGCTGGTTGGAATGCGATGCCTGAACACCAAGCCCCGCACTTACCGTGGTGCGCAGGGCAAAAACATACTTGCTGATATTGCCGCTGGCGCTATACGAATCGACTGAGTTCTCGAACGGCAGCACTACCCTTTCCTGGATATTGTTGTTGATGATGCTCGACGAAATATTGTTCGAGGTTGAGTGAACGTACGAGGTGTTGATACCGAAGAAGAATAATGTCAAGGCCTTGCGGTAGTTGAACCCGAGGTTAGCAGCATGGGTTTTACGCTCACTCAAATCGGCATTATTGGCGTACAGCGAGCGGTAATTGGTAAGGATATCGCCTTCGTAAATATCCTGTATGCTGCCCATATCGCTGCGGTAGTTGTAACCGAGGGTAAAATAGTTTTCTACACCGCTCTGGTACTTGATGTTTACGCGTGGGCTAAAATATAACCTGGTAAGCGATTTATCCAGCGCGAACAGGTGATCACTGTAATTGAGATTTTGCAGCGTTAACGGTAAAGCTACCGACACTTTTAATATTTGCCCGGGGATATCGTAATCGGCCTCGGCATACAGTTTACGGCGGGTCCAGTCGAGCGCGTTGCGGGTACTGTCCGACACCAGTTTTTCGGTATTGTTGGTTTGGACGGTAGTGAGCGCTGATTGCAGCGATTGCGATTGCAGGCTAAACCCGGCTTTATACGATTGGGTGAGCACATTGCCCGGGAACTTGAACGACACGTAGTTATTTGTAAACCAGGTTGGGATGTTGACATTTTGCAGCAACTGGTTGTAAGCCACATTCTTGTTAAAAATGTTCGGCTCAAAGTTCGACCCGATCACCCGGTTTTCCGGCTCGTCTATGCGGTTAATATATGAGTACAGCTCAATGATGCGGCTCGATTTAAAGGTATTCATCAGGTTAAACTCGTTGGCAAAGCTGAATGTATTATCCCTAAATACCTGGTTGTACGCCGACCCATTGGTGTTCAGATCGCTGTAATTGGTATTATGGCTGTAATCGGTCGTTAAAGAGTTATTGAGATAATATTTATCCTTGTTAACGTTCAGCAACAACTGGCTGTGGAACAGATCGGGCTGACGGCGGTTGTGCTGCACTTCGCTGTACCGCACGGTATCTTTAGGCAAATAAATGCTGGTGCTTTTTTGGTAATCCTGCACCTGCCTGTCGTGCAGGTACGAGATATTGGCCCGCAGCTGCACATCCTTTTTCACATTCACCAGGTTGTTAAGGTTAATGATGCCCGACTGGTTGAACAGGTAACGGTTACGCGGCAGGTCGGGGTCGCCGGCTGTACCTAAAGATAGTACCGTACTCGGCACCTGGTTATCTATCCTATTCAAATAATCGGCCAGATTATGCGATACCAGGTCGCCGGCCACATCGTTACCGGTATTGTTTCCTTTCAGGTAATTGATGGCCTTGTATTTATCCTTGAACATCATGGCGTTCAGATCCTCGTAATACTTCCCGGGTAAACCTCCTCCAACGGTTTCCTGGCCCACCAGTTGTATCTTGGCGTCCTTTTTGATGGTGAGATTTAGTGCGACATCATCGCTTACCACTTTATCTTTAAGCATTTTAACCGGTTGGTGGTTCTGCATCACCTGCACCGAATCGACCACGCCGTGCGGAATGTTATTGGTAGCGATATTGTACTTGTCATCCAGCAGGTTATCGCCGCCGATATACAGGTTGGAGATAGCTTTACCGTTGTAGCTGATCTTGCCGGCCTTATCGATATCGATGCCCGGCATCCTTTTGAGCACATCGCCGATAACCCTGTCCTGTGCGTTGCTAAACTCAGACACCTTGTAGCCGATGGTATCGCCGTTTACTTTTAAATGCGGCCTGCTGCTTTTGATGGTAATGGCCTTCAACTGGCCGTTATTGGCCTTCAACCTAAAATTATACGGGGCGGTAAACGTGGTGACATCTTTGCTGGCTTTGTTAAAACCGACACAGCTCACCTCTATACTCAAACCGGTTTTAGGTGCATCAGCCGGCAGGGCAAGGCTATAAACGCCTTTATCGCTGCTCGATGTGTATGCAATAATCAGGTTGCCGGGCCCTTTAAGTGTAACGTTAGCCAACGCTACCCCCTTACCCGTGCTATCGGATACAGTACCGGTAATTTTTTGCGCGAAGCTCCCTGCCGTGATCAGTGCACAGCATACCAGGGTTAAAATATATCTCATGGCGCCTTATTTTTTCTCGGGTAGTTCAATCGGATTGTTGATCACCGGACCGGGGGTGTTCGACATCTTCATATTGATCTGCGGACCGCTACCATCTGCACGGTTAAACCTGACGCCGCCGCCCATACCGGCCATTGCCGACTGGATAAAAGCCTGCGGGTCTTTCCTCATCGCTTCTCTCAGATTGTCGAACTCTTTTTGCGTTGTTTTGATGCCGTTAGCCGGAAGCGCTATCAGGTTAGGATCCTGGTTATCATCGGCGCCTAAAACCAGCATTACGCGGCCGCCCTGCTGCGTTACACCATTTTGGATAGCGTCGGGATCGGGTGCCGTTTTTACGATCTCTTCTATGCCATCGAACTTAAAAATCACGTCGTTTTTTACATCGTGAGCCTCAACAATCAGGCCCGGTAAACCGCATAGCTTCCAGGGGCCGGTACGGAACGGCAGATCGGGGCAAAACCAGGCTACGTAATCGCGGCCTTTAAAGTGGCCTGTAGCCTTTTGGCAATGCAGGTTACTGATGGTCGTGGTATCGCCGCTTATTTTCCAGTTGATAGCAGGGTATGGATCTTCGATAAGATAGCTGTTAAGCAGCTTTTCTTTACGCACCATTTTGTTAGTGGCAGCAAACTGGAATATTTCCGTCGGGGTAATATTTGCTCCCCCCGATCTAAAGTTCATTGGCCCCATCGTACCCGACTTCCTGATCTCGTCCATCTGCTTTTTCATGCGTTCCATTTGCAATCTGGAGTCGTAACTTTTATACACGCTTGCGGTTTGCCCCACCATCAATATCATGTTTTCGGTGTAAGGCGTATCGCGTTTGGTGGTATCGCGCACGTGGGTAAACTTATAGTGTACCATAATTTTGGCCGAATCGGGTTTCTGTGCCATCGCCGATAAGGTAACCAGCATCAGAAAAATCGGGAAAAGTAATTTTGTTTTCATATCTGTAATGAGGTTTTGATAGTTTGTGTATAGTTCAAAATCAATTAACAGATCAAACATAACTAAAAGGTTAGTTAATAACTAATCCCTTAGTTGGTTTTAACATATTTTAACACTAAACTTCTTATTTGTTAAATAAGACGGTCTTTCATGACCAGCGTACCTGCTATCATATCGTGCAGGCATTGCTGTTTTTTATTAAAGAAATTGAGCAGGTAACCCACTCCCAAAGTAAGTACAGAGAGTATTTTGGCAGTGTTTCGTGCAAAGGCTTTGGCATACCCTATCGTGCTCGCATCAATATCACATACCCGTATTTTCAGGATCATTTTACCGTAGGTCGCCTGCCGGGATGATCCTTCCATAACGATGTGATAAATAAGATTGGCAAACGGTATCAGCAGCAATATGCTGGCCGATAGTAAGATGCGGATCAGCCTGTCGCCGGTGATCAGCACAGCCGTACAAACAGGAACAATGATCACAGCCGATACGATGAGCCAATCGATAACTGCGGCGAGCAGGCGCTGATCAAAACTACCAAAGTATTGAGGCATTACGGGCCGATAGGCAAAGCCAAAAAGCGCACGTAATTCTGCCACTTCATGAGCTTCTTTATAATCATCCATTGCTGGTGTTTTAACAAAATCACTGGCTTTAACACCCCGCGCCTTTAGCTCATCTACCGTAAAAGGTCCTTCGGGCTTACCATTGATCACCAGCAAGTATCGTTCGTCCATGCAGCTAAGTTAAAAAGCCATACCCTTAATAAGGGTATGGCTAAGCAAATATCCATACTGTACTGTCCGGAATCCTGTTACCTACCAAAAACCGGCCAACCTGTTTTAATATCTGATCACTTTAAAGTCGGACATAAGTGCGTCAAAGCTGATTTTTATTTTATTAGCAGCTTTGTCAAAACCCGGGGTTTCATAGCTGCCGTCATCCTTTTTATCAAACCCATCTAAGGTTTTTGACGACAAGCCTGTATCAACATTGATGCTGCAAGCAGCATTTTTTGGGATATACAGCGTTACCGATGCCATGCCCGAATTAATATCCACGGTGGTTTCGGCAAGTGGCTGCCCCAGCTTCACGGTGTATGATGCCGCGCCGCCCTGTATCTCCAGCCTTTTAACCTTAAATGGCGACAGGTCGAAATTGGCGCTCGAGGCTCCTGATTGCAGTTCGATCTCCCATTCAGGGGTGGCGTTGAGCTTAATATCAGCCTCGTTATGCTTTTTATGCCCCCAGTTAAATATGCCATGTTTATGCACATCCATATCAAAATCGATGGTAGCTGATGTACTATCGATATGGGTGTTGAGGTTGTAGTGCATATTAAACTCTTTGGTAGTAGCCTCAAACAAGTCGGTAGTAACGCCGTTTAAACGGTAAGTGGTTGCTCCGCCGGCAATATTTAACGTAGCTGTGGTAATACCCGGGTGATATTCCTCGCGGTAAACGCTATTACCATCAATCTTCATTACCGAGTGGCGGCCGGTAGTGTCATCATCGTCGTCATTCAGATCGCGGTTGATATGGTAGGCCCAAACCGGCCAGCCCACCTCGCGGCGGGTAAGCCCGCAAATAATCAGTATAGCCATGCCGCAAAGCAAAACCGCTATTTTTACTATGGTAGCCCATTGCGAACGGTTGTGGGCAAATACCAGGTTCACACCGCCGATGATGAGCAGTATTGGCCACAGGTTGAGGAACACCCACCAGTTAAATTCAATCGCACCGAAGTTGTTAAGCAAAAAAAGGATGCCTATAATCACCAGGATAGTACCCGGTATCAATCTGTCATTTCTCATGGCTTAAATATTTTCTGGGTTATCGGTATCGGTTTGTTTAGTTTCGGTTGCTTCTGGCTCTTTTTTATCCCAGGGCGCGCCATCGAAATGTTTCCGTTTGTCGGGGTTAAAAATGAGCACCAATCCTATCACAATAAATACCACCGGCCAAAAGCGGTGCAGTTCAAAATAAGGGATCATGTCAAACTGATCAAGCAGGAAATAAATCCCCATCAGTATCAATATGGTTCCTCCTACTATTGCAGCATTGCCTGGCCTCCTTCGCACAGGTGCAAAGCCGGCCTGTGCCGGAGGTATGGTATAGTCGACCATAGGCGGGGTATCAAAATAGTTTTTTTTCGGAACCACGATCCACAAAATCAAATACAATAAAAATCCGGTGCCCAATACCACCATTGCAAATACAAAGGCTACACGTATCAGGGCTACGTCTACATTAAAATAATCGGCAAGGCCCGCACAAACGCCGCCTAATACTTTGGCGTTCTCGTCGCGGTATAATCTGTTTTCCATAACTCAGCTTTTAATTAATTTGTTGTTTAATTATAACTGACCCGATACCGGCCTCATCACTATCTCATCGACATTTGCGCCTGGCGACATGTTGTAGGCACAAACTATTGCCGAAGCAATATCCTGGGGAAGTACAAACTTGTCGGCCGAAACGTCTGTACCGCTCCACGAGTCGGTTAATGTTGATCCGGGTAAAATGCAGGTAACTTTTACATTGTATGGCTGCATCTCGAGTCGCATTACATCAGTTAGACCACGCAGCGCAAATTTAGTTACAGTATATGTACCGGCTTGTACAACAGGGTTTAACGCAGCTACCGAGCTGATGGCAAAAATGTGGCCCCTGCCTTCCGCCATCATGGTTTTACCAAAGTACCGGTATAGTTCGTAAGCAGGCATCAGGTTGGTATTGATGAGCTTTTGGAAGGTATCTTCCTCGTCATCCAGTATGCTCGAGGGTTCGTACATGCCTACGTTGTTGACAATAACGCTGATAAAGCCCAGTTCCTGCTCGGCATATCCGGCGAAAGCCAAAAGTTCGTCTTTATTGCTGGCATCGGCCTGGCGTATCAACACACGGATACCAGGGTTGATGGCCTGCAACTCTTTCTGCAATTTCAGCAATTCGGTATAACTTCGCGAACAAAGCGCCATGTTCAATCCTTGTAAGGCGAAAGCTTTGGCAATTTCGCGGCCCATGCCTTTACTGGCTCCGGTGATGATGAGGTTGTTCATAGTTTTAAAAATAGGTAATAGCTAAGCAATGTTACCCATATTACGTTACATATGGATTAAACATTTGCACAAAAAGTGTATTTTAGCCCACGATCTAACAACAAGGAATGTTATACAATCTCGGACGCTATATTTTATTATTACGATTAGCTTTTAAAAAACCTGAAAAATTTAGCGTTTACTGGGCCGAGGTAATGCGCGAAATGGTATCGGTAGGCATAGGTTCGCTGGGTATTGTGGCCATTATATCGGTATTTATCGGCGCTGTGGCTACTATCCAGACGGCTTTCCAGTTGGTAAGCGATTTCATCCCGAAAACCATCGTAGGCACCATCACCCGCGACTCGACGATACTCGAATTCAGCCCTACCATTTCGGCACTGGTGCTGGCCGGCCGCGTAGGCTCGAGCATCGCGTCGCAAATCGGTACCATGCGCGTAACCGAGCAGATTGATGCACTCGAGATTATGGGTGTGAACGCTCCCGGGTACCTGATATCACCTAAAATTATTGCAGGTGTGATCATGATCCCTTTCCTCACCATCATTTCTATTTTTTTGGGTTTGATAGGCGGTTACATTGCCTGCGCAGCATCCAACGAGGTTTCCCCATCCGATTATATCACCGGTTTGACGGATGGTTTTAAAGTGATCATTTTACAGGTATCGATGGTGAAAGCCACCGCCTTTGGGTTCATTATCACATCTATTTGCGCCTACCAGGGTTTTTATACCTCGGGCGGTGCGCTCGAAGTAGGGCAATCGGCAACCAAAGGTGTGGTTTACAGCTGTATCATGATCTTATTTGCCGACCTGGTGATATCACGCATTATGTTATGATAGAAACGATCAACATCCATAAAACCTTTGGCGATAACCAGGTGTTGCGTGGTATCGACGCCCAGTTTAAACCGGGCAAGAATAACCTCATCATCGGTGGTTCGGGCTCGGGCAAAACCACCCTGCTTAAATGTATTGTAGGCCTGCACAAGCCAACCGAAGGCGAAGTATTGTACAACGGCGAAAACTTTACCAAGATGCATTTTGTGGAGCGCGTACCCATCCGCAAGCAAATAGGCATGTTGTTTCAAAGCTCTGCCCTGTTCGATTCGATGAGCGTGCAGGATAATATCATTTTCCCGCTTAATTTATTTACCAAAATGAGCCGTGCCGAAAAGATCGACCGCGCTAATTTTTGTTTGGAACGCGTTAACCTGGCGGGCAAAAACAAGCTTTTCCCGGCCGAGCTCTCGGGTGGGATGAAAAAGCGCGTGGGTATTGCCCGGGCTATATCCATGCAGCCCAAGTACTTATTTGTCGACGAGCCGAACTCGGGCCTCGACCCTAAAACCTCTATCCTGATTGACGACCTGATTGCTGAGATAACACAGGAATACCAAACCACCACCGTGATCGTAACGCACGATATGAACTCGGTAATGGGCATAGGCGATCATATCATCTTTTTGCACAACGGCAAAAAATGGTGGGAAGGCAATAACAAAGAGATTGCCCATACCGATAATAAGGAGCTGAACGACTTTGTTTTTGCCAGCAAGTTTATGCAGGCTGCAAAGGAGAAGCTTTAACCGCTGATTTTGTGTGATTATTTGATTACGCTGATTTAATTTCCGCGTGATCGGTGATAACACCGGCCATAGGCTGTTTTTTTATTTAGCAGAGCCGGGTAAAAGCTATTTATTAGTTAAGATAAGCTGCTTTAAATGCAGGTTGGCAAAATCCCTATATTTGCAAAAAATTTAACTTATTAGTCTATGGGCTATCGACCATGGACTATGGACTAAAACAAAAATGATCCAACTCCTCACTCCCACCCACTGGAAAGATTACGAACTGATCGACTGCGGCGATTTTGAAAAATTAGAGCGCTTCGGCGACCTGATCCTGATCCGCCCGGAGCCACAGGCGGTATGGAGTAAAGGTTTATCGGATGCCGAATGGCAGCGCAGGCACCACATCCGCTTTAAGGGGCGTTCGGCCACTTCGGGCGAATGGGTAAAGAAGAACGCACACCTGCCCGACCGCTGGCATATCGAATATAAAAACAACGACGTGGCCATTAAACTGCGCATGGCGCTCACCTCGTTCAAGCACGTGGGCGTTTTCCCGGAGCAGGCAGTCAACTGGGATTACATCTCACAAAACATTAAAAAATTTAAAACCGGGCAGCCTAAAGTGCTCAACCTGTTTGCCTATACAGGTGGCGCGTCGCTTATCGCGAAGGCAGCCGGGGCGGATACCACGCACGTCGACTCCATAAAACAGGTGGTGACCTGGGGCAACGAGAACATGGAGCTTTCGGGTTTGAAAGATATCCGCTGGGTGGTCGAAGATGCTTTAAAGTTTGTAAAACGCGAAGTAAAACGGGGTAAAACCTATAACGGTATCATACTCGACCCGCCGGCATACGGCCACGGCCCCAACGGCGAAAAATGGAAACTGGAAGACAGCCTGAACGAGATGATGCAGGACGTGGTCAAACTGCTCGACCCGGAAGAGCATTTTTTGATCCTGAACACCTATTCGCTGGGCTTTTCGTCGGTTATCGTGGAGAACCTTATTCAAAGTGCCTATCCTAAAGTACAGAACCTCGAGATAGGCGAACTGTACCTGCAGGCCACCGCGGGAAGCAAGCTGCCGCTGGGGGTTTTTGGTAAGTTTTTTAAGCATAAATAAATACCGGCCAAATTTGCATTTAAAATATTAACCGGTAATTTAGCACAAATGCTCAAGCCAAAGTTACTGACGCTTATTTGCTTACTGCCCATACTGTGTTCTGCCCAGCAGCATTTCGATATTATTCTGAAAAACGGCAAAATTGTCGACGGTACGGGCAATCCCTGGTTCTACGGCGATGTGGGCATCGCTCAAAACAAAATTGTAAGCGTTGGCGATTTGAGTAAAGACAAAGCGGACAAAACCATCGACGCGACCGGGCTGATCGTGGCGCCGGGGTTTATTGATGTGCATACCCACATCGAGGGCGACGAAACCAAAACCCCGACAGCAGATAATTTTATTTACGACGGCGTTACTTCGGTCATCACAGGTAACTGCGGAAGTTCGAACACGGATATCAAAGCTTATTTTACCAGCCTGCAGCAAAACCCGATATCCATCAACGTAGGTACGCTGATCGGCCATAACGACGTGCGAAAAGCCATTTTAGGCGAGAATATGGTTAAGCCCGATGCCGGGCAACTGGTAAAAATGCAGGCCATTGTCGATCAGGCCATGCGCGACGGTGCAATGGGGCTTTCGACCGGGCTGATCTATTCGCCGGGCATGTATTCGCAAACCGAAGAAGTTGTGGCCCTGGCCAAAACCGCGGCAAAATACAAAGGCATTTACACTTCGCACATGCGTAACGAGAGCGATAAGATTTTCGATGCGATAACCGAGGCGATAGATGTTGGCCGCCAGGCACAATTGCCGGTCGAGATATCGCACTTTAAGGTTGGCCGGCCCAACTGGCATAAAAGCAGCCAGATGATAGCCATGGTTGAAGCAGCCCGCAAAGAAGGCCTGGATGTTACCGTCGATCAATACCCTTATACTGCCAGCAGTACAACATTGAATGTTTTAATACCTGATTGGGCCCTGGATGGCGGGCACGCAGCCGCAGTACAACGCATTAACGATCCGGATATCCATCCTAAAATAGTTGCCGAAATGGTAAAAGATATGCAGCGCCGCGGCCTGCCAACTTTTGAATACGCCGTAGTGGCGCATTGCGACGCCGACACTGCTTATAATGGTAAAAACATTTTACAGATCAATACGATAATGGGCCGCGCAGCTACCATTCCCGACCAGATAGAGACCATACTGGATATCATCAAAATTGGTGGCGCTGCCATGGTTTTTCATGGTATGAACGAAGACGACGTGGTTAACATTATGAAATACCCTTTAACCATGGTGGCTTCTGATTCGGGCATCAGGCAATTTGGTTCGGGTGTTCCGCATCCCCGCGGTTACGGCAGCAACGCACGCGTATTGGGTTACTACAGCCGCGAAAAAGGTGTCATCAGGCTGGAAGATGCCATAAGGCGCATGACCTCACTCCCGGCACAAAAATTTAAACTGGAAGGCCGCGGACTGCTACAACCGGGCATGTTTGCCGATGTGGTGGTGTTTAACGCCGACTCGGTGATCGATAAATCGACTTATGAACACCCACACGCTTATTCGCAGGGCTTTAAATACGTTTTGGTAAACGGTAAGCTCACTGTTGATAATTTTAAGCATAATGGTACCAAAAATGGTGCTATCTTGCACGGCCCCGGCTATATACCCAACTAAACAAATGAAATTGAAAACTCTGCTAACTACGATCGCCCTCTCAACGTCGGTCATTTTATTTACAAACTGCGGCGGCGGCAAAACAAGTACTTCTGCCACAGCTGCTTCAAAAGGCTCTGCACCGGCCGACACGACTAAAAAAGCCGCTGCAGCTGCGCAACAGGATACCGTTACTGCGGCCCCGGTAAGCTACCCGCCATTGGATAAAGCCGCCTACGATGCTAAAATGAAATTTATGGCCCATGGCGATACCACCGGCAAATGGCCCGTAAAAAACACACCATACCCTATTGACGGAGCTATCCTGCCATTCAAACGCATCGTGGCATTTTATGGTAACTTGTATGCAAAAAAAATGGGTATTTTAGGCGAGATACCGCCTAAGGAAATGTTGGCCAAATTACAGGGCGAATGTAAGCACTGGGAAAGAGCCGACCCTAAAACACCCGTAATACCGGCTTTGCATTACATTACCGTAGTGGCGCAGGGCGATGCCGGCAAAGATGGTAAATACCGTTACCGTATGCCTTTTAAACAGATCGACAGTGTGCTGGTGCTGGCTAAAAAGATACACGGCATCGTGTTCCTGGATGTACAGGTTGCATTGAGCAACATCCATACCGAGTTGCCTTTACTGGAGAAATACCTGGCTATGCCGCAGGTTAATTTTGGTATGGACCCTGAGTTTTCGATGAAAGACGGTTCGAAACCTGGCAAAAAGATCGGTACCTATGATGCCGACGACGTAAACTATGTTTCGGGCTATTTAACCAACCTGGTGAAGAAATATCACCTGCCTCCTAAAATCCTGATCGTACACCGTTTTACCAAAAAAATGGTGACCAATTACAACAAGATCAAACTGCACCCCGAAATACAGCTGGTGATGGATATGGACGGCTGGGGTGAGCCAGAACTAAAATTAGGTACCTGGAGATACTTTATCTACAACGAGCCGGTACAGTTTACGGGCTTCAAGCTGTTCTATAAAAACGATATCAAAAAGGCTCCAAACCATATGATGACGCCAGAAGAGGTTTTAAAATTAAAACCAAACCCCAACTACATTCAGTATCAGTAATACAATCAATCACAATTAATATCAAAGCCTTTAGCCTTCGGGTTAAAGGCTTTTTTTTGTACGGACACTATTTTTATAATGACATCATAATATTTACACTTTTACGAAACCGTAGATATTGATTTACGTATAAAACTCCAAAAATGGTCTTGTCTTAAAAAGTAACGCCCCACTTAATTAGCACAAGCTTGCCTTGCTATGGCATCATGGCAGAGGCAATAATGTAATCTGACTTAACCCATAGCGATTATGAAGAACTGAAGCGCTGGTATTGATTATACTTAGCACAGGGTAATTTTTATAACCAAGCAAAAGATGAAGAAGATAAGTTCGGTCCTGCTATTGATCGTGACGTTATCGTGCATAGCCACGGTGATTGTAAACTACTATACCATCAAGGTACTTTCGGCATCAAGGGCATACATTAACGGCGAATCGCAATACTCAAAAGGCCAGAAAGAAGCATCGGCCCTGCTGATCTCTTACATATACTCAGCCGATGAATCCGAATACCGGGCGTTCCTGAAAGCGATCAGCATACCCATCGGCGACCGCCACGCGCGCGAAGCTTTATCGGCGACCGTAACCAATGACCGGGTGGCCCTGGCAGGTTTTCTGCAGGCGGGGAACCATCACGACGACATCGGTAATATGATATGGTTATTTAAAAACTTCCGCCACCTGGGTTCGTTCGAAAATGCCATAACCATATGGGAACAGGGCGACGCTATGGTAGAAGAGTTGCATCAAACCGGGCTGGCTGCCCATGCGCAAATCGCATCCCAAAACATTACACACGCCCAAAAAGATCAGCTCATATCAAAAATCAATACAATTTCGGCCGGTCTGACTGTAAAACAACAGGCTTTTTCGGATACCCTGGGAGTTATTTCGCGCAAGATCAACTTCTGGGCATTCCTGGTCAACGTGATCGTCACCTTGTTTATCATCGGCAATATAATTTTGTTTGTGTGGACTACCTTCCGGAGGATGCAAACGGCCCAGAATAAGATCATAGAGCAGAACAACAACCTGCAGGCGGTAAATGCCGAGCTCGACAAAGTGGTCTATAACCTTTCGCACGATCTGCGTTCGCCGCTTAATTCGCTTACCGGCTTGATCAGCCTGATCGACCACGAAGACAATATCGACGAGATCAGGGTTTATACGGCGCTTATGCTGGAAAGTGTGAACAGGCAGCGGGAGTTTATCACCGAGATACTGCAATCGGTAAAAAATAAACAAGCCGGCACCAACTGCGACCTGGGCGAAGTAATAGAAGATGTTGTTGCCCAAAACAACTACAGCAATAAGGGGCGAAAGCTGAGTTACTACCGTGATGTGTTGGTGAATGACATCAATTGCGATGCTTTAAAACTAAAAATCGTGCTGAATAACCTGGTATCGAACGCTGTTAAATACAGCGACATCCGCAAACAGGAAAGCTGGATAAAAATCAGAGCTTACCGCAGTGAAACAGACTGCATAATTGAAGTTGAAGATAACGGCATCGGCATCAGGAGTGACGACAAGGAGCACATCTTCGAAAAATTCTTTGCCGCCCAGCAAAGCCGTGAAAGCACGGGCATTGGTCTTTATTTAACCAAAGACGCTATCCAGCAAATGCAGGGTACCATCAATGTTAACTCCGAATACGGCGTAGGCACCAAGTTTATCATCAACATCCCCTGTTTCACCAATAACAATTAGCTTTAGTATTTGTGCTGAAACAAAAACACCTCCGTCGCTCTTTATAGTATAACATTTACCCGATAAAGAGTTCGGCATGGCAACTAACCAATTTAAAAAGATACGCGAACAGCAGACAGACCCGGCAGAGCTCCGCCGGCATAACCGGAGTGTGATGATGCCCTTCATCAGGTTTGGCGCGGGCGCAATGAAACTAATCGCACAAACACTCATTCGCATTGTAAAACATATACCTAAACCCGGGCATCACGAATCCAAATCAGGTAATAAAGCGATCAAACTATAATTTATTGAAAGGAACATGCTCAATAACCGACTAATGGTATAAGTGTATTTACAAAACCCATTTACTATGATCACAAAAGGAATACTGGCACGATTGGAAGCCAAACCGGGTAAGGAAGAAGAAGTTGAAGCATTTTTAAAAAGCGCCTTGCCACTTGCGCAGGCCGAAAACGCAACTGTTAGTTGGTACGCGGTGCGGATCAGCCACAATACATTCGGCATATTTGATAGTTTTGAGGGTGAAGCCGGTCGCGACGCGCATTTAAATGGCCCTATTGCCGCAGCCTTAATGGCCAATGCCGATAAGTTGCTTGCAAAACCGCCAGTGCTTGAAATGGTGGAGATTTTAGCTTCAAAATAAGTTGCCGCATATATTGTTTCGGGGCGCGCAGATTCAATTTTTGAATACGGTGCCCCCTTCTGTTAAAAACCCAATATGCATGGGTTTTACCTATCGCACAACTGTGTAACGAGTTTAATATAACTTGTCTTTTTGACGGTTTTTGATTATTTTCGGGATACCAATTGAAATCGATTTCTATCGCATGAAAAGATCATTTCCGGCCATCCTGATAGGCTTGCTGCTGACAGCTATGGTTCCGCAGGATACCCCGAAAGAAATACCCTTGTGGCCAAAAGGCGCACCCGGATCGGAAGGTAAAACAGCGCCCGAAAAGGTCGTTACCTCCAAAAGCGGCGAGCTATCGGTATCCAGTGTCAATAACCCGTCAATCACGCCTTATATCCCATCGCCTGGTGAAGCAACCGGGGCGGCTATTATCGTAGCCCCGGGCGGCGGTCATAAAAACATGGCAATAACCCACGAAGGCTATAATGTGGCCCAATGGTTGCAACAGCACGGCATTGCCGCTTTTGTACTTAAATACCGACTGGCTAAAGAAGAGGGTTCGACCTATACCGTGGACGGCAACGAAGTACCCGATATGCAGCGCGCTATCCGTTTGGTGCGCAGCCGTGCCAAAGAATGGGGTATTGATACCGCCCGCATCGGCGTAATGGGATTTTCGGCCGGTGGCGAACTGGCGGGCTTGTGCGCGATGCGTTTTGACAACGGTTTACCAAACCCTGCCGATGCAGTGGACAGGCTAAGCTCACACCCGGCGTTCCAGGTATTGATTTATCCCGGTAATTCGGGCAGGTTCGAGGTATCACCCAATTCGCCGCCGGTATTTATTGCCTGCGGTTATAACGACCGCCCGGATATTGCAGAATATATGCCCGGGTTATATCTCAAATACAAAAAATTAAAGATCCCGGCCGAATTACATATTTACAGTGGCGTTGGCCATGGTTTTGGCCTGCGCCCTGATATGAAAGGCGCAGCAGCGCAATGGCCAAATGAACTCTACGCCTGGATGCAGGACAGGAAATTTATAAACAGGTGATGAAAAAATCTCTTACAATTTCCCCCCCTGCTGTTGCTGGAAGCAAAATAAAGCGACCATCGCACCATTCAAGCCTTTAAACAAAGAGCAAAACACCCATAAATACCCATGTCTTTAAAAACATACCTTACGCTGTCCGCCCTGTGCTTTTCCTCCTTAGCCGGTATCGCGCAAAGCATCAAACCGATATCGATCAGCAATACCGGTTCGGCAAATGCGTTCCCCCTGGTAAAAGGGAAACAGGCTGCCGCTGTTTATATCGACAAGGCCGATGCCGAAGTGGTAGGTATTGCTGCAAATTGTTTCAGTAAGGATGTGGCATCGGTAACGGGCATACTTCCCACGGTGAGTAATGGTATCCCGGCCTCAGGCATTGCTGTTATAGCGGGTACGATAGGACATTCAAAGCTGATCGATAAACTGGCCGGCGAGCATAAAATCAACATAGGCAAAGTAAAAAATCAATGGGAAACCTTTAGTATAGCAGTGGTTAACACACCAATGGCAGGTGTAAAACAGGCACTGGTAATCACAGGCAGCGACCGCCGCGGTACCGCCTTCGGTTTGTTTGAGCTTTCGCGGATGATAGGGGTATCGCCCCTGGTTTGGTGGGCCGACGTCGCACCCCGTCATCACAATGAAGTTTACATTACGCCCGGTACCAGTATTATCGGTCCGCCGTCGGTAAAATACAGGGGTATTTTCATCAACGATGAAGACTGGGGCATGCAACCCTGGGCGGCCAAAAACATGGATAAGGATATTAAAGATATCGGCCCCAACACTTACGCGCACATTTTTGAACTCTTACTTCGCCTTAAAGCGAACTATATCTGGCCAGCCATGCACCCCTGCACCAAGGCCTTCTGGTATTATAAGGAAAACCCGGTAGTGGCCGACCGCTATGCCATTGTTTTGGGCGCCAGCCACTGCGAGCCGATATTGCGCAACAATGTGTTTGAATGGGCGGATAATTACGAAGCCGAATACGGGCAAAAACCCGGCGAATGGCGCTATGATGTAAACCACGACCAGATACTGAACTACTGGCAAACCCGCGCCACCGAGGCTGCAAAGATCGACGCTGTTTACACTGTAGGCATGCGCGGCATACACGATGGCAGCATGCCCGGCCCGAAAGACAAAAAGGAAAAAGTTAAACTGCTGGAAAATGTCATTACCGACCAGCGCAGCATGCTGGCCAAAACCGATAATAAACCGGCCGACGCCATCCCGCAGATATTTTGCCCGTATAAAGAGGTGCTCGACCTGTACCAGGACCACATGAAACTGCCCGACGATATTACCATTTGCTGGGCCGACGATAACCACGGCTATATCAGGCAGGTATCTAATCCAACCGAACAAAAACGCAGCGGCGGCAGCGGCGTATATTATCATTTTTCGTACTGGGGCGCACCGCGCGATTTTCTGTGGCTGTCGAGCGTATCACCCACCCTTACCTCGTACGAGATGAGCAAAGCTTATCAGTTCGGCGCCGATAAGGTTTGGGTTTTTAACGTGGGCGACCTGAAACCCGCTGAGCTGGAAATACAGTTCGCGATGGACCTTGCCTGGGACGTTAAAAAATGGGCGCCCGAAAAAGCTCACGAATACCCGAAAGCCTGGGCAGCCGAAACATTCGGACCTGAATTTGCAGAGCCTATCGCCCACATTAAAGATGAATATTACCGGTTGGCGGCATCAGCCAAACCCGAGCATGTAGATGTAGTTGATTTCAATGCTAAACAAACAGAGCAACGTTTGGCCGACTATCAAAGCTTGAGAAAAGAAGCCGAGGCCTTGAAAATCAAGATCCCGGCAGCCTTGCAGGATGCCTATTTCGAACTGATACTATATCCCGTTAGCGGCGCATGTTTGATGAACGAAAAGATATTTTACGCCGAAAAAAGCTTTGATGATCATAACGTCGAAAACGCGAAAAAAGCAGCTGATGCTTACAATGAAATTAAAATACTTACCCAAAAATATAATCAACAAATTTCCGGCGGCAAGTGGAACGGCATTATGAGCGATCACCCGAGAGATCAAAAAGTATTTAAAATGCCCGAAGTTGCTAAGGCCGGGTTCTATGATCGGGTAATCCAACAAAAAGATATTCAACCACAAGCCACTATTCCCGCCAGCCAGTTCAGCAATAAAAAAGATGCCGATGGCACACACATCAAAACCATCAACGGCTTAGGTATCAGCAATAACGCTGTAACCGTAATGCCATTGGTTGAGAAGAGCTACGACGATAATATACAGGCGGCGCCTTATGTAGAATATAAAGCCAACTTAACCCAGGGCGAAAACAGCATCATCGTAAAATGCCTGCCAACCTTTAAGCTATATAATGGCATGGGTCTGCGATATGCCATTTCGGTTAACGGCGATATGCCACAAATAGTGGATATTAATGCTAAGGCAGATACGAAGGAATGGTCGCCTAATGTATTGCGTGGTTATTCTATCGGGCAAACCAAACATCAGGTGGCCAAAGCAGGCGAAGGCACGATCAGGATATATCTGTTAGACCCGAGCGTGGTGCTAAGCCAGGTGGAGATAGAATGAAAACTGAGATGGTAATTTACTTCAGTCTATATTTTTAAGAATTAAAGCCTCCGCCCTTGCATTATCGAAAAATATATTTACTTTTGTACTGTAATAAAAAATATTACAGTAATGAATAATAGCCGCTTCTCTACTTCCGTACATATCCTAACCTTACTGGCGAACGCCGCCAAAGGTGAGGTATTGACATCGGATTACCTGGCCGGCAGTATTAATATTAACCCGGTGCTGGTGCGTAAAGAGCTGATCAACCTGCGCAAGCATGGCCTGGTTGAAAGCCGAGAAGGCAAAAATGGCGGTGTTTATTTAAACAAACCGGCTGATAGTATTTGTTTATCTGAAGTTTATCAGGCTGTTCAGAGCACTCCAATATTAGGCAAGGCTAAAAACAAGCCGAACCCGGCCTGCCCCGTTGGCCGCCAGATTGGCGCCCATCTCGAAAACCTGTATGCCGGAGCCGAGCAGGCTTTGATACAGCAATTAGGTAATACCACTCTGCAGCAATTTGTAGATCAATTTATTTAAATTTTTTTAAACAAAACTGTAACAAAATACATTACACTTAAAACAATCATATCATGAAAGTAGCATTGATCGGAGCAAACGGAAAAATAGGCTCCAGGATTTTAGAAGAAGCATTGAACCGGGGTCATGCAGTTACCGGCATAGCCCGCAACCCATCGGCGTATGCGCACAAAAACCTTACCTGGGTAAAGGCTGATGCATCGAATACCGACGAATTAGCCGGGATATTAAAAGGCCACGATGCTGTGATCAGCGCCTTTGGCATCGACTGGACAAAACCTGAAACCTTCCATTTGTTTAGCGACATTGCCAAATCGGTAATTAATGCCGCTAAAAAAGCCGGGGTAAAGCGCCTTATCAACGTAGGCGGCGCAGGTAGCTTAGAGGTTGCTCCCGGGGTGCAGTTGGTAGATACGCCGGGATTTCCGGCCGAATGGAAATTAGGTGCATTGGCGCAACGCGATTCGTTAGAGGTCTTCAGAAAAGAAACCGACCTGGATTGGACGTTCTTCAGCCCGGCGATTATTATTCAACCGGGCGCTTATACCGGCAAATTCCGCATCGGGAAAGATAACCCGGTATTTGATGAAGACGGCAACAGCCAGATTACCTATGATGATTATGCATCGGCCTTAATTGATGAACTGGAAAAACCACAATTTATAAAACAGCGATTTACAATAGGTTACTGACCCTCATTTATCCAAACGGCTTACATGATGTAAGCCGTTTTTTTATTTAAGTTATTTCAGCCTAAGGATATTATCGATCAGGTTATTGACTATTACTTTTGGTTATCCTTATCAATGAGCATTATTATTCGTTGTTAAACCAAAATATCCGAATTAAATTTTAAATAACAAATTGTAACATTCAGGTTATATATACCTAAATATGGGGCAAGGCATTATATTTACTTCCTCTAAAATTTAAAATTAAACAGATTAGCATGAAAAAAAATGTACTCGCTCTTGCTGTGGCATTAACCGCTTTTAGTGGTGTGGTAATGGCCCAGAGGGGAGGCGGCGCAGGCGCCGATTCAACTGGTCGCCGTGCCGGCTTAGGCGGCTTTGGTGGTCAGGCCGCTGTCAGGGCTGTCCCCCGTCCTTACAAAACCGTTATTACCGATAAAGCCATATCGCGTAACGGCTTATTCAAAACACACAAAGTTGATGACAAATACTACTTCGAGATTCCGGATAGTATACTTGGCCGCGAAATATTGGTAGTAAGCCGGATTGCAAAAGCGGGCGCCGACGTACGTGCAGCCGACGGTTACGCCGGCGACCAGATCGGCGAAACCGTGGTAACCTTTGAAAAAGGACCTGCAAACCGTATTTTCATGCGCAAGATATCGTTTGCTACTTATAGCCCCGACAGTACAAAGGCTATGTACCAGGCTGTACAGCGTTCAAATGTGCAGGCTATAGCAGCTGCTTTTAACATAGCTGCATATTCGCCCGATAACAAAGGAAGCGTTATCGATATAACTGATTATATCGGTGGCGATAGTGAAATATTCTTTTTCAGCTCACCTATTGCCAAAACCCGCATCAGGCTGGGTAATTTAATTGCCGACAGGAGCTATATCGAAAGCGTAAAAAGCTTTCCTACCAATATCGAGATATCAACCGTAAAAACTTATAGCTTGAGCGCCGGCGGAACCGGTTTTGGTCGTGGCGGAGCTCCAACCCCTACTCCGGCAGCCGGTGCCGGCGGGGGTGCAAGCACAGGTTCGGCAACTGTTGAACTAAACACTTCTCTGGTAATACTGCCTAAAAAGCCTATGCAGCCTCGTTTTTTCGACAACCGTATTGGTTTCTTTACAACCCGTTATGTCGATTTTGACGCAAACCCACAGGGTGTTAAAAATATTGAGATGATAGCTCGTTGGCGCCTTGAGCCAAAACCAGAGGACATGGCCAAATATAAACGCGGCGAACTGGTTGAGCCACGCAAACAGATCGTTTACTATATCGACCCTGCTACACCTAAAAAATGGGTTCCTTACCTGATAGCCGGTGTTAACGACTGGCAGAAAGCCTTTGAAAAAGCCGGTTTTAAAAACGCCATCGTAGCCAAAGCCGCGCCAACTGCGGCACAGGATTCGACCTGGAGCCTGGATGATGCCAGCCACTCGGTTATCGTTTACAAACCATCTGAAACAGAAAATGCCAGCGGCCCGCATATTTCCGACCCACGCAGCGGCGAGATACTGGAAACACACATCAACTGGTACCACAACGTAATGAAACTGGTGCACGACTGGTATATGATACAAACCGCCGCCGTTGACCCACGTGCGCGTACAATGCACTTTAGCGATGAGTTAATGGGCGACCTGATCCGTTTTGTTTCTTCGCATGAAGTTGGCCATACTTTAGGTTTGCGCCACAATTACGGTTCGAGCTCAACAGTGCCAACCGAAAAACTGCGCGATAAAGCCTGGGTTGAGGCTAACGGCCATACCCCATCAATTATGGACTATGCCCGTTTTAACTACGTTGCACAGCCCGAAGACAATATCACTAAAGCCGGCTTGTACCCGCGCATTGGCGATTACGACAAATGGGCAATTGAGTGGGGCTACAAAGTGCTGCCGGGCATTAACAGCCCGGAAGCAGAAGTACCGGTGCTGAATAAAATTGCCGTTGAGCGTTTAAAGGACCGCCGGCTGTGGTTTGGTACCGAAATCAATCCCGATGATCCGCATTCGCAAAATGAGGATTTGAGCGACAACGCTATGCTGGCAAGTACTTATGGTATCAAAAACCTGAAAGTTATCCTGGCAAAACTGCCCGAATGGACCCGCGAACCAAACGAACAATACGAGGACCTGAACAACATGTACGGCCAGTTAACTACCCAATTCGGGCGTTACATGGGCCATGTGGCCAAAAATATCGGCGGTATCTACGAAAACCCGAAAACCGTTGAACAAACAGGAACTGTATACGAGTATACCCCGGCTACCACTCAAAAAGAGGCGATGGCGTTTTTGGATGCACAGCTGTTTACCACACCAACCTGGCTGCTGAACGAAGCCATCCTGAAAAATATCGACGGCAACCCGGTTAGGATAGTTTCGCGCTTACAGGAGCCTGTTTTAGACCGCCTGGTGACCAATCATACCTTATACAAGCTGATAACCGCCGAAGCCGCGGACGGCGCCAATGCTTACAAAGTAACCGACTTTTTCAGCGACATGCAGAACAGCATCTTCCGCGAGTTGAAAGGTGGCCAGGCTATTGATGTTTACCGCCGTAACCTGCAAAAACTGTATGTTGGTAAATTGATCGACCTGGTAACTCCTACTCCACCGGTTGATCCGGCACAGGCTGCTACCCAGGGCGGCGGCCGCAGGGGTGGTGGCGCCAGCCAGCAAAGGGATCCGGATAAAGAGGACAGCGACGTATTCTCTGTCGCAAAAGCGCAGTTACGCCTTATCAATGCGATGATTAAAACCGCATTGCCTAACACTACCGACAGCATGACCAGCTACCACCTGCAGGATCTGTCGGAAAGGATCAATGAGGCTTTGAATCCTAAAGGCTAAACGTTATAAAATATTCTCAAAAAAGCCGTTCAAAAGTTTTTGAACGGCTTTTTTATTTGGCATGCAACCAATTCAAATTTTTATCCGTACTTTGTAGATGCTATCCCCCATTGTTTTACATTGGTTCGACAATATGAGCAAATCACCTGCAAACAATAATACATTGATTGTTTCCCTTTTGGATGATGCTTACTCATGTCGTGTAAATAACCTGCAGCGCAGTATACAGCTATCAAATAAGGCATTATTATTAAGCCGCGAAGCCGGCGACGATTCCCTTATCGGTCGCAGCCTGAATCAGTTGGCCCTGTTCCATATGATCCTTGGCGAATACGCTTTTTCTATCAAATTCGCCGAAGATGCAATTGCCTGCTTCGAAAAACTTGGCGACGAAAAAGGCGTTGCCGATGCCAAATACAGTATTGCGGGGGCCTATTATAAAACAGACAATTACCACCTTGGCCTGATTTACCTGGTTGATTGCCTTAAAACCTACCGCAAGGTTAACGACAGCTTTAACCAATCGCGTGTTCATAAGTCAATGGGTACCATATATGAGTATTTCGGCGATCAGAAAAATGCAATTAAAGCCTACGAAACAGCGATAGACACCGCAATTGCGGCAGGCGATAAAAACCTGGAATCAAATGCATACAACCCACTATCGGGCATCTATCTGAAACAGGGGCGGATTGATGAGGCGCTCGACATTATTGAACGGTCTATCGTTATCAAAAACCAAACCGGCGATATCAGGGGGCTGGGATTCGCGCTGTACGGGCGGGGAAAAGTATTTATCAGGCAAAAACGCTTTGATGAGGCTAAAAGGGATTTTAAACGCGCCATAGAAATACACCTGGAAGCAGGTGAAAAACTTGGCCTGGGAATGGCTTATCATAAACTTGCTGCGTTATATGTTACGATCGGGGCACTTGATAAAGCCCGCGAAACAACCCGAAAAGCAATTGAATTAAGTACGCTGTATAATATCGTAATCATTAAATTCAAGTGCGATTACCTGCTTTACGAGATATATAAACAGGAAAACAACACTCCAAAAGCTTTGGAGTACCTTGAACTTTATCTAACAGAAAAAGAAGCGGTTATCAACACTCAAACACTTAAAGCGATAGAGAATTACGAGCTCATTAACCGGATGGAAGCCCTTGAAAAAGAAGCGGAAACACAACGGGAAAAAGCGGAAATTATCGAAAAGCAGGAGCGCGCAGAGCAATCGGCAAGAGTTAAACAGGAATTCTTATCGACAATGAGCCATGAGATACGTACACCGCTTAATGCAGTGATCACGATAACCAAGCTGCTTAAAGAGAGAGCCGATGATGAGGACCAGGAGTTGCTGGAGTCGCTGAAATTTGCTTCCAACAACTTGTTGCTGCTAATTAACGACATTCTCGACTTTACAAAGCTGGATACCGGCAAAGTACAGTTGGAACTGCGCCCTTGTAAGTTTATCCCTCTCCTTGAAAATATCAAACGCACGTATGAAAACCTTGCCAGGGAAAAAGGCCTGAAGATAAGCTTAAAAACAGGCGCGGGTATTGCCGACAATTACCAGGTAGACGAAACTAAACTATCGCAGATATTGGGCAACCTGATAGGCAATGCCATTAAATATACCGACCATGGAGAGGTTGACATAACCATCGAAAAAACAAGCGGCGATCAATACATTGATATATTGCGCTTTAAAATAACCGATACAGGTATTGGTATACCCGAAAGTTATTTCGACCAGATGTTTGATAGCTTCTCGCAACCGAAATCCATTACTACACGTAAACAAGGAGGCTCAGGCCTGGGTTTGGCTATCGTAAAAAAATTGGTCGAGTTGCATGGCGGTGAAGTAAAATTCAGCAGTAAGGTGGGTAAAGGATCCGAGTTTTATTTTGAGCTGCAGTTAAAAAAATCGGATGTACCGGTTACCACACCTGCCAAACGCTCTACAGAACTTAAAGACAAAACGGTATTGCTTGCCGAAGATAATATGATCAATGCGATGGTGGCCCGCAAGCTGCTGTCTAACTGGGGTATTATTACCGAGCATGCCAAAGACGGTATCGAGGCCGTGGCCAAATCAAAACTAAAACCCTTCGATTTTATTTTGATGGATATACACATGCCCGAAATGAATGGCTACGATGCAACTATGCAAATCCGTAAAGACGATAGCCCGAACACCCACACGCCGATTTTTGCGCTTACTGCCGATATTACTGCCGAGCACGTTGATGAGTATATAGATTATTTTAACGGCTTTTTACGCAAACCCATCGAGATCGACAAACTTTATGAGGCGCTCACCAGCGTTTAAATCGACGATGTCTTTTCAGCTTCAGTCTTTTCAGTATTGGCCTTTACCAATTGCGGGTTAAATTTCCGGATGATCAACCTTGAACCACTGCTGTTACTAAAATAGCTGCCTACCCAGTTGATTAAAACTACAAACCGGTTACGTGCACTCACTAACGACATCAGGTGTACAAAACCCCAGAGCAGCCAGGCAAAAAAACCCTGGAAGCGCAACCTGCCAAAATCGGCAACAGCCAGGTTTTTACCGATAGTTGCCAGCGAGCCCTTATCAAAATATTTAAATGGCTCGGGTTCGTGCCCGTTAGCCAAACGCAACAGGTTTTTGGCTAAATGCTTACCTTGCTGAATAGCCGCAGGCGCCACTCCCGGGTGACCTTCGGGTGTTTCGGGCGTAATCACAGCCGCAACATCGCCAATGGCAAATACATTTAAATAATTTTTAACCCGGTTAAATTCATCGGTTTGGATACGGTTGCCACGCACAATAACTTCTTGCGGTATGCCTTTTAACACTTCTCCTTTTACACCCGCGGCCCATAATACATTTCGCGTGTTAATGTGCACGCCGTTGTCGATAATCAGCTCATTACCATCGTAACTTTTAACGTGCACGCTGTTATATACTTCAACATCCAGTTCGGTTAAAAAATCTTTCGCCTTGCGCGATGCCTGTTCAGACATGCTTGCCAATAAGCGTTCTTTACCCTCAACCAGGTAAACTTTCATATCCTCTTTGCGCAGTTCGGGGTAATCGTAAGTAAGCACATAGTTGCGCATTTCGGCCAAAGCGCCCGAAAGTTCCACCCCAGTCGGCCCCCCGCCCACAATCACGAAGTTGAGCAATTGCTGGCGCTCATCCTTGTCTTCGGCAATAATGGCTTTCTCTATGTTTTGCAGCATCAGGCTCCTGAGGTTCAATGCCTCAGGGATACTCTTCATCGGCATAGTATTGTGTTCAAGTTCCTGGTTACCAAAATAATTGGTGGTCGAGCCGGTGGCTATAACCAGGTAATCGTAAGCAATCTCGCCGATATCGGTACTGATGGTATTTTTTTCCGGGTTAACACGCTCCACTGTCGCCATCCTGAAGGAGAAGTTCTTTTGTTCGACAAATATTTTCCTCAAGGGGAAAGCAATCGAATCGGCCTCGATATCGCCCATCGCTATCTGGTACAGCAAGGGTTGAAAAGTGTGATAGTTGTTTTTATCGACCATTAAAACCTCAACCGGTTTGTCTTTTAGTTTCTTTGCCAGTGCAATACCGCCAAAGCCACCACCAATAATCACAATCCGGGGATGATTTGTTACCGAAGCTAAATGCATAACAGTGTTGTAAAGCCTATATGTTTACAAGGCTAAAATAGGCTTAATGTTTACAAAAAATGCAATCTAAAAACCATAAATCGCAAAGATTTACAACAAACAGCCCTTTTTCATTAAACTACACGCTATATTTGCGGATACACGCAATAAAAAGTAGCATCAGAATTTTAAAATGGCCTTACACAAACTGCATATTATCAAAATTGGCGGCAACGTTATCGATAATTCCGAAAACCTGCACCGCTTTTTAAAGGATTTTGCAGCGTTGGATGGATATAAGATATTGGTACACGGCGGCGGCAAGGTTGCTACACAGTTATCTGCCACACTTGGTATAGAAGCTAAACTGGTTGACGGGAGGCGAATAACAGATATCGAAACCCTGCGTGTGGTGACCATGGTTTACGCCGGCCTGATCAATAAAAATATCGTAGCATCGCTGCAGGCTGTTGGTTGTAACGCCATTGGCTTAACCGGCGCCGACGGTAATTTCATCCTGGCCAAAAAACGCCCGGTAAAAACCATAGATTACGGTTTTGTGGGCGATATGGACGACAATTCGATACAGGCCGAAAACATCAGCAGGTTGCTGGATGCGGGTTTTATTCCTGTCTTTTGTGCACTCACGCATGATGGCGCCGGCCAACTGCTCAATACCAATGCCGATACCATCGCTTCGGCTTTAGCGGTGGCCCTATCCAAACTCTATTCAACTACGCTCATCTACTGCTTTGAGAAAAAGGGTGTTTTGAAAGATGTTGATGATGAGGATTCGCTGATCCGGGAGATAGATCCCGACAGGTACGAGGAGCTCAAAAAACAACAGATCATTTCGGGCGGGATGCTGCCCAAGTTAGATAATGCCTTTACAGCGATAGCCTGCGGAGTAAAAGCGGTGATCATCGGCCATGCCGATGATCTGGGCAACTTAAAACAAAATCAATCATTCGGGACACGGTTAAGCACTAAAATATGAACACAAACAAAACAATAGCCATTTTAGGCAGCGGGAACATTGGCCTGGCACTGGCCAAAGGATTGGTTAAGGCCGGTATCTACGAACCCAACCAGATTATCCTGACCCGCCGTAACACAGCTGCCCTTGCCGACCTGACCCAAGAAGGTTACAGGGTTAGCGATGACAATCACAAAGCGGTAAGTAAAGCGCATATTGTTGTTTTGGCCGTGCTGCCGCAGCAGCTTAATAAGCTGCTTGATGAGGTTAAAGAAAATATAAAACCTAAAAAGCACCTGCTTATATCGGTCATATCGGGTGTTAGCTGTGCCGATATACGCAAATATCTCGACATGGATGTGCCCGTAGTGCGCGCTATGCCGAATACAGCCATCGCCATAGGTCAAAGCATGACCTGTATTGGCAGCTCTCATGCATCAAACAGTAATATAGCCGTGGTAAAAGAGCTTTTTGATACCGTGGGCGTTACCGTTATCATTAACGAAGAGCTGATGACGTCGGCAACGGCGCTTTGTGCCTGCGGGGTGGCTTTCTTTTTACGCTCGATACGTGCCGCATCACAGGGTGGAACTGAGATCGGTTTCCATGCCCATGATGCTTTAAAAATGGCCGCACAAACCGCCAAAGGCGCTGCCGACCTGTTGCTTCAGTTGTCATCGCACCCGGAGCATGAGATCGACAAAGTAACATCGCCAAAGGGCTGCACCATTGCCGGGTTAAATGAGATGGAGCATAACGGCTTTAGCTCGGCCATGATCAAAGGCATCAAAATGTCGGCAGATATTGCAGGAATTTTGTACAAAAAAGAAGAATAGCCGATACCCTATCCTGCTGTTTTACAGACCAGTGCAAACAAAACACAGTTCATATCCGTTTTACGATCATGAACATTTATGCACATAAGGCCGCTTTTAGGCTATTACCCTTACTCATAAGCGTAGGTATCACTTTAAGCATTGGTGGTTTGGCTTCGTACCTTATTGCACCGCAAATGCAGGTATGGTATCCCTTTTTGCAAAAGCCGTCTTTTAACCCTCCGAATTGGATATTTGCCCCTGTCTGGTCTGTGCTTTATGTGATGATCGGCGTTTCGGCCTGCCTGGTATGGCAGCAGCGGCGCGAAAGTGTGGACTATATCAACTCGCAATACTCCTATTTTTTGCAGTTGCTGTTCAATTTTTCATGGCCGATCACCTTCTTTGGCCTCCACCAGATATTTGCAGCCCTGGTGGTAATTATCCTGCTATGGTTAAGCATAGCGGCCAATATTTTCTATTTCAGCAAGTTAAGCCGACCGGCAGCATGGTTGCTGGTGCCATACCTGCTGTGGGTTAGCTTTGCCGGTTTGCTTAACTTTTACATTTACCTGCTCAATTGAACAATAAACAAGCATAAAACCCGTATTTTTAATCTGCATACCCGCAGGCATGAAGAAAATACAGGCACTTTTACTACTCATCAGCATCAGCTTTACCGCAACCGCTCAAAAAGTCGGGCTTGTATTCAGCGGCGGCGGCGCCAAGGGCCTGGCACATATCGGCGTACTCAAAGCACTCGAAGAAAATCATATCCCGGTAGATTATATCGTAGGCACATCGATGGGTGGAGTAATAGGCGCCATGTATGCAGCGGGCTATACGCCCCAACAAATCGAAAAACTGGCATTAAGCAGCGATTTCCAGGATTGGGTAAGCGGCAAATACGATAGCGACTACCGTTATTTTTTTCAAAAGAAGGCAGATAATCCATCCTTCTTATCATTAAAATTACAAATAGATACCGGGTTGCAGGCGCGTTTCCGGTCGACATTAGTGAACGATATCCCGTTAAACTTTGCGCTGATCGACTTGTTTGCACGTGCATCGGCCGACTCAAAAAACAACTTTAACAACCTGTTTGTGCCTTACAGGTGTATAGTGGCCGATGTGTTTTCGCAGAAAGTTATCGATATTGACCACGGCAGCTTAACGGAGGCCGTACGCGGAACGGTAACGGTGCCACTGGTTTATCGCCCGGTAAGGGTAGATGGCAGGTATGTATTCGACGGCGGTTTATATGATAATTTCCCGGTTGATATCATGAAGCGCGATTTCGCGCCCGACTATATCATCGGAGCCAACGTATCCTCAAAAACCTATACCGACTACCCGAAAGAGAACGATGAAAAATTGCAGGGGCGTATGTTATTGTTCGCATTTCTTTCCAAATCCGATAGTACAAGCATCGGTAAAAATGGCATTTACATTCAACCTAACCTGGCCAGTTACAGCACCACCAATTTTACCCCGGTAAAGCAAATGATCAAAGCCGGGTACGATGCGACAATGGCCGATATGCCGCGTATTAAAGCGGGCATCAGCAGGCGCAGCGATACCAGCCAACTGCGAAAAAGCCGGGAAGTTTTTTTGCAGCATCAGGGCCCTGTTATCATCAATAATATCATCGTAAAAGGGGCTAACTTTCAGCAGCAGCGTTATGTGGAGCGCATTTTTCATAAATATGATGGCTTGCCGATAACCCTGCAGGATGTTAAAGATGGTTACTACCGGCTGGTAACCAACGACAATTTTGAAACGATCTATCCGCGCATCATCTATCATCCTGAAAGCAACAGTTATGATTTTGAAGTGGACGTCAAATCGAACCGTAATTTTAAAGCCGATATCGGCGGCCTGCTGTCCAGCAGGCCGATAAGCTCGGCCTACCTCGGCCTGCAGTACGATTATGTTAACCGCAATGCCTTTACTTTGGGCGCCAATTTTTACTCGGGAAGGTTTTACGAATCGGTGCAGGGAACGCTCCGTACCGATTTCCCGTTACGGCTGCCTGTGTATCTGGAGGCCGAGTTTACTTACAACAACTGGGATTATTTCAATACCAATTTATTATCTGTGGAGAAGATAACCCCGGTTTATGTACAACAGGCAGACAGGAAGATCATCCTTAAAGCAGGCATCCCTGTAGCCAACAATGGCAAGCTCGAAATACAGGGCGGCTTCATCAGTACCAATGATAATTACAGCCCCAATAATACTTACAAAAATGGCGACACGCTCGATGTCACCCGGTTTAACGGATATAAACTGGGTATCGCCATCCAAAAAAGCTCATTAAACCGCAAGCAATACCCCAGCAAAGGTTACAGCTATTACCTCGGCGCACAATACTTTAAAGGTACCGAATATTACGATCAGGGCAGTATACTGGCAAACGTCCCCGGCTTTACCCCTACCGGCGATTTTAGCGCTGTAAGACAATGGTTTGTAGCCAGGATCAGTCAGGAGAACTACTTTTATGCTAAAAAGAAATTAAGTCTCGGTTATCAGCTTGAAGCAGTGCTAAGCGATAAACCTTTATTTAAAACCTACGAAGCATCGGTACTGAGCTCGCCGGCGTTTTATCCTTTACAGGATTCGCGCACGCTGATCCTGAACAACTTCAGGGCGCAAAGCTATGCCGCTGGCGGGTTAAAAAGTGTGGTCTCCATCGAAAAAAACCTCGAATGGCGCAACGAGGGCTACCTGTTTATACCGGTGCAAAGTATTAAACTTAATGGCTTGCAAAGTGTTAGTTATTCGGATACATTTGGCTTTGGCCGCATAGCAGCCTCAACCGGGCTGGTTTATCAGAGTTTTGCCGGGCCGGTAAGTCTGAGTTTTAACTATTACGATGACAACCAGAAACGCTACGGCGTTATGTTCCATGCCGGTTTTTTAATTTTTAACAAACGCGCACTCGAATAAGCAGATATGAAAAAACTTATCCTGATCTTGTTAATTACCGGTTTGGGCTCAATTACAGCCCGAGCCGACGCTATCCTGATCAAAAACTTCACCATCAGGGAGAACCCTTTCGCCAAGGATGAGGTAGCTATAGTAGCTACCGATACAGCAGGTACGATACAGGAAAACATCAGCGGTTTGTTTAAGTTCACGATCAACGGATTCGATGAAGACCTGAACTTTGAGAACGGGACCGCCTTTTATCATCACAAGCTGGATAAATCGAGCTTTATCTTCCTTAAACACAGTAACGAAAAAGGGTCGAACTCGGCATTGTACTATGTTTATAAACGCGATACGAGCCTTAGCCCGATACACATCAGCTGGATTATTCTCATAGCCATACCCATCATCCTGGTGTTGCTGGCTTACATGTTTAAGCGTTTTATTATTATCGCCGCTATCCTCTTCTGTATCTTTTTATATTTTAATCATCACAGTGGCTTAAGCGTAGGCACTTTCTTTGATACGGTGTTCGAAGGGCTGAAGCACGTGTTTTAACCCCACGGCCCCCTAAAGGGTGAGGTTTTGAAATGCAAAGTTAAATACCCCCTTTAGGGGGTTAGGGGGCTAAAAAGGCAACCCTATCCCAAAATTAAGCTGCATAAAGCTATAGGGGTCGCCGCTGTTGGCTACCTGGTAATTGTGTTTAAACGCCCCGGCGCGGAAAAGCTCGTCGCCATGTTTAAGCAGCACCCACTGGTCAGAACCCGTAAACTGCGGATCTTTAAACTTAAAGGCCATATCTAAACGAAACACGAAGAAGCTCAGATCGAAACGCAAACCTGTACCGATACCAATGGCTGTTGATTGAAACAACTTACTAAAGTCGAAAGCGCCGTTAGGGCTATCCGTTTCGGGCTTTAAGCGCCATACATTGCCAAAATCGGTAAAAAAGGCGCCATTAAGCTTCGAACCAAAAAAGTTACCGATCAACCCAAACCTGTATTCGAGGTTGCCCACCAGTTTGATCTCGCCAAACTGGTCGAGATATTTCAAACGGCTGCGCAGAGAGGTATCACTGCCATAGGCAGTTGCACGGTTAAACTGGCCCGGGCCCAAGGTACGTGGCAACCACGCGCGGATATCGTTTGAGCCGCCCCCATAAAAATCCTTTTCAAAAATAAGCTGGCTGCTGTTATCGTAAGGGACTCCAATACCGGCATTAAACCTAAAAACCAATGCCTGATCGGTACCTAAACGACGGTAAAACCGCAGATCGGTTTCGGCTTTGGTATATTGTGCAAAAGTTTGCCCGAGCAGCGTACGTTGCCCCAGGGTATCTTTACGGGTGTTAAGCAGCTTACTCATCAGGCTTAGGGTATTGCCGCCAGCATCGATGGTGCCCCGAAAATAGGTAAAGGTGTTTGCCGTATACAGTTTATTGGCATTTAGCTGGTATGAATACTGGCTGCCTGCGGTAAATATGGTACGGCCAATTAAATAAACATACGAGTAACGGTTTTGCCCGATCAGTTGGGTTTGCGCTACCGGATCGATAATACCTTTGGAAAACTCGATGTTTATCGGCGTAAGCGAATGCAGTTTTTGTGTGGTTTCGGCCCAATCGTAGGTGATTGAGTTAATGAAGCTCTTTCGCGACACCAAACCTTCCTGGAAAAACAACTGGTAGTTTGAGGAGATGGTAGTATGAGGTACACCATATTTACCGGGTATAGGTAACTTAAACGGCGATATAATACGCGGGTAAACCAAATTTAAGCCGGCCTTAAAATCCTGGTTCTGGATAGAGTTACCGGCGGTTGCCGCGCCATTGAACAATACACTCCAGCTCAGTTTCAACTGCAATATCTCGGCGCCTTTAAACAGGTTACGATCGGTAAAAGTGTTATCGATATTAAAACCCGTGTGTCCTCTGTTAAAAATAAATTCACCCTCTATCCGGTTAGCCATATGTTTCAATGGGATAATATCTATCCGGCTATCCAGGCGGTTGGTGCTGTCGGCTGTTTTAGTATAAGTCGGGTTGGGTACATTACGGAATACGTTCAATTCGGAAAGGCGCGATGTGGTGAGGTTTTGCTTTTCGATATTGTATTGATCGCCTTTACGCTGGAATATATAATTTGTTAACGCCGATGGTTTGAACCGGTGCGAATAATCTACGAATATAAATTGCGAGTCGACGCGCATGGTGTCGGCCTTACCAACAGCCCTGCCATAACTATTGTAAATAGTTATGGTCGTGTTATTGATGGTATATATTTCGTGCTTATCGTCGTCGGGCGGATTGGAGATAATGCGCGTAACGGCAACGGCGCTTTTGTTAAAAGCCGTATCGTAATTATAGTTGATTGACTGACGGAAGAAATCGTAATACCCGTTACGCTTCATTAACTGAAATATCCCCTCACGCTCTGATGCCAGGCTGTCCACATCAAACGGATCGCCAGCTTTAACCTGGCTCAGCAAAGCCTTGTTGGCATTATATAAAGTTTTTACATGCGGGTCTTCAATACTATCCTGAAGTTTTTGTATCCGGAACAGCGGACCTTCGGTAGCATTAAAAATAAGCTCGGCTTTTTTTCCTTTTATCCTGATCTTGTCTTCAACCTTGGCTTTGAGGTACCCGCGGTGCGCCAAAAATTTTTCTATCTGCACCCGCGAAAATTCTACCAGATCTGAGTCGAGTATGCGAGGGGCCTCACCGATGTCCTTTTTCCCGTGACGGCTGAAGGCATAATAAAATTGCAGGTTTAACCAGTTATTGGGTTGCTGTTCCTTATCAACATAGTTTACTATTGCCTCCTGGTATTGTTTATCAACGCCGTTTATAGTTATTTTCCGTACCAAAACCTGGTTACCTTTGAGGCCACGGGTGGTACTGCACGCCTGGACTAAAAAGAGAATAATAATACTTAAAATTGTAAGGCCGTAATTATTATACCGGGTATATGCTTTCAAAATCTCAAATCAGTTTTTTAAAATCCTTACAACAAAAAAAAGGCAGAAAAGAGCACCGTCTTTTTTTGGTTGAAGGTATCAAATCGGTAACAGAATTCATTAACTCGGATTATCATATCGAAACCATTTATCACACGCCTGCCTTAGGCCCAAAATTGCTTAAATTATCCCAAAAAATAAACCTCCGGGAAATACCCGCAAACATACTCGAAAAAATAAGCAGTTTTACTACTCCGCAGGATGTTATTGCCCTGATAAAAATACCGCAATGGGCCAAAACTGAAACAGCTGCGCCTCGACAAAGTTTTACTTTAGCTTTAGATGGCATACAGGATCCGGGTAATCTGGGTACTATTATCCGCACTGCAGACTGGTTCGGCATCAAAAATATCATCTGTTCGGAAGATACGGTCGACGCGTACAACCCAAAAGTTGTTCAGGCTACGATGGGTTCGCTGGCGCGGGTAAATATCCACTATCTAAACCTGGCTGATTTTATCAGACAAACCAAGCTACCTGTATTTGGCGCCCTGTTAGCCGGCAGTAATATTTACAATACCGATTTCGGTACCGAGGGCCTGGTTGTGATGGGCAACGAAGGTAATGGCATACGCGCCGAAATTGAGGAACTGATACAGCACCGGGTAACTATACCACAGCCCGGAAAGACAGAATCGTTAAACGTGGCGATAGCGACTGCGATATTTTGTTCAGAAATATCCAGAAAAACCTTGAAATAAAAATTGTAAGGCAATATAATATTACTATTTTTGCAGTCCAATTTAAGGGTCGGGTGGCCGAGTGGCTAGGCTGAGGTCTGCAAAACCTCCTACAGCGGTTCGAATCCGCTCTCGACCTCAAGAAGTTAAAGTAATTAAAATATTAAAGTCATGGGTGTTACTCGTTTAAAAAGAAAAGACAGAAGGAACAAAACGGTTAGCCGTTTAGAAGTTCAGCATTTAAAACTGGCTACTAACCTGGAACCAGGAAGCCGTTCGAAAGAATCGACCAAAAGCCAGTTAGCTAAAAACAACGAAGTTTTAGCAGCTTTAGAAGCAAAAAAATAAGCAGAATTATTTCTGTACCATAATTTAAATCCTGCTGGTATTAGGCCAGCAGGATTTTTTTGTTGATCGCCCCGATCAACCCCGGCCCTTCGTAGATAAACCCGGTATACAACTGCACCAGCGAAGCGCCTGCTTTTAATTTATCCAGCGCATCCTGCGGCGAATGGATGCCGCCTACACCGATTATCGGGAACGAACCTTTAGATTTATCGGACAAATACCTGACCACTTCGGTCGATCTGATTGTCAACGGTTTTCCGCTTAAACCACCTGTTTCGTTTTTGTGCGGAGATGTTAAGCCTTCGCGGCTAATGGTGGTATTGGTGGCGATAACCCCGGCGATACCGGTTTCGGTTACGATCTCGACAATATCATCCAACTGTTCATCGGTCAGATCGGGCGCTATTTTGAGTAAGATGGGTCGCGCTGCAGGGTTTTTGATGTTACGTTGCTGTAAGGTATTGAGGATATTTTTTAACGGTTCTTTTTCCTGCAAAGCGCGCAAGCCGGGTGTGTTGGGCGAGCTTACATTCACCACAAAATAATCCACCACATCGTGCAGGCGGTCGAAACATTTGATATAATCGTCGACCGCGTTCTCGTTAGGGGTAATTTTGTTTTTGCCGATGTTACCACCGATAATCAAACTACTGTCAGCATTTTTTGAGCTGCGATAAACTTTTATCCGTTCGGCAACCACATCCACGCCCTGGTTATTAAAGCCCATGCGGTTAATAAGCGCTCCATCGGCCGGCAGGCGAAACATCCGCGGCTTGTCGTTACCTGGCTGGGGCAATGGTGTTACCGTTCCCACCTCAACAAAACCAAAACCCAGGTTAGCCATCTCGGCCATCATTTCGGCATTTTTATCAAAACCGGCCGCCAGTCCGACAGGATTTTTAAAAGTTAGTCCGAATACTTGTTTTTTCAGGCGCTCATCATCATAGGTCCATATTGCCCTGCTCAGCGCGCTGCCACCCGGGAAACGGTTAACCCGCTTTAGATTTCGCACAACAAAATGGTGCACTTTTTCAGGATCGAATTTGAAGAGGATGGGTTTGATGAGCCGGTACATAGCCGCGAAGTTAGCTTTTTTGACAATGTGTTTTTTGTGTATATCTTAGTTTCGACAAAAAACAAAAAACCAATGAACAACCTCTTTAGCAGATCGCGCCGCGATTTTATCCGGAACGCCGGTTTAGGCACTTTGGCCACCCTGAGCATCCCCCAAATTGTAGCGGCCGCAATGCCGCCCGCCAAAGGCAAAAGGATCGGACTTAAGGATAACGACGTGATCCTGTTCCAGGGTGATTCGATAACCGATGCCGGTCGTAACAAAACCGACATTAAGGCCAATACACTGGCTTACTGGGGCAGCGGTTACGCCATGATAGCCGGCAGCCATTTGCTAAAGGCCTATCCCGGCAAAAAACTGCAGATCTTTAACACCGGCATCAGCGGTAATAAGGTTTACCAGCTTGCCGACAGGTGGGATAAAGATTGCTTAGCTATCAAACCCAATGTACTGAGCATTTTAGTTGGCGTGAACGATTTTTGGCATACCCTTACAAGCGGTTATACCGGCACCATCGATACTTACCGCACGGACTATAAAAAACTGCTTGACCGTACCAAACAAGCCCTGCCCGATGTTAAGCTCATTATTGGCGAACCCTTTGCCGTAAAGGATGTAAAAGCGGTTACCGATAAGTGGTACCCTGCGTTCAACGATTTCCGCGCCGCTGCCAAAGAGATTGCCGAAAGCTACGATGCTGCGTTTATCCCCTATCAAAGTATTTTTGATAAGGCTGTGCAGGTTGCTCCAGGCAACTATTGGACGAACGATGGCGTACATCCCAGTGCGGCTGGCATTACTTTAATGGCCGAAGCCTGGCTCGAAACCGTAAAAGGATAATTGATACAATGGAATACAGAAAATTTAAAGACGTTGAATTAGCCGAAGTTGGCCTGGGAACCTGGCAATTGGGCAGCGCCGACTGGGGCAAAATTGATGAAGATAATGCCCTGGCCATACTAAAAGCCTATACCGACGAGGGCGGCAACTTTATAGATACCGCCGATGTGTACGGCATGGGTGTAAGCGAAAGCATTATCGGTAAGTTTTTAAAAACCGTTGACCAACCGGTTTATGTAGCTACCAAACTCGGCCGTAAAGGCGATGCCGGCGGCTGGCCGCCAGCTTATACTTTCGATTATCTGAAACGCCATGTAGAAGACTCGCTGAAGCATCTGGGGCAATCGCAATTATTTTTGGAGCAATTACATTGTGTACCTACCGAAGTGATGCGCAAAGGTGAAATATTCGACCATCTGCGTAAACTGCAACAGGAAGGCCTGATCAAACACTTTGGCGCCAGTGTTGAAACCAGCGAGGAAGCGCTGATTTGTTTGGAACAGGAAGGCCTGGCATCTTTACAGATCATTTTCAACCTGTTTCGCCAGCATGTAGCCGAAGAGGTTTTCGCGAAAGCAAAAGAAAAAGGCGTGGGCATTATTGTACGCGTACCTTTGGCAAGCGGCCTGCTGAGCGGCAAGTTTAGCGACACGACTACTTTTGCCCAAAACGATCACCGTCACTACAACGCTAATGGCGAAGCTTTTAACACAGGCGAAACCTTTTCGGGCATCGAGTTTAAAGAAGGCGTTAAACTGGCCAATAAAATAAAAGGTATGCTGCCCGACAGCCGGATGCCGCAATGGGCCATCCGCTGGATATTGGACCACCCGGAAGTAACTACCGTTATCCCTGGCGCCAGTAAGGTTTGGCAGGTGTACAGTAATATCGAAGCATCTGACCTAAAACCGCTATCGCCCGAAATACACCAATCGCTACGTAAACTATACGATGAAGAGATACATAACAAGATAAGGGGGCATTATTGAGTAATACACAGATGAGGGGATGTGCAGATGCGCAAATGACCGCCTAAGACTTTAAGATATCTGCATATATCTGATAATTCTCTTTATCAAAACAAACAAAAACCACTTCTGTAAGTGTATCGTTGCGTGATAAAAACTCATTAACTGTATCAATAGCGATCTGTGCTGCTTCCTCTTTAGGGAAACGGTAAACACCCGTACTGATATTCGGGAAAGCGATGGTTTTAGCATTATTACCCACTGCCAATTTCAGGCTGTTACGATAGCAATTAGCCAGCAACTGGTTTTGCTTTGCATTGCCCTTGTTCCAGATCGGGCCCACGGTATGGATGACATATTTGGCCGGCAGGTTGCCGCCTGTAGTGATCACGGCTTCGCCGGTTTTGCAACGCCCCTGCCTGTCGACTATCTTAATACATTCTTCCAATATAGCTTTTCCGCCCGCCCGGTGGATAGCGCCATCAACACCGCCGCCGCCCATCAGGCTGCTGTTGGCCGCGTTTACAATGGCATCAACCTGCTGTTTGGTGATATCGCCCTGTACCACTTTTATTCGCTTATCCATAATGTTAAATACGCACTAAGATAGCTTATGTTTGAATATTCCGACCACCAAAACCATTTATGCTTCGCGTAAATACTATCTTTGTGCAAAGCAATAGCATGAAGACACCCAAAGACTCGCATACCATAATGAATGAATTGGTATTACCCAACGATACCAATACGCTGAACAACCTGATGGGTGGGCGATTACTGCACTGGATGGACATCGCGGCGGCCATTGCCGCGCAAAAACATTGTAACCGCATTGTAGTGACCGCCTCAGTCGATAATGTATCGTTCCAATCGCCGATCAAACTGGGAGATGTGATCAGTATTGAATCGAAAGTTACCCGCGCTTTTAATACGTCGGTGGAAGTACGCCTTGATGTATGGGCGCAAAACATTCCCTCGGGCACACGTAATAAAAGTAACGAGGCATACTACACCTTTGTAGCTTTAGATAAGGAGGGCAATACAGTAAAAGTACCCGAACTTATACCTGAGACGGAAGAAGACAAGGCCTTATTTGCCGGAGCCTTACGCCGCAGGCAATTGCGTTTGGTTTTGGCCGGGCGTATGAAAGCGGACGACGCTACCGAGTTAAAAGCCTTATTTTTTGATCCGTTGAGCGGAAGGTAATAAGGATTTATCTCCTATTTGTTGTATTCAATAAACGATACCCTACCAGTTCGTCCCAGCGGGCGCCGGTGCGGCGGTAGTACACCAGCACCTGGTAATCATTTTCGGTTTCAAAGTACGAGCCTTCAAAAGTCGTGTCGTCGGGCACAGCGCTTGCCTTGGGCACCCAGATATATTCGTAATCGTAAACCCCTTGTTTGAGGTATTGATCGGTATAAAAACGGCCCTTGCCGGGATCATAATCCATGCGGCTATGTTCATCCAGCCTATAGTTATTGAATTTACCAACGATGTATGCCGCACCTTCGGATGCCGATTTATTGCCCGCCAGGCTAAAATAAACATGCACGTAATCGGCATCGGTACGCGGGTCGCGCCCGTCCTGGTTCAAAATAAAAAAACTGCCGTCGTTATCATACTGAAAGGTATACGATGGCGCATCCCGGTTAGGGTCGCCTATCAGCACCACCATATTTGCCGTATCCCGGTATATCTTCCCTACTCTTTCGGAATTCAGCCGCAACGATCGCAAATCAAAATGACGAAACTCGTTACCACCGGTAAAATCGTTAGTGGCAAAATCGGTATACAACAACTGGGTACCGCGCACATTAAAAGGTTTGGAATTGGTTTGCGATTTATCCGTCCGGCCGTTTTGAAGCACCAGCAAACGGATATCATTAAACGGGTTCTGTACCACCAGGCTACCGTAGTTTACCTGGATGTTTAGCTTCTGGTTCGATTGTCTTAACGTATTGTTATATGACGCCACTACCTCTGCACCAATAGAAACTTTGCTGTCTACCACGTAAAACCGGCGGGTGAAAACCTGCTTCGACTGATCGCCATCCTCGAAAACCTTTAAAATATAATTGCCCGAAAGCTTAGGTACGATGCTGAAGTTAGGCAACGTAAGCTCATAATGCACATACTTTTGGATGGTATTGGTGGAGTAACGATACTCATTTATACGGTCCTCGGTAAAGCTTTGCAGGTACTCGGTTGGCGACAGCCTTGATGAATTCCATTCGGCATCGCAATGTTCGATGGTATAAGTAAGATTACGGCTGGTTGAGCGCAGATCATCAAACGACAGCAGCAATTGCTCGTTCGAACCCAAAGCGATCTCCGGAAATGATTGCTCTTTGTTTTTATTGTAAAACTGTATGGTTTTGATGGACGGCTGGTAAACGTAATCATCGTACGGCTGCTGGGCAAAGGCATTGAAGCTAATGCTGGAAAGCAGCAGGATCAGATAGTTTTTCATCATATATAGGCCCCCTCTAAATCTCCCCCGGTAGGGGAGACTTTACTTGTATACTTTTTTAAAGCCCTCCCTACCGGGGAGGGTTGGGTGGGGCTTACGCTTCCAGCTCCATGATCTGCTCAGCCAGCGCTTCCCATTCATCCTGTACCTTAGCCAGTTCATCCTTTTTTTGCTGATACGATGCGTTTACCTCTTTCGATCTGGCCGCGTCATTATAAACGCCGTCTTCGGCCAGCTTATTCTCCAACTCTCTGATGGCTTTTTCCAATTCGGCTATCTTCTCTTCCATTCGGGCCAAATCGCCGTTTAGCTTTTTTAGCTGTTTGGTTTTATCTTCCGATGGGTTTTGCTCTTTAACCGGTTCTTTTTTCTCTTCCTTTTTCGGAGCCGCCGGCAGTTCTATTTTCGGTTGCAACTTACGTTTGGCATACCATTCATCAAACTCGGCATAAGTGCCCGGGTACTGCTTGATCTTTTTATCTTCGATGAACCAGATCTTATTGGCCACATTATCCAGGAAATACCTGTCGTGCGATACGGCGATGAAAGTACCCTCGTACTGCTGCAAAGCCTGGATTAAAATATTTACCGATTGGATATCCAGGTGGTTGGTAGGCTCATCGAGGATCAGGAAGTTAGCATCGGCGGTAAGCGCTTTAGCCAATGCCACGCGCGATTTTTCGCCACCCGAAAGTACCTTGATCTTTTTAAACACATCATCGCCAGTGAACAGGAACGAACCTAATATGGAGCGCAGCTCGGTATCGGTATGCTTGGGCGCAAATGATTGCAGTTCCTGCAGTATCTCGTTCTCCAAATGCAGCGACTCTAACTGGTGCTGCGCAAAGAAGGTTTCGGTAACATTATGGCCGGTAACCATCTTACCGGTAAAATCCTTATCAGCATCAGCGATAATGCGAAGTAAAGTTGATTTACCTTTACCGTTCGCACCGATCAGGGCAATCTTATCCCCTTTTTCGATCACGGCTTCGGTATGCTCCAGGATGCTCAGGTTCGGATAGCTTTTGCTGATATCTTCTAAAGTGATCACATGCCGGCCCGACTGCTTAGTGAAACGGAAGCTGAAGTTTACCGACGGGTTATCATCGTCCACATCCTCAACACGCTCCATTTTATCGAGCATTTTGATACGCGATTGTGCCATTTTGGCTTTCGATGCCTTGGCACGGAAACGCTCGATCAAACGTTCCTCCTGGCGTATTTTGGCCTGCTGGTTTTTAAACTCGCCTTTTTGTATCTCTTCGCGTAAAGCTTTCTCTTCTAAATAAAAGGAGTAGTTACCTGCGTAAACGGTTAATTTACCTTTGCGGGATTCGACAGTACGGTTAATCACCTTATCTAAAAACCACCTGTCGTGCGATACGATCACCACAGCGCCTTCAAAGGCTTTTAAATACTCTTCCAGCCATTGGATGGACGGTAAGTCAAGGTGGTTGGTAGGCTCATCCAGCAGCAGGATATCCGGAGCCTGTAAAAGTATCTTAGCCAGCATCACGCGCATGCGCCAACCACCCGAAAAGGTGCTGAGCTTGCGATGCGTATCTTCTTCGCTGAAACCCAAACCGGCTAAAATTTCGTGCGCTTTGTATTCGATGTTGTAGCCATCCAGGGCTTCAAACTCGGTTTGCTTGTCACTCAGCTTATGCAGCAGGTCTTCGCTATAATCTGTCTCGAGTTTTTTGAGCAGGTTTTCAATTTCGGTATGCAGCTGGTTCTGGCGCTCAAAAGCTTCCATGGCCACATGCAGAATACTTTTATCAGATGAATACGAAAGCAGGTCCTGGTTGAGGTAGCCCATGGCCAGGTCTTTCGATTTGGATATCGTACCCGAAGTAGGCTTATATTCGCCCACGATAATTTTTAACAAAGTGGTTTTGCCGGTACCGTTCGCACCTATCAAACCAATTTTTTCACCGGGTTTGATGTGCCAGTTGGCTTCATCGTAAAGGGCCCTTGCACCAATCTCGAACGTCAGGTTATTTATAGCGATCATTTGGCCGCAAAGGTACGATTTTGAGCTGAAAGCAGAAAGCTTAAAGCTCAGGCTGTTCATGAATACTTTTTGCTTTCGGCTTTATGCTTTAAGCTTTTAGCTCCCTAACTCCACTATCCTGTCAAACTCTTCGGGCTTTAATGACATTACCGACAACCTGCCCTGGCGCACCAGATGGATATTGGCAAGTTTAGGATCAGCCTTGATCGTTTCGAGAGTAACTGGCTTTCTCAGTGTTTCTACCGGCGACAAGTCGACCACCACCCAGTTCGGATCGGTCGTGGTTGGATCCTGGTAGCTTTCTTTAACTACTTTGGCTATGCCGACAACTTCTTTACCATCATTACTATGATAAAACAACACCAGGTCGCCTTCGCGCATATCGCGCAGGTTGTTGCGTGCCTGGTAGTTGCGCACCCCATCCCAAAAGGTGCGGCCATCCTTATTAAATTTTTCCCAGCTGTATTTTACAGGTTCGGATTTGACGAGCCAATATTGCATGTAGTAAGAGTTTTGTGCTGCTAATTTAGGCATTTAGTTTGTGGCTTAAAAACTGTTATCCTATGCCCGGCAAGCAGAACTGTAATTATTTTTATAGTATGTAGTATGTTGAGAAGCGGCAACAATACTCAAAATATTTATCTCCAAATAAGCTGATTTGTTAATTTACTTGCTTACATTGTATTACAGAAGTCCTTAGGCATTATTTTTCTGTAAACTGCTCTGTTAATGGGAAAATGGCAGTCATATGATGCAGTAATATTTTAACCTTCCTTAGCTTTAGACTGAACAGATGACGAATTTTGATTTTCTATTCTATTCTAATCCGCAACCCATGTGGATATTTGACACCAACAGTCTGCAAATGCTGGAAGTGAATACCGCTGCCCTGCAACAATACGGATATACCAAAGAAGAATTTTTAAACCTCACCATCTGGGATTTGCGGGCCGACAAAAGCAAACCTGATTTAGAACAGACACTATCGGAGATCAAAGGAAACGGCTTAAATATCCGCGAGCTGCAACATATTACCAAAGACAAAAAAATACTTTATGTCGAATTGGTATCATTCCTGATAGCGTACCAGGACGTGCGGGCACGCCTGGCCTATGCGCACAACATCAATAGCGAAAAAGAAATAAGAAATAAACTTGATAGTACGCGGAATAAGCTTGACCGCATATTAGAAAGTACATCGATAGGCTTTTTTCAAACTGATTTTGATTTTAACGTAACCTACTGGAACAACGCTGCTGAAAACCTGATCGGTTACAGCAAAGAACAGGTTATTGGCAATAACTTATGGACAACCTTTCCGGAAGTTATCGATACAGATTTTTACAATTATATGCACTCATCGCTAAAATCGGGCATTAATGTTGAGTTTACGGGCTATTTCTGGCCCGTGCAAAAATGGTTCGCCATTTACGGGTATGCAACTCCGGATGGGTTAACGGTACATTTTAGGGATATCACCGAAAAAAAAATAGCCGAGGAAAAACTACTGGAAAAAATAGACCAGATGAAAGAGGTGTCGTACCTCAACTCACACTTGATCAGAAAACCTATTGCCACCCTGCTTGGCCTGGCCAGCTTAATTAAAGACGAGGCGGCAAGCCCCGAAGAGTATAAACAGATCAGTAAATACATTTACGACTGTAGCATGGAGCTTGACGAGGCGGTTAGGCAAGTCAACAAAAAGGTTAATGATGAGGATGAATTGTACGGAATCTCGTACGAAATGAAGGATTTTGCTTTTAACGAACTGGTGAAAGAAATTGTGGCAAAACTCCAATCGCAAGGAGTAAAAAACACCATGATGATGGAGCTGACTAAAGACTCAAGTTTTTATGGTAATAAAACCCGGATAAAAATAGCTTTGGAATGCCTGATCGATAACGCTGTTAAATATTCGACCGCTGCAAGCAATATTATTTTACGGACGGAAGTGATAGAACAAAGCCTGATATTTTCGATACAGGATTTTGGCGCAGGCATACCACATTATACGCTTAATAAACTATGTGCCAACTTAGCTAACCGCGAAATAACCCGTAGTGGTACCAGTGGCTTATACAAAGTAGCCGAAATTATAAGGAAGCATAATGGTTCGATATGGGTAGAAAGTGAGGAGGGAAAGGGTTCGACTTTTAGTTTACGCCTGCCTTTTTCAAACTTTTCGGCCATTAAAAACTATGGGACACCGGTTATTTCGGCCTATCATGATACAGGCATTAGCGTAACTTATGATGAAGACGGTAAATATGTGTATGCAAACTGGAGGGGCTTTCAAAACTTCCAGACGGTTAAACGGGGTTGCACAAAAATAATCGAGGGGCTTATTGAATACCACTGTCCTTTATTATTAAACGATAATCTGAAAGTAATGGGCACCTGGGCCGATGCTGTACAATGGGTGATAAAAGAGTGTTTCCCGATGCTCGAAAAGGCCGGATTAACGCATCTGGCCTGGATCTATTCGCCCAGCACGTTTAGCCGTATGGCTGCCGACCAGACAATCCAAAATATTAATGGCCCCATCACCATTAAAACCTTTGGCGATAAAAAAAGCGCGATTGAATGGTTAACCAAAGCGGGGGTGAAAGTAGGTAAAGAATAGTAACTTTACCGCATGCCTGCCGACATTGCCTCCCGAACAGATATTGAATCTCTGTTAACTAAATTTTACGAACGTGCCTTCGCTGATGACGTAATCGGGTTTATTTTTACCGAAATAACACATCTCGACCTGGCAACTCACTTGCCCGTTATCGCTAATTTTTGGGAAGATATTTTGCTGGGCACGCACCATTACCATGGTAACCCTGTGAAAGTACATCTGGAAATAGACCGGTTGAGCGAATTGAACGAAAATCAGTTTAACCGGTGGTTGTTTTTGTGGCAGATAACAGTAGATCGGTATTTTACGGGGCCTATTGCAGATGAAGCCAGGCATCGCGCAAATAATATCGCAAAAGTTATGATTGCGAAGATCTTGCAGAAAAGGCAATAAAAAAGCCCCTTTAGGGGCAATTTATTTAACTTGGTTTAACCGTTGCACTTTTCTCTTTCTTAACTACATGTTTGGTTTTAGTACCACTGTAATGTTTGTGCTTGCTAAAAACATTATGAACTTTTTGACCCACAGTAGTTGTTTTTTTAGTTTTAACCTCGTCCTTAACTACTTTTTGCTGAGCGAAAGCGCCTGCTGACGCAACAGCCAGGGCTAACAATAATGCTATTTTTTTCATAGTGACCAAATTTTATTAATAGGGTTATTCAATAGCCGTACCACAAATAAAAAGCACAAATACAGCCGGTTAAGGCACTTTCAGAAATTAATATTGGACTAATTAGCGGACAATATTAGCTTGAGGCAGGATGCTTCAAGCAAGAAGTACTATGTTAGCGACAAAAAGCTTCTCGCTTCCGGCTTCATGCCCCCAAATCAATGAAGTACCTTAAACATCAGCTCCTTCATCAACCCGCCATGATCGGTGTTTGAACCAACTCCCTTACTTTTTAAATCATACTCACGCAGCAGGCCGATGATCTGTATAGTTTTACCGTAATTAAAGGTACGCGCTGCCTGTTCGTAATCTTTTATAAAAAAGGGGCTTACCCCCAACTCGCGCGCCAGGCCCTGCGGCGATTTATCGGTTGCATAGTGATAACGAAGAACCTTGGCAAAATAGTTATTAAGTGTTCCCAGCACAACCACGATAGGGTTGGCTTTTGGATTGGCCTCGAAATAATTAATAATGCGGTTCACCTTCACCACATCGCGTTTGCCCAGTGCGGTTTGCAATTCAAAAACATTATACTCCTTGCTGATGCCGATGTTGTCCTGTATTTCTTTAGGCGTGATCTCCTGCCCTTTGGCGATGTTAAGCATCAGCTTTTCGAGCTCGTTGGCTATTTTCGAAAGATCGTTACCCAGGTACTCGCCCAGTAAAGCGGCCGCCTGCGGGCTAATCTTATAGCCTTTTTCCTGCACAAAATCCTCAATCCAACCCGGAACTTTATTATCATAAAGCGCTGTCGATTCGAACACCAAACCATTTTTATCGATCGCTTTGTACGATTTTTTGCGCTTATCGAATTTGCCGTATTTATAGCAAAAAACCAGCACAGTACTGGGCAGCGGGTTTTCAAGGTAGCTCAGCACCGGGTCGATGCTTTTTTTGTCGTCATCTTCTTTGCCCCATTTCATATCCTGCGCTTCTTTTACCAAAACAACCTGGTAATCGCTCATCATGGGGTAACGCTTGGCCGCGTTGAGCACCGTCATCATATCGGTATCTTTACCGTAAACCACTGTTTGGTTAAAGCCACGTTCGGCCTCGCTCAGCAGGTTATGCTCAATATAGTTACCCAGCAAATCGATAAAATACGGTTCTTCGCCGTGCAAAAGATATAAGGGTTTGAATTTGCGGTTACGGAGGTCTTTTAAAATTTCGGGCGCAGTCATGATGATAAGTCAAAAGTAAAAATTCAAAATTCAAAAGCGGGTATTGTTGATAGTTTAATTCGGGCATACGAACTATATATTTCTATTTTTGACTTTTTAATTTTGAATTCTGACTTCGAAAAATGCTTCAGCCGCTCAATCTTCCTCCTTATCCTTTTAAGATCACCGACGAGAACGGGCAGCTTTTTCTGTTCGACGAGATCAGGAAGAAAGAAGTGGTTTTAACTCCTGAAGAATGGGTACGTCAGCATTTTGTGCAGTACCTCATCCGCGAGAAGAATTATCCCCGTAGCCTGATCAGGCTCGAAGGCGGCTTACGGCTCCACGGCCGCGCCCGGCGCAGCGATATCGTAGTGTTTAACAACCTGGGCGAAAAGGTGCTGTTGGTGGAATGTAAGGCGCCATCGGTAAAGATCAACCAAAGTGTGTTCGATCAGATTGCGCGTTACAATATGGTGCACCGCATTGCTTTGTTAGCGGTAACTAATGGCTTGCAGCACTATTATTGCCGCATAGACCACCATAACGAAAGTTTTGATTTTATCGAAGCGCTGCCTGATTACCAATAGACTTTTCACGCGGAGGCGCAAAGGCGCTAAGTACTTTTTAAACTCTTCTTTGCGACTTATGTGCTTTGGCGTGTGCTTAACTTACCGGAATTACCAGGTTCAGCATCTTATCCATCAACTCATTCGGTTTGAATGGCTTGGATACGTAATCGTTCATGCCGGCATTGTAAACCCTGTCTTTAATATCGAACAAGGCCGATGCGGTAAGCGCAATGATCGGGATGGTTGCTTTCTTAGGGTCGGGCATTTTGCGGATAGCTTTTGCAGCTTCAAAACCATCCAGAACCGGCATCTGCAGGTCCATCAGGATAATATCGAAATTACCGTATTGCAGCAGTTCGATGGCACGTTCGCCATTCTCGGCAATTACCGGGGTAATGTTCCACTTGCTGAAGAGTTTTTTCATCAGCATCACATTAACCGGGTTATCCTCGGCAATCAGTACCTGCATATTGCCTATCGGGTAATCCCCTCGTTCGGCGGGAGTAATATTGCGCAATGGCTCTTCGGGAACCAGGGTATCAGTCGATACCGGGAAATCCATCACAAAAAAGAACTCCGAACCAACACCAATCTCACTGGTTACATTAATACTTACACCCTGCAATTCGAGCAGGCGTTTTACAATAGCCAAACCAAGGCCGGTGCCACCAAACTGGCGCGTAGTGGTTATCGATTCCTGTGTAAAAGGTTCAAAAATTGCGGCTATCTTATCGTCGGCTATACCTATACCAGAGTCTTGGATCGAGAAGCGGATGGTAGCTTCGTTGTGCCTGTCCTGCACACAGGTAACACTCACTTTCACCCCGCCCTTTTTGGTGAATTTGATGGCGTTGCTGATGAGGTTAAAAATGATCTGCGATAAACGGGTAGGATCCCCGATCATATAGCGTGTCTTTAAAAACCCATCCACATGGAGGCTGAAGTCCAGACCTTTTTCCTGTGCTTTAACCATCTGCCCGCCGCAGATATTCTGCATCAGTTCGTTCAGGTTAAACTTGATGTTTTCGAAAGCGATTTTTCCCGATTCAATCTTATTAAAATCAAGCACGTCGTTGATCAGCGTAAGCAGGTTACCAGCCGAAAAGCGCAATATCTCAAGGTTTTCTTTTTGGTCGGGGCGCGGGTTTTCCATCATCAGCAGGTTGCTCATACCAATAACGGCGTTGAGTGGCGTGCGTATCTCGTGCGACATGGTGGAAAGGAAATCTGACTGTGCCTCGGATGATTTTTCTGAACGGATCATCGCTTTTTCAAGTTTCTCGTTCAGTTGCTTTTCCGAATCGGCAAAGCCTTTAAGCTCTTTTATATTCTTAACAAAAGCATTATAAAAATGCCCCTGAATAAACATAATAATGATGAAATTAAAAAACACCGATACGATCATGGTATAACCATCAATGGTTTCGGGTCGTAATTTAGTAAGCGTATGGGTTGCGTCATCGTAAACTAAAAAACCGAGTACCGAGGCCAGGTTAATGAGTGAGTAAACGGTACCCCAGGTAACATCGAGCATATAATATCCAAAAAGGATAATGAGCAGCACCAATTGAATGACAATGATGTTTACGCTTTGAAACAAAAAATAAACGGAGAAAAAAATCACACCCGTACCCATAGCAAGCAGGGCATGCGATACGGCCACCCAGTCGGGTATAAAGGTGAAGTATTTGAAAAGTATGAAAAATACGAACAGTAAAATAACGGCCAGCGTAAACTGCATCGATTCGTGCAGGTTATATACGTTTGGCAGAATGGCCAAAATACCTACAAACGAAAGAATCAACCCATAATAGATCAGGCGGATACGCGCCTGATCGAGGATAGAATCATCCCTTGAGATTATATTTTTAATTGATAAGTTATAAAAACTTATACGCCGCCTGTTCATTAAATCAATAGAATAATTATGGAACTATAAAGATATATAAATTTGCGTAAATACTTTATCATCAACACACAAATAGCGCATGTTGATGATGGGCTTACCTAACTTATATAACAATTAACCTGCCAATAATTAATCTAATGCCTTTAAGCCTTCGAGTATATTCCTGATCTTGGTATCGGCATCGGTTTTTTTCTTTAGTTCGTTCTCTACCACTTCGGGTTTGGCATTGGCCATAAAGCGCTCGTTTTGAAGTTTGGCGTTAACCGATTTGAGGAAACCTTCGAGATATTTTAGCTCGGCGTTTAAGCGCTCGCGTTCGGCGTCAGCATCGATATTGTTTTGCAGCTGTACAAAAAACTCGTCGGTACCTACCATAAAGCCTGCAGCGCCGGTAATTTTATCCCCGGTAAAATCAATAGTTTCAATGTTGCCCAGTTTGGTAATAACAGGCAAATAAGCCTGATAATCGGCGCCCGAATTTATCTTGATACTTAGGGGCAGTTTTTCTTTTGGTGAGAGTTGCCTGGCGTTACGCAGGTTGCGTAATTCGGTTATCAACTGTTTGATCACTTCAACACCATTTAAAAGGCGTGCATCCATTTCCCCAATATTGGGCAATTGCGCAACAATACAGCAATCTGCAACGCTTCTTTCGCCGAATACTTCATCATGCCAAAGCTCTTCGCTTATAAAAGGCATAAACGGATGCAGTATCTTCAAAATATTTTCGAAGAACTTAACTGTAGCCGAATAGGTTTCCTGATCGATCGCCTGCTTTTCGGCGTCGGGGTTATAAGCCGGTTTGATCATTTCGAGATACCAGGCACAGAAATCGTCCCACACCAGTTTATAGGTGGTCATCAACGCATCCGACAGGCGGAAGTTGGTGAAATGTTCCTCGATTTCGGCCAAAGCCTGGTTAAAACGGCTCTCGAACCAGTGTATGCTTACCTGGTTGGTATTGCTAAGCGATGCATTCGGTTCCCAGCCTTTGATGAGCTTAAACGCATTCCATATTTTATTGGCAAAGTTACGGCCCTGCTCGCAATGGCTTTCGTCGAACATCAGATCGTTACCGGCAGGCGATGACAGCAGCATACCTACACGAACGCCATCGGCACCGTATTTTTCGATCAGGTCGAGTGGGTCGGGTGAGTTACCCAGTGATTTGGACATTTTTCGGCCCAGCTTATCGCGAACGATACCGGTAAGATACACGTTCTTAAACGGCACCTCGCCACGGAACTCGTGGCCCGCCATGATCATGCGCGCTACCCAGAAGAACAGGATCTCGGGAGCGGTGACGAGGTCGTTGGTTGGATAATAGTAATTAATATCGTCGTTATTCGGATCTTTAAAACCATCAAAAACAGATATCGGCCACAGCCATGAGGAAAACCAGGTATCGAGGACGTCTTCATCCTGTTTCAGGTTGTCAGTTGTCAGTTGTGAGTTGTCAGTTGTGAGTTTCTTTGCCTCTGCTAATGCTTCCTCGGCAGTTTTGGCAACTACGTATTGACCGTTGGGTAAGTACCAGGCCGGGATTTGCTGTCCCCACCAAAGCTGGCGGCTGATGCACCAGTCGCGCACGTTTTCCATCCAGTGGCGGTAGGTGTTCACAAACTTTTCGGGGATGAGTTTGATATCGCCTTTTAACACATAATCAAGCGCGGGCTTGGCCATCTCGTCCATCTTACAGAACCACTGCATAGAGAGTTTAGGTTCGATGGCGGCGTTTGTCCTTTCAGAAAAACCTACCTGGGATTTGTAATCTTCAACTTTTTCTAAAGCACCGGCTTCTTCCAGTAAAACAGCGATCTTTTTACGGGCGGCAAAACGGTCCTCGCCAACCAGTATCTGCGCCTTTTCGCTCAGTGTGCCGTCATCATTTAAAATATCGATAACGGGCAGGTTATGCTTTTGGCCAAGCTCGTAATCGTTCAGATCGTGGGCCGGTGTAACTTTTAAGCAGCCGGTACCAAAATCCATGCTTACATACTCATCCAGTATAACCGGTATTTCGCGGTTAATCAATGGGATGAATACCTTTTTGCCGTGGAGATGCGTGTACCGCTCATCATTAGGATTGATGCAGATCGCCGCATCAGCCATGATGGTTTCGGGGCGGGTGGTAGCTACAACCAAGTAGTTAGTATCAAGTATCAAGTCGTTAGACTGATTTGCGTTTTCTTTACTTGATACTTGATACTCGCTACTTGATACTTGGTACTTGATATAATAAAGCTTCTGATTTACCTCTTTTCGGATAACCTCCTCATCGCTAACTGCAGTTTTACCTTGCGGATCCCAGTTAACCATGCGCACGCCCCGGTATATCTGGCCTTTTTTGTAAAGGTGAATAAAAGTATCGATAACGGCTTCGCTCAGGTCGGCATCCATGGTAAAACGGGTGCGGTCCCAATCGCAGCTGGCGCCTAATTTTTTTAATTGCTCGAGGATAATGCCGCCGTATTTTTCTTTCCAGTCCCAGGCATGGCGCAAAAATTCTTCGCGGGTCAGGTCTTTTTTATTGATGCCCTGCTCTTTTAACAAAGCCACAACTTTGGCTTCGGTTGCGATAGAGGCATGGTCGGTGCCGGGTACCCAGCAGGCGTTTTTGCCTTTCATACGGGCACGGCGTATCAGTACATCCTGTATAGTATTGTTCAGCATGTGGCCCATGTGCAAAACGCCGGTTACGTTCGGCGGCGGGATGACAATGGTGTAAGGCTCCCGCTCATCGGGCACCGATTTAAAAAAACCATGCTGTAACCAATAGCTATACCACTTATCTTCGGATTGTTTAGGCTGATACGTTTTAGAAGTATTCATAATTTTGCAAAAGTAGCGTTTTGGGACGATAGTCCATAGTCCATAGACCATGGTCGATAGCCTTTTTTAAGGGAACGTTTTTCTTACTATAAGCTATAGACCATCGACTATGAGCCAAGCTATAACCTACAGTGATACCCTATAAATAATTATAAATTGGCATAATTTAGTTTTCAATTCAAAATTATTATTATTGTACCTGCTACAATATTTATATCAAGCGTTAGTTTAAAAATTGAAATAACATTTGGCAAATGAAATTCCTGCAATTTTTTAGATTATCCGGTAATGTTGTCTATAAGCTAAAGCCATCGTCGATAATCAGGTGGTTCAACCGATAAACATTCGGTTTTAATGCCATTAAGATTTGTAATTCAAATTCTCTTAAATTAAATATGAAACTAAAATTAGCAAGTTTGATGCTTACAGGCGCAGTTTGCCTGTCGGCCAATGTGTTTGCCACGGGTGGCGACAAAGGCAAGACCCCGCCTACCCCCCCGGATAAAAAATATATCGACCCGGCCAACATGGACATGTCGGTAAAACCGGGCGATGATTTTTTTGAATATGCCAATGGCGCATGGATCAAAAAAAACGCTATCCCTGCCGATAAAACCAGTTGGGGCAGCTTCATTATGCTGCGTGATGAGAACAACAAAAACCTTATCAGCCTGCTAAAAGATGTAAGCGCTTCGGGCGCGCAGCCCAAAGGCAGCCTGAAACAGCGTGTAGGCGACCTGTTTGCCAGCGGTATGGATACCGTGGCTATCGACAAAGCAGGTTACAACCCGATTAAGCCTGATCTGGCTCGTATTGCCAAAATAAGCACACAACAACAGGTTTTGGATGAGATGATAACCGAACGTTTAAGCGGCGATGGCGGCGCTTTATTTGGTGTCGGTGTTGGCCAGGACTCGAAACACCCGAACGTTAATATTGTTCAGTTTCGCCAGGGTGGTACCACCCTGCCCGACCGTGATTACTATTTGATAGATAATCCGCGTAACGCTAAAATACAGACTGCTTACAAAAAATATATCACCACCCTGTTTACCTTAACCGGTACCCCTGCCGATGAGGCGGAAAAAAATGCCAACACTATTTACAATCTCGAAAAAACCATAGCAGGCATGCAAAAAAGCCGCATCGAAATGCGCGACCCTAATGCCAGCTACAACAAATACGCTTTGGCCGACTTTAGCAAAACTACACCAAACCTCAATTGGGTAAGTATTTTACCAAGGTTAAAAATGGCCGGCCAGGATACAGTTATCGTAGCGCAACCTTCGTTCTTTAAATCGATTGACGGTTTGTTGACCAGCGTGCCTGTGGCCGACTGGAAGGTTTACCTCGACTGGCAGGTGTTGAAAGGTTCGGCCAGCGCCCTGAGCTCTGACTTTGTGAAAGCTACTTTTGCTTATAGCAGTGTGTTGAGCGGCCAGAAAGTACAAACTCCGCGTATCGAGCGTATGTCGGGTTTGGTTGATGGTTCGTTAGGCGAGTTGTTGGGCCAGCTTTATGTAGAAAAATATTTTACCCCTGCTGCTAAACAATATATGGTTAACCTGGTGAATAACCTGAAAGTAACTTTAGGCGACCGTATTAAACGTGTCGACTGGATGAGCCAGGAAACCAAGGACCGTGCTTTGAAAAAATTAGCCGCCTTTACTGTAAAGATAGGCTACCCGGACAAATGGCAAAACTATGATGGTGTTGTGATAGACCGTAACGATTATTATGGTAACCTGAAACGTATCTCTATCTGGCGCTATAACTACAACGTTAGCCAGTTGGGCAAACCTGTTGATAAAACCCGTTGGGGAATGACCCCTCCGACCGTGAACGCATACTATAGCCCTGTTGCTAACGAGATCGTTTTCCCGGCTGGTATCCTGCGTTTCCCGTTCTTTGATTTTGGTGCAGATGATGCCGTTAACTACGGTGGCATAGGCGTAGTAATCGGTCATGAAATGACCCACGGTTTTGACGACCAGGGCGCTAAATACGATGGCGACGGTACCCTGCGCGACTGGTGGACAAAAGACGATGCTGCTGCGTTTAAATCGCGCACAGATAAGGTAGTTGACGAGTTTAACGGTTTTATGCCGGTTGATACCATGCACATTAAAGGTAAATTAACCTTAGGCGAAAACCTGGCCGACTTAGGCGGTATCAACGTAGCTTACGAAGCTTACAAAAAAACCAAACAGGGCCAGGGCAACGGCAAGATTGATGGCTTTACCGGCGATCAGCGTTTCTTCCTGTCGTTTGCACAGGTATGGAGAGGTGATATCCGCCCCGAAGCATTGGCACAACAGCTGATGACCGACCCGCACTCGCCAGGTAAATACCGCACCAATGGCACCGTTGTTAACCTGGATGCCTGGTACAACGCATTCGACATTAAACCCGGCGATAAAATGTACAAAGCCCCTGCCGACAGGATCAAGGTTTGGTAACGCCAAGTCGTTAGTCTTGAGTCAAAAGTCCTGAGCCTATAGTTTTTAAAGCCCTTTCGATAAATCGAAAGGGCTTTCTTATTGCTAATCGTCTTTTTACTATATTTATTTATCAAATAAACCCATCATGAAAAAGTATTTGCTGTTAGCCGTTCTACTTATTTGCTCCGTTGCTTACGCGCAATCACCCGGCATTAAAGGCTTATACCTGCTTGCCGGAAAATGGGAAATGAAAACAAAAAAGGGCACTATCGGCGAAAGCTGGAAAAAGATGAACGCCAACGAACTGCAAAGCACAGGCTACGAGATTAAAGGTAAAGATACTACCTGGCTGGAGAAAGTGCAACTGATCAAAAAGAGCGATGGTATTTATTATATCCCAACCGTTAAAAATGAAAATGGCGGTAAACCTGTACCTTTTAAACTGATCAGCTCTGTAAATAGCGAATTTATCTTCAGCAACCCGGAGCACGATTTCCCGCAAAGGGTGATCTATCATTTGGTAAAACCAGATTCGCTGCATGCCTGGATCGACGGGCAATATAAAGGAAAGTATGTTAAGCAGGATTTTTATTATCACAGGGTGAAATAGCCGGAAGCTTGAGGCAGGAAGCTTGATTTTGCACGTTTTTTTGCGTATTTTTACTATCAAACGCGAAGTTTAACCTGGATGACTTATTAACATAGCTGCAAATATTTCTTACTTTATCCCCCCTGCCCTGATTGTCTTGTTGGTATAAAGTCATTTGCACATCTGTACATTTACACATCTGCACATAATATTTATCTTTGCCACTAAATGATCATTCATCAATTTTATGATAAAGGGCTGGCGCATGCTTCTTACGGTGTGATCAGCCAGGGCAAAATGGCGGTTATCGACCCTGCCCGCGACCCCAAACCTTATTATGATCTGGCTGCCGAGCATGGTGCACGGATCGTTGCGGTAATTGAAACTCATCCGCATGCCGACTTTGTGAGCTCGCACCTCGAAATACATCAGCAAACCGGGGCCGATATCTATGTAAGTAAGCTGGTTGGCGCCGATTACCCCCACAAGGGTTTTGACGATGGCGACAGCATCGAACTTGGCGACCTGACATTGAAAGCTATCAACACCCCGGGCCATTCGCCCGATTCGATATGCATTATTGTCGAAGATGAGTTTAATGTACAAAAGGCCATATTTACCGGCGATACGCTTTTTGTCGGCGATGTGGGCCGGCCCGACCTGCGAGAAAACGCCGGTAATATCCACGCCCAAAAAGAAGACCTTGCCCGGCAGATGTACCACAGCACCCGCGAAAAGTTGATGACTCTGCCCGGGGATGTGGTAGTTTACCCGGCACACGGCCCTGGGTCGTTATGCGGAAAAAATTTAAGCCCGGAGCTACAGAGCACTATAGGCAATGAGTTACGTAATAACTACGCCCTGCAACTGATGAGCGAACTGCAGTTTGTAAAAACACTGACCGAGGACCAGCCCTTTATTCCGCGATATTTTGGTTACGATGTTGATATGAATAAACACGGCGCCAAAACTTTAGCTGAGAGCATTGCAGCCGTTCCGTTTTTAGATGCCGGCGCAGTACCTGAAAAAGGTACTGTGGTTGATGCCCGCCCCAGGGAGCAATATGTAAATGGCCACATCAAAGGCGCGATCAACATACCCGATGGCGGTAAGTTTGAAACCTGGTTGGGATCAATCATTAACCCTGATGAAGTTTTTTACCTGGTGGTTGAAAACAAGGAAGTCATCGATGCTGTGTTAAAAAAAGCGGCCAAAATAGGCTACGAGCAAAATATAAAGGCTGTTTTGTTAAACCCGGTAACTGCCGTTACCAGGGGCGCTGTTGCTGACGTTGAACATTTCACAGCGCATGCGGGCGACTATACTATTGTTGATGTGCGTAATGACAGCGAGGTTAAAACCCGAAAAGTTTTTGAAAAATCCATAAACATCCCCTTACCCGAATTACGCGAACGCCTGAGCGAAATACCGACCGATAAACCCGTTATGGTGCATTGCGCCGGAGGCACGCGGTCGGCAGCGGGCAGCAGCATTATCGCAACCGCCATTAATGCCGTACCGGTGTATGATTTAGGGGAAGCGATTCGTTCGTTTTCTTAAATTATTAAGACCATGGTCGATAGTCCATAGACCATAGCAGAAAGAAAAAACTATTGACTATGGACTATCAGCTATGGACTCACAAAATTATTTCGTCACCACCGCCGACGGTTCAAAAACCATTTACAACCCGCAGATTGGCGAAAATTATCATTCCCGCAACGGCGCCCTGCAGGAAAGCAAACACGTGTTTTTAAATGCAGGTTTAAAACATTTTTTGGCGTACCGGCAAGACAAAAAAGTTTCGATACTTGAAGTTGGTTTTGGTACCGGGCTTAATTTTTTGCTTAGTGCTGATTGGTGTACTGCCAAGGGCACCCAACTTGATTATGTAGGTATCGAAGCCTATCCACTTGATGAAAACATGATCGGCCAAACGGGATATGACGCTTATGTATCAACGGCGATATGGAAGGCGTTTACGGAGCGATATATGGCATCCCTGGAAGAGCTTATCAACCTGAATCCCAATATAAAACTTCATACTGCTCCCTTGCGCTTAATGGAGTACAAAAGCGACCGGCAGTTTGATGTGATCTACTTCGATGCCTTTGCGTCGGCCAACCAGCCCGAAATGTGGAACGAAGAGGCGATATCGCATACCATCAGTTTTTTAAAGCCCGGCGGCGTATTTGTAACCTACGCTATTACCGGCAATTTAAAACGGATGCTCAAAGCGCTTGGCTGTACAATTGAAAAAGTACCCGGCGCGGCAGGCAAACGCGAAATGCTGCGGGCAACAAAACTATCCTAAATAAGCATTCGGCACGTTTACCGGAGTGTAATCAATTCCGTAAGCATATTTAATCAATAGCGATACCGTTTCGGCCACAGTTTCCTGCCGGCGGTGCATTTGCGGCAACGAACCCATCATGGCGTAGCTTACCGGGTTTACCGACGGGATAAAAGTTTCCCACTCATAACCTTTGCCCCATATCAATCCTTTAACGGTAGTCGTTAAGTCGGCTGAGTGCTCCAACAAAAAATGCAGCATATCTGCAGAGTTATTGCTGTTTTGATTTACGGTGTGAAAGATAGGCATGTGCCCGCCAAAACCGTATTCATCCACACCGGCACGGGCATTTACATCGGCACCGTGCTTTACCAGTACTTTGGCGCAGGCTACACTATTGTATTCGGCGCAAACATGCAGCAGCGTACCGCCTGTTAGCGGCGTGTAGGCATTATTAAAAAGCTCTCGGCGCTCTTCACCTGCGGCGGATCTGAACTTAGCAGTGCATCCAGCTTAGCGGCATCGTCTGCTAATACCGCAAGCAGGGGTGCGTCGTTAAATTTCAGGCCGTATTCTACAAAAACCTTAACGCAATCCTTAAACCGGGGCGTGCGTGTATACATCTCCACCATGGTGGTAAAAAGCGGCATATTGCCATGTACCTCATTGGGGTTCCCGCCTTCTTCAAAATATCGTCGTATCCCAGCAATGGAATGTACTTCAATATCGTTCAGTAATTGATTGTAATCGGGCATTTTATTGTCTGATGTTAGTTAAAGTTACTGAAAAAATCAAACAAAAAATTGCTAACTACTAACCGTGAAAATCCGATTTAATTCGTGAAATTCGTGCCATGCCATTAATACCTCCTGCATCTGCACAAACCCCCGGCACCGCTTTTGAACGCCTGGTTGCCATTATGGACGATCTGCGCGCCAACTGTCCGTGGGATATGAAACAAACTATGGAAAGTTTGCGCCATCTCACCATTGAAGAAACTTACGAACTATCGGACGGGATACTGGACGGCGATATGCAGGAGATCAAAAAAGAACTGGGCGATATTATGCTGCACCTGGTTTTTTATGCCAAAATAGGCAGCGAAACCGGCGATTTTAATATTACCGATGTTTTGAACGGCATCTGCGAAAAGCTGATACACCGGCACCCGCATATTTACAGCGATGTGGAAGTGCAGAACGAGGAAGATGTAAAACGCAATTGGGAACAGCTGAAACTGAAAGAAGGCAACAAGTCGGTTTTGGCCGGTGTACCGGGATCACTGCCGGCCCTGGTCAAAGCATCGCGCATACAGGAAAAAGCCCGCGGCGTGGGTTTTGACTGGGAAGAAAAAAGCCAGGTTTGGGAAAAGGTTGAAGAAGAAATGCGCGAGTTTCGCAACGAGTTTAATGCGACAAGCGAAGAAAAAATAGACCATGAAAAAGCCGAAGGTGAGTTTGGCGACCTGTTGTTTTCATTGATCAATTATGCGCGTTTTATCGATATCAACCCTGAAAACGCGCTCGAGAAAACCAACAAAAAATTTATCAAACGCTTTCAATACCTCGAAAACAAAGCGAAAGAAAGCGGTAAGCAGTTACGCGATATGACCCTTGCCGAAATGGATGTTTTTTGGGAAGAGGCAAAGCGTACCTGATCATTTAAACCGGATAGCTTTTACAGGCGATATACGCGTAACCAGCATCGACGGAACAATGAGCACCAGGAGGCAGACAAATAAAGTACCGGCGTTGATCAAAACCACATCGAGCCAGTTAATACTGATGGGCACAAAGGTCATGTAATAAGATGCCTGGTCGAGTTTGAACAGGTGTGTCTGATATTGCAATATGCAGACACCCAGACCGAGTAAATTACCCAGTATCATACCCAGGCCGATAAGGTAAAAGGCGTTGATCATAAATATTTCCTGGATAGCCATATTGGTTGCGCCCATGGCTTTAATCATACCGATCATGCTGGTGCGCTCCAGTATCATGATCAGTAAAGCCGATATCATATTGATAACAGCCACTGCCAGCATCAATACCAGGATTACCTGCGTATTAACGTCGAGCAGCTTTAGCCATTCGAAAATACTGGCATAGGTTTCGGTGATAGTAAATGCTTTCAGGTCGGGCGGTAACACGTTATTTGCTGAGGCAGCCGCCTGTTCGATATTCTCAAAATACCGGGTACGCACCTCATAACCACCTATCTGATTCTTGTGCCAGTCATCCAGGCGGCGTATCAGGGCAAGGTCGCCAATGGCAAAGGTTTTATCCACTTCCTCAACACCCATGTCAAAGATGCCTACGATTTTGAAAGGACGTTTTTTTAGTGGCTGCTGAATGAAATACATCACAAACTTATCGCCCAGTTTTAGTTTGAGGCGATCGGCCGTATACTGAGATATCAATATCTCCTGCTTTGATTCGGTAGTATCGCTAAAGTCGATTACCCGGCCGGTGGTCAATCTTTGTTTTAAGAACGACCAGTCGTACGAGCGGTCGACGCCTTTCATAATAATAGCCTCGATCTCGTCTTTAGCTTTGATAATGCCGTTTTTGGTAGCAAATGGCATCACTTTAGTGATCTGTTTGTCAGCCAGTAAGCGTTTCACCAGTGTATCGTTATCATTAAAAGGCGTATTCTCGAACGAGGCATTGAGATCGACCTTAGAAATGCGGATATCGCCCGCAAAAGCCTGGATACGGTCGCCAACTTCTTTTTTAAACCCTTTTACGATAGCTACCGAAAGGATCATCACGCTCAATCCCAGCATAATACCCGTAATAGCAATGCGCACAATGAGTTTTGAAAAAGTACGCTTTGAGCGGAACGATATACGTGAAGCTATGAACGAGGCGAAATTCAAGCGGCAGAAATTTTTATTTTTGTACTTTAGCAAAGATGCAGAATTGATGGCGAATTTTGCAGTCGTTATTAATTTACCGAAATAACATCGTTTTAAATCCCCACAAATAAACCTATGAAGAAGATCTGTTCGCTTATCATCCTGCTACCGATCGCTATACTTGTTTTCGCGCAAACCAGCGGCATAACTTATTCGCGGGGCAGGATGCGCAATAATATCAACAGCAATATTGACGAACCCGCTTTTGATGCCAAAAAACCTATCATAACCGGCGCCGACCGGACGGCCGCTTATATCGGTTACCTGAAAGGTAAAAATGTCGGCATGGTGATCAATCAATCATCGGTAATGGGCAAAAAACTAACCCCTACGCTGGATAGCCTGGTTGCCCTGGGCATCAAGGTGAAAAAAATATTCGGCCCGGAGCATGGCTTTCGCGGCAATGCCAGCGACGGTGCAAAGATTGACGATGCGGTTGACGAAAAAACCGGCATCCCCGCCATATCGCTTTACGGCAAACACAATAAGCCCACAGCCGAAGAACTCAAAGGATTGGACGTTGTAATATTTGATATACAGGATGTGGGTGCACGATATTATACCTATTTTGCCACTTTGCACCATGTAATGGAGGCTTGCGCCGAAAACAACGTAGAGGTGATGATACTGGACAGGCCAAACCCGAACGGTTATTTTGTAGACGGGCCGGTTTTGGATACCGCTTTCAGATCGGGCGTGGGGATGCACCCGGTGCCCATTGCCCACGGGATGACGCCGGCCGAATATGCCCGGATGATCAATGGTGAAGGCTGGTTGAAAAACCATGTAAAATGCAGGCTCCATATCGTTAAAATGGAGAATTATGCGCACGAACGCTTTTATACCCTGCCCATCCACCCATCGCCAAACCTGAGTACTCAGCAATCTGTCATGCTTTATCCAAGCATCTGTTTGTTCGAAGGTACTACTTTGAGCTTGGGCCGTGGTACGCCTTTTCCTTTTCAGGTCATCGGCAGCCCACTGCTGAAAGATAAGTACAAGTTTTCTTTCACGCCGGTGAGCATACCCGGGGTAAGCGATAACCCGCCTCAAAAAGGCAATGTTTGCTATGGCATCGATCTGCAACGTTATAAAGCCGCAGAGGGTAAAATTAACCTGAAATGGGTGATGGATATGTACAAAGTATTCCCGGATAAGGAGCATTTTTTTACAGCGTACTTTACCAAACTGGCCGGTACCGATCAGTTGCGTAAGCAAATTGAAGCCGGTAAAAGCGAAGAAGAAATTCGCCTGAGCTGGGAACCGGCGCTGAGCCAGTACAAATTGATGAGGAAGAAGTATTTGTTGTATAATTAAGTTGCGGGTTGCCGGTTGTGAGTTGTCTGTTAAGAATGCACTCACAACTCACAACTCACAACTCACAACTAAAAAGAATGAGAATAGTATTCATGGGCACCCCCGAGTTCGCAGTGGCATCGCTGGATGCGCTGGTAAAAGCGGGTTTTGATATCGTTGGCGTTATAACAGCTCCGGATAAACCATCCGGCCGGGGATTGAAGATGAGCGAATCGGCAGTAAAGCAATATGCGGTTGCTAATAATCTGAAAGTACTGCAGCCCGAAAAGTTGCGTAACCCGGAGTTTTTGGATGAACTGCGTAGTTTAAAAGCCGATCTGCAGGTGGTAGTAGCGTTCCGCATGCTGCCCGAAGTGGTTTGGAACATGCCGCCGAAAGGAACTATTAATCTGCATGCCTCGCTCCTGCCCGATTATCGCGGCGCAGCCCCTATTAACTGGGCGGTAATCAATGGCGAAGTAGTTAGCGGTGTAAGCACATTTTTGCTGAAACAGGAAATCGATACCGGCGATGTTTTATTTACCGAAAGCGTTGCTATAGCTGAAGACGATACCGCGGGCGACCTGCACGATAAACTGATGGAAGTTGGTGCCGGGTTATTGGTCAAAACCGTTAAAGCTATCGAAAGCGGCGATTACGTAGAAAAACCACAAGATGAGATCGCAGCAGATGCCCCCCCAAAACATGCTCCAAAACTGTTCAAAGAAGATTGCCTGATCGATTTTAACCAACCGGTTGAAGCAGTGTATAACCGCATCCGGGGCTTAAGCCCATACCCAACAGCATATACCATTTTTAACGATAAGATATTCAAGATATTTAAAGCGCAAAAACAAAACGACGAGCCTGGCATACAACCCGGCGGTTTCCTCACTGATCAAAAAACTTATTTGAAATTCGCTTGCCTCGATGGTTTCATCAGCGTTACCGATGTACAACTGGAAGGCAAAAAAAGGATGGGCATTGAGGAGTTTTTGAGGGGTGTGAAGCTATAATTTAAAATGGAGTCATGCCGAACTTGTTTCGGCATCCCATCATAAGGTCACGCATGCTATACAAACAAGGCTATAAAGTTATCGCAAAGTAAAAAACCATTTACTTTTTTTATTACTCATGTCCTATCCCGATACTTGCGGCAAAATAATTTATAAATGACTGCAAACGACAGGATAGCACAACTAAATAAAGACATCGAACCGCTCCGGGTGCAATTAATCAATCACCCGCTTTATAAAAATATCAACTCGATTGAAGATCTGTGCGTTTTCATGGAGCACCATGTATTTGCCGTTTGGGATTTTATGTCGCTGCTCAAATCGTTGCAACAAAAACTCACCTGCGTTACCACGCCATGGATGCCGGTTGGCAGCGCCGATACCCGTTATCTCATCAACGAAATAGTAGCCGGCGAGGAAAGCGATGTGGACGAAAACGGAGATCGCGCCAGTCATTTTGAACTCTACCTGAAAGCCATGCAGCAGGCGGGCTGTAACCCTGTCGCTATAGAAAGCCTGTTTGCGCGCTTACAAAATGGCGCAGGCATTGATTGGGCTTTGGCCGATGAAAATATACCCGAGACCGTTCGCAATTTTGTAGGTTATACCTTTGATGTAATTACCAACGAGCCCGACTATATACAGGCAGCGGTATTCACCTTCGGCCGTGAGGACCTGATACCCGCCATGTTTACCAATATGGTGAAAGAGATCGGCGAGCAAATACCGGGCAAGGTTGATGTGCTGTTATATTATTTGGAAAGGCATATCGAGGTCGACGGCGACCATCACTCGCAACTGGCTTACCAGATGACTGCCGACCTTTGCGGGGATAACAACCAAAACTGGGCCGATGCCACCGATGCGGTTAAAGATGCTTTACAGGCAAGGATAGATCTGTGGGACGGGATACAGGAAGCGATTACGGTAACTCAGGAGCTATAATTTGATTCCACTGAGTCTTGTTTGATTCCACCGATTAAATCAGTAAAATCCTACTAAACATTATTCAGTTCCTCAATCAGCACCTTACTTTTTTCGTTAAAATAACGTTTGCCGGCAAAGCCCATTACCCATTGTATGCCGCGGCTGGCATTGGTTAAAAATACCTCTTCGGCTTCGTTAAGGATGGCTGGGTCTATTTGTGCCTCGGTAACCGGCATTTCTGCCTTAGCGGCAATATCCATCACCACCTGGCGCATTACGCCGCCTATACATCCTTCGCTTAAAGCAGGGGTATAAATCTGATCCTGATACACCACGAACACATTGGCGCTGATCGCCTCGCACAGGTGCCCGTTCTGGTTCAGGATAAATGCTTCGTCGAGCCGGTTTTGATTCTTAAAAATACCCGCCATGACGTACACCAGCGAGTTGCAGGTTTTATAATTGGAAATGCTGTTGATGGGCTTGGGTATATCGTTATACATATCCATAATAAGGCCTTTTGTATTCAAAAAATACCGGGGCTCGTCAACCGGCTGTATCTCGATACAATAACCCATTTTATTCTGGCTGGGCGAATAAAAGCCCTCGGCATCGCGGTAAACGGTGAGGCGCAGGCGGCCGTGCTTAATTTTGTTACGCGCGGCCAGTTCTTCGCATTTGTCCTTTAAAAACCAGCTGTCCATTTGCGAATATCCGTCAATATGCAACGCTTTCATACCCTTTTGCAGGCGGTCCGCATGCATATCCACAAATTTGAGCTTACCTTTCATTAACCGCATACTCTCAAACAAACCGTCGCCGTATTTAAAACCGCGGTTGCCAACCGTGATCAGCCGGTTGCCCGCAGGTACTAATTCGCCGTTAAAATTGATATATATGGGTGTCATGTAAGTATCTGTAACAATAAATCAACTGTTTTGCTCTGTTGTAGCCTGCATATATTTTCGCCACCTGGCCAGTACCGACTCAAAGTCCTCAGGCAAAGGCGCTTCAAAATGCAGGCGCTTACGCAACGTTGGGTGTACGAAGCCCAGGGTTTGCGCATGCAGGGCCTGGCGCGGCATCAGTTCAAAGCAATTTTCAACAAACTGTTTGTATTTACTGAATACGGTTCCTTTTAAAATAGCATCGCCACCATAAGTGGCATCGCTGAACAGCGGGTGGCCAATATGCCGCATGTGTGCACGGATCTGGTGCGTACGGCCGGTTTCGAGCTCGCACTCTATCAGGGTAACGTAGTTCAGGCGCTCCAAAACCTTATAATGCGTTACGCTCCATTTTCCCCTTTCGGGATCATCGTAGATGCTCATTACGCGGCGGTCTTTCACACTGCGGCCAATGTAGCCAGTCACGGTGCCGTCAGCTTCAAGGTCGCCCCAAACCAGGGCAATGTATTTACGGGTGATGGTATGTTCAAAAAACTGGCGGGCCAGCCAGGTCATAGCGCGTTCGTTTTTGCTGATGAGCAATAACCCTGATGTATCCTTATCTATGCGATGTACCAGGCCCGGCCGGCCGTCGTTACCCGGCAAGGTAGGCAACTGCTGAAAGTGATATACCAGTGCATTCACTAATGTACCCGTATAGTTATTATAACCGGGATGCACAACCATGCCCGCAGGCTTATTAACCACCAGCACATCGTCGTCCTCGTAAACTATATTGAGCGCGATATTTTCGGGGTAAACCTCGGTATCACGCGGCGGGTGCGGCAGTACTACCGATATCACATCCAGCGGTTTTACCCTGTAGCTTGGCTTGATTGTTTTATCGTTTACCAGCACATTACCAAGGTCGATAGCGTTCTGAATTCGGTTGCGCGACGCATTTTCGACGCGGTGCATCAAAAATTTATCAATGCGCAGCAAACCCTGGCCTTTATCCACAACAATGCGCAGATGCTCGTAAAGGTCCTGTTCTTCGCTTTCAAAAACTTCGGGTTCGTGGTTCATCGCCGCAAAAATACTTGTTTTTTTATGGCTATCTAATTTATAAAATAAATGTACTTTTAATCGGATCGCAGTAGCAAGCCACCTTGTTACTTTTTTCAGATGAAAGCCATTGACCTCGAAATATTTAGTCCGGTTACGCAGATAACACACCCGCTTTTGAGCCAAAAACAGGTTCGGCTGTTTATCAAGCGCGACGATCTGATCCACCCCGTCATCTCGGGCAACAAATGGCGCAAGCTCAAATATATATTGCAAAAGGCGCGTAATGAAAGCAAAAATCACCTGGTTACTTTCGGCGGCGCTTACTCCAATCATTTGCTGGCTACAGCAGCAGCCGGGGCGTTGTTTGGTTTTAAAACCACCGGCTTTGTACGCGGCGAAGACGTCGAAAATGATCATTTGTTTTTATGCCGCCTTTATGGGATGCAATTGCTGTTTACCGATCGCGGAAGCTATCGCGATAAGCCGAACCTGTTTAACCAGACCTTTGGCAGTGATGCTGATGCCTTTTTCATTGACGAAGGCGGCGCAAGCCACGAAGCCGCAAAGGGTTGCAGCGAATTGGTTGCCGAGCTGACCGAAACCTACAATCATCTATTCTGTGCTTGCGGCACAGGCACAACTGCTGCGGGTATTGTTAACGGCATAACTGAGCATAGTTTAACAACGCAATTCCACGCCGTACCTGTCTTTAAAAATGGAGGTTTTATTGCCGATGAGATCGCCAGGTATCTCACAATTCCTGCATCATCCTATCAGCTTCATCTCGATTATCACTTCGGCGGTTATGCCAAAACCACACCGGATCTAATTGCCTTTATCAGGGAGTTTATTGCCCTTACCGGGATGCTTATCGACCCGGTTTACACAGGCAAAATGCTGTACGCGATCTTTGATCTGCTGGCAAAGGGGTACTTCACTCCGGGAAGTAAAATTTTAGCCGTACATACCGGCGGAATCTGGGGGCTACTGGGCATGAAAGAGAAGTTTTCCGTCATATCAAAATAATAATCCGGGGATACCTTCTTTGATTAGAGTTCAAAAACATACTTTAAATTGTTTAAACCTACTTTTTGAGCTTTGAGTTCAAAAACCTCAAAATTTTGATAATTTAAGGCTTTTTGGTAAATTTGAAACAAACAAAAAGCCTATGTATAACCTAAATGTACCCGTATCCGATGTCCATTCCGTTTTGGGAAAACATATTTTAGCTGATGGTTTCGACCTCGTTTTTGATATGGAAAAAAGTAAGGGCGTGTACATTCACGATGCCAAGTATAACCGCACTTTGCTCGACTTTTTTACCTGCTTTGCATCGGTGCCTTTGGGTTATAATCACCCTAAAATGGTGGAAGATGAGGCGTTCAAAAACAGTCTGATGCTGGCCGCTCTTATCAACCCCTCGAACTCGGATATTTATACCAAAGAGTATGCAGCTTTTATGCAGATGTTTGATAAAGTTGGCATACCAGCTTACTTGCCTCATGCCTTCTTTATCTCGGGAGGGGCGCTGGCTATCGAAAATGCTTTAAAGGTCGCCATGGACTGGAAGGTGCAGAAAAACTTTGCCAAAGGCCGCACTACCGAAAAGGGTTTTAAGGTGATCCATTTTGAGCACGCGTTTCACGGCCGCAGCGGTTATACCATGAGTTTGACCAACACAAGCCCCGAAAAAACAAAATGGTATGCCCAGTTTGATTGGCCGCGTATCTCTACTCCCATCATCCACTTCCCCGAAACTGAAGAAAGTAAGGCCGACCTGCTGCGCCGCGAAGCACATTCGATTGAGCAGATCAAGGCTGCCTTTGCGACTAACCCCGACGATATATGCGCCATCATTATCGAACCTGTACAATCCGAAGGTGGCGATAACCACGTGCGCCGGGAGTTTTTAGAACAATTGCGCCTGCTTGCTGACGAAAACGACGCTATGTTGATATACGATGAGATCCAGACCGGTGTTGGCATTACGGGCAAATTCTGGTGCCATGAGCATTTTGGCGAAAAGGCTCGTCCGGATATACTGGCGTTCGGTAAAAAAATGCAGATCTGCGGCATTTTGGCCGGTACGAAGGTTGACGAGATCGCCACTAATGTATTTAACGTACCGTCGCGCATTAACTCAACCTGGGGCGGCAATTTGGTTGATATGGTAAGGGCAACCAAAATACTTGAAATAATACACGAAGATAACCTTTGCGACAATGCCGCTCAAACCGGCGCTTACCTGCAACAGGAGTTGTTGCTGCTATCACAAAAATTTGATATGATGAGCAACGTGCGCGGGCGTGGGTTATTAACATCTTTTGATTTCAAGAACCGGGAGATGAGAGACATTTTCATCAAAAAAGGCATGGAGCAAAATGTGATGTTTTTGGGTTGCGGAAACCAAACAATACGCTTCAGACCCGCTTTAACGATGAAAAAAGCTCACATTGACGAAGGGATAAATGTTGTGCAAAACGTACTACGTAAGTTTTAGTTGAATTGCAGAATATTATTGAAAGGATTATACAGCAAAAATGTTATTAATTTTTTTACAAATAATAAACACTTTTAGCCGTATAAAACGTTGTTTATTAGTATAATTGAGGCAAAATACGTAAACTATTTCCCCGAATTATACGTAATTAACAAAATTTAACTATAATATTCAAAGCACAAAAGAACACAACACCCTAACATTCAATTACTTACTTAGTTATCATGAGCAAACACACCGAAAAATTAAGAAAGCAACTTTTGGAGATATCAGAAGTTGTAAACGCATTCAAGTCCGAAGCGGTACAGGTTAAAATCATCGATAGGCTGCTCGACAGCATTATGGATGGCGACAGGCACGAATTTGAAGGAGATGGTTTGAAACTGCAGGACCGCAGGGCCGCCAAAAGAGGCTATGAAGATGCGGGAGCCGACAGCAGGATCAGGGGACGTAAAAAACCCGGAGCTACAAAGATCCTTAACCAAATCATCCACACTGATTTCTTTAACGAGCCAAGGTCAATTTCGACCATTGCTCAGTACTGTAAAGACCAGTACGATTCAGATTTCAAAACTTCCGAGTTGTCGGGTATCTTGTTAAAACTTTCGAACGAGAACAAACTTAAACGCGAAAGAAACAACGAAAACAATCGTTTTGATTACGTAAAACCGTAATTGCACAAAACAAAAAGGCCGGTAATACTCCCCATATTACCGGCTTTTTTATGCTATAAGGCTTGTGTTAAGCAGTAACCTTGTTCAGTCTCAGTTCTTCATAAAGTTCAATCACTTTCTTTTGCAGGTCAATTACTTCAGCTTCGCGGTCGCTTAATTTTTTGATAACTGCATCCAGCTCAGAGTTATATTTTTGCTCTTGTTCGGCATCGTTAAAGGTTAGTAGCTGAACAACGCTCATCTCAAACAAAATTGAAATTTGCTCAAGACGCGACAAGTTAATGTCGGTAATACCTGTTTCAATTTTTGAGAATGCCGGGATAGAAATGTCTAAACGTTTGGCAACGTCTTCCTGACTCCAGCCTCTTTGATGACGTAAAAGGCGGATCTTTTTTCCAAGTGTTTTCATGTTGTTAAATTAATTAGGATAAGGATTGATTCACAAGGCATAAATCTAAGATAATTTTTTAATTAATGATTTGTGTATGAGTAAATTTATGCAATAATTTTTCTGTTAACTTATTCAGATCGACACCGCCGAAATTGCCCGAACTCATAAAAAGCAGGTTTTTATTTTGTATTTCAACTGCTTCAACATGTTTCAGCAACTCTTCGGCATGGTTAAATACGGTAATATCCTCCCGCGAAAAAGCATCCTTAACAACCTCTGCCGGGTATGGTTCCATCTTTTTTTGCTGAAAGGTATGTTCGTCAATAAAAACAATTGCCTCGTCGGCTTCGTCCATCGTGTGGGCGTACTCGCCTAAAAAGTCTTTGTTCAGGCTGCTAAACGTATGCAGTTCTATCAGTGCCAGGAGTTTTCTATCAGGAAACTGCGCTTTAACGGCGTGTATAGTTGCCTTTAATTTGGATGGCGAGTGTGCAAAATCTTTATATACATTAATACCATCGCCTTTACCTAACAACTCCAATCGCCTCGCAGCGCCTTTAAAAGCAGTAATAGCTTCGTAGAACTGATCTTCTTCAATACCCAGCTCCAGGCATATCAGGCGTGCGGCCTCGGTGTTCAGCAGGTTGTGCTCGCCAAATACCTGCAGTGGGTAAGTTTTCTGGTTATGTATCAAACTGGTTATGCCATCGGTTATCTTAAACTGCGGTAAATTGTAAGGTATTTTTGCAACGGGGGCATCGCTGGCGTTCACAACTTCAGCCAATACCTGGTCCTGCTCACTGTAAATCACTTTACCTCCCGTCTCCATAGTTTTTAAGAAACCGGCAAATTGATCAGTGTAAATCCCGAAGGTCGGGAATACATTGATGTGGTCCCAGGCTATGCCACTTAACACGGCAAGATTGGCCTTGTACAGAAAGAATTTCGGCCGCCTGTCAATAGGCGAAGAGAGATATTCATCCCCTTCTATCACAATAACAGGCGCATCATGCGTGAGCTTAACCATGGTATCAAAGCCCTCTAACTGAGCGCCTACCATGTAATCGAAGTTTTTACCGGCTGTTTTAAGCACATGCAATATCATCGATGTGATGGTGGTTTTGCCATGGCTGCCACCTATTACTACACGAATTTTATCTTTGCTTTGCTCATAAATGTATTCCGGGTACGAGTATATTTTCAGGCCAAGCTCCTGTGCTTTCAGCAATTCGGGGTTATCTGCCCGGGCGTGCATGCCCAATATAATCGCATCAATCTCTTTAGTGATCTTCGCTGGAAACCACCCCTGTTCTATAGGCAATAACCCGCGTTTTGCAAGGCGGGAAACGGAAGGCTCAAAAAGCACATCGTCAGATCCGCTTACGGTAAATCCTTTATCGTGCAGCGCAATAGCCAGATTGTGCATAGCACTTCCTCCGATAGCTATAAAATGTACCCGCATTTAAATTTATTACTTTTAAGGAAAATCACAGGCAAATAAACAAATTAATTTTATATTTAGGTAATTGTATACGGAGTTATAACTACCTGTGTTGAAGATTGTTAATAATTTGCCGGGATGTTAAAAACTTAATTAACGAATTTGGCGGCAACCCAGTCTTTCATTTTTTTATGTGCAATGTATTTCAGCCCCAGTTTCCCGGCTGCTTCGGTAATGATTTCCAGGTCGGGCTCTTCATAAAAACCGCTGAAATAAATCTCACCATCGGGTTTCAAAACCTCCACATACCTGTCCATTTGTTCGAGTAAGATGTTGCGGTTAATATTCGCCAGGATAATATCATATTGCTCGCCGGGGATAGCCTCTTTAGAGCCGCAAATAGCCGTGATATTATCACTTTGATTAAGCGTACAATTCTCTATGGTGCTCTCGTAACAAACCGGGTCGTAATCAATCGCTACTAATCGCTCTGCCCCCATTTTTGATGCCAGGATGGCCAGTATACCCGTCCCGCAGCCCATATCCAGCACTTCTTTACCGGTGTAATCGGTTTCGAGCATCCACTCCATCATCATAGATGTGGTTTGGTGATGCCCGGTGCCGAAAGCCATTTTAGGATCAATGACAACTTCATATTTAAACTCGGGTTTAGCCGGGTGAAAAGTAGCCCGCACGTATACCTGATCCTTTATTTCTATGGGTTCAAAATTGCTTTCCCATACCTCGTTCCAGTTTTTTTGCGGGATGAGCTCTATTTCGTAGCTAAATAACTCCGAATAGGGCTGCAGGATAGCCGCAAGCGATTCTTTATCCAAAACCTCGGCCGGTATATAGGCTTTAAAGCCGGTATCGGTATCTTCAAAAGTATCAAAACCAAAGTCGGCCAGGTCGTTGATCAGCAGGTCCTGCCGGTAGGCTTCATCGGTATGGATAGTGAAATTATATTCGTAGTAGTTCATTTTTTTAGTATTGCGTATTGCGATGTGAGACTGGTACTTCATTCTTTCCTCAGTCTCCACATGCCAAAGGGATTACCATATAGGTCATGATCTTTATAGGGTTGATTTGGCTCTTCCAATATGCGGTATTTAGGTGAATCTGCATCTCTTGCAAATGTTTGTCTGTCTAAAATCGTCGGTAAATCAATTTCTTGATAAAAGCCAAAAACAGCAAGTAAAGTCATCGCATCATAAAACTCCTCGCCTGATACTACGGTATCCTTCAAACCTAAATTATGCATGCCACAAGTGAAAACAGAACCATCGGGTTGTATTATAGTATCCAATACAAACATCCTATAAAGGTTACCCGGTTGAAAGTTTTCCGCTAAATCCATCCAATGCTCTTTATTAAAAGCTTTTCCGGTGGTTTCTACTTTTACACCAATCCCACCACTCCGGAGAATTGCTGCACCCGCCTTTGCAATTGATAACGCTTTTTCGAATGCCCCTGTTTCCGCCTTTAGGTAAATTACTGAATTATGTTTGGCAATCTCTTCTAAAAACTCCTTCGATAATTGATTAACTCTTCCTGCAAATTCAAATGATTTTTTTATCTGTTCGTCGTTCCCGTATATTTCCATCTCATAATGCTTTGGTGGAAACAAACTCATTACAAAACCGGCGGCGTAAAGATATTGTCCATCGTTAGCTTCTATAAGAGACTCCGCGAACTCATCAACATCTTTCCAGGGACCGGGAATACACAATATCGATTGAACTACCGGCGTTTGTTGCACAGCGACTTTTTTGTTTTTGTTAAAAAAATCGAAAGAAAACTTCATGCCGAATAAAGTTGAAGGCAATGCAAACTCCCGCCAGATCCAAATCAATTAAACACCTTCAAAATATCCACAAAATCCCTTGCCTTGAGTGATGCACCGCCGATCAGGCCGCCGTCGATATCTTCTTTGGCAAAAAGCTCCGGGGCGTTTTTGGGGTTGCAGCTGCCGCCGTATAAAATAGTGATGCCATCGGCTACAGCCTGACTGTATTTTGCAGCAATTTCTTTACGGATAAAAGCGTGGATCTCCTGCGCCTGATCGGCCGTAGCAGTTACACCGGTGCCAATGGCCCAAACGGGTTCGTAAGCGATCACTACTTTGGCAAAATCATCGGCGCTTAAATGAAAGATGCCTTCAACCAATTGCGATTTGATCACATCAAAATGCGTATTGGCTTCGCGCTCCTGCAAAGTTTCGCCGATACAGAAGATTGGTTTCAGGTTATGCTTTAAAACGGTATCGGTCTTTTTAGCCAGCAACCCGTTGGTTTCGCCAAAATACTGGCGGCGCTCCGAGTGGCCCAGTATCACGTAAGCCGCTCCAACCGAGGCGATCATCTTAGCTGATATTTCGCCGGTATAGGCGCCGCTTTCGTTTTGATGTGCATTTTGTGCGCCAACTGCAATGTTACCTTTAGCTAAAGCAGCCAGGCTTTGTAAATGGATAAACGGACTGCAAACGATGGCTTGTTGTACACCGGTAATATCGGTTTTAATCAGATCGCTCACCTCGTTAAACAAAGCTAAACCTTCGGCGTAATCAAGGTTCATTTTCCAGTTGCCGGCTACTATTTTTTGTCTCATTTTAAAAATGTCTGTATGGTTTGGTTAATTCAAATACTTCTTTCAATATGTTTTGCTCGTTCTCATCGAAGCTGCGGTTCTCGCGGCGCTCAAAAACCTTGGCTGCAGTTTCAAATACCTTATTCAGCGCGTATATTTCAAAGCCATGTGCACCGCCCCAGGCAAAGTCGGGTATGTAGTTACGCGGGTAACCTGCTCCAAATACGTTGGCGCTTACGCCAACCACCGTACCGGTGTTAAACATGGTGTTGATGCCGCATTTGGAGTGATCGGCCATAATTAACCCGCAAAACTGCAAGCCTGTTTTACGGAAGTGCTGCGTGCCGTAATCCCAAAGTTTTACCTCGGCATAGTTATTTTTAAGGTTGGAGTTATTGCTGTCGGCGCCGATATTGCACCACTCGCCTAATACCGAATTGCCCAGGTAACCTTCGTGGCCCTTGGCCGAGTAGCCCCATAAAATGGCGTTGTTGATCTCTCCGCCAACCCGGCAATAGGGGCCAACGGTGGTCCCTCCGTATATTTTGGTACCCATTTTTACCTGCGAGTTATTGCACAATGCAAACGAGCCGCGGATGTTGGTACCTTCCCAAACCTCGCTGTTATTGCCTATGTATATCGGCCCGTTTTTGGTATTAAAGGTTGAGCACTCGGCCTGGGCGTCATCTTCAATAAAGATATCATCACCAATAAGGGTATTAGTGCTGCTTATTTTGGCGCTTGTACGCCCTTTTGTTTGCAGTATAAAATCCTTTTTAAGCTCGGTATCGTTATTGCGAAAGATATCTTCGGGGTAACGCAGGGCAACAAAATTGCCATCGTAGTTTACCGGTTTATAGTTCGACGTAACTGCCGGGTTAAATTCCTTTGCGTCGGTTTCGTTAAGCTTTACAGCGATAAACAAGCCGTCTTTTAGCAAAGCTTCATTACCGTGAAGGTTCGCGATTGCATCAATCAACGCCTCATCCGGGCAAACCGAACCATTGATAAACAGGTTACGCTCTTCGAGCTTAATAGGAAATTTGCCTTGCAGGTAAGCTTGTGTATGGAACGAATAACCATGCTTTAAACTCTTGGCCCACTTCTGGGCTATGGTTAAAATACCTATACGCAAATCGCCAACCGGGCGGGTATAAGTTAAGGGGCGTAGGGTAAGGTGTGCGTTATCGTCGAAAAGGATGATTGCCATTGGGCAAAAATAAAAAAAGTCCCGACTGCAAAGCCGGGACTTTTGAAATATTTATGATTACAACAGTTATTAACGGTTGTAACGGCTTTTAAATTTATCGATACGCCCTGCGGTATCCACCAGCTTCATCTTACCGGTATAGAATGGGTGCGACGTATGCGAGATCTCTAATTTAACCAGTGGGTAATCGTTACCGTCTTCCCATTTAATGGTTTCTTTGGTATCGATGCATGATTTGGTTAAAAAAGCGTAGTCGTTAGACAGGTCTTTAAAAACCACTAATCTATAATTTTTTGGATGCAGGTCTTTCTTCATTATTTAAACTTCCTTTCAAAAGAGGTGCAAATATATGGTAAAAATTCAAAACTAAAAATTAAAAAACAAAAAAAGATTAGGGATGTATTCCTTGTCTTTCACGCGAAAAAATTATCTGTTTTATTGCTTTTTAAATGTATACGGTAAATTGTTAAACGCACCGCCGGTTACCGAATTAACTGTTAACGAGGTAATATTGCCCCCGGTATCATAAGTGTACGAAACCGTATTAAAAGTAAATGTACCCGTCATGGTCATTTTTACCGAGTCGACCGCCGATATGCTTACATAGCCCGATTTTACCGTACCCTGTGGCACAAATGTGGTGCTGGTACTGCTGGCGGCCCTGGCGTAACTGGCTACAACTTTGCCGGTAGCGTCGATATTAAACGTACCGGTGGGGAAGCCGTTGCCTACGCTGCTGGCGTTGGGTTGCGTTACTGCAAAATTTACCTGCTGTGTGCCAAGTGTACCGGTAACCGTAAATACCCTGTTTTTTGCTGCGGCTGTATACGCTACCTGGGCATTATAAGCAGTAGGCACCCATAAAGTATCGTTAACGTAAGATGAAAAGGTATAAAGGGCCGTGTTAGTAGTAGTAGCACTTTCGCTGTCTTTTTTACAGTATTGTAGCAACAATGCCGATAAAACCAGAACAACAGCAAGAGTAAATTTTTTCATGTATAACTTTTTAAGCATAACGCCTTTTTCGTGGACTATAATATAAGTTTGCTGCGAATGTAAATTTTTTCTGTTTAGCCTCATCATACCAAAGCCATAAACGGCCCAAAAGTAGCGTTTATTTAACATACTTTAACAAAAATTTACAGGTTGGTGTTAGGTGGATACCGTGTTTTGAGTATCGGAAGAAGTTATCGAAAGATAAAAGGCGAATAAATTGGTTATTTCAAATTCGATAAGTTTTTATCAATAGAGCTTATTTCTTAGTGCTTTATTTAATAAAATTAGCTTTACTTGGGCGTTGCCTACGGCCGCGCTTTCCCTGCCCGTCCGGCAGGCGGGCGCTGCTATCTAACGCGGAGTAGAGCTTGAAAGGGTCAAAAGTAGTTATCTATCTCGTTTACGTACTTACCAATGTATTCATCAAATGAATTTGCGACCAACTTATACTTATCGCCGCAAATAATGTAAATCTCGTTAACATTTGTCCTGATCTTGCTTAGCCTTATCGCATAAACAAAAACATGAATACTATAATTAGCAAATACATAATAGTATTCATGATCAGGCAGTGTATTAACTATATTTGTAAAATCAGGCACTCCGCAAAAATCACCGACTTCGTCGTACACAGACAAGAACTGATTCAGTGAGTAAAACTCCACTAAATATTTGTCCCAATTATTATTATTGCCGTTAAGGGTTTTAAAATACGCTCTTAAATCTTCGGGAATAAGCAAGCCGGTACGTTGCTCAAAGGCAGCTATATCTGCTTCTGTTGCGCATTCGGCAGCGTTATATTCGCCCCAATCTTCCCGAAGCTTTTCCAGGTTCTTATACATTTCTTGATTCACGATTCTACCTCATCTCCTGGCAAAGCTCTATCAAAACCCCATTAGTACCTTTCGGATGTACAAAGCAAACCAGTTTATTATCGGCACCGCGCTTGGGTTTCTCGTTCAGTAAAATAAAACCTTCGGCTTTTAAACGTTCCATTTCGGTAACAATATCATCCACATCAAAGGCAATATGATGTATGCCCTCCCCTTTCTTTTCAATAAACTTCGCAATGGCGCTTTCGGCCGAAGTAGCTTCAAGCAGTTCGATCTTATTGGGCCCGGTTTGCAAAAAAACCGTGTTCACGTATTCACTGGCCACATTTTCGGTTTTGTAAACCTTCGTATTAAGCAGCGCTTCGTAAATGCCGGCAGCCTTTTTGATGTCGCTTACTGCAATGCCGATGTGTTCGATCTTGTTCATGAACCAAATATTGCAAAATAATGACTGCCTCGTATATTTTTGACAATTGTTTGTAATGATTTTAAATAAAAGAATTGCGTATCTTTGTAGCGTTAATGAAGCTTAACAGAAATAACACGAGATGAATCTTCCGATATATTTAGATAATAACGCCACCACCCCGATGGACCCAAGGGTGCTTGAGGCTATGCTGCCCTACTTTACCAACAAATTCGGCAATGCGGCCAGCCGTAACCACCCTTTTGGGTGGGTAGCCGAAGAAGCTGTTGACTATGCCCGCGAACAGGTTGCCAAACTGATAGGCGCCAACGAAAAGGAAATTATTTTTACTTCGGGCGCAACCGAGAGCGATAACCTGGGTATCAAAGGCGTGTTCGAGATGTACAAAGACAAGGGTAACCACATTATTACCTGTACTACCGAGCACAAAGCCGTGCTGGATACCTGCAAGCATATCGAAAAATTAGGCGCGCGTGTTACTTATCTGGATGTTAAAAGCGATGGTTTGATCGATTTGGCCGAACTGGAAGCCGCCATGACCAAGGAAACCATTTTGGTTTGCATCATGTATGGTAACAACGAGATCGGCGTTATTCAGCCTGTCAAAGAAATTTCGGCTATTGCCCACAAGCACGGCGCGCTGTTTATGACAGATGCTACCCAGGCTGTAGGCAAAATACCGGTAGATGTGAACAAGGATGGGATCGATATCCTGGCTATGTCAGCACATAAAATGTACGGCCCTAAAGGTATCGGCGCATTATACGTTCGCCGTAAAAACCCAAGGGTTAAAGTTACCGCCCAGATGGACGGCGGCGGCCACGAGCGTGGTATGCGTTCGGGCACGTTGAACGTTCCGGGTATTGTTGGCCTGGGTAAAGCCTGCGAGCTTTGCATGCAGGATATGGAAGCCGATACCAAACGTTTATCCGCCCTGCGCGACAAACTGGAAAGCGCCCTTACACAGCTTGAAGAAAGCTATGTAAACGGTAACCGCGAGCACCGCTTACCGCATGTAGCCAACATCTCGTTTAAATACGTTGAAGGCGAAGGTTTGATGATGGCTATGAAAGATCTGGCCGTATCATCAGGTTCGGCCTGTACCTCGGCATCTTTGGAGCCATCGTACGTTTTAAAAAGTTTAGGCTTAAGCGACGATCTGGCACACTCTTCGATACGTTTTGGCTTAGGACGCTTTACTACCGAAGAGGAGATTGACTACGCCATCGAGGTAACTAAAAACGCGGTTAATCACCTGCGCGAGCTTTCTCCGCTATGGGAAATGTTTAAAGAAGGCATCGACCTCGACTCGATAGAGTGGGCGGAACATTAAGAAGGTTGTCAGTTGCGGGTTACGGGTTGTCAGTTTTAGGCTGAGAACTGAATAATAAACAACTGAAAACTGAAAACAGATAACTGAAAACTAATAAAACTAAAATATAAAGCTATGGCTTATTCAGATAAAGTAATTGATCATTACACCCACCCCCGCAACGTTGGTACTTTGGATAAAAGTAAAAGCAGCGTTGGTACCGGCCTGGTTGGTGCACCCGAGTGCGGCGACGTAATGCGCCTGCAGATTGAGGTAAACGAAGAAAATGTTATTACCGATGCCAAGTTTAAAACTTTTGGCTGTGGTTCGGCGATAGCTTCTTCATCGCTGGCTACCGAATGGTTAAAAGGCAAAAGCATCGATGATGCTATGAAGATCGACAACATGGATATTGTTGAAGAGCTGGCCTTGCCACCGGTAAAAATACACTGCTCGGTTTTAGCCGAGGATGCTATTAAAGCTGCCATTAACGATTACCGTGTTAAAAACGGCATGGAAGCTTTGGTGAGCGAGAAAACGCATCATTAAAGATAGACTGTTAGTATTTAGTACAGAGTATTTAGATTGCTCTGTTGCTTGTGCTAACATTTTTTTCGATACGCTATTTAGACTTAAACTTAATTAAGTAACGATAGTCTAAATTTATAAATACAATTAGTACATAGATAGTCATCTAAATACTATGTACTAACTACTTAAATACTAAAAACAATGGTTACAGTAACCGATAAAGCAAAAAGCAAAATTGAGCACCTGATGCAGGACAGCGGGCTGGATGCTTCGTATTTTTTGCGCGTGTCTGTTCAGGGTGGCGGCTGCTCAGGTTTGTCGTACAACCTGGATTTTGATAACGAGGAAAAAAAGGGCGACCAGTTTTTTGAAGATAAAGGCGTGCGGATGGCCCTGGATATGAAATCATTTTTATACTTGGCCGGTACCGAACTCGATTTCAGCGACGGGTTAAACGGCAAAGGCTTTAACTTCCATAATCCTAACGCCACCCGTACCTGCGGCTGCGGCGAAAGTTTTTCTGTATAATTTTTAATGTGATTAATATATAGTACAAAGGGCTTCGGGAAACCGGGGCCCTTTGTTGTTTTATCGAAAAAATTTTCTTCCAAATATCTTACGTTGCTATGTTTATCTAAATCATTTACTGACACCCGTAAATTAGTATAGCATTAAATTTAAATCTGAACTGACAACAATCAAACTATCTAACCACTGCACTTGAGTTACCGTAATACGTTTTATTATTCAAAATGACGACTGGAAAAACAACATATAATCCCGCAGCATAAGAGGATATTGACATTGACGTTTTACCCGTATCAGCATTAACCTCTGTTAAAAGACAATTGTTGCCCGATGCATAAAGTTTATTGCCAACAACCACAATATCACTATTATAACCATTATTGTATACAACATCAAAAGCATCTGCAGATTGCCATATTTGTGTACCTGTTTTAATGTTTAGAGCATGCATCTTGCCACTATAACACATATAAACTGTATCCCCCCTAAAACCAGGATTACAAGAGGTTGGTACATTCCAAAGGAGACTACCGGTTGTGGCGTTAACTGCAATGGTTTTTGGGCCAAGCGTTTGCAGAATTACACCGTTGTGAATCTGAGTGATATTCCTGTTGTTCAAAAAAATACTTTCGGCTTGAGTACCATAGATATATTGCCAGTTTAAAGTACCACTTTGGGCGTTTAGGCTAAGCATACTTCGGGTTGACATTACTGTAAAATAAATATTCACTCCATCAGAAGTTGGAGTGCTGCAATTGGCAACATTATCACCATTAACAAAATAGTATGACCATTTTTTTATACCTGTAGCGGCGTCAATAGCAAAAAGTGAATTACTGCTGCAAAAATATAGCGTATTATTGACAATAATAGGTTCGGTTAACAAGGTTGTATTTACCGGAGCGTCAAAAGTCCATTTAACCGTATGATTACTGGTATTTATTGCAATCATTTTTTGGGCATCAGTAGCTGTATACACCATTCCTTTATCATATAAAACAGAGCTTTGCGAACTACCCGTAGTAGCAACACTCCATAAACGGGTACCCGTTTTTAAACTCAGAGCTGTCATTACTTTACTTTCGCCGATAAAAAGCGTATCACCTGAAATGGCCGGGGTATTATATGAATAATAGCTCCCTCCCATTGGGACATTATAACTTGAAGGAAACGACCAAAGCGACGAATAATTAGCGGATAAAGTATATTTAGAATAAGAAAAAGAAAAACTAAAACCCAGAAAATAACCATTAAAAGCTGAAACATAAAAAGTATCGACCATTGCCGAACCTTGTGAATTTCTAGCGATCACTTTACCATGATAGGCATTTGGAGTAAGATTTGCAGGAGTAACTGTATATTGTAACTTATTTAAAAGTATTGTATCAGAACCAAGAATAACCGTGTAAGTCACCGCATCCTTAGGATCAACAGTAGTAGCTTGGGTCCAATTTATGACAGCATAATTCGCCCCCCTATCTGCAACTGTTACTGTAAATGCTCCAATAGGCTTATCAGTTGGTACAACGGGGCTGCTATTCTTCTTACACCCAGAAAACAAAATAACAAGTATGCCAAAGCAACATACATAGATACGCATAATTCCCATTGTAATTTCTAAGTATAAATATAAATAATTACTTATGTAGTACAGCACTATTTACTTTAAAAATAAACATTCTATTCTTACGCATGAGTCAACCCCTGATCATCCTATCCAGTAACCGCCGCAACAGCAATACCGAAAAATTTGTGAAGGAACTTTATGGCGATAACCCTTACCATCTCATTAACCTGCTCGACCATCACATCCAACCCTACAGCTATGGCGGCGTTTACAGCGCGGATGACGGTTTTAACGAGATTGTAAATGTAATGCTGGAGCATGATGATATCACCTTTGCCACGCCTGTTTACTGGTATACCATGAGCGGCCTGCTCAAAACGTTTATAGACCGGCTGACCGACATTGTCACCATCGATAAAGAAAAAGGGAAGCAAATGAAAGGCAAATCGATATCGGTAATAGCAGCCGGCAGCGACCTTACCCTGCCCGAAGGTTTTGAAATACCGTTTAAACTGACTGCCCTGTACTTTAATATGGTGTTTAAAGGGGTTACCTATAAACCGTTTGAAGAAAAATAACGGGTAAGTTTTGCCTCCATTTTCACATCAAAAAACTTGCTTATCCGGGTATTTTTAGCTATATTGTAGGTTTGGGCGCAAGCATGTGCTCTTCCATAGTTCTTTAACAGTACTTGCAAAAGCACACATGGGTATACCCATTAATACCCATGCGGTACCCATGTGTTTTATGGGTGTGAAAAATGGCAAAAATGGCCGCACGCGGCTTAAATGAGGGTTTTGACAGAAAAACATGTAAAAACACCCATAAATACCCATGTATTCACTAAAGCTACGGCATGCGGTGGTATGAAGCTGAAAAGATTTGTATAGCCGCTCTGTATTGCAAGAGATTGCCACGTCATCGCTGCTTTCAGCGCGCTCTTCCTCGCAATGACATGGCGGAGGAATACTTACAACTCCTTCCTCAACCTCGCTACCGGAATATTCATTTGTTCGCGGTATTTGGCAACCGTGCGGCGGGCAATATTGTAGCCTTTTTCTTTCAGTATCTCGGTGAGGCGTTCGTCGGCCAGCGGGTGATGCTTGTCTTCGGCGCCTATAAAATCTTCGAGGATCTTTTTAACCTCCTTGTTAGATACTTCTTCGCCTGTTTCGGTGGTGATCGCTTCGGAGAAAAAGGATTTGAGCAGGAAGGTACCGAACTCGGTTTGCACGTATTTGGAGTTAGCTACACGCGATACGGTGGAGATATCCATACCTATCTTATCGGCAATATCCTTCAATATCATGGGGCGCAGGTTACGCTCATCTCCCGTAAGGAAAAAGTCGTACTGATAGTGCATAATGGCGTTCATCGTTTTGAGCAAAGTTTGCTGGCGCTGTTTAATAGCATCGATAAACCACTTGGCCGAGTCGAGCTTTTGCTTTACAAACTGTACCGCTTCACGCATTTTTTTATCTTTCTGTGCGGCCTTATCGTAATGCTCAAACATATCCTGGTACGAGCGGCTTACGCGCAATTCGGGCGCATTTTTCGAGTTCAGGGTCAGTATCAGCACCCCATCGTTATTGGCGATATGAAAATCGGGGATCACCTGCATTTGTTTGGTGTTTACCTCATTGCTGTCGCCTGGTTTGGGGTTTAGTTTTAATATCTCGTTCACTACGCCGCGCAGTTCATCGCTTGTCATGTTGAGCGATTTTTCCAGCTTATCATAGTGCTTACGGGTAAACTCATCGAGGTAGTTCTCAACAACCAGCATCGCCTTTTTGATGATCGGGTCGTTATGGTCCTTACGTCGCAGTTGTATAAGCAAACATTCCTGCAAATCGCGTGCGCCCACGCCGGGCGGGTCGAGCGTTTGTATCACCCTCAGCATTTCTTCCACTTCGTCGTCTTCGGCCATGATGTTTTGCGAGAAAGCCAGATCGTCGGTTATCGACATGATCGGCCGGCGCAGATAGCCGTCGTCATCCAAACTACCGATGATCTGCTGACCGATGCGGAAATCCTTGTCTGATAAAGGCAGCAGATCCAACTGGTTTTGCAAGCTTTCAAAAAACGAGCTTTGTACCGCTATCGGTATTTCTTTACGGTCTTCGTCATCGTCGCCGTTCTGGTCATACCGCGAACCGTATTCGTTCACATTGTCTTCCTGCAGGTAATCGTCTATGTTAAATTCATCAAATTCTCCCTGCTCACTATCGTCGCTGTTAAAGTTATCATCGTCGGGGTCGCGGTCGGGGTAAAGCTCATCAGGCTCATTCATGTTCGATAAGCTCATGTCTTCGAGCGCCGGGTTCTCCTCCAGTTCTTCTTTAATTCGCGTATCTAACGACACGGTAGGCACCTGCAGCAGTTTGATGAACTGTATCTGCTGCGGTGATAGCTTTTGTAAGAGTTTTTGTTGTAGATTTTGTTTTAACATAAATAATAGACAGGCAAAAATACACTAATTAGCGCTAACAAAAAATAAACGGCGCTCACCACTACCTTATAAGTATATTTTATTTTTTTATGATGGATAAACGAAAACCGGTTATCAATTGTTCGGTTTATTTGTAAATTAGTTTTTACAAATTTCAATCCAACTAAACGTATTGCATTATGGGTTTTATTAAAGAGTTTAAGGATTTCGCAATTAAAGGTAACGTAGTTGATTTAGCAGTTGCCGTGGTGATTGGCGGGGCATTTGCCAAAATAGTGAGCTCTCTTGTAGATGATATCATCACTCCGGCCATACTGAAGCCAGCACTTACCGCCGCGCATTTAACCAACCTTACCGAACTGGTAATACCGGGAACGGCAATTAAATACGGTAATTTCCTATCGCAGATCATTTCGTTTACAATTATAGCCGTAGCTTTGTTTATTATTATTAAAGCTCTTAACGCTATGAAACGCAAGGAAGAAGCCGCCCCTGCCGTGCCGCCCGAACCAAGCAAAGAAGAAGTGCTATTGACCGAAATACGCGACCTGCTGGCGAAAAAGTGATACTGAACAAAAAGCCATCTAAAATATATACCTGGTTTGATAATAATGGCGGATTAGGCAAATGGATCTATATTGCCGCCATTTGTTCGGTGGTTGTGATATACGGGATGATACAAAGCAGATACCAAAATAATGAACTTCGGCAATACGGAGTTGTTGTATATGCCCGTATGATCGGTAATCATACATCCAGGTCAAGGATGAATGGCAATTGTGATGACTTTGTGTATCAGCTTTACAACATTACTTATCAGGCTCAAATTGACGATTATGAACAGCACTTCCATATTGGGGATACAGTGATACTCAGGCTTTCGTCGAGGGATCATTCGGTATACGATCTGATAGGTCGCCGCGTGAACGGTAAAGATTATAAGCGGGCTGGTGAGTGATCATTTTTCGGTTTTTGTATCCGTCAGCACCACATAATCGCCCAGTTTATTGTAAAAGGCAAAGCCGGGTTTGGTAAGGTCGTTTCCGGATACCGAAGCGATGTTGAGCATTTTTATCTTACTATCGTATTTAGATAGCTGCGCCATAATACCCAGCTTCTCTTCGCTATGGAAGCCACCGTTCACGTTGAACACGTGCATGTTTTTATGATTTTCGAGGTATTGCGATATCGCCCAGGCCATGGTAGCATCCCATAGGTTTTGCGACTGGTAAACTTTTAAACCTCCCGCATCGGTATGCCCGCCCATGATCTTTAAAAATTTTTCGTAATATCTGCCGGTAGCCGTATCGATAGGCAGCGGCGGCAGGTGCGACTGACCGGAAGCGTCGAGCCTGTTCAAGCTGCTTAAGCCCATACGGCTCACCATGTTGATATAACGCGCAGGCGCATTGGCGGCAATCACGTCCATATTGTTGGCTTTGGCCATCTCCACCATCGGGCGGTAATCCTTATAGTTGCTCCAGGCGCGGCAATCGATCAAAAAGTTGCGTTCGCGTATCAGTCCGCGAAGGTATTCATTTAGTACAGGCTGTGTATCGGTCTCAAACATTTCCATCGAGAGCGCTACCTTTCCGGGATACCTGATCAGTAGCTTTTTCAGGAGCGTAAATTCTACATAGTGCGCTACCGAGTCGGTATGCTCTTCGCCAAAAAACAACACGTTGGCTTTGGCGGCATCTTCAACGATATCATCGAGCGAAATCTCCTTACCCTGCACCGTGCTGTAAACACGAAAGTGTTTATCCATGTTGTTTTGGCCAAAGGCGACAAAAGAGGCTAAGAGCAGGGTGACAAAGAGGATAGATTTCATATAGGTAGTACGTACGAAGGGATATATTGGTTGTTGAAAATAATTAAAGTATTTTTACAAACGCCGTTTGAAATATAGAAAAAGTACGCTATATTTGCGCTCTTGTTTTTAAAACAGCGAATATAAGTAAATAGTCATGAAAAGAACGTTTCAGCCTTCTCAGCGTAAAAGAAGAAATAAACACGGATTCCGCGAACGTATGTCATCTGCTAATGGCAGAAGGGTTTTAGCTTCAAGAAGAGCTAAAGGCAGAAAAAGACTGACCGTATCAGACGAGCGTCGTCACAAAGCCTAATATCCCCGATCGCTGTTCCCGTTGGCGGAACTGATGCGGGCCTGCCCCATCCGATCTGATCAACAACTGATCTGCTTCGGTTCAATGCGATCGTATGTATACATTAAAAAAGGAAGAACGGTTATGTAATAAAAGGCTCATCGATGAGCTTTTTCAAAACGGTTCTTCCTTTTTGTGTTATCCCTTTAAGGTTTCCTTCAATATTATTGCTCCAGGTAAAGTACCAGCTCAGACGCTCTTCTCTGTAGCCAAAAAACGCTATAAACGCGCCGTGGATCGTAACCTCATCAAACGCCGTATGCGTGAAGCTTACCGCCTGAGCAAACAACGGTTACTTTATGATCATTTAGTTACAGCAGATAAAACCATTGTTTTATCTATAGCCTACATTGGCAAGGAGATTGAAGATTACTCCGTAATTGATAAAAAAATGCAGAAAGCACTTATCCAGCTTTGCAGCATGATCGTATGAAGCACTTCGTCAACATATTAAAGACCCTGCTTGGCGGCCTGTTTGTTTTACTCATTAAAGTCTATCAAAATTTGTTATCGCCACTGTTGGGCGCACAATGCCGTTACACACCCACCTGCTCGCAATACGGGGTTGAAGCGATAAAAAAATATGGCGCCTTTAAAGGCGGATGGTTAACTTTGAAACGCATTGGCCGCTGCAACCCCTGGGGCGGGCACGGCCACGATCCTGTACCATAAACATGAGCTTAATACTACTAATAGAAACTGCTACCACATCCTGCTCCGTAGCTTTGGCAAATACCGGGAAGATCATCGGATTACGCGAAATCAACCAGCGCAACGTACACGCCGAAGTGATCACCATTTATATCGACGAGCTTTTCAAAGAAACCGCTAAACACTATAGCCAGCTGAGCGCCATTGCAGTAAGCAGTGGGCCCGGCTCGTACACCGGCCTGCGCATCGGTGTATCTACAGCTAAAGGCTTAGGCTTTTCGTTAGATAAGCCCCTGGTTGCTATAGAAACGCTCAATGCAATGGCGCATGGCCTGATAGGGCGCGGGGAGGTTGATATTGACAATAACACCCTGCTATGCCCGATGATTGACGCACGACGCATGGAAGTTTATACTGCTTTGTTCGATCATTCAGGCAAACAGGTAAAACCCACCGCAGCCGAGATCATTGATGAGAACAGCTTTGCCGAACTGCTTATTAATCACAAAATCATATTTTTTGGCGATGGCGCAGATAAATGCCGGGAAGCTTTGGGCCATCAGCCGAATGCTACGTTTATCCTGGGTTTTTCAAACTCTGCTAAAGACCTGCTGACACCTGCCCTGGCAAAATTAAGCGCCCAACAATTTGAAGATATTGCTTATTTTGAGCCCTATTATCTGAAGGACTTTATTGCAGGCGTAAAAAAAACATAGCAAAAAAACCTGCCGGTTTAGAGCAGGTTTTGATTAAGGGAAAACCGTTGTAAAAATCAGATCATATTAAAGCCCTCTGTTAATTAAGATGAACCTTACCGCTTATAAAGGCAAACGCAATTAAGCCTAAAGGCAAAAACTGGCCGACAAAACCGATTACTAAAATTGTGGTGTTCATTTTGTTTAAGAATTAATGAATAGTTTAAATTAAATTAGGTATCAATACCTGTTCAATAATTTTGCCAAAGTGACTGTTAGAGGTTTAATAGCTTGTTTTGGCTAAAAAGGATCGTTCTAATAAAGATTAAAGCATATCAACTTACACAAACTGTGTAAAAAATTTACTAAAAGGGGAATAATTTCCCATAAAAGAAAATAAATAACATGGAAGAAATAGAAGACCCTACCGAATCACTGCACGAGCATATACACGAAGGTGCGCACCATGCGCAATCTGAAGGTAAAGACAAATGGGTAATATTCGTTGCGCTCACCACGGCTATTATCGCTGTACTATCGGCCATAACCGGCTTGCTGGCTGCTTATCATTCGGACGAAGCAATGATAAAACAACTACACGCCAGCGACCAATGGGCATATTACCAGGCCAAAGGAATCAAAACCGATGTCCTTATCTCCGAAGGGAAAGTACTTAAAGCCATGGGCAAGCAACCCGATACTGCCGATGTAAATAAAATCAAGGAAAATAAAGAAGAACAAAAACACATAAAGGCAGAAGCAGAAGCTGCGCAGGAAGAATCGCACAAACATCTGGAAGGGCATGATATACTGGCACGCTCGGTAACCCTTTTCCAGATATCTATAGCGATATCGGCTATAGCTATACTGGTTAAAAAGCGGCTATTCTGGTTTGTGAGTTTGGGTTTTGCGGCTTTTGCAGCGTACTTTTTTATTATGGAGGTGTTAGGGTAGTTAGTCCCCTCTAAAATTCCCCCCACCGAAAGTAGAGACTCTTAACAACTTCTCTAAAACTTTCCCTCCCGGTTGGGTGGGCTATTTCACGGCGTTACCTTCTCGGGTGCGGCAACAAACTTCAGGCCCACAATACCGATGATGATCATCAGGATAAAGCCAAACTCGGCTACAGATATTTTTTGTTTAAAATAAAGCAATTCGATTAGTTTCAAAACTACGATGGTCATTGCCGTCCAGACGGAATAGGCTGTCGCGTTGGTGAGCGACTTTAGCGACATCGAAAAGAAAATGATATTACCTACGCCGAATGCGATATAGCCAATTAAGGGTAACAGAGCCGGTAAAGCACCATCCATCCTGTAGAAATTATCCCAACGTAAGGTTTTTAGTCCGGCAACACTTAAATATTTAACCGAGTAGGTCCAGAGCGCTTCAAATAGCGAAGCAATAAATAGATATAACCAGCGCAATATGTGTAGATATTAGTTAATAAATGGGTTAATAAAAGCTACCAAGATACTAAATATTTAAACATCTAAAAGCTCGGGCTTCACGCTAACCTCTTTTTCTTCAGAAAGGTTAACATCATTAACCGGTAATGGTTTTGAAAGGAATGTTTTTTTAAACCATTGGATAAAGCCGGGGCGCAGGTTATAATACCAGGCAAGCCATTTATATTTAGCCACCAGTTGCCGCTCGTCGAAACGTTTTACAGAAAACGCGTGTTGTGCAAAATAGTCCTTAGGGTAGTCGTAATACAGCCCCCAATTTTCTGGTTTATCGCCTGGCTTATGATCTGGAAAATACACGGTGCCGAAAAGGTAATCCCAAATTGCAAATTTGGTAGAGAAATTGGCATGAAAAACTTCCTGGTAGTTTGCATGGTGCCAAAGGTGCAGTTCGGGACTGTTCAAAAAGTATTTCAGCTTGCCCAGCTTTACATTGATGTTGGCGTGGATAAACATCCCGAGTGTGGCATCCAGCATAGCTTTAATCGGGATAACGGGCGAATATGGGCCAAGTAATAAAATAATAGGGCCGAACTCGATAGTCTGGTTAATAATGATCTCTACCGCATGCGAACGCGACCCGGCCATAAAATCAACCTGTTTACCCGAATGGTGCGCCTCGTGCGTACGCCAAAAAAACTTGTTAGCATGCTGAAAGCGGTGAAACAGGTAGATATACAGATCGTGGGTAACCACAAAAAAAGCTACCTGCGCCCACAAGGGCCAATCGGCCATAAAACTGATCCCTTTCCAGCTGTAATGACTTTCAATCGGAGCAATAATATAATCAAAGATCAATATCTTTAAAAAATAGCTCTGTATCAGGGTATACCAAACCAGGTCGACCCAAAAACCCTCTCTGAAAAAAGGTAAGCCCTTACGGTAAGGCGAGATGCGCTCCCACGTTATCATAAAGGCTATCCAGCAAAAAAGGATAATGGTGGTAATTAATGAAACGTGATTAAATGTTTCTTGTTCGGTCATTACCTTATCGTTATTTTATTTACTTTTTAATTCGGGTTGGTTAATGTTTACCCTCAAACGTTTCATCGGACCGATCTCTGATTCGTAAACCTTTTTCACGCCATCGCCCATGGCGGTTTCTACGTCGCGGATATCGCGTACCAAACGCTGGAAGCCTCCCGGTTCAACCGATGCGGCATGGTCAGATCCCCACATGGCGCGGTCTAAGGTAAAATGGCGTTCAACAAAGGTTGCCCCTATTGCCGCAGCAGCTACAGTGGTGGCCAGGCCGGTTTCGTGGCCTGAGTAACCGATAGGCGCTTTGGGATATTTGGCGGTTAAGGTCGGGATCATTTTCAGGTTCAGCTCTTCGGGTTTGCAAGGATATGCAGAGGTCGAATGAGCCATAAATACCGGGTAATTAGGATCGAAGTCATAAACCAGCTTCATCGCATCTTCAATCTCCTGCATGGTCGACATGCCCGATGATAACATCAGCGGTTTACCGGTGTGCAGTATCTTTTCGATCAACGGAAAATCGGTCAGTGATGCCGAAGCCAGCTTATAGATAGGCGTATCAAACTGCTCCATAAAATCAACCGAATCCACATCCCATACCGATACGAACCAGTCGATACCGGCCTCTTTACAATAAGCATCGATGGCAGCATATTCAACTGTACCAAATTCGGTTTTGCGTTTGTAATCTATATAGCTCATGCGGCCCCATGGGGTATCACGCATAATTTCCCATTGATCTTTAGGTACGCAGATCTCCGGGGTACGCTTTTGAAACTTTACAGCGTCAACTTTGGCGGCAGCGGCTTCGTCAATAAGCTTTTTGGCTATATCAAGCGAACCATTATGGTTAATGCCGATTTCCGCAATAATGTAACATGGCTCACCGGCACCAATTTTACGCCCGGTATTTAATTCGATTGATTGAGACATTTTTTTTCTCTTTTTAATTTAATTATTTTGCCGAGATCAATAATTCGGCAAATTCTCTAAAACACCCTTCGCCACCTTTCGACTGGCAAATATAATTAACTTTCTCTTTAACAAATCCCATTGCATCGGCCGGGCAGGCTGTAAAACCCACCAGAGCCATAATTTCCAGGTCGTTGCAATCATCGCCTATATAGGCAATTTGCGATGGATCGATCTGCGATTCGGCAATGATCTTACGCAGAACTGCCGGTTTATCTTTCGAACCCAGGTGCAACTGTGTTATCTTTAACTTCTCGGCCCGTTTTGCTACTGACGGTGATAATTCGCCGGTTATAATTCCGGTTTCAATACCTGCCAGGTTACGCAGGCGCTCCACACCCATCCCATCGCGGATGTTAAATTTTTTGAGCACCTCGCCATTCTCACCGTAATAAACTCCGCCGTCGGTTAAAACGCCGTCGCAATCGGTCAGTAATAGTTTTATGTTTTGGGCTATCGCCCTTTGTTCATCTGTCATTTCTTTTGTTCATTGGTCATTGGTTCATTGGTCATTAGTCCTGTCTGGTTAAAAAAACCAATGAACTATTGAACTGATGAACTAATGAACTATATCGCCGTCCACCCCCCGTCAACCACCAGGTTAGCGCCGGTCATATACGCCGAGGCATCGCTGGCTAAAAACACTATGGCACCCTGGTAATCGTTTGATTGTGCCATGCGGCCCAGTAAAGTTTTAGCTGAGTAGTTCTGTACAAAAAATTCGTTCTGGCTGTTCTCAACACCGCCGGGCGATAAGGTATTTACACGTACACCTTTATTACCCCAGTAAGCGGCCAAAAAGCGGGTAAAATTAATCACGGCTCCTTTGGTTACCGGGTAAGCTGCCGACTTATAGAAAGTCTGCTCACCGCATTCGTTACGATAAATGCTTTGATCGGGGCCAACCATGCCGTAGGTTGAAGCTACATTGATAATGCTGCCGCTGCCCTGGTTAGCCATTACAGTACCAAATACCTGCGAACATAAAAACACACCGGTTACGTTAACATCCAGCGATTTTTGAAAGGCATCCAGCGGGTAATTTTCGAACGCCGAAAGCTCGGCAGCCATGGCCGGGTTCTCAAACATGTCGTTAATTGCCGCATTATTCACTAATACATCAATGCTGCCGTATTGAGCTAAGATGGCATCTTTTGCTGCCTTTAGCGACGTTTCGCTGGTTACATCAACACCTATGCCTAAATGGTTACTGCCTAAAGCAACTGCAAACTCTTCGCATTTAGCGCCGTTAACATCAGCTACCACAACGTTGGCTCCGGCGCTGGCTAACGCCTCGCAATGTTTTTTACCTATCAGGCCCAGAGCTCCTGTAACTATGGCCGTTTTATTTTTTAATGAGAAAATATCCACAGGCTTATCTTATACAGTTGCTTTTTTAGGTTTGATGTTATAATCGCTCACCTTACGGAAAACGGCTTCCAGCACTTCGCCTTTCAGGTACGATTTTACATTTTTGCTTTCGATGGCCTCTTTTAACAAAGGCATCACATCGCGATAAGCTGACAAGGTGTAAGCAATATCTTCATCGCTGTGGCTGTAGCACATGTTGTGGAAACCTGCCCAAAGCACTCCGCGTTTAATCATCTCCTGCTGTACAAAGGCCTTTACTTCCAAACCATTACCGGCTTCGGGTGTAAAAGTTACCATACTGCGGCAGTTGTAGCCAACGCATTTGGTGTATTGGTCTACTCCAAACTCAACTGCGATTTGGTTGTAACCATCTTTTAATAAAGCACCTTTTTCGTTAAGGTATTGCGGTACTTTTTTATCGCGTAACTCATTAATCGTTGCGATTGAGGCTACCAGCGATAAAGTTTCGCCACCGAAAGTAGTATAGCTGAACACTTCGCTGTTAAACAGATCCATCACATCGGCACGACCGGTAAGGATAGCGATAGGCATTCCGTTGGCACAAGCTTTTGAGTATACAGCCAGATCAGGCTTCACATCAAAATATTCCTGCGCACCGCCGATGGCGATACGAAAGCCCGTCCACATTTCGTCGAATATCAACAGGGTACCGTTTGCTTTACAAACTTCAGCAAGCTCTTTCAGGAAGCCTGGTTTTGGTGCTTCAAAAATAAATGGCTCCAATATTAAAGCGGCAACGGTATCATCCAATGCTTCCTTTATAGATTCGATATTATTGTAATCGAAGGTATAGGTCATGTTCTGGATGGCCTCAGGAATACCCGAGTTACGGCTGGTAACGCCGATATACCAATCGTGCCAGCCATGGTAACCGCAGCAAAACACAGTTTCGCGGCCGGTAAAGGCGCGGGCAACACGGATGGCCGCCGAGCAAACATCGGCACCGGTTTTTGATATTTTAACGCGCTCGGCGTTAGGGATAACTTCCTGGATCAGTTCAGAAAACTCAACCTCTAAAGGCGACATCAGCGAGAAAGTGATACCTTCATCCAATTGCTTTTTGATAGCCTCATCTACTTTCGGATATGCATAACCTAAAGAGATCGGGCCGATAGCGGCGTTATAGTCGATGTATTCGTTGCCGTCGACATCCCACACATGCGAGCCTTTGGCTTTTTGAATGTATTTTGGCGCTACGCCTTTTGTCCATTGACCGGGGCCCTTGGCCAAGGTTTGCGTAACCGGCGATTGCACTTTAAGCGCACGCTCGTATAACTCGTTGGATCTGGTGATAACCGGGTAATCCGCGTTGAATTTTACTGTATTTGGCATTTTTTTAAGTTAAAAGTCAAAATTAAAAAGTCAAAAACCTGTCTCTTGGTTTAGAGCAGGTTTTATGCTGTTTGTTACTCTGCAAACTCTGGTGTTGCGATGGTTGGCTGGATGGCGTTGGTTGTATAACCCAATATCTTTTCGGCTATCTGCTTGCCGGTAAAACCTTCGTAAGCTAAAACTTCGGGCAGCAAAGCCGGTTTAAACCATTTATCCAAACCATACGGCATTACCCTGGCTGACTGGCCGTGCTTCAGTAAAGTTTCGGCAACTATACTGTATAAACCGCCGGTGTTAAAGTGATCTTCCAGGGTAACCAGTAATTTTGATGAAGCGGCAACTTTCAGAATAGCCTGCTCATCAACCGGTTTTAGGCTGCGCATGTTTAGTAAACCTACGTTCAGGCCCTGGTCTTTTAATATTTGTGTAGCGATCAATGCTTGCTCAAATAACAAACCGTAGGTCAGGATAGTTACATCCGCGCCTTCGCTGATCACTTCTGCTTTGCCGATTTCGAACGGTGTATGCTGATAGTCGGTTTTACGGGTATTGATACGCAGGTAAGCCGGGTTTGGCGAGTTCCAGATGGTTTCGATCATGCCTACCAGGTCCTGCTCATCTGCCGCAGCGAAAACAGTTACGTTAGGAATGCCGCGCATAATGGCCACATCCTCGATAGCCTGGTGCGTGGCACCATTACCGTCCGACAAAAAGCCGGGGATAAATGCGCTAAGTTTAACAGGTAAATTAGGGATACCCGCATCGGTACGCACAAACTCAAAAGCACGCATACTTAAAAACGATGCCAGTGCGTGTAAAACCGGGATACGTCCGCGTAAAGCTAAACCCGCCGCAGCACCTACCATGGTTTGTTCGGTAATGCCGGTATCAACAAAACGACTACCTAATTTAGCAGGCAGGTTGCGTATCAAAGCGCGGTTTTCGGCTGTCATTACGATATAACGCTCGTCGTTAACAGCTAATTCGGTCAATAATTCTTCGTACGACATATTATCTCACTACTAAAGTTTCGGATGTTAATTGGGTTGTCTGATCGCCGGCCAATTCTTTTAGAAGCGACTCTATCTCTTCGTGCGTAAAGTTGCAGAACCAACGGTCGGCACGAGCAGATATGCTTGGCAAACCTTTACCGCGAACGGTATCGGCTATCACCACGTTCAGTTTACCTTCCTGGAAAGGATAAGCCGAGAATGCTTCGTGCAAGGCATCAAAGCTGTGCCCGTCGATACGTTTAACAGCAGCGCCGAAAGCGGTAAATTTATCATGCAAGGGCTCCAGCGGTATCAGGTCCTCAGTCGGCATATTGGCCTGGAACTGGTTACGATCAACCACAAAGATCAGGTTATCCAACTTGTAGGCATTGGCTACCAAAACAGCTTCCCAGCAGGTACCTTCGTTCAGTTCACCATCGCCCAAAATACACACTACACGGTTTTTACCGCCGCGCATTTTGATATCCAAAGCAACGCCTAAAGCTACTGATGGTAAGTGGCCCAGAGAGCCCGAGTGAAACTCGATACCGGGAATTTTAGTGTTGGGGTGCCAGTAAATATTATCATTTACCGAAAGGTGATTTTTTAAACGCTCCACGTCCATCAAACCGATCTCGGCAAAGGTGCCGTACAGGGCAGGTACATCGTGACCTTTGGATAGGAACAGATAATCGCGGTTTGGATCGTCGAGGTTATCTTTGTTAATGTTTAAAAATTTGGTGTAGAGGTATACGATCAGATCGGTTGCCGATAAAGATGCGCCTACGAAACAGCCGCCATCGGTCGACATGCGGATAATGTGCTGGCGAACTTTAAAGGCTATATCTTCTAATTCACTCATCTGTAGATTTTTATGTAGTTAACTATTAATTTAACAAGGTTTTCAAATATAGCAATAATGTTAAACCCCGCCACCCGGTATTGTTCTTGTTTGCTTTTCGCTGACAGTTTTTAACTCGCCCAGGTGATTACGGTACCAGTTTACCCCAGCGTAGCCGGCGTTGATCTGATAAATCTCAGGCTTTTCATCCAATAGCTTCAGAATGTCATCGCAGGAGAAATCGTGTTTCGCAGGATACAGTTCTTCGTATACACGGTTAATGAATTCGTAATCTTCCGGGTAATCGATAGTGAAACGATGCGACATGGAATAGTCGAGCCCTGCGGGCCAACTGATATTCGCTATTCTGAATTTATCAGGGTTCTCCCAGATATAAGGTGTGGTATGTTCGAGTTCGAGCGGGCGGCTGGCTTCTTTCCAGGCTTTTTCGATACAGGCCATGGTCATGATCTCGACATCGTTACCATCGGGCCAGGTAGCCGGGTGCAGATTGTTTACAAAATCGTATTCGCCTGTATGTTGAAGATAAAAATCCAATACCTGGTCTATAATACGCGGATCGATCAGCGGACAATCCGAAGGTATTTTGATCACCACATCGGCATTATATTTTTTACCTGCCTGGTAGTGCCTGTCGAGGCAGTTGCTTAAGCTTCCGCGAAAGCAGGGAACACCGATAGCATTGGCTTCCGTTTCGATGATATCATCCTGCTCGGCATCCGATGTGGCGATAATGATCGTCGCCTGGTGGCGGATCATCTGCAAACGCTCTATCATGCGGCTAAGCAGGCTTTTGCCTAAAATTGGCTTGAGGACTTTTCCGGGCAGGCGGGTCGACGACATACGCGCCTGTACTACGATAACTATTTTTTCAGGATTTTGATCCATGCTGTTCATTAGGCGGAAACGGCATCCAGGGCACGTTTGCTTTCGGCATATTTAAATAACGCAGGCCTGTACTTAAAGCTTTTTACAAAGTCTTCCTTGTTTCCGTTAAACTCGATAAAGTTGCGGCAAATATTGGCAATATTTTTTGATGAAGTGCCGCCGTTTTGTATAGGGGTTAATTTATGTAATTGATCCAGATCGAAATACGAATGAACTTTTTTACCCAATGCGATGCCTGTGTAAACCACGGTCGAATATTGGGTGATCAGTTCCTCACAATTGGCGATCATCTCGTTGGTATTACCTGCCTGGAATACCAGTGTGCCTTTTGGCGCATATTTTTCTATTTCACGTTTGGCACGCTCAAACTTCTCGTTCGGGTGCAATTTGAACAGCATCGGGCGGCCATCAGCAATTTTTACGGCGCGTTTGATAAACGCGGGACGGTTCTCGAATCGATAGGTTTCGCGTACATCGGTAGTGGCCACCATCACATAATTATGATACGGGAAATCGTTGTTGACGAATTGCTCCAGGTTATCATAATTAGGCATGCCGGTAACAAAGATCTTTTCGTTATCGGTGCCTGCTTCGGTAAAGAAATTTTTATAGCCCGGCGAGGCGGTACAATAAATATCACAAATGTTTGATGAACCGTTAAGCGAAGTATCGCAGCTTAGCCAGCGTGGCAGACCCAGTGCTTTAACCAGCATGCTTTTAACGTTAAACTTATCAACCATACCTTCCTGTATCCAAATGGTTTTGGTAGCCGTCATCCGTTTGGGGATGATCATATCTGAACAAAAAACCACCAGGTCGTAGTCGTTCTTTTCGGCACGGTAATCTATCTGCAGGTTATGGCTGCGCAGATAGCATTCTGATTTTTCCTTGAAGTTATTCCCTAAAGCGCTCCCATCGATAATGGTGGTGTGCTTTAGGGCGGTATTAATGATAGTCGAATCGGTAAATAAATGACTAAACCAACAATCGTATTCAGATAACTCTCTGGCTATCTGGTGCATCTGAATCGTTTGATTCATTGAACCAGTAGTAAATAATATCTTTCTTCTCATTTCTACACTTTTGGTTTCATCAATTAGTTTATAAAACTATAAAATACCTTGCCAATAATGGCGATCGGCATTTATAATTAATAAAAAATTCACGTTAAGTTAACGATAACCATGAACATTATAACGACTTAATTAAGGCTTTTGGCTGTCGGTAAAATTTTACAAATTAAGCAAAGGTAATGATTATGATACAAACCTATGCAACTCATTCTCCACATTTAACGGTAAAAAGGCACCAGCAATTGCTTTATGGCTATAAAAAGGTTAATAATTTTTCTTCTGACTTTAAGAACAAACTGAAATTTTCGGCAAACTTTTATTGATAATAATACGAAGCAAACTCTTTTGACTTGTTACATTACCTGTTCCATTAGCGCCCGCTCCTTTCGCGAGGTAACTTTGTAAAGCAGCAAAAAACCTGCAGAGGCAATAAAGCATATTAAACCCATCAGCCACCAAAGCGCCTGGTAGTTAAACTTTTCAATAACCCTGCTACCTATTAACGGCGCGCCAATTTGCGCCAGCGACCACGACATGGTGAATAAACCAGCATATTGCCCGCGATTCTGATCTGTAGTGCGGCCAATAAAAAACGAGCTCATAAAAGGCATGCTCATCATTTCGCCTATGGTGATAATAACCATAGATAATATTGCGGTGAACGCCATGGCCGGCAAAATATTGAGCACTATAAAGCTGCTTCCTACTATCAATACTCCCAGTGCCGTAAATTGCAACTGGTGCCGCCTGCCTTCGAGGTTATTGACCAATACCATTTCTATCAGCGTTATCATGGTTCCGCTCAGGGCCATTAACCCGCCGATAAATTGTTCGCTTAAGTGCCATTGTTCCTTGTAAAAAACAGGCTGCATGGTAAAGAGCTGAAAAAAACACATCGCGAACAAAAACTGAAAAAATATGAATACCAGGTAAATCTTATCCTTGTAAGCAGATGCCGATACATCTTTACTTGCAGCAACTGCGGCTTTACTTGCATTTACAATTTTCGATCGCGGCATTAATATCAGCAGCATAATGCCGGCCAGTATATTGGTGCTGCCATCAACCCAAAACAACAAATGGTAATTAACCGATGCCAGGAACCCGCCTACAGCACCGCCCAACGCCCATCCCAGGTTTACAGCAAGGCGGTTTAACGAGAACGAACGGGTTTTATTCTCAGCCGAACTGTAGTACGCAATCGCAGTAGAATTTGCCGGCCTGAAAGCATCGTTACACATACTTAATATAAACGACAGTGTTGCTATTGATAAAAACGTATGCTGCAGACCGAGAATCATAAACAACACCCCCCCGCTAAGCAATGCTCCTGCCTGCACATCGTAAAAACCGTATTTATCGGTAATTTTACCACCAATAAAACCACCGACAACCGAGCCGAAACCAAAAAGCATCATAATTATCCCGGCTTGTACGATGCTGAAATGCAGTTTCTGTGTACAATAAATGGTCATAAACGGGATAACCATCGTGCCACTACGGTTAACGAGCATTACCAGGCACAGATACCAGCTATTGCGCGACAGGCCACTGTATGCTTGTTTGTAAAGTTGTAATAGCATTGGGTTGATGGAACTTGAGGAAGGGTCAAATTTACAAAATCGGTAGCTTAAGAGCTAATCCGGCTATAGCAACATCGCTCCATTCATCTTCCATTTATAGAAATATTTCCAAAAAATGGAATCAAGCAATGTTAATGTTTTATATTATATTATTGATTATAAGTAGTTTAAATATTTGGCACAGCTTTCGTATCCCCCATGCCAAATGAAAACGAAAATGAAAAAAATCTCGAAAATTAATTACCTCATCTCGCTTGTAGTTGTGGTAAGCGTAGCCTCATCATGTAAAAAGGCAACAACATTGGATCAGGCAGACAACAACACGACTACCACAGTTACCACCGCTAACAAAATAGCGCCTGATGGTTTTAACTTTAACACAACCAAGCAGGTTTCGGTTAACATTAAATTATTATCCATCGATAATCAGCCTTTAAAAAATGTAATGGTAAGCCTCGCGCCACCATCTAACCTGGTAAATTACTCGGGCGCCGACCTTTTTAAAGCAGCTACAGATGGCAACGGCAATATCAGCGCATCGGTAACAGTACCTGCTTCATTGGATACATTAGTTTTAAAGCCCGCTTATACCGGTATTATCCAAAACTCAAAAGCATTGATCATCAATAACAGCATTAACGTGGTATTGGGTGGTACGGCTGTGTGCAGCGGCGTGCTGGCGCAAAGTACCGCAGGCATACCGGCAAACAGCATACAGGCAGGCGGCAGGTTAAGCACATACGGCGCCGACCAGACAATCTATACCTATATGGGCAAATTTGATAGCTACGGCGCGCCGGCTGACTATAAAGTTTCGCCATCGGATGTGATATCAGCCTCGTTTATGACTTATCTGAACGCATCGTTACCCGAGGGGAAAGACGTACGGAAATTGCACCCGTCGTACATCGCCGGCGGCACCGCATCTGATTTGAAAGTAGTTCAAAAAGCCGACGTTTGGATAACTTTCGCGTATGAAGGAGCCGGAAACTTAAACTCTGTTGGATACTATGCTTACCCAACCAATACGCCGCCAAAAACCACTGCCGATATTAAGCAGGTTTATTATATGTTTCCAAACTCGTCGATGCCATTCAGCGGCGGTAACCTGGCCCAGGGCACAAAAATTAAATTAGGCACTTTTGATGCAGGCACTTCTATTGGTTTCGTCATATTTTCTGCGGGGTGGACCGGCAGTGGTGTAAACTCAAATGCAGCTAAGTTTTATTCGACGTCAAACCTTAACCCCGAGCCGGGCGACCTGGCGCGCCACACCGTTTTGCTAAACGATGCGAAAGAAAACCTTTTTATGATTGGGTTTGAAGATTTAAACCGCACCACAGCAAGCTGCGATCACGATTTTAACGATGTAATATTATATGCTACATCAAACCCGGTAACTGCTATCTCAACAGATAATGTTGCGCCGGTTGATACCCCTGTAGACAGCGATGGCGATGGTGTAAGCGATACCTTTGACGCTTTCCCTAACGACCCAACCCGCGCATATATCTCTTACTATCCGTCAAAAGATAACTGGGGAACTTTGGCCTACGAAGATCAGTGGCCGTTAAAAGGCGATTACGACATGAACGACCTTGTTGTTAACTACCGTTATACCCTGATCAGCAACGCGCAAAACAATGTGGTTGAAATGACCGGCGATTATACCTTGCTGGCAGCCGGCGCATCATACAACAACGGCTTTGCGGTTCAATTCCCTTTCTCTGCATCGGTTGTTAAACAGGTAACCGGTCAACGCCTTACCTCGGGATACATCAAACAAGCCGGTAATGGTGTAGAAAGCGGGCAAAAGAACGCGGTTATCGTACCTTTCGACAGTTACCGCAGCATGGTTCAAACCCCAAGTTACTTTATCAATACAGTACCATCTAACACCAAATTTGCAAGCGATACCGTGCATATTTATATGCAGTTCACCTCGCCGATTACTACTGCTACGCTTGGCAGCGCGCCATTCAATCCGTTCCTCATCAGCAACGGGCACCGCGGCTTCGAGGTACATTTACCTGGTAACGCACCAACCGACCTGGCCGACATGACCGTATTCGGCACACAGGACGATACTTCGGTACCGGCAACCGGCAGATATTACCTGAGCCAGGACAACCATCCATGGGCGATGAGCTTTTACCAGGGGTTTGCATACCCCACCGAAACCAGCCCGGTTTGGGCAGCCTACCTGCACTTCCTGGATTGGGCCAAATCGGGAGGCACACAGTTTACCGACTGGTATTCGAACACCGCATCCGATTACCGGAACAGTAATTTTATCTATTCAAAATAAAGAGGTTGTAGTTTTCATAGTTCGAACCCTCGTACCGATACGGTGCGGGGGTTTGTTATTTATGATATTTTGGGCTTGAATATTCGTTCCGTTTTCGTCCATTTTATGGCGGGGAAATTTCTATCCGGATGGTTTTTCGACGGGTGCCTTACCTTGCTCACCTTACCTTCGGCGATCGTTCTTTTGCAAATCGCATCCCAGGCCGGGATTTCGGTATCTTCGCTAAGCCAGTGCATATAGGTTGCCTCATCGCACCATAAGGGCAGTTTTTGCATAGCTTTACGGTGCGGCGGCGAGTTTCTGAAAGTTTTCATATCCGCATCAGTTTTCCATACAGTAACCGTCCAAAACACCAGGTTTTTGTCGATCAGCTCCTTACCGGCAATAAAGCCCGGTGTTACAAGCAGTTGTTTAACCGACAGGCTATTGCTTGATAAAAATCCGGGTAAATACCAGATCGATCTTAAACGCAGCCGTGTTATCGAGATAAAAAACATCGTTTTAATTTTATATGCCATCCAAACAAAAATAGCGATGAACCAGTTAACCCATCGCTATTTAAATTCATTTATTAATCAAACCGTTTACCACAAAAACAACGGCACCAGCCAAATTGGCGATACGTAATACGGATCGTAATACGGCTCATAGTATTCTACGGTTTCGTAAACTACGGTTTCGCCATCATCGCCGTTATCATTGCGGTTCTGCGCTTCCTGCTCCAATAGCTTGATCATAAGCTCAGATCCCTGGTTAATCATATCAACCATAGCATCTTCACCAACTTCCTCGGGCTTAATGGCGGTTTCGCAGATGGCTTCTATTTCTTTCCAGATATCGCCCGACATGAGGTCGATCTGCCAATCATCTGTACTTGTATTGAAACGATCTTCATTAATGAAAGACATGAACACGATTTCGGCCGGATTTATCTTTTTAAAAATGGCCACCGCTATCCGCAGATCATCAAAACGCTCTTCGTTTTTGTAGATATCCCAGGCCTCATCGGTACTGAAATCGTAAAAGCGCGAAAAGGCGAATTCACCTTTTTCCAGGTCGACGAAGGCGAATACATCGTATACCTTTAAATATTCAGTATAGCGCTGCATAAAATTATCGAAAGCTTGCTGTCCCTTGGCTGATACCTGGTAGTTTACGCCCGATACCTGTACATAGCCTTTTTCTTCCAGCTCGGTAAACAAGGGTTTTAATACAGGGTCGTTACCCTGCGGGATGGTTTTGAACTGGTGGTCGCCATTGATCAGTTCGTTTAGCAAAACAATGGCCCTGTATGTTTTTTTATCTTCTTCGTTGATATACATAAGATGTGTGTTGTAGGTTAAAAATTATCTTCTGCGGCCAAAACCCGAACGGCTGCCGCCGAAACTGCGGCGCGACGAACCGCTGCTAAAGCCCGAACTGTGCGAACCGCTGCCAAAACCGCCGCTCCGTACGCGCGACGAACTGTTGCGTGTGCCGAACGAACGTTGCGAGCTTGACCCGGTTACCGACCTGCTGTAACTGCGGTTGGCCGAGGTTGGCGCACTGGTGCGGTAGGTAGTGCTTACACGGGTACGCGAGTAGTACGACGGATAATATCCATAATGATACATCGGCACATAATACGGGTGCGGGCGCAGCAGGTAGCTCATCAGCAAAAAGTCGCCAAAAGTAAAGTGCGAGTGGTAATAATAGTTATCGCCAACATATTGGGGGTTACCCTGGATATTCAGGTCGGCATTATTGTTATCTGTAGGGTTGACTTTGATAGAAGCCACAGTTACCGACTGATCCTTACTTACATCGTCGATCACGTCCAGCTGGTTCTGGCCTGGTTCGTTCACTTTCAGGTAATCGATGTTGCCATCCTTATCCAGGTCGAGGTTATTGATGCCGTTTGCCGGATCGTTAATGGCTTTTTCCAACACCTGCGGGTCGGTACTGGTTTTAACCAGGTTAGCCAGTTTGTTCACATCAAAGCCTGCGGTAGTGTTGCTTTGTATAGTTACGTTGTTTTGTTGCGGACGCTGGTTACAACTGCTTAAAATAGCTGCTGCAGCCAATATAATGAATACTTTTTTCATGATTGGGTTATAATATACTATAAAGGTACGAAACTTGCGAATTAACAGGCGCAAACACTGATATGTTTGCCGGGATGGATAGATGACCGTGTAACACGATTGGTTTGTTTTTCATTTTGACGCTTCTGCAAGCGGTTTGTTACACCAAATATAGTTATACCTGTATACAGGTATCAATAGCTACCGGGTAAATCAAGGCAAATAGTCGGTGAACGGAGGTTTTATGACGGTGATTACGAATCACATTCCCACGCCACTACCCGTTTCAGGGATAACCAACCCATCTGGATAGGTCGGGAACATCTTTTTAAGATTCTGGTTCTTAAACGGAGCCGTATCGGTAAAGAACCAGCGCAGTCCATTATTGTGTGATACAGCAAGCAGGTAGGCTCCCCTGGTAATAACCGTACCGTTCGCCGAAAGCTGGATGATATCAGGCACTAAGCTGTACAGATCGCCTTTTGATTTGTAAATATCTTTGATGTCGCCTACCGAAACCGATTTGAATATTACGCCACGGGCCTGCATTTCCATCATGCCCTGTTTGATCTTTTCGGCCATTTTCTCTTTACCGCCAGCCATGGTTACAATTCGCGGTACGGTATAGTAAGCCATCTTTTGATAATCCTGCTTCATCATGGCGGCAGCCATTTCATTGGCCTGCTTTTTCAAAGCGACAGTTTGCGCAGCTTTGGCTTTGTAAGGTTTGGGCTGAGCGTGTAATGTTATCGATAAAACAGTTAGCGACAAAGAGATGAGCACAATTTTAAATGCTTTCATTAATACCTTATTTCTAAAAAATGAAGATAGATATTTTGAAGAATAAAAGCCCTGAGCTTTTACCTTTCTGCTTTCGCCTCAATCTTCCCTCAACCGCTCATCGGTATAGGTGATCTCGGTTTTGCCGTGAGGTACGGGTTTGCCGTCGGCATCTACGCTTACAAAAACTATTTTATCGATAGTGAGGATGGTTTTTCGGCTGATCTTATTCCGAACCTGGCAGGTGAGCGTGATTGACGTTCGGCCGAAATGCACAGCTTTAATGCCCAGCTCAATAATATCGCCCTGTTTGGCCGAGTTGATAAAATTAATTTCGGACATGTATTTGGTTATACATCCGTTGGTACCCAATTGTATAATAGAGTATATCGCGGCTTCCTCATCTATCCAGCTCAGCAAACTACCGCCGAATAAAGTGCCGTGAGCGTTCAGGTCTTCGGGTTTAACCCATTTACGTGTGTAGAAATTCATTAATTAGTAGTTGGTATCGAGTATTTAGTAGTTAGACCTTTACCCTATTTCTTTGAGTAACTCGGGTTGGGAATAAAATCGCCGACAATAATCCCACTATCATTTACTTTCCATGCACCCTTTATTGCTTCAGGTGGGACATTATCTTCTTTCTCAAAAACTGTGTCTATCTCATATACCCACCCATTGGGATGGTTGACTGCCTCTTTAATTGCGCCTGGAGGGGGTGTTCTTTTAGATTTGAAAAGTCCCATAAATATTATCGTCCAGGCCCAACATCACAAATGCGCATTCCTATTCCTCAACCAATGATCTGCAATAACTAAAGCGGCCATCGCCTCAACAATAGGTACGGCGCGTGGCACTACGCAAGGGTCGTGACGACCTTTGCCGCTTATTTCGGCGGCTTCGCCGGCGGCATTTACGGTTTGCTGGTTATGCATAATGGTGGCAACCGGTTTAAAGGCAACTTTAAATTCGATAGGCATACCATTACTGATACCGCCCTGTATTCCGCCACTAAAATTGGTAATGGTTTTGATGCTGCCCAGGTGGCTTTTTACAAAAATATCGTTATGCTCTGAGCCGCGCATTTCGCTGCCGCTAAAGCCCGAACCAAACTCAAAACCGTGTACGGCGTTGATGCTCAGCATGGCTTTACCTAATTCGGCATGCAGCTTATCAAAAACAGGTTCGCCCAAGCCTACCGGGCAATTTTGAATATGGCAGCTTACTTTACCGCCAACGGTATCGCCATCCTTACGTACCGAATCGATAAACGCGATCATTTCTTCGGCTGTAGCCGGATCGGCGCAGCGAACAATATTGCTTTCGCGGATAGCTAAAAACTCTTCGGCGTTGGTAAACTCTACATTGGGTGCGTCGATCTTGCCTACGCTGCATACATGCGCCAGTATCTCGATGCCCTGTGTTTTCAACAACAGTTTAGCAACTGCGCCGGCAGCTACACGTGCCGCAGTTTCGCGGGCAGATGAGCGGCCGCCGCCACGATGATCGCGGATGCCGTATTTAGCCTGGTAAGTATAATCGGCATGGCTCGGGCGAAAAACATCGGTATTGTGGCTGTAATCCTTCGAGCGCTGATCTTCGTTCGGGATGATCATCGCTATCGGCGTACCGGTAGTTTTACCTTCGAACACACCGGATAAGATGTTAACCGTATCGCTCTCCTTGCGCTGCGTGGTTATTTTGCTCTGACCGGGCTTGCGTTTATCCAGTTCGCCCTGAATGTAATCCAGATCGATATCCAGCTGCGCGGGGCAGCCGTCGATAATTACCCCGATAGCTTCGCCATGCGATTCGCCAAAGGTGGTTATCCTGAATAATTGCCCGAATGAGTTGCCTGCCATCTTTTTAGTATTGGGATTTGCGTATTGCGTATTGCGACACTCAACGCATGGTTTTTAGTTATTTAATGATTTTTGAAGGTTATAGTTCATCTTTTGCAGTTCATCGATATTATCCAATACTTCATCACATATTACAGTATCAATAAAACCCAATTTTTTTGCAATTACTATTTGCGTCTGAAGTTCATACGATGATCCATTGGCTATACCTAAAAACTGTTTGAACTCGCCACTGGTATTTCGACCGGCACCTTCCGAAATATTAGAAGGAATTGAAACAGCAGAACGTCTTGTTTGCGAGATCAGCCCAAACCGCTCATCAGATGGAAACTCAGCCGAAACTTTATATATTTTAACTGCAAGGTCAATCGCTTTATTCCAGATTTTAAGTTCTTTAATATTGTGCATTTTTAGTATTGAGATTTGCGTATTGCGTATTGCGATTTTTGTCGCGTTTATCTTAAATTGTTATTGTCGCATTACGCAACACTCATTACGCAATACTATTTACTACAAACCCCGCCTTCTCCAGATCCTTCCAGAATGCCGGGTACGATTTTTCGACCACCATCGGGTCTTCAACCTCCACTTGCGGAACGATCAGTGCCAGCGGCGCAAAGGCCATCGCCATACGGTGATCTTCGTAGGTGTGGATCGTTACCTTTTCGGGGATATGCTTCCCGCTGCAATCCAGTTTGTACACCTGTCCTTTTTCGATCAGTTTCACACCTATTTTTGCCAGTTCGTTTTGCAAAGCGGCAATACGGTCGGTTTCTTTGATCTTTAAAGTTTCCAGTCCTGTAAAGGTAGCATCATGGCCCAAAGCCGCGCAAACCACGATCACAGTTTGTGCCAGATCCGGGCATTCTTTCATATCAAATACCTTACGCAGTATAGGCTTTACTTGCTTTTGCAGGTACACGCCGCCATCTTTAAACTGCGAAGTAATACCAAAGTTAGCCATGATCTCGGTGATCACACTATCCCCCTGCAAACTGTAAGGTTTTAAAGCGGGTAAAAACAATTCGGCCTCATCACACAAAGCTGCGATAGCATACCAGTATGATGCCGCGCTCCAATCGGGTTCGATAACCAAAGTGGTTTCGGCAAAAGGTTGGTTAGCTATATGGATACTGTTGCCCTCCCAGGTGTATTGAATACCGGTTTGCTGCAGCATAGCCAGTGTCATCTCTACATACGGTTTCGAGGTAAGCTCACCCTCTATCTGCAAAGTTAAACCCTGTGGTAAACTTGAAGCGATGAGCAACAAAGCGGTAATATACTGGCTGCTCACATCGCCTTTAATACTGATGGTATTTGTTTTTTGCTCAAAACCGGGTTTGATGTTCAGTGGCGGATATCCTTCATTCAACTCATACTCAATATGCGCACCTAATTTGCTCATGGCATCAACCAAAATACCTATCGGGCGTTGCTGCATACGCCTGGTGCCCGTTAAGGTAAATTCCTGATTTTGCAAAGGCAGGTAAGCTGTCAGGAAACGCATGGCCGTGCCTGCGGGACCAATATCTACGAGTTGTGAGTTGTCAGTTGTCAGTTGTGAGTTAACTCGTTGACTTTCTAACTGACCACCGACCACCGACAACTGATAACTTAACGTCACCGCATCTGCTGCGTCGGACATATTTTCCACCTTCACCATACCCTTACTTAAGGCTTCGATAATGAGCGCACGGTTACACTCGCTTTTCGAACCTGTAAGTTGTATGGTACCTTTTAAGGTTTTAACCGGTTTTGATATAATGATGTTAGCTTGCATCAAAACCAATTAAGCGTGGGTTAAATGCTCCTGTTGCGATCCGGCAACACCATCTTTATTCATGATCTCGGTTTGCTTGCGGATAGATTCGCTGTGGATCAACTCCAAAAACTTCTCGGTAAACTCTTTGCTCAGCTTTAAGGCCGAACCGTAAGTTATGCGTTTGTTCAGGATCTCTTCCCAACGGTTAACCTGCAAAATGGTGATGCCGTTCTCTTTTTTGTAGTTGCCGATCTTCTCAACAATCTGCATACGCTCGGCCACCTTCTGGATCAACAGATCGTCGATCTTATCAATTCCCGCACGCAGTTCGGCCAGTTTATCTTTAACTTCGGTAGTACCGGCAGCGGCTTTTCTAACTTCCAAACGCTCCATAATGTCGTTCAGTGCCGATGGGGTCAATTGTTGTTTAGCGTCTGTCCAGGCTACCGATGGGTCGATATGCGATTCGATGATCAAACCCTGCATATCCAGATCTAATGCTTTTTGTGCAATGTACGGGATCAGCTCGCGGTTACCGCAGATGTGGCTCGGATCGCAAATGATCGGCAGATCAGGCGCGTGTGTTTTCAGGCTGATGGCCAGGTCCCACATCGGCTCGTTACGGAAAGCCGATTTTTCGTGCGATGAGAAACCACGGTGTATAGCCGCCAGTTTGGTAATACCTGCATTATTAATACGCTCTAAAGCACCGATCCATAACGACAGATCGGGGTTAACCGGGTTTTTTACGATAACGGGTACATCATGGCCTTTCAAGGCGTCGGCAATTTCCTGTACGGTAAAAGGGTTGGCTGTAGAACGGGCGCCTACCCATAAAATATCAACGCCAGCCGCAAGCGCTTCTTCAACGTGTTTGGCGGTAGCAACCTCTACAGCTACAGGCAAACCTGTTTCGGCTTTGGCGCGTTTTAACCATTCCAAACCAATGCTGCCGATGCCTTCAAACTCGCCGGGACGGGTACGGGGTTTCCAGATACCTGCACGTAAAGCCGATACACGGCCTGTAGCTGCCAGCAAATGCGCGGTGGCAACCAATTGCTCCTCTGTTTCGGCGCTGCACGGGCCTGCAATCAGTAAGGGCTCTTTGCTCACCTTCATCCATGAAGAAAGCGGCTGTATGTTAAAATTGAGTTTCATCGTTTTTTGTTGTTTTAGACCATGGACCATAGTCGATGGTCGATAGCTGCTTTGTTGATTAATTTATTATTCTATTCTTTGTTTTGTTTCTATTCTATGGACTATCGACTATGGACTATCTCACACCGTATCGTTTTTCAGGTATTCGCCCAGTATGTTAAAATTATGCGTGTACTTGAGTATCTGCTTTATGGCGGCATCGTATTGCTGCTGCTGCTCCCACTCGGCATCTACATAAAAATTGTATTCGTTACGTTTACCTAAAACCGGCATCGATTGTATCTTGCTCATGTTCACGCCTTCTTGTGCTAAAATATTGAGCACTTTGGCCAGCGAGCCAACTTCGTTACTTACCTGGAAGCACAGCGAGGCTTTGTTAGCTTTTATTTTAGGCGCATTGCTATGATCGGTCAGTATCAGAAAACGGGTGTAGTTAGTTTTATTCGATTCGATGCGGCGCTCCAAAACATCCAGTTCGTACAATTTCGCTGCAAGCGTATTGGCTACGGCTACGGTATCGGTCAGCTTTTCATCGCGTACACGTTTGGCGCAGGCTGCGGTATCGTTACCCTCAACTAATTGGATATGCGGGTAATCCTCAAAAAAATCGAGGCATTGGCGCAAGGCTATCGGGTGTGATATCACCACCTTTACATCCTCAAATTTAACGCCCGGATACGCCAGCAAATGTAATTGGATAGGCAAATAAACCTCTCCCACTACCGGGAAGTTGTAATCCATCAGCAACGAGTAGTTTGGCAATATGCTACCTGCGATACTGTTTTCTATCGCCATGATCACATAATCGGCCTCTTTGCTTTCCAGCTTCTCGAAGGTTTGTTTGAACGATTTACATTCAACAGTTTCGATATCATCGCCAAAAAACTTAAAAGCCGCCTCTTCGTGAAACGAAGCACGAATGCCTTGTATAGCTACCCTTGGTTTTTGCTTTTCCATATTACGCTAAAACAAAAAATCCCGGCTTTTGGGCCGGGACTTTTGTTTATGTTTTTATATCAGGTTATGACATATTAGTCCCGGCTTGTACTGCTAAAGTAAAAGTAGTAACCGAACCAATATGCGCTTGTAAATTTCATTGTTTTTGTATTGCGCCGTAAATGTACAGCAAAAAATCAACTTGTCAATAACTAATTTTTATTTTTTTATTTATTCCGAATTTTGTTCGGGCAAACACCACTTATCAACAGCCAAACCTAACTATATTTCTGACAACAAGTAATACTACAGGTTGTGTAGTATTTACACTCAATCAATCATTACCTCTTAACATCCGGGTGATATTAAATTAACAATCCGTCGAAAAAATTGCTTTTTTATGAGACTTTTCTGAAAGCAAATTGGTCATTTTGCGATTTCTATTCCAACGGGCTACATTATCTATGATCGAACATCCTGAAACGCAACAACAAACAGAATCAAAAAATGCTTTTTCAGGCATGTTAACCGAAGATAATGCCGCACGGCGCACCTTACTGCTTATTATAGTTACCTTTCTGATCCGTTTGTTTATAGCGGCCTTTACCGGTTTGGGCATCGGCGAATCGTATTATTTTCGCGGGGTTTTACATCTTAGCCTAAGCTATTTCGATCAGCCGCCTTTGTTTTTCTGGCTAAGCTGGGTATCGACCAAGCTATTCGGGTTAACTAACCTTGGCCTCCGTTTTCCGGCGGTGTTATTATTTGCCGGCACAAGCTGGTTGCTGTTTCTTACCACTAAAAAGTTGTTCAATGCCAAAGCCGGCTTTTGGGCGGTGTTGGTCATGAACTTAAGCGCTGTATTTACCATCCCGGTAGCGGCCTGGTTCCAGCCGGATGCGCCGCTGATGTTCTTTTGGTTGTCAGCCACCTACTTTATGGTGCAAATTATGCTGCCCGAAAAAGGCGAACTACGCAGCAAAAGCCAGATCACACTTCTGTGGGTTTATGTGGGCATCTGTATGGGCCTGGCCACACTGAGTAAATACCATGTATTATTCCTGTTCGTGGGCATTTTACTGTTTGTATCTGCCAATAAAAGCCAAAGGCACTGGCTTACACATCCCGGGCCTTACCTGGCGGTATTGATTACCTTGCTATTTGCCTCGCCCATCATCTGGTGGAACGCACAAAACAACTGGGTATCGTTCGTATTCCAGGGCTCGCGGGCCGGCAGCGACGGTGCCTTTCATCTGCACCCCGACTGGTTTATCCGTAGCTTCATCGGCCAGGCCTGCTGGCTGTTACCCTGGATATGGGTACCGGTAGTGCGCCAGCTTTGGGTATCTTTTAAAAACCGTACAAGCTCGCAGGCCTACAGCTTCGTATTTTGGACATCGGTTTTACCCATCGTATTCTTTACTACCATTACGCTTTGGGCCGATCTGCAATATCATTTCCATTGGCAGGCCCCTGGTTACCTGATGCTGTTTATGCCTTTGGGATACGCTATCGATAAAAATCTGAGCAACCCGGCCAAAGTGAACGGCACACGCCGCTGGCTCAAGTTCTCAGCTTATTTTACCGTGATCACCATCACCTTTTTAAGCGCGCATATGATCACCGGTTTTTGGCAATGGTACGGGCCTAAATATATCGTCAACAAAACCCACCTGGGTATCGACGACCCGACCATCGAGGGCAATGATTACAATGATATCAAAGCCCGTTTTGACCAGGAGGGCTGGAGCAAAAACCCTAAAATATTTGTGGGATGCACCCGCTGGTGGCTTACCGGTAAGGTAGATTGGGCTTTGAAAGGCCAAAAACCCATCGTTTGTTTTAGCTATGACCCACGCAACCTGGCGTTTTTAGTGAACCCCGATACCCTGAAGCATTTCGACGCGGTAGTGATCATGCAGAACGATACCACCAGCATGCACCAGGATGTGGAGCCGTTCTTCGATAAAATAAAGCACGTAAAAGACATCGTGGTTACCCGCAACGGCCGTCCGGAGCTGCACCTGTCAACCTACTATTGTACCAACTTCAGGCTGCCTAAAAAACCTCGTCCGGATATACCGGCATACTGGCAATTGATGGGTTTGCCGCCATTCGGGCATTAGGCCAAAACCGGGTGCTTAGTAAAAGTGGTTGGTTGGTTCGTGCTTTGGCACTCCAGGTACAAAATGCAGGTCAATAGCAGATCACATCCTACCGAAATGATCAAACCGGTGCTTTGAATGCCGAAATTAAAGCTCAAAAACATCAGGCTTTGCACGATCCCGATTATACCGGCAATGCTATAAAGCAATTTATGGACACCTTTTGAGTTCTGATTGAACACGCCCACACCAAAAACAATGCAATTGATACATAATGCAATGTATACCAGGCCAATTGCCGCAGGGTTCAGTAAATAGAACAGGTTGGTTAGCGGCAGCAGGATAATTTGCAGCATGGCCGATATCGCCAGCCTTTGATTACCGCGGCGTTTCCCTAAAACATGAAACCCGTAAAAGAACCCAATCGCACTTAAACTGTGAACAGTAAAGGTGAATACCCTGGCCGCACCACTAAATGAATGGCTGATCAGTTCGGTCACAACAGCTATTGCATTCAGCGAATAAATTAAACCTGCTAAAGCCGTAAACTTCAAAACAGTTACCGGCAGGTCATTATTCTCAGATTGCTTCGCCTGCGGTGTGGCTTTAAAGTCATACCCCAATACTTCCGATAACAGGTTGAGCGTGTACATACGCGGGCTCACCTCTCCGGCCTCGATACGCTGGATGGTACGGATATCTACTTTACACCTGTCGGCAAGCTCTTTTTGGGTAATTCCCTGAGCATTGCGCAGCTCTGTAATTTTCAATCCTAATGTTGGCTGTTCCATTGTTTTACGATTTTACTGGCTCAAAACTAAGTGTTCAAAATATCATTTAATCCGAAACCCATACGGCATTTATACGGCATTTGCCCCGGGCACCAAAAAAAACTTCCCCAGGGGGGAAATTGTAAGAATATTTTCAGACTCTAATTACCGCTATTCTTCTCATCGGGGGCATCAAGAGATGGTTCCTGTATCAGTTTATTGATGCGCGGTTGTATGAACCATATCCCAATAGGATAAAACCAGATAAGGAAAAACTCGGCAGCAAAATCACTAAACTCCACTTCTTTTTGTACCTCGGCAGTTTTTAACGTCTTAGCCACAAAGTACAGGCAGTAAAAAATACAGAATATCGAAAACAGGTGAAGCGGGATGATAACGGCGAAGGGTACGAGTATCGCCGCCGGATTAACCCCGGCAGCAAACAGGCCGCTACCCTGCGGGTTCAAAAAATCTACAGATGATAATAAAAAACACATCAGGCCTATCATCAGTGCCATGTATACCAACGGTATAAAAAAGAACACCTTAAACCTTTTTATCTTCATTTTAACTATTTCGGGCACCTTAGGTTGCAGCCCTACTGCTACCGACCAGAACCAGCCAAACTGAACACCGATAACCAGGAGCATCAGGATTGGGAAAAACTTAAACACTCCAAAAACATTGACCGCGTTACCGCTTGTTGCTGCCGAGAAAATACTCACCATCATAAAAATATAGAATATGAACGGCAGGCCGAACATCAATACAAACAGTTGCCAGTGCCTGGCTTGTAAAAATCTATTCATGGCTTAGGTTTTTGCTCTTCTAATGTACTGATATTCTTTTTAAAACACCACTTCGTACTGTGGTTTTACGCGGATACCATTTAACCCGGCATAACTGCTTTTTGCAAATTCCAGGTCGGTGCCCGGCTCAAAATGTATCTGCCGGTTTTCCATCAGCGGCGTTATCTGCAAGATAAACTTTTGTTTGCCCAACAGGTCGGCGTGGCGTTTTAAACTGTACGTCATAGTATTGCCGGTATAATAATCGTCAGCCACGATCAGGTTACCGGCGTACAGTGCTGCCGTGTTGCCTTTGTAATCAAACGCTACCTGTACATCGTGCACTGTTTTAGGCAAAACCGAAGGCATATTGATCTGATAAGCCTTATAAGGCAGCTTCGCATCAAACCGGATGCCGTAGGTTGGACCGGTTGGAGTTTTGCCGGCCAGACTTTGGGTATACCGGTCAAAGGCAGTATCGGCTGAAATTTGCTTAAAGCCGATATCGACCGGTTTCCAAACAGGCAGGGTTACCGAATATTTATTAAACATACCATCAACGCCGACCGCTGTAACAGCTTTGTTTTTGATGCGGATAGCGGGCAAAGCATCGAAGCTGAACGCAGCTTTGTCTATCGACCTGATGGTGAGTTCGTCTTTCACATCATCGTAAAAAGCCATATCTGATGTGAGCAATAGGGTTTGTACTCCTTTGATATTAAACACATACGAGTTGCGGGCCTGTTGCCGGGTGAGCAGCAGTACCTGGATGTTTTCGCCGCTTTTGGTGGTGATGTCGATAACTGAGCTTTTACCGGAAATCATTCCGTCGACAAGTACATCCCCGCCGCTCCTGATCATTTCACCCGAAGACACTTTCAGGTTTTTGATATTGCGGTTCTCAAATTTAAACTGCGGTGCAATGCCGTCCATCGCATAATAACAGTAAATTTTGGTTTTGTTGTTATTCAGGATCACGGTTGGGTGCGCGGTAGCGTATTTCAGCAGCAGGCCATCCATATCATAATTAAACGGCATTACGCCATAAACCTTGTTATTGATGTTCAGTGCTCCCTTTTCGGGGATACGGATAGTTTCCTTTTCTGTTTTGATATCGAACACTACGCCTTTATGATCAGCCATATCAAAATGACGAACATAATTATTAAAAAACACATATCCCGCCCCGCTCCTGCTGCGTACCGAGTAACGCAAGGCTCTGAGGTCGTCTGCCTTTTGGGGATTATCAGCCGGGATCTGGGCCGCCATCGGCGCCAGGTTACTGCCATAGGCATCAATAAACTCGTGCAGCAGTTTAAAATCGTGGTAATAATCGCGGATGTAACCCCACTCGCTGATCGGCGCTTCAAAATCGTAGCTGATCATCGGGTAATCGTTCGGGTAAGGATAGATCGTCGATTTCGATTCCTGCGTAGGGTACTCTTTGTTCCAGCTTAGCGGGTGCTGCGTGCCGTGGAAAACATAATAACCCAGCATATTGGCGCCGACGCCCAACCGGGTATAATCCAACGCAAGCAGATCTCCGGCCTGTAAAGTCGGCCTGCGGTGATAAGTGACCTGCATACCGCCCCCCAGTTCTACCGTTAAAAACGGATGACGGTAAACCGGTGTCTGAGCTGCGCCGGGCTGATAGGTCAGCACATCGTTACCGATATTCTTATCCTTCCTGTCGGGCGTAAACAGGTAAATATTGTTCGGCGGCAGGTCTTTGGTGTTCTGCGTCCATGGCGCATCGGGGTAGCCACCCCATAATGGCATTACATCGTCCTCGGGCACCTGCGGGCCGGGCCAACCGGTAACCACATAAAGCGGCACGTCCATCCCATCGGCAACAGCCATTTTTTTGAGCGCAGCCAGGTATTTATAACCATCGCTGTTTGGCCCGTTGCTGCGCATTTCATTGTCGACCTGTATGCCGATCAGCGGGCCGCCATCTTTATAATATAAACCTTTAAACTGCTCGGCCAGGGCTTTGTACCAGTCGGCAACCTCGGGTTCAACGCTGCCGTTTTTCGTCGCCCGGTCAAAGCCGCTTTTCATTTTCTTTTTCACAAACCAATCGGGCATACCGCCGTTGCGCGCTTCGCCGTGCGCCCAGGGGCCTATCCGCGCCACGGCTTTTAAGCCGTGTTTTGCGCATAACTGGATAAAGTAACGCACGTCAAGGTTGTCATCAAACCTAAACTTGCCTTCCTCCTGCTCATGGTGTATCCAGAAATCATAAAAAGCGATCACGTTGATACCTGCCGCTTTCATTTGGAGTATAGCTTCTTCCCATTCTGCCCGCGGGTAGCGCGAATAGTGTATCTCGCCCATCACCGGCAACACAGGCTTGCCACCCAGGCGCAGGTAATAGTTATTCAGATCGAGCATAACGCCCTGCGGGTTTTTATTACTTCCCTGCTGAAAATGCTGCCCTTCGATGTAAGTTATATCCTTACCCAAAACAACGGTATGTTCTTCGGTTTGGGCATAAGTGGCAATGGTTAGCACAAAAACACACGCTCCTGCCAGGGCAGCTTTAAATATTAATGGCATTGGTATAAAGGTTTATAAAACAATGATAAAACTATCCCGGCGTTTTACCATCCTGAACTATCATTGCCGATGGTTTTAAAACCGGGTGATGTTTGATGAAGTATCAAGTATTTCTCTTTTTGTCTTGCTACTTGATACTAACTACTACCAAAACACATGGGTATTTATGGGTGCTTTTATATGTTTTTCCTCAATTTATTCACTTCTGAGCTAAATAAGCACATTTCTCATTTTTTATACCCATCAAACACATGGGTATACGATGGGTATTCATGGGTGTACCCATGGGCCTCTATCCGACGCCCGTTTCAATGAACAAAACAACCCGGCGTTATCTGCTAACTTATAAAGATACACATTTTAAGGCATTTCTGATAGGTTTTTACAAGAAATATCTCCTGCTTCAACTCCTTAGGGTGCAGCAACACGCAGGTTATTTACTAATTTAGCCCGATGCCTAAAAAACCCATACCCTTTGATTTTTTGCTCGATTATCTGCCAGCAGATATCATCGTTAAACCGGCCATCGGTATGTTTTATATTTATTTCGACAAAAAGATCGTCTTCATCTTCAGAGAAACGCGTAAAAACCCGCAGCATAACGGTATCTGGATATCAACCCAACGCGAACATCATGATAGCCTGAAAGCAGGTATCCCGGCAATAACCGGTTTTGTGCTCGACGAAGGTTTTGATACTGCCTGGCTGCTGCTTAGCGATAAGCACGATGATTTTGAAAGCGCTGCGATACAGCTTTGTGAACTGGTTGCACACAAAGATCACCGGATAGGCAAGGTGACACCAGCCAGTGCCGCGATGTTTCAGTAGTTTGTTTCACGCTTATTTAAAACGAGCGTAAAAACCCGCAAAAACATCAAATCTATCCAGGCTTAACGGATGATGTATTAATTGTTGCTTCAATATAAGGTGCAATGTTCTCTGCATCGCCGGGTAAGGCGGCCGATACCTTGATCTTTCCGGCACCGGGGTGAATTTTTATCAGCACGGGGGCAATACCTGCTTCGCTTTTAACTACTTCATCACCTATTATTTCGCAATTACCGGTAACCTTGAACCTGACATCGATCGCAGCATCCGGCACCAGTGTCCCGGCAGCATCAACAATTTTGGCGTAAACCAATTGTATCTCATCCATCGGGCTGTCGTACGCCCAAACATCCCAGTCTAACATTAAATTGTTCGGCCTGCCCGGCGTTTGCCGTATTGCATCTGCAACTTTAACATGGTTAAGATACCCTACAGCTTCCAATTTCCCGATTTCGAATTTGCTGATCGCAAACGTAAACGGCGGGTGTGGCAGATTGTTGCTGTATGGGTCCTTATCCGGCTTCTGCCTGGCAATTGGCTTACCGTTCAATAACAGTTCCACCTCGTCGCAGTTGCTGTACACCTTTACAGTTTTGGTAGCGGGGTCGTTCCAGTAGTTAGCAATAAACACCATCGGTTTGCCAAAGCCTTTATCATCCGGCTTTGGCCCGTACTGGCTCTGGTAAAAGTAAAACGCAAATTTGGGCAGCCGGTAAATATCCATAATACCCGACGATTCGATATCGCTGGCATAACCACGTTTATAATCAAACATCAGCCAGTTGACGTCACCAAAGTTCGGCCCTTTCAGATCGTCGTTATGTGCTTCCTGGAAGTTATAGGCCTGCTGCAGCATCCTCGCCTCGCCGTCGGTACGCAATTGCCGCGAGTTGCGTTCCTCGCTCTTCAGGCCTTCGTAGGCTTTCTGGTTAAAGCCCGCATTCTGGGCATAATATTCCCAGTCGCCATACTCGGCGAGCAAAACAGGCTTGCCCTTGCTGTACTTCTTCCAGTAATTTGGCGCTTTGGCGTGCTGCCGTGCCGGGCTAAACACATCATAAGCATAATCTATCCAACCAATCGAATATACATCCTTGAACGGCAGCTCGGCATGCACAATGCGGTTGGCCTCGGTCATATAAGCCTTACTCATTCCCGATTCATTCAGCGATGCCTCCCACAGTACGATCGATGCGTGGTTACGGTCGCGGTGTATCATATCCCGGATGTTCTGATAACTGTTCTTTTGAAAAATCTCATCGCCAAAAAACTGCCAGCCCGGTATGGCATCCATCACCAAAATACCCAGCTGATCGCACGCGTTTAAGAATACCGGCGATGGCGGATAATGCGAGCAGCGCACAAAATTCATCCCCGCTTCCTTGATCTTCCAGGCATCATTATATTGCGCGTTGTCGCTCAAAGCATAACCAACGTACGGGTATTCCTGGTGACGATTGGTGCCAACAATGTTCAGTTTTTCGCCATTAAGGTAAAATGCGTCGGCTGTAAAACGAAATGTTTTGATACCCACAAGTTGCCCGAGCTGGTCTGCTACTTTGTTATTTTTAATAACCTGCACCACCAGGCTGTAAAGGTTGGGGTGCATCGGCGACCATAATTTGGGCGATTTGATCGTTAAGCTTTGTTCAAAAATTGCCGTGCCGCTCACTTTTTGTATGATGGACCTGTTTTCGGCGACTTTCTTTCCGTCCTTACCCATAAATGATACCAGCACTTGTACAGGCGCCGCCGCTTTTGCTGCATTTTCAACCTCCGTCTTCACCACTACCTTCGCCGAAGCCGCAGTCACGTCTTCGTAATGTACCATCACGCCGCCTCCGGCTTCGTGGTTGGCAGCAACAGCATTGCTGATATGCACCGGGTCTTTTACAATCAACCAGGCACTGCGATAAATGCCACCGTAAAAATTAAAATCGAGATCTTTTACAGGTTTCCCGGGTGGGATGTGCGGATTATCCTCATTCACCAGTTTCACCAGCAGGCAATTTTGGGCACCGAATTTTATCTTGTGCGATACATCGATGGTAAAGGGCAGGTAACCGCCCACATGCTTGTACACATGCTTACCGTTGAGGTAAACATCGGCATCGTTCATGGCGGCATCAAATTGTACAGCAATATATTTGCCTTTATTGGCAGCGGGCATGGTAAAGTATTTGCGGTAGTAGCAGGTACCCTGCCATTGCTCTTTTATCTTGATCACCGGTTCAATATGCGGCGTGTGAGGTAAAGTGATTTTTTCCCAATCAAGGGTTTTATCTGCCTTTGAGAGCAGTATCTTTTTGGATGTTGCGGTGTCGATATCTTTAACAAATTCCCAGCCGGTATTAAAAAGCGTTTGTGAGCGGCCTTGAAAAACTGACATGAGCACAAATGCCAGGCATAATATTTTCTTCATAGATGTTTTATTGGATATGGTATTTGGCGGCTATCTGCGGGTATATCTTCATAAATTCGTTTTGGTGGCCGCTCCTGTCAAATACCGCTTCCTGGTAATTCAGCGGTTCCCAGATAAAAGTTCCTTTACCCTTGTTACCGGGCAGGTTAAACTCGATGTCGTTTACTTCATTCTTCATTTTGGTGTATTCTACCACGATCACATCCTGTTTGTAGCGCGTCGCCAGGTCGGTTAAGTTATTTTTCAGATCATCGGTCGTACCGTGCCACTCGGGGTAATACGATTCGCCGATGATGTCGAACTGCACATTCCGTGCTATCATGTTATCCAAAAACCAGCGCGACTCCTGATTCTGCCCACCGCAGGCAATATGCAGCATAATTTTGGCTTTCCTATCAACCGCTTTTACCCCCGCAATACCTGCCTTAAGCAAGCCTGCCAGCGTATCCAGGTGCATGATATTGGCCATGGGCCACATTATGCCGTGGTTGATCTCGTTACCCACTTGCACCATATCCGGCAATGTGCCCTGGTTCTTTAACGCTGCCAAAACCTTTTTTGTAAAATTGCGCACGCTGTCCTGCAAATCTGGGTAACCCGCATTCTTCCACGCCGATGGCATATGCTGCTTGCCGGGGTCGGCCCAGTTATCGCTGTAATGAAAATCGAGCAAAAAACCCATGCCGGCAGCTTTAATACGTTTGGCCATTTTCATGGTCTCCGCCAGGTCGCAATATCCTTTTTTCGAGTAGCCGCTATCGGCACGCGGGTTATTGAATATACGTAAACGGATATAGTTAAAACCATGCGCTTTCAATATCGCTACCACATCCGTAGCTACGCTGTCGTCGCCATAAAACTTTTTACCCTGCGCTTCAAACTGCGGTAACCAGGAGATATCGGCGCCCAGAATTTTTTCGTGTTTGGTTTGCGCTTCCGCGGACAGGTTCATCAAACAAATGAGCAGAAATAGGTTCGCTGTTTTCAGATATTTCATGGCACTGGTAATTGGTGATGCAAGTTAACCAAAAAAGGAGCTTATAATTTAAGCTCCTTCAATAATTGTAATGATAACAGTTTATACCTGATCTTCGTTCGGATCGGGTTTGTAATTAGCCTGCAATTCGGCCAGTTTCTTTTTACCGTAAGCAAACTTTGTGATCAGTACAAACAGCACCGGCACAATAAAGATAGCCAGCAAGGTTGCCGAAAGCATACCGCCCAACACGGTAAAGCCGATGGTTTTACGCGCTTCGGCACCGGCGCCCGAAGCAAATACCAGCGGCAATACGCCTAAGATAAACGCCATCGACGTCATGATGATCGGCCTTAACCTCAGGTGAACGGCAACCAGGGTCGCTTCCACTACTTCCATCCCCCTGTCAACACGTTCCTTGGCAAACTCCACGATCAGGATGGCATTCTTGGCCGCCAAACCGATCAGGGTGATCAAACCGATCTGCGCGTAAACGTTATTGGTAATGCTCGGCACCAGGGTGAGCGTCAATATCGCGCCAAAAGCACCCAGCGGTACGGCCAAAAGTACCGAGAACGGCACCGACCAGCTCTCGTACAAGGCCGCCAGGAAGAGGAACACGAACATGATAGACAGGGCGAAGATATACACCGTCTTCGATCCGGATAAGATCTCCTCACGGCTCAAGCCCGAAAACTCGTAGCCATAACCCTGCGGCAGGCTCTTTGCAGCTACATCTTTCAGCGCGTTTAAGGCGTCGCCGCTGCTATAGCCGGCTTTGGGGTTACCATCAATTTCGGTAGAGCGGAACAGGTTAAAGTGCGATATCAGCGGAGCGCTCTCGGTTACTTTATAACTCGTTAACGAACTCACCGGTATCATTACCCCGCTTTTGTTGCGTACAAAAAACTGGTTCAGGTTTTCAATTTTATTGCGATAACCGGTATCGGCCTGCTCCACCACGTGGAAGTTACGGCCATAAATGGTAAAATCGTTCACATATAAGCTGCCTAAATACGTTTGCAGGGCATTGCCCACATCAGATATGCTGACGCCTAATTTTTTACATTTCTCACGATCGATCTCCAGGTTATAGCCCGGCGTACGCGCGGTAAAGAAAGTAAACGCTTTGGCAATTTCGGGCCGTTTATTAATCTCACCTACAAAATTCTGCACCACGTTCGAGAAGGTTTTGATATCAGCGCCCGTCTCGCGCTGCTCCAGGTTAAAGGCAAAACCCGCGGTGCTACCTAAACCAGGTATGGCCGGCGGCGGAATTACCACTACATTTGCTTCTTTAAACATACCCGACAGCTTGGCCTGCAACTGTGCCACCAGTGCAAACAACTGATCCTTTTTATTGGTCCGTTTATCCCATGGTTTTAACTGGCAGAACATCGTCGCGCTGTTTGATTTTGATGCGAAGGATACCACGTTCAAACCACCCAGTGCAGCGTAGTGGCCTATGGCAGGAACGCTGTCCAGCACATGCATCATTTTGTTTAAAACATCCACAGTTTGTGTGGTTGATGATGCTTCCGGGATATCAAAAGTGATATAGATACGACCATCGTCTTCGGTTGGGATAAAGCCCGATGGCTTGCTCCTGAACAGCATAAACGCAGCAACAAATATGCAGGCAAGTATCACCATCACAAATTTCGAATTTTTGATACCCCTGCCCACACCTTTTTGATAGCCGTTGGTAACACGGCCAAACCACCCGTTAAACACATAGAACAAATGGTTTAAACCTTTGGATGATTTATCAAGCTTCATCGGCTTTAAGATCAGGGTACACAAAGCCGGTGTTAGCGACAGCGCCACAAAAGCAGATATGATAACCGATATAGCGATAGTGATAGCAAACTGCTGGTACAAACGGCCAACAATACCCGGTATAAAGCCAACCGGCACAAACACTGCAGCGAGGATCAAAGCGATGGCTATAACGGGCGCGGTAATATCGCGCATGGCATGTATGGTCGCTTCTTTCGGGTCCATTCCTTTCTCATCAATATAATGCTGTACCGCTTCCACCACCACAATGGCATCATCAACCACGATACCGATAGCCAGTACGAAACCAAACAGCGTTAACGTATTGATGGTAAAGCCCAGCGGGAAGAAGAAAATAAACGTGCCGATAATAGAAACCGGTATAGCCAGCACCGGGATCAACGTTGCCCGCCAGCTTTGCAGGAACAAAAATACCACTACAATTACCAGCCCCAGCGCTATGAGCAGGGTCTGTACAACCTCGTGCACCGAAACTTTTACCACCGTTACCGATTCGAACGGAACAACATAGGCCACATCTTTAGGGAACTGATGGCTTAGTTCTTCCATTGTAGCGTACACATTTTCGGCAGTAGTGATGGCGTTACTGCCCGGCGCCTGGTAAACCAGCAGGTACGAGGCGTGTTTACCATCCACATACGAGTTATTGGCATAGTTAAATTTACCCAGCTCAACACGGGCCACGTCTTTTAAATAGGTAACGGCACCCGTTGTGGGGTTGGTTTTCACGATGATCTTTTCAAACTCGGCTGGTTCAACCAAACGGCCTTTCACAAATACCGAATACTCAAATACCTGCGAGTTTTTTTGCGGCGGGGCGCCAACCGTACCGGCGGCTATCTGGGCGTTCTGCTCAGTAATAGCCTGGGTAACCTCGGCGGCAGTAATACCCAGTTGCGACAGTTTATCCGGCTTAAGCCAAACACGCAGGCTAAAATCGTCGGCGCGTGTTACCACGTCGCCCACGCCTTTTGTACGCAAAAGCGCATCCTTCACAAATACGTTGGTGTAATTATCTATATAGGGCACGCTGTGCGTGCCCGCCGGCGAATACATGGCCACCAGCATCAGGATACTCGGGTTACGTTTTTTTACTGTCAAACCTAAGCGCTGCACCTCCTGCGGTAGTGTTGGCGTGGCAATACTCACCCGGTTCTGTACATCCAGCGTAGCGATATTGATATCGGTCCCCACCTCAAAATTCACCGTCATGCTCATGGCGCCGCTGCTGGTGCTGTTACTGGTAAGGTAGGTCATGCCAGGGGTACCGTTCACCTGTATCTCGATCGGCGTCGCTACGGTTTGCTCAACCGTTTGGGCATCTGCGCCGGTGTAATTACCCGTAATTTGCACGGTAGGTGGCGTAATTTCGGGGTACTGACCTATGGGGAGCGTGGTAATCGCCAATGTACCGACAATAACGATCACCAGCGAGATAACGATGGCTGTTACGGGCCTCTTTATAAAAACTTCTGATATCATAGTGTAGTTTCCGTCTTAAAAAATTACTGTTTTAACTGGCCTTGTGCCGGTTTTTTTGGCTTCCCTACTGCAATGCGGCCCTTATCGCGTAAGCGTTGCAAGCCGTCGGTCACCACCTTATCGCCTTCTTTTATGCCCGACAGGATAACCACGTTGGTACCGGTCTGCTGTCCAAGCTTTACCTTATATTGTTTGGCAATGGTGTCTGGTATGATTTTGGTCGTATCCCTGGGCGATTTCATCGTACTATCACTGGCTACGTAAACAAAATACTCTCCCAATTGCTCAACCACAGCCTTGTACGGGATGATGATCTGCTCGCCCGACTGATTGTTCAACACCTGCAATGTGCAGCTCATACCATCAACCAGTTGCTTTTTAGGATTTGGAAACTCTATGCGCACTTTGATCGTTCCCGATTGATTGTCCACCCCCCTGTCAACCACCAGTATCTTTCCTGGCTGCGGATAGGTTGTGTTATCCGACAGTTTTACCCTGAAAGCCGAATCGGGATTAACCGCGCCTTTACTTTTCATTTGCTCAAAACGGCCTACGCTGTTTTCATCTACCACAAAATCAACAGCTATCGGGTCTTCGCTCGATATGGTATTTAAAATGGTGGTGCCCGGGGTTACCTGCGCGCCTAATTTTACCTGCGATATGCCAATACGCCCGGTAAACGGCGCCCTGATGATGGAATAATCCAGATCGGTTTTAGCCGAAAATACAGCTGCCTTGGCGGCCTCTACCTGGCTCTGGCTCGATGCGAGCGTTGCATTGGCATTATCAACCAATTGCCTGGCCACGGCGTCCTGCTTTAAAAGCTGGTTATAACGGTCGGCATCTTTTTGTGCGCGTACCAAACTGGCTTCGGCGTTGGCCTGGTTGGCCTTGGCCTGCAAATAGGCAGCTTCGTACTTACGGCGGTCTATCTCGTACAGCGACTGGCCCTTGGTCACCACATCGCCCTCCTTAAAAAATATACCGGTAATAAAGCCGCCAACCTGTGCCCGTAATTGCACGCTGTTAAGCGCAACCACTGTACCGGGGTACTGATCGTAAAATACTGCGTTGGCTTTAGTCGCTGTAGCCAGGTTAACAGGGGTTGGCGGTACTGCTGCTGCATTGGGGTTTGCAGGTTGCTTGCACGCTGTTGCCCACATCAGCATCGCCGCCGGACCGAGGGTAAAAACATATCTCTTATTCATTGTAATTTGTAGATTAATATTGTACTGATAGGGTTCCGAGTGCTTTTTGAAGATCGATCTTGGTTGATAAAACATTGAACAATGCGTTATAATAATTAAGCTCTGATGTGCGCAGGTCGCTTTCGGCGGTGATCACATTCAGATAAGTTTTAATCCCTTCGCGGTATTGCAGAAACACCACATTATAAACATCCTTGGCCAGGGCCACGTTATCGCGCAACACTTTATAATCGTTGTAACTGCTCTTATAGCCCGCCAGGGCCTGGGTATATTCGGTATTGATGAGGTTGCGGGTGTTTTCGATATCCAGATCGGCACGTTCAACCTGCAGCTTTGCTTTCGCTACATTTTGTATGCGTTTATTGCCCGTAAAAATGGGGACCGATACATTGAGCCCGACAAGCGAGTTAGGGAACGAACGGCTGTACAGATCGCTCAGGTTCGGGCTATAATAGCCCAGGTTGTAACTGCCAAACGCCGAAACCGACGGTAAAAAGTACCAGCGGTAATAATCGACGTTTAGATTGTCGAGCGTTTTTTGAGTTTGCAGCTGTTTATACTCAACGCGGTTGTTTACATCCAGGGCTTGCAAAGTATCGATCACTGTTTCGCGCTCCAGTTGCGTCGAGTCGTACACCAGTTCGATCGGTTTTTGCGGTGTAAGCCCCATTACCTGTTTTAAGTAAGCTATCTTGCTTTTAATGGCTTCTTCGGCTTGCTTCCGGCTGGCCAGTTCGTTATTTAACGAAATCGTCGCCTGCTTATAGTCGGTTTTATCAACCACACCGGCCTGGTATTGCGCATAAGCATCTTTTAAACTACGCTGCAGGCGCAAAATATCCTCGTTAATAATTGCCAGCTGGCGCTGCGATAGCAGCACATCATAAAAAGCCTTGCTTACATCGGCTACCACATTGATCTGTGTGCTCAATATGTTTTGTTTATAGTATTGCCTGCTGTATTTTGAAGTGCGCGAAGCCAGCGCCACGGTATTATTATAGATAACCTGGTTGCCCGTTAACGATAATGTAGAAGAGTTGGCTACGCCGCTGGTAATAAAACCACCGTTAAACGGTTGTTGCGGCAACTCAAAATAATGTTGCGCACTGCCGCCGGCGTTAATCTGCGGCAGCCAGTCGGCAAGGGCAATTCCTATATTCTTTTCGTTAATTTGTTCATCAATGGAAGCTTGTTTTGCCGAGGGTTGATTTTTTAAAGCAAAACTGATACATTGGGGCAATGAAACCGCCGTGGGCAGGCTATCGGTTTTAGCCTGCGCATGCAAGCATATTGGTAATAAAACAGAACAAATTATTGTAACAAAAAACAAAAACAAGCGTCTTTTCATAGTAACTTCAACTTTCGACACAAATTAAAATTTTTATATCCGATTTGTTTTGTTGTTCAAACAAATAAAGACCAATACGTCATGGAAATGATTTGATATCAAGGGGTATCACAATATTTTTACAATCAAATTAGTTAGTAAGAGTTAAGAGGTTATCGTTATTTTTAAGTAAAAAAATCAATAATCATTTTACTTATGACAAATAAAATTGATTAATTTGCCAGACGGAATTGAATTGCATATACACAGTATTGTTAAAAAATTATAAACAGATTAGGCGTATATTAGGATTTTCGTGGTATTTTTACAAAAATTTTAAGTAGGGTTAACATACATGGGTAAAAAACTACATGAGAAGATAGCTCAGTTTCAAGAAGCATCTTTGATCAAAGAGAAGGGTATTTACCCTTACTTCAGGCCAATCGAATCGGCTCAGGATACCGAAGTTATTATCAACAACAACCGCGTGTTAATGTTTGGTTCGAACTCTTATTTGGGTTTAACCAACCATCCAAGAATTAAAGAAGCATCAAAAAAAGCAATCGACAAATATGGTACCGGATGTGCAGGATCAAGATTCCTGAACGGCACACTTGATATCCATGTCGAATTGGAAGAACGCCTTGCCCGCTTTGTTGGCAAAGAAGCCAGTGTTATTTTCAGTACAGGTTTCCAGGTTAATTTGGGTGTACTTTCGTGCATCACCGGCCGTAACGATTATTTAATATTAGACGAGTACGACCACGCCTCGATTATCGATGGCAGCCGTTTATCATTTTCCCGTGTAATTAAATATGCGCATAATGATATGGACGACCTGCGCTCAAAATTACGCAACCTGCCCGAAGATGCTGTAAAACTGATCGCTGTGGATGGTATCTTTAGCATGGAAGGTGATATCGTTAAATTGCCCGAAGTTGCAGAGTTAGCTAACGAGTTTGGCGCCAACATCATGGTCGACGATGCGCACAGCCTGGGTGTTATTGGCGACAAAGGCGCCGGTACCGCTTCACATTTCGGCATGAACGATGATGTTGACCTGATCATGGGTACCTTCAGCAAATCGTTCGCATCACTGGGTGGTTTTATAGCTGCCGATAAAGAAACTATCGAATACATTAAACACAAAGCACGTTCGTTAATATTCAGCGCCAGCATGACCCCGGCCTCGGTTGCCAGCGTTATTGCAGCTTTGGATATCATCGAAACCGAACCTCATCACATCGAAAACCTTTGGAAAAACACGCACTACGCAACCCGCTTACTGCTCGAAGAAGGTTTTGACATCGGCGTAACCGAAAGCCCGATATTACCGATCTATGTTCGCGATAACGATAAAACATTTATGGCCACCAATATCCTGCAAAGGGATGGTGTATTTGTAAACCCTGTGGTATCGCCAGCAGTTCCTTCGGATATGTCGCTGCTCCGCTTCTCGTTAATGGCTACGCACACATTCAGCCAGATCGAGGAAGCTATTGAGAAGATTTCAAAAGCCTTTAAACAAGTTGGTGTAACCAGCATTAAAGAAAAAATATAAGAAACCGATACCGCGCGTTTTAGCTATAAGATTTACTTTTATAGTTAAAACGCGTTTTTATTTATACCCATTTTGTCTTATGAAACCATCATGAGCAACCGCTAAAAAGCACCAAATAGCTCATGATAGCTTTATCTCCATTAAACAACAAATCATCACGATGAAAAAAGTAGTTCAGGTACAGTCGAAAAAAGATATGGCAGCATTTATCGATTTCCCGCACGATCTGTATGAAGACGACCCGAACTACGTGCCCGAACTGTTCATCGCCCAGCGCGACCTGCTCACTACGCACCCTTTCCATAAGCATAACTCGCTGCAATGCTTTTTAGCTTACGACGGCGACAAGATCGTTGGCCGCATAGCCGCCATCCTAAACAATGCGCACAACGAGTTTAATCATCGCAACGATGGTTTCTGGGGATTTTTTGATTGTATTAACGATCAGGAAACTGCCGACCTCCTTTTTAAAGCCGTAACGGATTGGCTGAAAGCAAAGGGCATCGATCAGAAACTGATCGGCCCGACCAATTTCTCAACCAACGAAGCCTGCGGCCTGCTGATAAAAGGTTTCGACAGCCCGCCGTTTTTGATGATGACCTATAATGCGCCTTACTATGAGCAACTGGTTGAAAAAGCAGGGTACTCGAAACAAGTCGACCTGATAGCCTGGCATTGGGATGGCGATGGTTACGATGATAAATCAGTAAGGTTGCTCAATGCTCTGCAGGAACGTTTAAAGCGCAATAATATCATCATCCGCAAGGTAAACCTCAAAAACTTTAAATCCGAAGTTGAGAAGCTGCGTACGGTTTACAACTCGGCCTGGGACAAAAATACCGGATTTGTACCACTAACCGACGATGAGTTTGACTATCTGGCCAAAGATCTGAAACTCATCCTCGACCCCGACTTTGCCCTGGTTGCCGAGCAGGATGGCAAGATCGTAGCTTTCGGTTTGGCGCTGCCCAACTACAACGAAATATTCCGAACCATCAAACGCGGCCGCCTGTTCCCTACCGGGATATTTAAGCTGCTGCTGAATAAAAAGAAGATCAAAAGCCTGCGTATTTATGCTCTGGGCGTTATCGACGGTTACCGTAAAATGGGTATCGAAGCCTGCCTTTACGGGACAATTATTAAGGAATATAAACGCAAGGGCCTCAAACACGCCGAAGCAGGGTGGACATTGGATAACAATACCATGATCAACGAGGCCATTATCGCCATCAAAGGCGACCCGTATAAAAAATACCGCATCTACGAAAAACAGATATAGATATGAGCGAACGGGTTTTAATAACCGGCGCCAGTGGTTTTGTCGGCTATCACCTCATTGCGGAAGCATTAAAAAATAACCTGGAAGTTATTGCGGCAATAAGGCGCAGCAGCAAGATCGATCATCTGAAGGACTTTGACATCCAATATTGCTGCCCCGATTTTACCAGCGTCGAGGCGTTGAAAGCCGAACTCGAAAAACATCAGTTCGCGTATATCATCCACGCCGCCGGCATTACCGCCGCTAAAAACGAGCAGGAATACAATATCGTCAACGCCCAATACACCTACAACCTGGCACTGGCAGCATCGCAGGCCAACATCTCTTTAAAAAAATTCGTTTTTTTAGGCAGCCTTGCGGCGATGGGGCCGTTACCTACAACCGAAGGTGTTATTACCGAGAATACCCGGGCAGCGCCGGTAACTGCTTATGGCAAAAGCAAATTGTTGGCCGAGCAAATGCTGGCTCCGCTTACCTCGCTCCCGCTCATTATTTTACGCCCTACCGCAGTTTACGGCCCGCGCGATGAAGGCATTTTTATCATCCTTAAAACATTCGCCAAGGGTTTTGAACCTTATATCGGCAAAGCGCCCCAACAATTAAGCTTTGTATATGTTAAAGATTTAGCAGCCCTGACTGTTCGGGCCTTACAAAGCGATATCGTACAAAAAACATACAACGTAAGCGATGGCAAAGCTTACGACCGGTACGAATTGGCCAGGCTAACCAAACAGATACTGAACAAAAGGACGTTAAAGATACACTTGCCCGTTCCGGCTATCCGTGTATTGGCCGGTATAATGGAACGGCTTTACGCCAAAAGCGACAAAAGCCCGGCACTTAATATCGAAAAGCTGAATGAGCTCACGGCAGCCAACTGGATATGCAGTGTCGATAAGGCTAATCGCGATTTGAATTATTTACCAAAATATGACCTGGAACACGGATTAACAGAATCTTTACAATGGTATAAATTAAACCATTTACTTTAATTTGCATTTTTACACTTTATTTACGTTCTATTTACATCTTTTATGAAGAATTCTATAAAACCAGCCGAGGGTAAGTTAGGCATCCTAATTCCGGGTTTAGGCGCGGTAGCAACTACATTAATAGCAGGCGTTGAAGCTGTTAAGCTTGGCATTGCACAACCAATAGGTTCGTTGACACAGATGAGCAATATCCGCTTAGGCAAACGTACCGAAAACCGTTACCCTAAGATTAAAGATTTCGTTCCCCTGGCCGATCTGAGCGATATTGTTTTTGGTGGCTGGGACGTTTACGAAGATAACGTTTTCGAAGCTGCATCGAACGCCAAGGTTTTAGACGCAGGGTTATTGAATGCTGTAAAAGCTCCGTTAGAGGCCATTAAACCGATGAAAGCGGCTTTTGACCATAACTACGTTAAAAACCTCGACGGCAAACACATTAAACAGTTCACCACCAAATACGACCTGGCCGAGCAGGTGATGAAAGACATTACTGACTTCCAGAAAGAACACAATTGTGATCGTATCGTGGTGATCTGGTGCGGTTCGACCGAGATCTATTTTGAAGAATCGGAAGTGCACCAAACCCTGGCTGCGTTTGAGCAGGCTTTGCACGACAGTGACGACCGCATCGCGCCAAGCATGATCTATGCGTATGCTGCTTTAAAATTAGGCATACCTTTCACTAACGGTGCCCCTAACTTAACAGTGGATATCCCGGCGCTTGTTGAGCTATCCAAATTAACCGAAACACCGATCGCAGGCAAAGACTTTAAAACCGGGCAAACCCTGATGAAAACCATCCTGGCGCCGGGTTTACATGCGCGTGCCCTGGGTGTTAAAGGCTGGTTCTCAACAAACATTTTAGGCAACCGCGATGGCTGGGTGCTGGATGACCCGGACAACTTTAAAACCAAAGAAGTATCGAAATTGAGCGTACTGGAAGAAATTTTCAAACCCGAGATCAACCCCGAGCTATACGGCGATCTTTACCATAAAGTACGTATCAACTACTACCCGCCGCATGGCGATAATAAAGAGAGCTGGGATAACATCGATATCTTCGGCTGGCTGGGTTACCAGATGCAGATCAAGATCAACTTCCTCTGCCGCGATTCGATTCTCGCTGCTCCGGTAGCATTGGATCTGGCTTTATTTAGCGATCTGGCCAAACGCGCCGGCATGAGCGGCATCCAGGAATGGTTATCGTTCTATCTCAAATCGCCGCAAACAGCGCCGGGCTTACCTCCGGAGCACGATATTTTTAAGCAATTAATTAAGCTTCAAAATACCCTGCGCCATATGATGGGCGAAGACCTGATCACTCACCTGGGGCTCGATTATTACCAGGACCTGGTCGAATCCATGTAACATTATCAACACAATAAGTGAAGGCAGCCCATATTCAGGCTGCCTTTTTTTATGGGCAGCAATTATATCCACCGCAAGCCGTTGTATTCTGCAATATTTGACTTTTTAACAACACTAACATTTAATCAATTGATTAACTTCGCCACGTTTTAATTACAATGACGACTTAACAATTGCAGTTATTGTAAGTCTAAACCGTATCACAATATAAATGAAGTACTATATACTCTCTTTTTTTATCTTTTTAACAATTGTTGTTAATGCACAAACTACTGTTGTAAGAGGGGTGGTAACCGATGCGCACAACAATCAGCCCTTGCCTTTTGTGAGCGTTGCGTTTAACGGCAGCACTACCGGTACCCTTACCGACGCCAACGGCAAATATGTGCTGCGTACCAACAAATCATATACACAGGTCAAAATATCGTTTATAGGTTACAAGATCGTTATCCGTAACATCACTAACGGGCAGGACCAAACCGTGAACTTTAAACTGCAGCAGGAAGGCAAGGTGCTGACGGAGGTGAGTATCAACTCCGCAAAGAGGACCAAATATCGAAATAAAGATAACCCGGCTGTTGAGTTGATCCGCAAGGTCATCGAACATAAACACCAGAACCGCCTGCAAAGCTATAATTACGCCGAGTACCAGCAGTATGAGAAGCTGCAATTCTCGTTCAGTAACCTGTCGGCCGGCATCAGCGATAAAAAGTTCTTCCGCAAATACAAGTTTTTACTGGATAACCGCGATAGCTCAACCATGCCCGGCAAATCATTATTACCTGTTTACCTGGATGAGAAACTAACGCAAAACTATTATCGTAACGATCCTAAAGCAAAAAAAACGGTTGTTATCGGCGAAAAGAAGGTGAATTTCGGTAGCTTTATTGATGATGAAGGCGTGAACACCTATCTGAACCGCATGTATTCGGAGGTTGATATCTATTCAAACAATATCTTCCTGATGACCAATCAATTCCTGAGCCCTATATGCGACGAGGCTCCTACCTTTTATAAATTCTTTATTACCGATACCATTACCGACGGCAATACCAAACTCATCGAGCTGAGTTTTACGCCTCGTAATACCACCGATATGTTATTCGAGGGTGAGATATACATTACGCTCGACAGCGCATACGCGGTGCAAAAAGCCAAATTATCCATCAACAGGAACATTAACCTCAACTGGGTGCGCGACCTGTATGTAAACCAGGATTTTGAAAAAACTGCCGATGGAAAATATATCCTGAAAAAAACGGATATGATGGCTGATTTTGGTATCACCAAAAAGGGTAAGGCAGGCCTGTTTGGCGAACGAACGTTATCTTATCGCGATTATGTCATTAACAAACCCCGGCCCGATACAACCTATAACAACGTAGATGCTTTGCCACCCGAAGGCGTGGATAAGCGATCGGAAGATTTTTGGACAAAGGCGCGCGGTACCGATACCCTGACCACAGCCGAATCGAAAGTTTATACGAATATTGATAGCCTGAAAAGGATGCCATCGTTCAGGCGCACCATGGATATCGCATCTCTTTTACTGGCAGGCTATAAATCGTTCGATTGGTTTGAAGTCGGCCCGGCAAATACATTTTATAGTTTCAACCCTGTTGAAGGTTTCCGTCTTCGTTTGGGCGGCCGTACCACACCCGAGTTGAGCAAACGTTATTACTTTGAGACTTATGCCGCCTACGGTTTCCGCGATGAGCGGTGGAAATATTTTGCCAGCGCAACATACTCTATTAATGATAAAACCATCTATCGCTTCCCGCAAAATTACCTCAGGGTAAGCATTCAGCGCGATACCAAAATACCCGGTGCCGAGCTGCAGTTTGTTCAGGAAGATAACTTCCTGCTCTCATTTAAGCGAGGTGTGAACGATAAATACCTGTATAACGACTATTACCGTTTTGATTATGTGCACGAGCTGGAGAACCATTTCTCGTACAACTTTGGCTATAAATACTGGAAGCAGGCACCGGCAGGATCGCTCCAGTTCATCGATAATATCAACAACACACCGAATATAGTACCCAACCTCACCACATCCGAGTTATCGCTGCATTTACGCTATGTACCGCACGAGCAATTGCTGCAGGGCAAAATATACCGGATAACTATCCCAAGCAAATACCCCATCTGGAATGTGGATTATACCGCAGGAGTGAAAGACCTGTTTGGCGGCCAATATAACTACCAGCGCTTACATGGGCGTTTTGACAAGCGCTTTTACCTGTCGCAGTTAGGTTATGCTGATTTGACTGTGGAAGGTGGTTATCTGTTCGGGCAAGCGCCATACCCGCTGCTAACTATACACCGGGCAAATCAAACCTATTCGTACCAACTGGATTCGTACAACTTAATGAACTTTCTGGAGTTTGTGAGCGATCATTACGTAGGCTTTCATATCGACCATACCTTTAACGGGTTCTTTTTTAATAAGGTACCATTGTTTAAGCGTTTAAAATGGCGCGAATACATTACTTTTAAAGCGCTTTATGGCGGTATCCGCGACGAGAATAACCCGGCTCTCCATCCCAATTTGCTCCAGTTCCCGACAGATGCCGACGGCAGGCCACTAACCTATTCGTTAAACAAGGGGCCGTATACAGAGGGTAGCGTGGGTATAGGTAACATTCTGAAATTTTTCCGTGTCGACCTGGTTGAGCGTTTTAACTATCTCGATAATCCAAATACAACACGTTTTGGTATAAGAACAAGGGCAACGTTTGATTTTTGATTAAATTTGAGGCGTAAAACAGAGAAAAATGGCAACAGTAAGTCAACCCTCCATGCGTACCAGCCTGCAATTGGGCATCTATAAGGTTATAGATCCGCTGGTTAAATTATTGGTTAAAATCGGACTTACGCCCAACATGATCACCACTATCGGTTTATTACTCAATATGGGTGTTGCCTATATCTTTATTTTAGGCGCCGAAGAGGGCAATCGCGGCGATCTGCGTTATGTAGGCTGGGCCGGTGCGCTGGTGTTATTTGCAGGTTTGTTCGATATGCTCGACGGGCAGGTTGCCCGCCTGGGTAAAATGAGCTCTACTTTCGGTGCCTTGTACGATTCGGTTTTGGACCGCTATAGCGAGCTGATCATGTTCCTGGGTATCTGCTGGTACCTTGTGGCACATCATTATTTTCTGAGTTCGTTCTTTGCCTTTGTTGCCTTAATCGGCTCGATGATGGTGAGCTATGTACGCGCCCGGGCCGAAGGTTTGGGAGTTGAATGCAAAGGAGGCCTGATGCAGCGCCCTGAGCGTGTAGTAACCATCGGTTTATTCGCCATTATTTGCGGGATAGCGCAACACTATATAGGCGATTACAAACTGTATATCCCCGGTATACCCTTTCACGTTTTCGAAACCATCACCATCTTTACTTTCCCGATAGTGGTGCTGGCCATTTTATCAAACATAACTGCTTTTAAAAGATTAGCCGATGCCAAAAAAGCCCTTGAAGCTAAGGAAACCGCTTCAAAAAGCTGATAATACTTTACTATTACGATGAATACTTTATTTGCCATACTACTCAATTTTTCGCTCCTGTTTCATCATCCGGGCACAACAACCTCACCGGAAGCCGGCAACGAAACCGATACGATAACCCGTAAAAAGGTAAAAATGGTGATCAATTTTCCTACCCCTGCGGTGCCGAGGTTATTTTATGTACAGCGCGATCCGAATACCAATACCATCATCTACGACCTTAACCAGGATGCTTCAGGCCAGTTGGATCCCGACAACCCGATACACGTTTATTGGATAAAATATAACGAACGCAGCCAAAAGGAGGAACTTAACTTAATTCAACGTAAATTTGCCTACGGATTAGTTACAAAACCACTGGGCAATAATAAATTTGACGTGCGTTTTGTATCGTATAAAAAATATCCGCTGCTGTTAATGCGCTCGGCCACAGATAATAAGTACCATATATACGCCACAGTTGCCAAAAAGCAGATCATACTGAACCGGGTATTTCTCCGGATTGAAGGTGGCTCTTTTTGGATACCCAACGTAGTATACGCCGAAATTAAGGGTACCGACCCGGATACAGGTAAAGAAGTGGTAGAGCGTTTTAAACCGTGATTGTGTTATTATGAAGAAAAATTATGTATCAAACTCGCCAGAGTCGGTAAGGATGTTTAAGAGCGACCTGTTAGAGGCTTTGTCTAAAGTTCATTTTTTTATACCTCTTATTATTTACGTGCCTGTAATTATTTATCTGCTGTATAAAGGCATTTTTGAAGCGTCGATAGGTTTAGGTACATTTATATTGCTGTTAGCCGGCGGCCTGTTTGTATGGACATTTGTCGAATACATTATGCACCGCTTTATTTTCCATTATGTACCCAAACAAAAATGGGCGCTGCGCTTACACTTTATTTTTCACGGCGTTCATCACGATTATCCAAACGATTTAAAACGTTTGGTTTTGCCCCCATCGGCAAGTATCCCCCTGGCTTTAAGCTTTTATTTTTTGTTCAATGCCATACTGCCTGCAACCTACGTATATGCTTTTTTCCCGGCGTTTATCACCGGTTACCTGGTATATGACATGACGCACTATGCCATCCATCATTTTAATTTTAAATCGGGTATCTGGAAAAAGATCAAACAACACCACATGCTGCACCACTACCAGGACCCGACCCGCGGTTATGGCGTAAGCTCCGACCTTTGGGACAAAATATTCCGCTCGCGTTTTACCGATAAATAACATGAGCGACTCCTCTTGGCAAAAGGGAGCAGCTACTTCCGTTAAAACCGTTTTGGTTACTTCGGCAATTTCGCTGGCGTATCTGGTTATTTCTTATTCTCTGGTGGGATACAAGGTTGACCAGTTGGTGCTTATCGCGATATGTAACGGGTGTTATTATATTTCGGCTACCTCGCGCAAGTTTATCCTGGGCTTTTCTGTATTCGTTATCTATTGGATAATTTACGATTATATGAAAGCCTTCCCCAACTATAACTATGCCACCGTTCATATCGGCGATATCTACAACTTCGAGAAAGGGCTTTTCGGCATCAATATCAATGGCAAAATACTTACGCCGAACGAGTATTGGCGCTATAATGGCAGCACGACTTTAGATATCATCTGCGGCATATTTTACCTGTGCTGGATACCGGTACCCATGCTGTTTGCAGTATATCTGTTTATTAAGCATCGCAGGCAGCTTATCTTGTTCTGGCTTACCTTTGTGCTGGTTAATTTCCTGGGTTTCATCATTTACTACACCTTCCCGGCCGCACCGCCCTGGTACGTACAGTTACATGGATTCAACTTCATTGCTAATACACCTGGCAATACCGCCGGTCTGGCCCGGTTTGATGCGCACTTTCATATTAGCCTGTTTCACTCCATCTATGCCAAAGGCTCTAACGTATTCGCAGCCATGCCCTCGCTGCACTCGGCTTACCCTATGGTAGTTTTGTACTATGCTGTAAAGAACAGACTGGGTTGGATCACCGCTTTTTTCGCTACAGTGATGGTCGGCATCTGGTTCGCAGCAATATACCTGAGCCATCACTACGTGCTCGATGTACTCGCGGGCGTTGCAACAGGTCTTATCGGCATAAGCCTCTTTGAGTATATCGTGGAACACTCCGGCCGGTTTAAGCGATCTGTCGACCGTTTTGCTGCGGTCATTGCATAAAACAAAGCCTCTCTCCCTGCGTTTTATTATCCGGAGAAATGGATATGAAGAACAATATATTGTCAGCGCTTTTTGTGTTACTGAGTTTTTCTGCGGCAGTCGCACAAAAATCCTTACATCTGAGCGATAAGGATTTTAAAGACCAGTTTTTAGTTGCCATTAATACGGTTCGTGCCAAAGGCTGCAATTGCGGTACCACCTATATGCGCCCGGCAGCGCCTATTACCTGGAACGATATTTTAGCTGATGCGGCCGAAGAACATGCCAGAGACATGGCTAAGCACGAATATTTTTCGCATACCAGCACCGACGGGCGCAGCCTGCAGGACAGGCTCTTTGCCGTTGGTTATAATTATACCGGTTTTCAAAGCTATACCATTGGTGAGAATATCGCCGCCGGGCAGCGCAGTATCACCGAAGTAATTACCGGATGGTTTAAAAGCGTTGGTCATTGCAAAAACCTGATGAACCCAGGTTTTAAAGAGATCGGCGTAGCCGAATACAAATACTATTGGGTTCAGGATTTTGGCGGCCGCATACCCCAGGAAAAAGGCAAGCACTACAATGGAAAGTGGGTAATAAAGGAATCTAAGTAGTTAAATTAAGAATAATCAATCGTTATACAACCCACCTTCGTATTTAGTATAAACCTTGTTATGAAACAGTTTCTCTCCGCTACCCTTTTCGCGCTGCTGTTGCCTTTCGCGATACAGGCCCAAAACAAAAAAACGCTTGCCGTTGGCGATGAGATACCGGCGTTTACGCTGACCGATCAGAACGGTAAAGAGTTTAAAGTTGCCGACCATATAGGTAAACATGCCCTGGTAATTTATTTTTATCCGAAGGATGAAAGCATGGTTTGTACCAAAGAAGCCTGCGCTTTTCGCGATAGCTTTGACGATTTTACCAGAGCCGGTGCAATAGTCATCGGCATTAATGGCGGCACGGTAGCCAGCCACAAACACTTCGCCGATAAGGAAAAGCTACCGTTTGTTTTGCTAAGCGATCCGCAGGATAAAGTGTTTAAGCAGTTCGAGGTTAAAAATTCCTTTTTCATGTCCGGCCGCGAAACCTTCGTTGTCGACCTGCATGGTAAGATCGCTTTTACCTATACCAGCATGATCCATGGAGTTGAACACGCGCAGCAGGCGTTGGCCATAGTGCAGAAGATGAAGAAGCAGTAAGTCCCACCCAATCCTCCCCGACAGGGAGGGCTTGAAAAATGCATATCAAAGTCTCCACTACCGGGGAGTTTTAGAAGGGGCTCAATGATCATTCAACGGCATGCCTAAACGCTGAAAATCCTTCCAGTTCATATATTCGGGCGCTTTTCGCTGCTCCACCATCGTGATGCAGTTATCAACCGGGCAAACCAGTTTGCACAGGTTACAGCCCACACATTCCTCTTCCTTGATGGTGTATTTATTGTAAGGCTTACCGTAATCTAAAGCTATCGATTGGTGCGAAGTATCCTCGCAGGCAATATAACACAAACCGCAATGCACACATTTATCCTGGTTAATGTTGGCTACAATGTGGTAGTTGATATCCAGGTCTTCCCAGTTGCTCATCGTCGGTACCGATTTACCGATAAAATCATCCAGCTTTTTAAAGCCTTTGTCGTCCATCCAGTAATTCAAGCCCTCGATCATGTCCTCTACAATGCGGAAGCCGTGCTTCATGGCAGCGGTACAAACCTGCACGTTGCTTGCGCCAAGCAGCATAAATTCAACGGCATCTTTCCACGTGCTTACGCCGCCGATGCCCGAGATCGGTACCCTACGGGTAATTTCGTTTTGTGCGATGGTAGTCAAAAATTTGAGTGCGATGGGCTTAACCGCCGGGCCGCAATAGCCCCCAAAGGCCGATTTGCCCCCTACATTCGGGTTAGGAACAAAACTATCCAAATCAACCCCCGTAACCGATTGTATGGTATTGATAAGCGAAAGCGCATTAGTACCGCCCAGCACCGAAGCCAAACCGGTGGGCACTACCGAGTGTACGTTTGGTGTTAGCTTGGTAATAACCGGTATGGTAGCCACTTCCATTACCCACTCCACCACCATACGGGCAATCTCCGGGTCCTGCCCGACGGCAGCACCCATGCCGCGCTCGGTCATCCCGTGCGGACAGCCGAAGTTGAGCTCCAGGCCATGCGCGCCGGTGTCTTCCACTTTTTTAATCAGTTCGTGCCAGCTTTCGCGATCATTATCCGCCATCAGCGAAACGATCATCGCCCTGTCGGGGAATTCTTTTAACACCTCACGTATCTCACGCAGGTTAATATCCAATGGCCTGTCGGATATCAGCTCGATATTGTTAAAACCCATTACCCTGCTGCCATGATAATCCACCGCCGAGTAGCGCGACGATACGTTTTTTACCTGGCTGCCCAGGGTTTTCCATACTACCCCGCCCCAGCCTGCCTCAAAAGCACGCAGTACGTTGAGTTTTTTATCCGTAGGCGGCGCACTGGCCAGCCAAAACGGGTTCGGCGATTTGATCCCTAAAAAATCTGATGATATATCTGCCATTTCTTTTTTCAGTTGTGAGTTGTTTGTTGTGAGTTGTCAGTTATTGAGCGCCTTTTTAACTGACAACCCGCAACTGAAAACTGATAACTATTATAAACCTAAAAAATCTAAAATTCCCGTCGCGCCATCTTTTCCGGCTTGTACGGCGTCTACTACTTCTTTACCACCGTTAACGCAGTCGCCACCGGCAAACACGCCTGCAATGCTGGTTACGCCTTGGCTATCGGTAACTATCTTGCCGTATTTGTTCTCCAACACGTTTTCAGCAACCAGTTTCTCGAAAGGCATTTGCCCCGCGGCTTTGATCACCATATCTACCTCAAGCGTTATCGTTTCACCAGTATCCACCGGCGAACGGCGGCCGCTGGCATCGGGTTCGCCCAAAGTGGTAATACTGCAAACCAATTGCTTTACCTTTCCATCGGCACCCAAAACTTCTTTAGGCGTTGCCAGCCATACAATTTTACAACCGTCAAGCATGGCAATATCCAGCTCAACCTGTGTGCAAGGCATTTCGGCCTGCGTACGACGGTAAAGCATGGTCACCTCTTTAGCACCTAAGCGTTTGGCTTGGGTAGCGGCATCGATGGCCGTCATCCCCATACCGATTACGGCAACCTTATCGCCAACCTTAACCTGGTTGTAACCTTTGCTGCGGATATCGTAAATAAAGCTGATCGCATCAACAACACCATCCAGTTCTTCGCCCGGAATAGCCAGCTGACGGGCCAAACCAACACCGATACCCAAATACACCGCATCGTATTGACTTTGCAATTCGGCAAGCGAAATATCCTTACCCAACTCCTGGTTGTATTTGATCTCGATACCGCCCAGCGACAGGATATACTGCACCTCATCTTCGCAAAACTCGGGCGTTACCTTGTACGCCGCAATGCCGTAGGTCATCAAACCACCGCCTTTGGCTTCCTTTTCGTAAATGGTTACATCGATACCTTCGCGGGATAAAACGTGCGCGCACGATAAGCCTGCCGGACCGGCACCCACAACCGCTACACGTTTACCATTAGATGGCTTGCGGGTAAACAAGGGCCATTTTTCCTGGATGGCCTTTTCGGTACTGTAACGCTGCAAACGCGCTATCTGGATGGGTTCTTCTTCCATCAGGTTATACACGCAGGCGCCTTCGCACAGTTTTTCAACCGGGCAAACTTTTGAGCAGCCCCCGCCCATAATATTGGATGAAAAGATGGTATGTGCCGAACCTTTGATATTTTCGGTGGCGATCTGTTTGATAAACTTGGGCACGTTAATGCTCGTCGGGCACGATTTCATACACGGCGCATCGTAGCAAAATATGCAACGGTTAGCCTCCACTAATGCAGCCGTCAAATTCTCGAACGGCGGGTGGATATCGGAAAAGTTTTCGGCGTACTGTTCGGTAGTAAGCCGGTAGTTAGTTATCGACATGTTTTTTTAAGTTAAAAGTCAAAAGTTAAAAGTCAAAAGCAGTATGCGCTATCAACCTTAAACTATAAACTCTGCTCAACCTCGCCACGCGGCGAATGAGTAATATTTTCATAGGGAACCGGCCATCGGATCGCAGCCAGGCAGTTCCTCTTGTATTTTGTCTTTGCTCCTTGCTCTTTATTCTTTTATCCCAAACACTACAAATCAGTTATCGGCCCATAAGTTTCCGGTCTCCTGTCGCGGAAAAACTGCCAGGTACTGCGTACCTCGTCTATCATATCCAGGTCGAACTCGTTCACCAGCAACTCGTCATTATCTTCCGATGCCTGGCCGATGATCTGCCCGCGCGGGTTTACATGGTACGATGTACCGTAAAACTTGCCCAAATTCCAGGGCGCTTCGGTACCTACACGGTTAATGCAACCCATAAAATAACCGTTGGCCACCGCATGTGCGGGCTGTTCCAGTTGCCACAGGTATTGCGATAAACCCTTTACCGTTGCCGATGGGTTGTACACAATTTCGGCTCCGTTCAGCCCCAAGCAACGTGCTCCATCCGGGAAATGCCTGTCGTAACAGATATACACACCTACTTTGGCGTACTTGGTTTGAAACACCGGGTAGCCCAGGTTACCGGGTTTAAAAAAGAACTTCTCCCAAAAACCATTGGTTTGCGGGATGTGGTTTTTGCGGTATTTACCCAAATATGTACCGTCGGCATCGATCACCGCTGCCGTATTATACAGCACGCCTGCCTGCTCTTTTTCGTAGATCGGCACAATGATCACCATATTATACTTTTTGGCATAGGTGGCCATCAGGTCGGTCGTAGGGCCGGGCACGGTTTCGGCCGAGGCGTACCATTTAGGGTCCTGCCCGGGGCAGAAGTACGGTGTATTGAAGATCTCCTGCAGGCACAATATCTGTACGCCCTGCCTCCCGGCTTCTTCAATATACGGAATATGCTTCTGCACCATGGCATCCACAATTTCGGGTATCGTACCCTCGCCCTCCGTTTTCGGCAGACTCATTTGTATCAGTCCCGATTTAATGATTCTTGGCATGTAAATGTTTTTTCTATATAAGGTCAGTTAACTAATATACTTATGTCATTGCGAGCGATAGCGTGGCAATCTCTGAGGACAGTAGTCAAAATGCTAAGCACACGTGATTGTCCTTAGAGATTGCCACGTCGTCGCTGCTTTCAGCGCGCTCCGCCTCGCAATGACATTTTTGTTTTGTTGCTTAAAAATGATTGCCCACTTTCTTCCTTTTAATAAACTGCCCATTGCCTTTCTCCACCTTGCATTCATTATCATCAATAGCCACCTTACCACGCAGTAAAACGGTTTTCACTTTACCTTCAACTTCCCAGCCTTCGTAACCGCTGTAATCCACATTCATATGGTGCGTTTCGGCAGATAGCTTATGTTTAGCTTTCGGGTCGAAGATCACGATATCGGCATCACCGCCCACAGCTATCGTTCCCTTCCGCGGAAACATACCGAATATTTTGGCCGCGTTGGTACTGCTCACCTCCACAAATTTGTTCAGGCTGATCTTGCCTTTTGCCACACCTTCCGAGTACAGCAGCTCAAACCTGTTCTCTATCGCCGGGTGCCCGTTCGGTATCTTGCTAAAATCGTCCTTACCCATCAGCTTTTGCTCCCACATAAAGGGGCAATGATCTGTAGCCACAATTTGCAGCAAGCCCTGGTTTATACCGGCCCATAAGGCGTCCTGATCTTTCTTCTCGCGCAGCGGCGGGCTCATCACCCACTTCGCACCTTCAAAATCCTTTTCGTACAACGATGCATCCAGTATCAGGTATTGGATACAGGTTTCGGCAAACACCTGGTAATTTTCCTTGCCCATATCGCGCACGGCGTTCAACGCTCCTTCGCAGGTGAGATGAACAATGTATGCCGGGCAGCCGGTATAGTGCGCCAGTTGAGCAAACCGGTTCGATGCTTCGGCCTCACTTACCTCAGGTTGCGACAGGTAGTGATACAGGGGGGATAATTTACCTTCCGCGCGATGCTTCGCAACTAAAAAATCAATCAAATCACCATTGGTGGCATGCGCGGTAACCATCCCGCCCTGCTTCTTCACTTCCTTCATCAACCCAACCATCTGACGGTCATCAATCATCAGAGCGCCTTTATAAGCCATAAATGTTTTGAACGAGGTTATCCCCTCTTCCTCCACCATTTGTTTGATCTCCGCTTTGGTATCTTCATTAAAATCGGTCACGGCCATGTGGAAGCTGTAATCGCCAAGGGCTGTGCCTGTAGCGCGCGATTGCCAGTCGGTTAGGGCATGCTTAAGCGATTTGCCTTGTGTTTGCAGCACAAAGTCTATCACGGTAGTGGTACCGCCAAACAAAGCTGCACGCGTACCCGTCTCATAAGTATCGCTCGAAAAGGTACCCATAAATGGCATCGACAAATGCACATGCGGGTCTATCCCACCCGGAAACACCAGCATGCCTGCAGCATCGATCACTTTATCGGCTTTATAATCCAGGTTCTTGCCAACGGCAACAACCGTTTCGCCTTCAATGTATATATCAGCTATCGTATCCTCTGCAACGGTAACAACCCTGCCATTTTTTATCAGTATCGACATAAATTATCCTTTTTAATGCAGAATCATTGATCATTCTGTCATTTATCATTTTTCATTTGCACATTATCTGGGCGTTGCCTATGGCCGGGCTATCCGCTCATACTGCACGGGCATTAGCCACGGGCCGGTATCCGCTACTATCCCTAACGCATTTCCGTTTTTATAACAGGAAGCTCCTCCGGAGCTAAGCCCTCTTATACTTTTATCTACAAACACGCGACTCCTCTGGAGTCAAAAAAGTCTAAACCATATTTTAAGCTCCAGCGGAGCACCCTGTTTGTAGTATAGCTACCATTCATATTTGGCTCCAGGGGAGCCTCCTAACTACGGCCTGCTTTCGGACTTACGGTCTTTCCGACTTCCGGACTTACTCCACACTCAAAACTCCAGACTCTCGACTAACTTCTTCCCTCCGCATAAAAATCAAATACAACCCGCCCGAAATAAAGAAGCCCACAAACCAGGCATAGTTGTACAGGTAATCAATCCAGGGCCAAACCGATGTTTTGGCAACCACGCCTATCGTGGTTAAAAAACCCGGGATATTAGGAACGATACCGCACAACAAAGCAATAATGGCATAGCCATTAAAACCGTTACCAAAAGTATAACGCCCTTTGTAGCTGTATAGTTCTTTAACGTTTAGTTGTTGTTTGCGCACAAAGTAATAGTCGGCTATCATAATGCCGCCTATCGGGCCCAGTAAGGCCGAATATCCTATCAACCAGGTAAAAATAAAGCCCGAAGGATCGGCTATCAACTTCCACGGAAAGATCAACAAACCAATAACACCGGTGATATAACCGCCTGTTGTAAAAGTGATCTTCTTCGGCGACAGATTAGCAAAATCGTTAGCCGGACTAACAATATTTGCCGCAATATTTGTGGCCAGGGTCGACAGCGCAACCGCGATCATGGCGATACTCACTAAAAATTTGCTGTCAAACTTACCTGCCAGCACCACCGGGTCCCAAATAGTTTTACCGTAGATGATAAACGTTGCTGAAGTAACCACCACACCAATGAACGAAAAAACCGTCATAGATGGCGGTAAACCGATGGCCTGCCCCATGGCCTGGGCGCGCTGGCTTTTGGCATAACGGGTAAAATCGGGGATATTTAACGATAACGTTGCCCAAAAACCTACCATACCCGTCAAAGCAGGGAAGAAGTAAGCCGCAAACCCACCAAAAGAATTAAATTTTGACGGCTGCGATAAGATGGGCCCCAGGCCATGCCCGGCGCTGATTGCCCAAAACAATAAGGCCAGTGCGGCTACCGGTAAAAAAAACGCTTTAAATACCAGTAGTTTTTTAATGCTTTCAACGCCGAGATAAACCACGTACATATTCAGCAGCCAGAACAAAAAGAACGTAATAGCCGGCCCGGTTTGCAATCCCCACGATGTGGGAAATATTTGCGGTAGAGAATCGATCGACGGTATCCACAGCCGCACCATCTGGTAAACCGCAAAACCACCTATCCAGGTTTGTATACCAAACCAGCCACAGGCGATCACAGCACGTAGCATTGCCGGGATGTTAGCTCCTTTTACCCCAAAACTCGCCCTGGCAAATACCGGGAACGGGATACCATATTTGGCTCCTGCCCTGCCGTTCAATATCATGGGGATGAGCACTATGGTATTCCCCACCAAAATAGTGAGGATTGATTGCCACCAGTTCATGCCGCCCTCAATCAGCGAACTGGCCAGCATATAGGTAGGTATGCACAGGCTCATGCTTATCCATAACGCGGCGTAGTTCCAGGTATCCCAGGTACGTTTGTCCATCGGTATGGCTGCAAGGTCTTCGCTGTGCAGTTCCGAATCTATTACTTCGTTGGCTATTTCAGGGGCGTTGTGCATATAGGTAAATTAAAACCTCAATATACGTACTCGTCGGCAATTTTTAAAGCCTCTGCTATAATTGCCAAACCTTCGTCAACCTGCTCTTTAGTAATGGTCAACGGCGGCGCGATGAACACATAATTCCAACGCACAAAGGCATACATGCCCAGCTCTTTGATCTTGGCTGCTACCTTGTTCATAATTGCCATCTCATCGGGTTTGGCATTGTATGGCGCCATCGGCTCTTTGGTATTGCGGTTTTTCACCAGTTCAAAACAACCCAGCAAGCCCGTATTCCTGAAATCGCCTATGCTTGGGTGTGTTTTTTTCATCTCCTCAACACATTCCTCAATATAAGCGCCCATGTTGGCGGCATTTTCAATCAGGTTTTCATCCTCGTATATCTTCAGTGTTTCTACACCGGCAGCGCAGGCAACCGGGTGTGCCGAATAGGTTAAACCCAGCATCAGCGGCTTATCATCAAAAGTAGCGGCAATCTTATCCGTTACAATCAAAGCACCCAAAGGCAGGTAGCCGGCAGTAATACCCTTCGCTGTCGCGATCATATCCGGCACAATACCACCATGATTATCCACACCAAACCAATGCCCGGTACGACCAAAACCGCTCATTACCTCATCGGCAATTAATAAAATGCCGTGTTTGTCGCACAAGGCACGCAATTTTTTCAGATAATCAGGCGGGTATTTAATACAACCCGAAGTACCGCTTTCGCCCTCCATCAAAATGGCGGCCACCGTATGCGGGCCTTCAAAATCAATCACCCGCTCAATATGGCTCACGCACTCGCGGTTACAACTGTTCATCTCTTTCCCCCAGGGGCAGCGATAGCAATACGGGTCTTCCACATGCACAAAGTTGGGTGCCTGCTGCGCGTCCGACGCTATCTTGCGCGGGTCGCCACCCGCGGTCATCACACCATACGTTGCGCCATGGTAAGCGCGGTAACGGGCAATAATTTTATGTCGGCCAGTGTACAAACGGGCCAACTTTATAGCGTTTTCAATAGCTGTAGCTCCACAAACAGTAAATAAAGTTTTGGTTAAATTACCCGGACTGATCTCCGCCAGTTTTTTACCCAGTTCGCCGCGTGCCTTGGTTACACAGGTTGGCGTAACGTAACTCACCTGCTGCATCTGCTCAACAACAGCTTGCGTAACCCGCTGGTTACCGTGGCCTATGTTCACGTTCATCAATCCCGATGAAAAATCCATATAGCGTTTACCTTCGTAATCGTACAGGTAAATACCTTCGGCATATTTTACCGCAATCGGGTCGATGCCTTTTTGTTTGCTCCACGAAAAGAGCGTATAATCCATATTATCCTGGACAATTTGCTCGGTCTCGGTTAATGTTTCTGTTAACGACATGTTCTTGTATTTAATCGTTTCTAAATATTCTTTTCAAATTGGGCGTTCCCTACGGGCCGGGCTATCCGCTCATACTGCTTCTGGCCTTAGCCACAAGGCCGGTATCCGCTGTTATCCCTAACGCATTCTGTCATTAGTTCAATGGTCACTGGTTCATTAGTGGCAAAGTTCGATAGCTCTAACTCAGAACAGACCAATGAACTATTCAACTAATGAACCAATAAACTAAATCAACTCATCCAGTTCACCCCTGCTTCCGGATTCCACTTGGTGGTCGATTTTTTCAATTTCGTCCAAAACTCTATCGAGCTTTTGCCGGTAATATCGCCGACGCCAAAACGGCTTTCGTTCCATCCACCGAACGAAAACGGCTCACGCGGTACAGGTACGCCAACGTTAACGCCTACCATACCCGCGCTGGCGTGGGTCATCACATAACGTGCCGCGCCACCGCTCTGCGTAAATACCGAAGCTGCGTTGCCATAAGGGTTTGCGTTCTCTATCGCCAAAGCCTCATCCAAAGTATTGGTACGCATAATGCTGATCACCGGGCCGAAGATCTCTTCTCTGGCCACATCCATATCCGGAGTAACATGGTCTATCACCGTAGGGCCAACATAATAGCCTTCCTCTTTACCAGCTACCTTGGCATTACGTCCGTCTAATAAAATCTTGGCACCTTGTTTTTCGGCGCTGGTAATGTAATTATTAATGCGATCCATCGATTCCTTGCTGATCACTGCGCCTAAGTTTTCGCCCGGTATAACTTTTTTGGCTTCAGCAACTAACTGATCGATAATATGATCAACCGCGCCTACCCCAACCATAGCCGACGCTGCCATACAACGCTGGCCTGCACAGCCGCTCATCGAGGCGGTAATGTTTTGCGCCGTCATCCCCGGGATAGCATCCGGCAATACCAGCAGGTGGTTTTTGGCACCGCCTAAAGCCAGGCAGCGTTTCAGGTTACCTGTAGCGCGTTGATAAACAATTTTGGCCACTTTGGTCGAGCCTACGAAAGATACCGCTTCAACACCCGGGTGATCGCAGATCGCTTCCACCATTTTACTGTCGCCATGTACAATATTTAAAACACCATCGGGCAAACCGGCCTCTTTCAGCAGTTCGGCTATACGGCCAACGCTCAAAGGCACTTTTTCGGATGGTTTTAGTATCATACAATTACCTAAGGCAATGGCGTTAGGTATTGTCCAGTTAGGCACCATGCTCGGGAAGTTGAACGGCACAATAGATGCCACAACGCCCAAAGGCACGTATTCGGTACGGCACTCAATGCCTTTGCTTACTTCCAGTAGTTCGCCGGTAACCAGTTGCGGCAGCGAGCAGGCAAATTCGGCCAGTTCTATCGCTTTTTCAATCTCGGCTACAGCCTCGGTATAAGTTTTGCCGTTTTCTTCTTCAACCAGTTTCGATAGCTCTACCAGGTTTTTCTCCAGCAGGGTTTTGTATTTAAAAAACACCTGCACACGTACTTTGATCGGCGTTTGCGACCATTCTTTAAAAGCAGCCTTCGCCGAGGCTACCGCCTTATCCAGATCGGCTTGCGCAGATAATGGCACCTGCGATAACAAAACGCCATTAACCGGCGATATTACATCCAGGTAGCCGGTACCCTGCGCATCAACAAATTGCCCGTTTATAAAATTCTGAACTTTTGTGTATTTCATTTAAACTATTGATTTTGTAACCGCATTATTTATATTTAGCCCTTGTAAGCCTTTTTAGCTGTAAAGCGGAGGTTTATGTCAATCAAATTTAGCAAAAGAATTGATACTTGCTACATATTTTTTATAAAACTATGTAATTATCTGCAAATTTTGCATATTTGATAGAGGCAAATAAAAAATAATTCACCGGCTATCAGCCTAAAAACCGATCCGTTATACCATTCATATGGAAAAAAATAAAGTTACAGTAAAATCAAATGCAATTTTAGACGAAACGGATTTTGCCATCCTGAGTTATTTACAAAATGACGGCCGCACCTCATTTACCATTATAGCCGATAACCTGAATGTTTCTATTGGTACCATCCGTACCCGTTTTAACCGTTTATTAAACGAAGGGATCGTAAGTATCATCGGCCGTATCGACCCGGCAAAAGTGGGTTTTCATTCTTACGCGCATATCGCGGTTTATATCCGCCCGGCCTTGTTAAAGGAAAACGTTGCCAAGCAAATTGCCGCGATGCCCGAGGTGAGCTTTTTGGCGGGTACATCCGGCGATTACGACCTGGAGATCGACGTCATGTGCCGCGATAATGATCATCTGGAAGATTTTATCAATAAGATATCCGAGATAGAAGGCATCTACCAAACCAAAACCACCATTTATTTTAAGGTGTATAAATATGCCCAGCCCAACCTGGGGTTGCTGGAGAGATAAACAGAAAAATACAATTATTCGGATAGCGATGGGTTTGAAACCCATCGCTATTTTTTTAGATAGACGTCAATATCCCCAGCGTTTTCACGATCAGGCTCTCCATCGTTTTAGCGCTATCTTTAGAGAATTCGCCGACAATGCGGTTAGCCATAATGGCATTAAGGCTTAACACATTGTGTCCCAACAACGTACCGAGACCGTAAATACCGGCCGTTTCCATCTCAAAATTACTGATGCGATGACCGTCATGATTAAAGTGGGTAAGGTTATCTATAAAATCAGGATTGCTTAATGGCAAGCGCAACACGCGCCCCTGCGGGCCGTAAAAACCAGGGCAGGTTACCGTAATACCATGGTGAAAACCATCCTGAAAGTGTTTGGCCAAACTATCGCTGCAAGGCGTAACATACGGGCCTGCCGATTTAGCGCTTAAACCCGTTTGTGTAATAAAAGCCTGCAAAAGTGCTTTCTCGTCTTCAGTAGGATTATATTGATAAAAATTAAGCAGGTTATCGATACCCAGGCCGTGTGTCGAAACTAAAAAACTATCCACCGGTATTTCGCGCTGTAAGGAGCCCGAGGTACCGATACGTACAATATTGAGTTGCTTTAATTGCGGATTAATGGTTCGGCTTTCGAAATCGATATTGATCAAAGCATCAAGTTCGTTAAAAACGATGTCGATGTTATCGGTACCGATACCGGTTGACACCACCGAGAAACGCTTTTTGCCGATATAGCCGGTGTGGGTCACAAATTCGCGGTGATGGCGCGTTACTTCAACACTGTCGAAGTGCTTACTCACCTCGCCTACCCGCTCCGGGTCGCCTACGGTGATCACGTCCAGCGCCAGTTCATCCGGGCGCAAATCCAGGTGATAAGCCCCCCCGCGATCATTAATGATCAGTTCCGATTCGGCAATACGATTAGCCATATGCTATTGTTTTACAGGAAACAAAAAGCCATCCCGGCCCGACAGGTAGCGGGACAGAATGACCTGATTTATATTTTGGTTAGTAGTTTAATGATCGGGCTATCCCCATTTCCAAACCACGCAATTCGGCCAAACCGCGCAATCTGCCAATGGCAGAGTAACCCGGGTTGGTTTTCTTTTTCAGATCGTCAAGCATCTGGTGGCCGTGATCGGGGCGCATTGCTATCCTGATCTTGCGCTCCTGCATCACATGCAATAGTTCTTTTACCACATTGTACATATCCACGTCGCCCTCGAGGTGGTTATCTTCATAAAAATCGCCAAACTCGTTTCGTTTGGTAGCGCGCAGATGGATAAAATTGATACGATGGCCAAACTGGCGCACCATACCAGGCAGGTCGTTATCAGGTCTTACTCCATACGAACCTGTGCAAAAACACAAACCGTTGTTTAACGATGGCACAGCTGTTATTAATGCTTCAATATCCGATGCGGTGCTTACCACGCGCGGCAAACCCAATATCGGGTACGGCGGATCGTCAGGATGGATCACCATCTTCACACCATGTTCATCGGCAACCGGCATGATCCGCTGTAAAAAGTAGATCAGGTTGCTGCGCAGCTGAGCCGCATCCACATTTTTATAGGCGTCCAGCGCCAGCTGAAACTGCTCTACTGTAAAACTTTCCTCACTTCCGGGCAAACCGGCTATGATGTTACGCTCCAGCAGTTTTTTATCATCGGCGCTCATACCTTCAAAACGTACCTTTGCACGTTCGAGTTCTTCGGCAGTATATTCGGCTTCGGCCCCGTTACGTTTCAGGATAAATACATCAAAAGCAATAAAAGCTGCTTTTTCAAAGCGTAGCGCCTTCGAGCCGTCTTCCACTTCGTAGGCCAGGTCGGTACGTGTCCAGTCCAGCACAGGCATAAAGTTGTAGGTAACTACATTTATGCCGCAATGCGCCAGGTTGACGATGCTTTGCTTATAATTTTCGATGTATTGCTCAAAGCCTGATGTTTGTGTTTTGATGGCTTCGTGCACAGGCACGCTTTCAACAACATCCCAGGTCATGCCTGCAGCTTCAATCAAAGCCTGGCGTTTTTTTATTTCTTCTATCGTCCAAACGGTACCGTTAGGGATGTGGTGCAATGCGGTTACCACGCCGCTGCACCCGGCCTGGCGTATATCGGCTAAACTTACCGGGTCGTTAGGGCCGTACCAGCGCATGGTCTGTATCATATTAAAGCCTTTGGCCTGGCTTTTATCTGTAATTATACTCATTTTTGGTTAGGTGTAAGCGGCGCTAAAAATAGGAAATCTGTTTACAATATCTTTTATCAATATCATTATTAAATTAGCTAAACCAATTAAACGTTTAAGTAGATAAAGATGTATTTAAAAAATCGCAGACTTATTTTATTCGCTTTCGCGATCATCTTCATTTTAAACTCGTTGTATAATTTTGCAAGCGCCCAGCAAAAGGCTATGCCCTTTGCCGAAGAGCTTAAAGCCTTCCATGTTAAAGACAGTTTAAACGCTCCGCCTAAAGATGGTTATGTGTTTATCGGCAGTTCGTCGGTGCGTAAATGGAGCGATTTTGAAACGCGTTTCCCCAATCCTAAATTGATCCGTCGTGGTATAGGCGGGTCGACACTGGCCCAGTTTGTCGATTATTATCTGCCTTATGTGGTGTTTCCATACCGGCCTGCCAAAGTGTTCGTGTATGTTGGCGAAAACGATATTGCTGCTGGTGCTACTGCCGGTAAGTTGATGGAAAATTATAAAAAGTTAACTGCCATGATCAAAGCCAAACTCCCCCGAACGCAGATCTACTTCCTCTCGGTAAAATACAGCCCGAGCCGGGCTAAATTCAGCGCTGTTGTTAGGCAAACCAATATATTGCTGAAGGCTTTTACCAAAACTCAAAAAAACCTGCATTATATCAATATTGCCGATTGTTTGCTGATAAGCGATGAGCACTCCGACCCATCGCTATTTGAAGCGGATATGCTGCATCTCAACTCCAAAGGCTACGATCGCTGGGATAAAGTGTTGCGGCCGTATTTTATGGCTAATTGATAAATCACTTGATAAAATCAATATCGAATAATGAATATTGAATATCCAACATCGAAGTAATTTCGAAATTCGGCATTCAACATTCGGTGTTCGATATTAACAGCCGTGTGACATTACACATTTTTTCAATACCCAATATTCCTCAACGCCTGCACACCAAGCCTTTCCTTGAGTTGTATGAGATACAGGCTCTGCGGGGCAACCGGTTTATTTTGTGAATCGATAATACCATCAGGTAGTATCGGATTTGTTTTTTCGAAAGGCATGGCTTTATGCTCGATATCACCTTTACAGCCTATGAGCCAGTTTTGCGAACCCGGAGGCTGCTGGTTTAAAAAGTTTTTAGCCGTACAGTTCCAGGCCACGGCCCAACCTATGGCCCAGCCATGCCCCGAGCCCATTTCGCCGCGGTTCATAAACTCAATGCCTCCGCCCGGCACCTGGCAGTTATCAACCAGCAAACCTGTTGCCCAGCGCTGGTGCGGCTGTATCCATCCGCCGCCTTTAAACACGCAGTTCAGCAACACTACAGGCCCCGAAACTTTTGGGCCAGTGGCCAGGTAAAATACATTATCGCCCGTTATGGTGCAGCGGTTAAACAATACCTGGCTGCCGCTGCCGTTCAGGTCTGCCGGCTTTGCCGAACCCAAGGTCGGCACATCGTGCATAATGCTTAAATTATCAACTGTAATGCGCTTGCCGGTAATACTTACGCTGTTTACCGTATTAAACAGTTCAATGTTTCGTATCCAGGCATCACTTATCCCACCCATATTGATGCCGCTGTTATGGCCTTGTGTAATAGTTACCGACTGTGCCGCCGATACGATACGGAAGTTTTCGATACCTATCTGTGATTGCTCGCCAGCGATGTTTACTTTTTGTACGGTTACCGCCCCGGTATATTTGGCATCGTACGAATCACTTAACGGTACGCTAACTGTAATGCTGCCGCCCGAAATCTTTTCGATAACGCGCTCTGTAATAATATCGCCGTTTACCCAGGTCTCTTTTTTTCCATCGCGCACCAGGTTATCCATACCCATAAAGGCCAGCCATTGCGGTGTTACAACTCGGGTGATCTGGATGATATCGCCCGCAGCAAAACCTTCCACACTGGCAGCATTAAAGGTTTTGGCTGCCGATGGCACATAAGCATCAGCCAGGGTTGTTTTTGGCCAGGCCGGGTTTGCCGAGGTACGCACCCGAACGGCGACACATACATGCGGATCGCCGGTCATGTTAATAACCGTACCTTTTTCGCCCGAACCAGCTCCGCGTAACACCACGCCGCTTGTATTGATATTTAAAGTTTTTGAGCAATCGTACTTACCGGCATTCAGCAGTACTGCTCCGCGGAAACCATTCACCAAAGGCATTTTCGATACCTGGTCGATGGCATTTTGTATCGCTTCGGCATTATCTCCATCTACTGGGTTCAACGTTAGCTTTACAGCAACATCGGGCAGACTAATACCTCCGCCCATATAACCTGCATACGAAAAATCCATGATCTTATCGCCCATGGGCAAAGCTTTATAAATCAGCTTGCCATCGGGGCCGGGGTATACCCATCCGCTTTTTTGCGCATAGCTGATTATCCCCGTAAGGGTTAAAGCAAAACATAAAAACGGCCGGGCAAATCTTATGGGGCGTAGTTTCATCATTGGGTATGTTAATTGATAAATATGAGGCAATTAACCTATAATCGCCTCATATTTAGCTTTTGTAATTGGCGTATTGTTCAGTAATATTAACATAAAGGTAAGAAAGCGCTAAGCCGGAAGCCAATAGCCGGAAGCTTTTCTTTGCTTCCAGCTTCTTGCTTCACGCTTTATAGCTCGCTCACACAACAGTACAGGGTAATTAATTACCTCATTAGCTTAATGTTGGTACAGCCAATCAGTTGATTGAGTTAATTAAGTTTATCAGGTGAATAGTTTTAAAACCACTCGCTCCATCAATTCAATAAACCTAATCAACATTTTTCCACCACAGTGTATAACTTACACTTAGTTTATTATATCTTAGATTCACCAATTATCAAACCATGATGAATCTACCTAAACCTATCGTCGTGCTGGCAATGATCAGCTGCAGCCTGACCTCGTTTGCGCAAACCGTACCGCAACTGGGCAAAAACAGCGTTAAGGAAGTTATCGCTGCCATGACTTTAGAAGAAAAGGCCACCCTGGTGGTCGGCGCTTCTAAACCACCGGCAAACCAAAGCACCATGGCGGGCGGCGCCATGATAGGCGCTACGCAAGCCAAAGTGCCTGGCGCGGCGGGCAATACGGCTGCAATACCGCGTTTGGGCATCCCTTCGATGGTATTGAGCGACGGCCCTGCCGGGGTACGCATCCAGCCCATCCGTAACGGCGACAGCACCAAAACCTATTATGCAACGGCTTTCCCAGTAGGCACTTTGCTGGCTTCGAGCTGGGACCCTGCCTTAGTAAACCGTGTAGGCAAAGCCTTTGGCAACGAGGTTTTAGAATATGGTGTGGATATCTTACTGGCGCCCGGTGTCAACATTCACCGCAACCCGCTTAACGGCCGCAACTTTGAATACTACTCCGAAGACCCGTTAATAGCCGGCACTATGGCGGGCGCAATCATCAATGGCGTGCAATCAAACGGTGTAGGCACATCCATCAAACACTTTGCGGCCAACAACCAGGAAACTAACCGCACCACCATCAATACCCTGGTAAGCGAGCGTGCTTTGCGCGAAATATACCTTCGTGGCTTCCGTATAGCTATCGCCGCATCAAACCCCTGGACGGTGATGTCATCGTACAACAAAATAAATGGTACCTATACCGCCGAGCGGCATGACCTGATCACGACCGTATTGCGGGATGAATGGCATTTTAAAGGTTTTGTGATGACCGACTGGGGCGGAGGCCGTAACTGGGTTGATGAGATGAAAGCCGGCAACGACCTCATCGAACCCGGCAGGCCGTCTCAAACGCAGGCCATCATATCCGCGGTTCAGCATGATTCTCTTTCGGTGAAGGCACTGGACGAGAATGTGGAACATATCCTCAATATTGTTCTCCAGTCGCCTTCATTCAAACATTATCAGTACAGCAACAAACCCGACTTAAAGGCTCACGCCGAAATATCGCGGCAAGCTGCTACCGAAGGAATGGTGCTGCTGAAGAACGATGATCACACTCTGCCGCTTAAAGGTGTCAAAGTGATTGCTGCCTTTGGTAATGCATCGTACAATACTATCGCAGGCGGTACAGGCAGCGGCGATGTTAATAAGGCTTATGTGGTATCGGTTAGGCAAGGTTTGGACAATGCCGGCTATATATGTGATGCCGGTTTAACCTATGATTATACCACCTATTTAAAACAGGAAAAAGCTAAGGCCCCGGCAGGGCGACGCGCTCCTGCTCCTGCCGAATTCATGGAAAGTGAAGAGATGATCAATAAAAGATCGGGCAGCACCGATATTGCTCTAATCACTATCGGCCGTAACGCGGGCGAAGGGTCGGACCGTAACCTGCAAACCAATTACAATTTGACCGATGCCGAAAAACAGCAGATTAAAAAAATAGCCACTGCCTTCCACCACCAGGGTAAAAAAGTAGTTATCGTTCTCAACATCGGCGGTGTGATCGACATGAACGGCTGGCAGGACGATGCCGATGCCATTCTTTTAGCCTGGCAGCCGGGTTTAGAGGCCGGTAACGCTATAGCGGATGTGTTAAGCGGCAAAGTAAATCCATCGGGCAAACTGGCTACTACCTTCCCGGTAACTTATACCGATGTGCCTTCGGCCAAAAACTTCCCCGGCACGCCCGAAGGTAAACCCGAACAGGTAATTTACCAGGAAGGCATCTATGTAGGCTACCGCTATTATGATACTTTTAACGTTAAACCGCAATACGAATTTGGTTACGGCTTATCGTACACTAACTTCTCTATCAGCGGGCTCAAACTCAACACATCGACCATGACCAAAAACCTCACCGCTGCTGTAAGCGTTAAAAATACCGGCGGCGTGGCAGGTAAACAGGTAGTGCAGATTTACGTTAGCGCCCCGGCAAAAAGCATCGATAAACCCGTGCAGGAACTGCGTGCCTTTGGCAAAACCAAGCTGCTGCAGCCCGGCGAATCGCAGGTGCTGACATTTAACATCAGCGTAAACGACCTTGCCTCGTACCATACCGCTCAATCTGAATGGATAACCGATGCAGGCAAATACACCTTAAAAGCCGGTGCATCATCGAGAGACATTAAGCAGGCGGCTGTCTTTACAGTTCCTGCGCCTATCGTTACCGAAAATGATCATAAAGCTTTTGAATTACCGGTAGAGATATCGGAGTTGAAAGGGAAGTAATTAGCCCCTCCCAACCTTCCCGGAAGGGAGGGTTTAAAGCCAAAGGCCTTCTTTCAAGTCTCCCCCACAGGGGGAATTTAGAGAGGGTTTTTATTTTGCATTTTTACTTGCGAAACCGAACGGTTACATTTATATTTGAAACCAAACGGTTACATATCAAAAAATGCGCAGAGACGTTTTCCAGGCAATTGCCGACCCTACCCGCCGCCAGATCATTAATATGCTGGCGCATCAGAGCTTAAACCTTAACTCGGTTGCCGACAATTTTAACGTGAGCCGGCCGGCCATATCCAAACACATCAGGATACTGACCGAATGCGGCCTGATCACGATCAAACAACAAGGCCGCGAGCGTTACTGCCAGGCCAATTTAAAATCGCTCAACCAGGTGGCCGGCTGGGTGGAGCAATACCGCGTCTTCTGGAACGATAAGCTCGACGCCCTTGGCGATTTCCTCGAAAAAGATCACAAACCATAAAATCTGAATAATTATGAAAAACGAACCTTTTGTAATTGAGCGCACTTATAACGCCCCGGTTGAGAAAGTATGGCGGGCCATTACCGACCGTGACCAAATGGCGCTATGGTATTTCCAGTTAAAAGAGTTTAAACCCGAAGTGGGCTTTGTGTTTGAGTTTGAAGGCGGCCCGCCCGAAAAAACCTACCTGCACCGCTGCGAGATAACCGAGGTTATCCCCAATAAAAAGCTAACGCATAGCTGGGCTTACGTGGGCTACGCCGGCCGGTCGTTTGTTAGCTGGGAATTATTTGACGAGGGCGGCAAAACCCGGGTAAAATTAACGCACACAGGATTGGAAACCTTCCCTGCTGATAACGCCGACTTTGCCCGCAAAAACTTCGAGATGGGCTGGACGGAGATCACCGGCAAAATGCTGAAAGAGTTTGTGGAAAAAGCCTGAGCAAAAGCTACTCGCGTTGCAGAATTGATACAATTGAACATCCGCTTTTGCGGATGTTTTTGTATACTTTTGGGCATGCGATCATCCCTTAAAACAACCTTTTACCTATCATTAGCGGCTGTTTTGTTAACCGCCTGCCATACACAGCCAGGCGTTAAATCAGCAGGTGTCAACAGCCAGGCCTCTTACCGCATCGGCTACGACGACAGTACACTGTACGGCAAATCGGCGCCTTACCTGATGCCTTATAACCGCATTATCGACCCGCCGGGTGTTACGGTTTACTTTGGCGATTCGCGCTACGAAAACCATAGCCTCGATTGCAAACTGATACCCGGCCAGCAAATGCTGGTGGTCGAAGACAGGTACGGCATCGCCATCATCAACATCAAAACTAAAGAGGTAGCGGCCCGCTGGAGCTATAACGACGAGAAGCGCTTTTCGGGCGTAATGAGCACTTTTTCGGGCGTGCAGGTGCTGCAGCAATATGGCAAAACAAGTATTTTCTGGAGCGCGGCCAGCACCAAACAATCGTACGTAATGATGGCCAGTTGGGATGGTGTGCATATCTTCTTTAAAAAATCAATCGCATTTAAAGCTGAAGGTTCCTCGCCCCTCGCCTTGCCGAATGAGTTAAAGGTTATTGAAGAAAGCGGCATTAACTATCTGTACGTGGTGCTCAACGGCAATAATCAGCTCGTCAAAATGAGCCTGGATGATGAGAAAATTAAATGGAAAGTGCCGACCGGCGTTGCGCCTTACGGCCTGAGCGTTGTTAACGGCAATGCTTTTGTAACCAACTGGGGCGGTAACGAGCCAATCGATACCATCAGCCACGAAACGGCAGGCGTGCCTTACGGGCATGCTTATGTGGATCATCGCACCGGCGGTATAAGCCAGGGTACGGTTTCGGTGTTTGATACACGCAGCGGCAGCTTAGTTAAACAGATACCTGTGGGATTGCATCCAAATGCGATTATTGCCAGCCCCGACCAGAAGTTTTTGTACGTAGCCAATGGTAACAGCGATAAGGTGTATGTGCTCGATGCTACCAAATACGTTGCCGTTGATTCGATCAATATCAGGCTCGACTTAAACGATAAAGCCTTTATCGGCGATTCGCCCAACGGGCTTGCCACCAGCGACCGCGGTACCATGCTTTATGTAAGCAACGGTATGGATAATGCCGTGGCCGTTGTTAAGCTGGGCGCCAACGTGGCTACCAACGGGCGCGATTTATCAGAGGTGCAGGGCTTTATCCCGACAGGGGCTTACCCGGCAGGTTTGGTTGCCGACAGGGACAACCTGTACATCTGTAACCTGGAGGGCCAGGGCGCAAGGCTAAGCAGCACCACCATCAACGGCGATGCGGTTATCAATGGCACCAAAAAATCAGACGCTACGCCCCAAACAGAGGCTTTTAACAGCCACCATCAGGAAGCTACGGTAAGCATCATCCAAATACCCGACGGGCCGACGCTGAAAGATTATACCGAAAAGGTAAAAAAGCTCAACCTGTCGTTCAGGGCCGGCCTGTCGCGCAGGTTACCGCGCAAAAACATGGCCGCCGTGCCGGTGCCCGAGCGCATTGGCGAGCCGTCGGTATTTAAGCATGTTATTTATATCATTAAAGAAAACCGTACTTACGACCAGGTTTTGGGCGATTTACCCGGCGGCAACGGCAATAATGACCTGTGCATCTACGGCGACAACGTTACCCCCAACCAGCACCAACTGGCCAAAGATTTTGTGTTGTTGGACAATTATTATGCGTCGGGCAAATCATCGGCCGAAGGCCACCAGTGGACGGACGCCGGCATGGTAAGCGATTATGTGGAAAAGAATGTAAGGGCGTGGTTCCGCAGTTACCCGCACGTGCAGACCGATGCCATGGTTTACAACAAGGAAGGCTTTATCTGGAACAACGCGCTCGATCACGGCCGGAGCGTGCGCATTTACGGCGAAGCTGCCACACCTGTTTTTGACGAGCGCCTGGGCTGGAGCCAGATATACGACCTGTACAAGCAGGGCAAACCTTTTGCATTTACCAATTACTCCACCATCGCCAGGGTAAGGCCGGTATTGGCTAAGGATTACCCGGGTTATGATACGCACGTTATCAACGACCAGATACGCGCCGATGCGTTTATCAAGGAGCTGAAAGAATACGAAGCCAAACCCGGCGACCAGTGGCCCGAACTGATGGTTTTAGCACTGCCCGCCGATCATACCGGCGGCTTAAAACCCGGCCTGCCTACGCCACGCGCTATGGTTGCCGATAACGACCTCGCACTGGGGCGCATCGTCGAAGCGATCTCACACAGCCGTTTTTATAATTCGAGTGTGATCTTCGTTACCGAGGACGACTCGCAGGACGGCTGGGACCATGTTTCGGCTTACCGCACCACGGGCAATGTCATCAGTCCGTACTCGCGCTTGCAGAAAGAGGTGCGCACCAATTATAACCAAACCTGTATGGTGCGCACTATCGAACAGATACTGGGCCTGCCGCCGATGAATGTGGTCGATGCTACTGCCCTGCCCATGTTCGATGTATTTAACAATAACCCCGATGCTTTTGCTTATACCCATCTGCCTAACCGTATCCCGCTCGATGAAATGAACAAGCAGACATCCATGCTGAAAGGCACAGCGTTATATTATGCCAAAATATCCATGCTACCGCCCTACAGGCATATCGACGGCGGTAACGACGACCTGCTGAATAAAATGCTTTGGTTCGATGCCAGGGGCAGGAAGCCTTACCCGGTAAATAAAGACCATAAAGCGGATAAAGATGGCGATTGACACCGATATTTGAACATCGTACCGCTTAAAACCAGAAACTTATTATACTTTTGATTGGTTAAACAAGGTATGGCAACACTTAGCCCTTCGCGTCAAAAGGCATTAATGCGTAAATACGCACGTAACGTCAAGTTTTTTATGATGTTTTTAAGCGTGGCGCTGATTGTTTTTGCATTGCCCAAGCAGGCAAAATTCAGGTACGAGTACGAAAAAGGCAAGATATGGAACCAGAAGGACCTGGTGTCGCCGTACATCTTCGCCATACTTAAAACCGATGCCGAGCTTGAGACGGATCGCGAAGCTGCCATTAAAAGCATTACCCCATTTTACCAGCTTGATGAAAATGTGGCCAAACAAAACCTTGAGGGCTATAAAACCGATTTCGAGATCAAATGGCGGCGCACCGGCTTTAAAGAAGACCTGAAAGCCAAATATTTCGAAGTTGGCTATAACCTGTTAAAAGAGGTTTATGACAAGGGCGTGCTGCCGTTGTATAAAAAGTTTCAACGGGAATCGCAAGATTACCGTATCACGGTTTTACACAATAACGTAGCTACCGATGGCAACACCTCGCAATACTTTACGCGCGAAACGGCACTGACTTATATCGACCAGGCACTTTCGCAATATAAAAATCTCGACAAAGGCTTTCTGACCGGCGTTATCGGCGACAGGTTGCAATACAATATCACCTTTGATGATAAACTGACCACACGGCTCGAAAACGAAGCAGTTGATGGTTTGTCGCAAACCCGGGGCATGGTCGAAAAAGGCGAAGTGATCGTAGCCAAAGGTTCTGTCATCAACCAGGACACCTATCAGAAACTCGAATCGTTTAAAAAAGCCTTCGAAGACAATGTACGCATCACCGGCGACCCGCGTTTGGTTTTGCTGGGGCAGATCCTGCTCGTTTCGATAGTGATCACCTTACTGATGGTGTTTTTGTACCTGTTCCGTAAGGATATTTATTACAATAACCGCCTGATCAGTCTGATCTTACTGGTTGTTACCGCCATGCTGGCTACACTGGCCTTTGCTATCAGGCAACAGCTGCCAAACCTGTATTATATCCCGTATTGTATCGTACCTATTATCATCCGCATCCTGTTCGATACGCGCCTGGCGCTCAACATACACCTTCTGGTGGTGTTGGTGGCCGGTTTCTTCGTACCCAACAGCTTTGAGTTTGCCTTTACGGAGATCACTGCGGGCATGGTGGCCATTTACAGCATGAAGAACCTGATCCGCCGGGAGCAGTTCCTCATATCGGCGCTTATCATCCTGGTGCATTACCTGGTAGTTTTTATCGGCATATCACTCATCCGCGAGGGCAGCTTCCAGAGTATCGACTGGGCCGACTTCCTGCCTTTTGCCGTAAGCGTGCTGCTCACACTGCTTGCACAACCTGTTATCTATATTTTCGAACGTATATTCGGCTTAACGTCCGATATCAGCCTGGTTGAACTCACCAATACCAATGCGCCGTTATTACGCAAACTGGCATTCACCGCTCCGGGAACTTTTCAGCACTCACTGCAGGTGGCCAACCTTGCCGAAAGCGCTATTTATGCCATTGGCGGTAACGCACTGCTGGTACGTGCGGGCGCCTTGTATCACGATATCGGCAAGATGGAGAACCCCCAGTTCTTTATCGAGAACCAGACCTCGGGTTTTAATCCGCACGATAAGATGCCTTACCAGGAAAGCGCCCAGATCATCATCCGCCACGTAAGTAAGGGTGTGGAGATGGCACGGCGAGCAAACGTACCCGAAATCGTGGTCGACTTTATCCGTACGCATCACGGTAATACCCGGGTTGACTATTTTTACCAGTCGTACCTTAAAAACTTTCCTGAAAAGTTGGTGGATGAGAATACTTTCCGTTATCCCGGCCCTATCCCTTTCTCGCGCGAAACGGGCGTTTTGATGCTGGCCGACTCTGTGGAAGCCGCCTCACGCTCTCTGCACGAACCTAATGCCACTGCTATCGATGCCCTGGTCGACCGCATTATCGAATACAAGCTTGACCAGGAACAGCTGAAAGACAGCGACATAACATTGAAAGATATCGAAACTATCAAGATGATCTTCAAAAAAATGCTGATGAGTATTTACCATGTGCGAATAGATTATCAAAATCCCTAAAATTTTTTTTTGATGGGATAGGCTAATTACTATATTTGCAATCCCAAAACGGGGATATGCACATTGGTGTATAGATTGGTGAGGTGCCTGAGAGGCCGAAAGGATCAGTTTGCTAAACTGACGTACGGGAAACTGTACCGAGGGTTCGAATCCCTCCCTCACCGCTTTGAAAATCTTCAAAACACATTAAAAGCCTGTAAATCATCAATTTACAGGCTTTTTTAATTTACAGAAAAACTCAAAATATGTCCCGATTCGCATAGTTTTAGTGAGACATTCAGTGAGACATTTTTGCGAGAAAAATGTCTCACTGAAAACAATGTAAACATTTGATTTACAGTACGTTTACTCACTAAACATCTTGACTTTTACAGGCTGAATTTTCGACATTTGTTCACTTAAAATGCACTGTTATGTTAGAAAAAAGTTTCGGCCTGCTATTCTTTTTAAGAAAGCCGAGAGATTATGAAGAAGGATTGATGTACGTTTACATGCGGATTACCGTAGACGGCGTAGCCAAAGAAGTGTCTGTCAAACGCTCATGGGAGCCATCGAAATGGAGCGCTAAAGCCAACCGCGCCACCGGTACGAAAGAGGATACCCGGCAGCTTAACCATTACCTGGATGTGCTGCAAAACAAGGTTTACGATGCCAGAAGAAAGCTAATCGATAACGGCAAGATCGTTACCGCATCGGCCATCATGGACATTGTAAGCGGCAAAGAACAGCGGACGCGGGAACTCCTGGCCCTGTTCAAAAAGCACAATGATGAAATGAAAGCCATGATCGGGAAAGGCGTGGCTAAAGGTACCTGGACCAATTTTAACACTACCTACAGGCATGTATCGGATTTCCTGCACACGCAGTATCAGGTCAAAGAGATCAACATCCTTTCCTTAGACCTGGAGTTTGTTAAAAAGCTTTATCACTGGTTCAGAACGGTTAAAAATCTTGGCCATAACAGCGCACTTAAAAACATTGCCAACCTTAAAAAGATCGTCATTGAATGCAAGGATAACGGCTGGTTACCCGTAGACCCCTTTGCCAAATTTGACCTGACCCGCGAAGAAGTGGAAACCACCTTTTTAGTCAAAGAGGAAATTCAGGCCATTGCGGATAAAGAGATCAGGAACGAGCGGCTATGCCGGGTAAGGGACGTATTTATTTTTTGCTGTTTTACCGGGCTGGCCTTCTCGGACGTCAAACAACTGAAAAAATCGGAAGTCAATATCGGCGTTGACAGCGAGCTGAGGATCTATAAAGGCAGGCAAAAGACCGGCACGCCCTCACTTATCCCCCTGTTGCCAATCACGCAAAAGATATTGACCAAATACCAGTATGACAAGCAATGCCTGGCCAGTAACCAGTTATTACCGGTTTTAAGCAATCAGAAATACAATGCCTATCTGAAAGAAATTGCTATTCTGTGCGATATCGATAAAGAACTGAAAACCCATATCGCCCGTCACACCTTTGGCACCTCTGTGACCGTCGGCAACAACGTTCCGCTGGAATCGGTAAAGGAAATGATGGGTCATAAGAATATGCGGCAAACACTGCATTATGCAAAAATCACCGGCATGAAAGTCAACAAGGATATGAAAACCCTGAAAGCAAAGCTGACCAAAAACAAATTTATATCGGATGTTCAGATACTCCAGACCATCTGTCTGCCGGAAGAACCCAACAGGAAGTGATCAGTAGCGTTCCGGTAATTGCACTTTTTTCGTTCGCAACTACCGGGACGCTTGCGAAAGCTTGCTTAAAATCTCCCCCTCTTTTGCTGTCTATGGCAGCAGAAATCATCACCAAAGAAGACCTACAGTTATTTAAGGCCGAGTTAGTTGCGGAGATCAGGCAATTGCTCGAAACGGACACTACCAAGTCAGACACCGAGTGGCTCAGAAGCAGCCAGGTCAGGAAAATGCTCCACATATCACCAAATACGCTCCAGGCTTTGCGAGTGAGCGGCGATCTCCAATTCACTAAAGTCGGCGGTATATTTTATTACCGACGGGAAGACATACGGCTGATGATGGAGGGCGGACGGCCATGAGCGAGATCAAACATATAACCGATTTTTTCGGACAGGCACAGGCGGATAAGCGGTTGGGCCGGGTTCATCTCAGTTTGTGTATGGCTTTAAGCACTTACTGGCAGGCCAATCATTGCCGGATGCCTTTTAGGGTAACCCGGAAGCGGCTCATGGAACTGGCAAGGATCTATTCCACCGCCACCTATCACAAGTGCATTAAAGAAATGGTGGCTTTCGGCTATATCGAATACAAGCCCAACTACAATTATTACAAGGGAACCCAGGTCAGATTACTGTCCTTAAATTAAAAATAAGCAAGACCTTAAAGGCCGATTTTCTGCAAGCACCAGCTTGCAGCAAGATGGATTTTTGTCCACAAAAATCATCTTGCCGCCCTTGAGGTCGGGACGGCGCTCGGAACATCGCGCCGTCTGGAAGCCAATTGTAAACGTAACTATGTCAAGGAAAAAAGCGATCGATCAAGATACATTGCTCGATTACCCCGTCAGAACCAGGGTAACCACTGACACCGGCAAACGGCTGGAAAAGATCAAGATGGAAAGCGGCTGCCAGAGCATCAGTGAGGTTGCCCGCATAATCTTATCAGACCAGCCCATCAAATGCTTTTACATGGATGTGTCCATGAACGCGCCGATGGAGCAAATGGCGCTTATCCGAAAGGAGCTGAAAGCCATCGGCATCAACATCAACCAGCAGACCCGGTATTTTAATAGTAGTAAGAGCGATGCGCAGCGCAGCTTTTATGCAATCAAAACCGCCGATTTATATAGGCAGGTTGGTAGTAAGGTGGATGAATTGTTGAGCATCGTTAACCAGTTAGCGGTAAAATGGTTGCAAGGTTCGTAAACGGTAAAAGCATCAAGGGCGTGGTGTATTACAATGAAAACAAAGTAAGCGCGGGCGACGCCCACTTACTATTGGCCAGTGGCTTTGCAGGCGATGCAGTACACTTTACCCTGCAACAAAAACTGCAACGTTTTGAGCACCTGACCGCCCTAAATACCCACGTCAAAACCAATGCGGTACATATTTCCCTCAATTTCGATGCACAGGACAATTTGACGAATGAACAGTTGCAACAGATCAGCATAGCCTATATGGAACACATCGGCTTTGGCGATCAGCCCTATTTGGTTTACCGGCATAAAGATGCCGCTCATACGCATGTGCATATCGCCACCGTGAACGTGCAAGCGGACGGCAGCCGCATCGATACGCATGGAATCGGCTGGAAATTATCCGAACCGGCACGGATCGCGCTGGAAAAAGAATTTGGCATAGTACAGGCGAAAGGCAGATCGCGCAGTAATGAGTTGGGCATCAATTCTGCCGACCTGCAAAAAGCTGTCTATGGTAAAACCTTAACCAAACGGGCGATCACCAATATTGTCAATGCAGTTATCCGCGATTACCGCTTCACCTCATTGGCGGAGTTTAACGCCGTTTTACGGCAATTTAATGTGGTTGCCGACCGTGGTGGCGAAAATACGCTGATGCGGGAAAAGGGTGGCTTGCTGTACAGCCTGGTCAATGATAAATGCGAGCAGGTCGGCGTACCGATCAAGGCCAGCTCCATCTATAATAAACCGACCTTAACCCGCTTACAGAAGGAGTTTGATAAAAATATTGAACGACGCAAGCAATACCGGGAACCACTAAAAGCAGCGATTGAAAAGGTATTTGGCAAATACAATAGCATCACCAAAAGCACTTTTATCAAAGAACTGCAACAGCAAAATATCAATATACTATTCCGGACCAACGATAAAGGGTTTACTTACGGCATCACCTACGTAGACCACCGTAACAAAACCGTGTTCAATGGCAGCGACCTGGGCAAAACCTACAGCGCCAAAGCCATTTTAGAAAGGCTGGATATCATTGACAGGCTAGTCAAGGCACAGCAACAAGGCAAGACGCAGACACAGCAGAAGCCAAACACTTATTTAAAATCACCAAAGCCTACGAATTACCTACCCATCGCATTGGCGAAATACCAGCCGCAGGCCGCGCCGAGCGTAACGCGCAAAAAGAAGAAACGCAAAGGACAGCAACAAGATCAGGATTTAACGATTTAATTATGAACACGGGAGAAGATACACAGGGCCTACGCAAGATCGTAGAGTTTACCAGGCTCATCAGCATTTTTATACTGGCCATCCATTTTTATATCCTATGCTATAAAGCATTTGAAAGCTGGCACTGGACGGCAACCATTACCGACCGCATTGTGGGCAATGTGGCACGAACCGGCCTATTTAATCAATGGTGGAAACCCAAACTGGCGGGCTTGCTTTGCCTCATCATTTCACTGATCGGCGTGAAAGGCAAGCCGGATGAAAAGATCAACTGGAAAAGCATTATCGCTTATCTCTTCAGCGGTATGCTCGTTTACTGGATCAGCATCTTGGTATTTTACCTGCCGGTCTCTTTAAATGTCATAGCTATTTTATATATGATGTTAACGGGTACCGGTTACCTGCTCATCATGACCGGCGGGGCCTGGTTAACGCGCCTGCTCAAAGAAAAGCTAAACAAGGACATCTTCAATAAGGAAAACGAAACCTTTCCGCAAGAGGAACGCAAACTGGAAAATGAATACTCTATTAACCTGTCCGCTAAGTACAACCTCAAAGGCAAAGTACGAGATAGCTGGATCAATTTTATCAACCCGTTCAGGGGATTATTGGTTGCCGGTACGCCCGGCGCGGGTAAATCTTATTTTGTGATCCGGCACATCATCGACCAACATATCAAAAAGGGCTTTTCGATTTTCCTGTATGACTTTAAGTTTGACGATTTAAGCAAGATCGCCTATAACAAGCTCTTACAGTATAAAGTGAATTACAAGGTCAAACCGTCTTTTTATGTGATCAATTTCGACGACCTGAACCGTACTCACCGCTGTAACCCGCTCGACCCGCAAAGCATGAACGATATTACCGACGCGACGGAAGCTTCAAGAACGATCATGTTAGGACTGAACCGCGAATGGATACGCAAGCAGGGCGATTTCTTCGTCGAAAGCCCCATTAATTTTTTAACGGCGATCATCTGGTATTTGCGTAAATATGAAGATGGTAAATACTGCACCCTGCCGCATGTCATTGAACTGATGCAGGCCGATTATGATCAGTTGTTTGCCGTATTGCTGAAAGAACCGGAAATTACGGCGCTGATCAATCCATTTATATCCGCTTATAATAACAATGCCAAAGCGCAATTGGAGGGCCAGGTCGCCAGCGCCAAAATCGGTTTGGCGCGTTTGGCTTCGCCGCAGTTATATTATGTGCTATCCGGCAATGATTTTCAACTGGACCTGAATAACCCCGAGGAGCCCAAGATCATCTGCATGGGCAATAACCCGCAGAAGCTGCAAATCTATGGGGCGGTACTCTCCTTATTTATTTCCAGGATGATCAAGCTGGTCAACCAAAAGGGTAAACTGAAAAGTAGTTTGATCTTTGACGAGTTCCCGACGATCTTTTTTAATAACATCGACAGCCTGATTGCTACGGCCAGGAGTAACAAGGTAGCGACCACTTTAGCGGTGCAGGATTTCAGCCAGTTGAAAAAAGATTACGGCGCCGAGCAGGCGGATGTGATTACAGGCATTGTGGGTAATATCATCAGCGGGCAGGTGACCGGGGACACGGCGAAAAAGCTTTCTGAAAACTTTGGCAAGATCGTGCAGGATAAGAATAGCATGACCATCAATAGCAGCGATACCTCGATCTCTAAAGCGACGCAACTGGATTACGCGATACCGGCGTCCAAGATAGCGGCCTTATCTTCTGGCGAGTTTGTGGGTATGGTTGCCGATAATCCGGAGCAGCCGATCGAACTGAAGATGTTCCATAACCGGATACAGAACGATCATGAGGCCATTGCGAAAGAGGAAGCAAATTATAAATCTATTCCTGTGGTGGAACAGGTAAGCGAGGAAACGGTGACAGAAACGTACAACCAGGTCAAGGCGGATATTGCGGAATTGTTAAAGAGCCAGTTGGCAGATTTGAAACCGGAAGATGAAAAGGCTAAACCCGAAACACAGAAAGCACTCATCGGTTCGGACGGGCATCCGTTAAGCCGCAGGCAGCAAAAAAGGCTGGACAAGCGCGAACGCCGGTTGGAACGGTCAGTCTTGCGGAGAATGAAAAACCAGCCGACTGATGAGGAACCCGACGAGCCTAAGAACGGTGCGGTCAAATCACCTATCAAGAATGACGGTACGGAACAAACGCTATCTATGTAGTCATTTTATACTCCTAAATGGGCGTATTTTCAGGTAAACGGCGAAGAAAACGCACTCAACAAAAATTTGTTTATTAATTTTTCGTTATCTTAGGCTGAAATTAACGTTACTAAGATGGCTGAAAAGCAGGCAAATCCACTCTTTCCTTCGCAAGTCGCACTTGACGAGGCTATGGAATTGCTGTTCAGTGACATCTTCCGTTCGCATGAAAACGCGCTTTACACCTTAGCCTTTCGTCTGACCAAAGACGATGCTTTGGCCAAAGACATTATCCAGGAAGTCTTTATTAAATTGTGGGACCTGCGCCATACCATCAGCGAAATCGAGAATATCGACGCTTTTCTCTTTAAGCTGACCCGCAACAAGGTCATGGACTTTTTGCGCAAAACCGCTGCTGATGAACGCCTGAAAATGGCCATTTGGGAGGGCATGAGCCAAACTTTGGATCAACCTGCTTCCGGCCTTGAACAAAAGGAATACCATATCGTGATCGCCAAAGCCATCGCCGCCTTGCCGCCTAAGCGCCGTGAAATTTACCGCTTAAAAATGGACGAAGGTCTGAATTACCAGCAGATCGCCGATGAACTCAATATCTCCCGCCATACCGTAAAGCACCAGGTTTCTTTTGCTTTGCAGTCCGTCCGCGCCTTTATTTTAAGTAGTTTTAAACTTTTTTAAAAAATATTTCCTTTCCGGATAGGACACTCGCCCACACTCGTCCGTCATGTTATTAATAAAGCACATGAAGGACAAGATCAAATACCTGTTTCTGCAATACTACCATAACCGTTCCAGCCGCAGGGAACTGGAAGATTTCTTTCATATCGTTAATTCTGCCAAACATGATCAGGAGATCAGCGAACTGGTGAAACAGGTGTATGATGAGATCAAGCTGGCCGAACCGTCCCTGACCTATATCAATGATGAGGGGCAACTGGTGCTACGCGAACCGGACTGGCTCCAGGAACCGGACGCCAAAATAAAACCCATCCGTAAGCATTATCCTTTACTCATCGCGGCCTCAGTATTATTGCTGATCGGTATCGGGACGCTATGGTTTTATAAGTCCGGCACTCCGGGCAATTTTGCCGATCATGCGCTGGTGAAGCAGTTTACCGAACGTTCGGAGCATAAGGACATCACCTTGGACGACGGTACACATATCCAGTTGAACGCTTCCAGTACGTTACAATTTCCGGAAGTGTTTGCCAAGAACAAACGCGAGGTATGGTTAAGCGGTGAGGCGTTCTTTGATGTCAAACACGCGGACAAATGGCCTTTTATTATTCATACGGGCAAGGTGGTAACCACGGTGTTGGGTACGGCTTTCAATATCAAGGCTTATCCGGGCCAGCAGCAAATCGTGGTTTCGGTGAAACGGGGTAAGGTTTCCGTGTTGAAAGAAAATCAACTGGTCGCGATGCTGATCTATGGACAGGAAGTCAAGGTAAACACCGATGCGGTGACGCTGAAAAAAACGGAGAAGACCTTAAATACGGAGGACGTTGGCAACTGGCAGCAGGGCTATTTAAGCTATGACGATGAGCCTTTGCAGGAGGTCATCAATGATCTGGAGCGGGTGTATAATGTAGACATCACGTTGAAAAGGGATAATTTAAAGAATACGGTGATTACTACGTCCTTTAAAAGGGATATCGGCCCTGCGCGCGCCTTGCAAATCTTATCGTCGCTGACAGATACGAAAGTACAAGTAATGAATAATCAGTTCACCCTTAATTAATTTAAAGCAGTGCCTATGGAGCAATAGATACAGGACATAACAAAAAACCGCTTTCGGCTTCTGACCCCGAAAACGGTTAAAGTTTGATTAATAACCCGATTCAAGAATTATTAAAAACCATGCAAAACTATGCATTTAATTTTTACAAAATGCAGAGAGAGTCATCTTTCTGCTCGGAAGTCCAAGACGCCGGGCCATTTTTTAACCCGATATAAATATGTGATCATGAAAGTTTTTATCCTGGCTGTTTGTTTGACCCTTAGCGGATTGTTGCAGGCAAGGGAGTTAAAGGGCCAGGATCTGAACAAGGTAGTTGTTTCCCTGCAATTAAAGAACAGCGATCTGAAGGCGGCCTTTAAGAAGATCGAGGCGCTGACGGCTTATCGCTTTACGTACAAAAGTGAGGATGTAGCCAAATACCGCAACCTGAATTATGCGGCTAATCAATTGAGCCTGGAAAAGGTTTTACACGATTTATTGAAAAGTACGGATTTGGGCTTTGAGCAGGTAGATAAGGTGATTATCGTAAAAAAGTCTGTAGAAACGGTACAGGTAAATAATTCACAACCTGCTACCGTTTCCCCTGTGGTTGTTCCGGTAACGGTCACTGGGAGGGTAACGGACACGACGGGCGCGCCTTTAGTTGGTGCTACGATAGCGAATAAAACTACCAACAAATCATTTTTAACAGATGACAAAGGTGAGTTTTCGTTTAATGCCCAAACCGGCGATCAGGTAACCGTAACTTTTATTGGCTATCAGCCTTACACGTTTACCGTGTCGAATAGCTTGCCTTTTCAAAATATTGTGCTGCATGGCAGTTCGAATAATTTGAGTGAGGTTGTTGTTAGTACAGGATACCAGCAGATTCCTAAGGAAAGGGCAACAGGGTCATTTGATCTTATCAATAATTCCACCATCAATCAACAGGTAGGCAGCAATATTTTAGACAGAATCAATGGCACTGCGAGTGGGGTTCTTTTCGTAAACAATCAAAATTTAACCGATGGGCCGTCCAATGGCATCATGATTCGTGGATTAAGCACGATAAATGGCCTGAAAGATCCTCTCATTGTGCTTGACAATTTCCCTTATGATGGTAACATTTCAAACATAAATCCAAACGATATCGCAGATGTAAGTATTCTGAAAGACGCGGCAGCCGCATCTATTTGGGGTGTAAAAGCTGCAAATGGGGTCATTGTCATTACTACCAAAAAAGGCGGTCTGAATAAACCCTTTCAAGTCGACTTTAACTCGACATTCAGTTTTACAACCAAACCGGATTTAATGAAGCTTCGGACGATTTCATCAACCGATTTCATAGACTTGGAGCAATACCTGTTTCAACAAGGCTTTTACGATCCCACGTTAACAGATCCTAATAATCATACAGCGGTTTCTCCAGTTGTTGACCTTTTGAATCAACAGCGAAATGGATTAATAACAGCAAGTCAAGCAAACAGTCAAATTAATGCCTTTCGAAACGATGATATCCGACAACAATACGACAAGTATATCTATCGCCAAGCGCAGTTACAGCAATATGCTTTAAATATCTCAGGAGGAACGGAAAAAACAGCATATTATCTTTCGGCAGGATATGATAAAAATATTGATCAATTATCTGGATCAAATGATAGGGTCACCCTTCGGTCACAAAATCAGTTTAAAATAACTAAAAAACTATCGATTAGTACTAATATCCAGTACACACGAAATAATTCCTTATCTGGAAAGCCTCCTTTTGGTAGCATATCGGTTAATAACGCTCTAATTCCTTATTTGCAACTCGCTGACAACAACGGAAATCCATTCCCAATAGCTCGATATTTTAGCAGGGCGTATACGGACACAGCCGGTAAAGGCAAGCTTTTGGATTGGAACTACTATCCATTAACTGACTGGCAACACTCGTACACGCAAAACAAGACAGATGATATTTCGGCGAATGCGAACATAGAGTATTCGCTTTTCAAGGGATTAAAAGCAGTCGCTGCTTATAATTTCGAATCACAGCATGGTCAAGCAAATGCCATGAACGACATTTCAAGCTACAGTGCACGGGACCTTATCAATAGGTTCACGCAAATAAATAGTTCTACCGGGATAGTGACCAATGTTGTGCCTGTAGGGGGAGTACTTTATACTTTCGATAACACACTACAGAGTAATAATTTGCGGGCGCAATTAAATTATAACGCAGAATTCGGCAAACACGCAATTGATGCAATAGCTGGTTCTGAAATCAGGCAGACTAATAATAATTCTTCAAACAATTCATTCTTCGGCTATAATTCAAATGTATTAACGACTGTTCCCGTTGATGCTGTTAATGCCTACCCAACAAACCCCTACGGAGGTTTCCAGACTATCCCATACAGTCAGGGGTTATTACAAACTACAAATAGATTTGTATCTGTTTTTGCAAATGCTTCTTATACCTACAATGAAAGATATATTTTAAGTGCCAGTGCTCGTAGAGACGCTTCTAACTTGTTTGGTGTAACCACAAACAATAAATGGAATCCGCTATGGTCTGCGGGTGCCGGCTGGATCATATCTAAAGAATCGTTTTACCATTCAGACTTGTTGCCATTTTTAAAGCTTAGAGCCACCTATGGATATAACGGCAATACTAACCCAGCGATAGCGGCACTTTTGACGTTTAGAACCAGTTCAACAAGGTCCCCTACGTTTTTAAATGGAAGTATTATTCAAAATTTTCCAAATCCTGGTTTAAAATGGGAAACAGACAAAACCGTAAATTTCGCGATAGACTTTTCTACAAAAAACAATGTCGTTTCTGGTAGTATCGAGGCTTATATAAAAAACGGTCTTGACTTATACGGGTTAGCACCTATCGATCCAACTACAGGCTTGAACGGACATACGACTGTAGTCAGAAACTTTGCTAGTATGAGAGGGCAAGGAGTTGAGGCTAACGTCAATCTTAAATTAATCGACAGCAAATTTAAGTGGAATACAAAAGTTCTTTATAATTACAATTTTAGTAAGGCAACCAAATATTACCTCGATACCTCCCTTCGCGCACAATCTTTTATTAATGGTGGAACCCAAATTACGCCGGTCGTTGGACAACCGCTGTACAGCATAGTAGCTTATAAATGGGCCGGATTAGATAATCAAGGCAACCCGCAGGGATATCTAAATAACCAAGTAAGCGAAGACTACACAAATATCCTGAATGCGACAAGAAAAGAGGACTTAATTTACAAACCCTCCCTCCCTACGCATTATGGCTCTTTGATCAACTCCTTTAGTTACAAGGGTCTTACCATCGATATTAATATTTCTTATCGTTTGGGTTATTACTTCGCCAAGCCCACAGTTAATTACTATGCATTAATTAATAATAATGGTGCCGGGATCGGAACCTCAGATTATGCAAAGAGATGGCAAAAACCGGGGGATGAAAAGACAACAAATGTTCCGTCATTTTTATATCCCGATAACGCTGATAGAGATGCCTTTTTCCAAGAGGCTTCGGTCAACATCGATAAAGCGGATAATATCAAGCTACAATATATCAATTTATCCTATGATTTAGGCAGAATTATTAAAAATCGGTCCTTTTTGAAGAGCTCGCATATATTTTTTAACGCAAGCAATTTAGGCATTTTATGGAAAGCCAACCATGATGGTATTGATCCTGACTATCTATTTGTACCTGAATCTGGTAAAACGTTTGCAGCCGGTTTTCGCGCTAATTTTTGATCACACTATAAATTTAAAAAAAATGAAAACCAAATACTTAATAATTTTCTCACTTTTCATCGTAACCTTTTGCGTGCTTACAGGATGTAAAAAATATTTAGATGCAAAGCCCGATACTTCACTTGCTACAATATCTCAAGTTTCCGATCTACAAGGTTTCTTAGACCAACATACCTGGACTAATGACGTTTCAGCTGAAGAAGGAGAAATCTCCGCTGACAGTTACTATGTAACAGACGCGGTTTATGCTACTTTTAATTTACAAGAAGCCAGAGCTCTTTATCTTTGGCAAACACCCACACGGGCTTATGAATGGGACTTCGAATACTCATGCGTATATTCAGCAAATATTGTTCTGGATAATCTACCTAATCTGGAAAGAAATAACACGAATGCTTCAGCCTGGGATAATTGCAAAGGTTCGGCCCTTTTATTTCGGGGAAAGGCTTTTTTGGATATAGCCTTAATATGGGCCAAATCTTATGACAGTCAAAATTCAAATACCGATCTTGGCATTCCTTTAAGATTAACATCAGATTTTAATGTATTATCGAAGAGAGCTTCGGTTCAACAAACTTATGACCAAATCTTAACGGACTTAAAATCATCTATCCCGTTACTCCCACGAATACCTATAAATGTTTTCCGGCCATCTAAAGGTGCCGCCTATGGTTTGCTGGCCAGAACTTATTTGATGATGAGAAAATATGACTTAGCAAAACTTTATGCAGATTCTTGCCTTCAGATCAATAGCAATCTGTTGGATTATAATTCTATTAAAACATCAGGTACGTTCCCATTCTCAGCTGTAACATACACAAATCCTGAACATGTTCTGTACTTGGATAGTTACCCCAACTATCATGTGGCATTTTACACTACTGCGACGGTTGATCCGACACTATATGCATCATATGATGTCAATGATTTACGTAAATCGATCTTTTTTATAGCAAATCCCGCTGGCGGATTCCGTTTTCGTGGGGATTATACAGGAGGTAATAAGCATTACAATGGCATCGCAACGGATGAAATGTTTTTAACGAGAGCAGAATGTGAAGCGAGAAATGGTGATACACAATCTGCTTTAAACGATTTAAATACTCTATTAGCGAAAAGATATAAAGCAGGAACTTTTGTGCAGGTTCAATCCAATAACGCCACTGCATTGTTGCAGGTCATTTTAACAGAACGAAGGAAAGAATTATTCTTCCGCTTGTTAAGATTCGCGGATATCAAAAGATTAAACCTTGAAGGCGCGAATATTTCGATAACGCGCGTTTTGAACGGTCAAACCTATACATTGCCAGCAAACGATGAACGTTTTGCACTGGCAATACCTGCCGATGTGATAACCTTGTCTGGTATTCAACAAAACCCGGGGCATTAAAGGCCATTTATCTAAATTATTTAATTAACAATAAATGATGAAAAATATCTTCCTTTTTTGCGCCGCTACTTTTATTTTTCTGCATGCGGAAGGTCAAACCTTTACTCCAATTTCGAGCAACAACAATACGGCTGCACCCCCCAATCGATTACACGTTGGCGATAGAATGCCAAGTTTCATATTTAAGGAAACCGTAAATTATAAATCTTCAATAGCCAAACTGTCCGATTTCAGGGCAAAATTGACCATTTTGGATATGTGGAACAGTGGATGTACGTCATGCATCAACTTGATGCCGGAAATGCAAACATTGCAGGATCGTTTTGGAGGCAAATTGCAGATCGTCCTCGTTAATACAAACACCAAACGTTTTGGTGATAGCAAAGCAAAAGCTATTGATATCCTAAAGCGACAAAAGGCGATCACAGGGATCGATATCAAATTACCGGTGCTGCTAAACTCCGAACAATTTGATAAGGCATTCCCAACGCATTCATTACCTCAAGAATTGTGGTTAGATGAAACCGGAAAAATACTAGCTATTACAGATGCGTCTCAGCTAACTACCGAAAATATAGTGGCGGCGATAACCGATAAAGCAATTCACATGCCTACAAAAGATGACCAATTTTTTGACTTCCAAAAAGGGACTTTACAGGAATATTTGTATGGGCAAAAGGGTGAACATCGCTCAGCGCCCTTTTCCTCCACGATTTGGAGAGGCCGGTTGGATTTGCGTGGAATTGGTATGCGTCGCGATAAATCGCGGCCGGACAAATATTTAGGAATTTGTTTGATAAATACAACATTACTGACGTTGGCGAGCTATGGCTATTCAGAAGAGTTAAACGGGATACTAAATAATCAAATTTTTTATGACAGACCTGATTCTTCGCTGTTTATTCGGCCGCTTGAGACAGACGTCTCTTTTAGTAACTACTTCTATTCATACGATTTGAACGTGCCCCCTTCAACACAAAAAGAAATTCACGATCACATGAGGGCTGACCTTTATGCGGCCTTTAAGATTGTGATAAGAAATGAGAAGAGAAACTTGAATTGTTGGATTATAAAAAGCACTGCCAAGGCGCGTGAAGCCGACCCAAATGAGAAAAAAGAATGGGAAGTTGGGGAGCATATCGGAAGGAGGCTGATCAAGAATACCCCCGTAAGCGAAATTGTTGAAGAATTAAATCGGTTTTCGAAACTTCCGATGATCTTTGATAGTCGTGATAACATAAATATTGATATTAATCTGCCGGTGAATTTCAGCGATTCAAAAGCCGTCATAAAAGCGTTGGAAGATGCTGGCCTCGACGTTTCAATGGAAAAGCGGTTGATGAAAGTCGCGATAATTTCAGATAAAGTTAATTGATATGGGCAAAAAGGAAGTAAAATACATTTTTTTGGCCCTGCTTTGCTGTTGTCAAACAATTTGTCTTGGGCAAATCTTAAAACCCGTGAAGTGGAGCTATGCTTCGAAAAAGTTGGACGAACATCATGCAGTAATTTATTTTAAGGCAGATATTGATGATGGCTGGCATATCTACTCACTGAATCAACCAGACGGAGGACCAAAGAAAACGACGTTTGTTTTAAATAGAAACACTGGATTCACAGCAAACGGCAAACCTATCGAACCCAAGCCCAAGAAGCATTTCGAGAAAGCCTTTGGTATTTATGTTTACTATTTTGAGCACTCTGTTATCTTTCAGCAAAAAATTTTAATTAAAAAACCGCAAACAACGATCAAAGGGACTTTAACCTTTATGGTTTGCAATAATCATCAATGCCTATCACCGGAAGATATTGAATTTGCAATACCAATAAATTAGGGCGTCTAACATGAAAAAATAGGCTTTTTTTATAAAGTCGGGCGATACCTTTGTCTCTTTATGGGGGCTAATGTTTGCATTATGCACGACTTTCAAATCTCGACCAGCAAATAATACGACGTTTAAGCGGTACTTATTAATTATCGTTTTGCAAAATCATTAAATACAAGCAATTACATGGAAACTTTATCAACAACGAATACAATGTCTAATTTTCAGAGCCGTTGTGTGCGATGAATTTGAACAGGCAGCCTGAAGTTTTGCAGATTAAAATTCGGGTTACTGATGATGAACAATTAAACCGAATCACCGCGCATTGAGTGCTTATGGAATACGTGTTGAAAAAGATGATGTGGGAGAACAATAATGAATTATTTATTATGAAGAAAAGTTATGTTTTAACAATCAAATCTGAAGATCGTCCTGGGCTTTTGCACTTGATTACGGGAATCATCGAAAGGCGACTCTTAAAGATAAAAAGCCTCAGTTTAGCGCCGACAGACGTAAGTTTTATCACACTAATTAGCATAGAATTGAACGCCACAGAAAAGGAAATTACATTATTGGCCTTAAAGTTGGAAAACTTGATTGAGGTGTTACAAGTAGAGGTAAAATTGTACGACCAGGCGCTTTGTTTGAGAGCGACCTATTTCAAGTTGGATAAAGCCTTATTGGATAAGGCACAGTTTTCGGTGCTCAATAAATATGGTGCCGTGATTGTTAATTGGTCTTCGGAATCATTCCTTGCTGCAAAATACGGCAGTGATGCTTCTATTCTAAACCTATACAATGAATTAGATGGGCCGCATTTATTGGGCTTTATTCAGACAGGTTTAATTACAGACACAGATTTGATCGGTGAGGAAGAGTCATCGGTCATTAGCAGGCTGGCCGCCTAACGGCTTTGTTATTTTGGAATATGAAAATCCGAAAAGCGACCTTTCACGATGCTCCCGATATTAAAATATTGCTGGATAATTTGGGATATAAGGTCAGTCTTAGCAGACTCATTACGCAGATCACAACCTCTTTCAATGATGATGATAATCAGGTTTGGGTTTGTGAAGATCGGGATACTTTGACTGGTTTCGCGGTATTACATGATCTGCCTAAACTGGGTTCTGAAACTGGCCTTTTGGTCGTGAGTTGTTTGTCCTGTACGGAACAAACAGCCAAAAATGCACTTGAGCGGCATGTAAACGAACTTGCTGTAAAACGGAATTGTGAACGCATCACCTTATAGATATTCGCTTGTTGTTCTTTATAGTTTTTTCATTTTGCTAAAAATGATCAGTTAATAGTTAGTAAGCAGCGTCCCCAGGGCGAGGGACGCTTTACCAATGAATTTTTAATAGTGAGTTAATAATAGTTAGTTAAATGTGACGGTAAGCCCTGTCAGGCAGGGCTACCGTTTTTGAAGAAATTTGAGTACTCCCCAGGCAGGAAAAATCTGGTAAATTTTATAGGCAGGGAGCACAGCTATCCGCATCTACGCGCGGATTGGTTTGTGCTGGCCTGGGCTACCAGACCCTACCTGCTTCGTACAAGCCGTCCGCCGTAGGTGCAGATGATAAGATCGCACCTGGCGAATTAGGTATGGCGGTGATAAAGATGATATTTATCACTGCGCAAAAAATAGTTCGCCCGGAAAGTCCGGGCCACTGCGTTTTATTCACTGGATAAAGCAAAAGTGATCGTAATGCAAAGGGGGCGTGAGCCCCCTTTGTGTTTTGTTTATAGATAATCCCAAAGACTTTTTTCGGTTACGGCTGTGATGCCTTGCACCGGCTTTTTATAGGGTAATCTGAACCTTTGTGGGCAAAAAAGCCAGTCGCTCCATTGCCAGAAGCGCCAGGGTTTGATGGTATAAGTGCGGTAAAGGGTGCTGTCTTTGGCTTTCTCGTCGGGATGTTTTTTCAGGAAATCCCGGTAATCATAGGTTACGGTGAGAAAAGCGGGTTTTCCGCCTGCTTCCTCGGCGTCGGTAAAGCTGCCGTCACGATTGCTATAGGTATAATTCTCATGGAGGATATAGCTGACCGGTGTAAAATTAAAAATCAACAGGATGGCTATTCCAACGATGATAATCCATTTGATGGGTTTCTTTTTCATGGTTTTTCAATTACAGGGTCCGTGACTTTGACCGACGGTTCCGCCGTTGGTGTTGGCTTTCAGGATATCCGATACGTCCCGGATGGAACCGCCCAAAGCAGCCGGGGTCATGCCGGTCTGGAAAAAGCCCATATTGCCGTTAGGATCGGGTAAGGTGATATCTCCTTTGCTGCATGCATCATAAACGAAATTGGTGCAGTTATAAGTATAAAGGTTATAAGTAGACGGAGGGTTGGCGATAAAATTGGCGATGGCGTTAAACTCGAAGGGCAATACGCTGTAGCTGACGCTGACGGTGTAGTTGAGGTTGGTGTTGTCTACGATCTTGGCGCTGGTTCCGGTGGCGGCCAGTTTACTGCTGGTGGGATAAAACCCGACGGTTTGGGTGATGCTTTGGCCATTAACGGTTTTGGTCAGGCTGATCGCCGTATGGCCGACGGAGTTCACGCCGTAGTTGAAAGGAAGCCCCGGTTGCGGTTCCTGGACGTAGACAGTGATGGTTTCTTTGGCGCCCTGGTCAGGCAGGCTGCCGAAACAGTTCATAAAGGCTTTGGGATCGATGGGAGCTTTAGGCTGGTCGGGCAGGTCAACGGGTGCGTCCGGCGCGCTGGCTTCGCTTCCCCCACCGCCACCGCCGCTACCCAGCGGATCGCCTGAAGGTGCCCCTCCACCACCACCGCCGTCCATACCGTCATCATAGATCTCGTAATCACAGACCTGGTAGGAATAAATGGTAACCACGCCCTCGCCGTCGATATAGTTATCATCGATCCAGTCGCAGCTTTCGGAGATGGCGACCATATCGGTTCTTAATTGGGGCGCTTTGGTGCTGGCCGTTGCGTTAAGCGTGATTGCTTTGGGCCTGATAGCACCGACCTGTTTGCCGTTGTTATAAACCATGCCTTTTTGCAGTTGGTATTGTTGGTTATAAACGAAGACTAGGCCGGTAAAAGTTTTGGTATCGGCGCCGTGGTGGATATGCAGGTAAGCGGCATCCGGGATGATCTCCAGGATGCGGGCTTGTATCGCCCCGGTGCTGTCTTTGGTAAAGACGAGCTTGCGGTAACCTTGCTTCAGTCCTTTGTAGGCGGTCTGTCCCGGTAAGGCAAGGGTCCACCAGTTGCGTTTTGGAGTGGTGACGTTTCCGGCCTTATTCCAATCAAGGCTGAATTGGTGCAGGCTGAATGTTTTAGTGGTGCTTTGGGTTTGCAGGTTGGTGGCGGTGTTTTGTGCGTTATACCAGGCTTGTACATCGGATAAACTCAGCGTGTTTATTGCAGGTGGTGATTGGGTTTGGGGTAAGGTGCTGCTTTCTTTGCGGCAACTGATGGTACAGGCTAATGCTGTTAGGAGGATAATGATATACTTTTTCATGGTTTCAGCTCTAAAAATTGTTGGTTTCTGTTTCATTATTTGATTTAAATCAAAGGTCCTTACTGGCGCGTAAGCGGCTCAGGGTTTCGAGTTCGATGCCGAGGTAGGACGCGATCTGCTTGAGACTGGCCTGTTGCAGGATATTCGGATGGGTTTTCAGGAGGAGTTTATACCGGTCTATGGGCTTTTTGCAATGCAGCATGATGGCCCTTTCTTCGGCTTTGATGTAGTATAGTTCGGTGAGTTTCCGGCCATGAAAATTGAATGTAGAATAGTCGGTATAAACGTCTTGTAACTCCTGGGCGGTGATAGATTGCAATACGCTGTCTTCCAGCAGTTCGATGTTCTCGGAGGCGGGTTGCTGCGTAAAAAAGCTGTAAACGGAGATCATGACGTCCCCGGTTCCCATGAACCAGAGCGTGTGTTCTTTGCCGTCGAGGTCATGGTAAAAGGCGCGGGCAAAGCCCTGTTTAATGAAGTAGATGCGCCGGGCGGTTTGTCCCTGTTTGAGTAGTAAATGTTTTTTGGGGAGTTGGTCCGTCCGGACAAGCGCGTTCAGATCGTTTCGCAAAGCAAGGCCGAGCGGTGCGATCATGGAGAGGACATGGAACAGTAGTTCCGTGTCCGTTAATTCTTGAATTTCAGCCATAGGATGAATTTGATTTGGATCAAATCACCGCGGCTTTATTCCACTTTTCTTTGCAGGTAAGTAATCGTAATTAAAAGTTAAAACGACAGCAGCCGCAAATGGTTTGCGGGGACTGGAAATTTTTCAGAAGGGAACGCTTATGCCAAAAAATCTACCCATTATCCTGCCGGAGTAACAGTTATCGCCAGTGAACGGGCTATGGCAGGTCATACCAATTTTTTATCCTATGAAATTGAATTTTTATGACCAGTTGTATGACCAACTGCAAGCGGACATTGCTGTTATTCACGAGCAAAAACAGGAACCCTTAACACAAATGGCGGCCTATATAGCCGCGGTGCGTAGGCGGCTGGAGGAATTGAAGGCGTATGTGCTTCAGCATCCTTTTAAAGACCAGTCCGAAGAGATCCATTTTTTTAAATCCGTCAAGCCCCGGTTTTACGCCCTGAAGATCTTTTACCTGGCGAAATACCAGGTGGATACCCATTTACCTGCGGGTGACAGCGATACGCTCAGGGCGTATTACATGGAGGAACTGGGGCTGATCCGGCGGGAACTGGAGCATTTGGGTTTTCATTTTCAGTATTACCGTTTAGGCGCGACAGAACTGGATGCGCTGTATTTTGTCAGAGGCGCCGAAATGCAAAGCCTGCTGATACCGGAAGTGCCGGAGCTTGACCCTCAATTCTCGACCAACGGGGATTATGTGTTCGCGAAGATCAAGGCGGCGGAATTAGTACAGGAATACCTATTGGGGAAACTGAATGCTTTATCAGGTGCTGCTATGCCACCTGTTGCTTCTTTGGCAACCTCGCCGGAACTCAAATGGACAGGCGATAAGGTGAACCTTGTGGAAGTGATCTATGCTCTTTATTTCACGGGGCAGCTCAATCACGGAAACGCGGACCTGGCGCTGATTATTCAATTCATGGAGAAGAATTTGCAGGTCGATCTTTCCCGAACGTACCGGGATTTTATCGACATCCGCAACCGAAAAGTCTCCAGCCCGACCCGCTATATTGACCAGATGCGCGAATCCATTCACAAGCGGATTGATGAAGATATGGCTTTTAAACCGATCAAAAAGCACAATAGGCCAGCGAATTAGCAACAATCGTTCGCAAGTGCCGGGTGCCTTGCGAATCAAAAATTGGGTATCCGGCAACCTTTGCTTTTGTAAATCCGGCACAATGCCGTGACGGATAAAAAAGAAAGTTTATGCTATTCAAATCATTCACCTGGCAGCAGTTTTTGGTAGCTGTCTTAGTATTGAGCAGTATCTGGTATGGGATCATCCTGCCAATAATTTACCGGAAACAATTGCGGCAATGGCTGGACAGCAAGGGCGGAAAACCCGCGGTCGAGCCTTTACGCAGGGATTGGGAAGACGAACTGGAAGACGAGCCGGAGTTACAACAAGAGGATGACCTCATGGGCCGCTCCAAAATGCCGGAAGGCATGTCGCGGTTAAGTATGAATATGTTCAGTTTCGCGCCGGATGTGGAGGAAGAAAATGACACCCGCGAGTTACAGCAAAGCTTGGTGCCGGATGCTATTGAGGAAATCAAAAGCATCTTTCATATCCTCGAAAAAGAGCAAGGCACGAAAGACGATTTTATCTCGCTGTTCGGTTTGGTCAAGGTCAAATATGCGGCGATCCGGGATACGCCGAGCGAATGGGCGCTGAATGAATACATCCGCGAAAACGCCCTGTTTCCAATCTCTGATGCGGAGTTAAGCAACCTATGGAATTAACCTAATGATCTATACTGATGAAATTAGTAAAAGCAATCTTTAAAAACTTTAAAAGCTGGTTTACGGCCTATCGCGAGTTACCGGCAGCCACTAAACGTATCGCATTCACGAAAACCTTGATGTTGCTTTCCAGCCTGTTAACCGTCAATATCTGCCTGGCCCAGGATGGGAATTCGGGGATAAACAGCGCAACGAGCCAGGTGAAAAGCTATTTCGATTCGGGCTGTAACCTGATGTACGCCATCGGCGCAGTGGTGGGGATCATCGGCGCGGTACGCGTTTTTAACAAATGGAATAGCGGCGAACCCGATACGAATAAGGTGGCGGCAGCCTGGTTTGGCTCCTGTATTTTTTTGGTAGTGGTCGCTACGATTTTGAAATCATTCTTTGGCTTATGAGCGTGTACCAGATCAATAAAGGCGTATCGAAGCCGATTGTCTTTCGTGGGCTGAAAGCCCAGTATATAGCTTATTTAGCTATCGGCCTGGTGGTTTTGCTGATCAGCTTTGCCGTGCTCTACATCTGCGGGGTATCGCTTTGGGTCATTCTGCCGCTGATTCTGGGTTTGGGTACCGCCTTATTCTTTGGTGTGTTCCGCCTCAGTCACCGCTTTGGTGAGCACGGGCTGTCCAAACACTTCGCCAAAAAACAATTGCCGGATTTTATCGCCTGCCGTTCAAGAAAACTTTTCATTCATCTTAAACATGAGGCTTATGGAAATCTTGCTTGAAAATATCCTGCCGCTAAGCAAAGTGGAGAAAGGTGCTATCCTTTCTGCGCACGGGGACATCACTATCACTTATGAAGTGACCCTGCCGGAAATATTTACGCTGTCCGACCGGGATTATGAAGCCTATCACCAGGCATGGGTAAAGGCGATCCGCTTGTTGCCCATTGGTTGCGTCTTTCATAAACAGGATTGGTGGCTGGAGAGCGGCTTTAGGCCTGACTTTGAAAAGGCCGGCAAGGGCTATCTGTCACGGGCCAGTGAGCGCTTTTTTAATGAGCGGGAATACCTCGACCATCGCTGTTATATCTTCCTCACCCAAAAACCAAAGGATCGTAAGTTGTCGTCATCGGCATACAGCAATATCCTGCGTAAAAGCCTGGTGCCGCAGCAAACGGTCAATCCCGTTTTGTTTAAGGATTTCCTGGACAGCGCGGGACAGTTTGAACGGGTGTTATCGGATAGCGGTTTTGTAGGTCTATCACGCTTATCGGACGATGAATTAGCCGGAACGGACGCCGAGGCCGGTGTGATTGAACGTTATTTGATGCTGCGGGGTCAGGATGAGCGCCCGCTTTTGCAGGATATTCATATCCAAAATGAGATCAGGGTCGGCAAAAATCACTGCGAATTGTACACACTTTCCGATGTGGAGGACCTGCCGCCTTTATGCGGCAGTCGTATCAATTACGATAAGTACTCGACTGACCGTACCAAGTTCTCCATCGGATTCGCTTCACCTTTGGGCAGTTTATTGCCCTGTAACCATATACTGAACCAGTATATCTTTATCGAGGACGCGCAAAAGACGATCAAGCGGCTGGAAGCCAAAAAACTGCGTTTACAGTCCTTATCGGGTTACAGCCGCGAAAATGCAATTAGCCGCGATGCGGTCAACGACTTTTTAAACGAAGCCATCGGTGAACAGCGTTTGCCGATCAAAGCGCATTTCAATGTGCTGGCCTGGTCGGATGATGCAGCGAAAATCCGCGATCTGAAGAATTTGGTGGGTTCGGCGATGGCGCAAATGGATGCGGCCTGTAAGCAGGAAACCGATGGGGCCGCGCAGATCTGGTTTGCGGGAATACCCGGCAATGAAGCGGACTTTCCCATGAACGATACCTTTGATACGTTCATCGAGCAAGCAGCCTGTTTCTTTAACCTCGAAAGCAATTACCGGGATAGCGTTTCGCCATTCGGCATTCGCCTGGGCGACCGCCTGACCGGCAAGCCGGTGCATGTAGATTTGTCTGACGAGCCGATGCAATCAGGGTTTACCACTAACCGTAACAAGTTCATTTTGGGGCCGAGCGGTAGCGGCAAGTCTTTCTTTACCAATCACCTGGTCAGAAGTTATTATGAACAGGGTGCGCATGTGGTTTTGGTGGATGTGGGCCACAGTTACCGCGGTTTATGCGATTTGGTAGACGGCTATTATTTCACGTATTCAGAAAGCGACCCGATCAAGTTCAATCCTTTCTATCTGACCGACGGCGAGGTCATGGATACGGAAAAGAAGGAAAGCATCAAGACCTTGCTTTTGGCGCTATGGAAAAAAGACGATGAAAGCATCCGGCGCTCTGAATACGTGGCCTTATCCAACGCGCTGACGGGCTATTTCGATCACCTGAACCAGCATCCCGATATTTTCCCCTGCTTTAATACTTTCTATGAATACCTTATGGAAGTGTATTTGCAGGTATTGGAAGACGGCAAGGTTAAGGAGCGCGACTTTGATGTGTCGAATTTTCTCTATGTGCTCAACCCTTACTACCGCGGCGGTGAGTTCGATTATTTGCTGAACGCTACCGAAAACCTGGATTTGCTGCATGAGCGCTTTATTGTCTTTGAAATCGATGCGGTGAAGGATCATCCTATCTTATTTGCGGTCACTACGCTTATCCTGATGTCGATGTTTATCAGCAAAATGCGCAAGCTACAAGGTGTGCGAAAGTTGATCCTGATCGAGGAATGCTGGAAGGCCATTGCCAAAGAAGGCATGGCGGAATACCTGAAATATTTGTTTAAAACCGTTCGCAAATTTTTTGGCGAGGCCATCGTGGTCACGCAGGAAGTCGAGGATATTATTTCTTCGCCTATTGTCAAGCAGGCAATCATCAATAATTCAGACTGCAAAATACTGCTCGATCAAAGCAAGTACCAGAACAAGTTCGACGCGATACAGGAATTGTTGGGCTTGACCGACAAGGAAAAGGCGCAAATCCTTTCGATGAACCGGGCCAATGACCCGAAACGGAAATACAAGGAAGTGTTTATCTCACTTGGTGGGCAATACTCTAAAGTTTACCGCACCGAGGTCAGCCTCACTGAATATCTGGCTTACACCACCGAAGAAAGCGAAAAGGTCAAAGTAATGCAATACGCTAAGAAATACGGCAGCATCCGGAAAGGCATCGCGATGCTAGTTCAGGAATTAACCCATAAAAAGAATCGATATGAAAGCGATTTTTAAATTACTCATGCTATTTGGCATAGGCTGCATAGCAGCTTGCCAAAGCAAAAGCGCCAAAGTTCAGGCATTCATTGACGGTGTTTATGTCAATCACGCGCAAAGTGTATACGGTATTGCCGACGATACATTAACGTTTACCCACACGGACGATCAGCATTACCTAATTACGCGCAATACCGGCTATTACGCGATCAGGAATGGTAGGCCACTGCCGAAAAAGCACAAGCAGGAAAAGTTTGAGGGCAATTATGACTCACAAACCAATGTACTCAACGAAAACACTACCGGAAGGGTATTCCGTTTTGACCCTAATAAGGGTGTGCTGCTGCTGAAGCAGGCGGTTTACCGAAAGCTTAACTAACAGAAATTATTCACCACATACCAATCAGGTGCCGCAACCAGCGGCACTAAAGGAGGCTATTGTGTCAAAAATTAAAGCATTTATGAAAAAGTACATGGTCATTCTGCCCATTTCGTCGATGACCGTTTTTGTAGCGCTGCCCAAAGGTGCGGATGCGCAGGTGATTGTCGGCTCGGTCATATCTTCGACCGTAGGCCGCGTGATCCGCGCCATCGACCTGGAGGTGCAGCGCTTACAGAACCAAACGATATGGTTGCAGAACGCGCAAAAGGCGCTCGAAAACCAATTATCCCAACTCAAGCTATCGGAAATATCCGACTGGTCGCAAAAGCAAAAGGATCTATTCGGTTCTTACTACCAGGAACTTTGGGACATTAAAACAGCTATTACTTATTATTCCCGTATTACCGAACTCACGCAAAAGCAGGTGGCTTTGGTCAATGCCTACAACCAGGCATGGAACCTGATCAAAAACGACAAGCATTTTACGGCTGACGAACTCACTTATATGGGCAAAGTTTATTCAGGAATTTTGCAAGCCAGCGTCAACGACCTCGACCAGATCATGGCGGTCATTCATGCCAACAAAACGCAAATGCCTGATGCGAAACGGTTAGAGATCGTGAACAAGACCGCCGACCACATGGATGCCAATTATAATGACCTGCAACAGTTCACCACGCAAAATGAATTGCTCAGCCTACAACGCGCCCATGATGAAAACGAAGTACTCACTTTAAAGCAATATTATGGAATCGATTAAGCGAAAAGCGGAAAGATTAAAGCATAAAGCTTTCTGCTGCATATTGGTCTGCTTTGGACTTTTTGCTTTCAGCTTTCAGCCCACAAAAGCGCAATCTTTCTCTTTTTCCGACCTCTTCGGCCAGGGCAATAAAGAACTGAAGAATATGGCAGCGCAGATCGAGGCGCTCAATGCCTTTGAAACTTCGATGAGACAAGGTTATGCGATGATGAAAGGCGAATGGACGGCGATCAGCAACTGGAAAAATGGGGAATTTGGCTTGCACCAGGACTATTACACTTCGTTAAGTACTGTAAATCCACAGGTCAAAAACGATCCCGATGTGGCAACTATTCAGTCCGAACAGCAAGCGATCATCAGCCTGTTTTCGGCTTTACAGGGTATACCCGGCTTACTGCCCTATGAGCAAAGCTATGTGCAAAGCGTGGCGCAGAACATTCTTAAACATTGTGATGCTGATCTACAGCGATTGCAAAAGGTCTTAGAGAGCGATACGCTGACGATGAGCGATGACGAGCGATTAAAAGAGATCGCAAAACTGCAAGCGGATATGCTGGATAAGTACCGGTTTACGCAAAGCTTCTGCAATTCCGTCCGGCTGTTGGTTATCGCGCGTAATCAGGAAATGAATGAAGTACAAACCCTAAATCAATACTATGAAAACAATTAACAGATTTATAAAGCCCTCCCTGCCGGGGAGGGTTTGGGTGGGGCTGATGGTTTGTTTTATGCTTTGCGCTTTCAGCTTTCAGCCTGCAAAGGCGCAGGTTTCGACCGCGCAGGATATTCAACAATTACTTTACGACATTGAAAAGTTGACGCAGTTCAAGGCGATCCTTTCCGATATGCAGACTGGCTATACCATCTTAACGCAGGGCTATGGCGCGGTAAAAAGCATTTCAGAAGGCAATTTCAACCTGCATTCCGCATTCCTTAACAGTTTGATGGCAGTTAGCCCGACGGTACGACAATACGGGCGCATTGCGGATATTATTTCCATGCAAGCCAGTATCGTTTCGGAATATAAAGCCGCCTATAACCAGGCATCGGCCAGTGGTCATTTCAGCGGGACTGAATTGTTGTATCTGAATGGGGTGTTTAGCCATCTGCTCAGTCAAAGCGTCGATAACCTGACCAATCTGGCCAATGTGATCACCGCGGGTACGCTGCGGATGAGCGATGCGGAACGTTTGCAGGCTATCGACCATATCTACGGTGATACGCAGAACAAGCTGATCTTCCTGCGGCACTTCGATAGTGATATAGCCATTCTGCAATTACAGCGGCAGAAAGAAGAAAACGAGGTGAACACTTTACAAAAGCTATTCCCATGAAACAGAAAGTATTATATAGCTTCAGTACCCTTTTATTGCTGTTTACGGCCTCGCAAAGTCATGCGCAGGACATTACTTCTTCTTTAAAGGGTATGCAACCGGTATTGAATAATGTGTACAATCAGATGATACCCCTGTGCAGTAACCTGATCGATGTGGGTCGTGGTATCGCGGGCTTCGGTGCCTTGTGGTATATCGCCTCAAGGGTATGGAAGCAGATCGCCAGAGCAGAGGCTGTCGACTTTTATCCCTTGCTACGGCCATTTGCTTTGGGTATGGCGATACTGATGTTTCCGGCGGTTATTTCTTTGATGAACGGGGTGATGCAACCCATCGTTTCGGCCACCGGCGCAATGGTGACCAATTCAGATAACAGTATTGCTTTATTGCTCAAACAGAAGCAGGAAGCCATTAAAAACAGCAGTTCTTACCAGATGTATATCGGCGACGATGGTAATGGAGATAGGGCGAAATGGTATGCCTACACCCACCCCGACGACCCGAACGACCAAAACGAGGGTACCTTTTCCAGTTTGGGTAATGACGTCAAATTCTGGATGGACAAACAATCGTACAATTTTAAGAACAATATCAAACAATGGATGAGTGAGGTGTTGCAGGTGTTGTATGCGGCGGCGATATTGTGTATTAACGTCATACGCACCTTTTACCTGATCGTCTTGGCGATATTAGGCCCTTTGGTTTTTGGCTTCGCGGTATTCGATGGCTTACAGCATACCCTGACGCAGTGGATAGCAAGGTATATCAATATCTTTTTATGGCTGCCTATCGCCAATATCTTCGGTGCCATCATCGGGCAGGTGCAGCAGCAAATGTTGCAATTGGATATCAACCAGATACAAAGCAACGGCGATACTTTCTTCAGCCAGACGGATTTAGCGTATTTGATATTTCTGTGCATCGGAATTGTCGGGTACTTCTCGGTGCCCAGCGTGGCAAACTACGTGATCCATGCACATGGCGGTAACGGGTTGTTGAATAATGTCACCAATGTAACGCAAAGTGTGGCCAACACTACTATCAGTGCAACACGATCTGCGGCTGGTGTGGCGGGTGAACGTTTTGAACAGGCCCGCAGCAATATCCTTAACGCACCAGGCGACTTCATGGAGGGCTACCGCGGCGTAGGTAATCAACATCAAAAAGACAAATTATCAGGAAAGTAAAAAAGTAAAATTTAAAGCCCTCCCTACCGGGGAGGGTTTGGGAGGGGCTTATGTTTCAGCATTTTAAAAATATCGACACCGCTTTTAAGCACATCAAGCTGTTCAGCTATTTGCTGATCGCGGCCTGCGTGGGCATCAGTTGTTTCGCGGTTTACCAAAGTTTCCGTTACAGCGCGGATTTCCGCAACCATATCTATGTATTGGCTAACGGCAAGGCTTTGGAAGCCATCGCCCAGGACCGGAGAGATAACATACCCGTGGAGTTGCGCGATCATATCAAGGTGTTTCACGAAGCCTTTTTTGATTTGGAACCGGACGATAAACAGATACAGGCTACCATTACCAAAGCTTTGTACTTAGCGGACGGCAACGCGAAAACGGCTTATGATAACCTCAAAGAAGCGGGTTATTACAATAATTTAATATCCGGCAATATCAGCCAGCAGGTAATGGTAGACAGCATCCGTTTGGATATGAACAGCTATCCTTACGGGTTTACCTGCTTTGCCACTGAAAAGCTGGTACGAAGCACATCGACAACCACCCGAAGTTTAGTTACGCAGGGTTTTGCCCGTAACGTTTCGCGCAGCGATAATAACCCGCATGGTTTCCTGATAGAACATTGGGAAACGATCAGGAACCAGGATGAACAGGTTAAAACCAACCAGCCATGAAATTATTTCGCAAACGCAACAAAGAGAAGCACCAACCGGCTAATTGGCTGATACAGCTTCGGCAATCCCTGGAGCAACGGCAATTGAAACTGGCTGGTTATTTAAGCCGCCGGACACAGTACTGGAGCAAGCTTTCCTGGATCGTCGCTTTAGCCTTGTTTATCGGCTTATTCGGCGGTTGCTGCCTGTTCCTCTGCATCAAAGCATTTATTCACTTCAAATAGAAAAATATTATGACAACACCAGAAAAAAGAAAACTCATTATGCGGTTGGCTATGCCGGTATTTGTAGTACTGTTTTCCGCGTTAGGATTTTATGCGCTTGGCGGCGGACATGGCACCCCATCGGCTGGCGCATCAACCGGCGACAAAGGCATTAACACGCAGCTTCCCGGAGCAAAATTGCAAAAAGATAATACTACAGATAAGCTTAGCCTCTACGACCAGGCAAAACGGGACAGCACATCGGCCAAATCACATTCAGCCGCAAACGCATTTGCCGCATTGGGTTGGGATACCGCCAAATTCAGCAGGCCCGCTAACTCGACTGCCGCCAGCGAAGCGAAGATCAAAGAGCGTTTAGCCGCCATCAATCAGCAGATCAGCCAACCGCCGCCTGCGGTCAAACCAACGCCACCGGTAGCCGATAATGGCCAAAGCGCACAACTGGAAAGGCTCGAAAAACTATTGAAACAAAAGCAAAACGAGGTTAGCACGCCCGACCCGCAAATGGCGCAGTTAAGCGCAATGCTGGACAAGATACAGCAGATACAAAACCCCGCTTTGGTGCAGGAAAAGCTCAAAAAAGAAGCGGCACAGCAAAAGCCGGACAGCGCTTTTCGGGCGATCCCCGCCACCATAGACGGGAACCAAAAAGTGCTGAACGGCGGCGTAGTCAGATTGCGGCTGGCGGATAGCGTTCGCATTGGTGATATGCTGTTACAAAAAGAACAATCCTTATCGGGTGCCTGTACGGTAACCAACCAGCGCCTATTGGTGGACATTAAAAATATCCGTTTGGGTACTTCGATCATCCCGGTTAAGCTCACCGTGTTTTCACTGGATGGTATGGCGGGCATTCCGGCGCCGGAAGCGGAACTCGGCGAGGCAGCCGGGCAGGGCACGGCGGGCGCGCTGGAAAATATGCAGTTCCTGTCGGCGGACTACTCGCTTGGCACACAGGCGGCCAGCGCGGGCATTTCGGCGGCGAAAGGGCTCCTGGGCAGGAAAGCGCGGCGCATAAGGGTAAAGCTGCATGGCGGGCAGCGGGTGCTGTTAAAGATCAACAAATCTTAATACCATGTATGTGGTAACACAGCACGCGGCCGATGTGATCAGCCGGCTGGAAGATGCACAGGATATTGGTTTTACCTATGTGGTGTTTTCCAGTTACCCTACCGAACGTGGGTTACATCCCGCGGATTTGAATTTCTTCGATACGATGGGTGACGCGCTCGACTATTGGGACGATGCTTTAGGCAGGCCCGGTTTTGGGATTCAGGAGCCTGATCATCCAATTTACTATATCGAAACGGATAAGCTGTTAGAAGAAGTTAAAAAACAGAATGGTTTAACTAAAGAAAAAGATATGAATTACAACAATCTGGAGAACTTGAAAAATGAACTTTCCAAGCTGGGCTTTGGGAAGAAAGTCATGGAGGACATGCAAAAACAAATGGAAAAAGGGGTGCCCGAATTTACTGTTAACGACAAGGTATTAGGCAACCGGGGACAGGTAGATGTTTCGCTGCATTTTAAACAGTCCGGCCAATCCGAAAACTACTATTTTAACAAATACCAGGTGGCGCTAAGTAATGCCAAGCCATTGGAAGAAGGCCATAAGTATATGGTCATTTCGCCGAACGAACAGCAGCCGGGCAAGAACCTGTCCCGTTCTTTCGAGAATGTGACCGAGGCGATTGCCTATTTCAAAGAACAGAATGGCAATAGCAGGCTGGCTTCCGGCAAGGATGCCGCCCATGCCACCGACCTGGCGCGTATGGAAAAAGGCAGTATCAATTATGTAGAGAAAGAGTTTGCTTATGCCTTTAAACACCCTGCTAAAACACAAACCTTTTTTGTAGAACGCGGTAAAGGGTTTACCGAGGGGCAGGCGGTTAACCTGATCCAGGGCCGTGCGGTATTCCGTGATGACCTGGTAAGCGCCGTCGGTCAATACCAGGCATGGGTCAAGCTGGATATGGACAGCGCCAAAGACCGCTATCAAAACTATACCACCCTGCAATACCATGTACCGACCTACGGTTTTGACCTGCAAAATACGCTTGATAAGTTCAATATTAAGGAACTCACCGACGATAAAAAACGTGAAAACCTGGTCCAAAACCTGGAACAGGGTAACCGCCCATTGGTAACAGTCGTTAAAGACGATAAGGAAAGTAAGTTGTTTATGGAGGTACAGCCGCGTTACAGTCAACTCAACTTCTTCCGTGAGGATGGCAAGCAGGAAAAACGGGAGCAGTTCCTCAAGCCGGAACATCAGCAGGAAATGAAGCTGGGCAAGGAAAAGAGCCAGGCCAAAGAACAGGAACAAGATTTGGCCGTTTAAGCTGCTTGCTTATCTTTGCCGCCTGATCTACGAAAAACAATTATTCATTTATTATTCATTTCAAATCAAAGCATTATGGAAAAATTAGCAGAACTGAAAGCGCTGGTAGCAACCGCGGAAAAAGAAGGTGCCGCCTTTTATGACAAAGGTAACAAGGCAGCGGGTACCCGTTTACGCAACGCCTTACAGCAGATCAAGGTGGTAGCGACCGACCTGCGCAAAGATGTTACGGAAAAGAAAAACGCGGCGAAATAATTGAAATTAAATCACGCTTAACGAATTTGGGAAAGCCCTGCTGATCATTCGGCAGGGCTTTATTTGTAGCTTTTATTCTTCATCAAGAATAAGGTAGATAAATATTAAGTCGTCTCCTATTTCCTCTGAAAACTCATAGTCAATTCCCTCTAATATATTGTCAGGTTTGATATTGACTCCAAGTGCTCGTAATTCGTCTGCCTCTTTCCGAGGTACCGTGTAACCACGATTAACTTTATGGTGGGCGCTACCGTCATCGACATTAACAGCGTACAACTCCTTTTTGCTATTAGATGGATAAATATGATAATGAGCCTTTACCGGTATATCCGGATTTGCCGAGTGATATAAATAGCGATTTGTACTTTTTTAAATTGCTTGTATTGTTCATGTTCTAATAACAATTGCAACTTATCGCTATCTGTAGGATCTTCAAATGTTAGTAAAATTTGGTATTGAATCGTTGGCGTTATTTTAGCTAACGCCTGCAATCGAGGCTTAGATTGCTGTATTAAATTATGTTTAGCCAGGCGTTCTGCAAATTCAGTAAAGGTTTCGAGGTATTCCATAAATATTGTCAGTTGAATTAACGTGGAAATTTAATAGTAATAAGCATAATATTTATGCTGTATATTTGATGAATGCCTAAAATTATCAGGATAAATATTAAGCATTGTCCCATGCGATATTAATATATTTTATCTCAATTAATCAACAGGTTGATCAATTAAACTTATGAACAGAATCGACCACATCAACAAGATAACGACCTATGCTGCGAGGTTTGTTTTAGAAGTAGAGGGTTTTAACGCCAATAGCCAATATCACATAAATATTCACGCTGAAAGTTTTTTGATACCCGTTTTGAATGAAACATTCGGCCTGGAATTAGAAAACTTAAATTCTACGCAAAAAAAGAATTATCCAGCTATTGACTTAGCTGATTTCAAAAACCGAGTAGCCTTTCAGGTGACAGCCACATCGGATTTTGAAAAGATAAAAAATACACTTGAAAGCTTCTTTAAATATAAGCTCAACGAGCAGTTCGATGTGCTTTATATCTACATCATCACTCATAAGAAAGAAAATTATAACGCTACCAAGCTGCGTGCAATCATGCCAGGCGATTTTGTTTTCGATGTTAATGAAAACATTATTGATAAGGACGATCTGTTAAAAAAGATAAACGCCATAAGTTCAACGCCGAAATTGCAGGCCATAGCGAAATTGTATGAACATGAATTTTCTGATGTTCAAATCCAAACGCGTCAACAAAAGTTCGTCAGCGGGTATCTAAGCACAGAGAATGAACCGATATTACCAAATCTGCTGCGAATTACCTTTCCTGAAAAATTCTATACAGCCAGTCTTAAAATAGATGAACAGGCCGTGATCGCTGACATAAACGACTTTTTACAGAAAAACAATAAACGACAAGTCAAAAGCCTCAAAAAAGGAAAATTGATCAAACACGCGATGCGAATGGCCGGCATCAAATCTGATGAATGGATTCCTCATGAAAACCGTATTTATACCTTTCTCGATTTAACAAAATCATCTGAAGCTCTGAGAGGAATTATTGATACAACCACAATTATAGATATTGACTCTGAGGCCTATTACGAGGCAAGTGAAGATAACAAACGGGTTTTTAAACACCTGCTTAGAAATACATTAATTGCCTATTGCAAACTCAAGCTGATAGAATGGTTTGGCCCCCGCGAAATATTCCGGTTTGCGAACAACCAGAAAGTGCCTAATCAAAAAAGGGTTAAATGGAAAGGAAAAAAAGAAGCCACAAAGACTGTAATTTTTGAAATGATTAATAAAAAAGAACAACACATCATTTGCTATCGAAATTTAGCATTCCGAAGTTCTTTTTTGGATCTTGGCAACGAATGGTTTTTGGTGATTAATCCAACCTGGAGCTTTACAAACCCCGGTGGTTACAAAGAAAGTCGTTTTGAAGCAGATTATATGTCAGGCTTAAAACGAATGGAAAACAATGGAGCGGTATGTAATTATTTTCGCTTTTTTAGCTATTATTTCACCTACGTTGATCTTTTCACCACAGAATACCCTTATTTAAAATTACACGCTGTTGAACCACTTACCATATCACCACGGCTGGAAGAAGGAACCTGGAATCCACCGAAACTGGCAACAAAAAAAGGTAAAACAATGGAAGTAGAATTACAAATTGATAATGAATTGTCAGACAATACCTTATTTGAATAATGAAGTTACGATACATAGAAGAACCATCATTACAGTTTGGATCTAACCAGCATATCTGCCCTAAACAAGGAATCTATAATTATACACCATTTGATATTACCAACGTAAGGCCAGAAAAAATAACAGTGGGCATTATTGGCAAAGGGGAAAGTGTAGACAAAGTTTTGGAATGGCTTGACAAGTGTAAAGCGCATATTGATGGTAAAGAAAGTAAAAATCCACATCCAACTTTATTTCTGAATTTTTGCGGATTTAATAAAGATGTGGGATTTATGAGCGAGGTGGTCTATGATGACACTTACCTGCGCAGAATTAACAATACTGAATTTGATACCATTATAAAAGCAAAAAAGGACTTAGAGGAACGGATTATAGATATTGCTAATTTATACCTAAGTGAAATTAAGTTTCTATCTAAGAACAAGAAACCAGATGTAATTATTTGTGCCCTAAGCGAAAACTTTATCACTTATATCCAAGATACCGATACCCCTGTAATAGACGAAGATGAAGAGACAACTTCAGAAACAGAGGTTGATGAAGAAGAAATTTCAAAAAAGGAGCAAAATTTCAGGCGGTATCTAAAAGCAGCCGCTATGCAACACAATATTCCCATACAAATAGTACGGGACAGAATTGCCAAGCCTACTTCAGAAATGCAGGATGCAGCTTCTATAGCGTGGAATTTCTTTACCGCGTTATATTATAAAGCCGCTGGTACGCCTTGGGCATTGGTTAGAAAGGATACCGCGGAAACCACCTGTTACGCCGGTATTAGCTTTTTTAAAAGCCGAGATAAAACCACAACTCAGACAAGTATTGCACAAATCTTTAACGAACTGGGTAAAGGCGTAATATTAAGGGGAGAAGAAATTACATTAAAGAAAAACGACCGAACGCCACATTTGTCAGAAGAACAGGCTTTTAATTTGCTTTCACAATCACTCAAAGAATATTACGACGCTATTAAAATATTTCCCAAACGGTTGGTTCTACATAAGACCTCTAACTATAGTGCCGGTGAAATAGATGGCTTTACACAGGCCGCGAGAAATTTTCACATTAATCAAGTTGACCTGGTATCAATTCAACAATCCGACATTCGTCTCTATCGGTTTGGAGCCTATCCACCAATGCGTGGTACACATCTTCATTTAACTGATCAACACCATATTCTGTACACGAGAGGTTCAGTTCCCTACTATGAAACTTATCCGGGAATGTACATCCCCAGCGCATTAGAAATCAAGTTAGCATCATACGATGAATCTCCGAATTTGATATGCGATGAAATTTTGGCTTTAACAAAAATGAATTGGAATAACACACAATTTGACAGAAAATATCCGATAACCATTGAGTGCGCCCGAAATGTTGGAGAGATTTTAAAATACTTAGGCCCGGATGACGAGATGCAGTTGAAGTATAGTTTCTATATGTGATCAGTGAGGTTTGAAAAATAAGTGCTCATTCTGCTTTGAATTAGCATCCATAACAAATCGTGTATAAAATTTTTTTCTTGCTTCATTTGTATAAGACAAGATTATCACAATTTTGTCAAGGAATGGCGGAAATGGTTGCCTAAACTCGTCAGCCTCACGACTATTAAGTGTTACTTCTTTTCTAATTATATAACTAAGATCAATTGATTCAGCCTCTTTTAAAGAAAGAATGTTATTTAATTGTTCTAAATGATCAATTTTTGTTTTATAGATACTTTCAATTTTTAAATTATATGCCGTCTTGCTTGAATTGTTTCTAATAGAGATTATATAATTCCAAAAGAATAGAAAATCCCATCTTACATCGGCTACTGCGGGTACATCATGATCTTGCTTGTTTGAAACTGATATAGTCTTTTGCCCATATAGATCACTTGGATTTAAGATCATATCAATATCTATTCTTGGCCTAGAAAGGACAAAACTTAAAAAAGCAACTCCAAATTTCTTTGCTTGTGCTAAAGCAGCTTTAATGATTGCACTCATAATCATTAAATGTAAAAAAACTAAATCAAATTATGCCAGCGTTTCCAGCCGCGTCCTTCGTCTGCCGCTTCACCGCATTTTGGGCAACATGGCTTCGTTCCTCAGCCATATTGCCTGTCTGCACTTTTTCATGATTGATAAAGTCCTTTTAGCTCCCCCAATTTTTCCCCACTGGCTTTTTCGCAAGCAAATTTCTGAACGGCGGGACTGAAATGCCAAGACCGTGCCCTGCGGGTTTGCTGGAAAAAAATCTTCCCTGCCCGCTCCGCGGACGAGGTATTTTTTTCCGCAAAGTCTTGTCCTTCAGCCCGCCGTGTTCAGGTCAGGGCGCTTACAAAAAGCCAGCGAGGCGTATGCCGAGCGGGATAGTAGAAAAGCAAAACTGACATGGACACACGGAACAGCAGAGCGCCCCCAAGCAGGTCGGACAGCACAGACCGCCGACCGTCACAGGGATTAAAAATTGAATTGAGTATTAAATATTTAAAAATTAAGAAAATGGAAACTAAAGAAAAAGCAACCGCCACAGGCGCAAACACTAATGATAAAAAAGGAACAGTTAACACAGGTAACATGCGCCCTAACGTAACCGGAAAGGAAAAAACAAATGACAACAAAAATCAAAGCCCTGCACAGACTGCGCAAGCTACCCCTGCACCGTCCGCAGAAACTAAGGCCGGCAGTCCTGCACCCCAACCGCAAGCGACCGCTCAACCTGCGCAGGCGGTAGCCGCTCCCGCACCTGCCGCCGAGCCGAGCAAAAAGGAACTCAAAACTGATTTGCAGGAACACAAGGTGCGGGGTTTGGAAGATACCGTAAAACTAGTAGAAACTTTGGGGATTAAGATTGCCCAAAAGAATAAGCTAAGCAATACCATTACCAATTTGGATAGCTTTCTGATTGCCCAGAGCGATGACAAAGACGATGTGGCAGGGGATAGCAAATTTGGCCGTTGTGAATTGACGATTGCTGATGACGGCGGCGAGGAGTTTGTAACTAAGAACGCTTTCATTATCTCGAAAGTGGTAGATATGGTGAAACAACTTTGTTTAGAGAAACTGGCAGAGGTGGAAGCCACTATCGTTATTCCGCAATAAATGGGAAATGCCCTGTGTATGACGGTACACAGGGCATTAATTTTTAATGGTTGAACCACCAAAAAGCTAAGACAATGTTAGAATTATTCATTGAATTAACCAACCAAATTTTTTGGGATGGTTATGCACGGCAGTTAGCCAGTTCCGACCCTGCATTATTCCAGTTGGAGTTTAACGAGTTCTTAAATACTTACCAATATGAGAACGGATAAGATTTTCTTACTGATTAGGGTTACGGTGCGAACCGAGTATCAGCACATACACGATGCCATACAGGAGTTACAGAAGGAAACCGATTATCATATTGGAAGTACGGAGAATGTAGAGGTATTAGAAACGGAAATTATGGATTACAAGCTAAAAAATTAAGACAATGGCACATAACATCAATTATAACGAGCGTACAGGAAAACACAGTTTTTTCTCTGTTAAGCAAAAAGCATGGCACGGCTTAGGGCAGATCATCAGCGATTACCCGACCAGTGCCGAAGCCCTGCAATATGCGGGTTTGGATTTTGGCGTAGAAAAACGCCCTTTATTTACTTATGACACCGAGAACTTTATAGGCGACCCCGACACGGATATAATTATCCCTGAAATAGCCGTACCCGATTATTTTGCTACTGTGCGCACCGATACCGAGCAACCGTTAGGCGTGGTGGGTAAGGATTACGAAGTCGTGCAAAATGTAGATGCCTTTAGTTTCTTTGATAGTATTGTGGGCGGTAAAGACGGTATTTTATACGAAACGGCGGGGGCGTTGGGTAAAAACGGCGAACGCATTTTTATTACTGCTAAACTGCCTGATTATATCCGTGTGGGACGCAATGATTGCATTGAGAAGTATTTGTTTTTAACGACTTCGCATGATGGTACGGAAAGTATTACCATTGCATTTACACCTATCCGTGTCGTCTGTCAGAACACATTAAACGCCGCTTTGCGCAACCATGTTAACAGTATTAAAATACGCCATACCGCCAGTGCGACCGACAAGCTGAAACAGGCGCATAAGATGTTGGGTATCACTAATCAATTATCGATTGAACTGGAGGCCGTATTTAACCGATGGTCAAGGGTGCGGATTACCGACCCGCAGTTAAAGCAACTCATACAATTAGCCATGTCGCCCAACCGAGAAACGTATGAACTGGTAAAGACAGGCAAGCAGGAAGAATTAACCAGCCAATTTAACAACATCGTTTCGAGTGTATTTGATTATGCAATGACCAATCCGACACAGCAGGAAAAAACTACTAAAGGCACTTTATTCGGCATGTACAATGCCGTTACGGGTTACTTTCAGAATGTGCGGAATTTCAGGGACGACCAAAGCAAATTCAAATCCATCATGCAGGGTACGGGCTTACAGAAGAACCAAGCCGCTTTTAATCTCTGTAATGATTTCGCAAAGCACGGCGAACGTATTTTAAACTAATCAACAGGGGCGGCAATGCCCCTTTATGTTTTAACCACAAATTTAAAAACCATGAAAACGATAGAGCAATTAATGAATGTGGATAAGGCGAAAATTATATTCGACCTGTTCAGGGATGAGATACCCGAATTTTTGGAATACACTCAAGCCATCGCCGAAAAGGTAGCCAACGACAAAGAGGAACTATTAGTCAACTGGAATAATCCATTTTTGAGTTATCACCAATGGTTACAGCTTGCCGAACGGGTAGCCAGTGCCATAAAAAAGTATGATAAGAACCTGACCAAAAGCGGCAACCTGTTTACCAACCAACTTTTTGATGGCTATTTAGCGATATTCACCAATCACTGTTTGGAGCAGTACGGTTTGCACAGAGCAAAGTCGCCACGTTTCAGACAAGCCATTGAGCTGTTTTATTTGCCTGTAAAACTGGCTACGCCAACAAGCGGCCAATACTTGGTTTTGGAAATGCACGGCGGGCCTGAATATGCAGCGATTTGTACCGATACGGACGGTAATACGCTCGTATTTGATGACCGTGCAGATGCGGAAGCCGAAGCATCCGAATGTCAGGACGGCTTAATCGTCGAAATATAGTCCCAAAGCCCGGGTCGCCCGCTGCCGCTCCGCGGCAGACGGGCGTTGCTGTCGCAATTAATCGATTTTGAGGTCATACAGTTTTTTCATTGATTGAATTTTATATCGCACAGCTTCGACCAAAGATGGCGGTTGAAGAACCTTAATTCCATCGCCATAGGCCAATAATTTTGAGATTAACTCATAATTCACGATCAGTTGGAATGTCAATACATCATTTTTATCCCCTCTCTTCTGTGAACCGTGTAATGGTTTAGTCTCCAAGTACGGTAGTAAGTCAGGAACCACCGATATTACAATAGTTTCTATTTTACCATTTTCAGGTAATGTAACGCCGATGATATCTTCAAAATAGTCGGTAAAATCTACAAACTGATTTGGAATATAGGGGATTTGTAACTCCTCAATTAATTGAATACGGTCAAGCGCAAAATTAGTAAGCTGCATTACATCTTCCGTTATTCCAAATACAAACCAACGAAGATTGTATTGTTTCAAATAGTATGGGTGAAACTGGTAACAAAGAATATCTTTTCCCTTAAAAGGTAAGTATTTGACATTTAGAGCACGATTGTTATGAATGGCGTTAAAAAGTGTCGAAATATGTTCAACACCTTTTAAATATTGATTCTGTTCAAAATCTATAACACTGCTATTCCCTTTTAGGCGGTCATTGCTAAGAGTCTGTAACCGATTGGAAATTTCTGAAACCCATTCAAATTGAGGTAGCCCTGTAAAACGGGACAACGTATGAATAACTTCTTTGATCTGTGTTAACTCAACTTCGTTTAATGGACTTTGGTTGATAGAATAGTGGTCGTCTTTATAACGATAATAGACCTGTTTACCATCTTTACACTTTTCGATTATAGCACTCCATCCCCGTTCACTTTCCATGAACTTAATGTCTTCATAAACCTGACGTTTTCCTACGCCATCATTTCTTCCCGTAAAATCTAAGATTGCCTCATTGCACGCAATAACGAGATCACCAATATAATATCGACGGCCTCGATTACTTAGACATTTATCAAGTGCAAGATATCGGATTTGAGCGTGTTTATTTGTAGGCATGGTTGTAATAATTATTTGCGCTCAACAGAAAGGACGTACAGAATAGGCATTATCTGATCCTTTTTATTAATTACATAAGTATCTAAAACGGATGTCTGTTGCGAGAATACCTTTTTACGATAATCATTCAGGTACCAACCATGTTCAATGCCGGCATCTGGCCTGATAGTTATTTTAACTGCTTCGTTATCAAAAATAAAGTATCTAAAATGTGGGATTTGGCCATTAGTGGCTGACACTTCAGTTATGCCAGTATCTTCTGCAAAAGATATAACTGCATTATTACGGTCTTCTGCAGTGCTAAAATTATCAAATATGTTGTGTGGCTTGCGGTCACCTGAAAAGTTTTGTCCCTCGAATTTAAAAGATTGAATATCAAAACCTAGTTCCTTGCTTAGCCGATTTAGGAACTGGATAAGAAGAATGCAACCGAGAGGCGTCTTAAGATACCGATCAGTGTAGGTAACATCAAATGATCTGCCATTCATAAATTCTTTCAAGTCTATTTTTCCATCCAATTTTTCCAACAGAATCGATGCAATTTCATTTGACAAGATTGTATCATTTTTTTCAATGAAAATTTCAAATACCGATTGTTGGTCAAGTGTGAAATTTTTATCGCATAATGTTTCGAGCTCGCCGCTATGATTTTTGAATATGTTCCCATGAGTTGCATTACCCCAATTTTCATCGAAGTTTCTATTAAAATCTGTAGTCAAATACTCTGTAATACGTCCCTGCTCATCTGTTATTTTGCATATAGTTTTTAACCTTAATTCCGCGTTGTTTGCTACTTCTTTAACTGTCGACCAGGAATTGAGCTGGATGAAAGAAATTTTTTCTGATAGCGTTAACGTCCTGTCAGTTTTATCGATGGCAAACTCTACTGGCACGAATCCTTTAAGCTTCTGTATTACTTTAAGCTGGTCAATATCCCAATTCAGTATATCTGATGACCCATACAAGCGAATTGACTTTACCTTGTCCTGATAGCGCAAACGTATGATTTCATTTTGGATGCCACCAATTAACGGCAGTAAACCGGGATATTGGGATGTAAATTCCTGTGGTACACGTAGCCCTGTAACGCGCTTTAGCCACGATAATGCTAAATTGCGGTCGAGTTTGTCAGTGTGCCATTGAGTATTCCTGTCAATCAAGCACTTTGTACATGCTCCATCACAATCGCAAGCAGCTAATTTGTGTTTAGCCAGTTCAAATATGCGATCAGCGTAAGAAATAAATTGAGAAGAATAACCAGCACCACCTTTTGTCGTATCAAAAATGAATATTGTGGCAAAGTTCTCATACCGCTTTATACCAAAGCTTATTTCTGCTTCTTCCACAGCTAAGAAATGAGATAATTCTTTACTGATTATTGCCCCAAGCGTATATAGCAACACTTGATCAGAGGAATAACAGTCATTTTCATTTTTGATACGTAATTCACAAAAGTCCGTTTTAAATCGCCCTCCTAATATCACATTTTCGTGAATGGCAAAAGGCGTAACATTTCCTGAACAATTACCTGTTTGTTGTTCCTGGTCCGTCTTTCCACCTCTCAAACGCTTATGTCCGTTAAGAGAATCCCGGTCCATTGCAGCTTTACCACAATGCAGACACACAGAATAACCGTTGCCCTTTCCAATATTATAAAACATGATTTCAGCGTGGTAGTCGCTTTCTCTGATATCAAATAACGCCGTACTTTCATTTTCCCAGGGCTTAATGTTGATTAACAATGGATCTACATAATTGACTGATGACACTTCGTTGATTTTACGGGTGGATTTTTTATAAATATCCACCGCAAACCCTGCCGGTTGAATCATTTCCGTATACAAGCTTCTCTGAGTTTCTCCTTTAAAAGCAATTCCCTGAAAAGTATTGTGTCTACAGTGAGGACACTCAGAGTGGATATCCTCATTTTTTGTTACTTCAATAATACGCTGATAGCCGCAATGCTGACATGATTGGATAATTTCTCGCTCTGCCTGAACACCCCGGTCGTTTTCAAGCACAATTCCTTCCGATAAATAACATTTTCCGTCAATGACGACCTGATTACCAGGTGCGAACTCGGCTAATGCTCGTGTAATAAAATAAGAAGGTTTAGCATTCTCATTTTTTTGTTTTTTCAAGTCATCCACATTTACTGTGTCAAATTCAACTATGCCGGTTGGTAAACCAGCGCTCGGTAAAAAACCCTGCTCAGACAGATATCCAATCGCATTCTTATGGAGGAATTGATTTCGTTGGAAAAGCACTGTTTTATAAGCTGGGGATTGCTCACCGAATTCGACTGCCAGCGCCTCTAATTTAGCGTCATAGGCATTTTTTTTATGTACGGTTCTATCTGTAAGCTCTTGAAATGTCGATGATACCTTATCGCGTAGAAAAGAAAAATTTCTATTGGCTAACGGCGTATCCTTTAATATGATTCTTAAACTGTTTTCTAACAAACGAAGATCAGAGTCCTGTAACCAATTACTGAATTGTAACGCAATAGGCATATCTTCCTGAAAGAAAAATCGTTCTGTTATCATCTTAATATTGATACCGCTAACTGCTGTCGTCTGCACGAACTTTCCTAACAGAAAAGCGTTCATGTGACGCTCCACTACAGTTTGACTATTAAATGATAGCAACGGTGGAGCGATCTGGTGATCAAGTGCCCATGAGGGATTATTCATTGCATTCAGCCCAATAGGATTGGGAGTACAAATAGTAAACGCGAGGGATTTCGCTTCTTTTCTGCGTCCCGCACGACCTGCTCTTTGTAAGTAATTAGCCGGACTAGGAGGTACATTATTCATGACAACTGCGGATATTCCGCCAATGTCAACACCCATTTCCATTGTTGTTGAACAATTTAGAATATTGATTTCCGATCTTTCGAATTGGCCCTCTAATTCTTTCAAACGTTGTTCATTTTGTTGGGCAGAGTGTTCACCGGATAAATAAAGTGGCCTGTGTAATAAAATTTGTTCATGCAGATTGTTCCAAACGCCTGCTGTGCGCAAGGTATGCGTATTGTTAATTATCCAATCTCTGGTGCGGCTAATAACCGTGTTTTTTTCATCATCTTGGTTAAAGGGATAAGGAAACTCCGGAAATTTAATAGCACTATGTGTGATTTTGAAATGGCGAATATTGTCACTACTTAAATTACCTTTTATCCAGGGTGAATAGCCTTTAAATTGTGCATCAATCAGCCGACGTTTTACCGGACATAGCCAAAGTTCGTTACACAAAATAAATCGACTTTCACTTTCTAAATCAATTCTGAAGCCCTCCTCATGGCGGGTAAGGATGGTTCTTACAGACCGCCACATCTGTTCCATCAATTCATTGATCCGATCTTCTGTTTCCGCATCAATTTCATCGACTTCATGAAAACCAAGGCCCGCACAAATCAGCAGCGCAAGCCTGTTTTGTTGACGCTTTTTCTCAAATCTCGGCCACTTTCTGACGTTGGTTTGCTGAGCATCTGGAGGAAATAATAGTTGGTTACGAAAGTAGGAGGTTCTGTATGGGTAAGTTTCCGGATTGCTGGAAAAATAAAAGGAATATCGTATAAAATAATCTATAGCGATTTTTAATAACGAATGCCAATCTTTTAGATTAATACCTAATGCCGTAGCTTCTGTTGGCAAGTTGGTATGCTGTAATTTGGGATAATATAAACTAACCATACCTAGGTTTTCCAATGAGCGCTCGCGTGGTAACCTTCTGGCAAATTGATCGTAAAGTATGGCGTTTAAATAAAGTGACAAGCCGTTTGGATTGGTGTCGTGAGGATTAGTGCCTTCATACAATGTCTTGAGCCCCGCTTGGCTTAATAGATAAGTTTTTATGGTAGACCAATCTAAACTAATAGCTTCATTGGGAGCCGCTTGTTGATTCAATAGACCATTATACTTTTCAATATCTTTCAGTTTTGAATTTCGAAGAATAGGTAGTGTAGTGTTAGCTAGTTCAAGTTCTAGTTGTGTAATAATGGCTTGTAGTTCTTCTGGGGAGGACGCATTTTCCTTTTTCCAATCTTCTTTTTTTTCGCAAAGCTTATGATAGACATGCGATCTTATCCAATTGGCTTCATTGTCCTGATTTATCAAAGCTGATATTTTCGCTGTTCCCTGACGGCTATCAGTAAATGAGATGTACTTGTGTCCTTTCCAGAGCATTTCCCTCGTCAATGGGTGGGATTCCGGAGTAAGTTCTAAAATAACATCTGATAAAATTCGGTTGATAAATGATGAGGATAACCGGAAGTGCATAGGTTCAGAAACCGGCTCACCACAATGAGGACAAGTAGAGCCTGAATCAGCTTCAGTAAAATGCTGTCCAGGTATTATTTCACCAACGGAAGACATATCAAAATTGATTATCGACCCAATATATCTAGCATTCGGAAATCTTCGTGTGAAATAAAATTTATCCCTGCTAATAATTGGGTTATCTTCATCGTCATCATCACTATGCTCAATTGCAAACGGGTCCTGCATTATTGTCGACACCATTCTTAGCTGACGATCCAGCGTTCTTGGCATTGTTATTAGCTCTGCTTCCAAAAGCTGGTTACCGCAAGACCTGCAGGCTACCAATTCTAACAACTGTGCACCGCATTTACAAAGAGTTCCTGCTATCGTGGTCATGCACCCTAGCGCATTTTCTGGTTTATGTCGATGCACTTCCGTACATGATGGATTTGTGCAGGCAAATACGCCGCTTATGCCTCTTGTAAAAAAATGTCCTCGCACTGGAAAAATCGAATCGCCGTTGACATGTCTATCGCTTAGTTTATCAACAAGTGCAAGTCCCTGATCTATATTTAAAGAACGAAAGTCCTTTCCCAATTCCGATATTGGCATACCTGGCTTGCAGAGTAGTTTATTTCGCAATTCATGCACTTCTTTAAATAATTCAGGAAAGTCATGATTTTGAATGTCCGCCACCTTATCTATAGTATATATAGGAACCGGTAGCTCCTGGGAAAGAACTCTTTTACCAGTAATCACCTTGATTTGACCCTGTGGTATGCCACAAAGATTAGCCATAAATTGCTTTAAATGCAATGAGCTATCTTCCCCGGCGCCAACAGTTGCAGATGTAATAGCAAACCGTATTTGGCTTATATCAACTTCAAAAGCGTCTATAACTCGACGGATTAACAACGCCATTTCTGCTGCCGCTGAGCCAGTTAGTGTATGAGCTTCATCTAATAATATCCAACGTAAAGAACCTTTTGAGTTCCTGAGTAACGGAACGTCTTTGTTACGCACCAACATATATTCTAACATTGCTGGATTTGTAAATAAGATCTGCGGAGGCGTTTTTCTTATTTGATCGCGAGAAATTAGTTCCGGTAATTTCTTTTGAGCATCTGCCGTTCGAGCATGTTCATCTGTTAGACCATTATAAACCGCATATTGTATACCACCGAGGGCGCGACACCAGGTATCAATTCGTTTTTTTTGACTTCCAATAAGCGCATTCAACGGATATAAAAACAGCGCATTTACCCCGCTACAGTTTCGTTTATTAGTGTAAATATCATATAAAACGGGAAGCATAAAACATTCTGTCTTTCCTGACCCTGTGCCTGTCGTAACTGCAATAGACTGGTGTTTATTTATCAGTGTATGCCAACTTTCTAATTGATGCTTATACACGTTACGATCTTTTGGAAAACGATATTCTCCATTCTTTTCCTGATCTAGCGCATTAATAAATTGCTCACTAAATACTTCATTGGTTTCCGCAAAAGTCTTGTCTGAACTTTCCCATGGAAATGCTGTCTGGAACACAGGTTCTGCCATTAGCCCTTCCTTTTCTAAAAGCCATGTAAAATATTGTTGCATTTCTGCATCACCTGTTGCCCAAAGCGACGTTATGGCATCTTTAATTCGGCTTTGTGCTGTATGATAAAAATTTCTAAAATTCATGACAAGTTTGATAATTTAGTTAAACTATAATTGACTGCTTGCCCGTACCACTCAGGATCTAATTGTTGAATGTATTTAATATTTCTTCTTTTGAATTCACTTTCTACCGACCATAGATTATCTTCTTTACCAGCGATCGATAAGGCAACGACTAGCGGCGAACGAAGTAAAATTTCAACGGGACGATTACTGTCGGTTACAGGAATAATATGCTGGTATTTATCGGCTATTTTTGGATAGCGCTGAGGAAATTCGCTTAATACTCTAGCACCGAAAGAAGCCCTTAGTTCGCTAATCCGACTGTTCAAATGATAGCCACTGGGTAAGTCAGGCACAATGTTTTGGGTCACGAACGCCGCTATTTTAGCGAAATAATTATTGGGCTGACAATTGTCAAAATGCGACAGAATCGCTTGGCTTACTTCTTTCGTTAATTGGCCATCATTGAAACACCCCATCCATTCCATAGCGTCGATCCAGTGATCTTTATTGATCCAATGAAATAAAAAGCCAAGGTCTTGCTCCATCTTAACGTAGGCGATTTCATTAAAATTCTGTTTAGGGTCACAACAAGTTAAAAATACAAATGCTTTAGCCGCCAGCAGTGAGGAAAAGCTGATAGCCCTTAAAATATCAAAAGTTGAATAGGGTATATCGTTATCTTCACATACCAAATAATAGCTCAGCAGCTTATTCCAGTCATCATCTGTTGAAGCTGTTCTCAAAAGTTTATCTCGTAACGCAATTATTCTTTTTTCGCGATCTTCGAGTGTGGTCGCTTTATTAACAGGGTCAAGACTTAGAAATGCTGGCTGCGTTTGAACGTCTTTATTCTTGCTAAATACGACGAACTTTGTAAGTAATTCTGCATTTGGGAAAGCATACTGTCCTTGCTTGTTAATGAGACTTCTCAGTTGTAATTGGGCATTTGTACAATCTAAAGGAATAGCGTATAGATCTGGTAAATCAGGTCCAGTTTTGATAAAAAGATGACTCCCAAGATAAAACCCCCATTCGATTTGTTGATCATAACGTTTAATCTTGTATTCTTTTAGCTTTGTTATACTTTGTGGACGCCTCTCTATAATTTCGATAATAATCTCCACTGTTCCGTCCATTGCATCGGAGAGCGCAAATAATTGAATGATAGCGTCTTCAAAAGTGCGTACCGATATAAATCTATCGGTTAACGGTTGTGAAATCACCATGTTTGTCCGCGTTGTGTTCCAAATATTTACGACCAAGTTTGCCAGATTAGAAATTAGTCGTAACCCACGCAAATGATTTAGTTGCAAATAGCTATTCTCTTGTATTATGTTTCCCTGATTATCAATGATTTCAATTCCTTTAAACGGTGGCTTGAGTTCAAAACGAAGGCTTGAAGTTTGAATATTTGTTTTTAAACTTGCTTGGATTGCAGGAGGGATAATATCATTTCGGGTTAATTGTAGGCCAAATTTATTTACTGAAATACGCCTTGCAACAACTAACGGATTATCGGTTATGGTAAGATTATATGTATTGCCAACTAACGTAATTTCGGCGCTGTTTAATGCATTAGATTCAATTACAACATCGATATTACCAAGATTAAAAACAGCATCATATTCTATAATGCTACCAACTTGTATCTGTATTTCCAATAAACCTAAGCTGAAGCCAGCATCCCAGTCATTCCATATGGCTGTGTTTTTCAACCGCCACTTCAGCCGAACATTTGGAATGATTTCTCCGTTTTCATCATAGACAGATACTTTGGGCTTTCTTCGTATAACTGTATAATTAGAACGCTGTATCCAAGCTGGTCGATGATCGGTAATATGCCAATCTATTTTTCTGCAACCCGTTTTAAATGTAGTGCTTCCAATAGTTAAAGTATGTTCGAATTTTATCCATCTAAAAGACGTGCCTGCGATGACGACACATTCCCCATTGGCTATATTTTCGGAACCATTTTCTAAAGGGCATAACACAAATCCTTCTAAAGCGTCTGTATGAGCGCTTCTTTCCAATATCCACTGCTCTTCAGAGTATTTGGTCCAAAGAGTGGCTTTTGTTAAATTTGGAAGATGTGTTATTAAATGTTGGCAATTCGTTTTTTCACCAGAACAACTTATCAGGTATATATCAGGCAAACGATCCGTTCCATCCCAATTTAATTCGTTGTCGTCAACCCAAAGAATTTTGTATGAGCTATCAGCACGTCTTAAGAATTTGCATAACAAATTATCATTCAGATATAACTTGTATTCTTGATCTAGAATAGTATTAGGATTATTAATAAAAAGAGCACTAAACGAAGCACCAGTCATGTCCGGAATGCCCAAATAAAGCCTGATACGCTGCTTTGCAGGTTCAAATACCCAAAAGTTTCTCCATCGAGGTTTCGAAGTTCTGATTGGAAGGTTTTTCCGCTTGATTTTTAAGTCTCTTGTAATTTCTCCCAATTCTTCTTCATCATCAAGTAGGGCAAGATATTCCTGATCTTCATCTATAATTGCTCTTACTATAGCTAAACAACATTCATAGATTTCATCACTTTGACTTGAAGCAGGTAATAGAGAAGTTATTTCAGGATTAAAAGCAAAATCATCAATATTAGTAGGATTGAATTCCAACAGTTTTGTAAGAATATTTTTATAAGCACCTTTATTATTGGAGATGTGTTTAATGGGAATGCCGCCCTGTAGTAACAGTGTTTTAAAATAAAGGGTATTTTGGTTTTTAATCCATTTTATTCCTAAAAGGGTGGCACCCCTTTTAGCGGTCCGGTAAAAGGCTTCGTCATCGTAGTACTGACCATTTTGTATCGAATCAAAAACATCTTTTTTTGAAGGGAAGCCGCCATTATAACATCTTTTCCACCATTCAGAATAGTAAAGAGTCACGTCTCTCGGATCAAGCAACTCTAATCGCTTTGTTTCCAGTAACAACTTTCTAAGTTGTTGAAATTCGCCATCAGACAAGCCATACTTCCATAAAGACCTACCATCGTGTCTTGTTAAACATTTAGAAACCAAGATCTTTTCAAATTGCGTCATTGTGATAACGGTTTAATAGTGCAATATAAGGAACTATGTGTGCACTCTATCAGCAAACGTTAATAACAACCACATAAGTTGGTTCCTTTTTTTTAAAAAATATGTTTTTAATATTTTTGAATAGAAATGTTAAGCCTAAAAATAAAGCCCAATTGCCTTATTTGCTTTCGCTTTTGGTTATTATTTTAACTCACCTGAACATCATTTGAACAAGATGAGCTGTTTAACTTATAATTTGGAAAACACAAAATGAAAGAGATTGAAGAATATATTACTCTGTACAATGAGATAGAGACATGCGAATTTAGAATCGGCATCTTACGCCAGGATGAGACTGACAAATACGAATTAGCTGAAATGAAAAGATTAAAGACTAAATATGAAGCTGAGATATCACCTTTGCGTGAAGTGCTGAGACAGGAAAACGTTGAGAATGCAGATTCGATAAGATTAGGATACATCAGTATATTCAATCACTACCTGGACGGTTTTACAGCGTCCCAAAGGATAGGCAAATCACTTGATCTGAATCAGGGCATGATTAATCCTGGCTATCTATTAGGTATGATTATTCACGATCTAAATGGTGTTTTAATATCAGTTGGGGATATTGTAGCAATGCCATACTTGATGGCGAGCAATTATAAATGGGAAGATGATTTGTTATTTGAAATCATTAAGTCTTATAGGCAGAAAATTTTGAACCGTCAGTTTCTAAATATTTTGGAAGCTGTTGACTTTTATTACCAGATACGTGATTCCATTCGTGACTTAATTAATAAGCTAAGAATAGATAGGGTTATTTCATAAACGTTTACTGTTACGGCTATCAAACACTATTTATAATGGTGATCACTACACTGGTAAGTCTACGCCTAAATCGCAAGCACCTGCCAACCGCCAATTTTTCATTTAAATTTTTGCTTGTTAAATAGCCGGATAATGCTTAAATTAGGATTGAATTTACAGCCCTAAAAAAGGTCAATGTGACAATCGTTGTGACATGATTTCTGTAAATGTGTAAGTGTAAGATAATCAATTGCAAATAGAGGCAGGTTACAATCCCTCCCTCACCGCCAAATTCGACCACAAAACGCAACAAAAGCCTGCAAATCATTCACTTGCAGGCTTTTATGTTTTTGGGCAATCTATTAATAACGCACCTTTTTAACCCCGAAAAGGGAGTTATTCGGCGAGTTAAGCAACGTGATTTTTCGACCCACCGAATTGATTGTAACTATTTGATATATAGGTCGTTAAAAAATAAACATCTTGACCTGCGGTATCTGCAAAGCTAAATTTGTTTCACTTTTTATTGTTAAAAAACATGAAAACCAATTTCAGCTTGCTCTTATATATGAAGAAGCCCAAAAACTACCAATCCGGCCCTGCGCCAATCTACCTGCGCATTACAGTTCAGGACGAACGATCCGAAGTCACCACAGGGCGGGAATGCGAACCTGCCCGTTGGAATACCCACGCAGGGCGCGCCATCCGCACTAATGAAAGTATAAAATGCTTATCTGGATGATCTTCAAACAAAAGTTTATGAAGCCCATCGCCGGTTAACGGAAGCGAATGAGCGTATTACCGCCGATGCTATCCGCGATAAATCTCGGCAAAGGTGAAAAACGTCATTGCCTGATCGAAATATTCAAAGAACATAATAAAAAAATGGAGGCACTTATTGATAAAGAATACGGCAACTCACGCTAACTTAGCCATTTTAAATTTCTGATCTAAACAACGCCAATACAAAAACTGACCTATATCACTTTTTAACTTGCTCACTGTCAATAGTTTTTGGATTGGGTTTATTTTACTTTGGTAAAAAACAATCAAAGTCATGAAAAAGTTAAAACACCTATTCACCTTCGCGGCGCTCATAGTGTTTGCTGCGAGTGCTTTCGCACAGAAGGCAAAAGATTCAACCAAGTACAACTTTATTACTATCGACGGTAAAGGCGGTATCCATAACCACGCCGGTACTAAACTTGGCTATATTACTAAGGATAATATTGTTAAGGATAACCAGGGGCACACCTTGTACTTTATTGACCGCGACGGCAATGTTGTAGATGCGAAAGGCAATAAACTTGGAAAGGCCGCAAAAAACGGCAACTACTATAATAATGAGGGGCAGGTCGTACTACAATTAAAAAATGTAGATGAAGCGAAGTGTGAGATACTCGACCCGAAAGGTCACAGTTGGGGCTATGCTCACAGAAATTACAAGCTGCATACCTGCGCCGCGCACTGTTTCCTCCTCGAAAAGCAAAAATTAGAACAGGCCAAAAAAGACTCTCTGAGCAAGAAAGGTAAAAGTTAAGTGAAATTAAACTTGTAATCCGATGAAGCGGGCAGCAATCTTTGGTATTATAATAGTATACCTACTTTCCATTCTTTGAGTGACGGTAACTGACTACTATTGCTGCGGCCTTTTAAGATCAACAAGTTTTTCTATCGGTGGAACCAAATCGGATCGAAGCAAAGCCGACCACTCTTTTTCTGATAACTGCTGCAAGAAAATCCAGCATGAATTTAAGGTAAAAGAAAACCACTTTGCCCCGGCATTATTTTGCAACTTTTCAAAGTCCTGGGCATTGTTAATGCTTCCCGCTTTTGCCAACGACTTCAACTTGATGGAAGTAAGTGGGTATGCTACCATCAACCATCATGCTCCCATTACGATGGCACACTCCAATTTACACCTGGATCTGCAATTACAGAACGATAGACGTTTATATGCCTGAATTGAATCGAATGATAAAGGGGAAAAGAGTAGCGTTTGTTAACCCGCAGGCTAACCTTTAAGACAGGCATCTTCCTTCTCTTCTTTATAATCCTTTTTTAGCACGTGCTTATCGAATCCTTTGTAGCAATTAATTATCAGGAACTGCAAGATTAGGAGAAGCTCCGATCGCATTTTACAAATGTGAAGTGTATAAAAACAAACAAACCCTGCTAACTTAAAGTTAGCAGGGTTGTTGAGTAAAAGTTGGCACCGACTTACTCTCCCACGTATTACCGCAGTACCATCAGCTCTGGCGGGCTTAACTTCTCTGTTCGGAATGGGAAGAGGTGGACACCGCCGATATAGGCACCTGAATGCTTTTT